>NZ_CDGG01000001.1 GCF_000821065.1 Oceanobacillus oncorhynchi
AAAAGTGTTTGAAACATTAGCTTTCAGAAGTCAACTTCTGACTTATTTTTTAAGAAAAACGAGGTTGTCTTTCTTCTTTCGTACTGGTTGTTTTGTTCAGTTTTCAAAGAGCAATTTGTTTCTGTCGCTGTTTCAAATTGGCGACTTTATTAATTTATCATATCTGCAATTCGTTGTCAACAACTTTTTAAAATTTATTTTGTTGTTAATCTGTTGAATCGTTTGTGTGATGCGCATTGCGTTATGCAACGATAATTAATTTATCATGATTCCAAACCGAAAGCAAGTCTTTTTTTAAATAAAATAGTACAAGTTAAATATTTCTATAATTCATTTTATTGAAGCAGTTTTAAAACCCCTTAATAAATCACTATTCTCAAAGGTTTTCCTCTCTTTCACTCCCTTACGTATACATACAAAAGCACCGACAGAAGAGTAACCTTCCAGCGGTGCTTTCAACAATAATATAATGGTTAATTAACGATTTTTCATTTGCGGGAATAACAGTACGTCCCGAATAGAAGGCGAATTTGTTAACAGCATCACCAAACGATCTACTCCAATTCCTAAACCGCCAGTTGGTGGCATACCATATTCTAATGCTTCTAAAAAGTCTTCATCCATATAATGTGCTTCATCATTTCCTTGGTCTCTTTCTTTCACTTGCGCTTCAAAACGTTGGCGCTGGTCAATCGGGTCATTCAGCTCACTAAAGGCATTAGCATGCTCTCTTCCTACAATAAATAACTCGAAACGATCTGTAAAACGCTCATCCTCTTTGTTCTTTTTAGCGAGAGGAGAAATTTCTACAGGATGTCCAAAAATAAATGTAGGTTGAATGAGTGTTTCCTCTACCTTTTGCTCAAAGAATTCATTTACAATATGTCCGAAAGTCATCGCATCTGTAATTTCTACGTTATATTCCTTTGCTAAAGCACGTGCTTCATCATTCGATAAGTGCTGCCAGAAGTCTACACCTGTCTCTTTTTTTATCGCATCTACCATATGCAGTCTTGTCCATTTAGGCTCAAGGTTTACTTCCTCATCGTCATATTGAATCGTCGTTTTTCCATATACTTCTTTTGCAATATGTGCAATTAAGTTTTCCGTAAGATCCATAATATCATGATAATCCGCATATGCTTCATATAGTTCAATCATTGTAAATTCAGGGTTATGTCTTGTGGAAACCCCTTCGTTACGGAATACACGGCCTATCTCATATACTTTTTCTAACCCGCCGACAATAAGGCGTTTTAAATGTAGTTCGATTGCAATACGCATATATAATTCAGCATCCAGCGCATTATGATGCGTAATAAATGGACGCGCAGATGCTCCGCCCGGAATACTGTGCATCATCGGTGTTTCTACTTCTAAATAACCTTGAGCATTTAAATATTCACGCATGGATTGAATAATCTTACTGCGGGCTACGAACGTATCTCTGCTGTCCGGATTAGTGATTAAATCAAGATAACGCTGACGATAGCGCTGTTCAATATCTTTTAAGCCATGATATTTTTCTGGCAGCGGGCGCAGTGATTTGGTTAATAGATGAAATTCTTTCGCTTTAACAGATAATTCTCCAACATTTGTTTTAAACATAACCCCTGTCACACCGACAATATCACCTAAGTCCACTGATTTAAATACATCATATGCCTCTTCGCCAATTGCATCTTTACGAACATATAATTGAATTTGTCCGCTTAAATCCTGAAGATGCGCGAATCCCGCTTTCCCTTTTCCGCGCTTTGTCATTAAACGTCCTGCAATCGTTACTTCATCTGGAAGTTCCTCCAGCTCTTCTTTAGAATATTGATCATATTTTTCAACTAGATCATTTGTTAAATGCGTACGTTCAAATTTTTCACCGAATGGATTCAATCCTTTTTCCATGTATTCTGTGAGTTTGTCACGTCTTACCTGCATATGTTCATTCAATTCTTCTGACACTTCTACCACTCCACTTCTTAATTAATTATGATATCTTCTAACCTTGTCATTAAAACAGTTATTGCTTTATCATCACGGAGAATCACCCGTGAAACTCCCACGGAATGAAGCTTCGTTTTATATTTCTGTCTTCCACAGTCTGACGTCCGCCTTATCCTTCTCTGGAAGTTCTTCTAAATAGGCTTCTACAGTCTTCTTTTGTACAGGTACAACAAAACCCGGAGCGATTTCTGCTAATGGAATTAATACAAAAGCCCGCTCATGCATGCGGGGATGCGGTATAATCAATCTTTCTACTGTACTATTTTCATAATTAAATGTCAAAATGTCAAGGTCAATCGTCCGCGGACCGAATCGGATATCACGTTTTCTGCCGAGTTCTTTTTCAATCTGCTGACAAGCCTCAAGCAGATCCATGGATGATAAATTTGTTTGAAGCGCTAATACCATATTTAAAAAATCTCCCTGGTCCTGGTATCCAACCGGCGCAGTTTCATATATAGAAGATTTTTTTTGGATAGAGATATATTCATTTGTCTCTAATAAGTCTAATGCTTGCGTCAGATGTTCTTCTCTCGGTTCAATATTTGTTCCGAGAGCAATAAATGCTTGATTCATTTCGTTCTCTCCCTATAAATTTCTACAGCTACCGATTCATAGTAGCCCCGAATCGGTGGATCCGGCTTTGTTAGACGGATGGAACATGCCTCCAATTGTTCAAAAGAAGTAAAGAGCTCATCTGCAATTGCTTCTGCCACCGCTTCAATCAAATGAAACCTTTCCCCCTCTACGACATGCTTTATTTTTTCATATGCTTCCCCATAGTGAACGGAGTCCTCCATTGCATCAGACTGTCCCGCCTTCTTTAAAGACAGGTACAGGTCAGCATCCACATAAAAACGCTGCCCCAACGTATTTTCTTCAGGTAACAGCCCGTGATATCCATAAAACTGCATTCGTTTTAGAATAATTTTGTCCATCCTTGTCCATCCTTTCTTTAAACATGCTCTCTCCTCTATTCCTATCCCTTACAGATTCGTATAATAAATCGCATCTGCTACTTTTGCCGCTTCCAGGTTCGCCTTTACATCATGTACACGAACAATACGGGCGCCTTTAGCAATTCCAATTACTGTCGTTGCTGCCGTCCCGATATCTCTTTGATTTGCAGGAACATCTAAAATATCACCAATAAATCTTTTACGGGATGCTGCCAAAAGCAGCGGATAACCAAATATATTCAGCTCTTGCAGTTCTTTAATCATATATTGATTCTGCTCCATTGTTTTTGCAAAGCCGATACCTGGGTCAAGAATAATCTGTTTATCCTCTACACCGGCTTGTTTAGCAATAGAAACACTTGCTTGTAAGTCTGCTTTCACATCCGAAATAAAGTCCCCATAGTCCATATCCGTTCGATTATGCATAAGAATAATGGGCACCTGATAACGGGCAGCAACCGCAGCAATTTCCGGTTCTTTTTTTGCTCCCCAAATATCATTTATCATAGAAGCGCCGGCTTTTACTGCTTGCTCTGCTACAGATGCTTTAAATGTATCCACGGATATAGGTATCTGCAAATCATTTTTTAACGCTTCAATAACCGGGATAATACGCTCTGCTTCTTCTTCCGCACTGACAGGAGTATGGCCCGGCCTGGTGGATTCTCCGCCGATATCAATGATATCCGCCCCTTCTTTCTCCATTTTCTTCGCCGCGGCAGCCGCCTTTTCAATATCTGTATATCGTCCCCCGTCCGAGAAGGAATCCGGCGTCACATTTAATATCCCCATAATATGCGTCCGTTTATTTAAATCTAATTGAAACTCTTTTGCCTGCATCACTTGCATTATCCGCCCCTTCTCTGTTAAAAATATATCTATTCTACATCCTACCCTAAGAAGGTAAAGAACAAAAGTGGAAAGCGCTGGTTAAGAAAGATTAACGTAAAAAAGGAACCAGCTTCAATACGGCTGATTCCTTTTACATTCCGAGATTTATTTTTCGTCTTCAAATTGATACAGCGCTGTAGATAGGTACCGCTCTCCGTTATCAGGAAGGACGGCAAGAACCTTCTTTCCTTTTCCTAAGTCTTTCGCTACTTTTAGTGCTGCAGCAACCGCTGCTCCAGAAGAAATTCCTCCCAGAATTCCATTTGTAGTAGCAACTTTACGCGCTGTTTCAAAGGATTCTTCATTTCCGACCGGAAGTACCTCATCATAAATTGATGTATCAAGCACTTCTGGTTTGAAGCCTGCGCCAATTCCCTGAATTTTATGAGGTCCAGGATTTCCACCTGAAAGCACCGGGGAATCCTTTGGCTCCACAGCATAAATTTTAATACCGTCAAAATGTTCCCTTAGCACTTTCCCTGCACCAGTAATTGTTCCGCCGGTACCAATACCGGAAATAAAAGCATCTAATCCATCTGACATCTGCTCTACAATTTCTTTACCAGTTGTTTTTGCATGAATTTCCGGGTTAGCTGGATTATTAAATTGCTGCGGCATAAAATAACCGTTTTCTTCTTGTAATTCCTTCGCTTTGGCAATGGCACCCTTCATTCCTTCCGCTCCTGGAGTTAAAACTAACTTCGCTCCATACGCCTTCAATAAATTACGACGTTCTTGACTCATTGTATCCGGCATAACCAGAATCGCCTGATATCCTTTAGCAGTAGCAACCATTGCCAAACCAATCCCGGTATTTCCGCTGGTTGGTTCAATGATGGTGTCACCTGGTTTTAATTCACCTGCATTCTCTGCAGCTTCTACCATCGCAGCTGCAATGCGGTCTTTCACCGAGCTTCCCGGATTCATAAATTCTAATTTAACATATACATCTGCACTATTCTCATCCGCTACATTATGAAGCTTTACAATCGGTGTTCCTCCAATTAAACCTGCAATATTATTAACGACTGTCATATAACTCCTCCTAATACCAAGTATTTTTATATGATTTATATATAATGTATTGCTTTCTTAAGAAAATGTCAATCCTAAATGCGAAAAAAACGCCTATTTTTCTAATCTAAAAGCAATATACGAATTTGTCGTCCGATTTTAGCTGCATCCAAAGCAGCTCGTCATGTTTCCATTTTTATCAATGTACCACCTATGATTGCTTAAGTTCTTCTAGCTCTTCTTCTGTAAAATGGTAGTGTTCATTACAAAAATGGCAGGTTGCTTCTGCTCCGTGATCTTCATCGATCATTAGCTGGATTTCTTCATTACCTAACCCAATGATAGCATTAGCAAGTCTCTCTTTCGAACATTTGCATTGAAATTCAATTGGCATTTTCTCCAATATATTTACATTTTCTTCGTCAAACAAGGTATATAGAATTTCTTCTGGTGTTTTTCCTTCCCGGATCAGCGTAGAAATAGCAGGGAAAGACTGAATACGGTCTTCCAGCCGTTCAATCACCGCTTCATCCGCTCCTGGCATTACTTGTACGATAAAACCGCCTGCCGCTAAAATACTCAAGTCCGGGTTAACCAGAACCCCTGCGCCTACTGCGGATGGAACCTGTTCAGAGGTTGCAAAATAATACGTGAAATCTTCACTTATTTCTCCAGAAACAATCGGTGTTTCACCGGTGAAATAGTCTTTCATCCCTAAATCCTTGATAACGCTCAGATTCCCCTCTGTCCCGACTGCTCTAGCCACATCCAGCTTTCCTTTATCATTTAAATCAAAATCGACATGCGGGTTTGTAACATAGCCGCGAACGTGACCTTTACCATCTCCATCAGCAACAATAGCTCCAGTTGGTCCATTTCCCATTACTTTTACGGTAACGGAGTCGTCCCCTTTTAACATTGCTCCCATCATTGCTGTTACCGTTATGGTACGTCCAAGTGCTGCAGAAGCTGTTGCCCATGTATCCTGTCTCCGGCGAGCTTCCTCCACTGTTTCTGTCGACGTAATAGCATATGCTCGGATCATGCCATCATAGGTTGTCGCTTTAATTAAATAATCCTTCACCATCATCATTCCTCCGTTTATTGATAATACTTTTTATAAATAAGATACAGCCCATTCAACGTGAGATAGGGCTCGACAGCATCTATGGTTTCTGATTCATGTGCAATAAGTTTAGACAAACCACCCGTTGCGATAACCGTTGAGTTTGTCCCTTTTTCTTGTTGTATTCGTTTGACCAGCCCATCAATTTGACCAATGTACCCGTAAAATACACCAGATGTCATTGCCTCAACAGTAGAAGAACCAATCACACGCTGCGGTTTCTGAATCTCAATTTTCGGCAGCTTCGAAGCTCTTGTGTTCAGCGCCTCCATCGAAATATTTACACCCGGGGTAATAATCCCGCCAGCATACCTTGCTTCTTCATCCACATAGCAGTAAGTTGTCGCTGTCCCAAAATCAATGATGATTAGCGGTGCTCCGTATTTTTCAATACCTGCTATAGCATTAACAATCCGGTCCGCCCCAACTTCAGACGGATTTGGATAATTCATCTTAATTAGCTTATCATAAGAAGTTTTCCCGATAACCACAGGTTCTATATCAAAATAATCGCGGCTCATTTTTTCTAACGCAAACATAATAGGCGGTACAACGGAAGAAATAATCACCCCGGTGATTTCTTTAAAATGAACCCCTTTATATTCAAATAAAGAATGGACAAGCATGCCAAATTCATCTTCTGTTTTATACCGGTCGGTTTTTATCCGCCAGTGATGAATTAATTTATCATTATCAAAAACACCCAGAACTGTATTGGTATTCCCTACATCAAGAACAAATAACATCTGTCACCATACCTTCCTTTGTTTCTCTAAAATTTAATATAACATACTTCTTTTCAGGAAAAACCAAAAAAGCATCCGTCCAATGAACAAAAAGAAGCAGCCTTTCTATTCCTTTGGCTGCTTCCTTTCTATATCTTTTCCAATCCTTTAGTTTTTACGATCAGAATCGGAGTCATCTTCCTTATTATCATCCGTGTGATCTGTTTCTTTTTCTTCAGAACCACCGCCCATAATCGGGTCGTTAATATAAGAGTCGGATTTCTTTTCCTCTCTTTCTTTTGCTTCTTCAAAAGAAAGACCTTTTTTATCCTCATCCTCTTTTTCTTCCTTCGAATGGATGCTTACCTTCACATCATCTGAATCCTCTTCCGGTTCAGGAAGCGTTCCATTTTCAAAAAGAGACTTGATTTGTTTCGCATCGAGTGTTTCTACTTCTAATAATGTTTTTGCAAGCAATTCTAATTGCTCTCTATGCTCTGTAAGAATACGTTTTGCACGGTCATAACAGTAATTAATGAAATTTTGCATTTCCTTATCGATATCCTGTGCAATCGCATCCGAATAGGTCTGTTCATTTTGAATGTCTCGACCAAGGAATACATTCCCGCCACCGCCGCTGCTGAATTGAAGCGGACCAATCTTATCACTCATACCGAATTCGGTTATCATCTTATGAGCAATACCTGTTGCACGCTGGAAGTCATTCGAAGCACCTGTACTCACTTCGCCAAAAATGATTTCTTCTGCAACACGTCCGCCCAGTAAACCAGTGATTTTATCAAACAGCTCTGGTTTTGTCATGAAGTAACGGTCTTCCCTTGGAAGCATCACCGCATAACCGCCGGCTTGGCCACGAGGAACGATGGTAACTTTGTGAACCACATCTGCATCATCAAGAACCATCCCGATAACGGTATGACCACTCTCATGATAAGCAACGATATTTCTTTCTTTTTCAGAAATAACTCTGCTTTTCTTCGCAGGTCCCGCAATCACACGGTCAATGGCTTCATCGATATCCAGCTGACTGATTTTCTTACGGTCAGCTCTTGCTGCAATTAATGCTGCTTCATTGAGTAAGTTCTCTAAATCCGCACCTGAGAAGCCTGGTGTACGCATAGCAATCGTTTTTAAATCTACTGTATCTTCCAACGGTTTATTTTGAGCGTGAACACCAAGAACCGCTTCACGGCCTTTGACATCTGGACGATCTACCATAATCTGCCTGTCAAAACGCCCTGGACGCAATAGGGCCGGGTCAAGAATATCAGCACGGTTTGTTGCAGCAATCATGATAATACCTTCATTCGCTCCAAATCCATCCATTTCCACCAATAGCTGGTTTAATGTTTGCTCACGTTCATCATGTCCACCGCCAAGACCAGCTCCACGCTGACGACCGACTGCATCAATCTCATCAATAAAGATGATACATGGCGAATTTTTCTTCGCATTTTCAAATAAGTCACGGACACGGGACGCACCGACACCAACGAACATCTCTACGAAATCAGAACCACTGATAGAGAAAAATGGTGTTCCCGCTTCACCAGCAACTGCTTTTGCTAATAAAGTTTTACCAGTACCTGGAGGTCCGACAAGAAGTACACCTTTTGGAATACGTGCGCCTACTTGTGAGAATTTGCGCGGATCTTTTAAGAATTCCACAACCTCGACAAGCTCTTGTTTCTCTTCATCGGCACCAGCGACATCTTTAAAGCGGACTTTTTTCTTATCTTCAGAGTACATTTTTGCCTTACTCTTACCGAAGTTCATCACACGGCCGCCGCCACCGCCGCCTTGCGCCTGGCTAAGAATGAACAGTAAGAATAGACCAATCAATAAGAATGGAATGATTCCAGTTAAGAATGTGAGCCAAGGACTAGGCTGCTCTTCCTCTTCCACCGTTAATTCACTTTGCTCGCTTGCACTATTTGTAATTTGTGAAACAAGTGCTTCATTATCCGGTACCTGAGCAACAAATTCTGTCTCATCGTCCATTAATGTACCCGTCAAACGGATGATACCATGTGACGGCTGAAAGGTCAGTTCTTTAATCTCACCATTATTTAAAGCATTCATAAATTGCTGTACATCATACTGCTCCTGATCTTCACTTGGATTGTTAAATACTCCGATTACACCAATAATGATTATAAATAAGAGCATCCATACGAAGACCTTACGAAATATCTGATTCATTGCTTACCTCCTCCCAAATGGGGAAAAACTATAGTAAATCGTATCATAGTAAAATCGCTTTATACAAATAATTTAACCATTTTTGACGAATTATTTTTTTGGAATGTTTAAGAAATCCGATAAATATAATCATACGCTTGGAACATCCGCATGTATGAAAGAAATTATTGCAAAAACCCGGATGATATCGTCCAAGATGATTTTTCAAATACATGCATTGCCCGCAAAGTAAAAAATCTATTTTATGCGGGCTTTCTTTTACAGCCTGTCCCTTCCCAAGCGCGGCTTCTTCCTTTTCATTTTCTCCATCAGCCGCCATAAATTTCTGGCTTAAGAACACCGATATACGAAAGGTTTCGATATTTTTCTGCATAATCTAAACCGTAGCCGACAACAAATTCATCCGGAACTTCAAAACCAATTAAATCTGCTTTAATATCTGCTGTTCTTCCAGCCGGTTTATCAAGAAGTGTCACGATCTTAATGGAATTTGCTTTACGATATTTAAACAGGTCTACTAAGTAGTTCAATGTCAGTCCGCTGTCAATAATGTCCTCAACAATAATTAAATCGCGGCCCTCTACTTTTGTATTCAAGTCCTTCAGGATTTTTACTTCTCCTGTGGAGGATGTGCCGCCGTCATAGCTGGATACATCCATAAAATCCATTTCTAAATGGATTTCTGTATGCCGAAGAATATCTGACATAAACGGCAATGCACCTTTTAACACGCCAATAGCCAAGGGAAATTTGCCCTCGTATTCTTCTGTTAATATTGCACCGAGCTCCTTGCATTTTTTTTGAATTTCTTCCTCGCTTACCAAGATTTTTTCAATCTCATTATGAATTGTTTCCTGCGCCATTTTTTCTCCTCCTAATCAGCGTCATGAGCTAATTTTCAGTTTTATATTCATTCCTTTACCATTTTGTGCAGTCTCCGCTTTTTTTAGACCGACGACCCACAGGATCTCCTCTTTATCATCCACTATTATCGGCCAATTATCCCGCAGATTTTGGGGTATCTTCGCATCTATAAAAATATCCTTCAGCTTTTTTGAACCATTTAGTCCCCTTACAGACATACGATCTCCCGCTCTTCTTACTCGGATATGTAGTGGTAATGAAATCGAATCTAGCGGAAAAACAAAGGTTGCTTCATCCTCTGCCGGGGCTTCTTTGATGATGGCAGCCTCAATCTTTGTGCCATCAGACAGCACCGTTTCACCTGGAACTGGCAATAAAGAGGGTTGAGCTGACTTTACGGATGATTGATGACCAAATTGCAGATAAATCTTCCCATATATATTTGTCACACGGAGCCTTAACGGAAAATCAATACTTGTACTTCCATTTCGGCGTCTCAACAGGTCAAAAAAGTTTACTTCGTGGATATAAGATAGGTCTTTAGGCAAGGTTCCATATAGATAGTTTAATATTAGATGAAAGGCCCGTCTTTGTAAAGCCTGAGGAAGCTCTGAAAACGCTTCTGCTGCAAAACAAATTTCCCTTGTATCTTCCCGAAATTCCGCCACTTTTTCTACCATTTCCTTCGCCTGCTCCTGCAAGTATTGTTCGTCCTGGACTAACGTTTCGCTGAGCGTCTGAATGGTGTCTGCGATACGCGGATTTTTCTCCTTCAGCAGCGGGACGACGTTTTTCCGGTAATAATTTCTCGTATACGTATCATCCGCGTTCGTTTTATCGACCTGATAGCTCAATTGATACTTTTCCAAATAAGCCAGGATGTTATTCTTTGTCACCCCTAATAAAGGACGGATAATTTCACCGCCGGCAAAATCACGCCGCACGGGAATCCCTTTTAAAGCATTTGAGGTCGCCATTCTTACCATTCGCATAACCATCGTTTCAATTTGATCATCAGCGTGATGTCCAAGAGCAAGCAGATCAGCTTTTTTCTCATGCATCAGATCCAAGTAAACATTATAGCGTAATTCACGTGCAGCAACCTCTTCACTGACACCCTTTTCCTTTTGATATTGTCTGACGTCCACCATTCTTTCCACGCAGGGTATTCCCCATTCCTGACAAGTATCTTTCACAAATTGACAATCGTCGACAGAATCTCCGTTACGCAGCTGATGATCTATGGTCACTGCTATAAGGCTTAATTCCCATTTGGATGAAATGTTGTTCAAGAAATGTAATAGCGCAATCGAATCCGGTCCTCCTGAAACGCCGACAAGAACCGTTGCATGCTTTTGAATTAGGCGGTGCCTTCTGATAAATGCACACACTTCCTGCTCCATCTCATTCCTCCTCCATCCATCGGTTCTGGCTCCCTATACGGTTAGGATAAAATTAGAAAAAAACCGTATTTTAACTATACTTCTATCATACTCCTTTTTGAGGAACGGTTCAAAAGAGAGGATGCAAAAAAGCATATTTTCAGTCGATCTTTTTTCAGTTTAAGGCAATAACAAAGAAATAATCCAAAAAAAGGAGGCTGCCAGAGAAATACTAAAGGATTCTTTCACAGGATATACTTTTTTTTGCTGTGTTTTTTTTCGATATTGGCTGCGCTTGTGCTGTACCTGTTTTATCTTGCCCATTACATCTTTTTTCATTTCTGTTGCGGTAGAATACTTTCCTTTTAGTGCCTTCTTTAAAAATGGATGCAGGAGCTGCAGGTCGTTGGCCCGATACAACTTTTTCTCAAGCAGCTTTTCAGAGGATTCCCCCGCTATCCGGTCAAAGCGTCTCGGATAATAGATATGGAGAAACACCATCGCAACCGCAAATAAATCATAGCTTGGCTCTGCCTTGCGCGTTCCAAGCCCCCAATAGCCGCGATCAAAAAACTCTGTATATTCTTTAATAGAACGCCCCATCCTTGTTGTGCCGCCTACATCAACCAGTCTGATTCTTGGCGGATTCGATTCCACAAGAATATTATCTGTTTTTAAATCGCCAAAGGTCCAGCCTGCCTGATGAAGCTGGTCTAAATCCTCTAACAGCTGAACCATCAATACGCCCAGCCACTTCTTGCCTCTCGCCTGAATAAACGCACCTAATGTCTGCCCCTCCATATACTCCATCACATAAAAGGAATACACCCTGCCGCCTGGTGCTCTCCAATCATCGACATCCAATAAAGAAGGTCCAAGGCGATATCCTTGAACCTTTTTCAATGCTTTGAGCACATTGACTTCTACCGTTACAGCCGTATCCTGTTCGCTTATTTTCAAAGCAACCGGCCGTCCATGATGCATGCAGAGATACACAGCTCCAATTGCACCTTCGCCAATTTTTCTCACAACGGTATAGGATTTTTGATGCCACTTCCCTGTTATCTTTTGCTGAGAATTTAACCTAATAGCCGGTTTCTTCCATGTCGAATGGTTCTTCATCCGAATTCCTCCGTAGCTGCTTTTTGCTAAATTGGTACATTGCTGCTCGTAATGCCGGCCCGGTCGGGGTGATTCCTCCGCTTGTTAATTTCGGAAAAACCTTGGAAATCCCATCCAGCCTCGGCGACCAATCAAGCACAAGCTCAATATCGTTCCGCCTGCCAGGAAACCGGTAAATACAAAAGCGGTTTTTTCCAACTCGTGCATTCAAGCTCATAGATAAGTCAAACAACGCTTCCTTGACTGTTTCTAATTTATCACGCATGCTCGCACTGCTGTCGACTAGCACCACCACCTCTAAATCGCTGGTTTCTCCTAAGTCCTCTACCACTTCCATGATTTCACCGCGTTTTTCCGGATCCAGCTCTTCCATCGACTGGTCTTTTCCTAAAATGCTGCGCAATTCTTTATTGACAAATCCCTGCAATGTTTGTGTCATTGCCTGTCTAGTTACCATTTGCACCGTTTGAGATAAACGTTCACTATAGACAATTTGACTGACTCCGCCGCCAGATACAGCGATATCCTCCACTTCCTGAAGACCCTCTGGCTGTTCCGTCTGATCATCGTCTAATATACCAATGACATTCACTGTGATTCCCTGTTGGTTTGCTAAACCGGCTACCGTTGCAGGGCTTTCGCCTTTATTGGAGCAGCCATCGGTTAATAGTAAAATTTGTTTTAATGTTCCTGCGTTCATTTCATGTATACCTCCTCATCTTCCATTACCATCATCACCAAATAATGCTTTCTGTATACGTATATTTGGCAGATTGGCTTGAGAGAAAGAAGCATACAGCTGAGCGTGCTCTACATCGAGAGCAGCTTCTCTTGCCGGACTGGAACATTAGCCCATTTCGGTGTATTTTTCTTTACTTTAGCAACCAATACGGTCATGTCATCATGAATATCCCCCGATCTGGTTCGAATCACCTCTTCTAATAATAAATCAGCAATTTCCTGCGGATCCTCCGTATCCATCTCTTTGATTTTCCGTTTAATCCAAATATCAATGTTTTCCACGTCTTTCGGGCCGTCAAAAATGCCGTCACTCATCATGATTAATAAATCATTCGGCTTTAGCTGCTCACTGACAATATCTACATCAAATTCCTGAATAATCCCCATCGGCAAATTGCTGGCCTCAATTTTTATCATGGAATTCCCTCTGCGGACAAAGCTTGGAGTCGAACCAATTTTTAAAAATTCAGCAGATGCATTATGCAGATCCACCACTGCTAAATCAAGCGTTGCAAACATCTCATCCGTAGTACGCAAAGCAAGAATCGAATTAATTGTTTTGATTGCTACCTTTTCCCGTATCCCAGTCTGCAAAATTTGCTGCAGTAAACGTAATGTCTCTGTACTTTCTTCCTTTGCACGCTTTCCATTCCCCATCCCATCGCTGATAGCCATTGCAAATTTCCCTGCGCCCAGCTCAATGGTCGTAAAGCTGTCACCAGATACAAGCCCCCCTCCTTTTGCTGCATTGGCCGCCCCTGTCTCCACCTCAAAATCCCTTGCTGATCCAAAGACGAAGTGGCTGTATCCATAAGGGAAAGAAGAAATGTCCTCATTCCTTACCACAATCATCTCATCGAGCAGCTCCGAAAGAACCGGAGCAATTAATTTTTCCCCTTCCCCATGATATTCGTAGAAACTTGTCGTTAGTTCAATATCTACATTTCCCTTCTCTAAGTGATAAATATCTAAACGGACTAATTCGATTCCCATCTGTTTCAAAGCTTGAATAATTTGCGATTCCTGCAGTTCATGATGCTGCCGTTCCTTTAATATTTCTTTAGCAAAATCATTCATTACATCAGAAACGCCCTGAAGCTGGTCAGAAACTAAGCGCTTACTTTCTGTCACCTGCTGTCTCAGCTGTTGGTTCGCCTCATAGAAGCTCATTTCTGACTGCATTGCCTCCTTGACCTGGCGCGATCGCACACAATGATTCTCAAATTCCTTCACGACATTTCGGTGGGGCTCCTGCCCGGCGGTAATATTCTGCTTCATCGTCTCCATCAGCGAATAGGTTTTATCAAATTCCTTCTGCCAGCATTTATTCTTTAAAAAGCAGTCCTGACATGTTTTTTCCGTTACCTGGCTTAAAAAGTAATCGGTATCTCGCTTCTCGTCCCTTTTTTCATCACTTAATGTCCTGTCTGTCACGGCAAAGCTTTTGGATAACGCCTGAAAGACATCGGAAAATTGTTCCACGCGTTTGGCAGTAACATTTCGGACCTTTTGCGAGTACTGCTCCTGTTCATTTGTATATGCTTCTGTTCCCGGAATATAACGGGCAATTTGCTCCAGCCAGGATGCCGGTGTCATCAAAAATAGCAGCACAGCCATAAGTGATTCCGTTAACGACGGCAATAAAGCAACACTCTCCCCATAAACACCGATGAGTCCTGTCCCAATCAAAAGCCCCACCGCTGTTCCCGGTTTCCTTCCTTCCTTCAGCAGTCCTCCAAGCACACCTGAAAATGCAAGCAGACTCATTTGATAGAGGTTAACCACATTGGCTAATGACAAGATCATTCCTGCCACCACGCCCACCGTAGAACCAATAGCAGCACCTCCAATAAAGGCAAACACCAAAACAAAATACCTTGAAAAAACATGCTCTAAGGATGCGCCGTACACCTCCCAGCCGATAAACCCTGTTAATACCGAGGCAATCAGAATAATCAAGCAGACAATTTCTTCACTTTTTAAGGTGGGTTTATATCGTTTTGGTGATAATAACGGAATACTTTGCATAAATATAAGTACAAGGATTGCCCCAAGGACTCCTTCAACGGCCAGCATCATCCATTCAAAGGATGATATGGTGCCCTGGAGAGAATATAAAAACATTCTCGGCAGACTGGTTGCAAAAAAGACAGTAATGGGCAGCATCCACTGTTGATGCTTTAAAGATTTTGTTGCTGCCGAGATAAAGATAAATAAAATAAAAGCAATAAAAATATAAGCTACATGCTGCATCGAGTAAGTCAGCGCCCCTAATATAACAGCTATCATCGACCGGAAGGATTTTTCCCGATGGACAAGCCACATGCTCGCAATGAAGGCCACAGCAAATGGAGATACTGTCTGCAGGATGACAGCTCGTCCTAATAAAAAGCCTGTAATATAGAATAACCAGCCCTGTGCAATCAATATATGGTTGACCTTCGCAGTAATCTGTTCTCTCCATTTTCTCTTTTTACTTGCTTTCTCGATTGTAATGCTTCCCGATTCCACCCTTGGAATTGAACCTATCATTTTATCCACTCCCATCTTTCCAACTAGTAAAACATAGGTTGCTTTCTTTTTTTGTCAAAAAAACATGGCAGTTTATAAAAATCGTTCGACGTAATCTTGGGAAGTTACCATCGTTTTACAAAAAGGGTGTACCTTAGGATATTCATCCAGTTTCATTAAAAAAGCAGAGGGTACGTTGCTTTGCAAATCATATACGGGATTTTACTTCATTTTAAACCTCCGCATTTTTTTAAACATCGCTACATCATTTGTAGAAAAAGTGAGGGGAAATGCGGTTCTTTTTTATAACCTCGACAAGATAACCGAACTTTTCGAAATTAAGGAAGTAAACGCGGATTTTTTAGTTCGCAGGAATCATATCCGGAAGAATTTTAAAATAAGCTTCAAAAAATTATAGAGAAACTATTGACAGTTTATGCTGTCTGTTGTATGATTTTTCTTGTTGATTTCACTTGGCGGCGTAGCTCAGCTGGCGAGAGCGTACGGTTCATACCCGTGAGGTCGTGGGTTCGATCCCCTCCGCCGCTATCCTAAATAATAAAAAAACTCATTTCTTTAAATAAAGAGATGAGTTTTTTTGTGTAAACGAAATAAATTGATTTCATCATTCCATATGTTGACAGGAGGAGAAATCCTCGCTACATGTTAAAAAAAAGCAGGAACCAGCGTCCCTGCTTTTTTATTTATCCATAGAGCATTATTAATAGACAGCAACTACTATCCTCTTCTGGCACCCCGTCCTCCGCGCTTGGATTCTGTGTGCTTCTTCAAAGAGGCTAAACGATCCTCGGAATCCTTCAGGAAACGATTCATTTTGGACTCGAAGTTCTCTGTGCGTTCTTTTTGACTCTTTTGACTTTTTGGACGTGCTTGTTGCGGGCGATCTTTCGCCTTTCTGATGGACAGGCCGATTTTGCCATCCTTTTCGACATTAATGACTTTAACTGTTACTTCGTCTCCAACTGTTAAATGCTCATTAATATCTTTAACATAGTTGTCAGCAACCTCACTAATATGAACGAGACCTGTTTTACCCTCTTCTAACTCCACAAAAGCTCCAAAATTAGTGATTCCGGTTACCTTTCCTTGCAGCTTGCTGCCTACTTCAATTGACATAAAAGAAATGCTCCTCCTTAAAAGATTAAATGTTCTTCAATATATAGTATATTAATCAAAATAAAAAGTGTCAATATGACGGGTCTTCATCCGGTAATTTAAATATAAGTTCTCCTTCATTTGAGAAGAAATAATTAGTTCTGGCAATCTCAAGAACATATTCTTCATCCTGCAGGAGTTCGATTTCATGATTTAAATCTGATTCTTGCTGCTCTAAATCTGCAAGCTGCTGTTCTAACTGTTCGTATTCTTCCATTTTGTCTGCCTTTGTTGCCCGCTGATTAAAATGATAGATGGACATACTTCCTACGATAACCGCTACAACTAATGCATACAGTACCAACCGTCTGGTAAGACGCTGTTTTTTTCTATTCTGCCGCTCTATGTACGCATCGTACTGGTGCACGGATTTAGATTGAAGCTTTGTTACTTTCTTCTTTCTTTCCTCCACAGCTTTACCTCCTTCGATAAGACTGAATCCATTTTGGGATGCTTAAAAAACCCACTTAATCATATTTTTTAAACACGTATTTATAAACTATATTCTTCATTTTACTATAAAATCCTGCTATTTGCAGAAAGAAATTTTGAATAGATTGTGGACAAAGGCGAAAAAGCCCTTTCCCTATCCACCGGAAAGGAGTAAATAAAAATAGACACAGCCATGTTATTATTTTGAAAACTCCCATCAGAATTGCCTTTATCATACGATAGAACGTCAAGAATATCCACTGCAAAGGAGAAATAAGCAAGAAATTTATTATTTTTTCTATCCCCCGATAAATTGCTTTAAAAACACGAATCATATGCTCTAATAATTTTTTATACAGCTGCTTCGCCAAGGCCTGGTAAATAGAAAAACCAAAGAGACACGCTAACACAATATAAATCCTGAGCTCTCCTTGGTTGACACGATATAATATATAAAATAAAATGCCGGCCTGGGTCATCCAAAATAATATTTCTAAAAAATAAGTTAAAAATAATCGTCCCTTCCAATAAATCGTGAAGCGCCGGAAGGTTTCCTGGACAACACCTAGATAAAACCCACTTATAATCATCGTGATAAGTGTTAAAAATTGCGTAGATAACGTCATCGGAATATCTTGCTAAAGAACCCTTTAGCTTTCTCCTGCTGCTGATCATCTACATAGGAAAGCTCGTATATTTTTCCTTTAATGGTGACAATACCTTCTGTCACATCTAAATTCTTCAATTGCAGATTCTGTCCGCGGATAATCAAGTATCCCATCACCGTTTCTAAAAGGAATGCTTCATTATCAAAGCTGTCCACTTCTTTGACGCCCGTAATTTCAAGGTTTTTTCGTTTGTCTATTTTTACGGTATGCTCTAGTTCAACATGATTTCTTACATCTTTATTCTCATAATAATTCATATAAAAACCCTCCCTATCGTTAATAATTTATGATGGGAGGGACAAGTATAGAACTATATTTTTACTGCTCTATTTTTTCTTCTTTCACAATGGTGTAAAGGGTATCTGCTTCATCTTTACGGACATTTTCCCGCAGTGAATTTACTTTTACCGTAACCAATTTCTGGCCAAATCGAATAACAAGCTCATCCCCTTCAGAAAGGACGGAAGAAGCCTTCGCTGCGTTTCCATTTACAGTGATTCTTCCTTGGTCTGCTACTTCTTTAGCTAATGTACGGCGTTTAATGATTCGGGATATTTTTAAAAATTTATCTAATCTCATCTTTCTTCTCCTCTCATCGCTTGATTTTTCTTCGCTTCTTCCCAATAAGCATCCATTTCCTGCAGAGAAGCTGTTTCAGGACTCTGCCTCTTTTCTTCAAGCTTGTTTTCTATATATTGAAATCGGCTGATAAATTTCCGGTTGGCACGCTCCAGCGCAACCTCAGGATTGACTTTATAGTATCTGGAAATATTCGCTAAGACAAATAATACATCTCCCAGCTCCTCTTCCACATCCGTCAAATCTTTATCCTGAACAGCTTCGATAACTTCATCGATCTCTTCCTTCAAATTCTCCCATACTTCGTCTACATGACTCCATTCAAAGCCGACTTTCCCTGCTTTGGACACAAGCTTATATGCTTTAGCTAAAGCAGGAAGATGTACGGGAATACCGTCCAGCACGGATTCCCTCTCTTTTCCTTTTTCCTGTTTTTTGAGCTCTTCCCAGTTCTCTAACACTGTTTCCTCAGTATCTGCTGTTGCTCCCCCAAAAACATGCGGATGGCGGTAAATCATTTTATCCGAAATCGACTGAATTACATCATCTATCGTAAAATAACCATTGTCCTCGCCAATTTGACTATGCAATAAAATATGCATCAACAAATCACCAAGCTCCTCGACAATATGGTCATCATCTTCTTCATCAATCGCTTCAATCAGCTCATAGACCTCTTCAATCGTATGATGACGCAAGGATTCATGCGTTTGCTTCTTATCCCACGGGCAGCCATCAGGTCCGCGCAAAATCGCCATCACTTCACGTAAGAACGGGAAGGTATGGTGCAGATATCCTTTTGGAACCGGAGGGATATATAGCGTAGTCAAATTGCTGATTTCCATCCGGTGATCCAATTCCTCTAAACGAACTTTTTCAATTTTTTCCGCCCTGCTGCCAGCCGCTTCCACAATATAAACCTCATAAGCAGGCGGCAAATCCTCCAATAAAGTCAGCTTGACCTCGGAGGCAATGAACATGTCATATACCTGACAAACAAATAAATGATTACCGAAATGAAGCTGATCACGTCTGAAATCTGTTCCGTCTACAAATTGAAATCCTTCAATAGGATCAATTTGCATGGCAGTAAATAAGTCATCTAAATAGCTTTGCCCGCCTGCAATCAATACCTCGACCTCGTTCTGCTCCAATAGAAGCTGAACGGTTTTCTCTGCCAGCATAGGATGGCCGGGAACAGCGTAGATAACGGTGTCCTCACTTGTTTTAGCAGCTTCTACAAGCTGTGCTGTAATACGGGCATATACCGTATCAAACTGCTCTTCTTCTTCATAAAGCGTATCAAAAGAAGTAAAAGAGACTCTCTCTGCTTCCAGCACTTTGATAACGGGATGATCATTAGTTCTTGCATAAATCGTTTGCTGTGCTTGCGTTAATTTTCTATATATACCGAGCGGGAGCTGCTCTATATCTCCTGCGCCCAATCCAATAACCTCTATTTGCTTCAAGGTTTTTTCCTCCCTTTATGATAAATACGTAACATGTACGCTGATTTTGGTAAAATACGAATTTGTGCTTCGGTTAATCCGCCTGTTTTTAGCAATACAAAGAGGAATAAACCTGCGCCTGATACCGAAATAAAAAGAACATATATCAGCAGCAGCAGCCTTATATCTATCACAAGTGCAGAAAACATTCTCTGCATCACCAAAAGGTATATAACCATCGATAAGCTCGCTGCAGCCAAGCTTTTCCATGACATTGAACGATATAATGACACGCTTGGCAATTTTCGATATAACTCGATTCCTACAAGCAATAATAACACACTGAGACTTAAAATCGTTGCTATACTCGCGCCATATACCTCAAAATGCGGAATAAGAATCAGGTTACTGCCTACCTTCACTACAAAGGAAATACCGATAAATACAGCTGTTCGCACAATCATCCCCAAGCTTTGCAAAATCGATGCGCCGATAATCGAAATGGTAGACATGCCGATAGCTATAATCAATAATCTTAATTCGCTCGTACCCTGGATATTTTTATAAAGCAGCTGGTTGACCTCCGGGAAAATAATAAATAGCCCTAAAACAGCACCTATGGCGATAAAAATACCAACATGCATGGCTGTTTGAATATAATTCATTACTTGCTCCCGTTGTTTTTTTAATTTCTGATAATTAATCGCCGGTATAATCGCTAAAGCAATGGACGAACCAATGATGGTCACCACCTGAATCAGCGGCTGCCCCCGGTCAAACACGCCTTTCATTTCTTTAGCAGCTATCTCTGCTGCTCCGCTTGCCATCAATCTCGGCACAAATGTAAAAGCATCTGCTAACTGCATGAATAAAAGTGTCATATGATTCATCGCCGCAGCTACCCCAAATAAAAGCAAGGTTTTCACATATTTTTTCCATGGGACAGCTTCCTCCAAAGAAAATGCTTTAACGTCTGCAGGGGAATGCTTTCGATTTTTATAATAAAAGCACACCAGCACAACAAGCGCACTGACTCCTCCCAGCAAGGATGCAAGCACGGCCGTCGTTCCAATGGCATCAATTTGAAAAATACCTTGGCTGACCAGCAGCGCTCCGGCAATAATGGTCCCTACACGAATAAATTGTTCTCCGATTTGCGAAAATGCAGTAGGAGCCATCTCATACTTTCCCTGCTGTATCCCCCGGAATAAAGCCAGTACAGGAACAATCAGGAACACGGCGGCTGTAACTTGATATAAACCAACAAAACGCTCATCCCCAGCTAATCGGGCTAATAATGGAGCTGTAAAATACACGATTGCAATAAGCAAGAGATGAAAGCTCCCAAGAATAAAAAGGATTGGCCGATAGAATCCTCTCCAGGACAGCGCTCTTCCTTTTTCCAGCTCCGTTGCTGTTAGCGAGGAAATAGCAGAAGGGAACCCGTACAATGCAAGCATCGTAGCAATTCCCAATAATGGATAGAGCTGCTGATACATATAAAAGCCGATATCCCCTGTTAAGTTTTGCAATACAATACGATAAACAGCACTAAGCACTTTACTTATCAAACCAGCGATACTCAGTACCACCGCACCTTTAACCAGCCGGCTTGTTTCATTATCTGACATGATAAATTTTTCCTTTTCCAAATGAATTTCTCTCAGTATATCATATCAGGGAGAGAAGCACGTTGCTAAGAAAAATCAAGAAAAAAAGAAGCCTGTCTTCTAGATTGGAGGTAACCTAGAGAAAGCTTCTTCTAGAAAAAATAATAGTAAAAGTATGGTCTATTCCATTTGTTTCGCCAGGAAAACAGATGCCGTCTCTGCCGCCTTCTGTTCTACCTTGCTCAGTTTATCTTCTTTCGAAAAAATCATTACACAGCCGATGGGGTCGCCATTGGCAATAATCGGATGAATCGAATAAGAGTGCAGCTCCTGTTCATTTCCATCTACAATTTCCATCTGGGACTTATCCCCTTCATAAACAGGCGATCGTCCTTCAATAATGTCAGTAATCTTACCGCTCAGCGATTTATTCAAGTACTCTTTTTTAGATTCTCCTGCTACAGCAATAATTTCATCCCGGTCAGTGATAATAACCGGTGCTTGCAAGGATTGAAACAACGCCTCCGCATATTCTTTCGCAAAATGACCCAGTTCACTGATTGGGGAATATTTCTTTAAAATAACCTCTCCTTCCCGGTCAACGAAAATTTCGAGGGGGTCTCCTTCACGAATACGCAAGGTTCTCCGAATTTCTTTTGGCACCACTACTCTTCCTAAATCATCGATACGTCGTACGATTCCTGTTGCTTTCATCTAAGTATCCTCCCTTTCTAAATGACGATTCTGACCTGGATGGAAGGACTTCCTTCCATGATTCATCACCGGTTGTTGTTATAGTATTAAACAACCAGAGATAACTATACATTCCAATTGAAATTTTTGTTATTTTATTTGGAATGTATAGGAAAACCCTCCGCTCCAGCCGTGTTCTTCGCATAAAAAAAGCTGCTCTCTTTTCGTAAGAAAGCAGCTTTTCACTGGTTTATCATATCTTTAACGATTCACATCGCTTAATTTTTTAATGAATTCAATAACGGTATCGTGCCGTTTATAAGCCTTGTCTTTGCTCCATTTAATACCTGCTTTTAAGTTTTGATTTTCGGTGCCCAGACTGACTTGACGATCAAATTGATTCGCCGCTTCAAATAATTTAGAGCCATCAATTTCCTGACTTCTTTCTTCATCGAGCAGCATCGTGATTTTTTGCGGCGCTTCTGTAATGGATTGCACACGCTGTTTCTTCGCATGCATTCTCATAATGCTTACCGTGAATAAATTTTCGACTTCTGCAGGATAATCTCCGAAGCGGTCAATTAATTCGTCTCTTAAATCCTGGACTGCTTCCGGGCTATCCACGTTTTGGAATTGCTTATACATTTCAATTTTCTGTTTCTCATCATTCAAGTATTCATCCGGAATATATGCATCGATTTTTAATGAAATCTCCGGTTCAAACGGCTTAATATCTTCTACTTCTTTTCCTTCTTTGCGGGCATCGATTGCATCCTTCAGCATTTGAGAATACATATCAAACCCAACTGAATCAATAAATCCGTGCTGCTGTGCGCCGAGTAAATTTCCAGCACCGCGAATAGACAAATCGCGCATCGCAATCTTAAATCCAGAGCCGAGCTCTGTAAATTCTTTAATGGCCTGCAATCGTTTCTCAGCCACCTCTGTTAATACCTTATCACGCTGATACGTGAAATAAGCATAAGCTACACGATTAGAACGCCCGACACGGCCTCTTAATTGGTAAAGCTGGCTCAGCCCCATACGATCGGCATGATTGACAATCAAGGTATTCACATTCGGGATGTCCACCCCTGTTTCAATAATGGTCGTACTGACTAAAATATCAAATTCCCCTTCTATGAAACCGAAAATAACATTCTCCAATTCGGATTCATTCATTTGTCCATGCGCAATGGCTACCTTGGCATTTGGTACAAGCATGCCAATATCGCGGGCTGTTTTCTCAATATTTTCTACTCTGTTATGCAGGAAGAAAACCTGCCCCCCTCTGGACATTTCCCGATCAACAGCTTCCCGAATAAAGGATGGATTATATTCCATCACATAGGTTTGAATCGGAAATCTGTTTTCAGGGGGGGTTTCAATAACAGATAGATCCCTTACTCCCAGCATGGACATATGCAGTGTTCTTGGAATAGGCGTTGCTGTCAGCGTTAAAACATCGACATTGGTCTTCAGCTGTTTGATTTTTTCCTTGTGCTTCACACCAAACCGCTGTTCCTCATCGACAACAAGCAAGCCTAAATCCTTGTATTTTACATCCTTTGATAACAGACGATGTGTCCCTACAACAATATCCATATTTCCATCTTCCAGCCCTTTTACCGTTTCATTGGATTGCTTACGCGTGCGGAAACGGCTTAATAAACCAATGTTTACCGGGTAATCCTGGAATCTTTCGCGAATTGTCTCATAATGCTGCTGTGCCAGAATCGTTGTCGGCACCAGAATAGCAACCTGCTTTCCATCTGCCACTGCTTTGAAAGCAGCACGGATAGCAACCTCTGTTTTCCCGTAACCAACGTCCCCACAGAGCAAGCGGTCCATTGGTTTTACTTTTTCCATATCCTCTTTGATTTCTGTGATACACCGCAGTTGATCCTCTGTCTCCTGGTAGGCAAAGGACGCTTCAAATTCACGCTGTAATTCAGAATCTGGTGAGAAAGCGTAGCCTTGCCGGGATTCACGCTCCGAATATAACTTGATTAAATCATCAGCAATGTCTTCCACAGATCGCTGAACTTTGCGTTTTACCTTTGTCCATTCCGTACCGCCTAATTTATATAGCTTCGGTTCCTTTCCTTCAGAACCGACAAATTTCTGAACTAAATCAATTTGATCAATTGGCACGAACAGCTTATCGTCTCCAGAGTAACGGATCAGCATATAATCCTTATGCAGTTTGTTAACTTCTAACGTTTCAATCCCGAGATATTTCCCGACACCATGATTTGCATGAACTACATAATCGCCGACCTTGAGCTCTTGATAATTCTTAATGCGCTCTGCATTCGTAATCTTTGGCTGTTTTCTAGAACGCTTCGTGCGCTGCTTGAACAATTCATTTTCGGTGATAATCGCCAGCTTATGCATCGGGAATTCAATTCCCGAATGCAACTGCCCCACGATAACGGTCGGCTTTTGTATCGGCAGTTTTAATTCTTTTTCCACCTGTGTTTCAATATCATAATCTTCTAAAATAGAATGTACTTTTTCTGCGCGCTGTTCATTTGGTGTCAGAATAACAACCGAGTAATCTCCCTTTTCCCAGCGCTTTAATTCATTTTTAAATAAAGGCATCTGCCCATGAAATTCCTGCATCGTTCGTGTCGATAGATTAATAATATTTTGCGGGTTCGTATTTGGAATATGCCGCATAAACACAGACATATATACACGAGAATGGGAAATACCGTCTATCAATGTATTCCATCCAAAAGAAAATTGACTGCCCTGGACCATTTTATTTCCTTCCAGCAGCCCCGTATACCATTCCAGCTCTTCATGATCTAAATTGGTCGCCGTTTCCTGAATACGGCTCATTTCATCAAAAAAGACAACCCCATTCCGCGGCAAATAGTCTAACAAACTAGCTGGCTCGTTATATAAATAGCCAATGTATTTATACATCCCCTGGAAACGGTTTAATTGTTTAAATTGTTCAATATCTTGTTCAATAACCTCCACAAGCTCTTCTTGATCAGAAGGTTTTTTGACTTTTTTCAATGTATCTGAAAGGGCATCCTCTAGCCGTTCTGCTACTTTCACCATTTCTTGTTTATCTATCAATAATTCTGTAGCAGGGTGGATTATTACCTCTTCTACTTTGTCTAAAGAACGCTGTGACTCCGCATCAAAATAGCGGATAGAATCTACCTCTTCATCAAATAGCTCAATCCGGATTGGATGCTCCTCCGTAATTGGATAAATATCAATAATTCCTCCCCGCTGGCTGAATTCACCAGGGGCGGTAACCATTGA
This sequence comes from Oceanobacillus oncorhynchi, assembly GCF_000821065.1. Lineage (GTDB taxonomy): Bacteria > Bacillota > Bacilli > Bacillales > Amphibacillaceae > Oceanobacillus > Oceanobacillus oncorhynchi. The sequence continues at coordinate 25,451 of NZ_CDGG01000001.1, forward strand.
GGCGCCTTCATAGCCCATTTCCACCAAGGAACGCAGATAGGCCTCTACCTCAATGTCTTTTCCTGTTTGAAATAGAAGCTGATATTTATTCCAATATGCTTTTGGCGGCAGCATTCTTTTTAATGCTGCAACAGGAGCGATTAGTATCCCTTTATCTTTCTGTGTCCAAGCAGTTAATGCTTCAATCCGCTGAGCGCGCAATTCAGGGCTCGCTACAGCCATTTCGGAGGCTATTAACTCGTTGACAGGATAAAGATATACCCCCTCCTCATTTGCCAGCTCTGCTAAATCATCATACAGCTGCTGTGCCTGAGCGAGCTGATGGGTAACAATTAATAAAGGACGATTCATGGATTGATGTATGGTGGATAAGAGCAGGCTTCTAGCAGAGCCGCTTAAGCCGGCAACCATCTGCTCCTTCATGCCTGCCAGCAATCCATCCATAATCGACTGAATATCTTCCTGTGATTTTAAATAATTATGAACTGCTTTCATTCGTATTTCCCCTCTAAATTGTTAAAGTATTTTAAAAACGCGCATTGTGCGTGAAAATAGTCGATAAAATATATTTTATTTTTAAGAAAATGGTATATACGGTCATAGGTCTATCCAGAAAATAATCATCAGACCGGAATCCATTCAGGCTATTGTAAAAAATGGTCCAATTCATGATAATCAGGATGCATATCAAGAGCCTGCTGACAGTATTCACAAATGACTTCTAAGCGGAAATAGCCATCTTTTTCAGAGACTATCATTTCTGCTAAATCCTTTTCCTCCAGAAGTTCAAGGAATCGTAAGGTTATATCCATTTCTGTATGCTGCAGCACACCCAGCTCTTTTCCGCAATGTCGACAACCATAGTAGATAACCATCTCATTCACCTCGATTAAAATACAAAAATTTAGAGCGCAGCCTATTCCTTGCTCAGAAAGGATATCTGCACTTTTCATTTAGTTTTAACCGAGAGGAATAAGAATATACCCTGCTTCCATTTCCCACTCAAAAAGGTGGATGAATGGAACTTCCCCTTCAAACCAAAGGTATGCTTTATTGATTAAAATCATTCATCACTTCTACAAAAGGTTTGCCTTCTATCCACGCTTCAATAGCATCAGCTGCATCTTGAACACTTTGTTCAACCGCTTCTTTTTCATCTTTGGGAAACTTCCCTAATACATAATCTACGACAGGAGTTGCATTTACCGGTCTTCCTACCCCTAAACGTATTCGTTTAAATTCTTTTGTTCCTAAATGTTCAATTGTGGAACGAACTCCATTATGACCGCCATGGCCGCCCTTTTGCCGTAACCTGATTTTCCCTGTCGGCAAATCAAGATCATCATAAATAACGATCACGTCTTCTGTCTCTATATCATAATAATCCATCAGCGGCCGAATGGACTCGCCTGACAAATTCATATAGGTTTGCGGCTGTAATAATACAATCTTTTCTCCATTGAAATGTTCAATGGCATAATCCCCGTGAAATTTCGAGTTATTCAGCTTCCATCCATGACGATCTAACAGCGCATCAATCGTACGGAAGCCAATATTATGACGCGTCTTCTTATATTTCCTTCCAGGGTTTCCTAGCCCAACAATTAACTTCATCACCATACCCTCACTTTTCCCTGTCCACAATTTCTGTTAAACGCAATAACCCTTCTTTACGCATACCAGTATTGTATGCGTAAAGAAGGGAGGTATTACTTCTATATTGTTAACTTAAAAATTACTCTTCCTCTGAGTCAGATTTTTCTTTAATGACTTCCGGTTCTGCATTTTCATCTGCTTCTGTGTCTGTTTCTAAATCTTCTTCTGTAGTTGGAGGAACAACGGAAGCGATTGTCGTATCTGGATCATCTAAAAACTCATAGTTTCCAGTTACTTTCAAATCAGAAATAGATAAGCTTTCGTTCACATCCAGGTCAGAGACATCTACCACGATTTCCTCAGGAATATCTTTTGGTTTTGCACGGACTTGAATTTCATAAAACGGCTGCTGTAGTACGCCGCCTTCTTTTTCACCTTTTGATTCACCATCAAGGCGAACAGAAACATCAACGTCCATTTCTTCAGACATATTTACGATATAGAAATCGGCGTGAAGCAAATCATCTTTTATCGGATCTATTTGATAATCATGCAGCATCACATCTACCGTGTCGCCGCCTTCGACTTGAAGTGAAATGATTGCATTTCGTCCTTCATCCCGAACGGTTTTCACTAAATCAACGCTATCTACAGAAATTGTCTTCGCGTCTTTGTCCTTTCCATAGACGACCGCTGGAATTCTACCGCTTTTTCTAATTTCGCTTGTTACTGATTTTGCAAGATCTTCTCTTTTTTTTGCGTTTAATTTTACTGCCATTCGTATCACCCTCCAAGTTGATTAAAAAAATAATATGAATCATTGTTACTGCATATGTTGCATTATTTCTTTTTCTCAATAAAATAAACGGTCAATATAATACATACCCTAAAATGGAACAAGTTAAACCTTTAATCAAAAAGAATACTTACAGATTGCATTTCGTGAACACGGATAATCGCTTCGCCCAGCAGAGAAGCAACCGATAATTCGGTAATTTTATCAATACATTTTTCTTCCGGCAAAGGAATCGTATCTGTGACAACGAGCTCTTTGATTTTTGAATTGTCAATGCGCTCGATAGCTGGTCCAGAAAGTACCGGGTGGGTACAACAAGCATATACTTCTTTTGCGCCACTTTCAATTAATGCGTTCGCAGCTAAGGTAATTGTACCAGCTGTATCAATTAAATCATCAATTAAAATAGCTGTCTTCCCTTCAATGTTACCAATAATATTCATCACTTCAGCAACATTGGGCTTTGGACGTCGTTTATCAATAATACCAATTGGGGCTTTTAAGCGGTCTGCCATTTTTCTGGCACGCACTACACCGCCATGGTCAGGAGAAACAACAATCACATCCTCCAGATTCTTCTGTTCGAAATAAGTAGCTAAAATAGGGACACCCTGTAAGTGGTCAATTGGAATATCAAAGAAGCCTTGAATTTGTGGTGCATGCAGATCAAGTGTAATCATTCGATTTGCTCCTGCTTTTTCAATTATATCTGCCATTAATTTTGCCGTAATCGGCTCACGGGCTCTGGCTTTACGGTCCTGCCGAGCATAACCGTAGTAAGGCATAACAATATTGATTGATTTGGCAGAAGCGCGCTTCAATGCGTCGATCATAATCAGCAGCTCCATAATATTCTGGTTTACCGGTGCTGACGTAGACTGGATAACATATACGTCAGAACCACGCACACTCTCATCTATATTAATTTGAATTTCACCGTCACTAAATTGCGTTACGGTACATTTTCCTAATTTCGTTCCGATTTGAGCTGCAATACTTTCTGCTAATGCTGGATTCGAATTTAACGAAAATACTTTCAACGAAGCGTCCTTATAGTTGGATGACATTCCTCTAACCTCCATGACTTTGTTTGTAGTCTATTTTTTAAACTTCTTTGCATATCCTTCTTTATTTGATTGCTTCGATCTTGCAATGGATAATGCCTCGTCCGGCACATCATTTGTAATTGTCGATCCGGCTGCCACATATGCACCTTTACCAACTGTAACCGGCGCAATTAAATTGGAGTTACATCCAATAAACGAATCATCTTCTATTGTTGTCAGGAATTTATTTTTTCCATCATAATTTACTGTTATTGTACCACAACCGACATTTACACGCTCTCCCACATTAGCATCCCCTACATAACTAAGATGAGAAACCTTGCTGTTGTTGCCCAGAGTCGTTTTCTTCAGCTCTACAAAATTGCCAATTTTTGTGTCGTTTCCAACATTTGAGGCTGGACGGATATGTGCGTAGGGACCAATATTCACTCGATTCCCAATGCGGCTGTCTGCAGCGACACTGAATCGGATCGTTGTAGCTTCCCCAACTTCACAATCTTTTATTTCTGTATGCGGACCAATCTCTGAACCAGCCGCAATGGAGGTATCCCCTTTTAAGACCGTTCCTGGATGAAGATACACATCTGCAGCAATTTTCACATCCGGACCGATATATGTATTATCAGGATCCACGATGGTCACACCATTACGCATGTGCGTCTCATTAATACGCCGTTTCATAATTTTTTCCGCTTCACTTAATGCAACACGATCATTAATCCCTATCGTTTCATTAAATTCAGCTGCTACATAAGCGCTGATACGCTCTCCCTGGTCACCTAAAATTTTAATGACATCAGGTAAATAATACTCTCCTTGTGCATTGTCATTAGACACCGATTTTAAAGCTTCAAATAATGCTTTATTGTCAAAACAATAGGTTCCTGTATTAATCTCATTTATCGTTAATTCCTCTTCCGAAGCATCTTTATGTTCGACAATTTTCTCAACTTCCCCTGCATCATTTCGAACCACCCGGCCATATCCGGCAGGGTTATCTGCAAGTGCCGTCAATATACTTGCTTTAGAACCCGTCTGCTCATGATGTTCAAACAATTTTTGGAATGTTTCTGCACGAATCAAAGGGGTATCCCCGCAAGCTACAATGGTTACACCTTCTTTATTCTGTAACAGTTGTTCCGCCTGCATCACAGCATGTCCTGTGCCGAGTTGTTCTTCCTGTACGACAAAGTCACTGGACGCTCCAAGCTGCTCTCTTACTTGCTCTGCTCCAAATCCGACAATGGTAACTAATTTATCTAACCCAGTTTGTTGTAATTGATCCGCAACATGCTGTACCATTGGTTTGCCAACTACAGGATGAAGCACTTTATATAACTTTGATTTCATCCTTGTTCCTTGCCCAGCTGCTAAAATAACAGCAAATCGATTCGTCATTAGGAAACCTCCATCATCTCTAAATATCCATTTAAAAATATATCGTAAAAAAACCTTTATTTCAATAAAATAAAAGGTTTTATTTCTATATCTTATGTTATCATATTTTTATTTTTTTCGTGACATCGCTTAACTAAAATACGAAAAAAACTTTCATTGCTGCATTCATTGGTTTATTACAGACAAAACGGCAGCCGGCAGCTCAAATTAATCCCATAAAATACCAGATTTGTTATTATTAAAAAGCCTTTGAGGACGCAGCAAATATATTTTTTCTACAAACGATTGCTGCGGAAATATACTACATCAGCCAGTTGCCTTGATCACATTTAATTTGATTTTTCGGCCATATGGTGCTGCTCCAATAAAAAAGAACAAAAAAAAGAAGGCAAATCTTCATTCAGATTTCTACCTTCTCGCCCAATCGCCCTCCAGCGTATGTTCAGGAAACACCGGCTTCTTCTTTATAGCCTAGTCCCTCTTCATTCTCACGTTCACGTTGATACTCCCCTAAAACAGCTTCTTGAATTTTTGAGCGTGTTCCAGAATTAATCGGATGAGCAATATCCCTAAACTCTCCGTCTGGCGTCCGCTTTGACGGCATTGCAACAAATAATCCACTATTCCCGTCGATGACACGGATATCATGGACAACAAACTCGTTGTCTAATGTGATTGAGGCAATGGCCTGCATTCTTCCATCTGTTTTTACGCGGCGCAATCTTACGTCAGTTACTTCCATGATGTTTCACCACCTTTTTCCTAATTCAAAAATCATCCTTTATACTTATACTATTTCAACATAAATTACAAAAATCCTTCTTATAAATACCAATAAAATAAAATATTTTAAATTTATTCTCCCCTATACCTAAGAATTGATTTGTTTTCGACTTTCTTAGTCATTATTATCCACCTTTTTCTTCCAAGTAAAATGATTGTCTAAAAACAATGAAATTTCATCTTTTTAATCAATCAAATGTATAAAAAAAGACCTTAATCTGTAAATAGATTAAGATCTGTATCGTATGCTTGGATACGGTTTATTCCATTTGATAATTCCCCGGCAGTACAGACACATGATGATTCTGTATGTCGACAGGAGATATTTTCAAGAGGGACGTATAATCGGTAATCACTCTTTCATCTTCCTCATCATCTGCTTCTGCCAGTACTCCAACAGCCTGTACCGTTGCAGAGAATTCCTCCAAGAGGCTTTTTATCCCTGTAATCGTTCCCCCTGCTTTCATAAAATCATCGATGATACATACGTTTGAGCCATCAGGCAGACTGCGCTTTGGCAGCACCATCGTTTGAATTTTCCGGGACGATCCAGAAACATAATTGATACTTACAGAGGATCCTTCTGTTACTTTGGGGTCTCTGCGCGCAATAACAACCGGCACATTTAAAAAGGATGCTGTTGCATACGCCAAAGGAATCCCCTTTGTTGCAACAGTGACAATTGCATCAATCTCTAAATGGGCAAAGCAGGAAGCAAAGACACGGCCAATTTCCCGGACCATGGAAGGGTCACCAAGGATATCGCTCATATACAGATACCCTCCTGGAAGAATACGGGCAGGATCTTCTAACTTTTTCTGAAGCGTGGAAATAAACTCTCTGCTTGATTCTGCCGAGCTGGTAGCAATATATTTCACACCGCCGCCAGCTCCGGTCGTTCTCTCCAGATACCCCAATCCTTTTGTTTGAAAAACTTCATGTATAATATCTAAATCCTCACTTATCGATGACTTCGTTGTATCACAAAGCTCGACAAAGTAAGGCAATTGAATATGTTTCCTCGGGTTTTCTAAAAAGTACTCTGTTAACACAACCAATCGATTACTTCTTTTCAAACTCACACCTCAAATCCGAATGTTCTTAATATAATATAGCATTTTCATATGCATTTTAGCAATGCCTATCCTAACATTCGGATTAATTGAACGTCCTTGCAAAAGCCCCGCATACTGTTATAAATCCGCAGTGCCTTCCGGTGATGCTTCATTAAGCCAAACACGGTCGGCCCGCTCCCGCTCATCATCACACCTTCTGCTCCTGCCAGCTGCATCGCTTCCTTCAGCCGTGCAACTTCCGGATGCATGGAAAAAGTAATTGGCTCCAATGCATTTCCCAGATGATTGCACAGCTTTGAAAAGTCTCTTTCCTCCAAAGCTGCCAGTACCTGCTTAGTATTTGGGTGCTGTAACTCCGGAATTTTAATTTGATCAAATACGGTATAGGAGGATACACCAATATCCGGTCTGGCAAGAACAACCCAGCAGGTAGGCGGGGCAGGCAAGAGTTCAATGCACTCGCCGTAACCTTTTGCTATCGCTGTTTTACTGTGAACGCAAAAAGCAATATCCGCTCCTAATTGCGATCCTAAATCAGCTAATTCAGCTAACGGGATATTCAGTCCCCATAATCGGTTTAATCCCCGTAAAACCGCTGCAGCATCAGCACTTCCACCAGCCAATCCAGCGGAAACAGGAATCGATTTATCAATTTGGATGTGAACACCTTTTTTGATATTGTACGTTTTCTTAAATAAAATTGCTGCTTGATATGCTAAATTCCGTTCATCGCTGGGAACATAACGGCTTTCCAAAGATAATTGAATTTTATCTGCAGGTAATTCCCGTAATTCTAAACGATCTGCTAAGTCTATCGTTGTCATGACCATTTCAACATCATGATAGCCATCCTCCCGCTTATTTAGTACATCTAATGATAAATTTATCTTAGCAGGCGCCTTCTCCATGACAAGCATCTTCAATCACATCCTCAAAGCGTTGGAAATTCGTTCACCTATTTGAAACCATAGCTACGTCCATAAAAATATGTTTTATTGTATCATAATCAAAACACGTAGGCTAATTTAGTTTAAGAAAGGGTTTCAAGGGCAGCCGAAAAAAGTTCCCGGTCAAGCTTTCCAGTCTCCTGAAGCCGGGAACAGAACTGCGTTAAAACAAAAAAGCAAGCCCGGTCAGGACTCGCTCTTTTTCATACTTTCTTCTGCCATTTCTATCGCCCGTTTCACCATATTACCGGCATCACGAGCTTTTATTCCTCCCCAGCCTTCCTGCTGTACCGTATCGTAAAATCCTAATTCTTTCGCTATTTCTTCTTTCATTTGTGCGGACATAATCCCTCGTCTACCCATATAAAAGCTCCCCTTTACGAATGAAGTTTTATTTTATCGACAGGCAATTATAGCTTATGTACTTTTCCTCCATTCAATCGCAAAAGAATTAACCAAGAGAACCATTTTCTGTTCTTTTTACCCAATATAAAAAACAGCAGACAATATGCTTGTCTACTGTTTAAAAAATACCGCTGAACTTCCTTCCACAAAATTCAGCTCCACCGTTTCTGTCAATATGTCTGTATAGCTGTATGAAACCCGTTCGAATGCATTCTCGTCCTGGTCAAGCTCAACAATGAAAACAGAGGGATATGTCTCCGCTAGAACACCGCATCTTTCAACGGTTTTCCGTCTTCCGCCATTCGCTCTGAGCCTTAACCGTTTACCTACCTGACCATCTAGACCTTGCTTGATTTCGATCAACGTTTTGCCCACTACACTCCACCTCACATACATTTATTTTAGCATATACGCCGATGAAATGTCAAGCAAAACAAACAATTATATCAGCATATGTTTTAGATTGTCAACTATTTATTTTGTCTATTTCTGATATTATTTGTCATGATGCTATTTTTATACATAAATTGTCACAAAAAAATGCATAAGAGGCTGATTTTATAAAAATTACAAAAAAATAACTAATCAGAATGGTCTAATTACAGGTTCCAATTCCTTGGAAAGAAAGATGAACAAAAGCACACCTCTTATTCCCATTACTGCCTTTTCTAAGCAGTTTTTGAGATTATAATTCATCTTCGTCCTCATTCGCTAAGTAAGGCATGCCTGTTCGTAATAATCCCCTTGTCTGTATTCCTCCTAATCCTTTTTCTCCCGTTAACGTATTACGGAGCGCTTCCCACACCGATACACTTTCCATAAATGACGTGTACGCTACCTTTGCGACAATATAGACTGGATCCAGGGCATGAATATTGACTCTGGACGGTGAGCTGGCAAAATTGGATCCCGCACGAATCAATGACTCAAAATGCGATTGGCATGCTCCTGCAAAAATGACGAGCTGATCCAGATTCGGATAAACGTTCCTCGCTTCCCGCACAGCCTCTACAAAATATTTAGAATGGCGGTAGGCACTTAAATCATGCTTCATCCCCTTATTATGTGAATAAGCATCGTGGCCCGTAATAACCATAATATCCGGCTGGATTTTCTCAAGCAGATCTTTTATTTGAAAAGGCATTTCTGTTTCCGTTAAGTGAACACCATGCACTTGCAGCCCAATACGCTGATATAATTGGATACACTTTCTTAAATAGGACGGATCTCCATCAATATGAAGGACTTTTGCCGGCAATTGAAAATAATTTGCAGCATCCGTATAACCTTCTGTTGCTTCATAATTTCTTTTTTCTTTCATCATTTGATAGTCCTGACGAAATAATCGATAGGAGGATTCTTGTTTTTCTCTGTCCTCCGCTTTTCTTTTTTTATGCTCTCTTTGATCCACTAACGTTAAATCGGATAGAGCTGCATCTGCTTTTAATCGCAGTTCTTCCCCATGAAGGACAGCAGCTCCTTTTTTGACCTCTGCCACACGGAATAATAAATCATGATTATATGATTTCCTTGTTACTAACGCACCCTTCTGTATATCCATCGCTGCACCTCTCACCTTTTACTCTTTGTCATTGTATGAATAAAAGCACAGCTCTGTTCCATTTAAAAAAACTGATCAAAAGATTATATCTTCTGATCAGTTTTTTGGAAGCTCTTTATGGATTACATTTGCCAAGGATGAAAATTCCTCCATGGTTAAGGTTTCACCGCGTCTTCCTCCATCTATTGCTGCGTTTTCTAGGAAGGTTTCTATTTGCTGTTTTGCAAATTTATCCTGCAAAAACCGGTTTAAGTTATTACGGAGGGTTTTTCTTCTTTGAGCAAAGCTTGCTTGAATCAATTCAAAAAAGAAATCTACATTATCTACTTGAACAGGCGGTTCTTTGCGCATCACAAGCTTTAACACACTAGAATCGACATTAGGCTGCGGCATAAACACCTGCTTCGGCACATTTAAAACGACACTGGCTTCCGTATAGTATTGTACGGCAATGCTAAGCGAGCCATAGCTTTTGGTATTTGGGACAGCAGCCATTCTATCCGCTACTTCTTTTTGGATCATCACAGTCAGGCTGGTAACCGGAAGCTGATCACGTACAAGCTTCATCAAAATTGGTGTCGTAATATAGTAAGGAAGATTAGCAACGACATGAATATCCTGACCTTCCTCGAAATGTGTCCGAATCACTTCTTCTACATTCGCCTTTAAAATATCATGATGAATAATTTCTACATTATCATAATCGGCTAACGTCTCTTCTAAAATCGGGAGCAGGCGCTGGTCAATCTCAAATGCAACGACCTTGTCTGCATGAATAGCTAATTGCTCCGTTAAAGCACCCATTCCAGGCCCAATTTCAATGGCACCCGATTCCTTTGTAATCCCCGCTTGATGAATGATATTCTCTAATACATTTACATCAATCAGGAAGTTTTGTCCTAAGCTTTTTTTAAATGCAAAACTATATTTGTTCAGCAGTTCTTTTGTTCTCGATGGTGTTGCAATATATTTTTTAGACATCCTGCTCCTCCTGCTCTATAACTTCCATCGCTTCTTCCAATTGTTCCTTGGAAATTTGGAATTGGGTAAGGCGTTTTAACAGCTGCTTTCCATTGGTATGTCCAATATGCAAAAGCTCTCCCAGACGTTTTCTCCGTCCGGACGCCTTCTTACCTCCAATTAATCCATAATCAATCAGGTCTGCTTTGTTAATATCGCTATCCGAAAAATCCGCTAATTCATAAACCTCCGCAAGTGCTTTTTGAATATCCTCCACAGAGGCATGTTCAATACCTAAGCTTTTATTCATGGAATGTTTTGCCTTTGCCTGATCTCTTCGTAAAAAAGCGTGCTTGCAGCCGGGGATTGCCTGATTAATTAAGTGCCTGATCCGCTCGCCCGGATAATCCGGGTCTGTAAACACAATCACTCCGCGCTTTTCTTTTGCATGACGAATTTTATCGAGCGTTGCTTTGTTCACTGCAGAACCATTTGTTTCAATCGTATCTGCATCCACAGCAAGTCTGATTCGTGTTGTGTCGTCCCGTCCTTCTACTACAATCATTTCTTTTATCTTCAATCGATTTCCTCCACTTTATTCCATAATACGACAGATTTAATCAATTTTAAAAAATCGTTTCGCATTCTCAGTTGTAATATTTCCAATTTCCGCTGTATCCATGTCACGTAATGCCGCAATATCTTCCGCTACACGTGCTACATATGCCGGCTCATTTCTTTTTCCACGGTATGGATGCGGTGCTAGAAATGGGGCATCTGTTTCAATCAGCAGACGGTCTAAAGGAACCTGCTTTGCTACTTCCTTCGGCAATGGAGCATTCTTGAAGGTTACCGGACCGCCTAAGGAAATATAAAAATTCATATCCAGACATGTCTGGACATATTGGACAGAATCATTGTAACAGTGCATGATGCCGCCAACCTCTGCAGCGTTTTCTTCCTGCAGGATAGCAATAATATCTTCTGTCGCTTCCCGGTTATGAATAATAATCGGCATTTTTACTTTTTTAGCAAGTGCGATTTGCTGACGAAAGACCTTCTTCTGTATATCTTTCGGCGATTTATCCCAATGATAATCCAAGCCCATCTCGCCAATCGCGACCACTTTAGGATGTTCCGTTAATTCTTCAATCCATTCCAATTCTTTCTCTGTCATATCGATTGCATCAACAGGATGCCAGCCGACTGCCGCATATATATTCTCATGTGCTTCCGCGATTTCAATAGCCAGGGGAATGGTTTCATGATCAAAACCAACCACGACCATATATTCCACACCTGCATCCTTTGCACGCTGAATTATCTCTTCTCTATCTTCAGCAAACTGCCTTGCGTTTAAATGAACATGTGTGTCAAATAACATTCTAATCATCCTTTTTTTGTTCTTCTATCGAAAAGGAAGGAGCTGACATGAACACGATGACAGCTCCCTTCCATCTATTATTAATTAAGAAATCGGCGATCCGTTTGGTGCGCTTTCCGGTGCTGGAACGATTTCTAATTTCCCGTCCTTCTCGGCAGAAAGAATCATTCCCTGACTGATTTCTCCGCGCATTTTACGCGGTTTAAGGTTCGCTACGATAACAACCTTTTTCCCAATCAATTTTTCCGGTTCCGGGTAATATTCTGCTATTCCCGACAAAATTTGTCTGTCTGCTTCATCACCAGCGTCCAGGCGGAATTTCAATAGTTTATCTGCACCTTCGACCTTACTGCAGTCTTTCACTTCCGCAACTTTCAGCTCTACTTTATCAAATACATCATATTTGATTTGTTTTTCTTTGGTAGAAACAAGCTCCGTTTCATTCGGGTCCCAAGCCTCTTCTTCATCAGCTGCAGCAGTTCCTCCCATTTGGGAACGGATATATTCTACTTCTTCTTCCACATCTAAACGAGGGAAGATAGGCTGCCCTTTTTTCACAACGGTAGTGCCTTCCGGGAAGTTTCCAAACGGAACATTCTCCCAGGCTAATCCGCCGGCTTCGTCTAAACCAAGCTGCTCGATGATTTTTTTCGGTGCATGCGTCAGACAAGGCTGAAGCAGCGTTGCAACAACGCGTAATGTTTCTGCCAGATGTGCCATAACACTTGCCAGTTCAGGACGCTTTTCCTCATCTTTCGCAAGAATCCATGGCTGTGTTTCATCAATATATTTATTCGCACGGGAAATTAACGTCCATACTTTTTTCAATGCATTACTGAATTCCATCTGCTCCATCGATTCTTGATAATCCTGAATAACAGATGCTGCCAGCTCCTGCAGATCGGCATCTTCTTTATTAATAACGCCGTTTACTGTAGGGACTTTTCCGTCAAAATATTTATTAATCATCGCTACAGTACGGTTCAATAAGTTCCCTAAATCATTTGCTAAATCATAGTTTACTCTGGAAACAAAATCTTCCGGTGCAAAAACGCCATCACTGCCAAAAGCAACTTCTCTCATTAAGTAGTAACGTAAAGCATCGAGACCATAACGCTCTACAAGCATTTCCGGATAAACCACATTTCCTTTTGATTTCGACATTTTTCCGTCTTTCATCAACAACCAGCCGTGGCCGAATACTTTCTTCGGAAGCGGCAAGTCTAAAGCCATCAGCATAATCGGCCAATAAATGGTATGGAAACGAACAATTTCTTTCCCTACCATATGCACGTCTGCCGGCCAATATTTTTGGAAGTTTTCATCATCATTTGTACCATAGCCTAATGCTGTGATATAGTTTGCCAATGCATCGATCCATACATAAATCACATGCTTTGGATTACTTGGTACCTTGACTCCCCAGCTGAAGGTAGTACGGGATACAGCTAAATCCTCTAAACCTGGTTTAATGAAGTTATTAATCATTTCATTTTTACGCGACTCCGGCTGAATAAAATCTGGATGATCCTCGTAATATTTCAATAAGCGATCTGCATATTTACTCATCCGGAAGAAATAGGACTCCTCTTTAATCAGCTCAACAGGGTGACCACTGTCCGGTGACTTCCCGCTGATAACATTACCATCCTCGTCCCTTTCAACATCTTCCAGCTGTGTTTCCGTATAAAACGTTTCATCCGGTACAGAATACCAGCCCTCATATTCATCCAGGTAGATATCTCCTTGTTTTAAGAAACGCTCAAAAATATCAGCTACAACCTTCTGATGCTGTTCATCGGTTGTGCGAATAAATTTATCATTGCTGATTTCAAGTTTCTTCCATAAATCCTGCATTCCAGCAGCCATGCCATCTACATATTCTTGCGGAGAGATATTTTGTTCAGCAGCCTTCTGCTCAATTTTTTGTCCATGCTCATCACTGCCTGTTAAATAAAACACATCAAACCCTAATAAGCGCTTATATCGCGCCATCGTATCACAAGCTATCGTTGTGTATGCACTGCCAATATGTAATTTTCCGCTCGGATAATATATTGGCGTTGTAATGTAAAAAGTATTTTTGCTTCCCATCCGTTTTATTCCTCCTAGATTTGTTCCTATTTAAAAAATCTTGTCCTGAGATGTACAAGTGGCAGAAAGATTTCCCATTTACCTATAAAAAGATACATGCTATGAAACAAGCATTGCCATCTCATCCGAAAAAGATTCAAAATCAACTTTTAGAATTTCAGCTTTCGCCCTATTTTTTATGGTATCACATGACGCATATAAAATATCAACATCTATTGTAGCTATTATAACGTAATTTGCCAAATTGTGTACCTATTCACTCATTCTTTATCCAACTTCTTAGAAATTAATTTTACAAAAAAGAGATACTTTCTTCCTCTTAAATAAATAAAAACGGATAAAAACCTGAATATTTATGAAAAAGGAATAAAACTTTTCCTTTTACAGTAAAATTGTATTGACAATACCAAATATTGTTGCTATTCTAATGTTATCAGTACCGACTAGTAACGACATTTTTTGCAATTTATCTCATTATTTGAAATTGTAATACTTATTTATTCAGAAAATTTTATTAAATCTAACATTGGAGGAATGAAGAATGAAATCTACTGGTATCGTACGTAAGGTTGATGAGCTTGGTCGCGTAGTTATTCCTATTGAATTACGCCGCACCCTTGATATTAAAGAGAAAGATACAATGGAAATATACGTAGACAATGATCGTATTGTCTTGAAAAAATACCGCCCAAATATGACCTGTCAAATCACTGGAGAGCTGACAGATGATAATCAGACCCTGGCTGACGGCAACCTTATCCTTAGCCCAGAGGGTGCAAAAATTTTACTGGAAGAAATTCAAAACCGTTTTAAATAAATTTAAAAGGCAAAAAAAGGATGACCTACGTACATAGAGGAGGTCGTCCTTTTTTTGCCTTTATTATCTAGCGAACTGGAACAAAGCTAATCAATATGGTAGCTCTGATAAACTTCCCTTTTCGGCACTTTCCGTTCGATGGCTGCCTGCTTAATGGCTTCTTTACTGGATAGATGCTCTTTATCCATCAATGCTTCTACATGTTCTTTCACAGATAACGCTTCCCACCAGCTTGATTCCTGCTCAAATGAAGCTGATTCTGCTTCCGTTGGACCTTCTACCACAATAACAAACTCGCCTCGCATGTCATTTTTCTTACTCCATGAAAAAAGTTCTTGTATGGTACCTCTAACAAATTCTTCAAATTTCTTAGAGATTTCTCTTCCTATGGCCGCTTTCCTGTCATTTAGGATACCTTCCATTTCCTGCAGGGTATCTTTGATGCGGTAAGGAGATTCATAAAAAATTAAAGTTGTATTAAAATTTTTTAATTTCTCCAGTGTTTCTTTTTTATCTTTTTTCTTTCTGGGAAGAAAACCGTAAAATGTAAAAGGCTGTGCTGTTAGGCCAGACCCGACCAGTGCTACGAGTGCCGCATTGGCTCCTGGTAACACGATGACATCCAGCCCTTCTTGAATAGCTGCTTGGACCAGCTCTGAACCAGGATCAGAAATCGCAGGCATCCCCGCGTCGCTTACAACAGCAACCGATTCTCCCTGACGAATCGTATCTAAAAGCTGTTTTTCTCTTTCCTGATGATTATGCTCATGATAGCTGATGAGAGGGGTGTGAATCTCAAAATAATGAAGCAGCTTTTTTGTATTCCTCGTATCCTCCGCAGCAATCAACTTGCATTCCTTTAATACCCGAATCGCCCGAAAAGTCATATCCTCCAAATTTCCAATAGGTGTCGGGACAACGTATAATGCAGCATGCTCCTCCGGCTGATAACTATTTTGGATATTCATTCATGGCACATTCCTTTCTCATAAGCTTGAATCATTTCCAGCTTTTCCTGGCGGGTTAATTTTTTTATTCGATATTCCTCGCGCAAGGCATCTGACTTATTTTCAAATGCGCATGTATAGATGATTTCAAAAGGCCCTCTTCCTCTAGTATATTTTGCCCCTTTTCCCTCTTCATGCATACGAATCCGATGCGCTAAATCATTTGTATATCCCGTATACAGCGTTCCGTCCTGACAATGTAACATATAAACCAAATGCTCTCCGTCAGCCATAGATAACTTCCTCTGCCTGCTTCGTATAGGAACCATCCTGTTCATAAATATAGAATGGCGGCAGGATTTTCACATCTGCTTTCCCGTCACGAATCCCTTCTATCAAGAGCATATTTGCTTCCTTTCCTTGTTTCGGATAAACAAATTGCACACGTTTGGGCTCGATACGGTACTTTCTAAATTTCTCTATAATATCTACCAGGCGTCCGGGACGATGCACCATGGCAACTTTTCCCCCGGGCCGGACATATCTTTTACAAGCTTTGACGACATCCTCTAATGTACAATACACTTCATGCCTGGCAATCGTAAGGTACGCATTATGATTATGCTCTGTTGCAGAGGGTGTTTTAAAATAGGGCGGATTACAGGTAACCATATCAAAAGCACTTTGATCCAGGGTCGACTGCATTTCCTTTAAATCCCCATGAATCATTCGTAATCGAGGTTGCAAATCATTTAAAGCGACATTTCTCTCCGCCATCTGAAAAATACGTTTTTGAATCTCCACCCCAATAATTTCCGCATTTGTCTTTTTAGACAGCAATAACGGAATGACCCCATTTCCTGTACACAAATCAAGAATTTTTCCTCGTTTTTTAGGGATAGAACTAAAATGAGCTAACAACACCGCATCCAATGAAAAAGCAAACGCTGTCGGGCTTTGGATAATTTTCATCGTTTCATCTGCTAATAAATAATCTAATCGTTCATCATCATATAGCTCCACCATTGGTTCACCACATCCTTATGTTCTCATTGGACAGCTTATCAGAAAAATAGCTGCCTTCATAGGAAGACAGCCATCCAATACGATACTTACCGTACTCTATTTCATTTTATCACAGCATGAGTGACCGTCATTTTCCCCTTTAGGTTATAGAAGAAATATTTAAATATCCTTGGGGAAAAACGGTCACTTCATCTCCTGATTAACTCAAGCTAATAATCATGGAGAGAAGAACACCACTCCCCATGGTTAAAGTTTCGTTTTATCAAAGAAGTCCAAGCAAAAAATACAATCTTCGTTTCGTCTCGGACTGCCAAACTCTAAACTGCAAATATGGAAACCTTCTTCATAAAGACGTGCTAAATTATCATAGCCTTCCCCCGGAAATATTCCTTTTTGTTGTTTAGAATCGCTTTTTTCCTGCTGTTTTTCCACAGATTCTTCTGTAAAACTGTCTAGGTGATTACGCAAATGATGATTTTCATGGGCCAACCGGTGATTTTCTTCAAGCAAATCACTAAGTTTACCTTTTAAATCACCTAACTGCTCATATAATTCACCAATTTGCTTCTCCATATCGGAAACTTGATCGAATATCTCTCTGTTTCCCAAGATTGATCACCTGCCTCTATTCTGTGACTTGTGCTACAATTCCTTCTTCGATTAATTCATCTAATGTATACTCCACAACACGTTCTTTATCTAAAAGCTCAATTTGAACCATTTTTTCTAATATATTTAACCCGACAACCTTTCCTTTTCCGTGCGGTGTCGGCATCGTTTCACCAATATCCGGGAGCTCTCTTTTTGCTGTTTCATATTCATCATTCTCATATTTCAAACAGCACATTAGCCTTCCGCATAAACCGGATATTTTTGCCGGGTTTAAAGAAAGATTTTGATCCTTTGCCATTTTAATAGACACCGGCTCAAAGTCTCCTAAGAAAGTGGAACAGCAGAGCATACGGCCGCATGGACCAATTCCGCCCAGCATTTTCGCTTCATCTCTGACTCCAATTTGCCTTAATTCAATACGTGTCTTGAACATCGACGCAAGATCTTTTACAAGATTTCTGAAGTCCACTCTTCCGTCCGCTGTAAAATAGAATATGATTTTATTGCGGTCAAATGTATATTCTACATCAACCAGATTCATATCCAGCTTATGCTGCGTAATTTTATCTGTACATATGTCAAAGGCTTTTTTCGCCTGATCCTGATTCTCTATAACCGTTCGCTTATCCTTCTCGTTTGCGATTCGGATTACTTTCTTTAATGGTAAAACTACATCTTCTTCATCGACTTGCTTTTCCGTAATGACTACTTTTCCAAATTCTATCCCTCTCACTGTCTCCACGATGACATAGCTATCTGGAGTGACCGGGTAAGAATCTGGATCGAAATAGTAGATTTTACCGGCTTTCTTAAAACGTACGCCAATAACTTCTAACATTTTTTCACCTCTGTATTTGAAGCGCTAGTTGTTCAATCACCAATGTTGGCTGAACATTTGCCTTTAATTTTCTTTTCGCCATTAAAATCTGATTTAAAATAGTCAATAATTGAGCTTGGGAAAACGTGATGACTATTTTTTCTAACTTAGATGAATCATTGGATAGCAGTATCGTATTGGCGTCTGTATATATATGCTGATGTAAAATATCTTTAAATCCTAGTATTAATAAGTCCAGACCTCGTTCTTGACCTTCTCTATCTTTAAAATGAGGTATCCAATTTTGATGAATGTATGTGTAGATATCCTCAGGCTGTGCAGTATACATTTCTACCCATTGTATCACTATTTTTCGCGCGTCTGCAAACCAATCATCTTGGGCAAGTTCGAGGGCTTCTGTCAGACTGTTTGTCAATGCACTTAAAAGTTTAGCATCGGTCTCATTCACACCCTCTTGCTGTAATCTTTCCTGCAAAATCCCCGGCGGAAGCGGCTGCAAATCAATAATCTGACAGCGTGATCGAATAGTTGACAGCATGGAGTGACCATTCTCTGTAAGCATCATAGCCGTTGTTTCCACACTTGGCTCTTCTAAAAATTTCAACAATCGATTGGCAGCATTTACGGTTAATGTATCTGCATCCTTAATGATATACACCTTCTGGTTGGACTCCATTCCCGAATACGTAAATTCCTTCTGCAGATTACGCACCTGTTCTATTTTAATAGAGGCGCCATCCGGCTCAATCCAGTGCATATCCGGATGGTTTCCAGAATCAATCCGCTGGCAATTGATACAGTGATTACATGGATTCTCTCCTTGGCGATTCATACAAAATAAATACTTTGCCAACAGAAGCGCCATTTCTTTTTTGCCAGTCCCTCGATCTCCTTGGAATAAATAAGCATGGGAAATACGATTCTTCTTGATACTATTCATTATCGTCCGGGTTGCTACAGGCTGTATTTGTTCTATCTCTTCCCATGTCTTCATCATTACTTCCACCTTTAAACAGGAGCTGTTTCTATTTATTTTTATGAAAGGCTGCTAAAGTCCTTTCGATATAAAAGCTTTGCTCAAGTATAAATATTAACTAATAACCCCTTGATTTCCCCGATTAATCCGAGAATATCAATGGTTTTCTTTTCTTCATCCATTAAATCTTCTGCTAACTGGGCAATCTTTTCATCAATTATCTTCACTGTAGACAATTGCCTGCTTCCTTGCATGCTGAAGCTTTGCTTTTTTTCTAAAAGATACCCTTCCGAGGTCGCTTTTTCCAAAAAGCCCTTTACTATTCGTTTAAACTTGACTAGTTCACGAAAGGAACGATATCGGCTCAGTTTATCTCCCTGCTCCGTAATCTGCTTCACCATTTGAGTAAATTCCTGGGTCTTCAGCTGTTCCGATTGGGATTGAACAAGGTTTTGAAAAGAGGCATTATTTGTCTGCGCCGGACGCTTTAAATTGCCATCTCTCGGTGTTACGATATCACTGGAAATCTTCATTGTTCTCCCCCTTCGGTTTAATCATATTACATAGCTTGCTTTTAAAACAGAATTCCTGTTTAGAATTGATAAAAGGACTCGATAGGCAAGATGAATACCGTAGCACCGCCGACTTCTACCTTCACTGGCTTTGGAATATACGAATCGGCATTTCCTCCCATCGGAGAAATTGGCGCCACCATCTGTTCACGATGCGAGCAATTATCACGAATAATTTCAAGCGCATCATTCACATACTCATCCTCACAGCCAATCATTAACGTGGTATTGCCTTCCTTTAAAAATCCGCCTGTTGTCGCTAATTTTGTTGTCTGGAATTTATTTTCACCTAATGCGTTTACTAAACGATTGGAATCTTTATCTTGAATGACCGTTATAATTAATTTCATGATTGACCAGCCCCTTTTGGCATATTTATTTATTAAATAAAGCTGTAATTCTTTCTAATACATCTTGATAGACCGCTTCAAGCGAACGATCAGCATCCACAGTTTGAAATCGCTCCGGAA
This sequence comes from Oceanobacillus oncorhynchi, assembly GCF_000821065.1. Lineage (GTDB taxonomy): Bacteria > Bacillota > Bacilli > Bacillales > Amphibacillaceae > Oceanobacillus > Oceanobacillus oncorhynchi. Next base: position 45,776 of record NZ_CDGG01000001.1, read on the forward strand.
AACGAGACCGGATCAGCTGATATCCTTCATAGACTTTCTCATGAAATTCAAGGGTTTCTAAATCCAAGCGATTTTTCTCTCTGTCTGCATTTGCTGATATACGCTCCAGTCCTTTTTTTGGAGAAATATCAAAGTAGAACGTTGTATCCGGCATACAATCCTCAATCACAAATTGATTAATCGCATATACCTCATCTACACCAATGCCTCTTGCATAGCCTTGATAAACCAGACTGCTGTCTACAAAACGATCGCATAATACAATTTTCCCTTGTTCTAATGCAGGAAAAACCTTTTCTACAAGATGCTGTCTTCTTGCTGCTGCATATAATAACGCTTCTGTTCTTTCTTCCATTTCCAGATGGAGAGGGTCATGGATAATTTCTCGAATCTTCTCGGAGATACGGATACCGCCTGGCTCTCTTGTCTTGATAACCTCTATCCCCCGAGCTGTCAGCTCTTCATAAACCTGATTTAGGATAGTGGTTTTGCCAGCTCCTTCGCCACCTTCAAATGTTATAAACAAACCAGTTGTCATCATCTTTCCCCTTTGTTCCTATATATGCGTATTCCTTCGTCCCTATGCTGTATTCGAACACCCTGCTCCACTAATTTTTCCAAATGTGCGATATGCATCTCTTGGATTCGTTCTCCTTTTAAGAGAAGCGGAATACCAGGCGGATAGGGAATCACTGCCTCAGCAGCTATCTCTCCTATGCTTTCCCTCATCGAGACCAGATACGTTGGATAATTATTCATTTCTTGATAAGACAAATCTAATTCTTGGACCTTTTCGGGAAAAAGATTTGTCCTCTCTATTGTAGCACGATTTACTGATTTTTTTAATGGATGCCCTATGGTTTTCAACCTTTTTTCCAGTGTATCTATTTCTTCCATCGGAGCAAGCCCGTGGACAAATAAAATTTGCTCATCCGTCGCAAGCTCCGGAAAAATTCCTGCTTTTTCGAGTAAGTTTACAACGGACTTTGTCGAAAAAGAATGTTTCACGTGGAACGTTAGCTTTAATGAATCGTCGGAAGGCATGAATTCCCAAAATGAAAAAGCGGAAAACAACTGCTTTACCTGTTCCACACTTTTTATCGTTTTGATTCGATCTTCTTTTGAAAAGTGTGCTAAAAAATGCCTTGCTATATCTAAAGAAGCCATAAGTATATAAGATGGACTGCTCGATTGGAAAATTTGTAAATAATGCGCAATTTGAGACGGATTGATACGGGAAGTCCCCAGATGTAAATACGAAGCCATCGTCATTGCGGGAGCCATTTTATGCGCAGAATGCACCACAGCATCTGCCCCCAGCTCTATCGCTGAAGCTGGAAAAGGGTCTCCTAAAGCAAAATGAACACCATGCGCTTCGTCTACTAGTACAGGGATATTGTATTGGTGCGCCTTATCAATCATTGCTTTCAATTGATAGGTTTGACCAAAATAATCCGGGTAGGTAAGAACGATTGCTTTGGCATCAGGATGCTGCTCTATGGCGGATGCTATGGTTTCATAGCTTGGACTTGTAAATCGGCTGACCTGCCCCTCCCATTCCGGAGCTAAAAAAACAGGCTGTGCTCCTGCTAACTCTACGCCATTCATCACCGACTTATGACAATTACGCTGAATAAGAATCTTATCTTCCTGCTTACACGCCGCGAGAATCATCGCCAGATTGCCAGCTGTCGATCCCCCAACCAGAAAAAATGTATGCTGGGTCTGAAAAAAAGCTGCTGCTAAGCTTTCCGCATCTGCAATAATTCCTGCAGGCGCATGCAAATCATCCATTCCCGTAATTTCAGTCACATCCCAGCGGAGCATGTGTTGAAAATCGTTATAATATGCAGATGGAAAAACTTGTCCGTGCTTATGGCCCGGTACGTGGAAAGAGATTGGATTCCTTTTTGCAAATGCTTGTAAATGCTCTGCTAATGGCATACGCTGCTGCTCCATTTGTCTGCCTCATTTCTTTATATATGTAAATAAACAAACCAATTCATTAAAATTGATTTGTTTATTATGGTGTACTTCTTATTATACCAAGCAAGTGAAAGGGATGAAAAACATGGATACAAAAATGACTATTATTCCACTTTTTTAATGTTAACAAGTATTTTTCTTCTATTTTATCCTAACAAAAAAGCCTTTGCATGCAAAGACTTGTAAAAGGGGATTATATTAAGAATGTAATGTTGATTGATTGATATTTTTTAACTTTGAGAGATAGTATTGATATTTTTCTTCCCGCGGCTCCGTATGAATCATATTATGCTCACATTCCGAACATAAAAACATGGAATACAAATGAATACCGTTTTCCTTTGGTTCCTCACAAATTCCGCAATACTCATACTCTTGAACTTTTTGCTGCTTCATTTCTCCACCTCCGTTAAAACTAGTATCTCCTAATCTAACGGATGCTATACATAGATATTATTTTTTAGATTTTTACTCAATCTAAAAAATAAAACAGCGTCTCAAAGAATAAATAAATGAATCGCTGCAAGGGAACCGACACCGAATATACCAAGAAATCCAGATACCAGGACTGTAAATAGATTAATTGGAATATGCAGGCCAACAGCCCCTCCAAATACATTCAAGAAAAAAAGCAGCAATACACCTATCCCCAGCTTCATCGTTGCTTTCCCAATATGTTTCATTGGTTTTACCGGCGCACCTACAATAAATAAAATAATAATTAATCCGACAATCGTTCCAATAAATAGTGTTGAATTCATTCCTCTCCCCACTTTCCTTCCATCACTTTAACTTATTTCTATGATTTACCGGAAGCGATTAGAACAGGTTTTAAAAGCAGCAGGATAATTGACAACTTTCTAAGATTCATTAGCAGCTTCCTTCTTTAGACGAGAAGAACGGACATTGAACTACCCCCGCTTATCAACCTTCAAGGTTGATTGAAGTGGGGGATTCCTAAGAACACCAACCTATCGGTCAGTTATGGATTAGGCTAGCCCCGCAGTCCCTGCGGTTAATCGCAATGCTTCTTTACGAAGATTCCTGCTTGCGTTCTTATCTCTTTGGTGATGGCATTGACAGATATCACACGTCCATGCACGCAAAGCAAGTTTTTTAACGTCTTGGTTTTGGTGTCCACAATTGGAACACAGCTGACTGGATGGATAGTTTTTAGCGACCTTAACAATCTGCTTTCCATACCAGGCCGCTTTATATTCCAGCATTGTTCGGAACGTTGACCAGGATACTTCGCTAATCGCTTTCGCAAGATTTTGATTTTTTAACATGTTTTTCACAGATAAATCTTCTATTCCGATGATATCGTGGTTTTTGACTATCTCGGTGGAGATTTTATCTAACATGTCTTTTCTTTTATTAGTAATTTTCTCGTGAAGCCGGGCTACTTTTCTTTTTTGTTTCTGCCAATTCGCCGAGCCCACCTGTCGCCTTGAAAGAATCACCTGCGCTTTTGCCAGCTTCTTTTCTAATGTCCGGAAAAACCTTGGATTTTCATACACCGTCCCATCGGAAAGGGTTGCAAAATCGGTTATTCCAACATCGATGCCTACAGAAGAACCTGTTTTTTCATAGTGCTTAACTTCCGTTTCAACCACAATCGAAACAAAGTACTTGCCTGAAGGATTGCGCCGGATCGTTGCATTGATAATACGTCCTTCCACTTCCCGACTTTTGGCAAAACGAACCAATCCGAGCTTAGGCAGTTTGATATGTTTATCCAATACAGCAATGTTTCTATTGACATGTTTCGTGGTATACGATTGAACAGGATTCTTTTTTGATTTAAAACGAGGTGCCTTATTCTGCTTCTTATAATAGCGCGTATAGGAATCATTCACATTTTCCACCGCTTTTTGAAGGGCAATGCTATCGACTTCTTTGAGGAAGGGATAGTTTTTCTTCAATTCTGGAACCGCTTTGATTGCCTTATTTTTATTGAAAAATTCGCCCTTCCAATTATTTTGAAGAAGCTGTCCGTTTTGTATCATTTCATTCACCGTATGCCAATAGTGGTCTTTTTCTTTTTGTTTTCCTGTAAAATAGTTGTAGACAAAGCGGAAGCAGCCGATTGTCTTATGGATGAAGGTGATTTGTTTTTTGTTCGGATAGATACGAAAACGAAATGCTTTTTTTACTTTCATAGCTTCTTACCTCCTCTTGTCTATTATATCAGAAGAAGGATGATTTTGGAACGTTTGTTCGACTCGGTGTTGGATAGTCGAGACGCCCTAAAGTAATCTTTTGTGCATAGGAGATTCATCTCCCCCTCACCTCTACGCGCTTGAAGAGGGAGTTTTCTCTCATTTTTTTGATAAAGAAAGCAATCGTCCCTGCAAATAGAAGAATAATGAATACCAAAGACCACGTATTTATATAAGATGGAAGCCCTCTCGCAACACGAATATCATTCCATATAATAAAAGGGAAGAGAATAGCTATCTCATTTTTTAAAACGTTCACCAGCATTCTGGAATTGATATATTGCCCTTTCACATTTGCTTCTGTTAGATTCCGATAATTATATACATGTGGAAATCGTTCCATAACAGTCATCCCAAACCATAAAAGTAACCCGATGCCTAAGAGGATGAACAGTTCTTCCCTTCCTCCCCATCTTGTTACTTCCCCTGCTTCATTATAGTGTCCGGGAATCTGATTTGGAATAGCATCCCATGTAAAAATAATATACACAATAACACCAGAGTAACTCAGTATTCCCAGAACATTCAACAGCTTTTCAATTGCAGTCATTTTTAAGTTTAGATTCGGCGGATTGGTTTCCATAATAAGTGTCCCCTCTTTTTTTCTTAGAAAAATCGAGTAGAGGGAAAAGCTAAATAACTTTTCGCCCCTCTCACACCACCAGTACATACGGTTCCGTATACGGCGGTTCAATTTATATTTCAGTGTGTACTTTTAGATAACGGTCTAAGGCAAAGGGGATACCTCTTTGCTTTAGTCTTTTATTAGACAATGCTCTCTGAACAACTTTCGACAACCCAGTAAATCGGAAACCTTTCCTACAATAGGTTAGCCCCTTGGCTTCTTCCTTTGGTATACCAAGTTGTATGAGAGATTTAATTCTCTTTTTGTTGTTCTTCCATTGTTTCCAGATAATTACTCTTATTCTGGAGCGCAACTTCGCATCTATAGACTCTAAAACGCTCTTCATATTAGCTACCCTAAAATAGTTGACCCAACCATACATGACCTGTTTTAACTTGATGATTCTGTCGTTTAAGGAAATACTCCAATTTCGCTTTGTTAATCGGCGCAGTTTCCTTTGGAATTTTTGAACCGACGTTTTACTGGGTCTCGGTTGAAATTTCCTCTTATTTGAGTCATAGTAAAAACCAAAGCCTAGAAATGTTGTTTTCGTAGGGCGTGAGATTTTACTTTTCTCCATATTTACCTTTAGCCCCAGTTTCTCTTCGATAAATGTTGTAATGGAAGTAAGAACTCTATTTGCCGCCTTTTCACTTTTGACAAAGATAAGGCTATCGTCTGCGTATCTTACGAAACGCAGACCTCTTGCCTCCAGTTCCTTATCTAACTCATTCAACATAATGTTACTTAGAAGTGGACTAAGGTTGCCTCCCTGTGGGGTTCCTATAGTTGTATCTTCATATTTCCCATCGACCATCACACCACTTACGAGGTATTTTCGTATCAGAGAAATGACATCACCATCTTTGATTGTGTGCGAGATTATTCGCATTAACTTATCATGATGGACAGTATCGAAAAATCGTTCCAGGTCAATATCCACTAACCACTGGTATCCGTCATTGATATATTCCAATACTTGCGTGATTGCCATTTCGCAACTTCTTCTTGGTCTGAAACCATAACTGTAGTCACTGAATTGTTTTTCAAATATCGGGCTGAGCACTTGACTAATTGCCTGTTGGACAACTCTGTCAACCACTGTTGGAATACCCAATTTGCGCATCTTTCCATTTTCTTTCGGAATTTCTACGCGCAGTGCTGGCATTGGTTTGTATTTTCTTTTCTGGATTTGCGTTCGCAATTCCTCTTTGTGTTTCCTTAGGTATGCTTTCAGTTCATTTACTGTTACGCCGTCTACCCCACCTGCACCTTTGTTTCGGTACACTCGAAGATAGGCTTCGTTCATATTTTGATCGCTTAAAATCTTTTCTAAAATTTCCACACTCGTTTCTTCCTTTCCTTTCATGTGACGGAGAACACTTCTATTTTGACTATCCTCTGAGATACGCTCATACTTTCATCATTAACACATTCAGAAGTTTATTCTTCGTGCATTCATGGCGTAGAAACACTATAAATTGTTCAGCCCTTCATGATTTTCATCACTACTACGGCATCGGCTGACTTCTCACGATAAACCTTTTTCGACCAGCTTTCTTTTTAGGGGACTCCTCAGCTGTCCGTGAGACCTCCCAGGGTAAGACAACTATCTTTCCTCTTTTACTCGCCTAATTTACTCTGCAGGGTTACGCACATCTTTTGGATTTTGACTTGTTATGGAGCCTTATCCGCCTACAGAGCCTTCGTATCAGATTTCTGTTCGTCGAGCCAAGATTTTGATACACGCTTCCTTCAGCCTTTACCTCACGATAAATGCTTTGCGCTTCTCTAGTGGTTGGTCGATGTGTACCTCCACAGTGGATTTCCACCACCTAGATAGTCGCCATGCCTGGCGCACATAAAAAAGAATCAGGCAGCTTGAAACATACTTGATTCTTTTGGAAAAATATATTCTTTAATTTTAAAATCGTGTCGCTTTAACCTTGCGAATACGAGCTTCTTTCAACAGCATCAAATATTTGGATCTCGCTAATAGCTCCTCTTTCATCCCATTACGTGACGGGTCAATACTTTTTCGCACAAAATCCTGAAGCTGCCTCCACTCGCCCTCTACTTGATATAAAGCATTCAGAAGCTCCTGGTCCATATCTTTTTTCTTTAATTTCTTTGCCATATTTCCCACCAAACCTCGTTATAAAATGAAATTTCATCCCATGGAAGCTTTATTCTCCTCATGAATGATCAGCGATACAATTTAGACATCTCTTCGTCCCTCTAATGCTTTTGATAATGTAACCTCATCCGCATATTCCAAATCACCGCCGACAGGCAATCCATGTGCAATACGTGTGGTACGAATACCAGAAGGCTTTACCAACCGGGAAATATACATTGCCGTGGCTTCCCCTTCAATATTCGGATTGGTTGCTAAAATAAGCTCTTCTACTTCTTCGTCTTTCAATCGATTAATCAAATCCGGCACATTAATATCCTCTGGACCAATTCCGTCCATCGGTGAAATGGCTCCATGGAGAACATGATATTTGCCGCGAAATTCTTTCATTTTTTCCATCGCAATCACGTCTTTCGGATCTTGGACAACACAAATAATCGATCCATCCCGGCTGGTATCCTGACAAATAGCACACGGGTCTTGGTCTGTAATATGTCCGCAAACAGAACAATGGGTAAGCTCCCGTTTCGCATTCACTAATGCATTAGCAAAATTCATCACATCGTCATCCTTCATATTTAAAACAAAGAAGGCCAGACGTGCTGCTGTCTTTGGACCAATTCCCGGTAATTTGGAGAAGCTATCCATCAGCTTGGTTATCGGCTCTGGATAATACATACTTTCTTACCCCCTTATCAAAAAAAGTCAATTAAAAACTCTATCTTTTGCGAAAATAAGACGCCTTGGCAGTGAAGCCAGACGTCTTATCTTTAATTAGAAAGGAATTAGAACATTCCTGGCATATTCATTCCTTTTGTAAATTGTCCCATGGTATCATTTGTTTTGTCATCGATTTGTGTTAACACGTCATTAGTCGCTGCTAAAATAAGATCCTGCAGCATTTCAATATCATCCGGGTCAACAACCTCTTCTTTGATTTCTACATCTGTAATTTCTTTTTTGCCATTCGCCCGGACAGTTACCATGCCGCCGCCAGCTGAAGCTTCAAAGGACATTTCATGTAATTCATCCTGTGCCTTCATCATTTTCTTCTGCATTTTCTGCATTTGCTTCATCATGTTATTCATATTTCCCTTCATGGAAAATACCTCCTTTAAATGTATATGTTAATCATGAATTTCTAAAAGATCATCACCAAAAAGCTTTCGCGCTTCATCTACGAGCGGGTCTCCTTCTGGTTTCTTGGGTTCATCCGGCTTTTCCTGCTTTTGAATATACTCACTGCGCAGGTCATTCCACTCTTTCTCCGGAATAGGAATAATCGTGCGGTGTTTATCCAAATTCCCTAATATCGATTCTACCATTTCCCGATGATCCAGGAATAAAGAACAATGAATTTCATATTTAAACGCAACAATCAGGGTATCAGCTGATGCCGCAGCAGGCTTGCTGTCCTGAATCGTCGCATGAGCCGGGGCATTTGTTGTTTTCAACTGATTTAAGAAGTTTGCCCAATGTGCATGAACATCTTTCAGTTCTTTTTTCTCTGCCTTTCCTAGTGTATCACGAATTCGATCAAATGGAATCTTATAAGTGTTTCGTGAATTTCTCGAGCTGGGACGGCGTCTTTCCTGTGCAGGGGCGGTACCGCCAGCATCTTGCTGCTGGGGCGGGGCTTCTTTTAATTTTGCAATATCACGCTCCATCGCCTGCAGTTTCTGCTGAAGCTGCCCGACAACAGCTGATTGCTCCACAGCTTCCGGCTGAAGCTGTCCGGATCCTTGCGTCTTTCCAAATTGATCTGTAATGGACAACAGTGCAACTTCAATAAAGATTTTCGGACTGTTGGACCATTTCATTTCCTGCTGGCATTGATTCAGTTCAATAATTGCATGCTGAATCCAGCTGTTCTCCACTTGCTCCGATAATGCTTCAAAAGCTTCATTGGCTACTGCCCGTTCTAATAAATCAGCTAAACCTGACGAGCTTTTATATAAAAGTAAATCACGCATAAAGTAGATTAAATCCTGTACAAACTTTCCCGGATCTTTTCCGGTCTGAATCATCTGGTCCAATCCTTGAAGCACCGTCTGCACATCCTGCTGAATCATTGCACGGACGATATTGGTGAGCACCTCCTGAGATACTCCGCCAGTTACAGCAAGCACATCTTCTAACTCTACCTGCTCCTCACTATAGGAAATTGCCTGGTCCAGGATACTCAGTGCATCACGCATTCCGCCTTCTGCTGCTAATGCCACAGACTCTAAGGCTTCCTCTGTAACAGAAATAGTTTCTGCCTGCATGATTTTTTGCATTCTTTCCACAATTGCCTGATTAGAGATCGGTTTGAAATCAAAGCGCTGGCAACGGGATATAATCGTTAATGGTATTTTATGCGGTTCGGTAGTTGCCAGAATAAATACAACATGTTTTGGCGGCTCTTCCAGCGTTTTCAAAAGCGCATTAAATGCATTGACAGATATCATATGCACTTCATCAATAATATACACTTTATAAGGAACAGCACTCGGTGCATACTTTACTTTATCACGAATATCACGAATATCATCGACGCTAGTATTTGATGCCGCATCAATTTCAATGACATCCGAAATAGAGCCATCTTGAATCCCTTTACATGCCGCACATTCATTACATGGTTCTTTGACAGGCGCATGCTCACAATTAATCGTTTGTGCAAAAATCTTTGCAGCACTCGTTTTCCCTGTCCCTCTTGGGCCAGAGAATAAATAAGCATGTGAGAATTTATCCTGGGTAATAGCATTTTGTAATGTTCTCGTGATATGCTGCTGTCCTACGACATCTTCAAATGTTCTTGGTCGCCAGACGCGGTATAAAGCTTGATAACTCATGATTTCGATTCCCCTTATTTGTCTCCTTCTTATTATACCCGATTAAAGGCTTGGATGAAAACCTTAGAAATGATTATCTGGAAGTAATTTATGTTTGCAAAAATTAGCTTAGAATTTAATTTTTTTATGTTGAATAAAAAGGTTCGTCTAAATTTATAGAACTAATGTTCCTATTATGGTATAATACACTAAGATACTCACAGTAAGAAGTTAAACGGTGGAAGGTACCATCTCCTATATGAAAGGAGGTGATGCCTATGGCTACTTTTGATGCCTTATCTTTAATGATCAGCTTTGGCTTGCTTATTATAGCCATTCTTTCATTTCATGATAAAGACCAAAAGTAAAAAAACCACCCTTCGCTTGCCGGCAAACAGGGTGGCTTCATTGTCACTTAAAACAGCCTTCCCTCTCTGATGGAGAGAAATCACTGTGTGTATTTTCCGGGCAGCATGTGGTTGCATGCTGCCCTTTTTTATATCGTATGCTTTGCTATAGAAATTATATCATATCCCTGGTTTCTAGTACAATTTTACCTGTAAAAAGAAACTCGTACGGGGAATCATCCTTCTATTCGTCTGCATTCATCACTACTTCTTCGGATAAGCACGCTTATATTGTCTTGCCGGTTCCATCGTATCTCCCAACTGTTCGCTTGCCCGAATGGCCCAATAAGGATCTTTCAGCATACCGCGGCCAATCGCAACCAGGTCCGCATCGCCATTGCCAATAACAGACTCTGCCAACGCAGGGTCTTCTAAAAGGCCGACAGCAATCACCGGCATATCCAGCTCTTCTTTAAACCTGCGTGCAAATGGAAGCTGATAGCCTGGATTGGTGGCTGGTTTTTGCTTTCCTGGAGGTGCTTCTCCGCCGCTGGAAATATGGAACATATCAACACCAGCCGCTTTATATTTTTTGGCAATTTCTAATGCGTGGTCTATATCATAGCCGCCATCCATGTATTCTACAGCTGAAATGCGCATCAGAAGCGGCATATCTGCAGGAATCACATCTTTCACAGCACGGATAATTTGTACCCCAAAGAAGGACAGCTCCTGATATTCATCCTCTCTCTGATTAATTAACGGAGAATGAAATTGATGAATCAAATAACCGTGTGCTCCATGCAATTCAATCGTATCAAAACCAGCTTCGACTGCTCGTTTTGCTGCATCCTGGAACTGTTGAATCGTTTCCCGGACTTCATCTGTCGTTAAAGCACGAGGCATTTTATCATCCTCAGTAACAGGAATTGCCGATGGAGCAACTGGCGGGTTCGCATCCTCAGCCTTTCTGCCGGCATGCGCAATCTGAATACCAATTTTAGCGCCCTGCTTATGAACGGCATCAACTATTTTTTTATAAGCTGGAATTTGCTCGTCTGACCAGAGACCAAGGTCATTATCTGTAATCCGCCCATCCGGATCGACATCTGTCATTTCCACTAAGATTAATCCGGCGCCGCCCACTGCACGGGAGGTATAATGAACAAAATGCCAATCGTTTGGAATCCCGTCCTTAGCATCTACTGAATACTGGCACATTGGAGCCATGACAACTTTATTTTTCAAGGTTAAATTTTTTAATGTAAAAGGTTGTGTTAATTGAGCCATTTTTACACCTCGCTTGTAAATTTTAAGTAATTCATAGCATATGCTTTCTTATGATTCAGTGCAAATAATCTGTTTATCCCGCTATATTTTTGCATAAAAAAAGAACTGCATTCACAGTCCTTTTCTTTCATATGTAACGTGCACCTGCTTTCGATGGAGTGACCATATGCGCTACGTAAGTTCATGGCTCAGCCCAGGTTTCCCTGCGGCACACAAGAATGACCACTTACTGCTGCTTCCTTCCGGACCTGACAGGGTTCATGGGTTCCTGTTGCGCAGGACCCGGACGTCAACACCAATTCCTTACGTCTGACCACACAGTCATCCCACCTCGAGCAGGAATTCGGCCTCGCTATAGCGGATTGCGAGTACAGGGCACCGCTACCTCCCCGCTTAGCACGTATTTATTATTATAGCTTCCTCGTCCTAAAAATGCAATGAAAAAAGTATCTTTTCCAGTGCCGGCTCTATTCTCCCGCCTCAGCATCCTTTTCATTCTTCTTCTGACGCAGCTCTTTAAAAAAATTCTTTAAAACCGTACTGCATTGTGGTTCAAGCACACCAGATTTCACCTCGACCTGATGGTTAAACCGCGGTTCTTCCAATAAATTCATTAAGGTTCCCGCACAGCCTGCTTTTGGGTCACTTGCTCCATAGACTACACGCTTCACTCTTGATTGAACAATTGCTCCGGCGCACATAGGGCATGGCTCTAATGTAACATATAAGGTGCAATCCTCTAATCTCCAGCTGCCGACTTTTTGATTGGCATCCTGAATAGCAAGAAGCTCTGCATGAGTTAAAGTAGTCTGCATGGATTCACGCAAATTAAAGCCTCTGCCGATAATTTCTCCTTCCTTCACGACCACTGCACCAATGGGAACTTCGTTTAACATCCAAGCTCTGCGTGCCTCCTGCAGAGCAGCTGCCATATACTTTTCATCTTGGCTTACAGATATTTCTTCTGTCATTTTTATCACATCACTTTATTCTCGTTTTAATAATTGTTTAGCGGGAATACTATATTAACTGATTTCTTTAAAAAAGGAGAAGCTCATGAATATAACACCAGAGAACACAGCACTCGTTTTTATCGACTTAATCAATGATTTTAAATTTGACGGCGGTGACAACCTTCTTGCAAACACAGAAGAGATTCTCCCAAATTTAATTAATTTGCGTCACTTCGCCAAAGAAAAGTCGATACCTATTATCTACGTTAACGATCATTATGGCTTATGGCAAGCAGATTTCCGGGAGATTATCAAATATTGTAAAAATGAAAAGAGTGAGAACATCATTGAAAAAATCAAACCGGATGATGACGATTATTTCCTAATTAAACCACAACACTCCGCCTTTTTTCAAGCACCCTTACACGCTCTTTTAACAGATTTAAAACGAACACATCTTATTTTGGCAGGGATCGCCGGCGATATTTGTATTCTGTTTACGGCAAAGGATGCCTATATGTATAAATTCAGCCTTTCCATTCCTAAAAACTGCCTCGCCTCCGAGGGAGTGGATAATAATAACTATGCGCTTTATCTAATGGAATCGGTCATGGATGCAGATATTACAGCAATTTAACATATTACTTTCTCCCCCTTCATATAGTGAGTAAGAAGCACTCTGAAGGGGGTTATTAGTTTGCAAATATACGTCGTTGAACAAGGAAATACGCTGGAGCAAATTGCAGATACATACGGTTCCTCCGTTCAAGATATTGTCAATGCGAATGAACTAAATGCACCTGACCAACTAGTTATCGGGCAAGCACTTGTCATTCCCATTGTCGGAGAGTTTTATTTTGTGCAGTCTGGTGATACACTTTCTTCCGTGGCGGCTCAATTTAACATCCCTGTGGAGGAATTAGCAACGATTAACGGATTAAATGCAAATCAGATTATTTATCCTGGACTTCGCCTATACATCCCGCCTGCTCCAAAAGAACCGATTACTTCCAATGCCTATGTCGAACCAATGGGAGAGGAGGTTTCCCAGACATTAGAAACAGCAGCAAGCACGTATTCGCCTTTTTTAACGTATCTCACCTTATTTAGCTACCGCGCTAATCGGGATGGTACACTGACAGCTCCGCCAACAGGGAATCTTATCACCTCCGCACGAGCAAACGGCGCTTCCATTGCGATGGCCATTACTAATTTAGAAGAAGGAGCATTCAGCTCGGAGGTCGGGCATATTATCTTAACGGTGCAGGCTGTTCAAAACCGGTTATTAGATGAGATTATTAATATCGCAACAGAACAAGGCTTTCGTGATGTACATTTTGATTTTGAATTTCTTCCATCAGATGATAGGGAGGCTTATAATACCTTTTTGCGTACCGCGAAGGATCGCCTTTCCCAAGCTGGACTGCTGATTTCAACAGCACTTGCGCCAAAAACGAGCGCAGAACAGGCAGGGCAATGGTATGAAGCGCATGATTACCGCACCCACGGAGAGATTGTTGATTTTGTTGTGTTGATGACTTATGAATGGGGCTACAGCTACGGGCCACCGATGGCTATTTCACCTCTCAACTCCGTCCGCGATGTGGTGGAATATGCTGTTTCTGAAATTCCATCAGAGAAAATTTTACTCGGTCAGAATTTATATGGATATGATTGGACGCTTCCTTTTGTAGAAGGAGGGGAAGCGGCACGGGCTATCAGTCCGCAGCAGGCCGTTCAAATCGCCTGGGAGAATAATGTTGCGATTCAATATGATACCACAGCCCAAGCGCCCTATTTTATGTATGCAGATGCCTCCGGACAGGAGCACGAGGTTTGGTTTGAGGATGCCCGTTCGATCCAGGCTAAATTTGATTTAATCCGCGAATTTCAACTTTTAGGCATTTCTTATTGGAAATTAGGGCTGTCCTTCCCGCAGAACTGGCTGCTTTTAAATAATGAATTTGATATTCAAAAATTAGAGGAATAAGCAGAATATGTACCTGAAAAAGAGTGCTTTGAAACCATATTTTCAAAGCACTCTTCTTTATTTCTAATTATACTTTTTAATTAACCAAGCACTTTCACAGACTCACGATTAAACGCTGGAATATCATCTGGTGTACGGCTTGTTACTAATTGATTTTGACAAACGACAACTTCTTTATCCTGGAATTTCGCACCTGCATTTTCTAAATCAACCTGGATTGATTTAAAGCCTGTTGCTCCACGTCCATTCAGTGTTTTTGCAGTGATAAGAAGCTGCGGTCCATGACAAATGGCCATCACTGGTTTCTTCTCATCCATAAAATGTTTTGCAAATGCAACGAAGCGGTCATCTGCACGAAGCATGTCTGGAGAGAAACCGCCAGGAATAAATAATGCATCAAAGTCTTCTGGTTTTACGTCATCAATACCTTTATCGATAGTTACTTTTGTATCTTCTGATTTGCCTGTTACGGTATTGCCTTGTTCTTTTTCAATCGTAACCAGCTCATGACCAGCTTCTTCCAATGCTTTTTTAGGGTCTGTATATTCTACGTCTTCAAATAAGTCTGTGATAACTGTTGCAATTTTTTTACCCATGAATTATTCACTCCTTTAATATTGGTTACATCCTATATCTTCCCAAATAGAATTTATTTAAAACATACGAATTGATATTCTTTGTAAAGGGCGTTATCGAAGGAACGATTAACTCCTGTTTCTGTGAAAAAAAAGTTATTTTTTAATGTACGAAAGTTTGAGTACGTAAAAATAGTGGCTTCTCATTTTTATCGTTAAATGAGAAGCCACTATGTTCATTTTATAAAGTATTTCCTGCTTTTTTTACAATAGACGGATTACTCCTCTAACGTCGAAGTATCTCCTGTCGGCAGCCCTAATTCCCATGATTTTAATAAACGGCGCATGATTTTACCGCTCCGTGTTTTAGGAATAGAGTCTTTTACTTCAATTTCTCTTGGTGCAGCGTGTGCACTTAATTCTTTTTTAATAAATTGACGAATTTCTTCCAACAGCTCATCACTTTTTTCATGACCCGGATTTAAGGTGATAAATGCTTTAATAATTTCTCCACGCTCCGGATCCGGCTTACCGATAACTCCCGCCTCTGCAACAGCCGGATGTTCAATCAGCTTGCTCTCGACCTCAAATGGTCCGACCCGTTCTCCAGATGTATTGATAACATCATCCAGACGGCCCTGGAACCAGAAATATCCATCTTCATCGCGATATGCACTATCTCCAGAGACATACCAGCCGTTAATAAAATAACTTTCATATTTTCCTTTATTGTTCCAAACCTCGCGCATCATGGACGGCCATCCCGCTTTGATGGCTAAATTACCCATTTGATTTGGAGGGATTTCATTGCCTTCATTATCGACAATGGACGCCTCTACCCCAGGGATTGGTTTCCCCATGGAACCAGGTCTGATTTCCAGTGACGGGATGTTTACAATCACCTGCGCCCCTGTCTCTGTCATCCACCAGGTATCATGAATTCGTAAATCGAAAGCTTTTAATCCCCATGTAATTACTTCCGGATTTAATGGCTCTCCTACGCTCAAAATATGACGCAGCGCAGACAGGTCATATTCTCTGACCTTCTCTTCGCCGTGACTTACAAGCATCCGTAATGCTGTCGGTGCAGTATACCATACGGTAACATGATTATCCTGTAACGTTTTATACCAATCATCTGGAGAAAAACGTCCGCCGCGAATCACATTTGTCACTCCGTGCAGCCAAGGCGCAAAAATACCATAGCTTGTTCCTGTAACCCAGCCCGGGTCTGCTGTACACCAGTAGATATCATCCTCTTCTAAATCTAATACCCATTCTCCTGTAGCGTAATGCTGAATCATAGCATTATGCACATGCAGAATGCCTTTTGGCTTCCCTGTGGAACCAGATGTATAATGAAGCAGCATGCCATCTTCTCTATCCACCCAAACAATATCAAAATCCGTGGATGCCTCTTTCATTTCGGAATCGAAATCAATATACTGGTCTCCTTCTTCCTCATGCGCACCTACTAACACGATTTTCTCTAAATGAGGCAGTCTGTCCTGCGGGATACGGTAGAGTAAATCAGGAGTTGTTATTAATACACGCGCCTCACTATTCTCTAATCGATCGCCGACTGCCTGCTCCATAAATGCCTCAAACAGCGGTCCTGCAATCGCCCCTATTTTTAGAATACCAAAAAATGCTTGATAGAACTCCGGACTTCTCGGCATAAAAAGAAAAACACGATCTCCTTTTTGCACATCGTATTTCTTCAATACATTCGCAAATTGATTACTTTGTAAACGAAGTTCATCAAAGCTGACCTTTTCTTCTCGATTGGGATCTGAATATAGTAATGCGATTTTATCCTTCTTATCCGGATTATCAGCATGTCTATCAATTGCTTCATAGGCCATATTCACTTTTCCTGTTTCATGCCAGGAAAAGTTCTTCTCCACACTTTCCCAAGAAAATGTTTTTCGAAAATCCTCGTAGTTTTTTAAATTATGATTGCCTTCACGTGCCGGAATTGCTTGCATATCCATCTAATCACCTCATTCATCTTAATTGGAAACGATTACAAATAGAATTAAAAAAAGGATTAAAATATTTTGTTAACTATTTCTATTTTAGAACATTCTGTGACATTTTTAAAGAGTTTGTTTCTAATTTTACAAAATAAAGGAGATATTACTGGGATGAATACCCGTTAACCCATGATTTACAGCAGTTTATCAGGAACAAATAAATTAAGCAGAAAGCGTGCTGCAGGTTATCTCTTAATCAACTTCCAGCTAAATAGAATAAAAACAACGTACGAAACAAAGAAATCCGGACCCATTTTGAACATTCTCTCGTTAGAATGCAAATGCGTTCGGATTTCATTGAATTAAATATTGATTTTATGCATTTTGTGTCTTTTTCTCATTCCGTTTTCCCCGTTCAGATATAATATATGCACAAGTAGCATCGCCGGCAATATTTAGAGATGTCCTTAACATATCGAGAAGACGGTCAATACCAATTATTAAAGCAATACCTTCTACCGGCAGCCCAACTTGGCCAAGTACCATTGCCAGCATCACCAGTCCGACGCCAGGGACGCCTGCTGTACCAACACTTGCCAACGTAGCGATAAGAACGACCATTAATAAATCCATAAAAGTCAGCGGGATATCATACACTTGGGAAATAAATACGGTTGCTACAGCCTGCATAATTGCTGTCCCGTCCATATTAATGGTTGCACCGAGCGGCTGAACAAAGCTGCTGACAGCTTTTTTTACACCCAGTTTTTCTTGAGCTGTCTTCATCGCCACAGGAAGTGCAGCATTAGAGCTGGAAGTACTAAAGCCAACCACCATTGCCGGGAAAAATACTTTAAAAAATGTAATTGGGTTCCCGCGTCCGATTAGCCAAATAGCAAGCGAATAGATAATGAGTGCGTGCAGCAGCAAACCTGCAATCACCGTTAACATATAGCTCAACATGGAACCGAGTGCATTCAGTCCAGCATCACCAATTGCTGAGGCAATCAAAGCAAATGCCCCATACGGAGCAAATCGCATAATCACTGTAATTAACCAATTCAAAATTTCGTTTGCCTGTTCAAATAGATTATATATTCCTTTTGTTTTATCACTTAAAAATGCCAATGCAACCCCAATAAAGATAGCAAATGCAATAATCTGAAGCATTTCTCCAGATGCCAATGCTTCTATAGGATTCTCAGGAACAATATTAATCAACGTCTCCATAATTGGCGGTGCTTCATCTGCGCTGTATTCTGCATTTGACGTATCAAAAATCCCTGTCGACCCCGGCTGGATCAAATAACCCAAACCTAGACCTAAACTGATTGCAATTGCCGTTGTTGTTAAGAAAAAGGCAACCGCGGAAACACCAATCTTTCCTAATTTTTTCGGGTCTCCCAGGCCTGCTGTTCCTAATACAATGGATACAAATACAAGCGGAACTACTAACATCATTATAAGATTAATAAATATTTGACCAATCGGGTCTAATACATATTTATCGAGAGGTTCAAAAAAACTTTCCGGGGCAAATGTCAGTGCTATACCAGCAGCTGCACCAGCAACCAGAGCAATTAATATTCTTCTCGTTAATTTTTTAGAATCCATATACCTTCTTCCTTTCACTATGTTTTCGGGTACAAAAATATCCAACTGAAACAAAGTTTTTTTTTTTACTGCTAGTTACCTTCTCTTTAATCAGTCATTCTTCACTCTTGATAAACACTTTATTTTCATTGGATATAAAACATAGATTTATTGGATTTTTCATTGTAGTTGAGGCGACTACATTTTACAGGGTTTATTCTAATTGTAGAGTAAGATAAATTCTACCATAAATGTAAGGTACTTGAATAGTATGTTTTTAAATATTACATTATATTCCATATTACATAAATATGTTTAAAATCTTTACCCAGTTTTTTATTGAGTAAAACACAAGCTTCATTTATCCAATAAAAAACTACCTCCCTATGAACGAGGAGATAGAACCCGAATTACGTATTATAACAGGATAAAATATATTATGGTTGAGAGATTTTTCTTTGAGGGGATAGCTATGTGGCGCTTAATGATAGTTATATCATTCCAGCTCTTCGAGGTATCGTTTTGATCTAGGGTGTATAAAATCTCTTCCTTTTTATTTTCGTTTATAAAAGCTCTTTGCATTTATTTAATGCATCATTCAACTCCTTATCAAATAACATTTTCACATCAATTTCTAATGCATCTGCTATTCTTTCCAGGGTATCTACATCTATCTTTGTTTTTCCCTTGGAAATATTGGTGTACCAGGCAGGAGTTTTAGAGCATTTTTTTGCAATTTGTGTCTTCGTTATCTGCTTTTGCTGTCTGATAAATTCGATTTTCTCATGTATTTCCACTAAATCACCCCATCCATCTTTTGGTTTTTATACTTTAAATTATAATTAAGCGCTTTGCATAAGTCAATATACGAAAACAATAAAATTTGCATTTCGCTTAAAAATATTATTGTTTTTATTAAAAATGGTATTATCTCTATATTGAGGTGGATACTATGAAAATTCTTTCCCAAAGATTAAGAGAAGCACGAGAAAAAGCTGGATTAAAACAAATTGAAGCTTCGAAACTTTTAGGTATTTCAAATGGTACTTTATCTGGTTATGAAAGAGAATATCGTGATCCGGACACAGACACGTTACATAAAATGGCTAATTTATATGGTGTTTCCGTAGATTGGCTTTTAGGTAAATCTATGTCTCCCTCAACAAAGGATACTTCCCGGCCGGAGCCGATGTCGGAGCAAGATACATTGATGTTCCGTAATTGGAAACGAATGACAGAAGATGAGAAAGAAGAAGCTTTAAATGTGATACAATATATTTTATACAGAAAGAAAACAAATAATGGTAACGCCAATCAAAATGACTAATGCTGATTTATACTTCCATAAGCAATATAAAAACAGGTGTACTTGCTGCACCTTATTTTTAGCACTTCAAACCGAACATATATTCTTATTGAAGGTGGGAAATCAAATGTACTATTCAGATGTAGAAAAATTTGTCGAAGTATTATACAAGCAGCTGAATATCCAGACTCCGGCAGAGCTCTCCATTTCTGCTATTGCACAAGCTTTAAATATTGAAATTATTTATGCAGCATCTGTCAGTATGCGGATAGATAATTATATCGTACTTCCAAATACTTCCCAGCAAAATATATGGCAATGTTTTGGGCATGAATTATGCCATTATTTTTTCCATGAAGGAGATCAGCGTTTTATGCATTCCCTTTTTGTCGACCTGCAAGAAAATCAAGCCAACCATTTTGCATATCATTTTTGTATCCCGACATTTATGCTGGACCAGCTTCATATCGAAAATGTTTATGATATTCTGCAGCATTTTCCGGTGGAATTTTCCTTTGCGCTGCACAGGCTGGAGATGTACCATAATAACCATTTTTCTCTGTATGAAAAAACCGCTTCCTATCTCACAGGGTAAAAATTAGACCTTGTTTCCTTTCCAACAGGCAAGAAACAAGGTCTGCGAACTTAAAATAATGTACAAAAAGGACAGTGAAAAAGAATTTTTAAATATCCTCTTAAAAGATATTGAGTACGATTATTCCACTGATAATCATAATAACAGCGATAACCCTTCTTTGATCAATTAAATACTTCGGAAGGTTAAACAGCCCAAAATGATCAATTAACAGTCCCATGATAATCTGCCCTAAAATAGCAGCCATCATCGTTAATGTAACACCCAGATAAGGCATTAAACTGATATTTGATGCGATATATGCTGCGCCGAGTGCACCACCGGCAAAATGCCAGGGCTTTAATTTAAAATCTCCAGAAATACGTGTTAACTTTACTCCTTTATTCACTATCATCGACAGAATAAATAACACAGCGGTTCCTACAATAAATGAAATAAAAGCAGCATAAATAAAGGAGTCTACTTCATAACGCAAGGCGCTATTGATTGCTGTCTGCAGCGGCGGCATCATTCCTGTACATATCCCGAACAATACCCACAGACGGGAATGACTCTGCGAAACGCCGGGATTTTTTTTCGCATTCATATAGACAATTCCGGTAATTAAAAGAAGAACACCAACGATATGCATAAAATGCAACGGTTTTACCTCTGCACCAAACCAGCCAAAGGTATCAATCAAAATACCAATCACCATCTGTCCTGTTACGGTAACAATAACCGTTAATGCTGCACCAATTTTGGGCAGTAAAATAATATTCCCTGTAAGAAAAATTACTCCAAGCACACCACCAGTAAACCAGATATAGGAAAAGGATTGATCTGCAAAGAATGATACTGTAAATTTGTCAGGATCTATCATAAGATTAATGAAAAATAAAATAATACTTCCAGATAAAAAGGAATAAAAGGATGTCGGCAACACCGCTTTCGTAAACACAGTCAGCCGATTATTTACTGCTGTCTGCAGCGGAATCATCATTCCTGCAATGATCCCCAGAACAATTATTACATACAATAAAGAAACCTTCCTTCTAAAAACCGTAATGTATTTATTTTAAGCAAATATATAGCAGAAAACAATACACTTGCTCCGTTCCCCTATCCAAAACCCGGTATTTATTAAGAGAAACCAAGAAAATCACTTGGTCTTTAAAATACTAATATTCTTGCCGAGCAGATGTCCGCTTCGGGAAGTCGCTTTCCGCGGGCAACGGTTTTGACGGGGCGAGTAACCGCAGCAGTCCTAGTGGGAAGACTCCGCAGGAAAAAAGTGTTCTTCTATTTTCTACCATAGGCATAAGCGCGACTATGCTTCTGTCTGCGCCTGTCGGCTTGCCAATCAGCAAGTCTTCTTTAAAGGAGATGAGCTCGGGGCCCATGGAAAGCGTAGTGTATTTCTGGGGCCTAAGATTACTCCCCCCATGAAACCCGTTGGAGCGGCTATCCTCAACATTTTATACTTTCTTACTCTTTAAAAAAGGCTTGGAACGAATGTTACTATTTTATAAAATCCTCTTATTTCTCAAGCTTTAAATTTGAACATTTTAAGAACTTTCTTCATTTGTGAAGTATTTCACTTGTTTTATTTTCCGAAACCGTTATAATAAAAATAGAGGTTATTGTGAATTTATTCACAATTAATTAAGAGGAGGGTTTTTGTTATGAAAGTAGCAGATGAAATGGTAAAAAGAGTCCCTTGGGATGGTTTCGTTGAAGGCAACTGGCAGCAAGAAATTGATGTTCGTGATTTTATTTTACAGAATTATCATTTATATGAAGGAAATGAATCCTTCTTAACTGATGCAACTCAAGCCACCAAAGACCTGTGGGAGCAAGTCATGCAATTAACCAGAGAAGAACGGGAAAATGGCGGTGTATATGATTTAGATACAAAAATCGTATCTACTATTACCTCTCACGGTGCTGGTTATTTAAATAAGCCCTTGGAAAAAATCATCGGCGTGCAAACAGATGCGCCTTTCAAACGTGCTCTAATGCCTTTTGGAGGTATCCGTATGGCTGTAGCTGCCGCAGAATCCTATGGCTACAAAGTTGATGATGACGTTGTCCATACCTTTACAGAACACCGGAAAACGCATAACCAAGGCGTCTTTGATGCCTATACACCCGAAATCTTAAAAGCAAGAAAAGCAGGAATCATCACCGGGCTTCCAGATGCATACGGCCGCGGACGTATTATCGGTGATTACCGCCGCGTTGCCCTGTATGGAGTAGACCGTTTAATTGAAGAAAAGAAAAAAGACCTGCAGCTGATTGGTAACGGAACAATGACGGACGATGTGATTCGCGACCGTGAAGAAACCTCGGAGCAGATTCGTTCCTTAATGGATTTGAAAAAGCTCGGAGAAAAATATGAATTTGACCTTTCCAAGCCTGCAACAACTGCACAGGAAGCATTCCAATGGCTCTATTTAGCCTATTTAGCTGCCATTAAAGAGCAAAACGGGGCTGCCATGAGTCTTGGCCGTGTTTCTACATTCTTAGATATTTATATAGAGAGAGATATTGAAAATGGGGTTATGACAGAGCAAGAAGCGCAAGAACTTGTCGATCATTTTGTGATGAAGCTGCGTCTCGTAAAATTCGCAAGAACACCAGATTATAACGAATTATTTAGCGGAGACCCGACTTGGGTAACAGAATCATTGGCAGGAATAGCAGAAGATGGACGCCCACTTGTAACAAAGAGCTCCTATCGTTTTCTGCACACATTAGATAACTTAGGACCGGCGCCAGAGCCAAACTTAACCGTACTTTGGTCTGCTAAACTGCCGGAAAACTATAAAAAATATTGTGCAAAAATGTCTATTAAATCAAGCTCGATTCAATATGAAAACGATGATATCATGCGCCCGATCTATGGAGATGACTATGGAATTGCCTGCTGTGTATCTGCAATGCGCATCGGGAAACAAATGCAGTTCTTCGGTGCACGGGCAAACTTGGCAAAAGCACTTCTGTATGCGATCAATGGCGGTGTAGATGAAAATCTAAAAATGCAGGTAGCTCCAAACTATGCACCAATCACATCAGAGTATCTTGATTACGACGAAGTGATGGAGAAATATGATAACCTCCTAGACTGGTTATCTGGTTTATATGTCAACGCATTAAACATTATCCATTATATGCATGATAAATACAGCTACGAGCGACTGGAAATGGCGTTGCATGACCGGGAAGTATTACGGACCATGGCTTGTGGTGTAGCAGGACTATCCGTCATTGTCGATTCCCTAAGCGCCATTAAATATGCGAAGGTAAGAACCATTCGTGATGAAGACGGACTTGTTGTTGATTATGAAATAGAAGGAGACTATCCAAAATACGGCAATAACGATGATCGCGCAGATGAAATTGCTGTGAGTCTCGTAAAAGACTTTATGAATAAAATTAAGAAACACCATATGTATCGCGATGCTACACCAACACAGTCTATCCTGACGATTACTTCCAATGTGGTTTACGGGAAGAAAACGGGAAATACACCAGATGGACGAAAAGCAGGAGAACCTTTTGCTCCAGGAGCAAACCCATTACACGGACGTGATAAAAATGGCTCATTAGCTTCTTTAAGCTCCGTTGCAAAATTGCCATATAAATACGCACTGGATGGTATCTCGAACACCTTCTCCATCGTGCCAAAAGCGTTAGGTAAAGATGAAGAAACAAGAAAAACAAACTTAGCCGGTATCCTCGATGGCTATGCAGCAAAAAAAGGACATCATCTAAACATCAATGTCTTTGATCGGGAAACTTTATTAGATGCGATGGAGCATCCGGAAGAATACCCGCAGCTTACCATCCGCGTCTCTGGATATGCAGTAAACTTTATTAAGCTGACAAGAGAACAGCAAATCGATGTCATTAACCGGACCTTCCATGAAAGCTTGTAAGGCCATTCTGTAAGAAGTCAATATCAAGCGCTCATTAAATAACTTGAGCGCTTGATGCTGAATTATTTTCAGCATATGAAGTGAGGGGGAAAAGTATCATGAAAGAAGGAAGAATTCATTCAATCGAAACGTGTGGAACCGTAGACGGGCCTGGATTACGCTATGTTATCTTTACTCAAGGCTGTTTATTACGCTGTCAATTTTGTCATAATCCGGATACATGGAACATGGGAGCAGGAAAGAAAATGTCTGTACAAGAGCTGGTGAAGGATATTAAGGGCTATCTCCCATTCTTCCAATCTACCAATGGAGGAGTGACTGTCAGCGGCGGAGAGCCTTTACTTCAGGTTGAATTTTTACTCGAATTGTTCACCGAACTGAAAAAATTAGGAGTACACACAACCATTGATACTTCTGCCGGATGCTTTAACCGCTCCCCTCACTTTATAAAAAATTTAGATAAAGTACTGGAATTAACTGATTTGGTTTTACTTGATTTAAAGCATATCAACGCTGCAGCGCATAAAGAGCTCACTGGTCTGTCCAATGAACATATTCTCGACATGGCCCGCTATTTAGACGAGAAGAAAGTGCCTGTCTGGGTCCGTCATGTACTTGTTCCCGGTGGCAGCGATAACGATGCACATTTACAGCAGCTCTCCGATTTTATTGCGACATTAAATAATGTCGAAAAAATAGAAGTGCTGCCGTATCATAAATTAGGTGTCTATAAATGGGAAAATCTTGGTTTGGACTATCCGCTGGAAGGTGTAGAGCCACCGACAGAGGAACGGGTGAAAAACGCCGAAGATATTTTGAATCGGGTGAAAGTGATATAGCGATAGGGAATCGGAATCCATTGCTGTATCCTGCCCTTTATATAGATGAGAAGAATGGAGCCGCTTCTTTTTAGGAGCGGCTCTATTCATTATTACCGTCTATAAAACAAAAAAAATCAATGGTGTTTCTCATTTTGCTTTTTCACGAAAAATAAGCAGAAAAATAATTGTCTTCTCTATATAAAAAAAAGCCACCTTTCAGAAATCTTGTCATAAAACAAACAAGAAAACGAAAAATGACGTCTGTCGGTTTATGTAATTTTCAAGTATAAACCGTGGCCTCCGATAATATAACTGAAAGACACAAATCTCTGTATAACAAGACTTTTTTACGCCCCCGGCAGGATTCGAACCTGCGGCACATGGTTTAGGAAACCAATGCTCTATCCCCTGAGCTACGGGGGCTTTGCACATAATCAGCAGTGGAAACCGCTCAATTATGCTTCATTATCCGTCCATTGAAAAATAAACGAACAATCGTATTATACTAAACCTTATCTATTTTGGAAAGCATCATGTTTCATTTATTTGCCGGCTCTCTGCAATCTCGTCCGATAAGGAATCGACAGGACGTGAAGAATCATCAGCAAACAGCCCATGAGAATAATTTCTACAGAAGACAGCCTTAGCAGAAAGGCCAGCCCTAACAGAATAGGTATGGCTAATAAAGGGAGCCAGCCGCCTTTTTTACTTGCATTATAATAATTTTCTTTGCCGCAGTGCGGACAAATCATTTTAATCTTAAATACCTGCTTAAAGGTCTGTCCATAACTCCATCTTTTCCCGCAATAACTGCAATCCGGTGTATGCATCTGCTTTCCCTCTTCTCTTTTTTAAAGTACGTGTAAAAAATTAGTTCTGAGCATTCGTAATCTCGATAGACCGATTTCGTGCGCCATCGACACATGATTTAATTATCTTATCAAATTCATTCGCCATTAACTGGTTTAAACCAGCCTCTGTGGTTCCTGCCGGGCTGGTAATATTAACACGGAGCTGTTCCGGGTCTGCGCCAGATGTCTCCAGCATTTTTCCTGCGCCGATCACCGTCTGGGTCAGCAGCTCTAATGCCGTATCCCGGTCCAATCCTGCTTCAATTGCTGCTTTTTCCATTGCTTCCACCATGTAGTAGAAAAATGCCGGTCCGCTTCCTGCAATCGCCGTAATCGTATGCATCTGCTCCTCATCAACAATTTTTGTTGTACCCACTGTCTGGAATAGTTCCTCAGCAAAGTAAAGCTGACCGAGTTCGACATTGGTTCCCTTTGAAATAGCAGTAGCTGATTGGCCGATCAATGCAGACGTATTCGGCATGGTTCGAATAACAGGAATACCTTCTCCCAGCGTTTTTTCCATCTGTTCGATAGATAACCCTGCAATCACCGAAATAACCATGTGATGCGGTTTTATATAATTTTTTAGCCAGTCTAAATAATCCTTCGCATCCTTAGGCTTCATCGCTAAAATAATAATATCTGCTTTCTCGATCATTTCTTCTTTATCCAGGTCGCAAGTCACTCCATACTTTTCAGCAATCAGATCTAACCTTGCTTTATCACTGCGATTCGTCACCAGCACCTGTTCTTTTGTAACAACATTAGTCCTTGTAATGCCTGCAATAATCGCCTCTGCTAAATTTCCTGCTCCAAAAAATGCAATTGTTTTTTCCATGTAGTTTCCTCCTGTGTGTTTCTTCTTTCCTTTAATATTTTATTTCACCGATACCTCAGAGCAATAAAAAAAACTGATTATACATCCCTTGTAAAGGACGAAATCAGTATTATTCCGCGGTACCACCTTTGTTGATAAAAGTTATCCACTCACATTGATAATGCAGTTTACTGCAGTCAGCATACACTAACCTACTCCCGGATAGGTTCATCAAGGCATTTACAGAAATCTTACAGCCGCCGGATTTCCTCTCTTTGGTAAATACACATCGATTACTGGCCCGTTCACCGTATTTCTTTATTGAATTGTACTATAAGGCCTTGCCATACTTTTGTCAAGACTGCACCCATCAGAATGGATTGCAGCGTCTTTTTATCTGCTATTCAAAACAAATTTTGCTATACTTATATTGTACATGAATGTAAGCCAGAAAGGAATTTTATCAATGGATGAATCAAAACAGATACACCAGTTAACCGCTGTACGAAAAGAACTGACACGTTTCATGCTCAGCTATAAATTTGGACTGGATGAAATCAATACCAAGCTGAACATCCTTCAAGAAGAATTTGAGCATATTCATGATTATAATCCGATTGAACATTTAAAATCACGTATAAAAACACCTGAAAGTATTTTACGAAAATGCCAGCGAAAAAACATTTCGATTACGCAAAAATCTATCAAGAATCATATCAAGGATATTGCAGGAATCCGGATTGTCTGCTCCTTTATATCCGATATTTATAAAATCAGCGAAATGATCCAAGGTCAGCAGGATATCAAAGTCATTGAAACGAAAGACTATATTAAGCATCCAAAACCAAACGGATATAAAAGTCTGCATCTGATTTTATCCATTCCTGTCTTTTTCTCTGACCGTCAGGAAGAGGTATTTATCGAAATTCAAATCCGTACCGTTGCGATGGATTTCTGGGCGAGCTTAGAGCATAAAATTTATTATAAATATGATGGGGAAGTACCGGCACATCTGGTAGAAGAATTAACAACCAGTGCAAATATCGCAAATCAACTGGATGAAAAGATGGAGTTTCTTCATACGGAAATCAATGAAGCAAAAGAGGATAAACATGCAGAGAGCAAGCTTAACTTTCTGCCGCTTGATAACAAACGCTTCCCGCTGCCAAAGCAGTTATTAGAATCGTTGTTGGAGCGAAGAGATAGAGAGTAAACATATATATGTATTAGAAAACCCGCAGCACGAATGATATGCTCCCAATACAGTGGACAGAGAAATAATAAAAATTCTCTACTACTGTATTGGGGGCATTTTCTATGTCTAAAAGGAGAAGTAAACATACTTTAAATGAAAGGATAGAGGCAGTATTACGTGTGATGGAGGGGAGCGTGTCTGTAAGCAGGATTGCTAAAGAATACGCTGTCGACCGAACGACGATTAACGTATGGGTTCGCAAGTACAAAGAAAATGGGGGCTATGGTTTAAAGGATTTGAGGACATGGAAGGGATATTCCAGCGAGCTGAAAAGGGAAGCTGTTGAATTTTATTTAAATGGAGAAGGCAGTTTGAGAACGACTTGTGAAAAGTTCAATATTTCATCTCATTCGGTTTTACGTCAATGGATAAATCAGTATACTAGTGGGAAAGAGATAAAATCTACTAGTAAAGGAAGAGGAACCGTGACTAAAGGGCGTAAAACCAATCTTCAAGAGCGTATCGAAATTGTACAATATACGATTGCCAACGACCGCGACTATCATAAGGCAGCTGAAAAGTATAACGTTTCTTATCAACAAGTATATAGCTGGGTACGCAAGTATGAAAAAGATGGGGAACAAGGTCTTCAGGATCGTCGTGGAAAGTCCCTGGAGTCAAAGCCTACACTTACAGAAGAGGAAGAATTACAGCTTCGTATTAAAGAGCTGGAACACCGTAATCAGTATTTAGAGGCGGAGAATGGCTTATTAAAAAAGTTGAAGGAAATCGAAAGGGGGATGGGACCGCGCGACTAGGAACACATTTAGCTAAATTCCAAGCAATTCATGATTACCAACAGGAGACAGACACTCCGATTCTATTACTCTGTGAAATCTTAGTTGTATCACGCTCCGGATACTATAAATGGTTGAACTATGACCCAACAGAATCCGAAAAAGAAAATGAATGGCTCATGAAAGTAGTGAAAGAAGAATTTAAAAAGTATCACGGTAACTTTGGTTATCGTCGAATAACCATGGTGATCAACCGCAAATATAAGAAGCAGTATAACGAGAAAAGAATTCGACGCTTAATGGATCAAATGGGCCTAAAATCGCATATTCGCCGGTCGAATGGTTATTCAACGAAGACAAGTCACGAAAATATTGAAGAAAATATTTTAAACCGAGAATTTACCGCAGAGAAGCCGAATGAGAAGTGGGTAACGGATATTACGCACATGCATTATGGTTTTGGCAGTAAAGCTTATTTAAGTGCCATTAAGGACCTTTATGACGGCTCAATCATTGCTTACCAGGTTGGACGCTATAATGACAACCCTCTAGTTATGGATACCATCAAAGCGGCTATACAAGCAAATCCTGACACAACTCCATTGATTCATAGTGATCGAGGTTCGCAGTATACATCAAAGGAGTATCGTTATATTACTACAGAAGCTGGCATGACGCGCAGTATGTCTCGTGTCGGTAACTGTATTGACAATGCTCCGATTGAGAGCTTTTTCGGTCACTTTAAATGTGAATGTTACAACCTAAAGCAGTATAAGTCGTTTGAGGAGCTAAAGGAAGATATTGACGAATATATAACGTTTTATAATGAAGAACGATATCAAGCAAAATTAAACAGCCTTGCACCGTTAGAATTCCGGCACCAGGCTGTCGCATAGATTTTTTGTTTTTTCACTGTCTACTTGACAGGGCGCAGTTCACGAAAGCTGCGGGTTTTTATCTCCAATTTTTTACGGTTGTTTTAAATGGAGGAGGTAGAGGGATTCGAACCCCCGCGCGGTTTGACCCGCCTCTCGGTTTTCAAGACCGACCCCTTCAGCCAGACTTGGGTATACCTCCATGAAATAACGCTAATTTGCTCACTTCCTAGCGAACAAAATATACTATATCATCCTCAAAGATGACTTGTCAATATTTTTTATCAAAAAATAAGAGGCCCCCAAAGATGGAGAGCCTCTTACTTAATCATTACTTGCCAATCACTTCAATGCCGCCCATATACGGACGCAATACTTCAGGAATTACTACACTTCCATCTTCCTGCTGGCAATTCTCTAAAATAGCCGCTACAGTACGTCCTAACGCAAGACCAGAACCGTTTAACGTATGGACAAATTCTGGTTTTCCATTTGCTTCGCGGCGGAAGCGAATTCCGGCACGGCGCGCTTGGAAATCCTCAAAATTAGAACAAGAAGAAATTTCACGGTACGTATGCTGGCTTGGAATCCATACTTCAATATCGTATTTTTTCGCTGCTGTAAAGCCTAAATCACCTGTACACATACTCATCACACGATAAGGGAGTTCTAACAGCTGCAATACTTTTTCCGCTTCCCCTGTCAGTCTTTCTAATGTGTCATAAGAATCTTCCGGTTTCACGAAATTCACAAGCTCCACTTTGTTAAATTGATGCTGGCGAATCAAGCCGCGTGTATCTCTTCCGGCAGAACCTGCTTCAGAACGGAAGCTGGCGCTGAATGCAACATATTTTTTCGGCAACGCCTCTCCTGATAAAATCTCATCACGGTGATAATTGGTTACAGGGACTTCTGCAGTCGGCACCAGAAAATAATCCCAGTCTTCCAGTTTAAACGCATCCTCTTCAAATTTCGGAAGCTGTCCTGTTCCTGTCATACTCAGGCGATTCACAATGTATGGAGGAAGCATTTCCTGATAGCCATGCTTATCCGCATGCAGATCCATCATGAAGTTTAATAATGCACGTTCCAGTCTTGCTCCTAATCCTTTATAAAAAACAAAACGGCTTCCTGTTACCTTTGCTGCACGTTCAAAGTCCAAAATATCTAAATTTGTCGCAACATCCCAGTGCGGCTGTGCTTCAAATGAAAATTCCGGCACCTCTCCCCATTTACGTGCTTCTACATTATCATCCTCATCTTCACCAACAGGCACACTCTCATGCGGCAGATTAGGAATAGAAAGCATGATATGTTCCAGGGTTTCCTCAATGTCTTTTAATTCTTTATCATATTTAGAAATTTGATCTCCAACTTCACGCATAGAAGCTATGGCTTCCTCCGCATCCTTCTTCTCGCGCTTTAAAACAGAAATTTCCTTAGACACTTCATTACGTTTTGCCTTTAGTTTTTCTGTCTCTGCAATCAATTCCCGTCTTCTTACATCAAGCTCGCCAAATTTGTCTAAATCGCCAAGGTCTTCTCCGCGGTGTGCTAATCTTTGCTTCACTTCATCAAAGTTATTTCGTACATATTTCATATCTAACATACTGATTACCTCCTATATTTTTAATGTCTTTAAAACCATAAAAAAACTCCCATCCCTTATGTAGAAAGGGACGAGAGTATATTTCCCGCGTTGCCACCCTAGTTAAAGAATCTATACAGACAGATTCTTCCGGCTTTATATACGAATAACGTCGTATCTCCGTGCTTACTTACGTGACTGAACCACTTCAATAAGCATGCTCCAGGATGGATTCACTGCATTCTAACGCTAATTTGCACCAGATATTAGCTCTCTATAGATAGAATCAAACAGCTACTGCTTCCTATCAACGCTTTATTATTTCAATGAATGATTGTATATCATCATAATCTATTTCCAATCAGGTTGCAAGACTTCCTGCAAAAATTAGCTGAAAAGTCCCTTCACCCAATTAAATGCACCTTGGAACATGTTTACAAAGAAATCACCAATAGATTGTAACGTAAGCATAAACCAATTTGCTTTTTCAACGGAGTCCATTGCAACTAAATCATAACTTTCCTGACTCGCTTCATCGGAAATATATCCAAAATCTTCTTCTTCTCCATCATAGACAACGGTAACTGTTCCGATAACTTCATCTGCTTCCACTGGAGCTTCTAACTCTCCATTATCATTCAATCTGTCTTCATCAATTTTATATTCTAAATGATACAGATCTTCCTCACCAGTTTTGATCGGAACATGAATCCCTTCATTGATGCCAATATTTACTTCTTTTTCTTTTCCTCTTGCAACCGGAGCTGTTTCATTGCCTTCTTCTTGATATCCTGCCGGGAATAATTCTTGTGTTTCAAATTGATCAAATCCATAATCAAACAGTTTTGCAGTCTCATTAAAACGGGCATCTTCACTGTCTGTTTTCATAACCACACTGATAAGACGTCGTCCATCCCGTTCTGCTGTTCCTGTAAAAGCATAACCGGCAACCGTTGTAAAACCAGTTTTTAAACCATCTACACCTTCATAGTAATGCTGCTGTAAATAATCTGCATCATGATCCAGCATGTAATTCCAGTTACGGATCTCCTGATCATCAAATTCCGTACTCGGCACGCTGGAAATTTCTAATGCTTCCGGATAATCATTCACTAATGCAGACCCTAAAATTGCTGCTGAACGGGCTGATAATAAGTTTGTATCGTTAGGACTTGTTCCTTCTGGATAATTATCCCCCAGACTCTCATTATCTAATCCGCTGGAATTAACAAATTTATATTCCGGCATTCCCAGTTCTTCTGCCTTTGCATTCATCATTTCGACAAATTCACTTTCTGAACCTGCAATTAACTCTGCAAGTGCAATCGTTGTCGCATTATCTGAGTTGATTGCCATTGCTTTATATAAATCTTCTACTGTGTAATCTTGCTGCTGTCTTAATCCAACCCCTGAAAAATCATCATTGCTGGATATTTCATATGCATAATCACTAATTTGTGTTGTTGTATCCCAGGAAATATCTCCGTTTTCAACTGCTTCCCAAACGAGATATTC
The DNA here is from genome assembly GCF_000821065.1 of Oceanobacillus oncorhynchi. Lineage (GTDB taxonomy): Bacteria > Bacillota > Bacilli > Bacillales > Amphibacillaceae > Oceanobacillus > Oceanobacillus oncorhynchi. The sequence goes on from NZ_CDGG01000001.1 coordinate 78,566, forward strand.
TGTCATTATTTTCGTCATGCTAGCAGGAGGCAATGCCACATCCGGGTCCTTTGCAAATAATACTTTCCCCGTTTCTGCATCCACTAAAATAGCCGATTCCGCTTCTATATCTAATCCATCTGCATACACAGACATGGATGGTGTAACAAAAGATGTTAAAACAAGCGCTGCTGCAACCACCAAAAGAAACAATTTTTTCATAGACTTTCTCACATTTCCGTACCTCCGTTTAATAATATAGCCATCAACATACGTTCTATGTATTCTGCTGAGCACGCTTCACATTTTACCATAAAAATTCATAAAAAAATAGATGGAGCAACATCCTCCATCTATTTTTTTTACGACCGTATGACACAAATTTGTCATCAACTAAATTGCTTAATTATTCTCTTTTTTACTGCATAAAATAGTTCGGTGCTTCTTTCGTAATCTGAACATCATGCGGATGGCTTTCCTTCAACCCAGCCCCGGTAATCCGGATAAATCGGGAATCGTTTCTTAAGCTCTCCAGATTTTTCGTTCCACAATATCCCATGCCGGAGCGTAAACCGCCTGCCAGCTGATGGAAGGTATCTCCCAGCGAGCCTTTATACGCAATACGTCCTTCAATGCCTTCTGGAACAAGCTTTTTATTCTCTGATTCACTTTGGAAATAACGGTCTTTGGAGCCTGCTTGCATTGCTCCAACAGAGCCCATACCGCGATATACTTTATATTGACGTCCTTGGAAAATTTCTGTTTCTCCAGGGCTTTCCTTTGTTCCGGCAAAAATACTTCCCAGCATTACAGCATGTGCACCTGATGCCAAAGCCTTCACAATATCGCCGGAGTATTTGATTCCGCCGTCTGCAATAACGGGTACACCGTATTCTTTTGCTGCTCTTGCGCAGTCATAAACTGCTGTAATTTGTGGTACACCGACCCCTGCTACTACTCTTGTGGTACAGATAGACCCCGGTCCAATACCTACTTTGACAACGGAAGCTCCTGCTTCAATCAAAGCTTTTGTCCCATCCTCTGTAGCAACATTTCCTGCAATAATTGTCAAATCAGGATACGTTTCGCGAATGTGTTTTAATTGATCGAGAACACCTTTAGAATGACCATGTGCTGTATCGATTACAATGGCATCTACACCGACATCCACTAATTTTTCAATCCGCTTCATCGCGTCGCCTGTCACGCCGACTGCAGCTGCTGCAATCAACCGTCCTTGTGCATCCTTTGCTGCATTTGGAAATTCAATGACCTTTTCAATATCTTTAATCGTAATTAACCCTTTTAGAATTCCCTGATCATCAACAAGAGGCAGTTTTTCAATTTTATATTTCTGCAGAAGCTTCTCTGCTTCATCCAGTGTTGTTCCCACTGGCGCTGTCACTAATTCCTCTGTGGTCATCACTTCCGAAATCAGAATCGAATAATCTTCAATAAAACGTAAGTCACGATTGGTTAAAATACCGACGAGCTTTTGTTCCTCAATATTATTTACAATGGGAACTCCTGAAATGCGGTATTTTCCCATTAAATGTTCCGCATCATAAACCTGATGCTCCGGAGTTAAGAAGAACGGGTTCGTGATTACGCCGCTTTCTGAGCGTTTCACACGGTCTACTTCCTCTGCCTGCTGTTCAATAGACATATTCTTATGAATAACTCCAAACCCGCCTTGACGTGCCATCGCAATTGCCATTTCTGCTTCTGTTACTGTATCCATTCCAGCACTGATAAATGGGGATTTCAATTTTAAATTTGATGTTAAATCAACACTCAGATCCACCTGGTTTGGTAAAACATCTGATTCTGCCGGAACAAGCAATACATCATCAAATGTCAAACCTTCTTTTGCAAATTTGTCTTCTCTCATTGCTAGCTCATCCTCCAATCATTGAATTCGCAACCTCAATTCACTTCACTTACGGGTATTATACAGTTTTCAAGGTATATCCTTATCGAATATCGGAGAAACTGCTAAAAAAATACCAATCCTGTGAAAGCAGCAGCAAATATCTATTTTTACTTACATTACGCTTTTTTTCATGCTTTTTCAAGCACCCTACATATAGAAAAAATAGAGGATAGATTCAAAATATTTAAATAGTTATGGAGCTGTAGAAATGTTGCATGTTGAAGATTTATATCCATTTTTAACCACTCAGGAAAATGCACAAAATTACCTGAAGAAAAGTTACTCATTTCTTCGTGAAGCTCAGGCAAAAAGCTATCAAAACAGCTCTGCTTTTATCCATTATATTCATAATGGAACATGCTTTATGGAATCAAGCAGGCAAAGCAGTGTGCTGGTTCAGCCTGTTCTGTCTTTTTATGGAATGACACATCTTTTAAAAGGCTGGTTGCTGTCAAAGCGCCCTGATTATCCGGAAACAACAGCTGTTCTTGCGCATGGTCTGACTGCCCGGAAAAGAAAACGCAAGGATTATCGATTTATCGAGGATGAGGTCAAATTACAGCAAAAGGGGTTATTTCCATATGTAAGCCGCCATTTATTTTCTCTCTATCCCTTTCCATTAGAACGTGTTTCAATGCGTCTGTTATTAGCTTCTATTCCAGAATTAAGCAATATTTGGCAGCTTTATCAGGAGGAGTCGATGATTATTATTGGGAATAAAAACAGTAAACTGCTTCGTTTTCCCAATCGGATTTTAGATGGATTTTATTTAAAAGAAGATACCTTTGTCGAGCGTATTCGGGCTTTTTTGCCTCCAATTGAGGATATACAACAAAAAAAGGAGGAATTACAGCTTTATCTGACCGGGCCCGTCAAAGATTGGGACGGCCCCTTTCGTTATGATTTGCATAATGAAGCAATTTATTTTCCAGCGAATCGGGCAAACTATTTTCCTTATTCCGAAATCCTGGTACATTATCTGCTGCTATTTAATTTGAGTATGATTTGCCGTTATGAAACAGAATGGTGGGGTGAGCTGATGCAAATGAAAGCAGACCGGGAATATCCGCTTATCCAACGATTTTTAACCGTCACCCAGCAAAAAACACCAGCGCTTATCGGCCATCATTTACTACAGAATTTTAAAGAATAAAGCTGTTCCAGCAGATACAAAAACAACGGACGGGCTATGAATCACTTTGCCTGTCCGCTGTTTTATATCATCTTTCAATATCTCATCGTTTTACCTATTCCTCGTTGTTATCGTCTGCACCTTCATTAACTTCTTTATTTTCCTCAGATGCTTCGATTTCCTCTGCCGCTTCCTCTTCTTCTTTCTCAATTCGTGCTACTGTTGCAACTTCTTCGTCATCCTGCAGACGTATCAAGTGTACCCCTTTGGTATTTCTTCCAGTTTGTGAAATATCGGATACTTGCATTCGGATCAGAACGCCGCCGGCAGTAATAACCATTAAGTCTTCATCACCCTGAATGGCTTTTACATCAACTACATGTCCTGTTTTTTCATCCAGCTTACACGTAAATACACCTTTACCGCCACGATTGATACGGCGATATTCATCTTCTGGTGTCTGCTTTCCAAATCCTTTGCTGGTTACATGGAGAATTTTAGAACCTTCATCCATAATTTCCATGGAAACAACTTCATCATCCTCACGCAGGGAAATACCTTTTACTCCTGCTGCGGTTCTACCCATTGGACGCATTTGTTCTTCTTCAAAACGAATCAGATAGCCATTTTTCGTAGCAATCATAATTTCTTTTTCGCCATCTGTCATGCGGACAGAAATCAGCTCATCCTCTTCCCGAAGATTTACAGCAATCAGGCCGCCTTTACGGATGTTTTTGAATTTTTCAAGGGATGTACGTTTTGCAACCCCAAGCTTCGTTGTAAAGAATAAGAAGTGATCCTCATCAAACTCAGTTACAGAGATAACGGCGTTCACCCATTCTCCTTTTTCTACTTGAAGCAGGTTAATAATTGGAATCCCTTTAGCTGTCCGGCTGAACTCCGGTACTTCATAACCCTTTGTTTTATATACCTTCCCTTTATTCGTAAAGAAAAGAACTGTATCATGTGTTGATGTGGATACAAGGTGTTCTACAAAGTCATCCTCATTGGTTCCCATGCCCTGGATACCTCGTCCGCCACGGCGCTGCGTACGGTAAGTAGAAGCAGGCAAGCGTTTAATATAGCCCTGGTGGGTCAATGTAATAACGATATTCTCTTCCGGAATTAAATCTTCATCTTCAAAGAAGCCCGCTCCACCGGCAACAATTTCTGTACGGCGTTCATCACGGAACTTCTCTTTGATTTCCGTCAGCTCTTCACGAATGATTTCCAATACTTTCTCTTCATCCGCTAAAATAGCTTTTAATTCAGCAATCAATGCCTGCAGCTCTTTGTATTCTTCTTCAATTTTTTCGCGTTCTAATCCTGTTAAACGCTGTAGACGCATATCAAGAATAGCTTGGGCTTGTTTCTCGGATAACTGGTAACGTTCCATTAACCCTTCTCTTGCAATATCTGCTGTTTTTGAATTACGGATTAAAGAAATAACCTCATCCAAATGATCGAGTGCAACACGCAAGCCTTCTAAAATATGAGCGCGTGCTTCGGCTTTATTTAATTCAAAGGCTGTACGACGCTTGATAATTACTTTCTGGTGATCTAAATAATACATCAGGCATTGTTTGACAGTTAATACCTGCGGACGTCCGTCCACAAGCGCAAGCATATTGATACCAAATGTCGTTTGCAAGGAAGTATGCTTATATAAATTATTCAAAACCACATTCGCATTTGCATCTCTTCTAAGCTCCATAACAACCCGCATGCCATTACGGTCTGATTCGTCACGAAGATCGGTAATGCCGTCAATTTTCTTATCGCGGACAAGCTCCGCTATTTTTTCAATGAGCTTGGCTTTGTTCACTTGATAAGGAAGCTCTGTCACAATAATGGTTTCTTTGTCATTTTTGCCTTGCTCAATATTGATTTTAGCCCGGATGGTAATGGAGCCTTTTCCTGTTTCGTATGCTTTACGGATACCGCTTCTGCCTAAGATTTGTCCTGCAGTAGGGAAATCTGGACCAGGAAGATAATTTTCCATGATTTCATCCACAGTTAAATCCGGATTTTTACTGATTGCCAGAACAGCATCAATCGTCTCTCCCAGATGATGCGGCGGAATATTAGTCGCCATACCGACTGCGATTCCAGAAGTTCCATTGACAAGTAAATTCGGGAAACGTGCCGGAAATACAATTGGCTCGCGTTCCGCTCCGTCATAGTTATCCTGATAATCAATCGTGTCTTTATTAATATCACGAAGCAGTTCCATGGAAATCTTAGACATACGTGCTTCTGTATAACGCATCGCTGCTGCTGAATCGCCATCGACCGAACCAAAGTTACCATGTCCATCCACTAGCATATACCGGTAACTGAAATCCTGTGCCATTCTTACCATTGTCTCATAAACAGCTGAGTCACCGTGCGGATGGTACTTACCTATAACCTCTCCGACGATACGTGCTGATTTTTTAAATGCTTTGTCAGAGTGCATTCCTAAATCATTCATTGCGTAAAGAATACGGCGATGTACGGGCTTCATTCCATCTCGAACGTCTGGCAATGCTCTTGCCACAATGACGCTCATTGCATAATCCAAGAAGGATGTGCGCATCTCTTTACTTATATTTATTTCCTGGACACTCGGACGATTTTCCTCTGCCATAGTCTAATAACCTCCCAATCACCATTGTGTTAGTGATTCCTTGAATCTTTCATTATCAGTTGAATTGCATTTCAATATGCATAAAATATAAACAGCTCAAGTAGCAGCCGCTACAGAAATACACTACGCTTTCCTGTGGGCTTGCGCTCAGCCTCCTCGAAAAAGAAGACCGCTTTTTCTGCGGGGTCTTCCCACTGCGCTTTCCCACGGGAGTCTCCGTGTATTTCTTCCGCTAGTTATAGTGTATAATCACCATTCGATCTTGTTATAAAAAACGCAAGCATGTAATTTAATCGTTTTAATTATATCTGACAAGAAAGGGATAGAAGTACTTCTATCCGCTTTGTTGTCCTTATTAAAAGGATGTAATACTTAAATATCTAAGTTTTGTACGTATTGGGCGTTTTCTTCGATAAAGTTGCGTCGCGGTTCTACTTTATCGCCCATCAGCATATCAAAAACCTGGTCTGCGTCGATTGCGTCACTGAGTTCAACCTGCAGCAGTGTGCGGGATTCTGGGTTCATTGTGGTATCCCATAGCTGATCTGCATTCATTTCTCCTAACCCCTTATAACGCTGAATACCTGGTTTTGGTGCTTTTGGAATCTCTTCCAGAAGCGCATCCAATCCTTTATCCGAATAAACATAGTGAACAGATTTTCCTTGTTTGATTTGATAAAGCGGCGGCTGGGCAATATAAATATACCCGTGCTCAATCAACGGACGCATATATCGATAGAAAAAGGTCAATAATAACGTTCGAATATGAGCGCCATCTACATCGGCATCTGTCATAATGACTACTTTGTGATAGCGTGCCTTTGTAATATCAAATTCTTCGCCGATACCGGTTCCTAATGCCGTAATCATAGCTCGTACTTCATTATTTGATAAAATTCGATCTAAGCGCGCTTTTTCGACATTCAGAATTTTTCCACGCAATGGCAGGATAGCCTGATAATGACGGTCTCTTCCTGATTTTGCGGAACCGCCGGCAGAGTCACCCTCTACGATATACAGTTCACTCAAAGAGGCATCTTTGGAAGAACAGTCAGCAAGCTTGCCAGGCAGACTTGTTACATCCAATGCACTTTTACGGCGGGTCAGCTCTCTTGCTTTTTTCGCTGCCAGACGTGCTCTGGATGCCATAAGTCCTTTATCAACAACGATTTTAGCAATTGTCGGGTTTTCATAGAGAAATTTAGAAAAGGACTCTGAAAATACACCATCTGTAATGGCCCGTACTTCGCTATTACCAAGTTTTGTTTTTGTCTGTCCTTCAAATTGCGGGTCTGGATGCTTTACAGAAACAATCGCTGTCAGTCCTTCGCGGACATCCTCTCCGGACAGGTTGGCATCACTATCTTTCAACAGGCTGTTCTTTTTCGCATAATCGTTGATAGCACGTGTCAAACCGGAACGGAAACCAACTTCATGTGTACCGCCCTCGTACGTATGGATATTATTTGCAAAAGAATATAAGCTCGTTGCAAACCCATCGTTATACTGGATAGCAATTTCCACGGCTATTCCCTGATCTTCGCCTTCTGCAAAGAAAGGTTCATGCAATACTTCTTTATTTTTATTAATGAATTCAACATAAGAGCTGATTCCGCCCTCATAGTAGTAAGATGCCGGCTTTTTTCCAGACCGTTTGTCTTCAATCGAGATACGCAATCCTTTGTTTAAAAAGGCAAGCTCTCTCAGACGCTGTTCTAATGTTTCATAGTTATATTCAGTAGTTTCTGTAAAAATTTCTTCATCCGGTATAAAATGGGTGACTGTCCCTGTAATATCTGTTTCGCCAATTACGGTAATTTCACCCTGAGGTACACCTTTTTTAAACGAGAGGTAATGAATTTTTCCATCCCGGTGGACAGATACCTCCAATTTACTAGAAAGAGCATTTACAACAGATGCACCTACACCATGAAGTCCGCCGGAAACCTTATATCCGCCGCCGCCGAATTTACCGCCGGCATGAAGAACCGTCATAATGACTTCCAAAGCTGGACGGCCTGTTTTCTTTTGAATATCAACAGGAATCCCCCGGCCATTATCTATTACAGTAATACTGTTATCTTCTTCAATAATGACTTCAATATGATCACAATAACCTGCCAGTGCTTCATCGATACTGTTATCCACTATCTCCCAGACAAGGTGATGTAATCCTTTTTCACTGGTGGAGCCAATATACATTCCCGGTCTTTTCCGAACTGCCTCAAGACCTTCAAGTACTTGTATCTGATCAGCATCATAGGCTTGGTTTTCTGTAATTTTGTCTTCCATCGACATCTTCTCACACTCATTTCTATATGAATTACAATCCATCCATTTGTATATATTAAAAAGAGAAGGCTCTGCATTTTCCTCAGCAGAAATCTCTTGATTTTGTTATCTCAGGCTTATTCTTCATAATAATCATCTAGATTACTGATTGTAGTTAAAATACCTGACCGTTTTCTTAAAGTAGTTACAGATAAAGAACTGAAAAAAATATGATCTGCAGTAACCACAATGGATTTGGCCTTTTTTTCAGGACCGGAAACTTTGTTTTGCTGCTTCCATTCCTGTATCATTTGATATATTCCTGATGCATTGGTATATAAATCGTAATCAATAATCGCAACGATTTCCCGAGACCGGATAACATTGTCATTGCCAATGTGAATGAACACGATCAATCGCTTCCTTTCTTCATTAAACCAGACTTTTTTCCATCCTCAGGGGGATATTTTGTATAAAGAATAAACGCTCTTAAGTGCCAAAAAATGCAATACCCTGGAAACTTTTTGTACATCCTCTTTTTACAGCTGGAAATTATGACTCTTCTTTATTGGTCGCAACTCCCTGATGAACATAAAATAACTCAGCATTTTTTAGCGTTTCATGGTGAATCCCGTCTACATTTGTGGTGGACACAAATGTCTGCACCTTTCCCTGAATGGTATTTAATAAATGCGACTGGCGATAATCATCCAGTTCACTTAACACGTCATCCAGTAAAAGAATCGGATATTCGCCTACTTCCTGATAAATCAATTCAATCTCAGCCAGTTTAATCGACAATGCGGTTGTCCGCTGCTGTCCCTGAGAACCATATGTTTGTACATCTTTGCCATTTACTAAGAAGATAAGGTCATCCCGGTGCGGACCAATCAGCGTGGTGCCGCGCTCTATTTCTTTTTCACGGACATCCTTGAAGGAATCTTGGTAGATAGTAGCTATTTTCTCCTTATCTGCCTCTTCTGATACCTTTATTGTCGCGTCATATTGAATTTCTAAGTTTTCTAGATTGCGGCTGATGCCTTCATGAATCGGTCCTGCCCACTTTCTTAACAAATCAAGATAGACAAATCTTCTCTCCAACAAAAAAGAAGCATGCTCAACCAGTTGGTCTGTTAATACATCCAACATCGTTTCATCAGCAGAGCTCCTGCGCTGCAGCTGCTTTAATAAATGGTTTCTTTGCTTTAGTATTTTTTGATATTGAGATAAATGGTATATATAAGTTGGCTGGATTTGGCCTAACTCCATATCCATAAAACGCCGGCGAATCTGCGGAGCACCTTTTACAATGGTTAAATCCTCCGGTGCAAACATAACCACATTAACCGCACCAATATAGTCACTTAACCGGTGCTGCTCCAAATGATTTACTTTTGCTTTTTTTCCTTTGGATGAAATGGAGATTTGCAGGGGAATCGATTGATTTCTTTTTGTAATCCTGCCCTCTATTGTAGCATAATCTGAATCCCAGCGTATGAGCTCTTTTTCCCGCATGGTCCGGTGAGAACGGGTAAAAGAGAGTACATAAATAGCTTCCATCAGATTGGTTTTCCCTTGAGCATTCTCACCAATGATGACATTTATTTTATCATCAAATGTAATATCCAATGTTTCATAGTTGCGGTAATTGGTTAATTTTAACTGTTCAATATGCATGCTTTAATCCTCTTTAAGAATGATAAATGATCCTATCTCATCAATTTCAAGGACATCTTCGGGATATAATTTTCTTCCGCGGCGATGTTCACGTTCCCCATTTACCACAGCACCTATATCTTGAAGATATGCTTTGACCATTCCGCCAGAATCTAAAAAGTTAATCAGCTTGATGCATTGCCCAAGCGTAATGTATTCCGTATCTATTTTTATCTGTTCATGCATGGATATCACCAAATACTTTCTATTTGTTTTATCTGCCTTTATTTTGACCAAAGACAAATACGATTATTTTTTCCTCTATTGTCTATTTTACTAAAGATTGATTAAAAAAGGAAGAATAGGCCTCAAATAATTACAAAAAGATGCGTTACAGAGCTTTTAAGATATTTTTAATGGGGGAATTCTTATTTCCCTAATCTCTTCTTAGAGCGCGTTTTCTGTTGTTTTTTTAAAGGGGTTGTCAAAAAAATGCGGTTTTCTTTCTCATTATCGGTTCTAATCCAAAAGAAAAAGCTCTTTCTTCCACAAAAGAGCTTTTAAATGATCAGGTATAACTTTTACTTATCATCCAGCTGGAATACTTTTTTTAACGCGTAATGCGTAAAAATTAATAGGTTCTTACCGGTAAAATAAGCTGCAGGATGGAATCATTTTCTACCGGGCAAATGATAAATGGACGCATTGCTCCAGTGAATTCTATCACTACTTCATCATATTCAATCGCTTTTAGCGCATCGATCATATATTTTGAACTGAAGGATATCTTTAAATTCTCTCCGTTAATCTCATCAGCTGTGACTTCTTCTTCAACATTTCCGATTTCTGGAGAGTTACTTGAAATCTGGATAACCCCATCATCATTGCTGGTAAATTTAACAACATTATTTCTTTCTTCTTTTGCTAATAAAGAAGCACGTTCGATTGATCTTAATAGCGGTGTTGTTTTTATTTGGATTGTTGTTTTACTATGATCCGGAATCAATCTCGATGTTTCTGGATAATTCCCGTCCAGTAATCGGGATAAGAAATTTAAATGCTCCGTACGGAAAAGAATTTGGTTATTCGTTACACTGATTTCTACTGTTTCCTCTGAATCATTTAAAATTTTATAGAGTTCATTGAGACTTTTTCCAGGAACAACAACCTGTTCTATCGATACATTCGTTCCTGTTACTGGAACCTCTCTTTTGGCCAGTCGATGGCTGTCAGTTGCTGTAAATACAAGCTTTTGATCTTCCAGCTTGATATTTACTCCGGTTAAAATTGGTCTGGTTTCCATCGTAGACACAGCAAAAACAGTTTGTTTAATCATACTTTTTAATAAGTCAATTGGCATTTCAAAGCTATTTTCTGTTTCTACTTGTGGAAGATGCGGATATTCATCGGCGCTCTGTCCATTTAAATTAAATTCTGATTTTCCGGAAGTAATTTTTACATTAAACTGCTCATCAACAACTATATCTACTTGTGCTTCCGGGAGCTTGCGGACAATTTCAGGAAAATATTTAGCCTGCAATACAATAGTTCCATCTTCTATATTTTCAACATATACTTTATCTTCATCTTCTGCAGGAATATAAGATTCAATAGAAATATCTGAATCACTCCCGGTTAATGTCACTCCGTGTTGTCTCACTTCTATCTTCATTCCAGTCAATATCGGAATAACTGTTCTGGAAGAGATTGCTTTCATAACATCCTGTACACTGGCAATCAGTTTATCTCTTTGTATTGTAAAACGCATGTTTATATCCTCCTCAGGTTTTAAGAAAAGTTTTACAGCAACTATTTCTTAAATTCTTTTCAAAATCAATAAAAAAGGGTTCTATATATTTATTAATTATAATATAAAATCAGTAATAACAGTAATAAGTGTTGTGATTACTGTGGATAAGTAAGTTTAGCATGAAAACATCAAAGTTTTCCACATGTGTATAACCTGTTCATAAGTGATTCACTTTTTTCACAGCATACACAGCTGCTTCCTTCTGCATAATTAAAAAGCAGGAGGACAACAAAGGCAATCCTGTTTCTATTTAGGTTTGCCTTTGTTGTGTTTTCTCTATAGGTGGATGCTCAAAAACTCCAATAAAAACGCATTTTTTGAACATGTATTATAAGGATTTAAGTTTTTCTTTTAATTCTTCAATATCCCGATCGAGCTCTGTATCTGTTTCAAGCAGCTTCGAAATTTTTTCATGGGCGTGAATGACGGTCGTATGATCTCTTCCGCCAAATTCCTGGCCAATTTTAGGCAGGGATGAGTCCGTAAGCTCCCGTGACAAATACATTGCAATCTGTCTTGGAAAGGCAATCGATTTGGTACGTTTTTTAGCAGGAAAATCTTCCAGACGGATATGATACCGGTCTGCGACAACCTCTTGAATCGCAGGAATGGTAATTTCTTTTGGTTTATTACTTGGAATGATATCCTTTAATGCATTTGCTGCCAACGATGCGTCAATGTCTTGATTGACTAAAGAAGAATAGGCAACAACACGTATCAGCGCGCCCTCCAGCTCCCGGATGTTTGTATTGATTTGATTAGCAATATAGAGCATAACCTCATTCGGAATATCTAAACCTTCTGCTTTTGCCTTTTTATTTAAAATGGCAATTCTTGTTTCTAAGTCAGGAGGTGTGATATCGGTAATCAGACCCCATTCAAAGCGTGAACGCAAACGATCCTCTAATGTAGGAATTTCTTTTGGCGGCCGGTCACTGGAAATAATAATTTGCTTGCTTTCTTCATGCAGCGCATTAAATGTATGGAAAAATTCTTCCTGTGTGGATTCTTTTCCAGCAATAAATTGAATATCATCAATAAGAAGGACATCAATATTGCGATATTTATTACGGAAATGATTCGATTTATTATCCATAATGGCATTGATAAATTCATTCGTAAATTTTTCAGAAGTCAGGTAAACCACTTTCGCATCTTTATTATGTTCTCTTACATAATGACCAATTGCATGCATTAAATGTGTTTTCCCTAAACCGACGCCGCCGTAGATAAATAAGGGATTGTACGCTTTAGCAGGAGCTTCCGCTACAGCTAGCGATGCTGCGTGTGCAAAGCGATTTCCGGCGCCGATAACAAATGTATCAAATGTATATTTATCATTAAGCATTGACTTGGGGGAATCCGTTGTTTTTGCATCGATATTCGGTTTTGGCATGGGTTTTTGATCGGATGGCTCTTCCACAGAATCAGGAATAATAAATTTTGCATTCAGACTTGTCCCAGTAGTTTTTTCCAATGTTTGCGTAATTAAATCTGTATACTGTGTCTCCAGCCAGTCCTTTGTAAATTCATTTGGAGCAGAGATAACCAATGTATTTTTTTCTAAGTGAAGGGCTTTTGTATTCTTCAGCCAGGTGTCAAAGCTCGGCTTACTTAATTTCTCTTTAATAATGTCCAATGTGGCATCCCAAAGTTCTTCAATATTTTCCAAAGTTACTTTCACTCCTTTCGACCTGAGTTAGGAAATAGGCTTAATAGCTGACAGCAATAAAAAAGAATCAACCAGCGCATTCCATTAATATTCATCATAGAAATTCATAACTTCTATTCAGAAGAAAAAAGCCTCTCTCAATCTATTTCATGTATTAGATGGAAAGGCAGACGTATTAAAATAAAAAAAGCGCTGTGGATAAATAAAAAAGAAATCATATATACGATTAAATACGAATATAAAAGGTATTTACATTATACTATTAAAGCTAATTCTAAATAAAATATGACATATATAAACGCTATCCACAACTTTGTAGAAAACTTTATCAAAAATCAGTGGAAAGAATATCCACATCTTATCCACAATCTGTGAATAAGATTTATCTGCGAAATGATTTCCACAAACTAAAACATAAATATAATACCAAATAAAACTGAATAAATCAATGGCTTTTAAATAGTTATCCACATATTCTATCTGTTGTGTGTTTTGCTTATAAACAACACTGTATTTTGTGATTATCCTGTTTATTTTTTGTGTGGATAGAAAAAAGAAAGGAAATATATCCGATATAAGATGTGGATAATAAGAGTGATTTCTAAAATAGAAATTCTGTGCGGGCTGTATTAATTTCTGTACTATTTTTGGAGGGACACCAAAATCAATGATTAAGATGCATCGATGTTAAAGCAAGGTGATTAGTGGAAGAAGTAAAATTTAGAAGGAATAAAGGGGATGTTATATGGAAAGGAATATATCAGCATGGTAATAATGAAAATGTGTGGCAGAGAATATGATTAATCTTTACACGACAGCTGTCGCAGCGAACGCAAAATGATAAAATTTTATTTCAACTATATATAGCAGTTAAAATATCGACCGAAAAAATGTGTGAGGAATAAAGGTCGTTGGAATTTTATTAAATACCCGGTTGACAAAATCAATCATTTTTTCGTATAATATCAAGGACTGTCTAAAGGATAAGTTATAAGCTATTTTAGTTTAAATATGAACTTGGAGATTCCAAGGAGGTGCACACTCATGAAAAGAACGTTTCAACCAAATAACCGCAAACGTAAAAAAGTTCACGGCTTTCGCACGCGTATGAGCACAAAAAATGGTCGTCATATCTTGGCTCGTCGTCGTCGCAAAGGACGTAAAGTTTTATCTGCATAAGCCACTGACAACTATCAGTGGTTTTTTTTCTGTATTTTAGAGGATATGCTTATTCACATAAGGAGTACATATTTTATGCTGATAAAAATGGACAAGTTTGCTGAAACAAGATGAATAGAAGAAGATGTATGCGGGTTAAATTAAAAGGTGATGACGGTGAAAAAACAATTTCGGATTAAAAAAAATGAAGAATTTCAGGCAACATTTAAACATGGGAATTCTTTCGCAAATAGGCAGCTGGTTATTTATTATAAAAAGAAAGATAATCAGGATCATTTTCGGATAGGTCTGTCTGTAGGGAAAAAAATAGGAAATGCCGTTGTCAGGAATCGGATTAAAAGGTTGTTGCGAGCGTCTTTTCAAGAGTTAGAGCAAGATATTAAACCTTGTTATGATATTGTAATCATTGCCAGAAACCCAACGAAAACAATGAGTTACGAGATGATGAAAAAAAGTCTCTCGCATTTACTATATAAAGAAAAATTATTTAAACATTCCAAGTAAGAACAAGTTTAGGATAGAATTCGCAATGTAAATAAGCTAAAATAGCAATTATAAGCGTTGGTAATATTAAGGAGGAAATGTTTTGCGTAGAAAATACGGGATATTAGTCACATTTCTCGTGTTAGCGGTTTTTTTAGCTGGGTGTACCCAAATCGATGAACCGATTACACCTGAAAGTGAAGGAATATGGAATACAATCTTTGTTTACCCATTATCATGGTTTATAACAATGATTGCAGAATTTTTAAATGAAAACTATGGACTGGCAATTATCCTGGTAACAGTAGTTATCCGTTTACTCTTAGTACCATTAAATGTAAAACAGATCAAAAGCACGAGGGCAATGCAGGAAGTGCAGCCGCAATTACAGGAACTTCAGAAAAAGTATGCGTCTAAGGATGCGAATACACAGCAGAAATTACAGCAGGAAACGATGCAATTATTCCAAAAGAATGGGGTCAATCCATTAGCAGGTTGTTTACCGATTCTTGTACAGATGCCAATATTTATTGCAATGTATCATGCAATCAGACGTACGACAGAAATTGCTACACATGATTTCCTCTGGTTCCAGCTTGGAACACCAGATTTTGTTTTACCGATTCTGACAGCGCTGTTTACGTTCTTACAGCAGAAATTAATGATGTCTACGAACTCCGCAGCAAACAGTAATCCGCAAATGCGTTTACAGCTGCAGATTATGCTTTATGTCATGCCGATCATGATTGGTGTTATGGCATTCTTCTTCCCGGCAGCATTGGCGTTGTACTGGGTAACAGGTAACATATTTATGGTATTCCAGACACTTCTTATTAATAAGCCGATGATGTCAAAAAAATAATTTTTAATAATGGGGGAAGAAATTCCCCCATTATTTATAAGAAAAATAGTTAAATATTTTGCATTTTTAAAAATATATGTGAATTCATCAAAAGTCCTAGCTACAGTACTTAATCAGAAGATATAGCAGCCGTTTTCCCTCACAAAAGTATATATCATTTTTTGCCAAGTAAGGGAAATTACGGATACTCATGCTGTGATTAATGGAGGGGAAGCGATTGAGAGAAGTAACTGCAAGTGGTCAAACCGTTGAAGAAGCGATTCAATCAGCTCTGGAGCAATTGGGAGTGGAAGAGAATCAAGTAGATGTTGAGGTCATTGATGAAGGCAAAAGAGGAATGTTTGGCATATTTGGGTCCAAGCGTGCTTATGTAAAAGTAACGGTCGCAAAGGATCCAGTTGAAGAAACTGCTCAATTTATCAAAGAAGTTACTAGCAACATGAATCTCTCAGTAAAAGTAGATACCGAAATAAAGGGAAACCATGTAACGTATACGATGCATCATGAAAATATTGCGAAGCTTATCGGAAAACGGGGCCAGACTTTAAATGCGCTGCAATATTTAGTTCATTTAGTCATTAATAAACAGAATGATACGTACTATACGGTAACCTTAGATGCAGAAGGTTACCGCGCGAGAAGAAAAGAAACACTGGAATCACTCGCGTTAAAAATGGGAGATAAAGCACAGAAAACGAAGAAAAAAGTAGTACTGGAGCCGATGCCGGCATTTGAACGTAAAATTATCCATAGCGTCCTGCAGGATAAGCAGGTTTCTACTTATTCTGACGGCGTCGAGCCACATCGTCATATTGTTATAAAACCATAGATAAAAGGAAAGCCAGGGAGATTAAAATCTTTCTGGCTTTTCATTTGTATTTTAATCAACTTTCGCACCTAATAATAAGTATATATCTTGTTATCCTGGCAGGAAGAGAATGATTAAATAGTGTTATGCACATGTGGATAACACTAGGTCGAAAATAAACAAAACTATTTTTGTGGATAAGTTTCCTTTTTTCTAAAACTATGTTATTCTTGATTGTTAGTGATAATAAAAATTAACGAATTAATTTATAGATATAGAATGAAAGGAAGGCAGGTGAATAAGTATGGATACAGATACAATAGCAGCGATATCCACTCCAGTAGGTGAGGGGGCGATTGCAATTGTGCGTCTAAGCGGACCGGAAGCAATTCCGTTAGCCTCGGATGTGTTTGAAGGAAAGAGCCTGAAAGAGGCAGATTCCCATACAATTCATTATGGGAAAGTGATTGACCCGGAAACAAAGGAATTAGCAGAAGAGGTTATGGTTTCCGTGATGCGTGCTCCGAAAACCTTCACCCGTGAAGATATTGTTGAAATCAACTGTCATGGCGGATTGGTTTCCGTGAATCGTGTGTTAGAGATTATGCTCGCAAAAGGAGCACGTCTGGCCGAGCCGGGCGAGTTCACTAAACGTGCCTTTTTAAATGGCCGCATTGATTTATCACAAGCGGAAGCAGTAATGGATTTGATCCGTGCAAAGACAGATAAAGCAATGAATGTGGCATTAAAACAAATGGATGGACGTCTGTCGAAGCTTATTCAGACGTTGAGACAAGAATTACTGGAGACCGTTGCCCATGTAGAGGTAAACATCGATTATCCAGAGTATGATGATGTTGAGGAAATGTCGCACACCTTGATGGAGGAAAAGACCAAAGAGGTGGGAGAAGAAATAGAGAAGCTTCTGGAAGTTGCAGCGCAAGGGAAAATTTTGCGCGAAGGCTTAGCAACGGCCATTATTGGACGTCCAAATGTCGGAAAGTCTTCCTTAATGAATACCCTGGTGCAGGAAAATAAAGCTATTGTTACAGAAGTTCCAGGGACAACGCGTGATATCATTGAAGAATATGTGAATGTCCGCGGGGTTCCTTTACGTTTAGTAGATACAGCAGGAATCCGGGAAACAGAGGATATTGTAGAGCGTATTGGCGTGGATCGTTCCAGACAGGTATTGAAGGAATCCGATTTAATTTTATTTGTATTAAATTATAATGAAGCTTTGAGTGAGGAAGATAAAAAATTATTTGAAGCTGTGCAAGGTTTAGAGTATATTGTCATCATCAACAAGACAGACTTAGAGCAGAAGTTAGATTTAGAAGAAGTACGGAAATTTGCAGAAGGCAAGCCTGTCGTGACAACTTCCTTAATTGAAGAGCAGGGTGTTGATCAGCTGGAGCAGGCAATTGCCAATACCTTCTTCTCTGGTGAAGTAGATACAGGCGATTTAACGTATGTATCCAATGTACGTCATATTCAGCTGTTAAAACAGGCAAAACAGGCTTTGGATGATGCTCGCGAGGCAATTGAGCTTGGCATGCCGATGGATATTGTGCAAATTGATGTAACACGTTCATGGGAGTTTATGGGAGAAATTATTGGCGATACAGCAAGTGACAGCTTGATTGATCAGTTATTCTCTCAGTTCTGCTTAGGAAAATAACGGATATGTTTATATAAAGGAAAGGAAGAAAAAAAATGACTTACAACGCAGGAAATTATGATGTCATTGTTGTTGGAGCCGGTCATGCTGGAATAGAAGCAGCGCATGCTTCTGCCCGTATGGGGGCAAAAACATTAATGCTGACATTGAACTTAGATATGATTGCATTTATGCCTTGTAACCCATCTATTGGCGGTCCTGCCAAAGGTATTGTCGTACGGGAGATTGATGCACTTGGCGGAATTATGGGGAAAATCATTGATAAAAGCTATATCCAAATGCGGATGCTGAATACTGGAAAGGGGCCGGCTGTACAAGCATTACGTGCACAGGCTGATAAACCAGTATATATGCAGGAAGTGAAGAATCTGGTTGAAAATGAAGAGAACTTAACGGTCCGCCAAGGGATGGTAAACTCGCTTATCGTAGAGGACGGCATTTGTAAGGGAGTTATTACAGAAACAAAAGCAGCTTATTATGCTGAATCGGTTATTGTGACTACCGGAACATTTATGCGCGGGAAAGTGCTGATGGGCGATTTAGAATATGAAAGTGGCCCAAATAATCAGCGTGTATCCATTAAGTTATCAGAAAACCTGGAGGAATTAGGTTTTAACTTAACACGTTTTAAAACAGGCACACCTCCACGTGTAAACAGCCATACAATTGATTATTCACAAACAGAAATTCAGCCTGGAGACGAGAATCCGAAAAGCTTCTCTTATGAAACAACGGAAGTGATTGAAGATCAAATTCCTTGCTGGTTAACGTATACGAATGAATTCACACATGAAGTAATTAATGAAAATTTGACGTTATCAGCCATGTATTCTGGTATGAAGCGGGGAACCGGGCCAAGATATTGTCCGTCAATTGAGGATAAAATCGTTCGTTTTAATGATAAGCCCCGACATCAAATTTTCTTAGAACCAGAAGGAAGAAATACAGAAGAGGTTTATGTACAAGGGCTATCAACTTCTTTGCCGGAGTCTGTGCAGCATGAAATGGTAAAATCTGTTCCAGGTCTGGAAAATGCAGAAATTATGCGTGCCGGCTATGCGATTGAATATGATGCGGTAGTTCCGACACAGCTGTGGCCGACATTGGAAACCAAACGCTTGCCTGGATTATTCACTGCTGGTCAAATTAACGGAACTTCAGGTTATGAAGAAGCAGCTGGTCAAGGCTTAATGGCCGGCATGAACGCAGCAGCAAAAGTAACTGGTAAAGAACCGATTATCTTAGATCGTTCCCAAGCATATATCGGCGTAATGATTGATGATCTCGTAACGAAAGGAACAAATGAGCCTTATCGCTTACTGACATCACGTGCAGAATACCGCTTATTGCTTCGTCATGATAATGCAGATTTACGTCTTACCGATATTGGCTACGACTATGGGTTAATTTCTGAAGAAAGATACGCTGCTTTCATAGCGAAGAAAGAGCAGGTGGAAGCAGAAAAGAAACGTCTAAATAAAATCGTGATCAAACCAACGGAAGAAATACAAAACGTGATGAAATCCGCTGGTGCTGCACCGATGAAAGAAGCAGTTAAAGCATATGATTTATTAAAACGTCCCGAATTAACGTATGAATATGTCGAGCAAATGATTGAAATTGACGAGAATATCAGTGATGATGTAAAAGAACAGGTAGCGATTCAAATTAAATATGAAGGCTATATTAAAAAAGCAAAAGAGCAAGTAGCAAGAATGCTGAAAATGGAAGATAAGAAAATACCTGCAGATATCGACTATAATGCAATCAATGGCATTGCCACAGAAGCAATTGAAAAATTGAAAAAGGTACGCCCGCTTTCTGTTGGTCAAGCATCCAGAATTTCCGGAGTAAACCCGGCAGATATCTCTATTTTGCTCGTTTATATTGAACAAGGAAATATTGCCCGAATTGCAAATTAAAATAAGAAAATAGCGGCGTTATCCATACGTCGCTATTTTTCTAAATATTATACAGCGCTTTCTATTTTGATGTATCGATAATATTGATGCAGCAGGGGAGGGGAGTTCTCCCTGTATGAATAAAAAAGAATACATAAAACTCTCGCGTAATTGATATAAGTTGAAATTTGTATTTCAACTTATATAAAAAGATAAAGGATGCTTGATATCGAATTTATTTTTAACGAACAGATGATCAAAAACAAATGAAGGAAAAGGAGACTATAATGAAACCAGAACAATTTGTCCAAGCGTTGGAAGAAAAAGGAATAACATTAAATGAATCACAACAACAAGCATTTCATCTTTATTTTCAAGAGCTTGTCGAATGGAATGAAAAAATAAATTTAACAGCAATTACAGAGGAAGAAGAAGTATATGAAAAGCATTTCTATGACTGTATTACGGCCGCTTTTCATACAGATATGACGCAGGAGCTGTCTATTTGTGATATTGGCGCAGGTGCGGGCTTTCCAAGTATTCCACTGAAAATATGCTTTCCACACTTAAAGGTAACTATTATTGATTCATTGAAAAAACGAATTACATTTTTAAACCATTTAGCCAATACACTGGGATTGACTGACGTTGCTTTTTATCATGACCGTGCAGAAAATGCAGGGAAAAACGATACATTCCGCGAACAATATGATTTAGTAACGGCCAGAGCAGTAGCCAGAATGTCGGTGTTGAGTGAATTATGTCTTCCATTTGTGAAAAAAGGCGGCTATTTTGTTGCGATGAAAGGATCACAAGCAAAAGAAGAGCTGGAAACAGGAAAAGCAGCGATTGAATTGCTTGGGGGAGAAGTAGAATCGATTGATACGTTCACACTTTCCCCTGATGCAGGAGAACGTTCTATTGTTAAAATCGCAAAGAAACGAAAGACACCAAAAAAATATCCTAGAAAAGCAGGAGTACCAAATAAAGAACCAATTGAATAGCTGCTTTTTAATCTAAAAAAAGATTCACAAACTGACAAAAAGATGCGCTTTCGATTATTTAAATTCATTTTATATTTTTTCAGCGGTAGGTATGGTAAAATAGAAACTGTACATATGGACTGTTCGTTGTTGTATTTATAAAAGGATAGATGCTATTATATGAATGTTGTACAGGTGAATAAACCATCTATATAATAGTAGATGAATTCACGAAGTAATTTGGAAAGTTTAATAATGTTTCACGTGAAACATTATCTTTTAATTAAGAAGTAAATTAGGAATGTTAACATATGAAAAAGAAACTTCTGCTAAAAATTGTCCGTTTAAGCGTGACAAGAGATGTTGAAGTTATCTTAAATGTTTTCGGTGGGACGCGTAATCACGAAATCTCTTCGATGGGGCAGGTGATTACAGCTCCGAGCTAATCTAAGTCCCGTTCTGTGAAAGCTCGTACAGCTTCGGGCTTTTATTTTTAATAGATTTGATAATGAATAGTTTGTTAATTTTAGAAGGTGGTGTCAGCAAGTGGTGAGTCCTTTTAATCGGATATTTGGAAAAAGCGATAAGGATCCAATTGATACGGAGAAGGTTTCCTATTCTTCAGATGAAGTGATTCAAATCGATATCGATAAAATTCAGGCCAATCGCTACCAGCCACGAACGATTTTTCAAGAAGAAAAAATAAAAGAATTAGCACAAACCATACACACACATGGAATGATTCAGCCAATTGTCGTTCGTAAACTAGATGAAGATTCCTTTGAGTTAATTGCAGGGGAAAGAAGATGGAGAGCAGTTCAGCATTTAGGCTGGAAACAAGTATCCGCAATTATTCGTGAAATGAGTGATACGGAAACAGCTTCTGTTGCACTTATTGAAAATCTGCAACGGGAAGAACTGACAGTAATAGAAGAAGCCATAGCATATAATAAATTGCTTGAGCTGCATGATTTGACGCAGGAAGCATTAGCGCAGCGTCTTGGTAAAAACCAGTCTACAATCGCTAATAAACTGCGATTATTAAAGCTTCCGAAAGAAGTGCAGGATGCTTTATTGGAAAAATTAATTACAGAAAGACATGCACGTGCTTTAATTAAGTTAAAGGACGAGGAACAGCAGCTTCTCCTGTTAAAAGAAATTCTTGAGAAAGAATTAAATGTGAAGCAAACAGAAGAGCGAATCTCTAAAATCAATGAGCCAAAAGAGGAAAAAAAGAAGCCAAAACCAAAATTCAAAGGTATTAATAAAGATGTCCGGATTGCAATGAATACAATCCGACAGTCTCTTAATATGGTGTCAGATACGGGTGTTGATGTGGAATCAGATGAACAAGAACTCGATGATTATTATCAGATAACCATTAAAATACCTAAGCAAAAATAGCAGCAGAATGAATTAGCATACCGGCTTTTCTTTGCCCATCTTAAGATTAGATGGGTATTTTGTTTTGAACATACATGATACATTTGCTCGGGTAGTATTTTGGATTGTTCTATATTAAAATTAAATTAAAAAATGCTAGAAAGCATCGTAAATTTAAAATAAATGCTATGATAGTGAATAGAGAAGTGATTGCTCAATTTTTTTTGATGAAAAGAATGAAATTTCATTTTATCAGGAAAAATTTGAACAACCTCCAACTAAGGTAGGTGTCAACATGGGAAAAATTATATCCATCGCAAATCAAAAAGGAGGCGTTGGAAAGACAACCTCATCTGTGAATGTCAGTGCTTGCTTAGCTTCATTGGGGAATAAGGTATTACTCGTGGACACAGACCCCCAAGGAAATGCAACAAGCGGGGTAGGCGTGAATAAAGCAGATGTCAGTCAATGTATCTACAATGTATTAGTAGAAGATACACCAGCAGCAGATGTCATTGTTCCCTCGAATTTAGAGAACTTAGATATTATTCCTGCAACGATTCAACTGGCAGGATCAGAAATTGAACTTGTTCCCATTATTTCAAGAGAAATTCGACTGAAAACGGCATTAAGCGAGATAAAAGACCAGTATGATTATATTATTATTGATTGTCCGCCATCATTGGGATTACTGACAATTAATGCATTAACCGCATCCGATACTGTTATGATTCCAGTACAATGTGAGTATTATGCATTGGAAGGCTTGAGCCAGTTATTAAATACAATACGATTAGTGCAAAAGCATTTGAATACAGAATTAATGATAGAAGGGGTTCTTTTAACGATGCTGGATGCACGTACTAATCTCGGTCTTCAAGTGATTGAAGAAGTGAAGAAGTATTTCCAAGATAAAGTATTTGAAACCATTATTCCAAGAAATGTTCGTTTAGGGGAAGCACCGAGTCATGGCCAGCCGATTATTTCTTATGATTCCAAATCTCGTGGTGCAGAGGTATATCTTGATTTAGCGAAGGAAGTGATGACAAATGCAGAGAGGGTTAGGTAAAGGAATTAACGCGTTGTTTCCAGAAGCTGAAAAAGACAGTAAAGATAATGTGCAGGAAATTGAATTATCTCATTGTCGTCCCAATCCTTATCAGCCAAGGAAGAGCTTTCAGGCAGATTCTATTGAAGAGCTAAAAGACTCGATTAAAGAGTACGGTGTTATTCAGCCGATTATTGTACGGAAAAGCCTTAAAGGTTTTGAAATTGTTGTCGGGGAAAGAAGATGCCGGGCAGCAAAAGAAGCTGGATTAGAGACAATTCCTGCTATTGTCCGTGAATTGACAGATGAACGCATGATGGAAATTGCGTTACTAGAAAACTTGCAACGTGAGAACCTGACTCCAATTGAAGAAGCACAAGCCTACGCTAATTTAGTAGACAGGCTGAATATTACGCAGCACGTCCTGGCTGAAAGATTAGGGAAGAGCCGTTCCCATATTGCGAATATGATTCGTTTATTATCCTTGCCCGAGGAAGTAATTGCTCATATTAATAATGGTGAGTTATCCATGGGACACGGACGGGCATTACTTGGGTTAAAAGAACAGGAAGCGATGCTTGCTGTAGCCAATAAAATACGCAACGAGAAGTTAAATGTGCGGCAGGCAGAGAAGCTTATTATCGCTATGAACGAAAAACAAGTGAAACAACAGAAGAAGAAGCCGAAAAAGGATGTATTTATCCAGGAAAGAGAAACGGTGCTTCGTGATACGCTTGGCACAGCCGTTCATATTCATAAAGGAAAGAAAAAAGGTAAAATTGAAATTGAATTTTACAATGACGATGATTTAAATCGTATTCTGGAATATCTGGAAAAATAGGAAACAGCCGATATACTGCAAATAAGCAGTATATCGGCTGTTTTTTTGTTAAAAAGTAAGAAAGTATAAAATGTTGAGGATACCCGCTCCAACGGATTTCATGGGGTGAGTAATCTTAGGCTCCAGAAATACACTCCGCTTTCCGTGGGCCTCGAGCCCATCTCCTTTAAAGAAGACTTGCTGATTGGCAAGCCGACAGGCGCAGACAGAAGCATAGTCGCACTTATGCCCCGCGGGTAGAAAAAAAGAAGTCCGCTTTTTTCTGCGGGGTCTTCACACTGGGACTGGGACTGCGATTACTCGTCCCATCGAAAACCGTCGCAGTTGACATCTCTTTGGCAAGAATACTCGTGTTTTAAAGATCAAGCGGTATTCTTGGTTTTTCTTAATCGTCGTAAACAAGCTAGGTGTAGATGGAATGAAATAAGTCATTTTGACAAAAAATAAAACTGACTTATTTTATATGCTGGAAATACATAGTAAATAAAAATTTCTGATGCTTAGGAAAGTTACCTTTAGCCTAATACGCTAGGCCTCAGAATGATATTTACGTATCCTGCTCAAAATGTAATTGCAGAGACTGTAAATTCGATTTACTGTTTGCATATATGGATGAACGAATACAAGTTAAAAAATTTTTCACATGAAAAAAATATGTATTTAGATAGCTTGATTATTCTGAAAAGGTCTTTCAAATTAACTATGTGAACGCTTAATGGAATTTAATGTATTAAATGTTTCCTGAGGGAAAAATAGTAGACTAGCTAAAATTTACTTGACAAAACGAAATACAATGCATAAAGTAGGGATTAGATAATAAAGTTTACCTTATGCAAAAAACGAGGGAGGAAGAAAGATGAAGAAAGCTTGGAAGAAAATACTGGGCTTTGCTATACTAATGGGAGTATTCGTTTTAGCAGCTTGCGGCTCAGACAGTGAGGAAGAAAACGGAAGCGGAGGCGCATCAGGTGACGACCCAATTGAAATTGTCACAACAATTGCGCAAATCGGGGAGCCGATATCCCAGATTGGCGGGGATCTAGTAAATGTAGAGACGTTAATGGGGCCTTCTGTAGATCCGCATTTATATGATCCAACACAAGGGGATATAGCTACGTTATCAGAAGCAGATGTCGTCTTTTATTCTGGATTACATTTAGAAGCGAATATGGAAGAACCATTAGAATCAATCAGCTCCGAAAAACCCGTGTTAGCAATCGGGGAAACATTGCCTGAGGATGTTCTTTTAGAAGATGAAGAAGAGCCGGGAGCTCCAGACCCACACATATGGTTTGATTATAATCTGTGGCAGGACGCATTAGATGCTGCGGTAGAGGAATTAAAAGAGTATGCTCCTGAGCATGCAGATGAACTGGAAGAGGGAAAACAGGAATATTTTGCACAGCTAGAAGAATTAGATGAAGAAGCAGCAAAATTACAAGATATCCCTGATGAGCAGCGCGTGCTTGTAACGGCACATGATGCATTTAATTATTTTGGTCAGCTGCACGATATGGAAGTAGTTGGTCTGCAGGGGATCAGTACAGAAAGTGAAGCCGGTGTTTCTGATGTGAATAATACCATTTCTATTATTGAAGAACATGAAGTTCCAGCCATATTTGTAGAAAGCAGCGTGAATCAGGACACGATTAATGCAGTTATTGAAGGAGCTTCCAATAATGGGATGGAAGTAGAAATCGGCGGAGAACTATATTCTGATGCAATGGGCGAAGAAGGAACAGACGAAGGCACATACATTGGAATGTATAAGCATAATATAAATACAATCTATGAAGCATTATCTGGAGGAGATGAGTAAGGTGACATCATCTGTAATACGCGTAGATGATTTATCAGCTTCTTACCAAAAAAATAAAGTATTGAATGATGTAAGTTTTGAAGTGAAAGAAGGAACGATTACAGCGATTGTCGGTCCTAACGGTGCCGGTAAATCGACATTAATCAAGACCATGTTAGGACTTCACCCCAAGCTGACAGGAAATGTCAGATTTTGGGGTAGTCCTTTTAAAACTGCAAAGAAGAAAATTGGTTATGTCCCTCAACGCGGATCGGTTGACTGGGATTTTCCAACGGATGCATTGGATGTAGTAACCATGGGACTGTATGGAAAGATTGGCTGGTTTCGTCTTCCTTCTAAAAAAGATAAAGAAAAAGCAATGAATGCCTTGAAGAAAATGGGTATGGAAGCTTATGCACATCGTCAAATCAGTCAGTTATCAGGAGGGCAGCAGCAGCGTGTATTCTTAGCACGTGCACTCGCTCAGGATGCTGAGCTATACTTTATGGATGAACCTTTGGCAGGAGTAGATGCGTCTACGGAAAAAGCGATTATGACTATTTTGAAAGAATTAAAGAGCAATGGCAAGACCGTGTTGGTTGTCCATCATGATCTGCAAACCGTCCCAGAATATTTTGACCATGTCTTATTTTTAAATAAAACCGTATATGCTCATGGACAAACAGAAGAAGTGTTCACAACAGACAATATAGCAAGAACGTATGGTGGAGATATGCAATGGGTTGGAAAGGGAGATCAATATGTTATCCAATCTTCTTCACATTAATACGTTATGGGTGATGGCAAGTACCATGATTTTGGGAATTGCTGCAGGGGGAATTGGATGCTTAGCTTATTGGAAAAGACAAAATCTGATGAGTGATGCTTTGTCCCACGCAGCATTACCCGGTGTTGTAGTAGCTTTCTTGATTATCCAGGAAAAAAATTTATTATTACTTGTTATTGGAGCAGCACTCAGTGCGCTCCTAGGGGCATTTTTTATTCAATGGTTTTCGAATGCGTCAAGAATTACGGAAGACACCGCCATGGGAATGACCCTATCCGTCTTTTACGGTGTCGGTGTCATGCTTTTGGCGATTGCCAACCGTTCTCCCGGCGGGAACCAGAGCGGATTAAATAACTTTATCTATGGGCAGGCAGCGGCAATGGTTCGTTCCGATGTCATTACAATGATTGCACTGGCATCAATTGTTATTTTGATTATATTCCTTGCTTTCAAGGAATGGAAATTATTTTTATTCGATGCTAACTTTGCTAAAGGTGTCGGAATGTCCATACGCGGCATGAACGTGCTGTATACTATCGTGCTGGTAACAACCATTGTTATTGGCATCCAGGCGGTTGGTGTTATTTTAATGGCTGCGATGCTGATTATCCCGGCTGTGAGTGCGAGATATTGGACGCATTCCTTTAAAATGATGATTTTACTTTCTTCTGCAATAGGGGGCTTAGCTGGTGCGTTTGGTACATGGGTAAGCTCCACAGGAAGCGGATTGCCGACGGGACCCTTTATCGTCCTCACTTCCTCCGCTGTTTTTATCCTTTCCTTATTGTTTGGAAAGGAAAAAGGGATTATTATCAATTTCATCCAATTTAAAATGCAGCAGCGGGCATCTCAAAAAAAGCATCCATTAGCAGCTGAAAAAGGAGGATCACAATGACTTATACGATGTGGATTATTTTAACAGCATCTCTTGTGGGTCTTTCCTGCGGCTTAATCGGTGTATATCTCATTCTGAAAAAACAGGCGATGATGGCAGATGCAATTAGCCATACGGTGCTGCTTGGGATTGTATTAGCTTATATGGTAACACAGCAGTTATCAGGAACCGCAATGCTTGTAGGCGGTATTTTTGCCGGCATTCTTACGGCATTCCTTGTGCAGTCCCTTAATAACTTGAAGGTACAGCACGACGCCTCCTTGGGAATTGTATTTACAACCTTGTTTGCCATTGGCGTTATTTTGATTTCCACCTCGGTGGGGAATGTGCATTTAGATGTGCAGCACGCATTGATGGGAGAAATTACGTTTGTTCCATTCACAACGATGGATATTCCGTTGATCGGATCAGTACCTAAAGCTACTGCAATCCTTGCGCTTGTGTTAATAGTTGTGATTTTCTTTATTATTGCCTTTTATAAGGAATGGAAAATTACTTCTTTTGACCCGGCGCTGGCAGCAAGCATAGGTATACCAGTGATTTTCTTTCACTACTTATTTATGACACTTGTGTCGGTAACCACCGTTGCTTCTTTTGATGCAGTCGGTGCCATCCTTGTGGTTGCGATGCTCATTACTCCAGCAGCAGCTGCTTACTTATGGACAGATAAATTAATCTTGATGCTGTTTTTAAGCGGTGGATTTGGCATCATATCTGCTGTTGCAGGATATTGGGTAGCTACGTGGCTGAATACATCTATTTCCGGATCCATGGCGCTTATGACAGGCTGTATCTTTTTTATAACCTTCCTGCTCTCGCCAAAGCATGGTCTGATCTCGAGATGGGTTCGGCCGGCAGAAGTCAGGGAAGAGGCGTAAAAGTTTTTTGTAAAGGAATTTCGTATCTGAAAGAGGATATGGAATTCCTTTTTCTATTTGCTGGATAACATGGGACGTCGATTTAGAAATCTGTAAAATGAGTCAGGTACCTGTAAGTACACTTAATCAATTCTCAAATGTATCTAAATATGGTACCTTATCAACTTATTAGCGGAAGAAAAGGGATTGCAAATGAAACAAAATTTGATTATAATGCTTTTTAACTATTTGTTTGAAATGAATAGCTGAAAAGAGAACATTTAATCTAGCAGAAATGAAGAAAGAATACATCCCTTTTTATTATATATTTTAAAAGATAAAACATAGCTAGATTATGATGATACCCCTTTAAGTCAATACATATAGTGCTTTTAGGAAGAATGTTTCACGTGGAACATTATCTACATAAGAGGGGCCCTGTAAAACATTATCTATTGTGGTTTTACAGCCATATGAGAAGGTTTATTTGTCTCATTAAAAAACTCATAAAAATAGGAGGCAGGAAGTGGCTTTATTCGGAACAATTATTAATTTCGCATTTATTATTATTGGAAGCATCATCGGTTTATTTTTTACAAAAATTCCGGAACGGTTTAAAGAGACGGTGATGAACGGGATAGGACTGGCTATTGTTTTAATTGGTCTGCAGATGGCATTACAGACGGAACAGATTATTGTGGTCTTATTAAGTTTACTATCTGGAGCAATCATTGGAGAAGGGTTAAAGATTGAAGAAGGCTTAAATCGTTTTGGAAAGTGGATTGGCTATCGTTTTGCAGCGAATGAGAATGATACAAGCATCTCGCAAGGTTTTGTAACAGCTTCTCTTATCTTCTGTGTTGGAGCAATGGCAATTATCGGTGCTTTAGACAGCGGCATTCGCGGAGATCATGGTATTTTGATTACCAAAGGAATCATTGATGGATTTACAGCACTTGTGTTAACGACTACCTTAGGCATTGGTGTGATCTTATCAGCCATTCCCGTTGTGCTTTATCAGGGAACGATAACGCTTTTGGCAACCCAAATTGACAAGTGGGTGTCGGCCGCTTTTTTAGATGGATTAATTGTCGAGTTGACTGCAGTCGGCGGTCTGCTTATCCTGGCAATTGGCTTCAATTTATTAAATATCACCAAGATTCGCATCGGGAATTTACTGCCAAGTATTTTAACAGTAGTCCTTGTTTACTATCTTTTTACTTTATTCTAGAACGAAAAAAATCGGGCAGAGAGAGCCCGTTTTTTTATGCTTAAATCATATTTTTAACTGTATTTATATGCCGGGAATAAGTTAATTGTCTGTCCACCTGTTTGAGTATGCCTGCTACTTCTAAAGCCATATCCATGACGAGTGACAGGCGGGTATTTTGTAAAACGGTTTGTTCCATAAATCCGCTGACATTGACAACCCCTGTAATGTTCATATTGCCAACCTGAGGGAGCTGTTTGTTTAATGCAAGACCAGGCTTTAAAGGCTTGTTTTCAGCAATTATACTTCCAACAGAGCTGCTTTTGCCCAGGCATGCATCAATGGCAATCAGATAAGGTTTCTCGTGATTTTTATAAATGCTTAAGAGGGATTCTTTCAGGTTAACCGCATGAACCGGCTCATGAATCGTTCCATAAACATGTAAATTTCTGGGACGCATTTCCTCGAAATACATACCAGCGAGCGGGCCTAATGCGTCTCCTGTAGAACGATCAGTACCAATGAAGACAGCGATATAATCAACAGCTTTCAAAGGAAACCAGGGCATGATTTGATTAGATAATGTTTTGGCTATGTCGGGTTCTTGATAATTTGCTCTAAAATGGTTTGATTGTATGCGTAAGCTTGTTTTTAGATTCATAGCAGTTCCTCCAAAATCATATTGTTACAGTATACGGTAATTTACGAAGAACTATACGTATGAATTGGAGGAAATACCATGTGGAGAAGAGGCCTGCAATGGACGGCATTAATCCTTGGTGCAACGATTGGTGCCGGATATGTATCAGGAAGAGAACTGTGGCAATTTTTTGGGCATGAAAGCGGACTGGCTATTGTGTTATTTTCTTTTCTATTTTCATTCTGCTGTTATGTGATTATGGCAATCAGCTACCAAATGAAAAGTGAAAATTATTTACCTGTTTTAGAAATAATTGCTGGAAAAAAGCTGACGAAGGCATTTGACGGATTAATCCTTCTGTATCTGTTCACCACGACGATGATTATGATTGCGGGAAGCGGGGCAACGGGGCAGGTATTTCATTTACCATATCCGGTCGGTATCGGAATTACTGGAATTGTACTTGTATTGTTATTTATTAAGGGAATAAACGGGTTATTGACTTTTAATGAACTTATATTGCCTATTTTGATTGGCGGGCTTTTGTATGTGTTAGCAATGTATGTTTCCAATCAAAATTTACAGCTGTTTGCATATTGGCACCAGCAGCGAAATTGGTTTTCCGCCTTTCCCTTTACAGCATTAAATATTCTTCCGCTGATTGCTATTTTAGGAGCGATTGGAAATAAGGTGAAGGGAAGAGGAGAAATTATTATTTGCTGTATTGGGACAGGGGTGTGCTTAGGAATTGTTTCGTATATTTACAATAGTAGCTTGATTCAAATCGCGGATGAAATTATTCTTTATGAGATTCCCTTATTCGCTATTTTAAAAGAATTTCCATTAGGGATGATTCTATTTATGTCTATCCTTCTTTGGCTGGCAATCTTTACAACCGCCGCTGCAGGGATGCTGGGCATCGCCACCAGGGTGCAGTCATTTTTAAAAGAAGAAAAGCCGATGTATCTTATTGTCCTTGTTTCAGTATTGCTGATGCTGCCATTAACAGGATTTGGTTTTGCTAATTTGGTAAATTTCCTCTATCCGCTGTACGGTATACTTAATTTATATATTTTAGCCAGACTGTTAACCTATCCGTTATGGAAAAAAACAAAATAATACTTCATTGATGAATAACATGTATATAACTTCTAAATAAAGGACTGTTAAAAAAATGAAGGTGTCAGAGAATAGTATAACCCCGATGTCATCTCAATTTATAAATAAAAAACTTGCAAAATATAAGATATATATGTTTATATTTTTGCAGATGGGAAAAACATTATGGTAGTATTTTTTAACATCCAATAATAGAAGAACTGTTTTATTGAGAAAGTGAAAGGAGTTATATACGCATGAACTTGAGTTTTATAAGTCATCAATTTGACAGGTTATGGGATTATTTCAGCAATCCTGAATTTTGGTTAACCATTTTAGGAGGGGCCATCCGGATTGCTTTAATTCTTCTTATTTCTTGGCTGGTTGTCCGTATCGTGCGGAAAATAGTAGATAAATTATTTGTACAAAGACAGCATGGGCCGATAAAAATTCCGAAACGCCGGGAAGATACACTGAAGAAATTGATTAAGAGTGTCGTTGCATATGTTGTTTACTTTATGGCACTTGTTATGATATTGGAAGTCTTTAACTTTGAAATTGGACCATTGTTAGCCGGCGCTGGTGTTGCAGGTCTGGCAATCGGTTTTGGGGCACAGAACCTTGTGCGTGATATCATTACTGGCTTCTTTATTATTTTTGAAGATCAATTTTCAGTAGGTGATTATGTGTTAGCTGCTGGAATAGAAGGAACAGTGGAAGAAATTGGACTACGCACGTCAAAAATTGTTTCCTGGACAGGAGAACTGAACATTGTCCCTAACGGAAATATTGATCAGGTAATCAATTATTCATCTCGAAATGGCCTTTCTGTTGTCGATGTAAATGTGCCGTATGAAAGTGATATCGCACATGTAGAACAAATTATTCATGAAGTAGCAGAAACACTGCCGGAAAAATATGATTTTATTTTAGGTGTTCCAGAGATTATCGGTGTTCAAAATCTGGATGTTTCTCATTTCGTTGTTCGTATTATTGCAGAAACAGAGCCGGTCTTCCAATGGGCGGGAGAACGGAATATCCGTAAAGAGGTTCAGGACAAGCTATATAAATCCGGGGTTAAAATTCCTTCTCCTCGTATTGTTGCTTATTCCGAGCAGGAAATGGATCAATTAACACGGGAACGTCAAGAACGTCGGCAAAATCGAGGATAATCCTCCTTTAAATTTGCTATAATGTAATGTAAGAAAAGCGCTGCGTTTCCGTTAAAAAGGTTCTTGGAGCCAGACAGCATTATTTCAAAAAAGGAGCAGGAGTTATGGATAAAGAATTTGATTTGCGTGACGTTGTCCAAATGAAAAAGCCGCATCCATGCGGAGAGAACCGATGGCAAATTATCCGGATGGGGATGGATATCCGGATTAAATGTCTTGGCTGCGGGCATAGTGTGCTTATCCCGAGAAGAGATTTTACGAAGAAGATGAAAAAAGTTCTAGAAAAACACGAAGAATAGTAAAAAATGATTTTACTGATGAAAAGACAAGACAAAAATAAAAAATTCCTTAGAAGAAAACTCAAAATGGGGTCAGACAATGGCCCTGTTTTGAGTTTTCTCATGCTTGTCTTTTTGCAGCGGACTATCTATAATTGGAGTTACGAAAATGTTCATGAACGAATTAAGTCCTTAAGGAGTTGGAAAAAGTAATATGGCATTAACAGCAGGAATTGTCGGCCTTCCAAATGTAGGAAAATCTACCTTATTTAATGCAATCACGCAGGCAGGAGCGGAAGCAGCAAACTACCCATTTGCTACAATTGATCCGAATGTAGGGATTGTGGAGGTTCCAGACGAACGTTTAAATAAATTAACAGAGCTTGTAAAACCAAAGAAAACAGTCCCGACTGCATTTGAATTCACGGATATTGCCGGAATTGTGAAGGGTGCAAGCAAGGGGGAAGGACTAGGAAACCAATTTTTATCTCATATCAGACAGGTAGATGCGATTTGTCAGGTTGTACGCTGCTTTGAAGATGAGAATATTACACATGTTTCCGGAAAGGTCGATCCAATTGATGATATTGAAATCATTAATCTGGAGCTGATTTTAGCAGACTTGGAATCGGTCAATAAACGATTTCAGCGTGTAGAAAAACTGGCGCGTCAAAAGGATAAAGAAGCATTGGCAGAGTATGAGATTTTAAACAAAGTAAAAGAAGGCTTAGAGAACGATCAGCCGGTACGTGCTTTAGAGTTTACAGAGGAGCAGGAGAAAATAGTTAAAGGACTGCATCTGTTAACGAGTAAACCTACCTTATATGTGGCCAATGTAAGCGAAGAAGAGGTAGCAGACTCTGATTCAAATGAAAATGTTCAAAGAGTAAAAGAATATGCAGCCAATGAGAATGCAGAAGTAATTGTGGTCTGCGCACGTATTGAGGAAGAAATAGCTGAATTAGAACCGGAAGAGAAAGAAGAATTCCTGGAGGATTTAGGTATTTCTGAATCTGGTTTGGATCAATTAATTAAAGCATCTTATAATTTACTTGGACTGGCTACATATTTTACAGCCGGTGAACAAGAAGTGCGAGCCTGGACTTTCCGTCAGGGTATCAAAGCACCTCAGGCTGCAGGGATTATCCATACTGATTTTGAACGAGGATTTATTCGTGCAGAGACCGTATCTTATGATGCTTTAGTAGATGCAGGCAATATGGCGACAGCAAGAGAAAGAGGTCAAGTGAGACTGGAAGGAAAAGAATATATTGTTCAAGACGGTGACGTTATTCATTTCCGATTTAATGTGTAAGTGTATTTTCTAATTATAAGCTGGATAACAGTAAATATTTAAAAATAAACGTAATCAGGTTCTCTCGAAGGCTTGTCATAACATAATTTATTTGGTATAATGTCCAAATGTGAGTAATTAAAAAATTATTCCTTGCTCTTATATCTGTGATTCATACGGAGTTGCAGAGAACAGAGCCGCTAAGACCAAAAGGAGGTGTAACGGATGAGAAAATACGAAATTATGTACATCATCCGCCCAGATATCGAGGAGGAAGCACAAACTGCTTTAATCGAGCGTTTTAACAAAATCCTTACTGATAACGGTGCGGAAATCGAAAAAGTTGATGAAAAAGGCAAGAAACGTCTTGCATATGAAATCAATGACTATCGTGATGGCTATTATGTTGTTATCAATTTCCAAGGTGATGAAAATGCAGTAAATGAATTTGACCGCCTAGCGAAATTCAACGATGATATTATTCGCCATATGGCAATTCGAGATGAAAAATAATAAGGAGTGGTTCTGATGTTAAATCGTGTCGTATTAGTTGGCAGATTAACGAGGGATCCTGATTTACGCTATACACCAAGCGGTGTGGCAGTAGCTAATTTTAATATTGCTGTGAACAGACCTTTTTCAAATCAACAGGGAGATCGCGAAGCAGATTTTATTAACTGTGTCGTTTGGCGCAGACCTGCGGAGAACCTGGCGAATTATATGAAAAAAGGAAGTTTGATTGGTGTAGATGGCCGTGTACAGACACGTAATTTTGAAGGCCAGGATGGCAAACGGGTTTATGTAACAGAGATTGTTGCAGATAGTGTTCAATTCTTAGAGACGAAAGGTTCCCAAGGGGGCGGACAGTTTCAATCGGATGGATACCAGAACAACCAAAATAATCAGAACCAATATCAGCAAAATCCATTTTCATCAAATCAAAATCAAGGATTTAATCAAAACCAAAATCAAAATACAAGTCAGGAAGATCCATTTAAAAACAATGGAGAACCAATTGACATATCAGATGATGATTTACCGTTTTAAATCATTTTCACTAAATTAATTTAAAAGGAGTGTATTCACATGGCAGCTCGTCGCGGACGCGCAAAACGTCGTAAGGTGTGTTATTTCACAGCAAATGGAATTACACACATTGACTATAAAGATGTAGATTTGCTAAGACGTTTCGTTTCTGAACGTGGAAAAATTCTTCCTCGTCGTGTAACTGGAACTTCTGCAAAATATCAACGTAAATTGACTATTGCAATTAAACGTGCTCGTCAAATGGCTTTATTGCCTTACGTAACAGACTGATTAAAAAATCCCTCAAGTTTTAATGGACTTGAGGGATTTTTTATGTCTTTAAAAGGGCATAGAAGCCCTTTTGGGGATACTCACGTCATGTAGGCAGACAGGGAGGGTCATTTCATCCAGTAGAAGTTTATTAAATAACAAAATAAATACGATTCAGGCAAGCATAGAAATAATAATAATAAAAAAGGGATCTACAGCCTGTCTTTTTTATTTCTCTTCTAGCCTCTCCTCATAAAAAACGCTTCAAGTACAGGCAAATACGTAGCTGTACTTGAAGCGTTTATATGAATTTATGAATCTAATATTATAGAGTAACCACACCAATTAATACAGCAATGACTAATAGAACGATACTGAATCCCCATAACCAGAAGAAAGAGTATTTGATATGTTTCCCCATGTTAGCTGACGCAAGTCCAATTCCTAACCATAATGCAGGAGAGAAAGGACTTACAAATGTTCCAATGATGTTACCAATCATCATAGCGTATGCGGTAGATACAGAAGCAATCCCTTGGGAGCTCGCAATCTGATCCACAATCGGCATCAATGCAAAATAATATGCGTCAGTACTGGTCAGTAAATCTAAAGGAACACCGAAGATACCAACAATAATGTGTACAATAGGAACAACAAATGCTGGCATGATAGCAATTCCGGCAAGTGCAATTTGTTCAAGCATGCCTGATTCGTTCAAGACCCCAAGGAATACTCCGGCAGCTAAAATAACTGCTGCCATCATTAAGGCATTAGGAGCATGGGCTTTGACACGGTTCATTTGATTATCGACGCCCTTGTAATTCAATGGAAGGGCAATCGCTACACCAATCATAAATGCATATTGAGGAGCCAGTAAACTAGCCATCATGGCCCCTAATACCAGAACCGTAAGAACAAGGTTTGCCGCGTTTCTCCATGCTAAATTTCGCGGCTGTTCTTTCGCCTGTGCCATTTCTTCATTTTGTCTTTTCGTAAAATTGTCAGCAATCGCAAGAATATTTACGTTTTCACTTAAGGTGATTTCACCAGCCGCCACTTTTTTACTGATTTTCTTTTTCTCACGAATTCCGAGAAAAGCAGCCAGTACTAAAATTAATACAGCTCCAATTGCCTGTATCGGAATAAGCGGCAGGTAGAAGTCAATCAAATCCATATCAATAACGGTTGCTGAACGTGCAGCAGGCCCGCCCCATGGAATCATATTGATAACACTTGCACTTAAAGCAACTAATAATAATAATAAATAACGGCTCATATGTAGTTCTTTATATAAAGGAAGCAACGCTGGAATACAGAGAAGGAAGGTAGATGCTCCTGCCCCGTCAAGTTGTGCAATCATTCCGATAACCGCGGTTGCCATGGCTACGATGATTACGTTCCCCTTTGTCATTAAAATCATAAAGCGTATGAAAGGATTAAATAAACCACTATCCTGCATAATACCAAAATAGATAATGGCAAAAATAAACATGATTACAACGCCCATTACTTGATCAGAACCAGCTGCTAAAAATCCAGATAGTTCCTCAAAATTAAATCCGGCTATAAATGCTCCTATGATTGGAATGATCGTCATTCCGACAATAGGGCTGATTTTATTTGAGATAAGCAAACCTACAATTGAAAAGATAATAAGCAGTCCAACAATTGTAAGCCAAACAGAAATATCTTCCATAATAAACCCCTTTTCTTTGCAAACGCTTTACAAATTACTAAAAAAATGCATAATAAAACTATAAAACGTTTACAGATTAATTTCAACAATTTATTTGTTTAAATATGTAGAAAAATGTCATTTAACGGAACCTTTTCTGTGGGTATAAAAATACCATCCGCACCAGCAAAACTACTGGATAAATAAAAAAGATGAATAAAAACCAATCTGGAATGGACCAAATAAACGAGAATAAGGTAAAAATCAGCATCGGAATCGTCAGTGAACAAGCAGTCAACTTCCAAAGTGTGCCGTAATAGAGCTTCCGGTTGGCCAGCCGGACAATCCCTTTGCCGAGATAAGCGATAAATGAAATGACGCCCAGCAGCAGAATAGATAGAATTAAGTAATAAAACATAAAGAAATAAATAAGCTGAAAGATAATATTCATTTCTCCTCCTAAACCGCTCCAGCTTGTTAAACGGGAAATTAGTTCAGGCAGGGATGTCACCATAAATAAAATGAAAAGGTAAATCATAATTTGATCCATCCCGATTCGGTTAATCTGAAACATAGCTTTTTTTTGTGGAAGAAAAAGACTTTCTTTGAGTATTTTTGTGAATTTCATTATTATCATCCTTTATATTGAAGTAGAAAAAGTCTTCTCCTCTAAAAATTATGAGCAAATAAAGAGCTTCATATTGGATTAAGAGAAAATATATACCGTTCAGAAACCAATGGAAAAGATATGATTTAATCTACTTTTAGTTGGCAACACTATTATTATATAGGAGTTAGCTTTTAGTTGGCTAAGAATACAGCGTTATTCGACAAATTTCCCGGGAAATAATATGAAAATTCATTTTCAGTGTAACTTACCCTCATTTAATTGCATACATAGAGCGGTGATACTCCCTGAGCATAGTGAACACCACCGTTACGCCCTCTTTTGAACAAGGTACTATACAAGCCTTTCTGCTAAATTCATGTTATCATAATAGAATATGTGTGGAATTATCATATTGCCATTTAAACCCATAAAAATGGATGTGATTAAACAGGAAAGGATACAGCTAATTGGATTAATTTTGATGTATTTTTTATAGAGGAGAAGAATTTAAAACATCCTCTACTATTATTTAATTTTGTTAGAACGAGGTGCAGTATATGAACCAATCGAGAAAAGTTACCGAAGGAGCATTAATGATTGCCATTGTTATGGTTTTGTTGGTGGCTTCTTTCTTACCGATACTTAGTTTAATCAGCATGTTTGTACTGCCTGTTCCTTTTATATTCTATGTGAAACGGCATGGGGTGAAGGCAGGTCTTATAATGACAGTGGCTGTTGCGATTATATCTACATTGCTGATGTCTATGATGATACTGCCAGGTGTGCTTATTGCTGCAGCAGGCGGTATTTTTATCGGCTATGCCATGTATAAAAGGAATACAGCATATGAAACACTGGCCCAAGGAACATTCGGCTTTATTGTTGGGATGCTTTTGGCTTTTGTTTTTATTCAAATACTGTTGGATGTTAATATTGTATCTGAATACGAAAACATTGTGGAAGACTCTGTCAGTATGAGTGCATCCATGATAGAAAGTGTCAATCCTTCGCTGAACGAAGAAGATATCACCGCATTGCAAGAGACACAAATTAGCCTACTGAAGCAATTAATTCCTACCTTTATGGTTGTATTTGCTCTAGCTACGGCATTTATTACGCAATGGATCAGTTATAAGTTATTAAATCGGATAGAGAAAGAGAAATTTTCTTTTCCGCCATTCCGTGAATTACAATTTCCGGGTGCAATTATTTGGATTTATCTGTTAGCATTAATTTTATCTGTTATCGGTTTTGAAGAAGGAAGCACCATGGAATTTGGAGCGCAGAATTTATTGATGATTGTCGGGATTGCTTTGATGCTGCAAGGATTTTCATTTATTTTTTACTTTGCACATATCAAACGTATAGCCAAAGCAGTTCCTATTTTGATTGTTATTGCAACGATTCTTTTTCCAGGAATTCTTCT
Organism: Oceanobacillus oncorhynchi; assembly: GCF_000821065.1. GTDB lineage: Bacteria > Bacillota > Bacilli > Bacillales > Amphibacillaceae > Oceanobacillus > Oceanobacillus oncorhynchi. Next base: position 117,853 of record NZ_CDGG01000001.1, read on the forward strand.
TTATTTCATCCGAATCTTAGGTATAATTGATATAGGTTTCCGGTTAAGAGGGCGGTTAAAATAAAAAAGAAGCAGGCTTATAGAGCAACCCGAGATTCCCACACCGAAAGCCATAAAATAATTGTTCGGTCTAAGAATAAGTACAGGAAAAAAACAGAAAGACTGTTGGACTTTGAAGGAGCTGAATGCCGTGCCAGATTTACAGAATAGACCAACATTAAGCAAGCATGTATGGATAATTTATATCTTTACATTTCTATTGCTTTTATATGTTTGGTACTATCAATGGATAGTTGGCTTAATAATGACAGTTGTCTACGCTGCTTCATTTTACTATAGTATTCGAACGGAAAGAGTGCTTCTGGATGAAGCGGAAGAATATATATCGACGATTTCTCATCGAGTGAAAAAAGTTGGTTCGGAAGCTTTATTAGAGATGCCGTTTGGAATTGTTCTATACAATGATAACTTTCAAATAGAGTGGTCGAACCCATTCATGAATCAGTTTAAAGCAAGCAAGGATACCATTATCGGTGAATCTCTTAATCAGTTATCGGAAGACCTAATCCCGATGATTATAGAGAACCGAGATGAAATATGGGTGGAAATTGGAGATTACACCTTTCTATGTGTGATAAAAAAGGAAGAGAAACTGCTCTATTTCCTTGATCGTACAGAGCATCAAAAACTGAAGGACCGTTACTATAATGAACAAACCGTACTTGCTATTATCTTCTTAGACAATTATGAAGAAATCACTCAAAATATGGATGATACAGCTAAGAGTCAATTGAACTCACAGGTGACGGCTGTTTTGAATAACTGGTCCAGTCATTATGGACTCTACTTGAAACGAACATCACAGGAACGATTTTTAGCTGTTGGGAATCTGGAAATTCTCGAAGAGCTGGAAAAAGTTAAATTCTCTATTTTAGATGAAGTCCGGGAAATGAAAGGATCTGAAAGCAACCCAGTCACATTGAGCATCGGGGTCGGTGCTGGAAACATGACGCTGCCGGAGATTGGTGAAGTAGCCCAGTCCAGCTTAGATTTAGCCTTAGGCCGGGGCGGCGATCAGGTGGCTATTAAGGATGAGAATGGAAAAGTACGTTTTTACGGCGGAAAGACCAACCCGATGGAAAAACGTACCCGTGTACGGGCACGAGTGATATCCCATGCGTTAAAAGAGTTGGTTCGTGCCAGTGATAATGTTATTATTATGGGACATAAATCACCTGATATGGATGCCATTGGTGCAGCTATCGGTGTATTAAATATTGCTAAAACAAATGATGTACCCGGTTATATTGTGTTTGATGAGAATGATGTGGAGACTGGTGTTTCCCGCTTGATAGACCGTATTCGTGAGGATGGAGAGCTTTGGGATCAATTCATCTCACCGGAAGAAGCAGAGGATCTCATGATTGATCAGCAGAGTTTATTGATCATTGTGGATACCCACAAACCGAGCATGGTTGCAGTAGAAAGCTTATTGAACTATACCGATTATAAAATTGTTATCGACCATCATCGCCGGGCAGAGGAATTTGTTGATAATCCTACGCTTGTCTATATGGAGCCTTATGCATCCTCCACAGCAGAGCTTGTGACGGAGCTCCTGGAGTATCAGCCCAAAGGAGTGAAGCTGAAAGTACTGGAAGCTACAGCACTTTTAGCTGGGATTATCGTTGATACGAAAAGTTTTACGCTGCGTACAGGCTCAAGAACATTTGATGCGGCTTCGTATTTAAGGTCACAAGGCGCTGACACGGTATTGGTCCAGCATTTACTCAAAGATGACTTAGAGGTATTTATCGAACGCAGCAATATTATTGAAAGAACACAAATTTATAATGACTATATTGCGATTGCGACAGCGCCGAGCGGAAGAGCATATAACCCTGTGCTGATTGCGCAAGCAGCGGATACCTTACTGTCTATGGTAGGTATCACGGCTTCCTTTGTTATTTCGGAAAGAGCAGACGGCAGAATCGGAGTCAGTGCACGGTCGCTGGGGGATGTCAATGTACAGGTCATCATGGAACAAATGAATGGCGGCGGACATTTAACCAATGCAGCAACGCAAATAGAAGACAAAACCATTGAGGAAGTCAAAGAAATGCTTGTTGAGATTATTGATGAGCTGGAGTATAAAAAAGGGAGAGATTCAGAATGAAAGTTATTTTCTTAAAAGATGTTAAAGGGAAAGCAAAAAAAGGCGAAGTGAAAAATGTTCCTGACGGCTATGCCCGTAACTTCCTGTTCAAAAATAAACTGGCAGAAGAAGCTACTTCCGGGAATCTGAAAGCACTTGATGCGAAAAAGAAAAAACAAGATCAATTAGAAATAGAAGAAAAAGAAAATGCCATTCAATTAAAAGACAAACTTGCTGATTTAACGGTTGAGCTGGAAGCAAAATCTGGAGAAAATGGACGTTTATTCGGTTCCATAACCAGTAAACAGATTTCAGAAGGATTAAATAAACAGCATGGCTATAAAATCGATAAGCGCAAGCTAGAATTAGATGAGCCAATCCGTGCGTTGGGTTACACAAATGTTCCCGTTAAATTACATCCGGAAGTATCTGGCTCTGTAAAGGTTCATGTAAAAGAAAAATAAATAGGATGACATTCGGAAATAAACAGAGGAAAAAGAAATTGGCAGAAAAATTGTGTGCCGATTTCTTTTTTCACTTAACTAGAATACGGAGGAGAGGTAATGAGTGCGTCTTTGAATGATCGTACACCACCGCATAATTTAGAAGCAGAGCAATCTGTTTTAGGCGCTGTTTTTTTGGAGCCGACCGCCTTTGTACAGGCTTCGGAAATTTTGATACCAGAAGATTTCTACCGTGCGAGCCATCAGCTTATTTTTACAGCGATGATGACCTTGTCTGAGCGCGGGGAACCGATTGATGTTGTAACAGTTACCACGTTTTTAAATGACCGGAAACAGCTGGAGGAAGCAGGCGGTGTCTCCTACTTAACAGAACTGGCAGAAAGTGTGCCGACTGCAGCTAACGTAGAGTATTACAGCAGAATTGTAGAAGAAAAATCAACCCTGCGCAGCTTGATTCGAAAAGCAACAGACATTGTGACGGCCTCTTTTGAAAAAGAAGATGAGGTTGAAGATGTTTTAAATGATGCAGAAAAAAGTATCCTGGAGGTTTCTGGACGAAAAAATTCAGGAGCTTTCAAAAATATAAAAGATGTCTTGATTGATGTATATGATAATATTGAACAGCTTCACCAGCAAAAAGGTGATGTAACAGGCGTTCCAACGGGTTTCTTGGACTTAGACCGCATTACATCAGGCTTTCAGCGGAACGATTTGATTATTATTGCGGCGCGTCCTTCCGTAGGGAAAACAGCCTTTGCATTAAACGTAGCGCAAAACGTTGCCGTAAAAACAGATGAAAATGTAGCTATTTTCAGTCTCGAGATGGGCGCGGATCAGCTCGTTCAGCGTATGCTTTGTGCGGAAGGAAATATTGACGCGCAGCGTTTAAGAAACGGACAGCTGCAAGCAGATGACTGGAGTAAGCTGACGATGTCGATGGGGTCCCTGTCGAATGCAGGAATTTATATTGATGATACGCCAGGCGTACGTGTCAATGAAATTCGTTCCAAGTGCCGGCGCCTGAAGCAGGAGCATGGGCTTGGGATGATTCTGATTGATTATTTGCAGCTCATCCAGGGAAGCGGCAGCTCGAAGGAAAACCGTCAGCAGGAGGTTTCCGAGATTTCCCGTGCGCTAAAAGCATTGGCCAGGGAGCTGGAAGTGCCATTGATTGCATTATCTCAGCTCTCCCGTGGTGTGGAGTCCAGGCAGGACAAGCGCCCAATGATGTCGGATATCCGTGAATCAGGAAGTATTGAGCAGGATGCGGATATTGTAGGTTTCTTATATCGTGATGATTATTATGATAAAGAGACAGAGAAAGAGAATATTATTGAGATTATTATTGCGAAGCAGCGTAATGGTCCAACAGGAACCGTAGAGCTAGCCTTTGTAAAAGAATATAATAAATTCGTGGACTTAGATCATCGTTATGGAGAGGGAGATATTCCGCCGGCGATGTAGATAATAGAGGTACTTTTGATTTTTCATATGAGAAAGTCTATTTCTGTGTCACTTAGATGAGACTGTTGAACGTATAATGGTCCAATAATGAATACTAGTGTGGGAAGAGGTGTCTTGTAAGATAGGCATCTCTTTTTTGTTTTATGAAAGGAAAATAGTAGTGCTTTCAGATGAATCGACAAAATAAGACAATGGAACTAGATTATTTTACAAGAAGTTAACAAATTAAAAAGAGTATAATGAGTGATTCTATGTTCTATGTAAAGCTATAAAAGACTGATATAGAGGGGAACAGACATGTATTTCTTTTCTGCTGGTAAATAGAGTGTAAGTGCTGGGATACAAATAGATTACAGTTATATTAAGATATTTCAAAATTTTAGTAAATTAATACTATTATTGAATTTATCTGGGAGATAGATTAGAATAGAGTAGTAAGACAAATATATTCTAATTTGAGGGGAGTACGAATATGAAATTGTCAAAAAAGTCTTTATTATTGCTAATTTTCGGTCTTTTACTTAGCGTTTTTTTGGTAGCGTGTGCAAGCGAACCAGATGAAGGCGGTAACAGCGATTCGGATGGAGAAGGCACTTCCGAAGAAGCTGCTGAGGGCGGCGAGCTTGTTATTGCCAACCAGTCAGATGTTGTTTCAATGGACCCGGCAGGTTCAAACGATACACCATCTAGTAACGTACAGGCAAATATCTTTGAAACACTTGTAACTTTAGATGAAAATATGGAATTACAGCCTGGTCTTGCTACAGAGTGGGAAGCAGTAGAAGATAATGTATGGGAGTTCAAATTACGTGATGATGTAACTTTCCATGATGGCTCGGAATTTAATGCGGAAGTAGTAAAAGCAAATATTGAACGTATTTTAGATGAAGATGTAGCTTCTCAGCGTTACTTCCTTTATGAAATGGTAGAGGATATAGAAGTAGTGGATGATTATACTGTACGTTTTACGACAGAATATCCATTTGCGCCATTCCCGGCACATATTGCACATAATGGCGGTGGAATGACATCGCTTGAAGTAATTGAGGCAGACTATGAAGCAATGGAAAATGGAGAAGAACCGGGAAGCTATATTAATGAGAACCCGATTGGTACAGGCTTCTTTAAATTTGATTCATGGAATTCAGGTTCTGAAGTTCGTTTAGTGAAAAACGAAGATTATTGGGGAGAGCCGGCTCACCTTGATTCCGTTGTATTTAAGGTTGTAAGTGAAGCGAATACGCGAGTAGCTGAGCTTGAAACTGGAGATTCACATATTATTGATCCTCTGGGACCAAGTAATATGGCTCAGGTTGAAAATTCAGAAGGAATCCATGTAGCACCGCAAGAAAGTGTCAGCGTATCTTATATTGGATTTAACGTAGAAAAAGAACCATTTGATGATCCGAATGTGCGTCAAGCAATCAATATGGCAATTGATAAAAGCCAGATTATTGATGGTATTTACGAAGGAGTTGGAATCCCGGCTGTTGGGCCATTAGCACCGGCAGTATATGGTTATGACGAGGATGCACCTGGTTTAGAATATGATTTAGAAGAAGCGAAGCAATTGTTAGCAGATGCGGGCTATGAAGATGGCTTCTCGACAACGCTTTGGACAAATGATACACAAGAGCGTATAGATGCTGCTACCAATGTTCAAGCTCAATTACAAGAATTGAATATTGATGTAGAGGTTGAAGTACTTGAATGGGGCACGTATTTAGAAAGAACAGCTCAAGGAGATCATGATATGTTTGTACTTGGCTGGTCTACTGTAACTGGGGATGCTGATTATGGATTATATCCATTATTCCATTCGGAGAATATCGGTGAGCCTGGTAACCGTTCTTTCTTACAAGATGAGGAATTAGATGAAATGCTTGAAGCTGCCCGCCGTGAAGGAGACGAAGAGACTCGTCTGCAGCTTTACAGTGACATTCAGGCAAAACTTACAGAGCTTGCGCCAATGCTTTATCTGCACCATCAAGAATTCTTGCTTGGTGTGAATGATAATGTACAAGGCTTAACGCAATCGCCAACTGGAATACTTCAATTACATGATGTATCTTTAAATCAATAATGAAATGAATAAACAGCTGTTTTTCTGATAGAGATAAGCAGCTGTTTTTTGTACATAAAAAAAGTCACATGATTCATATCATGTGACTTTTACAATATAATTACGCATTAACCGTCGGCTGATGTTCACCAGAACGGATAGCTTCCATATGGTGACAAGCTGCACGATGTCCGTCTTTCATACCTTCTGTGTTACGCAGTTCAGGCACCTTTGTACGGCAGATGTCCGTGGCAAAAGGACAGCGTGTGTGGAAGCGGCAGCCTTCAGGAGGATCAATCGGAGAAGGCACATCTCCTTTTAGCGTAATACGTTCTTTTTTGGCTTCCAAATCCGTACTAGGGATAGCAGAAAGAAGTGCTTTCGTGTACGGATGCATGTTATTGGTAAATAATGATTTTTTATCAGCTATTTCAACAACTTTTCCTAAATACATTACTATAATACGGTCAGAAATGTGACGTACAACACCTAAATCATGTGAAATGAAAAGATAAGTCAGTTTAAATTCACGCTGCAGCTTTTTCAGCAGATTGATAACCTGTGCCTGAATAGACACATCAAGTGCTGACACAGCCTCATCAGCAATAATTAATTTCGGATCAACAGACAGTGCTCGGGCAATCCCGATACGCTGTCGCTGCCCGCCGCTGAACTCGTGTGGATGCCGGTCAATCTGGTGGGCGCCAAGGCCTACTGTCTCCATCAACTCCTTCACACGATCATTTCTTTCATGTTTAGGAACCGCATTTTGAATTTCCATTGCTTCGGTTAAAATTTGCCGGACAGTGTGGCGGGGATTAATCGATGCATATGGATCCTGAAAAATAATCTGCATATCTTTACGAAATTTATTCATTTCTTTTTTATTTAGCTCAAGAATATTTGTACCATCAAATTCTACTTTTCCATCAGTAGGTTCATCTAATCGGAGAACAGCTCGTCCGGTTGTCGATTTTCCACAGCCAGATTCTCCTACGATACTTAGTGTTTCTCCTTCATACACTTCAAAGGAGATATCGTCTACTGCCTTTACGTGATTGACGGTGCGGCCAAAAAACCCGCCTTTAATCGGAAAATATTGTTTTAAGTCATCTACTTTAAGAAGTACTTTTTGATTGTTCATGAACGTTCACCTCCGGATCTCCGTCCCATTCATCAGAATAAATCCAGCAACGAATTTGATTACCCTCTTCATCCGTTTCTAAGTCAGGTAATTTATTTCGGCATAAATCGGTAGCAAATGGACATCTTGGCGCAAAACGGCAGCCCTGCGGCATATCAGCTGGACTTGGAACAGATCCTCTAATCACTGCTAAATCGCCATCTACGTCTTGGTCGTGTTGTGGAACAGATTGCATCAAACCAACGGTATATGGGTGTTTTGGTTCTGTAAATAAGGTCTTTTTATCGGTGAATTCGACCACTTTCCCGCAATACATAACGGCAACATAATCACAAGTTTCTGCCACAACGCCGAGGTCATGGGTAATTAATAAAATACCCATGTCCAATTTTTCTTGCAATTCTTTCATTAAATCTAAAATCTGTGCTTGAATTGTTACATCCAATGCGGTTGTTGGTTCATCAGCAATCAATAGATCTGGGTTACAGGCAAGCGCGATTGCGATCATCACACGCTGGCGCATCCCTCCAGATAACTCAAATGGATACTGATTGATACGTTTTTCTGGGGAAGGAATTCCTACCAGCTTTAACATCTCAATGGATTTCTTTTTTGCTTCCTTTTTGCCAAGACCTTCGTGAATGCGGAATGATTCACTGATCTGCTGGCCGACCGTAAAGGTAGGGTTCAAGGAAGTCATTGGTTCCTGGAAAATCATTGATATTTCATTGCCTCGAATTTTGCGCATCTGTGCTTCGCTCTTATCTAAGAGGTTTTCTCCTTTGAAGAGAATTTCTCCACCTTTAATCTTACCTGGTTCTTCGATAAGACGGAGAATAGATAAGGAAGTAATACTTTTTCCGGAACCAGACTCTCCAACGACACCAAGTACTTTTCCTTTTGGAATATTAAAGGAAACACCATCTACAGCCTTTACTTCTAAATCTTTTGTGAAGAAAGAAGTCTGTAAATTTTTAATTTCTAGTATATTATCATATGAAGGGTTTGGTGCACCTGTCATAGTAAGCAGCTCCTTTCGAAATCTTGTAATGCAAGAATACTAATCTAAATCAATCCGTTTGTTCAAGAATCTGTAAGCAACATCGACAATTAAGTTTACAAGAATGAAGAGAAGAGATGCGACCAAAACGGTTCCTTGAACAACCGGGAAATCACGGGCTTGGATAGAATCGATAATCAATTTTCCCATTCCATTAACGGCGAATACAGACTCTGTTAATACGGCTCCGCCAAGAAGTCCGCCAAATTGTAATCCAACTACGGTAACAATAGGGATTAATGCATTCTTTAATGCATGTCTATAAATAACGATTTGCTCTTTTACCCCTTTGGCACGGGCGGTTCGAATATAATCTGAGCCGATAACATCGAGCATGCTGGAACGTGTCATACGTGCAATAATGGCAGCACTTCCTGTACCTAATGTGATTACAGGTAAGACAATTTGGCTGAAGCTTCCCCAGCCGGAAGGACTGAACCATGCTGTGTTATTAAAGAAAGGTACCCAGGATGGCAAATCAATTCCAATTGCAAACCACTGAATTAACATTAACCCAAGCCAAAAGTTAGGCATCGATAAACCAAATAAAGCGACAATCATAATAGTAGTATCGATGGCTGTATATTTACGTGTAGCAGAAATAATACCTGCAATTAATCCTAAAAAAACAGCTAAGATGGTACTATAGATGGCAAGCTCAACGGTTACCCAGAATCGGGCCCCAATTTCGGCTGAAACATCTCTACCGCTTCGCATAGAGGTTCCTAAGTCGCCTTGGACTGCACTGGTTACATAATTAAGATACTGCGTGGGTAAAGGGTCATTTAAACCTAATCGTTCTCTGATATTTTCAATTTGTTCCTGTGGCGCACCTTCTCCAGCGATTACTTGTGCTGGATCACCCGGAACTAAATGCATCATGCTAAATACTAATATAGATACACCAATTAGGACGGGTATCGTTTGTAAAATACGTCGAATGATAAATTGAATCAAAATCGTTCACCTCTTTCTATTCTCTCGTTTTTGGATCAAATGCGTCACGTAATCCATCTCCAAGCATGTTAAATGCCAATACAGCTACGACAATAGCAAGCCCAGGAAATAACGCTACATGGGGTGCATTATATAAGTAATTTCGTCCATCACTTAACATGGCTCCCCATTCTGGTGTAGGAGGCTGTGCGCCCAATCCTAAGAAGGAAAGCCCCGCAGCTGACAGAATCGCTGTAGCAATACTTAACGTAGCCTGAACGATAATTGGAGAGGTGATATTAGGTAAAATATGTTTAAAAATAATTCTGGAATCACTGGCGCCCAGCGCTCTCATCGCATCAATATACTCCAGCTTTTTCACAGATAAAGTAGATCCACGAACAATTCTGGCAAATATCGGTACAGAGGAAACAGCAACCGCGATAACAACATTAACCATGCTTCCGCCTAAAACCGTAACGATCGTTAACGCTAATAGAATACTAGGGAATGCTAATAAAATATCCATGAAACGCATGATAATACTATCTATCCGTTTGCCGTAATAGCCTGCGATAATACCGAGAAATACGCCGGCAGTTGCTCCCAGTAAGATAGAGAAAAAACCTATCATCAGTGTTAATCCGGTGCCTTGGATTACCCTGCTGAATATATCTCTCCCAAAGTTATCTGTCCCAAACCAATGATCAGATGAAGGGGTAGCTAATTTATTGGTTACATCTTGATCGTATAGAGGGTCGTAGGGGGTTAAGTATGGGCCGATAAGAGCGATAATGATAAGTAAAATAATTAAAATTCCGCCGACAACAGCCGACTTATTTTTCTTCAGTTTATTAAAGACGCTTTTCCAGCTTTTAAGACGGGGATTAGGCTGCTTGACAGCTATCTCCGGCTTTTCAATATGTTCGTTTGAACGACTCATCGGTTTATTTCATCCTTTCTCTCGTGTTATAGGTCAGTCTCGATTATATCATGAAAAGACTTAGAGAAATATAAGTCATTTGAAAATCCTTAGAAAATGCATGGTTTTGGAAACTATCAAAAAACGGGAAGCGTTGGTATAAAAGGGTTTACGCAATTGGATAAAAAAGGAAACTATTTAAATTCGTAAAAATAGATTTAATATGAAAATTGTCATTAGTTAAAAAATGAAAGCGTTATCTTTTTGTTAATAAAATCATTTTTCTGTCATATTTTATGATTACTAGGAAGAATCGCGGGAAATCTTGTATAATGATACTAATTTAAATTTAGATGTCATTATACAGAGGTGAAAAATCATGAAAAAGAAATTAATTTGGAACCCTGCTAGATTTTTCTTTCATTATATAGGAACAGAAAAATTAGAAGCTCTTGCAAAGGAAGGATGGGTAGTAGAAAGGTTACGATTAGGCGGTCTGCTTTTTCAATTAACAGAAGATAAACCGAAAGAAGTACAATATCATCTGGAGTTTCAGCCTATTCAAAAGGTGGAGGAAGATACGCCGCCATTAGAAGAAGGTTGGGAGCTTGTCGATACAGTAGATTATACTCAAGTTTATCAAGGCTCATCGGAAGCGCTGCCGAAAGAAACGTCGTATGAACTGCTGCTGGGACAGTTGCGCCAAGAAGGGTATTCCCTCGGAAAATATACAATTATCTCAATTTTGTTTTTAGTGTCTTTCTTTATTTTACATATGAGAGCGGACTGGGCTTTGGTACAAATGATTCTGCTTGGCGGAATAATGATGCTGTCCATCACGGCTATTTTGATGCTGACTTTATATATTGTAAATAAGTTCCGACAGCATAATTTAAAAAATATGTAATATCGTGGTTTCAATTGTAACAAAATGGTAATTTTTCAGAAATAAATGTTACCAATTGTAAAATAAGTGAAGCATTTAAAAGTATACAGAAGGAAAAGGCAGGAAACGTCGATTTATATGGAATAGAAGGAATTTATTGCTTAAAACTATTAGAATACCGTAAAATAAGCGGTTTGAGGTTTAACAGGAACTTAATTATAATTAGTATTGTTGCCTTGAAACAGGTAAATACATCTATGTGGATGCCATAAAATAAATGAGTCAATCGTTGGTTCATTTATTTTTAATTTCAGCATAAATGGTTCGGGAGTACCAAAGATTATTTTAATTTTAGATGTACTACAAATCAAAACAAATAGAGAGGTGATTATATGGCAGTAGTAGAAGCAAAAAACCTGTCTAAAATCTTTGGTAAAAATATCGGCCAATCTATCAAAATGTTAGATCAAGGTATGTCCAAAGAAGAGATACTGAAAAAGACAGGTAATACTGTCGGGGTAAATCGTGCCAGTTTTTCAGTTGAAGAAGGCGAAATATTCGTAATAATGGGGCTTTCCGGAAGCGGGAAGTCAACCCTGGTTCGATTAATAAATCGATTAATCGAACCGAGCGAAGGATCTATTCTAATTGATGGAAAAGAACTGGCGACATTAGATAAAAAAGCATTAAGACAAGTACGTCGTGAAAAATTAGGAATGGTATTCCAGCAATTCGCACTTTTCCCGCACCGCACGATTTTACAGAACGCAGCGTTTGGTTTAGAGGTACAAGGAGTTGATAAATCGGAACGGGATAAAAAAGCGGAGGAATCCTTAAAGCTTGTTGGACTAGGTGATTATATGCATCAGAAGCCTGGCCAGTTATCAGGCGGTATGCAGCAGCGTGTAGGGCTGGCTCGTGCGCTAGCGAATGACCCAAAAGTATTATTAATGGATGAAGCTTTTTCTGCGCTTGATCCGCTTATCCGTAAAGAAATGCAGGATGAGCTGATTGATTTGCAATCCTCCATGAAGAAAACCATTATCTTTATTACACATGACCTGGATGAAGCGCTTCGTTTAGGGGATCGTATTGCGTTAATGAAGGATGGAGCTATCGTTCAAATTGGAACTCCAGAAGAAATTCTGATGAATCCTGCGAATGATTACGTTGAGAAATTCGTAGAGGATGTGGACCGCTCGAAGATACTTACAGCAAGCCATATTATGAAGCGGCCGGAAACAATCAATATAGCGAAGCACGGTCCGCGCGCAGCATTAGAAAGAATGCGCAGGGAAGGTATTTCCAGCATTCTCGTAGTGGATGAAAACCGCCGTTTACAGGGCTATGTGACAGCAGATGACGCTTCTGAGGCACGTAAAAAAGAAATAACAGATATTAAAGAAATTTTACAAACAGATATTTTAAGAGTAACCCCAGACACACCAATGCAAGATATTTTCTCCATGATCTATGATACGCCGGTTCCCATTGCAGTTGTAGAAGATAACGGGCGGTTAAATGGAATTATTGTTCGCGGTGCTGTATTAGCCGCGCTTGCAAATGATGGTGAGGTGAACTTAAATGCTTGATTTTATTGATCAAATACCTTTATCCGAATGGACAGAGACTGCGACAGATTGGATTCAAGATACCTTTGCCTTTCTTTTTGAACCAATCAAAGATCATCTTGGTAATTTTATGGATTTTGTATCTTCAGATGTTCTAGCAGGTATTCCGCCAATTATATTTATCTTGATTGTTGCTGTAATTGCGTTCTTTGTTTCTGGTAAAAAACTTGGATTAGCTGTATTTTCTATCGTGGGTCTATGGTTTGTTTATAACCAGGGGTTATGGGATGCGCTGATGTCTACAGTAACATTGGTTATTTTAGCAAGTTTACTATCTGTCATTGTTGGTGTTCCTGTAGGAATATTAATGGCAAAAAGCAAAATTGCTAATACGATTTTTACACCAATTCTGGACTTTATGCAAACCATGCCGGCATTCGTATATTTGATCCCGGCAGTAGCTTTCTTCGGAATCGGGATGGTTCCTGGTGTATTCGCATCCCTAATTTTCGCGACACCGCCGACGGTCCGTTTTACAAACTTAGGGATTCGTCAGGTTTCTAAGGATTTAATTGAAGCATCTGATGCATTTGGTACGACCGGATCACAGAAACTATTTAAGGTAGAACTGCCTATGGCAAAAGGAACCATCATGGCTGGTATTAACCAAACAGTTATGCTTGCGCTGTCTATGGTTGTTATCGCGTCAATGATTGGTGCGCCGGGGCTTGGAAGTCAAGTGCTTTCTTCTCTTCAACGTGCGTCTGTCGGTACCGGATTTGTGGCTGGTATCGGAATCGTTATTTTAGCGATTATTATTGACCGTATTACACAAAATATGAATAAAGGAAAAGAATAAATTTGTGTGGCAATCTTTTTATGAGGGAGGCTATCCCCTCTCATGAAAAGTGTCTATATAGAAAACAAAATTTAAGAAAAGGGGAGTTTTAATTATGTCTAAATGGAGTCTTAAGCGTGCTGGACTTATCGGTTCATTAGCACTTGGACTAGTTGTTGCCGGCTGCGGAAGTGATGACAGCAATGGCGGAGATGATGATTCTGCAGAAGGCGGAGTAGAGGGAGACATTGATTTAGCCTATGTAGAATGGGATACGGAAGTAGCTTCCACACATGTTGTAGCTAAAGTATTAGAAGATGTAGGCTATGATGTTACAACGACACCGCTTGATAATGCGGTTATGTGGGAAGCTGTTGCAACTGGTGAAGCAGATGGGATGGTAGCTGCATGGTTACCTGGAACACATGCGGAACAATTCGAAGCTTATGGCGATCAAGTAGAACAGCTTGGACCTAACTTAGAAGGAGCAGCAATTGGTCTTGTTGTACCTGAATACATGGATGTAGATTCGATTGAAGATCTTACAGATGAAGCTGGTCAAACGATTACAGGTATTGAACCGGGTGCAGGTGTTGTAAACGCCGCAGAAAATGCTGTAGAAGAATATGATAATCTGGAAGACTGGACTGTACAGACTTCTTCCAGCGGTGCAATGGCAACAGAATTAGGTAATGCAATTGATAATGAAGATGATATTGTTGTAACTGGCTGGTCTCCGCATTGGAAATTCCAAGCCTATGATTTAAAATATCTTGATGATCCAGACGGCGTATTTGGTGAGGCAGAAACCATTGAAACAATGGTTCGTGAAGGACTGGAAGAGGACGCTCCAGAAGCATATCAAGTATTAGATAACTTCTATTGGGAAACAGATGACATGGAAGAAGTAATGCTTGATATTAATGAAGGTGCAACACCAGAAGATGCTGCAGCTGACTGGGTAGAAGCGAATCAAGATAAAGTAGATGAATGGACAGAAGGTATTGAATAATTCATTTTGTCTGCTCAGAGAGGCAGCTCCAAATTATGTTGGGGCTGCTTTTTCTATGTTTATAGGTGAAAACCGAACTTTACTTTGCCTTTTACATTATTAAGTTCGTTTTTCTTTAACAAAAACGATAAAAAAGACGAATGAAGCGAATGATAAAGTCAAAATGAAAAAGTAATGTTCGTGTTTTACATTGACGTGTCTTTTTATTACTGATAAAATACTACGTGGTAAGTGAAAAGCAAATGTTGATAAGTAATTGTGCTGTTATGATGAATAAAAAATTCATGCAGGGCAAGAATCTTCATATATAAAACCAATTTTGGAGGTGCACGATGTCCTCAGTAGTAGTTGTAGGTACGCAATGGGGAGATGAAGGGAAAGGTAAAGTTACTGATTTCTTATCTCAAAATGCAGAAGTAGTTGCTCGTTATCAAGGCGGAAATAACGCTGGTCATACGATAAAATTTGATGATGTAACATACAAGTTACATTTGATTCCATCTGGGATTTTCTTTAGCGAGAAGACATGTGTTCTTGGAAACGGAATGGTTATCGATCCTAAAGCATTTGTAGAGGAAGTTGCTTATTTACATGAGCGCAATGTTTCTACAGAAAATCTTCGTATCAGTAATCGTGCGCATGTGATTCTTCCTTATCACTTGAAGCTGGATATTCTTCAAGAGGAAGAAAAAGGCGAAAATAAAATCGGTACGACGAAAAAAGGAATCGGCCCTGCTTATATGGATAAAGCAGCACGTGTCGGTATCCGCATTGCTGATTTAATGGACAAAGAAGTATTCCACGGGAAATTAGTGCAGAACTTAAAAGAAAAGAATCGTTTATTCGAAAAAGTATATGAGTCTGACCCCATGCTGGTAGAAGATATTCTCGATGAATATTTTGAATATGGACAGCAAATGGCTCCTTATGTTGTAGATACATCGGTTGTGTTAAACGATGCAATTGATGAAGGAAAACGTGTCCTGTTCGAAGGCGCACAAGGGGTTATGCTTGATATTGACCAAGGTACGTATCCATTTGTAACATCTTCTAACCCGATTGCCGGCGGTGTAACTATCGGTTCTGGTGTAGGGCCTTCCAAAATCAATCATGTCGTAGGTGTGTCAAAAGCATATACAACACGCGTTGGTGATGGTCCTTTCCCAACAGAATTACATGATGAAATAGGAAACCAAATTCGTGAAATTGGCCGTGAGTATGGTACAACAACAGGCCGTCCGCGCCGTGTAGGCTGGTTTGATAGCGTTGTTGTCCGTCATGCCCGCCGTGTGAGCGGAATTACAGATTTATCTCTCAACTCAATTGATGTATTAACAGGTATTGAAACATTGAAAATCTGTGTTGCCTATCGCTACAAAGGGGAAGTCATCAAAGAATTCCCGGCAAGCTTAAAAGCATTAGCAGAATGTGAACCGGTATATGAAGAAATGCCAGGCTGGACAGAGGATATTACCGGAGTGAAGACATTGGATGAACTTCCAGCCAATGCGCGCCACTACCTAGAGCGGATTTCTCAGCTGACAGAAATTCCATTATCCATCTTCTCTGTAGGCCCAGATCGTTCGCAGACAAATGTCGTAAGAAGCGTGTACCGTCCATAATAAACTAAGAAATGTATTAAAAAAGAGCTGATGATGAAAATCAGCTCTTTTTTGCATGTGAAGAAACTGTAAAGAATTTAAGGAAAAATCATATCCAAATTCCCCCAATCTCTATCTTTCTGTTCTGCCTACAAGACATAAACGCGAATTTACGTTAAAATAGAAGGAAGCAATTTGTCTAGAAAATCAGGTTGTATAAAGAATTGCAATTATAGGTTAACTGATTTCATGTTATACTTTCGTTATTTACAATAAAGAGAAAATGAGATTTTAAAATATAAACTGGCGGGAGAAAAAGCCGGGGACATCTAAGAAAAAATATTTTTAGGGGCAGTAAGCCTACCCCTATGAAATTATGGAAGCGCCTCTCACTTATCTGTCTCCCTGTATGGATAATAAAGAATTATAACTAAAAAAAGGATGTGCAAGCAATGAGTCAAAAAATATTAGTTGTCGATGATGAACAGCCAATTGCTGATATATTACAATTTAATTTAGAAAAAGAAGGATACCAGGTAGTGGTAGCGAATGATGGCGATACTGCAATTGAACTTGCAGAAACAGAGCGTCCTAATCTTATTCTATTGGATATTATGCTTCCTGGAAAAGACGGAAATGAAGTATTGCGTGAGGTACGTAAAACACAAAGTGTCCCTGTGATTATGCTGACTGCAAAAGATGCTGAAATCGATAAGGTGCTCGGATTAGAGCTTGGTGCAGACGATTATGTGACCAAACCATTCAGTAATCGTGAATTAATTGCGCGCGTGAAAGCAAATCTGCGTCGTGAAAATGTACCTGCAGAGGAGCCGTCAAAAACAACCAAGGATATTGTGATTGGCGATTTAGTCGTCCATCCCGATGCATATGTTGTTTCCCGCAAAGGCGTAGAGATTGAATTAACTCACCGTGAATTTGAATTATTACATTATTTAGCACGCCATATTGGACAAGTTATGACACGTGAACACTTATTGGAAACCGTATGGGGCTATGATTATTTTGGTGATGTGCGTACGGTTGATGTAACGGTTCGCCGTCTGCGTGAAAAAATTGAAGAAAATCCTAGCAACCCATTATGGATTGTCACAAGAAGAGGTGTCGGCTATTATTTGCGCAGTCCTGAACAGGAGTAAGGCAATATGAATAAAGTTGGTTTTTTTAGATCAATCCAGTTAAAGTTTATTATTATTTATATCCTTCTGTTGATTTTAGCTGTACAGGTTATCGGCTCTTTTTTTACACAACGGCTAGAACAAGAATTAACGGATACGTTTAAGGCATCAATCACGGAGCGTGTGGAGATGTTGAGCTATAATCTGGAACAAGCTTTTGCGAGAGAGCGTTCGGAAGACGAGCCGAGTTTAGAGCAGGAAATTCAATCCATCATTGATGATGTGAATACCGAGAATGTAGCGACAACCATTTATGTTTATGATCGTCAGGGCAGGATTCTCGGGACAAACCAGATTGATGAGCAGGGAGAGGTCGGCAAGAAATCTACAGATATCGATGTACAGAATACGATCTTTTTTGAACAATCCCAGCGGAGTACGTATTTTGACCGGCAAACCGACAGCAGAGTGCATGTCCATGTGGAGCCGCTGATTGGAAATGGAGAGGCAGTTGGAGCGGTGCAGTTCACTGCTTCTTTGGAAGAGGTCTATGACCAAATCGAAGGAATCAATAATATCTTCCTGCAGGGTTCTGTTTTGGCGATAAGTATCTCTGCCATCCTCGGGGTACTCGTGGCGCGTACAATTACCAAGCCAATCAAGGAAATGCGTGAGCAAGCACTGATTATGTCGAATGGAGACTTCACACAAAAACTGGACGTCTATGGACGGGATGAAATTGGACAGCTTGCCGAAACCTTTAATGATTTAAATAGCAGGCTGAAGCATTCTTACGCTACGATTGAAGAAGAGCGAAGGAAGCTGAGCTCTGTTCTTTCGTATATGAGTGACGGGGTAATCGCAACCGATCAGACGGGAGCAGTCACATTGATGAATGATGCTGCGGCCAGAATGATTGGCTCCAATCCGGATGATATGATTGGAGATGATCTCATCGATGTGCTTAACCTGGAAGAGAAAATTGTCGATATTAGCAAGCTGTCCGACAGCGGTTCGATGATTATCGATTTCAGTGATGAAGAAACGCCGTTTATCATACGTGCAAACTTTTCGACAGTTGTGGATGAGGAAGAAGAAGTGACAGGGTTTATTACTGTTATCAGCGATGTTACGGAGCAGGAGAAAATGGAACAAGAGCGAAGAGACTTTGTATCGAATGTATCTCATGAACTCCGCACGCCGCTGACGACCATGAAAAGCTACTTAGAAGCATTGTCTGACGGTGCTTGGGAAAATAAAGAAATTGCGCCGCGCTTTTTAGAGGTTACACAGAAGGAAACGGACCGGATGATCCGGATGGTAAATGATCTGCTGCAGCTGTCTAAAATGGATTCAGATGAATTGCCGATGCATAAAGAAAGAACAGAATTCATGGGTTATGTACATCAGGTCCTTGATCGTTATGAAATGAATTTGCCGGAAACGATTACGCTGGAGCGCCAGATACCAAAAGGAAAATCGTTTGTATGGATGGACCGGGATAAGGTAACACAGGTATTTGATAATATTATTACCAATGCTTTTAAATACTCGCCAGAAGGTGGAAAAGTGCGTGTGAATCTGGATGTAAGACGTCATATGGTCATTATCAGTATTCAGGATGAAGGAATGGGGATTCCATATGACAAGCTCGATAAAATATTTGATCGTTTCTACCGCGCCGACCGCGCCAGAACAAGAAAATTTGGCGGAACCGGTCTTGGTTTAGCAATTACAAAAGAACTTGTTGAGGCTCATCATGGAAAGATTTGGGCCCAAAGTAAAGAAGGACGCGGTACGACAATCCTATTTACCTTGCCACTCATGGGCTCGAAGCGGGGGAGAGGCAGATGAAATTAGAGACTGCAAAATCATTATTGCTGATTATTTTAATAGGAACGAGTCTGGTTCTCACGTTCGGGATGTGGAATTATCAGGCGGAATACAGGCCATTAAACGATGTCGAATCGATTGATGAAGTAGATCTGGGCGGTGAAGAACAGGAGATAAGTGATCTTGTAAAGCCGAATGATGTGGTTTTTAAAATGAACGGCGAATTCTCCAGCTATAAGGAACCAGAGGATAGTATGCAGTTTTTTGAAGATATCCGGCAATGGGAATTGACGGATATACAAAGGAATGATTTAGAAGAAGACACTGAATCTGGTGCAGAAGTAGAAATTATTTTCCCGACGGAGGTCCCGTTATCTTTGTTCGATACGATCTTAAATGTCGACAGTACATTGACGAATAACACGAATTTCTATGTGGATCGATTTTCCATCGAGCTGCAGGAAGAGGAAGAGGTTTTACACGTTCAATTTGTTTCAGCAGACAGGGAAGAAGTTGTGGAAGGTACGATCTACTCCAGAACGAGCTATGACGAGCTGCTGTCGATATTTGGGGAGCTGACGGAAGATGAGTATGAGGAAAAACAGTTATTGACCGATGCAGCCAGAGATATTTATATTCCAAAGGAAAAGAAAGCATTAACGTCTTATACGTATACCTTCGACTCCATTGAAGCGGTCGATATCAGAAATATTATGTTCAGCAACCCGAATGTAGTCAGTGTATCAGAGACAGCTCCTGGATCGATTATGTATCGGACAGATAATAGACAATTAAATATTGCCGGCTACGGGATGCGGTTTATTGATGTTGCGGAAAGAAATACGGAGCAGGTGGATAACAGCGTTTTACAGCAAAGCTTAAATAATATTAACGCACATCGAGGCTTTACAGGAGATTATCGCTTAGAAGGCTTTACAGAAGATAGTATTGCTTACCGGATGTATCAATTTGAATATCCTGTTGTGAATAATTCATATATGGATTTATCTACCATCTATCAGGAATGGCAAAATGATCAATTAAGCAAATATAATCGTTCTCTGGTATCGCTCAATACCGTGGTCAATACCTCGGAAAAAGAGTTGAGGAGCGGCGAAGAGATTATGAACAGCATTCAGCAAAATGAAAATACAGCAGATATCCAAGATGTTCAGATTGCCTACCGTTTAACGATTGAAACCGATGATAATGGAGATTATGTGCTTTTAGAGCCTAATTGGTATCAGAAAGTAAATAACAGCTGGTCAGTGGTACCAGAGCCAAATACAAACACACAGCAAAACTTAGAAGGAGGAAGTTGAGAATGCAATGGTCACATATTAAAACGCTGTTTATTCTCAGTTTCCTTGTCTTAAATATTTATTTGCTATTTCAATTTATTGATAAGCAGCAGGATATGGATATTCCAGAGCTGGAGGTTAATGATTTGAATCTGGACGAGCAGCTGGATCAAGAAAATATTACTGTTTCTGCAGACACTGATTTTGAAGTTCCTGAGCTGAGCTATATTTCATCCACTCAAAAGGAATTTACCCAAACGGAAATTAGGGAATTAAATGATATAGATGATATCGATGCGGCGAAGAGTGTGGATAATAAGTTGTTAACTGTGGAATTTTCTTCACCATTGGAGATTCCGGAAAATTTGGAGCGGGGAGATTTGTCTGATTTGGTCAGCCCGTATGTTTTAAATACTTCTGAATTCAGTTTTGGCACATGGAATCATGATTTAAATATTATCGTCTTCTATCAAAATAAAGAAGGATACCCGCTTTATTTAAATCAGCATGCAATGCTCACTTTTTATGTGAATGATGATAGAGAGATTACGCATTATACGCAAACGATGGTCGGTGACGCAAGTACACAGGGGAGCACCAGCTTAAATACACCTAAGATTGCCATTGGTACGCTTCTTCAAAATCGCTTTTTAAATGCCGAAGAAGAAGTGACAAATGTCACGTACGGGTATTATTCCAGAATTGATGAAGAAGGAGAAGGGACGCAGGTGTTTGCACCCACATACAAAATCACGGTAGCTGAAGAAGATGAGGAAAATGATTATTTTGTCAATGCTGCAGAGTCCTTTACGTATCCGGGAAATTATACGGAATATTTTACAACAAAGATGTTTGAGGAAAATTATTTACAAAAGCTTTATTCCATGTCGGAGGATGATGAGGAAATAGCGGATGACCTAATTTCCATTATAGAGGATAAGATTGAGCCTTATAGGAGTGAGCCAGAATGAGTTTACGTTTTAGTGTGCTTGCCTCAGGCAGCACAGGCAACGCCTTTTATATCGAAACAGAACAACAGCGTTTACTAGTAGACGCCGGATTAAGCGGAAAAAAGATGGACGGGCTGTTTAAGGGAATTGATGTCGATCCGTCACGTCTTGACGGGATTCTGGTAACACATGAGCATAGCGACCACATTAAAGGTCTGGGCATTTTTGCGCGAAAGTATCAGCTGCCCATCTATGCAAATGAAAAAACATGGCAGGCAATGGAGTCTTCTCTCGGAAAGCTGACCATCGACCAAAAATTTCAGTTTGATATGGGATCCGTTCGAAGCTTTGGAGATATCGAGGTCGAATCATTCGGTGTGTCTCATGATGCGGCAGAGCCAATGTTTTACACCTTCCGCAATAACGGACAGAAAGTAGCGCTTGTGACGGATTTAGGATACGTATCCGAACGTATTAAAAAAACGGTCGAGGACGCAGACGCTTATATTTTTGAAGCAAATCATGATGTGGAGATGCTTAGGATGGGACGCTATCCATGGAATGTAAAACGACGCATCTTAGGAGACTCCGGACATATTTCCAATGAGGATTCCGGGCTTGCTTTAACCGATGTTATTTCTAACCGTACGAAGCGGATTTACCTGGCTCACCTGAGTCTGGATAATAATATGAAAGACCTGGCGCGTATGTCTGTCAATCAAGTTCTGACCGAGCGCGGAATCGATGTAGAGCTGCATGACACTGATCCGGAAGCGCCAACGCCATTATATGATGTCGGCGCTGTAACCGAGCGTGTATAAAGAAAATAAAGTAATGATCAAAGATACAGAGGTCTGTAATGGGATAAAAATTTCATTTGTGCATAAACTGAAATTAATTCCCTCTTGCAGACCTCTGTTTTGAATTCTGGAGGCTGAGCTCGGAGCCCATGGAAAGCGTAGTGTATTTCTGTAGCGGTCGCTTACAGCAAATTTATATCTAGTATGTTACCGATAGACTTTGGTGAAGAGCAGAATTAATAAAGAGCAATTTTGTGTTAGTAATAAATGTATTTAGGGAATATGTAGGTAGATGAATCGATAAGGAGAAGGATATATGGAATATAATGACCAACCGAATCAGCCGCAGCCAGGACCGGATAAAAAGAATAAAGGAAAATGGCTTATCCCCTTACTGCTAGGTATTATTATTGGCGGAATCCTCGTGTTGCTTATAAATCCTGATTTTCTTCGTAATGAGAATACAGCGCAAATCAGCCCTGCTGGTGAAGAAGAAAACAATGAGAACGCTGACAGTAACGGGATTTTGGAAGACCAGCCGATGCAGGTAGATGTTTCTACTCAGCTGACAGAGATTATTGAACAAGTAACCCCCGCAGTAGTCGGTATAACTAATATTCAGCAGAATGTTTCTTGGGGAGCCGAAGCGGATGGGATTGAGGCCGGAACAGGATCAGGCGTCATTTATAAGGTAGAAGACGGAGAAACCTATATTGTGACGAACCACCATGTTATTGAAGATGCGGACAGCGTAGAAGTGATTTTGCATGATGAGACACATATGGAAGCAGAAATCATCGGCAGTGATTTATTTACAGATTTAGCAGTACTTAAAATGGATAATGAGAATGAAGATACGCCAATGGAAATCGGAACCTCCGAGAGTTTGAAGGTAGGCGAACCGGCCATTGCTATCGGAAACCCGCTGGGAGCATACTTATCAAGCACTGTTACGCAGGGCGTCATCAGCGGGATGGAGCGCACCATTCCAATGGATTTTAACTTTGACGGGCAGCCCGATTGGCAGGCTGAAGTTATCCAGACAGACGCAGCGATTAATCCGGGAAATAGCGGCGGAGCATTGATAAATTTATACGGGCAATTGATCGGTATTAATTCTATGAAAATTAATGAGGAAGCGGTAGAAGGAATTGGTTTTGCCATTCCAATCGACAGTGCCATTCCTGTGATTCAGGAATTAGAGGAAAATGGAGAAGTCGTCCGTCCATTCTTAGGTGTAGAAATTTATTCGATTGAGGAGCTGCCTCAATATGAATGGAGAAACACATTGCAGCTGCCGGTGGAAGTTGAGGGCGGTGTGTATGTATGGAGCGTAGAAAACTTATCGCCAGCTGATGAAGCAGGTATTCAACAATATGATGTCATCGTCGCATTGGATGGTGTGCCTG
This sequence comes from Oceanobacillus oncorhynchi, assembly GCF_000821065.1. Classification (GTDB taxonomy): domain Bacteria; phylum Bacillota; class Bacilli; order Bacillales; family Amphibacillaceae; genus Oceanobacillus; species Oceanobacillus oncorhynchi. The sequence goes on from NZ_CDGG01000001.1 coordinate 141,397, forward strand.
TGCATAACACGATTGACCTGCGGAAAATCCTTTACGAAGAGAAAGAGGTTGGAGAAGTCGTAACCATTGATTATTACAGGGACGGCGAGTTAATGCAGACAGAGTTGGAATTAGAAATTCAATAAAAGCTAGAAAAGAATGGATGAAAGGGTATCCATTCTTTTTTTAGTTTTTATCCACAGAAATATAGAATTATGCACAAACGGTGGATAAGAAAGGAATGAGATTCTATATTTGGTGTGGAAAATATGTTCCTATACTATATAAATGCGAACATTTGTGCATATGTGGATATAATTGTGGATAAATGCAGTTTGTCCATAAGCTATAAACAGGATTTTTGAATTACACAGATGTTGTCCACAATTTGGGTGTGGGAAAGTTACGTGAAGGCTTCTTTTTCATTTCGCTGAGACCAGAGAAAGATGAGCAGTATAAGTAACGTCAGATCTAATCGCGAAGCAAAAAGAAATGCGAATATCCCGTCCCCTGTCAGAATAGGAAGCTTGGTGAAAAAGAGTGCGCCAAGCATAATAAAAATCAGTGGAATAAGACTTATGTGGATAAATATTCTGCCGATTAATAACATCCCCGCCATCACTTCAAACAGAGCTACAAAGAAATAAACAAAATTGGATAAAGGCACGCCCATTTGTTCAAAACTGCTGACCATCGAAAGGTCCACAAATTTCATCAGCCCGGAAACTAGAAATACAAATCCCACTACATAGCAAATAAGCTTCATTGGTTTCATGTGAAACATCCTCCTTTTTTAAATGGTATGCAGGGGAAAGGACAAACTTTCCCAAGAATCTGGAGAAAAGCATATTGTTTTCATAAGCGATTAACTATATAATTCATTCATATGCGCTTTAGCTTTTTATAAAAAAGAAGAGGAGGAGGATAAGTATGCTGCGTCAATTTTTTTCATACTATAAACCGCATAAGCGGTTATTTATTATAGATTTTTCAGCTGCAGTGATTGTGGCGCTGATGGAATTAGCCTTTCCGGTAGCGGTTCAGTGGTTTATCGATCAATTATTACCTGGCCAAGACTGGAATGCCATTGTTGTTATATCGATTTTACTGCTGATTGTGTATATTATCAGTACGTATTTGCAATATGTGGTTTCCTATTTAGGGCATAAATTGGGAATTAATATCGAAACAGATATGCGCCGTGATTTATTTTATCAGGTTCAGAGACAATCCTTTCATTTCTTTGATAATACGAAAACAGGCCATATCATGAGCCGTATTACGAATGATTTATTTGATCTGGGAGAGCTTGCCCATCACGGCCCGGAGGATTTCTTTATTTCCATCATGACATTTTTAGGTGCTTTCTTTATTATGTTCACCATTAATCCAGTTTTAGCACTGATTGTTCTTATTACCGTACCTATCCTGATATTCCTTATTACATTTGGAAATATTCGTATGAATAAGGCGTGGAGAAAAATGTATGCAAATATTGCAGGAGTCAATGCAAGAATAGAGGATGCTGTTTCTGGTGTACGTGTCGTACAATCCTTTACAAATGAAGAATTCGAAAAGCAGCGTTTTCAGGAGAATAATGAAAAGTTTCGCCTTGTAAAGGTTGGAGCATATAAAGTAATGGGTATCGTCCATTCGAATATTTTTCTGCTGATGCGTTTAATGACACTGCTTGTACTTGTTGTAGGGGCCTGGTTCACTTATACAGATCGCCTCAGCTATGGAGAATTAGTCAGCTTTATCTTGTTCGTGAATGTATTAACGACACCAATCAATAAAATTACAGCACTCTTAGAGCTATATCCCAAAGGAATGGCCGGCTTTAAACGTTTCTCAGATATGATGGCAATCAACCCGGATGTCGAGGACAAGCCGGATGCCGAAGCAGTCAGTGAATTAAAAGGGGATATCCGTTTTGATCAAGTCAGCTTCAGCTACGATAAAACGAAAAAACCGGTATTGAACGATATCAGCTTTGATATTCATCATGGAGAGACGGTTGCTTTTGTCGGACCGTCTGGAGCTGGAAAAACAACGATTTCCGCATTGATTCCAAGATTTTATGATGTGACAGATGGAGCGATTACGATTGATGGAATGGATATTCGTGATATGACGAAGGAATCTCTCCGCAGTAAAATCGGTGTCGTACAGCAGGATGTATTTCTGTTTACAGGAACCCTGCGGGAGAATATTGCGTATGGAAACCTGGAAGCAACTGATGAAGAAATCGAACTTGCAGCTAAACGTGCACATATGGAGGATTTTATTAAGGAGCTTCCAGATGGCTATGAGACACAGGTTGGAGAAAGAGGCTTAAAGCTGTCAGGAGGACAAAAGCAGCGGATTGCAATAGCGCGGATGTTCTTGAAAAATCCGCCAATTCTTATTTTGGACGAAGCAACCTCGGCGCTGGATACAGAGACAGAAATGATTATTCAAAAAGCATTGAACGAGCTGGCCGCCAACCGGACGACAATTGTGATCGCCCATCGTCTTGCTACGATTAAAGAAGCAGACCGTATTATGGTGGTAACGAAAAATGGGATTGAAGAAGAAGGAACGCACGAAGAACTCCTGCAGAAAAAAGGTATCTTTGCTCATCTGCACGGTGTTCAAATGAAATAGCAGAACAGGCTGTGCCAAGCGCAGCCTGTTTTTTTAGCGTATTGTCTTCATTTCCCGGGAAATAAAGACATCTGTCTTCTGATTAGCATAAAAACATAAAAAATAACACAAGCTAAGACTAATTAGGAGGTGGCCTGATGAATCGAATATATCGCGCCCTTATCTTCGCCGGCATTATTATCATTCCATTGTTGATTGGAACATGGGTGAATGCAGAAGAGCCGGAATATGCCGAATGGGGTCAGATTGCCATGAAAGAAGTGAAAGCCAAGTACCCTCAAGAAAAAATTGTAGATTATTTGCATGTAGGCAGACAAACAGAATCTGAAAATACAGTCGAAACCTTTAAGCTATGGTTAGTGGGAAAAGAAAAGGAATTTGGTGTTATTATTGATATTTATTTTAAAACCGATACAAAAGAAATTGTCGAAATAAAAATGAGGGAAACAAAGAACTAGCACAATGAGCTGTGATTCTCCGTTAATGCGTCCATTCTCGTGCTAGCAGTCCGTAAACAACTAAATCTTCATAATGATCGTATAGCCATTCTCCCTGCCTGATCATACCTTCTTTTTGAAAACGGAGCCGTTCTGGAATGGCTCTGCTTTTTTTATTGTGGGTTGCAGCACGAATTTCAACCCGGTTTAACCGCAGTGTATAAAAGGCATAATCAATCATCACCTGAACTGCTGTGGTCATGACGCCCTTCCCTTGATAAGCCGGATCTAACCAGTAGCCAATCGATGTGCTGCCATTTTGCCAGTCAATAAAATTATAATTGACACAGCCAATCAGCCTATCCCGATCAAAGATACCGATATTCAGCGACTGTCTGTGCCGGGCTCCTTGCAGGCATAAATCAATAAAGGCTAAACAATCGGCCGGTTTTTGTGTCGTTTCAATCCAGGGAAGCCACTCACGCAGCTCTTCTCTGGAGCTTTCTACCGTCCTGAACAGCGCGTTTGCATCATTCATCTGCAGCTGGCGCAAGGTTAGACGGTCATCTATTTGATAGTGAAACATAGGTTAACCCCCATATTCATACTTCCTTTATTATCATCTTCCTATATCATACGTTATTTGTGCGTAGATGTTTAATTAATTGGTGAAAATGTATTACAATAGGATATACAAGTTTAAAAAAAGGAATTCCGTGTTGAATAACATAATGGAAGGAAGAAGGATGGTACATGAGTGAGGAGAACATCACAAGGCTCCATTTGAATGGAAAAGAATATATACTAATCGGAACAGCCCATGTTTCTAAAAATAGTGCCGAACAGGTCAAGGAAGTCATTGAAAGGGAACAGCCTGATGCGGTATGTATTGAGCTGGATGCCCAGCGTTTTCAATCGGTGAAGGATAATAATAAATGGAAAAACACCGATATCTTTCAAGTCATCCGCGATAAAAAAGCAGTCATGCTATTAATGAACCTGGCAGTTTCTTCCTTTCAGAAGCGGATGGCTAAGCAGTTTGGTATTCGTCCGGGAGAAGAGATGATACAAGGAATTGAATCCGCGGAAGAAACAGGAGCCGAGCTTGTTTTAGCCGATCGGGATATTCAAATTACTTTTGCCCGAATTTGGGGGAATATGGGCTTTAAAGGAAAATCAATGCTGCTCATGCAAGTGTTTGGAAGTATCTTCAGCAGAGAGGAAATTTCCGAAGAAGAATTAGAAAAGATGAAGCAGCAGGATACGATTAATGCGATGCTTCAAGAGTTTACCGCTTATTTTCCAGACCTGAAGAAACCATTGATTGATGAACGGGATCAATATTTATCTCAAAAGATTAAAGATGCTCCCGGCGATAAGGTTGTCGCGATACTTGGGGCAGCACATGTGCCAGGCATAACCAAAGAAATTGAAAAAGAACAGGATTTGGAACAACTAAACACACGTCCGCCGAAATCAAAGTGGCCGAAAGTGGTTGGATGGGCGATACCTATTTTCATTATTGGCATCATTGCCTACACATTCATGACAAATCCAGCGGCAGGCTGGCAGCAAACGATAAGCTGGGCGCTCTGGAACGGCTCTCTCTCAGCTATTGGCGCCCTTGTTGCCTTCGCACATCCATTAGCTGCCCTGACTGCATTCGTCGCAGCGCCATTTACTTCGCTGAATCCATTACTTGCGGCAGGCTGGTTTGCAGGGTTTGCTCAGGCTTATATTAAGCGGCCGAATGTAGGCGATTTTGATTCACTTGCAGATGATGTGCATTCTGTAAAAGGTTTTTGGAATAATAAAGTAACACGTATCTTGTTAGTAATCGTATTTGCCAATATAGGAAGTTCTTTAGGAACATTGATTGGCGGCGCGGATGTGATTCGTGTGTTTATCCAGAATTTATTAAATTAAAGGTTTTAAAATTATTTCAGCGTGTATATGTTCAACAAAGATAGTTTTCAAATGAAAGAGAGCTATCTTTTCTGCTCTACATAGTGATGCAGCATATCTAACGAAAATGTCATTTAGGAGGAATTTACTCGTGATCATTGCGATCATTTTTTTATTATTTGTTTCTCTATTCTTCTCAGGAAGTGAAACAGCTTTAACAGCAACAAATAAGGTGAGACTGCAGGCAAAAGCAAATGATGGTGATATAAAATCAGAAAAACTGCTTCAGCTTGTCTCTACCCCAAGTGAATTTATTACAGCAATTTTAATCGGAAATAACGTGGCGAATATTCTGTTGCCTACACTGGTTACCATGATGGCGATAGATTATGGTTTAAATGTAGGAATTGCGTCAGCTGTACTGACCATTACGATTATTGTATTTTCGGAAGTGATACCAAAATCCGTAGCAGCCAGCTTCCCGGACCGGATTGCTGCTTTGATCTTCCCGGTTATTCGGGCTGTGGTATGGATTTTAAAACCAATCACCTTTTTATTAAATGGATTAACAGGCACGATTACCCGGGCACTTTCTAAAGGAGAAGTGCAGATGGAGTCTGTTTCCAAAGAAGAGCTGCGGGCAATAGTGGATATTGCTGATTCAGAAGGAGCTTTTCAAAAGGAAGAGTCTTCACGAATACGTGGTGTATTTGATTTTTATCATTTGAATGTAAAGGATGTTCTAAAAACACCGCGCGTTGAAATTGTCGGGTTAGATCATGAAGCAAGTTACCAAGAGGTGAAAGAATTGGCGCTGTCCAGTCCATTTACAAGGTATCCTATTTATGGAGAAGATGTGGATGATATTATCGGCATTTTTCACTCTAAGTATTTAATTGCGTGGAGCGATGAAAAAGAAAAAACACTTGCAGATTATAGTGATATGGATCCGCTGCGTGTGTATGAATTTAATAATATCGAATGGGTATTCCATAAAATGCTGGAGGAAAAGAAGCATATGGCTATCGTATTGGATGAGTATGGCGGCACAGAAGGAATTGTCACACAGGAAGATATTATTGAAGTGATGATTGGACAAGAGATAGAAGATGAGATGGATGTGGAAGAGGATGCGCTGATAGAAAAGCAGACAGAAACCGAAATTATCTGTGATGGAAAAATCACGCTTCACCAGCTGAATAATACCTTTGATACAGATATTCCAGAGGAAGATGATGTGCTTGCAGCTTATATTCTGAGAAACTTTACTACCTTCCCTGTAGAAGGAGATACGCTGGAAAAGGAAAATTTAACATTCCACATATTAGAAATAGACGGCCGATATATTAAGCGGGTTCAAATTATTAAATAGAAATAATGAAAAGGCGCTATATTTTGCACATTTCTCCAGTTCCTTTTTCAAATAGTTACAGGTTAATGTGACAAATTAGTGAAATAGCGATTTCTCATACATGATTCTGTCTCTTTGCGACATAATTCGTTATAATGTAGGGAAAAGGACAGGACGGAGAGGAGCGTGGTGCTTTGAAATCTATCAGTGTAAAGCAATTAGTGCAAGAATTTAAATTGGAAGTACTGGCTGGAGGCGATGAGTTAGATCGCACCATCAAGAAAGCCAGGACCCATCGCCCTGGCTTAGAATTCATTGGTTACTTTGACTTTTTCCCAATGGAACGTGTGCAGATTTTAGGGAAAAAAGAAATTAACTTTTTGAAGCAGCAGAATATTGAAGAACGTAAGGAACGGATAGACCATGTGGTAAGCTATCATCCGCCATGCTTTATTGTTACGTCGAATCAAGAGGGACTTACGTACTTAACGAAATTCTGTCAGGAAGAAAATATTCCGCTTCTGCGTACAGCAGATACAGCCGTTGATTTTATCGCTAAGGTAGATAATTATTTAACCCGCAAGCTCGCAACAGAAATTGCAGTTCATGGGGTCTGCCTGAATGTCTCCGGAATTGGCGTCTTAATTCGCGGAGAGTCTGGCGTAGGGAAAAGTGAGCTGGCACATACCTTGATTGGGCGCGGACATCGGCTTGTTTCGGATGACATTGTTATTTTGAAAAAGGTGAGCCATAAGACGATTCTTGGTACACATAACGATATCAATCGTGAATTCCTCGCTCTCCGCAGTGTCGGACTTTTAAATGTTGTACGGATGTATGGCAGAAAGGCGTTCCAGGATGAATCACGTATTTCCTTGGATATTGAACTGACAAAGTGGGAGAAGGATGCACTCAATAATGATCTGGAGCCGAAAACCGATTATGAAGAGTATATGGGCGTCCAGGTTCCAAGAATTGAGATTCAGCTCCAGCCAGGACGGGATGTAGCTGGATTAGTAGAAGCGGCTGCGAATAATTGGTACCTGCAGCAGCAGGGATATAAGGCTTCTACGGAATTTATGGAGCGTGTCCAGTGGGAAGAAGGAGACGATTGATGGTTTCCTTTTACATATAAAGAGGGGAGAATCTTGGGTTCTTCCTTCTTTTTTTGTTAAAATCAACAGTGTTTAGAATTTCTTTTTATAAAGAATGGAAGTTATGTCATGGCTGGAAATAGTGCATGGATGCTAAATAGAAGCTAAGCCATATGAAATAAAATTTTTTAATGAAGGGGTGTTATCATTGTCGAAAATATATATTTTACATGAAAACGATGATTGGACAGTACACTTAACCAATCGTCTGGAAGAATTAAATTTGCCTTATGAAACCTGGCATTTAGATAAGGGGATGGTTGATTTAACCGCAGAACCGCCTGAAGGGGTATTTTATAATCGGATGAGTGCCTCCTCACACACACGAGATCACCGCTTTGCACCCGAATTAGCTGGAGGCATTCTATCCTGGTTAGAGATGCATAATCGAACGGTCTTTAATGGTTCACAGGCGCTTCAGCTGGAAATTAGCAAGATTAACCAATATACCGCACTTGAAAAAAACGGCATAAAAACACCAAAGACAATTGGAGCAGTTGGACGTGACCAAATAATAGAAGCTGCAAAAAAAATAGGTGAATCTTCTTTCATTACAAAGCATAACAGAGCAGGGAAAGGGCTGGGAGTTCAGCTTTTCCATTCCATCGATGCCCTTGAAGCGTATGTAAATAGCCCGGAATTTGAAGAACCCGTTGATGGTATTACATTGATTCAGCAATACATCCAGTCGCCTGAGCCTTTTATCATACGAGCAGAATTTGTCGGCGGGAAATTGATTTACGCAGTGAAGGTAGATACTACAGAAGGCTTTGAGTTGTGCCCTGCAGATGCGTGCCGGATTGGCGATGCATTTTGTCCGGTCGGGGAGGAAGAAGAAAGTCCGCCGATGTTTGAGATTATGGAAGAAGGAATGGACACGGAGCAAATTGCACGTTATGAGAATTTCTTGAAAAATAGCGGGATTGATGTTGCCGGTATTGAATTTATTCGTGATATCAATGGAGAGATTTACACGTATGATGTAAATACGAATACAAACTACAATTCGGAAGCGGAAGAAAAAGTTAATAAATATGGGATGTTGGAATTAGCTCGATTTTTAGGGAATGCTTTAGAAAAAGAACGTTTATCATAGGATAATAGATGGATAAAATGAAGAACTCCTCAAAAGTTTAAGAGAAATCCATAAAAAAGAAGGAGTGCTTCGAAAAGAAACACTCCTTCTAAACGTCAGCTTACATCCGCTTTAACCCCTTGCGAATCGGCGGAAGCTCCAGCTTTCCTTTTTCAAATAATTTTTTAATGGTCTGCTTGGTGTAGCTGGTCACCTGATCATAAGAAAGCTTGCCTGGAATTGGGGGCTCATCCTCAATACAGACATCGATAATCGCGGGCTGATTAAACGACGCTGCAGCCTGCAGAGAAGGTCCAAGGTCTTCAAACTTTTCTACAAGATACCCTTTACCGCCGCAGTTATCCGCAAATTGAGCAAAGTTAAAGCTTTCTAAGCCAGTTTTATAATCCAGGTGTCCGCCAGCCTCCTGCTCGTACTTAATCATGCCGATACGTTCATTATTAAAGATAACAACAATCATTGGCAGGTTATATTTCATAGCAGTTAAAAAATCCTGCATGTTCATGGAAAAACCGCCATCGCCGGCAAGGCTGATTACCTGCCGCTCAGGGAAAGCTATTTTACTTGCAATCGCTCCAGGAAGACTGCAACCCATCGTGCCTAGCCAGCTGGAAATCAAGAAATCCTGCGTTGTTTTCATCCGGAAATGCCGCGTCGCCCATACAGTCACATTGCCGACATCAACTGACAGGATAGCATCATCCTCTGCGATTTTCTGCACTTCATGAATGACCTGCTGCGGCTTAATTGGTGTAGAGGTTTGCTCTTCATCGTTCTTCATTTCCTCCCACCAGCTGGTCATTTTCTCCTGATATTTTTCTAAGAAATCACGTTTCTCGGAGCGAGGCAGCTGTTCATTGAACCACCCGAGCACCTTTTTCGCATCCCCGGCAACGCCAATATCCACGGGATACCTTTTGCCGATTTGTAAAGGATTCCTATCAATTTGGATGCAGGTAACATCCTCTGGCAGAAACTCGGTATAAGGGTAAGAGGTTCCAAGCAGGATTAAGAGGTCTGTCTCCTCCATTGCTTCATAAGCCGGCTTGGTGCCAATCATTCCAAGGTTACCAAGGAAATTTGGATGCTCATCCTCCATCACTCCTTTAGCAGGTAAGGAAATAACAACGGGTGCAGCAATCGTATCTGAAAATGCCGCCAGCTCTTCCTTCGCTTTCTTCACACCTGTTCCTGCTAAAATAATAGGTTTTTTCGCTTTTTCAATTGCAGCTGCAGCCTCCTGCATCGCAGTTACATCTGGAGTAAGTGCTGGTGACTCATACATCACTGCATTTTTTTGCACCTTATTTTTAATTTTTTCAGTTGGAATATCATCCGGCAAGGTTAACACAGCAACTCCTTTTTCCGCATACGCTGTGCGAATAGCCTGATTGACCATGGATGGGAGCTGTTCCTCTGAGGTAACCTCTTTATTATAAACCGCAACATCATCAAAAATGCGTTCCATATTGACTTCTTGAAAGCTATCTGTCCCAATTTGATCTGTGGGAACCTGCCCGGCAAGAACAAGGACAGGAGCGCTATCCTCCTTCGCATCATACAATCCATTTAATAAGTGAATCGCACCCGGCCCCGCAATGGATAAACAAACGCCAAGCTTTCCAGTTAATTTTGCGTAAGAAGCAGCAGCTAATGCGCCGGCCTCTTCATGACGAACCTGCACAAATTTTATTTTATCCTCTGCTTTTCGCAGTTCTTCCATTAAATTGTTGATGGAGTCCCCAGGCATTCCATAAATATGGTTTACACCCCAGTCCTCCAGTAAATCCACAAGTACTTTTCCTGCACGATCATCAAACATGCGGCATGTCTCCTTTTCGTGAGTATTTTATCTTATCTATCCATCGAATAGCTGATAAACAGCTTCATGTTCCTCTTTTTTTTTGCCTACTTTGTCTATTCCACAATACGGGGAACATGAAACCAGGAGGAATAGGAAAAAATGGAAATGAAAATAATTCAGAAAATGACAGAAAGCCTAGCTTTTCATCTCATTATCTTTTAGAATAGGGATACATTAACTCCAGCAGGATATGTGAGGGGGATAAAAAATGATGAAAAGACCCGTTGTATTTTTTGATTTAGACGGAACATTATTGACAAGTGATAATAAAGTAGCAAAAAGCAGTATTGAGGCAATTGAAAAACTAATTGAAAATGATGGAATACCTGTGCTTGCAACAGGCAGACCTCCATTTGAAACAAAGAAATTACGAGCAGAGACAGGAATCGGATCAGCTGTGTTGATGAATGGACAATTCATTGTACATGAAGGAGAAGTCGTTTCCCGGAACCGAATCAACCCGGTCCAATTAAAAAAATTGGGAGACTATGCAACACAAAGAGGGGTCACCCTTTCTTTCCACACTGCCGAGCAAATTTTTACAACGAACAATCAATGTGAGCTGTTAAAGAAGGACTGCCTGGAATGTGACAGAGAGATTCCGGAAGTGGATGATGATATTTATATGAACAAGCCGGTCTATCAGGTAGAAATATACCTGGAAGATGGGGAAGAAGAATATCAGGAAAAATTCCCAGAGCTTCACTTTGTCCGCAACTCTCCCTATAACTGTGATGTCTTCCCAAAAGACGTCTCCAAAGCAACAGGTATTAAGAAATTCTTAGAAGTCACCGGACTTTCTAAAGAGAATACATATGCTTTCGGCGATGGATTAAACGACCTGGAGATGTTTGGGTTTGTGAAAACATCGGTGGCGATGGAGAACTCTGTGGAGGAGATTAAGGAAGTGGCGACGTATATTACGAAGTCAGCGGATGATGATGGAATTGCTGATGGGTTGAAGATGTGCGGGTTGATTGAGTAAAAAAGTAATAGAGAAGGAAGCAATAAATCGGACTTTTTCTGCATTTTTAAAAGGATGCGGGAGAGTTCGATTTTTTATTCTGCTTATAAGAAAACTAGTGCATTTACTCGTCTATTATGAGTAAATGCACTAGTTTTTAAGAATGTGTGTAAAACGCTTCCAAACCAAAGAAAATTTTTAAACTTTTTATTAGCATTGTTTTGTTAAATAATAAAACTATAAGGAGGATAAATATGCTGAACGAAAGGAGTAAATTAATCTTAAATCTACTGCTGGAGAAGAGAAAGGTTAACTTAGAGGAAACAGCAAAGCTGCTCGGAGTTACAGAAAGAACGATCCGAAATGATTTAGCAAAAATCGATGGGTTTTTAACCGAAAATAATTTAACAAATTTAAAAAAGGAAACCATGATAAACTATTCGATTGAAAACGAACAGTCGACAACTATTCATCGTGTTCTGAATAAGATACATGCTGATTCGGAAAAACAAATTGATTACTGGGAAGAGCCTATATATAGATTAGGATTTTTATATAACAAATTGTTTTGGAGCGAGCAGAGAATCACGATAGAAAGCTTGGAAAAAGAATTATTTGTAAGCAGAAGCACGATAAACAATGACTTGAAAAAGCTCAAAAACATGGCCAAGGAAATGAGCATAGATATCCTTTTTGAAAAAAATAAAGGACTTTACTTATTGGGTAAAGAGGAGAAGCTCCGAATCTTATATTTTCATTTTATCGACTTGTTTGAGCAATATAACTATAATCTGGAAATATCTAATGATGATGAAGCGGCTATCCTGACCTATTGGATCAGGAAGGTGGAAGAAGAGCTGATGATTGAAATTTCCTACAGCAGTTTTCAAAGACTTATCCCAATTATGAGAACGATTACCGGTAGGATTCAACAAGGGAAAAAAGTAACGATCAACTCGAAGAATTTAAATCCTAAATCCAGTTATGAAATGGATATTATTGATAATAACTGTGTCATCTTAGAAAAATATTTTAATATAATCATTCCACCTTCTGAGGTAGTGTTTATTTCCAAGCAAATTTACCGCAGTAACTTAATAAAAAATGAAGTAGTTTATCAAGGATATCAAGTAAATTTGGATATTATTGTAAATTCCTGCATCAAGGAAATAAGCAAGCTTCTAAAAATCGATCTTACGTTGGATAAAGAGCTGTTTAAACATCTTGCTCTGCATTTTCAGACAACAATAACAAAGGATGATTATGAGATTGCTCATTTGATTACAAAAGAAACCTTTAAAGACATAAAGGCGGTTCATGAGCATATTTATACCGTTGTAAAACGTGTCATGCAGGATATTGGAAGAAGAGAGCATATTCCATTTAATAATGAAATGGAATGGCTCTTTATCACATTGCATATAGTTTCCTCCATTGAAAAAATCAAAGACAGAATTGCAGAGGAATTAAATGTCATATTGATTTGTCATATGGGAATCGGGACTTCGCAATTTTTAAAATATCAGCTCAATCATTACTTTAAATTTAAACCGAGAATCGTTACTAAAAAAATTCTATCAGAAGAAGCGAATAAAGCGGATATGATTATCTCCACGATTCATTTGCAGGATTTCAACATTCCATACATACAGGTAACGCCGTATGTAACAGAGGTTGATATAAAAAATATACAGCGTCTTGAAAAACAGATTATAGAGGAAAAGATAACATTCCAGGAAGAGGGAGTATGGAAAGGAAGAAGTGAACCTATGTTAAAAGACCTTCTGACAGAAGAAACAATTGAAACAAAGGTGTCTGTAAATGATTGGGAAGAAGCAATCATTTACAGCGGGAAAATTTTAGAAAAAACAGGTGTCATAACCAATGAATATACGCAGGCAATGGTCGAGGCTGTAAAGAATTTCGGCCCGTATATTGTGATTGCACCAAGGATTGCTTTGGCACACGCCAGTTCAAAGGACGGTGTCCATCAAATCGGTATGAGTCTGATTACCTTAGACGAGGGGGTAGAATTCGGCAATAAAGATAATGACCCGGTGAGGATTGTCATATGTCTGGCAGCCATTGATCATCACACCCATTTAAAAGCGTTGTCGGAATTAGTAGAGGAACTGAATAACGAAGAATTTGTAAATATGCTGCTTCATTCAGATAAAGAAGAAATTGTAAAAGTCATTAATCAAAAATAAATTTTATAAAAAATAAGGGAGTGCATCAATATGAAAATATTAACAGTTTGCGGTATGGGATCAGGATCATCATTAATTTTAAAAATGAATGTGGAAGAGGTTCTTTCTGGTTTAGGAAAAGATGCAGAGGTAGAAGCATGCGATATCGGCTCTGTGGCAGGACATCAAGTAGATTTACTTATATCTACGAAGGAATTTGGAGATCAGCTGGAGGAATTTACAGCAGACAAAATTTTAGTTAGTAATGTAGTCGATAAAAGCGATATCGAGCAGCAATTAAAGGATTATCTCGCCAAATAGGAGGAGACCATCATGAATTTTGTATACAGTTTTTTTAATCAACCAGCAATTATCATTGGGCTGATTGCTTTTATTGGCTTAGTTGCTTTACGAAAGCCCATTGATAAAATTTTATCCGGTACCTTTAAGACCGTAGTCGGCTTTGTGATTTTATCACAGGGTGGAGGCATTATTTCAAGTGCATTGGAAAAGCTGTCCCCAGCTTTTGAGAGCGCCTTTCAAGTGCAGGGAGTAATTCCCTCCAATGAAGCTGTTATCGGATTGGCAGAGACTTTATTCGGTGCTGAAATGGCATTGATTATGGCATTCGGATTTATTTGTAACATCTTAATCGCCCGCTTTACCAAGTTTAAATACATCTTTTTAACAGGTCACCATGTTTTATTCATGTCAGCATTGTTAGCGGCTGTTTTAAGTACAATCGGTTTCAGAGGAACCGAACTGGTCATAACCGGATCGTTAATCCTTGGAGCTGTGATGACACTGTCACCGGCGGTTGTACAGCCTTTCTATAGAAAAGCGACAGGTAACGATAACATAGCTATGGGTCATTTTAATGCAATTAGTTATTCCCTTTCTCCATTAATTAGTAAAGCAGTTGGGAACAAACAGCGTTCCACGGAGGATATTAAAGTTCCAAAGCAATTAAGCTTCTTCCGTGATAATACGATTACAACCGCAATCGTCATGATTATTTTATATGTAGTAACCTATTTATTTGCGGAAAGGTCTGTCGCAATGGAATTATCTGGCGGAGATAATATTGTCATGTACGCGGTGATGCAGGCAATGATTTTTACAGCAGGATTTGTAGTGGTTCTGCATGGTGTACGTATGATGCTTGCAGAAATTGTCCCTGCATTTAAAGGGATTTCTGAAAAAATTGTACCAGATGCCACACCTGCACTCGATGTACCAGTGCTGTTTCCGTACGCTCCAAATGCGGTATTAATTGGATTTATGTCTTCCGTTGTCGGAGGATTAATGGTCTTTCTTATTTTACCGTTTACACCATTGCCGGTAATTATCCCTGGTTTAATCAATTTATTCTTTGTAGGTGCAGGTGTTGGTGTGCTGGCGAATGCAGTCGGCGGAATCCGGGGTACGATTGTCGGAGGCATTTTTAATGGTGCGCTAATCACCTTTTTGCCGGCATTAATGCTCCCGTTGTTAGGGGAGCTCGGATTTGCAAACTCCACTTTTGGAGACGCAGATTTTGCAGTAACGGGAATCCTTCTCGGACAATTAGGTGTGCTGTTTAGTAAAGCAGGTATCTATGGAATCCTGTTTATTCTGGCACTTATTTTTATCGTTGGTTCAATCATCAAGGCAAGAAATAATAAAATGCCAGAAGCGGAAGCTAAATAGTTTAAGAGAGAGGAGCTTATCCAATGGCTATTCAAGAGCATGTTCAATCGTTAGTAGAAAGATATCCAGTATTAGAAGTGAATCAGAGCCAAATTGAAGAAACCTATCATTTATTCATGAAGACGATTCAATCTGGCGGGACCATCTATATGTGTGGAAACGGCGGGAGCTATTCCGACGGTCAGCACATTGTAGGAGAGCTGTTAAAATCCTTTGATAAGAAAAGAGAATTAAATAGCCGGATTACCGAAAAATTAGTTTCGGAGTATGCAGAAGAAGGCCGGTACTTAGCAGATAATTTAGAAGCGGGAATTGATTCTATGGTGCTGGGGAGCCAGGACGCATTTGCATATGCCTTCAGTAATGATGTAGATGCCAATTTAGTCTTTGCACAGGACCTCCTGACACGTGGTACAGAAAAGGACACCCTGTTATGTCTATCAAGCTCAGGTAACTCTAAGAATGTAAAGTATGCTGCGATGATAGGAAAAATGATCGGAATGAATGTTATTCTGTTAAGCGGCCAGCAGCAAGGAACAATTGGGGAGTATACGAATTGTAATATCTTGGTTCCAGAGACGGAAACGTATAAGATTCAGGAGTTACATTTGCCGATTTATCATTGTTTGTGTCTTGCTGTAGAGGATAGTTTGTTTTAGTTTTTGTCGGTTGAGGTGTGTATTTTTATAGGAAAATAGAATAAGAGATTGTGATTAAGAGATGCCTGTATATTTATTGAATATATTAGGTATCTCTTTTGGTTTGTGGTTGTGGAAATAGGTGTTCAGGTGATGGGGATATGGTAAAATAGAAGGACATTCTAACGAAAAAAATCAATTTAACATAAAGGAAGATTTCAATGAATATAACCCTTGTCACTGTAGGAAAGCTGAAGGAAAAATACTTAAAGCAAGGTATTGAGGAATATAAAAAACGCTTAGGTGCCTATGCGAAAGTGAATATTGTCGAGGTAGCGGATGAAAAAGCTCCAGAGACAATGAGTGAAGCGGAAATGGAAGAAGTGAAGCGTAAGGAAGGCGAGCGTATTCTTGCGCAGGTTCATCCAGATGCATTTGTGATTACGTTGGAGATTGAAGGAAAGATGCTGAGTTCGGAGCAGCTGGCGAAAAAGCTGGATGAGCTGGCGACTTATGGGAAGAGCAAGATTGTGTTTGTGATTGGCGGTTCGCTTGGGATTAGTGAGGATGTGCGGAAGCGAAGTGATTTGGCTTTGTCGTTTTCTAAGATGACGTTTCCTCATCAGTTGATGCGGCTGGTGTTGTTGGAGCAGGTTTATCGGAGTTTTCGGATTATGAGGGGGGAACCGTATCATAAGTAAATGAGGTTTTCTCATATGTGTATGTGGAATGAAACAACTAGTAATCCTTTAAATATGGTCCAACCTACATTTTGGTGAGTAATACATCCAAACAAAAATGTATACGAAAAATCCTGTTATGTGTAAAATAAAACAGTTAGCATTTGGTTGTAGGAAGGATGATAGTGTGTTAAAAACATATACTTGGCTAACATTTTGTGTAATGGTGTGGGGAAGTAACTTTGTATTTGGAAAAGTGTTAGTCCAAAGTTTTTCCCCAACCCTGTTAACCATGCTTAGGCTTTTATTTATTGTATTATTTTTAATTGGGTTATCCTCATATAATGGATATTTTAAGCGAGTTAAGAAATCAGATTTACTCTCGGTTTTCTTTCTAGGATTGATTGGTATTTTTATAAACCAATGGTCTTTTTTTGTTGGATTACAAACAGCTGATCCAACAACATCTGCATTAATTTTGGCAACTACCCCTATTCTAACTGGCGTATTAGCTGCGATTTTTTTAAAAGAAAAATTAACAATTCGGATGTTGATGGGGTCTATTGTGGCAATCGTCGGTATTTATTTTGTGGTAACAAAAGGGGATTTATCTTCCGTACATATCGATAGTGGTCTATTATGGATTGTTTTAACGATGATAACATTCGCCATTATGATTATTATGACGAGGCATCTTTCAGATAGGATAGACCCTTTTACTCTTACCTTACATTCAACTATTGTTGGGTTGATTGTGTCGATTCCTTGCATTATTTCTAGATACACCTATACAAATAAGCTCTAAGATGTCAGATTGGTCTTTACTGATTGTAACGGCCGTTGTTATACACGGTCTAGCTAATTTGATATGGAATAAAAACATTAGTCATGTTGATGCTTCAAAGGCTTCAATATTATCCAATTTAGAACCTTTTGTAGCGATGATCATGGGATTGATCGTATTATCCAAACCAATAACTAACATAGAAGTTTTCGGGGCTCTATTTATAGTGGGGGGAGTCATACTCTCTACATATCAACGAAAAAAGCTAAATAACCGATTGAATTAACAAGACCTATATCATAAAAAACATTCATCCTGAATTATTCATAGTAATTTAGGAATTAACCCAAATCCCAGTACTCTAAGCTCTCTTGACCGATTTCATCTACACTAAATAAATGAAAAAGGAATCCATTTCTGATAAGGTTAAAATGCTAGTAATAACCACCAGAAAGGATTCTTTATATCGCTACTTTAACGCAAAAACGCTAAAGGTATGATAATTTTTTTCATTTTGTATTCCCTTCTAAAAGTATCCTATACCTTTATTCGGCACCAATTCCATTAACTAGTTTCCTTCAATCCATTCCGAAGTCAGTACAAATTCGTACCTTTATATGTACGTTCTCTTTCAAGCACTTGCGCCAACCTATAAAAAATAGGACAAAGGAGCTTCTCTCCCTCGTCCTATAAGTTTTCCCTACCGACACTTATTTCGTATAATTATCAAAATACCCCTGAATAAAAACAATCGGCGTCCCTTTATCCCCACTGCCTGAAGTTAAATCAGACAACGACCCGATAAGGTCCGTCAGTCTCCGTGGGGTAGTTCCTTGTGCTTCCATTGCTCCAACCAAGTCATCCTGTTTCTCATTAATGTGTTTAGAGATTGCCTCTTTTAGCTCTTCCCCTTTTAAGTCAGCAAACTGGTTGTCAGCCAAGTACTTTAATTTAATTTCATTTGGTGTTCCTTCTAATCCAGTTGTGTAAGCAGGGGAAACAACCGGATCTGCCAGTTCCCATATCTTTCCTACAGGATCTTTGAATGCGCCATCCCCATAAATCATGACCTCAACCGTTTTACCTGTCTTTTCTTTCAGGATTTCTTGAATGGTATCAACAACAGGCTGGCAATTGTGCGGGAATAACTTTACGCTATCCTCTGTTGCTTTATTAGAGCCCAGTAAGCCGTAAGCTTCGTTAAAGCCGCTTCCGTCAATGGATTCAGAAAGAATATTATCAAGGCTGTAAATTTTTTCGCCGCCATTTGCCTTTAAAATTCGCTTTGTTCTTTCCCGTGAATGAATATCACAGCAAAGTACACTCTTTGTGTATTCCAAAATTGTCTTTGGATCATTTGAAAAGATGACTTCGCACTCGATTCCATATTCTTCAACCAGGGATTTGTAATAATCGATATAATCTACGCCTGTGAAGGTATGTTTGTTGTAGCCAAAATGCTCCCGAAACTGCTTTTCAGTTAGAACATCTGTCCAAGGGTTTATCCCTTTTTCATCAAGTGTATCTAAATCCACTAAATGGTTGCCTACTTCATCGGAAGGATAGCTCAGCATTAACACGATTTTCTTCGCGCCTTTTGCGATTCCGCTGAGGCAAGTAGAAAAACGGTTACGGCTAAGGATCGGGAAGATCACACCGATGGTATCCTCTCCAAATTTAGTTTGAACATCGTTGGCAATATGGTCAATCGTAGCGTAGTTGCCTTGTGCACGTGCCACAACGGATTCCGTAACGGTGACAACATCTTTATTCTGAATAGTAAAGCCTTCAACCTCTGCTGCTTTTAATACACTATCCGCAACAATCTCCTCAATGTTATCTCCCGTATTGATGATGGGACAACGCAGTCCTCTGGCGATAGTTCCTACAACTCTTTCCACAATCATTCGCTCCTTCTTGGTAATGTTGCTATATTTTATAAAATATTCACTTGTTAAAAAGTATCTTACTAATATACTAACAATCTAAACAGTCTCCTCTTGTAATATACGGCTTTTCATGATATAAGTAAAGTCAATATATCTAATATGGGGTATAAGGGTGGGTTATATGACGGGCAAATTGGATTTATATTATCTTTTTTATACGGTTGGTAAAAATAAAAGCTTTTCTAAAGCGGCTAAAGAGCTGTATATGTCCCAGCCGGCAATAAGCCAATCCATGGCACAATTAGAGAAGGAATTAGATACAAGGCTGTTTAATCGGCTGTCTAAAGGTGTAACGCTAACGGATGAAGGAAATTTATTGTTTGAATATGTCAGTTCAGCACTTCAATTTATACAAGCTGGGGAAGAAAAGCTTTTAGAATTTAAAAAATTAATCATTGGTGAACTTAAAATAGGGGTCAGCGATACCATTTCACGATTTTTTCTGCTTCCCTATTTAGAAACATTCCATAATCGGTATCCAAATCTCAAATTCAAAATAGTCAATGGGACCACATGGGAAATCATAGCTGCCTTAAAAGCAGGAGAAGTGAACATAGCTATCTGTAATCTCCCCGTTGACGACAAGTTCTTAGAAGTAAAGCCTTTATTAGAAATTCAGGATACCTTTGTATATGGAGAAAAATACCGGGAAGTATTATCTAAACCAATTGAACCGGAAGAATTGGTTCATTTTCCGCTTATTTTATTGGACAATTCCAATTCCCGGAGATATGTCGAAGAATTTTTTCTTACAAAAGGAATTAAAATCCAGCCGGAATTTGAGCTGGGTTCCCATGAACTGCTGTTAGAATTTGCTAAGATTAATCTTGGCGTTGCTTGCGTCACAAAAGAATTCTCTGAACAGTTTATGAGAGAAGGCCTGCTTGATGAAGTGATTTTAACGGAACCTATACCTAAAAGAAGTATTGGCATATGTTATTTAAAAAATGTTCCTTTAAATCGAGCTGCAGAAAGGTTTGTGGACATTATGGAAGAAAATAAGAGGAATTTCAAATGGCAATAGGTGTACCATTCGTTTGGGTAATATGAGAAGATGTACGCAGCACAAAATAAGATGATTTTAATATTTGAGAATCTATTAAACAACCGTAACCATAGGAGGTAAGTAAATGAATGATCATTTTATAGTAATGGCGAAAAAGGGCAGGATGGTCATGCTGACTATTTTTTCGCTCGTGTTTGTTGCGCTGGGCATAATCATTTTATTAGTCCCGTTTAATGAACCAATGTTACCCATGGTGATAGGGATTCTTGCCATTTTAGTATTCGGGCTTTGTTTCCTGTATTATGTTAAAGCACTTGCCAAAAGGGAACCAGCCGTCATGATTACAAAAGAGGGAATCATCGATAATTCCAGTTACATTCGAGCAGGTCTCGTCAAATGGGAGGAAATTGAAGCAATTGATTTTTTAAACTTTTCAGGTCAGGTATTTCTTGGTATTTTTACATATGATCCTGAATTGATTATTAACCGGTCAAGCGGAATAAAGAAAGTATTTAACCGATTAAACAAAGGGCTGTTGCCATCTCAAGTGAACATTCCTTTTAAGAATTTGGATTGTTCTGCGGAGGAGCTGTTGAATGCTATTGGCGAACGTTGGGATACAGCGTTGAAGGAAGAAAGCAAAAAAGAATGAAGCCAAAAAGCTGTCAGCAGAAATGATTGGAAAATACATGAAAAAAGAGGAATGTTACATCTAAACACGATGTGACATTCCTCTTCTGTCTTTTAGGCTGATTCAGCCCCAGCTCTCTACATTTGTTACGATTTCCGAGCTTTTAATTTTACATTCCGTTTCTCCTCCGATTTATCAATCAGGACTGCTGCAGTGGCATCGCCGGTGATATTCATGGTCGTATAAGCCATATCGAGTAACCGATAGATGGCTGCGATAGGACCCATCAATTCGATCGGCAGGTTAAGAAGTGTCAGGAACGATGCCCCGAGTACAATTCCGCCGCCTGGAATACCGGGGGCTGCCATATTTAAAATTGTTGCAATCATAACGAGATAAATAATTTGACCGACACCGAGCGGGATATCATAAAAGTCAGATACAAAGACAGCGAGCAGGCTAAATGATACTGCTCCGCCGGCCGTATTAATGGTCGTCCCCAATGGTACAACAAAGTTCGTAATGGATTCGGAAACTTTAAAATCATTTCTGGTTACCCGCATGGTTGTCGGCATCGTTACAGCAGAGCTTGTAGTGGATAGCGATACCAGCCACACTTTATAAATGCCCTTAATAAAATCAATCGGATTGAATTTAGTATATAACCAGACTGGAATTAACATCACCAGGATAAATACGACAATACATGCGAAATATGCTGTGAAAATATATAATCCAAGTGCAGAGAAAATGCCGGCACCATATTCAGCAATGGCGTAGGCCATCAGAAAAATAATTCCAATCGGTGTGAGCTCCATGATGAAATCAAGAATTTTAAAGATGACTTTGGACAGGCTGTTGATAAACGTTTTGACTGGATCCGCCTCTTTCCCAACGATAACAATGGCTACCGAGAAAATAACAGTGAATAAAATAGTCGCAAAAATATCGCCTTCAGAAATCGCCTGAAATAGATTGCTTGGTACGATATTCATAAAGAAATCTGCGACACTTGGTTCGGTAATTTCCCCGTCATACCCGACGCCGGCATCCATATTAATTCGCTGACCAGGACGAATCAAGTAGGAAATGACTAAGCTGATGGCGGCGGTGGTGATAAACATGGCAACAAAGACAACAATACTTTTAAAGCCAATTCGGCCGAGGTCACTGGAACTGCCAATATTAATAATCCCAGTGGAGACGGCTACAAAAATAATGGGAATAATCATCATCTGAATTAAATTTAAGTAAATATCGCCGATAAATTTTGCTTGAATCGAGAATTCGGGTAAAAGGATACCGAATAGGATTCCGAGCCCGAACCCAATCGCAATTCGGGTGAATAAGTGTTTTTTAGCGGTTAACAAGTTTTTCATGCTGTAAGGCTCCTTTGTATGCTGGGATTTTACCTTTACGGTAATTGCCTAAAATATTTATATAGGTGCAGCTATCTTCTAACTCCTTTAATGCCATATGGAGTGCCTCGTGACCGGCACCGTTATCGATATCGATAAAGAATCCATACGCGAACGGTTCCGATTGAACGGGACGGGGCATCAAGTAGAGTACATCAATCGCATGCTTTTTAAAAATGTGTAACATATCGCTTAGTAAGCTGGTGCTGTGATTGGCTTCGACATACATTGATGTTTTATCCTGTATTTGATTCACTAGCTCCTTTTTCTTTTTAAAAAATAAGAAACGCGTCGTATTGAATGGATTGTCATTAATATTTTCCTGCATCACGGTCATGCCGTACAATGCTGCAGCATGGCTGCCTGCGATGCTGGCGATGGTATGATCCGCTGCATGCTTCACCATTTCCACCGCACCAGCTGTATCCATATAGTCAATGACCTCGATATGCGGGTACTGGCTTAAATAGGTATCGCATTGTTTAAGTGCTTCCGGATGTGAATACACTTTTGTGATTTCCGAAAGCTCTATGGGATGCTTTGTAATGAGTGCATGATCAATTTTTACATAGATTTCATCCGTAGCGGTGACATCTACATACTTCAATAAATCAATCGTTCTAGTAATCGGACCGCTTGTTGCGTTTTCTACTGGCAGCGCAATATAGTCAACCTCCTCATGGAGCAATGCATCCACTAATAATGGAAAAGTAGGATACCCCTTCGTCTGATAATTATTTCCTTCACTAAACTTTTGGCATGCAATCGTACTGTAGCTGCCTTCCACGCCTTGATAACCAATTAACAATCTATTCACTCCTCTATTGATAATAAAAAAGACCATTTATGCTTCTGCCGCTGGAATAGGAGAAACGTAAATGGTCTACAAAATATAAAAAACCAGCCACTTCGATTTCTCCTGTGACTGGTTAAACATGTTTACATGCTAATCAGCCATCTTAGATATAGGTCGTCTATATCCTTGATGGCATATAGACGCTATCTAAAATAGCTAAAAAAGAAACGATTTAATTGTTGGGATGGATGCTTTAACATAATAATCACTCGAATCTTTTAATTGTTAAATAGATTCTAACGATTTGTTGGTGTGTTGTCAATACGAACAGTCAGGAATTTTGGCTAATGGATAGGGAGTCATTGCATAGGCGTTCTGCAAAGAGCAAAAAAACCAATGATATTTCTCTGCAGCTAGGGTTATAATCTAATTATAGTAACTTAATCTAAAGGATGCATGAGAATGTAAGTAAATTGTATATCGAAAACAAGGAATGGGATATGCTGCTCCTCGATTTGATGCTGCCGGGAATGGCAGGGGAGCAGGTCCTTACAATGGAAGGTCATGCCGTTGAAAGAAGCAAGGCTTGTTTGCTCTTGTTATAAAAACTTGATAAACTATTAATGGCATGATTGCCAGTTTTTATTCAGAGGAGAGCCTTTCCATGATTATTCAATTCATTCGTTATAGATAATAAAAGGTATAGACTGCATGCAAACCCAGTTCATTTTTTTAAAAATAAAACGAGGGTTTATTTGTCTATGCCTTTTTCATTTATCTACAAAAACGAATGAATGAGGTGTCTGCTTTGTCTAAAATGACAAAAAAAGTAAAAAGCGCAACATATGTAAGCAAATTTGAATCCATTTTCAAATGTCCTATTTGTGAAGCATGGATGAAAGTATTTGAATTAAAAAGTTTCATTTGCTCCAACAATCATACGTTTGATTTCACGAAACAAGGATATATTAACTTAACGACACACCCCAATGAAAACGAAGTACAGTAAAGAGCTTTTTGAGGCACGAAGGAAGCTTATTGCAGAGGATAAATTCTTTGAACCGCTTATTCAAGCAATTGCAGAAATGATAGAAAGGCAAGCTGATAAAGATAAAGAACCATTATTCATACTTGATACAGGATGCGGTGAAGGTTCTCATCTAGCTAATGTATGCGATAAAGTGAGTTCGGACTTTGGGAAAACTGTAACAGGAGTAGGGATTGATATTTCCAAAGAAGGTGTATTAGCAGCTTCTAAGAACTACACTAATCAGATTTGGACGGTAGCAGATCTTGCCAATACGCCGTTTAAGGATAGACAGTTTGATGTGCTTCTTAATATCTTATCACCCTCCAATTATGCAGAATTTAATAGACTATTGAAAGCGGATGGGATAGTGATTAAAGTTGTTCCACGAAGCGGCTATCTAAAAGAAATAAGAGAGGCCTTATTTGATAAACCCGTAAAGCAGGATTACTCTAATTCAGAGACGGTTGACCGTTTTAACGAAAACTTTCGCATCATGGATAGTTTCAGGGTGTATTATACCAGGAAACTGAATCAGCCGTCCATTCAATCGTTGATGCAAATGTCTCCTTTAACGTGGTCAGCCAAGGAGGAACGGATAAAATCATTTGCAGAAAGAGAAATAGCTGAAATAACCGTGGATTTAGAAATATTAATTGGCAGGAAAACAATTTAAATCACATAATATATTGGCTACGTCAGCTAAATAGACGAGGGATTTTTGGTCTCTCGTCTAATTTTTATATTTTAGTCTGAGCATTTCTAATTTCTGTACAAAAAGGGAAAACCAGAGCCAGGTAACAGATCCAATATACCTCGCAAAATAGGTTATTTTAAATGACGAAACGCCATTTGAATAAAAAAATGTTATATTAAATATATAAACTTTCCAGAAAAAATAATAAATAGAACACCTTACATATGTGTTTAAACTCGTTTATGAAAGAGGACTTTTTGAAAGTAAAGGCCGCGTTTATTCTTTGATTAGATGGAAGAGGTGATGAACGTTGAAAAAACCTAAAAAGAATGTGCGTGTTACGTTACAAGAGGTGGCAGATCATGCTGGCGTATCGACGACGACCGCTTCTTTAGTCGTTAGAAATAACCCAAGAATATCAGAAGCTACCCGAAATAAAGTATTAGCATCTATGGAAGAATTGGGATACGTTTATGACAGAGTAGCTGCCAATATGCGATCTCAGAATTCCAATATCATTGGGGTCATCGTTACGGATATCGCAAATAAATTTATTTCAGAATTTTTGATAGGTGTACAAAATACGCTGGAGGACTTTGGCTATACGGTATTGCTTGGTACAACCTTTGATTCTGTGGAAAAACAACAAAAATTAATATCGACGATGGTAGAGCATCGAGTAGATGGGCTGATTCTTAATCCTGCCTCAAGAAGTGTTGGTAAAACAGTAAAACAGCTAAATAATTTGAAAATTCCTTTAGTGCTTGCTAATCGGGAATTAACCAATGTGCATGCAGATTATGTAGGTATTGATTATCCAGAAGGAACGTATAAAGCAATAAGCCATTTAATCAGCAAAGGACATGAAAAAATAGCTTTTTTAGGCGGGGTGAAAAATTCTTCCACATGGACAGAAAGAATGGAAGGCTACCGGACGGCGCATGAAAATGCTAACCTGACGCTTGATGAATCACTTGTCATTGACAGTGAACCAACCGATAAAGGTGGCGAAGAAGCAGCTTTAAAGATGCTGGATTTACCGGAGATTCCTACTGCTATTTTTTGTTTTAGTGATTTAATCGCTTTTGGCGTGATGAAGGTGTTAACTCAAAAAGGGATCGTGATTGGACGTGACATCGATATTGTAGGATTTGATAATATTCCTGAAGCAGAAATATATCATCCGCCATTAACGACAGTTTCTTCCTATCCTAAATCTATTGGCAATCAAGCGGCAAAACTTCTACATAGTAAAGTAAAACGTGAGAGTGAGGAAATGCATCGCGTGATACTTAAGCCGCAGCTCGTTATCAGAGAAACATCTAAATAATCGATAAATAAAGAGAGGACTTTCCTGTTCGTATAGGAAGGTTCTCTCTCTTTTTGAGAAGGAAAATAGAGAGTATTTGAAGTGAAGCAAGTGAAAGACGTCACAATGTTGACACAAAAAAATTGCAGGAGTATAGTGGGTTTCGTTGTTTAAGTATATCGTTATACCAAAAAACACCTAAAGTTATTCTTATATTAGGTTTATTATATTTTACTTATTAGTATATCGATATACTAACGAGTTTAAAAATTATCGTACCAACTATATAGGAGGGTGAGAGTAACTTTCTATAAGAGAGCACATTGCAAAGGAGAAACGTCATGAAGCATCCATACTTAAATATGGGAGTAGGGATTTATCTAAGTTATTTGCTTTTGGGAATGGTCAATATCGTATTGGCATCAAATATGAGCTTTTTATCGGAACGTTTGGATGTTTTCCGGACAGACATCAGCTTGCTGATCTCTGTTGTCGGGATTGGCCACTTGCTTAGTATCAATATTGCAGGTAAGCTGTCAGATCGCTACGGAAGAAAGCCATTACTCATATTGGCTGCCATACTTTATGCTGTATTCCTTATAGGGGTACCGACAACCACTCATTTCGCATTGGCTATGTTTTTCGCTTTGTTTGCAGGCATAAGTAACTCATTATTGGACGCTGCTTCCTATCCAGCGCTTAATGAAGGGTTTAAAGAGGCAGCGGGCACAGCAACGGTTTTGATTAAAGCATTTATGTCCATAGGGGCTGCACTTCTTCCTGTATTCATCGCATTTTTGATATCCCAAGACATGTTTTTCGGATATGCATTCTTCCTGCCGGCGATAGTATTTATTGGCCTGGGATTTTACTTCATCCCCGTCCGGTTTCCGGCTGTTAATGGGGAGAAGCGTAAGGAAGAGATGGACAAGGAGAACGTCGAAAAGCAAGCTTCCAATCCGCATAGCTGGAAAGAAGGCACAGCTATCGTATTGATTGGATTTTTTTCCGTTTCCATGACCATTGTCATTCAGACCTGGCTGCCTACGTTTGGCCAAGAAATGATTCAGCTGAATGAAAATAATGCAGTAAGGTTGCTCAGCTTTTACAGTGTTGGCGGGCTTATTTCTGTTTTACTGCTTGCCTGGTTATTGAAAAGAATCATCAAGCCGATCACCGCAATGATGTTCGCACCGGGTGTTGCTGCCATCTTTGTTTTTGCGCTGCTGTTTGCTCATGACTCCTCACTCGTACCGTTCATTGCGTTCTTTCTGGGGTTATCTACCTCTGGGATTTACCAGTTGGCAATGACGGTGATGATTCAAATGTTTCCAAATAACAAAGGAGTCAGTGTTTCCTATGTTAGTGCTGCTGCGAGTGTGGCCTTCATGGTTATCCCTTATATCACGGGATTGCTGACAAAGCATATCGGGATATCCTCGGTATTCTATCTAGAATTAGTCATAACCATTGTGAGTACAGCTTTAGCATTCTATCTATCCAGAAAGATCAAGCTGTTCTCGAAAAGTTACCAAAGAGATATGAATAATAGATTTAAATCTTTGCAAAAATTTTAGAGGTGAGAAAAAATGAAAAATCCATATATCAAAACGTCGTTTGGAATGTACTTGAATTACTTCATGTTAGGAATGATCAATATTATCATCGCTTCCAACATGGGTAACTTATCAGAAAGCTATAATCAGCCAGTCGAACGTATCAGTTTGCTGGTATCTGCCATTGGTATTGGGAAGCTGGTTGCCTTATTCTTTGCCGGCCGGCTCTCCGATAAGTTAGGGCGAAAGCCGATTATTATTACCGGGAGCTTTTTATACCTGCTATTCTTAATCGGAATACCATTGCTGTCAAGCTACCCAGTGGCTTTCGCCTTAGCAATAACCGCAGGGATTGCGAATTCTTTATTAGACTCAGGAACTTATCCGGCTCTAATCGAATCATTTCCAAAGCAATCAAGTTCAGCAACGGTCCTGGTTAAAGCAATGGTATCCATTGGCGCAACCCTATTACCAGTTATCCTGGCGTTTCTAGCGTCTCATGATCTTTCATGGGGCTGGTCATTCTACTTATTAGCAGTCTTGTTCTTAATAAGTGGTATGTATTTAATCTTTATGCCATTCCCAGCAGTCCATACGAATGAAAAGAATGAGAAAACAAGCGAAGCCCAAGATAATCGTTTTAAAGAGAAACCAAAGTTTTGGGGAGAAGGACTGGCAATCATCCTTATCGGGTTTACGTCTACGGCCTTGTTTGTCGTTTGGCAGACATGGCTTCCGGAGCTGGGTACAGGTTTCATGGACTTAAGTGAAAATGTCGCTGTACAGCTTTTAAGTTATTTCAGTATAGGTGCATTGGTATCTGTTCTCCTGTTAGCTGTCGTATTGGACAAATTTATTAAGCCGATAACGATCATGATCATCTACCCGGCAGTTGCTTTTGTATCCATGCTAATGCTTTTCTTTGTTCATTCTTATCCGGTTGTTATCATATCTACATTTATCCTTGGACTATCAACTTCTGGTATTTTCCAATTAGCAATCAGTGTGATGACAGACTTCTTTGTAGAGAACAAAGGAACAACCACATCTTACGTAAATATAGCAGGAAGCGTCGCTTTCATACTCGTTCCAATCATCACAAGCTCTTTGGTTGGAGGAATTGGTATTTCCATGACATTAGTATTTGACATGGTCATCGCGGTATTAAGTATTTTACTTGCTGTATTTGTACTTTATCGAGGTAAGAAAGTACTCAATTAATACAATAAAATTAAATTTAAAGGAGATAGAAACATGATGAATAATGATAAAAACCTTGCAAAAATTAACGGTAAAACAAAACTTGTAGGATTGCTGGCCACCCCAATCGGGCACAGCATTTCGCCTGAAATGCATAATTTGGGATACACCATTGGCGGTTTGAATTATGCATACTTAGGTTTTGAAGTTGGTACAGAAAACCTTAAAACAGCAGTAGAAGGCATGAAAGCAATAGAAGCAGCAGGATTCAATGTATCCATGCCAAATAAAATGGAGGTCATCCAGTATCTAGATGAAGTGGATGACAGTGCGAAATATGCACATGCCAGCAATACCGTCGTAAACAGAGACGGCAAGCTGATTGGGTATAATACAGATGGGTTAGGATATGTGAAAAACCTGGAAGAACATGGTGTGAAATTAGAAGGTCAAAAAATCACCCTGGTCGGTTCCGGCGGTGTTGCAACGCCAATAGCTATTCAATTAGTACAATCCGGTATCAAAGAAATTAGTATCTTTGCCAGAGACGACAAGTTTTTCCCGCAAGCAGAAGAAAATGTATCCTATATCAACAACGAGATGGCGCATTTCGGAGTCAAAGCAAACATTTTTCCTTTAGAGGATAAAGAAACTTTCCGTAAAGAAATAGCCGAAAGTGCTGTTCTGGCAAATGCTACAAGCTTAGGGATGAAACCACTGGATGAAATGAGTATTCTGGATGATCTTACAGATGTACTACGCGAGGATTTAGTTGTAACGGATGTGGTCTATAACCCGCAAAAAACAAAATTGTTAGCACAAGCGGAAGAGGCTGGAGCTACAGCAATTAATGGTCTGGGAATGGTTTTATGGCAAGGCGCTTTGGCTTATAAACTATTTACTGGGGAAGACATGGCGATTGAGGAAGTTAAAAAACAATTGTTTGATGAAATTTTATAGTTGTAAGAGGGTTAATAAAGGTAAACAAAAGCTGTCGAGGGAACCGGCAGCTTTTTGTTTTGTTTAAATGGATCTTTCTTATTGTAATAAGTTCTGAAAGTGATTTAGCTGATATTGTACATCATTCGTTTTTACCCGTATCGGAATACTTTTTTCATTATAAGGGTATTGTATGTTAAGACTGACAACCTTATAAATTTACTGCTATCCGTTGGGTATTTGAATCAGTATATCAACAAAAGGGGAAACATACATTGAATAAAGAGGAACGTATTAAAGTATTACAAGATATCATAAAAATAAAATCGATAAACGATAATGAATCCGAAGTAGCGGATTACTTAGCAGATTTATTCCAAAAACATGGAATAGAATCTGAAAAGGTAAAATATAGTGAAGGTCGTGAAAGCCTGGTAGCCACATACAAAAAAGGTGACGGTAAAGTATTGGGTATTAGCGACCATGAAGATGTAGTAGCGGCTGGTGATGAAAGCGAATGGAAATACCCGCCGTTTTCAGCGGAAATCGATGGGGATAAATTATACGGGCGAGGTTCAACAGATATGAAATCTGGTCTGGCAGCTTTAGCAATCTCTATGATCGAAACCAAAGAAGAAAACGCAGATATCAACGGTACATTGAAATTCATGGCAACGGTTGGCGAAGAAGTCGGTGAATTAGGGTCTGAGCAATTAACGAAGGAAGGTTATGCAGATGATCTGGATGGATTGATTATTGGTGAACTAACTGGACCAGCATTGATTTACACACATAATCCAACTTGCAGTCCATTATATAAAAGATAGGTGTAACCTCCGTTTCGACAGTTATCTTGATAAATTAGAATAAGAATAGAAGATTTTTATTTTTATATTCTTGCTACTCCAATATCATTCTTGTACATAAAATGTAGTTAATCCCAAAACGTAACCATTGAATTCACTTACGATCAAAAGGAGGTAAAAAAGATTGCGCAAGTATAAAACTATTCATTATACTCAATTTGTATGGGATTCTTTTATTTCCTGCATACATTGTAAGGGGTTGACGTTTTTAATAGAAAGTTAGTATTTACAATATAGTTTTTGTGTGTTAAGTTATAATACCAATTTAAATTTAGTATAATAAATACTAACTAAAAGGGTGATGGATATGAAGAGTGATTTAAAGCATATCATTGAACAAACAAAAAAAGTTGATACAAAGAGTAATTACATATCTCTAATTGTAATGCTTCCTATTCTTGGAAGTGAAGAATTACGTAAAGTAGGAATAGCAGATAATACTCTTGAAAAATTGATTAATAAAATTAAAGAACTTCCAATACATGAACAGTCCCAAATGTATTTAATTAAAGAATTAAAAACTGTAGTGGATACAATACAACTACAGAATTTTATCAACATACTTTTACGAATGGCTAAATTGTGTGAAGAATTTGATCCCTCAAAAATTATTGATGAATATTTAGGGTCTATAAAAGGTGGAAAAACATTAATAAGACCAACTACTCAACAAAATGATATTGTAAGAAATTATCTTAATTTATCTAAGAAACATATTATATTTAGTGGTGAAGTTGGTATTGGTGATGAAATGATATCATTGATAGAAAAACAAGCAGATATTGCTGTGTATGCACAAGATAAGTTTTCTGCCAATTTTGTTATTGCAGAGTTACGTTTAATGTTAAAAGAAAACATACAAAAGAATATGGACCCACGTAGTATTTTGATGGAGGGAATAATACAACATCAAGCCGATTTTGTATATAACACACCACATTTTGAAGTACGTTTTACAGATGAAGAATATAAAGCAATGAAAAAAGATAAACAAAATCGTTATTCTTATTTTGGAACAACAGGAAAGTCACATCCGGAATGGAGTCCTGTTATAGCCAGCCTACATGCTTTAAATGATACAGGAAAAGGAGCTTTCTATTTACCCTTATCAGCTTTGACTCGCAGTGTATCTGATAAAAAAATAAGAGAACGATTAATAGAATCTGATATTATTGAAGCCATTGTTGAGTTTCCTAAACGGTTATGGACTCCTCAAACAAGTATATCGACTGCATTAGTGTTAATAAATAAGAATAAAACAAATAAACGTAGAGGCCTTATTCAATTAATTAATGCAACGAAATTAGGGGAAAACAGTAGGGTAGGAACTAAATTGAGGCCAAATGAAGTAGAGTTTCTAAATCATATTATTATTTCTGGAGAAGAAAAAAAGGGAGTATCCACGATGTTATCAATTAGTGATATTCAGGAGGCTAATCTTCTACCAAGTTCTTATATTATGGATACGACAGTGGCTATGCGAGGATACGGCGAGCTAGAAATTAAACTAAATGAACTGGAAACAGTAGAAACAGTAGAACTTCAAAAAATAGCACAGATATATCGTGGTTATAATGCACTTCCTAAAACACAAGCAAATGATGGAAATTTCGCACTTGTGAAAATTGCCGATATTCAAGGAGATAGAATTAATGGTAATGATTTAACACGTTATCAAGTAGAAGGACGTACAAAGGTAGAGAATTATCGTATGGAACAAAACGATATTGTGCTGTCTATACGAGGACAATTAAAGATAGCCATTTTTACATCTGATAGAGAAGATGTATTATTGTCTCAAAACTTTGTTGGAATTCGATGTTCTAAACAATATGATTCTGAATTTATTGCATTGTATTTACAATCACCTCCAATACAGTTTTTATTGCAATCAAAAATGGTAGGTACAACAGTTGTAAATTTACCTATTAAAGATGTAAAAAACGTGCCTATACCTATAATTAGTATAGAAAAGCAGCGGTCAATCGTTCAGGAATATAAACATATTGAAGAGGGATTGCAAGAGCAGATTAAACAATTGGAAGAAAAGCGTATTACTAATAAAACAAAAGCTTTTACAGAGATGGGATTAGGAAAAACATTCACAAAGATTATGAATTAACATTAAAGATAAATAAAATGAACGGGGAGGGAGATTATGTATAAATTATTCCGAAGAAATCCTGAAATCAGACAAAATGCGTAATCCAAATTGGAGAAGAAGGATATATCCAAATCAAGATTTTATGAGTTATTCAATTTATTTCAAAGAAAATGGAGATAAATTAATTAATTCAACCCTATATATGTTTAGACAGTCTATTGAATGATTATTAAAAGCAATACTAATTACAGAGTTTTTAATGGAAAACTTGAAAATAGAGAAAATGAAAGATAAATTAAATGGACATAGCTTGGAAAGTCTCTGGTCCAAAGCAGATACAATTATTAGAAAGTATTATTCTGATGACGTAAAAGAAGATGATAAGCTTCTTAAAAATACTCGTAAAGCAATTTTAGAATTACACGATATGGATAAAAAATCAACGTTATATCGTTATCCATTCGATAATGAGCTTCAAAAACAAAAAGTTGGCGATTCTGATGATGATTATGCAATTGATTATACTCATTTAAAGAAAGAATTTGATAAAGTGTATTGATTTTTGAATGGATGTTTGAGGAATCAGTGCTATTTATGAAAATCAGAAAGTTATTCAAATGATTTAAGTATATAGTACTGGAATTGGTTAGTATTTTCCGTTTTCACACTATACGATGAGAGAAAATAAAGATAAGATAAATATAGAGAGTAGATGATGGAGGAAGAATTATGGCTACAGCAAATATAGGTTTTGAAGAAAAGTTATGGAGAATGGCAGATAAATTACGTGGGTCAATGGACTCCGGTGAATATAAAAATGTTGTATTAGGTTTATTATTTTTAAAATATGTATCTGATGCGTTTGAAGAAAAATATAAAGAGTTAAAAGCTGATGAATTGGCTAATGAAGAAGATAGAGATGAATATGTAGCTGAAAACGTATTCTTTGTACCAAAAGAAGCGCGCTGGTCCTTTATTAAAGATAATGCAAAAGATCCTAAAATTGGTCAGCTAGTTGATGCAGCAATGGTTGCAATTGAAAAAGAAAACCCTCAACTTGTAGGGGTCCTTCCTAAATCTTTTGCACGCCCAGAATTGGATAAAACACGTCTAGGTGAAACAATTGATTTATTTTCATTCAAGGTCGGTGATGAAACAAGCCGTCAAAAAGATGTGTTAGGACGTGTTTATGAATATTTTCTAAGTAAATTTGCAAGTGCAGAAGGTAAAAATGGTGGAGAATTCTATACTCCATCCACTGTGGTGCAATTGTTAGTTGAAATGTTAGAACCATATAAAGGCCGTGTATACGATCCTGCTTGCGGTTCTGGAGGTTTGTTTGTGCAATCATCCAAATTTGTAAAAGAACATCAAGGTCGCCTTGATAACTTATCCATCTATGGACAAGAATCGAATCCTACTACATGGAAACTTTGTAAAATGAATTTAGCTATTCGTGGGATTGATGGAAATTTAGGTGATCATCATGCTGATACATTCCATAATGATTTGCATAAAGGATTAAAGGCGGATTATATTTTAGCAAATCCACCATTTAATATAAGTGACTGGGGTGGAGAGAAGTTAACAGAAGATGTTCGTTGGCAATATGGTATTCCGCCAAAAGGTAATGCGAACTTTGCGTGGGTGCAGCATATGGTTTCAAAACTAGCACCGGCAGGAACAGCAGGATTTGTTTTGGCAAATGGCTCCATGTCTTCTAATACAAGTGGGGAAGGTGAAATTCGGAAAAATTTAATTGAAAATGATCGAGTAGAGTGTATTGTTACTTTGCCCGGACAGTTATTCTATTCTACGCCAATTCCGGTATGTTTATGGTTTGTATCCCAGTATAAAAAGAGAACTGGTAAGCGTAGTCGTAATAATCATATTTTATTTATTGATGCACGTAATCTTGGTTTTATGGCAGATCGTACACATAAAGAATTTAGTGAAGAAGATATTAAAAAGGTTGCCGATACATTTCATACATGGCGTGGTACGAATGATCAAGAATATGCAGATGAATTAGGTTTTTGCAAAGAAATCAGTTTAGAAAAAGTGAAAGAAAATGATTATATATTAACTCCTGGACGCTATGTAGGGTTGGCAGAGCAAGAAGATGATGGGGAACTGTTTGAGGAAAGAATGGAGAGTTTAACAAGTGAGCTATCTGAGCAATTTGCGAAATCAAAAGAGTTAGAAGAACAAATTCGCCGAGTGTTGGGGGGAGCTGGTTATGATATTTAGAGAGGCTTCCCTAGAGACCATTTTAGAAATCAACCCAAGGTTAAGTTTGAAAAAAGGATTAGTTTCTAAGAAAGTAGCTATGGAGCATATTGATGAATATGTCAAGAAAATACAAGGATATGAGTTAACTGAGTTTAAAAATGGTTCAAAATTTCAAAATGGTGATACTTTGGTTGCGCGTATTACTCCATGTTTAGAAAATGGAAAAACAGCTTACGTAGATATTTTAGAAGATAATGAAATAGCCTTTGGTTCAACTGAGTTTTTTGTTATTCGGGCAAAAGAGGGGAGAGGAGATTCTCAATTTGTTTATTATTTAATGCGTCATCCTAACATAAGAAAGGTTATTATTCAATCGATGACAGGGACTTCGGGTAGACAAAGAGCTCAAAAACAATCTATTTTAGAATATAATATGAGTTTACCCGATTTGGATTATCAAAAGAAGATTGGTCGAACACTTTCACTTTATGATGCTAAAATTGAATCTAATAAAGAAATAATCAACACTTTAGAACAACTATCCCAAACCCTTTTCAAACATTGGTTTATCGATTTTGAATTTCCAAATGAACAAGGTCAACCGTATAAATCTAGTGGAGGGGAAATGGTAGAAAGTGAGTTGGGAGAGATCCCTAAAGGATGGAGAGTGTATAAATTAAACGAATTAACTGAATTATTCAAGTTGACTTTTAATCCTGAAAAGACTACTGAAGAAAAAATTAGCCATTTTAGTTTACCAGCATTTGACAATGGACAAACTCCCACAATAGATGAAGTTTCAGGTATCAAAAGTAATAAATGGATTTTAAAAGATAATTGTGTAGTTTTTTCGAAAATGAATCCGAGGACTCCACGTATCTGGTTAACTAATATTGTTGAAAATTATTTAAATGTAGCTTCGAGTGAGTTTGTAGTTTTAAAGAGTGAAACCAGAAATCTTAATGCTTTTATATATAATCTATGTAAGTCTGATAAATTCAATGAATATTTGATTTCTAATGCAACAGGGTCTACAAATAGTAGACAAAGAGTAACGCCAACTATTGCTTTAGATTATAAAATTGCTTTAGATATGGAGCAAGTTGAATTATACAGTTTAAAAGTGGTCGATATGGTTGAAAAAATAAAGGTCTTAAGAACGGAAAATAAAAAATTATCCCAACTACGTGATAATCTTCTCCCCAAACTTTTATCAGGAGAAGTCGAAATATCTGAAGCATTGGAGGTATAATCCATGTTTAAATACAATGAATCTGAATTGGAAGTTGGAACGCTTGAATGGTTAGAAGGGTTAGGTTATGAAATTGTGGAAGGTCCTGATATTGCTCCGGAGGGTATTTCTCCAGAGCGTGGGAGCTATCAGGATGTCGTGTTAATTGATCGTTTACGGGATGCTTTACAAAGGATTAATCCGACACTAGATAAAACAATTATTGAAGAAGCATTTCAAAAGATAATTGCAAATGCTTCTCCTAATCTCATATTAAATAATAAGCAATTCCACCAGCTGGTAACAGACGGCATTGAAATTCAAAGACAAGGAAAAGATGGTTATAATCCTACAGTTTCTGTCTCCGTATTTGATTTTGATACACCGCAAAATAATGATTTTATGGCAGTTAATCAATTTACAACTATAGAAGGACAGGCGAATAGACGTCCAGATATTATTGTTTTTCTGAATGGTTTACCAGTTGTAGTGATGGAATTAAAAAATGCGACGAATGAAGATGTGAATATTTCAGATGCTTATAATCAGCTGCAAACGTATAAGCAGACTATCCCTACATTATTTCGGTATAATGCTTTTTTAATTGCAAGTGATGGTGTTAATGCTAGGGTGGGTTCGCTTACAGCTAATGAGGATCGCTTTATGAAATGGAGAACAGCTGATGGAGAAACTTTGGCTAGTCCAGCAGAGCCGCAGTTAGAAGTAATGATTTATGGAATGCTTCAACCTAAGCGTTTATTAGATATTATTCAATATTTTATCTTATTCCAAACAGATGGTGTAGATATATTTAAAATTTTAGCTGCATACCATCAATATTACGCGGTTAATAAAGCTGTCGAAAAGGCAAAGGTTGCTACTGCTGAAGGTGGAAGTCATAAAATTGGTGTTATATGGCATACGCAAGGATCAGGAAAAAGCTTATCAATGGTATTTTATGCTGGTAAATTGATTAAGGTAATGAATAATCCAACTTTGGTGGTTTTAACAGACCGTAATGATTTAGATGATCAACTTTATGGAACATTTTCTATGTCGAAGGAGATTTTACGTCAAACTCCAAATCAAGCAGATTCACGTGATGCCCTACGTGAATTATTAAGTGTAGAATCTGGTGGTATTATCTTTACAACATTACAAAAATTTGCACCTAATGAATATACTGGAGAGATGCCTTGCTTAACAGATCGTACAAACGTTATTGTAATGGCAGACGAAGCACATCGTTCACAATATGGATTTGGAGCTTCCATGTCACAGCAGGTGGATCGTGAAGGTAAAATGAAATACGGCTTTGCAAAATATGTGCGTGATGCACTACCTAATGCTTCCTTTATTGGTTTTACAGGAACGCCTGTAGAAGCAACAGACCGAAATACACCAGCTGTTTTTGGTGAGTATATCGATGTTTATGATATGTCACAAGCTGTCGAAGACGAGGCAACTGTTAAAATATTTTATGAATCAAGGGTCATTCCTCTTGATTTGCCAGAAGATTTAAGCCTCGATAAGGATTATGAAGAAATTACGGAAGATCAAGAGCAGTCTGTGAAAGAAAAATTGAAATCGAAATGGTCACGTTTAGAAGCTGTAGCAGGATCGCACTCACGTGTAGGAAAGATGGCGCAAGATATTGTGCAACATTACGAGGAACGACAAAAAGCAATGTTTGGAAAATCTATGATTGTTGTAATGTCACGCCGTATTGCAATTGAACTGTATAAAGAAATCATTACATTACGTCCAGAATGGCATTCAGAGGATGATGGCAAAGGGATTATCAAAATTGTAATGACTGGTTCATCAAGTGATCCAGCTGATTGGCAGCAGTTTATTGGCAATAAAAAACGAAGAGAATTTTTAGCACGCCGTATGAAGGATAATGAAGATCCATTAAAAATTGTCATTGTCCGTGATATGTGGTTAACAGGATTTGATGTACCAGCAATGGATACGATGTATATTGATAAACCGATGAAAGGGCATAACTTGATGCAGGCAATTGCACGTGTCAATCGTGTGTTTAAAGATAAACCAGGTGGTCTAGTTGTCGATTATATCGGAATTGCGGATGATTTAAAACAAGCATTAAAGCAATATACAGATAATGATCGAAAAACTGCTGGTGTAGATACAGCACTTGCTGTTGATGTGATGTTGGAAAAATACCAATTAATTAGAGAAATGTTACATGGTCATGACTACTCTGATTTTAGAAATGAAAGATCTTCTCAACGTATTAAGGCAATTGTTAATACAATGGACTATATAATGGGGCTTGGAGAAAATGAAAAGAAACGTTTCTTGAATACTGTGACAGAATTATCAAAAGCATATGCTTTATGCGCAACAATACCAGATGCTGAAGAACTAAATGAAGAAATAGGTTTTTTCAAAGCAGTAAAAGCAAGTATTGTAAAAACAATCAGCGATGGTAGCAAAAAGAAAACAGTAACACAAATGGATGCACAAATTAATCAATTAATTTCAGAATCTGTGATTTCCGAGGATATTGTGGATGTTTACAAAGAATTAGGTCTAGAGAATCCAGATATATCTATATTATCAGACCAATTTTTAGAGGATGTACGAAAAATTCCACAAAAAAACCTAGCAGTAGAATTATTGAATCGATTATTAAATGGTAAAGTAAAAAATGTTCAACGTAGTAACCTTGTTCAAGCTCGAAAATTTTCGGAAATGCTTACTAATTCATTAAATAAGTATAATAAACGAACTATTGAAACATCCAAAGTTATTGAAGAGTTGATTCAATTGGCTAGAGAAATGGATTCTGCATATAAAAATGGTGAAGAAACAGGAATGATTAAAGAGGAAGTAGCGTTCTATGATGCACTTTCTTCACATGAAACAGCAGAACAAGTATTAGGCGATGATACATTAAAAATGATTGCACATGAATTAACACAATCTATTAAAAATAATATGAGTATTGATTGGAATTTACGTGAATCGGCACGAGCTAAAATGCGTGTTACTGTCAAACGATTGTTAAAAAAATATGGTTATCCGCCAGATTTACAGAAGCAAGCAGTTGAAATTGTTATAGAGCAGGCTGAATTAATGTCGGAGCAGTTGACAAGGGAGATGTAGGCGGAAATAAGGGCATTTGTAAAAGAGATTTTACATACCTTTATTTATTAACTCAACTTTCGGAGCGACCGAGTATAGGTTGTGTAATCTAACAGGTGGAAATCCTGTTTGATAAGGATCTAACCAAGCCATCAATAGCGAGTCTTGGACTCCATCAAGTAATTGGTGGACAGTTAGGTAGTAGGCCTGAAAGTGTCGAAAGACTGGAAAACGAAACTCTCTGATATAATTAACTTGTGCCACTGCTAACATCTCCTAATATCCTCCTGTCAAACGTTGTTGGTCCAACGAGGAGTTTAAAGTTATTTGGTGGAGTTGGCAAGTGGCTCATTTAATTTATGTATGGTCCGTAGGACCATACATAAATTAAATGCCAGTCCCTACATTGTTAGTTAGCCATAAACATTTTTCCAAATATCAATACGAAAATCCTTTTATGGCTAATTTTAAAATCTAATTCTTTTAACTAATCATTTTCTCCCTGCTTATACCTGTTATTCCTCCCCCGAAGTAATATACCGATACAAATCATAATCCACAGATTCATTCAAAATCATATTCATATGAACAACAGGAATTTCTTTATTATTTTTATCTAGCATATTATCCTGCTCTACAGTTTGTTGATTAGGCAAGGCTTGTCCAAGGTAATAGAAGTCGCTTCCTTCATCATCATCCTTCTTGATAAAGAGATGAATATCTATCCCTTTCGTTTCAGCATGAATGATTTTTTGAACCTCTTCTGATTTCAAGGTTCTGTTACTTCGAGTATACCATTTGAAAACATTTGGACTGATTAATTCATCTCCATAATCCACACTAGATTCTACTTCATTGTCTTTATGGTAGGTAACAAAAATTGGGCAAGTTTGATGCTTTGGTTTGTACCCATACATGGTAGAGCTTTCATCTTTATTCCAATTTAAAAGCTTACATGCGTCTTTTCTCGTGTATTTTTCTTTTAAAGTAAATAAGCTGTTTGATTTATATTTTTTACTTCGTTCCATTCCAGTTATGACCATATCGTATACTAGTTTTTTATAGTATTCATTTGACTCTAAATTTTGATGTACTTCTTTATTAAAAGTATACTCGTTATCTACTGAAAGAGTGATGATTGGTTTTTCTCCATACTTTTTAAGGTCTGCTTGTGTAAAGAAGGATAGATTCATTACTTTTTCTACAGATGCAAGGATGCTTTCATTGACCAGGCAATTGTTATCCTCTAATATGCTTATATATTCTTGCTTATTCACTTTTCCTTGCTGTAAAAGTAGCTGTAATAATAAAAGTTCATGTTGTCTCTTACCATCTAACAGCTCTTTAGAAAGCATGGTTAATACACGTTGATCATAATCACTAAGAGCAGGAACTTTTTCTTTCATTTTTACAAGAAAAGCATAATAAGTATTATATTTTCCAATAATAACTGTTGGATCGATAGAATGATTATGAATAAAATCTTCTAGATAAGGGATACGTCCTAATCGATTTTTCAGCTCAATATAAGCATCTCTTAATACTTTTTGAGTAGTTAAGTTACTGGAACTAATGGATTTAAAGATTTGTTTTCTTGCAATTTCTTCAAAATTAATACTGGATACGCCTTTGATATAGTTTGTTTCCGCAGTACGCCGACGAATATTATCCTTATTTTGTGATTTGTCACCAGATAGGGCAACTGGGATAAGATAATTATTTTTATAATTTCCTATAAAATCAATAATTGTCACAAATTCTTTAGATGGATGTTTACGTAGTCCTCTGCCTAGTTGTTGTATGAAAATAATACTTGATTGTGTTTGTCTTAGCATTACAACCTGATTGATGCTAGGTATATCAATACCCTCGTTAAAAATATCAACTGTAATTATGTAATCAAGGGTCCCATTTTCTAAACGCTCTACTTGATGTAGCCGGAAATCTTGAGAATCTGCCCCTGTTAAAGGCACTGTACGAAATCCTCTGTTATTCAGAACCTCAGATAGCTCTTTTGCTTCCTCTTTTCTACTACAAAATATTAAACCCTTTACGCAATCACCGGAATAGCTATAGTAATCGATTTTTTCAAGAATATGATTAACACGCTCTTCTGTAATTAAATTAGATACAATGGTCGTATCGTCTACTAATTTTCCATCGTATTCTATGTCTGTTACGCCAAAATAATGAAAGGGACAAAGCATATCTTCTTCTAAGGCTTCTTGAAGACGGATCTCATAAGCGATATTGTAGTTGAACAGCTCATAGATATTGAAATCATCGGTTCTTTCGGGAGTTGCTGTCATACCTAAAAGAAACTTTGGTTTAAAATAATCAATCACACGCTGATAAGAACTAGCACCAGCTTTATGTACTTCATCAATAAGAATATAATCAAATAATTCCGGATCAAATGTATTTAATGTCTCTTGTTTCGATATAGTTTGGATTGTCGTAAAGAGATACTTTGCATCTGTTTCTTTACTTGATCCAGATAATATCCCAAAATCATTATCTAACCCTCCTAAGATACGTTGAAAGTCAGATTTAGCCTTACGTAGGATTTGTTCGCGATGAACAATAAATAACATTCGCTTTGGAGCAACGCTACGGACATCAAATGCGGAAAGATATGTTTTTCCTGTTCCTGTTGCCGAAATTACTAAACCTTTATCATGTCCCTCTTGTCTTAGTGCTTCTATTTGTTCTAGAGCATTCTGCTGCATTTT
This sequence comes from Oceanobacillus oncorhynchi, assembly GCF_000821065.1. Classification (GTDB taxonomy): domain Bacteria; phylum Bacillota; class Bacilli; order Bacillales; family Amphibacillaceae; genus Oceanobacillus; species Oceanobacillus oncorhynchi. The sequence continues at coordinate 183,580 of NZ_CDGG01000001.1, forward strand.
ATTGGGAGTAATCGTTAAAGCTTCTTCTAAGGGGTTTGTTTCATAAATTTCCGGTAGTTCGATGACCTTGGTTGCAGCTTGTAAATCAACTGGTTGATAGCTTTGTTCATAGGCCATAATCCATTCTTCAGTCAATATAACAGCATCCGCCCAGACATCTTCAAATTGTTCTTTAAAATGTCGAATGACCGATCCGTTTTCATGAGAAGTTAAGTGCACATTCCACTCATAATTTTCTTTTAAAGCTTGTGCAGTTAAATTAGAGCTTCCTACAATTAATGAATAGTAGCTATTATGATCAAATATATATCCTTTTGAATGAAAACCCTTTAAATTTGTTAATCTAACCTCTACATTTGTAATTTTTAATAACTCTTTAAAGGCGTTGGGATGATTAAACTGTAAAAAAGTTGATGTTAATATTCGGCCTTTTATCCCTTTTCTTTTTAAGTCGTATAAGTGGGATTTAAGAGTAGCTAACCCACTTTCAGTAATAAAAGCTACAGAAAATATAAACGACTCACATTTATCTAATTCTTCAAGTAGTGGAAATAAGACAGTTTCATTACGCTGTAGGTTATTTACTAATAATCTTGGTTTATAGCTATCTCTTTTTTCGCTATTTTGATTAATAAAACCTTTATATAAAGAATCCTTTAAGTCTTGGAGAAAATGATCCATATTTTCCTTCCTTCCCTTGAAATTTGCTTTACATGTTTTCTAGCTTTTCAATAGTTGGAATATCTGCTGGAGCCCAATCTAATGATGAAAGTTCATACTTAAAAAGCCATTTAATACTATGATGTTCTGTTAAAATGGGGCTTCCCTTTTGTAAGGTACAATAAAAAGTTGTTAAATGAACGATTCCAAAGTCATACTCATATACGGTATGATCGATTTTTTTTCCAACTGCAATATCACATTCCATTTCCTCCTGAATTTCACGCTTTAGCGCTTGCTGAGGTGTTTCGCCAGATTCTATTTTCCCACCTGGAAACTCCCATTTATAGGACAGATTTTTTGATTCGCCACGTTGCGCACATAAAATTTTATCGTCTTTTATAATTACTGCGCCAACAACATGTATATTTTTTTTATTCACTTTATTCACTCCTAGTTGTCGTCTATTATGTATTATTATACCAGATTGGTTATTATGGGTGAAACAAGCATTATTAAGACTAGAATGGTGACGATTGATAGCAATTCCTTTAGAATTCGTCTGTTTATCCGTATTCAGAATCTCTATGGATAAGATAGCCAGTAGAAAAAAATGATCTATCGATTCAATTCGTAAAAGGGCACTATATATTAAATAAAAAACATTACATATCACCCACAACCCACCTTTTACATGAATCATTCATGTAAAAGAAAGGGTTTTCGCAAATTGGCTTTACTAATAGGATATAAGTATAGAGGGAGCGAATCACAATGGATTTGAGTATAAGGGAGCAAGAAATAATAAAATATTTGCTTGTAGAAGAAAAAACGACAGTGACTCAAATTGCAAGGTATATGGGATTATCTAATAAAACCATTACCCAATCTTTAAATAACATTGAATCTTTATTCAAAGGAAGTGACGTTGAACTTATTCGTAAGGCGAATGTTGGTGTGTTTTTAAGAGGGGATAGAGAGAAAATTTATTCAATGATTAATCAGAAAGCTAACGTAAATAGGCTTCAAACGCGTGAGGAGAGAATTCAATTTCTTTGTTTCAACATTTTACAAAAAACGGATTACTTTACACTTCAAGACTTAATGGATATTACATTCGTTAGTAAATCGACCATGGAAAAAGATTTACAAGAAGTAACGAACGTATTCCAGTTGTTTAATGTCACTATTGACCGTATCCCAGGCAGGGGTTCTTTTCTAAATTTAATGGAGCAGGAAAGAAGAAAGCTGGCCTTGGATTTAATTCTTTATTTTTGGGGTCAGAACTGGCATATCGTAAAGCGTGAGGAATATTTAATTCATTTGTTAGAGAGCATCCCTGATTTTGTAAGCGATTTTTTTAATAAAGATAGTTTGATTCAGTTAAATAAGGTTTTACAAGAATTTGTAGAGCGTACCAATTTTGTATTTAGCGATTTTGGATATCAATCGTTATTATTGCATTTACTCATTGCAATTGAGCGGATAAAAGAAGGTAAGAATCTCAAAGAGCCTGTACAAGAAGAATTATCAGAGGAATTTCAGGAAGAAGCCAGACTATTAATTCAGCTGATAGAAGCTAGCTTTCAAGTTACTTTATCACAGAATGAACTGTATTATATCCGGATTCACTTGGAGTCCAATAATAACCGATTAAAGAAGAAAGATGCTGTGTTCTATCAGTCGGAAACAGGAATAGAGGATACGGTGCTGACTGTTATTCGTGATTTCCTTCCATCCTATGATCAAAAGCTTCTGGATGGAATAGTAAGTCATCTGAAAATGGCTGTTAATCGATTATTGTTTCATTTGCCAATCAAACATCCGTTTTTAGATGATGTGAAGAAGCATTTTCCTATTTCCTTTGAAGAAGCAATTTATATTAAAGACAGACTCGAAAAAGCCTTTCAGATTTCAGTTCCTGACGATGAAGTTGCTTTTTTAGCGGTGCATATTCAGGCATATAAAGAACGGATAGAAGAGTTATCTGAAGACAAGTTAAAGGTGTTGATTGTGTGTAACAGTGGAAAAGGAACGTCACAGCTATTGGCGGCAAGAATGAGGAAAAATTTCTCTCAATTAGAGGTTTCCAGGATTTTATCTGTACAACAGCTATTTCACACGGAAGTAATAGAAGACTTGATTTTAAGTACGGTGAACCTAGAAATTGAAAATAGAAAGGTATTAGTAATTTCACCATTGCTAGACATTCATGATCAAGCAAGGATCCAAGAGGAAATTCATGAAAAACAGAAATCAAATGATAAGCAAGAGGAAGCATTCGCAAAGTTAATATCGTCAAATACACTGTTTTTAGATAAGGATTTACGCTCGGTGGATGATGTTCTCACCTATCTCGTTGATGAATTAGCTCAAAGGGATATCGTACAACCAGAGATAATAGAATCAGTGAAAAACAGAGAAAATTTATCTTTCACATCGTTTGGAAGGTTTGCAACACCTCATGGGGACCCTAAATATGTGAACCAATCGAAAATAGCCTTTTTACGTTTAGCTAATCCAATCAATTGGGGCACAACACAAGTGAAATTTGTATTTTTTATTTGTATCAAGGATGAATCACCTCAACAGCTGGAGCAAATATATGATGCTTTATTAGAAATTATTGATCATCCCGTTCAACAGAAATTGACTAAGGGCGATTATCAACAAGTATGGACATATTTGAAAGGAAGAAAAAGATGGATGTAGCGACAATTTTAAATGTACAGCAAGTAGAAATAGATATGGAAGCTCAAACACAGGAGGAAGTAATTAGAAAGTTAAGTGAGAAAATTAATGAAAAACAAGTTTTAACAAATAAAGATGCATACATCGGTTCCGTTTTAGAAAGAGAATCACAATCGACTACAGGGGTCGGAGGGGGCATTGCTATTCCTCACGGTAAATCAAAGGGAGTGTTGGAAGCAGCTATTGCTGTGGGAAAATTAAAAACTCCGGTAGAATGGAAATCTTTAGATGATCAACCTGTTTCTGTTGTTATTATGTTCGCTATTCCGGAGAAAGACAGGAAGGATACACATTTAAAATTACTATCGCAGATCTCAATGAAATTAATGGACGATGATGTGGTAGAGGAATTAAAAAAGGAAACGGATAAACAAAAAATCGTAAATATATTAAGTTAATTGGAGGAATTGATTATGAAGAGAAAAATTATCGCAGTAACAGCGTGTGCTACAGGTGTTGCACATACATATATGGCAGCAAAAGCGTTAAAAAAAGCAGCAAAATCTATGGGGCATTTACTAAAAGTAGAAACCCAAGGAGCAACAGGGATTGAAAATGAACTGACCGAAAAGGATGTCAATATTGGTGAAGTAGTCATTTTTGCAGTAGATACAAAAGTAAGAGATAAAGAACGTTTTGATCACAAGAGAATTTTACATGTACCTGTGGCAGCACCAATCAAAGATGCTGAGAAAGTCATTAGTGATGCTCTTGCACTAGTGGACAATCAGTAAAGAAAGAGGGGATAGAGATGAGAAATGTTGCAAGAGACATAAAAAATCATGTATTGACCGGGATATCATATATGATACCTTTAGTTATTGCAGGAGCAGTTATTATGGCTATTTCACGTGTTGGAGGTTCTATGTTTGGAATCCAAGACATCTGGGATGAATCTTATGCTGAAAGCGGAAATGTTATCATCCGCCTTTTACATGATATTGATGGGTTTGGTGGTATTGCATTAGATTTAATGTTTCCAGTTATCGCTGCTTTTATAGCATATTCTATATCCGATAAATTAGGTATTGCAGCAGGGTTAGTTGGTGGGATGCTGGTAAAGGATATTGAGGCAGGTTTCCTGGGAGCTTTAGCAGCTGGTTTGATCGCTGGATATGTATGTTTATGGATTAAAAATAATGTGCGGCTACCGAAATCTATGTCTTCGATTGTTCCTGTCTTTTTAGTTCCGGTTTTCGGCACCTTGATAACATTATTAGCTATTCAATATATTATCGGTGTGCCTTTTGCCTCCTTAAATACGGGGTTAGAGAACTGGCTAAATGGTTTGAGCGGCGGGAATCAAATTATTATGGCGGCAATTGTTGGAGCAATGGTAGGTTTTGACCTTGGCGGGCCGGTAAATAAAGCAGCTGTTACGACGGCAATGGCATTATTAACAAGTGGTATTTATGGTCCGAATACGGCTGCACAGGTTGCCATTATTATTCCGCCAATTGGATTGGGTCTGGCAACCTTTATAGCAAAGCGAAAATATAATAGAGAGTTAAGAGAAGCCGGTAAATCTTCTGTTGTCATGGGGCTTGTCGGTGTGAGTGAAGGAGCTATTCCCTTTGCAGTGGAGAGCCCTATAAAGGTCATATCGTGCACGGTAATTGGCTCTGCTATTGGCTCATCCATGGCTATTGGTCTGGGAGCAGTTAACCAAGCTCCAATTAGCGGGTTCTATGGTTGGTTTACGGTAGATAAATGGCCAGTCTATATTTTATCAATTGCTGTAGGTTCTCTGTTTGTAGCGATTGCTACGGTACTATTGCGTAAAGAACCGGAATTAGCTGAAGCAAATCAATTAGAGGATGAGGATGATTTTGATGAAGAAGAATGGGAAAAAGAGTGGGAAAGCTAATGACAAATGTACACATTGTTAATCATACACATTGGGATAGAGAATGGTATTTTACGTCGATGGATGCTTTAGTTTTGAGCGATCAATTATTTTCAGATGCTATTGATGAATTATTAAGTAATCCGCAGGCCAGCTTTGTTTTGGATGGTCAGCTTTCTATACTTGATGAATACGTTGAATTATATCCAGAAAGATTAACAGATATTAAACGATTGATTGAGCAAAAACAATTATTCATTGGTCCATGGTATACGCAGACAGATGCTTTTTTTACTTCTGGTGAATCGATATTACGCAATGCAATGATTGGTGTTTTTGAAAGTAAGAAGTATGGAGATTATATGCCAATTGGCTATTTACCGGATACTTTTGGGTTTAATGCACAAATTCCGGTCATCTTGAAGGAAGCTGGTTTAGATAATGTGGTTTTATGGAGAGGTGTTCATTTAGGCAAGCACGTTCAATCACCTTATTTTAAATGGCGTGGATTAGGTAATCATCAAGAAATTTATGCTTTGAATCTGCCTCAGGGTTATGGAACAGGAATGCTTCTTGAACCAACCACTGAGTACGTAGACGGACGTTTAGATCCTGCAGTTGATTTTATCAAAAAGTTTACTGACACAGAAGATATACTAATTCCCTCAGGTAATGACCAGCTTGCGATTATTACAAATTTTAATGGGAAGGTGAAAAGCATCAACCAATTAGGAAGATATCATTATCAAGTCAGCAGTTATCAGGATTTTTTGGAAAAGATAAAACAAAAAGACTTAGAAACGTATGTTGGAGAATTCCGTTCTCCTGTGCTGGCACGAGTTCATAAAACAATTGGCAGTGTTCGAATGGATATCAAGCAATCAATCTATCAATTAGAACAGAAGCTAATAAAAAGAATAGAGCCAATATTGGTAATTGCCAATCAGTTAGGTATTCGTTTTAGTAATCGTTTATTATTAAAAGCATGGAAAAAGCTGCTCGAATCACAAGCGCATGATAGCTTGGCCGGCTGTGTTTCTGATTCTGTTGCTGAAGATATTCGGCATCGATTAAAGGAAGCCAATGAAATTAGCGATAGTATGGAAAACACAATTATGAAACAAATGGCAGAAGCTTTAAAACTAAAAAATGAAGACATTCTTCTATTGAATACGGAGCCTCATAAGTTCCGGGGTTATAAAACCATTCAAGTACTAACAAAAAGGAAAGATATTCATTTTTATGATAGAGATTTTACTATTGAGAAAGTAGATTATGTAGACAGCAGAGAGAATATACTTGAAGAGACACCAGCGGGTAATCGATATATTACTGAACCTGGATATTATATTCTGACTATACGCTTAGCGTGTGAATTACCAGGTTTAGGATACCGTGTGTTATCTTTTGGTTATTCTGAGTATTCGGCACAAGAATTGGTAAGAACAGAAATAAAAGAAATAGCTAATTCACATATGACGCTCTCCTTTAAAGAAAATGAGTTGGTGTTGGAGAGGAATGAAGCTATAATCACGGATTTTATCTCTATTTATGATGAAGGCAATGCCGGCGATACGTATGATTATTCTCCAATTTATGGAGACGAGTCTATTAGACTTGATTACAAAAATGCAGAGGTATACAAAGCAGATGGTATGCAGCAAATGAAAGTCTTTGGAGAAATACAGCTGCCTCATAATATGGAGGATAGATTAGCTGGAGCAAAAACCGTCAAATTTCCGTTTCTTATCACTTTCACACTTGCTGAAGATGATTGTATCCGAGGAAACTTGAATTTTATAAATACGGTATTGAATCATAGAATGAGATTAAAGATAAATACAGGTAGCCGGATTCGTAAAGCAACTGCTGCGTTACCATTTGGCTATATACGTAGAACAAATCAAAGCCAAAAAGGTTGGGAAAATACCTATTCTGAAAAACCTGTAAATGTAGAGCCATTTGATGGCATCGTTTCCGTTGAAACCGTAAATAATACCATTACGTTTCATACAAAGGATACAAAAGAATATGAATACAAAGAAAATGATTTATATATTACTTTATTTGCAACCACAGATAGCTTAGGTAAGCCAGATTTAGCTTATCGACCTGGCAGAGCTTCAGGGGATACTACAAAAAGAGGGCATATAATGATGGAAACCCCATCAGCCCAACTATTAAATAAGAATATGCAATATAATTTTGCAATTAATATAGGGAATGAAGCCTTCTCGGAAGAGGCTGTTACTGAATGGAGGCGTTATGAAGAATCTCCGTCGATTTATTATCAATTACAGGACTTTAATTACTTTATTAATCGAATTGATAATAAAATTCAACCAAAGAGGCAGGAGCTTACATTGACGGAGACTAGATTTAGTCTGCTGGAAATAGATAATCAGTATTTTGTAAGCAGCTGTTATAATTCTTACTATTACCCTGAGAAGTTTATAATCCGATTGGAAAATCCGACTTATCAATCTGTGGCAATAAACGAATTGATGGATAAATTTAAAGATAGCAATATATCGAACGTAACGCCAATAAATGCAATGGAAGAGACTGTCGATGCTTCTGAGGAAATAAAACCGTATTCAGTCGTTTCATTTTTAGTAGAATTAAAAGAAAAGAAAAAACGATAATTAGTGAACACTCATGTTTCCAGCCCAGACAGATTAGCTTGTTCTCCCTGTCTGGGCTGGAGATTTTTATATGAATATTATGCGATGAGTAATGCTTATCCTGAAAATAGCGTTTAGGTTCCATATTTTAACTATCCTTACCGCGCCATATAGCAAACTGTGCTTTACAATCATCCTTTTGTTTACTTGATAGTTTTCGCCAAAGATCAAATTCAAAAATATGATGCATATAGATGCTGTGAACTCCTCCACTTGAAAGCAACGCGTCCATCATCCTTTTTTTAATATCTAATTGAGTTAAATAACAAAAAAACGCTAAGCAGTAACCAGCTTCCTCTAAATTGTGGATATTACAACGTCCTTTTGTATGTGGATCGAATAGTTTACTTTCCTTCGTGGCCCGACTGATGGCTTCGTGATTAATTTCGTTTTCTTTTCCGTTGTATTCTATTGAGTAATAGTCAATTCGTTGATAACCTTCTAAATCCCCTCTATATACTAAAAGATTGTCATAATCCGTTCCTAATATTTTTGAAAGTATTATTAAATCAACTTTGTCAGGCAGAGACTTTCCACAATAATAATTAGAAATTGTTTTTTCATCTCTTTTTAATAATTTTGCTAATTCTGATTGTGATAAGCCTGCTTTCCGAGCTAAGAATTTTATTCTGTGTCCAGTTGCATTTGCCTCAATTTCATCTAAATATGTCGAGTCTTCGATTTCATAACTAGTCAAATTAATTTGTCTCCTTAAAAATAGTTATCAATAGTATAGCTATTTTTAATTAGTTTAGGAAGTGGAAAAATTCTTTCGGGTGCTCGTATTAACTTTATTTCATAAGTGTGGCATCATCCTTTTACAATGCTAAGGTAAGCTATTGTATGTTATTTCATAGAAAATAGGGAATAGGAAAAGAAGTATTATCATTTATTTTAGATGCTATAATGGAGATGGTATATAGGGATAATGAATTTGTATTCTATCAATTATACGAAATTAGAACCTATATATATTCTTAACTTAGGAAAGTACCTAAGTTTCATGCCAGAACTATCTGGGACGAGATGAATAACAGATGCATTTAACTCCACGAATTTTATAGATTAAAATAATGGTTTTTATTATAAGAATTTTGCTTTAAACCAAATTATTGTGAGCATCATGAGAAAACGGTTTAGTATTTATATCTGTATATTTATTCCAAAATTTATCAACTTCTCCCTTTAAAAATCCCCTGAAAAGCCGATATAAAAAAAGGCACTATCACCTCTATCGGTTAACGTACAGCCATAGTCCCCACGCTATAAACGTATAAAACCGCACATCTTCGCACGAGACATATTATTAGGTTCTGACACAGCAATTTTAAACGTAAAATTGCTATTACCCTTCAGAAAAATAAATAGAATCTCCAGTGTACAGCTTGAAGATAACTGCGTAGTGTTCCATTTTTTATATAAAGAAGGAGAAAACAATGGAAAAGATATTTAATTTCAAAAGCATCAAAAGCAAAGTAATAGCTGCATTTTCGGTGGTTATTTTATTAGTGATTATATTAGGTATATATAATTATACAGCTATTAAACAGGTCAATCAGGATACGACCAATATAATTGAAAACGATCTTCAGCAATTAATTGCAAACAAGGGCATGGAAACAACAATGGCCAACCTGATATCAACAGCCCGTGGTTATATATTAAGCGGAGACAGTACGATGAAGGACCGCTTTGAAGAATATACGGAACAAGGAACCGAATTTGAAGAATTAGCAAGAAGTGTCGGTGTTACGGCAGAATTTGATGATTTGATTAACGAAACCGTCGAGTGGCGAACAGCAATTGCTGAAGATGTGTTTGCGGTATATGAAAGCGGCGATCAAGATACAGCCATAGAGAATCTCAATGAATTGACTCCAATCGTCCGTGAAATTATGACTGGATATGAGGAACTGGCAGCGAATTCGGAAGAAGAGATAAATCAGCACGGGGAAGGGATTATTGATAATGGAGAGCAAACATTAACCATTGTTATTATTGCTTCGATTTTGATTGTTATTCTCAGCATTGCATCAGCAATTATTACGGCAGGAGTCATTACAAAGCCGATTAAAACAGTAATGGAGCGAATGAAGCTTATTGCAGGTGGAGATTTAAGTCAGGAAGACCTACAAACCGATTCCAGAGATGAAGTTGGACAGCTGGTTAACGCCGCCAACGAAATGGCAAACAACACACGTGACTTACTCACACAAATAAATGCTGTTTCCGAAACAGTTACCAATCAAAGTGAGGAATTAACGCAGGCGGCAAATGAAGTGAAATCTGGTTCGGATCAGGTGGCCATCACGATGCAGGAATTGGCAGCAGGTTCCGAAACACAGGCGAATAGTGCTAGTGACTTAGCGTCAATCATGGGTACCTTTTCTGCTAAAGTACAAGAAGTCAATGTTAATGGCGAACGCGTTCAAGAGTATTCAAATGAAGTGCTGGGAATGACAAATAAAGGCAGCGAGGCAATGGCAGCTACCACAGATCAAATGTCTAAAATTGACCGGATTGTTCAAGGAACTGTTGCAAAGGTAGAAGGGCTGGATGAACAGTCCCAACAAATATCAAATCTTGTTTCCATGATCAAAGATATTGCAGATCAGACGAATCTCCTTGCATTAAATGCAGCGATTGAAGCAGCAAGAGCAGGTGAGCATGGAAAAGGCTTTGCTGTTGTGGCTGATGAGGTTAAGAAGCTAGCGGAACAAGTGGCTGTTTCAGTTACAGATATTACAAATATCGTAATGAATATTCAGAGTGAAACAAGTGCTGTCGTCGAATCCTTAAAAGGTGGTTATACAGAAGTAGAGATGGGAACCAACCAAATCACGACGACTGGAAAAACCTTTAATGAAATCAACGAATCCATATCAAAAATGGCAGAAAATATTAATCTGGTATCTGGTAATTTAGCTGATATTGCTGCGAATACCCAGGAAATGAATGACTCAATTGGAGAAATAGCGTCTATTTCCGAAGAAGCAGCTGCAGGTGTTGAGCAGACCTCTGCTTCTACGCAACAAACAAGCGGTGCAATGGATGAGGTAGCGGGAAGTTCCGAGCAATTATCCCAGCTTGCTGAGGAATTAAATGGATTGGTAAGGCGATTTAAGCTTTAAGTGATTGATTTGTAAGTATATCATTCACCTGAATGAGAAAATAAAATTTGTAGAGAAGCTGCTTATAAAGCTGATAAGCAGCTTCTCATTAAAGGAATTACGGGGGAGTTAAGAGAGGCTTCTTCCCGTGATTCCTTTTTATATTGTGATCTAGCGTCTTATAAAATTTCCCAAGTCAGTTAGTTATTAACCTGGTTCCGTATAATAGTATGGATTCCTTAAAAAATGATATATTAATTATAGCTAAAACAAAGAGGTGAACCCCATGGAACTAAAACAACTACTCTACTTCAAAGAAATAGCAAACCAAAAAAGCATCACCAAAGCCGCCGAACAAATCCATATCTCTCAGCCGGCCCTAAGCAAGTCCATCAAATCCCTAGAAGAAGAACTAGGAACCCCGCTAATCATCCGGACAAATAAAACAATGGACTTAACCGACGCAGGCAAAACGGTATTGGAATACACACAAAAAATAACGAGCTTAGTGGATGAAATGAAATTAACAGTAAGTGATTTAACAAATTTATCAGTAGGAGAGCTGAATATCGGTCTTCCACCATTTATCGGGAGCCTATTTTTCCCGGAAGTGATGAAGAATTTTCATCGCAGCTATCCGAATATCAAATTAGATATTACCGAATATGGCGGTGCCAGGGTTGTTAAAAGTGTGGAGGAGGGAGAGTTTGAGCTTGGTGTGGCGGTGCTTCCTTTAGATGAGCGCATTTTTAATGTTTATCCGATTGTGAAAGAGAAAATGAAGCTGATTGTTCAAAAGGATCATCCGCTGGCTTCCTATTCGAAAGTGAATGTAAAGGATTTAAGGGATGAAGAATTTATTTTTTATCATGAAGATTTTGCTTTAAATCAAATTATCCGCAATCATTTCTTTACAATAGCGGGCTTTGAACCGAAAATTTTATTTAAGAGCATGCAATGGGATTTGATGTCGGAACTCGTTGCCGCTGATTTAGGAGTAACGATATTACCGGAGTCTATCTGTAATCGTCTGTTTACGAAGGATATTCAAATTATTGACCTGGAACCGACGATTATGTGGAAGCTTGCGGTTATCACGAGGAAAGGGAAGTATATTTCCAATGCAGGAAGGAAGTTTATTGATTTTATTCTAACGGATCCATTATAACTTTGATTCATGAAAATGATAATTAATATGTATTTTACGAATGGATTGGAGGGGCGTAATATAGATAGCAGATGTTTTATATTACGTATAGAAGAAGGGAAAGCCTGTGAAAGTCTTAAAGGTTATTTTACAAATTTGTTTTTTACATGTCTTTCTGCTCCTGGGAGCAGTGTTAAAATATTTCATTCCATTGCCTATTCCAGCGTCAATGTTTGGCTTATTTCTTTTGTTCGCAGCATTGTGCTGTGGTGTTATCAAGCTAGAGTGGGTCGATCAAGGTGCGAAATGGTTAATGGCAGAGCTGCTGCTGTTCTTTATTCCTTCTGCTGTGGGAATCATCAATTATGAAGAGATTTTCAGCATACAAGGGTTAGAGATTGTTGGCTTGATTGTCCTTAGTACGATAATTGTTATGGGTCTGACTGCCTGGACGGCAGAAAAAGTATCTGCTGCGAAAAAGGGGGAATCGCATTGATTATTGTGCTGTTTACGGTAATAACGTATTTGGTTTATGTTGTTTCTAAAATGCTTTATAAAAAAATGAACCTTGCTCTTTTTCATCCGCTATTGTTAGCGCCGATTCTATTAATTGCGATTATTTCTATCATGCATGTGTCCGCCAATGATTATATGCAGGGCTCCAAATTCTTATCACATATGCTTGCACCGGCGACAGTGGCCTTTGCGGTGCCGATTTATAAGAACCTGCCGATTATAAAAAAATATATGAAAACCATTGTTATCAGTATTACCACGGGAACACTGATGGCCATGATTTCCACATTTTTATTATCCAAATTAATTCATCTCAGTGATGATTTTATTGTGTCGATTCTTCCCCGGTCGATTACTACTCCGATTGCCATGGAGGTATCGAAAGAGATTGGCGGCTTGCCGACATTGACGACGGTTTTTGTGATTATCACAGGGATCGTGGGAGGAATCGTAGGTCCGAATGTGCTGAAATGGCTGTCTATCAAAACACCAATCGCCAAAGGGTTAGCCTTAGGGATGGGAGCGCATGGTGTCGGTACGAATAAAGCCTTGGAATATGGAAAACAGGAATCTGTCTTTTCCTCCTTAGCAATGATTTTTGCAGCTCTCTTTACACTCGTTTGGGGTTCTTTGATAAAGTCCTTTATTTAAAGCTTGAAAGATGGCTCGTCATCCAAACTATTTTTACTTCCCCCTCCAAACCATGTATAATAATTCGTATAAAGAGATGAGGGGGAAGATGAAATGGTCCAATCAATCAATACAAAAGTAGATTTAGTTATTGATGGAACCTCACATGTATTAGTTTCAGAGTATGGTAAGATTATGATTGGCGATAAAGGATTTGAATTCTATAATAAACGGGATGCCCGTAAGTATATTCAAATTCCTTGGGAGGAAATAGATTACGTGATTGCTTCCGTCATGTTCAAAGGGAAATGGATCCCGCGTTATGCCATTCAAACGAAGAAGAATGGAACATTTTCATTCTCATCGAAAGAGCCTAAAAAGGTGTTTCGGGCAATTCGTGAATATGTTGACCCTGATCGTATGGTTCGATCCTTAGGTGCTTTTGAAGTCATTAAACGCAATTTCAAGCGTAAGAAATCAAAAAGTTAATCGTTTTGAGTCCGGCGTGGATAGAGGTCTCTCGTTTTCCGGGGGGATATCGGGACAGGTTAACGAAGAAACAGTTACAGAAATGGCACAAGAAAAAATCCCTCTTGAAAGGGGAAAAACAGGGTGCTATAATAAGGAAAGAAGCTCATTAAAGTAATTGGAAAGCTTTTTATTTAGATAGATGGTTAAAACGCTTTCGAACATAATATAAATTAAATAAACACTTGCAATTATATTTTACGTGTTACTGATTCGATCAGGCATGAGTGAAAGGTAGTTATTAAAGCGAAGAGGAAGGACATCTCTGTCTTTTTATCTTCATTTAACCTGCTTTTTTCTCATGTCTTTTTTCATTGGTGCTGAAAGCGTTTTACAAAGCTTGCAAACATACTGCTTTAAGAGCTTGCCATATCTATTGAAGCCTTAACAAACATAAAAAGGAGGTTAAAAAGATGGTAGGAATTATCATTGCCAGCCATGGTGAATTTGCGACAGGTATCTTGCAGTCTGGAGCGATGATCTTTGGAGAGCAAGAGAATGTCAAGGCTGTTACGTTGATGCCGAGTGAAGGTCCGGATGACGTAAGAGCAAAAATGGAAGAGGCCATTGCTTCTTTCGACAATCAAGATGAAGTATTATTCTTAGTCGATCTTTGGGGTGGAACCCCCTTTAATCAGGCAAGCAGCTTGATGGAGGGACATGAAGATACATGGGCTATCGTTGCTGGGTTGAACTTAGCGATGGTAATCGAATCGTATGCATCGCGCTTTTCTATGAACACAGCGCATGAAATAGCGGCTCATATTATTGATACGGCGAAGGATGCAGTGAAGGTAAAACCGGAGGAATTAGAGCCGGAAGAATCTGCTGAATCTGCTTCTGCGTCTTCTGGAGCCAGTGCAGGAGCTCCCGGGTCATTTGACTACGTGTTAGCGCGGATTGACTCCCGCCTATTGCACGGACAGGTGGCAACGTCGTGGACAAGAAGTACATCGCCCACGCGTATCATCGTTGTATCAGACACGGTAGCAAAGGATGAATTACGTAAAAAATTGATTCAACAGGCTGCCCCGTCAGGTATCAAGGCACATACGGTTCCTATTCAGAAAATGGTGGAGCTCGCAAAGGATGATCAGCATTTTGGCGGACAGCGCGCATTGCTTCTATTCGAGAATCCTCAGGATGTATTGAGAGCTATTGAAGGCGGCGTTCCGCTGGATACGATCAATGTCGGATCGATGTCCCATTCTACTGGGAAAGTGCAGCCAAATAAGGTACTTGCCTTTGACCAGAATGATATCGATACGTTCAAAAAGTTGAAGGAATTAGGCGTGGATTTTGATGTGCGTAAGGTTCCAGCTGATTCATATGGGAATATGGATGAGATTTTGAGAAGAGCGCAAGCAGAATTAGACAGACAGAAATAATCCTAAATCATTAGAGGAAAAGGAGGATTAATCATCATGGATTTAACTATTATTCAAATAATATTAATTATTATTATTGCATTTATAGCTGGTATTGAAGGAATCCTGGACGAATTCCAGTTTCACCAGCCCATTGTTGCTTGTACGTTAATCGGTCTGGTTAGCGGAGAATTGACCGCATGTCTTATTTTAGGCGGCTCGCTGCAGTTTATTGCTTTAGGCTGGGCAAATATTGGTGCTGCTGTTGCACCGGATACAGCTTTGGCCTCTGTTGCTTCGGCAATTATTCTTGTTTTAAGCGGACAGGGGACGGCGGGGGTAAACTCAGCTATGGCGATTGCTATTCCTTTAGCAGTTGCAGGTCTGTTATTAACTATCATCGTTCGGACGCTTGCTACAGGGATTGTCCATTTAATGGATGCAGCGGCCAAGGACGGCAACATTCGAAAAATTGAAATGTGGCATGTGGTTGCTATCTGCATGCAGGGTTTACGTATTGCTATTCCGGCTGCATTGATTGTAGCTATCGGTGCAACACCGGTTAGAGAGATGCTCCAATCGATGCCTGACTGGTTAACAGAAGGCCTGGCAGTCGGAGGCGGAATGGTAGTAGCGGTTGGTTATGCCATGGTTATCAACATGATGGCTACCAAAGAAGTATGGCCATTCTTTGCCATTGGTTTCGTACTGGCGACGATTCCGGATATTACGCTTGTAGGCTTTGGCGGTATTGGTGTAGCACTTGCACTTATTTATATAGCACTTACGAAACAAGGCGGCTCCGGTGGCGGCGGAAACACTGGTGATCCTTTAGGCGATATTATTGATGACTATTAAAAAAAGGAGGACATGAAGATGGCACAAGAAGAAATCAAATTATCAAAAAGAGATCGTATTGCTATTTGGTGGCGCTCCACATTCCTTCAAGGTTCTTGGAACTACGAACGGATGCAAAATGGCGGCTGGGCATTTTCCATGATTCCCGCAATCAAAAGATTATATCAGACAAAAGAAGATCGTGCGGCTGCACTACAGCGTCACTTAGAGTTCTTTAATACACACCCTTATGTTGCTTCTCCGATTATTGGTGTAACGTTGGCACTTGAAGAAGAACGTGCAAACGGTGCTCCGGTGGACAATAAGGCGATTCAAGGGGTTAAGGTCGGAATGATGGGGCCGTTAGCAGGTATCGGGGATCCTATTTTCTGGTTTACCCTCAGACCAATTCTTGGTTCATTGGCGGCTTCACTTGCAGTGACTGGTAATATCCTTGGACCAATCATTTTCTTCGTAGCATGGAACTTGATCCGGATGGGATTCCTATGGTATTCACAGGAACTTGGTTACAAAGCAGGGGAAAAAATCACTGATGACTTATCTGGCGGATTGCTCCAGGATATTACCAAGGGCGCATCAATACTCGGTATGTTTATTCTCGGGGCATTGGTAAACCGATGGGTGGATGTCTCCTTTACCCCGACCGTCGCAGAAGTTCAGCTCGATGAAGGTGCTTATATTGAATGGGATAGCTTGCCTGGAGGAGCGGAAGGAATTCAGTCCGCATTGTTACAACAGGAAGAGGGCAGGTCATTGACCCAAACAGATGTCACGACGCTGCAGGATAACTTAGACAGTTTGATTCCTGGTCTTGCCGGGCTGCTACTGACACTCCTTTGTATGTGGCTGCTCCGGAAGAAAGTGTCACCAATCACGATGATTCTTGGATTGTTCGTAGTTGGTGTTGTATTCCATGCCATCAACCTGATGTAATAAATCTTTTTCAGATGATTTTTGACGATTAGATGTTATAAATAAAAAGGTGCCTCCTGGTATGATAAAACTATCAAATGAAGGAGGCGCTTTTTTATTCCATGCCAGAATCCAGAAGAAGACGTTAACGATATATAAATAAAGACAAATCTATTTTAGGAGGCCGCTATGCTTACTATTGGTTATATTGGAAACGGGAAAAGCACGAACAGGTATCATCTGCCGTTCGTAATGCAAAGAGAACATATCAAAGTGAAAACCATTTACCGGAGAACCCCTGCGAACGATAGCTGGGATAAACATGCAGGAGTGCATTACACTTCAGATTTAGAGGAATTGTTACGTGATGAGGACATTCAGCTTATTGTGATTTGTACAAAACATGACAGCCATTATGAATATGCAAAACAAGTATTAGAGCATAATAAGCACTGTTTAGTCGAAAAGCCTTTCATGGAAACCTCGGAGCAGGCAAAAGAAATTTTTGCATTGGCAAAGGAAAAAGAGTTGATTGTCCAGGCCTATCAAAACAGACGATTTGATAGTGATTTTTTAACTGTTCAAAAAGTGATAGAAGAAGGAAAGCTTGGGGACTTGCTGGAAGTGGAGATGCATTATGACTATTATCGTCCCGAAGTGCCGAAGTCTGCCGATACGTTTGACCCTAATGCATCATTTCTATATGGACATGGCTGCCATACCTTGGATCAGGTAATCAGCTATTTTGGCAAACCGGATAATATCCATTACGATGTGAAGCAATTATTAGGACAAGGAAGAATGAACGATTATTTCGATTTAGATTTATATTATGGCGAATTAAAAGTATCGGTGAAATCCAGCTATTTCAGACTGAAAGAAAGACCAAGCTTTGTTGTGCATGGTAAAAAAGGATGCTTTATCAAAGAAACGAAAGATCGTCAGGAAGAGCATCTAAAGTTATTCTATATGCCGGATAACGAGGATTTCGGCATCGATACGCTGCGTCATTATGGCGTACTGACGTATGTGGATGAAGAAGGAACGGTACATGAGGAAACAATGAAATCGGTAGATGGCGATTATGGGCGTGTATATGACGATTTATATGAAGCGGTTATCAATGGGCAAGATAAAACGATTACGGATGAGCAGACGTTGCTGCAGATGGAAATGTTGGAGACGGGGATTCAACATTTAAGGTAGCTGATGCTTTTGCATAAGTGCATAGAACTTGGATGAACAAGCTGTCTTGTTTATCCAAGTTTTTTTGGTGTGGAGAGCAAATAGCAGTATTTTGTCTACATTAACCCCCAATAATAATTGTTCTCCCTTTTGACTTTTGATTTACTCCATTAGTATTATCCTCTCTTCTGAATCATGTCTAAAAGGTATCTTTGCTTTGTGAATAATTTGTATCAAATTCCACTACATCACTTATATACTACACTATTTTTATAAAATAATAATGATGATTCTCTTATCTATATTAGTACGACAAACATGGCAATCAAGGAAGTAAATATTCCTTCAGAACGGATTGGAGGTAAGTATTTGAACGAAGGGCAGGAAAAAATGTTGAACCTTTTGGGTTAATAGGTTTTATATAGTTATAATTTTTTGCACTGCTACAGGGAACCAAGTTTGTCTGTATGGCACAGATTTATAAATCTATAATGAAAGCAGGGATGGAAAAGGGTGAAAAGCATGTTAACAAATAGACAAAAAGAAATTGCATCTATGTTGTTGAATTGTGAAAAGCCGCTACTTTATCGAGAATTAGCTGATAAATGTTCTGTATCACTTAGAACCATTAAATCAGATATGAAGGAAGTAAAGTATTGGTTTAAAAAGCACCAAGTAGATTTACAGTCACAACCGGTTAAAGGCCTTTGGATTACCAATTTAAATGAAAAAGAGAAAATGAAAATCTATCACAAACTCTTATTAGAGACAGTAGATGAAGAAATTTGGGGCGAAGAGGGACGCATACGCCGTATTGTCCTATTGCTAAGTTTACATCCCAGCAAGTATATTACGGCGGAATTCTTAGCTGATCAGTTACTTGTAAGCAAGCAAACGATTTATAAGGATATGAAAAAAGTTGAAAAACACTTGGCTGAAAATAATATAACGTTAAAGATGCTTCCTAGAAAAGGATACACGATTGCAGGAGAAGAAGTTGATATACGGCAGCACGCGGAATATTTACTAACATACAAAATTGTCATTGAGGAATCGTATAGACCAGAAATATATTTGAAATTTAAAGAAGAACTCACTTCCTTTTCACCAGATATGAAAAAGGTGGTTCTACTAATAGATGAAATACTGATGAAATCTATTAAACAATCATTGGTTGAATACCATCCTGCTTCTGTTAAGATTTTCACCCTATTTACAAGGTTAGTGATTTCGGTTTGTCGAGTAACGAAAGAAAATGCTATTCAATTAGGAAGAAATAATGATGAGATAGATATGTCCATGTCAACATTCGCAATGTTCGTCTATGCTGTTGCAAATGATGTTTTTGAACATTTCAACCTAGAGATAACTAATGATGAATTCATTTACATTTATAGAAATGCCTTATTAAATAATCACAACGAAGACCTGATCGAAATGACGAATAATATTATTCATTATGTGAGCAGAAGACTTTCCATTCCTTTTTATAACGATAGTACGTTACAAACAAACCTATTGTCCCATTTCTCTAATAAATTTACTGAAGAAAATGCCATTTTATTAGAGAATAACCCGTTTATGGAAGATCTTAAAACAAAGCATGATTATCTTTATCATCCTGTTAAAACAGCGTGTGAAAAATATATCGAATCACATAATTTTACGTCTGAAATGATTAGTTCATTTGTTACATTGCATTTTCTTGTATCAATGGAAACAACTTTTGAAAACAAGAAACCTTTAAAAGCACTCTATGTTTGTGCAAGCGGCAGAGGAGTGGCACGTGTTATAAAAAATCGTGTGGAAAAAGAAGTGCCGCGGATTAGAATCATTCAATATTGTGGCTTAGATGATTTAGAAGAGATTATGGAAAAGGATACGTTTGACATCATCATTAGTGTATTTCCAATTGAAACCGCTATACCAACGATATGGGTAGACCCGGTACCAAGCGAAAGTAATATTAAAGAGTTAAAGAACAAAGTAAGTGAATTAACTGGTGATAATCAAGTAATTGCACAGCAGATAATCAACAAAGGTGAAAGCAATATCGATGATCCAGAAGAATACTCCAGAGCAGTTATATTGGAAGCAATGGAACTATATTTGGGAATTAAGCAAGCTTTTAAAGGCAGAATCAAGCATAAAATGGAGGATGCTTTTCTAATGCATGTTTTCCTCATGGTTCATCGTATTAAATTCAGAATGGAATATGATCACCTTGTAAATACATCTTTTATAGAAACAGAAGATTATCGGAAAGTAGATGAAGTTTTTAAAAAACAAGGTCTGCAGGCCAATGCAGATGAGAAAAAAGCGATCCTATTCTATATTGAAAAGGAGGAAGCAAGCTGTGGGAAAGGTTACCATTATTAAAAATGGAATTGTATTTAACGCTGTTAATAAAGCGTTTACTAAAAAAGATGTCTATGTGAAAGATGATGAAATAATAGCTGAAGAAGATATTGAGGAAACAGATTTGCTGACAGAATGGGATGCAAAGGGAAGCTATGTTGCCCCGGGGTTTATAGATATGCATGTACACGTATTTGAAAATTTTGCTCAAATTGGGATAAATGCTGACAAAATCGGTATTAATCAGGGGGTTACAACAGTTGTTGATGCAGGAAGTACAGGGTATAAAGATTATGCTCAATTTAAGGATAAAATTATCAATCAACATACGACAGAAATATTGTCGTTATTAAATGTATCCGCCACGGGCTTAGTAGAGGGATTGGATGAATTGTCTGCTCCTGAAAAATTAATGAGTGAACGTGCATGGGAAACGATAAAAGCTTCAGAACTGGCTATTGTTGGGTTGAAAGCCAGAATGAGTCAATCGGTGGTCGGGAATCAGGGTATTCGCCCTTTGGAACATGCCCGCAAATTAGCTGATCAGACGGATACGCCCATCATGGTGCATATTGGCTCACCTCCTCCGCCATTAAATGAAATTCTGCCTTTATTAAAAAATGGTGATATTGTAACGCATGCTTTTCATGGCAAAAAAGGCGGGATTCTTGATGAAGATGGAGCTTTAATACCTGAAGCACATGAGGCGCTAGAGCGGGGAGTTAAATTTGACGTTGGTCATGGAACATCAAGCTTTTCATATCAAACAATTAAACGATTTAAAGAGAATTATAGTTATCCATTTACGATCAGTACAGATGTTTATGAAAAGAATTTTGAACAGCCAGTTGGCAGTTTAATGGATACCATATCGAAATTATTAGCAGTAGGATATGACTTAGAAGATTTAATCGAATCCGTTACAATTCTTCCGGCTAGAACGCTGTCTTTAATGAATTATGGATCATTGGAACCTGGAAAGAAAGCAGATATTACAATGTTTCATATTGAGAAAAAGGATAGAGAACTAATCGATTCACATGGTGAAGTGATGAAAGTAAATCAACGTTTAATTCCACAAACAACATGGAAAAACGGAAAGATTGTATATCAAAGGGGTTAAGAATGTGGAAAAAAAAGATCTAACTAACTATTTCATGAATAGTCAAGATCCAGATGTTTGTGAAAGTATTTACAATGATGCAGTGAACTATATAGATAGTAATGGATATGAAATAAAAGATGATCAAAGAGAAGCCTTATTAAATCACATATCTGAAATGGTGAAAAGAAATCAAAGAAAAGAAATAATGCAAGTAGAAGATAAAAAGTTATTTGAAGAAGTTTCGCAAGAGTCCATCAAACAAGCTAGAGAATTAGTAAAACAATTAGAACATATTTCAGATGATGAAACGTATTTATTATCGATTCATTTTGAAGTAGTTAAATATAATCAATCAAAATAAGGAGTGAGTTAAATGGTAAAAGTAGTTATTGCAGATAGACTTGGAAAAGGGCAAAACGTGGGAAAAGGTGTAGAAATTGCTGGAGGAGAAGCTATTGTAGTCCCGGGAATTGGAGCGGACATGAAGCTCGGCGATGAAATGAATAAAGTAGATGCGGATTTGGGAATTTCATTTTGCGGCAGTGGTGGAGCAGGAGCAATTACAGCACAAACGAAATATGGATATAAAGCAAGACATGGCATGCGTTCTATTGAAGAAGGAGTAACTGCCATTCGTGAAGGCTATAAAGTATTAGGGTTCGGGTTCATGGATGTAGAAGACCTGGGCAAACGTATCGTGGAAGAATACAAGAAAATACAAGGGGAATGAATCACATGATTGAAAACCAACATGTAACAATAACCGTTTCTGGAAAGGGAAGTACACAAGATGAGGCAGTTAGTCGTGCTTTAAGTAAAATTCAGAAACAGATATTTTCTGAGATTAATCAGCTTGTTATTCGTGCGGAACCAGAAAACATAGAAGAAGTGGAGGCAACTATGGAAGAATATACAGAACGTTTTTTCTTCTTTTTTATGCCGCGTAAAAAATTGAGTTGTCATGTGACGTTAAAAGTAGATGTAAACTTAAAAACAATCGATTCTGCCAAATTTAATTGGCAGAAAAAAGGTAGTCACCATCCATTAAGGAGGGGTATACGTGGGCGGAATCGTAGTTATTCTAATTAAATCATTAATTATTGGAGCGATTGTCGGTTTTGGCGTAGGTGCTGGTGCAGCAAGGATGTTCCATGCACCGAAGTCTCAATCAATGGGAGCATTCAGAACGATTGGCGAGATGAATGCCTGTGCAGGTGACCGTGCATCCCATTTTTCATTTGGACTGGGCTTCTTCTTTAACGCTTGGGCATCAGCTGTTGGAGCTGGCGCGCTTACGCAGGATGTAGATCATAGAATTATTCCCAATTGGTCTGTCGCCGTGCTTTTAAGAAAAGGAAAAACAATAGAAGAAACCATGCATAACCCTTTCAAAATGAGTATAGCGGGGGCGATCGTGGGAGCAATCGTTGTTGCTTTTTTAAGTACTACAACAGCATCTATTCCGGAGGGACTTAGAAATGTTGCGCTGGAAGTATTGGCTCCAGCGGCGGATTGGCTTATTAATATGGCTATGCCGGTCATATTTTGGTTAGCTGCATTAGATGCCGGAAAACGTTCTGGTTTTTGGGGGACGATATTTGGCGGACTAGCTCATATTATTATGGGTAATGCTGTTCCTGGTGTTGTACTAGGTATATTGGTAGGTAAGGGTGTGGATGATTCTGGATGGAATAACATCACAAAAATATTAATGACAGCTATTATTGTGCTGTTCATCTTAAGCGCCTTCTTTAGGGGAATTGATATAGAGCTGATTGAAAGTCTCAACCTTACTGTGCCAAATTGGTTACAAGGACTTCATAATTTAATAAACCCTTAGTGAGGAGGAAATAAAATGACTGATGGTCAACTAAGTGATGCGATGTATAAAAAGAGTTTTTGGTTTGCAGATTGGTCGTTCCCAATTTTTGTAGCACTTCTGTCATCTGGTATTTTTGCAGGTACGCATATGTATTACGTTTATAAAGTAGGTGCTTTTAATGAAGTAGCCATTGTAGCTTTGTTAGAAGCAGGTATGCAAGGATCTGGCTATGGTGCAGCGGCAGCATTTGGAGCTAGCTTTTTATTTGCACGTATACTTGAAGGCGGTTTAGTAGGAGTACTTGATATAGGTGGTTCGATACTAACTGGTGTAGGTATCGGAATACCAGCACTGCTTTTAGGTGCAGGAATTGTTTTACCACTAGAAAACTTTTTTGTCTCTTTAATAACGGGCTTATTAATAGGCGTGGTAATAGGCTATGTTGTTATTGGCATTAAAAAGTTTACGGTCGGAAAGGCTAATTCTACATTTGGCAGTGATGTGATGATGGGTGCAGGTAACTCGTCTGGCAGATTTTTAGGACCGTTAATTATTATTTCTGCTGCAACAGCATCCATCCCTGTAGGCTTGGGTTCTTTACTTGGAGGAGCATTCTTTTATTTATGGAATAAACCCGTTGCGGGCGGAGCAATCTTAGGTGCTATGGCAATCGGAGCATTTTTCCCAATTTAAAATGAATAGCAGCAAAGTATTCCAGTAGATGTTCTATGTTATTGCAACCCCAATCAGTGGGGGTGAAAAGAAAACCCTCACTGATTGAAGTTTCACTTTATAGAAACCATGTTAGATATGTAATCATAACTGAAAGGTTGATTAATTATGGATAATTCACTACATGACAGATATGGATTAAAACGTGTCATAAATGCAAGTGGCAGAATGAGTATTCTTGGCGTCTCTGCACCATCTGATACAGTGATGGATGCAATGAAAACAGGCGGACAAAATTATGTGGAAATTACTGATTTAGTGGATAAGTCAGGCGAATATATTGCGGATATGCTGGATTCAGAATCTGCTCTTATTGTAAATTCAGCATCAAGTGGAATTGTTTTATCTGTCGCTGGATTGGTCACTAAAGGAAATAGAAGGTTGAGTGAAAAGATACATCAAGAAAAAATCATGAAAAATGAGATTATCATGTTGAAAGGGCAAAATGTTCATTACGGTGCTCCAATTGAATCAATGATCTATCTTGGTGGAGGCGAGCTAGTGGAGGCAGGATATGCAAATGAAGGAAAACAAGAACATATCTCCGATGCTGTAAACGAAAATACAGCGGCTATTTTGTATGTAAAATCTCATCATGCCGTACAAAAGAATATGATTTCTGTTGAAGAAGCTGCAGAGGTTGCTAAAGAAAAGAATATCCCGTTTATTGTTGACGCAGCAGCGGAAGAAGATTTGGGAAAATATGTGAAAATTGCTGATCTGGCAATTTACAGCGGATCGAAAGCTATTGAAGGGCCAACATCGGGTATTGTGGCAGGGAAAAAAGATTATGTAGAGTGGGTCAAAACACAGCTTCATTATATTGGAAGAAGTATGAAGGTAGGAAAGGAATCTACATTTGGCTTACTGCAGGCATTGGATGAGTATTTTGTAAAAAAAGATAATAGTGAAGCTGAAAAGGCGAGTTTAGAAGTACTGCAATCATTAAATACAATGGAAGGTGTCACTGCAACGATCGTTCAGGACGAAGCGGGACGCTCTATCTTCAGAGCACGTATCACCATTGATGAAGCTGTTACAGCTATATCAGCTAAGGAAGTAACGAATCAACTAAAACATGGCGAAATTGCTATTTATACTCGTGATTATGGTGTGAGACAAGGATTCTTTGATATTGATCCACGACCGTTACAAGAAAATGATAGTCAAGTTATTTATAGTCGAATCGTTGACATTCTAGGAGGAAAAGAAGTATGAAGAAGATAGATAAATTTTTTTATAAGGACCGTGTTGCTTTAAACGTTCTGGCGAATAGTATTGAAAATGCAAAGGAAGTATATGAAGCAGGAGAGGGAAAGGTACTAATCGGCGTACTATCGAAGAATTATGATACGGTGGAAGAAGCAGTAAGCGCAATGGGAAAATATGATGAAGCAATCCATGGGGCTGTATCCATTGGTTTGGGTGCAGGTGATAACAGACAGGCTGCAGTGGTTGAAAATATTGTGAAATCATATGAAGGGAGTCATATTAACCAAGTGTTTCCATCTGTCGGTGCAACCAGAGCGAATCTAGGAGAGAAAGAGAGCTGGATCAATGCTTTGGTATCTCCATCAGGAAAAGTTGGTTATGTAACTATTTCAACTGGCCCGTTAAGTTCCAATGTCGGAGAACAAGCTGTTGTTCCAATAGAATCAGCTATAGCGTTAATGAAAGATATGGGAGGACATGCATTAAAATTTTTCCCTATGAAAGGTCTCGCTCACCAAGAAGAGTTCCGTGCTGTTGCTAAAGCTTGTGCAGAAGCCGACTTTGCTTTAGAACCAACTGGCGGCATTGACTTAAATAACTTTGAAGAGATTTTGACCATTGCTCTTGAAGCCGGAGTACCAAAAGTCATCCCTCATGTTTATTCTTCTATTATTGATAAAGAAACGGGTAAAACCAATATAGAAGATGTAAAAAAACTATTAGATGTTACGAAACAGCTAGTGAGTAAATATGCATAATGGATGGCTTGTTATGTATTGATAACGATATTGTGCGTTTAAGTTGAAAAATATCCTATCTGCTAGATTATAACTTGAGGATATATTAAATTTATTTGATTAAAATCAGGAATAAAGACACCAATCTTGTTAATTTAGCAAGTCTGGTGTCTTTTTATAATTCTTTATTTATTTTATTAGTTCGTGCAATTTATCCAAGGCTATGGTCAAACTTCCTAGAGAAGCTGAATCATTCGTAACTTTTGAAAACTCCAGTTGAAAATCGATTGGTGTTACTTGTTTGATGATTTGAAGCAATTCATTTCGTTTTGAATAAACGAGATGTGACAATTCTCCTCCAAGAATAAGTTTTTCAGGATTTAATAAGCTTATAATATTACCGATTGCAAAGCCTAGGTTGTTAATAATGGCTATGAGAATTTCTTGTTGGCTGGAGGAAAGTTGATTGTAAGATTGATGTTGGATAGAATATCTTAAGTCTTCTGGAAAAGCAAGAAGAGAAGCTTTATGGTCAAGTTCTCCAAATTCTCCATATTCATTTGGGGAGGTCAGCACATCATTTGGATATTTGAAGAAGCCAATTTCACCAGCTTTAAAATTTGCTCCCGTTATTAAGTGATTATTTGCTATAATTGCTGTACCAATACCATAACCAACATAGAGATATACAAAATTTTTGAGGTTTTGATTATGTTCGTTCCACTTTTCCAACATAGCCAAGCAATTTACATTATTGTTTATAAATACTTCACAATTGAAATGTTTAAGAATTAAATCCTTTAAGTTAATATTATTCCAATTTAATTCAGGGGCTTCGGAAACAATTCCATTCAAACTATCGACCATTCCAGGAACAGAACATCCGATTGCTAATAATTGACCTGAATCTAAATCATTTTCTTCTATCAGGGAATAAATAAAATTTATGATAATCGTGTCGTTGAATGGTTCTTCTACTTCTAGTTTTTTGCTTAACAGGATATCACCATTTAAATCAGTCAGACATCCATTAATAACGTTTTTTTTAAAACCCAGCCCAACTATATAGCCGTAATTTGCATTAAATCCTAGTTGAACAGCTCTTCTTCCACCTTCTTTTGTTGAATTAGCATGACCTAATTCCTGAAGTATATTTTGATCTACCAAATCGTTTACAATAGATGATACTGTAGATTTACTGAGCGATAAGCTTTTAGCGATAGCACTTCTGCTAATTGGTTGAGAATCCCGTACGGTTTTAATAATCAACTCTCGGTTCATTTTCTTAATTGTTTCAATATGGCCTTTTATCATTAGATACCTCCTCATAATATCTAGTATAAGCGAATTAACTTCTATTTATCTATCCTATAATCATACGCTAATAGTGAATTTTATCCAATTAAAAAATAGTCATAATGCTAAGTATGATTATTTAAACTATATACCACCCAAAAAGGGTTTGACAATTTATAATATTATGTAGTATATTGTATTTAATTAGTTTTAATCGAGAACAAACTAACTAAGAGAAAGAGTTGAAAAGCTTTGGCACTATTTACGACGACAGAGGAAAAAAGTTTAAATTTAGGAGTTGATATTGGCGGTACAAGTATATATCTTGTCTTAATGAATAAAAATGAAAACGTTATCTATGAAAAAAAAGTGAAAACTTCGCGTCAAATTAAGGAAATATTTAGAATTATAATCTGTTTTTTAGAAGAAGCGAATGCAGAGGTAGAACAATTAAAGTTCATCAGCTTTGGAGTCCCTGGTACTACAAATATGATGGATGGTGTTGTTATTGATGCACCAGCATTAGAATGGTCTAATCTTCCACTTAAAGAAGAAATGTCGAAATATTTTAATTGCCCAATATATGTAGAGAATGATGTTAACTGTGCTGCAATAGGAGAGCAGTGGAAGGGGCGAGCTATTGGATGTAAGGACTTTATATATCTTTCGATTGGCACTGGAGTTGGGAGTTCTATTTTTACAAATGGACAATTAGTACGGGGCAGTTCTTTTATGGCTGGAGAGATTGGTTACTTGCTATTTACCCCTGATGTGGAAAATAAAAAATATAATAAGACTGGACAATTTGGAATGTTGGAATCCAAGTTATCAGGAACAGCACTAGCTGAAAATGGTAATGATCCTAAACAATTATTTAAAGATTACTATGAAAATGTGGCAGAAGCAAAAGATGCTGTAAATACCTTTAAACAATTACTAGCGATAAGCATTGCCAATATAGTCAGTTTATTAAATCCGGAAAGAGTAGTAATAAGTGGTGGAGTAGCTCAATCTTTGGAGGGGCTAATCGATGATATCAATGAAATGGTGAAGGAATATACACCTATCCCCAGTAAGATTTATTTATCTCCTCTCGGTGAAGCATCAGGGGCAATTGGAGCAGTGGCAGCAGGATTAAATAGAATTTCTGAAAAAGAATGGAGTGTATGAAATGGCAAATATGACCATTGTTAATGATTATGAAGAATTATCAAAATTGACAGCTGAGAGATTGATTTCTTTTATTCAAGAAAAGAATGATGCTGTCGTTTGTTTAGCAGGTGGACAAACGCCATTGGGATTTTTTAAAGAATTTATTAAACAAGTAAATGAGTTTTCTGTGCTTTTGGACAAAGTAACATTCGTTGGATTAGATGAATGGGTTGGGGTAAATGGAGATACAGTAGGAAGTTGCCGTCATACATTGAATGAATATTTCTTCTATCCATTAGAGATAAAAGAAAATCAGATTTTATTTTTTGATGGTACAGTAACACCGATTGAGAAGGAGAAAGAAAGAGTAAGAAAAGAACTTAATGCATTGAACGGTATTGATTTCATGGTATTAGGTATTGGGAGAAATGGGCATTTAGGTTTCAATGAGCCGCATGTCTCTATGGAAGAAGAAGTTCAAATTGTTCCTTTAGAACAAAGTACAATTGAAGATTCAGGAGGAAAAATTGAATATGATGGTAAGCTTTCAAGTGGAATAACCTTAGGAATGAGGGCTATTACTTCTGCAGATCAGTTAATAGCTATTGCCAGTGGAGAAAAAAAGGCTAGTATAATTAAAAAAGTAATAGAAGGAAATGTAACGGATGGTGTTCCGGCAAGTTTATTACAAAAATCTAAAAAAATGGAATTTATTTTAGATAAATCTGCCAGCCAGGAATTAAATCAATAAGTCAACTTATTATAAATGCATATTTTTGCACTAGCGTTGCATAAAGTTTTTAACCAAAAGTCAAGAAAAACAATATATTGGAAAATTAGGAATAATGGGAGTTTTCAATACAAATATCCATAAAAAAACCTTATAATAAGGGAATGGTAGTCCTGTCCAAATCCCAAATTATAAGGAGCTCGTATGGACAATCATACCATAAAAACAGTATTCAAGGAATACATTCATCCATTAGATTCAAAAGTGATTCAAAAAATGATCGATAACGCGGAAATTGATAAGTATGTTAAAAAGTTTGATGCACTTACATTTATCAACGCATTTATTTATGCGCAGATGAAGCAGCTGGATAATCTACAGCGGATTAGTGATACGATTACACGCAAGAAAACTGTTCAAAGACTGGTAGGCATAGAAAGCATCAGTAAATCCCAGCTTTCTCGGAAGAATAGTGAGATGCCGCCTGCCATTTTCCAGGCTATTCTGCATCATTTGATTCAACAAATACACCAGCTGCTTGGGCCTCAAAAGGCAGATAAAGCACTTGGAGAACTGCATTTGATTGATTCATCCACCATTTCTATGTGTTTGAGTCAATACGAATGGGCAGATTTTCGGGAGACCAAGTCGGGCGTGAAGATGCATACGTCCATTGTCTTTTGCGATGGCGTCTCCTATCCAAATGAAGTAATCGTTACCCCTGCAAGACCGGCAGACGAAACACAGCTGGATGCATTGATTGTACCGGATAAAAACGTGCTTCATGTATTTGACCGGGGCTATTTTAACTTTACAACGTTTGATGCCTATTGTGCAGAAGGCATTCGGTTTGTGACACGCATCAAAACCAATACGGTTGTTAAGGTTATAGAAGAATTATCTATTGACCCTTCTTCTCCAATTACCCGTCACGCCGTCGTAAACATTGGAAAGATGAAGCATCCAGTACAATTAGTAGAGACGGTAGACAGTAAAGGAAATGAGATTCGAATCATTTGTAATGACGCCAAAGTGAATGCACAAGAAATCAGTGATCTTTATCGCAACAGGTGGCAGATCGAATTATTTTTCAAGTGGGTTAAGCAGCATTTAGTAATCAAAAAGCTGTACGGAAAAAGTGAAAATGCCGTATATAATCAACTTTTTCTAGCAATGATCACTTTCTGCCTGACCCTGTTAATGAAAATCAACTTAGACTATCGAGGAACCCTGCTGGAAATGTTGAACTGGATTCGTGATTATTGGACAACATCCATGGAACAGTTTATTTCCGACATATTCAAGGGACCAGAACGTACATCCAAAGGGCGACGAAGGCTGGAGCATGAACGAATTTTTGAAGAAACTTTCAAACAATACGAAACAGGAGAAGCTGGTCATTTAGATGATGTAACAATCAACTCAATCATTTAAAAAGTATATAAAATTCAGAAAATGGATGAAGGGCTACCTTGCATACCCATTGTCTTTTTTTAAAATAAGACATTGTCTATATCTGAAAATTACAATAATAAATCAAAATTTACAAAGCATATTGCTTACTTTTGCATTTATTTTTTTATGCAACGCTAGTGATATTTTTGTTAATTAATAATTAAAAGTATGTAAAAAACAAAAAAGTTATTGATTAAATAAAAGGTAATATTATATGATGTACACATATTAGTTTATGCTTAGTACAAACAAACTTTGTTTAAAAATGTAAGGGATTTCAAAGGGGGATATAGATGAAGCAAATTTATAACGTAAAGGGGACAGTAACTCCTTCTTGTGCTAGTAGTCAAATTATTTATGCAATGTACATCTCGGAAGATTACGAAAGACTGCATTTTTATTTTAAATATACACCAAAGGATTTAGAAGATAAGAAGACTTCTGAGCTTCTTATTAAAGAAAGTTTATTGAAATATAGCATTATTCCTAATGTAACAGAGGAAGTGAACTGGGAAAAATATATGCCTTTAAAAAATCATTTGACATTATCCTTTGATGATTCTGAAAAATTCAGAGGAGCTACACATCGTCATGATTCAGAATTACATTTAGTTTTATCGGAAAATGAAGCATCTCCAGGATTGATTCCTGATAAAAATAAATCGGGACTATGGAAGATTACTATAAGTACACATGCAATCGTATCAGAAGAATGTTCATATCAATTAGAAGTCTTTGGGGAGGCTTAGG
The DNA here is from genome assembly GCF_000821065.1 of Oceanobacillus oncorhynchi. Classification (GTDB taxonomy): domain Bacteria; phylum Bacillota; class Bacilli; order Bacillales; family Amphibacillaceae; genus Oceanobacillus; species Oceanobacillus oncorhynchi. The sequence continues at coordinate 215,123 of NZ_CDGG01000001.1, forward strand.
AGTATGAAAATTTGGAAGCCGTTTGAATTACACACACATACTTTTCATAGCGATGGAAAACATTCTCTGCTTGAAATGGTCAAAGAAGCTAAAATGCTTGGTTTACAGGGATTAGCCTTAACAGATCATAATACAATGTCAGGCTTGATTGGAAAAGAAGAAGTTGAATCTCAATTTGATATTAACATCATAAGTGGTTTAGAATGGACTACTTTTTATGGACATATGAATATGCTTGGAGTATCTGAATATATTGATTGGCGTGAATTTACTCCTAAAAGTATTCATACAGGGATAAAAAAAGTTCATGATAAGAATGGAATTGTTGGAATCGTGCATCCATATCGAATCGGGTCTCCTATATGTACAGGTTGTTTCTGGGAATACCATGTGGAGGATTGGACAGATATCGACTATATTGAGGTTTGGTCAGGAACTTTACCATCAGTAAAAAAGGATAATAGGAGAGCTTTTCATTTATGGACTGAAAAGCTGAATGAAGGTTATCAAATCACAGCAGTAAATGGACGTGATTGGCACGAAACTACGGAATTAGATGATCCTATAGCGGCAACCTTTTTAAAGGTGGATAAGGTAGAAAAAAATGCAGACGGAGATCGAGCATTTATTAATGCGATTAAGCATGGGGAAGTCAGTGTATCTATGGGACCTCTGATAGATATGACTTTGGAATGGAATGAGCAAAAACATCCTATTGGCGGAGAGATTTTGATAGGTAGAAATGTAGATATGAAGGCGAAAGTTAACATTACCGTTGATTATTCAGTTAGAGAAAGAAAATGGGAATTAGAAGATCAAAATCTTAAAATTTCTATTAATAGTAATAAAGGCATGTTAAATGAAAATGTACTTTTAATGAATCAGGAACAGATCGTTAGTTCTGTGAACTTAGAAGAAATACGTTGGCTGCGCGCAGAATTATATGGTGTGTTTAACGGTGTGTATACAATGATAGCTTTTACTAATGCAATATATGTAATAAATACATCATTGTAATGATAATCGGAATAACGTAGAAGTTAGAAATATTTACAAAAGAATTTTTATAAATAAAATATTCCTAATAATTAGATATAAAGTAAGCGATACATCAAATTATCTAAATAAACATTGGAGGGAAATGAGTTGAAGAAATTAGTATCTATAGGTTTATTTATTGTAATGGTAATGCTTATGGCAGGATGTGGAAGCAGTTCTGATAGTGAAGCAGGTGGAGGGGATGATGGCAGCGGGTCATCTGACTTAGTTATCTATTCAGCGATGGGAAATGAAATCAGTGACCCTATCTTAGAACTGTTTCAGGAACAACATCCGGAAATAAATGTAGAAACAATCCATGCGGGAGCTGGAGAACTGTTAGCGAGAATTAAAGCGGAGACCGATAACCCTGCAGGAGACATTCTTTGGGGTGGTGAGACGACTACTTACGATTTAAATGAGGAATTATTTTCCAGTTATGAATCGCCAAATGATAAAGAAATGATTGTTCAAGACCCAGAACATAAATGGCATGCTTTTTCTAATTTGCCTCAAGCAATCTTAGTAAATACAGATGAATTACCAGATGAATCAACACATCCAACTTCGATAGAAGATTTAGCAGACCCAAATGCAGCATGGCTGGAACAAGGAAACTTTGCTTTGTCAGATCCGGGAACATCTGGGACAGGAGTAAGTATCATTAAAGGAATGGCTTCTTTATATGATTGGGAATTTGTTGGAGATGCTTTGAAAAACGCTAGCATTGTTGATGGATCTTCAGCTATGTTTGATGGTGTAAAGGATGGAGAGTTTGCAGTAGGATTTATTAATGAAGATCTCGGTTCAAAATGGGAGAGTGCAGGTTTGCCAGTTCGGATGATTTATCCAGAAGATGGTGTTACTAACCAAATTGATGCTGCAGGGATTATTCTAGATGGCCCAAATGAAGAAAGTGCACAAACTTTTATCGATTTTGTTACTTCAGAAGAAGTTCATATGATTGTTCGTGATGAAATCCTTAGACGTTCTGCAAGAGAAGATATAGATCCGCCAGAAGGATTTAAAGAATTAGACTCTACTAATTTAATTGAGAATAACCAATTAACAAATGAAGAAATAATGGAAGAATTTGAGAACTTAAGATAAAAAATGCTGTTCCGTGAAGAGGTTCAGGTTTTCTTCACGGAATGAATTTACATGAGCGTATAATTTTATGATACGAATAATTGTAGTTTTATCTTGTGATAGAAGAACGAAAATTTTTGTAAATAAAATTCTATTTTATATTGCAATAAAAAGAAAAGGAAGTAGTCATTTTAAAATAATTACATATTATAGTAAATATATTTTATGTATGTAAGTATATTTGTGATTTTTAATTATCATCAGAAAAATATGGATAAAAATTTCATTTTATATATTCAGATTCGGTATTGAGATCTTAAAAAGGATGATTAAAAATATGAAAAACAACAAATTTATTAATTTATCAGAGATAAAGAATCCTTGGATGATATTCACATTAATCTTTGTAGCTATTTCAATTATTACTATAATTATTCCACAGATATGGATTTTTCTAGCTGCTTTTAGAGATAATTCATTGAATTTTACTTTGGATAATTTTATTCAGTTTTTTACACAAGAACGTTACTGGGTTGCATTGTTTAACAGTGCTAAAGTTACTGTGATTTCTACGTTCTTTGCAACTTTAATAGCGGTTCCTTTAGCATTTTTACTATCAAGATTTGAATTTAAAAATCGAAATATGGTGCTTACCCTAATTACTTTAGCTACTGCTTCTCCGCCTTTTTTAGGGGCATATGCGTGGTTAATATTATTTGGGAAATATGGAGTGGCAAATGACATAATTTTTAATTTAACAGGTTGGAAAATAGAAGCAAGTTTGTACGGTGAGATAGGCGTTATATGGGTAATTATTTGGCTCGTTTTCCCAATAATTTGTCTGCTGAGTTTTGATTCATTTACAGCACAAAATGTATCTCACCGTGAAGCTTCAATGAATTTAGGTGCAAATAAATTTAAAACTTTTATGAAAATAGAAGTGCCTTTAGCAGTTCCGGGAATTATTACAGGGATGTTTATGGCGGGAATGGCTGCTTTTTCAGATTTTGGTACACCAGCTGTCATTGGCGGATCATTTCAAGTATTGCCCACATTAGTTTATAAGGAGTTTGTTAGTGAAGTCGGCAGCAATTTATCAATGGCATCAACAGCTGGCGTTGTAATGATTGTCATTTCGACATTGGCACTAATTGGTCAAAGATATATTATTGCCAGAAAAACGTATTCATCTGTCACTTCTAAAAAAATTCCCTTAAGTAAGCCGGGGAAAGTTATGAAATTGAGTATGTCCTTATATATCGGAGCCATTTTATTTATTTCATTTTTGCCTCACTTGACACTTGTTGTCATTTCATTAATGGAGTGGCAATGGGGAGTATTAATGTATAACTTCACATTTGAAAATTATATTAAATTAATTGATAGCGGTTTAAAACCGATATTAATTACATTTTTCTTAAGTTTTACGTCTATATTTCTAGCTGTCTTTTTTGGGATAGGTATCGCATATGTGATTGTAAGGAAACAATATAAGTTTTTCTCTAAATTTCTAAACTTTATTATCATGGTACCTTATATTATTCCGGGAGTAGTATTTGCAATAGGTTTGGTAATGATTTTCAATAAACCGCCAGTGATGATAACAGGTACTTGGATTATTCTTGTGTTAGCCTATTTCTTGAGAAAACTAGCATTTACTGTAAAGAGTGCAGAATCTTCCCTTTATAATATTCATCCTGCTTTAGAAGACGCTGCTTTGATTTGTGGAGCGAAGCCTATGAAGGCATTTAAGGATGTGACTTTCCGGTTGATGATTGGTGGAGTAGCATCTGGTGCAACAATAGCATTTCTAATGACCATGGCAGAACTTAGTACGACAATTATTCTTTATCGGCCTCCTTGGGTGACGATGGTCATTGTAATTTTCCAAAATGCATTAACTTCGGGATCAGACTTCGGAATTGCCGCTGCAATGGGAGTTATATTGATGTTGTGCATTTATGTCCCTTTATTTATCATTACCAAGTTTTCAAGAGGGGTAAAGCCATACTGATGAAGCAGTTTTAATTATTGCAAGTTAAAGAGAAGGGTGGATAAATGATATGAATAAAAATGAGAGTAACCTTTCAACAGAAGTAATTATTTCAAATTTATACAAGCAATTTGGCGATATAGAAGTATTAAAGGATATTGATTTTACTATTAAAAAAGGAGAGTTTTTCACTTTACTTGGTCCATCAGGTTGCGGGAAAACGACGTTATTAAGATGTATTGCCGGCTTTGAGAAACCAACTAAGGGGAAAATATTTTTTGGTGATGACGATATTACAAAATTACAGCCTTGGGAAAAGAATATTGGATTCGTTTTTCAAAACTATGCTTTATGGCCACATATGACAGTTTATGAGAATATTGCTTATGGGCTGAAAGTAAAAAAGATGAATAAAGCACAGATAGATAAACTGGTGGACTGGAGCCTCGATATTGTAAACCTATCACAATTAAAAAAATCATACCCTACACAACTAAGTGGTGGCCAACAGCAGCGGGTATCTATTGCTAGAGTACTTGTTTTACAGCCGAAAGTACTTCTCTTTGATGAACCATTAAGTAATCTTGATGCAAAGCTGCGGGTGAAAATGAGAAAGGACATTAAAGAATTACAAGAGCGTCTCGGAATTTCAGCTATTTATGTAACACATGATCAAGAAGAAGCTTTAGAAATGTCAGATAGAATAGCTGTTTTTGATAAAGGAAGAGTTGCACAAATTGGAACACCGGAAGAGATTTATGAGCAGCCTGACAGTACTGCAATCTCCAATTTTGTTGGGAAAAGTAATAATATACAAGGCACGATAAAATCTAGGAAGTTTTATGCTTTTGGTACAAATTTTATTCCTTTACAGAGCTTGGAAGAGGAAGATGGAGATAGAACCTTAGTCTTTAGACCGGAGAAAATTACAATAGCTGATGCTCCTTCTGTGGACACTTTTGAAGTAATTGTTAAGGATGCAAGCTATCGAGGGAATTATGTACAAATAGAGGTTTCTTATAATGATGAGGTCTATTTTATTGTAGAAACTAGAGAAAAGTTTGAAGTGAATGAAAAAATTCATGTATGTGTGGAGAAGTATATTCTGTTTGAAAAAGAATGAAAAAAAGCTTATGGCATAATGAAGACAGTCAGTGAAGAGGGTATTGTAGAACCTGCAGATTGTTGGATTTCCTAGTTTTTATAGTATGCATCGAGTTTCCAAATCATTTAAATGAAGGAGTTTTTACATTGAAATATATTACACTTAAAGGAATAAAAGATAATAAATATATAGAAAAAAAGTGCTCTAGATTAATTATGGGATCGGGTCAATTTTATCAATACGAAAGTGAGGAGGATAATTTTAAAATATTGGATAACTTTATTGAAATGGGAGGTAACATGTTTGATACAGGTCATCAATATTTCAATAGCGAAGTAACACTTGGGAAGTGGATAAAAGAAAGAGGCAATCGAGAAAAAATATATATTTTAACAAAAGGAGCACATCCTGACGATGGAGAACCTGGAAAAAGGGTTAACCCAGCTTCGATTACAAAAGATGTCTTAGAAAGCTTAGAAAGATTGAATATAGGTTATATTGACTTTTATGCTCTTCATCGAGATGATCCTTCAAAGGAAGTTGGTCCGATAATAGAAGTGTTAAACGAACATCTTGCTGCTGGCAGAATACATGCGATTGGAGCATCTAATTGGACATATGAACGTATCCAGGAAGCAAATGAATATGCATCTAAGCATGGGTTAATCGGATTTACATTTAATAGTCCCAGCCTTAGTTTAGCGAAATGCAATGAAGTTCCCTGGCCAGATAGTATTGTAGCTGATCAAGAGATGATAGATTGGCATAAGGGGAATCAACTTCCACTCTTATCATGGTCTTCCCAGGCTATGGGGTTCTTCAGCGGTAAGTTTTCTCCAGAAGATAGAAGCAATGAAGAATTAGTACGGGTTTATTATAACGATGAGAATTGGAAAAAATATGAAATAGCAAAAGAAATTGGCTCTCAAAAGAATATGTCAGCTATTCAAATATCGCTTGCCTATGTACTTAATCAATCATTTCCAACTGCTGCAATTATTGGTCCAATGGAGGTTAGCGAATTGGCGTCTTCATTGGAAGGTTCCAAAATTAGACTGACAGCAGATGAGATCAAATGGCTTGATTTAACAGAAATAGAATAACCGGAGGGGATGATTAGTATGAAACATAAATTTGCTGCTCAATTATATACGCTTAGAAATGAACTTGCTGAAGATTTTCCAGGCACATTAAGAGAATTGAAAAAAATGGGATGGGAAGCTATTCAAATAGATGGGTTATTTGATTATACTCCTGAAGAAATTGCAAGTGTTTTAAAAGAAACAGGCTTAAAAACAGCTGGTATGCATATTAGTCTTGATAGAATTAATCATGATTTAGAAATGGTATTAAAGGAAGCTGACCTATTTGAAACAAAAAATTTTTATTGTCATTATCTAGAGGATGATTTACAAAATGAAGAGGGGTATAGACAGGTGAAAAATGATCTTATTGAAGCTCAAAAGAAAATAGCCTCTAAAGGATATAAAGTAGGCTATCATCATCATGATTTTGAATTTCAAACGATTGTTGACGGACAGGTAGCTTTAGATTATTTATTTTCTCCTGATAGAGAAGGCAACATGATTATTCCAGAAATTGATACTTACTGGGTGAAAAAGGCCGGCCGTGATCCATTGTCTTACATCAAATCTTTAAAAAGTACTATCCCTATCCTACATCTAAAAGATATGACAAATGATGCAGAGCAAACTTTTGCTGAAATTGGTGAAGGTTCTATTGACTTTTTGTCCATTTTAAGATGGGGAGAAGTTAATAATGTTGAATACTACGCTATTGAACAAGACTATTGTTTAGGTAGTCCGCTGGATAGTTTAGCGTTAAGTTTAAGTAATTTAATAAATATAACAGAAAAAGTATAGAAAATAAATGGTATAGGCAAGGATTTTAATAACTCAAATTGTATCAAATAGGTTTGTGTCGAATAATATAAAAAGTTATATTCGTATGATGGAATCCATTTTTATGGGTTCCATCATGTTTATATAGGGATTTTTTTAGAATATTATTTAGGGTTATAACGTATTTCTTTATTTTCTAACCTAAGGAGAATTCCTCCTATAATAAAGATATTTGAAGATTATTTAGGCTTGGAAGGTATATATAAATTCATAATTGCATTTAGGAGCGTGTAATAAATATGGATATTAGCGTAAGCTTACTTAGAATGGGGGTAGCTGCTTTACTTGGGTTAATAATAGGTATAGAACGAAAATTAAAAAATAAACCATTAGGATTAAAAACATGTATTGTTATTTCTGTAACTAGTTGTCTATTAACGATTATTTCTATTGAAGCAGCAATTAGGTATGGTGAAGAAACTTTAACCATGCGAACAGATCCGATGCGATTGGCAGCACAAATCATCAGTGGCATAGGTTTTATAGGTGCAGGTGTAATTTTAAAGAGGGGCGACAATGTTATTTCTGGCATTACTACAGCAGCAATTATATGGGCGGCGGCCGGATTGGGAATTGGTGCGGGTGCAGGTTTTTATTTTGAATCAATTATAGGAGCTCTTTTTATTTTGTTTAGTGTAGAAGGATTGCCATATTTATTGAAACGATTTGCTCCTAATAAATTTAGCCGTCAGGATTTAAAGGTAACGATATCTACCAATGAATATAATCTGTTTAGTAAGGTCAACGAGCAACTTACTTCCTACGATATAAGAATAAATAAAATAAAAATTAAAGATTTAGAGGATGATAAACAATTGTTGCAGATGAATATAACACTCTATCGAGATATGAATGCAAGTAATGTTTATTCTATTATTAGAGAAGTATCGGTTATAAATAAAATAGAGGTGGAGACAATTTAAAGATCTTTCTTGTTGAAAGTATAGTGTGATAAACAAAAGATATGGCTTTCTGTATCTAGTCAGAAATCATATCTTTTTCCTATTAATTCAGATATATTCCTCTTTACGACTCTTTAAAATTCTATATAGACTTATTGAAAAAACAATATCATTAGAACAATAACTTCTTCTTTTAATTTAAAATTAGAAGTCAAATCAGTATATTTTGTTTAATCCCAAGAATTCCTGTTCAAGCATTTTTAAAAGAAATTTATAAATATAATACAGGAGAGTTAATCACAGATAGAATGATTGACCTGCTATAGTATACTCATTGCGGCTACGCTTCCCACTGCACTCATCAATATAGAGAATGGAAAATTAATTTTTGTGAGAAGAAAGGTGGCACCAGAGTTAATAAAATCGCAGCAACCAAAAAACAAAAAAGCCGCCTATAAAGATAGACGGCTAAATAACAAAAATCAACAGTAAAAACACCACATGTGTAACTGCTAAACTAAAGTAGACCATTATTGCTTGATAAGAATGAACACTTTTCTTGGGGGATAGGCATGTAACAGGCTGTTGCCCCGTAGGGGCGGCAGCCTGTTACATGCTCGCCGTTCCGCTGGGTACCAACTAACAACTATTGCAATCTTTCATTTACTGTATAATACATGTTTGTACGATACAGAAATGGGAGGAGTAAGAAAGGTGGAAACATGGAAAGTGTATATGGAAATCTATCAACTAAAACAAGAAGGATTTAAAATACGAAGAATAGCTAGAAAACTAGGTATATCAAGGACAACGGTATATAAATACCTTGAAAAGTCTCCTCAGGAAATGGCGGAGTGGGTAGCTTCCACACAGACAAGAAAGAAGAAATTAGATGCCTATGAATTACTTATTCATACTTGGCTAACGGAACATCCGGACCTTTCTAGTGCTCAAGTTCATGATTGGTTAAAAGAAAGGTTTCCAACTCTACGTGTTGGAGAAAGTACCGTTCGGAGTTATGTCAAAGCCCTCCGGGAAAAATATCATATTCCAAAGACAGAAATGAAGCGTGTCTATCAAGCTATTCCAGACCCACCAATGGGGCAGCAAGCCCAGGTAGATTTTGGCCAGACGATACAGAAAACATCCCAGGGAAAGGAGAAGAAATTATATTTTATTAGTTTCGTGCTTTCGCACTCACGTTACAAATATGTTGTGTGGCTCCCCCGTCCTTTTACAACAAAGGATATGATTCAAGCTCACGAAGATACTTTTCAGTATTTTGGAGGAATTCCACATGAGTTAGCTTATGATCAGGATTCCCTTATCGTAGTAAGTGAAAATGAAGGAGATCTCATTCTTACCAGTGAGTTTCAAGCATACAGGGAAGAGAGAAAATTAAAGCTCTTTGTATGTAGAAAAGCTGATCCAGAAAGTAAAGGGAAGATTGAAAATGTCGTAGGATTTGTGAAGAAGAATTTTGCGAAGAACCGCGTATTTCACCATATAGATAAATGGAATGAATCCTGTTTAGCATGGCTGATTCGAACCGGAAACGGAAAAGTGCATAATACAACAAAAAAAAGACCAGTCGAAGTGTTTGCCCTAGAAAAACAACACTTAAGACCAGTCAACAAAAAAATTTCAATTTCAAATATCGATAATAGTATAACAAGAAATGTTCGTAAGGACAATACTATTATCTACCAATCAAATCGTTATTCCGTACCGCTTGGTACATACAAGAAAGATAAAACAGTTTTTATTGAAATAAATGAACAGAACGAATTAATCATACGGGAAAAATCGGATGGGGCGATGATTGCCAAACACACGTTAAGCATAGAAAAAGGAAAACTTATTCAAGATTCCCAGCATACCAGGGATCGTTCTAAAGGAATAACCGCCTATATAGAAACGGTATCGACTTACTTTGATGATAAGGAAATGGCTTCTGATTTCCTTCAGGAAATTCATCTTAGATATCCTCGATACATACGGGATCAATTATCTCTTATTTTAAAGGTGTCCCAAACATTAGCAAGAGAAATAAGGAATCAAGCTTTAGAAGAGTGTGTAGCACGCAAAATATATAGTGCAACAGAGTTTAGAGATGTCGTAGAGTTTATCCAAAGACAAGCTGTTTCTAATCAAAGACCACAGCAAGTAGAAGGTATCCAAACATTGCATGGTATGGACGATACGCTACTTCAAATCAAGCCAAAAACAAGAGAATTGGATACTTATATAGAGTTATTGAAAGGAGCACCGGTATGAGTCATTCGATAGAAGAAATACAACAGCAATTTCGATCGTTGAGACTCACAGAGACGGCAAATTATTTGCCCTCTCTGATTCAACAAGCAGAGTCAGAAGATTGGACGTATCAAGTACTTTTGAAACGATTATGCGGATATGAATTAAAACGGAGAGATGAAAAGTTAATCGAAAAACGATTAAAATGGGCTGCATTCCCTTCTTATAAGACATTAGATGAGTTTCATTTAGATGAGCAACAATCGCTCAGCAAAAGACAGGTAAATCAGTTAAAGGAGTTTACTTGGCTGGATCAACTTTATAATTTAATCGTTTTAGGGCCGCCAGGCGTGGGGAAAACGCATTTAGCCACAGGGCTCGGAATAGAAGCTATACAAAAAGGATATAAAGTCTCTTTTGTTTCCATGGGGCAACTGATTCAAACATTAAAAACAGAAGAAGTTACCAGAAAATCACAAACTAGAATGAAACGAATTCGTTCCTCTCATTTAGTGATTATTGATGATTTAATGTTTATGGCAATGGATACACGTGAAGCGAATTTATTTTTTCATCTTATTAACGACCTTTATGATAAGGCTTCTATTATATTAACTTCTAATAAAGGCCCAAATGAATGGGGAGAATTACTAGGTGATCCAGGGATTACAACTGCCATTCTAGATAGAATTTTACATCGAGCTGAAGTCATACATTTTCATGATGATGATAGTTACCGAATGAAACACCGTTCTTCCATTTTTATGGAATAAAGTGTCCAAATTTAATTAGCAAAAAGTGTTCATTTCTACTTGACGCTCACAACATGTTCCTGTATACCTACTTTTAGTTTTAAGAAATACGGGTATTCCCTCTCCGAAACCAAGCAATAATTGCTGCGATAATCAAAGCAAACCCTAAATACCCCATCGTAGAATATACTTTGCCGACAAGCGTTGTAAAACCGACTAAGCTAGCTGCAAAACCAATTAACCCAATAATCACAACGGCAGGCTTATAGGCTCTGCTATCAGGTGCGATAAATCGTACCGTAAAGGAGTAGAACATACCAACTGCTGTATTATACATCATGCCAAGCAGTGCAATAGCCATCAGAATACCAATAAATGGATGGATTTGTTCTGCTAAGGCAAGTGTTGGCATGTCCATTCCTGCCACAACATCTACTTTCATGAACATCCCGATATGAATAAGAATAATCAATCCGCCAAGCATGATTCCTCCCAAAATACCTCCCCAGCCTGCAACTTTTCGGTCTTTCACGCCTCCGCTCATGACAATCAGTAATGCTGCTCCTGCTGCCAGATTATAAGATACATAGAGGAAGGCGCTTAACAACCAGTTAGGTGCGGCAGAAGCTTGTTCCTTGGCGATTGCATCTGCTTCAGCCAGAGATAAATCCGTGGTGAAAATGGAATAGACCAAGATGATAAAGATAATCGCAATCAAGTAAGGTGTAATTGCTGCAATGATTCCGATAATCTTTTGTGTATTTAATAGCAATGTCAGGATAGTTAAAGTTACCATAATAATGCTGCCTGCAATAGTATTGATGCCAAACATCTGCTCAAAAGTAGAGCCGGAGCCTGCAAACATAACGACGGCTACTCCGAAAAGGAAGAAGGTAATTAAAATATCCAATATCGCCCCGATATAACGTCCGCCGATATGGTAGATTACCCCTTTATGGGAAGCTGCCTGCAAGTCTGTTCCCAGCTGGGCAAAGTTGAATCCTAGAAAGATAAAGAGGAGGGTGGCGACAATCCCGCCAACTGTACCCCATATACCAAAGCTGGTGAAGTATTGCATGACTTCTTGTCCTGAAGCGAACCCGGCTCCAACAATAAGACCAACAAAAGCACTTCCTATTTGAAAACTCTTTTTCATCTGATTATCTCCCTTACTTATAATCTTTCTTAACCACGGTATAAGCTTCTACAGCTTTCCGATCTACTTCATAACCGATTCCAGCTTTTGTCGGGACGGTGATATATCCATTTTCTGCAACAACCTCCGGAGCAATGATATCTTTTTCCCAGTAGCGGCTGGAACCAGCGGTATCCCCCGGTAAAATAAAGTTTGGCAGTGTTGTTAAAGCGATATTGTGAGAACGGCCAATTCCTGATTCCAGCATACCGCCGCACCAGACTGGAATATCATTTGCTGCGCAATAGTCATGGATTTTCTTCGCTTCGGTTAAGCCGCCGACACGGCCGATTTTGATATTAATAATTTTTGTACTTCCCAGTTCAACTGCTTTTCGTGCATCTTCCAGTGAGTGGATGCTTTCGTCTAAGCAAATCGGTGTTTGGAGTTCCTTTTGTAATTTTGCATGATCGATAATATCGTCAGATGCCAAGGGCTGTTCAATCATGGTCAGGTCAAAGGCATCTAACTGTTTTAATAGTTCGGTATCCTCTAAACGGTAGGCGGAGTTAGCATCTGCCATAATTGCTGTGTCCGGGAATTTCTCGCGTAATGTACGGATCACATCGATGTCCCAGCCAGGCTTGATTTTTACTTTCATGCGTTTATAGCCTTCTTTGATATAGCCGTCTACTAAAGCGATAAGATCCTCAATGGATTTTTGGATGCCGATACTGATGCCGACTTCAATCTTTTCTTTTCTGCCACCCAGCGCTTCAGCAAGGGATTGGTTGGTTTGTTGTGAGTAAATATCCCAGATAGCTCCTTCGAGGGTAGACTTTGCCATGTTGTTTTTTCGGATAGCAGCAAAGATTTCATTAACTTCATCCGGGTGCTTTAATTCTTTATTTAGGATAAGCGGGATTAAAAAATCCTCCAGCATATGCCAGTTGGTCTGCAGGGTTTCTTCGTTATACCATGGGGCATGGAATGCGACGGATTCTCCCCAGCCGACGGTTCCATCCGCATCCTTTGCTTCCAGTAATAAAAAATCTCGATTTGTAAATGTGCCAAAGCTGGTGGTGAAAGGAGCTTTTAGTTTCATTTGTAAATGACGAACAGTGACTTCTGTGATTTTCATCGTTATTTTCCTCCAAGATCTAAAATATCTTTTTTTACAAAAATGTATTCCCCATAATTTTCATAGGGTGCTAACCGTATAGCTGCGTAACCTGCTTCAAAGAGATTTTGGAACAGCTCTCGTGTCTTTAGTCTCCAGTCCATGGCGAGCTCTTGACTTGCTGCTTTCAGTCCTTGAAAATCCTTTGGCACACGAACGGAATAGGAATATTCCGTCAATTCAAGCGGTTCCTTCTCTTTCGTGAAAACGGGCAAACCTTCCTGATTAAAGGGTAACGTGTTCAGAGCCGTTGCATTTTCTGTATTTACGGATTGCTGCTCCATCACGTGTGGACTTTTCAAATGCCAATGGATTTCAAAGCGGTCTGAAGGGAGCCCTTTATTAAAACCATCCTGCATATTGCCGTAACAATTCTCAATATAGGTGTTACACATGCCGTTTAGTTTTGTTAGATTAAGATAGGCATTACGTGTCTCCAAAGGATCATATGTCCATTTCATCATGTCATAGCCTTTACGGATAGCAATCTCCCGCTGTTTTTGTTTCAGCATTTTTCCAATGCCTTGAGAACGGTATGCTTGATCCATACCAAGCATATGAGAGCATAGATAGCTTTTGCCGTTATCGAAGCCTGCAAACCCATAGCTGAAGCCGACTAATTGATCGTCAGCATAAGCACCGACCATGATGCCGCCATTTTTGACTGCTGTAAGCGTCTGATGGGTGGGAATGGTAGCCATTCCCCAAATCCTTCCCTCCAGCTCCTGCATTTGTTCCATCTCGGCCATTGTTTTTAGTTCTTTACATTGAATCATTTTGTATCGCTTCTTTCTGTTTGTTGTAGTGCTAGGACAAGCGCCTGTGTGATAATTTCTGCTCCGGTTGGCAGGTGCTTTTGATTGAATGTCATTTCTGGATGGTGGAGCCCCGGTGTGACGCCGCATCCGAGACCAAGCATCGTTGTCTGCAGCTCAGGCTTGGAATACGTATAAAAATGAAAATCCTCTCCGCCTGGTGTGATCGCATCAGGCGCACAATTTTCTTCTCCAGCTACATTGATAATAGCTTGCTCCAAAATGGATTTTGCTGTATCACTTACTTGAGCTGCGACGATATGGGCATCTACATTGTAATCAATGGAAACATCGTATAGTGTACTTACCGCGCCTGCTGCTTTTTCAAATCCGGCTGTCAGAGCCTCCATGGTTTCGTTGGTTTGAGCACGGGCATCGATGCTAAAGGAAGCATTTCCTGGAATAATATTTGTTGAAGCACCGCCTCCCTGTATTTGAGTCATTTTAATGGAGGCTGATTCAGCAGGGCTAATCCAAATACGCTTGAGTCCATCAATCAGCGCACCTGCTGCTTCAATCGCATTCGCTCCCTGTTCTGGTCTTGCACCGTGCGCTTCAACGCCATGAATTTCTCCTGTGAAAAGCTTCGCTGCTCCATGATATAGTGCTGGAGCGTAGGTGCCGTCCTCTAATTCAATCAGTGGCCGGACATGTGCTCCAAATAGAAATTGGAGCGGATCCACAACACCTTGATCCACAAAAGCTTTTGCACCCTGTGCTTTTTCTTCTGCCGGCTGAAAAAGGATACGAACCGCTCCGGATAATGTTGGCTCCAGCTCTTTTAATAAAAGAACGACACCGAGCGCTACAGTCATATGTCCATCATGGCCGCAGGAATGGTTCGCCTGGAATACTCCATTAACCTTTTGCCATAATGCATCTATATCCGTTCTGAATCCAACTGTGGGAGTTCCTTTTCCAATGTCTACATATAATCCGGTCATATCAGGAAACGTTTGCGGATCCAACCCCTCGCTGCGCAGAAAATCCACAAGATATGCTGTGGTTTCTACTTCATTCCAGCTTATTTCAGGGTGCTTATGCAAATGTTCAAAAATCTGCTGTAAACGTTCAGCTAATTGTTGTTTTATCAATTTTCTCAACTCCATTTATCAGAAATAAAAGTATGATTAAAGTCATCATAATTGACGCGCTGCTTCTCATAATAATCCGGGTCAAATGTCATCATTCCAGTTACTACTAAGTTAAGGAAGGAAATAAGTGATGGCATCAGATCAATGGTTGATTTCTCTGTTTGCTCCAATACAAAAGCATAGGAGCAATGTTTTTGAATCGGCGCCAGCTTAGAATCGGTTATGGCAAGCACTGTTATTCCACGTTTATGAAGTGCTTCCGCAATATGAATGGGTTCTTTAAAGTAACGGTGTAAGGAGATTGTGATGACGACATCATCTTCATCTATTTCCTGCATTGTCCGGATAAGCTCTGGCGTTTCTGTATGAATAATGGATACATTTGGCCGTAAAATATTTAAGGTGAAATGGAGCCAATGAGCGGGGAATTGTGATGCGCCAGCCCCGATAATATAGATATTTTTTGCTTCATGTAATTGTTGTGTTGCTTTATAAAATAATTCTTTATCTATTTGTTCAGCAATTCTGTCAATTTGAGTGATATCTTTTTGCATCGCCTTCTCAATGAGATGCTGATCATTAAACAGCTTCTTTTTTGCTGAAAAATAATTCCCAAGTGTGCTGACTGTATTTTGATTAAAAACAAATAAGGTAATCTTTTTCTGCAGTTCGGCATAGCCTTCGAGTCCAAGCGCATAGCAGAAGCGGATAACAGTTGTTTCACTTGTTTCAGCTTTCTTTCCAACTTCAGCTGCAGAATGTGTCCCGACAAAGGTTGGGTTATTTAACACGAAGTTTGCTACCTTCTGTTGTTTCTTTGATAAAGCATTAAAATGAGCCTCGATTAACTCTTTAATTGGCTGGATATCTTCCAAAAAGAAGTCCCTCCTTCATTTTGAATAAAAAGAAGTTTAAACTTTTTAAAACCATATCATAAATAAGAAAGGATAACAAGTAATTTTCAGAAAAAATAATATAGAAACATTATTATGACAGTATAGTTGCTTGGCAATGAAGCTGGAGAAAAAAGTGCAATACTTATCTGATAGAAAGAGAAACTGTTTTTTCGTGATTTTTAATACGTCGTTCATACTTTTAAAAAGTTGCATTTACTAAGAAATAATTCATACGTATTAACATTGTAGATAAAATCATAGAAGCGTCCTAATCATCTTATTTGATAAGCGGAGGGTTTAAACATTTCATTTTTCGGCTAAAAGTACATAGATATGCAAAAAAAACAAAAAATAAATCGAGGTGAAACCAACTTGAGTGAAACAACAAGATATATCGGTCTAATAACTGCACCAGGTTATCCAAATGAAATAGGGGCAAGACTGCGAGAGGAATTACCGTCTTTATTGGAGTATTACGTAAAAGAAGAAATCGATTGGAAAATTGATTATATAGAAGATCCCTTGATTGGCGGTGGCGCCGAATCAAAGGAAATACTGGAAGCTACCAAGAAGAAGAAAGAAGAAAAGGAATGGGATTATGCTATTTGTTTAACTGACATTCCTTTGTTTATAGAAAAGCGTATGATTGTTGCAGAAGCAAATGAAGATGAAAATATTTCATTGATCAGCATGCCCAGCTTCGGTTCTACTTTAATGATCAGACGTTTGCGGGAATCTATCATGCAGCTGGTCAACGAAATGTATTATGGGAGCTCGGATGAGGCAAGAGAGCGTTCTGCAGAACGGATTGAATCAAAGCGCAGCAAGCACAAGGACGTAGATATAGATGACTCTAAAAACCTGATGACGAATAAATTTTTTGGTTGGCTATCCCCAATCAAGCGTGAAGCACCGGATGATAGGGAAGAAGATTATATGGATGTTCGTTTTACAGTAGGGCGTGGAGGCAGTATTTCTATCCGCTTAATGGGTGGAATGGTGCGCGCAAATCGTCCATGGAATATGTTTCCCGCATTTTTGAAAATCCTGACTATTGCTTTTGCCACGGGTTCTTATGCGTTGGTTTTTCCGACATTGTGGCTGTTAAGTGAGCATTATACGATTTTAAGGATGTGTCTGCTTACTATATTTTCTGTCATAGCGATGACGCTATGGATTATTTTGATTCACCGATTATGGGAGAGGAAGCGGGATCAGAGTAATGATTACACACGGAAGCTTTATAACGCAACAACGTTTTTAACGTTATTGATCACCGTTTGTATTTATTATGTCATGCTGTTCTGTTTATTCCTTGTCGGCGTATTTGTTTTTATTCCAATGGGAATGCTGGAGGAGCAGCTTACGAGTGACCCTGGCTTAATTAATTACTTCTATATTGCCTGGATTGCTGCCAGTGTATCCACGGTAATCGGGGCGCTTGGTACAGCGTTAGAGGATGAGGATGTTGTGCTGAATGCGACGTATGGCTATCGTCAGCGGCAGCGCCATGAACAGCTGAAGAAGAAAAAAGAGAACGAAGAGGATGAAGATAAAGAGAAGGAATCTCTGTCTAAATGATATAAAAAAGAGACTGTTTTTTTCAAAGCAGGTCTTCTGTTTGATAATCCCTATTCAAAACAGGAAAGAATGGTTATTATTTTTCTCCTGAGTATGAATAGGGATTTTATTTTAATATCAATCGATTTGTTTACATTACTGTCTTTAGAAAAAACAGATAGCTGTTGTAATTGCTTTCATATTTTGAAATAATAGTTTCGAATTGAGCTGGTTCATTACACTAGCTGGAAAAAAGCTTATAGAAATTCATTTTTTTAACTTGTATGTTCCACCTTAAAAATACGATGAGAATGAGAATCAAAAGGAGCGTGTATGTATGAAAGCTTTGTTGTTGAAAGAAAAAGAGGATATGTCCATTCAAGAAACTGAAAAACCAGTGATTCAACCGGAAGAAGTATTGATTGAAGTAAAATATTGCGGTATCTGTGGAACGGATGTACATATTTTTCATGGGGAACCAGGTTCTGCTGAAGTTACACCTCCGATTGTCTTAGGGCATGAATTTTCTGGAGAAGTTGTTGAAATTGGTGCATCCGTCTCCCGCTTAAAACTGGGAGACCATGTTGCTGTGGATCCCAATATTTATTGTGGTAAATGTACGTATTGCCGCCAAGGGAGGGTACAGCTATGCGAAGACCTCTCTGCTGTTGGGGTAACGCGAAATGGCGGGATGGAACAATTTTGTGCTGTTCCAGAGACTGCTTGTCATCTTTTAGATAAAGAGCTGCCTTTGGAAGTTGGCGCTTTGGCAGAACCATTAAGCTGTGTACTTCATGGATTTCATCAAATCAGCGAGATTCAGGCGCGTACGAAGGTATTGATTATTGGCGGAGGGTTTATTGGATCTTTATTTTTACAGACTGTCCAGCTAAAGAATCCTGCTAAAGTCGACGTCTGTGAAATTGATGTAAATAAACATGCGCAGCTGAGTGAGTTGGGTGCGGACCATCTATTTCAATCGACAGATGATGTAGCGGCAGAGTATGACCTCGTGATTGAATGTATCGGCAAAAAACAGACCATAGAGGCAGGTATCCATAAAACTGGAAAAGGCGGTGAGGTACTTCTTTTTGGAGTGCCGTCACCAGAAACGCTTGTTGAGTTCCCTGCTTTTGATGTGTTCAGCAAAGAGTTAAAAATGGCCGGTTCCTTTATCAATCCTTTTACAGTAGAAGAAGCTGTTTCCTTGTTAAATCAACAAAAAGTGCAGGTTACACCGCTGATTTCACATACGCTGCGTTTAGAGGAAGTACCAGCTGTTTTAGAGAATTATGGGGATTACGGGATTACGAAGGCTATTGTAAAGCTGTAATCCATTTATTACTTTAAAACTAATTCCTATTTATGACAAAGCCTTTCATTTCCCCCTGAATTATTGAGGCAGCTGAGAGGCTTTTCTTTGCGTTTTTTAATAACTGATTATTCCTCTTGCTGCTCCATCTTCCACTCACTAAATTTCCGGACAATAATATCAAAAACAATATGAAAGGGCAGAAAGCTGGAGTTGTCTACCTTGTTATATAAATAAAACGGTGTACTGTTTACATAGATATTAAACATGGCATTTTGTGCCAGGAAATTATTTCGCAATGTCGTCACGCTGATATATTTAATATTTCTTGTTTTGAACATATGGATGATTTCGTCCAGATTTTTCGATTCTCCAGATAGAGAAATAATAAATATAAGGTCCTCTTCCCCAAATTCATCAATGCCATCTGTTAAGTCTCGTTCACTTCGCAATATGAGAGACTTCTTATGGAGAGACCATAACTGTCTTTGTACGTTATTGGCTATATCCTGCTGAGCCGTCCCCGTACCATAAATATAAATAAAACTTGCTTCGTCGATCAACTCATTTAATTTGTGGAAATTTAACTGTTCCATATATTTCATGGTCTGTTGTATATCCTGGTTCAGCAATTCCATTAAATCCTTGGAAGTATCTTCAGTGTAAATATTTAATTTAATATACGCTTTCAAATCGCTGTAGCCGTCTAGACCAATTTTTCTAGCCAGCCGATGAATGGAAGAGATAGAGGTATGGGCATAATCTGCCAAGTCCTGAATTTTCATTGCTTTCATTTCATCAATATGGTTGTGAATGGTATTAATGATATGCAAATCATTCTCATTCAAGTCCTCATAGTATTCATTCACCAATTTATCCAGAATCATTTGATTCATCTCCTTGTAATGAAAATGTTTTCATTCTATGAAAATATAATCTAATGTTACTACGTTATTTCTGAATGCGTCAAACCTATTGGAATTTGAAAGCGCTCCCTATATATTGGAATTAGAGATTAAAACAAAGGAGTTTTTGTTCATGAATGCAATCAAGCGATTTGGCAGTGCAATGATTGTTCCCGTTCTTTTATTTGCGTTCTTCGGTATTGTTGTCGGACTGGCAACATTATTTAAAAATCCCGCTATTATGGGAGGTATCGCTGAAGAAGGAACAATGTGGTATAACATCTGGACCATTATTGAAAGTGGCGGGTGGACGATTTTTGATCACATGGAATTGGCTTTTGTGATTGGTTTGCCGATTTCACTTGCAAAGAAAGCGCAAGCACGTGCAACACTTGCGGCATTGATGGTTTATCTTGTTTTTAATAATTATATCAATGCGATTCTGACACTTTGGCCATCAACGTTTGGTGTTGATTTATCCCAGGGCGTTGAAAATTTAACAGGTGTGAAAGAGATTGCTGGTATCCCTACATTAGATACAAATATCATTGGAGCCATTGCCATATCTGGTATCGTGATTTGGATTCATAATCGTTTTTATGATAAGAAACTACCTGACATGCTGGGTATTTTCCAGGGACTTGTATTCGTTACCATTATTGGATTTTTCGTTATGATTCCGTTTGCTTTCCTTATTGCATTTGTATGGCCGTATGTTCAGCAGGGGATTGGTTCCTTACAGGGGTTCATTACACAGGCAGGCTATATCGGTGTTTGGCTGTTTCATTTCCTGGAACGTGTTTTAATTCCAACAGGGCTGCATCATTTTATCTATACGCCGTTTGAATATGGGCCGGCAGCTGTCAATGAAGGGTTAAAACCATATTGGATTACGCATTTAAATGAGTTTGCCAATTCAACTGCAGCATTAAAGGATCTTTATCCATATGGATTCTTAATGCAAGGAAATATTAAGATGTTCGGCTGTCTGGGTATTGCGCTGGCAATGTACTATTCTACACCGAAAGCGAACCGAAAGAAGGTACTTGCGCTTGTATTGCCAGCCACATTAACAGCCGTATTTGCAGGTATTACTGAACCGCTTGAATTTACATTCCTGTTTATCGCACCATACCTATTTGTGATTCATGCGCTTCTTGGAGCGACCATGGTTACGATTATGAACATGTTTGGTGTTGTTGGAATGATGGGTTCTGGATTTATTGAGATAGCAGCATTGAACTGGATTCCGCTCTCTTCTAATCATGGAGGGATTTATATAGTCCAAGCGATTATCGGGTTGATCTTTGTAGCACTGTACTTTGTCCTATTCAGGTGGATTATTTTGAAGTTCGATATTGCCTTGCCAGGTCGGAAAACGGATGAGGAGGCTAAATTGTACACGAAACAGGATTATCAAAATGCTAAAAAAGAAGAAGAGACTGATAATCAAGAAATTGCAGCTGCAACATATGATTCTGAATATGAAGAGAAGGCGGTCTATTATTTAGAAGGACTTGGCGGTAAAGAAAATATTAAAGATGTCACCAATTGTGCAACACGTCTGCGTGTCACAGTAAAGGATCCTGACTTGGTCAAAGGAAATGATTACTTTACCAAAAATCAGATGGCTCATGGAATAGCTCAAAGCGGCCAAAGTATACAGGTCATTGTAGGCTTGAGTGTACCGCAAGTGAGAGATTCCTTTGAAACAAAACTTTAAAAATATATCAGGAGGCGTTTTAAAATGAAAAAATTTAACATTACGATTGCTGGAGGCGGAAGTACATTTACACCGGGGATTATTTTGATGCTGCTGGATTATCTGGATGAATTCCCGATTGATACAATCAAACTCTATGATAATGATGGAGACAGACAAAAAACAATTGCAGATGCATGTGAGATTTTATTAAAAGAACGTGCGCCGGAAGTGAGTTTGCTGGCTAGTACCAATCCAGAAGAGGCATTTACCAATGTTGATTTTGTAATGGCTCATATCCGGGTCGGCAAATATGCGATGCGTGAACAGGATGAGAAAATTCCATTGAAGCATGGAGTGGTAGGACAGGAAACATGTGGCCCTGGCGGAATTGCTTATGGAATGCGTTCGATTCCGGGAGTATTGGAACTGGTCGATTATATGGAAAAGTACTCTCCAGATGCCTGGATGCTGAACTACTCTAATCCGGCTGCCATTGTTGCCGAGGCGACTCGCAAATTAAGACCTAATTCTAAGATTTTAAATATTTGTGATATGCCAATCGGGATTGAAGAATTAATTGCCAAAAGCTTAGGTTTGTCCTCTCGTAAAGAGATGGAGGTAAACTATTATGGCCTGAATCACTTTGGCTGGTGGACAGATATTCGTGATAAAGAAGGAAACAGCTTGATGCCTCAGGTGACAGAGCATGTCAGCAAGTATGGATATACCATGGGCGGACAGGATATCCCTGGAGAAGAAGCGAGCTGGAACAGTACATTTAAAAAGGCGAAAGATGTACAAGCATTAGACGCAGCAACAGTACCTAACACGTATTTAAAATATTATTTATACCCTGATTATGAAGTAGCACATTCCGATAAGAACCATACACGTGCGAATGAAGTGATGGAGGGCCGTGAGAAGTTTGTATTCGGAGAATGTCAGGCAATCATTGACAAAGGAAGTGCGGAGGATACCAGGCTTGAAACGGATGATCATGCTTCCTACATCGTTGACTTGGCAAAAGCAATTGCCTTTAATACAAAAGAGCGCATGCTGATGATTGTAGAAAATAATGGAGCCATCGTTAACTTTGATCCAACTGCAATGGTAGAGGTTCCTTGTATCGTTGGCAGCAATGGTCCAGAAAAACTGGTTGTCGGCGAGATTCCGAGATTCCAAAAAAGCCTGATGGAGCAGCAGGTAGGCGTAGAAAAATTAGTAGTAGAAGCGTTTGAAGAGGGTTCTTACCAAAAATTATGGCAGGCAATCACCTTATCTAAAACCGTGCCAAGTGCCAAAGTAGCGAAGGATATTTTAGATGATTTGATTGAAGCGAATAAAGCGTTCTGGCCAGAGTTGAAATAGTTTCTGACATACAGGCAATAGGAGTGGAGACGCTCCTATTGCTTGTTTTATGTGGTATTGTCGGGCTTTTAAATTTTTTCGCCTGTACGCATTTTCATCATTGAAAAGTTACAATACACCAAAAAGTTGCTGCCCGAACGTATGTCTAGTTATGGTAAAATAAAAGGTATTATTAAATAAAGCAGAATATTCAATTCAACCACAGTCAATATATCATATGGGGAGAGAAAAAGTAATGCAGAGAAAATGTATTATTCTAGGGCTTGCTATACTTATTTTTGGGCTGATTGGATGCAGCAGCAATAATAATCATGCCAGCAAGGAGACGCAGGAAGCTGCAGCGGATGATTCACGTGAAACAGTGACGGAAAAAGAAGAAGTATCAAATGATGCAGACCAAAAAGCAGAAGAACCAGAGGGAAATAAAGCTGATGTTAAAAGCCAAGATGCAGACGAAGAATTAAAGGAAGACATGACAGATGAGAAAACGCTAGAAGCCGACATAGAGACGGGAATGGGTGAAGCTGAAACAAATGGTGAAGAACAGGAGGATGCAGCATTTCTATCACCAACTTCCACAGAATACGATATAGAAAAGGTAGAAAAACATGGGGAGTGGGCTGAGATTTCTGCAGAATATCCCGTGTTTGGCACAGAAGAAGCAGATAAAGCGATTGAGATGGAAGCCAAGAAGCATTTTGAAGAATTTGAGACGGAATTTGAAGAAAACGAGAAGCTGCTTGCAGAAATTTCGTATGAAGGAGGAGAAAGTCTTTATTTTTGGGAACCGACTGTAACGGATGATTATATCTCCTTTATGTTTGGACATGTTATGGATTTTGGCGGGCCGCATCCATATACGTATCAATATCCTTTTAATTATGATTTAAAGAACCAAAGGGAATTATCGATACAAGATTTTGTGAAAAATGAATCCCAGCTTAGTAATCTTGGTGATTTAATATATAATAAGCTGGAAAATGAGGGGCCGGAATTAGATATGCTGGAAGAGGCAACACAGCCGGAATGGGATAATTTTCAGCGCTTTATTCTAATGGAAGATTCGATTATTTTTCATTACGAGCACTATGAGCTTGGACCATATGCTTACGGAGTGTTTGATGTAGAGGTAACATTTGATGAACTGAATGAACTTTGATGAAAAACTGGCATTCTATTGGCTGGAGAATAGAATGCCAGTTAGCTTTGTTGGAGAGGTGAATTTGTTTGGTTCTCTTTTTGTATATCTTTCAAGAGAATTTATTTCTAAAGCAAGCATATCTATATACAACACAAACCATGCTGTATCTATTCCAGATTATAGCAGTCTTGACATCCTAACCCACCATGCTATGATTTTCTTTAAAGAGAGACATGAAATAGTGCATTGCAAAGGGGGATTTATTAATTGGTGAAGAGAAAGAAAGTCTACGAAACATTACCTAAGAAAAAAAGATTCAGTAAAAAGAAAATATCAATCGGTATATTAGGATTTATTGTTGTCCTGGGTCTTGCTGTTACTTTGTTTGTAAACGGATACATAAATAAATCACTGCCAACCACAGAGGGGACGGTGGAGCTTTCCATTCTTGAGAAGGAAGTAACGGTGATAACGGATGAAGACGGGGTTCCGCATATTCAAGCAGATAACGCCCGTGATTTATATATTGCACAGGGCTATATTCAGGCAGATCGGCGAATGTTTCAAATGGAGCTCTCTCGAAGGCAGGCATCGGGGACGTTGAGTGAAGTCGTTGGGGAGGATGCGGTCAATCAGGATAAGTATTTCCGAACGCTGGGATTAAGAAGAGCAGCGGAGGAATCGTATGAAGTGTATGCGGATGAGTCAATAGAAGTTTTGGAAGCCTTTGCCGATGGAGTAAATGCGTATATGGAAGAAGCGAAGGAAAGTAACAGCCTGCCGATTGAGTTCACATTAATGGACTTTGAACCGGAAGAATGGACGCCGGTGGATTCGTTAACGATTGGAAAATTTATGGCGTTTGATCTTGGCGGACACTGGGAGCAGCAGGCTTTTAATTATTATTTGTTGAATAAATATGACGCGGAAAAGGCATATGAATTATTCCCTGCTTATCCGGAAAACAGGCCGACAATCATCCAAGAGGATGAACTGGATATTGCAGCGAGCTTTGAGAATGCGGTAATCCCCCATCCTTTTAATGGCAGTAATAACTGGGTGGTCAGCGGAGATAAAACAGCATCTGGCATGCCGCTATTGGCAGATGATCCACATCTTGGGCTCGCTACTCCGTCGATTTGGCTGCAAATGCATTTAGAATCTCATGACGGGTTGAATGTGGGCGGTGTTATTTTTGCCGGGGTGCCGGGGATTATTCTTGGTCATAATGACCAGATAGCCTGGGGCGTGACCAATACAGGTCCAGATGTACAGCAGTTATATATTGAAAAGCGCAACCCTGATAATCCAAATGAATTTTTATACGAAGATGAATGGGAAGAAGCAGTAATGATTGAAGAGCCCATCAAAGTAAAAGACGCAGAAACCATTGCTTATGAAGTGACTGAAACACGTCATGGTCCCATTGTTTCCGAATTTGCGGAAGATACCGGTGCGGAGACCGTGCTTTCTTTAAGATGGACGGCATTGGATCCAAGTACCGAATTAGAGGCAATTATGGAGATGAACCGTGCTGCCGATTGGGAGGAATTTGAAGAAGGGCTGGAGAAGTTTCTTGTTCCCGCACAGAATTTTGTGTTTGCATCGAATGATGGCACGATTGCCTTTAAAGCAAATGGCAAAATCCCTGTTTATGAAGATGGGAAAGATGCTTTACTGCCGCTGAATGGCTGGGAAGCTGAGAATGAGTGGCAGGACTTTATTCCATTCGATGAATTGCCTTCGGTTGTTAATCCGGAGAAGGGTTTTATTGCAACGGCTAATAATAAGGTTGATCCAGATGATTATCCTTATCATATCAGTAACGTGTGGGCACAGCCTTATCGCTATGAGCGGATTGCGGAGGTACTGGAATCAGGGGATGATTTCACCATAGAAGAAATGCAGGATTTGCAAATGGACCAGACTGACTTAAGAGCACGGGAATTTGTTCCTTTATTTCAAGACGTCCTAGCGGATGAAGCATTAACAGAGCAAGAGCAGGATGCGGTCCAATTATTGGCTGACTGGGATTTTGTTATGGATAAGGACGCACCGCAGCCGCTTATCTTTGAACGTTGGATGCGGGAAATTCAAAATCATATCTACCGTCAAGAAATACCAGGCACCATGCGGGGGTTATTCTCCACCCAATCCCAAGCAACGGAAAATCTGCTGCGCACAGCTTTTCATGGAGAGGATTCCATATGGATAGAAGAAAACGGCGGATTGGAAGAAGTGTTGGCCAATTCGCTGAAAACAACTGTAGAAAAACTGACGGAGGAACATGGAGAAGATATGTCTGCCTGGACATGGGGTGATTATCATCAGGTGCAATTTAACCACCCATTATCAGGCATCAGCCCATTTTTAGCGTTTTTCTTTAATCGTGAAGATGCTCTGCCCGTTGGAGGAAGCGGCGTGACGCCCATGGCTGCCAGCTATCATTCCGAAACAGGCGAGGTCGACCACGGTGCTTCCTGGCGGTTTGTAATAGATACGAACGATATGCATGCCGGGTATCATATTGTCGGTCCAGGTCAGGATGGTCATTTCAAGAGTGAATGGTATCAGAATCAAATGAGCGACTGGGTGGAAGGGAATTATCATGAGACGAGGCTGGATGAGACTTCGGGTCTGGAGCTGACGTTGACTCCAGAGGAATGAAATAGAATGAGCGATTAGAATGAAAAATAATGATCCTCCGCTAGCTGTTTCTGTACGGAGGAGTCATTATTTTTTTGTTGATGGAAATCATCAAAAATAGATACATTACTAGGTTTAATCTCCTTGTGCTGTGGTTTTTTAAGATCACAAAGGCTTTAATTATGAAAATAATGAAATAATTAATCTGTATTATAGTATAATTGTAGTAGGTTAATCGATGCAAATTATAAAAGTACTCCTCTCATACTTATGCGAGGAGAAAGGAGAGAGCAATGGATATTTGGCCAATCCTTTTGCTTACAGCAGGATTAATGGCATTCATCATCTATTTATCAGTCGTAGTCAGCAGGTTATTTTTTGTAAAAAAAGAGGCAATTACACCTGGCACAGCAAGTTTATTATTCATGCTTTATTTTAGTATCGAGCAGTTTTTATATGGTTTTGACAGAGAAAAACGGTATCCTTCCACTTAAGAATATGACGTCGTCTATAGCAGAGCAGCGGAATGATGAGGGGGAGAATATGCAGCCGCTGAATCAGAATAATAAAATGAAAACGGATTTATTAAATGCATGTCTACAGAGGGACGGTATAGATATGCTTTTTGAAGAAATTCCTTTTCAAGTTCTGGATGTTTCTCTGCTGGAGGAGGAATGGGGACAACAGGAGGAAACGCTATTTACAGAAACGAATATCGTCGCCAGATTTTCTATAGGGGATGATGATGTTATGTTAATAGAGGATGCTGTTAAGGGAAGTTCTGAAAAAACGCTGATGGAGCAATTTGATTGGGAGAGTCTGGATAGGGATGTGCTGGATTCTTGTTTAGCTGAGATTGGAGAATTAGAATAGTAGTCAGGGGAAAAGCACCTATCAAATTGCATTTGGACGTTTCATGCTGATAGGTGCTTTCAGTTATTCCTTAGAAATAATCAACTCTGTCTTAACCTCGTCAAATCCCCTTATCACCTCTTCTCTCACTTTCTGATCCGTCACAACATAATCAACCTCATCCAGTCCGGCAATATTCACCGTTACATTCCTTCCAAATTTTGAACTGTCCGAAGCAACATAGACTTCATGAGAAATATCAATAATCTTTTTACGGGCAAGCGCTTCTTCCACATTGTAATCCGAAATTCCTTTTTCCATTGTAATGCCGCTTGCACAGATGAATGCTTTTTGTATGTTTAACTGATGAAAGTTAAATAAATAATCATAGGTGACAACAGAGCGTTCATTCTTTCTGACCTTTCCCCCAATAACGATGAGCTCGACATTGCTGTTCATTAATTCAAGTATGACAGGGACAGAGTTTGTAATGACAGTCAGGTTTCGTTTCTCTTTAATATATCTTGCAATTTGATACGTCGTCGAACCGCTGTCCAAATAAATACAGTCTCCATCCTCGATATGTTCATCGCATGTTTTTGCAATTGCTGTCTTTTCCTCTAGATGGCTGATCATGCGTTCTTCCATGGAAACTTCACCAAACTTTGGTTCTGCCAATTTGACGCCGCCGTATATTTTTTTGATTTTTCCCTGTTCGGCAAGCGCACTGATATCTCTTCGCAATGTATCAATAGAAATTCCCATTTCTTCCCGAAGCTCAGGCATTTTCAGTACTTTTTTAACTGTTAACAAATCAATTATTTTCTTTTGTCTCTCAACTGGAAGCATTTTATCCTCCTCATGTAACGTTGTTATTAGTCTATTCTTTAAAGCTAGTTTACGGATAATTTGCAGGATAATCAATCGGTTTTTACAAAAAATTGAATGAAACATGCATAAGTATAAAAGTATATAGTTATTAATTATGCACAAATTATGCTTAATTTATATATAATTTACATACTCTTAATAAAATAACTGATTTATCTTAATACTTATTTTATATGATAGGGGTAACTCAGAGGAGGTGGTCATGTTGTTAGAATTACAGAATATCAGCAAACAATTCGACCAGAAAGTCGTATTAGAAAATATCAACCTTACAATTAATAGCGGTGAAATTGTATCACTGCTTGGACCGAGTGGAAGCGGAAAGACAACTTTATTAAATATTATCTTGGGATTGACTAAGATTGAGCAGGGAAAAGTTATTTTTAATGACGAGGATGTAAGTCATGTAGCTATGAAAAATCGCGGTTTTAATATTGTCTTTCAAGATTACGCGTTATTTCCACATTTAAACGCTTATGAAAATATCGTCTATGGATTACGCAATAAAAAAGAGGGTGCTTCAGCAGAGGACGTCAGGGAGTATATTGATTTCTTAGAGCTGAAGCCGCATTTGAAAAAGAGAATTGGCGAGCTGTCAGGCGGACAGAAGCAGCGGGTTGCCTTGGCAAGAACGCTTGTAACGAAGCCGAAGCTGCTGCTTTTGGATGAGCCGTTAAGTGCGTTAGATGGTGTAATTAAGGAATCAATTAAAGAAAGAATTAAGTCGATTGCCAAGGAATTTAACCTGACAACGATTATCGTGACGCATGACCCGGAGGAAGCTTTAACGATCTCCGATAAGATTTTGATTATAAATCAAGGAAATATCTCACAGTTTGGAACACCATTTGAAATTATTAACCAGCCGAAAAATGATTTTGTAAAGGAGTTTATCCTGAGACAGCTTCAAATTAAGCGGCAAAATATCTTTCATCTGTTTGGTGAAAAGTATGCGTAATGCAAAACCAGAAATACGGATTATCTTTATCATCATCCTATTACTCTTTTTTGCTTTTCTGTTCATTCCATTGATTGTTTTATTTCTTCGTTCATTTATGATGGAAGACGGAGGGATAGGGCTTTCAAATTATATAGCATCTTTGACCAATGACGCCTTAATCCATGCAATAGGAAATAGTTTCAAGGTTTCCGGTGTTACAGCGATTATCACAACGACGCTGGCATTTGCTTTAGCATATGCAGTGAACTGTACGAAAATCTATCAGCCTTTAAAGGGTGCTGTCAAAATCGGTATTCTTATTCCCATGCTGATTCCTACGATTACTTACGGGTTTGCTATTATGTACACCTTTGGAAATCAGGGGTTACTGACAAAGCTTTTTGGCAGAAATTTATTTGAAATCTATGGCTTCAATGGGCTGCTGATTGGATATGTTATCTATACATTGCCGGCGGCTTTTCTATTAATCCATAATTCGTTTAAATATATCGATAAGAAATTTATCATTGTGTCGAAGCTAATGGGCGACAGAACCTTAAGAAGCTTTTGGAACACCGTTACCCGTCCATTGTTAGGTGCCTTGGGGGGAGCGTTTGTTTTATCGTTTATTCTCAGTTTCACAGACTTCGGCATCCCGGCGTCTTTAGGCGGTACGTATGATGTTGTTGCCACACAGCTTTATCAAGCGATGCTTGGATCAATTCCTGACTTTAGTGAAGGTGCTGTGATTGCTGTACTGATGTTATTTCCTGCTGTCATCGGAATTTTTCTGCTGAACTATCTGGAGAGATTTAATTTTCATTATGATAAGTTCAGTGAAACAGAAATAACGTCAAGCAAATTTAGAGACAGCTTTTATGGCGTTATTTCTGCGATTATTTTGCTGGGGATGCTTTCTATATTTGCAGTCATGTTTATTACACCATTCGTGACGGCTTTCCCTTATGATTTAAGCTTTACATGGGAGCATATCGCTGGTGTTTTCCAGTCCAATGACCTCGTTTCGGTGTATAAAAATTCACTGATTGTTGCTGTTTTAACAGCTGTATTGGGAACGGTTATCGCCTATGGGTCAGCGCTTCTTAATGCACGTACCAAAGTAAAAGGGAGGCAAACCGTCGATGTCTTTTCGATGATTACCAATACAGTGCCTGGTATGGTTCTTGGTTTATCCTATTTGCTGCTCTTTAATGGGAGCAGTTTAAAAGGAACCTTTCTGATTATTGTTTTATGTAATATCATGCATTACTTTACAACGCCCTATTTAATGGCGAAAAATGCCTTAACAAAAATGAATCCTGGCTGGGAGACCTCCGGAGAATTATTGGGGGACAGCTGGGTCAAAACGGTATATCGCGTTATTCTGCCAAACTCCATATCTACCGTTTTAGAGATGTTCAGCTACTATTTTATGAATGCAATGGTTACAATCAGCGGTGTTATCTTTCTGGTATCCGCTCAGACAACGGTTGTCGCAAGTAAAATTAATGAACTGCAGCATTTTGCCCAGTTCAATGAAATATTCGTTTTATCGGTGCTTATATTCTTAACCAATTTATTAGTTAGATCGGTATGTGAAGTTCTTCAAAAAAAAGTAGAAATTTATAAGAAGTGAGGGGAAAACATGTTGAACACCATGAAAAAATCGATCATCGGAGCAGGAATGGCTTTAGCGTTTACCTTAGCGGGATGTGGTGCGCAAGGAAGTGACGATGTTGTGATTTATACCAATGCAGATGAGGAAGCAACCGCATCAATGGAAACAGCATTGGACGCTGCAGGCTATGAAGGAGAATATATTTTGCAATCGCAAGGTACATCCGAACTGGGAGGTAAGCTGCTGGCAGAAGGAGATCAAATAGAAGCAGATGTGGTTACCATGAGCTCTTATTTCCTGGACAGTGCCCAGGAACAGAATGAGATGTTTGCGGACTTAACCTTTGAAGCAGAGGCATTAGAAGAGCACCCGTCTTATTATACGCCGGTTTTAGGAAATACAGGTGCTATTTTTGTAAACACGGAAGTACTCAAACAGCATGGTTTGGAGTCTCCAGAAAGTATTGCCGATTTAGCAAAGCCTGAA
This sequence comes from Oceanobacillus oncorhynchi, assembly GCF_000821065.1. Taxonomy (GTDB): domain Bacteria; phylum Bacillota; class Bacilli; order Bacillales; family Amphibacillaceae; genus Oceanobacillus; species Oceanobacillus oncorhynchi. The sequence continues at coordinate 246,724 of NZ_CDGG01000001.1, forward strand.
TATGAAGGTCTTGTATCGATTCCGAACATTGAGGACTCTTCCACAGCATGGCTGATGGTACAGGCGGTAATCAGTGAATATGGAGAAGAAGAGGGGAAAGCAATTCTCCAAGATTTAATCGCAAATGTAGGACCACATCTGGAAAGCTCTGGTTCAGGTCCAATCAGCAAAGTACAGGCAGGGGAAGTTGCTGCCGGGTTCGGACTGAGACATCAGGCAGTTGCAGCGAAGGAATCTGGAGCACCAATTGATTTTGTTGATCCGGCAGAAGGGAACTTTTCACTGACAGAAGCAGCAGCAGTTGTAAACAAGGAGGATGACGAAAAATCACAAAAAGCAATGGAAATGGCAGAGGTCATTTCAACAGATGCAAGAGAAGAGCTGTTAACTTATTATCCGGTAGCACTTTATAAAGGAGAAACGGTTGATGAAACGCATGAACCGGCGCATCCTAAAACATTTGACCAGCCATTAAATGTAGAACTATTGGAGCAGCATCAAGCATTATTTAACTTTGCCAAGTAGGGAATTGAATGAAGTTATTAAGAAAATCACAAAGGGATTACAAAGTTAAAGCCTTCCTAATCTGTGAACAAGGAGCGATGTATTTTGGAACAATATAAATTATTAACACCGGGTCCATTAACAACCACAAATACGGTGAAAGAGGAGATGCTCTTTGACCGCTGCACATGGGACCAGGACTACAAGGATATCACTCAGAAAATCCTTATGCAGCTGCTTCAGCTTGCGAAGGCTTCCCCAGAGGATTATACAACGGTATTGATGCAGGGAAGCGGAACATTTACTGTGGAATCAGTGATGACCACAGCCATGAATAATCAGGATAAAGCATTGATTATCACGAATGGTACGTATGGGGAAAGAATCGTGAAAATGGCAGATTATATCGGTTTACATTATAAGCATTACGATGTTGCTTACAATGCCTATCCCGATGAATTGGAGTTAAAGTACATTTTAGAGAATGATGCTGCAATTACGCACGTGGTGATGGTGCATTGTGAAACAACAACCGGCATATTGAATCCATTGGAAAGGGTATCCAGACTTGCTAAAGCTTATCAGAAAACACTGATTGTTGATGCGATGAGCAGTTTCGGAGGTATTGAGATGGATATTCCGGCGTTAGGAATAGATTTTTTGATCAGCAGCGCAAATAAATGTATTCAGGGAGTGCCTGGATTTGGATTTGTTATTGCGAAATTGGATAAATTACAGGCCTGTGAAGGGAATGCAAACAGTCTATCCTTAGATTTATATGATCAATGGAAGGAAATGAATAAGGACGGAAAATGGCGTTATACCTCGCCAACCCATGTAGTAGCAGCATTTTCTAAAGCCATCGACGAATTAATGGCAGAGGGAGGAATACCGGCCAGGTTCCAGCGCTATCAGCGGAATAATCAGCTGCTGCGAGAAGGTTTAGAACAGCTTGGATTCCAACCGTATATCCCGGGGGAGAGACAGTCACCAATTATTACGACATTTCTATTTCCAAACGATACATTTGAATTTGCAGACTTTTATCATTATGTGAAGGAAAGAGGCTTTGTACTTTATCCAGGCAAGTTGACAGAAATAAATACATTCCGAGTAGGCAATATCGGAGAAGTCTATGAAGAGGATATAAAAAGATTATGCAATGTCATCCAACAATATATGGGAGCAGTGGTAAAATGAAAAAAGTAGAAGGCATTATATTTGATTGGGCAGGGACAACGATTGATTTTGGCTGTTTTGCACCGGTACACGCATTTGTAACAGTTTTTGAAAATGCGGGCATTGAAGTTACCATAGAAGAGGCGAGAGAACCAATGGGATTAACAAAGATTGATCATATTCGGACGATGTTATCTATGCCGAGAATTACAGCATTATGGAATGAAAAGTACGGCCAGGAATTCACCGAACAAGATGTAGAGAACTTATATGTTGGTTTTGAAGCTGCTCTCTTAGAAACATTAGCAATGTACACAGATCCGAAACCAGAGGTACTGGAAACGATAGAACAGTTAAGAAGTCAAGGCCTAAAAATCGGCTCTACCTCTGGCTATACGCAAAAAATGATGGATATCGTTGCTCCAGAAGCAGAGAAAAAGGGATATCATCCAGACTTTTATATGACAGCAGACGGGACAAGCGGAATGGGAAGACCATATCCATATATGATTTACCGAAATATGGAAGCATTGAAATTAACAGCAGCTGGTCATGTCGTCAAAGTGGGAGATACGATTCCGGATATCGATGAGGCGTTAAATGCTGGTGTTTGGGCTGTTGCGGTTGTTGTCGGCAGCTCAGAAATGGGACTAAGTGAAGAAGAATTTGACGCGTTATCTGAAGCGGAGCAGGAGGAATGGATTGCTCGGGTAGAGAATACCTTTATAGAGCGCGGGGCTGATTTTACGATCCGGACTATTGGTGAGCTGCCTGGGGTTATTGGGGAGATTGAACGGCGGTTTATGGAATGAATATGCTTTAGGTTTGTGATTTTTTTAAATAGAATATAAATTTTAAAATAGCTGTGTTTTACTTTTCTCAAAGTATGGAACACGGCTATTTTTATATCTCTTTTCAAAGGGACAACGGACTTTTTGCCCCGCTATTGATAATTATCATTTCAAGAAATAAATATAACTTATTTCATATTCGGCAAAAATAATTAAGAAGCTTTTACAACACGCTCCCATTCTCAGCCGTGTTATAATCAGACCAGCAAGGTGGGACTGTAACATGAATTTAGAAAAGCGGATGAATGCGCGTTAACGTCGTTTATAAAAGCAAAATATTTATCAAATCTGATTAAACCGATATCAGAAGACGGAAGCAGTTAAAGATAATGGAGGGTGATGCTTTAGAATTGACGACCCGCATAAACCCAAAACAAAACACAGAAAGGACCTCTAACATGATAGAATGTATCGTTCAACATGCAGCAGATGCAAAAGAAGCTGAAAAGCTTGGTGTCACAAGATTAGAGCTGGTTTCGGCTATTGAATTAGGCGGCCTGACACCTTCTTATGGAACGGTCCACCACGTAATGAACAGCGTAGAAATACCTGTTCAAGTAATGATTAGACCGCATCCTTATGGATTTATGTATCGTGCAGAAGATAAATTGGCAATGAAAAAGGATATTTCTTTACTCTATGAGATGGGGTATAAGCGGATTGTAATTGGTGCGCTGACAGAACATAAAACAATAGATACTGTCTTTTTAGATGATTTATGCAGCCAATTCCCTGATTTGGATGTGACGTTTCATCGTGCTTTTGATGATACTCGCAATCAAATAGAAGCTTACCGGACACTGGTACCTTATCGAAAAAATATTAAGCGAATCCTAACTTCTGGCGGTGCAGCGGATTGTACTGGCGGAAAGGATATGCTGCATGAGCTGGTTCAATTACAGAACGCGTTACAGGGTCCGAATATTTTGCCGGGAAGCGGTCTGGGAGCAGAGAATATAGCCTTCCTGCATGAGGTGATTCAAGCAAAGGAATATCATTTTGGCAGTGGTGTCAGATATAATCAGTCATTTGAAGAAGGGATGGATCAAGGAAAGATAGCGAGGATCCGGAAAGCGTTAAGCAAGTAATCATCAGCAAGCTTGGTTGAAGCTGCATGCATCATGAAATAAAAACGGTTAAGGCAGTTCATATCCTGTCTTAACCGTTTTTAAAATATCCAATAGAAGGCGATTAGATATCCATCTCCAAACCTAACTCATCTCTTCTGTTTCTCACGCTTTCCAAACTCGGGATGGAGAGTTGTCCGCCAAGGGTTTCAACAGAAATCGATGCTGTCAGCGAAGCAATCCGTACCGTATCTTTTAGCGAAAAATGATTCTCTAAGCAATAAGCAAAAGCACCGTGGAATATATCCCCTGCGCCAGTAGTATCCATTGTGTCTGCATGAAAGGCAGGAATGTGATAGATTGTATCTTCCTTTTTATAAATAGACCCATCGCTTCCTAAGGTTATCACAATGGTATTTGGGTTGATTTTCTCCAGTTTTGAAAAAGTATCCCGCCAGGTCTCTTTATGACTCATATCAATCGTTATTCCAGAATATTGATAGGCGAAATCCTTCGAACAGACAAGATAATCAACAGCTTCAATAATATCTAAAAGCTCCGGCTTAAACGTTCCGGCATCCATTAACGTAATAGCTTTTGGATACTTTTGAAATGCTTGAAGAGCGCATGCTTTTTCATAGCCGTCCATAAGAATCACATCGGGCGAATGGACTGACCAATCCGGCTCATAATTTTCGAGAGGTAAGGGAGTATTTAGAATGGTTCGATGTCCATTTTCTTGGTTAACTATAATGGAGCTGATGCTGGTAGCCAGCTGATCATCTACTTTTAAAGAGGTGGTATCGACTCCGGTATTTTCTAATTGTTCTAGAATTTTCTTTCCAAATAAGTCATTTCCAATCCTGCTGATAAGAGATGTTTTACTTCCCCAGAGTGCGCACAAGTAAGCCGCGTTTGCAGCCGGGCCTCCCATACATTCTATTCGTTCCGGAATGCGGTATTTTTGATTTTCAACAATCGGCTTGTCGATAGGAAAAGTTATATCATAAACAGCTTGACCGATACATAGAATACTCATTTTATCCCCTCCATTATATAAGACGATATCTGATGGCAATTCCTTTTGTATGTCATCTTACAACAAATAAAAAAGCTGATATCTATTTATCTATATATTCTATCATCGTTCAGAGAATGTGTGGTCAGAGAAACAAGGATTATCTTATCTTTATTATGTAAACGCATCCTTGGGTGGTATAATAACTATATAACTTTTTTGAGAAGTGAAGGAATGAAAAACAGGTTTTTTCCTTGGAAAAAGCCAGGTCAAGATAAAATGAATAGATTAACGATAGGGTGGAGGGTTTTTAATGAAAAAATGGAAAATAGCGCTTGTTCCAGGAGATGGAATAGGACCGGAAGTTGTAGCAGAGGGTGTAAAAGTGCTGCAGGCCATCGAGAAGCTGGATAATACACTTTCTTTTGAATTTGAACGTTTTCCTTGGGGATGTGAGTACTACATAGAACATCAAAAAATGATGGCGGATGATGGGATAGAGCAATTGAAAGAATTTGATGCGATTTATCTCGGAGCTGTAGGCTATCCTGGGGTTCCTGATCATATTTCACTTTGGGATTTACTATTGAAAATTCGTAAGGGTTTTGATCAATATGTGAATCTGCGCCCCGTGCGGTTATTAAATGAAGAACTGACGCCAATTAAAAATAAATCAGAGAAAGATATTGATTTCCTTGTTATCCGGGAAAATAGTGAAGGGGAATATGCCGGCGCCGGGGATTGGTTATTTAAAGGGAAAAAAGAAGAGGTTGTTTTGCAAACCGGTGTTTTTTCCCGGAAAGGGACAGAACGGATTATCCGATATGCCTTCGAGGAAGCACGTAAGCAACAAAAATCACTGACAAGTATCAGTAAAGCGAATGCCTTGAACTATTCGATGGTTTTCTGGGATGAAGTATTTGAAGAAGTAGGGAAGGAATATCCAGATGTCAAAACAGAATCCTATTTAGTCGACGCGGCAAGTATGTTTTTTGTTATGCAGCCGGAACGTTTTGAAATTGTAGTAACCTCCAATCTGTTTGGAGATATCTTGACAGATATCGGCGCTGCAATTACTGGCGGGATGGGGCTAGCGACAGGGGCGAATGTAAATCCGGAAAGAAATTATCCTTCCATGTTTGAGCCGGTTCATGGTTCAGCACCTGATATAGCCGGGCAAGGGATTGCTAATCCTATTGCAGCTATCTGGTCGGTTGCGCAAATGTTAGAGCATTTTGGTGAGGAAGAATGGGGAAGTGTCGTTGTTGAAACGATAAAAGAAATAATTGATGAAAAGAAAGTGCTCACACCAGATTTAGGAGGAAAGCATAGTACTTCAGAAGTTGGAGATTATTTTGTTGAGAAAATAGCGGGGAAGCTGCATCATAAGTAACTGGTTTAATAAGGGTAAATCGCTATCTGATTACGTATGAAGAAGTTGCTTAAGATGAGGTCTGCCTAGCTTCACATGAATGGACGATGGTGTGTTTATTTTGCAATAGAGTTAAAGAAATGGTTAAGCATAAATAAAAAGAAGCTCACGGAAAATTATTATTTCAGCTGTGAGCTTCTTTTTATTTATTTTAAACAGCACATGGAGCAGGCAGTTCGATTGGGACTATAAAGTCACAGAGAAGCTTTCTTTATCAATTAATTCATCCAGCGACCATACCCGCTGATATTCATCCTTATATTGAATATGTGATGCACGAATGTCCGTCGGAGTAGTGACGCCTGCCGCCGCGGAAATACGGAACAGGCTTTCACGAAGGGTGACCAGATAATTCAAAGCCCGATAAGCTTTTTCATCCACGACGAGAGCTTTCTGCAGCTTAGGATCGGTTGTTGCTACACCCACGGGACAACGGTTTGTATGACAAATTTGTGCCATAATGCAGCCGACTGTAATCATAAATGCACGAGCAATCTGGACAAGGTCCGCGCCCATTCCGAGGATGACAGCGATTCGATCAGCTGTAAAAAGTTTTCCTGATGCAATCAGTGTAACGCGGTCGCGAACGCCATATTTTTTTAACGTCTGATTAGCGATGGTGACTGCTGATTTTATAGGGAGTCCAACGCTATCAGCAAGCTCTTGGAAGGTTGCCCCTGTTCCGCCTTCGGAGCCATCTACAGTAATGAAATCCGGGCCGGCACCAGTTTCCTTCATATAACTGGCAACCTCTTCTAAATCATGGGGGCTGCCAATGACCAATTTAATGCCGACTGGAAGACCAGTATGATTCCGAATCTGTTCGATAAAAGAGAACATGGATGGAACGTCACCGAACTCGTTAAAACGGTTTGGACTGTCAATTTCTTGGTAAGGAGCGACATTTCGTATAGAAGCGATTTCTTCTGTTACTTTCTCTGCATCGACATGCCCACCGCGAGTTTTTGCGCCTTGTGCAAGCTTTAGTTCAAAGGCTTTGACCTGTGGGATTTCGCTTTTTTCTTTCAATAAATCCCAGTTAAAAGCACCTGATTTTGTACGGACGCCAAAAAGACCGGGGCCAATTTGGGCTATGATGTCAGTATCTCCCGCTAAATGGTAATCGGAGAGCCCTCCTTCTCCCGTGTTCATCCAGGAACCGCCTGCCATGCCAATCCCCTTGGACAGAGCGGTAATTGCATTCTCTCCCAACGCTCCGTAGCTCATTGCAGACATCCCGACCAGCCCTTTTACGCAGAAGGGCTGCCTGCAGGAAGGACCAATAACGACTGCATGTTCATCATTTAAAAGCCATGGCTGAATCCTTTGGTCCTTTAATTTTTCTTTCCGGCTCAGCAAATTATCCTCTTTCACTTCATAAACTTTGGAATCAATGATTCTTGTATTATCTGCCTCCAGTTCTTCTTGCTGTTTAGGAAACATCGCATTTTTTACATAAAAGTCCGCTTTCTCAAAATCACGGCGGGAACCAAAACCAATCATATTTTTCTGATATTTTGCTGGAATTACCACATCACGATAATCATCGCGGGAAAATGGTTTCCCGGCAGTATCTGCATCAAATAAGTATTGTCTCAGCTCGGGACCAGCTTTTTCTGCGGTATATCTTATTTTACCAAGCAGCGGATAGTTACGTAGAATGGCATGTTGTGACTGCCTCCTGTCCTTCCAATATATGTAGCTGAACAGTCCCAGCGGGATAACAATAATAGCTATCACCAGAATACTCAATGCTATCAAAATAAAAGTAAGTGCAGAAAATTCCATTTTCAAATATCTCCTTTCACATCAAAGTATCAAACTGTATATGTAAAACTTGATATGTGCCTATAAGATATACATACCCGTTTTGAAAATGATTACACTTTTAAAAAAACTTTTATTAATTTTTGGAAATTTATTTATAGAAAGCATGAAGATAACATCCAATATTTAAGATTGAATTGAAAAAATATACCCCCTGTAAGCCTTTACAATAAATATTTTATAAATTATAATGTATGCATAATACATTAAAGAGGTGGTAAAAGTACTTATGAGTAAAAAACAGTTCTATTGTATTGGATATGCAGGCAGAGATAAAAAGAAAACTTGGGAGCATGTTGAAGAGTTAAAGAAAATAGGGGTCCCGGAACCTAAATCAGTGCCGGAGTTATATCATTTAAGCGATTACTTGATTGATAACAGTGGAGCAATCAGTGTTATTGGTAATCAAACAAGCGGTGAAGTAGAAATAGTCCTTATATGTGATAAGGAAGGAAATTTATTTGTAACAGTTGGAAGTGACCATACGGATAGAGGTTTAGAAACGGTATCGATTCATAAATCTAAACAAGTATGTGCAAAACCAATTGCTGGTGAAAAGTGGGACTTTGAAGATGTTCAGGATGAATGGGACGATTTAGTTCTATATTCTGAAGTATTATCTGAAGGTAACTGGGTCAAGTACCAGCATGATAAAGTTTCTTCTATTATACCTTTTGAACAAATAATGGACTTTTTAAAAAGAAATGATATAGAAAGTCAAAACTATGTTGTTTACTGTGGCACGGTTCCACTTCTAAATGGTTTTATCTATGGAGATGGTTTTAGATGTGGTATTTACAGTGAAAAGATGGATAAGACAATTGAATTAGAATATAAAGTAGAAAAGTTGAAGGTGTAATGATGAAAATAGCAGTTTTACAATTTGAAGTTGAGTTTGGAGACGTTGAAGCAAATATAGAACACGTGGAGAAGGTATTTCTAAACACAGATTTAAATGATATTGATACAGTTGTTTTACCGGAAATGTGGACGACAGGCTATGATTTAGAAAATATACAAAAGCTTGCTATGGACAACCTTGAACCGATTAAGGGGGTTATTCAAAGGCTTGCCAAAAAATATAGTGTAAATATTGTTGCTGGATCTGTAGCGAACACAAAGGGAGAAGGAGTATTAAACACCTCTTTTGTTGTTAACCGAGACGGGGAATTCATCCACGAATACTCTAAGATTCATTTAGTCCCTATGTTGAATGAACCCAAATATCTAGTAGGTGGTAAGAACAAAGCAGAGGTATTTGAGTTAGATGGAGAAAAAATGGGGGCCGTTATATGCTATGACTTGCGTTTTCCGGAGCTATTTAGAGATTTAGCTTTAGATGGAGCTAAGATTATTTTTGTTGTTGCTGAATGGCCGATAGAGAGAACGGCTCATTGGTTAACGTTATTGCAAGCAAGGGCAATTGAAAACCAGTGTTACATTGTTGCTTCGAATATTATTGGAAAACAGCCGACAGGTACTGAGTTTGCAGGAAAATCTATCATAATTAATCCATTTGGCGAAATTATGAAACAAGCAACAAGTAATGAAGAAGAAGTATTATTGGAGCAATTAGATATGGAATATATAAATAGAATAAGAAAAGAAATACCTATTTTTGAAAGTCGCAGAACAAATTACTATAAATTTAATTAGCTTGAAAAGGAGCTGTTTTTTGTGAAAAAAGTAATTTTCATTTTAGTGCTGTTGTTCATTCTTGCAGGTTGTGGGAGTGGTGATGCTGGTGGTGAAAATAGAGTTATTAAGCTAGCACACTCTGGTTCAGAAAGTCATCAGTATCATATTGCTGCTGAAAAATTTAAAGAAGAGCTTGAAGGTAATGAAAACGTTAATTTTACAGTTGAAATTCATCCGAATGCTTCGCTTGGTTCTGAAGGAGATGTAATTGAGCAAGTAAGTACAGGGTCTATTGAAATGACAACGGTTGCAGCAGATAGTAATCTTTCTAATACCATTCCGGAGATGAACGTTTTTGGGATTCCATATATTTTTGAGGATAAAGATCATGTATATAATGCATTAGATGGAGATGCAGGACAGCAGTTATTAGATTTGGCAGAAGATAAAGGGATGAAAGGGTTAGGTTACTGGGAAGTAGGTTTTCGTCATCTAACAAATAGCTCTACAGAAATTGTCAATCCAGAAGATGTCAACGGTATGAAAATTAGAGTACAGCCAGCTGCTGTATGGGAAGACCATATTGCAGCATTAGGCGGGAGTCCGACACCAGTAGATTTCAATGAATTGTATTCTGCTTTAGACCAAGGGGTAGTAGATGGTCAAGAAAACCCGTTAGCTACGATTGATTCCATGAATCTTTATGAAGTACAGCAATATGTTTCGCTGACAGGGCATACTTATACACCAGCTGTTACTTTAATGAGCAGCAGCTTTTATGATGAGTTAAGTGATGAAGAAAAAACAGCTGTCGAAGAGGCTTTTAATCAAGCGAAAGAATATCAGCGTAATGCTCTCGATGAAAAAGAAGATGAAATTTTATCTATGTTAGAGGAACAGGGAGTAACTGTAACAGAGCCGGATAGAGAAGCGTTCACCGAAGCAACGATCGATGTAAAGGATGCTGTTTCTAACGAAGTTCCTGAAGAGATAATTCAAAGTCTTATTGATTCTAAGTAAGAAGGTAGTGATGATATGTTAAAAAAAGTAGATTACCTTTTAGCTAAAGTAATGGAAGTAATTATGACAGTTAGTCTTTTAATGACTGTCATAATTACTTTTCTACAAGTCGTATCTCGGTATGTATTTCAAATCCCATTACCCTGGGCACAAGAACTTCTAATGGTCTTTTTTGTGTATAGTATCTTTGCTGGAGCAGCATTCCTGGTTTATCGGAAGGAGCATCTTGTCGTAGATTTATTTGATAATATGAGTGCAAAAAAAGATAAGATACTAAAAATTCTTGAATGTATTGTAGCAATTATTGTTCTATGTGTGTTTATTTATTTTGGAATGGAGCTGGTTAATCAGAACTTTGCTTCAGGGCAAACTTTAGGGTTAATACCAATCCAAAGAGCATATTTATATTTAGCAATTCCTGTTTCCTCTGCCTTCATGGTTTATTTTTATATAAGGAGGCTGTTTAATATATGACTTGGATAATATTGATCATTTTAATGTTTTTACTGATAGTACTAAGAGTTCCTATTGTTTTTGCGATGGGTTTTATCTCAATAATTGGTATAGGACTAAATGATATAAGCCTCCTTTCGAATGTTCCAAGAAATCTATTTAGTGGTATAAATAGTTTTACACTGGTAGCAATACCGTTGTTTATTCTAGCCGGCGAGATTATGGCTAAAGGCGGCATATCGCAGCGACTTGTTAATTTTTCAAAGGTAATAGTTGGTCCGATACCTGGTGGGCTAGCGTTGGTTGTTATTATCAGTAGCGTATTTTTTGCAGCGTTAACGGGTACTGCAATAGCTGCAGCCGCCGCCATTGGGGGAATGTTAATTCCAACAATGCTTAAGGAAGGCTATGACAAGGGATTTACAACGTCTCTTATTGCCAGTGCTTCCACGATAGGGCCTATTATACCGCCTAGTATTGTTCTAATATTATATGGGGTAATGGCAAGTACATCGATAAGTGATTTATTTATCGCTGGAGTTTTACCTGGAATATTGATGGCTGCAGGGTTAATTATATATAGTATTTATATTGGAAAGAAAAACAATTATGTTATAAAAGATAATAAAACAGATTTAAAAACTTTTCTTAAATACTTTAAAGACGCAATTCTTGCTTTACTTATGCCTATTATTATTATAGGTGGTATTATCTCTGGTATATTTACAGCGACAGAATCAGGAGTGGTTGCAGTAGTATATGCTCTTATTATTGGAATATTTGTATATAAGGAAATCAATATTAAGGATTTTCTGGACATACTTAAAAATGCTGCGGCGACGACAACCGGAATTATCTTTCTAATTGGGTCTGCATCTATTTTTATTTGGTATATCAATTTTGAAAGTATTCCAAACCAACTAATAAATATATTAGGATTTGCAGCAGATAATCCAGTGCTATTGTTATTAATAGTTAATATTATCTTGCTTATTGCAGGTACATTTATTGATACGGTTAGTGCGGTTACGATTTTTACACCGTTATTTTTGCCAATGGCATTAAATGCAGGTATAGACCCGGTTCACTTTGGAATTATTTTGGCAGTAAACTTAACAATAGGTATGGTTACACCGCCTTTAGGCGTTTGCTTATTTGTAGTTTCATCCATTGCGAAGCAGAAAGTTCCTACAATGTTCAAGCATCTATTCCCACAAGTTGCTATACTAATAGTAGTATTATTAGTTGTTACGTATTTACCATCACTGATTATGGCACCAGTAGAAATGCTAAGTAAATAGCTTGGAGGGATTGAACATGGAAGACTTTCAATTAAAAGGAATAAAAACGAAAACATTAAAAGATATCATATACAATAACTTGAAAGATATTATTTTAAATAATAATTTTCCTTCTACTGACTATATCACGGAACAAACACTGGCTAAAAAACTAGAAGTTTCTAGAACTCCTTTGAGAGAAGCGATGTTAGATTTAGTGAATGAAGACTTAATAGAATTTAAACCAAGAAAAGGTTATAAAGTGCGAACTCATACAGAAAAAGAAGTTCAGCAAATATTCCTTTTAAGAGAAGTTATCGAAACGGAGATTATATCGCCTATTTTTAATAATATAACGGATAAAAATATAATTAAATTAAAATCTATTGTTGAGCAGCAAAAAGAACTTGCTGAATCTGGAGACAGTTATGGGTTTATGAAGCTGGATAAAGAATTCCATCGGCAAATGTTTTTAATAGCTGACTACAATATTTTTCTTAAATCCTATGATGTATTTCATAATTTAACTATATTAATTGGATCGCAAGCAATTCGAAAAAAAGGACGGATGGAAGAAGTAATACAAGAACATAATCAAATTATTAAGGGGCTGGAACAAAAAGATAAAGAAATCGTAGAAAATGCTATTCGTTATCATTTATCTAGAACAAAAAATATGTATACAGATGTTCAGAACAAAGAGACTGATTTTCAGCATGAAGATAAGAACTGTTGAATGGATGACAGTCTCATTTTGCAGTGGATTTTTAAATGAAATTACAAAAAACAAGGAGACAATTCATCCATGAGTTGTTCTCCTTGTTCTTACGTAATATATTATCCTCTCACCATGTAGCTATCACACCGGTCCCCAATTAATCAAAACAGTAATCACAATAAAGATCGTACCAATAACATACCAAATTCCCACAAGCGGCAGTGCGAATTTCAGCCACTTTGTCCAAGGAATACCGGCAATGGCTAAATTGGCCATTAAGACACCGGATAGCGGCGTAATAATATTAGTAAAGCCATCTCCAAGCGTGTAGGCTTGTACAGCAACCTGACGCGGGATATCCATTAAATCGGCAAGTGGTGTCATAATTGGCATGACAATGGCAGCTTGTCCGCTCCCAGAAGTAACAACAAGGTTGAATAGCCCATTTCCGATAAACATAGCTATGGCACCCATGACACTGGAAAACGGTTCTAAAACAACAGCCATACTATGTACGACCGTATCCAGTACTTGTCCATTTTCCAAAACAACTACAATCGAACGAGCCATTCCGATAATTAAAGCGCCATATAATACTCTTTTGGCACCATTCAAAAATTCTTCTACCATTTGGTTAGCGCCCATTTTTGAAATAAGTGCGGTAATAACTGATAAAGCAACGAAAATCCCTGCCATTTCATTGATGTCCCAATCTAATTGGAAAACACCATAAACATAAATAGCAATACCGGCTACCAGAACAAGCAATACAGTGAGCTGTGTAGATGTTAATTTTTCATCTACATCGTCCATGGATTTTTCTTCCAGCTTCGGGAATGGATTATCACTCAGAATACTTTTTTGCGGGTCATTTTTAACGCGGTTGGCATACCAGATGATATAAGCAATGGTTGCACCAACAATAATGACATAGAGAACTAATCTTAAAGATAGACCAGAAAATAATGGGATCTGTGCTATCTGCTGTGCAAACCCTGTTGTTTGCGGATCCAGGAATCCAACTGCAAATCCGGAGTAAGCTCCTAAGTAAATAATTGATACACCGACAATGGCGTCCATTCTCATAGCTCTAGCCAGGATAATTCCAATTGGAATAAAAGCAATGGAGGAGTTAGCGATAATTCCCAATCCTCCAAAAACAGAAAAGAGTGCAGCGACCATTAAAATTAAGAGCCATTCGCGGTTTTGTGTCCGTTTGATGGTTTTCATGATCATGCTGTCAATCGCACCTGTTTTTTCAATAACAGCGAAAGTTCCGCCAATTGTCAATACAAGAAAAATTAGCCCGGCGCCGCCAATCAATCCTTCTTGAATCGAGCTAAATAAATCAATCAAGCTAACAGGCTGCTGGTCGATTTGACTGTAGCTGTCTGGAACAATGACATCCATTCCATCTTCCGTTGTTTCTCGTTCGTAACTCCCGGCTGGAATGATATATGTAAGGATTGCGGCAAGCAATAGAATGACAAACAATATAACATATGCATCTGGAAGCTGAAATTTCTTTTTTTGCTTTGTTTTTTCTTGCTGTGACATAGAAGAAGCCTTCTTTCTTTGAAAATCTTAAACTTGAAATTGATTATATAAGAGTTTATCAAAAAAAGGAGGGAAAACTCCCTCTTCAAGCGTGTACAGATAAGGGGGAGATGAATCTCCTATGCACAAAAGATTACTTTTGAGTGTCTCGACTGTTCAATATTAAATCGAACGAACGTTCCAAAAACATCCTTCTTCTGATATAATAGACAAGAGGAGGTAAGAAGCTATGAAAGTAAAAAAAGCATTTCGTTTTCGTATCTATCCGAACAAAAAACAAATCACCTTCATCCATAAGACAATCGGCTGCTCCCACTTTGTCTATAACTATTTTACAGGAAAACAAAAAGAAAAAGACCACTATTGGCATACGGTGAATGAAATGGTACAAAACGGACAGCTTCTTCAAAATAATTGGAAGGGCGCATTTTTCAATAAAAATAAGGCGATTAAAGCAGTTCGGGAATTAAAGAAAAACTACCCCTTCCTCAAAGAAGTCGATAGTATTGCCCTTCAAAAAGCTGTTGAAAACGTGAATGATTCTTATACGCGCTATTATAAGAATCAGAACAAGGCGCCTCGTTTTAAATCAAAGAAGAACCCTATTCAATCGTATACTACCAAACATGTCAATGGAAATATTGCTGTATTGGATAAACATATTAAACTGCCCAAACTCGGGCTTGTCCGTTTTGCCAAAAGTCGGGAAGTGGAAGGGCGAATTATCAATGTAACAGTTAGGCGCAACGCATCAGGAAAATACTTTGTTTCGATTGTAGCTGAAACGGAAATTAAATACGATGAAAAGACAGGTTCCTCTGTAGGTATCGATGTTGGATTAACCGATTTTGCAACCCTTTCTGATGGAACGGTGTATGAAAATCCAAGATTCTTCCGGAAATTAGAAGGAAAATTGGCAAAAGCGCAGGTGATTCTTTCAAGGCGACAGATGGGCTCGGCGAATTAGCAGAAACAAAAACGAAAAGTAGCCCGGCTTCACGAAAAAATTGCGAATAAAAGAAAAGACATGTTAGATAAAATCTCCACCGAGATAGTCAAAAACCACGATATCATCGGAATAAAAAATTTATCTGTGAAAAACATGTTAAAAAAATCAAAATCTTGCGAAAGCTATTAGCGAAGTATCCTGGTCAACGTTCCGAACGATGTTGGAATATAAAGCTGCTGGTATGGAAAACAGGTTGTTACGGTTGCCAAAAACTTTCCATCCAGTCAGTTATGTTCTCATTGTGGACACCAAAACCAAGACGTTAAAAATCTCGCTTTGCGTGCATGGACGTGTGATAGCTGTCAATGCCATCACCAAAGAGATAGGAACGCAAGCAGGAATCTTCGTAAAGAAGCATTACGAATAACCGCAGGAACTGCGGGGCTAGCCTAATCCATAACTGACCGATGGGTTGGTGTTCTTAGGAAGCTCCCACTTCAATTAACCTTTAAGGTTAATAAGCGGGGGTAGTTCAAACTTCAAAGCAATATAAAATAATTAAGAATACTTTTAATAGAAGGCTGCTGCTTGCTTATCTTGTCAAAAATAGGACTTATTGGAAAGCGGTTGTATATGAATGACCTTCGTGCGTAAAAAAAGAGCTTACTAGATGAAGGATGGAGAAGACAAATGGGAAAAAATATAGAAAAAAGTGTGTTAGAGGTTTTTCAACATTTACACACACATGCTGAAATCAGCTGGGAAGAAGTAGAGACAACAAAATATATTAAAGAAAAATTAGAGGAAGCTGGGTGTGAAACAATCACATTTCCAGACCATACAGGCGTCATCGGAAAGTTTGGCAGCTTTGATAAAGGCCTGCCGGTAATTGGTGTCCGTGCAGATATGGATGCGTTATGGCAGGAAGTGAACGGTGAATTCCAGCCAAACCATTCCTGCGGTCATGATGCGCATATGTCGATGGTATTGGGCGTCCTTTGGACATTGCAGCAGATGCCTGACATCAAAGATAAGGTAGCGATTAAATTTATTTATCAGCCTGCAGAAGAAGAAGGCAGCGGTGCATTGAAAATGGTGGAAGAAAAAGTGGTGGAAGACGTCGATTATTTATTCGGTGTTCACCTCAGACCCAAACAAGAAGTTGATGCAGGGCAGGCTGCTCCTGTGATTGTGCACGGTGCAACAAAAACATATGAAGCAGTCATTAAAGGGGAAGATGCACATGGAGCGCGTCCACATTTGAATGATAATGCGATTGAAATTGGCATGCAGATCGTCAATATGCTGGGTCAAATCCATATGGATCCAAGAGTTCCGCACTCAGCGAAAATGACGAAATTCCAGGCAGGGGCGAAAAGCTCGAATATTATCCCGGGGAACGCCGCATTCAGCTTGGATTTACGTGCGCAATCCAATGAAGTAATGGAACTGCTTGTGAAGAAAGTCGACGGTATTTTAGAGTCTGTACGGAATCTGTATGATATAGATATTGATGTGACTAACTATCATGGCGTACCTGCAGCTGAAACAAGTGAAGAAGCAACGAGCTTTATGCGTACAGCGATTACAGACGTATTGGGTGAAGAAAATGTAGTAGGGCCGCTCCTGACGCCAGGCGGAGATGATTTTCATTTTTATACGGTGAAGAAGCCGGAATTAAAAGCCACGATGCTGGGCTTGGGCTGTAATTTGGGACCTGGTTTACATCATCCTAATATGACCTTTGATAAGGATGCGCTTCAAACGGGAGTGGATATTTTAACGAAGGCTATTTTGAATGTGTATGGAGATGCGTGATAGATTGTTAGATTAAGGGATAGCCAGTTCTTGCTTTGTTTGGCGAGAACTGGCTTTTAACGATGTATTAAGGTCTGGGTTAGCTTGGTTACTTATAAATAAAAGTTCTTCTTTTTGTTTAAACGTTATAACCTTATGTTTACTAATGCGAAAATCAATGCTAATCTATTTTATATAGAGTTAAATAATCAGGTTGCGTTAGGACTTGTTCACGATTATGATGAGATGGACGCTGACCAAAGGGATGATGGAAATGGCAGACAATGTCGTTCTGCGGAATATAAAAATGCTGGATGGGACCTCGGCAGATATTGTGATAGAGAGTAGAAAAATTGTGGAGATTGCGTTGCCAGGAACGGCGGCTGGGGAGAATGTAATTGATTATCAAAACAAAGCTTATGCTTCCAGCGGCTGGATTGATATGCATGTCCATGCCTTTTCGGAATTCAAGCCCTATGGAGATGATATTGACGAAATAGGCTATAAAACAGGAGTCACGACCATTGTTGATGCGGGAAGTACAGGAGCTGACCGGGTCCATGAATTAGCTGAGCGAGCACAAAACGCGAAAACAAATGTATTCGCTTTCTTAAATGTCTCTCGAATTGGTTTAGAGAGAGTAGATGAATTATCGGACTTATCTTTATTAAATAAAGAAGCATTAAAACAAGCTGTGAAGAAATATAAAGATTTTATCGTTGGACTAAAAGCAAGAATCAGTAACAGTGTAGTAGGTGAAAACGATATAGAACCATTAAAAATTGCACGTGAATTTTCTAAAGAAACGAAGCTGCCATTGATGGTTCATATCGGCTCCGGCCCTCCAGATATTAACGATGTATTAGGTTTACTGAAGAAAAAAGATGTCATGACACATTTCTTAAACGGGAAGGCGAATAATTTATTTGATGATAGGGGCAAACCGCTTCCTGCTTTTTTAAAAGCAATAAAACGCGGGATTCATTTAGATGTCGGTCATGGCAATGCAAGCTTTTCTTTTAAAACAGCAGAACAGGCAAAGGAATATGGGATTCATTTCCACACCATCAGTACAGATATTTATCGGAAAAACCGGCTGCACGGACCAGTGTATAGTATGGCAAATGTTTTAAATAAGTTCTTATGTTTAGGTTACTCCCTGAAAGAAACTATAAATGGAGTAACGGTGGATGCAGCAGCATGGTTAAATAAACCCGAGCTTGGTCGTATCACAAAAGGGGATATTGCAAATCTTACCCTGTTTTCCGTAGAAGATGAGACAATCGATTTGATAGATTCAGACGGTGAAAAGCGGGAAGCGAAGCAGAGAATCGAGGTAAAGGGAGTGGTGGTCAATGGCGGATACCATGCATGCAAGGTATGGGCTGAAGCGGGTTATTAATGCAAGCGGAAGAATGAGTATTTTAGGTGTTTCTGCTCCCTCGGATACCGTGATGGAGGCAATGAAAACAGGCGGACAGAACTATGTGGAAATCTCAGATTTAGTGGATAAAGCAGGAAAGCATATTGCAGGCCTGCTTCAATCAGAAGCTGCTGTCGTTGTTAATTCCGCTTCAAGCGGTATCGCGCTTTCTGTCGCTGCGCTGATAACGGAAGGAAATCATAGAAAGAGTGCCAAGCTGCATCAGGAAGCAATCAAAAAAAATGAAATTGTGATGCTGAAGGGACATAACGTGCAGTATGGTGCGCCAGTGGAAACCATGGTTGCTCTTGGCGGCGGAAAGCTTGTGGAAACGGGTTACGCCAATGAAGGAAGAAAAGAGCATATAGCGGATGCAATCAATGAAAATACAGCTGCTGTTTTATTTATAAAATCACATCATGCTGTTCAGAAAAATATGATTTCTGTGGAGGAGGCCTGGGAGATTGCCCAGGAAAACCATGTACCATTAATCATTGACGCAGCTGCAGAAGAGGATTTGAAAAAATATGTGCTGCTTTCAGATTTAGCGATTTACAGCGGCTCGAAAGCTATCAAAGGACCGACATCTGGAATCGTGGCCGGGAAGAGAAAATATGTAGAGTGGGTAAAAACACAGCTGTATTTTATCGGAAGAAGTATGAAGGTGGGAAAGGAAACAACCTTTGGCCTGCTGCAGGCATTGGACGAATATACTGTGAAAACCAATCATAGTGAAGCGGAAAAAAAGTGCTTAGATGAATTGCAATCATTAAATACAATCGATGGTGTAACGGTAAGTATCGTACAGGATGAAGCAGGCCGTGCTATTTTCAGAGCCCGGATCCACATTGATTCTGCTGTGACTGGGTGCACCGCTAAAGAGGTAAATGATAAACTTCGTCATGGCGATATAGCTATTTACACACGGGATTATGGAATTCGCCAGGGGTTCTTTGATATTGATCCACGCCCGCTTCAGGGGGATGACATTCACGTGATTGCGTCGGAATTAAAATCCATTTTGGGAGGAAATAAATAATGAATATGGATTCTCGCTTTTATAAAAATCGAGTAGCATTAAATGTATTAGCAAGCGGTATGGAAAATGCGAAGGAAGTCTTTGATGCAGCAGAGGGGCATGTGCTGGTTGGTGTGCTTTCCAAAGACTACCCGACAGTGGATGCAGCTGTTGCAGCTATGAAGGAATATGGAGAAGCAATTGAAGACGCTGTTTCCATTGGCTTAGGTGCAGGTGATAACCGGCAAGCAGCGGTTGTGGCGGAGATTGCCAACTATTATTCGGGTTCTCATATTAATCAGGTTTTCCCTGTGGTAGGAGCAACACGTGCTAATTTGCGAGAAAAAGACAGCTGGATCAATGCGCTTGTTTCGCCAACGGGAAAAGCAGGCTATGTCAATATTTCTACGGGTCCATTAAGTGCAGAAGCCAGTGAAACCGCTATTGTCCCGGTGAAAGCTGCCATTGCACTTGTTCGTGATATGGGCGGCAATGCATTGAAGTATTTTCCTATGAAAGGGCTGCAATCAGAAGAAGAATACCGGGCAGTTGCCAAGGCCTGCGGGGAAGAAAGCTTTGCGTTAGAACCAACAGGCGGCATTGATTTGGCTAATTTCGCTGCTATTTTAGAAATTGCCTTAGAAGCAAACGTGCCTAAAGTCATTCCTCATGTCTATTCATCTATTGTTAATAAGGAGACAGGAAAAACGAATGTGGAAGATGTTAGAAAGCTCCTGGCTATCATCAAAGAATTGGTTGATAAAGATGCGTAGGAATATAGTTGCTTTTGGCGAAGTCATGATGCGTTTGCAGGTGCCAGGATACGAATTACTCACGCAGGCCAATCATTTACAGTACTCCTTTTCAGGCACCGGTGTAAATGTTGCTTCGGCGATGACAAAGCTGGGACATAAGGGATACCTGATTACCAAATTACCGGATAACCCGCTGGGGGATGCCGCTATTACCTTCTTGCAGCGCTTAGGAATAGAGCAGGACTTCATTGCAAGAGACGGGAAATATATTGGAATGTATTTTTTAGAAAATGGCTTTGGTCAGCGTGCAAGTCGTGTCACGTATACCAACCGCTTAGAAAGCACATTTAATACCGCGGATATTTCCGATTATAATCTGGATGTGATTGCAGCCCATACAGACATTATTCATTTTTGCGGAATCAGTCTCGCGATGACAGATACAGTCCGTGCCAGTATGAAAAAGCTGGCTGCAAAGGTTAAAGAAAAAGGCGGAAAAGTTTGCTTTGATTGTAATTACCGTCCTTCTTTATGGAAAGGTGGTTATGAAGCAGCCAAGCCGCATTATGAGGAGATGCTTTCGCTGGCAGACATCGTGATGATGAATGAAAAAGATGCGATGTATATCTTAGGAATGGAATCAAAGAAGTTGGAAAGGAAAGAACAGCTTCAGGATGTTATTCCCAAAGCAGCGGAACAGTTTCGTATTTCGGTAATTGCAGGTACTCACCGGGAAATCAATGCGGATAATACGCATTCTTTACAAGGCTATTTGTTTAAGCAGGGGAAATTTGTGTTTTCGAAAAAGCTGACCTTTTCTGTGTACGATCGTATTGGTGCTGGAGATGCATATACGAGTGGTATTTTACATGGAGAACTGTCCGGTTTTACAACGGGAAAAACGGTGGCATTTGCAGCGGCTGCTGGTATGCTGGCGTGTACGATTGTAGGGGATACCCCGATGTCAACGGAAGCGGAGATTGCAGCGGCGATGGCTGGAGGCGTGGGAGATGTCGAGCGTTAAGGGCGGAGTTATGTTAGAGTGAAGAGAAGCAACTTCCGGAATCAACAAAATATAACTCTAATTAGGTGATAACCATGTACAAAAACCTCCCTCCTCTTTTTGATGAACTCCAGACAATGCGGGATAATTATTTCCATACAGAAATTTTCAACTCATCGATTCACATTAGAGCAGTTCCTGATAAATGGAGTGTTGCAGAATCGATTTATCATTGCTATTTATTGCTGAAGCTTACGCGGATAATATCTGCCTATTATTTGCCTATAGCTTGTGCTTATATGAAGGTTCGTCGGCCAAAGGTGAAGCGGTATATGGATGATATGTCTAATATATATAGCGGAAAAACAATGAAGGCGCCCTCTATTTTGAAGCCGAAAATGAAGCGGGAATACACGCTGCTGGAACTCCGAGATTTATTGGAAGAAGAAACGGAGAAGGTGAAGACATGTATAGCATCACTTACCAAAGAACAATGTTACTGGATAAGGTACCCGGATCCTGTGCCTGGCTATCCGAATGTGATACAAGTGGTGAAGCTATTAAGGATTCATGAGGAGCATCATTATAGGGTGGTGTTGGAACGAGAGGCGAAGTCTAGGAAATAAGAATCAATCCATTGGATGAGACATGTACGAAATACCATAAATACATCTTGCCAATATTTCCAAGGTGACAACCCGGCGATTTTATGCCATAATATATTTTGATAAATATACTGGTACCTTTAAATCAGTCCAGAGAGGCTGACAAGGACAGCGCGAATAGAATAGTTACCATGTGGAGTACCTTTGGGAAAGGTATATCTAAATGTATGCTATTTAGGAAAAGCTTCTTGTCAGGGATTGGACAGGAAGCTTTTTTCTTGTCTATAATCTCGAAAGAATCAAGTTTTTCGGTGCCAGTTTCTTATATTTGAAAATATTGGAGGAATTGGTATGTCACAAACAGATAAAGAATTTTCATTGCAGGCAGTGCCGCAGACGCATCGAAATGGATTTTGGAAGATTTTAGCGGTTATGCTGTCGCTCAGCTTTTTCTCAGCGAGTATGATGTCTGGAGGAACATTAGGAACAGGGCTTTCTTTTTCTACGTTTATTTGGATTGTACTGGCTGGTAACCTGATTCTTGGGCTTTATACAGGTTCCTTAGCTTATATTGCTTCTAAAACAGGATTATCTACGCATTTATTAGCACGTTATGCATTTGGAGAAAAAGGTTCTTATTTAACCTCCTTCTTACTTGCTTCTACACAAGTGTGCTGGTTTGGAGTAGGTCTGGCGATGTTTGCTATTCCAGCTGCCAAAGCAACAGGGGCAAATGTCTATCTGTTAATCGGGATTTTTGGCATATTAATGACTGTTTCGGCAATCTTTGGCATGAAAACTTTAACACTGCTGGGATTTATTGCAGTTCCGGCGATCGCTATTTTTGGAAGCTACTCCATGGTTAACTCGGCAAATACAATGGGAGGAATCCATGAACTATTTGCTTATGAACCAGCACAGGTAATCAGTGTCGGATTAGCGTTAACGATTTGTGTAGGGTCATTTATCAGTGCCGGAACGCTTACGCCTGACTTTGCCCGCTTTGCAAAATCAGCGAAATCGGCAGTAACCGCAAATATTATTGCTTTCTTCCTTGGAAATTCATTGATGTTTTTATTTGGAGCAGTTGGCGCGATGGCCTTTGGTATGGCAGATATTTCGGATGTGATGTTTTTACAAGGGCTGATGATTCCTGCTATTATTGTATTAGGATTAAACATTTGGACAACTAATGACAGTGCATTGTATGCGTCTGGTTTAGGGTTTGCGAACATCACCAAGTTTTCCAAGAAGAAAATCGTTGTGTTCAACGGAATTGTCGGGACAATTGCTGCCATGTGGTTATACAATAATTTTGTCGGATTCTTAAATGTTCTCGGATCTGCACTGCCATCGATTGGAGCAATCATATTAGCAGATTATTATCTGGTCCGCCGCAGAAAATATGAACCCTTTGAAACAATGACATTTAAATCTGTAAACTGGGTAGCAATTATTGCTTGGGCAGGCGGTGTCGCTATTGCTAATTTTGCCCCGGGAATTCCGCCAATCAATGCATTGTTAGGAACATCAATCATTTATGTGGCCGGAATGAAAATAGTGTCACAAAAAGAAACGGTCACCGTACCATTAAAAGAGAAGGATGAGATAGTCAGTGATTATTAAAAATGCAAAGCTTAGAGGAAAAGATGGCCTTTGGCACATCGTTATAGAAAATGGTAAATTTAACGCAGTAACGCAGGAGCTTCCGCAATCTGAAGATAAAGAAGTGATGGATGTACATGGTGCGCAGGTTCTCCCGCCTTTTATTGAACCGCATATTCATTTAGATACCACATTAACAGCAGGTGAGCCTGCATGGAACCAAAGCGGAACCTTATTTGAAGGGATTCAGCGCTGGTCGGAACGCAAAGAAACACTAACCATAGAAGATGTAAAAAAAAGATCTAAAACAGCATTGAAATGGCAGATTGCTCAAGGTATCCAGCATGTCCGTACGCATGTGGATGTGACCGATCCAGAACTGACTGCCTTAAAAGCAATGCTGGAAGTGAAGCAGGAAATGGCTCCTTATGTAGATATCCAGCTGGTTGCTTTTCCGCAGGAGGGCATTCTATCCTATCCCAATGGAAAAGAGCTTTTGGAGGAGGCGCTAAAAATGGGCGCCGATGTTGTCGGGGGTATCCCGCATTTTGAATTCACAAGAGAATACGGCGTCGATTCAATGAGAGTCGCATTTGATCTTGCTGAGAAATACGATAAATTAGTAGATATTCATTGTGATGAAATCGATGATGAGCAGTCTCGCTTTGTAGAAGTAGTCGCCAAAGAAGCTTATGAGCGCGGCTGGGGCGAACGTACAACAGCTAGCCATACGACAGCAATGGGTTCTTATAACGATGCCTATACATCAAAGCTATTCCGTCTGCTGAAGATGTCTGAAATTAACTTTGTATCTAATCCGCTTGTGAATATTCATCTTCAAGGCCGATTCGATACGTATCCAAAACGCCGCGGCTTAACCCGGGTCAAAGAATTGCAGGAAGCGGGAATGAATATCTGCTTTGGCCATGATGATATTTTTGATCCATGGTATCCGCTGGGAACGGGCAATATGCTTCAGGTATTGCATATGGGTATCCATGCATCCCAGCTAATGGGCTATGAGCAAATCGTTAATTCCATTGATCTGGTTACTCAAAACAGTGCAAAAACACTTCATATTGAAGATAAATATGGTATTGAAGCAGGCAAGCCGGCGAATTTCATCGTCTTATCCGCTGATAATGAGTATGATGCCGTTCGCAAGCAGGCAACAGTGACACATTCCTTCAGAGATGGAAAAGTGATTGCTCATACAAAACCAAGTGAGTCAGCTATTGTTTTAAATGATATAGAGGAAAAAGTAACCTTTGATAGATAATGTGAATGAAAAAGCGTACCCTTGACTGGTGCGCTTTTTCTATGGATAAATGAATGGTTTAAAAACGCCGCACTTTACAACTTTGTGAAAAAGGTATTGATTCCTATTTTTAATTATGGTAATATCGCTAGTATAAAATAAGGATTGTAACTGTCAGGCAGGCAAAACCTCAAATTGTCATCGCGTCTATCGAAGGGTAGAGGGGATTTTTTGTGGTTTTGCCTGCTTTTTTGTGTGTTCGGAGGGAGAACGTATGAAAATTGAAAAAATATTAAATAATAATGCATTCATCTCGCATGATGAGCATGGCAAGGAAGTCATTGTCATGGGAGTTGGACTGGCTTTTGGTAAAAAGAATGGGGAACAAATTGAACTGACAGGGCGTTACAAAATATTTTCGAATGATTCCATGATTAATGAACGATTGAAAGCGATTGTTTCAGAGATTCCTGAGGAGTATATGAAAATCACGGAACGGATTGTTTATATATTGGAAAAACAGTTTGATAAAACAGTAGATGATGTCATCTATATTTCCTTAACAGAGCATATTCATGGCGCCGTGGAACGATTAAAAAAGGATATTCAAGTAACAAACCCCATGTTAATGGATATAAAGAGGTTGTTTAAGGATGAGTTTGAAACCGGTTTAATCGCTTTAGATGATATTGAACGTCAATTTGGTATGAAATTCGATGAAAACGAAGCTGCTTATATTGCGCAGCATCTGATCAATGCCCAATTAGATAATATGGCAGATATCACGAATATTTCCAAGCTGATGAAAGAAATCATCGATATCATTAAATACTTTTTCCGAATGGATTTTAATGAGGATTCCATTTATTATCACCGCTTCATTACCCATTTGAAATTTTTTGCCCAGCGTGTCATCAGCGGACAGAGCTATCAGGATGAGAACGAGGATTTATTTGAAATATTTAAAGCAAAGTATATTAAAAGCTATGAATGTGTTGTCAGAATTGCACATCATATCCAAGCAAATTATAACTACCGTTTAAACACAGACGAACAGCTTTATTTTATGATACACATTGAAAAAATTACGAACAAATCGTATAAAAATTAGGAAGTAAGGGGTGTACAGGAAAACAATGGATGCTCAAAAAGTTGCTGAACAGATATTGAAAACTGTAGGCGGTCCAGAAAATGTGCAAAGTCTCGTACATTGCATGACCAGACTGCGATTCACATTAAATGATGAGTCTATCGTGGATGACGAGGACGTTAAAAAAACAAAAGGTGTTCTGGACGTCATGAAAAAAAACGGACAATACCAAATTATTATCGGTAATGAGGTAGGCGCTGTTTATAAAGAGTTGAACAAGCTGGGGAATTTTGGTTCTTCAGATGATAAGCCGCCTGAGAATAAGAAAAAACAGAACATATTTTCAAGAGTTTTAGATGTCATCGCAGGATGTATGGCGCCTGTTATCCCCGCATTGATTGGTGCGGCGATGATCAAGGTACTTTTGATTGTCCTCCCGATGATTGGCCTGTTAAGTGAATCAAGCCAAACATATCAATTATTAACAGTCATTGGTGATGGGGCATTCTACTTTATGCCTGTGTTAATAGGGATATCTGCTGCGAAAAAATTTGGAACCAATCAGTATTATGCAGCAAGTATTGCCCTGATTCTGCTTCATCCGGACTTTATATCCTTTATGGGTGACGCAACTGAGGCAGGGGAAACCGTTAAGTTTTTTAACGTCATCCCAGTAACGGATGCTACGTATGCTTACTCTGTCATCCCGATTATTCTATCGGTTTGGTTATTATCTTATATAGAACCGCTGGTCGATAAAATAACTCCAGCGATTACGAAAAATTTCTTAAAACCAATGCTGGTTCTTTTAATCACTATGCCAATTGTTATGATAATTGTTGGACCAATTGGCGCTATTATCGGAGAAGGTTTATCCGATGTTGTCTTTATGATACATGACTATTTAGGCTTTATTGCGGTTGGATTAATTGCTGGTATTTTTCCGTTTATTGTTATCACCGGAATGCACCATGCGTTTACTCCAGTAAAATTGAGTGCCATTGCCCAAACTGGCTACGAAGCATTTATCAGTATCGCTGAGTTATGCTCGAATATGGCTCAAGGTGCTGCTTCCTTAGCAGTTTCGATTAAATCAAAAAATAAAGACTTGAAACAGACTGCAGGTTCTTCTGCGTTTTCAGCATTATTAGCTGGTATTACAGAACCGGCACTATATGGGGTTACCCTGCGCTTGAAAAAACCAATGTTAGGAGCATGTATTGGTGCAGCTGCGGGCGGTTTAGTCGGCGGATTGTTCCAGCTGAAATCTTTCGGTGTGGCAACTCCTGCGATTGTAACGATACCTCAATATATTGAAGACGATCGTGCGATAACCCTGCTTTATGTCATCATTACAATGTTGGTTACCATCGTTATATCTTTTATAGCAACGTATATCATCGGCTTTGAAGATATTCCAAGTAACGATGAAGAAGAGGAAGAAAACGACGAGAAAAAAGAACCGCATACGAAGCATGCTTTAAATACAGGCATCAAAATCGGCAGTCCGGCAGAAGGGCGCGCCTTTTCGTTAAAAGAAGTAAACGATCAGACTTTTTCAAATGAACTCTTAGGAAAAGGGATAGCCATTGTACCCGATCAAGGAGAAATTGTCGCTCCTTTTGATGGAAGGATAGATGTATTTTTTGAAACGGGGCATGCAATCGGTTTGAAATCAGAGTCGGGAGTAGAGTTGCTTATCCATGTAGGATTAGATACAGTAAACTTAGAAGGAAAATATTTTAACCCTAAAAAGAAAGCAGGAGAAACGGTTAAAAAAGGCGAAACATTACTAGAGTTTGATATCGATAAAATCAAAGATGCCGGATACGATATAACAACGCCTATAATTGTTACCAACAGCAATGAGTTTATGGATATTGTTGGACAAGAAAAAGAGAAAGTAGAAAAATTGGAAAACATAATAACAATTGTTTAAAGAGGAGAGATGAAAATGACAGAATTAAGAATGCCGAAAGATTTCCTCTGGGGAAGTGCATCCGCTGCGTATCAAATTGAAGGAGCACACTTGGAAGACGGTAAAGGTATATCCAATTGGGATGAGTTCGTGCAAATCCCTGGCAAAACATTTAAAGAAACAACTGGTGAAGTTGCCGTAGATCATTATCATCGCTATAAAGAAGACATTGCTTTAATGGCGGAAATGGGATTGAAAACGTATCGTTTCTCCATTGCCTGGACAAGAATTTTCCCCAATGGCCGTGGAGAAGTAAACGAATCCGGTTTAGAGTTCTACCAAAATATCATTGATGAATGTCTGAAATACGGAATAGAACCAATGGTTACATTATACCATTGGGACCTGCCGCAAGCGCTTGTAGATGAATATGGCGGCTGGGAGAGTGAGCAGGTCATTGATGATTATGTGAACTATGCGGTCGTTCTATTTGAGGCGTTTAAAGAGAAAGTGAAATATTGGATCACGATGAATGAGCAAAATATCTTCACAACACTAGGCTGGATGACTGCACAGCATCCACCAGGTAAATTTGATGATGAAAAGATGTACTATTTAGTAAACCACCATGCCTTTTTAGCACATGCTAAAACAGTATTAAAGTTTAAAGAAATGATTCCTGACGGTAAAATCGGTGCAAGCTTTGCGTATAGCCCAAGCTATGCGATAAACGCTGATCCAATCCATGCCATGTCTAAGGTAGATTTTGATAACTTGAAAAACTTCTGGTGGATGGATGTATATGCTTATGGACGCTATCCGAAGAATACGTATCGCTACTTGCAGAAAAAAGGGGTAGCTCCAACCGTTACTTCCGAAGATGCAGTCCTTTTAGAAGCTGCTGCAAAACAAATTGATTTTATGGGAGTAAATTATTATCAAACGAGTGTAACAGAGTATAACCCATTAGACGGCGTCGGCCCTTATGGTGAAATGAACACTTCCGGCAAAAAAGGAACAGGTGAAATCACTGGTATTCCTGGTCTGTTTAAAAATCCATCCAACCCGCATCTGGAAACGACAGATTGGGACTGGACAATCGACCCAATGGGGCTGCGGTATGCTTGTAAAGAAATAACGAGCCGCTATAACCTGCCAATCATTATCTCAGAAAATGGATTGGGCGCATTTGATGATAAGACAGAGGATAATCAGATCCATGATGATTATCGTATTGCTTATTTAAATGCCCATGTCTATGAGCTGATGAAGGCGGTCGATGAAGGATGCGACGTATGGGCTTATTGTACATGGTCCTTTACAGACTTATTAAGCTGGTTGAACGGCTATCAAAAACGTTACGGTTTTGTATATGTTGATCGAGATGAAGAAGGCGGATCATTGGATCGTTATAAGAAAGATAGTTTTTATTGGTATAAGGATGTTATTCAATCCGATGGTGCGATGATTACGGAAGAATAATGAATGGGAGAGGCTGGCTTTTGAGTCAGCCTCTTTGGTTTTTGAGGGGAAGTTGGGTAATGCTGTGATTTTTAATATCTCTATAAAAGTACTTGTGAAATAAAATGCAGTTGTTAATAACGCTATTCAATAAATAAGCTCTATAATACTAATTATAAAATTAATTGCTCATCATTAAATGGTTGGATTTTTATATTTTTTTGGTTGAATTAAAGAAGTAAAATAAGAGATAAAGAAACTTATAATAACAGCATAAAAAATAAATCCTAAGAATTTTTCAAATAGAAGCATAAAGGTTTCTGGTTGCTCTAAAGATAATTGCAGTTGTTCAAAACTGAAATGGAAAGGAATCAGTCCCTTATAAATTAGAAAAAGTAAAAACTTCCCGTCGGCCTCTTCCATATTTGAAATCAACATAATCTCCCTGGATGAGAAAAATCCAAAAATTTCATTTTGGGAAAAATAATAGCCTCCAAAAGACATTCCTGTAACGGAAATGATTAGACATATAACAAAAATGATATTAATTAAGTGGAACCATTTATTATTAAAATCTTTTAATACATTTGCAATTAAAGAGAGGGAATAGATAAAAGTAAAAACAACAGTAATTAATGTAAATAAAAAATTTGAATTATTATCATATGATATTACTAAGCTTCATTGTAAAATGAAATGCAACAGCTAAAAAAATAGAAAGTCATCGTGAAACCACGTATAGTTAAAGTCGACCAAAACACAAAACAATACGGAGGCAATTCACGATGACCCAAGTACATTCTAGCACGAAAACACGGACATTTACACATTTAACCGAAATAGAGAGAGGACAAATCGCAGCGTATCTGGAAGAAGGCTTATCTATAAGGGAAATAGCGAGAAGAATAGGACGAAATGTAAGTACGATTTCCCGAGAGAAACAGCGAGGTTCGGTGAAACAAATGGATACCCGTCGCAAAGACCGTATATAACTGGATTGATGCCGGATTACTAGGTTAGAAATGTGGATTTAGAGCTGAAGCTTCGTCGCTCCACCAAAAAGAAAACGAATCGAAAACATAAAAAACTGCTCGGAAAAAGCATCGATGATCGTCCAGCAGTTGTTGATGCAAGGGAAGAAATGGGACACTGGGAGATTGATACGGTGATTGGTTATCGCTCCAAAGACGATGTATTACTCACCCTGACAGAGCGGAAAACGCGCCATGAAATTGTTCGGAAGATACGAGCTAAAAAAGCACCAGAAGTAACGAGGGCATTAGAACAATTATTAGAGGAATCTCCAAAGCTTCAATGTGCTTTTAAAAGCATCACAGCCGATAATGGTTCCGAGTTCAGTGAACTGGCTGAATGGGGAGAGGAAAAAGGAATAGACATTTATTTCGCCCAACCTTACTCCTCTTGGGAAAGAGGGACAAATGAGAGACATAACGGACTAATTAGAAGGTTTATCAAGCAATGCCATTCCAGCCCTATATAGTAGTTTCAGATAAAGTGTTGCATTTACTATTGCAATTTAGGAAAATTTTAAATTTTTAAATGCAGCATTTTGCGAAGTTCAATGAAGCAGAATATATGGATTTCTATATGAGCGATATCTCTTATTGAGAGTGCAATTGGAAATGATATTCATCAGGTTATTGTGTGCGAATGACTTAAATGAAAAGTTATAGCGATATAACTGGAAAAAGTAATTTCCAGACTTTAAAATAATTCTTTGAATCGAGTAGTTAATAAAAACGGAAAATATAAAAATAACCCCTGTCTACTATATATAGACGGGGTTATTTTATATACATTTATAATAATTTTAACAGCTTTAAACCATGTGTAATTCCTTCATTTTCATTTGATTTTGTAATGATATCTGCATAAGGATAGAGGTCTTTATGTGCATTCTCCATAGCTATCCCTACACCTACAAAATCTAGCATTTCCTTATCATTCAATCCATCTCCAAAAGCAATAGCTTCTTCAGGTACTACATTTAAAAACTGAAGCATTTCTTTAACGCCAGATGCTTTTGAAATGGAGTGAGGCATGACATCAATGGCGAATTCATGCCATCTGACAAAAGATAAGTCCGGAAATTGTTGAATATAATCAATTTCTTCGCCGTTTTTACAATATACTATAGCTTGAAACAAGGTCGCTTTTTTCCAATAATCAGGATGGTATTCTGGTTTATAGTTCAAATGTAAGTCTTTAAAAGTCTGCATAACTTCATTATGATCAAAAATATTACTGACAGACTTCTGTTCGCTGGAAAAAACTAATGGATGCTGTTTCGTTCCGGCATATTCAACAAGTTTTTGCAAAGCGGATGTATCCATGGAATGCTTATGAACAACTTTTCCTTTATAAACGGAATAAGCTCCGTTAAAACTGACAAAGGAATCGACCTTTAGTTCCTCTGCGATGCCAGAAAAGTGATAGGGAGGACGTCCTGTAGCAATAATCACTTCTACTCCTGTATTTCTTATTTGATCCAGGGATTTCCTGGTTTGATTAGAAATTTGCTTATTATCATTAACCAGTGTGCCATCAATATCCAGAAAACAAACTTTATAATCATTGTTCTTTGTCTGCATGACTATAACCTACCTTGCTTTTCCAAAAGTATTTTCTTTTGTTAAGCTTGTCAAAAATTCATATAATAAATGAATGGTTTTTTTCACGTCCTGAAGACTGACTGTTTCTACTGGTGTATGTGTATAACGTGTCGGAATAGAAATATTTGCGGTAGCGATACCGGCATTTTCAAAAACAATAAAAGCATTTTCAGTGATTACCCCTACAGCTACCTCTCTCTGGTAATTGATTTTATTTACTTGGCATGTATTTATCAGAGATTGTATTAATTTTGAATCTGGCAAAACACCTGCAAGTGTTCCTTTTCCATGATAATTCAGAAATGTAAGTGCAGGGCCTTTATCTAAGCCGACATCGGAATAATTCGTTAGTTCTGGCGTATCACAAGCTGGTGTTACATCTAGACCGATAGAGACATGTGGTTTTATTTTCCTTACTGCTGGCAGGACACCTCTGATATTAAATTCCTCCTGAACACATGCAACCAGATATATATCCCACTCTAACGGTGTGTGAGATGAACTTAGTTGTTCTGCTAATTCTAATAAAACTGTGCAGGCAACCCGGTTATCCATCGCTTTTCCTGTTACCCATCCATTTTCTCTTTCCAGATAGTTTGCTTGATAGCAGATAGTGCTTCCAATCTGTACTCCTTTTTTATGTGCTTCTTCTTTAGAAGCTGCGCCAATATCAATATATAGCTGATCTTGTGCAGGGAATCTCCCTTTTTCTTCGGATTTTAAGAAATGATATGCTTTTGTTCCGACAACCCCCGTAATCGTTCCTTTATCCCCCAATATCTGAAGCTGGTTTCCTGGAAGAACATTTACATTAGCGCCGCCAATTCTTTCGAAAAATAAGAAACCATTTTCATCAATATGTCTTACAATAAAGCCTACTTCATCCATATGAGCAAAAATCATTATTCTTTTCCTGTTTGGCTTGTTAGAAGGTAAGAAACCAATCACATTGCCTATTGTATCTACTTCAACGTAATCCATATATTTAGAAAAATAATGATACATATAATCAATGACCGAATCTTCTTGTGAGCTGACAGCATTTATCATGGATAATTCCTTCAGGTGCTCGCTGATATTCATTTAGAATCACCTATTCCTAAAGACTTTTTTATATTTTTCATCGCCTGTAATTTTTCTGAGTCGGTTTCTTTGTAATAGATATACGATCCAACAACAAAGATATTTGCTCCCTGTTGAGAGCACCACAATGCTTCTCGCGGTGTAATCCCTCCATCGACTTCGATAGCAAAAGAATACTTTTTGCTAGATTTTAAATGGCTTAACATTGTCATTTTCGATAAAACTTCTTTAATAAAGGACTGTCCTCCAAAACCGGGATTTACGGTCATTAGGAGTACCATATCAATATCTGATAAGATAGGTTCTATCAAAGAAATTGGTGTCGCTGGGTTTAAAGCAACGCCCGCTTTTATGCCATGCCCTTTTATTTGATAGATTAATCGGTGCAGATGAATGGCTCCCTCTGCGTGAATAGTGATGCTATCAGCACCGGCATGAACAAAATCAGCTATATATTGACTTGGATTTTCAATCATTAAATGTACATCCAGGAACAGATTTGTATAGGTTCTTATCGAGTAGATAATATTAGCACCAAATGAAATACTGGGCGCAAATACACCATCTATTACATCCAAGTGTAAAAATCTCGCTCCGCCTTTTTCAGCGATATCAATTTCTTTGCTTAAATGTAGAAAATCTGCGTTTAAAATGGACGGAGCCAGGATTTGTTTTTTCAACTTTA
This sequence comes from Oceanobacillus oncorhynchi, assembly GCF_000821065.1. GTDB lineage: Bacteria > Bacillota > Bacilli > Bacillales > Amphibacillaceae > Oceanobacillus > Oceanobacillus oncorhynchi. Next base: position 280,551 of record NZ_CDGG01000001.1, read on the forward strand.
TTCGAAGCCTCCTGCTTATTTATTCTAATAATTCCTTTATATAAGGAAGAATACATTGAAAGACTTCCTCTTTGGTAGCTGCATATCGAATGCTCGATAATTTTTCTTTATCTTTTAATATTTCCGAAAGTGCCTGCAGCATGATTAAATGCTGTCCTGAATCAGTAATTGCTAACATAAAAATGATTTCCACGTTTAGAGATTCACTTGAGGTCATTTCATTAAAGATAACCGCATCACTTAAGATTCCTACAGCTAAGCTTTCCTGCTTCACATGGACTGGATCTGCATGTGGAATAGCGACGCCTATAGAAGTCGTCTTCAGCCCGGTCGGATATTGTTCTTCACGTTTTACAATTGCTTGTTTAAAAGAATCCTGCACGTAACCCCTGTCATAGAATACTTGACTCAATTCCTTCAATAATTCTTTCGATGAACTAGCGCAGATATTCAGCATAATCATATCTTCATCAAATTTTAATTTGTTTCTGTTTTTATCTTGATTCATTTTGGAACCTCCAGCAGTACTTTAGTCTATTGGATTATTGCCTTTATGACGTCTTTTCAGGCTCTTCTTTTCTATTTATCTTTTTAAATACAAAGTAGTACAGCACGATTATAAATAGTGCCAGGACAATAAATCCTAATACTTCCATTCTCATTAAGATGGTAATAATAAAGTTAAATACATTTCCAATATATAATGCAGATACTTCTGTTCCGCCCGCAGATTCGATAAATCCTCCGGCACCGGCTAAGTCTGTATAGTAAGAAGAAAAGAAGGTAGCTATATAAAGAACTAACACCATATAGAATGTAGAGCTGATAAGTGTTCGGATAACATCTCCCTTATGCATAATAGTTGCCATACAGATAAAGAAAGGAGCAAAAGCTAAATCTGCCAGAGGGAGTACCTTATTGCCCGGCAGGATGGCAGCTAAGACGAGTGTGATGGGAATAATTAAGATACCTACTGTAATCGTTGTCGGATGCCCTAATGTAACTGCTGAGTCTAATCCTATAAAGAATTCTTTGCCTTTAAATTTTGTTTGAAAGAATTTTTTCGCAGCATCTGAAATGGGCATCAGTCCTTCTACAATAATTCGGATAACACGCGGGAACAGGATCATGATACCCGTGATTACAATGACCAGCTGACTGCCGTCCACGAAGCTTGTGCTTGCTAATATAGCGATAATTACACCCAGTATAACTCCTATAATTACTGGGTCCCCAAACATACCAAACTTCTTTTGGATAAAGTTTGTATCTATTTTCCGGTTATTTAGTGCCGGTATTTTATTGAATATTTTATCCATCAAAGCATAGAAGGGGACGGTAGAAGTAGCGAATCCCTGACTGATGGATATCCCTTCAATACCGATAACCTTTTGAACCTTTTTAGCTGTTAAATCAGCAACGATAAGCGAGAAGATAGCGTGAGAAATTGCGGCCATAATACCATAAAATAAATTTGAGGTAATAAGAGCAACTACAGATCCCGTCAATGCATAATGAGAGTAATTGAAAATATCAATATTCATCGTTTTGGTAAGCTTGCTGATTAATAGAAGAACGTTTAAACCAAAAATAATCGGGATGATAAGAGCTCCTACAGTTGTTGAAAAAGCAATGCCGGCAGAGGTTCCTGACCCTAAATCAATAACAGATAGATTTAAGCCAAACCGATCAACCATGGTTTGAACGGACGGTGAAAGATAATCGCCTATTAAGCTGACGACCAAATTCAAGCCTAAAAAGCCAACTCCAACTGTTACAGCAGCTTTAATTGCCCGTAGTACGCTTAAACGGAATGCCAAACCAACGATAAACAGGACAATAGGAACAAAAATGGTTGCGCCTAAGGATAATATATAATCGACAACACTTTGCATGTTAAGCTCTCCTTTATACTTTAGTCAGATAAAGCGCTTATAATTTGCTCTTTAATACCTTTCTCATTAATTCCTGTTAAGAAACCGGCACCTGAAAGGGCAGGAACCCCGAAGTCAGATTCTACCTTCATGCTTGTCACGATCAAGTCTGCATCACTAACCTCGTAGACTAATTCAGATAAAGTAGTTTGTGTGAGTTGATAATCAATTCCTGCTTCATCCAGTGTCTGGCGGACTTTATCCGCTATTAATGTTGAAGTTGCAATACCGCCGCCACATGCTACGATTACTTTTTTCATATATTGACCTCTCCTTTAATTGAGATTGATTTGTTACTAAATAGACATCTATCCAGTGTTAAGCTTTTATAGCTGTCTCCCGAAAGGCTTTTACTTTATTCATAAATTCTTTTACACGTTTTTGCTCAACCTTATTTTCAAATTTCCCTTCATATTTAAATGCTGTTCCTACTACCGCGCCATCCGCAATTGATAGTTGCTGTTCTAAATTTTCAATGCGTACACCGGTATTTGCCAATACGACGCAATCAGGAACGGTATCTTTTACTTTTTTCAAGATTTGTGAATCGGTTTGTTCTCCAGCCGTTAATCCGGAAACGCAAAGCGCATCGGGGCGATTATTAAATACAGTAGACTTGGCTATGTCTTTGATATCTCTGTCAGCAACATATTTTGCTGCTTCAGGCAGGATATTAAATAGCAGCTTCACATCCTGGGCATGCAGGTGATACTGATGTCTGACGGTTTCACCAACTTTTGTGTCCCATAGTCCAAAGTCACTTGCATATACACCGGTAAATATTTCCCGGACAAATTGAGCCCCGGTGGCAGCGGCTAAATCAAGTGATCGTTTTGCATCCCATAATACGTTAACGCCATAAGGTATTCTTATATCATTCATCAGTTCCCCGATTACTCTGGCCATCGCAGAAACTGTTTCGGTTTTTACCTCTGTTAAATAAGGAAGGCTGAATTCATTAGAAAACATAACAGCATCTACACCGCCATCCTGTAATGCCTTTAAATCCTTGCGGGCCACTTCTATGACATAATCCATTCCTTTTTTATAGTCATAAGACGGGTCTCCAGGTAAAGGCTGCAGGTGACACATTGCGATAATTGCTTTTTCTGTTCCAATTACTTCTTTTAACCAAGTCATCAATAACTTCCTCTCTTTTCAGTTTTTTGCTTGAGGGATATCGATAGAGATTCCCGCTTTTTTATACTCTTTCATTTCCGCATCCGATAGAGGTTTATTCGTTATAATTCTATCTAGTGCATCTATTCCGGCGACGGATGAAAATGCTACTTGGTTGAACTTTCTATCATCCGCTAATAGTATGATTTCATTGGCGATTTTCATCATCGTTTTTTTAATGTTGGTTTCATCAATATTGGAATTCGTTAATCCTTTATCCGCATCAATAGCATCTGTTCCTAAAAACACTTTATCTACATTGAGCTGACGCAGCATGTCTTCTGCAAAAGGTCCATTTAGGCTATACACCCCCTTTCGTTTTTGTCCGCCGACAACAACAATATCTATGAGGTCATTTTCACTGAGAACCATGGCGTTTTTGATGTCATTTGTAATAGCTGTTATATTTTCAGTGCATTGAGCTGCAAGTTTTTTAGCTAGTAATAAGGTTGTTGTACCGGAATCCAGGAGGACCGTTTCTCCAGAATAGATGTGTTTGAAAGCCAGTTGTGCAATTTCTTCTTTCTCTTGAATTGCTTCTTGTTCTTTGATAACATGGCGAGGCTCAAAACGGGTTCCTTTTAATTTTTTACTTTTAGCTCCACCATGAATCCTGATAATAAGATTTTGCTTCTCTAATTCTTTTAAATCTCGTAAAATTGTTGGCTTGGAAACATTAAATTTATTTGTTAAATCGATGATGTTTACAGTTCCTTTATCATCTATAAATTCTAAAATTAACTCTAATCTTTCTGCTGGTAAAATCTCCATCCACTCCTTGTATAATGTATGATTTCATTTGATTAGTTATGACTTATGATGATTTTTTATAGTAGGAACATGAGGTGATTTGTATCGTGATAGTAATTTTTATTTATTATTGCCGCTTTTTAGACCTGTTTTCCTTAAAAAGTTGAATAATATTAAAAAATACTTCACAAAAAATCAACCCAAGCTGTTTTAATCCATGAAAATAAAAAATCTCCAGCTATTCATTTCAGAATAACTTGAGATTTTCTAATGATATCTTCTTTATACAAGCATCCAATGCTCTGGTCTCACTTCTTCTAACCGATTTTTTTCAAAATGATATGTCTCTGTCTTAATAGCATGCTCCTGGATCTTTTTCGATTCAATACCAGGGTGTGGAATAAGTACAGCATCGAGCCGCGATTGGTATATGGGTGAAGCGGATTTCATAGAGCTCCTCACTCTCTGATACCTCAACACTTTTTCCGGAATACATCACTGCAATCTGGTCACATATATGTTTTACCATCGCACGTGGTTGAGTGAAAGTGGCTGTTGTATCGTTTTGTTCAACAATTTGTCCATCCTTCATCACGACAATACGATCACACATGCCAGCAACAATACCGAAATCATGGGTGATTAAAATGATACTCATATTAAATTTATCCTGTAAATTTTTCATTAGTTGCGGAATTAGTGCTTGAATGCGGACATCTAATGCGGTTGTTGGCTCATCAGCAATTAATAATTTTGGCAGGCAAATTAAAGCCATCGCAATCATTGCACGCTGCAGCATTCCTCCGGAAATTTCATGCGGTCAACTTTTAAATATCAACCGAAATAATAGCATTTGGTTAGCAAAAGGTAGATAATAGAACGTAATAGACATTGAATGAAATGGATTGAAGAAATGTCATGGTCATCGTCGAATTTCTTTCTATTCCTTCTTGCCATGCAGTCCTAAAGCAATACGTCAGGAATGATGTTGCGAATCAACCATCGTTATGCTAGGATGAATGTAATTAATAGGGAGGAGGGATTCTTTTGATCGATAACCAATCTTTGCATCGCTAATGCAGAAGCTTCAGACTCGAGACACGATATGTGCCCAGATGAAGGATTGGTCTATCTTTTTTTAGGAGCCCTATACGGTGAAAAGTAAGAGCAGGGGGTGGAGTCTAATCTGTCCCTGCTTTTTTAGTTTTACAGAGTATCCTTCCCTGGCTGGCATGTATAAAGCAGAATAAAAAAGGAGGAGGTGACGGATTTGGATAAACAAACTGTGTCAGGATTAGCTCACAAATACGGGTTAGAATTGAAAGAGGATTCTATCCGCTTTAATGAATCCGGATTGGATTTTCTCGCTGCTTTTGCAGAGGATTCAGATGGAGCGGAATGGGTCTTAAGAATACCGAGACGCGATGATGTGATGGGAAGAACAGTCGATGAAGGGAAAGTGTTAGCGTTCGTTCATCAGCATGTATCCTTTCAGGTTCCTGTCTGGTCCATTTATGAAGAGGATGTAATCGCCTATAAAAAATTGAGCGGGGTTCCAGCAGGCACGATTGACCCAGAAATTCAAAACTATGTCTGGGAAATGGATATTGAAAACATACCTGAAGCCTTTCACCAGAGCCAGGGAGCGGTTTTAGCATCTTTACACACAGTTCCTGTAAAAGACGCAGAAAAAGCTGGAATTCCTGTCCAAACGGCAGAGGAAGCAAAGGCCTCCATGAAAGAACGAATGGAAAAGGTAAAGAAACATTTTGGCGTGGCTGATGCCCTTTGGAATCGCTGGCAGGACTGGTTGAATAATGATGAAGTATGGCCAAAGCAAACAGGATTGATGCATGGTGATATGCATGCCGGCCATACGATGATCGATAACGATTCAAGGGTTATTGGTTTAATTGACTGGACAGAAGCGAAAGTAACAGATGTTTCCAATGATTTTGTCTTCCAATATAAAGCATTTGGAGAAGATGCGCTGGAGAAGCTTCTTCATCACTATAAAGAAGCTGGAGGTATTTACTGGCCAAGAATGAAGGAGCATATCATAGAGCTGGATGCTGCGTATGCTGTAGCGATTGCGGAGTTTGCGATTGTTTCTGGTGTGGAGGAATATGAGCAGATGGCGAAGGAAGCGTTGGGTGTTGGAAGATAAATATAAGGATAATCACGTCTAACTTTGAGCGATAGATTCATTTTAACCCGAAGAACTGAATTTATTTCGCTTCCATAGTAATAAGGTTATTCATGTGAAAATGACTTGTTTTTAAATATGTAAATAGGGTATACTATCAGTAGAAAGACATATAATTAAAAGACCGTTCCATGCTGGTACATGAAACGGTCACAATAGACTGAACCCCATCAAGAGGGGCTAGGTAGCGGGAAAAATAATCCCTCACTTTCCTACGACAAGGCATGAGGGATTATTTTTTATGGTCTTTATCAGACATGATGAACGCTATTAACATCCCAAAAGATATCATTAGCGTTAACACGCTTTCTAGATCCATAGGCAAACACCTCCCTCCCTAGGAAGTCTCCTAATAAAGACTACCGACAGGACGACAAGTGCTACCATAACCCTCATGTGAAGCCAGCTTATTGATGCAACTATTATAACACAAATTAATTATCTAACAGATAGAATGGTTATATTTTTAATAAGGAATAGTATAAAAAACTGTAAGTCTGATAACTCTCGGCGGAAGCAAGATGCTTCGTCGTTTATTTGCATTTTCATAAGGGAATATTAAAAATAAACGAAAGCGAAAAGAGGTGCTGCTGAATGGTTCAATTAGGAAAAAAAGAATTGTTTCCAATTGGAATGGGAACCTGGCATATGGGAGATTATCCAGAAAAAAGGAAGCAAGAAATAGAAGCCCTAAGATACGGAATGGAAAGCGGCATTGAAGTAATTGATACGGCGGAAATGTACGGGGAAGGAAATTCAGAAAACCTTATTGGCGAGGCGATTCAAGATGTAAAGAGGGAGGATATTTACCTGATTTCCAAGTTCTATCCGTTTCATGCACAGGAGCCGGATTTGGAGCGCTCGCTGGAGAATTCATTGAAACGGCTAGGTACAGATTATCTGGATTTATATTTATTGCATTGGAAAAGCAGTACACCACTGGAGGAAACAATCGAATCGCTTGAAAAGTATGTAAAGGACGGGCGCATTCGTGCGTGGGGTGTTTCCAATTTCGATACAAAAGACGTTGAAGAAATGAGGCAGACTGCTGGCGGGGAAAACAGTACTGCGAATCAAGTATTATATAATATAGCGAGCAGAGGGATTGAATATGGTTTACTGCCGATGCAGAGAGAAAAGGGATTGCCAACCATTGCCTATTCCCCAACTGCGCAAGGGGATACGAGAGGCGATAAAATCACATCGAACAAAGTCCTGCAAAAGATAGCAAAGCAACATGATGCAACTGTATTTCAGGTGATGCTGGCATGGACGATTCGTCACGATGATGTACTGGCTATCCCGCAATCCAGTGATAAAAAGCATATTCAGGAAAATATAGATGCCGCATCGATAAAGCTTTCTGAAGAAGAGCTGCAGCTCATTGAAAAAGAATTTCCTGCGCCGAAGCGGAAGATGCCGTTAGATATTATCTGAGGCCGGCTGCCCGTTCTTTAATGATGATAGGAAAAGAAACCAATGAAAAACCCGGATAAGTTCGGATTTTTTCATTGGTTTCTATTTTCACTATAATAATCCATCTCTGACCATTTGTAAGATGTCGCTGTCTGCTTTAAGTATATCTTCTTCTGCGCGGGAGGCGATATTCTCTGCTGTTTGCTGCGCCTTCGAGATTTCCTCTTTTTCATGGATGGTTAAGATTTGTTTATTTTCCATAATTACTTTCCCATCAATGATGGCTGTATCTACTTCGTCTCCTCTTGCGGAATATACCAGGTTTGGAACGATATTACGAATGGGCTTGGTTAGCACAGGATAGAAGGCAGGAGCAGTTAAATCTACTAAGATGATATCTGCTTTTTTCCCGCTGCGCAGACTTCCCGCTTCATGATCGATGCCCATGACTTTAGCAGCTTCAATGGTAGCCATCCGAAGTGCTTGTGTGGCATGGAAGGCTTGCGGATTTTTATATTTTACTTTGTTCAATATGGCTGCAAATTTCATTTCGTTGAGCATGTTATTGCTGTTGTTTCCTGGTGCTTGATCTGATCCTAAGCAAGCTGTTCCTCCGGCATCTAGAAAATGCTGTACGGGCGGGACCATTCCATCGATGATGCCAATACTTCCAGCACAGTAAATCATACTGGCACCGCTTTTGGCTATAAATGCAGTCTCTTCGTCTGTGGCCTCGGTAAGATGTACCGCAATTAATCGCTCATTTAAGAAATCATGCTCATCCAGAAATTCAATACTTCTTTTTCCATAACGTTTTTCCATCTGATTGATTTCCCGGTCACCCTGGGCTACATGCATGTGCAGCTTGGTGTCTAATTTCTCTGCGTGATTTTTTACTTCCTTCAACAACTCTAAGCTCATCATATCCGGACCATGCGGGCCAAGAATAACCGTAATGCGTCCGTCTTCTGTATCATGGTGTTTCTCATATAATTCAAGGTTTCGATTTAATTTTGTCTCCCCAATAGACGACTCAAATGTATATAATTCTCCTACTGGGAGGTCGCCGATGTTATCCGGGATTTCATTGACCAGCTCAGCGACTCGGGCACGGGCGCCGATTTTTTTATAGTTGTTTACGATGAGGTCCATTCTTCCGTCATAGTCACAAAATGTTGTGGTGCCTGCTTTTATCCCCTCGATAATATTCACCATAGAACCGATAGCACTTTCGTCAGGGCGGAGGTGTTTTTGGAATGGCCACAGGCCCTTCTGCATCCAGTTTGACATATCCTGTGCGACTCCTCTAAAGATAGCAATACCTGTATGGATATGCGCATCAATAAAGCCTGGCATAATTAACTTGTTTGCAGCATCAATATGTCTTTCAGCTGTATATTCCCGTAAAATTTCCTGTGTTTGTCCGACTGCTTCGATTTTATTATGTTTTATGGCAACTGCTCCGTCCGCAATGTAGCCGACTCCTTTTCCTTCCATTGTCATCAGGTGTCCATTGTGAATGATAATATCGACTTTCATGTGAGCAACTCCTTGTACCGTATGATTTTATGCCTTAGGAGGTCTTCTCTAAGAAAACTTTCAAATTCTCTTTCTTCGCTTTCCGATTTAAGAAATATAGAATGGATAATAATACTGCTGCCGTAATAACCATGCTTACAATCGCATTTTGTGTTAATCCTGCAGAAAGAAATCCGGTCGCAGCTGAAATTCCAATAATAATGGCATAGGGTAACTGGGTTTTTACATGCTCAATATGGTCTGCAGCTGCTCCTGTTGAAGCCATGATGGTTGTATCTGATATAGGAGAGCAATGATCTCCGAACAGGCCGCCGCTAATAACCGCACCAATAGCTATAGGCAGACTGATGTCTATTGCAGCAGCCATAGGCAGGGCAATTGGCATCATAATAGAGAATACGCCCCAAGAACTTCCGGTAGAAAAAGCAATGAAAGCTCCAACCAGAAAGATAATTGCCGGAACGATAAAGGATGGCAGGTAGCTGCCGGTAATATGAGCGATATATTCTCCTAACCCCATCGTAGTGGCTATGGAACCAATCGACCAAGCCATAATAAGAATTAATGTTACGATCATTAATTTTAAAAGGCCATTGGTGAAATCTTCAAATAAATTCACTAAGGATTTGCCATAACGCAGTCTTGCATAGATAATGCCGCCAGCAGAACCGCAAATAAACCCGCTAATGATACCAAGTACAATATCCGCATTTAAAAAGGCGCCTCTAAACCCATTTTCTCCAATATTGCCTGTCCAGAAAATGACTGAAAATATGGTTCCCAGCAACAGTATCATCGGAATCAAAAAGCTGAATATATCTGCATCGGTCCTTTTATTTCCTTTTTCTGTTTCATCGTCTTCATCCATCATCAATTTATCCTGATCTCCATACAATTTCCCGGCCGTTATTGCTTTTTTCTCTGCCTGATACATGGGGCCGATATCTAAATTTAAGTTAATGACGAACAGCACACCAATCATCGCAAAAACGCCATATAAATTATAAGGAATCATCTGTATGAACAACCCCCATGGATTATCACTCAAGCTTAGTGCAGCTAATTGGGTGGCGATTAATCCTGTAATAAATGGGCCGTAACTGCTGATGGGGGACATGGCAGCCAGCGGACTTCCCATGGAATCGAGTATGTACTTCCCCAAACAAAATTTTGAGCCTTCCTTCTGGTATTGATCTTTTTCGTAGCAGCTTCAGCAAACGCCTGCGCAGCTCCGGTAGTGCGAAGGATATTAACAAATCCTCCTGTCGTTGTAACTAGCAGTAACAGGCTGGCATTCCATGGATCTGCGATAGAGGGAATCATGGTGTCTGTAATGGTATATGTAAAACCCACAAGCGGATTCCAACTATTGATGATGGTTGCGCCGAGCCAGACACCGATAAATAAAGATATAATCGTTTGCTTTGTTATGATGGCAATAATAATTGCGAGTATCGGAGGTAACAGCGATAAAAAACCATATTCCATATGTTCCATCTCCTTTTTGTTTATTAGCGCTTTCAATTGAGTGGTGAAACAAGCAACTGCCAGAGAGTTCAGCCAATATAACATGAAAAATATTTGGCGGAAGCGCTTTATTTGTGCGATTGGCTGTTTGTAGAGAACGGATGTGGTTTTCCATTTTCTATAATAATTTATAACCTTTATCTATCAGCACAAAACCTTGCGTTTGAATCAGCTTTGACCATAATTCTTTCGATTCGGCGAATCAAGAGAGTTATTTGATATGGATAGGTATGGAAGGATAATATAATCACTTCAACCAGATTTTAATCAAAAGTAAGCATTTCATTTATGTGCCTGCTGATAATCTTTCTTCATTCTCCGTTCCCCAAAGCGTATATTTTATAATTATATAGGAGGCGTAATTGATTGTATAGTTTTTATTTTTTGAATATTTATTAATTATTTTAGGTAAATCATATTTTAATTGAAACAGTGAACGCAATGTGATAGTCAATGGGAGCGACTAAACATTCAGTTGAAGGGCAGAGGGTCAAGTTTTTAAATAACATAGTAAAAAGTGTTTCAAGAGCATTGCAGCTGATTAAAAACCTTCGCTGAAGCGGAAAATGTCACTAGAAATGATGTAGGCTTTAAATTTTTTTCAAAAAAAATGATTAGTTTTATGTGAGTCGGGAAGACATCTAATGTAGCATTTTATAGGAGGTAGTTAAGATATGACATTCGTAAAATCTTATACAAACGATGAAATGTTAGAAAAAGATGTGAACAAGCTAAAGGATAATAACATCAGCTCCAATAATATTTTCATCCTCTCTCACGATGATGATCGCACTGCACGTATTGTAAATAATACGGAAGCATCAGGTATTGATTACAATAAGCAGGATATCGGAGGAGATTTTGAAAAACCAGGTGATGAGTTAAGAGAAAAACTCCGTGAACTGGGAGTTGCTGATGCAGATGCCCATGAATATGAAGAAGATATGGATGAAGGAAAAGTCTTTTTAATTGTAAAAGATGAATCAGCGAAAAGTATTGTGGGTTAACTGTAAGCACCATAATAAACGAAGCAGTTAAGCATAAATCCGGACCAATCCTAATCTCTATGGAGAAGGGAGGGGCCCGGATTTTGGTGTTTTAAAGAAGGACTTTTCTATGTGATAACTCTTAAATATCTTCCATGTTAATTATTTCAGGCGTATCAAAGTTATCACTATTCATGATTTTAATTTGTTCAGGGATTAGTTTAAGAACAGTTAAATCAGGGTCATTTTTAGAGTCAAAGTACGTTTTATCCTGCGTTTCCCATAACCAGTCAATGGTTTCTTGATCATTAATAACCTCGACCTTGGCTCTGATTTCTAAGAAGCTTTTATTTTTGGTTTCTTCGTATCCCAGCAAAATATGCGCCTGTGGGTTGCTTTCCACTTCTTCTACCTTTGGGGAATCCTCATCTGTTTTTGTGTATAATACCGCTTCATCATGGTAAAAGACCATATATCGGCTGTTTGGTACATTATTATGGGAAGTAGATAGAACGCCGACCTTTGAAATATCTAAGATCTTTTGAATTTCTTTTATTACTTTTGCTTTATTCATGTTGTCACCTCTTTTAAATGAGCTCATATAGTTTGATTCCAAGATTAAGTTTCCCTTTGCGATAAAAAGATATACGTCATCATGCAATGATTTTAAATCTTAACGTTAGAGGACTATTGTGTAAAATAGTGCAGTTTCAGCTTTAGATTATTATTTTTGAAACAACTGAGCGTCTAATATTTCCACTAATATAACAGCTGGCATTTGGCATTCACCCAAGATACTGATGACAGAACCATTGCTGAAGGACGCCGATTGTTTTAGTAAGAAATTTAATACATTTCACACGGAAGAGTTCTTGAATATTGAGAAAAGATTTACTACAAAACAGGAAATAAAACTTAAAAAAGGGTTGACAACTCCGATGATATCGCTTACATTAATAAAAAGAAATTTAAGAAAATTTGATAATTATATATTTTTTACCCTTATTGAGGAACGATGTTCCTTAATAAGGAACGAAGAGTGTTTAGAGGAAGGTGGATATTAATTGGATGTTGTAACAATTGGTGAAACAATGATTTTACTTTCAACTAATACAAGATTAAGGTATGCTAATAATTTTTCAATGGGAATAGGGGGGGCTGAAAGCAATGTAGCTATCGGGTTAGCACGATTAAATCATAAAGTCGGTTGGATTAGTCGTTTAGGTAATGACGAGTTTGGTAAATATATTCTTTCTGTTATTCGTGGGGAAGGGGTAGATATTAGCAAAGTTCAATTTGATAACCAGGCACCTACTGGAATTTATTTCAAAGAATTAAGAAAACCTAATGATGTACGAATTCAATATTATCGAAAAGGTTCTGCTGCAAGTAAGATGGATAAAAATGATCTCGATAAGAACTATATTAAACGTGCCACATACCTTCACATAACAGGTATTACCCCAGCCTTAAGTGATAACTGTTACAAAATGATTTTAGAAGCAATTTCAATTGCTAAACTTCATGGAGTTAGCGTTGTATTTGATCCCAACTTAAGAAAGCAATTATGGAAAGAAGATAGAGCAAAAAAGATTTTACTAGAAATTGCATTACAATCAGATATATTTTTACCTGGTTTAAACGAAGGAAAGTTCCTAACAGGATATGAAAATCCTAAAGATATCTGTGAGTATTTTACAAATTTAGGTGTATCTACAGTGGTAGTTAAAGCAGGAAAAGATGGAGCTTACTTGATGTGCGATAAAGTTTTTAAGCATATAAAGGGTATTAAAGTTGATGATGAAGTTGACCCTGTAGGGGCAGGTGATGGATTTGCCGCAGGGTTCCTATCTGGTTTAATTGATAAACTTTCTACAGAGGAAGCTGTTAAAAGAGGTAATGTGATTGGTGCTTTTGTTATAACTCAACATGGAGATGTGGAAGGCTTACCTGATAAACAAGAAATACATGATTTCCTTTCAGATAAGGAAGAAGATGTGAGAAGGTGATCATAAGAGGAGGGCTAGAGTGAATACATTTGAAAAAATAAAAGACACTGGAATTATAGCAGTATTAAGAAATTTAGATCCAGATAATGCAATTGAAGTAGCCAAAACATTGGTTAATAACGGTGTAAATGTATTAGAAATAACAATGGAAACTCCTAATGCTATTTCCATCATTGAGAGTATAAATTCAGAATTTCAAAAGACTGCTGTAGTAGGAGCGGGGACAGTTTTAGACTCTGAGACAGCACGAACAGCAATTATCGCAGGAGCGCAGTTTATATTTTCACCTACTGTCAACATAGAGACGATTCGGATGACAAAGAGGTATGGACTGGTTAGTATACCAGGAGCCCTAACTCCTACAGAAATTTTAGAAGCATATGAGAATGGGGCAGATGCAGTAAAGGTTTTTCCTGTGAAAACGCTTGGCCCAAGTTATTTAAAAGATATAAAAGGACCATTGCCCCATATTCCTCTTGTTCCTACTGGAGGCATAGACATTCATAATATTCAAGAATATTTCGAAGCTGGTGCGGTAGCTGTTGGAGTTGGAAGTTCATTGGTTGATTTACATTTGAAAAATGAACCCGTTTTTTTTAAGAATATTGAGATGAAGGCGAAAGATTTCGTTCATAACTTTCGTAATTTTAAAAATAAAGAAAGTGAGTGATGGGTTTGGAATTATCAGACACATCTAAAAATTATCCTGCTTCTGTGATTCGCAAAATGTTTGAATTAGCTAATGACTATGAAGGAGTAATTAAACTTACAGTTGGGGAACCAAACTTTGAGACTCCTGATCATATTAAAAAAGCGGCGAAAGTTGCTATTGACAAAGGATATACTAAATACACTTCGAATGCAGGTTTAGCCCAATTAAGGGAAGTAATTGCAGAAAAATATACAGAGAGTTTAAAAAGAAATATAAGTAAAGACCAAGTAATGGTTACAACTGGAGGGATGGAGGGGATTTTATTAGCTTTATATGCCACAGTTAATCCAGGAGATGAAGTTCTAATAACCAATCCCGGTTACCCAAATTATATAGGACAAATTGAAATGCTTGGTGCTAAAGCTGTACCTGTAAAGGTTTTAGAAGAAAATAAATTTAAATTACAAGCAAAAGATGTAGAAAAAGCAATTACTATCAACACTAAAGTACTTATTTTAAATTCGCCAAGTAATCCTTTAGGAACAGTGTTGGAAGAGAAGGAAATAAGAGAACTAGCAAAAATAGTAAAAAAATATAACCTATATGTTATTTCAGATGAAGTCTATGACAAAATAATATATGATGGAAAGCTTCACTTTAGTATGGCAGAAATAAAAGAAGTAAAGAATCAAGTTATTGTGGTAAACAGCTTGTCTAAAACATATGCAATGACAGGCTGGAGAGTTGGGTTTGTGATAGGAAACGAAGAAGTGATATCTGTTATGCCAAAATTACAAGAAGGTATAGTTTCTTGTATTCCAGAATTTATACAAATGGCTGCAATAGAAGCAATGACAGGTTCCCAAACGGTTATAGAGAAGATGGTTAAAGAATATTCATGGAAACGTCAGCTCGTTTATGAGAGTTTAAATCATATTCCGGGTATTTCCTGTATAAAAACTGAAGGTGCTTTCTATGCATTTGCAAATATAAAACAGTTTTCTGAATCATCTGAGTGTTTTGCGATAAAATTACTTAAAAATGCAGGTGTAGCTGTGGTTCCTGGTTCAGCATTTGGAAGCATGGGTGAAGGGTATTTGAGATTATCCTTTGCATGTGGAGAAGAGGAATTAGAAAAAGCTATATATCGTTTAGAACGATATATAGTGAACAATTATTAATTTGAAAGTCTTATAAATATCCCCTTTAGTTAATAATAAGCTGATTATTGTATGATAAATTAAAGATAGTATGTATTTAGGAGGGGATCAATTTGGCAATAATTCAATCAGTAGAACGTTCACTTATCATTTTAGAAAAGTTATCAAAGAACCCTAAAGGTATGGGAATAACAGAACTAGCGAATCAGTTGGATATAGCTAAAAGCACAACACACAGGCTATTGACTACGCTTATGAACAAAGGATTTGTTATACAAGACGAAGAAACAAAGAACTATACCTTAGGAATGAAAATTATAGAATTATCAAGTTTAATGCTGGAGGATATGAATATAAGATCTATCGCAAAAAAAGACCTTGAAGAATTAGGGCAAAAAATTAATGAAGTAGTTCATTTGTGCATTCATGAAAATGGAGAAGTTGTTTACATTGATAAATTTGAGAGCGACCAGACGATAAGAATGCATTCAAAAATTGGAAATAGAGGAATGATGCATAGCACAGGGGTAGGTAAGGTTATTTTATCTGGCATGACAGATGAGCAAGTACGAAATATTATCACAGCAAAAGGGATGCCTGCTAAAACACATCGCACGATTACAGATGAAGAAATATTAATTAAAAGATTAAATAAGATTAGAGAGTTGGGATATGAGATTGATGATATTGAAAATGAAGATGGAATACGTTGTGTAGCAGCTCCAATATATGATTACAGAGGGAAAATGATTGCTGCATTTAGTGTTTCGGGTCCTGAAAATAGGATGCGATTAGAACGTATAAAATCTGAACTGGTAGATTTAGTATTAGAAACTAGTAAAAACATATCTTGGAAAATGGGATATACCGGGTAAAGAAAGCATTGATCAAATAATATGCGCAACGACGAATAAATCATGATATTTTCAAGAAAATGGTTCTTGAGTTTAAAGGAAGCACTATTATTAAAATTTTCTTTACAGGAGGCAGATTAAATGAGTGTTTATAAAAAATTAGAGAAATTAGGAATTGAATTGCCTGATGCGCCTAAACCTGCTGCGGTTTATGTTCCTGCTAAAAGGTTTGGTAATTTAGTATATACTTCCGGACAAGATTGCAGAAAGGAGGGAAAACTAATATATGAAGGGAAAATAGGAACTGATCTATCGATAGAGCAGGGATATGAGGCGTCAAGACAAGTAATGATTAACTGTTTGGCCGTCTTGCAAGAAGAAATAGGAGACTTAAACAAGATCAAGCAAGTTGTAAAATTACTAGCTTTTGTTAATTCTGCACCAGGTTTTGTTGAGCAGCCTTATGTTATTAATGGCGCTTCTGAATTTTTGGTTGATGTGTTTGGAGAAAAAGGAAAACATGCTAGGAGTGCATTAGCTTCCAATGAACTTCCATTTAATACACCAGTTGAAATTGAAATGATTGTCGAATTGGAAGATTAATTATTTTTAATCACTTAAGTGAGCAATTTAAACATATTTAATAGAATGGTGTTCCTTATTATGGAACTTAGGAGGGTCCAGATGAAAAAAACTGTAAAGATTTTGTTGTTTACACTATTAACACTTGTCTTGGTCGCATGCGGAAATGATACTAATGGGGATGCAGAAGGTTCAGGAGATAATGATGAAACTTATGAGTGGAATTTAGGATTTAACACAGCTGAAGATTCTGTTAGAGGAGTAGCTGCAGAAACCTTTAAGGAAATTGTTGAGGAAGAAACAGATGGGAGAGTTTCAATAAGTATTTATGCTGGGGAAACACTTGGTTCGGAAGCAGAAATGTTGGAACAAGTTAATTCAGGTGCATTAGCAATGCAGTTGGCTGGTGGAGGTGGAATGCAGAATTATATTCCAGAATATTCAGTACTAGCTTTGCCTTTTATGGTAGAAGACTTTGATGAAGCATATGCTGTCCTTGATGGTGAGATAGGTGATGAATTACGGGGATTGGCAGAAGAACAAGGATTTAAAGTACTTGCTCATACAGATCTTGGGTTTGCGCAAATAACGAATAATGTAAGACCAATAAGTATGCCGGAAGACTTAGCTGGAGTTCAAATCAGAAGTCCTGAAGAGCCAACTTCCATTGAGGCATTCACGCAATTAGGTGCAAATGTATCAACTATGGCATTTACAGAGGTTTATATGGGTCTACAGCAAGGAGTTATTGATGGGCAGTTTAATCCCTTAGATGCGATTTATGAGAATAATATTCACGAAGTACAAGATTATTTAACTTTGACAAACCATTTCTATTATCATGTTAATTTTATTATGAATAATGATTTATTTAATAGTTTAGATTCTGAACTGCAAGAAATTGTTCTAAACGCAGCGGAAGAGGCTGAGAAAGCATCGAGAGAATATACACAGGAAAAAGATGAAGAAATGCTGTCTATTCTCGAGGATGAGTTTGAAGATATAGTTACAGATCCAGACCTGGAAGCTTTTCAGGAGGCTATAGATTATGAAGCATTCCACGAATTTGTAGGTGGAGATATTATTGAGAGAACCCAAGAATTTTTAGATGATTATAGAGCTAATTAAAATTTGATCACACTTTGGCTGAATATAGCTTATTCGGCCAAAGATGGGTTTCAATAAGGAGAGATTTAAAAATGATATCAAAGTTGAAACCAATTATTGATGGAATATTCAAAATTCTGCTCGGTGCTTCTAATATATTATTAGTGATTTTAACATTACTTGTAGCTTTTGAAGTTCTTAGCAGGGCCTTATTTAATACTTCTTTAATTTTTGTAACACCGTTAACAGGAGTAGTTTTCCCCTGGATGGTATTTTTAGCAATTGTTGGTGCAACTAGAAACAACGAGCATATTTCCGTTAATTTCTTGTTAAATAAACTTCCTTCTAAGACTAAAAAAGGTGTTAAATTGATTAATAAGTTAGTGATGCTTTTTTTCTCAGTATTGATGTTATTTTCAAGTTATAGATTATCGAATGATGTGGCAAACATTATGGAACCAATCATTAATGTTTCGAGATTTTGGCTATACTTTTCCATGGTTGTATCATTTGCCGGTAGTTCCTTAGTAATAATAGCACAGATTGTTCAAATTATATTGAATAAAGACAAGGAGGAGGAGCTCGATGATTTGGTTAATGATAATTAGTTTTTTCCTTCTCATCGTAATTGGAACTCCAATTGCGTTTGCAATGGGTGCTTCATCGATTTTTTTCATTTTGGTTGAAGGGATTCCGCTTTCTACTGTGGCACAGAGATTCTTTTCTAATACTCAATCCTTCGCTTTTCTGGCAGTACCCTTTTTTGTATTAGCTGGGAATTTGATGGTGTATGGAGGGATAGCTCAAAAATTAATTAACGTAGCAGACTCTTTGGTTAGAAGACTCCCGGGTGGGCTAGGATGCGTATCTGTTGTGACAAGTATGGGAATGGCCGGTGTATCAGGTTCGTCAGTAGCTGATGCGGCTTCTGTAGGAAGTGTATTGATTCCAGAAATGAAGAAAAAAGGATATTCTGCTTCTTTTTCAGCGGCTATTAATGCAACTAGCTCTGTTGTAGGTATTATTATTCCACCTAGCAGTACAATGATTATTCTTGCATGGTTAGCAAACCTTTCCGTAGCAGAAATGTTCTTAGCAGGTATCATTCCTGGATTTCTAATAGGTTTTACATACCTAGCCGTCACAATTATTATAGCAATTAGAAGAGGATATCCGAAGGGTGAAAAAACTACTGTTAAGGAAATTGTTTTATCATTTGTAAATGCTTTATGGGCATTATTGTTACCGCTAGTTTTAATAGCAGTAATTGTGATGGGGGTGGCAACAGCAACTGAGGCATCTGCAGTAGCAGCGATCTATGCAGCTATAATTGCGTTTTTTGTTTATCGTTCATTAAAATGGAGAGATTTTTTAGCTGCATTAAGAGATAGTGTATATTCTACGGCGTCAGTAATGATTATTGTTTGTGCAGCTTCTATTTTCACTTGGGTATTGATTAATGAAGGAGTCCCACAATTAATATCGAATGCTTTACTTGATTCTGGGTTGCCGAACTGGACTTTATTGATAATTATGGTGTTAATTATGTTTTTATTTGGAATGGTTATGGATTTAGTACCTAACTTGTTTATTTTTATCCCAATATTTTTTCCGATTGCAACTGGTATGGGGATGGAACCTATTCAATTCTCGTTGATTATGTTGGTAACATTAGCATTAGGTCTATTTACACCTCCTGTGGGGACCACACTATTTATTTCATTACACTTAGCAAAAGTAGAAATGGAAGATACCATAAAAGATTTAATACCTTTTGGTGTAACAGGTATTGCAGTAGTAATGTTGATAACCTTTATACCCGAACTAACTTTATGGATTCCAAATTTATTATTATAGAGAGGAGTATGGATTTTATATGATTACCCCTTATGTGAAAATTAATTTAAATAAAGTAAAAGCCAATATTCAGTTTATGATTAATCAATTAAGAAAATATGATATTGATCATAGACCACATATAAAGCCACACAAAAATATTGAATTAGCTAAATTACAACTGGATATGGGAGCGATAGGAGTTACTTGTGCTTCTTTATCTGAGATGGAAGTCATGGTTAAAGGAGGGATAAAGAATATCCTTTTAGCTATGCCTTTAATAGGAGATGAACATTGGGAAAAGCTTTACAATGTTCTCCATAGCCATGATGTTGAGTTTATAACAATTGTTGACAGCAAACTTGGGATAGAAGGATTAGCGAAGGTGGGAGAACGTCTCGAACGCCCTCTTCATATCCTTGTGGATGTTGATAGCGGAGGTCATCGGGAAGGCATCCAATCGGAAGATGTATTATCTTTTGTGGAAGAAATAAACAGTAACCCATGGTTAACTTTTAAAGGTCTTTTTACTTACTATGGTCATATTTATCAATATGAAAATAGTTTGCATGCAAAACATGCCAAAAAAGAAGCTTCTATTCTAATAAGTGAAAGAGAAAAGCTAGAAAAACATGGTATAAAAGTGGACGTTTTATCAGGTGGATCAACTGTCTCATCCATGGAGGCTGAACAACTTGAGGGTATAACAGAATCCAGAGCAGGAAACTATATCTTTTTCGATATGAATGCGGTTCATTTAGGAATAGTAGAAATAGAACAGTGTGCACTTAAAGTTATAGCTAAAGTTGTTAGCAAGCCTTTACCCGGTAAAGCGACTATAGATGCAGGATCAAAAGCATTGACATCTGATCAGCCATTAAAAGGTGATGAATACGGCTATATATATAATAGACCCAATTTAAAGCTTCTAAAATTAAATGAAGAACATGGTTTTATTGAATATGATTCAAATAAAGAAAAATTGGAAATTGGAGATGAAATCGAAATAATTCCTAATCATGCTTGTGTTGTTCCCAATCTATTTAATCAAGTGTTTATAGATGATGGAAAAGGATTAAAATCAATAGAAGTGGATGCAAGAGGAAGAAATTATTAAAAAGGAGTCTTTCATACGTGTTGAATCTAACTATTGAAAAGCTTATAGACGATTATAATGAAAAGGAACAGATTAGAATTTTTAAAGAACTTGTTCAAATACCAAGTGAAAATCCAGGGAATTATGAAGAGGGGATAGCGAAAAAAATTCAAAATATATTAAATAATGAGGGAATTAAAAATAAACTTGTTTATATTAATGATAAAAGGCCAAATGTTTATGCGGAATTAGAAGGTTCAGTGGAAGGGAAAACTTTAATTTATAACGGCCATATTGATACAGTACCGGTAGGAGAAGGTTGGGAGCATAATCCTTTTAGCGCTTACGAAGATGAAGAAGGGTATATTTATGGGAGAGGCGCATCAGATATGAAGGCGGGAGTATCTTCCATGTTATATGCTGCTATATGTTTAAAAAAATCAGGCTATCCAAAAGAAGGAAAACTAATACTTTTTTTTAATATAGACGAAGAAATAAGTAATTTAGGAATGAAACAATTTTTAGAAGAAGATATTTCAGCGGATTATGCAATCATAAGTGAACCGACTAACCTTGATATTGCAATTGGACACCGAGGAACAGCAAGATATAATTTAAAAACGAGAGGAATTGCAGGTCACTCCTGTTATGTTGCGCATCCAGATAATGCAATCGAAAAAATGAATAGCTTGTTGCCTCTTTTATTTGATTGGGGAAGAAGAATAAAGAAAGAGAAGATAAATAAATTTTTAGGGAGCGCATTAAGTAATGTCACCACTATTCATGGTGGTACAGCAGGTAATATTATACCCGATGAGTGTATTGTTGAGATAGACAGAAGATTACTTCCTGGGGAAACCATAGAGGAAGTAAATGAAGAATATACAAAAATATTAACCCACGAGGGCGAAGTAGATTTTGAACTGGAAAATTATATTTTTTTACCTGCTAGCCTGATTGAAAAAGATCATCATTTTGTGAAATTTATTTATGATACTACAAAAAAATATAATGAAAAAGTTAAAATTAAATCATTTGAAGCAACATGTGAAGCGCCTTTTTTTTCCATAAATAAAGGAATACCTACAATTATATTTGGGCCTGGCTCTTTAAGTCAAGCTCATGTTGTTAATGAACGTGTTCACAAATCAGAGGTAATCAAGGCTGGGAAACTATTTATTGAGATTTGTATAAGTCTATTAAACAATAAGGGATGATTATATGTCTTTGAATTACTTTTTAAGCTGTACTGAATGTAAAAGAGAATTTAATCCAAGACCTATTTATAATTGTCTGTCATGCAATGGAATTCTGGAAGTTCAATACAAAAACCTGACAAAGTCTATAGCTGGAATGAAACAAGAATATATTTTTCACGATGAAAAAATTGAAAGTCTTCTTGGAGAAGGAAATACTCCCCTGTTAGAGCTTAGTAAGACTTCTAATCGATTAAGAGAAAATAAGATTTTTGGCAAGTGTGAATTTATGAACCCGACAGGGTCTTTTAAAGACAGGCCTGTTGCGGCAGGCATACAGAAAGCTTTAGATTTTGGTTATAAAAAAGTAATTGTTGCATCAAGTGGAAACGGTGCAGCATCTGTTGCTGCCTATTCTGCTAAATTCGGTTTGAGCTCCACTATTTTAGTCCCGGAGGGTACACCTGATGAGAAAGTAAAACAATCTCAGTTTTACGGAGCTAATATTATTAAAGTTAAAGGACCATATAGTAATAGTTTTGAATTGGCTCTGAAATACAGTGAGGAAGAAAAAGTATATAATTTAACAACAACTTTTATCAATCCTTATACGTGGGAGGGAGATAAAGGTGTAGCTTATGAAATTAATCAACAATCAGATAATTGGCCTGATTATGTTATTGTTCCTATCGGTGCCGGACCACTGTTAGTCGGTATTTATAAAGGTTTTAAGGAGTTAAAAGAGATATATGGAAAAAATGACCCCATCCCCAAAATGGTTGGTATCCAAGCAGAAGGATGTTCACCAATTTCAAGAGCTTTTGAAAATAATGAAGTATATGTAATTTCTGAACCAGATCCTAAAACTATTGCTGGCGGGATTGGAGACGGTTTAAGAGGATATGCGAAGGATGGGACTTATACGTTGAATACGATTCGTAAATCCAATGGGGCATGTTTAAGTATTACGGATGAAGAAATCATAAGGGCACAAGAAAATCTTGCTAAGGATGAAGGGATATTTGTTGAACCATCTGGAGCAGCTGCACTTGCTGGGTTTGAAAAATTTTCAAAATTGGAAAATATAAAAAATGCTTCAGTAACATTGCTGTTAACTGGAAATGGGCTAAAGGATATGAATACTATTAATGAAAGTTATACCATTCCGATTATTGAACCAGTTATGGAAGAACTTAACCGATTGATTTAGGAGGATGCTTAACGTGCTAGGTCAGAGCTTAGAAAATCCTACAATTAATGATATTAAGAAAGCAGAAACAAGGATAAAAAAATATGTGGATGTGTCTACAAAAGTGATAACTTCAGAAATATTAAATATGAAGTATGGCTTTCCTATTTATATAAAACCAGAAGGATTACAGCCTACTGGTTCTTTTAAAATAAGAGGGGCATTAAACAAGATTTTAAAGGCAAAAGAAGATGGACAGGTTAGCCATTGTATTACCGCTTCAGCTGGGAACCATGCCATTAGTCTGGCATCTTCCAGCTTGCTGTTAGGCTTAAAATCCACGGTAGTAATGTCAGAACAAACGCCACAAATTAAAATTTTGACTTGTGAAAGACTAGGCGCAGAGGTTATTATTCATGGGGAAAATTATGATGAAGCTTACAAAGAGGCTCAGAAAATATCTAGTGAAAAAAACTATTATTATATACACCCCGTCGCAGATTGTGAAATTGTTGCAGGTCAAGGTACAATTGGCTTGGAGATATTGGAAGAGATGCCAGATATAGATCAAGTGATTGTACCAATTGGCGGTGGAGGCCTTATATCTGGAATAGCTATTGCTCTTAAATCATTAAAACCAGAAATGAAAGTTATAGGTGTACAGCCCGAAAAATCGAACGCTTATTACAAAAGTTGGAAAAGAAGCTATCTTGTTAACATAGAGAAGCCCAATACGATTGCAGATGGGCTTTCATTAAAACAACCTGAAAAATATCTATTCAATATGATGAAACATTGGGTAGATGATATTGTAACTGTGAAAGAAGATACAATTGAGAAGGCAATAAAGGAATTTTTATTTTTAGGAAAACTATTAATTGAAGGAGCGGGGGCAGTTACTTTAGCTAGCATAATAGAAAGTAAAATCAATATAGAGAAAAAAACCGTTTTGATAGGAAGTGGCTCCAATATTGATGAGCAGCGTTTTAAAGCTTTACTAAATTAGGGGGTGATAATCTTGGATAAGTACTTATTAAGTGACTATACCACATATGAGCTACAGAATGTTATTAATAAAAAAGACCCCATAATAATTATTCCAGTTGGTGCACTGGAACAGCATGGCGCCCATTTACCTTTGGACACAGATATGGACTTGGTAGAAAAAGTTGCAAAATCTTTAGCGGAAAATTGTATACAAGATATAATAGTTACGCCAACTGTATGGACCGGGTTTTCTCACCATCATTTGGATTTTTGCGGTACCATAAGTATTAGACAAAAAACAATGGTATACGTTATTACTGATATTGTTGAAAGTTTATTGAAACATAAAATAAATAAGATTATATTACTCAATGGTCATGGTGGAAATATTTCAATTTTGAAAACTATTCTAGATGAAATCCAATTAAAGTATAAAAATCTTCAGATGGTGTATTTTACTTATTGGGATTTGCTTAGTGATAAGATAGGTGAAATAAGACAGTCGCCAGTAAATGGAATGGCGCATGCAGGAGAACTGGAAACTTCATTAAAGTATTACTTTAATGAAGATGATGTGAGAAGGGATTCTATTCAAGATGTGATGTTGCCTGTTCAGCCGTTTCATAATGTAGATATGTTTGCTCCAAATAAAATTAGTATATACAAGCCCTTTGAAAGTTATAGTAAAGGCGGACAAATTGGAAAACCTTCTGTAGCAAATAAAGAAACTGGTAAAAAGATTGTAGAAAACCTATGTAAAGAATTTAGCGATTTAATAAACTTCTATTTTGTTTGAGGAGTTGAGAAAATGGATAAGTTCTCCGGGATTATTCCTCCAGTAGTAACGCCAATTAGTAAGGAAGGAAACTTTGACCAAGATGTAGCCAAGCTAATAATTGACTATTTAATTGATTCTAATGTAGATAGTCTGTTCTTTCTGGGAAGTATTGGCGAGTTTAGCCAAATGAGTTTAAAAATGAAAGAAGAAATTACAGATTTTGTTGTGAATTACGTAAATAAAAGAGTGCCTGTATTAATTGGTACAGGAAGCAATACAATTACTGAATCAATTCACTTAAGCAAGTTTGTGGAAAAAGTTGGAGGAGATGGTGTTGTATCTATTAATCCATACTATTTTAAATTGAATAATGTAGAGCTCTTAAATTATTTTGAATCTATAGCTGATAGTATTTCTATTCCTATGATATTATATAATTTCCCTGATAGAACTGGTCAGGATCTTTCCCCTTCTTTAATAAAGACGTTAGTAAAGAGGAATTCTAATATCGTTGGAATAAAAGAAACTGTTAACTCGATAACACATATAAAAGATGTTATCACTCAAGTTAAGAATGAGTTCCCATATTTCTCTGTTCTATGCGGGTATGATGAGCATTTAACTAGTACGTTATTTTTTGGAGGAGATGGTGGAATTATTGGTACCGGAAATATAGCCCCAGAATTATTTGTTGGATTATACGAGGCTTTTAAATCTAATGATTTAGAAAAAATAAAGATTTATAGTCAGCAGATTATTCAACTGACTAAGATATACAATCAGGATTATCAAATACTATCTGTGATAAAAGAAGGCCTTAAACTCAAAGGTTTTGATATACAGAGTGATTCTCTCGGACCGTATGAAAGTCTGAATCAAGAAAGTAAAAATTTTATAGAAAGAGCATTAAAAAATATATCCTAGTATTCAAAAATTGTGAAATGGTAATTATTGTATCACTTTAAAAGATAAGTAATAGATTTAAGTTTTATCAAAGTGTTGAATGACGAGCTAAGAAAAATAGAATATACAGTATTTTTCCTGAACTACCTCTATACTTGGATTTACCAAGTATAGAGGTAGTTTTTAATGATTTTATACCATTTTTGTCTACACCTATCGTTTTAAAAGTAAGCGGGAAATAATAGACCGCATTCTATTATAACGGAACTACCTCTATACTTGGATTTAACAAGTAACAGGAGGTAGTTTTTTCATGAAGGAAAACCCGATTGTTCCCGTAACGATCCCAGCATCATCTTCCTCTACGCCTATAAATCCAGTAGCGGAAGTTTCTTGTCATTCTCTACAGCTAACAATTTTTGAAGGGTGTCAGGAAACGTTGGCAGTAGCCTTGATAAAGGAGGTGTGCCACCATGCTGGTTGACTTCTCCCAGATGAAAAATTGTTATTTAGTCTGTGGCTATACAGATCTTCGCAAAGGCATTGATGGTCTGGCTTCCGTAATCACCAGTCAATTTCAATTAGATATTTTAGATGAATCTGTTTTCCTATTCTGCGGGAGAAGGACGGATCGATTTAAAGCTCTCTGGTTTGATGGAGAAGGTTTTTATTTACTTTATAAGCGATACGATCAGGGAAAGCTAACTTGGCCGCGTTCGCAAACCGACGTTGAAAAACTGACACCAAAACAAATCGAGTGGCTGTTTGACGGTTTTTCCATCTATCAAAAACAAAAAATTCAACCTGCCAAATTAGGTGTCCTCACTTAATCATGGGGGAGAGAAATTTTTTTAAAAATTTTTTCTTCCCTTTTTGATAAAGTGTGGTACGATAAAAGAAATTATTTGGACACAGGGGGTGAATACGTTGACAGAATTGGAAAAGAAGCTGATGAAACAAATCGAACATTTGACAATTCAAAATGAAAAACAAGCAAAACAAATTGAACAGCTGATTAACCAGCTGACCAATATGAATCGTCGACTATTTGGAACATCATCCGAAAAGAATCCTCAAGGTCAACTCTCCTTCTTCGAAGAAGACAATAATTCCCCTTTTAGCGAGGCAGAGCAACCTGCAGACAAAGCCGTTGAAATAGAGACCATCTCTTATCAGCGAAAAAAATATCAAGGGCAGCGGGCCGATATCACAAGAGACTTGCCTATCGTGGTGGAAGAACACACTCTTCCGTCCGATAGCCAGGTCTGTTCGTGCTGTGCCAGCCCATTAAAACATCTTGGGAAGCGAGAAGCTCGAACGGAGTTAGAGTTTATCCCAGCTCATTTAGTAAAACATGTACATTATGAACATGCTTATGAATGCTTAGCCTGTAAGAAAACCGGTCAAAATCACATTCTCCGACAAAAAGCACCGGAACCTGCCTTAGCCAAAAGCTTAGCTGGACCAAGCGTTTTAGCTTGGAATTTCTATCAAAAATTAGAGATGAGTATTCCTTATCATCGTCAGGAAAAAGAATGGGCAAGATATGGGTTGAAGGTTTCCCGGCGAACGTTGGCAAACTGGGCGATTCGAAGTTCCGAAGAATGGCTGGAGCCATTGTACCAACAAATGAGAGAAAAATTGCTTCTGGAACCTGTGCTCTCCGCTGATGAAACGACCTATCAAATTTTACGCCGACCAGATGAAAAGCCAGCTACAGCCGATGCGAGGATATGGTTATTTCGAACAGCGGAAACCGCAAAACATCCCATTATTCTTTATCATTCTTCTGAGACACGCCGGTTTGAAGTAGCAGAAACCTTTCTCAAAGGATTTCAAGGACTTCTTCATTGTGATGGATATTCCGTCTATCAAAAATTAGAAGATGTGCAGCTTCAAACGTGCTGGGCGCATGTTCGGAGAAAGTTTTTAGAGACCAATGATTCAAATGGACAAGGCGCTGTCGGCGTCCATTACTGTGACCAGCTTTTCAAGCTGGAAAGGCAATGGAAAGATTTATCTCCAGAGGAACGCCTGCAGCAACGCCAGCTGGAAAGCAAGCCGTTACTGAAGGAGTTTTGGGGATGGCTGGACGCTCTCGTTACAATGAAAGGTCCTTTACAAAAAGCTGTGGATTATACACAAAAGTTAAGGGATTCCCTTCAACGCTTTTTAACAGACGGACGCCTTTTCATTAGTAATAATCTCGCAGAACGTTCCATTCGGCCTGTCACCGTCGGACGTAAAAACTGGTATTTTTCAACCAGCGTAGCTGGAGCTCATGCGAATACCATTGGATACAGTGTTATCCAAACAGCTAAAGAAAATGGAATTGATCCGTTTGAATACTTAACCGTTTTATTTACGGAACTTCCCCAGCTTAATATTTTTCAAGACTCGGAACAATGGGAAAACTATTTTCCATGGAGTCCTTATATCCAAGCCAAGGTGAAGCCACTTTCAAAACATATAAAACGAGCATAATAGCCCTAATGGAGCTTCTTTACAAAAA
This sequence comes from Oceanobacillus oncorhynchi, assembly GCF_000821065.1. Taxonomy (GTDB): domain Bacteria; phylum Bacillota; class Bacilli; order Bacillales; family Amphibacillaceae; genus Oceanobacillus; species Oceanobacillus oncorhynchi. Next base: position 308,949 of record NZ_CDGG01000001.1, read on the forward strand.
GTTTACTCCTTTTAGGGCTATTTGTCATGGCGTCATATTATTTCCCGCTTACTTTTAAAAAAGATTGAGTAAAAAAAGATGGGGAAAATGATTCGGAACAGATGGAGTTGTTTTAGTATTTTATTGCTCAGAATCTCAACCTCATTATGATGCTGCTATATCCTTCTCTGATCTGCTACTATAGCAGGCATTAATTAACTCAAATAATTGACTGATTAAAAAATTCTAAAAATTAATTGACAACGCTTACAATTAAATGCTATAGTTTCTATACTTAATAATTCCATTGGAAAAAGTAATGTTTGTTCATATATTTAAAGTGAATTTATTCTTAAGGGTTTATAAAACAATAGCATTTAGCTTAGATGAATCTTGGGGGAATTCAAATTTATAAAAGTGATTATTTCAATATAGATAGGAATGTGAATAACTATGAAGAGGACTGGAGATCTGAAGCTGATACAAGAATTAAATCGTTCTATCATCTTAGAAACAATTCGAAAATATGGCTCTATATCGAGAAGTGAAATTGCTAAAAAGAATGAGCTCAGCCCTACCACTGTCACATCTGCTGTAGCTGAGCTCATCAATGAAGGCTATGTAGTAGAAGGTGGCACAGGAACGTCCAGTGGAGGGAGAAAGCCGATTCTTTTAAACTTTTCACCAGATAACCACTATTTAATCGGTGTATCTATTTCTTATTCTAAAATAACAATTGCGGATATGAATTTAGAAGCAAAGATAAATATGAAAAAGGTATATCCTACTAACGGTTATACAGGTGCAGCTTTAATAAATTATCTGCTTCAATTATTGGAGGATTTCTACGCTGCACAGCAGGACGATAGACAATGTATTGGTATTTCGCTGATTATTCAAGGAATTGTTGATTCTAAAAAAGGTGTAGTCCATTATAATCCAGTTTTGTTATTAGAGGATGTTTACCTGCGGGATTCGGTTGAAGCGCATTTTAATCTGCCAACTTGGCTTGATAATGATACAAATGCATACGTTTTAGCTGAGAAGAATTTTGGTCATTTTCAAGAGGTGGAGAATCTCATTTATATAACGATTGGCGAAGGTGTTGGTTCCGGCGTTATTGTAAACAACATGCTGTCCCGCGGTGAAAGTGGAGGAGCTGGTGAATTTGGCCATACCAGTATTGATTATCATGGTGAGCTTTGCAGTTGTGGAAATAAAGGATGCATCGAAAATTATATAAGCTGGCCAGCTACATCGAAGAAAATAATGAAAGAGATTGAGGCAGGAAAAGAAACTATTTTAACAACTTATTTAACAAGTGACAAGCTGTTTATTACCCCGTCTGAATTTGTTGAGGCAGTGCACACTGGGGATGGCTTGGCTGTTGCAATTAATGATGAAATTGCTGAATACTTATCAGCGGGAGTAGTTAATTTAGTTCACCTCTTTAATCCGGAAGTAATTATATTAGGTGGAGATGTTACCAACCAAAATCAAATATTGATAGACGCTGTACAGCAAAAAATCAAAGACAAAACGTTAAAAACGCTTTATCAAGATGTGGATATTACCACATCATCATTAGGAAAAGAATTTGAAATGGTTGGTGCTGCTTCTGTTTTACTTCAAGATAAATTTCAATTTAAGCTTACACATGACAATCGTGGATTAAAAACAAATTTGTAGGAGGAATCGTATGTTAAAGGGTATTAATCAATGGTGTTATCCGGAAGAGACTAGTTTGGAGAAAGTACTGGAATATAGCAAAGAAGCTGGTTTTGAAACAGTTGAATTAAATGTGAATCCCTCAGGTGGAATTGGTTTAACGGTGGACTCAAGTTCAGATGATGCCAAAAAAATTAAAAGTCTCATAGAAACATATGATTTGGAAATTAAAAGTATATCTACAGCATTATTATGGCAGTTTCCGTTATCTTCACCAGATGAGGCTGTCAGAGCACAGGGTAGAGCCATCGTTGAAAAACAAATTGAATTAGCAACTGCAATGGATGTGGATACAGTACTTGTTGTACCAGGCATTGTATCTGAGGAAGTTACTTATGATCAATGCTATCAACGCAGTCAAAAGGAGCTGCGGAAAGTGTTGCCGCTGGCAGAAAAGCACCAGGTACATATAGGGATTGAAAATGTGTGGAATAAATTTTTACTTTCTCCGCTAGAGATGTCCCGTTATGTGGATGAATTAGATTCTGAATATGCTGGCGTATATTTTGATATAGGAAATGTTCTTCAGTTTGGTTATCCAGAGCAGTGGATACGAATTTTAGGCAGCCGCATCTGTAAAGTTCATGTCAAAGATTTCAATACAAGCGTGGGAAATATTACAGGATTTGTTCCGTTATTAGCTGGAGATGTTAATTGGCAGGCAGTTAGCAAAGCATTAAAAGAATTAGGTTATAAGGGTCCGCTTACCGCAGAATTATCTCCATATAAGCTGGATACGAAAGCATTAGCAGACGATACTGCCAAACATATTGAATTAATTATTGACGCAGGTTGATAGGAGGAGATGAAAATAAAGAAATTAAAAGCAGGGTTTATTGGAATAGGAGGAGTTGCAGCTACTCATTTAAATATTTTGAAAAAGCACAAAAGTGTAGATATTATTTCAGTCTGCGATATTGCCGAAGTAAATGCAGTTAGGGCAGCTGAAGAAATAGGAGCAAGAGCTTATACGGATGCGGATGATATGTTAGAAAAAGAAACGCTGGATGTTGTTTTCCTTTGTGTTCCACCATTTGCCCACAAAGACTTGGAGCAAAAAATAGTGAGAAAAGGAATTCATTTAATGGTTGAGAAACCTGTCGGGCTAAATATGAAAGAGGTGTACGCGAAACAGAAGGTTATTCGGAAATCAGGTGTTATTTGTGCTACAGGTTATTGCTTACGATACTTGGATACTGTGCAGAAGGCCAAAGAATATTTAGCAGGTAAAGAAATAGCTATGGTACGCGGGTATTACCTATCTTCTTTTGTGGAAACTCCCTGGTACCGTACGATGTCAAAGTCAGGAGGACAATTGGTAGAGCAGGCTACACATATCGTGGACCTTATTCGTTACTTAAACGGAGATTTTAAGAAGGTTTATGCCAATATGGCATTAAGAGTATCAGAGGATATTGAGAATATTGATATTCCAGATGTGAGTTCCGTCAACTTTACATTCGAAAATGGTGCTATTGGACATTTAGACTGTTCCTTCACTCAAAAGGATCATCGTATGGGCGTAGAATTATTAGGGAAGAATTTTCGCGTAATGATTGATGGAACAAAGCTTACTATCTTTGAAGAGGAGAATGTAATCACCTATAGTTCAGAAGTTGATTTCTATGAAGAACAAGATAATGCGTTTATTGAAGCGATTTTGACTGGAAGGACAGAAAACATTCTATCAGATTATACGAATGGCTTGAAAACTTTAGAGGCAACTCTGGCGGCTAATGAATCTCAAAAAACAGACAATGTAATTCCAATCACTAAAACAGGAAGCTGAATAAGTAATTCTGTTTTATCGAAGTGATAATCAATAGAGGCTGTCACCATGTTAAAAGATTTTGAAAGAGTGATTTAAAAGGTTATAAACGTATTTTGAAAGCGCTTCACAAAAGCGTGTGAATTTGCTATGAAGGAGGACATTCATTTTTTTCTGTCGAAGGCTGTGATTTGAAAATGCTGTCAAGCAAGTTGTGGCTCATTATATTCCTGGCAAAACATTATTAAACCCTTTTGGAGGAGATAGAATGGGGAAAAGAGTATGCACCATATTTCTAATGATTACATTAGTCGGTATCTTAACAGGTTGTGGAAATGATACAGAAGGCGGCAGTAAAAAAACGCTGGAAGTAGCCTTGTGGGATGAAAACATAAGCGGTGCAGTGGATGCCTCTATTGAAGAATTTAATAAGGAGCATCCAGATGTTGAGGTGAACGTAACCTATACACCTTATGCCAACTATTTCACGAAATTACGAACCAGTATAGGGGGAGGGAGCGGACCAGATGTCTTTTGGATGAATGGACCTAATTTTTCTGAATATGCCTCTTATGGGCTAATCAAAGATTTGGAGCCATTTATTGAAGAAGATAGTGATTTTTCCAAGGATGCCTATTTCGATTCTATGATAGATTTATATTCTCATGAAGATCACTTATACGCTGCACCATATTTCTCGGATATTGTAGGTTTGTTTTATAATAAAAGACTATTTGATGAGGCTGGTCTGGAATATCCGGATGAAACCTGGACATGGGAGGATATTGAAGAAAAGGGAGATATCTTGGCTGATCAGGAGGAGGGAGTTTATGGATATACAGCCTATGTTGTAAGTAACCAGGCTGGCTATTATAACTTAATTCCACAGGCTGGCGGCTACATGATTGATGAAGACAAGACCCATTCAGGTTTTAATTCACCAGAAGCGCAAGAAGCACTTACTTTTACACAGGATTTGATAGATAAGGGGATTTCACCATCTGTACAGACACAAATTGAAAACCATCCCCGCGATATGTTTATGTCAGGAATGATAGCAATGCATCCTGAAATCTCTGTGAACGCGGAGATGTTTTACAGTGAGCTTGGGGATGAGTTAGGAGTAGCTCCATTACCGGCAGGAAAGGAAGAGGGCTCTATTGCACATGGGATTGGCTGGGCTATGAATGGGGACACCGAGCAAGAAGAGTTGGCTTGGGATTTAATCAAGCATTTGACTGGCGAAAAAGGGAATCAGTTTATTGCTGAATCAGGCTTTAGTATCCCTGCGCAGGAATCCATGAGTGATTTATGGGTAGATTCCATGCCTGAATTGGATTTACAGGTATTTATCGACGCACAGGAAGTTTCATTTCCCTACCCTGTCTCCCAAAACACAATACAGTGGCAGGATATTGAGCAGGCAGAAATTCAAGGAGCATTTTTGGGCTATAAATCAATGAAGGAAGCTTTGGACAATGTTGCCAGAGAGATGGATATCATCTTGGAATCAGAACAGATAAATGAATAAAAATCTTTCTGTAAGAAGGGAGTTTCTAATGAATGAGTGATTCAAACGTGCTTATGAAACCGAAAAGAAGCAGGCGTAAGCGTAAGGAAGCGATGTGGGCTTATCTATTTATCGCTCCTGTTGTAATAGGGCTCTTCCTATTTTATTTGATGCCGGCTCTTGCTTCTTTTGGCTTGTCTTTCACTAGCTGGAATGGGATTAACCCTCCCGAGTTTATTGGTTTGGACAACCTGATAAGGCTGGTTCAAACAGATTCTTTTATCAGAAGCATGGTTAACACACTCGTATTTACGCTGGTTTCCGTGCCGTTAGCGGTGATGCTGGCCACGGGGATTGCCATATTGCTGAATCAAAAAATTAAAGGAATGATCGTCTATAGAACCCTTTATTTTCTGCCGGTGGTAACGATGCCGGTTGCTGTTGGGATGGTCTGGAAGTGGTTATACAACACAGATTATGGATTGCTTAATTATATACTAGGCTTACTCCATTTACCGCAGCCTGCATGGCTGTTCAATCCTAATATTGCGTTAATATCGGTTATTGTTGTGTATGTTTGGATGACAGTAGGAAACAACATTATTTTAATCCTGGCAGGTTTGCAGGGGATTTCAGAAACCTATTATGAAGCTGCCGAAATGGATGGCGCTTCAAAATTAAAACAATTATTTACGATAACCATTCCTCTGTTAACACCGACATTGTTCTTCGTGTTTATCACTGGAATAATCAGCTCTTTACAAGTGTTTGATCTGATATTCATCATGATCGGCGACAGCCATGTCTTATTAGAACCATTGCGTACACTTGTATATGGAGTTTATGAGTCAGGGTTTGAGTATTCGCAAATGGGCTATGCTTCTGCACAAGCATTTTTGCTGTTTTTAATGATACTACTCATTACTATTTTCCAGTTCGCGTTCCAAAAGAAATGGGTGCATTATGACGGATAATAAGGAGGAAGCGTATGAATAAGAAGTGGTTGATTCATTTGGTGCTGATTATTGGTGCAGTGATTATGGTAACACCATTTCTTTGGATGGTGTTAACTTCTCTAAAATCATTTGGAGAAGCAATGCAAGTGCCGATTACCATTTTTCCTGAAGAGTGGCTAGTAGAGAATTACCTTGACGTTTTTGCAAGTATCGATATGATGAGATATTACTTTAATACGCTGATGGTCACCTTAGGAAGAACATTGGGACAGTTAATTTTGTGCTCATTGGCTGCATTTGCCTTTGCAAGAATGGATTTTCCGGGAAAAAATGTCATATTTATTGTAGTCCTATCTGTTTTGATGGTGCCAATGCAAATTATTCTAATTCCAAACTACGGAATTTTAACGTCTCTGGGCTGGATTGACACCTTCTATGCTTTGATTGTTCCTGGTATGTTCAGCGCATTCGGCGTCTTCCTGTTAAGGCAATTTTTCTTAGGAATACCGAAAGAGCTGGATGAGGCGGCAACGATTGATGGGTGTTCCTTTTTTGGAATCTATTGGCGCATTATTTTGCCGAACGCGACACCAGGATTAATTGCATTAGGTATATTTACGGTCCTCGCTTCTTGGAATGATTTTCTTTGGCCTTTAGTTATGACGAATTCAGAAGAAACGAGAATGCTGTCAGTAGGTATTGCAGCATTTCAGGGGCAATATTCGACGGATTATCCATTGCTGATGGCGAGTGCTGTACTGTCTACTATTCCGATGCTGATTATGTTTGTTCTTTTACAGAAACATCTAGTTTCAGGAATTGCTTTACAAGGCGTTAGAAGATAATTAATAGAAAGAGGTGCACAAAAATGAATATTTTAGTTTTAGGTGCAGGGACAATGGGAAATGCCCACGCTGCTGCTTATACAGAAATGAAAGATGTAACATTATGTGGAATTGTTGATGTGAATTTTGAAAAGGCTGCTCAATTGGCTGACAAGTGTGGGACTAAAGCGTTTTCTTCTTATGAAGAAGCGAAGCAGCAGATTGTAGATATTGATGTCATATCTGTTTGTTTGCCTACCCCTTTACACAAAGAGACAGTCTTGCAAGCGGCGAGAGATAAATTTCACGTTATTTGCGAGAAGCCTTTGGCCCGCCATCTGGCTGATGCCAGAGAGATGATCGATTTCTGTGAACAGCAGGGAGTTCGCTTATTCGTAGGCCATGTGGTACGCTTTTTCCCAGAATATGTCCAGGCAAAAGAAGTAGTCGATTCACAAAAAATAGGCCAGCCGGTAATTGCAAGAACAACGAGAGGAGGAGCATTTCCAAATGCCTCCAATGATTGGTATGCAAACTTTATTAAAAGCGGCGGTTTGATTTTAGACACAGTTATTCATGATTTTGATTTTTTAAGATGGTGCTTTGGAGAAGTAGAGCGTGTATATGCAAAAACAAGCAGAGGAAGAGCGGCTGGAAAATTAGAATATTCCTTAATCACACTTCGGTTTGAGAACGGGGTGATTGCTCATGTGGAAGGCACCTGGGCACATCAGAACTTCCATACGAAGTTAGAAATTGCCGGAAAGGAAGGGATTATTCAACATGATAGTACTTCAGCCAGCCCTGTTGTAGTAGAGAAAAGCGCATCAGTTGATGAGGTTGTAGGGGTAGCGGTTCCATCCAGCCCAACGCAGCATAGTCCATATTATCTTGAAATAGAGCATTTTATTTCTTGTATTAAAGAAGGAAAGGAAGCGAGAGTGACCGCAGAAGACGCCTATAAAGCGCTAGAGATTTCATTAGCTGCTTTACAATCGATTGAGTCGGGAGAGCCGGTTTATCTTAAACAATATTCCAGTTTGGAGGGAGTAAAATGAAGGTAGGTATTATTAGTTTTGCTCATGGACATGCGTATAGCTATGCAAATGCTTTAAACAATTTGCCGGAGATAGAGTTATATGGTATTGCTGATGAAGAAGAAGTGAGAGGGAAAGACGCAGCAGAACAGTTTAATACCAAATACTTTTCGGATTATCATGACTTATTAAAGGAACCGATTGATGCTGTAATTATTACATCAGAGAATCAAAAACATTTTGAACACGTCAAAGCTGCAGCGAATCATAATAAGCATGTACTTTGCGAAAAACCTTTGTCTTCTAATGTGAAGGATGCGGAAGAAATGATTAAGATTTGCCGGGAAAAAGGCGTGATTTTACAAACGGCATTTCCGGTAAGATTTAATAAGCCTGTGCAAAATGCGAAACAAACGATAGACACGGGCGATTTAGGTAATATTATTGCCGTTAAAGGTACAAATAGAGGGACTAATCCTGGAGGATGGTTTGTGCAGAAAGAGAAATCTGGCGGAGGGGCAGTTATCGACCATACTGTTCATGTAGTCGACCTTATTCGTTGGTTTACTAACGCAGAAGTAACAGAGGTGTATGCTGAAATAGATGATAAACTATCCGATGGGGAGATAGATGATACTGGGCTGTTAACCATGGAATTTGATAACGGTATGTTTGCGACATTGGATTGCAGCTGGTCTCGTAATAAGGATTATCCAACTTGGGGAGACGTTACCTTAGAAATAATAGGAACGAAAGGAACGCTCTCTGTGGATGCTTTTGCCCAGAAGCTGGATGTATATAGTTCAGAGGGCGTTAAATGGAATTTCTGGGGAGATGATATGGATGAGGGATTGATAGAGAATTTTATCCAGGCTGTCAAAGAAAACAAAGATCCATTTATTACAGGAGAAGATGGATTAAGAGCTTTGGAAGTAGCTATGGCTGCCTACCGCTCATCCGCTAGAAAAACCGCAGTAATGCTAAGTGAATTATGATTTTAATGCTGACAAGACCTCACACATTCATTTTGTATGAGGTCTTGTTTCACTTTAAGGAACTATAGAGAATTTCAGAAATTATAGACCTTATCGAGGATTATCTTGTATGCGACGTAATCTCAGCAACATCAGCCAATTCAAAATCCTGCTTCTTCTGCAAGTACTGACTAAAAAAGCTTTCTTCCATCCCTGTTAGCTGGTAAAAGAAACCTATTTCAGCCATCCAATCGATATCCATCATACGCTGTATATCAATGATACTGTTCTTCACAGCGTAATCCATAATGGATTTGATTTTCTGGGGTTTTTGGATAGGCAGTTCCTCATCCAGCGGTTCTTGCTTTAAATAACCTTTTCGATGAAGCGCGGCATAGAAGTTACGATGTTTTTTTGCATCTAAAAAGCCTAAATTCAATGCCTGATACCCTAAAACTTGAATAGATACAAGCCATTTCTTCTTTAAATCGATATAAGCATCTGGGTTTGTTGGTCTAGCAATTGTCTGGAATTCTCCTTGCATTACATGTTCAGGAAGCAGAAAGGCTCCTGCAAATTGGTTGGCTTCATTCTCTATCGCTTTATACTCTGTACGATCTAAGTTTGTAAACTCTACACGATAATGAAGTAATAAATGACCAAGTTCATGAGCAATATCAAAATTACGACGAGCAGCAGAACGTTTTAAATTTCCCAAAATAATAAAAGGTCTATCCTGTTTCGTCCATAAGCTATAGGCATCAATTTCTTTACCGATGGCTTTTTCAAAAATAAAAACACCACTTTTTTCAATTAGGAACATCAGGTTGTTGTTCGTCATCTCATCAAGCCCTAGTTTTTTGCGTGCCAGATTAGCTGCTGCAGTTATTTGTTCTTGTCTACTCTCCGTTGCAGTATTTAAATCGTGAATAATCTCGTTTCTTAGCTGAATGATTTTCTGGGTTGGATAAGAAATCTTATTGGATAAATAGTCTACGAATCGATCAAGAAATTCCATATGTTTTGCTTCGGTTTGTGTTTTGGACATCAGATTGATTTCTTTTGACCGATAAGCAATATTCATCATGTTGATATTTGGCTGGTTATTCGCGTTTTGAAGTACATCCGTTTTATAAAAATATTTACTTTTCACGTGAAATATATTCTTTAAGTCATTAACTATCTGCATTTTTGGTGACGTATAATTATTTTCGTATTGCCACACTGCCTGCTCCGTTATACCTAACATATCAGAGAGCTGTTTGCGTGAATATCCATGCATCATACGTAAATTGGTTAGATTTTCACCCTGAAACATCTATTGCCCTCCTTGTCGTAAAAATTATTCTTGATCCTCTTCTAAGATGCCAATATCAAATGCTGCCGGGTCAATTATATCATTATCCTGTTCCGGGGCAATGATGTCTCTTTCTTCATCCGTTAATTCAGCTCCTGAGATATATTGCGAAAGGTCTTCTATGAGATAAGCCCTGTTATCGTTAGGGTTTGGAAGATAGTGCATTATCTCAGATATTTGATAAGCTTCATCAATTTTATAAGTAAGAATATGAAATTCATTATAAGATGTTTGTAAGTGGGTCAACTCATCCTTTGCTTGGGTATCGGGTATAAATAAAGAAAGTTGTTCACTCATTTCATTTGAATAGTACGTAGTCTTAGATGTATCCGCAAAATCGAGATGCTTATTTATTTTTGAAAGCTCATGAAGGTAAGTTCTCTGTGGTTTTTTATGATTGATGTTCCCTGGAAGTACCGCTTGAGAAAAACGATCTTTATTAAAATAGGCTGCATTTTTAATTAAGAAGAGTTTTTTTGTATCCCCATGAATGAATTGTAAATAATCCCAGGTCAAACCTGCTTTAGCACGTCTATATGATAAGTGAAGGCTCCCACTATTTTCAGCAAGTTTGCTTTCTATAAAGTTTCCTTTTGTCCAAGCGAAAGCAGAGCTGATTTTCATATTGCGATGTCGTTCTTTCCGGTGGTCGACATAATCTCGGTAACCTTCTACAATAGCTTCTACAATAAATAGACTGTCATTTGAATCAAATTTATGCTGCTCCATTAAATCACCCCTAAGACATAATTTTAAATAACATCTAACTCTATAATAATAGAGTAATTAAAATAAATCTATGATAAAACGAATATTTTTTAAAGTAAATATGAAAATATATTTATACTTTGAAGGATGATTAAGATACTTGGTTTTTAATTCTTTTTATTGTGTAAAGGTGCTAATAGTCCTTTTATGAATTCGACGCTTTCTTTTTGTGCCACCATACATAAACCTACATACCCCTTACTCCATTTGTCTTTTCAACCCAAATCATCTAAAATAATAACTTGGATTCCATTTTTTAAGCAAACCGATGAAGATAAAAGGAGTAATATAGATGAGCAATTTAAAAAAGAATGGCTATGCGCGGTATGATTTAATGCAGCAATTAGACTATGAAGGGATAGAAGCAGATTACCAAGCTTTATTGGATTATTTCGAGGATCTGCCTATCGATGAATATGCAAAAGACTTAAATCGTTATAGAAGATATTCACGCGCTTTGGTATTGCCAACTTCTGGTCAGATTGAATGGCTGCCGACGCTGACGAAGGATGGGGAGGAATACGCTGCGTACTTCCAGGGGAAATTTAATCCGGAATATCCGGGTTCTTATCGGGAATTCCCTTATATAGATAAAGAAATACAGAATAATAAGCTATTGCAAAAAATAATTCTGTTTGATTATCAGGAAACGTTCTGGAAGGAAGAAGACCGGATCATGCCGATTCATGCCGGGGTGCATTTTGTGAAGCTGTACGTAGAAAATGATTGGGATAAGGCTGTTTCTTCACCAAACTGTTTTCATCAGGATGGGGAGCCATTTACCTTTGCCCATTTAATTAAAAGAGAAAATGTCAAAGGCGGTACGAACGCCATTGGTATTCCTAAAGCGGCAGGAGAAACGTTTGATACGGTCAATCAGGATGATGTGATAGAGATTTTTGAGATTACGAAGCCTTTAGAATCCTACGGTGTGGAGGATTCGGCAGTATCGCATTATGTCAGTCCGATTGAAAAGGGAGATGCGGAAGAAGCTGGAGTACGTTCTGTTATTTTAATTGATTATCAGCAAACCGTTGTAGCTGATGTAGATGAGGAGTAAATAAAAAACGTAATGTGAGGCGGGAAAACCTTTCTCACATTACGTTTTTTAAACTTTATATGCGCTTCATCGCAGGCTCATAAATAGATTTCAACGTTTGAACACTATGAGCAAATTTTTCCTGTTCTTCTTCATTCATTGGCACTTCAATAATTTCACGGATGCCGGAACGGTTAATGATAGATGGAACACCGATGCATACGTCTTCTGCACCATATTGTCCTTGTAAATAACTGCTCGTTGTTAACACGATATTTTCGTTTCTTAGAATGGCTTCGGTAATTCGTGCTAAGCTCATGGCAATACCATAGAAGGTGGCGCCTTTTTTCTCAATAATATGATAAGCTGCATCCCGAACCTCTTCAAAGATCTGATCAAGGTCTTCTGCGTTATAATCGTCATGATTATCTAAATACGTTTGCAGGGGAACAGGACCAATGGTTACTCTGCTCCAAAGCGGAAGCTCTGTATCCCCGTGTTCACCGACGATATAGGCATGAACTGCTTTTGGAGAAATATCGAAATACTCTCCAAGCTTATAACGAAGACGGGAAGAGTCTAAGGTTGTTCCGCTTCCGACAACACGGTGAGCAGGGAAACCGCTGAATTCAATAACTGCCTGTGTTAAGACATCTACAGGATTGGTTGCGATAAGGAAAATGCCGTCAAAGCCGCTCTCCATCACATCATCCACAATCCCTTTAAATATCTTCATGTTTTTTTCAACGAGGTCTAAGCGTGTTTCACCCGGTTTTTGGTTTGCTCCCGCACAAATACAAACAATATCTGCATCTTTACAGTCTTGATATTCTCCCAGCCAAACATTGGTTGGAGAAGGAGCGAACGCTTTCCCGTGGTTGAGATCCCATACATCTCCAAGCGCTTTATCAGCGAATAAATCAATAATAGCTAATTCCTCTGTAATACCCTGGTTTATAAGTGAAAATGCATAGCTGACACCGACAGACCCGGCTCCAATCAATACAACGCGATTTACTTTTCCATGATTTGCTGTCATGTATAAACACATCCTTTAAAGTAGTATACGAATCATTCTATACTTAAACAGTGAGCCATTACACAATTTAAGTCAATAGTTTTATAATATTTCGGAAATAGAAGTTTGAAACGAAACTTCGTTCAGTCGGAGTTTTTGTTCTTCTCTGTGATAAAATAACACTTGTCATTTTTATGGAACCATGTATAATATTTCTAAACTCGAGATACATCCTATCAAAAGCGTTGAAGAGAAGAGTAAATATAAGGGAAGCATAACAGAGAACTCCGGAAGCTGAAAAGGAGGATGCGGAACTATATTGAAGCAAGCCTCGTAGCTGCACATTGGATTGTTATATGATGATGTGCCGGTGCTCCCGTTATCGAGAAAAGCAATGATTTGCTGTTGCTTATGGAGGTTTCTGCAGCGATGCAGAAACAGAATGAGGTGGCACCACGATCTTCTGTGATATAAGAAGTCCCGTCCTCAAAGTTGAGATAACTTTGAGGGCGCGGGCTTTTTTTATTTTATAAAAAAGCTTAAAAAAGGAGAGATGGAATGGAAGGGACTTGGGAAAGGTGGAAAAACACCTCATTATTGTTAACGGGAATTGGTGTATCTAATCTGGGAGCATGGATATACCTGATTGCATTAAATTTAATTGTTTTGGAAATGACGGGCTCTCCGCTTGCGGTTTCTGTGTTATATATTTTGATACCGTTGGCAGCAATGTTCACCAATTTTTGGGCCGGTACCATGATTGACCGTTGGAATCAAAAGAACATGATGATTGGATTAGATGTATTTCGGGCAGGCCTTATAGGTATACTTCCTTTTTTAGATTCCTTATTGCTCATCTATGTGTTGGTATTTGGAATTAATGTAGCCAGTGCGGTGTTTGAGCCGGCCTCTATTGTCTACATGACCAAATTGGTTCCAAAAGGAGACCGTCAGCGGTTCAATGCCCTTCGTAACTTTATTAATTCCTGCGGGTTTATTTTAGGACCGTCGATTGCAGGGGCATTGTTTATGGTCGGCAGTCCTTCCTTAGCTATATTTATAAATGCTGCTGCATTATGTATTTCTGCCATGATAATCCTTTTCCTTCCCAATTTGCATGAACAGGGAAAAATAAGTGATAGAATCGATATCCATTCTGTCATCCAGGATTGGAAGAAGATCCTTGCATATAGCGGCAATCACAAATATATTACCTTGATTTATATTCTGTTTGGGGGCGTAACAGTTTTTATGACAGGGCTGGACTCGTTAGAGGCAGCTTTTGCAATAGAGGTGCTATTGTTGGATGAAAGCACCTATGGCTTTTTAGTTAGTATTGCGGGCGCAGGGATTATAGCTGGTTCTTTGATAAATGCAATGTTTGCAAAGTACTTAAAAATTAATATGCTGATGGGGCTCGGGGTAATAGGTACGCCCGCTGGTTATTTGTTTTTTGCTTTCTCAACAGATTTTACAACAGCAGCAATCGGTTTCTTCCTGCTGACATTTGCGCTTTCTTTTGCCAACACGGGCTTCCTGACCTTTTATCAAAATAATATTCCTGTAGAGATTATGGGGCGTTTTTCAACGATTTTTGGACTAATCGAAGCGGCATGTATTATATTGTTGACATTAATTATTGGAATAGCAGCTGAAATGATGGACATTAGATTGGTTTATATCGTGGGTTCGTTCTTGTTTTTAGGTCTGGGTCTATTCTCCAATATGCTGGTGCAAGGAAAGAAGAAAAGAAAATATTATCAATTAAATGAAGGGTAATATATTTGTTTTTTCTGCAAGTAATGGTGTACGAGGTAATTAAAATAACATTATAATTACCTCGTACAAAGAGGGGAAACCGGTATAAACATATCATTATTTGCTTATGCAGGGACCTTCATTCGATATATTCAATAAGACTGGTCACAGAAAAGAAGACATCGATTATGCCGCAGCCGAGCAAACTAGCCTTCGTCTTCTTCAAAGAAAGCGTGAAAATAGGCATAAACAGCATTTTCCGTATCCAATACTTTGTATAGCCTTCCTTCCTGATCTGACGGAACAACCCGTATGTATTCATTGGAGAGGTATAGATAGAGCGTATCTCCATCAGACAGGTTCATTTCTGCGGTATATTCCGGGCTGTCGCTTGTAATCCGTCCGCCCTGATAAATATGGACATCTTCAATCAGCATTCGGGTGATATCATTTGATTGATCCAATACAATTTCTTTCTCATTCTCTGATTGTACAGGCTCATCGCTATCTAAGTGACTGGAGTCCGATTTTGTAAGACGAATCGAATCAACATGTCTCCGTTCCCCTTCCGTGGTCAGAACTTCTGTTAAAACAACGGGCAGATTTGTTGGCAGGGAAGTAAAGGATATTTTAAAGAAGAAAATAAGTGCAAGCAGGATAATGATGATAACAGCAAGGATGCTGCTGATAATAATGTATTTTTTAGGCATGGATTCCGCTCCTTATAATAGGAAGTTCAAAAATCAAAATGATCCGTTTAACACGTGCGATAATATCATTCCATCGTTAGTAGCATGCAACAAACTGAATAATAACATACTATCAATAAGAAGCAGAAAGGATATGACGAAAAAACCCAGTGTGCACACTGAGCTTTTTCTACCTTTGTTAGGAAATAGATGTAGCTGTTTCTTGAACCACTTTATCCAGTTCCTGAATATTTTTAATGCCTTCTGTCTGCAGCCATTTCGCAGCAGCTTCTCCATCCACGTTTTTGAATTCAGATGTTGCGCCGCTCCAAGTTGCTCTGCCGCATAGAACACCGTTAAAGGCAGATTCCGCTTCTTTGGCAAAACGCAATGTTTCCTGGAATAATTCCGGTGTAACGCCTGCACTTAAAAAGATGAATGGCAGGCTGGTCGCTTCAGACTGTTCTTTGAAAACAGCTTTTGCTTCCGCTTGGGTTTGAGCTGTATCTCCTTCTGCATAGCCTTCCACAAAGTTCATATTGACAGGAACCTCTACTTTTAACACATCCACGTTAAATCTTGACTCGCTGTAGCGTTTCATTGCTTCAATCACTTTTTTCGGTTTTACTTTAGCAAATTCCAATCCCTTTTCATTGCCAATCGAATCATCATAGGTAAGAATTTCTAAGAAAAATGGAATCTCCTCTGCGACACATTCACTGCCGACGCGTTCTACAAAAGCTTCTTTAGCTTCATTGATTTCTTTACTTTCATCTACATCCACATAGATCAATAATTTAATTGCGTCAGCGCCTGCAGCTTTCAGGTTTTTGACAGAGCAATTCGGAATTAAATCCGGAAAACGTCCAGGCTCTTGTTTGTCGTAGCCTGTTTGTTCATAAGCCAATATTAATCCGCAATTTTCATCTCTTTTCCTTGCTGCTGCTAATCCATATTCAGGGTCAAGCAGGATAGAAGAAGCGTAAGGAGTCAGTTCTTCAGAAACAATCTGTTTGAAGGCTGAAATCTGCTCGCCGGAAATATCCTCGCCCATCATTCTTCTTAGTGCACCACGCTGGTCAATAGCAAGTGCAGAAATAATCCCCTGATCATTTATGAGTTTTTTTAAATTTTTCATTTTTTAACGCCTCCAAGTAATAATTCTTTTATCTCCGCTTCGGATTGAGAAGCTTTTAGCTGGTTAATACAATCTTGATTCATCAGTTTTCTGGAAAGAGCCGATAAGATATCTAAATGTTCGTTGCTGCTTCCATCTGGTACGAGAATACTGATAACAAAGTCTGTTGGTTTTCCGTCCATTGCAGGCCAATCAATGCCTTCTGTCAATTGAACGACCATTAATTTTGCTTGTTGGATTACTTCACTTTTTACATGAGGAATAGCGATTCCGTTTTCCATACCTGTCGAGCCTTCTGCTTCTCTTTTTTGCAGACCGCTTGCTGCTTTTTCTGCATCTGTTGCAATATTTAATGCTGCAGCTTTATCTGCTATAAACGCCAGAACCTCCTCTTTTGAGTGAAGCTTTTGCTGCAGATAAATTTGGTTTGTTTCTAAAAGCTCCCCCTGTTCACGTGGCGCAGGTGTTTCTTGTTGTACTGGCGCAGCCGCTTGCTCAGGATTGCTTTTTCGTTGATGTCTTTTTTGTTCTAATGCCATTAAGAATCCGGAAATCACCGCACCAATCAGAATTGCCAAGACCCATAAGAAGGCATGAGTGACAACAGGCAGAACGATAAATCCGCCATGCGGTGCAGGGACTTCTACTTTAAACATATACGTCAGCATGGCAGCGATAGAAGAACCTACCATGATAATTGGGATAATGGTAAACGGACGTTTTGCTGCAAAAGGTATCGCGCCTTCTGTAATATGCGTTGAACCTAATAGAAAGTTGACATAGCCGGCACTTGCTTCTGCCTGGTTATAGCTGCGTCTCGCAAATAATACCGAGAATCCGGTTGCGAGCGGCGGAACGATACACGCCGCAGAAACACCTGCCATAAATAAGAAATTACCTTGTGCCAGAAGTGCTGTACCTGTTACATAGGCCGCTTTATTGACGGGGCCGCCCATATCAAATGCACTCATAATACCTACAATCAACCCTAATAAGATCGGGTTAGAATCCTGGAAACTGCTTAGGAAGTCCATCATTCCCTGGTTGATTGCTTCCATCGGAACAGACAGATACCACATCGCAAATCCGCCGATAAAGATACCGAGAACCGGAATTAAAAAAATAGCTTTTAAACCATCTAATGATTTTGGCAGGTTCTTTAGTGCTTTCATAAGCAGTAAAACAAGGCCTCCAGCTAAGAAGCCGCCAACAATTCCTCCTAAAAATCCGGTGCCGTTTGTATCAGCAATCATACCGACAATAAAACCAATAATAAGGCCGGGTCGATTACCGATGGATTGTGCAATATAAGCACTTAAAACAGGAACCATCAATCCCATTGCTAATCCGCCGATGGTATTCATTTGTTCGGCAATAACATTATATTGAGACGATTCAGGGTCAGCTGAATAAATTCCAAACATAAAGGAAACAGCAATCATCACCCCGCCGGCAACAACTAAAGGAAGCATATGGCTGACACCATTCATCAGATGTACATAAAGCTGATGCCATATGCTGGCTGATTCTTGATTGCTGTCGCCATTTGATTGAGTGGTTTCCCCAGATCCTTTATAGACCGCTACATTCCCCGATATAGCTCTATCTATTAATTCCTCAGGGTTTTTAATACCTTTTGAAACGGAAACATTGATTACTTTTTTGCCATGAAAACGGTCGATATCCACGTTTTTATCTGCAGCAATAATAATGACTTCTGCGTCTTTGATTTCTTGAGCAGTAAACTGATTTTCTGTTCCTCTTTGTCCATGTGTTTCGACTTTGATGGAAACGCCTTTTTCTGCTGCTGTTTTTTCAAGTGCTTCCGCAGCCATAAACGTATGCGCAATTCCTGTTGGACAGCCAGTAACGCCTAAAAAACGATATGTCATGATGTTCATCCTTTCTTTTAAATGGTTACTACTTGTACTTTTAAGTTTTGCATCAATTGATCGACATCCTCAAAATCGGTTAATCCAGAGCGGAAAGCCGTTGAAGAACCTGCCGCTACAGCTTTTTTCAATGCTGCTTCGGGGGAACTTGTCTGTAAGGTGCTGTAAAAGGTAGCCAGCATCGTATCGCCAGAGCAGGCGGTGTTCACGACCTCCCCCTTTGGTGCTGGACAGTAGAGCATTGTGTCTTTATTAACAAAGTAAGCACCTTCGCCTCCCAGAGAAACTAATATATTTTGACAGCCTTGATCTACTAATTTTTGAGCTGCTCTCAATATTGCTTGTTCTGAGTCGAGTTCCTCCTCTGGAAACAGGGCTTGCAGCTCTTCGTCATTCGGTTTGATCAAGTAAGGCCGGTAGTGAACTAATTCACTTAAGATCGGATGACTTATATCTAAAATCAATCGAAATCCAATATCAGAAGCATGCTTTGCGATGGAAACCAGAATGGATGGATTTACGCCCTTCGGCAGGCTGCCTGACACAAATAACACGTCATCCTTTGTAAATCCGGCAATTTTAGTTATTAATTCATCAATTTTTACATCTGTAATTTCCGGACCGCCATTAACAATTTTGTACTCACCCTGATTGGATTTTACAAATGCATTAATTCTTGTGACACCATCAACTTCCGTAAAATCAGTGTCGATATTCATTTGGTTTAGTTCATCCTGAATATAATGCCCGCTGAACCCTGCTATATAACCGATAGCTGTCGAGGGGACGCCAAGCTTTTTTAAAATAATGGATATATTGACTCCTTTGCCATTTGGCTGGAATTCATCGTATATGCTTCGGTTCACCTTATCCGGAAGAAAATCTTCCATTTCGATGAACATGTCAATCGCTGTATTTAACGTGCATGTATAAATCATGGTTCATCATCCTTCCTTACTTAAAGTATGACACGTCATGAAATGAAAATGTTTGCATTATATGTGGTATAGTTAGAAAATAGATGAAAAAGATTTCAAAAGGATATTTGAAAAGGGCGGGTGTTAAGCGTGAATTTCCAACAGCGGATTCAGCATTATTACAATGAATTAAGCAGCAGTGACAAGCATTTATTGGATTATATTGAATCACATCATGCGACAATGGGGGAGATTTCCATCACCCAGTTAAGTGAGAAAGCAAATGTTTCCACATCCACGATTGTCCGATGCATGAAAAAACTCCACTATCGGGGGTTTACAGATTTTAAATTTCAATTTGTTTCTGAGAAGTCACAGCAATTCCCGGGAGCATTGGAGAAAATAAAAAATATTGATTCTCAAATCCAATCTGCTATTTTCAAGAATCAGGAGGAAGTAACGAATACCATTAATTATCTGGATTCCTCCATTATCGAAGATGCTTTAGTTGCAGTTAAATATAGTAAAAAAATTACGATATTTGCCAGAGGCTTCTCGGAGCATATCTCCAATGAGATGGCGGTAAAGCTGCAGCTGCTGGAAAAGCATTGTGAAGAGCATACCGACCCGAATATTATTCGTATTAAATCGAAAAAGTTTACGCGTGATGATTTAGTTATCTTTGTATCGCTAAATGGGGAAACAGAAGAATTAGTAGAAGCGGCACAATTTTGCAAGCGAAATAATGTAAAAACGATTTTGCTGACGACAAATAAGGAAAGCAGTCTGTTTCAGTTATGTGATATTAATTTGCTGGGCTATAAGTCGAAGCAGAGCTTTTTCCCGGACTATGAGGTGCGTTCGCGTCTGCCGCTGCAGGTTCTGGCCCGGATATTTCTGGATGCTTATGTGATTCGGTTTAAGTAGTTTTTTGGGGGGAACTGGAGTAGTAACAATCCAGTATAAGCTGAATAATTTAAAAAACTCGTGAATCAGATTGGTTAATGTTTTATATTAATAAAAACCATTGGAGAGCAGATAAGCATTTTCTAAATGTTAATGATTAGAACCGGAATATATGACAAAAGATATTCATAAAATGTAGAAACACTCGTCATCTAGAGTGAGGCTACATTTTTTTTGTTATATGGAAACAAATTTTAATACTTTATGTAGTCATTAGTTGAATCTGGCAGCGACTGTTTCAGGTGATAGGCTTTAAATGGAATCATTTAGCTTTTTATTTTATGATAGGCGCTTTCTTTTTTGTGGAGTTCAATTTGATTAGAGAGGGTGTCTGATGATGAAAGCTAACAACCTAACCAGAAATATACTTATCGCATTAGTAGCTGGTGCCGTGGCCGGGATGGCTCTGACATTTGCTCCTGAAAGTTTTTTTGGTCCTTTGGACAGATATGTGCTGGACCCGGTTGGTCAAATATTTATTAATCTCATTATGATGCTGGTTGTCCCGTTGGTATTTGTGTCCATTGTTTTGGGGACGGCAGGTCTAGGCGAGCCGGCAAAATTGGGGAAAATCGGTGTTTTTACGATTACTTTCTTTTTAACAACTACGGCGTTTGCCATCAGTATCGGTTTAGCATTAGCTTACCTGGTAAAGCCAGGGAGAACGGGTATATTTGAAACATCTAACCTGGGTGACTTTACACCGAGCGAGGCACCGCCGATTATGGAAACATTAGTTAGTATCATTCCGGCTAATCCGATAGCGGCTATGTCTGCTGGAGAGATGCTGCAAATTATTGCCTTTGCCGTGTTTATCGGGGTGGCCTTAGCTTATTTAAATGAAAAGACAAAAGGTATTTTTAACTTATTTGAACAAGCAAACGATATTTTAGGCTGGCTTGTTATGCTGATAATGCGATTTGCTCCATATGGTGCTTTTGCGCTTATTGCATCAGCAATTGGCGGTGCCGGACTGGATGCAGTTGATTCCATGTTAAGTTATATGTTAACCGTTATTGCAGGGCTGCTTCTACATGCGTTGCTTATTTACTCTCTGGCTATCTGGTTCTTGGGGCGAAGGAATCCAATTACATTCTATAAAGGCTTCTTTCCTGCGATGACAGTAGCATTTAGCACAGCCAGTTCCAATGCAACGCTTCCTGTATCTTTAAAAGCTGCACAAGAAAATCTTGGTGTAAAGAAAGAAATCAGCAGCTTTGTCCAGCCGCTGGGAGCAACCATTAATATGGATGGTACGGCAATTATGCAGGCTGTTGCGACCGTATTTATTGCCCAGGTATATGATTTGCCGCTTACGATGGTTGATCTATTAATGGTCGTGCTTGTTGCTACCTTAGCAAGTGTCGGTACGGCTGGTGTGCCGGGAGTTGGTTTGATCATGCTGGCCATGGTGCTGAATCAGGTCGGTCTGCCTGTGGAGGGTATCGCATTAATTATTGGTATCGACCGTATTCTTGATATGCTGCGAACATCTCTTAATATCTCTGGAGATGCGGCATGTGCGTATATTTTATCTGAACGGGAAAAGCGGAGAGAGAACAAGCAAGTGAAGGGCTAGGAATATAGAATAAAACCTTCTTCACTTATCTGTATCTTCTCAGGAATTGTTTTAAGAAGAAGTAGTGTGGAAAAACAGCGTACTCCCAATAGAGAGTACGCTGCTTTTCCTTTATAAAGTCGACGGTATATTTTATCGCAGTGGGGGATGAAAAGAAAACCCCGCTGATTGCAGTTTCACTTTATATGAAAAAAGAGAGTATAAACCTGCATATATAAAAAACAATGGGAAGGATTGAAATAAAGAGGCCGACTCTTTTAATTTTAAATAAATAGTATAAAATTGCTCCCAAACCCCAGACAGCAATGAGTAAAAAGAAATTCAGGCCAAAATAATCATTATCTCCCTCAGCAATAGCTCTCCCCATGAAAAAGAAAGATAAGATGGTGGTGATAAATCCCGTTATGATGAAATAGAGCAGAAAGGAGCGATTGTTGCTTCCTTGTAATTTATTTTCTGAAGTAGACTTCATGTGAAATCCTCTCCTATTCAAGTGATTCGTTATAACTTTGTCCAAGAAGTTAAATGTTTTCCTATTTTTATTGTATACCCTCTAATTATTCTCTGTAAATTGATTGCATTTCATTCAAGATGATACTTGCTCAAGATGAAGCTGATAGAACCCTTACTATTTGTAGGAATATTTGTGAAGTGTTACGGTGAAACGATAGGAATCATTTTATGGAGGCATCCAAATGAGTGGTAAACTAGATGGGAAAATTGCTATTGTAACTGGTGGAACCGGCGGAATTGTTAAAGCGACTGTAGAATTATTTTTAGAAGAAGGGGCTTTTGCATAATCAGGGTAACCGATTGTGTAGCAGTTCCTTCTTAATTCATGAAAATTTAATAGTTGGTGATTTAAAAAGAATAGGTGTAAATAGAGTTGGGGTTTACAGTCTTAAAATTAAATTTTTATTCATTTACATTAACTATTGGGAAATTCATGAAAAAAGCTAATCAGTAACTTTATTTTTTATAAATGTATAAATTATTCCTATAATAGAAATTAAAACTATAGCAATAATCCCGGTCGTTACTGTGTCTTGAAGAGCAAGCGCCAGGTCAGTCAACCAATGATAGATGAGAAGTAATGTAAATCCTATGATTGCACCGCACAATATTTTTGCAAGCGTCCTTAAATAGGCGATACATGTTCCCTCTTTAAATTAATCCTTTTTATTTACTTCCCTTTATTAATATATACAAACCCAATCAAAAGAAGTATTTAAGATTATTTTCTTCTTTTGATGTTATACATATTTAAAGCAATACGGTTATGCCCCATGGCTTTAAAGTTTTTAATCAAACCATCCTGCTTCCATATCCAGACCGTCTTCATTACTGTCGATGCTTTCTTCATAAATGACTTCATCCATTGTCATGTTTGAAGTGTAGTAAAAGAAATAATAAACGGCGCCGATGATTCCAATTAAAATGACAGCGGATAGAGTTATCTTTATACTTTTTCCCACTATATACCTCCTTTTATATAAAAGTACCCCGCATCTTTCCTTTTTCAAACATGAAAAAAGACTGAGGAAATCCCAGTCAGATAGAAAAATACCCCCTTTTCTATAAAACTCAAAAAGGCTTGGTAATCATCAATGCAATAATAATTAAAAACAGCGTATTGATAAGATGCTCATAAAAAAATAGCCGTTTAGACAAAATGAAGTATTCTGCTGGAATGTCTTCTCCTTTATGCTCCTTCAACAATGCCTTAATCGGCTTAGAGCTGGAAACTAATACCGTCGGACCAGACACGAGAGCAAGTAAAAAAAGAATGAGGCTGATCCAAAACCATCCTTGCTGAAAGAGGTATGTATTTAAAAACCCCATCCATAATCCGGTAACGAGTAACAAGGTACCGCCAATCATGACGAATTGATGCAATTTGTTACGGAGGGCATACGCATGCCGCAGTTCTGTCATGTTAGAAGCCTTTTTAGCAATTGGCGTCATCACAAAACCAGGTCCCATCCCTAAAATGGCAGAAAAGATATGTATAAATACGAGTATTTCATAAAATGTCATACTGTCTGTCACCTCCAAATACAAACAGCATGCCATCCTTTATGGCAACAGGTACGCCATTTCTAGACAGCATGCTTTTGAAGTGTTTTTTGTTTCAGGATAAATCCTGTAAAGTAGGCTCCAATCAGTGCAAGCAGGATTTTTACGGCAACGAGTGGAACAACAAAAACGATGGTAAAGGATAAGGATAACCATAAAACCGATACAGCAGTGATTTTTACTTTTAATGGGATGCCTTTTCCTGCGCGGTAATTCTTGATATAAGAGCCAAAATATTTATTTTCAAGCAGCCAATGATATAATCTTTCTGAGCTTTTCGCGTAACATGCTGCAGATAATAATAAAAATGGTGTCGTAGGTAATAGGGGTAAAATTATACCGATGATACCCAGTCCCAGTGATAAGGATCCACAGCTGACAAAAAATGCTTTTTTCATCATAACACCTACTTCAGCTTTAAATGAAATGCTGCCAAGAACAGCAGCCAATACGTTTTTTCATAAGAGATTACTTCTATTTTACAATATAATTCCTGCCTGTGAAGGAAAATAAAATGACTAATTTGTGTAGATTCTAGAGGACTCTGGGAAATGTGAAGTAACTGCAAAAAAAGGACTTACCAATCGGCAAATCCTTCAAAGCAGCAATTATAAAACCAGCTGATTTTCCTTCTCTTCAATCAATTCCACAATTTCATTCTTCTCATTCATCACAGCCACTTTAGGTGTATGTGTTTTTACTTCATCCTGATCTAACTGCACATAAGAGATAATAATAATCACATCATCAATCTGTACGAGCCGGGCTGCTGCACCGTTCAAGCAGATTTTTCCGCTCCCGCGATCGCCGGCAATGACATAGGTCTCCAAGCGTGCCCCATTGTTATTGTTTACAATAGCCACTTTTTCATTTGGCAGGATATCAACAGCATCTAAAATGTCGGCATCAATCGTGATGCTGCCGACATAATTTAAGTTGGCTTCGGTCACGCGTGCGCGGTGAATCTTGCCATTCATCATTGTTCTAATCATGGTTGTCTCCTTTTAAAATAATGTTATCAATCAATCTGGCTTTGGAAAATTTCACAGCCAGGGATATAAAAATCTGACCGGTGATTTGCGGCTGCTCCACTAACTCCGGGTAACTGTAGACAGCAATATCCTCTACATTCCCAGAAGTGTTTTTGGTTAGATGGGCTTGGATGGTATTAATCAAAACCGCGCTGTTTCTTTCGCCGGTGTCATACAATTCTTTTGCTTTGATTAAGCTTTGGTATAAGTGAACGGCCTCTTTTCGTTCCTGTTCGGTTAAATAGACATTGCGGGAGCTTTTGGCAAGACCGTCTGCTTCCCGTATCGTATCAATACCGATAACTTCGATGGGGTGATTAAAATCGGCAACCATTTTTTCAATAATGGCAAGCTGCTGGGCATCCTTTTTACCAAAATAAGCGAAATCGGGACGAATGATATTGAACAGCTTATTGACGACCGTTACAACGCCGTCGAAATGTCCTGGACGATTTGCTCCTTCCAGCACTTCAGCCATGCGGTTTACCTTTAAGGAAATAGCCAGCGGGTCCGGATACATCTCCTCTACACTTGGATAAAATACATAATCAACACTAAGCGGTTCTAGTTTTGCCTGGTCACTCTCGATATCTCTGGGATAGGCATCAAAATCTTCATTCGGGCCAAATTGAAGCGGGTTTACAAATACACTGACGACGGTGACATCATTGTTTTTCAACGAGGTTTTTACCATCGTTAAATGGCCATCATGTAGGGCGCCCATTGTAGGTACCAGACCGATTTGCTTTTGTTCTTTTTTTAATGTTCGTATGATAGCGTTCATTTCTTGTATTGTTGTAATTCGTTGCGTCATGCGTCTACCTCATCCATAATTTGTTTCTTATACGTAAACTCAGGGGAAGGGAACAATCCTGCTTTTACTTCTTCATGATAAGCTTTTAATGCATCTACACCTGTTGTAAAGTCTCCATAACGCTTCACAAATTTTGGTTTGCGGTCGACGCCATAGTTTAACACATCATGATAAACAAGGACCTGTCCATCTGTATCTGCCCCGGCGCCAATGCCGATAACTGGAATGGATAACGTTTTTGTGATGGTCGCTGCCAGGTCACTTGGGATAGCTTCTAATACCAGCATCACGGCTCCGCTTTGTTCCATCAGCTTGGCATCTGCAATAAGCTCCTCAGCTGCTTCTTTGGATGCTGCCTGAAGCTTATAGCCGGTGATACCGAAGCTCTGCGGCGTCAGTCCGAGATGAGCAACGACCGGGATGCCGCTTTGGGTGCATCTTTTGATTAAGGGAGCAGTATGAGCTCCTTCCATTTTCAATGCATTCGCATTTGTTTCTTGATATAATTCCACTGCATTTTCCATATCTGTTTTATCATCTACACCAACTGTTCCAAAGGGCATATCTACGACCATAAAGGTATCTCTTGCGCCTCTGCGTACGGCTTTCGCGTGGTGTTTCATGTCCTGCATCGTCACCTGGACGGTGCTTTCATAGCCAAGGACGGTCATGCCGAGAGAGTCTCCGACAAGAATCGTCTCTATTCCAGCCTGCTCTGCCTGCTTCGCGCTTGGGTAGTCGTACGCTGTAAGCATTGTCATTTTTTCTCCGTTACTTTTCATGTTCATGAAATCATGAAGGAATTTCACTTCTAAATCACCTACTATTTTTATTGTTCTTCTTATTATAAAATTATCTGTATAGATTCACAATGGCAAGTTATTAGCTTGAGGAAAAGGTGGAGGATTAAAAATGGATACATTTGGAGTTATTGGTCCAGGTGCCGTTGGTTCTGTTATCGGGGAATCATTACATACCAGCGGCTATCAGGTGACTTTTTTGGGCAGGAAAGCAGGGGAAGTTTATATAGAAAGAGCGTCCGCATCGGAAACGGCTGCTTTTCCTGTCGAAGCTATTTCTGAAGCGGAAACAGTGTTTGACTATTTATTTATCACTGTGAAAGGAACGCAGCTGGAGGGGATTATACCTTATTTAGATAAGCTGACGCATGAAAATACAGTATGTATTCTTTGTCAAAATGGTTATGGACAGTTGGATAAATTTCACATCCCCAATGCATACCAGGCGGTTGTCTATATTAGCGGACAGAAGAAAGAGAAGGTTGTTACCCATTTTCGTGACAGAATCTTAATTTTACCGGAGAATCCAGTGACGAAAAAATTAAAAGAAGGGATTGCCGCAAGTAATCTCGACATCCGATTAAGCCCGGATTATCGTTATGAGGTTTGGTATAAGCTCCTTGTTAATCTCGCAATCAATTCTGTTACTGCACTCAGCAGAAATACAGCGCTTATTTTAGAAGAGGAAAAAATACAGCATTTATGTAAACGATTAATTCAGGAAGGCATAGCTATTGCTGCGGCAGAGGAGATTCATTTTCAAGAGGGGATTACAGAGGAGATCATGCGCATCTATGCCGGATACCCGCCGTATATGGGGACAAGTATGTATTATGATATTATAGCCGGAAAAACAATGGAGACAGCTTATATACAAGGGTATTTATATGAAAAAAGTCAAACGTACGGCTTGGATACACCCTGTTTAGATGCAGTATACAGTTTATTGCTGGCAAGTGAGATGAGGGGATAAAATGAATCAATATATTAACCAAAATATGGTAACGTGATTTTTTTGCCATACGTAGGTTTTGGAATTTTTCTTCTGTGGAATTACATAGACGTGAACGCAAACGCCATCTTAATAAATATATTTCTAATCAAAAAGTAACAGAGAGGAGAAATTAAAATGGACGTGCCGAAACGGCAGAAGAAAAAAAGCTTCGTTGAGAAGAAAATTGTTATCCCTTCTATCGTAATTATAGCGATTATCAGTGCCTTATTTGCAATGTACACGAGCGAGTCCATGGAATTATTGGATAATATTTTTAATACATTAGTGGATACCTTTAAGTGGGGGTATTTATGGTACGCCTTTCTCATTGTGATAGCTGCATTGTTATTTTCATTTTCTAAGTATGGAAAAGTAGTTTTAGGTGATCCGGCACAGAAACCGAGATACAGCTTATTTGAATATGCATCTATTTTAATTGCCATGGGTCTTGGTTCAACCGTTATGCGGACAGGTTTGACGCAATGGAGCGAGGTTGCGAATGATCCGCCGTTTGGTCTGGATGCGGGATCGATGGAAGCGATTCTTGCCGGGAATTCCTACAGTATGTTTTTATGGACCTTCCAGACCTTTGCCGTCTTTGTGATGGTAGCCCCGGCAATGGGGTATCTGCTGTATGTCCGGAAGAAACCGAGAATGCGTATTTCAGAAGCGTGCCGCGTGATATTCGGTGACAAATTTACAGACGGAATTGGCGGTATTGTCCTTGACGTTCTTTTCTTAGTCAGTATTTTGGCCGGAGGTGCAGTGACCTTAGGTCTTGGTACACCGATTGTTACGTATAACCTGGCAGAACTATTGAATATCGACGTCACCTTTCCTTTTACTCTTATTGTTACATTGGTATGGGTCTTGGGCTTCTCCATCAGTGCTTATGTCGGGATTGATAAAGGCATCAAACGATTAAGCACATGGAATATGTATCTGGCAGGAGCTTTTGCTGTCCTGATTATTGTCATTGGACCGGGAATCTTTATCATGAATTTCTTTTCAGATTCCTTACGCTATTTAATCTCTAATTATATGAATTTTTCACTATATACGAATTCGCTGGATTTAGAAGGCGGGACACATATTGAGAGTCATACTGTTTTCTGGTTTGCTTATAATGCAACCTGGGCTATGCTTCACGGTGTATTTGCAGCGATTGTGTCGAAAGGCAGAACGATAAAAGAAATGATTTTGACATATCTGATGGCGCCTATGCTGTTATCTTGGCTTGCGACAGGAGTTCTTGGCGGATTAAGTGTTCACAGACAAGTGACAGATATCTTGCCAGTGCTGGATATTGTGCAGAATCAAGGAATT
The DNA here is from genome assembly GCF_000821065.1 of Oceanobacillus oncorhynchi. GTDB lineage: Bacteria > Bacillota > Bacilli > Bacillales > Amphibacillaceae > Oceanobacillus > Oceanobacillus oncorhynchi. The sequence continues at coordinate 337,887 of NZ_CDGG01000001.1, forward strand.
GAAGCATCGATTCCGGCTGTCTTGAGTTCGCTGCCGATTTCAGCGATTGTTCTGATTCTTTTTACGGTTATCGCGACGATATTCCTGATTACTACATTAGATTCAACAACCTATACCGTAGCAACCTATATGTCTAATCAGGATATGTCAAAGTCTACACCGTATAAATCATTACGAATCTTAGTAGCAGTGCTGATTACGGTTCTTGCTTTGACGCTGATGAGTGTAGGCGGCTTATCTCCGCTGGAAGTGCTTTCGGGACTGATGGGAATACCGATTATTATTATTCAGATTCTGACAGTCTTTGCAGCAAAGAAAATGATGGACGAGGACCGTGCCTGGGTGAAAAATGTCCGGAAAGCAAGGTATTCTACCACCCAACAAAAGGATTAACCAGCAAGGAGAAAATGTACGAATCGGTTCTTCAAAAAAATATAATCTTTTGTTGAGTCATGGTATGCTAGGTGGTAAAGAGCCTGGGTACGTTGGTTGCTCTTGAAACTTTAGTCAAAGAGGAGTTTAGCTATGCAAAAGAAAGTTTACTTAAACCATGACGGCGGAGTAGATGATTTAATTTCCCTGTTTTTATTACTACAAATGGAAGATGTGGAGCTGGCTGGTGTCGGCGTTATTCCGGCTGACTGCTACTTAGAGCCTGCTGTATATGCGAGCCGTAAAATTATTGACCGTTTTGGAAAAGGACAGGATGTAGAAGTGGCTGCATCCACTTCCCGCGGCAAAAATGACTTTCCAAAAGACTGGCGTATGCATGCATTCTTTGTAGATGCCCTGCCACTATTAAATGAGTCTGGAAAGATAGAAGCAAAGCTTGCAGAAGAAGCGGCACACGAGCATTTGGTGAATGTGCTTCGTAAGAGTGATGAAAAGTAACGCTTGTGTTTGTCGGCCCATTGACCGATTTAGCAAGAGCTTTGGAAATCGCTCCAGATATCGAAGAAAAAATTGAGAAGCTTGTCTGGATGGGCGGAACATTCTTAGAAAATGGAAATGTGGAAGAGCCGGAGCATGATGGAACTGCCGAATGGAATGCCTTCTGGGATCCAGAGGCTGTGAAAAAGGTATGGGACAGCTCGATTGAGATTGACTTAATTGCTTTGGAAAGCACGAATATGGTTCCGCTGACGACCGATGTCAGAGATAATTGGGCTGCTGAACGCCGGGATATCGGGATTGATTTCCTTGGACAGTGCTATGCAATGGTACCACCGCTCGTGCATTTTCAAACAAATTCAACTTACTTCCTGTGGGATGTTCTGACGACTGCAACGATTGGAAAACCGGATCTGGTGAAGAAAAAAGAAGTGAAGAGTATTGTTCACCCGAACGGAGCCAGTCAGGGAAAAACAGAAATTTCAGAGGCTGGACGCCCTGTTCGGTTTGTTTATGAAGTGGACCGGGATGCGTTCTTTGATTATATTACAGCATTAGCCAGACAGGAGAAATAAGATGAGAAAAATCATTATTGATACTGATACAGCCGGGGATGACACGATTGCCCTTTTGACCGCAATGCATCATTTTAAAGTGGAGGGTGTAACGATAACCGGCGGAAATGTGGAGTTTAATCAAGAGGTGGAAAATGCGCTGTATACGATTCAGGTCGCTAATCCGGAAGAGAAGGTTCCTGTCTATAAAGGTCTGGAACGGCCGTTGCTTGCAACAGGGCAGGAAAAGCACCGGACTGTAGAAGACGTTCATGGCGATGATGGTATGGGCGGTGCGCATTTTCCAAAGGCAGCACAGCGTCCGGAGGAAGGACATGCGGTTGATTTTATCATTGAGAAAGTAAAAGAATATTCGGGAGAAGTGAGTTTATTAGCGATTGCGCCGCTAACGAATATTGCAATGGCCATCAAGAAGGACCCTTCGATTATCAAGGATATTCCGCATATTTATATCATGGGCGGTACGAATAATACATTAGGGAATATCACACCGGCAGCGGAGTATAATTTCTATGTGGATCCGGAAGCGGCAAGACTTGTCCTGCATTCAGGCATTCCGATTACAATGGTTGGCTGGGATATGTGTATCGATTATTCCATCATGGATGACGAGGACCATGCGGAAATTGCCGGTCTGGAAACAGCTGGTTCCCAATTTTTTATAGATATTAATCAAGTGGTGATGCAGTTTAATAAATCTGTACACCGGCTGAATGGGACAACGCATCCGGATACATTGTTAGTGGCGATTGCGGCAGATGAGCGTATTATGACGGAAGCGCATGATTATTATGTAGATGTCGAAACAAAGGGTGAGCTTACCAGAGGTTACAGTCTGGTGGATATCAATAACCGTCTGGAGAAAGCGCCCAATGTCCGTGTTTGTGAAGCAGTGGATCGTGAACGATTTAAGAAGAATTTGTTAAATGTTTTAGGGACGATTAAGTAGATAAGTAATGAAAAAGCCACGTCTTTCAGGAGAGAGACGTGGCTTTTTCATTACAGTAAAAACGATGTACAAGGGCGGTTAATTAAAAATTAAAAAATAGATCAGTACTCCCAGTGAGAAGCCCAAAATAAGCCGGATAGCTCTTTTCATAATCATTCTCCTCGCTCTGATGTATGTTCTTACTATCATTGTACTAAAGAGAGAAGATGATGCAAGGCTGGTAATGGTTTATCCTATCAAAATAGCAAAAGCGCTATATACAAGCAATAAGCCCATAACTATGTTAAAGACCTTCTGATAACGGTCTAAGAAATTGTGAAGAACAGAACCAAACAGGCTCCAGGTAATTGAGCTGCAAATACCGACAATCCCTAAGAAAAGACAGAATAGGATATAGCTGAAATAGGATTGGTAATAGGGCAGCAGAAATGTAGACACAACGGCAATGCCATAGAGAATCGCTTTGGGATTTATAAATTGAATCAGTGTACCAATGATAAACAGATTTTTATCTGCTTTGGCTGAAGATTCCTGCTTGCTTCCTGAACTGGTAAATGTTTTATAAGCTAAATAGAGCATATAGAATACACCTGCAAATTTTAACGGTGTTTCAATAACTGGCAGGACTTCAATAAGTGCCCGATTGAAAAAGCTGCAAAGTAAAGCGATAAGAAAGAAGCCTGCTCCTACCCCTATACAAAAGGATATGGTATTTCTAAATCCATAGCGGTTTGCGAAAGAGATGGCCATAAAATTATTTGGACCAGGGGTAAAGCTACTGACAAAAACAAATGTAAGAAAAGGCAAAATAGGCATGGATGAATAGCTCCTTTAAAAATGAGTCAGAATAAAACTTATTATACATAATTAAAATCAAAAAATACAGGCTTTTATTGCATATTTTGGAAAGGTTCCTCTATGGACTGTTTCTTGAATAAACATAATCAGAGCACGGCTTCTCTTTAAAAATAATAAAAAATAAACAGCCTATTTCTCTGTTTTTCGACCATTCTTTTTTGAACTATGTTATAATGCATAATAACACATATTTTTGCATGAAAATACATTTGTGATATAATGTTTTTTTCAGTATGAGGAGGTTTATCAGCAAATGTCATTAGAGAAAAACTATGAAGCTATCCAAGAAGAGCTGATTCAAATCAGCAATCAATTATATGAGAATCCAGAGCTGGGAGATCAAGAATTTGAATCAATGAAGTTACTGGTTAATTATTTAAAGTCTTATGATTTTGAAGTAGAGACAGGCATTGTTGACCGGCCGACTGCTTTTCGCGCGGAGTATACAAGCAGTAAGCCGGGGCCGACCATTGCTTACTTGGCAGAATATGATGCGCTTCCTGGCATCGGACATGGCTGCGGGCATAATTTAATTGCTGCGTTTGCTGTAGGAGCTGGTGTCATACTACGTCAGCATATAGAAGAAATTGGCGGGAAGGTCGTTGTCTTAGGCACGCCTGCAGAGGAAACAAGCGGTGCAAAAGTGCCGATGAGCGAGCAGGGGACGTTTGAAGATATTGATGTCGCGATGATGGTGCATGGCGCCGATGTATCCTCTGAAAGCGGTCCGATGCTGGCCATGGATGCCCTTCAGTTTGATTTTACAGGAAAAGCAGCCCATGCAGCGGCATCCCCGGAGCAGGGAATCAATGCTCTTGATGCTGTGATTCAATTATTTAATGGGATAAACGCGCTTCGGGAGCATGTGCCGGATGATGTGCGAATCCATGGCATTATCACGAAAGGCGGAGAAGCAGCAGGCATCGTACCTGCAGAAGCTACAGCACAATTTTATATCCGTGCCAATGAACGGAAGCTGGTGGATGAGCTTGGAGAGAAGGTAAGAAATATTGCGGAAGGAGCTTGCTTGATGACAGGCGCTTCGGTAGAGATTTCCAACTATGAGCTAAGCTACGATAATATGATTACAAACCAAGCGCTGTCAGACACATTTACGAAGCATATGAAGTCGTATAGTGTGAATCCTGTATATCCGGCTGTTCCGGCGACAGGGTCAGCAGATATGGGGAATGTCAGTCAGGTTGTTCCATCGATCCATCCGTTTGCCGGTTTAAATGAGCCGGGTCTTGTTTTTCATACGAAGGAGTTTGCAGAAAAAACAATCACGCCAGATGGGGAAGCAGCAATTCATGATGCAGTACTGGCTTTGGCACATACTGGGTATGATATTATAGTCAACAAAGATTTACTACATGCGATTAAACAAGAATTTGAAAATCGGTAAGGGTAGAATGAGGTAAGGTCTCATTGTAACAGGTAGTTTATTTCTTTAACAAAGTAGTAAACTGCCTGTTTTTTATTTTAAAAACAGGCAAAAGGAGAGGTTACTATGAGCGGAAATGTAAATACGGCGGAGGAGAACTCTCAGAAGCAGAAGAAAAAATGGGAATTTCCGCATGTTTTTGCTCTCATGTTTGGGCTGATTATTATTACAGCGGTAATGACATACTTTATTCCAGCTGGAGAATACGAACGGGAAACAACTGTCGTCAATGGGACTGAAAGAACGGTTGTTATTAATGACACATATCATGAAGCAGAAGGAAGCCCGACTGGATTCTTTGAAGTCTTTCAAACGGTACATAAAGGAATGACGCAAAGCGCAGACATTATTTTCTTTATTTTTATTGTGGGCGGTGCTTTTGGTATTTTAAATGCAACGAAAGCAATCGAAACAGGGCTCGCCAATCTATCAATGAAGATGGCGGATAAAGAAATATATCTGATTCCTGTTATCATGACGCTATTTGCTTTGGGCGGCGGGACGTTTGGGATGTCAGAAGAAACGATTCCATTTATTATGATTTTAGTTCCGTTAGCAATGAAATTAGGCTTTGATTCTTTAACTGGAGCGGCTATGGTTATTATCGGCTCTGGCGCAGGTTTTACAGCATCCTTTATGAATCCATTTACAGTCGGGGTAGCACAAGGGATTGCCGAGCTGCCGACATTCTCTGGCATGGGGATACGCTTTGCTATGTGGATTATTTTTGTTGCATTTAGTATAGCTTTTGTTATGATTTATGCGAAAAAAGTAAAGAAAAATCCAGAGAAAAGCTTAATGTACAAGATTGATAAACAAAGAAATTTGGATGATTCTTTAGATGGACAATATAAAAAACTGACAGGCAGACAAGCTGTTATTATTGGATTATTAGTAGCAACGATTATTATTTTGGCTATCGGAGTAATTTATTTTGACTGGTTTATTCTGGAGATTGCTTCGCTGTTCTTAATTATGGGAGTGATTGCCGGTTTTGTCGGCAAGCTGCGTGTGAATCAAATTGCCGAATCCTTTATCAACGGCTGTAAAGAGCTGATTGTCGGAGCGTTAGTTGTCGGTTTTGCTTACGGGATTTTAGTTGTTTTAGAGGAAAGTAATACGATTGATACGATTCTATTTGCGGCATCCAATCTGGTAAGCCAGCTTCCTACGGCTTTTTCTGCGATAGGGATGTATGTATTCCAGAGTATTCTAAACTTCTTAGTGCCATCAGGGAGCGGACAGGCTGCTTTAACCATGCCGATTATGACACCATTATCCGACCTTACCGGGGTAAGCAGACAGACTGCGGTAATGGCCTTCCAATTGGGGGATGGGATATCCAACTCGATTACGCCTACATCGGGAGTATTGATGGCTTCCTTGGCAATTGCTAAAATTCCATGGACTACTTGGTTCCGCTGGATTATTCCATGGGTCCTCCTATCCTATCTTGCCGGCGGGATTATTCTTACCATCGTGCATATGTTTATTTGGACGAGTTAATAAAAAAGGCTATGAGCAGTTAACTAAAATGTCTGCTCATAACCTTTTTTTAATTCTTAAGAAATAGAAGCTTCATAGATAGAATCAACCGCTTTTTTCAATGCTGCATCAAATTCTTCTTGAGATTGATTTGCGTTTAGATCCTGACTTAATGCTCTGGAGAAGCTGGCAATAAGTCCTTTATTGTCTTTTAGCTTCGCATTTGCATCATCTGTAGAATAACCACCAGATAATGCAACAACCCGGACAACATTCGGGTGATCAATTAATTCTCTATATAAATTATTCTGTGTTGGAATGGATAACTTAAGCATAACCAACTGATCCGAATCAAGCTGGTTTAAATGCTCTAAAATCTCTGCTTTTAAAATTTCTTCGCTGTCTTCTTTAGAAGGACTGTGAATGTCTACTTCCGGTTCAATAATCGGTACCAGTCCGGCAGCAATGATTTGTTTTCCAATTTCAAATTGCTGGTCGACCACTTTTTTAATACCTTCCCGGTTATCCTCTTTAATCACAGAGCGCATTTTTGTACCAAAAATATGACGATCGTTGGCACGCTCTAATGTTTCTTGTAAATTATCGATTGGCTTCATCAGCTGAACGCCGTCTGCTTCTTCTGCAAGGCCTTTGTCGACTTTTAAGAATGGGACAATTCCTTTTTCCTCAGCGAGATAATCGCCGGTGTACTTTCCTTCGATTTTACGGTCCATCGTTTGTTCAAAAAGAATCGCGCCAATAATTTGATCGGCATTAAAGGAAGGTGATGTAATAATTCTTGTCCGCATTTCGTGAACTAGGTCAAACATTTCATCTTCGCCCTGATAGGCGTTTTCCGGGATTCCATAGGCAGCCAAAGCCTTTGGTGTACTTCCTCCACTTTGATCCAGTGCTGCTATAAATCCTTTGTCATTTTTCATTCTTTCTAATTGATTTTGCTGCATCACTTTCACTCCTTTTTTAGTTGAGCCAATAATCGGCTATTAAAAAATAGTCTGAAGTAACTCTCAACTTCTATTGTAGCACTAATTAATGATAGATTATAGTATTTTGCGTGAAAGGAAAGGCATAAGAAGGAGCTTTACGCTATCAAAAATAACATATATTTTTTCTTGAAGGCCAGCAATGGAGTTAAAAATAGACACCTTCCAAGTCTTTTAATAGGATAAAAAGAAAAGAGGTGGTTAAGATGCAGGCTATCACGAAAAAAAGGTTGAAAGCTTATCTAATTGATTTAACCGTATCCACAACAGTTACTTTGGCAACAGAGAGTCTATTGGAAAAGAAAATCAAGAGCCCGGTATTCTTTAATTTAGTCAACCCGACGCTGATTATGTGGTCATTGGAATACGCACAGTTAAAATGCGGCGGGCAGACGCTGGGCCACAGGGCAGCCGGGGTAAAGCTGGAGCGTACAGACGGCGGGGATTTAACTGGAAGTCAGATTATCAAACGGATGGCGTATCGTGATACGGTGGGCACATTCGGATATTGGAAGAATCGGGAAAAGTTTGAAGGAAAGGATGGCAGTCAATTTCCTTATGACCATTCGGCTGGAGTCAAGATGAAGGAAGTATAATTATTTGAACAAAAAAATATAGAGTGAAGGCCCGATAATAAAGCTTGAAATAAGCGGATATTATTGGGTTTTTATTTGAATAAAATACACGTTATCAGCCGATAAGCATACCTTTACTTCTCTTCTCGCATAATATACAATTTATAGTAAATGAAAAGATGAAATTTAAACAATTTTTACATATTTTGAAACGTTACCAATCAGGTTAGCAATAGAGTCATTCTGTGAAATAGCTACCTTGAAAATGGAAGGTGAATCTATGAACATTACCTATCTGCTCTTCTTTCTCTGCATTGTTATTTGCACCCTGATTATTACCTATTGGGCGGCGAGGCAAAGCAAAACGACCAATCAGTTCTATATTGCTGCCGGCCGTTTAACAGGGACGCAAAACGGGATGGCGATTGCAGGAGATTATATCAGTGCTGCTTCCTTTTTGGGCATTGTCGGAACCATAGCAATTAATGGCTTTGATGGCTTTTTGTATGCGATTGGTTTTTTAGTTTCCTATTTAATTGTTTTATTTTTTATTGCGGAGCCGGTACATCGTTTGGGGAAGTATTCATTAGGTGATGTTATTTGCGCACGTTTTCCAAGCTATAAAATGCGGGGGATTATGGCTGTTGGAGCTTTAATTATTTCCATCTTTTATATGATTCCGCAATTAGTGGCTGCCGGGCTGTTAATTCGATTATTGTTAGATATTAATTATTCTGCTTCTGTTCTGATCATCGGAATATTAATGACGATTTATGTTGTTTTCGGTGGAATGTTCGCTACGTCCTGGGTACAAATTGTTAAAACGGTGTTGCTTTTGTCCGGTACATTTTTGTTGGCGCTGATTGTATTTTCGCGGTTTAACTGGAGTATCCCCAACCTTTTAGAGCAGGTTACACTTGGATCGCCCTTAGGAGACCAATTTTCATTACCGGGGCATTTATTTAACAATCCGTTGGAAACGCTTTCTCTTCATCTCGCATTAATCTTAGGTACTGCCGGGCTTCCGCATATTTTAATCCGCTTATTTACTGTCAGAAATACCGTAGAAGTGCGGAAATCTCTTTTGACGGCAAGCTGGATTATTGGTGCATTTTATTTAATTGCACTCGTTTTAGGTCTTGGCGCTGTTGCTTTGGTAGGGTTTGAAGAATTGGTGCTACTCGATCCATTTGGAAATTTAGCTGCGCCATTATTAGCGGAGAGCTTAGGCGGAGATTTTTTAATGGCGTTTATCGCAGCCATTGCGTTTACTACAATTGTTGCTGTGGTAGCTGGTTTGGTTATCTCTGCGACGACTGCGTTCTCTCATGATATTTATTTCCATATCTTAAAAAGAGGAAACACTTCGGAAAAGAAACGTCTACGTGCTGCGCGCTGGACCGCATTTTTTATCGGTCTGCTGTCTACACTGCTTGCACTTGGATTGCGGAATATGAATGTAACGTTTTTGGTTTCGTTAACATTTATCGTGGCAGCTTCCAGCAATCTGCCCGTCCTTTTATTCACGATTTACTGGCGGCGCTTCAATCAAACAGGAGCAATCTCGGGGATGCTCTCAGGGCTGACTGTGTCTCTGATACTCTTATTCTTAGGTCCGCATGTGATGAATCCGGATGGCGGATGGATAGCTGCTGAGGCTGTTGTCCCTCTTTATAATCCAGGGATTATTGCGATTCCTGCCGGATTTTTAGGGGCGTATTTGGGAGCTGTTTTATCACGGAATAAGGAAAATACCGTTCCATTTGCATCCTTCTACCTGCAGGCCCAAACCGGGATAGAAGGAAGGAGAAATCGTTCATGATGGATTTGACAATGGTTTTATTCGAACGTTTAGGTCTATTGTTGGTCATTGCCTTTGTTCTTACACGCATTCCGGGCTTCCGGTCGCTGCTTTACCGCGAATTCAGTTTTAAAATGGCAGGAATTCATGCGTGTGTGTTTGGTATTTTTGGAATTGCCGGAACATTAACAGGTGTCGTTATCGGCAGTGACTTTACGGTAACGCATGCTTTTGTCTGGGAAGTGGAAGCAGACCAGATGGTGGTAAGCTCCAGCTTAGTTGCCATTGTCATGGCGGGGCTGCTAGGGGGCCCGGCGGTTGGTCTGGGAGCAGGAATTATTGCTGGTACGCATTTGTTTTTCCTGGGCGGGATTGGTTTTATGGCTAATAGTCTTGTAAATCCGCTGACCGGTCTGCTTGCTGGATTTACCGCACGGTTTTTCTCGCAGGAGCGTGTTATATCACCGATAAAAGCTTTGTTCATTGGAATATTCCCTCCAATTTTATTGATGCATTTATTGCTTATTTTTGATTCACTGGATCGAACCATGGTAGAGCTGATCAACACGATTGGTTTACCGGTGGTTTTATCCAACAGTATAGCCATTGCTATTTTTACAGCAATGATTGCAATTGTCCTCAGAGAGCAGGAAAATGAAGCTGCCTTTGCAACGAGGCAGGCATTAACGATTGCGGAGGAGGCGTTGCCTTTTTTAAAAGAAGAATCCTTTCAGAAGAAGGCAGAAGGGATTGCTGATTTATTTTATGCGCGTTTGAAATTAGCTGCTGTTACCGTAACAAATGATAAAGAAGTAATGGCGCATAAAGGGCTCGGAGGCGATCATCATCGAATTGGAAATCCGTTAATCACTCAAATTTCACATCAAGCCTTAGAATCCAAAGAGATATTGGTCGCTTATTCCCAAGCAGAAATTCAATGTACGCATAAAAAATGCCCATTAGAGGCTGTGATTATTATTCCAATCTGGGAAGCACAGCAAACGATTGGGCTGATCAAATTATATTTTCGCAAACCCCAGCATATCCGTCCGGTCGAGCTAATGCTGGCGGAGGGTCTCGGTCAATTGATTGCTAATCAATTAAAAACAATCAAAGCAGAACGTCTTGAACTGCATACACGTGATGCAGAATTAAGCAATTTGCAAGCACAAATCAATCCGCATTTTCTATTTAATACCCTGCATATGATAGCTGCCTTATTTCGCAAGGAACCTGAAAAAGCACGGCATATTACAGTGCAATTGGCACATTTTATGCGCTTTAACTTAAAGCTTGTATCAACACAGCTTGTCCCATTGGAAAAGGAAACAGAGCATGTAAAAGCGTATATCGAGATTATCCAGACCCGTTTTACAGGGAGGATGCAAATCCATTTTATACAGCCGGAGGAAATGTCACATCTGCTGATTCCGCCGTCATCGATTCAGCCGCTTGTTGAAAATAGTGTCAGACATGGATTAGAACATGTTTCCGAGGGGGGAAGAGTGGATGTGAAGATGGAGCAGGTCGGCAAATGGATAAAAATAAGTGTCCAGGATAATGGTCAAGGGTTTCCAGATTCAATTTTACTGCAGGCAGGAGAGAAAGTGCTGACAGGGAAGCCGCATGGCGGAACGGGTTTGTATAATGTGAATCAGCGTTTAATCAATCTGCTTGGGGAAGAATCGAGGCTGCATGTGCGGAATTTATCTGGTGGCGGGAGTGAGGTCCATTTTACCATTCCAGCCGTGAACACTAGAAAGGAAGATGATTTATGATGAAAATTCATACGATGATTGCGGAAGATGAGCAATTGGCACGGGAAGAATTGATTTATTTATTGGAAAAGGAAAAAGACGTCAAGCTTCTGCCGAATGCCGAGACAGGAAAACAGCTGGTTGAATTGTATAAGGAGTATGAACCGGATGTTATTTTTCTGGATGTGCATATGCCAGGCATGCGCGGTGTAGCTGCAGCCAAGAAAATAATGGAGCTTGCCTACATCAGAGCGCCGTTATTTATTTTTACTACGGCATACGAGGATTATGCTGTGGAAGCATTTGAAATAGAGGCAGTAGATTATATGCTGAAGCCATATGATACAGAAAGGTTTCAAATGGCGATGAACCGGCTCCGCAAACGCATGCAGCAATTGAAAAGCAAAGAGGAGGGACCGTCCAACCAAGGGATGACTTCCTCAGCAAAGCTTTTGATCGACAATGATGACCGGACGATTGTTCTGTCTCCGGATGCGATTTATTATGCTATGCCGCATAATCGGGTGTTGGAAATTCATACAGAGGACAAGGTAATTTACAGCAGAATGTCATTGCAGGAGCTGGAAAAGAAACTGCAAGGTCATGCTTTTTTTAGAACGCACCGCAGTTATCTGGTTAATTTAAATCATATTCAGGAAATTACACCATGGTTTAATGGCGCTAGCAATATCACATTACGTGATAAAAAGCAGACAACGATTCCCGTCAGCCGGACTGCAAGAAAGCATCTGTTTGAGTTATTTGGCAGCTAGGAAAGGAAAGACTTTCCTGGCTGTATAAGTGTAGCTAAGGTTTTTTTGAAATGAACCATTCATCACAAGATTCCAACCATTCAATCATTTATTTAAACCGTTGAAGCAAATATACATACGCACATAAGCATCTTCCTTTATAATTTAGAAAGCGTTTACAAAAAGGGATTAAAAAGGATTGAAGGAGGAATGCCAGTCCAAGGAGACAATTGCAGCTGCTGAAGGGATATGAAGAAAAAGGCAGAGAAGCGGTAATTGATTCAGATAGAAAGAAGCTGGTTAACGACTTAAAGGTGATAAAAGGTTTTTTGGCAGTTAAGAAAGTGTATACTTCCTGCATAAGTGCAACTAAGTTTTCTTTAACAGAGGGGGAGCGGTCAGAAAACCTTTTTTTCCGATTTTCGAGGAGGATGCAGATGGGTGCAGAAAAAGAATATAAGCAGAACCCTGCAAAAGAGATTGACTACGTGCAAGTAACAGAAAGCAAGTCTTTTAAAAAGCTGATGCACGATCGAAAAAAATTTATTGTGCCATTAACAATCTTTTTCCTGGTATTTTATTTCTTACTTCCGGTTTTGACTTCGTATACCACATTTTTAAATACGCCGGCGATTGGCGATATTTCTTGGGTGTGGCTGTTTGCATTAGCCCAATTTATCATGACATGGGTATTATGTACGGTTTATGTAAAAAAAGCAGCTGTTTTTGATAAACAGGCAGATGAAATTATAAAAGAAATGGAAGAAGGAGGGGAAGGACGATGAGTGCGACGGTTGTTATCCTCTTCTTGGCAATTGTTATATTAACACTTGTGATCACGTTCTTTGCTGCAAGAAAGACACAGACAGCAGGAGATTTTTATACTGCCGGCGGAGGACTTACAGGAATGCAGAATGGACTGGCGATTGCCGGTGATTATTTATCTGCAGCCTCTTTTTTAGGGATTGCAGGTGCTATTGCTTTATATGGATTTGATGGATTTTTCTACAGCATCGGGTTTTTGATTGCATATTTAGTGGTTCTCTTCCTTGTAGCCGAACCGCTGCGTAACCTCGGCAAGTTTACACTGGCTGATATGATTAATTCCCGTTTTGACGCCAGTAAGGTTCGGGGAGCAGCGGCGCTGAATACGATAACAATCAGCACCTTTTATATGGTAGCCCAGCTTGTAGGAGCTGGAGCTTTGATTCAGTTATTATTTGGTATTCCATATTGGGCGGCAGTACTGATTGTTGGTGTGATGATGACGATTTACGTTTTATTCGGCGGGATGATTGCTACAAGCTGGGTACAAATTGTCAAAGCAGTTCTGCTGATGGCCGGGATGGTCGTTATGACGTTTCTTGTCCTGTTAAAATTTAATTTTAATATCGGGCAAATGTTTACGGATGTGAAGTCTGTAACAGCGCATGGAGAAGCATACTTAATGCCGGGATTGCAATATACAGAACCGCTCAGTACGATATCGCTTATGCTGGCGTTAGTACTTGGAACTGCGGGGCTGCCTCATATTTTAATGCGGTTTTTTACTGTGCGGGATGCGCCGACGGCTAGAAGCTCTGTTGTTATCGCAACATGGGTTATCGGCATCTTCTATGTGTTGACATTATTCTTAGGCTTCGGAGCAGCAGCATTCGTTGGATATGAAAACATATTAGCTGCAAATCCGGGAGGAAATATGGCTGCCCCATTGCTTGCTCAAGTGATTGGAGGGGACATCCTGTTTGCCTTTATCTCAGCAGTTGCATTCGCAACGATTTTAGCGGTAGTAGCTGGACTTGTTCTTTCAGGAGCTTCCGCATTTGCACATGATTTATACGGACAGATTATTAAAAAGGGAAAGGCAACAGAAAGAGAGCAGGTGAGAGCCGCCCGTTACGCATCCTTGGCTGTATCTGTTCTGTCCATTGTTTTAGCTCTATTTGCTCAATATTTAAATGTGGCTTTTCTTGTCTCGCTTGCCTTTTGTATTGCGGCCAGTGCCAATCTACCGGTTATTTTGTACACCATCTATTGGAAACGATTCAATACGGCAGGAGCAGTGACGGCCATGCTGACGGGGTTATTCTCTGCATTAATCCTTGTGTCCATCAGTCCCAGCGTATTTTCACCGGTAGAAGGGGCGGCCTTATTTGTAGGAGAGCCTATCTTCCCGCTGACGAATCCGGCACTTGTTTCGGTTCCGCTCGGCTTCCTGGGTGGTTATCTAGGTACGATTCTATCGAAGGAGACGGATATGAAGCGTTATGCAGAAGTGAAAGTGAAAGCAAATACGGGATATAAGCGCAGCGGTGTAAGCCACTAAAGAGTGTATTAAAAATGCCTGCAGAAATTTTTCTGCAGGCATTATTTATGTGTTTCAAAAAAAGTAACCCATAAGTTGATTTATCGCTTTGATAGTTAACAATAACTCCATTGAACTGCTCTATGATAAAGCTATTGCATCCGAATCTTAAACATCGTCCCTTTCCCAACTTCACTCTCCATTTCCACCATGCCGCCGTGCGCCTGAATGATATCTCTTGAAATAGCCAGACCCAGACCGGTTCCGCGTGAAGTCGTATTCGTGCCGCGGTAATAACGATCAAAAATTTGTGCCTGTTCTTCTTTCTTGATCCCTTTCCCATCATCGCGGATGATAATACCTTCTTCTTGTACTTCTACGGTTACTTTGACGTTCTCTTCATTATGAATCAAGGCATTGAAAATAAAGTTAAGTATAGCTCTTTTCATTAAATGCTGATCGATATTCCAAATTAACTCGGGTGCGTAGCTGCTAAAGTCAATGTCACGTGTTTGGAATTGCGGGTCATTTAGTAAATCAATAATCATTTTTCGGACAAAGCCTTCTACCCGGATTTCCTGAAGATTCAATGTCATTTCCTGGTTTCTTAGCCGCATCGTTAAATTAAAATCATCCAGCAGCTCTTTCATATAGAGTGATTGCCGTTCAATGACTTCGGCATATTCTAAGCGTTCTTCTGCAGAGATATCCTCATTGCTTAGCAGCTCCGCATAACCTCGGATGGATGCGAGCGGTGTTTTAATATCATGTGAAACGTTGCTGATCCATTCATTACGCATCTGTTCCAGTTTTTGCCGTTCATTTTCATGAGCCTGCAAGTTTTCAGATACATCGTTTAAGTTAGAGAAAACGCGTTTAAATACCCCTGGACGCTTCATTTTCTTCGGTTCAAACTTTCTTTCCTTCAGCTCGCTGATTCGTTCTATGATGCGCGAGACTGGTTTGGTCAGCACGGTACTGAATAGAAATCCGACAATAAAGGCGATAATTAAATCGACTATAATAATCGCACCTAGGAATTGGGAAGCGTATGTCAGAAACTGTTGCGGGTCAGCCATAATAATGGTCCGTTGCTGCTTGGAATCCGGAACACCAATGATATAGCTGAAGCCCTCATATTCTCCGATAAAGTAGGTATTCAAATCATCATCCATATATTTATATTTATGAACTAAATCAATCGGTGTATAGTGTGTAGCCGCATTATCTGGTGCGAATTCATCGGATAACACATTTCCATTTTCGTCTAATATTTGCAGCCAGGCTCCAAATCGGGTCAGTGCATCCTTTCCTTCTTCGGATACAACAGGTTCGCCGTCTTCCATAGACAAATAGTAAAAGAAGGAACGGGTAAAGTTTTCTCCTGTATCATGAATGATATCTTCTGGATCCTCATTGTGCTGAGACAATATCAACGCAAGCAGAATAACGGTATTCACAATGCTGACGATAAAAACAATACTGAGAATGGAAATAAGGTAGCGAATGGTGAGTTTCCATTTCATGGTGCACTTTCTCCTTTATCAAATAAAAATCTCTTCATCATGTAAACATAGAAGCAGTTTATGGGTTAAAGCGATAGCCGAGTCCTTTTACCGTAACAATGTAGGCGGGTTCTGAAGGATTTTCTTCAATTTTCTCCCGCAGTCTGCGGATATGCACCATCAATGTATTATCTGCTCCGTAAAAGTCTTCACCCCATACGGTTTCGAATAAGGTTTCCTTACTTAAAATATGCTTCGGGTTGCGCATAAAGCACGCCATTAAGCCGACTTCCTTCGCCGTCAGCTCTAACACCCTGCCATCCTTGCTTATTTCTGTTTCATCCCCATTAATCGTAAATTCGCCAATATTTTTATCTGCTTGCGCTGGGGCGTGCGAGCTGGAAGCTTCCATGGAATAGATACCTGCCCGGCGCAGCTGCGCTTTCACACGGTAAGCCATTTCTTTAGGACTGAAAGGCTTTGTAATATAATCATCTCCGCCAATAGCAAGTCCGAGTATTTTATCGATTTCATCTGATTTCGCGGACAAAAATAGAATTGGAATACGTGATATTTCACGGATTTTCCGGCATAAATCATAGCCTTCGCCGTCCGGAAGCATCACATCCAATATCGCCAAATCGGGCTCAAATTTAACAAATTGCTGCCATCCTTCCCGGATAGAGCCGGCTGTTGCAATTTCAGTCATCCCCTCTTTTTGCAGAGCTGTTTTCATTAACTGACATAAGTCCTGTTCGTCATCCACGATTAAAATTTTTGGCTTTTCCATGCTGTGTTCCCGCCTTTCTTATTTATATATATAGTGAGGTTTTCTTTTATCATTTACTAAAAAGTTGAATTATTACTATCTTAACAGGAATTCGTCAACTATGAGTGAGATTTAAACATTTTGTAAGGTTAGATTGATGGCTGTTTAAGGATGAAGGTCTATAGTAAAAATATAGAACGTTCACAGGGAATATATAAAAGAGGTGCAAAAATAATGGAGCATTTATTAAAAGTAGATGGTGTTGAAAAAATATATGGAAAAGGCGCTAATACATTTCAAGCGCTGAAAGACATATCCTTTACCATTGATCATGGTGAATTTGTCGGAGTGATGGGACCTTCTGGAGCAGGAAAATCAACGCTTCTTAATGTACTGGCCACGATCGATGCCCCGACAAAAGGGGATATTTACGTAGAGGCAGACAATATTGCCAAGATGAAAGAGGATAAGCTGGCAGATTTTCGCCGCGATCATTTAGGCTTTATTTTTCAGGATTATAATTTATTAGATTCCTTAACGGTAAAGGAAAATATTCTGCTGCCGTTAGCGATTGCGAAACAGCCGGCGAAGGAAATTGAAGAGAAGGTAAATGCTATTTCCCGTTCGTTTGGCATCGAGGATTTATTGGATAAATATCCGTACCAAATTTCTGGGGGGCAAAAGCAGCGTACTGCTTCCTGTCGTGCACTCGTCTCGAACCCGAAGCTTATTTTTGCGGATGAACCGACAGGAGCGCTTGATTCCAAGTCAGCTACCGATTTGCTGGAGAGCTTAAGCAATTTGAATGAAGCGCATGAAACAACGGTGATGATGGTAACACATGATGCTTATGCAGCAAGCTTTTGCAGACGTATTCTGTTTATAAGAGATGGAGGTCTGTCGCAGGAGCTTATTCGCGGCACGCATACACGAAAGGAATTCTTCCAGATGATTTTAGATGAATTGGCAGGAGCAGGCGGTGACGGGAATGACCTTATTTGATTTAGCATTAAAAAATATTCGCAGAAACATGAAGAGCTATGGATTATATATTGGTTCCACGATTTTCTCGATTATTATTTATTTTACCTTTGCCATGCTGAAGCATAGTGATGATATCAGCGGATTGGCAGAGACTTCGAAACAAATGCAGGCAGTGATGAGCGCTTCCGCATTTGTACTGATGATTTTTGTGGCTATATTTATTTTGTATTCTAATTCCTTTTTTATGAAAAAGAGGAAAAAGGAAGTTGCGCTTTATTCCTTATTAGGCGTACGTAAACGATCGATTGGTTTTTTACTATTCTTTGAAAATATCGTGATTGGACTGATTGCATTAGTTATCGGGGTGGGACTAGGCTTCTTATTGTCGCAAGCCTTACTAGCTCTATTATTAAAATTAATGGGCTTATCATTATCTGTTGGTTTTGCTTTCTCCATGCAGGCAGTGATTGAGACAGTAGTGGTCTTCTTCCTGATCTTTTTAGTTACTTCTCTATTAGGCTATCGGGTGATTTATAAATTTAAGCTCATTGATTTATTCCATGCCGAGAAAAAAGGAGAAGTACAGCCAAAAGCACGCATCCTTTCTGCGCTGAATGGTGTACTCGCTCTAGCTGGAGCCTATTGGCTGGCGCTTCAGGATTTAATGACCTCTTCTGCCTGGCGGATTTTCGGCTTAGCGATGCCGCTGATAATCATCGGTTTCACGATTTTAGGGTCTTATCTTTTATTTAACAGTGTGCTCGTTTATGTTTTAAATCTATTGAAAAAGAGTAAGAACTGGGCTTGGAAAGGGCTTAATCTGATGACCTCCTCCCAGCTGCTTTACCGGATTCGAGGGAATGCGAAAACATTAACGATTATTGCGACGTTGAGTGCGACAACGATTACGGCAGGCGGAGCAATATTCGGGACGTATTATAATACCGAAAAAAATGTAGAACAATTTACACCTTTCTCCTTTATGTGGGAGGGAGAGGAACAGGACATCGATTCGGGCATAGTAGAAGACGCGGTCAGCTTTGAAGCGAAGGACATTACCATAGAAGGGGAAGTATATGATCAGTCCTATTATGTCATTGACGAAGAAACGTTTATGAAGCTGACAGAAGCGCTCGGCTGGGATGTAGAAAATGTTGATTTAGCAAAAGATGAAGTCATCATGGCTGATCCCTTTTATGATGAACGGTTGGAAGAGAAAGCAGCAACGGTAGAAGTAGGTAATGACGTGAAAGCGGTGGATCAATTTTTTGAACAACCGCTGTTTAATATTCAAACCCTGCCCGGAATAACTTTAGTGATGGATGATGCGTCATTTCAAGAGCTGGACGGCGGGGAAGGCACTTATCAGGCCGTGCAAACCGCTGATTATAAGGACCATTTAGAGCTTTCCAAAGAGCTGGAAGCAAAAACAGAGCATTTCTCCAGTGCTGTCCAAAGTTATCAGGATTCCATCGAATCATCGGGGGCGATGTTATTTGTCGGCAGCTTTTTGGGGCTGGTATTTTTAGTGGCTACAGGCAGCATTATCTTCTTTAAAATGATGACGGAAGCGGAAGAAGATAAGGGTAAATATACCGTTCTATATAAGATCGGCGTGTCTAAAAAAGAAATGAAAAAAACCGTCCGTTATCAAGTCGGTCTTATTTTCTTAGCGCCACTGGTATTAGGTCTGATGCATGGAGCTGTTGCTTTAATGGCGTTTTCTAATTTATTAGATATGAACTTATGGGAGCCGGTTATTATATGGATGGCTGCCTACACATTGATTTATATTTTATATTACGTGGTTACGGTTCGGGGATTTAATAAAACAATCACCCAGAACGCCGCACAGGAGGGGTAAAATGAAAAAAATAATGGCTTTGGTAATTGGTATTGTAGTCTTATTTGTTGCTGCAGTTGTAGTGTTGATGACGGTAGACTTTAATCGGACAGGGAAGGATAATGCTTACGTTCAAATCGACGAATCAGCATATACGGAAGAAGATAAGCTGGATAATGGTGAAGTAATGAAGACGTATTGGTATGAGCAGCCGGCTTATACAGAGGATGGGGAAGAAATTCAGGTTGAATTTTCCGCCCAGAAGGAATTGCGTCAGGGAGCATATCTGATGCTCTACGTGAATAAGGATAATGAAGTTTCTTCGTATGATGAAGTAAGTGAAGCGGAATTGCCGGATGAGGTGAAGGAAGCGTTGTAGTTTAGCAGCTAACAGCCTGGTAAGGTATAAAACATTTATATCTTATCAGGCTGTTTTTGTGCAGTTTAACACCCATTCTTTACGTTGAGACAGAAAGACTATATGATTAAGAATAGATAAATGAAAGCGGGCCAAAAGGAGAAGATTTTTATGAAACCTAAGATTCAGGATGTCGCGAAAGTTGCTGGAGTATCTCCAACAACAGTTTCTCGTGTACTGAACGATAGAGGATACATCAGCAGCAAAACGAAAGAAAAGGTGTTTGCAGCGATGAAGGAAATCAATTATATACCGAATGACCTTGCACGTTCACTGTATAATAAGCGTACCTACTTGATTGGTGTTATCGTACCTTCTACTAACCATCCTTTTTTTGGTGAGCTAGTGGATAATATTGAGAGAATATGTAATGACAAAGGATATAAAGTTTTGTTATGCAACAGTTTGCAAGAGGCAGAAAAAGAAAAAAAATATTGGGACATGCTGCAGCGTAATCAAGTAGATGGCGTAATTGTTGTCACGTATAATCGCGGCTTAGTTGATAAGGAGCAGCAATTTCCTGCAGTTGTGATTGATCATTATCTATCGGAAAATATTCATGTTGTCAGCTCAGATAACTTTCAAGGCGGAGAAATGGCAACGAAAGAGTTGATAGAAGCCGGATGTGAAAATATCATTCATATTAATGGAGATGTGAATTTGGAAACACCAGCAAATGAAAGACAATACGCTTATGAAAAAGTGATGCATGATGCAGGAAGAATACCTTTAACGTATCATGTACCGAATGTTGCTTATTTAGAAAGCAATATTGATATTATAAAACAGCTTTTTAAGGAAAATCCAGATGTGGATGGTATATTTGCCAGTGATGATTTATTAGCTATTCGTACTTTACAGTATGCTGAAAGTTTGGGTTATAAAATACCTGAGGATTTAAAAATTATTGGTTATGATGGAACAGGTCTGATTCGTTCGATTTATCCTGATTTATCGACGATTATTCAGCCTACATATCAAATTGCAGAAAATGCTGTGGAAACATTGATTCAGGAGATTGATGGGAAGCCCCATGATTTGAAAGAAAAAACATTCCCGGTTTCCCTGTGGAAAGGGAAAACAACAGGTCATGTAACATGAAGAACAATATGTTTATTCCTATTTAGACGGAGAAAAAAGGATGAAATAATATCCCAATGAGAAAAATCTGCTATAATAATCAAACAATAAGAGTGATAGATAAGGAGTGTTTTCAAAATGATAGGAGCAATTGAAGCAGGTGGAACAAAGTTTGTATGTGCAGTAGGTAATCCGGACGGAACCATTTTAGATCGAACTGCTTTTCCGACAACAACACCTGAAGAAACATTAGCACGGGTGGAAGAATTTTTTTCTAAGTATTCGATTGAAAAAATGGGAGTAGGAGCTTTTGGACCAATCAATTTACGGGCAGACAGTGAAAACTATGGCGCGATTGAAAACACCCCGAAAGTTCCTTGGCGTTATTATCCTCTTTTGGAAGAATTAGAAAAACGTTTTAATATACCGGTAGCTATTAATACAGATGTTATTGCATCGAGTATGGGAGAGTATGAATACGGTATTGGAAAAGATGCCTCCAGCTGTCTTTACATAACAGTAGGTACAGGTATTGGGGCTGGGCTTGTTCAAGATGGCAAACCGTTTCAAGGAAGAAACCATTCGGAAATGGGCCATGTTATATTAAAAAAACATCCGGAAGATGATTTTGAAGGAGCATGCCCAAGCCATGGATCCTGCTTAGAAGGATTAGCTGCAGGACCGGCAATCGAAGCGCGTTATGGACGCAAGGGAGCGGAATTAGCTAATGAGGATCATGTTTGGGAAATAGAAGCATATTACCTTGCACAGGCTATATTGGATTATTTTGTTATTCTTTCTCCAGAAAAAATTATTCTTGGCGGCGGAGTAATGAAGCAGGAAAAGCTCTATCCAATGATTCGTGAAAAATTTATGGAATTGTTGAACGGCTATATAGAAGTAGAGAATGTAGATGAGTTGATTGTAGCCCCGGGATTAGATGACGATCAAGGGGTAAAAGGCTGTATTGCATTAGCGATGAAAAAATAGATGAAAAAAAGAGATGAATCGGAGGTGGTGATTAGCCAGCCTGGGTTCATCTCTTTTTGCTATTATAGATAAATTTAAACGTAAGAGACTTCCCTGTAATAAGACATTAACAATATGCCATAAGCTTGTAAAAATTTTAAAAAGTATATGACAACCGGTTGACATATGAAACCGGTTGTCATATAATCTTTTGTAAGCAGTTACAATAAACTGAAAATGAAAAGGGGATTAGTGATGAAAAAGTTATCTGTACTTGTCGGTGTCGTGTGTGCAGTTTTGTTCTTAGCAGCTTGTGGCAGTGGAGGAAGCTCTGAAGCAAATCATAATGAGATAGTTGTTTGGTTCCATACTTCATTAGAAACGCCTGAAGGAGAAGCAATGCAAAATACAATTGACCGTTTCAATGAAGAATATGAAGGAGAATATACAGCAACAGCAGAATTTGTTCCCCGCAGCGGAAGTGGTGGAGGATATGAAGATAAAATTAATGCAGCATTAACAACAGATACTTTACCCGATGTCTTAACATTAGATGGTCCGAATACAGCAGCATATGCAGAATCTGGAATTATTGCTCCAGTCGATGAATATCTCACCAACAAAGATGATTTACTGCCGAGCATTATTGAACAAGGTACGTACGATGACCAGATGTATGGAGTCGGCTTTTCAGAATCTGGAGTAGGTATTTTCTATAATAAGCAAATGTTTGAACAAGCGGGAATAGACTTGGAAACGTTGCCGACAGTGGACGAGCCGTGGGATTGGGATCAATTCATAGAACTGAATGAAACATTGCATAATGAATTTGACAAGCCAGTTATTGATATGGGATTCGACGATAAGAGCGAATGGTTAATGTACGCATTTACTCCTTTCTTATGGTCGCAAGGTGGAGATGTCGTTTCTGAAGACGGCACAACAGCTGAAGGCGTTTTAAACGACGAGAATGGCGTCAAAGCGTTCACATTTATCCAGGATATGGTGAAAAATGGTTACAGTACGATTACACCGGTGGAAAAAGGGTTCCATACTGGAGAATACGCAATGAAGCTTGGCGGCTCATGGACAATTGCAGAGCTTGAAGAATATCCAGATATTGAATACGGTGTGATGCCATATCCAACGTCTCCAGATACAGGTGAACTTGTATCACCATCAGGAAGCTGGCAATATGCAATGTCTGCTTCTTCTGAAAAACAGGAAGCAGCAGGAGCATTAATTGATTTTATGGTATCTACGGAATCATTATCAGAAATGTCATTAGCAAATAGTGTTCTGCCGGCATCTTACTCGGCAATTGATGAAATTACAGATGAAGTAAGTGATGAAATGAATGTTTTAATTGAACAGAACGCAGCGTCTGCACAAGCTCGTCCGCTTCTGCCTAATTACCCGCAAGTAAGCCGTATTTTTCAGGATACAATAAGCGACACAACTTATTATGAAGAAAATAGTGACATTCAAGCGTTGCTTGATGACAAGGCAGCACAAATTCAGAGTGCATTAGATTAATCTAGAAAATTACAGGAAGAACGTTAGACCGAATTATATTAAGAATATTTCAGCTTAGTATTTTACTAAGCTGAAATATTTAAAAGGGGTTTAGGAAATGAATATTAAAAAGAAGGAGAATTTAGCAGCTTATATTTTTTTAGCGCCAGCATTAATATTACTAGGGTTATTTCTAGTTTATCCATCGTTATTAGCAATCTATTATTCATTTACAGATTACTATTTATTAACACCAAATGATATTAATATTGTTTGGCTTGAAAATTTTATAGCAATCTTTAAAGATCCTGTTTTCATACAAAGTTTAAAGAACATTGCCTTATTTGTAGTACTTGTTATTCCAATTCAAGTTGGGGCAGCACTTGGCCTGGCTTTATTGATTAACAAACAGCGTAAAGGAAATATCTTCTTTAAAGTTGCTTTCTTCTCGCCAGTTGTTTTGTCGCTCGTTGTTATTTCTGTCCTTTGGTTATATTTATTAAATCCTTCAGAAGGTTTGATTAATAATATACTTCTTAATGTAGGAATAGATCCGCAACCATTTTTAAGCAGTCCGACCCAAGCTATGGTTACTATTGTATTCGTATCTGCTTGGCAGGGGGCTGGTTATCAAATGCTTATTTTTTTAGCGGGGCTTCAGAATATTCCTGGAGAGGTATATGAAGCAGGAAAAATAGATGGAGTGAATAAATGGCAGAAATTCTACTACATTACATTGCCTTTATTAAAGCCTACATCTATATTGATTATGATTACGACATTAATATCTGCCTTTAAGCTGATTATACAGCCGATGGTCATGACACAAGGCGGACCAATGAATGCAACCATGACGCCTGTTTACTATATCTATCAATCTGGTTTCTCTGATCGGATGATAGGTTACGCCAGTGCGATGACTGTTATCTTTGGGATTGTAATCGGAATTGTTACTCTTATCCAAAGCAGAGTTTCAAGGGAGGACGATAACTAATGAAAAAACCAATTAGAAGAATTATCGAATATACAGTACTTATATTAATCGCATGTATCTTTGTATTTCCTTTAATTTGGATGATTGTCTCCTCATTGAAGCCTGAAGCCAGTATCTATACAGATATGAACGGAATTAAAGCATTGCTCCCGTCGCTTAATCCATCTGATTGGCTGCAGTCTTATAAAGAACTATTTAACCGATTCGATATTGTACAATATATTTTTAACAGTGTTATTTATGCAGTAGTGATTACAGGCGGATCCATTGTTGTCAATGCTATGGCTGGATATGCTTTTGCCCGGTTCCATTTCCGGGGAAAGAAAATTCTTTTTGCATTAATGCTTGCACTGTTGATTGTACCAGTGGAAACGATTATTATTACACAGTTTACCGTAGCTCATAGTTTAGGAATTTTAAATACACGGTTAGCAGTAATCCTGCCGTTAATTGCAAATATATTCTTTATCTACTTATTTAGGAATTTCTTTAAAGCGGTGCCTGAAGAGGTTATTGAATCTGTTAAGATTGATGGGGGAAACAACTGGACCATTTTTTGGAGAATTGTGCTGCCTATGTCCAAACCAGCCATTGCAACAGTTGGTACACTTTCTTTTATCGCCAGCTGGAATGACTATTTATGGCCATTGATGGTCTTGACAGATACGTCGAAATTCCCGTTACAAGTAGCAATAACAAATATTAATACAACCGAACCGGTTTTTACGAATCAGGTTATGTCGATTTTAACGATATCTACGATTCCGTTAATCATTGTATATATTCTGGCGCAAAAATATATTCTGCAGGGTCTTGGCGGGTCTGGAACAGGAATTAAATAATAGAAATAACTGGAATAAACGTTTGCTAATGAATTCATTCAAACTATGTGAAATCCAGCTTTTATAACTGGATTTCACATAGTTATGCCAGTTAAATTGTTCTTTTTTAGAGATATTTTACATTATAAGTTTTAAATCAAAGATATTTATGAATATAATGTCAACCGGTTGACATTATATTCAAAGTATAAGTTAATACTACATAGAACAACAAATATTATTTCACAGTTTCATAAGAATAACATTTCTAAAGAGAGGGAGATTTACATGCTATATCAAGAAAAACATCGTCCGCAATTACATTTCACACCAAAGGAAAATTGGATGAATGACCCAAATGGTCTCGTTTATTACGAAGGAGAGTATCATTTATTTTACCAGTACAATCCACATGGCAATGACCACGCAAATATGAACTGGGGACATGCAACAAGTACAGACCTGTATCATTGGGAAGAGCATGGGGTTGCGTTAGCACCAGATGAATTGGGAACGATTTTCTCAGGATCAGCAGTCGTAGATAAAAATAATACGAGTGGTTTGTTTGAAAGCAATTCCGGTGGATTAGTTGCTATTTTCACACATGATGGTGCAAGTCAGCAGCAAAGTATCGCTTACAGCGAGGACAAGGGAAGAACGTGGATCAAATATGAGGGGAACCCAGTTCTTCCAAACACAGAAATAAAAGATTTTCGTGATCCAAAGGTTTCCTGGCATGAAGAAAGCAAGCAATGGGTCATGGTATTGGCTTGTGGGGACCATATCCAGTTTTATGGCTCGCCAAATCTAATTGATTGGACCTATCTATCTTCATTTGGAAAAGAATATCCTTCCTATATCGGTGTCTGGGAGTGTCCGGACCTGCTTTATTTACCAGTAGAGAACAATTCTAAAAAAGAATGGATACTTATTGTAAGCATCAATGCAGACGGTCCTAACGGCGGTTCCGCAGTGTATTATTTTACTGGAACTTTTGATGGGAAAGAATTTCACCCGAATGAAACACCGCAAGATGAACTGAAATGGGCAGATGCAGGAAAAGATTTTTATGCAGCTGTCAGCTGGGACAATACAGAGGATACTTACTGGGTCGGCTGGATGAATAACTGGCAGTATGCGGGAGTTGTCCCGGTCTCGCCATGGCGCAGCGCAATGAGTCTGGCGCGGAAGCTTTCCTTATTTGAAAAAGATGGAAGTCTCTTATTGAAGCAAGAGGCCATCACCGCAGATAATAGCAGGGAAGAGGTTTCTTATAAAGATGAAACTGTTCATCCTGGTAAGCCGGAAAGCTACGAAATTAGTGATACTGCCCAAGTAGATTTGCAGGTTTCAACAGCATCAGCTAGTACGAAGTGGAGCGTGCAATTAGTTACAGATCAAGATGAAGCGTTCCGATTAGAATTAGACTATAAAGAAGATGCTTATACATTCTATCGTACGGATGGGCTGGTTGACTTTTCAGCAGATTATCCGAAAGAAATAAAAGGCAGTTTACATGGAATGGATGTTCAGAATCTAAAAGTAATTATTGACAGATCATCTGCAGAAGTCTTTTTAAATGATGGTTTAACTGTATCAACAAACTTGATTTATCCAGAAGGAACAGTAACAAAGCTGGAAATTTCTACAGTAAATGAAACGCTGCAATTAGACACTGTCACATGGACAAAGCTGCATTCTATTTGGAAATAAACATAACTGAATGGAGGAGTAAGAAAAGCTCCTCCTTGCTTTACAAAGAAAGGATTTAATAAATATGGATTTTTTAAAAAATAGTAAATATTGGTTCTCATCTGGCTATCTATTTTTCTTCTTTATCACATGGTCTATCTGGTGGTCTTTCTATGCGATTTGGTTGAATAACAGTCTTGGACTAACAGGAGCACAAGTCGGAACAATCTACTCGTTTAACTCATTCTTTTCTTTATTCTTCATGATTCTTTATGGATATATGCAGGATAAATTGGGGACGAAGAAAAATCTTGTCTGGATACAGAGTGTGGTACTTGTTCTGATTGCACCATTTGTTATTTATGTCTATGAGCCATTACTTTTGAATAATTTTTACTTAGGAGCGGTTCTGGGTGCTGTCTATTTAGGCGCAGGGTTTATAGCCGGCGCAGGATTTTTGGAATCCTTTACAGAAAAACTCAGCCGTAAATACGATTTTGAATTTGGTAAAGCACGGATGTGGGGTTCATTAGGCTACGCTGTTTCTGCTATTGGCGCAGGGGCATTAATGAGTATTAATCCACATATTAATTTCTGGATTGCATCGGGAACAGGAATTATCTTTCTTTTGATTAATGTATTTTTTAAAGTTGAGGTTACGAAAACAGAAGAAAAAAGTGTCTCCAATATATCAATGAAAGATATTCGCTTTTTAGTTTCAAATAAAGTATTTTGGCTTTTAATTATCTATCTGTTTGGAACCGTATGTATTTATACGGTATATGATCAGCAGCTTTTCCCAGTTTACTTTGTAAGCCTATTCTCCGGGGCAGGTACGGATGGGAACACCGTTTACGGAATTCTGAACTCTATACAAGTATTTGTCGAAGCGATTTTCTTATTCCTGGCACCATTTATTGTGAACAAAGTCGGAATTAAGCGCTCGCTTGTATTGGCAGGAAGTATCATGGCTTTTCGTATCATTGGTTCCGCCATGGTAACAGGCGGATTTGGTATTTCATTCATGAAAATGCTTCACGCAGTGGAATTACCGATTTTATTGATTGCGGTATTTAAATATATTGCTGCAAACTTCGATGTGCGGTTATCTGCAACGGTTTATCTCATCGGCTTTAAGGTCTCCAGTGAAATTGGGGTTATCATTTTCTCTGCATTAGTCGGCTGGATTTATGATTTGACTAACTACGAAACGACCTTCTATATATTAGGCTCCATTGTAGTATTATTTGTTATCTTCTCGATTTTTGCATTGAATAACAATGATAAAGAACAAAAATTAGATGAGCATGAATTTGCGATGGCAAAGGAATAAATAAAGAGCAATGAGCTGTGTTGAAATACATATAGTTCATTGCTTTTTCTGATGCTGTAAAAAATAGATAAGAAAAATGTTGTTGAAAAAGAAGGAGTTTCCAAAAAAAAGTCGAAATTAACTACTTGAAAGGGTTTTCAAAACAATAAATTAGAATGCTGCTGTTCTCTTTAAAAGAGATTTTTTATTAAATAATACATTATAACGTTATGATTTAAAGGGGAACAGCATAGATATGAAGGGGTGATGATAAATGGAAATTTCAATTAAAGGGGATGCAGTGAGCTTACACGCAGGAATCGTAGAATTGCAGGAGGTCTATGCATTCCGTCTTGCAGAACAGGGCGGCATTGTACTGACCGGGAGGCAGGATGAGCGTATCAACGGGTTAATAATAACTTTTGATGAAGGGGGCGGCACGGTTACCTACCATGAGCCATGCCATTTTTTCAGAGCGCTTGGCTTGATTTTAGAACAGTGGAATAAGGGAAATAAACAAATCCATATTCAAGAGACGATGCAATTCTCCAGTGTAGGGCCTATGTTTGATTTATCGCGTAATATGACGATGAAGCTGTCTACGCTAAAGGACTTCATCCGGAAATTAGCGGTGATGGGACATAATACGGCAATGCTGTACATGGAGGACACGTATGAAGTAGACGGAGAGCCTTATTTTGGTTATATGCGCGGGCGTTATAGTGAACAAGAGCTGCGGGAACTGGATAATTATGCAAATCTATTTGGTATCGAGCTGATTCCTTGTATCCAGACGTTGGCGCATTTAGAGGAATTTCTGAAATGGGATGCGGCTTATACCTATAAGGATACGCGGGGTGCGCTGTTATTAGAGAGTAATGCTACGTATGATTTGCTGGACCGGATGATTGCTTCTGCAACCAGGCCCTTCCGTAGCAATCGCATTCATATTGGTATGGACGAAGCGGAAGAGGTGGGACGAGGCAGATATTTAAATATCCATGGTTTCAAGGATCGTTTTGAACTGATGAAAGCACATCTGGATAAAATCGTGGAAATAACGGATAAGTATCAGCTGCGTGTGGTGATGTGGAGCGATATGTTTTTAAAGCTGGCTTCCGAAACGGGGGACAGCTATGACAAAACCACAGATTTACCAGAGTATATCGTGAATCAGCTGCCAGATAACGTGCAGTATATGTATTGGCAGTATGCTCAAGCAGATAGGGAGCATTATCAGCGGATGCTGCAGCAATTAAAACGGTTTGGCAGTACACCGGCATTTGCAGGGGGAATGTGGGTGTGGAATACCTTTGCCCCGAATTATCAAATCTCTCTGACTGCAAGTGAGCCGGCACTTGCTGTCTGCAAGGAGGAAGGTGTAGGCGATGTATTTGTAACGCTTTGGGGAGACGATGGCTATGAGAGCAATGTGTACCATGCACTTTATGGACTGCAATTCTATGCTGAGCATGCGTATCATACCGAAATCGATATAACCCGTGTGAAGGAACGTACGTTATTTTGTACAGGTATGGATCCAGAAGCGCTTTTGGCCTTGAATAAAATGGATCAGCCGCCAGGGGTAGACGAAGGGAACACCTTACAGACGAACCCTTCTAAATTCCTGCTATGGCAGGATGTGCTGCTGGGATTATTTGATAAACATGTCGAAAAAAATCCTGTCGGAAATTTCTATAAGAAGCTGGCGGAGGAAATCCAGCAGTATAACCAGCAGGCGTCAGAGCGCTTTTTTGATGTGCCGGAGAAGCTGTGTTGGGTCTTAGCTAAAAAAGGGGATATCGGTGTCGAACTGAAAGCAGCTTATGATGCAGGGAATCAGGAAAAGCTGCAGGAAATTGCCCGACAGGTTATCCCGGAAGTGACAGGGCGTGTGAAGGAATTGCATGCTGCGCATCGGAAGCAGTGGCTGTCGTTGAATAAACCTTTTGGGTGGGAAGTAATAGATATTCGTTATGGAGGATTATTACAGCGTTTAGATACTGCCCGCTTAAGAATCGAGGAGTATGTAAGAGGAGATTTAGAGGCAATCGATGAACTGGAGCAGGAGCGGTTATATTTCTCTCCGAATGTGGAGGAGTCCAGCGGTTTGGGCTGGTGCAGCTACTATTATCGGATGGCTTCCCCTAACGTATTTTTTCATGTATTGCCAATTTATTAAGGAGGATGCCTCATGGATAAACGGAATACAGAAGTACTTGTCGGCTGCTATGGAGAAGTAGATTTGGCATGTATTCATTGGTTGAATATACATGCTGAATCAGGTGAAGTGACACCTCTGGGGGAACAAGCCGGAATTGCTAATCCATCCTTTTTAGTGAAGCATCCGGTGAAAAACCGTGTGTATGCCATCAGTGAAGCAGCGGATGGAGAGGTAGTTTGCTATGAACTGGACTATGAAGCCCATCGTCTGAAGGAAAGAAGGCGTTTGCCGACACATGGCGGTCCGTGCTACGCGGAGGTAAGTGCCTGCGGAAAGTATTTATTTATCAGTAATTATTCGAATGCAGGTGTTGTTGTTTTTGCACTGGATGATAACGGAGATCTGCAGGAAGAAGCAGAGCATATTGCTTTTGTCTCTGAAAACAGGCAGGCTTCCCGTATCCATACCGTTCGGCAAATTCCAGAAACGTCCCTTTTCCTGCTGACGGATATTGGTAAAAGCAACATCTATCTGTATCAATGGGATGAAGAGAGGAGGAGTTTACTTCCCTTTCAAAGCTTGACAGTCCCGGAAAAAGCAGGACCGAGGCATGTAGCTTTTCACCCGGAGAAGCCAATCGTATATGTGGTCAATGAATACAAATCCACCGTATCTGTCTATCAATATGCGGTTCCGTCGGACTCTTTACAGTGCATTCAAACGGTGGAAACAGTTCGTGAAATAAGAAATTATGGAGCAGAAATTCAATTTTTGGATGGCAAGGTGATTACCTCTAATCGGGGATCAGATACATTGAGTCTTTTTAAAGTAACTGAAAATGGGTCATTGGAAAAGGAAGGCTCTATTTCTGCAGGCGGCGAATGGCCAAGACATTTTTGTAGTAACCAATGGGTAGATAATCAATTATTTGTTTGTCACCAGCACAGTAACAACCTGGCTGTTTTCAAACAAATGAATGGTACCTATTCCATGATAGATAATACATTTTCTATACAGTCTCCAGTTTGTATTGTTGCTTTATAGCATTTTGAATCCATTCTAAAAGAACAAATTGGTGAGAAAATAAGCCATCCGACAAATAAAGACAAAATATTTATATTAATCATTATAATGTTATGTTGACGTTTCGGGATAATAGTGGTACTATTTTGAATAAGCAAAATAATCCGTATGACATCTTAGACATTATTTGATTAAAGGGGGAAGGAACTAAATTAAAAAATGAAGATGGCAGTTGTTTGTTAGAAAAAGTTTGTTTTACATTTTTACCTACTTAAAAGGGGGTTCATTATGTTAAAGAAATGGTTTTTCTTCATCGCAACACTTGTTTTTGTAAGCGCTTTATATGCGTGCAGCGGCGGAGATGACGGTGATAGTAAGGAAGGCGAAGCAGCGGGCGGCGATAATGTCAATGCGACAGGGTTTCCAATCGTAGAAGAGGAATTAGAGCTCACTATCTTTGCGAACAAGCCCGCACAAAATGAAGGCAATGACTGGAATGATATTTTAATCTGGAATACGTACAGAGATTTAACAAACATTAATGTGAATTGGAATTCCGTAAGCCCGGATGCTCTGGAGGAGAATAGAAACCTGGCATTGGGCAGTGGTGACCTGCCAGATGCATTCTTCCTTGCAGAGCTGTCAAATACGGATTTATTACGATACGGTTCCCAAGGGGCGTTCCTGCCATTAAATGATTTGATTGATGAATATGCACCAAATTTAAAAGCTTTAATGGAGAATGACCCAACAATTGAAAAAGCAATTACTTTCCCTGATGGTAATATCTACTCCATGCCATCGCTCATTGAAGATGATTTTCTCTCTTTACGGCTCAGTGCAAGACCTTGGGTGAATGAGGATTGGCTGAATGAGCTGGATATGGATATTCCGGAAACGACAGGAGATTTTTATGAATATTTAAAGGCAGTAAAAGAACTTGATCCAGTAGGAAATGGGGATACGATTCCTTATGGAGGTACAGACATTGCGGAGCTTGTTCAATGGCTGTCTGGATCGTTCGGCGTAATGAACCATGGTGCCTCCAACACAAACTTGGATTTAGATCCGAATGATGACTCGAAGGTGCGCTACTATGCAACCGCTGATGAATATAGAGAGATGCTGGAATACATCCATATGCTGTACGAAGAAGGATTAATTGATCAAAGCATTTTTACCATTGAATGGGGCCAGTTCCTTGCCAATGCATCGGATAATCTATATGGAAGTATGATTTTCTATGATCCAATTGAATTATTCGGGGAAGAGATTGGCTCGCAATATAATAGTTTAGCAGCTTTAGAAGGTCCAGACGGGCATCAGTCTTATAATAAACTTTCATCCTCTGTATGGACTCCAGATAACCTGGTGATTACCAGTGAAAACCCGAACCCGGCTGCAACGGTCCGCTGGATGGATCATTTCTATGGAGATGAAGGTGCAGAGCTTTACTATATGGGTGTAGAAGGAGAAACATTTGAAATAGAAGATGGAGAAGCCGTTTATAGTGATCATATTTTGAATCCGGAGGGTGATATGACATTTGAACAGGCGATTGCCCAGGATTTAACCTGGCTTGGTTCCATCAGCGGAATTATTAAAGCAGATTACTTCCAAGGAGGAGAAACCGCACCGCAATCAATGGAAGCAGCTGAAAAAATTGAGCCGCAAGTCATTGATGAGGTATGGCCGAGGTTTACTTTCACAGAAGAGGAAAACCGTATTCTGCAATCAACAGGTGAGGACATTAATAAGTATGTAGAAGAAATGCGCGACAAGTTTATTACAGGTGATGAAGATTTAGATAACTGGGATAGCTATATCCAAACGATCGAGCAAATGGGAATGGAAGAATTGCAGGAGGTTTACCAGGCTGCATATGACCGCTATCAATCTAATTAAAGCAGAGGTTTAAAAAGGTTCATTCACATCGAGAGGGCAGTAGATCTCATGCCCTCTCTTTTTTTACAAGTGGGTACATCATGAGATGGATTACATAAGAAACAAGAATGGATTTTCGCTGCTGCTGTGTTTCATTT
Source organism: Oceanobacillus oncorhynchi (assembly GCF_000821065.1). Classification (GTDB taxonomy): domain Bacteria; phylum Bacillota; class Bacilli; order Bacillales; family Amphibacillaceae; genus Oceanobacillus; species Oceanobacillus oncorhynchi. The sequence continues at coordinate 371,414 of NZ_CDGG01000001.1, forward strand.
AGCAGGGAAATTCCATAGAAAAAAGGGGGATAACGGAAAGATGGCAAAAAATCAATCCATACAAAAGGGTAGAGGAGCCGTTATCAAAAAGAATTTTCTGCGCAACTGGCAGTTATACCTTTTCATGATGCCAGTCTTTTTGTACTTTTTTATATTTCATTATATACCAATGTACGGTGTGCAGATTGCCTTTAAGGATTATTTTGCAACACTTGGCATTTGGGGAAGCGAATGGGTCGGGTTTGAGCATTTTGAACGTTTCTTCAGCTCCTATTATTTTTGGAGACTGCTCAAAAACACCATTATTTTAAACCTGTATATGCTGGTCTTGTTCCCATTGCCGATTATTTTAGCGTTAGCATTTAATGAGCTCCGAAATGGTGCATTTAAAAAATGGACACAGACGCTGACCTATGCACCGCATTTTATATCGGTTGTCGTTGTTGTCGGGATGCTGGTAGCTTTTCTGGACCCGAATACAGGCTTGATAAATCACTTATTACGTGCGCTTGGAATGGATACGATTCCGTTTTTGACCAGTCCAGACTGGTTCCGCCATATCTTTGTATGGTCCGGTCAATGGCAGACGCTGGGATGGAGCACGATTATTTACCTTGCTGCACTGGCAGGCGTGAACCCGGAATTACATGAGGCGGCTAAAGTAGATGGTGCGACACGGATGCAGCGGATTACAAGGATTAATATTCCAAGTATTATGCCGACAATCGTTATCTTGTTTATTTTGAATATCGGTAATTTCATGCAAATCGGGTTTGAAAAGGTACTCTTAATGCAGAATACGCTGAATTCAGAGACGTCGGACGTTATTCAAACCTTTGTATATGAGACAGGGATATTGGAAGGACAATACAGCTTTGCTGCCGCTGTCGGGTTATTTGAGTCAGCTATTAATATCGTGCTTTTGATTACTGTGAACCAAATTGCACGGAAAGTTAGCGAGAACAGCCTATGGTAAGGAGGGAGATGCGTGATGTCCAGGTTCAGTTTGTCGGATAAAGCCTTTGACCGGCTTAATTTAATATTTGTTTTGCTTGTGACGTTAATCATTATTTATCCGTTGATATTTGTGATTAGTGCGTCCATCAGTGATCCTCATGCTGTAAACACAGGGAAGATGTGGCTATGGCCGGTAGATTTGACGTTTGAGGGTTTCCAGCGTGTATTTCAGAATGATGCGATTTGGACAGGATACAAAAACACCATTCTATATACAGCAGTCGGCGTCATTATTCACTTGTTTGTCCTCCTGCCGGCATCGTATGCGTTATCGCGGAAAGAATTAATGGGCAAAAAAGCCTGGCTTTGGTTTATCTTATTTACGATGCTATTCAATGGCGGATTAATTCCTACGTATTTGGTCGTCCGCAATCTGCAGATGCTGGATACGATGTGGGCGATTGTGATTCCCGGAGTAGTCGGTGCCTGGTCGATTCTCGTAGCGCGGACCTTTTTTCAGCAGACGATTCCCGATCAGCTGGTGGAAGCAGCTAAAATCGATGGAGCCAGTGATATTTATTTATTTTTTAAAGTCGTCTTGCCGTTATCGATGCCAATCATTGCTGTTATGGCATTATTTCACGGCGTTGCGTTATGGAATCAATATTTCAATGCGCTGATTTATTTGCGGAGTGAAGATAAATTTCCGCTCCAACTTATCTTACGGCAAATTCTCATCCTGAATGAAGTGAGTGCAGACAGTGCGTCCAGTGCTGCCGGAAGCGCGCAGTCCTTTGCAGATCAAATAAAGACAGCTTCCCTTGTGAAATATGCGGTGATTATCGTATCTGCACTGCCGCTGCTGATTGTTTACCCGTTCCTGCAGCGTTTCTTTGTAAAAGGAGTATTGATAGGGTCTGTGAAGGAATAACAGTACACATACACAAAGGAAAGGAGAGGTAATGATGGCAGAAGTAGCTCGCGGATATTATAGCGTTGCGATTTGGATAACACGTTTTGCTTATCTGAATATATTATGGATTCTATTTACGATGGCAGGTCTTCTTTTCTTTGGAGTTATGCCTGCAACGGTCGCGATGTTCGCTGTTGTCCGCAAGTGGCAGCGGGGCGAGGAGGAAGTTCGGATGTTTGCAGTATTCTGGGAAATCTACCGGCAGGAATTTTGGAAAGCGAACGGTCTTGGTATTATATTGTTCGCGCTTGGCTACTTGTTTTCGGTACAATTTCAAATACTTGGTGCACAAAGCGCCTTAGTCTATCAAATGGCCCAATTTTCCGTTGTGATCGCCTTTGCGCTGCTGGCTGTATTCTTGGTTTATTTATTTCCGGTCTATGTCCATTTTAAGCTGCGAACCATACAGTACTTAAAATGGCCGCTAATTATTGCGATTGTTCATCCGATACTCACGGTATTTTTACTGGTTTGTATTGGTGCAGGCGGTTATTTAATATTTCAAGCATTTCCGGCAGTGCTTTTCTTTTTCGGAGGCAGCCTTTCCGCTTACTTGATTACGTGGGGGGTGTCTAAAACATTTGCAAAGTATGAAGCGGCAGTCTAGAAATAATAAAATAGATAAAACGAAGCGTCATGAAGCGGGAGTTTTACAGGCGGTTTTCCGTGATAAAAGAAAAGCATGGACAGAGGGGGACGGGCGATGGTACAGGTGATTAAAAATGCATTACTTACGAATGGGCAAAAGGCAGATATTTTAATTGAAAATGGGCGAATCAAGGATGTTGTCGCAGATGCAGGCAGCTTTTATCCAGTTCTGGCAGATGCAGAAGGGATGTATGTTTCGCCTGGGTGGATTGATCTACATACACATGCTTTTCCAAAATATAAGCCTTATTGCGCTGTCCCTGATAAAATTGGTTATCAAACAGGAGTAACCACTGTAGTCGATGCGGGAAGCAGCGGAGCAGATACGATAGAGGAATTCCACCAGATTGCAAAAGCGGCAAAAACCAGAGTGCTTGCTTTTCTGAATATCTCAAGGATTGGTTTAAAACAAATGGATGAATTAGCAGATATAAATAATATTTCCTGGAACGCAATACAAAATACGGCAGCTGATTATCCTTTTTTCATTATTGGGTTAAAAGCGAGGATGAGTGCCAGCGTGGTGGGGGATAATGGGTTAAAACCGCTGCAACTGGCAGTAAAGTACAGCAAAGCGCTCAGGAAGCCGCTCATGGTCCATGTAGGCAGCGCCCCGCCCATGCTGGAGGAGATACTGCCTTTGTTAAAGAAAGGGGATATTCTCACACACTGTTATCATGGGAAACACGCCAATCATATTCTAAAGCCTGGAGGAGAAGTTGCCTCGGCTTTAGCGGAAGCCGTCCAAAGAGGTATCTATCTTGATGTAGGGCATGGGAAATCAAGCTTTTCCTTTTCTGTAGCCAAAAAAGCAATGGAATCAGGAATATCTTTTGATACAATCAGTACGGATATTTATGAGGAAAATCAAATAAATGGCCCCGTGTACAGCATAGCAGCAACATTGACGAAATTCCTGGCATTGGGTTATTCATTGGAAGCGGTTATCCGTGCGGTAACAGAAATCCCGGCACAGGTTTTAAAGCAGCCGAAGCTAGGTAATTTTCACCGCGGTTCTTATGCAGAATTTACTTTTTTTACTGTCGAGCATCAACAAAAAACGCTGGTTGACTCGATGGGAAATGAAATCATCACAAACCAGGTGATTAAACCGCAGGCTGTTTATCTCGGTAATGAATATATTGAATTGGAAAAGCATTATTCCTATGAATAGCAGGGGGAAGGGACCCCTTTCCGGTTGACTACAAATTTTAGTATGAGCAGGATTCTTGGTATAATAAGAAAGTAGAAAAAGATATAACAAGCATGGGCATGCGTTCATCAGGAGATACAGTGTGAAAGTAAGGGGAATGACGGGCACGCATACAGTGGATTTGGATATAGAAAGGTAGAGATGACAATGAAGCTAAATTTAAGACAGGGATCCTTATACTTACAGGTGAAGGAGATATTGAAGGAACGAATAATTAACGGACAATATCCCAAAAACAGCTTAATTCCTTCTGAACCGGAATTAGAAAAAGAATTCGAAGTGAGTAAAATTACGATTCGCCGGGCGGTGGAACAATTAGCTCAGGAAGGATATGTGGAGAAAAAAAGCGGCATTGGGACGACAGTACTGGCGAACCAGGCTGTTTCGAAGCTTTCCAAAGGACAGCGTTTTTCTGAATATCTGATTGGGGAAGGTCATCAATTAGGTAAAAAGCTGATCGAGGTGGAAAAAGTAGACGCTATCCTGCCTGCTATCCATGATTTAGCTGGGGAAGGCGCTTATTGTGTAGAACGTCTCTATACATTAGACGATAAGCCCTACATTCATTTCAGGCATTATATTCCATCATCGATTTCCCTGCCAAATGATCCCAATGTCTTTGTCAATTCATTATACGATATGCTCTATCAGGAGGGAATCCGCTTCTTTCGGTTCAAGGATGAATTCAGCGTGGCTATCCCGGAGCCGGCTGTTGCAGAGATGCTGGAAATGGAGCTGCAGCCGTTACTGCAGCGGGAACGTTTTTCTTATGACGAGCGTGACAGGCTGGTAGAATATTCGGTTGCTTATTACCGGACAGATATCCATAAGTATATTGTTAATTTTAATGTATAGCGAAAAGCGTACCTGAAGTAAGGTACGCTTTTGCTGTGCTTATAGCATTATTTTGGGAGTTTGCTTTCCAGTACTTCCTTTAATACAAGGGCATGATTGTGTTCTTTATCTTTGGCAGCATACAATAAAATAAGTGTCTGCTGCTTTTGCAGTTTCTGGAGTTCAGCTAATTTCTTTAATTTTTCATCATCATTTAGCAGTTCTTTTTTATATGCTGATTTAAAATCTGCAAATTTTTCAGGGTCATGGTTAAACCATTTTCGTAATTCTGGCGTAGGTGTTACTTCTTTGGCCCAATCATCGAGCTCTGCGTCTTTTTTGGAAATTCCCCGCGGCCAGACTAAGTCCACTAATACACGATATCCAGAGTCGTTAGATTTTTCATAGATACGTTGCAGTTTGATAGACATTGATTATTCCGCCTTTCCAACCAGTTGATTTCTCTTTAAGTTTATCATTTATGCGATTTGGTTTCTATGGATTGGTTCAGGCTGGAATAATTATATCTCAACCGCACTTAAGAATAAGCAAATATATCTTACTTTTTTAATGTGCAAATGTTGATTAATATTTATACGGTTTGCTTGCGCCTTCTTGCTAAAAACAGCAGGAACCCGCCTGCTGCAATAAATGCCAGTCCCCAGATTCCTTTTTCTGCATAATTAGAAGCAGTATCAGGGAGCTTTTCCTTTTTATCCCTATCGCTTTCAACTGTTGAGGCTGCTTCCATGTCCACGTCAGCTTCCGCTGTTTTTGGAGATTCCTTCACATAAGAAGTCTCCTCTGTTGCCGGAGGTTCCTGCTTCCTTTTGAATCGCATTTCCAGTATCTATAATCGTATCAGCGTCAACTATTTCCCCGGAAATAATCAAGTCAGCAAGAAAGTCTCCTTGCAGGTTATAAATATTCGCCTTCAAGTCCGTATTTTCGAGCTTTGTTAAGCTGAATAGTGTCTGCAGGGTGATCGGCTCTTCTCCTTCGTCTGTAACAAGAACAAATTCTACATGGAACTGAAAGATATCAATCAATTCATGGAAAATAGATAATAGCTCCGTAACTTGTCCAGGCGTTAATTCTGTCGCTTTCTCAAAATCGGAAAAAGCCATCATGCGTTCTGCTAAATTGAGCATTCTAGCAATTGTTTCATCACTGGTGATGTCTGGAATACTCCGAATATGCTCTTCCAAACGAAGCAGTTCATCCTCTGTTAAATCGAACTCCTCCATAAAAAAGCTTAAATCAAAGAAATCCTCCTCCCAAATAATTTCGCCGTCTAAATCGTTGAATAAATCATCTAAGAAAACATAGCTATGGATGTCTAGCCCGTTATCAGAGATAAGCTGCAGAACATCTTCTGTGGCCATTTCAAAATAAGGACCGACATTGCTCAAATCTTTATGGATGATTTCTCCTAAAAAGTCGGACAGCTCGTCGACCGTCTTAAAATCATTTAACTCAGATCCGTAAAGAGCTAATGCATTTTCAACATGGTCAGGAGTGACCTGAAAGCCCCGGATTGCTGTTGCTTCGGCCAGATAATCTGCAAGTTTTTGGTCAAAATCAGGCTCTCTGGGTGTTAAATTGTATAAGTAATAGTCCGTGTTCATATAAAGATCATCTAAAAAAATATAATCCTCTAAGGTTTCGCCAAACTCAGCCAGGGTTGCCCGGAGGGTACTCTGGTCAATATTATAATCACTATAAATCTGTTTTAAATTGTTACCATCTTGATGGATGACCTCTCCTAAGAAGTCTTTTAAATCGGTGACGGTATCAAAGTCCTCTAGATAGAAATCATAAAGCGACAACGAAAATGTGATATCCTCTTTGGTAACTGTAAAGCCGCGCACTTCACTAATTTCCGTTAAATAATTCTCCAAATCTTTTTGAAAGCTGTTTGATTGCGCATCTGCAGTCCCAGGTAAAACGACAAACAAAAATAAGAATAATGCAAAAATTTGTGTCGATTTCCTCATTTCTTCTCCTCTTTTCGATTAAAATAACTAGCTCAATGAGAAAATTATAGCCTTGAAATCCCTTTCTGGCAATCTATTTTTTGAAATATTTTTCAAATTTAAAAAGTATAGAGATTTCACACTGTCAAAAGAAGGATTACATCAGGAAACGTTTACAAAATATAAAGGTTATGTCACTATATTAGTATACAAGTATTCATCGATTGATAAAGGAGATATGCCGCATGAAGACATTTTATCCGAAGAAACAGCTGAGTAAGGAATCTAAGGGTGAGCAAGTGCTTGCAGAATTAAGAATGAGGATTATTTCCCGCGAAGTCAAGGCAGGAACGGTACTATCAGAAAATCAACTGGGGGCTTTATTTGATGTCAGCCGCTCTCCGGTGCGAGAAGCACTGCGTGTGCTGGCCAGTGAAAATCTTGTGCGATCCGAGCGGATGGGTGCAGTTGTTGTCGGTATCTCTGAAAAAAATATTGAAGAAATTTATGATGTCCGCTTAATGGTGGAATCCTTTACGTTTGAACGTCTATTGAAAATGCAGACAGATGCACTGGTTCAAGAATTAAGGAAAACGTTAGAGATGATGGAAATTGCAATCAAATACAAAGATGTAGATCAATTTTCTTTTCTAGATCTGGAATTTCACGAAACGGTTATTAAATACATTGACCATCATCATATTATGATGCTGTGGACGAATTTAAGACCTGTTTTGGAATGCCTGATTATTTTATCGATGCGCTACCGGATGATAACGGATGAAAAAGATTTTGAACGTGTTCTTTATAACCATGAGCTTATCGTGGAAGCCATTGATAAAAAGGAAAAGAATTTAGTGGACCTGGCTTTTGAGAGAAACTTTCATGATGTGCACAATCAAGTAGAACCTATCTGGACAGAGGAAGAGATGATGAAGACGGTAAGAGAATATAGTGCAAAAGAATAGGCAGCAAGCTATTTTAATATAAAATAGCTTGCTGCCATTATCTTCAAATTGTTTTATCTTGGACGATTTTTCCATCTTGCATTTCAATGATATGATCGGCAAAGGTCAACATGTCCATATCATGTGTAACCATTAAAACCGTAATATTTCGTTCCTTTGCGAGCCTTTGGATAAGTGTCATTACTTCTTTAGAGCGTTTGGAATCAAGGCTGGCAGTAGGCTCATCGGCAAAAAGCATTTTAGGGCTGTGAATAATCGCTCTTGCTACAGCGATGCGCTGCTTTTCTCCTCCAGATAAAGAGGCCGGATAAGCATCTTTTCGTTTCCACATATCGACCAGTTCTAAAATCTCTCTGATTTCCTTTTTCTGCGTTTGCTTGGAAAGAGGGGTTTCCGCAGTCTCCAGCATCAGAGACAGTTGTTCCTGGACGGTTAAAAAGGGAACCAGATGCGCAAATTGAAAAATAAACCCAAACTGTTTCGCCCGAATTTGACGGAGCTCTTCCCTTCGCATCGATGTCAGCTGTTGCTGCTCGAAGGAAATCTGCCCATCAGATGCTGTCTGCAATCCTGCTGCAATGGTCAGCAGGGTACTCTTGCCTGAACCGGAAGCACCGGTTAAGGCAGTAATTTTTCCTTCTGGCAGGGTAACATCAATCCCTTTTAATATCTCTTCTTTCACCTCTCCGTGAGTAAATGTTTTTTGCACGTTTTTTATCGTAAATAAACTCATTTTACATCTCTCCTTGCTGTATAGCCTGCATTGGCTCGACACGCTTAATTTGAATCCCGGACAACGTGGCTCCGATAAATCCAATGATGATAAAAACGAGAGAGAGCAGTCCTGTTGCCTGCCATGTTAAATGAAAAGGCATTCCGCTTGGCGCCAGTACTTGGAAAGTCTGGCTAATGACAATAGATAAAATCAGCGAGATCACAGAGATGATAAGCATCTGCGCCCACATCATTTGAAACAGCTTTCCTGTCTTAACACCTAATGCCTTTAATATGCCGTAAATACCCAGCTTTTGAACGTTGATCATATAGAAAAAGATGGCAAACAACATCCCGCTGATAACCAGCAGGAAGATGACAATCATATTCAGTGACATCTGTTCGGCACTGTAGCTCGGGATCGTATTTAAAAATTCACTATTTGAAAAAGCCTGCAGATTTTCGAAGGCTGGTGCATCCCCCGTGATAAATGCGAGCTGCATCGAGTCGGTATGGAAGAACGTTTGAAAATCATCCGGGTTGATAAATGCCGCCGGTGAGTGACTGTATTTTTCATGTTCTACAAATCCTGCTACCGTCAATGTCTGTTCCCACTGTTCATTTGTTATTTCATCTCCTACCGCGATTCCTTCTTCTTCCAGTGATGCATCTAAAATAACATCGCCAGCGTTGACCTCTGGAAAATAGGTGCTGTCCGTTGCTGCTACATAAGCAACGCTGCGCTGTTTATCTGCAGTGTCGATAAAATTCCCAATCTGGATTGAGAAAAACGTGGTCTCAGGCTGTTCTTCTGTTATTTCTTGCTGCTGCTCTTCTGACAGACTGGAGAAGCTGTAGGTTTCGTCTGCTTCTTCCTCCATATAAAACGTCCCGCCCGGCAAATTTTTAATCAGTGAAGCATTGTCCTGCGAGAGCCCATTTGCCAGGCCGGATATAATAAAAGTTAATAAGCTGATTAAAAAAACAATCGAGCCCAGGATGGTATAACGTAATTTATTTTTCTTCATTTCTTTCCATGCCATTTTCATCTTGCTCTAACCTCCTGAATGTTTCGTATATCCAGAAGTATATAGGGCGAATATGAACGCAATATGAACAGGAAATGTCAACAGAGGTGTTGCAAGTATTATAGGAGGGAAATAAAAAAGCCGATTTCTGTCACTTAAGTTTGAATGGAAAGATTCAAAATAAATGAAAGAATATCGACTATGTTTCATAATCTATGGAATTAATTAGCTGCGAAACGATTTACATAAACAATCAGCTGGTCTGGCCTTGCATAAATCTAACAGGTAATTGATAAAGACTATCCAGCTCCACATCTGCATTATTTATCCGTTTCATCAGTAAATCAATCAAGAGATCGACAAATTGATCAATCGGCTGTAAGATGGTCGACAGCTGCGGAAAATAGTTTTGGATAAATTCCGTCCCGTCATAACCAATTACTTTTAAATCTCCCGGGATATTAATCCCTAATTCCTGCGCTTTGTTAAGAACCAAAATGGCTGTTAAATCATCCGTACAAAAAATACTGTCTATATCCTCTTTGGATAATATCTGGCGAATTTCCGTAGCTTTTAAAAATGGAGAATGCTCCAAGGGGAAGTGGTAAACCATTGGTTCTAACTGATGCTCCTTTAATACAGATAAATAGCCTTCCAGACGCTTGTTTGTCGGTGAGTCGGATTCATTCGTCCCTGTGAGGATGGCAATTTTTCTGCCGCCTCTTTGATAGAGCTGCTCCGTTGCCAGACGGCCGCCTTGATAGCTGTCGCTGGAGACAATAGGAATACCTTCTGCCAGATGACGGTCAAATGAAATAATAGGCAGCCCCACATTTTCATATTCCGGAATTCCCAGATTATGCGCTCCTGCAATAATACCATCTACTTTGTTAGCAGCGAGCATTTTTAAGTAGTCCCGTTCTTTCTCCTTGTTATTGGCGCTGTCACAAAGAATCGTTTTATATCCTTTTTCAAATAGCTTTGTCTCCATTTTGGATGCTAATTCGCCAAAAAAAGGGTGAGATACAGTAGGGAAGATCAGACCAATCAATTGTGTATCTTTTCCCTGCAGCGAGCGGGCCATCGAGTTCGGCTGGTAATTTAATTCTTCCATCGCTTTGTGTACCTTATCGATGGTTTTCTGGCTTAGGTAGCCATAATGATTAATTACCCGTGAAACGGTTGTTGCTGAAACGCCTGCCCTTTTCGCTACATCTGTCAATTTAACTCCCATGATGCTCTCACCCTTTACTTATTACTCATTCATTTCGCGTAAGGTCCAGAAATCTCCCGTATAATCCCCTTCAAACCCTTGAAGGAAGATATGCGTCTGCTGCGGGTCTTTCACAAAAACACGGCTCGTGATGACGCGATAGCCATCATTAACAAAAACCTCGCAGACAGAACGATCTGCAAAAATATGCAATGTCAGCTTATCCTGTCTTTTGAGTGCAGCAGTTCTAGTGGAACCATAGGACTCTCCAAAAGGGATACCTGCCTTACTGCGGTCCATGCTTATTGTATCATGTTTTGCATCGAAAGAAATCTTCAGACCTTCTTTATTCTGCTTATCTGCAAATAAATATAAAGAGCCGGATGTACCTGCATTTAATTCGAGCTTTAATTCATAAACATTGCTGTCAGGTGAGCTTAATAACGTATTGGATGCTTGTGCAGAACCCTGCAATTCCTGATGATTCTGCCGTAATTCCTGCATTTCTGCAACTGGTTTTTGGTACAGATGATTTTCCTTGATGGACAATTCTTTCACGATACTGAGGCAATGCGCCCATCCTTCTTCAAAGGTAGGATAATCAATTTCCGGCAGCCCAATCCAGCCAACGCTCAATACACGGCCATCCGGTGCCTGGAATGCTTGTGTTGCATAGATATCAAAGCCTTCATCAAGGTTGATTAAATCAGACGTGTTTTCGATCGATACCGTCTCTTTATTAAATGAGGAACCGATGACATACATATTTGGATAGATATTTTGATAAGAGGAAATGTCTTTGTCTAAACCCTGTGGGCAGAACAGCAGCACAGGCTGACCGTCTACCAAAACGAAATTAGGGCATTCCACCATAAAGCCCATTTCTTCTGTTGTATAATCTAATTCACCAAGCAATTCCCAATCTGTCAGATTGCTGCTTTGGTAAGCTAATACCGCACCTTTTTCATTTTTTGTTTGGGCACCAATCATCATCAGGTAATGATTCTGATAACGAAATACCTGCGGGTCCCGAAATTCATGTGTATAGCCTGCCGGCGGACTATCGATTAAGGGTTCCGTTATTTTTTCTACTTCCATTTCCGTGTTCATCCAAGCACCCAGCTGATAAGAATGACGCTCCCACTCCTCGTTACGCACATTTCCTGTATACATTAAAAATAGCTTGTCTTCTACTGTCATCGCTGAGCCTGAATAAACCCCATGACTATCATAAGGAGAATCGGGTAATAAAACGTAATCATGCTGCTCCCAATCAACTAAATTATCCGATACCATATGATACCAGGACTTCACGCCGTGCACAGGTCCAAATGGATAAGCCTGATAAAATAAATGCCACTTCTCATTGTAGAATGAGAAACCGTTCGGATCATTTAAGAGGCCGGTTTTCGGTTGAATATGAAATGCCAGCTTCCATCCGGACTGCTCTAACTCTGCCGCAAGCATATCCTGATAGCTTTTAGACCATTGGTGATAAGGTTTATAACGCAAAGGTGTCGTCCATTCTGTTATTAATTCCATACTTTTTCAACTCCTTATATCTATTAAACTTCTTATATAGAACATATGCAATAATCATTAATATGTCAAACGTATAACATAATATTATCTAAATTAAAAGCATTTATATAAATGATTAGTGAAATATATGATAAACGATTGACATATTGGTTTTTTGTTTGTATGATAAAAAAAACGGTTACAGGGAGGAAGAAATCATGAATCATAAGCAGGTTGCAGAAGATATCCTGAAAATGCTTGGCGAAGATAATATACAAGCTGCCGCTCATTGTGCAACTCGTTTACGTTTAGTCTTAAAAGATGATGAAAATATTGACCAGCAAGGATTAGATAATCATCCAGATATTAAAGGAACGTTTAAACAAAATGGTCAGTTCCAGATTATTATCGGTCCTGGTGATGTAAATAAAGTGTATAAAGAATTAACAGATGCAACAGGCATTCAAGAAGTATCCAAAGACGATTTGAAAGCAATATCGGAGGAAGAGAAAAAACCGAATCCAATCATGTCATTTATTAAATTACTGTCTGACATCTTCGTGCCGATTATTCCGGCCTTAGTAGCGGGCGGTTTATTGATGGCTTTAAATAATGTGCTGACATCTCCGGATTTATTCGGCCCGCAGTCGGTTGTAGAAATGTTTCCTGCCATTGAAGATGTAGCCAGTATTATTAATCTGCTTTCTTCTGCGCCATTTGCCTTTTTACCAATTCTGATTGGTTACTCCGCCACGAAGCGATTTGGCGGTAATCCGTACTTAGGTGCTGCAATGGCGATGGCCATGGTTATGCCGGATTTAGTCAATGGCTATGCGGTAGCAAATGCGATTGAGGACGGAACAATGAGCTACTGGAACATTTTTGGTCTGGACGTAGCACAAGCTGGGTATCAAGGGTCTGTATTGCCAGTCTTGGCAGTGTCATGGATTTTGGCTAACATTGAGAAGTTCTTCCATAAACGGCTGGCGAATGCATTTGATTTTACCTTTACACCAATGTTTGCGGTAATTCTTACTGGATTTTTAACGTTTATTTTTGTCGGACCAATGATGCGTTCCTTGTCTGACGGATTAACAGACGGTCTTGTGTGGTTATACCAGACCACAGGAGGATTTGGCTTAGGGATCTTCGGAACGTTCTATTCTGCAATTGTTATCACGGGGCTGCACCAAAGCTTCCCGACGATTGAAACGATGCTGCTTGCGGATGTAGCAAACACTGGCGGTTCCTTTATTTTCCCGGTTGCTTCCATGGCAAACGTAGCCCAGGGTGCGGCATGTCTGGCAATCTTCTTTGTTACAAAGAATAAAAAGCAAAAAGGTCTGGCGTCTTCTGCAAGTGTATCTGCGATGCTGGGTATTACAGAACCGGCGATTTTCGGGGTGAACTTAAAACTGAAATTTCCATTCATTTGTGGAATGATTGGGGCAGGCATTGCTTCTGCATTTATCGGCTTTTTCCATGTGCTTGCAGTAGCAATGGGACCGGCGAGTGTGATTGGTTTCATTTCCATTGCACCTAATTCGATTCCAATGTTTCTGATCGGTATTGTCATTAGTATGGTAGTTGCTTTTACGTTAACCTTTATCTATGGAAAGCGAAAATTAGCTGCGCCAGAAAATGATAAAAGCCCGGAAGAACCGGCAAATGAAACGAATACGGAAGCTACTTCTGTTCAAGCAGGCGAAGTAACAATCAGCTCCCCGCTTACTGGAAAGCTTATTCCGTTACAGGAAGTGAATGATCAGGTGTTTTCATCAGAGATGATGGGGAAAGGGATAGCTATTTATCCGGAAAAACAGCTGATTGTAGCTCCGGCAGACGGGACGATTACCGTCACTTATGATTCTGGGCACGCTTTTGGAATTCGTACGGATCAAGGAGCAGAAATCTTAATCCATATCGGTATTGATACTGTAAATCTGAATGGAGAAGGCTTTGATTGCAAAGTAAGCCAAGAACAGCAAGTAAAAAAAGGCGATATTTTAGGAGCATTCAACATTGATGGAATAAAAAATGCCGGTTATGATCCAACGGTAATGATCATTATCACCAATACGGGTGATTATGCGGAAGTATTTCCTGTAAATCAGAAAGCAGTTACGGAAGGCGATAATTTACTGCATTTAAATAGATAAACAGTCTATCTCTCTACAAGAGGAAGAGTGGTTTCAGACAGTATATTAATAATCTGAAAAAGAGAAGGGACATTTTGTCATCCTTCTCTTTTTCACGTTGGATTAACTCTTTATTTTAGTTTGTTTTTGTGAACAGGGTAAGAATAAAAAAGCAGGCAAAGCTGATTAGAAGTGTGACTCCGCCTCCAATATAAAGAATAAGTGTAAGCAGCTGCGGCAGCTCAAATGGCTGTACCATATACAACCACATTCCAAGCGTTAAACCAATGGATCCTGCTGCTGCACTCCATACATGGAGGGCTGTTAAGAAAGATGATTTTGGCTGAAAAACTTTATAGAATATTGCCCAGCAAAATAGGGACAGCCAGCCGACTACCAGACTGTGGGCATGAACAGGGCGGAATGCATATGATCCTGAACCTGCCATATGTGCGCCCAAAATGGCACCGATGAGACCGAAAACTCCTGATAAGATTAATAACAAACGACTTGGATTTTTAATCATAATGTCCTCCTTATTTCTTTTGCTTCATCGTAACGAATGAATATGAACGCATTGTGAATAAGGAGAAAAACTTAGTTAGAAATCGGCAAAGTAACAATAAAGATAGTTCCGGCAGTTTCACCAGGTCTGGCTATGACAGTACCGCCGTGTAAATCTATGATTGTAGCCACAATGGATAAGCCCAATCCTGTGCCTTTTACACTCCTTGTACGGGAAGCATCCGCCCGATAAAAACGGTCAAAAATACGTTCTGCTTCCTCTTCAGAAATACCAATTCCCGTGTCTGTAAAAGAAATAGAGCATTGCTCATTTGTATATGTGAATTGAATATCAATACTGCCGCCTGATTGATTATATTTTAATGCGTTGGAAAGCAAATTATCCCAAACCGTATTTAACAGTGAAGGGTCGCCGTAAATTTCCAAGTCAGGGAGTGTGTAGCTCAGCATGATTTCTTTTTCATGAATCAGCCATTGATAACTTTTTAATAGGTTTTTTAATTGACTGCTGACGTTAAAATGCTTCTTTTTTACAATGTGCTTTTCATGATCAAGCGAAGCAAGCAGCAGCAATTGGTCCGTCATGGTGGATAAACGTCCGGTTTCTTCATTAATAATTGAGATATACTGCTGCCTGTCTTTTTCTGTTAATTCGTTATCCTCCAGCAAGTTCGTATACCCTTTGATATTAGATAATGGAGATTGAATATCGTGCGAGATATTAGAAACAAATTCTTTGCGTACTTGTTCGTTTTCCACAATTTGTTTCGCCATCTGTGAGAAACTTGAGGATAACTCTCCAAGCTCATCCTTTCGTTTCGTGCTCAAGGCATTCACCTGGAAATCTCCTTTAGCCAGCTGTTTAGTAGCATCACTAAGCCGGGAAATGGGTTTGATAAGGTAATTTGTGCTAAAAAGAACAAACAAAATACTAAGGATAATTGTTAAAGCAAAGAGCACTCCAAATAATAAATGCATTTCGTTGAAGAGCAGCTTGATGTCTGGTCGGATAAATAGTGCGAAGCTCTCTCCCTGATACGTAAGCGGCACCCCAATGGAATTCTTCAGCTCATTGGCAAAAAAACCTGTTACAAAGGTTTCCTGAGGGAAATGGAGCATGCCATGGTAAACTTCCCCGTTCAGCACATTTTCCACGACAGCTGATTCCAGATTATTTTCCCGGAAGGCTGCTCCGAAGAACTGTTCTTGACTTGAGTTATCCACAAGGTATAGTTGATAACCGACATCTGCTATATTTGATAAATAGTCGCTGATATCGATTTCTGGATTATTTTCAATAAACGCAGCCATATCTAAGGCGATTTCTGTATTTTTTGCATCGTTTTGGGGCTTCAGAGAATGCTGGTAATAGGTATTCGATATGAAAAAGGCAATCACACCACTAAGCAGCATGATACCAATAGTGACAGCAGCAAATTTAACATATAGTGACCGCATTATTCTGCTGACTCCAGATAATAGCCAACACCTCGGACAGTTTTAATGGAAAAAGCAGAAGTCAAGGAAGAAAAACGCTCCCGCAGTCGTTTGACATGAACATCTACGGTACGGTCATCACCTTCATAATCGATTCCCCACACTTTTTCAATCAGTTGTGAGCGGGTAAACACATTTTGTGGATAAGTTGCCAATAATGCTAATAATTCAAATTCCTTTAAGGGAAGTAACAGGGTTTTATCCCCAATCTTTACCTCATAACTATCCAGATTAATTTCGGTATCTCCCAATCGTATGATATGCGTATCGTTCTCCTGATGGTAGCGGCGCAGCAAAGCATGAATACGGAAGCTGAGTTCACGCGGTTCAAATGGTTTTACTAGATAATCATCTGTTCCCGCCAGAAAGCCTTCTTCCTTATCCTCAATTTGCCCTTTGGCTGTGAGTAAAATAATCGGAATATCGTATTGCTTACGAATTTCTTTTGTCAGCTGAAAACCGTCCATAAATGGCATCATTACATCGACGACGGCTAAATCACAGCTGGTTTTATTTAAGAGAGATAAAGCATTTGCACCATCCTTGGCTTCTGCAACGAGAAAACCTTCCTTTTCAAGCTGGATCCGGACAAGCTGTAAAATGCGGGTATCATCATCAACAATTAAGATTCTTTGCATATGGGTAGTCTCCATTCATACTAGTTCATACTTAGTTTAAGCTTACAGCAAATGATAGCAAGCTGCCAAATTATTCTTCGATGCTTACGTGATTAACCGGAACATAACGAATATGCCAATACACCAGCCCTATTCCCGACAACACACTGATAATAGAGAAAATCAGCATCCCGAAAAGACCAAATTTTAAATATCCGAAAAGGAGTCCGATAACGAATAGAATAGGTGAACTCAGCCGTCGCACGCTGGTCTCCAAGGACCCTCGCAGCATGGATTCCTTCCATGGGAAAAGCTCAATAAAAGAATTAAATCGAAAGCCAAGCCAGCCTGTTTTAGTAATATCCACAATGATATAGATCGAAGCCAGCCAAAATAGATAGCCAGTCCAATGCGGTGCAGATACAATCAGCACCGCAATTAGGAGTCCTGTAAGCTGAACAAGCGGCATCAGCACCGGTAAATTGCGGAAGAAGGATTTAAAATAGGCATCGGTGAATATCATTTCACTGCTTTGCTTTTGAAACATAACCTGTGATTCCTTCCAGAGCCTGATTGGTTTTGCAGAAGGAGGTTTGTACCCTTGCTGCCGGACATTGGTAAATAAAAGATTAACCCATTTTCCTCTTGTTTGTTCATCCATTTCAGCAATTTTTAAAAAATGGGTTCCATGATAAGCAAGCTTGTCAGATACAAAAGTAATAGCGATAACACTTAAGGTTATCCACATTATCCACAGAGGTAAATGTAATAAGATACCCTGTGATAAACTTATCCATAGTATAAGGATTAGAATAATGGATATCGAACGAATAATAAAAGAGGAGATATGAATCTGTGCATATTTTTTCCATAGGGTTAGCAAACATACGCCTGAGAGATAGTAAAGCCATAAATATCCCAAAGAAAGCAGAGATAAAGAGAATAGTTTGCTTAGAAAAGGTGCAGCAATGATAAAAAACAACGTTGCGGTAAGTAGCATCATACTAGTTGAATAGACGATTCCATATTGAGAGATGCGCCGCAGCAAGGGAATATTTCTGCTTAAGAAAAGCTGGTCCGCCAGATAAGTAAATAATTTGATATGATGGAAGAAAAAGCTTATTACCAATATCATCATCCAGCCATACCAGCCAATGAAATTTAATAGAAAGGGGATATCCTGCAGCCATTCCATGTAGAAAAAAGCACCAATAGCAATCCCGGGAATCAAGATATAGATAAATAAGGTCCAATCCAGTATCAGCTTGCTGGCTTCCCATAGATTTTTATAATCGGACTGGAGCCGTTTGAGGAACAGCGTGCGTGCAGTTCCATTCATGATACGCCCTCCTCTAATAATTCATAAAAACAATCTAAAAGAGAAGTGCCAGCGGACTGATTTGTTTCTTTTTGTAACTCCAGTAAATCTCCTTGGAAAATCGTGTTTCCTTCGTTTAAAAGAATGAACCGGTCACAGAGTTTCTCTGCGGAATCCAGGACATGTGTAGACATCAACAAAGCGGCTCCGCGTTCTTTTTCCTGATACAGCAGGTTAATCAAATGCTTTGTTGCGATTGGATCTAATCCAATAAAAGGTTCATCAATGATATAAATGTCCGCTTCTGTCATAAAGCTTAGACAAATCAATGTTTTTTGCCGCATTCCTTTGGAAAAATGAATAGGCAGTTCATGTTCTTTACCCGTAAGCGAAAATTTCTTGAGAAGATCCTTTGCGCGGGGCTCCCAAATAGTTTGGGGCATTTCATAAGACGTCGCAGCAAGCCGTAAATGCTCCCAGAGCGTAAGGCGATCATAGAGAATCGGCTCTTCGGGGATGTAGGCCAGCTGTTTGTCTTTTTCTAATTCAATATTTCCATGTACATGCTCCATGGTGCCGATGATTGATTTGATTGTTGTACTTTTCCCGGCGCCATTTGCTCCGATTAAACCGACAATTTCACCGGGACAGATGGTGAAATGAATGTTTTGCAGATAAGGTTCCTTTTGCTGATAACCTGCTGAATCGATATGTACCTGCAGCACAGAATCTCCTCCCTGAGTTATAGAGTGTGTTTCTATTTAAGTAAATGAATTATTCTATAATAGAAATACGGTAAATCAGGAAAAAGGTTTCGTTTTAATAAGAAACAGCGGCTTTCCAAAGCTATATTCATTTTATCTGTTTGCTTTCAAGTATGCCTTTCCATTAAGATAGATATAATAGAAATAATTTGAAAATTTGTTCGCAGGAGGAAGATAGAATGGCAACGTTTGAAGAGTTTATGAAGATCGATTTACGTGTAGGTACGGTATTGCATGCAGAACCGCTCGAAAAGGCGCGTGTTCCGGCGATTAAATTACGGATTGATTTTGGCGAGGAGCTTGGTGAAAAGCAATCATCGGCACAAATTACAAAGCGCTATACACCAGAGGATTTGATAGGACGTCAGGTTGTTGCGGTCGTTAATTTTCCGCCGCGTCGAATTGCCGGCTTTAAATCAGAGGTGCTTGTCGTTGGCGGCGTAGAAGAAGAGGGAGATGTCGTTTTGCTTCGTCCGGATGAGCAAGTAACAAACGGGACGAAAATTTCGTGAAGCGCTAAGTTTAAAATCAAAAAAGAACTGTCCAGCTATCTTGAACGGACCTTTGCAACGGTTTGTTCAAAGATGCGTGGAAAGTTCTTTTTTTCGCAGTAAACTGGCTGTGCGGATTCCACTGAATAAAGATTTATTTTATTCTTGTACCGGCTGTTCGATACTTCCCATAAATAAAATAATATCCTCTTCTGTATTGGTGATGGTGAATAGAAATGGACGGTTGATATTCATGGTAAACGTATCTTCCAATACAGCAGAAGTTTCTTCTACCTCCACTGAAGTAGCGCCGGCAGCTTCTGTTCCTTCTTCATCGACGTCGATAAATGTTTTATGAAAAATTCTGCTGATATAAGCGTCTGAAGCATTCGTTCCCTCAAACATGTTGGATAAATCAGCCTGATTCGGGTCAAAGGCCTGTTCCATGCCAAGATGAATGAAAAAGTCATTGAGCTCCGATTCATATTCCAGCGTGAAGGATGGAAGTAATACCGTTCCTGTTTGCTGCTCTAACGCATCCATGCTTTCTTGCCATTTTTCCAAAGAAAAGTCTTCTCGGAAATTAGAAAAGCTCGTGTCCTCACTTGGCAGGAAAATCTGCATTTGTATGGTTTCTTCCTCTTCATAAGGCAAGGAAACAACCTGGACATTCTCATCTTCCCAATAATATAAGTCTTTCTTATACAAAGTCATCATCGGTGTTTCTATAGTGGAGCCATCTTCTAAAGAAAATTCCTGTTCTTCTGTTAAGGTTTCATCGAAGGGATACGTCCAATCTCCTTGAAAGTAAACGGCATTAAGCAAGAATAAAATTAAATCAGGAGAAATATCATCAGCCATATGATCAATCCGGTCATTGGTCTGTTCAGCAACCCAATCATTGATGGCATCAGCAGTTGTTAAAGGGTCTATTTTTGCCTGATAATATGTTTCTAGTGCTTCTTGATAAGCAGCATTTATTTCCATGTCCTCCCTGAACCATACAGCATTGGCGAGATACAGTTCTACCTCCTGATTATCTGCTGCTTGCTCCATTAACAAATCGTGGTCGGCAGAAAGCAAGGCATCCGAGTCGATGTTTTCCAGGCCAAGCACTTCTTCCATTTCTGCTTTTGTTTTCCCATCTGCGCCGTGATAGGTCATGTTCAGTGCTGTCCAAATACTGATAGGCGAAATAAATACATTACCATCCTCGTTCTTGTCTAATCCGGAGAGTGCTTCAAACCCAAGCTGGTTTAATCCTGCCTGTACGGTTTCTTTGGAAGCATCGTCTGGCGATTCTATATCGGCAGGCGATGGATTTTCTTCAGAATCAGAGGAATTGCAAGCGGTTAAAATAAGAACGATACAAAGACAAAGTAATTTTTTCATCATTTTATCAGCATCTCCTTATATGATTTTGTTAAACATATCATACATGAAAGGGGGGAACAACTATGCCTGAACCCCGCGCCAAAATACCTTCCACATCGACTCCCCATGACTTTCAATAACATCCATTTCATAATAGTTTGTTTCATACGATAGACCGTCCAATAAACCATAAAAAGCGCGAGCAGCTTCTTCTGGAGAAACTTCTTCTGTAACAGCACCATCTGCCTGTGCTTTTTTTATCTCTTCTTTAAAGGACGCCCGTGCCTGCTCCTCGCTGTCACGCAATATTTCTAAAACTTTGTCCTTTAAACCTTTAGGAGGATAAGAGGAAAAACGATTATAAAATTCAATACTGCTGTCGTGATTTGCCATGTCCTTCACATGTGCCTGGAAAGAAAGATACAATTTTTCCTGCGCGGTTTTCCCCTCATTTTTAAAGGCGGACTTCACAAAATCCACGTAATCCGCAGCGATTTTTGTGGTTACATCGAAAAATAATTCTTCTTTACTGTTGTAATGTGCGTAGAGAGAAGATTTCTGCAGGCCAACTCGATCGGCGATTTTTGTCATGGAGGTCCCATTATAGCCAAGCGTTGCAAAAAGCTCCATTCCTTCGAGTAAAATTTTTTCTTTTGTATGCATGATGATTCTCCTTTGACAGAGTAATGATGGTGAGGTAAAATTTCTCTAGAAACGAACGGTCGGTAGGTTATGTTATTTCTTATTATAAAGCATATATCCCTGCCTGTCATGTGAAAATAAACAAAACGCTTTGTTTCATCAATAAGAAAGCCGGAGGAAAGATAGTATGGAAGCACAGCCTTTATTTAAAAATCGTACGTTTGTGTTGTTGTTTGTTGCTGGGATCTTTGGTGTTGTCAGCTTCAGTATGTTTTTGACAACAACGACATGGTTTGTTATCAGTGATAGCGGATCAGCCAGCTCGTTAGGACTTGTATTAATTGCTGCAACCGTCCCGAGAATTTCGATGATGATTTTCGGAGGAGTGGTAGCGGACCGTTACAAGAAGACGACGATTATGTTTTTAGCGAATTTTGTGCAGGCTATTCTTTTGCTTGTGTTATATATACTGATAAAAAATGATGCATTATCACTTACTTTGCTTCTATTGATTGCTGCGGGATTTGGGATGCTGGATGCCTTTTTCGGGCCGGCAAGTTCATCGATGATTCCTAAGATTGTTGAGAAAAGCCAGCTGCAGCGTGCCAATGCTTTATTCCAGGGTGTCGATCAGATTTCATTTGTAGCAGGTCCGATTGTTGCCGGTGTATTAATGGAATCTATCGGTGTCGGCGGCAGTTATTTTGTAGCAATGATTTTGGCTTTGCTTTCTGCGGTCATTATTTATCCGCGCTTCATTAATGAAGGGCCGGTTTCGTTGCAGGAAAAGCAGAAGCCAATCAAAGAAATCAAGGAAGGTCTGGCGTATATTCGCAATTCAAGCTTTCTTATGACGGGGTTAGTTGTACTTATTACACTTAACTTCTTTGTGTTTGGAACATTGCATATTGCGATTCCTTTCCTGGTGGAAAGCTATGGCGGAACCCCGCTTAATCTAAGTTATATGGAAGCCAGTCTGGGGATTGGTCTGGTGGCTGGCACAGGGATACTCAGCTCTGTCTTAGTCAAGAAGAAAGGGAGGACCTCCTTATTTGGATTATTGGGAGCATTAATCGCATATGTCATTTTTGCACTTGTTCCTAATTTAACGATGCTGACAATAGTTGTGTTCTTTATCGGGTTTTCCATGTCATTTGTATTCATCCCATTCTTTACTGCTGCTCAGGAACAGGCGGAAGATTATATTATGGGAAGGGTCATGAGTATTATTTTCCTGGCTATGAATGGATTCGATCCGATTTCTTACGCCCTTGTTTCCGGGTTATCAGCTGCTAATATCCCAATTCAAGCTATTCTGCTTGGTTTTGGAATGCTTGGCTTGATTATTACAGCAGTGTTATTTACAAAAGCAAAAACCTACAAAAGCATTTAAATCTGCAGAGTTAAAAACCTCTTATGTGACGTTAAGGCCCATAAGAGGTTTTTTTACACCGTCATTTCTAATTGATTTCTGCGCCATTTCCCAATAAAAAGAACGGCAAGAGTAAGAATGTTAAGGAAGATAAGCTGTCCATATTTCAGCGAAGCAAAAAGCTGCTGTACCAATGCTTCTTCTAACAGCATTTTTCCGGCTGTCCAGGCAAGCAGGCCGGCACCAATGTAAATGATAATTGGAAATTTCTCAATGAGCTTCAAAATCAATTCACTGGCTGTTAAGATAATCGGGATGCTTAAAATAATCCCGGCAATAATCAGAAGTAAATCACTATCAGCAATGGCGGCGATGGCTAGTACATTATCCAAGCTCATAATCACATCAGCAAAGATAATAATCGTAATGGCTTCCCGCAAGGAATTCCCGCTTTTCATCTGGCTGTGATCCTGCTTATCCACTAGTAATTTATATGCTACATACAATAGGAGACACCCGCCGATTAATTGGATAAAAGGAAGCTGCAGCAGGTAAATCATAATAAATACAAAGAGAATCCGAAGTGCGATTGCGCCGAACGTTCCCCAGCGAATAGCGCGTGCCTGAAGATGTTCCGGAAGATTCCGGCTCGCCATTGCAATGACAATCGCGTTATCTCCACTCAGTAAAATATTAATCAGGAGAATCTGTCCGATGGTCTGTATAAACTCCAACATATCTCTCCTTTCCTCATCAAGTCATTGGTTAAGTATATGAGCTTGTACGAGAAATCAGAACAGGCGGGAGGAAAAAATGGAGCAGAAAACAAATAGAACAATAATTCTCTTTTACAGAGGATTCATTATCAAACTCAAAATCCTTATTTTCTTCATTCATAAAGAAAATAAGGATTTTTTGGCTATTATGTACATACATGTTTAGAAACGTTTCTTAAGCTTTTTAAACCATCTTAAAAGAAGTGTTCATCCAGTTAAAAATAAAATAATGAAAATAAATACGCTATTCATAGAAGCGGAGGCTACTGCTCCTGTATCTTCAAAAATATGTAAAGAAACTTAAAAATGAAAAATAGGATGAAAGCTTTGTGAACTATTAACTATTGTATCGAAGACGTGCATAAATGCCGTTTCGTCTGTCTAAATCCAATTTTAAGCCTGCATACGGATCGGCGTGGAGATTTTCTTTGATCCATTTTCTTAATGCAGCAATAATTTGCTTGGTCATCCATTCCTGTTTTCCAGATGATGTCACGACTTCTGCTGAAAATCCAGTGTAATCATCATAAAATAACTCTACTTGGACGTCATCTGCACTCATATTCTGTTCTTCAGCAATGTACATACATATAGCAAGCACAATATCCTCTTCAGGAATAATAAGTTTTTGCATACCTCAAATTCCTCCTGCATATGGTTGGGAGCTTATTTTCAGCTTCCGGTAATGATGCCTACTCTATTCTACTACAAACTCCCTATTTGCATGAAGTAAGAAGTAGTTATAGGGGCATAAACTTTCCCTGGCTTCTTTTTGACCGTTTCTTTTCCGTCCGGGTAAGTTGTAAATCTTTTCGGAAAAAGAAAAATGCGGATGAAAGAGCTTACTTTTTGCTTTGTGTAACGAACGTTTCTAAAAAGGATTATATGGATAGTATATCACTGTCTCAATTGATTTAATAATAAGAGCGACTTCAAATCTGCTATAGCGTATATAAAACGCAGTATATTTTAACCAATAATACTTTCTTACCGTATTTATGGATAGTGATATCGATTACTGCTGCCGCTTTTTCACACTGTTAATAAGTTCCTTTGTTGTTTATACATTTCCAAAAAAGGGTAGAGGAAATGATATAGATAGTTATCTTAAGAAATATAAAAAAGGAGCGTGCAGAATGAAAAGCACTGGTATCGTTAGAAAAGTGGACGAACTGGGCCGGATTGTTATACCTAAGGAATTGCGAAGAAGTTTGAACATACAAGAGCGGGATCCGATGGAAATATTCGTAGAGGAAGACCGAATTATCATACGGAAATACGAAGCTGAAAAGACTTGTTTTATCACAGGAGAAGTCAATGATGATAATATACAGCTGCCGGGCGGATTATATGTAAGTCCAAAAGGAAAAGAAATTCTTAAAGAATATCTTTGATGTGAACCAGAAAGATTGAAACGGAAGGGAGACGCATATGTCTCCTTTTATTTTTGGCAAAGAAAAGCAGCCGGATTTAATCTGTCACAGCTGCTTCCAAAATTGAAAAGGATACCTGATTACAATCAATTTGTGCTAATCTTCCATATGGAATGGGAGTTTTTGGTTCGGTATGTCCAAAAGAAACCCCATATAACACTGGGAGGTCATGCAGCCCGTTTTCTGCTAAAACAGATAGAATAACCTCCTTGTACGCCTCGTAATGTACTTCCCCATAAGGCTTGGCAACAATCATTCCATTCGCTTGGTGTAGAATCCCCTGAGCGGCATAATTTCGAAGCCATCTTTTAATTAATTCCGGTTCCGTTTTTTCCTCTGACGTTTCAAAAAAGAGAATGCTGTTTTGCCATGCTTCCTGCTGCGGCCAAATGGCTGTTCCTTTAGCAAATTCAAGCACTTCGATACAGCCGCCGATGAGGTTGCCTTGAGCGATGCCGCTTCCTTGCAGCAATTCGTAACCCTGATTAGGGTACATTGTTCTGGCAATAGACTTATTGGAAATATCCCACTGTCAACAACCCATGAATGAAGTCACGGGCTTGTAAGGTCTTGTGACCTTTAGAATTTACAGCGGACAACAAGACGATTGTCTTGCCCTTTAAATCACGCGAGAGATACTGTTTGGGCTCCAAGCAACCCGTTTGTATGATTTAAACCACAACGGTTTGTGGTAAAATTTCTTTTTTTGAATAATTTTCTCCGTATTGTTTAAGGTTGAATGCTGCATTAATATCTCGGTCATGCTGATTACCACATGAAGGGCAATCCCATTCTCTTATATTTACATTTCCCTTTAGTACCGTATTCTTATGGCCGCAGGTTGAACATAACTGTGTAGACGCAAAATCTTTCGGTGCTTTGATAAAATATTTTCCTCGTTGTGCTAATTTGTATTTTAGATATAAACGGAAGTCACCAAAACCATTATCCTGCTGATTTTTGGCATATTTCTTATTTTGTCCTATAGCACGAAGGTCTAGATTCTCTACCACAATCATGTCATAACGTTTCGCAAGCGCATAGGCTTTCTTGTGAAGCCAATCTTTTCGTTGGCTGGCTACTTTCAATTGTAACCTAGAAACAACAAGACGTTGTTTCTCCCAACGTTTAGAACCCTTCTTCCTTCGTGATAATATTCGTTGTTCTTTTGCTAGACGTTCTTTCATTTTTCGATAATAGTGAGGATAATTGGCTTTCTTACCCTCATTGTCTACGAAAAAATGAGATTGAGAATAGTCTAGTCCTAGAATACGGGCAGGTGTACCAATGCTTGCTATTTCCAATGGAAATTCAACACAAATAGACACGTCAAATTGTCCTTTCGTGTTCATTGTAACCGTTACATTTTTTATTTTACTATCTTGTGGTAAGGATCTATGTGTGTTTAGCTTTAATCCAACTACTTTTACAGAAGACTTTTGTGCGGATGGAAGATATAATATGTCATCTTTCATGTAGATATTTCCGTTTTGATTGAATGTCGTATAACTGGATTTGCTGCCTTTACGGGAATGAAACTTTGGCATTCCTTTCAAGTCACGAAATGTCGGTTTTATCCCTAGGGTCTTTTGACGTTTTAGAGCAGACTTCTTATATTGTTTCTTATACGCAATCTTGTTAAAAGCAGTTATCGCTTTATTGAAGTGTTGTTTTGCTTCGTTAGAAGCAAATGCGTCTACAAGGTACAAATAAGCTACATTGTCCTCACTTACAGATTGTTTTTTGAATACAGAAACTGTAGGCATACCCATCTTCTTTAAAGAAGGTAGTTTGTCTCCAATTTGATAATTATTCTTTTCCAAATAATCATATAAGTGAGCAACATGTAGATTATATATTTTGCGGTCTGCACCGAAGCATTGACGTAAATACATTTCCACTTCTTGAGAAATAGGGGCAGCACGATACACATAACCACGGTTTATTATTTCAAGCATTGGTTTCACCTTCCGTCATTTTTGTTTTTGGATATCTCTTCGAAGCTGCTCTTTCGTATTTTCACTAACCGTTGCGATAAAGTAGCTAGTATTCCACAAATGACTTCTTTTAATGATTTTTCTATCTCATTCACAATCATTTTTCTTCTGTGCTTTATAGACCACACGAGATGGTATGGAAACGAGTAGACATAACCTCTACCGTGAACAACTTTTGACACAGTTATCACCTCATGTTTATTATACTACGAATCACATCCTATCTATAAAAGATGAACATTACGTTATCTATGATTTTATTCTTTTTTCAAACATCATCTGTGATTTTAGCCAAGAAAGAGAATGTCGGACAATTGAGTTAGCAGAAGCTGACCCTTGTCCGGAGCCGATTCACTTGTTCACTTTTCGGGTGCAGGGATATTGCCGGCTGCATAAGCATAGGAAATACTCCTCTCTGAAAATAAGCAAATGATTCCCAATAGAGAAAAGAGAAACAGTGAAGCTGCTTTATCCTCTAATTTTTTTAGCAGTGGTATATGTTCGAGATTATAAGCAATGAAACCGAATGGGTAGATACTAAAGACGACGATGACAATAAGATGCTCGATGATCTGTGATTTTTTATCCTCGTCTGTCATATAAGAATCGTTCTTCCTAATTGTATCCCCGGCATTAAGCTGTTCAAATTCCTTTTTACTTATTAAGGAAGTTTCTTGAGTAGACATCTTCCGAGTTAATTGCGATAATGCTTCCTCTTCTAAAACAGCATAGTATTTCAATTTACCGAATAAATCACTGGATACCGTTTTACCAACAACAGTAACTTCCTCTTCGTGTCCGCCTTTATCTTGTAACAGCTGATACAGACTCTTTGATTCATCGACTATACCTGTAACCAAGACGCAGAAAACAAAAATCCCAATTGCATACGCAGCTATTTTTTTAAATCGTTCCATGTGTCACATCCTTATCTTCCGGGGTTCCAAAATGCATTGTAGCATTTTAAGATTAAAAAGTATTTGCTGCAGGATTATTTTTCCTGTGTAAAAATTTTACTATTACAATTTATACAATGCTCAGGGGAATTTGAACAGCATTTTAAAATCATGAAAGCTGTTCATATGATAGAATTTAAATATACTTAAGAATAGTAATGATTTATTACAGAAATAAGCAAAATAAGGAAGGGAAATCGATGAATAAAATACTTTCAACGCATCAAGGTCTATTCTTATTTAAAACGGAATTTGAACAGGAAAGTATCCGGCGGTCAGATAATTGTTATAAATTCATCTACTCTCTTGGCGGAGACATGACATATCAGCTGCCTCATCAGGATTTGACTTTTCATGCGGATCAAATGCTGCTGTTGAATCCTTATGACCCCCATCGGCAATTAGAGGTAGCGCATCATAAATTTTTAATCGAATTAAATCCAGGATTGATAAATCAAGCTGCCAAAAATTTGATGAATCATCATTCAGCAGATATTCAATTTGCACAAATGCCGCAGCAATCGCTGCAAATAAAGAAGTGGGTGGCATTTATTCTGGATTATATTGATGTAAGTAATGGGGTAATGGATGCGAGTATGAAGGTATTCCTTGATAACAGCTTTACGCAGTTAGCAATCCTTCTGATGAAAGGAAGTGTAAACAGTTATTATCAGGATGTTCAGCCGGAAGCATACACTGCTGCAGGTTTCCCGATTTATAAAGTGCTGGAGGCAATGAAGGAAAGTTATACATCTAACTGGACATTAGATGATATGGCTGCAATTGCCCAGTTAGATAAGTACCGGCTCTCCCATGTATTTAAAGAGAAGGTGGGTGTTTCGCCATTTTCATGGCTGCAAATCTATCGTATTCAACGCAGTTTGGATAAACTGCAATTTACCGATACGACGATATTGCAGATTGCGATGGATTCGGGGTTTTCTTCTGTTTCTGTCTATAATCGTCTATTCAAGAAACTGTATGGCATGACACCAAGCTATTTTCGCAGGTTAAGCAATACATAAACTCCAGCCAGAATCATCATGCAAGCCCCGCAGATGATAAAAATCAGGTGTATGGAGACCCAATAAGATACAAGCCCGAAGAAACCTAAAGAAATAAAATTAGAAAAATAAAGTAGGACGGCATTGAAGCTAAAGCCTCTTCCCAGCATGTCTGGCGGAATGTACTTTTGCAGTAAATAAACCCTGGATAATCCAGACAGCGGCACCCCGACTGCTACCCAGATAATTCCCAAAACAAGCAGGGGGCCAGCTGGTAAGCCTCCTAAGAATAAAATGCCTGTCCCCCAGATAAGGGAGCTGAGAAGGTAGGTTTTTAGTGTGAATTGTTTAAAGATATAGGGAACAATCAAATTGACAATAATAACAACAATTCCAAACCATCCTGTTACAGCGCTGTACCATACTTCTGCATTATCCATCGTTTCTTGTAACAGTAACAGCAGCCCGACCTGCCACACCCAGGTGTTAAAGAAAACAATAAAAGCTGTCATCTCAAATAAGGAACGGATGGTTTTATGAGTACGGAGCCAGCTAGCAAATTCCCGGATAGCTGTGAATATATTAAATTGCTTTTTATCTGCCTGCTCTTCCTTTAAGGGAATGAATGACAGAAAAAGTGCGCTCACTAGATAGCTGAGTGCATCCAGCGTGAAAAAGTGGATCACACCAATGGTATTCATGAAGATAATGCTGAAAACAGGTCCTAAAACAGTCATTCCCCGTGTGACAGTGTCCGTTAAACTATTTACTGCAGGTCTCTCTCTTTCACTCGTGATAAGCGGGATAATTGCTCGATGCGCCGGATTATATAAGCATCCACATAAATGAATCAAGATGCTTACAATAATTAGATGCCAGTAAGCAAGCTGATTGGAGAAGTCTAACAAAACTAACCCGATGAGAAGCGGAGAACGAAATAAATCGATACGAATCAACCATTTCATTTTAGAAATCCAGTCAGCAATAACTCCTCCAATCAATCCGAACAGCAGGTAAGGAGCAACTTGAGCGATAGCAATCCCCGTGGTATACGCATTAGAAGCAGTTAAATCATAAGCAAGAAATAAAAGAGCCATGCCAGTCATCACATTCCCTAAATTGGAACTGGCAGTAGCGAGCAGATAGTTTCGGACACGTTTATTTTTTTTATGATAGTTATGTACATTAGCTGTAACCTCCTTTGTAAGAAGGTTACAACGTATTCCGGATTTCATCTGTATTGATATTGCGCAAAAAAGCAGCAATATGTATACAGACAAGCAGGTATAGAATCATCCTTCCTTAAATTCTGCTTTACGCTTACAAAACTGTATGGTAATCTAAAAGGGATAAATACATACGCAATGGATCCACTAGGGGTGCTTATTAAGCTGAGAGAGGTATATTGCCTTGACCCTTACCAACCTGATCTAGTTCGTACTAGCGGAGGGAAGTGGGCGGATATGCCTATAGGCAAATGAACCAAACTTTTCTGCCGCTTTCTAAATCAGGAGGCGGTTTTTTTGCGTGCTGAAAAGGAGGTTTTTGAATGGATAGGGTAATTCAGGAGATTCGAAATCGAGAAGACGAATTAATAGCGCTTGTCAGTGATTTGATTCGTTTTGAAACACCAGCCCCGCCTGCAAGAAATACAGAGGCTATCCAAGCTTACATTGCGAACTACTTGAAGGAAATGAATTTTGAAACAGAACAATGGGAGGTTTATCCCGGTGACCCGAATGTCGTCGGCTGTTTACGTGGAACTGCTTCCGATACATACAACAGCTTGATTCTTAATGGGCATGTGGATGTCGCTTCTATAGAGGAAGGTGAAAACTGGAAGCATGCGCCATTTCAGCCAGCAGTGGAAGGACGTACATTATTTGGGCGGGGTGCAGCAGATATGAAAGGCGGTCTGGCAGCGTGTTTATTTGCGATGCGCATATTGCATGACCACCAGATTCGCCTTGGCGGGGATGTTATTCTGCAGTCCGTCATTGGGGAAGAGGTTGGGGAAGCAGGGACGAAGCAATGTGGAGAACGCGGGTATACAGCGGATTATGCCATCGTTGCAGATACAAGTCATTGTGAAATACATGGGCAAGGAGGCGTTATTACCGGCTGGATCACAGTGAAAAGTCCAATCACGCACCATGATGGTACACGTCGCCAGCTCATTCATGCAGGCGGCGGGATGAAAGGAGCCAGCGCCATTGAAAAGATGAATAAGCTCCTTATTGCGTTGCAGGAGCTGGAGCGACATTGGGCAGTGACCAAATCCTATCCAGGCTTTCCCCCAGGAACCAATACCATCAACCCGGCAGTGATTGAAGGAGGCAGACATGCTGCTTTTATTGCTGATGAATGCCGCCTATGGATTACCGTTCATTATTATCCCGATGAGACTTCTGAGCAGGTTGCTGCAGAAATTGAGTCCCATTTACGCAAGACGGCTGAAGCGGATGTCTGGATGCGGGATAATCCACCCGCCTTTGAATGGGGAGGCGAATCGATGATTGTGGACCGCGGTGAAATTTTCCCGTCTTTCTCCGTAGATAAAGAACATGCTGCTTTTGCGATGTTACAGGAGAGTCATAGCAAAGCTTTTGGCGAGGAAGCGAAAGTCCGAATGTCTGAAACAGTAACTGATGGCGGCTGGCTTGCAGCATACGGGATTCCGACGGTCTGCTATGGACCTGGTGAATTGAAGCACGCCCATGCCGTGGATGAGCAGGTAAACATCGACGAGTTAGTAGATTATACAGTGTCCCTGCTGCAATTTATTTTGAAATGGTGTCAAACAGAAAAACAGAAATAAGGCATTTATAAAAATGATGGAAAAGGGAGCGCATATACATGAAATTTACAGAACGTATTCGCAAGACAGCAGATTCGATTTGGGAGAAAAGCCACCAGCATCCATTTGTACAGGGGATTGGTAATGGAACACTCGATATGGAGTCATTTAAATTCTACATGTGTCAGGATTACAAGTATTTGATAGAGTACTCAAAAGTAATTGCGATGGGAACGGTGCTTGCAAAAGATTTAGATACCATGTCCGGCTTTGCTAAATCGCTGGATGAAACCCTGAATTTCGAAATGGAGCTTCATCGTCAGTATGCCGAGCGTCTCGGTATTTCCAGGGAGGAACTAGAATCTACGGTTCCAGGGCCTGTAACGCTGGCCTACAGCAGTAATATGATTGCAGAGGCACAGAAAGGTTCTTTAGCAGCATTGATTGCAGCGATTCTGCCGTGTGCCTGGAGTTATTATGAAATTGGTCTGGAGCTGGCAAAAAAGCCGGGTGCGCTGGAGCATGAACAGTATGGGGAATGGGTGAAAATGTACAGCTCGGATGAATTTGGCTCCATTGGCAAGTGGCTGATTGAAAAATTAGACGAGCTTGCGGAAGGCTGTTCGGAAGCAGAACTGGATCATTTAGAAGCTATTTTTCTGAATACGAGTCGCTATGAATATATGTTTTGGGATATGGCATATAAGCGTGAGGGCTGGCCGGTATAAGGTAAAATCACCCTATATGATTTCTTGAGTTGTAAAAAAATGTATAAACAGAATGTTCCGTATAACAAATTATTTTCTTCCAATATTCAAAAAAGTAGAATGGTTGGATAGACAAGAAATGGATTCATGGTAAAATAAAGAAAACGGATACGGAAAATGGGTGAAGCAGATGAAGCTCTGGTGGAGAAAAATAGCAGTCGTATTTATAACAATTTTAACATTGGGTATCTATACGCCAACAAATCTTTTGGAAGTCGACGCCAATAAGCGAGATGACAGCAGTGTGTCTTCTTCATCGGATCTCGAAACAACATCTGTTATCGAGGAAACCACCCAATCATACAATGTAGAAGATCCAAGGGAAGCTTTTCTTGGCCACCTTCATGAAGAGGCGAAAAAATTGAGTATCGAAAAATTTGGAACGAGGATCGCGGGGAAGGTTGAGGATGAATTTTCTGCTATGATTTTACCGCAGATGGAATTGGTGCTGTCTGATCTTGTCGAGCATTCTGACATATATAAGGATATAGCGATTACCGAAAAACCTTCAGACGGCTATGGAGAGCGGATTTTCAATGTTTCCAATAACAGCACCAGCAAAACATTGGCAAAGTTTCATGTCCGCCGGGAAAACCGGCCATTGGAAGGGTATTATTTTAATTTTCATTACCATTTAAGTGAGGATGGATTCCAAAAGCATTATCATATCGGGGATATTTATTGGAATAAGAATACACCGCCTAAATGGATGGCCTAAGACCGAAATTTGGGGCTGCGGTTACTCGCCCCGCTTAAAACATTTGCCGCCATATTTATTTTAATCCATCAAGAAAGGCAAGGAAGCGTGCAGCGCTTCCTTGCCTTTTATCTGTTATATAATAATTGATCCGTTTCTTCTAAATAAGCCCCAATCTTCCGGTCAAAAACAACTTCATCTGCAAACTCATCTAATGGTGTTTTCTCCTGGTTGACAATGACAAGTTTGGCGCCGCTTTGTTTTGCGATTTCCGGGAATTGGTTGGCTGGCGTAACCGATAGAGAGGAACCTAGCACGATAAATAAATCGGCTTTCTTTGCATGCTCAAACGCAGCAGAAAAGGCATCCTCAGGGAGCATTTCCCCAAATAATACAATAGAAGGTCTGAGTATTCCGCCGCAGGAACAGTGATAGTCTTCATTTAAATAAGCAGAACTGTCGTAGATTTTCCCGCAGCTTTGGCAATGCAGCTCTTGTAGGGTTCCATGAAGCTCATGAACGTGTCTGCTGCCTGCAGCCTGATGAAAACCGTCCACATTTTGGGTAATAATCGATTGGATCAGTCCATTATTTTCCCAATCGGCAAGAATGTGATGTCCTTTATGCGGACCAACTTCTTTGACGCCCAGGACGCGCTCCCGATAAAATTCGATAAAATCCTCTACGTGATGATTTAAAGCATCTACACTTGCGATTTTGCTTGGGTCTTTCTTTCTCCAAAGTCCCCGGTTTGTGGAACGAAAGTCAGGCAGCCCACTCTCTGTAGACATTCCTGCGCCAGTGAAAACGACGGTATGTTTGGAATCTTTTAACCATTCATGAAGCATCGAGACCCCTCCTCTTCTATATATTTTCTATTATACATGTTGTTTAGGCTATATGCGACTAATATTGACAGTTAAAATAGAATATGGTATTCATGTAATAGAGGTTTAGCACTCTGTGAGAGAGAGTGCTAAAAACAGAAAAAGGAGAGAGCGCATTATGGCAAAGCACGAGTTTAAAGCAGAATCACAGAAATTATTAGATATGGTCATCCACTCCATTTATTCACAACGGGAGATTTTCTTGCGTGAATTAATCTCTAACGCAAGTGATGCTATTGACAAGATTTATTATAAAGCATTAACGGATGATGCTTTAACATTCGATCAAAGCAATTACTATATCAAACTGATTCCTAATAAAGAAAAACGTACGTTGACTGTAGTAGATACGGGAATTGGAATGACAAAGGAAGAGCTGGAAGATAACCTCGGTGTGATTGCTAAGAGTGGTTCACATACGTTTAAATCAGAAAATGAAATTAAAGACGGCCATGATATTATTGGTCAATTTGGTGTCGGCTTTTATGCAGCGTTTATGGTTGCGGATAAAGTGACCGTATTAACAAAATCGATTGACAGTGAAGAAGGATATCAATGGGTTTCACAGGGATCAGACGGCTATACGATTACGCCGATTGACCGCGAAGAAGTTGGCACAGAGATTATTCTTGAAATAAAAGAAAACGAAGAAGAAGACAATTATGATACGTTTTTAGAAGAAGCTACTTTAAAACAAATCGTCAAGAAATACTCTGACTTTATCCGCTATCCAATTAAAATGGATGTTACGGAAAGCAAGTTAAAAGAAGGAACAGAAGATGAGTATGAGGATGTAATTGAAGAGCAGACGCTGAACACAATGGTTCCTATTTGGAAGAAAAATAAGAGCGAATTAACAGACGAAGATTATACCAATTTCTATCAGGAGAAACGGTACGGATTTGATCAGCCGTTGCGCCATATTCATATCAATGTAGATGGAGCAGTCCGTTATAATGCAATTCTATTTATTCCAGAGCAAACGCCGTTTAATTATTACTCCAGGGAGTACGAAAAAGGCTTAGAGCTTTATTCAAATGGTGTTTTGATTATGGAAAAATGTGCAGATTTACTGCCTGATTACTTCAGCTTTGTAAAAGGAATGGTCGACTCAGAAGATTTATCCTTAAATATTTCCAGGGAAATGCTACAGCATGATCGTCAGCTGAAAATCATTGCGAAAAATATTCATAAGAAAATAAAACAGCAGCTGTTAAGCCTGCTTCGCGATGAACGTGAAAAATATGAAACATTCTTTAAAGCATTGGGTCAGCAAATCAAATTTGGCGTGTACAGTGATTTCGGCCAGCATAAAGAAGAACTGCAAGACTTGCTTCTATTCTATTCTTCTACAGAGAAAAAGCTGGTAACGTTAGAGGAATATGTATCACGTATGCCGGAAGACCAAAAATATATCTATTATGCTTCTGGAGATTCCAATGAGCGTATTGAAAAGCTTCCGCAAACGGAAATTGTTGCAGATAAAGGCTATGAAATTCTTTATTTCACAGATGAAGTGGATGAATTTGCGATTAAAATGCTGATGCAATATCAGGATAAGGAATTCCGTTCCGTTTCCAGCGGTGATTTAGGAATTGAAGCCGATGAAAAAGAGGAAGAGAAGGAAGAAACAGAAAGTCATAATGAGCTGTTTACAGCAATGAAAGAGGTGCTTGGTGATAAAGTGAAGGATGTTCGGGCTTCCAAGCGTCTGAAATCCCATCCGGTCGTGCTTTCTGCAGATGGTGATATTTCTCTGGAAATGGAGAAAATTATTAATGCGATGCCGGATAATCAGCAGATTCAGGCAGATAAAGTGCTGGAAATCAATGTAGACCACAGTATTTTTAAAGCACTCGAAGCAGCGCAGGGGAATGATCAGGATAAACTAGCGTTATATACCAACCTGCTTTACAATCAGGCGTTATTGATTGAAGGGCTGCCGATTGAAGATCCAGTGGCATTTACGAATGATATGAGTAAGATTATGGTTTGATGAAAAAGCATCGTGTGGAAGGCATAGCCTTCTATGCGGTGTTCTTTTGTTTAAAGGATAGTGAATTTTATTAATTTTGATACAGATAGCAATAAAACCTATCTAGCGTAGTGTTTTTCCGGAGCGGCTATTTTCAGCTATCTTTATAAACATTCTTATTTTTTAAGCTGATAACTTTTAGAAATTTTCCTATCTTGTTTAATTTTTAAGGTTATGAAATAGCATAGTGAGGGAATACAATGATTAGGTCGGCAGTTAAATGAAGCTGGGAAAGAAGCATTTTTAACTAAAGGTGTTTAGCAGAGGGAGGAAAAGTGTACACTAATGAAAAAGCAATCGTTTGCCTGCCATAGAATCGTCACATTTCATAAAAAAAGTGACACGATGTCATAAAAATAATTGACTTATGACATCGTGTCACTTAATATAGAATTATAGGACATGACATTGTGTCACAATAGGTTATGGAGGAGCAAGAATATGCCTACATCAACATTTTTTAATTTAAACGATTCCAAACGGGCAAAATTATTGCAAGCGGTTGAAAAAGAATTTGCAAGAGCACCGTTATCGCAGGCCTCCATTGCGAATATTGTAAAGCTTGCAGGTGTTTCAAGAGGAAGTTTTTATCAATATTTTGACGGCAAAGAAGATGCTTTTTATTATTTATTAAAGCTTCATACAGATAAACGCCGTGCTTATTTTTTAAGCCTGCTGCGTGAAACAGATGGAGATTTGATGGCTTCCATGGATAAGGTTTTTCGGGTAACACTGATAGAGCTGTCAGAAGAGAAGCATTTGCAGTTTTTAAAGAATGCCGTATTGAATGTGACACATGAAGTGGAGGATTCATTTACAGAGTTATTCCTAGGAAAGCATAATGAAGTAGATGCAATGAATCAAGTAAAAGATTTAGTTGATTTTAATAAACTGAATATTGATAGTAAACAAGAGTTTTTCCATGTTATGCAGATTTTAACGTCTGTTACATTTCGAAATATTGTGGATCAGCTATCCAGGAATCTTTCTCGTGAAGAAGCTCTAGAGAATTTTCGTATTGAAATGGATCTGTTAAGCAAAGGTTTATCAAGTGCTGACAGGTAAGTATAGAACTTTTCTGATGGTAAGAAGAAAGAAACTATATATAAATGGGGTATGATTAATGACAGTTACAATTTATGGTGCAGCATGTTCATCAACAAGAAAAGCAAAACAATGGTTTATGAAAAACGGAATTGAATATACAGAACGCAATGTAATCAGAGAACCTCTGACCGTAAATGAATTACAAAATATTCTTCGGATGACGGTGGAAGGTACAGATGAAATCATTTCCACACGCTCTAAGATTTATAAAGATTTAGACCTTGATATTGAAGCATTGCCACTGCAAGAGCTGTTGGAAATTATTCAGGAATACCCGCGTCTTTTACGAAGCCCGATTATGGTCGATGCCAAACGTTTGCAGGTAGGATATCATGAAGAGGATATCCGTCAGTTCTTACCGCGTAAAACGAGAGAAAGCCAATGGCTGCAATGGAGAAAGAATCATTTGCGCGTTGCAGAAAACTAATCCATAAAAAAATGTTCAAAAGCGCTTTTTACCGCCCTTAGGGATATAAAGTTTAAGCTGAACTAACGGAGGAGACAATGCAATTTATTGCCAAACAACCGTATGTAAAAGTAGTCCGTCAAGTAAGTGCATTAGAACAAAAGGATACAGAAGAGCAGCGTTATATGTATCTTTATGCAGATAAAATCGTTACAAGATACAGGGAATTTCCAATTGAGAATGTAATGGATATTTCGTATCGCCTTACTGGAAACCAAACAAAGGGAATGCTTTATTTACACACGCTTAAAGGAGTTTACGCCTACATTATAAAATCTTCACCTGAACAATTTATCGATGCGTTTAAAGCTCGAACACATAGTACCACCCATCGAAATTAGAGAAATTAACGAAACAGCTCGAAGCTTTGCGAGACACTTTCTTCGGGTTGCTTCTCCTGCTCACAAAGCCTCAGCTCGAATTCCCCGGAGCGAGGTATCTTTACCAAAATATAAATAGCAATAAAGAATAAAACCTGAGTGACTAAACCGCTTAGGTTTTTTTCATCTATCCAATTAGGCAGATAACCAAAATTCGTCCTATTTTTTACTTTGTGCATAAGCTGATTCTAGAGGTGATGTGAATGGTATATCTGAACCAGGAGAAGCATATTTATGCAGAAGATATAAAAGGAGCTTCGTCTAATCAAGAAACGTTTGTTTATGAATATGCAAGTGAAAGAGAACAAAAACAGTTGGAAATGCAGAGGGAATCTGTGGAAGTATTGCAGCAGCTGCAGCGTGATACCTTTGCTAAAAATCAGCAATTGGAGCGTATTGCGAAACGTTTGAAGGAAATGGACAAAAATGAAAAAGATCAGCAGCAGATGCAGGAGAAGGTATTCAACCGATTAGATGTACTTGATAAAAATATAAAGAAGGAAAACAAGCAGCTCAATCAAATTATTGCTGCTCAAGAAAGTGCAAAAGAAGAGGAAGATGGCTTCAAAGCCAATCAGGCATTGATTCAGGTTAAGCTTGAAAAAATAGATGAAGTAAGTGAAGCAGTGAAGAAAAAAGTGGAAGAACAAGGAAATAAGTTGGATGAAATGGATAATCAAAGAAAAGAGGAACTGGCTGTTCTTCATGAAAGGCTCGATAAGCAGGAAGCATGGCTTGAAAAATTAATACGGCAGGTCCATGATTTGCGGGGCATTATTTATGAAAGAGCAGATGAAGTGATAAAAAAGGTAGAAAAAAGTATTCAATTATTTGGGAGCAAGTGGAATGTTGTCCGCCGCACGGACTCAGAGTCCTCTAAAGAAACAATAAAGAAGTGAGCTGTTTTCTAAGAAGCAGCTCACTTCTTTATTGATACATCATCAAACATCTGTTTTATCGGCAGTATTATCCGATGAAACCTCCTCCGGTTCAGGAATAATTGCTTCTTCCTCAAATCCGGTAAAGGCTGCTTCATCTTCTGTCGTCGGAGCAAAGAAAGTGCCGCCAGATACATCCTTCACGTTATGGACAACGATAAATGAACTGGAATCGATTTCCCTGATAATTCGTTTAAGTGTTAAGAGGCGGTAACTGGGTACGATAATATAAAGGATATAATGCTGGCGATCTGTATAGGATCCAGAGCCATTGATAAAAGTTGCACTAGACGCCATGACTGTATTAATCTGATGAGCTATTTTTTTAAATTCCGGTGAAATAATCGTGACTGCTTTCTTAGAATCAAAACCGCCAATCACATAGTCGCTGGCTACCTTCCCTAT
Organism: Oceanobacillus oncorhynchi; assembly: GCF_000821065.1. Classification (GTDB taxonomy): domain Bacteria; phylum Bacillota; class Bacilli; order Bacillales; family Amphibacillaceae; genus Oceanobacillus; species Oceanobacillus oncorhynchi. Next base: position 410,842 of record NZ_CDGG01000001.1, read on the forward strand.
GGATAAAGCAATAATGGTATATAGTGTGTAAAGCGGGCCAATAATGAAAACCCCGGCTAATACGATAACGGCGTCCATGATGAAGGTGGTTAGTACGACATTCCATTCATAGCGCTGTGCGAGCAGACGAGCTATTGTCGAAGTACCTCCAATGGAGCTGCCCGCTTGGATAATCAAACCAAACCCGATTCCCATTGTGAGGCCTGCAAAAATAGCGGCTACCAGAGAATCACCCAGAGGCTGTGTTACGATATTTTCCGTTAAAAAGATAAACAAGGATAGAAGAGGGACATTAACCATTGTTTTTATCACGATGCTTTTAGGAAGAAATTTAAAACTGACGAGTTGTAATAGGACAAAAGCAACCATCGTAACAATCCCGGGCGACCATCCGAGAGAATAAAAGAGTAAAAGTGCAATACCTAGAATGCCTCCATCTGCAATTTGGTTTGGCATGGCGAATATGGTCGTTGCCAGAGCACATAAAATGGTTCCAATCAGCGCCAGAAAGATTTGTTTCATGTTCTCAACCTCCATCGATAAAATAGTTTTCCCTGACAATAGGAATCATACGTATATTTATATTTAGTGTAAAGAAATAAAGGCAATTGGGAAAGATATTTCAATGCTGCCTTCTCGCACTTTTTAGATAAACGTGCTTTCACTATGTCTGTCAAGCAGGCTGAGTATAACTATCCAACACAGAATGGAAGTGCTAAAATGGATATGATGTATTATATTAATCTGAAAAATAGACCGAAAAAATAAAAATGATAATGTTAGACAAGGTGGGAAACACATGATAACAACCAGTTTTCGTGATACTTGGGCAGAAGTATCCTTACAAGCATTAGCGTTTAATGTACAACAATTTAAACAGCATATCCGTGAAGGAGCGCGGTTTATGGCAGTGGTGAAGGCAGATGGATACGGGCATGGAGCTGTGCCGATTGCAGAAGAGGCGCTGGCAAATGGGGCGGACTGTCTTGGAGTAGCAATCTTAGATGAAGCGCTGTCTTTGAGAGAAGCAGGAATTACTGCACCGATATTATTATTGGGCTATACGCCAGCTCATGCCGTTCATAAAGCAGTAGAACAAGATGTCACGCTGACTGTCTATTCAGAAGAGACAATCGAAGCCATCTGTCAGGCTGCAGATACCTTACAGAAAACAGCAAAAGTCCATATCAAAGTGGATACCGGAATGACTCGTATCGGTGTCCGTACCGCAGAAGAAGCTTTGGATTTATGCCGCGCATTAGACCGGGAAGAAATAGAACTGGAAGGAATCTTTACGCATTTTGCGGAAGCCGACAATGGAGAATCCAGTGCTTATACGTATCAGCAATTTGAAAGCTTCCAGAAAATTTATCAGGCAGTAGAAGCAAAATGCTGTCAGATTCCAATCAAACATTGCTGTAATAGTGCGGGGACCATTGCCTATCCAGAAATGCATCTGGATATGGTACGCGTCGGAGTCAGCTTGTATGGGCTTTATCCTGAACCGCACCTCAAAGAAATCCTGCCATTAAAACAGGTGATGAGCTTAAAAACAAAGCCGGTTTACATTAAAAATGTTCGGGCTGGACAATCTATCAGCTATGGCAGAACCTATACAACAACGAAAAAAACAAAGGTTGCAACCCTGCCGATTGGTTATGCCGATGGCTTTTCACGTCTTTTATCCAATCAAGGACATGTGACCGTTCGCGGGAAGGAATGCCTGATTGTCGGACGCATTTGTATGGATCAGACCATGGTGGATGTGTCCGATGTAGATGGCGTTCATGAGAATGATATTGTTACCATTTTTGGCGAGCCGAGTGAGGGCTATATTTCTTTAGGTATTGTCGCAGAGCAAATGCAGACCATTCATTATGAAACGGTTTGTTTAATTGGCAAACGGGTACCGAGAAAATACGTGAAATAATAATGTGGAACAGGAATGATAAAGGATGACACCTTTTACGGAAGAAGTTATTAAAATAATACGGGAGATCCCGTCTGGAAAAGTAATGACTTACGGTCAAATAGCAAGAGAAGCTGGCAATTCGAGAGCCGCAAGACAGGTTGTCCGCGTGCTCCATTCCATGAGCAAAAAGCATCAATTGCCCTGGCATCGTGTGATCAATGCAAAGGGGCAATTAGCTATTCCGAATGAAGAGGGAAATTGGGAGCAGCGCACACGTCTGGAAGCAGAAGGTGTCCTGGTGAGTTCCATCGGATATGTTGATTTAAAAAAATATCAATGGCATCTCGAATGAAGCGCTGCAATTCAGGAAGGCCTCTATGGGTAAGCATCTTATTGTATTTCTGTTAGTTAACTAGGTATAATACAGGTAATAACTGTTTTGAGAAACATTCTCATTCCTATATTTACAGGTTCTCCAAATGCAGAAACGTGCTTCTTTTGAGGCGAGTCTTTGCAGAGCAGGAAACAGCGTAAATACATATTCATATATATGAATAGACGGACGAGAGAATCTAAAAATCGAAACTTCTGAATACAGAATAAGACCACCATATAGGAGGATGCTCCGTGAAGATAGTTGGAATTTCCGGCTCCACGATTGGCTCAAAAACAAGAGTCGCTGTGGACCATGCATTGAAATATATTGAAAAAGAACATACCGGGGTAGAAGCAGAGATGTTAGATTTGAAGGATTATGACATGGTTTTTAGTGACGGACGTTCTTATAAAGATTATACAGGCGACACGAAAATCTTATTAGAAAAAATCATGCAGGCTGATGGCATTTTGCTTGGAATGCCTGTTTTCCAAGCATCTATTCCAGGAACATTAAAAAATCTGTTCGACCTTCTGCCAATGGATGCATTTCGGAATAAAGTGGTTGCTATTATTGCAACAGCAGGAACAACAAAGCATTATTTAGTACCCGAGCAGCATTTGAAGCCGATTCTTCACTATATGCACGCATGGGTGATTCCGAAATATGTATTTGTTGAAGAAAAAGATTATACAAACTATGTAATCTCGAATCAAAACGTCATTGACCGCTTAAATAAGCTGTCAGATGATTTGATTCATTATGTAGATCTCATGCAGAAGCACCCAGAGCTAACGTCGCTTATATAAGAAAAGCCCTCTTACTGAAAAATTGTTTTCTTAAGAGGGCTTTTCTTTATTTAAGAAATAAGAAATAGTTGGAGCTAGTCACTCCAACGGGTTTCATGGGGTGAGTAATCTTAGGCCCTAGAAATATACTCCGTTTTCCGTCGCCCTCGAGCTCATCTCCTTTAAAGAAGACTTAGCGATTGGCAAGCCGACAGGCGTAGACAGAGCTAAAGTCGCACTTATGCCCAGAGGGTGAAAAGAAGACTTAGCGATTACCAAGCCATTCCTTTTTGCTTCGAATCAATGGTAAACAAGCTGTGGGCGATAAGAAATTGAGCACCATAATACGTAAGCATAATGACTTCATGAGCTCCTGTAAAGCCAGTGATAAACATATTCCACGCAAGAACACTGTCAGAAATAATAAATAGAAGGCTGCCGAGAATAGCCCAGCGATTTCCTGTCATGATTGCTGTGAACGCCATAAGCGTGATAATTCCGATATAGGCAATGACAGGAAAGATGAAACCTGTCTCCCCGTTAGTTTGAAGATTACTCACAAGCTGATAGCCAATCCAAGCAGCAAAAAGAATAAGCGGAACCGCAGAAAGACTTCTTGGCAAAGAAAAACGCCATTCTTTTAAAAATCCAACGATATATAGTACATGTCCGATAAAAAACGCGGTCAAGCCGATGAAAAACCACTGCAGCGTCGCATCCCCAATCAAGCACAAGCTGATACCGCCAATAATCCAATAATGCGTGGACTTTCGTTTTGGCAGCGATTTTTCAAAAGCATAAATCAGAATCAGCACCATTGGAATCACCTTGAAGAAAATACTAAATGCTAATGGCTCAGATGGTGAAATAAATATATAAACAATTCCAGTCGTCAGAATTAATATGGGTAAACGATAAAGTATCAAAATGGGTACATTCCCTTCGCTTGTTAAAATAAAAATCTTCAGACATGTTTAGTTCCATCATAGTAAAAAAATGCTTAGATAACAAATTCTAGATATATAAACAGAAAACCTTTTTTCAAACCTATTTTTAACATCGGAAGAGATAGAGGCTTCCGTTGAAGATAGGGAGGCTGTTTTGTATTGTTTGTACATACGAAGCTGAATACTGCTGTAATCCTTTGTTAACAGCATTCAATAAAAAACTCCCCTTGTCCATCATAGACAAGGGGAGATTCTTTATTCTTCAATAGAAACATCTTTTAAATTTAACAGCTGTGTCGGAGACTGTGTCAGCCCTTTTACGCTGTCATCGACACCTAACAAATATTGCTGGTGATGGATATAAACCATTGGCGTGATTTCCGCAAGTAATTCCTGGGTTTGGCGGTAAAGCTCTAATCGTTCATCTGGATCACTTTCCTGGCGGGCTTGATCTAATAAATCGTCGAGTTCTTCATCTTCTGTGAAGGTGCGATTTCCTGGTTCGCCTAAATTATCTGAATGGAATAAAGGATATAGCCCGTTGTCCGCATCACCGGTAACAGTGGTCCAGCCAAAGACAAACATATCATGTTCCCCGTTGGCAGTCTGTTCCAGCATTGTTCCCCATTCCACCGTTCTTACTTCCGCATTGATACCAATTTCCTTCAGCTGTGCTTGGATTGTTGTTGCTGTATCGATGCGCTGACGGTCATCATTTGTCCAAATCGTGGTAGAAAACCCATTTTCATAGCCTGCTTCAGCAAGTAACTCTTTGGCCTCTTCCAGATTATATTCGTGATCCTCTATATCTTCACTGTATCCGAATACACTTGGCGCAATCGGTGTGTGTGCGGGGATCCCGACATCGTCATAGATTCCGGAAAGAATTTCCTCTTTATTAATGGCTTTTGCAATTGCCTGACGGACACGTTCATCATCAAACGGTTCCTTGTCCATGTTAAAACCTAAATACGATAATGCCAGGCTGTCCTGAGACTGCACTGATAAATGATCGGAATTTTCAATTTGAGCTACATCTGACGGACTAAGGGAATTAGCGATTTGAGAAGCACCAGTCTCTAATTCTGCGACACGGGTCAGATCTTCTGTAACTACTTTGAAAGTTACGGAATCGAGCAGTGCCGGTTCGCCCCAATACTCTTCATTGTTAACTAAGCGTACCTGCTGCCCTGGCTTCCATTCTTCGTATTTGAAAGGGCCGGTGCCTTGCGGGTTTGCACTGATGACAGTACCTGCCTCTTCGCCATCTTCCATTGCGGCATAGTCTTCTTCAATCTGGTCTTTTGAAATCATCACACCGCCGGGATGAGCAAGGTGTGCCGGTAACGCTGCAAAAGGATATTCTGTTTTAAAATGAACCGTATAATCGTCAATAACTTCTACCTCGGAAATCATATTGTACATGATTGCCCGTGGAGAACCAACCTCTGGGTCAAGCGTACGGTCAATATTTGCCTTTACAACGTCCGCATTAAAATCAGAGCCGTCATGGAAGGTCACATCTTGACGAAGCTTGAATTCCCATGTCGTATCATCAATTTGTTCCCACTCCTCTGCCAGCAAAGGCTGATTTTCCATATTCTCGTCCTGGGTAACAAGCGTTTCAAAGATATTTCTTTGTACATCACTGGACGGAGTATCATTGGATGCTGCCGGGTCAAGCGATACAGCATCGGCTGGTGTGGTAATAATTAAATCGCCGCCCTGCGATCCTCCCTCTGTCGTATTGCTGTCAGAGGATGCATTGTCATCTGGTTCACTGGCACAGGCGGCAAGTACCAGGCTGAACAGAGCAATAAATGCAAGTACATATATCTTTTTCTGTATTCTCATGATGCTGTTTTCTCCTTTAAGTATCGTAGTCTGAGTATATTACCTGAAAATAAAGATTTACCAGCCTGGAACAACAGAGCCATCAAAGTTTTCTTCAATAAATTCTTTCACTTCGTCTGTATGGTAAATATCAATAAATTGCTGAACGACTTCATCATCTTGGTTTTCTGTACGAGCTGCAATCAAGTTAACGAATGTAGAATCCTGCTCGATAAAGAGCGAATCATCATTGGGTGAAAGCCCTGCTTCAATTGCAAAGTTTGAATTGATTGCTGCTGCATCAACTTCGCCAAGCTGTCTTGGAATTTGTGCAGAGTCTAATTCCAGTAATTCAAGGTCTTTCGGGTTGTCAATTACATCATTTACGGTTGCATTTACACCCAAGCCTTCTTCTAATGTGATAAGACCAGCTTGTTCAAATAATAATAAAGCACGTCCGCTGTTTGTAGGGTCGCCAGGGAGCCCTAATGTTGCGCCATCAGGAAGGTCCTCCAGAGAATCAACCGATTCGGAATAAACTCCCATCGGGAAAGTAACGGTATCTGCTACCTTCACAATATCCAAGCCTCTTTCTTCCACCATGCTGTCCATAAAAGGCTCTGTCTGGAAGCTGCTGATGTCAATTTCACCTTCATCCAGTGAAACGTTTGGCATCACATAATCACTAAAAACAACTGTTTTAATTTCTAAATCGTCTTCTGCTGCAATTTCAGCTATTTTTTCAACAATTTCTTCATGTGGACCGGCTGTTACACCTACTGTCAATACGCCGTCTTCAAGTAAATCTGAACCGCTCTCTTCCTCATCTCCTCCGCAAGCAGCGAGGAAAACGAATAATAAAGCTGTAATAAGAAGTAAATATTTCTTTTTCATGATGATTTTCCTACTTTCTTTTTTTATTTAGTAACACTCTCAAGTTGTAAAAATGCGTCGATAACGGTATTTGCATTAATTTCTTCTTTCATCAAATGAATGGATTCTTCTTCCCGTGTCACTTTTTTCGCAATGGTTTCCAGCAGCTCCTGATCATCCGTATGTATGGAGAAGTCTGCTAATTTTGTCGGGAATCCCCATGTATCATAGTAAGCTAATAGCTTCGTAAGCTCGTTTTTATCCTGTTCGATAGCAAGCTGAGCTAAAATGCCGTAGGATACAATTTCCCCGTGAAGTGAATCGGCAATCTGCGGGGCAGCAGTTAACCCATTATGAATGGAATGCGCACCTGCAATTCGTCCAGCTTTTCCGCCGAAGCCGCCAACCATACCGCCTGTTGCGATAATTGCTTCGATAACACGAATAAGAGCATCAGTGACTTGGTTACTCTCACAAGCTTGGATTGCTGCTTCACTGTCATCCAGCAAAATATCCTTGCAGGCACGAGCGGCGAATTGAGATATTTGCAGCCAGACTGGAAGCGTGCCTTCAGGGTAGAAGGCTTCAACTAGAGAGCGAGCTTCATAGAATTTGGCTAACGTATCGCCAATGCCTGCTTTTAAGTATTTTACAGGAGCTTCTGCAATAATTGCTGGTTCTACCACTACGAGTGTATTAGATTCAGGAAACTCAGTGTAATGAGAATGAGCACCATCTTCCTGATAAAAGACGCTTAATGGCGTCCAAGCTGCGCAGGTGGCGGCAATCGTTGGGATTAAGATACTTTTTATTTGCGCATTGGCAGCCGCTGCTTTGGCAATATCCAGAGCTGTTCCCCCGCCGATGCCGATGACAGCATCTATTTGCTGTTCTTCATAAATCGAGGCCAGTCTGTCAGTTCGTTCCACGGTGCAATGATCATCTGCAGTATGTATATCTTTTTCCTCTATTTGATCCAGCAATGCAGAAGGAAGATATGGTTTTGCTTTTTCCCAAGCAGTACGCCCGGCAACTACAGCAATCCGCTTCACCCGCAAGTCATTCAGATTTTCTATCAGGTATTCCAGAGAACCTTCACCGATTTGATAATGGCTGGGCGATCCCTTTACAGTAACTGTTTGCATGGTAAGATAACCCCTTTTACATGTGTTTAAATGCTACATAAAAAACCTCTCTATTTTGTTCTAGAGAGGTTGAATAAGTTCATTTACGAAACGTCCTCTCTTATTTTCCAAAGCACATTATGCACTTTGCAGGATTTAGCACCTTTTTTAGAACGAGTTCTAGAAAGGTTGCCGGGCTTCATCGGGCCAGTCCCTCCGCCACTCTCAATAAGAGTTCTTATGTAACTGTGGATACATTTTAATATGAAATATGAGAAAAGTCAAATATAGCTTGATGCAAGGGAGCTGGCGGGCTAATTATGTTAATCAGCACCATTTTTGGTCCCCAAATCCAAATACTTGAACGGATTATCGCTCGTTTCTTTTAAAACACATTCATCCATTTATTTCATGTTTACTCTTTCTTATTTTTTGATATAATAAGAACAAATGTTCAGAACAAAAGTTCTTATTTGGAGGAATAAATATGATTGGATTACTTCATCATTCTCTGGATAAAAAGGAAAAAATCATGATCTATTATATCGACCGCCATAACAATGTAACGCAACGTGTTATTCGCGTCGTAGGTATAGATGATAAAAGGATTCTTGCTTATTGTTACTATAAAAAACAGGTGCGCAGCTTTAAGATAGAAAATATTTTATCCATAGGGTGTGTAAAAAGGAGCGTCGGGGCTTGAATATTGGTGTACAGGAAGAAAGGAATACGAAAGAAAAAACAATGTTAAATGAGCGGCAACGGAAGCAGAATTGCTTTCAATTAATTATCGCACATAAAGATAATTTGCTTATTGAAGTGAAATGCTATCAGGATTGTCATGTTCATCATATAAAAGGATATATAGACAGCATTAACTATCAAGACGAGCACATAGCTATAGTTGATAAGCTGGGTCAAAAGGATTTTACAATCATTAAGTTTAATGATGTAATGGACGTTTTTATATTGTAGATAAAAACCCGAATGTATTCCAAGCGGAATCATTCGGGCTTATTTCTAAACATAAACAGCGTAAGGCTGCTTTTACCTATTTCTGCTCATCCAACGCGATGTCCTTTTTCTGCTTCTTCAAATAATATGCACTCATCAGAGAAGCAATCGGAATAACCAGAGCGATGCCAAGGCCCGAAATAAGGATTCCAAGCATTTCATCATTGAACACTTTGGCATTTATAATTTGGCCAAGAGAGTAATCTAAATCCTTAAACCAGATTAGCAGCCCCATATACCCTCCGAAAAAGGCGAAGAATAGCGTGTTTGTGCTTGTACCTAGAATATCACGGCCAATACGAATGCCGGCGAAGAATAGATTCTTTCTGGAAATTTCCGGATTCTGGTCGTGGATTTCACGCATCGGAGAGGTGATTGAAATGGCAGTATCTACAATCGCCCCAATCGTGCTCATAATAATCACAGCTGTAGCAATTTGAATGAAATTTAATCCAATATGCACATTGAAAGCTGTGATTTCTCCAGATTCTTCTTCCCCAAGTCCATAAATCATGGATTGTTCGGTTAAAATAATAATGAAAAAGATTAAAATAACCATTGTTGCAATCGTAGATAAGAAAGCAAGCATCGTTTTATTATTTACCCGGTTGATGAAGAACAAGCTGACAGCACTGATGAAACCACATGCAATAAGCGTAATAATAATTGGATTCCCGGACGGGTCATTCATGACGAATACAGCCATAAGCACAATGATAAAATTGATAAAGAGGGCAATAAAAGAGCGTACGCCCTTCATACCGCCGACCCAAGCCATTAATGCAAATAATATGATTGCCAGTAATACAAGTACATTCATAATTTCGCCTGCTTTCTCCGGATAAAGAAAATGGAAATATAGATGGCAATCGGAATGGTCAATACAATCCCAATTCCGCCGACTAAAGCACGTGTTAATTCAAGGGAAAGGTTCATTGATATGGTAAAGCCGAACGGTGCTGCATTTTTAAAATAGATTAACAGCATGGGAAGGGACCCGCTGACATAGGCAAAAAATAAAATATTGGTCATGGTGCCCATGATATCTTTCCCGACTTCGTAACCTGCTTTTTTTAATGTTTTTAAATCAATCCGGTTATTTTTCTCATACATTTCAAACATGGAAGCTGATAATGTAATGGCTACATCCATTACAGCTCCTAAGGAACCGATTAGTAACCCTGCCATAAAGATGGTTTCCGGGTTCCTGGTTAAAAAGGCCATTTCTTCATAGCGCAGTCCTTGTTCGCCAGTGAAATGCAGTGCTGCATAAGCAATCATCAATGAAATTACGGTCCCTATTAATGTAGCTAAAATAGCTGTATAGGTTTTTTCGTTAAATCCTGTCGCCATCAATAAGGAGAGAATGGTGAAAATAATAATACTGATTGCAGTAATAACAGAAAGACTGATGCTTGGATTCTGTATATAAATATCTAATGCAAATGACAAAATAGCTGCATTGACAAACAAACTCAGTGCGGATAGAGCACCTCTGGATTTTCCGACTGCTAATAAAATAATCAGGAATATCCATGCGACAAACACGAAATATTTGTCCCGTTTAATATCCCCTGTTGCTTCTCCGTCTTGAGCAAGAAAGATTTCATCGCCTGCAGATAACTCATAGTCCAATGCCAGGGACTGGACATATTCATTATCAAATTCAGTTATTTCTCCTTTATCTGAACCATTTTTTACTTCTCCAACGATATGCTGGGTGACTTTTTCATCTTGATTGCCATGCTCATCTGGCTGATCTTCTCTATTTATTTCTTGAACATCGGTAATGTGAACAATCGTTCTATCATATAAATCATAATTGTTATTGATAAATATCATCGATGCGATAAAACCGATTAGTAATAGACAGACGGTAATATATTCGGTCCTGGTCCGATTTTTTAACCATGCCTTCAATATAATCACTCCAAAAATAGGATTGTCCTATTCGTATTTCCGAAAACATATACTATGATAACACTTTTAATAAGAAGGAGATACATACAACATCACAAAATTTCGGGGAATAAAGGGAAGCTTCATTCCGCGGGGGCCTTTTCATTCCCTGCGAAATGTTAATTAAACCAACCGGGCCGTTATTGGCTGTTGGTTCTCCTGCTTAGAATTTTCAGTTTCTCTCTATGCTTGAAGCGGGCATCATACAAAAGACCTTCGATGGGGCGAGTAATCGCAGCAACGGTTTTAATAGACCGAGTAATCGCAGGTCTCAATGATGTCAGGTTAATGCGACCGCTGCGGCGGACCGTTTTGCTTTCCGACGTACAAATGTTTTCGATGGGGCGAGTAATCGCAGTCCCAGGACGTACTAGTGCAGACGTTGCAACAGGACGTTGCGGCCTTAGTCTGCCTAGGGGCACGCTCTTCAGCTAACTTTTGCCAAGAAGAGCACTTGGCAAAAGTGGATCTTCAGATGGTGCTGATCCCTCAGGAGTCAAAACGGTCCGCCTCCGCTAGTAGGATATTCTATACGTGAAAAAACAACTCACCAAATAGATGTTTAATCAGATAGAACATCTTTTTCATGCTGTATGGTAAAATGTTCCGTCAAGATTACTTTCTGAGCATAAATGCTATTCCCTGTATTTCATATTCATGCTGTCATGATTGGGTTGTTCAGACGAAAGTTGCTATTTCCTTCAGCTCATTAAAATCTTATTTCTTTCATTCGCTGTAGAATCCTATCAGAGCGCAGGCCAACCACGCAGACTCCTAAGTGGTTTGCAGGCTAAACCCGTGACTCCTGTCACAACGCCTGCACTTGCACGTCCTGTGCATCGCAGGGCGAGCTGAAGATCCACTTGAAAAGCGGTTTTCTTTTCAAGTTAGCTGAAGCCGTCCCCATGGAAAGCGAAGTGGTTGGCCGGAGCGGAGCTATGCACCATCATCAATTCCAAAAAGGCCGGATATTTCACCAAAATGCAAGCATGGTAATGAAGAACATGTTCATCTTGGAATAGCAAGAAATATTTGCTTATTCTTAGGTGCGAAAGTTGAGTATTTAAGAAAATTCATTAACCTGACAACATTGGTAATCGCAGTCCCAGTCCCAATCAGTTACATTGCAATAAAACAAAAAGTCACCCATAACCTTCTTATTTTAGTATGTACCAAAAGGGAGTCAGTATTTCATTGTGTCCAACGTTTTGGACATTTACAGGAAGGTCATGCTACAATTTTGTCAAATGCTTTTGACAAAAAGGAGCTTAGTTGGTGAAGAATAAGATTAAAACATTACGGAAGCAATCGAATATGACACAAGAAAAACTGTCTAAGCTTTGCGGTGTTTCCAGGCAAACCATTAACTGTGTGGAAAATGATAAATACGATCCGACGTTAGAACTGGCATTTAAAATATCCAGAGCGCTTGATAAAAATGTAGAAGAGGTGTTTATGTATGACAAAATTTCATAAAGACTACCGTGTAACGATGAAAGATATTAAAAAAGAGGGGGATTCTATTTTGAGAAAACAGTTAGACCCTGTATCTCTCCCTGTTTCGGAGGAAACGAAAACAGAGCTGGAATGCATGATGACGTATTTGAAAAACAGTCAGGATCCTGAGATAGCAAAGAAATATCAGCTGAGGCCGGGAGCAGGGCTTTCAGCAAATCAAGTTGGCATCAATAAAAGCATGTTTGTCATACGATATCAGACAGAAAAGGAGGAAACAATGGAATTAAAGCTGATTAACCCCAAATTGATCAGCCATGCTGCAAATATAATCTATCTTCCGGAAGGGGAAGGATGCCTGTCTGTAAACAGGGAAGTATCTGGACACGTGCCGCGTTATGAGAGAATAAAGGTGCAGGCCTTTGATACAGAGGGAGAGGAGCATACATATACCTTTAAGGGATATAGCTCTATCTTAGTACAGCATGAAATGGATCACCTGAATGGCATCATGTTTTTTGACCGGATTAATAAAGAACGGCCATTTTTGAATTTACAGTAGGATTCAAGCTTTTTAGGGAAGGGGGAATCGCAGTGAATCCGTTTACTGCAATATTACAGGAAGCGTATGGAGTCCATCCTGTTCACGTACAATCCAAACAGGGAGGATGGGCGTCCCTTGCCTTTGAAATAAAGGCGGAGGATGCTGCTTATTTTTTGAAGGTATATGAAAAGAGACGTGCTTCTACGCCAAAGTTGACCGCGTGGATTGACCAGTATGCTCCCATTGTGGAGTGGTTAGCATATAACAGTGATTTAAAAGGAAAAATTCCTGTTCCGCTACAGACAAAGGAAGGGAAGTATCAATGTGAAGACACAGAAAATAGTTATTTGCTGTATCCTTTTATTGATGGGGAAACCATTGGTGAACAAGGCTTAACCAAGCAGCAGGTATCAGAATTTGCACATATAATAGCCGCACTCCACTCATTTGGGAAGGAAATCCCTTTTCCAACGAAAGCTCTGAAGGAGGACTTTGACGTGCCTTTTTTAGAAGAATTGGAAGAGGTCATTCATTTCAATGAAAAACATATCCCGGGGGAGCTACATGCCCTTTTTCGTGAAAATCGGGAAAAAATAGCTGCATGGATCAGCAGCATAAAAGAACTTTCAGAAAAGCTGAAATCTGCTTCCTTCGATATGGTCTTATGTCATACAGATTTGCATCATTGGAATTTGATGCAGGGGGAGAAGCTATTATTAATAGATTGGGAAGGACTGAAACTGGCTCCTCCTGAAGCAGATATGATGTTTCTGACAGAAAAGCCTTATTGGAAGCAGTTTATGGAAGTCTACCTTCAGCATCATGAAAGTTATCATATCAATCAAGATGCTCTTGCTTTTTACCAGTTAAGAAGAAGGCTGGAGGATATTTGGGAGTTTGCTGAGCAGTTATTATATGAAGAACCGGATGCGCAAGAAAAGGAGGAAATTATCGGTTATTTGAGGGAATTAACAGATGATACAAATTGACCGCTTGAGATGCCGGGTTAAACATTCTCTAAAAGGGGAATAAGAAAAGGTGTTTGTAATAAAATCAAGGGAAGTGAAGGAATGTTTTTAGCTTGGAATGAAATAAAGAACAACAAGCTGCGTTTCACCTTAGTTATAGGTGTGCTGGTACTTATTTCTTATCTTGTATTCTTTTTATCCGGTCTGGCCAATGGACTGGAGCAGCTTAATCGGGAGGCTGTTGATAAATGGGAAGCAGACGGTGTTATTCTAACAGAGGAATCCGATTTACGTCTGCAGCAATCCATCGTGTCTGCGGATGATTTTGACGGGGCCGGAGTGGATGAATATACCGAATTATCTCAGCTCAGCGCAATAGCGAGTCATGGGGATAAAAAAGAAAATGTATTTATCTTTGCTGTAGATGAAGCGTCCTTTATCATGCCAAATGTGACAGAAGGAAACGCATTCGCGGATGAGGGAGAAGTAATAGCGGATGATACATTAAAAGAAGACGGCTTTGAAATTGGTGATGAGATTTCCTTATCTTCCACAGAGGAGACGTTGGAAATCACTGGCTTTACGGATAAAGCCAGATTTAATGCAGCGCCAGTGCTGTTCACAGACTTAAATACGCTGGAAACATTGCAATATGGGGAAATGGCTGAAGGGGATAACGATGCAGTGAATGCCTTTGTTATTCGTACAGATAACTTAGACAGTGTGGAAGCAGATGAAGCATTGCAGGTGGTTGATACAGAAACGTTTATAGAGAATCTGCCTGGTTATACAGAGCAGAACTTGACGCTGACATTAATGATATACTTCCTGTTTGTTATTTCAGCTGTGGTCCTGGCGATTTTTCTCTACGTGCTTACTATTCAGAAGATAAGTATTTTCGGGGTGATGAAGGCTCAGGGAATATCCTCCCAATACTTGGCCGGCTCTGTTGTAGCGCAGACATTTTTACTTTCTTTAGCTGGGGTGATGATTGGGCTGGTTCTTGCTGTAGTTACAGGATTATTCCTGCCGGCAGCTGTACCGGTAGCCTTTAATTACATTGAAATGCTGGTCTATGGAATGATTCTGATTGCCGTATCCGTCATTGGAGCATTTATTTCTGTACAGACCATTGTGCGAATTGACCCATTACGGGCGATAGGAGGTTAAGGGAATATGGCTATTTTAGAATTGAAAAAGGTGCAGAAAACCTTTGGATCTGGCAGAACAAAAGTAGAAGCAATGAAAGAAACGAATTTTGAGGCGCAACAAGGCGAATTAGTTGCAGTTATTGGCCCCTCTGGTTCCGGAAAAAGTACGTTTTTAAGTATCGCCGGAGGGCTGCAGACACCCACAGCGGGAGAAGTCAGGATGAACGGCACAGCTTTGACTGATTTAAAGGAAAAAAAGCGTGCAGCGTTAAGGCTGAAAGAAGTCGGCTTTGTTTTGCAGGCATCGAATCTGGTTCCTTATTTAAACGTTGGACAGCAGATGCAGCTGCTGGATAAGGTAAAGAAAGGGAATATGTCTAAAGCAGAATCCGAAGCGCTCTATCAGTCGTTAGGCATTGATCATTTGCTTTGCAGCTTCCCAAAAGACTTATCTGGCGGAGAGAGGCAGCGGGTAGCGATTGCTAAAGCACTCTATACCAACCCAAGTCTTATTTTAGCAGATGAACCGACGGCGTCACTTGACTCTGACCGTGCATTTGAAGTGATGCGTATGTTAAAAGAAATTACAGAAGAAAAGCAAACAGCAACAATCGTTGTAACACATGATACCCGACTGATTGAGGATTGTGATAAAGTCTATCAAATGACAGATGGGAACATGGAATTACAGGAAAAAGAACGTTATACGGTATGACAAAAAGGATGTGATTTCCATTCACTGGAACATCGCATCCTTTTTCATTCTGTTACAAAAATGGATTATAAAACCTGCTGCCATCATGAAAGGTGATTATCAACGATACGGTCAAAATGACTGCTCCAACAGCTATCGTGATATAATCTGCCCGTTTAAAAGGCTTGATGCTGTACCAGGTTCTTTTTTTATTTTTCCCAAATCCTCTTAACTCCATAGCGTTACTGATTACTTCAATTCTGTCCAAACTGGATAGGATTAAAGGAAGAATAATAGCTCCTGCATTTTTGATCCGCTTAGCTAATTTTTCATTTTTTGATAAATCAATCCCGCGGGCCTGCTGAGCTTGGGCAATAGTACGGAAGTCCCGTTGGATATCTGGAATATACCGGAGTGCCAAAGAGACAGAATAAGCGATTTTATAATTGATTCCAATCCGGTGGAGAGAAGCAGCGAATTCACTCGGATGGGTAGTGACGATAAATAGTAACGCAGCCGGAATAACGACAAAATATTTTAATGTAATATTAAATTGATAAAAGATTTGCTCCAGTGTCATATTATAACGCCCGGCTATTTCAAAAAGTACATGATTGGTACCATAGATCCGGACACCTTCCTGAGGTGAAAACAGGTAAATAGCGATATTATTCAACAGTAAAAAAATTAAAATAAAGATTAATACAAAGGCGATGTCCCGGATATGAACCTTTGAAACAATGAATATGGTCATGCTTATAATGAATAAAAATAATAGAATCCTTGTATCATAAGTGAGCATTGCAGCGGAGGACCACATGATAAAAATAATCAATTTAGTGCCCCCTGATAATCGATGGACAGGGGATTCCTTTTCGATATAAGATAACATTTCTACGGCCATGCTTTGCGTACCTCCCTGTCGAAGGCAATAAACTTGGATACAAACTCGACCGGTTCCTCAATACCGGTAAGAACTGCTAAATCAAATAAGGACGTTTCTTTTAAATTAGCTTCCGCCACAATCGCTTCATTGGTTAAGATATTTATAGGTGAATCATCTGCAGTTACTTTGCCATCTGCTATGACAATCGCCCTTTGCGTATATTCCAGCATTAAATGCATGTCATGTGTAATCATCATAATGGTAATACCTTGGGCGTTTAAATCTGCCAGGAATTCCATCATCTCCGTATAGTGATAGAAATCCTGCCCGGCAGTAGGCTCGTCCAGAATAATTATTTCTGGCTTCAGCACTAAAATAGAAGCGATGGTTACCCTCTTTTTCTGCCCAAAGCTTAACGCGGAGATCGGCCAATTTCGAAAAGGATACAGACCGCATATTTTTAATGTGTTTTCTACCCTCTCTCTTATTTCTTCTTCGGAATAAGTTCCCTTCATAACAAGGCCTAAGGCTACTTCGTCATAAATCATATGCTTTGAGATCATTTGATTTGGATTTTGCATCACCATGCCGATCCGTTCAGCACGCTGATAGATAGTGTCTCCGGTAATATCCTTTTCGTGATAGATGATTTTTCCTTGGTTATTTTTTTCAAATCCGCAAATTAATTTGGATAAAGTTGATTTACCTGCACCATTTTTACCGACAATGCTTACCATTTCTCCCTTATCAATGGAAAAGGATACCTTTTTAATGTTATTTTCCTTGCCACTATATGTGAAGGAGACGTCCTCCAGCTGCAAAACAGGATGTGTCAGCGTTCTCTTTTTTGCGGGCGGAGATTGCTCAAACCAATGTAAAAGCTTGTCTTTGAATGCCTCTGTTTGCAATGTATTCAAGTGTGCTAAGCCATGCTGCGGAGTGAGGAGACAACCCGCGTATTTTAATGCTTTGATGTATAAGGGCTCTCGAATGTTATTTCTCTGTAACACATCGGAGGTAAGCAATACATTGGGAGAGGAATCATTTACAATCTCTCCGTCATTAACAACGATAATTCTGTCCACATTCCGGTATAATACATCCTCTAAACGATGCTCAATGATAACGACCGTCGTATTTGTCTCCTTTTGAATCTGATCAATTAAATCTATGGCATGTCTCCCTGTAGCAGGGTCCAAATTGGCCAATGGTTCATCAAAAAGGAGAATATCTACGTCATCCACCATGACTCCAGCGAGAGAGACCCGCTGCTTTTGTCCGCCGGAAAGAGCATGGATAGAAGCATCTAAGTATTCATCCATATCTACAAGGCGTGAGACATCGGCTACCCTTTTCATCATGGTGTCATGCGGAGTAACATTATTTTCTAAAGAGAAAGCAATATCCTCGCCGACAGATAAGCCGATAAATTGTCCGTCAGAATCCTGCAATACCGTGCCAACCATTTTGGATAACGAAAAGATATCGAGCTCTTTTGTTTCCTGTCCTTGGATTTTCAAGCTTCCTGTCATCTCCCCTTTATACGAGAAAGGCACCAGCCCATTGAGGCAATGAGCTAGTGTGCTTTTTCCAGAACCAGAAGGGCCTGCAATTAATATTTTTTCTCCTTGATGAATGGTTAAATCAATATTTTTTAACGTAGGTTCCTGTTGGCTTCGATATTTAAATGTAACATTTTCAAACTGGATAATAGGCTGTTTCATGTTTATCTCCCTTAAAGTATCTGCTGTTCTCAGAAATCAGATAACGGCAACAGATACTATTCTTTGGTAAGACTCCCGCTTTGACTTTTGGTTTTTGTATAAGATGCGATTAGAATCGTACCAAGAATGCCGGTGGTTATAATATTGGCAATACCGGCGAAAGCGCCTTGTACAAATACTTTATTTGCAGGCTCTGCATAAATCAATATGTCTAAAGCTGGAGCAATCAAGAACCAGCCTATCGCTTGTACACCTGCTTGTACCACATTGAACTGAATGATTTGTCTGGAGGCAAATATTCCTGACTCTATATCGATTTTTCTAGTGAATAAGCCGATAAAAAAGCCGATAAATACCGATACAAACACCCAGCTCCACCAAATAGAACCATAAAATACGGCATCCTTTAAGGCGTGACCGATTAAACCAATCAGTCCTCCGGCAATAGGGCCAAAAACGACGCTCATTAAAGCTAAAAAGGCATATGCGGTTTCAATGGTTGTATTTGGTATCCCGGTTGGAATGGCTGCAAAGCGCCCTAAAATAACAAATACTGCTGAACCAATTCCAATTGCTACAATTGTTTTAATAGATAACCCATTTCTCTTCAATTCCCAATTCCCCCTTTAAATGATATGTTCTTATTTTATTAAATACCAATCAGCTTATTTTCGGTGCTTTGCGAATAATAATTTGCCAATGGGGCCCAGTTTCTACGTGATACGCATTGGCAAAGGAGCCCTGGTTAATCGCAACGCCTAAATTATCCAACGAATTCACATACAGCAAAGGCTCTCCGAGGCGAATTTCGGCAAAGGAATGCCGGTATGTCATGATATTTTTATATACCTGCTGGCGGTTATTGGCGATAGTGACTTCGAAAGCATCTCCGTGAGCCACATTAATTTCTTGAAACAACTCTCTGCTGATGTTGGTCCATAGATTGCCGAAGCGAATATCTAATATATCAATATTACCGTAGACGATATCTTCTTCTATATAAGCTTCCGGTTTTGTTAATTCAACAATATCGTTTACATCAACAGGGGCTCCGACTTCTTCAAAGGTAATGGTATTTGATGCTAATCTTGCTCCTGTATAGGCATAAACGTCACGTCCATGAAACGTATAGGATTCCCCTGAGCGAGGTAAACGGTTTGTTTTCTCATCGATGATTCTGGCTTCCTTAATGCCGATGTCCTTTTTAATATGGGTAAGTGTTCCATTATCCGGCGTCACAATATATTGGTTATTCACCGTTTTAACGACGACGCTCAGCCTTGCAGTACCAACTCCTGGATCAACTACAGAGATAAAAACTGTTTCCTCTGGCCAATATGGTAACGTTTGATAGAGGCGATAGGAGCCTTCCCAAATATTATATTGCGGGATATCGTGTGTCAGGTCGAATACCCGGAGCTTGGAATCTACAGAAAGTGCTACCCCATACATGGCACTGACTGCTCCGTCGCTAAGACCAAAATCTGTTTGAATGACTAAATTTCTTCCCATTTTAAATTCCTCCTTAATAATATGTGCTCAAAAATTCGATAAAAATTCGCTGTGTCATTTTTGCTGGACTTTTGAAACTCCTCTTTGTGTTGCTTGCATTTTCGTCGATGAGCAGTTGGTTTTTAAGGAATTAAAAAACCACGCCCATATCGAATAAACGATAAGGACGTGGTTGGAATATACGTGGTACCACCTTATTTTACTGTATGCTCACACATACAGCCTCATCAAGTACGAAAGCAAGAAGCTTTGATACTGTGGTATTGATAACGAGTACCAAATCTCGTCGGAACCTACTCATATCGATCGATATTTTCAGCACGAAGCTCAGAGGCCATTGTTCAGATTCGTATTTTTACTTCTTTTCAGCTGCCGAAGTTCTCTGTGAAAAAATAGTTGAATCTTACTTTTCCTCTTCCACGCTTTTCATAAATAACCTATGCGAATTAATGTCATTATAAATAATCGAAATATAAAAAGCAAGTATTTTTAGAAAAATGATAAAAGTCGAAATGACAGGTCTGGCTTGTTAAAGGAATCATCTATTTCGGCAGTTTTCAAATTTGAATGCTAAATAGATCATCTGTGCATAGAATAAGATAGAGAAGGAAATGATTCTTTTCTTAATGAAATAGGACAAGCTTGAGAAGGGGAAACCACTCGGCGGATTATCTTGTTTTTCCAAAGTACCGCAATCATAGCCCTCTTAAAGTAAAAAACTTAAATTTACATACTCTTTACATTAACAGCAAACTATATTAATAATTCTTCTCTATACTTCAAAGTGAGGACAGAGGAGAAATGTCCAGTAACTATTATGCAGATAAATTTAAGGGGGCACTTTAATGAGCTTTAGACGGTTTACTTTATTCTTTTTTGTTTCTATTTTAATTTTCTTGGCAGCATGCGGTTCAGGCGATGCAGATAGTGCAAGTGATTCTGAATCTGGCAGCAGTGAAGAATTATCAGGTAATGTAGCAATTGATGGTTCAGGTACGGTGTACCCATTAATGGCGAGATTAGCTGAAGATTATATGATAAATGAGCAGCAGGGCGTTTCAGTAGAGGTTAGCCGTGCCGGGACAAGCGCAGGTTTTGAAAAATTCTTAGTGGAAAATGGAACGGACTTCAATGATGCTTCCCGGGAAATAAAAGAGGAAGAACAGGCAAAAGCAGATGAATTAGGCATGGAAGTGCAAGAATTGAAGGTTGCATTAGACGGTTTAACGATTGTGACGCATCCAGATAATGATTGGGCGACAGAGTTAACACCAGAGCAGGTACAAGGAATTTTCCTTGGTGAATATACGAAGTGGTCAGATATTGATGACTCTTGGCCAAATGAAGACATTCAAACGTACGGTCCAAATGAAAATCATGGAACATATGAATTCTTTTACGAAGAGATTTTAGAAGAACAAGATTTAGTAGGTGGAATTGATCTTCAACAAGATTACTCGACATTAGTGACATTGGTTTCAGAAGATAAGAACGCTATTGGATTCTTTGGATTTGGATATTATCAAAGTAATCAAGATGCGATCAACGCTGTATCTATTGACTTTGGTGACGGAGCGGTTGAACCATCTCTAGATACGATTGCAGAGGACGGACCTTATGCAGACTATACACGTCCAGTATTTACGTACCTGAATGTAAATCAAGCACAGGAAAAACCGGAAGTGCTTGACTATGCAAAATACGTTTTAGAAAATACAAATAATGTAGCTGGCGAGACAGGCTTTGCACCGATTCCAGATGAAGAAATCCAGTCACAGCTGGAAGAGTTAGAAGGAATCGAATAAGACAAGAAGACGGATGAGCGGTGTGTAAAAACACCTCTCATCTTCCTCTTATTTTAAGAAATGGAAGGTGGCTCTAGCATCATGGCTGCAAATAATAAGAACCGCATGTCGGTTAGTAAAATGATTGAACAACAAAAACAGAAGCGCAAATTTTTTAATCAATTAGAACGGTTCATACCAACTCTATTATTAATTATTGCTTCGATATCGGTTCTTACCACAGTTGGGATAATTTATACGCTGTTTGCTGAATCGGTTGCGTTTTTTCGGAATGTCCCAATTCTTGATTTTCTTACAGGGACTGTGTTAAAACCGTTAAGCCAAAATCCTGAATTTGGATTACTGCCGTTGTTAAACGGAACCATTATCTCAACAGTGATAGCAATGCTGGTAGCGGGGCCAATCGGGATGATGTCGGCAATCTATTTAAGTGAATACGCGCCTGATCATGTTCGGAGAGTGCTGAAGCCGTTATTAGAGATTTTAGCCGGCGTACCGACAATTGTTTATGGATTTTTCGCCTTTACATTTGTAACGCCTTTACTAAGAATGATTTTTCCATCTATTGAAGCAACCAATATTCTTAGCCCGGGAATCATTATGGGCGTCATGATTATTCCGATGATTGCTTCGTTATCAGAAGATGCCATGTCTTCTGTTCCAAACTCGATGAGAGAAGGAGCGCTAGCACTTGGCTCAACAAAACTTGAGACAACATTTAAAGTAGTTATTCCAGCAGCACTGTCAGGGATTATTGCTTCCTTTGTGCTTGGTATTTCCCGGGCAATAGGGGAAACGATGATTGTAGCTATTGCCAGTGGAAGCTCCAAGAATTTCTCGTTTGATATTACTGGGTCGATGCAGACGATGACTGCTTATATTGTAGAGGTAGCAGGCGGGGAAGCGGCAGCAGGAACGACTATTTATTATAGTCTTTATGCCGTTGCATTAACCTTATTTGTTTTTACGTTAATGATGAATCTATTAGCAAAATATATTTCACGTAAGTTTAGAGAGGAGTACTAAGATGGCTACGAGATATATGGATGCAGTGCTTGTTGAGAAACGTATGTCATCCCGTGTACGAAAAAATACTGGCTTTAAAGGTCTGTTCTTTGCCTCCACATTATTCGGTCTGATTGTGCTGGCTGTATTGCTCGTTCGTATTTTTACGCAGGGAATCGAATATATCAATATCGATTTTCTGATGAATCACCTATCCACAGACGCAAGCAGAGCAGGGATTATGGGAGCAATTTTAGGAACAGCGTGGCTGATGGTGGTAGTTATTCCGGTAACTATGATTATCGGGGTAGGAACAGCCATTTATCTGGAGCTTTATGCAAAGAAGGGCAAGCTTCAGTCCTTTATTGCAACAAATATTTCTAACTTAGCAGGCGTCCCGTCGATTGTGTATGGATTGTTAGGTCTGACGTTATTTGTCCGTACTCTCGAATTTGGCAATGTTATCTTAGCAGGCGGATTAACCTTAGCATTGCTTGTACTTCCGATTGTTATTGTGGCAGCACAGGAAGCACTGCGGGCAGTGCCGGGACAGCTTAGTGAAGCATCCTACGGCATGGGAGCAACAAAATGGCAGACAGTGCGCCGTATTATTTTACCAGCGGCATTACCTGGTATTTTAACGGGAGCAATTTTAGCATTATCACGCGCAATTGGAGAAACAGCTCCTTTAACTGTTCTTGGTATACCTGCATTGTTAATCCCGTTTCCGTCCGGTGTTTTTGATACATTTACGGCATTGCCGATGCAAGTTTATTATTGGACGATTGATTCCTCCCTTGTAGCAGAATATGCAAATCTGGCAGCAGCAACGATTATCGTGTTATTGATTTTACTGTTCTTACTAAACTCTATCGCTATTTTGATTCGGAATAAGTTTCAGCAGCGCTACTAATGGGAGATTACGGAATTAAATTGGTTAAATAAAGAGAGGAGATTATTCTATGAGTACGGTAATGGAGAAACAAATTAATTTAAAGCTTGTAAGAAACCCCAATGAAAGATATGAACCGGAAGTGCCAAAAGAGGTCGTTTATGATACAAAAGGGTTAAACCTATGGTACGGGGAAACACATGCTTTAAAAAATATAAATATGGATATCAAAGAAAAAGAAGTGACAGCGATTATCGGCCCCTCTGGCTGTGGGAAATCGACGTATTTGAAAACATTGAACCGGATGGTGGAACTGGTTCCCATTGTGAAAACATCCGGTCAGATAACGTATAAAGGGAAAAATATTTTAGATAAATCCTTTCGTGTAGAGGATTTGCGTACACAGGTCGGAATGGTTTTTCAAAAAGCAAATCCGTTTCCGAAATCAATCTATGAAAATATTGCTTATGGACCTAAAATCCACGGCATTAAAAATAAGAAGGTCCTTGATGAAATTGTGGAGAACAGTCTGCGCGGCGCATTTATCTGGGATGAGTTAAAGGACCGTCTGGGTGATAATGCATACGGGTTATCGGGCGGACAGCAGCAGCGTTTATGTATTGCCCGCTGTTTGGCAGTGGAACCCAACGTGATTTTAATGGATGAGCCGACCTCGGCGCTGGATCCAAAATCAACCTTGCGCATCGAGGAGCTTGTACAGGAATTGAAGAAAGATTACGCAATTGTTATCGTAACGCATAACATGCAGCAGGCAGCCCGTATTTCTGATAAGACGGCATTTTTCTTAAATGGGGAAATCATTGAATATGATAAAACTGACCACATTTTCAATAACCCGACAGATCAGCGTACAGGGGACTATATTTCTGGACGATTTGGATAAGTGAATAAGACATCGTTAGAGAATGGCTTTCCGGGTCATTCTTTTTATTTTAGAATTTGAGTTTAGTGTTAAGTGACAGTGTTTTTTTATGATAGAAGCATATCGGATTTTTATCGCCAGACTTGAATTAAGAAATAAATTGATAAATGATTTTAAATGCGGGCGGTACAAGAATAACCAAGGCTACAAACAGATGGACATACCTTCTGTTCGTGAAACTGGTATAGGTGAATAACAATAAAATGATAAAAACAGTTAAAGCCAATAGATTGATGGAATATATCCAAATGGTTGAGTAGAACACATGTAAAATAGATATGAAAAAGTAAATAAATGCGCTTGCAATAAAACTTTTTTTAGCGGAAGACACCGTTACCATCCCCTGTTGCTAGAGTTAATTTCATATATAACCATTCTTCCCTTCATACAAAAGAGAAAACCTGATTCTTTGGTTTTGTAAGCACCGCCTATAATCTGTAGATGTTTATTTCTCCGCTCAAAAAGGTAAAGAATAGTAGCATAGAAAAGCCTTTTTAGATGATGAGTAATCATGAGCTAAAGGGGGTTTTTATAAAAATGGATTCTATTACAAGAGGAATGTACATTACTTGGATCGTTTTTATTGTTCTTGCATTCTCCAGTTTAATGATTAATTTTAACTCTGATGGAGAAACATCTCTTATTGTGCCCCTAATCGTATTCATAGGTTTAGCTATTCTAGGATTGATAGAAGGAATCATGAAAATAAATCAAAATAAAAAGCGATACGGAGCAATCGAAATAATGTTAGCCATTCTTCTCTTTATAGTAATTATGATAGCCATAATAACTTCCTAACCTTAATAAAATTCAGAGTACAAATCCGTGTTTGGATATTTTATACAAGGGAACATGATAATATAAAGAATGATTAAAAGGAGTTGTGAGAAATGAAGGTATTTGTCATTGGAGCGAACGGACAGATTGGAAAGCATCTGGTGAACCAGCTGCATGCAAATGAACAGCATGAGGTGACAGCCATGGTTCGCAAAGAAGGACAGAAAAAAGAATTAGAAGATAGAGGTATTCCTGCTGTTCTAGCGGATTTAGAAGGTAGTATTTCAGATTTAGAAAGTGCTATCAAAGATGTAGATGCAGTGGTATTTACAGCTGGCTCCGGCGGAAAGACCGGCCCGGATAAAACATTGCTCATTGATTTAGACGGTGCAGTAAAATCGATTGAAGCTGCGAAAAAAGCCAATGTGAACCGATTTGTGATGGTGAGTGCATTCCAGGCGAATAACCGGGACAGCTGGGCAGACAGTCCAATTAAGCCATATATGGTGGCAAAACATTTTGCGGATGAAACATTGGTACAAAGCGGACTTGATTATACCATCGTCCGTCCAGGCGGATTACAGAATGAACCAGGTACAGGAAAAGTTCTGGCAGGAGAAAATTTGGAGCGGGGCAGCATTCCGCGTGAAGATGTAGCAGCCGTCATTGTGGAAGCACTTGAAGCTGAAAATACGTATCAAAAAGGCTTTGATTTAATTACTGGAGTAGACTCTATTCATGATGCGGTAGGGAAAATATAGAATAAAGCTGTAGCTTTCGGGAATTTCCCGGATGGTTTTCCGTAACAGCGTGGAAAAAAGGCGTTCTTTTCTAGAAAGAGCGTCTTTTTTGTGTGAAAAAAATATACATAATCATTTCCACACAAAAGGATACTTTTTCTATACAAACGCTCATTTATCCCATTATTTATGTTACCAGAAACGAATAAAAAACCTAGAAATTACGTGTCTTGACTGGATAAAAGCGGAATTCCTCAAAAAAATAAAAAAATTTTAAAATACCTCTTGCATTATTATACATAATGATGCATAATAATTCGATAACAGCACATTTACGAGAGGGGATTTTTTAAGTGGCAAAAGACAAGATCGTTTTAGCTTATTCTGGAGGATTAGATACATCTGTAGCGGTGAAATGGTTACAGGATAAATATAATTATGATGTGATTGCAGTAGCGTTGGATGTTGGGGAAGGAAAAGACTTGGACTTCGTGAAGCAAAAAGCATTGGACGTAGGTGCTATCAAATCATATGTGATTGATGCGAAAAAGCTTTATTCAGAGGAATATGTATTGCCGGCATTGAAGGCCAACTTGCTTTATGAAGGGAAATATCCATTAATTTCGGCATTATCGCGCCCATTGATCGCAAAAATATTGGTGGATATCGCTGAAGAAGAAGGTGCAGTGGCTGTAGCGCATGGCTGTACTGGAAAAGGAAATGACCAGGTTCGTTTTGACGTTGCCTTTACAGCGCTAAACCCTGAATTAAAGATTGTTGCGCCAGTTCGTGAATGGGCAATGTCGAGAGAGGAAGAAATTGAATATGCATTAGAGCATAATATTCCGGTTCCAATTAAAAAGGACAGTCCATACAGTATTGACCAGAATCTATGGGGAAGAAGTAATGAATGCGGCATTTTAGAGGATCCATGGGCAGAAGCGCCAAAGGATGCATATGATTTAACCCAAGAACCAGAGGATGCACCAGATGAAGCGCAAACGGTGCAGATTACGTTTGAACAAGGGAAGCCGGTCTCATTAGACGGTCAAAAACTGGATTTAGATGAATTGATTCTAACACTAAATGAAATTGCCGGTAAACATGGTGTTGGCAGAATCGACCATGTGGAGAATCGTTTAGTAGGTATCAAATCAAGAGAAATTTATGAAGCTCCGGCAGCAATGACGTTGATTAATGCACATCAGGAATTGGAAGCATTAACTTTACCTCGTGAAGTAGCGGAATTTAAACCGGTAGTAGAGCAGAAGCTGTCACAGGCAGTTTATTACGGCTTATGGTATTCCCCGTTGACAGAAGCCTTGCAGGCCTTTATTGAGAAGACACAGGAGCATGTTTATGGTACAGTAAAAGTGAAGCTGTACAAAGGGCATGCACAAGTTGTCGGAAGAGAATCTGCAAATTCCTTATATGACTTTGACTTAGCAACCTATAACAAAGCTGATGCTTTTGACCATGATGCAGCACTAGGATTTATTAAGCTATGGGGACTGCCGACGCAGGTACATGCCTCTGTCAACGGCCCTCAAGGAAATAAATCGATTGAGAAAGTAAAACTAGAGGTAAAGGAAGCTGTTAATCCGTGAAATTATGGGGTGGAAGATTTACAAAACCAACGAATGAACTAGTCGACGAGTATACCTCGTCGATTCGTTTTGACCAGAAGTTAGCGAAATATGATGTGAAAGGCAGTCTGGCTCACGTTGCAATGCTGAAGAAATGCGATATTATACCGGCAGAGGACGCAGAGCAGATTACCGAAGGATTGAAAAAGGTTCTGTCCAAAATTGAGGCTGGAGAAGCTGAATTATCAGAAGCAGATGAAGATATCCATATGAATGTCGAGAGACTGCTGATTGAAGAAATTGGTCCAGTAGGAGGAAAGCTTCATACTGGGCGCAGCAGAAACGATCAGGTAGCGTTGGATATGCGGCTGTATGCAAGAGAAGCGGTATCTGAGCTGATTGTGCTCGTGAAATCAGTTCAGCAGGCGCTTATCGGGCAGGCGAAGGCAAACATTGATGTCATTATGCCGGGATATACGCACCTGCAGCGTGCGCAGCCGGTTTTATTTGCCCATCATATGATGGCATACGTATTTATGTTTCAGCGTGATGTGGAGCGTCTGGAGGACAGCTTGAAGCGTGTGAATAAATCGCCATTAGGTGCAGGGGCACTGGCAGGCACAACTTTTCCGATTGATCGTGCTTTTGTAGCAGAGCAGCTTGATTTTGACGGAATTTGTGAAAATAGCCTGGATGCTGTCAGTGATCGTGATTTTGTGGTCGAATTCCTGTCCAATGGCTCGTTGATCGGTACGCATTTATCACGTCTTTGTGAAGAACTCGTGCAGTGGTCCAGTGCCGAATTTAATTTTGTCGAGCTGGATGATTCGTATACAACGGGAAGCAGCATGATGCCGCAAAAGAAAAATCCAGATGTGGCAGAGCTTGTCCGCGGCAAGACAGGTCGTCTTTACGGCAATCTGATTGGAATGCTGACGACGTTAAAAGGCTTGCCTCTCGCATATAATAAAGACATGCAGGAGGACAAAGAGGGGATGTTTGATTCCCATGAAACGCTGAAGGGCGCTTTACAGCTCTTTGCCGGAATGATTGCATCCATGGAAGTAAATAAAGAAAGCATGTATAAGGCGGTTTCGAATGATTATTCCAACGCGACGGATCTGGCTGATTATTTGGTGAATAAGGGACTCACCTTCCGTGAATCGCATGCGGTTGTTGGCCAGGTGGTTTTAAACTGTATTCAAGCCAGCAAGTATCTGCTGGATTTGAGCTTAGCGGAATTCAAACAATATTCCGATGTGGTGGAAGAAGATATATTTGAAGCGCTGAAGCCGGAGACAGTGGTTAATGCAAGAGCTGCTGCAGGCGGAACAGCCAAAAACAGTGTATTAGACCAAATTGAAAAGGCAGAGCAATTATTGGAATCATCTGATGTAAATAAGGTATAGTATATACGAGAAGTAAAATGATTGGAGCCCATAGAGTCAGCAGATGGGTTCCTTTATTTTACGCAAAAAAATACAATAGATTCAAGTTTTTCTAATGTCGTAAAGGCGGTAATATATTATGAAATTAATTGCATCAGATATGGATGGAACCTTGCTTAATGAAAATGGCGTAATCAGTGAAGCGAATGCACAAGCAGTAAAAAAAGCAATGGATAAAGGCGTGGAATTTATTGCTGCAACAGGCAGGTCCTATCAGGCAGCGAATACGCCGCTTCAAGCTGCCGGGATTAATTGTCCTATTATCAGCTTGAATGGCGCAGTAACCTATCAGGAAAATGGAAAAGTAATCAATAGTATTCCAATGGATAAACAGGCAGCTGCACGTATTGTCGATGAATGCAGCAAACTGGGGATGTATGTAGAATTATTTACAGATAAAGGCGTCCTTTCTGAAAGCCGGGAACACTTTTTAGATATCCTCATGGATATCCTGCACACAACTCATCCGAATATATCTGAGAGGGAAATGCGTGAAATGGTAGAGCAGCGGTTTCAATTAGAAGAGGTTTCTTTTATTGAAAATCTGCAGTTAGCAGTGAAGGATGAGGATACGGAAGTTTATAAAATCCTTTCTTTTGCTTTTGAGGAGAGTCAGCTGGAGGGCGCAAAAAGAAAGCTTCGTGATGAGACAGGGGCTGTAATTACATCTTCCGGAGAGACGAATCTGGAATTTAATCATCCTAAAGCCCAAAAAGGATTAGCCATTCAAAAGTATATAGAAGACAGTGGCTGGTCTATGCAGGATGTGATGTCAATCGGAGATAATTGGAATGATGCAAGCATGTTAGAAATGGCTGGGCGCGGAGTCGCGATGGGTAATGCTGCAGATAAAATTAAGCAGTTATGCCAATACGAGACGGTGACAAATGAGCAGGATGGTGTTGCCAAAGCCATTGAAGAGATGCTGGCGGAGTTTAATAAATAGAAAAATGCCGGGCTGTTTTACCTTGCCCGGCATTTTTTTATTTAATGGCGTTTACTTAACCATAATACGCCTGATTTTGCGAGTCTTGGCAATAAGCCTGTCATTGGCTTCTTGGCCATATTTCCAAAACCATCTGACTTGCCTAAGGAGCCCAAGGTTCCTTTAAGTTTAATAGGTTTTGGTTTTTTCGGCTGTTTTTCATTTAAAATAGCAAGCAGAATTTCTGCAATTTGTTCTCCCTGCAGGCCGGCCAGCTGTGCACTTGGCGAGTGTTCACTGGATGCGCAATCTCCCAGCACATACACAGATGGATCCTCTGGAACCTGATAAAAATCATTGACAACGACTTTTCCGTGATTATCCTTGCTGTATGGAAGTTCACGTACAAGCCAATTCGGCTGTACACCTGCTGTCCAGATGGTCACATCATTTAAATAACAAACGCCATTATTGCAAACGCCGTCTTGTTCTACATATTCTACCGTTGAATTATGTATCACATCGACATTGTTTTCTGTCAGCCATTTTTGTACATAGGATTGAATTTTGCTGTCCAGTGGTTTTAATACCGTATTACCGCGGTCAAGCAGACGGATGTTTAAGTCTGGCCGGCTTTCCCGGATTTCTGAAGCCACCTCAATCCCGCTTAATCCTGCACCGATAACAGATACTTTTCCATAAGCTTTCAAATTTCCTATTGCCACTCCTGCTTTTCTGGCTTTTGCAAAGGTTTGAACGCTTTCTGTGAATTCTGCTGCCCCCGGGATTCCATGGTAATTGTCTTCACAGCCTAAGCCGATAATTAAATAATCATAAGGAACAATGGAATCTTCATCTTGAATAATAATTTGTTTATTTTCCGTATCGATTTTTATGATTTCCCGAAAAATATAGTTCACCCGGGAATCAGCTGGAAAATCAACACGAACATCATGATCGGCTGAAGTTCCTGCAGCAATCGCATAGAACTCTGTTTTTAGCGAGCGAAATGGATTACGGTCGATAACAGTGATATGTATATCAGCGGCTAATGTTTGGCTGAGAAGGCCGAGCAGCGTCTTGATACCGCCGTATCCACCTCCAACAAGAACAACTCTTTTCATTGTGTACACCCCTTATTTAAATTGTGAAGAAATATAAAACCAAACGTCATTCGGCGGGAGTTTTTACGGGTGATTCTCTGCAGGAAATGAAATGTTCCGACAGAATGGTACGGTGATGACGCGCCCCCATCAAAATGATGCGATAAATCACTCCAACAAAACGCAGATAGTAACACAAGGGTATGCACCCGGGGATATGACCGAGCAGCCGCTTCCCTAAAAACTCCTAAAGCAATCGAAGTTATACTGCCAGATAAACGGTAGTAAAATATGAATGCATTTTCATTTAAAAATAACCGCGTTCAGCTCCAAATGTTCTCCACTTTCGACATTTTGAAACAATCTCTCTTCCGTTTACTAGCGTAACAAATTATGAAGGCGATGTCATTAAGATTGAGGCAGCAGTTTGCAATTGAGAAAAGGATAATTTATTCAAAAAAATTAAATTATTTTGCCCGGAATGAATAGCTTGCTAGAGTTTTAGAAATAATGGTACGATTAAGAGTGCTTTTTATTCAATAAGTTTAACCAATCATTCTATGGGAGGGAAATATAACTCCCGTTGAATGAAGTTTCGTTTTCATAGATATAGAAAAGAAAAGGAGTTGCCTATGGCAGGAATGAATTCAATCCCATTTACTGTAGCAAAAAATGAGCATTTTTTTGATCGCCTGGGAGATTATATCGGCGATGTTTTTTATGATATTTTACCAGAACAAGGCTTTGAGCTGCGTGATGAACAGATTTATATGGCGTTTCAGCTGGAACAGGCTTTTAAGCATAAAAAGACCATTTTTGCAGAAGCAGGAGTTGGTACGGGGAAGACAATCGTGTATCTCTTATATGCCATTTGTTATGCCCGCTATCAGAGAAAGCCTGTGATTATTTCCTGTGCGGATGAAACATTGATTGAGCAGCTGGTCAAAGAGGGCGGAGATATTGATAAGCTGGAAAAAGCGCTGGGCTTAGAGGTAGACGTCCGTTTGGCAAAAGCACGCGAAAACTATTTGTGCATGAAGAAGCTGGATCCGTTGTCCGAATATACAGAGGATGAAGAAATTCTTGATGTACATGACTCTGTTCCGGACTTTGTGTTCGATCAAGGTGTCTCGATGCAGTCTTTTTATCCTTATGGAGACAGGAAATATTATCCATGGCTTTCGGATAAGCAATGGGAACAGATTGGCTGGGACCCGTTGAAGCAGTGTGCGACTTGTGATTTTAGACATCGCAGTGCGCAGACATTGCATCGTGATTATTACCGCCATGCAAAAGATTTGATTATCTGCTCGCATGATTTTTATATGGAGCATGTCTGGACGAAAGAATCAAGAATCAGGGAAGGGCAGCTGCCATTGCTTCCGGAAGCCAGTGCGGTTGTTTTTGATGAAGGGCATTTATTAGAGTTTTCAGCCCAAAAAGGATTGACCTACCGCTTCAACTATCAGAATATCACCAATGTCTTAACTGGCTATCAAGGGCAGGATGTGCGGGAAGAATCACTGCAATTAGCCGAAGATATCATGGCGCTGCATGATGACTGGTTTGATTATATTTCAGAAATAGCTGTGCGTGTAGAAGGCTCCAATCGACTTGAAATTCCAACAGATACGAAAATGCGTGAAATGGCAGTTCAATTAGAGAAGATGGTTCAAGAGCTGTTAGAACAGCTAGTTTTTGATGCGGAATTGTTCACCATGGATGCATACCATACAAAAATTATTGAAGAGTACTTGGAATTTTTCACGTATGGTTTATCAATTTTCTTAAAGGATGATGAGGGAGTTTACTGGTTGGAAGAGGACGGCGACCAAAGCAGTCTGGTTATCATGCCGAGACTGGTAGAGGAGGTGCTTCGGGAAGAAGTATTTCAGAAAAACATTCCATTTATTTTCTCCTCAGCAACACTCTCTCAAAATGGAGATTTTTCATATATTGCGAAGAGTCTGGGTGTGGATGCATATGACTTCTTTTCTGTTGAATCCCCATTTGATTATGAGGAAGTTCGTACCATAAAAGAACATGGGTATTCGGAGGAAGCAGAAAAATACCTCGGGATTGCCACCCAGCTTCAGGAGAATGAAGGGCACAGTCTCATTTTATTCCGCTCGGAAGAAGAGATGCAGGCATTCCGGAAATGGGCAGAAACGCAAGACTGGTCCTTTGATTTCTTGTTTGAAGGGGATAAGGAAATCAGCGAAATTGTCCGCGAATTCCAGTTTAATAAGTCCTCTGTTCTCTGTGCGTATCATTTATGGGAAGGGCTCGATGTGCCGGGAGAGGCACTGACACAAGTCATCATTGCTTCCCTGCCATATCCGCCAGATGATCCTGTGTTTAAAGCAAAACGCAAACATGCAAAGAACGCGTATGATGAAATTGACTTGCCCTATATGGAACTTCGGTTAAAACAGGGCATCGGCCGTTTGATTCGTACAGAGCAGGATAAAGGAATCGTTCATATTTGGAAAAAAGCTTAGCTGTTCTATCAGCATTTTATTTGTTTTTAAAAGGACCGTTGATACGAGAAACCCCGTATCAACGGTCCTTTTTCGTATCAATTAAGCTTATAAAATGATTCAAAACCTTCGCAGTCAGCCCCCAGATGGTATTGTCGTCATATTGGTAGAAAAGCTCCTCCATCGTCCTGATATGCCATTCATAGTCCTCTCCGCCGACAATCAAATGGTATGGGAAATTATCCTCGGGCTTTATTTCTAAATGTACTTTATATTTTTTTGGTTCATTTTCTAAAAAGAAGGAAAGCGGAACGGTGAAAATATGATCCACTTCATCCGGGCTGGGTTGGATATTTTCTATACTCTTCAGCCTTCCGATAAAAGGATATATAATTCTTCCTAAGTCATTCACTACATAATCAAGCGGAATCGGGTCGGAAATATCCTGTTCTGAAATACCAAGCTCTTCCGTCGTTTCCCGTATAGCGGTGTGGGAAGGATGCTTGTCATCCTGGTCTGCACGACCTCCGGGAAAACAAACATCTCCAGGCTGGCTTCTTAGGTTTTTGGACCGGACTTCAAAAAGGATATGGGTTTCTCCATTTAATTCAACCAAAGGAATTAAAACAGAAGACCGTTTAAAGTATTTGTGGCCCATTAATGCCGGAGTGCGATCCCTTAAATGATTCAGAATATTTTCTATCTGCATGCGTATCCCTCCCTTTTCATCATTCGTGTCATATATTAATTCTAGTATGCTTTTGGATTACTGTCATGTATATCGATTAACATGACAGATTATGTGTGTAAGTTGACACGTATTCGTAGAGATAGGATGATAATTATATAGAGAACGTTCAAATAGTTATCGCTTTTGATAGAATAAGAATAAATAAGAGAAGGGTGCGTATGCAATGAAACATGCTATTTATCAAATGGATATTGTTCCCGGCGACCCGGAGAGCAATCGCAAACATGTGAAGGAGTGGCTGATAAAACAGGTTAAGGAAGATAAACCTGATATCGTTGTTCTCCCGGAAATGTGGACGACAGCCTATACGTTGGACCAATTAGATCAAATCGCTGATTTGGATGGAGAGCCTACGAGGAGCTTTTTGAAGGAGCTGGCAAAAAGGTATCAGGTGCATATTATTGGCGGATCATTTGCGAATAAAGTAGAGGATGCAATCTATAATACAGCGCTTGTTGTTAATAACGAGGGGGAAGAGGTCTATACGTATGATAAAATCCATCTCGTCCCGATGCTGAATGAACCGGCATATTTAACAGGCGGAAGAAAACAGGCGCGTGTATTTGAGTTAGATGGGATCAAAATGGGGCTGATTATCTGCTATGACCTTCGTTTCCCTGAGTTAGCCAGAGAATTAGCTCTAAAAGGAGCAGAAGTGATTTATATTGTCGCAGAATGGCCATCCGCACGCAAGGATCATTGGAAGGCGCTTCAACTGGCACGGGCGATTGAAAATCAATGTTATATTATATCCAGTAATCGGATAGGAGCGTATGACGGTGTCGAATTCTGTGGAATGTCGCTGATTGTTGACCCATGGGGAACGATTATTCAGGAAGGGTCCGAAGATCAGGAAGAAACACTGGTCGAGACGATTGCAGCTTCGAATGTGGACCGGATACGTGAGGAAGTCCCTGTCTTTAGAAGCAGAGTGCCGGAAATGTATCAAGGCTGGTAATATAAAAAAGACTCCTTTGTCAGTGCGTCCCTTGAAAAACCGGAAGATAACCGGTTTTCAAGGGATAATCACCGTCGCAGGGAGTCTTTTTTAATGAATTGATTTATCAATATTAGGCGGTTCTTTTAATTCACCTGTACAAACATTTTCTGTGATATGCACTTGGGAAGTCTTCCCTTTGTTGTTTACGAATTTGAATACTCCGTTATTAAAGTCCGTACCAATTTCCTTGTAGAAGATTCCCTCGTACAGATTATGCTTGGAACGAGTGAACTTCAGACGATATTGTCCGGGCACTTCGCCGTCTTCCTGAATAAATGCACGTACGCCTTTTTCGTAAATCGTATCATCCGTACTTTTTAATGTACGATCCACAGAAACAATGTGAAGGTCGATAAAAGAAATCTCACGAAGAAGCACGTTGACAAAAGACCCTTTTGTAATCTCTTCCCAACGGTTTTGTGCGCTTTGCCCAATAATAATTTGTGTAATATTGTACGTATGTGCTACGTCTTTAATTGCTTTTACAGAACGTTTCTCTTTGTCACGTATAATAAATTCCTCTACGTCTAATTCCTCGCACAATTCCTTCCAATGTTCAACAAAGCCAGATTTATCTGCATCAAATTCATCATAAGGAAGGGGATCTACTGTTAAAACATATAGTGGGCAATCCATCATTTGTGCTAATTTATGACCGCGGCGGATTAGACGTTCTCCATTAGGACCATAATAAACACATACTAAAATACTTTCATCCATACGACCTCTGATTTTTTTCATCGCTTCTACGCACCTTTCTTTAATAGTCATTTACTTTTTCTTTCGTTTTTAAAACATCTATATATATCCGAATAGGAACAGAATGGTTTCACTTTTAATTTAACCTGTCAGAAGAAGGTTTAATCCCTTTTGTAATAGGTTTTTGAAGGTAGTCATATCCTTTAAACCGTATCATTTTAACATGTATTTTTAGATTCGTATAGTACTAGATGAAAAATATTTATTCTATATGGATTTTTTCACTGTAAAGTCCTTTATACAGGTATTTCTTAGAAGTTGCAAGTAAATTTAATAAAGACGTCTTCGCTGCTGAAGAGAGATAGGAAAATACCTCAAAATGAAATTTTATAGAGGTGTCACAACGTCATGCATGCAAATAAGGATAAATTCTTGTATAATGTCTATGTGTGATTATGAAGACGTCATGTTTAGTGTGTGTTCCAATAAGCTTTGTAAAAAAGCCCGAACGACAAATGCTGCAGCATTGCACTGACTTTGTCAGACTTTTTGAACAACCATTTTAACACCTCATAATGCCTTTGCTCTTACTACATGAAAGGCTTATTATTTTACCACGTTTTAACACAGCATGAGTGTCCGTCATTTCCCCATGAGGGTATTGAAATAATAAAACAAAACGTTGATTCAGTGGGAGTTTTTACGAACGGTTCTCCCTTATCAATATTATGGCTGGAAAAACGGTCACTACATTTCCTGATTAACTCAAGCTTCCATTCACAAGGGAAAAAAACATGTGGATTAAGTTGAGTTTCTCTCTATTTTAATGCATTGGTTCAACCACTTTATCGTCTTTGTTCCATTCAGTAACGTAAAATGCTGAAGGGCCCCCTGCAGCTATTTATATATACTTTCGTCAATAATAAGCTTTCTATTATTAGATTAGCATTTTACGGACAAAATAACCATTGTATATGCTGTTTGTTTAGAAAGTATAAGAAAAACCGCAGTTTTAAAGAAGCTGTCACAAAGCTCCTTACCTTGTGTCCTAAAATCCAGGCCTGCCCATCCTTATGAAGGCAAAGAACGAGCAATCTCGCCTATTCGAATGGTCGTTTTCTCCCCCGTTTTAAAGGGTAGTTAGTAAATAGCATACTTGTCTGGAGGAAATATGTGCGGACTTTTTAACCAGGTGAGAAATTTTAACCTTTTTTGCTGCTTGAACCCAAACTTTGATTGATGCCTAAACATCTGGCAACCATCTGGTTTTCTAACATAATCACAAAATAAGAAAAACAATGAAATGATAGGAGGTTCTCGTTTGTCGACTTTAGTACTGGCTATTTTTATCCCATTTCTGGCTGCTGCAATTATACCCTTCTTATATAAGTATATAAAAAACATCCATGTAGGCTGGTTCGTCATTCTGGTGCCGACAGGTTTATTCATTTATCTTGCTTCGCTCATCCCGGATATTTCAGGCGGAGAAGCAATTGTGCAGACAATAAACTGGATTCCGAGCTATGGAATCAATATAACGGCTTACCTGGATGGACTTAGTCTGACTTTGGCATTATTGATTTCCGGAGTGGGAGCACTTGTAATTCTTTATTCTATTTATTACCTTTCGCTGAAAGAACCAATAGGTACGTTCTATACATACCTTATGCTGTTTATGGGAGCAATGTTAGGTGTTGTGATGTCAGACAACATGCTGGTTTTGTATGTATTCTGGGAGTTAACAAGTATCTCTTCCTTCCTGCTAATCGCATTCTGGTATCAGCGAAAGCGTTCCAGAGAAGGTGCCAAGAAATCATTGATTATCACGGTTTCTGGCGGTATTTCAATGCTGGTTGGTTTTATCATGATTGGTGCCATGGCAAATACGTGGAGTATCCGCGAGGTAATTGCTGAAGTGGCGTCAATTAGCGATCATGCTTTATTTATTCCTGCTTTGCTGCTTGTGCTGCTTGGAGCATTTACGAAATCAGCACAGTTTCCGTTCCATATCTGGCTTCCGGATGCGATGGAAGCACCTACACCGGTTAGTGCTTATCTGCACTCGGCTACAATGGTAAAAGCGGGTATTTATCTGGTTGCTCGTTTCACACCGGTTTTTGGCGGGGAAGCTGTGTGGTTCTGGGCGGTTACTGGTGTCGGGATATTTACGCTTTTCTGGGGCTCCTTTAATGCTGTCCGTCAGACCGATTTAAAAGCATTGCTGGCCTATTCAACCATCAGCCAGCTTGGAATGATTATGAGTATGTTTGGGATGGGTTCCGCAGCGCTTCATCTTGGATATTCCGATGAATCGATGGTATATACAGGGGCAACCTTTGCGGCGTTATTCCATTTAGTGAATCACTCGACGTTTAAAGGCGCATTGTTTATGGTTGTCGGTGTTGTCGACCACAGTGTTGGTACCCGGGATATTCGCCGCCTGGGCGGACTCATTACACTTATGCCTATTACATTTACGATTGCAACAATCGGCAGTATGTCCATGGCAGGGTTACCTCCGTTTAATGGATTTCTGAGTAAAGAGATGTTCTTTATATCTACTTTAGATATTACGGAAGCAAGCTTCTTCGGCTTAGGAACGTGGGGGATTATTATTCCGATTGTTGCCTGGATAGCAAGTGTCTTTACATTTGTTTATTCCACTGTATTCGTTGTGAAAACGTTCCTTGGTCCATATAAAGAAGAAAAGCTGGAGCATCCGGCACATGAACCAAAGCCGGGAATGCTGATTTCACCGATTGTATTAGGATTGCTTGTAATTATATTTTTCTTTGTGCCAAATGTGATTGGAAAGAATCTGATTACACCTGCGATGAGCGGAATCTTTCCTACCTTTGCTGCAGAAGGTGCAGATTTAGGAACGGATATTTATGCGTGGCATGGCTTTGAACCTGAATTATTTATGACCATCGGTGTCGTACTGTTTGGGGCTCTCTTATTCTTCTCGAGAAAATATTGGTCAGGTATATATAATCTGTTTCCAGAGAAAAGATCAATTAATGTGTTTTATGGATTTGTATTAGACCAGATGGAAGATAAATCAACAGTTATTACAAATAAATATATGACGCGTTACTTACGTGATTATATGGTGTATATTTTTGCTTTCTTTATTTTGGTGGTCGGCGGAACTTTTATTTATACAGAGGCATACCAATTTACACTGCCGGAGAATGCAACGATTTCGGTTTTTGAATGGCTTATTGTGCTGTCTATGATGGCAACCGGGATTACAATTTTATTTGCACAGTCCAGACTGACAGCGATTGTGTTAAATAGTATTTTGGGCTTTGGAATTGCGATTCTTTTTGTCCTGCTGCGTGCACCTGATTTAGCACTGACACAAACCGTTATTGAAGCAGTAACCACTGTTTTATTCCTTGTAGCGTATTATTTCTTGCCTGAGCTGGAAAAAGAAAATACGTCGAAGAAAACGAAGAGTATCAACCTGTTTATCTCTATCGGTGTCGGTGTCGTATTTACGGCTGTAGCATTAGGTGTTCAAGGGAACAGAGGATTTGATACAATTTCCGGATTTTTTGAGAATTCCTATGAACTTGCTGGAGGAAATAATATGGTGAATGCCATCTTAGGGGACTTCCGTGCATTTGATACGATGTTAGAGGTAGTCGTTCTCTTAATTGCAGGGATTGGTATCTATACAATGATCCGGGTGAAGGCCAAGAAGGAGAGTGATCAGATTGAAGATAAATAACATCATCCTTCGTACAGTGGCCAAGCTTGTTTTCTTTATCATTCTGACGCTTGCAGTATATTTATTTTTCGCAGGTCATAATAGTCCAGGCGGCGGCTTCAGCGGCGGGCTGGTACTTGCATCTGCACTGGTACTGCTATTTATTGTATACGATATTGAAACCATTCAAAAAGGTCTTCCTATTGATTTTAAATTGGTAGCTGCTTTTGGTGCATTCTTGTCTGTGGGCACTGGGTTTGGCGCATTGGTGTTTGGTGCAAACTTCTTAACACAGGCCTTTGATTATTTCGATATCCCTTTTTTCGGGGAAATAGAACTGACAACAGTGACGATTTTTGAAGCTGGCGTTGCTCTTGCTGTTGTCGGTGTTGTGGTAACAATCTTATTAAGTATTAGTGAGGATGAGTAATTATGGAAACGTTAGTAACCATCCTGGCAGGCGTATTAGTTACAGTAGCAACTTATCTCTTGCTGTCAAAGAGTTTGATCCGCGTTATTATCGGTACTGCGATTTTGACCCATGCAGCCCATCTTCTCATTATGGTGCTTGCAGAATTAAAAACGGGAACAGTGCCGATTGTCGGCGAAGGGGATCCGGTAGATCCACTCCCGCAGGCATTGATTTTAACGTCAATTGTTATCGGTTTTGCGGTAACTGCGGTGTCTCTCGTTCTCGCTTATCGAACATATCAAGAGATTGGAACAGATAAATTAGATGAGCTGAGGGGGGAGCCGGATGAGTAATTTAATTGTTATGCCCATGGCACTGCCGGTCCTGTTTGGGATTATTCTTTTATTTTTGAGGCCTTATGTGAAGGTGCAGAGAGGACTGTCATTGCTCGTATTTGTTGCGAATATCGGAATCAGCGCATATGTGCTGCATCTGATTCAGCAAAATGGCGTCTTACGTCTTGATTTTGGCGGCTGGGAGCCTC
Source organism: Oceanobacillus oncorhynchi (assembly GCF_000821065.1). Classification (GTDB taxonomy): domain Bacteria; phylum Bacillota; class Bacilli; order Bacillales; family Amphibacillaceae; genus Oceanobacillus; species Oceanobacillus oncorhynchi. Next base: position 451,427 of record NZ_CDGG01000001.1, read on the forward strand.
CTTTTGGAATCTTATTTGTAGCAGATAGTTTTTCCATGCTGCTGGTACTGGCGGCAAGTATTGTTGCTGCTGTATGTTTAATCTATTCGTTTTCTTCTGTGGAACCATCTTTTGAAAAGAACTTTTATTATTCTTTTGTTTTATTTCTTATCGCAGGGGTAAATGGTTCCTTTCTGACTGGGGATATCTTCAACCTGTTTGTCTGTTTTGAAATTATGCTGCTTGCTTCCTACGTGTTAATCGTATTTGGCGGCAAAAAAAGACAGCTTCGCGAGTCGATAAAATATGTCATTGTTAATGTTGTCTCCTCTTGGATTTTCCTTGTAGCTATTGCATATATATATGGATCGGTCGGAACATTAAATATGGCGCATATAGCAGAGCGTGTTGCAGAAAATGGACAGACTGCGACATTAACTGTTGTCAGTATAGTTTTCTTAACCGTTTTTGCATTAAAAGCAGGTCTGTTTTTATATTTCTGGCTGCCGGGCTCTTATTCTGTTCCAATTACTCCAGTCGCAGCTATGTTCGGAGCGCTGCTGACAAAGGTTGGAATTTATGCGATGTTCCGTATGTTTACCTTGATTTTCTATCACGAACCGCAAATGACGCACACGATAATTGGAATTTTAGCAGGTCTGACCTTAATCGGCGGAAGCATTGGAGCAGTTGCTTATAAGGACCTCAGATTAGTTGCTTCTTACAATGTGGTCATTGCAGTTGGTTTTATTCTCGTTGGCTTGGCTGTTGCAACACCAGCTGCTATAGAAGGATCTATTTATTATTTGATTCATGACATTATTATAAAAGCATCCCTATTTTTACTGGTAGGAACGATGATTGCAGTGACTGGACAGACGAAAATGGATGAAATCAGCGGTCTGATCAAGAACCACCCGCTGCTTGGCTGGCTGTTCTTCCTGACAACATTATCTTTAGCTGGAATTCCGCCATTAAGCGGATTTATCGGTAAAGTCCTTGTTGGGGAAGGTGCTGTAGAAGGCGGCGCATATGTCTTATTAGCCCTTGCGTTTATCTCAAGTATCTTTGTTCTATACTCCTTGATGCGTATTTTCTTAACAAGCTTTTGGGGAGAAACGATTATCAGTAAAGACGAAGAAGCGCCAGCAAAGAAAGGCTGGAGCGTTGCAATGTGTATATTAGCTTTAGGGACGATTGCTTTGGGCTTAGGCGCTGAATCTATGTCTGTTTATGTTCAAGATGCAGCAGAAACATTATTAAACCCGCAAATTTATATTGATGCAGTACTTGGAGAGAATTAGCCTGGATGAAATCCGAATTATCGGGTGCCCTCGGAGTGTGCATGAATACCTCTGAAGCAGTTTTTCTAATAAACAAGGTGGTGATGCTGAATGCCGGCACAGTTTTTATTGAATGTGTTTATTGCTGTATTATGGACCCTGATTAATGATGAATCCGAACTTCGATTTACAACATTTGTCGCAGGTTATCTCGTTGGGATTGGTATTGTGTTTTTAATGCATCGATTTTTTGGAGAACGATTTTATCTTTCTCGCTTTATAGCGCTAATAAAACTGATATTTATCTTTACGAGAGAGCTTATTATGTCGTCAAAGCTCGTTCTTGGGCAAATTTTAAAACCGAAACTTTCGATTAAGCCAGGGCTGTTTAAATACGAAACAGTCTTACAGGGAGATTGGGAAATTACGGCTTTAGCACTATTATTAACATTAACTCCAGGTTCTGTTGTTATTGAAGTGACAGATGATGGAGATGCATTTTATATTCATGCGATGGACGTGGAAGAGTCAAAAGATATCCTGTTAAAGTCCATTGATAACTTTGAAAAAGCGATTATGGAGGTGACACGCTAATGATTCAAGGAATGCTGACGATTGCTTTAACGTTTTATGGAATATCGATTTGTATCAGCGTGATTCGTATTATTATTGGCCCGAGTCTGCCTGACCGTATCGTTGCTTTAGATATGGTTGGTGTGACACTCGTATCCTCCATAGCTATTATATCAGTTATGCTGACAACCACTGCATTTTTAGAAGTTATCTTGATTTTAGCTATCCTGGCTTTTATCAGTACCATTGCCTTCTCGAAATATATTGAGAGGGGGGTCATTCTTGAATATCGACGCGACGATTGAATTTATTGCTGCTCTATTTATGCTTGCCGGATCGATTATGGCATTAATCAGTGCGATAGGAATTATTCGTCTGCCGGATGTTTTTACACGTTCCCACGCTGGTACAAAAAGTTCTACACTTGCTGTATTATTGACCCTTCTTGGAGCATTTATTTATTTTGCTTCCAATCAAGGATTTTACAGTGTCCGGCTGCTGCTCGGAATTGCTTTTGTGTTCTTAACTGCTCCAGTTGCAGGGCATCTTATCACACGTGCGGCTTACCGGGCGAATGTAAAAATGGCTGATACGACTGTGGAGGATGAATTGAAAGAAGTGACAGATAAAGTAAAAGAAGAGGCGGAAAAAGAGCGCAGTGAAACTGGAGAAGTCATTATAGAAGACGAAAAGAAAGCAGACAAAGAGCATTCTGAATAGAGTGCTCTTTGTTTATAATTCTAAGATAACGGTGCATACTTTTAAAAGGGAGACAGGTTTTTAAGAGCGTTGAAGAGGGAAGTAGGATAGAGAAGTACATAGGGGGTTTGAAAATGGTGAAACCAATCGTGCAAGATAAAGGAATGGATCATACCATCGATTTTTTAAGAGACGGTTATTTTTATTTTTCTAAACGAATGAACGAGTATCAGGAAGACGTTATCGGTTCGCGTATATTTGGAAGAAAGCTGGTGATGCTGCGAGCGGAGGAAGCAGCAGATTTAGTAAAGGACACGGCTAAGTTTAAGCCTGAGAAAAGTATTTTTGAATTGTCCACCAGCCTGCTTAGGGAAGAAAATGGTTTATTTTATCTGGCAGATATCAATCATCATCAGGAGAAAGCCTGGTTTCAAGAAGTTTTCTCGGCAGAAAAGCGGGAAGAATTGGAGGCAATTATCCGACAGCGCTGGGAAGAAAGAATAGAAGCGTGGAAAATAAACCCGTCTATTGATTTTGTTACGGAAATGGAAGAGATGTGGGTAATTGCTGTATGTAACTGGCTGGGGATTCCGATTCGTGCAAATAATCTAAAGCAGCGTACCACGGATATTCAGGAGTTTGTTCAATTATTTTCAAAGTATGGATTCAATCGCTGGAAAAGAAAACAAGCGAAAAATAGAATGGAAAAGTGGCTTGTCTTTTTAGTACGTCAGCTGAGAGCGGGCAGAATCCATGTCGATGAAGAAAAGATACTATCCAAACTGGCTTGGTATGAAGATGAATCAGGTCAAATTTTACAGACAGGGAAAGTGGTTCAAGAATTATTATTGCTTATCCGGACTTTTGCAGCTTCCAGCAGATGGGTCGTCTTTTGCCAAATAGCACTGCTTGAAAATCCGGGGTTAAGGGATCGGCTGCAAGTAGATCATCAATATGTTGACTGCTTTATCCATGAGGTTATCCGTTACTACTCTATCACACCTTTTGCCGTAGCAAAGACACAGGAGCAGCTTTTTTGGAAGGATATGTTTTTTGATAAAAATCAATTGGTGTTATTTGATATACATGGCGCTAATCATCATCCTGATAAGTGGCTTCAGCCGGACTTATTTCAGCCGGATCGATTTTTAGATATTTTACCTGACTTTGGAGAAGGGGCGGCGAAAGAGCTCGCTTCTGCGAATGAGAATATAACAATGCAGCTCATGAAGGTTAGCTTGTCTTATCTCCTGCGGACCGATTGGATAGCTCCGAATCAGACCTTCACCTGCAGTGGCACGGAAATTCCGGCACGGCCAAAAAATGGCATGCCCCTGGATTTTTACCATCAATCTTTTGTAGAGGATATGTAAAGGCGGTTTTTATTGACTCGGACAGTGATGTAATAAAATACATTTTTCACGGTCAATTGCATTGCGATAAAAAGCCAGCTTGAACAAGAAATAACTTCTTGATCAAGCTGGCTGACGTTATCTATTATTCACTCATCAATTCGCCTACGATAGAATAGGAATAAAGTCTTTCCTTAATACCGTAGATCTGTGAGGTGATTATAATTTCATCTGCATCTGTTTCTTTACGGAATGCTTCTAACCCTTTACGGACAGTTTCTTTGTTGCCGATAATAGTTGTCTTCGGACTTAAAGACTCTTGTACAGCAGCTTTTTCTGCTGGAGACCAGACGGCATCCATGTTCTCAACGGGCGGCTGCAGTTTAGATTCTATTCCTTTTCGCAGATTTAAGAATTGCATCTGATGAGAGGTAGCCAAATAAGCTGCTTCTTCATCAGTATCTGCTGCAATGACATTGACTGCAACCATTGCATACGGTTTATCAAGCGCTTCAGACGGCTGGAACCGCTCACGATAAAGCTCTAATGCAGGAACGGTATATGCAGGTGCAAAATGGCTGGCAAATGAAAATGGCAAGCCTTTTTCCGCCGCTAATCGTGCACTAAAATCGCTGGAACCAAGCAGCCAAATCGGAATATCTAAGCCCTGTCCAGGTATTGCCTTTACTCGGGAAACTGGATTGCTTGAAAAATAATCCTGCAATTCATTGACTTGCATCGGAAATTCCTCGGGGCCGGCATGAAGGGTGCGACGCAGGGCAAAAGCGGTTGCCTGGTCACTTCCGGGTGCACGGCCTAATCCTAAGTCTATCCGATTCGGATAAAGGGATTCCAGTGTGCCAAATTGCTCTGCAATGACCAGACTGGCATGATTTGGCAGCATGATTCCGCCTGAACCGACACGGATGGAGTTGGTGTGCCCGGCAATATGGCCGATCAATAAAGAGGTTGCTGAGCTTGAGATTCCTTTCATGTTATGGTGTTCTGCAAACCAATAGCGGTGAAATCCCAGTTTTTCAACATGCTGTGCTAAACGGACACTTTCCTGAAATGCCTGTTTAGCATCTCCTTCTTCGATAATTGGTGCGAGATCGAGTACAGATAAAGGTATATTTTGAAACTTTTTGTATGATTGAGTATCCATTAAACCCCTCCTTCACTAATAAAAATGATAAAGGTTTCTTAGGGCAGCGTCCAATGTTTAAACTTATGGCGTCAGAAGAAGTTACTTTTTGCCTCTTCATTCAGGGGAGGGGACTGCGTTTACTCGTCCTATCAAATATCGTCGCAGCGGACATCTCCTTGGCAAGAACATCCGGTGTTTTAAAAACCAAGTGATTTTCTTGATTCATCTAATGAAAAGAATGTGAAAACTATTTGCTAACCTGGTCGTAATCAAGTAATATAGGGAAAGCAGAAAAAATGAAATGAGGGTATTTTTGATGAGTCATTCATCTATTTACGGATTAACATATGAACAATTGCAGTCGTGGTTAATGGAACATGGTGAAAAACGTTTTCGTGCTGAGCAAGTGTGGAACTGGTTATATAAAAAACGGATTGACCGCTTTGAAGATATGAATAATGTCAATCAGTCAACGATAGATCTTTTAAAGGAAAATTTTGTCCTGCATACAATGGCTGAAGAAATTCGCCAGGAGTCAAAGGATGGAACGATTAAATTTTTATTCAAGCTGGCAGATGGCAATGTGATTGAGACGGTCCTGATGCGTTTTAATTATGGATTATCTGTCTGTGTGACAACACAGGTAGGATGTAATATTGGCTGCTCTTTCTGTGCAAGCGGGCTGCTGCGTAAGAGCCGTGATTTAAACAGTGGGGAAATCGTCGAGCAGATTATGAATGTACAAAAGCATATGGATGAGCGCGGGGAAGAAGAGCGTGTCAGCCATATTGTAGTGATGGGAATTGGCGAGCCGCTGGATAACTATAAGAATTTAATGGATTTCCTATACATTGTGAATGATGATGGCGGATTAAATATCGGTGCACGTCATATTACGGTTTCGACAAGTGGACTGGCACATAAAATGTATGAATTTGCAGATGATCCGATACAAGTCAATTTGGCTATTTCTTTACACGCTCCAAATAATGAATTACGTACACAAATTATGAAAATCAACCGTGCCTTCCCAATTGAAAAACTGATGAAGGCTGTGGATTACTATTTAGAGAAAAAGAATCGCCGGATTACGTATGAGTATATCATGCTTCATGATGTCAATGATCACAAGAAGGAAGCATTGGAACTGGCTAAGCTGATCAGGAACCACCGCCATTTAGCTTACGTGAATCTGATTCCATATAATACGGTCGATGAGCATATAGATTATCAGCGCAGCAGTTCAGAGAATATCCAGGCCTTTTATGAAACATTGAAGGCAGAAGGAATTCAATGCGGTGTCCGCTGGGAGAATGGTGCGGATATTGATGCAGCCTGCGGTCAATTACGCAGTAAGCAAATTAAAAAGACAAAAGCAGTTTAATATACAGTGAAAGGAGCTTGCTCTGAGACAGGGCAGCTTCTTTCTTTATAAATAGGGCGGATAGCCGGGGGAGGAGTTATGTATTGGATAAATCAGTTCTCATCAGAGAAATCGAAGCAAAGGATGATAAAGCGATGGAAGCGATTATTAAGAGCTCCTTAGAAAAACATCATCTCGATCATGAAGGGACAGCTTATACAGACCCGCAGCTTGCTGAGCTAAGCTCTTATTATCAAGCACGGCCAAAGGATAAATATTGGGTAATGGAGCTGGATGGGGAAGTCGTTGGCGGTGTTGGTATAGGTATATATAATGAAAAGCAGTCTATTTGTGAGCTGCAGAAGCTTTATTTGGCTCCTTCAGCTCAAGGCAAGGGTTTATCCCGGAAGCTGATGAAAACGGCTCTGGACTATGCTTCTGTGCATTTTAAACAATGCTATTTAGAAACAAGACATGAATTGGAGGCGGCGAGCAGTTTATATGAAAAATATGGCTTTCAATCCTTGGAGAAACCTTTGGAAGGAAGCGAACACTCGGCTATGGACCGGTGGTATATCAAGGTATTATAGAGAAAGGGCAGCTTCGTTCAATTTTAACGAAGCTGCCCTTTCTTATGCTTGGTGCACAAAGTAATACGTTATTTCTTGTTATTTAACCTGCCATCCATAGAAATAATCCGATTTTTCCCGCTGTTTTTTGCCTTTAACAGCAATTCATCAGCTTGTAAATAAGCATTCTTAAGCTCCGTCAGACGATCATTATGGATATAATACATTCCAAATGAGGCGGTATAAGGGATGCTGACAGCTTCAGACCGGAATTCTGTCTGGGCAGGGGCAGCCAAAATAGTATCCCTAAGTTCATTTAGAAAAGACTGGCAATCTTCATAGTTTTTATTCCGTAGAATGATGGTAAATTCCTCTCCGCCCGTGCGAAATACATAATCACAGGAATCTATGCTATTCTGCAGTATTTGGGCGAAGTGTCGGATGACATTGTCGCCGACAACATGATTAAACGTATCATTGATAGATTTAAAAGCATCGATATCACCAATAATCAGGGCGATGTCTTCTTCCTTCTCGTCTAACTCCTGCATTACTTTATTCAGATAGGTCCGATTATAAATATTCGTCAGAAAATCGGTATAGGCCATTTTTTTAAATCGTTCGCTTTCCTGTTTTTGGAGTAAAAGCTTGGTATGAAATATCCCTGCGCGTCCTACGATATAACTCAATAGGAAAATAGCAATCACTGCTTCCCATTGCCCTTCGGATATAAATGTGAAAAGCAGCCCGTTTGTCAAAGCTGTTTTAAGCAAATCAATCATGCTTCGCCCGGTAATAAATTCAAATGCTTCCTGTTTCGAATGTATATTTTTAGTAACAAGCATGATTAATATTAAAAAACAGGAAGAAATAACGTCCATTAAAATAATTAACAAGAATACAACCAGCCAGAACGAGAAGGGGAGGCCCTGTACAGCAGGGTATATAGTGTGAAAACCATAGAATCCAATCGTACAGAATAATGTCGGCGCACCAATATTATAAAAGGTATGCAGCAGTTCGTCCTCATCTGCTGTACCGGTGATTTTCCGATGAAAATACACATAAAATCGATTTGCAATTTCAAATAGAAATAAGCCTAATGGACCTGCTAATAAAACGAAGGAAAAGCTATAGGAAATACTATAATCAATATTCATTTTTCCGGCCTTAACAAGTGTCCTTAAATGGACAAAAAGGATAGAAAAGAAAAGGTAGATAGAATAAATCAAAATATAAGAGTTTACATCCAGAAGCAAGGTACCATAGCTGACTGAAAGCAAAGCAGCTATGGTAAAAACCGATAGGATCACTATACGCAGGTATAATCGGACCATTATAAGAACCTCTCCATTTCAAAGAATAGTAATTGGATTTTCCACCGGCCTGATACTCCAAGTAAAAAAGAAGCGGTGAATTAGACCTAATTATATGGCAAGTAAAATCATAGCTGCGTAAGTTTAAATAAATATAAGTAAATAAACGATGTTTTTACTTTCCCCACCGATTATAAAATACAAATATTTACTTATTCTAAGTCAGTAATATTCATATGTATGCAGTTATATTTTATAGAAAATTGTAATATTTAACAAGTATTATTTTTGATTTTGTAAAAACAGGGGAGAGCCACGGGTAGAAAACATCAGTAAACAATTATGTACACAAAAAAACAATATTGTTTACAATGAGTACAAAAATGTTTACTTGTAAACATTAGCGTGTATAAATTGATTTGACAGGTTTTATTGAAGTGTACAAGAAAACAAACATGTAAACATTTCGCTAAAACACTTGAAGAATGGAGAGGATGTGTTTATGCTAGAGTTATAGTTTATCGAAGAAGATAACTATTAGATAGAATGGAAGTCTAGATAGATTGCTCATTCGTTTTATGTTGTATTATATAGAAGAAACGTAATTTTGAAAGGAGAATGAAAATGACAAAGTCAAGAATTGCAGCAATTGATGTTGGAAATGATGCCTTAAAGGGGAATTTTGGTAAATTAGAAAATGAATACTACATACCCAATGTGGTAGCTCCTGATCTAGAAGACAGACCCGTTATTGGAATTGAAGAATTAGATACGAAGGAAGTACTGGATAATATTCATATCCGTATCCATTCCCCTGCCTTATCCGAAAATAACCTTGTTTACAGAGTAGGTAATCTGGCTACAAAAACAACCAACTCTCAGGAACTTGATCCAGGAAGCAGTAAATCAGAAGAGGATCAGACATTAGTTATGTTACTGGCTTCATTAGCATTAGATGCTGTATCAAGTGAAGTATTTAAAGAGAAAAACGGTGTTTATGATGCGCTTTATACATTAGGTACAGGATTACCGCTTAGAGAAGTAAAAGAAGGAAAAGACGTGGGTTATCGTTCCCGTCTATTAGGCTCTGTGCATCAGATAGAATTTTTAGTTACTCCAAAGCATCAGGGGAAAAAAGTAAATATTAAATTTGATGAAGTAAAAGTATATCCGGAAGGTTTTGCTGCATACGTCAATTTAATTATGGATAATGACTTAAAAGTTATCAACAAGGAATTAATTGACAAACAAATTTTAATTCAAGATATTGGCGGTTTATCCACAGATATTGCTGTTATTCGCAATAGAAATGTGGATGACGATAAAGCACAAGGTTTTAATATCGGTGTTTCCGAATCATTAGAACAAATTCGTGAAGAAATCAGATCAAAACACGGTGTAGAACTGGACAGCAGAAGAGATGTCGTGGATATTATCACCAGAAAAAATAATCGTAATCATATTATGGTCAAAGGAAGCCGCACGAATGTCCATGATATAACAGATCATATTCTGTTGGAGCTTGCTAAGAAAGAATATCGTTATTTGCGGAACGTATGGAGCAGGAATTCCCAGACAGAAATTTGCTATTTTGTCGGCGGCGGCTCTGCGGTGCTGAAAGATTACATCAAAGCGATCAATAATAAGCTGGAAGGCTACAATATTGAATTCTTTGAAGATGAGAATGAAAGCATCTGGATGATGGCTAATGCGTATTATAAATTAATTACCGATTTTGTGCAGAAGAACGAAAAGGTTGAGAAGGAAGAGAAGACTACGAAAACGAAGTAAGGTGATTATTCTATGGGAAAGAATATCGAAAGAGGACAAACAATCACATTTCGAATTCCTTCAGATACTCCTGACTACTTACTAAGACAACTGCAGCAATTGAAGGAAACCGAACGGAGAAACTTCTCCAGTAAAATTGCGAGCTTCGTTCTAAAGGGTGTCAATGAAATGACAGTAAGGGAAAAGGAGACGGTTACGATTCCGCTCCCCCGACAGCTGACAAAGGAACAAAAAAGCTGGTTAAAGCATGAGCACTCAGAAGCTCTGATCGGGACGATTCTATATCAATTATTATCCGATCCTATGCGGGCAACGGCACTATTAACTTCTATGAACAGCGGAGTGGAAACTCTATTTAAAGAGATAGAAGAACCAAGCAGCACTGTACCGGAAATAGAGGAAGAAAGCCTTCAGGAAGATTGGAGTATGGACGATTTAAGTGCAGGTGATTTAATGATTCATCCTGCTGAAGAAGAGGAGAAAGAGGAAGAAGAACCCGACCCATTAGGTGACTTCTTTTCAAGTATGAATAAATAAAAAAGGAACAGCTGCCATGAAATATGGAGCTGTTCTTTTTTTATAAGAGTAAGAAAGTATATAAAAAATGCTGAATATTGCCACTCCAACAGGTTTCATAGGGAGAGTAATCTTAGACCCCGGAAATACACTGCGCTTTTCATAGGCCTCGAACTCATCTACTTTAAAGAAGACTATTTGCTGATTGGCAAGCCGACAGGCGCAGACAGAAGCATAGTCGCACTTATATTTCTTCTTAGGTGGGAGCGGACGCCTGCTCGGCTAAAATACCGATATTTTAAAGACCAGGTAGTATTCTTGATTTTTTTGCTCTCATAAAACCCGCTTTTGTTTATGCATATCTGGGGATAATCCTGTGGAAATCTAAAGGATAACTTTTTGGTTATCTACACATTATCCACAGGGGTGAATGTGGATAAAAAATTGCCAATAAAAATCGTTTCTAAATACTTTTATTTCTATTAAATTAAGCTATAATGAGAACTTGAGTTTAATAAAAAATAGCGGATTTTATTTTTGATTGAAATTGTATATCTGTCCATTTAAGTTTAATTATTTAAACTATCTTTTGCATCTGACAAAATAAATTTTTTCTATAAAGAGGCACTCTAACTGGCGTAGCGTATTTCCAGAGTGCAATATAGAAGCCAAAATCTTTATTTCAACTAAATATATCATGTTATATTCAATTAAAAAAACTTATTCGCATCATGATAAATGAATCGAAAGTATGAACAGTTCAAAAAATAACGTTAACCATACGTTGTTTTCCCTTTGTTATTTTAAGCAGATAGTGCAGAAATCAGCTGTTTTTTTGGACAAAAACAGATTTTAGTTATAACATCCTATCTCGAATTAAAATCTTGCGTAGTTGAATAATCTATGATAGTGTTTAATACAAGATATAGGCGAAACGAAAAACGTTTAGCACTACATATTGTGTCTTGTCAAGGTAATGTCTGAATTGCTGAAATGGTGAAGCCTGCTGTAACCTTGGTTTCCTCCATCAACTGATTGTATTTAAAATGGAGTAATCTACTATATATAGTACGGATAACAGATTACTTTTCATCATTTCATTCATCAGCAGATTTACCTCACTAGACGCTTATTATTTTGGAGAAATAAGCAGTAAAGCCGTTGGAAAAGTATAAGTTTATTTTTATTATGATAAATAAATTGATTTTAAATAGATACATATGATTATAGGAGGCATAAAAATGACCATTATTATTAATCCGACATCGATTCAAGAAAAAATCAATCGTGCATCAGAAGGTTTGAAAGTAGATGCTGATGCTTGGTTTCAAAAAGCAGAAAAGCAGACACAGGGGGTTACTTCCAGTACGAAAGTGAATGATACCATTATTCAGACAGCCCTTGAAAATATAGATGAAGCAAATCCGGATTGGACGTATGCAGCTGCACGAATTTACGTGGAGAATTTATATAAAGAAGCTGCTGCCAACCGCGGCTATGACGAAAGAGAAAAATATGGTTCCTTTTATCATTTAATTAACATGTTAACCGATGAAGGCATTTATACACCTTCATTTCTGGAAAAATACTCAAAAGAAGAAATTGATCAAATTGGAAGCCTGATTGTACCGGAAAGAGATAGATTATTTAATTATTTAGGGATTTATACCATTGCTACACGGTATTTAGCAACGGATCATCAGAAGCGTGTATTTGAGCTTCCTCAGGAGCGCTGGCTGATTATTGCGATGCACCTAATGCAGGATGAACCGCAAAATAAACGGGTGGAATATATTCAGGAAGCTTACTGGGCGTTGAGTAATTTATATATGACTGTAGCAACACCAACCTTAACCAATGCCGGAAAAACACATGGCCAGCTTTCCAGCTGCTTTATTGATACTGTAGATGACAGCCTGCAGGCGATTTATGACAGTAATACCGATATTGCCAAGCTTTCTAAAAACGGCGGCGGAATCGGTGTTTACATGGGTAAAATTCGTGCACGGGGCAGCTCAATCAAAGGATTTAAAGGAATGTCCAGCGGTGTTGTGCCATGGATCAAACAGTTAAACAATACAGCAGTCAGCGTGGATCAGCTTGGAACCCGTAAAGGTGCGATTGCGATTTATTTAGATGTATGGCATCGTGATATCGAATCATTCCTTGATTTGAAGCTTAACAATGGGGATGATCGCATGCGTGCGCATGATATCTTCACTGGCGTATGCTTGCCGGACTACTTTATGGAACAGGTTGAAAACCGCGGCGATTGGTATTTATTTGATCCGCATGAAGTACGTCAGGTAATGGGCTATTCTCTAGAGGACTTTTATGATGAAGAAAAAGGAAATGGTTCATGGCGTCAAAAATACGAAGAATGTGTCGCAAATGAAGATTTATCAAAAGAAAAAGTACCGGCGATTGAAATTATGAAGCGTTTGATGCGTTCTCAGTTAGAATCTGGCACGCCTTTCATGTTCTACCGTGATGAAGTAAACCGTCAAAATGCAAATTCACATGAAGGTTTGATTTATTGCTCGAACCTGTGTACAGAAATTACACAAAATCAGTCACCCACTGAATTTGTTGAAGAGTTTTTAGAAAGTGAAAATACCATTGTAAGAAAATATCAGGCTGGAGACTATGTGGTTTGTAATTTGAGCTCGGTGAACCTTGGAAGAGCTGTTTCCAATGATGTATTAGAGCGTCTGATACCGATTCAGGTAAGAATGCTGGATAATGTGATCGATATTAATACACTGCCGATCATGCAGGCAACCATTACAAACCAAAAATACCGCGCTATTGGTCTAGGAACGTTTGGGTGGCATCATCTTCTTGCGCTAAAAGGAATCGGCTGGGAAACAGAAGAAGCTGTTCAATATGCGGATGAGCTTTACGAAAATATCGCTTATTTAACGATTAAAAGCAGTATGGAGCTAAGTAAAGAAAAAGGTGCGTATTCTGTTTACGAAGGAAGTAAATGGAGCACAGGTGCTTATTTTGACCAAAAAGGCTATACTGACTCTAAATGGACTGCATTAAAAGAAGAAGTCAAAGAGAATGGTATCCGTAATGGTTATTTAATGGCTGTTGCACCGAATTCTACAACGGCGATGATTGCTGGTTCGACAGCAAGTATCGATCCGATTTTCCAAGTGTTCTATCATGAAGAAAAGAAGGATTTTAAAATACCTGTTACAGCACCGGCTTTAGACCATAACACGTATAATATTTATCGCCGTTCTGCGTATATTGTAGACCAGCGTTATTCTGTGAGCCAGAATGCAAAACGCCAGCGTCATATTGATCAAAGTTTATCATTTAATATTTATGTACCGAATACAATTCGCGCATCTGTATTACTCGACTTACACTTACAGGCATGGAATGAAGGATTAAAAACGACGTATTATGTCCGTTCCACATCCAACGATGTCGAAGAGTGTGAGTGGTGTCAAAGTTGAGGATTCTCATTGCGTATTTAAGCTACAGTGGTAATACAGAAGAGGTTGCTGCGTATATTGGGGATTATTTAAATAAAGAAGGGATAACAGTTGAGTGGCATCGAATCGGCATCGATGCACTCAGCGATCCTGCTGATTACGACCTTGTATTTTTGGGTACCTTCACTTGGGAAAGAGGAGCTACACCAGATGAGGTAAAGGATTTTGTTTTGGAAGTAGGATATAAACCTGAAAATATGGTTATTTTCGGAACTGGAGATACACAATTTGGCGGGGATGATTTGTTTTGCAAAGCAGCAGATAAATTAGCCCATTTTTATGGAAGCAGTTATCCGGCTCTTAAAATCGAACAATCGCCGCGTGGATCACAGGAGAATAAGATTGAACAGTGGTTAGAAGGAGTGCTGAATCATGCAAAAAGTTACGCTTGAGCGTGCTAAAACGTTAGAACCGCGTTTTCCAAATAAGTCAACCGGCGTATTTGGAGGCCAATCAAGTGGCATTCTAAATTGGAATGATATTGCTTATCCACATTGGTATAAAATATATAAACGACTTGTCGGAAACTATTGGCAGGCCGATGAAATAAATATGTCTAGTGACGTAAAACAGTTTCCTACCCTGTCTGAAGAAGAGCAGGATGCGTATTTGAAAATAATTGGGCTGTTATCCACATTAGACGCACCGCAAACAAGAACAGCATTGTTGATTTCACTCTATGCAACAGATGCTTCTGTCCAATCAATTATGGCGGTTATCGCGCAACAGGAAGCAGTGCATAATGAAAGTTATTCTTATGTTCTATCCTCTGTCGTTTCCTGGAATGAACAGAATGAATCATTCCAATTAGGAAGAACAGATGAATTATTGATGAAACGGAACGAACTGTTAACAGAGCAATATAATACGTTTGTGGAAAATCCGACAATAGAAAATATCCTTAAAACATTAGTATATACTTCACTGTTAGAAGGAATGTTTTTCTATTCTGGATTTGCTTTCTTCTATAATTTGGCGAGACAGAATAAAATGGTAGGAACCTCCACGATGATCAGCTATATCAACCGTGATGAATTGGAGCATGGCCGCTTTATTACAGAATTGTTCCGTGCCACCTTAGCTGAGAACCCGGAACATAATAATAAAGAATTCATTCAATGGGTTTATGACCATTTCCATCAATCTGTTGAATTAGAATTAGAATGGTCACATTACGCGCTTGCGGGTGTGGAAGGAATTGATATGGATGAGCTGGATGGCTATGTCAAATACCGTGCTAATAAAATGCTGCGTATGATGGGATTAGAAGAACTTTATCCAGAACATGTGGATAATCCTATGAAATGGATTCGTGCATATGTGGATAACGTCGATGGAACAAAAACGGATTTCTTTGAACAGAAATCACGTCAATATACGAAAACTAGTGATTTAAATGGTTTTGATGACTTATAAGAAAAGAAGCTTTTACGTTATATAGCGTAAAAGCTTCTTTCGTATTTCAGAAAGATAACCTGTGGATAAAGTTATAACTTATTCACAACATTACTCATCTATCGTGGATAGTTCTCCTGTAACGGCATCGATAGCATAGGAACCGCTTGTTACCTTTCCGCATAATTGATACATTTTCGTTTGATTATCATAAACATATACAGGTTCTACTTCGATATGCTCGCATAAATGTCCGGCAGCTGCTTCGACATCCACTTTTACGGCCTCCGCATCTGCAAGGAAATCAAAAGCATCCAATAGCGCCTCTGTATCCACGTAATTATCAACTTGTAATGTTTCTGGATGAATTAACAGCTTCAAGGATGGATAAAGAACCCTTGGTGTAGGTGTTGCAGGATCCAACCTTGCTAATAAATAGCCTCGTTCCCGTTTTACAGAAGTTAAGCGCCAACGACCGCTGTCATTTGGAAACTCCTTCTGCAGCATATTCGTGATTTCAATCACCATTTTCTCTGCGGTATCATCTGGAATAGGCAGGTTATTATCGGTGACTTTTTCCTTTTGAAAAGCTTCTTCTTCGGTAAATACATGTTTTAAATCGATTTCCTTTTTCTCGAATTTCTCTGTAGAAGGCTCCTCCCAAGTTAAAATTGTATCAAGAGGGGTATAAGAAAGATTATTCTCTACTTGATCGAAATAGATAATAGTATCCGGATTTTGATTGGAAACAAGGAAACTGGATATAACATAGTATGGCTTCCAAGCAGCAGTCGATTCGTCTGGGACTTCAATAAGCTTACAATGCTGCATTGCCAAAGGAAAGATAACCTCATCTACTAAATTAAAGGGCTCCCATTGAATTTGTGATTCATCTGCAAACATTCCATGTACGTAAAAGCTTGATAACATTCCTTCTTCATTAAAAGAAATCGTGACTGTTCCTCCAGGAAAAAGTCTGATATTATCCACAGCAGCGTGGAAAACGATTTTTTCTTTTGTTTCATTTACAAGCTTAAACTGTCTGCCATATTCTAATTGAGTCTGCTCTTCTATCCATTCAATCATTGATTCCATGTTATCCACTTGTGGAAATAATTCAGCAGACAACCGGTTTTCTTTCCCTACAAAAATAATTTCGGTCAGTTTTTTAGATTTGATATCCACAGCTATTACGACAGTTCCATTTGGGTTTAAATCATCGGTTATTGCTAAGCCGTTTGGAATCCAGGTCATACTTAAATGAATCTGATTCGCTTCATGTGGAAGGAAATCATAGCTTTCTAAATAAAAATCAGTCAGTTGAAATTGTTCACGTGTTGTTTCAATTATTTGTTTTGCAGCAGGATGCATAGGTATACCTCGCTTTTTGACTTATAGATTGATTAAAGTATAACATGCTATCTTCTCATTCTAAAGAAATGCATCAGCATGAAAAAACGGCTTCGAAGTATTTTCGAAGCCATTTCATCCTAATTAATTTAAATGATTAATAAGTCCATTGGTAATTGCGCGGGCTACGCTAGATTGATAGTCACCCGTCTGCACAACGGTCAGGTCATGCGGATTGGTAATATAGCCAAGTTCAATCAGCACAGATGGCGCATTTGTGTTTTCGAGCACTTTATATCCCGCCTGTTGTGTGCCTCTGGATGGCAGAGAAACAGTAGAAGACAGAGTGCTGTTAAGTGAGCTGGCTAAAGCAGTGTCAGAATCAGAATTGTAATAAGTTGTTACTCCGCTCACTGGCACAGCAGAGAAACTATCATAATGTAAACTGATAAAAGCATCGGTATTATAGCTGTTACTGATTCGTGCTCTTTCATCTAATGAAACAAAATAATCACCATTTCGGGTCACGATTACATTTGCTCCGGCTTCTTCCAGCTGCTGCACAACATAATCTGCTGTAGAGGTGACAACATCTTTTTCATAGATATTATTTAATCCGATGGCTCCCGGATCTTTCCCGCCATGACCAGGGTCAATGACAATGGTGTGTCCGGATAGAGAACCAGAGCTGCTGGACTGTGTCTGAGCTGCTTCGACAGTTGGAGCAGTATTTTCTGTTGCTTCTTCATTGCTGCTTCCGTCCGTTGTCAGCCAGGAAGCAATCCATCCTGTTTCGCCGTTGCCTAAGGAAATCTCAATCCAATCTCCTGAAGCAGCGTTGACATCAAAGGAATCTCCCTGATAAGCATAGGAAATAATGGTATCTGATGTGCTCGGGCCGGACCGGACATAAATGCTGTCAGCAGAAACAGTCACTGACCCGGAAGAATTTACAGCAGGCTCTGCAGCCGGTTCCTCATTTACTGTTTCTTCTGCAGCTGGAGCTGCTTCCTGACTCGAGTCGCCAGTTGAAATCAGATGGTGTTTGGCGACCCATACAGGTTCACCGCCATAATAAGTTTGAACCCAACCATGCTGTTCGTCAAACGCATTCACCTTATCTCCCTTTGTAAACTGACCAACCAGAGACGCATCGTTAGACGGCTCGCTTCGGATGTTTAACACAGCAGAACTTACTTCATAACTGTCGCCATTTGCCAAGCTTGCATTCGGCAAGAAAAAACTAAGTATAAATAATATTGCAGCCAATAGATAAATCTTCTTTGTTTTCTTTTCCATTGAATCCTCCTCTAGATGACTAAAATGAATTACATGATTGGATACTAATAGAATAGCCTAAACATAGAAGAGTTTAAACCTGGAAAGGGAAAAATAATTAAATAAGACTAGCATTTTTAGATTTATTTAGGATTAAGTAGTTATTTTGGGAAAATAATAATAATTCTCTCATTAAGGGAATTATTTATATATGATTGATAAATATCCGTTGGAGACATCAATCGGTAAGGATTGTAAACTTAGTCATCCGTAAAAGAAAGCAGGGTGGAAGCAGCTTTAAAAGCTTTTTTATCATATAATATGTCACCGGGTTTACTGGCTTTTCCAATTACATATCCTGCAAAGTGCATTTTATAAAAGTCACATATATATTGAAATTGCTGAATAAGCGGCAGTCCTTTAATAAATGGGTTGTCACCGCCAACAATAATTAGATATACCTTCTTTTGAGACAGTTTTTCTCTGAAATCAGGATAATCGGAATCTCTTAAGATTTGTGACCATCGATCAATAAACAGCTTCATAAGGGCAGACATACTATACCAATAAATAGGGGTGGCAAAAACAAGTGTATCATGTTCTAAAAGCATATCAATAAGCTTTGTATGATCATCATTTACTGGTGTGAATCCATTTCTGTCATGTCTTTGGTCAATGATGGGATGAATAATATAATCACGTAAATAAACGTGCGTGCCCTGATTTTTAGGCACAGCTTCATAGGTTAATATTTCTGTATTACTGTTTTTACGGGTGGATCCATGGAACACAATCGTACTCATAAACATCCTCCTTCTATAATAAAACGAAACTTCATGCAGCAGGAGTTGTTGCTCCTCTCCAGCTGAATTAGCCTGAGTGATTCAGGGAGTCCATATCTGTTCTCTCCCGCTTGAATAAATTTAAATTCACTCTTTATGGTGAGGCGGGGGTTACGGGCAGTTCTCCATGATAAATGAAGAAGCGGGGGAGAGGAATTAAAGATAGCAGCTTGCAATGAATGGAAGTGATTTTATCATTTATTTAGTATGAAGATTTTTAGATTTTCACTTAAAAAAGCAATATGATAAAGAATATGTATGACCTTGTCAGTGTATGCATGAACGAAAAAAACAGAGGCAGGAGAGCAGGATGAACTGCTTCTGTCTCTGTTTTATCATCGCGTGATATTTCTTTCTTAATTAGAATCGGCTGCATTCCGTTCTAGCGTTGAAAAAGGGTGCTGCCATGGTGGTGAACTCGAAATTAGCTTCTACATACGAATCCATTTCCAGATCTCTTTTGGTGTGGCGTTCTTTCCATATAAAAGAATTCCGACTTTGAAAATTTTTCCGGCAATCTTCATAAAAAGAAGGATACTTAAAATAATCACAGCAAAGGCAATCATAATTTCTATCCAAGGCCAATCATCCAGCATGGTCAACCGCATGAGCAATACAGAAGGTGCTGTGAATGGAATGTAGGTGCTCACAGTAGCAAGGATACCATCCTGATTACTGAGTACCGGTCCAATAATGATAAATGGCAAAAATGGAAGCATCATTACAAACCCTTGCAGATTACCAGCACTGGACACATCCGACATGGTTGCGCCGACACCGACGAAAATGGCTGCAAACATCAGATAACTCAAAAGAGCGATAAATACAAATAGAAGCGTTCTTGGAACAAGCAGGTATTCTAAAATCGGGATATCTGTCTGCCAGATAATAAATGGCAGCAGGACCGCAATATAGACTGTAACTTGAATAAGACCTAAGATAAAATAACCGATAATTTTCCCCTGCATCAGCTCGGATGGTGTTAGAGAGGATAAAATAATTTCTGCAATCTTATCTTTTTTCTCTTGGGAAGCACTTTGAAAAATAGCCATCCCTGTAAAAGTGATGGAAAGCATAATTACCCCGGCAAAAACACCTGGCAGGATACTTTCCCAAGGATCCTCCAGGGAAGCAATCGCACTGCCTTCGCTTGTCGCTGCTTCATCCTGATTGGTGCCCTCTGCAAAGGACACAGGCTCAAGCAGCTGGTTTATTTCCCGTTCACTGAGACCAGAGTCTTTCGCTTTCATTACCTGGACTGGTCCGCTTAACGCCTGTAATTGCCCAGGAAATAATGGATCAGCTTCCTCGCTTGTATAAGTGGCGATTCGGTTCTCCTCCAAGGACTGCTCATTAATAAACAGATACGCTGTATAAGGCTCATTCACTTCTGTTACTTCGGATTTTAATGTATCAGTAGGGTGAAGCTCCCAGCCAAAATCACGTTCTTCATTAATCGCCTCGATGTCTTCATATATTCCTATGTCATCATTTACATAGACTGTCATATTTTCAGCTTCATCTGAATCTGAAGAAAATAAAGAGGCGAGGAAGAAGAATAAAATAAATAAAGCCGGTGTAATAAATAATCCAATGACAAATGTTTTATTTTTTAAATTTCGTTTTATTTCCCATTTTGCTACTTTCAGCGAGTTCTGCATTTCAGGCACCTCCTTCCTGAGAGAGAAGATGCTTATCTGTAGCAATATCAATAAAAATTTCGTGCAGAGAAATACGGTTAATATGTAGCTCTTGTACATCTAATTCTGCAGGTAATTGCTTTAGCCAATAATGAGGAATAACTCCTTTTTGCAGATGGAGAATCGAACGGCTGCCATGATGTTCAATCCGGTCGACTTCAGGGATCTTCTCCAGTAGAGCGGGCGGATTCTCACCATGCAAGATGCATTTGAAATTGGCATATTGCTTTTTAACTTCGTCCAAAGTGCCATAAATTACTTTCTGGCCATGCTGTATCATAAAAAGCCGGTCACACATCTGCTCCACAAGATTCATTTGATGTGATGAAAGCAGAATGGCCGTTCCATTTGCAGCTAAAGAAGCGATTTCATCTTTGAAAATCTCTTGACTGACTGGATCGAGACCGGAAAAAGGTTCATCCAGAATGAGCAGGTCTGGTTCATGAAGAATCGAACCGATAAATTGTACTTTTTGACTCATTCCTTTGGAGAGCTCTTCGACAGAGGTGTTTTCCTTTCCTTCTAAATCAAATTTCTTTAAATAGGTTAAGATGCGTTCCTTTGCTTTATCTAAAGGGTAATTCTTTAAATCAGCAAGGTATAAGAGAATATCCATCACCTTGACATCTTTATAGAGGCCTCTTTCTTCAGGGAGATAACCAATTTTAGATTTAGGAATGGCTTCTCCCGACTGCTGATGGAAGTGAACTTCCCCGCTGTCCGGATACATGATACCCATAATATTACGAATCGTGGTAGATTTACCTGCCCCGTTTGGCCCTAATATAGCCATGATTTCGCCGCGATTTACTTCAAAGGAAATTCCCTTTAAAGCTTCCTTATCCTTAAAAGATTTTTTAAGGTTCTGAACGGTTAATAAGGTCTTCATATAAACACTCCTCGTTCATCCCATTATAAAAACGGAAAATTCTTCTTATTTTATTGTACGGAAACACTGTTTGAATGGTTTCAAAAAATTAATTATTACTGGTAATTTATTACGGAGAATTGTCCGTCATCCTCCTGCCTTTTTGGAATTGATGATTGTGCACAGCTCCTGCAACCAACCACTCCGCTTTCCGACGTACAAATCTTTTCGATGGAATGAGTAATCGTGGCAATGTTGCCAGGTTAGTGCGACCTCTGCGATTACTCATCCTGTCAAAACCGTCGCTAGCTAGTTGTTTTTATCACATTTAAGTATATTTTCCAATCATAGATTTTGGTGTTAGCCCATTAATATGCGGTATTTTTAATTTACTATGAAATGGTGTAGGGAAATGTACATATTTAAAATTCATGAGGAGTGTGTTTCAGTTTGAAAAGTAAAAGAAAAGAGCTATAAATATCCGTGTTCACACAAATACAGATTATCCATAATTTACCTTCATCATTTGTTCATATTCGGAATAAAATGTGAACAAATTCACAAATTAGTATTTACGGATACATATCTGCATGATATTATAAAAGTGTACTAAAGGATATCCTCTTTAAATAAATGTGAAACAATGAACAAGTTAAAAACAAATTATTTTATTAAATAAAGGGAGAGATTGACATGATGAACTTTTTAAGAACAAACAAGTACGTTGCGGGGCTTTGGGTGATTATTCGACTTTATCTTGGATTTAGATGGCTGACCTCTGGCTGGGGCAAAATTGTAGGCGGTGAATTTGATGCAGGTGGTTATTTGCAAGGTGCTATTGCACAAACAACTGGAGAAAATCCGGCTGTACAGGGCTGGTGGGCAACGTTTCTTGAAACGGTAGCAATTCCGAACGCTGGACTATTTTCTGTATTCGTTATGTGGGGAGAAGTACTGGTTGGACTTGGACTAATCTTAGGTATTTTTACAAACCTTGCTGCACTTATGGGCGTTGTAATGAACTTCTCTTTCTTGCTAAGCGGAACGTTCTCTACAAACCCGCAAATGGCTATCTTAGGAATCTTCATTGCTATCGCTGGTGCAAATGCTGGAAGATATGGTCTGGACCGCTGGGTAATGCCTTATCTTAAAGAAACCTGGAATCAACGCGTAAGAAAAGGAAAACAACCTGAAACCAATGCAGCTTAAAGCAGTGGATTAAATAAAAATATAAAAAATACAGGAGAGCGGGATAACCCCCGCTCTCCTGTATTTTTTATGAGAAGGAAGAACCTCCTCTAAATTCTTTTCATGTTATTTGCTGAGAAACTCCTGTATAATAGCTTAGGAATGACAAAATGAGAGAAGGATGTTTATGTCGTCGGTTCAAGCGCAAAACGTCCCGCAGGATGATAAGATTTTTTCGCGGGATTTTTTATATATTTGGATAGCGAACTTTTTTATTTTCTTAGGTTTTCAAATGACTATCCCTACCATACCGCTATTTGTGAAGGATCTTGGCGGAAGCGACCAAATGGTAGGTATTATTGTAGGTATTTTTACGTTTTCTGCCCTCCTGATACGTCCCTATGCCGGGCATGCGCTCGAAAATAAGGGGAGAGGGTTTGTTTACTTAATCGGATTAGGGATTTTTGTTCTCTCTGTAGGAGCATTTGCGTTTACAGCGAGCATTTTAATTTTAATTATAATACGAATTATTCAAGGTATCGGCTGGGGATTTTCAACAACAGCCGGAGGAACAATAGCAACCGATTTGATCCCGCCAAAGCGGAGAGGGGAAGGAATGGGCTATTTTGGTTTATCCGGAAATATTGCGTTGTCTTTTGGGCCAAGTTTAGGCCTGACACTGGTTGTGCTTATCTCCTATCAGCAGCTTTTTTTACTATGTGCATTTTGCGGTGTAGTGGCGTTTCTTTTTGCCATGCGCATCCGCTATAAAAAAGTTGATCCGGCTCATCAAACAAAGGTTGCGCGCTTTGACGTACTGGAAAAAAGCGCACTGCAGCCATCAATTCTGCTATTTTTTATTACCTTTGCATTTGGCGGAATAGCGACTTTTCTGCCTCTGCATGCGCAGGAAAGAGGCGTAGAGGGGATTCAAATCTATTTCTTTATTTTCGCAGTATTTATTATGGTTTCGCGGCTGTTTTCGGGCAGACTATACGATAGAAAAGGTCATAAAATGATTTTTCTGCCGGCAGTTTCGCTTATATTCCTGTCTATGCTTCTCTTAGCCTGGCTGCCCAACATAACTGTTTTATTGACAGCAGCAGCTTTATTTGGGCTGGGATTTGGGGCAGTTCAGCCTGCCCTGCAGGCATGGGCGGTCAATCGGGCGCCAGCTGACCGGAAAGGAATGGCAAATGCGACCTTCTTTTCCTGTTTTGATCTCGGAGTCGGCGTTGGGGCAATTTTGTTCGGGCAGATTGCAGCAATGCTTAACTATACATCTATCTATTTAACAGCAGCAGGCTCTATCGTTATTTCCATCCTGATTTATGTATTTACTGCCCTTGGGAAATCATCTGACAACATAAAGGTGGGTTAACAGATTTGAAACAAATTAAAGATATCAATATAAAAAATGCGTTTCCTGATAATTTTTACCGTCGTGGTCTGAATTACTTTAGAACCAATAAAGTAAAGGATTTAATGTATAATCCGAATCAGTTGACCTGGTCGGCAACAGTCCAGGGTACAGAGGATTACTTTGTAGAAGTGAATACCAATGATTTGCAGCAGGGTTCCATCGACATGCATTGCGATTGTCCTGCATTTGAGGTGTACGGCTATTGCAAGCACATCGTAGCCGCTTTATTAGCAGTTCAAAGCTATGAAAACAGTGATGTGAAGCCAAAAGTAAATCACTATCGTTTAAATCGTTTTATGGAAGCTATCCGGGGAACGAGAAGTGTCACAGAAAACGCTTCTTATCAGCACCCGGTAAAGGTAGAGTATATTGTAAGCTGGTCTTATTTGAGACACTTGCAGGTAGAATTGAAAATTGGTGAGAAGCACCGCTATGTGGTAAAGAATGCAGCGGACTTCTTAGAAAATTATTTTAGAAAAAGAGATCATTATTTCTCTAAAAAGTTTACATTTCAAGCAGGGAAGCATGTCGTGGAAGAAGCAGATCAAGAGATTTTTGAGCTGCTGTATCAGGCAAGCAAGAGTGCTGACCTGTATGATTCCTATAATTATGCAGGGAAAAGAAGCAGTGAAAGGTATCTTCTGATTCCGCCGGTGCTTGCAAAAAATTTATTATATAAATTAATGGAACGAGAAGCGGCTGTGAAAACGGAGCGGGAAGAATATAAAGAGGTGCAAATCGTTGATGGGGAACTGCCTTTTCAATTTGACGTTATGAAAAACGACCAGCATATCTCGCTTAATCTGCAGCAGGGAAATGAAATGACATTCTTTCCTAACTATGATGTATTATTTTTAGATGGTGTTTTCTATTTTCCTAAACGAGAGCAAGTCCCTGTTTTGAAGGAATTGGAAATGTTTCGTTTAGAGAATATTTACTTTGATGTTCCTGTTGAACAGACAGATACCTTTCTCTCTGAAATTATGCCGGCGCTGGAGACAGTCGGCCAGGTTCAATTAGATGAACGTATTGCAGATGAGGTCATCAAGGAGCCGTTAAAAGCAAGATGCTACTTGGAATTGCGGGAGGATTTAATTGTTGGCCGTCTGGAATATCATTATGGCACACATGTGATTGATCCATTTCAAGGAAAAAAAGATTCGGATGTGATGCTGATCCGGGACGTGGATAAAGAAAGTCTGATTATGCAGCATATCGAAGAAGCAAACTTCAAATATAATGGCAGAGAACTTTATATGTCTGTGGATGAAGAAGACCTCTATTATTTCTTATATAAGATTTTACCTTCCTTAGATAAGGATGTAGAACTGTTTCTGTCAAGCGATTTTAAAAGGCTGTTCTTTGATTATGATCCGCAGCCGAGCACGAGTGTCCGCATGGAGGGGCAAAATAATTTATTAGAAATAGGTTTTTCCATTGATGGAGTAGATGATAATGAAATTAATCGAGTTCTTCAGGCAGTGATTGAAAAGAAACGCTATTTTCGTTTGAATTCCGGTCAAATGCTGGATTTGGATACGGAAGAATTTGCTTCCATTCAGCGGTTTTTTGACGGATTGGGAATGGATAAGGATGCCGTTCAGGACGGTCAGGTACAGATGCCGGTATATCGCGGCGCCCAACTGGATGAGCTGCTCGATACAAAAAAACAGTATGATTCGAATTTCAGAGAATTGTTAAGCCATTTGAAGTCGCCGGAGGAACAGGTTTATGAACTGCCTGAAAACCTGCAGGCATCCTTGCGAACCTATCAGAAGGTTGGTTATCAATGGTTTAAATCCCTTAGCCAGTATCAGCTCGGCGGAATTCTGGCAGATGACATGGGGCTGGGAAAGACCTTGCAGAGTATCGCCTATATTGCGTCTGAATCCAAAGGGAATCCTGTCGGCCCGCATTTGATTGTAGTTCCATCTTCTGTAGTATATAACTGGAAAAGTGAGCTGGAGAAGTTTGCTCCGCACTTAACCTCGGTTATTTTGACCGGGCAGCCGGCGGAGAGGCATAAGCGAATGGAAAGCGCCGCAGAGACGGATGTCTGGATTACTTCTTATGCAACCTTACGCCAGGATATTGACTATTATCAGGAGATTATGTTCCAAACATTATTGCTGGATGAAGCGCAGTATATTAAAAACTACCAGACGAAAACTTCAAAAGCCATCCGTACACTTCATGCGACACGGCGGTTTGCGTTAAGCGGCACACCAATTGAAAATTCAATTGAGGAGCTGTGGTCCATTTTCCAGGTAGTCCTGCCTGGATTAATGCCTGACCAGAAGACGTTTAGGCAGCTTGATTCCAGCAAAGTGGCTGCCATTACAAAACCATTTATTTTACGACGTTTGAAGCGGGATGTGCTCAAAGAGCTTCCGGAAAAAATCGAATCCGTTCATATTTCCGAATTAACAAATGATCAAAAGGATTTATATGTCGGTTATTTAAGGAAGCTGCAGCAGGAAGCCGCGGTGTCCATGCAGGAGGATTCTTTCCAGCAAAATAGAATGAAGATTTTAGCAGGGTTAACGAGACTTCGCCAGATCTGCTGTCATCCTTCCATGTTCGTCGAAAATTATGAAGGAAGATCCGGCAAGCTGGAGCAGCTGATGGAAACAGTGGAAACAGCAATTAATAATGGAAAAAGACTGCTTATCTTTTCCCAATTTACCAGCATGTTAGACATTATTCGCGAACGGTTAGAGGCAGCAGAGCATGACTACTTTTATCTGAGTGGCGAAACACCTTCTAAAAATCGTGTCGAAATGAGCGAACGGTTTAATCAGGGAGAAAAAGGAATATTCCTTATTTCCCTGAAGGCAGGAGGGACTGGTCTGAATTTGACTGGTGCGGATACGGTTATTTTATATGATTTATGGTGGAACCCGGCCGTAGAAGACCAAGCGACTGGGAGAGCGCATCGATTCGGACAGAAGAATGTGGTGCAGGTTATCCGTCTGGTGACAGAAGGCACGATTGAAGAAAAAATTTATGAGCTGCAGCAAAAGAAAAGAGAATTAATTGATCAGGTCATCCAGCCTGGAGAAACGATGCTTTCTTCTCTAAGCGAAGATGATATTAAAGAACTTTTAAGTTTGTAGACATCAATGTAGAATATTCCTTTCTAAATAACAAAAAAGACGGCCATGCTCCGTCTTTTTTGTTTGGCATTATTGATTTAAACTGAACAGCTTTCTGGGTCTTCCCTTCGAATAGGGACTTTCCTTTCCGGAAATTTTAATAATCTCTCCGGACAGCAATTTTTTTACAGTCCGTTCGGCACTGCGCTTGCTGACCTGATAAAACATTGCAATATCGTTTGATGAGAATGGTTCATTATTGCGTTCAACAATAAATTGAATAAAAAGATAAGATAATTCATTGTTTAAGCGGGCTTGATGAACAAGCTCATGAAATAATTTATTGGTGTCGATATGTTTCCGCTGGCCGATAGGACCAATGATTTCCTGACATTCATTAACCAGATAACTGAGGCTATGCCGATCACTCCGGCAGGCTTCCAGGGCCATAAACGCATTTTTTTGAGAAGAAAGAGGATTCAATCCCAGTCCAAATGCCAGTCCAATAGAACAGCCGGCAAGCTTTTCTACCTCCTCGATAAAGGGAAAGTCGCGATAGTTTTCTTTAATCACTTTAATCAGCTTGCTTGTACCGATGATAAAATAGTGATTATCTTTATTCGGTAAAAGTATAGCCTCATACTTTTGACAAAATGTACTGACATATTTTCTGACTTCTGTATGTATTTGATGATGCATATGGATAGGGAGGCTTTCTTTTAAAAATAAAATACCTGTTACTACAAGGCCGGTTGAATGCTTCTGTACCTCCAGTGTTTGTACTACTTTTTCCAATGCCTGATAAATACGCTTATCAGGTATTGGAATATAATGAACAGGTAACGCTTCTTGAAAAAGCCTATTATAGACATCTCTTCTCGAGGTCAGAATTAAATCTATTTTTTTCTGCAAAAATAAATCCTTATGGAAATCAATCAGCATTTGCACATTGAAATAACTCTGCTTGGTATAGCTGGCTGAAATAAAATCATATTCTGTCATGGCGATATCATCCTTGAAATCAATGTGCTTGATATCTTCCGGATAATCGATGGATATGCATTTTTTCTTAGAAAGCTGTCCGATACGTAAGATAGATGACAAAATACTATATTCATCGTAAGCGATATAAAGCATGATTTGCTGACGCTTTTGTTTTAAAGCTTCACTGTAGGCACTGTAATCAGTGAAAAGAAGTGCGTCACACATCATGGCTCCCTCTGCTCGAACTGCAGCATTGCATGATTCGGACAATACAAAAGGGAGGACGTCGATAGATGGAAATTGTTCTGCGATTTCTTGTACTCTTTGAACGATTGTTTTTTCTCCTAAAACCCCTAGTGTTATATTCATTTGTTTCCCCCCTTACAGATACCTGTATTTTTTATAGAAAAGGAGAGGCATGGCTGCTTAACCTTTCAAATAATGATAGATATGTGCTCCTGCTCTCTGATGAAATTGCTGTCCCTCTCCATTGTTCGTCCATCCCTCTGTCAGCATAACTGCTTTGAGCTGTTTATCAGCTGTTTGAAAAATAGCCGCATCATGCTCTGCCCCGGTCAGTTCCCCGGTTTTATGAAATGTCTTGATGGAGGAATCATAGGCAGAAAAAGCAGTCAGTTTGCTGTTGAACTGCTGATTTTCCAAGATAGTCAGCATTTGCTCCTGACGATGTTTCGGCAGTATGTTATTTGGCTCTGTCAATAAATCCAGCAGAAGCATGACATCATAGCAGCTCGTCCGATTCTCCAATCCGAGCTTTATGGCTTCTTCATCCATCAGTTTTCGCTCTAATTTCGTGTGCTTTCCGCCTATTTGTTGAATAAATGCATGGATAGTATCTAAACCGATGAAATCAATCAATGCATTTGTTGCGGTATTATCAGAGACAATGATCATTAATTCAAGGAGCTGCTGATAGGTATAGTTCTGCTTATCTGATAAATAAGGAATAACTCCCGCACCGCCAACCATATCGGAGGGGGAGAGATGCACCTGTTTAGATAAATCAATATTTTCTTTTTCTTCTTCATAATAGGCAGCGGCAAGGATAAACAGTTTAATAATACTGGCGGAACGCAGCGGCTTGTTTTCATTAAAAGCAATTTCATTTTCTCCGGATTGGATCAAATAGCATATTTTTACTGGCGGTAAAGGTTTTATGGAATAAATAGCATGCTTTAACATTTTTAATGACAATGTTTTATCACCTCGTTGGAAAGTGGGTTACATTAATATTATGGAATATTCAAAAAGTAGTCAAGAAATACTTGAAAATCGCTTAAAAAAAGAATATACAGCATGTTTTGGCGCTATAAAGCATACAGTAAAAGGAATGTTTAAAGTGATGAATTTTTTTAATATTATTTATGTAATCGTTTCCTGTTTTGAGAATAATTTGACGTTTGTGTTACTAATATTGTAAACTTATTACAAGTACGATACTTTTTTGTAAAAGGGGGACTTTTAGATGAAAAAGAATTGGTTAAGCCCACTGGCACTTATTTTTGCATTATTGTTATTATTAGCAGCCTGCGGCGGTGACGACGGCAATGCAGACGATGGCGGCGAGGAAGCTGGAGATCCGGGTACAGATCCGGAAATGATTCAGATTGCTACCGGCGGAACAAGTGGAACATACTACCCGCTTGGAGGAGAAATGGCAACCATTATTTCAAGTAATACAGATGTAACAGCGGATGCGATTTCCTCTAATGCTTCAGCAGAAAATGTTCTGTCCATAGAGAATGGCGATGTAGAAATTGCTTTTGTACAAACAGATGTGGTAGCACATGCTGAGGAAGGAATTAATGCTTTTGATGAGCCTGTCGAAAATGTACAGGCAATGGGTTCTTTATACCCGGAGACGGTTCAAATCGTTACAACAGAGGGTTCTGGAATTGAATCTGTCGAAGACCTGGCAGGAAAAACTGTTTCCGTTGGTGCTCCTGGATCAGGTACATTTATCAATGCGGAACAAATCCTGGAGGTTCACGATATGACAATAGACGATATTGATGCTCAAAATCTGGACTTTGGTGAATCTACCGGAGGAATCCAGGATGGCAATATTGATGCTGCGTTTATCACTTCAGGAACGCCTACCGGTGCGGTAGAAGGGTTGGCTGCTTCTGTAGATGTGGCTATTGTTCCGATTGCACAGGATAAGATTGAGGAGCTGACGGAAGCATATCCTTACTATGCTGCAGATACGATTGAAGAAGGTACTTATAGTCTAAGTGAAGATGTAGAAACAGTTGCTGTATTAGCGGCATTGGCTGTAAACAGTTCTTTATCTGAAGACCTTGTTTATGAGATGACCAAAGCAATCTATGAAAATGCAGAAGGGATGGCGCATGACAAAGCATCCTTCATCACACTGGATACTGCGTTAGACGGAATTGATATTGAAGTGCATCCAGGTGCACAGAGGTACTTTGACGAAGAGGGTATTGAATAAATAAATAGAATAAGCCGGCTCCACCCCAGAGAATGCAGGGATAGGCTGCCGGCTTTTTTTAAGCACAGCTTGTAAAATTAGGTGATGCTAAAATGCGGAGAAAGTGGGTAAAATTCCTTCTTTTATTTCTTTTGATTGGAGGAGGAATTGGACTTGGCGTGAATTATCCGATTCAGACAGCGTTAGTTTTTAACGACGGCGAATCCGGAGAATTGACGGCTTTTTTACCTTTAAAAGAGAATGACCATTTCTCGATTACGTTCACTCACTCGATCCATTTAACAGATGTGGTGGAGAAATACAGGGTGACAGAGGATTTGATGATCGAGCAATATGAAATAATTTATGAAGAGTTTGGTATTGGTATGCCCAATAATGCGGGTGAGGGCGAAGAATTTGTTTATGAGGATGGAAAATACCATATAAAAAATATGGAACATCGATTTGAATCGTTAAATATCCGGAATGGAGAAGTTGTTTCGAATCATCGGCTGGCTTGGGCAGATCATCAGGATATCAAGGAGTGTTGTGAAGTTCCTTTTAATGACTACTTTGTGCCGGGAGATTGGTATAGAGTAAAAATAGATGAAATAACATTGCTTGATTATTGGAAAGGAGAGAAAATCAGTGAGTGAAAAAGAGAAGGATCAGCTTTCAGAAAAAGGACAGCAGGAGTTGTTGGAGAAATATGATGCAGAAGCAAAGACCAGAAATGTAAAGGGTAAGATATATCACGTTATCTTTCTTGGGTTAATTGCCTTTTCTGTATTTCAATTATATACCGGAATTTTTGGTCAGCTGACTGCTTATATTCAACGAACCATTCACTTAGGATTTGCACTTTCACTTATTTTCTTATTATTCCCGGCTGCCCGTGGAATGAGAAAGGATAAAATCCCTTGGTATGATTATATTTTAATGCTGTTATCCATTCTTGTCTGCGGCTATTGGCCGGTGTATTATGATACATTAGTTCAGCAGTTTGGCGGCATTTCTGTCATGCAAATGGTTGTGGGCGGGCTTGGAATCCTGCTTGTGTTGGAAGCAGCCAGACGTGCAGTAGGTCTGCCGATTACAATTATTGCACTATTGTTTCTTAGCTATGCACTACTCGGTCCAAATATACCTGGAATGTTTGCGCATGCCGGTCTGTCGCTGGAGCAGTTGATTCAATCGATGTTCTTTACGACAGAAGGAATTTTAGGAACTCCTTTGCAGGTATCGTCTACATATATATTCTTATTCCTTTTATTTGGCGCTTTTTTAGTGCAGACAGGGGTAGGAAATTATTTTAATGATTTAGCTATATCCATCGCCGGTAAAAGAGTAGGCGGGCCTGCAAAAGTAGCTATTTTTTCAAGTGCATTAAATGGAACTATCTCGGGGAGCTCTGTTGCAAATACAGTAACAACAGGCTCGTATACGATTCCTATGATGAAAAAGCTGGGATATCGGAAGAATTTTGCCGGAGCGGTAGAAGCAGCCTCCTCTACAGGCGGTCAAATTATGCCGCCGATTATGGGAGCAGCCGCCTTTTTAATGATTGAATTTGCAGGAGAAAGCTATTGGAATATCGCGAAAGCAGCAGTTATTCCCGCAGCTTTATACTTTGCAGGGATTTGGATCATGACACATTTTGAAGCGAAACGGACAGGCTTAACAGGTCTCCCGGATGAAGAGATTCCAAGTAAACTCTCCGTTTTAAAAAAGATTCATCTGCTGCTGCCGATTTTAGCCATTGTCTATTTCTTATTTATCGGTGTGAGCGTTGAGAGAGCAGCTATTTATGGGATTTTAACGACGATTATTGTCAGCTTGTTCCGAAAAGATACGAGAATTACACCGGCTAAATTTATTGTTGCCTTGGAACAAGGGGCCAGAACAGCATTAGGTGTTGCTGCTGCAACAGCATGTGCTGGTATTATTGTAGGGGTAGTGACAAGAACAGGCTTAGGCCTAAAGCTTGGAAACAGTTTAGTATCGATTGCTGGTACGATTGCTTCTACACCGGAAATTCAATTGATGCTGACATTGGTATTTACCATGATTACATCGATTATTATCGGCATGGGCTCACCGACAACCGCCAACTATATTATCACGTCTACAATTGCTCTGCCGGCAATTGTAGCACTAAATGACAATCTGGATGTAGCAATTCCGCTTCTGGCTGCACATATGTTTGTATTCTATTTTGGAATTGTGGCAGATATTACTCCGCCGGTAGCATTAGCTGCCTTCGCGGCAACCGGGATTTCTGGGGGAGAACCGATACGTACCGGAGCAAATGCAGCAAGGTTGGCTATCGCAGCATTTATAATTCCGTATATGTTTGTTTTGAATCCGACACTCCTTATGATAGATGCGAACGTGTTCGAGATTATATTTGCCTTTTTCACGGCTATCCTCGGGATGATAGCGATTGGTGCCGGAATGATTGGTTACTGGTACCGCAGAATCAAATGGTTTGAGCGTATTTTAGCTATTGCAACTGGATTGATGCTGATTTATCCGGAAGGGTATTCCGATACAATAGGCTTTGTATTATTTGCTATTCAGCTTGTGATTCAATTTATGTCGAGGGATAAAAATGCGAAGCGCAGTAAAACGCAAGTAAGTTAAGAAAATAAAAAAATGGGGAAGAAGTTCTTTGAGATAAGAGCTTCTTTTTTTACATTATAGGATGATATTTTAGCAATTTTTACAGTGGAAGAGCAAATACAGGTTTTTCTAATGCTTTCCCTTTATAATAAAAGCAAAGAATAAGGTGAGAAAAATCAGGAGTGCAAATCAATGGCTAAGAAATATGATTTTACAAAAGGAAGTATCGGCAAAAGCCTTTTTTATTTTTCCGGACCCATTCTTTTGGCAAATCTGCTGCAAACCTCATATCAATTTGTAGACAGTTTGTGGGTCGGAAATTTGCTTGGTGCGAACGCCCTAGGTGCAGTTGCCATTTCCGGGAGCATTATATTTGTGGTGCTCTCATTAATTATTGGTTTAAATAATGCTGCTCTGACCATTTTGTCGCAGCAGCAGGGGAAGCAGAATGAAGAGGGGCTGAAGCGTTATTTGAATGCATTTGTTGTTCTGATGACATCGGTTGCATTATTACTTGGCGTCTCCGGGTATATTTTTGCAGAGGTGCTGCTGACCATGCTGGGAACACCGGAAGCAATGGCAGCAGATGCCGCTGCCTATCTGCGGATTAACTTTATGGGGATTCTTTTACTGTTTGGCTATAACTTTATCAGTACAGTACTGCGTTCCATTGGAGACAGTAAAACACCGCTTTACTTTGTAACAGTAGCAGTCCTGCTGAATACCGTATTGGACCCGCTATTTATTCATGTATTTGACTGGGGCATCAATGGCGCAGGCTATGCTACAGTGATATCACAAGGTGTTTCCTTTTTAATTGGATTCTTTTATATTCTGAAGAAGGATTTAGCTCCGTTTACGATTCCAAGTCTGCCAAAATGGAAAGAAATTAAATTGATTTTGCATATCGGCATCCCATCCAGCCTGCAGATGGCAGTGATTTCTGCTGGTGCAGCTGCCATTATCGGGGTAGTGGCTGTACATGGAGAAGCAGTTGTTTCAGGGTATAGTGCAGCACAGCGTCTGGATAGTTTATTAATGCTGCCTGCACATGCTTTAAGTATTGCCATTTCCAGTATGGCTGGGCAGAATATCGGTGCACAAAACTGGGGAAGAGTCAGAGAAGTGGCGAAGTTTGGGGTGATATATAATTTTCTTATTATGCTGTTTATCGGTATTATCGTCGCCATTTTTGCTGAATATGGGGTAAGGTTGTTTATTCAGGACGAAGCTTCTGTCCAATTTGGTACAATATATCTTCAGATTGTTGCATTATGCTATCCGTTTTTAGGGATTAATTTTATCTTAAACGGTGTTGTCCGGGCAGCAGGCGCAATGTATCCGATTCTTATATTAAATATCATTTCTTTCTGGATACTGCGTTATCCCCTGGCTGCCTTATTCTCTTGCCTGTTTGGTGAAATTGGCATTGCAATTGGTGTAGGGGCAAGCTTTATCCTAAGCAGCGCGGTTGCTATTCTATATTATCGTTTCGGGAAATGGAGAGAGAAGAAGCTATTCGCAGATGCTTAAACAGGGGAGGATCATGGATGATTTGGATTGTCGGTTTCGTATCCGGCCTTGTACTTGGCGGCTTCTTATATGCTTTGCAGCAATGGACAGCGATTCCTGTTTACATCCTGCTGATGAATGTAGATTATTTTCCCGTAATTGGCGGAATGAATTTTCCTAATTGGGTAGAGTTTTCCTTCCATTTGGGTGTTTCTGTGGCTATTGTCTGGATTCTCTATCGCGTATTAACAAAGAAACATCTGGAGCAGAAGCTGATGTCTTATATATATTGTAATGCTGCGATTGGCCTGCTTATTTTCCCGACAACGATGCTATCTGACCGGACTCCAGAAATAGGCAGTATAGAGGCATGGCTTATCTGGCTGGCCGGACATATGGTATATGGTATTTCTATATGGGGGATGCTGAGGATAGGTGAATGGGTAAAGGAGAAAAAATATGAAACGTAGGAAAAAACGCCAGCTGGCAGAGCTGCTGAAATATTTGATAGTTATATGTCTTGTGTTTTTCTTCGGTTTAGTTTCCCTTTCTTTATTAGTCAATTATGTTGCAGAGCAATCTGAACCAGAACTGGAAGAGTCAGGGCCACGTCCCCTGCCAGCCTTGAACCAGAAAATATGGGAATATAAACCGATTGTTGAAAAATATGCAGAACAGCATGGAATTGAAGAACAGACCAATACAATTCTTGCCATGATGATGCAGGAATCCGGTGGACGCGGTACCGATCCGATGCAATCCTCGGAAAGCCTGTGCGGGGAAATAGGCTGTATTGATGATCCAGAGCATTCGATTGAGCAGGGCGTATCCTTCTTTGCCTGGGTGTATGAACAAGCAGAGGGCGACACAGCCTTAGCAGTTCAAGCTTATAATTTTGGTCCCGGCTTTATTAACTATCTACAGGAAACGGAAGAACCTTATTCGGAGGACGCTGCCATTGCTTATTCGCAGTATATGTATGAAGAGGCGGGAAGGGAGGCTTCCATTTATGCCTGCCGGAGAGAAGAAGCAGAAGAACTAGATGCATGCTATGGAGACATTTATTATGTTTCTTCTGTCATGTCCTATAAGGAAGCAATAGAAATGGAACTGGAAAACTGATATGATAACAGTATGTGAAATGCTCTTGATTCAGAGCAGCTTTTACATACAGAAGTGTTGTCATATCTTTTTTGTGCATGAAAAGAATCGTTCTACAATGCATATTTCCAAGCAATTAACTGATGATTATGACAACAGCGGATACTAAAAAAACAAGGCGGAGGATGATTTTTTATGAAAGCTATTCAGACAAATAATGCACCAGCAGCAATTGGACCATACTCTCAAGCAATCGAAGCAGGAGATTTTCTTTATATTTCCGGACAAATTCCGATTGATCCGGCAACAGGGGATGTCGTAGAAGGAATTGAAGCGCAGACGAAGCAAGTATTAGCAAATTTACAGGCTATTTTAGATGAAGCGGGGTTAAGCTTTGCAAACGCAGTGAAATTTACGATTTTCTTAAATTCCATGGAGGATTTTGCGACAGTGAATGAAATTTATGGAGCAGCGTTGTCTGAGCCATATCCGGCACGTGCTTGTGTGGAAGTGAGCCGTCTTCCGAAAGACGTTCTTGTAGAAATGGATATTGTAGCATACCGTAAAGCATAAGGAGTGATTATATGGAGAATTTTATCTATCGCAATCCAACGAAACTTATCTTTGGAAAAGGACAAATCGAAAAGCTGGCTGGCGAAATTCAGCCTTACGGAAGCCGTATTCTGATTGTATATGGCGGAGGAAGTATTAAACGAAATGGCATCTATGATCGTGTATTGGAAGAATTGAAAAAAATCAATGCGGAGGTGTTTGAGCTTTCTGGTGTAGAACCTAACCCGCGTATTTCTACAGTACGGAAAGGCGTAGGTATTTGCCGCGAACAGAGAATTGATTTTATCTTGGCTATCGGTGGAGGTAGCACTATTGACTGCTCCAAAGCAATCGCTGTCGGCGCCGTAACGGATGCAGATATGTGGGATGTAGTGACGAAAAAGGAAAAGCCGGCAGGTGCACTGCCATTTGGAACGATTCTCACCTTAGCTGCTACAGGCTCTGAGATGAATTCGGGCTCTGTTATTACCAATTGGGAAACCAATGAAAAGCATGGATGGGGGTCTCCGTATACCTATCCAAAATTTTCTATTCTGGATCCTGTGCATACTTTCTCTGTACCGCGGGATCAAACCATTTATGGATTGGTAGATATGATGTCGCATGTATTAGAGCATTATTTTCATCATGAAGAAAATACACCGATTCAAGACAGATGGTGTGAAGGTATTCTGTTGACCCTGATTGATGTAGGGCCGAAACTATTAGCAGACCCTGAAAATTATGCCTATCGCTCTACAGCAATGCTGGGCGGAACACTGGCCTTAAATAATATGCTGAATTTAGGTTATCGGGGTGATTGGGCAACGCATAATTTAGAGCATGCGGTTTCTGCTGTCCACGATATTCCGCATGGCGGCGGTTTAGCTATCCTATTCCCGAATTGGATGCGGCATGTACTGGATGAGAATAATGTACATCGCTTTAAGCAGCTTGCTGTCCGGGTCTTTGACGTAGATACCATAGGGAAATCAGATAAAGTAGTTGCCTTAGAAGGAATTGACAAACTGCGTGAATTTTGGAATGAACTTGGTGCGCCATCCAGTTTGACAGATTATGATATAGACGAGTCCACGCTTGAAGAAATGGCGGAGAAAACCGTGGTGGCAAACCCGACATTCGGCAACTATCGTGCTTTAACGAAGAAGGATTCTCTGGAGATTTTTAAAGAAAGTCTGTAATTTCCCGGGAAATCATGTCTGACTATACAAAGAAGAGCTTGCAGTTATTCATAAACTGCAAGCTCTTCTTTAATTTGCAAACGTATTTTATCAAGACATTCTTCCGGTGTCTTGCCAAACACACGCTTATTATTTACTAATGCGTACGGTCGAACGGCACAAAGTCCGCAAAACGACAGGCATTCATTCATAAGAACCGCTACCTCAGGGAATTCTTTCTCTAAGATGGATTCAATATCTATAGTAGTGATGGCATTTCCGTCACATATTTCTACGACAACGATACCCATTGCTATCACTTTCTTTCTATAATAATTAACGCTACTTTGTTAGTTTTAGCATAATTATAGAAACAAATCAATATTTTTATCTGGATGAGAAAGTGTGCGAATGAGAATGCTTTGTATTCGGTTCATGTTCATAACGTAACCAGACAACAAGCATGATAAAGCCGCAAAGAATAAGCAGCAGGCCGGTTGTTAAAAAGACGGAAGAGAATCCCCAGGTTGCAGCGATGGTACCGCCAAGCATGGGACCGATAATGTTTCCGAAAAAGCGTAAACTTGTATCGTAGCCAAGTACTTCTCCTTGTGTAGACAGCGGTGCTTCTTTCCGGATATAAGCCACACGGATTGGGATAACTCCACCAAGGAACAAACCGAGTAAGAATCGCATAATGACTAATTGCCAAATACTCGTAATGAACATACCCGGCAAATAGACCAAGCCGGAAACAAACAGCATGATAATTAATACTTTCGTATAGCCGTGCTTATCTCCGATCATTCCCCAGCGTCTGGTCATCAACAGATTGCCTACCCCTGTGGCGGAGAAGGCAATTCCTGCAAAGAATGCCAGATTGACCGGCCCATGAATTTCTTCAACAAATAATGATAAAATCGGCTGGACGCTGAAGTGAGCAATCTGTACAAGT
Organism: Oceanobacillus oncorhynchi; assembly: GCF_000821065.1. Classification (GTDB taxonomy): domain Bacteria; phylum Bacillota; class Bacilli; order Bacillales; family Amphibacillaceae; genus Oceanobacillus; species Oceanobacillus oncorhynchi. The sequence goes on from NZ_CDGG01000001.1 coordinate 490,025, forward strand.
GCAGACATTAATAAAACAATCAATAAGATTGGTTTACGCAGGATATACTGCAATACTTCCTTCCTGGAATAATTCTTTGTATCCTCTTCTTTTGAAAAGGTCACCTTCATTTCTTTCACTCCAAATATAACGAGCAATCCGGAGATAAAGATAGTGATTGCTACCCATTTAAAGGTGCTGGAATAACCAAATGCATCTGCCAGCGCCCCGCCTAATAAGGGGCCCATCAAAGAACCGGTGATAGTTCCGGTCTGCAGGGTGCCTAACACTTTTCCGGCAACTTCTTTAGGTGTCTGGGTTGCAATAAACGCCTGAGACATTGGAATAAATCCTGTGACGATTCCCATTAAAAAGCGCAAGAGAAATAACTGCCATACGGCTGTGACGAATCCCATTAAAAATACGGAAATTCCGATTCCTAATGCAGACATCACCATTAAACGCTTCCTGCCGAAGCGATCGCCGACTCTTCCCCAAATCGGGGCAAAGATAAATGCACTGATGAAAGTAACGGCAAAGGTTAATCCAGACCATGTCTGCACATAGGACGCAGAAAAGTTTCCCATGGACTGAATATATAAGGAAATAAAAGGCACAACCATCGTCATGCTTCCGCTAATAAAGAAATTAGCAAACCACATAATCACTAAGTTACGTTTTACTCCTGGGTGTGTATTAATAACGTTCAAACCTTCTTTCTGACATTGTAAGAACTGCAGATTCATGTACACTTATTGATTCAAGCATACAGCAGGGAAAACCCAATTTGCTGTATGCATTTTCGTTTTGAAATGGGATAAGCGCCTTTAGTACATATGAAAAAGGCATAAGTGCCAATGACCCATACCTTCTCTAAAACAATCTGCAGCTGTCCGTTTAAGTTGCATAAATGCATTACGCTATCACCATCTGTGGAATTCCTGCAATCTTAAAAAAAGGAGTGCCGAATTTCCAATAAATAATCCTACATTTATTTCGTTACTCCAAATATACACTAACACGAACTAAATGAAAAGGTATCTGCTTACAAAAAGGATTTATTTTAATGCTTCCATTTTCGCACATTAAAAAGTAACTTCATTTCCATAGAAACAGGGGTTGACCGTTCCTTCGATAACTCCATTGACAAAGAATAGAAGGTGAAGTGTAAAGCACCGCTGCGGCGAAAAGCGGAGTGGTTGGCCGGAGCGGAGCTACGCACCATCATCAATTCCAAAAAGGCCGAATATGTAACCCAAAAGCAAGCGTGGTAATCGAAAACAAGTTCATCCTGGAATACAAGATATATATGCTTATTCTTAAGTGTGAAAGTTGAGTTAACGTCATAAAAAAACGTTTTATCATAAAAAAGACAGGGAATCAGCAAGGATACATAGACAGTAATCCTATATGATAAAATATAGTTCCAAGCTTTTCCTATAGAAATAAATCAACTGTTAGAAGGCCCGGGAGCTGGCAGCATGTTTTTTTCTGCAGATTGTATTTAGCCGGCAGATGAAATTAATGTTTTAAAAACATGTAAACATTTTTCCTTCGGGTTATAATAGATGACGATAGATGCTCATCATAAATATCAAACGTAGGAGTTAAAAAACGCTTACGAAGAAAAGGAGTAAACAGAATGAATAAAAAGGTAGTATCCGTGCTGAAATACGTGGCACTAAGCTGCATATTATTTTTTAGTATCCTATTGCCAGTTTCAGCAGCTTCTAATACGACGATTATCTATGGGGAAAAACTCAGTGACAGTCAGCGGGCGGAAGTTCGGGAGGCTTTGGAAATCTCAGATGATGACACATATGAAGAACATGACGTTACAGGACAAGATTATGCTGATTTTATAAATGGAAATCCAGATGCAAATATGTATTCTTCTGCAGGAATTACGCTGGAGTCAAGCGGTTCCGGCCTGGAAGTGAATATATTAACACCCGATAATATTACGGAAGTAACCAGAGAAATGTATATGAACGCACTGTTAACAGCCGGAGCGGAAAATGCGACGGTAGATGTTGTTTCTCCAGTCAGAGTATCTGGTCATTCTGCATTGACAGGAATATACAAAGCCTATGATGTAGAAGGAGTAGAATTAGATCCGGAACGAATGGAATTAGCTAACGATGAGCTAGAAGTAGCAACTGATTTAGCAGATAATGAAGATATTAGTGATGAAGACGTAAGTACACTTTTAACAGAAATCAAAAAAATGATTGCTGAACAGAATCCAGTAACCAGAGAAGAAGTAGAACAAATCGTTAATGAGCAGCTTAACAATCTGGACATTCAGCTGAATGACGCCGACAGGCAGATGCTTATTGATTTAGTAAATCGAATGAGGGATTTAGAAATTGATTTTGGAGCAATGAGAGATCAGCTCGAGAGTATTACAAATGACCTTGTCGAAAGAGCAGAGGATTTAGGTTTAGACAGGGGATTTTGGGAGAGAGTGGCGAACTTCTTTAGTGATATCTTCCGTTCCATTGCGAACTTTTTCAGCAGCTAATTGAATACTGGCAAGCAGTTGACGAAGAGCTCTCTAATCATAGAGGGCTCTTTTTTTATATTACAGAAACGAGCCTTCGACGTGGGTTTGTCATAATGCATACGCTTTACCGCTCTTCTATAACAAATATGTTACAAATGTAATAGTAAACAGGGCATATGTAATCATTGTAATTTACACTTAACCCTTCTGTAACTGTATTCTTCTGATTCCTGTGATAGGATAGTCATTGTGAAAAAACATAAGGAGGTTATCAGATGAGAAAACTCGTAGCAGCATTATCTGCTGGAATTATTATAACCGGTACAGCTGCAACAACAGTTTCCGCTGACGCAAATGAACACAAGGTAGAATCAGGAGAGAGCTTATGGAAGATTGCAGCTCAATATGATACAAGCGTGCAAAACTTACTTGATATAAATGATCTTAAATCAGAGGTAATTCACCCGAAAGATGTTATTAAGGTAAGTGAATCTGGTGAAGATGGAGAAGAAACAGTATACACAGTAGAAAAAGGGGACACCCTTTCAGCTATTGCTAAAGAATTCAATGTATCTGTCAGCGATATTAAAGAATGGAATAACCTTTCATCTGATATTATCGTAATCGGTAATGAATTATCAATAAATGGAACAGCTGAAGAAGCTGTAGCAGAGCAACCAGCAGTAGAGGAAGAACCAGCTGAGGAACCTGCAGCAGAAGAAGAAGCAACAGAAGAACCAGCAGTAGAAGAAGAGGCAGCTGAAGAGCCGGCTGCAGAGGAAAGCGAACCTGCTGTAGAGCAAACTTCTAATGAAGAAGCAGCTGCTTCTGAATCAGAAGAACAATCTTCAGATAATGGTTCTCCACAAGGCGAAACAATTTCTGTAGAAGCGACTGCATATACAGCAGATTGTAATGGATGTTCCGGAGTAACTGCAACTGGTGTAGATCTAAATCAAGATCCTAATGCGAAAGTAATTGCAGTAGACCCAAATGTTATTCCATTGGGAAGTGAAGTTTATGTAGAAGGTTATGGCTATGCAACTGCTGCTGATACTGGCGGTGCAATCAATGGAAACAAAATTGACCTTCACGTACCATCCCAAGACGAAGCAGTAAACTTTGGAAGACAACAAGTTAACGTAACAATCGTTGAATAAATCATATAAAAATAGCTTAAGAGTCTATAAAACTCTTAAGCTATTTTTTTTAGTTGAGAAAATAAATATAATAAAAAAGGGTCAACACCAAAATCTATGGTTGGAAAATATAATTAAATATGATAATAGCAGTTACCAAGCGAAGGAAATACACGTAGACTCCTATGGGAATGCGCAGTGTGAAGACCCCGCAGAAAAAGTGGTCTTCTTTTTTCGAGGAGGCTGAAGACAAGCCCATGGAAAGCGTAGTGTATTTCCGTAGCGGCCGCTTACAGCAAATTTATATCTACTATGTTACCCATAGATTTTGGTGAAAAGCCATAAAAAAGGCATCATACTTTTGATTATATAAGCATGAGACCCCATGAAGTCATGATATTTAGCTGTCCGTATCTCGTAGTTATCACGCAGAGTTTTTCTGATATACATGCGTTTCATCTATTATCAACGATCATCTGATTTTTTCTTTACATTTTAAAAAGACGAATAAACATTTGCTGATATATTTTACACCCCAGAAAGCCGGCAGTGTTATCTTTATCAAATCCTTGGAATATCCTCTTTAATTCTGAAATTCGGTAGAAGTGGCAGCCGGGCTTTGTTCAATTTCTTCATTACTATCGTTATGAGCACTTGAATAGCCTAAAGCTCCTACTGCAGCAATGACAAAAATAAACAAAGTAAGTAGAACTTTTCGCATGTTTCTTTTCAACCCTCCATCATATATTTAAAGTATGTGTTCAAAAAAAGTTCACTCTATCGAAGCATCATTTTTTAAGAGACTTTTTGAACATCCTTTTTAATAATATTCAACTCTCTTAGTATAGGACAATATGGTCAAATTGGCTAGCAGGAAAAACATTAATTTTCATATATATTCGCTAATTCTGTGAATAACTGGATTGGGTTATTTATATGTTATACTTGAAAGGGATTACATTTTTGACAAAGAGTTGTCCGTAGACCCATGCGGTGCAAAGTTACATTTTACAATGCTTTAAAGGAGGAAAATAGGGTATGACAAGCCGAAAATTAGATCATTTTTTGGAATCAAATATAAATGATTTAAAGGAAAATGGTCTCTATAACGAAATTGATACTGTAGAAGGTGCAAATGGCCCGGAAATTACAATCAAAGGAGAAACATTAATCAATCTTTCTTCTAATAATTACTTAGGGCTTGCGACGCACCATGAATTAAAAGATGCAGCCAAGCAAGCTGTGGATTCCCATGGTGCCGGCGCTGGCGCTGTCCGCACGATTAATGGAACGCTTGACTTGCATATCGAATTGGAAAAGAGAATTGCTGCATTTAAAGGAACAGAAGCAGCTATCGCTTATCAATCTGGATTTAACTGTAATATGGCAGCGATTTCGGCTGTAATGGATAAAAATGATGCGATTCTATCGGATTCTTTAAACCACGCCTCTATTATTGACGGCTGTCGCTTATCGAAGGCGAAGATTATTCGATTTGAGCATTCAGATATGGCGGATTTACGTGCGAAAGCGAAGGAAGCGACAGAATCAGGGACATATAATAAAGTGATGGTAATTACGGATGGCGTATTCTCCATGGATGGAGATATCGCGAAGCTTCCGGAGATAGTGGAAATCGCTGAAGAATTTGATTTGATTACCTATGTAGATGATGCGCATGGCTCAGGAGTAACTGGTGACGGTGCAGGAACAGTAAAGCATTTTGGGTTGCAGGATAAAGTAGATTTTCAAATGGGTACGCTGTCGAAAGCAATTGGTGTTATCGGCGGTTATGTTGCAGGGAAACAATCATTAATAGATTGGCTGAAAGTCCGTTCCCGTCCATTCTTATTTTCTACAGCGGTATCTCCAGCAGATGCAGCTGCAAGCACAAGAGCAATTGAAATGCTCATGGAGAGTACAGAACTGAATGAAAAGCTCTGGGAGAATGGGAATTACTTGAAAGAAGGCTTGAAAAAGCTTGGTTTTGATATTGGCGACAGCGAAACACCAATCACACCTTGTATTATCGGTGATGAAAAACAAGCGCAGACATTTAGTAAAAGACTGTATGAAGAGGGCGTTTATGCGAAAGCAATCGTGTTTCCGACAGTGCCGAGGAGGACCGGGCGGGTTCGTAATATGCCGACAGCTGCGCATACGAAAGAAATGCTGGATCGAGCTATTGGCATTTATGAAAAAATCGGTAAGGAATTAAAACTTATATAAATTGAAGTAATAAATTACACTTTATTTTTCTTATAAAATGACGAAATAATGATTGAAAACGGTAACTAGCGACGGTTTTTGGTGGGGCGAGTAACCGCAGTCCCAGTCCCAGAAGAAAAACACGGAGACTCCTGGTCGACTAAGAACGGTCACGTCCTGTGACCAACGACCGACACTAGGACGTCTTGTCCGTTGTGGGAAGGCGCGGGGCATAAGTGCGACTTTAGCTCTGTCTGCGCCTGACGGCTTGCCAATCAGCAAGTCTTCTTTAAAGGAGATGAGCTCGGGGCCCGCGGAAAGCGTAGTGTTTTCTGGGGCCTAAGATTACTCACCCCATGAAACCCGTTGTAGCGGTAGCTATTAATTTCAATTTATATATTTAAAAATAAGAGCGCATGTTCAGAAGGTTGATAGAAGGGCGGAGCATCTTTCCAACAGCTTTTTTGAACATCCTCTCAATGGAGGTTTTCCGAGATGAAAAAAATTTTAGTGACCGGTGCATTAGGGCAAATCGGATCAGAATTAACGGAGAAGCTTCGTAGTACATACGGCGAGGATAATGTCATTGCTTCCGATATCCGGAGACCGGAGCAGCCATCAGGAATATTTGAAGAAATCGATGTGACAAAGGAAAAGGAAATTTACGAGATTTCCAAAAAATACAAGGTGGATACGATTATTCATTTAGCTGCACTTTTATCTGCGAAGGCAGAGGCTTTTCCAAAAGTCGCCTGGGAAATTAATATGGGCGGACTGGTAAATGCACTGGAAGCTGCGAAGGAATTAGATTTAAAATTTTTCACACCAAGCTCAATTGGGGCTTTTGGGCCAAGTACACCGAAAAATAATACCCCGCAGGATACGCTGCAGCGTCCAACGACGATGTATGGGGTGAATAAAGTAGCAGGAGAAATTCTTTGTGATTACTATTATTCCAGATTTGGGGTGGATACCAGAGGAGTTCGTTTTCCAGGTTTAATTTCCTATGTAACTGCTCCAGGCGGCGGTACGACAGACTACGCGGTGGAAGTGTATTATGAAGCGCTTCGGTCAGGAACATATACCTCCTATATTGCAAAAGGAACGCATATGGATATGATGTATATGCCAGATGCTTTACAAGCGATTATTCAACTGATGGAAGCAGATTCCGATCGCTTAAAGCATCGCAATGCCTTCAATATAACTGCGATGTCTGCTGCGCCGGAGCATTTTGAAGAAGCAATTCGCAAGCACATTCCTGATTTTACAATGGATTATCAGGTAGACCCGGTCAGACAAGGAATTGCAGAGAGCTGGCCGGATTCGATTAATGCAGATGCTGCGAAAGAAGAATGGGATTTTGAAGCAGCATATGATATGGACGCAATGACGGTGGATATGCTGGAGAAAGTTCGTGAGAAAATAAAGAAGAATAGTGCATAACAGGACAAAATGATTCCAGGCTTTCAAGTAAAAAGACGCACTTATATTTCAAACATTTAAACTACTTCTTTTATATCAGAAGCCTTTTTACTATTTTTTGACTGCTGTAAAGGAAGTATCTCAGTATAATTAAAAAAACCGCCTTATGTCCAGGTTAATCGATGACGACCATGGACATAAGGTGGTTTTCAATAATACTACGGATGTAAGATGGGGTATAGCGTTCTGGATTAAATAATGCATGGATAGCCAACCCATCGAGTAAACTATACAATTTCTCTAATTCAATATCTCTAGAAATATTTTTTTTCAATAAGTCATTTTCTTCTAAAGTCGTTAAAACTAATTCAATAACTTTTAAAACATCATCGTAATTGAGATCAAATCCATCCTCTTTTCGACCATGAGTAATAAAGGCAAACCAAACCTCCATTTCCTTTCTTGAAATGTCATTATAAGGAGTTATCTCCATAAGAAGCTGAACCAATTTTTCTAAAACTGGCAGATCTTTCTCCATAATTTTTTTAATCCTAACCCCCACGTTTTCTTTTAATAATTCCATTGCAAATTTAAGAAGTTCTTTACGAGTAGGAAAATAGTACCTGAGAGTGGATTGAGAAATTCCGGTTTCTTCTGCTATTTTTCGTGTCGTTGCATGTTCAATCCCCTTTTGAGATATAATTTCCCATGTAGATTTTGCTATTTGTTCCCGACGTTTGCTATGGTCAACTTTTTTTGGCATAGAATAATTGTATCAGATAAAAAGAGAAAAACAAAATTTTTTCGCTCAATTGAGTTATTAAAATTGCGCGTTCGTTTGTAGCTATGATAAAATCTTTTTAGCTCAATTGAACTAAAAAAGTTTGCTTAGCTAAATACTCAAGTCAAACGATGGAATGAATTTTAGAACAACCAAAAAAGCTTTAGACAGCGAAGGGGCAGATGGGATGAAGGGGCAGGAAAATCGAATAAGATTATTAGATGTGTTAAGAGGCTTTGCGATTATCGGCACGTTAGGAACGAATATCTGGTTGTTTGCTCAGCCGGGGAATATTATGACTGTTTTTTCAAATGCAAATTGGTGGGAAAGCTTAGAGTCTTTTCTGCAAGCTTTCCTATCTGTATTTGTTAATGGTAAATTTTTAAGCTTATTGACTATTATGTTCGGAATTGGTTTGGAGTTGAAATATCGTAAAGCTGCAAGAGAAGGTCTTCCGTGGATTCGCCTGTATTTATGGACGATGTTTCTGCTGTTTTTAGATGGTTTATTACATTTTATTTTTGTGTTTGAATACGACATTCTAATGAGTTATGCAATTACAGGAATGATCGTTGCCTTCATTATTCGTTATCGTGAAGAAATGATGAAGAAAACGATGATAGTATCAGCAATTATTCATCTCACGGGCGTAATGCTGCTGTCGATAGCATGGTTCTTCTTAATAAAAGAAGCGTCATTTCTAAATGAAATGGCGAGAATGTCTCAAGAAACAAGTAATTTATACTCCAATCAGAGTTATTGGCAACAAGTACAATTTAGAATCCGAGACTTTTGGGGGTTAAGGGTAGAGGCTATTCTAATAATCTTTATGAATATCACCTTGTATATTTTAGGGATTCGGTTATTTCGTGCAGGTGCATTTTCAAATAACGAAAATGGGCAGCGTCTCCGAAAAAAATTAATGATATATGGTCTCGGTATTGGAATACCATTAAATTTACTTACGTTAGTACCGGGCGGATATTTTGATATTGCCTCCCGGTATGTATTTGCTCCGATTTTGGCATTAGGCTATATTGGCTTATTCGCTTGGGTACTGAAAATAAAAATAGCTCCATGGCTGATTAATCGATTTGAATCTATAGGAAAAACTGCATTAAGCTGTTATATATTACAAAATATAGTGGCATCAATTATCTTTTATGGCTGGGGGGCAGGGGTGGCTCCGGTGTCTTCCGCTTATACTGTAATTGTTTATTGGATTCTTATTACAATAGTGATGATGATAACTGCTGAACTTTTTATGAAGTATTTAGGTACAGGTCCGTTGGAATACTTGTGGAGAAAATTATCATATTCTCCATTTAAAAAATAAAGTGATCCATTATACAATCAAATTTCAAAGCATAACTAAAAGTTTACATGAGGCAATGGGTTGACTCTTTAAACGCAGGGGCGCTAACTCCCTGAATTACTTAGGATAACGCAGGGGAAAAACATATAAATTCTAACTCTAAAATAAGAGGTTATTTACTAATAACAGCTTTTATATGTACTAAAGAGAAAGAAACTGCTGCACAATCATGTAATCGATTGTGCAGCAGTTTCTTTTCTAATGTTTCTTATAACAAGCTTCTATTTATGCCGTTGTATACATTTCATTCACTTGCTTTTGCAGCTTTTTATCCTGTACATATTCATCATAAGCCATTTCTTTATCCACGATGCCATTCGGAGTAATCTCCATAATACGATTTGCGATACTGTTGATAAATTCATGGTCATGTGATGTAAAGACAAGAGATCCTTTGAATTTAACAAGCCCATTATTTAATGCTTGAATGGATTCAAGGTCAAGGTGGTTTGTCGGCTCATCCAAAATAAGCACATTCGCTTCGGAAAGCATCATTTTAGAAAGCATACAGCGGACCTTTTCGCCTCCGGACAGTACATTTGCTTTTTTCTTCGCTTCTTCTCCGGAAAATAACATTCTACCTAAGAAACCGCGCAGAAATGTTTCTGTTTCGTCCTCCGGAGAGTATTGACGCAGCCAATCCACTAACGATAAGTTTACACCGTCAAAGAACTCGGAATTATCTTTCGGGAAATAGGACTGGGAAGTCGTGATTCCCCATTTGTAAGAACCTTCGTCCGGCTCTAATTCTCCGGCAATAATCTGCAATAGCGTGGTATTGGCAATATCATCCTTGCCAACAAGCGCTACTTTATCATTCGGATTTAGTGTGAAGTTAATCTTATCCAGTACTTTCACACCATTAATCGTTTTAGATAAATCTTTTACTTGTAATAAATCATTTCCAATTTCACGCTCTGGGGTAAAGGCGATATATGGATATTTTCTAGATGACGGCTTAATATCGTCCAGCGTAATATTATCAAGCATTTTCTTACGTGACGTTGCCTGCTTCGACTTCGAAGCGTTCGCACTAAAACGGGCGATAAATTCTTTTAACTCTTTAATTTTCTCTTCTTTTTTCTTATTAGATTCTTGAGCCATACGGGATGCAAGCTGGCTGGACTCGTACCAGAAATCATAGTTTCCAACGTAAAGTTGAATTTTCCCATAATCGACATCTGCAATTTGCGTACATACTTTATTTAAAAAGTGACGGTCGTGGGATACAACGATAACCGTATTTTCAAATTGAATCAAAAATTCTTCCAGCCATTGAATTGCCTGAATGTCTAATCCGTTTGTCGGCTCATCCAGAAGAAGAATATCCGGATTGCCGAATAAGGCTTGCGCAAGTAATACTTTTACCTTTTGTTCTTCAGGAATCTCAGCCATTTTTAAATCATGAACAGATTCTTCTACACCAAGTCCTTTCAGAAGCACGGCAGCATCGGACTCTGCTTCCCATCCGTTCATTTCTGCAAATTCACCTTCCAGCTCAGCGGCACGAATGCCATCTTCTTCGCTGAAGTCTGCTTTCATATAAATTGCATCTTTCTCCTGCTTTACATTATATAAACGCTCATGGCCCATCAAGACAGTCTCTAAAACAGGGTGCTCTTCGTAAGCATAGTGATCCTGTTTTAAAACTGTCAGACGCTGTCCGGGTGTCAGTGATACATTACCGGATTGCGGCTCGATTTCACCTGAGAGAATTTTCAGGAAAGTAGATTTCCCTGCACCATTTGCTCCAATCACACCATAGCAATTTCCAGGGGTGAATTTTAAATTAACATCTTCAAAAAGCTTCTTATCACCATATCGTAAACTAACATTAGTTACTGTTAACATATTTTATATTGCCTCCAAAAAATCGTTATCAGAATAAGCTTACGTTATTTGAGATAACAATGCAAGATAAGACGGTTAAATAATTGATGTCGTATCCTATAATTTAAGGTGAGCAGAGAAATAGACCGGAAGGCTTAGTCAAAAATATGACGCTGGGTTATTACAGGAAGGTAAAATAACAGGTATCATCAAAGTAAGTTAAGGAAATATGTTATTCATTATCCTCTAAAACCGGGTTGGGAAGCAAAGAGGTGTGAATGCCAGCAAAAAATGGTACACAAGCGGGATGCCAATTCAGATTATTTTCATATACTAGGAAATAAGAACATGCTGAAGAAATATCGATAGATGAAAGCAAGCGACCGAAAGGAATCTGATGCTGCGATGAAAAAGTACAAGGCGTATCGAAAGCATATTAAGAAAAAATCATGCCGATTTAGAACAGCCAATGAAACTTTTTTAAAATGTAATACGTAAATAAATGGTAGAAGAACAATTTATATAGAAGAGAAAAAAATGAACACGACATTTCCTCATTAATGAAGGATGCAGTGATTTGAAAAAAGCAATTTTGCTGAAAAACGTTAGGTTTACTAGTTTACCTAATTTTTTGTATCAGCTGTTGTATATTAAAAAGCTTTTGTATATATTAATAAAAAGGGGTATGTCCAAAGAGGGGGAACACGTAGATGAAAAGCAAGTCGGTTTATTTGCTGTTTACCGATACAGGAAGCTATCTGTCACGATTAATTCATCTGTATACCCATGAGCCTTTAAACCATGTTTCTATAGCTTTAGATAGAGAATTAACAGAAGTTTATAGCTTTGGGAGAAAACAGCCTAATAACCCATTTATCGGCGGCTTTGTGAAGGAGGATATTTTCTCGCCGTACTTAAATCAGTCCAGGTGTGAAATTTACGAGCTTAAAGTCACTGAAAAAGAATATGAATATATTAAAACCTTTATTCAGCATATAGAGATTGATAAAGAGAAATACCGTTATAATTTTATCGGTCTGTTCGGGGTTATGATGAAAATAAAAATTACACGGCAGACAGCCTTTTTTTGCTCACAGTTTGTGGCAACCATTTTACAAAATGTAACGAGCCTTCCGCTGACAAAAGATCCTTATTTTACAACACCAGAGGATATTCGGAGTGCTCCTAATTTAAAGCTTATCTATGAAGGGGTATTATTACATTATAAAGACATAGATTCGTTATCACTGACAGAACAGCCATCATTATCTTATATTTCTAATTTATAAATGTCTCATGATAAGGCATCTAAAAAGCACAGCGTCTCACTGGAGGCGCTGTGCTTTTTTGGGTTTCATTCAAACAAGTCCTGCATCGCGTCCATGCTGACATCTTGAATGCCAAGAGTTTCATAAGGGACGACAAGTTTCATGGTAATATTATTTGCTTCTAAGTCCATATGGTGTACAGCAACATCGAAATTCCCCTGTAATTCCATATCAGTAACAGCTACATAAATTTCCTGGCTGTCTGGATCAATAGTTACCCATTCAGGCATTGGCAAAAAGCGATCCATATATTCCATGATTTTTTTGTTCGGCAGCTCTAACAGTCCAACGGATATCGACTTTTGCTGTAGGATAAGGTCCCCATTTGCCTGTTCAATCGGTTCAAAACGGACGGATAAAGGCACCGTAGAGGAGAAAACAGGCAGTTCTCCCATCAGATGCACATCATCTTCAAGCAAAATACGGTAATGATGCTCTGTTCCCTCCAGTAATTTTTCAATATAAGCATTGACTAGATTATTTAAGTTTTGCTTGGTTGTCTGAATATAAAACTCAGAGCTTTCCTGCTCGTCTATCATGGTATTTGGAGGGAATGCATTATTGGAAACCGGCCAAAAAATAAGTACCAGCAGAACCAGCAGGATAAGGCCGTTAAAGATGAGGAGACCGAAAAACCCGGCCCTCCATTTATTATTGATTTTTATTTGTCTGTTCTTTATTCTCATTATGTTTTCATCCCAACTTAATTAAAATATTCCAGAATACGTTCAGCCATTAAATAATATCCGTCATAATTAGGGTGGAAATTATCTTCTGCAAATAAGTCTGCAGCATCGTCATCAAATAAATCATCAATTGGAACAAAAGTGCTGTTTTCATTTTCGCTGACAATTTCTCTTCCGATATCATTCCAATTCAGAACGATTTGATCCAATTCCGGGATATCCTCAAAATAATTTTTAAAAGGATTAAATATACCTAATAGATAAATAGAAGCATCCTCATTAAGGGAACGGATCGTATCAAATATCTCATGTAATCGTTCTTCATAGGATGTTTGTTCTTCATTGAAATAGCTGATCTCTAAATCCATGATATTTTCCTTCAGTACTTGCATAATATCATTCGCACCGATGGTTATGATAATCATATCTGCTTCTTCTAAAGCCTCAGCTAATGCAGGTTCTTCCTCCAGACGGTGAAGCAGCTGGTCCGTTCGGTTTCCGCGCTTTCCGAAATTTTGAAAATGAACGTTGGTATCAAGAACCTGGAGTGTTCTGTCTAATATCCCGACATACCCTCCCTGATCTGTATCGTCCCCTACCCCTTGCGTCAGGGAGTCTCCGAGTGCCACAATATCTACATCTTCCTCCGAAGCAAATTCAAATGTATTTTCTAAATCTTCGTCGACAGCGATTGGAGTATTTTCCTGCTCTTCAACGTCCCCCATAACCTCTTCGCTCTCTTCGGGTGTTTCTTCCTCATTTTCTGTTTCTTCAGGCGTAATTTGTTCTCTTAATGCTTCTTCTTTTTCCCGTTGTTCCGAGTTTAATTGAAAATAGGGCAGCTGTAAAATTGCAAAAACAGCAATAGCGGTAATCAGAGTGGAGCTAATGAGAATAAACCATTTCTTTTTCGTCATTTTCATCATCACACCTACGTGTTCTTTTCTTCTAGTTTATGTTGGAACAAATAAAATTACCTAAGAATACGAAAAGGAAATTAAATTTGTTATATGTGTATTTGCAAAATGGATTGGTAAAGTTTCATAGAATATATGCGTCTTCTTATAGTCTTATTTTAATCAAGGATAATCAATACTAAACAGATTAAATGAAAAACGCCTTCTAATTTTTAAGCTAGAAGACGTAACCACATTATAGTATAACATAAAACGAAACATCAATCAGTGGGAGTGTTGTTTTTCTCCATGATAAAATTACCCGCCTTTCTTAACAATAAAACATGGAAATGTTCTATAAAAGAAAGGCGGGGAAGGATGTTATTTTTGTATTTAACGTCCGGAGCTGCGTAATTCAAGAGCAAATTGCGCCGGCTGAACGGTCGAAAGAATAAACACTTCAGATGATACTTCAGGAGCAGAAGCTGTGAATAAAATCGTGCCCTGATAAGCTGCGTTTTCTTCTGGTGTCTGTTTACCTTCCTGCAGCCATATTGCATCAGCTCCTGTTAATATATCTGTTGTCACTTCATCGATATCTGCCGCAGGAATTACCTCATAGCCTAATTTATAGAGAGGAACAATTTCTTCGTCCGCGATGCCGACAGTAATAATCCGCTTTTTGCGGACACCTTCGCTGCGGTCAAATGGGGATTGAAGTAAATTTTGCACTGCTATTTCCTCGGCTGATTTTTGATTGCCCTGTGATTTTCCTGTTGCTTTATCAATGGCCTGATCCAAGTCAGCTACAATATCGTCAAATGACTCTAAACCAATGGATAAACGGACCAATTCTTCCGTTGTACCGCTTTTTGCCAAGTCCTCATCTGTCAATTGCTGATGGGTTGTAGAAGCAGGGTGGATAATAAGCGATTTGGCATCCCCCACATTGGCGACATGAGACCAGAGCTGCACATTATCGATTAGAGTACGGCCTGCTTCTCGTCCGCCTTCAATACCAAATGTAATAACTGACCCAAAACCGCCCTTTAAGTATTTTTTAGCAAGCTGATGGGAGGGATGTGATTCCAGCCCCGGGTAGTTGATCCATTCTACAGCAGGGTGATTTTCCAGGTAAGCTGCTATTTTTTCTGCATTTTCGCTATGCTTCCTGATGCGTAAGTGTAAAGTTTCCAGGCCTTGCAGTAATAAAAAGGCATTTTGCGGACTAAGCGCAGGTCCGATGTCACGTAATAATTGGACGCGCAGCTTGGTAATGAATGCAGCAGGACCTAAATCCGCATATTTTAAGCCATTATAGCTCTCATCCGGCTCGATAAAATCAGGGAATTTATCATTATTCCAATCAAATCTGCCGCTGTCGACAACGACACCGCCGATGGTTGTGCCATGTCCGCCAATCCATTTCGTGGCGGAGTGAACCACAATATCCGCACCCCAGGTTAACGGCTTGGCAAAATAAGGGGCAAATGTATTATCAATAATTAAAGGAATGCGATGATTATGAGCAATATCAGCCACCGTTTCGACATCAAAAACATATAAACTTGGATTAGTGATGATTTCTCCAAAAATTGCTTTTGTTTTATCTGTAATTGCAGCCTCAATAGCATCCGGGTCAGTTCCATCTACAAATTTTACATTGATTCCATAACGGGGGAGCGTGTTGGCAAATAAGTTATACGTCCCGCCATATAGATTGCTGTCCGCGATAATCTCATCACCGGCACGGGTGATATTTAAAATCGCCATCGTAATAGCTGCCATCCCGGAAGCTAGACCTAAAGCACCGACTCCGTCTTCTAATTGTGCAATCCGCTGCTCAAATGTATCTACCGTCGGATTCATAATTCGAGTATAGATATTACCTGGCTCTGCTAATCCAAATAAGTTTTGTGCATGCTCTGTATCACGAAAAACATAAGAGGTTGTTTGATAGATTGGAACAGCACGTGCTCCGGTTGTCGGGTCTGGAACCTGCCCCCCGTGTAACAAAATCGTTTCGTCTTGCTGTACTGGATAGTTTGACATTGTATTTCCTCCCTTTTTATTGAAAACACTCTTTTACCTGAAAAAAGCTCTCTTCTATAATGAAGAGAGCTCTGATAACTGACTTAGAACCCTCTCTTATCTTTCAGATGATATATCTGTAGGATGGAGCACCTGAATGTTCAAGTTGCCGGGCTTCACAGGGCCTATTCCCTCCGCCGCTCTTCATAAGAGATTCTGCTAAATATTTTGAAATTACTTGCGAGTATATAGTTTTACAGGTTAAAAGTCAAGTGTTTTACTAGGGATTAATAGATGAAATAAAGTGAATCTTCCTTCAGCGGGGATTTCTTTCATCCTTACTGAAGGAATTATCACAAAAGTATGACCTAAAGGCCTTTGGACGAATCGGGCCGTTACTGGCTGAAAACTATGCCTTTCTTCTTTTTCTCCGCGGTGCATCCCGGTAAATACTGGCCATATAGATAATAAGTGCAGCCCAAATCAAAGCAAAGGTAATCATATGATGTACCGTAAAGGTTTCATTATATAGAAATACCCCCAGAAAGAACATAATTGTCGGTGCCACATATTGTAAAAAGCCAACCATTGCCAATGGAATCCGTTTGGCCCCTGCAGCAAACAGCAGTAAAGGTATTGCTGTAACACCCCCCGCGCCTATAAGTAAAAGATTGTCCGATGTAAACAAAGGAGAAAAAGTAAAAGATCCTTCTGACGGAACAAATAGTAAATACAATAGAGCAATCGGAGCCACTACAAGTGTTTCAATAGTAAGTCCATACATTGCATGCAGATGGAGTGTTTTTTTAATCAATCCATAAAAGCCAAAGGTGATGGCCAATAACAGCGAAATCCAAGGGAACACACCATAGCTCAGTGTTAAATAAAGTACGCCGATACCGGCAAGGATGAACGATAAGACCTGTCCTTTCGTTGTCTTTTCTTTCAATACAAATACCGCTAATAAAATGCTGATCAAAGGATTGATATAGTACCCTAAGCTGGCCTGCAGCACATGTCCATGCTGAACCGAAAAAATAAATAGAAACCAGTTAATAGATATAACGATGGAAGCTGTAATGATAGCGATGGTTTTCTTTTTATCTTTTTTCAGCTCGTGGACCGTTTCAATCAGTTCACGCCAATTACCTGTCACCAGTACTAAAAAAATCATGAAAATTAAGCTCCAGACAATCCGGTGGGCTAGTACTTCGCCAGCTGGAACATGTTCAAGAAACTTCCAATAGATTGGAAAGATTCCCCATAATAAATAAGCAGCAAAGGTAATAACCGCTCCCTGTTGTAAAGATTTATCCTCCATTATCCATTCCTGCCTTCTGAAAAAATTAAACTAAAACCAATATTAAAACTTTATGAGGCAGGAAGCAATAACTTTTAAATAATGTATTCCGTAAAACGAAGCTTCATGGAGCGGGAGCTTTGTTTTATTTGTACGAAATATTAGATATTTTTTTGAGCCGGAAACATTTCCAACAGCACAGGAATACTTTATCATAAAGAGAGAGAGACTTATCTGAATTATTACCTTTATCAGGATCGGGGAGAATATAAATGAGCAAAAAGTTTAAACATATGGAAACAGCAATGATTCACGAAGGGTACGATTCCAAAGAGCTGCTTGGCAGTTTAACACCGCCCATTTTTCAAACATCTACATTTACCTTTGACACAGCGGAGCAGGGGGAGGCACGTTTTGCCGGAGAGGAAGAAGGACATGTCTATACGCGTGTCAGTAATCCGACCGTGCAAATACTGGAACAAAAGCTGGCCGCATTGGAAAAGGCTGAAAAAGGACTGGCATTTGCCTCGGGGATGGCTGCCATATCTGCCGTTTTGATTGCACTCACCAAAGCAAATGACCATATTATTTGCTCGTCCGGACTATACGGCTGTACCTTTGGACTGTTGTCGATGATGGATAAAAAATATAATATCCAGACAGATTATATAGCTATGACAGATGCGGAAAGTATAGAGGGAAAAATCAGGCCAGAAACAAAGGTATTTTATATTGAGACGCCGATTAACCCGACAATGGAAGTAATTGATTTGAAATTAGTGATTGATATTGCTAAGCGGCATAATATTTTAGTTGTGGTGGATAATACATTTTCTACACCGTACCTGCAGCGTCCGTTGGAATTGGGGGCAGATGTGGTAGTGCATAGCGCGACAAAATATTTAAGCGGTCATGGTGATGTGATTGCGGGCATCGCCGCAGGAAATAACGAATTAATGGAGCAAATCGCAGCAACGACGCAAAAGGATATTGGCGGTGTGCTTTCGCCGTTTGATGCCTGGCTGGTTGTTCGCGGAATGAAGACATTGCCGCTCCGAATGGATAAACATTCGGATAATGCCCTGCAAATTACAGAAAAACTAAAGCAGCATCCAAAGATTAAGCATGTATTTTATCCGGGTGATCCGGATGCGGAAGGCTATTCAATTATGAAAAAACAAATGAAATCTGGCGGGGGCACCTTATCTTTTGAGATAGACGGCGGAAAGAAAGAAGCGCAGACTTTTCTGAATAAACTTCAATTTATAAACATCGCTGTCAGTCTTGGAGATACAGAAACATTGATTCAGCATCCGGCAACCATGACACATGCTGTGATTCCTGATGAACAACGCCGGAAAATGGGAATAACAGACGCTCTGATTCGGTTATCTGTCGGAATAGAGGCATGGCAGGATATTTGGGAGGACTTGGAGCAGGCGCTGACATAATTAAAATAGGGGATTCAGTTATTTGCCGGAAAAAGAACGTTTTATATAGAAGAAATAGCAGATACGCAAGCTATGGGTAAAACGAAACTTCATTAACCCTTTCACGCTGAATGAAGTTTCGTTTTGTGCTATGATAAGAGCAGAATTCCCTTTTTTATTGGAAAAAAAGTGATGGGAGCAGGATATATGGGCGTTTACTCAATCATAATTGGATTAATTTTTGTTATAAATATTGCGTTAGCTATATCCATTATTTTTCTGGAAAGGAAGGATCCGACCTCTTCCTGGGCATGGGTAATGGTATTGCTGTTCATCCCTATTTTAGGATTTATTCTTTATTTAATTTTTGGACGGCCCATCAGCAATCGCCGGATATTCAAATGGGATCAGCGGAGCCGGATGGATGTGAAGAAGGCTGTACAAAAACAAATCAATGCCATTGAGGATGACGCTTTCCTGTTAAATCATGACGATTTAAAAAAACATCAGGATTTAGTCTATCTTCATCTCCGTAATGACAATGCTGTTTATACAGATAATAATGGCGTAGATATTTTTACAGATGGACATGAAAAATTTGAGGCTCTTTTAGAAGATATCAATCGGGCAAAGCATCATATTCATGTACAATATTATATTATGCGGAGTGACGGGCTAGGGAGCAGGCTTGCGAATGCATTAATAAGAAAAGCAAAAGAGGGGGTATGCGTCCGGCTTTTGTATGATGATATGGGCTCCAGGTCACTTAAGAAAAGCTACATAAAAAAATTAAAAGAAGCGGGCGTTCTGGTAGAAGCATTTTTCCCATCGAAATTTATTATTAATTTTAAAATCAATTACCGGAATCATCGCAAGCTCACGATTATTGATGGAGAAATCGGATACATTGGCGGTTTTAATGTTGGAGATGAATACCTGGGAATGAAAAGCAAATTTGGTTATTGGCGTGATACTCATTTGCGGGTGATAGGTGATGCAGTGCAAAGTATGCAGACACGCTTTGTATTGGATTGGAATCAGGCCTCGAAGCAGAAAATTCCTTACGAAGAAGAGCATTTTCAAACTATCTCTGGAGGGAATATAGGGATGCAGATTGTCTCCAGCGGACCCGATTCGGAGTATGAGCAAATCAAAAACGGATATATTAAGATGATTATGGAAGCAGAAGAGTATATCTATATTCAGACACCTTATTTTATACCAGATGAAAGCTTGCGTGATGCACTGCGTATTGCCGTGCTATCCGGAGTAGATGTCAAAATTATGATTCCCAATAAACCGGACCATCCCTTTGTTTACTGGGCAACCATGTATTATTGCGGGGATCTGCTTGGCGCCGGTGCAGAGATTTTTATTTACCAGAATGGATTTCTGCATGCTAAAACCATTATTGTCGATGGAAGAATAGCTTCTGTCGGTACGGCAAATATTGATGTAAGAAGCTTTCGGCTCAATTTTGAAGTCAATGCATTTTTATATGATATTGAAGTTGTGCGTCGGCTGATGGTCGATTTCGACAAAGATTTGGCGCATTCTACACAAATGACGAAAAAGTTATATGACAAACGTTCTATCGGAATTCGTTTTAAGGAATCCGTCTCGCGTTTAATATCACCAGTTTTATAAGACAAACTAGACAGCAGGAGGCAATATAAATGAAAGCAAAACCTTGTTCCGCATCATTAGCTTTAAAAACAACACATATCCTTCCGCCGGATACGAATCAATATGATACGTTATTTGGCGGAAAATTAATGGCGCATCTTGATGATATCGGTGCGATTGCAGCAGTAAAGCATGCAAATAGCCCGGTGGTAACAGCTTCTACGGATTCTGTAGATTTCTTAGCGCCTGTAAAAGTTGGCCAATATATTTCGATTGAAGCATTTGTGACCTGGACACATCACACCTCCATGGAGGTATTTATCCGGGCAATCACCGAAGATATCCGGACCGGGGAAAGAACAGCATGTACAACAGCGTTTATGACGTTTGTAGCGATTGATGAAGCGGGCAAACCGATTAAAGTGCCATCCGTTTATCCGGAAACCGACGATGAAAAGATGCTTCATGAAAGTGCACCGCTGCGTGCCAACCGCCGTGCGGAGCGGAGAAAGCAATCTAAGCAGCTTGCAGAAACCTTTGGAACCGTCTATGGAACAGAAAAATAAGATAGATCGTAAAAAGCCGGTTAAAATCACAACATATGATTTTAACCGGCTTTTTATATATTGTATTACACTTTTTCCCGATAAGAATACCAGTCAGCAATTGAATAACTATCCGCTGTTCGCAGCTCTTTAATGACAAAATGGCGTCCTGCGCCTTTATTTAAAATAGCCATGTCCAGCGTTGCAAGGGACTGCTTTCGGTGAAGCAGATGCTGTTTCTGCTGCAAGGCCTGGATCCTTCGATGCGGAATAATCGCAGTATCCTTGCTGATTGTTCGTGTCTGAATCGTTATCTGCTGTTCATCAATCGCATAGCCGATGGATTTGAATACAGCAAACCCCATTATCCCGAGGACCAGCATAATAATTGCAGGTATCCAGATATAGGATACGAAGAAAATACCTGTAATGATAACAGCTAATAACGGAAGATTGATGGACCGCCATAGATAATAAGGTAAGGCTTTTTTCGGCGGATGAATCAGATTCTCCGTACGATAGCTATACTCCGGTAAAAATTCACTTAGAAAAGCTGCAAATTCTTTCTTGCGGAGCAGCGGGAAAATAATCGTATTTACTTCCTGACTGCTATTTATCTCTCCGCTTGCAATTTCAACATAAGGTCTGGCAAAGCCAAATAGTTGATGAATAGGGGATTCCTTCATCCCCACTGCCTGTATTCTTTTTAATGGAATGGTTGTTTGTTTTTTCTCTAATAACCCTCTGGTAATAAATAGTTCTTTTTCATAACGGGTAATGGTAAAATTCCAATCTTTAATCACCGTATATAGAATACTTAATAACCATAAAAAGATGAGAACGATAATCGCTAAAATAATGATAATTTGCATGCCGAGAGACAGAAGCCAGCGTGTCGCATCATCGTAAAATTGGTCTGGAATCAAAGTTTCAACCTGAGAAAAGGCAACCCCGAAGAGCCCGATTAAAATTCCGAAGCTTGCTGAGGTGGAGCCGGTAATCAACAGGGCTTGAATTGTTATTGTCCGTTTAGGGAGGTGAGCTTCATCCTGCTCCTGCTGTTCGTTATCTGATACCTCGGTTTCCAGCTCCCCGGTTTCCGGTACGTGTTTCTTGTATTTTAATTCATCATGCAGCATGCGCCCGTCCTCCATACGGACCGCAGACAGCGCGGCATCTGTAGAGGAGTCATTCCCTGCAGTTTCAATGGCTACTTTGGTTAACCCGAAGATGCGGTGAATAACATTCTGTGATAAATCAATAGACTGAATCCGATGCTTGGAAATCGTGCGTTTTTTACGAATGAGAATTCCGCGTTCGATACGTAACTGGTCTTCCTCTAATTGATAGGTGAAACGAAGCCATGATAAAAAGCTGAATAAAATAATTAATCCGATGATTACAAGCAAACCGATTATCAGATAAAAGGTATTACTGTTTCTGATAATGACAATAGCAATAGGTAAAAGCCCAATGATAGATTGTTTCAATGATTGAATAATATTAAATATTACTGCAGCGGGGTGCAGTCGTTTCGGATTAGACATCATCTTGCTCCACCCTTGCTAATTCAGAAATTTGATCGCGTAAATCATATGCTTCCTCTTCTAATAAAGCAGGTATCTGATGTGTTGTCGCTGCCGTTGATATTTCCAGGGTGGCCAGCTTATATTTTTTCAAGACGGGCCCTTGCTGTGTATCGACATGCTGGACACGAATCATTGGTACAATTGTCCGCGTTACTATAAGAATCCCATGTTGTATGTAAATCTCCTGATCGTAGACCTGATAACGCCATCTGCGCCATCTTAATTTTGGAATAATCAAAGCGGTGATGATCCATTCCGCCACGGTAAGACCGGCAATGATGAAAACAATCCAGAGCGGCAGAAAATCGAAAATAATATACACAACAATTGCTCCAATGGTTATCAATAAAAAGATGAGTGCATATATATGTGCTGTAAGCTGCCATGCTTTGATAGCATCTGTAGCAATTTTTACATTAGGCTGTTCCCGCATGCATTTCCACTCCTTGTTTTTTGACTGCTTCTATCATACAACAGATGGGGAGGTTTAGAAAAAAATTTAAGAATAGCTTAAGAAAATCCAAATATATCAGTGAACCGCCGTCTATCCATAGAGATTACTTTAGGAAGTATAGGACAGAGGTTCATCATACATTTGGATTTTTTAAAAGAAAAAGAAAAGAATGTTTATATAAATAGCCGCTCCAACGGGTTTCATGGAGGGAGTAATCTTCAATGTTGTCAGGATAATGCGACCGCTGCGACGGGTTATGGTGGGGTGAGTAATCGCAACCCCAGAAAAACACTACGCTTTCCATGGGCCCCGAGCTCATCTCCTTTAAAGAAGACTTGCTGATTGGCAAGCCGACAGGCGCAGACAGAAGCATAGTCGCACTTATGCCCCGCGGGTAGAAAAAAAGAAGTACGCTTTTTTCTAGGAGGTCTTCACCCTGGGCCTGGGACTGCGATTACTCGTCCCATCGAAGAGCTTTTGCGATTACTCGCCCCATCAAACCCGTCGCTAGAATTTGCGTTATTTCTTTGAAAGAAAGCAAATGAAGCATATTTCTTCAAAGATGGGAGCGGAGGGAAGTCGACTCCTGCGGGAAAGGCAACAGGTAGACCTGAGCAGGAAGTGGTTTTCTTCCGAGGAGACTGATCCGTTGCCCGCGGAAAGCGACTTTCCGGAGCGGACATCTCTTTGGCAAGAACACTAGTGATTTAAAGACAAAGCGGTGTTCTTGTATTTCTTATAAAATAAAAGATTTCTAGATATAAGAGAAAGGTTTACTTCACTTCGTTATCGGCTGCATCATCTGCTGAGACATATTCTTCCGCCCAGCGCTGAATATCTTTAATAACAGGCTCCAGTGCTTTTCCTTTCTCTGATAAGGTGTATTCAATACGAACTGGAAATTCCGAATAGATATTCCGCTCGACAATCCCTTCTTTTTCCAGTAATTTCAAACGATCCGATAGTAAACGGCCGCTGATTGGGAGATCTGCTTCCATCTCTGAAAAACGTTTTGCCCCTTTTAATAGTTCAAATAAAATAAGACCGACCCAGCGTGTACTTAATAAGACCATTGCTTTTTCAAAACGTGGACATAATTGATCCATTTTTCCACCCCCATAAAACAATCTTGTATCTAAAATGCGTGATATATACATTAGTTACGAAAAGTAATCTAATGATAGGGTATCATAAATAGGAGAGGTAGTAAATGAAAGCCGGAATGGGGGATAACGAATTCCATGTTTTCTTTAGAAATATTCAAAGGGATATGAAATAATAGGGTATGATAAGAAAGAAAAATAAATTTGTAAATATGGAGGGACGCATAAATGGTTCAGGCACAGGTACAAGAAAAATATGCAGAATTAACATTGAAAAAAGGGGTTAATTTACAAAAAGGACAAGCTGTCATGATCAATGCCCCGATTGAAGGAGCAGAATTTACACGGATTGTGGCCCGTAAAGCATATGAAATGGGAGCAAAGGATGTCCATATTAACTGGGTGGATGATGAGCTTACCTTGTTAAAATACGAGAATGCACCGGATGAAGTAATTACGAATTATCCGGAATGGAAAGTGAAATTGCATGATACATTTGCAGAAGACGGCGCTGCCGTTGTAAATATTCGCTCCACCAATCCGGATTTATTAAAGGATATTGATCCATCCCGTGTTGCCAAAGCAACTAAAGCTGCCGCTGAAGCAATGGTGAACTTCCGTAAATATACAATGAATGACCGGATTCCATGGACGATTATTTCTATCCCTTCAAAGGATTGGGCAAAGAAAATCTTCCCTGATAAATCAGCAGAGGATGCGGTTGCCAGCCTTTGGGAAGCTATCTTAAAAATTGTCCGTGTTGACCAGGACGATCCTGTTGCAGCATGGGACAAGCATAATGAAACATTAAGAACCGCCAGAGAAGTGTTAAATAAGAAAAGCTATCAAAAATTAATTTTTCAAGCACCTGGTACAGACCTAGAAATGGAGCTGCCGGAGGGGCATATCTGGAAAGGCGGATCGGCCGTAGCAGAGACGGGAGTCACCTTTAACCCGAATATGCCGACAGAAGAGGTTTTCTCCGTACCGCATAAATATGGGGTTAATGGTACCGTATCCAGCACAAAACCATTAAACTATGGCGGAAGCTTAATTGATAACTTCTCCTTAACCTTTAAGGATGGAAAAGTAGTTGATTTTCAAGCAGAGCAGGGAGAAGAGGTCTTGAAGCATTTACTGGATTCGGATGAAGGAGCCCGCCGTTTGGGGGAAATTGCGCTGGT
The DNA here is from genome assembly GCF_000821065.1 of Oceanobacillus oncorhynchi. Taxonomy (GTDB): domain Bacteria; phylum Bacillota; class Bacilli; order Bacillales; family Amphibacillaceae; genus Oceanobacillus; species Oceanobacillus oncorhynchi. The sequence goes on from NZ_CDGG01000001.1 coordinate 515,440, forward strand.
TCCGGACGAATCTCCAGTATCGCAATCCGGGCTTATTTTCTATAACACGTTATTTGATGAGAATGCATCCTGTCATATTGCGTTAGGGAAAGCTTACCCAACGAATCTCGAAGGCGGAGCTACAATGGACTTAGAGGAGTTAGACAAGCATGGCGTGAACGACAGTCTGGTCCATGTCGATTTTATGATTGGATCAGATAAAATGGACATTGACGGAATTACTGCAGATGGGAAATCAGAGCCGGTTTTCCGTAACGGGACTTGGGCGCTTGATATGAAGTAATTAAACAAAATAGTAATCAAAAAAAGGCAGCAAGATTTTTTAAAATATCTTGCTGCCTTTTTTAATGGCTTAAGAGCTTTTTTCTTTCGCCATAAACTTATCATTCTTTACTAGAACTGCTTTGATTTTGCGATAGGTGTAATCTTCCGGCAGAGCCTCTTTCAGCTCCTTCAATCCAGTTGGATCAATTTCTTCGTGCTTGGATAAAATTTTGCCTTCTTCCTCGGTATTAAAGAATAGATTCCAATTCAGCGTATATCCCTTTTGGAAAGCCTGAAAAATATGTGATTCAATGGTCAGCTCTTTTAAATCCCGGATGGAAGCAATTTCTCGAATCGTTTTTCCTTTTTGCAGGAGCTCATATGATATTTGATAGGACGGCCGGTCATCCGCATCCTTTGCTTTCGCAGCCTTTTGATAATGAATGGCAGTAGGGGCTTTGTAATCCGGGTTTTTTTCTTTCCATTCGGCAACAGCTTCCAGGAAGGCTTCTCCATAGAGGTCATATTTCTTTTGTCCTACTCCTTTTAACCGTAAGAATTCATCCTTATCTTCTGGAAGATAGCGGGCCATTTCTTTTAATGTCATATCTGAAAACAGCACATAAGGTGGCAAATCCAGCTCCTGAGACATCGATCTTCTTAACTGGCGCAGTGACTCAAAGAGATCATCACTGTAATCTGTTTCACTGACAGCAGGGACATCCTGGATAAACATGGTAACATTCTCTTTTCCGGTCAGGATGTCCATGGACTTCTGGTTTAGTTTTAAAACAGGAAACTGCCCTTCCTCTGCGGATAAGCATTCCTCAGCGATTAAGAAGTGGATTCTTTCTGTAATTTCCTTCTCCGTATATTTGGATAAGATGCCGTAAGTAGATAATTTCGATAAGCCAAACTGAATCAGCTTTTTATCCTTTGAACCTTTTAAAACTTTCGCTGTCATGGAAGCGCCAAAGCGTTCACGCATGCGCTTCACGCAGGATAAAATCATTTGCGCTTCTTCGGTAATATCCTCTAACTCTCCTTGCTTCAGGCAATTGCTGCAGCGTCCGCAAGATACAGAAGATGCGGCCGACCCCATCTCGAAATAGTTTAAAATATAACTGTATAAGCAGTTTTGTGTACGACAGTAGTTCACCATTTTATTCAATTTTTGATATTCCCGCTGTGTTCCTTCTTCATCCAAATCGGATTTCTCAATCAAAAATTTTTGAGTATGGATATCTTGAGGAGAGAAAAGCAGGACACAGTTGCTCGGCTCGCCGTCGCGTCCTGCTCTTCCTGCTTCCTGATAATACGATTCCATATTCATCGGAATGGCATAATGAATAATAAAGCGGACATTTGATTTATCAATCCCCATTCCAAACGCAGTCGTAGCAACCATCAACTCTGTCTGGTCAAAGATAAAGGCCGTTTGCGCAGCCTGCCGTTCCTGCTCGGACAATCCGCCGTGGTACTTGGATACAGCATAACCTTTCCCTTTTAGGACATCATAGACATGTTCGACCTGTTTTCGTGTTGCTGCATAAATAATACCGACTTCTCCCTGATGTTTTTTCAGATAGGAAAGAATATAATCTATTTTATTTACCCCTTTTTCGATAAAGAAGGAAAGATTTTTTCTTTCAAAGCCAGTATGCACTGTATTTGCAGGAGCGATATGTAAAAGAGCCTGTATGTCTTCAATTACTTCAGGGGTCGCTGTCGCGGTAAGCCCCATAACCGTTGGATTGCCGCCAATCTCCTGGAGAATAGGAACGATAGAGCGGTAGCTTGGACGGAAATCATGACCCCACTGGGATATACAGTGCGCCTCATCAAAGGCAATCAGAGATATATTAGTCTGCTGCAAGGCTTGAATAAAAGCCCCTGATTCAAAACGCTCTGGAGCAACATAAACAAATTGATAGCGATTTTGCTGCATCGCCATTAAACGCTGATACTGCTCACCTGCAGAAATGGAGCTGTTAATATAAGTTGCTGCTGCCCCGAGGGCATGCAGTCCGTCAACTTGGTCCTTCATCAGTGAAATAAGCGGTGAAATGATAATTGCTGTTCCGTTCATCGCAAGCCCGGGTACTTGATAACAGAGTGATTTTCCGCCACCGGTCGGCATCACAGCAAGGACATTTTCACCTTGATCAATTGTATCAATAACTTCAGCTTGTCCAGGCCGAAAACTGGAGTAACCAAAGTAATTCTGTAAAATATTTAAATACTTTTCCATAGATAAATCTCCCTTATTGAGGTTGGTTGAGGATGCGAATATTCATCCCATTAAACCGCTGGGGCTGGGATTACCATTGTTGTCAGGTTAATGAATTTTCTTAAATATTATTTAGATAGTAATAAAACCTATCTAGCGTAGTGTTTTTCCACAGCGGCCGCATTAACCTGAAAACATTGAGACCTGCGATTACTCGGTCTATTAAAACCGTTGCTACGATTACTAGCCCCATTAAAACCGCTGTAGCATGAATTGCTGATATAGGAAAGAATAGCTTGAGTTTATTATTTCGAGTTTGTATATGTTAGATAATTACATCATTATTCTACTTTCTATCCTAGAACGTTTTAGCCCGAAAGTAAAGTAAGGAAAAAGGGCAAATAACAGCTGGAAATGCTGTCAAAAAGCAAATATGACGTAAGGAAATGTTAATTTTTCGATGGACAACTTCATATGAATTTACATTTCCCTGTTTCATCTTTAAAATATGCTATATCTTTTTGAAAAGGAGGAGGATATATGGTACCTTCTTTGCTGTTTGAATTAATGTTGATTGGCTTATTAGGTGTCGCTTCCCAATGGGTCGCATGGCGCTTTCGTATGCCGGCTATCGTTGTGATGGCTGCTACAGGACTAATCATTGGCCCTGTTTTCGGATTAATTAACCCAGAACAGGATTTTGGGGACTTGTACAGTCCGCTTATCTCTGTTGCTGTAGCAATTATATTATTTGAAGGAAGCTTAAATTTAAGCTTTAAAGAATTACGCGGAATTGGAAAACCAATCTTCCGGATATCTACGGTAGGAGCATTTATTGCCTGGATTTTAGGGTCGCTGACCGCTCATTATATTGCCGGATTATCCTGGGCAGTTGCCTTTGTGATTGGCGGTTTGTTTGTTGTGACTGGTCCGACCGTTATTATGCCTCTTTTACGTCAGGCGAAGCTGAAAGCACGTCCGGCGAAGGTTTTAAAGTGGGAAGGGATTATTGTTGATCCAATTGGAGCGTTGCTTGCGGTTTTTGCTTTTGAAATTATTACGTTTATCACCGCATCTAATCCCGAAGCTAGTCAGATTTTATTATTCTTCGCAGGCTCTCTATTTGCCGTTTTCTTAGGCTGGATATTAGGACGCGGACTTGGCTGGATGTTCGAAATGGGGCATGTGCCTGAATTCCTAAAATCTCCGACAGTTGTCGTTGTTGTCTTATTCTGTTTTACCATTGCGGATGTCATTATGCATGAGACGGGACTTTTATCTGTCACTGCGATGGGAATTACCTTGGCAAATATGGGGATTCGCTCTGTATCGGATATGCGCCATTTCAAAGAAAATATTTCGGTACTGCTGATTTCAACCATTTTTATTATGCTGACAGCCTCGCTGGATGTGGCAACGATTATGCAAATTTTTAACCCTCATATTATTGGCTACGTATTATTGATGATGTTTGCTGTCCGTCCCTTATCTATTTTCTTGTCAACTATTGGAACTGGGCTTAGCCTTAATGAAAAAGTGCTGATTGGCTGGATTGCACCGCGGGGAATTGTTGCACTAACGGTTTCTGGTTATTTTGCCGGGGTGTTAACAGAAGCAGGCTATGAGGATGCATCTATTCTGACGGCATTAACCTTTGCGCTGGTTATCTTTACGGTTATTGCGCATGGATTTTCTATCGGCTGGCTTTCTAAAAAGCTGAATCTGTCGAATAAAGGGAATCCGGGAGCGCTTATTGTCGGAAGCAATCCATTTACGATTCAATTGGCTAAATCATTAAAAGAAGCAAATTATCCGTCTATCATTGTAGATTCTTCGTGGGAAAATCTTTCTCTGGCAAGAAAAGAAGGCCTGCAATTTTATCATGGGAGCATGTTGTCCGAGCAGACAGAGCATCATCTCGATACGATTCCATACGAGTATTTATTAACACTGACGCATGATAAATCGTATAACTCGCTCCTCTGTACAACGTTTCTTCCGGAATATGGAAGAACTAATGTGTTTAAAGTGAGTCCGTACACAACATTCAAGGATAATGGATACTCAACTGGTATGGTTTCACAGGTTGGCGGCCGTATTTTATTTGATAAAAAATTCTCTTTGGAGGATCTAATCGATAAAGCGGAAAATGGGTTTACTGTGCGGCAGACAACACTCACTGATAAATTCACATTTGAACACTACAAACAGGCAAAAGATCCGGAGACGGTATATTTATTCTTAATCAAACCATCCGGACAGCTGAAGTTTTTCTCAGAGGAAATGCGTACTGTACCCGCATCAGGAGATAAGATAGTCAGTTTGACCAAAGGAAAAGTAAAATAAATTTTAAAGAAAACCAAGCTAAAAAAGCGCATGGTCGCCTTGGCAGTTATGCTTATACTTTATTGCTTAAATTTTTATACTCTCGTAAAGTGCAAAAAAGATATAAGATATTATAATTTCTTTATAAGTAAAAAGCTGCCTTTCTGATAGAGCAGTCAGAAAGGCAGCTTTTGCTTAAAATATATTACTTGTTCTCCACGTAAATAACTATAACTAATTAAAACAAAGAAATAATAGTCAAATATTTAAAATGCAGATATTATAAAAAGTAGTTGACCTGTAATTTTAAAAATATTATAATAACAAAATAAGAAAGCGCCTGCATGATATGAGTAACTACGATTACCCTTCGTGGATCCCTTATATTACCTGCATTGTATTAAAGGAGACTTATCTGTTGTATCATTCAAATACAGTCTATATTATCGGCGATGCCAAAGCTTCACAGAATAATCCAATTACAAAAAAGTATAGTCAATTTTTTGTAGCGCTAGTGGTAGATTTTCAAACAGATGAAATTGTGGATTGCGAATGTTCGTCTACCATTCAATTAACGAATCATTTCGTTAAATCTCTGTTTATTGGTGAGGCAATGGGCAACTCTTTAATAGAAGAGTCCATTCGCAAAAGGTATCACGGTTCATCACAAAAAGCCCTGCTCGTAGCCTATCGAGATGCTGAATATAAATATACTCAAGTAAAAGCTGCTTTAACTAAAGAAACCTAGTTGAAATCCAGTCTAACTAAAATAAAATTTTAGTTAGACTGGATTTTTTTTCGCTAAATATGGATGATTCAATAGATTGGTATTTGTGAGGATGGAAATTTTGAAGAAAGGGGCTATATAGAAAACATTAGGGGATTAGAATCATAAAAAAATCTTAAATGAAAGTGAGGAGGAATAATATGATTACGGATGGATTTATTTATATTGCCGTCTTAGTAGCTCTAGCCGCTTTGATGGTAGGGATAGAAAGTAAATTTAGCTCAAATCGATTTTTTAAATTTATACCAGGTATTGTTTTGATTTATATTGGAGCAGCTTTGTTACAGACTATTGGTTTATTTGATAATGAGGCTACAGAATCATCTTATGTAGCAGTGAAAGATGCTTTACTACCCGCTATGTTAATGTTGATGTTATTAAAATGCGATATTCGAAGCATCATTAAATTAGGCCCTCGTATGTTAGGTGGTTATTTTGTTGCAGTAATAAGTATAATTATTGGCTTTACGGTTGTTTATCTTATATTTAATCAATTATATGCTGCCGATACTTGGCGTGCTTTTGGGGCCTTGGCAGGTAGCTGGACTGGCGGCAGTGCAAATATGGTTGCTTTACAAGATATTTTACAAGTTCCGGAAAATATCTTTGGATACATTTTAATGATGGATACAATTAATTATGCTGTTTGGGTGATGTTTATGTTTTGGCTGGTCCCATTTGCTGGTGCATTTAATCGGTGGACCAAAGCAGATATAACGATGATTGACAATGAATATGAAACAAATGAGGCATCATCAGATAATCAGGGGATTGAATTTAAACATATTATTTACTTGCTGGGGATCGGTCTGTTTGTTTCAGCATTAGCAACACTAGCCGGAGATAACTTACCTGAACTCGGCGATGTATTTAGTGCTACAACATGGACTATTTTAATCGCTTCTGTTGTTGGCCTGGTACTTGGTCAAACTCGTTTATCTAAAATTCCAGGTGCTTTAGATGTTTCGAATGTCATGCTGTATATCATTATAGCTTTAATTGCTTCCCATTCAGATTTCTCACAAATTGCTCAAGCACCTATTTATATTATTTCTGGTTTCTTAATTATGCTTGTTCATTTAATTATTATGCTCCTGCTAGGTAAATTATTTAAGTTAGATTTGTTTACATTAGGAATAGCTAGTTTAGCTAATATTGGAGGTATGGCGTCGGCACCGATGCTTGCAGCAGCATATAGTAAGACTCTGATTCCTGTGGGGGTCATCATGGCATTGATAGGTTCGTTTTTAGGCACTTATTTTGGAATGCTTGTTGGGAAAATCCTTGAAATGCTTTAAAGAATGATAGGATACGAAATTGACACTAAAAGGAGAATATAAATTGTTTATTGAAGATATAAGAACTTCTCGCAGGAAAATACCGCTGCATACACCATTTAAGACAGCGCTGAGAACTGCAACATATATAGAAAGTATTACTGTGACTATTTATTTAGAAAATGGATTAGCTGGAAGAGGAGAAGCTGCTCCTACGTGGGTAATCACTGGAGATTCATCAGAAAGTATTCAAGCAGCATTAGAAGGACCAATTAAACAGGCGATTCTGCAGCAGGATATACGACATTTTCAATCGTTACTGGTTGCTATTCAAAATAGTTGTATTGGAAATACAAGTGCTAAAGCAGCTGCTGATATTGCTTTACATGATGTATACAGCAGATGGATGGGGGTCCCGCTTTATCAATTATTAGGAGATTATCAATCACTTAAGACATCTATGACAATAGGCGTGGATGACCCAAAAAAAATGGCGAAAGATGCCGACAAGTGGGTGGAAAAAGGCTATACAAGTTTGAAAATTAAAGTTGGTGCAAAACCAGAGCTTGATATGGATAGAATCCTGGCTATTAGAGAAGTCATTCCTTCTGAAATATTGCTTAGATTAGATGCAAATCAAGGATGGACACCTAAACAAGCAGTACAGTTAATTCAAGAAATGGAGCGTATAAATGCTGGAATTGAATTTATCGAGCAGCCTGTAAAAGCAAATGATTTGGAAGGTCTTAAATTTGTTACAGATAATGTGAAAACACCTATAATGGCGGATGAAAGTATATTCTCTCCACAAGATGCTTTTAAGATTATTCAAGGGCATTACGCAGATTTAATTAATATAAAATTAATGAAATCTGGCGGTATCTATAACGCATTAATCATTGCTGATCTTGCAATGGTCAATCAGGTTCCATGTATGATTGGCAGTATGATGGAATCAAGCTATTCTGTCGGAGCAGCAGCTCATTTTGCAGCCGCCCATCCAAATGTTATATATTATGATTTAGATGCTCCATTATGGTTAACAGAAAAGCCTGAGGTGATTGAATATCAGGGAGAGAAGGTTTCCCTATCAACAGGTGAGGGGATTTCTGGTGTAGATAAGTAGAACGAGAAGAGGCGATAAGAAGTCCCGGCTGTCATAAAATTTCATTTTAGGATTTTTTTCTTGAAAGCGTTGTGAATTGTAAAAAGAAATAACAAAAAAGCTAAAAAGAAAACTTTTTAGCTTTTTTGTTATTCTATCAGTTATTATACTGTTCCAATTCTTTTCTTACCTCAGCAATCTCTCCTTCTAAACGGACCAGTTGTTCTTCGGCAGAGGAGACACGTCCTTTGACGAACTCTAACTTGTCTAAATCTCCTTGGATACGGATGTAATCAGACTTTAATTCATCGAGCTTTTGTTGCAGTTCTGCTTTTGTTGTCAAGAAAACCCCTCCTAAATCAATGCATCGTCTTTATTTTTTCTGGAGTCCACAAAGGTTTGGTAAAAGTGGATTACAATTGTCCGGATTATTGCATACACAGGGATAGCGAATAAAATTCCTAAAAATCCGGCAATACTTCCTGCCGCGAGGATAACTGTGATAACAGTCAGCGGGTGCAGATTAAGCGCCTGCCCCATCACATTAGGAGAAATAAATACACTTTCCAGCTGCTGTGCAACAAACATAATAATGGCTATCCAGATGATATTCATTGGATCCTGGAACCCCGCAACCAGGATAGCTGGAACAACAGCGATATAAGGTCCCAAAAACGGGATGACATTCATCATCATACCGAATAGAGCAAGTACGACGGCATACTCTAAACCGATAATCAAGTAACCTATTAACAAGAGGATACCTACTGCAAAACTTACTAATAACTGTCCTTGGATAAACGAGGACAATACATTATCGATTTTACTTAATAGTCCATGTAAGTTTTCTGCTTTTTTCTTGCTGAAAAATTGCAGAATAAAAGGTACAAGCTTCTCTCCATCCTTCAACATGAAGAAAAGGAAGAATGGAACCAGAATTATGCCGGCAATGATACTTACCAATTGACCAATGAAGCTTCCTAAAAAGCCAAAGACATTATTCAATACACTTTCAATGTGTCCGGGAATATCATTGGCAAAATTATTGATGGCATCGATTACCTGGTCAGGAACTAAAGCAATATTTTCCTGCCAATACCCAATCCAGCTCTCGACCGTACTAACCATTCCAGGAATACTGTCCATTAAATTTTCAAACTGATCACGGGCGATCGGCCAGATAAATACAATGAATAGCGTAACGACCCCGATGATAACCAGGAATACGATAATAATAGATAAAATCCGCGGGACTTTATATCTTACCAGCAGATTCATCAATGGCCGGGTTAAGTAATAAAGAATACCTGCACCGATAATCGGAAGAGCTACAGCACCGGCTAATTGCAGAACAGGTGTAAAGATAAAATGCGTTATAGAGATGAGAAAAATTAATGTAAACAAACAAATAAAAAAGATAAAAAATTGAAACCAGCGTTTCTGTGTCATTGAATCACACTACTTTCTTTCCAAGTTATGCTATATATTATTTTACATTAACCGAATTCAGAAAGCTATAAACATCTGCGGTCGATTTAAATATAAAGTTACTGTAAAAGATATTGACAAAGAGCATGAAAAAGGTTTTAATAAAGTATACTTAATAAATGGCTGGCAAAGGACAGGAAGGAAACATTTTTGCTGTCTGGGAACGTCATATTAAAAAAGCTTAGTAAACATTTATTTCCTAAAGGGGAGTAGCTGTACACGTAAAGTCGTCATTACGAGATAACCGTCTCCGGCTTTATGTGGCAACCAGAAAAGTTGTTAGCGAGACCTTTACCGATTGCAGGTAAAGGTCTATTTTTATGGCCTTTTCTGCAAAACACATGTAGAAGAGGAGAATACATCATGGGAACTGAACTATTGCTGGAGTATTTATGGGTCTTGCTTGTATTAGTTGCATTAGAAGGCTTATTAGCTGCTGATAATGCGCTTGTACTGGCCATCATGGTAAGACACCTTCCTGAAAAGCAAAGGAAGAGAGCATTATTTTATGGATTAGCCGGGGCATTTGTAATGCGTTTTGCGTCTTTATTTGTTATCTCATTCCTGGTCGATTTCTGGATTGTACAAGCGTTAGGCGCTGCCTATCTTTTATTTATATCAGGAAAGAATTTATATGACAGGTTTAAGAAGAAGGAGCCGGAGACTTCCGATGCATCGGCACAAAATGGTAAAAAGGCTGGTGCGGCAGGAAATCAGGAGCCTGAACAAGCATCTAAAAAAGAATTTTGGATGACTGTGGTGAAGGTGGAGTTTGCAGATTTAGCATTTGCTGTTGATTCCATTTTAGCAGCTGTTGCCTTAGCGGTAGCATTGCCTCCAACAGATTTCGGCCATGTTGGAAGCTTGGATACCGGTCAATTTGCTGTTGTATTTGCCGGCGGTATGATTGGCTTGATTATTATGCGATTCGCTGCCAATATTTTTGTAGGTCTCTTGCATAAACGGCCAACATTGGAAATCGCCGCATTTCTGATTGTGGGCTGGGTAGGAGTGAAACTGGCTGTTATTGTATTAGCCAATCCGGATTTAGCTGTGATTCCAGAGCACTTCCCGCACTCTACATTATGGAAAGCTTCCTTCTATATTATTCTTGTAGGAATTGCGTTAATCGGCTGGTTTGCATCTAGTCCGAAATTAAAAAGAAATAAAGAACAGTCCAGATAAATGAGATAATCCCGTACTATGAGGGAAAGTCGTGCTGCCCTGCAATAGGAACAGCACGACTTTTTTAATCAGCAGATTTTAAAATTCTATTTTTTGTAAAAAATCTTCCCGTGCGTCATAATTGAAAGAAAAGAAAAAAAGGAGTGATCCGGATGACATTGCATCACTTTCATCTAGAAGGGAAGTGGCAAGGCGGTCGTAACAGCGAAGGGTATATTAACGCCGGGAATTTACAAACGAAAATCTCCATCCCGCCAGAAATGGATGGGCCCGGTATTGGTACCAATCCAGATGAAATGCTGCTTGGAGCGGCTGCGACATGCTATATTATTTCATTGGCAGCCATGCTGGAACGTGCAGAAGTTCCTGTTAATACCATGAGCATAACCTCTGAGGGGATGGTAGACGTAACAAATGGCATTTTCACTTACGAAAAAATCATCCACCGTCCCCATGTTACCTTAAAAAAAGAAGCGGCAGAGCAGCAGATACGCTTAACCAATAAACTCATTGAAAAAGCAGAAAAATCATGCATGATTTCAAGAGCAATAAAAGGAAACGTTCAATTAGGGCTGGAACCAACCGTTCAGATAGAAAAGTAAGAATGTATCAAGGTCATATGAAACAAGGAGAGCTTCAGCTCAAATTGTTATCATATGACTTTTTACTGGGAAATGAAATAAAAGCCCGACTCCGTAAAGTTTTGTTTCATGTTACATTTTTTCGAGACACTAACAAATAGATTACAAAACGATAAAAATTCCCTTTTTGGGGAGATTTTTTAAATAAAAGCGAGTAAAGTAGAATATACAACTTTAAAATGGTGTACGAAATAGAGGGATGGTCTATGGAACGAAATGCATTTTTTGATAATGCGAAAGTGTTTTTGATTTTTCTCGTTGTTTTTGGTCATATGATTCAACCTTTTATCAGCGATTCACAATCGACAGAAGCAATTTATATATGGATATATACCTTCCATATGCCGGCGTTCATTTTATTAGCCGGTTTCTTTGCAAAAGGCTCAGGAAATAAGAAATATATATGGAATTTAACGAAAAAGTTAATTGTTCCATATTTTATCTTTCAAACATTATATACGATTTATTATTTCTTTATAGGAAAAGCAGATTGGCAGACTGGAGTTTTCTATCCGCAATGGTCATTGTGGTTCTTATTCAGCTTATTCAGCTGGCATATTCTGCTTGTGTTATTTAAAAAGATACCTGCTGGCTGGAGTATTACTTTATCCATATTGATAGGTATCGTTGTCGGCTATTTTGGAGAAATTGGGCATTCGTTCAGCTTATCCAGAACATTTGTGTTTTTTCCATTCTTCTTAATTGGTTACTGGTTAACCGTCGATCAAATGATGCTGGTGAAGCATCGCAAAGTGAAGATCGCTTCAATTGCTGTGATGGCAAGTATGTTCGTATTAATTTATGTATTCCCGGTTATCGATACCGGATGGCTGCTTGCTTCAAAATCATACAGTAATTTAGGTGTGGAGAGTTTCGGCGGCTTCGTGCGGTTATTTGTTTATGCCATTGCAGCAGTGATGACAATCAGTATATTAGCCTGGATTCCTAAAAGAAACCTGGGCTGGGTAACAGTCCTTGGAACAAGAACATTATATGTTTACTTATTGCATGGTTTTATCGTTCAGTTCCTGCGTGAATTTGATTTATTATCTGTTCATCATTGGTTTGATGTCGTCGGAATCGCCGGCTTGTCAGCGCTGATTGTCATTTCGCTGTCCAGCAAGCCTATTTTGACCATCTCCCAGCCGCTGATTGAAGGTCGCTTAGCCAAGGTTAAATCATTATTTAACCACCGGCACAAAGGAACATCTTCTTAAAAAATGTAAAATTAAAAAATGCGGAGTTCCCGGAAAGGGCTCCGCATTTTTTATTGATTTTAAAATAACAGATGCGCAATAATGGTGATAATTGGCAGTGTAATCACGGTACGCATTAAAAAGATAATAGCTAAGTGACGGAAGGATACTGGAATTTTAGTACCTAGAATCAGTCCGCCGACTTCAGACATGAAAATAAGCTGTGTTACAGATAAGGCAGCAATAATAAATCGTGTTATTTCTGCCTCTACGCCAGTAATTAAAATGGCTGGCAGGAACATATCTGCAAAACCGATCAGAATGGTTTCAGATGCTTCCTGGGCAAATGGAATCTGCATCAGTTCTAAAATAGGAACGAATGGCATTCCGAGCCACTGGAATAACGGTGTATATTCTGCAATAATCACTGCCAACGTTCCGAACGTCATCACAACAGGTGTGACAGCAAACCACATATCAAAAATATTTTTTCCGCCGTCTATAAAAAAGGTACGGAAGCTCGTTTCTTTCTCTGCACGTTTGACGGCATTTTTGAATCCGTGAGTAAATACATTATCCGATGCAGGGATTTTTTCATCGTCTGTTCTTTCCTTGCCGCTGATATAGGTATTTGGCATCTTAGAGAGCGGCGGAATGCGCGGCATAATGAAAGCTGCAGCTCCTCCTGCAATCAGGATAGTCAGGTAAAAAGGCAAAAACATATGTGCTAAACGAACTTCTTGTAAAATAACTAAGGTGAACGTAATGGATACAACCGAAAACGTTGTACTGATAATAGCTGCTTCCCGCTTTGTATAATAACCTTCCTCATACTGTTTATTTGTCAGCAGTACCCCGATTGTCGCATCTCCGACCCAGGAAGCTAAACTGTCGACAGAAGCTCTGCCCGGGAGACGGAATAAAGGCCGCATGATATTTCTCATGATACCTCCGAAAAACTCCAGCAATCCAAAATTCGTCAGGAAAGGTAAAAAGAGACCGGCGAATAAAAAGGTAACAAACAGGGTGTGCAGCAGGCTGTCCAACAGCATGCCGCCTGTATCTTCGCTGTAAACAAACTCCGGACCAATTTGAAAGTAAACCATAATTGCAAAAACGGCTGCCAACAGACGTGTAATTGTCCAGAACCATGTCGTATAAAATAATTGATGCAGGAAAGGAGATTTGCTGAAAGTTGATTCACCGGCTAGTTTAGCAAAGGCAGTGAATCCAGCAGTGATGATAATAACGATCATCATAATAAGAGACAGATTGCTTTCAAGTATATCCTGCAGTGTACCGGCTAAAAAGGCAATAGGTATGGTAAACCCTTCCTCTGTCGGCAATGGATATAAAAATAGGAATAAACCTAATAAAGATGGAATAATGAATTTAATAATCTGACTAAAGGAATAGGACTTCATTTATTTTCCTCCTAAATAATATAGAAACTAAAAATTGTAACTGTATGATTATACAATCAAACGTAATTTTATTCAATAGGGCATAGCTAGATAATGATTAAATATAGTAAATAAAGGGAATATAAAAGTATATCAGGGAAATTTGGCGCCAAAATCGTTTACGTGACAGCAAAATGTTTTATATAATAGGTAGTAAGAAAGTTTATTTTATTATATGTACCCAAAAGATGTATAGAACATTCCTGTTTCACGTATTGTAAGGATGGCAGGTTGAAAAAGCAAGCTTCATCCAGTTTTAAGGAATCATCATAACAGCATACAATAGGAGGTATAAATGATGAGCGATTATTTACGTAAAGGATTTTTACTGGGGCTGGGTGCTGCAGTAAGCGGGAAAGAGAAATTTGAACAAAAAGTGAAAGAATTAGTGGAAAAAAATGAGTTAACACAAGAGCAGGCAAGAACTGTTTTAGATAATTTTATTGAAAAAGGCAGCACCAAAAAAGATGAATGGGATGAAAGAAGCAGAGAAAAGAAGAAAGACTTGGCTAGAGAAACCGGACTGGCAACAACAGATGACATCGATGAGCTGCGCGCCAGAATCATTGTGCTTGAAGACAAGCTGGGCGTTTCCCTGGAGGAAGAAGCAGACACAGAAGAAGAGCAGAACTAATGTTTAAAAGCAGGACGCTTTCGATAGAATGAGGGTGTGCTGCTTTTTTACTGGATAATTGCTGACGCGGGGAGGGAATAACATGCCGACAGTTCACGGACCAGTGATTGATAATCAGACAAGATGCAGGCATTATCATACGCAAAAAGATATTATTGCCATCAACTTTAAATGCTGCCAGAAATATTATCCATGCTTTCAGTGTCACGCAGAATGTGAAAATCATAAAGCAGCTGTATGGGGGAAAGATGAATTCGATACGCCGGCGGTTTTGTGTGGTGTTTGTAAAACAGAACATACGATCAAACAGTATTTAAATACGGACAAGTGCCTCCGTTGTGAATCTGCCTTTAATGAAGGCTGCCAACATCATTATCATTTATACTTTGATTATACAGCGGATTGTAAAAGACAATAGCCTATCCGTCGTTGACATCATTTAATTATCATAAACATCTTGTAATTTTACGCTATTTCTAATAGTATCTTATATAAGCACCAGGTACTAAATTTGAAAAAAGGAAGAGACGCATGTATTATTTTGCTGCATATCTATTAAAAGTTATATTAAGTTTATTTGGACGTGTAAAGGTATTTCAAAAAGAAAAACTCCCGCAATCAGACGGGTATATTATCGCATGTACCCATACAGGCTGGGTCGATATTTTGTGGTTAGGAGTCAGTCTATTGCCGACGAAAGTCCACTATATGGCGAAGAAGGAATTATTTCAATCCGGCCCTCTAAGATGGCTGATGAAAAAATTAAATGCATTTCCTGTAGACCGGGATAACCCAGGACCCAGCACGATTAAAGTGCCTCGCAAGCTTTTAAAAGAAGGAAAAGTCATCGGTATTTTCCCCAGCGGCACAAGAACAACGAATCAGGTTCCATTAAAAAGAGGGGCTGTCACCATTGCTGCATACAGTAAGGCGCCGATTGTTCCTGCAGCTTACACAGGTCCAAATAATTTTAAAGAGCTGTTTAAGTTTAAAAAGCCGAAAATTATCTTTGGTGATCCGATTTATTTGCCTGAGGATGTACCTCGTAAAGAGGCGATGGAACAGATGATGGAAATAATGAATGAAAAGTTATACGCTTTGCAATCCACAATAGAGGATAAATAAAACAATAAATAGCTTGATATAAAGGAAGAAATTTCTTCTGACATATTCAATGTAATTAAAGGAGATAATATGTCAGGAGAATCTTTTTCTTGTTAAAATTTGCTGTAATAAGCAGATAAAGCGTTTTCTTTAGAATGAAAACTTGAAAAATTCTCCTATTGAAGATAAAAATAGACAATGCTATAATATTTCTATATTTGACTGCGCAGTATAGGGGGAGTTTTCAAGAATGAAAAACTTTTTTCATCTATATCATCAAACTTCAACACAGCTAGGAAGAGAATTAGAAGAATCTGAGGTTATATTTTTGAAATGGATGTATGAACGCTATACCGTGGAGGAAATATCGGGAAGAAAGCTGAACGTAAATCGTATATTACGTTAAAGAGCAGAGAGACGGCTATCGTCTGAAGCTCTTTTTTTATGTTTTCAGGTTTAAAGGATTTCTGTGCTATAATTCGTAATGAATGCAGAAAAAGGAGGGGTTGTATGGCTGTAAGCAATGAAATAATAATCAATAAAATGATTCATGAGCTGGAAGAAGCCAAAAGAAAAGCCCATCAGGAAGATCAAGTAAAAAAACATATGGAAAATATCCACTTGTTAAGTGAACTGTTTCTTTCAGGGAGCTCTGATTCCAGTGTTGTCAGTCAGAAGCAAGTAAATATAGAAGATACAGAGGAGCAAATTTCGGAAGCAGAGATGAGAGCAATGCTCGGCAAGCAGCCTGCGGACAAAGGGGCTGTACCGGAAAAGAATAAGCTGATAGAAGAAGATGCCAATGGGGATTCTATATTTGATTTTTAGGTTATGGAAAATGTATTTTATATAATATGTTATGATTAGGAGATGAAAAGATGAAGTTATTTTTAATCATTGGAGCTATCCTTGGATTTCTGGCAGTTGCTTTTGGAGCATTCGGTGCACACGGTCTGGAAGGAAGGCTGTCCGAAAGAGCCTTAACAAATTGGGGCAAAGCGGTAGATTATCAAATGTTCCACACCGTAGCCATTGTTGCAGTTGCGCTTCTTTTAGGAAAATTTGAAGGAAGCAGTCTCTTTGCATCCAGCGGCTGGCTGTTCTTAACAGGTATTATTTTATTTTCAGGAAGTTTATATATCTATGCTTTAACCGGCGTCAAAGCGCTTGCGATGATTACACCAATTGGAGGATTGGCCTTTTTGGCAGGCTGGGTTCTTTTGGGGATAGGCGCGATGAAATTAGTATGAAAAAATGCGTTTTAGCCTTTGATTTTTAAGGTTAAAACGTTTTTTATATATAAAAGAAAAGAGAAGTAAGAAATATAAACAATAAAAAAGCCCGGATAACCTGTTTCATGGCATCGGAAGCTCTGTGTGTATACAGCAAAATGAAAACATTACTGAGCATGCTGAATACAAAAAGATAACAAGCTAGGAATAAAAAGAACATCCATCCTGTTATCCAGGCAAAAATCCCGGCAAACAGGCCGCCAATTATTGCAAGCATTTCCATGCGTATAAATTTTTCCAGAGGGTGTCTCATTTTAATCTCCTCGCAATACACACATTTTAAGGTAAATAAAGCGTAGACTTCATGAATGTCTACGCTTTATTTACTGCTTCTATTTCTTTATCTTGGATTGTAGTTGGATAATTGGCCCTGATTGCCGCCATATGGGTAAGAATAGTTGATTTCCTCATCAAATAATACATAATCGAGATACACCATTAATAATAAGAAACGACGATTGGAGTCTTCCTCCCGAATTAAAATATGATCCCGTCCGGCTTCCTCAATATAGCCTCGAAATGACGTTGGCTGCTGTCCTTCAAAGGTCAGATAAAAGGTGCCTAATTTTCCGCGGTTCAACCGTAAAATATTCTCAATAAACGATTGCTGGTTGGTTAACTGTCCGCCGCCAGTTCCATTGCTTGGCTGGGCATACTGCCGAACGGAATAAGCTGGATAAAAACTTCCTGTTGCCTGCGGATAATAATAAGGGTTTGGGTAGTAAGCCTGGTTATTATTCACTGGCTGATTTGGATTCATTTGATCACTCATAAGTTCACTCTCCTTCAAAATAAAAACGTGATGCTATACATGCAATATAAAAAGTTATCCATCTCTGTCTACCGAAATACAGTTGGACACTCCTCTGCAGATGGTGCATAAAAGCAATGTGATTTAAACCTTCCCGTATTCCATTGACCGTACCATTGGTCAGGACAGGGTTCTTCAGGCATAAAGAACCAAAGTGAATTGGAAGCAGGATGCTGCATCTTGCCTTGAAGAGCTCTTCTTGTAAGACGTTTTTCGGATTCTCTTGTCCGTTGATAAAAATATCCTTTCTGCGTTGCTTCAAATCCTCCAGGACTCTGAAAAAGCCTGGTCGATATGGTCCGGATATCCGTGAAATCTAAACAATCCGCAAGAACACGGTTAGCCCCTGTATTACCTGCCATCAACATGCCAAGATTGCCGTCTCCCTCTGCCTAAGCACGCATTAGTCAGGCGAGTAAATCAACATCCGCTTCATTATGAGCAATAATAGCCATAGACCGACCTCATTTCTTGAAAATCTTCGGTGCAAGCTCATTAATGATATGTATGTAGGAGAGTGTATTTTCATGATTATTTTTTCACGAAAAAAAGAGGCCGTTTCAGCCTCTTTAATAAGTGAGATTATAATGCAAGATAATTAGCAAGCTCATCTGGTGCTAAGTAATTACCCATGATGAAATCACCAAACTCTGCATATTTTGTGGTTACTTCATCAAAACGCATTTCATAAACGATTTTCTTAAACTGCAGCGGGTCATGAGCAAATAATGTTACGCCCCACTCCCATTCATCCAGTCCAATCGATCCGGTGATAATTTCTTTTACTTTACCGGCATATTTACGTCCGGTCATGCCATGCTCATAAAGTAATTTGGTACGTTCTTCTTTCTCAATGGCAAACCAGTTTGCTTCCGGCTCACGGCGTCTTGCCATTGGATAGAAGCAGGCATGCTCCCATTTCGGCATAATCGGTCTTAAGCGCTCTTTAACATACGGAGAAAGCTCGCGATCCTCACCGGCTTTCATTGGATCGTGCATTGTCATTTCAATAATGGATACATAAGAATAAGCAGGGATTAAGAAGTCACCTAATACCGATTTATTGATAGCTCTTTTGATTTCTTCCAGCTCGTCCATTGTTTCACGTAAGAAAATAAACATCAGATCTGCTTTATTTCCGACAACTTTGAATATACTATGACTGCCTTCTTTATTTTCTTCTACGGTTTCCCATTGTTTGATAAGTTCTTCAAACTCTTGTATTGCTTTATTTCTTTCGTCTTCAGAAATGGATTTCCAAGATGTCCAATCAAATTGACGAGTATCATGTAATGCGGACCAGCCATCTACAGTTACTACTGCTTCTGCCATCGTTCATACACTCCTTCACATAAATTAAATACTGAATCACTATTAACTATAGCATAACCAGAGGGTGTGAATCATATAAAAAAAGGCACAAAATCATGATATTTTACGTATTGTCAAGGGTTTGTCAAAATTAGAAAGAAGTGCAAGACCAATTTTTGAACATACTTGATTGAAGAGGATGGATGAAAAATGGGAGAAGTTCTTCCTCCTGTGAAAGGAAAACAGATGTAATCCTTTACATTGATTTTTCGGGGTTCAAGGCTTTATTTGTGCCGATAAATGGTATATCATTAAAGAGAATTTGAAGGTAAAAAACGAATTGTTTTTTCCAAACAAAAAGTCCGTAACTATCATTTTAATATGTTAATTATTATAGGAGGTTTCATCATGGGTTTATTTGAACAATTAACAGAGAAAGTAAAGGGAAACGGCAAACGTATCGTATTTCCAGAAGGGTTAGACGAACGTGTCTTAACAGCAGCAGGACGTCTGGCGGAAGATGCTGTGCTGACACCTGTCGTTATCGGCAATAAGGAAGAAGTAGAAAAGAAAGCAGCAGATCTTGGTGTACAAGCATCTGGACTAGAAATAATTGACCCGGCAAGCTATGAAGGTTTCGGGGAAATGGTTGACGCTTTTGTAGAAAGAAGAAAAGGGAAAGCAACCGAAGAAGATGCAAAGAAAATTCTTTTAGATGAAAACTATTTTGGTACGATGCTCATCTATTTAAATAAAGCAGACGGTCTGGTAAGCGGTGCTGCCCACTCTACAGCAGATACCGTACGCCCGGCATTACAAATTATTAAAACAAAAGAAGGCGTGCAGAAAACTTCCGGTGTATTCATTATGGTAAGAGATGAAGAAAAATATGTATTTGCTGATTGCGCGATTAATATTGCTCCAGACAGCAATGATCTAGCAGAGATTGCTGTAGAAAGTGCGAAAACAGGAGCGCTATTCGATGTGGATCCGCGTGTTGCTATGCTCAGCTTCTCAACTGCCGGTTCTGCAAAATCGCCAGAAACAGAAAAGGTTACCGACGCTTTAACGATTGCAAAGGAAAAAGACCCTTCTCTTGTAATCGATGGAGAATTCCAATTTGATGCTGCTTTTGTTCCAAGTGTTGCAGAGAAAAAAGCACCGAATTCTGTTATCAAAGGGGATGCTAATGTATTTGTATTCCCAAGCCTGGAAGCAGGAAACATTGGTTACAAAATCGCACAGCGCTTAGGCGGATTTGAAGCAGTAGGTCCGATCCTGCAAGGGCTGAACAAACCCGTGAATGACCTGTCCAGAGGCTGCAGTTCAGAAGATGTGTACAACCTGGCACTTATTACAGCAGCTCAAGCAGCAGCTGAATAATCAATCCATAAAAACAGCCTGACCGGAATAGTTGGTCAGGCTGTTTTTGTATGCATTTTGAACATGTGCTTATCATGTAGAAACGTCTGTAAAACTTTTACGGAAGGAAGCTTCGTTCAAATATTTTCATTCCGTTTTATCATTTGCTGGTACCGTTTATCAAAATTTTCCTGCTCTGTATCCTGCATCGGCATGGTAATGATTTCTTCTGTCAGCCCATTTAATGTATCCATTACACGCTGTTTCACTTCTTCGACTGTTAAAGGAATTCCCAGTAAATCAGAAAGGGAAGCCATCACATCAGGGGTCACCTCTGGATAAGTAAAGGTAGTCTCTTCATTTTGTTTGGCAATATGATAAAATTCCCGAATTAAGGAAGCGCGTGCCTTACTGTTTCCTTCGATATCTAGATAAATTTGTACGGAGATTCCTTTTTTGACCCGGCGCTGAGAAATACCAGCGAATTTTTTTCCGTTAATACTTAAATCATAATCACCGGGACAATAGGAGCCGACAATTTCATAGGCTTCCATAGCATCGGTTAGATCTGCAAACATGGCCTGGACAAACTGAACCATCGCCTCATAACAATCGTAAATGGATAAGTCATTTGCGCCGGGGATAATCAGGGAAATATTAAGCACGCCTTCATCCAGAGCAACCGCAAGGCCCCCTGAATTGCGGACAATCCCTTGATAATTTTTTTCTTCTAGAAATGCCATCCCCGC
This sequence comes from Oceanobacillus oncorhynchi, assembly GCF_000821065.1. Classification (GTDB taxonomy): domain Bacteria; phylum Bacillota; class Bacilli; order Bacillales; family Amphibacillaceae; genus Oceanobacillus; species Oceanobacillus oncorhynchi. The sequence continues at coordinate 536,664 of NZ_CDGG01000001.1, forward strand.
ATCAATATGAGGCAGGCGAGAATCCGGGATACCTAAAACAATGGTATCTGGATGCACCCATAAACGGATAACAGGAGGAGAAGCTGCTTCACTGACGGAAATAGCCAGAGCATCATCCATAGCAAAGGAGGCGAGGGCTGTATTCGGTTTGCCCGCCACCATTGTTGCTGTGGAATGGTCTATATAACGAAATGTTTTATGTCGAATAATTTCTTTCCAATTTTTCATCGTGTTCATCCTAAACCTTTCATCAACTGTTTAACTATATTATAATATATTCAAAGCATATATGGAAAAGAAGTATAAGAGGCTTCTTTAAATATACAGAGATAAACGGAAACTTAACTGGATAACTATACGAAAATTTTTAGGAAACTGCGGATGGAGATAATGATATGGCATATAAAGATGAACAATTAATAGAAGAAAAGGTATTCAAAGATCCGGTCCATCGGTATATTCATGTCCGTGATCGGGTTATTTGGGATTTGATCGCTACACCGGAATTTCAGAGGCTCCGCCGGATAAAGCAGCTGGGAACGACGAATCTGACCTTCCATGGTGCAGAGCACAGCCGTTTTAATCATTCGCTGGGCGTCTATGAAATAGTCAGAAGGATTACCACCAATTTTGCAGACCGGGAAAGATGGGACAGAGAGCAGCGGCTGCTGTGTCTTTGTGCTGCGTTACTGCATGATTTGGGGCATGGGCCATTCTCGCATTCGTTTGAGAAAGTGTTTAAGCTGGATCATGAGCAGTTTACACAACAGATTATCTTAGGGAGCACGAAGGTCAATGAAATCCTGAAAAAAGTATCAGCTGATTTTCCTGTGAAGGTAGCAGATGTGATTGCCAAGACATATTCAGATAAGCTTGTTGTCAGCCTGATATCGAGTCAAATCGATGCGGATCGAATGGATTACCTGCAGCGCGATGCGTATTTTACCGGGGTAAGCTACGGCCATTTTGACATGGAGCGTATTTTGCGCGTCATGCGGCCGATGGATGATCAAGTTGTGATTAAATCAACGGGGATGCATGCGGTCGAGGATTATATCATGAGCCGGTATCAAATGTACTGGCAGGTTTATTTTCATCCGGTTACGCGGAGTGCAGAGGTTATCCTGTCAAAAATTTTTCAGCGGGCAAAGGTGCTTTACGAGGACGAATCGTATCAATTTCAGCTGGAGCCGACACACTTTATTTCCTTTTTTGAAGAAAAAGTGCAGCTGTCGGATTATTTAAAGCTGGATGATATGATTGTATATTATTATTTTCAGCAATGGCAGGAAGAAAAGGATGCTATATTGGCTGATTTAAGCTACCGGTTTATCAACCGTCACTTATTTAAATATGTGGAATACAACCCGGACCCGCAAATCAATGCAGGGATGGAGCTGTATCAGCTGTTTAAAAAGGCAGGGATTGATCCAGACTATTATTTAGTAGTGGATTCATCGTCCGATTTGCCGTATGATTTTTACCGGCCGGGAGAAGAGGAAGAACGTCTGCCAATCCATCTGTTAATGCCTGATGGCGGTTTAAAGGAGCTGTCCCGGCATTCCGATATTGTTGAAGCAATCTCTGGTAAGAAAAGGACGGACCATAAGCTGTACTTTCCTAAGGACAGCATACAGCGAATAGAAGATACGGATTTGAAGAAACGAATTTTAGATATATTGTACGGGAAGGAATGACCATTTGTGTTAGACAACCATGCGAAACTGCTCTATTTTTTCTCTGAAGCCAGGCAAGTGACAGGAAGAAAGAAATTACAGAAAATGATTTATATCTTACAGCAAAGCCGGGTTCCCTTTGAAGAAAAATATCAATTTCATTTCTACGGACCCTATTCAGAAGAATTAACGTTGCGTGTCGAGGAACTTTGCAATTTACATTTTTTAAAGGAAGAAAAAGAAGAAAAAAGCAATTATCATCAATATCACTATTCCATCACGGAAGATGGGGAAACTTTCTTAAAGCAATTTGAAGTGAACATGCCGGATATCAAGAATCAAATTAACCTTTTACAGGAGTGCAGCGCCCGCTTTTTAGAGCTGGTCTCGACGATGTTATATTTTTCTTATTTGTCAAAGGAAGAAATAATTGATAAAGTGCACACCGTAAAGTCGAAGCTGAAATACACAGATGAGGAGATGACAGAAGCATTCCGATTTATGGACGAGCTGCGGAATAAGTCTTCTCACTAAAAAACCTTTTTAGAACATGGTAGAATGAGACAAAGGTCAGAATGAATGTCAGGAGGGGAATACAATGACGGAAGAAAATAAAAAGAAGAATACATTTACGATTATAAAAGATGATTCAACGGACGGGCACGGCGGTTATGGAGCAGGAACAGTCAGTCTGGAAAATATGTCATCGATTATCGTCGATCCGAATGAAAATAAGGCATATGTGGATATGGATGCGATGCATGCAAGAAGTTCCGTAGAGCGCCGTGTGAAATGGATAAGAGATCGGGAAGAAGTGCAAGGCGGAAAGCTGTATTGGATTGTCTGGGTAACGGTGGAAAAAGGAGAAAATGGGCCTTACTACGCTGGTGTTGCCGGCAGTGAGATCCGCGTGAACCGGGAAATCAAACGTGCGTATAAATCCATGGCAGAGCATGTGAAGCATATGGAGAAATCCTTAAAGGGCAAAATTATTGTAGAGCACATGGATAATCATTCTAAAAAGTTACTGGGCGACTTCTTAAAAGAATTCAAACCAGAAATGTGGGAAAACTCTACTGCAGAGCTGAAAGAGCAATTAGATATTTAAACCAAAACAATGACAAAATTGTGAATGAACTGGGACAGAAAGGCCCTGAGCCTTGATATACCAAGGCTCAGGGCTTCTTTTCTTTTTCATGTCATGCGATTGTCATGTGTGTGTCATTTGCTAGGCATTATGCGTACCAAATCATTCATCATTCGTCTGCAAGTTATCTAGGTTTTGAATAAGTTATTAATCCTCAAGATTATAATCCACAATATTATTGAGTCGACCAGCTAGCTCAACATCCCGATTAGAATAAAGATGTCCATATTCTCCTAAAGTAGTTTTCACATCACTATGCCCTAAACGATCTTTGATGATAAGAAGATCTTCGTTCAGGTGGACTAATAAACTAGCATGTGAATGACGTAGCCCATGAGGAGTAATCCGATGTACCCCTGCTAATTCTGCGTGCTTTTCTAAAGCTCGATTTACTGCCCGATTATGCATCGGAATCCCATTAGTGGTTAATACAAGGTTAGTATTGATTTGCTTCTGTTGACGTTCCTTCCATTCTTTTAACAAATTTATTGTATTTGTATCAAGAGTTAAGATTCTATTAGCTGATTCGGTTTTTGTAGTAGACTCTGGATCATAATTACTCGCATTATCATAACGTAATGATTTATTTACATCTAATTTCTTTGTGTCAAAATTAATATCATCCCAAGTTAAAGCAGATGCTTCACTGATACGTAACCCAGTCATAAACATTAACATAATAGAGATAAACAATGAGTGTTGTTTAAAGTCTGCAAGCTCAAAAGTTTTACATACTTTTTTATAGTGAGCTAGTTCCCAAAAGGGACGTTTCCTTTTTGTTTTCTTGATATTTTTAACAGCAGTTACTGGGTTGAAAGAACAAAATTCTTTTTCCACTGCATAATCAAAAATTAATTTTAATAGACCTTTTATACCATGAACATTACCATCAGTTTGCTTTCCTTGTTTACGTCTAGCTGTAAGCATTGCTTGATACCACTCATCTACATCATTTTTATCAATATCAGCAATATTCATCTCTTCAAACGCTTTGTAATGATTATTTATCATAGATAGTCTGTCTTTATATGTTTGTGGAGATACTTTATTCGCATAATAAGGAAGAAATTTTTCATTTACAAAAGTTTTGAAAGAGATAGAATAAGCATCATCTGATAATGCATTCTTCATTTTTGCAAGAGCCTCATCTACTTTGAATTCTTCTTCTAATTCTGCTTTTACTTTTTTATACGCTTGATAGGCTTCTTCTTGTGTTTTAAAACTACTCCGTCTACGTTGAACAACTTTTTTTGTAACTGGGTGTGTCTTTGTGGCAGTAAATGAATATTTACCCGTCTTCTTATCTTTTTTCAAATTTGGGATTTTCCCTTTATAACTTGCCATATGAATGACCTCCTAGTAATTTATTGATTTGTGTTTTTGGTGCATATTGCTTGCGAGTATTTTCATAGAAAATACAGCCTTGTTCCACCATCTCTTGTTGCGCTTGCTTGATTAATTGCTTTGCTGTTTCTGCAGGAATACCCCATGAAATTAACTGTTCAAGATGAACTAAAGCTTCGTTTAAAAACGCAATAGACTTACGATGATCCTCAGGTTCTCCTGATACCCCTAGCACAAATTCAATCGCCCTGTCAGCTGGGATAAACCCAATACGTGGATTGTTATACAAGCCTACCCCTTCATTGGCTAATTGCCTTTTCACCATCCGAATGATTGTTGATGCTGTGTTTTCATTGAAAAAGCTAACCTCCATTAAATCCTTTTTCTTAACTACTGGAATTTCATTTAATCCCATCTCTTTAACTCCTTAAGGTGTCGTGATGTTACCGTGAAGCCTGAATAATGACAAGTTATTTTGTCTCTTTCATGTTATTATTCGTCTTTGGGCACATCGCACACTATTTTATTTCCAAAAAATAATAGCCATTGTCTGATTTGGTTGATGCAGTTAGTAGCCTCTTGAAAACAACAAACTTCCACATAAATTGTTGTCTTTGCATTTTTGTTGTTATAGTTTCAGTTCGTACCTGTTTAAGCCCGTTTATACTGTTTACACCTCTATTCCCCGAAGCAAAAATAAATTTTAAAAACTCAAGCATACCCACTACCCCCTTGACCAATCATTTTTTGGATACGACTATATCTCTGCCTGAGGAATTGTTTAAAAAAGCACCTGCAATTTCACTGATGCAAATATCAATATTAGAAACAGTAAAAAATTGTTTTGTTTAAGAAACTTAAAGGTCTGACAGAAGGTGCGAATCATATGTCATTTCATCGAGGAATTTTTAGTATGAAATGGTTGTCTTATGAATAAATAACCCAACGTTCTGCATGTTAGAGGGTTTTTTAAGAAGTTGTATAGTAGGAAAAGACCTCTTATGAACATAGCCCTTGTTAGATGAATTAAAAGAGGTTTGGGGAAAGATTGAACAAATACACACAACACAACATTGTTTGACATACCCCTTAAAATAAATAAACCTTCCACTCTACTGTTAGAGGGAAGGTCTTCATTGTTTATGTTTTAATATAATTCAAATGTTTTGAATACTTGAACATCTTTTGTGAACCCATGATAGGATCGGTCTAGCTTACGACAGACTTCAAATACACTATAATCTGCAAATAGGTCTCTCACAATCGCTTGTGGTTTACTATATCTATCAATCAATTCTTCCATTAGTAAAGCTGGCTTCCTAGATAAACAGGATTCATCCACTGAAGGAAGTGGTGCATATTGAAGCATTGTAGGGGATAGGTACTCATTAGGCATTAAATTACAATATGGCATTGTGGACTTACTTATCCATAAAATATATTGTCTATCCTTCCCATTCATGATTGACACATTGCTCCACTTCCATGTCATCACGCCATGCACATAATAGTTATAATGTTCGGCTTGTTCGGATAGTGTCGCTATATTCGGTAATGTACTAAAGATAAGTGCACTACCCCTTGTATCCAGTTTAGCAGACAATGTTCTTATCAATGTTATAAAATCGACCTCCTCCTGATGCATCAAATCAACAATCAATAAATCTGCTTTTGGACGACGGTCATTAATTGCCCCCAAATAGTTTTTGTTGGCTAAATACATTCGGTTATCATTACTGGAACGATAAATCATTATTACTACCCCCTTGAAATTTGTAAAAATAATTTGTTTAAATAAAACCTACTTGCTTGCTCTCTTGTTTCACACCAATACTGATGCAAAATCAGCGTTCTTAGTACTCCATAACAACTTAAAGGCGAATTGTCCTCTTATTAAAGAAGATACAAATCGTTTAGTATCAGCAAATCCGTTTACAAGCAAATCACTTTTAAAAAAATACCCAATTCACCATTTAAACCGGAGTTCAAAACATCTTTGAAATACTCTTCTGATTTAAAAATCTCTTACTATCTCACCTTGATATGTGCTGATACTGTGAATTGCCTATGGTTGTCTTGTTATCATGGATAGCTTAAATCAATATCGACATGAGTTGAAAATTCTGATAAGCGAATTTAGTCACTTATAAAGGAATTCCTTATTTTCATGATTTATGCTCATTTATAATTTGATTTTGTTTTAGAAAAAAGTGAAGAGGGAAGGAGAGGGATATGGATCACCGTGCTAACTATACTAATTTAATGGGAAATGAATACTCATCGACTTTCTTTTTCATTGGCTCATCGTTTTCTATGGATTGTACGGTATGAATAAAATTTCAAAGCTGTTATATCGCCATGGTAAAAATCTGTTTACCTCTCTGTATAGGCAAGTTGATATTACCATCTTTTCTTTTTTCACCTATTCTTATCGCTCCAAACAAACACTCATAACTGGAGCAAGTTACCTGGGATTTTGAATAGATACCTCTTGAAAACAGGCGGTAGAAGGGAGGGAGAGGGGGAATTACATGTGCGTTTTCATATTTATAGGACTTGTAGGTTTATATCTCAATCCTCATTGATTCATTGGTATTTGAGCAGTGAAAGGGTATTAATTTATGTCGTATAAAATTGTAAAAAATTCAAAAGTCCTAAAGCTAAGAAAAAAACTATTTAATAAAACAGCCTGACCTCTTATCGTCTAAATGTTTATCCCAATTTACTTATTACTAATTTGCAGACTTTTCGCTTCTGCATAGATTGTCGCAGTGGGCATAAACAACTGAAGCAAAAGAACAAAGGTCATAAGTGCTGCAAACAGTTTATTATTCAGTTTTCGTTTCTTGCGATTCAAAATACCCCTCCTTAAACATTTTACTCTACAATAAAAGAGTCTACTAACAGTTAGTATGAAACCAACCTTAGTAGACTCATCTTATAGGTTTTATTTAATCTAAAATGACTATTGACTTAACAAGCAGGTATTTAAAATATACAACTGTTAAATACACTAACAACCAAACATCTTACAAGAATCTTCCCCGTTAAACTCGAAATCTCCACCTTCCCATGTACTTCCACTATCCTTCTCGGAAGTATTTTCATTAGTTATTTTTCCACCTCTGACAGCATCACCTGTTTCTGTTTTCCACCCGCTATCCGAATTACTAGAACCTGAGTTACTTCCACCTGAGTTGCTAGAGCCACTATTACTTGAACCTGAGTTACTGTTTGAACCTGAATTACTGCTTGAACCGCTGTTGCTAGAACCTGAGTTACTTGATGAACTAGAGCCGTTAGATGAACTTGAGCTACTGCTAGAGCTTGAACTACTTGAACTGCTTCCATTGCTTGATGAACTAGAGTTATTAGAGCCTGAATTGCTTGAACTACTCGAATCTGAGCTTCCACCACTGTTTGTTGAACCTGAATTGCTACTTCCACCGTTTGATGACGATGATGATGACGATGAGGATGAGCCTCCAGTGTTGTTGCTTCCACCCGTTGTAGCACTTGATGATTGACTACCCCCATTTGAGGAACTTCCAGTACTTCCGCTAGATTGTGTGCTTTCCTGTGCTTGAGTACCCTCGTTACCGCCTGTTGTTGCTGTTTCTGTACCTTCACTAGCTTGTGTTGCTTCCTCTTGCTGTGCTACTTCCGCTTGCTCTGCTTCAGCTTGTGCTTGTTCCTCTGCTTGCTTTTCAGCTTCTGCTTCCGCTAGTTTACGTGCTTCCTCTTCTTCAGCTAATCGCTTCTCTTCCTCACGCTCTGCGATGAACGTTTCTACAGTAGCAAGACGCTTTTCAAAACCTTCTCTAACGTCTTTGTTTTTAACCTTTTCTACTACTTCGGTTGCTTCCTCTAAAGATTCACGTTTAACTTTCTTTTTAACCTTGTCCTTTTTATTGAATAGGTCGCTTACTTTGTTTTCAGCAGATGCGATGTTCTTTAACTGCTTGTTACCCTCTTCAACTAACTCATTTACTGAGTCTAACCATGCATCTTCTTCTAAAACGTCTACAGATTCTAATGATTCGGATAAATTATCGACTTCTTCCGTAGTTACTTCCTTTTTCAAAGCAGGCTTTTTAACTTCGTCACCGTTGATAGCCGTTTTTGTGAACAACTCGTTTAAGTCGTTTTCTAATGCGAATTTTTCCTCAATAACTTTTAATTCTTTAACGATATCTTCCTTTGTTGTTTTGATGTACTCGATGTTATCTTCAATATCAGACTCTTTAACATCGTATGCACTTGCATCAGACTCAACTAGATTTAAGTTTTCCTTTACATTGTCGATTGTTTCTTGCTCTAAATCCTTCTTTAAGTAACCATCTTTACCTTTGAACTCGCCAACCTGTACTGCTAAGTTACCTAGAATGTCTTCGTCAGCGTGTAACTCTGCTTTCGCTTCTTCTAAATTCTCTTGGTAGTTAGCATCTACAACCTTGTACGATACCCCTCCAATAACCGATGCTCCAATTACTGCTGATGTTGCGATTACTACTGTCTTTTTCTTTATGTTTTTAAATACTGGCACTTTTTTCACCTCATAAGCTATTTTTATGAATGATCGAGTATTTCTGGTGAATCAGGAGGAGCTTCTTCGATTTATAACCCCTTATTTCATTCTATATAATTAGTTCAATGTTACTGTATAACAAGGATTTTCATAAGTCAATAGGTTCTATAATAAAAGATATATAATTATTAAATGCCTAGAATAATTAATATAAATTGTTTAATTGTAAGTTAAATTCTTAACAAAAATAGAATTAATCAAATATGTATCAAATCAATATTAAACAATCATAGAAATATTACGATTCCAGTCAAATAAGTAAAGACAAATGGAAGAATATTAGTTATAATAACCCAATATATTAACTTTTCATAATTTATTTTATAGGGAGGTATGCCTACATAGAAATTATTAATATGTCCTTGTTGATTGTAATTAATTAGGAGGGAGTTAAAGAAGGTGAGGAAAGCTATTTTGTAAAAAGCCATTTCATTGATAAGAGCAGATACAGTAAGATATCTAAGCAAGGAGCGAAGATGATGAAGTATTGTTCAAATTGCGGTGAAAAATTGGTGAATGGAAAATGTCCAAATTGTAAACCGAAAAAAGGGAAAATTACCCCAAAGATAGTCGTTAGTATTATAGCTGTAATCATTTTAAGTTTGGGAGGATTTTATTACTACAAGGGAAATACAGAGGAAAGAGTTATTGAATCATATCCATCTTTGTTTGCAGATAGTCATGAGGAGTTCCCAGCTGACAACATTCGTACATAAAGTTGAAAAAAGATTATGGGCTGTTACTGATGATAAAGCAACTTATCAAGCAGGGCTGAATGAGTTAAAAGAAAAAGTGAAATTACAAGAGGAAATAAATTCACTTTTTAACAATAATGTTTCTTCTGGTATTTCAACGGATGAATTAGAAATAAAATCATCGGAACGTATTGATACCCCTAATGTAGAAGGGAAAGGGAATTTCTATGATACGATGCGTACAGCGGTCAACTATTATAACAATTCTTTCGATGTTTTTGAAAATGTCCAGCAAGAAATAGAGGAAACCAAAAAAGAATTAATTAGTTTAAATGCTGTTGATAATCTTGAAGTATCTATTGATAGTATCACAGATTCTACTTTGTCCGACCTTGCTTATACAGATGCTAAAGAATTACTAGATATTAGAAATAAATTTACTGATTATTTTAATACCCATAATGGATACCACCTTATTCAATCAGATTATAGTACTCCTGATGTTAATGATGAATCTGATTATCCAAGCAGAATAAATTTTAATTATCCTGGGTCTTGGAAAGAAGGATATGTTTGGTACGCTGATGGCATACATTTTGATAAAACTTTTGATAATGTAATTTTTGACTCGAATTATAACTCTTATTATATTATAGGAACAGAATGGTATGATACTGTCGCTGAAGAACTGGGAATTTATGGAATAAGGATCTCATTTATTGACAATAATACAATAGCAATAAGGGACAAACCAGCATTATTTGATCCTGATGAGATAGAATATGAAAAATTGGCAGAGGGGGAAACAGCTTCACAATTTAATGCATTACAACAAATTGATTTTGAAAATACCAACCAAGTAATTAATAGTCCTGAACAAGCCAAAAATCAAATTGAAAAATACAGTGAATATATTTTTGATGAAGATCTTAAGATTGAATTTGGTGAAGCTACTGAGTATGGCTACAGGTTCAATATTATAGGAGAACCCAGCTGGAGGACGTTGAATCCTGAAAATGGCTACAATAGTTTGCGTTATATTTTCGTTTCAAATGACGGAGATATAGTTGCTAATTAATAATAAATAATCCTTAATTTGTTAACACTGTGCAATAAAACTTGCACAGTGTTTTCAGTTATCATGGATATCTTCAGAACAAATATTCTATATTCACTCTAAAGGTAATTAAAATTTTTTTATAGACAACAATTCATAATAAAACATTATTTCTAATCATCTTCAGATGTACAAACAAATACCCATTAACAAAACATGTTACTTTGATTTTTAGATAGATACTTTGTAAAAACAAGCAATAGATGATAAAAAGAGAAGGGATTACCCACCTGCTCATATATCTAGAGGGATAGGAAGTCTCTTAATAATTCCCCCTATATTCTTTCTGATTCGGGCGGTGAATAAGATATGGATTCATATCCTATGAAATCATAAAAAATTCAATACCCCATGAAATTTAAAATATCCTTCTTTGTTAGAAATATATATGTTTATGTTCAATGCAAATCAATTTTTTCAAAAAGATCATCATCCAACTCATACCCCTGATAGATTCTTTTCCACTGCCTGCAACTCTGAGCCACCACACCACTACCAGCAAACAAATCTATTACGGTATTCATCGGTTGACTGTGCCTGAGAATTAAATCATCAATTAATGGCTTTGGCTTCTGAAATCGAAACCCACCTGCTGGGCTCGCATAAGAAAATATTCCATTGTGATATTTTTCATTTGGTTTTAATTGAAAAAATGCTGTATCTGAAGCACTTAGCCATAATATAAATTCTCTATTCTTATTTACATACCCCTTTTTACGGAGATATTTCACTTGGAAATTAGGTTTTGCCCAAACCATCAAATCTTGAACAACTAAACCATATTTCTCAGCGAATGGATATATTTCTAAGACATTCGGTAATATATTGAAAATTAAAGCACTACCAGTTGGCTTTATTATCTGAGAAATAACGTTTACCATTACTTCAAAATCAAAATCTTTATCCCAATCAGCTAATTCTAAATTATAAGGTGGATCGGCGATAATCAAGTCTGCCTTCTGATTCTGTTCTAGTACAGATTGATAGTCTGCATGGTATAATACTCGTTTGTTGTCTCTGCTGCACTTCATCATTTTGCTACCCCATTAGCTGACGAAACAGACTGATTCAGCAACGTATAGACATGTTTTCGACTGATACCTAGCTGTTGGGCAATCCTAGTTTTTGTCCAACCGTTCTTTATATACTGTTCAATGAGCCAGCGTTGTTGGGCTGCATGATGTTCACAGTTTGATTTATACCCCTCCCAAGACGAACGCCCTTGTTGGTCATAGTACCTCCGTTTTCTAATGCTATCCGTATCTAATCGTAAAGTCTGTAGATTTAATTCCTGCACCATTCGTGGTGTAATTCGAAGTTGCTGGCAAATGGTTTGATTTGTTTCTCGTACAGAAACGAAAGTCCTTGTTAAATCATCAGGAAAGGCTTGTTCCGATACTCCACAGGCATGCCTAAAGGCAAATAAATAACTATATGCCAAAGCCTGCCACTTGCGTGAAATACCCCTGTTTATCTTGTATGTAATTAGTTTTTCTAAATCATTCACTGCATATTGATTACGTTCTAAATACCCCATATCTGACACAATCTCCTACTATGTAAGTTTTAACTTATGAGTGACTAGTTCTCTGTTTAAAATCCCTATTCTAGGCAGGATTTCAGATTATGAACAATGTATCCTCATACCATGATGAAGTTAGCCTAAAAAAGAAAAAGTCTGTTCTCTATTATTTATATCGGTTACCTATTATGAAAAGTTTAATCATACAGCTAATTTGAATTCAGTTCAGGCATTACTTTCTTAATCTGGCAGGGAAGGTCAGGTAGTTACAGCCTGATCAGACCCCAAAACAAACTGTCTAAACTGCGTTCTACTATTAGTTACACATTTCTCCTATTTTAATCACTTGTTCATACTGGAAAAGAAGGTGTTCCACCTCACCAGAAACACCATCAGATAAATCGTTTCAATCCTAAAATAGGTAGTTACGGTATCCAAATTGTGTCTATTTATTCTGTATTCTGCGTTCTATACTTGGTTACACATCGTTATGAATCTGAAGCGTTATTCACCTTGAGAAAAGAGACATCCTATCCCCAAGATAGCACTACTGAAAGCTAACTAATCAACACCTTATCAATCATAGTTCAGGCAGGATACAAGTGAGATTGCAGACTTAATCCTGACACATCTGCAACCCGGAAATCAGTTAGATTAATACTAAATTTAAGATTCAACCTCCCATCCAATTCTCCTTATATTCATTATTAATTTATTCTCCTAATTGTGGTATGTATACTATACTTCCCCTACTGTTCATATCTCGGTCTTAGAATCTTTTGTAGTCCCTGTAACTTTATTTTATGTCTTCACTCATTAGTGTTATTCCTCCTACTTTTCATATCTCAGTCTTAAAATCATTTATAGTCCCTGCAACTTCATTTTATGTTTTTACTCTATTGTAAATCGAAATTTTATTCTCTATATGTAGATGTTAAAAAATCATTTTATATAGTCTCCATTTTCTATTTTGTAGTTCATAAACTAACCCTTTTGACGAAAAAATGACAAAACTCTCCAAAGACGACATATACCACATGTCATCTTTGGAGAGTCTATTTCCTCTATTCGTCTGTATACTAGAAAAAATATTATAACATTAGTTGCATGTTTTGTACTACAACAGTGTTATTTCTATTTTTGATAAAATACCATACACATATATGTTTTGTCAAACAAATTAAAAATCAAGCTAAAGATGCGAGTGAGCAGCATTTTTAGCCTGATTTTGGAGACAGTATAAGAGAGAAAAAATGGTTATTTATTATCGACAGAAAGCCATTCGTCACGAATCCGATAAACGGTAGGTCGGCTTATCCCTGCAGTTTTTGCAATGGAATGAATCGATTCCTTTTTATCTAGCATATAAATCACTTTATCATAGACCAATTTATCTTGACCTGTCGCATTTACTGTATAGCGCTTTGGTTTTCCTTTGAATTTACCTTCTTTTCTCGCTTTATCAATACCTTCTCGCTGGGCAGTACGAATGCGCCTGCGTTCTTCTTCTGCCTGCCATGATAAAATTTCAAATACAATATGAATCATAAGTTTTCCGATGCCTTCTAAGTCTTTATATTTGGCAGTATCAAGAATCGGCATATTTAATACACGAATATCTACTTTTTTATCTAAAAGATCTTCCCACTCTATTTTTATTTGCTCTGCATTACGACCAAACCTTGTTAAATCGTGTACAACCACGCAATCGCCTTCACGCACAAATTGCTTCAATTCCTGCCACGCTGTGCGCTCAAAGTCGCCTCCTGAGGCTTTATCTTTAAATATCTTATCACAGCCCTCATTAGTTAAGCTTTCTTCCTGACGGGCTAAATTTTGCCCTTTTGAACTAACCCTTGCATATCCTACTAACATAAAATACATCCTTTCTATGAAAAACTAAAAAATCAGTCGAAATTGACACTGCAGAGCTTTAAATACCCCAGCATGCAAGCGGACTGTAAAATAACGCTATATGGCATGCTAGGGTATACTTTATTTTTACAATAATAATGCAATTAATTTCCGTTCAATAATTGCTGATGCAAATGGTAACGCTCTTTGATTGATCCGATATTTCCATCATATAGCTCAAAAAGGTATCTTAGCTTCTGTAACTGTGCCGTCTCTAATTCTTCTAATTTATTTTGAAGTAATGGCTTGAAGAAAGGGCGTAGTATTGAAATTTCATCTTGGCAATCTTTTAAAGGATAGCTCTTTAATTGCATATGACTATTTTCTTGTACCTGTTTTTTTAATGATTGAAGGAATTCTTGGAAAAATAACTGATACCCCAAATGAGGTGTAGTCGCTAAACCCAGATAAATCCAAGCTTTTTCCCATTGCTTCTTTTCTAAAAATGTTATAAATGCTGGTGACAGGCATTCTTCAAGGTCCTGAAAGATTCGATAACGAGCTTTGGCAATTGCTTGTTCAGATACATCGGATTTTTTTGCAAGTTCTTTAGGTGAGACATTAAGGTTCTTCAAAATCAATTCTTTATGTTTAACCGATGTATAGCTCCCGCCATGTATAAAACTCCACGTATGCTTCAATACCTGCTTAGCACGCGCATTTCTAGCAGATGGGGGAGAGCTGCTAAAGTCTATCATGACTTGTTTTAATTTCTTGTAAAATTGCATGTTTATCACTCCTCGGAAAATTTATTTATGATGTTGTCCGATATTTCTACTCACTGGACTATACTTTTTTTTCACAAATAAAAGTAAAATGTTTTTTTAATTCAACTATCCCTGCTAGGGAAGGCTGTGAATTTTTTATAGCCAGCAATAGCAATTATTTTTAAATGAAAGAATGCATACAAAAAAGACTGCTGTGGACAAAATGATGTCCTGTATATGAACGTTTAAAGAAGGGTGAAGAGTAGAGAACATGAATAATGAATTATAAAAGTGGGATTTCATTAGAATATAAGCAGTATGAAGCCAATGGAGAAAGATACTGTTTGATATTGCTGGAATTTGAAATGGTGTTTTTATCAGTAAGCTATTCCTTTTACGAATCTACATTTAGCAGATTTCAATCATAGGATATTTTCTTCTTTTAATCGAAAGGATGCTTATACTTTGTACTTTCGTTCAGCGTTGAACCATTGTTAATGGAATTTTTGGATGGTCTTTCTCAGCAATTAGAGAGAAATCAATATTCACAACTCCGCTTGAATAGTTGATTTATTATAAAAAAAGTCTATTAAAGTAGTTTAATCACTAACTTCAATAGACTTTTTAATGCGTTTTGAATTTGAGATATTAATTAATCAATATTACCCCTCAAAGAATTCCTCTTCGTCTTCATCTAATGCTGGCATTTTATCAGGTTCATATTCTTGTATTTCATCATCTTCCAAAGATGGCATTTCGTCAGGTTCATATTCTTCTACCTCTGAATTTTCATCTTCAATTATTTCATCTGAATTAATTTCTTCAAACGGTTTTCCCCAATTCTCTACATATTGCTTTCTATAATTTTCCCATTTTCCGTCCCATTTTTCTTTTTCTTCATCAGAAAGCCATTCCCACTCTTCTTGTGTCATTTCATCTATTACTGAATCACCTTGCATACTAACATCTCCACGAATGTTATTTAATATAGTTTCATCAACGTCTGTGAAAATATTCGCTGTTTTCGGTTCTGAACTACAGTCAGTGACTAGATCTGGTATATCCTTAAAAAGAACATCTCCATTTTTGTCAATTGTATAACTGCATATAGGCTTTGCATTGCCTGGCATATTCATAGACGAAAATGAACCTGCTCCACCATCGGCATCAAACTGATAACCACCCCAAATATATTCTAATGTAGCAAATGTATTTTCGTTTACTTCCCAATAAAGGTCTACAAAAAGAGCTAAAGCCCTTCTGGCAATTTCCTCATCCGATAGCATTGAAATATCTTGAATATGTGCATGTGCGCTATCCAAGTCTGCTGTTAATGTCTCCTTGACCGTTTCATTTTGAATTTTATCCACTTCAGATTTCGCTTCATCATAAGCCTCTAAAGTCACTTCACCTTGAACTTCTCCATCTTTGAATAATGTCTCTACTTGAGCAGTAGCTGTTGCAGTAGTAGATAATTGATTCTCAGCATCTGTGATGAAGGTATTAATAGCTGTTTGCCATTCAGATATATCTTCATCCTCTATAAAAGCCGTTTCCTTTAAATCTTCTAATGTACTTGTTTCTAGATCTTCTTTTATTATCACGTCTTCATTAATCTCTGATCCATTAATAGCAGGTGTCTCTTGTTCAAATAAATCATTAACAGATTGTTGGGTTTCCAATTGTGCACGAATAGCAGACAATTTCTCTTTTAAGTCTTCTTTGTCAGATGCTATTTCTGCAACATCTTCTTCTAAATCATTTTCTTTCAAATCGAATTCTGAAGAAAGGTCTTTAATAGCCTCCATCTTATCTTCCACTGCTTGGATATCTTCTTCGGTCAAACCCTCACGCAAATATGAACCTTCGTCAAAGGATTCGAGTTCACTTTGGACAGATTCGATATTTTCTTGTTGTTCTGATAATAGAGAGGTCGCATTTTCTAGTGTTTCTTGATATGTATTTTTATTATATAAATAATAGCCACCTGCACCTCCTGCAATCAATAGAACAAGAATCAAAGGTATGATAATTCTTTTTTTCATTTTATATTCCTCTTCCTGGTAATTTTGCAATTATTAAAATTAGAATCGTATAAACAATAATCTCCTTTCTCTGTTATGATTAATAATTGCTAGGATAATATTACCATTATAAAGCTCACTAGTTCAATAGTTTATGGAATTATCATGAAATATTATGATTCTGGAATAACAGCTTGTTTTAGTCCATTTCTTTTAACCGATAAATTCTGCTCATAATAGCTTGTTGTTCATTTCCAAGTAAATGAATGATTCTTATTAATTCAGCAACAGCATCTTCTTTGGTATATAAACGATCTGACATCAGATTGCAAGCTATCGTTACTATGTCAGTTTCCAGCTCAACAAGACGTAATTTACGACTTAATTCTAGGTTTAATAAATTCTCTGTATCTTTCATTCCGCCATTCCTCTCATATAAAATAGTCAATCATTTATAGAACTTTTTACTTACTGATATAAAAATAAGCAATTCATTAGCTAATCATATAATAGTTAATTTTGATTATGTGGATATTAGCATGGAGAAAATGATTATTCAATAAAATCTGATTATTTGATTTTGAGTAGAAGGTCAAAAATTTGTTAGGATAATATTACTTTGAACTAAAACGATAATTTATATCTAATACATTCCTTGTTATTTCTTTTCTATTTCTGTTAAAAGATTCATAAAATGATGTATAATTCATATAAAAGGGGGAGTTTTGATGGATAATAAATTTAATCTTATTAGTTTTGAAATAGAAGGGCTGAACAACGATAGAAATGTTTCTTTGACTTTCGATAATAATGTCAGAGTCCTTTTAGGGGAAAATGGTACTGGTAAAACAACTATATTATCAATGTTATATTACATCTTATCAAGAAAGCTCTATTACCTAAATAATTTTGAATTTGATAAGGTGCATTTGAATTTTTCATCAAATAAAACTATAACAATTGAAAAGGAATGGATTTCTTTAGAAGATAATAAAAATGCTTATAGGTTTTATAAATATCTTGAAGAAGAACTCAGTAAAGATGAATTAGATTACGTAATGAATATAATATATGGTGAAGGAACAGTAGAAGGTTTTAAATCTCTGTATTTTCAAAATATAAGAATGCGAAACATTTCAATGCATAGAATAAGAAGACATATACAGGAACTAAGACACTTGATTGTGGATAATGATTCCAATGAGTACAAAGAAAAACTTATGAATGTTGACAAAGAATTAAAAGAAACATTTGAGAGTGAAGTAATATATTTTCCAACATATAGAAGGATTGAAGATGACTTATCAAAGTTAGGACTCTCCATTGACGATGGTATCTCAAAAAGTCCTGGAGTTATAAATTTTGGCATGAATGATGTTGAAGAAACATTTACAAAAATTAAAAATGATATAAAGGACGAATCGTTAACTAGTTATTCGAATGTTACAGGCAATATGATTAAACATCTAATCTATCCAAATAAAGGACAACACCCTATAGAAGAAGATAATTTAATTTTAGAAAATGAAGAAATACTAGCAATTGTTTTAGATCGTTTTGGTAAAGATTTAAATATAGAAGACAAAAAGCATATTTTTGAACTAATTAGTACTAGAGAGTTATTCAATGATGAATATAGCTCTTTGAGTTTCTATTTAAAGAACTTACTAAATAATTATATGCAATATAAAGAAAGAGATGATTTGATAAAGAAATTTGCTAATAAATGTACAAAATATCTTGTGAACAAAAAAGTTCAATTTAATGAAAGTAATGGAGAGTTATCTATTTTGAACGAAAGAAACGATAAAAAAATTGAATTAAATAGTTTATCCTCTGGAGAAAAGCAAATTGTTTCTATTTTGGCTAAAGTGTTTTTAAACTTTAGTAATGATTTTATTATTCTAATTGATGAACCTGAACTTTCTCTTTCAATAGAATGGCAAGAAATGTTGTTACCAGATATTACTGAAACAGGGAAATGTTCGTTGTTATTTGCTGTCACCCATTCACCTTTCATATTTGATAATAATTTAGACCAATACGCTAAAGGTATAGAAATGTTCGTAGAGGAGATTAATGATTAATGGGAATTAATTTAAGTAGAGACGAGATACTAAGAGAAAAGAGAAATGGTCGAACAGTAGGATATCATAAATTCACACTGAAATTTAAACCAAGGCAAAGAAAACCCTACTGTTTTATTGAGGGTGAGGACAGTAAATATTACATATCAAGAATAACAATGGTTTGTAAGGCTGAACCCATTTTTATAAGTTGTAAAGGGAAAAAAGGGGTAGTAGAAACTTTTAATGAAATACAAAAACATAATGATTGAATGAATTTCATAATTGCTCTTTTTAAAAATACAAAGACGAACCGAATTTTCGAAAGTGTATTTTTAAAAACAAAAATTATGCGCTTGTTGTTGCTGAATAAGCTCTGCTTGGATGCGATCAGCAGCTAATTTGGAAGCATTATAAATCAAAGCGACCATGTCAAAATGAACTTTTGCACGCTTTCCAGTGCGATAACGAACATTGTTTAGCTGATAGAACTCTTTCAGATAAGCATTAACACGTTCTACTGCTGTCCGTTGTTTGAAAATATTTTTCCAAGCTTTTGATCCTCGTGCTGGTGCGGTATACCTTCTTAAATCGGTAGTTATCTTGATTTTATACACTTTTTGACAGATACCTTCATTCGCAAGGGGACAGTCGCTGCATTCCTTTGGTCTGGTATATTTCAATGTTTCGTATTTTGGATCAAAGCTGTCATATTTATAGGAATGTTCTCGAAAACAGGTTGGGGCAAAATTCTTATCAAACCCGATCATTTCGCCTTCATTTCGCTTATTATAGGCAATGACAGACTGTTGACCCATGCGGTGAATCTGTTCATAAATCGGTTCAAAATCATAACCCGCATCCAATGTCTGGTAAGAAGCAGACGTAAGCGGAAGTCGTTGATCCATTCCCTTCAATAGGGCAATAGCGGCTTTCCCATCATTTAAGCTGCCAGATGAAAACAAAGATTGCAGAATATATTGGCTGGATGCACCAACTGCGAGGTGGGCTTTATAGCCAAACCAGTATTCATTTTTACCATCTGCATTCTTTTTCACACCCCATTTGGGGTTCATTGGCACTTCTGCACGCAAGATGTCTAACGGAACGTCTAACTGTGCTTCGATTTTCTTTTCATACAATGGCAGGTTTGCTTCCTTTTCCGCTTGGTCTTTAAGGTACTGTTCGCGTTCTTCTTTGGATTTGCGTCCGCGCTTTTTTGGCGTAGTTTCTGATTTTTCTTCTTTTTTGGCAGGTGCCTTATCTCGTGCTTCAAAATGGGTTGCATCAATGGCAATGACTTCATCGACAATAAACCCTTCGGTGACGGCTGCCAGCGTTACGCTTTCGAAGGATTTTTCTAAAATATCTGATTCACTCAATTTCGTTACCAAGCGGGAATAAGCAGCTTCTGATGGTGTAGAATCGGAAACAAGAAATCCGCAGTTCATTTTAAAGATAAAGTCATCATTTAGACGCTTGATTAAGTCTTTGATGGTTGGGATACGCTCGATGTAGCGAATAAAAAAGGAAATAATCATCCCTGCATAATTTAGCTCAACAGGCGCTCCAAGCCGGGATTTCTTATTAATCGCATGATAAATACGATCCAGATCAATCGCTGAAATAATCGCTTCATATTTTTGGGTAGGTTCCATGTCATATAATTCTTGGATGCCAAATAGACTCGGTTGTCGTATAATGGTCATAAGAAGTACTCCTCCAGTCTTTTTATGGTTTTCTGGGTAACTACCATTATACAAGATTTGGGGAGGTACTTCTTTTTTTTATGTTTCAAAAAGCTTGGGACACAAGGGCTTTGAATTATGAAATTCACTCGATTATAAAAATGAACCACTTTTTTTCTTTGTAGATAAGGACTTCGATTCTCCTATTGAGAATGAATATATATATGAGACGCCATGTTATTCTATAGAAAATTTATATGCTGCACCTAAAGTGTTAGAAAGGATATTAGAGAATGAATTTAAAATTAGCGAAGGCGATCAAGAATTTACTGAAGTGATGGAGATATTTAATTTAAGGCAATCCGAATTTCATGATAGTATAGCCTTGTTAAATGCATGGATTTTTACTTGCAAAAAGCACATTGAATCAACAGGGGAAAATATAAAACTCAGGTTAAATGAATTATCCTTTAGAAAACACTTAATTGAAGTATCTTTAGACCAAATTATCTGTAAGTATAATTTAAATGACATTAAAGATCTTCTGAATATAGAAACTACTATCTCGGATGAAGAACTAGACAATAATTATATTTGGTTTAAAGAAAGCCCACATAGAGGTATGATTTTTAGAGGTAAATTTGAACTGGAGTTTTTTAAGATATTCTTAATGAAAATTATAGAAGATAGAAACAAAAAAGATGATAGAAAAATATTCCAATCTAAATCAAAAGTGTCTCTTAATGTCGAAACTAATATTTTAACCACTTTATCAATTTATGCTGAAACACCAGAAGATCTATATGATTATATAGAGAAAATATGGAATTGTGAAAAAAGTATTGTTTCTTCTGCTTGAAAATATATCGGAAGTTAATTGAAAAGGAAGGATTAGAACCTGGTTATCGAAATTTGGGTGATGTCTATAAGGCTGAACTTTGTAATAAACAAACAATAGAAGATGAAAGACTATGTCATGATTCAAACCTTTTCTAATCCTTTTTAGAGTTTTTTGTTAAATTAAAAACCCCGATAAATCAGCATTCTTAGGCTCTATCTCTCTTAAAACTAATTGTGAATGAATTATGAACATATTTAGAAATTCTTGTACTTTTCTCAAATCCTTTGTAAACTATGAGTACATGGGCTGAACTCATGTTTACTAGGACAAAAAAGCGGTTCGTATCGAATTAATTCGATACGAACCGCTTTTTTGTCCTATTTTCATAATAAATGACGAACTATATATAAACTTAAAATAAGTCAGATTAATTTAAAAAAGGTATTGAAATTCGACAATTATTGCTATAAAATACACTAAAACGATAAGAATTATATAATTTATTTCGAAAAGAGGATTAAGAAGATAAATGGGATCACATGTTATTGATTTACGGATGTTGCAAAATAATTTTAGCACAGAGGAAATGCGCCAGATTTGGAATGATGAAAATAGATTACAGAAAATCCTTGATGCAGAGGCCTCTCTTGCGCTGGCTCAAAGTGAACTTGGTGTCATTCCGGAAAAAGCGGGAGAAACGATTGCCGAAGCAGCCAAAATAGAGAATTTTGATGTAGAGGATATTGCGCAGGAGGCAGTAAAATTAAAGCACTCGCTAATGGCTACGGTCAATCAACTGCAGAATCTGTCTGGTGAGTATGGAGAGTTTGTTCACTTTGGTGTTACTACCCAGGATATTACGGATACCGGAACCATTCTGCAATTAAAAGAGGCGCATCAGATACTATTTAGAGATATGAAAGAAACTGCACAATTGCTGGTTGAACTTTCAGATAAATATAAAAATACACCAATGGCTGCACGGACACATGGCATGCAGGGGCTTCCTACTACATTTGGATTTAAGCTGGCAGTAGTCTTAAGCGAATTTGACCGTCACCTGCAGCGTTTGAAAGAAGCAGAGCCACGTACTTTTACAGGTGTTCTTGCCGGCGGAGTAGGTACATATGCAGCGCTTGGCAGTATTGGTCCGGAGGTAGAGACGAAGGCATTGGATAAACTGGGCTTATCTTCACCAGATATTTGCTGGCATTCCTCTCGTGACCGTATTTCGGAGTATGGATCCATTCTTGGACTTGTCAGCGGATCATTAGGCAAGCTGGGTAATGAATTCTATAACTTAATGCGGACAGAGATTGATGAACTGGAAGAGCCGTTTCAAGCAGGAAATGTTGGTTCGACAACCATGCCGCACAAACGAAATCCCGCTTTGTTTGAAGGAATTGCGAGCTTGACCAAACCTGTTTTACACAGTGTGAGTCTGCTTCATGAATCATTGATTATGGATCATGAACGGGATGCAAAAAGCTGGAGAAGCGAATGGGTAGCGTTGCCGGAAATTTGTTTATATCTATCTTCTCAGCTTAAAACCACAATTAATGTATTAAAAGGATTGATTGTGAAGCCGGAAAACATGCTTCGTAATTTGAATATGCAAGGCGGCTTATTATTATCCGAACGAATTATGTTTGCGTTGTCAGAAAAGGTCGGCAAGCAGACCGCTCATCACCTGGTATACGAGCTGTCTATGAAATCCTACGAAGAAAATATTCCGTTTAAAACAACGCTGACGGAAAATGAAGTGGTAAGCAGCGTATTATCAGAGGAGCAAATTGAAGATTTACTGGATCCGAGCCAATATACCGGTTTGGCAAGTGAAAAAGTAGAAGAAGTCATTGCGCAAATAAAAAAAGGAGCTCTTTTACATGGGTAAACTAGCATTCTATCAAGCTACTGAAGATAATGTATCAGAAATAAAGGAGCTCACATTAAAAGCTTATGCATCCATTCGCGACCTTGGCATTCATTTTGCTGCCGCAACAGCAGATGATGCACTGGTTAAGAAAAATATAAATGAAAATATATGTTTTTATATGAAAGATGAGGATGCTACCGTAGCGACTGCGTCCATTCGGATGCCTTGGAGTCCGCATCACGGCCCCTATGAAATTCCGCATATTTGGTGGGTAGCTGTCGATCCGCAATATAAACGAAAAGGATATGCATCTAAAATTCTTGATTTTGTGGAACAGGATTATTTAGCTCACCAGCTGCATTGTCCATCGGTGAGTCTAGGAACAGCAAAAGAGCACCCTTGGCTGGCAGATATGTACATCAAGCGTGGTTACCAGCCGGTCGGAGAAGCGGATCTTGGAAAGGGTCATCAGACGGTTTATTTGGAAAAATTATTATTGGGCACAGAATATAAAAAGAGATAAGAAGGCGGGTTATAGAAAAATGAAAAAATTGATATTGCTAGCAGGAAGCATTGTTTTAATAACCATTCTAGCAGCATGCGGGGATTCCGGCAGCTCTGAAGAAGGTTCGGGTGATAACGTACTACAGGCAGGAACAACGGCACAAAGCTATCCAAATAGCTATGAGGAAAACGGCGAATTAGTAGGCTATGATGTAGAAGTATTAGAAACAGCTGCTGAAAACTTAGGCTACGAAGTCGAATGGGTAACAACCGATTTTTCAGGGCTTATGGGGCAGCTGGAAACAGGACGGATTGATACCGTGGCGAACTTTGTGGCTGTAACAGAGGAAAGAGCTGAATCATATGACTTTTCGGTGCCTTATGCGTATGCTGGTGCAACCATTGTGACTCATGAGGATAACGATTTTACAGACTTAGAACAATTTAAAGGAAGAACCGTTTCTGGGGTATTGGGTTCCAATAATGTTAAAAATCTAGAAGCCTTTGATCCAGAAATTGAGCCAAGAACGTATGAAACACGTGATGGTGCGATGAATGATGCTATCAATAACCGTGTCGATGGCTATGTGAATTCGAAGTCTGCCTTGATAGCAGAAATCGAATTAGGAGATTTACCTCTTAAATTTGTTGGAGACCCATTTGTGTACGAAGATATTTCTTTCCCGTTTACAAAGAATGAGGAAGGTGCGGCATTACGTGAAGAATTTGATGAAGAATTAGAAAAGCTTCGTGAAGACGGTACATTGGCAGAAATCTCAGAGAAATATTTTGCCGGAGAGGATATAACCGTACAAGAATAATTTATTTGGCTGAGCATACGAAAACAGAAGTAATGCCGCTGTAAGCATCTGATCTGGATTGATGAAGCAGTCCCAGCTCTGACAGCGGCTTTCACTTTATGATTTGGCTGGTCTTCGTTTTTTGAAGTTTTTCTAACTGGAGGATGACATATGAATTTTAATATAGACTTCGTTTATTTAATAAGTTTGATTCCAGACTTATTACCATTTATACCACTTACATTATTTTTAGCGATTGTTACGATGGTGATTGCAGTTGTTTTGGGGATGGGTATCGCACTGGTGCTGCGCTCAGGTATACCTGTCCTCACGCACTTAGCTATCGCCTATGTTTCGTTTTTTAGGGCAATTCCATCTCTGGTCCAACTTTTCTTAATTTATTACGGGCTGCCGCAGATTTTTCCTGCTCTAAGCGGAATGACGGCGATTGCTGCTGCTATCCTTGGTTTAAGTCTGAAGCAGGCAGCCTATTTAGCAGAAATATTTCGTGCCGCACTCGCTTCTGTTGATAAAGGACAAATGGAAGCTTGTCTGTCTGTTGGAATGACAAGAGTTCAAAGCTTCCGCAGAGTTATTTTGCCCCAAGCGGTACGAAATGCTACGCCTGCAACAGGAAATATTTTTATTGGATTGATAAAGGAAACATCCCTGGCGTTTACATTAGGAGTTGTAGAGTTGTTCGCACAAGGGAGAATACTTGCCGCTTCCTCCCTGCGCTTTTTTGAGACGTATTTAGCCCTGGCGCTCTTATACTGGGCAATGATTATTATTTATACGTTTATTCAACAGGCGCTTGAAAAAAGAATGGAACGGCCATATCAATCATAAGGGAGTACGAATATGATTACGGTAAAAAATTTGAAAAAACAATTTGGATCTAATGTTGTGTTAGACGGAATCAACCTGGAGGTAAAAGAAGGGGAGGTCCTGGCAATTATCGGACCATCTGGCTCAGGGAAATCGACGTTGCTGCGTTGCTTGAATTTATTAGAAAAACCCGATGCAGGGGAATTGATTATTGGAGATAAAAAGATAAACGTTAAAAAAATGTCTTCCAAAGAAATCTATCAATTAAGACAGCAGACGGCGATGGTTTTTCAGCATTATAACCTATTTAAAAATAAAACAGCTTTGGAAAATGTAACAGAAGCGCTGATAATTGCTAAAAAAATGAAGAAGCCAGAAGCTGAAAAAATTGCAATGGAAATACTGAATCAAGTCGGTTTAGGAGACAAAGTACATCAATATCCGGTTACATTGTCTGGAGGACAACAGCAGCGTGTTGGTATTGCGCGTGCGCTTGCAGTGAACCCGTATGCGATTCTGTTCGATGAACCGACATCGGCACTTGACCCGGAATGGATTTCTGAAGTGCTCCAGGTAATTAAAAAAATTGCGGAGCAGAACTCAACGATGATTATCGTGACACATGAGATGCAATTTGCAGAAGAAGTAGCAGACCGCGTTATTTTTATGGCAGATGGAAATATCATTGAGGAAAATACACCGAAAGAATTTTTCCATAATCCACAGTCTCCGAGAACAAAACAATTTTTAAGAAGATTAGGGGCAGGTGAAGAAAATGTTTAAGGTAACAGAAGAACTAGTCAAAGATTTAATCGAAAAACGCAGATACTTGCATCGGAACCCAGAGCTTGCGTTTGAGGAGATAAATACGTCGGCCCACTTAAAAAAATGGCTGGAAGAGAATGAAATCACGATTCTGCCTTTTGATATAAAAACAGGCGTTATTGCAGAAGTAAAAGGGGAGCATGCTGGCCCGACAATCGCTATTCGTTCGGATATTGATGCATTGCCGGTCAAAGAAGAGACAGATGTGCCTTTCCAATCGGAAACAGAGGGGAAAATGCATGCATGCGGCCATGATTTCCATATGGTTTCTATTTTAGGTGCAGCCATTCTGCTGAATGAACAAAAAAATCAATTACATGGCACTGTCCGTTTTATTTTTCAGCCGGCTGAAGAAGTAGCTCAAGGAGCAAAATATCTAGTAGAACAAGGTGTCTTAGAAGGCGTGCGCGGTATATTTGGCATGCATAATAAGCCTGATTTGCCAGTAGGCACCATTGGCGTGAAATCGGAAGGTTTGATGGCCAGCGTAGATAAGTTTGAAATAACGTTTAAAGGTATCGGCGGACATGCAGGGATTCCGCATAATGCGATTGATCCAATCGTGATAGCATCCCAGTATGTAACGAATGTACAGTCGATTATTGCCAGAAGAATTGATCTTTTCCATAATGCGGTCATCAGTATTACAAGCATTAATGGCGGGAATACGTGGAATGTCATACCTGATCAGGTGAAGCTGCAAGGTACAGTCCGAACATTTCAGCCGGAAGCACGTCAGGCTATTCCGGAGTTTATGCAGAATTTAGCAGAAACCACTGCTAAAGGAAATGGCGGCGAAGTCGATTTTGAGTGGGAAAGCTATTTGCCGGTAGTAAATAATGCATCTCAGTATGAACAAACGGTGCGTGAGGCTGCTGTAGAGGCAGGCTATCAAGCCGTAGATGCTGTACCAAGCTCTGGCGGAGAAGATTTTGCTTACTATCAGAATTATATCCCGGGATTCTTTGTGTGGATGGGAGTCGATGGGCCAAAAGAATGGCATCATCCAGAATTTGATTTGCAGGAGGATGCCATTGAAGTAGCAGCAGCATTCTTTGCCACATTAGCTGTAAAGGTCCTGAAAAATGAATAATATGACAGAAGCCCTCGTTCAGAGGGTTTTTTCTGCTCCTAAGTGGGAAGATTTAAAAGCGGATACAAAAGAAAATTTACAAAAAGGGTTATTGGATTATCTTGTTTGCTGCTACACCACTGTTGCATATGATACGCATTTTCCCAACGTATGGAATGCTCGATTATTTCCAGATGCAGCTCACGAGAACGCACTGGTTATTGGGATACGTGAAAAGGCCCACCCCTACGATGCCTGTTTTTTGAATGGATACGCTGCGCATGCCTTAGACTTGGACGATGTCCACTCGGAAATCCGCGGGCATCCATCTGCTGTTATTCTCAGTTTATTAATGTCCTTGATAGAACAGAAGCAAGATACTGCCCGTTTTTTTGAGGCTTATTTAATTGGAGTAGAAGTGATGACACGCATATCCAAAACAGTGGGGAAATCTCATTATGAAAAAGGATTTCATACGACAGCCACAGCGGGAATGTATGGAGCCGTTGCTGCTGGAGCGTATTATATGACATTACAAGAAAAAGAATTTAACCAAGCACTCGACCTATGTGTTTCGCAAATCAGCGGCTCCAGGAGCCATTTTGGAACGCTTATCAAACCGTTACACGCAGGGCTGACAGCGCAAAAAGCGTGGCAGATTCTGCATCTTGTTAAACAGGGTGTTGCTGGTAATGGTAATACAATAACAGCTGAGAATGGATTGTTGTCCATGTTTGGAAATGAAGACAGCAGTATAGACAGTCTGCTTGATGAATGGGGGCTGGAATGGGCTGTTGATAAGCCAGGATTTTGGTTTAAGCTGTATCCCTGCTGCTCAGCGAACGCTCATCCAATTGATGCGACAAAAGCCTTGATGAGGGACTGGGAAGTAGATTTGAAGCAAATCGCTTCGATTCAGCTTTATTTTCCTGAAAACGGTGATGCAGCACTTATCTATACAAATCCGAAAAATGGGGAGCAGGGACGTTTTAGTGCAGAGTATTGTGCAGCATTGCTGTTAACCGGAAGAGAGCTTTCCATGGAGGCTTTTTTGGGGGAAGAGATTCCGGAAGAGGTCAGTGCGTTAATGAATAAAATAACAAGGGTGTATGATGAGAATATTCCATTTGCCTCTGTGAGTTATCCGGCGAATCGATATAGTATGATAGAAATCAGCCTGCGTAATGGGGATATTAAGCAAGCCCGCTGCGATATTCCGTATGGTTCGCCGGGAAACCCGTTGGGACGGGAAGATTTGATAGAGAAAGCAGACAAGCTGCTGCAGCAAAAGGCGATGCCATTTATAGAAGTATTTCAGCAAGAAGAAACAGTCACATTAGAGAAATTGCTTCCGCTGTTAAAAGCAGAAAGCTAATCCAGAAAAAGGACTGCCGGGCAAGGTTTTTTTGAGACCTTGTCCGCAGTCTTTTTCCGCGTTTAGAACAACAAATCAAACCATCTCTCAAGAATCCCTGTGTCCTCGATGACATCATCCCGCTGATCGACATTTCCGTTATGACAGTAACCAAGCGGCTCAGTGCCTTTTTCGTAAAACATGATTCTGCTTTTTTCACAGCTGGTATCGGCCCGTAATCCGCTGACCGGATCGATTGGAAGACCGACGATTCCAGAAGGCATGGGAAAAACATTTTTTCCGTCTTCGTCAATATTCTCCATATAATTTGCCCATATCTCTTTTGAAAAGGCTGCTTCCGCTACATTGGTCATTTCCCGGTGGTCATCATACCCGACCCAAATTCCGGTAGAGATAACGGGGCTATAGCCAATCATCCAGCTGTCAAAATCCGTTGTTCCCGATTTGCCGGCATAAATATCGGAAAGCTTATTTTGCAAACTTGCTCCGGTGACACTGGTGTAGCTATTTAATGTTTCGTCAAACATTCCGGTTAGAAGCTGGGTTAGAATAAACGCTTTTTTTTCATCAAGAACGGGCTCGCTCTCTTCGGGGCTGTGCGAGTAAAGTGTTTTTCCATCTGCATCGGTAATTTCTTCAATAAGATAAGGCGTGACTGCTTCTCCTCCATTAGCAAGACGGGCATAAGCATTCGTCAGCTCAATGACCGATACAGCAGAAGTGCCGAGCGCCAGGGAAGGAACATTATTCAGGTCACTTTCAATCCCGAATTTTTCTGCTGTCTCAATAAATCGTTCTCCGCCGACATAAAGCGCGGTTTTCACGGCGTAGATGTTATCTGATAGAGCAATTGCCTCCGCAAGCGTGATAGGGGCATCTGCATAATACCCATTAAAATTACTCGGCTGGTAAGCAGAACCGTCTGCAAGCTCAAAAGTCGTTGCTTCGCTGGTTAAGGTCGTACTGGCTGTATAGCCATTTTCTAAGGCAGCATAATATAAAATAGGCTTAAAGGTAGAACCGGGCATCCGTTTGGCGTCCATCGCCCGGTTGTAGCTGCTTTCTTTATAATTGGTTCCGCCAATCATGGCAGTTATTGCACCAGTTTGCGGAACAATAGAAATGCCGGCAGCCTGTAAGTCGCTGCCTTCCTTAATGGTTTGTGCAGCGGCCTCCTCCATTTCTTGTTGATAATCGCTGTTCAATGTCGTGTGCAGCTGATAACCGCCGAGCTTTATTTCTTCCACATCCTTCTCCAAAATCCGTGCAGCTTCCTTTAATGCTTCATCCTTAAAATAGGACGCTTCTTCCTCGGCTGGAGCCTGCTGCTGATAAGCTAATTCTTCATTTATCGCCTCTTCGTATTCTGTCTCCGTAATCATTTCATTGTCCAGCATTCGATGGAGGATAAGCTGCTGCCTGTCCGTCGCATTTTCCAGGTTATTGAGTGGTGAATAATACGTCGGTCCCTTTGGAATCCCCGCCAGCATACTCGCTTCTGCCAGGGTTAACTGATGAGCAGGCTTTCCAAAAAAATAATTGCTTGCCGCTCCAATCCCGTGTGCTCCATGACCGTAATAAATGGTATTCATATAGCCTTCTAGAATTTCTTCCTTGGAATAAAACATTTCTAAACGAATGGCATAGAAGGCTTCTTGCAGCTTGCGGGACCAGGTTTTTTCTGCAGATAGATAGAGATTTCTGGCATATTGCTGTGTAATCGTGCTGGCTCCTTCTTTTAACGAGCCGGAAATAAAATTATTCCACAGTGATTTCGCAATCCGGAAATAATCGAGTCCGTGATGATTAAAGAAACGATTGTCTTCAATCACCAGACTCGCCTGGACAGCGGAATCATCTATATTTTCTAAAGAGACCCATTCATAAGAGTCTCCAAATGTATCCTCAATCTCATTCCCTTCCCGGTCGTAAAACACAGCAGGAGATTGATTGTTGAGACTTGGAGGACCCATGAGATAGGCTAATAAGTAAACAGCTAAAACACCAGTAATAATCAGCAGCACAACGACGCCAATTAACTTATAGATTAGACGCAGCTTTTTTAATGATTTCATCCTTTATCGTCTCCAAAATAAATATGTCTTTACAAAATGGTGATACTGGAGTTTATTTATTCTCTCTATTTATTATGGAAAAAGAACGCCTTTTATAAACGTGTAAAACGAAACTTGATTTAGGGGACCGTTTTTACCCGCTCATCTTAAACAATTTTTTCCGTATCAGTTAGGGGAAATTACAGACGATCATGCCGTGATA
Source organism: Oceanobacillus oncorhynchi (assembly GCF_000821065.1). Classification (GTDB taxonomy): domain Bacteria; phylum Bacillota; class Bacilli; order Bacillales; family Amphibacillaceae; genus Oceanobacillus; species Oceanobacillus oncorhynchi. The sequence continues at coordinate 567,550 of NZ_CDGG01000001.1, forward strand.
AAGTTTTTTAGGCAGCAAGAGTATTGCTTATCATGGTGTTTTAAAGATATAATAAGTACACTATAAATATAAATTTGTAAACAAGATTAAAGGAGTACGTATGCAACATAATTCCGAACATGTTACTATTACGCTGAAGACAGTGATTTATGATGTAGATTCCGGTGAACAGGAGACGCAGGAACAATCCTTCACGGGAGAATGGACGAAGAAAGGCAGCATCGATGTACTTAAATACGAGGAAGTAAATGAAGAAGCCGGAACGATTCAAAATATGATTATGATTCGGCCGGAGCGTGTCTCGATTAAGAGAACGGGTGTCATCCAAATGAATCAGCAATTTCAATTAGGCCAGAAAACAGAAAACATTTATCAGCATATGCATGGCAATATTCATATGGAAACTTTTACAGAATCGATTTCATTTACAGAGGATGCCATGCCGCGGGTGCTTGATATGAATTATACGATGAAGCTGAATGAACAACTCGAACGGAAGCATCAGCTCAAGCTTCAATTTTCAGCAAAATAAGCAAAGATTTTCCCGTCTTTAAGGAATTGGGAGCAGGTAAGCGGGAGAGAAATTGCCAAAAGTAACCCCGTGACAGAAGTGGCGGAGCGTTAGTGGTATTCCTTTCTGGCATAAGAGCAGTCCACCTGTATGTCGTGTTCCTTAAACTGCCGGCGGGGATAGAAACAAGGAGGAAATAAGGAATGAATGTACTAGCACAAACAGAAGAAACATTAAAAGCGCAAATTCATACAGCTGTTCTTGCTGCAGAGCTTGCGACGGAGGATACGATTCCGGATATTATTCTGGAAACACCGAAGGATAAAGCACATGGTGATTTTGCCACCAATATTGCGATGCAGCTGGCTCGAATTGCGAAAAAAGCACCGCGTCAAATTGCAGATGAAATTACAGCCAACTTAGATAAGCAGGCAGCGTCTGTTGAAAAAATTGATATTGCCGGACCCGGATTTATCAATTTCTATATGAAGCAGGATTTCTTAGGGGAAGTCATTGAAACCGTACTGGACGCTGGAGATGCTTACGGCACTTCAAAAGACGGGAACGGAGAAAAGGTTCAGGTTGAATTTGTTTCTGTTAACCCGACTGGTGACCTTCACTTAGGCCATGCGCGAAATGCTGCATTCGGGGATGTATTATGTAATCTTTTTGCAGCTGCAGGCTATGAAGTGGAGAGAGAATATTATATTAATGATGCAGGAAACCAGATCAACAATCTTGGCTTATCTGTAGAGGCACGTTATTTACAGGAATTAGGGCAGTCCGTAGATATGCCGGAAGACGGCTACCATGGGCAGGCAATCATTGATATTGCGAAAAACCTTGTGAAAGAGAAAGGGGATGCCTGGGCAGAGAAATCTCATGAAGAGCGTCTCGATTATTTTAAAGAATATGGCTTAAAGGCTTCCCTGCGTAATATTGAAAATGATTTAAAGGATTTCCGTGTTGAATTTGACAGCTGGTTCTCCGAGCGTTCTCTTTTTGAAAACGACCAGATTGATGCTGCTTTACAAGTATTGGAAGATGGCGGCTATACGTATGAAAAAGACGGTGCATTATGGTTTAAGACGACTGCTTTTGGTGATGATAAAGACCGTGTCCTTATTAAGCAGGACGGAGCATATACGTATTTAACACCAGATATTGCTTACCATAAAAATAAATTAGACCGCGGTTTTGACCAAATTATTAATGTGTGGGGCGCAGACCATCATGGATATATTCCAAGAATGGGAGCTGCTTTGCAGGCGTTAGGTTATCCAGTTGAGAAATTCTCCGTGAAAATTATCCAAATGGTTAATCTGTTTGAAGCCGGGGAAAAGGTAAAAATGAGCAAGCGTACCGGAAAAGCTGTCTCCTTAAGAGAGCTGATGGATGAGGTAGGAATCGATGCGGTCCGTTATTATTTCGTAGCGCGTTCCAATGATTCGCAGTTAGACTTTGATATGGACCTTGCCAAATCACAATCCAATGATAACCCGGTTTATTATGTTCAATATGCTCATGCACGTATTTGCACGATGCTGGAACAGGCGAAGAATAAAGGATTTGCAACAGATGGGGATTTTGATGCGTCCTTATTGACCGCAGAAAAAGAACTGGACCTGCTTAAAAAAGTAGGAGAGCTGCCGCAGGTGATCGCTGAAGCGGCAGACAAACAAATGCCGCATAAAGTCACGCAGTATGTATTTGACCTTGCTTCTACACTGCACAGCTTCTACAATGCAGAAAAAGTATTGGATGGAGATAATCCGGAGCGTACCAGCGCGCGTATTGCTTTAATGAAAGCAGTGCGTCAAACACTGGCGAACGGCTTGGGTATCTTAGGTGTGAATGCACCGGAGAAAATGTAAGAAAGAAAATGATATGAAAATCCTGCAGAGAAATGGTTGATTTCTTTGTGGGATTTTTTTAAAACAACATTTTCGTAAAGTATACTGAAAGGAAGTTATTGATCCTATTATCATTATGAATTAAACTATATTATTTCATTAAAAAAATATTCATGCTTGGTTCATGGAACGGTCATCAATAAACGAGTCCTCGTTATGAGAGAGCAGGTAACCAGAGAAAAAATAATTTTTCAGTCTCCTGCTAAAGATTATGAGAGGATTATTTTTGTTTTTATCAGCTATGATGAACGCTATCAACAATCTAAAGGATATTATTAACGGCAAACATAATAAACCGCTAAAAATTATCATAATTTCCTCCAAATAGGTTGACTGAATGTTCATTCATGTTTTAAAGTAGAGATAGAATTATTTTTTACACAGATATGAAAACGCTGTCAATTTATATTATAATATAAAGAGGGGGAATCATCTTGGATACATTTCTGATGATTAATTGGATAGCATTTATAGCCATAACAGGCTATGCATTATTCTTATTTGCCAAAATCATCGCAACAAGAGTGGCCTATATCAGACTCGGTAAAAAATCAGAGTTTGACGGCGAGATAAAGCTGCGGATCCAACGCATTATAAAAAATGTATTTGGCCAATCGAAGCTGTTAAAAGATAAAAAATCCGGTACGATTCACGTGATGATGTTTTACGGCTTCATTCTGGTTCAATTTGGAGCCATTGATATGTTTGTCAAAGGGCTGTCGCCGGGGAATCATCTACCGTTTGGCGTGCTTTACCCGGGATTTGTCTTTTTTCAAGAGCTTGTTACCTTAATGATTCTGGTGGCGGTGGTATGGGCTTTTTACCGCCGTTATATGGAGAAGCTCGTTCGTTTGAAAAGAGGCTTGAAAGCAGGGCTTGTCCTTATTTTCATTGGAACACTGATGATTTCTGTGCTGTTCGGAAATGGAATGGCAATGATTTGGCATGGACATGAATTAACATGGACGGAGCCGGTTGCCAGTGCTGTTGCCGGGTTATTCGGCGGCATTTCAGCAGGGGCAGCAATGGTTTTATTCTATATTGCCTGGTGGATACATACAATAACATTGCTTACTTTCTTAGTGTATGTGCCGCAGTCCAAACACGCACACTTAATTGCTGCACCAATCAATGTCTTTTTGACGAAAAAAGTGCCTGGTAAATTAGAAAAAATAGATTTTGATTTAGAAGATATGGATGAAGAAAGTGAAGAAGAAATTGCTTTTGGTGTCGGAAAGGTAGAGGATTTTAAACAGCATCAAATGGTCGATTTCTATGCTTGCGTGGAATGCGGCCGCTGTACGGATGTTTGCCCGGCATCCGGAACAGGAAAAATGCTTTCGCCGATGGATATTATGATTAAGGTTCGTGATCATTTAACCGAAAAAGGCGCAGCCGTTACTGGAAAATCGGCGTGGGTTCCTTCTTATGCCTTTTCCGGAACTGCCGGCAACCAGGCTTCTGCAAGCAAGGAAGCAGCTGCATCGGTGCAAAGCATGAGCTTGATCGGTGATGTCATTACAGAAGAAGAACTAGCTGGATGTACGACATGCCGAAACTGTGAGGATGCTTGTCCTGTCAATAATGAACATGTCGGTACAATTATCGATATGCGCCGTTATTTGGTCATGACAGAGGGGAAAATGGATTCTGAAATTCAGCGTGCTGTCATGAATATTGAACGTCAGGGCAATCCATGGGGCTTATCGAAGAAGGACCGGATCAAATGGCGTGATGAGGATAAATCGGCTTATATTCCGACAGTGAAAGAGCTGAAGAAGGAGGATAAATCCTTTGAGTATTTATTCTGGGTCAGCTCGATGGGGTCCTTCGACAGCCGCAGCCAGAAAATTGCGCTCAGCTTTGCTAAATTAATGAACCAGGCTGGCGTCAGCTTTGCCATTTTAGGAAACACCGAAGCGAATTCTGGCGATACGGCAAGACGAATTGGGAATGAGTTTTTATTCCAGGAAATTGCCGAGAAAAATATCAAGCAATTTACCAAGAATGACGTCACAAAAATTGTCACGATTGACCCGCACGCGTACAATATATTTAAGAATGAATATCCTGACTTTGGATTTGAAGCAAAGGTCTACCATCATACGCAGCTGCTCTATGACCTTGTCATGTCAGGGAAGCTGAAGCCGCAAAAAGCAATCAATGAAAGATTAACCTACCATGACTCCTGTTATTTAGGAAGGTATAACGGCGTTTACGATCCGCCACGGGAAATTTTGAAGGCTATTCCAGGCTTAGAGCTGGTAGAAATGGACCGCAGCCGCGAGAACGGGATGTGCTGTGGTGCCGGCGGCGGCTTGATGTGGACGGAGGAAACGACTGGAAACCGGATTAATGTGGCGCGTACAGAGCAGGCATTACAGGTACAGCCATCGATGATTTCCAGCGCCTGTCCATACTGCTTAACGATGCTGAGCGATGGAACAAAAGCGAAAGAAGTAGAAGAGGATATTGGTACAATGGATGTGGCTGAAATTCTGGCACTATCTGTTTTAGAGGATGTTCAAAAAGTCCAACAAAAATGACACTGCGAATTTCTGCGTTGACGAATTTTTTCCGATACTCACGTATTATAAAGCATACGCTCCGTTCGTAAAAAATTCGTCGCCTTGAACTTCTTGGTCCTATTTATCGGACTTTTTGAACACGCATTTTAGAGGAAAAGGAAGAAAAAACAGCATAAAGGTATAGAGAGGATTGACGTCCTCTCTATATTTTCTACTGTCTGTTGAACGAGCGTTCGTTCGAATAAATAAGGGAGGCTATATCGTATGAGAAAATCGGTTATTGTTTCAGGGGCACGGACCCCTTTCGGGAAATTTGGAGGGGCTTTAACGCCGTTAACCGCAGTAAATCTGGGAGCAAAAGCAATTAAAGCAGCATTGGAACGGGCAGATCTTAACGGAGCAGATGTAGATGAGGTAATCATGGGAACGGTTCTGCAGGGCGGACAGGGGCAAATTCCGTCCAGACAGGCTGCTGTAGAAGCGGGTATCCCTTGGGAAGTAAAAACGGAAACAATCAATAAGGTATGTGCCTCTGGATTACGCAGTGTGACGCTGGCTGATCAATTGATTCGCTTAGGAGAAGAGGATGTCATTGTAGCTGGCGGAATGGAAAGCATGAGTAATGCACCGTACTTCTTACCTGATGCCAGGTGGGGAAATCGCATGGGCGATAAAACGGTGAAGGATTTAATGATTCATGATGGTCTTACCTGTACTTTTACAGGAAACCACATGGGCAGCTACGGAAATGACACAGCTGCTTCCTTTGAAGTAACACGTGAACGCCAAGATGAATGGGCAGCCCGGAGCCAGCAGCTGGCAGTAGAAGCGATCGAATCAGGGAAATTTGCAGAGGAGATTGTTCCTGTAGAAATTCCTGTTCGTAAAGGGGAGCCGATTGTGGTCAGCGATGATGAAACGCCAAGAAAAGGAACCACGGTGGAGAAACTGGCAACACTTCGGCCTGCATTTGATAAGGACGGTACTATTACAGCAGGAAACGCACCTGGCGTAAACGATGGGGCAAGTGCTGTCGTCGTGATGTCAGATGAAAAAGCAAAGGAATTAAATAAAACACCACTGGCAACAATTTTAGGTCATGCAGAAGTAGCAGTGGAAGCAAAAGACTTTCCGCAAACACCGGGCTTAGTAATCAATCGTCTGCTAGAAAAAACAGGTGTATCCAAGAAAGAAATTGATCTTTATGAAATCAATGAAGCATTTGCAGTAGTTGCACTGGCAAGCGGGCAAATTGCGGATATTGATGAGGAGAAAATCAACGTCAATGGAGGGGCAGTAGCACTGGGGCATCCAATTGGCGCAAGCGGTAACCGGATTATCTTAACTTTGATTCATGAATTAAAACGCCGCGGCGGAGGAAAAGGTATTGCAGCGATTTGCAGCGGCGGCGGTCAAGGAGACGCAGTTTTAATTGAAGTACCGTCAAGTGAAGCATGAGTTTAAACGATAAGTTTAAAACCCCTTGAAAAGGAGCGTATAATCATGACTGTAAAAGAAGTAATGGTAATCGGGGCAGGGCAAATGGGTGCAGGCATCGCACTCGTTTTTGCCCGTTCCGGCTATGAGGTGAAGCTATATGATGCGGATATTGAGGCATTGAAAAGAGGAAAGCAGTATATTGAAAAGATATTTGAGAAGGATGTTGCAAAAGGGAAAATGGAAGCGGATACAAAGAGGCGGGCATTGAATCGCCTGCAGCTTGTTGTTGATTTGGAAGCGGATCCAATTACAGCAGATTTTATTATTGAAGCAGTGGTAGAGAAGCTGGAAGTGAAAAAAGACGTGTTCCGCAGGCTGGATGAACTTGCGCCGTCGCATAGTCTTTTTGCAACTAATACCTCCTCCTTGCCGATTACAGAAATTGCAGCTGTTACTGGCAGGGCAGAACAATTTATCGGCATGCATTTTATGAACCCTGTTCCTGTTATGAAGCTGGTTGAAATTATTCGGGGCTTAGAAACGAGTCATGTGACGTATCAAACAGTACAGCAATTGACGAAAGCATTAGGCAAGCAGGATGTGGAAGTGAAAGATTTTCCAGGGTTTGCTTCCAACCGTATCTTGATGCCAATGATTAACGAAGCCGTCTATACCGTCTTTGAAGGCGTTGCCAGTATAGAAGATGTGGACCAGGTGATGAAACTGGGGATGAATCATCCGATGGGCCCGCTGCAATTGGCAGATTTCATTGGCTTGGACACCTGCTTATCGATTATGGAAATTCTTCATGAAGGCTTTGGAGAAAGTAAATATCGTCCGTGTCCGCTCCTGAGACAGTATGTGCAGGCAGGAAGACTTGGGAAGAAGGCGGGTAAAGGGTTCTACTCATATACTGACTAAAGGGGTGTGCATGTTGATTATCACACAAACAGAAGAACAAAAAATGTTAGTGAAAATGGTTCAGGACTTTGCCCGCGATGAAATTGCAAACGAAGTCGAGCGGATGGAAGAACAAGACCGGTTTCCTGAAGAAATTATCAAGAAAATAGGGGAACTCGGCTTAATGGGAATTCCTATCCCAGAGGAGTATGGAGGAGCGGGCATGGATTTCAGCTCTTATATCCGGGTGATTCATGAACTGTCCAAGGTTAGTGCAACCGTCGGTGTTATTTTATCGGTACACACGTCTGTCGGGACGAATCCGATCCTTTATTTCGGAACAGAGGAGCAGAAACAGAAATATATCCCGAAGCTTGCTTCTGGAGAATATTTAGGGGCATTTGCTCTGACAGAAGCGAATTCAGGATCAGATGCAAGCGGGTTAAAGACAACTGCTAAGCTGGTAGATGATACGTATGTATTGAACGGCTCCAAAGTATTTATTACTAATGGAGAATATGCAGATATCTTTATTACGTTTGCCAGAACAGGTGAATCGAAAGATGACATCAGTGCTTTTATTGTAGAAAAGGATAGTCCCGGTCTGTCGATTGGAAAAAATGAAAAGAAGATGGGCTTAAAGGGTTCAAGCACGGTGGAATTAACCTTTGAGCAATGCCGTATCCCGCAGGAAAACCTGCTTGGCATGGAAGGGGAAGGCTTTAAAATTGCGATGGCTAACTTGAACATCGGAAGGATCGGGATTGCGGCACAGGGACTTGGTATTGCCGAAGCAGCTTTAGATTATTCTGTTGCTTATGCGAAGGAAAGAGAACAATTTGGCAAGCCGATTGCAGCCAATCAGGGAATAGCTTTTAAGCTGGCTGAGATGGCAACCAATGTAGAAGCGGCGAAACTATTAACCTATCAGGCAGCCAAACGGATTGAAATGAATCAATCCTGTATCAAGGAAACATCGATGGCAAAGCTGACAGCAACGAAAACGGCTATGCAAAATGCCATTGAAGCGGTCCAAATCTACGGGGGATACGGCTATACAAAGGAATATCCGGTAGAAAGGTTATTTCGTGATGCCAAAGTAACGGAAATCTATGAGGGAACAAATGAAATACAGCATATTGTGATATCCAAAGAGCTTTTGAAGGGGAGATAGGAATGGATTTTCAATTAACGGAAGAACAGGAAATGCTTCGGAAAATGGTTCGGGATTTTGCTGAAAATGAAGTAGAGCCGACAGCTGCAGAAAGAGATGAAGAAGAGCGGTTTGACAGAGCAATTTTTGATCAGATGGCAGCACTGGGATTAACAGGTATCCCTTGGCCGGAAGAATACGGCGGAATCGGCGCGGATTATCTGAGCTATTGTATAGCGGTAGAGGAATTATCACGTGTCTGTGCTTCGACTGGAGTTACCCTTTCTGCCCACGTATCCCTGGCAAGCTGGCCAATCTATAAATATGGAAATGAAGCGCAGAAGCAGCATTTCCTCCAGCGTCTTGCAACGGGAGAAGCGTTGGGAGCTTATGCTTTGTCTGAGCCGGGGGCGGGCAGTGACGTTGTCTCCATGAAAACAACAGCCAAAAAGGATGACGGCGATTATATACTGAATGGCAGCAAAGTATGGATTACCAATGGCGGGGTTGCTGATATTTATATCGTTTTTGCAAAAACAGATGCGGATCAAAAACATAAAGGCATCACGGCATTTATTGTTGAAAAAGGAACAGAAGGATTTACCATTGGCAAGAAGGAAAAGAAGCTGGGCATTCGTTCTTCGCCGACGACAGAGTTAATCTTTGAAAATTGCAGGATTCCAGCTGAAAATGTGCTGGGTGAAGAAGGAGAAGGCTTTAAAATCGCCATGACGACCTTAGATGGAGGCAGAAATGGGATTGCTGCACAAGCTTTAGGAATTGCACAGGGCGCACTGGATGCAGCTGCAGCATATGCGAAGGAAAGAGAACAATTCGGCAAACCAATCGCAGCAAATCAGGGTATCTCTTTTAAACTGGCGGATATGGCAACGGAGATTGAAGCAGCCCGTCTGTTGACCTATCAGGCAGCATGGCTGGAATCAGCAGGGAAGCCATATGGAAAGGCATCCGCCATGTCCAAATTATTTGCAGGAGATGCAGCAATGCGCATTACCGTCGAAGCAGTGCAAATTTTCGGCGGCTATGGATATACAAAAGACTATCCGGTAGAACGCTACATGCGTGATGCGAAGATAACGCAAATTTATGAGGGGACGAATGAAATTCAGCGGCTTGTTATTGGGCGGATGGTAACAAAATAAAGCACAATCTCTTTTAAAAGGAGGCTGAAAAAATGAGTGAAGATCAAATCCGCTCTTCTGTAAAAGATCAGGAGCTTGTGATGCGGCGCCGGAAGCAGATTATTGAAGGCGCCATGCGGCTGTTTCAGGAGAAAGGCTTTCACCGTACAACGACCAGAGAAATTGCGAAAGAATCCGGGTTCAGCATTGGCACATTATATGAGTATATCAGAACAAAAGAGGATGTGCTTTTTCTCGTCTGCGAATTTGTGCATGACCGGGTTCGCGATCAGCTGACAGAAACGATTTCTGTAGAAAATCCGACAATGGAAAGTCTGCGTCAGGCGATTCGGCAGTATCTTTACTTTATGGACACGATTCAGCCTGAAATTTTAATGCTCTATCAGGAAACAAAATCATTAAATAAAGAAAAACGTCAATTTGTCTTGGGGCAGGAGCAGAAGGTTGTCGGAATGATGGAGGAATTGTTGAATGTTTGTTTAAAAGAAAAGCGGAGTGCGAAAGAAATTCATTTTCTGGCTAATCATATTGTCGTCAGCGGGCATATGTGGTGTTTCCGCCGCTGGCTCATTCAAAAGGAATTTACCCTCGATGAGTATGTCGAGCTGCAGATGAAGCAAGTGGATTGCTGGCTGTAACTATAGGGAGGATTAGGGATTTTACTATGTTAAGAGCTGACTAAAAGAGGGGGATAAGCATGACAGAAGAACGTTATTCGCCAAAGCATCCTATTCGTTTTGTAACGGCATCGAGCCTGTTTGACGGGCATGATGCTTCCATTAATATTATGCGGCGCATTTTGCAGGCGAGCGGTGCCGAGGTTATTCATCTTGGACATAACCGTTCCGTAGAAGAAGTCGTCTACGCAGCAATCCAGGAGGACGCGCAGGGGATTGCTATCTCATCGTATCAGGGCGGGCATGTGGAATATTTTAAATATATGATTGACCTGTTGAAAGAACTGGATGCGGCTCATATTCAAGTGTTAGGCGGCGGCGGAGGGACGATTCTCCCCCGTGAAATCAAAGAGCTTCATGATTATGGCGTAGCTCAGGTTTTTTCTCCCGAGGATGGGAGAAAGTATGGTCTGCAGGGGATGATTGACCGGATGCTGGAAAAATGTGATTTTCTTCCGCCGATTGATATTGAAAAAGATATGGAGCGGTTAAAAGAAGGAGATCGCTTAGCAATCGGTAAATTCATTACCTTGATGGAGAATGGGGAGGAAGAAACGAAAAAGCAGGTATTAAAAAAACTTTCAGAGCAGCAAAAACAGAAAATCCCTGTTCTCGGAATTACAGGAACAGGCGGAGCAGGGAAAAGCTCGCTGACAGATGAACTTATCCGCCGCTTTTTAAATGAAATTCCAGAGCGGAAAATAGCTATCTTATCTATCGATCCATCCAAACGAAAAACAGGTGGAGCATTGCTTGGTGACCGTATCCGTATGAACGCGATTTTTTCAGAGCGGGTGTATATGCGCTCGCTGGCGACCAGAAATTCTGGAACAGAGCTTTCCGATTCCATTCAGGATGCGATAAATGTCGTGTGCGCATCAGACTATGACCTGATTATTGTCGAAACGAGCGGGATTGGGCAGGGTGATGCTGCGGTAACAGATATTACGGATTTATCCATGTATGTGATGACAGCGGAGTTTGGGGCGCCGACGCAATTAGAAAAAATAGATATGATCGATTATGCCGATTTTATTGTGATTAATAAATTTGAGCAAAAGGGATCGGAGGATGCGCTGAATCAAGTCCGGAAACAATACGAACGCAGCCATATGCTGTTTCATGAGGATAAAAGCCGATTTCCTGTTTTCGGCACAATAGCAAGCCAGTTTAATGATGAAGGAACGAATGCTTTGTTTGCGTCTTTGATTGACCGGATAAAAGCCGATTATCAGTGGGAAGCAGAGGTCTCCTTTCCGCGTCATGTTATCTCCGAAAAGCAAAATCAAATCATTACGAATGAGCGCAGGCATTATTTACGGGAGATTGCTTCCTATGTCCGGAATTATGATAAGCGCGCCGGGAAGCAGCAGAAAATTGCTTCTAAACTTTATCGATTAACCGGAGCTAAGGAAGATGCGGAGGAAGCTATTGCGGCTTCATTGGATCAAATCATTACAAGCTATGAACAGCAATTAGACGGAAACTCCAGACAATTGCTGGAAAATTGGGAGACATTAAAAGAAAGCTATCTTGGGGATACCTTTACGTTTAAAGTAAGAGATAAAGAGATTACGATGGATTTAACAACAGAGTCTCTCTCGGGATTAAAGATTCCGAAAGTAGTGCTGCCGAAATACCAGGATTGGGGAGACCGCCTTTATTGGTTAATGCGGGAAAATGTTCCCGGAGCCTTTCCTTATACAGCAGGCGTATTTCCATTTAAACGAAAGGGAGAAGATCCGACCAGACAATTTGCCGGTGAGGGGACACCGGAACGGACCAACCGCCGCTTCCATTATCTGTCTAAAGGGGAGGAAGCAAAACGACTTTCTACAGCATTTGATTCAGTTACTTTATATGGAGAAGACCCTGCAGAACGTCCGGATATTTACGGGAAGGTTGGCAACAGCGGCGTAAACATTTGTACATTAGAGGATATGAAAAAGCTCTATAGCGGTTTCGATTTAACAGACCCCTTAACATCTGTCTCGATGACAATCAATGGTCCGGCGCCTATTATTTTAGCGATGTATTTTAATACGGCCATTGACCAGCAGGTGGATAAGTTTACCGAGGAGCAGGGACGGCCGCCAACCAGTGGAGAATTTGGTCAAATTCAGACAGATACTGTTTCTGTCATCAGAGGGACCGTGCAGGCAGATATTTTAAAAGAGGATCAAGGGCAGAATACCTGTATTTTTTCAACTGAATTTGCCCTGCGGATGATGGGGGATATTCAAGCATATTTTATAGAGAATAAGGTACGTAATTATTATTCTGTTTCCATATCTGGTTATCATATTGCAGAAGCCGGCGCGAATCCGATTACCCAGCTGGCGTTCACGTTAGCAAATGGATTTACGTATGTAGAATATTATCTAAGCCGCGGAATGGATATTAATAAATTTGCACCGAATCTCTCCTTCTTCTTCTCGAATGGGCTAGATCCGGAATATACCGTGATAGGCCGGGTAGCGAGAAGAATCTGGGCAATTACCATGAAGGAAAAATACGGTGCCAATGAACGCAGCCAAAAGCTGAAGTATCATGTGCAGACCTCAGGGCGGTCCCTGCATGCGCAGGAGATTGATTTTAATGATATCCGCACCACATTGCAAGCATTATTAGCTATTCAGGATAATACGAATTCCCTGCATACCAATGCTTATGATGAAGCAATCACGACCCCGACAGAAGAATCTGTCCGCCGAGCGATGGCGATTCAGATGATTATTAATAAAGAATTTGGCCTGGCGAAAAATGAGAATTCCTTACAGGGATCCTTTATTGTTGAAGAATTAACCGACCTCGTGCAGGAAGCGGTTCTGCAGGAATTTGAACAGATGAATGACCGCGGTGGTGTCCTGGGAGCGATGGAACGCCAATATCAGCGCGGGAAAATTCAGGAGGAATCGCTTTATTATGAGGGAAAGAAGCATTCGGGAGCATTGCCGATCGTAGGGGTGAATACGTATTTAAATCCCAACCCGCCTTCAGAGGAAGACATTGATTCCATGGAGCTTGCCCGGGCAACCGAAGAGGAAAAAATGCATCAAATTAATGAACTGCGTCGTTTTCAATCAGAGCATAAAGATCATGTAGAAGAAGCTCTAAAACGATTAAAACAGACAGCAGTAACAGACGGAAACATCTTCCAAGAACTGCTGCACACCGTCCGCCACGCAAGCCTTGGAGAAATCACCAGAGCACTCTATGAAGTCGGCGGGCAATACAGACGGAACATGTAATATCCAGAAACCCGTCTCGGCATTTGTAATACCAGCTCGTGCTCCTTTAGAAGCAGAAGAAATGGTATGTTTAAATCCAGCGTAGATCTGAACAACTTTCACTGGATAATTGCAATCAAATGTGTTTATAATGTAAAATAGATTTATTGTGAAGAAATGGGGATGTTCATCCAAATCATTGGTTGATATAAGTGAATAATTATGTTGGCGATACTAGCTAGCGACGGTTTTGATGGGGCGAGTAACCGCAATGGTTTTCGGTGGGACGAGTAATCGCAGTCCCAGTCCCAGAGGAAAAATACGGAGACTCCTGGTCGACTAAGAACGGTCACGTCCTGTGACCAACGACCGACACTAGGACGTCCTGTCCGTTGTGGGAAAGCGCGGAGGGAAGACCCCGCAGAAAAAAAGCGTACTTCTTTTTTCTACCCGCAGGGCATAAGTGCGACTATGCTTCTGTCTGCGCCTGACGGCTTGCCAATCAGCAAGTCTTCTTTTCACCCGCAGGGCATAAGTGCGACTATGCTTCTGTCTGCGCCTGACGGCTTGCCAATCAGCAAGTCTTCTTTAAAGGAGATGAGCTCGGGGCCTACGGAAAGCGTAGTGCTTTTCCGTAGCGGTCACTATGAGTCATGATAACATCTATTTATAAACCATAGATTTTGGTGTCGATCTCAAAATAGCATATATAATAATCATTGATAGCATAGATGGGTATGATTATTTTCTAAAAGGAGTGCATGAGCGTGAGTTTGAAAGAATTAACACAAGAGCAAATTGACGATTTATCCATGATTGAATTAGGTTCCCTCATTCTAAAAGAAAAAAATAAAGCAATCCCTTTTCAAGATTTATTTTCTCAAATAGCAGAGTTAAAAAACTTATCCGAAGAACAGAAAGAAAATTTGATTGCACAATTCTATACAGACATGAATGTTGACGGACGTTATTTAACATTAGGTTCCGGTGTATGGGGACTAAAAAGCTGGTATTCGGTCGAACAGGGAGAAGAAGAAATTACGGAAGAACCGAAAAAGCGTAAGAAAAAGAAGAAAGCTGCAGTGGAAGACACAGAAGATATCCATGATGATTTAGACATAACTGATGAAGACATCGATGATATGCTGGATGATTTCGATGATGACGTAGAAGATGCGGATCTGGAAGAAATTGAAGATGAAGTAGACGACGTTATCGGCAAGGACGATCTCGATGAATTAGATTACGATAATGAAGACGATCGTTAATCATTAATGTACAAAGTTGATAAGCTGGGGCAAGTTGATCATCATTCGACTTGCTCCAGCTTTTTGTAATAAAGCGGGAACGTGACAGGAAAAAAACATGTTTTTTTCAGTGCTTGACATTTACATAGACTAACAGTAGAATCTTTATTGGGCTCTTTGAATATAATTACAAAGCGTTTCCCCTGAGAGATGAGAGGGGAAACGCTTTTCTTGTTAGATAGAGAAATAAATTGAAATAGTTTTGTGTGATAGCTTTTACCATCTATGTAAATGCTACGGACAGGACAATCATTCCAAAGAACGGCCAATTTTATCACGGAGAAGCCTCCGTAAACCTTCCGCCTCAAAATAAATGTATTCGGGCGAGAGATAACGGGCGCTAACTCCCTAAATCACTTAATCAATGCATAACATAAAATAAAGAAAGAAGGATGAGAACAAGTGACAAAGTATATTTTTGTAACTGGCGGCGTAGTATCATCGCTTGGAAAAGGGATTACAGCAGCTTCATTAGGACGTTTATTAAAAAACCGCGGATTAAAAGTAACGATTCAAAAATTTGATCCGTACATCAACGTAGACCCTGGGACAATGAGTCCTTATCAGCATGGGGAAGTATTCGTGACCGAAGATGGCGCTGAAACAGATTTAGACCTTGGACATTATGAACGCTTTATCGATATCAACTTAAATAAATACAGCAATATTACAACAGGGAAAGTATATTCCAGTGTCATCCGCAAAGAGCGTCACGGCGATTACCTTGGCGGAACAGTACAGGTTATTCCGCATATTACCAATGAAATCAAAGACCAGGTATTCCGTGCAGGTGAAGCTACTGGCGCAGATGTTGTTATTACAGAAATCGGCGGAACTGTCGGCGATATTGAGTCACTGCCATTCTTAGAAGCTATCCGTCAAATTAAAAGTGATGTTGGCCGGAATAGTGTGATGTACATCCACTGTACGCTTGTTCCTTACATTAAAGCTGCAGGCGAAGTAAAAACGAAGCCGACACAGCATAGTGTAAAAGAGCTCCGTTCTCTTGGAATCCAGCCAGATGTGATTGTATTACGTACCGAAATGGCAATTACTAAGGAAATGAAAGAAAAGATTGCTTTATTCTGTGACATTAATGAAAAATCGGTTATTGAAATGATGGATGCAGATACGCTGTATCAAGTTCCTATTGCTTTACAGGAGCAAAATATGGATCAGATTGTTTGCAACCATTTTGGGTTAGATTGCCAAGATGCAGACATGGACGACTGGAAGGAACTTATTAATAAGGTTCGTAACCTTTCTAAAAAAGTCGAGATTGGGCTGGTCGGGAAATATGTAGAACTTCCTGACGCTTATCTTTCTGTTGTCGAATCCTTAAAGCATGCCGGGTATGATTTTGATGCGAATGTCAATATACATTGGATCAACTCTGAATTATTATCAGAAGCAGAGATTGAAACAGCATTATCGAAAGTAGACGGGGTTATCGTTCCTGGCGGATTCGGTGACCGTGGTATCGATGGAAAAATCCATGCGATTCGTTACGCGCGTGAAAACAAAATCCCGTTCTTTGGAATTTGCTTAGGCATGCAGCTGGCTACTGTGGAGTTTGCCAGAAACGTAGCAGGCTTAGAAGGCGCACATTCTGCAGAAATTAATCCGGGAACGCCATACCCGATTATTGACCTGCTTCCAGAGCAAAAGGATATTGAAGACTTAGGCGGTACATTGCGTCTTGGATTATATCCATGCCATTTAACAGAAGGCACGAAAACAAAAGAAGCGTATGACGGTGCAGAAGTAGTGGAAGAAAGACATCGTCATCGTTATGAATTTAATAATGTGTATCGGGAGCAAATGGCAGAAAAAGGGCTTGTTTTCTCTGGGACTAGCCCGGATGGACGCCTTGTAGAGACAATTGAAATTCAGGATCATCCTTGGTTTATTGCTTGCCAATTCCATCCGGAGTTCACTTCTCGCCCTACCAGATCGCAAGGATTGTTCAAAGGATTTATCGGTGCGGCTGTGGAAAATAAAAAATAAATGATAAAAGCAAAAAGGAGATATTCATCTATCACAGATGAGTATCTTTTTTTGTATTCACGCTGGGTTAAACAGCAAGTATAAGTACTTTAATCGCTTATCAAAATAAAATATAGGAACAATTTCCTCGACATCTATGCTAAAGTATGGTTAAAGTATTTTCCGTGGGCAGAAATACATCACAGAAGCAATTGCATCTATACTATCCCATAGTGCCGGAGAAAAAACGGCTGATTCACCATTGTGTTATGTAAATCTTATCCCCTGTTTTTTGGAAGAATAAGGTTTATTGAAAAAAAGCGAAAGGAGCTGAATCTCATCGAGACAATGGCTGCTTTGGCTGGCAAAAGGCCGGGAGGAACGATGAGCGGTGGTGTATAATTTTCGCTTGTGAATACACATCTAAATGAATGGTGGAAACTGCCATCAGGTCTGCAGTTTTAGCCGTAAAATGATTCTTGTTAAAATAGGGGGTAAAAAACAAATCTATATAAATAAGCAGGAATTTAAATAAATATATCGAATTTTAAATTTAAAACAAAAATTAAATATATCGGAGGGTAAGTATGACACAATCAATCCTCATTGTTGATGACCAAATAGGAATTCGCATGTTGCTTCAAGAAGTTTTTCAAACAGCCGGTTATCGTACTTCACTTGCAAAGAACGGAAAAGAAGCGGTTGAACATTTATCAGAGTCCCCTTGCGATTTGGTAGTTCTGGATTATCATATCCCTGTTTACAACGGAAAGGCTGTCATGCAAAAAATAAAGCAGATGAGGGTAGAAGCAAAAACTATCATCATTACTGGACTGCCGGAAGTTGCAAAACAGGAACTGGGGGAAAACTTACCTGAGGAAATTATTTCGAAGCCATTCAATGTTGCAAAACTATGTCATGTTGTGGAAGAAATTTTGAAGAAAAACGAATGAATCACTGCTACTTTGTTGCGATAAAGTCTTGAAATTGGTATTCTTATATTGTAATGAATGTTGTCAGAAATTCATGCGGACAATTTGAAGGAGGAACTTGGTATGCCTTTAGTATCAATGAAAGAAATGCTCGAAAAAGGAAAAGAAAATGGATATGCAGTAGGTCAGTTTAATATTAACAACCTGGAATATATCCAAGGTATTCTCCAAGCAGCTCAAGAAGAAAAGTCACCAGTAATTCTTGGTGTTTCTGAGGGTGCTGGAAAATATATGGGCGGCTACAATGTCGTAGTTGCTATGGTAAAATCTTTAATGGATTCATATGGTACAACCGTGCCTGTTGCCATTCATTTAGATCACGGGTCCAGCTTTAAAAGCTGTGCAGAAGCAATCCATGCAGGATTTACTTCTGTCATGATAGACGGATCGCACTCACCGATCGAAGAAAATATCGAAGTAACAAAGAAAGTGGTTGAACTTGCTCATATCCATGGTGTATCTGTTGAGGCAGAGGTTGGTACTGTAGGTGGAGAAGAAGATGGTGTTATCGGCGGAATCAACTATGCAGATAAAGAAGAATGTCTGCGTCTTGTGACAGAAGCAGGAGTAGATTGCCTGGCGCCAGCACTAGGTTCCGTTCATGGTCCATACCAAGGAGAGCCTAACTTAGGATTCACAGAAATGAAAGAAATCCTGGAGTTAGTTAATGTGCCATTAGTACTTCACGGCGGTACAGGAATTCCTACAAAAGATATTCAAAAAGCAATTTCATTAGGAACTGCTAAAATCAATGTGAATACAGAGAATCAAATTTCCCAGACGAAAGCAATTCGTGAAACATTAGCACAAAAGCCGGATTTATATGATCCGCGTAAATATTTAGGACCAGGTACTGCAGCGATTAAAGAAACCGTAATCGGTAAAATGCGTGAATTTGGTTCTTCTAATAATGCATAATTGATTTCATTAAAAATATGTGTTAAAAAGAGCAGATAAGAAACTTTTTAATCACATCAATAAAAATATATCAGGCAAAAGCTGTACCGATGGTGCAGCTTTTGCTGCAAAATCTCAGGGAGGTAATCTAAATGAAATTTTTCATTGATACAGCTAATATTGAAGATATCAAAGAAGCGAATAAGCTTGGGATACTGGCTGGTGTTACAACCAACCCAAGCCTTGTAGCAAAAGAAGGGGTTTCTTTTCATGACCGCTTGCGTGAAATCACAGAAGAAGTTTCTGGATCAGTCAGTGCAGAAGTAATTGCTGAGGACGCAGAAGGCATGATAGAAGAAGGGAAAGAGCTGGCAGCCATCGCACCAAATATTACGGTAAAAGTACCGATGACCCTTGAAGGTTTGAAAGCGGTTAAGGTGTTCAGCGATTTAAATATCAAAACCAACGTGACATTGATTTTTAATGCGAATCAGGCATTGCTTGCAGCACGTGCTGGAGCAACCTATGTATCTCCTTTCCTGGGAAGATTAGATGATATTGGACAGGATGGAATGGAATTGATAGCTAATGTTGCAGCTATTTTTGACCGTCATCAGATTCAGACTGAAATCATTGCTGCATCTATCCGTCATCCAATTCATGTTACAGATGCTGCATTAAACGGAGCGCATATTGCAACCATTCCATTCAACGTTCTGTCGTCCTTAGTCAAGCATCCATTAACGGATCAGGGAATTGAAAAATTCTTAGCAGACTGGAATAATCAAAAATAATTGCATAGAGTTGGAAAAAAGACAGACAATAAGAAAAGGGTAAAGATGATATGCATCTGAATAAACAAAAACAACTTGTGGATCATAACTTCCATAGGAACGAGGTTTTTACATGCAAAAGTTATTAATTGAGGGTGGGCATGAATTATCTGGAGAAGTTCATATCAGCGGTGCAAAAAATAGTGCAGTAGCTTTATTGCCTGCAGCTATTCTTGCAGATTCTACAGTAACGATTGAAGGATTGCCGGATATTTCGGATGTAGATACGTTAGGTCAGCTGTTAGAAGAAATTGGCGGGACAGTATCCCGGGATGGTCAGGACATGACGATCCATCCAGAGAAAATGATTGCCATGCCATTGCCGAACGGAAGAGTCAAAAAATTACGTGCATCCTATTATTTCATGGGTGCCATGCTTGGAAAATTTAATAAAGCAGTTATTGGTTTGCCTGGAGGCTGCTACCTGGGGCCGCGCCCAATAGACCAGCATATTAAAGGATTTGAAGCATTAGGTGCTGAGGTGACAAATGAGCAGGGTGCGATTTATTTACGTGCCAAAGAGCTGCGCGGTGCACGCATTTATTTGGATGTCGTCAGTGTTGGGGCTACCATTAATATTATGCTGGCCGCGGTAAAGGCAAAAGGACAAACAATCATTGAAAATGCTGCAAAAGAACCCGAGATTATTGATGTTGCGACGCTATTAACCAATATGGGTGCCAAAATCAAAGGTGTTGGAACAGATGTGATTCGTATCGACGGGGTTCCTTCCTTACATGGTTGTACGCATACCATTATTCCTGACCGTATTGAAGCGGGTACGTATGCTATTGCAGCCGCTGCAATGGGGAAAGAAGTGATTATTGACAATGTTATTCCGCAGCATATGGAATCATTGATTGCAAAACTGCGGGAAATGAATGTAAATATTGAATCACACAATGACCAATTATATGTTGCCAGAACAAAATCATTAAGCAGTGTGGATATCAAGACATTGGTTTATCCTGGCTTTCCGACTGACCTGCAGCAGCCGCTTACAACACTATTAACACAAGCGGGGTATTCTGGTGTGATTATCGATACCATTTATTCTGCACGATTAAAGCATATTGATGAGCTCCGCCGGATGAATGCGGAAATAAAAGTGGAGGGCGGATCCGTGATTGTTTCTGGTCCGACTCAATTAGAAGGTGCAAAGGTAAAAGCCAGTGACCTTCGTGCCGGAGCAGCTCTGGTAATTGCCGGACTTCTTGCAAATGGCGTAACGGAGATTACCGGTTTGGATCATATTGACCGCGGCTATGAGAATTTGACGGACAAGCTTTCTTCTCTCGGAGCAACCATTTGGCGGGAAGAAATGACTGAATCAGAAATTTACCAAGATCAGAATACGTAAAAGAGACGGTTAAAAAGCGGAATAAAAGGACACATCGAATTTTTACAGCGCGGGGGCCATCCTCCAACTGCTGTAATTTAAGCCGGCAAGTCCTTTTATTTGCTTTTTAAACATCCTCTAAAAGAGAAGCGGCTTCCTTCTCTTTTATTATATAGCATGTTTTGAGGTATTCGGGCGGCCTGGCAAATACTTCTTATCGATGTATCGTTTTCCTGAATATTTTTAAACGCAGTGATAGAAAAGATACACCTGTCCTCAAATAACTTCTATTGTCGAAAAAGCCTGCAAGATGAGTACATTTTCGATAACTTCAGAATCATAGATAAAAGTCATAGTTAACATGATAAAATTCCTCTATTTTTGACAAAAAAGTCTATTGAATCTTTATTCGTAAAAGAGTATGATAATAGATGTTTAGTCAAACCAAGCAATTTGATAAAAGTCTGACAGGGAAATAGAAAAGGAAGTTTCATTTTACAGAGATATCGTATTCTTACCAAAATACGCAACTCTGATGACCCGCCTTCCTGAAAAGTACTGTCAGTCTAATAAATAACATGGATTGTGTCTGTTATCTCCAGACATCTGCAGCAATATCACAGCTTCTAACTGCTTCTCTCAGCCGGAGCAGGTCTTCTTAGTACTCCTTCCATATCATTATAAGGAAATCCGTTTTGCATACCATGACGAAAATGGTACTTTTACAGTCAAGACGATGATAGATGAAAAAGGAAGTTAGAAAGATTTAAAAATAATACCAGATACATATCGTTTCCGAAAAATAGGAAACGAATGATAAGCTGTCAACGAATCAATCATCCGTTTTTTCTCCATTTGATTAAAATCTTTAGCGGATGAAATTCTAATGAAGCGTATACACGATAAGACAGCAATAGGTAACCAAACGATCAGCTATGGAGAAAGATAGAGATGGTGTACTCCATCAAATTATTTATCATAAAATACAGAAGCTGTATGAAAAGATGGGACAATGTTTATTCGTCCTATTAAAATATATAAAAGAACCTAGAACAGGCGTGGTGATTTAATGGCAACACTGACAATCTCTAGTTTAGAGACAATGACGTTAAAAGAGATTTATGCACTTGCGAAAGATTATAAAATTTCATATTACGCAAAGCTGACAAAGAAAGAGCTAATTTTTGCAATATTAAAAGCGCAGGCGGAAAAAGATGGATTTTTATTTATGGATGGAATCTTAGAAATTATTCCTTCTGAAGGATTTGGTTTCCTGCGTCCAATCAACTATTCTCCAAGTGCAGAGGATATCTATATCTCTGCTTCCCAAATCCGTCGTTTTGATTTGAGAAATGGAGATAAAGTATCCGGAAAGGTACGTCCGCCAAAGGAAAACGAACGTTATTACGGTCTGTTGCATGTCGATGCAGTGAATGATGAAGACCCGGATTCTTCCAAAGAACGTGTCCATTTTCCAGCTTTAACAGCACTTTACCCAAATCGGCCAATCAGATTAGAAACAGAAACAAACCAGTTATCTACACGTATTATGGATTTAATGACACCAGTCGGTTTTGGACAGCGCGGTTTGATTGTCGCGCCGCCAAAAGCTGGGAAAACGATGCTGATTAAAGAAATTGCAAACAGCATCTCTCAAAACCATCCGCATGCCAAACTGATTATTCTACTGGTGGATGAGCGTCCAGAGGAAGTAACCGATATTGAACGTTCTGTAGGTCCGGACGTTGATGTCGTTTCCTCTACTTTTGACGAAGTTCCTGAGAGCCATATCAAAGTGTCGGAGCTTGTGTTAGAGCGTGCTATGCGTCTTGTCGAGCACAAGCGTGATGTCATCGTTCTGATGGATAGCATTACACGCTTGGCCCGGGCGTATAACTTAGTTATTCCTCCAAGCGGACGTACCTTATCCGGCGGTATCGATCCGGCAGCCTTCCACCGTCCAAAGCGATTCTTTGGTGCGGCAAGAAATATTGAAGAAGGCGGCAGCTTTACCATTTTAGCGACAGCGCTGGTAGACACCGGTTCACGTATGGATGATGTGATTTATGAAGAATTTAAAGGAACAGGGAATATGGAGCTGCACCTGAATCGTCATCTTGCAGACCGCCGAATCTTCCCTGCTATCGATATTCTGCGTTCAGGAACCCGTAAAGAAGAGCTCTTGGTAGATAAAGCACATTTAGATAAAATGTGGCTGCTGCGGAAAACCATGCAGGATTCCAATGATTTCTTAGACCGCTTCTTAAAACGGATGAAGAATTCTAAGAATAATGAAGAATTCCTGCAGCTGATGGACGAAGAAATGAAACGAAAAGGAATGAATCGTCAATAGAATCAGATGCATCTTGTCTTTTGTTAATAACTTCTATTGCATTTCATTCTATACACTGTTATAATCTTTCTATGTGAGTTTAGGTAGGGTGCATTGCATCGCGAACGACTCTTCGAATAACTCTGTTTCCAAGGGACTCAGGGCAAAAAGGAGTAGAAGAACATGAAAAAGGAAATTCATCCAGAGTACAGAAAAGTAGTTTTTCTTGATACTAGCACGAATTACAAGTTCTTAAGCGGATCTACAAAAGAATCAGACGAAACAATTGAGTGGGAAGATGGAAACACATACCCTCTATTAAAAGTTGAAATCAGCTCTGATTCACATCCATTCTACACTGGTAAGCAAAAAGCTGACAAAGTCGGCGGCCGTGTGGATCGCTTTAAGAAAAAATATAACCTTAACTAATTTTCTGATGAACCGTCTATCGGTTAAAAAGAATTTTTATAAGGAATGGAATTTGGAAAGGACAGGCAAAATGTCTCATTTTGCCTGTTTTTTTACTTTTAATGAGATAAAATATGAAAAATAAGTTTTTTTCATTTATCATATAATAGAAGATAGTTGAGAGTGCTGCCTGAGCTTCTCATTAAAAATAGTTATACTTATTCGCGAGAGGAGTTTCTCCAAATGCATATAATGAAGCGAAATGGCTGGGTAGAATTAATTTGCGGAAGCATGTTTTCCGGGAAATCAGAAGAATTAATACGTCGTGTCAGAAGAGCAACGTATGCGCATCTAGATGTATGTGTATTTAAACCGGCTATTGATAACCGTTATGATGAAACAGCAGTTGTTTCTCATGATGGCAGAACTACTATTGCAAAATCAATCAAGGATGCGGCTGAAATTTTAGAGGAAATAAAGCCCGATGTAGAGATTGTGGCGATTGATGAAGTGCAATTTTTCAATAACAATGTCATTGATGTCATCGAGGAGCTTGTTCGCCGGGATATCCGTGTCATTGTTGCCGGCCTGGATATGGATTTTCGTGGGGTTCCTTTTGAACCCGTACCGCAGCTGATGGCTTTATCGGAATCGGTGACGAAATTAAACGCCATCTGTCCATTATGCGGTTCGCCTGCCAGCAGAACGCAGCGGCTGATTGATGGAAAACCTGCTTCCTACGATGACCCTGTCATTCTGGTAGGAGCTTCAGAATCCTATGAACCGCGCTGCCGTCATCATCATGAAGTACCTAATAAACCAGAAGTAAATGTAGCACAAAATGTTGTAAAACAAGCAAATAGTTAATACGAAAACTGCCGAATCTATATATTCGGCAGTTTTTTATATAATGAAACCTCATTTTGTTGCGATTCCTCCTCGCCACCTTGCAGGATTAGGTTAGAGTTGGAGAAAGGCGCATTGATTACTCTCTTCCATAGAATGGCTTTTGCGATTACTTACCCAATTAAAACCATTGGCAGTTGAGTGAATCGTGTTGGTACTTGTTGTTGGATTTCCTGTTTAAAAATGATATTTTACTTATTTTGGAGTGAACGCCAAACATTCAGTTATATTGTGGTAAATGGAGTTGGAATAATTTAACGAAATTTCTTCTTACATATATAAGCATGTATCGAAATGGAAGTGTAATAATTCTTGGTATAATCATGATACATAGTAAACACATTTTCGAAAGGTAAAGCCCGCGTTTGATACGCTTCCCTGAAAATACAACGCTTTGACTCTTTTGGTCATAAATAGGGATTTCATCGTTATCAAGAAAACTTGCTTTCGACGTATAAGATTCTTCTGTCAACATCACCGTTATCCCATGCTTTTCTGCTTCGTATGTGATCATTTGAATAAGCAGGCTGTGCGGGATAGCTGTAAAAGATTGGTTATTCCTTTTTCCTATAGCGGCGTGTTGTTTCCAGTCTTTATTTTGCCCGATGATGATGGTACCAATATCCTCTTCCAAGGCGATTTTCACGATTTGAAAACTGGCTTTATGAAAGAGATCTTTGATTTGAAGAAATCGTTTTTGGCTGATTTTCTCCAAACGTTTGGATGTAAACGGCCCCTCGTTTGTATTTTTTCCTTGACGGAAGATCCCTGTATAATAGGCTTTTAGCTGATTATAGCGTTGATTGACGGATTTGATATTTTTGCCCTTCACTAAAACTGGCCTTTTGCCTGTGTTCGTGACAATGGTTGCAAGATTATCCATACCTAAATCAACAGACATAAAACGGTTCTTGGATTCTTTTTTCTCTGCTTTTGCAGGAATTTGAAAAACTAATTCCACGACATATTGACCGTACTTGGGAACGACTCGAACTTGTTTGAGCCTTCCTTCCGAATAACCTAACTTCCCTATATTCAGGCGTGCTTTTGTTTTAGGGAACTTCAAGAATTTATTATCTTTTACCATACAATCCTGATTGGAAAAGGTTATTTCTTTTTCTTTGGAACGACAATATCCTGGTATTCTAGGACGTGCTTTAAATTTTACGGGATTCTTTTTATACTCCCGTAAGCTGCCATAAAAAGATCTCCAATTTTGAAAGACCATTTTCATAATGCCTTGACTCGATTGAATCGGTAAGGATTGATAATCGTTCTGTTTCATCGATTTAAACAAAGCATTCAAAAAAGGGTACGGGATATATGGATGATCCTTAGAGGCCATCTCAAATAAATGACATTTGATTTCCGTTTGTTCTGATTTGGCTTTTTCCTGTTCTTCATACTAACCGTCAGAATCCTAATATTATTGAGGAAAAATAATTCACAAATCGGGCTAATTAATCAATTTCAGGTCGTTGCACACATGGAAAGAACGGGCAAATACACTGGATATAGGATGAGAGGAGGTTAACGGATGTCTTTTCACTATCCCTATTCGCCCGGCTGGCACCCTTATCGTCAAAATCAGGGAGGGTATACCCGGCAAAAGGAATATCAGAGCCAACGGAGCAATAGCGCACAGGACGCA
Organism: Oceanobacillus oncorhynchi; assembly: GCF_000821065.1. Classification (GTDB taxonomy): domain Bacteria; phylum Bacillota; class Bacilli; order Bacillales; family Amphibacillaceae; genus Oceanobacillus; species Oceanobacillus oncorhynchi. The sequence goes on from NZ_CDGG01000001.1 coordinate 593,716, forward strand.
GGTGTGGAAACGCAAATACAAGGTGATAACTATGGATCAGGCTATGAACTTCCTGTTCAGGATACAGCCAGCCAAAGACCGGGAAGCAATCTATATAAAGCCCATTCCGCTTCTTATCATGATGCATCACCGGATATGCAATACATGATGCAGATGATGATGGATTTAAGAAGCCAGCTGGAGCAGCTTAACTACTTGATTGCACAGAACAATCGACTGCTGCAATTTATGCATGAGCAAGAAGATACCAAATGTATTCAAGGAAGTGGCGGCGGAGCTGTTATTGTACGGATGTGATAACGCTTGGCCGTTTTTTAAAACGTTGTTATAGGAGTAAGGCTGATGAATAATACAGGCGGAGGAAAAGGTAACATTTATTAAAAAAATAAATAACAATACGATAATTGCAGGTGCAATATTTTACATCAGATTCGTATACCACAAAAGAAATCCAAATTAGCTTGGGTTTCTTTTTGATAAAAAGGGTCTTCTTTCTGGACAAATTCTTTTTCAAAGAAATTGTGAAAGTTATCGTAATTTTTGCACAAGTGCTATTACGCTATTCCTTCTCATGATACAATATAAATATACTATGTATCATTCTGGAGGTGAATACATTGAAATGGGAAGAAGTGCGCGACGCATTTCCGGAACAATGGGTTTTAATTGAAGTAGTTCAGGCGCATACTAATGAGCACAGTGAACGCATTTTAGAAGACATGGACCCTTTGAAAAAATTCTCCAACTCTCCAGAGGCAATGAAAATTTGTCAGGAGATTCACCGATACAATTTAGGAAGAGAGGTATATGTGCTTCATACAAGCCGGAAAAATCCCAATATCATGCAGAAAAAAGAAATAAGTATCAGATAAAGGTTAAAAAAATAAACTTTTCTTTTTAGAAAGATACGGAATTGGAAGGGAAAATAAGCGGATGCTGTATATTAAATTAAATAAAGAAGAAATCAAGAAAGAATGCCTATAGACAGGTCATGTATAAAACGTGCCGAGTTTATGGGTATTTTTTTGTTTATTGGCAACCCTGCCATTACTGCTCATCTGGTGTGCAATTGACCCGGATGCTCCCTTATAATATAATAAGACTGTTATGGAGAAAGAGGTGTATTCTTGTGTTAGATCGTTTGCAAGCACTAGAAGATCGGTATAATAAATTAAATGAAATGTTAAGTGACCCGGAAGTAATCAGTGATACAAAAAAGCTGCGTGAGTATTCGAAAGAGCAGGCTGGACTGGAGGACGTTGTCCAGGCTCACCGTGAGTATAGAGAAGTTACATCACAACTGGCAGATGCGAAAGAAATGCTGGAAGATGAATCAGATAATGAAATGCTGGAAATGGCGAAGATGGAAGTATCTGAATTATCGTCCAGAAAAGAAGAGTTGGAGGAACAAATGAAGATTCTCTTGCTTCCTAAAGACCCGAATGATGATAAGAACGTTATTATGGAAATTCGCGGTGCTGCCGGGGGAGATGAAGCTGCTTTATTTGCAGGTGATTTATATCGGATGTACTCTCGTTATGCAGAAGCGCAGGGCTGGAAAATCGATGTGATGGAGGCTAGCTCCACAGGCGTTGGCGGTTATAAAGAAATCATCTTTATGATCAATGGATCAGACGTTTATTCGAAACTGAAGTATGAAAATGGCGCCCATCGCGTACAGCGTGTTCCGGAAACAGAGTCTGGCGGACGGATTCATACATCCACTGCAACTGTTGCGGTGCTGCCTGAAGCGGAAGAGGTAGAGATAGATGTCCATGAGAAGGATATTCGTGTGGATACCTTTGCTTCCAGCGGACCGGGGGGACAAAGCGTAAATACGACGATGTCAGCAGTACGTTTAACGCATGAGCCTACTGGGATTGTGGTATCGATTCAGGATGAAAAATCACAGATTAAGAATAAAGAAAAAGCAATGAAAGTATTACGGGCTCGTATTTATGATAAATTCCAGCAGGAAGCACAAGCAGAATATGATGAAAATCGTAAATCAGCGGTTGGTACAGGAGACCGCTCAGAGCGTATCCGTACGTATAACTATCCACAGAACCGTGTGACAGACCATCGGATCGGTTTGACCATTCAAAAGCTGGACCAGATTATGCAGGGCAAGCTGGATGAGTTTATCGATGCGCTTGTCATGGAAGAGCAAGCGAAAAAATTAGAGCAGATTGGGGAATAATCAATGACCCAAACAAAAATTCATGAAGTCCTTCACCGGGCTTCTCTTTTTTTAGAAAAGGCAAATAGAGAACCAAAAGTGGCAGAAATATTAATCAGACATCATTTAGGGTTATCCAGACAGGAATGGCTGCTTGCTTTGCGTGACCCCATATCTGAAGAAAAACAAATACAGATTGAAGCAGATATAAAAAAGCATGCTGAAACTGGAATTCCCGTCCAGCATTTGACGGAATCTGAGGAATTTTATGGACGCATCTTTCAAGTGAATAAGCATGTGTTAATTCCCAGACCGGAAACGGAAGAGCTGGTGCTTGCTATAAAGGATTACCTTGCTGCGCAAACCGGACCTGTACGGGTGGTTGATATAGGTACAGGAAGCGGCGTTATTGCGATTACGTTGGCATTAGAATTAAATCATGCAGAAGTCTTTGCTACCGATATTTCAGCTGAGGCGCTTCAAATAGCCAAGCAGAATGCCGATCAATGGGAGGCAGATGTATCATTTCTGGAGGGAGATTTTTTATCTCCGGTTATTCATGAAACCACGCCATTTGATGTGATTGTTTCCAACCCGCCGTATATTGCGAAATCAGAAGCAGCTGCGCTTAGTGATACCGTCCGTGATTTTGACCCGGAGCTGGCGCTTTTTGCAGAAGAGGATGGATTGGCAGCATATCATATGATTATCGAACAAGTGAAAGAGCTGCCCTTAAAAAAAGATACACTGCTGGCTTTTGAAATTGGCCATACGCAGGGGGAATCTGTAAAGAAACGGATACAGCAGGTTTTTCCAGGCAGCCATGTGGAAATCAAACAAGATATCAACGGAAAAGATCGAATGGTATTTGCGAGCCATTTAAACTGATGTCTGCATAGCCAGAATAACGAAAAAGTATACCCGGTTTTCAAATATATATTTCTATCAAACTTGTATAAGCAGAAATCTCCTTGTCCAAACTATCTCATAGATAGATGGAAGGGAGATTTTTTTATGAAAAAATTATGGATGGCAATGGCACTTATATTTTTATTATTATCGATTATTCCAGTAGTTAGTATAGCAAAAGAATTGCAAAATAAAGAGCTTGACTATCAGGTTATCCCGGACGAAGCGATCCGGCTGCGTATTCTGGCAAATAGTGACAGCGAGAAGGACCAAGATGTAAAACATAAGGTCCGTGATGAAGTGAATGAAGTCATCACAGAATGGGTGAAGGACATTGATGATATTGAAGAGGCAAGACAGCTGATCGATGACCGGCTTCCGGAATTAGAAGAAGTAGTCAGAGATACACTGGAGAAAGAAAATAGCGATGATGACTTTGAACTGGAATTTGCGGAGGATGTATCATTTCCTGCGAAATTATATGGAGACTACCTTTATCCGGCAGGGGAATATGAAGCGATTTTAGTAACGATAGGAGAAGGTTCTGGCGCCAACTGGTGGTGTGTCCTATTCCCGCCATTATGCTTTTTAGATTTCTTTAACGGCACCTCTGTAGCGGATGGAGATGCAGCAGAAGCAGAAGAGGAAGAAGAGGCCGAAGTAGAATTCTTTTTATTTAAATGGTTAGGCTTGTCATAGATTTGTTCATAGAGGCATACGATGATAGTAAAGCGTAGCTTAAGTTTAATCAAGAAAAAGAATGGAGGATGGAAAAATGCAAATCTACCAAGTTAAAGAAGCAAAACTAGAGCTGATAGAGAAATTTATGGAAAAGAACGGAACGCTTTTCGGCAAAAAATTAACAAAGGAGAGCTATGTTGTAGAAATCAACGGAAGTATGGAAGGCTGCTTTAATCTGGATATGGTAGATGAATCAACGTATTGGCTGAAGCAATTATATTTAAATAAAGAGCATGTAGAAAAATTATTTGTTGTATTTGAATCTGTTCTCGTCATATCTAGAAAAAATAACGTAAAATGTGTATATGTGCATAATCAAAGCCCGGTTGTGGATATCTTATTAGAGTCTTTACAATTCAAAAGAGAAAGCGATGTCACATTTAAAAATATAAATTCAGAAAAAACAGGGAATTGGTGGGCGTATCAGGTATCCTAATTTCTTAAAAAGGAGAGAAGCTTGATATAACTAGCATAGTTTATTTCGTAATTTGTCAAGTGAAAATTATACACACTATTCACAACAGGGTGTGTATAATTAGGGGATATATGTGAATTATCGTCATTTTGTGGATAAAAACTGTGAATAATGTGCATAAGTTTGTAAAAATACTGCTTTTTTGCGTTTCCGTTGTGTATCGACTAAAATAGAAACGTATAAAGTGAAACTTCATGCAGTGGGAGTTTTACAAAAGCCCTTCGGTGGGAAGAGTAATCGAAGCAATATTGTCAGGTTAAAAGCCGCTACGGAAAAATACTGCGCTTTCCCATAGCAGTCTCCGTATTTTTCCTCCGCCAGACAGTTTTTTACTACCTATCTGTAACAAATATAATATTCAATAAAATTTATTAACCTGACAACATTGGTAATCGATCTCCCAGCTTGTTACACTGCGGGAAATGAGGAAAAGTTATGCACACGAAAGTATGGAAAAAGAATGGAACCACTATCATAGACAAAGAGATTCAAGAGGCAGCAAATCTGTTAAAAGAAGGAGAGGTTGTCGCCTTTCCTACAGAAACGGTATACGGATTGGGCGCAGACGCGACGAACGAAGCAGCTGTCCGAAAAATATTTGAAGCAAAGGGACGCCCGCAGGATAATCCATTGATTGCCCATGTTGCGTCAGCGGAGCAGTTAAAAGAGCTTGTCACATATATTCCAGATTATGTGTATCCATTGATGGAGGCTTTTTCACCGGGCCCTTTAACATATATTTTACCAGCAAATGATTTCTGTGCGGAGAATGTAAAAGCGGGTTTATCCACAATCGGGGTGCGAATCCCGAGTCACCCTATTGCGCTTGCTTTATTACAGGCAGCAGGAAAACCTGTTGCGGCTCCCAGTGCAAATGTGTCCGGAAAACCCAGCCCGACTCAAGCGGCACATGTATATGAGGATTTAAACGGAAAAATCAGCGGACTGATTGATGGCGGGCAGACTGGTGTCGGATTGGAATCAACGGTCATTGACTGCACGGGAGAAATACCGGTTATTTTACGGCCCGGCGGAGTGACAAAGGAACAATTAGAGGCGGAAGCGGGCACTGTGATGATCGACCCTGGCCTTGTTACATCCTCCGCGGACCGTCCCAAAGCTCCTGGAATGAAATATAAACACTATGCACCAGAGGTTCCGCTTTATTTATTTGAAGGAAATCTTCAGGCTTTTAGTGCATTTGTGGATAAGGAAAAGCAGGCAGGGAACAGAATAGGCGTCCTGGCATCCAATCAAAGTGCTGAAATTTTTCCAGACGGCACAAAAGTGCATCTGCTTGGCGGGACGATAGAAGAAATCGCTTCTTCCTTATATGATGGATTGCGGTTCTTTAAGCATGCCAATGTGGATAAGATTGTTTGCGAGACATTTCCGGAGCAAGGAATTGGTCAAGCAGTCATGAATCGTCTGCGAAAGGCGGCAGATCAAATTATAAAAGAATAATCTTTTTAATAGTAGAGATATCCACATTGGTCGTCACGAATATTTCTGAAAACATTCATATAATCCTGTTTGGAAGCATAAAGTGTACAAGCATGCTTCAAAGGGGGACGTATGAATGTTTTTTTCTACCGAATTACTTTCACTGGCCTTGCTTGCCGTTGGTTTAAGTATGGACGCATTCTCTATCAGTTTGGGCTTAGGAATGAATAAAATGCGATTGAAACGGATTGCTATTATTGGCCTGGTAATCGGCAGTCTCCACATGCTTTTCCCGATGGCAGGCATGCTGCTTGGACATGCGTTATCAGAACAGGTCGGACAATGGGCAGCGCTGGCATCGGGAATCCTGCTGTTCTTTATCGGCGCCCATATGTTTTTCTCCGCCTTTCATACATCCGAGGAGTACAGATGGCAGCCGGTCGGCCTCGGATTGTGGATGCTTGCGTTCAGCGTCAGCCTCGATAGCTTTACAGTTGGGTTCAGCCTTGGTATTTCTGGCGTCACGATTATTTTTACGCTCCTTATTTTTGGGGCTGTAAGCTGTCTTTTTACATGGATTGGCTTATTATTAGGCAGACGGCTGCAGGGCTTCCTTGGGATATACAGTGAAATTTTTGGAGGGATTATTCTTTCATGCTTTGGGCTTTATATGTTATTCAGCTGAGCGTAAATGATGAATCGAAATAAAAAGTGCTGGCGGCCGAATTTTCAGAACGGGGATAGGGATAAAACGATATATTCCATATCAATCACAGATGAAAAAAGCACACGCCACCCTATTACAAAAAGGCTAAAACCCCGAATTGCACAGGTTTTAACCTTTTTAACACCTAGTTACGGCTTGATGGGACTAAATTATTCGACGTCTTCTTTTGGAAGCGCCCATATGGACACACTGCCTCCATTGACAGGGAAAACGGCAAAGCCATCTTCTTCAATGGAGATATGCTCGGTTCTTGTTCCGGTCAGGTCGACCCAGACTTCTCCTGCACGATCTTTTCCTGCATACATTCTTTTCTCGCCATCATCTCCGTTTGAGATAATGACGGCACAGCCTGATCGTTCTATTTCCGGGGAGCCGCGGCGAACCCAGCCAATCGTGCTAGGGTGATCGAAGTAGTCTTCCTGTTCACCGTACGCTTTATGATAGCGAGCATAGAGAAGCGGATCAATGGCTTCTTTTTTATCCTCGATTGGATTTTCTCCTCCAATCCCAAAATAATCACCGTAAAAAATGCATGGGTATCCGCCTTCCCGCAGTAAAATAAGGGCATAAGCACTTTGTTTAAACCAATCCTCGACCCAGGATTCAAGTGCTTCATCAGGCTGTGTATCATGGTTATCCACGAAGGTCACAGCATGATGCGGATAGGATTGAACCAGTGTATCGTCAAAAATGGCTGTCAAATCAAAATCGTTGCCGGCTTTAGAAGCTTCATGCAGCTTATCATGCAGCGCGACATCAAATAAATCGATATGGTAATCAACTTGTTCTAAAAATTGCTGGCATGCTTCCAAATCATGCTTCCAGAACTCGCCGACGAAATAAAATTCCTCGCCGTACGTTTGGGCAATCTCTTTTGCAAACACGTTAATAAAATCGTGATTAATGTGTTTCATTGCGTCTAAGCGAAAACCATTGCAATGTAGCGTATCTACTAGCCATTTGCCCCAGCGGATCATTTCTTCCCGGACTTCTGGATGATGGTAGTCGATATTCGCAAACATTAAATAATCGTAATTGCTGAATTCATCATCTACCGCTTCGTTCCATGTTTTATTATCGCCTACAATTCGGAATATACCTGTTCTGTCCTCCTTCGCGTCGTAGTCTGTCCCATTAAAATGCTCGAACCTCCATTTGAAAGAAGAATACGTGTCACCACGTCCAGGGAAGGTGAATTTTGTCCAACCTTCTATATCAAAGGGTTCTGAAATCTCTTTTGTTCTGTCATTCGAATCTACTTCAATCACTTGAAATACTTCTGTTTCATCTGCTCCGGCTTTATGATTCATCACGATATCCGTATACACATGGATATCTTCATCATGACACGCTTTTATCGCCTCCTGCAGCTCTTTTTTTGTGCCGTATTTTGTAGCGGTGCTCCCTTTTTGATCAAATTCCCCCAAGTCGTATACATCATAGGGAGCGTAGCCATTATCTTCAGGTGACATGCCCTTTGTAACAGGCGGAATCCAAACAGCGTCGATGCCTCTGTTTTTTAATTCAGGAGCTGTTTCCTTCAGCCGGTTCCAATGGAGAGCGTCTGCTTCTACATGCCATTCGAAAAATTGAATCATAGTGTGATTTCGCTTCATATTATTTCTCCTCGTTTCTATTAATAAACCTATTAAAGAAAGGGTGTATCTTCCCTTTGTCCCAGCTGCGTAATTGTTCTTTTCATGCGAGCTGTTCATTTTTATAATTTATTTCTACCATACTAAGTAGTAGATACACCTTATGAAGAGAAACGAAACCTCATATCTCTTTTAAAGGGCAGTCTGCGTTTTTGATTTAATCATGATATGATGTAAAAAAGAATACGTTTGATAAATATTACCGTGATAAGAACAGGAGGATTCATCTTATGAATGTATTATTTGTATGTACGGGAAATACGTGCCGCAGTCCAATGGCAGAAGCCTTGTTGAAGCAGCGCGCACAATCAGATATACAGGTGAAATCTTGCGGAATCAGTGCGATGCCGGGAGCGCCGGCGAGCAGTCAGACAGAAGAGGTCCTGAGACAGGAAGGGATTGAAATCAATCATCAATCCGCCCCAATCAGCGCCGCATTGGTACAATGGGCCGATGTGATCCTGACTATGACCGCTTCCCATAAAGAAAGAATCTGGTCCGAATATCCCGAAGAAAGAAAAAAAACATATACACTTAAAGAATTTGCACTACATGCCGATATAAAAATATGGGAGCAAATAGAAAAAGCCTATGCGAATTTAGAAGAAAAAAGAAAGCGCTGCGTCAAGCAGTTTGATTCTAAAATGGATCCGATAGAACAGCGCCAGCGGCTGTATGAAATAGGTCAGGAAGAGATGGAAACAATTCGTGATTTAAAAAGACAGCTGACGCATTCTGATATTGCCGATCCTTTTGGCGGGTCAACAGCGCATTATTTGAAGACAAAACAAGAAATTGAAGCCTGTCTTGATCGTTGGCTGTCATCTTAAAAAGACAGCAATGAAGAAGGCAGTGGATGGCAGTCTGTGAAAACTCCGTGGAATCTTTGCAGTGAAAGGGAAAGCGAAAAAATTTGCTTTTTCTTGAAAGCGCTTGTGCCGGAGTTTTTGCATGTTTTGCTTGCTGTATTTTCATCAGATTTCCGCTGTACAGCATGCAAGTCTTATAACCGCAGCGATGAAAATTTTAATTGGGGGAGTGGAAGTTTAATGGGGAATAGGTATCGGTTTAGTCTTAGGTTAAAGCTGGTTGTGTTTACTACTTTTTTAGCGCTTATTACATACTCAACAAGCGCATTTTTTATTTATGTTGTATATGACTATGTGCAATCCCGGGTCAATATATCTCAGCAGGTTTTTGTTATCAGCACGCTGCTGGCCGGGGTGGTGTGGTCCGGGATTCTAGCTTTTTTTGCTGCGAGATGGATTACAAAGCCTTTGCAGAAACTGGAGAAAATTACAGGGGAAGCAGCCAAAGGAAATTTAGAGATGCGGGTGGAAATCCCGAAATCGGATGATGAAATCAAATCGTTATCTGTTGCGGTAAACAGTATGCTGCAGAGTTTAAATAAAATGGTAATAAATATTGACCAGCATTTTGAGGAAACAAATACAACCGTCCATCAATTGAAGGAAGCTTCGAATACGGCTACAAAGCATGCTGCTGCGATTGGTGATTCGATCAGCGAAATTTCAGATGGTGCCGAGAATTCATCACGTGCGACACAGGAGACGGTCGGATCGATTGAAATTGCAACAGAGCTGGCGAACGAAGTACAAAATAAAGCAGAGACCTCCAAAAAGCAGTCCCATGCTATGATTCATATGCTGGAGGAAGGCCAGAACATGGTGAAACAATTAGTTGCCGGAATCGAGCGTATTGCTGTAGAGCAGGAAGTTTCAATGGAAGATGTCAATCATTTGCGCCAAAGCACGATGGAAGTGGAAGGGATCATTACTTTAGTCGGTGAGATTGCAGAACAAACCAACTTACTGGCATTAAATGCCTCCATTGAGGCTGCACGGGCTGGGGAGCATGGAAAAGGCTTTGCGGTGGTTGCAGAGGAAGTGAGGAAGCTAGCCGACCAAAGCGGAAAGGCAGTGAACGATATTTCCGAGCTCCTGCTTTCCATCCAGACAGATGTGAAGCAATTAGCAGAAAAAATGAATACCAATGCGGCATCCGCGCGGAAAGAAGTCGGTCGTGGAGAGGACACGAATCGTACGATTATGGAAATGGGGACAACAGTTACAGAGACCGCCACGCAGGTCGATACGATTTATGAATTGGTGGAGCAGCAGCTGCAATCGATTCAACATACAGCCAATCAATCGCAGGAAGTAGCAGCGATTGCCGAGGAAACATCTGCTGGTACACAGGAGGTCAATGCTGCGGTTCAAGAGCAGATTGGAACAATGGAACAAGTGGACCAATTAGCAGGCCAGATGGAGGAGCATGCCGGAAATCTAAGAGAACAGATTAAGCAATTTAATGTGAAGCAAGAAACGGATTCTGGCAGCGTGATATCCATGGAGCCTTCTGACAGCAGCAGGGGCGGTTTAGAGGAAAACAGGCATCAAGATGTATCGTAATTTTAAAAAAATCATGGTATGCTATAAATGATTCTATTATTTGCTGTGTTAAACGAAGACGCAGAAGGATGATAAGCAGTAAGGGTGTGTCATGATGATAACAAAAGACTTAGAACAAGTTATTGATCAATGGCTGGCGACAAACAGCCTGCAAAAAGGCGAAATCGTTGTTATTGGCTGCTCTACAAGTGAGGTAGCCGGTCAGCCAATCGGGACAAGCGGGAGTACGGAAATTGCTAAAAGTATTTACGAGCAGATGACAAAGCTTCAGAAGCAAACTGGAGTCCATCTTGCATTTCAATGTTGTGAGCACTTAAACCGATCTCTTGTCGTAGATCAACAGACAGCTGTGCAGTATGGTCTGGAGGAAGTTGCTGTGGTGCCTGTTCCAGAAGCAGGTGGATCAATGGCGAGCTATGTCTATAGGCAACTGGAGCATCCTGTTGTTGTGGAGAATATTCGTGCCCATGCCGGGATAGATATTGGCGAAACCATGATAGGCATGCATTTGAAGCCAGTAGCGGTTCCCTTGAAATTGGAACAGCGTACGATTGGCCACGCCAGAGTCAGGGCAGCTCGGACCCGTCCGAAATTGATTGGCGGCCACCGGGCATATTACGGAGAAAACGCAGTGAGATAAGTCATTCTTTTTCGTTTGAACAACAAATAATAATAAATTTTTACCCTATATAGGAGGCTGTGCAGTAATGATGGAATATGTAAAACAAGCAGATAATGAAGTTTTTCAGGCGATGTTGCAAGAGAAGGAGCGTCAGCAAAATAAGATTGAGCTGATTGCTTCAGAAAACTTTGTATCCAAGGCGGTTATGGATGCAATGGGGTCCATACTTACGAATAAATATGCGGAAGGTTACCCGGATAAACGCTATTATGGCGGCTGTGAGTATGTTGATATTGTAGAGGACCTTGCCAGAGAACGTGCGAAGGAAATATTCGGCGCGGATTATGCCAATGTACAGCCTCATTCCGGTTCCCAAGCGAATATGGCCGTATATTTTACTTTTCTGGAGCCAGGAGATACCGTATTAGGAATGAATTTAAATCACGGCGGACATTTAACGCATGGAAGCCCGGTCAACTTCAGCGGCGGGTTGTACAACTTTGTTGACTATGGTGTGGATAAAGAGACAGAGCAGCTGGATTATGATGCTGTCCTGGAAAAAGCAAAAGAAGTCAAACCGAAACTGATTGTTGCTGGTGCAAGTGCGTATTCCCGAAGCATCGACTTTAAAAAGTTCAGAGAGATTGCAGATGCTGTCGGTGCTTATCTAATGGTGGATATGGCACATATCGCCGGATTGGTTGCGACAGGTCACCATGAAAATCCGGTTCCATATTCTGATTTTGTGACAACCACAACGCATAAAACATTACGCGGTCCACGCGGCGGAATGATTCTTTGTAAAGAAGAATATGCGAAGAAAATTGATAAAGCCATCTTCCCTGGAATCCAAGGCGGACCTTTAATGCATATTATTGCAGCAAAAGCGGTTTCGTTCAAAGAAGTATTATCCGATGATTTCAAAGCATATTCCGGAAATATCATTGAGAATGCAAAAGCACTTGGAGAAGCACTGCAAAAAGAAGGCATCCGTATTGTTTCAGGCGGAACAGACAATCATTTATTATTATTAGATGTTACGCCATTAAATCTGACAGGAAAAGTAGCAGAAAAAGCATTAGATGACGTGGGCGTAACTACAAATAAAAATACCATCCCTTTTGATACCGAAAGCCCATTTGTTACAAGCGGCGTACGTATTGGAACAGCAGCAGTAACCACACGCGGATTCGGAATCGAAGAAATGAACGAAATAGCAGCAATTATCTCACTTACCTTAAAAAATTACGAAGACGAAGAAAAACTAAACGAAGCAAAAGAACGCGTACAAGCATTAACAGAAAAATTCCCGCTTTATAAATAAGATATCCCCACTGTGGATAAACTTTATACGTTTAAAGCAGGACAATAGAAATCCACAGAGTTAGGTGCTCTGTGGATTTCTATATTTATTTTTTTCTGTTGGTTAGTATAGAAATATTCTCTAAATTTAAAAGATGCATAAGGTGAATTATTAAATTATATACTTTTCTTTTATAATAGACGTGAATAATCTTTAGTCAGATATTATAACTAGCGGAGTGTATTTCTGGAGCGACAGCCAGGAAATCTTTTTTATTCCAAAGCATATCTATTATTTGATTTATAGTAAAACCAACTTGATTTCTTCAGGAATCAGCGAGATAATAAAAAACAAAATTATAATTTTTGCAATAAACTATTATTCATTCAGCAAAGAAAATTCACTTGAAAGCATACCTGATTTTCAGTACAATTTGAACGATATATAAATTTAAGGAGTGGTCACGTGAGTAATGTATTTGTATTTGATCATCCGTTAATTCAACATAAATTAACGTATATTCGCGATAAAAATACAGGAACAAAAGAATTTCGCGAGCTTGTAGACGAAGTAGCGATGTTAATGGCATTTGAAATTACAAGAGATTTACCAACATCTGATGTAGAAGTGGAAACACCAGTTACCACATCAAAATCAAAAGTATTAGCTGGTAAAAAACTTGGACTGGTGCCGATTCTTCGTGCAGGCTTAGGCATGGTTGACGGCGTACGCAAACTGATTCCGGCAGCAAAAGTTGGACATGTTGGTTTATATCGTGACCCAGAAACACTAAAACCGGTAGAATACTATGTTAAATTACCCAATGATATTAAAGAACGTGAACTGATTGTGATTGACCCGATGCTGGCAACAGGCGGTTCGGCAATTGATGCCATTGGTGCTTTGAAAAAACGCGGCGCGAAAAATATCCGCTTGATGTGTCTGGTAGCGGCACCAGAAGGCGTGAAGGCAGTACAAGAAGTACACCCGGATGTAGATATTTACTTAGCAGCACTAGATGAACGTCTGGATGACCATGGTTACATTGTTCCTGGCCTTGGAGATGCAGGAGATCGTCTATTCGGAACAAAATAAGAGAATGAAGAGCAGACTGGATATCATATCTAGTCTGCTTTTCATGTTAAAAAGAAGACTGGGGATAACACAGAATACCATAAAAGAACCGTGTGATAAATTTACCCCCGTTAAAAATTGTATAAAATGACCTTTATCCACGAAAACTACTCTACAAAGGTGGAGATGTTATGTGGAAAAAGGTGTTGTACTCTCTCGTAATCTGCTTGTTTTTGATGCAGCTGCAAACCATAACAGTGTATCATGCTGATAATCCTAAGCAGACTCTGATTATAGAAGTAGAGGGAGACCCGCATGAAGTAAAAGAAGAAATAGAAGCTTATCATCCATTTGTGGAGGTTGTAGCGGTATACGATATTGTTTTTGACGGACTTGCTGTCGAAGGAAAAGGAGAGCAGCTGGCAGAGCTTGGCTCCATTGAGCAGGTGAAGACATTCCACCAGGTGCAGACATACGAAACCCTGCCTCAACAGACAAATAGCGCCGATGTAACGGAAGAAATGGATTTCTCTGCACCAGAACCGCAAGATTTGAATACAACTCCTTTTACAGGGGACGGTGTTAAAGTAGGTGTGATTGATACTGGAATTGACTATAACCATAATGATTTACAAAAGAATTATCAAGGCGGCTATGATCTGGTTGATTTCGATGATGATCCAATGGAAACCACACCGGAGGAAGGGCAGCCAACTGCACACGGGACCCATGTAGCAGGAATCATTGCAGGCAATGGGGAGATAAATGGGGTAGCTCCAGACGCAGAGATTTACTCCTATCGTGCTCTTGGGCCAGGCGGTTCAGGCTCCTCTGTTCAAGTGCTGGCTGCTATAGAAAAAGCAATCGAGGATGAGATGGATATTATCAACCTGTCCTTGGGCAATGATGTCAATGTTCCGGATTACCCGACGAGTATGGCTGTAAACCGTGCCAGCGAGCTTGGCATGATTGTTGTTATTGCAAATGGAAACAGCGGACCGGATGCATGGACAGTCGGATCGCCGGCAACAGCAGACAAGTCTGTATCTGTGGGAGCATCCACAACACCCCAAAAAGAGCCTGTGCTTGCAGATACGTTTGAGGAAAAGGAAATTCCTTTAATCGAAGCAATCGGAGCTGAACCATGGGAGTTGGACCGCTCCTATGAGCTGGCGGATATGGACAATCTGGAGCAGGGAGAATCTCTACAAGGAAAAATAGCAGTTGCGAAACGAAAAGAGATTCCCTTTTTTGAATTGGCATTACAAGCAGAAAGTCTGGGTGCAGAAGCCTTGATTATTTATAATTCAGAACCTGGACCTTTGCAGGCATCGGTAGAGAATAACCGTCAGCCTGTAACAATTCCGGTTGCTTCTATCCAGCAAGAAGAAGGAGAATGGCTGCAGACGCAAATAAATCAAGGGAATTATTTTATAGATTCTATTCAAAAAGAATCGTTATTGACGATTGCACCCTTTAGTTCACGTGGGCCGGTGACTGTCCAATGGGCAATCAAGCCGGATATTTCTGCACCGGGAGCTGCCATATGGAGCACGGTTCCCGGAGGATATCAGGCAATGGACGGGACGAGTATGGCCGCTCCGCATGTGGCAGGAGCCTTTGCTGTTTTAAAGGAGGCGCATCCAGACTGGACGAATACACAGCTGATTGGCGCACTTAAAACAACAGCACAGCCTTTTGAAGAACAGGAAGTCCGGCTTAATGCTACTACGCAAGGGATGGGACTGATGCAGCTGGATGCGGCAGTAGATACCCCTGCCATTATTTCTGACCCGCAGCTGGAGTTTGGGAAGCTGAATCAGTATCAGGAATCATTTACAGAAACAGTTACTATTGAAAATAAAACAGAGAAAGAACAAACGTATTATTTTGAAACGCCGGAGCGAAAAGATGGTCTAGTATGGAGCATCCCGCAATCCTTTACAATCGAACCGGGAGAACAAGAGGAAGTAACGATAGAGCTGTCAATGAACCGGGAGCGTCTGGAAGAAGGAGTGCATGAAGGCTGGCTGACACTGAAAGAAGATGAAAGAAGCTATGCTTTGCCGTACATCATTGTCAATCAGGAGGCAGATCAGCCTAAAACGGCAGGCTTTGAATTCTACTTGGAACCGTTTGAAAATGCGGATTATAAGTATCAATTCTTTGTAACAGAACCTGTTAAAAGCCTGGATGTCAGTTTATATCACCCAGAGACATTATTGTTTGAACGGAAACTGCTGGAAGAAGCAGAACTGGAGGAAGGGCGTCATGAGGGAGTTATCAGCAAAGAAGAAGCAGGAGCACCTGGTTATTACCTGGCATTAATCACAGCAGAGCTTGAAGACGGTGAGTTTGAGCAGGTGGAAACGATGGTTTTTATAGAAGATGTTCAAAATGTCCCTCAGTAATAAGCTGCGGGCAAGGATTTCTGTAAAACACAGCACGCAAGAAGTACGGATAGGCTTTTTTCGGCGGGATGTGGGTTGCAATTACCAATGTTGTCAGGTTAATGAATTTTATTAAATATTATACAGATAGTACTCAAACCTATCTAGCGGAGGAAAAACACGGAGACTCCTATGGGAAAGCGTAGGGTGAAGACCCCGCAGAAAAAAAGTGTACTTCTTTTTTTCGAGGAGGCTGAGCACAAGCCCATGGAAAGCGTAGTGTTTTTCCGCAGCGGTCGCATTAACCTGCAATTACTCGTCCCATCGAAAAACGTCGCAGCGGACATCTCTTTGGCAAGAACACCGAGGTTGTAAAGACCTATTGGTGTTCTTGGTCTTTCTGAACATCCATGTATGATAATAAAATGTATTATTTTATCTCAGCTAAAATAAGATGAAAAAATCTCTGATTTCTACCTTTTTTATCTAGTAAAAAAAAGCTTGTTCACAAAAATGTCAAATCGATTGGAAGTATTTGTGTGGAAGAGACCTTGTAAAACATTTCACAAACCCTTATACTATAGGAATACGCTTGATTTGAAGGGTTTTATGACGGTTTTAAAAATACCCAGTATATTGCTTGGTACACGTTGACAACTCTTACAGGCGTATTGTAAACTTACTTAGTGTGGAGAAAAGGAGAGAGCGGTAAAAGCCCATTAAAAATCGATGCTTTCTGAAAAATATGCGAAATGCATTTCTCTGCCTTCTATACATAGATGCAAATAGTATGTAACACCTCCGCATCTAAGACTACAAGTAGTATTACCCAGCAAGAAGTTCCCCAACTTGATTGAAAACGGATGCAAATCTATTTTCCTAACACAAGTATCTAAGTTGACGGGCATTAGGAGTGAAATAGCATTGATGTCTAATTTTGATAATATGATTATCCGTCAGCGGAAGTGGATGCTTTACTGGTTAGCAATTTTAGTTCTTTGCGCTGGATTCCTACCCTATACCCGAATTTTACTCGGTCTAATCTTAGGTAGTAGTGTTAGTCTTTATAACTTGTGGTTACTGCAATACAAGTCCAATCAACTTGGCGAAACAATTGCAGCAGGCAGGAAGGCTAGAAGCGGTTTAGGTACATTCTCCAGGATGACAGCCGCCATTTTAGCTGTTGTCATCGCGATGCGATTTGAAGCGTATTTCCATTTATATGCTGTAATCTTTGGAATTGTATCTTCTTATGTGATTATGGCGCTGGATTTTATTTTCTATCAGATTATCGTATACAAACGAGGAGAAGATAGACCACTCTAGTATTCCATTTTTACTTACAAATAGTTTTAGTAAAGGGGTGATAATTTTGGATCACGAAAGTCCGATAGTACATGATGTCTTTGGGATACCAGGTGCGGATTTAAACCTTGCCAATCTTTTAATGACTGTTATTGTATCACTCATTGTGTTTGTTTTTTGTGTGTGGGGAAGCAAAAAACTGCAGATGAAGCCTACAGGCATACAGAACTTTATGGAATGGGCAGTAGAGTTTGTCAAAGGCATTATAAAAGACAATATGGATTGGAAAACAGGGAGACTATTTCTTCCGCTTGGTTTAACGCTTATTTTTTATATCTTAGTAAGTAACCTTGTGGGTGTAGCAACTGTGGGCGTGGTTGGACATGACTTATGGTGGAAATCTCCAACTGCAGATCCAGTGATGACATTGACACTATCTGTAATGGTTATTTTATTAACGCATTACTATGGTATAAAAATCCGGGGCACCAAGGCATACTTAAAAACATTCGTAAGTCCCGTGCCGCTTATGTTGCCATTTAAAATTGTTGAAGAATTCACAAATACTTTAACATTAGGTCTTCGTTTATTCGGTAACATTTATGCAGGTGAAATCTTATTAGGTCTACTTATTGGACTGGCAACATCATCTGTATTCGGATTTTTCGGAGCAGCGATCCCGACACTTGCGTGGATGGGCTTCAAACTCTTTATCGGTACAATTCAAGTTTATGTATTTGTTATGTTAACAATGGTGTACATGTCTCATAAAGTGAGCGAGGACCATTAAATAAAACTATTATATTTTTTTACACATAAAAAGGAGGAAATTATTCATGGGAGCTTTAGCAGCAGCAATCGCAATTGGACTGGCAGCATTAGGTGCTGGTCTTGGTAACGGTATGATCGTAAGTAAAACAGTAGAGGGAATCGCTCGTCAGCCAGAACTAAGAGGACCGCTTCAAGGAACAATGTTTATCGGGGTAGCACTTGTTGAGGCGATTCCGATCATCGCAGCAGTTATCGCATTTATGGTAATTGGCGGCTAATTTTTCAGAAATATAATGGCGAAGTTTATCTCAGGGAGAATCTTCGCCATTCCTTTATGCAACAGTGTTCATTCTAAAAGGTATACGACGTTTTGTATGTAATAAATGAAATAGAGCAGGCAGCCCGGCTGAGCAGCAGCGGTATGCGCTCTATTTTAGAACAAGGTCTTAGCGAAAGGAGTGGAATTCGTGCATTCATATACTGATTTATTGATAGTTGGAGCCCAAATCGGCGGCTTGCAATGGGTAGACATGCTCGTTCAGCTATTTTTCTTCCTTGTACTTCTGGCATTATTGAAAAAGTTCGCCTGGGGTCCATTGATGAATATGATGGAAAAGCGTGAGCAATACGTAGCGAATGAAATCGAAGAAGCTGAAAAAAGCAGAGCTGATGCAGAAAAAGCTTCTAAAGAAGCAGCTGAGCAGCTTAATCAAGTGAGAGCGGAAGCTCAAAAAATGATTGAAGATGCAAAAGCAGCAGGCAGCAAGCAAGAAGAACAGATTATTGCAGCTGCGAAGAAAGAAGCAGAGCGTCTGAAAGAAGCTGCCCAGGCAGATATCCAAAACGAGAAAGAAAGAGCTATCCAAGCGCTGCAGGATAAAGTGGCGTCTCTATCTGTATTAATTGCCAGCAAAGTGATTGAGAAAGAATTAACGGAGCAGGATCAAGAGAAATTAATCAACGAATACATTAAAGAGGTAGGAGAAGAGCGATGAGTAATGTAGTAGTTGCTAAACGATACGCAGATGCTCTTTTCAGACTTGGAGTAGAACAGCAAAAATTAGAACAGCTTACAGCAGACTTTAAAGTCGTGCAGCCTGTTTTTAAGAATGATAAAAAATTAGCTAAATTCCTGACGCATCCAAAGATTGATAATGCAAAAAAGAAACAGCTGGTAGTTGAAGGTTTTCAAGGGGTAGACCCGATTGTATTGAATACACTTCAATTATTGGTGGATCGCCATCGAATATCGATCATTCCAACCATTATCGATGAATTCATTTCTTTAGTAAATGATGCAAAAGGAATGGCAGATGCTACAGTTTATTCGACAAGAAATTTAACGGATGATGAAAAGAGTCATTTAGCACGCTCTTTTGCTGTCCGATTAGGAAAAAGTGCAGTTCAACTTAACAATATCGTCGATCCGTCGATTTTAGGCGGAATCAAAATCAGAGTTGGAAATACGATTTATGACGGTACGGTAAAAGGGAAGCTAAATCGAATCTCCCGTAGTATTGTATCTGCTAATAAATGATGATAGGGGTGAAATGGTATGAGCATTAATGCTGAAGAAATCAGTACGCTGATAAAAAAGCAAATTGAAAATTTTGATTCAGACATAGAAGTTACTGATGTAGGAACAGTTATTGAAATCGGGGACGGGATTGCACGTGCACACGGACTTGATAATGCAATGGCTGGAGAGCTGCTTGAATTCTCTAATGGAGTAATGGGCCTGGCTCAGAACTTAGAGGAAAGCAATGTAGGTATCGTTATTCTTGGACCTTACGAGGAAATCAAAGAAGGTGACGAAGTTCGTCGTACAGGCCGTATCATGCAAGTACCGGCTGGAGAGGAACTTTTAGGCCGCGTGGTGAACCCGTTAGGTCAGCCAATCGATGGACAAGGCGCAATCGAAACGTCAAAAATGCGTCCAATCGAAGCACAGGCACCAGGTGTAATGGATCGTAAATCCGTTGATGAGCCATTACAAACAGGTATAAAAGCGATTGACGCGCTTGTACCAATCGGACGCGGACAGCGTGAGTTGATCATCGGTGACCGTCAGACTGGTAAAACAACGGTAGCAGTAGATACAATTTTGAACCAGGCAGATCAGGATATGATTTGTATCTATGTTGCCATCGGTCAAAAAGAATCCACTGTCCGTTCGACAGTAGAAACATTCCGTAAACATGGTGCATTAGATTACACAATCGTTGTATCTGCAGGTGCATCTGACCCGGCTCCATTATTATACTTATCACCATATGCTGGTGTAGCGATGGGTGAAGAGTTCATGTATAACGGCAAACACGTGCTTGTTGTTTATGATGATTTATCAAAACAGGCAGTTGCTTACCGTGAACTTTCTCTGTTACTTCGTCGTCCGCCAGGCCGTGAAGCATTCCCGGGGGATGTATTCTATCTGCATTCACGCTTATTAGAACGTGCAGCTAAACTAAGTGACGCAAAAGGCGGCGGTTCGTTAACAGCACTACCTTTTGTTGAAACACAAGCAGGAGATATCTCTGCGTATATCCCTACCAACGTTATCTCGATTACAGATGGTCAGATTTTCTTACAATCCGACTTATTCTTCTCAGGGGTACGTCCGGCGATTAACCCTGGTTTATCTGTATCCCGTGTAGGTGGATCCGCACAAATCAAAGCGATGAAAAAAGTTGCTGGTACGCTTCGTCTTGACCTGGCATCATTCCGTGAGCTGGAAGCATTCTCGCAATTCGGTTCTGATCTTGACAAAGCA
The DNA here is from genome assembly GCF_000821065.1 of Oceanobacillus oncorhynchi. Classification (GTDB taxonomy): domain Bacteria; phylum Bacillota; class Bacilli; order Bacillales; family Amphibacillaceae; genus Oceanobacillus; species Oceanobacillus oncorhynchi. The sequence continues at coordinate 614,512 of NZ_CDGG01000001.1, forward strand.
ACACAAGCGAAACTTAACCGCGGTCAACGTACAGTGGAAGTATTGAAGCAGGGTCTTCATAAACCAATGGGCGTTGAAAAACAGGTTGCGATTATCTATGCCTTAACAAGAGGTTTCTTAGATGATATTCCTGTGGAAGATATTCAGCGTTTTGAAGAAGAAATGAATATTTGGATCGAGCATAACCAAAATGATATTTTCACAACAATTCGCGAAACTGGTGCTCTTCCAGATGATAAAGAATTCAGCGGAGCAATTGAAAGCTTCAAAAATACATTCTTGCCATCTAATCAATAAGATGTCTGCGATAAAAGTAAAAGGACTGAATAGCGAATAACTTCGGTCCGCATTCCTTATAGGAAAGTGTGGTGAAAAGCTTGGCATCACTGAGAGATTTAAAAGGAAGAATTGACTCAACGAAGAAAACAAAACAAATCACAGGGGCAATGGAGCTTGTATCGGCATCTAAAATGTCTAAGGCAGAACAAAATGCCCGCGGATTTGTTCCATACGCAGAGAAGCTGCAGGAAGTAGTTAGCAGTATTGCAAATTCCAATACAGACTTACAGCATCCGATGCTTACGAAGCGGGAAGTGAAGAAAACAGGCTATCTGATCATCACTTCTGACCGTGGTTTAGTTGGAGCGTATAATAGTCATATTTTAAAAAACCTTATAAATAAAATTGAACAGAATCATTCCTCAAAAGATGAATATACCCTTATTGTGATTGGGAGAAAAGGATATGACTTTTGCCGTAAACGCGGACTTCCAGTTGCCCAGAGTATATTAGGAATGTCAGACCATCCTTCATTTGCAGATGTGAAAGACCTTGCTTCTGAAGCTGTGCAAATGTATGCTGATGAGGAAATTGATGAACTTCATATTATTTATAATCATTATGTAAGTGCGATTTCTCAAGTAGTCACAAATAAACAGCTTCTGCCGATTGAAAATATAGAAGAACAAAGCGCTTCTGCCTCTGATTATGAATTTGATCCGAATCAGGAGGAGATTCTGGAAGTACTTTTACCTCAATATGCAGAGAGCTTGATTTTTGGCGCATTACTTGACGGAAAAGCAAGTGAGCATGCTGCAAGTATGACAGCAATGCGCAGTGCAACAGATAATGCAAATGAATTGATTGGTGATTTAGAACTTTCATATAACCGTGCACGTCAAGCAGCGATTACCCAAGAGATTACCGAAATCGTCGGTGGTGTAGCAGCGCTTGAATAGGCACGCAGGTAAGTTAAGTTAGGAGGGGAACAGATGACGAAAGGACGCGTAACACAGCTGATGGGACCGGTCGTTGACGTACGTTTTGAAGATGGTCAGCTCCCAGCTATAAACAATGCATTAGTAGTACGCAGTAAACAGTCAGGTGAAGATTTAACGCTTGAAGTAGCCCTTCACCTTGGTGATCATAGTGTTCGTACAATTGCAATGTCCTCAACAGATGGTTTCCAGCGCGGAGCAGAAGTAGAAGATTTAGGTCGACCGATTTCTGTCCCTGTTGGAGATGTTACATTAGGACGAGTATTTAATATTTTAGGTGAAAAAATTGATTTAGATGAGCCGCTTCCAGCAGGCACCCGCTTAGATCCAATTCACCGGGAAGCACCGGATTTTGAGAATCTTTCTACAGAAACAGAGATCTTGGAAACAGGTATTAAAGTTGTAGACTTGCTTGCCCCATATATCAAGGGTGGTAAGATCGGTCTGTTTGGCGGAGCCGGTGTAGGTAAAACCGTATTAATTCAAGAATTAATCAATAACATTGCTCAAGAGCATGGCGGTATTTCTGTATTTGCGGGTGTTGGAGAACGTACCCGTGAAGGAAATGACCTTTACTATGAAATGAGCGACTCTGGAGTTATTGCAAAAACAGCGATGGTATTTGGTCAGATGAACGAGCCGCCTGGTGCCCGTATGCGTGTGGCATTGACAGGTCTTACGATGGCAGAATATTTCCGTGATGAACAAGGTCAGGACGTATTATTGTTTATTGATAATATCTTCCGTTTTACCCAAGCAGGTATGGAGGTATCCGCACTTCTTGGACGTATGCCTTCAGCCGTAGGTTACCAGCCGACACTTGCTACAGAAATGGGACGATTACAGGAGCGTATCACTTCAACGGATAAAGGTTCTGTAACATCAATTCAAGCAATTTATGTACCGGCCGATGACTATACTGATCCAGCGCCGGCAACTACTTTCGCTCACTTGGACGCAACGACAAACTTAGATCGTAAGCTTTCTGAGCAAGGTATCTATCCTGCCGTGGATCCATTAGCATCAACTTCTCGTGCACTTGACCCGGAAGTGGTTGGCGAGGAGCATTATCGTGTTGCGGTAGAAGTACAGCAAACACTTCAAAAATACCGTGAATTGCAGGATATTATTGCAATTCTTGGTATGGACGAGTTAAGTGATGAGGACAAGCTGGTAGTTTCCCGCGCACGCCGTATTCAATTCTTCTTATCGCAAAACTTCCACGTTGCTGAGCAGTTCACTGGGCAGCCTGGCTCGTATGTTCCGGTAAAAGAAACGGTTCAAGGCTTCAAAGAAATTCTTGAAGGTAAGTACGATGACCTTCCAGAGGATGCCTTCCGTCTTGTTGGACGTATCGAAGAAGTAGTTGAAAAAGCAAAAGCTTCGGAATAATAGACAGCAGAGGATGATTCATAAATGAAAGACCAATGTATCATCCTTATGGCTTCGAGGCCAGCTGTAGGAGGGGTAAACATTGAGTACATTAGAAGTAAGTGTCGTCACTCCTGAAGGTCCGATTCTGGAAGATAGCTTTGATATGGTTGTCTGTAAAGCGGAAACTGGTGAAATTGGAATCCTGCCAAAGCATATTCCGCTTGTCTCGCCACTGCAGATTAGTATTGTCCGCTTGAAGAAATCAGGCGATACGAAGCAGGTTACAATCAGCGGAGGCTTTATGGAAGTACAGCCTGATAAAGTAACTATCCTGGCACAGTCTGCGGAAACTGCTGATCATATCGACGTTTTGCGTGCAAAGCAAGCAAAAGAACGTGCAGAGAAACGTCTTCAGGATAAAAGCGATACAGTAGATAGATATCGTGCTGAACTTGCATTAAAACGGGCAATTAATCGTCTGGAAATCGCAAATTCATAATATAAGTTTTAAATAAATAAACTCCCTGCCTAAATGATGGATAGGGAGTTTATTTTATCGCAGTGTAACTGACTGCAGGACTCCCTCTGAATAAAATTGTTTTAAGAAGGGAGCAAACAGTTGAATAATAAATAATTCATATTGGCTGTTATCGATATCAAAAGTACTTCTTACCAAGGAAATAAAACGAAATATGTTATAATTTCCCGGGAAATGATGCATTGAAAATATTATTCCACAATATAAGACAAAAAATAAAAGTGGAATGGTATATATAAATGAAAGTAAGAAATTAGAATTTTGTTTTCTTATAATAATGCCGAGATGGTGATTGAAAAGAGTAATCAGCGAACGTTTTTAGTGGGGTGCGATTACTGACCACCGCCATAACCATTATAGCGGCAGGTATAAATCCGACAATCATTTAAAAAATAATATTTCAGCATATAAAGAAAGGATTTTGTTATGTTTTCAGCAGGACAATTAGCTTTGCTCAGTATCTTCTCCCATATCATGTTTATTTATCTGACTTGGAAAGTAGTTACTGCCATCCGGATTGAAACGATATTTAAAAAAGGAAGATCAGCAGAAGCAAGAGTGTTTCTTCTGTTTATTACGATTATGATTGGAACAGGTGTAAGCAGGTTCTTTCTTGATATATTACAATGGTCTGGTGATTTAATATATCTTTTTTCTTCCATACATGTATTGATATGAAAACTTCTGTCAAAACTGAGATTAATAGATTTGATAGGAGGTTTTTTTATGTTTCATAAAATTCTTTTTCATTCTAATTTCCCTTTTACCCAAGCAAGCCCCCTTCAGGCATTCCAAAATCGAGGTCAGCGAAACAAACAGGCTATTTGTTTTTTGCTGCTTATTTGCTTTTTTGTTAACCAGGCCTTCAGCCAGCCTTATCAGGAGGATGAAATGCAGGACTTAGGTGCATTTGCGATGTCGAACGATTGGAATATCGACTTTTGGGAGGTAACGATGAAGGAACAGATGGCAGCAGAAGAGGCACAACATCTTGTTCAGCAGCTGGAAGCAACGTATACGCTACAGGAGGATAAGGATGAAAACCGGATAAAGTATACTTTTGAGAGTCGTCACAAAGAGGACCCCTTTTACGTAATATATAATGTGATTCTTCCTGTGGATAAGGAAGAGCCGGCAGAAGTAATTGTTGTTATGCATGGGACTGATTGGAATAACCAAATAAGCCAAAAGTATCAAAAAGAGAAAAGAGCTGTACAAAAGAATTATTTAACAAAAGAGACACAACTATATACTTGTCTATCTATACAAGATAGTGATATAATGAATCACGATGTAATTTTAAATGAAGCAGCGACATATTTTAATATAGAACATATTTCGACTAAAAATGACAATATAGAAAATTCTAGGATTGAAAAAAGTACATACGGGTATACAAAAACATGGGAGCAGTTTTATTTCATGGAAAATGACCCAAAAAATGTGCAAATTACCACTGTTGCAGATCGTCAAGGGGAAAAGAGTTTTATGATAGGAACACCTATCCTAATCAATGAATATTAATAATAGGGAAATTAGATTCTGAAGGGGATTTATGACATGGAAAAAATCATCGTTGGTGGCGGACGAAAGTTAGAAGGCACTGTGCGTGTTGAAGGTGCTAAAAACGCAGTCCTGCCTGTACTTGCTGCTAGCTTAATAGCTAGTGAAGGAAAAAGTATTATTAAAGAAGTACCAGTATTAGCAGACGTATACACAATTAATGAAGTGCTTCGCAACTTAAATGCCAATGTGGAATTTGATTCAACAGAAAAAACAGTAATGATTGATGCTTCTGCTAAGCTGGAGACAGAAGCCCCGTTTGAATATGTAAGAAAAATGCGTGCATCCGTGCTTGTGCTGGGACCATTATTAGCCCGCTATGGACACGCAAAGGTAGCTATGCCTGGAGGATGTGCAATTGGATCACGTCCAATTGACTTACATTTAAAAGGTTTTGAAGCTATGGGAGCAGAGATTCACGTTGGTAATGGTTTTGTAGAAGCTAAATCAAATGGCCGCCTGCATGGCGCGAAAATTTATTTAGATATGCCAAGTGTTGGTGCTACAGAAAATATCATGATGGCCGCTGCATTAGCAGATGGAAAAACAGTGATTGAAAACGCAGCGAAAGAACCTGAAATCGTTGACTTAGCTAACTACTTAAATAAAATGGGCGCAAGAATCGTTGGAGCTGGTACTGAAACCATCCGTATCCACGGTGTGGAAAAGCTTTACGGAACGGAGCATATCATGATTCCAGATCGTATTGAAGCAGGAACATTTATGGTTGCAGCAGCAATTACAAAAGGAAATATATTAATTGAAAATGCTGTGCGTGAACATTTAAGTTCAGTGGTTTCGAAATTGGAAGAGATGAACGTGCAAGTGATTGATGAAGATGGCGGATTACGGGTTATTGGTTCTGATGCGACGCAATCTACAGATATAAAAACATTGCCGCATCCAGGTTTCCCGACAGATATGCAATCACAAATGATGGCATTGATGTTATGTGCGAAGGGAACCAGTGTTATCACTGAAACCGTATTTGAGAACCGTTTTATGCATGTAGAAGAATTTCGCCGTATGAATGCGAATATTAAAATTGAAGGCCGCAGTGTGATTATCGAAGGTCTTTCTAAATTACAGGGTGCAGAAGTGGCAGCGACAGATTTACGCGCAGCAGCAGCACTGATTTTAGCAGGACTTGTAAGTGACGGTTATACACGGGTTACAGAGCTGAAGCACTTAGATCGCGGATATGTTGATATCGTAGGAAAATTAGCGAATCTTGGCGCAGACATTAGACGCGTTGATGAAAATGGTGTCGTATTACAGCCATTAGGTGTAGAAGAAAATGTCGAATTAAGTGAATTTGTAACGGAATAATACTATCGCAATCCTTTCAAAAAAGATGTATCTCATGGAGATGCGTCTTTTTTATGTGCGCCAGGCATGGCGACTATCTAGGTGGTGGAAATCCACTGTGGAGGTACACATCGACCAACCACTAGAGAAGCGCAAAGCATTTATCGTGAGGTAAAGGCTGAAGGAAGCGTGTATCAAAATCTTGGCTCGACGAACAGAAATCTGATACGAAGGCTCTGTAGGCGGATAAGGCTCCATAACAAGTCAAAATCCAAAAGATGTGCGTAACCCTGCAGAGTAAATTAGGCGAGTAAAAGAGGAAAGATAGTTGTCTTACCCTGGGAGGTCTCACGGACAGCTGAGGAGTCCCCTAAAAAGAAAGCTGGTCGAAAAAGGTTTATCGTGAGAAGTCAGCCGATGCCGTAGTAGTGATGAAAATCATGAAGGGCTGAACAATTTATAGTGTTTCTACGCCATGAATGCACGAAGAATAAACTTCTGAATGTGTTAATGATGAAAGTATGAGCGTATCTCAGAGGATAGTCAAAATAGAAGTGTTCTCCGTCACATGAAAGGAAAGGAAGAAACGAGTGTGGAAATTTTAGAAAAGATTTTAAGCGATCAAAATATGAACGAAGCCTATCTTCGAGTGTACCGAAACAAAGGTGCAGGTGGGGTAGACGGCGTAACAGTAAATGAACTGAAAGCATACCTAAGGAAACACAAAGAGGAATTGCGAACGCAAATCCAGAAAAGAAAATACAAACCAATGCCAGCACTGCGCGTAGAAATTCCGAAAGAAAATGGAAAGATGCGCAAATTGGGTATTCCAACAGTGGTTGACAGAGTTGTCCAACAGGCAATTAGTCAAGTGCTCAGCCCGATATTTGAAAAACAATTCAGTGACTACAGTTATGGTTTCAGACCAAGAAGAAGTTGCGAAATGGCAATCACGCAAGTATTGGAATATATCAATGACGGATACCAGTGGTTAGTGGATATTGACCTGGAACGATTTTTCGATACTGTCCATCATGATAAGTTAATGCGAATAATCTCGCACACAATCAAAGATGGTGATGTCATTTCTCTGATACGAAAATACCTCGTAAGTGGTGTGATGGTCGATGGGAAATATGAAGATACAACTATAGGAACCCCACAGGGAGGCAACCTTAGTCCACTTCTAAGTAACATTATGTTGAATGAGTTAGATAAGGAACTGGAGGCAAGAGGTCTGCGTTTCGTAAGATACGCAGACGATAGCCTTATCTTTGTCAAAAGTGAAAAGGCGGCAAATAGAGTTCTTACTTCCATTACAACATTTATCGAAGAGAAACTGGGGCTAAAGGTAAATATGGAGAAAAGTAAAATCTCACGCCCTACGAAAACAACATTTCTAGGCTTTGGTTTTTACTATGACTCAAATAAGAGGAAATTTCAACCGAGACCCAGTAAAACGTCGGTTCAAAAATTCCAAAGGAAACTGCGCCGATTAACAAAGCGAAATTGGAGTATTTCCTTAAACGACAGAATCATCAAGTTAAAACAGGTCATGTATGGTTGGGTCAACTATTTTAGGGTAGCTAATATGAAGAGCGTTTTAGAGTCTATAGATGCGAAGTTGCGCTCCAGAATAAGAGTAATTATCTGGAAACAATGGAAGAACAACAAAAAGAGAATTAAATCTCTCATACAACTTGGTATACCAAAGGAAGAAGCCAAGGGGCTAACCTATTGTAGGAAAGGTTTCCGATTTACTGGGTTGTCGAAAGTTGTTCAGAGAGCATTGTCTAATAAAAGACTAAAGCAAAGAGGTATCCCCTTTGCCTTAGACCGTTATCTAAAAGTACACACTGAAATATAAATTGAACCGCCGTATACGGAACCGTATGTACTGGTGGTGTGAGAGGGGCGAAAAGTTATTTAGCTTTTCCCTCTACTCGATTTTTCTGTAATTAACCTCTATAACAAGCGACAGTTTTTGATAGGACGACTAATCGCAGCAATGTTATCAGGTTAATTAATTTTAATGAATATTATATTTGTTACAGTACATTTGCTACAGAAAAGTAGTAAAAAACTATCTAGCGGAAGAAAAACACGGAGATTCCTGGTCGACTAAGAACGGTCACGTCCTGTGACCAACGACCGACACTAGGACGTCCTGTCCGTTGTGGGAAAGCGCGGAGGGAAGACCCCGCAGAAAAAAAGCGAACTTCTTTTTTTTGAGGAGGCTGAGCTCAAGCCCACGGAAAGCGTAGTGTTTTTCTGTAGCGGTAGCTAGAAGGTAAAACCTTCATTTTAAAGCATATAGGTACAAAGAATTATTTTTTCAAATCTTATTAAATAGATATGGTTAGTAACAAGTTACGTTAAATCAGCAGTCTATTCGTTTTTCGAAATAAAATGTTAGAAAAAGAAATGAGTGATAATTCATTTTTTTACAATATTTCTCTTCTCACTTTTCATGAAACATGCTATATTTGAGAAAATTACTAATATTTCGATTGGGTGATGAAAATGAAAATGTATATCTCTGTGGATATGGAAGGAATAACAGGACTTCCCGACGCCAGCTTTGTGGATTGGCGGAAGCATAATTATGAAAGAGCCCGCAAAATAATGACGGATGAAGCAAATTACGTGATTCAAGCTGCCTTTGATGAAGGAGCAGAAGAAGTATTAGTGAACGACAGCCATTCCAAGATGAACAATTTACTTATTGATGAGATTCATCCGGATGCCTTATTAATAACGGGAGAGGTCAAGCCCTTTTCAATGATGCAAGGATTAAATGACAGCTATAGCGGTGTTTTCTTTGTAGGTTATCATGCAAGAGCAGGGCAGCGCGGGGTGATGTCACACTCAATGATACACGCTATCCGTAACTTTTATCTGAATGATCATTGTATCGGGGAGATGGGAATGAATGCATATCTTGCCGGATACTTTGGTGTACCTGTTTTATTTGTAGCAGGAGATGACCAGGCAGCGGCAGAAGCAGAGAAATTAATCCCGCATGTCACCACTGCTGTTGTAAAGGAAACAATCTCGAGATCCTCCGTAAAAAGTTTAACACCTAAAAAAGCAGGTCTGTTGCTTAAAGAAAAAGTAAAGCTCGCTCTGGATAACCGCAAGCTTGTATCCCCATTGATTCCTCCAGAAAATCCAGAGCTGACGATCGAATTTAATAACAGCGGACAGGCAGAATGGGCCAATTTAATGCCCGGCACGCTATGGATTCCCGGCACAACCAAAGTGCGCTTCCAGGCAAAAGATATGAAGGAAGCCTATCAAGCGATGCTGGTTATGACGGAACTGGCCATGCAGACAACATTTTCCTAAAGCTTCTAAACCACCTCTTAAAGTGTAATGAATACAAGAAACAAACATATTTATCATTAGTAACAAGCTGATTTATTCTTTTTAATTAACAGGTTCGTTTTTCTTTTCTTTATATACGGAATGTTTTTTTATAAAAAGATATGATAGTGAGGTGAAAGGTATGCTGAAATACATTTTTAAGCGCTTACTTATTATGATTGTTACGCTATGGGTGATCATTACCCTTACTTTTGTATTAATGGTAAATATACCAGGATCTCCTTTTAACACAGATCAGTCATCAAATGCAACGGTACAGGCTAACCTGGAGGCGCATTATAATTTAGATCAGCCTTACTACATACAATATTTGCTTTACATTAAATCCATTGTCACCTTTGAATTCGGACCTTCTATCAAGCAGCCTAATCAGACAGTAAATGACCTTTTATCACGGGGTTTTCCCATTTCCTTTGAACTGGGAATCATCACGATTGCCCTGGCAGTCGTTTCCGGCGTATTGATTGGAATAATTGCAGCGCTGCGGCATAACGGCTTTCTTGATTATCTAACTATGGGGATTGCTGTTTTAGGCATCTCGATACCAAACTTTATTTTAGCTACGATTCTTATTCAGCAGCTGGCGGTAAATTTGGAAATATTTCCGGCAGCCACCTGGAGAAGCCCCGCTCACATGGTGCTTCCTATCCTTGCGCTTGCGACAGGACCAATGGCAATTATTGCCCGTTTGACACGCTCTACAATGCTGGAGGTGCTGACACAGGATTATATTAAAATGGCAAAGGCAAAAGGACTGTCGCCTTGGAAGGTCATTTTCAAGCATGCGCTCCGGAACGCGTTAATGCCAGTTGTAACGATTATGGGAACCCTCTTTGCAGGGATCTTGACAGGAACCTTTGTGATTGAACAGATTTTTGCGATACCGGGAATGGGAAGATATTTTGTGGAAAGCATTAACCAGCGTGATTACCCGGTAATTATGGGGACCACTGTTTTTTACAGCGCTTTCTTGATTATTATGCTTTTCCTGGTGGACATTGTCTATGGAATACTTGATCCACGAATCAAGATGCATCAGAAAGGGGGCAGATCAAGATGAAACCAGAGAAAGAAATGGAGCATTTTGAGACACCGGCCGCTATCCCTGATGAATGGTTTTCGTGGAAAGAAAAGGATAAAGAAAAAATGGAGGAAGTGTCCCGTCCATCCTTATCGTATTGGCAGGATGCCTGGCGGCGTCTGGTGAAAAATAAGATGGCCATGCTTGGGCTGATCTTTCTCGTCTTACTGACGATTATGGCTATTTTCGGTCCGGTTATTTCTCCTTATGAAGTAAACAGACAAGACCTTCCGAATCAGTATCAGCCGCCTTCGATGGAGCATTGGTTTGGCACGGATAATGCAGGGAGAGATGTGTTTACACGGACGTGGTACGGCGCCCGTATTTCCTTATTTGTCGGTCTGGTAGCTGCCTTGATTGACGTCACCATCGGGATTATCTGGGGAGGAATCTCCGGTTACAAGGGCGGCCGTACGGATAATGTGATGATGCGTATGATTGAAGTGTTATATGGCTTGCCTTATCTATTAGTTGTTATTTTACTTTTAGTTGTACTCGGGCCGAGTCTTGGAACGATTATTCTGGCCTTGACCATTACCGGCTGGGTAGGGATGGCCCGAATTGTGCGGGGACAGGTGCTGCAAATTAAAAACTATGAATTTGTCCTCGCTTCGAAATCATTTGGTACGAAAACATCGCGGATCATCCGGAAGAACCTCCTTCCGAATACGATGGGACCCATTATTGTTCAAATGACCTTAACCGTGCCGTCTGCAATATTTGCCGAAGCATTCTTAAGCTTTATCGGTCTTGGGATTCAAGCCCCGTTTGCCAGCTGGGGAGTGATGGCAAACGATTCATTAGGAGCGATTTTATCCGGAAACTGGTGGACTTTGTTCTTCCCGGCATTTTTTATCTCTTTTACGATGTTTGCCTTCAATGTCTTGGGGGACGGTCTGCAGGATGCACTTGATCCGAAATTAAGAAAGTAGGTGGGCAACTTGGAAAGAATACTCGAGGTAAACGACTTGCATGTGACCTTTACTACGTATGGAGGGACAGTCCAAGCTGTCCGGGGCGTCAGTTTTCACTTGGATAAAGGAGAAACCTTAGCAATCGTCGGGGAATCCGGCTGCGGAAAAAGTGTTACCTCCAATGCCATTATGCGGCTGATTCCGGATCCGCCAGGGAAAATCACGAAAGGCTCCGTTATTTTTAAAGGGCAGGATCTGGCAGCATATTCGGAGAAGAAAATGCGATCCATCCGCGGAGTAGATATTTCAATGATTTTTCAAGATCCAATGACAGCACTTAATCCAACCTTGACCATTGGCACACAGCTGATGGAGGGGTTAAAGGAACATAAGAAAATATCGGGGGCACAAGCGAAGGCAAAAGCGGTTGAAATGATGAACCTGGTCGGAATTCCTAACCCGGAGGAACGTTTAAAACAATATCCGCATCAGTTTAGCGGGGGAATGCGTCAGCGGATTGTGATTGCAATTGCTCTAATCTGTGATCCGGATTTGCTGATAGCGGATGAGCCGACGACTGCACTGGATGTGACCATTCAAGCACAGATTTTGGAATTGTTTGCAACCATCCAGGAGCGGACTGGGGTATCGATTATTTTGATTACGCATGACCTGGGCGTGGTCGCAAAGATAGCAGACCGCATTGTTGTGATGTATGCTGGGAAAATTATTGAATCCGGCAGCAAACGGGAAATATTCTACGAATCGAAGCATCCATACACACAAGGGCTGCTCCATTCTGTTCCCAGATTAGATGCCAAGGAAGAATTAAAGCCGATTGCTGGTACACCACCTGATTTATTCTCACCTCCAAAGGGATGTCCTTTTACAGCGCGATGTCCATTTGCGATGGAGGTGTGTGATAAAGTTTACCCCGCTCCAGAAAAAATCAGCGATACACATTATGTGGATTGCTGGCTGCAAGATGAGCGGGCCAAGCGGCTGTTAGCTGCAAATGTCTTACAAACTTAAAAAGGGGGCAAAACAATGAGTAGAAAGAAGCTTTTATGGGTACTCCTGGTACTTTTTACAGCATTTGTTCTCGCTGCATGTACAGCGGGCGAGGATGCAGGAGAAGAGCCGGATGATGCGGACACGGATACAGCAGAAGAAGCGGAAGGCGAGGAGGGCGGAGAGGATGCCGCTGCAGAAGAAACGCCGGATCTGGATGGAAAGACATTATATATCAACAACGGTCAAGAGCCGACCTCCCTCGATCCATCCATTGGTTTTGATCAGGTATCTTGGGATCCTTTGAATAATCTGATGGAAGGGTTGACACGTCTGGATGAGAATTCAGAAGCAGCAGAAGGGGTGGCAGAGAGCTGGGATATTTCTGAGGATGGATTGACGTATACATTCCATTTGCGGGAGGATGCCAATTGGTCTAATGGAGACCCTGTGGTTGCAGAAGATTTTGTCTTTGCCTGGAAGCATATGCTGGACCCTGATACAGCTTCTGCTGCCGCATTTTTAGCTTACTACATTGAAGGCGGAGAAGAATACAACAGCGGGGAAGGTTCGGCCGATGATGTCAATGTCACAGCCATTGATGATAAGACATTGGAAGTTGTTTTAATTCAGCCGACTGGATTCTTCCTGGATTTGCTTACCAACCCGGCATTTTTCCCAATCAACCATCAGGTTGCTGAAGAAACGCCAGACTGGCATGCTGAAGCAGATACGTTTGTAGCAAATGGTCCATACATGTTAGATTCATGGGATCATGATAGTGAAATGATTTTTGCAAAGAATCCAGAATATTGGGATGCAGATGCTGTTAACCTGGATTATGTTCATTTTTCCATGGTTAACGATTCAAATACACAATACCAAATGTTCCAGACAGGCGAGCTGGATACAGCGAGCGTGCCTCCAGAGCTATCTGATGAATTGATAGATGGAGATAATGTATTTATCGGGGAATATGGCGGACTGGAATTCTTTCGTTTTAACCTGACAGAAGAACCGTTCCAAAATAAGAAAATCAGACAGGCGTTTTCATACGCTATTAACCGCGATGATATTGCGGAATACGTCGTTAAACAAGGGGTAGAGCCTGCATACGGTTTTGTATCACCTGGCTTTACCGCACCGGACGGAAACGATTTCCGTGAAGAAAACGGCGATTTAGTAGCATTTGATCCGGAACGTGCCCAAGAGCTGCTCGCAGAAGGAATGAAGGAAGAAGGCTATGATGAGCTGCCGCCGATTGTACTATCCTTTAATACCAGCGACACTATTCAAGCGATTGCAGAAGCCATGCAAAATATGTTGAGTGAAAACTTAGGCGTGGAGGTCACACTGGAGAACCAGGAATGGAATGTGTTTGCAGAAGCGCAGCAAAATCTGGAACTGCAATTCTCCAGAAGCTCATTTATCAATGATTATGCTGATCCAGTCAACTTCTTAGAAAGCTTTGTCTCAGATTCTTATATGAACCGTACCGGGTTTGAAAGTGAAGAATATGACGAGCTGATTCAAAAAGGTAAAAGCGAAACAGATGAAGAGCAGCGCTATGAATATCTATACGAAGCAGAAAGAATGCTGGCTGAAGAAATGATTGCCATGCCAATCCGCTACTATAACGTGGTTGTTCTGGAAGCAGATGGCGTGGAGGGAATCCTTCGCCACCCGGTAGGATACTTTGATTTGAAATACGCAGATAAGACGGAGTAAGGTACAGGGGAACTGCGGTAAACAGGATAGGCTCATTCATATATGAGCCTGTCTCTGTTTTTAGAAAACTTGGTTGTCACTAAGCCCTTAGATGACAACCTTAGTTACACTTATGCAGTAAGAAAGTTTATACTTTCTTAACTGCCAAAAAAGGAGGATATATAGATGCTTTCTTATCGTTTGAAAACTGGGGACACCATCGGAATGATTGCGCCGGCCGGTCCTGTAAAAAAAGAAAAACTGGAGCAATCCTTCTCCTTTTTTGAAAATATGGGTTTAAGGATAAAGCTTGGACAGCATGTCTATGATCAATATGGCTATTTAGCAGGAAAGGATACCCATCGGTTAGCAGATTTTCATCAGATGGTTGCCGACCGGAACATCAAAGCGATCATTTTTGCCAGAGGCGGATACGGTACGGGGCGTTTCATTGATAAATTAGATATGAAATTAATCAAAAAAAATCCCAAAATTATCTGGGGATACAGCGATATTACATTTTTACATACAGCTATCCGGCAAGCAACAGGCCTGATTACGTTCCATGGCCCGATGCCGGCATCGGATATGGTGAAAAAAGACTTCGATACGCTTTCCAGTCAGCTGTTTAGACAGTTGTTCGGGCCGACCAATCTCATTTATTCGGAAAGCATTTCTCCGCTGACTGTCTATCGAGAAGGAGAAGCCACGGGCAGCATTGTCGGTGGAAATCTTTCTCTCCTGGTGCAGACAATCGGAACGCCCTATGAAATTGTAACAAAGGATAAGCTGCTGTTCATCGAGGATATTGGAGAGGAGCCGTATCGAGTTGACGGGATGATGAACCAGCTTCGTCTGGCTGGGAAACTAAAGGATGCTGCCGGTATCATTATTGGCGACTTTGCGGAAGCTGAACCGAAAGTCCAGCCCAGTCTGAGGATGGAGGAAGTCTGGAAACATTATTTTAGAAATTATACCAAGCCGGTTGTTGCCGGTTTCCGAATTGGCCACTGTTTTCCGCATTTCTCTATTCCTTTGGGGGCAAAAGCAACGTTATCCAGCAGAACGAAAACACTTCAGCTGTCGCCGGGAGTCCGTTAATGAAAGAGAGAATTACCCACATAGAAAGGGCTGTTTAGCATGAAGATTGTTGATTTGGAACTTTATCATAGCTCGATTCCATTGCATACCCCATTTAAAACAGCGTTGCGCACAGTAACCATTGCGGAAAGTATAGTTGTGAAAATAACCTGCGATAATGGCATCACTGGCTGGGGAGAAGCCCCGCCGACACATGTTATTACAGGGGAAAGCCTGGCGAGCATCCATTATGCAATGGATAAAGTGCTCCGTCCGGTTATAATCGATGCATCATTATGTTCTTATGCAGCTGTATTTGCCCGTTTAGAGAAAGCAATTACAGGCAATACAAGCGCCAAGGCTGCAGTGGATATGGCATTGTATGATTGTCTTGCTCAAGCAGCCGAACAGCCTTTATATCAATACCTGGGAGGCTATCGTTCGCAGATTGAAAATGATTATACGGTCAGCGTGAATGAGACGGAACAGATGGAGCAGGATGCAAAATTATATAAAGAGAATGGGTTTCGGATTTTAAAGGTGAAAGTAGGCAAGGACCCGGCAGAAAAAGATATAGAACGGGTAGCTGCTATCAGGAAAGCTGCAGGAGAGGATGTCCTGATACGGTTAGATGCCAACCAGGGCTGGACGGCGAAAGAGGCTGTGAAAGCTATTACACAAATGGAAGAGCTGGGATTAAATTTGGAATTGGTAGAGCAGCCTGTGCCGGCACATGATGTGCAGGCGCTCAAATATATTACCGAACGTACCACAACACCAATTATGGCTGATGAAGCGGTATTTTCCACACAGGATGCATGCCGTGTGCTGGAAATGGGGGCGGCAGATTTAATCAATATTAAATTAATGAAGTCCGGCGGAATCCATCAGGCTATAAAAATCGCGAACCTGGCTCAGGATTTTGGTGTCTCATGTATGGTCGGAAGCATGATAGAGACCAAGCTGGGCATTACCGCAGCAGCTCATTTTGCAGCCAGTCATCCGGCGGTGACCCGCTTTGATTTTGATGCGCCGCTGATGCTGTCCGATGATATTTTGGAAGGCGGTATCCAGTATCAGGGAAAGGGAAATCAAATTACGTTTTCAAATCAATCCGGACTCGGGATAAAATCAGTGAAGAAAGCTTATCTGCAAACAATCAAAAGGGAAGGGAGCTGGTAGAATGCAGCAGTTGTTGAAGGAGCTTCCGAAAACATTCCATGTAACAAATGTACAGGCTGCAACAATTTGGACCAATCCGCAGGCAGCCAGAGCAGAGGATAAAGATGGAACCTCCCATCCTACAGATATATTAAAATGGGTCAATTCCTTAACCTATGAGGAAAGCTTGGCACTATGTAATGAAAATCGCGTACAATCGCAAACGCTATATGGCGAGCCTGTTATCGTTTTAGAAGAAGAGGGAGACTGGGCGCATGTGATTGCTCCGTTCCAGCCGTCCAAAAAAGATTCCAGAGGCTATCCTGGATATATCCCTCTCCGGCAATTGACAAGCGTGGATAAAGAAGCATGGCTTCAGGATAAATATATTGTGGTGAAGACAGACAATGCCTGGCTGGAAGACCCGGCGAAAGACACGCGCATCCAGCTGAGTTATTTAACGATACTGCCTTATTTAGGGGAGAGGGAAGCACATGTTTATGTACAAACACCATCCGGAAAGCAGCAGATCGCCAAAGAAAAAACAGTCACCGTGGCAAAAGAGGACGGGATAAAACAGGGCAGCGGAGCAGATATTGTCACTGCAGCTCTTCCCTTCATCGGATTGGATTATTTCTGGGGAGGGATGAGCTCCTTCGGCTATGATTGTTCCGGTCTGGCCTATGCTGCACATAAAGCGAATGGTTACTGGATTGCCCGGGATGCGGGAGACCAGGCGAGGGCGGGAGAAGAAATTGCAATCGATGCCCTCAAGCCGGGAGATTTGCTTTTCTTTGCCTATCAGGAAGGGAAAGGAGCCATCCATCATGTCGGCATCTATAAAGGAAATGGAGAAATGCTGCATTCCCCGCAAACCGGAAAAGGGGTGGAAATCACGCCTTTAAAAGGGACCGAGTATGAAAAGGAGCTCTGCGCAGCAAGAAGATACTGGAGGTGAGGAGATGGAAGATAAAATCCTGGAAGTAAAAAATCTAGTGAAATACTTTGATGTCGGGAGGTCAGATATTTTAAAAGCTGTTAATGATGTATCTTTTCATATTTTTAAAGGGGAAACGTATGGGCTGGTTGGCGAATCCGGCTGCGGAAAATCTACCATCGGCCGCACGATTCTAGGATTATATGAAAAAACAAGCGGGGATGTCTGGTTTAATTATGAAAATGTCCATGGGTTGACGGAAAAGGAACAATTCGCTCTCTACCGTAAGATGCAGATGATTTTTCAGGACCCCTATGCTTCGCTGAATCCCCGGTCTACCATTAGGGAAATTATCTCTGAGCCGCTGGAGGTACATGGGGTTTTTAAGAAGAAAAAAGATCTGATGAACCGGATATATGAACTGTTGGAAGAGGTAGGGCTCAGCCGGGATCATGTGAACCGCTATCCGCATGAGTTCAGCGGCGGACAGCGCCAGCGAATCGGAATTGCAAGAGCGCTCGCGCTGAACCCGGACTTTATTATTGCGGATGAGCCTATCTCTGCATTGGACGTTTCTGTGCAGGCGCAGGTCGTCAATCTGATGAAGCGGCTGCAGCGGGAAAAAGGGCTGACGTTCTTATTTATTGCCCATGACCTATCGATGGTAAAGCAATTTTCAGACCGGATCGGCGTAATGTATCTAGGGAATTTAGTAGAGGAAACAAGCGGAGAAGCGCTCTATGAAAATCCATTGCATCCTTATACCAAAGCCCTGCTATCAGCTATCCCGATCCCTGATCCGGATATAGAAGAAAAGAGAGAGCGGATTATTTTAGAAGGCGAATTGCCAAGCCCTATCAACCCGCCCTCTGGCTGTGTATTTCGAACAAGATGCCCCATGGCAATGGAGATATGCAAGGACGTCAAGCCGGTATGGCAAGAGATAGATCCCGGGCATCGTGTAGCCTGTCACCTCTATGATAAAAATTATCAAGACAGCCTGACAACAGGACCGCAGCGGACAAAAGAAATGGTCGAAGAAGAAATCCAATCATAGCAGGAGAAACCATGGAAACTCTTAAACAATAGAGCCCTTCTATGGTTTTTTGTGTGTATATCATAAAAGCGAAATTTTTTGATAAGTGAGATAATGGAAGCCTGTCCAAATTTCTTGTTGGATACGATGTTTTACTATAGACGATACCATAAATGTTTTTGGCGGAACGCCTGATTGCAATGGTTTTCGATGGGACGCGTAATGGAAGCAATGCTTTTAGATTAGTGAATTTTATTAATTTTGATACAGATAGTAATAAAACCTATCTAGCGTAGTGTTTTTCTGGGGTTGCGATTACTCACCCCGCCAAAACCCGTCGCAGCGGCGTTTTAACCTGACAACATTGGTAATCGCGGTCCGAGAATGTCACGCACCAAGTTTTTAACCCTTATTCCGCAGGGTCGCAAAACCTCCCCGCTGAATAAAGCTTCCTTTTTAATTTTCCATTTGCATAACGTACTTCTTACATTTTTTCTTAAGAAAAGGTCTATTTTGCCGGCAAAATGTATAGATTTAATAGTAGGCATGATAGATATAAACAGCTTATCACTCTTAAGAAAAGGAGGAGGAACGTGTATAACAAAAAATATAAACGGAAAAACACAGCAATTCATAAGAAAATGAAGCAATTAAAGCAGAAAAACAGGATATCGAACCAGCCAATGCAGAAAATCGTACCTTTTTCTAATCGGAAATCAGTGCATTATAAGCCTCAGCGCCCGTCTCCTTGGAAGCAGATAGTCATCACGGTTTTTATGGTTATGATAATTTTTATTCTTGCTGTCCCGACAGTAGTTGTGCAAATGTCTAAGACAGAGAATCAAATTAGCGTAGGCTCAGAGACGGTAGACAATAAGGAGGAAGCAAAGCCAGATGAAGAGGATGAGCCAGAAAATCCTCCAGAAGAGACAGCAACCAGCGACGAAGCAGTAGAAGTCGGGGCTTCTCCATTCAATGTTTCTGTCATGCGCGTGAGTAATGAAGAAGTGGAAAATGTTCCGGTAGAGCAATATGTCGCTGGTGTGGTTTCTTCGGAGATGCCGGCAGAGTTTGAACTGGAGGCATTAAAAGCACAGGCGATTGCTGCAAGAACATTTACAGTTAACTTTTTATTAAACGGCGAGAAAAACGACAGCTATGACCTGACCGATTCGACACAGCATCAAGTATATAAAAGTGAACAGGAGCTCCAAGAACAGTGGGGAGCAGAATATCATGAAAAAATGAACAAAATAAATCAAGCGGTGAAAGAGACAGAAGGGCAGATTATTACTTACAATAGTGCGCCGATTACGGCCTCCTTCTTCTCCACCAGCAATGGATACACGGAAAATTCAGAGGATTATTGGGAAGGCGAGGTTGCCTACCTGCGCAGTGTAGAGAGTCCTTGGGATGAAGCGTCACCAGAATTCACCCAGCAGACAACGCTGACTGTCGCAGAGGTATCCGAGGCTTTAGAAATCCCGCTTCAGGATGATAAGGCCATTCCGATGGAGATCAGCCATACAGACAGCGGCAGAGTAGATGAAATAACCGTTGCCGGAAATGCATTTACTGGTCCGGATTTTCGCGATAAATTGGGCTTAAGATCCAGTGACTTTACCATTGAACAGAGTGACAGCCATTTGATTTTTACAACACAAGGCTATGGGCATGGTGTCGGCATGAGTCAATACGGAGCAAATGGCATGGCGGCAGAAGGTAAAAACTATGAAGAAATCATTCATCACTATTACACAGATGTTGAAATCAGCCAGATAGGTGAAATAGCACCAACCCTCGTTTCTAACTGAGACGGGGGATTTTTTATCAAAAAAATAGGGTAAGCCTATCAATGTCTTTTCTATTCATGTGCAAAAAACTGCTTCATATGGTTTGAGAATCAGATGCTTTTGAAGCTGCTGCGATGAAGCTTTTCCTTCTATCTTAAACCAGGATAAAAGGGAAATAACCTATCTATGAAAACCTCTGCATAAACTACTTATTATGAAAATCAAAAAATTTTTTCATAGCCATGTATATAATTCTCTTTTTCTGCTCACAATGGTTGCAGAGGTGATGAAAATGAAAGAGGAATTCAAAGGCCCAAAAAATAAATGGAGCCAAATTTTCCGCAAGAAATGGTTTTTCCCAGCAATGTATTTAAGTATCGCAGCTGTTTTATTAGCAGCAGTCGTTTGGTATCAAAATGCAGGATCTGATGTTTCAGAACCGGCTGATCAAAGAAATGGAGAGGAAGAATATCTTCCAGTAATGAATGAAGAAGATTCCGTTCCGGTAGTTGACCAGCAGGAATTGGTAGGAATGCCGCTTGAAAACACAGATGAAGCAGAAATCGTAACTAAATTTTTTGACTACAACGCAGAACAAGAAGACAGAGAAAATGCACTTGTACTTTACAACAATCGTTACTATCAAAGTACAGGAGTAGATATCGCAGCAGCAGATGCAGAATCATTTGATGTTTTGGCTTCTATCAGCGGAACAGTAGAAGAAGTGAAGGAAGACCCATTACTAGGCAACGTGGTTGTTTTATCTCATAGTGAAGATTTAAAAACGTATTATGCTAGTCTTGAAGATGTAGCTGTCACTGTCAGCGATAAGGTTGAACAAGGAGACAAGCTGGGAACAGCTGGAAAAAACTTGTTTGGTAAAGACAACGGGACACACGTGCATTTTGAAATCCGTAAAGACGGCAAAGAAGTGAATCCTGAAAGCTACTTTGAACAGCCGGCATCCAGCATTGTCGTAGAAGAGAGTGCGGAAGAGGATGAAGCAGTAAGTGATGAACCGACTTCAGGAGAAGATGTAACAGAGCCTGAAGAAGATACAGAAGACGCAGAAGAAGCAGAGCAAGAAGAAGTACCAAGTGATGAAGACGAAGAAGCAGATGAAGAAATTGATGTAGAATTGGACAATTCAGAAGAATAATAAAAAATGCTTGGGAAACCAAAAAAACCGGTGATGAATCCTTCATTGCCGGTTTTTTATTGGCTTTTTTGAACATCCTTTAAAGCAATACAGGAACGAACTTTTGAAAATACATCTTGTCCCGGAAATTATTTGTACAAAACTTAAGCATAAAGGAACGTTTTTTTTAATATGATGATATTACAAACCATGCAATCGAACTGTCTGAGGTGAAAAGACATGTGATTTAGAAGTATCCTTCATCTAAAGTGGAACCCTTTTTTATATACTATTGACTACATAAAAATAGTCAACCGCTTATTATAGTATGTGTTCAAAAAAGTGCGATGAAAAGGACCGAGTCGGCTAAAAACGCAACGTTAGCGGAATAGCAAGCTAACGTAGAATTTCGATGTGTCATTTTCTGAGGATTTTTTGAACATCCTTTTATAAGTCCTATCCCAAAACATACACCCTGTCCAAACGACACCTCGGAATTACAACTTAGGGGGGCGAACGGTGTGCATGATTACATCAAAGAAAGGACAATTAAAATAGGGAGGCATGTTGTAGAAACCAGAAAAACAGTCCGCACCATTGCAAAAGAATTTGGCGTATCCAAAAGTACGGTCCATAAGGATTTAACAGAGCGCCTGCCGGAAATCAATCCCAAACTGGCACTGGAAGTAAAAGAAATTTTAGAGTATCACAAAGCCATCCGCCATTTACGCGGGGGAGAAGCAACAAGAAAGAAGTATAAAACACCGCCAACGGAAGGGCCGTTAACTGAAACAAAAATCACACAAACATTCCTATCTTCCTCCAGCAGGCCAAAAGCACAAGGAAGCTAGGAAAATAGAGACAATCCAATTTTTAGCAAAAAGTTGGATTGTTTTTTGTTGCCATTTCTTTGTACAAAGGAGAATCACGAATAGATCAAGGATGATTCCTATTAATGCAAATTAGGAGAAGATTTTATTTAAATTAAATTATCAAATAACTCATTGACTGAACGAACGTTAGGTAATATAATAATCTAACAATCGTTAGGTGGTGAGGAATTGCAAAAAAAGTTAATTGATGCAGCACTGAAACAATATGCTTTAAATGGGTATCATGGCGCAACAATGAGGAAAATAGCCAATGAGGTTGGTATTAAGCCGGCATCTATTTATTTTTTTTACAAAAATAAAGAAGATTTGTTTATCGTGGCATTCAAGCAATTTTTGGATAACCATTTTGATAAAATGAAAAGTATTTTGAATGAGAAGCGGGAGGAGCCTGCTCAGAATATTTTTTCTGCCATGTTTGAAGGGATTGCAGACCACCATAAAGGAGATATGGAAGGAACGGATGCTTATATTTCATTAGTAACTTCTCCAATACCGGGAATCTCGCAATATTTATATGACCATATGAAGCGATATAATGAATGGCTTGTTGCCTCCTTAGATTCAATATTAAGAAATAGTTATCCGCAGATGCAGGCAGACGAAATTGACAGAATTATTAAGCAGTTCGTTTTGATTGGTAACGGCGTCTTTTGGGGGATTAAATTATACGATGGGGCTGATTTTGAAGAGCAGATTATGCTGGCAAGCCAGTTGATGCAATCATTATTAGAGGAATTGCATTTTAAATACATGTAAACACCGATATTTTAATCAGTGCAAGGAGCCGCAATGCCTTTTGAGAGGACGAGTAATTGCAACAACGGTTTTAATAGACCGAGTAATCGCAGGTCTCAATGCTGTCAGAGGCATGAATGATGAAATATCAAGCGAAGTATATACCGAGTTTTCTAAAAAATAAGTTATTAACTCAACTTTCGCACATTAAAAAGTAATTTCGTTTCTATAGAAACAGGAGTTGATCGTTCCTTCGATAACACCCTTGACAAAGAATAAATGGTGAAGTGTAAAGCACCGCTGCGGCGGACCATTTTGCTTTCCTAGGGGCACGCTCTTCAGCTAACTTTTGCCAAGAAGAGCACTTGGCAAAAGTGGATCTTCAGATGGTGCTGATCCCTCAGGAGTCAAAACGGTCCGCCTCCGCTAGTAGGATATTCTATACGTGAAAAAAACTCACCAAATAGATGTTTAATCAGATAGAACATCTTTTTCATGCTGCATGGTAAAATGTTCCGCCAAGAGTACTTTCTGTGCATGGAAGCGATTCCCTGTATTTCATATCCATACTGTCATGATTGGGTTATTCAGACGAAAGCTGCTATTTCATTCAGCTCATTAAAATGTTATTTCTTTCATTCGCTGTAGAATCCTATCAGAGCGCAGGCCAACCACGCAGACTCCTATGGGAACAGGGCGAGCTGAAGATCCACTTGAAAAGCGGTTTTCTTTTCAAGTTAGCTGAAGCCGTCCCCATGGAAAGCGGAGTGGTTGGCCGGAGCGGAGCTATGCACCATCACCAATTCCAAAAAGGCCGGATATCTCACCAAAATGCAAGCATGGTAATGGAGAACATGTTCACCCTGAAATAGCAAGATGTATATGCTTATTCTTAGGTGCGAAAGTTGAGTTATTAATAAAAGGAATTTCTTGAAATGGGAACCTTATAGTAGCCCTTCGATGGGGCGAGCAATCCCAGTCCCAGCTAATTAAACTGCGAAAAAAGTACAGCTGAATCAATGGGAGATGCGGAAAAGCAACTTCCCCATGAAGAACAGCATGAAATGACGAAGGAGGAATAAAAAATGGGGAATAAAACCAATATTGGAGATGATTATTCACTATCCAGAGTACCCAGATCGGCAAGGCAGTCTCTTTGGAGTATTACGATTATTAGAGTAGGAGCATTAGCAACGATTTCCCAATTTATTTTAGGTGCATCGCTAGGTTATGGAATGACATTCTGGCAAGCTTTTTGGGCAACGATGCTGGGAAGTGTTATTTTACAGGTTATCAGCTTTCTTTTAGGGTATGCAGGTGCTAAAGAAGGTCTCTCCACCAGTTTGCTTTCAAGATGGACAGGGTTCGGCAGATACGGATCGAGCATTATCGGAGGCGTCATTGCTATTTCCTGTATCGGGTGGTTTGGGGTTCAAAACTCTGTGTTTGCCGATGGTCTGGTACAGGCTACCGGAGGAGCACTTCCGCATGCAGCTGCTGCTACGATTACAGGATTAGGAGTTACTGTACTCGTTATCTTCGGTTTTAAATTATTGAGTATCACAGCTACAATTACCGTACCATTATTTCTATTAGCAATGGCTGTCGGTGTTTATTATGTATTTAGTGAGCATTCTATCAATGGATTATTCTCTGCAGCTCCAGCTGGTGATCCTTTAACAATGGGGGCAGCTGCTACAATGGTTGCAGGCGGATTTATCATTGGAGCTGTTATTACACCAGATTTCACCCGATTTGCTAAAAGCGGTAAAGATGTATTCTGGATGGCTACCATCGGGGTACTGATTGGGGAACTTGGAATCAATATGATAGCTGTATTGATGGCACTTGCTGCCCGGACGAATGATGTAGTGAGTATTATGGTACAAGCATCCGGCTGGCTTGGAGCATTTGCTGTTGTTTTATCTACAGTTAAAATTAATAATTTGAATCTGTATTCTTCGTCTCTCGGCTTTACAAATATTTTTGATTCCGTATTTAAAATAAAGCTTAACCGTGCAAAGGTTACATTAGTGATTGGTATTATTGGAACGGTGCTTTCCGTGCTTGGAATGCTGGATTATTTTGTTGATTTCTTAGTGTTCCTCGGCGTACTTGTTCCGCCAATTGCGGGAATTATGGTGGTAGAGTACTTTATTTTAAAAACACACCGTAAAAGTTTGGATGAATCCAGAGAACAAGGGACGCTGCCCACAGATGTTGAAAAAATGCATCCTGTTACACTGATTGCCTGGGCAGCGGGTTTTGCTGCAGGGTATATCATCACAATTGGTATTCCATCCATTAACTCGCTATTGATTAGCGGAATCGTTTATTATATTGGGTCCCTTATCTTTAGAAAAAAGAAATAATACAAATCAAAACTTATATTCTGGAAACATGGAGGCTTAAAAAATGAGAAAAATAGGCAAACAAGAAATTGAAGATATCGCTGTTGGTGCAGCACTGCTTGGAACAGGAGGAGGCGGGGATCCATATATCGGAAAGCTGATGGCGCTGCAGGCAATCGAAGAAAATGGACCAGTAACTTTATTGGATATAGATGAAGTTCCAGAGGATGCTTTAGTTGTTCCCTCTTCCATGATGGGGGCTCCCACGGTCATGCTTGAAAAAGTTCCCAGTGGAGAAGAAGCGATGGAGGTTTTTGGGAAACTGGAAGAATTTCTTGGGGAAGACATTTATGCAACTTTTCCGATTGAAGCGGGAGGAGTAAACTCCATGCTGCCTTTTGCGCTCGCTGCAAGACGGGGATTGCCTGTTATTGATGCAGATGGAATGGGAAGAGCATTTCCTGAACTGCAGATGGTTACATTCTATTTAGATGGTATCCAGGCTACTCCGGCAGTAATCGGCGATGAAAAAGGGAATACAGCGCTGTTATCCACGATTGATAACGTCTGGACAGAACGCATTGCCCGCGCCTCTGCCATTCAAATGGGCGGCTCTGTAATGAATGCCATGTATTCCATGCGAGGTAAAAATCTAAAAGATAGCGGAATTGCCGGTATTTTAAAGTTGGAAGAGGAAATTGGAAAAACCATTCGCCTTGCTAAAGCAAATAATGTCAATGCGATTCAGGAAGTTTTGAAAACAGTGGGCGGGTTTGAATTATTCCGTGGAAAAGTAACAGATATCGATCGGAAAACAGAAACTGGTTTTGCGAGAGGTACAGCATCCTTTGAAGGAATCGGTGACTATAAAGAAGAAACGCTTCAGCTTCGTTTTCAAAATGAGCATCTTCTTGCTCAAACAGATCGGCGATTGCTTTGTGTGACACCGGATTTAATTGCCGTACTGGATGCAGAAACAGGTTTGCCAATTACTACAGAAGGAATCCGTTATGGTTCCAGATGTGTCGTTATTGGTATACCATGCCATGAAAAATGGAGAACGGAAAAAGGGATTGCAACAGTCGGACCCAAATATTTTGGCTACGATGTCGAATATACGCCGGTGGAAGAATTAGTTCGTAAAGGAGAGACGGAATAATGAGTACGTATCGTATTGGAATTGACGTAGGTGGAACACATACGGATGCTGTTTTGCTGGATCAGGATAATCAAGTGATTTCCGAAACAAAATCATCCACAACAGAGGACGTAGAAACTGGAATTTATACAGCGATGCATGAAGTGATTACAAAAGCAAATGTGTCTCCTGAACATATCCGTTATGCCATGCTTGGGACAACGCATTGTACAAACGCTATTGTAGAGCGGAAAGGGTTAAACAACATTGCTGCTGTTCGTATTGGCGCCCCGGCTACATTGGCAGTGAAACCGCTGGTAGGCGTGCCGGATGACCTTCGTGCGGCGCTTGGAAAGCATGTTTACCTTGTACGTGGCGGACATGAATTTGATGGCAGGGAAATCGTTGATTTAGATGAAGCACATTTATACAAAATTGCCAATGAAGTAAAAGGAGAGGTAGATTCTATTGCAATCACTTCTGTTTTTTCTCCTGTATCTACCGACCATGAGGAGAGAGCAAAGAAAATATTTCAAGAAGTATTAGGAGAAGACGTGGCCATTTCATTATCTGCTGAAATTGGTTCTGTCGGTCTGCTGGAACGTGAAAATGCAACAATCTTGAATGCTTCCGTAATCCGTGTAGCGAAAACAGCTGCAGACGGGTTCATCAATGCGTTAAAAAGTGAAAATATTGATGCAAAAGTATTTTTTGGACAAAATGACGGAACATTAATGTCTGTTGATTACGCGGTTCGTTATCCGATATTTACAGTTGCCTGTGGTCCGACAAACTCTTTACGCGGCGCTTCCTATTTAGGGAACCTGTCTGATGCTATTGTTGTAGATGTTGGCGGTACAACCTCAGATGTTGGTGTGTTAATTCATTCTTTTCCGCGGGAATCTTCTCTGGAAGTAGAAATTGGAGGAGCAAGAACGAATTTCCGTATGCCTGACTTAATTTCTATCGGACTCGGCGGAGGAACAATTATCCATGCAGAAGAAAACGAAGCATTTTCAATTGGTCCGGACAGCGTCGGGTACCGTTTGCCTGAGAAAGCAATGATTTTCGGCGGTGATACACTGACAACAACAGATGTAGCAGTAGCGCTTGGTAAAGTTGATTTAGGTGATGCATCCAAAGTGGCTCATCTGGATAAGTCATGGCTGAATAAAGTTTATGAGAAGATGGTGGAGCTTGTAGAAGAGGCTATTGACAAAATGAAGACAACCGCGGATCCCATTCCTGTTATTCTTGTCGGCGGCGGGAGTATTTTATTACCAACTGAATTAAAAGGGGCTTCACGCGTCCTCCGACCAGAACACTCCGGTGTTGCTAATGCCATTGGTTCAGCGATTTCTCAGGTCAGCGGACAAGTAGAAAGAATCTACTTATTAGATGAGGTAGGACGGGAGCATGCACTGGAATCGGCAAAATCGGAGGCAAAAGCAACAGCAGTAAATGCAGGTGCAGATCCGGAGACTCTTGTGATTGTTGATGTAGAGGACGTTCCTTTAGCTTATCTCCCGGGAAATGCCACACGGGTTAGAGTGAAAGCAGCCGGAGAACTGCAGCGGAACGCATAGCCTAAAAAAATACAAAGAAGTGTTCAGGCAAAGTTGACATAGGAAATATCATGTCAACTTTGCCTTTTTAATTACTCCACTTTCACATTTTAAAGTAGTTTGTCCTCTGGATATTTTGGTGAAGCGTCTTAAAAAAATAAAAAAATCTTATTTTCATACAGTTAATTACCGGGTTTTGTGGTAAAATAGTATACTAGTAGCATTTTGTCTTAGGACGGTGCAAGATAGTAACGCTAGGAGGATTTAGATTCATGTTTTCCAGAGATATTGGGATTGATCTTGGTACCGCAAATGTGTTGATACATGTAAAAGGAAAAGGAATAGTTTTAAATGAACCATCTGTCGTTGCCATGGATCGAAATACGAACCGTGTGCTTGAAGTTGGAGAAGAAGCCCGCCGTATGGTTGGACGTACACCGGGTAATATAGAGGCGCTGCGCCCGTTAAAGGACGGCGTTATTGCTGATTTTGATGTCACAGAAGCCATGTTAAGATATTTTATAAATAAAATTAATGTCAAAGGTGTTTTGTCAAAGCCGAGAATGCTTATTTGCTGCCCGACAAACATAACGAAAGTGGAACAAAAAGCCATTAAAGAAGCAGCAGAGAAGTCAGGCGGAAAGCGCATATACTTAGAAGAAGAGCCTAAAGTAGCTGCGATTGGCGCTGGAATGGATATTTATCAGCCAAGCGGAAACATGGTAGTAGATATCGGCGGCGGAACAACCGATGTAGCCGTGTTGTCCATGGGCGGCATTGTTACCTCGCAATCCGTTAAAATGGCTGGAGATAAGTTTGACTGGGATATTCTGCAATATATTAAAAAGGAATACAAACTGCTTATTGGTGAACGTACTGCTGAAGATATTAAAATCAATGTCGCTACGGTGTTCCCTGGATCACGTAAAGAATCCATGGATATCAGAGGCCGGGATATGGTATCTGGCTTACCGAGAACGATAACGATTGAATCAGAGGAAATTTCACAGGCGTTGATGGAATCTGTAGCACTTATTGTTCAGGCAGCTAAAGCAGTTCTGGAACAGACACCTCCCGAGTTATCCGCAGATATCATTGACCGGGGCGTTATCCTGACTGGAGGCGGCGCACTGCTTCATGGAATTGACCAATTATTGGCGGAAGAATTAAAGGTTCCTATCTTTGTTGCAGAGGATCCGATGGATTGTGTTGCAAAGGGAACGGGAATCATGCTTGAAAATATTGATAAGCTTGAAAAAAGAAGTGTAAACTAATCATTATTAGAAGCTGGCAGAATGTGTTGCTTATTTTATTACCCTGCCAGCTCTAATCTTTTACATACAGAGGAGGAAGCTTTGTGTTAAGAGGTTTATATGGAGCGGCAAGTGGTATGATAACGCAGCAGCGGCAGCAGGAAGCATTGTCTAATAATATTGCCAATGCAAATACGCCAGGATACAAAGCCGATCAAACGGCAATTCGTGCTTTTCCGGAATTATTGATACAGCAAAGCGGCGGGAACACCATCCCGACCACGCAAGGAGGTTTCAATATTCCTTTATCCCGTCAATTGGGCGGTATGAATACAGGCGTATATGTTCAAGAAACGATTCCTCATTTTGCGCAAGGGGATATCAACGAATCGGGACTGCCGACAGATGTTGCGATCGAGCAGGGAAATGTTCCAGATGAAAATGGGGCTATCTTCTTTGCCGTTCAAAATGAAGATGGAGATGTACGTTATACGCGAAATGGTAATTTTACGATTGACGCAGAAGGTTTCCTTGTGACGAATCAGGGATACTATGTTTTAGATGAAGACGGGAATAACATTCAGACAGACGGAACGATAGAGACTATTACCCCAGAGGGCGTTATTCCGACAACTGGCGGCGATGTGACAATTGGTATGCAGTATGCAGCGGATGCAAACACACTGACGAAAGAAGGAAATGATCTTTTTGAAGGGGATGCAGAGGCTGTACCGGCAGATGCAGCGTATGTATTGCACCAGGGGGCATTAGAACAATCGAATGTCAATACCGAACAAGCCATGACGGATATGATGAATGCTTATCGGTTATTTGAGAGTAATCAGCGCGTTTTACGGGTATATGATGAGAGTCTCGGAAAAGCTGTTACAGAAGTTGGCCGATTAGGATAGGGGGAAATTGAACATGTCACGTATTATGAATCAATCAGCAGTAACCATGAACCAAATCCAGCACAAGCTTGATGTTATTGGCAATAATATTTCCAATAGCAACACAACTGGATATAAAAACAGACAAGTTGAATTTTCTTCCTTACTAAGCCAGCAAATTGATAATTTGAATGCTCCTGAAAATGCAGAAGGCAGACTGACTCCCGATGGAATACGTGTGGGAGCAGGGGCGGGTTTAGGTGCTATTAACCTGAACCAGTTGCAGGGAAGCATGATAGAGACAGACCGCAGCTTAGATGCTGCATTAACGGAAGAGAATATTTTTTTTCAAGTGAATCGCGTAGAAAATGGGCAGCAGGATACAGTCTATACGAGAGACGGTTCCTTTTTCCTTTCTCCAGTTGAAGGAGGGGGCGTTGCCTTGACAACTTCCGATGGTCACCCTATTATCGGGACAGAGGGACCGATTGAAATCCAAGACGAGTTTGATGCCATTGAATTAAATGATCAAGGTCAATTGTTGGTCACCAGAGACGGTGAACAGGCGGCAGAAGCTGAATTGGCTGTTGTGGAAGCTGTACGTCCCAGCGCTTTGGAAGCAGAAGGAGATAATTTCTTTACTGTTTCAGGAGCAGCGGATATAGACGAAATCATACAAGCATATGCTGGTGAGGGCGCTGTAATCCATCCGCAGTCATTGGAGCAATCAAATGTGGACATGTCGCAGCAGATGACAGATATGATGGCAGCACAGCGGCTTTATCAATTTAATTCACGTTCCATCACCATGGGCGACCAAATGCTTGGGTTAGTGAATACCATTCGTTCCTGATTCAGGTTGAGACGATGGCAGTTACATACCGTTAGTGTTCAAGAAGGATGCGTTGTTTGATTGCTCTTTTTGAACATCCATTTGTAAGGAGTTACCGAAATGACGAATAATCCATCTTCACAGAATACCTCACAGGAAGCTGAGCAAGAGACAGCAGCTGGTGAGGAACAAGCAGTACAACAGGATATTTCTAGAAAAACAGATAAAAAAGAAAAACAGCAGCGTAAACGTGAGGAGAAACGCAGCAGACCGCGTTTGCGTATTTTTCCGATTTGGCTGCGTATCATTGTTATCACAATTTTTGCTGCAGCAGCCTTCATCATTGGCCTAATGATTGGTTTTGCTGTACTTGGCGACGGATCTCCATTAGATGTTCTGCGCCTAGAGACCTGGCAGCATATTATCGACATTGTAAATAAAACAGAGTAAAACATATTCGAGGATGGACGAATATGTTTTTGCTATAGTTTAAATAGGTACGTTAAGCAAATTATTACTAAAACTGAATTTGTGCACAGATAAGAAAAAACAAGAACACTACTTGCTCTTTAAATCATCGGTGTTCTTGCCAAGGAGATCTCCGCTACGACGGTTTTCGATGGAGCGAGTAATGCCAGCATTGTTATCAGGTTAATGAATTTTTAAATGTGATATTTGATACAACTAGATAGCCATTTGTTTTCTTATAACATTGACGAAATGATGATTGAGAACAGAGACTAGCGAATGCTTTTTGATGGGACAAGTAATCGCAATGGTTTTCGGTGGGGCGAGTAACCGCAGTCCCAGTCCCAGAAGAAAAATATGGAGACTCCTGGTCGGCTAAGAACGGTCACGTCCTGTGACCAACGACCGACACTAGGACGTCCTGTCCGTCGTGGGAAAGCGCGGAGGGAAGACCCCGCAGAAAAAAAGCGAACTTCTTTTTTTCTACCCTCGGGGCATAAGTGCGACTTTAGCTCTGTCTGCGCCTGTCGGCTTGCCAATCGCTAAGTCTTCTTTAAAGGAGATGAGCTCGGGGCCCGTGGAAAGCGTAGTGTTTTTCCAGAGCGGCTGTTTTCAGCTATTTTATTAACATTCTTATTTTAAAAAAGGAGTCGAAAAAATATGGATATTCAACAAATCAAAGAAGTTCTTCCGCACCGTTATCCGTTTTTATTAGTGGATCAGGTGAAGGACATAGAAGAAGGCAAAAAAGTGACAGCCATCAAAAATGTCACAGCAAATGAACCATTTTTCCCCGGCCATTTCCCAGATTACCCGGTAATGCCTGGAGTTCTTATTTTAGAAGCATTGGCACAAACAGGCGCAATCGCTGTTTTAGGCATCGAAGAAAACAAAGGGAAAATCGGCTTTTTAGCAGGCGTGGATAAATGCCGCTTCAAACGTCAGGTGAAGCCAGGAGATCAGCTGGAGCTGGTGGTTGAGATTATTCGCATGAAGGGGCCAATCGGCAAAGGAAAAGGCGTTGCGACGGTTAACGGTGAGGTTGCATGTGAAGCAGAAATTACATTTGCAATCAAATAAAGGATTCGTCAGCAATATGTAATAAATTTCCTAAATGATTATGAATAAGAAATGTATGATTCCTCTTTTCTGGGTTAACCTAATTTCGAGCAATAGGTTAATATAGAAGGGAGGAATTTTTTATGAAAAAAGTATTATTAAAAGTTGGTGCTTCCGCTCTTGCTCTTACGCTGGTAACTGGATGCGGTACATCCAATAATGAAGAGCCGGCAGATGATAACCCGACCATTGATCATGAAGAAAGAGAAGATGAATTTAACGGTAACGACGATAATCGTAATGATGATCCCATGGATGAAGACAACTTTGACGAGAGAGAAGAAGACATGCCTCGTAATAACGAATAAGCCGCTCTAAATAATAAAGAAGAAGGCAATGACTTTTTGGTTATCCTCTTACAGTGAGAAGAGAAATAAAAATTCTCTCACGCTGATAGGAGTAAATCCCCCACGTCCATTACCTTCTTCTTATTATTTTTTAAGAAATGATGAAGCCTGCTTAATGAACATATTCTTCACTTTCCGTCACATCATCGGAAGTAAGACCGGATAATACATGAACACGTAAAATATAGCCGGCCAGCTTTTGTTCCTCATTCACTACAGCTAAAGGAAAGCTGGACTCCAATGCTTTCGGGATTAAATCATTGATATATTCATCTTCTGCGACAACCGTAATATCTTTCTTGATCAGATCGCTTAATTG
Organism: Oceanobacillus oncorhynchi; assembly: GCF_000821065.1. Classification (GTDB taxonomy): domain Bacteria; phylum Bacillota; class Bacilli; order Bacillales; family Amphibacillaceae; genus Oceanobacillus; species Oceanobacillus oncorhynchi. The sequence continues at coordinate 647,727 of NZ_CDGG01000001.1, forward strand.
TTTATGCTCTTTAATTCCCTGTATCGCATCATCAATCGTCACAATCCCTTGAAGCCGTCTGGAGCGGTCTACGACAAATACGCTGGAGATGCCATTTTCGCGCATTTCTTTGACAGCCACATTGATTCCATCCTTGATGGAAACAAGCGCATTCGGCTTGGTCATAATATGACTTGCCTGAAATACCTTGGAACGGTCGATATCTTTAATAAACTCAGAAATATAGTCATTGGCAGGGCTGGCGATAATCTCTTCAGGAGTCCCGACCTGCTCCACATGTCCATCCTTCATCACAGCCACGCGATCGCCGATTCGAAAGGCTTCATTCACATCATGTGTAATAAAAATAATCGTCTTTTGCAGCCGTTCTTGAATGTCTAACAGCTCCAGCTGCATTTCCCGGCGGATCAGCGGGTCAAGTGCACTGAAAGGCTCATCCATTAATAAAATATCCGGGTCATTGGTGAGTGCTCTTGCTAAGCCGACACGCTGCTGCATGCCGCCGGATAATTCATCCGGATATTTATCTTCATAGCCCTTTAACCCTACTGTTTCAATATTTTGCATTGCAATTTCCCTGCGTTTTTCTTTTGGGACATTCCGAATTTCCAATCCATACTCGACATTTGCCAAAATCGTCCGGTGGCTGAAGAGACCAAAGTGCTGGAAAACCATGGCAATTTTTTCCTGGCGGACTTTTTTTAATTCGTCCCGGCTGCATTTGGTAATATCCTGCCCGTCAATCAGAATCGAACCGTCTGTCGGTTTATTTAAAAGGTTGAAGCAGCGGATTAAGGTGGATTTCCCGCTTCCCGACAGCCCCATGATAACGAAGACCTCTCCCTTTTGAATGTCAAAGGTCGCATCATAGACACCAACCGTATGATTTGTTTTCTTCAAAATTTCTTCCTTCGATAATCCTTCTTTGATCATAGGGATGACAGATTTCGGTTTGGAACCAAATATTTTAGAAACATTTTTTACTTGTATTTGTACAGACATTATTGATTACCTCCACGACGTTGTACTTTTTCTGCGATACCATTGGTAATACGATCAATAATAATCGCCAGAAATACGATACTGATACCAGCTTCAAAGCCGAGCGCAATATCGATCCGGTTAATCGATACCAGCACCTGCTCGCCCAGACCGGAAGCACCGACCATGGATGCAATAACAACCATGGCTAATGCCATCATGGTCGTCTGGTTGACACCGGCCATAATTGTCGGCAATGCTTGCGGCAGCTGAACTTTGGATAAGGTCTGCCATCTGGAAGAGCCAAACGAATGCGCTGACTCCACAACCTCTTTATCCACACCGCGGATAGCAAGGTCGGTTAAACGGATGACCGGCGGCAGGGAATAAATCAATGTAGCGAAGATAGCAGAAACATTACCCAGCCCAAAGAAGAAAATAGCCGGGATGAGATACACAAAACTTGGCATCGTCTGCATCGCATCAAGAATCGGACGCAAAATCATCGAAACCCATTTATTAAATGCCATCGCAATCCCAAGCGGAATTCCAATAATTAAGCAAATAATAACGGCGGTTAAAATGATGGAAATCGTAATCATCATTTCCTCCCACAGGCCAAAGCTTCCAATGAGAAAAATAAAGAGGCCGTATAAAACACCTGAGAAAAGCGATTTAAAATACCATCCAAGTAAAAAGATGATAACGATAAACAGCCACCACGGAATAATCATTAGAAAATCAGTGAGTCCACTGATAGACCTCGAGGTGATGAAAAATATAAAATCAAATAAAACTTCTAAGTTATTGGCAAGAAAGCTGACAAATTCGTCAACATACTTTCCAGCTTCGAATGTAATGTCTGGAAATTGAATCATAAGCATCATAACTGCTAAGAAAGCAGTATTTACCTCTCTTTCTGTAATGTATTTTTTAGTTAAGATAAAACGAAATGACGGGTTGTAAAAAAGAAAGAGCAGCTAACCTGGTGGCAAGCTACTCCACGTTATTGTTTATTTTTTTATTCCAATGAATCAACTACATCCTGTGCAATATCTTCTGGAAGCCAGGCTGTCCAGATATCTTCATGCTCCTGCATCCACCAGATAGCTGCTTCTTCTGCCGATGCACCATTATCTTCCATATACTCTAACGCTTCTTCTGTTAAAGCACTGCTTGTTTCATACTGCTCTAAGAATTCCACAACCTCAGGTGCTTGTTCAAGAAAATCCGGATGAACGGAAATAACCACATCATTTGGAGGGAATTCGGTTCCTCTTGACTCTTCCCAGGTTGCTTCATCATAAGGTGCTTCTTCCAATAGAACTAAATCATATTTAGCTGTGATTGCTGTAGGTGACCAATAGTAGCCGACCCATCCTTCTCCAGCTTCATAAGCACGAGCTAAATCGGTAATAATAGCTGAATCAGAGCCCGGGCTAAAGTTGTTGAAGGTCTCATCTAATTCATAGAAGTCGAATTTATCATTAATGGCTTCCTCTACTGCCCATCCGCTCGGCGCATTAATAATGCGTCCTTTTTCCGGATCTTCCGGGTCTTGAAATACCTCCGGATAATCCTTCAAATCTTCTACGGTTTGTAAATTAGGTGCAAGCGGCTCAATCCCTTTTTCTGGATCACCTTCGATAACATAGGCAGGAACATATAGACCTTGGTCATTATCATCAAAGTTCACAGATAAGGTTTCAATGTCGCCCGCTTCTGTTAATTCCTCATAAAGATCGCGGATATTGTCTGTCCATACCTCCATATATACATTGATATCTCCATCACTTAACCCCTGCATCGTTGCTGCGGTCGAACCAGAAGTGATATCTGTGTCATAGCCGTATCCTTCTTCCATGATTTGTGCCGCAATATAATTGTGTACATTAATACTGTCCCAGCCGGCATCAGCTAAAACAATCGTATCAATTTCTCCCTCGCTTGATGCATCGCCGCATGCAGTTAAAACAAGAACCGAGGCAGTTATCAAAGCAAATAGTAACTTTTTCATTTTTAAGTCCCCCTTATTTTTTTGGAATTTTCAGGTATATCATTTGGTGAAAATAGAAGCAAAATAGTGCGTAAAACAAAAAATTTTGCAGCGGGTTAATCAATCAAGCTATTTATTCAAAAGCTGAAAGAAAATGATGTATGAGGATGGAAATAAGCTATGATTCGATTCTTAATTATACCTTATACTTATAAAATTAAACAAAGCGCTTAAAAGTGGATAAAGATGCATATTTCGATGTATAACGAGGTTAAAGCAGGTTTAGGCGTGTATATCTTTGTAATTGTCGAGAATGCTCTAAAATACGTATGCGTTTTCAAAATGATTGATAAAAATCAGTCGAATCTTGTCAGATTGATAGGAAAATAGAATGATGGAGGACTGCGATTAGTCGTCCCACCAAAATCATTGGGACTGCGATTACTCGTCCCATCAAAAGCGTTGCTGGAATTATTATGCGGCAATAAGCAGATAAGACTTGCATCTGACGTTCCGTGAGGGGATATGTTATAGAAAAAGTGCATTTAATAACTTCTCTCATCACCTGGCAGACAAACGTTGCTTGGGTATTTTGAAAGGGATATACTTAAATGAGGAATTTTTTGAAACGAATTGCGTGTCACTTTCGTACGAAACAAAGAGACAGAAAAAAAGGTATAAAAACGAGAGCAGGCAAGTGCCAGTTAAAATAAGGAAGGGGTATCTACATAACCATGAAAAAAAGTATTGGAGCAATTGGATTGATTTTGATGCTGTTTGTTTTAGCGGCATGTACAGAGGATGACAATGAATCCGCTGAAGAAACACAGGAGGAGGTAATTACTTCTGTACAGACAGAGGAGGTCGAAGAAGGGGAATTGACGCGGGAAAGAACATTTAATGCCCGGCTGGAGCCTTCACAGACAACCCCGATTATGATTGAACAGCCTTTAGAAGTAGACACCTTAGAAGTAAATGTCGGCGATACGGTAGAAGAAGATGAGACAGTCGCTGAATTAACGCTTGATGGCAATACACAATCTGTGGACGCACCGGAAGCTGGGGAAGTCATTCAGATTCAGGCCGGTGAAGGCGAGAATATCGACCCGGAAGAGCCTTTTATGCTGATTGCGGATACAGATGAATGGAAAGCAGAAGGCAGTGCCTCCGAAAGCATGCTGAACCTTTTGAATATCGATGATGAAGTAGAAGTGACTGTGAGCGGAGAAGAGAAAACAGCTGCGATTACCAATATAGATCAGATTCCGGATGATACCGGATTATATCCGGTTACGGCTACATTTGAAGCTGGAGATGCGTCCTTTATCTCCGGAGCTGTTGCAAAAATAACCGTCGAGGAAACCGTAGAATCGGATGCCTTATTAGTACCTACAGAAGCAGTTGTAGAGAGTGAAAGGGAGTCCTTTGTTTTTGTGGTAACGGATGAGGAAACGGTAGAGCAGCGCGAGGTTTCTGTTATTACGATGCAATCCCGGCAAACCGCAATCGAGGGAGATATCGAAGCTGGGGAAGAAATCGTCATAACAGGTCAATCCGGATTAGAAGACGGCGATGCTGTCGAAGTAGTGAAAGGGGAATAGATTTTGAAACAGCTTATAAAAACTTCAGTAAAACGGCCAATTGGCGTCATTATGATTGTATTAGCTGTTCTTGCTTTAGGGGTTATGTCCCTGCGAAATCTTGCGGTCGATCTTTTCCCTGAAATAGATTTGCCGGTAGCCGTCGTTGCTACCAATTATCAAGATGCAGCACCAGAAGATGTGCAGAATTTAATCAGCAGACCGCTGGAATCAGCAGTAAGTGCAGTAGAAGGAATCGATACGGTTCAATCTCAATCACAATCTGGGTCCTCCATGGTAATGATGATGTTTCAAAATGGAACAGATTTAGACCAGGCCCTGTTGGATGTGAGAGAACAGGTTGACCAAGTAAAAGGAATGTTACCTGATGGAGCAGGGGACCCGAATATTCTTCGCTTCAGCCCTGATTCACTTCCGGTTATGTACCTCGGGTTAACGGGCGATGATTTAGCCGAGCTGACCGAAATCGCAGACCAGCAAATTGTTCCTTTCTTTGAAAGACAAGAAGGGGTAGCCTCAGTCACGATTGAAGGCGGCTTAGAAAGAGAGATTCAAATTGAATTAGATGAAGCGAGCTTAGAACAATATGGCATCTCGCCTCAAAGTGTCATGGATACACTGGGAAGCGAGAACAGCTCTTCCTCCATCGGTACGGTAGAACAGGGAAATCAGGATTTACAGATTCGCGTCATTGGTGAATTTGACAACATAGAGGATATTGAAAATACACAGATTCAATCAGAGGCAGGCGGCGTTGTCCGTATTTCGGATATTGCAGACGTGCAGGACGATTTTAAAGAGACTTCCTCCGAAACGATGGTGAACGGGGAGCATGCACTTGTCTTGTCTGTAATGAAGCAGACAGATGCGAATACGGTAGAGGTTGCATCGAATATTACAGATGCGATGCCGGGAATGATGGAAGATTTACCAGAAGGAATGGGTTTAAATACCATCATTGATACCTCTGAATTTATTGAGATGTCGATTGATTCGGTCATGAATAATATTTTAATTGGAGGGGCAATCGCCTTTCTTATTCTGCTCCTGTTTTTAAAGAGCATCCGTGCAACCATTGTGATTGGATTATCGATACCAATTGCGATTATCGCAACCTTTGTATTAATGTACTTTACGGGTCAGACCTTGAATGTACTTTCCCTGGGCGGATTGGCTTTAGGGATTGGAATGATGCTGGACAGCTCCATTATTATTTTAGAAAATATTTATTCCTACCGGCGCAGAGGCTACAGCCTGTTTGAGGCGGCAACCAAGGGATCGATTGAATTAGCACCGGCAGTTATTGCTTCAACAACGACGACATTAGTCGTATTTTTACCAATTGTTTTTGTAGAAGGAATGTCATCCGACTTATTTACACCATTAGCACTGGCTGTTTCCTTCTCCTTAGTCGCATCTTTAGTCGTTGCGATTACATTAGTACCAATGCTCTCCTCGAAGCTGTTGGCAAATGTCATGGAAGGATCGGGAAAAAGGTATTGGTTTGACAGGTTTTTAAATTGGTTGAAAACACGTTATGGAAAAGGATTAGAAAAAGTACTGAGATTTAGAAAAACAACCGTCCTGGTAACGATATTAGCGATTATCGGCAGCCTTTTTCTCATTCCGCGTATCGGGATGGAGTTTATGCCATCAGCCGACCAGGGACAAGCGCAGATCACGGTAGAGACACCGCCGGGAAGCAGCTTAGACTATACGATCGGCATGACAGAACAGGTGGATGACATTTTAGCAGACTATGAGGAATATATGGATGTCAGCTATGTAACCATCGGATCTGCTGACTTTACTGGCAGTATGAATGAATCAACCTATACGCTGCAATTAATACCTGCATCAGAGCGGGACCGGTCAACGGAACAGATTATGGTAGAGATCGATGAACGTGTGCAGCATATTGCAGGTGCTGATATTGCAGCCTCTGCGATGGATGGCGGTATGGAAATGGGAGACCCGATTACGATTCAATTAAATGGCCCTGAAAATGATACCCTGATTGATTTATCCGAACAGGTCCTTGCTGAAATGGAGGAGGTTGAAGGAGTAACCAATACAACCTCTACAGCAGAAGATGGCATTCCGCAAATGGAAATTAGGGTAGATGAGGACGCAGCCTCCAGCTATGGGCTGTCAGGGTCGCAAATCACCAGCCAGCTGGAAATGAAATTCTCCGGACAGGTGGTCGGCCAATATCGGGAAGAAGGACAGGAAATCGATATTACCATTGCCTATCCAGAAGATACTCGCACAAGTATTGAAGACCTGTTAGACAGCAGTATTCAATCCCCTTCAGGAGCAACGGTTCCGTTGGATGAACTTGTTGAGATCGAGCAGGCAGAAGGACCACAGACGCTCCTGAGAGAAAATCAGCAGGCACAAATGAATGTCAGCTCGGGAGTTGTCGGTCGCGATTTAGGAAGTGTCGTATCCGATATTGAAACGAAGCTAAGTCAAATGGACTTTCCTGAAGGCTACAGCTATAGCATTGGCGGCCAGGCAGAAGATATGGAAGAGGCCTTTATGGAGCTTGGCGTAGCGCTGATATTCTCGATTTTCTTAGTGTATATCGTACTCGCTGTACAATTTGAAAATCTCCTGCAGCCATTTATTATTATGTTTGCATTGCCGACAACCATTATTGGTGTTATTGGCGGACTATTTGTGACAAATATATCCTTAAGCGTAGCCGGCTTTATCGGCATTATTATGCTTGCCGGAATAGTGGTTAATAACTCGATTGTACTTGTAGACTATATCAATATTCTGCGCAGAAGAGGAATGGACCAGATAGAAGCTATTATTGAAGCAGGACGCTCCAGACTGCGCCCAATCATGATGACATCCCTTACCACGATTCTGGCGATGGTTCCGCTAGGGCTGGGAATTGGTGAAGGGGCCGAGCTGCAGCAGCCATTAGCTGTAACGATAATCTTCGGTTTAACGATTTCCAGCATCTTTACCTTATTCTTTGTTCCTGTTATTTATCTGATCTTTGATAACATAACGAAGAAAGTAAGGGGAAGAAGGAAGCGGAAGAAAGCAGCGAAAAAGTAAACGTAAGTAATGAAAAATGAGGCAGCTCTTGGCAGAGAGACAATCATCTCATTTGCCGAGCTGCCCTTTTCATGACATAAATAATTTTCTTTGATTAACAACAGGCTAGAATTCATTTCATGTCGAAAATCGGGTATGATAAAGACAAAGAAAAGCGAAAGAAGGTAGATAAAATGGTAATATCCCAAGTAATGCAGTTAATCACCGGTGTTTTTGAAGGATTATTGGGTATTCCAGTCTTTGGCGGTATTTATATCATGGGGTCGGGCTATACGCCATTATTCGTCATGCTGATTCTTCATATTATTACATTACTCCTCGCCAGCCGGGATAGAAGATGGATAGCGGGCAGTGTTTTAGGAATTGTAACAAGTATTATTGGCTTTATCCCACTTGTTGGCATGACATTGCATTGGATTACATGTATTGTATTGATTATTTCCGTATTTCAACCAAGAAGATATTAAAAAATAAGCCTCCTGCTACATTAAGAAAGCAGGAGGCTTATTTTTGATAGGAGTAATATATAGTTTATTCCGGCCACCAATGAAAGCCATTTCTTTCAAGCAATTCATCTGCAGCTTTTGGACCCATCGAACCAGATTCATAATTCGGGAAATCCGGTTTTGTATTTGCCCAGCTCGCTAAAAGACGATCAACAAATTCCCATGACAATGCAACTTCATCCCAGTGTGTAAAGTTCGTTGCATCACCAAGCATACTATCGTAAATAAGCTTTTCATATGCTTCTGGAGTATTGATACCAGATTCTGAATCTTGGTGATAAGCCAGCTGAATAGGCTCTGTTAAATTACCATTCCCTGTTTTCTTCGCATTCAAATGAAGTGTAATCCCTTCATTTGGCTGAATGTTAATAACGAGCAGGTTAGGATTTCGTAAATCATCTTTTTTATGATAAAGGTTCATTGGAATATCTTTAAATTCCACAACAATTTTGGTTGATTTTTCTTTCATTCGTTTTCCTGTACGAATATAGAAAGGAACGCCGGCCCAGCGATAGTTGTCAATAACAAGCTTTGCAGCAACAAAGGTTTCTGTTGTGGAGTCTTTTAATGCTTCAGCTTCATCCTGATAACCATTGACTTTTTTTCCGTCGATTTCCCCGGGACCATATTGACCGCGGACAAAATACTTGTGAACCTTCTCTTCTTTGATGGTGCGCAGAGCACGCAATACCTTGATTTTTTCCGAACGAATTTCTTCGGTGCTGAGATTGATTGGCGGCTCCATAGCAAGCAGAGCAACCATTTGCAGCATATGGTTTTGAATCATATCCCTTGTTGCACCTGATGCATCGTAGTAGTGTGCGCGTTCTTCAACACCAAGTGTCTCACTGCTTGTTACTTGAATGTTATTGATAAATTGGTTATTCCATAAGTGCTCAAAGATTCCATTCGCAAAACGGATAACTTCGATATTTTGAACCATTTCTTTTCCTAGATAATGGTCGATTCGATAGATTTGATTTTCATCAAAAGCAGCTTGAAGCTCTTTATTCAGTTTTTTGGCAGAAGGTAAATCATGCCCAAAAGGTTTTTCAATCACTAAACGCGTCCATCCAGACGTTTCTTTTAAGCCATGGTCTTTCAGCTGATTGGCAATGGTCCCGAAAAAGTCAGGAGCCATCGCTAAATAAAACAGGCGATTGCCTTCCGTATGATATTCCCGTTCAAGAGATTCCACCATAAATTTTAAGTCAGTATAGGAATCTGTCGATGTAACATCAAATGATTTATAATAAAAATGAGAAGTGAATTCAGATATATCTTCATCCTCGGAAGTCAACCCTTGGATAGACTGCTCTACCTTCTCACGTATAATGTCATTATCCCATCCACGGCGGGCAAGCCCGATAACCGCGAAATTCTCGTCTAGTTTACCGCTCTTATAAAGGCGATAAATGGAAGGATATAATTTACGGTTCGCCAAATCTCCAGTTGCTCCAAAAATCACAATCGTTGCCTTTGGTTGTATAGTTTCACTCATGATTAGGTTCCTCAATTCTTTAGTTTCTGTAAAGATGTTAAAAAATGCGTGTAAGTATCCTCTAAAATGCTGATTTGAAAACAGATGGAAATGTCCAACAGACTAAATCCATCAAGGTTTTGACCGCGCCAATTTGGATTGAAAGGCACATTTTACAGGGAAGCTTTGGAACACGCACAAACACATTAAAAATTCCCTAAAGATAGAAGGGGATTAATCATTTACTTTACAGAATGAAAGGTGGCTTTGTCAATTTATTTACCTCTAAAATGGAGTTAATAAATTAATTTTTCAGAATTTGTTTGGAGTGAACTGGATATAATGGAATTATTATAAAAAAAGAGGGGGGAGTATATACAACTGCTTAGCTTGATGGAATTTATAAAAACCATCTGCAGTAAATATTTACCCAGTTTATCTGAAAAAAGACTGGCTTTATTTTAAAATGATTGGTAAAATATAGACAATTCAAAGAAAGGAAGTGGTCTATTGCTTACAGCACCAGTTATTCTCGAAGAAGAAGCAGACTACATGAAGCATGATCGGCTGACGAAAAAGCTGATTCAAGAGTTTTTTGAAGAGTTTATCGAAGCATTTTTCCCCAATCTCTATCCCTACATTGATTTCTCCAACGTGACCTTCCTCGAACAGGAAGTCTATCTGGATTACCTCAATGGCCGCAAGAAAGAAATAGACGTCCTCGCCGAAGTTAAGCTGAATCATGAAGACAAAATCCTGCATATTCATACGGAAGCACAATCGACCCGTGAAGCAAATTTTCCTGAAAGAATGTTTCTCTATTTTTCTTACCTTTACGCCAAACACCGCAAACCCATTCAACCCATCGCTGTTTTGAGTTATAATAGGGAAAAAGAAGAACCTACGCAATTCAGAATTAATACACCCATCCAAGACGTCCTTCAATTTAACTTTTTACAATTACACTTAATCAAGAAAAACTGGAGAACTTATATTCAATCAGACAACCCGGCCGCAGCAGCCTTGCTCAGTCAGATGGGGTATGAAGCGCATGAGCGGGTTCAGGTGAAGCTGGAGTTTCTGCGCATGATCACCCGGATGAAAATCAACCCGGCGCAAATGGAATTCCTGTATGGTTATTTCGAAACTTATCTAAAACTAAACAAAGAGGAGGAAGCGCAAATGATGGAGCAAATGGAGAACTTGCCGGAGGAGGAAAAAGACATGGTTTTGCAGCTGCCGAATTCTTATTTTGAGAGAGGATTGGAGAAAGGGAAGCAGGAAGGGAGACAAGAAGGAAAACAAGAAGGAAAACAAGAAATAGCTTTAGAATTGCTGGCAATAGGCATGCCAGTCAACCAAATAGCAGAGATCACAAAATTAAGTAAAGAAGAAATTAAAAAGCTGGTAGGCAAGTAAATAAAACGAAGAAACAAACAATTTTCATAAGACAAAAAAGGGAGACATTTAAAAATATACCGTCTCCCTTTTAGAATTGTACGAAGCAAAGCTTTTATCAACGAAGGATTGGTCACTTCAATGAAAATGAAAAAATTACGGCTTTGTCTTCTGCAGCTTCATCATAATCTGATTAATAACCTGGGAAAACATTAGACCAATCGCAATGCCTCCAGCCAGAAGCATCACTTGGGCTGAAAGCTGAATTGCCGTATTATAATCATTTTCAACAAAGTTTCGCATGGCATTATAGGCGACGCCTCCAGGCACGAGCGGGATAATGCCGGATACCGTGAAGATAATGATTGGCCTTTTTAGAATACGGGAACAAACTTGGCTGAGGATGGAGACAAGAATTGCCGCAAAGGTGGTTGCAGCAACGATATCGACATGAAATTCTCTGAGGGTGTAAAAGAGAATCCAGCCAAGCATTCCGACAAGACCGCATGGAATCAATGATTTTTTTGGTGCATTAAATAAAACACCAAAGCCTGCAGATGCAATAAAACTGGCAGCAAGTTGAACAATAATATCAAACATTTGTATTCTATCCTCCATTTAAGCATTCGCAGAGTGTGACGACTTCTGCGTCTGCCACACCGATGAGAGCTGCCTTGTTATTTTCGGATGACAGCAATTAAACTGGAAAAAACCCATAAACCATCGCAATTCCGGCTCCAATCGCTACAGCGGTAAGCAGTGACTCGATTCCCTTGGAAACACCGGAAACAAGATGACCCGCCATTAAATCGCGAATGGCATTCGTAATTGGGAGCCCGGGAACAAGCGGCATAACCGCGCCGATAATAATCATTTCCAGACTTCCGCCAAAGCCGAGCAAAAAACAGATCGCAGCTGTTAAACCAATGAACGATGATCCGATAAATTCTGCGAGGAAGCGGATTTCAATCATTTTATCAAATAGAATCATCGTCGAGTACCCGATACTTCCTGCAAGACAGGCTGGTAAAAAGTCAGCCCACGTACCGCCGAACATTAAGGAAAAACACCCGCTGACCAGTGTGGCTGCAAGCACTTGGAAGCTTAAAGAAAAGGTCGGTACATTTTTTTCTAACGTTTTTAATTTATGATAAGCTGTCTCCAAGGGAAGCTGATACGCGACAATTTCCCGGGAAAGCTGATTCACATCATCAATTTTATGTAGATCTGTAGCGCGTTTGGTAATCCGTAAGAAATAACTGCTTTCAGTATAATCGAGCGAGAAGTGCAGTCCGGTTAATGTAGCATAGCTTTGAGGGTTTTCTACCCCATAAGACTGTGCGATCCGGTCCATGGTATCCTCGACCCGATACGTCTCTGCTCCAGAAGCCAGCATAATCTTTCCGGCTAATAAACATATTTTTTCTACAGTAACAGATTGCTTGCTCAAAACATAACCTCCGCATCCGGTTCAAACTAAGTTCTATTATAGGTAAAGCAGTCCCCGAAAGAAAGGTATAAACCTAAACTTTTTTTGAGAAGTCTTCTTATCCTGGTGGATGTAAATGCAAAAAGAAAACCCGATGTGCAAGAAACACATCAGGATAGATTAGCTGACGATTAACAGAATAAAAACAATTGCAATAATAGGAACCGCATTTCCTAAAGCCATCGCCATAAATATAAATGGCTGGATCCGCTGTTTGAGCTCTTTTTCGACATTACCTGCAGGAGAACGCTGCGAGAAGATATAAAAAATATGAATAATCATTAAAAGGGCAATAATGACAATTGGAATCAGCGCATCCGACATGTCCAGCTGTTCACTTGGCGGGAAGATAAATCCCAGCACAATCATCGCAATTGGCAAGATTTCAAGAATAGAAAATTTGGTAAAAAAACGGTTTAAATGCTGCGGGAACTTTTCCGGCTCTGTCAGCATGTTATCCATGGTGGAACGGAATACAACAATCATTCCAAACACAGCGATAGCAGCTGCTAATACATAAAGATATAAAAACATATGAGGCACCTCCTTTTTACAAGCTGATATTCCTAATGAATGTACCACAGCCGCAGCCTTAAAAAAAGATGCGCTTTACCTATTTCTATTCCAGCAAAATCCCCGCCATGAAAGATTCCCAAAGAATAAACGGATAAATCATTGCGCAATATAGGAAGAGTCCTATATAATTTAAAGAAGTCCACAGGAAATGATGTCGAAATAAGGGAAAAATAAACATACAAATTTCGACATGGAACCTTTAAAGTCTGGCACTTGAAGCCAGATGAGCAAAAAGAAACGCAATGGGAACAGAATAGGAAAATCAACCTATCTTCAACCCTGCTGCTGACCAAATGAAAGCCATTCTTTTTAGGAGTATGTGACTTGTAATATTTAGGAGAATACTATGCTAAACTATGTAGATTTAACAATCGCCTTTTTAATTTCTGCCATCTCAGCTTTGCTGATTACCTATCCAGTGAAAAAGCTGGCAGTAAAAATAGGAGCAATGGATAAACCAAACCATCGAAAAATACATCAGAGTGTCACACCAAGATTAGGTGGATTAGCTATTTTTGCAGGTGCTTTATTAGGTATGCTGTATTTGCAGCCAAGACATGTCTTCATAGATGAAATTTTGATTGGCTCGCTTATCATTTTGATTACCGGAGCGCTGGATGATAAATATACGATACGCCCTTTAATTAAATTATCAGGACAAGTCATTGCCGCGAGTCTGCTGATTTATGCGGGTTTGATTATTGAACGAATCACCATTCCGCTTTTGGGCGTTGTGGAACTAGGCTTTTTAGGTCCGGTGCTGACCTTCTTTTGGATTATCGGAATCACCAATGCCATTAATTTAATTGACGGCTTGGACGGACTGGCCACGGGAGTGACAACAATTGCGATGATCAGTATCTTCGCCATGGCGATTGTGGACACGCAGGTGCTGGTTGCTTACTTATGCATTACCTTTATTGGCGCGAATATCGGCTTTTTATACCATAATTTTTACCCCGCCAAGATATATATGGGGGATACCGGATCTAACCTGCTGGGCTATATCATTGCAATTATTTCGATCTTAGGTCTGTTTAAAAACATTACCTTCTTTAGTTTTATTATTCCGATTGTGATTTTGGCAGTGCCTATTTTTGACACACTGGTAGCAATGATTCGCCGGCTTTATAATAAAGAAAGCATTATGACAGCAGACCGCCGCCATATTCATTATCAATTAATCGATGCCGGCTACAGCCACCGGAAAACAGTGGTGATTATCTATCTGTTCAGCGGCTTGTTCGGGGTGATCGGGATTCTCTTTTCCGAAGCGGATCTGGCCATTTCCCTTGTTTTCACAGCTGTGATGATATTTCTATTACATATTTTTGCGGAACTCGCCGGACTGGTTATGGGAGGGAGAAGACCTATTGTCACTATCCTCCGGCGGATAAAGTCATTTATATTTAAACCGTTTAAGAAAAAGAAGAAATCAAGAAAAAGCAGTGACTAATCGCATGTCACTGCTTTTTTGATGTTCCGCTATAATCAAGCTTCCTTATAAGCTCCAGTATTTAAAGCCTTCAGCTTCCAGCGCATCTCTGCCGTAAGCTCCCTTAATATCGATAAATACCTTCTCATCCGTCCGGTACATTGGATGGAAATCACTTACCTGGTATTCCTGATATTCCTGATGCGGTACAGCTAAAACAACCGCATCCAAATCGGTTAATTGATTATCCTGAACCAATTCAAATCCGAAAACCTCTTTGACTTCCTCAGGTTCTGCTTTTGGATCATGAACCAGCACATCGACACCGTATTCCGTTAATTCATCCACGATATCATTGACCTTCGTATTACGTACATCTGCAACATTTTCTTTAAATGTCAGTCCGAGAATGGCAACACGCGCGCCATCCACCTGCAGCTTCGACTTAATCATTTTCTTGATGATGCTGCTGGCAATATATCTGCCCATATCATCATTGATTTTTCTTCCCGCTAGGATAATCTGCGAATGATAGCCGAGCTGCTCTGCTTTATAGGTAAAGTAATAAGGATCCACGCCGATGCAGTGTCCGCCGACAAGACCAGGAGTGAACTTCAAAAAGTTCCATTTCGTGCCGGCCGCTTCCAGCACATCCTTCGTATCGATATCCATCTTATTGAAAACCATGGAAAGCTCATTCATAAAGGCGATATTGATATCCCGCTGTGAATTCTCAATCACCTTTGCCGCTTCTGCAACCTTGATGGATTTTGCTTCAAAGACACCAGCTTGAATAATGGAACCGTATAAAGCGGAGATTTCCTTTAATGCTTCCTCATCTGAGCCAGACACAATCTTTTGGATAGTGACAAGGGTATTCACCTTATCGCCGGGATTGATTCGTTCCGGAGAGTAGCCTACTTTGAAATCCTTTCCGAAAGTCAATTGAGATTTTTCCTCTAAAATAGGAATGCAAACCTCTTCCGTTGTCCCCGGGTAAACCGTTGATTCATAAACAACAATTGAGCCTTCCGTAAGGTGTTGTCCAACTGTCTCACTTGCTGAAATCACAGGTTTTAAATTCGGCGTTTTATCCGAATTGATCGGTGTCGGCACAGCGACGATATGAAAGGTACAATCGCTGATATCGCTCGGCGCACTTGTGAATTCCAGGGTAGTTTCCTTTAGCGCCTCACTGCCGACTTCTTCTGTTACATCAATGCCTTTTCGATATTGCGCAACCTTTGCTTCATTCAGGTCAAAACCGACCACATCATATTTTTTTGCTAATTCCACTGCCAGGGGCAGTCCTACATAACCCAGACCAATGACGGAAATCTTAGCTTTTCTATCTTGAATTTGTTGAAATAGATTCATTTATTTAGCCTGCCTTTTTAAATGTAAATTCATGTAACATCTACTTGTTCCATATTATACAATTATCTAAATTAGATGTATAGTAAATGGTAGTTAGACTTATTGTAACCTAAGCGATTTATTTCATTAAAATACACTGGAGGGATGCCGTATGACAGTAAAAAAAGCAATTATCCCCGCAGCAGGACTTGGAACAAGATTTTTACCAGCAACAAAGGCGCAGCCAAAAGAAATGCTTCCCATTGTAGATAAACCGACGATTCAATATATTATTGAGGAAGCAGTGGCCTCCGGGATAGAGGATATCATTATTATTTCTGGAAGAGGCAAGCGCGCGATTGAAGACCATTTTGATAAATCATATGAATTAGAAGAAAAATTAGAGCAGAAGCAGGATTGGGAGACATTAGAACAGGTCAGAAGCATCTCTAAACTCGCAAACATTCACTATATCCGCCAGAAGGAACCGCTTGGCCTCGGGCATGCCATTGGCTGTGCCAGTTCATTTATCGGCAATGAAGCCTTCGCTGTCTTGCTTGGCGATGATATTGTGGTGTCCGAAAAACCATGCTTAAAGCAGCTGATTGATGTCCATGAGGAACACCATGCGGCTGTAATAGGCGCACATTCCGTTCCATGGGAGGATGTATCGAAATATGGAATCATCGACCCGAAAAACAAAGAAGAGACGACAGGCAGAACCAGCTTTGTTCATGATTTAGTTGAAAAACCGGATGCGAAGGAAGCGCCGTCCAACTTGGCTATTATGGGAAGGTATATTCTGACACCGGAAATCTTTTCTATTTTACAGACGCTTGAACCAGGCAAGGATAATGAAATCCAGCTGACAGATGCGTTAAAGAAACTCAATCAGACACAGGATGTCGTTGCTTATAATTTTGAAGGTGATCGATATGACGTGGGCAATAAATTTGGTTTTATTGAAGCAACGATTGATTTTGCGCTGGGAAGACCGGATTTAAAAGCAGATGTGCTGGCGTATATGAAAAGGAAATTAGAAGAAGAGTAAGTAGAAGGGGGATGCGGGCTTTATAGTGGTCTGCATTCTTTATTATATGCAGGTAAATTTAATAACTTCTTATTTTCAAACAAAACATTGGGACTTTTCTTAATATTTTGTGGTGGAATTATAAAAGCATAAGGCGGGCAAGCACGTATCTTATGCAATCAAAAACTTCCCCAAGTTGGCAGTAGCTAACTGAAAGGAGGTGAACCCCTTGGGGCAAAAAGAAAATCGCACAATGAAGAAAAAGCGAGAAAGGCAACAAAAAAGAATAGCTATAATCAAAGGTCTGACCACCCTTGCAAAAGATATAGTTGTTCTGATTAAGTTGTGCTTGTCGTAAATAAAAATATTTTTTCGTCCTCATAAATGAGGGCGTTTTTTCAAAAAAAAAGCTGGGAACCACCCCAACTTTTTTATTCGCCCTTGAAGCGAAAATCGCACAATATTTCTTTACACCCTTATTATAGTAGCAATCAATGCTTTGTGTCAAATAATATTCATGCAAGCAAGCATCTATTTCTTAATAAGGGTGATATATATCTATTCCCTGTAGAGCGCTTTTTATTCATGTTATTTTAAAATAGCACAAGCTTAGTTTGCTGTCATTCTGCTAACTAGATTGAATCACAAATTTACAAGGAAAAAGAGAAAATACTTTTCAAGATCCAGTGCTCTTCGATGATAGCATTCATAAGCTATAAAGTCATCATCCCAAATAAGCCCTCCTTTCTAATGAAACAAAGCCCTCCATCCCTTTGTTTCATTTTTTCTGCTTCAGCAACCGTCCTCAAGCCTTTTTTCACAAAATAGTCACTGTCGAAAATTTATTTATCCGCACCCCTATGTTATAATGCTTCTGGGTAAAATATCGACAAATTACTTTGCAGGGGAATGAAAAAAATGGGGGAAAAGAAAAAAATATTTTTCTTTATATATCAGTTGGGTTCCGGCGGTGCGGCGAGAACGATGCTCAATTTATTAAATAACATGGATTTGGAGCAGTTTGAGCCGACATTGATTACCTTGAATTATGAAGGCGATTATGAAAAATACTTAAAAAAAGAAATCACCTTTATCAAGCTGCCGACCAGAAGACTGCGTTCGGGAATCATCCCTTTTTCCAAAATAATTAAAAAGGAAAAACCCGATATTGTCTTCAGTACCATTCCTAACTATAACCTCATTGCCATTGCAGCAAGACTGCTGTCCGGTCACAAAGCTAAAAATATTGTCCGGGAAGCAGCGTTATTAGGAACAGAAGGAAAAAGAAATACGAACCTGAAAATATATGGATTGGCCTATCGATTTTCGAAAAAAGTCGTTGCTCTTTCTGAAGGGGTAAGGCAGAATATCATTCAAAACTACAAAGTAAACCCGAAAAAGGTACAGGTTATTTATAACCCGGTCGATGTGGAAAATATAGAATCCTTGATGAAGCAAGGAGAAATTGCCGAGGAGTATCAATCTATATTTCATGACCCGAAAGAAAAAGTGATTATTACAGCAGGACGCTTGGTAGACGATAAGGACCAGGCGACATTGATTCAAGCTTTTGCTAAAGTACGTAAAAATATTTCAGCCAGCCTTGTCATTCTTGGTGAGGGAGAGCTGGAAGAGAAGCTGAAAAAGCAGGTAAAAGCATTGCATCTAGAGGACGCTGTATTTTTTGCAGGCTTTCAGGAAAATCCATATGTTTATTTTAATCAGGCAGATATTTTTGTATTGTCTTCCAAAAGAGAAGGGTTCGGGCATGTGCTGACAGAAGCGCTCGCCGCCAGAATCCCGATTATCTCCACCGACGCCAGACCGGGCGCAGCAGAAGTCCTGGATAATGGTAAATATGGTGTGATTACACCGGTAGGAGATGCAGATGCACTAGCTGCACAAATGGAAGATGCTTTACATTGGGATGATGAAAAAAGAAACCAGGTCACGGAAAAAGGCTGGGAACGAGCGGTATCCTTCCGTGCAGAGAAGATTGTCAAAGAATATGAGAAGCTCTTTAAACAAACGATTGATCAATAACGATGAATAACCAATAGAGAGGACAGCTGCAATGAATGAAAAAAAACGTGTTGTTCATTTAACAACAGTACATCATCCTCATGATCCGAGAATTTATCATAAGGAATGTAAATCATTAAAAAAAGCTGGATTCGACGTATACTTAATTGCCAAAGAAACAGAAACAGGAATAGATAGAGAGAGCGGCATCAAGCATATCCCAATCAAAGATTACACAAGCAGATGGGAACGCATGACCAAGGGCGCCTGGACACTTTATAAGCAGGCGAAAAAATTAAAAGCGGATGTGTATCATTTTCATGACCCGGAGCTGCTGCCAGTCGCATGGCTGCTTAAAAATCGCCGGAATCATGTGATATATGATATTCATGAAGACTACATCACGAGCATGCTGCAAAAAGAATATGTACCGAAGCCGCTTCGTAAATTTGCTGCCAAAGCATATAAGAAAATGGAGCAGTTTTTTACAAAAAAGATGGAACTAATCCTTGCTGAAAAGTATTATAAGGATATTTATCCGGATGGGGAATGTGTGTTAAATTATCCGATGGTAAATACGGCCTTTATAAAGCATCAGCGCAAAGGGGAAATAGAAGATAAATTGATTTATACGGGCAATGTAACAGATGTGCGCGGTGCATTTCTGCATGCAAAATTGCCTTTAATAGATGAGAAAGTCACCATGAATTATATTGGTAAATGCTCCACAGAATTCGCAGATGAGATTTACCGCATCGCTCGCAGCCAGTCAGACCGGATTCAAATCAAGGGAGTGAACCAATACATTCCCAAAGAAGAAATTGAACAAGCTTATTTGAAGCATAATTGGCTGGCAGGGGTTGCGATTTTTCCGGAAACAGAGCATTATATGAAGAAAGAATTAACCAAGTTCTTTGAGTATATGAATGCCGGTATTCCAATTATTTGTTCCAACTTCCCTGTCTGGAAGCAGTTTATCAATCAATATCGATGCGGTATCACTGTAGATCCGCATAATGACCAAGAAATAAAGGATGCGCTGGATTATTTAAGAAATCATCCGGATGCAGCGAAGCAGATGGGCGAAAACGGGAAAAAAGCTGTCCAGGAACAATTGAATTGGAGAGCGGAAGAAGAAAAATTGATTGCCATTTACCAGCGTTTAGGAAACAAATAGGACGAAGTGAAGTAGGTGAACAACTTGGGAGATAGCAAACCGATAGTCTCTGTCATTACGCCAACCTATAACTCCGAGCAGTTTATTGCAGAAACCATTGAATCGGTGCAGGCACAAACTTTTTCAGAGTGGGAAATGAATATTGTGGATGATTGCTCGACAGACCGGACGGCAGAAATTGTGAAAAGCTATGCCGAAAAAGACGCACGTATCCATCTAACCGTATTAGATAAGAATCAAGGCTCGGCAATCACACGCAACACAGCTATGGACCAGTCGAAAGGACGCTATATTGCCTTTTTAGACAGCGATGATTTATGGCTGCCGGAAAAGCTGGAAAAACAGCTCGCCTTTATGCGAGACAACGGGGTTGCCTTTTCATTCACACAGTATGTGCGTATGAATGAAGACGGCACAGATACCGGTGCAATCAGCACAGCCCCTGCAACCGTGACGTATGAGGATTTAATGAAACGCTGCGTCATCGGCTGCCTGACCGTCATGTTAGATCGCGAAAGAATAGGCGAACGGCGCATGGTCAATATCCGTACCAGACAAGACTACGCTTTCTGGCTGGAAATCACCAGAAACGGCCACTTTGCATATGGACTTTCAGAAGTGCTCGCAAGGTACCGCCTCGTAGGCAACTCCATTTCCAGCAACAAATGGAAAGCAGCCAAACGAAACTGGTACGTATTCCGGGAAGTAGAACAACAAACCCTTCCCAAAACCCTATACTACTTCTCCCACTACGTAACCCGCTCACTCCGGGATTTACTGAAATGGAATGCGAAGAAGTAGGGATAGTTAAAATGTGATAACAGATTAATACAACAGAATAGTTGATATTTCAGGATTGAAAGTATAAACATTTCCTTAGCGGAGGAAAAACACGGAGACTCCTATGGGAAAGCGCCGTGCGAAGACCCCGCAGGGAAAAAGTGCCCTTCTTTTTACCGAGGAGGCTGAGCGCAAGCCCATGGAAAGCGTAGTGTTTTTCCGCAGCGGTTGCCAGGAAGCTATATGACTCCAAAAGCAAAGAGAATAAGTGAAACCATGTAGTTCAACGTATACTATTAAAAAAACAATATAATTTTGGTGTATAATAGTAATTAAGCTCAGGAAACCTTCTAATAAGGGAACCTGATAAAGATATGATTGAAAAAGCCACTTTCCATAAAGGACAACTTACAATATGTCCACAGAAAGTGTTGAAACAATTAGGCGGTGTCAAATTATAATGAAAAACTATATACAAGAGATTTTACGGAGAAAAGATTTACTCTTCTACCTCGTAAAATCCGGACTCAAAGCGGAGCACCGAAACAGCTACCTCGGTTACTTCTGGTGGCTGCTCGATCCGCTGTTAAACGTACTCGTATTTTATTTCTTAGTCGTTATTATCTTAGATCGCGGAGGGCCAAATTTCGGTTTATTCCTGGTAGTCGGTTTAGTTGTCTGGAGATGGGTATCGACAAGCATGAACTCAGCATCTAAATCGATTTTAAGGTACAGCTCGATTATTAATCAGGTCTATTTGCCAAAATCATTATTTCCGATATCCTTTACGCTGACGCAATTATTTAACTTTGGATTTGGATTAATTGTCATTGCAGGATTTTTGATAGCATATGGTGTCTTTCCGGATTGGCATGTTATCTATTTGCCAGCGCTAATCCTGATACAGCTGACCTTCCACTTAATGCTGGGACTTGTATTAGGATACGCTACAATATTTATTCGGGATATTGATAATTTACTCAGCTATGTGACGAGACTCTTTTTCTACGCGTCACCAATCATTTGGGAAGGCGGACGCTTGCCTCCTGAATACAGTTTCTTTGTCGATATTAATCCGATTGCGATACTGGTAACATCCTACCGTGATATTTTAATGTTTCATCGGGCACCGGACTTTCTAGGCTTGAGCATCATTTTTGTTGGAAGCTTAGCAATATGTGTCTATATGATTTATTATTACAGTAAGAACGAACACAAGATTATTAAAGCATTGTAATCCATGATGCGCCTTTAGCAGAATGGAATGAATCAAGCACGCAGCATAGGATGAAAATTCCCTCTCTCTTTTTAGGGGAGAGGGTTTTACAGAATACTGGAGCATGACCTCATGGTTCAGATAAAAAGCTATCGTGCGATAAAAGAGGTTTTATTATGTCAAATCATGATAATGAAAAAATCGATAAACAGTCGAAAGAAGAGGTTGTTGTTTCGAAAAATATAGCCGTATCCTTTCATGATAACCGGCATGCCGATGATTTAAAATCCACCCTGACGAACCTTTTCAAGAAGAAAAAAAATAAGAAGAAATCGGAAAAGGTATGGCCGTTAAAGGATATTACATTTACCGGCTATCAGGGAGAAATTTTAGGAATTATCGGTTCAAACGGTGCCGGTAAAACGACGTTGAGCAAAATCATTACCGGCATTCTTACACAGGATGAAGGAATAATGAACGTCGATGGAAATGTAACAGCTCTTTTCTCTTTCGGCATGGGCTTTAATAAAGAGCTGACAGGCAGAGAAAATGTCTATTTAAACGGAATGATGCTCGGCATTAATAAGCAATTAATTAATGATTATATTGAAGATATTCATGAATTCTCGGAGATTGGCCAGTTTTTTGACCAGCCGATGAAATACTATTCCAGCGGGATGAAGGCGCGGCTCGGTTTCAGTGTCGCTTCTCACCTTCAGCCGGAAATCCTCATTTTGGATGAGGCATTGAACACAGGAGATGTGAAATTTGGCAGCAAGGCAGCTGCAAAGCTCAAGGAGCTGGTTGCGAATGCGAAAATGGTAGTGATTGTTACCCACAGTCTGCGTTATGCCCAAAAGAACTGCGATCGCTTGATCTGGCTGGACAATGGCTATGTCAAAGAAATTGGAGATCCAAAAACCGTCATTGAGCATTATAAAGAAACGGTCCCTCCCGTTGCGCGTCAAAGAAGGCAAAAGCGCAGTCTGAATGTGACTAAGACAGAAACAAATGTCGGTAAGGAATCGATCGTAAAAGCAGAGAATGTCGGCATATCCTTCAAGCTTCAAAATAAAAAAGAAGACTACTGGGCATTAAAAAATGTCAGCTTCGATATTAAAGAAGGAGAAGTCGTCGGCATCATCGGGCATAATGGCGCCGGGAAAAGTACACTCTGTAAAGCCATTACAAACATACTCAGACCCGATGAGGGAACCTTGACGGTAAATGGCCAGACATCTTCCCTGCTCGGCTACGGCACAGGTTTTAACGCACAATTAACAGGAACAGACAATATTTATTTAAATGCGATGCTGTTAGGAATCCCAAAGGAACGTGTGGATGAAAAATATGATGAAATCATTGAATTCTCCGGTATCCGGAAAGCAATCGATAAGCCGGTAAAGCATTATTCAGCAGGAATGAAATCACGCCTCGGCTTTAGTATCGCAGCAATTTTAAAGCCCGATGTATTTATCGTCGATGAAGCCCTGTCAACAGGCGACCTTGCCTTTCAGGAAAAAGCCAGTGTCCGCATCCAAGAGATGATGGACCACGCCAAAGCAGTCATCATCGTATCCCACAGCATGGGCTTTGTCGAAAAAGTATGTACCAGAGGCATCTGGATGGAACAGGGCCAAGTGAAATTCGACGGCACCGCAGAAGAAGCCGTCGCAAAATACCGCGAAGCCATGGGCGTCCAAAAAAAGCCAGCAAAGAAAAAACCAAAAGTCATCAACGCCAAACAACCAGTCAAAGCAAACGCAGCAAAAACAAAAAGCGCAGAACAGAAATAAAGCAGTGGTATAAAATAATTTAAATTTATTTATTTTATCTTTCTCATCTAATAAAATAAATTATTTTTTCTATAGTTAAGCACTCTATCCAGCGGAGGAAATACACGGAGACTCCTATGGGAAAGCGCAGTGGGAAGACCCCGCAGGGAAAAAGTGCTCTTCTTTTTACCGAGGAGGCTGAGCGCAAGCCCATGGAAAGCGTAGTGTATTTCCGGAGCGACAGCTAGAAGGTAAAATATAATTTTAAACTTATACAGGTTAAATCTTTCGCAATAAATTCAACGGATAGAAGAAAAATGGTGGTGTCATAATGGCAGGAGTTATAAAAAAAATAGTGGCAGAACCAGTAGATTGGTTTATCTACTCGGTTTTAGGAGAGAAACAGCGCAAATACCTCTTAAACATCTTAAGCAACCAGCAGAAAGACGCCATCAAACGCGTCTTGCTCGGCAAAAAAGAAGCAGAGAGACAGCGCCTGAAACAAATCAAGTTCCATTTATATAATCTGGGCTTTATCGAGAAAGGCTTAGCCGATTTAGAAGCCTATATACAGGAAGCAAACGATCCATCCTTAAAAAGAACAGCAGCCTGGGAAAAAGTACTCTGGCATGCCAATCAATATAATGAAAAGGATGCGGCGATTGCATTAGAATATCTTCCGCTTGCCGAAGAAGGCGAAGTGCAGCCGGACCAGCAGCGCCGTATCGCTATTATCAAAGCAGAGCTGCTGGATGAAACGGGCGAGCGTGAAACAGCCAGAAACGTCTTACAGGACGCTTTAAAAGCAGGAGAACACGCAGATATCTATCTGGCGTTAGCAAATTTAGAAGCGGATATCAAGGATCGATTTGTTTATATCAATAAAGCATTCTCTCTCTATGACCTGGATAACATTGCCACCGATGAAACAGGCCAATATGACGGCCTCCATACCATCAAAACACATGAAAATATTTCAGATGGACCGCTGATCTCTGTCATTATTCCTGCCTATAATGCCGGGGATGGAATCAGGGTAGCAATTGAATCAATTCTGGAGCAGACATGGCAGAACATCGAATTGATTATTGTCGATGACCATAGCCCGGATAACACATTAGCAATCGTACAGGAATATGCAGCAAAAGACAGCCGGATTAAAGTCATGCAGACCCCGCAAAACAGCGGTCCTTACATTGCACGCAATATTGCCCTGGAAGCAGCGGCTGGCGAATTTGTGACCGTGAATGATTCAGATGATTGGTCGCATGCCTCCAAATTAGAGATTCAGGCGAAGCATCTATTAGCAAATACAGAGGTGGTTGCCAATACCTCCGAGCATGCGAGAATTACCGAAGAGATGACGTTGTACCGCAGGGGAACGCCAGGAAAATACATCTTCCCAAATATGTCATCGATTATGTTCCGCAGGGAGCCTGTATTAGAAAAAGTCGGATATTGGGACAGTGTCCGTTTTGCCGCAGATGGCGAGTTTAAACGCCGTTTGTTAAAAAGCTTTGGCACACGGACTTATGTTGACTTAGCTTCTGGTCCGTTATCCCTGCCAAGACAAGCTGTCACCTCCTTAACAGGAAGCTCTGCCTTTGGCTATAACGGCTTCTTTATGGGTGTGCGCAAGGAGTATGTGGAATCATTGGAGAATCATCATCAACGGGCAGAGGATGTCCGCTACACTTATCCAATGACGGAACGGCCATATCCCGTGCCGGAGCCAATGTGGCCGGCCAAGGAAGAAAAAACAGAGGGTTTCCGGAAGTTTGATGTCGTTATTGCCACAGATTTTCGGGCATTGAACGAAGCAGATTGGCAGGTATTCAACGACTGCTTACAAGCGACAGGGACCCGAATCGGCCTGGTGCAAATCAACGCCTATGATTTCGCGCTTCCGAAAAAAATCGACGAAGGCATTCGTCAAAAGTTAGATGGAGATCGTCTGCAGATGCTGGTGTATGGAGAAAAGATTGATGCGGAGAAAACCGTATGCATCAAGCCGACCGTGTACCAATATCAGCAGAAGTACCTGCCAACCTTGACGACGAAGCAGTTGGCGGTTGTACTGACAGAAGCACCTGACAATCAGGCAGCTCTAAACAATGCCGCCAAGCATATCGAAGAATACTTTGGTCAGCTGGGAGCATGGTTCCCGGCGGATGAACAGATACAGCAGGAAATCAAAAATACTATTCCAGCAACGGAAATCAAACAGGCATATGCCGACCGTGTATGGGAAAAGAGTTGTCTAGAAAATGAAACAACCAATCGATAAAACCGAGCTTCACACACGTCTGCAGCACGCAGAAGAAGAGCTCGATACCAAAAGAAAAGAAGAAGCAGCATTAAAGGAGACTTATAGACGCTATAAGTCTGCCTTTTTGTTTGCAGAAACCTTAAAGCAAAAGGCTGCCGGCTGGAAGAAGGACGGTATCTCGCTGGCAAAAGCAGTGCCTTCCTATGCTCTGGGACGGAGAAATATCAAAAAGCTCTACAGCACTTCTTATAAGCAGAAGGACGCCATCAACCAATTGAAGCCGGTCAAAACTTATTTATATGACCTCGGCTTTGAAGAACGCGCTCTCAGCAATTTACAGGATATGCTGTATCAATCCAACAATAAGTATCTTGTCAAAGCAGCTGCATGGGAGCTGGGGTTTTGGTTTGCCAATAAACTGACTCCAAACAGTGCAGAGCAAGCCGTCATCTATCTGGAAATTGCGCTCGAGGGAGAGCAGAATATAGACGTGCGCCGTCGTATTATCATCCTGCTTGCCGAAGCTTATAAAATACTGGGGCAGCATGCAAAAGGGATACAGCTGATTAAAGAAGCACTGAAACAAGCGCAGCATCCCGATTTACTGCTGGCATTGGCCAACCTGTGCCGAAAACAGGAGGACCGCCTGTATTGGATCAATGAAGTGCTGCATGCGTATCAGCTGGAGCCGCTTTATATCAATAACGAAATCTCAGGCGCTTATCTCTATGATCAATTAGACACCCACCCGATTCAGATAAAAGAAGAGCAGAATGAACAGCCTAAAATTACGGTCATCATTCCAGCATACAATTCGGAATCGGGCATTTCTGTTGCATTAAGATCATTGACAAAGCAAACGTGGACAAATCTGGAAATCATCGTTGTCGATGACTGCAGTCCGGATCATACCGCAGCTGTGGTCAAAGAATGGATGCAGCAGGATGGCAGAATTAAGCTCTTACAAACCGAAACAAATTCAGGACCGTACGTAGCCAGAAATATCGCACTCCAGCAAGCAACAGGAGAATTCGTGACCATTAATGATGCGGACGACTGGTCCCATCCGCAAAAAATAGAAATCCAGGCACGACATTTGCTGGAAAATCCATCTGTTATCGCCAATACATCGGAGCATGCCAGGCTGACAGAGGATTTATATCTGTATCGCAGGGGGATGCCGGGAAAATATATTTTTTCCAATATGTCATCCATTATGTTTCAGAGAATTCCAGTTTTAGAGAAGGTCGGCTATTGGGATGCGGTGCGTTTCGCCGCAGACAGTGAATTTAAAAAGCGGCTGGCGCTCACCTTTGGAACAGAGCAGGTGAAGGATCTGCCGACTGGGCCGCTTTCCTTCCCGATGCAATCCTCTGGTTCGTTAACGGGGAATTCCTCCTTTGGCTATAACGGCTTTCTTATGGGAGCACGCAAGGAATATGCCGAGGCACATAACCGGATGCATCAGCAAGCAAAGGGTATATATTTTCCGTATCAGCAGCAGAAGCGTCCATTTGCCGTGCCGAAGCCGATGCTTGAAAAAGGAGCCCGGCATCAGGTGGATGTTGCGTATATAGCAGATTTTCGCCAATATGATGCGGAGATAGGCAAGGAAATCAAATGGCTGAAGGAAAATGGCTTTACGGTTGGTTTGATCCAGCGCGGGATATATGATTTGAAGCAATCCAAGTTTATCCATCACAAGGTAAGGGACTTCGTAGATGGAGAGCAGGTATGCATGCTCGTTTACGGAGAAAAAGCAGAAGCGCAGCTCACTATTATCAAAAATCCACTTATCTTTCAGGAGAAGCAGCGCTATGTGCCGGAGCTCAAGACAACCGCAGCCAAGGTCATTATTAATAAAATACCGAAGAAAAATAATCCGGAATACAATATGCGCCAATGTGCAATGAGGTTGCACCGCTATCTGGGACAGGCAGCCGCATGGTATCCGGCGAGCATAGAAATCAGAGAACAGCTGATTGAGGAACAGAGCCATAGCCTCCGCTATTATCCAGTGGCGGCATCCAATTGGATAGAGGAAGAGCAGGCCTTTAGAAAGATGCTGAAAGATAATTTTGTCGTTCCAGGCAAATGGAAGGAAGGAGGGCATGAAGATGCCAGAGGATAAATCGTATGAAGAACTGATTGATCAGCTTATCGAAAAAGAAGCGCAGGTAGATGATACCAAAGCAAGTATTGCCAAGACAGATAAACAAATTAAAAAAATCATGAAAAGCAATACGTATCAAAAAACAGCTTCTATTCGCAAACTCCTTCCTTCCGGAAAAGAAAAAGATAATTATATCGCTTATCTGGAAGAACAGCTTCTTCACTATCAATCGGAAACCGTTTTGTTGAAGGAGCAGTTAGCAGAACGCGAAAAAGCGCTCGAGCAATTTGATTATAATACCCTTTGGAGATATATCAAAGAAAAGAAAGACAAAGGAAAAATCATTGCGGAATTAGATAAACGCATCGAGCAGAAAAAATTAGAAGACCGTCATTTCCGGGATTTGCTGGAGGCAGCTGCACGGCAGTTCCAGCAGGAAGAAACTGCCTTTAAACAGCGGATTTTCACCAAAGTATTAGCCGGAGCCAAAGGGCATGCTTCTGAATTCATGGCACGCGCAGGACTTACGGAAGACCCTGTCAGCCTGGCGGACGTCGCTTCCTATCGCGCCTGCATGAATATGCGTGTCAGACAATATCAGCTGTTAGGAACGCTCCCAGAATACGAATTAGACGATAAGCAGACAGCGTATCGCTTTATGGAAAAACAAGCGATACGCACGCCTGGCAGCCCGGAGGATATCTACACGATAGAATCCCTGCCGGAGGAAGAAAATATTGTTATCAAGCCGGCAAATGGCGCTGGAGGACGTGGAGTTTACATTGTATATGCATCTAGTGATATAATAAGTGTAAAGACAGGAGAGAAATTGGCGAACTGGTCTTTACTCAAGCATCGCATGGAAAAGGATCTGCAAGAAAATAAAGTGGATCAGGATGCCTGGCGCATCGAAGAATTAATTCTCGAGGATACGGCCAACAAGGTTTCTGGACGCGATGTGAAGTTTTATTGCTTCTATGGCAAGGTCGGCGTTATCCTGGAAATCATCCGCACGCCAGAGATGAAATACTGCTGGTGGGATGGACAGGGGAAACGCATCCAGACAGGAAAATATGAGGACAAAGCCTTCGAAGGCAAAGGAGTCTCCAAGGAAGAAATCGACATGGCAGAGAGAATCAGCAGTCTGATTCCCAGCCCCTTTATGCGAATCGATTTTCTGCGATCCGAAAATGGATTGGTTTTTGGAGAATTTACACCAAAACCGGGCAATTATGATGAATTCAATGATAAAATAGACACATATTTAGGAAATTTATTTATCGAAGCACAGGGGAAGTTAGATAGAGACCTGCTTCAAGGAAAAACATTTAAAATATAAATGCAGAATAACGTACTAAAATGGATTAATCAGGAGGATCAGGCATGAGTGAGAATAATGCTGAATGGCTATCGCATTTATCATCAGAAGTTATTTCTGATGTACACGGAAGTTTATTAGACGCATACGTAATTGCGCTGGAAGGCTGGCGGAGAGGTCTGAAATTAAGGTGGCATGTTGAAGATTCAGAGAAATTCAGTGAAATGGTTACATGGTTCACCGAGAGACCTGGACAATTATTTTCATTAAGTTCAGATAGCAGGACACATTATTTCTTCCGTTCCAGAGGAGATAAAGTAACCAATGAAGCTGTATCTATTGGAAAAGATAAAGGAAGTTCCAAACAGCACTTAAGCGAGCACGGCATTCCAGTGCCGCAGGGAGGAATATTCACCAGCGAACACACCAAAGAAGAAGTTCTGGAATGCGGCAGTAAAATCGGGTTTCCCGTTGTGCTGAAGCCAAAGGATGGAAGCTTTGGCCGCGGCGTCTTTGTCAACATTACCAGCACAGAAGAATTAGAAGCATGCTATGACTACACCAAAGAGCTGGGAACCACCGATGACATCATTATCGAGCAATATATCGCCGGAAAAGATTACCGCCTATATGTTGTCGGAGATGAAGTTGTCGGAGCAATGCACCGCCAGCCGCCAAACGTTGTCGGAGATGGTGTACATACGATAGAACAGTTGATTCAATTAAAAAATGCAGAGCGAGAAAAAAATCCGCGTTTAGTAAGCTGTCCAATTATCGTAAATGATGAATTAACAGATTTTATCGCGAGAAAGGGTCATACGCTTTCTTCCATTCCTGAAAAAGATGATTTGATCTATTTAAACTTTAAAGGAAATATCTCACTTGGCGGCGATCCAATTGATGTATTAGACAGCCTGTCCCAGGAAGTGAAGGACACAGCAGTTAAAGCGCTGCGGTCCGTTGCAGGATTGACACATGGGGCCGTCGATATCATTATCAATGAGAAGGATGACAAAGCCTATGTATTAGAATTAAACCCTACCGCACAGCTGGGCGGGCTATTATATCCAATCGAGGGCAAGTCAAGAGATATTCCCAAAGCAATCATAGACTTTTATTTTCCAGAAACAAAGGACAAGAATGTTGCACAAATCAATACATTCTTTGATTTCCATGATGTACTGGACCCGCTCCAAAATCGGGACGCAACCGTGACCACTGTCACCCCATGTCCGCAGCAAAAGGTCTATATGAAGAAATATATCGTGGTCGGCGATGTCTTAGATATCGGTTACCACCGCGGCCTTCGCAAGCAGGCATTTGAACGGGAATTGCATGGATATATCATGACGAAGGAAATCGGCGATATCGAAATCGTCGTAGCCGGTACAGATCCGGAAATGGTAGAAGACTTTAAACACGGTATCTGGGAAGATGAAGAAAGAGCAACCGTGATGGAAGTATTAGAAGAAGATGTCGATGAAGCAGTGAAAGTCGGCTTTGAGATAAAAACAGATTTAAAAACACAAGTAGAAGAATTAAAATGGTACAAGCGTGAACTGGAAGAAACCGAGCTGGCCTTGAAAAAAGCCGAGTTGAAACGGAGAAAGTACTACGAAAGCGTCTCTTGGAAGGCAACCT
Source organism: Oceanobacillus oncorhynchi (assembly GCF_000821065.1). GTDB lineage: Bacteria > Bacillota > Bacilli > Bacillales > Amphibacillaceae > Oceanobacillus > Oceanobacillus oncorhynchi. The sequence goes on from NZ_CDGG01000001.1 coordinate 678,961, forward strand.
CGCCAATCCGGGCGGTTGGGTCGATCTTTAAGAAGTTTAAGGGATAATGATGAGTTGAAAGAAGCTACAGGAGGATATGAATATGAAAGACAATCAGTTAGGGATAAGTCTTCCACATCTGAATAATGACATTGTACGAAATGCGCGAAAAACACGTCTGGACGCATTTTCTGTTGCATTAGAAGGATGGAGAAGAGGTCTGAAGCTAAAATGGTACACGAAGGATTCCGAGCACTTTGAGAATATGGTTATTTTTGGAGTGAACCCGCCCGGACGTTTATTTTCATTAACCTCAGAGAAGCAGACACATTACTTCTTTAGAACAAGAGGAGACCTGGTTTCCAGCGAAGCAGTAGAAATTGGATCAGAGAAGGATGATACCAAAATCTATCTCGGCAAAGCAGGCGTGCCTGTACCAAAGGGAAAAGGCTTTGAAGCAGAGGCGACCAATGAAGAGATTATCGAATTTGCGGATACCGTCGGCTTTCCATTAGTTCTCAAACCAACCAACGCGAGTCTTGGAAATGGTGTGGTAACCAATATTAAAAATAGAGAACAATTAATCAAGGCGATCCATTATGTCCGCCGGGAATTAGAGTATGAAGAAGTCGTGCTGGAGCAATATGTCAGCGGGAAAGAATACCGTGTTTATGTCGTGGGTGACGAAGTGGTTGCGGCATACAACCGTGTACCTGCCAATATTATGGGTGATGGAGAACATACCATTGAAGAATTGATTGATATCAAGAACGCGATACGAAGAAAAAATGCACGTCTCAACAGCTGTCTGATTCACATGGATGTGGAAATTCTTGAGTTTATTCAGGAAGCCGGCTATACATTGGAAAGTGTCCCGGAGAAGGACAAAGTAATTTATTTGCGTGAGAAAACGAATGTATCCTCCGGCGGAGATCCTGTTGATGTAACAGACACCCTGCCGCAGGAATATAAGGACATTGCCATCAATGCATTAAAAGCAATTGATGATTTTCCGCAAGGCGGCGTAGATATTATTGTCAATGACCGGGAAGACCTTAAAGGAGAAGCCGTGGTTATTGAATTAAATCCTACCGCACAAATTGGCGGGGCGCTTTTCCCAATCGAAGGAAAAGCAAGAGACATTCCGAAAGCGATTATAGACTATTATTTCCCGGAAACCAAAGGGAAGGTAGACACTACAAAATCAAGAGTCTCTTTTAACTTAATCAATGTTTTGGAGCCGCTTGAAAATAGAGCAGCACTGGAAGTAGAAGTAGCCCCTGCACCAATCGGAGAGCTTTATATCCGGAAATATATCGTGAATGGAAATGTGCAGCGATACAATTACCATAAATGGCTGAAGAGACAAGCACTTGCACAAAATCTGCATGGTTATGTGAAAAGCATGGTCTTTGATGAAATTGAAGTCGTTGTAGCTGGAACGGATCAAAAAGCAGTGGAAGGCTTTAAAGAAGTTATCAAAGGCTACCCGCAGGGGTCGGAAGTAACCCGTATCAAAGAAGAAGATTATGACAGCTTTATTACGGTCGGCTTTGAAATTTCCGAGCGGTATAATACCAATAATATAAAATCCGTGCAGCATGCTTTAAGACGAATGGATAAAGATTTGCAGGAACTTAGAAAGAAAAAAGACAGAGCGGATAAGGACGTTAGACATATTTTGAATAGTACTTCTTGGAAGATGACCGGGCCGGTGCGTAAATTGAAATCGAAGGAAAATGGAAGTTCGTAATATAGACGGTGATTCCATGGTTAAGGTATTATAAACTACGTAATTTTAAAATATGATGTTACATTCAGATTGCTATAATATATTTAAAAGTCTTAGGAAATACATTATCATTTAATTCCTAAGGCTTTTTTATAAACAAAAACTGTGTAAACAGACATATAATCTGCATGTCTGTTTACACAGTAATTAAATTAATTGGACACTTTTTTAGTTATTTATTGCTTATTTGGACGTTTCTTTGAGTATAAATACTTATAATAATCGGTTCGCAATAAGACTACATCAGATCTCAATCTTGTAGTACCAGGTGCGCTGTTCACTTCAAAGATATATAACTCGCCATCAGCGTCAACTCCGACATCCAGACCCATTGTCATGAGTTCAGTAGATCTTAATTTTTCAATTTTAGCAGCAATGTCATACCCCAATTGTTCTAACTGTACAAGTATATCATCAGCTTTTTCTTTATAGTACGTTTTGAAAAAAACATCAGCATCTGAACTGCCTCCGCCTTGGCTGATATTAGAGGTTACTTTTTGACCAAGCCCGATGCGTACAAATATTTTAGGGATAGTCCATTCCCCTTTTCTATTTTTTTCAAGATGTACACGACAGTCAAAAGGACTTCCGTCAGGTGTGGTAGAGGTGATATATTTTTGAACTATATGCTTTCTCTCAGTACTTAGAATATCCTGCGTGAAAAATTCATTTAATTCTTGGTGAGAAACCATTCTCTTGGATTGTTGATAACTAAGCTCATATTGATTTTCATTTTGTTTACTTACTTTATATATTCCCTGGCCCTTTTGACCACTGACTGGTTTAATAATAACTGTATGATATAAATTTAAAAATTCTTCTACTACTGAAAAAGAAGAACAATCTTCAGATGGAATGATATATTTTTTAAAATGCTCATCTTCGTATAATCTTGTTTGAAGAGTAGCTTTAGTCATTCTCTTCTTTCCATTTTCCGTTAAAATAGACCGTTTATTTAAATACTCGATTTCTTCTTTATGTTTTAAAGTAAAAGCAGAAACATCAATAACTTTTGGGATATTGGTAACTATATTTACCCATTCATCATCAATTAAGATTTTCCCGTTAATTTTATGATTCTCTTGATCAATATCTCTTATTCGGAAGTAGATAATATCGATTCCTTTAGCTTTTGCTACTAAAGAAGTAAATTTAGACATAAATGTTGGTTGTATAAAAGGTCTAAGCAGTCCAACTTCCATTTGTTAGATCACTCCTTGAAAATTATTTTGCATAAAATTAACGTCTATTATGCAATAGAAAATTATAATAATCTGATCTTAACATTGCTATTTCAGCAGATAATAAACTGGGAGCTGGAGCACTGCTAATATTGGATACAAATAAATTTCCACTCTCATCTATATCTACATCAAGTCCGAGCGTAGCTAACTCAACGCCCCTTATTTCCTCGACTTTCTTTGCAAATATTAATCCTAATTGTTTTAGTTTATGGTGCATTTGTTTAGCTTTATCTGGATAATTCGCTTTAAAGAAAACTTTTCCTTCCGCAATTCCTGTACCTTTTTTCACATTTTCAACAGCATTTTCTCCTAAGCCGATACGAACATAATTTTTAGCAACTTCCCATTCTCCTTGACCATTTTTTTCTAAATGTATTCTACAATCAAATGGGTCACCATTATTCGTTTTAGAATAGATTCTTTCTGGTGAAAAATATTGACTTAATGATTGATCTTTTTGTAATTCATTATGAATAAGTTCTTTTGAACGATTATTTCCTGTATCTGTTAAATAAGCATGCTGTGACAAATGATTAATTTCTGACTCGTGCTTTAAGGCAAAAGCGTTGACATCAATAATAGAAGGTATTTTCATTTCAGTTTGTCTCCATTTATCTCCAACTAACATAGACCCAGTAATCTTATCAGTATTTAAGTCGATACCATCTGAATTAAAATAAACTACATTTATATTCTTAGCTTTAGCAATAAAAGAAATAATTTTTACTAAAGATGTAGGTTTGTTATAGTTATGCATGTAGCCAACTAGCATTTGTATACTCCTCCGATTTTGTGAATTATAATTAATCATGGGGTAATTATAGCATAATTAGGTTAGAGTATGCGTATTTAGAAACTTTTATAATCTTCAAGCAAGATACGCTTTTTTCGGGTATAATTATGCTTGCAAAAAAATCATAGAAACTTATTTGTTAAGTCTGGATGCTTTTGATAATAAATACTTATAATAATCTGTTCGTAATAAAACTGCATCAGTTCTCATTTTTTGTATGCCTGGCGCTCCATTAACTTCAAATAAATATATGTCGCCGTTGGTATCCACCCCAAAATCTATACCCATTGTCATTAATTTAGTATCTCTTAATTCTTCCACTTTAATTGCAATTTCGTATCCCAATTTCTCTAACCTTTCAAGGATATCATCAGCTTTTTCTTTATAGTATGTTTTGAAAAAAACATCGGGATCTGAAGCGCCTCCTCCTTGGCTGACGTTCGAAGTTACTTTTTGACCAAGGCCTATGCGTATAACTATTTCAGGTATAGTCCACTCTCCTTTTCTATTTTTTTCAAGGTGTACCCGACAGTCAAAAGGATTTCCATTTGGTGTTGTGGAATTTATAAATTTTTGGACAATATATTTCCTCTTAGATACTATTTCTTGGGTATAAAATTGATTAAGTTTGTCCAAAGAAACAATTTTTTTATCTTGTTGATAACTAAGTTCATATTGGTTTTCATTTTGTTTACTTACTTTATAAATTCCCTGTCCTTTTTGTCCATTAGCTGGTTTAATAATAACTGTACGATATAGGTTTAAAAACTCTTCTACTACTGAAAAAGAGGTGCAATCTTCAAATGGAATAAGATACTTTTTAAAATGAAGATGGATCTATGTCAATAAATTGGACAATAGAAATGGTGAATTTTTTAATTTCCTACCGCGCTCCGCTTGCTCCCCTCTGTGTTAAAGGAAGGGGAAAGTACGCCCCTTCCTTTAACACAGAGGCTAATGATATTCTTCTATGAAGCTATCTTGCGCAGATACATTTTCTCATACGCTATTGGTGATATATATCCAATCGTTGAGTGAATTCGCTTGGAATTATAAAATGTCATGATGTAAGAAAAGATACTACGCTTTGCTTCTTCTCGGCTTTGATAATCTTCATGAAAGATTAATTCTTTCTTAATCACACTATGAAATGATTCGATACAAGCATTGTCATAACAGTTGCCTTTCCGGCTCATGCTTGTGATGATATGATGTTTTCTTATTAGTGCTTGATACTCCTTAGCTGCATATTGACTGCCTCTATCGGAATGATGAATCAAGCCTTCTTGCGGCGTTTGCTGATTAATAGCCCTTCTTAAAGCTGTGAGTGTTAATTCTTTGGTCATCCGATGACTCATTGCCCAGCCAATAATCCTTCTAGAAAATAAATCCATTACGGTCGCTAAATACAGCCATCCTTCTTTGGTCCAAATGTAAGTTATATCACTTACCCATACTTTTCCTGGTTTATCTGCCTGGAAATTTTGGTTTAGTAAATTCGGATAGACAGGGTGCGAATGCTTGGAATTCGTTGTCGCTTTATATTTCTTCACCGTTTTCGAATGCAAGCCATTTTCTTTCATAATACGAGACACTGTTTTTTGGGAAACAGGTGTCCCTTCACCACGTAAAACCTGCGTGATTTTAGGACTTCCATATCTTTTTTTCGACTCAATAAATACACGTTTTATTCGGGCCGTCAGTTTTTGTTTACGGTTGGCTCGATCGCTGACAGGACGATTTCTCCACTCATAATAGCCACTCTTGGAAACACCTCATACTTGGCACATCTTCTCGACACGAAATTCGTGGCGGTGTTTATGGATAAATGCATAGATTACCTCTACTTTTTGGCGAAGATGCCCATTGCCTTTTTTAAGATAGCTACCTCCTCTTCCAAATCACGGATTCGCTTATCTTTTTCATATTCCACTTGATCTTTGGGGCTGCGGTTTCCGCTACCTACAAAACTATCCTCTTGTTCTTCCTTGTACCTGGCTACCCATTTGTGCAGCGTCTGGGGTACTAAGTCTAATTCTCTTGCTACTTCGGTTGCTTTTCTTCCATCTTCCACTACCAATTTTACTGCATATACTTTAAATTCTTTATCATATCGTTTTACCATCCTGGACACTCCTAAAGATTATTATATTTAGTATAAAAATCCCCATTTGGTATGTCCAATTATTAGACTAACATCAAGATCATTATTTAATTTCTTTTGAAGTGTAGATTTATTCATTATATTTTTACCGCTGTTTGTTAATAATGAGTGGTTATTTAAATAAGCAATCGTTTCTCTGCTTTTTAAGGGGAAAGTGTATACATCAATCACTTTCGGGATATTAGTAACGACATCCACCCATTCATTATCAATGAAAATTTTCCCATTAATTTTATGATTTTCTTGATCAACATCTCCTGCTCGAAAGTAGATGATATCGATTCCTTTAGCTTTTGCTACTAAAGAAATAAATCTCGCTAAAAATGTTGGTTTTGTATAGTGTCTAAGCAATCCAACTTCCATTTTTTATCTCACCCCTTGAAAAATAGTTTATGAATGTTTATGTTATTTGCTGCTGCTAGTCAATTTGCATATACTTTAAATTCTTTACATTTGTCATGTTAAGTAACCCTGAAAATTATTATATTTAACATGAAAATTTTCTATAGGTTTATAACTATATTGCTAAAGGTGCAGGCGGTTATTGCAGTTTAAGTAGCCAATTAGTAATATGTATTCCTCATATTTTGTATACTATAAATAATCTTGGAGTAATTGTAGCATAAATATAGCAGAGTATATACTGCATAACAGTTTTTATTAATTGAGAATCAGGGAGATGTAATATCTGTTGTGTTATAGTAAAATAATAAAAGAAGTATTCAACAATTAGGTTTATATTATTATGTTTTGTTAATAAATCTTATCGGAATATATATTGAATTAAGAAAAGGATGGATTGCTAAATGGAGAATAATACATTACAAATTCAAATATCTGAAAATAAACAGAATACAATCGTTTTAAATCAATTTTTTGCAAAAGAAAACAAGGTGGCTTATTTAAGAGAAACAATTCTTCGGTTTGGAATCAAAACGGCAGAGTGTGACATTGAGATAAATGAGAGTTTAGATAATAATACAATTTTGATATCTGATAATATAATGAAGAAAATGATGATTCCTGCTTTTGCTGACTACCAATTGAAAACTGTAAACAATGAGTTAATATTAGGTCCTGTTATTGGAATTTTAGTCGGGCAAACAAACGAAGTATTATATAAGAGAATAAGGCTTTTAGAAAATCATGTGAGACATTATCAAAAAATAGGTGGTTTAATTTGTGCTTTTACATTGGATGAAATGAATAAAAATGATTTAACTGTAGAAGGAATTATTTATAATTATAAAAAAGGTGTATGGGAAAAAAGCACAATTCCTTATCCATCTTCGATATTAAAGAGAAGTTCCTTAAATCAAGAAGAGAGAGAATATTTTAAATCAATATATGGTGATAGAATTTTTAACTATAAGCCAATTGATAAATGGGGAATTTATGATAGGCTGTCTCAATTCCCGGAGTTAGAGAGATATTTACCTAAAACTGGATTGTATAAAACAAGCAAAGATATCATTAATTTTTTAAATGAATATAAGGATATTTATGTGAAACCTCTTGGAGGCAACCGAGGGAGAGGTATTTATAATATTGTAAAAGATAACAATACAATTTATATACGTTCAAGAGAAGAAGGAGAAAATATAGAGCTTGTTATAGAGAATGAAACAGATTTAACAAAGTTTATTAAAAAAACGTTTAAAACAAACAGGTATTTAATACAAGAAACGCTTGATTTGCAGGTTGAAAACAGATCCATTGATTTTAGAATCGGTTTAGATAAAAATCAAAGTGGTAATTGGCAAAATAATATGTTTGTCACTAGAATAAGCGGGGAAAATAGTATTGTCAGTAATGTTGCAACATCAGGGGGATATGTTGCCTATCCAACAGATGCTTTAAAACAGTTTTATGGTTATTCGGAACAGGAAGCAACAGAAGTTGAAGAGAAGTTAAAAGAAATAGCACTCCTTACAGCAGCTAGATTAGACCAGACTGGTTATAGTTTTGGTAAATTAGCGTTTGATATTGCTATTGATACAAATAAACAAATATGGATTATTGAAGTAAATAACCAAAACCCAAATGATACGATACTAAAAGGATTAACTAAAAATGAAGAAATGCACCATGAAATTAAGTTACAGAATATGCTTTATTCCAAATACTTGGCTGGCTTTAGTGATAAGGATGTAAATGAATATTATCATGTAAGCAATTCTAATGATAATTTCATATTGGAAGAGGGAGAGGAATTAAGATATTTAATGCACATTGGTGTTCCGTTGAAACCTAAATCTTACTCAAAATATGTTAAATCATTAGCAGAGGACATGGGTCTTAAAGGAACAATCAATAAATTTTCAAAGTTTATAATTAGAATAGAAATAGAAGGAGAATCTTCCCTTTTAAATAAATTTATAAATAAAGCCCGTGAAAGTAAATATACCTTAAAAGGGTTTGTAATAGAGGAAATTTCACCATTAGGTGATGAAACAGGAATGGAAATTGAAAAAGATCTTAATTAATAGTGCTGCCGTAAATCAAATTTGATAAAACAGTATTTAACTTTTAATCGGTAATCGGAATAGATTTGGGTCTGTACCTATCTATTCCGATTATTTATAATTGGAGGGATTTAAATGAGCTTAGACTATACAAACTCTATCCCGCTTCATGTTCAGCTAAAAAAAATATTAGAACAACAAATATATAATGGCTATTATACAGAGAAACTCCCCAGTGAGCGCGAACTAATGGATGAATACTATGTGAGCAGAAGTACAGTAAGGCAAAGTATCGAACAGCTGGTTCGGGAAAGGGTATTGGAAAGAAAACCGGGAAAAGGGACTTTTGTCGCAATTAGAACGATTAATGACTGGCTTGGCAGCCTTCACAGCACCTCAGAAAATATTGAAAAAATGGGAATGGCTCCAGGAGCTAAGTTAGTAGCATCCCAAGAAATAGAGGTGTTTGGCAGATTAAAAGATGTTACTGGTTTAGATAAGGCACATCATTTTAAAAGGGTAAGGTATGCAGATGATATTCCAATGGGGATTGAAAGACATTATTATCCTGTTGGATTAGGGAAAAAGTTATCTCAATACAATTTAGATCAGGAAGCATTTTATGAACTGCTGGAAAAAGAATTAAAAGTAAAGACCTTTCAGGCAGAGCAGGAAATTAAAGCTGGAGCAGCTACACGGAATGATGCGAAACTCTTACATATTCTTGAGGGAGCGAGCATTATTATTGCAGAAAGAAAAATTACCGATATTCATGGGGACTTTGTTGAATTTGAGAGGGCACACTATCGAGCGGATATGTACTCTTTCAAGATAACTTTATCAAGAAACAGTAAATAAAAGTAGAAGGATTCGTTATATTGAATAAAAATCTAATTAAAATAAAGAAAATTTCTATTGAAGATATATAGGTTATAGAGATGAATAAGAAAGACGAAATCATTTGCTGAATAAAAACAAGTAGTGCTCCGTAAATAAAGAACATAATTTAGTAGTAATGCCAAGAAAAGTGCCTGAAGAACACTCAAATACCAAGGGGAATGCGATTAATTTTCTCCTCGGTATTTGAGTTTTTTGTCTGCTAACCTAGGATAATATTATTGGAAATTTATATACTTTATTCAGTCTTTTTACTCTTTTTATTTATCTTATTTAGGTATAAATGATTTTAAATTTGTGTTTTATGAAATTTTATTATACCAATTTTACTAATCAAATTCCGAAATTTAATAGAATTTAGTTCAAATTATCAAAGTTTTACTTAATATTCTATTAACCCTTGCCGATAAAAATAAGGTAAGTCATAATAAAATTTGGAGGTGAGAATTTTTGAGGAAAAAGTGGATTCCTTTTTTGTTGATAATTCTGCTTATTGTTTCCCCGTTTTCGTCGGTGAGTGAAGTATATGCTATGGATAATAAACAATCCGAAAGTTCGGAAGAAAATAGTGAGAATGTAGAAGACAACAAAACAGGTGCTGAACAAGATGTTTTGATAGATGAACTGGAATCCGAAGAATTAATATTTCAGTTAGGGGATGAAGATGAAATAATCCAAGAGTTAAAAGGGAATTTAACAGAACTTGGATTTGCTACATTGGATAACCCTACAAACTATTTTGGTTTACATACTAAAAAATCTGTAATAGCATTTCAAGAATTTTATAACCTAGAAGATACTGGAATTGCAGATGAAGACACACTAGAAAAAATAGAAGACATTTTATCAGAAGGTTCATTTGAGCGAGATGAGCATCTGGAGTTCAGTAAACCTGAAGAGTTTGAGATGGAAAAAGAAGAAACGGAAGAAGGAACGGAAGCTGAGGGAGAAGAAAGCCCAGAAGCGGAAGAAGGTACCGAGGCTGAGGGAGAAGAAAGCCCGGAAGCAGAAGAAGGTACCGAGGCTGAGGGAGAAGAAAGCCCGGAAGCAGAAGAAGGAACGGAAGCTGAGGGAGAAGAAAGTCCGGAAGCAGAAGAAGGAATGGAAGCTGAGGGAGAAGAAAGTCCGGAAGCAGAAGAAGGTACCGAGGCTGAGGGAGAAGAAAGCCCGGAAGCAGAAGAAGGAACGGAAGCTGAGGGAGAAGAAAGCCCAGAAGCAGAAGAAGGTACCGAGGCTGAGGGAGAAGAAAGCCCGGAAGCAGAAGAAGGAATGGAAGCTGAGGGAGAAGAAAGCCCAGAAGCAGAAGAAGGTACCGAGGCTGAGGGAGAAGAAAGCCCGGAAGCAGAAGAAGGTACCGAGGCTGAGGGAGAAGAAAGCCCGGAAGCAGAAGAAGGAATGGAAGCTGAGGGAGAAGAAAGCCCGGAAGCAGAAGAAGGTACCGAGGCTGAGGGAGAAGAAAGTCCGGAAGCAGAAGAAGGAATGGAAGCTGAGGGAGAAGAAAGCCCGGAAGCAGAAGAAGGAACGGAAGCTGAGGGAGAAGATAACTCAGAAGCAGATAATACTAAAGATGTTCAGGTCCAATTATTTTCTACACAATCTAGTAATCTTCAAAAAGGAACAAGCTCTGAACAGGCAAAAAAACTAAAAGAAGATTTGAAAAGCTTAGGCTATTTAACGTTACCTAATCCAAATAATTACTACGGTGTTCAGACAGAAAATGCAGTCAAAGCATTCCAAAAAGATAATGGACTGGAACAAAGTGGAATTGCAGATAGAAAGACATTGGACCAAATAAAAAAGCAATTGAATAGAGTTCCGCAAAAAGGGACGCGGACGGGGGAAGTAAAAACCCTAAAAGAGAACCTAAATCGTTTAGGATTTACATCCTTTCCAAACCCAAATAATTATTTTGGAGTACAAACGGAGAAAGGTGTCCGGGAATTTCAAAAACAATTTGGTTTAACCGTAAATGGCATGGCAGATCAAGCAACTCTAGCAAAAATAGAAGAAGTGTTAAATAGTCCGCTGCAAAGTGGGAAAAGTAATGCCTCTTCAAAAGAGTTAAAAGAGAATTTGAAAAGCTTAGGTTATTTAAATTTGGCCAATCCGAATAATTTCTATGGTGTTCAAACAGCAAATGCAGTCAAAGCATTCCAAAAAGATAATGGATTAGCCCAAAGCGGAATTGCAGATGAAGTCACTTTGGATAAAATAAAAACCGAGGTGAATAAAGTTCCGCAAAAAGGAACAAGCACGGAAGAAGTAAAAAATCTAAAAGAAGACCTAAATCGTTTAGGATTTACATCCTTTCCAAATCCAAATAACTATTTTGGAGTACAAACGGAAAGAGGCGTCCAAAATTTCCAAAGACAGTTTGGTCTAACCGTAAATGGCATAGCAGATCAAGCAACCTTAGCGAAGATAGAAGAAGTGCTAAACAGTTCGCTTCAAAGTGGAAAGAGTAATGCGTCTTCTAAACAATTAAAAGAGAATTTGAAAAGATTAGGATATCTAAACTTACCAAATCCAAATAATTTTTATGGTGTTCAAACAGCAAATGCTGTTAAAGCATTCCAAAAAGATAATGGGTTAGCTCAAAGCGGGATTGCTGATGAGATTACATTAATTAAAATTGACCAAGAAGTAAAAAAATTAACTAATGTAAAAATCTTTCTTGATCCAGGCCATGGAGCGCATGATCCAGGCGGCCAAGGTTATGGATTAAATGAGAAAGACGTTGTATTGGACATTGCACTGGAAACAGAGCGGATACTTACGAGTAAGTATCAGGGTGTTGAAGTAGAAATGTCGAGAAGATCAGATGTTTTTGTTGAATTAACCGAACGGGCAAACCATGCGAATAGATGGGGTGCTGATTATTTTGTGAGTTTCCATAACAACGCCTTTAATGGGTCAACAGGCGGATTTGAATCGTATATCTACAATGGGGGCGTTTCTCAGGAAACAAGAAATAGACAAAATGACATTCATTCGTATATTTCTTCCCGTTTAAATGTTTCCGACAGAGGACAAAAGTCAGCGAACTTTAATGTTCTGCGGAACACAGATATGCCGGCGATTCTTATTGAATACCTGTTTATCGATAATTTCACAGAAAACGCATTGCTGAAAAGTGACAGCTATAAAAAGCAGCTGGCACAATATACAGCAGATGCCATTGCACAATCTTATAATCTGAAAAGAAGATAAGAAACAGCATTTTTCCAAGAATAATAAAAAAGAGGATTTTCCACTGTTAAATCAGTGGAAAATCCTCTTTTTTTAGTGTAATCGTTTTGGAATAGAAATCGAGTAGATGGACTCAATCAACTGATTCAGTTTTCCTTCAACCCGGTGTAACAAGTAGAAGGTTACCGCAGCAGGAAACCCAATATCGGTTAATAGAGAAATCCATGCCTCCATCGTATTCACCACCTTTGATTTTTAAATAAATTTTAAGAACAAGCTTTCAGACGAAAAACAGAAGAATTTTCTAGAATAAAAGACAATGCCGTGAGGATACTCTCCTCACGGGCCAAAGTCTTGTTACGATAAAAGGATTATAATTCAATATCTTCCACAATACGTTCCACGATACGGGCACTGTGGATTTCAGTTAATCCGCCGCTTGCGGAATACAGGGCATCCTGCTGAAGAATGGTATCCATTGCTTGCTGAACAGCTGCTGGATCTGCTGGTTCCACAGGATGATCGAGTGTGTAGGTTACCACACGGCCTTCTTCATTTACAAATTTCAATTCAAGCTTGCGCATAGGTTCTCACCTCCTTTCTTTACTGAATCCCCCATTAAGCCTCTCTTTCATGAATTTCGGAAACATCCCGACGGCTGATTGCGTAAAGGGTATGCTGCTGAACAGATGCGAATGCATTTGCTGTTAATAAGAGCTGTTCAGCAGTAGCGTCTGGTTTCACATAATTGAATCGTTTTTGCTTTAGGACAAACTCGCCGGTGATGGGGTCTACACCTTCATTCAGCGTAAGCTGCAAAACCGATTCGGTTAATTCTGCGACTGCCATGGTCATCACCTCCTTTCACACTTATATTCAATTCTCAGAGACAAAAAGGGGCATGTTTATAAAAAGATTTTATGTTTTGATAAAAAAATTACTTGTTTAAAAAGGGAAGAATGATCCTATAAAACGCTCTATATCACACTTTATAGCAGGGGCCCTGCAGAGAATGTCGAAAAATGTCATTAAAAAGGTCAAATAAGTTATAAATTACCGTTTGTAGCGTTAAACGGTAGCATATTTATTAAAAAACGACAGTTTACCCGGACAAACTAGGATTTTACTCCGAGAAAATCCTAGTTTGGCAATATGACATAATTTTTAACTTCTGCTAGATTAAAAGCAATCTATTGAAAGGGGAGTTCAAAAATGACAAAGAAGAAATGGGAACTGGAGGATTTTATTGAACAGAATCAGCGTAGGGTATACTACCAAATGGCAAGGCTGCAAATTAATGATAAGGATGGGGAATATTTTCAAGAAGGACTTGTAGCCATGTGGAGAGCGTATGAAAACTATAATCCGGATAAAGGACCATTAGCGACATACATGAATTTTGAAATTCGAAATCGTTTGGTGAATGTATTTCATAAATCCATTTTGGAAAGGAAATACATAGAGCAGCTAGGGCATCAGCAAGAAGTAGAGACGCAGGCAGGAAATTATATGGATGGGAAAAAGAAAAAAATACTCTCTAAAAATGAAGGGGGAACGAATCCGCAGGAAAAACTGGATCAGGAAAGTGAAACCGATTTCTCTGAATTCACATCGATACTGACGGAAAAGCAAAAAGTCTGGTTTAACTGTGCAATTATAGAAGGACTATCCAATCAGGAAATTGCAGAGAAAGAACAGGTAAGCTTGGAAGCAGTAAAAAGCTGGGCAAAGAGCGCCAAACGTAAACTTCGGAAAATGGATTGGGATAGAGGCTAAAAGGAAATCAGCACACACATTATAAATGGAAGGGCTATAATTATTATTTTGGACGATTATAGTCCTTTCTATCTAAGGAAAGAAATTTAGAAGATTTATATTCATATAACAGGGAATAAATCCCTAAGTGAAGTTTTCAATTTATTTTACTTAAAAAACTGCAAAAATCAGGACTTTTGGCGCTAATAAAACAATCTAGTAAAATAGTGAACCTTTCGTGAACGTTTTACCGCGGTAAAACGATTTCAATTTAAAAAAAATGACTTAAGAAAAGATTAGGTATTGCCGATATATAGATAGAAAGCTAGAATTAAATATAGGAGGTGGAAAGATTTGAGAAGAAAGTGGTTTCCTTTCTTTTTGGTGATTTTATTGGTAACTTCTCCATTTGCTTCCGTCAGTGAAGTATATGCGATGAGTCATTCATCTAAAGAAGATGAGCAAAATAATGAGCCAGAAGATAGGGATAAAGAATCAGATGTTGATGAACAGGATTCTTCCACGGACGAAGCGGTGTCAGAAGAAATAAAGCTTAAATTAGGGGATGACGATGAACAAATTCTAGATCTGAAAGAAGATTTAACAGAGCTTGGATTTGCAGCATTAGAAAAACCTACAACTTATTACGGCCTACATACAGAGGAAGCTGTAAAAGCATTTCAAAAGTTTTATGACATAGAAGACACGGGAGTTGCAGATGAAGACACACTACTACAAATAGAATACATTTTAGGAGACGATTCATTCGACCGTGAAGAGCACCTGGAGTTCAGTAAACCTGAAGAATTTGTGACGGAAGAGGAAGAAGTCGAAGAACTGCCGGCAGCAGATGTGGAAGAAGACGCTGAAGCCGAAGCAGGGGAAAGTTCTGAAGAAGCAACAGAGGAAGAAACTGAAGCGGACACAGAAGAAAATGCTGAGGAAGCAACAGAGGAAGAGTCTGAAGCAGACACAGAAGAAAAAGCTGGAGAAGCGACAGAGGAAGAGTCTGAGGCGGACGCAGAGGAAAATGCTGAGGAAGCAACAGAGGAAGAGTCTGAGGCGGACACAGAAGAAAAAGCTGGAGAAGAGACAGAGGAAGAGTCTGAGGCGGACACAGAAGAAAAAGCTGGAGAAGCGACAGAGGAAGAGTCTGAGGCGGACGCAGAAGAAAAAGCTGGAGAAGCGACAGAGGAAGAGTCTGAGGCGGACGCAGAAGAAAAAGCTGGAGAAGCGACAGAGGAAGAGTCTGGAGCAGATGCAGAAGAGCAAGCTGGAGAAGCAACAGAGGAAGAGTCTAAAGCAGAGCCAGAAGAAAATGCGGAAGTAGCAGAGGAAGACGCTGAGGTAAAAGAACAGCAAATTGGCATACAAAGTTTTGCTAGAGCAACAGTATTTTCTACACAGTCAAATAGTCTTCAAAAAGGAACAAGCTCTGCACAAGCTAAGAAGCTAAAAGAGAATCTGAAAAGCTTAGGCTATTTAAGCTTACCAAATCCAAATAACTATTTTGGAGTACAAACAGAAAAAGCTGTAAAAGATTTTCAAAGACAGTTTGGTTTAACCGTAAATGGAATTGCGAATCAAACAACGATAGCAAAAATTGAAGAAGTGTTGAAAAGCCCATTACAAAAAGGGAAACGGAATGCGTCTTCTAAAACGCTAAAAGAGAATTTGAAAAGCTTAGGTTACTTAACGTTATCAAATCCAAATAATTACTATGGGGTACAAACAGAAAAAGCCGTTAGAGCGTTCCAAAAAGACAATGGTCTAGCGCAAAGTGGAATTGCCGATAAAATTACATTGGATAAAATAAAAGCTGAATTGAATAAAGTTCCGCAAAAAGGGATCCGTACTAAGGAAGTAAAAAAACTCAAAGAAGATCTAAACCGCTTAGGGTTTACATCTTTTCCGAACCCCAATAATTATTTCGGAGTACAAACGGAAAGAGGAGTCCGGAATTTCCAAAAACAATTTGGTTTAACTGTAAATGGAACAGCAGATCAAACAACTTTAAATAAGATTGAAGAAGTGTTAAATAGCTCGCTGCAAAGAGGAAAGAGCAATGCATCTTCTAAACAGTTAAAAGAGAATTTGAAAAGCTTAGGTTACTTAACGTTATCAAATCCAAATAATTATTATGGTGTTCAAACAGAAAATGCTGTCAAAGCATTTCAAAAAGACAATGGACTAACTCAAAGCGGGATTGCAGATGAAATCACATTAGAAAAGATAAAAACTGAATTGAACAAAGTTCCACAAAAAGGAACGCGTACCGGTCAAGTGAAAAATCTAAAAGAGAACCTAAACCGCTTAGGATTTACGTCCTTTCCAAACCCAAATAACTATTTTGGAGTACAAACGGAAAAAGGCGTGCGAGGTTTTCAAAAACAGTTTGGGCTGGCTGTAAATGGAACAGCAGATCAAACAACTTTAAATAAGATTGAAGAAGTGTTAAATAGCTCGCTGCAAAGAGGAAAGAGCAATGCATCTTCCAAACAGCTAAAAGAGAATTTGAAAAGCTTAGGTTACTTAACGTTATCAAATCCAAATAATTACTATGGTGTGCAAACAGAAAATGCCGTGAAAGCATTCCAAAGAGATAATGGATTAGCCCAAAGTGGTATAGCGGATGAAAGAACACTCGCTGCTCTAGATGAAGCAATCAGCAATCGCTGGGTAATTAACCACGAAACGTATGACGTAACATTCAATCAGGCGTTGGACACGCAAATGAACCAATTACAGCAGACAGATATGTATCGAAATGAACCTGCTTATGTGCATAAAAATTATGTGAATGGTTCAAACAGAACAACAGCAAATGTAAATGTTCGCTCATCCGCAAGCAGTTCGAGCCACATTTATGGTCAGATAAAAAAGGGAACACAGGTCACAATTCTTGGTTCTACAGGTAATTGGTACAGAATCAGCTACAATGCTTGGAGAAATCCAACTAGAAGTGATGTAAGCAGTTATCTGAATCCAGAGAATAATGATATCTTCCAGCATTTAGATTTAACCAGCAGTGTTGGTGTCACAGCCTCTTCCTTAAATAACGATATTCTAAAAGGGAAAGGCATTCTTGCCGGCAGAGGACAAGCCTTTATAACAGCTGGTAAACAGCATAGTGTCAACGAAATCTATTTGATTTCACATGCGTTATTGGAAACTGGTAATGGAAGCTCTGCTTTAGCAAAAGGAATTGAAGTAGGGATAAATAGCAGCGGAAATCCTGTTGTAGTTACTTCATCTAACCGAAGCAGCCTTCGAAATATTAGAACCACATACAATATGTATGGTATTGGTGCGGTAGATGGCAATGCGCATAATGGTGGAGCCATCAGAGCTTATAATGAAGGCTGGTTCTCACCAGAACAGGCTATCATTGGCGGTGCCCGATTTATCGGAAATAGCTACATTCATAATCAATATAACCAAAATACGTTATATAAAATGAGATGGAACCCTGCGAATCCTGGCTACCCGCAATATGCAACAGATATTGGCTGGGCAGTGAAGCAAGTTCCAAGCATCAAGAGATTATATGATATGCTGAATAACCCGGTATTCAAATTTAACATTACGCAATATCGTTAATATGTTTTAACACCCGAATTACTTTCTCTGGAAATCGATTCGGGTGTTTTTTGCTTTTTTATATAACAGTTCGTATCAAATTATGGTATGATAAACGAAAGAATGGGTAATAGAATATAAAACGAAACTTCATTCAGTGGGAGTTTTTGCTCTTCCCCCACTGAAGGTTAGTTGAGTGAATCAGGGAGTTAGCGCCCGTTATCTCCCGCCTAAATAAATTCATTTTCACTCTCATTTTTAAGAAGGGAGTTTTACGGGCGATTCTCCGTGGCAAAGGTAAGTTTACTAGAATATAATTAAGTAGGTGAACAACTATGTGGAGTGCTGCTGAGTTGCTGATTGCGTTTGTTATCGCTTTGTTGACAGCAATCATCACGACACCAATCATTATATGGATCTCTAAAAAATGCAATCTAGTAGATCAGCCTGATAATAGAAAACAGCATCAACGGGCGGTACCAAGCATTGGCGGATTAGCTATTTTTATTGGTATCGCTGCAGGATTCCTCTATCTGCAGCCGGAACATCCGCAGATGACGGCGATTATCATTGGCGGAATCATCATGCTATTGACAGGGTTTCTGGATGATATACTGGATCTTCGTCCCGGCACCAAGCTGTTAGGCCAAATAGGAGCAGCTTCGGTTGTTGCCTATTCCGGATTAGTCATTGAGAAAGTGACATTACCTTTTATGGGAACGGTTTTCTTGGGAGAGTATGTTGGGATAGCTCTTACGATTTTCTGGATTGTGGCGGCTGCAAATGCGATTAATCTGATTGATGGATTAGACGGTCTGGCTGGAGGCGTGTCAACCATTGCCTTCACCAGCATTTTGATTATGGCCATCATGGATTATCGTGTGATTGTCATTGGATTATGTGTCTTGTTGATTGGTGCAACATTAGGATTTTTAGCATTCAATTTTCATCCTGCAAAAATATTTATGGGAGACACCGGAGCATTATTCTTAGGATATTCGATTGCGATAATATCCATGCTCGGCTTATTCAAAAATGTAGCCTTCTTCAGCTTCGTTATCCCGATTATTGTAATTGCACTCCCGGTATTCGATACATTGCTTGCTATCATCCGGAGAATCAACAATAAACAAGGTATTTCGGTAGCGGATCGAAATCATATTCATTATCTATTACTGAAAAACGGCTATTCGCATAGACAATCCGTATGGATTATCTACGCATTCAGTATGTTTTTTGGGGTAATGGCGATTGTCGTTAATAACGCACAACTGATGACGTCCTTGGCTGTCTTCTGCTTTGTTCTATTAGGGATACATCTATTTTCAGTGGTATGTGGAATCAGGGCGAGAGGAAGCTTTATTTCTTTAGTTAACAAGAAAGAAGAATTGCATAAGAGAAGGTTAAAATAAAGAATCTCACTATTCTTGGGTTGAAACAAGAATAGTGAGACTTTTTTCTGCGAAAATGAGAACTCGGTTACTTTGATATATCTAGGGGGAAACCTTTTCAGTAATAGTAGTAAAAGTTTATTCTTTTTTTAGTGTGCTGGGAAACATACCGTCTATTACTTTTGAAACCACTTCACGTTCTTCACCCTCCCAAGGGAAATGATGCATTGTCAGCATCGCGTGAGAGTTAATTTCTAAAATATGATAGTCGTCTTCATTAATCAATATATCTACGCCGCAGACTCGCAAACCAGGTATAGCAAGAATTGCTTTTCGTACGGTTTCTTTCAGTTCTGGTGAGATATCATCAGTGACATCGACTGCGTCACCGCCGGTGGAAACATTTGAATTATTTCTTAAATAGACGACCTCGTCTTTTTTCGGAATATCCTTAAAGGAGAAATTTTGTTTTTTTAAAACGCGCTCACTTTCTTCACCAGTATCCAGTTTTTTATGAAGCGGATTCTTCCTTTGGGCACGTTGTTCATTTTTTGCTGCAATTAATTCTTCTATATTATGTAACCCATCCCCGATAACATTGGCAGGTACTCTTTTTGCGATGGCTACAATTTCGTTTTTTACGAATGTAAATCGATATTCTATCCCTTCAACAAACTTTTCAATCAAAATTTCATCGCGAACTTCGGCAATCTTTTCGAAACAAGATTTAAATTCATCATAGGTATCTATTTTTACAAATACAAGCTTACCCATAATGCCATCGTTTGGTTTTAGCACAACAGGGAGAATATCCTCTGCCCATTTCCATGCTCTATCAGCTTGATTTTTCGAAAAAATTGCATTCTCAGGAGCAAAATAACCCATTCCGCGTAGTAGATTCCCAGTTGCATTTTTATATTTTGTTAGTTTTGTTGCCAGCCTTGTATTATAAGCAGTTGATATTTTACCCCCGCGTATAATATAACTTTTTTTACCATAAGACATTTTAAATCGTTTTCTCGGGAGAATTTCAAATGTAATACCGCGTTGGTGAGCTTCTTGAGCGAGCATTCTGTTGGATGTGCTTAAAGATCGGCCAGTAATTTCCTTTATATTCATGCATGTACACCTCATTAAACAAATTTTCTTTTATTATATCACTTTCAAGAAAAAGATAAGAATATTAATGTATAAACATCTATTTTAGTTCTCTGATAAGCAAAAAACTCTTTCCCAATAAAATTGGGAAAGAGTTTCGTGTTTATAAAGGATTTCCATATTCGTCCGTTTCTTCTTGAGGTACTTCTTCCTGATAAGGATCCTGTTCCTCTTGATATGGCTCTTCTTTGTAGGTTTCACCAGGCTGCTCTTCTTGATAAGGTTCTTCCTCCTGATAAGGATCACCTTGTTCTTCATAGGAGCCTTCCTCTTCGTACGTTCTTTCTTCGGTCGGTTCCTCCGAATTAGAATCCTCATAAGTTTCTCCTGATTCCTCCGCAGAGGAACTGGAGATTTCTAAGTGATCTTGAAGCAGTCTTTTCGTTTCTTCTAATGCCGGCTCGTCAAGCAGCCAATAATACGTAGAACCTGGCTGATAATCGCTGCCTTCTAAGGTCATATCTTCAATATCAAGACCGCCGGTAGCGTACTTTATAAAAGTCATCATTTCATTAAACGTCATGTTCGTATTCATGTTGTTGCCGACAGCGGCAATCAAGTCATCAAATTGAAACACAGAGCTGAGTGATGCTGCTTTATCTGCTACAGCATTGACAACTTCCATTTGCCTTTTTCCGCGTTCAATATCATTATCCAGTTTACGGGTCCGGGCGAATGCTAATGCTTCTTCCCCATCAACGGATTGTTCCCCAGGAAGCAGATGGATTGCATCGCCTTTATCCATGGAATCAGATTCTTTAAATTCATAAGGCACATCAACATCGATGCCGCCAATAGCATCTACCACGTCAACAAAGGCGTGGAAATTAACACGGACATAATAGTCCACAGGAATGTCCATTAAATTTTCAACCGTTTCAATCGTTGCTTTTGGTCCGCCATAGGCATGAGCATGAGTAATTTTTTCCTCCCGGCCTACTTCTGGAACGTATACATACGAATCACGCGGGATACTAACTAATTTAACGCTGCCTTCATCTCTGTTAAACGTTGCTAACATCAATGTATCGGAGCGAGAGGTTTCTGCATTATTTCGATGTTCGTTTTCGTCGACTCCAATAATAAGGACAGACACATTGTCGATATTCGGGTCCACTTCAAAATCCCGTAAATCCGAACCTTCACGACCGTCATCTTCATAAGAATCAGAGACTGCATTATTTGCTTTAACATATAAATAACTTCCGTAACCGACAACACTAATTAAAGCCAAGCCTATGATAATTAAGGTAATTAAGACACCTTTACGGAGTTTACGCTTTTTTCGCGTAACCCGGCGGCCTCGCATATTCTTTTGTTTTACCATTACAAATCTCCTTTTTTTACAAGAAATATCGACGGATTTCTTGATAAAGCCCATTTAATTTTACTATGGAATGAACTATTAGTAAATTTACAATTGCATTACATATTCATGATGATGTAACAGGAAAAATCAAACAATTTATCCATCGCATAAGTACAGCAGAGACACGCTTAAACGGCGCCAGCTTTATCTATAGGACAGAGTGTCTATTTTTAGCTGTCGTCTCTTAAATTATCCTTAATCAACGTAGAAGAGATTCCATCTGTCCGGGGGAGGTAGACGACTTCACAAAAAGAGCGCAGAGCATCGAATTTTCCCTTCCAATCATTCCCCATAACAAACGTATCGACGTGATAGGTCAAAATATCTTCTCTCTTTTGCTCCCAGGAGATTTCAGGGATAACCTTATCGACATAACGAACAGATTCAAGAATGATTTTCCGATCTTCATAGGAATAAAAAGACTGCTTATGCTTGAGTATATTAAAATCATCGGTGGATAATCCTACAATAAGATAATCACCCATTTCTTTTGCACGCTTTAATAAATTCACATGGCCTACATGCAGTAAATCAAACGTTCCATAAGTGAGAATAGTACGTATCATTTCCACCTCCTAAAACCGTATTAACGTAATAGTAACATAAGAATAGAACCAGGAATAAATCTGAGGACAAAAAATATGTTTTTTCGCTATAAAAAAAGGGAATTTAGATAATGAAGTTCTGTGCAAAAAGCAGCTTGCATGGCATAAGGTAAGCTGAACGTACAGATAGCTGAAATGGATATAGGATTGCCAGGAATGTCGCTGTGACATTCCTGGCGGGATACATCATTAAAAAACATATAGAGAACCGAGCTTCTTAAGCTAATTCCTTGGGAAAGTTATTCGCATTTTGTTCAGCTAAGTAAACATAATAGTCTGTTCGTAATTGTGCTACTTCTTGATGAAGCAGTGAAGAATCAGGGGCACTGATAGATTCAAAGAGCACAAGGTTCTGGTCCTTATCGATTCCAATATCCAGACCAAGTGTAGCTAATTCTTTTTTTCGTGTTTTTTCTATCTTTTTTGCAACGTTTAAGGCAAACGAATCCAGATGCTCATCCACTGCAGAGGCATCCTCAGTAAATTTTAATGTTAAAAACATACCTGCATCAAAGGTGACGCCGCTTTCTTGATTGTTGGGAGAAACTTGTTTTTCCGTACCAACGCGGATATATTTTTTCACAATGACCCACTTACCTTCTTTATTTTTTTCTAAATGAACACGGCAATTAAAGGGCTCACCTTGTTCCGTTCTGGAAGGTATGTATGGCTGGACAATACATTTACGTTTGGAAATAATAGATTGAAAGAACGCAAAGGCTTCTTTCAATGTCATGTTCGTAGTGGATTCCTGGTGACTGACCAGGAAGGAATCTTTATCTGCCTGTACGATTTTATAAATGTTTTCTCCGGATTGACTGTAGACAGGCTTCACAACGACTTCTCCATACTTTATTAAGAAGCCTTTAATGATAGAGAAGCTTTTACAGCGCAAGGTTGGAATGGCATACTTTTGAAACTGCGGATCCTTTGTTAACATTTCCTGGACACTTTCCTTGGAGATTTTATTTCTCCCATCCTCGGTTAAGTAGGCGCGATCTTGTAAATAGGCTATTTTTTGTTTGGATTTTAAGCAGAATGCAGAAACATCAATAATCTTTGGAATAGACATCTCGGCATTTTCCCACGTATCTTCCTTTAAAACCATCCCGGAGGTCATATGGTCATCTTCGTTGATATCGCTTGGGTTCATATACAGAATCTCGATTCCTTTGGATTGTGCTTCGATGGATATCTCTTTTGCCAGATCGGTTGGTTCTTTGAAAGGTTGCATTAGTCCTACTAACATGGAATCAATTCTCCTCCTAATTATTCGTATTTCTAATTATTTATTTTTAATTTTACCATAATCTATTGTGTTATGAAGTACCATTTTTTGAAAAGACATGAACATGACCGGTTTGTCAAGCGGGAGGCAAAATAAAAATCTGTACCTGCTGTTCGACTGGAACAGGCGGGTACAGATTTTTCAATAATGCTCGTATTTTAATAAAAACGTTTAAAGCTGTCGAAATGAGAGCTCCAGTAAGGGTTATCCAATGATGTGATGGTAACACCAGTAGATGAACCTGCATGAAGGAACTGATTATTTCCAACATAGATACCCATATGAGATGGACCAGATTTATACGTTCCAGAGAAGAATACTAAATCTCCTACTTGCGGATTGCTAATCGTCTGTGCTCTATCATAATAGCCTGCAACACTGGTACGAGGGATATTTTTACCTGCCTGATTATAAGCGTAATAGATGAACCCACTGCAATCAAACCCGCCAGGAGAACTTCCTCCCCATACATAAGGGTCACCCTGCTGGCTTTTTCCAACAGAGATAAGGGTATCTACATTATAACCTGCACTGGATGATGAGCTGCTGGAAGAGCTGTTGGATGATCCAGAGCTGCTATTTGAGCTGCTGCTGTTAGATGAGCTGGAACTAGAGCTGCTGGAACCATTTACTTTTAATGTCTGGCCGGCAATAATCAAATCAGATGACAAGTTATTGAGTGATTTTAATTTAGATACAGTCGTTCCATGCTGGCTTGCGATTTTAGAAAGGCTGTCGCCAGATTTCACTTTATAGGTGCTGGAAGAGCTTGATCCAGAACTTGAATTGGAACTAGAGCTGCTAGAATTACTAGAGCTTGAACTGCTGGAACCGCTGTTGCTGACAGTTAATTTATTTCCAGGGTAGATTAATGTCGTAGATAGATTATTCCACTTCATTAAGTTATTTAAAGAAATACCATGTCGAGAGGCAATACCGCTTAAAGTATCACCAGATTTCACTGTATATGTACTTCCGCTGGAATTGCTTGAACTGGAATTCGAGCTGGAACTAGAAGAAGAACCAGAGCTAGAATTCGAACTGGAAGACCCAGTTGTTTGTAAAACCTGATTCGGGAAAATAATATCCGAAGAAAGGTTATTGATAGATTTTAATTTGGACACGGTAGTTCCTTGACTTTGGGCGATTTTCCATAGGTTGTCGCCGCTTTTTACTTTGTAAGATGCTGCGTCGGCACTGTCTGTTGCTACAAAGGCAGATGCAATTGCTGCAGATGCAGTAACAGAGAAGATGATTTTTTTGTTAGCCATGTGTGCGTTTCCTCCTTAGATTTTAATGTTTGGGGTTTTATAGATGTGTTTGAATATGATTTGTAAGGAGACCAAGGAGGAGTGCATCAAGAAAATAACTGTGTGTGACAGGTATACTTTCTATTAGCTTTGTCCGTACGTTATATTAATGAAGAAATAAATCCATAAACGATGTACGCAACAATCCCGGTATAAGTACAAATCCCATATTCCATAAACGAACAAGATGTATTTTACTTCCAGATGTTTGTTTATTGTGATTGATAGAATGTAGTTTGTTAGTTTTAAAGAAGTATTACTAGTTTATTCCATTACGGCATAGTACAAGTATGTAATCTAGCACATCTGTCTATGAAAAATAATCCAATAAATACATCTTTATAGAATTATATCGTTTTATAGATAATAATGGTAGGTTTTATAGAGAAATGTAACATGTTTGTAATGTTTTAAAAAATAAGGTCGATAGAACTGTTTTGATAACACTTTCATTTAAATCTCAGGTATATAACCGTGTTGAAAGTATTGTTAATAATAACAGAAATAGTCATATTGATATAGAAAAAGTAATTAATTACATAATCATTCTTGGCAAATAATGTTAATGAACATTGAACAGACGTTTACTTGTAACTTTCCATTGAATTTATTTCGATAAATCATATCATTTCCCGGGAAATAACAACAAAATATACATTTATTAAAGAGATAGCGTTATAATAGAAGAAATAGATAAATGATTAATTGGAGGAATAGATGGTGGAACAATCAACATTGCTTATAAAAAACATTCAAGAAGCTTATCTGCCGGAAGAAGTTATAAAAAATGCATCGGTTATATCAGAGAACGGAAAAATAACACAGATTCTGACACAAGAACAAGCAACTAATCTATCCTTTTCCGGGAAAGTCATCGATGCAGAGCATAAATTAAAATTGCTGCCGGGGTTTATTGATGGGCACATTCATGGTGGCTATGGCGTTGATATCATGGATGCAACACCAGAAACCTTACAGACACTTGCGGATAAACTGCCATCAGAAGGAACGACCAGCTATCTCGCTACGACCATTACCCAATCAGAGGAAGAAATCTCTAATGCTTTAAAGAATGTTGCTGCATGGACAGCTGGCGGACAAAAATCGGGAGCAGATTTAGTCGGTGTTCATTTAGAAGGTCCTTTTGTAGAAGTTTCCAAAGCAGGAGCACAGCCGAAGCAATATATTACAGAGCCTGATTTAGCTAAATTTCTAGCCTGGCAGGACGATGCAAACGGACAAATTCGGACAATTACCATGGCTCCTGAGCATGATAAAACAGGGAAATTTATAGAAACACTAAATCAATCTGGCGTGAATGTATCTGCAGGTCATACTGATGCTTCCTTCCAGCAAATAAAGGATGCAACGAAATTAGGTGTTAGACAGCTGACGCATCTATGTAATGCAATGAATGGCATACATCATCGGGATATTGGAGCGGTTGGAGCTTCCTTTCAGTTGGAAGATTTACGCGCAGAGTTGATTTCAGACGGTATTCATGTTGTGCCAGAGATGCTGCAGCTTATTTTTGATAATGTCGGGTCTGATCGTATTATTATGATTACAGACGCGATGCGGGCAAAAGGATTAGATGAAGGAGAATATGAGCTTGGCGGACAGCCTGTTTTTGTGAAAAATGGAGAGGCTACCCTGGATAATGGTTCATTGGCTGGCAGTATTTTGAAAATGATTGATGCAGTGAAGATGATGCTGAAGCTAGATGGGGTAACATTACAGGATATTGTGAAGATGAATGCAGTTAACCCGGCAAAACAAGTTGGGATTTTTGATCGAAAAGGCAGTGTTGAGGTTGGAAAGGATGCAGATTTTGTTTTGTTAGATGAGCAGATGGATATTGCTTACACGGTTTGTAAAGGGGAAGTCGTTTATCAGGATGGAAAGTGAAGCAGTTTTCTATACTATTAAATAGTAATATCCATGTCTGCTATAAAGAAAGAGTGAATGAATGTTAGTTTTAAATCATTTGGTCAATAACTATTTTTATTTTTAGTGAAGGTATTTTAAGTCAAAATACCTTTACTTTTTTCGATTCTATTCCTTACCTCCCTGACTCAATTGTTAGTTTATTTAACATTCAGATAATTAGTGTTTTCTTTAGATATTCTGCTCATATTTTTCTTTTATATGGTGCAATATAAAAGAAAAGCAATATATACAGGTAAACAGTGACCCTGTTTGCAGTTGGCTGTGAAAGGTATATTATCAATAAACGCGGAAAAATAAATTTAATTACCTGTGTAAATGCAGATGTATTTAACGCTACAATAAAAATATCTTCATAAAGCGACAAACCATTTGGGAATAAAGATATGTATTCTCCCTAGACTTGAAATATGCACGCGCGAAGTTTACTCCTTACTAGAAAGGCTTTTAATGAAGAACCCAAAGATTATAGCAAATAGTAACATTAATAAAGCATAATTAATAGCTCTTTATGGACCTGTCAACTCCATTCAATTGACGTACTGTACAAAAAAGCTGATTGTTGATCTTAAAGCAAATGCTCAGTTCGATTGTGATTTAATTTCCAAATACGTGGTCTAACTCCATTATCTATAGATGGTGTTGGCTTTTAGGCTTATCTTTAGCTGCTCATACTAAGAGATGAGATGAAAAGTAAGGACGGATATAAAAAGAATAGCCGCACCGTATATGATATAAAATATCACGTTATTTTGGTAACCAAGTATCGATATAAAGTATTACGTGGAGAAATCGCAGTAAGAACATAGGTATTAATAAGACAAAGGTGTGAAGGAAGAGGAATAACCATCTTGCAAGGAATTTTGGGGGGAATAATATTCATATTTACTTCTAAAATGTTTTACTAATCTAGTACCAAGTAAAATCATGCAGTACCTAAAAGAAAGACTTTGTTGATTACTTCAAAATTAGTTTCCAGAGATAAAAAAAGAGATGCTGGGGGCAGCATTTTTTGGCGTCAGTAGGTAAAGTAAATGAGGGAACGGTTAGAAACTATAATAACGAAGAAAAAACATTTCGAATAGAAGGTTAAGTTCAGTCTTAGTAACGACATTAGTCATCGATATTTATGTTCAGATCAACATGCTTTAGCAGGGTAGGTCGTTTAATTGTTTTATACTTTGTTTCCTGTTCCCCTTTATAGATAAACTACTTTTTTATTCTAATTTCTATCATGTATTACTGCACATTAAAAAATTCAAAACAAATCGCCTAATAAATTCTAATTGGTATTTCTATAGTAACTTGAATAAAACCAATACTTTTTACATGTTTTGATAAGAGATAGTTTAAAATGAATGAAGAATATAACTCATTGAAATTTATCATGTATAAATTAAAATAGTGTAGTATAGTAGACTTTAATTTTTAAGTAACAATGAATTTGGAGGCATAGTAAATTATGAGAATTGGGTACTTACGTAACTTTAAACAACCTCAACAATTAGCAGGTTTAATTGCTTCAGTTGCACAAACTAAAAGAGTAGATATATTATATTTCACCCCTAAAGATGTTGACGTAAGGAGAAGCAGGATTAGAGGATTGCTTTATAAGGACGGTGAATGGAAGCTCGTAAAAGCAAAAATACCTAAAATCATTGATGTGAATTCTAATTGTTTAAAACATAGGGAAGTTATCAGACACTTGAGAAAGCGAGCTCATCTAACTGAAAATGGAAAAAATCGTTTATCAAAACTATCATTGCAAGAACAATTGAAGGCAGACTCAAACTATCAAAAATTTACTATACCCACAAAGAACTGTTCTTCCTTCTCGGAAATTGAAGAATTTCTTAATGAATACGACGATATTGTTTTACGACCTATACACAGTAAACAAGCAGAAGGTGTATATAAAATTACAAAAATTAGCCCGATGAAGTATATTTTAGACTATTACAACACTTCAATAGAAGTCTCTTATGAAGAGCTCGCCACATTTTGTAAAAACGAAATTCTCAAAAAAAATTATATTATACAAAAATACATAGATTCAGTAACGCCAGAGAAAAATTCCTTCGATTTGCGAATTCATTTCGAAAAGACTGGATATGGAAATTGGCGAATTATTAGTAACCAGATTCGCATTGGTCTCAATCAAAAAACTACAACAAATTGGAGACAAGGGGGAGGAATTATTGATACAGATATATTTATGAAATTAAAATACGGCAGTGAAGCAGAAATAAAACTAGAGCAAATGAAAGAATATGGACTTCAATTAGCAGCAAAAATAGAATTACTTAGAAAAACAAAACTAGCTACTTTAAGTATAGATTTAGGGATAGATCATAATGATGATATATTTATATTTGAAGCAAATGATGCTCCTGTAACGACAAATTTACTTGGTGAAATAGCTATGTTAAGAACAGATTATTACCGATATTTATTAAAAACAATTAAAGATAATTAAACTAAAAGAGGAAGGACAAAACGACTTCTTTCTCTTCCTCAGTGCAAATTGCTTAGTGCATTTCGTTATAGAGTAATTGTAAAGCGTGCTGCTTTTACGACTGCAATTTGATACAATCTCTGTATGAAAATATGACAAAGCTAATTGTGATGCTACAAATCTCAATTGAGACAAGAATTTAGAACAGGTATGAAATTTATTTCCCTAAGGAAGTCTGGTATCCTAGACTCTCTTATCCACACGTTGATAATGAAAATCACCAAACGCTTTTTGTGGACAACAAGATACGTATTTCCTTTTCGGGGCCGGATTTTCAGAAAACATTTGATGCGTTCTTTCCCGATTGAAATATTGGAGAAATATATATTTTCACGAAAAAAGCCTTTATTTTTTGATAGTAAATAGTAAAAATGGTACATCTTAAAACTTGACAAATGCGTCACTATCATTTTTTAAAAAAATTTATACTTCAAATTAATTTCTATTGTGGTAGAATTATATCTAGATAACTAGGATAACGAATGATTAGGAGGAGAATTGATTCCATGTTAGTAGGACTACTGCAACCTTTCAAAGAACCAACAGATCTGGCAAAAGAAATATCCATCGAAGCACAATCTAAAGGAATCGAGATTCTGTATATGAACCCAAGCGATATCAACGAAGATGACCATATAGCCTCCGGGTTGGTTTTAAAGGGAGATACATGGGAAGATACAGAGATGCCTATCCCAGAAATTATTGATGTTTCTGCATTCTGTTTAAAATCCAAACAAAAAATAGCCTATTTACAAGATCGCGCATACTTAACTGAAGGTGGGAGAAATAAAATCTCAAAAGAGAAGGTACAGAAAGTAATGGAGCAAGATGAACATTTACAACAGTATGCCATTCCAACATCCAGATGTAAAACATTCTCTGTTATTAAAGGCTATTTATTAAAATATGGCGAAGTTGTTGTCAAGCCTATCTATAGTCAATTAGGGGAGAAAATATATAAAATATCACAAGTAAATAAAGATGAGTTCATTATCGGTTACAATAAAACTAGCCAAAAAATGAATTTACAGGAAACTTTTTCATATTTTCAAAATATCATTTCAAAAGATAAATTTATTGTTCAAAAATACATTCCTTCCAGAACACATTTTGGGGATCCCTTTGACTGTCGTGCCCATTTGGAGAAAAATAAAGAAGGAAAATGGGTAATTGCAAAAAAATATATTAGAGTCGGAATAGGTCAGCAGGTTGCTTCCAATATTGGACAAAATAGCAGCATGCTGGATACCGGTATGTTTTTTAAACTAAAATTCGAAAAAGATGCACAATCAATTAATGATCATATAAATTCCTTTGCATTAAATATGGCCAAAAAAATAGAAACAGTACGAAAGCAGAAGTTGGTAACACTTGGCCTAGATATTGGAATAGACGATAGTAAAAGACTCTTTCTTTTTGAAGCAAACAGTGCTCCAGACACTTCTTTACTACAAGAGGAAGTAGCTAAATTGCGTACGGATTATTATACTTATTTATTGAAAGCAAATGTCGAGCTTATTCCAAAGGAAATTGTTTAAAATTCAAGGATTTTCTTTTCCTATTCAACCAGAAGTTCTAGTGCTTATTCCAAATCATTAAAACGATACAAGGCGCAAAGTTGCTGATGAATGTGCATGACTTGGGCCAATTCAGGAGATATCTCTCCCATTGACCCAGCCGTTTCTGTTCTTATTTTGTTAAATCGTCAAAGGCTCCGGTGAACAGGTCTTTATCTCGTTTCAGGTCATTACGTTGTTGCTTGCTCATCGGTTTAAACGACTTTCCGAACTTCGTCCCAATCCTTGGTAAATGCTGCTTGGATAACATGGAATGCATTGATTACCACAATAGCGCTTTGGGAGGTTTGAACAGCAATTTTATAATCTTACCACATATCAATGGCAGCCGCCATGACATGTTCGGGCTGAGCTAATTCCCGAAGGATCTTCATGACTTCATTTTTGAGCTGGCTTTCATGCACCAGAAACAATTGTGGACGCCATGGAACAGAGAGAGTCTATATGACAAGACGATATTTGTCTTTTCCTTTCGCCAAACTAACCTTGTCTATTTCAATTAACGACAGCTTAGAATGCTCAGCAAGACCGGGGTGCTCCGAATAGTTCTCCAACGCATGAATTCGTTCATTTTGACCGCTGCGATGAATGACTTCCCTAACAGCTATAAAAGTACGATCGGCAGTGGCGTGCAGAAATGCTTTGTAACCGATCTTGGGAATGCATTGATATCGTTCCAGCCAAGGCAAAGGCTACATAAACGTATGATGGTAAGTTTCACATAAAAAACGATGGTGATGGAAATAATCAATAATAGGAGTACCATTGTGAGAACTGGCAATAACCTGTTTACGATGATATTCATGTACTTTGGTGATCCAAAAAACGATCGGGACAATGAACTCCCTGATTGATTAACTGAATGTGATGGAATACTCTTGCGTTTAGATAGCTAAATGGAATTTCTTCTTGATAATAAATAACAAAAGGCATTTCATTTCCATTATTCATTATGATATAATAGTAAAGTATCCATATCATCCTTTTGTTGGTATTTGTGTGAATACTTTACCAATATGACAGATGGTTTGGATTTTTCTTTTTTTAATCTAATTTGTCGGATTATGTTCACCATAAGTTGTAACTGAATGAGAGCATTAAAATTTGATAATAATAAACCTTGTATTCCTTTTATTTAGTAATGAGAGGATGAGCGATAGTTAAGTTTGGTGAATATATTGCTATTCCTATAAACATTAAACATACTCCAACAAAATAACCTACCATATGGTAGAAAAACATAAAGTGATTTTATAGGAGGGAACTTCTTGAAAAACATAGCAGTAGCCGGCACCGGTTACGTCGGTCTCGTAACCGGCGTGTGTATGGCAGAAAACGGACATAACGTAATATGCGTTGATATAGATGAACAAAAAGTAAAAATGATGCGAGAAGGAATCTCTCCAATCTATGAAGTAGGACTGGAAGGATTGATGCGTAGGAACATTGAAGCTGGCCGATTGCATTTTACCACTGATTATCCATCTGCGTATAAAGAAGCGGATGCTGTATTTATTGGTGTTGGTACACCGGAAAAAGAAGATGGGTCAGCGAACTTGCAATATGTAGAAACAGTGGCAATACAAATTGCTGAGTCTGTTGCAAAAGATTGTTTAGCTGTAATTAAATCAACGGTACCAATTGGCACGAATGATAAAATTGAGGAGCTTATTAATAAGTCACTTGTTAATGATGTTAGAGTCGAAGTGGCATCTAACCCTGAATTCCTTGCACAAGGATCTGCCGTAAAAGATACATTAGAGGCAGCTCGCATCGTTATCGGTACGGAGAGTGAATGGGCAGAGAATCTTTTAACAGAGATTTATACACCGTTTAACCTGCCAATTGTATCTGTCAATCGTCGTTCTGCTGAGATGATTAAATATGCTTCTAATGACTTTCTTGCTTTAAAAATCTCTTACATGAATGATATTGCAAACCTATGTGAATTGGTTGGTGCAGATATTCAAGATGTTGCTGAAGGAATGAGTTATGATGACCGTATTGGCAGCAAGTTCTTAAATGCTGGTATTGGTTATGGGGGATCTTGTTTCCCGAAAGACACTAGTGCTTTAGAGTATCTTGCAAGACAATATGGATATGACTTGAGGACAATGCAAGCAACGATTAAGATAAATTCTGAACAAAAATTGAAATTGTATGATAAAGCGAAGCAGCGGTTAGAAACGTTTGAAGGTATCAAGGTAGCAGTACTGGGTTTAACATTTAAACCAGGTACAGATGACCTTCGTGAAGCTCCGTCACTTGCAAATGTCCCATTGCTTTTAGAACAAGGGGCAGATATCTATGCATATGATCCAATCGGGGTCGATAACTTTAAACAGTTTTATTCAGAAGGAAGTCATGGGCAGGGGAATATCACTTACGTGGATAGTCCGGAAGATGCTTTAAAAGGAGCAGCTGCATGTCTCATCTTCACAGAGTGGGGAGAGATTAAAGCTGTTACCCCAAATCAGTATAAAGATTTAATGCAGACTCCATTGGTGTTTGATGGTAGAAATATTTATAATGTTCAGGAAATGGCTGATAATGGAGTGGAGTATCATTCTATTGGCAGACCGGTTAAGAATATAAATTAATTAGTGCATTTTGATTTAACTAGCATATTTATTAGCAGCAGTTTACGGTTGGGCATATAGATATTATTATGAATTGAAGAGTTGATAAGTAGGAGGGCCCTTGATATTTAGAATGAGGAATATCAAGGGTCGTTTCTATACTTATAATATGTGTATATGTTGATCTCTCATTTTACATTCATTGTTTATGTAGTAAGTAGAACAAACATTAAACTTACTGAATTAAAAGTAATTTGAGAAAGCACTTATTTGGGGCTGCTTTTATATGGATCAATCTTATGAACTGGAGTGTGGGATCATTTCTTTTCACCTGCTAAAATATGTTAAATAATAGTCATGATATAATCCTTTATTGCATCTAGGTGTATTTTTTCAAATAGATAGTCTTACTAAACTAGCTATTAAGATAAAGAGAGTCACTGCATTTTGAGACAACATAATAGAAGTAAAAAAGAGTCTGTATGATTACGGCCAAGGAAATGTACCACTTGCGCCATCTTTTTTACCAGTGATTGCCACAGAACTTACCACCTGTTGCCACCGCATTTACCAATTGGGAGATTTAAGATAACGTAGGCTTTTGATGTTCAACAATCGCGCCCGATTGAGGCAGAATCAAAGAGTCCATATTTGCAATATCCAACGTTTTTATCAACATTGATTATGGCTAATCAGTCATAACTTCAAATAGGCAACCATCTAAATTGGTCCAAAACAACCCACGGGAAGCAAATGGGTGATCTGTGCGTCGATTTTCTGTTTCAAACGGGCTGTTCCCAAAGGCTACATTCCTTTTACGAAGTTGTTCATGAATCTGGTCAAAAGTATGTCCATCAACACTGAAAGCCAAATGCTGTTGTGGAGTATCATCCTCGATTGTCATAAAGAAAACAGAAAGATCGTCATTAACTTGCACTTCTGCAAACTTATTGTCTATCCCTTCATAACCATTAAGTTTTAGGCCCATATTCTCTGCAAATTCGTGTGCAGCTTTATCATTATTTTTAGCGAATACCACTGTGTGGTTAAGTGTAATTGTCAATTTAAAGTCTCCTTATATATTTTTAAAAATTATTGTCCATCTGAGTTTTTCTCTTCGTCATCAACTATTTTCAAAAGCTCTGCCCGTGTTTTTTCGAGCAGGTTTTGTAGTTGTTCCTTCTTTTCGGGCTTTTCTATAGCTTGACGGCCCACCTTGAAAAATTCATGGAATAAACCCTGAATGTCAGATCTTAAAGTCTGAATTTCGTCCAGGTCCACATTTTCAAGCACATTCATTCTTGAGTTAACAGGATCTTCATCTTGGTTTTTTTTCAAAAAGGCTTGCCCCTCATCTGTAAGATGATAAACTTTTTTCCGACCTTCTTTGATTACATTAACTAAATCTTGATCCTCAAGCATCTGTAGAATAGGATAAACGGAACCGGGACTAGGCGAATAAAGCCCCTTAAACTTTTCCTCAAGCTCTTTGATTAATCCATATCCATGTCTTGATTGTTCTTGTAACAATTTTAATAAGACAATCTTGAGATCACCACGCCCGAAGAAACGTTCACCACTAGTATCCTCACCAGATTCTTTGCCTGCGAAGATATGAGGTCTGCCTTGCCCGTCAAAGTTACCGTTTCCTATCCCAACTTCCGCGTCGAATCTGTTGCCTCTAAAGACACCATGATGATAAAAATGACTCTGTCCTTTTAAAAAAGGATATTGGGCCATATCAGGTCTTTTGTACACATTCAAAACCTCCTGTTAATTTTATTTTAAGTTAACGATATATCGTTACGCTAAGAATAAACGATATATCGTTAACTGTCAAGTTGGTGAATATACTTTCTTCAGTTCATTTTACCTATAACACGCTTTACTTAGAATAATGCCCTCTCTTATTCAGGTCCTACAATGAAAAATAAGCGCTTATCCTTATTTAAGGATAACGCCTGTTTGTTGGAAAACTGAACCGTCAATATTTTAACGAATGTATACTCTACGCCCCGGCCATGTTCAACTTGGCGTTTCTCTATGCTCTAACGACATTCTCGTCCGAGCAAAATAACTTAAATGGACTCGAAAAAAAGCAGTCATTGACTAGACACACTAACCTAGAAAGTCACGGAACTAACGTTACCTGTTAGCGTGACACTCCTTTAAAAGACTGAGATCCACCAACTACAAATGATGCAATCTTTTTGGCTACTTCTTCCTTTTTTAAGGTATGTTTACCAAGATACAATTGCAATCCACCTTCATGAATGATTTGTGATAAGATTGGCACGAACATATCCTTTTCAATATCTGAATACTTATAATCCAAACTTTTTGATAAAAAACTCTTTAATTCATTTAGTATTTTTTCCTTCATTTGAGGTAAGGCCCATTTACCATAGCTGCTGCGACATTCAATATTCGGTTGTTGGTAAAAATCGTATACTGCAAAAATGAGTTGATGTATGGTCTCCTCACCGAATTTCATATCATCTAAAGTATGACTTTCGATAGATGCTGAGGCAAAATCCCCCATAATATAGTCAATTAAATCGTATTTATCATTAAAATGTGCATAAAATGTAGCCCGGTTAACCTGCGCTTCCTTTGTTATATTAGCTATTGTAATTTTTTCAAAATCCTTTTGAGAAGCTAGATTGTAAAAAGCATTAATTAAGAACTGTTTTGTTTGTGTAATACGTAGGTTCCTTACTTTCGATGCCATTGTCTCACCTCCCACCCGACAATTTCGTAATGTTGTTGCTATAGCAACATTCGGCAGTAGATTGTTGGTTGTTGTAAAAATGTATTGGCTGTATAGTTTTCATTAAAGCAACACATGTTGTTTTAATATATCACAGATTGGAGTTTATAAAAAATGAAAACTATTGCTATCGTTGGTGCAGGCCCTGGATTAGGATTGTCTATAGCAAAAAAATTCGGAGAGAAGGGTTTTAGGGTAGCGACCATTGCAAGGAATCCTGAGAAATTAGCAATTATCGAACGTAAACTCAAGGAACTAAATATTGAAACACAATCTTTTGTAGCCGATGTTACGAACTTAGCTGCCTTAAAACAAGCTATTCAATCAGCTAAAAAAGCATTCGGTTCGATTGATGTACTAGAATTTAGCCCCTATGCTAAGGAGGATATATTCACTTCTGTGCTTGAAACGAAGCCGCAAAGTGTAGTAGATATTATGAACAGCTATTTGTTGGCTGGCATTCTTTCCGTGAATGAGGTGCTACCAGATATGATAAGTAACGGTTCTGGTGCCATATTATTCACAACAGGCGTATCTACTATTTTCCCTTTACCATATGCGGGAAATGCCGGAATCGTTGGGGCTGGTATGCGTAATTATGCCTTAAACCTGCACAATGAGTTGAAAGAAAAAGGGGTGTTTATCGGACATCTTTCAATCGGAGCCATGATACAACCTGGAACAGAAGGAGACCCAGATCTTATTGCTGAAGCTTGGTATAACTTATATGAGAATAATGACCATTTTGAAGAAGTATTCCCTCCAGGACTCGATCAAACTATACTTCTTGGCGGAAATTAATATAAAGGAGATAAGACAACTATTGAAATGATAGTTGTCTTATCTCTTTTTCCAGTACTTAGTGCAACATTTAGCTATTTACCTCTCTGTCAAAATTAACATGAGTATCCTGTTTTATTAGGAAGTATTATTCAACTAAATGGCCCGATTGTTGAATACTGTTCTGATTGAAAACCAATCAAATTCGTACAACAAGCATAACATTTATAATTTAATATACGTATGTTTTTTATGTGAAGTGGTAATCACCTGTCATTTACTGGTACATTCCGTGTCATTCAGTGGTAAAAACTATGTCAGAGGTGGTACATTTCAATGGCTGTAATCAGTCTGTATTCCAATGCCTTCGCATTAAAAGTAGACTCTTTTATTATCTGTATATAACACACGTTATTTATCATCAATCGCTAACTCATTCTGCAAAAAATCCCAAAAACGGCTTAAACGCTCTGCATTCTCCATAGGATTTTCACCAATCTTTTCAAGAAGCTTTAACTCCTTCATTCTTTGTATAGCCCTCAATTCAGATTCATTCAAAGCCAAATCATCAGAAACGGAATAGTAGACAGGATGCTGAGGAGTATCTATTTTACCCAATAAATAATCAATGGATACCTGAAAGAATTCCGCAATCTTATAAAGTGTCTCTAATGAAGGTTCGTTTCTGATCCGGCATCTCTTCTAATTCCGATGCGAAAAAGCTTGAAAGATTGGTATCAAGTGCTTTTAATATATTTTCTAGCATTTCTATATCTGGTTTTGAGCGCCCATTTTCAAATTTACTTATATATGATTGTGAAACGCTAACTTTATCAGCGAGTTCTTGTGTAGACATATTTTTTGACTTCCGAAGTGCTCTTAATTGTTTGCCAATTTTATTGTTATTCATCGTACCATGCCCCTTTTAGAATCATCTAACTGCTAAATTAACTAAGAAAAAGAAAGGAGACAATATTTTTTTAGAAGCATAGTAAGTATAGAAGTAAAAAACGAGTCTGCATCCAAATATCTTCCTATTAAGAGCGGGCTCGTTTCATTATCAATAATAACTTGCTTTATTTTTCATCAATTGCTAACTCTGTCTTTATAAATTCCCAACAGCGGTTTAACCGTTCTGTATTTAATTTAGAGTTTTCACCGACTTTTTCAAGAAGATTTAATTCCTTCATTCTTTGAATAGCACTTAATTCCGACTCATTCAAAGTTAGTTCATTGGAAATTGGATAATAGACAGGATGTTGAGGAGTATCTATTATGCCTAATAAATAATCAATGGATACTTGAAAGAAATTAGCAATTTTATAAAGTGTTTCTAATGAAGGTTCGTTTTTACCTTGTTCATAATAACCATATGCGCTTGTTGTTAGATTCAGTTCTTTCGCTACATTCTCTTGCTTATATCCAAGTTCAACTCGAAGGTCTATTAACCGTTCTTTAAACACGTCCATGTATAGATTTCCTCCTTACTATTAGTAAAATTATATCGTCATAAAAGGTTTATTTTTTCTTGAACAATAATTAATTGTTTTTATGTATATACAAACAATATTTGTTTGTGTATAATGGATTTTAATAGTTAGAATAGTTAGTTGATATTGAGCTACTCTGTGTTGAGATAAAAGGTTAGTAGAGTAGATAAAAAATTTAAATACATAAGCTCTCAAAGGTCAGACCATGAGACATACTACCATTAACAGGAGAAAACCAATGAAACCACTATTTGAAAAAATACCGCAGCGAGATTCCATACGTGAGATTATAATGAATCAGTTTACGAAAATGATTAAAGAAGGGGAGCTGTCCATAGGTGATAAAATCCCTCCTGAACGAAATCTGGCAGAACAGTTTGGTGTCGGGAGGTCGACGATCCGAGAAGCGATTAAAAGTATGACTTCCATGGGATTGCTTGAAGCAAGGTTAGGGGAAGGCACCTTTGTGCGAAAAGTGGATTCGGATGATATTAAACAACAGCTGCAATGGGGACTATACCTTGATCCGGTTCCTTTTAACGAATTGATTGAATTAAGAAAGGTTTTAGAACTGGAAACTGTGAAGCGGGCTGCTTTAAACCGGACAGCAGAAGAGATCATCGAATTAGAATCCTGGATTAATGAAATGAAGCAAGAAGGGAAGGTACATCACAATAAGAAAAATGATTTGATGTTTCATATGACTATAGCTAAGGCGAGTAATAACAAAATGATTTATAATCTGCTGGATTTAATTCGAATGTCGCTGGAAGAATGGTTTGAAAATGTACTGAAGAATCCCGAGCATGTGAAGAACTCGATTGCGGAGCATCAATTAATATTAGAAGCAATTATACAACAGGATGTTGCGCAGGCGGTAAAGGTGATGGAAGCACATCTGGAACGCGGCGAACAGAGGTTGTTTGAGCAAATTAATCAAAATAAGGATGGCTAAGTAATCAATCTATGATTTATCACGGAGAAGCGTCCGTAAAACTCCTGCCTTCAAATAAAGAGTAAACACAAATTTATTTTGGCGGGAGATAACTGACGCTAACTCTCTGAATCACTTAGGCTAATTCAGTGGAAGAAGAACAAACACTCCCACTGAATGAAGTTTCGTTTTATATCCTTAAAGGGGGTGATGCAAAGCTATATTGTCTGGAAAATAAAAAATGCAAAAGGGAGGGAAATACGTTTCATGAAAAAACTCATTTTTATTTTAGGACTGTTTACTGTTCTCGTCATGTATGGCTGCGGAGGTTCCAGCAGTGAGACGAATGCGGAAGAAGAAGTAGTAGAAATCAGTATTGGGCATGTTGGGGCGCCGGTCAGTCCACAACAAGGGGCAGCAGATATCTTTACGGAATTGGTAGAAGAAAAAACAGGCGGCTCCGTTGAAATTAAAATCTATAATTCATCCCAGCTCGGTGACGAAAGAGAGCTTGTGGAAGGGGTGCAGATGGGAACAATCGATGGAGGGATTATTTCCGCAGGCTTGTTTGCTTCCAGCTACAATGTAATGGAAGCGTTTGAAGTACCGTTCTTATTTGAAGATACCGAGCATACATTAGCGGTCAACAATGGAGAGATAGGCAGAGAAGTATTGGATAATCTCGAAGCAAACGCAGGATTGAAAGCCCTTTCTTTGTGGGAGCATGGATTTAGACAGATTACCAATTCAAGAGGACCTATTGATACACCAGAGGATTTACAGGGACTTAAAATAAGAAGTCCGGAAGTACAATCGTACAGTGTTGCTTTGCAGGAATTTGGAGCGAACCCGATTCCGCTGTCTTTTTCAGAGTTATATGTAGCGATGGACAGAGGAGTTGTGGACGGTCAGCATAATCCGTTAATGCATATTGAAGGACAGCGATTCTACGAGGTACAGGATTATCTGACGGTCATGGATTTTGCTTATACACCAAATGTTCTGGCGTTGAGTGATTCGATATGGGAGCAGTTGTCAGAGGAGCAGCAGAATGCATTGGATGAGGCGGCATTAGAAACGGCAGAGCTTTGGGCAGAAGAAGCTGCCGAAGAAAATGAAGAAATCCTAACCGAATTAGAAGACAAAATAGAAATTATTCATAAGGAAGACCTGGATTGGGAGGCGTTTAAGCAAGTTGTAGAAGATGTTTATCCAGTCTATGAAGAAGAGTATGGCAGCGAATTTGTTCAATTCTTAGAAGAAGTACAAGCTGCAGCAAATTAAATAGACATGATTTTATCAGAAAATAAATTGCTAGAAAGGATGTATCACATAATGAAAGAAACAAGAGTACAGTATGCAACTGGAGAAATCGGTAAAACCGTAGCGGGGAGATTATTGCCGGGAACGGATTTAATTACTGGGATTGAAGAAATCTGTAAAGCGAATGATATTACGTATGCGTCTATTGCCAACTGCTTTGGCAGTTTTCAAGAAGCGGCCTATATGTATCTCGTTCCACAAGAAGAATCTGTCGTCGGTGCCGGATATGGCGAATTATTTGTGGCAGACGGTCCAGTCGAGTTTTTAAATGGTACGGGCGTTGTTTGTCAGCGGGACGGAGATTATGATACGCATTTTCACGCTACGATGTGTGATAAAGAAGGAAAGGTATTCGGCGGGCACATGGTGAAGGATAAAACACCGGTTCTGACAACTGTTGATCTGGTCATTAATGAAGTGAAACATGTGCATATGTATCGCGATTATGATAAAGAGACAGAACTAATTCAATTTAATCCGAAAGCAAAAGCATAGATGGCTAAAATAACGCATTAAAAAAGACATAGCCATCTGAACCAAGAACATCTCCGACAATGTTGTTCAGATGGCTATGCAAATCAATTATAAGGAGATTATACGATATGAATAACAAAAATTCAATTGGTTTCATCGGTTTAGGTGTCATGGGATTCCCCATGGCCAGCAATTTATTACGGGAAGGCAAAGAACTAGTCGTTTTTGATATTAATGCCGAACAAGCAGCGCGGCTTCCCTATCAGGAGCGTGTGACCATTGCATCCTCGAAGGAAGAATTAGCAAAACAGGTTGATATGGTACTGCTTATGCTGCCAAACAGTCCGCATGTGAAAGAAGCAGTGACTGGAGAGGGCGGGCTAATAGAGAGTTTGCCGGCTGGAGCTTTACTTATTGATATGAGCAGTATTTCTTCCACGGTTACAAAGGAAATAAATAAAAAGCTGGAGGAAAAGAACATCGACATGCTCGATGCGCCTGTCAGCGGCGGCCAGAATGGAGCTATGAATGGAGCATTGACCTTTATGGTTGGAGGAAAAAAAGCGAATTACTATAAAGCACTTGAATTGCTGCAAATCATGGGAGAAAAAGTGATTCATTGCGGGGAAGTTGGGAGCGGTCAGACAGTGAAGATTGTTAACCAGCTGATGTCTGCAGTAAACCTAGTCAGCATGTCAGAAGGATTTACGTTAGGCGTCAAAGGAGGCGTTGATCCGGAAATTATGCGTGAGGTTATTTTAAATGGTTCTGGAAGATGCTGGGCACTTGAGGATAGAATGCCGGTTATTTTAGATCGGAATTTTGAACCGGGCTTTACGGTCGATTTGCATACAAAAGATATCTCCTTGGCGCTGGAAGTGGGGAAAGAACTGCAGGTACCGTTATATGCCACCTCGCTCGTCCATGAACTATTTAAAACATTACAGGCGAAAGGGGAAGGTGGAAAGGATAATTCGGCAGTGATTACGTTATACGAAGCGTTAGCAGAAACGGAAGTAATCAAACGGAATAAGGCGGTAATACAATGACTTCGGCCGTCGTTTTATTTGTATCTTTTCTTATCTTTTTGCTGCTGGGAATACCAGTCGCTTTTGGGCTGGCAGGGGCCTCTATCCTATCCTTGCTAATGATAGATTCTGGTATGATGACACAGGTTTTTTCAAAGATGTTTTCT
The DNA here is from genome assembly GCF_000821065.1 of Oceanobacillus oncorhynchi. Classification (GTDB taxonomy): domain Bacteria; phylum Bacillota; class Bacilli; order Bacillales; family Amphibacillaceae; genus Oceanobacillus; species Oceanobacillus oncorhynchi. Next base: position 721,523 of record NZ_CDGG01000001.1, read on the forward strand.
GGCGCAAATTCCTGGCTGCTACTAGCCATCCCGTTTTTTATCCTTGCCGGTAATATCATGGAAAAGGGCGGGGTAACCAGACGTCTGGTTGATTTTGCAGATGCACTTGTCGGATTTCTGCCGGGCGGTCTCTCAGCAACAAATGTGACGGCCAGTATGTTTTTCGGAGGAGTCTCTGGTTCCGCTGTAGCTGATACGTCTGCGACAGGAACGATACTGATTCCGGCAATGGTCAGGCAGGGCTACAGCTCCAAGTATTCAGCAGCCATTACAGCTGCTTCATCGCCTATTGGAATTATTATACCACCAAGTATCCCGATGATATTATGGGGCTTCACTGCCGGTCTTTCGGTAGCTGATTTATTTTTAGCTGGTATCGGAGCGGGGATTTTAGTCGGTGTTGCTTTATTAGCAGCGTCTACGGTGGTTTCGATAAAAAGAGGGTATAAGTCATCGATTCCTTTCTCATTTAAAAATGTATTCGGGAAAGGGAAAGAAGGTATTTTAGCTTTGGTCACACCAGCAATTATCATTGTTGGAATTATTACCGGGGTTGTTACCCCAACGGAAGCGGCAGTTGTCGCTGTGATCTATTCGATGATACTTGGTTTCTTTGTATACCGAGAATTAAAAATCAAGCACCTGAAGGATATTATTATTAATTCCGGCAAAATGACTGCCACGGTTATGATGATTATTATTAGCGCATCAGCTTTTTCTTACTTGTTGACTATTAACGATGTACCGAGCAGTTTGGCTGGTTTTGTGATTGACATGAATCTATCACCCTTTTTGCTGATGCTTATGTTTATTTTGTTATTCCTGTTTTTAGGAATGTTCTTAGATGCCAATGCAGCTATTATTATGACGGTTCCTGTGATTGCTCCGGTAATTGTCGCGTCTGGAATCGACCCGATTCATGCCAGCGTTGTATTAATTGCAACATTAGGGGTAGGATTGTTGACGCCTCCAGTAGGCTTATGTACGTATGTGGCTGCCGGGATTGCGAATTTGAGGTTTGACGAACTGATGCGGGATCTTGTCCCATTTGTCATCGTGTTATTAACATGCGTTATTCTCATGCTCGTATTTCCGCAGATTATTACATTTATACCGAGCTTATTAAATGGATAGAAGAGAGGTGAAATTTACATGTTGATTTCAAAGGTAAGTAAAAGCTTGGACAGGCTATGCATACTTCTGTTAGTTGTAATTACAGCAGTGATGACAGGCAGCCTGGTCATCATGATTTTTGGCAGGAATTTCTTTAACACTTCCTTTGCGTCCTTGGAAGAAATCTCAAGATATACGTTTGTATGGCTGACCTTTATCGGTGCAGCAATTGCTTTTAAACGAAAAGAACACATGGGGATGGATTTTATCGTCAGTAAATTAAGAGGAAAAGCAGCAAAATATGTGGAAGCCTTGCAGGATATTTTTGCGCTGATTCTATTTGCTTTGTTTATCTATTATGGGGCCGAGTTAGCGATACTTAATATGAATGTAGTCAGTCTCCAATCAGGGATTCCAATGGGGTACGTCTATTTCATCATTCCGATATCCGGTTTCATTATGGCAGTACATGCCATAGATCATATGATAAAAAGAGCGAATAAGAAAAATAGTCATTATGAAATAGTAAATAATGAAGCATCTTCTATATAGGAGATAGTATATTCCTGATGGAGGGATTGACAAATGCAGTTAGAAGAAAGACTCTTAAGCTTCTATGGGGATGATTTTACAGGTTCAACTGATGCAATGGAGGCATTGACACTTAGCGGTTTACGAACCATTTTATTTTTAGAACCGCCTACCAAAGAACTGCTTGATGAAAAGTTTACAGATGTAGCCTGTATCGGAGTTGCCGGGATCAGCCGAACGATGAGTCCAGAGCAAATGGAAACAGATTTGAAGCCGATATTAAAACAAATCCAAGAACTCGGTGCATCGATTAATCACTATAAAATATGCTCTACCTTTGATTCTTCCCCGACGGTGGGGAATATCGGAAGAGTGCTGGAAATGATTTTAGATATAAATCATACGCAAGCCTTTGTCCCTATCATTGCAGGAGCAACACCATTACAGCGTTATACCGTGTTCGGCAATCATTTTGCCAGAGTGGATAGTAAAACGTTTCGTCTGGATGAGCACCCTGTGATGTCGAGGCATCCGATTACGCCGATGCAGGAAGCTAATTTAATCAAACATTTGAGTAAACAAACGAGTTATCCGGTTGATTTGGTAGATGTTTTATCCATGGATGATCATTTTACCGAGCTTGAAGCAACGGTGGAGCGAATCGTTACAAAGCAAAAACCAAAGGGACTTCTATTTGATATGCTGACAAGCAATCATTTAACGAAAATAGGAAAGTTTATTTACGAAGAATCTAAAGAGAAGCCACTATTTGTCATAGGCTCCTCTGGAGTGGAATATGCGTTGACGAATTATTGGAGTTCTATGCAGGACCTGAAGAAACAGGAAGCTAACGTGGATAAGATAAATAAGACAGAAAAAGAGCAGATATTGGTTGTTTCCGGAAGCTGTTCCCCGATTACTTCTGAACAAATCAAACATGCTTTAGACAATGGATTCACTGGTTTAAAAGTTTCTCCTGTTAAATTGATAGATCCGAAAACAGGCTCATCCTATTTTAATGACCTTATGAAGACAGTTACGGAATTGATTAATGCAGGGGAGAACGTCATCGTTTACTCAGCACTTGGATCGGATGATTCATCAATTGAGGAAACAAGAGAATACCTGCAATCTATCGGAGCAGAACCTACCAGCAGCGGACAGCTTCTAGGCGAGCAGTTCGGAAAATTAATAAAAAAGACAGTAGAAAATACATCCTTAAACCGCATCGTCATTGCTGGAGGAGATACATCAAGCTATGCGACACAGGAAATGGGTATTTATGCATTAGAAATGATACGCAGTGTCGCTCCAGGGGCGCCTCTTTGTAAATCGTATTCAAATACGCAACGATTTGATGGAGTGGAGATAGCCTTAAAGGGAGGCCAGCTGGGTCAAGTCGATTACTTTTCTAAAGTGCATCTGGGAAGCAACGTAACTGTATAGAGGAGACGATTGGAGGGAGGATCAATGGATATAGAATCAAAAATCATTCATACCGGAAATGAATTACTGCAGAAGCATCTCACATGGGGAAATTCCGGAAATATGAGTGTCCGTAAAAACGAAAATCAAATGATTATAACCGGTTCAGGGACAAATATGGGCAATCTGACAGAAGGTGATTGTGTTTTTGTTAATATCGAAACGCAAGCATGGGAGGGGACGAGGAAGCCTTCTAAGGAAATACCAATGCATCGCGCAATATATAGGAATCGGCCTGATGCCAACGTAGTTATTCATGCATCCCCGTTCTGGTCAACGCTTGTGGCTTGTTCGGAAGAGGTCATAGAATCGAAACTATTTATTGAATCGATGTATTATCTTGAGAAAATAGAAGAAGTCGCATATTTTCATCCGGGCAGTACAGCTTTAGGAGAAGAAGTTGGAGAGGCAGCGAAGAAGGCGAATGTTCTATTTTTGAAGAATCATGGGATTATTGTTTTCGATGATAGTGTGGAAGAAGCGATAATGCGGTTGGAAACGTTGGAGTTTACTTGTCGGATGATGGTTATGGCTAAGGCTTCGGGTGTGGCGTTGAGCGCGTTGTCCGATGATATCGTAAAGGACTTTTTGGAGAATTCGGGGTATAGGAATAGAGATAGATAAGTTGATATGGGTTTGGTGGGAGCTATTCATTCTGGTTGTTTTTGGCTGGGGAGGGTAGCTTTTTTAAAAATAAAATGATGAACAGAAACATATGATATCCCAAATTATCTAAAAGTATTACATATGTAGGTTTAATTTCAGCCATTGTAGATTTAATGAATAATTAGTTAATCTAATAGAATCATTCATTTTTCTCTATAATTGGTAATTCTAAAGTATAAGTTATTATTATGGAAGCTTAAGGTCAAAGAACGAGGCTAAGAAAAATTATTTTCCATAGGAGAAGCAAAATCAAAAAATACCTAATGCGTTGGTTAACCTTTCTTAAAGTATAGTTTATCTAGGGGGTGGGTGTTTTTCTATATTCTTAGCTATTAATCGTTTACAATGTTGCCTTTCTTTTTTGACGGTAGAACAACAAGAAAAGAACATCACAAAAAATTCTAATAATAAAAATGTTGACAAAGCTTTCAAACAATATTAATATAAGTATCAATCGTAAGGGCATGATAGACAATATATGAAAATAGGACAGTTGATAAAATGAGAGATTTTCTTAATAAAAATAGTAGCATCCCATTATATTATCAAGTTAAAGAAGTTATAAAAGAAAAGATAAAATCTGAGGAATGGAAAAATGATGAAAAAATACCAAATGAACTGGAGTTAGTAGAACAATTTAACGTCAGTAGATCAACAGTTCGACAGGCTATTTTGGAGTTAGTGAACGAAGGGTTATTGACAAGAAAAAAAGGGCATGGTACTTTTGTGAAAAAACTCCAACATGAAGGTAACTTTATGACTTTTTCTTATCCCGATGAACTTGGAAAAAAGCATATTCCAATTAGCGCCAAGGTTATAGAAGGGCCATTAGAATATTTGCATATCTTTAAGTTATATAACAGTAAAAAAATAAATGAAACAATTCGTTTAAGGTATTTTAAGGAAGATCCGGCTATTATTGAAAGAACTTATCTTCCCTATTATCTTTTTCCAGATATTTTAAATAAAGATATGGAAAAACCTATATATGATACTGTTATAGATGATTACAAGATTAATATAATTCGTCATAAAGTTTATATAGAACCAATATTACTTGATGAGTATGATGCTAATCTGTTAGGAGTTGATTCAGGTCAGCCTGCCTTAAAAACAACAAAGATATGCGAAACTTCAAACAACTTGCCAATATTATTAACTATAAGTATCTTTAGAGAAGATAGAAGTAAATTATTTTTTCAATATGATGTATAGGAATAAAGATATTTTTTATTTTTCTATATATGTACGTACATACTGACATGTATCCTCATTTCTAGGTTTATATATTTCTTAGGTACATATAAACCTAGAATAATTCAACTTTCGTATGTACGCACATACTAACATAAGAGGAGAGGATTGTTTCAATTGGATACTTTAGGAAATTGAAAATGCTTATTTATATTAGAATTACTTTTAATTTTACTTACATCCAATGATATAGTTAAAAAAAGAGAAAGAAGTAGAACCTAATATTGATGTATAAAGTTATGAATTAAGTAATTTTAGGGAAAATTGTAGTATCTTTATATAATTTCACAATTTATTGTAAGCGCATACTATATTGTGATATTCCCATAAAAATTAGTTGTTAAAAAGGAGGTGTTTAAAATTAAAAATACAAACTTAAACGACTTAAAAATTTGTATTATAGGTTCGGGCGATGGTGTTTAGCAGCAGCCACAGATTAACCTTACGAGGACATAAAGTTATATTAGCAGAATTAAGGAGAAAGGAGGAATACACCTTGAAACATTAGAAAGAACTGGATTAAAAGGTGAGTTTACTACAATTTATAAAGTAACAACAAATGTTTCTGAAGTAAAAATAGTATTAATTGTCACACCTTCTTTTCCTCATAAATAAATTGCAGACACTTTCTGATAAGGAGGAATTTTTGTAATGAGAGAACGCCTAAAATCAAATTTATCAAATAATATCATTACGCATCTATTTGCACCATCCATAGAAATAGAACAATACCGTTCGTTTGAATCGATGATGGAAGTAAATAAAGCACATCTAGTTATGCTAATTTCAGAAGGTATTATAAAACTTGAAGTTGGTAAAGAAATTATGGATTCATTAGAAGAAATCGGTGAAGCTGGTCCGGAGCAACTGGAAATTGATCCGAATCTGGAAGATTTATATTTTAATATAGAAGCAGTCTTGATTAATAAGGTAGGTAAAGAAATTGGCGGTCAGTTACACACAGGAAGGAGCAGAAATGATTTATATGCGACCGTACTTAGATTAAATAGCCGGAAGTCTGTGCTCGAAATCTGTCATTTGTTGATTGAGCTTCGTTATACGCTACTTACGCTTGCTGAAAAGTACAAAAATGCTGTGATGACGGCTTATACGCATATGCAGCCAGCTGAACCGATAACATTAGGACATTATCTTTCGGCAATACTTTATGCGTTAGATAGGGATTTTAGCCGATTCATAGCTGCTTTTCATCGTACGAATTATTCTCCTTTGGGAGCGGGAGCTACGGCATCAACGACATTTCCGATTAATAGGAAGCAGACAGCAAGATTGTTAGGCTTTATCAATCCAATGGGGAATTCGTTGGATGGGATTGCTTCTCGTGATTATTTGCTGGAAATTGTATCTGCAATGAATATCTTTGCAAACAATATGAGTCGTCTCAGTCAGGATCTGTATATTTGGTCGACCGATGAATTTGGACTTGTTGAAGTGGATGATTCTGTAGCTGCGAGCAGCAGTATTATGCCGCAGAAAAAGAATCCAATTACATTGGAACATATTAAAGCAAAGTCTGGACATGTGCTGGGCGGATTAGTTTCTATGACGAGCATTATGAAGAACACGCCATATGGACATTCACGGGACTTGGCAGGGGAGAGTCACAAAGGATTTTGGGAAGCTGTTTCTGAAATAAAGGCAGCTGCTGTTTTAATGAATGAAACGCTTGATACAGTAAGTTTTAAAGAAGAGCAAATGATAAAACGGGCGAAGAATAATTTTTCCACTGTCACAGAATTAGCCAATGTACTGGTAAGGGAAGGGGGGATTTCTTTTCGTGAAGCGCATCAGATTGTTGGCCAGCTTGTTAGTGAAATGATAGAAGCGAATACACCAGTCACTAAAGTTACATCAGAAGCAATCGGAAAAATTTCTTATCAACTATTAGGAAAAGAACTCGTTATTACAGAAGTTTCTATTAATAAAGCACTAGACCCAGCGGAGAATGCAAAGGCAAAAAATGCAGAAGGTGGTCCTGCACCAAACACTGTAGAATTGCAATTAGAAGCAATGAGGAACAAGCTTCATAAAGATCGTAAATGGTTAGAAGAGCAATATAAAGTTATAGAAGAGCGAAAAGAAGATTTATCGAATTTCATAAAATAACATTTTCATTAACTTATAGGAGGTCAATGTGTATGCTTAAAATATTGAATATTATTAAGGTTATGATTATTATTTGTGTAATTCTTGTTTTTGCTTATGGATGCTCAAATGATGAAGCTGGTGAAGCAGAAGGGCCAAACGACAGCTCTAACCTGTTATTGGGTACGTCAAGCCAAGGAGGAACCTATTATGTTTGGGGAGGCGGCTGGGCAGATATTATCGGAAATACACTTCCGGAAGTAGATGTGTCTGTAGAAGTGTCGGGTGGTCCAGCTTCGAATGTTCAATTAATTCAGAGTGGAGAAATGGACTTAGGATTTGTGACAACATGGTTGGGTGCAGAAGGATATAACGGCGAAGGATGGACAGATGTAGAACATGATAAGATTCGCGGGATGTTTATCATGTATCCGAGTGTAATGCATATGTATTCTCTGCAAGGAAATGGAATTAAGACAATAGCAGATTTTAGTGGAAATCATGTTAGTACTGGACCGCCAGGAAGTACAAGTGCAGAGGCGGGAGAAATATTGATGAATGCACTTGGTATTGAACCAGGCAAAGTAAGTAATATACCAACCAATACAGCCGTTGACGGGTTAAGAGATGGAACAAATGATGCGGGGTTTGCCATCACGGGATTACCAGGACCTTTTATGTTGGATTTAGAAACAACACATGATGTTCAGCATATAGGCTTATCTAATCAAGAAATGGAAACAGTTTTATCTGAAAATCCATATTGGGATTCTATCGTTATACCTGAAGATACCTATCAGCATTTAGAAGAAGATATCTCTGTAGTTGCTTTTTGGAATTTAGCTGTTGCATCGGAAGATTTATCAGAAGACTTAGTATATGACTTGGTGAAAACAACTTTTGAAAAACATGAAGAATTATTAGCAGTGGATCCGACAGCAAAAGATACCATTGCGGAGAATATTACGTATAGTACGGTTCCGCTTCATCCAGGTGCTATAAAGTACTATGAAGAACAGGGGATTGATATACCAGATGATCTTATCCCGCCAGAAATGGAATAGGGGATAAAATGATATTCAATTCTGTGGTACCAGGAGGTATATATGTCTAATAATTCAAAACCTGAGAATACCGAAGTAGAAGTGAAAAGTACAAAAAGAAGTCTAAAAGGATATCAATTGAAAGTGTTTATTACGATTGCATCCTTTATGTCATTATTTCATCTTTTTGTATTGGGATTTTACCCTATTACACCATGGGTATTATACACTGTCCATGTAGGATTGGGAGCGATATTGGTTTTTTTGGTCTATCCTTTTAAAAAGTCAACCAAAAGTGAAAGCGTAACCATCGTTGATATGTTACTGATTTTATCTGTTATCTTTGCAGGCACCTATCTTATATTGGAAATGGATCAGCTGATATATCGGATTGGTGTGGCACCAACTAATTTAGATTTAATCGTCAGTATCTTGTTAATTGGAGTTGTTTTGGAAATAACTCGAAGAACAACGGGACTTATCTTACCAATTTTGGCAATACTTTTTATCTTATATTCTTATTTCGGTGCGTATTTTCCCGGGATTTTAGAACATAGAGGATATGGATGGGATAGAGTTCTAAGTTATCTGATTAGTTTGGAAGGTATATTTAGTGTTCCAATTGGTGCGTCTGCGAGTTTTGTATTCCTATTTATCCTGTTTGGAGCTTTCTTGGCTGAATCTGGAGGGAGTAAATTCTTTATTAATTTTGCAATTGGAGCAACAGGAGGAAAACGGGGAGGCCCAGCTAAAGCAGCAGTATTATCCAGCGCACTATTTGGGTCTGTATCTGGAAATTCTGTAGCTAATGTTGTTTCTACGGGTGTATTTACAATTCCTTTAATGAAGAAAATTGGTTACTCGCCGAGATATGCAGGGGCGATTGAGTCGGTAGCTTCCACGGGTGGTCAGATTATGCCTCCGATATTGGGTTCAGCAGCTTTTATTATGGCACAGTTAGTAGGAGTTGCTTATTTAGATATTGTGGCAGCCTCTGTTATTCCTGCGCTATTATATTTTGTTACTGTCATTATTATTATCGACTTACAAGCTGCGAAGTTAGGTTTAAAAGGGATGCCAAGCCATATGCTTCCGAATTTAAAGCAAATCATCATCAAAGAAGGCTACCTGTTTATTCCATTGCTAGTCTTAATATTTGTAATGACTGTATTAAAAGCAAGTCCTATCAAAGCAGCGATTTGGGCAATCGCATCGATTATCGTGGTTACTATATGGAGAAAGAAAACGAGATTAGGGCCTAAAAGGATTATTAAAAGTCTATCTAATGGAGCAGATTCTGCTTTGGGTATGATTGCTGCCTGTGCAACTGCAGGTATTATTATCGGTGTACTTAATTTAACCGGAGCAGGCTTAAAATTTGCATCACTAATTATTTCTTTTTCAGGAGGGCACCTGTCAATTGCACTTGTTCTAACCATGTGCGCAACGATTATTTTAGGGATGGGACTGCCGACAACAGCAGCTTATCTAATTACTGCTGCAGTTGTTGCACCAGCATTAATTCAAATGGGAGTCGATCCGATCGGTGCGCATATGTTTGTATTTTACTTTGCATGTTTGTCTGCTTTCACGCCACCTGTGGCATTGGCAGCATATGCAGCAGCTGGAATTTCCCAAGCTAAGCCAATGCAAGTTGCTATGACGGCAATGAAAGTTGGCATTGTAGCATTTATCATTCCGTTTGTTTTTGTTTATGGTCCGGCTATTCTTTTGAATGGTTCGGTTATGGAGATTATTCTTGCTACAATTACTGCTTTAGCAGGTGCTTTTATGTTAGCGAGTGCAGTAGAAGGATGGTTTTTAGCAGCAAAAGCATCCATTGTTGTAAGAATTTTATTGATTAGCAGTGCTTTAATGATGATTATTCCTGGTATTTTAACAGATATTATTGGGATTGCAATTGTAGTATTGGCTGTTTTTTATCAAATTATTGTTAAAAAGAAAAGAACACATATAAAACAAGAAGAGGAGAATGCGATATGAAATTTACGATTATTGGAGCTGGAAATGGTGGACAAAGCATGGCGGCTCATTTAACTTCTATAGAACAGGATGTCATTTTATATGATGTGCAAACGGATTTGATTGCAGCGATTAATGAGCGTGGTGGAATCAAAGCGGAAGGTGTAGTGGAAGGTTTTTTTGCAAGTGTAGAAGCAACCACAGATATAGAGAAGGCTATGAAAGATACAGACGTCATTATGGTGACAACAACCGGACCAGCTCATAAACATGTTGCAAAGGCTGTTGTTCCATTTCTACAAGATGAACAGACGATTATGATTTTACCGGGGTATTGGGGAGCACTTGAGTTTAGAAATGTCTTCAAAGAGGCCGGTTGCGAAAAAAATGTATATGTTGCTGAAACAGAGTCACTTATCTACACCTGTCGTTCCATTGAGCCGGGATATGTCCGTATTCGAAAAATAAAAGAAGGATTAGAATTTGCAACGCTCCCAGCGGTGGATGGAGAAAAAGTAAAAAGTCAATTGATGGATGTTTATCCGCAGCTCAAATTGACGGATAGCGTTTTAACCACAACTTTGAATAACACAAATCCTGTTTTTCATGTGCCAATTACATTATTTAATGCAGGCAGAATTGAAGCAGAGGGAGACTTTTACTTTTACCCGGATGGAGCAACCCCTTCCATTGTTCAGATCATGGAAAAATTGGAAGAGGAGAAAAGACAGATTGCTGAAAAACTGCAAATAGATTTAGCTTCCTGTCAAGATTTGCTTGCCCGTTTCTATCAAGTAGAGGAAAAAAGCTTGTACGAAGCTCTTCAAAAAAATCCTGCTTATCAGACAGGAAAAGCACCCACAACGCTAAACTACCGTTATATCTACGAGGATATCCCATATGGGCTGTATCCGCTGGTGAAGCTGGGTGAACAATTAGGGGTAGAAATGAAAACAGCCAAGTTGCTCATAGAAACGGCTGAATTATTGGTTGATAAGGATTTACAAAAAGATGGGCTGGAATTATCTGATTTAGGTTTAGCTGATATGTCAGGCGATGAGATGAAGAAATATTTGATTGAAGGGGTGAAGCAGGGAGTTTAAAGGTATGAAGTGTGAGGGAACGGCTTAGAGATTAGAGTTTGTTTTAGTTGATTGATAGTAAATATGTTATTTAGGCACCTGGATTGGATTTGATCTGGGTGTTTTTTTGTTTGTTGGATGGGGTTATAAAAGGTAAAATAGGACTGATTTGGTTTATTAGAAATTAAATTAAAAAGTGGTGTAAGACTTCAACCTGAAGAGTGACTTTACAGTTATCGTTTACTGAACTGATTGTCCATACTTAGTAATAAGGGTAGACCATTGTCTGTGCTTTGTTTGAAGAGAATTAGGGGTCAGAGATTCCATATGTTCATCTAGGTAAAAATTATTAGAAAGCAAGTCATTAATAAATTGTTCTAACTCCAATTCATTGTATAGTAAAGAATCCGGTATGTTATGTTTTTCGCAGATTATTTTAACCATCTTTAATTTGTTAATAGTTAATCTGTAAACATGATTTTTATTTAAAATTGCTTTTTCATATAAAATTGCCTTCATCGTTTTGGGTATTTCTTTAACGGAATAGTGACCTTTAAAATATGAATTAAACGCTCTTTTTCACTTCTGCCAGGATAAACTAGACAAGGTATCCTTGAATCCCCGTTTATCTTTTTAAGGGCTGCATAATATTGAAACTTTTCAATCAGAATAAATTCACCTTTTCTTATTTCTTCTGCGACAAGAGAAACGATACGGCTTTTCTTACTTTTTTCGGCTTCAATAATTCGTTCTGCAGTTATGGTATTTTCGATTTTCTTGTAATAATAAGTATCAATATTATGCAAACTAATAAGCTTAACCTTCGATGTCATTGTTTTCACCTCAATTAAACATATGACACCTCTATATTGTCCAATACCTCTTTAATTCGAAATATTTAAATCCAGTATTTTAAAGGTTTACTGAGCTTAGTCAAACTATACTGCATTTTTACGAAGAGAAAAAATATTCATTAACTTGAAAATAACATAAATTCATTCCTGATTAGGCTGTATTTCTAATATGATGAGTCACTGATTTTCAACAGCCTTGCGGTACACGCCTCTAAGGAATGCTCTTATAGGGCTGTTGTCAAAACACCATTTGAAATGATGGTTGCTGACTTAATAACTTTTTCAAAAAATACCACCTATATATTGTGAATAAAACTACTTCACTATCAAAAAGGGAATTTACCAAATAATTCATTTAAATTCAAAACGATTACAATCCAAGATGACAGCATGTAATGTAAAATTTAGCCGAGTACTAATTTCTAATGGAAAAAATCTACCTAAAACAACCCCAAAGTACACCTACATATACACTAACTGCAAAGCAGGATGTAATTTCTTAAAAGTCTCATATTGTGCTGCATAAACCTCTACTCTTTCTTGATTCGGCGTATAGTTTTTACTAGGGATGTTTCTCACAAAACTATTAACAAACTGCCGATAAGATTCACACCATCCCAGCTCGATAAAAGCCGTAGACGCCACCCCGATAGATGGCAGATATTCACTATTTAACGGAACTCGAATGGGATGGTTCATAATATCTGTCATCATTTGACACCAATGATTGCTCTTTGAGACGCCGCCAATTAATGTAATCGTGCGTTGATCCTTTAAATCATACATTTCTAATGTTTGCTTTAAGGAGAAAGTGACCCCTTCCAGGGCTGCACGTGCTAAATCTTTTCGCTCTGTACGTGGGGTAATTCCCCAATAGGCACCTTTTGCTTGTGGGTCAATCATGGGGTTCCGTTCCCCGTTCAAATAAGGCAAAAATAATACACCGCCGCTGCCTGGCTCCGTTTGTTCGATTAACGTTTCAAATGTTTCATATTTATGTGCAACATGCTGGTCGATATACAATTGAGCTGCCCATTGGTGGACATTTCCCACATTAAGTAATGGTGCAACCGATATACGATGTGATTTTTCTACAAAAGCCAGATTAAAATGACTTTCGGATAAGGTGTCTAACTGTCCTTTATTTTTTTCTACAATGGCTAACCAGCCGGTTGTCCCCATATAAAAATAACAATCATTTTCATGGACTGCCCCGGCTCCGAGGGTGGTTGCTCCCGCATCACCCGTTCCATTGATGACAACAGTCGATGTCAAAAATCCGGTGACTTTACTAGCTTCTTCGGTGATTGTTCCTATGACACTATCTGCTTCTAGTAATGCAGGTAATTTTTCTTCATCGATCCTGCAAGTTTGATAGATTGTCTCGTTCCAGATGCGATTTTTAAGATCCATCATTCCTGTAGTTGCTGCAGTGATTGGATCGGTAACTGTTTCTTGAGTCAGTTTATAAATAACGTAGTCCTTTGAACTAAATACAAATTTCTTTGTATTCTCATACTGATCAGGGGAATGCTTTTCCAACCATTTGATTTTTGCCAGTGGTGTGGAGGAACTGACATTATTCCCTGTATAACTGCGAATTTCCGGACACTGCTTCGTTATCCATTTCGCTTCTTTTCCAGCTCTCATATCAGAGTATAAAATAGCGCGATATGCATCCGCTTCACTAATGGAAATGACATCTTCCATTTGGCCTGAAAAGGTTATTGCCCGAACAGATTCAGGAGAAATGCCGTTTTTCCACCAAAGCGATGTAATCTGTATGACCGCTTCCCACCAATCCGATGGTTGTTGTTCGATCATTCCTTCTTCGGAGACAAAGGTTGTTAATTCCACCGAATGTTCTTCCATAAGCTGTACGTCTTTATCCACCAAAATTCCTTTTACTGCGGTTGTTCCGATATCAAAAACAGCTACATATGTCATATTACCCCTACTTTTTCTATGATTGTTTTTATTCTTCAATAAATTGATATTATGCCGCTTCCTCTGCTAAAGCTACAAGCCGGACGAATTCACTGCCCGCAACTGTCCCATCATGACCTTGCTGTAGAATACTTCTTAGATTATAAAGTTGCATGCAAATATGTATGAGACTATTATACATGATTTTTTTAATGATTAATTGTCAGAAGACTCTGGAGTTATATTCGTAGAGAGCGGTCAAAGAATAATTGATTCTTGAATATTGTGTTATGTAGGCAAGTGAAAGGGTGGAGCGTCTTAAATTATGCAATTGCAGAACTAGTAATAGGAGCGGTACTTGAATGTAGGAGTTACTTATACACTCAAATTTTTGATTGGGGGAGTCTATTCATTTATACTTCAGCAGCAATAAGCTACTACATATCTTTACATTATTCTGAAGGCGTGGTTAAAAGATTAGAGGATAGATATTCCTAAAATAAACTGAAGAGAGCAGGTCATAGGGGATTGCTGTACGGATATTCAGCAACTGTGGAAAAAGTGTTTTTATTGTATATATAAGTGAATAGTTATATAATAATATGACATTAGGATAGTGAAAGGGGAATCTAGATGTTACAAACAACAATCAGCATGGAGAAGGCTGCCGGGATTTTAAAATTACTTGGTGATAAAACAAGGCTGACTATGTTGAAACTAATGGATGAACAGACTTGTTGTGTTTGTGAGTTCGTTGAAATATTTCAATCGAGCCAACCATCCATTAGCCAACATTTACGCAAACTGAAAGATTTGGAGTTAGTGAAGGAAGAAAGAAAAGGACAATGGATATTTTATTCGGTCAATAGTAAGAGTGCGTATTATTCATTCATCAAACCAATTTTGGATCAATTACCGGATCAAGATGATAAATTGAAAGAATTAGAAGAAAAAGGAATACGCATTTCTTGTTGTTAGGTTTGGAGGTCTTATTTTGTCAGCAACACTTATACTCGCCATTTTAATATTTGTATTAACCCTCGTCCTGGTCATTTGGCAACCGAAGAATTTAAATATTGGCTGGTCTGCCATGGGAGGAGCAGTTATTGCTTTACTCGCAGGAGTAGTGGGATTTAGTGATGTACTTGAAGTTATTGGCATCACATGGAATGCAACATTATCATTTGTGGCAATCATTCTTATTTCATTAGTATTAGATGAGATTGGATTGTTTGAATGGGCAGCATTACATATGGCGCGAATTGCAAAAGGACATGGAATCAGGATGTTTGTCTATATCAGCATTTTGGGTGCGATTGTCGCAGCTTTATTTGCGAATGATGGTGCAGCACTTATTCTAACACCGATTGTACTTGCGATGGTACGTCATTTGAATTTTAAAGAAAAAATGATTTTTCCATTTATTATGGCAAGTGGGTTTATCGCTGATACAACATCCCTGCCGTTTATTGTCAGTAACTTAGTTAATATCGTTTCAGCCGATTTTTTTGGTATTGGATTTGTCGAATATGCTTCAAGAATGATTATTCCAAACCTATTTTCTTTAATCGCAACGATTTCGGTATTATTAATTTATTTCAGAAAAAACATCCCTAAAAATTATGATGTATCGAAATTGAGAACACCAAGTGAAGCGATTAAGGACTTAAAAATGTTTCATCTATCCTGGTTTGTACTTGGTTTATTAGTAATTGGGTACTTTACGAGTGAATTTATCCATGTACCTGTTTCCGTTATTGCTGGGGTCATTGCGATTTCCTTTATCATGATGGCAAGACGCAGTGCTGCAGTTAATACAAAAGAAGTGATGAAAGGTGCACCATGGAATATTGTATTCTTCTCTATTGGAATGTACGTGGTGGTCTACGGACTCGGTAATGCTGGGCTTACTTCTGCACTTGCAAGTATGATTCAAACAGTGGCTAATCAGGGATTATTTGTAGCAACGGTTGCCATGGGATTTATTGCAGCCATTCTGTCATCCATCATGAATAATATGCCTACCGTAATGATTGACGCTTTAGCCATTGCGGAAACCAATACATCTGGTGTGTTACGGGAAGCTCTTATTTATGCGAATGTAGTTGGTTCAGATTTAGGTCCCAAAATTACGCCTATCGGGTCTTTAGCAACATTGGTATGGTTGCATGTATTATCTCAAAAAGGCGTTAAGATTTCATGGGGGACTTATTTTAAAACAGGGATTATTTTAACCCTTCCCATCTTATTGATTACATTAGTAGGTCTATATCTAACATTAATTCTATTTTAACAAGGAGAATGATTATGTCTAAAAAAACAATTTATTTCTTATGTACAGGAAACTCTTGCAGAAGCCAGATGGCTGAAGGCTGGGCGAAAAAACACCTTGGAGATGATTGGGAAGTGAAAAGTGCAGGCATTGAGGCACATGGCTTAAATCCAAATGCAGTAAAAGCAATGCAAGAGGTCAATATTGATATTTCTAACCAAACATCCGATATGATTGATCCGGAAATCTTAAATAATGCGGATTTTGTGGTAACCTTATGCGGAGATGCTGCGGATAAATGTCCAATGACACCGCCACAAGTGAAACGTGACCATTGGGGATTTGATGATCCGGCCAAAGCTCAAGGGAATGAAGAGGAAAAATGGGCTGTATTCCAAAACGTCCGTGACCAAATAGGAGAAAGAATGAAACGTTTTTCGGAAACAGGAGAATAAAATTATAATATCTACGAAAATAAAAGATATTTCTATTGTTGGGTTTGATGATCAAGAAATTATTTCTGCTCATTAACATCCTCGATTGACTTCGGTTGAGCTACCGCACATGAATTAGGTGTGCGGGGAGTTAAAGAATTATTAAAAATAACTAGTAACCAAGATTTAGAAATATATAAACACCAACTATGGCGAGGCATTCCATAAAACAATTATGACCAATATATTTTTTTCTAATATATTTGAAATACTTAATCAATCAACGAAGATATAGTATATAAGACAGGCACATCATTTAAAGATAAATTTCTCGCTTTTTACGACTAAAAATAATAATGGTAATTACTTGTCTTGGAAGAAAAATGTGTTATCTAACTATTAGCTTTGTCCAATCTCCCGTATATTGAATACGAAAGGAGTGATAAAGCTATGTGTTATAATTATGATCCATGTAAAAAGAAACACGATAATCATTGTAAGTGCCGCTGTCACAAGAAGAAAGAGCGTCATCATGATTGGTGTTGGAGAAATGATTACTATGGTAACCAAGACCATGATAGATATCAAGGAAATTACTATCGTAGCAAACGATGTAAGAAAAAATTCTGTCATTGCTGTAACAGGTATTATTAAAGATAAACAGTTGTGACCCTCTAAAAGTTATCATTTTAATTAGGCTGGTAATTGGCTGTATTATGTTCGGATTGGACTCCCCTTAATACAGCCAATTTTCTACCTATAACGTTTCAGTTACAATAAGCTGTTTAAGAAATACCTTGAAATAAAGTTGTGAAATTCTATCCCTTTGGATTCTTTCTTGTCCAAAGGGACTTATTGTGGTTAAAATAAGGTAGCTGATTAATAATTTGGCTATATTACAAAAAATGAAAATCCTCTTTAGGATATGAACTAGGTTGCTAAAATAAATTTAGTGAAATAAGAAATAAGGAAGAGCACCGTAGGGTATAATGACAAATAGAAATATTAAATCATATGAAGAGGACTTGATGTTGTTAAGCCGGTGTTCGAAGCTATCGTAAATCCTTTGAAAATCGGAAACTTCTGGTTCTCCTCGAGCTCCGAGAGATGGGAAGAAGGCAAGTCCATTACGTTGAGGTATGATGAATATGGAGCAGAAGGTAAAATAAATGTATTAACCATCGAGGAAAACAGGAAAATCAAATTTTCATGGGGCGAAGAAACCAAACAGTTGTTAGCCTTACCCTAAAAGAGTTTGAAAATACGAGTACCATTATTGAAGTGAACGAATCAGGCATTAATGAATAAGACCCCGAAGCAGTATACAAAATGCTGGGACAAAAAGAAGGCTGGGTATATATGTTAACTTGTTTAAAGGGCTATTTGGAACATGGAATTCGTGATTTGAGAGCGTCATTAATTCATTAGATAGAAGCATTTTAGGAAAATAATCCCTTACAGTTCGTGAATGAACAGTAGGGATTATTTTTAGTGGTTTTTAAAATGTACAAAAACACGTGTGTATCTTTATAAAGGCGGCAATTGGCCATGAAAAAATGTACCCCCTTCCAGGACCCAAAAGGGCGCCTAATCCGCCACGTCCTCCTGCCATAAAGGAACTCCTGCTGCAACTAGCATGATGAAAGCAGTAAAGTCATTCCGCAGCGATGCGCTCCTAAAACCCCGCTGGCCAGCATAACTCCCAGTGTTTGTGCAGTAACGGGAACAGATGGAAATGGAACTGGAATTGACCGAAAAAACGCTAGTATCCCAATAATTGCAGTAAATAATGATATAAACATCATATCTTTTATGTTCAAAATTCTTCCCTCTCTTTTCCATAATCATATCAAGAGAATAATAAAAAATTGTTCATTGTCAACTTATATTTTTATTGGTTGACAATGAAGGTATCAGTTGCTATGCTGGTTTTATGTTTTGGTGTTCAATTTTAGTATGAGGAGCAAAAGGTAGTTTCTTTTGGTTCAAAAAATGGAAAAGGTGTGATTTGGATTATGTTAGATTTTAACGCTTTAGCAAAGAAGGTATTAGAAGGATATGAATTAACAGAGGAAGAAGGATTAGCTATTTTAGAGTGCCCGGATGACGCTGTTTTGCCATTACTGCATAGTGCTTATTTGATAAGAAAATATTATTACGGCAATAGGGTTAAACTGAATATGATTATTAACACGAAATCAGGATCTTGTTCAGAAAATTGCGGGTATTGCGCTCAATCCAGAGATTCAACAAATCCAATTCAAAAATATAGAATGATGGATAAAGATTTGATTGTAAAAGGGGCAGCACGCGCTAATAAAGTTAATGCAGGAACCTACTGTATTGTTGCAAGCGGAAGAGGGCCAACAACTAGAGAATTAAATAATGTTATCGACGCTGTAAAGGAGATAAAAGAAAAGTATCCTTTGAAAATTTGTGCTTGTCTTGGTATTTTAAAGCCCGGTCAAGCGGAGCAGTTAAAAGAAGCAGGGGTAGATCGATATAATCATAATATCAATACTTCTGAAGCGCACCATCCGAATATCACTACTAGTCATACCTATGAGGATCGTATACGAACAGTAAATCAAGTGAAGGATGCTCAGATATCTCCTTGCTCAGGGGTTATTGTCGGTATGAGAGAAACGAAACAGGATGTGAATGCTATGGCTTTTGCATTAAAAGAATTAAAAGCGGAATCCATTCCTGTTAATTTTCTGCATGCAATGGAAGGAACACTTTTAGAAGGGACAGATGAATTAACCCCACTATATTGCTTGAAAGTACTAAGCCTATTTCGTTTTATTAACCCTACAGTAGAAATTAGAGTTTCTGGAGGAAGAGAAGTTAATCTGAGAAGTCTCCAGCCTCTCAGCTTATATCCGGCCAATTCTATTTTTATAGGAGATTATTTAACAACAATTGGACAAGCAGCTAAAAATGATATTCAAATGTTGAAAGATTTTGGATTTGAAATTGATTATAATAATTTAGAAACTCCTGTAACTCCAAAAGAGATCTCGGCAGGGGGTAAAAAGTTCGATCAATGAGAGATAGTAAAGTAATGTATAGCACATGAATTTTAAAAGAATCCATTTGCGTATTATATCATTACGTTTTTTATTGGTCTGATTTTAACTGCAGTGGAAATGACACAAAAGAGTTATGTGACTTAGGGCTAGGCAAAGTAAATACATCTATAATTGACAGAAATCTATAACTTTAATATATGAAGACCCCGCAGAAAAAGGCTCTTCTTTTTTTCGTCCAAGGGCATAAGTGCGACTTTGTCTGCCCCTCTTGGCTTGCCAATCGCTAAGTCTTCTTTAACGAGGTTGAGAGCCCGGCCAGCAAACGCCACAGGAAGGGTTGGTTCATCATTCTGATAGAGGCAGTCAATATGCAGCCATGGAGTATCAAGCGCTTTTAAGAAAACATCATATCACCACAAGCATGAGTCGGAAGGGTAACTGTTATGACAATGCATGTATCGAATCGTTTCATAGTGTAATCAAAAGTTAATTAATATTTCATGAAGATTATCAAATCAGAGAGGAAGCAAAGTGTAGTATCTCTCTTACATCATGACGTTTTATAATTCCAAACGAATCCATTCAACAATTGGATATATGTCACCAATAGCGTATGAAAAATTATATTTGCGCAAGATAGCTTCATAGAAGAACGTCATTAGCCTCTGAGTTAAAGAAAGAGGCAGACTTTCCCCTTTTTTTAACTCAGAGAGAAGCAAGCGGAGCGTGGTAGGAATTTAAAAAATTCACCATTTCTATTGTCCATATTTACTGACATAGATTCAGCCATTCCATGCCTTACCCCGTTCAAATTTGATAACTAACTGCCCGAAGTTACCAAGCTTGTTTAACTTGACACAATAGTACTATACTCCTCTCTAAGTTTACTGAGTTTTTCTAAATTTTTTAGAGAACGATCTTCCAGGTTCAATCCAACTAACATTACTACTGTTTCAACAACTGATATAGGAGCTACCATAGAATGAAAATTCCACGTATCTCCTCGATAAGCGTACAATATATAATTTGCGAGCTGTTTTACATCGGCGGTAAGTTGATCAGTAAACAGAACAGTTGTCATTCCTAATTATCTAGCATAATCAAGTAATGCTTTGGATTCGGGAAGCAATTTTACATATTGAAAAATAACTAAACAGTCCTCTTTTTCAAAATGTATCATGGATTCATAGATTTCATGACCACTTTTCGCAGTTCTCTCCATGCTAATCCCAAATCGTTTTAAGCGATGTATAAGCAAATTTCCAAGCCCTTCTGATGAGGAAGGGGCATGAACAAAATGCAGGAAGCTAAAAGAAATGGACTTTCTGCTTTAGCCATTACGGAACATTTTAATGCCGGTAATATAATTGAGTTCTATGACATGCTTCAGCAAAATTTCTCTTATAAAGAGGAGTATTATATGATTGAGGGAATCAAAGTATTCTGCGGCCTGGAAATTGATGTGAAGGAAAATGGACATTTCTTGGTTATTGGTTCACGTGATGATATTATGACTATTTCTCGAATGCTGTATCCTTATCATGACAAAAAGGCATTTATATCAGTAATAGATTTGCTTGCATTATTAACAGATTTTAATGTTTTAAAAATTGGTGCGCATCAAGTATAAGATAATGATTTCGGCAATTTTGGGAGTGAAATAAGTATAATTTAAATGAATTTAGGTGAACTTGTATAAAGAGTTCTTTTCACAAATCACAAAACAAAATTGCTGGATTTCTTAGCTAGTTATTTTTATAAGGATCCAATCTGTTTTTGAGCCGATTCATTTTCTATCACTCATTTGCTTAAATGATAGTTTGCTTTTTTCAAAAGCAGCCAGGACAGTGCTAGAATCAGAGTATTAACGTAAGCGGGAAATAATATGACGCCATGACAAATAGCCCTAAAAGGAGTAAACTTTTTGTAAAGAAGCTCCATTAGGGCTATTATGCTTGTTTTATATGTTTTGAAAGTGGCTTCACCTTGGCTTGGATATAAGGACTCCATGGAAAATAGTTTTCCCATTGTTCCGAGTCTTGAAAAATATTAAGCTGGGGAAGTTCCGTAAATAAAACGGTTAAGTATTCAAACGGATCAATTCCATTTTCTTTAGCTGTTTGGATAACACTGTATCCAATGGTATTCGCATGAGCTCCAGCTACGCTGGTTGAAAAATACCAGTTTTTACGTCCGACGGTGACAGGCCGAATGGAACGTTCTGCGAGATTATTACTAATGAAAAGGCGTCCGTCTGTTAAAAAGCGTTGAAGGGAATCCCTTAACTTTTGTGTATAATCCACAGCTTTTTGTAAAGGACCTTTCATTGTAACGAGAGCGTCCAGCCATCCCCAAAACTCCTTCAGTAACGGCTTGCTTTCCAGCTGGCGTTGCTGCAGGCGTTCCTCTGGAGATAAATCTTTCCATTGCCTTTCCAGCTTGAAAAGCTGGTCACAGTAATGGACGCCGACAGCGCCTTGTCCATTTGAATCATTGGTCTCTAAAAACTTTCTCCGAACATGCGCCCAGCACGTTTGAAGCTGCACATCTTCTAATTTTTGATAGACGGAATATCCATCACAATGAAGAAGTCCTTGAAATCCTTTGAGAAAGGTTTCTGCTACTTCAAACCGGCGCGTCTCGGAAGAATGGTAGAGAATAATGGGATGTTCGGCGGCTTCCGCTGTTCGAAATAACCATATCCTCGCATCGGCTGTAGCTGACTTTTCGTCTGCCCGGCGTAAAATTTGATAGGTCGTTTCATCAGCGGAGAGCACAGGTTCTAGAAGTAATTTTTCTCTCATTTGTTGGTACAATGGCTCCAGCCATTCTTCGGAACTTCGAATCGCCCAGTTTGCCAACGTTCGCCGGGAAACCTTCAATCCATATCTTGCCCATTCTTTTTCCTGACGATGATAAGGAATACTCATCTCCAGCTTTTGATAGAGATTACAGGCTAACACGCTCGGTCCAGCTAAACTTTTAGCTAAGGCTGGTTCCGGTGCTTTTTGTCGGAGAATGTGATTTTGACCGGTTTTCTTACAGGCTAAGCATTCATAAGCATGTTCATAATGTACATGTTTTACTAAATGAGCTGGGATAAACTCTAACTCCGTTCGAGCTTCTCGCTTCCCAAGATGTTTTAATGGGCTGGCACAGCACGAACAGACCTGGCTATCGGACGGAAGAGTGTGTTCTTCCACCACGATAGGCAAGTCTCTTGTGATATCGGCCCGCTGCCCTTGATATTTTTTTCGCTGATAAGAGATGGTCTCTATTTCAACGGCTTTGTCTGCAGGTTGCTCTGCCTCGCTAAAAGGGGAATTATTGTCTTCTTCGAAGAAGGAGAGTTGACCTTGAGGATTCTTTTCGGATGATGTTCCAAATAGTCGACGATTCATATTGGTCAGCTGGTTAATCAGCTGTTCAATTTGTTTTGCTTGTTTTTCATTTTGAATTGTCAAATGTTCGATTTGTTTCATCAGCTTCTTTTCCAATTCTGTCAACGTATTCACCCCCTGTGTCCAAATAATTTCTTTTATCGTACCACACTTTATCAAAAAGGGAAGAAAAAATTTTTAAAAAAATTTCTCTCCCCCATGATTAAGTGAGGACACCTAATTTGGCAGGTTGAATTTTTTGTTTTTGATAGATGGAAAAACCGTCAAACAGCCACTCGATTTGTTTTGGTGTCAGTTTTTCAACGTCGGTTTGCGAACGCGGCCAAGTTAACTTTCCCTGATCGTATCGCTTATAAAGTAAATAAAAACCTTCTCCATCAAACCAGAGAGCTTTAAATCGATCCGTCCTTCTCCCGCAGAATAGGAAAACAGATTCATCTAAAATATCTAATTGAAATTGACTGGTGATTACGGAAGCCAGACCATCAATGCCTTTGCGAAGATCTGTATAGCCACAGACTAAATAACAATTTTTCATCTGGGAGAAGTCAACCAGCATGGTGGCACACCTCCTTTATCAAGGCAACTGCCAAAGATTCCTGACAACCTTCAAAAATTGTTAGCTGTAGAGAATGACAAGAAACTTCCGCTACTGGATTTACAGGCGTAGAGGAAGTTGATGCTGGGATCGTTACGGGAACAATCGGGTTTTCCTTCATGAAAACACTACCTCCTATTACTTGTTAAATCCAAGTATAGAGGTAGTTCCGTTATAATAGAATGCGGTCTATTATTTCCCGCTTACGTATTAACTATGAGTAAGGTAATACGCTTCGTAATAAAAAAATAATGAACGTAGAAAAATCTGAAATAAATGGATATTAATAATCAGCATGGAAGTGGAGATTAGGACATGTGATGAAAATTTGAAAGGAAAAACAACTTGAATGCCAAAACCAGATATGTTTTAATAGAAAATAAATATCTTAATTTTTACTTGGGGAGCAATTTTTATTGCTAAGAGAGGGAGCTCTACCCTTGGAATCTGATCTAGTTAATCCTAGCGTAGGGAAGTGATGGCCTGCTTAGTAATAATAATCTGTATACAATTTCCGTGCTTCTGAATTCGTTGAATGAATTTTTAAATGCTTATTGAAAGGCTTTAATTATAATAGCTATAAAAATTTAATAAAATTGTAGGGGGACCAGTGTTGCTGGTTGAGATAGTATCCGTAAGATATAGACCCTTTGAACCTGATCTGGTTGATGCCAGCGTAGGGAACATACGAGATTTACATTCTATTTAAGAAGTATTGTATGCACCCTTGGCTCAAAATGCCTAGGGTGTTTTTTTGTTTGTTATCAAAATTAGTTTAATGGAGGAGAATGTGTTGAAAGAAGATATCCAGATGTTTATCGAAAGACCGGAAGAAAGTAAATATACGTTTAATGAGCTTGCTGTGCAGCTATTTGGATATTTGTATAGAGAGAATGAAGCATATCAGCAATTTTGTAGACGAATTGGTATAGGTAGCAGGCAAGTCCGTACGTGGAAGGATATTCCTGCTGTATCTACGGACGCTTTTAAAAATACTTTCTTAAGCACGGTTCCCGGGGAGGATTGTGAGCGTATTTTTATGACCAGCGGGACGACTAGCGGGAAACAAGGAAAGCATTATCATGAGAACTTAGATATTTACGATTTTTCTGCACGAAACAGCTTTCAACAGTTTGTTAGCAGGGAGAAGCGTCCAATAGCTATTCTATTCCCGGATGAAGAGGAGATGCCAAATTCATCGCTTGCCCATTACTTGACCATGTTGCGGGAGTATCAGGGGACGAAGGATTCAAGGCATTTTTTCACGAGGGGCGGATTGAAAGTGCAATCATTCATTCAATGGACGAAAGAGTATAAGGATACGCCTGTGATTGTTCTCGGTGCAAGCTACAGCTTTGTTCATTTATTTGATGCGTTGGAGGAGATAAAGCAAACGCTGCCTTTACATAAGGATAGTCTTATATTTGACACGGGCGGATTTAAGAATATTTCCAGATCCTTAGAAGAAGAGGAGTTTTATGAAAAGCTAGAACAAATTTTTCATGTGAAGCGTGAGAATATGGTGAACATGTATGGCATGACAGAATTATCTACACAGTATTATACAGCGATTGGTAAAGGACAAAAGCATATAAAGAAGAATCCGCACTGGATTCGTTTTAAAGTAGTTGACCCTGTAAGCGGGGAAGAAATGCCAAAAGGCGAAGCGGGTTTGCTTATTCATGTTGATCTGGCGAATATCAATTCAGTGCCGGCAGTGCAGACTAGTGACTTGGCGGTGGAGCATGAAACAGGGTTTGAATTACTGGGACGGCAGGCAAGCGCGGAGCCTAAAGGATGTTCATTATCTGCGAAGCAATGGCTGGAGGAACATAACCATGTCAACGGTTGAGTATGGCGGTTATCTTCCGCCTAAAGCAAAGCAGATGGAGATAAAGAAGCGTGTGCTTTCCTTTAAAAAGGGAGAAGAGGAACTGCATATCCATATGCCTTATCCTGCTCCAGAACAGATCCAACAACTTGGAAGCATTATGAAAACTTCTGCTGTTCAAACCATGGATACGACCGAAATCATACAGGCTGTCTCAAAGGTAATCGACTTGTTGTTAGAACGGAATCATCCGGTTCGTATAAAGGCAGAAATGCTGTTGCCTATTATTACAGGATATGATGCAGAAATTATCCGCTTAGGTCTGACTCAATCATTACAAACCTTTCGTGAGCATGAGCTGCATCGTTGGCTGGCTGTTAATTTTCATTCGCTGTCTATATTGGACAGGTTTGAGCCCCTTCAGCATGGCGGGTATACAAAAGCTATTGGCCCGCAATTAACCGCGCATGTATGGGCAGGGAATGTACCGGGACTGCCGCTTTGGAGCCTGATTGCAAGCTTATTGGTGAAAGGGAGCGTTATTGGAAAGGTATCCAGCGCAGAACCTTTTTTCATTGGTTTATTTTGTGAAATTTTAGCAGAAGTGGAGCCGAGATTGGCCAATGCGATGGCGATTGTATCATGGCAAGGAGGGGATAGTGAGCGTGAATCTGCATTATTTACAGGAGCGGATGCTGTTATAGGTTATGGAACCAATAAAACGATAACCATGCTGCAGCAGCAAGTCACTCCTCCTGCCCATTTTATTTCGTTTGGGAATAAATTAAGCTTTGGTTTAGTGCATCATCAGGTGCTGGACCGTCAAAAGGATGAGGCACTTGCCAAGCAAGCGGCTTTGGATATTATTCGTTATGACCAGCAGGGGTGTTTTTCCCCGCATACTTTTTTTGTGGAGAAGGGTGGAAAAACGTCACCCAAACAGTGGGCAGCGTTGCTTGCAAGAAAATTACAAGTATATGAAGAGCGGCATCCTCTTAGGAAATTGTCCATAGAAGAAGCCGGGGAAAGAGCGGAATGGCGGAATAAGAAAGAATGGCAGGAATCGTGGCAATTGTTTTCTTCTTCAAAAGGTTCATGGATTGTGGCTTATGGAAAAGAAGCATCCATAGAGCCTTCCCCGTTATCACGAGTAGTTCATGTCATCGAGATTGATAATTGGCAGGATATGAAGGAGGCTGTTCGAGATAAAAGGGCTGTTGTACAGACAATGGGGATTGCCGCGCCTGTGGAAGAATTATTTAAAATTTCAACACGGCTGAGTGCATTTGGAATTACCAGGATTACCAGTATTGGCAGGATGACAAAGCTACATGCAGGGTGGCATCAAGATGGCAGGTCATTAATGAGAGAGCTTGTTCAATTGGTTGATATAGACCCTTCTGCCGTATCGGAGGCTGATGCATTTAATAGCTATACAGATTAGAGAGGAGCAGTAATATGGTGGAATTAGAATTAAGAAATGTTTCCTATCAGTATGAAAAGGACACATTTTCTGTGCAAGAATTGAATTGGAAACTGCATCGTGGCGAGATTCACTGCTGGCTTGGCAGAAGCGGTAGTGGAAAAACAACATTACTGCAATTGGCAGCAGGGTTGAAACAGCCGACAGGTGGAAAAGTTCTGCATCAGGATGTTCCAGTGGAAGAACCTCTTTCGGATATTGGATTTGTTTTTCAGGATGCCACCCTTCTGCAATGGAAAAAAGTCATCGATAATATATTATTACCAATCCAGTTGAAGCGAAAAATAACAGAAGAAGATATTGCTTATGCCAAAGCACTTCTGGAAATGCTTCAAATTCAGCATCTTTTTGACCGGTATCCTTCTACACTTTCCGGCGGCCAGAAAAGCCGAGTTGCGATTGCACGGGCATTGGTTACAAGGCCGACACTTCTTTTTTGTGATGAGCCTTTTGCTGCGTTGGATCTGTTGACGAAGGAAGAGCTGCAAAACGAGTTGCTTTATTTGAATCAAAGTAAAAATATTGCCATGCTTTTTGTCACACATGATGTATCGGAAGCAGCGTTTTTAGCTGATCAAATCGGTGTGATGGAAAAAGGAGCCTTTATTTATCGTCAACAGGCACCGGACTGGAGTAATGTGAATTCTCACCGCCGGGATACGCCATTATTTCGTGATTATTGTATGGGTATCCGGCAATCCTTAGAGGAGACAGCTCATGCGTAAAAAAGCTGCAATAACATCTATTATGGTGGGATTGTTATTGTTTGTTGTATGGAAATATAGTGCTCGCAGGGTATCAGATTTGATTTTACCTCAGCCGGCAGATGTTTTTACAGTGCTGATGGAGGGATTCATAGATGGTTATTTTTATCCGCATATAATGACAACATTGACGGAGATTTTTATCGGTTTACTGATTGGTACAGTACTTGGTATTGGGGCTGGCATTATTATCGGTGAGAGTGCCTTCTTGCGAAATGTATTTTCTCCGTATATTGTCATTTCTCAGGCAATACCTAAAATTGCACTCGCGCCTTTATTTATGCTGTGGTTTGGCTATGGTATGACCTCTAAAGTAGTTATTACAGCGTTAGTTTGCTTCTTTCCATTATTAGAGGCGACAGCAAGTGCAATGCGGCAGGTGAATAACGAACAGCTCGCTCTATTTAAACTGATGCATGCCAGCCGTTTACAAACATTATGGCATTTGAAGATTCCTGGAGGCCTTCCATCTATCCTTCAAGGGTTACGCGTGGCTGTGATTTTAGCACTTGTAGGAGCGATTGTAGGGGAATTTATTGGTGCGAATCAAGGCTTGGGAGCGCTGATTACTGCATCGCAAAGCATGATGGATACGACGTTAATGTTTGCTGTACTCATTATTTTGGCTTTGATTGGCTTCTTGTTATATGGCTTGGTCAATTTATTAGAGTGGAAGCTGCTACATTTAAAAAAAGGAGAAGAAAAGCATTGAAAATTATCAAGCTAGGTATCTTAATTATTTTAGCAGGCTTCCTGACAGCTTGTAACGATTCCAGTCATGGCTCGGAGGAAGAACGGACATCTATTACGCTTGCTAACTGGAGTCAGCCCATTGTGGAACAGACCAATTTACTTGTCGAGGAAGAAAAGGGATTTTTTGAAAAGGAAGGGATAGACCTGACCCTCATTCCTGGGAACGGTGGACAGGATGCATTAAAAACCATGCTCTCTGGTCATGCGGATATTGCATTTACAGATCCTGGGGCTGTTTATAGTGCATTAGCGCAGGGAGAAGATCTTGTTATTATTTACACGGTATATCCCCAAAATGTCTTTAATGTGGTGACAAATGAGTCCTCATCTATTTCAACGATAAACGATTTGAAAGGGAAGCGCATTGGTATTTACAGCCGCGCAAGTGGTACATATCAAAACCTGCTTGTTTTGCTGCATGAAGCAGGTTTATCAGAAAAAGATGTTAATTTGATTGAGACGGGAATTGCGAATTTTGCTCCATTACTGCAGGGAGAAGTGGATGCAGCCGCTGCTACAGACACCGCACTGATTCCAGCTGAAAGAGAAGGTCTGACGGATGCGCATGTTTTCGAAGTTCGCGATTATTTAAACATTCCAAGTGATTTTTTTGTTGTTACACGTTCGACCTTTGAGGAAAATAAAGAAACCTTACAGGCTTTTGTGGAAGCGTATGAGGAAAGTGCTGTATGGATGATGGAGAACCCAGATGCAGCTGCACAATTAGCAAGTGATTATGCAATTGATGGAAGAGAACAAAAATTAAATAAAGCAATTATTGAACTGCGGAATGCTGCCAGTCTTGATGAGAATGGCGAACTTGGTGTGATGGATATGGATATCATCCAAAAGGGAGCGGATGCTTATTATGAGCTGGGTTTGATTTCTGAACAACTGGAGATGGGAGACTATATTGAAAATATAAAGGAGCAGTGATGTCGTATGTTAAAACAAAAGGTAGTAATTGTGAGCGGGTCAAGCAGAGGAATCGGCGCAGCAATTGCGAAAGGATTTGCGGCTTCTGGAGCTTCTGTGATTGTGAATTACCGTCATAGTGAAGTAGCTGCCAGGGAAGTAGTAAAGGCATGTGAAAAGGTTGGGGGACAAGCTATTGCTGTCGGTGCAGATGTTGCGACAGAAGAAGGTGTTCAGCTGATTGTGGAGGAAACCATGCTCTCTTTTGGACGAGTTGATATTCTCGTAAATAATGTTTTTGCTCCGTATGTTTTTGATGCAGAAAATCGAAAAAAAGCATGGGAAATGGAATGGCAGGATTATAAAACACAGCTTGACGGCAGTTTGAAAGCAGCACATTTACTTGTACAGGGAGTTTTACCATCAATGCAGCAGTTTGGAACGGGAAGTATTATCAATATTACATCTAATCTCGTTGCTCACCCGGTTGTTCCTTACCAGGATTATACGACTGCAAAAGCAGCAATTATCGGCTATACAAGAAGCATGGCAAAGGATCTCGGTACAGTGGGAATACGCATGAATGCGATTGCTCCAGGATTGGTTTACCCGACAGAAGCGACAAAGCATACTAAAGAAGTATTAAAAGATGAACTGTCAGATGCAACTCCGCTTGGAAGGATTGCGGGGCCTGATGATGTTGTGGGCCCGGTTTTATTTCTTGCATCTGATTGGAGCAGGTTTGTGACAGGGCAAACGATTTATGTAGACGGCGGGCTTGTCATGAAGTAAGCTGAGAGGATTAGCAATAAACCATTTAAAAATATAATTGCTCGGTTTATTTATAGAGAATACATGAGGAAGTTTTATCAAATGTTTACACAGTCAGCTCATCAACTATTTGTCATAGAGTTATAGTAATCTAATACTTTTATCTTTCGTACTGGAGAATCTATAACTCTTGTAATAGCACATGCCTTTTAGTATAAACTATTTTCTTTTAAAAGCTGATGGCTTGCTTTTATTCAATATGTTAATATTTCTGTTGTATTAAGCATTTCGTATAAGCAGCTTCTGATGGCTTGCTTGGAATCAAATCTCCATATACATCTATCGTTGTTGCAGGTGTTGAAAAGGCTGGAAAAACATCGTGAAAAAACACATCTTCACCACGCTATCGACGCTGTTGTTGTAGCTTGTACGGATAATGGCATGATTCATCGTATAACCAATTATCATCGAATGAAAGAAAGTAATAAATATAGAAAAGCACCAGCTTTTCCGCAGCCTTGGGATAATTTTCGTGATGATTTATTTGGGCATATAAATACGTGGCCAAGACCAGAAAAGATTCTTCAGGCATTGAATTCCAACCAGCCGCTTCCTCATTACATGATGGTCTCACGTATGGCGAGACATTCCGTAACTGGTCTGGCACATAAAGAAACCATTATGATGCATGGAGGCGTTGAAGAAAATTCAGGAAGAACAATTGGGGTTAAGCGTGTAGCATTGCAGGATATCAAATTTGATAAAAATGGTGATTTTCTGATGGTGAATAAGGATACAGATCCGGCAACATATGAAGCAATTAAAACACGTTTTCTTCAGCACAATGGAAATCAAAAGAAGGCGTTTGCTGAACCGCTTTACAAACCAAGCAAGAAAGACAAAGGAAATCCAATCCGCCGGGTAAAGGTAGAAGTTGAAAGAATTCACATATGAGACAAGTAAATTGTGGAATTGCAAAAAATGGAAATCTTGTCCGGGTAGACATGTTTTTAAAAGAAGGTCGCTATTCGATGGTACCTATTTATGTCGATTTGGAGAGACTGATAGATAAATTGATAATAGATTGAAAGGAGCAAAAAATCTATGAGTTGGCGCCATATTATGATTACGAAAAGCGCAGGTCTATCCGTCGACAACAGGATTATTCTTATCTGAAATTACCAGCATTGCTTCCGGCAAAGGTACATCAATATGAATAGGAGCGGTTTTATGAGAATTCTATTATTTTTTGATTTACCGGTAAAAACCAAAAAGCAACGGAGAGATTATACACGCTTTAGGAATTATTTGCTTGATGAAGCCTTTGATATGATGCAATTTTCCGTCTACTGCAGATTATGCAATGGACATCGATGGAAAGACAGTTTGAAAAAGTTAGAAGAAATTTACCGCCCAAAGGATCTATTAGAGCGGCTGCTTGTGACAGAAAAACAATATGAGCGGATGCGCTTATTATTAGGTGAATGAATTTCATAATTGCTTTGTTTAATCCATAAATCATCTTTAAATTTATTTTACAAAGAGAAAAGCGGTAAACTTAAAAAAATAAATTTACCTCTTGCAAAAGTAATTGAAAGCGCTTATAATAACAGTATACAAAATATAGTATATTATAGAAGGAAGTTGCAAATGTGGGAAAAGTTTTATTCGAAAAATGGTTTAGCGGCAAAAAAGATAGCAAAAGTGTTGATTGAATTAGAAAAAGGGGAAAAGATACCTCGTGTCTCTGATTATAGTGATACATTGTCCATAGGTAGAGGGACAGTTCAGCATGCTCTACGTTTACTAGAAGAGATGAAAGCGATTAAGTTAGAAGCAAGAGGGCATCTAGGTACCTATTTAATGTGGAAAGATGATGATATATTGCTTGAAATTGCAGGAATTGCACCATTAATTGGTTCGATGCCACTACCTTATTCAAGAAAGTATGAAGGTTTGGCTAGTGGAATAGTAGAAGCTTTTGAAACTGTTGGGAAAAGAGTCAACTTGATCTATATGAGAGGTGGGGCAAATCGAGTTGAGGCGCTGCGAACAAAGAGATGTGATTATGCAGTTGTTTCCAAGATGACCGCAAATGCTACATTATCCAAATATCCTAATCTTAAAATACTAGAAAGTCTAGGAGCGAATAGCTATGTTTCTTCTCACAAAGTTTTCCTAGTTGGCTCAGAGCATCCTGGAGTTCAAGAGGGTATGAAGGTTGGAGTTGACAGGGAGTCCCTTGACCAGATGCAATTAACACTAGCGGAATTCAAGGGTAGAAACGTTCAATTTGTTGATGTGAATTATATGCAACTATTTGATAAGTTACAGGCTAAGGAAATAGATGCGACTATTTGGAATGTAGACGAAAAAAAAATGATTCAAACTTTTAAATCTATTTCACTCCAATCGCCAGAGGCACGGAAAATGTCTAAAGATACATCAGAAGCAGTAATTATTATTGACAGTGATAGAGAAGAAGAAATGAAAGAAAAGTGGAATTCAGTCGAAAAGGACAGAATACTTCAAATTCAGAAAAGTGTGGAAAGAGGAGAAATAATACCTCGTTATTAAAGGAAATTATTTCTTATTATGAATATACTATATACAGTAGATTGGAGGTTAGGGAATTGGAAAAACAAGAAATGAAAATAAAGTTAAATATCTTATTAGAAACAGAGACTATAACAAACATTGCGTATGATGTTAGCAATAAAACCTTTGATTATTTATCAGGCAAGTATAAGAAACAGTCATTAGATGGTTCAGATATGTTTTGGACACATTTGTGTATGGCTTTAACTAGAATCGAAAGGGGTGAAACATTGGAGGGACCTTCTGAAAATATTATGAAGGAAATAAACCAAACCCCATATAAAGATGATATTGAAGAAATAATCTCTTTTGTAAATGCTCAATTAAATCAGAAACTACCGAAAGAAGAACGGGACTTTTTCTATCTTCACTTACATGGAGTAATTGAAAATAATAAATAGGAGGATTTTATCATGATTAAAATTGTAATAGGTGGTCAATTAAATAAGAAAGCAATTGAACAACAAATAAAAGAATTAGGTGGAAATAAAGTCGAGGTTACAGTGAAAAGTGACCTGGATGCTGTTATGGCGATGAAAAATAAACAGGCGGATTATTATGTGGGTGCTTGTGAAACCGGTTCCGGTGGTGCACTTGCGATGGCATTAGCATTATTAGGTCGTGACAACTGTGTATCCTTATCATCACCAAGTACAATAAAAAGCACAGAGGAAATTGTAGCAGAAGTAAATAGTGGAAAAGTAGCGTTTGGTTTTACAGCTCCATCTAGTAAAAACGTTTTAAATGATTTGATTCCTGCATTACTAAATAAATAAAAATATAAGGGAGTGGGGAGTTTGGAATTCACAATTTTTCAACTTATATCTATTGCCTCTGTTGGGGCAATAGGTTCAATTCTTGTTAATCGAGGAGTAGCTGTTTTTAATGATGGATTACGCCCAATCATGCCTGAATATTTGGAGGGGCGTATTACGAGAAAGGAATTAGCAGCTACTAGCTTTGCTTTAAGCTTTGGTTTAATAGTCGGATTTGGTATACCTCTTTCTATAGGTGCAGCGATTATTATTGCACATAGTATTTTACTAGCTTCCGATATCATAGGTATATGGACGCCAGATAGTAAAAAAGGAATGATTATTTCTGGTGTGGTTGGTGCTGCCTATAGTATAGGTGTATGTTTAGGATTGCAATTTGTAGTAGATTTATTTGATCTACTTCCGGTTAATTTCTTAGACTCATTAAGCCTTGTTGGAAATCCAATAATTATCTCTTTTACAGTTTTCCCTGCAGTAGCCGTCGGTTACCAACATGGATTTAAAAAAGCTGTTAGTACTGCTGTTATAACTTTAATTTCATATTTATTGTTTGCTAGATTTGGTTCATTTACTGTTGCTTCATATGATATTTCACTAAGTCCTGAAGGTATGTCTTTATTGGTTGGAATGTTAATGATGGTATACTATGCTGCTAAAGTAAAAGGTGGAGATGAATCTACTAATGCAGATTTGGTGAGTATTTTTGCAGAACGTGTAAACAAAATTAAAAAAAACCGTTGGTTGCTTGCTCTTATGGGAGGACTTGTTGCATTAGTATCTGCTCAGTTGATTCTAGCTGTCGACGCTATGCCGCAAGCACTTATTAATGAAGGTAAATATACAGAAGGAGCAATAGCAACTTTTGCACGTGCTATAGGATTCATTCCATTAGTATTTTCGACTGCAATTGTAACCGGAGTATATGGTTTGGCTGGGACCACTCTAGTATTTGTTGTAGGTCTCGTATTTAGAGATATTCCCTTATTAGCTTTTGTAGTTGGAGCAGGTGTTATGTATGCGGAAGTAATGTTGTTATCAGTAGTTACGAAAAGTATGGACAAACTACCAGGTGTTCGTGAAATGGGAGAGCATATCCGTACCTCATTAGCAGATGTTTTAGGGATGGCAATCTTAATAGGTAGTGCGATGGCTGGGGAAAACTTTGCTCCTGGTATTGGTTTCTTTTGGGTGATGGGTTTTTACCTACTAAATCGTTTGGCGAAGAAACCACTTGTGGAATTAGCAGTTGGTCCAGTAGCAGTTATTATATTAGGTATTTTAGTAAATATTCTTCATTTAGTAGGTTTATGGTAGTTAATTAAAATATGTAGGAAGCCTCTTCAACAATTTTCAGTACAACGTTGGAGAGGTCCTCATTTTATATTGAATAAACAACATTAAAATTAAACCTGAGGAAAGAATGTGATTGTAATGTTAGTAAATGGAATTACGTATATGCATGAACATACAACGATCGATCTATCCGAAGTGAAAAAAACTGAGGACTGTCAGTTGGATGTGTTTTCTGAAACTGTCAAGGAGTACAAAAAGCTATACGAAAAAGGTGTTCGGAATATAGTAGACGTAACCAATTTTGGTATGGGAAGGAACATTCCTTTTGTTCAAAAGGTTGCTGAAGAAAGTGGGATCAATATTATCTTTTCAACTGGCTTTTATCAAGATGAATTTTATCCCATTCAGGTTTTTAGAGAAACGAGAGAGCAATTAGCAGAAAGAATGATTGAAGAAATAAAGAAAGGGATAAAAGGAACGGAGGCAAGAGCTGATATTATAGGAGAAATAGGTACAAGCTACAATAAATGGACGGATACGGAAAGAAAGGTTTTTGAAGCTGTAGTAATTGCTCATAAAGAGACGAATAAACCGATTACTACCCACACTTCTATTGGTACATTAGGACATGAGCAAGTTGCCTTTTTTAAAGAGCGTAAAGTTGATTTAAATAAAGTAGTGATTGGTCATGTGGATCTAACAAGTGATGCAGATTATATTTTGCAAATGTTGAGAGACGGAGTATATGTGGAGTTTGATACAATTGGAAAAGAAAGCTATATGCCAGATCGTATTCGTGCGGAAATATTAAAGAAAATACAAGATGCAGGTTACATTGATCGTGTATTTTTATCTATGGATATAACTAGAAAATCACACTTAGAATATAGAGACGGGTTAGGATATAGCTTTTTATTAGATTCATTTATTCCGTTGTTGAACTCTTATGGAGTCACGGATGAATCAATTGAAAAAATGTTAGTAAAAAACCCACTTACTTTTATGAATGATTGAGGCGAATACTATGCAAGCATACCCATTAAATAGTCTGTCCATGGAAGAAGCACAAAGAAAGCAATTTTATTTAATTGATGTTATTACTAAACATTTCCGCGGGGATGAAATACTCTCACTTGGTGATTTAGGTGTGGTAAAAGGGTTAAATAAGCCAAAATATACGAAAAGAGTAGAGGAAACATTAGCTGAATATTTTGGAGTAGAAAGAGCGATGTTCGTTCGTGGTGCTGGTACAGGAGCGTTAAGATTTGGGTTTATGAGTTTTCTGAAGCCAGGTGATCAAATACTTGTTCATGATGCTCCTATTTATCCAACGAGTAAAACAACATTAGAAATGATGGGTGTTGAACCTATAAAAGTTGATTTTCATAATTATGATAAAATGATCGAAATCATTAAAGCAAACCCTAAAATAAAGGGTATGCTCATTCAACATACCCGTCAAAAAATAGATGATCATTATGATTTGGCCGAAACTATTAAAGCTATTCGTTCGGCAAATCCGTCTGTAACTATAGTTACCGATGATAACTATGCAGCAATGAAGGTAGAAAGTATTGGAACTCAAGTTGGAAGCGACTTATCGACTTTTTCATTGTTCAAACTTCTAGGTCCTGAAGGTGTAGGGTTAATACTTGGAAAGGCAGCTTTAATCGATAAAATAGAAAAGGAAAATTACTCTGGTGGTAGCCAAGTTCAAGGATACGAGGCAATAGAAGCTTTACGTGGTCTAGTCTATGCTCCGGTAATGTTGGCAATACAAGCAAGCGTAAATAATCAGTTGGTTACTATGCTTAATAAAGGGGTCATAGAAGGCGTAAAAAATGCCTATCTTGCAAATGCCCAATCGAAAGTATTGCTTGTAGAGTTTAACGAGCCAATTGCTGAAAAAGTACTATATCATGCAAACGAATTAGGTGCAACACCTAATCCAGTAGGTGCTGAATCAAAATATGAATTTGTACCAATGTTTTATAGAGTATCGGGTACTTTCCTAGCTTCAGATCAAACTTTGGCCGATAAAATGATTCGTATTAACCCATTACGAAGTGGTGCTGAAACAATTAAAAGAATCCTAACATTATCTATTCAACGAGCAAAAGAAAGTTATTAGTTATATATAGACCTACCATGCTTACAGGATAAATACGAAGGGGTGAAAATTTATCATGAAAAAAAGAGTTATAATTTTAATTTTGGATAGTTTAGGTGTCGGTTATATGGACGACGCAAAAGACTACCATCCCCAAGATGTTGGAGCGAACACATTCCGTCATATAATAGATACAGTACCAGCTTTAAAAATACCAACCATAGAAAGTTTAGGTATCAATAAAATTTTAAATCATGCTACATTAAAAGATATAAATAATATTGCAAGTTACGGCGTTTTGAACTTAATGCATCAAGGAGCAGACAGTTTTGAAGGTCATAATGAGATTATGGGAACAAAACCTAAGAAAGCATATAGGGCCCCATTTGTTAAAAATATGGATGAAGTAAAACATGCTCTTGAAAAAGAAGGGTACAAAGTTATTTCCCCAAACCCTGAATTACCATATTTATTAGTAAATGATCTAGTGATTGTTGCCGATAATATAGAAACAGATTACGGGCAAATTTACAATGTAAGTGCACCACTGAATTATATTCCATTTGATGAAGTGTTAAAAGTTGGTCAATGTGTACGCAATAATGTTAGAGTCAATCGTGTAATTGCACTTGGTGGAGAAAATGTAACTCCAGAACACTTACAGAAATCAGTGGAAAGAAGAGAAGATGGGTTAGTAGGGGTGAATTCTCCGAAATCTAATGTATATAAACAAGGATATCAAGTACGTCATTTAGGATTTGGTATTTCTTCGGAATTCCAGCTACCTACGTTGGCAATAAAAGCTGGGCACGATGTTTCTCTTGTAGGAAAAATGCAGGATGTTATTTATTGTGAAGGGGCAAATAAATTCCCTGGCGTTGATACTGAGCAAGTTATGAAGAATATTTTAAATGAAATGGACAGTGTGGAAAATGGTGTTATAGCCGCAACAGTACAAGAAACGGATTTAGCAGGTCATGCACAGAATCCAACACGATATGCAGATCGTATTGAAGTGGTAGACAACTATTTACCCAAATTACTTGAAAAAATGACCGAGCAGGACCTATTAATTATGAGTGCTGATCATGGGAATGATCCTACAATAGGACATAACCAACATACAAGGGAAAAAACGTATCTTTTAGCCTATCATAAACAACTATCACCAACACATATAGGCGAACGAAAAACATTATCAGATATTGCTGCAACAGCTGCAGATTATTTGAGGTTAAGTGAAACAGAAAATGGAACATCTTTTCTTCCATTATTGCAACAAAAGTAGAGAGGAGAAAGGTAAATGTTTTTAGAAGTGACAAAAAACCGCAATCGGAAATTAATAGAAACATCAGTGGAGCTTCATCAACTAGGAGTGATTACCCCGAATACGTATGTACTTGACCTGGATGCTGTACAGAATAATGCTAAGGTTTTGTCGCTAGAAGCCAAAAAAAAGGATATTGAATTATTATTCATGACAAAACAATTTGGTCGAAATCCATTAGTGGCACAAGCAATTGTTGAAGCTGGGATTGAAAAAGCAGTTGCGGTAGATCCTTGGGAAGCCATTACACTTCATAAAAATGGGATTAAGATTGGGCATGTTGGGCATCTCGTACAAATTCCTAAAAATATGATACCAACGATATTAAATCTTGACCCTGATTTTATTACTGTTTTTAGCTATGAAAATGCCCGAAATATAAGTGATATTGCTATCCAACAAGGCAAAAAACAAAAGATATTTATTCGGATGGCAAATAAAGATGATTATATATATAACGGTCAAGAGGGTGGATTTACATTTGAAAATTTAGTAGCGGAAATTGAAAAACTGGAAGAGTTAGGGGGCATTAAAATCGGTGGTTTAACCAGTTTCCCTTGTATTTTAATACAAGATAACATACCCTCCATTACAACAAATGTAACTTCTATGCAACGTGCAAAATCATATTTGATTAACAGAGGCCATAAAAATCTTGTAATGAATATGCCCAGTGCCACTTCTACTGTAACGATGAAATTATTAAAGGAAAGTGGTGCGTCACAAGCGGAACCTGGTCATGCATTGACAGGGACAACTCCATTACATGCTTCGGAAGACTTGGCAGAAAAACCAGCAATGGTCTATGTTTCGGAAGTATCTCATCTGTATGATAACAAAGCTTATGTATTTGGTGGTGGATTTTACCCGCGCTCTGGTATGAAGAATGCGTTGGTCGGATCAAAAAAAAATAGTTTAAGCCAAATATCAATTATTGAAAATGACCCCACGAACATAGATTATTATGGAACATTGAACACTAATGACATACATGTTGGTGACACGGTTATCTATGCATTTCGAACACAAATTTTTGTTACAAAAGCACAAATTGCGATTGTCGAAAATCTAGATTCTAGTCCTAAACTTCTAGGAATATACGATTCTATGGGGAATTTAATCAGTTGATTTGATTTGAATAGCTGATAATACGAGGGAGTGACAATATGTATAGAGCGGTTTTTATAGATATAGATGGTACCATGTTAAATTCCAAAGGTCAGCTTGAAGATGAAATTATAGAAGCGATTACTAAGGTTAAACTGAAAGGAATTATTGTTGGCTTAGCTTCAGGAAGGTCTGTGGAAGCATCTGAAATTTATGGGGAAAAGTTTGGATGCTCTCTCTATATTGCCTATAATGGGAGTCTTGTATTTTTAAATAATGAGTTAATCCATGATGTGAAAATACCATCAAATGTTGCCCATCATCTTTGCCGTAAAACTATTAGGTGTGCTGGTACCTTTATACATTTTTCGTATCAAACATCTCTTTCTAATCATCCTAAATACGAGGAACATTTAATGCCATTTGCAGAAAAAGTAAATCTACCTGATACAAACTGTGATGCGCACCGATTAGCACTTTATACAGGTACTCAATATCGGAGGGTAATAAAAAAAGAAGTAATTGAAGAATTTGTTTTTGAAGAAGATAATAGACTTGAAGTGTATCCAAAAGGATCTAAATGGACGGGCATTGAACGAGCAATTGAAAAGTTATGTATATTACCTGAAGAGGTAGTTGCGATTGGTAATGGTATAAACGATGTTGAAATGTTAAAGGCTGCCGGAATGGGAGTAGCCATGGGGAATGCATCAAAGGATGTAAAAAAGAGTGCTGAAATGATTGTTAAGGATAATGATAATCATGGGGTAGCAAGAGCGCTTGAAGTGATATTTAATATTTAGAAAACTAATATTATCTTTCTGTATTAATTATTAGGGTTTAACTGTAGATAATCTTAGCCTTATAATTGCACTAGTTAATAGCCTATATAATGAGAGATATCATATAGATATGGTTGTGTCCATGTTTACCAGTATGTACTTTTCCATTTTAAAACCACTTTTAACATCGGTCTCTGTTTTATGTACTTTAATAGTGCATAAAACAGGGACCTTCATAAATATAAATCCCATAACAACCCCTTTAGAAAACCATGTATTGCTCTAATTCAGGAATAAATGAGCTGACATATAGTTTGTGAATTAATGTACTGTGCGAAACGTTTCCTTATAAGTGCCAATGCACGATATAGGAGAATTGCTATCAAGCAATTACTACTGATTAATCAAAACTCGGAATGAAAGCGGTCATGTTGAGCTGAAACGGGTTATCTGATCCTCCTACATGCATATAATGGTAGTAGTCAGAATGTGTATGAAGCTAGGTGAAGTCGGCTGAAATGAACCTAAGTTGCTTATATAGAATATGGTTCATGATAGGCCGGGATGCTACAAAATATCTAAGGTGAGGATGTCCAATTGGACTGACGAAATTGCGAATGTACGGGTCTAGAAATTAATACGTTCGAAAGACGTATGCTGTGAACGCAGTGTCAAACACCGAAAAGTACAAGTAGTGTATAGGAACTTCGGAATATCTAACAAACGAGGATATAGAGTTGCTTAAAAGAAGCACCTACGGATATATGTAAAGCTAGATTTTAAGTAAGAAACATCCATTATTAAACGACTACTATCGGGATGGTCTATAAGATAAGTATTTATTGAAGTGACTTTATTCTTGCGAAAGTAGGGACATAGTACCGTGGAAGTGTGTAACGAGCGTGGAGGATGGTCCCAAGTCTTGTCTTTGAAAACTAAATCAACTAAATGAAACTCACAGGGTCGATTAGGATGTTGGGATTTTCCGTAAGGAAGGAGATACAATCCATCGGTGAGTACAGCGTTACGACATACAGAATACTACGGTATGCAAGATATATTTGATGACCTTTATGAACGAAGTAAAAACAACGCTACAAAAGGTCTCAGGCTATATGAACATATCATATCGAAAAACAATATCTTATTAGCCTTTCGAAACATCAAAGCGAATACAGGTTCAAAAACAGCGGGAACTAATGGCATCACGATTGATAAATACAAGATTGAAAACGTTGATGAATATATTGATGAAATTCGAAAAGCATTAAAGAATTATAAACCTCAAACGGTATGAAGGGTTGAAATACCTAAATCCAATGGCAAGAAACGCCCATTAGGTATTCCAATGAGAGATAGATTAATTCAACAGATGTTCAAACAAGTATTAGAGCCAATATGTGAAGCTAGATTTTATAAACATTCATACGGTTTTAGATTTAGGTTTAATGAGGGTGGAATAGAAAAAGAATATACTGTTAGAATTGGTATGAAATCGCGCAGTATATTTTTTGCTACTCCGGCAACTGAACAGATGATTGCATATGTTCGAGAAAACGTTATAATATAGATAGTAAATTTAGCAAAGTAGGAGGGAATCGTATGGTTGCTCAGTATGAAATCAGGGATAAAGTTCTTGAATATATTGAAATGCTGGCAATGTCTCCAGTGAAAAGTTTTTACCCAACTGCAGTAGCTAAATACGTAAATACTCCTGTAAAAGATATTTTTCCACATCTTATTGATTTAGTAAAAGTCACTAGCGTTGCATAAAAAAATAAATGCAAAAGTAAGCAATATGCTTTGTAAATTTTGATTTATTATTGTAATTTTCAGATATAGACAATGTCTTATTTTAAAAAAAGACAATGGGTATGCAAGGTAGCCCTTCATCCATTTTCTGAATTTTATATACTTTTTAAATGATTGAGTTGATTGTTACATCATCTAAATGACCAGCTTCTCCTGTTTCGTATTGTTTGAAAGTTTCTTCAAAAATTCGTTCATGCTCCAGCCTTCGTCGCCCTTTGGATGTACGTTCTGGTCCCTTGAATATGTCGGAAATAAACTGTTCCATGGATGTTGTCCAATAATCACGAATCCAGTTCAACATTTCCAGCAGGGTTCCTCGATAGTCTAAGTTGATTTTCATTAACAGGGTCAGGCAGAAAGTGATCATTGCTAGAAAAAGTTGATTATATACGGCATTTTCACTTTTTCCGTACAGCTTTTTGATTACTAAATGCTGCTTAACCCACTTGAAAAATAATTCGATCTGCCACCTGTTGCGATAAAGATCACTGATTTCTTGTGCATTCACTTTGGCGTCATTACAAATGATTCGAATCTCATTTCCTTTACTGTCTACCGTCTCTACTAATTGTACTGGATGCTTCATCTTTCCAATGTTTACGACGGCGTGACGGGTAATTGGAGAAGAAGGGTCAATAGATAATTCTTCTATAACCTTAACAACCGTATTGGTTTTGATGCGTGTCACAAACCGAATGCCTTCTGCACAATAGGCATCAAACGTTGTAAAGTTAAAATAGCCCCGGTCAAATACATGAAGCACGTTTTTATCCGGTACAATCAATGCATCCAGCTGTGTTTCGTCTGCCGGTCTTGCAGGGGTAACGATTACTTCATTTGGATAGGAGACGCCATCGCAAAAGACAATGGACGTATGCATCTTCACGCCCGACTTGGTCTCCCGAAAATCTGCCCATTCGTATTGACTCAAACACATAGAAATGGTGGATGAATCAATCAAATGCAGTTCTCCAAGTGCTTTATCTGCCTTTTGAGGCCCAAGCAGCTGGTGTATTTGTTGAATCAAATGATGCAGAATAGCCTGGAAAATGGCAGGCGGCATCTCACTATTCTTCCGAGAAAGCTGGGATTTACTGATGCTTTCTATGCCTACCAGTCTTTGAACAGTTTTCTTGCGTGTAATCGTATCACTAATCCGCTGTAGATTATCCAGCTGCTTCATCTGCGCATAAATAAATGCGTTGATAAATGTAAGTGCATCAAACTTTTTAACATACTTATCAATTTCCGCGTTATCGATCATTTTTTGAATCACTTTTGAATCTAATGGATGAATGTATTCCTTGAATACTGTTTTTATGGTATGATTGTCCATACGAGCTCCTTATAATTTGGGATTTGGACAGGACTACCATTCCCTTATTATAAGGTTTTTTTATGGATATTTGTATTGAAAACTCCCATTATTCCTAATTTTCCAATATATTGTTTTTCTTGACTTTTGGTTAAAAACTTTATGCAACGCTAGTGAGTAAAAGTAGATGAATTATATCTTAAGTGGGAAGTTAGATGCCCCGATTTTGATTGTCATCAAACGATTGGAGAAATTAATGACTATCAAAAGTTTGAAGAAGAAGCGCTAAGTTGTCCCAGATGTGGGACTGAATTTGTATTGAATGAAAAAGATATATTCCCGCGATTTGACTTGAATCCTTCTTACAAAGAATATATAAGAAGAAAAAATGCTGAAAAAAAAACTCTAATGAGCACGCAAGTTTCCACCCCTCAGCTTTAAAACAAGAAAAGGAACGTTTTAATCCTGATTGGATTAGTAATTTTAGTGGAGAACAGTTAGAAGTATTAAAAGAGAACTCGCCAAATATCATCATCAATCATTTTGAAGGAAGTGTTCATATGGGAAATAAGCAGATTAGTAACAGTTTTAATCATTCCAACTTGGATAATGTGAACATTCAAAGTGAAATTATTGAAAAATATTCCATAGACAAGTCAGATTTAGAAGCACTAGAAAAAGAAATTAGACTGCATTCAAAAGATGAAATAAGTAAGGAACAAAATATGTTGTTTTATGATAAATTTCAAGAATCTTTAATAAATGAAGATAAAAAAGAAGCAAATAAGTATTTGAACTGGATAGA
The DNA here is from genome assembly GCF_000821065.1 of Oceanobacillus oncorhynchi. GTDB lineage: Bacteria > Bacillota > Bacilli > Bacillales > Amphibacillaceae > Oceanobacillus > Oceanobacillus oncorhynchi. The sequence continues at coordinate 765,745 of NZ_CDGG01000001.1, forward strand.
GAGAGGTTTGAATAGTACAGCTGCTTTATCCACTATAATAACAGCTTTAGGATTATAATAGTGAAGCTAGCTGGCTGGTATTTTAAAAAGAAACTCCGCTGATATAATCTCAGCGGAGTTTCTTTTTTGAAATCCAATATATAAATAGATAGTTATCCTAAAACATATAAAGGTCGAAAAGAGGGGAGCAGGATTCTTTCTAATTCCTGTTTGGTTGCTTCGCTCTATTGCATTCCTAACCTAAAAACCCTTAACTATCGAACAGTACGAACCTCACTCCGATAAATCGTCTCCCCATCCTTAATCGTCTCCAAAACTTGAATATCACGAATATCCATCGTATCCACCTTCATCGGATTCTGATCCAAAATCACCAAATCGGCAACTTTCCCATCTTCCAAGCTCCCTTTATCATCCTCTTCAAAATATTGATACGCGGCATTAATCGTGACAGCCTTCAACGCCTCATAGACACTGATACATTCCTCGGGCCCGATGCTCACACCATTTCTCGTTTGTCTATTCACCGCACACCAAATCGTATGCAGCATGTCCGGTTTGACGATAGGTGCGTCCTGATGGAAGTTCACGCACAGACCACGGTCATATGCGGATCTTGCCGGGCTGATGCGGCGTCCGCGCTTGTCGCCAAGATTTTTTAGATGGACATCTCCCCAGTAATACGTGTGCGCGACGAAGATGGAGGGGATCATCGATAAGCCGGCCATGGTATCCAATTGGTCGTTTCTTACGGTCTGGCAATGTATCATCACAGGTCTTAGATTCTCTTTATCTGGATGATTGGATTCTTCCAGTGATGCTTGGTAGTTCCGTAACAGCTGATCAGAAGCGGCATCTCCATTACAGTGTGTTAATAGCTGCACGCCATCGTTGACTGCTGCATCGGTATATTGTTTGACCTGTTCGTCCTTGAACCATGGATATCCCAGGTAGGTTTCTTCGCCCTCATAAGGTTCTGTCAGCCAAGCTGTTTTCCCTTGAGGGGACCCGTCTAAAAACATTTTATATCCGCCGATTTTAAAGCGGTTCTGATATTTTTTGGCATAATCTTTATTTTCTTCCATCAGCTTTTTCGGCTCTGCATCAAATACGGGGTAGGCGACCACATCGATTTTTAGCTTTTGCTGCTGGGCCAAGGCTTTGAATAAGTCAATAATCTCTTTGGATGATGCGCCGTCCTGAACGGTTGCAATTCCATTTTTGATATATTCATTCTGGGCATACTCTGCCAGTTTGAACTCATCCCGTTTCACATCTTTAAAAAGGGTTTTCTGTAATCCCATCACGGCATTTTCTTCTAAATAGCCATTTGGCTCATTTGTACCTGCAACCCGGCCGATTGTACCGCCTTCCGGGTCGGAAGTGTGCTCGTTTATGCCTGCTGCCTGTAATCCCAAATCATTCGTGCAGCCTAAGTGGCCGGAAGCATGTAAAATCAAAATAGGATGCTCCGTGGATACTTGATTCAATATCTCTTTCGTTGGATGTCTGTTTTCTGCAAGAAAATTATGATCATACCCGCATCCGACGACAATATCGCCTTTTTTTAATTCTTTTTCCTGAATATATGCTTTTAGTGCTTGAATTACTTCATCAAAATTATCGCATTCACTTAAATCAGCCATCAATGAAAAATGACCAACCATCGAAACGTGACCATGTGGGTCGATAAAGGCAGGCATCAGGGTATTTCCTTGTAAATCAATGCTTTCTGCCTGAGGGCTGGCTGCTTGTTTCACTTCTGCTAGGCTGCCTTGCTTTTTGATAACCCCATTTTTTACTAACACTGCTTCGGCGTTGTCATTCTCTCCAGTCATCGTAATGATATTGCCGCCATAATATAATTTTTGCATTGCAGATTTCACTCCTTATTTCGCTGTAGATTATGCATAGGATTTTTTCTTACTTTTGATTGGTTCAGCTTCCTCTTTAAAATCGTATGTTTTTCTGCCCCATGCTTTAAATACTTTTAATAGAATCAAATAAATAGGGACTGGTGCCAGTAACCATAGAATTCCAGCTGTGATGGATAATGTCCCGGCCATAATCATCATAATCGTTGAAACGGTTATATAAGAGAACATCATCGGAATATTCATCATCCCTAATTCGATGGCTGTGGTGGAACGCAGGGAAGGCTCAATAATCCGTACAAGCGCGATTCCGCTTGGAACCGTACCCAGCGAGGTTCCAAGCAAACCGAGCGTCCGGGAAAAGTCGTTGTCGCCGCCTAAGCGCTTTCCAAAGTATAAAACGACTGCAATAGTAAGCGCAGCTATGACAACGGCTTCGATTATAATTGGAACAATCCACTGGCCGATGATACTGAATTGAACGGCCATAAAGGAACAGACAACTAAATAATCGGTGGACCAGCCGGTAATTTTCGTTTGAAAGGTATTATCCAGCAAATGGTCCAGCTGCAGCTTTTTCAATACCATTTTCACAAAATAGCCGGCAAGCATGCCGTAAATAAACAGCATTCCGCCAAGCGTCGGACCTATGCCAGGAATCATGGAAATAAGAGATGCCATTCCTAAAGCCAGCACATAACAGATACCAATCATCGTAAAGTGAAACGTCATCGTATCCATATTTCCGCTGAATACCGTCTCTTGTCCGATTGATTCTCTTTTCTCATTCTTCGTGTAGTAGCCCCGTTTGACATAATCTTTGATTTCGGATTCGCCATATTTCTTGGCTAGCCCGCGTTTTAACCCATATTTCGCAAGAGGGACGCCAATTAAGAAGCAGGCGATAAAACCGATTGCCGCAAAGGTCAGGCCAACCATCGCTGCATTTTCTATTCCATACTGCTGTTCAAAAATAGAACCAAATGTTGCCGCCTGCCCTGGTCCTTGTGTAAAGGCAAAGGGGATAAGCAGCCCATATAGGGCGTCCATTCCGAAATAACCGCCGACGAGTAAAATGACAACTGCGCCGACAGCAGGGGTGAGTGCATATAATAGATTCCAGAGCATGCCCATTCCGAGGGAGCCTCTGGCAATCTGCTTCCCGGCAGTATGGTCGTTATTCGCCTTGTTATTGCTTGTTAAGCCAATGGAGATGAACGTGATCGTAAATAACTGCGTAACAATTACAGTGAACATTTCGGCATTGGTTGCCTGGATAAGATTTGTATTCATGACAATCATGCCTAAAATACCAGCTATGACACTAGCAGGCACTAACATATTTCGAATAAAAGCTACTTTGGCCCGAATAATCATACCGGCACAAAGCAGGATACTTGCGATACTGAATGCAATCATAAAACTCACATGGATGACCTCCCTAAAAAAGCTGTCTAATTTTGACTGCAAAAATAGTATTTATATTTTATGCGATAGACACCAGTATTCTCAAGGAGGTCAGAATGTTCTAACCAGTTAAAAAACAATAACTATTCTATTTTTATTTGCTATTTCTCGACAAGGTTATTTTAAAGGAGTACATATCCGCCCGATAATAGGCCCTCTCAAATTCCACGAAGTCTCCATGGACATCAGTAATTTTTCTTTCTGCAATAATGATGCTTGTCCCCTCAGGAATATTCAGTAACTCTGAATCATCCCGGGTGGAGATTCCGGCTCTGATTTCCTGCTCCGCCTGAAAGGTATTTACTTTTAATTCTCTTTCCAGCAGCTCATAGAATGCTTCTTCATCCAGGTTAAATTGAGACAGCTTTTTCCCTAATGCCACAGGGTAATAATGCCTTTCAATTCCCATCGGAATATCATTTGCATACCTTATTCTTTTAAAGTGATGTGCCTTATCTAAACCGGTCACTTCTTTTAATCTTCCAACTAACTCGATTTCCTGGGAGGCTACTAATCTGGCTCCCGGCGCCATCCCCATTTTCTCGATATTTTCCGAGGTGCTGTGAAGGCTGCCAAGCCAGTCATTAATCGTTCGAACGGCGATAAAGGTTCCTTTCCCCGGCTTTCTCACCAAGATTCCTTCCCGAACCAGCTGTTCGATACTTTGTCTCACCGTACTTCGGCTTACATAGTGTTCATCCATCAATTCTCTCTCGCTGGGAATCTTTTCGGCATAATCGCCGTTATATATTTTCTGTTCAATGATTTGTTTTAACTGCACATGAAGCGGGATGGAGTTTGTATAGTCTAAGGTCATGGTTGTTTTTCCTTTCGCTGCTGTTTGACTTATTATTTCATCGTTATGCTTATTTTAGCATGTTTGACGCAGAGGAGTGGGTGGAGAAAGCAGAAAAGTTCGATAAATGACTGGTAGTATATTGATGACGTTTCAGATGTGATGCCTGATATAGTAGAATGAGAGAATGGTAAAGAGAATATGGCATACATGAAATAGAGGTAGCAGCGATGAAAAGAAATAACTTTATGATTGTGGGACTAGCACTGGCCGTTATAATGATAGCGATGCTGCTAGTCAATGGAAGTAACGGGAACGATAAATATAAAAACTTTAACGAACTTCATCAACAGGAGAGGCAGGATGAAGATTATCGAATCAGTTCCGAAGAAAGAAATCCGGATATTGCCAGCATAGCCATCCATGGCGGAGGGATAGAGCCTGGTACAACGGATTTAGCGGAACAATTAGCTTTTGCAGGCGACTATTCCTTCTATTCTTTTCAAGGAATCAAAGCATCAAACAATACGGACCTGCATATTGATTCCACGAACTTCGATGAACCAGAGGCAGTAGCCCTTGTCTCAGACAGTTACTATACCGTATCTTTCCATGGATACGAGGACGAACTGGAAAAACACACGTATTTGGGAGGATTGGATGAAGCATTAGCTCAATCTATCGAGATAGAGCTAAAAAAAGCTGGATTTTCCGTAAGTGATGCACCGAAGGAAATCAATGGGGAAGAAAAGGACAATATTGTTAATCAAAATAGGCAGAGCAAAGGAGTTCAATTAGAGATCAGCACTGCGCAGCGAATGGCTTTTTTTGAGGAGGGGGATTTTTCGTCTGGGAATCGGGATAATCGGACAGAGGAATTTTATGATTATGTTGAGGCTGTTGGAAGGGCGTTGGATGGAGGTTAGGGTTTGGTAGTAAAGATGGAAGCTTCAATGTTGCAAACTTTTTGAACTATTAAGAATTTCTTAGTTTATCTTACATCTCTTTATCTTACAGTTTACATTTACTTAATAGATTACCTCTATAATAAAAAGTAAGACAGAAAAAGGGAGAGGTTAAGATTATGATACGAAAGATTACTATTTTATCGTTAACAGTAATGATCTTTGCGTCCATGTTCACAGTTCCTGCATTCGCATCCAATGGTAGTGGCACTCAGGCAGTTCAACAACAGAAAAAAATGGTTAATATTGCACATCGGGGAGCGTCAGGGCATGCTCCGGAAAATACAATGGCTGCTTTTGAAAAAGCCTTTGAAATGAAAGCCGATTATATTGAAATTGATGTACAAATGACCAAGGATGGAGAGCTGATAGCCATTCACGATACAACCGTCAATCGTACAACAAATGGGACAGGATCTGTTGGGGGTTACACACTTGAAGAAATTCAACAATTGGACGCCGGAAGTTGGTTCGGACAAGAATTTGCGGGTGAACAAATTCCTACTTTTGAGGAAGTAATCGATACATATCGAGGGAAGATTGGGTTATTAATAGAATTAAAATCGCCTGAATTGTATCCAGGCGTAGAAGAAAAAGTCGCTGAAGCCTTAATGGAGCGTAATATGCATAAGCCTAATAACGAAAAAATTATTATCCAGTCGTTTAATCATGCATCTGTGCAACAATCAAAAGCACTTCTGCAGAATATCCCTCACGGTGTCCTTGCGGGTACTTCTTGGGCAAATGTTACCGATGAACAGTTGGCACAATTTACAACTTTTGCTGATTTCTTCAACCCAAATATGAGCATTGTTACCGATGAGCTTGTTGACCGTGTTCATATTGCCGGGATGAAGATATATCCTTATACAGTGCGAACGCAGGAACAAGCAAATAACTTATTTGAACGCAACGTGGATGGTATTATTACCGACTTTCCCGAATATGTTTATAGACATCCAGTGAAAAACTAAGGGTCTTAAAAAAGCTAGACTGGAATTCAACACTCAGATAGAGTGCGCCAAAATCCAAACGGAGAAGGTGCTTTTCTTTTTAATAGAAAGTTAAAGATTCCACACCAAAGTAAGGATTCTAAGAAAGTAATAATCGCTTTCTTAGAATCCCTTAAATGCTCCGTTTTCTAAAACTGCCTAGAGAAGTTCAAGGTATAGTACGAGTTATCATGATTTATGGGGAAATAACTATTTACTCCGTTGTCCTCGTAGATTGTGTTGGTAAAGTATCCCAAAAAGAAACATCTTTATTGTTGATAGATCCATCTGAAATGGCCCTAACAGCAGCATCCAACGTATTTACTGTTTGTTTTATTAAATAGCCATTACTTTTTTGTCCTAAAATGGCGGATTCATTGGAATGATCTGACATGCCGCGCATTTCAAATAACAGGGTAGAGATTCCGTATTCGACAGAAATTCCATTTCGGGAAATTGTCTCGGCAGAACCGCCATTATATTTACCAAGATGTCCCCAACCAGTTGAATCTATTTTATCAAACACCACAGCACCTAATTGTTTGGATTTATGAACAACTTCGGGGTCTGCATTTTCCGTAGTCGGATAAAGAATGGAACCAGACACTAGCTCTCCATCACGTTCACTATTAGCTCCCTGATGATGCAGGTCTATCATATAATCAATATCGTAAGCACTTAATACATTATTATGCAGGGCTTGTGTTTCCGGGAAAACTTTATTCACATGATCACGATTTAAATCCTCGCCTGCTGCATTGTATCTTGTTAGATGACGATCTCCGCTAGCAATATAATCATCTAAATCAAAATCTACATCTCCCATTGCTCCATCAGGGTTCAACATCGGAACAATCAACACATTCACATTATCTAGCACACCTTTTGTTTTACCAGTTCCCAGGTGTTTAATGAACTCAAGCGTCCCTTCTGTTGTCAATTGCTCGTTACCATGCTGTTGTGTTAAAAAAAGAATAGTTGGGTTTTCAGGGTTGGAGATATATTTAACAAGATATAGGTCGCGACCTTTCATAGATTGGCCAATCACTTCCAATTCCATTTGACTTTGTTTTGAGTCCTGTTTCTTAAGATAATCAACCATTTCATCGTAGGTAGTAAGAATGGAAGTATTAACCGTTTCATTGCCATTGTAATTTGGCCCGTTTCCTACTGCATGGACAGCCGGTGAAGTAAGGATTGATCCTCCCACAACAAATGCCCCGGCAAGACTGAACATTAAAAGCTTTTTGCTTATCTTTTTCATAGATACCCCTCCCATTTTGTTATACTATCAAATTCGCTAGGAATGAATACAAATCCTTGTAAAATTATAAAAATAGAGAATATTATCTATTATTGAATAAGTGTGAAGGTGTTTTGATAGGGAATACGGTCATAGGATGTGTGAATGATAGAAACATGATTAGTTAAGAATAATGTAAATGAGATTGTTGTATCTTATGTGGGATGCTGTGGAATGTGCTATATTTTGGATAAGGTAGATTATAAGGCTAATAGGTTGTGCTGCTGTTGAGGGAAAAGTAAGAGTTTTTAATGATAAGCTAAAGATTAACCTATTTATTAGAAGTTGATATTACTGCCATATATTAAATAAATTAAAACAAAATAAAGCAATATTCTGTCTAATCTTGTATAATAGAAATTAGAAAATTGTAAAATATCAAGAGGGTGCTAAATAAGTCTGTCAGAAAACAAGCTTTATGTGTTGCCAGGCAATAATTCGAGATAGAACAATCCATCGAATAAAGCATTTGTTTAATTAACGAAAAATTTAATAATTACTGATTAATCTTACTGTTTCACAAATGTTTAACAAAGGAGTCCTTATCTTGAAAAAAGTAATCATAATTGGTGGAGGCGTTATCGGCCTTACCAGTGCTTATTTTTTAAGAAAATCCGGAGCAGACGTGACGATTATTGAAAAGGGAGAATTTGGCATGGCGTGCTCCAGAGGAAATCAAGGGTGGGTCTGCCCGGCTATTCATGAGCCGGTGCCAATGCCCGGGCTGGTAACGGAATCCATCCAAATGCTAATGAAAAAAGACAGCCCGCTTTATATCAAGCCTTCTGCCATGCCGCAGCTGTCCGGCTGGTTGACGCAATTTATGAAACATTGTAATGAAGCGGCTTTTAAAAAAGGGGAAGAGGCTTTATTAACGACGAGCAAGCATACCTTATCTCTATTTAATGAGATTCAAAAGGATGGCGTTGATTTCGAATTGCATAAAAAAGGAATGCTGTTTGTATTTCTCCATGAGGCGAACCTTAAGAAGAAATTAGAGCGCCTGGAAGCTGTCTCGCATCAGTATGGACATCAAAATCCGGAGTACAAAAATCAGCAGGAGGTTAAAACATTAGAGCCTGCACTTTCCGATGAAGTGAAGGGCGGCATTTTTTTAGAGAATCAATACCATATTCGCCCGGAATCCTTTTCCAAAGGGATGGTGGAAAAATTAAAAGCATTGGGAGTTAAGCTGTATTCAAATACAGAAGTGATAGATATTGAAAAGCAGGAGAATCAGATTACTTCGGTAAAGACCAAGCAGGAAGTTTTTGAAGCGGATGCGTTCCTGCTGGCCGCCGGAGCGTGGTCTGATGATATAGGAAAAAAGCTGAATTATAAGCTGCCGCTGACTGCAGGGAAAGGCTACAGTATTACAATCACGAATCCTAAAACAGAAATCGATCATCCGCTTTATCTAGGTGATTTAAAGGGAGGAATTACTCCTTTTGACCATGCTATCCGCATCGGAGGAACCATGGAGCTGTCTGGAAAAAATGTAAACATCGATAAGAAACGTGTGCAGGGGATTCGGTCGGCTGCATCTCAATATCTAAAGGAAGAAATCAAAGGAGATACCGAAGAAGAATGGGGAGGGATGAGACCAATGACTCCTGATGGCATGCCGGTCATTGGGGCGATACCTCATCTGGACAATATGTATATTTGTACCGGTCATGCCATGGTAGGCTTGGCTATGGCACCCGTAAGCGGGAAAATGATTTCCGAAATCATCCTAACCGGGCAAACAGACTTGAATATAGAAGCTTTCTCACCAGCACGATTTGAAAAATCATAAAATGAGGGGGAAGATATATGCCAGTAAATACCTTTGATGTTATTATCGTATTATTTTATTTAGCGCTCGTCTTATACATTGGTTACTATTCCATGAGAAGAATTTCCGGTTTTAAAGACTATACCGTTGCCGGCCGTTCCATGCCAATGGCTCTTATTTTTGCGACGCTTGCAGCAACATTAGCCGGCGGCGGAGCAACCATTGGCAGGGTGGCGTTCGTTTACGAGACTGGTGTGGTTATCTTTCTTGCCGTTTTTGGTGTTGTTTTCAGCCAAATTTTAATCGGACAATTTGTCGCGCCGCGGGTTAGAAATCTGGGGAATGTCTACACCGTAGGAGATGTTTTTGGATATTTCTATGGACGCTCTGGGAAATTGGTGTCCGGTATCTTTTCTTTCTTATATAGCGTAGGAATGTTTGGGGTACAGGTGCTGGCAATGGGAAGAATTCTGGAAACCTTGACGGGATTTGATTATATTCCAATGACTATTTTGGGTTCTGTTATTACGGTAATTTACACTTGGGGAGGCGGCATGCTGGCCGTTATTTATACGGATGCCATTCAATTTATTATCTTAACCGTCGGCGTTGCAACAACATTGACATTGGCACTAAATAATATCGGCGGCGTACCAGCCATCGTTGAAAAAGTCAGCGCCATCGATGCCGGCATTTTAGATTTTACCGACGGCTGGACCGTTGCTGCCATGATTGCTTTCTTCTTAACCTTCTTACTGGGGGAAGCATTAGCTCCTTTTTACATTCAGAGGTATGTTTCATCCAGAAATGCATTAGATAGTAAGCGCTCGGTGACCTACCTTGGCATCTTTTACTTTTTCATGACAACTGCTGTCGTTTTTATCGGACTAGCGGGTGTTGTTCTTCTTCCAGGCACCGATCCGGATCTTGTATTTACCACATTAATTTTAGAGCATATGCCAACCGGCGCTGTCGGATTGATTTTCGGAGGGCTTATTGCAGCCGTTATGTCCACTGGAGATTCTATCTTAAATACTGCTTCCACCATCTTCACGAGGGATATCTATCAAGAATTTATTAATCCGAAAGCAACAGATAAGCAAATGCTTAACCTTGCCAAATGGTCCACACTTATCGTAGGAATTGGCGGAATTCTTGTTGCCCTTTTAATTCCAAATGTTTTCGACTTAATGGTATTCATTTTTGACCTTTGGGCGCCGTCCATTGTTCCCGTTATTATTATTGCATTATTATGGGGGAAAGCGAGAGACAGGAAAGTATCGCCATACGCTGCGATACCAGCTATCCTGGCGGGGATTATCTCTTCTCTCCTATGGAATTACGGCCTTAACGAACCATTCCAAATCCCTACATTAATTGTTGGAATCTGCATGAACCTGTTTACATTCTTTATTGCACATCAATTGACGAAGAATAAACAGCCAACTCGCGCATTTATGCAAGAGGATCTTGATCCTGAGGGATAAAGGAGGAGAATCACACATGATATTTTGGGAGATTTTAGCTTATTTATCTATTGGTGTTTGTTATTTTGGAGCGGTTGCGGTGATTTATGGGTGGATTAAGTTTGGGATGGAGCGGAAGAAGGGAAAGATGGGAGATGAATAGGGGGGTGGAAAATGATGGGGATAGAAAGTAATAGATTTCGTTGATGGAAGTAATAATTGATAGGGTTGGAGTGTACCGAATTATAAACTTAAGGCGACAATTAATAAATAAAAACTCCTTAGAGATTTTATAGAGAGTATAAAATAAACTGTCAGTTTATTAATAAAGTAATAACTATCTAGCTTATTTGTGCTTTTTAATAAACCCAAATAAATCTTCTATCATAATAATTTTGATGCCGATAGAAATGGCCTCTGGAAACGAGTCAAGAAAAAATCTTTTGAATGGTATAGAATAAATAAAAAAACTGGAACAATATCTTGAATTGATATGTGTTGTTCCAGGTTTTTTAGTGTAATGGGAGCAGATAAAATGTCAATATAGTTCTTAATTTAGTAACGAAATCTCTTTTTATTTTCAAATTTCGGATTCCACCCCGTATAATAGAATTTATAGAAATAAGAACATATTTTAAATTCTTTGGGTGTAAGCGGGAAATAATATGACGCCATGACAAATAGCCCTAAAAGGAGTAAACTTTTTGTAAAGAAGCTCCATTAGGGCTATTATGCTCGTTTTATATGTTTTGAAAGTGGCTTCACCTTGGCTTGGATATAAGGACTCCATGGAAAATAGTTTTCCCATTGTTCCGAGTCTTGAAAAATATTAAGCTGGGGAAGTTCCGTAAATAAAACGGTTAAGTATTCAAACGGATCAATTCCATTTTCTTTAGCTGTTTGGATAACACTGTATCCAATGGTATTCGCATGAGCTCCAGCTACGCTGGTTGAAAAATACCAGTTTTTACGTCCGACGGTGACAGGCCGAATGGAACGTTCTGCGAGATTATTACTAATGAAAAGGCGTCCGTCTGTTAAAAAGCGTTGAAGGGAATCCCTTAACTTTTGTGTATAATCCACAGCTTTTTGTAAAGGACCTTTCATTGTAACGAGAGCGTCCAGCCATCCCCAAAACTCCTTCAGTAACGGCTTGCTTTCCAGCTGGCGTTGCTGCAGGCGTTCCTCTGGAGATAAATCTTTCCATTGCCTTTCCAGCTTGAAAAGCTGGTCACAGTAATGGACGCCGACAGCGCCTTGTCCATTTGAATCATTGGTCTCTAAAAACTTTCTCCGAACATGCGCCCAGCACGTTTGAAGCTGCACATCTTCTAATTTTTGATAGACGGAATATCCATCACAATGAAGAAGTCCTTGAAATCCTTTGAGAAAGGTTTCTGCTACTTCAAACCGGCGCGTCTCGGAAGAATGGTAGAGAATAATGGGATGTTCGGCGGCTTCCGCTGTTCGAAATAACCATATCCTCGCATCGGCTGTAGCTGACTTTTCGTCTGCCCGGCGTAAAATTTGATAGGTCGTTTCATCAGCGGAGAGCACAGGTTCTAGAAGTAATTTTTCTCTCATTTGTTGGTACAATGGCTCCAGCCATTCTTCGGAACTTCGAATCGCCCAGTTTGCCAACGTTCGCCGGGAAACCTTCAATCCATATCTTGCCCATTCTTTTTCCTGACGATGATAAGGAATACTCATCTCCAGCTTTTGATAGAGATTACAGGCTAACACGCTCGGTCCAGCTAAACTTTTAGCTAAGGCTGGTTCCGGTGCTTTTTGTCGGAGAATGTGATTTTGACCGGTTTTCTTACAGGCTAAGCATTCATAAGCATGTTCATAATGTACATGTTTTACTAAATGAGCTGGGATAAACTCTAACTCCGTTCGAGCTTCTCGCTTCCCAAGATGTTTTAATGGGCTGGCACAGCACGAACAGACCTGGCTATCGGACGGAAGAGTGTGTTCTTCCACCACGATAGGCAAGTCTCTTGTGATATCGGCCCGCTGCCCTTGATATTTTTTTCGCTGATAAGAGATGGTCTCTATTTCAACGGCTTTGTCTGCAGGTTGCTCTGCCTCGCTAAAAGGGGAATTATTGTCTTCTTCGAAGAAGGAGAGTTGACCTTGAGGATTCTTTTCGGATGATGTTCCAAATAGTCGACGATTCATATTGGTCAGCTGGTTAATCAGCTGTTCAATTTGTTTTGCTTGTTTTTCATTTTGAATTGTCAAATGTTCGATTTGTTTCATCAGCTTCTTTTCCAATTCTGTCAACGTATTCACCCCCTGTGTCCAAATAATTTCTTTTATCGTACCACACTTTATCAAAAAGGGAAGAAAAAATTTTTAAAAAAATTTCTCTCCCCCATGATTAAGTGAGGACACCTAATTTGGCAGGTTGAATTTTTTGTTTTTGATAGATGGAAAAACCGTCAAACAGCCACTCGATTTGTTTTGGTGTCAGTTTTTCAACGTCGGTTTGCGAACGCGGCCAAGTTAGCTTTCCCTGATCGTATCGCTTATAAAGTAAATAAAAACCTTCTCCATCAAACCAGAGAGCTTTAAATCGATCCGTCCTTCTCCCGCAGAATAGGAAAACAGATTCATCTAAAATATCTAATTGAAATTGACTGGTGATTACGGAAGCCAGACCATCAATGCCTTTGCGAAGATCTGTATAGCCACAGACTAAATAACAATTTTTCATCTGGGAGAAGTCAACCAGCATGGTGGCACACCTCCTTTATCAAGGCAACTGCCAAAGATTCCTGACAACCTTCAAAAATTGTCAGCTGTAGAGAATGACAAGAAACTTCCGCTACTGGATTTACAGGCGTAGAGGAAGTTGATGCTGGGATCGTTACGGGAACAATCGGGTTTTCCTTCATGAAAACACTACCTCCTATTACTTGTTAAATCCAAGTATAGAGGTAGTTCCGTTATAATAGAATGCGGTCTATTATTTCCCGCTTACCTTTGGGTACGTTAATAACTATATTAAACTCCAGTATATTATTTTCAATAACAAAAACAGCAACATTATTATATGGTAAGTGACGGTGAGTAAAAATGAAAATAAATAATTTAGGTTTATTAAATTCCTTGTCCTTCATCATTAACTCAGAAAATCCAGAAAACACCGATTATACATTGGCTCATTTTATTTTGAATAACTTATATCGTATTTCTTCCGTCAGCATATGGGAAATGACGGAGGAATGTTTTACATCCAGATCTGCCGTGAGAAGGTTTTGTTTAAGGTTAGGATATGATAATTTCAGTTCATTGAAGAACTCCATTTCCAAGCTTGTTTTTCCCAGTGATTTAAGACATCGGGACATAAAAGCAGAGCCTGACTATCGCATTCATATAAAAAATCTAGTTGATGAAATGATTACTGACATTGACGAACAAATAACAGACGAGGATATCAATTATCTTTGTGAGTTAATCAATCAGGATGTAAATGTAGTGGTTCTGTGCGCAAACAATACGAGTGGCAATGCATTAAGATTTCAACAAGAGCTGATGTTTGCCTCAAAAGTGATTCATGTTATTTCTGGGTCATTCACCACGAATGAAATTCTGAAATTACTTCATGAAGAAGATGTCATTATTACCATCTCTGCATCTGGTAAATTTGCGGAGCTGTCATTAGAATTTGTTCAGAGTTTAAAAGGACATAAGTTTCTAATAACGGGAAATAAAGCGGAGAAATTGAAGAATAGCTATGATAAAACTTTTTATATTAGCAAGGATGGTTTCTCAGCTGATTATTTAGGGATTTATGGAAAGTACGGAATTACTTATCTTCTTGATTTATTATCGATGCAGTATTTGTCATTGTATACATGACTATGCTGTTTGTTTTCAAAAGCCTTCATAAAAAATAACTTTGTAAATCCGTTTAGCACATTTATAGCTTGTTTAAATTGCTGGATAAAAAGGATATCATGCCAAAGCCTTACTTGATGAAGCGGGCTTTTTTGTTTTCCGGATTACTAACCATGGTAATCTTGCTATGGTTCAAATTCTGAACTACTCCGTTTTTTTGAAAGTGCTAACATTGGATTTAGATGAAGGTTATTCATCATTATTGCAGGGAGGTATTTAAATGAATCAAGTACATGACAAGTTTCTATGGGGTTCTGCTACAGCAGCATATCAATGTGAAGGAGCCTGGGATGAAGATGGAAAAGGTCTGGGTGAATGGGATGTCTTTAACCACAACAGTTCTTTAAATATTAATCAGGTAGATGGTGATATCGCTTCTGATTTTTACCACAAATATAAAGAAGATATCGACCTGATGGCAGCGGGTAACCAAAACACCTATCGATTTTCTATCTCATGGGCGAGAATTATTCCACAAGGTGTTGGCGAAGTAAACCAAAAAGGAATTGATTTTTATAATCATGTCATCGATTATTGCCTGGAAAAAGGGATTACTCCGAATGCGACGTTGTTTCACTATGATTTGCCATATGAATTGTCTCAAATTGGCGGTTGGGAAAATAGAGAAATTATCGATGCCTTTGATGCGTACGCGAAAGTTTGTTTTGAAAATTTCGGAGATCGGGTGAAGATTTGGTCTACGGTAAATGAACCAAGGTATTATGCTTATTGCAGTTATGTGGTCGGTAACTACCCGCCAAACTACAAGCTGGATTTTAATCGTTTCTGGAATGTTCTCTATAATCTGATGTTAGGCAGTGCCAAGGCCGTTGATACTTACCGGAAATTAGGCATGGATGGCCGAATCGGTATTGTTCATGATAACGGGAATGTTGAATTGGATCCTGCAACAAAAGAAAAAGATGCAGTAAGGTTAAGAGCGGATGTTTTTTATAATCGCATGGTTCTGGATACAAGTGTATTTGGGAAGCTTCCAGAAGAGTTAGGTGAAGTGCTTCAGGATTGGGGAGTTGACCCAAGCTTCGTCTATCAAGAGGACGTTTCTGATTTTGCGAAAGGTAAAGTAGATTATATTGGCTTGAACGTCTATAACCGTCAATATGTAACCGATTATTCTGAAGGTGAAACAGAAGTGTTCCATAATAACAGAGGGAAAGGATCTAATTCAAAAGAAGGGATACGCATTAAACATGTCTTTGAAAGCTCCTTTGATCCTCATGTTAAAAGAAACCTCTGGGGAAGAGAAGTTTATCCTAAATGTATGTATAATGCTTTGATGGAAATCAAAGAAAAGTACGGGGGTATTTTAGTATATATTGCGGAAAATGGACACGGACAATATGAAACACCTGATGAGAATGGATATGTAAATGATGATAACCGAATCGAGCTATGTGGAGATTTTATTCATTACATGTTAAAAGCGCGTGAAGAAGGCGTGAATGTACAGGGTTACTATATGTGGTCCACGATGGATTTATACAGCTGGATTAATGGCTATGAAAAAAGATATGGGCTTGTCCGGATCGATTTTGAGAATGATACGAAACGGATACCGAAAGCAAGCTACTATTGGTATAAAAATCTAATTGCGGAAAACAGAGATATCTAAAAACAGTTATTTGTTTGCTGATGGATGATGGAAAGAAATAGAGTTTGGCGGGCATGAAAGTGAAGGGGTAAAACCTGTCCATTTGTTTCTAGTGTGATGATGCATGTCCGCTTAAGCTCTTTTTCAAACGGAATGGTATAGTCTATATAGTGAAATAAATGAAAATAACAGAAATAAAATTGTTGTCCTTGATAAATCGTATGGTGATTATAAAGCCGACTTAGATGTGCTTAACTATGTAAGCGGTATTTTATAGACAGGTAAAAGTCTACAAGGGAATCGATGTTATGGGTTTGGCTGCTCCGCTATCGAATTCCCATCTTAACCTAAAATAACTACACAGCCAGAAGAATCGATTTTATTTATAAAAGGTTTGATTGTGAAAATGTTAACATATTAATTTGTTCAGACGTCAATAGGACTTAAATTTTGTTTTAGTACCACATTGTTGGATTTATCGCGGAGAATCGTCCGTAAAAATCCCGCTGAGTGAAATTTTGTTTTATTAATAAGCAGGCAGAAATGGAGGGAATAAAAAATGAAATATGTTGAGATGTCAAAACAAGTATTGGAGCACGTTGGCGGCGTGGATAACTTAAATTATGTTGAACACTGCGCCACTAGACTTCGTTTACATTATAATAACGAGAAACTGATAAACGAGGAAGCGTTAAAAGGGATTGAAAATACGCTAGGTGTCATTAAGAAAGCCGGCCAAGTGCAGATTATCATCGGGCCTAATGTTAATGAAGCATACAACGATTTTTTAGAGGTGTCGGGGTGGAAAGAGGGGCAAAATAACGAAGCAGGCTCTGCAAAAGAAGCGGAAGAACCGCAAAAAATGAGTTTTATGAACTATTTAAATAAATTTGGTAATTTTATGGCTGCTGTATTTATGCCTATTGTTCCAGCACTGATTGCTGGCGGAATCATTCTTGCCGTTAAAAATCTATTAATCAACTATTTTGGTTTAGACATGGAATCTGGCACTGCAGTCATTATCGATGCTATTTTCAATGCAGCATTTACCTTCTTACCAGTTTATCTAGGATTTACAATGGCGAGACGTTTAAAAATGGAACCTATTTTGGGAGCAGTATTGGGAGCGTTGCTTGTCAGCTCGAATATTAGCGGTCAAGAAGGGCTAAGTTTTTTAGGAATCGGAATTCCAGCGGTGGACTATAGCACCAGCGTATTACCAGTTATGCTTGGTGTTGGGCTTATGTATTTCGTGGACAAATTCTTTAAGAAGGTTATTCCTGAAATCGTCATCTATTTTTTGAAACCGCTATTAACGATGATTATTGTTGTACCAATAACATTAATCGTGTTAGGACCTATCGGAACCCTTTTAAGTGACTATGTGGGTTCAGGGATTACAACGTTAATGAGCACAATCGGCGGACTGGCGATGCCGGTATTCGCTGTGGCTTATCCTTATATGGTTATGTTTGGATTAGATAAAGCGATTATGCCAATCGGTTTTAACAGTGTTGCAACGATTGGATATGACCCTGCCATTATGGTTATGGGGTTCATCTCCAACCTGTGCATTGGCGGAAGTGCTTTAGCAGCAGCTACTTCCATAAAAAATGATAAAGCGAAGAAGGGTATGATTGTTTCTTCTGGTGTAACCGCACTTTGCGGGGTTACAGAACCCGCTTTCTACGGTGCTTTGATTACGCGGCCTAAAATATTAATAGGCACTGCTATTGGAGCTGCAAGTGCTGGTTTGGTTGCTGGTATATTTGGATTGAAAAGCTATATTATGGGTGGAACCCCAGGGTTATTTACTGCGATGTTCTTCATTGATAATCAAGGAGGATTAGGGAATTTATTTTTAGCGGCAATCGTAGGAATTGTTGGGGTGGTTGTCTCCTATATTTCCTGCAGGATTATTATTTCAAGAACGAAATCAACAGAGAAGGCTGAATAAAATAAAGATTTTTCATTGGAGATAAAAAGATTTACTAAATATATCCGGGCCTTGAAAGGCTGGAAGGAACGGATATATTTCTTAAAAAAGTTGATGAGGTGAAATCGATGAAAGTTTTGATTGCACGATTTATTCTTGAATCGAATGCCAATATTCCGTATAAAAGTAATTTAGAGGATTTTGATCTCTTATTTGGAGAGGATTGCATTCGGGAAATGAAATGTAAAGATGTGTTTGCTAAAAAAGGTGTGGAGATAATTCCTTCCATTTATGCTGATGCATCAGCTGGCGGCGTTTTAGAAAAAACGGCATTTGATTATATTGAAAAGAGAATCTTGGAAGATATTAAAAAGCATATTCATGAAATTGATGGGATTTTTCTTCATTTACACGGAGCGAGTGAAGTAGAAGATTTGGAAGGCGGATCTGGGGATCATCATATTATGAAGATGATTCGCAAGCTGACAGGCCCTTATTTGCCAATTGCGGTAGTAAGTGATCCGCATGGTAACCTGTCTAAAGCGTATGTAGAAAGTACCACACTGATTCGCAGTTATCGCGAATCTCCACATACAGATATTAAAGAAACAATTGAATTTATTTGTGAAAAGCTCGTTGATTTGTTGGAGCAACGTCAACATATTACCCCAGTATATCGTAAATTATCAATGATTTTAGGCGGAGAACAAAGCGTCTCCGCAGATGAACCAGTAAAATCGATGAATCAATATATGGATGAATTAGAAGCGGATTCAAGAATATTAAGCTGTTCCTGGCATGTTGGGTATATTCGTCATGACTGTGATGTTGCAGGGTGTGGAATTGTTGTTATTCCTTCAACAGAGGCTGATCAGGAATATGCAGATCAAATTGCGGATCAGTTGGCGGAATATGTATGGAATAAACGTTATGAATTCCATTATACTGGCTTAACTGCACAGCCGGAGGAAGCAATGAAAATGGCATTAGCGTGCGAAGGAAAGCCAGTGTTCATTACGGATTCAGGAGATAATGTAACATCGGGATCGGTAGGGAGCAATACCTTTATTTTACGTCAGGTATTACATCTTGATGAAGGTCATAACAAACGGTTTTTATTTGCCAGTATTCATGACGCAGAAACCTTAGATAAGCTGAAAAGCTATGAAGCGGGGGAAGAAACAAGCATTTCTTTGGGAATGGATATAGACGAATTATCCGCAAATGTAAATTTAGATGTTGTTATTAAAGCGAAAGGATATTTAGCTGGTTATGCTTATGTGAGAGAGGGGAACTTTGGTGATTGTATAACCGTCAGAATCAAGGATAAACCGATAGATATCGTTGTTTCAGGAAACAACCATCCGTTTGTTGAAATTGAACAGTTTCATGCGGCTGGTCTCGATTATAGAGACTATGATATTATCATTGTTAAACAGGGATATATTTTCCCGGAATTAAAAAAAGAGGGGAAATTAAATATCATGTCATTAACGCAGGGGGCAACGCTGCAGGACACAGCAAAACTTCCATTCAAGCGCATTATGCGCCCCATGTTTCCTATTGATGATATTTAGAAAGAGCAAGAATGGTACTACCCATTGCTAAGAAACAAGGTAATGCACAGGATTGGAATAAATGCATGTCCCCCTGATTAATAAAACCAATCAAATAAAAACATGTATACATTGGAGGCAAGTTAAATGGAAAAACAATATGATTCTAAAAAAGCACAATTAATAGAAATGGATGCTCCTGCTCCAGATTGCACAGGGACTCCAATATTGCTGGATGATACAACGATGCAGCAACGAAGAGAAAAGATATTAGATGAGATGCGTCACGATGGATTGGATGCGCTGCTGGTTTACGCGGATGTGGAACATGGCGGGAATTTTGAATATTTAGTTGGATTTATTCCTAGATTTGAAGAGGCTTTATTAGTCCTGCATGCTAATGGAGATGCTTTTCTGGTCTTGGGAAATGAAAACTATAATAAAGTACAATTTTCGAGAATTCCAGCAAAAGGAATTCATTGTCCGCATTTTTCCTTGCCTAATCAGCCGATGGAGCCTCACAGTAAGATGTCAAGTGTTCTTCAGGAAGCCGGAATCAAGGATGCAATGAAAATTGGAATGGCTGGATGGAAGCATTTTACCAGCCAGGTAGAGGATAACCGGACTTTATTTGATGTTCCTTCTTTTATTGTAGATACGGTTCGGGAAATGGTCGGGAAGGAAGGTTCTATTACGAACCATACAGATATCTTCATCGGCGGGGATCGTGGCGTTCGCAGGGTGAATAATGCGAATGAAATGGCTCATTATGAATTTGGGGCATCCCTGGCAGCAGATTGTGTCTTGCGTGCGATAGACAAGCTGGAGGTTGGCATTTCTGAAATGGAATTAGGAAATGAACTCCATGCCTACGGTCAAAAAAATAATGTCGTCACGATTGCATCAACGGGTAAACGATTCGAAAACGGTAATTTATACCCAACTTCTAAAAAGGTTACACTAGGGGATGCCATCTCTTTAACCGTAGGATATAAAGGCGGATTATCGAGCAGAGCAGGATATGCTGTTATGAACAGCGAGGATTTACCGGAGAGTAAAAAGCATTATATAGAAGATCTGGCAGCACCGTACTATACTGCAATTACAGCTTGGCTGGAGAATATCCAAATTGGAATGCCGGGCGGGGATATGTATAAGCTGATGAACCATGTTTTGCCACAGGAAGCATATCACTGGGGACTATGTCCAGGACATTTGACGGCGGATGAAGAATGGCTATCGTCGCCAATCTATAGGGATTCAGAGGAAGTTATCAAAAGCGGCATGATTTTTCAAACAGATATTATTCCGCGTGTTGATGGATACGATGGTGTTTCGGCGGAAAGTACAGTAGCCATTGCGGACGATGTGCTAAAACAGGAGCTTAGAGATCATTATCCGGCACTTTGGGAACGGATGATGAAAAGAAAAGCGTATATAAAAGAGACGCTCGGCATCCAATTAAGCGAGGATGTTTTACCGTTATGCAGTATGGTTGCTTATTTGCGACCATATCTGTTGGATAAGAAGCTTGCGTTTTATTATGATCATGACTGATAAAGTTGAATCATTGCGCCTAAATTTTTTGAAATATTTACAGCAGCAACGTGGAGTGAGTTTTAAGTATTAGAAAGAAAGGTAAAAGAAAACAAACGATGTGGTGCCTTATGCTCTGAGTATTAAGAGATATGAAAATTTATTCTTTCTCAAAAAAGAAATGAAATAAAATACTATAAAAATGAGATGTAACTATCCAGTAATAATACAAAAGGGATTTTTTCGGGAAAATATAAATTTAGGCAATAGCCTGTCACCAGTTCTTTGACAGTGTCAGGCTATTTTATTTCTCCTAGTAATGTTTTTCATTCTTCTACTAAGGATTCAAATGTATAAATATGATAAGAAAACAAAAAAGACGCCCGTTATGCAAATCGGGCATCTAATTTTTAAGTTACTATCTATCAAAGGAGTTGCCAAATATCCCATGGACCATTTTATGTCCGTAACTCTGCAATTGTGATTATTACTTATAATAGATAATGTAAATAGCGTTAGAATGGAATCAGAAATAGGCTTTTAATTTTTAACCATTTTCAACACTTTATCTAACTTTTGTTTGCTACCCGTTTCGAAATATCCAGCGAATGGACATCCGACCTCTTGTAGACGTTCTACTGCATTTCCAATTGTAAAGGCTGTTGGTTCTAATCCCTTATGGACTTCATTCCAATATAAAGGCATAGAAACTGTACCCTCTTTTGTCATCCTTGGCGAATAAGGAGCAATCAATGTTTTATCTTGACCGTGTTGAATATAGTCGATGTACAAACGTCCTTTTCTTTTTTTCTTTAATCGTTCTGTCGTAAAATCGTTTGGAAATGCTCTTTCTAATGTTTTTGCTACCGTCTCGGTAAAAAAAACTGTCTCGTCGTATGTCATGCTCCCCTCTCGAATAGGAATATATATTTGTAGCCCTTTGTTTCCAGATGTTTTCACGAAAGATACAAGATTTAAATCATCTAATATCTGCTTTAATAGCTTGGCTGCTTTTACCGCTAAAACAAAATGTTCTTTATCAGGCGGGTCAAGGTCAAATACAATTTCTAAGGGTGTTACTTGTCCAATTCGTTGAAAAGGAACATGGTATTCGATGGAACCATGGTTCGCTAACCAAACTAAACTTTCTAACTGATTGCACACAATTAAATCATCAGCAGCATCAAATGATAAAAAGTCCGGTGCATAATTCGGTATACTTTTTTGAAAGAACGATTTTTCTTTTATCCCATCGGGACAGCGAATAATTGTTAAAGCGCGTTGTTTTAAAAATGGAAGCATCCAAGGTGATATTTCTCTGATATAAACTAAGAGGTCTTTCTTTTTAAAAACATCTGGCCATAAGTATTTATCCGTGTTAGAAGTCTCGATTGGAATTTGAGCCATGTCTAACTGTAATTTATCCAATGTGCATTCAGTATATGAAGTGTTGGGGTTAATACTCTTAAAATTAGGTTCTCTCAACTCTCCCTTATATAAATCCAGTGTATTGATCATGCTGGCTATTGCAGGAGGTAGATGATAACTCCCCTCGACTAATTTCCCCTGCTCTTTAAAAAGTTTTTGTACTGTTTCAGACGATTCTTTAGATAAGCCATGTTTACATGTACCGATACGTATTAAATTATCGTTATCTAATACGTTCACAGCAAAATAACCATTACTTGGGTTATACTCTGTTAAAATGCCTTGAACCACTCTCCAATTTTTAATCTTAAACCAATCATGGTGGTTTTTACCTTTTTGATAAGTGCTGTCTTTTCGTTTTGCAACAATACCTTCGCACTTTGATGCTGAAATGACTTTCTGGATTTCTTTCATAGAAGAAAATATTTCTACACAGTTTAAAACTTCGTTATCGGAAACCGGCTCTAATAATTGATGAAGAATTTCTTTCCGTAAAGATAAATTATTGTTGGTAAGTTTCTTGCCTCTTATTTCCTTGATGTCAAATGCCATCAATGCTGCAGGTCTATTACTTGCTTGTTTTTTAATACGGTCAATGCTTTTCGTCCTGCCACGTGCTTGGATTTTTGCAAAATTAGCTTGGTAGCGATGATTTAATATGACAAGTTCGCCATCTATTTTTAGTGGTAATTTGCTATTAAAGTAATCGTAATTATCATTGCACCAGTTAATAATTTCAGGAAACTTATTAGAGATATCCAGGTTATTCTTACTAGTTAAAATAATATTTTTATCAGTCCAGCTTAGTTCACAGCGAAACCCATCATATTTAACCTCATACAACCATTCATCCCCCTCTGGTATATCTGTTCTTTCTATTGGTTTCATCCAGTCCATATATAATCACCTCTTTTTAAATAGGATGCCTCATATCTTTGTATAAAAAACATACAAATCAGCAAAATAAATCAAAAAGGAGTGAACGGAATGCATACGATGTGGAAAGGAACAATCAGTTTTGGTTTGGTCAATATCCCTGTCAAAATGCATGCCGCTACTGAAAATAAGGATATAAAACTGCGGCAGTTGCATAAGAAATGTAAGATGCCTATTAAATATGAAAAGACTTGTCCAAATTGCGATAAAGATGTAAAAAGTGAGGATATTGTAAAAGCGTATGAATACGCAAAAAATAAATTTGTTATATTGGATGACGAAGAATTAGAAGCACTAAAGAAAGAGCAAGAAGACAAAGCTGTAGAGATTGTTGATTTTGTTCAATTGGAAGAAATTGATCCTGTTTATTTTGAGAAGAGCTATTACCTATCACCTAGTGAGGGCGGCTCAAAAGCATATGCATTGCTGAGAGAAGCGCTAACAGATACTGGTAAGATTGGAATTGCAAAAATGATGATACGCTCTAAAGAACAGCTTGCTGTAATCAGAGTGTATAAAACTGCGATAGTAGTTGAAACAATACATTACCCGGATGAGGTTCGGGAAGTTGGAGATGTACCCAATGTTCCTAGTCAAGAATCAGTTGGTAAAAAAGAGCTGGATACTGCCAAGCTTCTTATAGAACAATTGACCACTGAGTTTGAACCAAAAAAATATAAAGATAATTATCGAACAGCACTCATGGAATTAATCGAAGCCAAGAAAAACAATGAAGAAGTTGAAATTGGTAAAGACACCAAAGAAA
Organism: Oceanobacillus oncorhynchi; assembly: GCF_000821065.1. Lineage (GTDB taxonomy): Bacteria > Bacillota > Bacilli > Bacillales > Amphibacillaceae > Oceanobacillus > Oceanobacillus oncorhynchi. Next base: position 790,061 of record NZ_CDGG01000001.1, read on the forward strand.
AGCCGGATAATGTGGTTAATTTAATGGATGCGTTGCAGGAATCGTTGGATCGTGCTAAAAGTGATAAGCCTAAAACAACGAAGCCGAAAAAGAAAACGACTACTACCAAAAGGGATGCAAAGACAAAAAAGGCTACTTCATAAAAGGATACCAGTCCTTAATATCGGGGGCTGGTATTTGTTATCCTGTTATTTTAGAAGAAGATGATATACAGTCGATGTTAGGCAATAAATCCGTTTTGCTTTAACAAATTTAAATGGTAGTTTACAATAAAACTACTGTATATTTATTTAAAATCTTCTAAAAATAGTAAACCTGTCCGATTGTTTTCTATATTCTTTAGTGGTAATCTATGTATGCAAAATAAATATTTTACGAGGAGGAGTAAGATGAGCAAACGGAAAAAAGTATGGTTCGAAGATGCCGGACATAAACTTGACCCTGGCTTAGTGGAACAATTACGAAATTCTCGGAAAGTAACTAATCAAGAAACCAACAACAATGAAATCCCCATTATCGTTTATTTAAGAAAGAATTGTGAGCAAGGAAAAAAAGACGACCTCTTAAAAGTATGCAACGTTGACTCCCATAATAAACTAGGCAGAGAACTCCACAGTATAAATGCTATAAAAGGACATCTAACACCGGATAGAATTAAACAAATTAAAGACCATGAAGCAGTAGATCGTATTTTTTACGATCGGATTGTAACCTCCTTTTTGGATATTGCCAGTGAGCAAACAGGCGCTGCAAAAGTAAGAGAACAGCTTGGATTAACTGGAAAAGGCGTTACGATGGCAATAATTGATACAGGTATTTATCCGCATGAAGACTTGACGACCCCTGCGAATCGGATTGTAGCTTTTCAAGATTTTATAAATGGGGAAAATGATCCGTATGATGATAATGGACATGGGACACATTGCGCAGGGGATGCTGCAGGAAATGGAAGTGCCTCCAATGGAAAGTATACAGGCCCTGCACCAGAAGCTTCTATCATTGGAATAAAGGTTCTGGATGAACAAGGAAGCGGGAGGTTATCCACCATAATTGAAGGCTTGGAATGGTGTATCGACCATAAAGAAGCGCATCATATTCAGATTATCTCGCTTTCGCTTGGGGCTCCGGCGTATGAATCATTCCGGGACGATCCTTTATCGCTAGCTGCTCAAGCTGCATGGCATGAAGGAATAGTTGTCGTTGCTGCTGCTGGAAATAGCGGACCTAGTGCAGCAACTATCAGTACACCAGCAATCGACCCATTTATTATTACAGTAGGTTCGACAGATGATCAGAACACGTTAGAGCGTGCGGATGACGTTATCGCAGAGTATTCTAGCAGAGGCCCTACGATTGATACGCTCGTTAAACCGGATGTTTACGCCCCAGGCACCAACATTATTTCTTTGCTGGCTTCAGGATCGGCAATTGAATCGGAACTGCCAGAGATGGTTATCGATGAAAGTTATATTCAATTGTCAGGTACCTCCATGGCAACACCAATTTGTGCAGGGATTATTGCTCTTATGCTGGAAGCTAATCCGAATCTTAGTCCGAATGATATTAAGAGTATCTTAAAAGCAACCTCTCATCCAACGCTTGATGACGTATGGGGATATATTGAAGCAGAAAGTGCTGCTCGTATGGCGAAGAATTACCAGCTCTCAGCTCCATCTGAAGCTTTGTAGGAAAGTCAGGTTAAGCAATAGGACTGGGAGAAAAGCTGATATAAAAAACAAGGTATTTTATGCTGCGGAAGATGCCGTATTTCATGATTCGGCTCTAGGTATATGCCGGGGTATGCATCTGTCACCAATACCAATCGATAATATTGGTGTTGCTCCATTCTTCTTACTATAAAATAGAAGTGAATAATTTAATTCATCACACAAGAACGGAAAAAGGATTTTCAAACCTTCCATTTGAAAATCCTTTTTCCGTTCCTATCTATTTACTCATCCTTCTCAATCTCAATCTCTTCCTTCCCGAGAATATAATAACTCAATTCTTTCTCCGGAATCTTCTTGAGATCTTTGCGCTTGATCAGGTAAAAGATAATTCCCAAAATAATCCACGCAGCTAAAGCAATTCTGGACTCTACTCCTAAGAATGCAGGAGAGCCTGGAATAAGCAGCAATCCCAGGAAGATAATGCTGGAAATCATCCCAAGAATAGCGATAATTTTCTTCCGGGGCGCTTCAATATGTTTTTTCTCGTTAAAGGTGTGATCCTTTTTCATTTTAAATAAGGTAGAAGCTGCATAGCATGTATATAAATAAGCAATGGTTACACCGATGGAGGACATGTCTACCACCCACATCAATGCTTCTCTTCCGAACCATGGTGACAGCATCGCAACAATTACTGCGAAAATGATGCCCCAGTATGGCGTTTTATATTTCGGATGAAGCTTGGAGAAGCCTTCCGGAATAATCTTTGCCCGGGACATGGCGAACAATAGACGGCTGGATGAGATGATAAAGCCGTTCAACCCAGTAAAAATTCCCATTGTCAATGCGACTGCAAGGATGGCTAACCCTAAAGGTCCGAGCAGCTCTTCAACAATATAACCGGTTCCCCAGATATGATTTTCTTCTACAACGCCTTCCCATGGGCGAATCATGGAGGTTGCTATAATCATTAAACTGTATAATGTAGCTGCAGCTAAAATAGCAAAGACGATTAAACGAAATGCTTTATGGGATGGGAAATCAAATTCCTCTGCAGCTTGCGGAACATTGTCAAAGCCGACATAAGCCCATGGAGCAATGGCAACAATGGAAATAATCGCAGCAATTGCTGTTGTTTCTGGCGGGAACATTGGTGTAATATTAGAAAAACCTGCACTTGGCTGGATGCCGACGAGAAGCAGCAGAATAAAAATAGCTGCAATCATAACGATACAAAAAACGAATTGCATACTTCCTGACAGGGTCGTTCCTCTAATATTAAAAAATCCAAATAAAGCGAGTAAAATGGCTGCTACTAAAATTTCGGTCAAATAGACATCCCAGCCGGCAATCTGATAAAGCGGGATATTTTCAATCAATCTTGGAAAGATAAATTTAATCATCAGCGCAAATGCAGATGCATTCAGTGCCACGATGCAGATATACCCTAAGGTTAAAAACCATCCGGAAATAAAAGCATGCGTCCTGCCGAGACTGACATAGGCATAAGCGAATTCTCCTCCGGAAACGGGAAAGCTTTTTATCAGAAACCCATAGCTGACGGCAATCAGAATCATGAGCAAGGCACCGATAAAGAAGCCGATTATTACTCCGAGCGGTCCGGCGGTGGACATCCAATTGATTGGCTGCACAAAGGCTCCCCAGCCAATGGCTGATCCTAACGCAATCGCCCAGACCCAATGCGGCTTGAGTGTTTTGGTCAGTGTCTCTCTCTTTTTCACTTCTCTCATAAGTTAATCTCCTTCGAATATGGAATGGTATGAATTTTTTCTGAATGATAGACGGTGTTATTTTGAAAAAAATTGTCTGTTTTTGACAGATTAAACCGTATAAAACCCTGCTATCCGTATAAAGACAACGAAGGCATTCAGCCAACAGATTGGTGAATGCCAATTTTGCTAATATACATAGGTATACCCATATTTTATACGATATAACATCGTCTTCTCAAGATGGTTAGAATGTCCGTACCAGTTAACACGAAGGAGAGGATTATGTCATTATTTGCTATTTCTCGACAATTTTATTTTGAAGGAATACATATCTGCCCGATAAAAAGCTCTCTCAAATTCGACAAAACCGCCGTTTTTATCAGTGATTTTTCTTTCTGCAATCATGATGCTTGATCCCTCCGGAATGTGCAACAATCCTGAACCACTTGCTGTGGAAACTCCCGCTCTGATTTCCTGCTCTGCTTGAAAGGTTTTGACTTTTAACTCCCTTTCCAGCAGCTCATAGAATGTCTCCTGATCCAAGTTGAATTGTGCTAATTTCTTTCCTAAGGCAACGGGGGAATAGTGCCTTTCGATTCCCATATGAATATCATTAGCGAATCTTATTCTTTTAAAATGGTGGGCCTTTTCCAGCTTGGTAACTTTTTTAACCTTCCGTATAATTCAATTTCTTGCAATGTAATCAGTTTTGCTCCTGGAGTCATTCCCATCTTCTCCATATTTTCAGAGGTGCTGCTGAGACTTCCAAGCCAGTCATTAATGGTACTTACCGCAATGAAGGTTCCTTTTCCCGGCTTTTTCACTAAGATGCCTTCCAGGACAAGCTGCTGGATGCTTTGTCTGACAGTACTTCTGTTGACGTAATATTCATCCATTAATTCTCTTTCGCTGGGGATTTTATCTGCATAACGGCCATTATATACGTTCTGCTCTATTTTTTGCTTTAATTGGACATGAAGCGGAATGGAATTGGTATAGTCTAAGCTCATTGTTGTCCCTCCATTGGTTTTGTCATAAAAGCCTTTGCTGTTGATTGTTTAGCTAATCATAGCATGTTTTGATGGAGGGCGGGTGATTTCGAAGGGGAGTTTGGAGAACTTTATTTGAAAGCATCTTCTTCTAATGATTAGGAAAGATGCTATTTTCACGATATACTGTACATGAATTAATAGAAGGATGAAACGTGAATAAAAATGAGAGGATGAAATGGATGGTAACTCACATCATATGGGATTTGGGAGAAACATTAACGACCCCGCCAAACGGAAGAATGGATGAAAAACCGCTTACGGAATATCCGGAAATAGAATTAAGGGAACATGTACTGGAAGTGTTGGAATCCATAAGTCATATGGGTTTAAAGCATGCGATTCTCAGCAATACAGCAACCAGTGACAGCGACGTTGTTCGAAATCTATTAAAAAGATTACATATTTTAGATAGATTTGAATATGTCTTTGCGACGAAATCAGAGCTGGATCCAGCTATTCCAGAAAAACCGGATGGCATCGTATATCACAACGTATTGGATGCACTGAACATCAAGCCTCATGAAGCGATTATGATAGGTAATACATGGGACACGGATATTATTGGAGCTAATAAAGTTGGGATGCATTCAATTTGGCTGCAAAATCCGGAGGTTTCTGTAAGAAAGGATTTTGATGAGAAGGTTATTACACCTCCGTGGATTGTGCCTGTTTGGGATGTGAAGCAGGTGCCGAGAGCGGTTGAGTTGATTGTTGGGTGCGGCGGGGAGGAGAGAATGGAGTAAATACTATTTATTTTACGCAGAATATCAGGACAGAACTTTCCGTTGACAGTGATACGACAGGGAATATAAAAGGTGAGCAGAGTAAAATCTGTCTCACTTTTTTAGTATTATAATTATTTATTAAAAATAATATAAAGCTGTAAAAATTAAAATTTCAACAATTATAAAGATAATTATTCAATTTTTATCAAAACTAGCAAATAATACTTCATTTTCCCTTGTTATTTAAGGTATAATTAACTATGATTATAGTATTGTGTCTTTATATCCTGTTGCAGACGCCGAATACTTTATAAACAAAAACATAAATAACGAACTTTATACATTATTACATAATAAGATAAGCAATCATTCAAGCAGGTAAATAGGATATAGATGCAAAAAATAGACAAAGCTGCAACTTCAGTTATTTTGAGCTGCAGTAATTAAAAGGGGAGAAAAGAATAGTGGTTTATGCGTTACAGTCTCTAGGAGGTTTAGTATTATTTTTTGCATTTATTTACATCATTGTCCATCTTGTTCAGAAGAAAATTTTCAAGCGGGAAAAAGTGTTAAATAAACGAGTGTTCTACAGTACTGTAATAAGTGGATTTGTTTTGAGTGCTTTTGGAATGGGCTTAGAACAATCAGATGAAAATGCAGTAAAGGTGACAGAGTTAACAGAAGAAAACACAGAACTCAACAGTGAATTAGAAAGCATCCATGCAGATCATGAACAAGCACTTACGGAGCTGGAAGAGCAGCATACATCTGAGATTGCAGAACTGGAAAGCAAGCATGAGGATGCAATAGCTGATTTAACTGCAGAGGCAGAGGAAGCATCTGGCGACATAGAGGAGTATGAAGAGCTGGTAGCATCCTTGGAAGAGGAAAATGAGCAAATTAACTCTCTAAATGATGAAGTTGATGCACTATCTGAAGAAAATGAATCCTTAAAGGGCGACATTAGCGACTTGGAGTCTCAGGTGACAAGTGCAGAATCCAGTTCGGCTACTGCAAGCTCCAGCGGCAGTTCTTCAAGCTCTGAATCCGGATCTGGCTCTAGCTCCAGCTCAGAATCTGATTCTAGTTCGGGTTCGAGTGAATCATCCTCTAGTTCCAATGTGCAATATCAGAACTGTACGGCAGCAAGAGAAGCTGGTGCAGCACCAGTGCGTGAAGGTGATCCTGGATATGGCCCTCATCTAGATCGGGATGAAGACGGGGTTGGATGTGAGTAAGTCATCCACTGATACATCTCTTTAAGAAAAAATTTAATAATAGAAGAAAATGAAAAACAGCTGTGGAGGGTCGGTACCACCTCCATAGCTGTTTTTCATTAAGCAGAAATAGTTAAACTTCCAAAAATCGCTTCGTAATCTCTTTCGGTCTGGTGATTGCTCCGCCGACAACACTCGCATAAGCACCTAAATCCAGACAACGCTTAAACATCTCTGGAGTGATGACATTTCCTTCTGCAATAACAGGGAGTTGAACTGCTTCCAATACGTCCTTTAAAAATTGAAAATCATGATGATAGAGTTTTTCTCCGGCTGTTTCTTCTGTATACCCGTGAAGGGTGGTGGAAATACAGTCAAATCCTAAACGCTCAGCTATTTTTGCGTCCTCTAATGTAGCGATATCCGCCATGATTTCCACAGTGCTGTTCTGACTGCGTATATAATCTACTAATTCGCTAAGCTCTATCTTATTTGGCCGTTTCCTTGCAGTTGCATCAAGAGCGATCATTTCACAGCCGCTTTCTAAAAGTTCATCTATTTCTTTATAGGTGGCCGTAATAAAGACAGGGCTGTCAGGATAATCTCTCTTAACAATACCTACGATTGGCAGGCCCACTTCTTTTTTTATTTCCAAAATATCTTCCTTTGTGTTAGCGCGGATGCCGGCAGCACCGCCTTCTTTTGCTGCTAACGCCATTTTAGACATAATAAAAGAACTGTGCAGCGGTTCATCAGGTAATGCCTGACAGGAAACGATTAAAGACTTTTCCACTTTTTCTAGCATGTTATCAATCCTCCTTAAAGAATGGGAAGACTGCTCCGTATAAAGCAGCATCGTTATAGAGTTGCGCTATTTTCAATTCGGTATTTAAAAAATGAGCTGGCAGGAAAATAGTTAGCTGATTTTTAATGAGATTCAGCAGATAGTCCCCTTGTCTGGAGATTCCTCCGCCAATTAGTATTATCGCAGGGTCTTTCATTAGAATGATTTGGGCTAAACCTTTTGCTACTTCTGCGGTCCATTTGTAAATCACATCGTAGCATTTCATGTCACCGGAGCGCGCCAGTTCAAACGCTTTTTCAGCATGAAATGCATTTCCAAGTTCACTTTTTAGCACATTATTCAGTGCTGAAGTGGAGGCTCTTTGCTCGTAATTCAATTTGGTCTCGGGATCATATAAAAGGTAGCCAATGGAGTCGGCTTTTAAATTAGCTCCATCAATCAATCGATGATTATCGTAATGAGCGCCTCCGATGCCGGTACCGAGCGTTAAGCAATATACGTTGTCTGCTCCTTTGGCAGCGCCTTTCCAAACTTCGCCCAGCATGGCTGCGTTCACATCATTTTCAACATATACAGGTACATTCAATCTTTCCGTCAGTCTTTTTTTAAAAGCCGTTCCTGCGTAGTTGGGAATCGTTGGGCCGGCATAAACGATTTCACCTTTATTTCTATCAACGATTCCAGCTGTGCTGATGCCGACTCCTGAAATCGTGTATGCGTGCTTTTGTTCCGTAATAATGGCTTCTACTTGGTGATAGATGGCATCGTCTATATTTACTTTTGTCTCCACTTTGCTTTGGAATTGAAAGACGTGGTTCGTATCCATCACGCCATATTTTATGAACGTTCCACCAATATCTATCGATACATAATTCACCTTCCACCACCTAAACTTTCTTCGTATTATTTATGTGAGCCGTCAATAGACTTTTTGCTCCTTCCACATCCTTGTTAATTAGCATATCTACCATTTTTTCGTGTTCATCATTTATTTTTTGAAATTCTTGATGTGTTATATCGATACGTGATGCAGATTCAAAAAAGTAGCTGGTTATCATATTGGTCATCTGTATAAACAACACATTATTCGTGGCTTCTAACAGCTGTTTATGGAAGTTCATATCCGCTTCTATAAACGCTTCTCTTGTCACGGCTTCTCTATTATTTATAACTGACTCTTTCAGTTTGAGAAGATTATTGTTATTTTCAATTTTAATAATCTCTTCCATTGCGCTGGATTCAAATATGACACGCAGGCTTTGAATGTCTTTTAAGTCGCCGCCGTTCACCTGCCATAGAAAAAAGAAGCTATCAAGTAATTTGTCAATATTCGATTCATTTAAAATAGCACCTTGCCCTTGGCGGACTCTGGTTACACCTGTATTTTCCAGATAACTTAATGCTTCTCTGATCACAGAACGGCTCACCCCGAATATTTCCATAAATTTTCTTTCTGCGGGGAGCCTGTCGCCTGCTTTTAAATTATTATCGATAATGTATTGTTTTATTTCTTGAATAATTGTTTGTTTTAAAGATTTTCTTTCCGATGCATTAATTGGTTCCATCTTCTTTTAACCCTTCCATTTCATAAATATAGTCAAAGATAGGTTCAAAATGTACAGACATGATTTTATGACTGTATTCTAAATTTTTGTTTTTGAGACCTGCCAGTATTTCGCTATGCTCCTTGTAAGATGCTAACAAGTCTTTTTTGCTTTGCATTAAATCAATTTTTACAAGCGAGAAATACTCTTGAATCACCTCGGTGAAATTATAAAACGTTTCATTATCTGCTTCTTGGATAATATGCTGGTGGAACAGCTGATCATATTTTTTGGTGTCCCAATTATGGGTAATTGCTTGGTAGTACTCTTGATTCAAGCTTTCCAGGTAATCGAAATCTACATCTAAATTTTTTTCGATAATCAGCCTTAAAGCACCCAGCTCCAGAATTTTTCTGATTTCAACCAGCTCTCTAATCTTTACGCCATGAGCTTCATAATGATGTTTGAGAATGGATTTAATTGAACGGAAATCAGAGTCCCCTACAAAAACTCCGCCGCCGGGTTTGATTTTTAAGATACCAATAGATTCTAAAGATCTTAACGCCTCTCTTACTACCGTTCTGCTTACCTGCAGCTTGGCAATAAGTTCTTTTTCCGTAGGCAGTTTATCATTTTCTTTTAATTTATTTTCAAGAATATATGTTTTAATCCTATCCATTGCTATTTCTACTAATGATGTTTTTTGAATTGCCATCTACACCACTCCTAATAGAATAATCATAACACATAAGGAAGCAGCATAAGCAGAAGGCAAAAAAGAAGATAATAATAATTTTTTGCATCTAAAAGAATTATCATTCCTGCCAACGTGTTCTCAAGGTTCAAAGAAATAAAACGCATACAGGAATCGAAATTTACTAAAAATTATCTTGACAATTAAGGTGACACCTTCTATGATGAACATATCGAAAATTGGTCTGACCATATTATATATTTAAAGACTTATTTATTTCAACTACTTTGGAGGTTTTTTATTATGAAGGGTATTTTCTCAGCATTATTGGTTCCTTTTGATGAAGAAGGAAAGGTGAAGGAAAAAGGTTTACGAGAAATTGTAAGGCAGAATATAGATGTGCAAAAAGTCGATGGATTATATGTTAATGGAAGCTCTGGAGAAAATTTCATGTTGTCGCTGGAACAAAAGAAATTTATCTTTAAAACAGTGAAAGAAGAAGCAAAGTCAGATGTGAAATTAATTGCGCAGGTTGGTTCGATTAATTTAGATGAAGCGGTAGAGTTAGGACAATATGCTACAGAGTTAGGCTATGACAGTCTTTCTGCAGTGACACCGTTTTATTATCCATTTGGTTTTGAAGAAATCAAGACCTACTATGAAACCATCATTGAAAAAACGAATAATAATATGATTATTTATGCTATTCCAGCCTTAACCGGTGTGGCTATTTCAACGGCTCAATTTGAAGAACTGTTTGAGAATGAAAAAGTAATTGGTGTTAAATTTACAGATAGCAATTTATTCCTGTTAGAAAGACTGCGAAATAAGTTTCCTGATAAACTGATTTATTCCGGTTTTGATGAAATGTTGATTTACGGTGCTATTTCCGGGGTGGATGGAGCCATCGGCAGCACATACAATGTAAACGGTCAGCGGGCAAAACAGATATTTGAACTTTGCCAGCAGGATAAGGTTTCCGAAGCTTATGAAATTCAGCATGTTACCAATGATTTAATTGAAAAAGTGCTTGAACTGGGAATCTATCAGACATTGAAAGAAATTTTAAAAGTAAAAGGAATCGACGCAGGGACAACCAAGCAGCCAATGAAAGCTTTTGATGAATCAAAGCAGGAAGAAGTAGTTAAATTAGTAGAGCAATTCCAATTGTAATATATGCGTGCAAAAGTCATTTTTAATGGCTTTTGCGCTTAAATAAGAAAACGCTTTATCAGAAGGTGTGTAAAAAATCTTATAATTCGAGGAGTGAAATAAGATGGATAAAATAGGGCTGGGAACGGCTAACTGGTTGGTCATTATTGTATACTTGATTGCAATGCTGGGAGTGGGTCTTTATTTTACAAAGAAGGCTGGTAAAAATACAGACGAATTTTTTACTGCTGGCGGGAAAATCCCGGCGTGGGCAGCAGGATTTAGTATTTATGCTACGACATTAAGTGCGATCACGTATATGTCTACACCTGAGCAGGCATTTTTGACAGATTGGTCTTATGCAGCAGGGAATATTGCTATTTTTGCAATTATTCCAATTCTGATTTATTTTTATATCCCTTTTTTCAGAAAGCTGAACGTTACCAGTGCTTATGAATATTTAGAGGTACGGTTTGGGGCGTCATTAAGAGTTGTGGGAAGTTTATTATTTATTTTATTTCATATTGGACGTGTGGCAATTGTTGTGTATCTGCCTACGCTTGCCATTACATCGGTTTCAGATATAAACCCCATGTTGATTGCCTCTATCGTAGGTATCTTATGTATTATTTATACTTTCCTCGGTGGAATAGAGGGTGTCATCTGGAGCGATGTTATTCAGGGAATCATCCTGCTTGGAGGAGCTATCCTTGTCATTGGTGTTGGGATAAACTATATAAATGGCGGATTCTCAACAATTATTTCGGATGCTTTAGAGAATGATAAGTTAATCACTGCAGGGAACTTTCAGTTTGGAACTGCTGCAGCTGCGATACCTATCATCTTCTTAGGTTCGATTTTTAATAACTTGCATCAATATACAGCGAGTCAGGATGTTGTACAGCGTTACCAAACAACGAAATCTATGAAAGAAACGAATAAATCACTTTGGACAAATGGAGCGCTTGCACTTATTACGATTCCGATATTTTATGGGATGGGAACGATGTTGTATAGTTACTACTCTAATTCGGGAGGTTTACCGGAAGAGGTAAATACGTCGGCTATTGTTCCTTACTTTATTGTAACAACGCTTCCAGCTGGTGTAGCAGGGTTATTGATTGCAGCAATATTTGCAGCAGCTCAATCAACTATTTCTTCCAGTTTAAATAGTATCTCTGCCTGTGTGATTACTGATTTTAAACAGCGCTTTTTTGAAAAGAAGAAGGGAAATGATGTATTACTTGCAAGGTTGGTAGTTATTATTGCTGGCGTATTAGGAATGACTGCCGCGTTATACTTGGTTTCTACCAATAGAGCAGAAACATGGAATCTATTTTTAGATATAACTGGATTATTTGGAGTACCTATCGCAGCTGTATTCGCATTAGGCATTTTAACGAAACGGGCAAACACGCCGGGTGTTTTTATAGGTTTGGGAACTGCGGCTATTGTAGCTTATTTTGTCCAAGGAACGGATATGACTCCATTTGCTGTGAGTATGGTTTCCTTCTTAGTTTCCTTTGTTGTCGGTTATCTGGCGAGTTTTGTTTTTTCTGATAAAGGAAAGAATATTAAGGGGTTAACAATTTATACGAAAAGTGAAGGTTATGCAGATGAGGTAAGTAAGGCGGAATAATGTGAAAGACACTTCTGTTGCTGTGATGGGCAGAGGTGTTTTTTTGTGGGGGTAAATCATACTTTTAATCAAGAGAAGCTATAGGGAAGTTAAAATGTTTCAATTACTCTGTCAAGGCAGCAAAGATTATACTAATCATGATGAATCCTTCTTTACTGAATATATAAGGACGTATTAGAGATTGTGTTAAAACGGGGAGGGAATCTTCTATATTTTGACAAGGTAAGGTGGTTAAGCTAAATACTGTATTTCTTTATACTATAATAGGAAGGTGAATATGAATATGAGATGGCTAGAAGCGAGAGAATTATTTCCTAATCAGTTTATATTGGTTTCTATACTGGATTATCATGAAGAAGGAGATAAAAAAATTGTTGATGAAGTAGAACTGATTCAATCAGTTTCAGAGAAGAATGCTAATAAAGAATTCTTTCATGCTAAAGAAGGTACAATGCTGTAGCATACTTCTAATCGAGATTTTATTATTCATTTACGGAGAGATCCTATGGTGAAAGTGGGGAGGGGATATGAAATTATTCTATGACGGTCAACTTATGTTTTAGAAGAAATCGGTGTTATGTATGAAAATGGAGATGCTATTTATGAAGCATATGGGATTGGTAGTACAGTACCTTTTTATACAAAGGCTATGAATCATATTGTTATTGGTAATTTCACAATAAAAAATTTTGAAATAGATGTCGGTATGTTGCCGAACAACCATAATGCTTTACTGGGTTTGGACATATTAAAAAAGCATCGTTTTGTGATTGATTTAAAAAAATTAGAACTTACTCCTGGTATAAAATCAAGTAGTTGATAAATTGGTTATAAAAATTTAATGTTATATGAATCCACCTCTATTTTTAATCCTCTAAATCTACACCTCAGATACTGGATTAATAATTAATATCCCGACTGTATGAACAGCCGGAATGCTGATAAGTAAGCACATCTTTTAAGGTGTATAATGAGATATTATTAAAAAGAATTCTCTGACCTCCTTAGAAAAACTAAAGGATATATTAAAAGTTAAAAAATGAACTTCCCGATATAGTGAAGAACTTATGAAAAAATTTTACTATATCGGAGAGTTTTTAATAGGTTGAACCTTGATAAACATCTATAATATTCTAGCCAGTAACACATTGAAGCGTCTTAATTATAATTCTAATACGCAAAATCCAGATGATTGTGCTTTATAATATCGTGGATATAACCGATTTCACTCGTCGGCAGAGTGATGTTATAAACATTTTCCAATTGAATGAACGCCTTTTTAATACCCCCTATAAATTCTCGATGCTTATGCTCAAAATTATCTAATTCTGCATAAATCTCTATTGGCTGTTGTTTGACGAGTCTTTCTATCAAACAACTGATATGAATGTATAAACTGATTTTGGAAGAATTAGATAATTTAATTTGAAATATTTCCTGTAACAAGCTTAATGCTCTTTCAACATGATTAATGATTTTTTCAGGATTTAATATCGTGATATGATCAAGCACACTTTGCATTGAGAACTGCTTAAGAAGCTTATCGTTAAGTACGGTTATCTCGCTTTCTGTCAATACGGTTCCAAGAATCTCATACCATTTAAATTGATTTTCTCCGTTGATTATGTCTTCAATAGCTACAAAGGGTATTCCTTCTATTTCAGGATCCAATGTTCCTACAATACCCAAAATGTTGTACGAGTCAAATAAAGCGCTTTCTGATTCGTTATGTTCCAAGGTTGAATAATCAAACGCGATAACATCAATATTTTTTATGTTTTTAAATATCCTGTCCAATAACTCTTTAAATTTCATAGCCGTTCCGATACCAGTATCACAGGTAGTAATAATAACATTTTCTTTTTTGTTTGCAGGAGGTTCAATGATTTGATACTTTGGTATCTGTTTCTTCATTTTCGCTAATATTTGCTTGATTGGTTTGTTTTGAAGGATACTTTCTCCTGCTTCAATGACCATGGAGGTCGTCACATTATTGACTAAACCAATCGTTCCTTTAAAGCTATTTTCTAATCGATCAGATAATTGTGTAAGGGAACCCATGTCTACAAAAATAATAATATCATTATGGTTATCGATGGTTTTAAGGAATAATTTCATTTTCTCGATAACATCTGAAACAGAGACTTCTATAGGCATGTCAAACCCTTGAAAGAGATATTTTCCCAATAATCTATTGGCTACATTTGCAATGCTTGAAGCGGTATTCTCCCCGTGGCAGACAATGATTGATTTGATTCCTTTACTATCCGTCAGCTTCTCGAAACTTCTTAAAAACAAAATAATGATATTCAAATCTAGTAAATTAATTGTTAATCCTAATACATTTTCCATTTCTTCTTTAATCAGATTTGCCTGATTGAATTCTCTTGGATAAACATGTTTTAAGCCTTCTAAAAGCTTTCTAAAAACACCTTCTTCATCTGTTAACGCTGAAAATGATTCATTTCGGTAAATAATATACTTCGTTATTTTTGAAATAGTCTGCTGTGAATAGAAGGTATAATCATAAACTTTTAGAACATTGAACAATAATTTTTCGATAGTATTAACTTTCTGTTCAGAGCTTTCTAAAAGAGAAAAAGACTGCAGTTCGTCTAAATATTTTTTTACATCTTCTACTAGAGCCGAAAAAGGTATATCTTGATGATTTTTTACTTTAGTCTGTATATCTTTAAACAAATGATGGATTATGCTTTCTGTTTTTGTAATATGTTTGTCAGCTAATGTAGGTCCATCTTCGTAATCAATCACCATTTCATCTAAAAAGATATGTTTGAATTGATAGTTTAAATAATACTTATTGTCTGCATATAGTTTTATTAAATGCTCAGGCAAATGTCTGATGTTAATGGAAATATTGTCATCAGCCATGGAATTTTCCTGTAAAGCACTGGCACAGGAAAAAATAATAACGTTTTTAAGTTCACCTATATTGCCGGGAGGATCATATTTAAAGAGTGTGTAGATTACATTTTTAGAAATATCCAAGGTTTTGTTTATTCGTTTGCTTTCATCTTTATAAAATTTTTTAATCAATGTCTGTCTGTTTTTTAGAGACATTTGATTAAGAGATGGTAAATCGATAATCACTGGTATTCTTCTTGTAAAAGTAGGTAAAAAAGCTTCGCCAGGGTTCTCTGTGGTAGCAAGAATAACCCTGACATTTGTCTTCTTCTCTATATCATTGCTACCTAAGGGATTATAGACTCCCTTATCCATTAGCAGAAATAACTTTTCCTGACTCTCAAAAGATAATCGATGTGCTTCATCTAAAAATAATACCCCGTTATTCGCGGCTTCTACAATACCCATTTTGTGGTTATCCGCTCCGGTAAAAGCTCCCTTTACATGACCAAATAGTTTCGCAGTAATTAAATCAGGATTATCTGCATATTCAGCACAATTTAAAGTAATGAATTTCCCATTGTTTGAAATAATCTCTTCATTGGAAGCATAATCATAAATCAATTTTGCTAAGTAACTCTTTCCCACACCTGAATTTCCTGTAATCAGAATTGGCAGCCCGCTCGGAGGGTAACTGATTGCTGTCTTGCATTGTTCAATCATATTTTTTGTATCCATGGATTCACCAATAAACTCTTGGAAAGGATCTGAAATATTTTCATTGATAGAAAAATAGCTCTTTAAATCAGAAATACTTTTAAAGACAAATGTATCCACTCTTTTATGATAGAAGTTTTCCAATGTTTTTCTCTCATAGAATAGAACGGGACGCGAATTCACTTTTATTAATTCTTGCCGGTGAAATAAGTCATTTAACAGGCGACTTGCTACACTTCGATTCATTTGAAATGTATCGCTTAACAAAGTTGCCGTAGCCCCTTTTCCCAGCTGCTGCGCTTTCCTATTTATGGATTGTTGACTTAGAAATTGAATTAGTTGATCTATATCCATCTATCTCATCCTTTTAAAATAAATAGTTATTGCAGCGTATCCGTGGCGGAAGATACGCTGCAATGCCCTATTATGATTTGCTCTTCATCAGCTGATGGAAATTTTGGAATTTAGAAACTGCAGGATCAATTCCTTTTTCATTTGCTAATACAGCAGATAGAAGCTGTAGAGGAATAATATATTCAAAGACACTAAATATTGAATCTTCATCTCTGGAAATAATCAAATCTTTCGGAGAAGCATTTGTTTTTTCACTTCCTATCAAATAACAATGGTTTGTAACTTTACTCAGAAATTCTTCCAATGCTAGTAATCTTTCCCGATTCTCGTGTTGGGATGCCAGAAAAATAAAGTTACTATCTTCACTGACGCAATTATACACACCATGCATATACTCTTCCATCTCATACCCGATGACTGGAACCCTTACCGTTTCTAGAAGTTTTAATGCCCCTTCTAATACTGTGGCATAATGGGACCCGTACCCGATAACCATGATTTCGCGGGCGTTTGTCAAATCATCTTTGATGTGATAAACCCATTCTTCTGAAGCATCAACAATTTCATCCAGCTTTTCGAAGGTTTTTTTCATTCTTGCCAAATAGTTATTGTACTTCTCGTCACTTAGTAACTGATTATACTCGCTAAATTCTAATGAGAATAACATTAAGGTGAGGATAGATGCTACATATCCTTTCGTTTTTGCTCCAGCCTTTTCCTGGTCTCCTACTTCAATAGGTAAATAATAATCAGATATATCGGCCAGATTACTATCTTTATATTCTGAAATTCCAACTGTCGGGATATTCATTTTCTGTGCACGTTTTATCCCATTTATCGTAGACAGACTGCTGCCTCCCTGTGAAATACCTAAAACAAGATTGTTTTTGCTGTCCGATATTTTTTCTTGCATAAAGTGGGTGGGATAAGTTGGGTGAACCTCCCAATTAGTTACTTCTTCTATCAGTGGCTTGGCAGCTAACGCCGCATGATAAGAAGTCCCTGAACCGATAATATATACATTTCTCACTTCATTATTTACAGATGGAATCACAGATCCTACAATCTTTTTTCTGTTTTCGAGTAAATGGAGCAGTACTTCCTTTTCTTCCAAAATATATTGATGCATTAAATTAACAGTCATTTTCAATTCCTCCTTTAGAAAATACCTAAAACTGAACTCACAATTCCTATTACAATAATTCCTAACATAATATAGTTTACTTTGACGCTTTTCTTTAATAGATAAAGTATAAATAAGGTTAGACCAAGCGGTATCATTTTTGGCATAATCTCATCCAGTGTATCTTGCAGGTTTACTTCACTGCCTTGCATACTGAAAGAGAGAGGAGTGGATAGGTCAATCAACGTTCCTGTCATTGCTCCTATCACTATCAAACCTAATACCGATGCACTTAAAGATATTTTTTCAAATTGCCCTTTTTCTTGAATCTTGTCTAACAAATCTGTTCCTTTATTAAACCCTACGAAAGTTCCATAGTATCTGGCTAAAAAATGTGGAACATTATATAAAACCAGGAATAAAATTGGACCTAACAAATTTCCGTCACTGGCTAGTGAGATGCCTATACCAGCAGCGATGACTCTAAATGTTCCCCAAAAAAATGAATCGCCTATCCCAGCAAGTGGCCCCATTAATGCAACTTTAATATTATTTATTGTGGTTTTATCAAAATTCTCTTTGTCTTTTGCGTTCTTTTGCTCCATGGCTCCGGATATCCCCATAATAAAGCTGGATACGGCCGGGGTTGTATTGAAAAATGCTAAATGGCGCTGATACGCTTCCGAACGTTCTTTGCTATTAGGATACAATTTAATTAATAACGGAATTAAAGAATAAAGGTAGCCCAAAGCCTGCATCCGTTCGTAGGTAAAGGAGCCCTGAAGTGTAAAAGAGCGCCAGAACACTTTTCTTAAATCTTTTTTAGTAATCTCGCCCGGTTTATTTTGTTCTTCCATTACAAAGAAACCTCCTCTTCATCAGACTTATCTAACTGATAAAGTATTACTGCAACGATGGCTCCGATAATAGCGACCCCGGTGATATCAACGCCAAAGTAAATAGCAATGACAAAACCTAAAAAGAAATAAGGGGAAAGCTTCATACTAAAAGTCATTTGAAGTAACAAAGCAAAACCTAGTGCCGGAAACATCGATGCTGCTACCTCTAATCCATTCGTAATAAAAGCAGGAATGTTATTAACAAAAGCCTCAACTGTTTCTGAGCCCAGCATAATCCCTAAAAAATTTGGTACAAATCCATTTAAAAAGAATAAAGAGATACCCAGCCAATGCATAAGAGTTATTTTTCCTGTATCTCCTTGCTTGGCGTAACGATCGGCACGATGAATGAAAAAAGTATTTACCGTTCGAACCAGAATTCCTAAAGATTGTGCTAAAATAGCAATTGGTACAGCCAGTGCTAAGGCAACTTCTGGACCACTGTCTGTCATAATGGCAAATGCTGTCCCTAATACTCCTCCAGTAGTAACATCCGGGGGAGTGGCTGAACCAATGCCGACAATTCCCATCCAAACTAATTCCAGCGTGGCACCTACGATAATACCTGTTTGCAGATCCCCCAGAATCAGCCCTACCACTGGGCCAAGTACTAATGGACGTTCAATCATGGTCTGTCCAAAAATCCGGCCATCCAGGATTCCAACTGCTCCGACAAGCCCTATCAATATTGCTTCCAGCAGCATTTTCTTCCTCCTTCCAAAGCGTTTTTAAACAAGATTTTTAAATAATTTCTTTGTATCATTAGGTACTTGACGAACCTCTACTTCGATATTTTCTTCAATGGACTTTAAATTTTTAATGTCCTCTCCATCTACTGCTACCGCTCGGGAAATTAATTTTTTTCCTTCTGCCATTCGAATTCCGCCAACATTAATACTTTTAATATTATCCGAGGCATCTACAAGGCTTTTTGCATCTTTAGTAGAATCAATGATGACTAACGCTTTCATTTTTGGGTTGTCCAATTTTGGTAAATCTTTGATAGCGTCTTCAACTGATTTAATATAAAGCTTGGCACTTGGTGGCTTAGCCATTTTTAAAGCCATTTGTTTCGTTTTATCCTGAGCAGCATTATCGTTCGCCACCAAGATGATATTGATGTCATAGTGCTTTGACCAGGCAAAAGCTACCTGCCCATGTAATAACCGATCATCGATTCTTACCAGTTTAATCATCAGAATTCCATCCTTTCCTGTTCCTGCCTTTCGACAACTTCATTAACATAGACAATCCCTTCTTTTCCTTGATAGATGCTTTTGTGAACAAGTTGTTTGAGACTAATATCTTCGTTGTTACTGATTAATTCAATAGCCACTGGGAGATTGGTTCCGGTTAGAACATGAATATTTTCTTTCGTCATCCATTCGGCCATTAAATTAGTAATACTTCCGCCTAAAATATCTGTGAGCACTACATATTCCGTATCAGATTCTTGCTGGGCAACTATGTTTTGCAATTGTTCTTTGATAGATTCTGTGCTCGTATTTGGATTCATTTTGATAGAGTGTATATTTTCTTGCTGTCCCAGTATCATTTCTATGGAATATACAAATGCGTCTGATAAATAGCCGTGTGTTGCGAATATAAAACACCTCATTCGTTCACCTCCTTTACTTTTATCTAGCAAAAAACATGCCAAAATAGTGTGTATTAAAGGTTTTAGTGTTGGTTATGTTCGTTGGATGTTGTAGAATCAATGTTTGAGAAGCTGAAGAATTTTTATATATGGCGGAGCGCAGGCAGATGAAGCAAGATTTGTGCAACACTGGAGAGTGTAGATGTTTTTTGTGCATCTTAATGTATTTCCCCTTCAAAGAGGAAAAACAATGTGTTTAGTTGTAAGCGTTTTAGAATTACTATAAGGATAGTTTCACAAAACATTATTTTAATAAAACACTTTAGGAGGAATTATAGATGAAAAAAATACTATTAGCATGTTCAGCAGGTATGTCAACAAGTCTATTAGTTAAAAAAATGGAGGAAGCAGCAGAAGCTAAAGGTATTGAAGTAACTATCTGGGCTGTTGCACAAGATAAAGCACCAACTGAAATGGAAAAGGCAGATGTTCTTTTGATTGGCCCGCAAATGAGATTCATGAAGAAGAAGTATACTCCTGTGGCAGAAGAAGTTGGAATTCCATTAGATGTTATTGATCCAATGACATATGGACGTGTAGATGGGGAAGCTGTTTTAAATCAAGCATTAGAATTGATTGAAAAATAACCGTCAAAGGAGGAGTAATAAATGAATAAGTTTATGGAGTTTTTGGAAAATATTCTGTTGCCGATTGCGGATAAATTAAACAACAATAGATATTTAACAGCTTTACGTGATGGGTTCATGGTTGCGTTACCATTTATTATTTTCGGTTCCATTTTCGTTGTTTTGGCAAATCTGCCATTCTTAGATAGGTTAATTGGAGAAGAAGCGTTTGCAACTTACCAAAATGCATTAGCGCCAGCATCAGAATCAACGTTAAGCCTCATGGGATTATTTGTTATCGTAGGTATTGGTTATAAGTTAACGCAGCGATACGGTTTGGAAGCTATTTATGGTGGTACAGTTGCCATCGCATCTTTCTTAATATTAACACCACAAGTTCTTGAAGGAGTGGCTGGTGCTATCCCGGCTGTAAGCTTAGGTGCGGAAGGCATGTTTTTGGGAATTGTTACCGCATTCGTTTCCGCTGAGTTATATAGATTTTTCACTCAAAAAAATTGGACAATTAAAATGCCGGCTGGAGTACCAGATCAGGTTTCTAAATCATTTAGTGCATTGATTCCGGTTGCTTTGACATTATCCATCTTTTTAGTTCTCAGAATTGTATTCAGCTTTACTCCATTCGATACGATACAGAATTTTATTTATACGCTTATTCAAGAGCCACTGACTGCACTGGGCAGCGGTTTACCAGCAACAATTATTGCTGTTCTTTTAATTCAAGTATTTTGGTTCTTTGGATTGCACGGTCAGATTATTATAAACTCTGTATTTGACCCAATCTGGTACGCTTTAAATAATGAAAATCTACAAGCATTCCAAGCTGGTCAAGAAATACCAAACGTTGTAACCAAACAGTTTATTGATACCTTCTTAGTTGGTATGGGCGGAACTGGTATGACGTTAGCAGTTATCATTTTAATCTTAATAATAGGTCGAAGCAGGCAGATGAAAGAACTTGGCAAACTAGGTGCACCAGCAAGTATATTTAATGTAAATGAACCAATCATTTTTGGATTACCAATTGTTATGAATCCATTATCTCTCATTCCTTGGATTCTTGCACCAGTAGTTGTAACGATTATTACGTATTTTGCAATGTCAACTGGAATCGTACCAAAACCTGCAGGAATTATTGTGCCTTGGACTACACCGCCGCTGCTTAGTGGGTTCTTAGCGACAGGAAATGCGTGGCAGGGGGCAGTACTGCAAGCATTTAACTTAGTAGTCGTAATGATAATCTGGTGGCCTTTCCTTAAGATTATTGATAAAAGCTATTATGAAAATGAGAAGAAAAGTAGCAATTAAAAATAAAGCACCATTGTCTATTTATTAAAATATGGATTAAAGCAATCTTTTGGGAGATAAAGGATACACAGCGAATTATGAGCCGAAGGGATTGTCGCTACAAGAATATAAATTATTAATCTAACAAGAAAACGGTCCTACCGGTAAAAACGGGACCGATCCTATTTATCACGGAGAACCGCCCGTAAAACTCCCGTCTCAAAATAAAAAGAGGGAATAAATTTATTTAGGTGGAGATAACGGGCGCTAACTCCCTGAATCACTCAACTAATCATTCAGTGGGAGAAAAGCAAAAACTCCCACTGAAGGAAGTTTCGTTTTATAAAATATAGGATTTCAGCTATTGAAAAGAGGGGAAAGTGCATGAAAAATATTACAGAAATTGCATTTCAAATTATTTTATATGCAGGAAATGGTCGCTCTAGTGCAATGGAAGCCATTCAAGAAGCGAAAGAAGGAAACTTTGAAGAAGCAGAAAGTAAATTAATTGAAGCGGGTGAGGAACTAAATAAAGCACATGAATTTCAAACAAACCTGCTTCAAGGAGAAGCTAATGGAAAAAGTACTGAAATCAATATTATTTTAATCCACTCACAAGATCATTTAATGAATGCTATGACTGTTCGTGATTTAGCAACAGAGATCATTGAATTATATCATCATAAAAATTAGGAGGTATATCATGACTATACAATACAAGTTCCCGGAAGGATTTTGGTGGGGAAGTGCAGCATCAGCAACACAGACGGAAGGTGCTGCAAATAAAGATGGAAAAGGAAAAAACATCTGGGATTATTGGTTTGAAACAGAACCCAATCGTTTTTATGAAGGGGTAGGACCAGAAACCACCTCAGACTTTTACCACCGTTATAAAGAAGATATCCAATTAATGAAGGAAATTGGGCATAATACATTTCGTCTGTCTATTTCTTGGTCTCGTCTAATCCCAGGTGGACGTGGGGAAGTAAACCAGGAAGCTGTGAAATTTTATAATCATGTCATTGATGAATTAATTGCTAATGGTATTGAACCTTTTGTGAATTTATACCACTTTGATATGCCATATGAGTTACAAGAAGAAGGAGGGTGGGAAAGCAGATCAGTTGTTGATGCATATACAACGTATGCCCGTGAAGCATTCCGGTTGTTCGGTGATCGTGTTTCTAAATGGTTTACATTCAATGAACCTATTGTACCAGTAGAAGGCGGTTATCTTTATGATTTCCATTATCCTAATATAATAGATGGAAGGCGTGCAGTACAGGTTGCTTATCATACGATGATTGCTCATGCTCAAGCAGTTGAGGCTTTCCGTGCTTTAGGAATGAGAGATGGCAAAATAGGTATCATTTTAAATCTGACTCCATCTTACCCACGGAGTCAACATCCTGCTGACATAAAAGCATCACGTATTGCAGACTTATTTTTTAACCGTAGTTTTTTAGATCCGGCTGTGTTGGGAGAATATCCTGAGGAATTAATTGAAATATTAAAGGAGTATGGTCAATTACCCATCACTGAAAATGGTGATAAGGAACTTGTCAAAGCTAACACTGTTGATATTCTAGGTGTTAACTATTATCAACCACGCCGTGTGAAAGCGAAAGAACATTTACCAAATCCATATAGTCCTTTTATGCCAGACTGGTTCTTCGATAACTATGAAATGCCGGGTAGAAAAATGAACCAATACCGTGGATGGGAAATCTACGAAAAAGGAATTTATGATATTATGATTAACTTAAAGGAGAACTATGGAAACATTGAATCCTTTGTCTCTGAAAATGGAATGGGAGTTCAAGATGAAGCACGATTCTTGGAAAATGGAGAAATTCAGGATGATTATCGTATTGAATTTATTCAGGGACACTTAAAATGGCTGCATAAATCAATTCAAGAGGGATGTAATGCTAAGGGATATCATTTATGGACCTTTATGGATAACTGGTCGTGGATGAATGGTTATAAAAACCGTTATGGTTTCTTCTCCGTTGATTTAGAAACTAAAAAACGTACACCGAAGAAAAGTGCACATTGGATTAAAGAGGTTTCCGAAAATAATGGTTTTTAGTAAGAGAACTCTATTAAAAAACGACGCAGCGGTCCGCTTTCTTTAGATTGTTTGTAAGTGTCCACTTTGAAATGTTTTCTGTGGATTTAAATACGGAATCAAGAATGCTTTTTCTCAGATAATTGTTTGGCATTTATAATTGAGATTGTGAAAACTTTAAAGTTTGCTATGTGGTTCTAAAAAACAATATAGGTAAAGGTTCTGGTTCTATGTTTGAGTCAGGACCTTTATTGTTAAAATAATTTATATAGAAGAAATAAATATATTTACACACCCGAAAGTAAGGTGAAGTAAAAAGATGTTAGAAAATAGGATGAAAATGATATTACGAGAATTAATGGCAGCAGAAGCTCCTGTGGCAGGGAGATATCTTGCTGCCGTAAATCATGTCACAGTCAGAACAACAAGGGAAGATATGAAAGCCCTCTCTAGCTTGTTAAAAGAGCATGGTGGAACGATTGAATCGTTAAAAGGGAAGGGTTATCAGCTGAAGGTTATCGATGAACAATACTTTCGTAACTTTTTAAAAGAAATATCAAGTCATGATCAAACCGTCGGCGAGTATGTTCCGCGGACACCTGAGGAACGAATAAAATATATTATCATTCGTCTCTTACTTAATCAAGATTATATTAAGTTAGACGATCTAGCAGAAGAAATGTATATTAGCAGGTCTACCATTCAAAATGATTTAAAGCATGTGAGAGTAATACTGTCTGCATATGAAATTGACTTAGATGTACGTCCGAATTATGGTTTGAAGGTGAAAGGGGATGAAATGAAGATTCGTTTTTGTATGTCTGAATATATATTTGACCGAAAGGAAGAAATGGGTGAACAATTGGGAGATTTACATTTAACAAGCTTTGATCAAAGGTTGTTAAATGTATTTTTGCAAATAATTATGAATCAAATTAATTTTCATCAAATCACTCTTTCAGACATTGCATTGAATAATTTGCTAGTGCATATTGTTATTGCCTATAAACGAACTAAAAGTGGACATTATGTAAAACTATATAATATGGACGTACAGGATATTTTGAAACAGAAGGAATATAAAGTAGCTCAGGAGATTGTTAAGGAAATAGAGGAAAAGTTAGAGATTACATTTCCTCAAGCTGAGGTAGCTTATATTACACTTCATTTGCTCGGGACAAAAATGCTTTCTCAAGCAAATAACGCGGTAGAAGAAGTGATTGATGAGAATATTCTCTGTTATGTTTCTAGAGCGCTGGATAAAATAGATCAAGAATTTAATTTGGGAATAAAAGACGATAAAGAATTGATTTTTGGGTTAAGCCTTCATTTAAAACCAGCAGTAAATCGATATAAGTACGGTATGAATATCCGCAATCCGATGTTGGAAGAGATAAAAAAGAATTATCCGCTGGCATTTGAAGCAGCTATTTCAGCTGGGCTGACAATTAGCGAAGAAATGGGAGCAGAAATAGATGAGAATGAAGTCGGCTATATTGCACTTCATATAGGGGCGGCGATAGAAAGAAGAAAGCTGATGTCAGGACCAAAGCGTTGTTTAATTGTTTGTGCTTCGGGCTTTGGTACAGCTCAATTAATTTATTATAAATTGAAAAATCAATTTGGTAAAGAACTGGATGTTGTTGGCACGACGGAGTATTATAAATTACGTAATTATAATTTAAATAATATTGATTTTATTGTTAGTTCTATTCCGATTTCTGGTGAAATTTCGGTGCCGGTAATTCAGGTAAATGCTATTCTAGGGGAAAATGATTTAATTAAAATTGGACAATTTGTAGAGGAGAAAAGCCAATCTATAAATACCTATTTTAATGAAAATTTAATGTTTCTTCGAAAAGAGTATCAAACAATGGATGAAGTTTTAAGCTTTCTTAACAATGAATTGATTAAGAAGGGCCTCGTAGACGATACATTTATAGAAGCAGTTTATGAAAGAGAAGAGGTTGCCCCTACCTCATACGGCAATTTAGTAGCTATACCACATCCAATAACTCCGAAAACGGAGAAAACTTTTTTAACTATATGTACGTTAGAAAAACCGATTAAATGGAAAGATAAACCAGTACAATTTATTTGCCTTTTATGTGTCAAAAAATATTCTCAGGAAGACCTGCAGGGAATGTATGAAATGCTTGGAGAGATAATTGATAATAGTACGTTGGTTAAGAGATTGATAAAAGCCAGAAATTATAAAGAGTTTGTTGAAAATTTGAAGTAATGGGATGTTTTAATGTATCTCATTATAAACTAACATTGATAAGATTAAAGAAAAAAGATTGTAGAGAGGAAATATAAGAAGAATGCTTTTGTATAGGTAAGTAATAATCAGTCAAACAACCCGTCTGTATACACAGGCAGGTTGTTTGGTATCTAAGTTGTCAGAACATTATTACTTCCGGACTACAGGAATCCACATTTCACCAAATACCTTACCGTCGCGCTGTCCCATCTCAACAGAGGTATTTGGTCCGCCGACATACGCAACATCCTGTGCTGCCGGCAGAGCCTCGCCAAAAGCCATACCAGTAAGTGTCTCATGCAGGACTTCAGCTGTTTCCGCTTCTCCTTTGACAACAACATATTCCCCTTGAGGAAATTGAATCACCCTTGTCGCATCAGGTAAAGTCTCTTTTGTCAGCACACCGACATAATGCATCATCTTGTTATTCACTGCTTCATTCACAATAAAAACAGACTCATTTTCAGCAACGGTTTTTAACTTATCAAGCGTTCCATCCTCATTTACTGTATTCCAGAAATCCGCTTTTTCCTGATTGATGCCCATATAATCTGTATAATCACTCTTTAGATCTGTACCAAAGCCTAACACAACAAAGCTGTCTTTTTCTTCTAACGTATAATTAGCCATATTCAAAACCATCCTTTTTTTAAAATTGTATCAAATGCGTTGTATTTTCATTTGATAAGTTTATACTAACCTTAAATCATGTCAAAAAATGATACTGTTTAGGGGGATATCATGAAAAAAGTGGAGCGGATCAATACCATCATGCGCTATATCAACAATCGTTCACGTTTTACTATATCAGAAATCATGCATGAATTTACTATTTCTCGTTCGACTGCTATTCGAGATATCAAAGAAATTGAAGCGATGGGAATGCCGCTTGTTGCTGAAGTTGGAAGGGACGGAGGTTATTTTGTTATGAATAACTCTGTCTTGCCAACCGTTCGTTTTACGGATAATGAGATAAAAGCGCTTTTTCTTGCGTTTATGGCTACCAGAAATCAGCAGCTTCCCTATTTGAAAAGCCGCCAGTCCCTGGCTGAAAAACTACTTGGCCTTATCTCTGAAAATCAACAGGATGATCTGGTGCTTTTAAATCAAATTCTCCTATTTGAAGGGACCAATCCAAATAATCCTGATCTGCTTGATTTGTCTGATTTGCCTCACCCGATGTTGGAGCAGCTTATCCATCACATCCTTATGGATAGCTATTTGTGGATTACTGTACAGGAAGGGGAGGAGTGTAAATCCTATCCGATTTATCTTCTGCATCTTTACCGGGAGAAAAGCTACTGGTTGATGGAAGGCTTCCATTTGGAAGAGCAAAAGACACAGATTATTCCTGTGGATCAGCTTACGGATATTCGCACCTATCCTGTTAAGCATAGGATGAGCAGGAAAAAGATTTTGGAAAAGCAGCGCACCCAGAAAGAAGAGAGTAATCTCGTGCTTGAACTGGGACCAAAGGCGATTGCTCAATTTAAAAAGTATCATCCGCTGACTGTTTCTATTTCTTATACTAATCCTTACCAGACTCGGGCGCGTTTAAACACGTTTGTTGATGTGAGAAAAGAGGAGGAAATTAGTGAGATAGTGAATTGGCTGCTTTTTCTTGGGGAGGATGTAGAGATTAGGGGAATTCCGAGAGAGGTTTTGGAGGGAGTGTGGAGCAGGATGAGAAATTGGTAATTATGACCTGGTTAGATGATGAAGATATATCAAACTGCTTGTTCTCACTTCTCATCTGGTGAAGTCGTGCGTATGCATAGCTTGCATCATCACAAGCTATGCTATGTATTATTATTTCCTATCTTTTAACATCGCTTCTGCTTTGGAATAAATATCCTCTTTAGACCTTGGTCTGGTGTTGATTCGTCTTCCGACAGCCCAATAAAAAATAAGCTTTGACTCTTCGTCTATTTCAAAAATAATTCGCATGTCGCCAGTGCCGTTTCTTGGTAATTGTGAATGAAATGTCATCGTACGGAATCCTTTATCATGAAGAATTCCGTACTTGCAATTTCTTGAATTACTATAAGGATCTTTATTTAAAATGCTAAGTTCATGCTCAAATAATGCAAAAAAATTGGAGAACTCTGCGTCAGACATATGCTTTGTTGCATCATCCAAAATATCAAAAAAATGAGGGTGGAATTTAGATTCATAATTTTTTTTGCTCATTTAATCACTCGTTCCTTTTCTCCATTCTCTATATTCTTTTGCTGACATTCCTGCAGGCATTTCCATAAACTCATTTTTGGGTGTTTCGAAATATGTTTCACTGAGCTGATTTACTATGCCTGCTTCATCTAGTAATTGCTCTAATTGTTCTACATAATCTCTTAACGCTTCAAATTCTTCCATTCCCATCATAGTTATAGCCATTTCATCTTTTATAATAAGAGCTAACAATTGATTGTCATTAATCATCTCCTGCAACCTTTTTTGAGAAATTTCTCTTAATTGGCTAGCTGGAATTGTATTTTTACGAGTGAAAGGTCTATCTAAAATTTTTCCCACAATTGACCTCCCCTTTCCATTATTTCTTATCATTTCTTACCTCCATTGTACAAAAAAATGTGCAAAATAACAAACAAAAAAATGTTCGTATTTTTATGTATTATATTCAAATATGTGAAAAAGATACCTTTGAATTGAGAATTATTTCAGCTTACCTAATTATTTATGTGTATATGAACTGATGTGCCATAATAAGGTTGTTGCAGCCATAGCAATAAAAACAAGCATTATCTACGGCATCTCCAATAAAGAGTCCAATCCCCATCCAATTATAAAAATCTGTTTACCAAAAAAAAGAAATGGGAATGACTATTTAAAAGAAAGAAGGACTTCAGGAAAGTCTGTACGTTATATTTCTTTTTTAATAAGGAATTTTATAGGAAGAGTGAAAATTTATTTGAAAATGTTGTCATAAATCTTGTGGAATCACATTGTTTCAGCTTTTTATCCAATAGAGGAGGTTTCTATAATGAAAAAAGAACTGACGCAAGAACAGTTCAGCTATTCAGGCAGAAACGTTTTATCTGGTTTTTTATTTGGGCTTGGGATGGTTGCTTTTATTGACGAAGCTATTTTTCACCAATTGCTTCACTGGCATCATTTTTATGATCGTTCGACTACAGAAATTGGTCTTATTTCCGATGGACTCTTTCACGCATTTAGCTGGTTTGCGACTGTTGGAGCGCTTTTTATGCTGGTTGATTTAAGGCGGCGGGGAGCTTGGTGGAAAAAGCGGTGGTTAGGCGGTATGACACTGGGAGCAGGGTTATTTAACTTATACGATGGAATTATTCAGCATAAACTGATGCAACTGCACCAGATTCGTTATGGCGTTGATCTGCTTCCCTATGATTTAATATGGAATATTCTTGCTGGAATAATGGTAATCGCCGGGGGAATCGTCGTTTACCAAACGCAAAAACAGCTAAAGCTGCACAAGGGTGAGCTGAGATGATGGAGCATCAGCATGAAAATATGGCGCATACTACTCACTCGATGGATTCTATCACACAAATTCTATTAAGCGCCCCTTTTATCATTGGCCTATTGCTTTACATTACTGCAGTTATTTTTTCAAAAAGACAGAACAAGGCATGGCCTATATACCGCACAGTTTTATGGACTGCAGGAAGTGTGTTGTGTTTTATCACCGTTGTAAATCCGTTAGCTTCTATCGCGCATCAGAATTTTACCATGCATATGTTTGGCCACTTGCTTTTAGGCATGCTCGGTCCGTTATTCATGGTACTGGCTGCACCAATGACACTGCTTCTGCGAACACTGCCGACACGTTATGCTAAAAAAGTAACTGCTGTGCTAAGAAGTCCGATTTTCCATTTCCTTTCCAATCCCGTTGTTCCTGCAGTATTAAATATAGGCGGGCTTTGGCTGCTTTATACGACGGGTTTGTACAGCATGATGGAAACAATCATGTGGGTTCATGTGCTTGTCCACCTGCATGTTTTTCTAGCTGGATACTTTTTTGCGGCTACACTGTTATATATCGACCCAATCCCATATCGATACAGTTATATCTATCGTTCTTTGGTATTGATACTTGCTTTAGCAGGACATAAGATTCTTTCCAAAGTCATTTATGCTTATCCTCCAGAAGGGGTACCCAGAGCGGAGGCTGAAGCTGGGGGCATGTTGATGTATTATGGTGGGGACGCTGTTGATATCGTAATTATTATTATTTTGTGCTATCAATGGTATCAGTCAAAAAGAACAAGAGAAGTTCGTTATCCTGTGACGGGGTAAGGGAGAATGTTTTTCTGTCGATACTGGCTGCTACAGGTGTAATGAATGGAAATGGCAGGGTCTATGTATTATTTTCCTATATATTGAATGTGACCGAAAAGTTATCTGGTTTATTCAATATATAGGTTTTTTTTGTTTAGAGGATTTTAAAATCAAAATTGGTTATTAATGGAAATTTTGACAAACTAATGTGTTAGATAAAGAGCTTTACATCAACATGATAAACATAATTATTTATCATAAAATTATTTATTGGTACACTACGAAGAAGAAAAATTTTATTAGTATGTAATGCAGGAATGTCTACAAGTGTTTTTGTGGAAGCAATGAAAAAAAGCATAAGTAAATACATAATGCCCCCCTCGAAAAGCTGGTATGGAAATTGTCATATAAAATTATCTATTCTATACTGATTAATAAAAATTGTTATCACTTAAGGAGAATGAATAAAATGAATAGCCGCCTGCAACAAATTATCCAGCAGTTACTGACAACGGATGAATTACAAACTAGCGCTGAGCTTGCTGCTGTTCTTCAAGTTAGTTCGAAGACGATTCAGACTGACATGAAGGAATTAAGTAAATCATTAAATAATGATACGGCATCAATTGAATCACATCGTGGAAAAGGGTATCGGATAAATATTACCGATGAAGATAAATTTAAGCATTTTCTAAAACAAACAACTGAAAAAGATAACCAGGTTATCCCGACGGAACCTGAAGACCGCATCCAGTTTTTAATGGAAAAACTGTTATTGCAATCCGCCTATATTAAAATGGATGACCTTGCTGAAGAGATGTTTATTAGCCGCTCGACATTGCAAAGTGATTTAAATAGTATTCGTCAAGTATTGGAAAATTATCATTTGTCTTTAGACCAAAAACCGGGTTATGGAATTAAAGTATATGGGGATGAAATGAAAATACGTTTTTGTATTTCTGAGTATATTTTCAATCAAAAGACAAATTTGGTTGATCAGGCCTCCGATTGGATAGAGATATTACCAAAAGACGAAATGGAGTGGATCCGAGATAGTATCCTATCTAAATTGAGGAAATACAGAACGGTTATCACTGATGTCAGTTTACATAATTTAATCACACATATCGCCATAGCTTGTAAGCGGATTCGCGAAAAAGAAGTCGTTGAGATGTATCAAGAAGAATTGGGTAAAATCACTAATAAAAAAGAATATACAATTGCAAAAGAGATTGTGTTAGAGATAGAACAAAAACTAAATGTATCTTTTTCCGTGAATGAAACAGCTTATTTAGCTATTCATTTACAAGGAACGAAGAAGACACATTCCGATTCGGAAATAGAAGAAATAAAAACGATACTGGATGAGGATATCCAACAGCTAACCAAAATTATTCTAGAACGAATAGATAATGCTTATTCATTCAATCTTTCTCAAGATGAAGAATTATTATTGGGATTAAGTTTACATTTAAAACCAGCAATAAATCGGTATAAGTATCAAATGAATTTAAGAAATCCATTACTGGAGGAAATTAAAAATAAATATCCTTTTTCTTACGAAGCGGCTTTAACTATCGGCACAGATGTGATTAAACAAAATATGAATATAACTATTGATGAAAATGAAATAGGATATATCGCACTCCATCTTGAGGCAGCATTAGAGAGACAGGAAAAGAGCGAAAAGAATAAAAAACGCTGTTTAATTGTCTGTGCTTCTGGTTTAGGAACAGCGCAATTACTTTTATTAAAATTGAAAGATAGATTTCATGATGATTTAAATATCTTAGGTACAACAGAGTATTATAATTTGAAAAATCAAACGCTGCATAATATAGATTTTATTATCAGTACTATTCCTATTCCTGAAAAATTATCTGTTCCAGTTATTCAAGTAAGCACATTGCTAGGGCAACAGGATGTAAGGAAAATAGAAAAATTAGTACACAATGATTTTGAGATGATAGAAAGATATATGAGGGAAGCCTTTACGTACTTAAAAATGGATTTTTCCTCCAAAGAAGAAGTTATTACGTTTTTAGGAAATAAGCTGTTGGAAGCTGAAATGGTAAATACAAATTTTATCCATTCTGTTTTAGAACGTGAGGAATATTCTCCTACCAGCTTTGGTAACTTGGTAGCCATTCCGCATCCGATGAACCCGCAAACGGATGAAACCTTTTGGTCTGTTGTTACCTTAAAAGATTCTATTCAGTGGGGAGGAAAGCCTGTTCAATTTATCTGTCTGCTCAATATCAGTACACACAATAAGATGGATGACTTAAAGCCAATGTATGATGTATTAGTGAAGTTATTGGATAATCGGTTGATAGTGCAAAAATTATTGCAGTGCGAAACATATGCTGAAATGAAAAAAGTACTGACGAAGGTATAAAAGGAGAGAATCTGCAGAACGATTATGCAGATCCTCTCCTTTTGTTTGATAGATTTTAACTTATTTCCGTTGCCAACCGAAAAACGTCCTCTACAGATGAAAACGTTTTTATTTTAAGATGAAGACATAGAAAGTTGATAGTAAATAAAGTATTAAAACTTGAATAAAGGTTAGTTGCAAGGTTGTTGTATGTAACTTTTTAAGCACAGCAATGAAAGCGATTTAATCAAGATAATAGGAAGGAGCGGATTACAGATGTCTAAACTACCTGATGGATTCCTATGGGGTGGAGCGGTTGCCGCACATCAATTGGAAGGTGCTTGGAAAGAAGGAGGAAAAGGAATAAGCGTTGCTGACGTTATGACGAAAGGTGCTCATGGTGTTCCTCGTGAAATTACTGATGGAGTAATTGAGGGTGAAAATTATCCCAATCATGAAGCAATCGATTTTTATCATCGATATAAAGAAGATATTCAATTATTTGCCGAAATGGGTTTTAAGTGCTTTCGAACTTCTATAGCCTGGTCACGAATTTTTCCGGATGGGGATGAGACAGAGCCAAACGAAGAAGGATTAAAGTTTTACGATAATTTATTTGATGAGTGTTTGAAGTATGGAATTGAACCAGTTATTACACTGTCTCACTTTGAAATGCCTTATCACTTAGTTACGGAATATGGCGGGTTTAGAAACCGTAAACTCATTGATTTTTTCGAGAAATTTGCTCGAGTATGCTTTGAACGATATAAGGATAAAGTGACCTATTGGATGACGTTTAATGAAATCAATAATCAGGCAAATTTCCATGATGATTTTGCCCCATTCACTAATTCTGGTATCAAATATGAAGAAGGAGAAAATCGTGAAAAAATCATGTATCAAGCTGCTCATTACGAGCTTGTAGCGAGTGCAAGAGCAGTAACGATTGGTCAGGAAATTAATCCGGATTTCCAGATTGGATGTATGATTGCGATGTGCCCAATTTATCCGTCAACTTCTCATCCTAAGGATATTTTAAAGGCGCAAAAAGCAATGCAAAAACGCTATTACTTTACAGATATTCATGTTCACGGGGAATACCCAGGACATATGACGAGGTATTTTGAACGAAAGAAATTTAATTTAGATATAACTGAAGAAGATTTAGAGGTCTTAAGGAAAGGTACAGTTGATTATATTGGTTTAAGTTATTATATGTCATTTGCGATTAGCCATAATGAGTCAGATGAAACATATGATTACAACGAATCTAAGGATCTTGTAAGAAATGAATATATTGAAACATCTGATTGGGGTTGGGCTATTGATCCAGAAGGACTGCGTTATGCGTTGAATTGGTTCACTGATATGTATCATTTGCCTTTATTCATTGTAGAAAATGGGCTGGGAGCTGTGGATGAGTTCGACGATGATGGCAGAATCCGAGATGATTATCGCATTAACTATCTCCGTACTCACATAGAGCAGATGATAAAAGCAGTAGATGAAGATGGTGTTGACCTGATGGGTTACACACCATGGGGATGCATTGATTTAGTATCTGCAAGTACAGGAGAAATGAAAAAAAGATATGGCTTTATTTATGTTGATAAAGATAATGACGATAACGGGACGCTAGAACGTCACCGGAAAGATTCTTTTTACTGGTTTAAAGAAGTCATCGCCTCAAATGGTGAGAATTTGCAGTAATAGATTAGTTTAAGTGAAAAAGTAAAATTCATGGAGGAATGAAGTATGAAGAACGTATTAATTATTTGTGCAGGTGGCATGTCATCTTCTTTATTAGCAAGAAAATCAACAGAATTTTTAAAGGAAAAAGGGGAAGAAATTCAAGTAGATGCTACTTCTACCAATGAAGGACAAAAAATGATTGATGAAGGAAGATACGATTTATTTTTAGTAAGTCCACAAACGAAGATGTACTATAAACAGCTTAAGGGTGCTGGTGACCGTGCTGGGAAACCTGTTGTAAATATCCCTCCGCAGGCATATGTACCAATTCCTATGGGAATCGAGAAGTTAGCGAATTTAATTTTAGAAGAGCTTCCAGAATAATAGGCTGTATATGTATAAAAAATTGATATTTATGTTTTAAGGGTTTGTTTTAAAAGAATAGCTCATCAGGAATAGCAGGATTAATTCATTAGACGGGGCAGGTTGTTTTCTATAAAGTGTTCCAATCAAGGTATATCCTCACTTGCATTAATAGCAAATGAGATTCATGAGTGAGAATAACATTTATTTTCCAGTCCTGTCTGATGAAAAATTAATTTATACCTGCTTCAACCAGAGGTAGAAGAAAGGAAGAATTGGATGGAACAAGATCAAATTCAAAACGTTGCTTTTAATATTATTTTGCATAGTGGCTCTTCCAGAACATTGATTCATAATGCCTTTGAATTAATGAGAAATAATGAATTTGAAAGTGCAGCAAGCAGACTGGAAGAAGCCAATGATGATTTGTTATCAGCACATCAAACGCAATCATCTTTATTACAGCAGTATTCTTCAGGGGAGGATGTCAATGTAGATATTATTATGGTTCATGCCCAAGACCATTTAATGACCACAATGACGCTGCGAGAGGTTGCTTTAGAAATGCTGTCGTTATATGAAAGAATTGCAAAAATAGATAAATGAGGGATTTGTATATGAAAACCAATGGAATGGAACTAGTAGAAAAAAATCGGAAAGAAACAAGTATTAAATCCATGTATTTTAATAGATATTTACTTGTCAGATATATAACTGCATTTTTTCTTTTCACAAATATATACTGGCTAATTTCATTGTTGATAAGTGATTCTTCACTTTATTTTATCCCATTAATTTTAATTATAACAATTGTTATCAGTATGGTAGAACAGATGAAAATATACAGTTCTCATACTAATCAAGCTAAATATACAAAATATAGTTTTGCTATTTTATTAAGCACAAATCTGCTATTGATTGTGCCAACATTATTCTCTGTGACATTCAATCAATTGTACCCCTTTTTAGTGGTACAGGAGGAGTCTAAAATACTTGTATTAGTCGTTTTAGGTATGGGGATATTGTTAAGTGCATTTGTGCTCTATCGTTTATATAACATTAAGTATAACAAGGATCAACATTTTAAGCGTATCAAAGAATATGAAGAAGCTATTAATTTATAATAGAAAGAGGGATTTCCATGGCAGAGTCAGAAGGAAAAGTATTTGCTTTTTTGGAAAAATATCTAATGGGCCCGATGGGTAAAGTGGCTTCCTGGCGTTTTGTTCGTGCTATAATGGCAGCAGGTATGGCTGCTATTCCGTTCGTCATTGTAGGTTCGATGTTTCTAGTTTTTAATATACTTCCTGAAACATTCCCATTTTTGCAAAGTTTTTTTGACAATACATTCTTTAGATTTGAAGCTTTGTATATGTTGGCGAATAAGACAACAATTGGTTTGTTAGCATTATATTTTGGTTTTACTATCGGGTATGAGTATACAAAAATATTTGCGGAAGAAGAAGAGTTGAATTTAAGTCCTTTAAATGGTGGTTTATTATCTATTTTCGCTTTATTTATGACAATTCCTCAGTTAGTCTGGGAAAATGGTGAAATGGCTCTTGTAAATATTATTAACGAGGATACCACGATCATAGGTGGATGGGAAATAATAGATGAAGGTCTTGCTCGTTTAGATGCTACAGGGGTCTTTTCAGCGATAATTATGGCAATTATAGCTGTGCAATTATACAGACTATGTGTAAAAAAGAATTGGATCATAAAAATGCCCGAACAAGTTCCGGAAGGTGTAAGCAGATCATTCACAGCTTTAATACCAGCATTTGTCACAGCTTTTGTTGTTCTTATCCTTAACGGTATTTTGGTTCTAATGGGGACAGATATATTTAAATTAATACAAATTCCATTTGGTTTTGTGACAAATTTAACCGGCAGCTGGATAGGTATGATGGTAATTACTTTCATCCTTCATACATTATGGATTGTAGGTATACATGGTTCAACGATTATAGGAGGACTCTTGACACCGATTTGGCTGAATAATATGCAAGCGAATATTGGTGGAGCAAACATTCCATATGCAGGTGAATTCCAAACAGCATTTATTCTTTTAGGAGGTGCTGGAGCGACTTTAGGTTTATGTGTATTTATGGCATTTCTAGCTAAATCGAAACAATTAAGCGTATTGGGCAAAACATCTCTTGTTCCGGGATTATTCAATATTAATGAACCAATTTTATTTGGATTACCGGTTATATATAACCCATTTATGGCTATTCCATTCTTTTTAGCACCAATGGTTGCTGCGTCTATCGGTTATTGGGCACTTAGCATAGGAATTGTTAATCCGATTGTTGCCTTGAT
Organism: Oceanobacillus oncorhynchi; assembly: GCF_000821065.1. Taxonomy (GTDB): domain Bacteria; phylum Bacillota; class Bacilli; order Bacillales; family Amphibacillaceae; genus Oceanobacillus; species Oceanobacillus oncorhynchi. Next base: position 827,141 of record NZ_CDGG01000001.1, read on the forward strand.
GCCGTGGCCTACACCTCCAGGGGTAGGTGCATTCATTAGTACAGGGGACTTTATGGCTCTTGTTGTTGCACTAATCGGCTTAGTAGTTGCGTCTGTAATCTGGTATCCGTTCTTCAAAATGTATGATAAAAAATTAGTTGCACAAGAAAAAGGGGAAGATTCATTAATTTGATTTAGAATAACTAACTGATTTAATCAAAAAATGAACCAAGTTACAGAAAATAATTGATAGAAGATAAAAGTATGAGGCTCCTTTCATTAAGGGGCTTTTTTATTTTATATTCCTGTGTTGACTTCTATCCTATTATAATAAAATGGTTTATTCATTCTACATCCTACATAAAACGAGATTTAGTAAATTAAATTATTCGAAACTCAAAGTCAGCGTTATCAATGCGGTTAACTATCCAAACCTATAAATAAATCAAAATTTAAAGATAATTAAGAAGAAGCATGTCAGAAATCCTTGATAGAGCGAGCAAAAGGATTTAATATAAATATAACTTATTATAATCGTACACGTAAGCTGGTTGAAGAGAAGCAATTATCCCAGTGAACGGAGATGGATTATTCAGGAGGCTGAAAAAATGAAATGTAGTCCCAAATTAAGGTTATTTTCATTGAATTCCCATTATACCTTAGCAAAAGAGATCGCTGATATTTTAAATGTTCCTCTTGGGAAAAGCTCTGTAAAACACTTTAGTGATGATGAAATCCAAATCAATATTGAAGAAAGTGTCAGAGGATGTGAAGTATATCTGATTCAATCTACTTCTGAACCGGCAAATGAGCATATCATGGAACTATTGATTATGATTGATGCGATGAAAAGAGCTTCAGCTGAATCCATCAATGTGATCATTCCGTATTACGGTTATGCACGACAGGATCGGAAGGCGCGGGCCAGAGAGCCGATTACTGCCAAATTGATTGCTGATTTAATCGAAACAGCTGGGGCCTCCAGAATAATCACATTAGATCTGCACGCGCGGCAAATACAAGGTTTTTTCGATCTGCCGGTAGACCAGCTTATGGGAGTGCCTGTATTAGCGGAGTATTTTAAAAAGAAATTACCGACGGAAGAGGTTATTGTTGTTGCGCCGGATAATGGGGGCGTAGGTCGTGCCAGAAAGATGGCAACGATATTAGACGCGCCTATTGCGCTCATAGATAAACGGCGTCCCAAACCAAATGTGTCGCAGGTAATGAATGTCATTGGTGATGTTGCAGGGAAAAATGTCATCCTTATCGATGATTTGATTGATACTGCCGGAACGCTTATATCGGCTGCTGATGCGCTGGTTGGTAGAGGAGCGGAAGAAATATATGCTTGCTGTACACATCCTGTTTTATCGGGGACGGCAGTGGAGCGGATTGAATCCTCTATCATCAAGGAGCTGGTGATTACCAATTCGATTTATCTGCCAGAGGAGAAACAAATTAATAAAATCACATCCTTGACCATTGCGCCGTTATTAGCTGATGCCGTGCTGAGAGTTCATAACAATGCTTCTGTCAGTGTCCTGTTTGAATAAGTTTTTAGCATTTAGAAATACCTGTATTAATGACAAAAGGATTCAGTTTAGATACAACACCCCAAATGTGAGAGCAAGCAACTGACGTTTGGGGTATTTTTATATAGAGGGAGGTTCAAATCATGTTATCCAAATCTACACAAGAAAAATTGAATAATGAAATCAATCAAACCTGTGAAGAGCTAAAAATCCCCGGCATGGCACTAACTATTTATCAACACGGCAACAGCATTTATGAAAAATATTATGGATACAGAAACATGAAAGAAAGGCTTCCTATTACAAAGGATACAATATTCGGCCTGGCTTCCATCACCAAATCCCTGACATGTCTGATGGTTATGAAGCTGGAGGAAGAAGGCCGGCTGCATAGCAGTGATAAAGTAACCGAATGGCTTCCCAATTTGAAATTGCCAAGAGAGGATTACTTGAAACAGCTGGAGATTAGGCATTTTATGTCCCATACCAGCGGTTTACCGGGATTGCCCTCTATTCATCACGCCCGCATGAAAAGCATTAGGAAGGATCCGGATGGCGATTTTTTATTTGGAAAATGGCAGGGGGAGGATAACTCTGCCATTCAAACTGCGAATGAATTGATTGAACAAATAAGCAGGATGGACTTTGCATTGTCAGGTCCTCTAGGAACGGTGTTCAATTACTCTAATGAAGGATATGGGATGCTGCAAAAAATTATTGAATTGGCGAGCGGAATGACGTTTATCGATTATGTGGAGAGAAAATTATTTTCCCCGCTGCGGCTAAAGAACTCCTTTTTTTTGACTGAATCCATTATTAACAAAGAAAATGTAACGGAATTATATGCCTATCAAGAAAAGCAGTCAGGTATTTTTCATTCGCCAGCCTGGTGGGATGTAGGAGCTATTTACACGAACGGGTCCTGGAAGGCTTCGGCTGACGATGTAATGAAGTATGCAGAGCTGCTTCGGTTAAATGGCAGGATACAGGGGCAAAGTCTTATTTCAGAAGATAAACTTGAAAAAATGACTTCCTCCGCTTTTTCGTTACCTAATGGCGGTGATTACGGCTTCGGGATAGAAATAAATCCGATTGGGGAATACATCCGGTTTGGTCATGGCGGCAGTATAAAGGGAGTTTCCTCTAATTTTCAAATCATTAAGGAAAAAGGAATATCTGCTTCCATTTTAATCAATATGGCCGATGTCCCGGCTGAAAAGATATTGGTTTCTGCACTACATATTCTTTTAGGGATATCAGCGGAGAATCCTTTCAAGAAAGATGATGTGTTATCTGGAAAAACATTGAATTTAAACCTGTTTTCCGGCATGTATCAATCAGGAGAAGGGAATAAAGCTTCCATATCGATACAGGATGATTTGCTTTATTTGAATCGGAATGAACAAATAACATGCTTTTCCCCGATATCTGAAAATGATTTTATCGCGGAAACGGGAGAGCGGATTTATTTTGCAAAGAATGGAGATTGTGTACATTCGGTTCTTGTTGGAAAGAGGGTATTGGAAAAAGTGGAATGAGAATAGAGGAAAAAATCCCTTGGTTTTCATGAATGGACCGGAAACCAAGGGATTTTTTTCAGCTTATAGAAGATTGCTTCATATTAGAAATATCATTAAACACGCCGACATACTGTATTATTTCACCAACATTATTTTTAACTGGACTGATGGTAAGCAGCTCTTTATACACTTCTCCATTTTTTCGCTGATTTTGGATTTCTCCTTGCCAGAAGCCTTTGTTATTAATGGATTCCCACATGTCTTTATAAAATGCTTTATCATGCTTCCCAGAACTAATCACCTTAGGAGTTTTGCCAACGACTTCTTCTTGGTGATAGCCAGTAATTCTTGTGAAAGCAGGATTGACATGCTGAATGACTTTATTTTTATTCGTTATCATCATGCCCTCTGCAACGCCTTCAATGATTTTTCCTTCGATACTTACCCGGTCTTGATAATACATAAATATAACGATGATAAAGCTGACGATAGCAAACTCAGACATTAACATAAATGCAATCGCATGATGTCCAGTGAGGTTAGCTACACCTGTTAATAGTAATGGTGGAAAGAATCCGCCTAATCCGCCCATCGCAGAAACGATCCCATTGACGATACCAGCTTGTTTTGAAAAATATAAGGGAACTAATTTAAAGACTGTCCCATTTCCAATCCCTACGGTTACCGCAACGGCCAATGCACCAACGGTATACCACTCGATACCTGGTGAAAAGGATAATAAGATGCCTGAGAAAGCTACCCCAATGAATACAAACATTAAGATGATAAATGCATTGAATTTATCAGCCAATAAACCTCCAATTGGTCTTAATGCTGTAGCAATCACAATAAAGATAGCAGTTCGAATGCCGGCATCTACCGGTTCTAAACTGAAGTTATCTACTAAAAAGCTTGGCAGGAACATGGTAAAAGCAACAAAAGCACCAAATGTGATGAAATAAAATAGGCTCAGGAACCATAGGGTTGTGTTTTTATACACACCTTTGATTTGTTCCGCCATTGATTTCTTCACTTTTTCTTCTGAACGATCCCCAAAGATAAAAACAAGTGCGGCAAAAACAAGTAAGATAATCAGGAAGCTTCGGATGGTACCTTGCCATCCAATTGCCCCAGCGAGTACAGGTGCGCCAAAGGATGTAATTGCTGTACCAACGTTACCAATCCCATATACGCCATTGATAAAACCGTGTTTTTCCTTTGGGTAATATTTTGGAAGGGATGTCACTCCGATGGAGAAAACCGCTCCGCCTATCCCCAATAGTAAGCCGCCAATGACTAAATCTGTGAAAGAGTCGGCAATGCTTAAGAAGAAAACAGGGAATAGTAAAATCAAAAAGCTAATGAGAAAAATAATTCGTGCCCCAAAGCGATCGGCATAAAAACCAATTGGAATACGCAGTAAAGATCCTAAAATAACAGGGATGGCCGTAATAATAGATGCTTGACCGGATGTTAATGAAATATCCATTGTAATGTATGGCATGAGCGATGAAATCAGTACCCACACCATAAATCCGATAAATAGATTTGAAGTCTGTAAGATTAATTGTAATCCGGGTTTTTTCATTTTTATTCTCCTTCCATGATGAGGTAATTCTTTCATTTGTTTTTTTCGATGCTTCTATTTCTATTCATTTGATTACGTTGAAAATTTTAATCTTTCTTTCACAAATACGTAGTGAAATAAATCACATGATTTGTGTCATTTTTTTGAAGACAGAAAGAAGATTTTTTTGCTGGAACTTCTTTTTGGCAGTAATAGCAGTCTTTTTCAAACACTCAACAACAAGCAATATGCTATCCGTTTGAATCCATTTTAATTTCTGTCCTACGTGTGATGTTTTTCACAACGAGCCGAAATAAGAAATGATTTAATAGGTCATAGATTGATTAGCAATTCTATTAGGAGGGATTTAGATGGCGAAGAAACCATCTCCGCTTTGGCAAAGATTGAATTACTTAAAGCCGAAAGAGAAATATTCCAATAACCATAGTCAACTGCAAGAAGGAAACCGTGATTGGGAAAATGTTTATAGAAGAAGATGGCAGCATGACACCGTTATTCGTTCTACCCATGGGGTTAACTGCACGGGATCATGCAGCTGGAACATCTATGTAAAAGACGGCATCGTGACATGGGAAGGGCAAGCGTTGGATTATCCGACAACTGGCCCGGATATGCCAGAATTTGAACCTCGCGGCTGCCCTAGAGGAGCCAGTTTTTCGTGGTACATTTATAGCCCTTTACGTGTGAAATATCCTTATGTAAGAAAAAAATTACTTACGCTATGGAGAGAAGCATTGCAAACCCATGAAAATCCATTAGAAGCTTGGAAAAGCATTGTAGAGGATAAGGAAAAGGCAGCATCCTATAAACAAGCAAGAGGAAAAGGCGGCCTCGCCCGTGCTGATTGGGGAGAGGTAAACAAACTGGTTGCAGCTTCCTGCTTATATACTGCCATCAAATATGGTCCGGATCGAAATGTTGGATTTTCTCCGATTCCTGCCATGTCCATGATCAGTTATGCATCAGGTAGCCGCTTCATGCACCTTCTCGGTGGTCAAATGCTGAGTTTCTATGATTGGTATGCAGACTTACCGCCGGCATCCCCGCAGATTTGGGGAGATCAGACAGATGTGCCGGAAAGCTCTGACTGGTTTAATTCAAGCTATATTATTACCTGGGGTTCGAATGTTCCGTTAACTCGTACACCTGATGCACACTTTTTAGTGGAAGCAAGGTATAAAGGTACCAAGGTCATCTCGGTAAGTCCGGATTATGCAGAATCCACCAAATTCTCGGATGACTGGCTGTCGGTAAAACAAGGCACGGATGGCGCAGTTGCGATGGCAATGGGGCATGTTATTTTAAATGAATTTTATGATAAAAATAAAACGCCTTATTTTGAAGACTACGCGAAGCAATATACGGATTTTCCATTTTCCGTACGTTTGAAAAAGGAAAATGGAAGGTTTACAGCAAATCGCTTTTTACATGCAAAAGACCTTGGAATAGAATCAGAGAACAATGAATGGAAACCAGCGTTGTACAACGATCTTACCGGGGATTTTTCCATCCCGCATGGCACGATGGGATCTCGTTGGGACGAAAAAGGCAACTGGAATTTAAAACTATTTGATGAAAGAACCAACGAAAAAATTGAGCCGGTTTTAAGTTTTCTTGGCAGGGAAGATGAAGTTGTTTCTGTAGATATGCCGTACTTTGATGCAGAGACAAAGAAAGTACTTCCTCGTACCGTACCTGTAAAGCAAATCGAGATAGACGGTGAGACAGAATATATCGCAACGGTGTATGATTTAATGCTTGCCAACTACGGAATCGACCGCGGATTGGGAGGGGAGGCGGCTGCGTCCTACGATGAGATTGCGCCGTTTTCACCTGCATGGCAGGAACAGATTACCGGAGTGGACCGCAATTTAGTAATTAAAATTGCTCGTGAATTTGCTCAAAATGCCATTGATACAAATGGACGTTCCATGATTATCATGGGAGCCGGAATCAACCATTGGTACCATTCCGATACGATTTACAGAGCTGTTGTCAACCTTGTTCTGATGGTTGGAGCACAAGGAGTCAATGGCGGCGGCTGGGCACATTATGTCGGCCAGGAAAAATTACGTCCTGTAGAAGGCTGGACAACGGTCCAATCAGCAAAAGACTGGGGCGGACCAGCAAGATTGCAAAATGGTACTTCTTTCTTCTATTTTGCAACGGACCAATGGCGTTATGAAGAAACATCGATTAACGAGCTGGCAAGTCCAACGGTTGATAAGTCAAGATATGATCATCCGGCAGATTATAATGTATTGGCAGCACGTTTAGGCTGGCTGCCGTCGTACCCAACCTTTAATAAAAATGGGATTGATTTATACAACGAAGCATACGCAGCAGGAAATGAAACATCGGAACAAATTGGAAATTATGTCGCTAAGCAATTAAAGGATAAAAACTTGGAATTTGCGATTGAAGACCCGGATAATCCCGTAAACTTTCCGAGAAACTTATTTGTCTGGAGAGCGAACTTGATTTCCAGTTCTGGAAAAGGCCATGAATATTTCTTGAAGCATTTACTGGGTGCTTCCCATGGTGTACTCAATACGGATGAAGACAGTCTTCGCCCCGAGGAAATAAAATGGCGCGAAGAAGCTCCAGAAGGTAAAGTAGACCTTCTTATCAATTTGGATTTCCGTATGGCAGGAACCGCTTTGTATTCCGATGTTATTTTACCGGCATCTACCTGGTATGAAAAATATGATTTATCCAGTACGGATATGCACCCATTTGTGCATCCGTTCAATGCGGCTATTTCTTCTCCATGGGAAGCAAAATCAGACTGGGATATTTTTAAATCATTGGCAAAAGGCGTTTCCAATTTAGCGGAAGAAATCGATATGGATACGATGAAGGAAGTGGTTGCTACCCCGTTAAATCATGATACAAAAGCTGAAATGGCTCAGCCTTATGGAGAAATAAAGGATTGGTCCAAAGGGGAATGCGATCCAATTCCCGGAAAGACGATGCCGCAAATCCATGTGGTCGAACGGGATTATAAAAACCTTTATCATAAAATGACATCGCTCGGACCAAATATTGTTAATAAGCCTTATGGAGAAAAAGGAATTAACTGGTCCATGAAAGAGGAATATAATCTGGCGAAAAATACCTTTGGAACAATTGATAATGGATCCATTGCTGATGGTCATCCAGATATTACCGACGCGAAGGATGCTTGTGAAGCCATTTTAATGCTTTCTTCTACCACCAATGGAAAGGTCGCTGTAAAAGCATGGGAAGCATTAGAAGAGAAAACTAATCTCGAATTAAAGGATTTGGCGGAAGAGCGGGAAGAGGAGTTATTTACGTTTGAACAAATTAATGCTCAGCCGAAGACGGTTATTACTTCTCCTGCATTCAGCGGCTCGGAAAAGGGTGGAAGAAGATATTCTCCTTTTACGACGAATATTGAACGAATGATTCCATTTAGAACCATTACCGGTCGTCAATCTTACTTTGTTGATCACGAAACAATGAAGGAATTTGGAGAATCCTTTGCGATATTTAAACCAATTTTGAATCAAAAACCTTTCAGCTCAAAACGGCCGGAAGTAGAAGGAAAGGAAATTACGTTAAATTATTTAACGCCGCATAATAAATGGTCTATTCATAGTATGTACTTTGATGCTCAGCCGATGCTGACGCTGTTCCGTGGAGGGCCGACGATCTGGCTGAATAACGAGGATGCAGCAGAGGTTGATGTGGAGGACAATGATTGGATTGAATGCTTCAACCGTAATGGTGTTGTCGTTGGAAGAGCAGTTGTTTCTCACCGGATTCCGAGAACCATGGCATTTATGCACCATGCGCAAGATCGTCATATCCATACGCCGGGGACAAACTTAACAAAGAATCGCGGCGGTACGCACAATAGTCCAACGAGAATCCATGTAAAACCAACGCATATGATTGGCGGATATGGTCAATTAAGTTACGGATTCAATTATTATGGTCCAACAGGAAACCAGCGTGACTTAAATGTGGTTATACGAAAAATGAAGGAGGTGGATTGGCTTGAGGATTAAAGCGCAAGTCGGGATGGTCATGAACTTGGATAAATGTATTGGATGCCATACATGCAGTGTGACATGTAAAAATACATGGACGAATCGCCCAGGTGCTGAATATATGTACTTCAATAATGTAGAGACCAAACCAGGTATTGGTTATCCAAAACAATGGGAAGATCAGGAGAAATATAAAGGCGGCTGGGAGCTGCATAAGGGTGAATTACGTTTAAAATCAGGCTCCAAAACAAACCGATTAATGAACCTGTTTTATAACCCTCACCAACCAGAGCTGGATGATTATTATGAACCTTGGAACTATGATTATGAAACGTTGACCAACAGTCCGGAAAAAAATCATCAGCCGGTTGCCCGGGCAAAATCAGCAATCACTGGAGAATTTATGGATTTGGAATGGGGACCAAACTGGGAGGATGACCTGGCTGGAGGTCATATTACCGGACTCCGTGACCCAAACGTGGTGCAGATGGAAGAGTCCATTAAAACGGAATTTGAAGAAGTATTTATGATGTATCTCCCGCGTATTTGCGAACATTGCATTAATGCACCATGTGTATCTTCTTGTCCATCAGGTGCGATGTACAAACGAGATGAGGATGGCATCGTGCTTGTTGATCAAAATGCATGCCGTGCTTGGAGACACTGTACGACTTCCTGTCCGTATAAAAAAGTGTATTTTAACTGGCAGACCAATAAAGCAGAAAAATGCACGATGTGTTATCCAAGAATTGAAAATGGCCAGCCGACGATTTGTTCAGAGACTTGTGTCGGACGGATCCGTTATATCGGAATCATGCTGTATGACGTGGACCGAGTACTGGAAGCAGCTTCTGTGGAAGACGAAAAGGATTTATACCATGCACAACTGGATATTTTCCAGGATCCAAATGATCCTGAAGTAATTGAGCAAGCAAAAAAAGATGGTATTCCAATGGATTGGATTGAAGCAGCACAGAAATCACCGCTGTACAAAATGATTATTGATTGGAAAATTGCCTTACCATTGCATCCAGAATATAGAACCATGCCGATGGTTTGGTATGTACCGCCGCTTAGCCCGGTCATGAACATGATTGAAGGCAAAGGGAGTACCGCAGATACAGCGGACATTTTCCCGGCAATTGATGACATGCGTATTCCCATCGAATACCTTGCTAATTTGTTAACCGCTGGAGATACCGGTCATATTCGTAAGGTGCTTAAGAAAATGGCAGTAATGCGCAGCTATATGCGGGCTGAGCAAACTGGAAAGGACTTTGACAGTGATTTGATTACCGAACTTGGCTTAACAGAAAAAGCAATTAAAGAAATGTATCGTTTATTAGCGATTGCGAAATATGATGATCGATTTGTTATTCCTAGAAGCCATAGAGAAGAAGTTGCCGACCTTTATGAAGAACAGGGAGCATGCGGTTTGGACTTCGCAGGCGGACCAGGAAGCTGTGGTGTATTGCAATAAGAATATAGGATTGGTAAACAAGGCTTTGCCAATCCTGGTTTCAAATAAGGAGTGAAGACGATGAATCCATCAATCTATCAACTGATTTCTTTTCTTTTAACCTATCCAAATCAACAAATGAAAGAATTTTTGCCGGAAATAAGTGAGGAGATAGAAGAACTATCAACAGATGGTGTCAAAGAAAATCTGCAGCAGTTTATTCATGAGGTTGACCGTTTGTCGCTGGATGACTGGGTGGCGCATTATATTAACCATTTTGACTTCGGCAGGTTAACCAATCTTTATGTAACGTATTTGAAATTAGGGGAACAGCGGGAAAGAGGACTGGAATTATTAAAACTAAAAAAATATTATGAGGCACATGGGTTTGAGGTAACAGATAAGGAATTACCAGATTACTTACCGATCCTATTAGAATTTTGTGCCCATGTCCCGGTAGAAACAAGCAATGAGATACTAGATATGCATGGAAAAGCAATTGCTGAAATCCAAAAGAAATTACAGAAGGAAAATAGTTTTTATCATATCTTATTTGAGGCTCTTTTCATACAGATGGAGAGTCATGGACTACATGTCGTAACAGAAGACGCCATTTAGGAGGGAAACAGATGGACCTATTATTATGGGGCGTATTTCCTTATATTGTACTAACGATTTTTATTTTAGGACATATTTATCGCTATCAAAAGGATCAATTCGGCTGGACAACCAAATCAAGTGAATTTTTGGAGAAAAAACAGCTACGAGTTGGTTCGCTTTTATTTCACTGGGGGCTCCTATTCGTGTTTGGCGGGCATGTCCTTGGCTTGATTATTCCGGTGGGCTTCTATAATGCCTTAGGGATTACAGAGCATCAATACCATATGATTGCCATCGGTTTCGGAGTGCCTGCTGGTATCGCCGCATTTGCAGGAATCCTTCTGTTAACCTATCGAAGGATTAGTGTAAAACGAATCAAAGCGACCACTTCTCCCGGTGATTGGGCAGCTTTAATTTTTGTTCTTTTAGCACTCCTGTCCGGTTTGATAGCAACTTCATTCAATGTAGATGCTCAGGGTTTTGATTATCGAACAACCATTGCGCCATGGTTAAGAGGATTATTTATTTTTAACCTGCAGCCAGAGCTGATGCAATCCGTCCCAATTTGGTTTAAGATACACATCTACTGTACATTCGCATTATATGTTATCTGGCCATTTACCAGATTGGTGCACGCTTTTAGCTTCCCATTACGCTATTTACGCAGAAGCTATGTTATTTACAAAAAACGTGTGCCAAGGAATACAACCAAAGAGAGCTTTTAAACATGCTCTCTTTTTGACTATTAATTTATATCAATGAGAATATGATTAACCATGTTGTCGGATTAACCTGACAACTTTGACGTAGTTACTCATCTTACAAAAAAGTCAATAATAAATTTAGGTGGTGAGTGTTTATGACGACAAATGTGGAATTTCCTTTATCTGTTTATCAAGAATTAAAGGAAGACATTATTAATGGAAAGCTAGATGAAGTGAAAGAATCGGTCAAAGTATTAGAAAGTCGGCTGGGAGGTAAAGAATTCTCCGTAACAGAGGAGTTCTTTGTCCGAAGTGTTTTGGGAAAGTATTATCGTAAAGTGAAAAATTACGACAAATCTGGAGAGTACAGCCGCAGTGCTATTCGCCTTTCCAAAAATATCGGGAAAGATTATTTAGAAGAGGTTATTGATACGTACCTGGATTATGCTCATTTAGAAATAGAATATGGCCAGGAGTCCAATGGAAGAATAGAGCTTGCAAAATTATTGGCTCTTCTGGATACAAATCATTATCAGGATGCGTACACATATGGTGTGATTTACAGCAGTTTAGCCAAAGTATCCTTACATGAAGAAAATATAGAAAGCGGTATGAAACAGTATGAGAAAGCATTGCATTATTACAGTGAGGCGCTGCCTGAAACACACCCCGTTCTAATTTCTGCTAAATACACATTATCTGATGTATTGGTGCAGATTGAAAATTATGCGGAAGCCCTGGAGCTGCATCAGCAAATCTGGAATACTCATAAGAAGGAAAAAGATCAGCTTTCCGAAGCGAGAGAACTCTTAAAAATTGGTGAAATAAACTTTTATATCGATTTAAAAGAAGCAAGAAAAGTGATAACGAAATCAATCAAAACGCTTGCGTCGTTACCAGAGGAATTTCCTTTAGACATAGCTAAAGCTGTGTTGATGCTAGCTGAAATTGATGAAAATATGGGGAACTTCCCTAGAGCAATCAATTATTATAAACAAGCGCTGGGGCAGTTAATAAAGATTTATGAGAAAAATCATTTTATGATTGTCTATATTTATTCAAAAATTGGAACCATCTCTATTCGGACGTTTAAAATTAGCCAGGCAAAAGAATATTTAGAAGAAGGATTAATGTTATCTCATCCCTTTCCAAAAATTCGTATGCAATTTCTATATGCATTAGGAAAAATTTATTCGGATGAGAAAAGCTATGACAAAGCGGAAGCGGTTTTTGCATCGTTTTTAGAAAATTTGGAGAAGGAAGACCGTAAAAATTCGATGGCGTATGGAAATACACTGCAAGCGCTTGGGTTTAACTATATCGACCAAAATCAAATTGAAAAAGCTTTTGAACTGTACGAAGAAGCCTTGGCCACCTACGATAACATTTCCAATTGCAAAGAGGAAAAGGGCCTGACTCTCATTCGGCTGGGATACTGTTATGAAAATAGGAAAGAACCTAATCGAAAGAAAGCGGAACAATGCTATGAAAAAGGGTTTAAACAAATCGAAAAAACGCCTAATAAAGAACTGCTGGAAGAAGCATTAGCCGGTATCATTGACTTCTACAGCAGAAATGACCAGCCAGAGAAAAGAAAAATATATGAAGAAAAATTTGTACAGCTGACGAATAAGAACCAATAGCTTCATCTATTGAAAAAATAAATATGTACAAATATACACGTGAGTGATGTTTTTCACAACCTATCCCGGTCGAATCATGTAAACTTGCCCTATGATAGATAAAAGGAGGGAGCCAACGTGTCCGTTATAACAGATAAATTGGGCCGCCCGCTGAAGGATCTTCGGATTTCCGTAATCGATCGTTGTAATTTTAGATGTACGTATTGTATGCCGAAAGAGATTTTTGGCAAGGATTTTGTCTTTATGCCAAGAGAGCAGCTATTAAGCTTTGAGGAAATCGAACGCATAGCCAAAATCTATGTCGGTTTGGGTGTTCGAAAAATAAGATTAACTGGGGGAGAGCCTCTTTTACGAAGAGATTTACCCAATTTAATAAAAAAATTAACAGAAATTGATGGGTTAGAAGATATCGGTTTAACGACAAATGGTTCGTTATTGGGACATATGGCAGAGAGGTTAAAAGAAGCCGGTCTTCAGCGTGTCAATGTCAGTTTAGATGCATTAGATGAAGAATTATTTCAATCAATAAATGATAGTGGGGTCAAACCGGAGCGTGTCCTAAAAGGAATCGGGAAAGCGAAAGAAGCAGGTCTGGAAGTGAAAGTGAATATGGTCGTAAAAAAAGGAATGAATGATAAAGAAATCATTCCGATGGCCGCCTATTTTAAAGAGCAGGGAATTGCGTTGAGATATATCGAATTTATGGATGTCGGCCAGTCAAACGGCTGGGATTTTAGCAAGGTCATCACAAAGAAACAAATCTTCGAGGAACTAAGGCAACATTTTGATCTGGAGCCTGTGGAACCGGCATACCTCGGTGAAGTTGCCCAGCGCTACCGTTACCGGGGCACGAGTGCAGAGGTTGGATTTATCACTTCCGTGTCAGAATCCTTCTGTTCCACTTGTACAAGGGCAAGGATTGCTGCAGATGGGAAAATGTATACCTGTTTGTTTGCGGAGAAAGGTATTGATTTCAGAGAAATGCTGCGTTCCGGTATGTGTGATGAAGAAATCAAAGATGAAGTTGTACACATATGGAATCATCGGGCAGATCGCTATTCTGATGAACGAACTGAAGAATCTGCAAAAAACAGAAGTAAAATTGAAATGTCTTACATTGGCGGTTAAAGGACAGTGATAGAGATGGAGCGATATTCCCGGCAAATGTTATTTATGCCTATTGGGGAAGAGGGGCAAAGAAAAATCACGGAGAAGCGTGTACTGATTATTGGGTGCGGGGCACTTGGTTCAGCAAATGCTGAAAACCTGGCCCGGGCAGGCATCGGGCAGATGGTACTTGTTGATCGGGATTATGTGGAATGGAGTAATCTTCAAAGGCAGCAGCTCTATACGGAAGCGGATGTGGAAAATCAAATCCCAAAAGCTGTTGCAGCTAAAGCAAGATTACATGAAATCAATTCAGAGGTGGAGATAGGAGCCTATGTGATGGATGCTGATGCAATCACTTTACAGCCCTTATTACGAGGAATCGATTTAGTTATGGATGCTACAGATAATTTTGATACCCGTTTTATGCTAAATGATTTATTGCAGAAAGCTTCGATACCATGGATATTTGGGTCCTGTGTTGGCAGTACGGGAATGAGCTACACTATTTTTCCAAATGAATCTCCTTGTCTCCGTTGTTTGCTCGATGCCATTCCTGTCAACGGTGCAACCTGTGATTCTGCAGGAATTATTTCATCAGCTGTACAGATGGTGGCCGCCCATCAAACGACAGAAGCGTTGAAAATTCTAGTAGAGGATCAAGCGGCTCTCCGTACGTCCCTTCTCAGCTTTGATTTATGGAATAATCAGTATCATACCATGAAAGTGGAGCGGGCGAAGAAACAGACTTGTCCTTCATGCGGGGAGAATCCAAGCTATCCATCGTTAAATTATCAATGCCGTACAAAATCAGAGGTACTCTGCGGCAGAAATACCGTTCAAATCAGAGCCACCCAAGCGCCTGATTTTCAAATATTGAAGAAACGGTTAAAAAGAATGGGAGCTGTAAAAGCCAATGATTTTTTAATATCCGTGGAATACGAGTCCTATCGTCTGGTTTTCTTTCAAGATGGAAGAACCCTGATTCATGGAACGAATTCAATCGAAAAGGCCAAAAGCATTTATTATCAACTAGCAGGATGAAGGTGAATCACTATGGTAGAAAGAAGAAAACCGATTAACGTAAAGGAAGCCATCACACGTACGATGCATTTTGCAAAGGCGGGAAGCGTCGAATACATTCCAATCGAAGAAAGCTATGGCCGTTTTCTGGGAGAAGATTTAATTGCTGACCACCATGTGCCGCCATTCGACCGTTCTCCCTATGATGGTTTTGCGATACGTTCAGCAGATACGGATCATACATCCCGTAATCATCCGGTTGAACTGGAGGTAGCAGGAAAAATTGGTGCAGGGAGTGTCTTTGAACGTCCGGTAACAGCAGGAGAAGCAGTTCGGATTATGACGGGGGCCCAGATTCCTAATGGCTGTGATGCGGTCGTAATGCTTGAAGAGGTAAACGAGATAGAAAGAAACGGAAAAAAATATATCCAGATAAAAAGAAATATCAAAGCAGGAACCAACATTTCCTTTATGGGGGAGGACACTCAAAAAGAAAGCATACTTACCCAAAAAGGAACCTATATCACACCTGGAATTGTAGCATTGCTTGCAACATTTGGTTATAAAAAAGTACCAGCCGCAAAAAGGCCTAAGATTGGAGTGATTGCAACTGGCAGTGAATTATTAGAGGTAGATGAAGCTCTGGAGCCGGGAAAAATTCGGAACAGCAATGCCTATATGATTCAATCGCAAATTACTCGTGCAGGTGGAGAAGCACTGTACTTTGGACAGTTTAGTGATGATTTTGACATGTGCTATAACCAAGTGAAGGATGCTATCGTCAAGGTGGATATGCTGATCACTACTGGCGGAGTGTCTGTTGGTGATTATGATTATTTACCAGCTATTTATGCCAAGCTTGGGTGCAATGTTTTATTTAATAAAATCAAAATGAGACCCGGCAGTGTGACAACAGTAGCTGAAAAGGGCGGGAAATTATTATACGGCCTATCCGGCAACCCATCCGCATGCTATGTCGGTTTTGAACTGTATACCCGGCCCGCTATCCGGACATATTTGCATAGCAGCCACCCATTTTTAAAGAAAGAAACAGCAAAGCTTGGAGCGGATTTTCTGAAATCCAATCCATTTGATCGTTTTGTAAGAGGATATGTAAGCTATCAGCACGGTTGTTTAGTCGCCACACCAGTTGGGCTGGATAAGTCAAATGTTGTTTCCTCTTTAGCGGAAGCCAATATTCTCATTCTGCTTCCGGGAGGGACCAGAGGCTATGAAGCCGGAATGGATGTATCCGTCATTTTATTAGAAGATCAGGAAGGAATAACGATGGAACCATTTTTGGATAAGGATATCGATTCCAGAAAGGATCAGAGAAACGATGGTTGATTCATTATACGAGATTGTTGAGGAGCCGATAGAAGTAAATGAAATCATCAAGAAAGTAGAGCGCAGAGAAGCGGGAGCAATCAATACTTTCATTGGTACTGTGCGCGAGTGGACAAACGGGAAACGTACCATGTATTTAAAATATCAGGCATATCAACCGATGGCTGTAAAAATGCTGCAAAAAATTGGAGCAGAGATTGAAAAGAAATGGCCAAACTCAAAAGCTGCTATTACACATCGAATTGGCGAGTTGGATATTTCAGATATCGCTGTGGTTATCTGTGTTTCCTCTCCACATCGAAAGGCAGCCTATGAAGCAAATGAATATGCGATAGAAAGAATTAAACAAATGGTGCCTATTTGGAAAAAAGAACATTGGGAGGACGGAGAGACCTGGGTAGGAGACCAATTAGAAAAGGTTGCTTATCCGGAAGGAAGTCCAGATGTAAAGGATGTGAAGAAATGATTCGTATTTTACTTTTTGCAGACTTACAGGAAAAAATGGGAAAAGATAGTTTAGCGTATGAATGTGATTCCATAACGATTAAAGCATTAAAAGAGCAGCTTAAAACGGCATTTGGATTATTCGAAATCGATCACGTCATGACGGCAGTAAACGAGGAATATGCAATGGAGGATGATATCGTGAAATCTGGAGATACTGTTGTTTTCATCCCGCCAGTCAGTGGTGGGTAAATGGATATTATTCAGGTTGTGGGGTATAAAAACAGCGGGAAAACATCGCTTGCATGCAAATTAATCGAACATGCAGCTAAAAAAGGATTCCGTACTGCCTCTTTAAAGCATCATGGTCATGGCGGTGTTCCAGAGGGAATATCCGATACAGACAGTGAAAAACATAAACAAGCAGGATCGCTTATTTCAGGAGTGGAAGGAGACGGTGTATTTCAGCTGTCTAAGGAAAATTGGACATTGGATGAAATGATTCAAATTTATGAATGGATGCAAATAAATTTATTGATTATAGAGGGATTTAAAGCATACTCCTTTCCAAAGGTGGTACTCATAAGCGATGAAAAAGATCTTGAACTATTAGATAAAGTGGAAAACGTAAAAGCTATCATCGCTCGAGTAGCCCTTGAAAAAAATGCTTATCCATTTCCAGTTTTTCAGCAACATGATTATAACGGAATTTGTAAGTGGTTAGAGGAACAGTTAAAAAAGAAAGCATAAATAGTGCACCAGCTAATTGATATTGCATATTTCAATTGGGCAGTTTTCACAGCCAATTTGGTCTCGTAAATAATCGATGTCTTTGATAAAAATACGGCCAGTTTTATCCATAGATATAATATCACGTTTTCTTAAATCGACGAGCATCCGGTTAACGCTTTCCCGGGTCGCAGCACAAAACTTAGCTAATTCTTGATTGGTGAGGACCAAATCGATTAGTATGCCATCTTTTTTGTTTATGCCGTAACTATTCGAAAGACGGATGATGGTTGAATATAATGCACCTTTTTTTCCGTTCAACAATAAATCTCTAATTTTGGATTGGTATTTACGCATATGGCTGCTCGTCCATTTTAAATATTCAAATGTTAAATGCGGGTTTGACATTAATGCTTTTTCTAATTGATCTTTTTGAATAACTAATACTTCGCCGCTATCAATAATTTTAGCAC
Source organism: Oceanobacillus oncorhynchi (assembly GCF_000821065.1). GTDB lineage: Bacteria > Bacillota > Bacilli > Bacillales > Amphibacillaceae > Oceanobacillus > Oceanobacillus oncorhynchi. The sequence continues at coordinate 845,308 of NZ_CDGG01000001.1, forward strand.
TCAGCATATATCTGGAATCATCACTAAAAATTGTTAACTCGCCAATAATGTCCTGCTGTTTGCAAATACGAAGAATCATTTCTTTCCCGTCCGCTGTTAATTTGGAAACTTGGACCAGTCCGGATTTAATAATAAATATTTGTTCTGATTCTGTGCCTTCATGAAAGAGATACATGTGTTTTTCCATACTTTTTACCGTGCCGATTGAATGTAAAACTGCTCTAAGCTCTTCTGAGATACTGTCTTTTCCCGTTTTTGATTGTAATAACGCGCTTGTTTGCATAGCAATCAACTCCTTTATGGATGTAACATCTTATTTCTATTTTAACACTCGTATCTTTTTAGTTGGTTTTCTTTCCTTTACGAATTTGTGAAATTTACCACAAGGAGGTGCATTGTATGGGAAACATAGCTGGTCTCCTGCTGGCAGGGGGGCAATCGAGAAGGTTTGGCAGTCCAAAGGCTTTTCTTCGGATGGATGAGAAATACTTCTATCAGTATTCTGTCGATTCATTGAGGGAAATCACGGTCTCCATTGTGATGATAACCAATACAGAACTGAAAGCATTATTCGATGAGGAAGCAGATGATTTAGCAATCATAACAGATAACGAGTATTTTAAAGGAGCAGGTCCGCTAGCTGGGATGTATACGGGAATGGAATATCTGTCAGCAGATTGGTATATAACGGCACCAATCGATGTGCCGTTTATAAATACGGCTATTTTCCATACGTTATTATCCTATGAAAAAGAGAATATCGATGCGGTCGTGCCAGTAGTTTCAGGGGAAATCCAACCGCTTATTTCTATTTATCATCATAGTGTAAAAGAAGTTATTTTGGAGCAGCTTCAAAAAGAAATATTATCCGTTCATCGATTACTGGAGAATTTAAACGTAAGATACATCCCGATGAAAGAGGAAAAATGCTTTTATAATATTAATCTGCGGGAGGATTATTATAAGTGGATTGCTGGTCCAAAAAATGAAAATAATTAGAGGTGGGTTAAAATGCTGACAACGCATCGAAAACATGCAGCTAAACATATTTCGTGTGCTGTTATCACAGTTAGCGATACAAGAACAAAAGAAACCGATAAAAGTGGAAAGAAAATCATTGATTTATTAACAAATCATGAACATCAAGTGAACTTTTATGAAATTATATCAGATGATGAAGATCATATTCGGAAGACAGTAGAAACAACGGTTTTCAGCGGGGAAATCGAGGCGGTTATTGTAAATGGCGGGACAGGTATATCTCACCGAGATGTCACCATCGAATCGATTGAGCCATTATTTGAAAAACAGCTTCCAGGCTTTGGAGAACTGTTCAGACATTTAAGTTTCCAATATGATATTGGAACGGCCAGTATCTTATCGAGAGCGATTTGCGGGGTTCGTAACCATTGCGTTATTTTTTCCATTCCAGGGTCAACTGGTGCGGTAACATTAGCAATGGAAAAAATCATTTTGCCGGAAGTCGGACATATGGTCAGAGAAATCCATAAGGACTTAGAACAGAGATAAGAAGGATGTTTCATATGAGAAAGTATTCTATTTTTATTGTTATTTTAATTTTGCTTGCTGGAGGATGCTCTCAAGGGGGTGGAAGTGAAACCGAATTAACGATCTCTGCTGCTGCAAGTATGACAGCAAGTTTAACAGAACTGACGGAAATGTTTGAAGAGGAATATCCTGACATTCACATTTCTTATAACTATGGCGGTTCTGGTTCATTACGGAAACAAATTGAACAGGGAGCTCCGGTTGATATTTTTCTTTCTGCGTCAAGTGTTGACTATGAAAAATTAGCTGATCAAGACAGTGTGGATAATGGAAAAGCAATACTTACAAATCAACTCGTTCTAATCAAACCAAAAGAAGGGGATATAGCCTCTCTGAATGATTTTATGGCAGGAAATCAGGTAATGGCAATCGGCACACCAGATGCAGTTCCAGCAGGTTCCTATGCAGAAGAAGCGCTGCAAGAATTAGACGTATGGGAGCAGTTGGAAGAGCAGAGCCGGCTTATATATACGAAAGATGTTACGCAGGTGCTTACGTTGGTAAAAGAAGGCGCTGCAGACGTTGGAATTGTGTATGCCAGTGATGTAAATGACGAAAAAGATGTAACAGTCGTCCAAACCTTTGATTCAAGCCTGCACTCTCCAATTGAGTATTATATTGCTGCGCTTCAAAGTGAGGAAAAGGAAGAAGGCGTGGAGCAGGCAAAAGATGCTTTCTGCCAATTTATATCTAGTGAAGCAGCTAATGAAGTATTTGAAAATAATGGATTTCAACCAGTGGAGTAGGTGAGTAGCATGCAATGGTCATGGCATCCTGTTCAATTATCATTTTATGTAGCAACCATCGCAACTGTAATTGCATTTCTTTTAGCCATTTTATCTGCTTTTTGGATCATTCGTAAAGATAGAAAAGGGAAGGCAATTATAGAGACAGTCTTTTTTCTGCCATTGGTGCTGCCGCCGACAGTTGTAGGCTTTTTTCTTATTATGATATTCGGTACAAATAGCTGGATTGGTCAATTCATAGAGGATATAGCTGGCAAGAGTATATTGTTTACATCGACAGCAGCAATCATTGCAGCAATCGTTGTCGCCTTTCCATTAATCTATCAATCCATCAAAACAGGATTTTTAGCGGTTGATAAGGATATCGTAGGGGCTGCGAAAGTGGATGGTGCGGGAGATTGGACTGCGCTTATAAAGGTAATCCTTCCGCTGTCGTATCGTTCCCTTACTACAGGTGCGGTGCTTGGATTTACAAGGGGATTTGGAGAGTTCGGTGCCACATTGATGTTTGCTGGAAATATACCTGGAAAAACGCAAACCATCCCAACCGCGATTTATTTGGCAATAGAAACAGGAGAAACAACACTTGCTTGGTATTATGTTTTAATTAGCATTGGTTTATCTTTTTTACTGCTGTTAATCATTAATCGAATGAAACCAAATGATTAAAACGCTGGCAGAGCCCGTAAGCTGGCAATACAGGCTCTATGGATTGGAGTAAATAATCATCTTTACGCATAGGGAAAAAGGAAAGCGGAGTTCTCCTCTGAATTATCTTTTATAATCTCCGCTTTTACCGCCGCTTTTTTCAAGTAAGTAGGTTTGGCCGATAACCATGCCTTTGTCTACTGCTTTGCACATATCGTAAACGGTCAATGCGGTTACGGAAGCGGCTGTTAATGCCTCCATTTCGACCCCGGTACTTCCCACTGTTTTTACCTCCGCATCGATGAGAAGCTCATACATTTCCTTATCCGTATGGACCCATTCAAAAGATAAATCGACGCCGCTAATAGGAATTGGGTGACACATTGGAATTAAAGAGGAAGTTTGTTTTGCCGCCATAATTCCCGCAACCTGGGCAACGGACAATACATCTCCTTTTTTAATTTTTTGCTGTGTAATATTTTCATAAACGATTTGATTCATCTGTATACTGGATCTTGCAATGGCTTTTCGAGCTGTTTCATTTTTGTTAGAAATATCGACCATTTTTGCTCGTCCATCGTCATTAAAATGAGTGAAATTTGCCATGTTCGTCACCTGACTTTTCTTTTAGATTACATAATAAGTTTAGCTTAAGCTACTATTAAATTCAATATAGGCAGTAAAAGGAATCCGGAATATAAAGGTGGAATACGTTTAAAAGGGTGATGAATGATGGAACGAAAAAAACAATCTGATTTCTTAAATGATATTAAGTTACTTATAAAATTTAATGTACTAGCCGCAAATGTTCTTCCGGTAATAACAGGCTTTGTGTTGGCTATTTATATAACAAATGCCAGATTCTATAATTATTGGTTTCTCTTTATACTTGCTCTCATTGGATCGACTTTCGTGATGGCCGGAGCTTTGATTATAAATAATTGGTTTGATGCCGATATTGATTCCAAAATGGAGAGAACGAAAAAGCGGCCGACGGTAACAGGACATTTTACGGACAAACAAGTATTAACACTTGGTATTGGTACAACTGCGTTGGGATTTATCCTCCTTCTTGCTGTTAACTTGGAAACCACTTTATATGCATTTATCGGCTGGTTTACGTATGTTGTTTTATATACAATGTGGTCGAAAAGAAAATATACGCTAAATACAATTATTGGCAGTATTTCTGGGGCTGTTACGCCGCTGATTGGCTGGGCGGTTGTGGATTCGGCGGTTCATCCGGTTCCTTTGACGATTTTCTTACTCCTATTTATTTGGCAAATTCCACACACCTTTGCTATCGCAATAAAAAGAAGTGAGGAGTATCGTGCGGCAGGAGTTCCGATGCTCCCTGTAGTATATGGATTTGAAATGACAAAAAGGCAAATGCTTGTATATATTACCTGCCTGCTGCCGTTACCATTTCTTATAGCACAATTAGGAGTTCTCTTTATCGTTATTGCTGCCATTCTTAACGTTAGCTGGATTATATTAGCGCTTGCCGGATTTTGGATGAAGGATGTTCGAAAATGGGCGCAATGGAATTTTTTATATTCGGTTAATTATTTAGTCATTATATTTCTATTACTTATCTTGGCTACTTTTCCGGTTTCACTTTAATGCAATAATGAAGTTACCCTTTATCAAATGACAAGACGATATGAAAGTATCTGAAAAACTTAGGCTTTCACAAAGAACTTCGCGATAAGCCTAAGTTTTTCAATTATTATTTACTTGTTTTAGAGTCATTCATTGTTGGCAAAGTGATTGTTTGATAAGGAAATATTAAATCAGGATTTCGGATCTGATCTTTATTTGCCTGATAAATAGCTTGCACTTCTTTCGCTATCTGTGCATTTGCTTGTTCTCCTGGATAATTCCTTTTTGCGATATTCCATAGATTATCTCCGGATTGTACAGTATAAGAGGATACCTCTGGTTTTCCGCGGTTTTCTACTAATTCAGTAGTAACTTCTAAACCGCGCCCCGTATCAATACTGCTGTCGCCAAAAGTGTAGACGGTTGTATACTCAGAAGGTATTTTACCGTCGGCAATTGCTTCAGCAAAGCTGCTGACTTCTCCATTATAGACTTGTTCAAAAACGCCGTCATTGTCATCTGTTGCAATGTCGGAATTTAAAAGATACGTAGCTACGTGTTTTTGACTTCTATTAGACAAATGGTATTCGTCGTAAGTGTAGAAATCATCCGGCTCCCAGCCAGCTGATTCTGGATTATAATACTCGCTGTCTATGGAGTAATGACCATAACCTCCATAGGTGTCTTCTGCTTCATTAGCAGGGAAAATATCACTGTTATCTTCAGAAGCTAAGGCGTAGCCATAGGCTGGAACCCAATCGGATACAAGATAAAAGCCCATGCTTTTATATCCGAATTCTTCAAAACCTTGTTCATCAATATTTTCACGCAGCTGTTGATTATGTCCATAAATCACTTCTACATCATCAGGAGTGCTGTCAAGTGCAAGATAATCTTCTACTTTTTGAACGACCTGCTGGTTTCTGATATCACTGAAATCGGTCAGATTCGTACGTTCATCTTCAAAACGGTTTGGCAGTAGTATATATTTGGCACCGCCCTCGACAAGATTTTGAACCATTTCAAGAGAATAATCACTTGCAAGCTCTGCTGCAGGCTCTACTCCCAGATCTTCTACAGCATATGTATCATTTCCGCCGATGCTGATAATATAAAGAGCCTCGGGGTCAGCTTCTCCGTGCATATCCGCCAGAAACCTTTCTGTCTGTTCAACACCGCCCCAGCCTTTTAACCAAGAAGACCAGTTGGAATGCTCTTCTCCCGTACTTGCCATGTCGCCGCTAAAAGCTCCACCTACCGCATAGTTGATCAGATTGTCGTAATCTCCAGCTAATTCGTTTGCGATATATTCAGAAAAGACCCGTCCGTTGGAATAGCGTCCTTTCCAGTAGTGATCTTTATCTGCTTTGATATACATTTCATCAGCGGGATCATATCCTTCTGCCGGCTGAGCCTTCATTGCTCTAGGGGATAGAATCACACCGATTAGAAGTGTGGATAGAAAAGTCAATAAAAGCTTATTTTTCATTATATCTCCTCCTTGTATTTTCTAAGCTGCTTTGACTGACAAGTGTTTATGTAACTCAATTTGAGCTAGTACATATTTTATATCTAATATACATTTCGGTACATCAAACACTTATATGTAAATGTATCATAAATCATGAAAAATCCTTAAATGAGTATATTCAAGGTATCTCGACATATTGCCAGTTATGTTGAGATAATTAAATATAAACTTCATACAGTAATTATTTTATAGATTTTATAAAGAATATCAGTGATTATTCTAGAAAATCGTTTTTTTCTCTATTTTATCGCAGAAACAGGAGAAGGAAATTTTTTCGAAGAACGGATTTTGATTGTGATAGAAATAACATCATATGCTTAAGTTTAGTTGCTTAACGGTGTTTATTAAAAATAAGAAAGGGGAATGATTATTAAAAGAAGAAGGGAGGAGGTCAGACAATGCTTTGGACCATTTTAATTGTTATTCTGGTTTTATGGCTGCTAGGCTTCATTGGAGATATAGCAGGAAACCTAGTGCATATATTATTAGTTGTAGCTTTGATTATACTAATTTATCGACTTATAACTGGCCGTAAATCCTAGATAAGTTTTTTTAATAACCGATAATAGGGAAAAATTACGGTAGTTCATTATATTAAAATTGTCAATACTGTCATTTTTAATGTAATGAACGCCGAATACACAGTTGTACAATAATACATAGATAAGATAATTTTACTGTTAATTCTCTTTTAATACATTTGGAAATATCGTTGGTTGAAAAGGAAATGAAGAATGATATCGATTACCATATTCGTATAGGGAAAACTGATAAAGTAGATTTTGATAAATTCACAAACCATTATATTTATATCTTCTTTTAGACGCTTGTCATTAAGATTGTATAGATAAACTCCCCCTCTATAACAGGTATGATTGCCTGGAAATTAGTGATACCATAGAGAGGGTGTTCTATCCTATTTTATAAATTTACAAGATCCTGCCAGCAGACACAATTCTTAAAATCTGCTGAATAAAAGATTCTTTTAGAGTCTTAAAGCAAAATAAATTTGAAAACTTCTACCTCATATTAAAGCGCAGTCCAGCCGCCGTCAATAACCAGTTCAGCTCCAGTCATAAAGCGTGATTCATCCGATGCAAGGAACAGCACACCATATGCCACATCTTCCGGATTTCCGAAGTAAGGAAGCTGGGTGAATGTTTGATAATAAGGGGTTGCATCCGCAAAGGAATCTGCCGTCATTGGTGTTTCAATGATACCAGGGTGAACGGAATTGACGCGGATTTTATCTTTGCCATATTCTACAGCTGCAGATTTTGATAGAGATCGTAAAGCGCCTTTAGCAGCAGTGTATGGACTTGAACCAGCCATCCCAACAATGCCTCCGATAGAGGAAATATTAATCAGGGAGCCGCCGCCGGCTTTTTGCATTTCCGGAATAACGTATTTCATCCCGATAACACAGCCGTTTAAATTGATATCCATGACTTTATTCCATTCGTCCATCTCCATTTGTGCGATGGTTTTCGGACTGGATACACCTGCGTTATTTACGAGCACATCAATTTTTCCATAATGTGTTACAGCTTCCTGGATAACTTGTTTCCATTCATCCTCTGATGTCACATTATGTTTTAGGCCGATGGCATCTCCGCCATTTTCTTTAATTTCGTTGATTACCTCATCTAATACGTTATCATTAATATCTGTTGCGACTACTTTTGCTCCTTCTTGTGCAAAAAGCTTTGCTTCTGAAGCTCCCATTCCATTAGCTGCCCCGGTGATAATTGCTACTTTCCCTGTTAATCGTCCCATTGTAATCATCCTTTTCCATAAATTATATACTCTGTCCATGCAAGCTTGTTACACACTCCTGTCTTGCCTGGTAGGAGAGTGTAGTAATATCTATTTTATTCCATGCGATCAGCAGCATTAAAGCTGCTGAATATCGTCCGGCCCCCAATAAGCATGCATTGTTGCAATTTTCCCGTTGGAATCAAATGTCATGACATCGGTGACGTCGATTCGGATTGGCTGGCCTTCCTTTTCTGTGTGAACCGCAAATGTAATGGCTGCTGCGTTACGATAAGATCCGCGCGGCGGCGCCAATAGCTCCAACCTGGCGCCGGATATGCTTTCTTTGTAAAATGCTTCCACTTCTTTACGTCCTGTTTTTGGCGGTGTGCCAACAGGATCCTCCACACTTGCTTCATCCGAAAATAAAGCTATTAAACGTTCGATGTCGTTTGCGTTGAAAGCATCAACATATGCGTGTAATGCTTTTTTCATGGTGGCGTTGTCCATCAATACGATGCTCCTTTGCTTAATTGGAATGATCCTTTTATAAAGTCAACCCGCCGTCAACGGCAAGAACAGATCCAGTCATATAGCTGGCACCTGGGGAAGCCAGAAAGGCAACCACATCAGCAATCTCATCTGGTTCGGACATGCGTCCTATAATCGGAAAGTCAATTTTCGGTGTGTTTCCGGTTTCTTCCCATGTTTTTTGGAAGCCGGATACCAAGTTTGTTTCCACACCGCCAGGACAGATCGCATTGATGCGGATTCCTTTATCGGCATATTCTTTTGCAGCTGATTTTGTCAAGCCGACCACGGCATGCTTGCTTGCAGAATAGACTGCTAAGCTGTGTTCCACGCGCAGTCCTGAGCTTGACGATGTATTGATAATTACACCGGAACCTTGTTCTTCCATGATTTTTAATACATATTTCATTCCCAGGAATACCCCTTTAAAGTTGATGGAAACGACGCGATCGTATTCTTCATCCGGGATATCCGCCAATAAATAAGGCTTTTGGATGACACCGGCATTGTTGAAGAAGACATCAATGCGGCCATAGGCTTTAACGGCTTCTTGTACATAATTCTGCACGTCTTCACTTTTGGAAACATCCGCTTTGACAAAAATGCCTTCTCCTCCTTGTTCCTTCACCAGGCGAAGTGTTTCTTCTCGGGTTTGCTCATTGAAGTCAACTAAGACTAATTTCATGCCCTGCTCAGCCAATTTAAGGCTGGAAGCGCGTCCCATCCCGCTTCCAGCACCAGTGATAACTGCAATTTGTTCTGCTTCAGACATACATCATTTCTCCTTATCTATTCTGTATTCTTTTAGATTATCTACCATTTTTTTATAATATCCATGCAGCTCATGTAATTCTTCATCGGAAAAATTTTCCATAAGGAATCGGTCAGTGTGGAATACTTTTCATTGATTTGGTCAAGCACCTCGGAACCTAAGGGAGCTGTCAATTAATTGGATTCCCTTTACATATTTTTGCTTTTCAGACAAAGCTAATTTCACATAAGAACTGGGCTTTTGCCCATTTAATGAATACCTGCGTCAGCCTTCTATAACTTGCACCATATATGATATTATGATGAATAACAATGAAAGGGAGCGATATTCAATGGATTTAAAACTAACAAACAAAAAAGTACTTGTTTTAGCATCCAGCAGAGGCATTGGCAGAGAAATTGCCAATAGGTATGCGGAAGAAGGGGCTTCTGTTATAATTACCGGCAGAAATGAAGATACTCTGAAAAAAACAGCAGCTGAGCTTTCCAATCAGACGGGCAGCGAAGTAATTCCGTTTGTTACAGATGTTTCGAAAAAGGAAGATATCGCCCGTTTATTTGCTTTTGTGAAGGAACAGTTTGGCGTGCTTGATGTATTGATAAGCAATGCAGGAGGACCGCCGGTTATTGATTTTGAATCCAGTGAGGAAACGGACTGGTATGATGCCTTTGAGTTAACCTTGATGAGTGCTATCCGGGCGATGAAAGAAGCGATTCCTTTGATGAAGACGAATGGACAGGGGAGAATCTTATACATCGCCTCTACTTCTATTAAAGAGCCGATCAGCGAGCTGCTGCTGTCTAATATTTTTCGAAGCGGTGTCCAGGCTCTTTGCAAATCGCTGGCAGCGGATTATGCGGCAAATGATATATTAATTAATATCGTAGGACCAGGAAAAATTGATACGGACCGGTTACGGAGCCTCGATGAGAAAAATGCGGAAAAGAATCAGGTTGCATTAGAGGATTGGAAAAATAAAGTCCAGGCGTCGATACCAATCGGCCGATACGGCACGCCGGAGGAATTTGCAGATGCGGCCGTCTTCTTAGGCTCCTATCGAAATACGTATGTTACCGGACAGACATTATTGATAGATGGTGGTGTGGTTAAGGCTTATTGATGATGTGATTTATTTCATTTTTAATGGTTTTAATTCAGCTAGAAAAAATAATCTGTTGGACAAGGCTATTCTATTTATAACGAATGTAAAAACGCTTCTTTCCTTTAACCTGAAGGTGGGAGCGTTTTTCTGTTGGTTTACTAATAAGCTTAAAAAAAGAGGGGGGTATTTTGTAGAGGAGGCAAGAGAGGATATCCTTGTTATGAAGACCGGGATATAGCAATTTCCTATGGTGAACGTTCTGATTTAGAAAATATCAAACAATACACAGAACAAGAGCAACCAGACTTATGAGGTGAAAAACTCAGAAGAATGATCCCTGTGAGTGATTGTCTTGCTGTGAGATTGTTAAAAAACGTCACGCTTACTTCTGAGGCTCAACAGGTTCTTTTTGAATCAGCGTACTAAGAATCCTGCCTAATGCTTCAGATGGATCCTCTGAAGGCGGCACCCCATTTTCTTCGATGTTTTCAATGATTCCATTTAGCCGCTTGCAGCGCGAAAGTTGATTAGTTAATTGCTTTTTAGAGATTTTTAAAAATAACGTTGTACCATCTTTGAATATGATATCACTTCCATCGCTTTTTTTTATGATTTTGGAAACATGCTGGTAAAAAATCCATACACACTTTTTATTGGAAAGCCCCTGCGTCGGAAATACAATAATTCCCCGGGCAACGCTGACGGGGACAGGGGTTTTTTGTGTATAACTTGTGTAATGAAGAACAGAAGCTCTTCTCCCAGCATAAGAAGACAGATTTTTTATGCAGTTCTGCTCAATGATTTCAAAGGGTTTTTCTTTGAAAGTAAGCATATGTTCATTATTTGATTCAAGGACTTTTGATGCGGATTTGGATGTTGTTCCTGGCAATATTGCCATGGTTTTCCCGGTTATTTCATAAATAGGTGCCATGACAACCCTCCTTGTGTTTATATTTTTAACATATTATGTATCTTATAAAAATAGTTTACCATATTCAAAATAATAAATAAACATAAAATGTTTTTATTTTTCAAAAATTAATAACTATTATTTTTTAAAAATGAATTTTATAATTATTTCTATGCAATCAGAAAAATTACTGGACCTGTCTAATTTGTGTGCTTCTAAGAGGCCAATCTAGCATTTGCCTGCATAAAAAGAACCCCTCATAAAGCTTTAGCGCATTACGAAGAGGTTCTATTGCACATCTATTTCAACGAAACCTGATACCGGTATCAACTGCATCTGGTTAAGATGCTTCTTCAACCGCTTCATCAGGTATTTCAATGTCATCAACATTATTTACATCATCATAGTTTACAAGAATATTTATATCTACATTGCCGGTTTCATTTTCAACGGAGAGGTTGTATTCTAAATTCTCAATATAGAAATCCTTCTTGTTTACTTCAAAGGTGTAATCTAAAGTCATGTCCTCATCAGCAATATCCGAACCGCCTAACAGAATATTGAATGGGCCTTCAAATGCTTCATAAATATCCCGTTCAAAGCCATCATAATGAAAGGTGTAGGTTCCGCCTTCCGAATCAAATTCAGCATAATCAATGACAGCTTCCAGGACAGAAACAACCTCTCTGTAGGATGGGCTGAATAAAGGTTCATTTTCTTCCGCTTCTCTCATTACCCAAGGATTATCTGCTTCCTGTGTATAAATTTCCTCGCCGGCACGATACGTTTCGATGGAGGTTTCTTCTCCATCCGCTTCCGCTGTAGAAATCTGATGCAGTGCTGTAGGGTCCTCTGTCACTTGAACTTCTATGTTATAGCTTGTCGTTCTGGTAAGGTCAGATGTATCAATTGTAAAGTCAGCTGCGTATTGATTCACATCACGATGGGAACTTAGTACATTTTCAACAACCTCATCTTCACTTGCTTCCTGAGAACAAGCAATCAAAAAGAATAGCAGGGAAATAGAAAGCAAAGTGTATATCTTTTTCACGTTTTCACCACCTTTCTTAAATATGGGTGAATTATCTCAAACTCTAACTTATAGTCTATAACATTCACAAAGGTTTTGTAAATTAGCTGCAACATCAAAATGTATGCGATTTTTTCTTTATTTTGGGAAAATAAACCTTTTCTAACTCTGGAAAGGAAAACGATTGTTAGCTATTTTCCCTTTTCTCCTCCATGAATTGCGTATACAGTATTTGAATATATTTTCGCTTATCCTCTAATTCGGTGTGCAGTAAGGCGTTCTGATAGGAATTCATGACACTTTCCATCAAAAATAAATTGGGATTCTCTGATTTTAGCTGTTCTAGTAAAAAGTGATGATAATATGTCAATTTATCATTTTTCAGCTTGTCCACTTTGCTGTTTAACGCTGTTAAAGTTTGCTGTAATTCGATTTTGCTGTCTTGCTCTCCAGCATCTTTTATCTGATGGTAGGGAAGAAAATAGTCAGCCTGTAAAAAGGGCGGATGTAAGTTTGCTCGTTCAATCTGCCCGAGAGCAAAATAAATCGTTTCTTCTATCGGAATTTCTGTTTTGTTGATATCCATTAATATTTTAGAGGTTAAATGGATGGTGCCGAAGCAGGTAACCGCATCGTCATAGGCGTGTTTTTGTTTCTTAGCACCGAACACGTCACAAATCCGTTCAGCCATCCACGTGACTTCCTCCAGGTATTGCTGGTTTAGGAATTCTTTTAATTCTTGATGTGCTGTATCTGAACTGGCCAAAGAAGCGAACAAGGCCATCAGGTTATGTTTTTTATCAATATGAAAACGGGCAGCAATCTGTTTAACAAAAACCTCTTTGTCTGAGGAGGATTTTCCAAGAGCAAGCTGATGGCGGTCGTGGATAACTTCCTCCTTGATAAATGACAAAATGGCCATTAAGCATTCCGTTTTGGAAGAAAAATAATTATAGAATGTTCCTTTTGATACATTGGCTGCTTCTAAAATATCCTGGATTGGAGTCGCAGAAAACCCTTTCTTAATAAAAAGCGTTTGTGCAGCTTCAATAATTTGTTTCTTTTTCTTGTTCATGTAACCGTCCCTTTATATAAAATTTTGCGAAAATAGAATAGGTGTACAATATTTATGATAGTCTACATCCCTTGATATATCAACATTTTAAAATCATTGAAAGATTTATGTTGCATTTATTGGACTACAGGTATAAAATAGTTAAGTCTTAAGTGAGAGGCTGCTTTGAAACAACAAATAAATGTTTTTTAACCCTCTTCTTAATGCCGTTATTTGTATGTCAGAAAAGCACTACGCAGCATAGAAACGTATTTCAGTGCAACAAAAATTTTAACATAACAGACAGAAGGAAACATGATTTTTCCTATGGAGAGAAAGTGAGGGTATATAATGACAGACATAAAAGAAATGCATAAACAACCGCCTTACGGGATGATTGCTATTTTATTTATCGGGGCGTTTGTAGCTATTTTAAATGAAACATTATTAAACGTAGCACTGCCTTCAATAATGACAGAATTTGAAGTAAGTCCGACTACGGTTCAATGGCTGACGAATGGATATATGCTTGTGAACGGAATTCTTATTCCGGCAAGTGCGTTTTTGATTCAGCGTTTTACAAATAGAAAGTTATTTTTAACCGCAATGACATTGTTTACATTAGGTACATTAATAGCGGCTATTTCACCGACCTTTTCCATTCTTTTACTGGCAAGGTTGATTCAGGCAGCAGGATCAGCAGTAATGATGCCATTGCTTATGAATGTCATGCTGACTGCTTTTCCAATTGAAAAGCGCGGTACGGCAATGGGAACTTTCGGTCTGGTAATGATTGTGGCGCCGGCGATTGGGCCAACATTATCTGGATGGATTGTGGAGCACTTTGATTGGAGAACGCTATTTTATGTGGTCTTCCCAATTGCTGTGATTTCCTTATTAATCGGCGTATTCAAGCTGAAAAATATTACGCCCCAGCGTGGTATCAAGCTGGATGTTCTATCAATTATTTTGTCCAGCTTAGGATTTGGCGGTTTATTGTATGGATTTAGTTCAGCAGGAGATTCAGAGATGGGATGGAGTCATCCGGCTGTCTATATGACATTGATTGTCGGTGTAATTAGTATTGTCGCGCTGATTCTTCGTCAATTACGTATGGAAGATCCAATGCTTGAGTTCCGTATTTTCCGTTACCCGATGTTTGCCTTATCTTCAGCCATTTCTGTTGTATTGGCAATGGCATTATTTTCAGGAATGATTTTAATTCCGTTATATGTGCAGACTGTCCGCGGATTTACACCATTTGAAGCAGGGCTGCTCATGCTTCCTGGCGCGCTTGTGATGGGGATTATGTCGCCGATTACCGGACGTTTATTCGATAAATTCGGTGCCCGTACATTAACGCTTGTCGGGCTTACGATTACAGGTGTGACAACGTACTTCTTTACACAGTTGGATTTAGAGATTACGATCACATCGCTTATGGTCATTTTTGCGCTTCGTTCCTTTGGAATGTCGATGGTAATGATGCCTGTTATGACAAATGGGCTAAACCAATTGCCGATGCATCAAAACCCGCACGGCACGGCGATGAACAATACGCTGCAGCAGGTATCTGGAGCTATCGGATCGGCCTTGCTGATTACGGTGATGAACAGCCGGACGAACAGTGAGGCAGAATCGCTTGCTGAGGAAGCAATGAAAAATATAGATCCGTCACAAATGCCGACTGGTGCAGCAGCAGAGCAGATGCAGACAGAAATAATGAATGAGGCAATGCTTCACGGCATTAACTTCTCGTTCTTTATCTCCTTGTTGATTATCGGTTTAGCATTTATTCTGGCGCTGTTTATCCGGAGAGTAGGCACGGACGGGAAAATCATTACAAAATCAAGAGCAGAATAAGAAAGCAGAAAACTATCATCTGATGGACGGGTGATAGTTTTTTATGCATGGAGACGTTATTCGCATGTTAAACTAAGGAAAGGGTTATTCATTTGATTTAAAATCTGATCAACAAAGAAAGCAGGAATAGAATGATTCACATATCAAAAGTACATAAGCAAGGCAGTGCTCCGACAAATGAAGATGCCTATGTAGAAAATTTGGGAAGAAAGCTGTTTGCAGTGATTGACGGGGCAACTGGAGTAGGAGGCTTGCCAGGGAAAATAGCAGCAGAAACCATGCAGCATCGCTTAGATAACACGAATACTGGTGCTTCGTTCATCGACTTGATTCATCAAGGAAATAGAGATTTGGCGGAGAGGACAAAACAGGAGCTGGGTCAGGAAATCAATGCCATTTCAAAAGAAAAACGCAGCACCTGCGGGATTGCAGCAATACAAATACATGAAACGTATATGGAGTATGCACAGTCCGGGGATTGCATGATTTTTGTAAAGTATCAGGATGGCGGAATACAGGCGCTTTCCTATGATCATGTTATGCGACTGGATGAAAAGGTAATCTCTGATTTATATGAAGCTATTTCCGGGAGAATCGGCGCAGATGTCAGTGGAGAAGCTTTTCAAAAGGTCTATCAAGAGGAGAAAGAACAGGTTATTCCTGCATTGGCAGCGAATCGAAGGAAGTTAAATACAGTTCAGGGTTACAGCATTATGGATGGTACAGCGGAAGCGATGGATTTTTTAAGTTATGGAAGAATTCCGCTTCAACAGGTGGAAAAGGTTCTGCTGCTTACAGATGGGATGCAGCTCTATGGAGTGGATGGCGATGTTTGGAGAGATACGGCGATGTATGCGATGGAGTATGGCATTGAACGGTTGTTGAAATATGTTGTACAGCAAGAAGAAAGCGATATCTATCTGCAAAGGTATCCGCGGTTTAAGTATGCTGATGACAAAACGGCAATACTGTTGGAATGCAGCGATGAAGAGAGAGGTTTCATCGAAAAATCGAAATAACCTGGCAGCAGTTCATTTCCACGGAAAGTGATATCGCTACAATATGCAACAAGAGAAGTGTAAAGCGAAGGAATAGGGAAACTGCTTGAGGAAGTTCAATAAAAGAAGCTATACTAAAGGAAGCAGGCTTCATTTAAAAGAATAGAGCAACAGGTAACAATAAGAAATTTTAGGGGAAGCAAGATTTTTCTGAGGAGGATCTGTATGTATAATGAACCACTTTTTTTAGAACCGGTTTTGCAGGAAAGAATTTGGGGAGGAAAGAAGCTTCAAACAGAATTCGGTTATTCGACGCCTTATGAACGTACGGGCGAAGCGTGGGTTATTTCCGCTCATCCGAACGGACCATGCCAAATCAAAAATGGACCGCTCGAGGGCAGGACACTTCAAGATGCGTGGGAAAACCATAAGGAATTATTTAATAGAGCAGAGGCTGCAGGAGAGACGTACCCGCTTTTAGTTAAAATCCTGGATGCGAATGAAAATCTTTCTGTTCAAGTTCATCCGGATGATATCTATGCCCAGAAACAAGAGGGCGTTCCTTATGGAAAAACAGAATGCTGGTACGTACTGGATGCGGAAGAAGGAGCAGAATTAATCTTGGGCCATCATGCCGACAGCCGGGAAGAGCTGAAGCAAGCAATGGAAAATGGCGAGTGGGATACGCTGTTAAAACGCGTGCCTGTAACCGCAGGAGATTTTGTCTATGTGCCAAGCGGAACCATTCATGCCATTGGTGCAGGAATTGTCATTTTAGAAACACAGCAAAGCTCGGATATTACGTATCGTGTCTATGACTATGACCGCACGGATACCAGCGGGGAGCCAAGGGAATTACATCTCGAACAGGCTGCTGAAGTAACCAATGTACCTCATGAAGATCCGAGTGTGGGAACACTTCAGGAAGCAATAGAGGATTTGACAGTCCAAAAACTTGTCGAGGAAACTTATTTTACGGTCTATCATTGGGATTTACAAGGAGACGCCATGATGGAAAGAGATAAAGATTTTCTGCAGGTGAGTGTAATCAAAGGAGAAGCTTCGATTACGATAGATGATAAAACCTTCTCTATTGAAAAGGGAAATCATTTTGTTATTCCTCATACGGTAAAAGCATTTTCTTTAAAAGGAAATGCGGAGATGGTTGTGTCTCATACGTAGCAGGTGAAGGGCATTGAAAAACAACCCGTGTTTATTGAGCAGTCTGAAGTGAATGAAGGGGAAACAAACATTTCCTGGTAATTAATAAATGAAGAAAAGAAGTGGAGCTGTACACTCCTGTATCTGTATGCAGCTCCATTTCTTTTACATTCTTATGTATGCGAAGTAGATTTTATCTTTGTGACTGTTCTGGCAATATCGTCCGCATCACAAATAATGCGCGAGATCGTTTCTGATATTTCTTTCGGACTTTGATGCATTCCAGTTTTTATCCATTCATTTAATACTTCTATCGTACCGGAAACTTGAAAGGAAACATTATACTTTTCGAAATCAGCATTTTGAAGGACGCCATGCCGCTTTCTGTCTTCCAGTTCTTTTTCTGTAATTTTTTCTTTTACTTTTGACAGCAGCAGGCTGCTTCTTTGCTCATTCATAAATAGTTTAAAAATCTTCTGGTTTTGAAGAATAGCTTCTGCTACTTTTTCCATAAATTCTGTTAGCGTAATAGACTGACTGCCGCCGTATAGTTCATCAATCCACTGCAAAAGCTGATGTAATAATTCATTTTCTAACTGGTTGTAAAGGTCGAATATATCTTGGTAATGTAAATAAAAGGTTCCCCGTCCTATATCCGCTAAATTGGAAACTTCTGAAACGGTTATTTTCGTTAATTCTTTTTCTTCCAGGAGCGTTAAAAAGGTATTTTTAATTGCTTTTTGTGTTTTTTTCGTACGTCGGTCCACCATCTTTTTCATCCTTTCTAAACACTATTTGAGAAACTGTTTATTTATTTACAGATGAACAGAAATTGAATATTGTTCCTTTATTAATGCGATTATATAATACATGTATACATTAATAAACAGATGTTCATAAAAGTATGTAAGAAGAGGCGGATAACATGGTTCAAAATAAACGTTCTACAGCAAAAAATATTGTAATTATTTATGCATATCCAAATGATAACGGATTTAATTCCGCTATTTTTTCAACCGTAGAAAAGAATATTTCATCAAAGCATCATGTGAAGGTTATTGATTTATATAAAGATAAGTATAATCCGGTTTTATACTTTGATGATACACATAAAAGAAGAAATTTACAGTTCGATGAAGAAGTAAAAGGATATAGAGAAATAGTGTCATGGGCAACGCATCTTATTTTCATTTTTCCAATCTGGTGGGGCGGAATGCCAGCTATTTTAAAGGGATTTATCGACCGTGTTTTTGCAAAAGGATTTGCATATGAATATAAAGGTATTGTACCAGTCGGTCTGTTGAAAAATAAAACAAGCTGGATTATTACAACCCACGATACCCCTTCATTCTATGCGAAAATCGTACAGCAAGATTATGGAAAAGTGTTAAAGAAGCAAGTGCTTAAAATGTGCGGCATTACACCAACAACAGTACATACCATGTCTTTTTTAAGATATACAAAAGAAAAGAGCAGAAAAAGGTTTTTACAGCGAATGACAAAAGAAGCGCAAAAAATCTAAGTAATGCTTGAAATAGAAACTGGAGGATTATCATGCAATCGACGAAATACTATTTAGAAAAAATGAATGTAACGAATATCAATATAAAGGTTCTTTATAATTATTTAGAACAGGAATTTGGCCGGGGGGAGTTATTTCCCCGTTTTGTGATACGGCGTAATTTCAAAAAGAGCATTTGGGAAGCTGTCTATCTTACGGATGGGCAGGAAAAATATGGCTATGCTATTTATCAGAAGGCGCCTGGGTTTAAAGGTGTTTTTATTGCATATCTGGCTATTCTTCCAAAATATCAATCAAAAGGCCTTGGCAGTGAACTCATTCGTCAGTTAAATGCGTTGTTTCCTGATGGTATTTTACTGGAGGTGGAGGATCCGGACGCTGCGAAGGATGAGAAGGATCAGGCAACGAGGCTTCGGCGAATCCGCTTTTATGAAAGAAATGGACTGGCTGTGAATCCGGATATGAAGGTAAATACGTTTTTTGTCCCATTTCGAATGATGGATAATTTAGGTGGGACAGAGGCTTATGATATTTCTTTTTATCAAAAGCTGTATAATCGTATTTTGAGATTGCCGTTAGGGAGTATATTTATTAAGGAGAATCGGTAATATGCCATCATGCAGGTAAATGAAAGAAAGAACTGTGTACAGCTTGATTAGCAGCAAAAAAGAAGTCGGAGCTCTGTTTCCGGCTTCTTTTTTTCAATTTCACAGCCTAAGGATGAAAAAGAACTTTCACAGCGTCTATTTCTTTATGAATAAGCTGTTGGAAAATCTCAGGACCTTTCTCCAGCGGAAGATGATGAGAAATCATCGGCTTTACATCTAGCTGTCCTGTTTTCATATAATAGAGTCCCGTAGTCCATTCCTTCCCTGGAAAAGGTGCAGATAATGCATTCCAGGCACCTAAGATCCGCAATTCATTTCGGACGATTCTTTCAAAATAATAGCGATGGAGGGTAATATCGCCATAGGGAATACCTAAGTATAAAACCTCTCCACCTTTTTTAGGGAGCGCTAGCACCTGCTCGCTTGTCAGGGGAGAACCTGCTGATTCTACGGCCAGATCAACACCAGAGGAAGCGGTATGTTTTTTTATAACCGTTTCTGTATCTTCTTTCAGCGGGTTAATCAGAATATCAGCGCCCAGCTGTTTAGCGATTTTTAGTTTGTTTTCATCAATATCAATGGCGAAAATGGTTGCTGATCCAAAAATTTTTGCCCACTGCACGGAAAGAAGCCCAATACTGCCAACGCCCATGATTGCTACTGCTGCACCTGGCTGGATAGAGGTACGGTAAAAACCGTGCAGCACGACAGAAGATGGTTCCAGCAGGGAGGCAGTGTCAAAATCAATTTCATCCGGGAGCGGCAGCGCGTGAGATGCAGGCAAGACCACGTATTCGGCATAAGCTCCCGGCTGTTTTGCGCCAATAACCGTCAGGTCTGTACAGCGGGTTGGAAATCCCTGTCTGCAGTAGATGCAATTCCCGCAGGCAAAGGTCGGGCAAGCAGCTATGCGGTCGCCTTCTTTCCATTGTGTTACCGCACTGCCCATAGCAGCTACCACTCCTGAAAATTCATGGCCAAAAGTGGTTCCTGGAACATAAGGACCAAGCTTTTTATAGCGGGATAAATCTGAACCGCATATGCCGGCGGATTGTACCTGAATAAGAATGTCCTCTTCACGAATAATTTGAGGAATAGGTGTATCTTCTTCATAACGTAAATCCTCTATATCGTATAAATTTAGAGCTTTCAAGTCAGAACTCCTCTCTAATGCGATTGATTTGATTTCTTACTTCTTTTTACTAAGAAATAGGCAGCAATACCAACGACAATGGAATTGAAGATAACCTGGTATTCAAAATAAAATTGACTGATGCCGCGCATTGGACCGAGCATAAAATCTAAAAACATATCAACCATATTAAAACCTCATTTCGATTTATATTTCAGACACTTTAATCATCCAGAGGGGTGAGCATGACTTTTATGGCTTCCCCGCTTTTTATTGCCTGGTAAGCTTCATCCCACTGATTGATAGAATATGCATGTGTTACGAGGCTTTTTGCATCTACTTTGCCTTCTTTCATTAATTGGATGGAGGGTTCCCAGTCAGCAGGCTTTTGACTTCTGCTTCCGACTACCTTTATTTCCTTTTGAATGACTTTTTCCATATCAAGGGAAACCTGAGCTTCCGGGAAAATACCAATTTGCGCATAGTGTCCTTTTTTTCTTAATAAATCAAGACCTTGGTTGGCAGCGTGAATCGATCCGGAGCACTCTAAAAGTACATCTGCACCGTACCCATCTGTCAGTTCATTTACTTTGTTTTTCAGGTTTTCTTTTTGAAGGTTAATGACATAATCGATGCCAATTTCTTTTGCTTTATCCAGACGAACCTGATCATTTGTCAGGCCGGCAATTAAAACGGATGCACCATTGCTTTTGGCTACTTGGGCTGCCAGTAAGCCGATTGGACCTGGCCCGAGAACAATGACTAAATCACCCTCGCGAATTTCTGTTTTTTGGATAGCGTGATATGTGCACGCCAAAGGCTCTGTCATTGCAGCAGACTGGTCATCCACTTCTTTTGGCAGGTGGTGAAGGCTTTCTTCACGCGCGATAAGATACTTAGCAAAGCCGCCATTTATTTGGCTTCCCAATCCTTTACGGTGATTGCATAAATTGTAGTCTCCTGATTGGCAATACTTACATTCTCCGCAGATATAGAAGGTAGTTTCTGATGTCACGCGATCTCCTACTTTAAACTTGGTAACGCCATCTCCAATCTCTGCGATTTCTCCAGAAAATTCATGTCCTAAGGTAACTGGAGCCGCGACTTTATAATGTCCTTCGTAGGTATGGATATCGGAGCCGCAGATACCTGCCCAAGCTACTTTGATTTTTACATGAAGACTGGATACAACAGGCTCCTCTACATCTTGCATGTGTAAATTCCCATGTCCCAGTTCTGTTTTTACAAGAGCTTTCATGATCTATTCTCCTCGTATTATATATTTTCAAATCAACTATATAGAAAAGCAGAAAAAAGATGATATATAAATTAATATTAATAGTTGCCGCTAGAGAAAAACACTACGCTTTCCGTGGGCTTGAGCTCAGCCTCCTCGAAAAAAAGAAGTTCGCTTTTTTTCTGCGGGGTCTTCCCTCCGCTTTCCCACAGGAGTCTCCGCGTTTTTCTTCCGCTAGTCTCTGTTCTCAATCATCATTTCGTCAATATTTTAAGAAAACAAATGTGTAATTTTTTTCTTCAATTTATATAGAATCTCGTTTCATGAAAGAATGAAGATACCTGGATAATATTTCGTAATACTATTATTTTCTGCTAGTTCTATATCAAAAGTAACCACTGATACAAATCAATCTTTTCATTAATTAAATAAGTCAAAGAATCTCCAGATTACCCAGTTAACGATATTACCTCCCTGGTCAATGCTGGACACCTGTGCAGAACCTTCCGGAAGATTAATGTCTGCACGCATTGCCATATCCGTGAACAATGGAGCGATATCCGTTGCTACATAGAGGGAAACTGCTATCATAATCGAGCCGACGATAACAGAGTGAATAATATTTCCTTTAGAAGCTCCGACAACAAAAGCTATAACAAATGGAATGGTTGCCAAGTCTCCAAAAGGAAGCACGGCATTACCTGGTAAAATAACAGCAATCAAAACAGTGACTGGCGTTAAAATCAAAGCCGTAGCAATAACTGACGGATGTCCTAGAAGAACAGCAGCGTCCAGACCGATATTGATTTCACGGTCGCCGAAATGTTTATTGAGCCATGCACGTGCTGATTCGGATACAGGCATTAATCCTTCCATCAGGATTTTTACCATTCGCGGCATCAGTACCATAACGGCAGCCATCGAAATACCAATATTAATAATTTCACCGACACCGTAGCCGGCTAAAGCGCCAATCGCAGCACCAAGAATCAAACCGATAACCATGGAATCCCCAAATACCCCAAAACGTTTTTGGATGGAGTCTGGATCGGCATGAAGTTTATTGAGACCAGGAATTTTTTGAATTCCTTTAACCACAAAAATAAAAGGCGCATACGAAATCGTACTTCCTGTCGCCACGGAGACGCCGGGCATTTCATAAAAATCACGTACCATCGGCTGCGTCCAGTCTGCTATTTTTAAACAGACGATTTGGAATAAAGTTGCCGCAATCAGTCCTTGCACGATACTGCCAGATACGGTATAAACAATCGCGCCCATAAAGGTATAATGCCAGAAGTTCCAAATATCAACGTTCATCGTTTTCGTTGTTTTTGTTAATAGCATGACAACGTTTACAACTAATCCTAACGGAATAATAAAAGCAGCAATCGTCGATGCCCATGCAATAGATGAAGTAGCCGGCCAGCCAATATCAATGGTATTTAAGCTGACACCGAGTCTGTCTACCATTCCTTGTGCTGCAGGGCCGAGGTTTAAGGTCAACAAGTCGATGACAAGGAAAATACCTACAAATGCAACACCGATCGTCAGTCCAGAACGAAAAGCTTTTCCAGGCTTTTGGCCGAATAAAAGTCCAAGTAAAAAGATGACAACGGGCAAAATGACAGTAGCTCCCAAGCCTAGAAATGCTTGTATAAAATCAACAAAACCTTGCATTAGTTTTCCCTCCTATGGGTTAGGATGCTGCTCTATTCCTTTTAAGGGGATGTTCAAAAAGTCCAATAAAAATGACACGGCGAGGAGAGGAACTTCTACTAAGAACACCCACGTCCTGTGGGTAACGTAGAAGCCACCGCATCCTGCGGAAGTGCGTTGCCGAATTCTTTCCGATACTCACGTATTATAAAGCAAAGAGGAACTTCTGTTAAAACCGTCCACGTCCTGTGGACAACACAGAAGTCATCACATCCTGTGAAAGTCCGTTCGTAAAAAATTCGTCGCCTTGAACTTCTTGGTCTTTTTCATCGTACTTTTTGAACACGTACTGTAAGAAGAACAGAGCAGCAAGATATTATTTTAATAATTCTTCTAAAATCTGTTTCTTTGTATCTTCTACACCAATTCCTGTCAGGAACGTACGGGCGTTGATAACAGGGAAGGGATATTCCTTCTTTGTCATTGCAGTAGTAACCAATAGATCTGCTGTATCTTCATAGGTGCTTACTTCTGCAATCCGGATTTGTTTTAAATCTATTTTTACGCCATTTTCTTTTGCTAATTCTTCAATCGCATTATTCACTACAGTGGATGTAGCAATTCCTGCTCCGCAAGCTACAAGTACTTGTTTCATAGCTTCTCACCTCCTTTAAAGTCATGCAGGTCCAGCTTGTCAGCCAGTTGTTTCTGCATTTCTGATGCATTATCTGTCTGAAGTAATTGATTGAGAAAGTTCTCCTCTTGAAAAATCTTCATTAAATCCTGCAGAAGCTTCAATTGTGAATGAGGCTCATCCATTGCCAGCATAAATACGATTTGAACAGGAGTGGTCTCCGATTCTTCTCCCATAATGACAAAATCTACTGGTTTTTTTAAGGTAGCTATACTGATGGTTTTATGATTAACATGAACAGAGTCTGTATGCGGAATAGCCACAGATACCCCAGCTGTCGGTAATCCCGTTGCAAATTCTTTCTCTCTTTCTATAATTGCTGGAATAAAGCTGTCTTTGACATACTGGTGTTTTGCTAAATTTTCTCCCATTTGCTGAAGAACTTCTGTATAATCAGCTGCCTCTAAATGCATTAAAATAACTTCTTTATCAAAACGTAATTCACTCATGAAATAACACTCCTGCCTTAACTATTGATCAATGATATAATCTCGAATCAACTTGTGAATATATTCTTTGGAACTCGCTTGCGTCAGTTTAGGTAACAGACTGGGCGAGGAAGCAACCTTCATTAGCTGCATCAGTGCATGAATATGCTGTTTTTTGTCTGCTGCAGCAATCATAATCATCAAGTGAATCTGATGATTTTCTTTCCCGTATGGCACGCCGTTACGAATTTTTAACAGGCTCATGCCAACTTTTTTGACACCTTCCTCTGGTGTAGCATGTGGAATAGCCACATGTTCGCCAATTGCAATATACGAATCTTCTTTCGAATGCTGGATGGCTGCATCAATATAATGCGGCGTAATGTATCCATTTGTAAGCAATGGAGCGCCGCATAGCCGAATGGCCTCATCAAAAGAAGCGACAGATTCTCTCAGCGTAATATGATCCACTGTCAGAAAATCATGTAAATCCTTTTCTTCTGCTGCAACGTCTTGTTTTGTAATGGAAGCATTTTTATCCCTGTGGATAAAAGCATAGAGTTCCTTCCGCAGACTCTTTTTATCGGAAATATTTGCATACAGTTGAATTTTAGCCATCAAATCATCTACATTGATTTCATTCGGGATGTAATCATACACCTCTAGCATGACCTGTTTACGAATACGCTGTTTGTCTTCCGTACGCAGAATGGGTTTACAGATAAATAATTTTTTATCTGTTTCTAATGAAACAGGCGAGAAAACAATATCGCAATCCAGCTCGTAATGTAAAAACTCTCTGACAGACAGCCAATCCAGAAATACGAATTCAGGAAACAACTCACGAAGCTGCTGGAACATTAAACGGGAAACGGAAATTCCCCGCGGGCATACGACCAGTGCTTTTATTTTCTGAGCCATGCTTTCTCCCTGTTTATGCATCCAGCCGCTAATCAACATAACAATATAAGTGATTTCATTTTCGGGAATCTTGCTTTCTATCACTTCTTCAAGCGGTGTAATTGCTAAATGGACCAGATGGCGAATCTGTTCGAATTCTTCATTATCGTTATCTTCAAAAAGAATGGAATCTGTCAGCTGATATTTGATCCGATAATATGCTGGTGTTAAATGCTGCAGAAGCTTATCAATCAACTGTTTTCGATCGTGAAAATTGATGCAGGCATTCTTTTCAAAGAGCCGGACCATTTTATCAATGGCTGGTACCAGGTCAGGAATGTAATCCTCGGCCATCCATGAATTTCGGTGGACGCTTCCGGTTAACAAATTGAGCGTAATAAAGATGCGTTCAGGTGTCGGTAGATTTTTGTCATATAGTATTTCTTCCGTTGCTTGATACTCCTTTGTATTGGAGAGTTCATCATAGCGGATAAATAAAGGCTTAACCGAATATCCTTTTTGAATTCTTCTCAGGATTAAGACAAAAATAGCTGGAAGTGTCATCATAATTTCATCGGTGAACTGAATGGTAAGCTTTTGCTCAACCCGCTCTAAACGGCGCTCGAACTGTGCAAGCAGCTCATCCTCAAGCATCAGAACTTCCTGCAGTTTACTCTTGTTGTCATCATGCAGGATTAATTCATTTGCGAGTCCTATCATCATTTTACGGGCCTGAAATTCATTTCCTGTAATCTGATATCCGTCTTTTCTTGTATGCTGGATTTGCAATTGGTAAGCATTCAACAGCTTCTGCACATGCTTCATATCATTTAGAATAGTGTTCTTGCTGACGTCTAACAGGTTCGTTAACTCGTTTAATGAAATTGTTTCTGTTCGCCCTAATATAGCCATGGTAAGAAATTTTACCCGATTCTGCTCTGACATGATTCCATCCTGGAACTTGGAATCTGCAACAGCGTCTTGCTTCACGGTTGCAGTTAAAATAGATTGATCAATAATAAATTGACCTTTCTTTGTTCGTTCAATTTCTGGCAAACGGCTATCTTTTAACCACGTATTTATTTTTTGAAAGGTGTAGCCCAGCTGTCGGCGAGAAAGATTATATTTATCTGCGAGCTCTGAGCTTGTAATACTTGTGTCATTAATCAATGCGTTAAAAATAATCTCTTCTCTTTCTCCTAACACAATGCCGCCTCCTTTGATTAAAATCATAACAATTGCTAAATAATAAATGAATGCGTTTACATCACAAAATAGAGAATTATCTTTGTATTATATTGTGATAATCCATCTTGTCCTATCTTACTTAAAATTTTGAAATGCTAGAAGTAACAGGAAAACAAACTGGTAATTTATTTTAACCGGAAAAGGAATTTATCATAGAGAACCATCCGTAAAAAAACCTGTAAAATGACGTTTGGTTTTGATAGAAAGAGGAAATATCACTCTTTTTGGAGGAGGTGGCATAACAAGAAATGTAAAAGGTAGGTGTATTGAATGCTTTGGAAAAAGACGGGGAGTAATTTGTGTGAATCAGCTGGAGAATGATTTAAATCAGATTGAAAGTAGAAAAATAGAATTGAGGTAAACGAATGACGCAATAAAATGGCAAGGTTTAGGATATTAACATTAAATTATTACTTATTTCGATACCGTTTGTAATAAACTATTAATATTTTTGTAACTTATTGTTTGGTAAAATGTGCTATTATTAAATTTGTCGAATATTTATAGGGGGACTACATAATGAAAAAATTAGTAGCTACAGTTGCTACGGGTGTCGTTTTAGGCGGCTCTTGTCTTTCAAATGTTTCAGCAGCGGAATATCAGGTTCAAAATGGCGATAACTTGTGGAATATAGCAAAAGAACACAGAACGACTGTTGACAAATTATTTGATTTAAATAATTTAAAGTCATCTCTTATTCATCCAAATCAAAAATTAATTCTTAACGAACAATACAAAGTAAAAAAGGGCGATACATTATCTAGTATCGGATATAAACTAGGTGTAACGGTTACTGATTTGAAAGAATGGAATAATCTTGAATCAGATCTTATTTTTATTGATCAAATGTTAACTATAAAAAAATCAAATGTTGAACAAAAAGGTGTACCGGCTGCACAAGTACCTGATAATAAATCAGCTAATGAAGATGAAGTGAATGAAACTAATCAAGCAAGTGAAAATATAGAAGCAGCGCAAGCAGAAGAAGAAGCGGAAGCTGAAGCAGCAGCACAAGCGGAGGCAGAAGCAGAAGAAGCGGCGCAAGCAGAGGCAGAAGCAGAAGAAGCGGCGCAAGCAGAGGCAGAAGCTGAAGCAGCAGCACAAGCGGAGGCAGAAGCAGAAGAAGCGGCGCAAGCAGAGGCAGAAGCTGAAGCAGCAGCACAAGCGGAGGCAGAAGCAGAAGAAGCGGCGCAAGCGGAAGCAGAAGCTGAAGCAGCAGCACAAGCGGAGGCAGAAGCAGAAGAAGCGGCGCAAGCGGAAGCAGAAGAAGCGGCGCAAGCGGAAGCAGAAGCTGAAGCAGCACAAGCGGAGGCAGAAGCAGAAGAAGCGGCGCAAGCGGAAGCAGAAGCTGTGAACTCCTCAGAAAATGAGGAACCTGTAACGGAAACCAACACACAAGAACAAGCTAGCGGTGAAACAATCTCTGTAACTTCTACCGCATATACAGCTAACTGTGAAGGATGTTCTGGTGTTACATCAACCGGAATTGACTTAAACGCAAACCCGAATGAAAAAGTAATTGCTGTTGATCCAAATGTAATTCCACTAGGTACAAAAGTATATGTTGAAGGCTATGGTCATGCAGTAGCGGGCGATATCGGCGGCGCAATTAACGGTAATAAAATCGATGTTCATGTTCCGACACGTGATGAGGCTCTTAACTGGGGCGTGCGTGAAGTTAATGTTACTGTAGTAGAATAGTAGAAACTTAATAGAAAAAATTTGAGGAAAAGCACTTTGCAATAAGGTGCTTTCCTTTTTTTTAGGCTCTATACTGAATGTGGTGGTGTCCTCCGTTCCATCGCCAGATGGAACGGAGGCAAAAAAATACACTCCTTTTCCTCTCTCTGATAACCTTGAGTTGTCGAGACAAAAGGAATGGGAGAGGAAAAGAGTGCAACATCATTTTATCACAGAGTTATTAGGAATTAAAGATACACATGTAGATGTGTGGGATATCAGAGAAGAAGAAAGTTATTTGATTGCGGAATTATTCACGAAACAGCGTATGCAGAAATGTCCTTGTTGCGGGAAAAGAACGAAACGGATACACAGTTACCGCTGGCAAAGCATCCAAGGACCAGTGTTAACGACAAAAGAAGTTCATATATCTCTGCGAAAGAGACGTTATATTTGTATGTCGTGTCACCACACATTTTATGAGCGTCTCCAAATGATCCATCGGTATCAACGGTGTACGGCGAGTGTGCAAACGGCAGCGATGATGCATGCCGCTGTAAGTTCCTTTCGTACAGCGGCGCTGGTAACGGGAGTAACAGTGAATCGTGTGTTACGGTGGTTTGATCAGAAGGAACTGCCCACCAGCAAAGTGTTACCGCGAGTCATTGCGATCGATGAGTTTAAAGGCGACGCAGATGGAGAGAGGTTTCAATTGAATGTGGTCGATGTGGAGAACCGAAGAATTATCGATATCTTGCCAGATCGAAAAGTGGAGACCATTGAAGCGTACTTAAATTCCTGCGATACAGGTAAAGTGGAAATGGTAGTAATGGATTTATCTCAAGCGTTTAAACAAGCGATTCGAAAAGCGCTGGGAAACCCATTGATTATCGCTGACCGTTTTCACTTTATGCGTCAGGCCTACTGGGCTTTGGATGAGGTCCGCCGTGAAGTTCAAAAGCAATTGCCCAAGAAAGATCGAATTCGAATGAAACGCTCCAAAAAACTTCTGTGGAAATCATGGACAACCTGTTCGGATGATCAGAAGAAGAAAGTCCAGGAATTATTAAAGATAGATCTCCGTTTAAAGGAAGCCTATGATTTAAAGCATGAACTGGATACGTGGTTTAAGGAAAGTGATGCGCACAATGCCACAGCGGGATTAGAAGCATGTCTGGAAAAGTTGAATGCATCCAGATTAGAAGGATTTCATCGTGTCGCACGTACATTTAAAAGATGGCAACAAGAAATTCTGCATTCTTTTATGTATCCTTTTAATAATGGCTACATAGAAGGCGTTAATAATACGATTAAAGTATTAAAAAGATTATCTTATGGAATTAAACAGTTTGATCGAATGAGAAAGAAAATTCTATGGCAACAAGAGGTAAAGCTTGTGTTAAAGCAAGCTTATAAATAAAGAGGTGGAGGAATGATATTCCACCACCACATTTGACATAGAACCTTTTTTTATGGAATATGAAGCGATTATGTCAATGAATATCTTCCCAATCCAACTCCCAATAAAGCATCGATTCCGTCTGCTTTTCTTTTTTCATATTCACTTTCTCAAGCACCCGCATGGAAGCAGGGTTACCCAAACGTGTTTCGGCTATAACTTTTTCAACCTCGGCAGTACGTTTTGCCTAATTTAATAAAGCGGCAAGTGCTTCTGTTGCGTAGCCCTTATTCCAACAGCTTTCCAGAAATCCATAACCGACTTCTGCCGTTTTATTTTCATCTGGTCTTCCTTTAAACCCCATATCTCCAATTATTTTGTCATCTGCTTTTCGTTTTACAAGCCAAACACCCCAATATAAGAGAGCAGGGTCTTCTTTTAATGCATGTAAATGCTGGATAATATGAGGACCATATAGATAGTAATTAAACCTATCTAGCGGAGGAAAAACACGTAGACTCCTATGGGAAAGCGCAGTGTGAAGACCCCGCAGAAAAAAAGTGAACTTCTTTTTTCGAGGAGGATGAGCGCAAGCCCATGGAAAGCGTAGTGTTTTTCCGCAGCGGTCGCATTAACTTGACAACCTTGATAGATAGTCTGAAGTCATTGTCTGTTCTGTACAAGGGGTAATGATAAGTCTGTCTGTTTCCAGCTTCATAAAAACCGCTCCTTTTTCACTGCATTTTAATTCGGGTATAACCGACTTTCACAGCTTTTAGTATAACAGATAATATGGGTGGCAAGCCTTCCAGGTTATAAGTTATGCTGTGATTAGTATCTGCTAATAACTCCTAGTATAATTAGCTTGTGTGTAGTATAATCAGGTTATTTCATTCTGCAAATAATTGTTTCAGAGATATTTTCAATAGAAGGGTGTTTAAAAAAGATGGAAGAACCAGAACAAAAACGTTCTCAAGCCTATGTTGAAATCATTGGTGATACGGTTGTCGGAAAAGACTTGATCATGACAATCTCCATCAGTGTGGTGTTGAGCTTTCTTGGCTTTTTTGCTGGCAGAGAGCTTATTTTTCCGCGGATTGCTCCAGAAGAAATGATCCTGTCTTATTCTCTATTGTCAGGCATCGTCGGCAGTGTAACAGGTTTGCTTGTGAACACGTTTTTATTTAAACCGAAGCGGACTTTAAATGAAACGGCGTCTACCAATGCAGAATTGTCGGAAATATATGAGAAGCTGCAGCTGGATATGGAGGAGGAGCGTGACTCTATCTTGAATGATCCAGTGACCACAGCAGAGATGAAGGAACAAGGATTTTATGAGATGTTTATCCTGGATGAGCAAACGCAAAGCGATGAGAAAGAAAAGAAATAGTTGAAAGAGGAGAATGAACGAAAATGGATGTATTACTGATATCAATCGGATTAGCGATTGTAGCCGGGCTGATTTTCACGGCAATCGGCTTGATTTCCGGCTCCGATGAAACCGCTGTGCTTGTTCCCGCTACATTGATTGTAGTGCTGTTGGGAGCACCTCCGGAAGCTGTTTTTGCCTTTTTTATGGCTGCCGTACTTTCCAAGCATCTCACGCATGCGATTCCTACTGCATTAATGGGTGTTCCTGGAGATACGACGGCTACGCCGATGCTGGACCATGCGAACTTTATGCGGCGCATCGGCCTGCCGCATATTGCGTTGCGGAAAATGATTTCCGGCGGGATTATTGGTGCATTTATTGCGCTTCCTGTATCCTTGGCGTTTGCTGTATTCTTAAGCCAGTTTGGAGAATTTTTTCAGGAGAATGCCGGGCTAATATTTACATTAGCAGCTGTTTTGATTGGGTATTTTTCCAAAGGTCGCTGGGCGAGTATTATTTTGATTATCCCACTTGCCCTTGTAATTCAAGGGTTGAATATGGTCAGCACCACGATTCTGGGAACCGGATTATCAATCAGCTTTTTCTTAGGTATTGCAATTGGACCTATGTTTACCGATATCTTATTAGCAACCTCCGGAAGCGGACGGCTGATGATTAAGCGCCAGCAGCCCAATGAATATAAATTAGCTCCAGAAAAGAAATCATGGTCGGGATATTTTCCGAATCCATTTAAAGTGTTAACGAAAAAACAAACAGCAGCGGTTGGAGGGACGTCGTTTTTATCTTCGTTAACCTTTGCTTTAAGTCCTGTCGGCATGACCGCATTGATGGGAGAGCTGGTAGGTTCCAGGATAAAGGGACAATACAAGAAGTCAACGGCCAGCCTTTCTACGATGAATGGGGTAACGGAATCAACGTATATTGCGGAGACGATTATTCCGCTTGTGGCCTTTGGAATTCCACTTAGTCCGGTAGCAATCGGACCGGCGCAAGCGTTATTTAATGCGCCGCCTGTATTTACAACAGAGCCGGTCCATAATCTGCATACGTTAATGGAGCCGATGGATTTTCTTCTATACGGGTTGATTGGAATTATTGTTGCGGCTGTTATTGCCTATCCATTTTCGATGAATTTTGCGCGGAAAGCGACGGTTCTTGTGTTAAAGCATATTAACCAGGAAGCCATTATTGCTATGTTTATCGGAGTGGTTACCTTGCTTGCGTTCTATGAAGGCGGCTTGGTGAGCGTCAGCGTCACGTTTGCCATGGCAATGGTCGGCGGATTATTGAATCGTTTCCTTGGTGTGGGAATCGGGGTTCAATTTATGATATTCTATGGCTCCGGCTGGATTGTAACAACGTTATTAGGTATGTAAGGTGTGAAATACAGCGGAACAGATATATCAAAACAGGCCGGTCAATCAACATGGCTTCAAATATGGTAAGATAGCAACAGGAAGGATGTGAAGCACGTGAAGTTAATTGCAATTGATTTAGATGGTACATTACTAAGTGAAGACGGAAAGATCAGTGAAGAAAATCAAGAAGCGATTCATAGAAGACAAGCAAACGGCGATATCGTTGCTTTTTGTTCTGGAAGATCATTGCATGATATGCAGAAAATTGCGGAAGCGGCGAATTTAGAGGTTCCATTAATTTGTGCGAATGGTTCGTTGACCAGTGTGAATGGAGAAGTTATCCGCAGCCAGATACTTGTTGCGGACAAGCTGACGGAAATCATGGACACGGTGGCGAGTGCAGGATTATATTTTGAGGTTTATACGAATAAAGGCGTCTATATTCAAAAGGATAAGAAGCCGATTTTAGAAGAAGAGAAGGAAGCTTTGTTTGATACGCCGGAAGAAAAGGAAAATGCCGGGCATATTATTCGAATACAAAATATGCAGTATGGGATGGTAGAAGTAGATGACTACTTAGAAGCAGGAGTAACCGAATTGGATCCGTATAAAGTATTTATTTTGTCCTTCCGTCGCCAGGAGCTGGAGAAGCTTGCGGAAGGCTGGGAAGGCAGAGAGGATATTTCCATCACCACCTCGGGCTATCAAAAATTAGAGGTTGCTCATCCGGACGCCAGCAAAGGAAATGCATTAGAAGCGCTGGCAGCGTATTATGAAATTCCGCAGAAGGACACCGTCAGCATTGGAGATAATTTTAATGATATTTCGATGCTTGAATATGCAGGAACAGCTGTAGCGATGCATAATGCTGAACCGGAAGTAAAGGAATATGCAGACCATGTAACAAGAAGTAATGAAGAAAATGGTGTCGGTCATGCATTAAATGAAATCATCAAATAAGACAGCAGAGGCTTTGCTTATAAAACGAAACGTCACGCAGTGGGAGTTTTGGCTCCCCATAATAAAAAATCCGAATCTGATTTTTACAGATTCGGATTTTAGTTGTTCTATATACTTTCTTCTTCTACCTTTTCAATCGACTTCTTCTTCACGAATTGAAATAAGCCAACTTCATGGGCTGCTTGAAATGCGCTGACAACAAACGGACCAAAAATAAGTCCGAGCACACCAAAGAAGACAAATCCAAAATACATGGATAAAACGGTTGGCAATGCCGCGAGCCCCATTTGATCACCGAGCACCTTAGGCTCCGTAATCCGTCTGATGACCAGGAGAAATAAGGCTAATACCATCAGCTGCAGACCGGTTGGAACGTCGCCGATAAGCATCATCAGTCCTCCCCAGGGAACCAGAATTAATGCCGGACCGACATACAGCGGAATAATGTCTACGAGCCAGATAATAAAGGTCATTAAGAGCGCAAACCGAGGTGAGATAAATAATAAGCTCACATAGGTAAGTATGAAAATCATTACACTAAGCAGGAATTGCGCTTTCCAGTATCCCCAGAAAACCGTTTTTAAACGCTGGAAGAAGGTCTTTAATTTTGTAGATGTTGTCTCTGGAAACAGAGAGAAAAAAGCTTGGAACAGCTTTGGCAGATCCAGACTGAATAAAAAGAAAGTAATCAGGTAGACAAGCGATACAAAAAGCAGATTAGGAATGGATTGGACCCAGGAACCAAGCATGCCAATCAAACTCTCTACTAAGTCATATCCTGTGTTTAACAGCCGTTCTGATTGACGTTCCAGTTCACTGATAATCGCATCACGCTGCGGCAAATCAGCAATTAAATCATTGAACCTGTTAATAATTTCAGTGATGATGGTCTGAATTTCACTTCCGTATCTGGGAACATTATAACTCCATTCCACGATACGGCTGATGGTACTTGTGAGCATGACATAAATTAATCCGCAAGCCACTACCACGAAGGTCGTAAAAACAATGGTAACCGGCCAGATTCGTTTTTCTTGTTTTAATACTTTTTGCAGCAGCTTCACAAGCGGTTCAAAAATAATTGCTGTTAATAATGCCAGCAGGACAGGTATAAATACCGAAAAGTAAAAATATAAAAATACAGCTAGTGCTATAAGTAAGATGCCGATAATAATTTTTTTGATTAATGATTGATTTAACAAAAGCTTTCCCCCTGCCGAATAACACAATAAAATATCATAATATCATTTTATAATCCGGCTTTCAAATTGTAAACCGGATTAGTGGAGTTCAGGAATTATTGCTGTATTATTCCGCCTGTTCATGAATCCAATCGCTGATATCCTTGATAACCTGTTCATCCACATGACCAGGAATATTGTATTCAGCTATCGCGCCTTTATTTTCCCCTTGGGATAGAATAAAGTTATGGTTAAGGTCCGGATAGGTTTTTAATGTTGCCTGCGATTCATTTGCAAAAATATCTTCCCATGCAGCGAAGTCATTCTCCACGGTGACCTGAAAATCTGCTTCCCCCTGAAGAATAAGCAGTGGTTTATTGGAATCAAGAGCAATTTGGCCGACATCGTATTGATCCATTTCTTGAAGATAATATCCGCTCATTCCGCCAATGTCATATTCCATGGCTTCTTCTGGAGACATATCTTGAAAGCTTTCGGCAAGCTCTTTAAATGCATCTGCTTGTTCCTGCAGCTGTTCTCGTGCTTCTTCACTCAGATTATCAGAAGCTAAATCTAATTGCTGATTGTACAGGATTTCCCATAATGACCGGGGAGAGCCTGCTAAAAGAATCATGCCAGCTGTATCTGCCTCGTCGTCAATGCGCGGCGCCAGCATTCCCCCGAGAGAATGTCCATTGATGTATACTTGATCCGTCTGAATTCGGTCGTCCGCTTGCAGCATGCGGGCTGCTTCCACAGCATCATCCACCGTTTCTTCCTTAACGGTCAGTGCCGCTCCCAGCTCTTCCACCATTTTTTCTCCATGTGTATACGTACGCTTATCATAACGTAACACCGCAATTCCTTCTTCTGCTAATCCATAAGCAATATCCTGAAAGGGTTTGTAGCTAAAAATAGTTTCATCCATATCATTTGGACCAGATCCATGTACAAGCACCACAGCTGGATATGGTCCGCCTTCCTCATCGGGCAGGGTCAATTTTCCATTTAGGGGGTAGCCGTCATCCGCTTCTATTGTGATATCCTCTTCCACAGCATCATCAGGGAGGGCTAAATCCTCCATTGGGCGCGCTATTTGTAAGCTCTCCAGTTTTTCTTCTTCATTCCAATCCATGGTTACCTCCATTCGTGCATCATCAAAAATGACTTCACCGGAAACAGCTGTCTCGTCATCATCTGCGGTTGCTTCCAGATTGTTAATTTCTTCAAATGTACTTCCGCGATTAGCTTCCCAGGACAGCCGTAATTCATCTGCAGGGTATGCATCCTGCAGTGCTGCGGAGAAATATTGGTCGGTAATTTGCTGATATTCCTCCTCCTGCAACTGCTGAAGCACTTCTTCTGCGTTCTCTTCTGCTGTGCTTTCCTGACTCGAACAGGCAGAGAGGAGAAAAAAGGCTGAACCAGCCAGAATTATGTATGTTTTGCGCAACATCATCACCCTTTTCATAAATTATGTGTTTATCTCAAATGAATGGAAGAGCATACAAAGCCTATACCCTATTGTACGATTTACGAAGGGGTTATGTTTCAAAACTACCTAATTATTTGTTGGTTTGTCCATATTTCGTTAAGATAGGGTTATACTTGAAAGAACGCATGATAGAATGATTTTTATGGGAAGAGGTGGAGGACATGACTACGAATGCAATCGAATTTCAAATAAAAACAAAGAAGAAGCAGGAATTTGTTTTCTTGGATAGCCAGCTGGAGGAAATTTTAGACCAGAGCGGTGTGCAGGAAGGAATCATGCTGGTATATTGTCCGCATACGACCGGCGGAATTACAATTAATGAAAATGCTGATCCAGATGTACGGCGTGACTTATCGCTTGGCTTGAACGAAACCTTTCCAAATAAAGAAGCCTATGTCCATATGGAAGGCAATTCGGACGGACATATGAAATCATCGGTTGTCGGTGCCAGCGAAACATTGATTATTTCCAACGGTCATCTGATTCTGGGAACATGGCAGAGTGTCTATTTCTGTGAATTTGACGGGCCGAGAACACGGACGGTGTACGTGAAGATAATAGAAGGGTAAGGTTTGTGACTAAAGGGGAGGCAGAAGCGTGACAACAGAAACTTTATTGTTTAATCCGGCAAGACATATTGCATTAGAAGGGACACAAAATATTCGTGATCTGGGAGGCTATCCAACGAAGGATGGCAAGCAAACAAAATGGGGAAAGTATTATCGGGCAGATTCGCTGCATCAGGTGAGCCCTGAGGGGCATGCTTTTCTGCAAAAGGAAAGAGGCATTCATACCGTTATTGATTTACGCATGAGCATGGAAGGGAAATATCGAAAAGAGGATAAAGCACGTTATGATTTTTATAATATCCCCTTGCTGGACCCGGCTACATTTACGACTAAAATGCCGAAAAGTCTTGTGGAAATGTATATCTTGATGCTAGAGACCAGCAAGCCGAAATTTAAACAAATCATGGATATTTTTCTTGAAAATAAAGGAAATCCGGTTCTGTTCCATTGCCGGGTTGGAAAGGATCGTACAGGTGTCCTGGCCGCTATTTTATTAGATTTAGCAGGCGTGCCAAGAGATATTATCGTGAAGGATTATGCGCTGACGGGCGAGTATAAGAAGATAACGGATGAAGAGCTTCATCATCGTCCGCCGTTGATGTCACGGAATCAATTTAAAGCGATGTTGAGCTGTGAACCTGCTTACATGGAAGCATTTTTGGACTATTTGTATAAAGAATATGGCAGTGCGGCTGATTTTCTGAAAGTGATTGGTTTGAGAGAGGAAGAAATCACTGATTTGCGAGATGATTTTATAGAGGAAGGATAGCATAAAAAAAGGAGAAGAACGGTTGAAATTTATGCCGTTCTTCTCTCTTTTTTTCTGTTTTCTAATAGTACGGTGGATAGGGGTAGCCGTTATAATAACCAGGTGGTCCGGGCGGTCCAGGAGGGCCAGGCGGACCCGGCGGGCCATAATATCCCATTGGCCCAGGCGGTCCTGGAGGTCCGGGCGGCCCGGGAGGACCATAATATCCCGGGCCTCCGCCAGGACTAAAAGCGCTGCCCAATAAACCGCCGGCTAATCCGCCGATGAACGGGAAAAAGAACGCACGCTGTTCTGGCGCATGCTGATTAAATGGCTGTCCCGGGTATGCATTATATGGTGAAGCAGTTATATCAAACTGATCCGGATGCTGATAATCCATCACCTGATATTCATCTGCATGAGAATACCCATGATTTGGGTCAGAGTGCATATACATTCCTCTTTTCTACATAAGCTATATACCTAACTTATGCAGCTGCTTCAATTATGTTCACCCATTCCTCTGTATCGTCTTTTAGAATCCGGTCCTTAACGGCGGAATAGTCGCATGATGAAACTGACAATAAGAATAAGGATAATCGCACCAATTAAAGCAGGTACGATAGAGAACCCGCCTATTTCCGGACCTAGTTCTCCAAGAATCGCAGTACCGAGCCAGGCTCCAATGAAACCGGCAAGAATATTTCCGATGATTCCGCCCGGCAAATCCTTACTTACTATTAATCCGGCTACCCAGCCGATAATTCCACCAACGATTAGACTCCAAATAAAACTTAGCATAAAAATCATTCCTTTCTATATTTTATTTATCCCCAACTATATAAACTTTAAAACGAGAAATCCTTCTTTTTTTAACAAAAAATAGAAAAAATGCTTCAGAATTCCTAGTATGGAAAATGAAAATGAAATACAGCTATAATTTTTAGGTTGAAAGTACTTTTATAAATGAAAAGGTTAATAGGTAATAAGGTGTGTTCCCCCTGTGAAAATCATGGATGTTTTATTAAAATCAATCTTTCATACATGGAACTTTTATCTTATAAGAAGTATTTAGTTTTTTTGATTTAATGTTAAAGGGTTATTTTTATTTTATGATTTGATTCTAAAAGAATGATAAATTTACTTTATATTCCTTTTATTTCTTTTTAATGGAATTAGTAAAAATATTTTATAATATTTATTGTATTTAGATACATTTTTTCAGTTTTCTTCCGATAAATAATTATAGACAATTAGGAGAGATGAAAAAATGAAGAAATTATTTAAAGCCAAAGGAATCCGGTTTAAGTTAGTCTTATCTTTTTTCTTAATACTACTCGTCCCGGGAATAATCGTAAGTACGATGTCATTTTTTACTTCAACAAATACTGTAGAGCAGCAGAAGCGGGATCAGGTGCAGGAATTAACTGCGGTGATAAATCAGACAATCAATAATACATTTGATCTGAAGCAGAGGGATATGGAAGTCTTATCAAGCGTAATTACAGCCGACGTCATAGAAGATACTGACGAATTAGATCGAAGAATGTCTGAGTACATAGAGATTCATGAAGAGGCTCCGGAATTTTATCTTGGAACAACAGACGGCGATTACCATATGCAGCCGGACTTAGAGATGGAGGAAGGCTACGATCCAAGAGAGCGTGACTGGTATCTGGAAGCCATGGCAAATCCGGAAGAAGTCATTATTTCTGATCCATACCTGACAGCAAGCGGGGACGGGCAGATAGCGGTCAGTATTTCGAAAGCACTGGAAGATGGTTCGGGAGCCATCGGTATTGATGTATCCATGGACTTTATTCAGCAGCTTGTATCAGAAATGAGCATAGGAGAAAATGGATACGCTATCCTGCTGGATACGAATCAAAACTTTATTTATCATCCGGAAACAGAAGCTGGAGAAGACGCAGAAGAAGCTTTCTATCAGAATATGTATGGAAATGATTCTGGGACGTTTGACTATGATTACAACAATATGTCTAAAATTATGGTATATGATACGAACAGTTTAACGGGTTGGAAATTGGGAGGAACCATTGACCAAAGTGAAGTAGAAGCTGCAGCCAGGTCTATCTCTACACCGGTTACCATTGTACAGGCTTTGACGATAGTCATCGGAACAGTCATTATTTTATTTCTGATTCGTTCGATTATCCGCCCAATCAAGGATTTAAAAGAAAAAGCAGAAGTCATCAGTACGGGAGACTTAACGCAGTCTGTGGAAGTCAAAACAAATGATGAGATTGGCGAGCTGGGCACTGCTTTTAATAAAATGGGAGAGAGCCTGCGGGAGCTGGTTGGCGAGGTCGAATATAATGCGCAGCAGGTAGCCGCCTCTGCACAGGAATTAAATGCAAATGCTGATCAGATGACAAGCTCATCGGAGCAGGTTTCCCTGGCTATTCAAGAGGTATCCTCCAGTGCAGAGCATCAGTTAAGCGGTACGGAAGATGGAGTGAATTCGCTGGAAGAAGTGTCTACAGGCGTGCACAGAGTCGTTGAAAGCTCTGCCCAAGTAACGGAATTCGTGCAAAAAATGAATGAACAGGCAGAGGTCGGCGGACAGGCTGTGAGCAACACATTAAATCAGATGACCTCGATTCAATCATCTGTCGAAAATACCAATGAAAATATTTCATCCTTATTAGAACGGTCGAAGCAGGTCAGCACGATTTTAAATGCCATTACCGATATTTCAGAACAGACGAATTTGCTCGCATTAAATGCAGCAATCGAAGCAGCCCGGGCAGGAGAGCATGGGAAAGGCTTTGCAGTTGTGGCAGATGAGGTGCGAAAGCTGGCTGAACAGTCGAAGCTTTCCGCTACGCAAATCAGGGAAATCATTGTAGGAATCCAGACAGACGTTGAGAATGCAGTAGATAAAATGGGGCAGGTTACCTCCAATGTCAACAGCGGACTGGATGTATCCTATGATGCCATCGATAAATTCGGTGAAATTCTCCGCTCCAGCGAAAGCATTAAACCGCAGATGGAAGAAGTAACTGCCATCTCAGAACAAATGTCTGCCGCAGTTGGGCAGTTAATGGAAACCGTGAATAATCTGGCTTCCATCGCCCGCAATAATGCCGCATCCTCTGAGGAAGTAGCCGCATCTTCTGAAGAACAGCTTGCCTCCATGGAGGAAATCTCGGCATCTGCGAAATCACTTTCTTCCATGGCAGAGGATTTATCGGAGAAAGTGTCAAAGTATAAATATTAAAGGTTTTAACACTATCTTAAGAAGAAACCCTTAAACTGAATTAATTTTTACCTTAATAAAAAAGTGCAGTAGTGAGAAATTGCTGCACTTTTTTTATGTCATTTTTTAGGTAATTAAACATAATTGTAAAAATATTTACAGGACTAATTAACGAAAAAAGTATTCAAATTATCATTTTCTTGCCGATAGATAAGTATAGAAGCATTTTTAGCAGTAGGGGAGGACAACCATGAAGAATACAGGAATTCGATTTAAGTTAATTGTATCATTTGTTTGTATGTTATTGATTCCGGGCGTTGTCATTGGGTTTATGACGTATAACAGCTCTTTGAATACATTACAGACGCAGCAAGAGAACCAAGTAGAAGAAATT
Source organism: Oceanobacillus oncorhynchi (assembly GCF_000821065.1). Lineage (GTDB taxonomy): Bacteria > Bacillota > Bacilli > Bacillales > Amphibacillaceae > Oceanobacillus > Oceanobacillus oncorhynchi. The sequence goes on from NZ_CDGG01000001.1 coordinate 886,405, forward strand.
ATCACGATTATGAATCAAACTATTGATAATACATTTACTTTAAAGAGCAGAGATGCAGAAGTATTAGCGGGACAGATTCAAGGTGAATCGGTAGATAACGAATCCGAGGAGATAGCTGCATCTTTTGATCAATATTTTAACCTGCATGATGAGGTAGTATCCGTTTATGCCGGTTCTGAGGACGGAGCATTTATGGAAGCGTCAACGGATGTGATAGAGGGAGAATATGATCCGCGTGAACGTACGTGGTACATAGAAGCAATGGAGAGCACGGGAGAAATTATTATTTCAGAGCCTTATATTTCAGCGGGAGCAGATGGTGACATGGTCGTTACCGTTTCGAAAGCATTAGAGGATGGTTCAGGCGTTGTCGGTATCGATTTATCGATTGATTTTATTCAGGAAGTAGCGTCAGGAATTCAAATTGGTGAAAATGGCTATGCGATGCTATTAGACGAAACGCAGCATTTCATTTATCATCCGACAGTAGATATTGGCAATGAAACAGATGAATCTTTCTATGATCATCTTTATGAATCAAATACTGGCGAATTTGAATATAATTATCAAGACACCGATAAAATTATGGTTTATGGAACTAATGAATTAACAGGATGGAAAATCGCCGGAACGATTGACTATAGTGAAATTCAGTCAGAGGCAGCTTCTGTTTTTAACACATTATTGATTGTATTAGCCGGTGCTATTGTGATTGGGCTGGCTGTGACAGCAGTGATTGTACGTTCCATCGTGAAGCCAATCAAAGAATTGAAAGAAAAAGCGCAAATTATCAGCACAGGTGATTTGACGCAATCAATTGAAGTGAAAACAAAGGATGAAATTGGTGAGCTTAGCATCGCTTTTAATGAAATGCAGGGCAGCTTAAAAGAATTAATTCGTGATGTTGAATTCAACGCTCAGCAGGTTGCTGCATCTGCAGAAGAATTAAATGCGAATGCCGACCAGATGACAAACTCATCTGAACAAGTGTCTCTGGCTATTCAGGAAGTATCCTCCAGCTCGGAAACACAATTGAATGGGACAGAAGATAGTGCGAATTCATTAGAAGAAGTCTCGACAGGGGTCAGCAGAATCGTTGACAGTTCCTCTCACGTAGCAGAATTGGTAAACCAGATGAGCGATCAGGCAGAAATCGGCGGCAAAGCGGTTACGGATACGTTGAATCAAATGACATCGATCCAATCTTCCGTAGATAATACAAATGTCAATATTACCTCGTTAATGGCCCGTTCAAATGAGGTAAGCACGATCCTGAAGGCCATTACGGATATTTCTGAACAGACCAACCTGCTCGCGTTAAATGCAGCGATTGAAGCAGCCCGCGCCGGAGAGCATGGAAAAGGATTTGCTGTTGTTGCAGATGAAGTACGGAAGCTGGCTGAACAATCGAAAACCTCCGCTGGAGAAATTAGTACGATCGTTCAAGGGATTCAGCAGGATGTAAAGGATGCTGTTGAAAAAATGTCCCAAGTAACCGCCAATGTAGATAAAGGTCTGGAAGTGTCCGATGATGCGATGGACAAATTTAAAGGAATTGTCCAATCCAGTACGGATATTAAGCCGCAAATGGAGGAAGTTATGGCCATCTCTGAGCAAATGGCAGCTGCGGTACAAGAAGTTTCTTCCACAGCGAATGACCTGGCTTCAATTGCCAGAAATAATGCGGCATCTTCTCAGGAGGTAGCAGCTTCTACAGAAGAACAGCTTGCCTCCATGGAAGAAATCTCTGCATCTGCCAAATCATTATCTACGATGGCAGAGGATTTAACAGAGAAAATCAATCAATATAAATACTGATAAAGACTAATTTTCATCATGAAGAACTGGACCTTTCTATTCCAAAGCGCTGGAATAAGGTCCGGTTTTTTATTTGCTGTAATGCATTAGATGGATAAAGAATAGTAGGTATTTTGTTTTATTCAATTAACTTTACTCTAGAATCGAAGTAGGGAAACAAGGAAAAATGATTCATTTAACATAAATACAGCCGATAAATAATTAGAAGAATTTAGTAAAAAAAGGAGGCTGGAAAGAATGAAGCAGAAAAAAGAAACAAATGGAGTGAAGCGAAAATTAGTGATATCCTTTTCATCTATCTTAATTATACCGATTGTTCTCATTGGCTTTTTAACGTACAACAGCTCTGTCAATTCCATGCAAGCACAGCAGGAGGAGCAGGTAAATGAAATCATCACCCTGATGGGACAGAACATTGATGAGACGTTCGATCTGAAGGGCCGGGATATTGATGTATTTGCCGAAAATACTAGAGGAGATCAGATAGAAGAGGCAGACGATGAATTGACCCTTATTATGCATCAATATTTACATTTTCATGAAGAAGTAGAAGAAGTTTTCTTTGGTTCAGAGGAAGGCACCTTTTTGATTGATGCGGAAACAGAGGTCCCGAAAGATTTTGATCCGCGTGATCAATCCTGGTACATACATGCAATGGAGAACCCGGGGGAACTGATTATCTCTGATCCGTATCAAACTACAGCGGTCGATGGAGGAATGGTTGTTACGCTTTCCAAAACATTAGCGGATGGTTCCGGTGTTGCGGGTATTGACTTAACAATCGATTTTGTCCAGAATATGGCATCCACTGTTGAAATTGGTGAAAACGGTTACCCGATTTTATTAGATAGAGAAGGAACGGTTATTTTCCATCCTGACAATGAAGTAGGGACACAGCTGGAAGAAGCGTTTACCTCTTCCATATTGGAACAGGAGTCAGGTGTTCTTGAATATGAGCAGGATAATGAAGATAAAATTTTAGTGTACGATTCGAATGACCATACAGGCTGGACACTTGCGGGAAGTATTGATTACAGCGAGGTTAAAAATAATGCAGCTTCCATTATAAAAACACTTATCATCGTGATGATTGTTGCCTTTCTCATTGGTGCAGGGATAAATGCAGTCACGATTCAATCCATCCTCCGTCCGATTAATGGTTTGAAAAGAAGGGCACAGGTGATTAGCACCGGAGATTTGACGGAAGAGATCAAAGTGGCCAAAAACGATGAAATCGGGCAGCTTGGCAATGCATTTAATGACATGCAGCATAGTTTAAGAGAACTAATCAGCGATGTGGAAATGAATGCACAGCAGGTCGCAGCGTCAGCGCAGCAACTGACTGCAAATGCTGATCAATTAACAAGCTCGTCCGAACAGGTATCGCTCGCTGTTCAGGAAGTATCATCAAGCGCAGAAAATCAGTTAGATGGAACAGAAGACAGTCTTCGTTCGTTAGAAGAAGTGTCAACAGGAGTAGGGAGAATCGTAGAAAGTACGACCAGCGTTTCTGACTATGTAGATCGGATGAATGAGCAGGCGAATGTAGGCGGACAGGCTGTAAGCAACACATTGAATCAAATGACATCCATCCAATCATCGGTAGAAGATACAAATAAGGATATTCATTCTCTGTTAGAACGCTCGAAGGAAGTGAGTACGATTCTCAAAGCGATTACCGATATTTCGGAGCAGACCAATCTGCTCGCATTAAATGCAGCGATTGAAGCAGCACGTGCCGGAGAGCATGGAAAAGGATTTGCTGTGGTCGCAGATGAAGTACGTAAGCTTGCCGAACAATCGAAAACATCTGCTAGTGAAATCAGTGTTATCGTCCAAGGCATCGAAAGGGATGTTCAAAATGCGGTGGAGAAAATGAAACAGGTCACGACCTCTGTAAATGATGGACTTGATGTGTCCTATGACGCGATTGATAAATTTGGCGAAATCATACGGACAGGCGAAACGATTAAACCACAGATGGAAGAAGTGACAGCTACTTCAGAAGAAATGTCTGCTCTTGTGGAACAAGTGACCTCAACGGCAGATGGTTTAGCATCCATTGCCAGAAATAATGCAGCATCCTCAGAAGAAGTAGCAGCTTCTACGGAGGAACAATTAGCATCGATGCAGGAAATTACGGCGGCTGCGAAGTCCTTATCTTCTATGGCAGAGGATTTGAAGGAGAAGATAAAGGTTTATAAATATTAAGGACCGATATAAATATAAAGAACTGCAGTGAAACGAGATTTCAGAGAGAATGTCGTTATCATCTGCAGTTCTTTTTTGTTAGGTATTTACTCACAATTCAAATGGCGTGAAATAGAATGAAAGTTATAAAATAGCAAATTTATATTGAATTCATGAAAAATCAACCGATAAATAGTAGGTATGAAATCTTGGGAGTAAGTACTGTATTTTGTAATGAAGGAGTGGTGAATTAGGTAATAGATACTGTATGCTTGTTTCAAAGATTAGTTGGCCTGTTCGTAAAACAGCTGTCGATAGATAAAATGAACATACAAAGCATGATAGAACATCACCAGAATGAAATATTACAGCGAAGGAGAGTCAGTTGTGAAGAAATTAACCAAACCAAAAGGAATTCGATTTAAATTAGTAGTATCCTTCTTTTTCCTATTATTGATTCCAGGGATGACGATCGGGATAATGACTTATTTCAGCTCGATCGATTCATTAGAGCAGCAGCAAACAGAGCAGGTGAAAGATACGGCTACGCTGCTGAACCAGACAGTAAATAATGCCTTGGAATTAAGGATAAGTGATTTGAATACATTTGCTGCGCAATTTAACAGCGGGCAGATAGAGGATGATGAAGAGACCTTAGAACAGGTATTGGGACAATATAAGGAAATGAATGAGGAAGTCTCTGAGGTATATATGGCTTCCAATGACGGCGATTTATTTTATAGACAGCCGGATACAGAACTGCCGGAGGGATTCGATGCAACCGAACGTGATTGGTTTATCAATGCAGTGAATAACCCTGGCGAGGTACAGATTTCAGACCCATTTGAAAGTGCCAGCGAAACAGGAACCGTAGTCAGCATTACCAAAACATTGGACGACGGTTCCGGTGTGATGGGAGTAAGTCTCTATATCGATTCTATCCAGCAGCTGGCTTCAGAGGTTTCAATTGGAGAGAATGGCTATGCTGTCATTATTGATCCACAGCAAAAATACGTATACCATCCAACCTTTGAAACAGGGGAAGAAGTGGAAGGTGACGTATCAGGAACGATGTTTGAAGATGCGTCAGGAAGCTATGAATATAGCCATGATAATACATCAAAAATCATGGTGTACCAGACAAATGATTTAACTGGATGGAAGCTGGCAGGAACCATTGATTACGATGAAATCAAAGGAGAGGCAGTATCAACCTTAACGACGATGATAACAATTATTGTCATTACCTTAGTGCTGGGAACAATCATTATTCTATTCTTGATCCGTTCTATCACTCGTCCGATTCAGAGACTGAAGGAAAATGCAAAAATCATCAGTACCGGTGACCTGACACATTCGATTGAAATAAACACAACGGATGAAATAGGCGAGCTGGGACAAGCTTTTAACGAAATGCAGGAGGGCTTGAAAACGCTGGTTCGTGATGTCGAATATAATGCCCAGCAGGTTGCCGCATCGGCAGAGGAGTTAAATGCGAATGCCGATCAAATGACAAGCTCGTCTGAACAGGTATCGCTGGCTATCCAGGAGGTCTCCTCCAGCTCGGAAACACAGCTGCACGGTACAGAAGAGAGTGCGAATTCGTTAGAAGAAGTATCTACCGGCGTTGGCAGAATCGTTGACAGCTCGACAAAGGTTTCGGATATGGTGACACAAATGAGTACACAGGCAGAAGTTGGAGGAAAAGCAGTCAGCAACACCTTAAATCAAATGACATCGATCCAATCGTCTGTTGATGATACGAACTTGAATATCGCATCCTTATTGGAACGCTCGAAGGAAGTAAGTACGATTTTAAATGCCATCACCGATATTTCGGAGCAGACGAATTTACTGGCGCTTAATGCAGCGATTGAAGCAGCGCGTGCTGGTGAGCATGGGAAAGGATTTGCTGTGGTAGCGGATGAGGTCCGTAAATTAGCAGAGGAATCCAAAACATCTGCAGGAGAAATCAGCTCCATCGTCCATGGTATACAGAACGATGTCCAAAAGGCTGTGGAAAAAATGTCTCAGGTGACAGCTAATGTTAATGATGGTTTAGACGTATCCTATGACGCCATTGATAAATTTGGAGAAATCCTGCGTTCCAGCGGAGATATTAAACCGCAAATGGAAGAGGTCATGGCCATCTCCGAGCAAATGTCTGCAGCAGTTCAACAGGTAACAGCCACTGCCAATGACCTCGCTTCCATTGCCAGAAATAATGCGTCGTCTTCAGAGGAAGTCGCTGCATCTACTGAGGAGCAGCTCGCATCGATGGAAGAAATCTCTGCATCCGCTAAATCACTGTCAACGATGGCAGAGGATTTAACAGGGAAAATTGCAGAATATAAATATTAAGAAAGTTGATAGAAAAAGAAGGATTTCTTATATAAGGGAACCCTTCTTTTTTTTGCATGATACTTGCACATCCATATTTTTAGCTGTCAAGCTGAATTCATATTCATTTTTGGTGTAGACAAACCCTATCGTTTGTCCACACCAAAAAAAATGGAGTACAGCCTTATTCTTTCTATACATACTATCCATTCATATGTTGTTTAAGTAGAACATGGCAATTTGTTTTGCTTTTACAAGAATTACAGCAGTGAACAATTATCAGCCAGTATCGCTATGAGCTATCAGCGTCTTCGTTGAATGGGTATATTTTTACTTATAGGAAAGTTAATTATTTTAGCGATTGTTTTGTGAGGGTTGAGTAACTGTAGTTCCCAGAAGTATTTTCTAACCTGACTAAAATTTTTAAACAATCATATAAGTGCACCGATGTTGATAGGACGAGTAGTGCTTGTCCTAATGAAAGCAATCCTGCGTTAGTTGTTAAGTCGATTTGCTACTTTGTTTTAAAATCTGATCTAATTGGTTCAGTAATTTATCCAGCGATTGTGATATTTTTAATAAATTCGGGTCGTTTGGATTCTTCTCATAAACTGCATACATTTCTTTTCTTTTCGTTTCAATCTGCTTGTTCAATTCATCAATTTCCGACATACTCTCACGCCCTCTCCAATTACCAAATAGAAGTTAATTTGGATGTGGCATAAAAAGATATGATAAGGCTTTAAACAAAATTTTAACAGGAAACGTAAGAAAAATAAAATAAATCAACTGTTCTAATTAATGGGAAGGTAGTTATAAATAGTAAGTTTATATTAAAAATATCCTGTATTTTATAAAAAGGCAGAAGATTTTTGCGGCAAAAGAAGCAGAGGAATGAATAAAAAAAGAATTTAAAAAAATTATAAAAAAAGCTTAAACAATTTGTCCCCTTTGCCGATATAAGAAATAGGTCATCAAAGGATGATTCGTTAGGGCCTTAACGATTATTATTTATTTTGCTATTGACCTGAATGGTTAATATAAATGAGTTCACAAGGATGTGGCTCAAAAAATTACAATTACATGGAGGTAAGGAATTATGATTATTAATCACAATATTTCCGCTATTAACGCACACCGTCAGTTGGGGGTAAACCAAAACGGTGTACAAGGATCTTTAGAAAAACTTTCTTCTGGTCTTCAAATCAACCGTGCAGGGGATGACGCTGCTGGGTTGGCAATTTCTGAAAAAATGCGTGGGCAAATTCGTGGGTTGGAGCAAGCTTCTACGAATGCGCAAGACGGCATCTCGCTGATACAAACGGCGGAGGGAGCTTTGAATGAAACGCATGATATTTTGCAACGTATGCGTGAATTGGCTGTTAAATCTTCCAATGATACAAATACAAACGAAGATCGTGTAGAAATTCAAAAAGAGGTAGACCAATTAGCTGCAGAAATTTCTCGTATTTCTGAGAATACTCAATTTAACACACAAGATTTACTGACAGGAGATTTTAGAGCAACTTTCCATATAGGTGCAAATGAAGGACAAAATATCAGCATCTCTGTAAATAATATGTCGGCTGATGCTTTAAAAGTCGGTACAGCTTATGAAGCAACAAGTGATACTGAAATTACTTTAGATGATGGTAATGATACTGTTGCAACATGGCAAGAAGCAGTAGTAATTGGTCAAGAAATTAAAGATCCTGATGATGAAACCGAAACAATAACTGCTACAGCAGAACATGCAAAAGCGGCTGGATATTATACTGAGGACGGAAATTTAGCTCTTGTAGCTGATGAAGCTTTAGCTGAAGATGCTGTAGGTGTCGCTGGTGTTAATGTATCTGATCGTGCTTCTGCTGACTCTGCAATTACAGATATCAATAGTGCAATTCAAACAGTTTCTGCAGAACGTTCTAAACTCGGCGCAGTACAAAACCGTTTAGAGCATACAATTAATAACTTAGGAGCATCTGCTGAAAACTTGACAGCAGCAGAATCACGTATCCGTGACGTTGATTATGACTTAGCTGCTTAAGCAGTCTCAGTCACAGTCGTCCTAACTGGTAACGGTTAGTGATTATTATCGGGTGAATTGCTGGAAACCCCTTAGAGCTTGTCTTACTACAACGCAGCTGGAAACGGCAAACGTGAAGGTTTGAAAAAAGACGAGATTGGGCAATCAGCAGCCGAGCTCCTGGGAGGAAACTCTGGAGAAGGTTCAACGACTAGAATAAACCACCTAATGTATAAGCGATGGTGATGAAATTCGTAGGTGAATGATAGAGCCGCTAATTCTATCAGAATCCGAAGTTCCCGACCCTTCCTAGGTAACTGGAAGGTGAAGATATAGTCTAGTCATTTATGAAAGTAAATGTTCGCACGATGGCGAAAGAAATGATGGAATTCACTAAGAATAACATCCTTTCACAAGCGGCTCAAAGTATGCTGGCTCAAGCAAACCAGGTGCCTCAAGGCGTGCTTCAATTGCTTCAATAAAAAAGATTTTTACGAGACTCTAGCTTTTCAGTTAGGGTCTCTTTTTATGAAAGTAAGATTCCCTTTACTTCCTTTGCTTAATTAATAAAACAAATCTCAGTCAATTTACTATATGTCAAACCGGTCACGCCATTTAGAAAATATAGTTTCATCAGGTTTTCTTTATTTACAATTATTTGATAGCTTTTTGTTTGTATTTCTTTTTTACTCCTAGGAATGAATAAATACTTTTCATAGAATTTGCTGTTTTTGTAACAACTAACCCAATAATCTAGTTTATTTAAAACAGCATTAATTTCTTTCGTTGGAGATCTAAGTTGAATGGAAGCGGGTAAATAAATAGAAGTTCTTTTCGGTGATAAGTCAAAAATGAAATTATATCTATTGATTAATTTTCTATACATACTTTCATGCATATAGGGCAATACAAGAAAAAGAAAGTAATAGATTTGAAATTGGTCATACAAAATAATCCGGTTTTGTTTATCAAGATGAAATTGGAGGTGATATTTAGCTTTTAAGAAATGAATTAAACGATCGTTTTCTAATTCGCTAAAACTTTCGGTTGATAAGATAATTTTTAAAGGTTTATTCCCCTTACATTTTAAGTGACCATCGTCCATATACCACCAAGCCAATGATTCTCTATTAAAATATTTTGATATTAAATGAAATGGAATTACTTTTCCTGAATCGGAGTACCATTCAGTCCTTAAATAAGTGATGATATTCGATGTTCTTGATTGAACATAATGTGAAAGGCTGTAGCCTTTACTTAATCTTGGATCGATAATTTTTTTGAACTTAGGTGGATTTAATGGTAGGAATTCTGATAATTGGGCGTAGCAATAATTACTCCAGGAATAATCAGTTGAAGTATGCGTGAATTTGAATCTTGGTTTTCTCCGTTCTTGTTTAGTAATGGATCCATCCCCAAGCAATTTTCCAATCACTTTTGCTTTAAATGGTAATGTTGTGTCAAACCATGTTTTTTCCATAAATAAACACTCCTTTAGAACTTATGTTCTTATATTGATTTTAACATACTGGATACTATAAAAGGGCATTAATTTGAAAAATTCTTATTTTTATGTGCTTTCAAAGTGTAATTGAAAAACATACTTTAATAATGAACAATAAATAACCACTCTTGTGAATAAAATCTAAGAGCGGTTATGAAAAAGAGAATATTATTTACTGATAAGTATATTTTGATTTATTAATTACATCTAACTACTGTAATCTATTTTTCTAATAAAATTAGTTGCTTTCCCAATTCAAATACTAATTTAGCATATTGCTTAAGATTACTTAAATATGCTGGATGATCCGTATTTACGCTCGAAATCGTTACATTTTGCTCAGCATCTATAGCAAATGACACTTCTAATTCCGTTAACAACGAAGTCGATTGAACATTTTGTAAGATATCTGCAATCCTTTTACTTGAATTCACAAGGTTGTCTTTAATTGCATCTAAGTTATGAACTTCTACATTTGGATGTAAAGCACTAACGATTTTCTGATGGACCAATTCATTAGGATGATTACAATTTTTATATGTCATATCAACGAGGTTCCAGTTGTTTGAGTTTAAATCTTTCATTAGATGCAAAGTAAACTGTTGCATTGGAAAGTGTTTAGGAGCAGCTTCTACCATAACACGTTTTTTACTAAGGTTTTTTTGAAAATGCTGCTTTAATTGGAATTCGCTGAATATTTTCGTTCCTTTCCTTGTAAGGAGTTCAAATTTATTATTTGGTAATTGATATACATACATAACTTCTCTCGTTGCTTCTAAAGTTAATTTTATTAGATGATACGTATTGACCCAATGAAAGACATCTCGAACTTTCTTAACCCTTGAATAATCTGGAAGTAGTGTTGCTAGGTTATTATCTTCTTTTAACCTTTCATACAATGATGTGACATTTAAGATTTGATTGGACCAGCTATTAATAAAAGGAATGTCTTCAAATTCTTCATAAATAATTTGCAAACCCTCGTTTTCTTTTGCCTTTAATCTATCAAAAATAATATCTGGATAAGAGCTTATATAAGGCTTCCACTCATCTTCTTCATTAAAATGTCCTCGAACCAGCATATTCTCAAAATCGATATCGCTTGGTCGAATAAGACAAATATCCGTATTTTGATCTTCAGCAGCCTCAAGCAAAGCTTTTTGTAAGGGAGTTGTTTTTTGTATAGAAGGAACTATAAGCCCTAATACGATTTGATTTGTATCCTTGCGAGTACTGAGATTAGATGTACGTGCATTAAATTGATTTTTATATTGAAAGCTGTTCGCAGAAACAGAATGAACAATCCCGTTTTCATAAATATATTTTGCATAAGCAATCGTATTTACTGCTCTTTTCTCTTCGTGAAATGCAGTTTGCGGTCCATTATTTGCCTCATGCATCCATATTCTTCCCTTATCATCAATGGCAAAGTCCAGCCCGAGCTCATCAATAGCCATACCATATAATTTATCTAAATTCCAAGCAACATCAATAGATAACTCTAGAATATTCTCAGTATATTTCTTTCCTTGCTTTTCCCCATATTGTTCAATCAGGAAATCCTGGAAGTTCTCTATTCTGCCCTCTGTACTGATATTGCTCAAGTTTGATTTCTTATTCCCGATTCGCGGATAAATATAAGTAAGCTGCCAATCCCCATCAGCATTTTTTTGTACATGAGCACGAATATGGTAAGGCTCATTATTTTTCGTGCGGGTATGAATATATTTTTGGATAATATAACTGTTTTTTTCTTTTAAAATGACATTATTTAACCACTTATCAAATCCTTCTGCAGTAAGAATCGTTTCCTTTTTTTGATCTAATAGAACATATCGCTGGTTTTTCTTTGTCACAAAATAAATATTTTCTCCGCGGTTTGCCCTTAGGTGTTTAAAAACAACTTTAGGATTATTTGCTAAGAAAGTGTGAATCTGCTCAATGCTATGGCATTGCTGAAAAGGGACAAGCAACCTGACATACTTGTTTCCAGTCTGTAAAAGCCGTTCTGGTAAAGAAATCTTATTCCCAACAAAAAAGTAACTGGTAAAAGGAATCCTACGATGCAATTTACGACCGGTATGTGTCTTTTTGGTTGAAGTATTATTAATTACATCAGGAAAAGAGATGTATCCCTGCTTTTTATCTCCATTTTGATAAAAAGTGGCATGGATTGTTTCCTCAGAGAAATTGACATCATCATCTCCAAAGAAGTATAAAATGGTATTCTGTTTTTCGCTCTCTTCGACCATTGCATCAATACGAGGTTTAGGATAGAAATTGAGCGGATTCCGAAAACCATAAACACCAATTCGCAGCTTTTTGTCTTCCTTTGATTCTTGACTGCTTTCTTCAAGTAAAAATTTTAATTTATGTAGGTTTGGAATAAATGAAAATTGAGTGATTTCTAGGATTTTCGCAAATTTTGCATTCTCGATATTTTTAGCGATTAATAAGATATTTTTCTCTAATTTCTCTGCTAAATTTTTATGCGTACTGTTTATGTAACCATATTGGGTTAAGGCTTGAATACCGTCAACGATACTCCCGAATATAAAGATAGATTGATTAACTTCTTTTTCCTTCGCTAAACCTTGAAAATGTTCGGTGGCTTCTATAATTGTATTTACGATGTTTAACGATTGCGTAACCTGTTTTTGATTTATTGTAGTCATTTTTGCACTCCTGACATGAGATTAATGTTGTGAATAATTAATAAGTGAAAAGATTTCCTTCTACTTATATTTATTATCGGTATGTTTGGAGAAATACTGAAGAGAGTATAATGACATGTATAGAAATTGTTAAATAGTATTTAATAACGTTGCTATAGGTGGATTATTAAGGCTTTCTGAAAAGTATTAAATTTTACATGAACATAAAATGGCTCTAGTGAATATAAACGCAAAGCATACATAATAGTCCTAAACAGTTTTAATCAGGACTAATACGTATCACTTTGCGCTTTATTTTCAAGCCTATTCAGAATTTAAAATCCCCCCCTCATGAAACGCACAAATAGTCTCTATAGACCTATGAATCACAGGTGGCAGATATCTCGAACGATTTTTAACAAGATATACATTTCTTTTTAACATCGGACTTTCCAGCTTTTTGATATGCACATTTGGATGGTTAGATGCATTGACATAGTTTTCCGGAACAATGGTAATTCCAAGGCTACTTTCCACAAGGTGATAAGCTGTTTCAAATCGTTCAATTTCGAATTGGATATTGGGATGGATACTTGCGTTTTGAAAAGCCTTTATGATATCAATCCGTGTTTGGTAGCCCTCTTTGCATAAAATGAAGGGCAGGTGCTGTAAATTTTCTATCGTAAGTGAAGCTTCGGATTGAAGAGGGTGATTCTTTGGAAGTAATACGACAAGATTTTCCTCATATAAAAAGATGGATTCGAGCTCTTGTATATCAATAAAACCCTGCTTAAATAGGGGAACGTTATAGAGGATAAAATCTCTGGAAAAACATCCAGTGTATAAATGTTTCCATTCCATAGTCTTCAATTCATGGTATAATAGACTTGGTTTATTTGTTCTATTTTATCATTTTATTCAGACTACATTCTTATGCTGAAGGAAAGAGGTGAATACTGCCAAGATCCCTGTCAGGAAGGAAAGAAATGGAGAAGAGCCAGCTTGCTTCATACGGATCAGCACATGCTGTAAATCAACTAATATACATAGAAGGAGAAACGAAAAATGCATAGAAAGTACAAATGGGGTGGCTTTTTAATCGCTGCTGTTCTTACGTTTTTTGCATGGGCAATACCATTACAGACAGTAAGCGCGGAAAAAGACAATAAACAATTTGGAAATACACAAAATGATTCAAACGAACTAGATACGATTGAAATGCCTGCACAAGCTCTTCTTTCTTTGAAGGACTCGGAGGATGATGAGGAGACAGAGGAAGTGCCAACCGATGATGCAGAAGAGTTAGATTCGCCGGAGGTTTATATTACAGATGACATATTGGCGGAAGCGGTTGCGCAAGAATTAGGGAAAGAAGCAGGACAGCCGATTACAGAAGCTGATATGAAGCAATTAGTAGAATTGGAGAAGCAGGGAGCAGTTGGCGCTGCATCGATACGCTCTCTTGAAGGGCTGCAATCTGCGGAGAATTTGGAGAGATTACATTTGCCGATGCATGATGTCAATGATATTTCTCCGCTATCTAACTTGGGGAAGTTACAGTCTTTAGATTTGGCTTACAGCTCGGTTAATGACCTGACACCTTTAGCCAATCTGGGGAATGTAGAGAGTTTGAATTTGTTTGGAAATCCAATCAATGATGTTGCTCCTTTAGCAAATTTGGGAAAGTTAAGGGATCTAGACCTGGCTTATACGTTTATAGAGGATATTTCACCCTTATCGGATTTGCCAAATTTAGAGAACTTAAATTTGGATGGCAATCCGGTGCAGGAGGAAGCGGCAGATTCTGAAGATGAGGGGGACGATGTTGATAATAACTCGGAATCAGATGAAGAAGGAGCAGAAGAGGACAACGGGGAGTCTGGTATGGATTCGCCAGAGGTTTATTTTGAGGATGCGGTGTTGGAAAAAGCGGTTGCGGAAGAATTGGGAATAGATGGCCGGGCTATTACTGGGGCGGATATGACAAAACTGACAAACTTAGATGCCAATGGTTTTGATTCTGAACGGATTAGCTCCCTGGAAGGTTTACAGTATGCGACGAACCTGGCTGATTTATCTTTATGGAATAATAATATTAGCGATCTGACACCTATCAGCGGCTTAGAAAATTTATCTTATTTAGATTTGGATGATAATAATATTGAAGATCTTACGCCCTTGACCAATCTAACAAACTTAATGACGTTATATTTGGATAATAATGCGATTGAAGATATTACTCCGCTGCAGGAATTATCTTTAGCAGACATGTATATCTCTTTGTATGGAAATCATATCGATGATGAAGCTGCGATTCAATATTTACGGGATAATGGAGCTTCAGTTGGCTATTATAACGATTCACCAGAGGTATATTTTGAGGACGAAGCATTGGAAGAAGCAATTGCAAATACATTAGGAATAGAAGGGCGAGCGATTACGGAGTCAGATATGGCAAAACTAACTGATTTATATGCGAGTGGCTATGAATCTGATTTTGGCCCAATCACTTCTCTGGAAGGATTGCAATATGCAGATAATTTAATGTATTTAGATTTACCTGCGAGCAACATTAGCGACCTGACGCCTCTGTCTGGATTAGGACAATTGGAAGGTTTAAATCTGTGGGATAACGAGATTAGTGATCTGACACCTCTAAGCAGCTTGGAAAACTTATCTTATTTAGATTTGGATGAAAATGATATAGAAGACCTCGCACCTTTATCGAATCTAACCAATTTAGAGACTTTATATCTGTCTTATAATGAAATTGAAGATATTACTCCGTTACAGGAATTATCCTTGATGGATATGTATATTTCGTTATACGGGAATTATTTCGATGACGAAGAGACCATTCAATATTTACGGGATAATGGTGCTACCGTTAATTACGACTGGGAAGAGGAAGAGGAATCACCAGAGGTATATTTTGAGGATGAGATATTGGAAGCAGCAATTGCTGAGGAATTAGGTATAGCAGGCCGGCCGATCACGGAGGAAGACATGGCTAAGCTTACGGAATTAACTTCATATGGA
Organism: Oceanobacillus oncorhynchi; assembly: GCF_000821065.1. Taxonomy (GTDB): domain Bacteria; phylum Bacillota; class Bacilli; order Bacillales; family Amphibacillaceae; genus Oceanobacillus; species Oceanobacillus oncorhynchi. The sequence continues at coordinate 901,976 of NZ_CDGG01000001.1, forward strand.
ACCAATTCGGAATCGATAACCTCTCTGGAAGGATTACAGTATGCAGAGAATTTACGAGAGTTAAATTTGATGTCAAATGCCATTAGCGATTTAACGCCTTTATCCAACTTAGTGAATTTAGAAGGGTTAACTTTATGGGATAACGACGTCAGCGACATAACGCCGTTGGAGAACTTGAGAAATCTATCTTATTTAGATTTAGATAATAATGCGATAGAAGATCTCACTCCTTTATCGGATCTAAAAAATTTAGAGACTTTACATTTGGATGATAATGCAATTAGTGATATTACTCCATTAAGAGAATTATCCTTAAAGGATATGTATATTTCTCTGTATGGAAATAGTTTCAACGACGATGATACGATCCAATATTTACGAGATAATGGTGCTATAGTCGGCTATTACTCTACAGAGAGCGATGAAGAAGACGAAACAGAAACACCTGACCCAGATGATGATTCCGACAATCCAGAAGGGGAAGACGATACACCAACCCCTGAAGGAAGCGGAGATGAAAACGGAGAAACAAATGACGGCACGCCGAACCCTGAAGACAATGAAGGTGGAAATGGGGAACAAGAAGGTAATACTCCAGCCCCTGAAGGCGACGATGAAGAAAACGGAGATTCAGAAGAGGAAGCTCCAAATCCGGAAGAAAATGAAGAAGGAACTGGAAATCCAGAAGATGATACGCCAACTCCAACCGAAGCAGAAGGCGGAAATGGAGAAGCAAATAATGCCGCTCCAAATGCAGTTGGAACAACAGGAGGCAGCGGAGAATCTGGAAACAATTCCACCGCTGAGGGAAGCCAAAGTGATGTACGCGGGGAAACGACAGCGGAAAAGCTGCCAAATACATCAACCAATGCGTATAATTGGTTCTTGGCTGGAGCGATATTCCTTTTCGCTGGTAGCTATATGTTGATTTTTTATGCATACAGAAACAGAATAAATAACGGATAGTAAGACGAAAGAAGCTACTCTCTCTCCCTTGCAAAATTTCAGGAATGAGAGTAGCTTTTTTCACTAATTTATCATTTTAAGAGTGGACGAAATTATTCCTAAATATTATATAAATTTCTCCAATAATGACATTTATAGATGATGTTCAAAAGCCCACCTGAAATGATTAACAGTAATTCTATGTTGGAGACAATTTTTTAATACCATAGAAATACTTCCATTTTTTGTTTATAATTCATTTTTTTACACATGTTTAATAGAATCGTAAAACTATATTCAATAACAAACACTTATAATACAATAAGAATATGTGAATCACGAGGGGAGGTTTTTAACATTTACAAACTACTATTAGCCGATCGTGATAAAGAAGAACTTCAAGGCATTCGTTGGTTACTATCTAAATATTCATTCCCAATAACAAATATTAGCTTAACTGACCAAATAACCGATGTTCTAACAAATCTCGAAAATGAACTTCCTGATATTCTATGTGTTGAATTAGATATGATACCAGAGAATAAGTGGGAAGTAGTAAAAACCTTTATTTACAGGTATTCAGGGCAGGTGATAGCGATTACTGCAGAGGCGACTTTTGAACGAGCTATGCAAGCGATGTCTATAAAGGCAGTTGATTTGTGGGTGAAGCCACTATCGCCTTCACGTATGAAACGTGCCATACAACAAGCAGTTGGTAACCTAACAGCCATTCGTAAGAAAAATACAGAAATTGAATTTGAACAGGTTATTCGATATGAATCTTTATTTATAGATGATTACGTACCCTTCCATTACCCAGTCTACTTATTAGAGGCTGAACATCGAGAAACACTGAATGATTTACGGGTTTTTATTAATCAATTTGATTTTGATTATAAACCATCAGTATTCTCAACTCATAATTGCATTATTCTTGTATTCCGCCATGATTTCCCAGAACCGTTAAAACAAGCACAGAGATTTTTAAGAGAATGGAAACACGTAGAAGCAGGTTCTATTGTGATAGTTGTACATACGGGGAGTGAAGATTCACTTTTTCAAATTTATATGAAACTAATTCGTATGATGGAAACAACATTTTTTATTGGTTACGAGCAAGTGCTGCTTGCAGAAGACGCACAAGATTGGGTGGAGATAGATCCTTTTCTAACAATGGAAGAACAAAGGAATTTGATTTTTATGCTAGATGAGGGACAGGGAGATAAGTTAAAGACATGGTTGTATGAGGAATTTTTTGATATGCAATCTCCTTATCTTGAACCAGGACTGCTTCGTACACGTTTAACGAGTATATTGGCACAGGTACGTCGTTTTATGTTTCGCAAAGGGATAACAAATCAAGATAGTGAAGTTTATTATAAGAAGGTATTTGAGATTATCTTATATGGTCCGGTTCTATATCGTATTGTTCAAGAGTTGATTCTATTTATTCATTATTTGTTTCAAACGGTTAAAGAGCAACAGATGTATGCGAAGGCAGATGTTGTCGAGTCAGCTATTAGCTACATGGAAAATCATTATAATTATGCAACTCTTTCGTTGACAGAAGTAGCAGAACATGTTGGTCGCAGTCCATCCCATTTAAGTCACATCCTAACCAAAAAGTATCATCAATCATTCCGTGAAATGCTGATTTATATCCGATTGCAAAAAGCAAAAGAACTGCTTGGATCAACGGACGAGTCCATTCAAAATATTGCAGTCTCTGTTGGATTTCGTAATCCGAATTATTTTAGTCGTGTGTTCAAATCATATACGGGGCTCACTCCTCGTGAATGGAGATTACGATAAGTGCGAAAATCTTAATGTAATGAAAAGTAGTTAATAATCATATATTTTTATAACAATCTAATATTTTTTCTATAAAATGAAAGCGTTTTATAAAATGATTTATAGTTACCTAAAATTTTTATTGTATTTCGAAATTCCATTATCTATATTCCACTTCTCTTCATTGATAAAATAAGAATTATCAGAAGACTTCAACGAGGAGTGAATGTGTGATGAAAGAGACGAAATCAAAAGAAGTAAAGCAATACAGAGGTACAGAATTAAATACAAAAGGATGGATTCAAGAGGCAGCATTACGTATGTTAAATAACAATTTGCATCCGGATGTAGCAGAAAATCCGGATGAATTAGTCGTTTATGGAGGAATAGGAAAAGCAGCAAGAAACTGGGAGTGTTATGAAGTGATTGTTGCTTCCTTAAAAGCTTTAGAAGAGGATGAGACATTATTAATTCAGTCTGGTAAGCCCGTAGCGGTTTTACCTTCTCATAAAGATGCACCGAAAGTTTTAATTGCCAATTCAAATCTTGTACCGGCTTGGGCAAATTGGGACCACTTTCATGAGATGGATCAAAAAGGATTAATGATGTATGGACAAATGACAGCAGGAAGCTGGATTTATATTGGAAGCCAGGGGATTCTTCAAGGAACCTATGAAACATTTGCGGAATGTGCCAAGCAGCATTTTCATGGCGATTTGGCTGGAACTATTTCAGTGACGGCGGGTCTCGGTGGAATGGGTGGTGCGCAGCCGTTGGCGGTAACTTTGAATGGCGGAGTTTGTATCGCGATTGAAGTAGATCAGCATCGAATTAATCGCCGAATTGAAACGAAGTATTTAGACACGTATACCGATGATTTGGATGAAGCCATTCGTCTTGCTAATGAAGCCCGTTCAGAAAAGAAAGCGTTATCTATTGGCTTGTTGGGAAATGCTGCAGAATTGTTACCGAAAATGATTGAAAAAGGGCTCATCCCAGATGTGTTAACAGATCAAACCTCGGCACATGATCCGTTAAATGGTTATATTCCTGAAGGGTTTAGTCTGGAGAAAGCTGCTGATTTACGAGGAAAAGATGAAGCAGCATATATGAAGCTTTCCAAAGCAAGCATGGCAAAGCATGTTGAAGCAATGCTGGAAATGCAAAAACAGGGGGCTGTTACCTTTGATTATGGAAATAATATCCGTCAAGTAGCAAAAGACGAAGGAGTGGAGAATGCCTTTGATTTTCCTGGTTTTGTTCCAGCTTATATTCGTCCGCAATTTTGCGAGGGGAAAGGGCCTTTTCGCTGGGTAGCATTATCAGGAGAACCAGAAGATATTTATAAAACAGATGAAGTTATTTTGCGGGAGTTTAGTGATAATAAGCATTTATGCAACTGGATACGTATGGCACGTGAAAAGGTGAGTTTCCAAGGGTTGCCTTCACGTATTTGCTGGCTTGGCTATGGAGAACGCGCCCGTTTTGGGAAAATTATTAATGAAATGGTTGCCAGTGGTGAAATAAGTGCTCCAATCGTTATCGGTCGTGATCATCTCGATTCCGGTTCTGTTGCTTCGCCGAATCGGGAAACAGAAGCGATGAAGGACGGAAGTGATGCAGTTGCGGATTGGCCGATTTTAAACGCTCTGATCAATAGTGTTGGTGGAGCAAGCTGGGTCAGTGTCCATCATGGTGGCGGGGTAGGAATGGGATATTCCCTTCATGCCGGCATGGTCATTGTAGCGGATGGAACAAAGGATGCAGAAAAACGGCTGGATCGTGTGTTAACAACAGATCCAGGAATGGGAGTTGTCCGTCATGCGGATGCTGGATATGCGTTAGCCCAGGAAACAGCCCGCAAGAAGAACGTAAATATTCCGATGTTAAAAGATCAATAATGTGGATAGCAACTCCCAGGGAAAAGCAGTTCTTCTACTGGGGAGTGCTATTTTCAATGGTACTAGTAAATAGATAGAATGTAACTTCAGGAGGGAAAAACATTGACACAAAAGCTGTTTATTTCAAATGCAAACCAAGTAGTTACCATGGCCGGGCATTCTGATAAGCCTGCCAAAAAAGAGGCGATGTCCGACATAACAATTTTGGAACATGGGAGTATCTGGATAGAAGATGGCAAAATTGTTGAGGTAGGTACAGACGCAGAAATGCGCGAAAAATACCAAGGGCAACTTGATTCTGTAACTGAAATTGATGCATCGGGCAAAACTGTCACACCTGGTTTGATTGATCCACATACGCATCTTGTTCATGCGGGAACACGTGAAAATGAATATGCTATGCGTTTAAAAGGAAAAACCTATATGGAGATTATGGAATCTGGCGGTGGGATTCATGCTACAACCCGTGCTACACAAGCTGCCAGCTATGAAACATTATATGAAGCGTCAAAAAAACGTTTAGATAAGTTTTTATTACATGGTGTTACCACCGTTGAAGCAAAGAGCGGTTATGGATTAACGCTTGAACATGAATTAAAACAGCTGGAAGTGGCAGAGCAGCTGCGCCAAAACCACCCAATAGATATTGTTTCTACATTTATGGGAGCACATGCGGTGCCGCTGGATGAAAAAAGGAATCCGGAAGCGTTTGTTACACGTGTCGTAGAGGAAATGATTCCGGAAGTAGCCGAAAGAAAACTGGCTACATTTAATGATGTATTTTGTGAGCGCGGTGTATTTACACCAGAACAATCCAAGCGTGTACTGGAAGCTGGTAAACAGTATGGACTTACCCCTAAGATTCATGCCGATGAGATTGAAGCCTATGCTGGAGCGGAATTAGCGGCAGAAGTGGGTGCCATTTCGGCGGATCATCTTCTGAAAGCCTCCGATGCAGGGATTAAAGCGATGGCGGAAAAGGAAGTTGTCGGTGTTCTATTGCCGGGTACAGCGTTTTTCTTAATGGCAGAATTTGCTCCAGCGAGGAAGATGATTGATGCAGGGGTTGCTGTTGCATTGTCAACAGACCAAAATCCTGGGTCTTCTCCAACGATTTCCTTGCCTTTCATCATGAATTTAGGCTGCTTGAAGATGAATATGACACCAGAAGAAGTATTGACTGCGACGACGATTAATGCAGCGCATGCTATTGGATGTGCGGGTGAAGCAGGGAGCCTGGAAGCAGGGAAAAAGGCAGATATTACGATTTTTGATGTTCCTAATTATTTAACTTTATCGTATCAATATGGCATGAATCATGTGGATACGGTTATAAAATCCGGGAAGCAGCTTGTAGTGGAGGGGCGGTTACAATGAGCCATTATCCTTACCCAATGCTCCATAAGCCCAACATGATATGGTCCAAACAGACAGAGCAAACAATAGATTTAAAGGTTCATGAATGGATTGAAACGATTGGAGATACCGAGGTGGACTGGTCTCCTTATGATGTGACGATTCTTGGTGTTCCGCTTTCTAAATCCTCTATCAGTACATCGGCAGCCAGCGAAAATCCAGATGCGATGCGGCAAGCGTGGAAATCCTTTGGAACGTACAATCTAAATGAAAATATAGATTTGGCGGCGTTAAAGGCAGTTGATTTAGGAGATGTGAAGCAGCATGTAACAGACATCGCTTCTTCCCACCAAAATATTGAAGAGGCAATGGCAGCGATAAGAAGTCATCACCCGCATACTTTGCCGATTACGATGGGCGGTGATCACTCCATCACGGCTATGCTGGTAAAGGGATGGAAAAAGACGCATCCTGAGGAGACAATTGGAATTTTACAAATTGACTCCCATTTTGATTTACGTGATCTGAAAATATTTGGACCGGCAAATGGCACCCCGATTCGAAATATCATTGAGAGTGGGACGGTTAAAGGAGAGCATATTCACACCATTGGGCTGCATGGTTTCTTTAACGCTAAAGAACTAAAAGATGTTGCAGATCAAAATGGGATTCGTTATACGACTATGAAACAAGCGCGTAAAGAAGGAATACAGCAAGTTATTGCGCATGCATTAGAACAGTTGAATCAACAAGTAGATACAATTTATTTAACGGTGGATATGGACGTATTAGATATTGTACATGGACCTGGAACACCTGCTGCAGCTCCAGGCGGAATGTACACAGAAGAATTATTTGATGCTGTTCAGCTTGCAGGAGAACATCCGAAAGTCAAAGCCATGGATATTGTGTGTCTGGATCCGAGAAAAGATATAGCGCAAATTACGGTGAAAAATGCCGTTCATACGATGTTGTCGTTTTTAACAGGGTATTGTAAGAGGAGAAATAAAGGATAGTTAACGCAATAACTAAGCCAATGGTGATAAAGTGAAACTTCTTTCAGTGGGGGATTTCATTTACCATTGTAGATTAAAGGAATAAGGACTAAGTTCATGACGTCGTGGGAATGAGGTTGATTACTTGTCATAACCTCGCAAAATAGTTGTCTCAGATGCCTTTGTGACCTACCTTCTGCAGGCTGGAACGAGCCAGGCTGTTACTGGCTGTTCTATCTCCCACTTAGAAATAACATATCTCTTTCATTTCTTGAAGTGGGAGTATTACAAAGCCCTTCGATGGGGGAAGTAATCGCAGCCTCCGTCCCAGCCAGTAATACTGCGATAAATGTTTCTGTTATGGGAATGTATTACTAATAGAGTAAATTCAAATAAAAAAGGTTAGGTGTCAAATGAGTGAGATTCAAACGACTAAATATGATGTTGATAATGATCATAAAAATAATCGGAAAAATATTGTCAAATTTAGCATTTACAGTTTGATAGGTGGATTTATGTTTTTTATACCCATAACGATTAACGGAAACGCTTCTATTATGCTGGATCATATGGTTACTTTCATTCGAAATACTTTTCCCGCGTTTGTACCTTATTACTTATTAATTGTTATTGCTCTCGGTGCCGTTTATCCGTTTATTAGAGGTACATGGAATAAAGGGAACGTAAATACAGTTCTATCTTTTTTTAAGCTTTTAGGATTAGTTGCTGCACTAATGATTGTTTTTAATATTGGGCCAGCATGGTTATTTAATCCAGATATGGGACCTTTCATATTCAATAGTCTAGTTACACCTGTTGGCATTCTAGTTCCCATTGGTGCAGTATTCCTTGCACTTATAGTAAGTTATGGACTCCTTGAATTTATTGGGGTATTAATGCAAAGAATTATGAGACCTGTTTGGAAAACTCCCGGCCGTTCTGCGATTGATGCAGTTGCTTCATTTGTTGGCAGTTATTCAATTGGATTACTAATAACTAATCGTGTGTTCAAAGAAGGGAAGTATTCAGTAAAAGAGGCTTCCATTATCGCAACTGGATTCTCTACTGTTTCTGTAACGTTTATGGTAGTTGTTGCTAATACATTAGATTTAATGGGTATTTGGAATCTGTATTTTTGGTCAACACTTGTCATCACATTTTTAGTAACGGCAATTACCGTACGATTATGGCCGCTGAATAAAATGAGTAATGAATACTACGATGGGGCTAAACCTCAATATGAGGAAATAATTACAGAAAATCGCATAAAGGTAGCGTGGGAACAAGCGATGAAAGTTGCTGATAATGCTCCCAGTTTATTTGAAAATATTAAAATGAATTTAAAGGATGGAATGGTAATGACGATGGCAATTCTACCATCCATTATGTCTATTGGTCTACTAGGACTTGTGTTAGCCGAATATACACCGATCTTTGATATTGTTGGCTATATCTTTTACCCTTTCACATGGTTAGTGCAATTACCTGAACCTTTATTAGCAGCAAAAGCCGTTTCCATGGGAATTGTAGAAATGTTTTTACCTGCTTTAATGGTGACGGAAGCAGTTTTAATAACGAAATATGTAATAGCTGTGGTATGTATTTCTTCTATCATCTTTTTTTCAGCTGTTGTGCCAGTTATTTTATCAACAGACATCCCAATTAGTATTCCAAAACTAATTGTAATATGGTTTGAAAGAGTTGTATTAACTATTTTAATTGCTGCACCGGTTGGATATTTATTACTATAAGGAGAAAGCCATTCCCTTTCATACAATGTTGTCGTTTTTGACAGGTTATCAAAAAAGAAAAGTGATCATATAATAAATATAACAGGTTGGCATATAAAATTCTTTTTCATTTTATATAAAATGCCAGAAAAATAATTGACTATTACCACTATTCAGATTATAATCAAAATAGCTATTAGTAAAAAGTTTTATTTTTGAGATAAAAAGGGAGCGCTTACATGCCGCAAAAAATTCGCATTGGTAAAATTGCCACACTGCTTGCTATGTTAGATGAAAGTGAATACAGCTCCTTTGAATCCATGTTTGACGAGGTGGATACATGCCTTGGAAAAGTCGGGTCCATGAATATGCAGAAGGTTATTTCCGCAGTGGAAACAGCAGTTAAGAGAAGCGGATTAATTGAAGAAGGGGTTTATCGAGAAACCCACGCATTATATCATACAATTGTTGAGGCGCTTGAAGGGATAACCAGAGGACAACTGGCGATTGGAGAGACAATGCGGACAGTAGGTCTTCGCTTTGCTGTTGTACGCGGGAAACCGTATAAAGAGGAAAAAGAAGGAGAATGGATTGCCGTCGCCTTTTACGGGACAATTGGAGCACCTATAAAAGGATTGGAACATGAAGCGGTTGGTCTTGGAATTAATCATATTTAACAAATAAATACGAAATCATGACCTATAGTAACGAGACGTTAGGAGGTGATGATGGCTTACTTCAGTATGCCGTTATCGCCTCTTTTTGCTGTTTTTTTAGAGAAAGTCAATAGTGTAGCGGACCATAGAAAATCCGTTAAGAAGGAGGAAGAAACAATGATTGAATTAACAGGCCATACTTTAACGATTGAACAACTAAAAAGAATTTTGCTCGATAATGAAAAAGTATCCATTTCCGAAAAAAGCATGGAGGAAGTTCATGATAGCAGATGTGCTGTTGAACAAATTGTAGCAAATAGAGAAACGGTATATGGAATTAATACAGGCTTTGGAAAATTTAGTGACGTGATTATCAATCAAAAAGATGTTGAAAATTTACAATTAAATTTAATCCGTTCCCATGCATGCGGGATTGGTGAACCTTTTCCGGAAATTGTATCACGTGCCATGATGGTACTTCGATTGAATGCTTTACTAAAAGGATTTTCAGGTGTTCGTGGAGTATTGGTGGAATTACTATCTGAATTAATTAATAAAAGAATCCATCCAGTCATTCCACAACAGGGATCTTTAGGGGCATCTGGCGATTTGGCGCCATTGGCTCATTTAGCACTTGTTTTAATTGGAGAGGGAAAAGTCTATGGTGAGTCCGGAAACGTAATTGATTCAGCTTCCGTTTTTTCTGAAAAAGGAATTCGTCCGATTACATTGCAGGCTAAAGAAGGGTTGGCACTTATCAATGGAACGCAGGCAATGGTTGCTATGGGGATAGTTAATTATATTGAAGCGGAACAGCTTGCTTTTGATAGTGAATGGATTGCTGCAATGACAATGGAGGGGCTGGAAGGAATTGTAGATGCTTTTCATCCAGCAATACATGAAGCGAGGGGATACCCGCAGCAAATAGATGTGGCAAAAAGAATGCGGGGATGGTTAGACGGAAGCAAACTGATTACAAGACAGGGTGAAAAGCGGGTACAAGACGCGTATTCTTTGCGTTGTATTCCCCAAGTACATGGTGCGTCCTGGCAAGCACTTGATTACGTGAAGGAAAAACTAGAGATTGAGATGAATGCAGCTACGGATAATCCGCTTATCTTTGATGAAGGAGAGGTGGTTATTTCAGGCGGGAATTTTCATGGTCAGCCAATCGCATTTGCAATGGACTTTTTAAAAATTGCAGTAGCAGAATTAGCGAATATATCAGAGCGCCGTACTGAACGGTTAGTGAATCCACAGCTAAATGATTTACCTGCCTTTTTAAGCTCAGAACCCGGTTTGCAATCGGGAGCAATGATTATGCAATATGCTGCGGCATCCCTTGTCTCGGAAAATAAAACCTTAGCGCATCCTGCAAGCGTGGATTCCATTCCTTCCTCTGCCAATCAGGAGGATCATGTTAGTATGGGGACGACGGCATCAAGACATGCAGGAATGATGATACAGAATGCCCGGCGTGTGTTGGCGATTGAATGTATTTGTTCCCTGCAGGCAGCGGAATATCAAGGCGTGGAAAATCTGTCGCCAAAATTAAAGAAAAAATGGGAGAAGATGCGTCATGTTGTCCCGAGCATTACCGAAGACAGAGTTTTTTCAGAGGATATAGAGAAGCTTAATCAGACATTGCACCCGCTGTATCATAACAATAACTTTTTAAAAAAAGAAATTTCTATTAAATAAAGAAAAAGAGGCAGTATTTATCAGTTTTTATGAAGGGTATAAAGCTGCCTCTTCATATTTATCATGGAGAAGCGCCCGTGAAACTCTCGGCTCCAAATAAAGGAGAGGGAATAAATTTATTTAGGCGGGAGATAACGGGTGCTAACTCCCTGAATTACTCAACTAATCATTCAGTGGGAGAAAAGAAAAACTCCCACTAAATGAAGTTTCGTTTTATGAAAACGGCAGTGTTATCATCGAGATTATTTTAACTCGTGTGATACCTCATAAAAGATTGAAAAATAAAGGGGGAGTTAGGAGATGCTTACAAATGCAGTTTTAGTCAGTGTGCTTGTGATGGTAGTGGTAAGTTTATTTCGTGTCAATGTTTTGTTTGCCATTATTCTTGCTGCTTTAACGGCTGGTTTAATGTCTGGAATGAGTTTGGGTGAAGCAGCGGAACTGATGGTGTCGGGCATGGGGGGACAGTCAAACACAGCATTAAGCTATGTTCTACTGGGAATATTTGCTGTAATGATTGGTTTATCAGGGATTACTACAATCCTGGTAAATAAGATGTTAACACTTTTTAGAGGTAAAAAAATGGCACTTGTTTTGAGTCTTGCTGTAATTGCTTGTTTGTCACAAAATATCGTACCTGTACACATTGCTTTTATACCTATTTTAATTCCGCCATTGTTAGGTCTGTTTAATAAATTGAAATTAGATAGACGGGCAGTTGCTGCTGCATTAACTTTTGGACTTAAAGCTCCTTATATGACAATACCAGTAGGTTTCGGATTAATATTTCAAGGGATTATTCGAGATGAAATGATCGCAAATAACATGCCCATTACCTTGAATGAGGTAACGATTTCTATGTTAATACCCGGAGCGGGAATGGTAGTCGGATTATTGGTAGCTATTTTTATCACGTACCGTAAAGATCATCTGCCTAAGGAAAGCCAGCCGGATGAAGCAAATATAGAAGTTGCGTACACAGAAGAAAAAGGAAATTGGGGTTTTTATCAATGGATGACAATTATCGCGATTATCGCAGCATTGGTAACACAGCTTATGACGGAATCACTTATTCTTGGTGCATTATCTGGAATTATTATCCTGTTTGCAACGAGAGTAATAAAGATGAACGAGAATGAAAAAGTGGTCCAAAAAGGTATTGGAATGATGGGGATGATAGCATTTATTATGCTGGTTGCTTCCGGTTATGCGACTGTGCTACAGGAAACGGGAGGCATTGAACAGCTTGTTGAACAGGCAATTTCCATGGTTGGCACATCATCGTTTCTGATTGCTACGACGATGTTGGTGGTTGGATTGTTTATCACAATGGGAATTGGTACATCATTTGGCACAATTCCTATTCTGGCAGCATTATATGTCCCGATTTGTGCAGCCGCTGGTTTATCCCCGTTGGCAACTGCAGCACTTATTGGAACAGCAGGTGCTCTAGGAGATGCGGGATCACCTGCTTCTGACAGTACGCTTGGACCAACTGCCGGGTTAAATGCTGATGGAAGGCATAATCATATATGGGATACGTGTGTCCCTACATTTTTGCATTATAATATTCCATTATTTATATGCGGAGTAATTGCAGCAGTAATTTTATAAAATGAAATTTTCCAGATGAATTTCTTTGACCAGTTTTTGTATCTAAAAAGAGTCCTTTTGAGGTTGAATCTTACATCCCAATTAGGACTCTTTTTAAATTCTTTAAAATCAACCCAAAATAATAAAAAAACTCCTCAATCACTTCACTTACCCGCCAAATCAACCGATATACCTAATAACAAGTAAGATACACCTTAGGAAAGGTGGAGTTATTATCGATGCGTCTCAACAATAATGTAATGGCGTTTACGATTTACAATAATATGAACAATCATTTTGCCATGGCTCAGAAATCAATGCTTCGTATCGCAACGGGCAAGCGGATTAACAGTGCTGCAGATGATCCGGCAGGGCTGGCTATTTCCGAGAAAATGCGTGCGCAGATTCGCGGATTGAATATGGCCATTCGGAATGCGCAGGATGGCATCTCGCTATTGCAAACGGCGGAGGGTGCGGTGAATGAAACGCATGCGATATTGCAGCGGATGCGGGAGCTGAGTGTGAAGTCAGCGAATGGAACGTATTCGGAATCGGACCGGAAAATCATGCAGGATGAGATGAATCAGCTCCGGGAAGGGTTATCGCAGATTGGACGGGATACCGAATTTAATACACAGTCTCTATTAGACGGTTCCTTTACCAATATACGCCTGCAGATCGGTGCCAATGCGGAGCAATATATTGAAATTTCAATTGGCGATGTAAGGGCAGCTGCGCTGGGTATAGATGAAATCGATATTACGACACAAGAAGGCGCAGATACAGCCATCGGGATTTTAGATGAAGCGATAGAGAAGGCATCCTCACAGCGTTCCAGTCTTGGAGCTGTACAGAACCGGCTGGAGCATACGATCAATAACCTCTCCAATACAGTAACCAACCTGACACAGGGAGAATCGCGGATTCGGGATGCGGATATTGCAAAAGAGATGATGCTTTATACCAAGCACAGTCTTTTGGCACAGGTTGCCATGGCAATGCTGGCTCAGGCAAACCAGCAGCCGGGGATGATATTGCAGCTTTTACAGAATTAATTTTGAAAATGAGAATCTGAAAAAATATCTTTGCAGTCTATGAGAAACATAGATATAGTGAAAAATTAAATAAAAAGTGCTCTCACTAAAAGTAAGAACACTTTATCTCTACCCATGAAACGGGCAGCCTTTTCCTTGCCGATAAGCCTTATCCTGGTAAAAGAAATTTGGCTTTTTCAGCTCATTGCTGTAGGGCTGATGCCAGACATGCGTGGTTGCAGGGGAAACAGGTGGAATAAGCCAGGTCCATTTTCCGGTTACCTCCCGTTCGGCTTTTGCTTCCTGCTTTTCGAAAATGCGGAACTGGGATGCAGCGGTGTGATGGTCGACAATGGATACACCTTGTTTTTTAAAGGAGTGGAGCACCATTTCATTCAATTCAATGAGGGCACGGTCCTGCCATAAATTACTGGCATGTTTTGTTGATAATCCCATGATTTCAGCTACTTTTGGCAGTAAATTATAGCGGTGCTCATCTGCAAAGTTTCTGGCGCCGATTTCTGTTCCCATATACCAGCCGTTGAAGGGAGCAGATATGTAATGCAGCCCACCGATTTCCAGACGCATATCTGAAATAATCGGGAGGGCATACCATTTCAAATTCAGGTCTGCTACCGCTTCATATTCTGGATGTTCCATAGGAATCTCAGGGATGAATGCCTCGGGAATGGTTCTCCAGACAGGGGGATGATCACCGATTTGAATAACAAGCGGCAAAATATCGAAATGTGTTCCTTCCCCCTGCCAGCCCAGCAGCTCACATATTTGGGTGAATTCCAGGGAATCGGAATCACCGATAATTCCTTCTTCTGTTTCATAGCCTGCATAGCGCAGCAGCTGATGATTCCAGATTTTCACGGTTTCCTCCTTGGCCGAGGAAGCAGGGAAGATGGTGATATAAGGTTTGATTCTTCCTTGATTAAAGGCGTTTTTTAAATGACTGAACAAGAATTCAAATATCTCTTCTTCTGTTGTTGCCTGTCTGGCATCTGCAACATCGATACGCTCCCAGAACAATCTGCCGATACAGCGGTTTGAATTTCGCCAGGCGAGCTTTACTCCATACACTATTTCCTCATAGGTTTGGGTATAGGTGCCATGTGCATTTATCTCGGCTGTAACTTCTTTGATTCGTTCTGCTGATTTTTCTGCAGGAGCACCGGTTTCTGTATAATAGGTTGTCAGGAAACGTGCCGCTTCCTGCTGCATTTCATCTTTATTCAATGGAATTACCTCCAACTGTTCACAATGGATCGTATACTTTCTTTTCCATTGTAGCGAAGAGTAAGATGAATTTCTATGTTATTCGACAAATGAAAAGGGGAGTAAAGACCTTTGTTCAATTGTTTGTCACATGATAAAGTGAATTGTAGTTACCTTTTTTTAAATGTTTCGTACTGATTTGCTGGATGGTTAAATCATTATTAATAGAATATACGCTGTATTTTATGGGATTTTGTCAAAAAATGATACGATTATTAAAAAATTAATTTAAGGTTAAATGAGCGATAATTGTTTAAATCCATCGAAATAGATGTGTTTTTGTCTATTTTACATGATATATTAAAACTAGATGTAATTGCTGTGTTGGTGCAAGGAGGAAATGAACTTGGCTCAGGCTGTATTTAAGATTCGGAATAAAAAAATATATTTTACGGAGCTGTTATCTTGGGATGTATTAAATGAGTCAAAGGATATCATTTCTGGAGAAGATTATGATAATATACTTTCTCATTATATCGGACCTCATGTCGCATTAGAATTTTCAAAGCTGGTTGATGATGAGGAAGAGCAAATTCATTTTAATGCAACGGTTAATAGAAAAAACGGAGAAATGGTGCTGCTGAGTATTTTTGGCTATCAAATTCAATCAGAGGATGGGGTAGAAGTGTTCGGAATCATTTCTGATGACAGGGAAGCAAATAATCAATTAATGAAGGCATTAAAAGAGCTGTCAGATATTAAACATGCGTTGGACCAATCTGTGATTTTAGCCATTACAGACCGGCAGGGGAAAATCATTCATGCAAATAACCTCTTCAGTGAAATATCCGGTTATTCTCATGACGAGTTGATTGGAAATACCCATCAGCTGATTAATTCAGGCTATCATTCCAGAGAATTTTTTAAAGAGATGTGGCGGACAATCGGATTTGGCGGAGTTTGGAAAGGCGAAATCAGAAATCGTGCAAAAGACGGCTCTTTTTATTGGGTGGATACAACTATCGTACCGGTGAAGAATGAAAAAGGAAAGCCGGTGCAGTATATTGCGATGCGCTACGATATCACGGATAAAAAAGAAAATCAGGAAAAGATACGGATGATGGCCTTCTATGACCATTTAACAGGGCTGAAGAATCGCCGTAAGTTTGATGAAAATTTAATCCAAAAGATAGCATATGCTAAAGAAAATCAGGAAAGATTCGGAATCATGTTTGTTGATTTGGACGGCTTCAAGTATGTGAATGATACGCTTGGACACATCATAGGAGATGAGTTGCTTATCGCCGTTGCCCGCCGGCTGGAGGAAATCGTCGGTAAGAATGGAGTTGTTGCAAGGCTCAGCGGTGATGAGTTTGCTATCCTTATTGATTTCATCACTTCCCCGAGAGATATGCAGCGCTATGCAGAATCTATTATTACCAATTTTAAAGAGCCTTTTGCTATTGAAGGCTATCAATTAAGCACGACAGCAAGTATCGGGATATCTACCTATCCAGAGGCTGGTTCAGATGCGCCTACGATGATGAAGCATGCTGATTTAGCAATGTATCGCGTGAAGGGCTTGTCTAAAAATGATTACCGGTTTTTTGACAGAGAGATGCGAATCTCGAATCAAAGAGCGTTTCAAATAAAAAATGATTTACGAATAGGTTTAGATAATAATCAATTTTATCTTGTATATCAGCCTAAAGTATCTCCAGGGAAAAAAGATATTGTTACAAGCTATGAAGCGTTGATTCGTTGGCAGCATCCGGAATTTCAGGAGGTATCTCCGGGTGAATTTATTCCTTTAGCGGAAGAATTGGGTATGATTAATGAAATCGGTGATTGGGTGCTGGAAAATGTTTGCAGGCAGCTGAAGGCATGGAAAACCAATGGTTACGATTTACTTCCTGTATCTATTAATCTATCATCCAGCCAATTTTTGCAGGCCGATTTTGTCGATAAATTCTGGTCTGTTCTTCATGCGTACCAGGTGGATCCAGCTTGGATTCAGATTGAAATCACGGAGAGTCTCTTTATTGATAATGAAAAATACGTGCAGCAAATTTTAAAAATAATGAAGGAAAATGGAATCAAAATTGCATTGGATGACTTTGGGACAGGATACTCTTCATTGGCTTATTTGCAAAAGCTTGATTTAGATATTTTGAAAATTGACCGTTCCCTCATTAGCGGCATTTCGCATTTATCTATCAAGCGAAAAATTGCAACAACCATTGTCCAGCTGGGAAAAAGCATGGGGATGAAGGTGGTTGCTGAAGGAGTGGAAACCAAAGAAGAACTCGATATTCTACGCAATCATGATATTGATGAAATTCAAGGTTATTATTACAGCAAACCACTTGCGATACAAGAAATGTCGGAAGTATTGAAAACAAAGAAGTTGGGTAAATCATAATGTGGTATGCTTATGTGAAAAATGAATAACGTCATTCCGAAAATGATTTATGATTTATTCGGAGATGACGTTATAGCAGGGTATACTTGGTTTTTACCTAAGTGCTTTGCTTTATATAATGCTTCATCGGCCTGATGAATGATTTGACGCGGGTTGCTGCAGGTATCCGGGTAGGTTGCTGCACCAATCGAAACAGTGATATAAATGCTTTCCTTTTGAGAAATCTGAAAGGAGTGCGCTTTCACGTCCTCCAGTATGCGTTCGGCTACCTCCAGCGCATTTTCAATACTGCAGTTTGGCAGCACAATTGAAAATTCATCTCCGCCATTTCGGAACGCCATATCAAATGAACGGATATTTCTGGATAAAATGTCACCAAATTGCGTTAAAATTTGGTTTCCTGCCGGATGCCCATATGTATCATTTATCTGCTTGAACTGGTCAATGTCCAGCGATAAAATAGTCAGCTTTTCGTCTTTTATGACTGCTTTATTGACTACCTGGCCCCACACTTTTTCGAAGGAGCGCATGTTTTGCAAGCCTGTTAAAAAGTCTGTAGATACCTCCTCTTTATACTTCGCTAAAAGCATTTCTGTTTTTCCGAGATATCTCACGTAAAAAAGAGAAGCCAATCCGCCGACAAATGATACAAAACAATAAATCGGTAAAAAGCTTAGCAGGGAGAGGTAATCATTTTGAAAGTGGAACATCATCGTGATGGTAAAAACGATATTGGAATAGAAAATCATCACGACAGCTTTTATATATATCTTTTTTTCCATTTTCGTCTGGTATAGCTTATGTATCAATTGAAATCCAATCACTAATGCAATCATTAAAAAGACAGCAGAGATGGAAAAGTCCGACATTCCGCCGATGATAAATCTGCCGGCAATCACCACGATACTGGCAATAATCGCAGGAAATAATCCTTCCAGCAAGATTATGAGCATAATTGGTATAAAACGAAGGTCTACCAAGGCACCTTCTGCGACTTCAATGGAAAATATAATTAACATAACACTATTCAGCCCGCATAGAACCCCGTCGATAATTCCTTTTTGCCAAAACGGTCTGTCAGCAATTTTTAATTTTGATCGGAGTGGTACGTATAGCACAGTTAAAGTGATGATGACGCAAAGATTAATAAAAAAATCATCTAAAAAAAAGAACATGATGTCTCCGTTAGCCAAACGTTTTCCTCTCCTTTACCCAATAATCATGCAGCTTGGACGTCTTGAAATCACGGCTGTGTAGAGCGTAGCCGAATTAAAGAAGCTGCGGTAGTTACCAAAGGAATCGTCAGCTGCTGTTTCTAGTCATTATGTATGTTTTTTATGTATATTTTTAAGCGATTATCCATTATAGATATCGTTTCTTCTTGCAGCTGATGCTTTAGAAATAGTTCTATATTCTAATACTAGAATTTTATCATGAATCGATGTACTTACCAAAATTTAAGATACGTTTTTTAAATATTGTATTCTTTCTTGTGGCAATAATTACTTAAATCGTTTGAACATATAAGCCAATTATTTTCCTGTTCCCGTTATAGTAGAAAAGATGCATCATTTGACAGAAAACTATGTTAAAATAAAGGTAATTCGTAAATCTTTCAGAGTGAGGTGAATGGATAGGTGGATGTTGGGAAAATGTCGATGATTATGAGTCAGGCTAATTTGCAGACACAGGTGTCCTTCAGCTTAATGGGAAAAGTCATGGATCATGCGGAAGCGCAAAATGCGGAGCTGATTAAAATGCTGGATCAGCCGCAGCATCCGAATTTAGGGCATTCCATTGATGTGAAGGCGTAACACT
Source organism: Oceanobacillus oncorhynchi (assembly GCF_000821065.1). GTDB lineage: Bacteria > Bacillota > Bacilli > Bacillales > Amphibacillaceae > Oceanobacillus > Oceanobacillus oncorhynchi. The sequence goes on from NZ_CDGG01000001.1 coordinate 921,142, forward strand.
TTTTCTCTGTAGGAATGAAAAAGGAAGATAAAAGCTGCCCCGTTTCGGTGTGAAGAAGCGGGGGTTTTTACATATTAGCAATATATCTGCCAGGAATAAATGTTATTTACTATCTCATAAAATTCTTGTAATCTTATAACAAGATACATAAAATGAAACTTCACTCAGTGGAAGTTTTACAAACAGTTCTCCATGATAAAGTATCCTTCACCTTAGAAAAGGGGCGTGGACGTTATTTCGAATTCTAAAAATCGAGCCCAAATTTTGCAAGAAGAATTGATTGAATTATTAAAAAGAGATCTTATCAGCATGGAAGATTATAAACGCATCTTAACAGCCCATCAGGAATATGCGAAACAGGTAGATAAAAGTATGGATGGGTTAGCGCGTGAGGATGCGGAAGAAGAAGCCTCTAAAGAGAGGTATCAGGCTGCAGAACAGGATCAGCCGGAGGAGGCAGAGGCCTCTTTTTCACAGTCAGACAGCAAGCCTGTTAAAAAACAATCAACCGGGTTTTTCCAGGGCAATAAGGATAAAAAAGAATGGCTGTTGACTCCAGAGGAGCGGGAAGCGGCAAAGCAGAAGAAAGCGAAGCCGGTCCGCGAACCGAAAACAGCGGAGCAGGTCAGAGAAAGAAATATTACCTGGCTGCTTATTTTAGGAGTTTCTTTTCTGTTAATCAGCGGTTTAGTTGTGGCAACCAGCTCTTGGGATCAGATGGGAGCCTTGTTAAAGGTTGCGACATTGCTTGGCGTTTCGATTTTCTTTTTAGCATTAAGCGGGTTATCCTCCCGTTTTCTTAAAATCGAAAAGACAGCTTTTGCGTTTTTGACGCTCGGAAGTTTATTACTGCCGATTGCGATAATCGGTATTGGTTTTTTCGGGTTGTTTGGCGATTATTTAACGTTAACAGGAGAAGGGCGTTATTGGCTGGGAATGCTGTGTACTATTGTCCCGCTTCCGTTATACGCTTGGAATGCTTATAAGACAAAAGCGAAATTATTTGTATGGATTTTTTATATATTCCTATCCTTCTTTATCGGATTTTCCCTTGCTGCACTGCAAGTCCCGACAGATGTGTTCTTTTTCCTAATGATGCTGTATAACGGTGTCTTGTTATTCGTGTATCACCATTTTCGGAAAGAGAAGGGGCAAGTGTTTCGTGTGTTTTTACATGAACTGCCGGCCTATGCACAGTTAAATCTGATTGTTTCCACGTTATTAATGCTGTTTGTCTATAATCAGGCTGTGTTTTATAGTTTTAATGTGCTTTTGACTGCATTTCTCTATATGGCGATGGTGTTCGTCTATCAGACAAAGGGCTATCAATTTGTTTTTGCCGCTTTATTTGCTTATGGCATTTACCAGCTGACAGAGAATTCGTTTTTATATACAGCGGATACGTTGATTTATGCATTGATGGGGGCAGCTTATCTCGGATTTGCTTATGTGATGCGGAAGGACAGCTTTGCGAATAAGGCGTTTTATTATATAAGCGGCGTCATTTCGGGCTTTGCTTTTCTCTACATCAGCTTTCAAGGCTTGATTATCCGTGCTGACTGGGATTCCTGGTTTATGCTGCTGGCGTATATTGTTATTGCTGCCACCTATGTCTATCTTGCAGAGGTGACGAAACGGGGCGTTTTTCGCTGGATTGCTCCTGCATTCTTTATTGCGGTCGGGATACAGTTTTGGTCGTTAGCAGTGCATCCGTTTTTTCCGGAAAGCACACTTAACTTTATGTTTTTCTATATGATTATTTTATTTCTGTTTGTCGGTTTCGGGAATCGCATTCCATTTATGCAGGCTGTACAAAAAAGTATGTATTTCTGGTCGATGCCGGTAATTGGAATCATTATCCTGGGTAAGCTGATCCTGCTTGAGTTCGTGGAGATTGCAGTTATATTTGCCTTGCTAGGCGTCGTTGCTTTCTATATGACTGTGGTATCGAAAAAAACGTTGGAGAAGCAAGTTGCTTCCTGGGCTGTTCCAATTAATTGGCTGTTGGCCATGTACATCCTTTATTTTGAATTTGTGGAAGCATCCTATGTTTACCGCAGTCAGCTGGATATTCCTTTTCAACTGGCGGGCGCCGGTGTCGTGCTGCTTGGAATCAGCCTTATCTGGAAGCAGAGAAAGCAGCAGGAATTGACCCGGACAACGTTCTATACGGGTCAGGGAAGCTATCTATTAGCTATGCTTCTGCTGTTTGTTGGATTTACCGGAGATGAAATATTTGTAAGACCTGTCATTCTGTTGATAGGAATCGGCGTCGTCTACTGGCTGGTTCGTTTTACTGGAAAGCCTGTGTTTTGGAGTCTGGTTGCGGCGGTAAGTTTAGGATTTTATGTATCGTTGCTGCGCACATTTTCAATTGATACGTTGGATGGATTTGTCTGGTTTATGCTTGGCCTGCCCATTGTATTCTTAGCGGTGGAACGTTATTTAGGAAAATGGGATGCCGGCTTAAAGCCGTATTTCTTCTATTTTGCGCACGCGGTGCTCTTGTTCCTTGTGCTCATCATAGCAGGGGACAGTGTAGCACGTCCTATCCTTTATCCGGCAGTCTGGCTGCTTCCACAGGCAATCTATACCTATACGGCACTGACAAAGGAAAAAGAATGGGAAATAAAAACGGCTTTATATGCTGGGTTACTGATGCTGCTTGGAGCAGTGGTATCCTTCATCTCTCATTATGAATGGATGGCAGTTATTTCATTTGTTTATGCTTGGCTTGCTGCAGGAATCATTATGATTGCAATCTGGGCAGCAGTATCAGCGGTGTGGAAGCGGCGGATAGAATATTTTCTCATTCCGTTTATGAATCTGGTTTTAGGTATGGGCGTGTTTTTATCTGCAGTAGAGGTGTTTTGGCAGCTTCTCATCTTTACCGGACTGATTATAGTGAATGTATATTTTCTGCATATGCGAAAATGGACATTATACCTTGTGGTGCCTTTATTTTTCTCCATCTATTTATGGCAAATACAAGCGGTATTTGAGGAAACGATTCATTTATGGCTGATGTATACCATTGGATTTGGCATATTAACAGCTGCCGGGAGATATTTATTTTCAAAACTGTATGTTACTACTGAGGGAAGCCTGCGGGCTGTAGACTGGTATTCTCTGATGGCAGTTGCCTATCTCGTTTTTGCATTAAACTGGGCAAATGAGCTGGATACGATTTGGCTGACTGTTATTCCGCTTGTTTTGTTCGCTTCCTGGTTTTTCCTGCAGCAGGATCGTGTGGGGAATCAGATGCTGCAGAAAATATGTATCAGCCTTGGCGGCGTGGCTTGTTTACCGCCTTATTATCTGGTGCTTGATTATTATATTAATGCTATTTCAGAAGTGTTTTATGCGGAGCTTCATGCGCTGCCGGTTCTTGCTTTGGCAATTATTTTGTCTAAGAAAACATGGAATGATTACGAATCGGTGATGCGGCATATTCAGACCGTGCTGTTGATTCTGGTTACGGTGTACCTGATTGCGGATGCGATTCAGAGTGCTACGATAATGGATGCATTGATTATCGGAGTGTTGTCAATTCTTTCCTTACTCGCAGGGATGCGTTATCAATTAAAATCCTATTTCTTTGTCGGAATCGGAACCCTCTTGTTTAATGTGATTTATCAGACACGGCCTTATTGGGGCAATCTCCCTTGGTGGGCGTATCTTCTGATTGCCGGAATATTATTTATCAGCATCGCCAGCTATAATGAATGGAAGAAACAGCGTGATGGGGAAGGAAAGCTGGAGAAAAAGCTGAAGCAAATGATTGCACGGTTTAAAGAATGGAATTAATGAAAGCAGTTTGGGGATGCTAAATTATAAAGCAAATCCAAACTGCTTTTATTTTTATAAAGAAATAAGTGTGCCTATAAAATAATTGCTCTCAGGCAAATTTATTTATGTTTGGCATAAAAAGGCGTATACTATAAATGTAAAATCACATTGGAAAAAATAGAAAGAAGGATTTCTCATGGAATTTAAGAATGTAACGATAGCAGGCAGCGGCGTATTAGGAAGCCAAATTGCCTTTCAAGTTTCTTTTAAAGGATTTAATGTAACAGTTTACGATATTAATGATGAGGCTGTTCATGCTGCAAAAACACGGATGGAGAAATGGCAGCAACGGTATCAAGAAGATATAAATGCAACGGAGGCAGAAGTAAAAGAGGCGTTCGAGAGCATGCACTTCTCTACCGATTTAAAAGAAGCTGCTGCAGATGCTGATTTAGTTATTGAAGCAGTTCCGGAAAATGAAAAAATTAAATTAGATTTCTATCATAAATTAGCGGAAGCCGCTCCGGAAAAAACCGTTTTTGCATCTAATTCATCCACCATGCTTCCAAGTCAATTTGCCGAAGCAACTGGCCGCTCTAATCAATTCTTGATGCTTCACTTTGCAAATGAAATTTGGAAAAACAATACCGCAGAAATCATGAAGCATGAAGGCACAGATATGAACGTGTTTGATGATGTCGTAGCATTTGCAAAACAAATCGGAATGGTTGCATTGCCTATATATAAAGAACAGCCTGGATATATTTTAAATTCCTTGCTTGTTCCTTTTCTAGATGCAGCAGAGGAGTTATTGGTCAATGATGTTGCCGATGCAGAAACCATTGATAAAACATGGATGGTTGCAACTGGCGCTCCAAAAGGTCCATTTGCAACATTAGATGTCATTGGTATACGCACACCGTATAACTTATCTGCGGCAAAAGCAGAAGCTGGAGATAAGAAAGCTGAAAAAGTTGCTGCGTTCTTAAAAGAAACGTATCTGGATAAAGGGAAATTTGGGATTGAATCGGGAGAAGGCTTTTATAAATATCCTCATCCAGCATTTAAAAATCCTGATTTCTTGAAATAAATAACCATTAGAAAAAGCTGGCTGCACTGGACAGCTTTTTCTAATGGTTATCATTATATTGCTGGTATGCCAGCTCCAGCTGCTGAAAATACATTTCCGTTTCATTAGGCTGGCCTGCATTGATAATGATAAAGCTGTCCTCTGTCTGGACAATCATAAATGGAGCGTTGTTGGAACGAATAAATAGCTTGCCGGCTCCCCATCCCTCCATCCGATAATTGCCGAGGTGTTTTCCAAACATGGAAATGCCGTTTGTGCGTATCGTGGTTTCTGGAAGTTCATCGTAGAGAGAAATATCCTCTATATCCGAATACGCCCATATTTCTCCATATAAGCCTGTCATTTCGAAGGAGTCCTCATTTATTTCCAGTTTATTTGGTATAAAAGGAATGGCGAAAACGACAATGACTAACATAAGGGAAAGCAATAACACCGTTTTGTTTATCCGTTTCGATTTCTTTTTCAACTTTTTCGTCATCCAAAAGAATTCCACAAATAAAACGATAAGCATGACAACATAGGATCCTTCAATCGCATAAGGAACATGCAAGAGCTGGAGCAGGAAGCCAAGGCTTAAAATAATGGCTATATGCAGGGTCATCTTGCCGACAGCACGCGGATAGCCTGCTTGAATCATTTCCCGCTGCTCCTCAGGCGTACTTGTATTAAATCCGCTGATTAGATAATAATTTTTGCGTATTAAAATAAGGTAACTGAAAAAGAAAAACATAAGGATTAAAAAGATTTGAATAACGTAGCTGTATTCCATTCGTTTTCCCCTCCAAATTCTTTCTGCACTATAACTACGAAATAAGGGAGAGAAGGTTTCAGCGAATACGAAAAATCAGGAATTTCTATGATAAACAAGCTTGTTTTATCCCGAAATACTTGCTTTATCGGCTGGATAGGATTAAATTATACATTATTAATAATGTACGGATAAAGGTCTGGTGGTTTGATGAATTATCTATTTGTGATGATAGGGGCTTTTTGGGGAGCGATCGCCCGCTATGGGGTCAGTCTATGGCTTGGTGATATGACTTTTCCAATGGCAACGATAACGGTAAATATCATTGGTTGCTTCTTGTTAGGCTTTTTACTGACGCTTGTTTCGCTTTCCAGACATGATCGCCGCATATGGGCGTTGACGTTTGGCACCGGGTTTCTAGGCGCATTTACAACATTTTCTGCCTTTGCATTAGATGCATTGCTGTTAACCTTGCCCATGGCTCTGCTTTATATTGGGATAAGCGTGGTTGTGGGAGTCATTTTTGCCGGGGCAGGAGTTTGGACAGCGCGTGTTGTCTATGCACGAATCAGGAAAGTATAACAAGCAGAAGGAGGCGTCATTCTTATGTTTTTTGTAGGGGCAGGCGGTGCCGTTGGTGCATTATTGCGTTACATCATCAGTGAATATATGAAGCCGTTAAAGGCAGAAAAAGGCATTATCTTTCCAGTTGCGACCTGGATCATTAATGTGTCTGGCTCTCTTTTACTGGGAGTGCTATATGGGCTTGATTTGCCATTCGAGCTGTGGCTGCTGTTAGGAGTCGGCTTTTGTGGCGGATATACGACCTTTTCTACTTTCGGGAAGGAAGTAATTGATCTGCTGCTGGATAACAAGTGGCTGGCAGCTTTCTGGTACATTAGCACATCTGCTTTATTAAGTATTGCTGCAGCTTGGGCGGGAATACATAGTGTTTTCATTTTTTCTTAAAAAAGAAACCGCCACCTCGATAGAAAGCCAATTATTTGTAGTTTTGTAAGCGGTTACGTAAAATAGGAAAAGAAGATACTATAAAGGAGAGGTGTTATATGCGAGATAAGGTGGTATTAATCACTGGTGGAGCCGGCGGAATTGGTCAAGCAGCTGCAAAATTGTTTTTAAACGAAGGTGCAAAGGTTGTTTTGGTTGATATTAATGAATCATCCTTAGCAAAAGCAAAGGAATCTCTCACGGATAATCCGGAAAATGTGGGCATTATTCAAGCCGATGTAACGAAGGAAGAAGACGTAAAGAAATATGTTCAGGAAACGGTTGATCAATTTGGCCGCATCGATGTTTTCTTTAATAATGCAGGAATTAATGGTCCTGTTGCGGAAATTACTGATTTGGATAAGGATACCTTTGAACAGATTATGTCGATTAATGTTACCGGGGTGTTTTTAGGCTTAAAACATGTGCTTCAACAAATGAAAAAACAGGGGCATGGACGAGTGATTAATACAGCATCTAATGCTGCCTATATCGGTTCAGCGGGAATGGTCGGTTATATAGCCTCCAAGCATGCGGTTGCAGGAATAACGAAGACGGCAGCATTAGAAACAGCTCCGTTAGGGATTCGTGTGAATGCGGTAGCTCCTGCTGCTATTGATACACAGATGCTTCAAGATATTCAAAATAATTTAACGCCTGGCGAGCCGGAGAAATCAGGAGAAGCTTTAAAACAGGGGATTCCGGTCGGAAGATTTGGCGCGCCGGATGAGGTTGCCCAGATTGTCCGGTTCCTGGCATCGGATGAAGCGTCGTTTGTACATGGCGCATTGTATAATGTAGATGGCGGAATGCAGGCGGATTAAATTATCCTAATAAAAAAGCAGTTATCTCGGGTATGTGAGATAACTGCTTTTTTAAAGACTTAAATGCCAGTGTTTTCTACTACGGCATCTTTATTATTAAATTTCTTCTCATCCAGGTTGCCGAGCACTTTGGAAGTGACAGTACCTGAAACCATGCTGCCGTTGACATTGACTGCGGTACGGCCCATATCAATAAGCGGCTCAACGGTAATCAGCAGACCAGCGAGTGCGATTGGCAGTCCCATAGAGGACAGAACAATAATTGCTGCAAATGTTGCTCCGCCGCCGACTCCAGCGACTCCAAAGGAGCTGATTGCTGTAATTAAGACAAGCTGTACAATAAAGTCAAGTGATGTTGGATCAATACCAACAGTTGGAGCAATCATAACGGCCAGCATCGCAGGATAAATACCTGCACAAGCATTTTGCCCCATGGTTGCGCCAAAGGATGCGGACATATTCGCAGCTCCGTCATCCACGCCCAGTGCTTCCTTCTGTGCAGTAACATTCAACGGAATAGCTCCTGCACTGGAACGGGAAGTAAAGGCAAATCCGAGCACCGGGAACACTTTTTTCATAAACGTAATCGGATTTAATTTGAATCCGCTGATGATGAGCATGTGAATAAGAACCATAACAATCAACGCGACATAGGATGCAATCACAAATTTACCAAGCTGAACAATCCCTGCAAAGTTTGTCGTGGCAACCATATTCGTCATCAGTGCTAATACGCCAAATGGAGTTAAGCGTAAAATAAGTGTTACAAGCCGCATGACAATCGCAAACACGGCATTCACCATTCGTGTAAACCGTTCTGCCTGCTCGGGCTGTTTCCTGCTTACTCCAAGTGTGGCTATCCCGACGAGGACAGAGAAAATAACGACGGCAATAACGGATGTAGAACGTTCTCCAGTCATATCTAAGAAGATATTGTTCGGGATAAAGTTAATGATCCGCTGCGGTGTTGTTTCCTCTTCCATGGATTCAAAATTTTCTTCCATCGAAGCGCCGCGTTCTGTTTCTTCATGACCCGCTTCAATTTGTTCTGCATTCAAATCAAAAACAAGAGAGGTTACAACACCGAGTGTTGCTGCAACAAGTGTTGTCGAAATAAGTACGCCAATCACCCATGCGGCCATTTTTCCAAGCTGCTTTGTCTCATTCAAGTTAATAATGGCACGAATAATCGAAACCATAACGAGCGGAACCACGATCAGCATTAAGAAGCGAATATATCCGCTGCCGACAATGCCGTACCAATCGAGCGTTCCTGTAAGAATATCTGACCCTTCTCCATAGATAATCTGGAAGAGAGCTCCTAAAACGATACCAATCCCCATACCTGTAAATACACGTTTGGCAAAGGAAACATGCTTTTTCTGCATATAGATTAGTAAACCGATTAATGCAAGTAAAATAACAATATTTAATAATATAAACCAATTATCCATTTGGTATTATCCTCCTTTGATAAAATGTTCTTCGGAAATCCAACAAAAATAGTACGGATTAAACTATACAACGATTCTATTTTGATTTCAAGATAGTTGCTTTGGATGTGTTTTTATTTTGTTCGTTATGTTTTTAACCTGTTAAAAAACCCTTAAATAGCCGCTGTTTTGAAAGGACACTGTGCTTATCATGAGTAGAAAAAAATGTTTTATTTTGAGATGGGTAAAAAAATACCCAACTCAAAATCATTTTCAAGGAAAGATAGTTGTTTAAAACCAAGCGTTTTTGTAGGGATTGATATTCTATGCACGTTATAGGATATTGGCTATTCTTTATACACAGTGTAACTGGTAGTAATGTCAGGCTACGATTTTTAAGAAATCAAGAAAATACGTCATTTTAAAGCGGGAAATCAGACAGACAATAACGGTCTGTTTCGTTTTATATAAAAAATAATTCCTCCGCTTAGTATGTACGAACTTTGAAATAACATAATTGATTTTAAACAAGAAAAGGAGAAGAGGCATCCAGACAGAAATGGATACTGTCTAAATGTCTCTTCTCAAGATGGAGTTGATTATTTAAATGTTTCTTTCTGAACCGTGTATTTTGCCAATTTCTCACGGTTAACTTCATATCCGATTCCCGGAGAAGCAGGGACCTGTACGATTCCGTCTTTGACAACTACTTCTGGGTCAATGATATCTTCTTCCCAATAGCGGGAGGAAGCTGCGGTATCTCCAGGTAATGTAAATGCCGAGAGGGAGGTAATCGCGATATTATGCGCACGGCCTACGCCTGATTCAAGCATGCCGCCGCACCACATTGGTATGTTTGCTTCTTTGCACAGCTCATGAATTCGTTTCATTGTTGTAATCCCGCCGACACGGCCGACTTTCATATTAATAATTTTACCGCTTCCCAATTGAATAGCTTGTCTTGCATCATCATAGGAATGAATGCTTTCATCCAGACAAATCGGGGTCTTGATATGCTTTTGCAGCTCCGCATGATCAATCAAATCACCGGCAGTTAATGGCTGTTCAATCATCATCAGGTTATACGGGTCCAGCTGCTTTAAGGTCTCTACATCGTCCAGTGTGTAAGCGGAGTTCGCATCCACCATCAGTGGAATATCAGGGAAATGCTCGCGGATTTCCTTGACAACTTCTACGTCTTTGCCAGGTTTGATTTTCACTTTGATTCGCTTATAGCCGTCTGCTGTTTTTTCTTTAATGTTGGTAAGCATGCGCTCCATATCATCTTCAATGCCGAGACTGACCCCGACTTCGATTTCTGTTCTGCATCCGCCGATAGCCTCTGCCAGAGAAAGACCCTGCTGTTTAGCATAAATGTCCCAGGCAGCTGCATCAATCGCTGCTTTTGCTAAGTTATTGCGCTTAAACGGCTCGAATAGCTCTGTCAGCTCATCGGGATGGCTAATCTCACGGCCGAGAGTAAGAGGGATTAAATATTCTTCGAGCATCACCCAGGCAGCTTTTGTGAATTCCTCAATATAAAGAGGGGACTCGGAGGTAACACATTCTCCCCAGCCAACAGTTCCATCCGCATCCTTTGCTTCTAAAATGATAAATTCACGATCCTGTTCTGTTCCAAAACTTGTCGTGAACGGGTTTTTCATTCGCATATTCATCCGATGCATCGTTATTTCTGTAATTTTCATTTCCAAGACTCCTTGTATTTTGTTAGTAAATAGGAAAGATACCTATTGTAAAAGTTCAACATCTTCTTATGTTCTAGTATATGGAAGTTTGTTCTCAATAGCAATATGGATGCTGAGGGAAGCTTCATTTCTGCAAGACAGGAGATGAATTTTAGATAAAAAAACAAAGGCTGTCAGCTCCCAGCCTTTGTTTTCTACTTTTAAGCAAATACATCCATCGCCTGTTCAAATAATTTTAATTGGCTATTCAAAGCTTCATCATCCGGCGGAACATGCGAATAAGTGCCGTCATTTGCCTGCTGCCGTGCTTTTTTAGAGTCACGGAGCATGATGTCGAGGATATCATGAATACGATTTTTTATCCGGGGGTCAAAGATTGGAAACATCAGCTCTACCCGTTTAATCATATTTCGCGTCATCAAATCTGCGGAGGACAGAAAAATATTGATGTCGCCATTATGATGGAAAAGATAGATGCGGCTATGTTCCAAAAATCGCCCGACAATGCTCAGCACGCGAATGTTCTCGCTAACATCTGGAATGCCCGGGCGCAGACAGCAGATACCGCGGACAATCAAATCCACTTGCACGCCGGCTTGAGAAGCTTCGTAAAGCTTTTTGATTAAAGGTTTATCTGTCAGCGAATTCATTTTGGCAATAATCCGTCCATTGTTATATTCCTTGTGAAACGTGATTTCCTGATCGATAAGCTGAATTAGGTCATTGCGAATATCAAATGGTGCCATGGATAAATGATGAAAATCAGGCTTTTCTGTATAACCGCTCAAATAATTGAAGAAATTGGTGGCATCGATGCCATATTTGCGCTTGGTCGTTAAAAAAGACATGTCTGTGTAAAATTTAGCTGTCTGGTCATTATAATTTCCCGTACCAAGGTGGACGACCCGTTCAATCCGATTTTCATGCTTTCGGACAATCAGCGTGATTTTACTGTGGGTTTTCAATGAAATCATTCCGTAAATAACATGACAGCCGGCGATTTCCAGCTGTTTTGCCCACTCTACATTATTCGCCTCATCGAATCGTGCTTTTAATTCCACCAGAACGGTTACTTGTTTTCCATTTTCCGCTGCACGCTTTAAACTGGCGATAATCGGTGAATCCCCGCTGACACGATAGAGTGTCTGCTTAATTGCCAGCACTTCCGGATCATCCGCAGCTTCACGCATTAAATCAACAATCGGTTCAAAGGATTCATATGGATGATGAAGAAAGAGGTCTCTTTTTCTGACAGCTTCCAATACCGTTTCATCCTCATGGATATCCTGTGCCGGCTGCGGGATAAATGTTTCATAAATAAGATACTCAAAGTCATGCTGTACTTGATCATAAAAGTCATTTAAACACGTTAAATCGAGCGGTCCATCTACAATGTACAAATCCTTTTCATGAATTTCCAGCTCATGCAGCAGGAAAGAAGTAATAGAAGGGTCCTGCTCCATGGCATTCATCTCTAAACGGACAGCCTCTCCAAATTTGCGCTTCTTCAGCTCTTTTTCAATTTCCTTTAATAAATCATGCGCGCTGTCCTCATGGATATTCATATCTGCATTGCGGGTAATACGAAAAGTGCTTGTTGAGATTACCCGATATCCCTTAAAAAGTTTATGGATAAAAAACCGAATGACATCTTCTAACAACACATAGTGATGCGCATCATCAATCTGGATAAACCGGTCTAACAATGCAGGTACTTGGACAATCGCTGTTTTTTTCTGATGCTGTTCTTGTTCATACTCGTCTTCCAGCTGAATAGCAAGATTTAACGATTTATTTAACAGCATTGGAAAAGCGCGATAGGCATCGATGGCCATCGGTGTAAGAATCGGATAAATTTGTTCATCGAAATATTGCTCCAGTATATATAATGCTTCTGCAGATAATTCCGACATTTGAAAAAGACGAATCTGCTGTGTTTCTAATTCCTCCTGTACCTGTTTAAACAGGTGATACTGCTGCTCTACCAAGTCATGATTTAAGGATGCGATAGAAGAGAGCTGCTGCTTTGGAGTCAGGTTTGATTTGTCATCCGGCCGGTTAAATCCTGCTTTTACCTGATCCTTTAATCCGGCTACCCGGACCATAAAGAATTCATCTAAGTTGGATGAAAAGATGGATAAGAACCGCAGCCGTTCGAGCAACGGGTTGCTTACATCGTCTGCTTCTTCTAATACACGTTTATTAAATGAGAGCCAGCTCAGCTCCCTGTTATTGTAGGAGGCTGATGAATTGACGTTTTTTATTTGTTTGTCCATATCACACCATCCCTTTTTAAGAAGATATTCAAAAAGTTCCCAAATGATAAGCTGCGAATCGGGCTTTTTTGCTTCTGGTTTGAATCCTTTTTGAACACTCGTTATAGCGTCCTATATATATCATAATCCTTTTCCGCATAAAGTATGTTAAAGAGGTGTAAAGTTTGTGTGAATAATTTGTTTGGCAGGAGGGGTCGTAACAGCTTTCTCCTGCACGCTTATTTTTGTCTTTACAAATCAATAAATTCCAGATCTACTTCTTTTCCAATTGCTTTTTCCAGATGCTTTTTCTGTTTTTCCGCCTGGTATTCTTCCGGCATGGCATTGCCTTTCGTATATATACGAATAATGAGGGTCTTTTTCTTTGATGTAAACTCTATTTTTTCGACAATCTGCCTTTTGGTCGCATCTAAGCAATAAGTGAATTTTAATAAAGATCCCAAATCTAATAATTTCTGGCGCTCTTCCTTTAGGAACCATGATTTATAGGGCTGAATAAATTGCTTGAAGACGGTCTTATTTTTAAACGAAGCAACCAGTGCAAGCTTCAGACGTTCCCGGTGCTCTAATCCATCAATGGTACGGTTAGCCAGAAGGTAGAAGGTATGCTGCGGGCTTGACTCGGAATCAATATATTCTCCGAGATTAAATAAAAAGCTCGCCATTTTCAACAGCTGCCGGTCCTGCTTGTCCAGATGGATCAGTCCATTTTCTTTGCAAAAATCAAATATTTGCTCGGTCAGGTTTTGGACATGGCTGATATGTTTACGATCCAGATCATAATCATTAACGAGCTCCTGGATGCTTTCCTCTAATACATTTGGAAAGAGGGAGGAATCGAATTGCTTTGCTAAATGTTCATACAATACGCCATCCCGAAGTCCTTTCCGGCTTAGGATCAAGCTCTCTGCCTGAACAGTCTGATAGAGGCAGTGAAAAACTTCAATCGCAGGAATAATAATGTCCGCCCTGTCTTTAGAAAGTCCTTCTACTTTTGCTAATTTAGCCGGTTTCAGAGAAGTTAAATGATTGCTTACTTCCATAATATCCTTTTGGAACATTTGATACTCATGCAGACCTGCTAGCGGATAAGACTCCAGATTTTGATGGACCTGAGCCAGGTTACGCGCACTTCCGCCGATGGCAACCAATTTGACCTCTTTATCTGCAAGCCATGGAAGTGTTGCGAATTGATCCTTTAGATAGTGGCGCAGCTTGGAGAGCTCTTCGGTTGTCGGAATGGACTTGTGGAAGAAATCCTTTAAGGTAAGCGCACCAAAAGGAAAACTGTGTGACTCCTTGAGTTCCCGGCCCTCAAAATAAGTAACCTCTGTACTTCCGCCGCCGATATCTACGGTAACTCCTTCTGTGAGAGAGGTAGAATGGATAACTGCTAAATAGCCATAGTAGGCTTCTTCTTGTTCACTTACAATGCGGATATTTAATCCTGTACGTTCGACGATTTGGGTTTCAATTTCTTTTTTATTCTCCGCTTGCCGGACAGCTGCTGTAGCCGCACAGATGGTGTCCTGTAAGGTATAGGTATCCAGCACTTCCTGAAAGCTTTTCAATGTATCAATTAAACGGTCAATCCCGGCCTGGTTTAAGGTATTATCCTCTTCTAAAAAGGTACGCAGCCTGGAGGAGGCTTTCACGTTTTCTATTTCTTTCAGCCGGTTCCCCTTTGTTTTTTCATAAATGACTAAACGCATGGTATTGGAGCCAATATCGATGATTGCATAATGTTGCTTCTTCATTTCTTTCGCCTCCTGTTGTTTTGTCTGATTTTTCTTTTAGTTTAACACATTTGCAGAGAAATAAGCTGGCATTGCTGCGCTGCGGCAGGAACAAAAATAAGAAAAAGCCTTCAATTATCACTTCCCTGGGTAGATGCATATCTTGGTAGGAAGCAATGGAAGGAGGGCAATGGAATGAATGAATTCAATGTACCTGCAGAAAATCAGCAGGGAATGTATCCATATAACTTTTATAACCCTGCCGGATTAAATAACCAATTCAATTATCAAGAAGTCAGAAGGCCATATCACCATCCAAGACCATTTTATGGAAATCCTGTATTTGGATTTGGCGTGCCATTTTTAGGAGGATTGGCGACAGGGTTACTGCTAGATGACATAGGAGGACCGCCGCCATATTATCCTTATCCTCCATACTATCCATATCCGCCGTATGGGTATTATCCTTATGGATATTGATAAAAGGAATGAAAGGTAAGCTGGAAATGCATCAGCTTGCCTTTTTAGTATGAGGAAAAGGATAAAATCAATGTACGTCATCCATTGCCCGGTAAATGCTTCCCCACTGACCATCCAGTAATTTTTCTGAAAATGAATGCATCCTGTGTTATGATAAGAGTAAGTGTTTTGTATTAATTGTATAAAAGGATACATTTAGTAACTCTACCACGGATAACCGTCCGTAAAACTCCCGCTTTGAAATAAAGTAGGAAAACTATTTATATAAGCGAGAGATAACGGACACTAACTCCCTGAATCACTTAGGCTAACTCTGTGGGAGGATGAAGGAAACAGACTAAGTTCGCGACGTCCTGGGACTGCGACTACTCGCCCCATCGAAAACTCCCGCAGAATGAAGTTTCGTTTTATCAATTAGTTAATATCATAAATAAGAAAGGTTGGTTAGTATGAAATTAGGCACAATTGGATCAGGTAAGATTGTTCAGGAGATGCTGCGGGCAATAGAACCGGTTGAAGAAGTAAACTGTGTTGCTGCATATTCCAGAAAACAAGAAACAGCGGATGGATTAGCCGACGAGTTTCAAATCCCGAAAACTTATACATCTTTGGAAGAATTTTTTGCTGATGAAGAGATGGATACCGTATATATTGCTTCCCCTAATCAACTGCATAAACAGCAGGCGCTTCAAGCGATAGAAAATAAAAAGCATGTTATTTGTGAAAAGCCGTTCACCCCGACGGCCAAGGAAGCGAAGGAACTGAAGGAGGCAGCGATACAAAATCAAGTGTTTGTTTTTGAAGCGATTCCTACTTTGTTTTTACCTAACTTTCTAGAGCTGTCCAAGCATATTGAACGATTAGGACCTATCCGGCTGATTCAATGTAATTACAGCCAATACTCCAGCCGCTATGATCAATTAAAAGCTGGAGAGGTGACCAATATGTTTAATCCTGCATTTGCAGGCGGTGCATTGGCGGATATCAATATCTATAATCTCCATTTTGTATTGCGTTTATTTGGCAAGCCGGAAGAGGTTACTTATAAAGCGAATTTGTATGAAAATGGCATAGATACTTCCGGTATCGCTTTACTTTCCTATCCAGGTTTTCAAGCAAGCTGTGTTGGATCGAAGGACACCACTGGTGAAAATTTTGTCTCGATTCAGGGAGAAGAAGGCTATATGTATATCAAGCCTGGCGCAAATGGTGCAAGAAATGTCAAAATCACGATTGATGGAAAAACAAAGGACATCTCTGTAAAACAGGACCGGGCAAGACTTTCCTATGAATTTATTCATATCAATAAAATTATCAAAAATCATGATGAGAAAGTATTTGAGGAATTAATCGATCATACGATTGCAGCCGCTGAAGTGTTAGAGGATGCACGGAGTCAGGTCGGATTATAAAACGGAACTTCATTTAATGGGAGTTTTTTGCTTTTTTTCATGATAAAAGAA
Source organism: Oceanobacillus oncorhynchi (assembly GCF_000821065.1). GTDB lineage: Bacteria > Bacillota > Bacilli > Bacillales > Amphibacillaceae > Oceanobacillus > Oceanobacillus oncorhynchi. The sequence continues at coordinate 937,695 of NZ_CDGG01000001.1, forward strand.
TAAAAAAATCGCTGTATGAAAACTGTCATACGGCGATTTTTATTGGAGAATTAATTCGCAGAATTCAGGCTTGCTGCGAATTTGCCTGCAGGCCGTTGTATAGCTTTATCAGCTGCTTATTAGTCTTCAATATCTATTATATGGGGAGATATGGATTGATTTGGGATTTTTATGATTAAAATTCCATTCTCAAGGGTTGCCGTGATGCTTTTTTTTGGTATATTAAAAGGGAGTGTAATAATGCGTTCTTTCCGCTCGGTGGATTTTTTATTTACGTTTTCTTTTTCTGTCTGTACGGATAGGCTTTCGTCCTTATTTAATATTATTTTTATTTGATTTCCTATGATTTCAATTTGAATATCCTGCCGGCGGTATCCAGGAACTTCTGCTTTTACATAAACGTGATTTTTTTCCTCTATTATTTCTGCGGGAAAATCATTAAGTATCTGGCCCTGGAATGATTTAAAAGAACGGGAAAATAAATTATCCATTCGATCGACGAACTCTTGGAAGGGGGTAAAATCAATATTCCAATTTTCAGGGAAAACTTTTTTCTTATCAGAACGAGAATCATGCTTATCGGGATCCATCAAAAAACCTCCTAACGATAACTTTTGGTTATTTCTTACACGAGGCGGGAGCTGTATCTATTATGGAATCAGCCTATGGTTGTGACGTGATAAGAATATTGTATGCAGGCAGTGCAGAAGCTGTGCGCATATGACATATAAGAAAAGAGTGCAGAAAATAATGTTGTAATTTTCTGTTTCCTGTACTGTACATAGGCATTGTTAAAAAACGAGAGGAAGCGTTTGTTTTTCCATTATATATAAGGAAAAGCAATGGGCGTGCATGCTACGAAAAAGAGGGAGAGAAAAGATTGACTAAATTTTGTAAAGAATGTGGAAAGCCAATTGGGGACGGAGCGCAATTTTGTAAGCATTGCGGAACAAAGGTAAACAGCGAGGTGCCGAAGCATAAAGCCATAGCGCCAGAAACGGAAAAAGAAGCTGCAGAGAAAAAAGCACCGGTAGAGCAAGCTGGCAAGGAAGAAAATCAGACACGAAGCGAGCAGCAGACACGGCAGGTGAATAAAGAAAAGAAGCCAATGACAAAAAAGAAAAAGATATTGACAGGAATACTTGGCGTTATTGCATTATGTGTCATTGGTTTAGGTATTTGGGGAAATATGTATTATTCCGAGGAAAACACGGCAAATCGTTTTGCAAGTGCGATGGCTGAGGGAGATACTGAAACGATTCAAAAGGTGATGACAGTGGACGGCAAGGAGCTTTCTGCTGAGGAGGCCAATGCTGTGGCTGCGATGAGGGAAGAGGAGGAATTCGCTTTTATCAGTGACGGGGATTCCGAAGTGCTATTTGAAGAACTTCCTGTTTTTGATATGGAAGAATCCAATGAAAAAGCATTCTTGTTTTTCACGCAATATGATGTAGCAGCCGAGCCGCAGTATGTTACTGTCTATTCTAATGTAGAAGGGGTGACAACAACATTTAATGGCGGCGGGTTTGAAGAGGCTGATGCGTCTTCGGATTATATTGAATATGGTCCATTAGCTCCCGGGATTTATGAAGCGGCAAGCAGTTTTGAAACAGATTACGGAGAAGCTTCGAAGAGCCAGAACGTCCGGTTAATGGATACGTATAACAGCTATGATTCGGAATTAGAAGTAGGCGAAGTGACTTTCTATGAAATGTTTGCTGGTGATTTGCCGTACAATTCGATGGAATTATTGATTAATGAAGAACCCCTTGAAACGAATATGGATAGCGGTTATGTATCAGCCGGGCCGCTGTTGCTGGATGGTTCAATGGAGTTGACAGGGGTTGTCAAAGCAGATTGGGGAGATCTTGAAATTGAACCGATCGCGATTACAGACAGGGAACATGATGTGTATATTACGGATTACTTCAATGAAGAAGCTGAAGAAGAAATCAAAGAAGTCATCAAAAACTTTAGTGAAAATTATGTAGAAGCAACAGCCAAGCTGGATGCATCTGTGATTGAAAATGTTTCAGATGAATTAAGTGAAGTATTAGAGGATGAACTTTTTACGTATTATGATAATGGATTCAGCGGCAGATTAGATGAAATCGGGATTGCTTTGGCAGATGCAGAATATTATGCAACAGATAACCCTGCCTTCCAAATTCCTGCGCAGCTGAATATGACAGGTACCTATGACCCTGATTCAGAGTACGAAGAAATAGAGCTGGAAGCTGTTTTTATTGTTCAATATCTTGCAGACAGCGGCGAATGGGATATGCATTATTTTTCGGATAATTTTGCTCCGGGGAATGTTGATTATGAATTTTTTGCAGCATCCGGTGAGGAGTATGAAGGTGTTGTGCTGGAGGATGAAGATGATGCTGACAGCGAGGATAACCAAGACAGCAGCTCCGGCGAAGCAGAAATTGCAGATGTTGAATTAGCCGTCGACTATTATGTTTACAGTTTAGTAGATGCGATTAACACAGGTGATTATGATCTGGTTGCTGAATACATTGCTTCTGGAAGCAGCTTAGAAACGATGCAGCGTGATTTGGTAGAGCGTTTATCGGACAGCGAAATGAGGCAGGAGGTACAGTCTGTTTCCGTGGAAGATGTGGAAGAAGTAGACTCCGAAACATGGGAAGTAACAACAAGTGAAACGATTGAATTAATATACGCCAGCGGCGAGTCAGAAACAGAAGATTATCAGTGGACTTACACGGTGGAGCTGACAGATGACGGGTATCAGCTGACGAATTTAGAATAACCGTTACAGCCAGAGGGGAACCTTTGGCTGTATTTTTCTGATAAAACACTTGACCAGATGTGTCCTTTTCCGATAATCTATAGTTTACGAATATAAATAAAGTGAGGAAATTAGACAGTGAATATGTATACAGATAAACGGACAGATTTTTATAAAGACCGTTACGAAAATAGAGCAAGATTAATGATTAAATGTCCAGATCAGCCGGGAATTGTGTCTGCAATCTCTACATTTTTATGGAACCAGCAGGCAAATATCGTCACATCTAATCAATATACCCAAGATCCAAAAGGCGGCGAATTCTTTATGCGCCTTGATTTTGAATACCAGACCGGGACAGACGTGGAAAAACTGAAGCAGGAATTTCAGGAGATTGCCGATCGTTTTCAAATGGACTGGCGCCTGAGCCTGGTTCACGAGTTGAAAAATATCGCGATTTTTGTTTCGAAAGAGCCGCATTGTTTACTAGAGCTGTTATGGGAATGGCAAAGTGGCGATTTAATGGCAAATATTCCAGTGGTTATCAGCAATCATGAAAATTCCCGTAAAATGGTAGAAGCATTAGGGATTGATTTTTACCATCTGCCCGTTACGAAAGAAACCAAACCGGAGATAGAAGCGAAGCAAAAGGAAATCTTAGAGGACTACGATATTGATTTGATTGTATTGGCGCGCTACATGCAAATTCTTTCCCCGACATTTGTGGAAGTATTTAAAGATCGAATCATTAATATCCATCACTCTTTCCTGCCGGCATTTATCGGAGCCAAACCGTATGAACGTGCCTTTGAACGGGGAGTGAAAATGATTGGTGCAACTTCGCATTATGTAACCAACGATTTAGATGAAGGACCAATTATTGAACAAGGAACAGAGCCAGTCAGCCATGAGCATAATGTGGAGGACTTAAAAAAGATTGGACAATCCATTGAGCGCAGGGTATTGGCGCAGGCTGTTAAATGGCATTTAGAAGATCGAATTATTGTGCACGGAAATAAAACCATTGTATTTGAATAAAGAGAAAAGGGAATGCTGCAGATTGTTTTTGCGGCGCTCCCTTTTTTATTATACTCCCTTTTTCGAATAGGTGATGGTGCATAGCTCCGCTCCGGCCAACCACTCCGCTTTCCGACGTACAAATATTTTCGATGGGACGAGTAATCGCAGTCCCAGGACGTACTAGTGCAGACGTTGCAACAACTCTTTTCGATGGGGTGAGTAATCGCAACCCCAGGACGTTGCGGTCTTAGTCTGCCATGGGGACGGCTTCAGCTAACTTGAAAAGAAAACCGCTTTTCAAGTGGATCTTCAGCTCGCCCTGTTCCCATAGGAGTCTACGTGGTCGGCCTGCGCTCTGATAGGATTCTGCAACGAATGAAAGGAATAACATTTTGATGAGTTGGACGAAATAGCAGCTTTCGCCTGAACAACCAATCCAGGCAGCATGGAAATGAAGTTACTTTTTAATGTGTGAAAGTTGAGTTTATTAGTCAATGATTTTTCTGATTTTTTATTTTTGAAAGCGAAATGATATTAAATATTAATCTGATACCAAAACCTAACAGGATGATGAAAAATGAGATAAACAAGAGAGAAGACGAGCTTGTATCAGCAGCTTGATTACGTATGAAAAGAAGGTAAACCAATCCCGCTAATGCTGTGATTGTCAGGATCGTATTGATGCATAAAGAAATAATTAAAAATCTTCTGTTTTTATTATTCACAATCCCCCCCCCTCGTATTTCGGATGGTTTCTAAATATGGAAACGTCCAATCAAATGAAGCATTCCATAGATTGAATCTTCATTAATCCGGGATTTCTTGTATCCAACATATGCCCTAATCACAAAAAAATAATAGCTATATAAATTGAAATTAATAGCTACCGCTACAGAAAAACACTACGCTTTCCGTGGGCTTGAGCTCAGCCTCCTCGAAAAAAAGAAGTTCGCTTATTTTTCTGCGGGGTCTTCCCTCCGCGCTTTCCCACGACGGACAGGACGTCCTAGTGTCGGTCGTTGGTCACAGGACGTGACCGTTCTTAGCCGACCAGGAGTCTCCGTGTTTTTCTTCCGGGACTGCGATTACTCGCCCCATCAAAAACCGTCGCTAGTTACTGTTTTCAATCATTATTTCGTCATTTTTATAAGAAAAATAAAGTGTAATTTCTTACTTCAATTTATATATTATCCATTTTCCCGGGAGACGAAAGCTATAAACACGAGGTAACTTTGCTTAAGCAAAATCGCTTCTGAAGTTATGTTGATTTCTGCTTATATCCATAGAAAAACCATAGCCGGCAAAAGCAGCTATGGTTTCTTTTTCTTTGGAAATGATTATTGTTTCTCGGTTTCCCGTTCCCAGCACTCGATGCCGGTCTGATCGTCCAGAGTATCTTTATAGAAGACAGGGTCTTTTCCTTCTTTCCGCTGCCTCATATAATCCTTTAATAAAATATTGGCTTTCTTAAATAAGACAGAAATAGCATAAAGGTTAATCAGTGCAAGCAAGGCCATGGTGACATCAGCTAAAGACCAGACTAAGCCGAAGGAAGCCAATGTACCGAATACAACCATTACAAGCGCTGCTATGCGATAAATAAACAGGATGGTCTTAGAGTCTTTAATATAAGCCAGGTTGTTCTCGCCATAATAATAATTTCCAAGAATCGAGCTGAAGGCAAATAGAAAAATAGCGATGGCGATAAACACGCCTGCCCAATCTCCCAGCATTTGGGTGAAGGCTGTCTGTGTCAGCGCAATCCCGTCTTCTTCACTGCCTGCAAATCCGCCGGCGGATAAAATAATCAATCCGGTAGCCGAACAAACTAAGATGGTATCAAAGAAAACACCTAAGGCCTGAACGAGCCCCTGCTTGACCGGGTGGCTTACTTCTGCAGTTGCTGCTGCATTGGGGGCAGCACCCATTCCTGCTTCGTTAGAAAATAGTCCGCGTTTGATTCCCAGCATAATGGCTGCGCCAAAGCCGCCGCCAGCAACCTCGCGGATTCCAAATGCATTTTCAAAAATAAGTACAAACATATCTGGAATAACGGTAATATTCATAGCTAAGACAACAAGCGCTAAGCCGATATAAATAATTGCCATAAAAGGAACAATAATTTGAGAAACATTCGCAATACTTTTCAAACCGCCAAAGATAACGATGGCTACAAAAATAGTCAAAACAGCCGCAATCCAGACAGGGTTTATATCAAACTGTGAACTGATCGCAATGCTGATGGTATTGGATTGAACGGAGTTAAAGACCAATCCGTACGTAAAAGTAATCATGATGGCAAATACAATACCAAGCCAGCGTTTTTTCATTCCCTTTTCAATATAATAAGCGGGACCGCCGCGATACTGATTGCTATCTTTCTCTTTATAGAGCTGTGCTAGAGTACTTTCAACAAATCCGGAGGCGGCGCCAAGTAGCGCAATCAGCCACATCCAGAATAATGCGCCCGGTCCGCCAAGCGCAACTGCTGATGCAACGCCGGCCATATTTCCTGTACCGACGCGGGAAGCGGCACTGATTGCAAATGCCTGGAAGGAGCTGGTCCCTTTCTTGCCAGATGCATCATAGGATTGTTTATCTGCTACAGCACGGAACATTTCCGGAAGCAGGCGAAACTGGACGAATCCGGTCCGAATTGTAAAATAAAGACCTAAACCTATTAAGACAATAATTAAAATATACGACCAAAGAAAATCATTGATATGGCCGATAATCGATTCCAAAATACCCATAAAATCCTCCTTTTTATTAAAATAAATATATTCCTTTGCTGCTTTAAAATACCAGTAAATCCAAGAAGCGATGAATAAAATAAAAACGAAGCTTAAACCAGACCTGATGAATAGCACTTGCTGTTAAAAGCAATCATTTACTGGATTACAGATGAAACGATACTCTGCTGATAAATTGGGTGTAATGATAAATATCCTGTGTCATTGCCGAGCAAACCAAATTAGCAGGCAGCATCCCATTACGGTCAGAAACCATAAAAATCCTTTATTGGAAGGCTGCGTCATTTTGCAGAGAATAATTTATTATAGCATAAAGTGGAACTTTATTCAGCGGGCGTTTTACAATCCCTATGCCATCCTGCAGCAAGTCAGCTTGAGATAAACTCACTTCTGACAAATATCGATAATCGATTGTACTGCTTCTTTGAGCTTTTCCTCTGCGATACCTGCGAAGCCGATCACAAATTGCGGATAAGGGAAAACGGCATTTTTTGAAGCGTAATAGGAAATCGGATAGATTTTGATACCTTTCTGCTCCGCTCTTCGAAGTATCTCTTCTTCTGTCAGACCATTTCGCACCTCACAGACGACATGGAGTCCTGATTGTTCTCCAAGAAGCTGTATAGATGGTTTATACGGTTCAAATAATTGATGGACCAGTTCAAATTTCTTTCTATATATTTTCCGCATTCGATTCAAATGCTTTTCAAAATAACCCTCCTGAATAAAATGCGCCAGCACATGCTGATCCATTCGCGAAACGGTAGAATGGTGAAAAGTAAGCCTGTTCCGATACTGCTCCAGTAATGCTTTTGGTAGAATCATATAGCTAATCCGCAGGGAAGGAATCAATGATTTGGAAAACGAACCAAGGTAGATAACCCGATCATTGAAATCCATTTTTTTCATAGGAGGTATCGTTTTCCCTGTATAACGAAACTCACTGTCATAATCATCTTCTATAATATACCGGTCCGCTGTTTCATTTGCCCACTGTAACAGCTGATTGCGCCGGTTGATGGAGGTCACTGTTCCATATGGAAAATGGTTGGACGGAGTGACATAGATGTAATCAGGCTCTAAGAGACGGACGGCTTCAATGGACACGCCTTCTTCATTCATATCTAAGGCTCGTCCTAAAAAGCCGAAATGGGTAATCAATTTCATCATCAACTGATAACCTGGGTCCTCCACGCCGAATATAGTCGTTCCGGGAAGCAGGGAAAGCAGCTGCTGCATTAAAACTTCAATACCTGCTCCGACGACAATTGTGTCCGGATCACAGTCGATTCCCCGTGCGTGATATACATAGTGGGCAATAGCTTCGCGCAGCTCTTTATCGCCTTGGGCATCACCAAGCAGCAGTAAATCATGATGGGATTCATCAATGACGTGCCGGTTTAGCTTTCTCCATGCCGAAAAGGGAAATGCCTCCGTATCAATTTTATTGGGAGAAAAATCAAATAAAACGGATGGTTCTTTCTCCGCATCAGCAATCTCCTTTTTACCTGAATGCTCTACAAATTCTAAATCGCCATGTGCCAGTACATAGAATCCCTTTCTGGGCTGTGATGCGATATAACCTTCCGCAACAAGCTGTTCAAAAGCAGTTTCCACTGTATTCTGGCTTACTTCCAAATGATTAGCGAGCTTTCGTTTAGAAGGCAGTTTTTGACCATAGGGAAGCCGCTCCTGTACAATTTCCTGTTTAATAAACTCGTAAAGCTGTTCGTATAAAGGGGTATTGTTTGTTTTTTCTAAATGAACAGATAATAAATCCATTTTCTCTCTCCTTTGAAAAACTGACCTCATTAAATGATGCAAAATTGGCACTTTCATTCATATCATATTATTTTTATAATAATAAAAAATCAATCAAAAATCTAGGAGGAAATAAAATGGCAGATAGAGTAACAGGTACAGAGCGTGTAAAAAGAGGAATGGCGCAAATGCAAAAAGGCGGCGTCATTATGGATGTTGTTAATAAAGAACAGGCAAAAATAGCGGAAGAAGCGGGCGCTGTTGCTGTCATGGCCTTGGAGAAAGTCCCGTCTGATATTCGTGCTGCAGGCGGGGTAGCGAGAATGGCAGATGTCAGTATTGTAGAAGAAGTGATGGAAGCCGTATCCATTCCAGTTATGGCAAAGGTGCGTATCGGTCATATTGTCGAAGCACGTGTTTTAGAATCCCTAGGTGTGGATTATATTGATGAGAGTGAAGTACTGACACCAGCGGATGATTTATTCCATTTGGATAAAAAGCCGTTCACTGTCCCATTTGTATGCGGATGCCGTGATTTAGGAGAAGCAGCCCGCCGGATTGGAGAAGGCGCGTCGATGCTTCGGACAAAAGGAGAGCCTGGAACGGGAAATATCGTGGAAGCAGTACGCCATTTACGCGAAGTGCAATCACAGGTAAGAAGAATTGTACATATGAACGAGGATGAGCTGATGACAGAAGCTAAAAATCTTGGAGCACCATTTGAAGTGCTGCTGCAGGTGAAGGAAACAGGCAGGCTGCCAGTGGTAAACTTTGCTGCAGGCGGGGTGGCAACTCCGGCAGATGCTGCATTGATGATGGAGCTTGGAGCAGACGGGGTCTTTGTCGGATCTGGTATCTTTAAATCAAAAAATCCGGAAAAATTTGCACGTTCTATTGTTGAAGCAACAACGTATTATCAAGACTACCAAAAAATTGGCGAGCTTTCTAAAGACTTGGGAGAAGCAATGAAGGGTATCGATATGAAAACGTTAAGAGCAGAGGATAGAATGCAGGATCGGAGTTTCTAAGTCGCTGAAAGGAGCGGATACGATGAGTGAACAAAAATATCGAATCGGAATTCTTGGCATGCAGGGAGCGACAGAAGAGCATGCGAGTCATTTGCAACAAGCAGGACATGAGCCGATTCTGATTAAAAATAGGGAGCTGCTTGAAACGGTGGATGCTTTAATTATTCCGGGAGGGGAAAGCACAGCAATTTGGCGCTTGATGAAGAAAAATAATCTTGTGGATGCTGTAAAACAATTTGCCCAATCCAAGAAGCCGATTTTTGGAACCTGTGCCGGTCTCGTTTTGCTTGGCAAGGGTCAGGTGGATGCAGAGCAGAGTGTGCATTTAGGTCTGATGGATGTACAAGTTAAACGGAATGGTTTTGGAAGACAGCGGGACAGTTTTGAAGCAAATCTGGATGTGAACGGAATGAAGGAGCCGTATCCAGCCGTGTTTATACGTGCCCCATATATTGAATCGGCAGGAGAGCGTGTGGAAGTTTTAGCTGCCTATGATGATAAAATTGTGGCTGCAAAAGAAGAAAATTTAATTGTAGCGGCTTTTCATCCGGAGCTGACTGATGATAATCGCTTTCTGGAATTATTTCTTTCGCTGGTGGAGGAGAAGCCGGTATTAACGGTATAGCAAAAAGTTTTACAATAGAATAGCAGCAAGAAACTAGCATTGACTAATCAGGTAAGTGTATACGAGTTTTGCATGTTCTTATGGTGAAACATAGAAAAAGAGCTGATACGTGAACCAGCTCTTTTTCGCGTTTTAAAGGGAATGATGCAGCAAGTTTTTCTTATCCTTAATGAGGTTTCTCTTGGCTGGAAAGAAGAAAGGAGGTAAACTATTTCTTTTTTTTCAGTTTACTATTCTTTTTTCGATTTAATAGAGCTTCCCGCAGGTTACTGGACACTTGTTTTTTCTTCTGATCTGTTTCCGGATCAAGCTGAATTACTGGGTTTTGCTTTCCTGCGGATTCTTCTACAATTACCGCTGATTTCACTTTACAGTCACTCGGGAGCTCTTTCTTTGGAACAAGTAATTCCCGATTCTCCGCTTCCACTAAAATAACAGCCGATTCGCCTTCAAACCGGTCGATAATTCCTTTCATGCTATATCCCTCCTTTAAAAGTCACAAATTAGACCCTCGGCTTCCATATCTGCGATTCTGCTCGGACCGATTCCGTCAATTTCCTCCAGCTCCTCGAACGTATCGAACGGGCGTTTATTTATTATTTGATTGGCACGTTCGTCACCGATATGAATAATCCCGGTTAATTCCTCTTGGGATGCGTTATTGATATTAATACAGCTGCCATCCTCGTTTTCTTCATTTGAAGCAGAAGCGTCTTCGGAAGCATCCTGATTCTTCTCCTCGGCTGCATCTGGTTTGGAAACAGTAATATCCTCGCCCATCTCGGTTTCAATCGAATAGGATGATCCATCTGTCGTAACAACAATGTTTCCATCAACATCGGTTCCGTACCAGTCAATGTTTTCATCATCTAATAAATCAATAACCTCTGTACTTGGATGCCCGTATGAATTATCTTCTCCAGCGCTATAAATGGCAGCCTGCGGATCGACAGCATCTAAAAAGGCGGGATCAGTGGATGTATTGGAGCCATGGTGCCCTAAATGTAAGAAGGTGCTGTTAAGCGAAGAAGCTTCTATCATTTCCTTTTCTTCCTTCACTCCGGCATCTCCAGTCAAAACAAAGGAAACCTGATCATAGGCTAAACGAATACTGACCGACTCTTCATTCGCTTTTCCGGAAATGTCCTCAGGGTACAGCACTTCCAAGTCAATCGGGCCAAGTTCATACTCCTCGCCGGTCCGCGGTTCATGATAATTGATATCCTGAGATAGGATTTTTTCCATCGCAGTTTGGTATGTATTGGAGGTGCTTTCATTTCCGGACATCCAAACTTCATCGACAGCAAAATGATCCAGGACTTTGGAAAGCTGACCGATATGATCTGCATCCGGATGGCTGATAATGACAAGATCAATTGCTGAGATTCCCTGTGCCTCTAAGTAAGGAACCACTTCATTACCCTGCCAGTCCCCCGTATCAAACAGGATTGCCGTTTCCTCCTCTCCGTCGTCGAAAGTGAATAAGGTGGAATCGCCTTGCCCGACATCGATAAAATGTGCTTGAAAATCTCCGTCCACGCTGTTTGATTGTGCAGCTGTATCTGTGTCTGCGTTACAGCCTGCCAATGCAAAGATAATTATAAAGCTGAAATAAATAATGTTTTTCAAAATGAATTCTCCTTGTTCCTGTCATTCTTTTTATTCATCGTAATATAATGCACCGACAGCACCGGCATGGCCTCCTTTTTCTAAAAAGGTTAAATTGTAATCAAACATACTTTCAAAAGAGCCTATCACTTGCTTTAAAAGCGGATTTCCGGTCAATGCACCGCCGATCATGACGATTTCTTTTGTAGCTAATGAGTTTGCCGTTAATCTGGAAAGCAGTACAATCGTCTCGCCAATAAGCTGGGTTAATGCGGCCAGCTGGTCCTCAGCTGAAACGGATTGATCCAGCTGGTCTTTTCCAAAATTAGCAGCGGTCAAAGAAGCCTCGACAGGCGAATAGCTGGATTGATAAATATCTGAGACCATCAAATCACTGCAGGTCCTGTCTCCTTTAGAGGCCAGATCTACCAGTGAATGATAATCAGAAGTACCCGCAATAATTGCTCCGAGGCCTGTAAACAACCCGCCGCCGACTCCTGTTCCTGATAAGCGTTTCTGTTTGTGGAAAAAAGAAGTTCCTGTGCCGATATTCACTAAAAGATAATCCGTATCCGGAAGCTTTTTTTCTTCCGATAATAAGTACTTTGTTCCCTCTATTACACATGTGAATTCCTTAAAAATAGAAATAGATTGGTTGTCGGCTTTAATCTGTTCAGCTCTTCCGCCTGTCACCTGAAGCGCTGCTTCCGGTGCAGTCAACTTCAACCAGGAAATGACCTCATGGGTTTGCTTGGCAGGAAAAGTTTTTAATCGAAGCCTGCCTCTCTCTTCATAGGCAATTTTTATTAAAGATCCGCCTGCATCAATACCAATTCGTTTCATTAAAAATCCCTCCATGAATGTAAGTCTGCTAATTTCGGTTCGGCAAATATAAGAACATTTATTCTTATATTATCATATTTTTTAATATAAAGATAAATTAAACAGGGGTCTCTTTAAGAGGAAGAAGAGAAAGCTGCTGTTAAAGATTTCTTACTGCAGGTGAGATATGAGAAAATAATTTATGTAACGGGTTTTAAATAAAAAGAAATTGAAACTTTTAAAAGCCTCGTTCGTAATAGTATAATAAGAGTAAGAGTATAGACGATTATACTTAGGATAGAATGATTAATCACGTAGGAGTGAGCATATGCGAGCAATTATGCAATTTTTAATGCAGAGCTTTGTTGGTGCTGTCAGCCTGACAGCTATATGGCTTGTTAGCTTTTTTATATATGGACAGACTGTCCTGTTGACCAGTCTTTTTTCTGCAATTGGGGGCGTATTGACCTATGCAGCCACAAAACAGATTATGGATTATCGATTTGTTAAAAGTCAGGGATTGACTAAAAAAGAATATAAATTTATTGATGCCAATTTAAAAGAGGCAAGAGGAAAAATCACACGTATGCAGAAAGCTTTATTCAAAGTAAGGTCTTTCCAGCATGCGCGGGAGAATTTAACGATTGTAAGAACGGCTCAAAAAATATATAACAACGCAAGAAAAGAACCGGTACGATTTTACCAGGCAGAGCGTTTCTTCTATAATCATTTAGACTCGCTTGTCGAATTATCAGAGCGTTATGCGTATCTTTCCAGCCAGCCTTCTCCATCTATCGAGATGCAAAAATCATTAAAGGAAACCAGGCAGACGCTTACCGCCTTTAGTCCCACGATTAAAAAGGATCTGCAAGTGATGCTGAGGGATGATCTAGAAACATTGGATTTTGAGCTGGATGTAGCTAAAAAGACGCTGCGCCGATCTAAAAAATAAGGAGGATTCTACATGACTGCAAAAGACCAAACTAATGATTCGATAAATGATTTATTAAATGACCCGTTTGGAGAACGAACAGAGGTTTCAACGGATATTTCCGAACAAAATATGGAAAGCTCGGAGGCGCCAAGACTGGTTGACAGACTTCCCGGCGAGCATCGTAAAAAAGCAGAGCAGTTAAAGCAGCAAATCGATACAACCAACCAACAGTCTTTAGTGAAATATGGTGTAGAGGCACAAGCAAAATTACATCAATTTTCACATGAGATGCTGGAGCATGTTCAAAAGCAGGATGTCAGCCAAATTGGTTCGATTCTAAATGAGCTGATGAAAAAGCTGGAGGATATTGACCCTTCTGAACTGCAGGAGGAGAAAACAGGCTTCTTATCACGTTTGTTTGGAAAACTGTCGAAATCTGTGAATGAGGTATTATCCCGTTATCAAAAGACAAGCTCCCAGATTGATCGTATCAGTGTGCGTCTGGACCGAAATAAAGATTTACTCTTGTCGGACAATGAAATGCTTGATAAATTATTTTCTACCAACCGGGATTATTACGATGCTTTAAATATTTATATTGCTGCCGGCGAATTAAAGGTGGAGGAAATCAATAATGAGATTATCCCGCAGCTTCGCCAAAAAGCAGAAACAAGCGGAAGTCAGATGGATGTTCAGGAAGTAAATGATATGCTTCAATTTGTGGACCGGCTGGAAAAACGGACGCATGATCTCCGGTTAAGCCGTCAAATTACAATGCAAAGTGCTCCGCAGATCCGTCTTATCCAAAATACGAATCAGGCACTTGTCGAAAAAATACAATCCTCTGTTTTAACTGCAATTCCACTATGGAAAAATCAGGTGGCCATTGCCTTGACCCTATTAAGACAGCGTCATGCGATGGAAGCACAGAAACAGGTATCGCAAACAACAAACGATTTATTATTAAAAAATGCGGATATGCTGAAAGAGAATACGGTGGAGACAGCCAAGGAAAATGAACGAGGCCTTGTCGATATTGATACATTGAAGCAGACGCAGGAAAAATTAATGTCTACCATCGAAGAAACACTGCAAATTCAATCAGATGGACGTAAAAAGCGTAATGAGGCAGAAAAAGAATTAATCGGCATGGAAGAGGAATTAAAAAATAAAATGCTGGAATTTAAAGAATAAAGACAGAAAACCAGGTGAAGCGCCTGGTTTTTTTATTTGGATGGCAGAAAAAGATTACGTATGCTGCGGAACCTTTTGGTTTCCAATTGACACCCTATTTCGAATCGCTTAACATAGATTACTGCACTGACAAATTGATTTTATATCGAACTGTAAGATAAGATAGAAGTGTACACCGTTTAAAGACGCTGGCGTTTTTAACAGACTGTCATCGGGAAGCTAAAAAATAAAGCTACTTTAAGGAGGAAATCATAAATGCATCAGACACAGCAAATAAAAGAAGCAAGAGAGTTTATTCAAAGTAAAACAGATATGACCCCAGAAATCGGTATTATTCTTGGTTCCGGATTAGGCGGCTTGGCAGATGAATTAGAAGACGCAGTTGTCGTTCCGTATGAAGAAATCCCGCATTTCACTAAATCCGCAGCTGTTGGACATGCCAATCAGCTTGTTATCGGTACATTGCATGGCAAGCGTATCGTAGCGATGAAAGGGCGTTACCATTATTATGAAGGCTATTCCTTGGATGAAGTGACTTTTCCAGTACGTGTTATACAGGCGCTTGGTGCGGATAAGCTGATTGTTACCAACGCAAGCGGAGCAGTAAATAAAGATTTTAACCCTGGTGATTTAATGCTGATTACAGATCATATTAACTTAGTTGGAACGAACCCATTAATTGGCCCAAATAATGATGACCTGGGAACTCGTTTTCCGGATTCTTCCCAAATATATAACCGTGAACTTCGCGATTTGGCTAAAAATATTGCCAAAGAAAATCAGATTAATTTGCAGGAGGGTGTATATACCTGGTGGAGCGGACCAGCTTATGAAACACCGGCAGAAATTCGCATGATTCGCGTGCTTGGAGGAGATGCAGCCGGCATGTCCACCGTTCCTGAAGCGCTTGTTGCCGTCCATGGCGGAATGAAGGTATTAGGTATTTCCTGCTTAACCAATATGGCAAGCGGTATATTAGATCAGCCGCTGAGTCATGATGAAGTGATTGAGGTTGCTGCACAATCGCGCAGTAAATTTGTGAAACTCGTTAAAGAAGTCATTCATCAGATGTAAGCACAGCAGTTATATGGCATAACGGAGACTTCATTCAGCACCAAGATGCAGGATGAAGTTTCTTTTTAAAGAATAAGAAAGTATATAAAAAATGTTGAATATAGCCGCTACAATGAGTTTCATTAAGGGAGTAATCTTCAATGTTGTCAGGTTAATGCGACCGCTGCGGAAAAACACTACGCTTTCCATGGGCTTGCGCTCAGCCTCCTCGAAAAAAAGAAGTTCGCTTTTTTTCTGCGGGGTCTTCACCCTGGGCCTGCGATTACTCGCCCCACCGAAGACCATTGCGCTTTCCCATAGGAGTCTCCGTGTTTTTCCTCCGCTAGATAGGTTTTATTACTATCTGTATAATATTTAAGAAAATTCATTAACCTGACAACATTGCTTGTCCTATCCAAAAGCGTCGCTAGAATTTGTGTTATTTCTTTGTAAAAAAGTAAATAAAACATAATTCTTCTTAGATGGGAGCGGAGGGAAGTCGACTCCTGCGGGAAAAGCAACAGGTAGACCTGAGCAGGAAGCGGTTTTCTTCCGAGGAGACTGAAGCGTTGCCCGCGGAAAGCGACTTCCTGGGACTGCGATTACTCGCCCCATCGAAAACCGTCGCAGCGGACATCTCTTCGGCGAGAACACTGATGTTTTAAAGACCAAGCGGTATTCTTGATTTTTCTTAGCTATTGATTTTGAAAGCGTTCTTATATATAATGAAGGTGATAAAGGATTGTTACTGTGAGGCAGGCAAAACCTGAATGAGTTAAACGGCATAGAGTGCGCTCTATCTGTTTAATTTGTTCAGGTTTTCTTTTTTGAAAGAAGAATAAGCATAGCTGGCGTTTGAAAAAAACCGGCCTCATGACATTTCTTTTGGTATAGAGGGTCCTCATAATTAGGGAAATGGAACCGTTGACATAATTTATTTTTTATTCTAACCTAAATATAGATTGAATATTGGCAAAATGGAATGTTACCTTATTGGGCATAACCTGGATTGTTTTGAATGCACGTGAAGTGTGTTCAAAATAATTCAGGTTTTTTATTTCTAAAAAAGCTGAAAGGAGGTGGAAGGAAAATGTAGCAGGAGCATGGCATATAACAGTATCAATATTACAGTTGGGCAAAAAGTGACTTATAAAATAAAGAATAAATCTATTTTGGAGGAGAAAAGATATGAAAAAGATATGGGGAGTCATGGCAGCACTATGTTTTGTATTCGTACTGGCAGCTTGCAGCAGTTCCGAAGCAGAGGAAAATAATGACGGAGATACAGAGGGGAGTGAAAAGGAAGTCGTAGAAGCAGAATCAAATGATGAATTAACTATCTACATTGTCCGTCACGGGAAAACAATGTTAAATACAACCGATCGTGTGCAGGGCTGGTCTGATGCTGTATTGACTCCGGCAGGTGAAGAGGTCGTCACACAAGCAGGAATCGGTTTAAAAGATATTGATTTCCAAAATGCCTACAGCAGTGACAGCGGAAGGGCTATTCAAACAGCAGAAATCATTATGGAAGAAAACGAAACATCTTCGGAACTTGATTTAAATACAGATGAACGTTTTCGTGAATTTAACTTCGGAACATATGAAGGAGATCTAAACGAGACAATGTGGCAGGATATTGCAGATTTGCAAGGAATTACACTGGAGGAATTTTTAGAAAATCTCGAACCAGAAATGTTTTCAAACAGTGTAGCAGAGCTTGACGAAGGAAGAGATGAAGAGGGACTTAATTGGCCTGCAGAGGATTATGATACCATTACAGCACGGCTGACAGAGGGCCTGGATGAGTTAGTAGAAGCAGAACAAGGGCAAGAGGGGTCAGGAAATGTTTTACTTGTCTCTCACGGGTTAAGTATATCTGCTTTGCTGGATACGTATTTTGATGATTATGAGGTGCCAGAAGGCGGTCTTGATAATGCAAGTGTATCCGTTATAACGTATCAGAACGGAGAGTTTCAGCTAGATTCTGTCAATGATATGAGTTATGTTGAAGAAGGAAAGAAGTAAGAGGAAGAATAATAATGACTCAAGGAGGAGAGTAACATGGCAAAAGCTTTTCCAGAAGGATTTTTATGGGGCGGCGCAACAGCAGCCAACCAATTAGAAGGCGGATTTCACGAAGGAAATAAAGGATTAAATATAGCCGATGTGCTGCCTGGCGGAAAAGAAAGATTACAGGTGCTGCGTAATCCGGGATTTCAGTTTGAAATAGAAGAAGGAAAAAGCTATCCGAATCATGAAGCAATCGATTTCTATCATCGTTACAAAGAAGATATTGCATTATTTGCAGAGATGGGCTTTAAAGCATTCCGCTTATCTATTGCCTGGTCACGGATTTTCCCGAATGGCGATGAATTGGAGCCAAATGAGGAAGGACTGGCTTTCTACGATAAGGTCATTGATGAGCTGTTAAAATATGATATCGAGCCGGTCGTCACCATTTCCCATTATGAAATGCCTCTGCACTTAGTGAAGGAGTACGGCGGCTGGAGAAATCGGGAAGCTATTACTTTCTTTGAAAGATATACGGAAGCTATTTTTACCCGTTATCAGGGGAAAGTGAAATACTGGATGACCTTTAATGAAATCAACAGCGGATTAATGATGCCAATCATGGGATTAGGGTTTGCGATTAAAAAAGAGGAAGATCGTTATCAACCGACATTCCAGGCATTCCATCATCAATTTGTTGCGAGCGCGAAAGCAGTGAAACGATGCCATGAAATCATGCCGGAAGCCCAGATTGGATGTATGATTATTTACGCTCCATTCTATGTCTATGACAGCAACCCGGAAAATGTCATGGATGCATTGGAGAAGGATGAACGCTTTAATTATTTTTGTACAGATGTACAAGTAAGAGGAGAATATCCAGCTTATATCCAGCGGTATTTCCGGGAGCATAACATTGAATTGGAGATAGAGGATGGCGACTTGGATATTATCAAGGAAGGAACAGTGGATTACATCAGCTTCAGTTATTACATGTCCAAGACAGAAAAGAAAGTGGATGTGAATGGCGGGCAAGCAGATGGAAATATTCTGCTTGGCGGCGTTAAAAATCCATTTTTGAAAGCTAGTGATTGGGGCTGGGAAATTGACCCGGTTGGTTTACGCATTTCCCTCAACCGACTGTACAGCAGGTATCAGATGCCATTATTTATTGTAGAAAATGGTTTAGGTGCCTATGACAAAGTGGAAGAGGACGGTTCGATTCAAGATGATTATCGTATCGACTACCTGCGGGAGCATATGAAACAAATGCTTGAAGCTGTAGAAGATGGTGTGGATTTAATGGGATATACGAGCTGGGGATGCATTGATCTAGTAAGTGCCTCCACCGGGGAGATGTCGAAACGCTATGGTTTTATCTATGTGGACAAGCATGATGACGGCAGCGGCACACTGGAACGAAAACGCAAAAAATCATTTTACTGGTATAAAGATACCATCGCTGCTAATGGTGCAAACTTAGCAAACCAGTAAAAAGAAATAATTTAAAACTAACATAGGAAAAGCGGCTTTACTTTCATTGTTTGAATGTAGAGCCGCTTTTTTGGATTTTGCGTGTTCAAATCATTCGTTTCTGCTAAAAAATAGGTGTACAATATGAATACAGAAAGTTCAGAACAAAAAAGGCAGGTGATAAATCATGTATCCTATTCAACTATACGGAGACCGCGGTGTACGAATTCCCTTTGGCAATGCCATTGACAGACAAGTAAATAACGCAGTGCATCGCTTTGGCGCTCTCTTAGAAAAATATCCAATACAGGGAGTATCGGAATGGATTCCTGCATATACTGCCATCACGATTTATTATAATCCGAGTGAAATCACTTATAGAGAGCTTGAAAAAAAGCTTATCCATTTACAAAAAATAATGGAGGAAACAGCTCCTCCTGCAGCCAGAAAGATTACGATTCCAGTATGCTATGACAAGGAGGTTGCCTTAGATATGGAAGATGTTGCTGCCCGCTCTAAACTTTCCATTCAAGAAGTGATTCGTCTGCATACGGAGCCGCTTTATTATGTGTATATGATGGGCTTTATGCCTGGCTTTCCTTATTTAGGCGGTTTATCTGAAAAGCTTGCCGTACCAAGGCTGGATAATCCAAGAAAAATGGTGGAGCAGGGGGCAGTAGGTATTGCGGATAAACAGACAGGGATTTACCCGCTGGAATCCCCTGGAGGCTGGAGAATTATCGGCAAAACTCCTGTACATCTTTATGATGCGAAGGGGGAGAAAAAAATCCTTATCCAATCCGGAGATCTGCTCCAGTTTGAAGCAATTGATCTGCAAACCTATTATAAAATAGAAGAAGCAGTAGAAAACGGAAGCTACCAGCCTCAGATAAACCAAGAAAAGGAGGAGCAATCATGAATTTGCATATCGTTTTGAATGGGAATCCAAAAAAGAGCTTTGGCGCAATGAATGAATTTGCGGCACGCTGCAGGAGTCAGTGCAGACATGTGAAATCGCATGGTGCTCTGTATTCGAAGGTAGTTACGGCAGGTGATTCACGTTGAAAGAAATCTTGGAAGTCATGAAACCTGGATTATCGACCAGTATCCAAGACACTGGAAGGATTGGCTATCAAAAATACGGTATTCCGACGGCAGGAGCAATGGACACCTTTGCCCATCGCATTGCAAATCTGCTCGTCGGCAATCCGGAGGAAGCAGCAACGTTGGAAATCATGTTGATGGGCCCCCGATTGAAGTTTTTACAGGATGCGGTCATTGCTGTCGGCGGCGCAGATTTGTCAGCAGCTGTTGACGGAGAGCCTGTCTGTCCATGGAAATCCTTCCGCGTTTATACAGGGCAGATTCTGTCATTTGGCAAGCCGGTTCATGGAACCTATGCTTATCTGGCAGTAAGCGGCGGATTTTATGCCGAAACAGTAATGGGGAGCAAGTCTACCTATGCGCAAGCCAATCTTGGCGGGATAGAGGGAAGAATCTTGCAAAAAGGAGACCGCCTATCTGCAGAGGATAAAAATCTGAAATCCATCCGGGCAGGCAGGTATTTAAAAAAGACAGATATACCAAATTATGAACAGCACCGTCCAATCAGAGTCATTACCGGGCCGGATATATCTGCTTTTTCAGACACAATCTATCAGCAATTTCTTCAGGAAAGCTATCGTATTACTGAACAGTCCAATCGCATGGGTTATCGTTTAGAAGGGAAGGCTTTGTCTCATGTGGATAAAGCGGACATTATTTCGGATGCTGTGCTTCCCGGTACCATTCAGGTGCCGGCAAATGGTCAGCCGATCGTGCTTTTAGCGGACCGGCAGACAACAGGAGGATACGCACGTATTGCTACGGTCATCGCCGCAGATATTCCTCAGCTGGTGCAAAAGAAGATTGGGGCAGAGGTGCGGTTTTTATCGGTTCCTTTAGAAAGAGCCCACGCAGATTATCTGGCGCAGCAGCGTTATTTTAAAATACTCCGGACAGCTGTCCGGTCAGAGGAGTGATTGCTGATTTGAAGGGAGCTTTAACACAAGGTGATTCCATGGTAAAGTAAAGAGAACACGAACGTATAGGAGCTAGTCAATAATGAGTAAACAATTCGTCAGTCCGGCGTTAGTCATTTGTATCATTGGTTTTACGATGATCCATTTTGTCACGTATTTTTTGCAGGTTCATCTGCTGTTAACACTGTTAGTATGGTTTGGGTTTGGAATTATTTTCTTTGGAACATTATTTTACGGGCCGCTGCATTTGAAAATGCCATTAGGCTTGTTTTTAACTGGAGTAATCATCTTTCTATCTGTAGACACCTCTTTTCTTTCGGGAATGCGGGAAGGGCTTTTGCAGATGCGGAATATGGTCGGATTATTAGTTATCATCCCTATGGTCAGCTGGGTATTGCGGGAAGAAGCATTTTTAGAATCTGCCATCAGCTATGCGCATGATTTTGTGGATACGAGTAAGAAATTTTATTTTGGAATGGTTTCCTTTACACAAGTAATCGCATATTTTCTCTTATTTGGCGCGATTCCTATGCTGTATCAATTTGTATCGATGATCTTAAAGGACGAAAAGGGTGAGGCGTGGGAGAGATATAAAGGAAAAGCGATACTGCGCGGGTTTGCGTTATCGGTTCTGTGGGTAGTCAGTATTCCGAGCTTTGCCTATGTGGTGGAAGCAATGGAGGCTTCCTTATGGAAATCAATTCTGCAAGGGCTGGGGGTAGCTGCATTAGGAACCATCGTTGCGATTTTGTTCTTCCCGCTGGAGAATAAAAAGTATCATGTTAACTTTACAAGAGGCCTCCAGCATGAAATTGATGAGATTATGCAGCATACGAGAAATAAACGGGAGACAAAGCGGATCGTCCGTGAATTTATGATTCTCTTTCTCTCTCTTTTCGGTTCCATCTTTATCCTGAGCGCTTGGGTGAACATGGAATTGCTTGTCCTGATCCCTTTAACCATCCTCGTATGGATACTTAGCTATTATCTAGTGAAGAAGCGTTTATATAAATTAACATATATTGCAGCACTTTATGTAAAAGAAGAGATGGCGGGCAAGTCGTATCAGCTATGCGTGATGGTTGGGGCAGGAATGCTGATTGCAGGATTGACTAAAACAGGCTTTGCCGGCTGGGTTGTCGACAGTCTCTATGCCTTAGAAGCAGTCGCTCCATTTATCAATCTATTATACCTGCTGCCGTTTATGGTAATTATCTTAGGCTTTGCCGGTCTCGGTCCGTTGACAGTAATGGTATTGGTAGCTGGTATTTTGCAGACTATCCACCTGCCGTATCCTCCAGAGCTGATTGTGCTTTCAGTGACGCTGGGAAGCTCAATATCAATTTTATTATCACCGGTGATTATGCCAATCATTGTCTTAAGCGGCTCCAATGGTTTGAGCGGCTTTAAAAATGGTTTTCAGTTTAACGGTGTGTTTGCTGTGGTGCTATATGCTTTGGTGATGACATATATTCAACTAATGGCATATATGGCCGGATAATGTTTATAGAGCAGGGAATGATTGGGGGAAATGGGCTTAGGAGGCCATACCCTGCTTGTTTCCCTCTTGACATTCATTTTTGAACAACATAAAATGAATGTTGAAAGCGTTTACTTTATTTGGTTGTTTTACATTTTTATTTAATAACTGATAAGGGATATTGATAGGGTTCACCGGAAATCGATTTGCTGTAAATGATAATAGATTCATATCCTTTCCAAATGAAAAAGGAGGAGTATCGATGCGGGATGCGGTGATTGTAGAGGCAGTACGTACACCTATTGGTAAACGAAATGGTTTTTTGAGTGAGATAAGGGCAGAAGAATTAGCTGCAGCGCCTTTAAAGGAATTAGTTAGACGAACCAATCTGGATGCAGCAGCCATTGACGATGTTATTATGGGATGCGTCACGCAGACAGGAGAACAGGCAGTGGATGTGGCCAGGCAGGCAGCGCTTATTGCCGGCTATCCGGTCAGTGTTCCTGGAACAACGATTGACCGTCAATGCGGATCGGGTCAGCAGGCCATACATTTTGCTGCACAGGCCATCTTGAGCGGGGATATGGATATTGTGGTAGCAGCCGGGGTGGAAAGTATGTCACGTGTGCCAATGGGAACCAACCAGCAGGGTGTAAAGTGGAATCGTGCTTTACTAGATAACTATGATATGGTGCATCAAGGAGTCGCAGCCGCTCATATTGCTGAAAAATGGGGGATTTCTCGCCAAAAAATGAATGATTATTCATTCAAGAGTCATCAGCGTGCGATACAAGCGCAGGGAAAAGGCTTTTTTCGACAACAAATGATGCCTATTTCCGTCAAGCGCGCGGATGGAACCACTGCTCAATTTTGTCAAGATGAAGGGCCGAGAAGAGATACCTCGATGGAGAAACTGAATGCATTGCCTGATTTATTTACAGAGGAGAGCGGAATCACAGCGGGAAATGCCAGTCAGATGAGTGACGGTGCAGCAGCACTTTTAATCATGTCTGCTGATAAAGCCAAAGAGCTTGGCTTTACTCCGCGTTTTCGTATTCTTACCCGCAGTGTGATTGGTTCTGATCCGACAGAGATGTTGACAGGTCCAATCGAAGCTACTAAAAAGGTTCTTAAAAAAGCTGGTTTATCGATGGAAGATATCGATGTTTTTGAAGTGAATGAAGCCTTTGCATCCATTCCTTTAATGTGGATGAAGGAATTAGGGGCAGATGAAGAAAAAGTCAATATTGACGGGGGAGCTATTGCCTTAGGGCATCCTTTAGGCGCAAGCGGAGCCAGATTGATGGTAACGATGATGCATACCATGGAGCGGCTCGAAGCGCGTTTTGGTCTGCAGACGATGTGTGAAGGGCTGGGAATGGCTAATGCGACAATTTTGGAACGATGGACAGGGGAATAGGGAGGAATTTTAAAATGATGCAAACCCAATTAAATTTAACGACTATGGTGAAGCATGCGGAGAAATACTTTGCTGATAAAACAGTTATTTCGCGTACGCTGAGCGGAGTTCATACCATTCCGTACAGTAAAATAACCGAACGGATTCACCGGCTGGCAGGTGCTTTAAAAAGCTTAGGCGTGGGAAAAGGGGACAGAGTCGGCACAATAGCCTGGAACCATCACCGTCATCTGGAGGCTTACTTTGCGATTCCGACGATGGGAGCCGTACTGCATACAATCAATATCCGTGTTTCACCAGACGATTTAGCCTATATTATCAATCATGCAGAGGATAAAGTCTTATTGGTGGATGAGGATTTATTTCCATTGATCGAGCGCGTGAAAGACCAAATTACGGATATAGAAAAAATTATTGTGATGACGGATAAGGAGGAGCTGCCTGAAACAAGCCTAACAAATATGGCATCCTATGAATCATTGCTTGAAGAAGCAGACCCGGACACAGAGCTTGATGATGCTATTGATGAAAATACAATTGCCGGTTTATGTTATACCTCTGGAACAACGGGCAGGCCAAAGGGTGTTGCTTATTCTCACCGCGGGATTTATTTACATAGCCTGGCTCTGGGATTAAAGGACACCGTAGGCTTATCAGAGGAAGATATTGCGATGCCTATTGTTCCAATGTTTCATGTAAATGCGTGGGGGATGCCATTTGCTGCATTATGGTTTGGAACAACCCAGGTGCTTCCGGGACCGATGCCGACACCGCAGATTTTAGCAGAACTGGTTGAGGATTATAAAGTGACGATGGCAGCCGGTGTACCGACGATTTGGATGGGCTTTCTGCAGGCACTGGAGCAGGGAAATTACGATACAAGCAGTCTGCGCTGTATTCTTTGCGGCGGCTCAGCTGCTCCAAAAGGGATGATCCGCACATTTGAATCAACCTATCATATTCCTTTTGTTCATGCATATGGAATGACAGAAACCTCTCCGATTGTGACACTGGCCCGTTTAAAAAGCTATCAGCAGGAGCTGGATGAAGAGGAGCGTCTGGAATTACGCTCCCGTCAAGGCATGGTCGTGCCGGGAATTGAAATTAGAGGAATCAATGAACATGGCGATATCCCGCATGATGGAAACACAATAGGCGAATTGCTTGTCAGAGGGCCGTGGATTGCCGATGCATATTATAAAAATGACCGCAGTGAGGAATCCTTCCGGGACGGCTGGCTTCACACAGGCGATGTGGTCAATATCGATGAAGAGGGCTCCGTGAAAATCGTGGACCGTACCAAGGATATGATCAAAAGCGGCGGGGAGTGGATTTCCTCGGTCGATATCGAAAATGCATTAATGGCGCATGAAGCGGTATTTGAAGCCTCGGTGATTGCTGTTCCGGATCCAAAGTGGCAGGAGCGTCCGGTAGCATGCGTGGTATTAAAAGAGAAGAAAACATTAACGGAAGAAGAAGTGAAAGAATTTTTAACACCACAATTTGCAAAGTACTGGATTCCTGACCGCGTTCTATTTATGGAAGAAATCCCAAAAACATCGGTAGGGAAATTCTTGAAACGGGCATTGCGGGATCAAGTGGAAGAAATGCTTTCCTTATCTGATTCATCTTCATAATATCAAATTTTTTCAACAGGAAGCGCGGAGCGGCGCTTCCGTGTTTTCTAATGGAAAAGGAGCTGGTTAAATGCAATTGACTGATATAAAGAAAAAAATGGAGCTGCCGGTTATCATGGCTCCGATGTTTTTAATTTCTAACCCAAACATGGTTGTCGGGGCATGTGAAGCAGGAATCATTGGAACATTTCCGGCTCTGAATGCCCGCACGAAGGATGTTTTAGACAGCTGGATGGCTGAAATCAATGAGAGATTACAGGAAAAAGAAGCAGCAAATCCAGAGGCAGCGATGGCACCCTGGGGCGTCAACTTCATCAGTCACTCCTCCAACAAACGATTTTACGAGGATTTGGAGCTGATCGAGAAGCATCAGCCGCCAATCGTTATTACATCGTTAGGAGATCCATCTCCG
This sequence comes from Oceanobacillus oncorhynchi, assembly GCF_000821065.1. Lineage (GTDB taxonomy): Bacteria > Bacillota > Bacilli > Bacillales > Amphibacillaceae > Oceanobacillus > Oceanobacillus oncorhynchi. Next base: position 963,704 of record NZ_CDGG01000001.1, read on the forward strand.
GTTGTAAAGATTGTTCATAGCTATGGAGGTCTTGTTTTATCCGATGTGGTGGATGTGAAATTTGCTGAAAAGGCATTGGAAAAGGGCAGTGACGGGCTGATCTTAGTAGCAAGCGGGGCTGGCGGACATGCTGGAACGCTAAATCCTTTTGCATTTATCGAGGAAGTACGCAGCTTTTTTAATGGCCCCGTTGCTTTAGCGGGCACCATTACAAAAGGAGAGCAAATATTGGCCGCAGAGCTTCTAGGAGCTGATTTTGCCTATATTGGCACCCATTTTATTGCGACAGCGGAAAGCGGAGCAAGTGCGGATTACCAGGAATCGATTATTCAATCTGCGGCTGCGGATATTATCTATACGCCTGCGTTTAGCGGGATACCTGCTAATTACTTGATCCCCAGTATTGTCAAAGCTGGATTGGATCCAAAGAATTTACCGGAAAAGGCCGGGCTTGATTTTAAAAAGCTGTCGGACTCCTCAGTTAAAGCGTGGAAGGATATTTGGGGCGCTGGCCAGGGAGTTGGCGGAACAACGAAAATACAGACGCTGCAGGGAGCTGTAGATGAATTAAAAACAGCATATACACAAGCAAAAAAACAACACCAGCTGACTTGATTTAAAAAGGGAGAGAAGGCAATGACAGATGCAGTGAAATACGAAAAGAAAGATGCGATTGCTTTGATAAAGATGAACCGGCCGGAGAAACGCAATGCCCTGTCGATTGTAATGGCGAGAGGCTTGGTGGAAGCGCTGACGGACGCAGAAAAAGATTCGGATATCAAAGCTGTCATCATCAGCGGAGAGGGAAAAATATTTTCAGCCGGCGGCGATTTGGAAGTGCTTCATACATTGGATAACAGCGCGAAAATAATGGAATATATGAAGCAGGCATTAGAGATTATTCAGACGATACGGGATCTTGATAAATATGTTATCAGCGCAGTCCATGGCTTTGCCGCAGGAGCAGGCTTCAGTATTGCCGTTGCAGCAGATTTTGTCGTAGCTAAAAAGGATGCAGCCTTTCTATGCAGTTTTACCGATGTAGGCATTATACCGGATTTAGGCTTAGTAAAAAAACTGACAGATAACCTGCCAAGTGCCGTAGCGAAGGAATGGATTTCTTCAGGAAGACCTGTTTCAGCAGAAGAAGCATATCGGCGCGGCATTGTTAATCGCGTAACAGAGGACGAGGTTGTGGAAGCAGCCATTGATTATGCCGGCTTTATTGTTAACGGGCCGCCGCTTGCTAATAAATTTGTAAAGCATATGGTCAACTATGCAGATGAATGGAGCAGCGGTACAAATGATCTGCAGGAAACGGCTATCCAGACCTTATTGCTGCAGACAGAGGATAATAAAGAAGGGATTCAATCATTTTTTGACAAAAGAAAACCGAGTTTTAAAGGAAAATAAAAGCGGATTGTTTAGAAAGAAGTGACGCCGATGTTAGATAAATTAGGGATAAAGCGGATTACTTTAGCATTGCCGTTCCGCTTAAATCATGTCCATTGTTTTATTGCTGAGGAAGCGGACGGCTATAAGATTTTAGATGCAGGTCTGCATAATACAACTACGGAGAAAATATGGGAAAAGGAAATAGAAGGGAAACAAATTACGGACATTATTGTTTCTCATTACCATCCAGACCATTTTGGTTATGCAGGGAAACTGCAGGAACGAACCAATGCGCGCATTTGGATGTCTGAAATTGATTTACAGGCGGCGCTGCAGGCCTGGGAGCAGCCCTTTTTAGAAAAGTTATGGGAGAATTATTATCGGGCGGGCATTCCCGAGGAGAAAAGCAGGGCTTTGACGCAGAATACTGCTGCATTTGCACCATTAGTAACCCCTTATCCAAAGGTGGAAAACATTTTAAAGGAAGGGGAAACGATTCAATTTGGGAAATATGTCTATGAGATTATACATACACCAGGTCATTCAGACGGTTTAGTCACCTTTTATAATCAGGAAAAGAATGTGCTGCTGTCAACGGATCATGTTCTTCCGAGGATTACTCCGAATATTTCCTATTGGTTTCACGGGGACCCAAACCCATTAGAAAATTATTTGAATTCCTTGGAGAAAATTAAGAAACTGGACGTCGAATGGGTTATTCCATCCCATGGCGACCCGTTCCAAAATGCATCCAAGCGAATTCAGGAAATAGAGACCCATCATAAAGAAAGATTGAACAGCCTAAAGGAAATGCTGAAAACCGGCTTAACGGTTTATGAAACAATGGAAAAGCTGTTTCCGAAAAAGCTGGCTGTTCACGATACGCGGTTTGCAGTAGGTGAAACGGTCGCCCATTTAGAATATTTGCGTCTGGCTGGGGAGTGTACGCGCGAGTTGACAGATGGTGTGTATATGTATCATGTAACGAACTAGCAGACAATGCCGCCCATTTTAGAGTGGCGGCATTATCTGCTAGTTCCTTTTTCTTTCTTTTACGTGATTGATTGTTATAAGATGATAGAAAAGATAAGAAAGGATGGATGTCTGATATGAGTAATCACCTTCAGGGTACAGTCACATTAAATAATGGCGTAGATATGCCTGCGTTTGGACTGGGAGTCTATAAAGTAGAAGAAGGACAGACAGCAGTGGCCGCAGTGAAAACTGCGCTGGAGCATGGTTATCGCAGTATTGATACCGCTTCTTTTTACCAGAATGAAGCCAGTGTCGGGCAGGGTATCAAGGAGTCTGGTATACTGAGAAAGGATATTTTTCTGACATCAAAAGTCTGGAATGATGAGCAGGGCTATGCGTCTACATTAGAAGCATTTGAAAGAAGTCTTGAAAAATTAGATACCGATTATTTGGATTTATATCTGATTCATTGGCCTGTAAAAGAAACGTTTATAGATACGTGGAAGGCAATGGAAAAGCTTTATCATGATGGACGCGTTCGTGCCATTGGTGTGAGTAATTTTCATATCCAGCATTTAGAGCGGCTTTTAGCAGAAGCAGAAGTTGTTCCGGCAGTTGATCAAGTGGAATTTCATCCGCATCTAACGCAGGAAGGCTTGCGCGCTTTTTGTGAAAGACATGGCATCCAGCTGGAAGCCTGGTCTCCGCTGAAACGGGGAGAGCTGCTAAATCATCCAGCGCTTGTTACGATTGGAGAGAAATACGGGAAGAATGCGGCGCAAATCATCTTAAGATGGGATGTCCAGCATCAAGTTGTTACCATTCCAAAATCAATTACCCCGGAACGCATCATTTCCAATGCGGATATTTTTGATTTTGAATTAACGGATGAGGAAATGAAACAGATCGATGCGTTGAATGAAAATAGCCGTTCTGGTTCCAATCCAGACGAATATGATAAATAACTCTCGGGCTTCCGTCAGAGAGAACTGTAAAAAATGCGCTGCGCTGAAAAACATTCTGCGCGGCGCATTTTTTCTTATCGATCCCAAAAACGCTGTTTCGCCATTGCATTGACAAAGGCTTTATAGAAGCCGTCGGTCGGGGCTCTGCTTGTCAAGACGCCGGGGCGATTTTGAAGATGAATTTCTTCTATCCACTTTGCTCCTTCGTCAATACCGCCAATAGGCTTATAATGGTTAAACTGATCCACAATAAATTGATTTGTCATAAAATGAAAATCCCTGGTAGCATATGGGCCGCCAATAACAAATAAACCATCATACAGAAGCGGCGATCCGGTTAAAAATGTTTCATCAACGGAAAGGCTATCCCCGTTTGTTCCTTCCAATGTTCCGAGCCTTCTGCTTACAAAAACAGGCTCTAATCCTGCTTTTTCCCATGACGCCATCGCGTTTTTTAAAGCATTACTGTCATATTGTTCATCAATAATCACCCCGACCTTTAAGGTATCCGTACGAAACACTGTATTTTGCATACTTAAAGCCGGCGAGGAAGCGGTCACATCGGATTCTGGAATAGCTTCCGGCGGAGCTGGCACGCCAACCTCCTCGGCAACCGAAACAGCCAGCGGTCTGCTGATATGGGCAATCAGACGAACCGCGCGCTCCCGTACTTCCGGATTCTTCACTTTTCCAAGCTCGAAACTGAATGCCTGCAGGATATGGCTTTTTTCCACATCACTCATGCTGTTCCAAAAAAGTCGTCCTTGAGAAAAATGATCCTCAAAACTGGGTGCTGTCTGACGTACCTTTTTTCCTTCGACCAGAGAAGGGTAGGTGACAAATCCGCCTTTATCGCCCGGCACAGGATAAGGTGTATTATTCGCCAGATAATTTTGATGGTAGGCAACCTGTCCTTTATCAATCACATAACGTGCTGCACCATCACGATGGTTATTATGTGCTGTGTGAATAGGGCGATTGATTGGAATTTGTTTGAAATTAGTGCCCACACGGTAAAATTGTGTATCTGCATAGGAGAACAGTCTGCCTTGCAGCAGCGGATCATTTGTAAAGTCAATTCCGCGAACAATATTTCCCGGATGAAGCGCAACCTGTTCTGTCTCTGCAAATACATTCTCGACATTTTTGTTTAAAGTCATTTTCCCGATTTTCTTCAGGGGAATAAGCTCCTCCGGCCACAGCTTGGTAGAATCTAGAATATCGAAGTCAAAATCAAACTCCTGATCCTCTCGAATCACTTGAATGCCAAGCTCGTATTCGGGGAAATTACCTTTCTCGATATTCTCCCATAAGTCCCGCCGGTGAAAATCCGGATCAGCACCGCCGATTTTCTGTGCTTCATCCCAAATCAGAGAATGAACGCCTAGAACTGGCTGCCAATGGAATTTACAAAAATGCGATACACCTTCTTTATTTACGAGTCGGAATGTATGCACACCAAAGCCCTGCATGGTTCGAAAACTGCGGGGGATGGTGCGGTCAGACATAATCCACATCATCATGGCGGCAGATTCTTCATTACTTCCGATAAAATCCCAAAATGTATCATGTGCTGTCTGGCCTTGAGGGATTTCATTATTTGGTTCTGGTTTTAGCGCATGAATCAAATCGGGAAATTTAATGCCATCCTGAATAAAAAAGATTGGGATATTATTGCCGACTAAATCAAAGTTTCCTTCCTCCGTATAAAATTTGGTGGCAAAGCCGCGCACATCCCGGAGTGTTTCATTAGCACCTCTGGAACCGGCAACCTGTGAAAAACGGACAAACACAGGTGTTTTTCTGCCCGCATCTTGTAAGAAATGTGCCTCTGTTAAATCAGATTGTGATGCATAGCATTCAAACACGCCATGCGCTCCATATCCGCGTGCGTGAACATTTCGTTCTGGGATTCGTTCTCTATCAAAGTGGGAGAGTTTTTCCCGATATATAAAATCCTCTAATAGCTGCGGTCCGCGGTCTCCGGCGCTTAGCGTATTTTCATCATCCGAAATTTTAACCGCTTCATCCGTCGTCATTGGTTTCCCTTCATTATCTCTATAAAATTTCTCCAGCTGTCTGATTTTTTTATTTTCTTCCGGCTCCCGATTCTTGTGGTCTGTCATGTCTTATCCTCCTTTTAAATGAATTTTTTTCACAGTAATAAAAGGATATTCGCTGGAAGTGGTAAATATGACCAGAGGAGAAGAATGGAGGTTTTCTGAGTTCATATTATCTTTTAAAAAATTTGTTTGATTGTTTAGCGTTATATAATATTATTAGAATAAGACAGACATGAGAGAGGGGAAGGCATATGGGCTGGATGAATCTCGTTATGTTTATTATATTGGCAGTGTTGGGGTTGTGGGGACTGATTTCCCGAGCTAAATGGCTGGAGGGCGAATCAAAAAAAATAAAAAATCTTAATATTTAAAGATTTATCTGTGTTAACATTGTCTTGCCTGATAACAGATAAAAAAGAGCCGTCCCGGGGGGATAGGCTCTTTACTCCGTTGTAAAGGGAATGATGATGTTTGGCTGAATCTTAGTCCTTCGGAAGCAGTCCATGGTGCTGTAATGCGTATGAAATGCCATCATCACTTACATCCTTCGTAACAAATGCAGCTGCTTCCTTTACTTCCGGCAGGGCATTTCCCATGGCGACACTGTTAGGAACGAGCTGCAGCATTTCTATATCATTTAAACCGTCTCCGAAGGCGTATTGTCTTTCTGACGGAAAATCGAGATACTCAAGCAGTTTTTTAATACCTAATGCTTTTGATCCGCCTTTTGGAAGGACATCTAGCGATTTTGGATGCCACCGGACAAAATCTAAGTTTGTGAATGTATCCTGATAAATCTTTTCTTCGCCTTCTGTGTTGAAAAGGAGGCTCTGATAAATGTCACTTTGCCGGGCCGTATTATGCTCTTCCTGTTCTGGATAAGCATCTACCTTTAATGTTGCAATGCTTTCTTCTATATATGGATGGTCATTCGGCACATTAGTTGTCATTTTTTTATCATTCATATAGACAACAGGATGGTTATTTTTTAAAGCAAATGCGGTTAATTCCTCTAACGTCTCTGGATTGATTGTGTTCGCATAGACAACTTCCCCGCGGCACACCACATATTGCCCGTTATAGCTTATGTAAGTGTCAATACCTAATTCGTCTCGTAAATCATCAAATAAGAATTTGGCCCGGCCTGTTGCGATGGCAACCTCATGACCAAGTTCCTTCAGCTTGAAAATGGCTTTCTTCGTTGATTCAGGCAGGGTTCTTTCCTCTTCTGTCAATAATGTCCCATCAATATCAAAAAACAGAATACTTTTATCTGGTACCATTTTATCCCTCATTTCACCTTCATTATACGCTTTCTATTATGATGGAACTGCTGTATAGATTCAACTGTTGACTATTATAATAATTAAAATTATCGCTTAAGATTATTCTTCACAAATATATGTGAATCGCTTACAATCAAGGTGAGTGAGTTGAAATCAATATTTTACTTTCTAGCAGTCGCTGCGGAAAAACACTCCGCTTTCCGTGGGCTTGAGCTCAGCCTCCTCGGTAAAAAGAAGAGCCCTTTTTCCCTGCGGGGTCTTCCCACTGCGCTTTCCCACGACGGACAGGACGTCCTAGTGTCGGTCGTTGGTCACAGGACGTGACCGTTCTTAGCCGACCAGGAGTCTCCGTGTTTTTCCTTCGCTAGATAGTGTTATCACCACCCATACTAATTTTTAATTCATTATATTAACCTGATAACATGGAGACCTGCGATTACTCGGTCTATTAAAACCGTTGCTGCGATTAGAAGTCCCATCAAAAAAAGTAACTTGTTATAATGTTTTAATTATAAAAAATTTTGTTAGAGACAAAAATAAGGAGTTAATTCATATGAAACGCCTGGTATTACTAATGATGATATGTATTCCTTTGTTCCTGGCAGGCTGTTTAAGTCCGAATAGTGCCCGGGTAGTCAATGATATGTATCAAGCTGCGATTATGGAGGAAGAAGAAAATGTAGCTTCCTACTTTTCAGAGGAGTATTTAGAAGAGCATCCAATTGATGAATTAACGAATGAATTAGCAGAAGATGCCCGGACCATGTACGGGGTCAATATGATGAATATTACGCTTATCCGCGAGAAAGAGCTGCAGGACGATTACATCGAATCGACCGGATTAGCTGATAATCCGGATTTATCAGTGGTTACCGCACAGACAGATGAACGGGAGGTAGTAGTCTGGACAGTGGAGCGGGGGAGTACCCGGTATACGATAATTCAAGGGGAAAGGTATGACTTTGATACATATAATGAAAATGTTCTTGAGTAAAAACACGGCACCCCGCCGTGTTTTGTTATTGGACTTTTAAACATCCGTTTAAAAATGAACTCTGAATGTTTTTCTAAAATATTTCCATAGAGCATGTTTTACACTTCCACTGCATAGGATATAGAAATCGTTGTAAGATGGAGGGAGCCTGCGATGGATATTTTAAATAAAGTAAAAAACGATAGAGAAGCAGAAAAACAGCTGGTATGGGAAGGCACGTTTGCGGAATACTTAGAGCTGGTGAAAGAAAACCCGACAATCGCACAGACTGCACATTCCCGGGTGTATAATATGATCAAGAGTGCAGGGGTCACGGAGAGAGATAACCATAAAATGTATGAGTTTTTTGGATCAGCTATTTTTGGTCTGGAATCAGCAATTGAAAGCTTAGTAGAAGAGTATTTTCATCCGGCAGCAAGAAGGCTGGACGTCAGAAAACGAATTTTGCTGTTAATGGGACCGGTCAGCGGTGGAAAATCGACTATTGTCAGTTTGCTGAAGCGTGGCTTGGAGCAGTATTCACGTACCGATGAAGGGGCTGTATATGCCATTAAAAACTGTCCAATGCATGAAGATCCTCTTCACTTAATCCCACAGCATTTGCGGGAAGATTTCCATGAAGAATATGGTATACGAGTGGAAGGCAGCCTATCTCCATTGAATACCATGCGTTTAGAAAAGGAATACGGCGGCAGGATTGAAGATGTTAAGGTACAGCGAATCTTTTTCTCAGAGGATAAAAGGGTAGGAATCGGGACATTCAGCCCGTCTGATCCGAAATCACAGGATATTGCCGATTTAACCGGCAGCATTGATTTTTCCACGATTGCTGAGTTTGGATCTGAATCCGATCCGCGTGCTTACCGGTTCGATGGAGAGTTAAATAAAGCCAACCGCGGAATGATGGAGTTTCAGGAGATTCTAAAAAGTGATGAAAAATTCTTGTGGCACTTGCTTTCACTGACGCAGGAAGGAAATTTTAAAGCCGGGAGATTTGCTTTGATATCCGCAGATGAGCTGATTATAGCGCATACGAACGAATCAGAATATAAATCATTTATTTCCAATAAAAAGAATGAGGCACTTCATTCCAGAATGATTGTGATGCCGATTCCATATAATTTAAAGGTCAGTGAAGAAGAACGAATCTATAAGAAAATGATTCAGGAAAGTGATATTGCGGATGTTCATGTAGCTCCCCATGCTTTACGGGCTGCGGCGATATTCTCCATTTTGACCCGATTAAAGGAATCGAAAAAGCAGGGTGTCGATGTCGTAAAGAAGATGCGTCTCTATGACGGGGAAAGTGTGGAAGGATATAATCAGATTGATATAGAGGAACTTTCAAATGAGTATACGGATGAGGGAATGGCTGGGATCGATCCGCGCTATGTCATCAACCGTATTTCCTCCACGATTATCCGTAAAGAAATCCCTTCTATCAACGCACTGGATGTATTACGTTCGCTGAAGGAGGGATTAAACCAGCATCCGTCTATTTCCAAGGATGATCTGGATAAATATTTAAACTATATTTCGATTGCCCGGAAAGAATATGATGAGATTGCGAAAAAAGAAGTACAGAAAGCATTCGTTTATTCGTATGAAGAATCAGCGAAGACCTTAATGGATAACTATCTGGATAATGTTGAGGCATATTGTAACCAGAATAAATTACGTGATCCGCTCACTGGAGAAGAAATGAATCCAGATGAAAAGCTGATGCGTTCGATTGAGGAGCAGATTGGCATCTCGGAAAATGCAAAAAAAGGCTTCCGGGAAGAAATCTTAATCCGTTTATCTGCTTATGCGCGTAAAGGAAAGCGATTTGATTATCAATCGCATGAGCGTTTGCGTGAAGCGATTCAAAAGAAATTATTTGCTGATTTGAAAGACGTTGTGAAAATTACAACCTCATCGAAAACACCGAATGAATCGCAGCTGAAAAAGATTAATGAAGTGATTGCCCGTCTGATTGATGAGCATGGGTATAATTCGGTGTCTGCGAATGAACTGCTGCGTTATGTAGGAAGTTTACTGAATCGATAAAGCAGTGTTTATATTTATTTCATCTTAGAAAAATGAAAAGTGGTATCCAGATGAACATGGATACCACTTTTTAACTTACCTGATAAAAGGAAATAAGCTTTTCTAAAAACCTCAAATTCTTTTAATCCGTCTGCAATAACTTATCCCTTCTTGCATACAATAGATAAAGCATGTTTCTAAAACTGTTTGTACCATAAACTGATGATTGGAAACAATTCAAATATAAGGAGAGGATTCGAGTGTCCAATGAGCAAGAGCATAATTTCGTCGTCTCCCAAGAAAACTGGTCTCTCCATCGAAAGGGTTATCAGGATCAGCAGCGCCATAATGAGAAAATAAAAGATGCCATCAAGAAAAACCTGCCTGACCTGGTCAGTGAAGAAAATATCATTATGTCCAATGGCAAGGATGTAGTGAAAATCCCGATTCGTTCGCTGGATGAATATAAAATCAGATATAACTATGAAAAATCAAAGCATGTAGGGCAAGGAAATGGAGATTCAGAGGTTGGAGATGTCGTCGCACGCGCGCCTGGAGACGGGCAGCAGGCGGGAGCCGGCAATGGCAAGAAAGCCGGGGATAAGCCGGGACAGGATTATTATGAATCGGAAGTATCCATTGCAGAGATAGAAGACGCATTATTCCGAGAATTAGAGCTTCCTAATCTGCAGGAAAAAGAAAAATCAGAGATTATTACGGAAAAAGTCGAATTTAATGATGTGCGTAAAAAAGGGTTAATGGGAAATGTAGATAAGAAACGAACGATATTAACCGCATTAAAGCGGAATGCGCGGGATGGAAAGGCACAAATCACGCCAATTTATAACGATGATCTGCGTTTTAAGACCTGGAATGAAGTCATCCGGCACGATTCCAAAGCGGTTGTCCTGGCGATGATGGATACAAGTGCTTCGATGGGCGCATTTGAGAAGTATATAGCCCGCAGCTTCTTTTTCTGGATGAACCGTTTTTTGAAAACAAAATATGAAAGTGTTGAATTTGAATTTATTGCTCACCATACAGAGGCGAAAGTGGTGACAGAAGAGGCTTTTTTCTCTAAAGGAGAGAGCGGCGGAACGATTTGTTCATCTGCGTATTATAAAGCGTTGGAGGTCATTGAAGAAAAATATCCCCCGTCCCGCTATAATATTTATCCTTTTCATTTTTCAGACGGAGAGAATATTAGCTCGGATAACAAGACATGCATTGAGTTAGTCCATCAGCTGATGGAGAAATCGAATATGTTTGGTTACGGAGAAGTCAATGGCTATAACCGCTATTCTACGTTGATGAATGCTTATAAAACGATTGACCATCCGAAGTTTAAGCACTATGTATTAAAAGAAAAAGCGGATGTCTATCATGCGATGAAAAGCTTTTTTCAAAAGACAGCAGCACGCATATAGAAAAAAAACGAACAGCTCAAAGAAATATACTAATCTTTGAGCTGTTTTATAGGAATGGCAAGATTTTATTCAGAGGACATAGACTAATAGCTGAATAAAGGGAGGAATCTACTTGAGCGAAACAAAGGAGTTAACAAAAGCTATCGAAGAAATTACGGAGGTAGCCAAAGGGTTTGGTCTGGATTTTTATCCGATGCGCTATGAGGTTTGCCCGGCGGATATTATTTATACATTTGGCGCTTATGGGATGCCGACACGTTTTACCCATTGGAGCTTTGGTAAGCAATTTCATAAGATGAAGCTGCAATATGATTTAGGCCTGAGCCAAATTTATGAGCTGGTAATCAATTCGGATCCTTGTTATGCCTTTTTGTTAAATACGAACAGCCTGATTCAAAATAAGCTGATTATTGCCCATGTTCTGGCGCATTGTGATTTCTTTAAGAATAATATCCGCTTTGCAAATACGCGCAAGGATATGGTGGAAAGTATGACAGCAACAGCAGAGCGTATCGCCCATTATGAAATGGTGCATGGAAAAGAAGAGGTGGAGAGCTTTTTAGATGCAATTTTATCGATTCAGGAGCATATTGATCCTTCAATTGTCCGGTTTAAACTGCCACCCAAAGCAGCGGATGATATGATAGAGGAGGACACTCACAAAAAACGCGGTGAGTACGATGATCTGTGGAGTTTAGATCAGCGTGGCAAAAGCTCGCAGACGAAAAAGGTAAAAAGACAAAAGAAAATTCCCCCCTCTCCAGAAAAGGACTTATTATTATTTATTGAAGAATACAGCAGAGAACTGGAAGACTGGCAGCGTGACGTATTAACGATGATGCGCGAGGAAATGCTTTATTTCTGGCCGCAGTTAGAAACGAAGGTAATGAATGAAGGCTGGGCATCCTATTGGCATCAGCGCATAATGCGGGAATTAGATTTAACCTCCTCGGAAACGTTAGAATATGCAAAATTGAATGCCGGCGTGGTGCAGCCGTCCCGGACATCCATTAATCCATATTATTTAGGAATAAAAATCTTTGAGGATATTGAAGAGCGTTATAATAATCCAACGGAAGAAATGATAAGAAATGGATGTGAACCGAATAAAGGAAGAGATAAAATTTTTGAAGTAAGGGAAATGGAGTCTGATATTTCCTTTATCCGCAACTATTTAACGAAGGAATTGGTCGCAAAAGAGGATATGTATCTTTTTGAGAAAAAAGGAAGAGATTATCGGATTACAGAAAAGGATTATGTAGAAGTACGCGATCAGCTTGTTTCTCAGCGTGTAAACGGCGGTTTTCCATATATTACTGTAGAAAATGGCGACTATCTTCGTAATGGAGAGCTCTATCTGCGGCATGGTTTTGAAGGTATTGAGCTGGATATTAAATATTTGGAGCATGTTTTACCATATGTCTATCAATTATGGGGAAGAGCCGTGCATTTAGAAACAATTATTGAAGGAAAAGAAACACTGTATACGTATGATGGGAAAGAGATGCATAAGCAGCGGATTTGAATATGGCAGAAGAGGCTGGTCAGATAGTTGACCAGCCTTTTATTTTCGCACCTACACAGGAAAGAGTCTCTTTCGTTATCCATTTTAGTTTTGTCTCCTATTTCGTAATATAGAAAGTACTTGGAAACACGATTGTTTTTGGATATAATTGTAATAATTTTTTACGTGAAGAGGGAGGAGAGGAAGTGAATAATAATCCGTTTAGTCCATTTCCAGTATTGAAAACGGACCGGCTCATTTTAAGGAATGTAGAAAAAACAGATTTGCAGGATATTTTTGATTATGCTTCTGACCTAAATCTAACAACATATCTGACCTGGAGAGCGCATCAGACGCTTGCGGATACGGAAGGCTTTATAGAGTTCATATTAGCTAGTAACAAACGTCATATGGGAGCAACGTGGGTCATTGTCTGGAAGGAAAACAATCGTGTTATCGGCACCATTGACTTATCTTGGAATCAAAAGCATTATTCTGCCGAGCTCGCCTATGCGCTTTCTAGAAAATATTGGCGAAAGGGAATTGGAACAGAAGCTGTTCAGGAAATCGTTCGTTTTGGTTTTGAAGAAGTGAAGCTGGAACGGATTCATGCAAGATGCCATCCGAAAAATGAAGCTTCCTATAAATTAATGGAAAAAACAGGGATGATCTATGAAGGAACATTGAGAAAGTCGATGCGGAGAAAAGGGAAACAAGAGGATATTAAGATATATTCTATTTTAAAGAGCGAGTTTGAGGGGTAAGTATATCGCCATAATAGAGGAAAAGAACGATTGCTTCGCAGGTTAGAAGCAATCGTTCTTTTCCTTTTCTTTATTCTATTTTTTAGTCCTTTTCTTCCTTCTCCTCTTGTTTCCCTCTTTTATAAAAATAACTGTAAAGAGACTTCAACGTCTCTGCATTCAATTCAATATTATTTTCATAAGCATATTTCACCGAATACCCCATCGCAAGTGTCATCCCGCCTGCAACACTTCCGCCGATGACAGAGCCTGCACCAGGAACAAATTTGGAGACCTGACGAAAGATAGTTTTGCCGATATTACCAGTAATCGTGGCAATTGTCAGCTCCTTTGCTTTCTTTTTGGATAATGGTTTTTCATATAAGGTTGCCAGTCTAATCATTAACCCGACTTGGATTCCTGTCAATGGAATAAAATCTGATCCAGGAAGCGGTGTTGCTCCGACAGCAGTTGCTGAGGCCGAAGCGCCTAAAATCCATTTGTTCGCCGTCTGCGACTTTTCTTTAATAAGTCTTGCGAATTGAATTTCCTTTTCTTTTTTTTTCAGGATTTCTAATATCTCATTCCGTAATTTATCAATATTCTCTCCGGTCCGGGAGGAAATCGGGATAACCGGATAACGTTTTGACGTATGCTCCTTCACATATTGAACGAGAGCCGGGATATCATCTGCTGCATCAATTTTATTTAAAATAAAAACAATCTGCTTATTTTCTTTTCTGATGGTTTCAAATGACTTTCTTTCCCCTTCTGAAAAAACTGTTCCAGCTGCGTTTAGGAAAAATAAAATGACATCTGCTTCGCGGTAAAAGCGAAAGGTTTCTTCCGAATTAGTGTGGTTGATATCATCAAGCCCGGGCGTATCTGCGAAAATAATTTTGTCCCGGTATACATATTTATCAATACCAATCGTTTCTCCAGGACGTGCACCGACTTTGGCGACATCATCACCAATAAGCTGGTTAATGGTAGATGATTTTCCCGTATTGATGTCCCCAATCATGGCGAAAATAATATCTTTATCGAGCTGTTTATTTATTTTTTTCGTTTCCTCATTATAAGCTTTATCGAAATCTTTCTCATTAAATGCTGACATCAGCAACACTCCCTCCTGTTACTATTCCCTTTTAATTATTATCATACACCATTATTTACAGAGGGATATAATTTTAGCTGTCTAAAAGAGAGAAGGAAGAATTTTATACCTTTAATCCTATCAGAAAATTTAAATCCTTTTGAACTTGTTCTTATTTCTTGATATAATGACTAACGTATAGTACGAGGTACTAATTTGAGGAGGAATAAGATGAAAAAATCAGATTTGATTGCACCTGCATTATATAATATTACTTCTGAATTTGAAAAATATGCTGCAGATGAAGGAAGAAAAGCGGTTATTTTAGAAGAAGAAAATGGAGATATAAAAGAAATCACGTATACGAATCTGATAAAGAATGCAAATAAGGCAGGGAATATCCTGTTAAATCACGGTTTAAAACGCGGAGATAAAATAATGATTATGCTGCCGCGCTGTATTGAAGCGTATGAACTATATATTGCAGCCTTAAAAACAGGAATGATTATTATACCAAGCTCTGAGATGCTGCGGACCAAGGATTTGCAATTTCGTATCTCACATGGCGAAATTGATGCAGTTGTTGCGACAGAAGCATGTGTGGAAGAGTTTAAAAGAGTTGTAGAGTATGAGCAGCTTGCTAAATTCAGTGTGGGAAAAGAGATAGAAAACTGGGTATCAATTGATAAAGAAAAAGCAGCAGCTTCTGATCAGTTAGAAACGGTAGAAACATCAAGAGACGATATTGCCATTTTATCTTATACATCCGGAACAACAGGAAATCCAAAGGCAGTTATTCATTCTCATGGCTGGGGATTTGCACATATGTCCTCTGCTCCTCGTTATTGGCTCAGTATTCAAGATGGCGATACAGTTTGGGCAACTGCTGCACCCGGATGGCAGAAATGGGTATGGAGTCCATTTTTATCCATTATGGGGATGGGAGCAACAGCGTTTGTCTATTCAGGAAGATTCGATGCAGCAAAATATTTGGAGCTGCTGGAAAAGCATCAGGTTAATGTGCTTTGCTGTACGCCGACAGAGTACCGTTTAATGGCGAAGCTTTCTAATTTAGATGATTACAATTTGAATGCACTGCATAGCACAGTTTCTGCCGGAGAACCTTTAAACCGTGAAGTGATTGATAAGTTCAGACATCATTTTGATGTGACAGTCAGAGATGGTTACGGGCAGACAGAAAGTACCTTGCTGCTCGGATTCTTAAAAGGGATGGAAGTACGCCCGGGTTCAATGGGGAAACCAACTCCGGGAAATGATGTCGTTATTATTGATGAAGACGGGAAGCTGGTGAAAACTGGTGAGGTTGGAGATATTGCCATTCCGCTTGATACAGCTGCTTTGTTTAAAGGGTATTATAAAGACGAGGAAAAAACGAAAAGAACACAGCGCGGAGATTATTATGTTACCGGAGACCAGGCAAGCATGGATGAGGACGGTTATTTCTGGTTTGAAGGAAGAAGCGATGATATTATTATCAGCTCCGGCTATACGATTGGACCTTTTGAAGTGGAGGATACGCTCGTAAAACATCCGGATGTGAAAGAATGTGCTGTCGTTGCCAGCCCAGACCCGGTAAGAGGCAATGTTGTAAAGGCATTTGTTATTTTACAAGATAATATTATTGGAAATAGCGAAGTAGTTGCAGCCCTGCAGAGCTATGTAAAGCATGAAATCGCACCATATAAGTATCCGCGAAAAATTGAATTTGTTTCTGAATTGCCGAAAACATCCTCTGGTAAAATTCGGCGTGTGGAGTTAAGACAGAAAGAATATAATAATTCTTTTAAGTGAGGGAGACAGCATGAAGGTAATTGATACGCATTGTGACGCACTGCTTAAATTACAGACAGCACGCTTGGAGCAAAGAAAGCTTGATTTTCGAGATGCGCCGGAGATAGAAACGAATCTGAAGCTGTTAGAAGCGGGAAATGTTGCGGTCCAGTTCTTTGCGATTTTTGTTGATCCGGAAAATGTGGCGACAACAGATCAGTGGAAGTATGCGCAAGAGCAGGCAGCCATTTTTCATGAAGAAATTGTGGGAAAGAATGAGAAGGTACGGTTTATTCAAAACTGGAAGGATATTCATTCGCTTGCTTCCGATGAGATTGGTGCCGTATTGACGTTAGAAGGAGCCGAAGCAATTGGCAATGATCTTGAAAAACTAAAGACGCTTTACCAAATGGGAGTTAAATCTGTTGGATTGACATGGAATCCGGCAAATCTATGTGCTGATGGCGCTGAAGAACCCCGGGGAGCCGGACTTACCAGATTAGGCAAGGAAGTAGTCCAGTTAAATAATGCGAATAATGTTTTGACAGATGTATCTCATCTTTCTGTTCGAGCATTTTGGGATGTGATGGAGCTGGCTGATTATCCAATTGCTTCGCATTCAAACGCCCGGGCAATTTGTGAGCATCCAAGAAACCTATACGATGACCAGTTGAAAGCATTGATTGAAAAAAAAGCGCCTATTCATTTTGCGCTCTATCCGGTCTTCTTGAAAAAAAGGGCAGAAACAGCAACGGTTGCTGACCTTTTGGAGCATATTGATCATGTCTGTACTCTTGGCGGAGAGAAGAATATTGGTTTTGGATCAGACTTTGACGGCATCAGCTGTTATATTGATCATATTCCGGACGCCTCGGGCTATACGTATTTGCTGAATGAACTGCAAAAACATTATTCAGAGGAGCAGGTCAGAGGTTTTGCTTATCAAAATATAATGAATATGCTGCCGGCATAGAAAAAACCATATAGATAGCAAAAGAGCCAGAATATCCGGATATTCTGGCTCTTTCCATTCCTGTTTTAAAATTTTTGTCCATCGTATTTATCGAGTGAGAAGCCTCTCCCGAGAATTTCGGATGCACTGATAAAAATAGTGAAAGCGTCAGGTGTTTCTTCCTGTAATAATTTCTTCAGCTTAACTGCTTCCGCCTGCTGTGCCACCACCAGTATCATGGTTTTATCCAATTTCGTATAACCGCCGACAGAACGGATTTTCGTAAGACCCCGGTCAATACCGTTCTGAATAAGCTGCTGTACTTTTTCTTCCTCATCCGTGATAATCATTACCAGCTTCGTTGCGGATGTTCGTAATTGGACAATATCTATTGCTTTACCGCTGATATAAATTGCCATTAATGCAAACAGTGTCAGTTCGAAGCTGAATACAAAAATCGAAGTAATCACAACGAGTCCATCTACGATAAATTGCGAGTAGCCGCTGGAAATACCAGTGAATTTCTTCACAATTTGGGCAATAGCTGCTGTACCCCCGGTAGAACCATTTCCTTTATATACAATCCCTAATCCCGCACCAAGAATAAGTCCGCCGTAAAGTGCGCTCAGAAATGGATTGGTCACTGTAATCGGAATATCTCCTGATAAAAAAATGACAAATGGAACCCAAAACGTTCCAATCAATGTTTTTAGGCTGAAATCCTTCCCTAAAGTAATCCATCCAATAATAAAAATAGGGATATTAATGATAAATTGGCTGAGTGCTGGATAAATCGTATATAATTCAAATAATATCGTGCTGATTCCGGACAGACCTCCAGCAGCTAATCGTGCTGGCAGGAAGAAAATATTATAGGATAGTCCGACAATGGTTGCTCCAATAATAATATAGGCATATTGCTTCCATGCATGCGATTGTTTTGCGTTAACCATGTGCTATGTTCCTTTCCCGACAATGATAATTAGACCTATATAAATGTATCACTGTTGAGAATAAGAGTAAACAGCATAGCTTTAAAGTGGTAAAGCAACAGAATCCGCTTCTGTCAGAGGCTTTGCAATTCGCTGGACAAACTTTTCCAACAAGCCGGGAAGGAGGGAGCCAATCAATGGTGCGCTTATTTTTCCTGTTAAACCTTTTAATTCAAGCTCTAATAGACAGGTCAGTGTGGAGGAACGGGAAGAAAGCTGGGAAAGCTCAAAACAGCCGCTTCCTAAACAACGGTCTTCTGAATCACGAACCCGAAATTGAACGGTAGACGGAGATGTTATTTCTATGATTTTGACATAGAGCTTTACATCCTTAGTAATGGAGCCTGCTTTTCCGTGAAGCTCCCAAATCGAGTCTGTCGGGGATATGTTCTTATGTGTTTGATAACCGGGCACCTGCTTCGCCCAATTAGACCAATCTTCTAAATAACGCCATACGTCTGATTGAGGCAGGTTCATATCCATACTGTAATCTGCTTTTAACATCAAGTAGTTCCTCCTTAAAAATGCTTTCAGCTTTTTTTAATCACCTTGATATACATATGTACAATTTCCAGCACTTATGCTAAAACTTCTTGTATAGTTTATAACGTTCTGCACAAGATAGGAGCAAGCAAGTATGATACTTGCTTTTGAATAAAAGAGGAGGGTCTCTGGTGGCTGACAAACGAAGAAATGCGTTGTTAGTACCGCAAGCAGAACGTGCAGTGAATCAGATGAAAGAGGAAATCGCTGATGAAATGCATGTGAATTTAGGAGCTGACACGACTGCTCGTGAAAACGGTGCGGTCGGCGGTGAGATGGTTAAACGAATGATTCAAATGGCTGAGGGCAGCATTGCGAATCGGAAAAAATAACCTGACTTTCAGCTTGAAAAATTACCCGCTCTAATGTTCTGAATAGAAAAACCTGTGGTGAGAAACTCCTTCTCACCACAGGTTTTTCTTGTAGAATAGGAAAGTATATAAAAAAATGCTGAATATATTCGCTCCAATGGGTTTCATTGAGGGAGTAATCTTCAACGTTGTCAGGTTAATGCGACCGTTGTGGAAAAACACTACGCTTTCCATGGGCCCCGAGCTCATCTCCTTTAAAGAAGACTTGCTGATTGGCAAGCCGTCAGGCGCAGACAGAAGCAAAGTCGCACTTATGCCCTGCGGGTGAAAAGAAGACTTGCTGATTGGCAAGCCGTCAGGCGCAGACAGAAGCAAAGTCGCACTTATGCCCTGCGGGTAGAAAAAAGAAGTTCGCTTTTTTTCTGCGGGGTCTTCACACTGGGACTGGGACTGGGACTGCGATTACTCGCCCCATCGAAGAGCTTTTGCGATTACTCGTCCCATCGAAACCCGTCGTAGCGGACCTCTCTTTGGCAAGAACACCGATGTTTTAAAGGTTCATTGACGTTCTTGATTTCCCATAAAGAAAAAAGTAAAACAAGCTCGGATTATTATCGGGAATGTCGAAGCTTGTGATAAAATAGAAAGCAGGGAGGGAATTATTATGAAGCGTATACAATTGGGAAACAGCGAATTATCTGTTCCAGTCATTTCTTTGGGATGTATGGTGATGCAGCAAAGTACGAAAGAGCAAGCGAATAAAGTGATTCATAATGCATTGGATCATGGAATCGATTTTTTTGACCATGCAGATATCTACGGAAAAGGAAAGTCTGAGTCGGTATTTGCGGATGCGATTAATATGAGCCCCGCTATTCGCGAAAAAATGATAATTCAGTCGAAAGCAGGCATCCGTAACGGATTTTATGATTCTTCCAAGGAATATTTGATTTCATCTGTTGAAGAAAGCTTAAAGCGTTTGAAGACAGATTACTTAGATGTATTTCTGATTCACCGTCCGGACGCGCTGATGGAGCCGGAAGAAGTGGCAGAAGCATTTTCAGAGTTAGAAAAAAGCGGGAAAGTCCGGCATTTTGGGGTAAGTAACTTCCGGCCGCGTCAAATCGAGTTATTAAAAAAATATGTGGAGCAGGATCTCGTGGCTAATCAGTTACAGTTAAGTGTTACAAATTCCGGTATGATTGATCAGGGATTATATGCAAATACGGCCTTTGATCAGGCAAAGGATTTAGATGGCGGAGTGATTGATTATAGCCAGATAAATAATATGACAATTCAGGCCTGGTCCCCGCTCCGTTACGGTTTCTTCGGCGGGTTTATTATGGATCGGGATGCTTATCCGGAATTAAATAAAGAACTGGACAGGCTTGGAGAAAAATATGGTGTGGCCCGTGAGACGATAGCAATAGCATGGATATTGCGTCACCCTGCGAATATACAAACAATTATTGGAACAATGACTCCAAAACGTTTGTCGGAAATGGTAAAAGCAGCGGATATTACGCTTACGAGAGAAGAATGGTATCAATTATGGCAATCTGCAGGTAATAAATTACTGTAAAGAAAGCTCTAAAAATGTATACAGCATCAGATAATTATTGATTATCACGGAGAATCGTCCGTACAACTCCCGCCTCAAAATAAAGAACGAAAATAAATTTATTTAGGCGGGAGATAACGGACGCTAACTCCCTGAATCACTTAGGCTAATTCAGCGGGAGAAAAGCAATAACGCCCACTGAATGAAGTTTCGTTTTATATTATGAAACTAAAAAAACCAGGCTGGATTTTTCCAGTCTGGTTTTTCAATATTAATGCTTTACAGGACTTTCGGTTTCAATATTTTGCATCCAGTTAAATGGATCTTCCATATGGCCATATTGAATACCTGTAATCGTATCGTAGACTTTTTTCGAGATATCTCCTGTTTTTCCATCGTTGATAATCAGTTGTTTATCTCCCCATTTTAATTCGCCGATCGGAGAGATAACTGCAGCTGTACCAGAACCGAATGCTTCTTCTAATTCTCCTCTTTGGTAAGCTTCATACAATTCTTCGATAGAAATGCGTTTTTCAACCACCGGGATATCCCAGTGCTGTAACAGCTCGATGACGCTGGAACGTGTAATTCCGGAAAGGATGCTGCCGTTCAGTTTAGGTGTGATTACTTCACCGTTGATTTTGAAGAAAACATTCATGCTTCCAACTTCTTCAATATATTTCTTTTCTACACCGTCCAGCCAGAGAACCTGCGTATAACCAGTTTGAGCAACCAGCTCCTGTGCTTTTAAGCTTGCAGCATAGTTTCCTCCTGTTTTCGCTTCGCCGGTACCGCCTTTTACGGTACGTACATATTCATCTTCTACTGCAATTTTTACCGGGTTGATGCCTTCTTTATAATAAGCGCCTACCGGTGATAAAATGACAATAAATTTATAGCGTGTAGATGCAGACACGCCGATGTAAGTTTCTGTTGAAATAATAAACGGGCGAATATATAGCGATGTACCTTCTGTATGAGGGACCCAATCACGATCAATTGAAACCAGTTGTTTAATGGCTTTTAAAGCAAATTCTTCGTCAATCGGAGGGATACATAAACGATCATTTGATCTGTTTAAACGTTCCATGTTTTTCTCTGGACGAAATAATTCAATGCTTCCGTTATCCGTACGATAGGCTTTTAAACCTTCAAAAACAGACTGTGCATAGTGGAATACCATTGCAGAAGGTTCAATTTGTAGTGGTTGATATGGTACAATGCTCGCATTATGCCACCCTAACGGTTCTGAATAATCCATCACAAACATATGGTCCGTGAAAATCTTCCCAAAACTTAATTGATCATCCTGTGGCTTTTCTTTTTTTGTCTCACAACGCTGCACGCGAATAGTTTGTTCTTCCATATCAAAAGTCTCCTTGCCATTGATTAAATTTCTATATATCATAAGACATATCAAAGATTTTAGCAAGACTAAATTTTAAATTAATTTATTAAATTATGATTACGGGTACGATTAAAATGGAAAAGTGAGGAAATGAATAATGAAAAAAATGGTATTATTTGATTTGGACGATACAATCTTATGGGACAAAAAAAGTGTACAGGATGCTTTTGATTTAACATGTCGGCTGGCGGAAAAGGAAGCAGGTACTAATCCGGTTGAATTGGAAAAAAATGTTCGTACGAGGGCAAGAGAATTATATGCTTCTTACCCGACCTATGCCTATACACAAAAAATTGGCATCAATCCATTTGAAGGTCTGTGGGCAACGTTTGAAGACCCGGGGGAGGAGTTCCGCAAGCTGCGGGAAATCGCTCCTGTATACCAGGAGAAAGCCTGGCTGGAGGGGTTAAAAGATACTGGGGCGGATCTGCCGGAACTTGCTAAAAAATTGGCAGAGGCTTTTAGATCATATCGGATAGAGAGCCCGCGTTTATTTGAGGATGCTTTGTCTGTTCTTACAGAGCTGGGAAAGGATTATCGCCTTGCTTTGGTTACAAATGGTTCGCCAAGTCTCCAAAACCTTAAATTAGAGATTTCACCTGAATTACCTCCTTATTTCGAGAAAATTTTTATCTCTGGAGATATCGGAACAGGAAAACCAGATCCGGAGATATTTCATCATGTTTTACAGCATCTCGCTATTGATCCGGAAGAGGCAGTCATGGTCGGTGATAATTTGAATACAGATATTATTGGAGCTAATCGGACAGGTATTGATTCTGTCTGGTTGAATCGATTTGATACAGAAAATAGGACGGACATCGAACCAGCCTATGAAATCAAATCACTTACGGAGTTAAAAAATATCCTGCAACCTTAATTGGGGGGGTGTCTGGACCCTTAATTTATAAAGGAATTTTATCCATGAAAAAACCGTTTGAACACAGTTGCACGCCGTGGTTCAAACGGTTTTTTTAATATATTTTACAAATCAATCGCAGTAACAGATTTAATTTCGTCTAATAATGCAATTTCGGAAAGAGCTTTATCTTCTAAATGACGATCAATGGTCAGCAGCATAATGGCATTTCCACCTACATCTGAACGATCCACCTGCATGGTAGCAATGTTGATATTATGCTCTGCAAATGCACTTCCCATGCGTCCGATAACACCAGGCTGGTCAATATGCTGGATAACAACCATATGTCCTTCTGGAGTCGCATCCACCTGATAGCCATCAACACGGACAAGGCGTGCTCCGAGACCGTTTAATAGTGTTCCGGCAACTTTTCTGCTTCCGGAAGGTCCAGTTACTTCTATCGTAATCAGATTTGTAAATCCTTTTTGTGCCGATGTTTTGCTTTCGCTGACAGTAATTCCTTTACGATCCGCCAAGTATAATGCGTTGACATCATTTACACGGCTGCCGAGGAATCGTTTCAGGATACCTTTCACTGCATTGCGAGTGACCGGACCTGTTTCGATGTCACTTAATTCGCCGGAGTACGTAATACGAATGTCATTTATGACTTCATTTGCTAAATCGATAATAAATGTACCCAGTTTTTCCGCTAAATAGAAATAAGGCTCGATTTGATGCATTGCTTCACTAGGGATAGAAGGCATGTTCACTGGGTGGCGGACTGCTTTACCTTCTAAGAAGCGGATAACATCATGGCTGACATCGATGGCTACAATCTCTTGCGCTTCGATTGTGCTGGCGCCTAAATGCGGTGTTGCCACAACCTCTGGCAGGGTGAGTAATTTATGTTCTGTAAAAGGCTCCTGCTCAAATACATCCAATGCCGCACCCGCTACTTTTCCAGAAACAATCGCGTCATACAAAGCATCCTCATCAATAATTCCGCCGCGGGCGCAGTTAACAATTTGTACGCCATCCTTCATCAATTCAAAGGCTTCTGCGTTAATTAGATGTTTTGTTTCTTTTAACAGCGGTGTATGCACTGTAATGAAATCACCCGCTCGAAGCACTTCCTCTAACGTAGCATTTGTTATTCCCATCCGCTCTGCTTTTTCATCGGTTAAGAATGGGTCATAAGCAACTACATTCATGCGCTGTCCTTTGGCGCGTTTCGCTACTTCGGCACCAATTCTTCCCAGTCCTACAACGCCCAGTGTTTTTTGTTTTAATTCCACACCGACAAAACGTTTGCGGTCCCATTGCTTTTGTTTTAAAGCATAGAAAGCCTGCGGGATATTTCTGGACAGGGACATAATCATAGCCACAGTATGCTCAGCAGCAGAATTGGTATTTCCGTTCGGTGCATTTACGACAATAATTCCATTTTCTGTTGCTGCTTCCAAATCAATATTATCTACGCCGACTCCGGCACGTCCGACAATTTTCAAGCGGGATGCTTTTTCCAGTAAAGGACGTGTAACCTGTGTCTGGCTGCGAACGAGTAAAGCATCGAATTGGTCGATATTTTCTAAGAGCGCTGCTTCATCCCAGCCTGGATTTTTAACAATCTCTATATTTTCTATTTCTCTTAATGGTTTAATTCCTTCGTCACTTAATGGATCACTGACTAATACACGATATGTCATGAGTTACTTTTCCTCCTGTTGCAAATAAATTTCTTGGGCAGCCTGAACCCCTTTGCCAAGCTGGATATCTTTTCCGATTTTCACAAGACCGATTTCGATTAAGCTGATTGTTTGCAGCACGTCAGCAGGAGAGCAATAGCCCATGTGCCCGACACGGAAAATCGATCCTTTCAGGTGCTGCTGTCCGCCGGCCATGGTTAAATTGAAATGTTCCTTGACTGCAGAACGGAGCGTCTCTGAATCAAAGTCAGCGGGCCGGACCGCTGTTACGGTTGGAGAAGCATCTTCATCTGCTGCCAGTAAAGGAATATCCAGTGCTTTAAAAGCAGCTCTTGTCATATCACGCATAACGATATGCCGGTGGTACACATTTTCCAGGCCTTCCTCTTCCAGCAGATTCAGAACTTGATCGAGTCCAAATAAAAGGGAAAGCGCAGGTGTATACGGTGTAGATACTTTTTCTAAGTTTTTCCGGTAAACGCGCATATCTAAATAGAAGCGCGGCTGCGGATTGTCTTCAATAACCTTCCAGGCACGCTCGCTTGCTGCAATGAACATTAAACCGGCCGGCAGCATAAATGCTTTCTGTGAACCTGTTACATAAATGTCCACACCCCATTCGTCCATGTTAGCTTCCACGCCGCCCAGGCAGGACACACCATCCACAACGAAAAGAGCATCAGAAGATTCATGTATGGTTTTGGCAAGCTGCTCAATTGGATTTAAAATACCGGTAGAGGTTTCACAATATGTAGCAAAGACTACCTTGATTTCCGGATGTGCTTGTAAATATTCTTGAACGGCTTGAGGATCAATTGTATCTCCCCATTCCACATCAATTCGGTGCAGCTTTAATTGAAAAGCATCGCATATTTTTGCAAAACGATCACCAAATGCTCCGCTGACGATAACAAGAACATCATCTCCCGGGTGTGCAGCGTTGCTGACAGCCATTTCTAAACCTGCTGTCCCGCTCCCGGCAACAGGAATCACATCCTGCTTCGTTCCAAATACAGATTTTAGCTTTGGAAGAATCCGTTCTAATAATTCTTTCGTTTCTTTCCCGCGGTGACCGATCATAGTCTGGTTCATTGCGCGCCCTACACTTGGAGGGATAGGACTCGGCCCAGGTATTCTTAGAATGTGCTGATCTTTTAGCATGAATGGTAAGCTCCTTTAAAATGAATTTAATAAATGGAATATCAATAAGTACCAAACTGGTATTATTGGATATTATAGCAACTTTTCAAGAATCCAGTTTTATAAAAAAATACAATGTCTTTAAAATGTTTTATTGGCAAACAATGTAACATTTTTTATAAGGTTAAGATACTTTTGTGAGGTTAAAAACGGATGTTTATCGATATCCAATTAATAACATACGGATATTTTAACATAAAAGTATTTAAAAATGCAGATTCATATGAAAAAGTATTTCTTACCAATATAGCAACCTCAACCGTATTGTCAACATAAAGTTACATATTATATGGGCGCAGCAGAGAAGAGAATTGTCGTTAAGGAGAGACATTAAAAAATTTAAAACCCGTTCATTCCGGCATAGAAATCGCTTTCCAGGATGTTTATAAAAAAGAAAAAACACTAAATAAATTGAACTATGCGAATATTATACCTATAATAGTCGAAAAAGGAAGGTGTAAAAATGGAGAAAGATTTAAGGATAAAAAGTAAAGCTTTTGACGGCACCATGCGAGCTCCTAATAGGGCGATGCTACGTGCAGTCGGGGTGACCGATGAGGATTTTAAAAAACCGATGGTCGGAGTTGCCAGTACATGGGCAGAGGTAACGCCGTGTAATATCCATTTGAATGATTTAGCTTTAGTTGCTAAAAAAGGAGTTAGAAAAGTTGACGGTGTGCCGTTAATTTTTAACACAATCACCGTATCTGACGGTATTTCTATGGGAACACAGGGAATGCGCTATTCTCTTCCTAGCAGAGATTTGATTGCTGACTCCATCGAAACAGTTGTCGGTGCAGAAAATTTAGACGGTCTTGTTGCGATAGGCGCTTGTGATAAGAATATCCCTGGATGTATGATGGCAATTGCCAATGCAGAGGTTCCGGCAATTTTTGTATATGGCGGAACCATTGCACCTGGAAATCTTGATGGAAAAGACATTGATATTGTTTCTGTATTTGAAGGTGTCGGGCAGCATAATGCAGGGAAAATCGATGATAAACAGATGAATCGGATTGAATGTCATGCCTGTCCGGGCGCAGGGGCATGCGGCGGGATGTATACCGCAAATACAATGGCTTCCGCAGCAGAAGCCATGGGATTAAGCTTACCGGGAAGCTCTTCCAATCCGGCAGAATCACAGGAAAAACTTGCCGATGTGGAAGCAGCAGGGGAAGCCATCAGAACATTGTTGGAAAAAGGAATCTATCCAAAAGATATAATGACTAAAGAGGCTTTTGAAAATGCGATTACTGTTGTGATGGCACTAGGCGGCTCTACGAATGCTATTCTTCACTTGCTGGCAGTTGCTCATGCAGCAGAAGTGGACTTAACCATAGACGACTTTAACCGTCTTCAGGAAAAAGTGCCGCATCTTGCTGATTTAAAGCCAAGCGGGCAATTTGTATTCCAGGATCTTCACAATGTTGGCGGTGTCCAGGCAGTAATGAAAATGCTTTATGAAAATGACTATCTGCATGGAGACTGTATGACGGTTACTGGGAAAACTATTAAAGAGAATTTAGAGGATGCACCATCATTAAAAGAAGGTCAAAAAGTAATTATGCCATTAAATGAACCAAAAAGAGAAGATGGACCTTTGATTGTTCTAAAAGGGAACCTTTCTCCAACAGGCGCGGTAGCAAAAGTATCCGGAGTGAAAGTAACCAGACATACCGGTCCTGCACGCGTATTTAATACCGAAGCAGAAGCAACAAAAGCCGTGATGAATAATGAAATTAAAGACGGCGATGTACTTATTATCCGTTATGTAGGTCCAAAAGGCGCACCAGGGATGCCGGAAATGCTTTCAATTTCCAGTATTCTAGTCGGGAAAGGAATGGGAGAAACCGTAGCATTGCTGACAGATGGACGTTTTTCTGGGGGCACACATGGTTTAGTAGTAGGACATATCTCTCCGGAAGCACAATCTGGCGGACCAATCGCACTCCTTGAAGAAGGCGACAGTGTCACTATCGATTCATCCACGAAGGAAATCTTTGTGGATCTGTCTGATGAAGAATTGGACAAGCGTCGTAAAGCATGGGAAGCGCCGGAATTATATAAAAAAGGTATCTTAGGCAAATACGCACATAATGTAAAATGTTCTTCTAAAGGTGCTGTCACTGACTATTTGAATCGTGATTAACATAATTAAATTTATAGAACCTCCATCAGGTGATTCGATTATCATCTGATGGAAGTTCTTCATGTTTAAATGGAGGGGGATTTAAATTAATTTGTTAGGATGGCCGGGTTGAAGCAGCAGTATAAGCACTTTGCCAAAGTATCTAACCTAAGAAAAATAAGCTGTAATCTAATTTTAACAAAAAATACGATGACAATATATATCAGCAATGTAAACGCATACATAAAATCAGACTAAATAGAATTATTAAAAAAATTACAAAATACTATTGACTATCATACGGAAACAAGATATGATTATTCGCAATATAAGATATTTCTTAACGAAACATTTTTAAAATATCAAGAAGTTATTACTTCACCAATATATTAAATACGTTGACGGGAAAAAAGGAAAAGACCATAGCTTTTACAGAGATCTGGGGGTGCTGGAAGCCCAGAATAGCTACTTATTCCGACATCGTCCCTGAGTGTCACATGGAAAGGAATATTCCAATTATATGTGACCAGGTGCATGGTAATCTATGTACCTGTTATCAAACATAGCTCTAGCAGCTATTGAGGCAAAGTTTGAAAGAACTTTGTAAAACTGGGTGGTACCGTGAAAAGCAGATCCTTTTCGCCCCATACATGATAGGAAAGCATGTACATGGGGGGAAAAGGGTCTTTTTTAATTATTTTCGTAAAAACCCGAAACCAATCGCATGACAAATAGTTAGTTTAATTGAAAATTTCAGTTTTTTTAGCAAATAGGAAAATATCAGCGTATTCCATTTGTGTAACACAATCATTCATCCGAAAGCGTGGTGAATGGCACGTTTTCTAAAAGAAAAAGGAGGGGCATTGTTGTGAAAGTTAATGCAAATCAAGGGGTAGAAGTGAAGAGTAATTTGGTCACAGGGTCTGATTTGTTAGTGCAGGCATTGGAAAAAGCAGGTGTTGAAGTAGTGTTTGGTTACCCGGGAGGTGCTGTTTTACCAATTTATGATGCGCTGCACCGTAACGATACAACCTTCAAGCATGTACTTTCGCGACATGAGCAAGGCTCCATACATGCGGCGGAAGGTTATGCAAGAGTGTCAGGGAAACCAGGTGTTGTTATTGCAACCTCAGGCCCGGGGGCAACGAATTTAATTACAGGAATTACGGATGCCATGATGGATTCGATTCCATTAGTTGTATTCACGGGGCAGGTTGCGAAGCAGGTTATTGGGACAGATGCTTTTCAGGAAGCAGATGTCATGGGAATCACGACACCAGTTACAAAGTATAATTACCAGGTAAATGATATCGCGGACTTGCCGAGAATCGTGAACGAGGCATTTCATGTTGCAACAACAGGGAGACCAGGTCCGGTAGTTATTGACATTCCTAAAAGTATTTCCGAAACTGTAACAATCAATGATTACGAGGATGATTTTTATTTGCCGGGCTATCAGCCGACAGTTTATCCGAACCCGATGCAAATCTCAAAAGTAACGGATGAACTAAGCAAAGCAGAAAAGCCGGTCATACTCGCTGGAGCAGGAATTTTAATTGCAGGAGCAACAGAAGAGTTAAAGCAATTTGTCAACAATTGGGAGATTCCGGTTGTCACGACACTGCTGGGACTGGGAAGCTATCCCGGCGGAGATAACCTGTCGCTTGGCATGGGCGGAATGCATGGAACGTATGCAGCAAATAGAGCCATTTATGAAAGTGACTTGCTTATCAATATCGGAGCACGGTTTGATGATCGATTGACTGGAAATCTGCAGCATTTTGCTCCTAATGCAAAAGTAGCTCATATCGATATTGACCCAGCTGAAATAGGGAAAAACGTTGAAACAGCAATCCCAATCGTAGCAGATGCGAAACAGGCGTTGAACGTACTTCTGCTGCAGGAAGTAAACCGCGGAGATTATACAGCCTGGTTAGATAAAATCAAGAAGAATCAAAAAGAATATCCGTTATGGTACAACCGCGAGGATAACCCAATCAGCCCGCAATGGCTAATCGAGCAGGTATATGAAAAGTCGAATGGAGAAGCGGTTGTGACAACCGATGTAGGACAGCATCAAATGTGGGCAGCTCAGTTCTACACCTTCAAGAACCCGGATAATTGGGTGACTTCTGGAGGGCTTGGCACGATGGGCTTTGGTTTTCCTGCAGCAATCGGCGCACAAATCGCCAAGCCGGATAAGATGGTTATCTCTATCGTAGGAGATGGCGGTTTTCAAATGACATTGCAGGAGCTGTCTATCTTGAAAACACAGAATTTGCCAGTAAAAGTGGTTATTCTGAATAATGAAGCACTTGGAATGGTAAGACAGTGGCAGGAAACATTTTATGAAGAACGTTACTCTCATTCCTTATTTTCAGAAAACCCTGATTTTGTGAAACTGGCAGAGAGTTATGGAATCAAAGGAATGCGTGTAGAGGATGAAAAGAATGTTCCAGATGCGCTGGAGGAAGCTTTCTCGCATGATGGCCCGGTTGTTATTGACTGCCGGATTGAAAGACAGACATGTGTATACCCGATGATTGCACCAGGCAAAGGAATGCACGAAATGATTGGGGTGACAAAATAAAATG
The DNA here is from genome assembly GCF_000821065.1 of Oceanobacillus oncorhynchi. GTDB lineage: Bacteria > Bacillota > Bacilli > Bacillales > Amphibacillaceae > Oceanobacillus > Oceanobacillus oncorhynchi. The sequence continues at coordinate 994,231 of NZ_CDGG01000001.1, forward strand.
AAACGGATAATCATTGCCACCGTTCAAGATCGCGGCGGGGTATTAAATCGAATCACTGGCATGCTCCACAGACGCCAGTTCAATATTGAAAGTATTTCTGTCGGCGCTTCGGATGTAAAAGGTATTTCCAAAATGACATTTGTTGTCGAAATTTCGGATAAGCAGAAGCTGGAGCAATTAACGAAGCAGCTGAATAAACAAATCGATGTCATTAAGGTTTTAGATGTCACAGATAAAGCCATTGTGACTAGAGAACTCGCTTTAGTAAAAGTGGTCGCGAACAATCAGACGAGACCTGAAATTATGACACTGATTACGGCATTCCGTGCAGATGTAATTGATATCAGCAAAGACAGCCTGATGATACAGGTTACCGGCAAGCCGGAAAAAGTCGATGCATTGATTGGATTGCTGCGGCCATATGGCATCAAAGATTTAACAAAAACAGGATTAACAGCATTTCCAAGAGGTTATCAACCTGAACAAGGTTTTAGTGAGCTGAACAATATGTCAGCCCATGGATAATAAATAATTATAATAATAGACAAAGATGAGAGGGAGATTACATTATGGCAAAAGTATTATACAACAAGGATATCAATCAAGAGGTACTAAGAGATAAAAAAATCGCAATTATTGGATATGGTTCACAAGGTCATGCACATGCAATGAACTTAAGAGATTCGGGATTTGATGTTATCGTCGGCTTGCGTCCAGGAAAGTCACAGCAAAAAGCAGAAGCAGACGGTTTTGAAGTATTTTCAGTAGCAGAAGCAACAGCTCAGGCTGATTTAGTAATGGTATTACTTCCAGATGAAATGCAGCCAAAAGTATATGAAGAAAGCATCAAGGATAACTTGCAGGAAGGAAATGCATTAGCATTTGCTCATGGGTTTAATATCCACTTTACACAAATCGTGCCTCCTTCAAATGTAGATGTGTTCTTAGCAGCACCAAAAGGACCTGGACATTTAGTACGACGCACGTATGAAGAAGGAGCTGGCGTACCAGGATTATACGGTGTGGAACAAGATTACACTGGAAATGCAAAAGAAGTAGCACTTGCTTACTCTTATGGTATCGGCGCAGCAAGAGCAGGCGTATTGGAAACCAGCTTCCAGGAAGAAACAGAAACAGATCTATTCGGAGAACAGGCTGTACTGTGCGGTGGAGCTACTGCACTTGTAAAAGCAGGATTTGAAACATTGACAGAAGCAGGCTATCAGCCGGAAGTAGCATACTTTGAGTGTCTGCATGAATTAAAACTAATCGTTGACCTGCTTTATGAAGGTGGATTAGAAAACATGCGTTATTCTATCTCCGATACAGCACAATGGGGCGACTTCGTATCTGGACCTCGTGTTGTTGATGAAGGAACAAAAGAGCGTATGAAGGATATTCTTTCTGATATCCAAAATGGTACCTTTGCGAAAGGCTGGATTTCCGAAAACCAAACAGGCCGTCCGCAGTTTAACGCAATCAATCGTCGTGAAAATCAACATCAAATTGAAGTTGTTGGAAGAGAACTGCGTGCTTTAATGCCATTTGTTAAAAAACCAATTAACGATGTAACGGAAAAAAATGAAAAGGCACACGCTCAAAATTAAGTTTTTTGATACGGCTCTTAAAGATGGTGAGCAGTCGCCCAGTGTTGATTTAAACTAATAATCTAAGCAGCTTGAAAAAATAGAAGATGGATTGGAAGGAGGCTGGATTTCCAGCCTCCTTCAATGGACGTATGAAACCAGCTATTCAGATCTTCCTTGCAGCCCTGTTTGTATATAGCGCGTATCAATCAAAAGAAGGCACCAGGCACCTGAGGAAATTGTCGAAACAGGTGTAAACAGGCTTTCTTAGGTAAAAGGGGGTTTGGAGATGCGACGTGTTTCGACAAACTTCCATAAATGCATTTGTTCAAGCGGTGAAATGTTACTTTGTTCAAAAGAATACTACTATTAAACAGCTCGTTCACGAGTAAGAAGAAGGAGAAATAATAATGGAAAAGAAAATTGTCCTGTTACCTGGAGATGGAATTGGTAAAGAAATTATGGAGTCAGCAAAAAAGGTACTCGCAGCGATTGAAAGTGAATATCATCATCGGTTTATTCTCCAGGAGTGTGCAATTGGCGGAGATGCTCTTGACCGTTATGGTGTGCCATTGCCAGATGATACACTTCATGCATGTAACGAAGCAGATGCTGTCTTGCTCGGGTCAGTGGGAGGTCCTAAATGGGATAATCAGCCGCCGAAATTCAGACCGGAAAAAGGGTTGCTGGGAATTCGCAAAGGCTTAGGCTTATTTGCAAATCTGCGCCCTGTGAAGACATTCCCGCCCCTGTTACATGCCTCTCCTTTAAAAGAAGAAATTGTCAAAGATTCTGATATGATGATTGTTCGTGAATTGACTGGCGGTTTGTATTTCGGCGAACCTAGTGAACGCAGAAACAATGGAGAAGACGTGGTAGATACACTCGCTTATTCGAGACACGAGATTGAAAGAATCGTAGAAAAGGGCTTTGAGTCTGCACAAATACGTAATAAGCATCTAACTTCGGTGGATAAAGCAAATGTATTAGAATCCAGCCGGGTCTGGAGAGAAATCGTAAATGAAAAAGCAGTTGATTATCCAGATGTAGAAGTAGAGCATTTGCTGGTAGATGCCGCTGCAATGAAGCTGATTACCAACCCAAGCGGATTTGATGTAGTTGTCACAGAGAATTTATTTGGCGACATTTTAAGCGATGAAGCTTCGGTTCTGACAGGATCGCTTGGCATGCTTCCATCAGCAAGTGTCCGCACAGACGGTTTAGGAATGTATGAGCCGGTCCATGGTTCAGCTCCTGATATCGCTGGAAAAGGAATTGCGAATCCAATCGGCATGATTTTATCCACGGCATTAATGCTGGAATACTCCCTGGGGATGCAGGAAGAAGCGAAAGCAATCGAATCCGCGGTGATGGATTGCCTGGAGCAGGGCTATCATACAGCAGATTTAAAAATTAAAGATGGCAAACAAATGAGTACAGATGAAATAACAGAAGCGATTATCGAAAATTTAACGACAAAGTGTATTTCTGATTCAATTTGTAGCTCTTATGTATAAGGAAGTTCAAAAAGTCACCAAATGATAAGCGGCGAATCTCCGCGTTGACGTGTCTTTTCCGATACTCACGTATTTAAAAACATACGCTCCGTTCGTAAAAGCCACGTCGCCTTGACCTTCTTGCTTCTAATTTGGCGCCTTTTTGAACACGTATTATAAGAAAGTTGAACTATTTTAAGGACGATATGTATCGTTTCGGAGGTGTAGAAATTGGGAAAGGCTTTGACAGCATTTGAAAAAATTTGGAATAAGCATGTTGTAAAAGAAGAGGAAGGAAAGCCGGCTCTTTTATATATCGACCAGCATCTTGTTCATGAGGTAACGTCTCCGCAGGCGTTTGAAGGTTTAAGGCTGAATGGACGAAAGGTAAGGCGTCCGGATTTAACCTTTGCTACAATGGATCACAACGTTCCAACTATTAACAGAGAAAACATGAAGGACGAAATTTCCAAAAAACAAATGGAAGCTCTAAAAAAGAATTGTGCCGATTTTGGCGTGAAGCTGGCGGATATGTATCATCCGGATCAAGGGATTGTCCATATCATTGGGCCGCAGTTAGGTTTAACCCAACCGGGAAAAACCATTGTTTGCGGGGATAGCCATACATCCACACATGGAGCATTTGGAGCATTTGCATTTGGGATTGGAACCAGTGAAGTAGAGCATGTTTTGGCAACACAGACAATCTGGCAAGACAAACCTAAAACATTGAATGTTCAAGTCGTTGGAGATTTAGGCGTTGGAGTGACAGCGAAAGATTTGATTCTGGCGATTATTGCAAAATTCGGCGTTCGTTTTGGAACAGGATATGTAATGGAATACACTGGTGACGCCATTCGTAAATTAACGATGGAAGAGAGAATGACGGTTTGTAATATGTCCATTGAAGCTGGCGCACGTGCCGGTTTAATCAGTCCGGATGAAACAACCGTAGAATTCCTTCGCGGCCGTGAAATGGTTCCAGAAGGAGAAGCTTTTGAAGCTTTAGCAGAAGAATGGTTAGCACTGGCAACAGATGAGGGTGCAGAATTTGATCATACCGTTACCATCTATGCAGACGAAATTGAACCACAGGTAACCTGGGGAACAAACCCTGGAATGGGCGTTCCAGTCAATGCTTCTACACCGACAATTGCCGACTCAGAGTATCCGGACGAAGTAGAACGTGCTCTGACCTATATGGATTTAGAAGAAAATCAGCCGATCACATCGATTCATGTCGATCATGTCTTTATTGGGTCTTGTACGAATTCCCGATTGAGTGACCTGAAAAAAGCCTCGAAAATTGTAGAAGGCAAGAAGGTAAAAGACGGTATTAAAGCAATCGTGGTACCTGGATCATTTTTGGTAAAACAGCAGGCGGAGGAAATCGGCCTTGATAAAATCTTTATAGATGCCGGATTTGAGTGGAGAAATTCAGGCTGCAGTATGTGTCTGGGAATGAATGATGATATTGTCCCTGCTGGCGGCAGATGTGCATCGACGTCAAACCGGAACTTTGAAGGAAGACAAGGAAATGGAGCGCGCACACACTTGGTAAGTCCAGAAATGGCGGCTGCAGCAGCAATTGAAGGACATTTTGTAGACGTGAGAAAATATGTTGGAGTACCGAGTTAGGAGGAGTAGATGATGGAAGCTTTTAAAGAGCATAAAGGAATTGCTGCTCCGTTAAATCGCAGTAACGTAGATACAGATCAGATTATACCGAAGCAATTTTTAAAACGAATTGAACGCACCGGCTTTGGTGAATTTTTATTTTTCCATTGGCGTTTTGACGATGACGGGAACTTACGTGATGATTTTGTTTTAAATCAGCCCAAATATGAAAATGCTACAGTGCTTTTAGCAGGCGATAATTTTGGCTGCGGCTCCTCCCGTGAGCATGCACCATGGGCATTGGAGGATTACGGATTTAAAGTAATTATTGCTCCGGACTTTGCCGATATTTTTTATAATAATTCGTTGAAAAACGGCATATTAGTAATAAAGATGAATGAAGAACAGGTGCAGCAATGGATGAAAAAAGCGGAAGATGGTTTAACCCTGGATGTTGATCTAGAAAATCAGAAAATTACAGATGCAGATGGCACGGTTGTTTCCTTTGATATTCCAGCTTACCATAAGGAAAAGCTTCTTAACGGCTGGGACGATATCGCACTGACGCTTTTAGAAGAAGATGCGATTAAGGCATTTGAAGAAAAACGTGCTTAGAGATGATAAGCAGCTTTAATTATGAGAAAATAGAGAGATAGATAGAAAACTATAATGAATAAGAGGACTGAAGGAGTGTGGATTCACTTGGGGATCGCTTAACTGGTGAAAAAGTATATCAAGCATGGAAGAAATTAAAGCCAATTGTTCATCAAACACCGCTGTTAACATCACATACAACAGATGAATTAGTAGGGAAGCATGTCTATTGTAAGATGGAAAATCAGCAAAAAACGGGTGCATTTAAGTTTCGGGGCGCAAGTTACAAACTGATGCAGATGACAGATGAAGAGCTTGAGAATGGTGTTATTACTGCATCTGCCGGAAATCATGCGCAGGGAGTTGCACATGCCGCATCCAAATTAGGTGTGAAGGCAACAATATTTATGTCAGAGGGCACACCGCTTGCGAAAGTGAATGCAACCAGAAATTATGGTGCAGATGTTATCCTGACAGGAGAGAGCTTTCAAGAAGCTTATCAGGCCTCACTGGAGCATCAGCTGAAAACTGGCGCAACCTATATTCATCCTTTCGACGATCATGATATTATGGCTGGACAAGGTACTATTGCTATGGAGCTGCTGCGTCAGGAAGACCGTATCGATACGATTTTAGTACCAATTGGCGGCGGCGGTTTAATCAGTGGAATTGCAGTTGCTGCTAAGCATATCAACCGAAATATCAAAGTGATTGGTGTACAGGCTGAAGGAGCTGCAGCTATTTATGACAGCTATCGCACTAAACAGGTGAAAAAATGGACGCAGGTGAACACCATTGCAGAAGGTATTGCAGTAAAGGAACCCGGAAAGCATACTTTACCGATCATCCGGGAATATGTCGATGATATTGTCACTGTAACTGATGAACAAATTGCTGCAGCGATTATATATATGCTTGAACGGAATAAAACATTGATGGAAGGAGCTGGAGCAGCCGCTCTGGCAGCCCTATTCGCACATCATCATCAGCTTCGTTCTAGACATTGCGGAGTCATCGTGAGTGGTGGGAACCTCGATATCGGGAACATGCAGCGAATTCAAGAGTTATCCGAAAAGTATAAGCCAAAAAAAGTTAAATCATATGTCGCTTTGTAAAATGAAACTTCATTCCGTAAGGGAAACCTTATGGAATGAAGTTTTTTAGTGTTGTGAAAAATGAATAGAAACAAAAAGGTCTGCAGATAAAATCAAATTTTGTTGCATTTTCTAAAATCGTTTCAAGATAATAGATAAATGTTTAACGTTAAAATATCCAATTTAATCCTGTTTTAAAGGTATATCCACCTTTATTAAATTGTTAATATATGTTAAAAATGACGGTATGTAGATGACTCTGACCGATAAAACGACACGAAAGAAAAGAGAAAGAATGAAAAAAATTATTCCGGTTTTTGTAGTAAATTATTGGAATAATCCCTTGGTTTTAAAGGATTTTAATGTCGTAAAGGAAAAAATGTATATCGTTTCCAATTTTATTTTTTGCCAAAATCTATTGATTTTAGGGAGGTTATAAACTATAATTTCAAAGTATATTAAGGTTTGTTTACGATAAGTTTTCGAACTTTAACTTTTTGAAATAAAAATGCAATATTTTATAAGAGTCAGAGATGAGAGAAAATAGAATAGATTTTACTGTATTAAAGCGATAAAATTCTCGTTTATTTACGGACAATTTTCAGAAAAATTTCAACAGTTATACTTTTATCATACTACATAATGTTATACGAGATAAAACAGTCGCTTAATCGGTGCACTAGATTTATATCATAGATGATTGCTGCAGCAATTATAAAACGAAACTTCAGCCAGTGGAAGTTGAGTGATTCAGGGAGATAACGGACGGTTCTCCGTGATAAAACAGATATGATTTAGTAGAAGAGCAGAGCTTAGACCAGGAATGTTTGTACAAATCTTTTTAGTTAGGAATTAATTAAAATGAATGAGTGTACATGCATTTTTTTATTCAGAAATTACTCAAATTTTTGTCATCTGAGTATTCAATAAATAGAAAAGGAGGGGGCTGAAATTTTTACGGAGAGATTCATACAGCGTAGAGAAAACAATTTGAGTAAGGGGGGACACGGGTTTGAGTAATGAATTGCTAAAAATAAAAAACCTTAAAACATCTTTTCGGATTGACGATGAATATTACGCAGCGGTGGATGATGTAACGCTTACGTTGAATAAAAATGAAATATTGGGGATTGTTGGAGAATCCGGTTCAGGAAAAAGCGCTTTGGCATTTTCAATCATGCGTTTACACACGAGAGCGAAAATAGAGGGAGAAATTTCGTTAAATAATCAAAATATTGTTAAGATGCCAAAATCGAAGCTGAACAAAATACGCGGAGACGAGATGGCGATGATTTTCCAGGATCCGCTGACTGCATTAAACCCATTGATGCCCATTGGCAGGCAAATTGAAGAGAACTTATTTTTGCATAATAAAAAACTGGGGCAGCAGGGCAGAAAGAAACGCACGATTGAATTGCTTAATTTAGTAGGCATTCCAAGACCAGAGCGAGTTTATGAGCAATTTCCACATGAATTATCCGGAGGGATGAGGCAGCGTGTCATTATAGCAATTGCAATTGCCAATGATCCAGAGCTGTTGATTGCTGATGAGCCGACTACTGCTTTGGATGTGACGATTCAGGCGCAAATTCTTGATTTAATCCAAGAATTAAAACAAAAAATACATGCAGGGATTATTTTGATCACTCATGATTTAGGCGTTGTTGCGGAAATGGCTGACCGGGTGGCGGTTATGTATGCTGGGCAAATTGTAGAAATAGCACCTGTGGATAAGTTGTTTGCTAATCCGCTTCATCCTTATACAAGATCCTTATTAAATTCGGTGCCGACAGAAGGACAGGACAGGCTTCATGTGATTCAAGGTGTTGTGCCGACGTTAAAAAACCTGCCGAGAACAGGCTGTCGTTTTGCAGAGCGTATCCCTTGGGTCGATGCATCTCATCACGAGGAGAACCCAGACTTACATGAAGTGGAACCTGGGCATTTTGTCAGATGTACTTGTTATAAGCATTTTTACTTCCCGGATAATAAGGAGGAACAGGAAAATGGCGTTTCTTGATGTGAAAGATTTACAAGTATACTTCCCGATTAAGGGTGGAATTTTAAATCGAACGGTTGACCATATACGTGCGGTTGACGGGGTATCTTTTGAACTGGAGCAAGGGAAGACATATGGATTGGTAGGAGAATCTGGTTCTGGAAAATCAACCACAGGGCGTGCGATTATTGGTTTGGAAGATGTGACTTCTGGACAAGTTTTGTTTAATGGAAAAGACGTTACTGATAAAAAAGCAAAAACCAAAGACTTCCGAAAAGATGTCCAAATGATTTTTCAAGATCCTTATTCTTCGTTAAATCCAAGGAAAAGGGTATTGGACATTGTGGCAGAGCCCCTTCGGAACTATGAAAAATTATCAAAATTAGAAGAGAGGAAACGTGTACAGGAGCTTTTAGATATCGTTAATGTGAGTTCTGACAGTATTTTTAAATATCCGCATGAATTTTCTGGCGGGCAGAGACAGCGTATCGGAATTGCCAGAGCGATTGCTTTAAAACCGAAACTGATTATTGCAGATGAACCTGTGTCTGCTTTGGATGTTTCTGTACAGGCGCAGGTGCTTAATTTTCTTCAGGAAATCCAGAAAGAATTGAATCTAACCTATCTCTTTATCAGCCATGATTTGGGAGTGGTAAAGCATATGTGTGACAATATCTCAATCATGTATAAAGGAAGGTATGTGGAACAGGGCAGCACAAAAGACATCTTTGAAAACCCACAGCACATTTATACAAAACGGTTAATTGCAGCTATTCCCGATATTGATCCTAAAAATCGTGAGAGGCAATTTAAATTCCGACAAGAAATAGCAAAAGAATATCGTGAGTCTTATGATAGGTATTTTGACGGTAATGGGCTGGCTTTCGGTCTTCAGTCTATTTCTAGCACTCATAAAGTTGCTTTGCCAGAGAAAGGTTGATTCGTCTATGTGGAAATTTATTGTTAGAAGGCTATTAATTACATTTCCCCAAATTGTATTTTTAAGTGTGCTTGTATTTATTATGGCACAGCTTATGCCTGGGGATGCACTCACCGGTTTGATTGATCCGACAATTACACAGGAAGCTTTGGAAATTCAGCGTGAGCGGTTAGGGCTTAATAATCCATGGTATATCCAATATGCAGATTGGGTTACTGGCCTGGTACAGGGAGATTTAGGACAGTCCTATCGATTTAAAACGGATGTAACAGCGGTCATTTCTGAGCGATTAAATAATACAGTCCTGTTATCTGTTGTTGCACTTGTATTTACATATTTAATTGCCATCCCGCTTGGACTTATCAGCGGGCGTTATAATGATTCGCCTTTGGACTCAGCAATTACAGGCTACACCTACCTTGGTTTTGCTACACCTATTTTTATATTCGCTTTAGTTATTCTTTGGATTTTTGGGTACCAGCTGGGATGGTTTCCGACAAGCGGCAGTGTGGCTCCTGGAATGCAACCCGGGACAATGGAATATTACCTGAGTAAATTAAATCATTCACTTTTACCAGGAATATCCATCGCATTGATTTCTGTTGTCGGCACGGTGCAATATTTAAGAAGTGAAATTGTTGATACAAAGCAAAAGGATTTTATTATTACAGCAAGAGCAAAGGGAGCTTCTGAAAACCGTGTTTATAACAGACATATTTTCCGGAACTCAGTCCTGCCGATTGCAGCTTTCTTTGGCTGGGAAATCACATCTTTAATTACAGGTACTGTGTTTGTCGAGAGGATTTTCGGTTATCCAGGGATGGGGCTTTTATTCTTAGAATCAATCGGGCAGCGTGATTTTAGTGTTGTGACAGCACTTACCTTATTATTCGGTATTGCCAGCATCTTAGGTGCTTTATTATCGGATATTATCTTAGGTATGGTAGATCCGAGGATCCGTATTAAATAGAATTTTGACAGACACTGAGGTGAATAATATATGGAAGCTAATACGGCTAAAATTGCTGAACAAAAGAGTCCTTCTTCCCTTAATATCTTATTAAGGGAGTTGGTTCGGGATAAACTGGCTTTGGTTTCATTGATTTTCTTAATTTTAATTACCGCTTTCGTATTTGGAATTTCTTTATTTCTAAATCAGGCTGAAATTGTGACGGTGGATCTATTCGCTATTAATGAACCGCCTTCTGACCAATTTATATTAGGAACAGATTATGGCGGACGTGATGTATTTGGCCAATTAATTATTGGCACACGTAATTCTTTAGCAATTGGGTTTTTAGTAACAGTTATAAGCGGGGTATTCGGAATCGCTTTTGGTGTTGTATCTGGTTATTTTGGAGGGCACATCGATAATTTCATGATGCGTATTATCGACTTCTTTATGGTATTGCCATTTCTAATGATTATTATTGTTTTTGTAACGATGACACCAAGTTATGATATCTTCACTTTCGCTGTCATTATGGCAGCCTTTAACTGGATGGGAATAGCAAGGTTAATCCGCTCCAAAGCATTGCAGGAGAAAGAGCTTGATTATGCACAAGCATCGAAAACATTAGGCTCTTCTAACTTTAGCATTATTTTTAAACAGGTTTTACCCAACATTACATCCTTAATTATCGTAACGATGACGTTGAATTTAGCGCAAAATATTGGAATAGAGTCTGGATTATCCTTTCTAGGATTTGGTTTTCCTGAGGACACGCCGAGTTTAGGAACATTATTAGCTTATGCAACAAATCCGCAAACATTGGAATTTCGCTGGTGGATATGGGTGCCGGCTGCAGTATTGATTCTATTATTAATGCTAAGTGTCCGTAATGTCGGAGAAGCATTGCGGCGTGCGGCAGATGCAAGACAACGGAGAGGTTAGAAATTTATTCTGTTACTTACATCAATTACTTACATCAATTGCTTACAGCAGCTTGATGTTTAGTATATATTGCCGGTAGTCCTTGCCGGCGTAAAAGAAATATAATTAAAAGGGAGGTTTACAAGGATGAGTAAAGCAAAATTTAGCAAGCTTTTATTTGCAATGATGTTGGTTCTACTTCTTGTACTTGCAGCCTGCAGCGGCGGTTCTGATGATGCTGAGGGTGACGGAGGCGGAGACAGCGGAGATAGCGGTTCAGAAGAAAATAATGATTCAGAAGAAGCTGATGGGGAGATATATGATATAGCTGATTTTAGTCCTAGTAAAGAAGGGGAAGCAATGGATGGCGGAGAGTTGAATTTTGGACTTGTATCAGATACCGTTTTTGCTGGAACCTTGAATTTTAATTTTTATTCAGACGTATATGATTCGGAAGTAATTGATTGGTTCGATGAGGCGCTTTTAGAAGTTGACGATACGTTCACTTATACTCAAGAGGGTGCAGCTCAATTTGAGGTCAATGAGGAAGGAAATGAATTTACTTTTACAATTCGTGATGAAGTTAATTGGCATGATGGCGAACCAGTAACTGCAGAGGATTGGGCATTTGCCATTGAAGTTATAGCTGACCCGGATTATGACGGTCCGCGTTATGGGGATGTTGTAAACCTCGTCGGTGCAGAAGAATATCATGATGGGGAAGCAGATAGTATAGAAGGATTAGAGATTATTGACGACAAAACGTTGAAAATGACCTTTAAACAAGCAACACCTTCCTTACTTTCAGGCGGAATATGGTCTTATGCGTTGCCAAAACATATCTTTGAAGATATTCCAGTAGCAGATATGTCTTCTTCTGATGCGGTACGTGAAAACCCGATTGGGATTGGCCCGTTTAAAGTGGAGTCTATCACTCCAGGTGAGTCTGTAACATATACGAAGAATGAGGATTATTGGAGAGGCGAGCCTTCTTTAGATAAAGTAACACTAAAAGTAATTGCTCCTCAAACTGTCGTACAGGCCTTGGAAACTGGAGAAGTAGATATGGTGGATTCTTTCCCTACGGATCAATATCCAGATGTAGTAGATTCTTTAACAAATGTAGATTTCTTAGGAAGACTCGACAGATCTTATTCATATGTCGGATTTAAACTAGGAACATGGGATGATGAGAATGGAAAAGTAGATATGGATTTAGAAAATTCAAAAGTCGGCGATGTCGAATTGCGCCGGGCAATGTGGTATGCAGTAGATAATGATGCTGTAGGAGAACGCTTTTATAATGGATTACGTTGGAATGCAACCACATTAATGCCGTCTTTCTATGAAATTTATCATGATGACTCTATTGAAACGCCAACTTATGACCCGGATATGGCAAATCAAATTTTAGATGAAGCCGGCTATGAAGACGTAGACGGAGATGGCATCCGTGAAAATCCAGACGGAGAAGAGCTAGTGCTTAATTATGCAACGATGGAAGGCGGAGACACCGCAGAACCTTTAGCAAATTATTATATCCAATCATGGGAACAAGTTGGAATTAAAGTCGAAAAAATTGATGGACGTTTATTAGAATTTAATGATTTCTATGATCGAATTGGACAGCAGGGTAATGATGATCCAGACATTGATGTTTATTCAGCTGCTTGGTCAGTAGGAACGGATGTTGACCCGACAGGCTTATGGGGACCAAATGTAATATATAATTTCACTCGCTGGGAGGATGAAGAAAATACACGTCTTCTAGAAGAAGGAGTTTCTCCAGAAGCGATGGATCTAGAATATCGACAAGAAGTGTATAGTGAGTGGCAAGAATATATGGTAGAACAAGTGCCTGTGTTCCCAACGGTTTACCGTGCAGAATTAGCTCCGGTTAACGAACGCGTAGTAAATTGGGATATTCGACAAGAAGGACAGGAAATACTTCGTTATGAAGTTGGTGTGACTCAGGACGAACCAGTATTGCCTTAATAGAATGATTGGGAAAGACTCGCAGCTTGCGGGTCTTTTCTTTTAGGGTGTATTCTTAATCAAGAATAATTATCCATGACAGTTTTGGCCCTGTTTCACAAAAATCTCGGACAGAGACTGCTTGTTTCATTAAAAGAAGTGCTGAAGTTTTAATTTCCAAATGCGTGGACTAACTCCACCGTCTTTAGACGATATCCGCTTTTAGCCTTATCTTTTTTGTCCATACTAACAGAAGAGGTGATGGTATGGACGGATATAGAAAAAGCGGTCATGCAGTATATGATATTAAGTATCATGTTATATGGGTAACGAAGTATAGATATAAGGTGTTGCAAGGACATATAGTAGTAAGAGCAAGAGAATTGATTAGGCAAGGTTGTGAAGCAAGAGGAATAACCATCTTGCAAGATAGTGTTTGCAAAGATCATATCCATTTATTATTATCTTGTACACCAAGTGTTGCCCCAAGTAAAATCATGTAATATCTGAAAGGAAGATCATCAAGGTTATTACAAGACGAATTTCCAGAACTAAAGAAAAGATATTGGGGACAGCATTTGTGGGCAAGAGGGTACTTTTGCGCCACGGGTGGAACTTATCATCACAATAATAAGGTTTTACTTTTTAAATAATAAAAGAGAAATCAATGTATTTATCTATTTTTCGTAGTAATTGATCTTGGGGAACTAAGTCTTCTAAACAAAATCGATTTCGTTTTGCGTGTGTTTTCTAGTGTGAAACAAGCTCATCACTGCCTTTGTGTGGTACTTCTATTATACCAAATAATTACGGTCAATTTGGAGCCATTTTCAACATGAAAATAGGCAGCCGAGGGTTTTTCGACTGCCTGATTTCCCCTAAGAGTAATCCTTTTTATTGGAATGTTTAATCTCCGTCTCTCTTCTTTTATAATTTTGGTAAGTGAACCAACATCCTAGCAAAATAAAGGGAACCATAACCAGAATATTTGCTAAGGGTGAAAATTCTAACGTGATATTAAGAATTATCAGCACTGCAACAAAAGCTAGAAGTATTAGTATTTGTTTCAATTTAAATTTAAATTTTGATTCCACCTTACTCACTTCCCTTCAATTCTTATCTTACTCTATTGTAACACTTTTATTTTTTATTTTATGGGAAGATGGAGAAGCATTCCCGTTCCGAAATTCATATTGTGTTCTGACTCCTTTACCTTGTGCTTCAGCATCTTGGAAAGTATCAGTAAGTGGATAAACCTTCTTTTTCTGTCCTATCTGGTCCTATTGCTGCATCTGCACTGTTCACAAAACTCAGGTTCACTCCTATATTTAAATGCTAACACCTATGTAGATGTTTTAACCTCCCTAACCAGTAAGAAAAAATGAAATAAAACTGCAATAAATCCTTCCACCCTATCAAAGAGCTATCAACTTTTCAGGTGGTGGCTCTTTTTCTTAATATAAATTAAATAAATGAGATGACCACATGAATACTGTCAGTTTAGCTTTAGCTAGGGAAGCAGGAAACAGAATATATCCTTAATCTACTGAATAAAAATCGAAGTAGTTTATTAATTTATCTAGTGACAACTTGATGGTTGAAGATACATTGAATCGTTTTAAGCCATTTGTACACGATTCTTATATTGTCACTCTAAGTAAGTATCGGGAATATGTGAATGGTCTTGGCAACAAGGTTGTATATTAGGATGACAGAAAAGAATCCTCCAAATCAGTTTTAAATGCAATTAGTGGCATTGTTATGGATTACAACCCGAAAGACACAATCAGTATCTAACGCCAACTAACTATTATATAAATGTAGACGAGCATTTTAAAAAGTCCATTGATGAAGCTGTTGCAGGAGCATTGATTAATAAAGGGTATTACTGGAAAATAACCATTTATGCTTATTCATTAAAGAGTATGCTTCAATATTACATGCTGGTCCTTGGGAACGTTCTTGTTAGTTAACGTTTGATATTGTTTGTACTTAAAAATTTCATCAAAAAAGGTACTGAAGCTTTACATTTCTACAGGTACAAAAAAACACGGAAATCCCCGTGTTTTATCTATTTTAAATATTGGTTTATTTCCTCTGTGGTTTGAAATTCATCTACTTGCTTGATAAGTGACCCCAATGTGCTTATTTCTTGTTGGTGCAGTTTATTCTTCCAGTCTTCAGGAATTGGAGTTGAAAACTTTGTAATTAGTTCAACGGTTGTGTTAGCTAAAGCTGATCTGTCTTCCGCTTTGCCTTCATTCCGAAAAATCTCTGCTAAACTCGTTTCATTGCCAGTTCACTCCCATCTCGATAAGTGTTCCCTATATGGTGGATTATATCATAATAATGCTTCTTTGTAAGTTGACGGTTGACGCGGGGACCATCATACTTGTTTGCCATTAAATTCATTCAAATTACATATTTGATTATTTCTAAAAACTCTCATTTGCGCTATAATGGATACGGATACATAATGAGTAATTTATAAGCGTCAGATCATCTCGGATATTAAGAATCTTCATTCAGGAGGCAAATATGATGAATACACAGGAGCAATTAAAGAAAGCAGTCGGCGAAAAAGCGGCGACCTTCGTGAAGGATGGAATGAAAGTCGGTTTAGGTTCAGGTTCCACGGTATATTGGCTTGTTCGCGCTTTAGGTGAAAGAATTGAGCAGGAAGGCATTCAAATAGAAGGAATTCCATCTTCTATTCAGACCGGTGCATGGGCAAAGGAATTCGGCGTTCCTCTGACTAATTTTGCGGAAACAAAGGAATTGGATGTAACCATTGACGGCTCAGATGAAGTGGATCCGGATTTTCAATTAATCAAGGGCGGCGGTGCAGCGTTATTTAGAGAGAAAATCATTGCGCAGGCTGCCGAGAAGTTAATTATTATCGTGGACGAGTCAAAAATGGTTGACCATTTAGGAGCGTATGCTTTGCCGGTAGAAATCCTGCCGTTTGCCTGGGAACGTACAGCTCATGAAATAGAGAAGCTTGACTGTGTGCCGGTGCTTCGTTTGAAGGATGGAGAGCCGCTTGTCACCGATAATGGAAATTATATTGTAGACTGTCCGTTTGAAAGGATAGAGGATCCAGCTGACTTAGACCGGAAAATACAGGCGATTGCAGGTGTGGTGGAAACTGGTCTGTTCATTGATATGGCGGATACTGTCATCATCGGAAGCTCAGAGGGTGTAACGATAAAAGATAAATAAATTTGCAAATGAAGGATCATCGTGAAGATGGTCTTTTTATTTTGGCGGAAAGTATGAAATGAAACTTGAACACCATCATAACAATCCATTTTTCTAACCAAACATTCCTCTGGTTATGCACGAACTTGGCCGGCATAGCATAGGCTAATGTGGAACTGGAGACATTGCCAGAGAGGATGAGGCCATTTGTGTGGAATTACCGGATTCATTAGCTGGGATAAACGTGCGAGGGACGAGAGAGACACATTAGAAAAGATGGCAGCTACATTGTCTTTGCGCGGTCCAGATGCAACGGATTATTGGCTGGATGGTCACGTAGGATTTGGCCATACCCGTCTTTCTGTTATTGATTTAGAGGGCGGCAGACAGCCGATGACCAAAGAGGCGGAACATAAGCAATACGTTATTTGTTATAACGGAGAGCTTTATAATACAGAGGAATTACGGAAAAGCCTGATGCAGCGGGGGTATACATTTGCGACAACCTCGGATACAGAGGTCCTGTTAACAAGTTATATGGAATGGAAGGAAGACTGTGTGGACCACTTAAACGGTATTTTTGCGTTTGCTATTTGGGATAATGCGGCGGAGAAGCTGTTTATTGCACGTGACCGTTTAGGGGTAAAGCCATTTTTTTACAGTGAAAAAGGAAAAACGTTTGTGTTCGGTTCCGAAATAAAAGCGCTTCTTGCGCATCCGCAGGTAACAACAAAAATTGATCGGACCGGGCTCTCGGAGGTCTTTGGTTTGGGGCCTTCCAGAACACCGGGGCATGGGTTGTTTAAAGATGTCAATGAATTAAGAGCCGGGCATGCGATGGCTGTTTCGAGAGAAGGAATAAAGGTCTGGCGTTATTGGAATTTAGAAAGTAAAGAGCATAAGGATTCCTTAGAAGAGACAGCAGAAAAAGTACGGACGCTGTTTATCGATTCCGTTCAAAGGCAGCTTGTAGCAGATGTACCTGTGGCTACCTTCCTGTCAGGCGGTTTAGATTCCAGTGCAATTACAGCCATAGCGGCAAATCACTACAAAGAAAAAGGACTGGGCGCTTTATCGACCTTCTCCCTCGATTACCAAGGTAATAAAAAGCATTTTCAGGAGAGTAAATTTCAGCCTTCCAGTGATCAGCAATGGATTGAAAAAATGGTGGAAGCTTTCTCAACAGATCATCATGAAGAAGTGATTACAGGGATGGAGCTTGCTTCCCTGCTGAAAGAAGCGGTCGAAGTGAGAGACCAGCCGGGGCAGGCAGATATTGATTCCTCCTTATTATGGTGCTGCCAGCAAATGAAGAAGCATACAACCGTGGCTTTGTCTGGAGAGTGTGCAGATGAAATATTCGGCGGGTACCCTTGGTTCCATGATCCGACGGCCGTGGGAGACAGCTTTCCATGGATTCGGTCTTTAGATGGAAGAGTTGAATTATTGCATGATGATTGGCAGAGCAAATTACAAATTGCAGATTATGTGCAGGACAGATATCAAACGACAATAGATGAAACGCCTCGCCTCGATGGAGAAAGCAAGGTAGATGCAAGGCGCAGGGAATTGTTTTATTTAAATATGCAGTGGTTTATGTCCCAGCTTCTGGACAGAAAAGATCGAATGAGCATGGGTGCAGGGCTGGAAGTGCGTGTTCCATATGCAGATCATCATCTTGTGGAATATGTCTGGAATATTCCCTGGGAAATGAAAATGGCGAATGGCAGGGAGAAAGGGATCTTACGAAAGGCGATGGAAGGCGTTCTGCCGCAAGAGGTGCTTTACCGGAAGAAGAGCCCTTATCCAAGGACATTTCAGCCGGAATATACGGAGCAGGTGTCGCAGTGGATGCGGAAGATTTTAACCGACTCCGAAGCAAGGATCTTTGAGTTTTTGAAGAAGGATAAGGTAGAGAAAATTGTAGAAAGCACGGGGAAAGAGTTCAAGGATCCGTGGTATGGTCAGCTGATGAGAGGGCCGCAGTTAATTGCTCATCTCTGCCAGATTGATTATTGGTTACGGAAATATGATATTGAAGTCAGTGAATAGGCTATGCGGTTGATATAGCAAAAAAAGTGTAGGAAGCAGATGTTTTATGATACCTCTGTTTCCTATGCTTTTTCTTTTTTGGAAGCCTGTACCATGATGTTCAAAATAATATCAAAAAAGTGTGAAAAAGCTGTATTGACGTGAAATTTGTCGAATGATAAGATATTATCATGCTTTAACACTTTAACATGTTGAAAAGGAGCGTTCAGAATCCATTATGTTTTTTAAAGAGCAATATCAGCTGATAAAAGACGTGGCAGAGGATATTTATTACCACCCGGAATTAGGCTATAAAGAACAGCGGACAAAAGAGAATATCATCCGCTTTTTAAAGGAAGTTGATCCAGATGTGGACATCGAGCATTTCAGTACGACAGGATTCAAGACGACATTAGGGCCCGAAGAAGGGGATACACATATTGCGTTTATTGCTGAGCTGGATGCAGTGTATGCACCATCACATATGTACGCTGATAAAGAGACAGGAGCGGCTCATAACTGTGGACACTATACGCAAGTGGGCATCGCACTGGCAATCTATCGTTATTACGTGAAGACGAATGCCAGCAAGAATTGGAAAAATAAAATAAGTTTTATCTTTGTCCCAGCAGAAGAGTATTTAGATTTGGCTTATCGTGATGCATTGATTGAACAGGGAACGATCACGCATTATGGCGGCAAGCCGGAATTGATGAAGCTGGGTGTTTTTGATGATATCGATTTAGCTATTTGCGTACATGCCATTGGCGGCGAGTTTGATAACCGGACAGTGAATGTGAATTGCGATTTAGCTGGTTTTCTTTATAAAAAGTATACCTTTAAAGGAAAAGCAACGCATGCCGGTTTTGATCCGTTTTCCAGCAAGAATGCCTACAGCATGTCCACGGTTTTCAATACTGCAGTCGGTTTAATGAGACAGCAGCTGGATGAGAAGGAGCATGTTCGTATTAATCCTATTGTAATGGGCTCCGATATGTCGACCAATGTGGTTCCGAATGAAATCACAGTTGGCACCGATCTCCGGACAAAAACCGTGGATTATTTAAAAGAAGCGGCAGCCAAACTGGATGATGCAGCTAAGGGAAGCGCGATTGCCCTGCAGGGGGACGTGGGAACACATACACAAATGGGGTACCTTCCGTTTATTCAGAACAGATACCTTTCCACCTTTGTACAAGCTGTTTTTGATAATTTTTCGGAAATTGATGAAATCGATAACGAGAGCTTTATTAGTGCGGCTGGGGATATTGGTGATTTATCGTATATGATTCCATGTATCCAAATCGGCTATAGCGGCTTTACAGGAACGATTCATGGTGATAATTTCATTGATGTGGATCCGGAATTTATTTATAGCATTTTCCCGGAATTTGTTGCGGAAGTATTAGAGAATATAGATGAAAATGTGGACAAGGAAAAATTGTATAAACGTTCTTATTCGGAATATCTTTCGGTGATTAATCAGATTGTGGATGGTTCCAACTAGTTGCGTTTAAAAGGATGTTCAAAAGGCCTAATAAAAGGGGCTTTTTAAACACGTACTTTAAGAATTGGGGAATAGATATGGTGAAAAATTTTGTTTATTTTGTATTGTTTGTCCTGGCAGTTATTGCGGCAGCTGAGCTGATTGGTATTCAATCGTTTACAATCGGTTCAATGACCATTTCGATGCTTCCATTAGTTTTTGCGATTGCCATTGCGATGATCCTTGCTCTGCCGTTTTTGCGGAAAGGTATTCTGAAAAAGATATACAGTAAGAAGAATGTTGATTTTGCAAGCAAATATTTAATTTTTATTATGCTTCCATTAATGGCTCGGTACGGATCCGATGTTGCTCCGCAGATCAGAGAGATTCTGCAGGTCGGCTGGGTGTTTATTATTCAGGAGATTGGTAATCTGGGAACAGTTCTTTTCGGACTGCCAATTGCTATATTGATAGGCTTGCGCCGCGAAGCAATTGGAGCCACCTTAGGATTAGGAAGGGAAGGAGAGCTTGCGTATATTTCCGAAAAGTATACATTGGAATCTCCGGAAGGGCGGGGAGTTATCTCGCTTTATGTCATCGGTACGTTATTCGGGACGATGTTCTTTAGTATATTTGCACCGATTTTGCTTGATTTCGGTATTCGTGTTGAGGCACTTGCGATGGCTTCCGGAGTAGGTTCAGGAAGCATGATGAGTGCGGCATCTGCCACGCTGGTAGCAAGAGTTCCTGAAATGGAAAACACCATTTTAGCCTATGCTTCCGCCAGTCAGCTGTTAACCAGCTTTATCGGTACATTTACGATGGTATTCCTTGCCGCTCCGTTACAGCAGGTTGTATATAAGTTCTTAGTTAGAGGTGACAAAAAATGAACCCGACCATGCGCCGTTATATCCGATATGCGTTCGTACTTTTATTAAGTGTAGCATTGATTTTATTTGCACAAGAAATCAAGCTGATTAAAAACCCGGATTCGACACCAATTACATCCATGACCTTTGTCGGGTTAGGAATCCTTTGGTTATTTTCATTTATGGGTGTGATTATTGCTGATCTTATGAAATTAGTTCCAATCAAAGTCATCCGTGATTTTCCTATTTTAGGCTGGGTATCAATTACATCTTTAACGATGTGCCTGATTTCAGATTTTTTCGTTGAAGCAATCCAGTCTGTAGACTTTCTTGCGATTACAACACCAATTTTGACGGTTGCCGGTATTTCCGTAGCCAACCGGCTTGTTGATTTGCGGAGAACCTCCTGGAAAATTGCGATTGTTGCTGTCTTTGTATTTGCAGGAACGTATCTGTGCAGTGCCTTATTAGCACAGCTTGGACTGTTTTTCGCAGGTAATTAAATTTGATTTGAAAAGACTTTTCCTATGAATGGCAGGAAGAGTCTTTTTTTAGATGGATAGATTAGCAAGAACGCTTACAGATTCCAGAACAAGTATGATAGACTTAAAGAAAGGGGATAGAGTCTTTCATATTCCGTGTTTTTTTGATGGGATATCCGGTTTTTCTTGCCGGTCAGACGATAACAAAATAGTCCTTGAAAGGATGAGCAGATGGAGCAGATACATCAAAAATTTAATCCTTATGCAATTGCAAGAGAATCCATATACGCAAAAAAAGGGATGGTTGCGACGAGCCAGCCTTTGGCAGCGGAGGCGGGGTTAGAAATTTTGAAAAAAGGCGGCAATGCCATTGATGCTGCGATTGCGACAGCGGCCTGTTTAACAGTGGTAGAGCCGACATCCAATGGAATTGGCGGAGATGCGTTTGCCCTTGTATGGACAAAAGGGGAGCTGCATGGTTTGAATGGCAGCGGAAGGTCTCCTGAACATATTTCCATAGAGGCAGTCAAAGAAAAAGGATATGATACGATTCCCCAATTTGGGTGGATACCTGTAACGGTACCTGGTGTGCCTAAAGCATGGGCGGAATTATCCAGACGCTTTGGCAAATTGTCCTTAAAAGAAACGCTGCAGCCGGCTATTGAATATGCCAGGGAAGGCTTCCCGGTATCGCCGATATTAGCTCGCTTCTGGAAGAAAGCCTATCAAATGTATCAAAAGGAAGAAGGCTATGATTTTGCTGCCTGGTTTGAAACCTTTGCCCCCGACGGCAGAGCTCCTAAAGTGGGAGAAATCTGGAAATCAGCCGATCATGCAGCGACGTTAGAAGCGATTGCAGAAACGGATGCAGCCTCTTTTTATGAAGGCGAGCTGGCTGACAAAATTGCCCGGGCCTCTGAGGAAGCTGGCGGCTTTTTAACAAAAACGGATTTAGAAAAGCATGAAACAGAATGGGTAACTCCAATAAAGGTCAATTACCGTGGGTATGATATTTGGGAAATTCCTCCGAATGGGCAGGGAATCATTGCGCTGAAGGCGTTGAATATTTTAAAGGGCTATTCGATGACAGCCAAGGAATCGGTAGATACATATCATAAGCAAATGGAAGCGATGAAGCTGGCTTTTGAAGACGGGAAACGGCATATTACCGAGGAAATCCAAATGCACTATACAACGAAGCAGCTTTTGAGTGAGAAATACGCGGCTTCGAGAAGAGCATTGATTGGCGAGGAAGCGATTCTTCCTAATGCAGGTGACCCTGCCGGCAGCGGAACAGTTTATTTAGCAACAGCAGATGAAGAAGGGAATATGGTTTCCTTTATCCAGAGTAATTATAAGGGCTTTGGTTCAGGAGTAGTGATTCCCGGAACAGGGATTGCGATGCAAAATCGAGGATGGGATTTCTCCATGGATGAGACGCACGTCAATGTGCTGGCAGGCGGGAAAAGAACCTATCATACGATTATTCCCGGCTTTATTACAAAGGACAACGACGCAATTGGTCCATTCGGCGTGATGGGAGGGTTTATGCAGCCGCAGGGACATGTTCAGGTTGTGATGAATACGATTGATTTTGGGCTTCATCCGCAGGCTGCTTTGGATGCACCGAGATGGCAATGGTTGAAAGAGAAAAGGATAGAAGTAGAGCATCGATTTCCGTATACAATTGCTCAAGAATTGCGTCAAAAAGGACATGATATACACATACAGCTGGAGCCGAACAGCTTCGGACGCGGGCAAATCATCTGGCGCAGCCCGGAAACCGGCGTGCTCTCTGGAGGAACCGAGTCCAGGGCAGACGGGCATATCGCTGTATGGTAGAACAGGCTTGAAAATGAGATAAAGAAGGATTGTTATATTCATGAAAAAGCAATGGGATATTTTTATCGCTTTCTTCCGGATAGGAATGCTGGGCTTCGGCGGCGGACCGGCCTCGATCCCGCTTATGCGGAAGGAAGCTGTCGAGAAGTATAAATGGCTGGATGAGGACGAATTTACTGATATGTTATCCATCAGCAATACCTTGCCTGGACCGATAGCCACCAAGCTGGCAGGCTATATCGGCTATCGTGTCTCCGGCTGGATTGGCATGCTGAATGCGTTGGTTGCTTCTGTGATTCCAACTGTTTTATTAGTTATTATTTTATTAAGAACGTTATCAGAGGTCCGTGAATTTGATTGGGTGAAGGGCATGACTGCAGCGGTGGTAGCTGTTGTAGGGATGATGATGGCCGTTCTGACGTGGCAGTTCCTTCATAAAGCGGGAAAAGGTCTCGGCTGGGCTCGTGCGATTATTATGCTTGCAGTGATATTTGTAGTACTAAATTACCTGCATATTCATCCGGGCATTGTGATTGGCTTTCTCTTAATTATCGCTTTTGCTCTTCCGGTGAAAAAGAAGGAGAAAGAAGGTGAACGCTCATGATTTTATGGGATATTTTTGTTGCTTTCTTTATTCCGGGAATCATCGGCTATGGAGGCGGTCCTGCTTCGATAACCCTGGTCGAAAATGAGGTCGTGCGTAATTATGGGTGGATGTCTGTGCAGGAATTTGGCGAGGTGCTGGCCTTTGCCAATTCACTGCCCGGACCGATAGCCACCAAAATGGCAGGATACGTCGGCTATGAACTAGGCGGTGTGGCAGGCTCCATTGTTGGCATCTTTGCCACGGTTGCCCCTTCGTTGATTTTAATGATTTTACTGGGCGGCATTTTACTCAAATATAAAAAATCCGAACGCGTCCATCGGCTGACGGTATTTGTCCAGCCCGTTATTGCAGTGCTGCTGGGTGTGATTGCCTGGAATTTCTGGGCAGAAGCATATATCAGTATTGGACTGCTGCAAACAGCCATTATCGTTGTTATCAGTTTTTACCTGATAGAAATAAAACAGGTGCATCCGGCATTTATTATTGCTGGAGCCATGTTATATGGCGGCTTTTTCTTGTGAAATTGCTTGGTCAAAAAAATGAAGAACATGATAATTTGTGGAGGCTTACCAGAGACATTTTGTTAGAGAGGATATATTTTACCTGTCTGGCAGATGTCTCTTTTTTCCCATTTAACGCTATATCGCATCTCTTCTCGTATCCAAGCATGACAACCTTCTAATATTATTTTGGCAACAAACACGTGACAAAGTTGCATTTTGATTAGGTTGTTTTCCCTTGATGACACGGCATAAAATAAAGATAAGAAATGAATTCAAAAGGGAAAGGAGTTTAACAATATGTCAACACAAAACGGTGGATTACGTGCAAAAGTACAAAAATTTGGAAGTAACCTCAGTGGAATGATTATGCCGAACATCGGTGCTTTTATTGCTTGGGGGTTAATTACAGCTTTATTTATTCCGGATGGCTGGATTCCAAATGAAACGATGGCTAGCTTAGTTGATCCAATGATTAAATATTTATTGCCATTATTGATTGGTTTCACGGGCGGACGTATGGTCTATGATTTCCGTGGAGGAGTTGTAGGTGCCATTGCGACAATGGGGGTTATTGTCGGAGCAGAACAGCCAATGTTCCTTGGAGCGATGGTAATGGGCCCGTTAGCCGGTTATCTGATGAAGAAAGTGGATGATCTATTTCAGGCAAAAATTCGCCAGGGCTTTGAAATGTTATATAATAATTTCTCATCTGGGATTTTAGCCGCTATCCTTGCGATGATTGCGGTAGCTGGAATTGGACCAATCGTTTCTGGCTTAACAAATGCTTTAGGAAGAGGTGTTGAAGCTATTGTCAGTGCGGGGTTATTACCGTTAACCAGTATTATTCTCGAACCTGCCAAGACACTATTTTTAAATAATGCGATTAACCACGGTATTCTGACACCGCTTGGATCAGAACAGTCATTAGAAACAGGAAAATCTATTCTGTTCCTTCTTGAAGCGAATCCTGGACCTGGTCTAGGAATATTACTTGCTTTTGCTTTCTTTGGAAAAGGCGTATCCAAAGCATCTGCGCCAGGGGCAGCAATTATTCAGTTCTTAGGTGGTATTCATGAAATTTATTTCCCTTATATCTTAATGAAGCCTACGTTAATTATTGCAGCCATTTTTGGTGGTATGTCAGGAATATTTACACTTCAATTATTTGATGCAGGGTTGAGAGCTGCTGCCTCACCAGGAAGTATTTTCGCTGTTATATTCATGACACCTGCTAACAGTTATGTCGGAGTTATCTTAAGTGTGATTATAGCAACTGCCGTTTCCTTTGGTATCGCTTCCTTTATCCTGAAGACTTCAAAAGGCGGGGAAGAGGACCTTACCGCTTCCACAGAAAAAATGGAAGCAATGAAAGGAAAGAAAAGCAGCGTCAGCAGTTCTCTGACAGGAGAAAAGGAAGAAGCGGATATCGAAACACCTGTGAAGGACCCAGCAGAAATAAATAAAATTATTTTCGCATGTGATGCCGGAATGGGCTCCAGTGCAATGGGCGCTTCGTTGTTAAAGAATAAATTCAAGAAAAACGATATTGCCATCGATGTAACGAATAAAGCAATTAATGAAATTCCGGATGATGCAGATATTATCATTACGCAAAAAACACTGACAGACAGGGCGAAAGCAAAACGTCCGGATGCAGAGCATATTTCTGTCGATAATTTCTTAAACAGCCCGCGCTACGATGAATTGGTCGAACGATTAAAGGATTGATGTGGCTGGTGCAGTTATAATAAAGTAATAGCCTTCTCTGTAAAGGGAAGGCTATCTGCGGAAGGGAGGTGAATGGCAATGTATCTTACTAGTCGTGAACGAAATATCCTGTCTTTTTTACTATCGGATGAAGAAGAAAAAACAGTAAAACAAGTAGCGGATAAACTGAACGTCAGTACCAGAACCATTCACCGTGAACTAAAGAAATTAGAGGATGTATTAGCGGCTTATCAGCTGACTTTTTATAAAAAGGCAGGTTCTGGAATTAGGATTAACGGAAAGTTGCAGCAGAAGCAGCAATTAAAAGAACAGGTTGCACTGCTGGACGGGGTCGAATTATCGGAAGAAGAAAGACAATCTATTTTATTGAATACATTGATTCAAGTTCATGAGCCGATTAAATTATTTACCCTTTCCAGTGAATTGAATGTGACGATCGCTACAATTTCTCAGGATTTGGATGACATTGAGAAGCGTATCCAGACTTTTGATTTAGAGCTTGTCCGGAAAAAAGGATATGGCGTAGAAATTCAAGGGGATGAAGTGAAAAAACGGGCTGTATTAAGTAATTTAATCTCCCGTCATATTGATTTATTTGAATTTGTGGAGAAAATCAAAGCAAAAAATAAGGAAGAAAAAGCAAAGGGTGAAACAATTTCTGACCGGTTATTAGGTCTCGTTGACCCGCTGAAATTAGAGAAAATAGAAGAGCAGGTGCAGGCAATCGGCAGGGAGCTTCCTTATCATTTGGCAGACAGTGCGTATGTCGGGCTGGTTGTTCATTTGGCGCTTGCGATTGAAAGACTGCAAAAAGGAGATACCATCCATTTTGATGAGGGGTATAAACAGGAGATTCAGGGGAAGCAGGAATACCACATTGCAGCTAAATTAATTGAAAAACTGGAGACTGCTTTTTCCATCGAGATTCCGGAGGACGAGATTGGCTATATTACGATGCATTTAATGGGAGCAAAGCTTAGAGAAAATCAATCCTATTTGCTGGAAGAGGCCAGTATGGATCTGGCACATCGGGTGAAGGAGCTCATTCGCAAAGCAGGAGAAGAGCTGCAGATTGATTTATCGGCAAATAACCGCTTTTTAAACGATTTAACCACGCATTTAAAGCCAGCTATCTATCGAATGAAACAGCAGATGAATATTCATAATCCGATGCTGGCAGAAATCAAACGGGATTATATGGAGCTTTTCGAAATAATTGAAGCATGTACTGCATCTGTCTTTCCGGAGTTGCAGATTCCGGAAGAAGAAATTGCTTATATTGTCCTGCATTTTGCAGCGACACTTCTGCAGACCGAGGAGCGTCAAGATGTACGTGTTCTGGTTATTTGTTCCACAGGGATTGGGACATCAAAAATGCTGGCCACCAAATTAGAACGTAAATTTCCAGAAATAGAGCTGGCCAGGCACCAATCCATTTTTGATTTAAAGCAAGAGGAGTTTTTAGAATATGATGTCATTGTTTCGACCGTTCTTTTAGAAAATTTGAATCAAAGCTATGTGCACATTTCACCGATGCTGACAGAGGACGAGGCTGCCAAAGTGAAGACAGCCATCCGAAAAGCAGCATTAACACGGCCTTCATCATCAGTGAAAACAAATAAGATGATGGAAGGAGATTTTCTAGTAAACCTTCAAGAAATGCATCGTTATTCAGACACCATTTTACAGGTGTTAAACCGGTTTAAATTATTTCATCTGAAAGAAGGGAAGCGGCGTTTCTTGGCATCTATTTGTCTTCAATTACAGCAGCACGGCCTGATTGAAAATCAAAAAATTCTGTTTGAAAAATTGACCAAGAGAGAAGCTCAGGGCGGTTTAGGGATTCCTGATTCAAAGCTTGCTTTATTTCATACCAGATCAGATACGATTAACGGGCCGGGATTCTATGTTTTTCAATTACCTAAGAAGGAAGAAGTAGAGGCAATGGACGGAACAAAGATGGATGTATCACGTATTTTGATCATGCTTGCTCCGGAAGCCGTGCATCCGGAAGCATTAGATATTTTAAGCTTTATCAGCGGTTTGATTATTCAGGATGATACGTATCTGAAGCTGCTTCAGGAAGCAGAAGAAAAAGAAATTAAGCAAGCTTTGACAAAGCAGTTTCAATTATTTATTCAGGAAAAGTTTTACCAAGAGGAAAACCGTTAATTAAGATAAGTAGTTACTTTATCCAAGTTTTAAAAAAGGAGTGCATATCCATGACAAAAGAAATTTTAAGCGCAGAGAATATTGAATTAGGTGTACAGCTCGCATCTAAGGAGGAAGCGGTTCGTTACGTTGGCGGCATTTTATTAAATAATGGTTATGTGAAAGAAAGCTATATTGATAAGATGCTGGAGCGTGAAGCGATTGCAACGACATTTATGGGAAATGCATTAGCTATTCCGCACGGGACAGAAGATGCGAAAAAAGAAGTTTTAGCAACCGGACTGTCAGTTGTCACGGTTCCAGACGGCGTTGATTTTGGCGATGGAAATATCGTAAAACTGTTGATTGGTATTGCGGGAAAAGGGGATGAGCATTTAGAAATATTATCGCAGATTGCTATTATCTGCTCAGAAGAAGAGAATGTGGAGAAATTGACACAGGCAGCTACTAAGGAGGAAATTATAGCAACCCTAAATGAGGTGAATGACTGATGAAGGCGGTTCACTTCGGTGCAGGAAATATCGGCAGGGGCTTTATTGGACTTTTACTGGATCAGTCAGGGTACGAGGTTACCTTTGTAGATGTTAACGATGAAATTATCTCAAGCATTAATCAACACAAATCATACCAGGTTCATTTTGCAGATGAAACAAGTGATGCGGTCACTGTAGAACATATTTCTGGTATTAACAGTATAGAAGACCCGAAGGCTGTGACGAATGCTATCATCGATGCGGATATCGTTACAACCGCTGTCGGGCCGAATATTTTGCCTGTCATCGCAAAAGCGATTGCCAAAGGACTTGTGGAAAGAATCGATATTCACCGCGAGCCGCTTGCCATCATTGCCTGCGAAAATATGATTGGCGGCAGTACGTTATTAAAGGAATATGTTTACCAGGAAATCAGTGAAACAGATCAGGAAGGCTTTGACGATTTATTTGGTTTTCCAGATGCGGCAGTAGATAGAATAGTACCGAATCAAACAAATGCGAATTTGCTGGATGTTCGTGTGGAGCCTTATTATGAATGGGTCGTGGAGAAGACATTTATTCAAGGCGAGCTACCTGATATTAAAGGAATCACCTATGTTGAAGAACTTGGGCCATATATTGAGCGCAAGCTGTTCACTGTCAATACCGGGCATGCAGCGACAGCTTATTTGGGAAGCTGCCATGGATATGAAACCATTGATGAAGCACTACAGGGTGAAGCGGTGATGGATACCTTAAACGGCGTATTACAGGAGACTGGCCAGGCTTTAATAGAAGCCTATGGATTTGACGCCAAAGCGCATGCAGACTATATCCAAAAAATCATCGGCCGATTCCAAAACCCGCATATTTCCGATGAAGTTACCCGTGTGGGCAGAGGACCGGTTCGCAAGCTGGGGCCGAAAGACAGATTTGTACGACCGGCAAGTATGTATTTGGAATTTACATCTGCTGCGCCGACATATTTAGCCAAAGCGATGGCAGCTGCTTTACGGTTTCAAAATAAAAGCGATGAAGAAGCAGTGAAGCTTCAAAGAATGATTCAAAAAAAAGGGCCGGCGGCAGCTTTTGCAGAGGTAAGCGGATTAGAACAGAATCATCCGATTACGGAAGCGGTCATGCTGGAGTATGAGAAGCTGCGCTAAATGATATATTAGCTAGATAGAAAAAGCATGGAAATACTGCCTTTCCATGCTTTTTCGTTAACCTATTTCACCAGACCAAGCTTTTTCAATCCGTTAAAAATACCTGAATCTGTCACTGATGTTGTTTGAAAGTCCGCATATTCCACTAATCTGGAATCGGCATTTCCCATGGCAATGCCTGTGCCGACAAACTGGAGCATTTCTTTATCATTCATTCCGTCTCCAAAAGCAATTACCTCAGAAGGAGAGATATTCAGATGCTCCAGCATGTGTTTAATAGCAATCCCTTTATTGACAGAAGTCCGAAGCACATCATAGGATTCACTCGCATGAGGCACGTTGACCTTGGAGAGGTGGTAATCCTCGGTGATTTCAAAGTCCTTTACCTGCTCTTCTGTCACATTAATTGCGGAAGCTGAAACAATTTTATCTGCGACATCCGGTCTGAAGATTTTATTTTGATGCAGCTGGAATACGTTATTGAAATCCTTCACATACGGATTCGTTAGAGAAGTGAAGTAATTATTTTCGGTTGTGTAGAGCACCAGCTCACTTTCACTTTGACCGGCAATGGATACCATTTTCTCTACATCCTCTTGTTTCATCGGTGCGTTAAAAATAACATCTCCTTGATGAAGCGCGTAGGCGCCATTATAGGTAACCGTGGAGGTGATCTCAAAATTAGAGGCTAAATTTTGGATATCCACAAACGGTCTGCCTGTGCATAAAAACACATCTAACCCAGCAGATTTTACTTGCCGGATTGCTTCTTGCGTGGACGGCGTGTAGGTGTGGTCCGGCTGCAGGATGGTTCCGTCAATATCTAAAAATAATGCGCGATAAGTCATTGTAATCTCCTTTTCTCCTTAAAACTACTCCTATTTTATCATAATGTCAGGGCAAAACCCAGCAGACAAAAAAAGAGAGAAGCCTTCTTTATCAGCTTCTCACCTAAATGTGTTATAGCGCCTGATCGTCAACCTGATCAAGCCAATCTTCAATAAAATCAACCGCCGCTTCGACCGTTCCTTCTTCAAAAGGAGACGCTAAACCGGCAGATTGAACAAGCTCTAAAAATGGCTTGGAGCCGCCGAGTTTGCACAGGTCCAGATAGTCCTGCCATGCTTTTTCCCGATTTTCCTGTGATTTCTTTAAAAATTGAAAGGCACAGATTTGTGCGAGCGTATAATCGATATAATAAAACGGATCCTCATAGATATGCCCCTGCTTCTGCCAGAAAGCACCTGATTCTAAGCTTTCTATTCCATTGTAATCGCGATGCGGCAGGTATTTCTTCTCCAGATTGCGCCAAGCCTGATTACGCTCCTCTGATGTCCAGTCTGGATTTTTATAAACAAGGTGCTGGAATTCATCTACTGCAACGCCATATGGCAGAAATTGAATCGCGTCAGAGAGATGTGCATACTTATATTTGTCCACATCCTCTTGAAAGAAATTTTCCATCCACGGATAGGTGAAAAATTCCATGCTCATGGAGTGAATTTCAGCAGATTCGCTTGTCGGAAAATAATATTCCGGCACAGAAAAATGACGGCTGGAATAAGCTTGAAAAGCATGTCCTGCTTCATGCGTCAAGACATCGATATCTCCAGAGGTTCCATTAAAATTAGAGAAAATAAACGGAGACTGATAATCTTCTATATACGTACAATATCCGCCGCTCTCCTTGCCTTTTTTTGCCTCTAAATCCAGCAGCTCGCGGTCCAGCATAAACTGAAAGAATGCACTGGTTTCCTCTGATAATTCATCATACATTTGCTTGCCATTTTTAATAATCCAATCTGGATTGCCCTTCGGAGCGGCATTTCCAGAAGCGAAAACAAAGGCTTCATCATAGAATTTCAAGGAATCTACACCAATTCGTTTAGCCTGTTTTTCATAAAGCTTTGTGGCAATCGGTACAATGACTTCCTCCACTTGTTTGCGGTAACGCTGGACCATTTCTGCGTTATAATCAACACGCTGCATGCGAAGATAGCCAACATCAACAAAGTTTTTGAAACCTAGCTTTTCCGCAATTTGTTGACGTGTTTTCACTAAATCGTCATAGAGGCGATCCAGCTTTTCTTTATTGTCTGCAAAAAAGCTTTGTCTGGCCTCCAATGCTTCTTTTCGGGTTTGGCGGTCCGGGTCTTCTGCAAATGGGCCGAGCTGTGCCAGCGTATATGATTCACCCCGGAATTCAATGTCGGCAGATGCAATTAATTTGGAGTAAGCAGAGGTCAGCTTATTTTCTGTCTGCAGCAGTGGAATGATTTCTTTCGAGAAAGCTTTGATTTCGCATTCCGCCAAATCAAATAATTGGGAACCATACTTATCTCGAAGCTGGGCTTCGTAAGGAGATTTCAGGAGTTCTTTATAAAATGCGGTAGATAATTCCTGAATTTCCGGAAGATGCGCATCAAAAAAATCCCGTTCTTCGTGATAAAATGCATCGCGGGTATCGATGGAAGCACGGATGAATACAAGGTTATACATGGTTGAAAGGTGATTCCGAATCGCGTTAATGGTATCAATAGCAGTGATTGCCTGCTCCATGGAAGCAGCGTTTTGGAATTGCTCCAGCTTTTGATAAAAATCCTCTTTCACTTTCGGGAGATCCGGTCGTTCATAGGCGTAATTTGCGAACGTTTGCATATTTCCTCCTCCTTATATTCATATCATAGAAATATATACCAATTATAAGTATACCTCCATTTATGGGAATTGTATTCTATTTTTGCACTTTAAGTATAAAGAATTAAAGGAATAAAGTATAAGTGCAGTGCTTTTGATGGGACGAGTAATCGCAGTCCGAGTCCTAGCTAAAGCATTTGTGAATGTCATGTTTTCTTTAGAAGAAAAAGTGCTATCTTGGGTCCCCTGCATGTTACCCGTCTATTTATTCGAATAATTTCAAAATACATATTGCATATTTAATCATTTTAGTGCATATTTATTATATATTATTTTTCATCAGAAAGTTTCTTACGACAACTATAGATTAGTATATTTTAAGATATTAACTCAATTTTCGCACCTAAGAATAAGCAAATATATATTGCTATTCCAAGATGAACATGTTCTTCATTACCATGCTTGCATTTTGGTGAAATATCCGGCCTTTTTGGAATTGATGATGGTGCATAGCTCCGCTCCGGCCAACCACTCCGCTTTCCGACGTACAAATGTTTTCGATGGGACGAGTAATCGCAGTCCCAGGACGTACTAGTGCAGACGTTGCAACAACTCTTTTCGATGGGGTGAGTAATCGCAACCCCAGGACGTTGCGCTTTTAGTCTGCCATGGGGACGGCTTCAGCTAACTTGAAAAGAAAACCGCTTTTCAAGTGGATCTTCAGCTCGCCCTGTTCTCATAGGAGTCTGCGTGGTTGGCCTGCGCTCTGACAGGATTCTACAGCGAATGAAAGAAATAAGATTTTAATAAGCTGAAGGAAATAGCAGCTTTCGCCTGAATAACCAATCATGACAGCATGGATATGAAATACAGGGAATCGCTTCGATGCACAGAAAGGAATCTTGGCGGATCATGTTACCATGCAGCATGAAAAATAGGTTCTATCTGATTAAACTTCTGTTTGGTGAGTTGTTTTTCACGCATAGAATATCCTGCTAGCGGAGGCGGACCGTTTTGACTCCTGAGGGATCAGCACCATCTGAAGATCCACTTTTGCTAAGTGCTCTTCTTGGAAAAAGTTAGCTGAAGAGCGTGCCCCTAGGGAAGCTAAATGGTCGCCGCAGCGGTGCTTTACACTTCACCTTCTATAATCTTTATCAAGGGTGTTAGCGAAGGAACAATCAACTCCTGTTTCTATGGAAATGAAGTTACTTTTTAATGTGCGAAAGTTGAGATTTTAAATAAAAGGGGCAGTACATAAAAATGAAAAATTTACTGAAAGATAAGGAATATATTTTAGAAAATATGCCTGAAGGTTTTTATACATGTTCGAAAAGCCTGGGAATCAAAGATGAAACGCTGGATTTCACGGTTATCTTATCAACAGAGCTGGCAAATGCGGCTGCCATGTTTACACAAAGCAGATTTTGCGGAGCGCCTATTCCTATTGGAAAGCAAAATGTTGCGAATGGAAAATTAAAATGCTTTGCGATCAATAGTAAAAATGCAAACGTAGCGACAGGAGAAGAAGGCATAAAAAATGTGATCGAGTTAAACGAATTAATTGCTGCGGAATTAGACATCGCTCCAGAGGATATTTTACCTTCATCGACAGGAGTGATAGGGTACCAGCTGCCAATGGATAAGATGCGGGCAGGCATAAAAAATCTTAAAAATAATCTGGTGGAAGGCGGATTAGATAAATCGGCGGAAGCAATAATGACAACAGACACCTATCCCAAACTAAAAATGTGCAAAATCGGTGATGCTACCCTGGTTGGAATGGCGAAGGGCTCTGGAATGATAGAGCCGAATATGGCTACGATGCTTTCTTATTTTGTTACAGATGCAGCTATTTCTGCAGATGAGCTGGAGAAATTATTGAAGGAAGCGGTCAATCAATCATTTAATATGGTCAGTATTGATACGGATACGAGTACAAGTGATACGGTAGCAATTATGGCAAACGGGGCTGCTGGAAAGGTAGATTTACAAGCATTCAAAGAAGCTCTGACAGCAATGAGTATCGATCTGGCTAAAGAAATTGCCCGTGATGGAGAAGGAGCAACCAAGCTGGTGGAGGTAACTGTAAATGAAGCTTCCAGTTTTCTGCAAGCGAAGAAGATAGGGAAAAGCATTGTTAATTCGCCACTTGTGAAAACGGCTATTTTTGGAGAAGACGCCAATTGGGGGCGTATCGCCATGGCAATCGGAAAATGTGAAGATGAAATAGAAGTGGATCTGGAAAAGATAGCAATTTATTTTGGAGATACCTTAATTTATCAAGGAAAACCGATTGGCGATAAGGAGAACCTGGACCAAATTCAATCCTATCTGGAGAATCCGGAAATAAAGATAACGGTGTCTTTAGCGCTGGGGACAGATCAGGCTACTGTCTGGGGATGCGATCTGTCTTATGATTATGTGCGGATTAATGGCGAATATACAACCTGATACCTTTTCAATATTCCTCCTTGTGCAGATGAGATGAATATTGACTTTCTTATTCTTCAATTGTAGACTAAAAGTAGTGTAATTAATTAATGGCGGGGTGAGGAAATGGTAGAAGCGGTTATCACATTTGGAGCTATTTTAACAGCGATTACAGCACTTATCAGTATTTTTCTCGTTAGAATGACTTCCAAAGAATCCCATGCTGGTTATTATCCAAATCTATTCTTGGCACTTGTGGGAATTTTATTGATTCTTGTAGCATCAATCGCACCAAAAGTTGATTTTGCAGGAGCTGGATTTGGCGGAATCGGAATTGCCTGTATGTTTGCGGGAGCAATTGGGTTCATTATATCAGCAGTTTTAGATTCTTACAAAAATACAGCAGCATAAAAATAAAAGCAATGTCTGTACGAAAAAGCAGACATTGCTTTTATTTTTATGACTGGATTATTCCACTTTAATGATTTGTTCATTTTCCTGTTTGATTTGTCCCCGCTTTAATAATGTTCCTACTGCACGTTTAAAAGCAGATTTACTGATTTGAAACGTGGCCCGGATTTCTTCGGGGTCGCTTTTATCATGAAAAGGGATGGCGCCGTTATTCGCTTCCAGATGCTTTAAAATAGCATCTGCATCATCGGATAAACTATCCTGCTTCAGCGGGCGGAGAGAGACATTAATGGATCCGTCTTCTTTCACGGCAATCACTCTTCCTTCAATCACCTGTCCGACGCGAGGTTCCATTTTTCGCTCTGTTCGATGGATAAAACCGCGATAGCCTTCACTGGTGATAATCGCTGCCCCTTCTTTATTCGTATAATAAACTGTGCCAATAACCGTTTGCTGGTTCAGTTGTTCCGGTGCGGCAAAAACATTATTCGCAATAATGTTTTCAGAAGCAGGCACACCTAACAGGCGTCCTTTTTTATCAAGCTGCAGCGTGATATATAAACGGTCTCCGGAGCGCGGCCAGCTTTCCTGAAATAAAGGCAGGGAGTCTTTGGAGACAAGAATATCCTTCGAGGTGCCGATGTTGACGAAAACACCTAAACGGGGAAGAACACCCACAACCTCCGCCCAGTCATATAATCCAAGTGTGACAGAGGGCAAATATGTAGTGGCATTTACCTGTCCTTTTTTATTTACATAGAGGAAGACATCCACAGATTGATCCAGCTCTAAGGCGGATTGTGCTTCGTTATGATGAAGCAGCACTTCTTCTCCATAAGCAGATAAAACATATCCGGTATCTATTTTTCGTAAAACGGTCATGGCTATAATGGAACCGATTGGCAAGTCTGTCGGCATATTAGATGCTCCTTTCAAAAATATGTGAAATTTGGAAAAGGGATACTCTCTTTAAAGAGTACCCCTTTATGATTAAAGTAACACGTGATATCAAAATTAATTTTAAGTTGGAACATAAAATTCAGGAGAAATTAAATCCATTCCTAAATCATATGATTCGTTTATTTGTCCTGACTCAGTTAGATTTGCTGAGCCATCTATCCGTATAACGCTTACGGAATGTCCGCGGTAAATATTCTAAAATCATCTTTTCTAACTTAAGCAATGCAGCCCCAAACCTTCTGCTGCATCCTTGCGGCCCCTTAGCCGCGCCAGTGTGAATAAGCATTTACAAAAAGCTTCACAGAATGCCAAATCACAACTGTTACTTCTTAACTTTACTAGTATGTACTTTTTCTTTCGATTTGTCAACTTTTTTTAGTTTGTGAGGATTTTCTTAAGGAATGATAACTAAATATTTAAGTTGAAATTAATATTAATAGCTACCGCTACAGAAAAACACTACGCTTTCCGTGGGCCCCGAGCTCATCTCCTTTAAAGAAGACTTGCTGATTGGCAAGCCGTCAGGCGCAGACAGAAGCAAAGTCGCACTTATGCCCCGCGGGTAGAAAAAAAGTTCGCTTTTTTTCTGCGGGGTCTTCCCTCCGCGCTTTCCCACGATGGACAGGACGTCCTAGTGTCGGTCGTTGGTCACAGGACGTGACCGTTCTTAGCCGACCAGGAGTCTCCGTGTTTTTCTTCTGGGACTGGGACTGCGATTACTCGTCCCACCGAAAACCATTGCGATTACTCGCCCCATCAAAAACCGTCGCTAGTTACTGTTTTCAATCATTGTTTCGCCATTTTTATATGAAAATAAAAGTGTAATTTCTTACTTCAATTTATATAGAAACTTTATTTTGAAGGGAATTTACAGCTGATGACAGTTTGGCATAAAAATAGAGTTGACGCCATATGATACACTTGAATTAATTGAAAAAAAGCGTGGAGATGTACATATGTTATTATTTATTGAAGTTATTTTACCGATTATGGCTGTTTTTGCAACTGGATTTATCCTGCAGCGTATCCGTGTGTTGGATGTGCGGTCGGTGTCTGCTGTCTGTTTATATATTCTTTCACCGGCACTTGTTTTTGTAACGTTGTATGATGCAGAATTTGATTCTGGATTTTTAGTGATTCTCATTTATATGTTTGCCTTATTTTATGTCATGGTATTTATTAATAAAATGCTGGCAAAAATTTTTGGCTGGGACGGGAATAAAGAGAGTGCTGCCATTCTTTCAACTGGCTTTATGAATTCGGGGAATTATGGTCTGCCGGTAGTTTTATATAGTATCGGCAATGCGGCAGTGCCTTATGCCATTTTTATCATGGTAGTTCAATCCCTGCAGAATAATTTCTTTGGCATTTACTATGCATCCAGAAGTACGAGCGGGATGCGGAGAGCATTTATGAATATCTTAAAAATGCCGACAACCTATGCGGCGATATTAGCCTTTTTCTTTTCGCTGCAATCTATTACAATACCAGATTATATCCATTCTACGATTGAAATGGTCGGAGACGCCGCTATTCCGGTGATGATGATTATGCTCGGTATGCAGCTGGGATCATTAACAGCATTAAAGATAGATTGGCAGGTTGTGCTTTCTTCCGTTACCTTAAAAATGATTGCTGCACCGATTCTGGCAGCCATCTTTGTCTGGCTTGTGCCGATGGACCCGTTAATCGGGACAGTATTGATTATTATTTCTGCCATGCCGACAGCCGCAACAACCACGATGTATGCCATTGAATTTGATACGGAGCCGGAGCTTGTATCAACGATTACGTTTATCTCGACGGTGGTCAGTATTGTTACGGTTACGATTCTATTAAATATTATTACTTAAAAAAGAAAGACGTTGGTGAAGGAGGAAATTCATGATAAAAGGTGTTATTTTTGATTTCGACGGGCTTATCTTAGACACAGAAACTGCTTGGTATCATGCTTTTAAAAAAGTGCTGCAATCACAATTTCAGTTTGAACTCCCGCTGGAGGAATTTGTGAAAAGTGTTGGTTCAGATGACAAACAGTTTTATCCTTATTTGCAAAAGGAATTAGGAAATCAGCTGAATATAGAGGATATTCAGTATCAGGCTGCAGCGCTTCACACGCAATATATCAGAAATGAAAAAGCCAGAGAAGGCGTGGCCGAGTATCTTCGGGATGCAAAGGATGCAGGGCTGGGCGTTGCGCTGGCAACCAGCTCAGATACTTCATGGGCAACATCGCATTTAAAGCATTTAAATCTGCTTTCTTATTTTGATTATGTAGTGACAAAGGATATGGTAGACAGAGTTAAACCAGCACCGGATTTATTTTTAAAAGCACTTGAAAAATTAGAATTGGAATCTCATGAAGCAATTGTTTTTGAGGATTCTTTAAATGGGCTTATCGCTGCACAGGAAATAAATATTCCAACCGTTATCGTTCCGAATCCTGTAACGGCTTCCCTGCCTTTTGAAAATTATCATTTAAAACTAAATTCGATGATGGATATGCCTTTACAGGAAGTAATCCATTCTTTAAATAAATAAGTGTGATGGAATAATAAAACGATAAAAATCCACCGTATCATGAATGTATTTATACGGTGGATTTCTTTTCTTCCAAAAGGTTGCCCTAATGCAACATTTAATGTTTTAAGAACCGCTGAAGATATTCCAGCACCCCAGCGTAATCAGAAATACAGATGGTAAAAAAGATAAACGCTGTAAGGCAGGTATTCTCCATAAATAACTTCCGAACATGATTCCGCTAAATAAAAACAATCCACTCATGCCGGCTGTTAATAACGCGGTAATCAACGGGGAGTATCCAAGCATCGCAGCGCCGATTCCGGCACCGAATGCATCGAGAGCTAAAGCGAAACCTAATAGAATGGATTCGTTAATAGAGATAATACCTGACTTATCTAAATCGGCTTCTTTTGGACGAGTGAGCACCGTTTTCATATTTTCAAATTTAACATTGGAGGAAGCGTGATCTCCGTTTTTGGCTGCTTCCGTTTCTCGTGAGCGAAACATGGAAATAAGGGAGAAGACACCTAAAAAGATAAGAATACCTCCGCCAAGCATGCTGGCTCCCTGAGGAGAAATAAAGGAACGTAAGAAATCGCCTACCTCCATCGATAGAAAGACAATCAAACCGGAGCAGAACATAATAACAAATAAAGAGAGAAGAGGCACTTTGATTTGCCGCATCCCATAGGTTATTCCTACACTAAATCCATCCAGACTTACCGCAATAACGAGTAAAAGCATACCTGTATATATCATACGTAACATCCTCTTTCTAATAGTGCATGCTCAAAAAAGTCAACTAAAGCGTTCATTGCTTATTATTCGGGGGTTTTTTGAGCATCCTCTAATAAGTAGAAGTAAAAGCTTCAAAAAAGAGTATGAAGCCATGTCATTCCTGTAATTTTTGTGTATGATATTCTATGTTTTTGGGTGCAATGTGTGCCTTGGGTGAACGTATTAGAAGGAAATATGTTAAAGTAGTATCAGACTAGAAATCGATAAAATGAGGGATAGATATGAGTAAGACAGTGGTATTAGCAGAAAAGCCGTCTGTAGGCAGAGATATAGCAAGAGTCCTCGGATGTAACAAAAAAGGAAATGGTTATCAAGAGGGAAAACAGTATATTGTGACATGGGCATTGGGACATTTAGTTACATTAGCAGATCCCGAAACGTACGACCCTAAGTATAAAACATGGAATATGGAAGATTTGCCGATGCTTCCGGAGCATTTGAAATTAGTGGTCATGAAGAAGACGGGCAAGCAATTTCAAGCGGTGAAGCAGCAAATGTCACGTCAGGATGTAGGAGACATTGTGATTGCCACTGATGCCGGGAGAGAGGGGGAGCTCGTTGCCAGATGGATTATTGAAAAAGCGCGTGTTAAGAAGCCGGTACAGCGTTTGTGGATCAGCTCGGTTACGGATAAAGCAATCAAGGATGGCTTTCGAAATTTAAAGCCTGGAAATCAGTATTGGAATCTGTATCAATCTGCGGTAGCGCGTTCGGAAGCGGATTGGTATGTTGGATTAAATGCAACAAGAGCTTTAACCACCAAGCATAATGCTTCCTTATCCAGCGGCCGCGTCCAGACGCCGACGCTGGAAATGATTGCGATGCGTGAACAGGAAATCAATCAATTCAAGCCAAAAACCTATTATCAGCTGCAGGGAAAAACAAAAGGCGGGTTTGCCGTTACGTGGAAGGACAAAAAGAACCAGTCCCGTATTTTCTCGAAAGAAGCAGCGGATAAATTAAAGGCAAAGGTATCGAAGGAAAAAGCATTTATTCAGCATGTGGATAAAAAGCATAAGAAAAAACATGCACCAACCTTATATGACTTAACGGATTTACAGCGGGATGCCAACCGGATTTATCAATTTTCCGGAAAACAAACCCTATCTGTCCTGCAGAAATTATATGAGCAGCACAAGCTTGTCACTTATCCGCGAACAGATTCAAGGCATCTGTCAACGGATATGGTCTCTACATTAAAAGAACGTGTAAGGGCATGTGGTGTGGATGAATATGCGAAAGCAGCGAATAAAATTTTAAAAGATGATTTACGCACTGGCAAAGCTATTGTGGATAACAGCAAGGTAACCGATCACCATGCGATTATCCCAACAGAAGAAACAGTGGATTATAGTGCGCTGTCTAATCAGGAGCGGAAAATTTATCAGCTGATTGTTCAACGTTTCTTAGGAGCACTTTCCAAGCCGTATGAATATGAACAAACAAGTATTACGGTAGAAGCTGCCGGAGAAATCTTTGAAGCAAAAGGAAACAGAGTTGTTGCTTTAGGCTGGAAGGAGATTTATCAGCATCAAGCAGACGATGAAGAAGAGATTCGTTCCAATGTCCCTCAAGTAACAAAAGGGGAGGAAATGGCGCTCAGCTTTACTATCAAAGAAGGGCAGACGACACCGCCGGAACGATTTACAGAGGGAAGCCTCCTGCAGGCAATGGAAAACCCGACAAAATATATGGAAACGAAAAAACAAGAGCTTGTGAAAACAATGAAGCAGACTGGCGGTATTGGAACAGTTGCTACACGTGCGGATATTATTGAAAAGCTGTTCAATAATCAATATATGGAGCTGAAAGGAAAGTATATTTATCTGACCTCAACCGGCAGACAATTACTAGAATTAGCACCAGAAAAGCTCCGTTCTCCTATTTTAACGGCAGAATGGGAACAAAAATTAGCACAGATCGCAGAAGGCAAGCTGAAAAAGGATGTCTTTTTAAAGGAAATTAAGACATATACCAAACAGGCAGTCCAAGAAATAAAAGCAAGTGAGGAAAAGTTCAAGCATGATAATATGACAGGGACAAAATGCCCGAAATGCGGCAAGCTGATGCTGGAAGTGAAAAACAAGCACGGGAAACGACTCGTCTGTCAGGACCGCAGCTGCGGCGGGAAAAAGAATATCGCAAAGTATACGAATGCCCGCTGTCCTAATTGCCATAAGCGTCTAGAGCTCCGTGGTGAGGGAGAAGGTCAGATGTTTACGTGCTCCTGCGGTCACCGTGAAAAACTTTCCACCTTCCAAGCGAGAAAAGAGAAGGAAAAGAATCAGAAGGTGTCTAAAAAAGATGTTAATAAGTATATGAAAAAGCAGGATGATTTTAAAAATAACGCACTTGCGGATGCGCTTGCGAAATTAAAAGATAAATAAGGCAGTGAAGTCCCCGTATGAAAAACGGGGGCTTTTCTGCTGGAAAAGTAAAACGCAGAGAAAAGAGAAGCAGGAAATCTGACGAAGCAGCAGTAATATGTGCCTGAATAAAAAGACCGTATTTCCTGAAAAATCCATAATTTGCAGTTTGATTTAAGTGTTATATAATAGGAAGAAGAGACGGCTAAAATGTAGAAGGGATGATTGATATGGATGCCTTTTCTGTAATCAAATCACTCAATAACAATGTTCTTATTGCCGAAGATATGAATCAAAATGAAGTTATCCTTATCGGGAAGGGCATCGGATTTGCTAAAAAGAAGCGAGATCTCATTGAATCCAAAACCGTGGAGAAGCTGTTTGTTCTTCGGGATAGAGAGGAACAGGAAAATTATAAAAAAATAATTGACAATATCGATGAAAAAACACTGCAGAGTATTGTGGATTCGATAGAAATAATCAAAAAACGCATCAATACATTCACGGATGAGCATACGCTGGTTGCGTTGACCGATCATATTATTTTCGCGATTGCCCGTTTGCAGCAGGGGTTAGAAATTCGTAATCCATTTTTAGCAGAGACGAAGGTGCTCTATCCATTTGAATATGAAATTGCCTCCGAAATTGTAGAATATATGAATCAATTTTTACCAGTTCATTTGCCGGAGGGAGAAATTGGTTTTGTTGCATTACACGTTCATAGTGCAATGGAGGGAACAGCACTAAATGAAATCAACCGGTATTCACAGCTTGTATCTAATTTAATCAAGATAATCGAGGATCAGCTATTTATAACATTAGATAGAGACAGTATGGATTATGTCCGTTTTGTCAGACATCTCCGGTACACGATAGAACGAGTGTTAAATGGGGACAAGGTAGAGGAGCCGCGAAAAATGGCAGACCTGCTAAAAGAAGAATATCCCGTGTTCTATAATCTGTCCTGGAAGCTGATTAAAATTATGCAGCAGACGTTAAAGAAACCTGTTTTTGATGCGGAATCAGTCTATTTGACGATTCATTTGCAGCGGCTGCATGAAAACATCCAGCTAAAATCAAAAACGAATTAAATTTCGCACTGGTAGTCTCTGCCCGTAAAGTGCTATTTATTGGTCTTTGTGCACATCCTCTTATACGTGTGACTGATTCGATCAGGCATGAGTAGGAATACTAAGATAACGGCGGGTACAGTATTTCTGTATCTGTATGCGCTATCCTTGTGTTTTTACTGATGCCTTTTTTATTGCCGGAAAGAAGGAGAAAGAGGTGTTATAGATGTTCAAAAAAACGTTTGGAGGTCTTCAAAAAGTCGGCAGAGCGCTTATGCTGCCGGTAGCACTCTTGCCGGCGGCAGGTCTTTTGCTTGGATTTGGCAATGCTGCCCAGCAGCATACCATGCTTGGCTATCTTCCTTTTTTGGAAGCGGATTGGATTCAGCTGACTGCAACGGTAATGGAAGACGCCGGTGGTATTATATTTGATAATTTGCCGCTGCTTTTTGCGATTGGTGTGGCAATAGGGCTGGCAAGTGACGGAACGGCCGGTCTTGCTGCGCTGGTAGGTTATTTGGTGATGAATCAGGTAATGGGTTCGTTTATGCAGGTAACCCCAGAATTGATAGCGGAGGATCCCGGATTTGCAAGCGTGCTTGGAATAGGAACCTTACAGACCGGTGTATTTGGCGGAATTATTGCCGGGGTGATAGCTGCCTATTGTTTTAACAGGTTTCATCATATGGAGATGCCATCCTACTTAGGATTCTTCGCAGGAAAACGGTTTGTCCCCATCGTGACTGCAGCTGTTTCTTTCCTTGCTGGCATTTTATTAATGTTTATCTGGCCGACAATCCAACATATCATGAACAGCGCTTCCTATTGGCTGATTGAAGAAGGTACATATATTGCTGTATTTATGTTTGGGTTTATTAAACGTCTATTGATTCCTTTTGGACTGCATCATATTTTTCACTCTCCTTTTTGGTATGAATTTGGCACATATACCAACCTTGCCGGTGAAATCATTCGTGGAGATATGACGATATTCTTTGCGCAATTAAGAGATAATGCAGAGATTACGGCAGGGAATTTTATGGCCGGGGAATTTCCGATTATGATGTTCGGGTTGCCTGCTGCAGCACTTGCGATGTATCATACGGCTCGACCGGAGAATAAAAAACTGGTTGCGGGACTGCTGGCTTCAGGAGCTTTAACGTCCTTCCTAACAGGAATTACCGAACCGCTTGAGTTTTCATTCTTATTTGTATCGCCATTCCTGTTCTTTATTCACGCTGTGTTAGATGGATTATCCTTTGTATTGATGACATGGTTCAGTGTCAATGTCGGCTATACCTTCTCTGGAGGAGCTATAGACTTTGTGCTGTTCGGTGTTTTGCCGAATCAAGAATCATGGTGGATAGCGATCATAGTCGGGCTTCTGTTTGCTATCCTTTATTACTTCTTATTCCGCTTTTTTATTAAGAAATTTAATCTGATGACACCGGGAAGAGAAAAAGCGGTGGAATCAAATGAGAGCAGAGAGCAAAGAAAGCCGGCTGATTTAGCTTATCATGTACTGGAGGCAATGGGCGGACGAGAAAATATTACGCATTTGGATGCTTGTATCACGCGATTACGGGCATCAGTAAATTCGATTCAACATGTTGATAAGCATCAGCTAAAACAGCTTGGAGCTACAGGTATACAAGAGGTAGGGGATAATATCCAAGCTATTTTCGGACCGCGTTCGGAAATTATTAAAGGACAAATGCAAGATATCATATCTGGGAGAACGCCTAGACCAGCATTAGACAGTTCGAGTTTATATACTGTGGATGAAATAAATCTT
Organism: Oceanobacillus oncorhynchi; assembly: GCF_000821065.1. Classification (GTDB taxonomy): domain Bacteria; phylum Bacillota; class Bacilli; order Bacillales; family Amphibacillaceae; genus Oceanobacillus; species Oceanobacillus oncorhynchi. The sequence continues at coordinate 1,038,957 of NZ_CDGG01000001.1, forward strand.
CAAAGACAGCATCCTGATAGTGTGGAAGGGATTGCTTCTCCTCTAAGTGGAAAACTCATTCCGATTTCAAGTGTTCCTGATCAACTATTTTCCAGCAGGATGATGGGAGACGGCTTTGCAGTTGAGCCGTCAGATGGAATCGTTGTTTCTCCGGTAAATGGAAGAGTCAGTAACATCTTTCCTACCAAGCATGCAATTAGTCTGGAATCAGAAACAGGTAAAGAAATCATGATTCATATCGGTATCGATACCGTGCATCTCAAAGGAAAAGGATTTGACATACTTGTCAAAGAAGGCGAAGAAGTGGAGACAGGCCAGCCTTTATTAAAAGCAGACTTAGAATATATCGGTAAAAATGCCAAGTCAACAATTACACCTATTATCTTTACCAATCTGGAAGATGGCCGGCAAATCGAATTACTGAAAAGGGAAGGATATGCTGGAGAAAAAGGGATTATTGAAATCAAATAATGTGAAAGCTTTATTTTTTCACAGAAAATACACATAAATAAAGGTGAAACAGTTTACTTCATTCTTTAAAAGAATTATCATTTAAGGTGAACCATGTTTATTCATGTAAGGAGGGTTTTCTTTCCATGGCTTTTGTTATTCTTGATCCATGCAGAGGAGAAAAAGCAGGAGAATGCGTCAGTGTTTGCCCTGTTGATTGTATAGAAGAAGGACTCAAGCAATTTTATATTGATCCGGATATTTGCATTGATTGCGGCGCATGCAAAGCAGTTTGCCCCGTGTCTGCAATTGAAGAGGAGTATGATTTGACTCCAGATCAAGAGAAGTATTTAGAAGAAGCAGAAGAATTTTTTGCGAATCGGTAGGTACTTTTGATTGGAGCGCGTTATGAAAATAGCCCGTCTGTTTTAATAGCAGACGGGCTATTTTGGTATGTTCTGACCGAACTGATAGCATGTTCAAAGGGTTGTTCGAAATATAAAATATAGAGTAATGAAAAATACTAATGATACTCTTGAAAATCAACCCAGGAAAGCCTAATTTTTATCGATGCACCTGTTATTCATCTTCAGAGATTTCTTGTACTTCCTCAGCCAATTTACTGGCAATCCAGCGTTTTGCCGTTTCTTCGTCGATTTCATATTCTTTGCCGGCACGTAGTAATTCTCCGTGGTAGGCTGTTTGTACGTTCATTTTTACTTTCATGGGGATGCTCCTTCTGATGGGTTGTTTTCTACTATGATATCATAGTAGAAAGTTAATTTGTTTGAATGTAGTTATGTACTTCAAATTTTACAGATGTGCAATGAGTCCATATATTTTGATATTACTTGATATCTCAAAAATACTGTTAAACTTAATTTTTGAGTTCTTAAATAATAGTAATTGAAAATCTAATCAAGAATCTCTACTGATAGCTTTCTTTCTATTCTTTGGATTGGAGTATTTCCCTTTATGTTCTTTTTTTGCAAAATGGAAGTATGGCGTAGAGTTCTATTCAAGAAAGAAAGTGCTAATAGCTCGATACTAAAATAAAGGAGAATAATTATGTCTCATAATTTAAACGGAAAAGTGGCATTGGTTACAGGAGCTTCAAGAGGACTTGGGAAACATATAAGTAAAACTTTAGCAGATGCAGGAGCTACAGTCATCGTGAACTATGCGAATAATTACAAAAATGCGCAAGATACGGTTGATTTTATTGAATCGGATGGAGGAAAAGCGATAGCCATTCAAGGTGATGTACGGGATGAAGAATCAGTAAAAAAACTGATAAAACAGGCTGAAGATGAAACACAAGGAAGTATTGATATATTGGTGAATAACGCTACTGGTCCACAGCCTGTAATATCAATCGAGAAACTAGCATGGCAAGATTATTTAGAGCAACTCGAATTTTTTGTGAAAGCGCCGTTATTATTAACAAAGGCTGTCCTGCCAGGGATGAAAGAAAAAAAGAATGGTCGAATTATAAATATCGGAAGTGAAGTAGTTCAGTTAGGTACTCCTAATCATTCAAACTATGTCATGGCCAAGGCTGCCCAGCTAGGGTTGACACGCTCTTGGGCAAATGAACTTGGTTCTTTTAGTATTACTGTTAATATGATTAACCCTGGGTTTATACCGGTTGAACGACATGAAGCAGAAGATACGAGTGAATATCGGAGTGGAGTTCCACTTGGCAGAATGGGAGTCCCTCAAGATATAGGAAATGCTGTTTTATTTCTTGCCTCAGACGCAGGGAATTTCATCACTGGTCAATCGTTATCTGTAAATGGAGGGAATACGTTAGGGATATAAGAGAGAAGCGAGCGGTTGCACAATCAATTATCTGATTGTGCAACCGCTTTTTGAATCTAAAAGAAATAATCAAAATTTGCATGATAAAGCTTTCTGTTTCATTAGAAAATATTAGGTGATACTCTCAAAAATTATTGCTGAGATGTAAATTCAAAAATCGACTCATCCTCATATAAAACAGTTTTCTATTGCTTTTATCGAATTATGTATTATGATAAAAATACAATGTAAAGGATTACATTTAGTTCGATTACTTTTTTAGAGAGGTGATGCAGCTTATAAAAAAGGTATATTTATATGTTGAAAAGGGGGGATTATATTGCCGACAATTCAGGATGTTGCCAAACATGCAGGGGTGTCCGTTGCTACTGTATCGCGAGTATTAAACAATCCTTCATCGGTTGCAGAATTAACACGCAAGAAAGTCGAACAATCAATTCGCGAATTGGATTATTCACCAAATATTTTAGGCCGGAATTTACGGAATGCGGAAAGTAAGATGTTATTAGTGTTATTACCTAAGATATCTAACCAATTTTATTTGAAAATTGTAGAAGGAATAGAAGAAAAAGCACTTGAGTATGGTTATAATATTCTGCTTTGTCAAACTCATTCTAAATTGGAAAGGGAAAAAGTATATTTTGATTTATTAAAAAATCAACTGGCTGTGGGCGCGATTACGATGGATCCAACAATTGACCGTCAAGTATTGGTTAATATGGCAAAAAGGTATCCATTTGTACAATGCAGCGAATATGTAAGTTCGAAAAATTTGCCTTATGTAACAATAGATAGTGAATTAGCAGCTTATCAGGTAACAAAATATTTATTAAAACAGGGGCATCAGCGAATAGGACTCATAAATGTCAGCGAGTCATTTCTATACGCGAGGGATAGAAAAAAAGGATATCTTCGAGCGTTAAAAGAATTTCATATTGAACCGGAAGAAGACTGGTTCTATTCTGCCAACGATGTGTCACTTGAATCGGGACAGCAGGTGATGCGTTCTATATTGAATAAGAAGAAGGATCTTACAGCAGTGTTTGCTGTTTCAGATATGTTAGCTATTGGAGCATTGAAAGAATTAAATACCAGAGGGATTGATGTCCCAAATGAGATGGCAGTAGTGGGATTTGATAAGATTGAATTTACCAGTATGACGTATCCTTCTTTAACTACCGTTGCACAGCCGATGTATAAAATGGGGGAGATATCGGTGGACATGCTGATAAAAAAAATACAGGGCGAAGAGGTAGAAGACATAATCTTAGAGCATGAGCTTATTATAAGAGAGTCAACCTGATTAGAGACGTACCTATTGTTACAACAGAGAGGGGTTTTATTTTATCTGACTCTTCCTATTACTAGCTAAGCACATGAACTAATAGCTGATTTAATTCAAAGTAAAGACTGAAAATTTAAAAAGAAACAATTGAACGGGTAGAACATTCTGCTATAATAAATGTAATCGATTTCATAGAGGGTCGACTAATAAAAAGAGGAGGATTTCTAATGCCGCAGATAAAGAAAATATTGCTGTTTGGAGTATTATATTTATTAGTTATTTTTATGGTTGCATGTAGTGGAGATAATGGTTCCGAGACAGACAGTAATGAAGGAAATGAAAGCGCTTCCGATGAACAGGTAACGATTGTCTATGCGACAGGTGTAGATACAACAGGTGCCACGGAAAGTCAAATTGAAGCATTTGAACAAGAATACCCGCATATTAACGTGGAGTATCGTGAAATGCCGGCCGATACAGGCCAGCAGCATGATCAATATGTAACGATGTTTGGTTCTCAGAGTTCGGAAGTGGATGTATATAATGGAGATATTATTTGGGCAGCGGAGTTTGCTCAAGCCAACTATGCCTTGGAGTTAGATCGTTTTATAGAAGCAGACAGCTTTAATTTAGATAATCACTTTGATGGTCCCATTCAAGCAGGTAATTACAATGGCAGACAGTGGGCATTGCCGATATATATGAATGCTTCCTTTCTTTATTACCGTACAGATATAACAGATACACCGCCTGCGACTTGGGATGAATTGATTGAGCAAGCGGAAGAAATGCAAGGAGAAGAAGGAACAGAATTTGGTTATTTAATGCAAGGCTCTCAGTATGAAGGGATGGTAACCAATTTTATTGAAATTATCGCTTCTTATGGGGGAAGCGTTATCGATGAAAATAATAATGTAGTCATTAATAGTCCTGAAACAATTAAAGGCTTAGAAAAATTTGCAGAAATTGCACAATCTGATTTTGTACCAGGGAATATCTTGAATTTTCAAGAGATTGAAACAGAAAATGCATGGATTGCAGGGGATGCTGTATTTGCCCGTAATTGGACATATATGCAGTCTTCATCCAATGACGAAGCACGTTCAGAAGTCGCAGGAAATGTAGACATTGCACCTATTCCTGCAGGTGATGAGGGAAGCACTTCAGCATTAGGCGGATGGATGGCAATGATTAATCGATATTCTGAACATCCAGAAGAATCCTGGGAATTAGTAAAGTTCCTGGCAAGTGAAGAAGGTCAAAAAAAAGGAGCACTAGAAGGCGCACGTGCCCCAACTGTAGAATCCCTGTATAATGATCCAGAGGTACAGGAAGCTGGACCATTATTTTCAAATCCAAGTTTCGTAGAAGGCTTAAGTGTGGCTGTGCCACGTCCGGTATCCCCGATTTATCCAGAGATATCTGAAATTATTCAAATTGAGGTTTCTCGAGTATTAACAGGAGAACAGACGGCTGAAGAAGCGGTAGAAAATATGGAAGCACAATTGGAAGCAGCTTTAGAAGAGTAATGATAGGCAAGGTGGATAAGTAGTGAAAGGTTGTTCATCTTGCTTTTTATTTACGTATATTTTTTATGAAAAAAGCGTCTGTTACATCTACTGATATCATTTAATTGAACTTTTTTATTTGAAAAATATAGTAGAAACAAGTAATAACTGAAAATTTTTAAAGAAACGATTGACTGGAAGGAACATTCTGCTATAATAAATGTAATCGATTTCAAAGAGGGGTCGATTAACAAAAAGAGGAGGGTCTGTAATGCCACAGGTAAAGAAATTGTTATTGTTTGGAGTATTATTTTTATTAGTTGCTTTTATGGCTGCGTGTGGTGGAGATGGCGGTTCAGGGACAGATGATTCGGAAGCAGAAAGTAATGGAGAATATGAAAGCGCTTCCGAAGACGGTGAGCAAGTAACGATTGTTTATGCTACAGGTGTTGATACGACTGGTAAAGTAGAAGCACAAATTGAAGAATTTGAGGAATTAAATCCAAATATTAAAGTTGATTATCGTGAAATGCCTTCAGATACAGGTCAGCAGCATGATCAATATGTAACCATGTTTAGTTCACAAAGCTCCGAGATTGACGTGTTTAACGGTGATAGCATTTGGCCGGCTGAATTTGCCCAAGCAAACTATGCATTAGAATTAGACCGTTTTATTGAAGCAGACGGCATTGATTTAGAAGAGCACTTTGATGGACCGATTCAAGCAGGTAATTTTAATGGCAGACAATGGGCGCTCCCATTATTTATTGATGCCTCCTTCCTCTATTATCGTACAGATGTAACGGAAGAACCGCCAACTACATGGGATGAATTAATCGAACAAGCTGGTGAGTTGCAAGGTGAAGGTGATACAGAGTTTGGCTATCTATTACAAGCATCTCAATATGAAGGTTTGGTGACAAACTTTGTTGAAATCATTGCTTCTTATGGCGGTGAAGTTATTAATGAAGATAATGAAGTAGTGGTAAATAGTCCGGAAACGATTAAAGGCTTAGAGAAATTAGCAGAAATAGTACAATCTGATTTTGTACCAGGTAATATCTTGAATTTCCAAGAGATCGAAACAGAAAATGCTTGGATTGCAGGAGACGCTGTATTTGCCCGTAACTGGCCATATATGCAATCTTCTTCCAATGATGAAGAGCGTTCTGAAGTTGTAGATAACGTACAAATCGCTCCATTACCTGCCGGTGATGAAGGAAGTGCTTCGGCATTAGGCGGCTGGACAGCAATGATTAATCGTTATACAGAGCACCCAGAAGAGTCTTGGGAATTAGTAAAATATTTAGCTGGTGAACAAGGTCAAAAAACAGGAGCAATTGTAGGAAATCACGCTCCAACTATCGAAGCGCTTTATGATGATCCAGAAGTACAAGAAGCTGCCCCTTTATTCCAAAATCCAGAATTTGTTGAGGGGCTTAGTGCAGCTGTTCCACGACCAGTATCACCGATTTACCCTGAAATTTCCGATATCATTCAAATTCAGGTTTCACAAGTGCTGACTGGTGATCAAACAGCTGAACAAGCTGCAGAGAACATGCAGACACAAATCGAAAATGCTATGGAAGAATAAAGCTTTCTAAAGAGGTGAGCAAGATGAGCGCTTTGAATTTCATCTTGCTCTTTCTATTAAGTACATCAAAATGTGTGCTTAACGGAAAGGGAGGGGAAAAATGTGAAGAAATTTCATTTGAATGAAAAGCGGCTAGGTTATTTGATGATACTTCCATCTATCATACTTGTCGTATTAATTACATTGTGGCCAGTTGCTCAGTCCTTTTATAATAGTTTATTTGATTATCGCTTAAATGATCCGACGAGGTCGGAGCGGATGTTAAGTGCCAATATGGATTTGGAACGCTATGTGGATAATTACTTTTATATCGACAGTCAGCTTAGCAATTTAGAAGGCAGTGCTGATGGTGATGATATAGCAACTATTCAGCAGGCTAGAGAAACAATTGAAGGTTTCCATAGTGAATTGGCATCAGATAGTGAAATCAATGCTAAAATGGAACAAATTGATGAGATGTTGATGAATTTCCAGCCGATTTCCGACAGCGATTTGAAATATGCGAAACTGGACAATGATTTTGCAGAAGATTATCGAACTGCTTTGAATTCTATTTCAGAAGAATTGCAGGTGATGGCTGGAGAAGCAGACAATGAGGATTTAGCACAGAATTATGAGCAAACAAGCTCCTTAATTGAGGCTACCAGCACAAATATTTTGGAATCTAATTTTATTGGCTTCTCTAATTATGCTAAATATCTTCAAGATGGCCGAATGTGGAAATCATTAAGTAATACGATGATATTTACGATTGCTTCTGTTGCTTTTGAACTTGTATTAGGTTTGGCTGTTGCCTTATTAATTAACCGTACCTTTAGCGGCCGTGGTATTGTACGTGCCTCCGTGCTGATTCCTTGGGCAATCCCGACTGCAGTAGGTGCGATGATGTGGGGCTTCTTATTAGATGGTCAAACGGGTGTTATAGCGCATTATTTTAATGAATGGAACCTGATACCCAATTCATCTTGGCTGCTGTCTACCTCGTCTGGCGGGATGTTCTCGATAATTTTTGCCGATGTGTGGAAAACGACACCTTACATGGCATTATTGCTCTTAGCTGGACTGCAGACCATACCGAATTCCTTATATGAAGCAAGTGATGTAGATGGAGCCAACAAATTTCAACAGTTCTTTAAGATAACACTGCCATTGTTGAAATCTTCTATTTTAGTTGCTTTATTATTTAGAACACTTGATGCCTTCCGGGTATTCGATCTTATCTATGTACTAACTGGCGGGGGACCAGCGAATGCTACCGAATCTATTTCGATATACGCATACATAACCTTGTTCTCGCAACAGAACTTTGGAGAAGGTTCCGTATTATCGGTTATTGTATTTTTAGCTGTAGCATTGATTAGCTTTATTTATGTACGCTTAATTGGTTCAGATCTATTCGCAGGACGTACGAAATAGGAAGGAGAAATAATATGAATAAACGTGCAGGTATAGGTTTCTATATATTTCTAATCATATTTGTATTTTTAGTGATGTTTCCGTTTATTTGGGTGTTCTTAACGTCGATAAAGCCTGTAGGAGAAATATTTACATCATTTAAATGGTTTACAACAAATCCTACGACCGAATCCTATGAAGCTGCGGTAACGAATCGCCCGCTTTTGCGATATATGTTAAATAGTTTTGTCGTTTCAACGGTAACAACAATTTTGGCGGTAGGTTGTGCTGCCTTTGCATCTTACGCAGTAACTAGATTACCGATAAAAGGGAAAGGTTTATTCCTGGGAGTTATTTTAGCTGCTTCCATGTTTCCACAAGTAGCAGTTATTTCGCCAATCTTCAATATCGTAACAGAGTTAGGCTTACGTAATAGTTATACGGGATTGGTTATTCCTTACATGACAATCAGTTTACCATTATCAATTTGGATTCTGTCTACCTTTTTTCAAAAGATTCCATTTGAATTGGAGGAATCTGCTAAACTTGATGGAGCCAGTCCATTTCAAACATTCCGTAAAATTATTTTACCGCTGGCGACACCAGGTATTTTTACGACTGCTATTCTGGTATTCATTGCGGCGTGGAATGAGTATTTATTTGCTCTAACAATTAATAGTGATGATGTATGGAGAACGGTACCAGTTGGAATTTCCATGTACCAAAGTGAATATTCTGTTCCTTGGGGAGATATCAGTGCAGCAACGGTTATTGTAACCATTCCAATTGTTATTTTAGTATTGATTTTCCAAAGACGAATTGTTTCAGGCTTAACATCAGGGTCTGTGAAAGAATAGAAATAAACATAGTTAGAGCGGATAACTTGAGGGTTATCCGCTCTAACTATGTGATAGAAATTCATCTCAGTAATTGTGGTTATGAGTCATGAAGGATTTATCCAGCATCCTTCTTTGTTTGATTTCATTGCTATTTCGTTAACTAAGGTTAGATTAATAACATCAGACTTATTTATAGACGGGGCAGTTCCATTTATAATTGCGGATGCCCATTGTTCCATAGGCATAGGCAATGCTTCTGGCGGGTTATCCGGTGTGGACCACTCCCCATTTCCAAATGTCTGGCGGATTTTGTTGTCTTCGATTAGTATCGTGCCTTCTGTTCCGTAGAGCTCTAATTGAAACGGACTGCCTTTGGATAGGAAACCAGTCTCGAGAATCCCCATCGCACCAGATTCATATTCTACTAAGACGACAGCGTTGTCATCTGCTCCAAGGTTGTTTGTATGATTCATATGGGAAACCAGTTTTTTTACATTACCAGCCAGCCGGTTAGTCAAATAGATGGGGTGGGCACCTAAATCAATTAATGCGCCGCCTCCAGATTGCTCTTTTTCAAAAAAACGCTTCGGTAACCAGCCCTCGCTTTCTCCCGGCCCTACAACCGCCCCATCATGAGCAGTACGGCATCGAATAGTAGTAAGTCTTCCAATCCAGTTATTATCTATTACCTTTTGCGCATATAAATAATAATCTTCTGTTAATCTTGGAAGTGAAACCATTAATTTAACGCCATATTGGTCTATCGTATTATAAATTTCCTCACAATCTTTCACTGTAAAAGCTAAAATTTTTTCAGTGAAAATATGTTTTTTATTTTTTGCAGCTGAGATAATTACTTCTTTATGCAAATTTGTTGGGGTAGTGACAACTACTCCTTCAATTGATGGATTTGTTAAAACCTTTTGAAGATCCGATTCAAAAGGGATTCCTAATTCCTCTGCCCACTTTTCTCCTCTGTCCGCATTTTCATCCCACACGAGTTTAATAGATAAATTATCATTAGCTTGAATTTCTCGGGCGTAGTCATCCGCATGTACATGCCACCTGCTTAACAATGCAATATTAACCAATTCAATTTCCCCCTAAATATATATTCTACAAAACTCATTTTTTAACTTTACTATTGATTAAAATAAACGGCTTTCCCCGTTCGTGCCGATTCGTATATTGCTTCCAATATTTGCGTGACAACAAGTGCTTCACTTGGCTTCACGACTGGTTCGGTATCATTGATAATACTTTCAATCCAATTTCTTGCTTCTAAATCAGGATCACTTTCAGAGTTACCGTCGTAAAATGCCACTCCTCCTGATTCCAATTCAATTTCCTGAGTATATAATTTACCAAAGTCTTCACCATTAATTCGTAATCCATTTTTCATATCTGCACCACTTTTCGTGCCGCTGAGAGAGCATTTTGCTTCATCCACGTCTAAGGAATTCAATGCCCAGCTAGATTCCAGAACAATTGTTGCGCCATTTTCCATCGTTATAAAACCAAATGCAGAATCTTCTACTGTAAAGGCCTCTGGATCCCAAGGTCCCCAGGCATTTGCTGCATTTTCATTTTTCCCTAATTTATGATAGACCGTTCCCATAACCGATTTGGGTTTATAGTTATTCATCATCCATAATGTTAAGTCAAGCGCATGTGTACCAATATCAATTAATGGTCCGCCTCCTTGCTTTTCTTCGTCGAGAAACACTCCCCATGTAGGTACTGCCCTTCTTCTTATAGCGTGTGCTTTTGCATAATATATTTCTCCCAAATCTCCTCGCTCACAAAGCTTATGCAGATGCTGGCTGTCGGGTCTAAATCGGTTATTATACCCAATCGTTAATTTTTTGCCTGTGCGTTCAGCTGCTTCTACCATCTTTTTAGCTTCTTCTGTTGTCTTGGCCATTGGTTTCTCACACATGACATGTTTTCCAGATTCCAACGCAGCCACTGTGATTTCCATATGCGCATTGTTTGGGGTACAGACATGAACAACATCAATGGATGTGTCTTGTAATAATTCTTTAAAGTCCACATATGTCTTCGCATCTTTCGTTCCATATTCCTTTGCAGCTTTTTCTGCCCTTTCACGTACAATATCGCAAAACGCTGTCATTTCTACTTGCTCCAATTTGCTAAGGCTTGGCAAATGTTTTCCATTTGCAATTCCCCCGCAGCCAATAATTGCTATTTTAAGCTTTTCCCCCATAGTATCTCCTCCTTTGAAAACGATTACATTTATATAAGTTTAAATTTAATTTAAAGGATTGTCAATCTTGAATCATTTATCAAATCATGTCTCATTCCAAATTTTAAAGAAATCAGGCAGAATGGCATCAAGTCATTGTTTTTAACAAAATAAAGATTTCAAAAAGCGAATGCTTTTTACTTATTTCCTTATACTTTATGCTAAAATAGAATAATAGAAAACGTTTTCAAAATTAAGTGAAGTTATAAAAATTCAAGTCACTTATAAGCTGTATTTTAGAAAGGAGAAAATCATGAGCGAATTAACGAGGAAACAGTATCCATTAAAAGGAAGAAAAATCTTGATTACAGGAGTCAGCAGACGAGCCGGAATAGGATATGCTATAGCCAGAAAAGCAGCTGCCCTTGGAGCTTCTATTATTATTCACCATTATCAAGCACACGATCGAGAGCAAGATTGGGGAGCTGATGACTTAGATGCTGTGATAGAGGGAGTGAAAGCAGAGCTTGTAGAAGACGCAACATTTCATGAGTTCAAAGGCAACTTTATGGATGCTTCTGCTCCTGAAGAGTTGTTCAAAAAAATAAAAAAACATTGTGGACATGTAGACGGTTTAGTTTGTAATCATGCCTTGAGTGGTTCCGATGGACCTTTAGAAGAACTAACGGCAGAGATGATTGACAAACACTATATTATAAATACACGCTCTTCGCTGCTGCTTGCCCAATTATTTATGAAACAGCATTCATCCGAAAAAAATATTGGGAAGATTATTTTTATGACTTCCGGACAGCAGCAAGGCCCGATGCCCGGAGAAGTGGCTTATGCTACTGCAAAAGGCGGATTAGCAGAAATCGTCCTTACGTTAGCTGATGAATTAGCTGATAAAAATATTACAATTAATACAGTGAATCCTGGTCCAGTAGACACAGGTTATTTAATAGAAAGTAAATGGAAAGAGGTAAGAAGTAAATTCCCATTTAATCGTTTTGGGGAACCTAGTGATACGGCTAATCTCATAAGCTGGCTGTTAACTGACGAAGCGTCCTGGATTACAGGGCAGGTGATAAATTCAGAAGGCGGATTTGCACGATGGAGGACTTAAAGAGGGGGGAGTGTTGTTTGATTTATTTAATTGGTTTTAGATTTGATAATGAATATCTACTTAATTCCTATATTTAATGTATCTTTAAGCGTACAGTATAATTAGATTTAATTTATTAAAAATACCAAGTCACTCTATAAATGTGATTTGGTATTTTGGGTGTCATTTTGAAAATGACAGAAATGAAAATTAGTCCATATCAAAGTTAAAATAAACTTTAATGGTAAGCTAAAAACACTTAAATGAGCAATTTCTTATATTATTGCTTATTGCTTTATTTATTTGCAACGACTATGCGGTGGTAGGTAAGAATTTGTAAGGCTGCAATATTCCAGGAATAATTCAGGTGTTAATTATACAATGAGTGAAAATGGCAGGATAATAAGATATAATATCTAATAAGAATAGAAGATGACCAGAGCTGAAAGGATAGAAATTATGGCCACAATTCGAGATATTTCTGAAAAAGCAGGAGTTGCAAAGAGCACCGTGTCCAGATATTTAAATGATGGATATGTCAGTGAAGCAACAAGAAAAAAGATTGAACAGACAATTAAGGATAGTTCTTCTCGATTGTTAAATAATTTTAATTTAGTTTGAAACAAAGTGTGATTTAAAAAATAAAGCAGCCATTATAAGAACTCTTTTCCGGTAGTTAATTGTGATACTATTAACTTTATCGGAAACGGGTTCTTTTTCATTTATTTTATGCATTATTTATCCTATTTAAGTTATACATCAGTCAAATGATAGTAAATTATGAAGTTTTCTCAAAAGATAATTTAGAATAAACATAGTTCATATCTTTAAATGAATGTTATATTTTAATAAAGGAGGTCGGATGATGTATCGTATTCTAATTGTAGATGATGAAAAAGATGAAAGAAACGTCATTCGTTTTTTATTAAAAAAATTTGATTTCGAGTTAGAAATCGTAGAAGCGGCTAATGGGAAAGAAGCTTTTGAAGAATTAGTGAGAAGCCCTGCTGATATTTTACTTACTGATGTGCAAATGCCTTTTGTAAACGGTATAGAATTAGCAACGAAAGTAAGGGAGCGCTATGATGATATAGAAATTATATTTTTTAGCGGTCATGATGATTTTAATTTTGTTAAGAAAGCCCTAACGCTAAGAGCTGATAATTATATATTAAAGCCTGTTAAACCAGAAGAATTTAATCAAACAATGACAGAAGTAATGAGGAATATTAAAAAACGTAAAGAGGAGCAAGAAAAAAGAGAAGTAAATCAATTATTTATAAAACAGCATATTCTATATCGTTTATTAAATCAAACACCGATAGATATATTGAAAAATGAATACCCTTTCTTAAATTTTGATTTTTTAAATGACTATAATCGAATGATTCTTGTCCATTCTGATACTGCTTTTTTGGATAGTTTGTTTGAGGAAGAAAATGAATATTTTTATGAAGTGATTAAGAGAGCCACATTAGATAGTAAATATGACGTAATTAATCTAAATCCTTTTCAAATCGTCTTACTATTTAAAGATAATTTAAGGAGACCATTTACATATAAGGAAGCTGCTAAGCAAATACAACAAAAAATCCAAGAAACATATGGCATCAATTGTGTTCTCTCTGTAAGTAATCATATGAAGAATCCAGTCCAAATAGCTCAAACGTATAATGAGTTAGAAGGTTACTTAAAAGATCGCTTTTTTTATTCAGATGTCTTTATCTATCCAATTGATACACCATTAACAGATAGTAAAGAGTACAAAGAAGATGAATATTTATTAGAAGAAATCGAAAGAGCACTTCAACAGGGGGATACAGTAGAATTAGAGCAAAAGATAAGTCTAATTATTCAAAAGTACGATAAAAGAACGAATACTGCACAAGGTTATCTTCGCTTCTTGTTCGCCCGGCTGCTGCAGTTATTTTTTCAGACAATGCCGGAATACAGTAAAGACAGCATGAATAGATACATTGAATTAATCTACTCTTATAAACATTTCTCTGACATCAAGCAGACTTTACTGGAAGTACAAAGGAAAGTAATAAAAGGATTAGAAGAAGAGAAGAATTCACCGAAGCATGTCATTGAAATAGTGAAACAATATATTATAGAGAATATAGAAAAAGACCTGGGTTTAGACATGTTAGCGGAAAAAGTATATTTAACGCCTGGTTATTTAAGTGATAAGTTCAAACAGGATACTGGGGTAGGAATTAATAAATATATTAAACAGGTAAGGATGAATAAAGCAGAAGAATTGCTTAGTAATACCAATATGAAAGTGAATACTATAAGTAAAGTGATTGGTTATAAAAACGATTCCTATTTTATTAGAATTTTTAGAGAGCATTTAGGTGTCAGTCCCCAAAAATACCGGGAGATGAAAAGAAGGTAGAGGTGAAGTGAATGAGATGAATCTTTTTAAACAAGGCTTTATTAATTTAAAATTCCGCAAGAAAATATTACTGATTTGTATTGTTGCCAGCTGCTTACCTATTATGACGTTAGGAAGTATGTGGTATTACCAAATACAAGATTCATTAGTTACCCGTGAAAATGAAAATCTTTCTGAAGCATTAAACCAGTCCATTCTAAATATAGATTATAAAATCGATAATTATTTGAACATAGTTAATCAAATTGTATGGAATGAAGAAATAAAAAATGGATTAACTGCAGAGTATGATAGCAACTATGAAATGTATAAGTTTTATAATGATACATTGGCTCCTACATTGGCTACCCCGCCAACTTTACAGACGGATATTGATTCTATTACTGTTTATACCGATAATCAAATGAACCCTTATGATCAATTACTGAGACCGCTGGCAGACATTAATCAAAATAGCTGGTTTAACAGTACTAAGGATTCGAATCGGCCAACTCTGGTAGCTTCATCGGAGGATGAAATATTTAAGCTGATTTATCCAATATTTGATGAACGCAGAATGTATAATAATATTCTTCAAATGGAAATAAATTATCAACAATTTTTTGACTCAATGTCCAGTTTATTTGAAGAGGATTATGGTGTCGCAATTTTGGACAGTGACGGAAATCCTGTTTATTCATATGAAACATTTTCTGATAGAAGTCTGGAAGGTAAATTTTCATTATTAGAGTCAGCAGAAGGTGTTGATAACATTGAATCTGATTTTGTCATTCAACAAGCTGAATTACCTTCTTATAGTTGGACTGTTTATTTATATCGGCCGACTGATATTATTTCAGCTGCTACGCTTCCGATGAGAGTAACGGTTGTATTGGTTATCTTATTAAGTATTTTAATTATGGTATTATCTATTTATTTATTGGCAAAAGTAGTGGTTAGACCACTAGAAAAACTATCGGAAAATATGCGAAAGATAGAAGAAGGAGATTTGACAGTCTCCGTTTTTAACAGCGGTACGGATGAAATTGGAAGCTTAATCAAACAATTTGGAGATATGGTCAATAAATTAAATAATATGATCAATCAGGTATATAAAAGTAAAATTGCCCAGCAAGAATATGAAATGAAAGCTTTACAGGCGCAAATCAATCCGCATTTTTTCTACAATAGCCTTTCATTGATTAATAGTAAAGCTATTATGGCAGAACAAGAAGAAATCAGCCAGATGACTCAACACCTGTCCAGCTTTTATCGAACTACTTTAAATAAAGGGAGAAGTATTATAGAAGTAGAGAAAGAACTTGAAAATGTGATTTCTTATATAAATATTCAACAATTAATGCATTCCAATTCATTTGATGTACATTATGAACTGGATAAATCAACTTATCACTATACCATGTTAAATTTACTTTTACAGCCATTAGTGGAGAATGCTATTAATCATGGAATCGACCATAAAGAAAGTTCTGAGCGTGGGAAATTGATGATCAAATTAAAAAGAATAGAAAATACATTAGAATTTTCTGTGACTGATAATGGAGCAGGAATAGAACCAACGAAGCTACAGTCCATCTTAACTACCAAGACGGAAGGATATGGTGTTAGAAATGTCCATAATAGAGTGCAATTATTTTATGGTTCTTCTTACGGTTTAAAGTATGAAAGTGAAATGGATTACTATACGAAAGTAACTTTGGTTATCCCAATTGTTCATGGAGAGACACAATTGTCTCACCATGTAGATGAATAGGAGAAAAACTCCACAAAATAGTTGTGGGGTTTTTTTAATTCAAGCATGAAAATAATAAAATATTCCGGAAAATAGTATATGAAAACGGATTATTTGATATTTCCCATGCATCAAACATCAATTAAAATAAATTTATACGAAATCGATGGCCATGATTTTGCTAGAAAGACAGAATATGAAGGGAGATTATAAGAAAATGAAAACGGATTCATTGAAAAATATTAAATTACTAATAATCTTATTAATGCTAACCAGTACATTAGCTGCATGTGTACAGAAATCTTCCAATGATGGGGAAACAACAACAGAAGATGGCAAGCCTATTATCAATATCGGCCGTTCGACAGGCTCCAATCCTAAACTGCCTGAAGGGGATACTTTTGAAGATAATGCGTATACTCGTGTAGCTGAAGAAGTATTAGATATAGAGATTCGAAATGCATTCGAAGCAGAGGGAGAAGACTATAACAGGCAAGTAGCTTTGGCTATTTCTTCTGGAGATTTACCAGATATGATGATCGTTTCCAGAGAGGAGCTGAAAGATTTAGTCGATAATGATTTAATTGAAGATTTAAGCGATGTATATGAAGAAAATGCGAGTGATTATATTAAAGAAACCTATGCCACCTATGATAATCAGCCTTTAGAAGATGCGACCTTTGAGGACAGCCTTATGGCACTTCCGGGAACGGAGTCTCTGGCAGCACCGCAAATGGTTTGGATACGTGAGGATTGGTTAGAAGAATTAGATTTATCAATAGATGAAGATGGAGACAGCCTGATAACTTTGGACGAATTGGAAGAAGTTGCGAAATCTTTCATTGAAAATGATCCAGGTGATTCTGGCAATCCGGTTGGGATACCTTTTGAAAATTATTTAAATGCAGGAGATTATGGATCATTTACGATGAATTCTATTGCTGCGGTTTATGAAGGACAGCCTAAAAAATATTTAATAGAAGAAGATGGCAGTATTTCTTATGGATCAACATCAGAAGGTACAAAACAAGCACTTGAATTAATGAATGACTGGTTTGAGGAAGGTATCATTGACCCGCAATTTGGAACGAGATCATTTGATGACATTATGGCCTTGCTTACAAATGGGCAAACAGGTATCGCAACAGGCCCTTGGCACATACCGGACTGGGGGTTATCGAATATTAGAGAGATGGATAATGATGCAAGATTTACAGCTTATGCATTAGCGGATGATGAGGGCAAAGTAAATGTACCCGAACAAAAAACAACAGGCAGTAATTTTATCGTTGTCAGGAAAGGATATGAGCATCCAGAGAAAGCAGTCGAAATGTTGAACTTATTTTATGACGACATTGAAAATACAACAGAAGAGGATATGGAAAATACGTTCCCTGAGGTCGCAGAATATTTGGAACAAGGTGTCGATGATTCAACGAAACCATTTAACATCGTAGTTCTTCCAATGCAGACATATTTGGATGATTATCAAGATGTTCAAGCTGTTTTGAATGAAGAGATGGCTGTTGAAGAAATTACTAATCCTCAAGTTAGACAAAGTATAAATGGAATTGAAAATTATACGGAAAATCCTGAGGACGCACCAACTTCTAACTGGTCTAGCTATCATTCCCGTATTGTAGGGTGGGGGTTAATGAACAAGCTGACGGAAGAAGAACGATTTAATTGGGTAGAAGCAGCTTATGTGGTGAACACACCAACAATGGAACAAAAAGGAGCTAATCTAACAAAGTTAGAAGAAGAAGACTTTATTAAGATTATAACAGGAGCAGAGCCGGTTGATTATTTTGATACGTTTGTTGACAACTGGCATAATCAAGGCGGTAACGAAATCCTGGATGAAATAGAAGAAGAGCTGACTCAACAAGAATAGATAGTGAAGAGGGGTTGAGCAACAGCCCCTCTGTTACACATTAGGAAAGCATAAAATTTTAGCGCAGAAGTGATTCGACGTAGTAAAAATTTTTAGGTACCAAGTATAAGCGCAACTAAGGCATTCGCCGAAAGGCTTGCACTCCAGAGCATAAGGGATTCTAAGAAAGCAAAATACGCTTTCAAGACTCCCTTTAACGAATACCAAGTTTTCTTTAAAGGAGGGAAAGAAGTTGGCAATAAATAATCAGGTTGCACCTGCACGTGATCGTAAGAAAGATGTGAAAAAGGCGAAATTAACCTACCACGCTATGCTAGCGCCAGGAATGATTTTTTTGCTTATATTTAGCTTTGCGCCAATGTTTGGAATCATCATGGCTTTTCAGGATTTTGTACCGGCAAAAGGTTTCTTTGGCTCAGAGTTTGTAGGACTGGAACATTTCAGTTATATGTTCAACCTTCCTGATATTGGAAAAGTGTTTCGGAATACAATTGTAATTGCATTAGGGAAAATTATTTTTGGTTCGCTGCTTGCAATTGCATTTGCGATTTTATTAAATGAAATTCGTGTGAAATTGCTTAAAAAATCTGTACAGACTATTGTTTATTTACCTCACTTTTTATCATGGGTAGTTTTGGCAACGGTTGTGGTCAATTTATTTAGTTTGGACGGAACGGTTAATCAAATTTTAGATTCGTTCGGTCTGGATAGAATTAATTTTCTTGGAAGTAATACCTGGTTTCAGCCCTTATTAATTGGTTCGGATGTCTGGAAAGAGTTTGGCTTTAACTCCGTGATTTATTTAGCTGCTATTGCTTCTATCGATCCAGGCTTGCATGAAGCTGCCAGTATGGATGGAGCAAATTGGTGGAAACGTGTTTGGCATATTACCTTACCGGGGATGCTGCCGATTATCCTGCTCTTAGCCATTTTAAGTCTCCCAAGTGTACTAGAAGGCGGCTTTGATCAAGTATATAACCTCTATTCTCCAATGGTTTATGAAACTGGGGATACGATTGATACTTATGTATATAGAGAAGGTTTGGTCGGACGTGATTACAGTTTTGGAGCAGCTGTAGGTTTGTTTAGATCTGTAATTGGTTTGATTCTAATACTGTCAGCTAATAATATAGCCAAAAAATTCACAGAAAGAAAATTATTCTAAGGGGGAGTATAAATGATACAAGGAAATAGTCTCTCCACGAAAATGGGAAAATTTATCATTTATCTTATCGTTATATTTTTGGGGTTAATATGTCTATTACCCTTGTGGAATATCGTTGCTATATCCTTCAGCAGCGGGGCAGCAGTGGCGGCTAACATAGTTGGACTTACGCCGGTCAATTTTTCAACAGGTGCTTACGAAATGATTATGGAGGATGCACAGTTCTGGAGATCATTCTTTATATCTGTACAGCGCGTGGTGCTTGCTTTAGTAATTAACTTGACATTAATTGTGTTAATGGCTTACCCATTATCCAAAACGAAACGTGAATTCAAGAGTAGAAATATCTATATGAACATCATTGTTTTTGCCATGTTATTTAGCGGCGGATTAATTCCGACCTATATTATCATCAGGAACCTGAATTTATTAGATACCATTTGGGTTTTAGTCTTACCGGGGGCAGTACCAATTTTTAGCGTGATTTTAATTATGAATTTCTTTGTCGGTGTCCCAAAATCTTTGGAAGAAGCAGCTATTATTGATGGGGCCAGTCCACTGCAAATATTAACTAAAGTCTATATTCCGGTTTCTTTGCCGGCTCTAGCAACAGTGGCATTGTTTAGTATTGTAGGTAACTGGAATGATTTTATGACAGGACTTATTTATATGAGTCAAGTAAGTAACTATCCGATTATGACCTATATTCAGTCTCTTACCATTGATATTTCTGAGTTGGTGAGGTCTGGTACAAATAGTGATGCGCTGCAGAATATTGCTGAAGTACAGAATCGGAATCTCAATGCAGCAAAAATAGTAGTTTCTACGATTCCTTTATTATTGATTTATCCTTTTCTTCAAAAATACTTTGTAACGGGTATTGTTGTGGGATCTGTTAAAGAATAGTGTCAACTGGGGAGGAATAAAACATGGGGAGTATCTTAGGGATAGACGGTCCTGTATATCATTTTTTATCTAGAGTAGTAGAATTGATTTTACTAAATATAGTGTTTATCCTTTTCAGTTTGCCGATTGTAACAATTGGTGCTTCTGTTACTGCTATGTTTTCAATTACGTTGAAAATGGTTAGGGGTGAAGAGGGTGGGCTAATCAACGGGTTTTGGCAGGCATTCAAAAATAATTTCAAACAAAGTACACTTATTTGGGGGCTTTTAGCTTTATTCGGAATAATTCTAGCATTAAACTATTTCTTTTTACAATTTTATACTGGAAAATTTTCAACAATAATTTTAATGAGTTTAGTAATGTTCTCGGCCATTTTCTGTATATATCTTGTACTGATTTTTCCATATATTGCACGTTATAAGTGTACAATAAAAGAAGCTTGTATAAATGTAATAAAAATAAGTATAGCTAATATGTATTTTATTTTATTAATTATTGTCTTTATACTGGGACCCGGAGTGTTAATGCTCTTCTCACCATTATGGCTGGTAATAAAATTATATATGGATATTTTTATTGGTTTTTCTTTTATTGCTTATGTTAGCTCTTTTATGATTAGAAGAATATTTGAAAAGTATGAAACTTAACAGTAGATTTTTGGAGAATAGTATTGATAAAAGATAAATAAAATTCTAGCATATTAAACGAATCCTTTGATAAACTGTCAGACTTTAGCAGGAGAGTTCGCTGAATTTCTTAATAAGTTGACTTAGGCAACTTATTAAGAAATTCTATTCAAACATTGTATAGTGTCACTCCAAAGAGTGAGACATTTACTATTGCAATCAATATTAAGTGAATTAATAAATCTTTCTTTTGTGTCTAAAAATTAACTATTTATTTAAAGGATAAGCACTGTAACCAGCGGAGAAAAATCCTAGAGACTACCATGGGAAAAGAAGTGTTTTTCTGTAGCGGTTGCCGAAAGGTAAAATATTAAGTTCAACTTATATAAGTGAATAAAAAATCTCGATATTTATTGACAATTGAAAGCGATATCTTTATTATGTAATTAAATATTAAACGTTTAACTTTTTTATTTAGGAGAGGGTGTCTTTTGAACGTAACTTTGAAAGATGTAAGTAAACATTGCGGTTTATCAACAGCTACAGTATCGCATGTATTACATGGTACAAAATCTGTAAAGAAAGAAACGAAAGAGAAAGTGTTAAAATCTGTTGAAACATTAGGTTATATACCACATGCATCCGCTCGCCAGCTTAAATCTGGTTCTAGCCAATTAATTGGTGTTTTAACCATTGGTTATAATCCATTTTTTACAGATGTACTTAATGGAATACAGGTTCAAGCAGAAGCCTTAGGTTGGAAAATTATTGTAGGAAGTACAGGGGAAGACATAGAAGCACAACAGTCATTTCTTGATTCTCTGATGCAACAAAGAGCAGAAGGAATTATTATGGCACCAACAAAAGGATGGACAAAGGAAAAATTAAAACGCTATCTAAATAACACATCTATGGTTTTTTTGGATCGTAAAGTGCCTGGTCTGGAAGAATATACGTTAGCTACAAATAATGAACAAATTTCAGTTGAAGCAGTCAATCATCTAATCAACGAACATTCCTATAAAGAAATAGGTATTATTTATGCAAATACGGAAGTTTCCTCTATGGAAGATCGAAAACAGGGATATATGAAGGCAATGAAATCTGCTGGTTTCTCTGTAAAAGACAACTTTATAGCTTGTGGTGACGGAAGTATTGAAACTGGTCAGAAAGCAATGAAAAATTTATTGGACCAAAATCCTCGTATAGAAGCAGTTTACATTACGAATAACCAATTACTTTTAGGAGCATATAGAGAGCTGAAAAAAAGAGATAAAAAAATTCCTGATGACATTGCAGTTATAGGATTTGATATAGAACCATGGATGGAATTTTTACATCCGCAAATCACTATTATTGAGCAACCTGTTCAAAGAATAGGGGAGCAAGCAATACAAAAGTTATTAGATATAAAAAACGGAGAAAATAAAAAGACAGAGGAGTTAAAGAATAAATTGATTATTGGAGAGACCTGCGGGTGTATTCAAAGTAAAATTTAAATAATAAGTTTGATAAACTTATTAATTTTTAACACGAAAGTTAAACGTTTAACTTTTCATGGAGGATGAAGAAAATGAAAAAAATCATTTGTTTTTCTAATATTATTCTACTTTTATTAATAGTAGGTTGTAGTAATAATGAGAATGCTTCTTCTGAAGAGGATATGCAGGAACCTGTAGACTATTCTGAGCCAGAAGGAACAATTGTATGGTCAAGCGGAGGTCTTTCCGGATTAGGGTTAAGACAAGAATTAATAGAAGGGTTTGAAGAACAATACCCAAACGTTAATGTTGAGTTGGAGGAAGCGCCGTCTACTACAAATCAATCACAAACTTATTATACGACCACAATTGGAGGGCAAAACGAAACACCGGATATTTACAGCGGGGATTCCAATTGGCCAGCACAATTTGGGAATGCAAACATTGCAATGGATTTGTCAAATGTAATGCCAGAGGAATTTTGGAATCGTTTTCCAGAAACATTGATTGATTCTGTTACTTACGAAGGCGGAATCTATGGTGCTCCATTCTATGATAATATTGGCGTTCTTTATTATCGCGAGGATATTTTAGAAGAAGCGGGGTTGCCTGTTCCGAGCACATGGGAAGAATTGCAAGAAACCTCCATACAATTACAAGAAGAGGGATATGTAGACTACGGGTTCGTTTGGCAGGGAGCTTCTTATGAAGGGTTAACGACAAATTTCTTAGAATATTTACGTGCAGCAGGCGGGGATGTCTTAGATGAAGATGAGAATGTCGTGATTAACTCACCGGAAACTGAAAAAGCTTTGTCCTTTGTAAAAGAATTGTTTACTAGCGGTGCAACACCAAATGCAGTAGCTACTTTTCATGAAGATGAAGCAACGAATACGTTTAGTTCAGGATCAGCAGCTTTCTTACGTAATTGGATGAGTTACTATGGTCAATTACAGGATTCTGACACCTCTGCAATAAGTGAAAATGTAGGAATAGTACCGCTTCCTGCCTTTGAAGGCGGAGAAAGTAACACAACACAATCCGGATGGAATGTGTTTATCAACCCAAATACAGAGAACCTAGAAGCATCTTTAGCTTTTATGGATTATTTAACAGGTGAAGAAGCTCAAAGGCTGATGGTAGAAAAACATGATATGATTCCGACCAATATCAGTATTACGGAAGATCCTGAAATGATTCAGGAATATCCTATATTAGAAATTTATCAAGAAGCAGTTCCGACACCAAGGCCGAAATCTCCAAACTATAATGCTATTTCTGAAGGTATATATATGAATGTGAATGATATGTTTGTCAGAGATCGAGATGTTAAGGAAATACTGGAAGTTATGGAAGAACAAATAAAATCAGCAAATGAATCTGGATTATAACACAAGAAAAGAGGTTTAGGCATGTCAAATAGAACTAAAAATGTGAATCAACAACCCTTGCATCATAGACCATGGAAAAAAAACGTGCCCGGATATTTAATGGTACTTCCTGCTTTTCTGGTGCTTGCAGCGATTATGTTCTATCCAATTTTTTACACCATTCGTATGAGCTTAAACAATGTAGATATCTCAAGCAGCGGGTATATATTCGATTTTATTGGGCTGCAGCATTACATTGATATCTTCACCAACTCGGTTTATTGGGATAGCATATGGCTTACATTCTATTTTGCTTTTGTCACGGTTGCTGTTGAAATTGTGCTAGGACTGTTAATTGCGCTAGCGATTAATAAAGTGAAGCGTTTATTAAATGTATCTCTGGTTGTTATGTTAATCCCATGGGCGTTAATCACTGTCGTATCCGGTCAGATGTGGTCATACATCTACAATGCTGTCTATGGCGTATTAAACTATGTTTTGGAAACACTACATCTGATTGACAGCCCAATTGCTTGGCTGGCGACTCCCGATACAGCTGTTATCAGCATGATGATTGCAGAAATATGGAAGACCACCCCATTTGTTGTCATTATATTATTAGCAGGATTACAAATGGTTCCAAAGGATCAATATGAAGCTGCCTCCATGGATGGAGCAAATGTTTGGCAACAATTTTGGAAGATTACGTTGCCAGCTATTAAAGGTAGTATTGCAGTTTCTATTATTTTTCGCTTATTACAAGCTTTTGGGGTATTTGATTTACCGTTTGTATTAACAGGTGGCGGACCGGGTAATGCTACCCAACCAGTTGCAATGTTAGCACAAAAATCATTGTTTCAGAATTTGAATTTTGGTCTAGGTTCAGCGATTTCTGTAAGCGTTGTATTTTTCATTATTATGTTGTCAATTACATTTTATCCGCTGATTCGCTCTGTTGTGAAAGGAGAGTCTTAACCTATGCGACGATTATCCACTGCTGGCCGTTATGCCGTTTTGATTAGTTTTTTGGCTATTATTATAGCCCCATTCTATTGGATAGTTATTACGTCTTTAAAACCGGCATCTGAATTGGGGGATTATCCGCCCAGTTTAATTCCGGAAACATGGACACTAGATCATTATCGGGAAGCATTAGTTGATTTTGGTTTTTTAGAAAATTTATTCAACAGTATGATTGTATCTGTATCTGCAACAATTATTGTACTAATATTTTCAAGTATGGCAGCCTTTGCTATAGCAAAACTGCCATTACCGAATAAATATCCAATGATGGTTGGACTGTTGATTTTATCGATGTTTCCTCCAGTTACCGTTGCGCCGGCCGTCTATATTATGCTGAATAATTTAGGTTTGTTGAACACATATACTGGACTGGTAATCCCTTATATAGCTTTTAATTTGCCATTCGCAGTTTGGTTGTTACGAAATTATTTTGTACAGATTCCGACTTCGTTGCTAGAAAGCGCAAGAGTTGATGGAGCAAATGTATTTACTATTTTTTACAAAATATACCTTCCCTTAATTAAGCCTGGGTTATTTACAGCAGCGATTTTCACTTATATTGCAACATGGATTGAATTCTTCCTGGCATTAATTATAAATTCAGATCCGTCAATGCGGACGGTTTCGGTTGGTATTGCACTATTCAGTGGTCCATATTCCATTCCATACGGCACCATATTTGCCGGTTCAATCATTGCAATGCTACCAATTGTTATATTAACAGTTATATTCAGAAAAGGAATTATTTCCGGTCTAACCGGAGGAGCAATAAAAGGATAAATTATAATATAGAAAGGGAGTTTTGAAATGTTTACACTAGAAGGAATTGAAAAGTTAAAAAAGAATAAAAGCAGGTCTATTAATCCAGAGAATCCTACTGGAGCAGCCGGAGAAGGTGGTAAAGAAGGAAGTGATTTAGGACCAAGCAGAAAAGGGAGCCCGATGATCCAAATAAAGAGTGGGGAAACCTTGACATTGGCAGAAATAGAGGGGCCGGGAACTATTCGTCATATTTGGATGACAGTGACAGATGCAACCATACACGGAAGCTTTGTACTAAGAGATCTTGTATTGCGGATGTATTGGGATAATGAAGAAACACCATCTGTTGAATCTCCATTGGGAGACTTCTTCTGTAATGGCTTTGGAACACGATGTGATATTAATTCTATGCCTATCGTAGTTAATCCATCCGGAGCAATGAATTGTTATTTTCCAATGCCATTTAGGAAAAAAGCACGTATCGAAATAACAAATGAACACGAGGGAGATATTGATGCTTTCTTCTACACTATTAATTATACCGTAGAAGACGAAATAGACGATGATACAGCATATTTTCATGCACAATGGCGTCGAGAAAAATATACGAAGGAAGCAAAAGATTATACGGTAGTCAGGAATATTGAAGGAAAGGGGCATTATGTTGGAACCTATCTTGCTTTAACTGCACTGGAGCGTTATTGGTGGGGCGAAGGAGAATTTAAATTCTATATTGATGATGATGAAAAATATCCGACTATTTGCGGCACAGGTACCGAAGATTATTTTGGCGGAGCTTGGGCTTTTCATAAAAAACATAAAGATGGAGTTATTCGATCATCCACTTATAATACACCGTTTTTAGGTTATGCTTTTCAATCTACGGAGGATCATACAAGGGATAATTTTCCAACTAAAGATAGTATTCCGACGCATGGATTCGGAAGAGATGCGTTGCCAATGCATGGACTGTATCGTTGGCATTTACCGGATCCAATACGTTTTGATGAAAAATTGACAGTGACGCTTCAACAAATAGGTAATGATGATATTAAATTGTTTGAACGTGCAGATGATATTTCATCAGTTGCATATTGGTATCAAACAATGCCGCATCAGCCGTTTCCTAAATTCCCAGAAACAAAAGAGAGACGACCAAGATAAGATACAGGGATAAAAAGAGAAACTTCTTAGCACAAAACAAGGAAGTTTCTCTTTATTGAGAGTTTTCTAATCTAACCTCTCACGGCATAACTGAAATTATTTTGATAAGAGATTTGATAATTGCCATTAAAATAGAACTTTAGCATAGTTCATTAAATAACTTTTTTTAAAAGTAACTATTAATTTTTGACTTCCTGGGCTGCAATACTTAAAGGTACTATTGCTATAAGCCAACAAAGGGGTATAGAGTTATAAGTAATTCAGATATAGCTGTTTAAAGGTATAAATTCTATTTAGCTTTGGATGGTTCACTGGAATTTTTAATTTACTGACTTGCTTATTCAACCATTAAGATTCAAACATTTTCTCACGATATTCCCTTGGAGAAACAAGATGAAATTTCTTGAAAACACGGTGAAAATACGAATAAGAGCCAAAGCCGCAGTTTTGGGCAATATTTTCTAATGTCATTGTTGTATATTTCATCTGATTGATTGCGGTAGAAATCCGAATCGATTGTGCATATTCCACCATTGTTTGTCCAATATATTCCTTGAAAAGGTGAACACATCTTGACACACTCATATTACAATAATTTGCAATATCATTTATTTTGAAGTCTTGTTTGGTTGCATTTTCTTCAATATAGCGCATCATCTTTGTAACAATATAAGGTCTGTTAATGTCTGTTGATTTTTTATCCAATGAGCGTTCTAGAGAAACACAAAGTGCACTTAGCAAGTAGTGAGTTAATTTACTATTCTTTTCTTTTTCCGGTCTTCTTTCTTCAATAAAGAGGGATTGCCATAAATTTAAAACGGTGTGATCCATCGTAATTTTGGAAAGTACTGGCCTGTGGCGAAAAAGCTGGTCAACTTCTTCGCCTTCACAATATAAGCAATAGTCACCGCTTTGTTGGCCTTCTGCTACATGCAGTTCATAGGTTTCCCCGGGTTTGACAATTAATAAATCGCCTTTTTCAATATGATGTGTTTCATTGTTTACTTTAATTTTCGCTTTACCTTCGATCTGTAATCGAAACAGATAAGAGGCATAACGAGATTTATGCATCGTGTGAAATAATTGGTTATGATAGGAATAACCGCAAAAGCTGACTCTCATATTTTTCTCCTTTTATAATTAAATAGTTCATGTTTTCATTATATCATTTATGTTAAATTGATAGAATATCCTTTATGATAATAATTAGATTATCTGTAAATGAAAGCGATTATATCCTTGTGATCTGTTTTTCTCTCTATTGGATTTATTAATCGTTACTTTACGCAAATAAGACAACTAGGAGGTACAGGAATGAATATAACTGTATGGAATGAAAATCGTCACGAAAAAACAAATGAAACCGTTGCATCCATTTACCCAAAAGGTATCCATGGCGCAATCGCCGGCTTTTTAACAGAAGCAGGGCATGACGTAACAACAGCGACATTAGACGAACCGGAGCATGGATTAACAGAAGAAGTGCTGAATAACACAGAAGTCCTGGTTTGGTGGGGGCATATGGCGCATGGGGAAGTACAGGATGACATTGTGGAACGCGTAAAACAGCGTGTATTAGAAGGAATGGGATTAATTGTTCTTCACTCCGGCCATTTCTCTAAAATCTTTAAATCACTGATGGGGACAGGCTGTGATTTAAAATGGCGTGAATCGGATGATACAGAGCGTGTATGGAATGTAGATCCATCTCATCCCATTGCCAAAGGAATCGGCGAATATTTTGAAATTGAAAAAGAAGAAATGTATGGAGAGCATTTTGATATTCCTGCTCCA
The DNA here is from genome assembly GCF_000821065.1 of Oceanobacillus oncorhynchi. Taxonomy (GTDB): domain Bacteria; phylum Bacillota; class Bacilli; order Bacillales; family Amphibacillaceae; genus Oceanobacillus; species Oceanobacillus oncorhynchi. The sequence goes on from NZ_CDGG01000001.1 coordinate 1,067,478, forward strand.
GATGAATTGGTTTTTGTCAGTTGGTTTACCGGCGGAGAGGTCTTCCGCAGCGGAGCAACATTTAAACGCGGCAGAGGGAAGATATTCTATTTCCGTCCTGGCCATGAAACCTATCCGACGTATCATCAGGCTGAGGTCCAGCAAGTAATCAAAAATGCAGTAGAATGGGCTAAGAATCAAGATACTCCAAAGCATACGTATGGCAATTATCAGCCGATTGAAAAATAAATCAAGATAGAGAGAGGAAGCGGTAAAATGAGTTTGAAAATAGCGGTTATCGGATGCGGAAGTATAGCAAAGCATCGCCATCTGCCGGAATATGCAGCAAATAAACATGTGGAAATCACGGCAGTGTGCGATATCGTCGGGGAACGGGCAGAAGAAGCAGCGGTTAAATATGAAGCAAAGGCATATACAGATTATAAGGAACTGTTGAAACAAGATGACATTGATGCTGTCAGCGTTTGTCTGCCAAATTACTTACATGCACCTGTCAGTGTGGATGCACTGAATGCCGGAAAGCATGTGCTTTGTGAAAAGCCGATGGCAACCTCTGCAGAAGAGGCAGATCAGATGATTGAAGCGGCACAGCGGAGTGGAAAGAAATTAATGATCGGACATAATCAGCGTTTTGTCAACTCGCATCAAAAAGTCAGAGAACTGATTGCATCTGGAGCGGTTGGCAAGGTTTACAGCTTCCGTACCACATTTGGACATGGCGGTCCCGAAGGATGGAGTGCAGATGGCAAAGATAGCTGGTTCTTTAAAAAAGACGAAGCATTTATTGGGGCAATGGGTGATTTAGGCGTGCATAAAGCAGATTTAATCCGTTATTTATTACAGGATGAATTTGTAGAGGTTGGTGCGTTCGTGGAAACCAGTGCAAAAGAAAATGCAAATGTAGATGATAACGCGACGCTGATACTCAAATCAGAAAAAGGCACGATTGGTACATTAGCAGCCAGCTGGGCTTATACAGCGAAAGAAGATAATTCCACCATTATTTACGGAGAGAAAGCTACATTACGTTTAGAAGATGATCCGGCGTATTCTTTAGTTGTTCAATATACGAATGGCGAAACAGTAAAATACGAGCTGGGCGCCATTCAGTCCAATGATGAAGGCGGCCAGACAACGACACATGTCATTGATCATTTTATTGATTCCATTCAAAATGATACAACACCTTTGATCGACGGTGAAGAAGGAAAGAAATCGCTCGCTATTATTTTAGCAGCATTAGAATCCGTTGAAACAAAAAGAATCTATTCCTTGGAGAAGTGACAAATCATGAAGCGTTTGAAAATGGGACTGATTGGAGCAGGGGGAATAGCGGAAAACCGCCATATCCCTGTTTATCAGTCATTAAGTGATAAAGTAGAAATAACAGGTGTACAGGATGTTAACTTGGTCCGCGCGAAGGAAGTAGCGGAAAAATATGCGATTCCTCATGTATATGAAAATTATTTGGACATGTTCAAGCACGTAGATGCGGTGACCATCTGCACACCAAATAAATTTCATGAATCAATAGCAGTTGCTGCCTTAAATCAAGGGGTTCATGTTTTATGTGAGAAACCAATGGCAATGAATGCAGATGAAGGAAAGCGCATGCTGGAAGCGGCAGAAGCAAATAATAAACTATTAATGGTTGGATATCATTATCGTTTTGTAGATTCTGTGATGCTGGCAAAAGAGTCGATGCCGGAAGTGGGAGCACCTATTGTTACGCGCGTGCAAGCCATGCGGCAAAGAAAGGTCCCAGGCTGGGGTGTATTTATAAACAAACAGCTTCAAGGCGGAGGAAGCTTGATTGACTGGGGATGCCATTTACTTGATACAGCCCTTTGGCTTGTTTCCCCTTCGAAACCAATAGAGGTCAATGCTCAAACCTATCAGTGTTTAAGTAAGCAGCCAGATCAGGTTAACGACTGGGGAAGCTATGATCATGAAGCGATTGACGTCGATGACCATGTGAGTGCCTACATCCGTTTTGATGATGGAAGCACCCTGCTATTTGAATGCTCCTGGGCCGCAAATATCAAAGCGGATAAAACACATATCTCGATATCCGGCGAAAATGGAGGGGTAAATGTCTTTCCTTATGAATTCTATCAGCCGAAGTATCATAGAATGGTGGAGACACATGCCGATACGAAGGAAGATCAACAGGAAGCGGCCCTTTTACAGGCACAGAATTTTGTCGATGCCTGCTTGGGGAAAGATACATTGAAAAGCAGTCCAGAGGATGCGCTGCAGGTAACGAAGGTCATTGATGCCATTTATGAAAGCAGTGAACAGGGAAAAAGTATCTCGATTAATTAAAGGGAGGCTGAGAAAAATGAAATTAGGTGTATTTACGGTTTTATTTGCAGATAAAAAGCTGGAAGACATGCTTGATTATGTGAAAGGTGCTGGACTGGATACGGTAGAAATAGGGACAGGCGGTAATCCCGGTACAGCGCATTGTCAAATCGATGAATTATTGGAAAGCAGTGAGAAGCGAAAAGAATTTAAAGATAAGATTGAATCACGCGGATTAACCATCAGCGCATTCAGCTGTCATGATAATCCTGTTTCTCCAAATAAAGCTCAGGCAAAAGCCAGCCATGATACATTCATCAAAACGGTGCGTTTGGCAGAGATGCTGGATGTTCCGGTTGTTAATACATTTTCAGGTACACCGGGCTCCCATGAAGATTCGAAATATCCTAATTGGCCGGTAACCCCTTGGCCGACGGAATACGCCGATATCTTAAAATGGCAATGGGAAGAAAAATTGATTCCGTATTGGAAAGAGCAGGGACAATTTGCAGAAGACCATGGTGTCAAAGTAGGATTGGAGCTGCATGCCGGTTTTCTCGTCCATACACCGCATACGATGCTAAAACTGCGGGAAGCAACAAATAATGCCATTGGGGCGAACCTGGATCCGAGTCATTTATGGTGGCAGGGAATTGATCCGGTAGCAGCAATCAAGATTCTTGGAAAAGCTGGTGCCATTCATCATTTCCATGCTAAGGATACGTATATTGACCAGGATAATGTGAATATGTACGGGCTGACTGATATGCAGCCTTATGGAGAAGTGCAGACACGTGCCTGGACTTTTCGTTCCGTAGGGTATGGCCATAGTATTCAGGAATGGTCGAATATTGTGAGTGCGCTTCGGACATATGGCTATGATTATGTGATTAGTATAGAGCATGAAGATCCGATTATGTCGGTTGAAGAAGGTTTTCAAGCTGCAGTGAAGAACTTAAAACAGGTGAATATCGTGGAGCCTCCAGCTTCTATGTGGTGGGCTTAAGACAAAAACACTGAGAATATAACTAGCTAAAAATAGAAAAAAAGGAATTTCGCATGTTATGTGAAATTCCTTTTTTATATCTTATAAAAATAATATGCCTTCTGCGGTCTATTGTCATTAATGCAAATCCTAATACATTTCCATTTTCATTACAGATATCTTTCAGTTACTTTTACTCTATATAATTTCGTAATGAAAAAAATTTAAGCCCTTATTTTTACTATTTATTTTAAATAACACCCGGTGAAAGAAATTAAAAAATATATTCTATCATTAGATAATACTAATTTTGTAATTTTAAAATAAGGAAATCATTAGCTGGCACTTCTATGCGTAAACTATTATTTTCAATTGGCATTTTCTTTTGATTCCATAGATTAAAAACGTGATTAGTAGAAGTACAGTCAAGTGATACCTCAGTCGGTTGATTCGCAGGGTTTATAAAAAAGTGAATAGAGCTGTCTTCAACCGTTCGGATAAAATGAAAATAATAGTCATCTTTTTTTGGCTGAATAATAGATAGCTTCCCTTGTGTAAATGCTTTTTCAGTAAAGCGCAGTTGAATAAATTGTTTAATAAAGTTTTTTAGAGAGGTATTTTGATTCTCCTCATCCCATACCATGCATTTTCTGCATTCGGGATCTTCTCCTCCAGTCATACCAATTTCATCGCCATAATACACACAAGGTGTGCCAGGGAAAGAGAATAACAGAGCATACAATAGACGAACCTTTTTAACATCCCCGCCGCATTCTGTCAAAACTCTAGGAGTATCATGACTGTCGAGCAAGTTAAAGGCCACTTCATTACTGTTTTCCATATAAGAAGCATAAGATTTGGATAATCGGTCAGCAAATTGTTTAGTGTCAATCTTTTCTTTGGCAATATAATCTAAACCTGCCAAGGTAAACGGATAGTTCATGACTGCATCAAACTGGTCTCCTTCCAACCATGGGAGTGCATCATGCCATATTTCTCCAAGAATATATAAGTCAGGTTTAATTGATTTAACTTTCTTGCGGAATGCTTTCCAGAAGGAATGATCTACTTCATTTGCTACATCCAGACGCCAGCCGTCAATATCAAATTCTTCAATCCAGTATGCGGCAACATCTAAAAAGTAAGAACGGACTTCCGGGTTCTCTGTGTTTAGTTTTGGCATCGTTTCAACATATCCGAATGTATCATAGTTAGGTGGATAGACATCCTTTACCGGGAATTCATGCAGATGAAACCAATCTTTGTATTTCGATTTCTCCTGATTTTCCAGCACATCCTGAAAAGGACCAAAGTACAGACCGCTATGATTAAAAACAGCATCCAGCATCACACGTATTCCTCTTTGATGACATTCATCCACAAGCTTTTTAAACGTTTCTTTGTCTCCGAATTGCGGATCAATTTCCATATAGTCAATGGTATCGTATTTGTGGTTGGAATATGCTTTAAAAATAGGAGTCAGATAGATCCCGTTTATTCCCAAATCAGTTAAGTAATCCAAATTGTTAATGATACCTTCAAAATCCCCGCCAAAAAAGTTGTCTAAGGCAGGTGCTTCACTAGCCCAGGGCAAAACCTTCTCCGGATCATTTTTCTTATTTCCATTTGCAAACCGGTCCGGGAAAATTTGATACCACACTGTCTCTTTCACCCAATCAGGTGTTTTAAAAATATCAATTGGATTGATGAATGGAAAACAAAAATAGTAGGATATATCGTCAGTTTCTATATTTGGATAAAACCCTTTTTCTGTATAAATTAATGTATTCTTCCTATCGCTTATTTCAAAACCATATCTTAAGCGTCTCGTAGGCACATCAAGTTCAATGAACCAGTAATCAAATAAGTCATCTGAAGCGGAAATAGACATCGACTTTTTCTTATAAGTCCATTTTTTCTTCTTCCAATCATAGGGATCACCGTAAATCAAGCTTACTTTGTTTGCATCTTTTTTCTTCGTCTTCAGCCGAATATGCAATGTTTTCTCTTTGTAAGCGTAAGCAAAATTCCCTTTCGGTCTATGATATATGGCTTCTTTTAACATGGAACTCCTCCTTAAAAATAAACAACCCCTGCTTTCTGGTTAAGAAAACAGGGGTTGTTGTTATGACAAAGCATTGCCCTTAAATTTTTAGTGAAACATGAAGTAGTTAAATCTATTATTGGCAAAAAGTCTGTCATAAGTCAAGAGGAAAATATAATAGAAATTTTTCTATTGGAAAAAATGACTATTTTTCTAACACTTCTCCATTCAACAAAAAAATATTTTTTGAAACCCCTTGCAAAAAAATAAATAATAGATTAGTATTAACTCTAGAATATTTGTGCAAACGTTTGCGCAAATGTGGAATAAAAAAAGGAGTTGGGAATATGAGAGGGAAAGTTCGTTTCTTTGCATTAGTTTCTTTTTTGTTTGTTCTAATTTTAGGAGCATGTGCACCTGACAGAGAAGAACCTGGAGAAGAAAGTGCTGGCGGAGAAGAAGAAAAACCAGAAGAACTAGTGATTTGGATGAATGATCAAGATGAGCAAATGGAAGCCATTAATGAGATTGTAGAGAGGTACGAAGAGCAGGAAGGCATTTCAGTTAGGGTAGAAGGACAACCAATGGTTGAGCAATTACAGCAGTTATCATTAGCTGGACCTGAAGGGAATGGGCCAGATTTGTTCTATCAACCGCATGACCAAATTGGAAATATTGTTGCGCAAGGACTAGCAGAACCTCTTGATGTTACCGATGATGAATTAAATAGATATGTAGATGCAGCAGTAGACGCTGTAACTTATACTTATGATGATGAAACAGATATATATGGATTACCTGCAGTTATTGAAACATATGGTATTTTTTATAATACAAGTATAGTGGGTGAAGCTCCAGAAACAATGGAAGATGTGTTAGACATTCTTGAAGAACATACGGATGCTTCTAATGACGAATACGGATTTTTGATGAGACCAAATGATTTCTATTTTGCTTATCCATTCTTAGTAAACTATGGCGGTTATATCTTTGGGGGAGAAGCTGGTGACTATGATGTGACAGATGTAGGTTTAGCAAATGATGGTGCAATTGAAGGCGGAGAATTTTATCAAGAATTTTTTGGATCTGGGAAAATCCCCGCAGGTACAAATGCAGATGTAATTGACGGATTGTTTACGGAAGGGAAAATAGGTGCAGTTATAAATGGACCATGGAGTATTCCAGTTTATGAAAACGCTTTAGGTGATAATTTAGGATTTGCTCCTTTTCCACAAATAAATAATGAGCCAAGCGCCACATTTGTAGGTGTTAAATCTTGGATGGTTTCATATTATTCAGATAATAAGGATTGGGCTCAAGATTTAGCAATGTTTATTACAAATGAAGAGAACCAACAAACTTATTATGATATTGCAGGAGAGTTACCTCCGAATGAAGAGGCTTTAAATAATATCGAAGATCCGATGTATGCAGACTTTGCTGAACAAATCGAGTTTGGCGTCCCAATGCCGAGTTCCCCAGAAATGGCTCAAGTGTGGGAACCGATGCAAAATGCATTACAATTCCTGGCTGAAGGGCAAGATGCCCAAGAAGTGTTAGAAGAAGCTGTAGATCAGATTAATAATAATATACAATCTGCAGGCGGAGGAGAATAATTAAAAGAGGAGATAAGCTCCTCTTTTTAATTTAAACAAACTGCATGTAAAAGAGGTTTTATTATGTACATTAACTTAAAGTTGAAGGAGGGGGAAGGTTGACTACTCCAGAAAAAAAGCCAAAAAAGAATTTTCAAAAACATAACCCTGCTATTGCTACTATACTTTCCATATTATTTGCAGGGTTAGGTCAGTTATATAACCGCAGATACATTAAAGGAGCTATCTTTATTGTTATCGAAGGAGCATTTCTATTTGCATTTTTAGAGGCGATAAATTACGGCCTTTGGGGTTTACGTACATTAGGTACTATCCCAGGGGTTGACCATTCCATTCGATTACTGGTATTAGGAGTATTGTCTTTAATTGTTACAGTGATAGCAATTACACTTTATGTGTTTAATGTGCTCGATGCCAGAAAACAAGCCCAAAAAATAAAAAGGGGATGGGTACCATTAAGTTTTAAACAAGTTATTAAAGAAGTTTATGACTATTCGTTCCCTTATATTATTACTTTTCCAGGTTTATTCTTAATGATTTTTGTTGTTATTTTTCCTTTATTGTTTTCTCTGTTATTAGCATTCACAAATTATGATTTATACCATTCCCCGCCACGGAACTTAGTAGACTGGGTCGGTTTGGATAACTTCAAAAACTTATTTACTGTTCCAATTTGGCAAGAAACCTTTTTCAGTGTATTTGTCTGGACCATTGTCTGGACGGTAGTTGCTACAACGTTACAGATTGCTTTAGGTTTCTTTCTAGCAGTATTGGTAAATGATGAAAGACTAAAATTTAAAAAATTAATTAGGACAATTTTAATTTTGCCATGGGCTGTTCCAGCGTTTGTGACCATTCTTGTATTTGCTGCGATGTTTAATGATGATTTTGGAGCGATTAACCGAGATATTATTATTCCTTTATTTGGCGGGGATGGGGTGGCTTGGCTGAGTGACCCGCTCTATAGTCGGGTAGCTATTATTATGGTACAAACATGGCTCGGGTTTCCATTTATTTTTGCACTATTTACAGGGATACTACAAAGTATTTCAAAAGATTGGTACGAAGCAGCAGATATTGATGGGGCTTCACGGATTCAAAAATTCAAAAATATTACGTTTCCTCATGTTATGTTTGCAACTGCGCCATTATTGATCATGCAATATGCTCAAAACTTTAATAATTTTAACGTCATTTATTTATTTAATGAAGGCGGTCCTGCTGTACGAGGACAGAATGCTGGTGGAACGGATATTCTGATATCTTGGGTATATAAATTAACTTTTGATACAAATAATTACTCAATGGCAGCTGTTATTTCAATTATTATGGGATTGATTGTATCGGGGTTTGCTTTTTACCAATTCCGTAGAACAAGATCCTTTAAAGAAGAAGGTGACATTTAATGAATTCAAAATTAAAATCGAAGCTAGAATTAACTGCTATTTATCTCATATTGGCAGTTGTTGCCGTTGTTATTTTTTATCCGCTTCTTTGGACAATTGGTATGTCACTGAATCAGGGTACAAGTCTGTATTCTTCTAGTATTATTCCAGATAATTTTTCATTGGAACATTATCAATGGCTATTCAGTCCGGAAAGTGATTATCTATTATGGTATAAAAATTCGTTAATTGTTGCTTTTGCCAACGCTATTGGAAGTGTTGTTTTGACAGCATTTGTTGCTTATGCTTTTTCAAGGTTTAAATTTGTAGGACGTAAAAATGGGCTATACATCTTTTTGCTTTTACAAATGTTCCCTGTAATGATGGCGATGGTAGCACTATACATTTTCTTAAATATGATTGGATTATTAGATTCTTTAACAGGGTTAATTTTAATTTATTTAGGAGGACAAATACCATTTAATGCCTGGCTTGTAAAAGGGTATTTTGATACGATTCCAAAGGAATTGGATGAAGCCGCTAAAATCGATGGAGCAGGACCTATTAGGATTTTTTGGAGTATTCTTTTACCACTAGCAAAACCAATTCTAGAAGTGGTTGCTTTATTTAATTTTATGGCTCCATTATTTGATTTCTTACTTCCTTCTATTGTGTTATCCAGTGAAGAGAATTATACATTAGCTGTAGGGTTGTATAATTTTATTAATGATCAGTTTGCTAATAATTTTACTAGATTTGCAGCAGGTTCTGTATTAATTGCTGTACCAATTGCAACAATTTATTTGTTCTTGCAACGATTCTTAATTTCTGGTTTGGCTTCAGGCGGTACAAAAGGCTAGGGTATAGGTTAAAATATAAGAAAGGATATTATATATAATGTTTTAATCTAAATTTGTATAAACCAGCTAATTAGAGGGTGATAAAAATTGTTACTATTAAGGATATAGCAAAGGCTACCGGATGTTCTCCATCCACCGTATCAAGAGTGATTGCAAATAATTCGAGGATTAGCGAGAAGACAAAGCAAAAAGTTAGAAAAGCAATGCAAGATTTAGGTTATCATCCTAACCTAACCGCAAGAAATTTAGTTGTACAGTCTACAAAGACAATTGGTGTCATTATGCCTTCCTCCGCAGATAAATCTCTGCAAAATCCATTTTTTGCAGAGGTTTTAAGAGGAATAGGTTCTTACTTTCATCAAGAACAATTTTCAATACTTTTATCAACTGGCCAAACAGAGCAAGAAAAGTTTAAAGAAGTTGAAAGAATGGTTTTAGGGAAGTATGTGGACGGAATAATTTTACTTTATTCCCGTTTAAATGATCCAATTATAGATTTCTTAAAAGAGAAAGATTTTCCGTTTGTTATAGTAGGAAAACCTTTAGAGTATAAAAATGAAATTGTTCATGTAGATAACGACAACATAAAAGCAGGAAAAGATATTACCGCGTATTTAATAGAAAATGGGCACAGACGTATTTCCTTTATTGGAGGAGCAGCTGATCTTGTTGTAACTATTGATCGGCAAAAGGGTTATGAAATGGCTTTGAAGGAAGCTGCGATTCCTGTACTAAAAGAATATGCGCTTCATACAGAATTTTTAAAGTCTGGCGGCAGAGAAGCTGTGGAACAAATTTTAAAACTTGAAGTTAAGCCGGATGCAATAGTTGTAAGTGATGACTTAATTAGTGTTGGTGTTATTAGCATGTTAGAGGAATATGGACTTAAAGTTCCTGAAGATATATCGTTGGCTAGTTTCAATAATATTTATTTTTCAGAGATTATAAAACCAGCGTTGACAACTGTTGATATTCAAATTTATCAGCTAGGTGTAGAGTCAGCAAAAGCAATTATTAAGATGTGCATGAATCAGAAGCTAACTAGAAAAAGGATTATAATCCCACACGATATTGTTTACCGTGAATCTGTTCGTTTAAAAAAGTGAAAAAATATAAATTTTAATTTTAATAGAACTTTTCATTTCTTTGTAAATATGCTTTATATTGTTATTATAACGATTTGAACAGATGAAAAGTGTTTATTTTGAGTGTGAAAACCAGTTTAAAAAATAAATGAAATTATCTTTTAATATATCTGATTAAATTTATGGACAAAATATCAAATAAAATAGTATCAAATAGAACCTATACTATTTTATTCATGTCTTAATTGAATATTAATTAGTATTGCCAATTAAATAGGTGTCGCTATATATAGTATTTGGCTGTTTTTCCGATTAATAACGATTATGATAAGTGTAATCGTTATTTTTTTGATGAGTTTGATTTTTCTGTTTTATAGAGTCTTTTTATATGTTTATTAATGTTATTATAACACTATAGACTTATTTTAGTTTAAGCGAATAACCTACACAGCGATCGAAGAAAGGAAGTCGAAAAATGAATAAAAAATGGTGGAAAGAAGCAACAGCGTATCAAATTTACCCAAGAAGCTTTATGGATTCTAATGGAGATGGAATCGGCGATATTCAAGGCATTATCTCTAAATTAGATTATTTAAAGGACTTAGGGATCGATGTTATCTGGGTGAGCCCTGTCTATCAATCTCCTAATGATGATAATGGCTATGATATCAGCAATTATCAAGCGATTGCCAAAGAGTTTGGGACAATGGCGGACTTTGACGAGCTTCTTGAAAAAACACATCAAAAAGGCATGCGTCTGATTATGGATTTAGTGATTAATCATACCTCTGACGAACATCCTTGGTTTATCGAGTCGAGGTCATCGAAGAATAATCCATACCGCGATTATTATATTTGGCATCCAGGGAAAAAGAATGGAGAAGAACCAAATAACTGGGAATCTATTTTTGGAGGCTCAGCCTGGAAATATGATGAGCAGACAAAAGAATACTTTATGCATATCTTTTCTAAAAAACAGCCCGATTTAAATTGGGAAAATGAAGCAGTCCGGAATGATTTATACAAAATGGTCAACTGGTGGCTGGATAAAGGAATTGACGGCTTTCGTGTGGATGCAATCTCGCATATTAAAAAGAAACTCAGCTTTCCAGATATGCCGAACCCGAAAAAGAAAAAATACGTTCCTTCCTTTAAAGGACATATGAATCAGGAGGGCATCCATGAATTCCTTCAGGAGTTTAAAAAAGCAACGCTGGATCACTATGACATTATGACTGTTGGGGAAGCTAACGGCGTGAAACTTTCACAGGCAGATGACTGGGTTGGTGAAAAGCATGGGGTATTTGATATGATTTTCCAATTTGACCATCTCAATCTTTGGGGACGTGAAACAGGGGAAGGGCTTGATTTAGAAGAACTGAAGGATGTGTTTACCACATGGCAGAAGGGTCTGGAGAAAGTCGGTTGGAATGCATTATTTTTAGAAAATCATGATCAGCCGCGTTCTGTTTCCAGCTGGGGAGACCCGGAAAAGTATCATGCAGCTTCGGCAAAAGCTTTCGCTGTACTATATTTTATGATGCAGGGAACGCCATTTATTTATCAGGGACAGGAAATTGGAATGACGAATGCGCCATTTGAATCAATCGAGGAATATGATGCCGTTGATTCAAAGAATTTTTATAAGGAGCAGCTGGAAAAAGGCGTTCCGAAAGAGCAAATATTGGCTGCATTAGCTAAGACAAGCCGAGACCATTCCCGTACACCAATGCAGTGGAACAATGAAGCAAATGGCGGTTTTACAACAGGAGCACCGTGGATGAAAGTAAACCCAAATTATACAGCTATCAATGTAGAGGAACAGCAAGACCATGCCGATTCAATTTTGAATTTTTATAAACGGCTGATTGCATTACGGAAACAAGAGCAGGGACTCATCTATGGAAATTATAATCTAATGATAGCGGAACATCCGGATATATATGCATATACGCGAACATATCAAGAAGATAAGTGGATTATTTTGGTGAATGTCTTTGGGAAAGCAACGGAATATGAATTACCGGAGAAATTAAAGGATAAAAACTTAAAATTGCTAATCAACAATTACGAAGAGGCAGCGCTGGGAAAACTCAAACCTTATCAAGCTGTCATCTATCAAGTAGACTAAAGAAAAACAGGTTTGTGCTGATTTGCACAGCCTGTTTTTCTTTAGATTAATCAATCATTTGTAAAATACTTGTCGATTCATGCGAAATTTACCTTCCAAGGGACTTCATAATTTATGAATTTTACCGATATTAAAAGTAGGTACAATGGAAAACGGGAGGATACATATGGATAAATCATCAGTCATAGGATTAATATTAGGACTAATTGCTATCGGCGTAGGGATGGTATTAAAAGGAGCAGACTTAGCTGCATTGCTTGAGCCGGCAGCATTTCTTATCATCCTGTTAGGGACAGTTGCAGCAGTTACGATTGCCTTCCCGGGAAGTGCGCTGAAGAAAGTCCCGGCATTATTTAAGAAATTATTTTTTGAAGAGAAACAAACTGATTCAAAAGAGCTTATTGTCTTATTCATGGATTGGGCAGATCAAACGCGTAAAGAAGGGCTTCTTTCTTTAGAGAACCAAGTAAATGAAGTAGATGACCCCTTTCTTTCGTCTGGTTTGCAATTAGCCATTGATGGACAATCACCGGATTTTATCAAAGATGTCATGATTGAAAAGATAGAAGCGATGGAGCAGCGGCATGAAGAAGGTGCTGCTATATTTTCACAAGCTGGTACATATGCTCCGACACTGGGAGTACTTGGTGCAGTAATCGGATTGATTGCAGCACTCGCTGATATGTCTGACATTGACGCATTGGGACATGCCATTTCAGCAGCCTTTGTGGCGACCTTGCTGGGGATTTTCACAGGTTATGTTTTATGGCACCCATTCGCTAATAAATTGCGTGAAAAATCGAAGCGGGAAGTACTGCAAAAAGAATTAATTGTGGAAGGCGTCTTGTCTATTACAACAGGCGATTCCCGTTTAATTGTGCAGGAAAAATTAGGATCTTTACTTTCTTCCAAAGAGCTGGCAGAACTGCAGAAGAGGGATAGCGATGGCTAGAAGAAAAAGAAAGAAAAAACAATCACATGTAGATGAATCTTGGCTGCTTCCTTATTCTGATTTATTAACCTTATTAGTAGCCTTATTTATAGTTTTATTTGCTTCCAGTGATGTCAATGTGGAAAGATATTTCCAGCTTGCTAATGTCTTTCGTGATGAATTATCATCCGGATCAGGGACAGGACTGTTAGATTACGAGTCGGAACCAATTCCGCCCAGTATGAAAGAAGGCCGGGACGAAGGAGATTATATGGAAGAGGGCACAGATGATGAAGAAGGAAGCGAAGAGGAGACAGCTGACGAAGCTGATATAGAAGGAGAACAGGAGCTTCTCAGGCTTAGACAGGTCGAGGAAGAAATTAATATATATATTGAAGAAGCAGGTCTTACTGAAGAATTTGGAACAACTTTAACAGGAGAAGGGCTGCTGGTGACCATGCGCAATGATATTCTGTTTGATTCTGGAAGTGCAGTGGTCAAACAAGAAGGAATACAGGTTGCAGAAGATGTTTCTCAAATCCTGCATACAGAGCCTCCGCATCAGGTCGTTATCAGCGGCCATGCCGATGATGTTCCAATTCATAACGCAGATTTTGAATCAAATTGGGAATTGAGCGTGACACGGGCAATGAATTTTATGCAGATTTTGATGCAAAATGATGATCTTGATCCGACACTGTTTAGCGTGAAGGGGTATGGAGAATTTGAACCGGCTTTTCCTAATGATACAGAAGAAGACAGAGCAAGGAACAGACGTGTAGAAGTTCTGGTTTTACCTAATTATGAGATCAATGTTCCGGATGAAACAAATGAAGATTAGAATAGAGGGGAAATCTTATGGATACGCAACAATATTTGGATATTTTCTTAGATGAAAGCCAGGAGCATTTACAGTCAATCAATGATTTTATATTGAAATTAGAAGAAGATCCTTCTAACTTGGAATATGTACATGAGATATTCCGCTCTGCCCATACGCTAAAAGGGATGGCAGCAACAATGGGGTATGAAGATATTGCCTCTCTGACGCATAAAATGGAGAACGTTCTGGACCTGATTCGTAATGAAGAATTAATGACAAACACGGAAATCATCGATACGTTATTTATGTCTATTGATGATTTGGAAGATATGGTTGATTCTGTGCGAAACGGAGGAGACGGTAAAAAAGATGTCAGTGAACATGTGAAAAAACTGGAAGCAATTGAAAAAGGAGAAGGTATTTCTGAATCAGCAGCTGCAGCAGCAGTGGAAGAAAAGGAAGATACAGGAAATTATTTCAAAGCATCCGATTTAGATGAATTTCAGTTCACGGTTGTTCAGCAGGCCAAAGAACAAGGGATGACCCCCTATGATTTAAAAGTAACGTTTGAAGCGAGCTGTATTTTAAAAGGCGCCCGGGCATTTATGGTGTTTGAAGTATTAGAGAACTTGGGAGAAATTATCCGTACTTCCCCGACTGTAGAAGAGATTGAGGAAGGGACATTTGATTCAGGATTTACACTTTTATTTTTGACAGACCAAGAGCCGGACGCCTTGGTGGAAGCAGTGAAAAATGTATCAGAAGTGGAAACGGTTGAAGCACATGTGATCGAAACGGATGAAACGGCTTCGGATACGGAGGAACAGACAGAGGAAAAAACAGCAGAGAAAGAAATCGTGCAAGCAAATAAAAAAACGGTCAGTGAAAAGGTGACAGAGGTACCAGCGAAGAAGTCTGAAACAAAGGCAGAAGTGTCGAAAAATAAAGAGGCTGCACAAAATAACGGAAAGAAAACTGCTTCTAAGAATATCCGGGTAAATCTCGATAAGATTGATAATCTTTTAAACTTATTTGAAGAGGTTGTGATTGATAGAAGCCGACTTGAGGTGCTTGTTTCCTCAATAGACAATAGTGATTTAAGAGAGACTGTAGAGCATTTAAGCAGAGTAAGTTCGGATATGCAATCGCTGATTCTGGCGATGCGAATGGTTCCAATCGAGCAGGTTTTCAACCGTTTTCCAAGAATGATCCGTCAATTATCCAAAGATTTAAATAAAAAAATTGCCCTGGAAATAAAAGGTGCAGAAACAGAAGTAGATCGCACGGTCATTGACGAAATTGGGGATCCGCTGGTCCATCTGATTCGTAATTCTTGTGATCATGGAATTGAAAGGCCGGAGAAGCGGATTGCGAACAATAAGCCGGAGGAAGGCAAGCTCGTATTACGTGCTTACCACAGCGGAAATCATGTTTTTGTCGAAATAGAAGATGATGGTGCGGGAATCAACCGCGAAAAAGTATCGGAAAAAGCGATTGAAAACAATATTATTACACCTCAAGAAGCCGAAGAGTTAACCGATGATCAAGTTGCAGCGTTAATTATGAGTTCAGGATTCAGTACAGCTGATACGATTTCCGATGTATCGGGACGCGGTGTTGGCTTAGATGTTGTAAAAAATAAAATCGAAGCATTAGGCGGTAAAATTTCCGTAACAACTATGACAGGGAAAGGAAGCACCTTTTCCATCCAGCTGCCTTTGACCTTATCGATTATTACTACCATGCTTGTCCATGTTAAGAAGGAAACATTAGCGATTCCATTAACTTCTATTTTAGAGACGATTATGCTTCCTAAAGAAAAGATTATGTGTGCGCAAGGAGCAGATGTTATCGATTATCGTGGCAAAATTATACCTGTCTTGTCTTTAGGTAAGGTACTAAAGGTTCCTGATTATGATACGGAAGCAGATCGTTATTCTACTGTAATCATCAAAAAGGGAGAAAAACTGCTGGGATTAATTGTCGATGAACTGATTGGTCAGCAGGAAGTTGTATTAAAATCGCTAGGGAATTATCTTGGAGAAGTATTTGCCGTATCAGGAGCAACCATATTAGGTGATGGTGAGGTCGCTTTGATTATTGATCCTAATGCGCTGATTGATTAAAGCGCATTTAAAGAAAGGGGGAAAGTAAATGGATACAGAGAAACATATTATATTCAGATTAAAAGAACAGACCTTTGCTGTTCATGTGCAGCAAATCGTTTCCATAGAGCGGGCATTATCTCTAACAGAGATACCTCGTACTCCTGGTTTTATGAAAGGTGTTACGGAAATGCGGGGAGTAATGACCCCTATTATTGATTTACGGGAAAGATTGAATCTAGGCGGTGTTGATATCACAGACCAGACCAGAACGCTCGTTGTACAAGTTGATGAGATGCAAATTGGGATGGTTGTGGATCAGGCGACAGAGGTAAAGGATATACCAGCTTCCTTCATTAAGTCTGCCCCTAAGCTTGTCGGTGAGATAAAAGATACCTTTTTATTAGGTGTAGCAACGATTGACGATGAACTTATTTTACTGTTAGATTTGGAGCAGATTATTCAATTCACCGAAAAAAATCAGCTTCAGGAAATCATCAATGATATAGATGAATCTGGGAAAACTATCGAAAGCTAGCTGTTTAGAAAGCACTTAATTAGAAATATCTGATTAGGTGTTTTCTTTTTGAAAACGAGAAACAGAGTATTTCCTGGGAAATATAATAGGATAATTTGTAGAAACAGCAGTTTTTTTATAAAAAAACGAGAGAAAACTCCCTCTTCAAGCACGTAGAGGTAAGGGAGAGACGAATCTCCCATGCACAAAAGATTGCTTTTGAGTGTCTAAACTGTCCAATATTTAATCGAACAAAAGTTCTGTAAACATCCTTTTTCTGATATAATAGACAGGAGAGGTAAGAAGCTATGAAAGTAAAAAAAGCATTTCGTTTTCGTATCTATCCGAACAAAAAACAAATCACCTTCATCCATAAGACAATCGGCTGCTCCCGCTTTGTCTACAACTATTTTACAGGAAAACAAAAAGACCACTATTGGCATACGGTGAATGAAATGGTACAAAACGGACAGCTTCTTCAAAATAATTGGAAGAGCGAATTTTTCAATAAATAAGGCAATCAAAGCGGTTCCAGAATTGAAGAAAACCTATCCCTTCCTCAAAGAAGTCGATAGTATTGCCCTTCAAAAAGCGGTGGAAAACGTGAATGATTCCTATCCGCGCTATTATAAGAAACAGAATAAGGCACCTCGTTTTAAATCAAAAAAGAATTCTGTTCAATCCTATACCACGAAACATGTCAATGCCATCACCAAAGAGATAGGAACGCAAGCAGGAATCTTCGTAAAGAAGCATTGCGATTAACCGCAGGGACTGCGGGGATAGCCTAATCCATAACTGACCGGTAGGTTGGTGTTCTTAGGAATCTCCCACTTCAAGCAACTTATAAGGTGGATAAGCGGGGGTAGTTCAAAATCTAATGGATGCGCCAAGCTGCGTTTTAGTAGTAAAAGCATCCGGGTTTCCAGTATACTTAAACAAGATAACAGAGAAATGAGGTATGAATAAAATGACAAAATCGGTGAAGTTAATTGCCTTGGATATGGATGGAACATTGTTAAATCCGGCACTTGAGGTATCAAAGCGTAATAAGGAAGCCATCCAGGAGGCATTGCGTCAAGGTATCCAAGTGGTACTAAGTACTGGACGGGGAATTGATACATGCTATCCTTATGCAGAAGAGTTAAAATTACAGACATTTATGATTACAGCTAACGGCGGCCAGGTGTGGACAATGGAAAAAGAATTGCTCCAGCAGAAACTGTTGGCTAATGAAACAGTAGAAAAACTGCAGCAATATACCGAAGAAGCAGGGGTACACAGATGGATGATTTCTACGGAAGGAGTATTTCAAGGCGATGAAACAGTAAATATACAAGATTATCAATGGCTTAAATTCGGATGTGCTTCAGAGGATCTGGATAGACTGCAGGAAGTTAAAGATAGGTTAAAGGAGCTGGAGGGTTTAGAAATAACAAACTCTTTGCCGACAAATATTGAAATTAACCCTGAAGGTGTAAGCAAAGCAAATGCATTATCCTTTCTTTGCGATCGTACCGGGATTTCCATGGAAGAAATTATGGCAGTCGGTGACAGTCTGAACGATTTGAAAATGATTCAGCAAGTAGGTGTAGGTGTTGCGATGGGCAATGCGCAAGAAAAAATAAAAGAAGCAGCTAATGCTGTAACAGACAGTAATCTGGAAGACGGTGTCGGTAAAGCAATTGAAAAATTTGCATTGAAATAATTGATGATATCCATATGTTTCATGTATGGGAATACAAAAGGAATTGGGCAGTATACAAAAAGCTGTCTAATTCTTTTTTGTATATATGAATCTTTTTATCATATATAGCTATTCAGCGCATATAATAAAAATAGAGCATTTCGCTTTTAAACAGTATATCAAAATGGAAAGTAGTACAAGCTATAAGAAGAAGCTGACACATGAATTTATGGAAATAAAGGTACAATATTTGAAAAAAGTATGAAAAGTTGTTATGCTCAAAAGTTTCACTCTTTCAAGTTTTAGCGTATACTGTATATAAGGAAGGGAGATGCTATAATGTCTTTTTCGCGTGGACCTAAGGAACCAGTGCCAGAGGTGGAAACAAACGTCTGGTCATGCACTCAAGAAGATTGTCAAGGATGGATGAGAGAATCGTTTAGTTTTGAAGCTGAGCCGAGCTGCCCTTTATGCCAATCTGAAATGGCAAAAGAAGTTCGAGTAATTCCTGAATTGAAGTAAATAGTATCTCTATAATTTACTGAGGATAGAACGAAGCGAAGATGCAGCGGGTTGATTTTGATCCGCTGCATCTTCGCGTTCGTTAAACAGGAAATAGAAAGCATATTTTCAATATGGTGGTATAGTCAAGTTTAAATACCTATAGCTGAGCAGTTTGCAAACGAAATATAAAGGATTTTCATACATAAAAAATTTAATAGTTGAAATTATTGTAAATGTAAGATAATATTTGCTATACTGTAATAACAAATTAATATATTATTCACATCAAAATGTAATCGCTTACAATAAGGAGGAGTTTAAATGAGGTATGCTAATCCGAACACAGAAGGTGCTATTGTAAACTATGAAAAGCGTTATGATAATTACATTGGGGGAAAGTATCAGCCGCCGCTAAAGGGAAACTACTTTGAGAATACAACTCCGATTACAGGTGAAGTGTTTTGTGAAATCGCCCGTTCCACAAAGGAAGACGTGGATGCGGCGATTGATGCAGCATATGAGGCGAAAGATGCGTGGGGTCAAACATCTGTCGCAGAACGGGCACTGATTTTAAATCGTATTGCTGACCGGATGGAAGAGAATTTAGAAAAGCTGGCCGTAGCAGAAAGCTGGGAGAACGGGAAAGCAGTCCGGGAGACCTTGGCAGCAGATATTCCATTGGCAATCGATCATTTCCGTTATTTTGCAGGGACGATTCGCGCGCAAGAGGGGACGCTGAGCCAAATTGATAATGATACGGTTGCTTACCATTTTCATGAGCCGTTAGGAGTCGTCGGTCAAATTATTCCATGGAACTTTCCAATATTAATGGCAACCTGGAAGCTTGCCCCAGCATTGGCTGCCGGAAACTGCGTTGTATTGAAGCCTGCTGAACAGACACCGGCTTCGATTCATGTGCTGTTGGATTTAATCAAGGACTTGTTGCCAGACGGTGTGGTGAATATTGTCAACGGTTTTGGAGTAGAAGCAGGGAAGCCGCTTGCCACAAACAGCCGTATCGCGAAAATTGCATTTACAGGCGAAACCACGACTGGCCGTCTCATTATGCAATATGCGTCTGAAAATATAATTCCAGTAACCTTGGAGCTGGGAGGCAAATCACCGAATATATTTTTTGAAGACATATTAGATAAGGATGACAGCTTTGTAGATAAAGCAATTGAAGGAATGGTCATGTTTGCCCTGAACCAGGGGGAAGTTTGTACATGTCCGTCCCGCGCCCTTGTGCATGAATCAATCTACGACCGGTTTATGGAAAAAGCAATTGAACGTGTCAATCAAATTAAAATTGGTCACCCGCTTGATACAGAGACGATGATGGGAGCCCAAGCCTCGGAAGAACAATTTGAAAAAATTAAGTCTTATCTCGATATTGGCAAGCAGGAAGGTGCAGAAGTTCTTGTCGGTGGAGATGTTAATAAGCTTGACGGAGAACTGGCTTCCGGGTATTATGTGCAGCCGACAATTTTTAAAGGGAATAATAAGATGCGTATTTTCCAGGAGGAGATTTTCGGTCCGGTATTATCCGTAACTACATTCAAGGATAAGGAAGAGGCGCTGGAAATCGCAAATGATACACTATATGGTCTAGGTTCTGGTATCTGGACACGTGATATGAACACAGCGTATCGTTTTGGACGCGGCATTCAAGCCGGGCGCGTATGGACCAATTGTTATCATCAGTACCCTGCGCATGCCGCATTTGGAGGATATAAAAAATCAGGAATCGGCAGAGAAAATCATTTAATGATGCTGGATCATTATCAACAGACAAAGAACTTACTGGTCAGCTACAGCGAAGGCCCGGCTGGTTTATTTTAAAATAAAAAAAGGTTATAGGAACAGCAAAATGGCAGGCATAGGTTAGATACGTATGCCTGCCGAAACATACGGATTCTCTTGTCTGCAGTTACTTAAATAAGGAGGTATTTTCCATGGTAGACAGAGTGGTTGCAACGCAGGATGCGCAGAACTTGATGGAGAAGCTGAAAGACATTCATGGCCCGCTTATGTTTCATCAGTCAGGAGGCTGCTGTGACGGAAGCTCGCCCATGTGTTATTCGCTTGGAGAGCTAAAAACCGGCGAGTCGGATGTCTTATTAGGAACACTGCCAGGCGATATCCCATTTTATATATCTAGAGATCAATTTGAGTATTGGAAGCATACGCAGCTTATTATTGATGTTGTTAATGGAAGGGGCGGGATGTTCTCGTTAGAAGGACCTGAAGGAAAAAGATTTTTAACTCGTTCGAGAGTTTTTTCAGAGGAAGAAGCAGAAGCGTTAAATGGAAGCCCGTGATCATTTCAATTTTTAATAAAAACCAAGTTTTCTAAACAATTAAAAATCTCTGCTTGATTTTTTCAGCTATATCCGGTAGAATAAATTAACAGAAAATTTAGAGTGTGTCCTAAATAGGGGGGATAAGATGGTTACTGTTAAAATGTTAAAGCCTTATTATGTAAAGACAGAAGAGAAATATATCCGGATTATTTTAGCATATCAATACTTCTCTATTATCATGAATAAGAAGGTATATCAATTTATCCCTGTAAAATCTACGGAAGTTCGTATTAATCGCAAGACGAAAAAAATTGAGAATGTCGATGATGTCTTTGCTTTTCAAAAAGGCAAAGAAGTACTCACTATCTCCATGTCACAATTGATTTCGATTCCCGGCTTTTTGGAAATGCTTCACCGTATTGCAGAATCCTATTATTTACCTGAAGATTCGCAGGAGGTTTCCGAACAGCAAAAGGCTTTAGACCAGGTGATAGCAGAAATGGAGTATGAAAATGTCAGAAGGCTGATTGATAAAGCGATTGATAACGATGATAAAGAAACATTCTTAGAATTAACAAGTGCCTTAAACAATCAATAAAATGACTATATTTCCATTTCAGCTGTTTGACAGATGCTATTCTGTTAAATGGCTTTCTTTTGCTTATAAAAAAAGGGTTTGAGCACTGGTATTGTTGCTCAAACCCTTTTTGCTATAGAAGCTCTACTCTTTAATATCCATTAATATTTCTGTAGCTTTCTCCACTCCGGAGCTGCGGTCATTGTTTTTGGTTCCTTCCACCATGATGGCGATCATGAGATCTTGATCATCTGTCGGGTAGCCGACAAACCAGCTATTTTCATCTCCGCTGTCTTCTCCGGTTAATTTTAATTCGGCGGTACCTGTTTTACCTGAGATAGGAAAATCGGCTTCTTCAGCAGGTTTACCAGTTCCTTCTGTGACCACATTACGAAGGGACTCTTGGATTTGATTCGCTTGTTCTTCCGTAACTAAGCCTTCTTTCCAAAACTGCCCGGTTTCTTCATCTGTTAATAATGTCGGCTGTATCATATCTCCATTATTCAAGAAGGCGGAATAAGTAGTTGCCAGATGCAGCGCGCTCATTTCAATTTCACCTTGTCCATAGCTTGTGTGTGCCAGTAAATAATTGTCGTCTAACTCACCTGAATTAGAAATGGTAGAATCTGAAACCGGATAGGTGTATGGGAATTCTTCTCCAACTCCAAATTCATGCAGCCCTTTAACAAAAGCATCTCCGCCCATTTCAACGGCTTTCATTGCAAAGTAAATATTATCTGAACGAACCAGGGCATCATCTAAATCCACAGGTCCGTCGGAGGTCGATACACGTGTTACATTGTAATCCTCCCATTGCAATCCATCAATTTCAATGCCTTCATCGTATTCAATCGTACCGTTTTTCAGCCCGATTGCGCCAGTGACCGGTTTAATAACAGAACCAGGCGCAAACGTGGAGGAAGAACGATTCAGCATAGGCTGTAACTCATCCTCTTCCATATCTGCCCAATAATTTGGGGCAGTGCCATAAAGAATATCGTTTGGATCAAAAGACGGGCTGCTGACTAAGGCTAATGTTTCCCCCGTTTTTGGATCGATGACAGCTGCATTGCCAGGCTCCTCATCAAATCCTTGAAAAACATCATCCTGAATATTGATATCAATTGTTACTGTAATATTCTCTCCGTCTACTGCTTCTGTTTCAGCTAAAGTCACATCTTCTCCGTCATCTTTTGTTACTTGAATCGTCGCTCCTTTTTTACCGCGAAGCTCTTCTTCAAATAAACTTTCTAATCCCCGTGCTCCGATTCTGTCAGAAGAAGTGTATTCTGTCGGGTCTAGCTCTTCCAAATCCTCTGCATTTACGGAGCGGAGATAACCTACTAAGTGAGCAGTTATTTCGCCTTCTGGATAAACCCTGCCGTTTATTTCACGATAGGAAACGCCATCGATTGCATTTAACTCCTGTACGGTATCTGAATCATCTGGGAGGATGGTTTTCAGCGGAACAAATAAATCATCTTCCACCCATTCTGCTTCGATACTGGAATTAATAGAGTCGACAGACATTCCGAGTAAACGGGCTATTTCTTCGCGCTTTGCTTCATTTTCTCCCAATTCACTCGGGATAACTCCAAATTCGTATACGGTATCATTGATTGCCAGTGGCATCTGATTTTTGTCAAGGATTTCTCCTCTTTCCGGCTCGTTGGTAGAAATGCGGATTTCTCCGCCATCTGCAAGATCAGGGAAGATAAAGCCGGAATCCCAATTGATCAGCCAGCTGTCTTCTTCATCTTCCTTTTCGATTAAAGTCAGTTCTGCCTGGTAATCAAATGAAATTTCACCGGCGATTGTGTTCATGCTAACAGTGAAGGGAATCGTTGCTATGCCGTCGTCATATGCGTTAGCGACTTCTCTTTCCTCTAATTGCTGTATATTTATTTCAATATCCGTAGCAGCAATATCATCATATAATTTTCCTAAGCGCAGAGCGGACTCTTCTTCGCTATATGTATCTTTTGTTTCCTGAGAAAAAAGATGATACAGAGATTCATAGTCTCCTTCTTCTACTGCTTCTGCATATTGATTTAACGTATTTGTCGGGTCGGTTTGTTCTTCAGAGCACCCGGCTAACAGGGCGATAAAAAGAATCATCCATAAACTTTTTTTCCACATTTTCTAACCCCCATTAAAAAATATCTCTTTACGTAAAAGTATACCACGTTCTACATTTTTTTTAGAAAAATAGATAGAATGACATGAAATTTTTAAAAGTATATTGATCCAATCAGAAAAAGGAAGAGACTGTGTGAAAAAACGTCACGCTGTATATTTACCAGGTGACGTTTTGTTTTCCAATTGGAATCAGCTGTCTGCAGTTCTGAAATCTATGAAAAAAGTTTCAGTAATGACACATTTCTTTATTTTTGTTCCATATGGTCGGTAATCGTTGAGCGGATACGGTTAAATTCATCATCAGGTACCACATAATACCAAACTCCGCCGATGGTTTGACCGTCTCCTTCTATTTCCATTGTTTCGACATTATTTCTTGTTCCGCTATAGTCTGTAAATAATGTTTGCAACCGTTTCATATCTAAATCCGTTTGGACATTATTTCCTAAGATGTCCAGGATGTTGCCTGCTTTGGTAATGCTTGAAAAGCTGGCTGCTTCATCCATTGCAGCAACGATAACATTACGTTGGCGTTCATTTCTTCCCATATCACCGCGGCTGTCTTCTTTTCTCATGCGGATATAAGAAAGAGCTTCCTCGCCATTTAAAGTGAGATTTCCTTCGCTGAAATCATGCCCGTCTTGAGAAAAAGCTGTGCTGTTTTGAACAGTAACGCCGCCTAATGCATCAATACCTTGCTGGAAACCTTCCATATTCACACGTACATAGGAGTGGATAGGCAAATCAAAGGCTTCTTCTACTGTTTCCACAGATAATTCAGTACCGCCTCCTGTTTGAGCAGCTTCACCAAATGCATACGCATGGTTGATTTTATCCATTCCCCGATCCGGGATATTTACATAGGTATCACGAGGAATACTTAACATAAGCATGGAGTCGGTTCTTGGATTTAAGGAAAGCAGTATCATCGTATCCGAACGTCCGACATCGCCATCCCGTTCATCTACTCCCAGAAGCAGAATGTTAACTGCATCTGAATCGCTATAGAGCCGGTTGATTTCATCCTGCCGTTCAGGGTCATTATCTCTTTCTAATGGACTATGCATCGATTCAACAACCTTGCCAACCTGATTCCACACAAAAAAGGCCCCGCCGCCGACGACTAAAATGAAAAACAGTATGATTCCACCAACAATAAATGGCCATTTTTTTCTTTTACGACTTCTATCATTTAATCTGGACACCAATATATTCTCCTCTATTCTTTCCTTAATTTAAACAAATTTTTACTAATTGTCAGGAAAAATAAATCTGTAATAGATTATATCGAAAATTAGATAAATCGTCTATGTTTAAAACAAATTTTGTGCGTACTATTTCTCCTGAGGGTAGGACTTTTGATTCGCTGTGAGATTTGAATTAGCTGTAAAGAGGAGTTTTGACGGGGGGGTTACGCCTTTGAATAGATGAAATCGCTGTCATTTATGAATCTATCAAAAGAGTTAAAAAATTTATCGAAATTAGTAGACAACGCTTCTATTTTTATATAGAATTACGTTTAGTAAGAAAATTCATCTTAGAGTGCAATATTACATATTTGCATGTAGAGTATAGGTTAACGACTTTTAGAAAAAATATTTAAAGGCGGTAGATGAATGGGCAGAGAGCAAGAACAGTATCAGAAGATATTGAAACGGGTTATTCATGATACGGAAAATCAAAAAGTAAATTCAATGGATGAAATCATTCAATTACTTATTAAGGAATTATCATTAAATACGACCACAAACATAAAAAGAAGTTATTAAATAAAAACTCTGTCGGATTATCGAGCAATCTGACAGAGTTTTTTTATTATGAAGGCGTATCCTCTACATCGATGTCGACATATTTCTGGCCGAGCAGTTCGAATGCTGCTTGCGCATTTGTCATTTCCGTTATCCAATCTTGGAAAGTATCGGTTTCTTCCGTTTTGACATAAATAATAAATGCGACATTCTCAAGATAATGAATGTCCTCCAAAAGATATTTGGACTGCTGACGAATTTCGTTTTCCAGCTTGCCGAGCAGTGTATATTCGACAGTGACGGAAACACCTTGCATCAGTTCTCTGCGGACGATTCCGGTCGTTTGGATGCCTTGTGTGGTTGCTGAGCCATAAGCACGGATAAGCCCGCCGGCTCCCAGTTTGATTCCTCCAAAATATCTTGTCACGACCACAGCAGTATCCTTTAATCCTTTTTTCTTCAATACTTCTAACATTGGGACACCAGCTGTTCCGCTTGGTTCACCGTCATCATTCGCTTTTTGGATATAATCGGTTTCCCCGATAATATATGCGGAGCAATTATGTGTCGCATCCCGGTGTTCCTTTTTAATAGATTGAATAAATTCCTGTGCTTCCTCTTCTGATTCCACCCTTTTAACATTTGCGATAAAACGTGACTTTTGAATGGTTATTTCGTCTGTACCCTGTTTATTTACGGTATAATAAGTTGATAGCATTTTATTTTCACCTCATTATTTTAAGTATTACATAACATCCCTAAGGCATTGTAACCAGCTGTGTCTTTTGGGAATGCCGTTTAAGTCCGCTTGAGCAGCTGTTATCTTCGCTTCATATTTAATTTAACAGATATATACCGGATTTTGGTGAAATTAATTTTTAAATAACCTTATAAAACCAAGGAAAGCTACGAATAATTATAACATAGGTTGGTGAGTTTCTTATGACAATAAGATTAAGCAGTCAAGCGATAGATAACATTGTAGAGAATGTAATGCAGATGGTAAACCAGAGTAAGGATGAAGTATTTGAAATGACCGAGGAAGGCAGAAAAGAGTATGAATACCTTTCTGGGGAATTAGAATCAACGAAAAAGAAAGTAAAGGAATATATCAAAAACGGTGATCAGTTAGAGAACGAAGTCAAAAATCACCGTAAGAAGCTTGCTGCAGTCAGCAGAGACTTTATGAAATACTCTGAGGAAGAAGTGCGGAAGGTTTATGAAAAAACACATGATCTGCAAACAAAATTAGTCATTATGCGCGAAGAGGAAAAACTGTTAAGGAAGCGGCGTGATGAGATAGAGCTCAGATTGACAAATCTTACACATATATTGCAACGCGGAGAAGAGCTTACCGCTAAAATGACGGTTATTTTTAATTTTATGATGGATGACATGAAACAGGTCAATGAGATGATTGAAGATGCCAGAGAAAAACAGGAATTTGGTTTGAAAATCATTGAAGCACAAGAAGAGGAAAGGAAGAAGCTTTCCCGGGAAATCCACGATGGACCGGCTCAAATGCTGGCTAATGTCTTGTTACGGTCCGATATTTTGGACTATGTCATAAAAAAAGGGTCGCCAGAAGAAGTGAGCAAAGAAATTAAATCGCTGCGAAAAAATGTTCGTGCTTCTTTACAGGAGGTGCGGAGAATTATCTATGACCTGCGTCCAATGGCCTTGGATGATTTGGGACTTATCCCGACAATCCGGAAATATGTTGACAGATTGACCGAATATCATAATATTCATGTAGATTTTATTGTATTTGGGAAAGAAAAAAGATTAGATTCCAAATATGAGGTTGCTTTGTTCCGGCTAATGCAGGAGGCTGCGCAGAATGTGATAAAGCATAGTGAAGCAACAACAATCAAAGTGAAATTAGAAATTTTAAAAGATAGATTGATTCTGATTGTAGCCGATAACGGGAAAGGGTTTAATCCGGAAGAAAAAAGTGATAATTCCTTTGGATTAATCGGGATGAAAGAACGCGTGGAGATGCTTGACGGCAAGCTGGAAATCGTGACAGGGGAAGGAAAAGGAACAACGGTTACAATTAATGTTCCATATTCGTTAACTTAAGTATATAATGAAAAAGAGATATTGTAGAAAAAAAGAGCTTTTTGCAGAAAAGTAGAAAGTATCTGGATTTTTTCATAGGGGTGTCATCATTCATAAATAAATAAGCTGTTAAAAATAGTTTGAGCTGAAATGAGACAATAATGATGAAATATACTACAATAGACTTATTTAATCTAGAGAAAACTATCTATCTATTAATGATGAAGACAACATGACAGTTCAATTAGTATCATTTAGTAGAAAAGGAGATATATATATGGACGCACAAAAAGAAGTAAATATCGTATTAATTGATGACCACAAATTATTTCGCGAAGGTGTCAAACGAATTTTAGAATTCGAACCGGCATTTAAGGTAGTTGCAGAAGCGGATGACGGAACGGATGCAGCTAATCTTGTAAGAGATAATAATCCGGATGTTGTGTTAATGGATATCAATATGCCTAAAATTAACGGGGTACAGGCAACTGCTGACTTACTGAGACAATTTCCGCATACAAAAATAATCATTCTATCTATCCATGATGATGAAAATTATGTGACACATGCTTTGAAAACGGGGGCGCAAGGCTATCTGCTAAAAGAGATGGATGCAGAAGCACTTGTTGAAGCAATTAAAGTAGTTAGCGAGGGCGGTTCTTATTTACATCCGCGCATTACACATAATTTAGTAAAAGAGTATCGACGTCTGGCACGGGAAAATACTTCCAGTCTGGCAAACAGACATGTAGAGCACCGCAAGCCGCTTCATTTATTGACAAGACGTGAATGTCAGGTGCTGCAGCTGCTGGCAGAGGGGAAAAGCAACCGTGCTGTAGCAGAGTCGCTTTATATCAGTGAAAAAACAGTAAAAAACCATGTAAGTAATATTCTTCAAAAAATGAATGTGAATGATCGTACGCAGGCTGTTGTGTGTGCTATACGAAAAGGCTGGGTAGAGGTTATTTAATTATAATAAACAAAAAAGCGTCCTGATTGAGTCTGTCAGGGCGCTTTTTTCCCTCTGGGCAAGCAGAATCTCTCATTTCTTCATAATGGTGAGGAGAGACGTTCATCTTGCCGGAAAGCATTCGATTTTTACAGCCGTTTCGTGTAGAATAATGTCAAGTAAGCCGTTTTCTATGAGGATATACAGAAACAAGACAGTATAGTAACAGAAAAGAAAAGGGGTAATTGCCTATGAAAGTTGCTGTTATGACAGATAGTACAGCATATATTACGCCGGAAGAACGGGAGAAATATAATATTCATATGGTTCCGTTAAGTGTCAATTTCCCGGATGGATCCTATCGTGAAGAATTAGATATTACCACGGAGGAGTTTTACCGGAAGCTTGCTGACGCCAAAGAATTGCCAAGTACCTCACAGCCGTCTGTCGGCGAGATGACGAAAAAATTAGAAGCATTAGCAGAAGACTATGACGCTGTTATTTCGGTTCATTTATCGAGCGGAATAAGCGGAACCTATCAGACCATGGTAAGTACAGGTGACATGGTGGAAGGAATCGATGTGTATGCCTACGATTCGGAAATCAGCTGTATGCTGCAGGGCTTTTATGTGCTTGAAGCTGCGGCAATGGCTCAAAATGGAGCATCCGCAGAGGCTATTTTAGCGAGATTGGATGAAATAAAAAAATCAGCCCGCGCTTATTTTATGGTGGATGATTTAACGAACCTCCAAAAAGGCGGAAGATTATCGAATGCCCAAGCGATATTAGGAAGTCTGTTACAAATCAAGCCGATTCTTCATTTTGAGGATAAGCTGATTGTTCCTTTTGAAAAAATCCGCACGAAGAAAAAAGCGATATCCCGCATCCTTGCCATGCTGGAAGAAGAGGTTGACGGAGGCAAGGAACTGCGCGTAGTGTTTATTCATGGAAATGACCGTTCTTATGCCGAGAAGCTCGAAGCGGATTTTAAAGAAAAACATTCGGAAATCGAAACATCTATCAGTTATTTTGGACCTGTTATTGGTACGCATCTCGGACAAGGCGCTGTTGGCGTCGCTTGGTATAAAAAATAGAATAAAACTTCATTCAGCAGCAGAAAAGCGCACTGAATGAAGTTTTCTGCTAAATAGATGCTTTTCCCCACAATTTACGGAGGTGTTATATTACGTATGGACAAACAGATTCCCCTAACCCCTGCACTCCTCGCTCAGGCTTTATCCGGAAAACGATTATTAGAAGATGAAGTCCCCATACCTCAAGCCTGTTTTCAAGTACTCCGATCTACGAAGCAGCTCATTCCAATTCCTGCAATTGAAAATAATAAAGGAGCAGCAAAATGTACTCGCTGCGGCAATACAGCCATGCATTATTTTTCCGAATACTCTTGTGGAATTTGCCAGAAAACCCATTTATATTGCCGGAACTGTATCCAAATGGGAAGGATCAGCGAATGCAAGCCGTTGTATAGTTGGAATGGCGCAGAGGCACGGTGGCCGGTGCATGCCAATCCGTTAACCTGGGAAGGACAGTTAACGCCAGCTCAAAGCAGGGCTGCGGCGCACCTGGAGCAAGCCGTTAACGAAATAATTCCATCCTATCTATGCTGGGCTGTCTGCGGTGCCGGCAAAACAGAAATGCTGTTCCCGGCAATTACTGCGGCATTGAAGCGCGGGGATCGTGTTGCTCTGGCTTCTCCACGCGTCGATGTTATCCGGGAATTACTCCCCAGAATGAGACAGGCTTTTCAAAACATCACCATAGAAGCTCTTTATGGCGGCAGTGAGCAACGTACTGGCAGGTCCCAATTGATTTTAGCCACTACGCATCAACTGCTGCGCTATTATCAGGCATTTGATGTATTAATCATTGATGAGGTAGATGCTTTTCCCTATTATTTAGATAGAAGCCTGATGTATGCTGCCAAGCAAGCTGTTAAGAAGCAGGCTACGACATTATACCTCACAGCCACCCCTCGTAAAAACTTCAGGCTGCAAATGAAGCTTGGAAAACTCCCGCATGTTTTTGTGCCTTTGCGTTACCATGGACATCTTTTACCTGTCCCCAAATTTAAATTTTCCTTTTACCTT
Organism: Oceanobacillus oncorhynchi; assembly: GCF_000821065.1. Lineage (GTDB taxonomy): Bacteria > Bacillota > Bacilli > Bacillales > Amphibacillaceae > Oceanobacillus > Oceanobacillus oncorhynchi. The sequence continues at coordinate 1,098,340 of NZ_CDGG01000001.1, forward strand.
ACCAGTCAGCTGACAAATAAAAAGCTTCCCCATGTCTTATTAAAATGGCTTACGCAGAGAAAAAATCCGAAGCGGCAGCTGCTGTTATTCGTGCCGGAAATCGTCATGGCAAAGGAATTAAAGGAAGTCATTTCCACTTCCCTGCTTGAAACCAATACGATAGCAGCCGCAGAAGAATTAGAAATCGTTTTTGCGGCGGATCAGAATCGAGAAGAAAAAATCAACCAGTTCCGGGAAAAGAAATTACACGCCTTGATTACAACAACAATCCTGGAAAGGGGAGTGACCTTTCCCTCTGTGGATGTAGTTGTGCTGGGTGCCGGCCATGAAGTATTTAATGAAGCTGCACTGGTGCAAATTGCTGGACGTGCCGGAAGAAGTGCGGATGACCCATCGGGAGAGGTTATCTTTTTCCATGATGGGAAAACATATGCCATGGAAAAAGCCAGGCAGATGATTTTAGATATGAATGCAAGGGGGAGAAAGCGTTGAATATTTGTTTATACTGCTATGCCCTCTTAGAAAAGCCCCTGACATGGTCGAATTGGCTGACGATAGAAGCGAATTCGGTTCTTTGTGAAACATGTGCCGCAAAACTCAAAATAATTTCTGGAAAGCGGTGTGAGGTATGCAGCCGGGCGTGGAACGGCGCCATTTGTTCTGATTGTCAGCAGTGGAGGCAATTAGGAGAAAATATAGAAGGGAATTATTCTATTTACTATTATAATGAAACGATGCGTGACCTGATTACCCAATGGAAATTCCGGGGAGATTATGTATTAAGAGAGGTTTTTCGGAAGGACCTGCAGCGTGCTTTTGAAAAACAATTTGCTTCGATTACGCCATCCATAGCGGCCGTGCCTATTCCATTAAGTAAAAATCGAATGCAGGAGCGGGGGTTTAATCAATCATTAGCTCTGGCAGAAATGCTGGATATTCCAGTAAAGCATGCGTTGGGAAGAAACAGCGGGGAAAAGCAGGCAAAGAAAAATCGGAAGTCGCGTTTAAAAAGAGGGAATCCTTTTTTTATCACAGAGGCCCTCCAGCAGCCAGCTTTGATTGTAGATGATATTTATACAACTGGTACAACTGTCCGGCAGGCAGCACAGCAGCTGAAGCTTCACGGCTGCCCGGCAGTGTATTCCTTAACAGTAGCACGAAGTTAGAAGGGCAGGCCTGCACAGGATGAATAATAGAACTGCTCCCAAAACTGCGAAACGATTTGTTATAATAAATGTAACGAACGTAAAATAAATCGAATTTACTATTAACAATAGCGGCAATAGTGACGATGATATAAGTAGGCAAAAGTATTTCGTGAAAATAAAATATGAAATGATAAATTCCTTCCTGGCAATATGCAGAGCAGAGAGGAGAAACGGCAATGGGAGAACTGGCAAACTGCGAACGATGTAATCGTGTGTTTGTGAAGCAATTTAGAGAAATATGCAACGAATGCTATAAAAAAGAAGAAGAAGATTTTAGAATGGTATATAACTTTTTAAGAAAACGGGAAAACCGGATGGCTACAATTGGGCAGATTGTAGAGGCGATAGATGTAGATGAAAGTATTCTTCATAAATTTATCCGGGAAAAAAGGCTCCAGCCTTCTCACTTCCCTAATTTGTCCTATCCTTGTGAAAGGTGCCAACGGCCTATTACAGAAGGGACTTTATGTGATGCTTGCCAGACAGAGCTGAAGGAAGAACTGGAGCGGCATGATGCAGTGGAATCCATTCAGGAAAAAGCGCTGAAAGAAGAAAGTGAAACAACGTATTATGCAAAAGGAGAATGGAAGAAAGATTAATATACCAGAATCGAACAAAGAAAGAGTAATGCAGTATCCAAAGAAATCACGCATTACTGGAAGGGGTGCAGAAATTGAAAATACATGGACCAAATCCAACCAACTTTAATCCATATAAACAGGCATTTAAGGATAAACAGGCAGTCGAGTCTGAAGCATATAAGAAGGACAGTATTGAGATATCGCCGGAAGCGAAAAAGCTGCAGAAGCAGGAGCAGCCCAATGAAACGCGGGCAGCATATGTCAATGAGATAAAACAAAAAATCGAGAGCAATCAATATGAAATAAATTATGAGAAGGTTGCTCAGAAAATGCATGATTTTTGGACTGGTAAGTAAGGGAATACCGTCAAAGGAGGAAACGGTGTGGGCATACAGCTGATTCACGCAATGAATGATTTAACCGCAACACACAAAGATTTACTGGGATTATCCAAGCGAAAGACAGAAGCTTTGACGAATAATAAGCTGGATGAATTTCAGGCATTGCTTTTAGAAGAGCAGAAGCTTATCCGTCAACTGGAGAAACAGGAACAACAAAGACAGGAAGCCGCAGAAGCATGGAATCAAGAACAGCCTGATGCCGCAGCATCACTGACCATTACAGAAATCTTGGACAGGCTGGATGGAGAAGAGCAGAAAATGGCAGCAGATGCAGCGGCTGCACTAACGGATACAATGACAGAGCTAAAAAGACAAGAGCAATTAAATAAAGCATTACTGGAAGAATCGATGAAGTTTGTTCAGCTTTCGATGGAATTAGTTAATCCTTCCATCAACTCAATGAATTACGGAACTGCATCCTCTGATAAGATGTCCAACCGTTCTTTATTTGATTCGAAAGCGTAGAAAAGGAGAGAAGAAGGCATGAGCACGTTCCGAGGATTAGAAATGGCACGTCAGGCACTGAGTACACAGCAAAGTGCTTTATATACAACCGGGCATAATATTTCCAATGCCAATACACCTGGATACTCCAGACAGCGCGTTAATATGCAGGCGATGAATCCTTACCCGACGCCGGGGATGAACAGTCCGCATCTGCCTGGCCAGATGGGGACCGGAGTAGAAGCCGGGTCTGTACAGCGTATCCGCAATCAATTTTTAGATACACAATTTCGATCGGAGAATGCTTCTGTAGGCTATTGGTCTCAACGGACAGAGGCACTTTCAAGAATGGAAAATTTATTGAATGAACCGAGCGATTCAGGCATCGAAGCAGCAATGAGTGATTTCTGGAGTGCGTTGCAGACTGCATCTACCACCCCGGGCGAAAATGGGGGACGTGCAGTCATCCTGAGCAGAGGGGAAGCGCTGGCTGATACGTTCAATCATCTGTCGTCTTCGATGAATACGATTCGTACGGATTTACAAACGGAGACAGAGAATACAATTGATCAGGCAAATAGTATGATTGAAAACCTGAAAGATATCAATTCCCAAATTAAAAAGCTCGAAACGCATGGGTATACTGCCAATGATTTATATGATCGACGCGATAATATTTTGGATGAGCTTTCAGAAATTGTGAATATTGATGTGACATACAATAAAGACCATATTCCGGGCGGGAAGCAGGGGGATGGTGTCGCCATTGTGAATATCATTGTTGCAGACGGTGAGCCGGTGAATATCGTAAATGGGGTGACAGGAGAAACCCGGCAGATCGATGACCCGGTTTATACAGAAATTAATGGAATGAAAGTTTTTGAAAGCATTAATGTAGGCGATGTGGATATTACATCCTCCAGAGGCACTATCCAAAGCTATGTACATGCTTCCGGATATGCGGAGGGCGAAGGGGATAACGCGGTAGCAAAAGGCGATTTCCCGGAAATGCTTGAAAAGCTGGATAATCTGGCATATGCAATTGTGACCAGCATCAATGAACTGCATCAAGAAGGGGATTCCGGGCTGCCATTTTTTGAAGAATTAACTGATGCACGGGGGGCTGCCGGGAAAATGGCAGTTGCTTTAAAAGACCGTTCCGAAGTTAATGTGTCAAGAGAAGGAAATTCAGGAGACCTGGCAAGAGATTTGTCGAATGTTTTTACAAGTGCTAATGAGGATTTAGATGGTGTCTCTGTGAACGGTTATCTGGAATCCATTATCGGTGAAGTCGGCGTGGATGCTAACCATGCCATCACCATGCTGGATAATACAGCGACATTGCAGCACCAGGTCAATAACCAGCGTCAATCGATCAATGCAGTTTCTCTGGATGAAGAAATGACGAACATGATTAAATTCCAGCATGCATACAATGCAGCTGCCCGCGGAATGACAGCGATGGATGAATTAATAGATACAATTATCAACCGAATGGGATTAGTAGGAAGGTAGGTTAGAAAAATGCGTGTCACTCAAAGTATGCTTTCCAATAACTTATTACGTAATTTATCACATAACAGTACGCAAATGAATAAATATATGGATCAGCTGTACACGGGGAAAAAGATATCCAAGCCTTCTGATGATCCGATGATTGCGATGAAGGGCGTTTCTTACCGTTCCGAATTAGCACGAATCGAACAGTTTGAACGGAATACCTCTGAAGTGAACAGTTGGCTGGATAATACAGATGCTGCCATTGACCAGACCAATCATGCGATGCAGCGGTTAAAAGAGCTGGCAGTAAAGGCAAGCAATGGGACAAACAGCAGTGATGAATACCAGAGTATTGTAGAAGAAGCAAAGCAATTAAAAGAGCATTTAGTAGATATAGCGAATACGAGTGTGAATGGAAAATATATTTTTAACGGTACAAATTCGGATGTACAACCAGTAACAATAGGCGAAGATGGAGAACTGACGGTTGATTTTGCAGATGATGATGTGGTTATCGAAGTTTCAAGCGGGATTACCGTAAAAGCAAATACAGATGGATCTACCGTTTTTGGCGAGAATGGAGATTTATTTGCAACGGTAGATAGCTTTATTTCACGCCTTGTAGACGGAGAAGGTATCGAAGAAAGCATTGGCGAATTAGAAGCGTCGATTGGCGGCGTTCTTGATTCACGTGCAGAAATCGGTGCCCGTATGAATCGGGTAGAGCTTGTCGAAAACCGCTTAGCCGATCAAAAAATCGTCACGACAAAAACGTTATCTGATAATGAAGACGTCGATTTTGCAGAGGCAATTACGAACCTGATTACACAAGAGAGTCTACATCGGGCAGCACTTTCAGCAGGTTCTCGTATTATCCAGCCTTCTCTGGTTGACTTTTTACGATAAGGACAAGTTCACGTGAAAGTTTGTTACGTATAAAACACCCTGCCCACTACGTTGTTTGGAGCAGGGTGTTTTTAGCAAATAGGACAGTTTTTTTATAAGACGGATGTGAGCATGTTATTCACTCAAAGGCTTAGCCAAGCCAATGTTTTCTAAATCATGCGATGGAGAGGGAAAAGAGATGGAGATTCCACAAATTAGAATGCATTCACAGCCGGCAAAAATACAAATTCAAACAGAGCCGGCACAATTACATATGTCACAACCGTCTGGTGATTTAACCATCAGACAGCCCAAAGCAGAAATCTCCATGCGTACGAAACAAGGAAAGCTAAACATCGATCAGAGCCAGGCATGGGAGGACATGAATTTATTAAGTGCGAAAAAAAGCATCGCCAAAAATGCGCAGGCCGGGGAACAGGCGGCTGCTCAAGGGACTGCCAGAAGAGCACGGCAGGGCAATGCATTAATGCGCATTGAAAATAGTGCAGATACCATCAAGGCACAGGCGATGGAAAACGCATTTTCAGAGCAAAAAAGATTGGGGATTACATTTATACCTTCTACCTTTGCTGTAAAAACTTCCTATGAACCGGCAGATTTAGATATTCAGGTGCAAACACATCAGCCGGTGATTGAAGGAAGAGCAAATAAACCAATCATGCAATATACACCTGGAAGCATAGAATCCTCCCTCGCCCAGCGTCCGGAGTTAACAATTGAAGTAATCAATAAAAAAATATAAGGAGTGTGCACCATGAAGATGACATCAGCGTACTTAGGTGAAATCGAAGTCGATGAGTCAAAAATAATTACATTTCCATCCGGAATACCCGGATTTTCAGAGTCCAAACAATTTGTATTACTGGAATTTCCAGATAACCAGATGTTTCATATTTTACAATCGGCAGATAATGCGCAATTAGCTTTTATCATTACCGACCCCTATTATCTGTATCAGGATTATGTGTTTGAACTGGAACCCTCTACTATTGACCTGTTAAAAATAAAAGATCGCAATGATGTAGCTATCTATACGATTGTCACTGTAAATAAACCTTTTACGGACAGCACCATTAACCTGAAAGCGCCAATTGTGATTCACGTTAAAGAAAACTTGGCAAAACAGGTCGTCCTTCAAACGGATGCGTATTCATCCAGAACGCCAATCAACCGGCCTTCCCATGAAAAGGAGGAAAAATAATGCTTGTACTTTCCAGAAAAAGAAATGAAGCTATCCAAATCGGTGACGATATTGAAGTAGAAGTAATTGCGATTGAAGGGGATCAGGTCAAGCTGGGTATTCGTGCGCCAAAGTCAGTAGATATCTACCGGCAGGAGATTTATGTAGATATCAAAAACCAAAATAATCAAGCGGCACAGATTGATCAAAACCTCTTTGATTTCTTAAAAGGAGAAAAACTATAACTTTTACGTCCTTCTTTTATTATCGTACAGATAAACCTGACAATCATGCTAGAAAACTTGTATTTAACCCTTTACATTTCATAAAAGAAGCCGATATAAAAGATAAACAGTAAGGAGTTGTGACCTGATGGTTGTAAATAAAACTGGAGTGCAGGACACTTCATTTATTCCTCATCCCATTAAGGCTGTTACATCCCCCGCTGCTTTACCATCTGAAGCAAAAGAAATAGAAGCAACCAAGACAGAAGCGAGCAGAGCAGTGAGCAAAGAACAAGTAGAGCAGGTTATTGAAAAAATGAATGGCTTTTTAGAGCCGGTCAGAAGAAATGTAAAGTTTGAAATGCACGATAAATTGGAAAAGTATTATGTTACTGTTGTAGACGCAGATAAAGACGAGGTTATACGAGAAATTCCTCCCAAAAAGTTATTAGATATGTATGCAGAAATGGCCGACTTCATGGGCCTGTTAATCAATAAAAAGATATAGAGGTGAGTGAATATGCGAATTGGCGGATTGGCAAGTGGAATTGATACAGAATCCATGATTAAAGATTTAATGAACGCAGAAAGAATCCCGCTTGATAAAATGCATCAGGACCGGACAAAGCTGGAATGGAAACGTGATGCTTTCCGGGACGTTAATAAATTATTAGGCAACTTTGATCAGAATATGATTTTGAATATGAAATTGAGTGAAACTTTTAATAAAAAAATTATTTCCTCGACACAGGAGGATGCGGTTCGTGCTACGGGGAATGCTGGTGCGAATAGTGGTACGTATCGGATTAATGTGGAGCAGTTAGCGACCTCTGCGATTAATGTTGGAGCTAAAGAAGTTCAATTTGATACTGAAAAGACTTTAAGTGAGCATGGAATTACTGGTTCTATCACATTTAAAACATATGGAAAAGATAGTTCTTACGGAGATAACGGGGTTAAAGAACATAAATATGAGATTCGGGATGGAGACAAACTTTCCGATGTTGTCAAGAGAATTAATGATGATGTAGATAGTCCAGTTCGGATGACTTATGATGAGAATTCAAATAAAGTTATTATAGAAGCTACAAGAACCGGGGTTTATAATCCGAATGGAAAAGAAATAGAATTTGATGATAGTGAAGGAAGTTTTTTCTCACAATTAGGACTAAGTCAAGATCCGGTAGAAGTGGAAGATGGAGTAATGAGAGGTGGAGAACAAGGCGCCCAAAACGCAAAATTCACATACAACGGTGCCTATGAAGTAGAAACTCAGGATAACCACTACCAGCTAAATGGCGTCACCTTCCAATTCTTAAATAAAACAGAAGGCGAAGCAACATTAAACGTAACCAATGATATTGACCATACCGTTGAAAAAATCACCGAGTTTGTGGAAGCTTATAATGAAATTGTTGAGAAAATTAATGAATCGCAGCGGGAACAAGTTTTCCGTGATTTTCCTCCGTTAACAGATGAGCAAAAATCAGATATGTCCGAGCGTGAAATTGAACTTTGGGAAGAAAAAGCAAAAAGCGGAATGCTGCGGGGAGAATCATTCTTATCTAGTGGATTAACTAATATGCGCCAAAGCTGGTATGGAACAGTTAAAAATGACGGAGCATTCACTTCATTAACAGAGATTGGAATTGAAACGTCATCTGATTATATGGATGGCGGGAAGCTTGTTATTAATGAAGCTGATTTGCGGGATGCACTTGCTGCCGATCCGGAAAGTGTACAAAGGCTCTTCTCGAACAGTTCAGAAGGAGAAGGCAGAGGATTAATCAATCGTCTGGAAGATGCTGTGGAAGATACAATCGGTCAAATTAATCAGCGTGCTGGCACGGCAACAAGTGTATCCTTAGATGGGTATGCACTAGGGAAGCGCATGGAAGAAATCAACAGCCGAATTGAGAATTTCGAGCGTCGTTTGGAAAAAGTTGAATCGCGTTATTGGAGACAATTTTCAGAGATGGAGCGTGCTATTTCCATGATGAATCAGCAATCCGATATGCTGATGTCGAATTTTGCTCCTGGACTGGCACAATAAGAAAGAAGGGTGATGCAATTTGAGTAGTAATAAAGCATATCAAACCTATCAAAATAACGCCGTTAATACAGCATCAGGCGGAGAGCTGACGCTGATGCTCTATAATGGCTGTATTAAATTTATTAAACAAGCAAGGAAAGAGATGGATAATGACCATTTTGCTGCTAAAAATACCAACATCCAAAAAGCGCAAAAAATCATTAATGAACTCATGGTGACATTGGATATGAATATGGAAATCTCTCATCAGATGATGCCGTTATATGACTATATGCATAATCTATTAACAGAAGCGAATATAAAAAATGATACCGAAAAGTTAGAAGAGGCGCTCAGCTATGCAGAGGAATTTCGCGATGTTTGGAAACAGGTCATTCTAAAGGATCGTCAGCAGAAATACAGTCAGGGTGCTTCCATCTGATGAACCGGATCATACCTATCTACCAATTAACAGAGAGCATGCAGCAGCTATTATCCCAGGATATTGATTCACATAATCGGGAAGAGGTTATCAATACCTTTCAAAAAATGATGGAAGAGAGAGGAGAGCTGCTTGATGCAATAGCTCCTCCATACACAAAGGATGAAGACAAGCTGGGAAAAGCAATCGTCCACATGAACCAAGATATTGAGCAAAAGATAAAATTTATATTCTTTGCTTTAAAAAATGAAATGAAGCAGGTACAGCAGCAAAAGAAATCAACATCAAGCTATTCCAATCCATATAAAAATATGCAAAGCATGGACGGCATGTTTTTAGATCAGAAAAAATAAAGGTTTGTTACCTTTCAAAAAGAGATAATCAGCAATGGCCAAGCTGGTTATCTTTTTTTAGAAGAGAGGATGCTTTACTTTCTGTCTTAGATGTGGAGAAGAAAAAGAATAGAAGGATATGATTCTAGTAAATCGAATTCAAACATAACTTCGAATTTTGTCAAAAAATTTTAATCTTTCTAATCCTTGCATGTACAGGGGTTGGGCCGGATGAATAGAAAACGTTTACGAAAATTAAGGGTTTAGACAAGAGAAGTTTGTGAAATAGTGCTATAATATATTTATAAAAGTAAAGAAGGAGGACACTTATATGAAATTTAATATTAGAGGCGAAAATATTGAGGTTACAAACGCTATTCGAGAGTATGTTGAGAAGAAAATCAGCAAACTGGAAAGATATTTTGATTCCGCTCCGACTAGCGATGTGCATGTAAATCTAAGTGTCTATAATGATGAACAGCGCATTGAGGTTACCATCCCAATGACAAATCTCTTACTGCGTGCAGAGGTACAGCATATTGACTTATATGCTGCTGTAGACTTAGCCGTAGATAAATTAGAAAGACAAATTCGCAAACATAAAACTAAAATCAATCGTAAATTCAGACAAAACGGCGCTCCTAAGCATGCTTTTGCTGAATTAGAAAAAGAAGCAAAACTGGCATCTGAAGAAAATGAAAATCAAATTGAATTAGTACGTACCAAACGTTTTAACTTAAAACCAATGGATTCTGAAGAAGCAATCCTGCAAATGGATATGCTTGGACACAGCTTCTTTGTATTTACTAATGATCAATCTGGAGAAACCAATGTGGTTTATAAACGCCGTGATGGAAAATACGGATTGATTGAACCGCATGTTTAAATCAAAATAAAATAGTATATTAATAGAAAAAGCAGGATATTGCTTCCGATGGAGGGAGCAATATCCTGCTTTTTTACGAGATGGCTAAAAAGTTTTTTTATCAAGAAAAAAATATATAGCGATGATAGAAATAGCTCACAAAGTGCGTATGTACAGGCTTTGTTGTGGTAAAGGAAGAATAAATAAGCCAAAAAATTTATCAATTTTATCCAATCGATGAAATTTTGTCGAAAAAAACATCAAACTGGCGTTTTTTTTCAGTTTATACGGGTAAACGCGTCATTTTTACAGCCAAAAGCACAGTTTGTCTAGACAAACTGTGTTTTTGGCTGTTGAAAAATGGAGTTTGCGGATTCGCTGGAAAAGAAGGCGTGTGGTATAAATAAATTAGAAAGTAAAGGGGGGCAGTCAAATGCAGTATACGACACAGCGAGTGCTGGATGAATTGGAACAGCGGGTAAGTCAGCACGAGCATACGATTCAGCAGCTATTACGTATTGTAGGCAACCTCAATAAGCATCTTGCACAGATATCCTCTGAACAAAAAGAAAAAGTTTAAAAGTAGTGTATCTATTATCGGTACTACTCTTCGCAAAACACCCTCGGAAGATCACTTCATTCAGGACTGAAATCAACATTTCAGTTCTTTTTTTTATACATGCAGGAGGTCTGTCAGTATATAGATAATTAGCTTGTGTCAGAAAGAGACCCTGCTGGGAACGAAACGGACAATGTAAGTTGTCATAACGGTTTAGGAAGTGTTATGATTACTTATATTGACTATTGCCTATCAGACATGGTAAATTTATCAGCTACGATATCATTACCTTTAAATAGTGGTATATGACATATAATTTTGAATCAAGTGTAATTCTATAAGCAATAAAAGTTTCAATTAACTGAGGAGCGTTCATAATGGCAGGAATTTTAACGAAGATTTTTGGTGACGGAAATCAAAAACAAGTGAAGCGTATCGAAAAACAGGTAGACAAGATCGAAGCATTAGAGCCTGAGGTGCAGAAGCTTTCAGATAATGATTTACAGAAGAAAACAGAGGAATTTAAGGAACGGGTCGCAAATGGAGAAGAATTGGACAACCTTCTTGTAGAAGCATATGCGGTTGTTCGTGAAGCCTCTAAGCGTGTGCTCGGAATGCGCCCTTTCCGTACACAGTTAGTCGGTGCGGTAGCGCTGCATAATGGAAATATATCTGAAATGAAAACAGGGGAAGGGAAAACGTTGGCTTCAACGATGCCAGCGTATCTTAATGCGCTTTCGGGTGAAGGCGTGCATATTATTACAGTCAATGATTATTTAGCAGATCGTGATGCGAAAGAAAATGGAGAGCTGTTTGCTTTTTTAGGATTAACGGTCGGTTTAAACCACAATGGTCTTCCCAAGGAAGATAAGCGTAAAGCGTATCAAGCAGATATCACTTATGGAACAAATAATGAATTTGGTTTTGATTACTTAAGAGATAACATGGTGTTATATAAAGAACAGATGGTGCAGCGGCCATTGAATTATGCCATTATCGATGAGGTTGACTCGATTTTAATTGATGAAGCCCGTACGCCATTGATTATTTCTGGATCAGCAAAAAAATCTGCATCGCTCTATCAGCAGGCAGATCGATTTGTGCGTACACTGCAAAAGGAAACAGATTATACCTTCGAGGAAAAAACAAAAGCAGTACAATTAACGGAACAAGGAATTGATAAAGCAGAGAAATTCTTCAGTATTGAAAATTTATTTGAATTATCACATGTTTCCTTAACGCATCATATTAATCAGGCATTGAAAGCGCACGTATCCATGCATAAAGATACGGATTATATGGTAGAAGAAGGCGAAGTCATTATTATCGACCAGTTTACTGGACGTAAAATGAAAGGCCGCCGCTATAGTGATGGTCTGCATCAGGCAATTGAAGCGAAGGAAAACTTACAAATACAAAATGAGAGTATGACGCTTGCTTCGATTACTTTCCAGAACTATTTCCGTATGTACAAAAAATTGTCTGGTATGACAGGTACAGCAAAAACAGAGGAAGAAGAGTTCAGAAGCATCTATAATATGGATGTTATTGCTATCCCAACTAATCAGCCAGTCCAAAGAGATGACCGTGCAGATCAAATTTATAAAACGATGGAAGGCAAGTTTAAATCCGTTGTTAATAACATCAAAGAACGCCATGAAACGGGCCAGCCGGTTCTGGTCGGTACGGTAGCGGTAGAAACCTCCGAGCTGATTTCACAGCTGCTGAAGCGTGCGGGAGTAAAGCATGAAGTACTAAATGCGAAAAACCACTTCCGTGAGGCGGAAATTATTGAAAATGCCGGTCAGCGAGGTGCAGTAACCATCGCAACCAACATGGCAGGCCGCGGTACAGATATTAAATTAGGAGACGGTGTGAAAGACCTCGGCGGACTGGCTGTCATCGGCACGGAACGACACGAATCACGCCGTATTGATAATCAGCTCCGCGGACGTTCCGGACGTCAGGGTGATCCGGGAATATCCCAATTTTTCTTATCTATGGAAGATGAGCTGATGCGCCGTTTCGGTTCAGATAATTTGAAAGCGATGATGGAAAGGCTTGGCATGGATGATGACCAGCCAATCGAAAGTAAAATGGTTTCCCGTGCAGTAGAATCTGCTCAAAAGCGTGTGGAAGGGAATAACTACGATGCACGTAAAACGGTTCTGTCTTATGATGATGTGCTTCGTGAACAGCGTGAAATTATTTATAAACAGCGTTTTGACGTCATTGATTCTGAAACCAACCTGCGTGAAATCATTATAAATATGATTCAATCTACTGTAGAGCGAATTGTTGCAACACATACACAGGATAATGATGAAGATAAATGGAACCTGGATGCTATTGTGGAATATATAGAAGGTAACCTATTAGAGCAAGGTGATATGACAACGGCAGAGCTTCAGGATAAGGAAGCAGAAGAAATAACCGGCATTATTATGGAAAAAGTGAATCGCCGTTATGATGCAAAAGAAGCAGAGATTACGCCGGAACAGTTTGTTGAGTTTGAAAAAGTTATTCTGCTGCGCACAGTAGATACAAAATGGATGGACCATATTGACCAGATGGATCAGCTTCGCCAAGGTATTCATTTACGTGCCTACGGTCAGAACGATCCGCTGCGTGAATATCAAATGGAAGGCTTCACAATGTTTGAAGAAATGATTGCAAGCATTGAAGAGGAAGTATCCAAATATGTGATGAAAGCACAGATTCAGGATAATCTGCAGCGTCAGGAAGTCGTTAAAAATACGCAAGCTGTTTCTGGAGGCGGTGACGGTCAGAAGAAAAAATCCAGAAAACCAGTTGTGAAAAATAATACCGTAGGGCGAAATGACCCTTGTCCATGCGGCAGCGGTAAAAAGTATAAAAACTGTCATGGTAAGCAATAAGCTAATCGGCATTCATTTGAAATAACCCCCTGTTCAATAGTGGATACAACGGCTATTGGCGGGGAAACCCGGCTGGGGGAAACAGAGAGCTTTCCTGCACAGAGCACCTGTTATACCATGGCAAGGAAAAGCAATATTAGGAGGAATCAGTATATGGAATTAAGCGAAATTAAACAAGAACTGGAAAAAATAACTTCACGTGTTGAAGATTTCAGGGGGTCTCTTTGACCTCGAACAAAAGAAAGCACGGATTGCTGAATTAGAAGCATTGATGGCCGATCCTGCTTTTTGGGATGATCAGAATCAAGCGCAAACAGTTATTCAAGAATCGAATGGATTAAAAAGCTACGTCGATTCTTTTGAAGAGATTGAAGAAACATTAGACAATCTGGAAGTATCTTATGAGCTGGTTAAAGAGGAAAATGACCAAGAGTTATTTGAAGATCTGCAGTCAGAGCTGAAGGATTTTAAAGAGAAAGTAAATAAATTTGAATTACAGCTCTTATTGAGCGAGCCTTACGATGCGAATAATGCGATTTTAGAGCTGCACCCAGGAGCAGGCGGTACAGAATCGCAGGATTGGGCAAGTATGCTGCTGCGTATGTATCAGCGCTGGGCGGAAAGCCATTCGTTTTCTGTGGAGACCATTGATTACCTCCCCGGAGATGAAGCTGGTGTGAAAAGCGTTACGTTATTAATCAAAGGTCATAACGTCTATGGCTATTTAAAAGCGGAAAAAGGGGTTCATCGTCTTGTCCGAATTTCTCCTTTTGACTCCTCAGGAAGACGGCATACATCTTTTGTATCCTGTGATGTGACACCAGAGATGAGCGACGACGTAGATATTGATGTAAAAACAGAGGATTTAAAAATAGACACGTATCGTGCAAGCGGCGCCGGCGGGCAGCATGTCAATACGACGGATTCGGCTGTACGGATTACGCATCTTCCGACTAATATCATTGTTACCTGTCAAAATGAACGTTCCCAGATCAAAAACCGGGAACAAGCGATGAAAATGTTAAAATCAAAGCTTTATCAGCTGGAGATTGAAAAACAGCGGCAAGAACTAGCAGAAATTCGCGGAGAACAAATGGAAATTGGCTGGGGAAGCCAGATTCGTTCGTATGTTTTCCACCCGTATTCAATGGTCAAGGATCATAGAACAGATGTGGAGACAGGGAATACGCAGGCAGTAATGGACGGTAATCTGGATATATTTATTGACGGATATCTCCGTTCCCAAATGAAATAAACACCAATTGTCCTTTTTTGTTCATAATGATTTATGTAGAATGAAACCGAAGCAGATATACTAATAGTAGCAACTGGCAAGGAGGATTGAGGCGATGAAAAAAGGATTAGCTGCCTTGTTCCTGGGAATGGTTATTATTCTGGGAGCTTGCGGTAATGCAGACGATACCAACAGCGATTCAGCTGAAAATTTAGAAGCTGGCGAGGAAGTGTATCGCAATAACTGTGCTAACTGTCATGGTGCTGACCTTTCTGGAAATGGCGGTCCTGAACTGCTTGATATTGGGTCAAAATATTCTCAGGAACAAATTGAGGATATCGTCCAAGAAGGTATTGGCAGCATGCCGCCGCAGTCGCAAGTAGAAGGACAAGACTTAGAAGAGTTGGCATCCTGGTTAATTGAACAATAGGGACGGACAGACGTTTGCTTTACGGCAAGCGTCTGTGTCTCTTCTTCTCATTTTATTTAAAAAAAGTATTTTAAAAGCATTGATATTTCGTCGTTATCAGGTTTACATTCATAGTTCTTCGTTTATTAGGTATAGCGGGTTAATGCTGCTTTTTACTTGAATGTTCAAATAGAAATAATGATAAAAATCAATCTTCTTCATGAAATACAGTGTACCCTCCAGCCTTTCAAAAATTCCAAAATCCGTCGTTTTAGCACAAACCGCTCAATTACCCGTTATCCTTTAAAACAAAACCTTTTCAACTAGTAAACATAAAAAATTGTCGATTATAAGAAGCTGTGTTAAACCGCTCTATGCCGAGCTTAATTAGTGTTCTTTTTTGATTGTTACAAGAGTTGTCGAATTGAAATAAAAATGTAATACGATTTTTTCATCATAAAATACACAGAGATGTTATAATTATTTTTGGTCGTTTAAATCTATTTAAATGAATTCTAATGATATAAAAAAGATAGAGATAAAATAGCAGAAATAAAAATATAACAGAAATATATAAATAGATAGAGCTTGCAAAATATGTATTTTTTTGGCAGTTAATCAGACAGATATCAGTAACGGTTAAAGTCATAAGCGGAAATAATATATTAAATTAGGTGGTCATGAAATGATAACAATGGAGAATGTATCCAAAACATATAGTAATGGTGTGACAGCACTGAACGATATAAATATACATATCGATCGTGGTGAATTTGTTTATCTTGTCGGGCCGAGCGGGGCTGGTAAATCATCCTTTATTCGTTTGATTTATCGTGAAGCAAAGCCGACAAAAGGTAAGATAATCATTAATGGACGAGAATTAAGTAAAATAAAAGAAAGGCATATCCCATACTTGCGTCGTGATATAGGAGTTGTCTTTCAGGATTTCAAACTTCTGCAAAAACTGACAGTCTATGAAAATGTGGCGTTTGCTTTAGAAGTAATCGAAACGTCGCCAAAAAGTATCAAACGCAGAGTGTCAGAAGTCTTGCAGCTTGTAGGATTAGAGGATAAAGCAAAAATGATTCCAAGTGAATTATCTGGCGGGGAACAGCAGCGTGTGGCAATTGCACGGGCGATTGTAAATAACCCTAAGGTTGTAATAGCCGATGAACCGACAGGAAACCTGGACCCGGATACTTCATGGGGAATTATGGAAGTTTTAGAAGACATTAATTCAAAAGGTACAACCATAATCATGGCAACTCACAGTAAACATATTGTTAATACAATTAAACGTCGTGTCATTGCAATTGAAGATGGGAATATTGTACGAGATCAACAGCGGGGTGACTACGGCTATGAAGTTTAGAACATTGTTAAGACATATACGTGAAGGTATGAAAAACATATTCCGGAATGGCTGGATGACCTTTGCCTCCATTGCGGCCGTAACCACAACCTTAATTCTTGTAGCTGTATTTTTGGCTTTAGTTCTGAACCTTGACCAAATGGCAAGGAATATCGAGCAGGATGTACAAATCAGTACGCTAATTGAATTAACGGCAGATGAAGATCAAATTGTCGAACTCGGTGAAGAAATTGAACAGATAGATGGTGTGGCAGAGGTTCAATTTTCTTCCAATGATAATGAATTAAAAAGCTTAATTGACAGTATGGGAGATGACGGCCAGGCGTGGGTCATGCTGGAGCAGGACAACCCGTTGAACCATGTATATATCGTGGAAGCTGGCATTCCTGAGGAAACAGAGGCTATTGCCAATCAAATCAGCGAGTTAGACAGCGTAGAAGATGTATTATATGGCCAAGAAGTAGTTGATCGGCTTTTCCAATTTAATAATTATGCAAGAGCAATTGGAATGGCATTGATTATAGCGCTGGTATTTACAGCTATTTTCTTAATTTCAAATACAATCAAGATAACAATTATTGCAAGAAGTACCGAAATTGGCATTCAGAAATTAGTAGGAGCAACGAATTCCTTTATTCGCTGGCCGTTCTTTGTGGAAGGGGCACTGTTAGGGATACTTGGTTCCATAACCCCAATGGCCGTTATCGTGGGAGGTTATTATTATATTTATCATAACTTACCAGGTATAACGAATACCTTCCGATTTATAGACCTTCTGCCATTCAATCCATTTGCTTGGCAGCTGTCCGGGATGGTACTGCTGATAGGAGCAGTAATCGGCGTTTGGGGAAGCGTGATGAGTGTACGTAAATTCTTAAAAGTCTAGCATACAAAAGAAATAAAGATTATGTTCCATATAGGGAAAATAAGAAAAACTCGCATTTGCTGCAAACGCAGTGAATACGAGTTTTTCTAAAATAGAATAGTCAGCTGAGCAGAAAGACATAGGGGGCAGTTTTCAGCTGATAAAAAAATCACAATTTACTATAAAGCAGAAACAAAATGGAGAGGGGAACAACATATGAGAAGCTTGAGAGCACTTGCGGCATTCAGCCTGGTTACATTGCTCACAGTCACGACACCAATACATTCTGTTTCAGCAGAGTCTGTAAAAGATGTAGAAGATGAAATTAACGAACTGGAGAAAGAGAAGTCTGATTTGGAATCGGAAAAAGAGGAAGCAAAGAAAAAGAAAGATGATTCGGAGGAAAAGCTTGAATCAAACAAAAAAGAACAAAGTGACGTGGAAAGTGAAATCTCATCCATAGATGAAGAATTGAGCCGGACACAATCAGATATCGCTGATAAAGAAGGCGAGATTGAAGCAACCAATCAGGAGATTGAAAGTTTAACAGATGAAATAGAGGAATTGTCTAATCGTATAGAGGAATTAGAAGAAGACATAGTAGATTTAGAAGAGCGAATCGAACAGCGAGATGCGCTCATTAAAGACCGTCTCCGCAGTATTCAGCAGAATGGTGGAGAAATTCAATACTTAGAGGTTATTTTTGGTGCACAAAATTTCAGTGAATTCGTCTCTCGCAGTACCGCGGTGAATAAAGTAATGGATTCTGACAGATCTATTATGGAAGAACAGGCTAATGATAAGGCGCAGCTGGAAGACGATAAAGGGGAACTGGAAGCAAGTAAAGTGACGGTTGAGGAAAATAAGGTTGCTGTAGAAGAAAATAAAGCAGCGCTTGAAGATCAGCATGATGACCTGCTTGCATTGCAAGACCAATTAGATGAACAAATATCTGATAAAGAAACGTTATTAGCTGACTTAGAAATTGAGTACGATGAAATGGAAGAAGTGAAGTTATCAGCTGAGGAGGAGCAGCAGCTGATTGACGCTCAGGCAGCAGCGAAGCAATCTGCATTAGAGTCTGCTCAAAGTAAAAAGGATGATCTGGAACAGAAGGAAGCAGAAGAGAAAGCACGTGCTGAGGCAGAAGCCGAAGCAGAGCGCAAGGCAGAAGAAGAACGTCAGGCGGAAGAAGCGCGTCGAGCTGCGGCAGAAAGTGAACAAGAATCAGAGCAGCAGGAAGAAGAAAGTGAAGAGCAGGAACAAGAGAGCCAGCCGGCAGAGGAAGAATCAGAGAGTGAAGATACTTCCAGTGAAGAAGAAACAGAACAGCAGGAAGAAGAAAGTGATGTGGACGTGCAAGTAGCCAGCGGAGCTTCTGGTGAGGTGAAATCAGAAGATGCTGCGCCAAGCAATCGTTCTGGTTTTATTCGACCAACCTCCGGGCCGACCACTTCTCCTTTTGATCCGAATCGTGTACATCCGATACATGGAGATGTCAGACCGCATAACGGAATGGATTTTGGGCAAGCCGGAGAAGCGGATAAAGTAATTCGTGCAGCTGCTGATGGTGTGGTGGCTTATACTGGTTCAATGAGTGGTTATGGCAATACGGTGATGGTTACGCATAATATAAACGGCCAGGAGTATACGACCTTATATGCACATTTGGATAGCTTTACGGTATCTAATGGCGAGACGGTGAGCCAAGGCGATCAAATCGCTGTAATGGGCAATACGGGAGGTTCCACTGGTGTCCATCTCCATTTTGAAATTCACCCTGGAGGCTATAAGAACCCGGTTGACCCGGCAGGCTACTTTAATTAATTCAAAGCTAAATAAATAGAAATTTATCAAATAATAAATCCGAACTAGTACTTCATTTGCTTTTAGGCAGAATGTGAATTAGTTCGGATTTCTTGTTATTAAATAAAGCTGCCAGAAGAATGTTCTGAATAGTCTATTCAAAAGAAAGGTTCTAGATAATGTTTGTGTGTAAAATCATAGTCATTCACTGGATAACATGATATGATTTCTTTATTAGAAAATAAATATGCTTTGTTTTACTTGAGAAGTGTCTTTATTTTTATATAGGAACATACGCTTTTTAAATGATTTTTACGAATATCAGTTTTTCTAAATGATTTGCTGCTTGTGATAGATATATTAATTCAACTTCGGAGCTGGATGGAAGCTTTTGAAGCAACAAAGAGGTGTAGAAATGAAGCTTAATCAAACTAAAATCATACTGATATTAATTGGTGCTCTGCTTATCGGTGTGTTAGGGGGCTACGGCGGAGTTAAATTAGCTCAAAATTCAGAGGGGAACGCTCCTTTGGAAATAACGAATTCAGAAAATGAAACTGATAATGCCGAGGAAGAATCATCTGCTGAATTACCGGCAGATTTAGACAAGATTTCTCAAACCTTTGATTTAATCAAATCAAACTATATAGAAGATGTTGATGATAATGAACTGGTGGAAGGCGCTATAGAAGGGATGCTTTCGACGCTGGAAGACCCGCATACTTCTTACTTAGATAGTGAAATGATGGAGCAGTTCAACGAGCAGATTGAGTCTTCGTTTGAAGGAATTGGTGCGGAGGTCAGTGAGATAGACGGCTATATAACCATTATGTCGCCAATGAAAGAATCACCTGCGGAAAAAGCAGGGCTGCGTCCAAATGACCAGGTCTTAAGTGTGGACGGAGAGAGTTTAGAAGGATTGAATGTAAACGAGGCAGTTGCTAAAATCCGCGGAGAAAAAGGAACCGATGTTGTTTTAGAAATACAGCGTTCAGGTACTTCGGATCCATTTGAAGTAACGATTCAAAGAGATACGATTCCGGTGGAAACCGTATATAGTGAAGTGGAATCAGAAGATGGCAAGGATACAGGAGTTATTCAAATCACAAACTTCTCTGAACATACAGGAGAAGAATTTGAAGAACAGCTGGCAGATCTGGAAGAGCAGGATATTGACGGTCTAGTCATTGATGTTCGCGGGAACCCGGGCGGACTGTTAGATGTTGCGGAAGAAATCTTACAGCAATTTGTTCCAAGTGATATGCCTTATCTGCAAATCGAGGATGCGAATGGAAATGCAGAAGAGTATGTGTCTAATCTGGATGAGGCGAAAGATTATCCAATCAGCGTGTTAATTGATGAAGGCAGTGCCTCTGCTTCTGAAATTGTCGCTGTTGCTATGAAAGAGCTTGATTATGATGTTGTGGGAGAAACAAGCTTTGGAAAAGGTACCGTACAGCAGGCTATTCCGCTTGGGGATGACAGTTCTATTAAAATGACAACTCTTAAATGGCTGTCTCCTGGCGGCGAGTGGATTGATGGAAAAGGAGTGGAACCGACCGTCGAACAAAGGCAGGATGATTACTACTACTCTACTCCGATTCAAGTGACAGATGACGAGCCGCTCACGTTTGACCATACAAGCGAAGCAGTGGCAAATATGCAAGTGATGTTATCTGGACTGGGATATGATACTGGAAGAACAGACGGTTATTTCAGTGAAGAAACAGAGCAAGCTGTAGAAGAATTTCAGGAAGATAATGACTTGGAAACAACTGGAGAAGTAGACGAAGAAACAGGCGGTTTAATTGAAACACAGGTTATTGAAAAGATTCGGGACGGAGAGGACGACCGACAGCTGGAACGCTCTTTAGAAGAACTTTATCAATAAAACGAAACTTCATTCAGCGGGAGTTGTTGCTTTTCTCTCGCTGAATTAGCCTAAATGATTCAGGGAGTTAGCGCCCGTTAACTCCCCTCTGACTAATTATATTTCCACTTTCTATTTTGAGACGGAAGATTTACGGGCGATTCTCCGTGATAAAATAAGAGATTTGTTCATCCACCACTATGTGATGGATGAACAAATTGTATTTGCAAAGCAGGTGAAGAGTATTGGCGGAAGCATGGCTTATTGAATTGGCAAAAGGTATAGGCAAATTTTTTCTGAATCCGGCATTATACTGGTTTTTATTTATATTGACGATGGCAAGTTATTTTCGAATCAAACGGGAGCGGTACGATTTTGGGATAAAAATATATCCGAAGTTTATGGAGTGGCATCGGACCTGGCTTGTCTCCTTAATCAGCGGAATACTGATTTCTGCCGTCATTATTGGCACAGGCATGGTATTCTCTTATGAAACACTTCTCGTTTTAGCGTTAAGCTTTGTTGTATTAAGCATCAGTACGCATTTTACATTATTGTCTCCCAGCTATACACTTGGGCTGACTTTTCTTATTTTGTTTTTTGCACCGTATCTTATTGACATGCAAGATGTCATTGATTATTCCTTGCTTTACGAAAGCAGTCTTCCGGCGTTAGCTGTATTAGCGGGATTGCTTCTTTTTGTAGAATCCCTGTTCATTAAACGTATTGAAAAGCAAGATACGTTTCCAAGAATTACGCTGAGTGACCGCGGTGTCTGGGTAGGCGAACAGCAAATCAAACGATTAACGGTTGTTCCTCTGCTGATGCTTGTGCCTGAAGGATTAATTACTTCCTTTGCTCCCTGGTGGCCGTATTTATCCATTGGAGAATCCAGCTTAGGCTTAGCACTGATTCCATTTTTGATTGGGTTTAACTATAAAGCAAAAGGACATTTTCATCAGGATGCGATTTACAAGCTGGCAAAAGCAAATACCTTTTTAGCAATCGGTATTTTACTTATTGCTGTCGGCGGAGTATTTATCCCGTACCTTTCCCTGGCTGCGATAATTTTGGCGATTATCGGAAAAGAGTATTTGAATTATCGCTATCGCGAAGGAGACCGTTTGCGCCGTCCGTACTATCAGCCGCA
This sequence comes from Oceanobacillus oncorhynchi, assembly GCF_000821065.1. Classification (GTDB taxonomy): domain Bacteria; phylum Bacillota; class Bacilli; order Bacillales; family Amphibacillaceae; genus Oceanobacillus; species Oceanobacillus oncorhynchi. The sequence continues at coordinate 1,120,617 of NZ_CDGG01000001.1, forward strand.
TGCCAAAGGCCTGAGAGTGGTTGGCGTGCTGCCTGGCAGTCCGGCAGACAGGCTGGAAATAGAGACTGGCGAGGTCATTTACAGAGTCGGCGGGAAAAACGTACGGACAAGCCAAGCTTTTTATGAAGCACTGCAGGGAAGCGGAGCTTATATTAAAATGGAAGTTTTGAACCATGAGGAAGAGGTTCGTTTTGTACAAGGATCTCTGTATGAAGGAGAGCACCATTCCTTAGGCTTTCAATTTGCTGAAGAGCCTTTTAAAGCTAGAAGAGAAAAGAATACAAACGCCTCTTAACATAAGAATGCTTGGAACAGTGGTTTACTGCTGCATCCAAGCATTCTTATTTGATTATAACAATAAAACGAGGATTGAAAGATTGACAGAAAGGCTATAATGAAAATAGAGGTTATTTCAATAATAATATAAAAAAATATATAATTTCTTAAAAACAAGAACGAATACTTGTTCGTTTTTTGAGAAAAGGATATAATAGAAAATAGCTATGGTATGGAACGGAGGAAATAGGATGAATGAGCAATTTGAGTTAGTTTCTGCTTATGAGCCTGCGGGTGATCAGCCGGCAGCTATTCAGGAAATTGTAGATAAGGTACTTGCCGGCCAGCATCATCAGACGTTACTCGGTGCTACTGGAACGGGGAAAACATTTACGATGTCCAATGTGGTGAAAGAAATCAACCGGCCGACGCTTGTTATTGCACATAATAAAACACTGGCAGGACAGCTTTACAGTGAGTTTAAAGAGTTCTTTCCAAACAATGCGGTAGAGTATTTTGTGAGCTATTATGATTACTATCAGCCGGAAGCGTATGTGCCTTCTACCGATACGTTTATTGAAAAAGACGCCAGCATCAATGATGAAATAGATAAATTGCGCCACTCTGCGACATCGGCGCTTTTTGAACGAAGCGATGTATTGATCGTAGCGAGTGTGTCGTGTATTTACGGTTTAGGTAACCCGGAAGAATACAGAAGCCAGGTGCTGTCCCTTAGACTTGGCATGGAAAAAGAAAGAGATCAGCTTCTGCGGGAATTAGTAGATATTCAATATGCAAGAAATGATATTAATTTTCAGCGCGGGACGTTTCGTGTGCGCGGGGATTCCGTGGAAATTATCCCGGCATCTCATGAGGAGCATTGTATCCGGGTAGAATTTTTCGGAGATGAGATCGACCGGATCCGTGAAGTCGATGCGCTGACGGGAGAAATCATCGGCGACAGAGAGCATGTAGCTATTTTCCCGGCTTCTCACTTTGTGACCCGTGAAGAGAAAATGAAAATTGCGATTAAAAATATTGAAAAAGAATTAGAAGACCGGTTGAAGGAATTAAACGATGCCGGGAAGCTGCTGGAAGCGCAGCGTCTCGAGCAGCGGACCAATTATGATTTAGAAATGATGCGGGAAATGGGCTTTTGTTCCGGGATTGAAAACTATTCACGTCCGCTGACACTGCGTGAAGCGGGAGCAACGCCCTATACACTTCTGGATTTCTTTCCAGAGGACTTTTTAGTAATTATTGATGAGTCCCATGTGACGCTGCCGCAGATTCGCGGTATGTATAACGGGGACCAGGCCCGGAAACAGGTATTAGTGGATCATGGCTTCCGCTTGCCTTCTGCGATGGATAACCGCCCGCTGCGGTTTGAAGAATTTGAAGAAAAGACCAATCAGTTGGTTTATGTTTCGGCGACACCGGGACCGTATGAATTAGATCATTCACCAGAAATGACAGAGCAAATCATCCGTCCGACCGGCTTACTGGACCCAGAGGTGGAGGTCCGTCCGATTGAAGGGCAGATCGATGATTTAATAGGTGAAATCAATAAGCGGACGGAACGCAATGAACGCGTGTTGATTACGACGTTAACGAAGAAAATGTCAGAGGACTTAACAGATTACCTGAAAGAAATCGGGATAAAAGTAGCTTATCTGCATTCGGAAATCAAAACATTAGAGCGGATTGAAGTAATCCGTGATTTGCGTGTCGGGAAATATGATGTGCTTGTCGGAATCAACCTGCTCCGGGAAGGGCTGGATATTCCGGAAGTATCCTTAGTTTCCATTTTGGATGCGGATAAAGAAGGCTTCCTTCGTTCCGAGCGTTCGCTGATTCAGACGATGGGTCGTGCCGCACGAAATGAACAGGGTAAAGTTATTATGTATGCTGATAAGATGACCGATTCGATGCAAAAAGCAATTGATGAAACAGAACGCCGCCGTATGGTTCAGCAGGAATATAACGAAAAACACGGCATTACCCCGCAAACGATTCGCAAGGAAGTACGCGACGTTATCCAGGCAACAATTGCTGCGGAAGCACCGGAAACGTATGAATCGGAAGCGAAGCAAATGAAGAAGATGACGAAGAAAGAGAAGCAGAAAGTCATCGAAAATATGGAAAAAGAAATGAAGCAGGCAGCCAAAAATCTAGACTTCGAGAAAGCAGCAGAATTAAGAGATGTTCTCTTGGAGCTTAAAGCGGAAGGATGAATTTTTTATGCCAAGTAAATCTATAAAAATCCAAGGTGCCAGAGCGCATAACTTAAAAAATATCGATGTGGATATTCCTAAAAATAAATTAGTGGTTCTTACAGGGCTTTCTGGTTCCGGGAAATCCTCCCTTGCCTTTGATACCGTTTATGCAGAAGGACAGCGCAGATACGTAGAATCGCTGTCTGCCTATGCAAGACAATTTCTGGGACAGATGGACAAGCCGGATGTGGACGTGATTGAGGGCTTGTCTCCGGCAATTTCGATTGACCAAAAAACAACCAGCAAAAATCCGAGATCGACAGTCGGAACAGTGACCGAGATTTATGATTATTTGCGTTTGCTTTTTGCACGCGTAGGGAAGCCGACCTGTCCGAAGCACGGTATCGAGATCAGCTCGCAGACTGTACAGCAGATGGTTGACCGGGTTCTGGAATATCCGGAGAGAACGAAAATGCAGATTTTGGCTCCGGTCGTATCCGGCAGAAAAGGGGAACATGTTAAAGTATTAGAGGACTTGAAAAAGCAAGGTTATGTGCGTGTTCGAATTGATGGCGATATGATGGAGGTTGCGGATGATATTAATCTGGAGAAAAATAAAAAGCACTCTATCGAGGTGGTTATCGACCGTATTGTTATTAAAAGCGGCATCGAAAGCCGGCTGAGTGATTCCCTGGAAGCAGCACTGAAGCTGGGAGAAGGCAATGCAATCGTGGACGTTATTGATGATGAAGAATTGTTATTCAGTGAAAACCATGCCTGTCCGATTTGCGGTTTCTCTATCGGGAAATTAGAGCCGCGTTTATTCTCCTTTAACAGCCCCTTTGGCGCGTGTCCAAGCTGTGATGGGCTGGGCACCAAGCTGGAGGTCGATGTGGAATTGGTTATTCCGGATTGGGATAAGACGTTAAATGAGCATGCTATCGCACCATGGGAGCCAATCAGCTCGCAGTATTACCCGCAGCTATTGAAAAGCGTCTGCGACCATTATGGCATTTCGATGGATGTTCCAGTGAAGGATATCCCTGAGGAACAAATGGATAAAATTTTATATGGAAGCGGGAAAGAAAAAATCCACTTTCATTATGAAAATGATTTTGGCAGCTCCCGTACGAAGGATGTTGCATTTGAAGGTGTGTTAAAGAACGTAGAACGCAGATATAAAGAAACTTCTTCGGATTTTATCCGTGAGACATTAGAAAAATATATGGCGCAGAAAAATTGTCCAACCTGTAAAGGGAACCGTCTCAATAAAGAGGCGCTTGCTGTATTAATTGACGGGAAGCATATCAGTCAGGTAACAGATTTTTCTATCCTGGAATCAATGGATTTCTTTAAGCAGCTTGAATTGAGTGCAAAGGACCGTCAGATTGCACGATTGATTTTAAGAGAAATAGATAACCGGCTGTCATTCTTAAATAATGTCGGCTTGGATTATTTAACGCTGTCCCGTTCAGCAGGAACACTTTCCGGAGGGGAAGCACAGCGGATCCGTCTGGCGACACAAATCGGTTCTGCGTTGACAGGAGTGCTTTATGTGCTGGATGAGCCTTCTATCGGACTGCATCAGCGGGATAATGACCGTCTGATTGAAACACTCAAACAGATGCGTGATTTAGATAATACGCTGATTGTGGTGGAGCATGATGAAGATACGATGCTTGCGGCGGACTGGCTGATTGATATCGGACCTGGCGCCGGTGAGCATGGCGGGGAGATTGTTGCCAGTGATACGCCGGAGAATGTGAAGGCAAATGAGAATTCATTAACGGGCCGTTATTTATCTGGAAAAGAATTTATTCCTGTGCCGTCAAAACGTAAAAAAGCGGATAAACGCAAAATAAAAGTTACCGGCGCTTCGGAAAATAATTTAAAAAACGTATCAGCTGAAATTCCGATTGGTCTGATGACCGTTGTCACAGGGGTTTCCGGTTCAGGGAAAAGTACGCTGGTTAATGAGATCATTTATAAATCCTTAGCAAAAGAATTATATAAAGGAAAAGTAAAACCAGGGAAATATCGAAGCATAAAAGGCATCGAGCATATTGAAAAAGTCATTGATATCGACCAGTCTCCAATCGGGAGAACACCGCGTTCCAATCCGGCGACGTACACCGGGGTATTTGATGATATTCGTGATGTGTTCGCCCAGACAAATGAGGCGAAGATACGCGGCTATAAAAAAGGCCGTTTCAGCTTCAACGTTAAAGGCGGACGCTGTGAAGCCTGCCGCGGCGATGGAATCATCAAGATTGAAATGCATTTCCTTCCCGATGTGTATGTCCCTTGTGAGGTTTGTGACGGAGCACGTTATAACCGGGAAACATTGGAAGTGAAGTATAAAGGTAAAAGCATATCTGATGTTTTGGAAATGCGTATTGAAGAAGCACTGGAGTTTTTCTCTGCGATTCCAAAAATTAAACGGAAGCTGCAAACGATCTATGATGTCGGCTTAGGATATATTAAGTTAGGTCAGCCGGCAACGACATTATCCGGCGGGGAAGCACAGCGTGTGAAATTGGCGAGTGAATTGCATAAACGCTCTAACGGAAAGACATTTTATATTCTGGACGAGCCGACAACAGGACTTCACTCTGCCGATATCCGCCGTCTGCTGGAGGTTCTGCAGAGACTTGTAGATAATGGGGATTCTGTCTTAATTATCGAACACAACCTGGATGTCATCAAAAGTGCGGATCATATTATTGATTTAGGTCCGGAAGGCGGAGACCGCGGCGGTCAGATTATCGCGAAGGGAACGCCGGAAAAAATCGCAGAACAGGCAGATGTTTCTTATACAGGAAAGTATCTTGGCCCTGTGTTAGAGCGCGATAAGGAACGTATGAAGGACATGCTGAAAGAGAAAGTCAGCAGTAAATAGAGGATAGCCGGTCCATCTTTAGAGTGCAATTTTGCTCTTTAGATGGACTTTGTTTTATCACAGAATCACAGACTGTAAAAACATTTGCAGATAGATACAATGTTTTTAAGGCAAATCACAATGCTGTTGGAGAAAAAATAGTTTATTTCATCATACATTTGCAATCCAATCAGAATACTATGGTATAATAAAACGTAAATATCTTACGAATAGGGTGCAAATGTAATTTTTAAATCAGCTTAAAGCGTTGTTTTCGTATGAATAAGCTATCTAATTGACGATTTGTCCGCATTTCGATAGAGTAAAAGAATAAGAAGTGGAGGTTGAAACATGAAGCCGATAGAAATTGAAAAAGTTCAGCAGGCGCTGGACAGTTACTTAAATAAAGAAGTGTATGTTCATTTGGAAACAACAAATGGAGCTTATGCGAATCATTTAGACGCCAATGCCTATACCGTTGGTGCATATATACGTAATGCAAAAGTAACCTATAAACAGGCAAAGATTATAGGAGAAGGGAACTCCTATCGTGTTGGTTTGAAAATGGAGCTTGGCTGGATTTATGCAGAAGGACTGACCGACTGGACGATTTATCAGGAAGACCAATTGCTGCTGGCCGGTCATGACAGAGAAGGCCGGTTAATGGTGGCATTAGAAATTAGTGAGACGCCTTTTCATCAATAAAAAACGAAGGATATAGCTTGATTCTAGAAAGATAGGTGAACGTAATGGAGAAACATGTAGTAGTTATTTATCCGCATCCAGACGATGAAGCATTCGGCGCTTCTGGTTCCATCGCACAGTTTCGAAGAGATGGAGTGCCAGTAACATATTTATGTGGAACGTTAGGACAAATGGGGAGGAATATGGGGAATCCGACATTTGCAAATCGGGAATCCTTGCCTGAAATTCGTAAAAAAGAGTTGAAGCAGGCATGTGAAACGTTAGATATGGAACTGAAAATGCTCGGATACCGTGATAAAACGATTGAATTTGAAGATAAACAAGAGGTGGCCGATCATTTAAGAAGCTATTTAGAAGAAATTAAACCTTCTCTTGTGATTACACACTATCCCGGCTATGCTGTGCACCCGGATCATAATTCCTTGGGAGCAGCTGCGATTCAGGCTGTAGAAGATATGACTCCTGAGAAAAGACCAAAAGTATGGGCACAAGCCTTTTCCAATGGTCATGAAGAGGATTTAGGAAGCCCTGATATCGTGAATGATGTCCATGATACGTTTGATAAAAAGCTGCAAACGGTTCTGTCTCATGATTCTCAGGTAGCAGGCATGTTTGGCTGGTTTAAACAGATGGATGAAATCGATGAAGAAGTGAAAAATGAACTGATTGAGCATCAGGCGATGGAACGTTTTTATACTTGGGATTTTGAAAAGAACAGCTCCAACTAATTGTTTTGTTTAAAAAGAATAGGGAGAGGGAAAATAGAAATGAAACTTTTTCATTTCTATTTTCGTATATACCAGTAGAAGCACACATATCCATGAATAAATAGATGGCAAAACAATTACCTGAGGAGGTACTTTCATGAAAAAATTATATCGTTCCGAAACCAATAAAATATTAGCTGGTGTCCTTGGCGGAATAGGAGAGTATTTAAATGTGGATCCGACCCTGCTCCGGATTATTTTCTTGATTCTGCTTATCCCGAGCTTTTCTACATTGGCAATTGTTTATCTGATTGCTGCATTTATTATGCCTAGAGGAGACGTGTATTAATGTTACTTCGGGGGGTTATTTCATTAGTATTAAATGCTGTCGCGCTGATAGCAGTTGCCCAGATTTTTGATTCATTTCAGCTGGATGGATTTGGCACAGCGCTGTTAGCAAGTGTTATTTTAGCCATCCTGAATATGTTTGTGAAGCCGATTTTGGTTATTTTAACATTGCCCATTACGGTGATCACATTTGGATTGTTTTTAATTGTGGTCAATGCGATTATATTGATGATTACGCAGGCGCTTATCGGACCTTCCTTTGTCATTGACGGGTTTGGAACGGCGTTTATCGCATCGATTGTGATTTCATTGATTTCGATGATTTTAAACAGTGTTGTCCGGGATATACGACGATAGAAGGGAAGGTCAGGTTATTGCCTGGCTTTTTCTTTGTGTACTAAAACGGATATTGTCAAGATACCGCTGCTCTGAGGGCGAGGGGGATAAAAAAGGAAGGAGAAGAAAAAATGCTAAAATCGATAAACCTAATCAAATCATTGCTTTCTGGCACAGATGATGACATCACAAATATAGTGAATGAGCCGCAAAATATGGAATATGAAGGGACTACTTTTACGATTCATGAAACGATGTATAGGAGTCGCTTAGCTAAACGAACACCAAAGAAAAAAGGCTACTTTGTTGTTTTCTGGGAAAAAGATGTAAATCAGCGTAATCAGGCTTATGCGTATAGTGAAAGTCCTGATAAAATAATGATTTCAATTATAGATAAAGACCTGAAAGGTCAGTTTATTTTTCCAAAGTCCTTGCTTTTAGAAAAAAGAATATTAAGAACGATTGATAACAAAGGGAAAATGGCAATAAGAGTATATCCTTCTTGGGAAAAGTCGTTAAATAACGCTGCAAAAAAAACACAAGCATGGCAAGCGCCATACTTTATCAATGTTTCAAATGAAATAGATTGGGGAAGGCTTACAGAATTATATTTTTCTTGAAAAGTACATATAAAAATATCGAATGAAAAAGTCCGAAGTGATTCAGTGTAGATAGTGAGCTCTTTCGGACTTTTTCAGTCCATTATTTCCCTTCACTCTCTTTATACTTCTGTTCCATCGCTTTAGCGATTTCCTCCATATAAGCTTCTTCCTCTTTCGACCAAAAAGTCGGAGCTACAAAATCATCAGCTTCAGCAGATTCCAATTGCTCCTCCCATTTATCGATATTTTCTGTAATAACATCTTCAGGGACAATCCTCATAAATAAATCATTGATATTTAAAAATACCTGCTGCGCTTCTGGGGCATGCGGAGGAACATTTTCCCGCATCAGTCTTTTCACCTCGGCCAGAATGGAAAGCCATTCTCTATCTAATTTTTCACGTTTTTTCTTTGGGATATCTGTGAAAAGTGATGCAAAATCATCTGGAAAATGCTCCTTCATCCATGCCTTTTGCTCTTCTTCAAATTCCATCCCGTGAAGCAGCGAGGTGAGGACCGTCCAATCTAATGGGAAATCATCATCTAAAAGTGCTTGCACATGATCAATAGCTGCAATGGCGCGGTTTAATTCTTCGCGCTTATGCACCAAAACCTTTCTTTGAACAGGGACGGAGTCTACAAAATTTTCTAAGGTAATTTCTTCTTTATCGAGCAATTCTTTGATTTCCTGAAGCGAATAGCCAATAAACTTTAACGATTGAATACGCTGTAAGGCAGCGAGTTCTTCCAAGCCATATAATCGATGACCGCTCTCATTTCTTTTGCTTGGGTAAAGAATTCCAAGCTCTTCATAAAAACGCAGCGTCCGTGTTGAAAATCCGGTTTTTGCTCCAAATTCTCCAATGGTATACATTTGAATCAACTCCTTTACAGATAAGTATAACGGTTTCCGTAACGTGAAGTGCAAGAGGAAAAAATATAAGTGTTCGTCTGAATCGGAAGCAGGGAAATTTTTAATAGCAGCATGAAAAGACTGGATAAAAATAATGTGAAAAAGTTAGAGAAATTAATGAAGAGATGACTTTTTTGATCATACTATCACTATTATTTATTGGGGGCTGTAACAGTGAAGCTGGGGCGAAAGGCGCCGCAGCACGTAGAATAAGTTTTCAAACGAAGAAGCTGTCAACGAATGCATCCGGTACATTTGTTAACAGCTTCGTTCTATGGGAAGCGCATTTTCAAAATAACACTTACTTTCCTCTGTTAAAGCTTATCCTATTCAACAAAAATAATTTAATCACACCAAAACTTCTCCCCTACGTTTTTTAAATGGATTATGCTAAAATGTATATCAGTTAGCTTTGTTGAAGAGAGGAGCTTCAAAATGGTATCAACCGTCTGTACAAAAGATTTATTGGACAGGTTTCATTTGCAATTGGTAGCAGGAGAAGAAGGGGTTCACCGTGAGATTATCACAAGTGATATTTCACGTCCGGGATTAGAAATGACTGGCTTTTTTGATTATTATCCCAGAGAACGCCTGCAATTGATCGGAAAGACAGAATTAGCTTATTTTCTGGGTTTGAATGCAGCGGAGAGAAAGCAGCGTGCTGAAAATCTATGTACGGATGTAACCCCGGGGATCATCATTTCCCGCGGGATGGATGTACCGGAAGAATTTTTTGAAGCATCGAAGCACTCTGGCGTTCCTATCATACAATCACCGCGGACAACCACGCGTGTATTGAGCCGTTTAACCAATTACTTAGAATCAAAATTTGCGCCTTTTACTGCGGTACATGGTGTGTTAATCGATATTTATGGTGTCGGCGTCTTGATAATCGGCCAAAGCGGTGTCGGTAAAAGTGAGACAGCGCTTGAATTAGTAAAGCGGGGGCATCGTCTTGTAGCAGATGATAATGTGGAAATCCGGCAGGAGGATTATGAGAGTCTGATTGGCAATGCGCCGGCTCTGATTGAGCATTTACTGGAGATTCGGGGACTTGGGATTATCAATGTTATGACATTATTTGGAGCCAGCTCCATCCGCAGCCAAAAGCGGATCTCGATGGTGATTCAATTGGAAATCTGGGATGAAAAGAAGCAGTACGACCGTTTAGGCTTAGATGAAGATACCATGAAGATCATGGATGTTCATTTGCCAAAAGCAACGATACCGGTCAGACCAGGAAGAAACCTTGCTGTTATTATCGAAGTAGCTGCCATGAATTTCCGTCTGAAGCGGATGGGCGTGAATACAGCAGAGGAATTTTCGGATCGGTTAACTAAAATGATTGAACAAGGTGATTTGGAATCACAATAGGAGGATGATATAGATGACTGGGACAGACGCTCCTATTGATCGCGTGTTTTTAGAACTGGGGCCATTAACCATTTATTGGTATGGTATTATTATCGCCGTTGGGGCCGTATTAGCCGTTTATTTAGCAACGAGGGAAGCAGAAAGAGTCGGCCTTGGCAAAGAAACCATTATGGATTTCATTATTTTTGCTGTGCCGATTGCGATTATTTCAGCGAGAATCTATTATGTCATTTTTGAATTTGAACAATATGCGAATGGTCCGCTTTGGAAGATGATTGCCGTCTGGGAGGGCGGTATCGCTATCCATGGAGCTATTATCGGCGGGGTTCTCACAGCTATCGTGTTCACAAAAGTAAAGAAAATTTCTTTCTGGCGTCTTGCTGATGTGATTGCACCAAGTTTAATCTTAGGTCAGGCAATTGGACGCTGGGGGAATTTCGTTAATCAGGAAGCGCATGGCGGGCCAATTTCCGAGGCGGCTTATGAGAGCTTCCATCAGTATTTGCCGGACTTTATTATGAATCAGATGGTGATTGACGGTGTGATGTATCACCCGACATTTTTATATGAATCCGTCTGGAATTTCCTGATATTTTTCGGACTGCTGTTTTTCCGCAGGATCAATCCAAAACGCGGCATGGTATTTTTAATGTATGCCGTTACCTATTCGATTGGAAGGTTCTATATCGAAGGACTCCGGACAGACAGTTTATATGTTATTGGTGAACTGCGAACGGCGCAGGTTGTTTCCATACTAACGATTGTAGCAGGAGTTATCATGATGCTGTATCTGATAAAAACATCCAACGACCGTTACCTTGACGTGCCTGCGAAAAAGAAACAGGCAAAGCCGTCGAATAAAAATAAAGGTAAAAAGAAGAAGAAAAAGAAGTAATGGAATTGTCTAAGTTGAAATGAGGTAAGAAAATGAAAGGGATGCTTTACAGGGGATTGAAAGAGGGGTTAAAGACCACACTAAAGCTTGGAAAGGTTATTTTCCCCATTACATTAATTATAACGATTTTACAGTTTACACCAGTTTTCCCCTGGTTTATGAATATCATCTCCCCGCTTATGGGGTTATTCGGTTTGTCAGGTGAAGCCGCTGTTCCGCTTGTTTTAGGGAATGGCTTGAATTTATATGCAGGTATTGCAGCGATTATTTCCTTTGATTTTACAGTGAAGGAAGTCTTTATTATGGCAGTCATGCTGTCGTTCTCTCATAATCTTTTTATTGAATCTGCTGTAGCAACCAGTGTCGGAGTAAGATGGTGGGTCATCGTCGGTATTCGGGTCGGACTGGCTGTCATTTCCGGGCTACTGATTAATTTATTCTGGAATGGCGGTTCAGAGCTTGCTCAATATGGATTCATTTCCAGTAATGAAGTAGTGCTGGATAATTGGTGGGAGATTGCACTCCATGGCGCGCAGGCTGCGCTGACAGCAATTGTTCAACTAGCTTGTATCGTTATTCCGTTAATGATTATTATGCAGGTTATGCGGGAGCTGGGCTGGATGACAGCTTTATCCAATAAATTCGCTCCGTTTATGAAGCTGCTGGGGATAGATAAACGGGCTTCCATGACGATGGTTGCCGGGTTGACGATTGGACTTGCTTATGGAGCAGGTCTTATGATGCAGGCAGTAAAGGAAGATAATGTGCCAAAGAAGGATATGTATTTAGCCTTGATTTTTCTGGTATCCTGCCATGCGGTCGTCGAAGATACACTAGTCTTTATTCCGCTTGGTATTCCAGTTTGGCCATTATTGATTATCCGGTTATCGGTAGCGATTATTTTAACGATGACGCTTGCTTATTTCTGGAAAAAAGAAGAAAGGAAAATGCATCATGAGCATTCGTACCATTCTGTTTGATCTGGACGGAACGTTGATTGATACAAATGAGCTGATACGTGCTTCATTTGAACATACATTTCAACAATTTGATATGCAGTTTACACCGGAAGAAATAAAACATCTTAACGGACCGCCGCTAAATGAAACCTTTTATGAAATAAATCCGGGGCTGTCTGAGCAAATGGTCGCTGCGTACCGGGAGTATAATATGAGAGAGCATGACCGTTATGTAGAAGCTTTTCCGGATGTATATGAAACAATCAAACAGCTGTATGAAAAGGATATTACATTAGGAATCGTCAGCACAAAAATTAAAAAAACGGTGATGATGGGGCTGGATTTAACCAAGCTGACGGGTTTCTTTTCGGTCATCATTACCTATGATGATGTAGTAAATAAAAAGCCTGATCCGGAACCGGTGGAAAAAGCGATGAGTTTGCTGGATGCCGATCCGGAGACAACGTTAATGGTCGGAGATAATTTTCATGACATTGTTTCCGGACAGCGGGCAGGCACACAAACGGCGGCAGTAAGCTGGTCAGAGAAAACGGAAGCCTTTTTAAAAAGCTATCATCCAACCTATTATTTGGATACAATGAGGGATTTATTAACAGTGGCAGGTGAATAGGCATGCGGAGAACGGAAAGGTATAAGGTTCATCATAAAGCAAATTCTCTATGGCAGATGTACAGTACCGTATCTTTTTTTAAAATAGTGAAGAATTTTATTGTCATTCAGGTTGCGCGATATACCCCTTTTTTAAGAATGAAAAATTGGCTGTATCGGCATCTGTTGCGCATGAAAGTAGGCGAACGTACATCCTTTGCTTTAATGGCGATGCCTGATTCCATGTTCCCTGAAAAAATCAAGGTTGGAGATAACAGCATTATCGGTTATAACACCACCATTTTAGCACATGAATATTTAATTACAGAATATCGTCTGGGCGAGGTGCATATTGGCAATGAGGTTATGATCGGAGCCAATTCGACGATATTGCCGGGGGTGCATATCGGTGATGGAGCGATTGTCTCGGCTGCGACACTTGTTCATAAAGATGTCCCGGCTGGAGCTTTTGCAGGGGGGAATCCAATGCGGATTATTTATACCAAGGAAGAAATGGAATCGCGTCAATCACCGGATGGGCATGAAGGGAGGAATTCTTGATGCATGGGGTATTGCCTGCTGTACGGCGGATGAAGGACTTTGAGAAAGTATTGGAAAGTAATCACGAACATATTATTATTTTAGAATCCAGATTAGTTCAGCTCAAGAGTATGATTGATTACGCTCATCGCGCAAATAAAAAGGTATTAGTCCATTTTGATTTGATCCAAGGATTGAAAGCAGACGAGTACGGCATGGAATTTCTGCAGCGTGAAATAAAGCCGGATGGAATTTTAACAACTCGCGGCAATGTGATTGCCGCTGCTAAGAAGCATAAATTGCTGGCAATCCAGCGTGTTTTTATCTTGGACAGTGCGGCGTTAGAACAGAGCATTAAGCTTATTCAGCGATTTCATCCGGATTATGTTGAAATCTTGCCTGGACTGATGCCTGAAGTGATTGAAGAGATAACGGGAGAAATTGATATTCCTGTCATTGCCGGCGGTTTGATTAAAGAGGAAGAGCAGGTGAAAGCAGCATTAGATACTGGAGCGGTTGCTGTTTCTACTTCAAGCCGGAAGCTTTGGGATTAAAGGTAGCGGCGGCGATTTAGATGGGCGGGTTGGAAGAAGTTACAACACCCTTTTTGTGTACGAGGCATGCGTATACTCTGTAGGGTTAAAGTCCCGATCTGCGAAGGGAGTAGTAGTGGTTAACCTTAGGAACACGAACTTCATAGAAGGCTAGAGGTGCTTGGGTAAGACTGCAAAACAAGCCTTACTGCGAAAGGGTGCATAGAGTAAATGAAGTGGGGACATGAAGAAGAAGAGTGTGTAATTACCCTGGGAGGCCTGATAGAAATGCGGTACACAGTCGTAACTGAACATGCGAATGTTCACTGAACTATCAGAAGTCAGCCGGGGGCCGTAGTACAAGATGCTTCTATAATATCTGGGAAGGCTTAATCATTTAAGGAGAATTGCCACTCTGCGTACGCAATACTCGGTGAAACAGAAACATAAAACCCTTCCTAATGGAGGAATATATAGTTAATTTGTATCGGAGTGTAAATAAAAAATGCCAATTGTTTCTATTTATAGAACCTGTTTTAAAATTAGTTTACGAAATTTATGCTCCTTTCTCTTCTTCTGCTTTGTTCCCTTCATATTCTTTTACTGCGGTTTCCATATGCAATAATTCCAACACATAAACAAATCGAGAAAATACAGATGATAATAAAAGAATTGTTTCAACCATTTTTGCATATGCTATTAAAATAAATGTGTTAGGTGGTTTATTGTATACTGTAAATGGATACAGTTAATATAAGCAAGATATATTGGCTAAAAACTTAGGAACAAAAGGAAAACCCAATGGATACTATTTTCTTTGCTATTTTTTCGATCAGTTATTTCATATTACTCCTATTAGTCATAAGGTTATTAAAGAAACCTTATGTTGAAAGCTCCATATACTTATTACCTGTTATCGCAGGTCTATTCTATGATAATACCATCCTTACTATAGGCCGTATTATTGGTGAAGGAGATTTCTTAGAAAACCTAAATATTGCAAGGTATTGGATACATGCTTTCTTTACGCCATTGCTTGTATTATTCGCTTGGAAAACACTTGAGCAAGCAAACATGCAATGGGCAAGAAAGACTTCTATCCGAATTTTGGCTATAGGTTTAACTGCATTACTCGTGTTTTTGGAATTATTTACTGAAGTATTTAATCTTAACATCGAAGCAAAATGGGAATTTGGAGTGCTGAGTTATAGGAGCTTAGATCCTTCAAGCGGTCCCCCATTCATGATATTGGTTGTCTCATTCGTATTAGTTGTAGTTTCTATCCTCATATGGATTAAACAGAAATGGGCTTGTTTTTTTATTGGCTCTTTATTAATGATAATTGGAAGTGCTATTCAGTGGCCTATAAAGAGCGGTGCTATTACCAATCTTTTTGAGTTGATATTAATCATTTCATTACTTGGAACAGCTTACTTTCAGAGGAAAACTTAACTCAATATATAGACGGCTTTATTAAAGTCAATTTTATAAACATGAGTTTAAATAATGGAAGCATTTTTAAAGAAGGAGGTAGCAACAGTTCTTCACAAATAAACGGTGTGCTACCTCCTCATTTTTCATTTAGCTAAATTAAGAATCATAACTGCTCTAGCCAATTAATGATTTTTTCAATGACCAAATCCTGCTGTTTCTTCGGAGATATAGATGCATCTAAATCATTTTTTTGCTCACCATACATACCAAATTGCGCATGATTTCCACCTTTAATTTCAAAGTACTCAGTTGATTTCGGATTATAGATACGATTTTTTTCGATTTTATTCAAGGTACTTAATCCATCAAATTCTGCATAGATAGAAAGAGAAGGAATAGTTAGCTCTGATAAATTATTGCTATCGTTTGTATACGATCCCAGAAAGAATAATCCATCAACGTTGTCAGGATTTTTTTTTGTATAAGCCGCTGCCATTGATCCACCTAATGAATGTCCGCCAATATACCAAGTTGTAATTGATTCATCAAGTTGCATGACTTCATCCGCTCTATCTATCCCGAATATGGCAAAATTTAATGGCATTGATGGTATGAACACATTATAGCCTTCGTTTGCTAGTTGTTCCGCGAGATAGCTATATGCCAGTGTTTCTACTTTAGCACCAGGATATAATATAATTCCAACTTTGGATGGTTCTTCTGGTGTAAAAACATAAGTAGAGCCTTCCTCATTATTAGTTACCTCGGAAAGATTAACAAGCTCTTTAAGTTCATTAGTAGGCTTATATGTGATTTGTGACCAGATAAAAAAACATATAGCTGCTAGAGAGACTAGTCCTCCAACGATTAACATAGTTCTTTTGAAAATTTTCAAAGAAAAATCTCCTTCATTTTAACTCATCCATTATAAAAGTATATAACGTTTAAAATCCAAAATGCTTATTATTCCTTGTAAATCTTATCATATTATTGTTACGTATACTATTCCATATGTATCTTTTGTTAATTATTTGACTACTTCTAAGTTCTGATTTAATAATACTTGATAAGTAGGCTTACGTGCTTATCTTGAAAGGGGTAACGTTGTTTCAAGTTTTCACCATGCCAATAACATCAAGCCCTTGGTCTTTATCTCTATCCGAGAGGCTGGTACGTGAATCAATAATCCATCAGCACATAAGAGGCATCCACGCTTGTTTTCATGGCACGCTCAATCTTACCAGGTATTTGTTCGGCTGTAGTTTGAAGTGCTTCTACTCTGCGTTTATAGCCTGAACTACGCTTGTCAATCTTTGATGAAATGTCGTTAATTTGGCTTTTCTTCGAGCTTAATAAAGAAAAGTCTACTGGAATGAAAGTGGCGCCATCGGGCCACCCAAGAGTAAGCATGCGAAATCCTTTATAAAAGCGCATTTTTTGGGATGAATGGTTAAAATAGCGAGCCAATAATTCAACCAATTTACTGTGGTTACGGTTATGCGAACAATCGTCTACAATCAATGTTTTCGGCCAATTATGATCGGTTAAGTTTGTTAACTTTTTGATGGTATGATTGCTCAGGTACAATAAAAATCTTCTCCCGGCAAAGGTGGACTTGTTTAAAAGTCGATAAACCGTATTCTTTATTTCATTTGTCAATGGCCGTAATGGAACAGATATAAGCTTTACAGCTAATTAATTTGAACGTTGTTTCTAGCTGCGAAAGTTGAGTAATAAAGAAAAAATAATAATCGAAATGCAGTTCTTTATCTGACCTTTGTCTGAATCTGCAACAGTTTTCTATATAAATATGCCCTGTTAAACTATAATTCATTAAAAAAATTAAAAAAAAGCTTGCATTTTTGAATACGTTTCCAATATAATATGTTTAAAGATAGTGATGTTTTTTAAAACATAATGATGTTAACTAGGGGGTAGATTTAAATTTGAGTAATTAAAAATGGATAACAAATAAAACAGTCGAGGGGCAGGACGTTTAAAAATACGAAATAACGTGTTATCTAAAAGGAGGAGCAAGGATGGGGAGTATTGCATTTACATTAATAACATGTGCTTTCTTTATGGGACTGGTGGCTTGGTATTCTTATCATAAAACAAAGAATACAGTAAGTGATTCAACAGGTTATTTTTTAGCTGGCAGAGGATTGACCGGCGGGTTTATAGCCGGATCATTAATTTTAACAAACCTATCTGCCGAACAATTAATTGGTTTAAATGGACAAGGATATAGTGCAAACTTATCAAATATGGCCTGGGAAGTTACAGCTGGATTCTCTGTTATTATGCTGGCTCTTGTGTTACTTCCAAGATATTTGGGCGGAGCCTTCACAACACTTCCTGGGTTTATCAATAACCGATTTGACCAGGGTACGAGATTGTTGATTGTGTTATTGTTTATGCTGGGATATGGATTGATTACAATCCCTTCTGTACTTTATTCGGGATCTATTGCGGTATTACAATTATTCGATATACCTAATATGCTTGGGATTAGTTTTGAGCAATCGATGTGGGTAGTAGTTTGGGTTATCGGTATTATTGGTTCTATCTATGCTATTTTTGGCGGTTTAAAAGCTGTAGCTATTTCGGATACAATCAATGGAATTGGATTATTGATTGTTGGTTTGCTTGTACCAGTTCTGGGTTTCATTGCTCTAGGTGATGGTAATTTATTCGAAGGAATGAAAACGATTACGACAGAACATCCGGAAAAAATGAATGCTATCGGATCAAGTGATGATGGAGTTCCCTTTGGAGCTATTTTTACAGGAATGCTATTTGCTAATTTATTTTATTGGGGCACAAATCAGTATGTTATTCAAAGAACACTGGGTGCAAAAAGTTTGGCAGAAGGTCAAAAAGGAGCGTTATTTACAGGTTTCCTAAAAATTTTAGTTCCATTCTTGATGATGATTCCAGGTATTATTGCTTTCCATTTATATGGACCGGGGTTAGAGACAATGGATCTGGCATATCCAACATTAATCAGTGATATCTTCCCTACATTTTTAAATGGATTTTTCTTAGCTGTATTATTAGGAGCTGTTTTTTCCAGCTTTAACTCCTTATTAAATAGTGCTTCTACGTTGTTTGTATATGATGTCTATAAGGTAGTTATTAACAAAGATGCCAGTGATAGAAAAATGATACGTGTCAGTCAGTGGTTTGGAACGATTTTGGCATTAATAACGTTTTTTATTTCTCCGTTGTTAATCAATGCTCCTGACGGGTTATGGACTCTGATTCGTCAGTTTACTGGATTTTTCAATATTCCAATTATTGCAATTGTGTTAGTGGGGATTTTTTCTAAACGTGTTCCTTCCATAGCGCCGAAAGTTACGATTATACTCCATGTAATAGCATATTATTTCTTGATTTGGGGGTTGCCAACATTCTTTAATGTGGAATTAGCTATCAACTTCATTCACATTCAAGGGTTAATGTTTGTAATTGAAGTTGCGCTTATGCTTGTGATTGGAATGGTAAAGCCTTTAGAAGAGCCATTTGTATTTAAAGTTAACGCGCAGGTTAGCATGGTTCCTTGGAAATATGCATTGCCAGTAACGATTCTGTTATTAAGTGCAATGGTATTCAGTTATATTTTATTCTCGCCAATTGGCGTGGCTTCGCCGGAAAATATTATCTCAGGCTGGTTCTGGCCGGCAACGATTGCTCTTATCGTTGTAACGATCATTCTTTATCTTATTGCACTTAAATCGTGGAATAAAAAATATGCAGACAAACTGTTAAGCAGTCATGAAGAGCAACTAAAGAAAGAAGCTTAGCATTATATATGAGGGAGGTAGAGGATGAATAATCTACTAAAGAAATTGCAAGAAAATAATTCAAATAAGACGATTCACTCTATTACAGCGGATAAATTTAAAAAATATGGCAGGATTCTAACGGGATTTGATTGGAGCGAATGGAATGAAACCATGAAGCAGATAGAGATTCCTCAGGATGTAAATCAATATATTGCTTCTGATACAGCTTTAGAAAAAGCAAAGCTGACAGAAAAAATCCAAACAACCCTGTTTGGAGGAATGGAGATACAGGTTGGATATTGTAATGGTCCCAATAGTCATTTGAATGGGTTAGAATATCATAAAGGCAGTGAAATCAACATTGCTGTTACCGATTTAATTCTTATTTTAGGACACACCGGAGATATTCACAAAAATAAGTATAAAACGGAAAATCTGGATATTTTCTATTTGCCTAAAGGAACAATGATAGAAATTTATCAGACTACATTGCATTTTGCACCTTGTAAAGTGAATGAGGAAGGTTTTAAGTGTATGGTTATCTTACCTAAAGGAACCAATGAACCTATTGATTTCAGCAAATCAGTGATAACCGAAGAGGACAAACTGCTATTTATGAAAAATAAATGGCTGCTTGCACATCCAGATAGAACACCGCTTATTTCTAAAGGTGCCTATCCTGGAATTATTGGAGAAAATTTTAAATTAGAAACGATATAAGATTTACTAAATTTAAAGGAGAGATGGAGAAATGACAGTAGAAAGACAGGAATTAGATATTTTAGCGGGTTTCGATAAATCAAAATTTGATTATTTACCAGGGGAAGATCGTTATCTGACCGTAGAGAATCAGCCTAAATTAAAATTCAATTTAATAGGTACAGGGAATATTGGGCAGGAACATATGAAAGTAACCATACTGGAAGGCCGGGCAACCATTAATGGATTATATGATCCAAATGAAAAAAGTATTGAGCAGGCGAAAGACGTATTTGTTAATGAATTGCAGGCTGGAGATATAAACGTATTTGAATCGTTAGAAGAAGCATGTAATGATCCGGAAGCGGATGCATTGTTAATCTGTACGCCAAACTATACGCATATAGATGTTGTGCGGGTAGCGGCGAAATCGAAAAAACATATTTTTTTAGAAAAACCAATGACCACAAATCTGGAAGATGCATACGAAATCATGGAGATTGCTAAAGATTACCCAAGTATTTTTCAAATAGGTTTGCAATACCGTTATAAACCAATCTATGTAGAAGCAATTCATGAAGCACTGGAAAGAAAATCAGTTGGTGACATTAAAACGATTTCCATTATGGAGCATCGTGTACCTTTCCTTGATAAAGTAGGGCAATGGAATAAATTCTCCGAAAAATCAGGGGGAACATTTGTAGAGAAATGCTGTCATTACTTCGATTTATTTAATTTATTTGCGCAATCGAAGCCTGTAGAAGTATATGCAACAGGAAGCCAGGCAGTAAACTTTCAAACCTTCCAATATGAGGGGGAAAGTTCAGATATTATTGATAGCGGCTTTGTCATTGTAAAATATGAAAATGGTATTCAATGTAATTTTAATTTATCTATGTTTTCACCTATGTTTTATGAAGAATTAGTGCTTTGTGGAAATGAAGGACGTCTGAAAGCTACTGAAACAGAACGGTTTGTACCATTAGAAGGACCAGATAACTATTTGGAGGTTATTCGTGCAGGAGGAAGTCCTTCGAAAACTTCTACGCCGGTTTATCCGACAGAGATTCAAAAAAGTGGACATGGCGGAGCAACTTATTATGAACATGTTTACTTTGTAGATAATATTTTAGGAAAAACAACTTCGACTGCCACTGTAGAGGAAGGTTTCTGGTCTATCGTTGTAGGATTGGCGGCAGAAGAATCATTAAGAACCGGTGAAAAAGTAATTATAAATGATTTTTTAGCTGCAAATCCGAAAGACACGGTGGTGAATAACTAAGAAGAATCTGATAGAAAGAATCCTTCTATAAAGAAGGTGTTCAAAAAGCTGAGTTACTTTGAAGTTCAATTTCTAATTCAGTGTTTATAAAATGTTTTTGGAAAGAGGGGAAATTACATGGTTAATAAAATAGTATATATTCCAATTGGAAGAAAAACGTTTGATTTAAAAGCTGCTGAAGAGCAGAGGGAACAAAGCTCAAAACTCTTACGTGAATTGGCTGATACGTTAATAGAACCAAATGAGATTATTACGTCTACTGAAGATGTAATGGATTTTCTGAATACAGAGGATTTAAATGATATATCCTACGTTGTCTATCAACATGCAACTTTTGCTGATGCTGCTGCTGTGGAAGAACTGATTCAAGTAGTGAAAGCTCCGATTATAGTCTGGAGTGTCAGAGAGCCTAGTGTTGGCGGAAGATTACGGTTAAATTCTCTAACTGGAGGAAATGCAACCAGCCATCACCTAAAAGCTGCGAAACATCCGTATGTCTTTGTATTTGGCAATGCAGGAGAATTAAGAGTCAAAGAAATATTATCGAACTATCTAAATGGGGTTCAAGAAGAAAAGGAAAGAAACGTAAAAACAATTAATACCCTGATTGAAGTAAATACGAAACAAAAATCAGAAGTAGAAAAAGTTATTAAAGATCTTCAAAATATTAAAATTGGCGTTTTTGGAGATCATCCACCAGGATTCTTTTTCTCTGGTACAAATGAAGAAAAACTTGGAGAACAGCTGGGGGTTTCGGTGAAATTTTTTGATTTAAATGAAGCGTTTGAGAAATGTGTGGAGCTCCCGAAGGAAAAATGGATTGGAGCCATTGAGAGAGCTGAGAAGCAGGTGATTGGATTAAACAGATCTGATGAAACAGTAGAACGATTTGCACAATTCACCACCTATGTCAAAGAGCAAATTGATCAAGAGGAACTTACAGGAACAGCAGTACGTTGTTACCCGGAATTTTTCAATAAATTAGGTGCTGCAGCCTGCTCAACACTATCACAATTTACTGAAGACGGTATCGTTTCAGCTTGTGAATCGGATATTCATGGGGCTATCTCGATGTCAATTCTGCAGCAGCTGTCAGGAGGAAGTGCTCCTTATTTAGGAGATATGGTACATGTTAATGAAGAAAGCAATTCTGTGGTATTTTGGCATTGCGGGGCAGGTGCATATTCTTTAGCAAATCCAAAAACTGGAGCACGTCCCGGGGTCCATCCAAATAGAAAACTGGGATTTACCATGGAATTTGGTTTAAAACCGGGAAAAGTAACTATTTTCAGAGTAAGCTATACACCGGAAGGATACCGCATGCTTATCATGTCAGGAGAAGCATTGGATACACCGCAGCGTTTTAATGGAACCTCTGTAGAAGTAGAATTGGGAACAAACGTAACAGATACGCTTTATGATTTAATGGATGAAGGATTTGAACCACATTACGCCCTTGTATATGCAGATATAACGGATGAATTAATCGAGTTGGGCAAACAGCTGAATATTGAAACTGTGGTATATAACAGTCGTTCGGAAGAAGTTCTTTCATGAAAAAGGTTGTTATAGGACAGGCAGGCGGTCCAACTTCTGTTATCAATGCAACATTAGCGGGTTTTGTAGAGGAAGTGATGGATGAATACAACCTTACCTTTTTACAAAACGGCTACGAAGGCCTGGTTTACGGAAATTTTTTGGATGGAACAGATGAAATAAACAGCTGGATTGTAGAAAACAAACATGTGCCGGGAGCCTGCCTTGGGTCTGGACGATTTCCTTTGGAAGCTGAGCATATCGAACAATGTGTTCAGCAATTAAGAAACATACAGGCAGATGCGCTTGTCGTAATCGGTGGTAACGGCACAATGGAAGCTTTAAGTAAAATTGAACAGGAAGCGGCAAATACAGGGTATGAATTACAAGTTATCGGGTTACCGAAAACAGTGGATAATGATTTGGGAGGAACGGATCATGCGCCGGGTTTTGGCAGTGCGGTAAGGTATGTTGCTCAATCAACCTTAGATATCAGCAGAGATCTTTATTCCATGAGAAATTTTGAACAGGTCCGAATCTTAGAAACGATGGGTAGAAATGCCGGCTGGCTGGCGCTGGCTACTGGATTTCTTCGCAGATATGAAGAGGACGGTC
Organism: Oceanobacillus oncorhynchi; assembly: GCF_000821065.1. Taxonomy (GTDB): domain Bacteria; phylum Bacillota; class Bacilli; order Bacillales; family Amphibacillaceae; genus Oceanobacillus; species Oceanobacillus oncorhynchi. The sequence continues at coordinate 1,143,862 of NZ_CDGG01000001.1, forward strand.
CGCATATCATCTTAATTCCGGAAAGACCTGTAAAAAAAGAAATATTCTTAAAAGAAGTTGATAAAATAATTCAGAAGAATGGTTGTGCTGTAATCGTAGTGAGTGAGGGGGTGAAATGGGAAGGAGCAGATCAAATTGAGAAGGAAGTTGTTGATGGCAGAAAGATACTTGGCGGGATTTCCTCAGAAATCGAGTTTTTAATAAAAAAGGAATTAAAGATAATGGCAAGAGCAGAGCTGCTGGGGATGAACCAGCGCAGTTCTTCCATGTCTGTTTCACCAGTGGACTATAAGGAAGCATCTCAAGCTGGAATCTGTGGGGGCAAATGGTTAAGAGAAGGCAAAAATAAAATCATGGTTTCCCTACAAAGAACGAAACAATTCGACTATAATATAAATAAAATACCAGTCGATTTGAAGGAAGTAGTTCAAGAGGGAGAAAGGTTGCTGCCGGATTATTTTATTGATAATCATCAGGCATATTATGAGTGGTTGACTCCATTAATTGGAGAAGACCTTCCTTCTTATCCTTCACCGATTCCTAGGAGAGATAGTTATGTCAGGGAGCCGTTTTGAGCCTAAAAAAGGCGAGGCATTGTATTTACAAGTGAAGAAAGAATTATATAAACGTATTCAGGAAGGTATCTGGAAGGCGGATACGCTTATTCCTACAGAGCAAGAATTAATTTCAGAATTTGATGTCAGCCGAACGACCATAAGACAAGCAATAAACTTGCTTGTTCAGGATAATTTACTTGAAAAGAAACAGGGACGAGGGACTGTTGTCCGGCCGCAAAATCTGGTAGGGCACTTGGGCAAGCTAAAAGGGTTTACAGAAGAAGCAAGAGAAAGAGGACAAATCCCTAGAGCAAAGGTTTTACGAAGCGAATTTAAATCAACGTTTTTTTTCGAAAAGGATATATTAGAGGTTTCTGAAAAAGATCCTATCCTGCTGGTGGAAAGAATCAGGCTGGCAGATGATATTCCAATAGCGATTGAAAGATCCTGCTGGCCAAAGGACATTGGAGAATTATTGCAGACACATAATCTGAATGAAGCGCATTACTATGAAATTTTAGAGCAGCATAATATTTATTTGAAGCGTGCAAAAGAAACCATCAGAGCAATTAACGCAACAATGGATGAAGCGGATTATTTAGGGATTCGTCCGGGGGAAGCTCTGTTAGAAATGACAAAAGTCAGCTATGGAATGGACGATCGTCCAATTGAATATACCAAAACAAGATATCGAAGCGATAAATATCAATATAGTATTGAATTAAAAAGATAGGGAGTGGACACAGCATGTCATTTATAAACGGAAAGGTAATGCTTCAGCATGCTTATGAGAATGGATATGGCGTTGGAGCTTTCAGTGCGCATAATGCAGAAACCATTTTAGGGATTTTAGAGGCGGCAGAAGAAGAACAGGCGCCAATTATGATCCAAGTGGGGCAAAAGGTTATTCAGACATTAGGAATGGAATCAATGAAAGCATTGATAGATATCTATGCAAAACAATTTACAATTCCGGTCGCTATCCACTTGGATCACAGCAGGAGTTTTGAGCAAACAATGCAGGCTGTTCAGCTTGGCTTTCAATCTGTCATGTTTGATGGTTCTGCAAGATCTTTTGAAGAAAACAGCAGCATTACACGTGATGTCGTTCAGGTAGCAAAAGCGCTTCATATCGGTTCTGAAGGAGAAATTGGCAAAATAGGCGGAACAGAAGATGATATTTCTGTCGATGAAAAAGATGCCCTTATTACAACGACAGAAGAAGCAGTTGCCTTTGTAGAAGCAACAGACGTAGATTATTTAGCTGTTTCTATTGGTACTGCTCATGGGCTGTATAAACAAACACCTCAATTACGATTTGAGAGATTAGATGCTATTTCAAAGGCTGTTCAACGTCCCGTAGTGCTCCATGGAGGCTCAGATGTTCCTGATGAACAGGTTCAAAAAGCAATCCAATTAGGTGTTGCCAAAATTAATGTAGATACAGAATTGCGTCAGGCGTTTACAAATGGTGTAAAAGAAACTTTTAAACAGAATCCGGATGAAATTGTTTTAGCCAATTCATTAGGAAACGGAAAAGATTATTTAAAGAAAAAAGTTCAGGAAAAAATAAAGGTATTTGGAAGCAAAGGAAAAGCAAAGGATTTATAAGAAAACAAAAGATAGTAACCTTATGTTATGAAAGGATGATGTTATGATGAATAATGTATTGTTAAAAAATATCTATGGTCTTTTCATTGATGGAAAATGGACAGAGAGGGATAGAAAGCTTCCGGTTTTCAATAAATATTCACAAGAAGTGATTGCTGAAATTTCTGTAGCGGAAGAAAGCGATGTAACTGCAAGTGCTGCAGCAGCTAAAAAGGCTTTAAAAAAACCATTTCCACCTTACGAGCGCTTTCATGTTTTAAAAAAAGCTTCTGAATTATTATTGGAACGAAAAGAGAGCGTTGCTAATGTCCTTGTTCAAGAAGTTGGGAAGCCTTTAACAGAATCAATTGGTGAAGTGGAAAGAGCGGCGTTAACATTGGAAGTTTCGGCAGAAGAAGCAAAGCGTATCCATGGAGAGGGAGTGCCAATAGAGTCAGCACCGGGTTCGGAAAATAGGAAAGCTTTGACAATAAAAGCACCAGTTGGGGTCGTAGCTGCCATCACACCATTTAACGTTCCTTTAAATCTAGTTTGTCATAAAGTTGGGCCAGGTCTTGCTGCGGGAAATAGTGTGATATTAAAACCAGCTGAAGAAACATCTATATCCGCGCTGTTGCTGGCGGAAATATTTGAAGAGGCTGGTCTTCCTGTCGGACGTTTAAACGTGTTAACTGGAGAGGGAGCAGAAATCGGTGAGTACCTGACCTCCAATCAAGAAATAAACATGTACACCTTTACCGGCAGCCCGAGCGTAGGTCAAATTATACGTGAAAATACTGGAATAAGAAAAGTAGCATTAGAACTGGGGAATAATTCAGCAACGATTGTTCATCGAGATGCTGATATTGAGATCAGTGCAGCAGCGGCTGCGCAAAAAAGCTTTAATAATGCCGGTCAGGTTTGTATTTCGGTTCAACGTGTTTTTGTGCATGAAGCCATTTATGAATCCTTTTTGGAGAAAATGGTTGAAACAACAAAAGCTCTCAAGGTAGGTGACCCTGCGGATGCTTCAACAAATATTGGTCCAATGATTGCCGAAAAAGAAGCTGTCCGTGTTGAAAATTGGGTGGATGAAGCGATAAGCCAAGGTGCTAAGCTGCAGGTTGGCGGGAAACGCGACGGGGTTTTTTATCAGCCGACTATTTTGACAAATGTAAATCAGGAAATGAAAGTATGCAGAAATGAAGTCTTTGGACCAGTAGTTGCGGTAGATACGTATCATGATGAAGATGAAGTGATTGAAAAAGTAAATGATTCCGAGTATGGACTGCAGGCAGGGTTATTTACAAATGATTTAAGCTTTGTGATGAAAGCAGCCGAGAAGATTGAAGTAGGCGGATTGATTATTAATGATACTTCTGGTTACAGAGTAGACCACATGCCTTATGGCGGTGTGAAAAAGAGCGGCACCGGTAAAGAAGGTCCGAAGTATGCGATGGAAGAAATGACAGAGGAAAAATTAATCGTATTTCAATAATTACGTTAACGCAAGACGGATAACAGGGCTATTCTAAGCGGATAGCCCTGTTATCCATCAATAAATAAAATAAGCAAGGTGATCAAGTGTTTATTCTATCAATTATGCTACCTATTTTCTTTGTGTTTGTTGTCGGCTACATTGCGCAGTCCTTTCTCAAGTTAGAAACTGTCATGATATCGAGATTGGCGATTTACATACTTGTTCCCTTTTTAGTTTTTCGTACCTTTTATTTACAGACGATTGATAGTTCCTTTATGTATTTTATTATTTTTTTACTTGGACTTTGCTTTTTGAGTATTTTATTCATTACTTTATTTACAAAGGTCTTGAAATATTCTGAGGAACAACGTTGTGGATTAATATTATCCAGTGCGTTTATGAATAATGGGAATTATGGTACGCCGCTAGTTCTCTTTTTGTTTGGGCCAGAAGGGATGAAGGTAGCCATTGTATTAATGGTTTTACAGCAATTACTAATGAGCACATTAGGAGTCTATTATGCGGCGAAAGGGAGTCCATTTAATGTAGGGAGCATAGATGCAGCAGGACAGATTTTGCGCATGCCGATGATTTACGGGGCAACACTTGGAATCGTATTTAACTGGTTGAATATTCCCTTGGGAACTTTAATGAAAGGGATTGATTTTATGGCAGATGCTGCAATTCCAGTGATTATGATTGCCTTAGGAATGCAACTAGCAAACATGACAATCAGAAAAGTGGATTGGAAATTACTTTCATTCAGTCTTTCTATGCGGCTGATGCTGTCTCCTTTATTAGCATTATTTATCGTATGGCAGTTGCCGCTTGATGAATTGACGAAGCAAATAATGGTTATTGTAGCTGCTACACCAACTGCTGCAAATACGACAATGTATGCTATCCAGTTTCGGGTACAAGAGAATAATGTGTCTGCTGCAACCTTGATATCAACAGTGCTGAGTCTGGTTACTGTTCCTGTTGTCATTTATCTAATGACCTAATTAATCTTAACTTTATAACAGATTAATAAGAAGGTTTGAAATTATTTACACCGCTTTCAATTTATTATAATGTATAAATAAATAGGATAAAGCATGTGCATAAGTAAAGCGCATTCATCATGTGCCAGAATATCTTTTAAAAGATTATGGTTTTGTCTTTGTGAACTTTTTTTGATCCCTGTTTTATTTTAGTTTAGGAAGCTACATTAGAAAAGGAGGAATTTACCATGACCGAAAAATATATCCTATCCATTGACCAAGGTACCACAAGTTCTCGTGCGATTTTATTTAACCAAAAAGGCGATATTGTAGAAACGGCACAAAACGAATTTAAGCAATTTTTTGATAAACCGGGCTGGGTGGAGCATGATGCCAATGAAATTTGGACGTCCGTATTGGGATGCATAGCTCAAGTAATCAATAAAACAGGGATTGAGCCGAGCAGTGTAGAAGGAATCGGTATCACCAATCAGCGGGAAACGGCGATTGTATGGGATAAGCATACAGGAAGACCAATTTACAGGGCAATCGTCTGGCAATCACGTCAAACAGAAGGTATCTGTAAAGAGCTCAGGGAGCAGGGGTATGAGGACACCGTTCGTAATAAAACGGGGCTGCTGATTGATCCTTATTTTTCAGGAACCAAAGTGAAATGGATTTTGGATCATGTCGAAGGTGCCAGAGAAAAAGCAGAAGCGGGAGACCTTTTATTTGGAACAGTGGACTCGTGGCTGATTTATAAGTTTTCAGCTGGAAAAACACATGTTACTGATTATTCCAATGCTTCCAGAACACTGATGTTTAATATTTATGATTTAAAATGGGATGAGGAGCTTCTGGACATTTTTGATGTACCGAAATCCATGCTTCCGGAGGTGCGCCCGTCATCTGAAATTTATACCAACACAGTGGCGTATCATTTCTTTGGGGAAGAGATTCCGATTGCCGGTATTGCTGGTGATCAGCAAGCTGCTTTGTTTGGGCAAGCCTGCTTTGAAAAGGGAATGGCTAAAAATACGTACGGTACCGGGGGCTTCTTATTAATGAATACAGGAGAAAAACCGGTTAGTTCAGAAAATGGTTTGCTTACTACGATTGCATGGGGCTTGGGCGGAAAGGTAACCTATGCCCTGGAAGGAAGTATTTTTGTTGCCGGTTCAGCAATCCAGTGGCTCCGTGATGGTTTAAGAATGATTGAATCGAGTCCGGAGAGTGAGGACTTTGCAGGCAGAATTGATACCACAGACGGTGTTTATGTGGTGCCGGCATTTGTCGGTTTAGGAACGCCTTATTGGGACAGTGCAGCCCGCGGTGCTGTATTTGGATTAACCAGAGGAACAAAAAAGGAGCATTTTATCCGGGCAACGTTGGAATCACTGGCTTATCAGACAAGAGATGTGATGGAGGCGATGGCTGCCGACTCTAATATTGATTTGAAAACGCTTCGTGTGGATGGCGGCGCCGTAAAAAATGACTTTTTGATGCAATTCCAGAGTGATATCCTGGATGTGACCGTGGAGCGACCGGTTGTTCAGGAAACAACGGCGCTTGGTTCTGCTTACTTAGCGGGATTAGCAATTGGGTTCTGGGAGAGCCAGGAAGAGATTTCACAGCAGTGGCAAAATGAGAAAACATTTAAAGAGGCAATGGATAAAGAAGAAAGTGAGCGCTTATATAAAGGCTGGAAGAAAGCGGTGGAAGCGACGCGTGTATTTAAATTAGAGGATTGATCGGCAACGTAGTAATATACCGGCTGTGCAATAGATAAAATCCGAATCGAGCAAGTGACTATACAATAAAAGTCATCTGTGTTAAGATATAATCAAGTTAATATAAAGGACGGAGAAGCAGGAGAGACCGCAAAGTATCTGGTGTATAGACACCAGTGCATTTGTGGTCTTTTTTATTGTGCTGGAAATGAAGCCGCCCGCCAATGTTCGTCGGGCAGATTCATGCTTTTCATCTGTATTTGATGAATAACCGTCTTCAATAAAGGGAATAAAAACAATAGATCATTACTGGGAGTGGGAGTGGAAATAATGCATAATTTTTCAAGTAAAGAACGTAAAGAAACACTAGGGGCCTTAGAAAGTAATCAACTGGATTTATTAGTTATCGGCGGCGGTATTACCGGATCAGGAATTTCTCTGGATGCTGCGACAAGAGGCCTGCGTACGGGCCTGATTGAAATGCAGGATTTTGCAGCCGGTACTTCAAGCCGTTCTACCAAATTGGTGCATGGCGGCCTGCGCTATCTGCAGCAATTTGAAGTGAAGATGGTAGCAGAGGTAGGAAAAGAACGTGCGGTTGTTTATGAAAATGGCCCGCATGTGACGACACCAGAATGGATGCTGCTGCCATTCCATAAAGGAAGTAATTTAGGACCGTTTACATCAAGTATTGGTTTGCGTGTATATGACTTTTTAGCAGGGGTAAAAAAATCAGAGCGTCGGGAGATGTTAAAGCCGGCAGAGGTATTAGAACGTGAGCCGCTTGTAAAAAAAGAGGAGCTTCGCGGCGGAGGCTTTTATGTAGAATATAAAACCGATGATGCACGTTTAACGATTGAAGTGCTTAAAAAAGCTGTGGAAAACGGCGTGAAAGCAGTCAACTACACCAAAGCAGTTGAATTCATCTATGAAGAAGGCAAAGTAGTCGGCGTTGTAGCCGAGGATCAAATCAGCAAAGAAAAGCATCCAATCTATGCAAAGAAAATTATTAACGCTGGCGGGCCTTGGGTGGATGATGTCCGTGAATTAGATGGTTCCAAAAAAGGAAAAACCCTTCATTTAACAAAAGGTGTCCATCTTGTATTCGATGAATCGGTCTTCCCGTTGAAGCAAGCAGTGTATTTCGATACACCGGATGGCCGGATGGTTTTTGCTATTCCGCGTGACGGCAAAACATATGTAGGTACAACCGATACCGATTATAAAGGGGATATTGCGCATCCGACGATGACAGAGAAGGACCGGGATTATATTTTAGATGCCATTAATTATATGTTCCCATCTGTTGGTATTGATGCAAGTAAAGTCGAATCAAGCTGGGCCGGCATCCGTCCGTTAATTGCGGAAGAAGGGGCAAGCAGTCCAAGTGAAATTTCCCGTAAGGATGAGATTTTCCAATCAGATTCCGGGTTACTTTCTATGGCAGGCGGTAAATTAACTGGTTACCGCAAAATGGGCGAGCATGTTGTCAATATGGTAGCAAAACAGTTAAAAGAAGAAGAAGGCATCCTATATACAGAGAGCCAAACGAAGCACCTGCCTATTTCCGGCGGAGAAGTCGGCGGATCCAAAGGCTTCAAGAATTTTAAAGCAGAAAAAGTCAAAGAAGGCAGCAGCCTTGGGTTATCAGAAAATGAAGCAGCAGAGCTGACACAGCGTTATGGCGCAAATGTAGATAAAATTTTTACACTATATAAAGAGAATAAAGAAGCAGCTGCAAAAGAAAACATCGAACCGGCAGTATTTGCACAGGTAATATATGCAATAAATGAAGAAATGGCATATAAAGCAGTAGACTTCTTCATTCGCCGCTCCGGTGCATTATTCTTCAACCGTCCATGGGTGGAGACGCATATGGATACTGTCCTGCCATTTATGGAAAAAGAGCTCGGCTGGACCAGGGAAGAAGCAGCAGTCTATCGAAAAGAACTCGAGCAGCTATTATACGAAACAACGCATCCAGATAAATAAATGAAGGAAACAAAAAATAAGATGCACGCCAGATCGTGCGTCTTATTTTTTATGGGAATCTGCTATATTCTATGGTATACTTTTCTCGACTGTCTTTAAGAACGGGGGATTGATTCATGCTAAGAAGGAAAAATAAGAAGACAACTGCAAATAACGTAACCCCATTTATTCCTGAAGGCGACTTTTACTATACAAAGGGTGTCGAAGCATTTAAGAAAAGGAAGTTTGATATTGCGATTAAATGGATTCAAAAAGCAATTGAGGACAAGCCTCATTTTCCTTTATATAAATGTCAGTTATCCATTATTTATACAGAAACCGGTGCTTATCATAAAGCCAATCAGCTGCTGACAGAAGTGCTGCAGACTGGAGAGTATATTGATTGTTATTATTTAGCTGCCAACAACTATGCGCATCTTGGATTGCTTCAAGATGCCAAAAAGTATGCGCAGATGTATTTAGATAAAAAACCAGAAGGCGACTTCAGTAATGATGCTGCGCAGCTTCTTGACTTCATTGAAATAGAGGATGAAGAGGAAGAAAATTTTTCTCTGGAGGATGAGGATGAACTGATTGTCCTGCAGGAGACTGCATTTTATCATATGGAGCATGATGAATGGGAAAAAGCAATTCCGTTTATTGAGGAGCTCATGGAAAACTTTCCGGAGCAGAAGCTGGCTGTCCATGATTATGCCCAGGCCTTATTCTATACAGGAAGAAAAGAACAGGCGATGCATATTGAAGAAGATATGCTCGTGGACTATCCCAACAATTTGCACAGCCATTTGAATTTAGCCCTGTTTTATTATGAAACGGGAGAGGCAGATTATCAGACGCATATCGACATTATAAACAATATTTATCCGATGCATGAAGAACAAAAGCTGCGGATTGCGGAAGTCTTTGCGAAAACAGCAAATTATGGTTTAGCTTATGAACGGTATCAAAATATTTCTGGGGAGCAAGCTAAAAGAAGAGCATCCTATTATAAATGGTATAGCATCACAGCTTATCAATCGGGGAACCCAAGCAAGGCATTGCGTTTATGGGAAGAGGGTTTGAAGCGGCATCCCAAGCTGTCAGAAGAAGAAGGGCCTTGGGCGATAAAAAAATGAGCAAAAAGATAGACGTTAAATCTTAATTTCATTACACTATACGGTGGAATAAGAATATTATAAGGATAAAGGGGCGGGATTGAATGTCCGAAGAGAGAATATATGATGTGATTATTGCCGGAGCTGGACCAGCAGGGATGACAGCTGCTGTGTATGCTTCACGGGCAAATTTAGATACACTGATGCTGGAACGCGGAATTCCGGGAGGCCAGGTGGCAAATACAGAAGATGTAGAGAACTATCCTGGATTTGACCATATTTTAGGACCGGACTTGTCGAATAAAATGTTCGATCATGCTAAAAAGTTTGGCGCAGAATATGCATACGGTGATATTAAGTCGATTGAAGATCATGGCAAATATAAAACCATTTATGCAGGAAAAAAAGTTTATCATACTAAAGCTTTGATTATTGCAACTGGAGCACAATATAAGAAACTCGGGATTCCGGGCGAAGAAGAGCTTGGCGGACGCGGTGTGTCTTATTGTGCCGTTTGTGACGGTGCTTTCTTTAAAGAGAAAGAACTGGTTGTTGTCGGCGGGGGAGACTCTGCAGTAGAAGAAGGCGTGTATCTGACAAGATTCGCAAGCAAAGTAACCATTGTACACCGCCGTGATGAATTGCGGGCACAGCGCATTCTTCAGGATCGCGCATTTAACAACGATAAAATTGAATTTATTTGGGATACGATAGCTGAAAAAATTAACGGTCCAGAGGGAAAAGTCAGCAGCATTTCATTAAAAAATGTAAAAACGGATGAAGTATATGACTTCCCAACAAGCGGTGTATTTGTTTATGTCGGTATGCTTCCTTTAAATGATCCATTTACGGATTTAGGGATTACGGATGAAGAAGGATATATTCCTACATCTGAAAATATGGAAACGAAAATACCTGGTATTTTTGCAGCTGGAGATATCCGTGCAAAAGACCTCAGACAAATTGTTACAGCTACAGGCGATGGAAGTATCGCAGCGGAAACAGCAATTAAATATGTAGAAACATTAGAAGATTAATTAGCAAAATTGTCGTATTTTAGGAGATGCATAATACGATAGTTATTGGAAATTGTCGAAAATACAAATCATATCCATCTTTGGTTAGGATTTGTATAAAAAAATTAATCTATGGTAACTGCATCTTAACGTTGCTGTAACACGCATGAAACAATGAAAGGGTATTATAGAGTTAACTAATTGACCCCCTTTTAATAGATAGATTAGTTTTGGGACAGGTGACTCACCTGTCCATTTTTTTGTTTAAATGGAAAAAGGGAGAGTGTCTCAGCTGCGGCGAAGTTTCACAGGTCAGCTATATAAGAGAAGGGATATCTTCGTACCGGTGTTCGCAGCCCAAACGAAGGCATTCACTCAAAGGCTTGGCGAATGTCAGGTTTTCTAATATAATTAAAATAAGATATAAGAAGCACGATAAAAAGGGGTGAGCTGCTAAAGTCTCAGACAACTTTTTTGAGACTGCAGTCTCCGTACCTGCTAAAAGCCAATGTGTTGGAAGAGGACTGAAAGGGGAGAGTTTAGTGAATCAGGAAAAAGAAACAAAGCTCGTTATTATTACGGGGATGTCAGGAGCCGGAAAAACAGTTGCAGTGCAAAGCTTTGAAGATTTAGGTTATTATTGTGTAGATAATTTACCTCCTGCGCTTCTTCCCAAATTTCTAGAATTAATGAAGGATGCTTCGAACACCATTCAAAAAGTGGCGCTCGTCATGGACCTGCGGGGAAGAGAATTTTTTGATTCCTTATACAAGGCATTGGATGCAATCAGCCATACACCATGGATTCAAAGCCATATCCTGTTTTTAGATGCGGAGGATGAAACGCTGGTGACAAGATATAAAGAAACCAGACGCTCTCATCCATTAGCTGTCGGCGGACTTCCTTTAAACGGCATCCATCAAGAGCGAATTATTATCGATGAGCTGCGCGGCCGTTCCCAGCGGATTATTGATACGTCAAAACTCAAGCCGAGAGATTTGCGTGAAAAGATTCTTCAATTGTACAAGGAAGAAAAACAAGAAGTATTTTCCACTCATTTTGTATCCTTTGGGTTTAAATATGGCATTCCAATTGATGCGGATTTAGTTTTCGATGTACGTTTTCTGCCGAATCCGCATTATGTATCTGCACTGCAGCCATTGACCGGACTAAATCAGGAAGTAAATTCCTATGTGTTTAAATGGTCAGATACGAAATTGTTTGTAGAGAAATTAAATGATTTATTCCGTTTTATGCTCCCGCAGTATAAAAAAGAGGGGAAGTCACAGTTAGTTATTGCCATTGGCTGTACGGGCGGACAGCACCGTTCTGTTGCTTTAGCCGAATACTTCTCCAAGCAATTCAGCGATGATTATATTACCCATGTCAGCCACAGAGATATTGAAAAGAGAAAGGCCAAAACCTCATGAGCGATATCCCGAAAATAACAGCGATTGGCGGAGGGACAGGAATGCCGGTTTTGCTTCGCGGGTTGAAGGATTTGCCCGTAGATCTGACTGCTGTTGTGACGGTAGCAGATGACGGGGGAAGTACAGGAAGAATTCGTTCCGAGATGGAAATGCCGGCACCAGGAGATATCCGGAATGTGATTGCAGCTCTGTCTGATGCAGAGCCGATGCTTTTAGAGCTTTTTCAACATCGGTTTCAGCAGGGAAACGGGTTGACAGGGCATTCATTAGGTAATCTATTATTGGCAGCAATGACTTCCATGACTGGTAATTTTAATCAAGGAATAAAAGAAATTTCCCGGGTGCTTAATGTAAAAGGAAATATCTATCCGATTTCAAACGATAACATGTCTTTGCATGCGATTATGGAGGATGGAGAGATTATTCATGGGGAATCCAATATTCCTCTGTCCGGCAAACGGATTAAACGGGTCTTTCTAGAGCCGCAGCCGCTGCAGCCATTACCTAACGCTGTGGAATCAATTCAAAAAGCAGATTTAATCGTAATTTCTCCAGGGAGCCTTTATACCTCAATTATGCCGAATTTAATTGTTCCAGAAGTGAAGGAAGCATTATTAAATACAAAAGCAAAGATTGTGTACGTTTGTAATATCATGACACAATATGGAGAAACAACGAATTATTCTGCAGCAGATCATGTCCAAGCGATTCATGATCATGTCGGCGATGATTGTGTTGATTATGTGATTGTTCATGATCAGCCAATCGATGCAGAAACGCAGGAGATTTATAAAGAAGAGCAGGCGTTTCCGGTAGTAGCAGATAGTTCCCGTTTAGAAGCGATGAATGTCCAGGTTTTTCCTGGTAATATTGTCGTGAAGCATAAAGATGGAACTCTCCGTCATAATAATGATAAAATAGCTAAAATGCTTTATAAATTTTTATAGTAGTGAGTGTTCAAAAAGTACGATGAAAAAGACAAGGAAGTCAGATTCAGCGGGGTATGCAGGATTATTCCGCTGAATACAGTTTCATTGAATAAACGTATCAAGGCGTGTTCGAAAAGGGGAAGGAGCGTGATACAATGTCCTTCGCATCAGATATTAAGAAAGAACTAACCGCTATTCAATCGGATTCTTGCTGTCAGTTTGCTGAACTAGCTGCATTAGTTCGAATGAATGGCGTTATTTCTATATCAAAGCAAGGTTATGTACTGGATGTTCAAACAGAGAATGCAGCAATTGCAAGGCGTATTTACACATTAATCAAACAAAATTATACGTTGCCGGTGGAGCTGCTTGTCCGTAAAAAAATGAAGCTGAAGAAAAATAATGTATATATCGTCCGTATGAAAAATGGTGTTCAATCTTTATTAGAGGATTTGAATCTAATGGAAAATCAATACCAGATTGTCCGGACCATTTCAGAGAAATACTTAAGAAAAGAATGCTGCCGAAAAGCATATTTACGCGGAGCGTTTTTAGCTGGCGGGTCAATGAATAACCCGGAAACCTCCTCCTATCATTTGGAGATTTTTAATTATTATGAGGAGCATGCAGAAGCATTAAAAACATTGTTTAATGCATATGATTTACATGCAAGAACCTTAGAGCGCAAAAATGGTTATATCGTCTACATCAAAGAAGCCGAAAAAATTACTACGTTTTTAAGTGTCATTGGAGCACATCAAGCATTATTAAAATTTGAAGATGTACGCATTGTCCGTGATATGCGTAATTCTGTCAATAGACTGGTGAATTGTGAAACCGCGAACTTAAATAAAACCATCGGCGCAGCATTCCGTCAAATTGAAAACATTAAATTGATTGAACGGACAGTTGGATTGGATCAGCTGCCGGAAAAATTACAGGAAATAGCTAAGCTCCGTATTCAATATGAAGAAGTTTCCTTAAAAGAATTAGGGGAACTTGTTACCAGCGGGACGATTTCTAAATCAGGCGTGAATCATCGTTTGAAAAAAATTGATGAATTTGCAGAGAAAATCAAACGTGGTGAACTGCAGCTTGGTAATTAATGCTAGTATCCGAAGAATATGATATAATGCAGTAAATATCATGGAACATCGCCGAAAGAAAGACGCAGAATTTTTTCTGCTTCCTAAAAAAATGGAGGCGTTTACTTAAGACAGGAGAGTGAATTTATTGGTTGAGAAAACAGTGAAAATCGAATTAGATTCAGGACTACAAGCGAGGCCAGCTGCCTATTTTGTACAAGAGGCCAATCGATTTGATTCACACATATTTTTAGAGAATGATCATAAAAAGGTTAATGCCAAAAGCATTATGGGATTAATGAGCCTGGCTCTGACAAAAGGAGAAGAAATCAAGCTTATTATCGAAGGAGAAGATGAAGAAGAGGCGCTGGAATATTTAACAAGCCTTGTACGTGAAAAAGTTTAAAGCTATCCGTATAACGAACTTTGCTTTATTTAACAGATAAACAAAGTACCAAATATTAAAACCTCAGCTAAAAAAGTCCTTCTTAAAGGCGAGTTACATTGCTCAATTTTAAGGGGGCTTTTATTTATATAGCATTATATAATTTCTGGTGCACCTATAAGTATTACAATTTGACTGCTTCAAATATAAATAAACTTAATTTTCTGTTATTAAAAAGTGACTTCATTTCCATAGAAACAGGAGTTGACCGTATCTTGGATAAATCCCTATCTAAATAATAGAAGGTGAAGTGTAAAGCGCCGCTGCGGCGGACTATTTTGCTTTCCATTCTTCATGGTAACTTGTTGAATCTTCGCAAAAGTTATGTTAGGTTGAGAGACAAATCATTATATAAAGGGAGTGCCTGTGATGAAAAAGAGAATGAAATTAGGGTTAGCAGCCTTAACGTTAGGATTATCCGCTATTTCAACCTCAGGAGTTCAAGCAGCCTCGACAGATTATGGAAATGGTGTTCATTGCGATGAAAAAACTTGTTCAGTAAACTGGAGCGAAACATTTCAACAATCAACAGATAGAGCGATAGAAAGCTGGGCAACGGGACTGACATCAGCGCCTGCTAAAGCTAAATCTGCTATTGAGTCCAACTATAAATCAAGTAATGATTCTAACCGGCCAGAGTCAGGTACGACAACTGGCAGTCCCTCTTTTTAATTAGGCAAGGGGTATCACGGTATCACATATAGGAAAATAGAGTATTCATTCGCAACCGAGTGGAAAAGCCTGGTGGTGTTTGAGGAAAGATAGCACCAAACTTCTGGAAGACAGAAAAAAAGACAAGGGAAGCAAACATCTTTATCCCTTGTCTTTTTATTAACTTTATCTAGCGCGCCCAGAGGGATTCGAACCCCCGGCAAACCTGGTACCGGAAACCAAAAAGAGATATTACACACACGTACAACGTATGATAAGCAATACTTTTAAACTCCCAAAATACGTTATGGATGACAGTTAATTCACTTCCTGTTAGCAGATGCGTTAGCAATCGAGTTTGCGGATTTCCCCTTATCATTATTTCCATATAACGACTTTTGTATACTTGTTGCGGCGATTTTTTGAATACCGGGGATAACATGTGAATAAGTATCTAAAGTCGTTTGGATGGAACGATGCCCTAAACGCTCTTGTACAACTTTTGGATGTACCCCAGATTTTAATAATAATGTGGCGTGCGTATGTCGTAATCCATGAAAACTAATCTTTTTCACGCTACTTCTCTCTAGTGTACGATTAAAAACAGTCCTTAAATACGTCGGCCGGATATACCCTCCGGTTGACGTTGCGCACACTAAATCAAGGTCCTCATAGTCACCACCGCAGCTTAACCTATCCTTTTGTTGTTGCCGTTTATGTTCTTTTAAAATTTCAATCGTATCATCATCTATTTCAATGGTTCGGTAACTGGTAGAGGTTTTTAATTGAGACGACAAATCCCATTCTCCTTCATCGTCTTTCTTTAATTGATGTGTAACGGAAATAGTATTGTTAGCAAAGTCGACTTTATTCCATTTTAATCCTAAGACTTCACCTCTGCGCATCCCGGTGGCAAGTGATAATAATATCGGCATTGCATGATTCTTGCTTTTTAAATTGCTCATAAAGTCTATCACTTCATCTTCTGACCAATACTCTATCTCTTGCTTATCGACTTTAGGGGGTTCTATATCTTCCATTATTCCCTCTTTGATTCCGTATTTTTTACCTTTTAAAAGAGCACTTGATAAGATACGATAAATATGTTTTTTACTTCGTTGAGACAGTTCTTTATCATTAACTTCATCGATAAACGATTCAATGTGATAACTTTCCAACTTACTTATTTTCCACCGCCCCAAACCAGGAATAATATGCTTTCTCATATACGATTCATAATGTTCATATGTTCCTGGGGCAACGGTGCTCTTTTTTCTATCTAACCATTGGTTAAAATATTCTTCCATCGTCATATTTGCCGGGTCTGTATATCCTTTTTTTAACTTACTAATAATTATAGGTAAATCATTTTCCGCATCCTTTTTTCTCTCATAGCCCGAAAACCATTTCTGTTTTCTTTTATTGTTATGATCTCTGCCTATATCAACTACGACGGAATACTTATTACCTCGTTTAATGATATGACCTCTCATTATAAATCATCCTCCTCCAGCATGTATTTAGGAACTTCTTTATAAGCTACAATTTCTCCAACTAATTCACCTTCATCATTAACCCGTATTGAATCATATACAGGTAGCACCACTATTTCTTCCATAGCTTTCTGTTTTCTTTTAGCTTCTAGTGACGTGATTTTCAAAACGATACACTCCTTGTATATTGCTTATTTTCGTACATTTCCAGTCTTCTTAAAGCGAACTCATAATCAACATCAAAATGCTTTATAATATCCTCCGCACAATTAATTTCTAGCTTATCCAACATAAATGTAGGGACACAGAAATGATAGGAGAAATAGTCTGCTTGATACTCCTGTAAGTCTATAAATAATTTATTCATAGCTAATTGGATTCCAACATGCCTGAGGTAATGGCATATTTCATGACCGAACATCATCCATTCACTTCTAATTGTTCCTTTATCTATCACAATTTCCTTTTCTGTTCTGAATGGCCTTTTTCTATAAGAAATCACCACTCCTAATAATTTAGCGATTAAATACATATCCATGTCAGACGGTTTGGTAATTCCGATTTTCGTATAAAGCTCATAAATGTAATCCTCTAGGTGTGAATACAAACAAAAACCCCCCCAGTTTAAGAATGTATGTTCGTTTCGTGGTTATAATAGAAGGCATGCTTGCGCACACCCTCAGTTGATTTATTTAGTTTATTCTCTGTGAAATTCTAGTTCAACTATTAAGTGTTCTTCTTTGAATTCCTCAAATGCTTCATCGAATTTTCTACCCCAGTCATCTCCGAAAACAGCATCATCCCCATCGCCTTCTAAAGAAGGGTCAATTATTGTTAAAGCAAATGCTTCTGGTATATCATATTCTAATGGAAAGTCATCGATAAATTTTGATTTTTGGTTCGCTCGCCAAGCCCCATTTAAATCAAATGATAAACTTGATTCTTCGTTCTCATCTGTTTTAATAAAGAATCTGTTTTTATCAAAATGATAATCTTGGTCAGTATTATTGATAATCTCTCCGAGAATCATCAGCCTTCTTTCGCCTTGCACTTCAGCCTCAGCTATGTTTTCGGTTTCAACGATAGCATAACGCATCAAGAATTCGCCATCTTCATAAGTATTAAAACCTTGTTCATCTGTATCGTCACTGACATAATAACTTTCAATAACATATTCATTCATGCCATCTATTAATACTTTTGCGTTTTCATCTGTTTTATCTGCGAACGCTAATGGGTCATCTGTAGAAACATCCTCTGTTTCTTCCTCTTCTGTCAGTTCGGATTCGTTGTCTTCTGGCTCTTCATTTTCCGCTCCAGCATCTCCGTCCTCGCAAGCTGCTAAAAATATCATCATTCCTACTAATAAAAATAATAACTTCTTCAAACTATCGACCCCTCTATGCATTTTATATCTATAATAATAGCCATTATTTATCTTTCTGGCTTTTTTTGAACTTTATAAACTCATATACATCCTGTAAATCGTCAGCTGTGAGAGACTCCATATCGTGGAACATTAAATCTATGTTAGGGAACTCTGTCACTATCTTATTTCTGTAGTATTCAAATTTACTTTCTTCTGTTTCATGACCTAATAAGTAATCTGTGGAAACGTTATAAAATATTGCTAATTGTATAAGTGTGTCGTAATCAGGTTGACGACTACCCTGTTCGTAATTAGATAATTTACCTCTAGAAAAGCCCAATCTATCTGCGGCTTCGTATTGAGATAACCCTTTTTGTTTACGTAATTTAATTAGTTTATCCTTTAGCATTTTTATCACCCTTATTTCATTATAGAAACAATAAGTTTCCGTTTCTATAAAATAAACAAAAAGTTTCTTAAAAAGCATTGACAGAAACGAAGTGTTTCTGTATAGTTGTATTCATGAAGAAACAAAACGTTTCTGGAAGGAGGTTTTTATCATGGTTAGACACAAGCTAATTGACTGCCGTGGAAACAAAACGCGACAAGATGTTTCTGAAGCCTTAGAAATAACTCCTCAAATGCTTGGCGCTATTGAAAGAGGAGACCGTACACCATCTTTAAAATTAGCTAAACGAATAGCGGATTATTACAAGTTATCAGTAGATGAAATTTTTTTTAATCAAAATGGACACGATTCGTTTCTTGATAAAGAAAAAATCATCTAATACATCAAAACAAACAGTATAGGAGGTTATCTAATGAACCAATTAAAGACAATTGCTAATGAAATGTTGCCTGTATACGAAAATGAAACTGGCGAAAAGTTAGTAAGTGCAAGAGAATTGCACAAACAACTTTTTAGCAGACAAGAATTTACGAATTGGATTAAACGCCGCATTGAAAATTATGGATTCGTAGAAGGTGATGACTTTTTGACAACTTTATCAAAAAGCACTGGTGGCAGACCTTCAACTGAATATTTACTCCTTATTGATACTGCAAAAGAAATTGCGATGGTTGAAAACAATGAACAAGGTCGAGTGATTCGTAAATACTTCATTGAAGTTGAAAAGCGTTCCAGAGCAAAACAGCCACAATCTATTGAAGATTTAATAATTATGCAAGCTAATAGTGTTAAAGAACTGAAGCAAGAAGTTGCGACAACTAAGCAAGAATTAATAACTGTTAAGAATCGTGTTGATAACTGGGACAAGGTTAATCCGGACGGAAACGAACAACAGAAATTAAATAATATGATTCGGAAGTATGCAGCTGATAACGGAATAGCTTTTCCTGAATCTTGGAGACATTTCAGAAAATCATTTAATAACGCTTATAAAACAAATATAAAAGCGCTAATGAAAAATTATCAAACAAAACATGGACTTAAAAGTATCACAGCACCTCAATACCTTTCGATGATAGATAGGTTAGACGATGGTATTAGAGTAGCTGACAAAATGCTTAATAGCCAAACATTTTTAACTACCAGATAAGGATGTGATTTGATGTTATACCACAAAATAACTTCCAATAATGGAACAACCAAGATGGTGGATTTATACGAAGATGAAATATTCACATACTGCCCATCTTGCGGCGTTGAACAAAATGTCGATACCGAGTTACTACAATCAATACTAATTGATGGTGATTTCGGTGGAACAAGTATTTATTGTACAAAATGCGCCATAAAAGGAGTGGTCTAAATGTCCATGGAAGAATCTCTTCGCAAAATCATCCAGGAAGAGAATAAAAAGCACCTGGAAGATATTGAAAGAATGCTCCAATCTCATGGTTATAAAGCACAACCTAAATTTCTGACTGTTGAAGAAACGGCTAAAATTTTAAGGATTGGAAGGACTGCCACTTATGAACTTTGTAGACAGTCCGAACACAATGGCCTGCCGGTCGTTAAAGACGGATATAAAATTCGTATCCCTTATAACGGTCTTATGACCTGGATCGACCAACAGGCTAAACCTACTAAACAAGCAAACTAGAAACCAACTGAGGGTTGTCGGTAATTACATTATAACTCTAACAATCTATGAATACTGGTCTCCCTTTGAACATGTTCACGTCATGAACATTCGGAGGAGGTGAGAAAAATTGAATGTTGAAGAATCACTGAAATTCATGCGTAAAAGGAGAGGATTGAGCCAAGAACAACTTGCTCCCAAGCTGCATATGTCCAGAGTAAATTTATCAAAAATTGAGCGAGGGCTAGTTTCAATTCGAACAGAAGATTATTTCCGATGGGCGAAGGTGACTAATTCGCAAGACGTACTAATAGCGATTGCTTGTAACATCGATTTGACAATTGCAGCTGATCTAATTTCAAATGTCACAGATACGATGCATAGTTTAGGAGCAATAATAATGACAATAGGAGGGATTTTGTGAACAAAAAAAGTGATAGCGGACTTGCTTATATCGGAATTATTTTAGCTGTATTTATTATCATTTCACACATTTAGGAGGGTTTGTATGACGGATATTATCGCAAGATTCGAAATTGAAAAGCAATGTTATATCGATTGTCACTTGAGAGGGATTTCAGCAATTCACCGGGGCGACTATCAAGAAATGGACCTTTGTTTAAAGGATGCGAGGAAGTCACTTATAGCAATGCAAAATTTAGAGATTGAGTACAAGCTGCATAAAGAAATAAAGGATTTGGCTCAATGTGCAACTACAGGAATCGTTTTGCAAAATATTGTTGATTCCATTGAACAAAATCACCAGCAATTCATGAGGTCCCGCATATGAGCAGCGAACGCTTTATCAAATGGTTCTACGGCTTAGGGTTTATAGGAGCAATGACGTTTTTGTATTACATGATGATTAATGTATAGGAGGGAATTGAAATGAATATCAAAGCGGGAGCTTGGCAGTCGCTAAACAGCCGGCAAAAACAGATTGTTTTAAAACTTTGGTCAGAAAAATCTCAAAGAAAGGGTGCTTAATATGAATCAACCAACAGTAACACTGAAAGGTGAGCAATATAAAGTTTTGGTAATTGATTGGTCACGCGATGGCAGTATTAATCACATTGTGGTTGATAAACCAAATGAGCCATTTTCATCGGCTGTGACAGTGATATTTAGAAAA
The DNA here is from genome assembly GCF_000821065.1 of Oceanobacillus oncorhynchi. GTDB lineage: Bacteria > Bacillota > Bacilli > Bacillales > Amphibacillaceae > Oceanobacillus > Oceanobacillus oncorhynchi. The sequence goes on from NZ_CDGG01000001.1 coordinate 1,164,883, forward strand.
GATACAGACCTAGAAAAATTATTAGAGGAGGGATAAACATGGACCATCCAGCAATTGAAAGGACTCGACGCACTGGATACCCATACAGCGAACGCAGGCAGATGTTTGTAACTGATGGATTGGGAAACGACGTACATTCTGGCGATGAAATACTGGAGTTTGACGGTGAATTTTATCTGGTGGATGAACTATCAGTGGACGCTAGAGAAATATTGGAGAAACATGGTGCAGATTATGTTACGGCAAAATAAAAAACGCCTTGGCAGAGGCGCTTTAAAAATTCTTAACAAATATATTTATGTGCCTATTATACGGCATCTAGGAGGATTAATCAAATGGCTAAAAACACAATCGAAATGAGCCATCAAGAGTGGCTGCAAGAACGAACTAAAGGAATCGGCGGAAGTGATGCCTCTGTCATATTGGGTTTCAATCCTTGGAAATCACCATTTGAGCTATATATGGATAAGACAGGTGGAAGAGTTGAAGAAATAGATAACGAAGCCATCTACTGGGGCAATGCTTTAGAGGATAAAGTAGCTCAACGATTTATGGAATTGACAGGTAAAAAAGTGCGGCGGCGAAACCAGATGTTCCAACACCCTGAATACGATTTTATGATGGCGAACATCGATCGTGACGTAATTGGTGAAAAATCGCTGCTTGAGTGCAAAACAACCAATGCATTTAATGCGGACGCTTGGGAGGGGGAACAAGTCCCGCCGGCCTATATCTGTCAACTGCAACACTATATGGCTGTTCTGGATTATGAGAAAGCATATATAGCTGTTTTGATTGGTGGTCAGAAGTTCGTTTGGAAAGAAGTTGATCGTGATGATGAATTTATCGAATTAATGATTGAGCAAGAGAAGCATTTTTGGGAAGAGCATGTACTCAAAGAAATACCACCAGAAATTGATGGAACAAAATCAGCAAGTGAGTTATTAAACAAAATGTATCCAGAAGATAACGGAGAAACAATCTTGTTGAAATCTGATGATGCTGAAATGCTCATTGAAGCAATTGAGAGCATCAAAGCAGAAGTAAAAGAAAAAGAGTCACTACAAAAAGAGTATGAAAATAAACTAAAACTTATGATGGGAGAGGCCCAGTTAGGGGTAACTCCAAGGTTTGAAGTTAAATTAAAATCCTTTTCACAAAACAGACTGAATAGTAAAGCGTTGAAGAAAGACTTGCCTAAAATTGCTGAAAAGTACACCAATCAAACTACTGGTAGAAGGTTAACTATAAAGCAAATTGAACAGGAGGCTATTTAAATGGCTACAGCAGAGGAAATGAAAAACCAAATGGCAGCAAAGAAAAATAATAGTGGTGCAGTTGCAACGGATAAACCTAAAACTATTGAGGATTATCTAAAGCAAATGGCTCCAGCTATGTCTCAAGCGTTACCTAAACACATGGATGTTGATAGGTTGTTGCGTTTAACAATGACAACAATCCGTACTACACCGGAATTAAAAAAAGCAGATCCAGGGAGTTTGTTAGGCGGTGTAATGCAAGCTGCACAATTAGGTCTTGAGCCGGGTCTTTTAGGTCAATGCTATCTGTTGCCTTTCAAAAACAATAAAAAAGGCATTACAGAGGTCCAATTCATTATTGGATATAAAGGCATGATTGATTTAGCAAGACGATCTGGACACATTCAATCAATTTATGCTCATGCAGTATATGAGAATGATGCCTTCGAATATGAGTTAGGCCTTAATCCAACTTTGAAACACACACCAACAATGGATGAGGATAAAGGGGAGTTTATCGGTTCTTATGCAGTTGCACATTTTAAAGATGGCGGATACCAAATGGAGTTCATGCCAAAGTCAGAGATTGAAAAACGTCGCACGTCTAGTCCCGGAGGTCGCTCTAAATATAGCCCTTGGAACAATTTTTATGAGGAAATGGCAAATAAAACAGTGATTCGTCACATGTGGAAATACCTTCCTATCAGTGTTGAGCTGCAGGAGCAAGTAGCTAACGATGAAGGAACAGCAAGGAGCGTTAAAGATATTACACCAGATGATGATATTTTCATTGATGCCCCAGATTACATTAACGCAGAAGCGACAGAGGGAGTAGAGGAATCCGAAAATAAAGATTTCCCGATTGATGCAAATGCACAATAAATCAAACGTCTTGCTGCCTGCTTGGATATTCGAGCAGGCTCAGGACAAAAGTGAACTAAAGCAACTGATTATCAGATATATGGACAGATACCCAGGCTACACCATTTTAGAAGTAAAAGGCAGATTCGCAATCTGTGAGATACCAAGATAAGGAAAGGTGATCCCTAATGAAAGGTGCATTCCAGACAAGCAGAGAAATTTTCGAAAACCCCATATGGACTGACATACCGAAATTTAGAATCTTCTTCTATATATACGGAAATGCTGTCTTTGCCAAAGAAGGAACAACAGTTGCTGGAATGCATCTGAAAAGGGGGCAGTTCCTTAGATCATATCGAAATTTAAGAGAAGATTTAGCTTATATAGAGAATCGGAGTGTAAAAAAATATTCGCTTGCAGTTATAAAAAGGAAGATTGACTCGTTAGTTAAAGAAAATCGATTGAAAACTGAAGAGTCCGAACTTGGAACACTCTTCACAGTCGTCAATTACGAGATATATCAAGGATTAGACAATTATAAAAAAGAGAACTTGGAACAGCGTTGGAACGCAGGTGGAACAGAGTTGGAACAGGGATGGAACAATAATAAGAATGTAAAGAATGATAAGAATGTAAAGAAAGAAGAAGAGGTGAGCCCGTTCAAACTTTTTGAAGAAAATATCTGCATGCTGAATCCATTAAACAGAGATTCTTTGATTGACTGGTGTGAAGATCTTGGTGATGACCTGGTAATTGCAGCTATAAAGTTAGGCGCTAAGTATAACGCCCGTTCTTATAAATACGTGGAAGATATTTTCAAAGAATGGGTTCAGCACAATATAAAAACAGTAGAAGAGGCCAGGATTTATGTGAAAGAAAAAAACAAACGCACAAGTAATATTGTAGATTTTTCATCTAAGAAGAAAGCCAACGGCGTTGATTGGGGAGGATTTGATATCAGTGACTAAAGCAGAGGTATTAGAACTTTTTAAACTAATCAAGTCTATATATCCAAATTTTGAAGTTACACAAGAAAAAATTGATATGTGGGCAGATGTTATGAAAGGTATGGATTTCGACAGAGTGATGGCGAGGGCGAAGGAACATGTAACAACGAATAAGTTTCCGCCGACTATCGCAGAAATATCAGCTTATGCACCAGAAAAGAATGAACACCTAGAGAAGTTCGAAAGATGGAAAAGAGAAGCTGCACAGGTCCCGGAATCCAAGAAACGTGAATTCTACGAAGCTGTAAAAAAACTGGTTGAGGATAAAAGCAAATGAATTATAAAGAAACAGCAGAACAATCAGTAATAGGCTCTTTGCTACTGGAAGGCAGCCTGATTGGAAACTTAACCATTGAATCAAAACATTTCTATTCAGCGAGACATAAACGCATCTATGAAGCGATGCAGAAGGTAGATGCTAAAGGGATTGAGATTAATGTTGTCACTGTCGTAACGGAATTAGGTGATTCAATAAGCGAGGTTGGCGGTGTAACTTACCTCACTGAGTTGGCTGAATCCGTACCAAGCACTGCGCCAATCAAAAACTATGAATCTAGTATTTATGAGGATTATCGATTGCGAGAAAGTCAGAAATTAGCCTCTGAGTACATGAAATCACCTAGCGAGGAATCACTTCATAAACTCATGGTGGATTTAGACAAAGTGAAGGATGAAGGCATCCAAACTGACGAAAAGACAGTGAAAGACTATCTCATGGAGATTGCAGAAGAATTGATGCATCCGGATGAATCGCAAAGTAAAGGGCATCCAACAGGTTATAAAGATTTGGATGAAATGACAGGCGGCACGCAATCGGGAGACTTAATTATCATCGCTGCGCGACCAAGCGTTGGAAAGACCGCATTTGCTTTGAATATTGGCTCTGGACACTGCAAAAACGGCGGCATGTCACACATATACAGTTTGGAAATGGGACCGGCAGCACTTTTGAAACGGATGATTTCAACTGAGGGTCGTGTGGACATTCAAAAATGGCAGTCAATGGTTTTTTCTCAAGAGGATTACGACAAGGCGATGACAGCTATTGGTGTTATATCTAACTGGAAGCTAGAAATTTATAAGCAGACAAACACAATCAATCAGATCAAAGCATCTATCCGTAAAGCTGTACAAGACAATCCGAATGAAAAACATCTTGTCATCATTGATTACCTGCAGCTGATAGCTTCAACAGGGAAACACGAGCGCCGGGACCTTGAAGTCGGAGCGATGACCAGAGATTTAAAACTGTTAGCACAAGAACTGAATATACCAATCATTTTACTATCACAGCTTTCCAGAGGCGTTGAACAAAGGCAAGACAAGCGACCAATGATGTCAGACCTTAGGGAATCCGGAAATATTGAGCAGGATGCGGATTTAATCGGTTTTCTGTACAGGGACGATTACTACGATAAGGAATCAGAGAAACAGAACATCATTGAAATTATCATATCCAAGCAAAGGCAGGGACCGACCGGAACAGTGGAATTAGCTTTCTTGAAGGAATATGGGGAGTTTGTGAGTTTAGCTAGAAAATATGAGGAGGTTGCGCATGGGTAGTTTGATAGGTCATGCAGAGCACAAGGAACAGGAATTTGATGAACTGGTAAAGATCGTTGTCGCTGAATTTAATAAAGGATCTTTAACAGAACTACAGCTGCGGCAAGCAATGAAAAAGTCTTTCATGTTGGGTCACAGTGCTGGTCATGCTCGAGGAGAAATTTATCTCGAGAGACGTTTGAGCGAATTAGGAGGTATTGATCAATGAATCGAAATGCACAGGAAACACAAGAATATCTTAGGAGGTATGCGTGATGGTTTCAAATGAATTTTACGCTTGGGATGAAGAATTAAACAAAATGTATAACGGCGATGAAATAGAAGAACGTGATGATTTAGATGCTTGGTTATCTTATGGAACCCTGGCTATTTATAGAATTGATGAAGGTGAATATACGCAATTGGACCCTTTGAAAGTCATTTATAAAGATACAAAGCACAAAAGTTGGCTTGTTGAAGGAGATGTGCTCACATCTAATCGTTATCCATATCAGGATGAAGGCAAATACAACTATCACGGCGTTGTTGAATGGGATGAAGAATACGGGGCATTTGTACTTGTTAAATGTTGCGTGGACAAAGATAAAGCAGGGATATCCGACGGAATGGCAGATCTTTTAGGCGAGCTTGATTTAACAGAGTTTGAAGTGCTAGGGAATTCCTTTGAGAATCCAGCGTTATTGAAATCGGAAGGAACAATCAATGAGCGCTGAAATGATACCAACGGATAACCAACCACTGCATTTAAAGGCTGGACTAGATTATGTATATGCCTTTGAGGACTTGGAATTGACCTTCACAAAGAAACAACTTGATCGCATAGCTTTTCGTTGGGAGTCAGGTGAATCACTGGAGGATATAGCAAAGAAAGAGCGCCGGAAAGACTTAGAAATCCTATTAGGTTTAATCCATTTAGCAAGGCGCAGAGTTTTTGAAAGACCTTTTGCTTTTAGACCGTCAAATTAAACAAATATGAAGCGCTAGTGAAGAGATTAATAAATTCGAGATTAAATATATACAAAGATGTTAAAACGTCTCAGAGATGGCTTATTTTGATTGGAGGGATAGCATGAAACAAAAGATATTAGATGCTGGATTGGCTGTTTTATTGGTTGGTGCTGTTATAGCAATGTTTGTTATGGCTAATGCGGTGAAGGAAGTACATGCGGAGAATGAGGAACTGCAGCAGGAGAATACAGAATTGCTACTGGATAATATCAATCTTGAAATCGATTTAGAAAATATCACTGATGCTTATTGGCAGTTGAATAATCAGTTGGAAAAGGAGGGTGCTGAATGACAAAAATACTAGATGCTTGCTGCGGCAGCAAAATGTTTTGGTTTGATAAAAATCACCAGCATGTCACTTACATGGATAACAGGGAACTATCGGATACACTCTGTGACGGCAGAACATTAAATGTGCATCCAGATGTAATTGCCGATTTCAGAGATATGCCTTTTGAAGATAATAGCTTTCACATGGTCGTGTTTGACCCTCCTCATCTTGAAAGGATTGGAGATAATTCTTGGATGGCAAAGAAATATGGAAAGCTAAACGAGGATTGGCCAATTGATTTAAAACAGGGGTTTGATGAATGTATGAGGGTTCTAAAACCTAATGGAACGCTGATTTTTAAGTGGAATGAAGATCAAATCAAATTGAGCCAGATATTAAAAGTTATTGGATTTAAGCCTTTGTTTGGTAATAGACGGAGCAAGACGCATTGGATGGTGTTCATGAAGGGTGTTGATTAGCATAAAACATCTAACTTCATAAATGTTCGAGGGATTAATCAAATAGGAGGTTGAGAGAAATTGAGTGAGTTAGAACTATATAAATTTGTACAAGATAAAGAAATTGATTGGAGAGGTGAAACTCTCATGCTTTGGTTAGATGGTGATGATTTAGAAGCATTCTCTGAATTAGAAGGTGATGTCATCGTTGATGATGGTGGATACGAAGTCACTTTGCTTCAAGGTGGAATGATATGCATTGAACTAAATGATGTATGTGAAATTCATGAAATTGAACCGACTAATATTCTCGAAAAGGAGTGAATCGTGATGGATGAACGGTTGGAAGAGATAAAAAATAAATATAAGAATGTTCAGCGCCATTTTAGTTTGTTTAATATTGAATTAACTGACTTCGAGTACCTTATCCAACAAGCTGAAAAGGTGGAGGGGTTGGAATCAGATATTAAAGCAAATAAAAAGTCCGTTGATTGGTTGTTATACCAAAACCAGCGCTATAAAGAGGTTTTAGAAAACGCATTATACTTCGTTAAATACTCCAGACACGAGCCAGATAAAGCGATGATTATGCAGCAGCAATTAGAAAAAACGCTGAAAGGAGAATCAGAATGATGGATTATAAAATGCTAATTAATGAAATACAGGCACATAACAAAGATTTAATTGAGCAAGTAAAAGAAAAGAATGTTGAATTACAAAGGTTGCGAGAAGAAAACAAGCGCTATAAAGAGGCTTTGGAGTTTTATGGAAATGAAATTAATTACCAAGTTTTTATTCAAAACGGAAAATCCAACATCGAACGTGATGGCGGAGAAAAAGCACGTCAAGAATTGAAAGGAGACTCGAAATGATACCACTAAAAGAATACGGCCGGGTAGAGGTCGGAATGACAATCATTGACGCTAACGGGATTGAAGCTACTGTGGAGTCGATTGGAGAAGGTGCTCTAGTTAAGTTGAACGGTGAAACATTTGTCTGGGATTGGGAGAGATTGCATCCTAATGTGATGGTGAAAGAAACGGCTGCAGAACGTGATGAACGGTTGAATGCGAAAATTGTTAAAGGTCCAGAACAAGAATGGTTTTAATTTAAAAAAAGGGAGGTGTGATGAATGGAGGTATGGAAAAACGTGGTTGGTTATGAAGGAATTTATGAAGTTAGTAGTTTAGGGAAGGTAAGAACGCATGCTAAAAATACAGGTTATTTGGATAGGCGATCCACTAAGAGCAGGAAACAAAGAATTATCAAACCACAAAAGTCACTTGCCGCCAACCAAAAATGCCTTAGGGCCAATGTTGAATTATACAAAGAAGGCAGCAGAAAACGAGTTCGAGTTCACCGATTGGTAGCGGAAGCGTTTATCCCAAATCCTGAAAAATTACCTCAAGTAAATCATAAGGACGGGAATCCGTTAAATAATCATGTAGAGAATTTAGAATGGTGCACCCATAAGGAAAACGTTAATCATGGATTTGATAACGGTCTTTTTTCGCAAAGTAAACCAATCATTTTAACGAATGAAAAGACATGTGAGGAACACTTTTTTAGAAGTCAAACAAAAGCAAGTCACTTCCTGGGGAAAAGAGATAAATTTATTTCAGAAAAACTGCAGCAAGGTGTCGATAAAGTGGATGGCTACCGCATCACAAGATATGGTGGTAGGTCATGAAACACTACGAAGCATATGACGGAACGGATCTGATTGCAGAGGGAACTGCTAAAGCGATTAAAAAGAAGTTAGGTATTACGACTGGCGAATTTCAGACTGGTCGGAGAAGAGCGAAAAAAGGTTATGACGAAGAGTTTAATGTCATTGAAGTAGATAAACCAGAAGAATATGCAGTTTATAAAGGCGATGAATATTTGTTTATCGATACAAAAGAAAACGTTATGCAAAGGCTGGGAATCAGTCAAGGGACATTTACTTTTTACATGTCTCCAGCAAATGCAAAAAGAGACGGTGGAGACAAGTTGATTATAGTCAATCTGGATAAGGTAGTGGATTGATGCCTAAAAAGAAGCCTTATAAATTCCATTGGTGCAAGGATTGTGAGATTGATTTTATCGTAGCAAGGAAAGTAAAGCATCCGAGTTGCCCTAATTGCGCTGATTCGATACGTGTGGAAGGCGTTCGTGAAATTTGGATGGAAAGACCTTTCAACTACAAACGACGCTGGACAAAGGACGAGGACGACTTTTTAACGGAGGGCGTCTCAAGAGGAATGACACACGCTGAGATAGGCAAAGAAGTCAATCGGACAGGAAAGGCGGTTACCAGGAGATTAAGCCAATTAAGGAGGTCTCGCGATGAAAAAAATTTACGTCAAAGAAACCACCAAGAAAACGCACGATGACGATGTATCGATTGTTGTTAAAACGTATCACAGCAAGGTAAGGGATTATGATTATGTGATTTTTAGATAGGGGGAGAAGGAATGAAAGCAAGTGAATTAACGGATTTGATAAAAATATGGGCTATGGATAGAGATTTGCATAAAGCTGCGCCGGAAAAACAGATGCTTAAACTCATGGAAGAAGTAGGAGAGTTAGCGCAAGGGATGGCTAAAGGTAATCAAGAGCAAGTGATTGATTCAGTAGGTGATGTTTACGTGGTGCTTACGATTTTATCTATGCAGATAGATTTAGACATTGAGGATTGCATTGAACAGGCTTATGTGGAGATTGCAGATAGAAAAGGAAAAATGGTAAACGGCGTATTTGTTAAAGAGGAGGACTTGCAATGAGCGAAACCGATGTACAGCAACGCAAATCAGAGCTTATCAGAGGACTTCGGCGCATCGGAATCTTTTACACTAGCGATGGTAGAAAGCTAGAAGAATGCAGCCTGTACACGCTGGAATGGACAAATATATCTGTAAGGTACGAGCTTGCCAATGAAAGGATGACAAAACTATGAAAATAACATATTCAATTCTTTATAAAAATGGGCATGAAGATATCGTAGTACAGCCATTAAATGATGATAATTTTAAAAGGATTCAGAAGATTAATGGAGTTATTCAAACATCTATAGAAAATAATCTAGATGGACGTGTAACTATAGGTGATGAAAGCACTGATGTGAAAACCATTAGGTTATCAGAAGTTGCACGAGTTCATTACCAGTTCAGCGAGGAATAGAGCCATGAGAGCTGTTAGCAGGGTTAGACATCCCAACAAGCGCAGATGTCTGATGTTGTGTATCGATAAGGAAAAATCGGGGTTCGAGTGTAAGAAACCTATCAAGGAAATACGTTCGCATGAAAAGATTTTTAACAAGAAGGGTCAATACATCAGGACGATTGAAGAAACGTACTACGAGGCTGTTTATGTAAAAGAGGTGGTTAAGTGATTAAATTCGTTATTCCATTAAAACCAGTGCCGGCAGTTCGGATGACCCAAAAAAGCATGTATGCCAATAAATACGCTAAGCGTTACCTCCAGTATAAAAAGCAGGTTGCTTGGATTGCCAAGGCGAGTATGAAAACAAATCCGATCGATGGAGATGTAGGTGTTAAATTAACGCATTATGCACATGGTAATCGTGCTGATATAGATAACTTATTCAAGGGAGTTACGGATGCTCTTAACAAGGTCGTATATAACGATGACAGACAGGTTAAGCACATGGAGTCGAGTATTATTAAGTGCGGTAAAGAAGAAGAGCGCACAGAGGTTGAGGTTTATCGATTGGAGGCAGTTAAACAATGAATGAAATACGGCTTCAAGTAATGAAAGGGGTATTAGAAGTACAAGGATATGACGGTAATTGGAATTATGACGATTATATGCATGGCATGTATAACGGTATGGAAATGATGTTGGCTATTGCAGAAAATAGAGCTCCTGTTTTTAAAAAAGCACCTGATGAATGGTTGCTAGGAAAAGAAACAGATGTCAAAACTAAGGAACAAGGGTGATTGCGTGAGAACAAGCAAAGTAGAAATCAATTTATCTGAGGACAAGGTTTTAGTAGTTAAAGGCGGTAAGCTAAAGGAATATCCGAAGCCAGACAGTGGTTTTGGGAAACAGATTATCAACTGGAATGACGGAAAGATTTGTAACGAGGAAATACGTTATACGGTGAAATAGGAGGAATGAAAATAAAACGTTTAAAGAAACTATTTTATGAGGATATGTATGAATTTAAATTAAACGGCGCGGCACTTGCCGGATGGTTATCAGCAAGCATTTATGGAGTAATAGCTTTAATCAAAAATGTTATAGATATCTTTAATTAAATAACAAGCAGTCTATCAGAAAAACTGAGGACAGATTTGGATTTGAGGGAATCCAGTCTGTCCTTTTTTATTTGAATTGAAACGTTGAGGGGAGTCGGTGAATGATGAACAGCAAGCAAATTGAAGAAACACTGAGGGATTACAGCTGGATGTTGAATGAGATTAAAAGACAAAGGCAGCTGATGGATTATGAGGGTGGTAATATGGTGGCTCAATCCGGAATCGAATCAACTATGCCAAAATCGAAAGGAGGTACCAGCGATCCGATTGCACTGGAAGTGATTAGACGTGACAAGAATAGCAAATGGCTGGATAAGTTAGAAACTAAAGTGTTGTTTATTCAAAAGAGAATCCACCTTATTACCGATGAAAGGGAAAAAGCAGTGCTGGAGTGCATGTTAGATGGGTTGAGCATGAGTTCCATTGGTCATCACATGGGGCTTTCAAGGCGGCATATATACACAATTAAAAACTCTATTGTTGATAAAATTTCACAGAATGCACAGACTTCACACTTTGCACATTCTTCCCAAGATGTGACAAATAATAAGCAGTGCGTGTAGAATAGGAGACAGGACGGTGTGGAATACAATAACGGTATTAAGTTTTGCTGCGCCATAAGCACTTACGTGCTATTTATAGAGACCAAGCGCAGTTCCTTACAAGGGCTGTGCTTTCTTACATTTACAAATGAAATTGATAATATTACAATAAGAACAAAAGTTTCTAACGAGTCATTTTGTCTTAAATTTGTAATTTTATTAGAAAAAAGAAGGAATATTTACCCCTTTTGTCGAAAGAAGTATTCGAAGACAGTAAGAGGGGGACAATAATTATGGCAATAAAATATGTTCGGTTCAATTATTTTGAACCTATTTTAGTTCCGGCTGACACTTTTTTTAGAGATCAAATAGAAGGAGAAGACGGTATTAGGAATTTCTATGCTGAAGAAGTTCCTGCTGAAAGATGGGATATGAGTATAATTCTAGATTATTTTATGGTGAACACAGAGCATAATACTTCTGTGGAAATCGGAGATGAATTTGCGGAAATTGAACCTGGTTCTTATCATTACCACGAGCGAGATGATTATTATTATTTTCAAATCTCCAAATTAAGAGACAATAATATACCAGCGAAAAAAAGAGTTAATGAAATTAAAGAAGACATATTATTAAATCAAGATGAATTCATTGGAGAGTTTGTTTCTTTATTATTCGATAATGCATATGGCGCGATTGCTATGCAATCGAATTTATATGGCGTATCATCAAAACAAGCAGAGATAGTATTAACTAATCTTAGACAAATTTATATGTATGAAAATGATATTACTGAAGAGATACCTTTAGTGGTTCAATTAAGTCCAATTATTGATAGAGGACAAATTAATAAAGTATTTAATTCTGATTACTATAAGAAGGTTAGAATAAAAGGATCTGATGTAATGTTAGATGCTAATATAGGAGAAAATAATTTGTTGTCTGAAGCAACAAGTCTAGTAAATAGAACGGCAGGGATTAATTTTGATATTACAGTATCCCTAGGGAGATCTGAAAAAACTGCTAGTTTAAATGAAGATGTTATTAGAGAACTCATTGAAGTTTATCAAGGTCTTGAAGATGAAGTAAAGCCTAAAGTTGAATTAACTGCTCTTGAAAATGAGGAAGCGCAAATTGAAACTGTTAATTTGTTAGAACCAAGAATGACTGATAGGTTTACAATAAATATTGCACCAAGGACTACTGTTGGGCATGAATATTTAATAAACACGTTTATTGAAAAGTCCTTTAATCGCAGGAGACCAGAAATGAGAAGAGTGATGCGCCCTTAATATATAGGAGGTCTCTTATGAAAGCAAAGACAAATAAAATGGAGATTATTTGGGAGAGATATTCTTTTTTTATTTCCTTTTTATTAGGTTTGTTTACTGGAATATTGTATTATTTCCAATTAATAACTAATATTAGAAGTGTACTCTCAGAAGTTATCTCTTTTGCTTCAATAGTTGTAGGGATTAACGGTGTTTTTATTACATTAGTAATTTCTATAAAAACAACAACAGCCTTTAAAAGATTGATTAAATATTTACCGGATTTTGAAGATAGATTAATAAAACTGTTGAAAAGTCAAGTGATGGTGGGTTTGATAGTGGTGTTATTATCTATATTGATATTGTTACTACCAATATCATCTAATTTAATACTTTCGTCAATCGGGGTAGTTATTTGGTCTTTCTTTTTTATATTGATGAGTATAGGTTCTTTTTTTACTATGAATATTATAATGAAAATCATTTCAGCAAATCATGAGGACCCAAAAGCTTCAAAAAGACCCTAGTAATATTGAAGGCAATTATTTAGACGTCCATAATGGATGTCTTTTTTTATTAAGCACTATAAATATTATGTAATAAGCAGGAATATTGTCTCCTTTTGGCGAATAATAGTATGTTAGAAATAAAAAGGAGGCTAAATAAAATGACATGGACTAATGTTTTTGTTGAAACGCTAAAGGAATGGGGAGAAGCAATTCCAGAAGGGACAATTACCTCAGAAGATTTAGCAATATATTTAGGTATGACCCTAGGAACAGGGACCGGTTTAGATGACCCGGAAGGCAGTATTGAAAATCTAAAAGATAGAATAGATTATTTAGTAAACGAACAATCAATAGTGGAGCAGTTTCTAATTGAGTCCTTATTAAAATTCACTTCCGACTATTTGGAGAGCTTAAATAATAACAGAGGATTTAGAATAATTTCAGAAGAAAATGTGATTAAAACGTTTGAAAAAAATGAATCTGAAATTCCCAAAGCTGTTAAAAAAACATTCGAGAAAGCCAAAAGCGTTGAAGATTATTACAAATGTGAGGTAGTGATATCACAATGGGAGAAGATTGTCGCCAATAATTTTTCGAGAATTAAAAGAACTGAGTTGGTTAGGAAAGATATGCAGTCAAGTATGGATAGACACGATAGGTTCATGGATTCGTTATCAGAAGAAGATAAAGATAAGACAATAGGAGAATTACGCGATAAGCTGAAAGGGTAAATAATTGATTAAAAAGCACTTGAGTAGGTGCTTTTTTAATTTTCCTAAAAAGGAGGGAGTGACTATGTGACATGGCTAAGGGAAAATATGCCGAATGGATAACGGAAGAAGGATTAATCAAGATTGAAGGATGGGCTAGAGACGGACTTACTGATGAACAGATAGCACATAACATAGGTATAAAAAGACAAACCTTATATGATTGGATAAAACGTTTCCCAGACATTTCTGACGCCTTAAAAAGGGGTAAAGAGGTTATTGACCGACAAGTAGAGAACGCTCTTTTAAAACGTGCTCTTGGATATAAATACGATGAAATAACCTATGAATTTGACGAAGAAACAAAAAGAGTAACCAAAGAAGTCCAGCCAGATACAACAGCGCAGATATTCTGGTTGAAAAATCGCAAGCCGAATGAGTGGCGAGATAAACAAGATGTAGAACATTCCGGCAATATGAATGTCAACAATGCCTTTTCTGAACTAACAACAGAAGAATTAAGAAAGCTGGCTGCCAAAGATGATTAGCATTGCTAAAAGAGCAAAAATAGAGTTGGCAAAGCGTGACTTCTTTGATTATTGTAATCTTACTGCAGGTGATTTTTATAAACGAGATAGACAGTTCCTTGTTGATTTAGCAAGTGATCTACAATCTTTTTCAGAATCAGATGATGATGTTCTTGTTATTAATATGCCACCAAGGTTTGGGAAGAGTAGAACAGCAGGTAAATTCGTTGAATGGTTACTGGGTAGCAATCCGAGGTTGAAAATCATGACTGGTTCTTATAACGAGACGCTTTCAACCATGTTCTCAAAGAATGTTCGTAATACTATCCAAGAAATTAAAGCGCAGGCTGAGACAGTTGTTTATTCAGATATATTCCCAAGCACGCGCATTAAACATGGTGATGGCGCTATGAACTTATGGTCACTTGAAGGCGGATATAATAACTATCTTGCAACCTCCCCAACTGGTACAGCAACTGGTTTTGGTGCTGATTACATTATCATAGATGACTTGATTAAAAACGCCGAAGAAGCTTATAACGATAGAATTCTTGAATCACATTGGGAATGGTTCACTAACACAATGCTCTCCCGGTTAGAAACAGGCGGGAAAATCATTATCATAATGACAAGATGGAATAGTAATGATTTAGCCGGGAAAGCGTTAGATGAACTGCCAAGCCTTGGGTATTCCGTTAAACACGTGTCGATGAAGGCGCTGGAAAATGACAAGATGCTCTGCGAGGAAATTCTTAGTAAGAAAGAATATGGTCAAAAAACAAAAACAATGGGGATTGAGATTGCAGAAGCTAACTACAATCAGAATCCTATTGATATTAAAGGGAAGTTATATACTTCCTTTAAGACATATCAGACAAAGCCTAAATTTAAACGAATAATTAATTACACTGACACTGCCGATACTGGGAGTGATTTTTTGTGTTCTATTTGTGCCGGCGAAACTTTCGATGGGGAGTTATATGTAACTGATGTCCTGTTTACAAAAGAGGGCATGGAGATAACTGAGCCTTTAACTGCTGAAATGCTTGCGAACAACGAAGTGAACGAGGCTGAAATTGAATCAAATAATGGCGGTAGAGGTTTTGCAAGGTCAGTAGAAAGAATTATATGGGAGAAATTTAAGACAAGAAAGACGAATATAAAATGGTTTCACCAATCGAAAAATAAACAGGCTCGAATCATATCCAATTCAACTTATGTGATGAATCATATTTACTTCCCGGAGAACTGGAAAGATAGATGGCCGGAATATTACAAGGCTATGAACTCTTATCAAAAAGAAGGAAAGAATAAACATGATGACGCACCAGATGCTACAACTGGCTTGGCTGAAAAGATGACAAGCAAAACAAGAGCGTCAATTAGCAGCATATCTGCATGGTAAAGGAGGGATTCAATGACAATAGACTGGAAAGAATTTAACGAGGAAACAATAACGAAAACGCATGGAAAAGTACATTTCTATCGTGATTTATACGAAGGTAATCACTCGCAATTATTTTCTCGTGCCAAGAGATTAATTGAAAAAGGCGAGATCGTAGATGAAATCATATACGGTACAAAAGAAAGTCAGAACGTGCAGACACCGTACATTGTAGCGAATGTATCAAAACTAATACCGGAAATCCCTGCCATGCTTGTTAGCCGTTCAATAGGCAATATACAGACTTCTTTATCTTCCGATGATTATGATTCAGAGGATGATGAAAGAGCAGAGGACGAGAATTACGATAATCTTACAACGCAGCAAGAAGCAATCCGGGATATCGAATCAAACTCGCATCTGGAATTCGAGCATTGGGGCAATATTGTGCAGCAACAAGTAGATGGTGGACTGGTTGGCGTTCCTTGGTTAGATGACAAAGGTTTGCGATTGGAGTTTAAAGCCAGAGACGTTTATTATCCGCATCCAGATGGAATGGGTGTAGATTTAGCTTACGCCGTTGAGCTAGAGGATAAAGATTATTTACAGGTGTATCGAGAGCGATTGGATGAAGAAGATGGAGTAAAGGGACTAAAAGCAACGCATATACTTTACAGTTGCAATAAATCTGGCAAAACCGAGGAACTGGGAGAAGATGAAACGAAAGAATTGCTAAATATGAATGAACTCGAAACCTTTTACCCTAATCGTGAGAGGTTTTTTATTGTGTATTGGCCGAATGAAAAAACGTTTATGAATCCGTTGGGCGTCTCTTGCTTAAAGAACCAGGAAGGAAAGCAAGATGAAATCAACTGGACATTGACAAGGAATGCATTGACGTTTGAACGGAATGGCAAACCAAGAATAGCTATTTCACAAGATATTATGAATACGTTAGAACAAAAAGCGATGCAACGTTACGGTGATGATTCTCGTATCGATCACCGAGATTTAGAAATCACAACGTTTGATGACAAAGGAAAAGCAATGGAAATTATCCAGATTGATATTACTAAGATAGGCGATATCTCATGGGTTAAAGACTTAATGAAACTCATGCTGATGGAAACTAAAACATCTGAGAAAGCAGTTGACTTTTACATGGATGGCGGTTCGACTGCAGCACAATCTGGTGTGGCTAAATTCTATGATTTATTTACATCGTTGCTTAAAGCTGAACAATTGCAGAAGGAATATATTTACTTTTTAAAGCAATTGCTTGAATCAGCATTATGGCTGGCGCACGAGAATGACCCGAATATCCTTATCGAGCAACCAGAAATTCAACTGAAAGCTATGATTCCGATTTCTCGCAAGGAACTAATCGAAGAGAATAATATGGCTTACACAAATGGCGCACAATCGCTTGAAGTGACTGTCAGAAGGAATAATCCTCATGCATCGGAAGAGTGGATACAGGAAGAGATTGCTAGGATTCAAGAGGAATCAACACCAGATGACACAACGTCACTTATGCGGGGCAGGCAGACTTTGAACAATTTCTTTGATAATAGATTAGGAGGAGACGGTGATGGCGACGAAGAAACGTGATTATAAGAAGGAATATCGGGACTATCATGGCACGGCTGAACAGCGTAAGAATCGTTCTAAACGTAATCAAGCAAGAAAAAGCATGGGGTTGAAAGTCGGGGATAAAAGAGAGGTAGACCACAAGAGACCTTTATCAAAAGGTGGCGGTAATGGGAAAAGTAATTTGCGTGCTGTTTCAAGGGCTACTAACCGCAAGAAAGGCAATAAAAGCAAATGAACGAAGAACAACTCTTAAAATATGCTCGTGAGATTTCTACTAATATCCTTGGCAGGATTGCTATCGCCGATTTAACCAAAGAAAAAGGTGCAGAAAAGCTGTTAGCAGAGATTGGTCATATCCTAGACCAATACAGCCTACAAGTAGATGAAGTCTTGCCTGATGCCGTTCTAAATCATTATTTCGGAGGTGCCGATGAAGCAACAAAAGCGTTAAGGGATATTGTCGATAAACCGAAGCCGATTAGCAGAATTATCCACGAGGAAGCTGTCGGAAATATAATGGATGACACAATGATGGACATGCAGTCAGCGATTCGTACGGCGAAAGCAAGTGCTGTTTCTACCGTTACAAATGCGCTGGATAGTGTACAAGGAGATATTGCCAAGGGATTAATTACTGGTGAACCAAGGAAGGTTATGCAGCAACATGTGGCTAAGTCGTTTGAGGCAGAGGGTTTGACAGCATTTATTACGAGTGATGGTAAAAAACTTCCTCTGGATTTTTATGCAATGACAGTCACACGATCTAAAATGCGCCATGCTTCCATACAAGGAAATGTTCAAAGGTATAAAGAGAATGACCAAGACTTGGTGCAAATCATTGAGAATGATGATTCATGTGCGGTTTGTGCTAACCACAACAGATTAGTAGTCAGTCTAACTGGCGAGACAGAAGGTTTTCCGACGATAGATGAAATAGAACTCCCACCTTATCATCCGAATTGTAGAGGGACAATTTCTCCTTATGCTATTGACTTTAAAAGTAGTAAAGAAGTGGAACAAGCGTTAGCGAGAAATGATGAATATGTCGAAGGCGAGGACCCACGCACCGAGGAACAGAAGAAAGCCTATGAGAAGGAACAAGAAGCTAGAAGGCGTGCCAATGAGGAAAAGAAACAGTACGCTCGTTGGAAAGGCGTTATGGGTGACGATGCTCCCAAAAATTTAGGTGCATTTAGGCGGATGAAGCGTCAAGATACGGTTAAATTTCAAGAATTGCAGTCAGAGTACCGGAGCATTTCGCAGCGGATTAGTGGAGGTGGTTAAGTGAACTACTCAGTAATAGTAGCAGACGGGGATTGGAAAACTGAAAGAAAAGTAACAGAAGTAACTGACGTCAAAGTTGAAGATGGAGTATACATTTTATCTGATAAAAACGGTGCAGTATTATTCAGTTCTCCAGTTGATTCTTTAGTTTATTTAGAAGTGGAGTAACATGCACTATCCGACAAGCATTAGGTGCTTTTATTGTGAGGTGAAAACATGTCTAAAATAATTAACATCGTTGACAAAGAAACCAGAGAATTAATTGCTTCCATATCTGATGATGACGTCATATTGAAAGATGAATATGAAGTAATCGAAACAGAAGATTGACCTAAGCATGTCATGAAAAGGCTTTTTATTATGATTCCTGTAAGCCTTATGGATAGGTCGCACAGCATTCATTGATAAGTGGTATGTGTTACTACCCTTCTATAAGCAAGGTGCATATTCAATCATTCGCTCGCACAGCGTTATTGTGCTAATCCATCGTGGACAATACCACGTTACCAAATGTAGGAGGAATGAAAGATGAATAGAGAATTTCTTAAAGAATTAGGATTAGAAGATGAAGCAATCGATAAAATCATGGCTGAACATGGAAAGACAGTAAATCAAACGAAGGACGAGCTGACCAGTGCACAGTCAGAACGAGATTCGTTAAAAGAACAACTGTCCGAACGTGATACGCAACTTGAAGATTTACGAGGTAAGGCTCAAGGCAACGAAGAATTACAAGCTACTATTGATTCACTTAAAGAAGCTAATACGCAAGCCAAAGAATCTTATGAGAAGCAATTGAAAGAACAGAAGTTTAATTATGAATTGGACAGGGAGCTTATGGCTGCTCAAGCAAGAAACCCTGTTGCTGTTCGAGCGTTGCTTGACACCGAGGTTATCAAACTTGATGAAGATGGCAAGATCAAAGGTTTATCAGAGCAGTTAGAAGGATTGAAAGAGAGCGATAGTTATCTCTTCACCAGTGAAGAAGGAGCACCACCATCAAGCTCTAATTTTAATCCTGGTTCAAAGCAAAAAATGAATAACCCTAAAGACGTTGACCCTTACGAAGCAGGGCGTCAACGCGCATTAGAACGACACAAGAAGGAGGAAAAATAAATGAATTTACAACCAACCTACCAAAAGATTTTTGGTCAAAAAGAATTTTTACGTAACAACGTTGGAACGGAATATAAAACAGGCGGAGCGACGTTAGACGCATCTGCATTTACTGGCGTTGCCGAAAATGGATATGTAAAAGCTGGTACTGCTATTTACCTTGGTGGAGACGGATTATATCTGCCGTGGGCTGATGCTGGAGAAGGCGAAACACGAGAAGGTGCAGGATTAACAACTCATGATGTGAAGCTTGTTGAAGGCTCTAATCCAGTTGTTGGTGTACTTGTCGCAGGACACCCGTTAGAACACAAATGCACAGGTGTTACAGAAGGATTTAAAGAAGAAGTAAAAGGATACCTACGCTTTGATGCGTAAGAAGGAGGAATAATACATGCCATTACATTTAAATGAATTTCAACAACCACAATTAACCGGATACGTTCAAAACGTACCGCCAGCAAGAGAATATCTACTCGCTAATTTTATGCCGGAAGAACCGGTATACGATATCAATTTTGCTTACAACGTTATCAATGGAAAGTATGCCGAAGCAGCATCAATCACAGGCTGGAATGCTACAGCACCGTTGCGTGATACTGCGGAGCAAGAACGTGCTTTTGGTCAAGTAGCGAAAGTGCAACACGGTTTCCGTTTGGATGAAACACAACTACTGCAATACAATCGCCCACGAGCAGAGCAAGAATCGAATGCAGTTATTGAAGGAATCTACACGTCAACGGATGAATTATCCCAAGGTGTAGATGATATTAAAGAATACCTTCGTGCACAGGTTATTTATAATGGACAACTTGTCTATAACGATGACGAAAACGACATCCATTTAAATATTGATTTTGGGTTGCCGTCAGAAAATAAACTTACAGCTACTACTCAGTGGAGCGAAGAAGGCGCAACGCCTTTAACTGACATCAAAGCAGCGGTGGAGCAATACAAAAAGACTAATCAGAAACAGAAGCCAGTTGTAATGCATATTACCAGTGCTACGGAAGCTTTACTATTAAATAACGAACAAATCCGTACGCAAATTTATGGAACTGATAACGGCAAACGTTTACTGACTAAAACGGATATCCAAAATGCGTTTAGTGCTTTGAGCCTGCCACCTTATCAGGTAAACGATGATGTAATTGTTGTTCAAGGAGATGAAGTGCAGTTATTGGATGATAATAAAGTTGTTTTCCTTGGTGCTGATTTAGGTAAAACAATGATCGGCCCGACTGTTGAAAATAACTATGCGCCGGGTAAATTTGCGAAACCATCTATTAAGGAAAACCCGCCGGAGCAATCTGTTATCGTTGGCGAAGCGCCATTCCCAGCATTAAAACGTAAAAAATCAATCGTAACATTGAGCGTCTAATATAGGCGCTCTTTTAATTTACAAAAAGGAGGGCATACCGTGCCAAAATATACAGCGCAAGCTTATTTATCTCACAAAGGTAAAATTGTTAAACCAGGCGAGGAACTTGAATTAACTGCAAAACAAGCTGATTTTCTTGGTGATAAAGTAACTGAGGTGAAAAGAGCTGCTGCTAAAACAGCTGCAAAGAAAGAAGAACAAAAAGAAACGAAGTGATCATATGATTACAACTGAATCTATTAAAGCGTATCTCAAGAAGATGCCAGGTGGTGATACCTTGCTTGATTTAGAAGATGTCGAACAGGATAAAATTATCTTTTCATCGCATGAATTACTCAAAGACCACTACAAGGATACGGATATAACCGATAGAGCAGTCGCTCTGCAAGTTTTATATTCTATTGAAGGTGAAGATGAGGAGTATGCCAAACTCAAGCGACACGGCATTAAATCGTACTCTGTGAAGGGGGTCTCTGTAACTTTTGAAGGTGGAGAAATCTCATCCTCTGTCATCGCTATCTTAGGAGAACCAAGGACCAAAAGCGCGAAAGTAGGTAGATTGATATGAAGCCGCCTATGCGACAAAAAATTTGGTTCGATTATCCGGTTTATGACGATGAAGGCAATCCAATAAAGGACAGATACGGAAAAACGAAAACCGAACCCAAAGAATCTAAAGCCCGAGTACAATTCAAAGCGAATATTGTCAAAGATGCTAAAGGCGAGGAAAAGCGCACATCCGTAGAAGTTGATTTGCCGACATCATTTAACCCGGCAGTAGGAGCCGGATACGAATATACCGACAACGATGGAAATACGACCACTGGAACGCTTATCTCCAAAGATGAAGCTATTAACCTAGCTGGTACGAAAGTCTATTACAGAACGGTGTATTGCGATGGCTAAGGATGAGGTGCAAATCGTTTGGGAAGGTTTCAAAGAATTCAGTGATGAACTTGGCAAGATGGGCAAGCAGATGGAAAAGAACCTTTTGGAAGCCATGAAGAAATACATCATGCTGGCGGAAGAAGGAGCGAAAGCACTTGCTCCGAGAGATAGTGGAGATTTGGAGGAATCAATCCAATTTAAACCGCCAACTATTCAAGGAGATAAAGTCGTTTCAGAAGGTGGATCTAATCTCGCTTATGCATTGCGTCAACACGAAAAACCTCATGGCTCTGGATTCGGTGATAAGTACGATAACGGCTTGCTAGTGGTTAAGTATTATACCGACGGAAAAGGACTGCGAACACTTCAAAAACCTTCTTGGCGTGGAGAACAACCGGGAAGGAAGTATCTTGAAAGAGCCATTGTTATCACAGAAGATGATTTCGAAAAAATCATGGCTGAAGCACTTGAAAAAACGTTAGGAGGGGAGTAATTGATTCAATATCATTTAATGCAGAAGTTGCAACCAATCCTCCCTGACCTTGAGTGGACAGTCGATTACAAGACTGCCGATGACAACACAGGAACCGTTTATTACGAGGGTGGCGGCTCTCCTGGAGAATACGATGTACCGACCAGATTCCCACGCTATATGGTGTATATATCATCATCTGATTGGGGATATGCAGAGTATGCTGCACAAGTGGTACATGATGCATTACACAAATTAACAAATGAATCAGTAATAGTTGAATTTTTCAAGGATGGAAACGTGGTAGCGACAAAAAGCTATCGCGTTTTTTTTATTAAGGCAGCGTCGGAGCCTATCCCGCTGGGAGTAGCGAACGACAAGATGGATTTCAGCGTCAATTTTGACGTTAATTTAGTTGAAAATAAGGAGGAAGAATAATATGGCCGAACAGAAAGAATATATCTTTGGAGTAGCTGATATTACTATTGGCGAGGGTGCAGATCAAATTAAATTTGATGGGAAAGATTATTTGCAAGCAGATGGTGGCTCGTTGAATTTAACACCGCAGTTTACGGAATTCACATTTGCTGATTTTGGTGAAACAGTAGTTGAAAGACGTTTAAGTGGATGGGAAGGAACAGTTACAATCGTCGCGGGGCAGGAAGATGCGGAAATTTTAAAACTTGCACTTGCATCTACAGAGCCCATCACGGACGTTGATGGCGGAGAAGATGGCTCAATGGATGCTAGAATCGGAACAAAATTAGTAGGGAGAAAAGTGCAGATTCATCCACGTATCCTGCCAGAAAATATCAAGGATAGAGATTGGACGATTTACAACATGGCTTCTATAGAAGGGTTTGAGCGTGATTATAACCAAGAGCAAGGGAATGTTACGATCACATTGACTATGATGCCACGTGAAGGGTTCGATGCATCTAAACCAGGTAACTTTTTCTATCGCGGCGCTGTTGACCCTAACGCCGAAGAAGACAGCGGAAACGACGGTGAAACCCCAAACCAATAAACGCCATTCAACAACCATCATTAGCTAGTTTTTTTAGTTGAGTGGCGATAAATCTAAGGAGGAATAATATGCCAAAATCAGACAAGGAAGTTTTATATACTGAAGTCTATGGAGCGAAGGTGGGATTACCACAGTATTATGATGAGGATGATAACCCTGTTGTTATCTCAACTCAAAATCCATTACCGGTGCGAATACAAGGCGGCGTTGATGGGAAATCAGCTTATGAAATTGCTGTCGATAATGGGTTTGAAGGAACGGAAGAAGAATGGCTTGCATCATTAAAAGGTCCAAAAGGAGACCAAGGTGAACCTGGTCAAGATGGGGCGCCTGGAAGTGATGGATCTCCTGGCAGTGACGGAGAAGACGGTACAGATGGTGTCAGCGTAGTTGATGCTACATCTGATGGAACTAACATCACATTCGAATTATCAAATGGAAACACAATAGACATTCCTTGGCCAAGCCAAGAACCAGGTACAGAAGAGTAGGATTTCCTGCTCTTCTTTTATTTATATTAGGAGGTTTTAGACAATGAAAGTAAATATTAAAGTCAAGCAAGATAACACAGTGGAGACAATTCAGCATGAGGTTCAATCCATCAATGTATTTCAGTTTCAAAAGACTTTAAAAGGAATTAAAAACATTATCGGAATCATCAATGAGGATGAAGCTTTAAAACAAACATTTACAGATATGTTTGCAGCGGAGAATCAAGATGAGGAGCTGTCTGTAACATACGTTATAGCTAGGGCAGCTGGAGCTTTTGAAGCTGTATTAATTAATATCCCGGATGAAGGTTTTGAGTTGCTTGCAACGCTATCGGGTCTCGAAAAGAAAACACTGATGGAACAAAAAGTGGAGGATGTATTTGATATTTATGATGCAGTTCTTGAGGTAAACGACATTGAAAAAATCGTAGAACGAGCAAAAAAGTCTTTCGCCGCCACCAAGAAAGCGACGAAGTTTATGAGGAAACGAGTAGAAGCGACAGCACAGAAACAAGCATAGCCGAAGCATTTATTTTTAAACTGGGAAAATCGTTAGGCGGCAGAAAAGAAGTTGTCGATAGTCCAGTCGATGAAATACTCAAATTTATGGATATGGCGCTCGAGAAAGAAGAATCAGAGGCAGAGCATGAGCGGGCGAAAATGTATATCCAGTATCTATCAAATGTTTACTCCCAAAAGCAAGAAGGGAAAAACCCGCAGTTTGAACGCGACAGAAAAGATTTTGAGAAGATGTTGAACCCACAAAAGGAAAGAAAAGAAACAAATAAGACATACGAGTGGGACTTTGACCCACAGGAATTAATAGAGCAACAAAATACTTAATGAAGGGAGGTTGAGCAATGGCAACTGTTAGGGAGCTGCTAGCTAAGTTTGAGGGCTCATATCAAGGTTTTAAATCTTCCGTTTCTGGAATGAAATCGGAAATGGATGATTTGGATAAAAAGACAAAAGACGCCACAAAATCCATGAGTCAAAAGTTCACCGATTTCGGGGACGGCTTAAAGAAAAAAGGAAAAACTATGTTTAAAGGCGTCACTCTACCATTGATGGCATTAGGCGGAGTGGCATTTACTGCAGCGTATGATATGGACAAGGCTTACAACAATATCATTGTTGGCACAGGCGCCACTGGCGATGCACTGGAAGGACTCAAAGACACGCTGAAAAACGCCATGAAAGAAGTGCCTAACAGTGCTGATGAAGTTTCTAATGCTATTTCTAATATTAATACCATTACAGGCGCTACCGGCGGAACGCTTGAGGATTTAACCATCAAGATACTTGATGCTAGTCGGATGTTAGGTGAGGATGGCGTTGAAAACTCTATGGCATTTTCCAAGGCGTTAGAGCAGTTCCAAATCCCCGCTGAGGATGGCGTGGCAGAGTTAGAAAACTTATTCCGCATGACGCAGGATTATGGAATTGGTTTAGATACACTGACTGGCTATATAACTAAATTCGGTCCCGTAATGAATAACGCCGGCTTTTCCATGGGAGAAACAGCTGCGTTTATGTCTCAATTAGAAGCAAACGGCATTCAGGTAACGAAAGTGATGCCTGGTTTGAACCAAGGTTTCAGTAAGTGGGCAGAGGAAGGCAAAGATGTCCGTGAAGAATTCGGTAAAGTAGTTACCCAAATGCAAAATGCAGGTTCTGAATCAGAAGCATTAAACATTGCTTCGGAAGCTTTTGGTTCTCAAGGTGCGCAACGCATAACTACTGCTGTAAGAAATGGTACAATACCTAGTCTTGATGAATTAGGAGATGTGCTAGAAGGTAATGAGGGTTTGATTGATAGCACGAACGACCGCACCAAAACAATGGGCGAGCGCATAATGGAAATGAAAAATCGTGTGCAAGTGGCTATGGAACCGATAGGCAAGATCATGCTAGATTTTGCTGAATCTATCATGCCGAAAGTCGAACAGGCTATCGAGAAACTATCAAACTGGTTTGGCTCCATCTCTGAACAAAATCAAAAATGGATTGTCATCCTCAGCGCAATGGCCGCAGCCATAGGACCTGTTTTAATGGTTTTAGGAATGTTTGCTGGTTGGATTGGTAATCTGATTGGTTTACTCGCTCCGTTTATTACAAGAGTTAAAGACGCAGGTGGCATGCTTAAATGGGTAAGACCGTTGTTTGCAGCATTAGGTGGACCTGTGGGATTAATCATTGGCTTAATCACGGCATTAGGTGCGGGTTTTGTTGTAGCCTACAAAAAGTCAGAAACCTTTAGAAACATCGTCAACAATCTCAAAGATAAATTTGTAGAATTATACGAAAAGGTCAAAGAGTTTTTAACTACAAACGAAAGCTTCTTAGGTTTTATAGATTCTATTAAAAACGGATTTTCTACGGCTAAAGATTTAATTATGCAAGCTTTTGGTGTGGCGATGGATTTTGTCCAAGAAAAAATAGGACAGGTGAAATCTTTTTGGGATACAAACGGAGCGCAAATTCTACAGGCATTCCAAAATGTTTTTTCCGGAATCTGGTCGGTTGTCCAACCTATTCTTAACGGAATTGTTGACTTGGTGAAGTGGGCGTTTCCGTATATCAAAACGATTATCGGGACAGCGCTAAATGTAGCTTTTTCTATTGTGAAAATGATATGGGGTAATATTAAGGGTGTCATAGATGGCGCACTAAATATAATTATGGGATTAGTTAAGACATTTTCTAGTCTCTTTACCGGTGATTGGTCTGGCATGTGGGAGGGAATAAAACAAGTCCTATCTGGCGCCGTACAGTTTATCTGGAATTTCATCCAGTTATCCTTCTTTGGGAAAATCATCAAAGGTGGATTAGTGTTCGTTAAAAGCTTTGCCGGTTCCCTATCTACCATGTGGACTAATATAAAAAATATCTTTTCAACTGTTATAAAATGGATTGTTGATTTTGTTAAAAATCGTTTTGCCGCAATGCAAAATACGATAAGTTCCATTACAACCGGAATCCGTAATGTGATTTCAACAATCTGGAATTTCATTTGGGGAAGTATACTGAAGCCAATTATAACGAACATTTACAATTTTGTTCGAAATAGCTTTAGGAATATACGCGATACTACATCAAATATTTTTGGGTCAATACGTGACACGGCACGGACAATTTGGAATAAAATTAAAGACAATATTATAAATCCTGTAAAAGACGGCGTAAATTGGGCGATTACGAAGTTTAACGATTTTAAATCCAGCGTCGGCACAACCTTTAAAAATATTTATGATGATGTGACTGGCTGGATTTCAGATATGGTCCAAAAAGTCAAAGACATGCCTGGCGAAATGAAGAAAAAAATCGTTGAAGGAGCAGGGAAGGTTAAAGAGGGTTTTAAAGCTATTGGCAGGAAAATGGTTGACGGAATTGCCTTAGCTGTAAATGGTGTTGGTTCAGCAGTAAACTGGGTTGCTGGAAAATTAGGAATGGATGATATTGTCGGTAAATGGGTTCCGGCTGACAGCCTTAATTGGTATGCAAAAGGTACTGGCTCGCACCCCGGTGGACATGCAGTTTTAGGAGATGGAAAAGGCAGCAATGCCGGAAGAGAGTTGACCATATTACCAAACGGTCAATCATTCTTAAGTGCTGATAAACCGACCTTATACCCTAATTTACCAAAAGGAACTGCCGTTATTCCGGCAAATAAAACCAAGGAATTAATGGACGTACCGAAATATGCACTTGGTGATGCGTTCGGTAAAGCTGTAGATGTAGTGGGCGACGGGGTAAGTTGGACAAGCGACAAAATTTCAGCAGGTTATAACTATGCAAAAGACACCACGATTGCAGCCGGAAAGAAAATCGGGGAATGGACTGGGAACGTATGGGATTATGTTAGTAACCCGGGCAAGTTAGTCGATATCGCCCTTGAAAAAGTTGGTGCGATAATGCCTGATGGCGTTGGAGTCATGATCGACCTTGCTAAAGGTGCTTTTAAAACCATCAAGGACAAAGCGATTGAGTGGGCAAAAGAGCAACTCAATATGGGTGGTCCCGAAGGCGTTAGTGGCGGCATGGGGTTAGTTGGTGCTGCAGGTAATTGGCGGTCGCAAATCCAACGTGCAGCAGCACAAATGGGTGAAACAGTGTCACCTACAGAAATAAACGGTATTTTAGCTCAAATTAACCGTGAATCTGGTGGTAATCAGCGTATCGTGCAATCATCTGCTGTATGGGATGTTAATACTGCTGCAGGGAATCCAGCACGTGGATTGCTTCAATATATACCGCAAACCTTTAACGCATACAAGGTTAGAGGACACGAGAATATTTATTCCGGTTATGATCAATTATTAGCCTTCTTTAACAACCGGACTTGGCGCCGTGATTTGCCATATGGTCGCCGTGGCTGGGGTCCAAGAGGCGGACGTAAATATAAACAGGGTACAAACTACGTACCAGAAGATGGGCCGGCGTATCTGCACAAAGGAGAAGCTGTCATCCCAGCGGAATATAACAAACCGTCCAAAGTCAATGACTGGATAGATGCGATTGAAAAGCGCTTATCGTGGATTGAATCGGGAGGTTGGGCTGAATCTATCATCAGTAATGACCCAGCCAAGCGATTAAGTCAGCGTGGCATATGGGAGCGAACTGGACGTGAACTTGGATTCATTGATAAATCAGATGACAAGACAGGAAAAGAGGTTATATCGTTGCTCATGCGTATTGCTGATGCAGTGGAAACCGGACGTGACTTGAATCTGGTGTTTCAAGATAGAGCCACTGCACGAATCCTAGAGCCATTAATTACAGAGCGTCAAAAACGGAAAAATAATCCGAAGAAAGGAGGGCGCCGATGACTAAATTATATTTCGATGGTGTAACCAAAGATTATGTAACTGTATTGTCAAAAGGGCGTCCTTACTGGGCGCCTTTTAATCGTGAAATACAAGTATTGCCCAATGGAAGAAAAAGACTTGTGAGAACTGAAAAAGAAGCGATGACAATTCCTGTAGAGATATTGATTGATGGAAATAGCAAAGAAGATTTGTTGGAAAAAGCAGAAGAAATCGGATTGTGGCTTGTTACTAAAGATGAGAAACGATTACAATTCAGCGATGAAATGAATCGAAGCTATATAGCCTTACTTGATGGTGGCGTAGATGTAGATGAAGTGGTTTCTTTTTCTCGATGCACTGTTGATTTTCTTGTATTAGATAAGGTGGGAGCAGAGAAAACAATCAACGTAACAACTTCTAACACTACGCACACTGTCACAGGTCAAGACAACTCACCGTGGACCATAGAGGCGGTTTTTAGCCGGAATACGACTATCTTTGAATTAGAGACGAACCAAGAACTTTATATTCTTCTTGGATATGAATTTATTGAAGGTGATCGTTTAACTATCAGATACGAGGGTAGAGAGGTCTGGATTAATGGTATAAATATAAATTATACAATCAGATTAGCATCTAACTATGATTTGTTAAGGCCGGGGAGTCTGCAAATTAAAGCAAGTCATGACTGCACTTTGAAATACAATGAAAGTTATTTTTAATATGTCGGATATGAAAGGAGGAAACTGATGGAATTATATATCTTTAGTCAATATGAACAACCATTAGCAGTCATATCTGAGGACACCGGACTGATCGAAACGCATTATCGTATTGAAGTAAATGGCTTACCAGATGAACCTTTCGCATTTACTATCGAATCTGAACATCCTTTTGCCGAACACATCAAAGAAGAAAACAGGGTAGTCTTCAAAGACCATGAAGGCGACTGGCGGCTGATGACCATTAAAGAAATTGATGATATTAATAGCTCTTCTGGACCAAACACAATAGCCACTTGTGAACCTACTTTTGCAGCAGAATTAAACGATCATATCATAGTTGAACGTCGATTTGTTAACCAAACAGCTGATGTTGCTTTAACAGCTGCAGTTAATGGTACTCGATGGGTAGCGAAAGTAGAAGTGGAACTCGGAAGAGCTACAACTAACTTTTATTATATATCCAGCACTGAATCTATTTGGAAGACTATTGATGTTTGGGGCGGAGAACTTAAAGATGTCGTTGAATTTGATGAACAAACAAACGAGATTAAAGGCTGTTATGTGAAAATTATTCAACGTTTAGGAACTGAACAAGGCCAAAGATTTGAAATTGACCATAATACTACTGAAATAGGTCGTACGGTGCTTAGTTATCCCAAAACCGCATTATATGGACGCGGGGCTAGCCTTGAAACAGAAGGCGGAAGCAATACTAGGTATATTGATTTTGGCGATGTGGAATGGCGTACAAGTCGAGGAGACCCTGTTAATAAGCCGTTAGGTCAAAAATGGGTAGGAGACCCGGAAGCACTAGATAAATACGGAATACTTGAAAATGGAGTAAAAAGGCATCGTGATGGAGAGTTTAGCAATCAAGACTATGAAGACCCAGAAGAGCTATTAAAAGCAACATGGGAGGCTTTGCAAGATGCCAAAAGACCAGAAGTTAATTACCGATTATCCGTTGAATTATTTGACGAAAAAGTCAGCCTAGGAGATACATGCAAGGCAATAGATAGAAAGTTTGCTAGACCAATAGAAATACAAGCGCGTGTCATTGCAATGGAATATGACCTAATGGATATCGAAGGCACAATGGTCGTAGAGATGGGGCAGTTTCTTAATTTAGGAGACGATTTTAACGACCTCAATAAGAAAATAGAGGATATAAAAAATAATCCTCCAAAGCAACAGATTACAGAAGGAAGCTACCCTGACCGTAAGCCTTCAACACCTGTTAATTTGGAAGCCTATGGCGGTATGGAAGTGATACAACTCTACTGGGATTATGCCGACGAAATGTTTATCAATCACTACGAAGTCTATGGCAGTCGAACAGAGGACTTTGTACCAGATACGCAACATTTACTATGGCGCGGCGATGTCAGTGCCTTTGCTCATACGGTCGGTACAGATGAAGTCTGGTATTACAGAGTAAGAGCAGTTAATTATCATGGGCGCCCGTCTGATTGGTCTGTACAAGTTCGAGCGGCTACCGACAGAGTATTAACCGAGGATATTATGTGGGGACCAGAGCTAGCTGAAAGAATGCGAGAATTACACCGCGTCAGTGACATCATTGGCGAAAATGGCGTTGACCTTGACCAAATCAGTAAGGAAGCAAAAGACCTTCTTGAACAGCAAGCACGTATCTATACGGATGAAGAAATTGAAGCAACTAGAAACGATATCCTTAGTGAATTGGACACACGCACCGATTATCTTGATGACCAAGTGATTGACTTGAATAATAGAGCTGATGGGTTGGTTAGCAGAGCCAATGATATTGACGATTTACTTTATGAGCATGGCGGTAAGTTTTCCAGTATCGAGACTGAAATAGATACCGTAAATAATCGCATATCTGCCAGTATTGAAGAAATTGAGCGCATTGATGATACGGTCACAAGTAACAGCTTAGAGTTAGAGGCTCATGCTAAATCAATCAGCGCCAAGTTAGATGAGCTGACTTATACGAGGGATAAGGAAGGTATCTTAGAATCCATCGAGCAAAACACTTTAGAAATTGAAGCCACCGCAAAAGGTTTAAATGCTAAAGCTGATGCTACTATCGTGGATGAAATTGAAGATACGGTGACAGGGCATACCACCGAGTTGGAATTGTTAGCCGCAGGATTAAGGAGCAAGGTTGAGGAATCGTTTGTTAGGGAAGCTATTGGAGACATTGAGATTGGGGGAAGGAATTTAATTATTGGTACGAATCCTTCCAGTATTTCAGAAGCTAGAGAAAGCTGGGTTGTTGGTAGTAGAACAGAATTGGTGGAAGGATATACCGATGGTGTCAATGGTTTGGTTAATTCCAGAAGTGAGCCGGCGAGTGGAAGACTATTCCTTACAAACCGTACTCTTAGAAATCACAAGTTAAAAAGTGGAGAAATTTACACTTTTTCTGGTTGGTTTTACATTGATTCTTCTATTAGTTTAGATAACGGTGCTAATCAAATTTTAATTAGAACATATCTTGAAACTGGCTCTTTCTCTGATTCGCATGTAAAAACAATCAATGTCAGCGAATATGATTACGATACTTGGTATCGTTTCGAAATAACAGATATAATCCCGGAAGGTTCTAATGGTTTATCAGAGCCGCGTTTCGGCCTTCTTAACAGAGGATATGTTGTGATGAGTGGATGGCAAGTTGAAAAAGGTAACAAAGCGTCTGATTACCAACAAGCTCCAGAAGACATCTTGTCAGTTCAAGAGAATCACCGTACACTAATCGACCAGAACAGCCGAGAAATTGCATTACAATCCGATTCAATAATTGATATGGACGGTTTAATCAAAGATGCTCATGCGGAAATCAGTGTAATGTCCGACGAAATCAGCGAACGTGTTACCAAAACTATATTTGAAAATGAGACTGGCTATTTAAGGCAGTCTATTAGTGATGTGCGACAGTTTGCGGAGGGTATTGAGACTACTGTTAGTAATATTCAGATTGGTGGAAGGAACTTATTTGCGTATACACAAGGCGTAATCAGTTACGAACCATATAACACAATTAATGAAGTTACAGAGACTAAAATATTGATCACTATTAATCGAGATTTAAGTATAAATAACTTAAACCTAACTATTCGATTAAACAGCTTCACAAATATTCAACAACCCAATACGCAATATACAGTTAGTGGCATTTGGTCGCATAATGGCGTTCCGATAAATAAAGATTTTTTCAGAAATAACACCTTTAACACCAATCCACACATGAAGCAAGAAAGTATAGATATAAATGAAGATACTGGGTATGTGGTAATTACTTTTCGGACAGGCGACAGTCCTTATAGTTATCTATTCCACACAGGCGTTTATGCGGATACTGGTGACACTTTAGAAATAACAAACATGCAAATAGAAAAAGGCAATAAAGCCACAGACTGGACACCTGCCCCAGAAGACACAGACCAACGAATGACAGATGCAGAATCACGCATTACTCAATTAGCAGATGAAATCGATTTAAAGGTAGATGTAGATGGTATTGTATCATCTATCAATTTATCTGATGAAGGCATAAGGATTAAAGGAAACTTAATACACTTAGATGGAACCACATTAATAAACGATGGGGTTATTCAGAATGCCCATATTGCCAACGGCACAATCGAAAGAGCTAAATTAGAAAGAGCCATTATCGGCACAGCCCAAGTTGAAAATGGAGCGATTACCAACGCAAAAATTGCCAGCCTTAACGCTGATAAGATTAATGCGGCTAGTTTATCTGCGATCTCAGCGAATATGGGGACGGTAACGGCGGGTAGATTGCTATCCAATAATAACAACATGGACCTTAACTTAAATACTGGTAATCTGACGATGCGGAATGCTGATTTTACTTTAGGTGGCGGAGCTAGTATCCGTTTTACTGACCGGTATAATTCTCTAACTTTTAACCGTGAAAACATTACTGCAGGCGTTGGTTTTGACATGGGTACTTCAGGTAATCCGATTGTATTTATGGGCAGTGCCTACCCAAGATTAACCACAAACGATTACAGCTATAGCGGATTAATCATATCATCCCAGCATTCGCAAACGAATCATGGCGGTTGGTCATCTATCGTGAGCCGTAACTTTATGTTTAGGGATAGAACAGACTACAGCAAAGCAATTCGGATTGACTTAAACAGCGCAAGACCACGAATCGTACCATCGTATACCGGGTCTTATAATTACGATTTAGGAAGTGCCAATAACAAATTCGATACGTTGCATGTCAGTCGTATACAAGGTGCTACCGTTTATGTTTCAAACCCTGTCGGTCAAGGCGGATGGGCTATGGAAACACAGCCTGAAAGCGGAAGTATTTCCATGACATTCCGGGGCATTAACTCTGGCCTGAATAATTTTGTTTATAATCTGGGGTCAACCGCTAATCCATTTAACTTTGCGCGTATTAATCACCTTAGACCTCAAAGTAATAGCGTGAGCAGTAGTATTGGTGATTCCAGTAATCGTTACAACTATGTGTATACTAATTCCTTGTTTGAAGGGTCGGACGTACGAATTAAGGATAATGTCACTGATGCGAAATTAGGGTTGGCTTTTATTAATGATTTACGATTAGTAGATTATCGTTTGATAGAAACTGAACAATATAAAAATGGCGTCATTGCACAGGAATTAGAACAGGCGCTTATTAATCACGGTGTGGATATAAATAGGCAGAGCATGGTATCTGCTGATGATGAGATTATGAGCGTGGCTTATAACCAATTAATCGCACCGACCATCAAAGCAGTCCAGGAATTAGATAGGAAATTAGAAGAAGAAATCAACTGGCAGAGGATAGAGTATCAAGCGTTGAAAAATAAAGTAACCAAATTAGAAGATAGAATAAAACAATTAGAGGAGAGTGCAGCATGACAATTAAACTACAAAACAAGGATTTAAGAAACGTAGCTGATTTTCTGAAAAACACATTATCCGTAAAAGGTAAGAAAAACGTTCACCGTATGCGGGTAGTTAAGGCGATTGCAGATAAGGACAAGGAGGTGAGAGAGGAAGAAGTTACACTCCTCAAAGATTATGCCAAGTTGGATGATGAGGAGGAGATTATCTTCCTTGATAATGGCCAGCCAATAATCAAAGAAAAGAAAGAATTTAATGAAGCTCATAAGGATTTATTTGAAGAGGAATTTGTGCTGGATGATAAAAACCTTGAATCATCATTGAAAACCGTTGAAAAGTTAGTCAATGACTTTGATAAAGAGCTATCCGGTCAACAGGCGGAAGCTCATTTTATTTTAGCGGAAGCATTTGAAAACGCTGAGGAAGAAGAAACTAAAGAGGAGGAGAATGATAATGATGAGTAATTACGAATTTAGAGAAACAGGCTCACGCAACATTGAACGGGACGGCGAGCAGGTTAGATTAGTCAGTTTTCGAGGTAATTCACCGATTGAAGGCGATGACAGGGAACGACTCAATATTGATGGAGCGATTGTTGTGCAGATAACGGAATATTTCCAAGCTGGTATAGATGGAGAGATTCCAGAATTGATTAAAAATAAGGTTGTCGAGCGATTGACAGCACGTGAAACAGAAAACGCTGAATAAGCGTTATTTTTTATGGGGTTAGCGTATCGCTGGCCTCTTTTTAATGTTTAGTTGTTAGGGGGTCAACCATGCCGAATAAAGAGGAGATGGGAGACATGGATGCTTGGAAAGATAGAATACAACAAGATGTGAGTGATTTAAAAAGTAACTATCATCTTATAAAAAAAGATGTGGAAGGTTTACAGCGCAACGATATACGGCAGGACAGCCAGATAGAAAACATGCAAAAAACGCTGTCTGCTATCCAAGAAGATACAAATTGGATAAGAAGAAAGATTACTGGCGCTATTATTACAGCAGTTATCACAGCGGTAGTTGGTGGAGTTGTCGGTATAGCTGTATCACAAATATGGGGAGGCTGATTTAAATGAAAGAGAAACTACAGAAAATCAATAACAAATGGGTGCGGTTAGTTGTGTTTGTAATTGTGGCTGTCAATTCCGGATTTATGATGGCAGGTTATGAGTTGCTTCCATTTGATAATGACCAGATTGTAACTGGATTATCTATTTTTGCAATGATTTTAAGTGAAATCTGGAATCACTGGAAGAACAACAGCTATACAGGAGAAGCACAGGAAGCAGACCGTATTTTAAAGGCATCAAAAGATGATAAAGCAAGATGGAAATAAAGAGTAGCTGCGGCTGCTCTTTATTCTATATAAAAAAATTTTAGGAGGAGTTTTATTATGGCAAAAATTTATTTAGATCCAGGACACGGCGGAACAGACCCAGGTGCAGCTGCAAACGGATTGCAGGAAAAAGTTCTTACTTTAAAAATCGCCCTAAAGACACGAGATATTTTAAATCGTGATTATGAAGGGCATAGTATTCGTATGAGCCGCACAACAGATAAAACAGTATCACTGACTGCACGCACGAATGATGCAAACAGCTGGGGTGCTGATTATTTTGTATCTATTCATATTAATGCTGGAGGTGGCACGGGCTATGAAGATTATATTTATAATGGAAGTGTATCTAATAACACAATAACCTATCGTGATAAACTGCATGCAGAAGTTATGAAGCAAGTTGACTTTAGAAACCGTGGCAAAAAACGTGCTAATTTCCATGTGTTACGTCAGTCGAGTATGCCAGCAGTTTTAACAGAGAATGGCTTTATTGATACCACAGCAGATGCGAATAAACTAAAGTCTGATGCTTACCTTGACCGCATCGCATTAGGGCATGCTAATGGCATTGCACAGGCTTTAGGTTTAAAACGTAAATCAGGTGGCGGTGACGGCAAGCAAGGATATGTTGAGGTTATCACACCGTCCTTATGGACTTACAACACTGCCAATTGGGATGATCGTGCTGTTATTGTTAATCAAGGAGAAGTTTTTACAGTGGCTAGAGATAAATTTAAAGTTGGTAATGGATATATGTATCAGCTTAAGAGTGGTTTGTATATCACTGCTAGTACGCAGTATGTAAGGTATTACACTAAGTAAGAAATAAAAACACCCCAAGTGTTAGTTTGTACTCTAACATTTGGGGTTAATACCTTGTGAGGAATGTTTTGTATTTCATACAATAATGTCGCTTTTACTTCTTTGAACATATCTCACAAATATAAAACGCACTAGTGGTCCCATAATAATAATCTGTAGAGGTAATGCTATAATCAAGTTCTTACCGAAAATTGCAAAATAATCTGCTGCAACCACCGAGTTAGAATTAAAACCATTATGAATATAAGTTGATACTAATCCATAAATAGACATAAAAAACGCCATTCCTAAAACCATGCATATTGATATAGCTAGGACTGTGTAAATTTTCTTATTCGTATTTACAGTCAAATTCAATGCTACCTTTTTAGCGTTAGGTCCTACTATAAACATATCAAGTATAAAAGCAATAATAAACCCGATTAAAAAATCAGTTATCCCTTCTATTAAAGTCATTTCCCCGATTGTTCCATTAAGGTAAAAATTATATATAGTCATAACCAATACCATCCCAAAACACATTATTAAACCAAATTGTAAACTTTCTTTCTTAGTTGTTGGCAATTCCATCATCCCTTCTTTCTTCTTACCTTAGTAAGTATAGAGAAGAAAGAATCTTCTAGTAAGTGAACTTTTTGTGAACAATATACTTACAGAAAAGAGTGTTTATACATTACGTCTGAGTAAGGTGTTTAAAAATGGTAAAAGAGTAAAAAGCCCTAACGATTGTAGAGTTACATACATAGAATGCTCTGTGGGATATTTGGATTTGCTTTGGCAATTGGGGCTCAATGGTCAGACCTCGTATAGTCAATTGCGGGCGTCTTTCTTTTCGCATAAAATAAGCCCTTCACGGTGTGAGGGGCTTTGACAAAAATTTATTGTTGAGGTATTTCTACCGAACTAATATGCATTGCCTTGTCAAGAAGTTCAATATAATTATCTGGAAGGCCCATTTCCTCTAAAAGGGTTTGATATTGCATGTATCCACCTTTTTTATAATCATTTAAGTAACCCTCTAATTTTACTCTGAACTCAAGTAAACCTCTATAGTCCGATTGAAAGAAGTATAGAGATGCTATTAGTAAAGCAGATATATCATTACGCCCTTTTCCTCTCTGATAAGCTTTTTTAGATATGTTAAGTCGTTCATGAAATTCTCTATAATACGGAAGTGATATATCTGCTTTATAAGTATAAACTCTACCCCCGTGTGCGCACCAATTTCGAAATTTATTAAATAAACCTATTGCTTTTGTGAAAAAGTTCTTATCAAGCTCTGTTATATTTTCTTTAGATATTATATCACTGAGAATCTTAGATTTAACCCCTGGCATAGATAATTTATAAAAAATTTTAAGTTCACCAAATGTCATATCTTTTACCAAAATCCAAGGAGGTATATTGCGATACTTATTTCGGTAGTATATAAGCGGCTCAACTTCTGGTTGATTAATTTTTTTATTAAGTCTATCAAGTAGGTTGTCTCTTTCGTATTTATTATTATGCTTTTGCTTTACTCCAATTCTGTAATTATTTTTATTCAAATATGCATCAGATTTTTCTCCGTAAAAATGAGAAATACTGTGGGAGATGCTTGAATAGAACACTGCTTCAATATCTAGAATTAATTCCAATGTCATGTATCTCAATTGTCTGTCGTAATTATACAGATCTAAAATATCTTCAAACGTTACATCTTGTATGTATTTTTCTTCTTCCGAATCTCCTCCAACTAAAAACATATTTTTGTAACCATTAATCAAATCATAGTATGTAGTTCTGAGTAGCTTCTTTTTTACAAATTCCTTATTATTTATTATTAGTCCTCTATTTTCTAATGTTTTTATCTGATTATCAATAGGTATATAAGGCTTGGATTTTTCACTCATTTGAATTCTCACCTCCTTACTACCTATTGTAAATGTATTTCAAAAAGAAAAAAACCCCCAACATTCTGTTAGGGGTTTTTCAGCCAAACGATGGCTCTTTAATTTATTATACTCATAATAACGCTTAAATATAGCTTAGTCAATAAAAAACAGCTAATTATTTCGTGAAACCGAAATTTTTTTCTCATTTGAGTATATAATTTATGCATAATTGCGTAAAATATTCGTGCGTAAAAGGGAACCACTCATATAAATAAGCCTTCACGCTTGTGGGAGCTGAATAATAACTACTTCACCAGACCTATCCTCACAAATCCGATCACATTCTTCTTTGCTAGGCGTTTTCTCATACTTGCGATGTTTGCGTACAGCCACTACAATTGTTATACCCTCATCGAAATCATTTTCTATTCGTTCCATATCTCTCACTGTACCAAATCCGCAGATATGCCCTTTAATTATTTTTTCCATTAAAAATCCCCTCCTATAGTAATAATCGTTTGAGAGGAGAGGAAAGGGGCATATAAATAAAATTTTCCCTCAATAATGGAAGATATAAATCTAGCACTAAAAAAATAATTATCAATTGAATTTATGTTACAAATCAGCAACTTTTTTTACGTTTTTGTTCCATCTAGTATTTTTAAATGCTATCATATACATAAAGAGGGACAATTTTAACTATAATTGATTAATTTGTTCAACAATCTACCGTATGTTGCATAAGTTCATTTATAAACGGAAAGAACTATGTATAAAAAGGCGGTGTTTGTTTATGAAAATAAGAAAAATGATATTTTTAAGCGAGGGGAGAAATATGCATCGTACTGATATTAATACAGTAGCTAATTTCTTTTTGTCATTAGGCGATAAAACGATGACACATAAGAAATTACAAAAGCTTTGTTATTATTCGTATTCATGGGGTAAAGTGTTTTTTGATGAAAGTATATTTAAAAATAAATTTCAGGCTTGGGTGCATGGACCTGTTGATCCTGTTTTGTATGGATTATATAAAGAGAATCGTTGGCATCCAATCCAACAACAGAGTGCGCCAGAAATTAATGATGAAGAATTAGTGGAATTATTACAGGAAGTCTACGATAGTTATGGACATTTATCCGGTGATCAACTTGAAGCTCTTACACATGAAGAATTGCCATGGAAAGAAGCTAGAGCGGGTCTACAACCATACGAACCATCAAGAAAATTAATTGATGAAGTTACAATTATGAACTACTACAAAAAAATGCAAGAGGAGTTACAAGACGATTAGAAATGGGTAAAGCCAAAAGAAACATTAATATACCGAAAGCTAAAGAACCTGATCAGCTAGCAAATAAAGGGAAATTATATTCATACTCACAAAATGAAAAAATCAAAGGAATTAATGAAGATAATGTAGTTTTTTCTTGGAAATTTTTTGATCGAAAACATGAATTATTCAATTGCGGAGCTACTGAAAGTGGATGGTTTATTAGCCTATTCGATATTTTATATCAAGTATCAGATATGGCTTACATAGAATTTAGACAGCAAAGAAATAAGGGTTTGAGGGTTCATCCTCACGATTGGAAAGACACTACTGCAAAATTTGATCTTGACGATAATTTGCTTGAACAACTAGAAGAAGATAACGCTTGTATCCAATTTTCTGTTTCTCAAGCAAAAGGTCGTGTTCATGGTTTTATGATAGACAATATATTTTATATTGTTTGGTTGGATAGACATCATAATCTATATCCTTCTGAAAATCACGGTGGTATTAAGAAGTATCAAGCTCCATTTACCCCTTTTGAACAACTAGAAGAAGACATGAGACTTTATCAAGTTGAGAACGCTAAATTAAAAGAAGAAATCGATGCTTATGAAAAACTTTTAGAGGAGTATTAAGAAATTATATAAAATAATTAATTCAAGAAATAAGCCCCAAAAAGGGGCTTATTTAAATAACTTCCTAATCCCTTTACCAGCAGTCCGACCCGTCACACGTCTTCCAATCCGTTTACCTACTTTACCTTTCTTCACAGCGTCAACGTCATTCCAGATACGGAGAAACTTATATATGCTTGATTTAAGACTCATTTTTCTTCCTCCTTTATTTCTTCCCATAAATCATTCAACTTCAAAGCATTCTCCAGAGATAGCTTTTTGATTTCTATTTCTTTGTTTTTCAATCTGCCCACGGTACTCCGATTAATCCCTGTTCGTTGTTGGATTTTATAAGCAGTAATTTCTGAAGCAAGCAACTCCTCAATGTTCTTTATAATTTTATGCTTATCACTCATTATCCATCTTCTCCAATTCTTTTTGCATTTTTTTAATTTTGTTGTTTAAATAAAAATTGTAAACAGCTAATGCTCCAGCAACACTCAATATGATTATCATAAATGTTAAAAACATAATATTAATGTGGTATACTTAGAATTAAGAAGGGAAGGGGGAGGGTTAACCTCCGCGCCTTTTTCTTCTTTCTTCTTGCCTCAATCTTTTAAGTTCTAACCGTTTCTTCTGGGCTGTCAACCAAAGATTATAAACCGTTAGACTTGCTATGATTGAGGCTATTATTTTCTCTAAGTAATCCACTTGTTCGCCTCCTTTCTATACTTTAATTATAACACACTAGTTGCTTGTGCGCAACGTTTATTTGATAAGTTTTTATTTTCTTTTGTCGTACCAATCCAAAGGATTCATCATTTCGACGTTTCTTATTTGTTCAATCGTACAGCTAGTCTTTCTCCCGTCAATCACATTCAAAAATATCCTGCCATTACCGTATCCGGCTATTTTACATAGCACATCCTTATAATAACTTCCGTTTCGCATAGCGTTGGCCTGAATAGCAATAGGTACATCATTTATAAATGCCCTGTGCAGCATTTGTGATATTTCCATTTCCGACATTTCTTCCTTGCCTTCAATAATCTCAAATTCATCTTCGATGTTTTTCATTGCGTCTGTATGATCTGATAACATCATTCCCTGCCATTTTAAAATTCCGCGGTCTTTATATCCTAACTGGTCAGGTGTAACTCTGGTTATATTGTATCCTTCCACTTTAATCGCCCTTCCTATTTCCAAAGAATAACAGTACACTTGTTCTGTTTTTGTGATATACTAATATTATAACCAGAACAAATATTCGTCAAACGGCAATTTTTGGAGGTGGCTTGAAATGGTCGGATTGCTTAATAAGTCGTTATACGAAAAAGAGAAAATCATGATTTATTATATTGATTCTGATGGAAAAGTCAGCCAGCGCATTATTAGAGTAGTGGGTATAGATGAAGAAAAGGTGCTGGCGTATTGCTACTATAGAAAGCAGGTTCGCAGTTTTAAGTTAGAAAATATCCTGTCTTGTGGCCAAATAAAAAGGAGCGTCGGGGCATAATGCAAAAACCAGTTTTGGATTTAGATCAATTAGAGTATAACGGTAGTATGATATATGATGCACATAAGCAAAGGAGAGAGGTTAGAATAAAATATTTTGATAACGAATTTAAAGAAATTACCTGTAGCATAATTAAGCCGATGAGCGTATGGGATATGGATATTAAATGTTCTAATAGTGAGGGTGAAATTGAGATGCCCTTCAATTGGGTTGTTCAGGTAGAATCCGTTTAAAAGAAGGATATTTGTCCCTCTTTGTCGTATATGTAGTGTAAAAGGAGGGGAGAGTGATGGAAAGGTATAAGTTAACTATTCCATTTATTGATGAAGAAGGGGAAAGATTTATTGAAGCCACTGACTTAAGAATAGGTATTACATATGAGTTCTATGAAAGCGAATATAAGGCGCTAAATTACCTTGAAACAATACGTGTGAAACGATTCGTACTTAAACGTATGCACTTGATTAGAGCAGGTGTGTATGATGATGAAAATACACAGCGGACTTTAGGATGAAAAGAGAGAGGGAACGAACCCTCTCTCTACTCTTTATTTGGTTATAATTTAACGTTCACCCACGTATTATTTTTAGCCCCAACCTAGACCAGATTTGATGTTAGTCTAATAATTGGACATACCAAATGGGGATTTTTATACTAAATATAATAATCTTTAGGAGTGTCCAGGATGGTAAAACGATATGATAAAGAATTTAAAGTATATGCAGTAAAATTGGTAGTGGAAGATGGAAGAAAAGCAACCGAAGTAGCAAGAGAATTAGACTTAGTACCCCAGACGCTGCACAAATGGGTAGCCAGGTACAAGGAAGAACAAGAGGATAGTTTTGTAGGTAGCGGAAACCGCAGCCCCAAAGATCAAGTGGAATATGAAAAAGATAAGCGAATCCGTGATTTGGAAGAGGAGGTAGCTATCTTAAAAAAGGCAATGGGCATCTTCGCCAAAAAGTAGAGGTAATCTATGCATTTATCCATAAACACCGCCACGAATTTCGTGTCGAGAAGATGTGCCAAGTATGAGGTGTTTCCAAGAGTGGCTATTATGAGTGGAGAAATCGTCCTGTCAGCGATCGAGCCAACCGTAAACAAAAACTGACGGCCCGAATAAAACGTGTATTTATTGAGTCGAAAAAAAGATATGGAAGTCCTAAAATCACGCAGGTTTTACGTGGTGAAGGGACACCTGTTTCCCAAAAAACAGTGTCTCGTATTATGAAAGAAAATGGCTTGCATTCGAAAACGGTGAAGAAATATAAAGCGACAACGAATTCCAAGCATTCGCACCCTGTCTATCCGAATTTACTAAACCAAAATTTCCAGGCAGATAAACCAGGAAAAGTATGGGTAAGTGATATAACTTACATTTGGACCAAAGAAGGATGGCTGTATTTAGCGACCGTAATGGATTTATTTTCTAGAAGGATTATTGGCTGGGCAATGAGTCATCGGATGACCAAAGAATTAACACTCACAGCTTTAAGAAGGGCTATTAATCAGCAAACGCCGCAAGAAGGCTTGATTCATCATTCCGATAGAGGCAGTCAATATGCAGCTAAGGAGTATCAAGCACTAATAAGAAAACATCATATCATCACAAGCATGAGCCGGAAAGGCAACTGTTATGACAATGCTTGTATCGAATCATTTCATAGTGTGATTAAGAAAGAATTAATCTTTCATGAAGATTATCAAAGCCGAGAAGAAGCAAAGCGTAGTATCTTTTCTTACATCATGACATTTTATAATTCCAAGCGAATTCACTCAACGATTGGATATATATCACCAATAGCGTATGAGAAAATGTATCTGCGCAAGATAGCTTCATAGAAGAATATCATTAGCCTCTGTGTTAAAGGAAGGGGCGTACTTTCCCCTTCCTTTAACACAGAGGGGAGCAAGCGGAGCGCGGTAGGAAATTAAAAAATTCACCATTTCTATTGTCCAATTTATTGACATAGATCCAGATTCTATCATAAGTCTATACTTTAAGATACTCTTTATTATGTTTTGTTTGATAATTTAAATTCTGCTAACATTTATTATAGAAGGGAAAATTCTTTCTAAGTAGAATATAAAGTATATAGGAGGTGAAAATTTGTTTCCAACTGGAGAGATAAAAATTTCATTAGATGAGAAAGCTTTAAGAGATTTCGTTGAACAAGAAGTTAGTAAGCAAATTCATCAGCAATTGGTGCTTGTAGACATCAATAAATTAGCTGAGGTCACTTGTATGTCGGTGAAATATTTGGAAGATGAAATTCTTCGTGATCCAAGAATGAGGGTACATGAGGTCCGTAAGAATAGAAAGCGTTGGTGGATTGCACAACCAGCATTTAAAGCAATAGTGGACATTGTGTCTGAATGGTAATTAAAAAAATAATACGTGGACAGGCGTTGCAGGGATAAACCATGCATAACGGTACATAAAAGGATACAGTAAATGATTTTATAGAACAGACTTAAATAGAGAAATAAATT
This sequence comes from Oceanobacillus oncorhynchi, assembly GCF_000821065.1. Lineage (GTDB taxonomy): Bacteria > Bacillota > Bacilli > Bacillales > Amphibacillaceae > Oceanobacillus > Oceanobacillus oncorhynchi. The sequence goes on from NZ_CDGG01000001.1 coordinate 1,209,112, forward strand.
AATTCGAAATACGAAGGTTTGCAATTCGTTTGCAAACAGCATTGTTACATAAAAAAAGACAAGGGTAGAATCACTTTCTAACCCTTGTCATTATTGGATTTATCTAGCGCGCCCAGAGGGATTCGAACCCCCGGCAAACCTGGTACCGGAAACCAGTGCTCTATCCAGCTGAGCTATGGGCGCATCTCATTGAATTAAAAACACAATCTTAATTATACATAGGAAGTTCCTTTGAGACAAGTCCTTTTTATATAATTTAGATGAAAAATTATTTTATGCGTCTTTCAATAAGTTTAAATGGTTCATGTTTAACAAACATAAAATCGGGAAGGATGGTTAAAGTAGAAATTTGGTGAAACTTTTTGTTTGACCTTCATTGACCAATGAGCTATCATATAAAGTATAGAAAAAATCATCAGCCATTAACGTTGGCAACTTAAGGAGGATTTTTAAATGAATTTAGTACCTACAGTTATTGAACAAACAAATCGTGGTGAACGCGCATATGATATTTACTCCCGCTTATTAAAAGACCGGATTATTTTACTTGGCAGCGGCATTGATGACAATGTAGCCAACTCTATTGTAGCACAGCTTTTATTCTTAGAAGCAGAAGATCCAGGAAAAGATATCTCTTTATATATTAATTCTCCTGGTGGTTCTATCACAGCTGGTATGGCTATTTTTGATACCATGAACTTTATTAAGTCAGATGTATCTACCATCTGCATCGGTATGGCAGCTTCTATGGGTGCTTTCCTGCTTAATGCCGGAGAGAAAGGCAAACGTTTTGCATTGCCAAACAGTGAGATTATGATTCACCAGCCTTTAGGCGGTACGCAGGGACAGGCAACAGATATTGAGATTCATGCAAATCGAATTATCGAGATTAAAAAACGTATGAACCGCATCATGTCTGAAAATACTGGTCAGCCTTTAGAAGTTATTGAACGTGATACAGAGCGTGATAAATTCATGAGTGCAGAACAGTCTAAAGAATATGGCATCATAGATGATATCTTTGAGCGCAAAGCGTAAACATTAATAAATCATGAAATCGAAAAAAACAGGCTAGGGTGACCTTAGCCTGTTTTTTACGTGCAATTTCTTGTTTTTAAGCGTAAAGCTCCCATGCTAATTTTAAGGAATCGGCAATATAATCTGCAATTTCTTCAATTTCTTGATTATCTGTCACTACACGGGAGTGATGCTGTCCATAAATTGGCTGCCTATCATCAAAAAGCTGTTTGATTTCCTCCATATTCTTCCCCTGTAGAACGGGGCGGCTGTCAATCAGCAGGCTGATTCGATCCTTCCAGCTGTCCCAAGACAGGTCGAGAAAGAATATTGTAGTGGTTGCGAGACAGACATCCTGTACTTCTTTTTGAAGAAAAGCGCCGCCGCCTAAAGAGATAACCTTTAATTTCTTATGGCATATTTCAGAAATAATTTCTTTTTCATGCTGACGGAAGACGGCTTCTCCATATTTCGCAAAAATCTCTTTCGGAGGCATTCCGAATCTGCGCTCAATTTCTTCATCGATATCAATAAAATCACGATACAGTTTTTTGGCAACAGCTTGACCAATGGTTGTTTTTCCAACACCCATAAATCCAATTAGTACAATACTTTGTTCCTTTAATGGTATTTCTCTCATATGACATTCCCCCTCGTCATCCAGCACGTTACGATGATTGCTGATGGATTGCTTTTCTTGCCAATTGGTCTGCTCTGCTATTTTCTTTTTCCGGTATCCATTTAATAAATAAGAATGGAAAGTCTGCTGCTTCAGCCTGGATGATTTCAAGCAAAGGAAGAAATTGTTTGTTTTTGGTTCGTCCTTTATCAATCACGTCTGCGGCTACTTTAGAGTCAGTTCGAAAAGATAAGATTTCTTCAGGGAAGTTCATCTTACAAATTTTTAATGCTTCTATGATAGCGTGAAACTCGGCTTCATGATTGGACATATAAGGTAAGGGGACAGTATATTCCAGCTTCTTTTCCCCAGCCTTTATATAAATGCCGGCCCCGCTTTTTTCTGTATTCACGTTTGTAGCGCCGTCTGTATAAACCTGAATCAAAGCATATCCCCCCCCCGCCAAATCGTTCTTTTCTATATTCATATTATAACGAATTTTAAATCAAAAAGGAATGCGTGCGGGCCAGGAATGGCTTGAAAAATGATGCTAAATTATTCCTCTTCCTGATTATGTTCGTCTGCATCATGACCGTGTTCATGGTGCTCATGATCCATCTCATCATGGGCTTCTTCTTCCGATGGCTCTGCATCACCGGCAATAACCGTTTTCAATGGCATGACATGCAGCTCCCTTGCGGTAGTATGAGCATACATTTCATAAACTGCTTCTTCTTCAAAGGTAAAGCTGGCTGTATAGGTGCCGTCCTCTTGATGAACGCCTTCGATTTCCACACTGTCATCCGCATGCCCCTGTGTCCATACCTCAAATAACACTTCACGAGCATCTTCTACAGGCTCGTCGTCAAAGGTGACATGAGCTGTTAAATCAATGGTTTCTCCGACTTCAACATGCTCCGGCACATCGAAATCTACTTCCAGAACAGGCAGTTCCATGGAATCCGTGTCATCTTCCTCTGCTGTATCCGCTTCATTATTTGAGCAAGCAGCTAAAGCAGCCATCAGAACGATGAGGATAAAAAATATTTTTTTCTTCATTATTATGTATACCCCTCTCTATTATTGTCTCCCGACACCTAGTATAGCATGACCAGCCAAAGGAGAGGTTGAATAAATTATGACATATTTATTCCTTTCCAACTCTAACTCTACTATAATGAGGGAAAGGGAGGAATAGACATGAAACTAGTAGCTTATCGGAAAAACAAAGATGAAAATTATCGTGTTGGTGTTTTAACAGATGCGGAATCCATTGCAGATGTGGAAAGCCTGTCGCAGCAATTTGGAGGAAAATCACTTCCTGCGAATCCTAGTGAATTTTATGCACATGCATCCGAATACATAGAAGCGTTGCAGAAAATACTTCCAGAAACGGGCAGATATGAAAACCTTTCCCTTCAGGATGTGCAATTGGGAATGCCGCTCGGAGAAGCGAGAAAGGTTATTTGCGTTGGAAAAAACTATCAAGAGCATGTTCATGAAATGAAATCAGATATACCTGATTTTCCTGTTTTATTTGCGAAATTTGATAATGCTATTATTGGGCCGGAGGATGATATTTATTATCCTTCAATAACTGAAAAATTAGATTATGAAGCAGAATTAACCATTGTCATTGGAAAAACAGCTTCTAAAGTGAAAAAAGAAGATGCTTTTGATTATATTGCCGGCTATACCCTTGCCAATGATACCTCCGCACGTGATTTGCAAAAACGGACGCCGCAATGGCTGCAGGGGAAATCACTGGATCATACCACGCCGGTAGGGCCATGGGTTGTGACAAAGGAGGAAGTGGATAATCCGCATGAATTAGCTATCCGCTCCTATGTAAATGGGGAGGTGCGCCAGTCTTCTAATACAGCGCATCTTATTTTTGATATCCCTTTCCTTATAAATTTTATTTCTGAAATCATGACGCTGGAGCCGGGAGATATTATTTTAACCGGAACGCCGCATGGTGTCGGTTTAGCAATGGAGCCATCCGGCCTGCTTCAGGAAGGAGACCGGGTGAAGTTAGAAGTAGAAGGAATTGGAACTATGGAAAACCAGGTGAAGAAAGTATAATATCTGTATAGGGTAATACAGGGAACGGCAGCAATACGAAAAAAATGATTTCCTACTGAAATGCATGGAGGTTAAAGCATGCAGCAGAGTCTGGTGTTAAAGCAAGCATTAGCTTGGAAAATGAATCAATCGCTTCATCAATCCATTGAAATCCTGCAGCTCTCTGGTATTGAATTATATGATCATGTACAAAGAATTGCTGAAGAGAATCCTTTGATTGAGGATATCCGTCCCATTGATCAGCAGGTGCTCAGTCAATTTCATGGAGAGACAAACGCATTTGAAAATATGAATGCTTCGAAAAAAAATATGTACGAGCAATTAAAAGAGAATGTGTACATGCTTTCTATTTCGGAGGAAAATTTAAAAAAGGCGGTTCTTTTTGGAATTGATTCCTTAAATGAAAATGGCTATCTGGATATTACTATGGAAGAGTGGGCTTCCGGCTGTCAGTTATCCATGGAAGAAATAGAACAGGCTCTATCCTATTTACAATCCCTTGAGCCGCCGGGAATTGGAGCCCGGAGCTTACAGGAGTGTATCCAGCTGCAATTAAAAGAAATGGATTGTGATTATCCCTTTTTAGAGGAGCTTTTTGAAAATGATTTGGTCCTGATAGCCGAGGAGGATGCCCAGGCTTTAGCTGAAGCCTACGGGATTACAGAAGAGGAAGCTGGCAGATTAATTTCGAATATGAAACTTTGTCATCCGAATCCGGGTAAATTATTGGAGGAAGAAGAGACAGAATATATTATTCCGGAAGCGGCAGTGTTGAAGGAAAAGGGAGAGTGGCAGCTGTCCTTTTTCAATTGGTCAAGCCCTACTATTCAGCTTCGGGATGATATCCTGCAGGCTGATATGCCGAAAGAGGGAGCAGACTTTTTGAAGGAGAAGAAGAAGGAGATAGAGATGCTGGAGCAGGCGATCCAATACCGTGGGAAGACCTTGGAGCAGGTTTTGCATATTATTGTCAATAAACAATTATCCTTTTTTGAAGAAGGGATAACGGCATTAAAACCGTTAACCCTTCAGGAGATAGCGGATGTATTGGATCTGCATGTTTCAACGATCAGCCGGACCATCAGCAATAAATATCTGCAGACAAGTTTTGGTATCCTCCGAGTCAAATATTTATTGCAGCGTGAATCCCGGAAAGGGGGAGGAGTCGCCCGTGTGGTTGCGAAGCAATATGTACAGCAAATAATTGCGGAGGAAGACCAGACCCGCCCGCTTTCTGATGAAAAAATCCGCAGGAAACTGGAAGAGCTGTATCAGGTGCATGTAGCAAGAAGAACGGTGATGAAATACCGGGAAGAGCTGGGTATTCCCTCTTCCTCCAAGCGCAAAAGGAGAACGAGCAGAAATAATGATTAAATTTTATACAAAAACGAATTGTCCGCTATGTGAAGAAGCGAAGGGGTTATTAGATTTACTGAACACAGCTCCTATTCCTGTCGAGGAAATAGATATTTATCAATCAGATGATTTACTGGAAACGTATCAATTAATGATTCCTGTCATCGTTTATAAGAATAATGAATTATATGGAAATGATATCAGCATAGAAAATATCAGCAGACTGTTAGCTGAATAAAGGAAAAGGCATTCTCTAAAGCAAATGTAAGTGCTTTAGAGAATGCCTTTTTATTATATACTCAACTTTCACACATTAAAAAGTAACTTTATTTCCATAGAAACAGGAGTTGATTGTTCCTTCGCTAACACCCTTGATAAAGATATAGAAGGTGAAGTGTAGAGCGCCGCTGCGTCGGAAAGCGAGAGTGGTTGGCCGGAGCGGAGCTATGCATCATCACTAATTCCCAAATGGACGGATATTTAACCAAAAAGCAAGCATGGTAATGGAGAACATGCTCATCCTGGAATAGCAAGATATATATGCTTATTCTTAGGTGCGAATGTTGAGTTATATAGAAGTACCCCTGTCTGGATGGAAGAACAGAATGTGTATGGTTAAACGCTTATCATGTATTTCGGGACATTATTGACCCGGAAGAAATGTTTCAGCGCATATAAACATTAAAATTTTGTAAACATTCGATTCTGTGTTTAAGTTCATATGCAATGGGAATAGTAAACTGTATGCCTTTTTATGCTATAAGATTTAGCAGATGTTTTGGTAAGGAGGTAACCACACCCCGGGACATAATTGCTCTTCATCACAAAAGTATAACGAAAACACTCCTATGCTTTTTCGCATTTAACTGGCGGCAGGACAGGTTCCTTGTTTTTAGACAAAAGGGGTGCGAAACAGCGTTATTTTCAAGAGTTTTTCTTTGCTTTTGATAAGAGGTATGTTATAATACAAATGAATCGGGACATAAAACAACCACATGGGACGTTTTCAATCCCGTATGGAGGAGAATGGTTAATATGGAATCCATCATGGCCCTACAGAGAAAAATCGTACCTGAATTGGTAAGTTTGATGCAGGAAAGGTACACGTTATTACAGCATGTGCATTTACATCAGCCGATTGGAAGACGGGCATTAGCAGAAAGTACAAATTTAACAGAGCGGCATGTTCGCGGAGAGATTGATTTTCTGCATGAACAAGGTTTAGTCGAAGTGACCTCCAAAGGTATGTTTATTACCAATGAGGGAAAAGTAGTTCTAGATCAGTTAGCTGCTTTGATTGGAGATATGTCCCGGTTAGAAAATCTGGAGGATCAGTTAAAACGCACCTTGTCTATTGATAATGTGATTGTAGTGCCTGGTGATAGTGATCATAACCCTCAAATCAAGGCAGAGATGGGAAAAGCATGTGTGACGCATTTGCAATCTACTCTGCAGAAAAACAATACCGTTGCCGTGACAGGCGGAAGCACCATAGCGGCAGTAGCTGATGCAATGAAACCATTGCCAGAGGGAACGGATGTATTATTTGTTCCAGCAAGAGGCGGCATTGGCGAAAAGGTGGAGAATCAAGCATCACGTATTGTTTCAGAGATGGCAAGAAGGTCAAATGGCCAGTATAGAATGCTTTATGTACCAGATCCAATCAGTGATTCCACATATGAATTAATTATTCAGGAACCACATGTGATTGATGCGTTAGCTGTCATAAAAAATGCTGACATTGTTTTACACGGTGTTGGTGATGCGCTGCGCATGGCAGAACGAAGAAGGTCTTCCGAAAAAGTAATTGATGTATTGGAGTCAGAAAATGCTGTTTCAGAAGCGTTTGGTTATTACTTTGACGCAGATGGACGCGTCGTTTACAAAGTAAAAACAGTGGGACTGCAGCTGGAGGATATGGATGAATCCAAGCATATCATTACGGTTGCCGGAGGCTCATCAAAGGGACATGCCATTCATTCTTACTTTAAACAAGGGAAGAGCAATTTGCTGATAACCGATCAAGGTGCTGCAGAAAAGATATTAAGAGGATAACCTCTTTATATAAATAAAAAAACAAGAAATTCTTAGGAGGAATTTAATATGACTGTAAAAGTTGGTATTAACGGCTTTGGAAGAATTGGACGTAACGTATTTCGTCAATCTTTAAAAAATGACCAAGTGGAAATCGTGGCAATCAATGACTTAACAGATGCTAACATGCTTGCACACTTATTGAAATATGATTCTGTTCACGGCAAACTAGAAGAAGAAATCAGTGTAAATGGTTCTAATCTTGTTGTTGACGGAAAAGAAATCAACGTACTTTCTGAACGTGATCCAGAAAACCTTGGATGGGGAGACCTTGGCGTAGAAATCGTTATCGAATCTACTGGTATCTTCACAGAAAAAGAAGCTGCTGAAAAGCATATTAAAGCAGGAGCGAAAAAAGTTATCATCTCTGCACCAGCTAAAGGTGAAGACTTAACAATCGTTATGGGTGTTAACGATGATAAATATGATCCAGCTCAGCACCATGTTGTATCTAACGCATCTTGTACAACAAACTGCTTAGCGCCATTCGCTAAAGTATTAAATGATAACTTTGGCATCAAACGTGGATTAATGACTACTATCCACTCTTATACAAATGACCAGCAAATCCTTGATTTACCGCATAAAGACTATCGTCGTGCGCGTGCAGCTGCTCAAAACATCATCCCTACTTCAACTGGAGCTGCAAAAGCAGTAGGTTTAGTATTACCGGAACTTAATGGTAAATTAAATGGTAACGCAGTACGCGTTCCAACTCCAGATGGTTCATTAACTGACTTAGTTGCAGAGCTTGATAAAGAAGTAACTGTTGAAGATGTAAACAATGCAATGAAAGAAGCTGCTCAAGGACCGCTTAAAGGAATTCTTGAGTATACAGAAGATCCAATCGTTTCTTCTGATATCGTAGGAAACAACCACTCTTCTATTTTCGATTCTCTATCTACAATCGTAATGGAAGGCAACCTGGTTAAAGTTGTTTCTTGGTATGATAACGAAATGGGTTACTCCAGCCGTTGTGTAGACTTAGCTGTATTCATGGCTGAAAAAGGACTGTAAAATAATAATTGACGTTCGTTGTAAGGCAAGCCTCTCCGAACGGTATGAAATAGAGGAGGGAGCAATTCCTCCTCTATTTTCATTTTAGAACATTCATTTTTGTAGAATTAGCAGGAATGCAAGATAAAATGGTATAATAACAAGAGTTGCATATACCAAACTAGGAGGGATTCCGTTGAACAAGAAAACCATTGCTGATTTACAAGTAGAAGGGAAACGCGTATTTTGCCGTGTCGATTTTAACGTGCCTTTAAAAGACGATGAAATTACGGACGATACGCGTATTCGTGCTGCATTGCCAACGATCCGTGAGCTGACGGATAAAGGAGCAAAACTTATTTTAGCGAGCCATTTAGGGCGTCCAAAAGGAACTGCTGTGGATGAACTTCGTTTAGACCCGGTAGCAAAACGTTTAAGTGAACTCTTAAACAAAGAGGTTCTTAAAACGGATGAAGTCTACGGAGAAGAAGTGAATAAAGCCATTGACCAATTGAACAATGGCGATGTGTTATTAATTGAAAATGTTCGTTTTGAAGCTGGTGAAGAGAAGAACGATCCAGAGCTTGTTGATGCCTTCGCTAAAATGGCAGACGTATATGTCAATGATGCATTCGGAGCGGCACATCGTGCACATGCTTCCACAACAGGTATTGCTACAAAGCTTCCAGCCGCGGCAGGACTATTAATGGAAAAAGAAATTGAAGTTCTTGGACAAGCATTGGAAGATCCGGCACGGCCATTTACAGCCATTATCGGCGGAGCAAAAGTAAAAGATAAAATCAATGTGATTGATAACTTGCTTGATAAAGTGGATAATTTGATTATTGGCGGCGGATTAGCTTATACGTTTGTAAAAGCGTTAGGCCATGAAATTGGGAAGTCATTATTAGAAGAAGATAAAATGGATTTAGCAAAAGAATTCATGCAAAAAGCGAAAGACAAAGGCGTTAACTTTGTATTGCCGACAGATGTTGTCGTAGCTGATGATTTCTCAGAAGATGCAAATACAAAAAATGTAGGTATTGATCAAATCCCTGCTGATTGGGAAGCGTTGGATATCGGCATTCAAACACGCGAAGAATATGCTTCGATTATCAAAGAATCTAAACTGGTTATTTGGAATGGACCAATGGGTGTATTTGAATTAAATGCATTTGCCGGCGGTACAAAAGCTGTTGCTGATGCAGTAGCAGAAACAGAAGGATTCTCTGTTATCGGCGGAGGAGACTCTGCAGCAGCAGTAGAAAAATTCGGTCTGGCAAGTGAAATGAATCATGTATCTACAGGCGGAGGAGCTTCCTTGGAATTTATGGAAGGAAAAGTTCTGCCGGGAGTAGACGCACTTAACGATAAATAATAAATTTAGAATGGATGAGGTGAGCGCATGCGGAAAGTAGTTATTGCGGGAAACTGGAAAATGAATAAAACATTAGCAGAAGCAACTGATTTTATGGATGCTGTGATTCCAAAAGCTCCAGGCGGGAATACAGAAGCAATTGTTTGTGCACCTTTCGTACATTTACCTGCTCTTGTTGAAAAAGCAAAAGGGTCCAATGTAAAAGTTGCTGCTCAAAACATGCACTTTGAAGAATCAGGTGCTTTTACTGGGGAAGTGAGCCCAGTTATGTTAACAGATATCGGTGTAACGCATGTCGTTATTGGACACTCCGAGCGTCGTGAGTATTATGCAGAAACAGACGAATCTGTTAACCAAAAAACAAAAGCTGCCTTTGCACATGGCTTAACTCCAATTGTTTGTGTAGGTGAAACGTTAGAACAGCGCGAAGCAAACGAAACAATGAATGTTGTCGGCGGCCAGGTGAAAAAAGCATTAGCAGGATTATCGGATGAACAGGTAACACAGACGATTATTGCTTATGAACCAATTTGGGCAATCGGAACAGGGAAAACAGCTTCCAGTGAAGATGCCAATGAAGTTTGTGCAAAAACACGTAAGGTAATTGCAGAAGTTACTTCCGGAGACATTGCTGATCAAGTTGTTATTCAATACGGCGGAAGCGTTAAGCCGGCGAACATTGATGAGTTGCTTTCTCAATCAGATATTGACGGCGCACTAGTCGGCGGCGCAAGCTTAGAACCTGAATCATTTGTTCAATTAGTGGAGGCAGGTACAAAATGAGTCAAGATAAATTAGCTGCATTAATTATTCTGGATGGCTTTGCGATCCGCGATGAAGAAAAAGGAAATGCAGTCAAGCAAGCAAACACACCGAATTTTGATCGCTATTGGAATGCTTATGCCCATAACCAGTTGACAGCGTCTGGAAATGCTGTTGGCCTGCCAGAGGGGCAAATGGGTAATTCTGAAGTGGGTCACTTAAATATTGGAGCAGGCCGCATTGTTTATCAAAGCTTGACACGTGTGAATCTGTCGATTGAAGAAGGCGACTTTTTCGAGGTAGAAGAGCTTGTGAATGCTGTAAAACATGCGAAAGAAAAGGGCAAAGCATTGCATCTTTTCGGTCTGTTATCTGATGGCGGTGTACACAGCCACATCAACCACCTGTTTGCGTTATTAAAAATGGCAAAACAGTATGATTTAGAAGAAGTATATGTACATGCATTTTTAGACGGACGTGATGTTGGTCCGCAAACTGCCGGTGAATATCTGCAGCAGACAGAGGATAAAATGAAAGAGCTTGGCGTAGGTAAAATTGCAACGGTATCCGGTCGTTATTATTCCATGGACCGTGATAAGCGCTGGGATCGTGTGAAAAAAGCATATGATGCTATGGTTTATGGCGAAGGACCTTCTTATCATAGTGCTGCAGAAGTGGTTGAAGACAGCTACAAGAACGAAATCTATGATGAATTTGTTATTCCGTCTGTGATTACAGATGAAAATGACAAGCCTGTGGCAACAATTCAGGACGAAGACGCGATTGTCTTTTACAATTTCCGTCCTGACCGTGCAATTCAAGTTTCCAGAACGTTTGCGAATGAGGATTTCCGAGATTTCGACCGCGGCGAGAGCGCTCCGAAAAATCTTGAATTCGTCATGATGACCAACTTCAGTGAAACGGTAGATGGCCATGTTGCATATAAACCAGTTAATCTCGACAATACCGTTGGGGAGGTTCTGGAACAGAATAAGCTTAACCAATTACGTATTGCCGAAACAGAAAAATATCCGCATGTTACCTTCTTTATGAGCGGCGGACGTGAAAAAGAATTTGAAGGCGAAAAACGTATTCTGATTGATTCGCCCAAAGTAGCAACCTATGATTTGCAGCCAGAAATGAGCGCTTATGAAGTAACAGATGCTTTATTAAAAGAACTGGATGCTGGAACCCAAAACGCCATTCTTTTAAACTTTGCAAACCCGGATATGGTTGGACATTCCGGAATGCTGCAGCCAACCATCGATGCGATTGAAGCAGTAGACGAATGTCTGGGTAAAATCGTTGATAAAATTACAGAGTTAGGCGGACATGCGATTATTACCGCTGACCACGGGAACTCTGATGAGGTTATCACCTTGGAAGATCAACCGATGACTGCTCACACAACCAACCCGGTTCCTGTTATCGTGACAAAAGATGACGTAACATTGCGGGATGGCGGTATTCTTGCCGATTTAGCACCAACCTTATTAGATTTACTTGATGTAGAGAAACCGGAAGAAATGACTGGTTCATCCTTAATTAAAAAATAAAAATAAATGTTATTAAAGGAGAGAAAATAATGCCATATATTACTGACGTATACGCAAGAGAAGTATTAGACTCAAGAGGTAACCCGACTATTGAGGTAGAAATTTTCACAGAATCTGGAGCTTTTGGCTCTGCAATCGTACCAAGCGGTGCTTCTACAGGGGAATATGAAGCGGTAGAACTTCGCGATGGCGATAAAGATCGTTATTTAGGAAAAGGCGTTGAAAAAGCGGTTGAAAACGTTAATGAAATCATCGCTCCTGAATTAATCGGTTTAGATGCAACACGTCAAAACATCATTGATGCATTAATGATCGATTTAGATGGTACAGAAAATAAAGGGAAATTAGGTGCAAATGCTATCCTGGGCGTATCGATGGCAGCAGCTCGTGCAGCAGCGAATCACCTGGAAGTGCCTTTATACAACTATCTTGGCGGATTCAATGCCAAAACGCTTCCAACACCAATGATGAACATCTTAAACGGTGGAGAGCATGCGGATAACAACGTGGATATCCAAGAATTCATGATTATGCCTGTAGGCGCTGATTCTTTCAAAGAAGCATTGCGCACTGGTGCTGAAATCTTCCACGCATTGAAAAAAGTATTAGGATCTAAAGGCTACAATACAGCTGTTGGGGACGAAGGCGGATTTGCTCCAAACCTTGGTTCCAACGAAGAAGCACTTCAAACCATTGTAGAAGCAATTGAAGCTGCCGGCTACAAACCAGGCGAAGAAGTGAAACTTGCAATGGACGTAGCTGCTTCTGAAATCTACAACGATGGTAAATACAACCTTAAAGGAGAAGGCGTGGTACGTACTTCGGAAGAAATGGTTGACTGGTATGAAGAAATGATTTCAAAATACCCAATCATCTCAATTGAAGATGGTTTAGATGAAAACGACTGGGACGGCTTCAAAGTATTAACAGACCGTCTTGGTGATAAAGTACAGCTTGTAGGTGACGACCTATTTGTTACAAACACTGCTAAACTTTCCAGAGGTATCGAGCAAGGCATCGGCAACTCAATCCTTGTTAAAGTGAACCAAATCGGTACACTTACGGAAACATTTGAAGCAATCGAAATGGCGAAACGCGCTGGCTACACAGCTGTTATCTCTCACCGCTCTGGTGAAACAGAAGATACAACCATCGCTGATATCGCAGTTGCAACAAATGCCGGTCAAATCAAAACCGGAGCTCCATCCCGTACAGACCGCGTAGCAAAATACAACCAGTTACTTCGCATTGAAGATGAACTAGCTGGCATGGGCGAGTATGGCGGATTGACTTCTTTCTATAACTTGGCTGATAAATAATAAATCAGTTTACATGCAGAACCCTCTGTTTACGATGATAAATTCATTGTAGGCAGGGGGTTTTTATTGTGTTGAAAATTCGGGTATACATAGAGTAACAAGGGTATGAAGTTAGCGTTTCGTATAAATGAATTTATTTAAAATTTGAAAACAAAGGAGGTATAACTTGCGCGAACCAAAGTCCAGGTTAAATAAGTTATTTGACATTATCTTATTACTGGCAATCGTTGTAACAGTCATTATGTGGATATTTAATTTATCTTTTTCTTTACCGACTACCTTCGATAAGGTGGTTGAGGATAACGCGGGAACTACCGTAAATGACATTGAAAAAATAGAGATTGAAATGACTGGTAAAATACCAGAAGATTTTAATAATCTATCGGATTATATCCCTCCAGAGGATGAGAGAAGATTTGTGATGGAAGGGTCTGAGCAAATAAGCAAATATATTAATAGCGATTACAGGATTTATCAGATAAATAGTGTAGATAGGGTGAAAGATGACAAAGAAAACGAGTATCTGATAGAGGTAGAATTAAGAAATGGGGACAGTTTATCCTATACAGTAGGAAAAGGCTATGTGATTGACAATGAAGGCGTTCCTTATGAGGTTTTAGATGATAAAAATGCATTATACAGAAACGTAATATCGTTATTTGAACACTAAAAACTTATAGGAATCAGCACGGTTATCACGAATAAAAGCAGCTATTCTCTAAAAGGGTTCAAAAGAATAACTGCCTTATTTTAGTCATTTACGGGGAAAAGGTTTATGTTTAAGAAAAAATCTTCCCTGGATTTAAAATCCCTTTAGAGTCATAAAGCTGCTTCGTGCGCCGCATCATTTCTAAAGCGGTGCCGTGCTCCGCTTCCTGAAATTTCTTCTTGCCAAGACCAACTCCATGTTCACCAGTACAGGTTCCGCCTGATTCAATGGCCAGCTTGACAATGGCATCATTGGTTTGCTCTGCCAATGCTTGTTCTCCATCTGCATTTGGATTAAACATAATGCTGGTATGGAAATTACCATCTCCAATATGCCCCCAGATTGCTCCTTTTAATCCGCTTGTATCCATGCTGTGACGGGTGAAAGAAACAAGCTTTGGGAGCTGAGAAATAGGAACACATACATCTCCGCCAATTTCCTTTAATTCTTTTAAATGTTGAAAGGAAACAGCTAATTTTACCCGCGCTTCCCAAAGCTTCTCTTTCTCGATCGGATCACTTGCTGCTGCCCAGTCCTCGCAGCCAAGCTCATGCATGATTTCGGAAGCGAGCTTTACCTCTTCCGCAACCGTATTTTTTGGCCCGGCAAACTCTAAAAATAAAGAATGGTTTACAGGGAAATCAAGTCCGCATTGCTCATTGATGATACCGATGCTGACAGAATCAATCAATTCCATCCGCATAACCGGGATGCCTTTTAATTGTATGGTTTGCGCTGCAATCGCACATAGCTCCGGTGTTTCAAAGGTACATCTTGCTACGGTTGAATATTCCGGGATGCCATAGAGTTTTAAGGTGATTTCTGTAATAATCCCCAATGTGCCTTCTGAGCCGGCAAAAAGGCTGGTTAAATGATACCCGGAAGAGGATTTTTTTGCTTTTGTTCCGGTATGAAAGGTCATTCCATCAGCCAGTACCACCTCTAAATCCAGTAATTGATCTCTCATTACCCCGTATCGTACAGCTCTGGTTCCGCTCGCATTTGTAGCTGCCATGCCGCCGATGGTTGCATCGTAATCAGGACCTCCTGCAAAAAATAATCCTTGCTGACGGACAAACTGATTCAATTCACTTTTCATCAATCCCGGCTGTACGGTAATACGCATATCCTCTGGAGAAAAGTCCAAAATCTGATTCATGTTTCGAAAATCGAGACTGATTCCTTTTTGTACAGGAATAGCCTGTCCTTCCAAACCGGAGCCTGCCCCATAGGCGGTCACAGCTATCTGATATTTGGAAGCGATACGAAGGATCATTTGTATATCTTTCTTTGATTCCGGAAAACATACCACATCCGGGGTCACTGCTTCATGAATCGATTCATCCTTGCTGTGCTTTTTTAATTCGGATTCCTGCTGCGTTACTTTTTCCCTGCCTAATTGTTCGTAAAGTTTTTCAACATATAACAAAATCTATCCACCTGCCAGTTGTTCACTAAAAATTAATAAATCATATGTGCGATTAAAGCAATAATCGGTAATGAAATAAGGGTACGTTCAATAAAAATAACGAGTAAGTGCCATAATTTAACCGGTATTTTTGAAATCAGCAACAGGGTGCCCATCTCTGTTAAATAAATGATTTGAACTAACGATAAAGCACCAATCACAAATCGTGTTATCTCGGCTTCAATTCCAGAGGCCAGCACAGCTGGTAAAAACATATCAATAAAGCCAATAATGGATGCTGGTGCAGCAGCTGCCGCTTCAGGAATCTGCAATAGATGTAAAAGCGGAATCATCGGCTGGGAAATCCAATGGAAAACAGGTGTGAATTCAGCAATAATAAGAGCTATGGTTCCAATCGCCATGACTTGCGGCAATAAAACGAAAATAATTCCCAGAAATATTTCAGAGCCCTGCTTTAATTGATCTGTTAACGTGCCTGCTTTTTTTGCTCTTCTGACAGCCTGATCAACTCCCCATTTAAGCGGGGAAGTGTTTGCTGGAATTTCTTCTTGGAAATGACTTTCTTTATAATACGTATCCGGAATTCTGGAAACAGGCGGAATTCTCGGAATAATGATGGCACTTACGACTCCTGCAATGACAATCGTTAAATAAAAGACAGGAAACATATGTCCAACATTCAGCATATTCGCGATGACGAGACAGAATGGCAGAGAGACGGTTGAGAAGCAGGTTGTAATTGCTGCTGCTTCACGTCCTGTATAAAATCCATCCTGATATTGCTCTCTTGTAAGAACAACTCCAACATTGACATTTCCGACCCATGACGCCAATAAATCAATGGCAGAACGGCCCGGCAGTGTAAATAATGGTTTAATGACTTTCTGAAGTAATGTCCCCACAAATTCCATCGCCCCAAAATTAATGAGATAAGGCAAGAGATAGGAGGCTACAAAAAACCAGACAATCAAGGTTGTCAATAATCCGAACATCACTTGCCCGGTAATTTCGGAATGGATAAATGTAATCCCGGCTCCGAAGAATGTCATCACAGCGAAAATAGTTCCGAGCACTCGGACAACCATCCAGAAAAAAGATACATTAAATAAGGATGAAAGAAACTCTGAATTTACGATAAATGCTGGCTTTAGCAGCATTGCAATGAGCGTAAGAACAGTAGAAATAACCATTGTAAATGTAATGATACCAGGCAGGAAGTTCTCCAGCTGTTCAATAAGAAATTCAGTTATAATGCCCAGCGGTATATTAAACGTATCTCCATCGACGATGGGAAAAAGAAATATAAAAATACCAAATAAGGAGGGCAGCAAAAATTTCAGGAAATCTTTTTTGGAATGTTTTTCGGACACGGTATGCTCTTCTGTTTGTTCACTATTATGGTTCAATGGTCTACCTCCTTATAAAAACGTGAGCTTATTTTTCGTTTTGAACAGCAGTCAATGCCTCTTCAAGTACTTTTATTCCTTCATCTACTTGTGCTTTTGTTACCGTTAATGGAGGAATCATCCGGATAATTTCCCCGGCATTTCCGCATAAATAGAAGAGAACACCTTTCTCTAGACAGCTGTTTAATACATTCATCACGGCTTCTCCGTCAGGTTCACCGGTTTCTGCATCTTTTAGCGCAATTCCAATCATTAATCCAACACCGCGAACATCATGAATAATCGAAAATTTATCTTTTAACTGTATCAGCTGGTTAAGGGCGTAATCCCCGACAGTACGTGCATTTTCAAGAAGTTTTTCTTCCTTGATGACTTCAATGGATGCCCGTGCTGCTGCGCAGGCGATAGGATTTCCGCCGAAAGTCGTTGCGTGGGACCCCATTGGCCATTGGTCCATTAATTCCTTGGAAGCAATTGTTACGCCAAGCGGCATCCCTGCTGCAATTCCTTTTGCAACAGCCATGATATCTGGTGTCACGTCAAAGGTTTGGGCTGCAAACCAGTTTCCTGTCCTGCCAAACCCGGTCTGTACTTCATCAAAAATTAATAAAATCCCATGCCGGTCACAAATCTCCCGCATTTTCTTCAGCCATGATTTAGGCGGGATAACATAGCCGCCTTCACCTAACACAGGCTCTACAATCATACAGGCAACTTCTTCCGGGTCAACCTGATGACGGAATAAATTCGCTGCTTCTTTTTCAAGCTTTTCTGCAAAAAATACCTCCGGATCTTCCCCGGCCGGACAGTCTTCCGAATGTGCGTATGGAAGCTGGTAAGTTAACCAGGAAGGCTGAAGGTGTTTTCTATATTTACTTTTAGAGGTAGAAACACTGAGTGAGCCGATGGTCCGTCCGTGGAATCCGCTTGTGAAAGAAATTACATAAGGACGATTAGATACATGCTTTGCGAGTTTTAGGGCTCCCTCAATTGCTTCTGTTCCGCTATTTCCAAAAAAGAAATTATCCAGCTTGGGCGGAAGTATTTCCTGAAGCTCTTCTGCCAATTTTAAAATAGATTCATAGATAATCACGCCGGATGGTCCATGAATCAAATGATCCGCGCTGTCTTTGATAGCCTGCACGACTTTGGGGTGACGGTGTCCAACATTTTCAACAGCGATCCCTGAAGTGAAATCTAAGTATTTTTTGCCGTCTGTCCCATAGTAATAACAGCCCTCTGCCTTTACAACAGGCAAGTTAGGATGGTCTTTTGCCATACTCGGAGCAAGGAAGTTTCCAATCGAATCAACTAAATGCTCCCAATCTTTTTGCTTTCTTTCCATTTTAAATCCTCCATTTCATTACATTGCGATAAAACGAAACTTCATTCAGTGGGAGTTTTCGCCCTTCTCCCGCTGAATGATTAGTTAAGTGATTCAGGGAGTTAGCGCCCGTTATCTCCCGCCTAAATAAATTTATTTTCGCTCTTTATTTTGAGGCGGGAGTTTTACGGGCGGTTCTCCGTGATAAAACAATTATTGCATAAGATGTATGATAAATATACATTATTATAAAAGACATAAAATATAATTTATCTAAGCTGTTTATAGTTATTTTTAAGGTTAGATGAAAAATAGCTTCGGTTAATTATAATACGTATTGTATAAATATACAATACGTATTTAATGGTTTTTTGAAAGAGAATAAAGGGGATATTATGTCGGGCATTCGAGTAATAGAGATTCAACGATTCAGTATAGTTATTTCACTGCTTTAATCAATGTCCATCTGTCTTTTTCAACAACTTCTTCCATATCATCCCCAATCGAATAATCGATATAATCGCTTAAATACTGCAGCTCTTCATCTGATAATTCATGTAAAATACTTCGTCCCGTTCTGGATTGAATATCAGCGAGAAGTGCTCGTTTGTTTGGATATGTTTTTCTAATCTCCCAGAGGCGATGCGCTGTTATCTCTTTAAAACCAGCCTGCTGAAGACTTATTTTTATATCATCACTGGAGTATCTCCGTTTCTTTTCAAATTCTCTTAATTTCGGAAAAGCTTCAAAAAAGTATCCGCGGATGTGCTCTTTACTCCCTTCCAGTAAACAATCGTCCAATGTCCGGTCTTGAATAAGATAATAGCCATTGCTGTTTAATACCCTGTATGCTTCTGCAAATACGGAATCAAGATTTTTAAGATGATGGACCAATGCTCTGCTTAGTATCAAATCAACACTTTCCGATTCCAGGCCGGTTTTGTCTGCCAGCCCAAGCTGAAAAGAAATATTCGGGTACCTGCTGCAGTCTTTCTTCGCACCTTCTAATATTGGCTTGGAAGAATCGATGGCTAGGATAGATGGTATCCCGATAGCAGCTAAAGCTCTTGAATAAATTCCGCCTCCGCAGCCTATGTCCGCAGCATGGTGAATGGATGAAATATCAATGAGTTCTCTGATTTTTTCTTTCCACGCTGCATCCGCGTCCCGGCCAGTATAGCTGTACATATTATCTTTACTGTGAAAATCCAAAGCATTCCCTCCTTGAATGGTGTTGTTATCATTCATTATAGTCTTCTTTGTTATCTGTGGATAATCGTGTTTTTTAATCAAAGGAGATAAGAAAATATGATAGGAAATAGACTTAGATGGTAAAATAGAAGAAATAAATAGGATGAAAAGGATGGGAATCAATGAATGAACGTTATCAGATCAGTCATCAAACACCAGCAGTCGAAGCATTTAATGAGCTTCGTGTCGAGGCTGGATTAAGCAATAAAGAAAAAGCAGCGATTGAAATTGGGCTTCCTAATACGTTATTTGCTGTATCCATCTATGACGGTGATACGTTGATTGGGATGGGCAGAGTAGTGGGAGATGGGGGAATTGTTTTTCACGTAGTAGATATCGTGGTCAAACCAAGCTATCAGGGACAAGGGCTTGGAAAGGTCATTATGCAGGAGATTATGGCTTATTTAGATAACCATACCTACAAAGGCTCTTATGTCAGCTTGATTGCAGATATTCCCGCTGATAAATTATATGAACAGTTCGGCTTTCGTCATACGGCCCCGAATTCTGCGGGAATGGCGCGGATGTATTAATAAAAAACCCTGATTATTGTTGTGCAAACAATAATCAGGGTTTTTCAGTATACTTATTTATTAATCGTCTTCTCCGCTAATGCAACCACTTCTTCTGCAGTGCTTAAGGAAAGGAATTCATCTTTAAGTGCTGCAAGCTCTTTTTTGTTCAAGCTAAGAATCTGAGTTCTTGCCGGTAAGATAGAAGTTGCGCTCATGCTGAATTCATCCAGTCCAAGAGCAAGAAGCAATGGAATAGCAGTAGAATCTCCTGCCATTTCACCGCACATGCCTGCCCATTTGCCTTCTGCGTGAGCAGCTTCGATGACATTGTTTACCAGATTCAGGATAGCTGGGTGATATGGCTGATACAGATAAGAAACCTGTTCATTCATACGGTCAGCAGCCATCGTATATTGGATTAAGTCATTTGTTCCGATACTGAAGAAATCGACTTCCTTCGCAAATTGTTTTGCAATCACTGCAGTAGATGGAATTTCTACCATGATTCCTACTTCAATGTTGTCGGAAACTTTAACGCCATCTTTTTTAAGATTGTCTGTTTCTTCTAGCAATAACGCTTTTGCCTGACGGAATTCTTCCAATGTAGCAATCATCGGGAACATGATTTTCAGGTTGCCGTAAGCACTCGCACGCAGTAATGCACGTAATTGCGGGCGGAAGACATGTTCATTTTCCAGACAGAAACGAATTGCACGGAATCCTAAGAACGGGTTCATTTCATGCGGCATATCTAAGTAGCTGATTTCCTTATCGCCGCCGACATCAAGTGTTCTTACAACGACAGGCTTGTCTCCCATTTTTTCTAATACAGCTTTATAAGCTTCAAATTGAACATCTTCGGAAGGCAATTCAGAGTTACCCATATAAAGGAATTCGGTACGATAAAGTCCGACGCCCTCGCCGCCATTATTAAGAACACCTTCTACATCATTCGGTGTACCGATGTTTGCAGCAAGCTCAACTTGTTCACCGTCTGCAGAGAAAGTAGGCTCATCCTTTAATTTTGCCCATTCTTCCTGCTGCTTAGCAAATGCAGCTTGTTTCGCTTCATATACTTTAATCTCTTCTTCTGTCGGATTGATGATAACTGTACCTTCAATGCCATCGACAATAATCTGGTCGTCCTTTTTCACAGCGCCGGTAATTTCTTTTGTACCTACCACAGCAGGAATTTCTAAGGAGCGGGCCATGATAGCAGAGTGAGAAGTCCTGCCGCCGATATCGGTTGCAAACCCTTTTACAAATTCACGGTTTAACTGAGCGGTGTCAGATGGTGTTAAATCTCTTGCGATAACAATCACTTGCTCATCGATTAAAGCAGGGTCCGGGAAGGTAACCTGAAGCAGGTGAGACATTACACGTTTAGTTACATCATGGATATCTGCTGCACGTTCGCGCATGTATTCGTTATCCATGGCTTTAAACATTTCGATAAACATCGTAGCAACTTCGTCCAAGGCAGCTTCTGCGTTTACTTTATCATCGTTGATTTTATCTTTAATCGGATTAATCAGCTCTGGGTCTCCTAATACAAGCAAATGCGCAGAGAAAATTTCTGCATGCTCTTCCCCGAGTTCTTTTAATGTATGTGCTTTGATTTTTTCCAGTTCCTGTCTAGAAACTTCTAATGCGCTTTCAAGACGCTCAATCTCTTGTCCTGGATTATCAATAGACGTTTTTTCAAAATTTAAATCCGGGTCTTTCAGTTCGTATACTTTCGCAATGGCAATTCCACTAGATGCAGCAATTCCATTCAATTTTTTCATTATGAGAGCATCCTTTCTTTAATAAAACTATCTTATTAATTATAACATATCTATACTAAATTAGCGTGTGCTGTGGTGCAAGTTTAAAGGGTTTTCTTTAATTGTTAAAATCAATATAATCCGTTATTTTTTACCAGCATTCTTCAGCCAATCTCCGATAAACGCATATACCTCTTCCCGGCAGGTGTCATTTAATAATTCATGCTTTCCACCCTCATAAACCTGAACGACAATATTCTCCAGGCCATTTTTTTGAAAGAGAGAAGCTGTTTTCCATACTCCCTTTCCATATTGACCAATAGGATCCTCGTCGCCGCTGATAAGGAGAAGCGGAAGATTTTTACGTATGTTTTGATTGAGCCTTTGCTTTCTGGTCTGATAGATACCTTCCAATAAATCATAGAAGAAACGGGCTGTCGGAATAAAGCCGGTATAGGAATCTGCTTCATAAGCGTCTGCATATGCTTTTTCTCTTGTAAGCCATTCGTGTTTATAATGTTTATCCTGTTTTATACCATTCCCTAAAACGAGCTGATTCATGAAAGGAGAAGGTTTCCTTGACGGCAGGAGGGAAGCAGCTGCTTTTCCTGCAGTGGCGAGAAGTCTGGAATAATGTCCTGTACCAGTTAATATCAATCCATCCATTTCATTACTATAATGCTGAATGAAATTTCGCATTAAAAAAGAACCCATGCTATGCCCCAAAAAGTAATAGGGAAGATGAGGAAAAGCTTTTTTTTCATATTGCATGATTTCATACAAATCTGTTACGACGCGCTGAAAACCATTTTTCTCTGTAAAGTAGCCTTGTATTCCTAAATCACCTGTTTTCCCATGTCCGCGATGATCATTGCCAATCACGATGTAACCTAAAGAAGTGCAGTAGGAAGCGAAACCATGATAGCGTTCAATATGTTCCACCATGCCGTGGGCAATCTGCAGGATGGCAATGGGTCTTCTTTCCGGAAGCCATTGTTTGATATAGATGCGGGTTCCGTCAGAAACTGTCAGCCAATCTGTTTTCATCTCCATGTTTTCTTCCCCCTTGGTATCATTAATAACGATGCTTTTTTATTTACGCGGGACTGCTATATTCATTATACGTTGAAGACGGGTTGTTGGACAAATTCAAAAAAGGGATATATACACAATGGTTATTACGAGTAGTCGCAATCTCAGACCCATTTCTATGTCCAAGATACTGCGTCTTAGCCGACTTGGTTCATATACTTAAATTTTAATAAACAAATAAAGAATAGCCTTTCAGTCAGGCTAAAGACTTCATTTTAATTTCTTATCTTGTTATAATAAAATCAGAATATAGGAAAAACAGAAATTATAAAAAATCATAAAAGGAGTGACGCATATAATGGCTGTAAATACAGATGAAAGCAGGGAGTCCCGAATGAATAAACAGATAAAACCATCATCAGGCTAGTACAAGATTTTTCACATCCTTCTTTAAGAATGAAAAACATGCAAGGTTATAAAAACCCTGATATATGGGAAGCAAGTGTGAATATGGATTTAAGAATTACTTTTGAATATGAAAAACCAGATACACTCATATTCCGAAATTGTGGAAGACATGATAAAGCATTAAATAATTCATAAGCCGTTAAGAAATCGTATTTCACAAATCAATCTTGCACAACAAATTCAAAGTATGATAAAGTATAAGATAGGGATTGTCGGAACATAGGAGGAGTATGAAAACATGTTGTTAACTGTGGTTAATGTGATATTAGTAATTGACGTTATCGTGATGATTGCACTTGTCTTATTGCAGTCTGGAAAAAGCGCTGGTCTTTCAGGAGCGATTTCCGGCGGTGCAGAACAGTTATTTGGAAAACAGAAAGCACGCGGAATTGACTTGGTGCTACATCGTATGACAATTGTTACAGCGGTGCTGTTCTTTTTATTAGCTTTCTTGGCAGCGTACGTATTACAATAAATGATATTCCTTATCACAGTGGTGTGGTAAGGTTTTTTTATTTTCGCTTTTCATAATACAGGGTATACTAGAAATGAATTGGGAAAAATGATTTCCCGCAGTTTAACGGACAGTTTTATTTTTCAGGAAGATGAAAGGAATGGATGATTGTGAAAATAAAGTTACCACAGCCGTTTACATTTGAAGCAGGAGAGCGTGCTGTATTATTACTGCATGGATTTACCGGGCACTCTGCAGACGTCCGCATGCTTGGACGGTTTCTAGAAAAGAAAGGCTACACAAGCCATGCGCCGATTTATCGCGGACATGGACTGCCGCCGGAGGAATTGATCAAAAGTAATCCGGACCAATGGTGGGCAGATGTGAAAGCTGCTTTTAACCATCTGAAGGACCTTGGATATCAGGAAATTGCAGTTGCCGGTCTGTCTCTTGGAGGAGTATTAGGTTTAAAACTTGCCTATTCGGAGAAAATTAAAGGTATGGTATCCATGTGTGCTCCGATGTTTTTTGATAATGAGGAAGAACTGACCAAAGGATTCCGGGAGTTTTCTAAAGAGTTTAAACAGCTGGAACAAAAAGACGAAGCAGTTATAAAAGAAGAAGTCGATACCATCATGGATAATTCCAAGAACCTCTTTATCGGTGTCAGGGACACAGTGAAGGAAGTAAAATCAAATATTGATATGATTTACACACCTACCTTAGTCGTACAGGCTGAGAAGGATCAAATGATCAATACAGACAGTGCGAATTATATTTATGATAATGTCGAATCCACACAAAAAGAAATCAAATGGTATGCTAATTCAGGCCACGTGATTACAATGGATAAAGAAAAAGATCAGCTTCACGAAGATATTTATGCGTTTTTAGAGAGCTTGGATTGGGAAGTATAAAGTAGAAAGATGGAAAGATAAACAGAAAGAAGGTGAACGTTATGAAAGAACGCATTTTAGATTATATTAAAGAGAACAGCACGAAACCCTTGTCTGTCCAAGAATTAGAAGAGGCGCTGGCTTTAGAAAACGCAGAAGAGTTTAAGGAGCTGGTTGTCGCTTTAAATGAACTGGAATTAGAGGGAGACCTTGTCCGTACCAGAAAAAATCGATTTGGACTGCCGGATAAAATGAATTTGGTCAAAGGAACTCTCCAAATGCATGCCAAGGGCTTTGCTTTTCTGATTCCGGAAGATGAAGACCAAACAGATGTGTATATCCATGCAAATGATATGGGCTCTGCCATGAATAAGGATAAAGTGCTCGTCCGTCTGGAAAAAAAGGATACGGAGGACACGCGCCCGGAAGGAAAGGTTATTCGTATTCTGGAACGAGCAGTCGTCACCGTAGTCGGTACATTTGAAGATAATCGTTCCTTTGGATTTGTTATCGCGGATGACAAGCGGATTCCAAATGATATTTTTATTTCTAAAGGACATACGCATGGAGCGATTGACGGTCATAAAGTACTCGCCCGCATCACTAAATATCCGGAGGGAAGAAAAAGTGCAGAAGGAGAAATCATCCAGATTCTTGGTCATAAAAATGATCCGGGAATTGATATTCTCTCCATTATTTATAAGCATGGAATCCCGATTGATTTTCCGGAAGAAGTTATCGAGCAGGCAAATAAAGTTCCTGAAGAAATTGCCCCAGATGATATCCAAGGGAGAAAGGACCTGCGCGATGAGGTCGTCGTTACGATTGACGGCGCAGACGCCAAGGACTTAGATGATGCGGTAAGCGTCAAACGTCTTGAGAATGGAAATTACCAGCTTGGAGTCTATATTGCTGATGTCAGTCATTATGTAGAAGAAGGTACGCCGCTGGATAAGGAAGCCTTTGAGCGGGGAACCAGCGTTTATTTAGTTGACCGCGTGATTCCGATGATTCCTCACCGCTTATCAAATGGGATATGCTCGCTTAATCCTCATGTGGACAGACTGACACTTGGCTGTCAGATGGAAATCAATACGAGCGGACAAGTCGTGAACCATGAAATTTTTCAAAGTGTGATCAATTCCAATGAGCGAATGACTTATTCGGATGTGAATAAGATTTTAGTCGATAAGGATGAAGCGCTGCGCAAAAAATATGAGCCGCTGGTTCCAATGTTTGAGCATATGGAAGAGCTGGCAGCTATTTTACGCGGAAAACGCTTTGGCCGCGGCGCCATTGACTTTGATTTTAAAGAAGCAAAGGTACTCGTTGATGAAAAAGGCCATCCGACCGATGTGGTTATTCGTGAACGCTCTGTCGGAGAAAAATTAATTGAAGAATTTATGCTGGCAGCGAATGAAACAATTGCGGAGCATTTCCATTGGATGGACGTCCCATTTATCCACCGTATCCATGAGGAACCGGATGAAGGGAAACTTGAGAAATTCTATGAATTCTTAGCTGGTCTAGGCATTTCTGTCAAAGGAACGGCCAACGAAGTTCATCCGCAGCAGCTGCAAAAAGTGCTGGAATCGATTAAAGATGATCCCGAGGAAATGATTGTATCTAAATTAATGCTGCGCTCGATGCAGCAGGCAAAATATTCTCCGCAAAGTGTTGGACACTTTGGTTTGGCAACGGATTTTTATACGCATTTCACGTCGCCAATCCGCCGTTATCCAGATTTAATCGTGCATCGGTTAATCCGCACCTATTTAATTGAGAAGAAAATGGATAAGAAAACGATGAAGCATTGGAAGGACAGAATGCCGGAAATCGCCCGTCATACTTCTGAAATGGAACGCCGGGCAGTCGATGCAGAGCGTGATACCGATAATATGAAGAAAGCAGAATTTATGAAAGATAAAATCGGCGAAGAATTTACTGGTATTATCAGCTCGGTAACGAATTTTGGCATGTTTGTGGAACTGGAAAATACGGTAGAAGGACTGGTTCATGTCAGCTATTTGACAGATGATTATTATCATTATGATGAACGCAGTCAGGCGATGATCGGCGAGCGGACGGCCAAAGTATTCCGCGTCGGCGATGAGGTCGATATTAAAGTGGCTGATGTAAACTTAGAAGAATACACGGTCGACTTCGAATTGACATCCTTAGGTTCTCCGCGCCGGAAGGAAAGAAAGCAGAAGCCCGCAGGAAGAGTTATCCAATCTCCTGGAAAGAACAACGGAAAATCCAAAAGCAAGCCAAAGGGCAAAGGCAAAGCAAAACCCAAAAACAAGAAAAAGAATAAACCGAAACGATAGAATCTCTTTCAGGAGATTTTATCGTTTTTTTCGCACAGCGATAGAAACGTTTTAATTATGTGAAAGCTTTGAGATAAGGCGTATTTTTTGGTAAACTATAATGAGGATTCATTCATGGAGAAATGAATTTCTTTTTGAGTGAATAAGAACTTTTCAAAGTTCGATGGAAGAGGATGATTTCAAATGCCAAAAGGAAATGGAAAAACCATTGCACAAAATAAAAAAGCTTCCCACGATTATTTTATTGAAGAAACCTACGAGGCAGGCATTGTCCTGCAGGGGACAGAAATCAAGTCTATTCGGAATGGCAGAGTAAATATTAAGGACGCCCATGCGCGAATCGACAGAAAAGGGGAAGTGCAATTAGTGAACCTGCATATTGCCGAATATGAGCAGGGGAACCGGTATAATCACGACCCGACCCGTTCAAGAAAGCTGCTGCTTCATCGGAAGGAAATTGATAAATTAATCGGCTTAACCCAGCAGCAGGGCTATGCATTAGTTCCATTAAAGATTTATATTAAAAATGGCTATGCAAAAGTATTAATTGGTCTTGGAAGAGGGAAAAAGAAATACGACAAGCGTGAAGACCTGAAACGTAAACAAATGAAACGGGATGTGGACAGGGCCATTAAAGATCATATGCGGTAATCCGGAGCATACTTGACAATTAGGTATGGTTTGTTATAATGAAAGGTACCCTATTCGTGGTATGCTGTGAAGAAAACAGCTGCTATCAGGATAGCAGGGTACAGTTGAATAATTTAAGTTTGCTTAATTATTCCCTGTGTTTTTTATGATACGGGGACGTTACGGATTCGACAGGGATAGATTGAGCTCAAGTTGCACGTCGAGGTTACGGCTCGTAAAACGTTACGCCTAAATATAACTGGCAAAGAAAACAATCAACCTGTTTTAGCAGCTGCGTAAGTAGCCTAAAACGATCCTTCCTGCCATCGCCCGTGTGGCAGATTGAAGGGTCTCAAATGAAGCGGGCTATACTGCTATCCACCGTCTGAGGATGGGCAGAAGAACTGAATCAGACTAGCTCCATGGAAGCCTGTTGGCAGGCCGACATGTGAGCGAATGATAATATACCAACTAAGCGTGTAGATACTTGAGTGGCGATATCTCTGGACGAGGGTTCGACTCCCTCCGTCTCCATTTTAGTTTTATCGACTAGTTTCATGAAGTGTCAAAATCCTTGATAATAGGGTTTTGGCACTTTTTATTTTAATAATAAACAGTGAGCATGCTGAATTCTATCCACAGTCATTTTCTTTAAATTGCCCTCTATGAGCGTGAAGTATATAAAGGGGAAGACAAGCACAGTGTATCTGCCTATATCTTCCTCTTTATTCCAATTTATTTATAAATCTGTTTTGCTTCTTCATTCATTAAACGCTTAAAAAAGCAGTGTTACAAATGAAGCATCGAATATAAATCTACCCTTATATGGAAATATCTGTCATAGAACAGTGTCTTGGAATACGTAGTCCAAGATTTTCACGCAATGTATTTGCTTCATAGTTCTTTCGAAAAAGGCCCCGTTCCTGCAGAATAGGCACAACCGCATCAATAAAGTCTCCCAGATAACTTGGCAAATTAGCAATAATGATAAATCCATCAGTCGCACGTGATTCAAACCATTCTTCCATCAGGTCCGCTACTTTTTCAGGCGTTCCCATAAAAAGCGGCCGAGGTGTTGCTTCACGTAAAGCTACTTCACGCAGCGTAAGGCTTTCCTCGATTGCCTCCTGCTTGATTCGGTCTGTATCACTTCTAAAACTGTTCTTCCCTAGATCTCCGACATCAGGGAAGAGTTCGTCTAGCGGATATGTTGAAAAATCATGAAATTCAAACAGTCTGCTGAGAAATGCCAGTGCCTGGTCTATCTCTACTAAACGAGCGAGTTCTTGATATTTTGCCTCAGCTTCCTTATCTGTTTTGCCAATAATAGGTGAGATTCCTTGCATGACAAACACATCTTCTGGATTTCTTCCATATTGTTCGACGCGCTGTTTCAAATCATGGTAATAGTTTTGAGCTTTTGTTATAGATGGGATGATTGCAAATACGGTATCCGCTTTTTTCGCTGCTAAATCCTTCCCATCAGCAGAAGAGCCTGCCTGAAAAATCACTGGTTCACCTTGTCTAGAGCGGCCGATATTCAACGGCCCTTTAACCGAGAAAAACTCTCCAGCATGGTTTAATTCATGCATTTTTTCCTTATACATAAATATTCCTGTTTCTTTATCCCTTATAAACGCGTCATCTTCCCAGCTTTTCCATAACCCTTGCATCACATCGATATATTCTGATGCCTTTCTATAACGCGCCGCATGATCAGGATGATCTTTTACCTCTTGGCTAAAATTCAAGGCTGTTTTTTCAAGGCCTGATGTGACCACATTCCAGCCCGCTCTGCCACCGCTGATCATATCCAGAGAGGCAAACTGGCGTGCTGCTGAAAAAGGCTCGCTATAGGTTGTTGATAATGTGCCAACCAATCCAATATGTGAGGTAACAGCTGCCAGCGCAGATAAAATCGTAAGCGGCTCGAAACGATTCAAATAATGTGGATTAGAATGCTCATTAATGTGTAACGCATCCGCAATAAAAACAAAATCAAATTTACCTTCTTCAGCCTTTTGCGCCTGTTCTATATAAAATTTAAGGCTGACACTTGCATCTGACGGTAGCTCAGGATGTCTCCAATCAGACATTTTTTCTCCTACACCATGAATCATCGTCCCCATTTTCATTTGTCGTTGCACTTATCTTCTCCCCTTCCATTTATTTGTGACGTGATTCACAAATAAATACGAATTTATTGATATAAGCGTAAATTGATTAAAACTACTGTCCTGGCAGTTGAGTATAGATAGGATTACGCTTTATTATACAATAAAAAAATCAAAGGGAGAAGTATTTGCAGAATGACTTGATAAAGCTGGCTAACCAGCCTTGTCAAGTTATTCCATGCAAGTCTCAAATCGTATTATGAAGCGCAGTATCCTTCTCTTGCTGCCGTTTTTTCTTTTTACGCCATCCTCTAATCATGGCAAATACGGAAAATAAATAAAAGCCGATAAAAAAAGTATATAAATTCAAAAAGGCAGGCCAGATTTCGTTGGCACTTTTCGTAGCGATAAAGGTATCATCTGCGTTATTATTACGATAAATCAGTGGAATGCTTTCGCCTAAATCATATTTATTATATGTCGTACCGGTGACTGCTTTTTTGGTTATGTAATCGTTCCCTTCTTGATCTTGAAAATGAAGGAATAGCTCATATGTTGTGTAAGAAGCACCTCTTTGTGATCGTGTTTCATTATGGTCTCCGCCTAAAACAGTCGCTGTTACTTCTGTTTGATTCCATGGATTTATTTTATGAAAAATATTTGTTGTTATTAGTGCAATGAGAATTAACCCTGTCAGAAGATAGAGCCCTAAAAGCGTTAAAAGGCTTGTCATAAATATTTTTTGCACGATGTTTTTATAGGCCAGCTTATTTTTAATAAATGTTGTATTTTTCAGTAAGCCAGCACCAAAGATGAACACAACTAGATATAAAGCAATAAGAATCGGAATCCCTAATAGTTTTTCAAACTGAATGTCTTTTTCTGTTACAAAGGTATCTTTGTTTTTCATGTATCCAGAAATCGTATCTCCTGCTTCAATCGATTCAAATTGCTCTTTAGATACGGTGCTTGGCCGATCTGAATTGGAGACAAGGATTTCATAACGCGGGTATAAATACAATCCTTTTTTGCTGTATTTTAATTCAATCGTTTCTTCCACTGGTTCATCTTTAATAGTGCTGCTGAAATGGATATACAGCCATGTAAAACCGATTGTTATGAAAAGAAATGTGATCAAAACAAAAATACTTTTAGAATTAGTTGGTATTTCGCCCATATCTCCGCCTCTCTTTCTGTAACTATAATAATCTACTAATCATAACATAAATTTCCTTGGTATTTAGGAAAGTGTGGGAATTTTTCGTTGAGTATTATTGGAGATTAAGATGCTCTGTTAAGATTTTCTGATATGTACGAGAACGAAGATTTCACAGTGGAAAACTTAATCGTTGTTTCATTTCTTTTATTTAATTTTAGTTTAGTAAATTTTTAAAAAAGTAAAATCTTTTATTTAGATTCTTCATTTGCTATAATATGTGGATACAATATTCAAAATGGAGAATAGGAGATAAGCTTATGCCTGATCATATAAATTTAGAAATCGGTGATAGAGAAATGCTGCATAATCGTGTATGCAGTGTGTTACGGCAAGCAATCCTTAAAGGAGACTTTAAACCGGGAGAACGTTTGGTGCAAACCGAGCTTGCTTCACTTATTGGGGTAAGTCGTATGCCAATTAGAGAGGCGCTTCGAACATTAGAGCTGGAGGGACTTATTACCATGGAGCCGCATAAGGGAGCGGTCGTCCGGGAGATAAAGAAAGCGGATATTCAAGAGATATATGAATTACGCTCCGTTCTAGAAGCGTTGGCATTAAAGAAAAGTATGGAGCATTTTACCCAAGCAGATCTCAAAACCTTATCGGAATTTCATCAATCGATGCTGAATACTGCATCCAATGAAGCCTATGTCGAAAATAATGCGAAATTTCATAAAGTGTTGATCAGCCGTTGTGACAGCTCCCGCTTAGTAAGCTTTATTGATACCATTTCCATGGGCTTTGCATTGGATACGCCGCAAATCATTCCCGGTCAAATTCAAAAATCAAATAAAGAACATGCGACGATTTTAGAAGCAATTGAAAACGGAGATGCTGAAAAGGCTTCGGACGCACTTGCAAAGCACATTCAACGGACTGGGGAAGAGCTGCTTGCTATATTGGAGAAATAAAATAACAACATTTATAAAAGCATGAAATCAGAGCCATTAATAGATTCAAAGAGTGGAGAATATCAGAGAGGATAAACTTCACTCTTTTTTGTATTCAAAGAGAATCGTTTGCCATAGAGTAAAATAAAAACAAAAAATTCAAAAGATAGTTTACAAATCAAATAATATATCATAGAATTTAATTGTATCCAAAGTTACAATATCCAAAAAGTTTTGTTGTTTGTAAATGAAAGCGCTTCAAAAAATGGAATACCTGTTTTATTAGCAGTTATGAAGTAAATTCATCTATTACAAAGGAGGATATGAATAATGGGACAGGAATCGGAGGAGCAATACGGAAGAGTAGCTGTGATGGAAGAGCCGGAAAAGTTAAGCTATAAGGAATATAAGCTTCCAAAGGTAGAGAAAGGAGCGGTTTTATTAAAGGTACGGCGGTCCAATATCTGTGGTTCTGAATTGCATATATGGAAAGGGCTGCATCCGACGAAGAAACGGGGCGTGCTCGGGCATGAAATGGTTGGGGAAGTATATGCGCTTGGAGAAGGCGTGGAAACGGATTATGCAGGCAGTCCCGTAAAAATAGGTGACCGTATTGTTTCCGCCTATTATATTACGTGTCTAAAATGCGCTGCCTGCCGGGAGGGACACTTTCATTTATGTGAGCATGCCTATGATTTCTGGAATATGCAGCCAGAGGCAATGCCGCATTTCCATGGTACATTCGCGTCCCATTATTATATTCATCCGAATCAGTATTTTTATAAAGTCCCTGACGATGTATCCGATGCCGCAGCTGCAAGTGCCAACTGTGCCTTATCGCAGGTTTATTTTGGCTTAGATAAGTCTGGTATTTCCTTTAATCAATCGATTGTCATTCAAGGGGCTGGAGGACTTGGTTTAAATGCGGCAGCTGTTGCAAAAGAACGGGGAGCAACGGTGATTGTGATAGATGGAGTAGAGAGCAGATTACAGCAGGCAAAGAAATTTGGAGCGGATTATACAATAAATATAAATGACTATGAGACGGTGGAAGACCGAACGAATGCTATTTTAGATTTAACCAATGGAATAGGAGCTGATGTTGCTTTAGAAGTCGCCGGCGTTCCTGCCGCCTTTGCAGAAGGTATCCACTTTATCAGACCAGGAGGTAAATATGTCACGATTGGAAATATAACACCTGGAAAGCTGGTCGAGTTTGATCCAGGTCTGCTAACCAGAAAATCGATTCAGATTATCCCTGTTGTCAGGTATAACCCTTGGTATTTAAGTAAGGCTCTGCTATTTCTTTCACAGACAAAGGATATATATCCTTTTGATAAATTGCTGGATGCCGCGTTTACATTAGAAGATATTAAAACAGCATTGGATAAATCGGCAGCAAGAGAGGTAACGAGAGGAACCATTATTATGGGTGGTGATAGCGGCTAAATATAAATGTACTGCTGGGTTATGCGTCTGGATTTTGGTTTTAACAGTCAACAGAATCAGGTGAGAAATAAAAATCTATTTAACACATGGAGGGTGACTTATGAGTAAACCAAAGTTATTTGTTTTGGACACAGGCACCATGAAAATGGATAAAAATTATATGATTGCCATGCACAATCCGGCAAGCGTGGATAATCCCAGTCCGCCAGCCGAGTTTGTGGAATTTCCAGTATATGCAGTGTTAATTGATCATCCGGAAGGTAAAATCCTGTTTGACACGGGATGTAATCCGGACGGTATGGGAGAAGAGGGGCGCTGGCCGGAGGGCGTGCAAAAAATGTTTCCGTCCTTTCAGGATGAATCCTGCTATTTAATCAACCGGTTAGAACAATTGAACACCCGCCCGGAGGATATTAAATATGTAGTTGCTTCGCATTTACATTTAGACCATGCAGGGTGTTTGGAATTATTTACAAATGCAACCATTATCGTCCATGACACAGAGCTCTCGAAAACCATGAAGCAGTATGCGATGACCAAAGACATGGGAGCTTACATTTGGGCAGATATCAATGCCTGGATTACCAATGATTTAAAATGGAAAACGGTTATGCCGAATGAAGATGAACTGGAGCTGGCGAAAGGGGTTAAAATTCTGAACTTTGGTCCCGGACATGCATGGGGCTTGCTTGGCCTGCATGTAGAATTACCGGGTGAGGGAGGAATTATTTTAGCTTCCGATGCAGTCTATACCTCGGAAAGCTTTGGTCCTCCTGTAAAGCCGCCAGGAATTATTTATGATTCAATCGGATATTTAAATGCGGTAGAAAAAATTAGAAAATATGCGGAAAGGACAAATTCTCAGGTCTGGTTTGGGCATGATGCCAAGCAATTTAGGGAGTTTGTAAAATCGACAGAAGGATTTTATGAGTAATCGATAATCAGAATAAACAGCCTTATGACCTGTATGCAGCAACGTCATGAGGCTTGTTTATGAAAGCATGGCAAGGAGGGGACGACGATGATTGATATCCATGAAAATATTACCGGGTCCATCATTAATGGAGAAGAAAGAAATGGAGAAAGAGAAGAACTGGCTGTAACCAATCCATATAATGGGGAGGTTATTGGAAAAATAGCATGTGCAACCACAGAGGATGTGCATGACGCCATTGATACTGCACAGCAGACTTTTGTTCAAATTATGAAGAAGATGCCGGCACATGAACGCTCTGCTATTTTGCGGAAAGCTGCTGAACGCTTGGAAGAACAAGAAGGAGCATTTGCTGATATATTGACGCTGGAGGCTGGGAAACCAATCAACGAAAGCCGCGGGGAGGTTATTCGGGCGATTCAAGTGCTGCGCTTTGCATCAGAAGGGGCAAAGTCGATTTATGGTGAACAGATTCCAATGGATAGTGCCATCGGCGGAGAACATCAAATCGGGATCACAAAGCGTGTACCGCTAGGGGTAGTTGCAGCAATTACTCCCTTTAACTTTCCATTAAATCTTGCGCTTCATAAGATTGCACCTGCCATAGCAGCCGGGAATACAGTCGTTCTTAAACCAGCAGAAAAAACACCGTTATCTTCGATGATGCTTTATCACGTATTGGAAGAGGCAGGGCTGCCGAAAGGGGCGTTGAATATTGTGATGGGGCCGGGACAGCAGCTTGTAGAACCGCTGGTAACCCATAAGGATGTAAAAAAAGTGACGTTTACGGGAAGCGGAGCAGTCGGCTGGAAAATTCACGAAATGGCGAAAAAGAAAAAAGTAACACTTGAATTAGGATCCAATGCTCCCAATATTATTTTTGAGGATGGGGATTTAGATATTGCTGTCCAATCCATCCTGCAAGGCGGTTATACCTTTGCCGGTCAGGCATGTGTTTCTGCACAGAGGGTGTATGTCCACGACAGTGTCTATCAGGCATTTACAGAAAAATTAGTTGCAGCAGCAGAAGCTCTAAAGCTTGGCGATCCACGTGAAGAGTCGACAGAATTAGGCCCGATGATTACAGAAGAAGCAGCAGAACGGGCACAGTCGTGGATAGAAGAAGCTGTGGCACAAGGCGCGGCATTATTAACCGGAGGACATCGAAAAGGAGCAGTTTTAGAGCCGACAATCATTGGAAGCACTACTCCCAATATGAAGGTCGTTTGCATGGAAGTCTTTGCTCCAATTGTAAGTGTCATTCCCTTTTCTACGGAAGAAGAAGTCGTTGCCTATGCAAATGATACGGATTTAGGGCTGCATGCCGGCGTATTTACACGTGATATCAACCGTGCCATGCGTATGGCGGATGCCATTGAAACAGGAGGAGTCTGGATTAATGAAGTATCCGTCAGGCGTTATGACCATATGCCATACGGAGGCATCAAAGATAGCGGGATTGGAAAAGAAGGAATTAAATATGCGATAGAAGACATGCTGGATACAAAATTTGTTGGTATAAAGCTCTATTGATTTTAGTATTTATGATTGGCTTATCAATACCCGCGGATGCATCGAACAACTATATAATGTTCTAATTTACAAAAATAGAATGAGGGGTAGATAATCATGAATGTGAAAACAGCAGTGTTACGAACCTCTGGAGCTGAAACACCCTATGCAGAAAGCAAACCAATTAAAATTGAAACGGTCGAATTAGATGCTCCAGAATTAGGAGAAGTATTGATTCAAATAAAAGCGGCCAGCCTTTGTCACTCTGATTTATCGGTTATTAACGGCAGCAGACCAAGACCATTGCCGATGGCGCTGGGGCATGAAGCGTCCGGTGTTGTTGTAGAAGCAGGAGAAGGGGTAACAGATTTAGAAGCAGGGGATCATATCGTCTGTGTCTTCGTCCCCAGCTGTGGCCACTGTATCCCTTGTAAGGAAGGCCGTCCGGCATTATGTGAACCTGGAGCGGAATCCAATACAGCAGGAACCTTGATTGGCGGAGGAATTCGCATGCACGAAAAGGAAGAAACCATCCATCATCATGTTGGCGTATCCGCTTTTGCCGAATATGCCGTCGTATCAAGAAATTCATTAATTAAAGTCCCTAAAGAGATTCCTTTTGAGAAACTAGCACTATTTGGTTGTGCTGTGATTACCGGCGTGGGTGCTGTTGTCAATACGGCTAATATTAAATTAGGGAGTACTGTTGCGATTATTGGTCTTGGAGGAATTGGATTAAGTGCTTTGCTGGGAGCAATCTCTGCAGGTGCGAGCAGAGTGGTTGCTGTAGATATCAATGAATCCAAATTAAAACAAGCGAAGGAGCTGGGTGCAACGGATACATTTAATTCGAAGGACCCTGATGTCATCGAACAGATCCGTGAAGCAACGAATGGTGGACTGGATTTTGCATTTGAAACTGCTGGAGCCGTTCCGGCGATGGAGGTGGCTTATGGAATAACAAAACGCGGCGGAACGACAGTTACAACAGGATTACCGCATCCGGACCATCATTTTTCCTTTCCGTATGTGAGTTTAACTGCAGAAGAAAAAAGTATTAAAGGATCCTATGTAGGAAGCTGTGTTCCAGATCGGGATATTCCGAATTATATTCGCTTATTTAATCAAGGGAGGCTGCCGGTTGATAAATTGCTTACTGATATTATTAAGCTGGAAGAGATAAATGAAGGATTTGATAAGCTGGCGAAAGGGGAGTCATCCAGAATTATTATTAAGATATAATGAAGTTTCCATAAAACGAAACTTCATTCAGTGGGAGTTTTTGTTCTTCTCCGTGGTAAAAAGGTTGTCATTAAAAAAATCTATTTAGTTTATCGCATATATCATGATAAAAGCAGGGACAGAAGCAGCGTTAAAGGATAGATGAACGAAAAAGTTTAACTCTGTTCTGTCCCGTATACATAATCAGACTTGAATTTTTTATTGCTGAAAATTACAGGTATGCTTGAATAAGAGAGTATAGGGAGTCGTTAACATAGACTTAAATTTTAAAAAAATCAAAAAATACATTTACAGAAAGCATTGTATATATTATTATTAAATTGTATCCAATATCCAATCTGGAAAATGCTTATTTATTAGTTCCCATGAAACATACGTGGAAAGGAGAGATTCTGATGTACAGATCTTGGCTATTTGTTCCGGGGAATCAAGAAAAAAATCTGAACAAAGTAAAGGATTTGCAGGCCGATGTGATTATTTATGATTTGGAAGATGCTGTACCAGTGAATGAAAAAGTAATAGCCAGACAAAAAGTGAAAGAAGCAATTTGTAAGATAAGTCACCAAGTGAATTTTGTACGTGTGAATGATTTAACTACACCCTATTTTATAGAAGACTTAGATGGAATTATCGCAGAGAATCTTTCTGGAATCGTTCTGCCTAAAGTGAATAATCAACACGATATTATCATCGCAGCTTATTTGCTTGGACAAATGGAGGAAAAGTATGGTTTAGAACAAGGCTCGCTTGCTATCGTACCATTAATTGAAACCGCTTCCGGAATTCAGAATGTCCAAGAAATCGTCTGTGCGAGTAATCGGATTTTATGTCTCTGTTTCGGAGCGGAGGATTTTATGCTTGACCTTCATATCGATGCAGGGGAAATGGGAGAAAATTTAATGTATGCCCGAACACAGCTGGTGATTGCTTCCAAAGCGGCGGGAAAAGAACCGCCGGTTGATTCTGTTTTTGTCGATTTTAAAGATGAAGCAGGATTAGAAAAGGAAACGGAACGTGCAAAGTGTGCTGGATTCCAAGGGAAGCTGCTTATTCATCCAAAACAAATTGCGCCTGTACATCATGCTTTTTCACCTACACGTGAGCAGGTGAAAGAAGCAGAAAAAATTATTGCTTTGTATGGAGAATCTTTAAAAAATGGAAAAGGTGCGCTTGAGATAGATGGAAAGATGATTGACGCTCCCGTGGTTGAACGGGCAAGAAAGGTACTATCACATGCTGACATGTAATGAACGAATGTTTTTGAAATGGGGGAGAAGGATATGTTGCCATTAGAAGGAATCACCGTTGTTGCTTTAGAGCAGGCAATCGCCGCTCCATTTGCTACGAGGCAATTGGCAGATTTAGGAGCGAGAGTCATTAAAATAGAAAGACCGGATGTCGGGGACTTTGCCAGGGGCTATGATTCTACGGTGAATGGAATGTCCAGCCATTTTGTTTGGTGCAACCGTTCAAAAGAGTCAATGGAGCTTGATTTGAAATCAGATGAAGGAAAAGAGATACTTGGCAGTTTAATAGAAAAAGCGGATGTATTGATTCAAAATTTAGCTCCTGGAGCAATTGAAAGAATGGGCTTTGCACCGGAAGAGTTAACTGCGAAGCATCCCGAATTGATTGTGTGCAGTATATCAGGATATGGAAAAGGCGGTACTTATGAGCAGAAGAAAGCATATGACCTCTTGGTTCAATGTGAGGCGGGACTTGTTTCAATAACTGGCAGTGAAGAAACACCGTCAAAAGCGGGGATTTCAATCGCGGATATTGCTGCTGGAATGTATGCCTATACGGGCGTTCTGACTGCTTTATTTAATCGGATGAAAACAGGAAAAGGAACTGTTATGGAGGTATCGATGCTTGAAGCACTTGGCGAGTGGATGGGCTATCCTGCTTATTATGCGGCATATGGCGGAAAAGAGCCTCAACGGTCCGGAGCCAGCCACGCAACGATTTATCCGTATGGACCATTTCTATGCGGAGATAACAAAACTGTATTTATCGGATTACAAAATGAAAGAGAATGGAAGCGCTTTTGCGAGTTTGTTTTAGAAGATTCCGCTTTAAGTGAAGACGCTAGATTTATTACAAATACGGATCGGTCAACAAACAAAGACGAATTAAAACAGATTATTGAAGCAAAGTTTGAAGCATTTACATCCGATCAAATTATTGAAAGGGTAGAAGAGGCCAAAATAGCCAATGCACGGTTAAATACGATGAAGGATTTCTTCGCGCATCCACAGCTTACAGCACGCAAGCGTTGGAAGCAGGTCCAGACACCGCAAGGAGAAATTGTTGCACTAAAACCGCCGGTGACTATGGCCGGAATAGATTATGTGATGAATCCGATACCAGACCTTGGCGAGCATACCGAAGCTATTTTAGAAGAGCTGGGATTGGCACAATCAAAAATATAATAAAATGGAGGAATAATAATGAGTGTAAAGGAAGGCTGGAAAGGCAGATTTTATGAGGATTTTGAAGTTGGAGATATTTATTCGCATCCATTAGGAAGAACGGTAACAAAAACAGATAATATTTATATGACCTTATTGACACAGAATACAAACCCGATTCATTTTGATGATTATTATTCGGAGCAGACTGAATTTGGAAAACCGCTCGTCGATTCTACATTTACCATAGCTTTAGTAACAGGACAGTCTGTGACGGATCTCTCCCAGAATGCCATGGCAAACTTAGGCTGGGATGAAGTTCGTCTGCCTAATCCGGTGTTTGAGGGAGATACGATTTATTCCTATTCGGAAGTGCAGGATAAGCGCGAATCGAAATCCCGTCCGAATGTTGGCATTGTCAATGTTAAAACAAGCGGTTATAACCAAAGAGGAGAAGTTGTGATTACATTTAAACGAACATTTATGATTTATAAAAAGGATTCTGCCCCGACAAGAGAGAATAAATTATTGGAACAGGTACTGGAAAAAGAACTGCAAAACAAATAGTAAGTATGGAGAAATAGAACAGCTGCGTTTCGATAGTCTGTAAAAGTATAAAGGAGATGTTCGGAATGATTGATGCAAAACAAACAGATAAGCCGATTCAATTGAATGAAACAGAACGACAAGAATTAAGAGAATCTGTACGTGAATTATGCGAATCTTTCGGAAACGCTTATTGGAGAAAATTAGATGTTCCTCATGAATACCCGCATGAATTTGTAGATGCCTTAACCAAAGAAGGCTATTTATCCGTATTGATTCCTCAGGAGTATGGCGGAAAAGGATATGGGATTGCTGAAGCAACCATTATTTTGGAAGAAATCCATCGGGCCGGCGGGCATGCAGCTGCTTGTCATGCGCAGATGTATACGATGGGAGCATTATTAAGA
Organism: Oceanobacillus oncorhynchi; assembly: GCF_000821065.1. Classification (GTDB taxonomy): domain Bacteria; phylum Bacillota; class Bacilli; order Bacillales; family Amphibacillaceae; genus Oceanobacillus; species Oceanobacillus oncorhynchi. The sequence goes on from NZ_CDGG01000001.1 coordinate 1,249,228, forward strand.
CATGGAAGCCCGGAACAGAAGGAAAGATACTTGCCTGGGATTGCCAAAGGAGAACTTCGGTTACAGGCTTTTTCCATAACCGAGCCGGAAGCAGGATCGAATACGACCGGAATCAAAACCTTCGCTGAAAAAACAGAGGACGGCTACGTGATTACGGGCCATAAAAACTGGACCAGCCGTGTTTTACAATCTGATTTAATACTCGTATTAGCCAGAACAACGCCACTCGGGCAGGTAGATAAAAAATCAAATGGAATCAGCCTCTTTTTAGTCGATTTACGTGAAGTCAGAGAAAATCAGCCCGATTCCTTTGTCGTTGAACCTGTGCGTACCATGTTCAACTACGCCACCAATAAGGTATGGTATAAGGAGATGAAGGTTCCGCATGACTGTATTATCGGGGAAGAAGGAAAAGGTTTTAAATACGTACTTGACGGGATGAATGCAGAACGAATTCTACTTGCTGCAGAAACGATTGGAGACGGTTACTTTTTCATTGATAAAGCGGTAGATTATGCAAACGAACGGGAAGTCTTTGACAGAAAAATCGGCCAGAATCAGGGTGTTCAATTTCCGATTGCACGTGCCTATGCATCTATTAAAGCAGCTGATCTTCTGCGTTATGAAGCTGCAGAAAAATTTGATTCCGGCGAAGTATGCGGAGAAGAAGCCAATATGGCAAAGCTCTTGTCCAGTGAAGCAAGCTGGGAAGCAGCAAATGTTTGCATCAATACATTCGGAGGAAACGGTTTTGTTGATGAATATGATGTCGAGCGTAAATTCAGGGAGACGCGGATGTATCAGGTAGCCCCGGTGAACAATAATCTGATTCTCGCTTACCTTGGACAGCATGTGCTTGGAATGCCGAGGTCATATTAACCCCTTTTTTTGAATAGTAAGTGTGATAAATAAAAAAGTAGGAGGTTATTCCTGTGGGATTAAGCGAAAAACTTGCAGACTATATTATTGATACAGATTATGAGGATTTGCCAAAGGAAGTGGTTGAATTTACCAAGCTATGCATCATAGATTACTTTTCGTCTGCGATTGCAGGAGCAAGCCAATATCCCGTGCAAAAAATCGATGAATTGGTAAAAGAACTTGGAGGAACGCCTCAGGCTTCTTTAATAACAGGTGGGGAAACATCAGTAACGCATGCAGCATTATTGAACGGAGCGGCAAGTCACATCATGGAGCAGGACGATATTCATAAAGCCTCTATTATTCATGCAGCTACAGTTGTCATCCCGTCTGCATTAGCAGTAGCGGAATGGAAAAATCTTTCTGGCAAAGATGTTATTGAATCTATCGTGATAGGCTATGAAGTATGCTACCGGATTGGGGAAGCGGTTACCCCGTCACATTATTATTACTGGCATAATACCGCAACGTGCGGGACATTTGGCGCAGCAGCGGCGGCAGCCAAATTACTGGGATTAGATAAAAAGCAAATTATTCATGCGCTTGGGAGTGCAGGAACACAGGCTGCCGGTTTATGGGAATTTATAGAGGATGGAGCGATGTCAAAGCAGCTGCATCCAGGGAAAGCTGCAATGAATGGTGTCATCAGTGCGCTTTTGGGAGAAAAAAACTTTACTGGAGCTAGTCAGATTTTAGAAGGGAAACGCGGTTTTTTTGAAGCGATGAGTGAGGAATATACCCTTTCAAACGTAACAGAGAGGCTGGGAGAGGAATTTAAAATCTTAGAAAACTCCTTTAAGGTCCATGCTTCCTGCAGGCACACACATCATGTGATGGATTTAATGATAGATTTGGCTAAAGAACGGCATATTCGTTTGGAGGATGTGGAGAGTATCCGTGTCAAAACATATCAGGTAGCCATCGATATTACAGATAATCCTGAACCAGATACGATATATGCTTCTAAATTCAGCATGCAATTCTGTACAGCTGTAAGTTTGCTGAAAGGCAAGGGAAGTGTTGATACGTTTAATGAAGACGCCCTTTGGGATGAAGCGGTTCGTGCTCTGATGCAGCGTATCGAGGTAAGCGTAGATGAGGATATTCAAAATCATTATCCTGAAAAATGGGGAGCTATCGCAGAAGTGAATTTAACCTCTGGAGAAAAGATTCAAAAGGAAATCGACTTTCCAAAAGGAGATCCGGAGAATAAATTATCTGTAGATGAGATTCTAGAGAAATTTCGGTCCCTGACAACGGATTTAACAGAGAACGAGCAGCATGTTCTATCCACTAACCTATTACAATTAGAGAATGCTGAATCGATAGAGCCTCTATTTGAATTCGCAAAAGTGAAATAAATCCATTAAAAAGGACAGCGAAATGATGCGAAACCGGATTGAAAATAAAAAGGAGTGGCTTGCTCTTGAGACAAATTCATTACCAAGAGATTGTTGATCGTGTAAAAGAGCTCTGTCAGGAAGCGAATTATGATTTAGGGCAGGATGTTATCCAGGCGTTTGAGCAAGCAGTTCAAACAGAATCCTCAGATATAGGTAAAGGTGTACTGACACAATTAATTGAAAATGCCAATATTGCCAGTGAAAATCGTGTTCCAATGTGTCAGGACACGGGCGTTTCCGTATTTATTGTAAAGCTTGGACAGGATTGTCATATTGCAGGCGGCAGCTTATATCAGGCAATTAATGAAGGGGTTAAACAAGGGTATGAAGAGGGGTACTTGCGGTATTCGATTGTGGATGACCCTTTAAGCAGAAAAAATACGGGAGACAATACACCTGCTGTGATTCATATTGAATTAACAGAAGGAGACAAATTAGAAATTCAAATGACTGCGAAAGGCGGCGGAGCAGAAAATATGAGTGCACTTAAAATGCTTACACCAAGTGATGGGCTGGAGGGAGTAAAAAACTTTATCCTGGATACGGTAAAGCATGCCGGGCCGAATGCTTGCCCGCCTTTAGTGGTAGGGATTGGCATCGGCGGAAATTTTGAAAGCTGTGCGTATTTGGCTAAAAAGTCTTTATTTAAACCAGTTGGAGAACGGCATAGGGAGAGAGAAATTGCTCAATTGGAAGAAGAATTAATTCAATCGATTAATGCATTAGGAATTGGACCTCAGGGGTTAGGCGGCAATACAACGACATTAGATGTAAAGATTGAAACAGCCCCCTGCCATATTGCTGCTTTGCCAGTCGCTGTTAATTTAAATTGTCATGCAAGCAGACATAAGCATTTGGTTATCTGATTCGTTATTTTTACTTAGGAGGGAGCGTATGGTTCCGAAAAAAATACGTGTGCCATTTCAAGATGAAACAATCATCCAATCACTGCAGGCCGGCGATCAGGTATTGCTGACCGGCACCATTTTTACTGCGAGAGATGCTGCACATAAACGGATGGCAGAGCAATTGGAGAAGGGAGAAAAACTTCCTGTAGATTTAACCAATCAGGTTATTTACTATGTTGGCCCGACTCCGGCACGAGAGGGAGAAGTTATTGGGGCGGCCGGACCGACAACTAGCAGCAGGATGGATAAGTATACACCATTTTTGCTTGAAAAAGGATTAAAAGGAATGGTTGGAAAGGGTTACCGCAGTCAGGAAGTGATAGATGCGATTTCTGCTAAACAGGCTGTTTACTTTGCCGCAATAGGCGGATCAGGAGCTTTATTAGCCAAGCGCATCCGAGCTGTTGAATTAGTAGCATATGAAGACTTAGGTACGGAAGCAATCCGGAAATTAGAAGTAGAAGATTTCCCTTGTATGGTTATTAATGATGCAGAGGGAAGGGATTGGTATAAGGAATCACAAGCTGTATTTAAAAGCAGTGCCGAATGATTTGGCGTTAGTCGGTTTAATTGGCCAGGAAATCTTTAGCTGCTCTTGAAGCATGTATTTAAATAGAAAAAAAGAAGGATGCAATGAAAATTTCTAAATTAGATCATTTAGTGCTGACTGTAAAGAATATGGATAAAACCTGTGCATTTTACAGCCAGGTTCTAGGAATGGAAGTTATTACATTTGGAGAGGGAAGAAAAGCACTGCGTTTTGGGGGACAGAAAATAAATCTGCATGAAGCTGGTAAAGAATTTGAACCAAAAGCAAAAACCCCTATGCCTGGCTCGGCTGATTTATGTTTTATCACCGATGTGCCGATTTCAGATGTGATAGAGCATTTGAAGAGTTATGAAGTGATAGTTGAAGAAGGTCCGGTAAAAAGAACAGGAGCTTTAGGAGCGATAACTTCTTCTTACATTCGAGATCCGGATAATAATTTAATAGAGATTTCGAATTATATAACCGAATGATTGAAATGGTCCATGAATTGATATGTAAAAGAAATTGATTTTAATTTCATGAAAGGATGAAGGCATATCAAACGGTGCTATATAAAAACAAATAATTCTAAAAATAGTTTACAAAATAGTTATTATGCTCTACAATTAATTGTATCCAGTTCTACAATATCCCGAAAATATTTCCTGTAATAATGTAAGCGCTTTATATCATCAATTCTATTTTAGGTATGAATAAAGGGGGGAATTAATAGAATACCATTTGCATGATGAAGAATGTCGAAATGTTTGAAGAAGTTAATCAAAAAGTCCTATTACCTGCGGGCAGTTTTTTGAACATGCAGTTTAAGTAAAGGACGCCTTCTTAGAGACCGCCATTTGATCCTTAGATTTTCTAGAACTGGATTTCAAAGCGGAATAAAATAAGTTGGAAAATTTATTTCGTAGTACCTTGGAGTTAACTGATAATGAAGAAGTACGACAGCCAGATTTTTGAGATTTTTTGACAGAATATTTAAAAATATAGGGGGATTTCTTATGAAAGGTTTGAAAAAGCTATATCTATTCGCATTTATATTAGGACTTATATTTTTAGCGGCATGTGGGGATGAAGAAGCAAGTGGAGAAGATAATGGAGAGTTTGAAGAAAAAGATTATCCATCTACGGTAACTATTGGGACAGCTTCACAAGGCGGAACCTATTACATTTGGGGAGGCGGCTTAGCTACATTGCTGGAAAATCATCTGGATGTTACGTCAAATGTAGAAGTAACAGGCGGACCAGTACACAATATTCAACTTTTGGATGTGGACGATGTTCAACTTGGCATGGTTACAACCGGACCATTGTTTGAAGGATATTATAATGAGGGGGATTGGGCTGAAAAAGAATATGATGATATTCGTGTTATCTTCCCAATGTATGATACACCGTTCCATTGGTGGTCCAGCGCAGATTCTGACGTCACAAGCATTACAGAACATGAAGGAGAGCGGGTTGGTATAGGCCCTTCCGGCGGTACACCGGGCACATATAATCCATTGATTTATGATGCGCTTGGTATTGAAACAGGTGAACAGGTTGCAGCAGGAGCAAGTGATTTAGCATCTCAAATGCTTGACGGGCAGTTAGATCATATTGGTTTTTCAGCAGGAATGCCAATTGCTGCGGTAACAGAGGTAGAAACACAGATGGATATTAACATTTATGGTATCGATGGGGAAGAACGTGAAACAGTAAAAGAAGCACTGCCTTATTTCGAGGATTTTGTCATTCCGGCCGGTACGTATGATTCCTTGGATAGTGATGAGGAGACCATAGCTCAGTTTAATTTTGGTGTTGTTCAAAAAGATGCGAATGAGGAATTTGTCTATGATTTGGTGAAAGCATATCATGAGAATATTGATCAAATGATTTCTACCCACGCATCAGCTCAAGAATCTGAAGATCCGGAAACAATTCTGAGAAATGAAGAGTATCCGATGCATCCTGGAGCAATTCGCTATTATGAGGAGATTGGTATTGAACTTCCAGAAGCTGTTTATCCGCCCGAGTGGGAATAAATGCGGGCGAGGAAAAGGAAAATATGAATTTTATTTATTGACACAATGATAACTAGCCTTTGTTATAGCAAATCTTAAACACGCTTTTATTGTAATAAGGTTTAAAACAATGATGAATTGGATGAAAGCGTTTTATCGGAAGGGTTAATTCGCTTAAATAAAACAGCGGGAGAAGGGTACTTCATATACATGAAGGGATGGTGGGGCCTCCAAGTCCCACCTATATCCCTGCTCAATAGATAATATCCATTTGAATAAAAAGCTAACATAAAGTTTCAATATTATCATTTCGGCGTGTTAACAAGGAGGGCAATATATGTCAAAAGAGAAAAAACAAAAAAATTGGAATAAAGAAGGTGAAAAGCAGGTAGAAAAAAAAGAGGAAAACGAAAATAAAAAAATAGATACCACGCTTGGAGAAGATGAGATAGAAACTTCAGAGCAGATACGAAATCTATCTGGATTTGTACGCTACCTGTTTTTAGCTATTGCTGTTATTGGAGCACTCTATCATTTGTATATACTTAATTTTAATCCAATTGACCCTTGGGTATTCCGAAGTACGCATCTGGCTTTTGGCACAGTACTTGCCTTAATGCTTTACAAAGGCTGGAAGACAAAGTCAAATAAAGTGTCTATTATAGATTGGCTGCTTATTGCAGTTGCTATTTTCGTTGCTTTATATATTTATATCAATTTGAGTCAGCTTGTCTTTCGGTTTGGAGTAGCGCCTACTACGATGGACTTTATTGTTGCAGCTCTTGGTTTATTGTTAGTTTTAGAAATAACTCGTCGGGCGAGCGGCTGGATTTTACCTATATTGGCGTTTGTGTTTATTCTGTATTCTTTTGCAGGACCGTATTTGCCAGGGATTTTAAATCATAATGGTTATTCATTGGAGAGGTTCGCAACATATGTATATGGTTTAGATGGGGTATTTGGGGTAACGACAGATGTCTCCTCCAAATATATTATTCTTTTTATCATCTTTGGCGCATTCTTGCAAATGTCTGGTGTCGGCCAGTATTTTATTGATGTAGCCTTCAGGATAGCAGGCGGACTCAGAGGCGGGCCGGCAAAGGTTGCTGTGGTTTCTTCGGGCCTCATGGGGATGATAAACGGAACTTCAGCAGGTAATGTTGTTGCGACTGGATCTTTGACAATACCTCTGATGAGAAAGACTGGATACCGCCCCATGTTTGCCGCAGCAACAGAAGCAACTGCCTCCTCAGGGGGTCAGCTGCTGCCGCCGATTATGGGAGCTGGCGCATTTTTGATGGCGGAAATTACTGGAATGCCTTACTCAAGTATTATTATAGCGGCAACCATTCCAGCGATTTTATATTTTGTGTCCGTTTATTTTATGGTAGATTTCCAGGCTGTGAAAAGTGGAATGGTTGGTTTATCTCGGGACCGGCTGCCTAACTTAAAAAAATTAATGAAGAAATTCTATCTATTTACGCCAGTAGTTTTATTAATCTATCTGTTAGTAAATGGATTTTCTGTAATCTTTGCAGGTACTGTTGGAATCGTGGCTTGTTTTATTTTAAGTCTATTTAGTAAAGAAAATAGAATGGGTCTGATGAAGATCTTAGAAGCACTAGAATTAGGCATGAAAAATGCCATTCAACTGATTGCCATTGTAGCTACAGCCGGGATTATTGTGGGTGTCATCGCGTTAACGGGGGTTGGTCAGCGATTTAGTTCGATGCTGCTTACGATAGCAGATAATAATCTTCTTATCGCTTTAATTTTTGCCATGGCCATTTCTATTATTCTAGGCATGGGGATGCCGACAACAGCGGCTTATGCTGTCGCCGCTTCTGTAATTGCCCCGGGATTAGTGAATCTAGGAATAGAACCGATTATTGCACATATGTTTGTCTTCTATTATGCTGTTATTTCTGCCATTACACCGCCAGTTGCGCTGGCAGCATTTGCAGCGGCTGGTATATCAGGGACAGATCCTATGAAAACAAGTGTAGAAGCATTTAAAATTGGACTTGCTGCCTTTATTGTGCCGTTTATGTTTTTCTTCAGCCCAGAATTATTGCTGGAAAGCGGGACAACCGGCTCCATTATCCTGGCGGTTATTACAGCATTGATAGGAGTATATTTATTATCTGCTGCTGTTCAGGGATGGTTTTTTGGAAAAACGGCCAGCTGGTATAGCCGAATCATTCTTTTAGGTGCAGCAATTATGTTTATGCTTTCCGGGATTCAGACAGATGTGATTGGGATTATTCTTACAATTGCATTAATAGGTATTCAAAAGTTTATTAATAAGTCTGACCCTCGGCAAGCTGTGACACATGAAGATATCAGTGCCTCATCTTGACTAGTAAATTGGAAATCCGTACTGTTATGGTATGGATTTCCTGTTAAAATAGTTTTTAGCTCATTGAGATAGGAAAAATTAAAATGATAAAAAGAAGGCTGCTCTTATGTTATTCAGGAAAAAAACGAACCAACCAAGAGGTCGAATCCATGTAAATGGAAAAATTATAACGTTTTTGATATCTACGATTATTTTTATCGGCTTATTGATTTTTTTGCCGGCAGAGATTCCCTGGTCTGCAAAAGCTACAATCAGCATCATGGTGTATGGAATTTTGTTATGGGCTTTTGAGTCCCTTCCGCTTGGAATGACATCTGTTCTTACCATGGTATTATTACTATTTTTACACGCTGTCTCCATTGATGTTGTCTTAAGCGGCTTCGGGTCTCCGGCGGTATTTTTAATTGTGGCTGGCATGATGATTGCCAAAGGAGTAAACGAAACTTCTTTGATGGACAGGATTACTTACATATTGCTGGCTAAGTGGGGAGCTTCAGCTAAAGGGATTTTTATGGGCTTGTTTTTACTTATGCAAATCCAGGCTTTTTTTATACCTGCAACTGCAGTGCGCGCCTCGCTGATGGTTCCAGTTGTTCTGTCTATTTTGAAATCCGTAGGTGCGAAAAAGGGGAGCAACTTTAGCAAGCTGATGCTGGTAGGAACAGCTTATGCAGGGAATGTCAGCGGGACAGCCATTTTAACAGCAGCTATCGGGAATATTTTGACCATCGAAATTTTACAATTATATACAGGGCGCACCCTATCGTATTTAGACTGGCTGTTATATGCTTTTCCAATATGGACTTTATTAATTATCGTTATTCCGTATATTGTTTGGAAATGCTACCCGCCTGAAAATTTTTCTTTTGAAACCTTATCGAACGAAATGAAACAGAAAAAGAAAGAATTAGGGAGGATAAACGGTGCAGAACTGAAATGTATGATTATCCTGTTGGTAACAGTTATTCTCTGGATGACAGAGCCGCTCCATGGCTATCACCCCACCGTCCCGGCTTTAATGGCGGTCGTTTTAATGGCAATGCCTAAAATAGGTTTTGTAGAGTGGCGGAAGCTGGTCGGTGTCAATTTTGATTTAGTTCTATTAATTGGAGCAACGCTCTCTTTAGGTTTCGCCTTAATTGAATCCGGAGCCATTGAAATCCTGGAGGTGCTGATTACCTCGGAACAAATCGTAAATATATTTGCGAATCCATGGCTTGCGATACTTATCGTTATTTTAATATCGCAGCTTTACCATTTAGGGGTTACGAATGTATCAACAGCGGTAGTTACATTACTTCCTGTGCTTATCAGTCTGTCGTTTCAGGCAAATCTTGATCCGGTAGTGATTGCTTTTACTTCTGCACTAACCATTTTATTCGGATATGTGTTAATTGTAGAAACGATGCCCAACGTTGTCGTTCACGGAACCGGAATGATAAATCAACAGGACTTTTACCTGCCTGGTTTATTATCCACGCTTGCCAGCACGCTCATAACGCTTCTTGTTGCTTTTACGTGGTGGAAATGGCTGGGGTTTTGGCCTTAAATGTTCTGTATGAGAATGTATTTATTATCCGCAAATAGATGATTTGCATTGTATTTCGACAGGGAAGAAATGCTTCTTTCCTGCCGAATATATGAAACACGATGTTAAACATATCTGTGTCCCGGAAATCAGAATGAAGCATCTTGCTTGTTTGGCAGCTGGCATTTTCCGCTGATTCACCCAACATTACTAAACCAGACACAAACTGTTCAAAAAATCAACGCAATTCAAAAATAGAATGTGCTACACTAACAGTGAGGGAGTTATTCTCTGGAAAGAAAAACTGGAAGGTATCTTTTTTTTAACTACATTTGTGAATTTATTCACAAATAATTTTACAGATTTAATAATGTATAAAGAATGTAAGGAATAAGCGAAATGATCTTGGCGGGACGTGTAATCGCTGCTAAAAAGCAGGTTGATAAATGTGAGAATATTAGAATACATGATGTAACAAAGATTCTATAAAACTGGAGAAGCGGATACAGCCAAAAATAAATCGAATAAATGGGAGGGATACACATGTTTGATGCAGTGGTTTATATTGGTCATGGAAGCCGTTGTGAAGAAGGAGAAGCTCAGTTTAAGAGATTTATTGAATCTGTGAAGGAGGAGGTTGCTTCTCCAAACCAGGAAATAGCTTTTTTGGAATTAACCGCTCCGACCATTGCAGAGACAATGGAAAAGTTAATTGCTGATGGGGCAAAGCGGTTTTTGATTGTGCCTGTTCTTCTTTTTTCAGCAATTCAACACCAATTGGATATTCCGGAGGAGCTGCGTGCGGTTCAAAGGAAATATCCCTTTATTTCGTTTGAAATCTCGGAGCCGTTTGGAGCGCATCCATATATGGTTGATCTTGTGGTGAAACGTATCGGAGCTGAAAAAAATGAAAAGGATACAGCAATTATGCTTGTTGGCGGCGGGAGCAGTCATCTCAGGCCTATTCAAGAGCTGCAGCAGATTGGAAAGAGCGTTGAGCAGAAATTGGATATTCCGGTGTATACAGCATTCCTGCAGCTGGGGAAACCCAGCCTGGAAGAAACATTGGAATTTCTTCCTTATCGATATAAAAAAGTTTATGTGATGCCATATTTGTTATTTACTGGTCTGCAGCTTGAAAAAATAGAACAGATTGTTTTCTCTTCAAAGGATACTTTTGTTATTTGCCCAAACTTAGAATTTGATGAGCTGATGAAAAAAACGTTAATCAAGCGAATGGAGGAAGCGTGTGATGGAGAAGATGTATCCGGTGATGATGAACCTCGACAGAAAAAGGGTGGCAATTATCGGGGGCGGGGAGACAGCTCTGCGTAAGGCAAAAGAACTGGCAGGAACAGGAGCCAAAATCACCGTAATCAGTCCGGGGATACGGGAGGAGCTATTTAAAATGCATGATGTGGTCTGGAAGCAGAAAAAATTTGAAGCACAAGACATAAAAAATGCACATCTCATTTTTGCGGCAACGGATAATCAAGCAGTCAACGCGTATGTTTGCCGATGTGCGGCAGATAACCAGTGGGTCCATGATACAAGTCAAAATGAGCTATCTAATTTTATTGCTTTAGCAGGACTCAGTCAGGAAAAATTGACAGTGGCACTTTCAACATCTGACGCCGGCCTGGTACTTACCAAAGAGTTGAAAGAGAAGCTGGAAAAACAGGATAGAAGTAGGACTGAGAATGCGATAGAATGGGATGCAAAGAGGAGGAACAAAAAATGATGGAGACCATAACCACTTTCAGTAACACAGCTGTTTCCAAGGTAAAACAATTGAATCATAGTAAAAGCAAATATCTCATCATGACGATGCTGGCAGGATTTTTTGTCGGTCTAGGAATTATTTTAATTTTTACTATCGGCGGGATGCTTGCTCCGACAGAGTTTGCCGGAACATCGATTGTCATGGGTGTTTCCTTTGGGATTGCTTTGAGTCTGGTCATTATGGCTGGATCTGACTTGTTTACGGGAAATAATATGATAATGACAATTGGCTTTTTAACAAAGAAAACAAGGGTTTTAGATGTGCTGCGGATATGGGTATTCAGTTATTTTGGCAACTTTGCCGGGTCTATTGTTGTAGCTGGATTATTCTTTTATTCGGGATTGGCTACGGGAGGAACGGCAGATTTCATTATTTCCTCTGCAAGCGCCAAGATGAGCGGACCATTTATGGAGCTGTTTGTTCGCGGGATTCTCTGTAATATTCTGGTCTGTCTGGCCGTCTGGTGCTCTGTTAAATTAAAGGATGAAACAGCAAAGCTCATCATGATTTTCTGGTGTTTATTCGCTTTTATCACATCTGGCTTTGAGCATAGTGTGGCAAATATGACTGTGCTGTCAACTGCTTTAATGATCCCGCATCCGGAAACAATTACTTTTGCAGGTCTTGCTGCTAACTTGATTCCGGTATCTCTTGGAAATCTTGTCGGCGGGGCAGTTTTCATTGGTGCAGCTTATTGGTATGGAATAACAGAGAAAAAATCAACTTTGCAGTCAGCTGCGGATAAGAAATACAAGAGGGAAGCATAGATAGATGTTGAATAAAAGGTATGTTGCTCTTTAAGAGATGAGCGTCATGCCTTTTATTTATCAAAAAAAGGAGGGAAAACTCCCTCTTCAAGCGCGTAGAGGTAAGGGGGAGGTGAATTTCCTATGCACAAAAGATTGCTTTGGAGTGTCTCGACTGTCCAACACTAAATCGAACAAACGTTCCAAAATCATCCTTCTTCTGATATAATGGACAGGAGGAGGTAAGAAGCTATGAAAGTAAAAAAAGCATTTCGTTTTCGTATCTATCCGAACAAAAAACAAATCATCTTCATCCATAAGACAATTGATATGCTCCCAATACAGTGGACAGAGAAATAATAAAAATTCTCTACTACTGTATTGGGGGCATTTTCTATGTCTAAAAGGAGAAGTAAACATACTTTAAATGAAAGGATAGAGGCAGTATTACGTGTGATGGAGGGGAGCGTGTCTGTAAGCAGGATTGCTAAAGAATACGCTGTCGACCGAACGACGATTAACGTATGGGTTCGCAAGTACAAAGAAAATGGGGGCTATGGTTTAAAGGATTTGAGGACATGGAAGGGATATTCCAGCGAGCTGAAAAGGGAAGCTGTTGAATTTTATTTAAATGGAGAAGGCAGTTTGAGAACGACTTGTGAAAAGTTCAATATTTCATCTCATTCGGTTTTACGTCAATGGATAAATCAGTATACTAGTGGGAAAGAGATAAAATCTACTAGTAAAGGAAGAGGAACCGTGACTAAAGGGCGTAAAACCAATCTTCAAGAGCGTATCGAAATTGTACAATATACGATTGCCAACGACCGCGACTATCATAAGGCAGCTGAAAAGTATAACGTTTCTTATCAACAAGTATATAGCTGGGTACGCAAGTATGAAAAAGATGGGGAACAAGGTCTTCAGGATCGTCGTGGAAAGTCCCTGGAGTCAAAGCCTACACTTACAGAAGAGGAAGAATTACAGCTTCGTATTAAAGAGCTGGAACACCGTAATCAGTATTTAGAGGCGGAGAATGGCTTATTAAAAAAGTTGAAGGAAATCGAAAGGGGGATGGGACCGCGCGACTAGGAACACATTTAGCTAAATTCCAAGCAATTCATGATTACCAACAGGAGACAGACACTCCGATTCTATTACTCTGTGAAATCTTAGTTGTATCACGCTCCGGATACTATAAATGGTTGAACTATGACCCAACAGAATCCGAAAAAGAAAATGAATGGCTCATGAAAGTAGTGAAAGAAGAATTTAAAAAGTATCACGGTAACTTTGGTTATCGTCGAATAACCATGGTGATCAACCGCAAATATAAGAAGCAGTATAACGAGAAAAGAATTCGACGCTTAATGGATCAAATGGGCCTAAAATCGCATATTCGCCGGTCGAATGGTTATTCAACGAAGACAAGTCACGAAAATATTGAAGAAAATATTTTAAACCGAGAATTTACCGCAGAGAAGCCGAATGAGAAGTGGGTAACGGATATTACGCACATGCATTATGGTTTTGGCAGTAAAGCTTATTTAAGTGCCATTAAGGACCTTTATGACGGCTCAATCATTGCTTACCAGGTTGGACGCTATAATGACAACCCTCTAGTTATGGATACCATCAAAGCGGCTATACAAGCAAATCCTGACACAACTCCATTGATTCATAGTGATCGAGGTTCGCAGTATACATCAAAGGAGTATCGTTATATTACTACAGAAGCTGGCATGACGCGCAGTATGTCTCGTGTCGGTAACTGTATTGACAATGCTCCGATTGAGAGCTTTTTCGGTCACTTTAAATGTGAATGTTACAACCTAAAGCAGTATAAGTCGTTTGAGGAGCTAAAGGAAGATATTGACGAATATATAACGTTTTATAATGAAGAACGATATCAAGCAAAATTAAACAGCCTTGCACCGTTAGAATTCCGGCACCAGGCTGTCGCATAGATTTTTTGTTTTTTCACTGTCTACTTGACAGGGCGCAGTTCACAATCGGCTGCTCCCGCTTTGTCTACAACTATTTTACAGGAAAACAAAAAGAAAAAGACCACTATTGGCATACGGTGAATGAAATGGTACAAAACGGACAGCTTCTTCAAAATAATTGGAAGGGAGAATTTTTCAATAAAAATAAGGCGATTAAAGCAGTTCGGGAATTAAAGAAAAACTATCCCTTCCTCAAAGAAGTCGATAGCATTGCCCTTCAAAAAGCGGTGGAAAATGTGAATGATTCCTATACGCGCTATTATAAGAAGCAGAATAAGGCACCTCGTTTTAAATCAAAAAAGAATCCTGTTCAATCGTATACCACGAAACATGTCAATAGAAATATTGCTGTATTGGATAAACATATCAAACTGCCTAAGCTCGGATTGGTTCGTTTTGCCAAAAGTCGGGAAGTGGAAGGACGTATTATCAATGCAACGATTCGGCGCAATCCTTCAGGCAAGTACTTTGTTTCGATTGTAGCGGAAACGGAAGTTGCATACGATGAAAAGACAGGTTCCTCTGTAGGCATCGATGTCGGATTAACTGATTTTGCAACCCTTTCTGATGGAACTGTGTATGAAAATCCAAGGTTCTTCCGGATATTAGAAGAAAAATTGGCAAAAGCGCAGGTGATTCTGTCTAGGAGGCAGGTAGGCTCAGCAAATTGGCAGAAACAAAAACGAAAAGTAGCCCGGATTCACGAAAAAATTGCGAATAAAAGAAAAGACATGTTGGATAAAATCTCCACCGAGATAGTCAAAAACCACGATATCATCGGGATAGAAGATTTGTCTGTAAAAAACATGTTAAAGAATCGAAATCTTGCGAAAGCGATTAGCGATGTATCCTGGTCAGCTTTCCAAACGATGCTGGAATATAAAGCGGCCTGGTATGGAAAGCAGGTTGTTACAGTCGCTAAAAATTATCCATCCAGCCAGCTGTGTTCCCATTGTGGACACCAAAACCCAGACGTTAAAAATCTTGCTTTGCGTGCATGGACGTGTGGTATCTGTCAATGCCATCACCAAAGAGATAGGAACGCAAGCAGGAATCTTCGTAAGGAAGCATTACGAATAACCGCAGGGACTGCGGGGATAGCCTAATCCATAACTGACCAATGGGTTGGTGTTCTTAGGAATCTCCTACTTCAAGCAGCCTATAAGGTTGATAAGTGGGGGTAGTTCAATTGGATCAATTTCTTTGCATTGACTCAAGAAACCTCCGAAGCAACGAAATATTTTAATCAATGGTTTGGGTTTGGTACATCGCCAAAAGACTTAACATCAGAAACACTAGCTTTTGAAGCCTTGAATAATTTGCTGAGAGACCAGCCCAATGTGATTAAAAAGCAGTATCAGCACCGGTTGACAGAGCAATTTGCACCGATTGATATGGGGATTTATACAATAGAACAGGTTTTAATACGGACGATTTTTCATGAAGGCATGCATTTGCAGGCGATGATGGATATTAGGAAATGTATCGCAAAAGAGAAAGATAGCGTTCGACGATAGGCAGGTAAATGTAATACAAAAAGACGCAGCTTATGTGTACAATCCATAGGCTGCGTCTTTTTCTATCCATCTATAATAATGAAGGGAGGTATGGCAATTAATTCTAATATAAAACCACATTTTATCACGGAGAACCGTCCGTAAAACGCCCGTTGAGTGAAGTTTCGATTTATGAATTTAACCAGTTGATAGAATTGTAGCTATCTGCCAGATTATCGTGGTAGCCCCATCCAATACCGTTGGCGTTTTCTACAATGTTAAATAATCTGGGCTGCAGCTGTTTAAAAAGCTGCTCATCTTTCTCACAAGCAGCAATGACTCGATCATACATGGAATTCATACTATCATAAAATCTCTCGTCAATATCTCCATAGGTATTGGTGAATAAAGTGCCAATTTCAACATAATAAACCATTAATTCGATTGTTTTTCTCTCATCGTTTGTGAGTTTCTTAAAGCGGGATATGGCTTTTTTGGCATGGGATAGCCGCATTTTTCCAAACCCTCTGTCAGGAAAGAATTCATTGTTAATTTCCTGCTGTGCTTTTTCAAATAATGCTTGTATCTCCTCATCCCCGCCGTATTTAACTGATAAATATTCAGCTGCATCACTATTTAGCTTATATAACTCCGTAATTATTTGAATAAGTTCTTTTTTATCACACGTACGCAGGTGCTTTTTTAATTCTGGAATCTTCAGCTGCTTTGTTTTAGTCATGTACAAACTCCTCCCTCTTCTTATTTTGATTGTTTCATATAATGTGTTGAATATAATTTTTCCATATGCGGGTTTCCTGTTTTAGAGAATCGTAATGTCTTTTTTGCTCCTTTTCCCCATGATTGATAGACAGTCGTGGAAGGCTTTAACTGGTTCTCTTTAGCAATTTTTTTAAGGGTTTGAAGCAAATGATTCAATTTCCCCAGATTAAGAGAAATGACTTTTTCCAAATAAGGAATCCGTTTAAAGCGCCAATCCTCAGCTTGTTTCTTTGATAATTTCTCCATTTTTATCAAAACATCGATTGGACTGACATAACCTTTCTCCGTAAGTAACTCAGAGGCATATTTGTATATGTTTTTCTCTAATTGCTGTCTGTTCATTTAAAATCTTCCTTACTTTATCTATTTCTATTCTAGCTATTACTCTAACAGATTTCTGTTTGTAATAGTGCGTTTTAAATTATTCGCATACATATTTTTAACAAACATAGAGATGGTTTATTATATTAAAAAACAGGTGCCTGCGATAAAATAAATCTGCATCATTTCCTGTTTCTATACAATTGTGGCAATTTCATGGTAAATCTGCAACATCTTTTCTGTTCACGAAATAAATTTGAAACAAGAATGTAAGTTTACAAAACGGTCTTTAAAGGAATAATGTAGATAATAACAAGACCTATGTTTTAAAAACAATAAAAATAAATTTTGATGGAGGGTGTGTATCATGAAAGGAATTATTCTGGCTGGAGGAAGTGGAACACGTCTGTCTCCGAGTACAGATAGTATGAATAAGCACCTGCTGCCTGTTTATGACAAGCCGATGATTTATTATCCGTTATCTGTCTTGATGCTGGGTGGTATTAAAGAAGTAATGATTATTAGTACACCAGAGGATATTGCTCGTTTCGAGACATTACTGGGAGACGGATCGGCATTAGGTATTCAAATCGTCTATAAAGAACAGGCTGAACCAAAAGGAATCCCTGAAGCGCTTATTCTTGGTGAAGAATTCACCGGGAAGGATGATGTTACGCTGATTCTAGCGGATAATATCTTCTTCGGGCAAGGGTTTACCACCTTATTGCGGAATGCGATAAAGAACCATCAGCATGCGACTGTATTTGGATATCGGGTTAAAGACCCCGAGCGTTTTGGTGTGGTTGAATTTGATCATCATCAAAAAGCAATTTCGATTGAGGAAAAACCAGATGACCCAAAATCAGACTTTGCCGTTACGGGACTGTATATTTATGATTCCAGAGCGGTGAAGATTGCTAAAAAGCTCAAACCTTCAGAACGAGGGGAATTAGAAATTACCGACTTAAATAAAGAATATTTAAAATGGAATCAGCTTCATGTAGAGCTGTTAGGCAGAGGCTTTGCGTGGATGGATACAGGCACCCAGGAGTCGTTGTTTGATGCAGCGGAATTTATCAAAACGACCCAGCAGCGCCAAGGATTTAAAATTGCCTGCCTGGAAGAGATTGCTTTCTATCTGGGATATATATCAAGAGATATATTATATGAAAAAGGAAAGTCGATGGAAAAAACCGATTATGGGCAATATTTAATAGAAATTGCCAATCGCAAGCATAGCCAGCAATACTGGGATACCATCGACCATCATCCGATGTTAGGACTGGTTGAAAATGAGTAGGGCTATCTTAATTACTGGCGGAGCTGGCTTTATCGGCTCCAACTTCATCCACTATTACCAGCAGAAATATCCTGATCAGCAATTGATTAATGTAGATAAGCTAACCTATGCCGGCTCTTTAGCTAATTTAACTGAAGTCGAGAATAACGGGAATTATCAATTTATTCATGGCGATATTGCAGATATGAAAACCGTAGCAGCGATTTTCAAAGAGTATGATATTGAAGGGGTTATTCATTTTGCTGCAGAATCCCATGTAGACCGTTCGATTCATGATGCGAGCCCGTTCATCGATACAAATGTCGTTGGTACGTTGAATCTTTTGCAGGCGGCGAGAGCAGATTGGGAGGAAAAAGGAGAGCTTGGTGAGCGCAGATTTCATCACATATCCACGGATGAAATTTATGGCTCATTAGGTGAATCTGGAAAATTTACAGAGGACACGCCTTATGACCCAAGAAATCCATACAGCTCATCGAAAGCTGGAGCGAACTTTTTAGTAAAAAGCTTTGGTCATACGTATGGGATGAATGTGATTATTTCCTCCTGCTCGAATAATTATGGACCAAGACAGCATGATGAGAAGCTTCTGCCTACGATTATCCGGCAGGCTTTGGCAAATGAGCCGATACCGATTTACGGGGATGGGAAGAATATCCGTGACTGGCTGTTTGTTGAGGACCACTGCCGAGCAATCGATATGGTTTATCATCAGGGTAAAACGATGGAAACCTATAATGTCGGCGGAAATAATGAACAGGAAAATATCACCATCACCAATGCAGTTTGTTATTTATTAGACGAGCAAAGACCAGATTTACTGCAAAAGTATCGTTTAGCGCATTTTTCTGATTTGATTACCTTTGTGACGGATCGAAAAGGACATGATAAGAGATACGCCATCGATGCAAGTAAAATTCAAAGGGAACTAGGCTGGCAGCCGCAAGTTGATTTAGAGGATGGACTGAGAAAAACTGTGGAATGGTATGTAGCAAAATGGAAAACAAACGTACCGATTTGATTTCAGTTGTTGTCCCGGTCTATGGCTGTGAACGCTGCCTTGTCGAGCTCGCAGAACGCATTATTCAAACTATCCAGTCCATTCAGGCAGATTATGAAATCATTATGGTAAATGATGCGAGCCCGGACCATGCCTGGGAAACAATGCTTAAGCTTCATCAGAAAGATAAAAAAATAAAAGGAATTAATTTGTCCCGTAATTTTGGACAGCATCATGCCATCACGGCAGGTCTTGACTTTACCTCAGGAGACTGGGTGGTTGTGATGGATTGTGATTTGCAGGACCGGCCGGAAGAAATTGCTTCGCTGTACGAACGGGCCCAGGACGGCTATGATGTTGTCTTTGCACAGCGCATGCAAAGGCAGGATAAGAATGTAAAAAAACTCACATCAAAAGCCTTCTATAAAGTCTATGATTATTTTACCGGGAAGAAGACAGATGCAACAATCGCCAATTTCAGTATATCCCGAAAAAAAGTAGTGGAGAGCTTTCGTAAACTGCGCGAGCAAAATCGTTATTTTCCTTTCTTTATTCAATGGATGGGATATCAGCAGACAAAAATAGAAGTACAGCATGATGCCAGAAAAGAAGGAAAGTCCTCCTATCAATTGAAAAAATTATTCGCTTTAGCAACAGATGCGATTGTCTCCCAATCGAATAAACCGCTCCGGCTTTCGATTGGTGTAGGCTTTCTGATGGCATTCGCTTCGTTTATCTATGCGCTGTATTTATTTTCCCGCTATTTCTTTTTGGATGAGCCTGTTCAAGGCTGGACCAGTGTGATGGTGTCCATCTTTTTTATTGGCGGTTTACTATTCTTCCAGCTTGGAATTATTGGTCTCTACCTTGGGAAAATTTTCAACGAAGCGAAGAACCGTCCTATTTATTTAATTAAGGACATAAAAGGGGAAATCCAAAAAAATGAAACGTTAGAAGTGAAACAGGGAGGAAGAGGAAAATGAGTGAATATTTAAAGCCGACGCCTTGGGACAGCCGGAATTTCCCGCTTGATACCTTTCAATTAACCGAATATAGTGAAGCTGCGCTGCAGGCTGCAGCAGATGTCGAGGGGCATTTTACCGTTAAAGTAGATCCGCTGGCTGATAAGGCATTGCTTCACAAATATGGTTTTTATTATGCAGATACATTAATGGAGCCCTATTGTTACCGCAATAAATTTTTAGAAGAAGAAGCTGGAGATGTTACCTTCCATGAAAATTATGATGCAGCTGACATTTTAACGATTGCCGAAGAAGCATTTCAAGGCGGTAGGTATCACCGTGATTTTCATGTTCCGAATGAAATGGCCGATCTCCGCTACCGAAATTGGGTAAAGGACTTGATTGATCAGGAGCTGATTCTTGCTTATAAGCAGGATGGCCGTGTGAAAGGATTCTTTGCTTATCAGGAAGAAAATGTATTGCTTTTAGCAATGCATAAGGACATTCGCGGACAGGGATTTGCTAAACCTTTTACAGCTGCATGCGTCAAAGAGCAATTTGAGCGTACTGGCAGGGAGCAACTGGTTACATCGATTTCACCCAGCAATCCGGCGTCATTAAATGTTTTCATCGACTTAGGATTCCGGTTGCGGGCTGGGAAGGATATTTATCATAAGGTGAACGGTTCCTTCTATTAAACAGATACTATTAAACACATATCCATTTATTTTGTATCGCGGTAGAAGTATACAAAGGAATGTCAGGGGGAGAGAGGTTTGGGTTATTTTTATATTGCTGGAACCGTTTTGTTTACCGTTTATGGACAATTAATTATTAAGTGGACAATGGATCGGCAAGGGGAATTGCCGGATGGGCTCTTTGATAAATTTCTATTTTTATTTCAGCTTGTCTGGAACCCCTGGATACTCTCCGGTTTTATTGCTGCTTTCTTAGCGGCATTAAGCTGGATGGCTGCGATGACTAAATTTGATATCAGCTATGCCTATCCATTTATGAGTCTTTCTTTTATTCTTGTTTTTATATTCTCGGTTTTTTTATTTGGAGAACCAATCAGTACACAGAAAATCATCGGCTTTGCTTTTGTAGTAGCAGGTATTCTGATAATGAGGTGATACCATGATACCATTCAATGTACCATGTTATATAGGAAAAGAAAATACAGCAATCAAAGATGCCATCGCAGGAAAGAAATTATCAGGAAACGGCCCTTACGGGAAAAAGTGTGTGCAATGGATGGAAGAAAATATGGGCGTGAAAAAAGTCATGCTTACTCCATCCTGCACAGCGGCACTGGAAATGACTGCGCTGCTCACAGAGGTTGGAGAAGGAGATGAAGTCATTATGCCTTCATACACCTTTGTTTCGACAGCAAATGCATTTGCCCTCCGAGGCGCGAACATTGTCTTTGCAGATGTCGAACCAAGGACAATGAATGTCGACCCGGAACAAATTGCAGCGGCAATTACCGAAAAGACAAAAGTCATCGTGGTCGTTCATTACGCCGGCGTATCCTGTGATATGGACCGGATTATGGAGCTTGCAGAGAAACATAACCTATGGGTGGTCGAAGATGCTGCACAAGGATTAATGAGCTTTTATAAAGGAAAAGCATTGGGAACGATTGGCCACATGGGAACGATCAGCTTTCATGAAACCAAAAATTATGTTTGCGGGGAGGGAGGGGCATTATATATTAATGATCCTTCTCTCGTTGAGCGTGCGGAGATGATTCAAGAGAAAGGGACGGACCGTTCACAGTTTATCCGTGGAGAAGTGGATAAATATTCTTGGAGAGACATTGGTTCCTCGTATCTGCTCAGCGAGCTGAATGCAGCTTATCTGTCTGTACAGCTGGAGCATGCGAAGGAAATAAATGATAATCGTCTCGGAACCTGGCAAATGTATAAAGAAGGATTGGCTGATCTTGCAGATGCAGGAAAGATAGAGCTTCCTTATATTCCAGAAGGTAGAGCCTTCAATGGACACATATTCTTTATTAAAACAAGAAATATAGAAGTGCGGAGTCAATTGATCCGTTATTTAAAGCAGCTTGGTATTATGACAGCAACGCACTATGTCCCGCTGCATTCATCTGTCGCAGGAAAAGCATGCGGCGTCTTCTCTGGAGAAGACAGATATACAACGATAGAAAGTGAACGTTTGATACGATTACCACTTTACTATGGAATAAGTAAAGGGGATGTAGCATATGTCATTCAAAGCATTCAGCAATTTTATGCACAATAAATGGATATGGGTGGGCTGCCTTGTTTTGCTTGCCTACTTATCTCCTTATGTGATTTATGGAGAAGATGTACATATTAGAGTCCATGACAACATGGACTCTAATATTGTCTGGTATAAAGTACTTGCAGAGAGCGGGTCTATTTTCACGTTAACAGACGTGCCGCTGCCGTATGCGATTGACGGATTGCCGAGAAGTGCATTGCCGTCTGCTTTTGATGCGGCGCTTTGGCTCTATGTACTGTTTGAACCAATCACAGCCTATACCATCAGCCAGACTATTATGCGCTTTGCAGCGTTTTTTGGCATGTATTTATTATTAACGCGTTTTATTGTGAAAAAAGAGACAGCACCTTGGATAACGGTAGGCGTTTCGCTTGCTTTTGCGATGCTTCCTTACTGGCCTTCGGGAGTTCTTTCCATTGCAGGGATGCCGCTTGCTTTATATGTCTTTTTAATGATTCGCAAATACCGGACAGAGGCGCCGAAGCATACATGGATACTGCTATGCCTGATTCCGTTTTTTGCTAATTTTGTCCTCAGCTTTGTTTTCTTTTTAGCAGTTATTGGCTTGCTGTGGCTGATTGACTGGATTCGCAATAAAAAATGGAATGGTGCTTTTTTTGCTGCCATTGCCATCATGGCAGGTATCTTTGTGATGAAGGATTATTTATTGATTACCTCCATGTTTTTCGATGACAGCTTTACTTCTCACCGGGAGGAGCTGGAGTTAAGCGGAAATACCTTTGAACGAAGCTATGAATTAGCATGGGAGAATTTTTTATATGGGCACACCCATGACGAGGCCGTACAGGCTTATATTATTATTCCGGTTATTTTAATAGCTATCTTGCTTGCCTTATTTAAAAACAGGCAGCCAAAATGGCTCTTCATCCTGTTTTTGATTAATTTAGCCCTCTCCTTCTGGTACGCTTTCTGGTATTGGGAAGGCTGGCAGCCATTAAAAGAGAGCATTTCTGTTTTGAATACATTTAATTTTGCACGGATTCATTTTATGGATCCGCCAATCTGGTATATTGCCTTTGCACTAGCCTTACTTATTTTGTGGCAGCTGAAAAAAGTCGGGAAGGTTCTTGTTGCCGTCCTGATTATCTGGCAGAGTATACTGCTTTTCGGGCAGTCAGAAGAGTTTAAGTACCGGGAAGTAAACACACCGACCTTTAAAGAGTTTTATTCAGAGGACCTGTTTACATCGATTCAAGATTATATTGGAGAAGATCCGAGTGATTACCGCGTGGTCAGCATCGGATTACATCCGACCATCGCTCAATTTAATGGCTTCTACACGTTGGATACGTATAACAATAGCTTCCCGCTGGATTATAAGCACCGTTTTCGGGAAGTAATTGCCGGAGAGCTGGATAAGAGTCCGACATTAGAACACTATTTTGATACATGGGGCGGAAGGCTGTACATGTATGTAGCCGAGCATGGAAAGGATTATATGTATACTAGAAACAAAAATGAACCGATTCAGGACTTGGCTATTGATACAGACGCACTGAATGATCTGGGAGGAGATTACATCCTGTCTGCTGTCCCGATCGAAAATGCGGAAGATATCGGATTATCGTTGGAGGAAACATTTGAAGACCAGGATTCACCATGGGAAATTCATTTATATTCTGTATTGTAATTAGAATGTAATATTACACCCATAAGCATTCGTATGACAGGCTTTAAGGTGAAAACCAGCTTCCGGCGATACAAAACTGTAATATTTCTATAACCTTTCTGCAATCTGTAGATGTTACACTTCATTAGGAATTTATATAGTGTTAAATTTATCCTATGATTCACAAAGCTGCATAATAGCAAAAGGATCAATGTCCTTTTACAGAGAGAGCTATGTAGTAGTGATGCAGGAACAGGGGGAGTAGAATTGAAGAAATCATTTTTGCTAGCGATAGTAATGATAGTTGGTTTCATGAGTTCAAGTATTATACCAGTTCAAGCAGAAACTGCTGATGATCTTGAAGAAATTCGCGATCAGCGTTCAGATGTTAAAACAGAGTTATCTGATTCTGAACAACAGATTGCTTCCGTATTAGAAGAACTGGAGCAGTTAAAGAGTGAGATCGCAAGTACTGAAAATGAATTAGAAGCAAAGCAGCAGGAGATTGATGAAACAGATCAACAGATTGATGCTTTATTAGACGATATTGTTGTTTTAGAAGATGAAATGCAAGAGCTTGAACAAAAGATAGAGGAACGTTTTGAACTATTACAAGAGCGGATGGTATCTGTTCAGCAATCCGGCGGAGACATCAATTATCTGGAAGTTCTCTTCGGCGCACAGAGCTTTGAAGATTTTATTTCACGCGCAAATGCAGTGAATAAAATAGCAGATTCCGATGCGAAGTTAATTGAACAGCAGGAAACAGATATTGCTTCTTTAGAAGACAAGCAAAAAGAAGAAACTGAAAAAATGAATGCTTTGAATGACTTAAAAGAAGAGCAAAGCGCTGCAAAAGATAACGTAGAAGTTGCACTTGCTGACAGCAATGCACAAAAGGATGAACTGGAAACGAAGCAGGCAGACCTAGAAGCGCTTGTAGATGAACTGGAAATCACAGATTCCCAATTAGCCTCTTTAGAAGCGGATACGCAAGCAGAAATTGCTGCGGCGGAAGAAAAAGCAAAAGAAGAGGAAGCGGCTAAGCTCGCAGCCGCAGAAGAAAAAGCAGCTAAAGAAGCGGAAGCAGCAGAGGAAGAAGAAACTAAAGTCCATCAAGAAAAAGAGACAAGTGTAGCATCAAAAACAATCACAAATGACCCGGAAGAAGAAGAGGCTCCTGCAGAAAAAGAAGAGCCTGAAAAGAAAGAAGAATCGAAGGAAGAGACTTCTAAGCCGAAAGAAGATTCTGCAGAAAAAGAAGAGAGTTCAAGTAAGGAAGAAAGCTCAGGTAAAACATTTACCGTTTCATCAACAGCTTATACAGCTGATTGCACCGGATGTACCGGCATTACAACAACTGGATTTAATTTAAAGAACAATCCAGGTGCAAAAGTAATCGCTGTTGACCCTAGCGTTATTCCGCTTGGCAGTGTGGTAGAGGTGGAAGGCTATGGTGTAGCTGTAGCACGTGATACCGGCGGAGCAATCAATGGAAATAAAATTGATGTATTCGTATCGGATCAATCTCAAGCACTCAGCTGGGGAAGAAAAGATGTAAAAGTTACGATACTGAGATAATGTAAATATAACGCATGTGTTCTGAATACTATTTCGAACACATGCTTTTTTGTTAGGGATATATCAGCAGTCAGAGTACTTTTAATAAGAACCTGCATCTAGGTAAATTTTTATCATCAAAAAAAGTCGCAAAATGCACTTCTATCCATTTTGAGACTTTTTTCAGTTTAATAAAAGACAATCAGTTGATTACAATGCTTTGAATAAAAGCAAAGTATCCCATGACGACAAAGAGCAGCGAGGTCAGCCAAGAAAGCGCCGGGTGTTTTTTAGCTTTAAAAATATAGATACTGCCGGCAATACAAGCAAGTGCTAAGGCAATAAAGAAGAAAACAGAGCCGTCTAAAGCTAAGCTAATTGCTGCGCCATCCATGGTTCCATCATAAAACATATTTAAAATAGGAGCGTAACCGCTATGTTCGATAAGGCTTTCCATGTAAAGCGGCGGTGATTGCTCATTCATGATGCCTGTCAGCAGCAGGATAAATAAAATAATAAAGAACTCTACACGTATCCAAGGTCTTGCCTGAAGGCTTGCATCTGCCTGTAAACGCCGTTTCATCCAAATCCCGTTAAAGATAGCGTATATGACTAATGGAATGATAAATAATTGTTTTAAGAATAAACTTTGGCCGTAAGAAACGAGCAGGGCTTCATCATACTGTCTGAAATCCACGGTGAATTGGGCTAATAAAATACCGCTTAAGACAACAATGACAAAACAGATAAGTGCAAAGGGATGGTAGCTGGTGACAAAACGCTGCCAATCCATAGACTTTGGTACAAACCACGAGGCCATCAACAGCGTTCCAATCCACGCGCTGACTGCCAGCATGTGTACGCCATGTGTGAAGACGCCAAGAAATCCCTCGAAAGAACCTGCGTGGCTTGCCCAGCCGACTCCAAATGCCGCAAAGCCTGTGAACACCATTCCGACCCAAGCTGCCTGTTTACTGTCTGTATTTTTGATATAAGCAATGTAAACACTGAAAAGAATACAAATAATAAATAAGAATAGCCATGCATTTCCAATTCGAAAGGATAATAGAACATCTTCAAACGCGGAGCCTAAGGTAGAACGGCCTGCGATATGAGTTATTAACTGGATAAGAGGGACAAATGCAAATAAAGCAATCCCCCAGACTGCAGCAAGCTGCAGATTGGAAGATATGTTAACCCTGATATGAGAAGTGGCAGGAAGCAGTCGAATCAGAAAGCTTCCCGCTAAAAATGCAAGGCAAAGATATAAGAACGTTTCTGTAAAAATGGTTACAAAAAACATATTATTTCTTCCTTTTTAGTAGTACAATGGCGATGACAGCGACAATAGCAATAACCAGCACAGCAATTAGCAAGGTATTGGAATTCGTATCATCTGCAGCTTCTTCCTGCACGTTATTTTCTGCGGCTGCTTCATTTTCATCAGCCTGCTCTTCGGGTGTATCTGCTGTATTCTCTTCATCTTCCGCAGTATTGGTGTCTTCCTCTTCCTCAACGGCAGATTCCTCTATGTCCACTTCGAATGAAATAGAGTCTTCCATTGGATGACCATCTACACCGATAATATCCCAGCTGAGGGTATATGTTCCATTTTCTAAAGGCTCCGTGACATCAGCAGAAAATTCATCTTCATTGACAGTCAGATTATCAAGCGCGATTTCTGTGCCGTCCTCAGCATGAAGCTCCATCACAGCACTATCTTCAATCACTGTTTCAAAATATAGCGTAATATCGTCTAACGTATCTGTTACCGTTGAGTCTTCCTCTGGATCAGACGTATCAAGATGTGTATGTGCAAAGACAGGACTTGCACTAAATGCGAAAAGTAAGACAACAAAAGCGAACGCCCCTGTAAGTTTTTTCATCGTTTTTCCTCCTTCTATTTATTGAATTCAGTATAATTTCTCCAGATTTAAGGTTATAGCAGAATAAAGTGTAAGACAAGTATAGTCAAATCAAAAAAGTAACATTTCCTTGAACTATGAACAATTCATGACAATGCAATTTCCAGGCAAACATAAAAGGAAGGCTTTTCTATTTTGGTATAAATGTAATTTTGTGCGCACCTGAAGACTTGTGCGTAAGGCCGCTAAGAAAGTGAAATGAGCTGTTGAGATGCGCTTTATCGAACGCTGCGTTTTCTGATAAACTGTAATAGACAAGTTCATCTTCATTTCAAAACCTGGAGGAGGTAATATAATGAGTAGTTTTCCCAATGTAGAGGAAACAAAAACACTAATTAAAGATTTAGTGAAAATAGCAAGTCCAAGCGGCTATACTAAAGATGCCATTCAATTTATTGAAAACCGATTAGCGAAAAGTAACGTACAAACCAAACGCAACAATAAAGGCGGTCTGATTGCAACGCTGCCAGGGAAGGATACTTCAAAACATCGCTTCTTGACAGCGCATGTAGACACACTAGGAGCCATTGTTAAAGAAATCAAAGCAGACGGCCGCCTGAAAATACAAGTCATCGGCGGCTTCCCGCTAAATTTTGTGGAAGGGGAATATTGTACCATCCATACCGTGAGCGGAGAAAAATATACGGGAACGATTTTAATGCATCAAACCGCTGTTCATGTGTATCGAAAAGCAGGCGAACTGAAAAGAGATACGGAAAATATGGAAGTGCGTATTGACGAAGTGGTGAAGAATAAAGAAGACACCCGTAAATTGGGAATAGAAGTAGGCGATTTTATTTCCTTTGACCCGCGAGTAGAATTAACAGAATCCGGCTTTATTAAATCGCGTCATTTGGATGATAAAGCAAGTGCAGCAATCTTAATTAACGTGATTGAAAAGCTGGCAGCAGATCTGACAGAGCTGCCTTACACAACACATTTTCTCTTTTCCAATAATGAAGAAATCGGCTATGGCGGCAATTCGAATATCCCGCCGGAAACGGTAGAATACCTAGCGGTTGATATGGGGGCTATCGGAGACGGACAGAGAACCGATGAATATACAGTATCGATTTGTGTGAAGGATGCTTCCGGGCCGTACCATTACGGTCTGCGCAATCATCTTACAGAAATTGCTAAGGCGAACGGCATCGAATATCAATTAGATATTTATCCGTACTATCAATCCGATGCATCAGCAGCTATCCGAGCTGGATATGATGTCGTTCATGGCTTAATTGGACCGGGAATTGATGCATCGCATGCGTTCGAACGCACACACGAATTATCTCTTAAACATACGGAGAATTTGGTTTATCATTATGTGCAGTCGGAAATGGCAGAGGAATAATGGAATGAAGAATAAGACCGGGTACCTTACCTGGTCTTATTTTTTTGCGTGAAAAATAGACCTCTCTAACAAAACTGTACAATTCAAAATGAAAAATAAAAGTGTGTAAATCACCCTTTGTACACAAGGTTTCACTACGAATATAAGCAGATTATTTTTAAATAAACAAGTTGACTTTATACTGATTATGTTATAGGGTTAGTTACATAAGTAATTAACCAATTAAGGAATGAGGCTAATGAAAAAAGAATTAGATGAAAACAAACCGATTTTCCTGCAGATAAAAGAGCAAATTGAAGATTCCATTATCGATGGCTCATTGAATGGCGGAGAAAGGGCGCCTTCCACCAACGAATTTGCGAAATTTTATCAGATTAATCCGGCTACAGCAGGCAAGGGAATCAATGAGCTTGTCCTGGAAGGTATTTTAATCAAGAAACGGGGCGTTGGCATGTTTGTGACAGAGGAAGCGAAAAGCATTGTGATTGAAAAAAGAAAGCAGACATTTTATGAGAATTACCTGCTTCCAATGAAAAGGGAAGCGGAGAAGCTGGAAATGGATAGACAGGAACTAATTAATATGCTTAATCGAGAGGATGAGGCACATGGAAATTAAAGTGAATCAATTAAGTAAAACCTATGGTGACAATCATGCTTTGGATCAGGTTTCCTTTACTTTGGAAGGAAATAAAATCTATGGTCTGCTTGGCAGAAATGGAGCAGGAAAGACGACTTTCATGGATATTTTAAGTGGTCAAATGTTAGCATCTTCGGGAGATATCACCATTGATGGAGAGAACCCATTTGAAAATCAGCGGCTCACAGAATCCATCTGTCTGATCAAAGAAGCGAATAATTTCAGTCCAGAGTTAAAGATAA
Organism: Oceanobacillus oncorhynchi; assembly: GCF_000821065.1. GTDB lineage: Bacteria > Bacillota > Bacilli > Bacillales > Amphibacillaceae > Oceanobacillus > Oceanobacillus oncorhynchi. The sequence continues at coordinate 1,278,907 of NZ_CDGG01000001.1, forward strand.
AGCAAGTATTGAAGATTTTTGCTTATTTTTACCCGAACTGGGACCAGGAAATGGCGGAAGAATTATTAGAGACGTTTAATTTGAAGCAATCTGCAAAAGTAAAGACGTTATCAAAAGGAATGGAGTCTGCGTTAGGAATTACAACCGGTCTGGCAAGCAGAGCACCTATCACTGTATTTGATGAGCCCTATATCGGTATGGATGCTCCTTCCCGTAAAATGTTTTATGACATCCTATTGGATGATTATCAGGAAAACCCCCGGACAATCATTTTTTCTACGCATTTGATTGATGAAGTCAGTTTAATGTTTGAAGAGGTTATTATTCTTAAAAAGGGTGCTGTCGTGCTCCAGGAAAGCTCGGAAGAATTGCGGGCAAAGACAGTCGCTGTTTCTGGACCAAAGGATAAAGTGGATGCTTATTTAGTGGATAAGGATATTATCCAGCGTACGGATTTAGCAGGCAGCTCCATGGCATATGCTTTCGGCAGCAGGAAAGAAGCAGAAGAAGCCGGTCTAGAAGTGGAAGGTGTTCCGGTGCAGGAGCTGATGATTCATTTAACAGAGAAGAAGAAAGGGGCTTAATCCATGAACAATCAAATAAAAGGCATGTTTTATTATTATACGGTTGATGTGGTTCGAACCGCTAAAATATTTTTTTCCATATTAACAGGTATCATCATTGCATCAGCTATTATTTGTTATTTATTATTGGGAGTCGATGAATTTAAAATGTATTTTGCCATCCCGTTTGCAACATACTTTAACGTTGGTATTGTCGGGTTTCAATTAGTGAAAGGCAATGTTCCGTTTGGATTAAAAATGGGAGCTACCCGTAAAAACATGTATGTCATGCAGCTGTATTTTATGTTTGCATACTCCTTGGCGATAGCTTTTATTGGAAGCACCCTGCAGCAGGTAACAGAATGGCTATTCCAGGCAGTTGGTGTGACAAACTATATTTATGTTCATCCGGCTATGTTTTTGACAGATAACTGGATTATGCGGATTGTCGTGGATGCCCTTGTCATGTTCCTAATTATGGCTGTATTGTATTACATTGCATTACTATTTTACCGGACGGGATTAGTCGGTGGAGGAACTGTGCTGGGAGTCCTGATGGTTGTTACCCTATATGGTGCTTTTGAAGGCTGGCTGGTTGATGCCGTTGTCAATCTGTTCTCTGATGTGACTATAATGACCTTTGTAAGCATGTTTTTCATCGGTATTGTTTTTTACTTGATAGGTTTTCCGTTTATGCGGAAAATCACTATTGTTAATAGACGTTAAGAAGCAGGAAGCTGTCTTTTGTTCAACGCAAAAGGCAGCTTTTTGGCAATTGTAAGAATGAATCGATAGGAAGAATGAAGAAAAGATCAATCTGATCGTGAATATTGTTTTTTTCAAAGAATAAGAAAGTATATAAAAAAAGCTGAATATAGCCGCTGCGGAAAAATACTACGCTTTCCATAGGCCCCGAGCTCATCTCCTTTAAAGAAGACTTGCTGATTGGCAAGCCGGCAGGAACAGACACAAGCATAGTCGCACTTATGCCCCGCAGGAAGCGGTTTTCTTCCGAGGAGACTGAAGCGTTGCCCGCGGAAAGCGACTTCCCGCAGCGGACATCGCTTTGGCGAGGACACCTGTGATTTAAAGACCAAGCGGTATTCTGGTTTTTCTTTATCATTCTCGCGAAAATATAGTGGTGCATGAAGGGGATGCAAGAATTCAGAGTTTAAGATAAAAATCAAGGAGCTGCAGCACAATCAGTTACTGATTGTGCTGCAGCTCCTTTTAAAAATTTTATATTGTCAAAAAGGTAACTAGTTATTGTTTTAATTTAGGGTTCTCGGATTTTGCCTCATTAACACGAGGTTTCCGATAGCCGCCAGCAATATCTGCCTGCTTAAATTCTTTAGAGTAATGGACCTCTTGAGCGTCAGCAATGTCTCTCTTTTTTGCTGGCTGATATTGTGTATTTCTCATGAATAATCATCCTTCCTGTTAATGTTTGTTCTATCATGTGTTTTCCCGGTTTAAGTGAATTAAAACATATCCATTTATGGCTGAAATCAATTTAACCTTTTATTCTATTTTAAAATACGGATTGCTTCCTCTTAACTAGTGAAATTTAATTATTTATGTTAGAATTTGATTAACCAATCAAAAAATAAACTATATCCAGAGGAGAATATAAAATATGCAAAATGAAACCGTACTTGGTTTATCAAAAATGGATAAAGCGATTATTATTATAGGAGGTCCGCTTCTTGGAGCAATTATTGGCTGGTTTATTCAAATTATTTCGAGCTGGCTGATTAAAATTCCATTTGTCCCGTTTGGTCCGTTTTTTGAATGGATTGTATCCTGGAATAGCTCCTGGGTATCGATTATCGGAGTAATTGTTGGTTTGATTGCAGGAATTCTCTTTGCGGTGTATGTCTTCAGTGAATCATTAAAAATGACGATTGCAGATCAAGAAGTTACAATGAAAAGGTATGATCAAGAAGTTACCTTGCAAAAAAATGATATTTCAGCAATTTATATGGATAGAAAGGATATTGTCGTTTTAGGCCAAAAAGGAGAGGAGCTGTATCGGTCGCAAACAGATGTAAAGCAGCCGAAAATAAAAGCAGCTTTTTTGGAACACTATTTTCCCTGGAAGTCTCAGGATCCTTATCAAGCGGATTACCAGCGCTGGATTCCGGAGCATCCTGATTTTCCTGCTTCTGTGAACAGTTTGCTTGCTGCGAGAGAAAAGGTGCTGAGGGAAGATAATGTAAAAGAAGCAGCGGTGCTGCGGAAGGATTTAGCGGCTAAGGGAGCTGTGATTCGTGATGAGGACAAGCGGCAGTATGTCCGAATGATAAGAGGGTGATATGAAGTGACGAAGGAAAAAACATTTATCTCTGAAGCGCGGAGAGAACAAATTTTAAAAGCGACGATTGATGTGTTGAATGATATTGGCTATGTCAAATTAAGTCTTGCTAAAATAGCAAAACAAGCGAAAATCAGCACGGGATTGATTTCCTATCATTTTGCCGATAAAGAAGAGCTGATCCAGCATACCTTAAATTACTTAATTGGTGCCCAGCTCGAATTTATTGAAGAACGGATGAAGGCAGAGACAGATATCTTTGAGCAGCTGCTGGCTTATATAACAGCAACGCTCACGTACCAAAATGAATATGTTGAAAATAATGTAGCACTGATTGAAATCATCTTTAATGCCCGGACGGAGGATAATATTCCTTACTATAAATTGAATGAAGAGGAAGAAGATCCGCTTTACCTGCGATTAGAAACCATTTTGTCAGAAGGACAGGAGAAACGTATCTTTTCAGCTGACTTTGACCCCAAAGCAACGGCTATACTGATAAATGGCGCTGCGAGTGAGAGTATGCTGCTGCAAAGTGAAAGCTTTGATATAAAGAATTATCAGCAGGAATTAATTAAAATGGTTACGAAAATAGTAAAGTAGAAGTTGTATTATAAAGTAAGAGTGCTTGAATAAATATATTCGAATAAACTCGAAAAAAACCTCGAATTCTCCAAGAATGAATTCGAGGTTTTAGCCTATTTAAATGACGTACAGATAAATACACAAGAAGTGTGAAATACTGCCAAGCAGGATAAAAATATGAAATATCTCATGGAAGCCGAAATAGCGGGAACGCAGAAACTCCGGCTTTAACCAGTAAATAAATGCCCCAATCGTATAAAATATTCCTCCCACAATTAAGCAGGTTATTCCGCCAGTCCCGATAATTGGAGCAAGCGGGCCTGTATAAAATATGGCAATCCATCCCATTAAAACATAGAGAAGGGTAGACAGCCATCTCGGGGAATGAAACCATATTAATTTAAATAGAACGCCAAGGACTGCCAATCCCGTAACTACCCAGAATAGTACCCAGCCAACCGTTCCCTCGAGAGCAATCAGACATAGTGGAATATACGTGCCGGCAATCAGTACATAAATCATGGAATGATCCATTCTTCTCAAAAAAGCAATTGTTTTTGGACCGGCAATCACAGAATGATAAACCGTTGAAGCAGTATATAATAGAATTAAACTAATACCAAAAGCTGCGACAGCACCGACGTCTAATGGCGTTCCGACCCGTGCTGCTTTGACAACAAGTAATATCAGTCCGACGATAGATAAAACAATCCCAATAAAATGAGTAAAAGCATTCATTGGTTCCCGAATAAATTTATTCAAAAAAACATCTCCAATCCGTTATGTAGTTTCAAATACTATGTAATAACTATATACCTATTTCATCAAGTAGTCAATGATTGAAATTTAACGAATTACGTCTATAATGAAAAGTAGATAGCTGAACGATAAATAATTAAATTTCTTGCTTTGCTTACTATCTTTATATTATGAGAGAGAGGTCATTTCGTGGATATACAAAAGCAATTAGAAGGACTTCATTTAGAGAACCAGTTGAAATCGGAAGAAATACCCGATTTAGATTTATATATGGATCAGGTTATTCAGCTTTTTGAAAGTAAATTTGCTTCTTCCAAGCGGTATGAAGAAGATAAAGTGTTAACGAAAACCATGATTAACAATTATGCGAAGGCTAAGTTATTCTTCCCTATCAATAATAAAAAATATTCGAAAGAGCATTTGCTGCTGATTAGTATGATTTATCAAATGAAAAGTGTGTTATCTATAAAGGATATCGGGAAAACATTTGAAGAGATGAATCAGAGAGTGCAGGATGATGATTTTGACCTGGCGAATTTTTATACCAATTACATTCAGTTAATGGATAGAAACGCAGCGAGTTTTGAAGAACATATGAAGAACCAGGAAGAAATATTTGAGACAGAATTGGACAAAGATATTGTAGATGATGAATATCTAAAACAAGTATTACTGATTACCAGTCTGACAGGGATGAGTAACTTTTACCGCAGGGCAGCGGAAAACCTGGTAGATCAATTAGAGCAGAAAGGGGAGCACGAAGAATGAAATTAAGTATCTTGGATCAATCTCCATTATTTGCAGATGCGGACGCAAAGCAGGCGCTGGAAGCAAGTATGGATCTGGCAGTCCTGGCCGACCAATTAGGCTATGAACGTTATTGGGTTGCGGAGCATCATGACATGCAAGGATTGGCGAGCCCTGCTCCGGATATATTGCTGGGGATTATCGGCAGCAGAACAGAAAGAATCCGAATCGGTTCAGGAGCAGTGCTATTGCCGAATTACCGGCCGTTTAATATTGCTGAGCGCTACCGGATGCTGGCTGCATTGTATCCGAACCGGGTAGATTTAGGAATCGGCCGGGCGCCGGGCGGTTCCGCAGAAGCTTCTATAGCCCTTGCTGGAAACTTTTTGGAAAAGGTGAAAGCAATGCCGGATTATATAGATGAATTGCTTCATTTCCTTCAGGATGACTTTTCGCCGGAGCATCTTTATTCACGTGTGACCGCTGCCCCCGTACCTCCTGTTCAGCCTGTGCCTTGGCTGTTGGGGACAAGCCAGCGGAGTGCTCAGCTGGCCGTAACTAAAAAACTGCCTTATGTTTTTGGTCACTTTATGGGCGCTGATAATGGACCGGAAATTATGGCCGGCTACCTGAGACACGCTGAGAGTCCCTCCGCTATCGTTGCGGTATCTGTTCTGTGCGCTGAAACAGAAAAGGAAGCTTTGGAATTAGCAGAAGAAGCAAAGCGCAAAAGAGAAGAGCAGGATCCATCTCCGCAGGCAGATCAGGAGGAGCAAGCCCAATTTGCCGATAAACAAATTATTGGAGATAAAGCCCTCGTACAAGAAAAACTCACGAAACTGCAGGAAGCATATCAATGTGATGAAATAATGGTGCTCACGATGGCGCCAACGTATAAAGCAAGAGAATATTCTTACCGTCAGCTGGCAGAAATAATGAACCAGACCAAATAAAGCTGCCATCCCTTAAATTCTTAACACTTGTTTTCAAAATGAAATAAAAATCATAGGCTGCAGCATGATAGAATATACCTTAATAAAGAGGACAAGCGTAAATGGAGGATATTATGGGACAATGGGTTACAGCCATGATGGAGCAATTTGGGTATTTTGGAATTTTTCTGATGATGACGTTAGAGAATTTATTCCCGCCGATACCATCTGAAATCATCCTGCCTTTTGGAGGATTCATGACAATAGGCAGTACATTAACCTATACCGGTGTATTAACAGCAGCCACATTAGGAGCGCTGATTGGCGCCATGCTTTTATATTGTATTGGGATGATACTCGATGTGGAGCGGCTGGAGAAAATTGTTGACCGGTGCGGGCATCTATTGCGTTTGAAAAAAACAGATATTTATAAGGCAGATGAATGGTTCGGAAAGTATGGCTATTGGACTGTATTTTTTTGCCGGATGGTGCCGCTGCTGCGGAGCTTAATCTCTATTCCAGCAGGGATGGCAAGAATGAACTTCTGGATGTTTATGCTATTAACAGCAGCAGGTTCTATTATTTGGAACAGTATCCTCATCGGTATTGGAACCATTTTGGGAGAGAATTGGCATCGTGTAGCAGCTTTTATGGATATCTATTCTAATGTTGTCTATACCTTTATCATTGCAGGAATATTCATTTTCATTGCCTGGTATATCAGGAAAAGAAAGAAAGAAAAACTGTAGGGATGTTCCTGCAGTTTTTTTAAGTTTTTTGTTGACAAAAGAACATATGTTTGGTTAACTGTATTTAGAACCTCTTCTTGGTAAGTCCTCTACTAAAACATAAGGATGTGTTTCCATGATTTATCCTCGCAACGCAACACTATTATTCCCTCAGATATGCGAAAATGGCGAAGTATACAAAAATGCTATTCCTAAAAATGGTCCAAATCGACTGATGGACTTAAAAATTGATTATGCCTTTAAAATGCTGTTTGGTGATGAGCGCAATAAGAAGATTATAATAGCCTTTTTAAATGCTTTTTTTACCAATTCCGACAGAGCACAAATCCAGAATCTTGAATTTCAAAATAAGAATGCAGCTGACGAAGGCGAAAACACTTCTTTATCATTGTTTGTTGAGACAGAAGATAAAGAAGCGGTTTTTGTAGAAATACTTTTCCCGGATCAAGATACCCCGGAAAATCAATCTTTATATTTTTGGTCAAAAATGTATCGCCGGCAATTTGAAGCAGATTCAGATTTGGACAGCCAGCATTCCGTGGTAACCATAAGCATCATGAATTTTGAAATATTCCATAAAAGTGATGAATTCCATAGCGTATTCAGATTGTCAGATAAAGATAAAAATATCCCGCTGACCAATCTGCAGGAAAATCAATTTGTTGAGATACCTAAGCTGATCCGCAGCTGGAAACAAGGAAAGTTAAATCTGGAGAAAGATACTTTAGCGAGATGGTTATTGCTTTTAGCTGCGGTGGATGCAGGTAATAATTATTTTCATCTGGATATCTATAAAGAACTGGAGAAACTGGCAATGGTTGATCAAGATTTAAATATCGCTATGAAATACTGGGGAGATATCAGCAATACGGAAAAAAATCAATTGACCTATCAGGACAGGTATCGACATATGATAGAACAGCACTTTTTAAAAGAGATAGAAAAATCAGAAGAAAAAAGACAGGAAGCAGAAGAAAGAGCAGCAGTTGCAGAGCTGAATTATAATCAAATGAAAAATCAATATAAACAGCAAAAAATTAAACTGATAGAGGAGAGAGAGAAAAGAATAAAAGCAGAAGAAAATGCAGTGCTTGCTAATCGGGAAGCGGCGAAGGTGGTTATCCGTTATGGAAAAGTCGTTGCACGTAACTTATTTGAACAAGGGATGGATAATTTATTTGTAAAAAATATAACTGGAATGTCAGATAAGGAAACAGCGATGATAAAAGAAGAATTAGACAGAGAGTAGAAACATTATTATGCTCTTTATCTTTGGGTAAAGTATTAGAAAAAGAAACAAAGTTATCTGAAAAATTTTGTTTCTTTTTCATAAATTATTCATCCAATGAGAAATAATCTTCTATAATTTCCACAATAGAAATCAACTCATAGATAGCAACTAATTCTATCGGCAATTTTTCTGTACTGCTCATTTGATTGGATTTTAACATTTCTTGAAATAGCTGATTGAGCTGTCCGCGTTTAGCAATCCATTCTTCTTTCTCAAAGTCGATTTTGCCAGCCAGCACATTTGCAAAATAACATACTGTTTCAAAAGCGTGTTTTTGTTTCAGTGCATCCCATTCAAATTTCATTGTAGGCTGCTCTGCTATATTAGTAACATGATATTGAATCATTCGCAGATAATGAATCTGCTGTCTTAATTGTGTTAATTCATCCTCGCGTTTTTCTAAAATATGATGGAATTTCAAATCCTTCTTTTGGTAGAGTGAAAGCAACTCTACTCTTTCAAGTTCTTTGTATACACTGCCGACTTTTTCATTTACACCAAAATCTAGAGGTGTTTTTGTGAAAATCAATTCATAATAACATCGCTTCATATGATTACTTAATTGCTTGCGGATAGGTACAATCTGTTTATCAATCGAACGATGGTAATTTGGCGGAAAAACAAACATATTTACCAGTGTGGAGACAGACAATCCAATTGTTGTTGTTGCCAGTCGAATAAGAAAGCTAAGAAAATAACTGTCGTCCACTAATTCAATCATTGCAATTGCTGTTAAGGTTGCAACCAGTAACCCTGCATGAAGGTTTAAGCGAAAGCAAGTGAAAATAGTAAGTATTGCAGCTAACATATAAGTAAACGGTGAATTACCGAATATAGCCAGAAATATAACGGCATAGGCAGCGCCAATCGCCGAGGCAGGAAAACGGACAAGTCCTTTCTTAATAGAATCTGTCACAGTTGGTTCAATTGTAACGATAGCTGTAATAACGGCAAATGTCGGCGGGAAATTGAACCATTTACAAATAAGCGCTGTGAAAAATACAGCAATCCCCGTTTTAATCACTCTATTTCCAATGATAGTTTGAACCTTCACGTCAATCCCTACTTTTCCTCATGTTAAATAATTTGTAACAAATAAATTTAATAAGATATTTTCATTTATTATATTGTATTGTATCATTTATTGCGTAAATTAAATGACGAAAAAAATTAGATTAGGTATATTTATTGGGGAGCACCAGACAAATCTACTAAAATGAAAAACATTGTCAGACGGGTGTTATTGCGTATTCTATGACGATTTTGAAAGAGTTTTGTCGTTATTGAAACATAAATGTAATATTTCTATAATATGCATGACATTTTCTTATGTTAAGCTTTACAAAGTTACAAATTAGAAGAAGAATATAAAAAATATTAATATAAAAAACTAATCGCAAATGTTCGGGAACTCAAATACATAGATAATATATTTGCGGTGCAAAATTTGAAAGCGGGGAATAGAAGTTGAAAAAGACAGTAATGACATTGACTGCGGCTTCCGTAGTAGGTTTGAGCAGTGTATTTTTTGCAGGGCCGGTAAAAGCAGAATCAGTAGAAGACCTGGAAAACAGACAGACTGAAGTACAGGATGATCGTGATTCTGTTCAATCTAATCTATCAGATGCTGAAAATGAAGTAGCAGATGTTTTAGTAGATTTACAAGATTTACAGAAAGAAATTGATGATTTAAATTCTGCTCTACAAAAAAATGAACAGAAATTAGATGAAACAGAAGAAGATATTTCAACTACGGAAGATGAAGTCAGTGAGTTGGAAGCTGCAATCGAAGAATTAGAAGAAGCAATCGAAAAACGTACGGATATTTTAAAAGAACGTGCAGTTGCTTTACAACAAAATGGCGGAGATATCAGCTATATTGAAGTATTGTTCGGAGCACAGGATTTCAGCGATTTTGTAAGCCGTGTTTCTGCAGTAAATAAAATTACAGATTCAGATTTAGCTTTACTTGAACAGCAGGAAGCTGATAAACAGGAAGTAGCAGATAAACAGGAAACAGTTGAAACAAAATTGGATGAATTAACACAATTGAAAACAGATTTAACAGGAATTAATAATACAATTACAGAGCAAAAAGATGCTGCTGAGGATAAAGAAGCTTCATTAAAAGATAAAGAAGCAGATTTAACAGCACTTATTGAAGATTTAGAAATTGAAGATTCCCGCTTGGCTGCTATTGAGCAGGATGTAGCAGATCGTTTGGAAGTAGCAACTGCTCCAGCACCAGAAACATTGGTAGCAAGTGTCAGCGTAGGCTCTAGCGATGAAAGCAGCAATGAAGAAGCAGAAGCAGAGGTTGAAGAAGAAACTGAATCTGCAAATGAAGCTGAAGAAGAAGCAAGTGAACCAGAACAGCAAGAAACTTCTTCCAATGAAGACCAAGAAGAAACTTCTTCAAATAGCGAAAGCAATAATAACAGCAGCAATAACAACAATAGCAGCAGTAATAATAGCAGCAATAACAATTCTGAAAGCAGTAGTAGTACTGCGAGCTCAAATGAATCAAGCTCTAATACAAGCTCTAATAGCGGGTCCAACAGTAGTTCCAGTAATTCTGATCAAAATAAATCAGAACCTAAAGAAGAAAAAGCAGAAGAGCCTGCACCATCAACCGGTTCTGGAATCAGTGGAGTGCTTAGTGCTGCACAGAGCCAAACACACCAAAACACGTATGTTTGGGGAGGAAAAAGCCCTAGCACTGGTTTTGACTGCTCCGGATTTGTATCTTGGGCATTCGCTCAAGCTGGATATTCCATCCCGTCTTACACAGGTGCATTAGTTAATACAGGTACATCTGTATCTGCAAGTAATATGCAGCCTGGAGACTTAGTATTCTTCAATACGAATGGAACAAATGGCCATGTTGGTATTTATCTTGGCGGAAATAAATTTATCGGTTCACAAAGCAGTACAGGAGTTGCTGTTGCTGATATGTCACCAGGAAGCTACTGGGGCGGAGAATTTAGCGGAACAGTACGCCGCGTACAATAAATATTTAATCCCAAGGGTCCTTGCATGAAGATAAGCTTCATGTGAGGGCTTTTTTATATAATAAATTAAAAACTAATGACAAGTGGCTCTTTTATGTATCCATTCCCTGTATGAATGGAAATAAACTCCCTTAAATCTATTTATTTATTTCAAGCGGTTATTGAATTTTATCTGAATGAATGCGGTAATAATCTTCCTTCATAAGAGACTATTTCAATAACCAATCTAACCACTTCATTTAAATCGTTTACTATCTCGGCTAATGGGTATAGAATTATATATCCCATTTTCGCAGTAAATAAACATAGAAAGGATGGAGGTATGAAAAAAAGAAATAAACGTTTTTTAAATCCTGTATTTTTTATTTCTGCATCAGTAATTTTAGCATTCGTTATAATTGGTGCGTTTAATTCTACAGGCTTTCAAAGTGTAGCAACTCTATTATTTGATTTGACGACACAGAATTTTGGATGGCTCTATTTAATATCCGTTTTTGTGTTTGTCCTCTTTCTAATTGGCTTATCGATTAGTAAATACGGTAAAATAAAATTAGGTCCAAAAAATTCGAAACCAGAATTCGGTTTCTTTCCTTGGATTGGAATGCTATTTTCCACAGGCTTCGGCTCTGGACTGGTATTCTGGGGCGTAGCAGAGCCAATGAGTCACTTTTTTAATACACCATTTCCAGGCTTGGAACCGCAAACAGAAGAAGCTGCGAGGGTGGCTATGGGATATGCTTTCTTTAACTGGGGCATTAGCCAATGGTCTGTTTTTGCGTTAGTCGGACTGGTTATTGCATACTTACAATTTCGCAAAGGAAAAGACGGGTTAATTTCAACAGCAGTAAAGCCCGTTGTCGGAAATAACCCTATTACGGCCACTTCTATCAACTCGCTTGCTGTAATTGCTACTGTTATGGGAGTAGCGACTTCTCTAGGATTAGGAATTATGCAAATGAGCGGCGGTCTGTCATCTGTTTTTGGGCTGCCAGACGGGGTATGGATGCAAATTGCAATTGCATTAGCTATGCTTCTTGTTTATTTAGGTTCATCTGTCAGTGGTTTAAACCGCGGAATGAAATGGTTAAGCAGCATTAACTTATCCTTTTGTTTAATTCTGCTTGTCTTTGTTTTTCTGATGGGGCCGACTGTATTTATTTTAGAAACCTTTGTGCTGGGTCTGGGAGATTATTTAACTAATTTTGTCGAATACAGTTTACGTTTAACTCCGTATACTGGAGACAACTGGGTAATGGATTGGACTATTTTCTATTGGGCTTGGGCGATTTCATGGTCACCATTTGTAGGGGCATTTGTCGCCCGTGTATCAAGAGGGCGTACTATCCGTCAGTATATTTTTGGTGTGCTTGTCACCTCTCCTGCTATTGCCTGCATTTGGATTGCTGTCTTTGGTGGAACCAGCTTATATAGCGATTTGATGAATGGAACGATGATTGCTGAAGCTGTTGATCATGATTTAGCTGTCGCCTTATTTGAAACATTTGGTACCTTGCCGTTAAGTACCATCACTTCTTTGATGGCGATTATTTTGATTTTTACATTCCTCGTCACTTCAGCAGATTCTGCAACGTATATTTTAGGAAGCATGACATCAAAAGGAAGTTTGAATCCGGCTTTGATTACAAAATTTATCTGGGGAGGACTTATAACAGCTATTGCAGTCGTCCTTTTAGTTGCTGGAGGGTTAGAAGCGCTGCAGACAGCATCTCTCACATCAGCGCTTCCTTTTGTCATAATTATTATCATGCTGATGATTTCCTTTATTAAAATATTGCAGAGAGAAGAGAACGACAAGCTAAAAAAATAATCTGTGAAATAAAATAAACCGGCTGTTTTTTGATAACAGCCGGTTTATTTTATTGTATTAATATTTATCTGCAGCACTTTCATAGTCAAGTAGACACAGTGTGCCCCTTTCCATTATAATAAAGAATAAGAGAAAGGGTGATTCGATGGGAAGGTAATATGGAACTTTATATATGTTTATCATGCAGGACTATCCATTGCGCCTAATCATTTGGATTATCTGCGTGCAGAAAAGATAATAAGAGGATGTTCAAAAAGTTTTTATCCAATGGAATTGCGGAAGGAGTAAATTAATTTTCAGTGAGACGAATAAGTGCAATCGCCGTCCTGTATTAAGAAGCTTCTTGATTTTCAAACACAATTGGATACTTTTGAACATGAACTTATAATAATTTTTAAAATTTCAGGAGGTGAAATCCTTGTGTAATGTTACACAAGGATCTTAATTGGACATATCGACCATGATTAATTTATTTGCGGTTGCTATTTTAATCGCATTAACTGCTTTTTTTGTTATGTCAGAATTTGCTATAGTAAAAATTCGAAGTACTCAGCTGGAGCCTCATATTGCAGCGGGAAGAGGTTCAGCTGCTTCAGCTAAGAAAGTCATTACCCATCTTGATGAGTATTTATCTGCCTGTCAATTGGGGATTACAATTACAGCACTTGGAATTGGGCGCTTAGCCGAACCGACATTTGAGAGAATGTTACATCCCCTTTTGGAGGAATTTAATCTTGGAGCAGGTCTTGTTACAACCCTTTCCATTTTTATTTCCTTCCTGATTGCAACGTTCTTGCACGTGGTTGTCGGGGAGCTTGCGCCGAAAACATTAGCAATTCAAAAAGCAGAACAGGTCACATTGGCTGTAGCCAGACCGCTGACCTGGTTCTATCGCCTGTTGTTTCCGTTTATCTGGTTATTAAATGGATCCGCACGATTATTAACCAAAGCAGTTGGCTTACAGCCAATGAGCGGGCATGAGGAAACACATACAGAAGAGGAGCTGCGTTTAATTCTGGCTGACAGCTATAAAAGTGGTGAAATCAATCAATCTGAAATGATGTATGTAAACAATATATTTGAATTTGATGAACGGGTAGCCAGAGAAATTATGACACCGAGAACAGAAATGATTTATTTCTCGACAGAAGCCAGTTTTGAAGAAAACTTAGAAACGATTCATCAAGGCCAGTTTACCCGGTACCCGGTTGCTGATCAGGATAAGGACAATATTATCGGTCTGGTAAATTTAAAAGAAGTGTTTACTGGAAAGCTGAGCAAGGATGAACCTGCGACGATTGAAGATTATATTCGGCCAATTATTCATGTATCCGAAGCTACCCCAATTCGTCATCTCCTTTTAAAAATGCAAAAGGAGCGCATCCATATGGCGATTGTCAATGATGAATATGGCGGTACGGCCGGGTTAGTAACGGTTGAGGATATACTGGAAGAAATCGTTGGCGATATCCGGGATGAATTTGACGAAGACGAAGTACCTGATTTTGAAACGATTGATGATACTACTTATTTAGTAGCAGGCCGTGTCAGCTTGGATGATATCAATCAAAAGCTGGGTATTACTTTGGAAGATGATGAAGTGGACACTATCGGCGGCTGGTTCTTCACCCATAACCTTGAAGCGGATGTAGGAACGGTGATGGAGGTTGAAGGGTATGAATTTACTCTGATTGAAAAAGACGGGTATCAGATTAAAAGAGTGAGAATCACTAAAACCTTATCAGAAGAAGAAATGGAACAAGATTAGAACGTAAATAAAAAAAAGTTGAAACAATAAAGTTTGATGGTGAAGAAGGAAAGAGTGATGAAGCTCTTTCCTTTTTTATAGCTTAAAATAACTCTATCATATCCTTTATTCAGATATTAAAGTTTAAACTCCTTTTATTTTGGTTACACACTAAATAGATACTGATTTTCGAGGAGGCTTATCATGAAGGATATTCAAGATATTGTGAAAGAGTTAGAGAATGTGAGAGGAACAGGAGCAAATAAGATATTTACCATGTACCTAAATACAGATTTAAGCGACCCGGATCAGCAAAGTGGGGAGTGGAAGATTCATCTGAAAAATGGTTTGAATAATTTTGAGCATTATTTAAAAGAAGCAGATGATCAGGAAGAACTCAAAAATTTTAGGCAAATAAAACAGCGTGTGAAAGATTTTATGGGAGAAATAGAAAGAGATCTCATGCGCGGAGTTATCATTATTGCTTCAGCTGACGGCGAGGTCTGGTTTGCTGAGCGTGTACAAATGCATCTGCAAAATGAATTTGAGTGGCAGGAGACACCTGTATTAGATCAATTAAAGACACTGTCTGAAAAGTATCCGAAAACAGGAATTATTCTAGTGCAGCAAAATCAGGTCAAACTGATGGACACCAATCTAAATCAGGTAAAGGATACAGCAGAATATGAACTGGATGTGGAGGAGGATACATGGAAGATGAAACAAGGCCCTCGTCATGGCAGAGCGAAGCAGGGACTTGGAGCAAGCAGTGTACAAAAAGATCTATTCAATGACCGCTATGAAGCGAACCAATATCGCTGGTATAAAAGTATTGCGCCTAAACTGGATAAGCAGGCAAAAGACAGAGAATGGAAACGTATTTTCATTGTCGGCGAGGCACCTGCTTCCAAAACACTGGAAACAGAAATGAATAAAGAGGTAGAAGAGGTCATCTTAAAGAATATGCTGGATCACGAGGAGAGTAAGGTTTTAGATACTGTACTCGATTAAATAGATAATGATGCAAAATCTCTTAAACTATCTTCTCTATAAATAAAAAAACGAACTTAAATCTCTATCCATTCCATAAATGAAAAGGAGATTTAAGTTCGTTTTTTCTATGAGGATAGGAAGCTTAGATAATCCATTTAATAATTTCAGTCAAGAGAAAAAATCTTTTTAATCACTCAACAGCTTCCAGGTATCCGGCATTTGCATAGCCAGTGACGTCTTGATAAGAAATCTCAACCCACTCATACTCGTCTTCTTCACCGATAAGCTGGACAATATCCCCGTTAACCAGCGTTTCTACAACCTCACTGTCTGCGTTGGGGCTGCTTCGGATATTTAATACCTCTGCAGTAACCTCATACTCCTCTTCATTGGAGTCGCCAGTGTCCGCATCCGTTTCTTCAGATTCCTCCTCCGATTCAGAATCCCCCGATTCCTCATCTGTATCTGCATCCTTATCTGCTGCATCTGCTTCTTCCGTTTCTTCATCATTTTCCAATTCGTTTACTTCAGATGCTTCATTTTGAAAGTCGAAATCTGGATTGTTAAATTGTCTTTGCATCACTAAAACAAATACAATAAAGATAATTCCTGCGATGAATAATAACAATAATCGAAATTTACTACTTTTACGCATACTACTCTGCTCCTAATATAATTGTTCTAAAAGTAGTATACATAACTTTTCGACATAAAGAAATAGAATTTCCAAAAAAAATGTGTAAATCATGAGAAAAACTGCGGGTTTGCTCGTACAATAGCGAATCCGCAGTTTTTTCTGATGTTTTATTCTTATATTAATTGAAACATGTTAAGCGTGAAGGCATTCCGGGCATTTGCCATAAATCTCAAATTTATGATCTTCAATTTCATAATTTGACAGCTCAGCAGAAGCAGAATCCATTGGACATACTTCAATTTCTTTTGTTTTACCGCAATCCTTGCAGATAAAATGGTGATGATGATGATGGCTGCAGCTTAGGCGGAAATGCTTTTCACCTTCTAAATCTGTTTTTTCTAATATCCCTAAATCATAATATAGGTGCAGGTTCCGATAAATGGTATCGAAGCTGATTGTCCCATATTTTTTTTCGAGATGGACAATTAAATCCTTAGCAGGACGATATCCATCCTCAGATGCAAAAAATTCTAAGATATCCTTCCGTTTTCCGGTAGTTTTATATCCTTTTTCTTTTAAAACAGTGATGGCATCTTGAAGATTCATCGAAAAAACCTCCGTTTACTTTCGTAGTTTTTTCATTCCTATAGCAATTAATAATAAAATTAACGACGTCATGACAATTGTTCCGCCAGGTGGAATATCTAAATAATAGCCTGAAATAATTCCAAATATCACGGCAATTTCACCAAAGAGAATTGACAGGAATATCATTTGTTTAAACCCTTTAGCGATTCGCATGCTTGCTGCAACAGGCAGTGTCATCAAAGCGGAAACCAGCAGCACTCCGACGATACGAATGGAAGCAGCAATGACAAGCGCTGTTAATACAATAAACAGCATATTAATCCATTTGACATGCAGCCCGGCAATCGTTGCTTGCTCTTCATCAAAGGACATGGTAAATAGTTCTTTAAAGAAAAGCCAGATAATGACAAGTACAAAGGCAGCTACTCCAGAAATGACGTAAAAATCATTAACCGTTACGGCAGATACAGATCCGAATAGATAGTTGAATAAATCCGTATTAAACCCGTCTGCAACGGAAATGAAGATAACACTTAAGCCGACGCCGGCCGACAAAATGATAGGAATGGAAATTTCCTGATACGCTTTATACACGGTACGCAGCTTTTCAATAAAGATAGAGCCGAGTACGGAAAAAAACATGCCGCTGTATATCGGTGAGATAACCCAGCCGTATACCTTCTCAGTCATCAGCCCAAATGAAATTCCGGCTAAAGTAACGTGCGATAAAGCATCTGCTATTAATGATTGTCTTCTGACAACAATAAAAGTTCCTAGTAATGGTGCGATGAGACCGATTAAGATACCTGTGAGAAACGTATATCTTAAAAAGGGGTAAGTTAAAAAATCCAAAAGCATTGTCTTTCCTCCAACGATAATTAATGCGTAACCAGGCTGACTGGATGACCATATATTTGAGAAAAGTCTGCTTCTGTAAGTGATGCATATTCATCCGGATTTCCGTGAAAATGCAGTGTTTTATTTAAACAAACAATATCTGTCGCATATTGGGTCATTGTGCCTGTATCATGTGTTACCAGCAGTAATGTTTTCTTGAATTCTGTATTAAGCTTATAAAGCAGCTCATAAAAAATTTTTACATTTTCATAGTCGATTCCTACAGTAGGTTCGTCCAAAATAATCAGCTCAGGGTCGCTGACCAGAGCGCGTGCGATAAAGATGCGCTGCTGCTGACCACCTGATAGATTCCCGATGTTCTGTTTGGTATACTCTGTCATACCAACCTGGGCAATTGCTCCATGAATTTTTTGCTTATCTTTTTTGGTTAAGAATTTTAAATAACCAAGCTGTGCAGTAAGCCCGGAAGCAACTACTTCATATACGGTTGCAGGAAATCCTTTATTAAATGCATTTGCTTTTTGCGAGACAAAGCCGATTCGATCTCTATTTTTAAGCTTTTGAATCGATTGTCCGAAAACCATTATTTCTCCCGTTTCCGGTCTTTCCAGGCCGAGAATGAGCCGGATCAAGGTTGTCTTTCCGCCGCCATTCGGTCCGACTAATCCCATGAAAGCTCCTTGAGGGATTTCAAAGTTTATATTATCTAAGACTTTACGAGATTCATAATGGAAGTTAATATTTGACATAGACACAACAGGTGTTGTCATCGTATTCCCCCATTCATTTTAAAATAATAATGGAACGTACTTTCAAGTTCGTACTCTACCTATGATATCGTAAGGGTTTCTGTTTGTAAATAGGAACGATTACGATTTTTAGAAACTCCTGAATGAAAACGCATATTAATATGAATACTCCCACCACTTCATTTCTAAAGAAATTTGAAGTGTGGGTTTCTGGGGTGTCGACTTTCAAGATGACGATTAACCGCCAGTGGAGTTGACACATCGGTGTGCTAAAAACACCCAACCCCGCTATCCCATTGGTCCTGCCTCTGGGACTACTTTTCAGCCTATATGAGGTTCACACGTTTGTGTGCCTTGGCTGGCATGTTTGGCTTGAACATTTTACGTGGCAAAGCAACGATTCTCGCCACAACCTATTATGTTCAGTTTTCAAAGAGCGTCTTTCAAGAACATTGTACCATGCAAACTTATGTTCGTAAATGTAAAAAGGCGATTCACCTCCCACCTACTCATTGGGTTTCACCCTGCACATTCTTTGAGGTTGGGAGTCCTCTCGCCTAACCAATATAGAAGAAACGCGTTATTTTAGCTGCGATGATTGTTGCTGGATTAGCAAAGGAACTTCCTTGAATCCGATTCTTAAGAACGATTTGAAGTAAAAGCTTAAAAGCTGCAGGAAGAGCAGTGTGCTTTCGTAACACCTATCACAATGTTTTCTAATACGTTTAAAATAAACTTTCACTTTGAAACCCCTTACAAAAAATTGCTAAATATATTGCCAAAAAATTAATAATCCGTTATAGTATAAGTAACGTGAGATATGCGATTTGCCAATATCTTTATTTTTTGGCTTAAAAATGAATGAGCATTCATTCAAGAGAGGCTGGAGGATTGTGAAATGACTTATTCGATTAAACATGCAGCAGTAATAGGTTCAGGTGTGATGGGTTCTGGAATTGCCGCTCATTTAGCAAATGCGGGAATATCTGTAACAATGTTTGACAGAGTACCAGATTCCTTGACAGACAAGGAAAAGAAGCAGGGCTTTACCTTAGAAGACAGGCAGGTCAGGAATCGGCTTGTGAGTGAGAGTAAAAAGAAATTATTAAAACAAAAGCCGTCACCGATTACATCAAAAAAAAGCTTAGATTTGATTCGGATTGCCAATTTGGAGGATGACTTGGCATTATTATCTGAAGCAGATTGGATCGTCGAGGTGATTGTTGAGAATTTAGAGGCAAAAAAAGAGCTGTTTAAAAAGGTGGATACACATCGCAGGGAAGGAAGCCTGGTCACCTCCAATACATCCGGGATTTCTGTGGACGCCATGATTGCAGATTCCTCAGAAGACCTGCAGGAGCATTTTTTAGGCACGCACTTTTTTAATCCGCCGCGATACTTAAAGCTGTTAGAAGTTATACCGATAGAAAAAACGAAGGCAGAAGTGCTTTCCTTCATGAAAACATTTGGAGAGGATGTATTAGGCAAGGGTGTTGTCGAAGCGAAGGATACGCCAAACTTTATTGCAAACCGGATTGGAACTTACGGGCTGTTAGTAACTGTCCAGGAAATGGAGAAGCAGGGATTAAGTGTCGGTGAAGTGGATTCGGTTACCGGTCCGCTTATTGGCAGACCAAAAAGCGCTACGTTCCGGACGCTGGATGTCGTCGGAATTGATACCTTTTACCATGTTGCGAATAATGTTTACCACCATGTATCCGACCCGAAAGAGAAAGCCATTTTTACGGTTCCGGACTTTTTAAAGCAAATGATTGAAAAAGGATGGATTGGTGCGAAAAGCGGGAAGGGCTTCTATGAAAAGAAGAAGGATAAAAGCATTGTAGAAATAAATCCAAGCACGCTGGAGTATCAGGAAAGAAAGAAGCTGAAAACAGCTGCTGTTGAATTAGCTAAGCAGGAAAAAGGATTAAACAGAAAAATGAAAGCGCTTATTAACCAAAAGGGAGATAAAGCTTCCGATTTTATTTGGTCTATTATCAAGCCGGTATTATTATATTCTGCTGATTTAGTCGGAGAGATTGCCGATGATGTCGTCTCCATTGATGATGCGATGAAATGGGGCTTTGGCTGGGAGTCAGGACCATTTGAAATATGGGATGCAGTTGGCGTAAGGGCTGCAGTGGAACGAATTCAGGATGAAGAGACAGCGGTGCCAAGCTGGGTGCTGGATATGCTGGAGGAAGGGAACGAAACCTTCTATAAAAAGGAAAATGGAGCTATTTACTTCTTTCATGAAGATGCCTATAAACAAAAGGACGTCAATAAGAAAGAGATCTCCTTAGCAGCAATCAAGGAGCAAAAAGGTGTCATCAAGAAAAATACCGGCGCCAGTCTAATCGATATCGGGGATGATGTTGCTTTATTAGAATTTCATTCCAGAAGTAATGCGATTGGTCTTGATATTATCCAGATGGTCAATGAATCCATTGAGGAAGTAAATAAAAATTACAAAGGACTGGTGATTGGAAACCAGGGCAAGAATTTCTGTGTCGGTGCCAACTTAGCAATGATGCTGATGGAAGCGCAGGATGATAATATATTTGAATTAGATCTCGTTGTCCGTCAATTTCAAAACATGGCGATGAATATTAAATATGCTGATAAACCTGTGGTGGCTGCTCCATTTAATATGACATTAGGCGGAGGGGCAGAAGTATCCTTGCCGGCTGCTGCGATTCAGGCTTCTCCGGAAACGTATATGGGGCTGGTTGAATTTGGTGTCGGTCTTATTCCTGGAGGGGGAGGAACGAAAGAGCTTTACTTAAAAGAGCTTCGTAATATCCCAGAGGGTGTGGATATCGATTTAACGAAGGTCGCGAATGATGTATTTGAAAAAGTAGCAACAGCAAAAGTTTCTACTTCAGCAAGAGAAGCAATGGAAAATGGCTATCTCAATAAAAACGATCGTATCAGCAGGAACCCGGATCATGTTCTCTATGATGCGAAAAAACGTGTATTAGCTTTAGCCGATGGGGGATATGAGAAGCCTGTACGTGAGAAAATTCCAGTTGTCGGAGAAGCAGGCTATGCAACTATGGTCATGGGTGCTAAATCGCTGTATTACAGCGGCTATGCTTCCGAGCATGATTTAAAAATTGCTGAAAAACTGGCCTATGTCTTATCTGGCGGAAGAATAAAAGAAGGTACGGAGATTGATGAACAGGTCATGCTGGATTTAGAAAGAGAGGCCTTCTTAAGTCTTATTGCCGAACCGCTGACTCAGCAGAGGATGCAGCATATGCTTGTGAAAGGAAAGCCATTACGGAATTAAAGAAAGTTCAAAGGAGGATACGTCCGTGAAAGAAGCAGTGATTGTAGCTGGTGCAAGAACACCAGTAGGAAAAGCAAATAAAGGTTCATTGCGGGATGTCAGACCAGATGATTTGGCAGCGCTTACGGTAAAAGAAACGTTAAAACGGGCCGGCGATTATCAAGGTTCGATCGATGACGTCATTATTGGCTGTGCGATGCCGGAAGCTGAGCAGGGAATGAACATGGCCCGGAATATTGCCGGGCTCGCCGGATTAAGTCAGGAGGTGCCGGGCATCACAGTAAATCGCTACTGTGCTTCCGGGTTACAAACGATTGCTTATGGTGCTGAACGGATTATGGTAGGCGCTGCAGATACGATTATCGCTGGCGGTGCAGAATCGATGTCAATGATTCCAATGGGCGGACATGTGATTAAGCCTAATCCGGCCTTGGTGGAACATGCACCAGAATATTATATGAACATGGGGCATACTGCCGAAGAAGTAGCCAATCGTTTCGAGATTTCAAGAAACGACCAGGATGCTTTTGCAGTACAGAGTCATGCACGTGCTGCTAAGGCCATAGAGGATGGTTTATTTCAAGAGGAAATCGTTCCGGTAGAGGTGAAGGAACGCTATGTCGGGAAGAACAATAAGATTGAAGAGAAATCTTTTTCCTTTGAAATGGATGAGGGCGTCCGGGCAGGAACGAATGCAGAGACACTCCGTTCCCTGCGTCCGGCCTTCCATATAAAAGGCAGTGTCACGGCCGGGAATGCTTCTCAAATGAGTGACGGAGCAGCCTCTGTTTTATTGATGGATAAAGAGAAAGCAGAAGCGGAAGGACTCACACCGATTTTAAAATTCCGATCCTTTGCAGTAGCTGGTGTAGCACCGGAAATCATGGGAGTCGGACCGGTGGAAGCGATTCCGAAAGCAGTGAAAATGGCAGGGTTGGAATTATCGGATATCGGTTTATTTGAATTAAATGAAGCTTTTGCTTCCCAGGCACTTCGAGTTATCCGGGCATTAGATCTAGATACGGCTAAAGTGAATGTAAATGGCGGTGCCATTGCATTAGGGCATCCGCTGGGCTGTACAGGAACCAAGCTGACAGTCAGTTTAATGCATGAAATGAAGCGGAGAAACGAGCAATTCGGAATTGTAACGATGTGTATTGGCGGCGGGATGGGAGCAGCCGGTGTATTTGAACTTCTATAATCTATTTGAAAAGGGGAAATTGCGATGAGTGAAACAAAAGAAAGATTATTTAAAGGCGGCGGTTTTTTAGTAGAGGATATTACGGCAGAAGATATTATCACACCGGAAGATTTTACCGATGAGCACAAGATGATTGCGAAAACAACGGAGGATTTTGTATTAGGAGAGGTTGTTCCTAAAATCGATAATCTGGAAAATCAAGAGTTTGAGCATTCCGTTGATTTGCTGAAAAAAGCCGGAGAATTAGGTTTATTGGGTGCTGATGTGCCGGAAGCATATGGCGGTCTCGCGTTAGATAAAATCAGTTCTTCCTTAATTGCAGAGAAGTTTTCCCGCGCCGGCGGTTTCTCTATTACACATGGCGCACATGTCGGAATCGGCTCCCTGCCAATCGTCTTCTTTGGGAACGATGCACAGAAGGAAAAATATCTTCCTAAATTAGCCACAGGTGAGTTAATTGCTGCCTATGCACTCACTGAGCCAAGTTCAGGCTCTGATGCGCTTGGTGCAAAAGCAACAGCCAAACTAAATGATGCCGGCACGCATTATATTTTAAATGGCGAGAAGCAGTGGATCACCAACTCTGCTTTTGCAGATGTCTTTATCGTCTACGCTAAAATTGACGGCGAGCATTTCAGCGCCTTTATTGTGGAAAGAGAATATCCGGGTGTATCTACAGGGCCGGAAGAAAAGAAAATGGGTATCAAGAGTTCTTCTACAAGAACACTGGTCTTAGAGGATGCCGAGGTTCCGGTAGAAAATCTGCTTGGTGAAAAAGGCCGCGGACACGTGATTGCTTTTAATATTTTGAATGTCGGCCGTTATAAACTGGCTGTCGGCGGTATCGGAGCAGCGAAGCGTACTCTGGAATTAGCTGTAAAATATGCAAATGAGCGCAAGCAGTTCCAAACACCGATTTCAAGCTTTTCGCTGACACAGGAAAAATTAGCAACGATTGCTTCCAAACTATATGCGAATGAAAGTGCCGTTTACCGGATTGTCGGTTTATTTGAACAGCGGATGGGCGCATTATCTGAAGAGCAGCTGCAGGATGGACGTGAGGTTGCCAGGGCAATCGCGGAGTATCAAATTGAATGCTCGATGGCAAAATACATGGTTTCCGAATTGTTGGATTATGCAGTGGACGAAGCCGTTCAGCTCCATGGCGGATACGGATTTATGCAGGAATACGAAGTAGAACGGATTTATCGTGATTCCCGTATTAACCGTATTTTTGAAGGAACGAATGAAATCAATCGCCTGCTTGTGCCGGGAACATTGCTGAAAAAAGCAATGAAAGGTGAGCTGCCATTATTGGAAAAGGCACAGGGACTGCAGGAAGAATTAATGATGATGATGCCGGAGGAAGTCGGCACAGAAGCATTAGAGCAGGAAAAATATTTATTGAGGAATGCGAAAAAGCTCATCTTGCTCGGAGCTGGATTGGCAGCACAGAAATACGGTAAAAAATTAGAACAGGAGCAGGAAATACTTGTTAAATTGGCAGATATGACAGCAGAGGTATTTAATATGGAATCTGCTATCCTTCGTACCGAAAAAGCCATTTCCAATGCCGGTTCAGAAAAAGCACAGCTGAAATTACTATATACGGAAGTGTATGTACAAGAAGCGTTTAACAGAATGGAGGCAGCAGCAAAAGAAATTCTGATTACTGCGGAAGAAGGGGATTCGCTGCGCGTCATGTTATCTTCTTTACGTAAGCTGACAAGGCATACACCAATCAATGTGGTTAAGAAGAAACGCGAAATTGCTGCGAAGGTTATTGAAGAAGAAAAATATATTGTTTAACTAACACAAAGGAGCTGTCGTAAAATGCATAGGATGCATTTGATGACAGCTCCCTTGTGTTCTAATCCTTCGTGGATTTTTCTTTTAATAAAGCTTTAATTTCTTTCAGCTCTTTTTCCATTTCTTCCAATTTTAAATCAGTTGGCGATGGTGTCTCTTCCCGGCTTGCTTCTTCCACATTATTGACAACAACCCCGACAAATAAATTAATAATAACGAATGCACCAATTAAAATAAAGGTTACAAAATACCACCAGGAGGAAGGATCTTGTTCTAAAATAGGGTACATCACACCACTTGCCCATGACTCTAATGTAATTACCTGAAATAAGGTGAGTAGGGTTCGATGCAAAGAACCGAAGTATTCAGGAGAAATGGATGCAAAAAGAGTGGTTCCAATAACGGCATAGACATAGAAGAACAGCCCTAAAAGAATCATGATTGTTCCCATCGAAGGTATCGTCAGCAGTAACGCATTAACCATTTTTCTTAAGGACGGAATAATCGATATCGCTCTTAATACACGAAGAACTCTCAGGATACGTAATACCATGATGTAACTTGAGCCGAGGAATACGAAACTGGCCGATATAATGATGAAATCAAACACATTCCACGGGCTTTTAAAAAAAGCTGTAAGAGAAGAGCTTCCTATTAATCTAATAATAATTTCAATTGTAAATACAGCTAATAATAAAGTATCCAGCCAATAAATGATAGAAGGGAATTGATTGGAAATAGCAGGGTACGTTTCAAAGCCTACAATAATAGCATTAAAAATAATTAATCCGATAATCGTGTTCGTGAATATTTTGTTTTCTGCAATCGCAGCACATTTTGCTTGAAAAGAATTTTTTATCATAATAAATATCCTCTCTCTATTAAGTGTTCATCCGATATGTAAAATAATTTGAATTACAATTTAAAAGACCTCTTTTTTCCACAACTATTATTGTACGAATACTTTTTTATTTTGTCACTTCTGATTACATTTACGGACAGCAGATATGGATTCAATATATTGGATTAAAGCAGAAGTTTCGTGGTACGCTAATAAAAAAGAAACATTATCTTAGGAGGGACTAGCATGTATCGAAATTTAAATGATTTTTTAACAGAATGGTCACAGTCTGCTGATGGTACAAAATCTGTATTAAAAGCTTTAGAGGATGATAAATTAAATCAGTCAATTGTAGAGGGACATAACAGCCTTGGCTGGCTGGGCTGGCATTTGGTGAATAGCCCTGTTTTCTTTATGAGCCTGGTCGGAATTGATTTAGACTCTTCTTATGATCCAGACGCCGTTCCAACAAAAGCAAGTGACATACTGGAAGCATATGAGGATATCTCAACTAGCGTTGCAGAGAAAGCAAAAGAGCAGCTGACGGATGAAGCATTAGTAAATGAAGTAGGTGATTTCGGCGGACCTGCTCCGAAAGGAAGTATTTTACGTATGCTGGTCAGTCATCAAATCCATCATCGCGGTCAGATGACTGTGCTGCTTAGACAGGCTGGCTTAGAGGTGCCGGGCGTTATGGGACCGACGAAAGAGGATCAATAGAAGAAGCGGAGGAAGAATAATGACATTATCTTTTTATTGGTATTCGAAATGCGGCACCTGCCGAAATGCAAAAAAATGGCTGGATGCAAACCAAATTGATTATAAGGCGATTCCGATTGCTGAAGAGCCTCCAAGTGCGAGTGAGCTGCTGTCTTGGATGGAAACAAGCGACCTGCCGCCTAAAAAATTCTTTAATACCAGCGGTAAAAAATATCGGGAATTAAATTTGAAAGAAAGAATAAATGATTTATCCCCGCAGGAAATGGCGGAGATTTTAGCTTCTGATGGTATGCTCATCAAAAGACCGGTCTTAACCGACGGCAAGAAAGTAACTGTCGGATTTAAAGAAGAAACCTATGAATCTGTCTGGAAATAGTGCTAGAAATGAGCAGTACTTCCATGTATAGTTAAAGTGGATGTTCAAAAAGTCCAATAAAAATGACACGGCGGGAAAAGGAAATTCTACTAAGAACGCCCACGTCATGTGGGCAACATAGGAGCCACCGTATCCTGCGGAAGTGCGTTGACGAGCTTTTTCCGTTACTCACGTATTATAAAGCATACGGGAACTTCTGTTAAAACCGTCCACGTCCTGTGGACAACACAGAAGTCACCACATCCTGTGGAAGCCCGTTCGTAAAAAGCTCGTCGCCTTGAACTTTCGGCGCACAAGTGTTTCCGGTGGGGCGTGTAATCGCAGCAATGTTGTCAGGTTAATGAATTTTCTTAAATTCAATACAAATAACAATAAAACTATCTAGCGGAGGAAAAACACGGAGACTCCTATGGGAAAGCGAAGTGGGAAGACCCCGCAGAAAAAAGTGGTCTTCTTTTTGCGAGGAGGCTGAGCGCAAGCCCATGGAAAGCGTAGTGTTTTTCCGCAGCGGTAGCACTAACCTGACAACATTGGTAATCGCAGTCCCAGGACGTGCTAGTGTCGGCTTTGCGACAGGACGTCGCGTACTTAGCCGACCGGTCCTTTTCATCGTACTTTTTGAACAATTAATAAGAATAAAGTTTTGTTGGAGGGATACGAAATGAGCTTGCCAAATGATTATTTATATTCAAAAGAACATGAATGGGTAAAAAAAGAAGATGGAAAAGTTCGTATAGGAATTACAGACTTTGCACAGGATGAGCTTGGCGATATTGTTTTCGTAGAATTACCGGAAGTCGGCGATTCTTTAGAGCTGGAAGAGCCATTTGGAAGTGTGGAATCTGTTAAAACGGTATCCGAGCTGTATGCTCCAGTCAGCGGGAAAGTGGTAGAAGTAAATGAAGAACTGGAAGACAGCCCAGAGCTTGTGAATGAATCACCGCATGAAAAAGCATGGATGATTGTTATTGAACTTGAGAATGAAGCGGATTTAGAGGAATTATTAGATTCGAAAGCATACCAGGAATTTATAGAAGGATAATAAAATTACATTGCACCTATTTTAGAGAAAGTGAAAATACAGGCGGTGCTCCTGAATTTTCAAAAAAGGCTCTAAAAATAGGTGAAAAAGAGCTGACTTTTCCACATTCGTGTATAGTTAGCTCTTTTCTTTTCATATAATATAGAAAAAGCATAGGATAGGATTAGGTTAAAAAAGATGTTTACCTAATCACTTCGATAAGGAGTGCAAAACGATGATGGAAGATGATTACAACAAAGTCATAATCGTTGAAGGGTTATCTGATAAAAAGCATCTAGAAAAAATTCTTGACGACAATACCATCACCATTGTTTGTACAAATGGAACCATCGGTGTAGAAAAATTTGAAGAGCTGTTGGAATATTATCATTTGGACGATACAGATGTATTTATTCTGGTGGACGAGGATGATTCGGGAATGAAACTCCGAAAACAGCTAGCCAGGGAACTGCCGCACGCAGAGCATATTTATGTAAGCAGTGAATTTCGTGAGGTTGCCGCCACCCCAAAAAGAATGTTGGCAAGTATTCTGGCAGGAAAACGCATTGGAATCAATCTCAATTATCTTGCAAAATGGTAACGTAAAACGTTAAAATAAGAATGGATTCTATCCGCCGAGGAAATAAATAAGGAAAGATGCGAAGTCGTTTTATACGCAACCAGTGTAATCCTTTCACTCAGCATATATTATTTTATGGGAAGAAAAAGATTGAGGGGAATGAACTTGAAACAGTTTAGTGGAGAAGAAAAGAATCATCAGCGATTCATACTATATATTTATACACCATTTTGCGGGACATGTACGGTAGCCCGCGCTATGCTTGAAAAAATAGAAAGACTGCATAAAACAGATATTTTTACGGAAATGAACGCGTCCATGCACCCTGATTTTATGCAGTCTCATCAAGTCGAAAGCGTGCCATGTCTTGCATTTATGGAAAACGGTAAAATGATTGAGAAAGTGTACACGTTTCAATCGACAGCAAATATTTATCAGTATTTGATGAAATACAAACCGGAATTATTCACAGCAATAAACACCTAATTTTTTCTGTACAAGAGGACGGTTCAATATACGAGAAGCAGCAGATTCCACAGAAACCTGAGTGAATGACTAGGGATTATGATTGACAAGGCACAAATGGCATGCTACTATAATGGCACTTCATTTAAAAATAGGCAAACTCTTATCAAGAGCGGTGGAGGGACTGGCCCATTGAAACCGCGGCAACCTTCAATCATTGAAAAGGTGCCAATTCCTGCAGGAAACTGTAAAGATAAGGGAGCAATGGACGATATTGTGTATAATAAAGCGTCTTTCTGTTCTCTTGCAGAAAGACGCTTTTTCAATGAAGAGAAAAGTAAATCGTACACAATAAAATAGGTTTGTACACATATAGGAGTGAAATAAAGTGATATCCATTGAAGGATTGAAGAAAATATTCTCTTTAGAAAAAAAAGATATTGTCGCCGTAGATAATTTAAATCTAAACGTAGCGGATGGAGATATCTATGGCGTAATCGGATACAGCGGCGCGGGGAAAAGTACTTTTGTCCGTTTGATTAACAGGCTGGAAGAACCGACGTCAGGTACGATAAAAATCGGCGATCAGGTTATTACCTCCTTATCGAAAAAAGATTTACGTGTTGCCAGACAGGATATTGGAATGATATTCCAGCATTTTAATCTGCTCTGGTCCCGAACAGTCGCTGAAAATATTGAATTTCCGCTCGAGATTTCCGGCGTAGAGAAAAGTGATCGGAAAAAGCGGGTGCTGGAATTGATTGAATTAGTAGGCTTGGCAGGCAAGGAAAATGCCTATCCGGCACAGTTAAGCGGCGGACAAAAGCAGCGGGTCGGAATTGCAAGAGCATTGGCGAATTCACCGAAAGTCCTGCTTTGTGATGAAGCGACCTCTGCACTTGATCCGGAAACAACGAATCAAATCCTGCGTTTATTGCAGGATATTAATGAAAAGCTGGGTCTAACCATTATTTTAATTACCCATGAAATGCATGTTATCCGCAAAATTTGTAATCGGGTTGCTGTGATGGAACAAGGGAAAGTGGTAGAAGAAGGAACGGTTCTCGATGTATTTACCAGACCAAAGCAGCCGGTAACGCAGAAATTTGTTGAACAGCTGACCGGTCCGGATGAGGAAGAGGAAGACATGACAGAGTTGAAGGAAAGATATCAAGAGGGCGCGTTATTACGGATTCAGTTTTTAGGAGAAAGTGCAAACCAGACCGTAATCAGCCAGCTTGTGAAGAATTTTGATATCCATGTTAATATTTTGCAGGGGAAAATCACCCAGACACAGGTTGGGAGCTATGGGACATTGATTGTTCAGCTGATTGGAAATCAGCAGAAAGAGGCAATGCAGTACCTGGAGGAACAGGATGTTATTGAATTGGAGGTAATTCAGCATGCTTGAGGAATTATTTCCGAACGTTACGATTGAAGATTTAGTAGAAGCTTCTCAAGAAACACTTTACATGACCATTATAGCTTTAGTCGGTACAGCTATTATTGGCTTACTTTTAGGCCTGCTGTTATTTTTAACATCGAAAGGGAACTTTTGGGAAAATCGATTGATTAATTTTGTTGTTGCAACATTTGTCAATGTATTTCGTGCCGTTCCGTTTATTATATTAATCCTGCTGTTATTTCCTTTCACCGATTTTGTAGTAGGGACACTGCGCGGACCTAATGCTGCTTTACCGGCTTTAATTCTCGGTTCTGCTCCATTCTATGCAAGATTAGTGGAGATCGCATTGAAGGAAGTAGATAAAGGGGTTGTAGAAGCTGCCAAAGCAATGGGGGCTAAAGCAAGTACGATTATTTTTAAGGTGCTGCTTCCGGAGTCCAAGCCTGCACTTGTATCGGGGCTGACGGTTACAGCGATTGCTTTAATCGGTTATACTGCGATGG
Source organism: Oceanobacillus oncorhynchi (assembly GCF_000821065.1). Classification (GTDB taxonomy): domain Bacteria; phylum Bacillota; class Bacilli; order Bacillales; family Amphibacillaceae; genus Oceanobacillus; species Oceanobacillus oncorhynchi. Next base: position 1,309,471 of record NZ_CDGG01000001.1, read on the forward strand.
CAGGTGCGATTGGAGCAGGAGGATTAGGGAACCATGCTTACTATTTCGGGTTTCAGCGGAAAAGCTGGGATGTTGTATTTGTCAGCACAGTCATCATTGTGATTATCGTATTTATCTTCCAGTTTATTGGGGATGCTATAACCAGAAAGATAGACAAGCGTTAAGAAAGGTGCTATTCAAGAATTTCTTGATTCACATAATAAAAAATAAAAAGGGGCGTTCAACATGAAAAAGCTTTGGTTTTTAGCAGCTGCGAGTTTGATTTTATTATTAGCAGCATGCGGAGGAAATGATGATTCTTCCAACAACGAAGAAGGTACAGGCAGTGATGGGGACGAGCCGGCTGAAATTACAGTAGGTGCTTCCAGTATCCCGCATGCTGAAATCTTAGAAGAAGCAGCACCATTATTAGAAGAAGAAGGAATTACATTAGAAATTGAACAGTATGAAGACTATGTTTTACCGAATGATGATTTAGATAATGGAACACTGGATGCGAACTTCTTCCAGCATCAGCCGTTTCTTGACCAAACGATAGAGGATGCCGGATATGAGATTGAATCTATCGGCGGGGGTCATGTAGAACCAATGGGAGTCTATTCTCAAGGTATTGAAAGTATTGATGATATTCCAGATGGAACAGAGGTAGTATTAAGTAACTCTGTATCAGATCAGGGGAGAATTTTATCTTTATTTGAAGCAAATGGATTAATTACATTAAATGAAGATGTGGATAAAGTTGCTGCAACAATAGACGATATTGAGGAAAATCCGAAAGATTTATCCTTCCACCCGGACGTTGCTCCTGAGATTACACCGGATATTTATAATAGTGAAGAAGATTCATTAGTGGTTATTAACACCAACTTTGCTATCGGAGCAGGATTAAATCCACTTGAAGATGCGCTTTTCATTGAAGGCGATGAATCAGATTATGTAAATGTTATAGCTGTACGTTCAGAAGACAAAGACAGCGAAGCATTAAATACATTAGTAGAGGTACTGCAATCTCAAGAAATTCAGGATTTTATTACGGATAACTATGATGGTGCTGTAATTCCAACACCAACTGATGCAGAATAAAGAGCATTTCCGAAGAATACTAAGAATGTGAGAGTATATCCACCTATAGCGAAAGATTTTCATAAATTATCCGAAAATATAAGTTTAAATCGATTTTGAGCGGGAATCATACCTGTGTTAGCATATTGAATGTGTTAAACAAACCGAAAGGATGATTTATTATTACCACTGAAAATGGTTTAAGCTACACTTCGGAAATGGAAAAAGGAATTGGTCAATCAAGAGGTGTCAATTACGAGGAATATGACCGAAGCTTGAATAAAAAGTTAAAAGTGGAAAAAGAAAGAGAACAGGAATACCAGAAGGCGAAGAGACTTTCTACAGAAGCAGTTTCTGGTAATTTAAGATAAAAATAACAAAAGCTGATGTCACGGGGCATCAGCTTTTTAAATGGGAACAGACTATGAAAAAAGTGTCTAAAGAAGCATATTTAAAAGCTTTTTTAAGACGAATGATAACAGTTGCGAATTAATTTGAAATGCTTTAAGATTGTAATGAGAATAAATTGAGAATGGATATCATATTCATTTCATTTAAAATACAGTTTTTGGAGGTATGATTTATGTCAGGCTCAGTATTAGAAGTTAAGAATCTTCACGTATCTATTGAAGATAAGGAGATATTAAAAGGGGTAGACCTAACCATTAAAGGTGGAGAATTCCATGCTGTCATGGGACCGAATGGTACAGGTAAATCCACATTGGCATCTGCCATTATGGGTCACCCTAAATATGAAATAACAGAAGGGTCCATCACCCTTGACGGGGAAGATGTTTTAGAGATGGAAGTAGACGAACGTGCCCGTGCCGGTCTGTTTTTAGCAATGCAGTACCCAAGTGAAATCAGCGGTGTAACTACTTCTGACTTCTTACGTTCTGCGATTAATGCAAAACGCGAAGAAGGCGATGAAATTCCATTGATGAAATTCATCAAAAAATTGGATAAGGACTTAGATTACCTTGATATTGATCAAAATATGGCAACACGTTACCTTAATGAAGGTTTCTCCGGCGGGGAGAAAAAGCGTAATGAAATTCTGCAATTAATGCAGCTGGAGCCAAACATTGCTATCCTTGATGAAATTGATTCAGGGCTGGATATCGACGCATTAAAAGTAGTATCAAAAGGAATCAACCAAATGCGTTCGGATAATTTTGGCTGCTTGATTATTACTCACTATCAACGTCTATTAAACTATATTACACCTGATTTCGTACACGTAATGATGCAGGGACGCGTTGTGAAGTCTGGCGGACCAGAGTTAGCAAAACGTCTTGAAGCAGAAGGTTACGAGTGGATTAAAGAAGAATTAGGAATCGAAGACGAAGAAACTGCAGAACAAAACGCGTAATGTAAGGAGGGATAATCATGACTGTAGAAACAAAGCTTTCATTCAATCAAGAATATATCCAGGCATTTTCCAAAGAACGAAATGAACCCGGCTGGATGGCTACGCTTCGTTCCAAAGCTTTGGAAATGGCTGATTCGCTAGAAATGCCAAAACCAGATAAAACAAAGATTTCAAACTGGAATTTTACAGATTTCCAGCATTCCTATAAAGAAGCGGCAAAAATTGCTTCTCTTGATGAACTGCCTGAAGAATTAAAAGAATACTTTGATGAAGATGCCAGCATGGAGAATCTCTATATTCAGCGTAATCAGACAGCTGCATATAACAGCCTTGCGCAGAAGCTTCAGGATAAAGGGGTTATTTTCACAGATATTTTTACAGCAGTCAGAGAGCACAGCGAGCTGGTTGAAAAATATTATATGAATGATGCAGTTGCTGTTGATCAGAACCGTTTAACAGCGCTTCATGCAGCACTGATGAACGGCGGCGTATTTGTATATGTTCCTAAAAATGTACAGGTGGAAGAACCGCTTCAAGCAATCTTCTGGCAGGAAGATAACAGCAGCGCATTATTGAATCACGTGCTTGTTGTAGCAGAAGAAGGCAGCTCATTAACCTATGTAGAAAACTATATTTCTCATAATGATACAGAAGAAAACGTTGCGAACCTTGTAACGGAAGTATTTGCGCATGATAACGCACAGGTTGCTTACGGTGCAGTAGATAACTTTGCTGCCGGCACAACTACGTATGTGAACCGTCGCGGTGTTGCTAAGCGTGATGCAAGAATTGACTGGGCACTTGGACAAATGAACGATGGAAATACGGTTTCTGAAAACATTACCTACCTTATGGAGGATAATTCAGCTTCCGAAGCAAAAGCAGTATCTGTCGGACGCGGAAAGCAGACACAGAACTTCACGTCAAGCATTCGCCAATTCGGAAAAGAAACCGATGCGTATATTTTACAGCGCGGTGTGATGAAGGGTTCTGCATCTACGATTTTCAATGCTATCGGTAAAATTGAACATGGCGGTACAAAATCGAACTCTGAGCAGGAGTCCCGTGTATTGATGCTGAGTGAAAAATCCCGTGGAGATGCCAATCCAATTCTTCTTATTGATGAGGATGACGTAACAGCAGGTCACGCTGCTTCTGTAGGCCGTGTGGATCCGCTGCAAATGTATTATCTTATGAGCAGAGGGTTAGAGCGTGAAGAAGCAGAACGTCTAGTTATTCATGGTTTCTTGGCTCCTGTAGTAGCTCAAATTCCAATTGAGTCAGTACGTAAGCAATTAACACAAGTGATTGAAAGGAAAGTTTATTAATGGATATCAAGGCCATTAAAGAACAATTTCCAATCCTTCAACAGGAAGTAAATGGACACCCCTTAGTATATTTGGATTCTTCTGCGACGTCGCAAAAGCCGATTCAGGTGATTGAAGCGGTGAATGATTATTATAAGCAAAATAATTCCAACGTTCATCGCGGGGTCCATACCCTCGGATCAAGAGCAACCGATCAATACGAAGGAGCACGCGAAAAGATCCGGGAGTTTATCAATGCGGGAAGCACGAAAGAAATTATCTTTAACCGGGGTACCACCGCGGGACTCAACTTGGTAGCATCAAGCTATGCCAGAGATAACGTCGGCCCGGATGATGAAATAGTGATTACGCCAATGGAGCATCATAGTAATTTGATACCGTGGCAGCAGGTTGCTAAAGTAACTGGAGCCCGTCTGGTATATCTGCCATTACAGGAAGACGGCTCGATTTTATTAGACGATGTAAAGAATATAGTGAATGAAAAAACAAAAATCGTTGCGATAACACATGTTTCCAATGTTCTTGGAACGATTAATCCAATAAAAGAAATAGCCGAAATTGCACACCAGCATCAAGCTGTGATGGTTGTGGATGGCGCACAGGGTGCTCCGCATATCAACGTGGATGTGCAGGATATCGATTGCGATTTCTATGCTTTCTCAGGGCATAAGATGTGCGGGCCGACCGGCATTGGCGTTCTTTATGGGAAGCAGGAGCTTTTAGAAAACATGGAGCCGATTGAATTTGGCGGAGAGATGATTGATTTTGTAAATCTACACGATTCTACATGGAAGGAGCTGCCTTGGAAATTCGAAGGCGGTACACCTATCATTGCAGGAGCAATTGGACTTGCAGCAGCAATCGACTTTCTTCAAGAAGTCGGTCAAGATGAAATACTAGCTCATGAAACAGAGCTGGCAGCCTACGCGCTGGAACAGATGCGCACCATCGATGGTATTCAGCTCTATGGACCGGAGAAACGAGCCGGGCTGGTTACGTTTAATCTGGATGATGTACATCCGCATGATACAGCAACCGTGCTTGATGCAGAAGGAATTGCTGTTCGTGCCGGACATCATTGTGCTCAGCCTTTGATGAAATGGCTGGATGTAACAGCAACAGCCAGAGCGAGTTTCTATCTTTATAATACCAAAGAGGATATTGACCTTTTAGTAGCTGGGCTGTTAAAGACAAAGGAGTATTTTGGGAATGGCTTTGAATAACCTCGATACACTTTATAGACAAGTTATTATGGATCATTATAAAAATCCGCGTAACAAAGGAACCTTGGAGAAAGAATCTGTGACAGTAGATATGAACAATCCGACCTGCGGGGATCGTATTCAATTACAATTAGATGTACAAGATGGCATTGTAAAGGACGCGAAATTCCAGGGAGAAGGCTGTTCGATCAGTATGGCATCCGCATCGATGATGACACAGGCAATCAAGGGAATGGAAGTGGAAGCAGCATTGAAAATGTCAGAAGCCTTCTCTGAAATGATGTTAGGACATGACGTCGATTCAGAGGAGATGGGAGATATTGAAGCACTTCAGGGAGTTTCCAAATTTCCTGCACGGATCAAATGTGCAACACTCGCTTGGAAAGCCATGGAAAAGGGTGTACACAACGAATAAGACAGAGTTTTTAATCTGTCAGAGGGAGGTTATTAACAATGGCAAAAAATATGCCGGAAATGGAAGAGTATAAATATGGATTTCACGATAAAGACGTATCTATTTTCCGTACAGAAAAAGGATTAACGCCAAATATTGTTAAAGAAATTTCGAAAATGAAGGAAGAGCCGGAGTGGATGCTCGATTATCGTTTGAAGGCGCTGGAGCATTTTTATAGCCGTCCAATGCCGCAATGGGGCGGAGACCTTACTGGTTTAGACTTCGATGAGATTGTTTATTATGTAAAACCTTCTGAGAAACAAGGCAGAACATGGGATGAAGTGCCTGATGAAATCAAGCAGACGTTTGATAAATTAGGTATCCCGGAGGCAGAACAAAAATATCTTGCCGGTGTATCTGCACAGTATGAATCAGAAGTTGTTTACCACAGCTTGAAAGAAGATCTTCAAGAGCTTGGCATCGTCTTTAAGGACACAGATACAGCACTTAAAGAAAATGAAGAGCTGTTTAAAGAATATTTTGGTAAGGTTATTCCTTACTCAGACAATAAGTTTTCTGCATTAAACTCGGCAGTTTGGTCCGGCGGCTCATTTATCTATGTGCCAAAAGGCGTGGAAGCAACAACGCCATTACAAGCTTACTTCCGTATTAACTCTGAAAATATGGGACAGTTTGAACGTACGCTGATTATTGTAGACGAAGGAGCATCTGTACACTATGTAGAAGGCTGTACAGCACCTGTTTATACAACGAACTCGCTTCACAGTGCTGTTGTTGAGATTATTGTTAAAAAGGATGCCTACTGCCGTTATACAACGATTCAAAACTGGGCAAATAACGTTTATAACCTGGTTACGAAACGTGCGACCTGTGATGCGAATGCAACCATGGAATGGATTGACGGAAACATTGGTTCGAAGTTAACGATGAAATATCCTGCTATCCTGCTCAAAGGAGAAGGTGCACGCGGAAATACGCTTTCTATCGCTTTAGCTGGAAAAGGACAATTACAGGATGCTGGTGCGAAAATGCATCACTTGGCTCCAAATACGTCTTCTACCATCGTGTCTAAGTCTATCTCTAAACAAGGCGGAAAAGTATCTTACCGCGGACTGGTACACTTTGGACGTAAAGCAGACGGAGCTCGTTCCAATATTGAGTGTGATACGCTGATTATGGATAACGAGTCTACTTCAGATACGATTCCGTACAATGAAATTCTAAACGACAACATTTCCTTAGAGCACGAAGCAAAAGTTTCGAAAGTATCTGAGGAACAGCTCTTCTATCTAATGAGCCGCGGCTTATCAGAGGAAGAAGCAACAGAAATGATCGTTATGGGCTTCATTGAACCATTTACAAAAGAACTTCCAATGGAATATGCTGTTGAGATGAATCGATTGATCAGCTTCGAAATGGAAGGTTCTATCGGCTAAGAATGATTATAAGATGAAATAAAAAAGTGGCTTCTGCGGAAGTCACTTTTTTGTACATAAATGCGTATGATTCATATGATAAAAAGTATTTTAGTAAACGAGTTTGTACATAAATAATCATTCTTAGTAAATCTTTATGGGCAATTCTTTGTGAGTAAAATACAGATTTATTTCAAAAGCTTTCCAAATACTCTAGTTATTCTGTTAGAATGAACGTATTGTATTTTTTATAAATAAAAATGATGATGCAGACTAAGGAGGAAAATGGGAATGAAAAAACTTTTATTAGCATTATTCACGCTTTTGCTTGCCGGTGTGCTTACGGCATGCAGTGGGGATGAGGATGCATCCGAACCAGAAGAGACTGCAGAGGAGCCGGCAACAGAAGAGGATGAGGCTGGCGCTGATGAAGTAGAGGAAGAAGAAGCAGAGAGCGGTGAAGGAAAAGGCGGTTTCTTATGGAAGGTAGAATCCGGTGATACCGAAATGTACTTACAAGGAACCATCCATTTAGGAACGGATGACTTTTATCCATTAGATCCAGCGATTGAAGAAGCGTTTGACAGTGCGGATGTGGTACTGCCAGAATTTAATCTGCTGGAGGAAATGCCGGCTCAGGAAGAAGTCTTAGAGTATGCCATGCTGGAAGAGGGGACAACATTGGAAGACGAACTTTCAGACGAGACATATGAAGGGCTTGCTTCTATTTTTGAAGAGAATGGATTAGATTTGGAAACAATGAATGAATTTCAGCCATGGTTTGTAGAGATGATGCTGCTTGAATTTACAACCATGTCCAGTGACGTCGATCCACAAGAAGCCGTTGACCTATACTTCCTTGAAAAAGCAACAGAGGATGAAAAGGAAATTGTTTCATTAGAAAGTGCAGAGGAACAATTTGAAGTGCTGAGCGGTTATTCGATGGAAACACAAGTACAGACATTGGAACTAGCGATTGATGGCTATGAAGAGGCTCCAGAAGAGATGGAGGAGCTTGCTGAAGCTTGGCTTGAAGGAGACATCGAAGCGATGGAAACGATGTCTGATGACTATGGAGAAGCTGGAATCAATGCGGAGTATATGGAAGAATTAAATGATAATCGGAATATTGACATGGCAAACAGCCTGGATGACATTTTACAGGAAGACAGCGGTCAGGTGTATTTTGTTTTCGTAGGCACAGCACACTTTACCGTGGAACCAAGTATTATCACAGAGCTTGAAGACAAAGGCTATGAAGTGGAGCATGTGTATTAAGGAAAATTTGTCAGCTTAAAATGAATTAACTTTTTTAGACACGAAATAGTTGCTTGGAGCGAAACCATTCGCAGTGTGAGCCATTATTTCGTGTTTTTTTGAAATATAATAACTGAAAAAGTGTCTTTTTTGAGATTAAATCATATCATTAAGATAAGAATACTTTTTTATGAAGTTTGATAGTATAATAAGTAATTAATCAAAAAGAATTGAAGCTCATATAAAGTTTTTTAAAGAGTAAGAAATAAAATGTTAAGGATAGCCGCTCCAACGGGTTTCATGGGGTGAGTAATCTTAGGCCCCAGAAATACACTAAGCTTTCGGTGGGCCCCGAGCTCAGCATTCTTTAAAGAAGACTTGCTGATTGGCAAGCCGACAGGCGCAGACAGAGCTAAAGTCACGCTTATTTCCTGCGGGGTTCTTCCCACAGGGGCTGGGACTGCGGTTACTCGCCCCACCGAAAACCATTGCGATTACTCGCCCCATCGAAAAACGTCGCAGCGGACATCTCTTTGGCAAGGGCACCGATGTTTTAAAGACAAAGTGATTTTCCTGGTTTTTTAACAGAAAATCAAAGCAATTTTCATTACATTTAAAAATTTTTAAATGAGTGATTGACAAAAGGCAGAAATATGGATAGAATACTAATAAATCTTATCAAATTACAGGGAATTGAACTTCCTCAAGCAACGAAAAATAATTAGGGGGAAGATAACATGTCAAAAGAGCATGAAATGGATGATTTTTATGTGAAGTTGAAGGAATTATTAAATGACTTGAATTATGGCACCATAACGATTGTGGTTCAAGATGGAAAGGTAATCCAATTAGAGAAAAATGAAAAAGTAAGATTAAAGTAAACACGAAAAAACACTGCTGACTAGACAACTAGAGGCGGCGTTCTGTTCAGAAGAAATTCTGGAGGAGCGGCGTCTTTTTTAATGGTCAAGTATTATCTGAGAAAGAAGGTTTATGCATGCAATTAACCTATCAAAAAGCTGCGGCAGAGGATTATGAATCTCTGAATCAAAAGCTTAAAAAGAAAGACAGCCTGGAGATATTGAAATGGGCATATCAGACCTATGGTGATGAGCTTGTCTACGCCTGCAGCTTTGGGGCGGAAGGTATTGTTTTGATTGATATGATCCATAAGGTAAAAAAAGATGCTGTCATCGTTTTTCTGGATACCGATTTTCATTTTAAAGAAACCTACGAACTCATTGATCGAGTAAAAGAACGGTATCCGAGTTTACGGATTGAAATGACGAAACCGGAGCTGACACCGGAGGAGCAGGCGGAAGTTCATGGTCCTGAGCTATGGAAGGTGAATCCTGATTTATGCTGCAGCATTCGTAAGCTGATTCCTTTGGAGCAGCAATTAAATCAATACACTGCCTGGATATCCGGCTTACGGCGGGAACAATCCCCGACAAGAGCTAATACGGAATTTGTTAATCAAGACAGACGGTTTCAATCGATTAAAATTTGTCCTTTGATTCATTGGACAGAAGAAGAAATCTGGATGTATATCCGTCTGCATCAGCTGCCTTATAATGAGCTTCATGATAAAAATTACCCGAGCATTGGCTGTGAACATTGTACAAAAGCGGTGTTGGCAGGGGAAGACGCAAGAAGCGGCAGATGGGCAGACACAAACAAAACAGAATGCGGCTTACATCTGGATAAATAAGCAATCTAGCCAGGATGAAATTGAATATTATTGGAGGTAAACGTTATGACAACCATTGCTCCACATGGAGGAACATTGATTCAACAGTATGAGCCAGACTATGATACACAGGGAATCACACAGGAAATAGAGCTGGATTCCTTTGCTCTTTCCGATTTAGAGCTGATTGGTATTGGGGGATTCAGCCCGTTAACAGGTTTTATGGGAAAAGCAGATTACGAATCGGTAGTCAGCGATATGCGTCTAGCAGATGGAACGGTTTGGAGTATACCAATCACATTGCCAATTTCAGAAACAGCAGCAAACACATTGGAAATCGGAACACGCGCTAAGTTAACTTTTAACAATGAAGTGTATGGTGTCATCGATATTACCGAGGTGTATGAACCAAATAAATGGAAAGAAGCAAAACAGGTATACCGGACGGATGATCAGGCGCATCCAGGTGTGAAGAAGCTGTTTGAACGTCCTGATTATTATGCAGCTGGTCCAATTACATTAACCAAGCGGCTGCAGCGTGATCGTTTTCAGGCCTATTATCTCGATCCAAAAGAAACCAGAGCACATTTTGAAAAACAAGGCTGGAAAAAGGTAGTCGGCTTTCAAACGAGGAATCCGGTTCACCGGGCTCATGAATATATTCAGAAATCAGCACTCGAAATTGTGGATGGGTTATTCTTAAACCCACTGGTAGGAGATACGAAAGCAGATGATATTCCGGCAGATGTCAGAATGGAAAGCTATGAAGTGCTATTGTCCAAATATTATCCGCGAAACCGGGTATTTCTCGCTGTATTTCCAGCAGCGATGCGTTATGCCGGGCCAAGAGAAGCGATTTTTCATGCATTAGTCCGTAAAAATTATGGCTGTACCCATTTTATTGTCGGCCGGGACCATGCAGGGGTAGGCGACTATTATGGAACCTATGATGCGCAGGTTATCTTCCAGCAATTTTCAGAAGAAGATCTCGAGATTACGCCATTATTTTTTGAACATAGCTTTTATTGCAAAGCATGCGGGAATATGGCATCGACGAAAACATGTCCTCATGACAAAAAAAGCCATGTGATCTTGTCTGGAACAAAGGTACGAGAGATGTTGACCAATGGAATTACTCCTCCTCCTGAATTCAGCCGGAAAGAGGTTGTCGAGGTGCTTATCCGGGGGATGCAGCAGCAAGCAAGTGTGTAAGTAAGAAAGAGAGAGGTGTTTTAGAGTTATGCTGGTTGCTGTTGCTTTTATAATTGCTTTATTTTTTGCGATGAACATTGGAGCCAGCGGAACGGCTGCTTCGATGGGGCCGGCTTATGGGAGCGGTGCTATCCCCAAGAAGAGAACGGCAATGATCCTGGTCAGTATTTTTGCTTTATTAGGTGCCTTATCTGGAGGCGAGGTTGTCCGCACGATTGGAAATGGAATCATTTCCCCAGGGGTCCTTGATGTAGAAATTGTCATTATTATTTTAGCGGCAGCTTGTCTGACTTTATTCTTTGCCAACGTATTAGGAATTCCGCTATCTACGAGTGAAGTGGTTGTCGGTGCAATTATTGGAGCAGGTATCGCTTATCAGGCACTCCTATTCGATCAGTTGATTATCATCATTGCATTTTGGCTGATTACTCCTATTACCGCTTTTTTGCTTGGATTGGTGTTAGGGAAATGGATACGCTATGCGGAAAATCGCTGGAAGGAGCTTACAGAGCTTGGTAAATGGAAGAAACCACTGGCTTTTTTGCTCATCGCGGCCGGCTGTATCGAGGCATATGCTGCTGGAATGAATAATGTAGCTAATGCTGTCGGCCCGTTAGTTGGTGTCGGGCTGCTTGATGTGACCATGGCAGTATTGCTTGGCGGACTTTTCGTATCTCTTGGGGCAGTGTTACTGGGAGGCCGCGTGTTAGAAACAAATGGGAAAAAAATTACGCGGCTGTCCTTGCTGCAGGGAAGTGCTGTTTCTTTGACGGGAGGCAGTCTAGTGATAACGGCATCCATTTTTGGTTTGCCGGTGCCGCTGACACAAATAACAACCTCTGCCATCGTTGGGGTTGGTACAGCAGACAAAGGATTTCAAATGTGGCAGCAGAGCATTGTGAAACAAATTATTAAAGTCTGGGTTGTTTCACCGGTTATTTCATTAGTGCTGTCGTACGGTCTTATTCTTTTATTTAAAACAACGGATTATTATACGCTTTTCGTAATCCTTTCCGTTTTTATTGCCACAGCAGGTGTCTACAGTCTTTATTTGTCTACAAGAGCAGAGCGTCGTTCCACGTATGACGAAGGCGGAGGCATTTAATGCATTAAACCTTAGTAAATACATCAGAATGAACAGTTATAGAAGGATGGTGTTTATTTGAAACAAGAAACAAAACATATCGTTTGGCATGATACGGCTGTACAGAAACAAGAACGGCAGCAGAGAAACCAGCATAAAAGCTGTATTTTATGGTTTACCGGACTTTCCGGAGCAGGGAAGTCAACACTAGCTAATGCATTGGAGCATCGTTTATTTGAACGAGGTTTAAACAGCTATGTGCTGGATGGCGATAATGTCCGGCACGGCCTGAATAAAGGACTTGGCTTCGGTGAAGAAGATCGAAAGGAAAATATCCGCCGAATTGGCGAGGTGGCGAAGCTGTTTGTAGATGCAGGGTTGATTGTCTGCACAGCATTTATTTCTCCATTTGCAGAGGATCGAAATCGGGTGAGAGCGCTGGTTCAAGAGGATGAATTTGTGGAAATTTATGTACGGTGCTCCTTAGAAGCCTGTGAAGACCGCGATCCGAAAGGGCTGTATAAAAAAGCACGTACAGGAGAAATCAGTAATTTTACTGGTATCAGTTCTCCTTATGAGGAACCGCTGCAGCCGGAATTGGTTGTTGATTCTGACCAGCATTCTATTGAAGCATGCGTTAATCAGATGATTACATTCTTACGAGAAAGAAATTATTTGCCAGATTAATAGGTTCGCATAACACATTAAGAGGATATTTAATTTGAACACATCCTTTAAATTTAAAATTAATTTTGAGAGGTAGATAGCGTTGCAATTTCAAGTGAATAATAGTCCATTTAATCAAGAGCAGGTTGAGCTGCTCAATCGTCTATTTCCAACATTGACGGAAACCCAACAAATATGGCTTGGCGGTTATCTTTCTGCTTTACAAAGTGCCGGCGCCGTCCCGGCTGCACCTGTCGCAGAAGCAGTCACAGCGCAATTGCCAACCGCTGCTGTAACAGAAGCTTCCCCGGTAGAGGTGACGGTTCTTTTCGGGTCACAGACAGGGAATTGTCAAGGATTGGCAACAGAGGTGTCAGGAAAGCTAAAAGAAAAAGGAATGAAGGTTACCCTTGCCTCTATGGCTGATTTTAAACCCAATAAGCTGAAAAATCTTCAAAACCTGCTGGTTGTAATCAGTACACAGGGAGAAGGAGATCCGCCGGATACAGCGCTTCAATTTCATGAATTTCTCCACGGACGCCGGGCTCCAAAGCTGGAGGACTTGAATTATTCCGTATTGGCGCTCGGAGACAGCTCTTATGAACTTTTCTGTGAAACTGGCAGACAGTTTGATGAGAGATTGGCAGAATTGGGAGGAAATCGAATTATCGACCGTGTGGATTGTGATTTGGATTATGATGAAGCGGCTGAGGAATGGCTGGAAAATGTATTAAATAAACTTTCTGAGTCACAGGAAACGGCTCAGGCTCCGACAATAGCTGAAGCAGCTGCTGCCGTAGAAACACAAGCTTCCGCATTTTCAAGAACTAATCCATTTGAAGCAGAAATCTTTGAAAGTCTGAATATAAATGGGCGCGGCTCGAATAAAGAAACCTATCATATGGAATTGTCGCTGGAAGGGTCGAACCTGGAGTATGAACCAGGAGACAGCATTGGAATTTATCCTGAAAACGATCCGGTCATTGTCGAAGAGCTTATCAAAGAAACAGGGTGGGCTCCGAATGAGCTGATCCCAGTGAATAAAAAAGGGGATGAAGTTCCTCTGCAAGAAGCATTGCAAAAAAATTATGAAATCACTGTACTGACAAAGCCATTGCTGAAAAAAATAGCGGAATTCACACAAATTCCGGAATTACAGCAATTACTGGAGCAGGGGAATGAAGAAGCGGTAACAGAATATATATACGGACGTGATTTATTAGATTTGATTCGTGATTATCAGATAAAGGATCTTCCGGCAAAGGAATTTATTGCGCTGTTACGAAAAATGCCGCCGAGACTATATTCTGTAGCAAGCAGCTACAAAGCAAATCCGGAGGAGGTTCATTTGACGGTTGGAGCAGTACGTTACCAAACTTATGGCAGAGAGCGGAGCGGCGTTTGCTCTGTGCAATGCGCAGATCGAAAAGAGCCGGGGCAGACCCTTTCCGTTTATGTTCATAAAAACCCGAATTTCAAGCTGCCGGCTGATCCGGATAAACCAATTATCATGATTGGCCCGGGAACTGGAATCGCCCCATTCCGCTCCTTCGTAGAAGAACGTGAAATAATGGAAGCAAACGGAAAGTCATGGCTGTTCTTTGGAGACCAGCATTTTGTTACCGATTTTCTTTATCAGACAGATTGGCAGCGCTGGTTGAAGAGCGGCGTTTTATCTAAAGTAGATGTGGCTTTTTCGCGGGATAAGGCAGAAAAAGTCTATGTACAGCATCGTATGCTGGAGCAAAGCAAGGAGCTTTATGAATGGCTGAAAGAAGGCGCAGTCGTCTACGTATGCGGTGATGAGAAAAACATGGCAAGTGATGTCCACGATACGCTAGTGACTATCCTGGAACGGGAAGGAAATCTCAGTACAGAAGATGCGCAGCATTATTTAATGGAGATGCAGCAGGAGAAACGCTACCAGCGGGATGTCTATTAGTAAGTAAAGGAGAATCAGAAATGTCAGATAGTAAAACAGTTAATAAACCGGTCCATATTCAGGACGGACCGCCAAGTGATGTAGAAAGAATCAAAAAAGAGAGTAATTATTTACGCGGGACATTGGAAGAAACGCTGAGTGATCCGTTAAGTGCAGGGATCCCGGATGACGATAACCGGTTAATGAAATTCCATGGAAGCTATTTACAGGATGACCGGGACCTGCGTACCGAACGGCAGCGGCAGAAGCTTGAGCCTGCCTATCAATTTATGGTGCGGGTCCGTGTGCCCGGAGGAGTTGCTACACCGGAGCAATGGCTGGTTATTGATGAATTGGCCAACACCTACGGGAATCAGACGATTAAATTGACTACCAGACAGGCGTTTCAGATGCATGGCATTTTAAAGTGGAATATGAAAGCAAGTATAAAAGGGATTAATGATGCTTTGATGGATACCCTTGCAGCCTGCGGAGACGTTAACAGGAATGTTATGTGTAACCCTAACCCGGATCAATCGGAGGTGCATGCAGAAGTCCACGAGTGGTCAAAAGTATTGAGTGACTATTTATCTCCGCGCACGAATGCGTACCATGAAATTTGGCTTGATGGGGATAAGGTGGTTGATTCTAAAGAAACTGATGAAGTAGAGCCAATGTATGGAACGGTTTATCTGCCAAGAAAGTTTAAGATTGGAATTGCAGTTCCGCCATCCAATGATGTGGATATCTTTTCGCAGGATTTAGGTTTTATTGCTGTTCTGGAGGATGGAAAGCTTCAAGGATTCAATGTATCGGTTGGCGGCGGCATGGGCATGACTCATGGCGATACCAATACGTATCCGCAGCTTGGAAGAGTTATCGGTTTTTCTAAGCCGGATCAAATCACGGATGTAGCCGAAAAAATCATTACCATTCAGCGGGATTATGGAAATCGTTCCGAACGAAAATATGCACGCTTTAAATATACGATTGATGCCAGAGGGATTGATTGGCTTAAAAATGAGCTGACGGAACGTTTAGGCTGGCAGCTGGACGAAGCACGCGACTTTCATTTTGACCATAACGGCGACCGCTATGGCTGGGTGAAAGGGACGAAGAATCGCTGGAATTTTACGCTTTTTATTCAAAATGGACGTATTCAGGATAAAGAAGACTATCAGCTGATGACGGGACTGCGGGAAATTGCCAAAATTCATACCGGAGATTTCCGTTTAACGGCAAATCAAAACCTGGTAATCGGAAATGTCACCAGTCAGAAGAAAAAGGAAATCATCGCGCTTATCGAGCAGTATGGACTGTCAGATGGAAAAGAGCAATCTGCATTACGCCGTAATTCCATGGCTTGTGTTGCATTTCCGACCTGCGGCTTGGCGATGGCTGAATCAGAGCGTTATTTGCCTTCCTTGATTGAGAAATTAGAAACACTGCTGGAAGAAGAAGGGCTACGTGATGAAGAAATTGTCATTCGGATGTCTGGCTGCCCGAACGGATGCTCACGAGCAGCATTAGGAGAAATTGGCTTTATTGGGAAAGCCCCAGGAAAATATAATATGTATTTAGGAGCAGGATTTGCCGGACAGCGTTTAAGCAAAATTTACCGGGAAAGCATTGGAGAAAAAGAAATTTTAGAAACGCTGCAGCCGATTATCCGGCATTATGCAAAAGAGCGTCTGGATGGCGAACACTTCGGTGATTTTGTAGTTCGAAAAGAGTATGTGAAGGCTGTTACTTCTGGAGTAAACTTTCATGATTAGTTGAAAACTTTAAAGAAGACGCAGGGCAGCGGTTATCGCCCTGCTCTTCTTTAACTTTAAGAAAAGCAGAGCTGTTGACTTGAATAGCCGATTTGATACGAAAAAGTTTAGAAATGGATGAAATGAGGGTGACGAATGATGACAAAACCAGGATGTGTGTATTTAGTCGGAGCTGGTCCTGGAGATATTGGGTTAGTGACATTAAAAGGTTATACGTATTTGCAGCAGGCAGAAGTTGTTTTATACGATAGGCTGGTTAACCCTCTCTTACTGGAATATGCTTCGCAGCAAGCAGAATTTATATATTGTGGTAAAATGCCTAAAAAACATATACTGCGTCAGGAAGCAATTAATGAATTATTAGTAAAGCATGGCTTAGAAGGAAAGAATGTTGTGCGTTTGAAAGGCGGCGACCCAAGCGTATTCGGCCGGGTAGGCGAGGAGGCAGCTGCACTTGAACAGGCCGGTGTGCCTTACGAGATTGTTCCAGGGATAACGGCGGGAATCGGAGCTGCTGCTTATGCAGGCGTGCCTGTTACACATCGTGAGCATAGCTTATCCTTTGCTGTTATTACAGGTCATGATAAGTCGCCTTCAGGTGAACCGCTGATTGACTGGCATGCTTTAGCGAACGGGATCGACACCATTGCGTTCTATATGGGATTGGGCAATCTGCCTTACATTTCAGAACAGCTCATCTCACATGGGCGGTCTTCGGATACGCCAGTTTTATTAATTCAATGGGGCACGACCGGAAAACAGAGAACGCTGCAGGGAAATCTTGCAACTATTGTACAGAAAGCAAAAGCGGCACAGTTTAAAAATCCAGCTATCATCTTAGTAGGAGATGTAAGCACACTGAAAAAAGGAGAAAGCTGGTTTGAAAGCAAGCCGCTGTTTAGTCAGCATTTGCTTCTCGGGCGGGCTGGTGAAGAACCGAGTGAGATGGCTCGGCATTTACGGGAGCAGGGAGCAGAGGTTTTTGAATTTCCGCGGATGCAAAAGAAAAAGCATCTGTTGAAAAAAGCCGATATTCCGGCAAATCGGGATCTTCTTTTTCTATCACCGGCAAGTGTGGACATTTTCTTCGAGTCTCTGCAGGCAAATAAAATCGATATTCGAAGGATTCAAGGCGAATTCTATGGAATTTCTAAAAAAACAGTAAAGGCCATAGAATCCTATCATTGTTTTGGAAAAGAAATAGCAGAACGGAGCCCCGACGCTCCCCCGCTGGTAATATTAGGAGATCCGGAAGGCTTCCATCGAAAAGAGCAGCGTTATCCATTCGTATTTGAGCCTGATTTCATTGCTACGCATAGCTTTATTCGTGTGCAGCAGACGGAGCAAACGTTCAGCCGTCTTCAGGAGGAGGAGCGTATCGAAACGATCATTTTTCCTAATGCGCGTTCTGTGAAAACAGTGACGGAAGGGTTTCAAGCTTGTGGAGAAACGCCAGAAAACATTAGTACCTATGCACGCGTGATTTGTTTTGGAGAAAAATCAAAACAGGCTGCTGTCAAAGCAGGGTATGCTGTTTCGGAGGTATTATCTGAACCAACCGAAGAAGCACTGCAGGAAGTTCTTTTGCAAAAAGAAGCTCCGCTGGTTGCTGCGGCCTTGTCTTAAAATTTTTCAGTTTTACAATTAATATCGTTCATTAAGCAGAAATTTGCTAGACTTGAAAGAGAATAAGAGGAAGGGGAATACAGGATGCAGGCTATTTTATATATCGGGCATGGAAGCCGGGTACAACGAGGGAATGAAGAGCTGCTGGCTTTTGTAGACAGAGCAAAGAAAAAAAATTCGCAGATTCAGATACAGGAGACCTGCTTTATCGAACTTGCTTCGCCATCCATCCAAACGGGCATCGACAGCTGTGTCCGGCAGGGAGCAGCACAGATTGCAGTGGTGCCTGTTCTATTGCTTTCAGCTGGGCATGCAAAGCAGGATATCCCAAAAGAAATAGAGCAGGCTGAAAAACGCTATCCAGATATCACCTTTACGTACGGAAAGGTGATGGGAGTTGATCCGGCAATCATTGATTTACTAAACAAACGCCTGGAAATGGGAGGGCTGAAGCAAACCGGTAAATCGCCTGTGTATGAAGAACGCGAAGCTGCTTCTGTATTACTTGTCGGCCGAGGCAGCAGTGATCCGGATGCGAATAGCGACCTTACTAAAATTGCACGCTTATTATGGGAGGCAGCTCCGGTAAATGAAGTAAATACATGTTATCTGGCAGCAACCCGTCCTACATTGGATGAGGGACTGGAGCAATTGCTTAAAAGTCCTAATTCGGTGGTGTATGTTGTCCCCTATTTGTTATTCTCCGGTGTATTAATGAGGGAGCTGCGCCAGAAATTAGATGAACTCTCTGAACGGACAGATAAACAATTTATTCTTTGTCCGTACTTGGGATTTGATGATCAGCTCGTTACAGTCTTAGTTGACCGGGTCGAAGCATTGCTGAAAGGAAAAGTCAGCTGATGCACATGCCGCTTTTTTTAGAGGTGAAGAATCAGACCGTCATTGCAGTCGGCGGAGGAGCTGTTGCAGCGAGAAAAGTACGTCATTTTTTAGATGCTGGAGCTGCTATCACTATCATTGCGCCGAAGCTTCATCCATTTTTGCAGCAGCTTTATCAAAAAGGAAAAATCAAGTGGCAGGAAAGAGAGGTTCACGAGGGAGAACATTTTAATTGTCTATTTCTTTTATTGATGACAGATAAGAAAGAACTGAATATGTCCCTTTATGAAAACAAACAGCCGCATCAGCTGGCTTATGTTGCCAATGATGCCATGAAAAGTGATGTATCCTTTCCTGCTGTTCTTCAAAGGGGAGCGCTAAGCCTTGCGTTGTCCACCGGCGGTGCGAGTCCAGTTTATGCAAAACAGTTAAAAAATAAGCTGGCGGATCAGCTGCCAGCAGAAATAGAAGCTGATCTTATCTTTCTTGATCAGGCAAGAAAAAGAATCCTCACCCTGCCTTTAACACCCGAGCAAAAAAAGCAGATTCTGCAGAAAATTACAGAAGAGGAATTCCTGCGGCAGGGTAACCGGCAGCAGCTTCTGGAAGAAATGCTTGAAGCGGTTCAAAAATGACTTAAAAAATTCATAATCGGGATAGAGAATGAGAAGAAAAAGTGGTAAAAGTCATAAAATATCCATTTGAACTCCTTTCTAACCTCCTTTACCATAGAACTATATATAGTTTGATTTTGTTTTTAAACATACTATATATAGTTTTTCGAGTGCGTTGAAACGTATTTGCGGAGACGAAGAAGGAGGAATAGAAGATGGCGGAAGTAATGACTGCTCCTGAAAGTACAGAAGCAGATTTAATGCAGGATTTTCAAGAGATTGTATCCAGCACCAATCAGGATTTAATACAGGAAAATGCCAATGTGGACGGGAAATCACCATGCGGGCAGATGAACAAGTTTGCTAGTGAAAGTGCAAAACTTTATGCGAAAGAAAAGATGTTGAGCCGGGAAGCGAAGCAGGCAATGGAGGATAATTATATTCATATTCATGATTTAGATTATATGCCCACAGGGACAGCGACCTGCTGCCAAATTCCTTTAGGAAAATTGTTGGAAAAAGGGTTTAACACGGGGCATGGACATATGCGCTCCCCACAAAGCATTCTGAGTGCGATGGCATTAGCGGCAATCGTTTTTCAAAGCAACCAAAATCAGCAGCATGGTGGACAGAGCTTCCAGGCGTTTGATTATGATTTAGCGCCGTTTGTGAAGAAGTCCTATCAAAAGCGGCTGCATAGATTACAGCAATATCAGCTTCCCCTTGCTCCACAGGAATTGGAGAAGTTAGCTTGGGAGGAAACGGATCGGGAATGCTACCAGGCCTGTGAAGCGTTTATTCATAATTTGAACAGCCTCCATTCCAGAAGCGGCGGTCAGGTTCCATTTACGTCAATCAATTATGGAACAGATTCAAGCAGAGAAGGAAGACTGATTATAAAAAATCTTCTTTTAGCTACACAGTCTGGTTTAGGAAAAGGGGAGACCCCAATTTTTCCGATTCAAATTTTTAAAATGAAAAAAGGCGTTAATTTTTATAAAGCGGATCCAAACTATGATTTGTATCAGCTTGCTCTGGAAACAACAGCAAAAAGGCTTTTTCCAAACTTCAGCTTTATCGATGCACCCTTCAATTTCGTTTATTATGAAGAAGGAAACCCGGATTCGGAAGTAGCTTATATGGGCTGCCGCACGCGTATTATGGCTAATCGTCATGGAGAAGAAAATAGTCTCGGGCGCGGCAATATCTCCTTTACCAGTATTAATTTAGTGAAAATAGCGCTGACCTCATCAACCGTCGAGGCATTTATGGCGAAATTAGAGGTCTATACGGAAATGGTCATTCGTCAATTGTATGAACGGTATGTATTTCAGGCAAATAAACTTGTGAATAACTTCACTTTTTTGCATGGAGAAGGCGTCTGGTCAGGCAGTGACGAATTAAATCCAGAGGATACATTGGAAGAGGTGTTGAAGCAGGGGAGTTTAAGTGTCGGTTTTATTGGCCTGGCGGAGTGTTTAAAAGCATTGACAGGCAAGCATCATGGAGAATCAGAACAGGCACAGGAACTCGGAGAAGAGATTGTTGCCTTTCTACGGAAGAAATGTGACGAGGCTGCAGAAGACTATGATTTGAATTATTCGCTGATTGCAACACCGGCAGAAGGGCTGAGCGGCCGATTTGTGAAGCAGGATCGCAAGGATTTTGGGATAAGAGAAGGGATTACAGACAGAGATTATTATACAAATTCGTTTCATATCCCAGTGTACTATCCGATTCAAGCTGTGGAGAAAATAAAACGGGAAGCTGTCTATCACCCATATACCAATGCGGGTCATATCACTTATATTGAAGTAGACGGAGATGTCAGCAAAAATATAAAAGCTATCGATATCCTTGTGAAAACCATGGCTGAAAGCGGTATTGGTTATGGCAGTGTAAACCATCCGGTCGACCGCTGTAAAAGCTGCGGCTATACCGGAACAATCGATAACGCGTGTCCAAGCTGTGAAATCACGGATGAAAGACAATTTGACCGGATTCGCCGTATTACCGGCTATCTGGTAGGAACGATGGATAAATGGAATACAGCAAAAGCATCGGAAGAACGGGACAGGGTGAGGCATGTATGATGGAAATAGCGCGGGTTTTATCCATTTATCATGATTCGGTCGTCGACGGAGAGGGATTACGTACGGTTATTTTCTTTGCCGGCTGTCCCCATTACTGCAAAGGATGCCATAATCCAAGGTCGTGGAATATACGAAATGGCAGAGAGATGGATGTGCAGCAGATTGTCAAGGAGGCATGGAATCCATTGACAGATATTACATTAAGTGGCGGGGATCCATTCTTTCAGGCAGAAGCTGCAGCAAGTGTTGCCAGACAATTGAAGGAGCTTGGGAAAAATATATGGGCGTATACTGGATGGACGATAGAAGAGCTGCGTGAGAACAAAGATCCACATCAGCTGGAGTTACTTAAATACGTGGATGTGCTGGTGGACGGTCCTTTTATATTGGCTGAGCGGGATTTAACCTTATCCTTTCGCGGCAGCCGGAATCAGCGGATTATTGAGATGGGGAATGAGTAGAAGTAACATCGGCAGAAAAACTGACCAGAGACAAGGTCAGTTTTTTTGATGGACAAAAACTGACTGTTGCAAAGTCTATATTGGCTTTTGGCAGATTAGAGTATATCCAAGCAAGCATAAAAGGAAAAAGAAGTATATAATAGCTTCCATAGCAGCAGGATAAGTTAAAACATTTTTAAAAGATAAGGATCAACACCAAAATCTATGGTTGGAAAATATAATTAAATGTGATAAAAGCAACTAGCTAGCGGAGGAAATACACGGAGACTCCTATGGGAAAGCGCAATGGTCTTCGGTGGGGCGAGTAATCGCAAAAGCTCTTCGATGGGGCGAGTAATCGCAGTCCCAGTCCCAGTGTGAAGACCCCGCAGAAAAAAAGCGAACTTCTTTTTTTCTACCCTCGGGGCATAAGTGCGACTTTGCTTCTGTCTGCGCCTGACGGCTTGCCAATCAGCAAGTCTTCTTTAAAGGAGGCTGAGCGCAAGCCCATGGAAAGCGTAGTGTATTTCCGTAGCGGTCGCTTACAGCAAATATATATCTACTATGTCACCCATAGATTTTGGTGAAGAGCTAAAGATAAATATGAAGATTTTGTAAAGATTCCTTCTTTTCTGCAGTAATAAGGTTTCAATCGAATGAAAAAAGGCAATAGCTCAAGATAAAGAAAAACCTTTCATTGCTGTAATATGTTAAAAATGGGGATGGAATGTGTTGAAGAATGCAAAATAAGCAATAAATGCACTCTATAATTGAAAAATGAACAAGCAGGGAGATTTTGAAAATGGAAATGTATCAAAAAAAAGCTGCAGATGTTTTGGAAGAATTAGAGGCTTCCCAACAGGGGCTATCAACCGAAGAAGCAGCATCTAGACTGGATCAATACGGATATAATGAGATAGCGGATAAAGAAAAAGTACCGACGTGGAAGCTTTTCTTAGAGACCTTCAAAGATCCGATGGTTATTGTCCTGTTAGCGGCGGCTGCAGTACAAATATTGATTGGAGAATGGGTAGAATCCATTATTATCTTTCTTGTTCTGCTGATTAACTCGGTAATCAGCGTGGTACAGACGAGAAAAGCGGAAAGCTCGCTGGAGGCATTACGGGATATGTCTGCCCCAGATGCGAATGTGATGCGGGATGGAACCGAAAAAACAATCGCTGCCAAAGAGCTTGTTCCCGGTGATATTGTCTACTTAGAAGCGGGAGACTATATACCTGCGGATGGACGTATGCTGGAAAGCGGCTCTTTACGAGTAAATGAAGGAATGCTTACCGGCGAATCGGAGGCGGTAGAAAAGAACACCGATATCATTGAGGACGAGGCTGCTTTAGGAGACAGACTAAATATGGTGTACAGCAGCTCTTTGGTTGTTTATGGACGGGGAACCTTTGTAGTTACCGGTACAGGAAACCAAACAGAGGTCGGTAAAATTGCCGATATGCTTTCTACTGCAGAGCAGAAAGAAACGCCGTTACAACAGAAATTAAACAGCTTCAGCAAGAAGCTCGGTGTTGGCATTTTGATTTTATGTATTGCTATTTTTGCTGTTCAGGCAGCTCGTATCTGGTTTGGCGACAGTGAGGCAGATACAACCACTGCATTATTAAATGCGCTGATGTTCTCGGTAGCTATCGCAGTTGCTGCTATCCCTGAGGCTTTGCAATCGATTGTTACCATTGTCTTATCTGTCGGCACAAATAAAATGGCAAAGCAGCATGCCATTATTCGTAAGCTGCCAGCTGTAGAGACACTTGGGTCTACACGGATTATTTGTACAGACAAAACAGGGACACTGACCCAAAATAAAATGACCGTTACCGATGATTTTATCCCTTTTCATAAAAATGAACGTTTACCGGAGAATCCGGATGAATGGGATAAGTCCGAGAGATTTCTTGTCTATATTGCAGCCCTTTGTAATGATTCGTATATTAATCAGGAGAACCAAGAGATTGGCGATCCGACGGAGGTTGCTTTAATTCAATTTGCGGATAAACATGCGCACAGTTATCAGGAATTACGAAAAAAATATCCACGGGAAGCAGAACTGCCATTTGATTCTGACCGCAAGCTGATGTCCACTGTTCACCATATGGACGGGGAACGCCTGTTATTTGCCAAGGGCGGTCCAGATGTAATGTTTCATCGCGCAAGTCATGTGCTGCTGGATGGTGAAGAACAGCCGTTGACCGATGATTTGCTGGAGCGGTTTGAAGGAGCCAATGAAGACTTCTCCAACCAGGCTCTGCGCGTATTGGCTTATGGTTATAAACACTTGCCTGATAATCAGACAGATATTACGTATGAGGATGAGCGGGATTTTGTGTTAGTCGGACTGACTGCGATGATGGATCCGCCAAGGGAAGCGGTGTACGGATCGATTGAAGAAGCAAAAGCAGCCGGGATCCGGACCATTATGATTACCGGCGATCATAAAACTACTGCACAGGCAATTGGTCGGGATATCGGCTTAATGGAAAATGAGGATATTGCAATCACAGGAAAAGATCTCGATAAGATGTCAGAGGAAGAATTAGAGGATAAAATTGAGCAGATTTCCGTTTACGCCCGCGTATCACCTGAAAATAAGATAAGAATTGTCCGAGCCTGGCAGCAAAGAGGTGCTGTAACAGCCATGACGGGTGACGGAGTGAATGACGCGCCTGCTTTAAAACAGGCGGATATTGGTATTGCGATGGGAAGCGGAACGGATGTATCCAAGGATTCGTCGGCAATGATTCTGACCGATGATAATTTTGTATCTATTGTTAATGCTGTTCAGGTCGGGAGAACTGTATTTGATAATATTAAAAAAGCAATCGGTTATTTATTTGCCGGGAATCTTGGAGCCATCCTCGCGATTCTGTATGCTGTTATCTTCAATCTGCCGAATCCATTTACAGCGTTGCAGCTCTTGTTTATTAATTTAGTCAATGACTCGCTGCCTGCAATTGCGTTAGGTGTGGAAAAATCAGAGGCAGGCGTGATGAAGCGGAAACCGCGTCCGGTTAACGAAGGTATATTTGCCGGCGGTACGCTGCGGACTGTTTTGACAAGAGGGATTTTAATTGCTGCTGCTGTTGTTATTTCTTTCTATATTGGTCTGTCCCATTCCAATGAAATGGGTGTGGCGATGGCATTTACGACGTTGATTATGTCACGTACCCTGCAGACCTTTGCTGCACGTTCGAATACACAGACATCGATTAAAATTGGCTTCTTCTCTAATAAATATGTGATAGGAGCAGTTGTAATCGGGTTTGCTTTATATGGGATAACGCTGCTTCCTTTTGCAAGAGAGGTGTTTAATATACCTGCTTCCTTTGGTTTCCAGGAATGGGGAATTGCAACAGGACTGGCAGCTGCCGCTGTGGTTTGTATGGAAATAGCAAAAAAGATTTTTCATAGAGCATAAACGAAATGAATAGAAATAAGTTAAAGTGTGTATTCAAAAAGTCCTTTTTAACGGGCTTTTTGAATAACCTCTTAAAAAAATATGCCGTTTTACTTGGGATTTTTAGGTCAGGTAAACGGCATATTTTTAACAAATGTAAAGATTTTGTTAAGTTTTGCTTGCATCATTATTGTGTACGGAACATCGTGGTATACTTAATTACTTAACAAAAAAATGAGGACGGAACATGCAGATGGACAAAGATTATTTTCAGACAAAGCAGGAGCAGGCAAAGGCATATTTTCAAACGCTGCAGGCTCAAATACAAGAAGAGAATTTTGCGTCAGCCTTGATAGAGACGCTTCATCAATATCAACAAGATAAAAAGAAAACATGGGTAAATATAGATCATTGGAAGCAGCAGCCAAGCAAATTATTTATTTCTTATTTAGCGAAATCAGGCCAGCTTGATGCTTATTTGCATCGAAGTATTTCGTACATTTATTTCCGTGACCTGGGAAGGGATATTACCTCTGAAGCAATGCAGAGCAGAATAACTGCTGTCACAGAAGGTGTCAAAAATTACTTGAATCAGAAGGAGCAGCGAGTGCCGTTTCATCTGACAGAGCTTTACCAAATGGCACAAAAAGAATCGCTGGAAGAAGTATTCTTCTGGGTATCGGATAAACTTAAACGTGTCTCCGCGATACTTCCGGATGGTTTGGATAAAAACGAAGCGAAACGAAAAATAATGAAGATTATTGCTGGTGTCGTTATGCATGAATTGGAAGAATTGGATGGAGAACTGTCCGAAAATCGGAGGAGGCAGCTGTTAGATCAGGCTGTTCGTACAGGATATTATTATGGGTTGACCTATCCGTTGATTGATGATGTGCTGGATGCGGACGTGTTAACATTATCAGAGAAGAAGACTTTCGCTTATTTTATCCGGCAGACGTTATTCACAGGGGAGGTGCTTCCAGTAAAAGCTGACGATTGGCAGGAGAATCATTGGGAATTCATTTCTGCTGTGCATCAGGAGCTGTCGGAAGCATTTCATTATTTAAAATCCTGCCAGCCGGAGGAGAATAGACAGCTTTTTCTGGAAAATGCGTATTTATTTTTCGAAGCACAGGAACTGGACAGGCAAAAGCATTTGGATAATGGCAGGTATACCAATGAAGAACTGTATACATCTGTTATTTTAAAATCGGCTTCCTCCAGACTGATTATCCGTTCGTTTAAGCCTTTTTCAGAGGTCGAGAACATCGAAGCAAATATGTTTCATTACGGGATGTATAACCAGCTTGCGGATGATTTAACAGATTTAGATGAAGACCTGGCGAATAGGAATGTCACGCCGTATACGTATTTTGTGACGTATCGTGAACAGAATTCTAATTTAATCAATCCCTTTGCCATGTATTGGTCTGTTATTTATTATTTTATTCATAAGCTCTATCCGGGAAAGCCGGAGATAAGAGATGTTATTTTGGACAGGGCAATAAACGGTTTAAAACGGCTAAAGGCAAGATTGGGAAAAGAACGCTATCAGAAATTGATGCAGCAGTTTTCCTTTGATCCGAATTTTGACAAAGCTTTAGAGAAAACAGTACATCGTACGCACAACGTAGCATTCTTTGATAAATGGATCCGTGATCAATTTTTAGATACATTAAAACAAAATCAGCAATTAAAGAAACAGTTTGTATCGAAAATGAAAGAAATCAAAGAACAAGTAGAAGAACAGCTTCCCTTTGAGTCAGCGAAAAATTCGTTAGAAGAAGCGGCAAACGACAGCTTGTCAGGCAATGCGAAGCGTTTACGACCAATGATGACATGGGTGCTGGCAAAAGAAGGGCTTCATCTTCCAGACCATTTGGTCCTGCCCTTAGTAAAATCAATAGAATATATGCATACCGCCTCGCTTATTTTTGATGATTTGCCGTCACAGGATAATGCACCCGAAAGAAGAGGCAAGCAGACGCTGCATGAGAAATATAATCATGCGACGGCGGAACTGACTGGACTTTGGTTAACACAGCGCGCTGTAGAAGAGCAGGCTGTAATCAAGCATCAAGAACCTGGCAGGCTGCTAGAGCTTATTGCTTATTCCACCTGGACCACCCAAAATATGTGTCAGGGACAATTTTTGGATTTGCAGGCAAAAGGAAAGCAATTAACGCTGGATGAGCTGAGAGAATTATCGGTTTATAAGACCTCCTTTGGTTTTGAAGCGGCCCTGATGATGCCGATGATTATGGCTGGAGAATCGGACGAGCGGAAGCAGGCAGTCCAGCGTTTCGCGTACCACGCAGGCATTGCCTTTCAAATCAAGGACGATTTATTAGATATAACGGGGGATGCGAATCTGTTGGGCAAACAGCCGGGAAGAGACGAGCGGAATAACAGCTCGACGTTTGTGTCCATCCTTGGCAAGGAAGAAGCACAGAAGGAAATGTGGCGTCACTACATGGCAGCAAGAAAAGAATTCACGTTGCTGCCGGATATCCCTTTCTTTTATCAGCTGTTAGATTATTTAATTTTGCGTGATCATTGAGTTTGCTCGTATTGCTGCCGGCTTTGTAAATCTGGATGATCTTAACATACGCTTTATTGTATGTGAAGGTTATCCGGATTTTTTCATGAATTGTTATTAAAAACAGGAGAGAGAAATAAAAGCAGTTGGATTTTGAAAAGTTGTGCGATACAATGTGATTGGATTGGAAATAAATGAGAACGAAAGCGGTATATACCGAAATATTAGAAAAAGAGGAACTATCAATCAATGCAACGATTAAAACACTTTTTGCTGTATCTTTACAGAATAGCCTTTGCTGAAATGAAAAAAGATAAACAGCTGCTACAGAGGGGAAAATTCGCAAAAAAGACCTTGGCCGAATTCTATATACAAATTATGCATTTTTAGTTATGTATACGATCATGTACCTGCTGGCTGTGCTCTATGTAGTTAGTGGTATCTTTGATCATCCTTTTGGTTTTTTAGGAATCCTATGGACAGGACTCTGGATTTGGATATTCAGCATTTTTTATCGGAAAATATTTTTGAACAGGAAAAAGAGATTTTTGCAAGAATTAGGGGTAGAACTTTAGTATATCAAATCAAAAAATCTCTTGTTATATCTCCTGTGAAAAAATACATCAAGCTCTTATTACATAGTTAGTTCTTTTAACAATTTGAATGAACAGTGCCTATTTTCATAGCTTATCGAATTTTAACAGAAAGCAGTGAAAAATATAGCTGATTTACGTTCGGGCTTTCGAATCTGTGTTATTATTTTTAAATATACGGACAGTTATGGAGTGTGCTGGGAAAGCTGCACTCCTTGATATGAATAAAAATTGTACAATTGTAAAAAAAGAAGCAGTTTTGGCTGAACAGGGAGGAGGACGAGCTGGTATGCGGAAAAAAGACATGCCCTTCATGCTTCAAATGCTGCTGTTCACCAGCGGATTAATCTGCCTGACGCTGCTTGTTACAGGACTGCTTATTGGATATAATCAAGCAGCAGATACAAAGGAAGCGCTTGCTGATAAAGCGAGCTTGAGTGCAAGTCATTTTGCCCGCATGCCTATCGTTGCGGATGCGCTTGCAGAAGGGGAGGCAGATGACGAGCTCCGCACTATTGCAGCCGAGGTTCGCGAGAATAATAATCTACAATATATTGTGTTGATGAATATGGAAGGGATCCGGCTGATGCATCCTGTTCCGGAGCGGATTGGAGAACATTTTGTCGGCGGGGATATTGATGATGTGTTTGAAGGAAAAAGCTATACGTCTGAGGCAGTTGGCACTTTAGGACCGTCGATGCGCGCTTTTGAACCGGTTTATGATCAAGATGGTATGCAGATCGGAGCGATTTCTGTAGGGATTTCCACAGAGGTTATTAATCAGGCTGTATGGGATAGTGTAAAGATAACTATTTACGGAACAGCTGTAAGTCTTATTCTCGGTTTAGCAGGCTCTTACCTTTTAGCAAGAAGGCTGAAGAAAACCTTATTTAACCTGGAGCCTCAGGAGATTGCCTATCTGATAGAGGAACGGGAAGCAATGCTTGACAGCGTAAGTGAAGGAGTTATCGCTATTAATGCAGACGGTCACATCATTATTGCGAATCCATCCGCGGAAATAATGCTGGAGCGCGCCGGGCTTCATGAGAATATTATTGGACAAAAAATAAGTGAGATCTGGCCTGAACTGTCACTGGAAGTATTCGTAAACGGGGAAAAGGCCGTTTATGATAAAGCTGTCCGCTTCGGTGAGTTAGAAATGATCACGAACAGTGTTTCCTTTCAAGTGGATAAACATAATGTCGGGGCACTTGTCACTTTCCGGGATCGAAATGAGCTGGACGCCATGATGAAGAAGCTTTCTGGAGTAGAGTCCTATGCCCATACGTTACGGATGCAGACGCATGAGTTTATGAATAAGCTTCATATTATCGGAGCAATGGTCTATACCGAATCCTATGAAGAGCTCGCGGAATATGTAGATAGCCTTTCCATGATCTATCAGCGGGAAACAGGGATTATTTCCGCTCATATTGATGATGTAGCCATTGCAGGATATTTATTGACCAAATTGGAGCGCCTGGAACAGCTTCAAATTGATGTAGATATACAAGGGGAAAATAAATGGCCGAGCCTTTCTGATCCAACAGCTGTTGACCGCTGGATAACGATTATTGGAAACAGCCTGGAAAATGCAGTCGAGGCGATGGTCGGTCAGGAAGAAAAAAAGGTCACATTGATTTTTGATGTTTTTGATGGAGCGTTATTCTATGAAATCCGTGATAATGGAGAAGGATTTGACGTCGAGGATTTACCTTCTATCCTGGAAAAAGGCTATTCGACAAAAGGATTGAACCGCGGCTACGGGATGACGATTATGATTAATGCAGTTAAAGCAGGCAATGGAAATTATCATATCCAATCTGAGATTGGTGCAGGCGTTTGTTTACAAATTACGATGCCATATGAATGGAACGACAAAGAGGGGAATAATTCACAATGATACGGATAGCTATTATTGAAGATGAACCGCTTATTGCTAAATTTCACCAGAAGTATATTGAAAAAATTGATGGATTTTGCTGTACAGGGAGTGTAGAAACGCTCGAGGAGGGTATTGAGCTGGCAAGGCACCCCGATGTTGATTTGATTTTACTGGATGTTTATTTACAGCAGAAAAATGGGCTGGATGTATTAAAACAAATCCGTTCAGAAGAAATAAATGTGGACGTTATTTTAATCACATCCGCCAATGATCAGCAATCGTTACAGACTGGTTATCGCTACGGAGTAGTAGATTATCTGCTGAAGCCATTTACCTTCGAACGTTTCCAGGCGTCCCTCCTACGTTATCAGCAAACCATAAGAGTGACGGAAGGAAAGGTGCATCAATCAGAAGTGGATCGTTTATTTCACCCGCATGAACAGCCTGTTGTGTTAAAACCGGAGGATCTGCCAAAAGGAATCACGAAAGAAACATGTCGAAATATATTAACGGTCATGATGGAGCATGAGGATTGGCTGTCAGCGGCAGATTTAAGTGCTCATGCAAACATTTCCCATGTATCCTTGCGTAAATATTTACGTTTTTTTGAGGAAAAAAGATTGCTTGAAAAAAATGTGATTTACCATAGCTTCGGACGTCCGCTGCAGCAGTATAAACTCTCACAAACAGGAAAAAACAATTTTCGTCATTTCTAGAGGATGTTCAAAACGTCCAATAAAAATGACACGGCGAATTTCTACGTTGACGAGCTATTTATCGAACTTTTTGAACACGCATTTCTAGTTTCGATTAGTTAAAAAATATATACAAACCAGAGAAAATAGACGAAAATAAGAATAACCATTTTTGGTAAGCGTTTTCAGAGAGGGGTATGAACGATGAACTATGTAACATCGGCATGGAACGAACTTTGGAGGCAGCATAAACGTACAAAAAGTCTATTAAATATTTTTGCTCTCCATAAAAATGTTACTGAAAAAGATGTTGAAAAACATAAACAAACTTCTGCAAAGGACAGCACGGTTCAGGGGCAGACTGAAGATTCAGGCGACGAACCGCCAAAGAAACCTTATTCCAGGGCACAAATCGTCGGTTTAATTTTAGGACCGCTTTTATTCGTTTTAACGATGTTATTTTTTCAGCCGGAAGGATTATCAGCCGAAGGAAAGGCTGTTCTGGCTACGACATTATGGGTAGCCACATGGTGGATCACAGAGGCATTGCCTATCCCGGCTACGTCGCTTCTGCCATTGATATTGATCCCGATAACGGGAGCGATGGAAGGCGGAGATGTTGCTTCTGCCTATGGAAATGATATTATTTTTCTATTTTTAGGCGGATTTTTTATTGCCACAGCCATGGAAAAGTGGAATCTGCATAAGCGTATTGCCCTTTTCATCATTGCGGTAATTGGAACAAGTGTACAGCGAATTCTGCTTGGTTTCATGGCAGCTACCGGTTTTCTTTCTATGTGGGTTTCCAATACGGCTGCGGTAATGATGATGGTTCCAATGGGGCTGGCGATTACAGTACAGGTAGCAAGTGTGTTAAAAGGAACTCCGGAAGAAAAAGAATTACCAAAGTTTGAAAAATCCCTGATTTTTGGGATTGGTTACGCTGGAACAATCGGCGGTTTGGGAACATTGATTGGAACACCTCCGAATATTATTCTGGCAGGGCAGCTGGATGAGTTATTCGGTGTAAATATTTCTTTTGCAACGTGGATGCTGTTTGCTTTTCCAGTAGTGGTGTTTATGCTCTTTTTTACATGGTTATATATAGGTAAAATTGCGTTTAAACCGGGCATCAAGCAGCTGCCTGGCGGAAAAGAATTAATCCAGCGTGAAAGAAGTAAACTGGGGAAAACAGGCTATGAAGAGAAGATGGTCGCAGTAGTGTTTATTTTTGCTGCATTTATGTGGATTACAAGAGATTTCCTCTGGACAGATGGAAATTTTAGCATTGTTAACGTTCCAGGGATTTCTGATGGGATGATTGCAATTGTAGCCGCAGTATTATTATTTGCTATTCCAGCAAAAAAAGAGGAACGTATTTTATCTTGGAAGGATTCCCGTGATATTCCATGGGGCGTACTCCTGCTGTTTGGAGGCGGATTGGCAATTGCTGCAGGTTTTACAGAAACAGGTTTATCCGATTGGCTCGGGGAGCAGCTGACTGTTTTAGACGGCTTCCATATTCTTGTGGTTATTGCTGCAGCAACCTTGATGATTATGGCTCTGACGGAGATTACTTCCAATACAGCAACAGCGACCATGATTTTGCCGGTAGTTGGAGCATTGGCCGTTGCGTTAAACATTCATCCGTTTGCGCTGATGATTCCATGTGCACTGGCAGCAAACTGTGCATTCATGCTACCGGTTGGAACACCGCCGAATGCCATTATTTTCGGTACAGGAAAACTGAAAATTATTGAGATGATCAAAACCGGATTCTGGGTCAATATCGTAGGAACAATTATTATTATTTTAGCTGTGTATTATTTTGTTCCAATAGTTTGGGGAATTGATTTAACCTCCATTCCAAGTGAATTCTTGAGCGGGAATTGATTGGAATTAGGCAGCTGGATGGTATTTATGTATTCGATTTTTACTTGTAATATAGATCATAACGAAAGCCTCCTTGGAATTCAATTCAGGGAGGCTTTCGTTATATGATGCAGCCTCAGCGATGAAATAACTTTGATTCAGCCTTCCTCTTATACACCAACCTAAGAACGATTTCTGCGATGCCTTTCTTTCCCGCCCTTCATGGCATTTAATTCTTCTTTATTCTTTTTCTTCTTCTTTTTTCCTTTATCTACGCTCATTCCAATACCTCCTTTTTGGTTAGTATGAGCCAAATATCAGAAAAAATGTAACTGCAGGCTATGCGTTTTCACAAGAGAATGAACGGATGAGTTGTATATTTTCATTTCAATTCTGCAAAATAAAAAGAGAAATCATGACGATAACGGAGATGAAAAATCAGCAAGAGTCTTCGCTTCAAGTAATGCAACCCAACTAACAGGACACTCGAAGTCTATTACAGAGAATAAAGATAAACAACACAAAGCTTGGAGACATTGTATAATCCGCAGTGGGTTACTTTAGTTTTTTCGACAGATTTATATGGAAAGATTATATGTAAAAATAAATCCTTTTAAATGAATTAATCATATCGGTTATCTAAATAACTTAAATTGTTTTAAAAACGGAACGATTGTTCATCTAATTTATTCTTCTTCTGATTATATTTAGCCTCTATCTAAGAACAAACTGTTAATTTTTAATAATAGAACTCCCCAGCAATATTATGATATAATTTTCAGAAAAAGCAGGTGAAGAACTTGATTGGTGAAAAAATCAAACAATTACGTCAAAAAAAGCGAATGTCGCTATCAGAACTGGCTGAAAAGGCAGGAGTAGCAAAATCCTATTTAAGTTCCATCGAGCGAGACCTTCAATCAAACCCCTCCATCCAATTCATTGAGAAAATCAGCCAAGTGTTAGAGGTTTCTGTGAAAGAGTTAATAATTGAAAACAACTCGATACATGAAACAGAGTTAGATAGTGAATGGGTGAATATTGTAAAAGAAGCAATGGAATCTGGTGTGTCGAAAGAGCATTTTAGAGAATATCTAGAATTTAATAAATGGAGGCAGGAAAAAGAGAATTAAGTCAGTAAATCGTTCAGCAGCTTTATGGAAATCATCGAGAGTTATTTTATAATCAATTTTTCGCAGTGTAACTGGCTTTAATGAAGTTTCTATTTATCATTTATATTTAATTGTAAGATAAATAAATGTAATATGATAAATAGCTATAATAATATCCTTTGAACATAGATCATTTAGCGAAGGAACTGTAAAAAGGCAGGATTGAGTATGTCAGTATATACCAAATGATATGACAAGGAGAATTACATGAATCAGCTTGTAGAGCTAAAGAGTATCAAGAAAAAATACGGGAAGAAAACTATTTTATACGACATGTCACTTCGCTTGGAAGAAAAGCAGGTCATTGCTGTATTAGGCGGGAATGGCAGTGGAAAGAGCACCTTTTTACGTATGGCAGCAGGAGTAGAACGACCGGATTCAGGGCAGGTAGTATACGCTGATAAGAATATCCGGATAGGGTATGTACCAGAACGGTTCCCAAACTATCTCCGTTTTACACCAAATGAATATTTGCACTATACCGGAAGGATAGGCGGTATTTCAGAGGCTGAGCTCAAACAGCGTATTTCGTCGTTATTGCATCGGTTTCAATTGGATAAATGGAGTGACCGGCGAATTAGCACGTTGTCTAAAGGGAATATCCAAAAAGTAGGTATTATTCAAGCCATTCTTCCGCAGCCGGAGCTGCTAGTTTTAGATGAACCGTTATCCGGGCTCGATTTTTCCGCGCAGCAGGAATTACTTTTGATTCTAGACGAATTAAAGGAACGAGGAACCTCCATTCTATTAACCTATCATGAAGCTCCCATTTTTGAAGAGGTTGTTGACCAAGCCTATTACATAAAAGATGGGCAATTAACAGAAGAAAAACTTGTGGAAAAAGATGCTGTGAAGGTGATTGAAGTAAAGGGTTTAACGGATATAGATGTGCAGGAATGGAACGAACTAATAAATAAAGAAAGAAGAGAAAATAGCTTACTGCTATATGTGAATTCAGAAAATAGCGATCAGATCCTGTCCAGGATTCTTGAATTGCAGGGAAGCATTGAGTACGTCGGAAACATCGATTATAAAATAGAGTGAAGAACAAATTATGTGCTTGTTCGTTTTACATAAAGGAGAGATTTATTTGAAAGTAGTCATTAAATACAGCTTGCATGATTATATTCGTTCCCATAAATATTTTCCGCCGGTCTCCACCTTTATTGTATTGATTGCTGTTTTTTATACATATAAGCCGAATCCAGTTGTCGATAGCTATGCAATTACGGCATTGTTTATGTTTGTGATATCTGCATGGCTGTGCATGAGCGTCTTGTCTCTAGATTCACCAGTACAAAGACAGCTGCTGATTTTAAATCTGAGAAGCAGCTATCGATACTACTTGGCAAAATTAGCAGCCGTTTGGCTGATTGCCTTGCTATTGGCAGTGTTTGCCTTTCTTTATCCGATTATATTTCATCTATTTTCTGATTCTGTATCCATGACAGTTGGCTTCGTATCGATAGTGAATCATCTCCTATTGGCTGCGCTCGGAATTTGTATTGCCGCTTTTTTCAGTAGCGTAATGATGGAAAGTGCCATCAATGCCTATGGCGGTTTAGCACTGACGGTCATTCTTTCCATTGCTGCACTAGGTATCGAGAATGCTTTACCGGCATCTCTCAAATATATTACATGGATTATTCCACCGGCCACGATTACCCAGAAGCCGCTATTTCAATGGGAGGAAGAAAACCTGACCCATTTATCGGGATTTCCATTTTTATGGATAATGGTTTATACTGGGATTATTATGGTGCTATTTCTGATAATGGCAAATAGAAAACGTTGATTACTACGAAAAAGAAATAAGAGATTTACAATATAGAAGTAAAGGAGGAGAATCTTGGCAGGTGTATTTTCTTTTTTTGAGTATAGTTCTATTCGCTTTTAATTTTTGGAAAAACAGAAAAGAGTTGAAAGCAACCTATTCAAAACTTCATTCTGTTCAAATAATCGGTGTTATTATCTCCTACTTGGTAACGATTGCGATAGCATTTGTGCTAATATACTATGCTGGAAACTGGCTGGTCAGCTTTATTCCATTTGTATTTCTCCGTTCGGCTGCATTTTTTGTAATGATAGCTGCCGTCCTCTTTTTTTGTTTAGATTTGCTTCATAAAGTATTAACGAGGATAACAAAAGGAATTTTGTAGGTTTATGTTCAAAATAGCCCACTGTTTGGAAATTATTTCGGTATATGTAAAGAAAGTATCTTTCGAGGATGCTTTTTTTATTTGTACAAATAACCGTTTTGCAAAATGAGTTTTCCTATCTTGATAAGCATCAATTATATTCTCTTTCTTTCACGATAAAATGACAGTGTAATCGGAAAGGGGGAGAGAAAATGAAACTGCAGCAATTTTTAATGAAACATAAGCATCCCGTTGTTCTTATCAGTGGGATTTTGATTGTTTCAGCATTTATTTCAAAATTTTTATTTGATTGGAACCCGGTATATTCACTTACAATGGCAATGGCTGCGATTATTGGGGTTCCGCCGATATTTATCCAAGCGTACCAAGCACTGAAAGTAAAAATAATCAGTATTGAACTGTTAGTATCCATTGCTGTTACTGGAGCGTTTATCATCGGTGAATTCAGTGAAGCTGCTATTGTTATTTTCCTGTTTTTGTTCGGAGGGTTATTGGAACAAAAAACATTGGAAAAAACACGCTCTGCTATTCGGGAACTTACCAAAATGGCTCCCGCCAGCGCTTTACGAATCAACGGTGATAATATAGAAGAAATTAATATTGATGACGTAACGAAAGGGGATTTGCTCCTTGTTAAGACAGGAGCGCAAATTCCTGTGGATGGTATTATTCAAGAAGGAAAAGGATATATCAATGAAGCAAGTGTGACAGGTGAATCCATGACAGCAGGAAAAACAACCGGAGAGAAAGTGTTTGCCGGTACAATTTTAGAAAATGGTACGTTGAAGATAGAAGCGGAGAAAATTGGAGAAGACACGACCTTTGGAAAAATTATTGAACTCGTGGAAGAAGCACAGGATAATAAATCCGAAGCGGAACGTTTTATGGATCGGTTTGCCAAATATTATACGCCGATTGTGTTGCTGCTTGCGCTTATTGTCGGTTTGATTTTTCAGAATGTCCATCTAGCAATTACGATTTTAATTTTAGGATGTCCGGGGGCGCTGGTTATTGGTGTCCCGGTCTCTAATGTTGCCGGAATTGGCAATGGAGCAAAAAATGGCATTCTAATCAAGAGCGGGGAATTGATGGCTGCATTCAGCAAGGCAGATACGATGGTATTTGATAAAACTGGAACATTAACGAGTGGCAAACCGGCAGTTTCTGAAGCGAAAGCATATACGGATGATTTGCAAGAAGCGCTTCGGTTAGCTGCGAGTGTGGAGAGAGAATCAGAGCATCCATTGGGACAAGCAATCTTAGATTATGTGGGGAAAACCGAATATGCAAAAATTGATAAAACAGAGGTTGTGAAAGGACAAGGAATTATTGCTCACGTCGGTTCGGAGGAAATAATGATTGGTAATCAGACCTTCATGGAGAATCATGCTGTTTGGATAAATAATCAGGCAAAACAGGATTTACTTTATCTTCAACAGTCAGGGAATTCTACCGTATTTGTAGCAATCAATCGTCAATTAACACTGCTGATTGGTATCAAAGACCAGGTTCGGCCAGAGGCAAAAAGAACGTTGCGTATTTTAAAACAAATGGGAATCAAGCGTTTTGTGATGTTGACAGGAGATAATCAGACAACGGCAGAAATAGTGGGAAATGAATTGGGTATAACGGAGGTTCATGGGGATTTCCTTCCAGAGGATAAGTCCAGCTTTATAAAACGGCTTCAAGAAGAAGGAAGAACGGTAGCTTTTATCGGAGATGGAGTGAATGACAGTCCTTCTATTGCTTTAGCTGATGCAGGAATTGCGATGGGAAGCGGGACGGATATAGCAGTGGAAACCTCTGATATTATCCTCATGCACTCTCATTTTAAAAAATTGATCCACGCCTTTGGTTTAACAAAGAAAACAACAGCCAATATGAAGGGAAATATCATCATTGCAGTCGGGACGGTGGTTTTTCTCCTCATCGGATTGATTTTTGGATATATCCACATGGCCAGCGGTATGCTGGTACATGAATTAAGTATTCTAGCAGTAGTTATCAATGGCATGCGTTTATTACGCTATCGTACGAAGGATGAAAAACTTGATAGCTATCAAGTACAAAATAAAACTTTAGAAGTATGATAGAAATATAAATACAAGGAAAGAGGGGATTAATTATGGAAAAAGTAACGATTCAATTAGAAAGCTTAACCTGTCCGTCATGTATTCAAAAAATCGAAAGTGCTGTTCAGAAGCAGCAAGGCGTAGCAAAGGTGAATGTCTTATTTCATGCGGGTAAGGTAAAAACAGAAATTAATAGTAAGGTAACTAGTGCGAATAAATTATCAGAAGTCATTGAAAAACTGGGGTATACAGTAGAAAATACAAAAGTACAAGGCGTATAATAGAGGAAAGACAATAACATGGCAGCTTTATCTATCTGCTTAAAAAAGCTGCCATGTTGAAAAGGAGGACTTGCCGTGAGCCAGGAGCATTTATGTGTAGCTGCAGTACCGCTTTTCCAGCATTTAGATTTAGAAGATCAAAGGATAATTAACCGGTTGGTAAAGCACCATATTTTTCAAAAGGGTGAACAAATTATTACTCCAGACGAAAACCCGCAGTTAGTTGTGATTGCCCAGGGAAACATGAAGGTATATCAGCTTTCAGCGACTGGCCGCGAGCAATTATTAAGAGTTGTCGGACCGAACGGCTATGAAGGAGAAGGATTACTGCTTGGTGCCCAAAATGAAAATTTATTCGGGGAAGCAATGCAGAAAACAGAAGTCTGCCTGTTAAAACAGGAGGATTTTCAAAAAATACTATTGCAATACCCGCAAATAAGCTTGAAGCTGTTAGAAATCAATGCTCAAAAATTGATGGAGGCAGAGCAGCAAGCACAATTTTTAATGATGGAAAAAGTAGAAAATCGTTTAATGACGTATCTTCTTGATTTATATAAAACTGCAGCATCCAAGCAAGTAGAGATTCCTATGAAGATGAAGGAGCTGGCTTCTTTTCTGGGAACGACGCCAGAAACACTGTCTCGAAAATTGAAATGGCTGGAAGAAGAAGGACTTATTCAGAGGAAGGGAAGTATGATAAAACTGCTTGATAAAAAGGAGTTGGAAAATCGTTTGTTGTAATCGAGAAGACAGGTCTTAAAATAGACCTGTCTTCTAGTTGCTGTAATGTTGCTGCTCCCATTCCTCACGCAGCATCCCCATGCGGATGGAATCATAATATTCATCTTGATAATACCGAACCTTGCGAATTTGTGCTTCCATTTGCATCCCGAGTTTTTCCGCTACCCGAATCATTCGAATGTTACCGGACCAAGTCGTTAAACCGATACGAACTAACGGCAGCTGATTAAAAAGATGATTGATCCATAGTTTCAAAGCGCGGGTGCCGATTCCCTTTCCCCAGGATGCTGCTTCATGTAAAACAATACCAATCTCTAACCAGCAGGAGGGCTGATGCTCCCAATAATAAGAAATCGTACCAAGAATATGACCATCAAGCTCTACAGCCCAATATTTTTCAGAATTTATCCAATGCGCCTGTTCTGTTAAAAAAGCTTCATATGATTTTGCCTGATGCGGGAAATAGGGGGCATCCCATTTTTTCCATTCTGGCTTTTCTTCCTTAAATATCAACTCCCACAGACGCGGCAGATCCTTTTCTTCAATTGTACGAATGCTTAGATTATTGTCTGTATATTGCAATGGACGAATCTCCTTTTCTATTCCTTTTTATTGGGTATCGCTTTTTTGAAAAATGATTGAAAAGGAACGTGCCTCTGCTTTTCAATCACCTGTGTCCTCTGTTTCATTTTTAATCAGCCCCATGGGGATAGCCTCAGCAAATTAAGCTATTTCTCTCTTATTTCCTTTTTCATTATTATTCACCGGTATTTTTGACCAGATGGATGCAAGGATAGACCCGCTGATTACATGCATCACAACGGCAATAGCACCTGGCAATGCAGCCAATGGCTGTGCAGCAAAATGGGCGCTCGCTAAGGTGGTGCCTAATCCAGCATTTTGAATGCCGACTTCGATGGATATTGCTCTTCTTGTCTCTTCATTGAGACGAAGCACTGTGGCAACTAAGAAGCCAAGCAAAAGTCCCGACCAATTATGCAAGAGAACGGTGACAAAAATAAGCGCTCCTGAAGATGCAATATTTTCTGTATTTCCTGAAACAACTGCAGCCACTACTCCCGAAATAGCTATAACCGAAATCAGCGGCAAAATTTCTATACTTTTGTCAACTGCCACTGGAAAGAACCTTTGAAAAATAAGTCCTAACACAATGGGAACAATAATAACTTGAATGATAGAAATAAACATGGCAAACGGATTTACTGGGATCCATTGTCCAGCTAGAAGATACAAAAGCACTGGTGTCATAATTGGTGCCAGCATAGTAGAAACAGATGTCATCGTAACGGATAACGCTACATTTCCTTTAGCGAGATATACCATGACATTCGATGCAGTACCTCCGGGAACAGATCCTACTAAGATAATTCCAGCTGCCAGAGCAGGCGGTAAATTTAAAAGCTTTGCAATTCCAAATGCAAGCAGCGGCATAATGGTGAATTGCAGAATAACGCCAATAATAACTGGTACAGGTTTTGTTAACACCAGCTTAAAATCGTTTGGTGTCATGGTGAGCCCCATTCCAAACATAACGATTCCAAGTAATATGGTCATATAATTGTTTAACCAATTAAAACCGCCGGGCATATAGAAGGCAGCAACAGCGACTAAAATAGTGATGAATGCAAAATACTTATTCGAAAAATTACTGATGTGAATGAATAATTTCATACTTCTATGATACTCCCTTACTTCAATATAATAGAATAGGATTCCGTATTTTATTTTGATGCACATTTTCTGAGTATGCATAGACAAGAAATAAACTTTAAGTTTGGATAGACGGAATAGAATGTACAAACTTTGTGATAAATAAATAATATTGGATTAGTCTGAAAATAATATTTATGTAAAATCTTCCTTTATCCCTTTTTTCGGAAATCCTTCTAAGAAATTGTTGACAAGTATATCGCAAAAAAATTAAAAAGTCTATATAAAATTTTCAATGCTAGAAAAGGATAAAAAGCAAACATAAAAAAAACAAGCGCAATTTCGCGCTTGTTTTTTAAAACTATTAATTGAAAGATTTTGCTCCAAGGTAATGTTGCTGCCAATAATCAACGCTCATGTCAGCTACAACCATTGCACCGCTGCCGCTGCTTGCGTGGATCATTTGGTTGTTACCAATGTAAATTCCGCTGTGAGATGCGCCAGCTGTATCATATGTTCCTTCAAAGAAGACAACATCGCCAACGCTTGGAGAATCTACATGTACCCCGTCACTTGCCCACATTTCACTGTGCGTACGAGAAACATCAATGCCTACTTGGTCAAACGTATAGTTGATCAATCCGCTGCTGTCTAATGCAGAAGGGTTTGATTCTCCTGGAGTATATGCTCCAAATTGATATGGGATTCCTAGTGCACTTCGAGCTGCATCAACAATAGCCTGATCGCTGGCAGAAGCACTTTCTGTTCCTACATTATCATTATCTGTTCCATCGGAGTCGTTAGATACTTCTTCAATAACAATATCATTTTCACTTGTTCCTTCTGTTGCTTCCTCTTCACTAGCTTCTGGTTCTGAAGCTTCTTCAGAGCTTGGAGCGGATTCAACAGGAGTACCTAGTGCATCAGAAGTAGCTGGTCCTACAATACCGTCTTCTTGCAAGCCTTGATCAGATTGGAAATCTCTTACGTCTTGTTCCGTAAGCTCTCCAAAAATACCATCTACGTTACTAGAAGAATAGCCTTGATCGTGCAATGAACTTTGTATATTTTCTACCTCTGATCCGGAATCACCTTGTTGAACAAGAGAAGAGTTAACTGTTGCAGAAGGTGTTTCTTCAGAAGATTGTTCCTCTTGAGCTTCAGGGAGGCTACTTTCTTCGTAGGTGATATCTCCTTCTGTTGATCCTTCTCCCGCATTTGCTAATACACTGGAGCCTACTACCGGAGTGAGTGCTAACGTTGCAGCAAACGCAGTCGAAATAACATATTTTTTTGCATCAAGATTCAATGGTGCCAAAAGAATTCCTCCTTAAGAATGTTTGTATTATTTTGTTGAAAAACAGAAACCTATGTAGCAAGATTTCGCTCAAATCGTGATATGGCCGTCCGTTAATCTCCTATTCTATGATGTATTGTATATAGGGGAGTACAAATTGATTGAAGCAGAAGATAACGGACTGAAACCAACCCAGACTTGATTCAGCTATATTTTCGCTGAACTTTTATTTTTTCACTATATACAAGGTAACATAGAGATATCACAAGAAGGTGTCCAAATTTTTAAAGGTCGGTAACAAATTATTAAAATATATTACATCAATCGACAGGTTTCGAATCAAGTTCTATCAACATTTTCAGATAAATTTACGGTTTTTTCATTTCATTTTCATTTCGAAAAGCTATTAATATTACAATCTTGTAAAAGAAATCGAAATTTTTAAAAAGGTAATTAGAGTTTTAATAGAAAATAAGTTATCCTTATAAGGTAATTGATTATTTTGAAACGTCCTTACCGTTCTGAAAAGGCAGTGAAACCTTTTGTGGAGTTCAAACGTACAATTATTTAAGCGAGGCAGAAAGGATGATTCAGAATGCGTTTTTTTAAAGGCCTTTTTTCATCTGAAAGAGAAGCGAAGAAAAACAGACAAAAGCTGCAAAAAAGCAGAAAAGAAATGGATAGCGTAATGCGGGAAATGCACGCCAAAATAGACACTATTCAACTAAACATTACCAGAACACAGGAAAAGCTAATAGAGCAGCAAGGACTGGCAGATAAGTTTGCCAGATATGAAGAAAGTTCGGAACAAGCAAATGAAAAAAGCCGGTTTCAAATGCAAAAAGAAGCGGCACAGAAAGAAATTGAAAAATTACAACGCCAAAGATATGATTTTGAAACACAGATGGTCCCTTTCCAGCAAAGCTATGACCGAATGCGTCAAACATTTTCAGAAACCTTTGACCAGCTGGATGCTTTAGAGATGGAGACCTCTGCGAAAGAAAATGAAGCAGATATAATGAAATACACTACAGCACAAGAAGAGAAGATCCAGTTTGAGCTTGCTGAAGCAGAGGCGCTGCTTGAATTGCGATCAGAAAAATGAGGTGAAGACGGATGTTAGTGCATTATAAATGTCCCAACTGCGGGGCGGATATGGAATTTGACAGTGCTTCCGGTCATTTGGCCTGTGACAGCTGCGGGCATGAGGAACATATTGATACGTATAATGACGTGAATATCTCACAGTCCTTTGAGGAAGACGAGGCGAAGGAATATCATTGTGAGAATTGCGGTGCTATTGTTTTAACTGATGCAGATACAACGGCGACCTCATGCAGCTTCTGCGGGGCCGGGGTGGTGCTTGCTGACCGGTTATCCGGGGAGTTGGCACCTGCGAAAGTAATTCCGTTTACCATCAGTAAAGAAGAAGCAATGGAAGCATTTAAAAAATGGTGTAAAAATGGCAGGTTGACGCCTAAGGGCTTTATGACTGCAGACCGTGTAAAAAATATTACAGGAATGTATGTCCCATTTTGGATGTATGATTTAGATAATGATGTAGACGTGAAAGCAACAGGAACGAAAGTGCGCACGTATCGGCGCGGCGATTATCGTTATACGGAAACCAAGTATTATCGTGTGCATAGAGATATTGATATCAGTTATTTAAAAGTGCCGGTCGATGCATCAGAAAAAATGAATGATGAGCTGATGGATAAAATAGAGCCTTATGATTATAACAAGCTGGAGGATTTTAAAACGCCTTATCTAGCAGGATACTTAGCTGAAAAGTATAATTATACCGATGATGAATTATTTGACCGGGTGAAGGCAAAAATTCAAGGTTTTATGGATACGTATATAGCTTCGACCATCCGGGGATACAGCTCTGTAAGCTATCAACAGAAAAACATACGCACCAAGAAAGCAAACAGCTACTATGTCCTGCTGCCAGTCTGGATGGTATATTACGATTTTGATCAGCAGGAGCATACCTTTGCAATGAATGGGCAGACTGGAAAAATTGTCGGAAAGCCGCCGTTGAGCTATTCGAAGGCAGCGCTTTGGTTTTCCAGCATTGCTGGCGGGTCTTTTGTTTTATTTAAAGCAATAGCGATGATGCTGGGCGGTGATTTACTATGAAGAAGTTTTTAATTACGGCTGGTATACTTGTACTTATATCTTTCCTAATGCTGCCTGCAGTGTCTGCAGAGAAGCAGTATATTTATGATGATGCAAACATATTTACAGATAATGAGCGGACGGATCTGGAGCAGAGAGCGGCAGAATATAGTGAAGAGAACGAGATTGATATTCTTATTTTGACGAAGGATGAGTCTGACGGAAGAGATATCCAAAAATATATCGATGACTTCTATGATGAACAGGGCCCCGGATATGATGGAGAACATGGAGATACGGTATTTATGGGGCTTGATTTTTCAGGACCTTCCGGAGAAAGAGATATTGCGGTAAGCGGATTTTATAAGGGAGAAGAGTATGTTGGCCCTGAGCGTGCGCAGCAGCTTGCCGATGATTTAGTTCCTGATTTACGAAATAACGATTATTACG
Organism: Oceanobacillus oncorhynchi; assembly: GCF_000821065.1. Lineage (GTDB taxonomy): Bacteria > Bacillota > Bacilli > Bacillales > Amphibacillaceae > Oceanobacillus > Oceanobacillus oncorhynchi. The sequence continues at coordinate 1,354,470 of NZ_CDGG01000001.1, forward strand.
ATGCCAGCTTATTATATTTTGAGAAGGTAGAGCGATATATGGGTGTGAACCCGAGTATCAACCCGGACAGTATTTTTCTTCAAACTTGGTTCCAGTTGCTGGCTGCTGTTATAATTGGTGCAGTTATTGTAGGTTCCATGATTTTTAATATGGGCGGCCGTGTGACAACGAATGCAAGTACGTATCTTGATGCGGATAATTCAAGAATTAAAAGCAAGTCAGATAGATATTTACGTCAAACCGTTACGAAAACGAAAATTCAGAAGAACAACAGCGGCGGAGGCCGGGGAGGCGGCAGTATAGGCAGAACTGGCGGCGGACATTCCCGCTCTTCCGGACGTGCAAAGTTTTAATTATAGATTGAATGAAGGTATTGAAATAAAGAAAGGATGAACAGAATGATGGGCTTTTTTAGAGGGCAATTAGCAAATGTGATTGAATGGGAATCATTTCGTGATGATATGATCTTTTGGAAATGGAATAACAACGAGGTGAAAAAAGGAAGTAAATTAATTGTTCGTCCGGGCCAGGATGCTATTTTTTTCAACCAGGGAAAAATTGAAGGGGTTTTTAAAGAAGAGGGCGAATATGAAATTGAATCAGACATTATTCCTTTTTTATCTACCTTAAAAGGATTTAAATTTGGATTTAACAGCGGAATGCGTGTGGAAGTGCTTTTTGTCAATACAAAACAATTTACTGTGAAATGGGGCACAAAAAATGCGATAAACATACCTTCTCCACAGCTTCCTGGCGGTATACCGATTCGTGCTAATGGAACCTTTCAGTTTACAGTGAAAGATTATGTGAAGCTGATAGATAATATCGCAGGCGTCAGAGACAGTTTTCTGGTGGAAGACATTCGCCTGAGAATTACTGCTGTTTTAGATCAATTATTAATGAAGTGGATTACCAGAGAAGGAAAGGATATGTTTAATCTTCAGGCGAATTCCTTTGAAATCGGCGAGGGTATCAAAGAGGATTTAGATAAGCAAGTCAATCAGGATGGTTTTGAGATTAAAGGTTTTCAAATCATGAGCTTTAATTATCCAAAAGAAATCCAGGATATGATTACAAAAACTGCTTCGCATGGCATGATCGGCGATATGGGACGGTATAAAGATGTCGCTATGACGGATGCGATTGCTTCCGGGAAATCAGATGGCGGCAATTCCGCAACAGATATGGCCGGAATGATGATGGGAATGCAGATGGCAAAGGAAATGATGAACGGTACGAATGACCAAAATACAGCAAATCACCAGCAGTCCAATCAGGGTGGGCAGCAAAATCAGGGTGGACAACAAAGCCAGAATCAACAGACCGGAAACCAGCAGAATGCTTCTGATAATGAAGGAAGCGGATCAATTCCAAACTTCTGTCCGAATTGCGGAAGTAAAACACAGGGAATGAATTTCTGCGGGAATTGTGGACATAAGCTGGTTTAAATACGAAAAATAGATTAAAAATAAGGGTGCTGTCTTGGAGGAGATAGTATCCTTATTTTTTGATATAATATAAAGCTCCTTCCCTTTCATCTATTCTGCAATATGATATGATTACAGATAGAAAGAAGGTGTTCTCAGGTGTTACTAGTTATTCTAATTTGTTTCACTATCGCCATGCTGGCAGCCTTTGTTGGAAGTCTGGCCGGACTGGGGGGCGGTGTGGTTTTAATTCCATTGCTTTTTCTTGCAAATGGGAATATCGAAGGTTTTGAGTGGGTGACTCCGCAAACGGTTGTCGCAATGTCCTTGCTGGTGATGTTTTTACAGACATTTCCTCCGCTCTATCCTTTGCAAAAACAAAGCGGATCGATTATAAAGCTGGCGGTTTGTTTCTGATTGGCAGTATCCCGGGGAGTATGTGTGGAGCCTGGTTGAACCAATATGTTCAGGCGAATATATTTTATCACGGAGAATCGTCCGTAAAACTCTCGCCTCAAAATAAAGCGTAAAAATAAATTTATTTAAGCGGGAGATAATGGACGCTAACTCCCTGAATCACTCAACTAATCATGCAGTGGGAGAAAGGAAAAAACTCCCACTGCATGAAGTTTCGTTTTATATTTACTTTGAAATTTTAATTATTTTGATTGCAGCTATTCTTTTTTACCGGCAGTTAAGAGGAATAAAGCCGCGGGAAGTAGATGTTTCTGAAAAAGAATCCCGCCAGGCAGAAATAGGGGCAGAAATATATACATATAAATTTCAAATTATACCTGCTGTAGCTATTGCTTTTTTTGCCAGGATGTTATCGGGCTTTTTTGGCATCGGCGGAGGAGCAATCATGGTTCCAGTTATGCTGCTTGTATTTGGTCCGCCCATACTGCTACGGCGACATCGATGTTTATGATTATATTCGTCAGCTTGTTTGGAAGCACCACTCATGTTGCGCTTGGCAACATAGAGTGGGCATATGTGCTTTTCTTTATACCGGGGGAATGGATTGGGGCAAACTGGGTGCGTTCACCAATCAAAAAAATTCAAGTTCGCTCTTAGAGCTGCTTTTGAGAATCTTATTAATTGTGATGGGGATTCGCATGATTTTACAAGGAATTGGTTAGGGGCGATGAAGTATGTCAGAAGAGAAAGTTTACTTTTACTATACAAATGATTTACATAGTCATTTTGAACAATGGCCTAGAGTAACAGCCTTTTTAAAAGAAAAGCAGGGCCTGCGGAAAGAGAATAATGAAGCTGCCTTTACAATGGATATAGGAGACCACGTTGACCGCTCTCATCCAATTACAGAAGCTTCAAATGGGTTAGCCAATGTGGAGCTGCTGAATGAAGCAGGCTATGATATCGTGACGCTGGGAAACAATGAGGGGATAACGCTTTCCCATCAAGAATTATATCAATTATATGATAAAGCCGATTTCCAAGTGGTCTGCAGTAATTTATTCAGCAGAGATGAATTGACGCCATTTTGGCTGAAGCGGACACACACTTTTATGACAGAAAGCGGGATACGGATAGGTGTCTTAGGTTTAACGGCACCGTTTAATGCCTTTTACGAGCTGCTTGACTGGCATGTAGAAAATGAATTTGACATTATTGAACGTTATATAGAAGACTTGAAAAAAGAATCGGATATTATTGTGCTTCTTTCCCATTTAGGAATTTCCGTTGACCAGGAGATTTCCCGGCGTTATCCGGCAATTGATCTGATTATCGGGGGACATACGCATCATCTGTTAAAAGAGGGTGAACTGGTAAATCAGACCTTAATCACTGCAGCGGGAAAGCATTGCTACTATATCGGTGAAGTGGAGCTTATTTGGGATCATAAGGAGAAAAAAGTAATTTCGAAGGAAGCAGCAGCAATCAGTCTGCAGGATACAGGAAAGGATTTGGAGACGGAAGAACATTTACAGCAGCTATTACAACAGGCTGACCAATATCTGGGTCAGGCGGTAGCAAGTGTAGAAAAGCCGCTGGAAGTAAACTGGTTTGGAGAAACCCCCATTATTGATTCACTGACTAAAGTGCTCCGAAGATGGACCAATGCGGATATAGCTATGCTGAATGCTGGCGTGCTGTTAGATTCGCTGCCTGCCGGGGCAATCACAAAAGGGGATATACACCGAATTTGCCCTCATCCAATCAATCCCGTCCTTGTGGATTTAAAGGGGGATCAAATCATAGAAACGGTCAGAGCGGCATTATCTCCTGCTTTTACAGAATTAAAATTAAAGGGCTTTGGTTTCCGCGGGGAAATCTTAGGGAAAATGATTTTTTCAGGCATTCAGGTCGAGACAGCCTTTCATCGGAATGGGGAAGTGTATGTGAAGCGGGTGTATACTGAAGATGGTTACCCTATTCATCCAGACAAAGTATACTATGTTGCTACTGCAGATACTTTTACTTTTGGCCAGCTCCTGCCGGAAATTGCCCGTTCTGCAAAAAAACAATATTTTGTCCCGGAATTTTTGCGTGACTTATTAGTATATGCTGTCAAACAGCATTGATTCATTTCCATTCTATCACGGAGAGCCGTCCGAAAATTCCCGCTGAGTGAAGTTTCGTTTTATGTGTGACGTTCTTTAGCCCCTCTGCATACACTTATCACGAGAGAAAAACAGAGGGGGCATTTTTATGATTACGGTAGAACCTCTTGAGGTGGATGGAATTATTTTTACAGCAGTGAGTGTGGAATTGCCGCAAACAACCTTATTAACAATCAGCAATGATGTAGGGTATATTATGTGTGCAGCGCTCGATGTGGATATTTTTAATGAAATACCTAAGCTGAAAGAAAGAAACGTTATCGCCGGCCGGGCAATGGGAGTAAGAACCATTGATCAATTGCTGAACGCTCCGTTGCAGAAAATAACAGATGCATCGAAGGAGCACGGCTGGGAAGTCGGGATGACAGGAAAAGAAGCATTGCTTAAAATATCATAATACATGGAAAGACACTTTTTTTGTTCTTGCAGGGGACAGAAGAAGTGTCTTTTTACATGTAAAACCAATCCATTTTCCTTTGTTCTAATTCCCTTCCATAATTGCATAAATTATTACGAAGGGGGTTGTTGCATTGAAACTTAAAAGAAGATATCGATTTCGAAAGCGAACGGGAAGAAAAAGAAGAATGCCCCCCTCTCGACGCTCCATTCTGATGCTGACGTTAATTTTATTCTTTGCAGTAGTGGGCTTTAGTTTTTATTTGATAAACGTCAAAATTGAACCGATTGTTATTGATATTGCCAAACGAAAAGCGGATGAATTTGCTACGAGAGCGATTAACTCCGCTGTATATTATGTAGAGGAATATGGATTTGAGGATATCCTGAACATTACCTATGACAATGAAGGAAATTTAGTAACATATAACCGAGATCCTGCAGTTATCAGTGAAATCAACCGGGTAGCTACTGACCGGGTAGAGGAGTATTTTGCGCATGTGAATCGGGGGGAGCAGCTTGAATTTGAGCATAATCTGCATGAGCCTTATGACTATGAGGGCGGTGCGGATGGCAGGGTACAGATTGATCCTACGCTGATTGAGATTCCTTTAGGGCAAGTAACGGGAAATTCTGTACTGGCTAATTTAGGTCCTAAAATTCCTATTAATATGGAAGTGGTTGGAGCAGTGCGGACAAATGTGGTCGAGGATAAAGAAGAATTTGGGATTAATGGAGCTTGGGTTTCCCTGTATATCAATGTAGAAGCAGATGTACAAATTATTGTGCCATTTACCTCCGAAGTTAGAACTGTACATACCGAGCTTTATTTAGATGGAGGCGCAATTATGGGAAAAGTGCCTGATTTCTATGGCGGGGATGGAAATGCTCCTGATATTGCCGTACCAAAAGATGATTTGCAGAGCGACTGAATATGTAGTATAGTACAAATTAGTTGAGAAGATATTTATAATTGAATAAAAACCTTATCAGATCGGTGAGGTAGAGGCGCAGATTAGATGAGTATCCGGCAGGAGAATGACAACGAAGATTGCTGGAGAAAGGATAGTTTGCCGAAGTATATAAAGAGGTCATGCTTTATATTGCTGGCATATTACTGAAAAAGTATTATGCTGTCATGTAATGATTTACATGGAGAACTACTGATCGAAATGGAGGATAACGTGAATTGGTGAAACAATGATAGGTTATTTTCTATCATTGTTTTTTTGCGTTTTTAAAGGGTAATTTGTATATGTTTTTACTGTGAAACAGTACTTGAGTATGATAGATATCCCTGTGTCTTACTTTCCTATTTCGAATCGGTTATATGCACGTAATTATTTCAAAAGGAACTGCAGTTTCCATTATTCATTACGCGTCGTTGACCTTATTCAAAATGCTTAAATACTCAGCTCGAAAATAAATCGTTGGAGGTCTTAACATGGAAGGTACGTTTTGGTCACTGATACCTGCAATTGTCATGCTGATATTAGTGGTGTTAACAAGAAAGGTTCTTATCTCAATAGGAACAGGGATTGTTGTAGGAGCATTATTATTAAATGATTTCCATATATGGGGAACATTAAAAGAAATATGGACGGTATTTTATACAATTTTTTATGCAGATGAAGCCTTGGAGATGGGGAATCTATTATTAATCAGTTTTCTTCTCTTTCTGGGCGTGCTTACTGCGTTTCTCCAAGCTTCTGGCGGGGCTAAAGCTTTTGGAGATTGGATGCTGCGCCGGGTGAAAACACGTACCGGTGCGGAAATCATGACTGCTGTAATTGGATTGATTATTTTTATAGATGACTATTTTAACAGCTTAGCAGTTGGACAGATTGCAAGACCTGTAACAGACAGGCAAAAAATTTCCCGGGCGAAACTGGCATATTACATTGATTCCAGTTCTGCTCCCGTTACCGTAATCGCACCTATATCAAGCTGGGGAGCCTATATTATTGGTATTTTAGGCGGGTTATTTGCAGCAAATGGAATTACAAATTTGCAGCCGATTGAAGCATTTATACAAATGATTCCATTAAACTTTTATGCGATTGCTTCGATTGTTCTGGTGTTTATTGTGGCGTATTTTCATTTTGATATCGGTCCGATGCGCACGCATGAAAAAAGAGCAAAAGAAAAGGGAGAACTGCTGGATCCAAAAAGAAATCAGGTTTCTGGGGATTTAGGTGATATTTTTGATCCGCATAAGGATGGAAAAGTATTTCATTTAATTGTTCCTATCATTGTCTTATTTATTGTTACCGTCCTTGCTATGATTGTGACAGGGATTATGGAAACAGAAGGGAGCGCATCTATCCTTGATGCCTTTGCCAATACGAATGTTAATCTTTCCTTAATTATTGGCGGTGTTGCAGCTGTTCTTACTTCTATTATTTTTCATATGCAGCAAAGAAAACCGCGCTCAGACATGGGACGTATTTTTATTGAAGGCTTTAAAACCATGATTCCTGCAATTAATATTCTCGTTCTTGCGTGGATGATTGGTTCGATTATCGGTGCTTTAGAGACTGGAAGCTATTTAGCTGGTTTAGTAAATAATTCCTCTATTTCTGCAGATTTTCTGCCGGCTATTCTGTTTATTATTGCCGGTTTAATGGCTTTGGCAACCGGGTCATCATGGGGAACTTTTGGCATTATGCTTCCGATTGCAGCGGAGGTTATGGCGAACACAGATATGGGGCTATTTTTACCTGCATTAGCGGCTGTATTAGCCGGAGCAGTGTTCGGTGATCATTGTACACCTATTTCTGATACAACAATTTTATCTGCAACCGGAGCCGGGGCGCACCATATAGACCACGTTATTACACAGCTGCCTTATGCTTTCATTGCTGCTTTTACTGCTTTGATTGGTTTCTTGGTTATTGGACTAACTCATTCTACGTGGTTAGCTTTAACTGTAACGCTTGTTCTTTTGGCTGGGATTGTCTGGATTACTCATTTCCTGATTAATAAAAATAAAAAGAAGGCATCTTAACAGAAGGCTTGGAATACATTTTAGTATTCCAAGCCTTTTATGATGTAATAAGGGTATTGCAATTAAATCCTGCTATTTCCATAATTAGATATTTGACAAAAATGTCAAAAAAGCTATAATACAAGATGAATAGTCTGAAAGTAATGATTTTTGTTATTATTCTTATTTAATGCGCTTTCATTCTGTTGTTATTCATTAAAAAAGGGGGTTATGATGGATGGAGAGTCGATCACAATGGGGAACAAGGGCGGGGTTTATTTTAGCGGCTGTCGGATCAGCAGTTGGTTTAGGAAATATATGGAGATTTCCTGCTGTTGCTTATGAAAATGGCGGCGGAGCATTTTTTATTCCTTATCTATTTGCTTTACTGACTGCGGGTATTCCAATTTTAATTATGGAATTTACCATGGGTCAAAAGTATCGGGGTTCTGCACCTTTGACATTTCGAAAAATGAATAAGAAAACAGAGTTTATTGGATGGTGGGCAGTACTTGTTGCTTTTGTTATTTCAACATATTATTCGGTAATTATTGCCTGGGCAATATCTTATTCTATCTTTTCGTTTAATCTGTCTTGGGGAGAAGATACAGAAGGATTTTTATTTGGGGAGCATCTTCAATTGGCGGAGATTCCTGGGGAAATAGGCGGATTGGTACCGGGAGTAGTTATTCCGTTAGTGATTGTTTGGCTATTGGTGCTGGGAATTTTATTCCGCGGTGTAAAAAAAGGAATCGAGGTTGCAAACCGGATTTTTATTCCTTTGCTTCTCATCGTATTTATTATTATTGTAATAAGAGCAGTCACGCTGCCAGGAGCAATGAATGGATTGAATGCCTTCTTTACACCTGATTTCAGTCAAATTTTGTCACCAAGTGTATGGATTGCAGCATATGGACAAATTTTCTTCAGCTTATCGATTGCTTTTGCAATTATGATTACGTATTCAAGTTATCTCCCTAAAAAATCTGATATTACCAATAATGCATTTATTGTTGGTTTTGGAAATTCCGGCTTTGAATTATTAGCGGGAATTGGGGTGTTTGGAATATTAGGATTTATGGCATTTTCTGCCGGTGTCAGTGTGGATGAAGTCGTCGCTGGCGGGGTCGGTCTTGCTTTTGTTGTCTTTCCGGCCATTATCAATGAGTTGCCGGCATTTAATGGATTGTTCGGAGCGCTCTTCTTTATCTCATTGACGCTTGCCGGAATTACATCTCTTATGTCCATTACAGAAGCGTATGTAGCAGCATTGGTAGATAAGTTTAAAATCACACGATCGAAAGCCGTTCTTTTCGGAGGCGGTCTCGCAGCATTGATTTCCTTATTATATGCTTCCAGAGGCGGCTTGTACTTCTTAGATAATGTCGATTATTTCATTAACCAGTTCGGAGTTGCCATGATCGGTCTTGTCGAAGTTGTCCTGATTGCCTGGATTCTTCGTAAAACCAATATGCTTAAAAATCATGCTAATGAAATTTCAGATATCCGTTTAGGTTCCTGGTGGACAATCAGCTTAGCTATGATTACACCAGTAGTTATGGGTTATATGATGTTTGGGCTGTTTAAGCAGAATTTATTAAGAGAGTTTGATACAGATACCGGGAACTATGAAAATTACTCGAATGCCTTTATCAATAATACAGGCTGGGCCGTAGTAGTAGGTGTGTTAGTTCTTGGAATTATCCTGGCAGCTTTGAAATGGAAGTCAGAAAATTCTCTATCCGATTATGAAGATAAATAGGAGGGAAGATGCGTATGGGTGCTTCAGCTATCATTGTAATGATTATCGGTATTGTTGTGATATGGGGCGGATTAGCAGCTAGTATTTGGAACGCTGTCCAGAAAAGTAAAGGATAAGTGTTACTCTTATTTAAACTTAAGAAAAGCCAAGAGAATAAATTGGTCTTTAAAATACTGGTATTCTTGCCGAGTAGATGTCCGCTCCGGGAAGTCGCTTTCCGCGGGTAACGGCTTAGCTTAAGCCGACGGAAAGCGTAGTGTATTTCTGGGGTCGAAGGTTATTCATTCCATGAAACCCGTTGGAGCGGCTATCCTCAATATTTTATTTAAAAAGGTGTGTATCCTGTTTTACAACTGGGATACACACCTTTTTCACGGATAGGATTGTTATTAATTATTTTTCTCCATCCGTTCCCATTTCGAGATATAAGGATAAGGATCAAATGAAAATTCACTGTATCCATTATCTTTATACATGCCATAATGCAGGTGCGGCGGGAATTTTCCAGAAGTTCCAGGAGGGCCGTAACCAGTAGATCCGACGCTGCCTAACACGTCTCCCGGTTTTACTACCTGGCCTACTTTTACATCATCCTCATAGCCGCTCATATGTCCATAATAATGATAAATATTATAGATATCCCGTATACCAATACGCCAGCCTCCATATAAGTTCCATCCCATCATTTCGACCACACCATAGGTTGTTGAGCGGACAGGGACGCCGTAGGATGCAAAGATATCGGTCCCCTCATGGATGCGCAAGCCGCCAAAACCGCGGCGGTCTCCCCACGTACTGCGGTAACTGTAATTATAATCTGTATCTAAAGGAAAGGCACGATCTGTCAGGTTGATTTCGCCAAAATTTTGAAACACTTTGGCGGTGTTCATGATTGTCTGGACAGTCAAGTCACGTTTATAATGCTCCCAGAGTGCGATTTTAACATCATCCTTATGCAGACCATATGCTAAGATATGATTTGCCATCGTATAAAGGATGTCTTCAGGATCATCGGGATCTGCCTGGCCATCACCATTTCCGTCTTTACCGATTCCGCCAAATTGTCTGATAACTCCCTGTTTTGTTGATTTAGCTGCATTTCCCAGCCCAAACCATGCGGTCTCTTCAAATTGTATGGAAATAACCTTTTCTTCTTCTGAGGAAGAGAGTGTGTTACGTTCGTAATTATCCATTGCAGCAAAATAATACCAAGGGACCTGGGTAAGGCTTTCTACCTTTTTGAATAGAGCCATGCGGTCTGTATATATTTGATCCTCTGATTCTGCATGGACAACAGCGGTGGTTTGCATAAAGGTAAGAAAGCAGCACATAATCAGGACCGTAGTGCGAATTCTAGCCAGATAAATCACCTCCTTATGGGATAAGTATTTTTTAATCATCCTTCTTCATCGTGTCGACAATTTCCTGTACCAGAGGCCCGGTATCTACATCTTCATTCTCCATCACAGAATAATGCAGGGTTTCAATGTTTTGAATCAAGCTTCTGTTATTAGAAGCATGAATCGTATAATAGCCAGGCAGTACAGACATTGCTGTTTTTTCTGCATTATCAATTGCCATTTCTTTGGATAGGTTATCTGAAGCTTCAAAAGCAATCAAAGCTTCTTCATCCGTTACAAGCGTGGCTACTTCTTTAAAATCAGGGTTCTGTAATAAAATGCGGGTAATCATATCAGCCATCTCTTCCCGGTCTACATGAATCTCTTTTGGTTCTGATGTATTATCTTGATTAAATTCATCCTGTGTATAACGGACAAAACCAAGCTGATCACGAGATGGCGAATTCGTGTTTGATTCCATCTCCGGGTTTCTGTTTTTTGGATCTAATGGGTCAGAATCGGAGTTATTTTGATCTGTTGCACAAGCTGCAAGCGTTATAACAAGGCTTAATAAAATGATTCCAAATCCTTTTTTCATCTTTAAGTCTCCTTTCCAAGAACTATTTCTTACATCTTAGTTTTGGAAAACAAGCGTAAATCATGCAGGTAATTTTTTCTGGTTTTTCTAACTGTTTCTGTGATAAACTAAGAATAATTGATAAGGAGTGTGACTATTCTCTTATGATTGAGTTAAATGGAAAAACATATGAATTAATTGAAGAAAATAAAGAAGGCTTTGAAGCAGAAGCTGTGAAAGAGCGCTATTCAGAGGTTTTATCAAAATATGATTTTATCGTAGGCGATTGGGCGTATGAACAGCTTCGTTTAAAAGGGTTTTATCATGATAATCATGCCAAAGCACCAATAGATGCGAAAATCAGCTGTTTTCAGGATTATATTTATGAATACTGTAATTTCGGCTGTGCTTATTTTGTTTTGAAAAAGATGCAGAAATAAAAGAAGTTCAATCTATCTTCTTATGGCTAAGAAGACATTTTGAACTTCTTTTTTTATACAGCAGGAAAGCTTTAATTATCTTTTTCTTCGAGAGGATGGGCTCCGGGAGCTCTTCGTTGCAGCTTTTTATGCTGTTTTTTGTCTGCGTAGGTGAAGGCACTTGTGCGCTGCTGGCCTTCTTCCCAATCTGTTGACTTTCCAGAAACCAAGTCATGTTCACGAATATCAGATCCAAAAGGCCCTTCGGGAAATTCCTCTGGAATGAGGGCATCATGCTGTTTTTGAACGGTTGAATGCTCTTGATAATCTTTTTTTGGCATCGTTATTTCCCTCCCGTTAGTTTGTATTTTGTGCAGATGGAGGGAAATCACGCCTTCTAATAATTACCTGTCTGTCACCTCTGCCAGCTTATACCCGCGAAAGCGTTTCGTAAGTAATTTACCCAGACGAAAAATGGCATCCTCATTACCAATACTGCTGATAATTTGTACGCCGATGGGCATGTTTTTCTCGTCTTCTCCAACTGGAATAGTCAGAGCAGGAAGCCCCCATACATTCGCATAGGCAGTATAAGGCATGTATTGCAAATAGGTTTTACGGATAGAGAAAATCTCTTTAAAAACCTGCCCGTGATCTAATGCGGACTGATAATACACGGGCATTATCAGCAGCCTTTTATCTAAATATGTTTTTAACAGCTCGTCACCCTGCTGAATGATATCCATTATTTCCCGGACTCTTTTTTGCGAAGGTTTAAACATTTTTGCTCCAATAATGGCCCAGGATAAATATGGGTGGACATTCGTACGCTGTCTCAGTTTCTCTTTTAAAAAGGAACGCACTAATCCGGAGCGGTCATTATTAAAAGCTTCATCTTCAACCAATTTACTTCCATTAATCGACATGATTTCCTGCCATATTAAGGCACTGTCCCTAAAATAAGGCGGCATCACCTGCTGGACATTGTAAATTCTTTCAAGAAAATTTTCCAGCTGCCCTAATAAATTCCCTGTTCTTGTGGAAAGCGGATAGCCTGGATTAGCTGGTAATATTTCTATTTTAAATTCCTGCAATGTCTGATGCTTGAAGTGGCTTGGAGATAAAATTTCATAAATAAGCTGCATATCCTCTACAGATTTCCCCATTGGCCCGACTGTCAGCATCCGATGTTGCAGTTCATGCTGGACAGACGGAAAATGGCCTTCTGTGGAAATGGTATCCTTCCCGGGTTTGAAACCGATAACTCCATTAAAATGAGATGGAAAACGAATGGAACCGCCAATATCTGAACCAATCCCGACAGCAGACCCGCCGGAAGCAAGCAGCGCACCTTCACCACCGCTGGAGCCTCCAGCGGTTTTGGTGATGTCCCAGGGATTATTTGTTCTGCCATATAACTTATTATCCGTTTCCTGACAGAAGCAAAGTGCAGGCGTATTTGTTTTTCCGAGTATAATAGCGCCCTCCTGCTTTAATTGCTGAACAACTTCTGCATCCTCTTGATAAATAAGGTCCTGACGGTGTTCTAAGCCTGCTGTAGTTTTCATTCCCTTCACATGAAAGCACTCTTTGATGCTGATGGGAACTCCGTGTAATTTACCCAGAGCCCCATTATTCTGCAGCAGTTCATCTGCTTCCTGAGCCTCTTGCAGCGCTTCAGTAAATCTTTCTTCAACAACTGCATTAATGGAAGGGTTAATCGCTTTGATTTGTTCAATAAAAGCTGTTACAGCATCTATAGAGGTTAGATGCTTCTTTTTAATTGCGGATGCTATACCCGTGGCATCCATTTTTAAAATATCTCGCTTTTCCATCCGGCATTTATCTCCTTCACACGTATTAGACTTACTATATCACGTTTTTTGAAAAAGAAGGAAAGATTCGCTTCTTAATTCTATACTTTATCAAGAAAGTTCAGTGAAAATACATTACAAATTATGATATGATAATAGTAGTATGGAAACATCCTTTAGTATAGACGTTTTTGGGGGAATCATAATGTATTTTGTAGATCAGGAAAAAATTAATCAGACATTGACATTTATGAATGAGATTTTAGATACGTTAAAGAATCATTCCTATCACAGCCCAGTAGAATATCTTGCGTTGGAGCGCATGGCGCATGTCTTTATCGAAGGTGTGCTGGATGTAGGAAATATGATGATAGACGGTTTTATTATGAGGGATCCGGGTAGTTATGAGGATATTATTGACATCTTAACAGATGAAAAAGTTATTCCTGCGGAGGAAGAAGCAGTATATAAAGCTCTGATTCATTGGCGTAAACCTTTAGTACATGAATATCAGGCAATCGATCATCAAAGTCTGGAGCAGTTTTTTGAAGAGCACGCAGAGGTATTTACCTATTTTTCAAAGCGGATTCATACGTATCTGCAGAATGAACTTGGCGTAGCAAATGCTTTTTCAAATAAATAAAACGTATGTTTAAAAAGGGAGGGCAAGCGGATGGGGAAACGTGTCTCGACAAAGGATAAGGTTATCCAGGTGTTGAAAGAACAGGGTACGATAACGATGGATACACTGATGGTCCATTTTACTATCTCAGAAACAGCTGTCCGGAAGCAGATTCATACGCTTGTGCAAGAGGGATTTATTGAGGTGCAGCAGCATAAAAAAGAGATTGGACGGCCGTATCATACTTATCGTTTAACAGAGAAAAGTCAAGAAAGTTTCCCTAATCGCTATAAAGAACTCTCCTTAGACCTGCTCCATGATTTAGAAGCATTACAGGGAAAACAGCTAATCAGTGAGCTTTTAAAAAAACAGTCAACGAAGGAAAAAGAGCAATTAAAGAAGCTTTTAGATTCCTGTTCTACAAAGGAAGAAAAAGTAGCTGCGTTAAAGGATTTTCAAAATCGGAGCGGCTATATGTTTCAGGCAGAAGATAAAGGTGCGCAAGGCTTTCAATTAAATAATTTTCATTGCCCTTTTTTAGAAGTGGCAAGGGATTATCCTGTGATGTGCCAGCATGAAAAAGAAATGTATGAAGCCTTGTTTCCGAATCAGGAAATTAAGACAAAAGCGCTGCTGGTTGATGGAGATAAATGCTGTCAGTGGCGGATAGCTGCTAACTCAGAGTAAACATCGGTCAGTCAAGCGTCTTAAAATAGGTATGATGTAATCGAGATAGAGAGGTAATAATGTGAAGAAATATAAAGGATATCTTATTGATTTAGACGGGACTGTTTACAGAGGGAATGAGGTTATTCCTGAAGCAATTCCTTTTATAAAGCAATTAGCAGAAAAAAATATTCCTTATGTGTTTGTAACAAATAATTCTACAAAAAGCACCCGGGAAGTAGCTGAAAAGTTAAACGGATTAGGAATCCTGGCAAATCACAAACAGGTTGTTACCAGCAGCATGGCAACGGCGAAGTATCTGCAGGACCAATCTGTAAAAACCTGCTACTGTATCGGGCAGAGCGGTCTGAAGAACCCAATAAAAGAACATGGTATTCAATTAACGGATAGTACAGATGCGGATGCGGTTGTTGTAGGCCTGGACAGGGATATTACCTATGACAAGCTTGCTAAAGCATGCATAGCTATCCGCAAGGGTGCACAGTTTATTTCTACCAATCGGGATCACGCTATTCCAACTGAAGACGGTATGGGACCAGGCAACGGGGCTTTTACTGCTTTGATTCAGACAAGCACCCAGCAGGCGCCTGTATTTATTGGCAAGCCGGATACGGTTATCATGAAAGAGGCATTAGATGTACTCGGTTTGCTGAGAGAGGATGTTGTAATGGTTGGAGATAATTACCAGACAGATATCCAGTCGGGAATCCATGCCGGTGTAGATACGTTATTTGTTTCTACCGGGGTGACTTCTACAGAAGAGCTGGCAACCTTTGAAGAGCAGCCGACATATATCATTGAAAATTTATCAGAATGGACCTTTGAATAGCAAAAAAGCATTCATCCCCTATCTAATATGAGCATAGGGAGGATGAATGCTTTTTTGTGTCCAATGTTTTTTATCCATCTAATTCTTCATGTTCGTTTTCCGCATCTCCATGAGCCAGACGACTGGAGGCTGCAGCTGCGACAGCGCCGACGATATCATCTAAAAATGTGTGGATTTCGCCGCTGCTTTTATCATTCAGTTTTTCTAAGATACCGGGTTTTTGTTTATCGATATATCCAAAATTGGTCAAGCCGATGGAACCGTAAACATTGACAATAGACAAGGCAATGACTTCATCAATTCCATATAAGCCTTCATCAATCTGAATTGTTTCCTGAAGCGGCTCGCTTAATAGCTTTTTCTCCGCCAGCATGTCTAATTCAATGCCTGTGATGACTGCATTTTGTACTTCCCTTTTCGTTAACACACGATTTACATTAAAACGGCAGGTATCCATCGTTAAATCGTTATGATATTTTGATTGCAGATAGTATACCAATTCTGCAATATCATCTATTTTGACACCACGTTCTTTTAAAAGCTGTCTTGCTCTTACTTCAAGTTCTGTTTTGCTTGTATACTTCGTCATTTAAAACACACCTTTTTTCGATTTAATATAATTGTATAGTCCTTTCCTTCATATAGTTAATATATACGATAAGGAGGAGTTTGTTGATGCCGATGTCAGAAATGCTCCGCAGTCAATACGCTATCCAGATAGAAGGGAAGCAATTCATCGAAGAGCGTGAGGGTTATCAAAAAGAGCGCTATCACTATTTTACCATTCCTGCGACAAACAAGGAAATGATATTGATGGAACAAGCCACTTTGGCCTATTTCTTAAGAGAAAACGGATTATACAATGTAGCTTATCCCATTCGGAATATCAACGGAGATTGGTTTACCAATTATGGCAATGAACTGTGGATGGTTCTTGTATTAGACGATGAGTCACAAAGATCTCGTCAGGAAAGCCCTGGTAAAATGCTCGGTGATATTCACCGCATTGGGAGCAGTTTTCAGTATGAACCGAAGGCGATTTCAAGCTATGGGTTATGGAGAAAGCTTTGGGAAGAAAAACTGACTTTTTTTGAGGAAGAATTAACAAGACAGGCAAAAGAAGAAGGAGCGAGTAATTATTTATCTGAAGTGATGGATATTTTGCCATATATTGTAGGAATCAGCGAAAATGCTATTCAATATTTACGGGAAAGCGAAAAAGAGCAGCGCATCTTACAAACAGATCAGAGTACGGTTGCTTTTGCCAGATGGAATACATCTGAAAAGAAAATTGTTTGGACAGATGAACTCGTATATGACCATCCGACGCGTGATATTGCCGAGTATATCCGTTATGCTTTTTTACAAAATAAATCGGAGGCAGAAATTAATCAATTTTTAAATGATTATCAAAACTATCAGCCGCTGTCTGTATTTGCGTGGAGACTTATCTTTGCCAGGTTGTTCTATCCGATCCATCTTTACGATTTTTTAGAGGGCGCTTTCCAGTACCCGAATTCTCAAGCGTTAGAGCAATTATTAAAGCATCAAGAGGTTTATGAGAGGAGACTGGCGAGGTTTTATGAAACGGTAGGTGTTGATGTTTCGGATTGGCAGATACCTATGATAAGCTGGTTATAAGCAAAAATTCATTATTTCATCGCAGGAAGGAGAATACTCGTATATGTCCAAGCCAAAGGTTTATATTACGCGCAAATTAGAGGAGAAATATGTAAAAGCTTATCAGGAACAGCTGGAAATCAGGATGTGGGAAAAAGAGGAGGAGCCTGTACCAAGAGAGACGCTTTTGAAAGAGGCTGCTGACGCAGATGCCTTATTTGCCGTATTAAGTGATTCTATTGATGAAGAGCTTCTGTCTAAAGCTCCTCAATTGAAGGTGGTTGCGAATATGGCTGTCGGTTACGATAACATCGATTTGGAAGCATGTGAGAAGCATGATGTTATCGCAGCGAATACACCCGATGTTTTATCGGAAACGACCGCAGATTTAGGCTTTTCCTTATTGATGGCTGCTGCCAGACGAATTGTAGAAGCGGATGCGTGGGTGAAGGAGGATAAGTGGCAGGCGTGGGCGCCATTTTTCTTTGCCGGCTCAGATATTCACGCAAAAACTATCGGTATTGTAGGAATGGGGAGAATTGGAGAAGCAATAGCGAAACGTGCAGCAGGTTTTGATATGAATATCCAATATCATAACCGTTCCCGTAAAAAAGATGCAGAAGAACGATTGCAAGCAACGTATGTCAGCTTTGAAGAACTTTTGGAGACTTCTGATTTTGTTGTGACAGTAGTTCCGCATACGAAGGAAACGGATAAAATGTTTAACCGGGCTACTTTTGAAAAAATGAAATCAAGTGCTATTTTTATTAATATCTCACGCGGAAAAGTAGTGGATGAGGATGCACTTGTCCATGCACTTAAAACGGGAGAAATCCAAGCAGCAGGGTTGGACGTCTTTGAAGAAGAGCCGATTAGAGCAGATCATCCGCTTGTCGGTTTAAATAATACCGTATGTCTTCCGCATATCGGGTCTGCCAGTGTAGAAACAAGAAAAAGAATGGTAGAGTTATGCATGGATAATATCCTGGCAGTCGTCAGCGGAAAAGAAGCAATTACACCAATTTCATAGAACAAAATTTGATTTTAAAAAAATAAAAAACGGAGCAGGATTTTGATATTGCCAAAAGCCTCTCCGTTTATATTTAATTAAAATACTTGTTCTATTTCTGTTACGCCAGGAACCTCTGCCATCAATGCACGCTCAATTCCTGCTTTTAATGTAATGGTTGAACTAGGGCAATTGCCGCATGCTCCCATGAGACGAAGTAAAACAACGCCATCATCGTCAACGTCAACTAACTCTACGTCTCCGCCATCACGTAATAAGAATGGACGAAGCTTGCTTAATACTTCTTGTACTTGCTCTTCCACAGTCACCTACTCCTTTCCCACAAATCTATTATAACGCGGTTAAGCATAAAAATCTATTTGAAAATGATTTTCAATTAGCTGGTTAATTTTATTTTATCTTTTTACGCTTATTTTGTAAAATAATTAATATGGAGGACAGGCGAAAGGAAAGAGATATTTGGAAGGGGAGGGTGTTAACATGCCGGCAATAACGATAACTGTCTATGGAAGTGAACAAATCTGCGCAAGCTGTGTCGGAGCACCAAGTTCCAAAGATACGTATGAGTGGCTTCAGGCAGCAATAGGGAGGAAATATGCTTCTGACGGCGTTCAATATAATTATATCGATATCAATCAAACGCAACCAGACGCTGGTCAGCAAGCATATGTAGAGAAAATAATAGAAGAACATCTTTTTTATCCAGTTGTATGGATTAATGATAAAATGGTAGCAGAAGGAATCCCGCGTTTAAAGCCAATTTATCAAGCATTGGAAGAACTGGGACTGGAAGAAATAGAAGGATGAGCAGAAGAGGGGAAGAGAAGATGAAAATACCTTTTACGAAGATGCATGGGCTGGGAAATAATTATATCTATATTGATCTTTTTCAAACAGAGCTGCCAGAGAACCGGCTGTCTGAATTAGCTATCAACATGTCAAATCAGAATACGGGCATTGGTTCGGATGGAATGATTTTGATTCATCCGGCAGAAAAAGCAGATGTAGGTATGCGTATCTTTAATAAGGACGGTTCAGAGGGAATGAATTGCGGGAATGGATTGCGCTGTACAGCTAAATATGCTTATGAAACAGGAATTGTGGATAAAAAAGAATTTACGATACAGACAAAAGCTAATATTGTTCGGGCTACTGTGAAAGAGAATAACGAGCAGAAAGTCAACGAAGTAACCATTGATATGGGAGCTCCGATATTACAAAGAGAACAGATTCCGATGCTTGGAGAAGCAGGAACAACTGTTATAAATGAGCCGTTCAAGGTTGCAGATAAGACACTGCATGTCACTGCGGTTTCCATGGGAAATCCGCATGTGATAACGATGGTGGATGCGATTGATGATGCGCCGCTGACAACGCTGGGACCGGTTATTGAAAAGGATGAACGCTTCCCTGAAGGGGTTAATACAGAGTTTATTGAGGTTGTGTCAGATGAGGAAATACATTTCCGTGTCTGGGAACGCGGCTCCGGCGTGACAGAAGCATGCGGAACAGGAGCCTGTGCGGCTGTCGTTGCAGCAACATTAAATAAAAAAGTAACCAAAGGTAAAAAGATTGTTGTTCATTTAGCCGGCGGAGATTTAATCATTGAATGGAGAGAGGATGATCATATCTGGATGACCGGCGGAGCAGAAATCATCGCATCGGGAATTTTTTATGCTTAAAATGAATTACTTGATTCTGACAAGTTCAGGTGTATACTAAACATATAGGATATACAAGGAAAAAAGGAGGTTCAGAAGATGATTATTGAACTGACTGATCGTGCAAGTGCACAGATTAAAGAAATGATGAAAGAGGAATCAGACCAGGCGATGCTTCGTTTTGGCGTGAAAGGCGGCGGCTGCAGCGGCTTATCCTACTCCTTGGGTTTTGCTGATGAAGTAAATGAGGAGTTGGATATTATTGAAACCATTAACGGTATTCCAATCGTCTTTTTTAACCAGGATATTCCAATTATTGAAGGTACCAAGATAGATTATAAAGAAAACATGATGGGCGGCGGATTCAGCATTGATAATCCGAACGCAATTATTTCCTGCGGATGCGGCTCTTCCTTCCGCACTGCACAAAATGCCGGCGCGCCTGGCGATTGTTAATTAAGAAAGATTGGCAGAGAAATACTGCCAATCTTTCTTTTAAATCTTTTATCTAAATTTCTACTAAAAATATCTCCAAGATCCTCAAACTAAACAATGTGGTGTTCAAGCTCTTTTTATCCCCAGGATTTAATGAAGTGAACTGTATAAAAAAAGAAAATCGTCTGAAGCAGAGAAAATTCTCATTCAAACGATTATTCCATCATGTATTCCCCTTTTTAAAACATTGCTGTTGAGTGTTTCGGTTGAATTCTTGCTTTGGGATCGATGTAATTTTTAGCATTATTGATTGCTGTCGGCCCTTCACCAAATCCTGTTGCAATCAGTTTAACTTTTCCGTCATACGTACAAATATCTCCAGCAGCGTATATTCCAGGAATATTTGTCTCCATTTTAGAATTTACAACGATACTATTTTTTTCAATTTCTAATCCCCAGTTTTTAATTGGCCCGAGACTGGAGATGAACCCATAGTTACAAATAACATCATCGACTTCTAATTCAATCAATTCTTCTTCTTTTATCTTTTGTAAAATAAGCTTTTCAATCTTCTTATTTGCTACAATGGCTGTTGGAGCATATGGCGTCAGCTTTTCTACAGCAGAGGCCTCTAATTGCTCTACACTATGCTCATGAGCTCGGAATTGGTCTCTGCGATGAATCAATGTCACTTTAGAAGCAACTTTTTCAAGCATCAAAGCCCAGTCTACAGCTGAATCTCCGCCACCTAGAATAGCAACATGCTTGTCCTTGTATTTATTCATATCCGTCACATAATAGTGTAAGTTCGTATTTTCGTAGGCTTCGCTGTCTCCTACGTTTAATCTTCTAGGCTGAAAAGCCCCATTGCCGGCCGTGATAATCATTGTTTTTGTCAAATGAACTTCCCCGGTGTTTGACACAAGACGAAAGCTGTCATCTTCTAATCGTTCCACTGTCTCAATGGCTTGTCCAAGTACAATTTCAGGATCGAATAAATTGGCTTGTTCTTCCAGCTGGTCGACAAGCTCCTGCGCACGGACTTTTGGAAATCCTGCAACATCGTATATATATTTCTCTGGATATAGTGCTGTTAACTGTCCTCCAATATGAGGCAGGCTTTCAATTATCTTAACACTAGCTTGACGCATGCCGCCGTAAAAGGCTGTGAATAAGCCAGTGGGTCCAGCTCCAATGATTGTTACATCAAAAACTTTCTCCATACAATACCTCTTTTCTTTCTAGACGTTTACCTATCCTATGGTATCACAAACTTGTTTTAGTTTGAATTATATCGTTTCAAAAGGGAAGAAATTTTCATTTAGATAATAGCATGTCTAAATGCTTTCTTCATAGGTATAGATAAAAAAGAGGTTTTAAAGCTTGCTATTTTTGATTAAAGCATTTAAGATAAGTTAGTATTATTACATTTTGATTACAAAACGAAGTTATTTATATGACAAAATGCGTTTTGTTTCGCATTTTAGTGATAAATTACAAAATTAATAGGAGTAGTGAAAAACCATGATTAAACCGCATATTGTAATATTAGGGGCGGGTTATGGAGGTATAATGACGGCAGTTAAGCTTCAGAAACAGCTTGGAAAGAATGAAGCAGAGATAACGCTGGTTCATAAATATGACTATCATTTTCAAGCAAGCTGTCTGCATGAAAATGCTGCTGGTACACGGCATCAAGATCGCTCCAAAATAAAAATCAAAGAAATTATTAATCGTTCTAAAATAAATTTTATTATAGATGAAGTTGTTTCTATCAAAAGAAATTCTAAAAAAATCAAGCTTAAAAATAAGGAATTACACTATGATTTACTTGTTATCGGTCTTGGCTTTGAGCCGAGGGCTGAAGGAATTCCGGGACTGGATGAACATGCTTATTCTATCACGGATATCAACAGCGCCCGTTTTGTCCGTGAGCATATCGAATATAATTTTGCCAGTTATGCGAATGCTGAAAAGAAGGATGAGAGCAAGTTAAATATTGTTATTGGCGGCGGTGGAATTCTAGGTGTTGAATTTGCAGGGGAACTGATTAATCAAATACCAGAGATATGCAGAGAATTTGACATTGAGAAAACGCAGGTGCATATTTCCATACTGGAGGAAAGTAAATCTCTTCTGCCAGGGTTCGATGAGAAACTGGCACATTACGCAGCTACGTCTCTACAATCCAGAGGAGTAGAGATTATCCATCAAGCTAAACTGAAGGAATGTCAGGATAATAAAATTATTTATGAAACAGAAGGAAAAAATCATAAAATTTGTACACACACATTTATTTGGACTGGCGGGGTACAGGCCAATCCTGCATTTGAAAAAGCCGGACTTGCTTTGAAAAATAAAAAAATTGAAGTGGATCCCAATATGCTTTCTACAAAAGATGATTCCATATTTGTCGTTGGAGAATGTGCATATACAGCAGATGAACATGGGGAGGAAGTCCTTCCAACTGCAAAAAAAGCTATCGAGGAATCCGCTGTAGTCGCAAAAAATGTTTCTTCCAGGTTACGGAATAAAGAACTTACTGCTTGTCAGCCGGTTAAACAAGGAATGCTCGCCACTTTAGGTCAAGAAGACGGAGTGGCGGTTATAAAGAATCGAAAGGTGTTTGGATGGCGAGCTGTATTAGTCAAACGAATTTACGATAATCATTATTTATTTCAATTAGGCGGATGGCAATTATTACTAAAAAAAGGAAACTTTCATTTATTATAAATAATAATAGATAGAAATATAGTGACAAAAAAGCAAAGGTTGGCAGAAGCTGCTTTGCTTTTTTGTCATTTTAAGATAAAATGTGCTTTGTATGCATCCTTAGAAAGGACGGAGGGAAGAGAATGGTTCAACTTGTTGTTTCTGTTGTATTATATTTTGTTATCTTTTTTGGAATTGCATTTATATTAAATATGTTATTAAGAAAAACATGGCTGATGGCGTGCTTATATCCGATTCTAATGATTTTTATTATAGATAATGTTTCTTTTTTCAGCTATTTCACAAGTCCGGGAGAATCTTTTTCGGCGCTTGGAGAACGAATTGTTGCTTTAACAATTGCTGATATTGTGATTTTATTATCTGGTTTTATTGGAACGATTGTATCTGGTTTGGTTATCCGGTTTTTAAGGAAAAGCGGCTATCAAATGTTTTAACAGAGAAACGGGATTACATAAAAGAAAAGACCAATGCTCCGAGCAGGAGCATTGGTCTTTTGGTTCTTATGGATTAATAAGAAAAAAACGGTGCAAGGGAAAAGGCAATAATAATTCCTGTGATGGCGCCAAAAAATACTTCAATCGGCTGGTGCCCGAGTAATTCTTTCAGTTCTTGTATTTTTTCGTTTTCCTTCTTTTTGCTCCAGTCTTTGGCGCTGGAGGTAATCAATTGAAAATCACGGACGAGCTGATTAATCACAATTGCCTGTTCACCAGCCTGCCTGCGGACCCCGGAAGCATCAAACATGGTAATGACACTGAATATACAAGCAAGCGCAAATACACTTGATGATACACCTTCTGCAATGCCGACAGCAGTAGCTAACGATGTCACTGCTGCAGAATGGCTGCTGGGCATTCCCCCTGTACTGAAAGCAAGTCCAGGCTGAAATTCTTTGGTGAAAATCAGTTTAATTGGTATCTTTATAACTTGAGCGAACACAATCGCAATGAGTGCAGCCCATAATGGGAAATTCGTTAATAAAGTCATGGATGAGGGAACTTCCTTCCTAAGTAACGCATCAATTTTTGGCAGTTAAGAAAGTATATACTTTCTTACTGCATAAGTGTAGCTAAGGTTGTCACCTACAGGCTTGGTGACAACCAAGTTTTCTAATTATTTTACCATAGTTTGTACCGGAATAAAAGAAAGGCTCAGGTACTATCAGGAATATGCGGTTTTGCAGATTAGAAAAGTGTATTCCTGGAAGTGCTTGAGCCTTCTCTGTAATAATTTATCACGGAGAATCGTCCGTGAAACTCCCGCTGAATGAAGTTTCGTTTTATTGAATAATCGTATCTAATGCTATTTCCATCATTTCATGGAATGTGGTTTGACGCTCTTCTGCTGTTGTTTCTTCGCCGGTGATGATATGATCAGAAACAGTAAGAATGGATAATGCCTGACGTCCGTATTTCGCAGCCAGGGTATATAATGCAGTAGATTCCATTTCAATGGCAAGCACTTGATATTTGGCAAGTAATTCATTTACTTCTTTGGCATTATCACGATAGAAGGTATCGCTTGTAAATACATTTCCGACACGGAGCTGTAATCCTTTTTCTGTTCCGGCATCATAAGCATTTTTTAATAATTCAAAGTCAGAAATTGGCGCATAATCAATGCCGTTAAAAATAAGCTGATTTATTTGCGAGTCTGTTGTGGCTCCCTGTGCCAGGATTACATCACGGACCTTGACATCTTTTTGAATTGCACCGCATGTGCCGACGCGAATCAGTTTTTTGACATCATAACTTTGAATCAGCTCATTCACATAGATGGAGATAGAAGGGACACCCATGCCGGTTCCCTGTACAGAAACACGCTCTCCTTTGTAAGTGCCGGTATACCCGTACATGCCTCTGACTTCATTATATAATACAGCATCCTCTAAATAATTTTCTGCGATGTATTTTGCCCGCAACGGATCACCCGGCAATAAGATTTTATCTGCTATTTCTCCCTGCTTTGCTCCGATATGTACACTCATTTTCATATCCCTCCATTATTAGTTTCCGTCTTTAAATTAAAGGTATCATAAAGATTTTTGAAAAACAAATGAATCCATTTTCAAAATAAAAAGCAGAAAAATTCAAAGATTGGAACACAAAGCTGTGTATGTATAGTTGTTTCTAAACTAAGTGTGAATTCAAAATGAAAGCGTATCCGATTCTTTATTTCATAAAAAAAGCAGTTATGTATTTCATATTTCGTGATTTTTGTATATAATAGAACATAGGTTTATGTGAATTAATTAATTTGGTACATAAACGATACAGGTTTTCAAAAAAAGAAAGGATGTTGTATATAATGAAATCGCAAACTTTTACAATCACTGCAGAAACTGGAGTACACGCACGTCCGGCTACTTTGTTAGTAAATAAAGCTGGTCAATTTGATTCAGAAATTGAAGTGAGCTACAAAGGTAAAAATGTTAACCTTAAATCCATCATGGGTGTAATGTCTTTAGGAATTCCAAAAGGTGCTGAAATTGAAGTAAGCGCAGACGGAAAAGACGAAGCGGATGCTTTAAACGGTATCGCTGACGTAATTAAAGAACATTTAGGTGAATAATTTTACATGATGCATAAAAGCGTCCTGATTTCAGGGCGCTTTTATGTATATACATATGGTTTTCAAAAATGCTCATATTTACATGCATCGAATATTTGATATAATTGTCTTCAGAAAGGTGTGAATAGCTTTATGATGCCATTTCTTTATTTCCCGGAAGATAAAATGGAGTATATTCCTGCAGTGATATCACTAATTATTTTTATCGCATTGGCCGTCACAGTGATGCGGTGGATGATGAAAAAGTCGAAAAAAGATCAGGAACGTTTTGAGCAGGAGTACCAGGATGTTTTACAGCAAACGCAAAAAAATAATAATGTGACAAATACCTCCTCTAATCAATAAGATTTGAGGAGTTTTTTGATTAAAAATTACTTCTTTGCCTAAACTATAAAAAAAGGCTCTATACTGAATGTGGTGGTGTCCTCCGTTCCATCGCCAGATGGAACGGAGGCAAAAAAATACACTCCTTTTCCTCTCTCTGATAACCTTGAGTTGTCGAGACAAAAGGAATGGGAGAGGAAAAGAGTGCAACATCATTTTATCACAGAGTTATTAGGAATTAAAGATACACATGTAGATGTGTGGGATATCAGAGAAGAAGAAAGTTATTTGATTGCGGAATTATTCACGAAACAGCGTATGCAGAAATGTCCTTGTTGCGGGAAAAGAACGAAACGGATACACAGTTACCGCTGGCAAAGCATCCAAGGACCAGTGTTAACGACAAAAGAAGTTCATATATCTCTGCGAAAGAGACGTTATATTTGTATGTCGTGTCACCACACATTTTATGAGCGTCTCCAAATGATCCATCGGTATCAACGGTGTACGGCGAGTGTGCAAACGGCAGCGATGATGCATGCCGCTGTAAGTTCCTTTCGTACAGCGGCGCTGGTAACGGGAGTAACAGTGAATCGTGTGTTACGGTGGTTTGATCAGAAGGAACTGCCCACCAGCAAAGTGTTACCGCGAGTCATTGCGATCGATGAGTTTAAAGGCGACGCAGATGGAGAGAGGTTTCAATTGAATGTGGTCGATGTGGAGAACCGAAGAATTATCGATATCTTGCCAGATCGAAAAGTGGAGACCATTGAAGCGTACTTAAATTCCTGCGATACAGGTAAAGTGGAAATGGTAGTAATGGATTTATCTCAAGCGTTTAAACAAGCGATTCGAAAAGCGCTGGGAAACCCATTGATTATCGCTGACCGTTTTCACTTTATGCGTCAGGCCTACTGGGCTTTGGATGAGGTCCGCCGTGAAGTTCAAAAGCAATTGCCCAAGAAAGATCGAATTCGAATGAAACGCTCCAAAAAACTTCTGTGGAAATCATGGACAACCTGTTCGGATGATCAGAAGAAGAAAGTCCAGGAATTATTAAAGATAGATCTCCGTTTAAAGGAAGCCTATGATTTAAAGCATGAACTGGATACGTGGTTTAAGGAAAGTGATGCGCACAATGCCACAGCGGGATTAGAAGCATGTCTGGAAAAGTTGAATGCATCCAGATTAGAAGGATTTCATCGTGTCGCACGTACATTTAAAAGATGGCAACAAGAAATTCTGCATTCTTTTATGTATCCTTTTAATAATGGCTACATAGAAGGCGTTAATAATACGATTAAAGTATTAAAAAGATTATCTTATGGAATTAAACAGTTTGATCGAATGAGAAAGAAAATTCTATGGCAACAAGAGGTAAAGCTTGTGTTAAAGCAAGCTTATAAATAAAGAGGTGGAGGAATGATATTCCACCACCACATTTGACATAGAACCGTTTCTGGTCAGCTTTCTATCTTTCTGAGGAATCTTTGTTATAATAGAAAAATGAAATCATGTAAGGAGGCAAACGAAGAATGAGTATTTTTGAAGAGGTACATGACCGTAAGCAAACCAAATCAATGAAATGGGATATGCTTCAAAAAAGATTCCAGTCGGAAGATGTTATCCCAATGTGGGTAGCAGATATGGACTTTAAAGCCCCGGAAGCTGTGAATCAGGCGCTTATTAAACGTGCAGAGCACGGAATTTACGGATATACAGTAATCGATGAAGATGTCACATCTTCTATTACAGATTGGGTTAAAAACCGGCACGGATGGGATATCCAAGCGGACTCGCTTAACTACAGTCCTGGCGTGATCAATACGCTACATATGGCATTGCAGGCATTCACTGAACCCGGCGATAAGATTATGATTCAAACACCTGTGTACACACCCTTTTATAATATTATAAAGGTGTTGGACCGTGAGGTTGTAAAGAATCCATTAATTCAACAAGATGACTATTACACCATAGATTTTGAGGATATGGAAAAGAAACTAGCAAGCGGTGTGAAGGCATTTATTTTATGTTCACCTCATAATCCGGTAGGGCGTGTCTGGACAGAGGAAGAGCTTCGAAAAATGGCAGAGCTGTGTTTACAATATGATGCGATGATTTTCTCTGATGAAATTCATGCTGATTTAGTTTTCAAAGGACATAAACATCTGCCAATTGCCAGTTTATCAGAAGAAATTGCTGATAAAACCATTACTTGCATGGCTCCCTCTAAAACTTTTAATTTAGCAGGCTTGCAAGCTTCCTATGCCGTGACGCCAAACAAGCAAAACAAACAAAAATTAGAAAAAGCATTTCTCCGTCAAGGTTTAAATAACTCTTTAAACGGAATGGCTATTACAGCTATGGAAGCAGCCTACCGTCATGGCGGGCCTTGGCTGGAAGAACTGCTCGAAGTTGTTGAAAGCCATACAGCATATATTAAAGAAATGTTTGCCGCTCATGCACCTGAACTAAAAGTAATCAAGTCGGAAGGAACCTACCTTGTCTGGGTAGATTGCTCCCAGCTGAATATGGATAAAAAAGAATTAAACCGATTCATGATTGATAAAGGACGAGTCGGCTTAAATCCTGGTCAGGACTATGGAGATGAAGGGGACGCTTTTATGCGTATTAATGTCGCATGCCCCCGGGCAACCATTGAAGAAGGCGTACAACGAATTATTCATGCAGTCGAGGCATGGAGAGCATCTACTAATTAATTAGAAAAGAGTAAAAACTGCATTCATCCTTGGGAGAATGCAGTTTCTATTATCATGAAATCAGACATTATTATATTTCACAGCCAAATGCAATTACATCTTTAGCCGTTTTCTTCGTTTTTCTGTTTATCATTATTTTCCGTCGGATCAGTCGGTGCGTCCTGCTCTTCCCCGCTTTGAGAATCTCCGCTGATTACTCCGCAAACGATACGGTCTCCTGAATTACCTGCCGGCTGGCTCATCCCATCATCTACCCCATCATGAATAATTAAAGAAGTTCCGTTATCTGCCGTCAGGCTATTTTTTCCTTTTTTTAATGTTGCCTCATTAATAATCAGCTCTTCTTGAACAGCCCCGTCCGCATCCGCTTCAATATTCGGGAGATCACCGACGTGCGGTCCATCTGTTTGCATCAGACCATGGTCTTTCCCATCCGGGTTAAAATGATTTCCGCTGGAAGAAAAATCAGGCCCCTCACATTTTCCGTATTCATGAACATGTATTGCATGAAAACCAGGACTTAAACCTTCTACTTCCACATTTACAGAAACACCGCCATCGGTTTCATTTAATCTGGCTGTTCCTACACGATCTCCATCCGCATTATACATCTCCAGCGTTTCTGAGTTTTCATGCGGCAGCAAGCATCCTGATAAAAAAAATAACATCATTAGAGAGAGCATCCATAACTTTTTATTCCGTCGTCGCATCGATAAGCTCCTTTACCTTTTTTTAGGTTCTATGTCAAATGTGGTGGTGGAATATCATTCCTCCACCTCTTTATTTATAAGCTTGCTTTAACACAAGCTTTACCTCTTGTTGCCATAGAATTTTCTTTCTCATTCGATCAAACTGTTTAATTCCATAAGATAATCTTTTTAATACTTTAATCGTATTATTAACGCCTTCTATGTAGCCATTATTAAAAGGATACATAAAAGAATGCAGAATTTCTTGTTGCCATCTTTTAAATGTACGTGCGACACGATGAAATCCTTCTAATCTGGATGCATTCAACTTTTCCAGACATGCTTCTAATCCCGCTGTGGCATTGTGCGCATCACTTTCCTTAAACCACGTATCCAGTTCATGCTTTAAATCATAGGCTTCCTTTAAACGGAGATCTATCTTTAATAATTCCTGGACTTTCTTCTTCTGATCATCCGAACAGGTTGTCCATGATTTCCACAGAAGTTTTTTGGAGCGTTTCATTCGAATTCGATCTTTCTTGGGCAATTGCTTTTGAACTTCACGGCGGACCTCATCCAAAGCCCAGTAGGCCTGACGCATAAAGTGAAAACGGTCAGCGATAATCAATGGGTTTCCCAGCGCTTTTCGAATCGCTTGTTTAAACGCTTGAGATAAATCCATTACTACCATTTCCACTTTACCTGTATCGCAGGAATTTAAGTACGCTTCAATGGTCTCCACTTTTCGATCTGGCAAGATATCGATAATTCTTCGGTTCTCCACATCGACCACATTCAATTGAAACCTCTCTCCATCTGCGTCGCCTTTAAACTCATCGATCGCAATGACTCGCGGTAACACTTTGCTGGTGGGCAGTTCCTTCTGATCAAACCACCGTAACACACGATTCACTGTTACTCCCGTTACCAGCGCCGCTGTACGAAAGGAACTTACAGCGGCATGCATCATCGCTGCCGTTTGCACACTCGCCGTACACCGTTGATACCGATGGATCATTTGGAGACGCTCATAAAATGTGTGGTGACACGACATACAAATATAACGTCTCTTTCGCAGAGATATATGAACTTCTTTTGTCGTTAACACTGGTCCTTGGATGCTTTGCCAGCGGTAACTGTGTATCCGTTTCGTTCTTTTCCCGCAACAAGGACATTTCTGCATACGCTGTTTCGTGAATAATTCCGCAATCAAATAACTTTCTTCTTCTCTGATATCCCACACATCTACATGTGTATCTTTAATTCCTAATAACTCTGTGATAAAATGATGTTGCACTCTTTTCCTCTCCCATTCCTTTTGTCTCGACAACTCAAGGTTATCAGAGAGAGGAAAAGGAGTGTATTTTTTTGCCTCCGTTCCATCTGGCGATGGAACGGAGGACACCACCACATTCAGTATAGAGCCCCAGAAACTTGCAGTTATTCATTTTAGGACAAAAAAAAGCAAAGCGTGAATACGCTCTGCCTACAGGGGGAATACGAGAAAGCCTTACAATTATAGTAATACCCGCTGTTAATAAAAATAAACCAAAAACTTTTAAAAAAGTTTATTAAATTTATTTTTATTAAAGATTGCTTATTTAACGGTGCTCACAAATGCAGAAAACCTTTCTTTTATGGATTCTCTCCATAAAAGAAAGGTTTTCTATTTTTTACAATCTCTTCTCAAGTTCTTCTTTTTCTGCTTCAAAACCAGCTTTACCAAGCAGGGCAAACATATTTTTCTTATATGCTTCTACACCAGGCTGATCGAATGGATTAACACCAAGCAGATACCCGCTGACAGCACATGCTTTTTCAAAGAAGTATACTAAATAGCCGAAAGTATATGCATCCAGTTTTGGAACCTCGATAATCAGGTTTGGAACATCACCATCTGTATGTGCTAATAAGGTTCCTTGGAATGCTTTATCGTTAATTTCATGAATACTTTTGCCAGCCAGATAATTTAAGCCATCCAAATCATTTTCTTCTTCTTCTACCTTCAAATTCTTCTTAGGCTCATTCACATGAAGGATGGTTTCGAAAATATTTCTTCTTCCTTCTTGGATATATTGTCCAAGGGAGTGTAAGTCTGTAGAGAAGTTGGCAGATGACGGGTAGATACCTTTTTGATCTTTCCCTTCACTTTCACCAAACAGCTGTTTCCACCATTCAGAAAAATATTGAAGCGCCGGCTCATAATTAATGAGCAACTCAGTTACTTTTCCTTTTTGATACAGAATGTTACGCACGGTTGCATATTGATATGCCGGGTTGCGATAGACGTCAGGAACAGCCAGGTCTTCCATGGCAGTTTGTGCCCCTTTCATCATAGCATCTATATCAATGTTGCTTGCTGCAATCGGTAATAGACCTACTGCAGTTAATACAGAATAACGTCCGCCGACATCATCAGGAATAACGAATGTTTCATAACCGTTTTCATCAGCTGTAGTTTTTAATGCGCCGCGTTTGCGGTCGGTTGTTGCATAGATACGTTTTTTAGCCTCTTCTTGACCATATTTTTCTTCCAGCAGCTTTTTAAAGATACGGAAAGCAATGGCAGGCTCTGTAGTTGTTCCACTTTTAGAAATAACATTAATAGAGAAATCTTTATCTTTCAGTATATCTGTCAGTTCACTCATATAAGTAGAGCTTAGGTGGTGGCCAACAAAAATAACTTGAGGTGCTTTTCGCTCTTCTGAGGAAAGCAGATTTTGGAAGGAGTGGTTGAGCATTTCTAACGCTGCTTTCGCTCCAAGATAAGAACCGCCGATACCGATAACAAGCAGGATATCAGAGTCATTTTTAATTTTTTCTGCACTTTTCTTGATGCGTGCATATTCTTCCTGATCATAGTTTTTAGGTAGATCCACCCAGCCTAAAAAGTCATTACCTGCACCAATTTTTTCATGAATCATCTGGTGCGCACGCAATACAAATGGAGACAAGTTTTTAATCTCTTCTTTGCCAAAAAATGAAAGTGCTTTATCATATTTAAACGTAACATGTGTCATTTAGATTTCCCCCTTAAAAATTGATTCCATATCTTATTCTACTTTAATCTATTAATGTGATGAAATCAAGGCTAAGGGTCTGAAAGGGGGGTGCACAAAAGGAAAATAACGTTCTGGAAAAAAGGTTGAAAATAACGGGATGTTCTTAAAAAAGAGGATAATAATAGGCTGTTTAGAAGAGAAACAAAGTCCGAAGAACAGAGGTAACAGAATATGAAAATCACCCAAGAGCGATAACGCTCTTGGGTGACGATTTTTGTCTTACTTATTCTGTGTCTGGTCAATCCAGTCCTGCAATTTGTCCTTCAGAATATTAAAACCGCTTGAGTCATTATTAGAATCATAATTGTTTGCGGTATTCTCTTGTTTCACCGTCTCTTTTGGTGCTTCCTCGGTAGCGCGGATAGATAAAGAAATTTTTCCTTTTTCTTCATCAATTTGAATGACTTTCACATTAACTGTATCACCGACATTCAAGTGTTCATTAATATCTTTTACATATCCGTGCATGATTTCAGAAATATGAACTAACCCCTGGGTGTCTCCATCAATTGCAACAAATGCACCATAAGGCTGGATACCAGTTACTTTTCCTTCTATTACTTGACCAATTTCTACGTTTGCAGTCACATTAAACATCTCCTATATCTTTTTATACCTTTTATAAGCTATCCAAAGCGGATGGAAAAAGAAAAACCAGATTTTGGTGAGGTTTTTATCAATTTTTGCTGAGAATCAGCTGATTAAAACCGTTATCTTTTTCTGCATCTTTTGAACACGTACTTTTTCAACAATAAAACAGTATATCACAATCTATAGGAAATGGCTAATCTAACAATTATGCTTTCAATGCTGCCGTTTGCTGAGACAGATAAGGGTATCTTTTTCTTCAAGTATATATGTTGTCTCCGGATGAAGGATATAGTCTTTTTCACGAATAATGCCAATTACTAGAATCTCTTTTTCCAAGAAAGAAGTGACTGCTTCTGTATAGGTTCTTCCTGTTAAAGAAGAAGGTACAGCTCGATGAACAAATTTTTGCTGGGTGAGAAGGTGATAAATATCTTCAAACGGTGTCGATTGCACCTCGGGATCCAATTCATGAAAAAACAGGCTGCTCATAAAATCATTTGATCGGATAATCGTTGTTGCTCCTGCACGGGCAGCATTATCAATCTGCTTCTTGGAGAGAATCTCGGAAACGATAGGGATATCAGGGTTATTTCCGCGAACAGCAATCGTAGTCAGTATAGTATGTGTATCCGATTCATAATCTGATTTTTGATTATCTGCAGCAATAAAAACACAGGATGCTGCTTTGATATTGGCCATATGCAGGATGGCATCTTCTGTTGCATTGCCTTTAATGTAATGGACTGGCAATTTGGTGTAAGAGAGGTTATTCAATGTCCGGTCAATGATAACGATTTTCTTATTGTAGTAATATTCGATGATTAAATGGACAAGCTGACGGGTCCGTTCATTAAAACCGATAAAGACATAATGGTCTGTTCCATGAAAAGCGAGCTTTCCTTCCTGTGATTTTTTTTCACGTTTAATAACGGTCGTAGATAAGGATGCAATATAGAATGCAATTAACCCCCCGCCGCTTAAAATTAAAAATGCAGCAAGTAATCTCCCGATTAATGTTGCCGGCACATAATCTCCATAGCCGACAGTCGCCCCGGTGACAAGCGCCCACCAAATACCATCTGTTAATGAAGGGAAGGTTTCCGGTTCAATTAAATAAATAAGGTATCCAAAGAACGGCATCGCGATCAGTACAAGCAGCAGGAGTTTCAGGATATTGGGTATACGGTAATAAAGCAGTCTGAAAAAACGTACGTTCATCGGGAGCCCTCCAATCTATATTGGTTAGTATGTGCAGAGAGCAGGGGTCATTATTCGTTTTCTTTTGCAGCTGCCTTGCATGCCCAGGGGGAGTGTTTTTGTCTGGAGCATTTATGAAAAAGAGGAGAGCAGATGTCCGCTCCGGGAAGTCGCTTTCCGAAGCAACGCTTCAGTCTCTTCGGAAGAAAACCGCTTCCTGATCAGGTCTACCTGTTGCTTTTCCCGCAGGAGTAGACAATATCCGCTCCCATCTTTAAAAAAACATCCATTACACAAGTGAATGGATGCTTTTAGAAAATATTATATTGCTTTCAACGTTTCTTTCATACTTTCATAAACAATGGACCAATTATCTTGGTCGTCCCGATAAGATTTGGAGATAAAACGATGCATTTGTTTTTGTTTTTCCTCAAAGTCATCGGCATCCTTAGAAGGAAGCTGCGCACGTGCTTCATCTATATAAGCTTGAATTTTAGACGCCCTCGGTCCCCATTTGCCAGCCTCATTTCCTTCTGAATCAATAAAAATGATAATCGGAATTGATCTTGCTGTTCCGTTTGTCAAGTATTGATCCATTAATTCAAGATTATCTTCCCGAAGCAAAGCTTTAACAGGCATATTGACAGCCTCTGAAATTTTAAGAAGAATCGGCATATTTAACATCGCGTCGCCACACCAATCTTCTGTAAGAATAATGGCTCTTAAGTTCTTATTTTTAACTTCTTCAAAAAAGGCTTCATCAGCTGGTAATGAAAAATTATCATAGATGTATAATAAATCCTCTTTATTTACTTCCATTGCTTCAATGTATTCATCTGGATCAAGTCCTTTGTCATACCATTCGTTTAATGACATCTATATCCCTCATTTCAATTATTTGATATAGTAAGTGTACCTTCTTCTGTAAATTTGGTAAACAGTTGTTACTTATTATGGAGAGGTTCTGTAAATCTTCCTCCTTCAAATGAAGCGTGAATGGTAAATCACTTTAGATGGAAGAATAGGTGATAGGAGGCTATAAAATGGCAGATAAACAATATGATTTTTTAATGGATTTACTTCATACCCCGTCTCCATCAAGTATGGAAATGGAAATTCAAAAGAAATGGATCCACTATGTTAAGGAGTTTGCAGATGAAATCAGAACAGATCATGTCGGCAATGCAATTGCAGTATTGAATCCGGCTGCTCCATTTAAAGTACTTTTAGCAGGTCATTGTGATGAAATTGGCTTAATGATTCAACGCATCGATGAGCGAGGCTTTTTATTTTTTGAAAAAATGGGTGGCGTCAATCCAAAAGCAGCTGTAGGGATGCGGGTAACGGTGCTGGGCTATCAGGAAACCTTTACAGGTGTTGTTGGGGTAAATGCGCAGCATCTCGGCGGAATAAAGGGTGATTTTGATGTACAGGACTTATACATTGATTGCGGCTTCCAATCAAAGGGAGAAGCGCTCAGGAAGGTGCAGGTTGGCGATCTCTGTGTGTTCAAAACGGAGCCGGAAATATTACAGGACCGTTATATTTCAGCGAGAGGATTGGATAATCGTACCGGAGCTTTTATGGTTGCGGAGGTAATTCGCAGACTCTCTGAAAAAGGTTTGTCCATTGGTGTTTATGGCGCAAGTACGGTCAATGAAGAAACAAATATGGGAGGGGCGTATTTTGCCGCTGCTGGTATAGAGCCGGATTTTGCCATCGCTATGGATGTAACCTTTGCAACGGACCACCCTAATGTGAATACGAAAAAGCAAGTGGAAGTTGAGTTAGAAGGCGGTCCGGTTTTAGCTAAAGGCGCTCCAATTCACCGTAAAATCAATCAGTGGCTGAAAAAAGCAGCGAAGGAAAAAGACATACCTTTACAATATGAGTTAACGCCTAAGGCGACAAGTACAGATGCAGATAAAATGCGCTATACAGGCAAAGGTGTGCCAGTAGCGCTGGTGTCCTTGCCGCTCAGGTATATGCATTCACCTGTAGAAACAGTAAGTAAAAAAGATATGGAAATGGAAATTGAATTATTAGTAACGATGCTTGAAAATATGACAGGAAAAGAAAATTTAAACCCATTATATGATGAGAAAAATGGATAATGTGAAGATATATTGAATTAAAAATTTTTCTCTTGTCAAATGCGTTTTATATGGTATACTATACCTAAATTAAATATTCGATTCCAATCTTCGGGGCAGGGTGTAATTCCCGACCGGCGGAAATAGTCCGCGAACTGTATAACGTTACAGTTGATCTGGTGAAATTCCAGAACCGACAGTGATAGTCTGGATGGGAGAAGATGTCGAGCTTATTTTATTCACTATACGTGTATGTTTTTGCGTATTTATTTAGCGATGACACAGAACCCTAAAGCCTCAAAAGCTTTAGGGTTTTTTTAGCGGGATAGGCATGATAATGTTTAGTAAAGAGATACCGCTTTTCTGGGTTATACACAGAATAAAGAATAGCATCGAACCTTCATCACGAGTTGGAATCGGAAAAATGATGGAGGAGGCAGACTGATGCAAAAAAAGAAGAAAAATCAGCTGTTAAAGTTAATTATTATCGCATTATTAAGTACTATTTCACTCGTGTTATTTTTTATCAATTTTCCGTTGCCATTTTTACCAACACCATATTTAAAGGTCGATTTCAGTGATGTTCCAGCGTTAATCGCATCGTTGATATTCTCACCGTTGGCCGGAGTGCTTGTCGTAGGATTTAAAAACTTGTTATATCTGGCTGTATCTGGTTCTGGAGAGCCGATTGGCGTGTTATCTAATTTTGTGGCAGGGGTTATGATTGTATTGCCAGTATCACTCATTTATCATCGGGTCAAAGGCTTAAAAGGTCTTATTACAGGACTTGCAGCGGGTACCGTTATCATGGCGGTTGGCATGAGCGTACTCAACTATTACTTCATTTTACCGGCGTACGGCTGGTTTATGGGCTGGGAAATGTCTGAGCAAGTGAAGTGGGTTACCGTTATCGGCGGGGTGCTTCCGTTCAATTTTATTAAAGGAATTATTATCGCGATTTTGTTTATCCCGTTATTTAATAGAATGCAAAGCTGGATTCAGCAGCAGCGGACCAGATTTAT
Organism: Oceanobacillus oncorhynchi; assembly: GCF_000821065.1. Taxonomy (GTDB): domain Bacteria; phylum Bacillota; class Bacilli; order Bacillales; family Amphibacillaceae; genus Oceanobacillus; species Oceanobacillus oncorhynchi. The sequence goes on from NZ_CDGG01000001.1 coordinate 1,391,665, forward strand.
ATAAAGTGAAATTCCTTCAGCCGGGAGCTGTAAAGAAACTTTCCGCTGAAGGTTATATGCAAAAAAAAGCAGAGACTTGGATAAAATAAGTCTCTGCTTTTTTTTATTCTGTTTTTAGTCCCAGATAATTATTCTGTGTCGGAAGCTTCTTCCACAAGAATGCTTGCAGTAGGCAATACCTCAAGTCTTTCTTTAGGGATGGGTTTTCCGGATTTTTCACTGATTCCGTATGTGCCATCTTCTATTCTTTGTAACGCATCGTCAATTTCTGTAATCTCTTCTTTTCGCATTAGATTGAACCCGGCCTCCCGCTGCTGTTCAAACTGCTCTGTTCCTAAATCTGCCGGATGATTATTGACGGAAGCAAGTTCATCATCTTGATTATTATCTGTTTCTATATGGGCTTCCGCTTCCTCTTTCATGTCTAAAAGCCTTTTTTTAAAATAAGTGATATCTTCTTTAGTTAAATGTTCCGCTTGCATGATTACCATCCTTTCTAAATGATTTATCCACAAATGCTTATAAACGATGTTCAAAAAGCCCAATCAACATGACATATCAAATTTCTATCGGACTTTTTGAACAAGCACTTTTCTCACAGAGAACTGTCCGTAAAAACCCCTACTGCGTGAAGTTTCGTTTTAGAACAATCCGGAAATTAACAAAGAGAGACCTAACAGCATCCCGTAAATTGTATTTGTTTTCGCTGTTTTTGCCATTGCCGGCATCATTTCAATTGCTTTTGTCTTCCCCTTAAATTGGATGATGACACTGGCTGCCGGTGGAATACTCAGTAAAGTAAGGAAAGACCATAAGGGCAGAGCGCCTGTCAGTATAAGAATAATAGTGATTGAAAATGAAACAATAAACAGCAAAGCAAGCAGCTTGATTGATTTTGGTCTACCAAGAAGAACGGCAATGGTTTTTCTTCCGCCTCTCTCATCTCCATCACGATCCCGGATATTGTTGGCAAAGTTAATACAGCCGATAAATATAGTAATTGGAAGGGAGATCCAGATCATTTCCGTCGTCACGGAAGCCGTTTGAATATAATAGGTGATCCCAATAATAACGGATCCCATCAGCACACCAGAGAATAATTCTCCAAAAGGTGTGTAGGAAATCGGAATAGGACCTCCAGTATATAAATAACCGATTGCCATGCAAAATAAACCAATAATTGCAATCCACCAGCTCGATGCGATACATATGTATACACCAATTCCAACGGATATAGCATAAAAAAGTAAAGCAATGTTACGAATCCGCTTTGGGTGCATCCCGTCCCGGACAATTGAACCGCTGATTCCGACCGATTGATCGTTATCTAATCCGCGTACAAAATCGTAGTATTCATTAAACATATTGGTAGCTGCCTGAATCAGTAAAGAGGCAACCATCATCGCAAAAAACAGCAGCCAATCAATGGTACCTTCATTAAAAGCAATCATTGTCCCGACAAAAACAGGGACAAAGGATGCTGTCAGTGTATGCGGCCGGATTAACCGCCACCATTTATGAAATCCTTCCCGTTCATTCAGTAATTCTTTTATATCAGCCGAATCTTTCGTCGTCATTACCTGCTTCCTCCTAAAAAACAATATCGTATTTATTTTAGATAAGGGACAGAGACGTGTCAAACCTATTTTGCGGGAGGAACAGACAGTTATGGATGGAAAATGAGAAAAGTATAGCAGATTTAAACGAATTAGTAGGCTTTTCTTGAGAAAGTAACGAAAAGGGCATAAAATAGGAGAGGATAAAAAATACCTGTCCAACTTATGAAAGGATGTTCAAGAAGTATAATAAAAAAGAGGTTATCTCTTTTGTGATTCTTGAACACGTACCTATTACGGAGGTTTATCAACATGATCGAAGTAAAAGAAAAACAGTTTACTGCTGAATTGGAAGCTGCTATACAGTCCGTTCATACAGATCAAAAAAACAAACTGTTTAGTTATACGGAAAAAATAAATCCAGTTAATTTATATAGATTTTTAGAAAAAGCGGCTGATTTAAAGCTTCCTCGTACATTTTGGTCCAGTGCAAATGAAGATTTTCAAATGGCGGGGGCGGGGCATGCTTTTGAATTATCTGCTAAAGATTCTCCATCTCGCTATGAACAAGTGGAGCAGGAATGGCATGCTTTATTAAGTGATGCTGTTATTTATAACCCCTATCATGTTTCAGGTACTGGGGTTGTCGCACTTGGAGGTTTTTCTTTTGACCCGTTAAAGCCCCAGACAAAGCTGTGGGAAAACTTTCCCTGCAGTCATTTTTCTATTCCAAATTATATTCTAACTCATGCAGAAGGGAATTATTACCTTACCCTAAATCGCTTCATCTGCACAGACGAAACGTATGCTGGTGTATTGGAGCAATTACAAGACCATCGTCAGACCCTGCTGAATAATGCAGAGAATAAGAGGGATGGATATGTATTGCACATTCAACGTAAAACAGAGATTGATCCGGAACAATGGAAGGAAACAATTAAAAAGGCTACAGATGTGATGAAAAATACGGCAGTTGATAAAATTGTGCTGGCAAGAGAGGTACGGCTGCATTTTAATCAATCAGCAAACATTCCCGACATTCTCAAGCGTCTTGTAGATACGCAGCCAAATACCTATGTGTTTGGCTATGAAATGGGAGAGGATTGTTTCCTTGGAGCAACGCCGGAGCGTCTCGTTAAAGTGAAAGATGACGAAGTACTTTCTACCTGTTTAGCCGGTACAGCACCACGCGGAGAGACAATGGAAGAGGACGAGCAAATCGCTGATAATCTGTTTAGAGACCCAAAAAACCGCGAGGAGCATGATTATGTCGTGCAGATGATCCGCAATACGATGGAGGCTTACTGTACAGATGTTAATGTTCCGTTTGAACCGGCTGTGCATCAATATAAAACACTTCAACATTTATATACGCCGGTGCGTGCAAAACTGAAAAAAAACCATCGTATTTTTTCCATTATCAGCGGTCTGCATCCGACGCCTGCTCTTGGCGGAACGCCGAGACAGGAAGCGTTAGCGTTTATCCGGGAAAATGAATTATTGGACCGGGGCTGGTACGGAGCACCTATTGGCTGGATGGACAGTAATAATCATGGAGAATTTGCTGTCGCCTTACGTTCCGCACTTATCCAAAAGGACGAAGCTTCCCTGTTTGCAGGGTGCGGAATTGTCGAGGATTCGATTCCGGAAAGTGAATATGAAGAGACTAATATTAAATTGATGCCGATGTTATCTGTTTTAGGAGTGGATTAGAGAAATGAATTATACAGAAAGCTTAACACGTTATACTGCAAACTTTATTGACGAGCTGGCGAGGAATGGGATGACGGATGTTGTTATTTCTCCCGGCTCCAGGTCCACTCCGCTGGCGCTGGTGTTTAGAGAGCATCCATCTATCAAAGAATGGATTGTTATCGATGAAAGGTCAGCAGCCTTTTTTGCATTGGGATTAGCGAAAAAATCAAATCGGCCGGTAGCACTGGTATGTACATCAGGAACGGCTGCTGCAAATTATTATCCGGCTGTGGTAGAGGCTTTTTACAGCAGAGTGCCCCTGCTCGTTTTGACAGCGGACCGTCCGCATGAATTACGTCAGGTCGGGGCTCCGCAAGCCATTGAGCAAATAAAAATGTATGGAGATTATGTCAAATGGTTTCATGAGATGGCGACCCCGGAAGGAACGCCGCCAATGCTGCGTTATGCGCGTCAAAAAGCAGCGCAGGCTTTTGCCTTTACAGAGCAGGGGAATAAAGGGCCTGTTCAAGTAAACTTTCCCTTTAGAGAACCGCTCACGCCAGATTTCACCCTTCCTGATATTTGGGGTGCTGAAAAAGAGAAATCTACTGCCCGCATAAATAGAATGGAAGGCATGAAGTATTTAGGCGAAGAACAAATACAGGAACTTACGGCTCTTTTTGGTTCTTCTCGAAAAGGGCTCCTCGTGTGCGGACCAGAGATGAATGTAAATTTCGCAGAGCGTGTATGCGAACTGGCTCAAGTTTGGAATCTGCCTGTTCTGGCTGATCCTTTATCACAGCTGCGGACAGGGGAACATGACAAAACTCATGTCATCGAAGGGTACGATGCGTTCTTACGAGATTCGGAAATCCGTGAGCGGCTGCAGCCGGATTATATTATCCGCTTCGGAGCGATGCCGGTATCGAAAGCATATTTGTTTTATGTCAAAGAGCATAGCCATATTCCGCAGTTTGTTGTAGAAGAGAATGAAGGCTTCCGTGACCCGACCGGCAATGATACAGCTTATATCTATGCTGACCCAAGACAACTATGCAGCCAGCTGATTGAAAAAGCGCCGGATAAGCTTTCAACTGCAGCATGGCTGGATGAATGGCTGCATTATAATCAAATTGCTAAGAATCATTTATTATCTGGAGAAGAAACGCAGGTAACAGAGGGAGAAGCCGCCCGCGGAATAGCAGCGGTTATTCCTGACCAGACAACATTATATGTCGGAAACAGTATGGCTGTCCGTGATGTGGATAGCTTTTTTATGGTGTCTTCGAAGGCTGTTTCCATCCTTTGCAATCGGGGAGCTAATGGGATTGATGGTGTGATTTCAAGTGCTGTTGGTGCAGCAGCAGCTGGCCAGCGGGTTACCCTGCTGATTGGAGACCTCTCCTTTTTCCATGATATGAATGGGCTGCTGGCGGCAAAACAATACCAGCTCCCAATCACTATTGTATTAGTAAATAATAACGGTGGAGGAATTTTTTCTTTTCTTCCACAGGCTAATGATAAGAAGCATTTTGAAGCACTTTTTGGCACGCCGGTTGACTTGCCTTTTGAAAAAGCCGGAGCGTTATATGGTGCAGCTTATCAGGTTGTTTCAACAGAGCGTGCTTTAAAGGAACAGCTGGAGCAAAGTTATCAGCAATCCGGCTTATCCATCATTGAAGTGAAAACAGATCGTGATGAAAATGCTGTTTGGCACCGGGAGAAATGGAATCGTGTTATGGCAGAGATAAAAGAGGGATGGCAATGAGTCCAGCGGGTTTACCATACGAAATCATCGGTGAAGGAGAACCTGTGCTGTTTTTACATGGATTTACCGGAACACGCGAGACCTGGCGCGAGACTTGCTCGTATTTATCCGGCTATCAATGTATTTTAGTGGATTTGCCGGGGCATGGAGAGGCAGACAGTACCATTTCTTCGATGAAAGATTGCTGTACCCTGCTTGCGGAGCTTTTAGATACATTAGGAATAAAAAAAGCGCATGTCGTCGGCTATTCTATGGGAGGAAGAACCGCACTCAGCTTTGCAATGTATTATCCGGAGTATATTGCTTCTCTTATATTAGAGAGTGCCTCTCCAGGATTAAAAGAGGAAGCTGCCCGTCGTGAAAGGAAAGAAAAGGATGAGCAGCTGGCACAGCGTATTTTAGAAAATGGCATCGAAGCATTTGTAGATACATGGCAGGAGCTTCCTTTATTCGCCACTCAAAAACAGCTGCCGGATCATGTGCAGCGGAATATCCGTAATGAACGTCTTTCTCAAAAGGAGGAAGGCTTGGCGATGTCTCTGCAGGCGATGGGAACAGGTACTCAGCCCTCCTGGTGGGGGCAATTATCAGAGCTTGCGAAACCGACTTTATTGATTGCCGGCGAAGAGGACGAGAAATTTGTCGCCATAAATCAAATGATGCAAAAAGCAATTCCACAGGCAGCATTCATGCTTTGTCCGAAAGCCGGTCATGCTGTTCATGTGGAAAAATCGCGAAACTTTGGTAAAATGGTAAATGTGTTCTTAAATGAAAATCATATTACGTCATAAGCCTTGCGCTTGAAAGGAGTCATTAACATGACAGTAGAATGGCAAAAAGTGAAGAACTTTGAAGAAATAATTTATGAAAAATACAACGGGATTGCAAAAGTAACGATTAATCGTCCTGAAAAACGTAATGCCTTTACACCAAATACCGTAAAAGAAATGATTGAGGCTTTTACAGATGCAAGAGACGATTCCTCCATCGGCGTGATTGTGTTAGCTGGAGAAGGAGATAAAGCATTTTGTTCCGGCGGAGACCAGTCTGTCCGCGGTCATGGCGGCTATGTTGGCGGCGATGAAGTTCCGCGTTTAAATGTACTTGATCTGCAGCGCTTGATCCGTACCATTCCGAAGCCGGTAGTTGCAATGGTTTCTGGATATGCAATCGGAGGCGGACACGTGCTTCATGTAGTTTGTGACTTAACGATTGCTGCAGATAATGCAATCTTTGGACAAACCGGACCAAAAGTGGGCAGCTTCGATGCAGGCTATGGTGCAGGCTATTTAGCCCGCTTAGTAGGACACAAGCGTGCACGTGAAATCTGGTACCTGTGCCGTCAATATAATGCGGAAGAAGCATATGAAATGGGATTGGTAAACACCGTGGTACCTTTGGAAAAATTAGAAGAAGAAACCTTACAATGGTGTGAAGAAATCTTAGAAAAATCGCCAATGGCATTACGCTTCCTGAAAGCATCCTTTAATGCTGATACGGATGGCTTAGCAGGACTGCAGCAGCTTGGCGGGGATGCAACCCTTCTTTACTACACAACAGATGAAGCAAAAGAAGGCAGAGACGCGTTTAAAGAAAAAAGAAAGCCGAACTTCAAACAGTTCCCTAGATTCCCTTAAGTCAGTATGGAAGAAACCTTTGCAGATTACGCAAAGGTTTCTTTTCGCAAGGGAAGGAATATATTTTAATAACGACGGAGGAAGTAAAATGAGTACAGTTATTCCCCATTGGCTTGATAAACAAGCCGATTTATCCCCCGATGAAACAGCCGTAGAATGGAAAGATGGCACTACCGTGACGTTTAGCCAGCTGGCTGAAAACAGCCGGGAAAAAGCAAGAAAGCTTGCTGCCGCTGATGTAACAAAAGGTGATCATGTGGCGGTGCTTTCAGGCAACAGCATCGAAATGATAGAGACCATTCATGCTTGCAGTTATTTAGGTGCAGTGGCTGTTTTATTAAATATGCGCTTAACTGCTTTCGAACGAAAACAGCAAATGGAAGATGCGGAAGTTACGCTGCTGGTTGCAGAAGCAGAGGAGGAGGCTTTGACAGAAATAAAACAGCTGACGTTTGAAAAACTGAATCAGTTAAAAGCCTCTCCTCATATGCAGCTTTTGGAAGAGATAGAGCTGTCTGATGTATTCACAATGATGTATACGTCCGGGACATCCGGTTTTCCGAAGGCTGTCCAGCATACGTATGAAAATCACTGGTGGAGTGCAACAAGCTCCAGCTTGAATTTTGGAAAGCACAATGACGATAAATGGCTGATTCCACTCCCGCTATTCCATGTGAGCGGATTGTCCACGATGTTAAAAGGAATTATTTACGGCATGCCAATTTACTTATTGGAAAAATTTGATGTGGAAGATGTCCACGATGCGATTATGAATAAGGAAGTAACGATTGCCTCTGTTGTCACTGTCATGCTGCAGCGCCTGGTAAGTTATCTGGGGGAATCAAGTTATCCGGAGAGTTTCCGCTGTATGCTTCTCGGAGGAGGGCCAGCCCCAGAATCGCTGCTGCAGCAAACGAAAGCAAAACAAATTCCTGTATTCCAGTCCTATGGTATGACGGAAACAGCTTCTCAAATTGTGACATTAAGTCCGAGAGACGCACTTCGAAAAGTGGGGTCAGCAGGAAAACCGCTGTTTCCGGCGCAATTAAAAATACGCGGACAGCAGGCGAATGAAGTTGGGGAGATACTTGTTAAGGGGCCAATGGTGACACCTGGTTATTATAATAGACCAGAAGCGAATGAAAAATCTTTCTTAAATGGCTGGCTGGCAACAGGCGATGTGGGGTATTTAGATGAAGAAGGCTTCTTATATGTGGTTGATCGCCGCAGTGATCTAATTATTTCCGGCGGGGAAAATATTTATCCGTCAGAAATTGAAAATATATTGCTGCAGATAGAAGGAATTCGGGAAGCGGGGGTAACCGGCTTGACGGACAAGGAATGGGGAGAAATTCCGGTTGCTTTTGTTGTTACGGACAAAATGATTACAAAAGAGGAGATTCTTTCTTTCTTAAAGGATAAATTAGCACGTTATAAACATCCGAAGGAAATTCATTATATGGATCAATTACCGAGAAATGCTGCAAATAAGCTGGTTCGTCAGGCATTAAAGAATTATCGATAGGCGCATAGCAAGTTTGTAACAAATTTTTTGCTGTTTCTTTACAGTTTCATAAAATAGGTTTGGCTCTTTTTAATGACGGGTAGCGCTAACTATACTGTTTAGAAAGGGGCAAAAATCAATGGAAAACTTTATGAACGATTATTTTACAGCAAACTTTTGGACTGGACTCCAAAATGTGGTTATAGCGCTTATTGTTCTTCTTATCGTATGGCTGCTTGCTAAACTGATAAGCAACGTAATAGAAAAAGCGTTAAAGAAAACGAACTGGGATGATAAGCTATTTAATCGGTTCCGGTTAAAAGGGGAACCGGTGAAGTCAGAAAAGGTTATTGCAAAAGCAGTTTATTACATACTGCTGATTGTTGCATTTATTTTGTTCTTCAATATTCTTAATCTGTCGATGATTGCTAATCCATTATCGGATTTGATCTCAACATTCTTAAATTTCATACCGGCAGTAGTGAAGGCAGCATTAATTTTACTATTGGCTTGGGTCATTGCAACCGTTGTCCAATGGATGATTGTTGAAGGAAGCAAGAAACTGCGCATTCAGCGCCTGTTTTCCAAAATAGGAGTTGCTGATTCTGAGGATGGAATCCGAAAAACAACGGAAACTATCGGGAAATTTGCGTTCTATCTTATTTTACTCCTATTTATTCCTGGTGTACTGCAGGCTTTAAATATTCAGGGGGTTGCCGAACCGTTTAGCGGTCTGTTGGCGTCTGTTTTAAACTTTATCCCTAAACTTGCTGCAGCCATACTTATTTTTGCAGTAGGCTGGTTTGTCGGCAAGATTGTCCGCAGTGTCGTAACGAATTTATTAGACGCAGCAGGTACAGAGAAATGGATTCAAAAATTAAAGCTGTCCAATTTATTTGAAGGGACATCTTTTGCAAAATTTGTCGGAAACATTGTTTTCATTCTTATTCTGATTCCAATTACCATCTCTGCTTTAGAACAATTGGAATTAGCAGGGATTACAGAGCCGGCGATTGGCATGCTGCACAGTGTTGTGCAGATGATTCCGAATATCTTGATTGCAATTGGTTTAATTCTGGTTGGCATCTGGTTAGGTAAACTGATTGGCGAATTTGTCAGCAGTTATCTTGCTAAATTAGGATTTAATCGTTTTGTCTCCACGGTCAGCAATAATAAAGCAGTGGACCAGGCGAAATGGACACCATCTTATATTGGCGGCTATGTTGTACAGATTTTAATTATTTTCTTCTTAACGGTGCAGGCATTGTATATTATTCAGTTGGATTTCCTGGTAGGAATTGCAACCGCAATTACTGCTTATCTGCCAAATGTTCTGGCAGCAGTGCTTATTTTGGGCATTGCTTTATTACTCGGTTCAATGGTGCAAAAAGTATTACTGCATCTGTTAAATGGACCGGCAACTGGTGTACTTGCAGGGTTTGCCAAGTATAGTATTTTGATTCTGGCAGCATTTATGGCTGTATCCCAATTAGGTATTGCATCAACTATTGTAAATAGTGCATTTATCTTGCTGCTGGCCGCATTAGCATTGGCCTTTGGACTTGCCTTTGGTTTGGGAGGAAAAGATTTTGCAGCAAAATATCTGCAGAAATTTGATAGAACAATTGATAATACTTCCATTAATCAGGAGCAGCAGAATCGTACGGATAATACGGACAATAATGATAATCTGTAATAACAGTTTGAAAAGGCGTGTATACCTTCAAAGGTATATGCGCTTTTTTCATATTTAAGAGATTATTTTCGTTTTTTGCGGAGAATATAATCGTGAGGTGATGATATTGGATAAACAAAAATATTTTATCAGTATTGGACAAGGTGAGATTTCCCGGATTCCGTATCAGGGAAATGATGATTTTGTGATTTATGCGACGGCAGAAGAGATATTAATGCTGCGCAGAAAATTTGAAGGACTGCATGAAGCGAGTTTTGACAGCTATAAACGTTCACATATCCCTTTTGTGCCCTACCATTTGGACACTGCCAATGATGTCTATGATGAAACGATGGCAGGAGTGTATCAAGCGTTATATGATCTGGGGGATGAAAATACGAAGAACCATATTCGGACTATGGGAATATTGGATGAAGAGTAGGTAAAAAAGTACTTTGGTATGAAAATGTTTAGATGATATAATAAAAAGGTACAGTATAGTGTATGGAAAATCAGAAATAAAGAATTTTTCATCAGTAAAAACAGGTTTTGTTTAGACAGGAAACATAGATAAGAAGAGGGAGTGCTTGTAGATGAGAAAGCTCGCTTTAATTCTTTGTTTTACAATGATGACAGCCGTTATTTTATCTATCACTGTACCTGGAGAGTCTGCTGGCGAAGGAAACAATCAGATTGATGCATCTGCAGAAGCAGAAGAAATGCAGCCGGATCAGGATGAAGTTATTCGCGTTATGAATGGGTTAGAAGATACATTGAAGCAGGATGCGGATGATTCGTATAAGCTGAAGCATTATGCAACAGAACAGGAGCTTACAGAAGCTTTTGAAGCATATGTTACACCAGAATTAGCCGCAGCCTTTGTTGACTATTACTTCCGGGCTGAAGCGGAAGGCGTTTATGTTATCCCGACACAAACGGAGCCATGGTTTCAAGAAGAAAATGAATATGATATGATAAATATATCAAATCATTCTGTACAAGTAGTACAGGAAAATGAAAATGACATGGTAGGGAGTTACACTCTTGTGGTGGAGATGGCATTTCAAAACGGCTGGAAAATTCAAGATATAAGCTATAAGTGATAACAGCCCTGTGGGAAAGTAGTGGAAGTAGTGAACGTTTTTAAGGATTTTTACAATAATACGGTACAATTATCTTTTTTAGATCATCCATTTTCAAAAAGCCCTAAGCATGTATGGGTGATTTGCAGATATAAAGATAGATGGCTGTTAACGGATCACAAGGAAAGAGGAATTGAATTTCCTGGAGGGAAGGTCGAACCTGGAGAGACAGCAGAGCAGGCAGCTGTCCGGGAAGTTATGGAGGAAACAGGGGCAACGGTAAACAAGCTCCATTACATTGGACAGTATAAAGTGGACGGGCGTTATGAAACAGTCATTAAGAATGTCTACTATGCGGAAATTGATGAATTGATTCCGCAATCTACTTATTATGAAACGAAAGGTCCGGTATTCCTAAAGAATATCCCGGCGAATGTAAAAAGGAAAACGGATTTTAGTTTTATTATGAAGGATACTGTACTGGAATCCTGTTTGCTCCGGATAAAAAAATCGTATGTATAAAAATAGCAGTCAGCTGAGCGCTGGCTGCTATTTTCGGATCAGCATCTGCTCTATTTTTTCTACGGTTTTGTACATAATCGCCGCAAGGATAGCGATGATGACAAGGCTGGACATAACAAGCGTAAAATCAAATACCTGAAAGCCGTAAATAATTAAATATCCTAACCCCTGTTTGGAAACTAAATATTCCCCGACAATAACTCCTACCCAGGATAGCCCGACATTCACCTTTAAGGTGGAGATAATAGCTGGTAAGGAGGCAGGAAAAACCGCTTCTTTAAAGCATTGCCATTTTGTTGCTTCAAAGCTCCGCAACACTTTTAAATAATTTTGGTCTACCTCGTTGAAAGCCGCAAATACAACAAGGGTGGTAACAATAACAGAAATAATAAATCCCATCGCAATGATGGATAAATAGCCGGGACCAAGTGCTACGATGAGTATCGGGCCGAGAGCCACTTTTGGCATCGCGTTAAAAACTACCAGATAAGGATCCATGACTTTCGCAAAACGATGAAAGCTCCAGAGCATAGAAGCAATGATAATCCCGGCAATTGTGCCGATCAAAAAGCCGAGGATGGTTTCAAGCAGCGTAATCTGAATATGACTGAGTAAGGATCCCTCTAAGAGCCGGCTCCATATCGAGCTGAATACCCGGCTGGGCGAGCTGAAGAGCAGCGGATCTATCCAGTAAAACCTGCTGGCTGTCTCCCAGAGAGCAAAAAATAAAATTAAAATAGACAGCTGCCAGGTCAGTACAATCTTAGCCTCTTTTTTTAATTTTTGCTGATAGAGTGCAAATAACTTAGGGCCGTTCATAAGCATCCTCCTCTAGAGGCTTTACTGTATCTTTTTGCTGGTCTAAGTCCGCCCAGATTTTATCGAAAAGCCGGCTGTATTTTGGATGCTTTCTTGCCATAAACGGTGATTCATTTCGTAATTCAACAGGCACGTCATATACTTTTTCAATTGCACCGGGATGCGAAGACATCAGAATAATCCGGTCGCTCATTGAAATAGCTTCCCCAATATCATGTGTTACCAGAATCGCTGTTTTTTGATAAGCTTTTAATAAATCAGCTACCAATACTTCCAGTTTTAGCTTTGTCTGAAAATCCAGAGCAGAAAAGGGTTCATCCAGTAAGAGAATTTCCGGCTCTGTGATAAGTGTTCTGATTAATGCCGCCCGCTGCCGCATCCCTCCTGATAATTCATTAGGGTATTTATCTGCGACATTTTCTAGACCGACTTCTTCCAAAAGGGCAATTGCTCTTTGCTTTAAATCCTCTGGCTGCCGTTTTCTGATTCTGGGTCCAATGAGCACATTATCAATAATATTTTTCCAGGGAAACAGATAATCCTGCTGGAGCATGTAACCGATTTCTAAATCGCTTCCCTCTATTTTCTTACCGTTCACTAAAATATTGCCTTCAGCAGGTTGCAGCATTCCAGAGATAAGAGAGAGCAGCGTAGATTTACCACAGCCGCTTGGTCCGAGCAATGAAATGAATTCATTCTTTTTCACAGAGAAAGAGATATTGTGCAGCGCTTCTGTATATTGTTTTTTGGAGAAGTAGTAATGAGATACCCGGTCTAATGTAAGATAAGACATTGTTGGCCTCCTTTATTCCCCGATAATCCGCTCTGCATACTCTGTGTTGACGAGATCTTCATAGGGAGCGTCTCCAGGGAGTTCTCCAGCTTCATCCATAATATCTTTTAGGTTTTCCCAGGCATCCTCTTTCAGCAGTGGAGATGTCGCAAAGGATCCCTGCTGTTTATAACGGTCGATGGCATTCGCGAGCATTTCTACATCGGTATCTTCAAAATATGGCTCTACCACTTCGGCAATTTCTAACGAATCTGTTTCCTGCACCCATTGCTGTGCTTTATAGATTGCTCTGGTAAATGCTTCGACCGTTTCCTCTTCTTCATCTAAAAAGCTTTGCTTTGCCATGAAGACAGTGTACGGCACTTGCCCGGATTCTTCTCCGAAAGAGGCGACAATCTCACCCTGGCCATTCGCTTCAAAAATACTTGCGGTTGGTTCAAATAACTGCACATACTCATAATCGCCGCTGGCAAAAGCGCCTGGAATATTTGCAAAATCAATATTCTGAACTAAATTTAAATCTTCTTGAGGGTTGATATCATGCTGCTTCAAAACATACTCTCCAACCATCTGGGGCATTCCGCCGACACGCTGGCCGAGAAAATGGCTGTCGCGTAAATCCTCCCAATTAAATTCTTCATCTGCATCCTTGGCTACTAAAAATGTGCCGTCTGTCTGAGTCAGCTGGGCAAAGTTCACGGCGTAATCCCTGGAATCCTGAGCATAGACATAGATAGATGTTTCTGAGCCGACCAGCGCAATATCTGCGCTGTCAGATAACAGTGCTGTCATTGTCGTATCGCCGCCCCATGTTGTTTGCAAATCAACCTCCAGTCCTTCTTCTTCGAAAAAGCCTTTTTCTAAAGCAACATATTGCGGTGCATAAAAAATAGATCGTGTGACTTCTGCAAGGTCTATCTGGGTCATTTTATTTTCATTACAGGCACTAATGAGAAGCAGAGAACAAATCAATAGAATGAAACAAGCAAGCTTTCTCATTTTCTTCTTCCTTCCTTTCTCAAAAAACTGTTCTTGAATATCTTCTATAAATATATGTTTCGCGGGATGATTGTGTGAACGCCTAGAATTTGGAGATTTTGTGAGGTGAAAAGGAAAGAGCAGCAAGAAAAAAGGGTAAATCCAAATTGGAGTTTACCCTTTTAACGCGTGAATATGCTATTTTGGAGAAGCTGTTTGATTATACTGGACGATACAGCGGACCAGCCTGTTGAATTGTTTCGCTGACTTCCGTGAATTTCTCGAAATTCATATGAAATTTTCCAGCTAATTTTTTAGCTTCCAATTCATAACTTTCCTTATCCGCCCAAGCATTTTTAGGAACAAGCACTTCATCAGGAACACCTGGAATGGATTTTGGAATAGCCAATCCGAAAATTTCATCTGTTGTTGTTTCCGCGTCATTTAACTCGCCGATTAAAGCGGAATGCACTATCGCACGCGTGTAGGATAATTTCATTCTCGTTCCCACACCGAACATGCCGCCGGTCCAGCCAGTATTAATCAGAAATACATTTGCATCAAATTTATCAATTTTTTCTCCGAGCATTTCTGCATAGACAGATGGATTTAATGGTAAAAACGGAGATCCGAAGCATGCTGAGAATGTAGCTACAGGCTTAGTTACACCACGTTCTGTACCAGCCAGTTTGCTCGTGTATCCGCTTAAGAAATGATACATTGCCTGCTCTTTTGTCAATTTACTGATTGGCGGCAAAGTACCGGAAGCATCTGCGGTCAGGAAAATAATTGTATTTGGATGTCCAGCCACACTTGGCTCTAAGCTGTTATCAATATTTTCTAATGGATAAGCTGCCCGTGTATTTTCTGTTAACGAAGTATCATCATAATCCGGGACGCGTGTATCTTCATCCAAGGCGACATTTTCCAGAACAGATCCGTAGCGGATCGCATCAAAGATTTGCGGTTCTTTTTCTGCGGATAAATTAATGCATTTTGCATAGCAGCCGCCTTCAATATTAAAGACACCCTCGTCACTCCAGCCATGCTCATCATCACCGATTAATCTTCTGTCAATGTCAGCTGAAAGTGTGGTCTTTCCAGTTCCGGATAACCCGAAAAATAAAGCAACATCGCCTTCATCTCCAACGTTAGAGGAGCAATGCATGGACAGAACATTTTGCTCAGGGAGCAGGAAATTAGCTACAGAGAAGATAGATTTTTTTATCTCTCCAGCATATTCTGTTCCGCCGATAAGCACAATGCGCTGTTCAAAGGAAATGAGAACAAAAGCCTCGGAGTTTGTACCGTCAACTTCCGGGTCTGCTTTAAAACCGGGAGCGGAGATTACTGTAAAATCAGCTTCATGTAATTGCTCCATGTCTTTTTCAACAGGAATAAATAATTGTCTTGCGAATAAATTATGCCAAGCGTATTCATTGATTACCTGAATAGGCAGTTTGTATTTTTCATCCGCACCCGCATAAGCTTGCAGGTGAAAAATTTCCTCTTGGTTATCTAGATAGGCAATCACTTTGCCCAGCAGCTGATTAAAGACTTCCTCTTCAATAGACTGATTAACATTTCCCCAGTCTACCTTATCCGCTGACAAAGCATCTTTTACAATAAATTTATCTTTTGGAGAACGTCCCGTGTATTTTCCAGTGGTGGCACGGACCGCGCCAGTAGATGTTAATTTTGCTTCATCACGATGAATAATTTTTTCAATAAGCTGGCCAACAGAATAGTTGCTGTAAATATTAGTTAAAGTGAGCTCCTCCAGTATACTTCTCCGCAATATTTTCATAAAGCAATTATTCACTCCTTAATTAATGGTTTAGAATTGATTTTATCTTGAAATATGTTTATTAGTATAACACATTAAATATAATAGTCCATACTAATTTATGAAAAATTATTTTTTCTGTCACAAATGATAATAAGGTTGACAGGAGAGGCTTGTTTCGTTAATCTAAATATTGAACGGATACTCTTATTTGGAGATGGTGGAGGGACAGTCCCGATGAAGCCCAGCAACCTCACTTGAAGTGAAAGGTGCTAACCTGATGCAAGGATCATTCCTTGAACAATAAGAGCGAAAGGCCAATAAGTTTTCCTTTCCTCATATATTTTGAAGGAGAGGTTTTTTTGTTTTTAGGAGACTTTTTAAATATCCTCTAAAAAATGAAACCACATTGGGTGGAATGATAAATTTATATTGAAATAGAGTTCCGTAACATTATTGGAGAAGGGGAGTTAGCCTTATGGCTGCAAATCGTCGTTTATTTACTTCTGAGTCAGTTACTGAAGGGCATCCGGATAAGATGTCTGACCAAATTTCAGACGCTATTCTGGATGAGATTCTCTCGAAGGATCCGAATGCCAGAGTAGCTTGTGAAACTACGGTTACAACTGGAATTGTTTTAGTTGCCGGAGAGATTTCTACAAGTACATATGTAGATATTCCTGCAATTGTACGTGAAACAGTACAAGGAATTGGCTATACACGGGCAAAATATGGTTTTGATTCAGAAACATGTGCTGTATTGACTGCTATTGATGAGCAGTCTCCTGATATTGCCGGCGGTGTGGATGTTGCGCTGGAAGCAAGACAAGGACAAGAAAGCGAAGAAGAAATCGAGGCAATTGGTGCCGGTGACCAGGGATTAATGTTTGGTTATGCATGTAATGAAACTGAAGAGCTGATGCCTTTACCAATTTCTTTAGCACACCGTTTATCCAAAAGATTAGCAGATGTCCGGAAGGAAGAGATTATCGGCTATCTGCGTCCAGACGGGAAAACACAGGTAACCGTTGAATACGGTGAAGATAACCAGCCGCTGCGTGTAGATACGGTTGTCATTTCCGCGCAGCATCATCCGGATATTACGAATGAACAAATCGAAGCGGATATTATTAAACATGTTGTCGAAGCTGTTGTACCCGGTGAATTACTGGATGAAAAAACAAAGTACTATATTAACCCGACCGGGCGCTTTGTTTTAGGCGGTCCGCAAGGCGATGTCGGCTTGACCGGAAGAAAGATTATTGTAGACACTTATGGAGGCTATGCCAGACATGGCGGCGGCGCTTTTAGCGGTAAAGATGCAACGAAAGTGGATCGTTCTGCTGCATACGCGGCCCGTTATGTTGCTAAAAATATTGTTGCTGCAGGTCTTGCTGATTCTTGTGAGGTTCAGCTGGCTTATGCGATTGGCGTTGCACAGCCCGTTTCTATCTCAATCAATACGTTCGGTACAGGGGAAGTCAGTGAAGAGAGATTAGTGGAAGCAGTCCGGGAGCTTTTTGATTTGCGTCCGGCAGGTATTATCCGCATGCTTGATTTAAGAAGGCCAATCTTTAAAAACACAGCTGCTTACGGCCATTTCGGACGTACAGATATTACATTCCCATGGGAAAAAACAGATAAAGTCGAAGAATTAAAAGCGTTGACTGCAAAATAAAAAAACGTCAGGTGTTTGAAGATGCCTGACGTTTTTCTTTGGAATAGGATGGTTTTACTCATTTCCGCCCATGTTTGTTTCTTTTAAATAATATTGTCCTTTTTCCACATAGGATTTACGGATGCGGTCCATTTCTTGATAGTCTTTATCGGTTAATTCACGAACCACTTTAGCCGGCCTACCCATAGCTAATGTGCGGGGCGGTATTTTTTTGCCCGGCGGCACCAGACTTCCTGCGCCGACAAAAGCATGCTCCCCGATCTCTGCGCCATCTAAAATAATGGACCCCATGCCAATCAGCGCATGATGGCGTATAATTGCTGAATGCAAGGTGACTTGGTGTCCAACAGTGACATCATCTTCAAGAATTAACGGCATATCAGGACTTTGATGCAGCATAGAGAGATCCTGGACATTGGTACGCTTACCTATTTTTGTCGGTGCTACATCACCGCGAATCACCGTATGAAACCAAATACTTGCTTCTTCTTCAATCGTCACGTCTCCGTTGATTACTGCATTTTTGGCAATGAATGCGGCAGAATCAATAGACGGGGTTATTCCTTTATATGATTCAATCATTTGTATTCCTCCAACTCAGTCATATTGATTAAAGTATATCAAAGGAAATATTATCTGGAAAGGCAGTTCTAAATGAGTTGATTTTAGTACTGAATGAAGGAGAAAGACTTGTTATTCCTATCGTAATCTCCTAATTGTAGGCATATATTCTAAGTCATTTGTTTGATGTGGATAATAAGTTTGAATGTAGATTTATTTCTTTTTATCCTCTACAGATACGCATCTTTTTATGGTAGAATAAATAAGCTGGTTACTTAAGGATAGTAATAACATAAAGAGATAAACAGAAATGCTATTCTAAGTAATTTCCACGTTGTTGATTTGACAATGGGAGCAGTAACAGATGTTCCAGTCATAACTGGAATAAGTAATTGTATAAATCTGTTTTAATCTCGCTATGGATAATGGGACATCCATACAAACAGGCGGACTTTTACAGAGAGAGAAAGTTTTGCATGTGGCGCAGAGAACTGATTTATCGTTAAAAATGGGGTTGTACTTTCATGTTGATTCAAATTGTAATAGGGATTTTATTTTTTATCGGTGTCTATATACTGATAAGCGATGAGCAAAAATGGCTGCGTCTGACAACATTTGGTTATTTTATTTTGCTAACTATTATTTTTGCAGCCGGATATATGAATCAGTTGAACAGCCTGCAAGACCCTGAACTGGGTGACCTTTCTGCATTGCGCGACTGGGTTTATCTATTTGGATATTTATATTCTGTCCCGCTCATGGTTGTATCAGCTTATATTTGGATTCCCTATCCCAAAAAATATAAGACACTTCGCTCCCGTGTGCTCATGATTTCATTTATTATATTTATTATCATGACAGCCGGGCACTTCTTAAATTTATTCTTTCGATTACTATTTTTAGGAATTGCATAAGAAACGCTCTATGATGCAGAGCGTTTCTTTTTTTCGATAGCAATTAAAAAAGGTGCTTGATTTTGCTGATTGATAAATTGGTACCTGAGCACTTGATATTCTTTTTGATTTAATTGTGAAGCGTAAGAAAGAACCGCTTCTTTTTCTTCCCCGCCGCCCGGGTGTCCATAATAAATAACCAGAACGATCAGACCGTTTGTTTTCAGTTTTTTCAATATCGCTTCAACCGAGGCGATGGTGGAGGGCGCTTTTGTGACTATTGATTTATCGCTTTTTGGCAAATAGCCAAGGTTAAAAATAGCGCCGCCAAAAATTTCTTCTTTAATATTGCTATGTATCTTTTCATGGCTGTCCTGAATAAGGGTTACATTATGACAGTCATTTTCGTAAAGTGTCGCTTTCGTATTTTGAATGGCCTGCTCCTGGATATCAAATCCATATACCTTGCCGGAAGGGCCGACAGTCTGGCTTAAAAATAATGTATCATATCCGTTTCCACAGGTCGCGTCGATAGCTGTATCTCCTTCTTTCAGGCTTTCTTTTAAAAGTGCATGTGCGCAGGTTAAAACATTTAATAGCATGTTACTGTCTCCTTCTGTATTTTTTCCAATGGAAATATGCTGTATTTCATTATAACAAGAAAAACGGTAAAATGTTTATTGCTCCGCTTCCAATTGAATAGTCAACAGTCTGTATTATATTTTTCCTCGTGATATGGTTTCCAATTATAAAAATAAGTGTATACTAAGAAGTAAGATACGTCAGGTCAACTTGACACGGAATATTTATTTCATTATAATTCCAGTATCTATCATAAAACGAAAGACGATGAAAAAGGATTAGTAATAGGTTTTATCAGTTTTAGAGAAGCAGTGGGTGGTGAAAACTGCTACTGATAGACGTATGAACTCACCTTTTTAGTTTGCAGTAATGAAATCAGAGTAGTTACTGTCGTTTCATCAACGTTACCGATGTCAAGCGAGCGCTTCTTAGCGTTAATTTGGGTGGTACCGCGGGAATAAACACAGCTTCTCGTCCCTTCATTGGGATGAGTGGCTTTTTTTATACCTGATTTTATAAGAAATCGGGATATAGATGTCCGTGCCGTATGTGATTGAACGATACAAGAGTCAGGACGAAAGGAAGGATTATAATGAGCTTTCAACATCAGGAAATCGAGAGAAAATGGCAAAAATATTGGGATAACAATCAAACATTCAAAACAAATACATTTTCTAATAAAGAGAAATTTTATGCACTTGATATGTTCCCTTATCCATCCGGCCAGGGGCTGCACGTTGGCCACCCGGAAGGTTATACGGCAACTGATATTTTAGCCAGAATGAAAAGAATGCAAGGATATGAGGTCATGCATCCGATGGGCTGGGACGCTTTTGGACTTCCGGCAGAGCAATATGCCATTGATACAGGAAACAGCCCTAAAGAATTTACAGAAGCAAATATTCAAACCTTTAAGAGACAGATTAAAGAGTTAGGCTTTTCTTATGATTGGGACCGGGAAATCAATACAACAGATCCTCATTATTATAAGTGGACACAATGGATTTTCAAAAAGCTTTATGAAAATGATTTGGCTTATATGGATGAAGTGGCTGTCAACTGGTGTCCTGCTCTTGGAACGGTGCTTGCCAATGAAGAAGTAATTGATGGGAAGAGTGAACGCGGGGGGCATCCGGTAGTTCGTAAACCGATGAAGCAGTGGATGCTTAAAATAACGGCGTACGCAGATCGACTGCTTTCTGATTTGGAAGAATTGGATTGGCCGGAAAGCCTGAAGGAAATGCAGCGTAACTGGATTGGGCGTTCCGAAGGGGCTGAGGTGACCTTCTCCATTGAAGGACATGAGGAAACCTTTACTGTATTTACAACACGTCCGGATACATTGTTCGGAGCAACGTATGCTGTTATGGCACCAGAGCATGATTTTGTTAAAAAAATTACAACCGCAGCACAAAAAGAAGCTGTGGAAAAATATTTGCATGACGTACAAACGAAGTCTGATTTAGAACGTACGGATCTTGCCAAAGAAAAAACAGGTGTATTTACGGGAGCCTATGCGATTAATCCTGTTAATGGAGAGAAGATGCCGATCTGGGTAGCAGATTATGTATTGATGAGTTACGGAAGCGGAGCAATTATGGCAGTTCCTGGACATGACGAGCGTGACTATGAATTTGCTTCTGTGTTTGATTTGCCAATCAGAGAAGTAGTCGCTGGCGGAAATATAGAAGAGGAAGCTTATACAGGAGACGGACCCCATGTTAATTCTGGATTTTTGGATGGACTGGATAAAGATGAGGCTATTTCTAAAATGATTGAATGGCTGGAAGAAAATAAAAAAGGGACAAAGAAAATCACGTATCGTTTGCGTGACTGGCTTTTTGCAAGGCAGCGTTATTGGGGAGAGCCGATTCCAATCATTCATTGGGAAGATGGCAGCATGACTGCTGTGCCGGATGAGGAGCTTCCATTGGAACTTCCGGAAATGACCGAGATTAAACCATCGGGAACTGGAGAATCTCCGCTTGCCACGAATGGAGATTGGGTAAATGTAGTTGATCCGAAAACAGGAATGAAGGGCAGAAGAGAAACAAATACGATGCCGCAATGGGCCGGCAGCTGCTGGTACTTCCTGCGCTATGTTGATCCGCATAATACGGAACAGCTTGCTGATCCAAAAGCATTGGAGGAATGGCTTCCAATCGACATATATATCGGCGGAGCAGAGCATGCTGTGCTTCACTTGTTATATGCACGTTTCTGGCATAAATTCCTTTATGATATTGGAGTTGTTTCCACGAAGGAGCCTTTCCAAAAATTATTTAACCAAGGGATGATTCTTGGAGAAGGTAATGAGAAAATGAGTAAATCAAAAGGAAATGTTGTTAATCCGGATGATATTATTTCTTCTCATGGCGCAGATACGCTAAGATTGTATGAAATGTTTATGGGACCATTAGATGCTTCTGTTGCCTGGTCAACAAATGGTTTAGATGGCTCCCGGCGTTTCTTGGATCGTGTTTGGAGACTGTATATCAATGATGATAATTCATTAACAGATAAGATTACAGATGAAGCTGCAACAGAATTAGATAAGGTTTATCATGAAACGGTTAAGAAAGTGACAGAGGACTTTGAGAATCTTCACTTTAATACAGGTATTTCTCAAATGATGGTATTTGTAAATGAATGCTACAAAGCAGAATCAATCCCGAAAAATTACGCAGAAGGCTTTGTGAAGCTTCTTTCTCCAGTCGCTCCGCATATGTGTGAAGAGATTTGGCAAAAGCTGGGCAATGAAGATTCTATAAGCCTTGCTGGCTGGCCTGCTTACGATGAATCGAAGCTGGTGGAAGAAGAAGTGGAAGTTGTTTTGCAGGTGATGGGCAAGGTACGTGCGAAACTAAGCGTTCCAGCAGGTACTGAAAAAGACGACCTTGAAAAAATGGCTTTAAATCAAGAAAGTATAAAAAAATGGCTGGACGGGAAGACAATTCGAAAAGTGATTGTTGTTCCAGATAAACTTGTTAATGTTGTAGCTAATTAATCCATTTTCTCTAACTGAAAACCGGGCTATAATCAAAATTCGCTTGGCAGAAATTGATTATAGTCCGGTTTTTCTATGTTTTCTTTATAAAAAATCACTAGCGTTGCATAAAGTTTTTAACCAAAAGTCAAGAAAAACAATATATTGGAAAATTAGGAATAATGGGAGTTTTCAATACAAATATCCATAAAAAAACCTTATAATAAGGGAATGGTAGTCCTGTCCAAATCCCAAATTATAAGGAGCTCGTATAAAATTCAGAAAATGGATGAAGGGCTACCTTGCATACCCATTGTCTTTTTTTAAAATAAGACATTGTCTATATCTGAAAATTACAATAATAAATCAAAATTTACAAAGCATATTGCTTACTTTTGCATTTATTTTTTTATGCAACGCTAGTGATAAAAAATACTAACTGGAGGAATTATCCAAACGCGGAAGATCTGTTTGCAAGTCTGTTTCTAGCAGCATCCATTTCCCCTCATCATACATCCAAATCGATTCCACGGTTCCAATTCCGTCTGCATGATAAGCACCACTTATTTGCTGAAAGCTCTTAAGACCTTTTTGACCTTCATCGTCTAAGTCAATGATGTCAAAAAATGCAACAGGATCAATCATAAGTGTTGTAGGTTCCAGAAGTTTACCCTGCTCATCGTATAGCTTTAAACGGATATATTCTTCTTTTTGGCCCGAGACATCTAAAATGATGGGGTCTTCATCTGGAAGCAATTGAATGGACACTCGAAAACCATCCATAAATTCCCCTTTCACGGGCTGCTCTACTGGCAGTGGAAGCTCGATAAAATCATCTTTTTCCCATTGATTTAACTGAGAAGTATATAATCCGCCGCTTCCGCCGGTAGGACTCTGATAAAGAATATCCATGACACCGTTGTGAGTTAATTCTGCAAAATGTAATTCGGGATCGTATCCTCCACCATAGTTTATCCGCCATGTTTTATCAGTAGAGGGGCTGGAAATTTCAACCCAAATATCTTGATAATAAACACCATCTGCAGCAAATAATTTTCCTTTTAACTCTAACAGCTCTTTCTCTCCATCTCCTGTAACATCCTCTTCATACGTTTGGATTAGCATCGCATCATTCGAAGCTGCTTCTGCCGGAGCGAAAAAGAGAGCTAAAAACAATAAACTGATATAAGCCATCAATAACACCTTCTATTCATAAAATAATTAAGTTTTGCCTTAGTTTAATCAAACGATTTGAATCCTATTCATAATGCATTTAATATAATAAAGAAGGAAAACAGAAGGAGATGAGAGAAAATGGCAGATATAAAAGAGCTTACACCGGCAGAAGTGGATACTATCAGAGAAAACGATAATATTCAGTTGATCGATGTCAGAGAAGATGAAGAAGTAGCACAAGGAATCATTGAAAATGCTTTGCATATTCCTTTAGGCGATATACCGGCTGCTTATGAGAAATTAGATAAAGATAAGGAATATATTATGATTTGCCGGTCTGGAAGAAGAAGCCATAACGCAACCGCTTTTTTACAAGAGCAAGGGTTTAATGTATCAAACATGAGCGGCGGAATGCTGGAGTGGGATGGAGAAATTATTATTAAATAATTCCATAAGCGTGACGAATTTATAGACTCTATAGAGGATATTCCGCGGGAAAATAAATTCCCGCGGGATTTTTATGCTGAGCAGGAGTAAGGTAACCAGACAATACGAGATTTATAATTTAATGAAGGGAGTACAAAAAAGGACATAATACAGCTTTATTTAATCCCTTCATTAGATAAAAAGAAATTTTCTCGTTTTGTGTTGACTTAATTTGTCGATAATGCTATAATAAATTTCCAGCGTTGAGTTAGCGATTTTGTAAAAATAATTTTATAAAAAAGTTGTTGACGCAGCATTGGTTATCTGATATATTAATAAAGTTGCTGATTTGAAACAGCAACAAATTGCTCTTTGAAAACTGAACAAAACAACCAGTACGAAAGAAGAAAGACAACCTCGTTTTTCTTAAAAAATAAGTCAGAAGTTGACTTCTGAAAGCTAATGTTTCAAACACTTTTATGGAGAGTTTGATCTTGGCTCAGGACGAACGCTGGCGGCGTGCCTAATACATGCAAGTCGAGCGCGGGAAGCGAACGGAACTCTTCGGAGGGAAGTTCGTGGAACGAGCGGCGGACGGGTGAGTAACACGTAGGCAACCTGCCTGTAAGACTGGGATAACTCGCGGAAACGCGAGCTAATACCGGATAACACTTTCTATCACCTGATGGAAAGTTGAAAGGCGGCTTTTGCTGTCACTTACAGATGGGCCTGCGGCGCATTAGCTAGTTGGTGAGGTAACGGCTCACCAAGGCGACGATGCGTAGCCGACCTGAGAGGGTGATCGGCCACACTGGGACTGAGACACGGCCCAGACTCCTACGGGAGGCAGCAGTAGGGAATCTTCCGCAATGGACGAAAGTCTGACGGAGCAACGCCGCGTGAGTGATGAAGGTTTTCGGATCGTAAAACTCTGTTGTCAGGGAAGAACAAGTACGATAGTAACTGATCGTACCTTGACGGTACCTGACCAGAAAGCCACGGCTAACTACGTGCCAGCAGCCGCGGTAATACGTAGGTGGCAAGCGTTGTCCGGAATTATTGGGCGTAAAGCGCTCGCAGGCGGTTCTTTAAGTCTGATGTGAAATCTTGCGGCTCAACCGCAAACGTGCATTGGAAACTGGAGGACTTGAGTGCAGAAGAGGAGAGTGGAATTCCACGTGTAGCGGTGAAATGCGTAGAGATGTGGAGGAACACCAGTGGCGAAGGCGACTCTCTGGTCTGTAACTGACGCTGAGGAGCGAAAGCGTGGGGAGCGAACAGGATTAGATACCCTGGTAGTCCACGCCGTAAACGATGAGTGCTAGGTGTTAGGGGGTTTCCGCCCCTTAGTGCTGAAGTTAACGCATTAAGCACTCCGCCTGGGGAGTACGGCCGCAAGGCTGAAACTCAAAAGAATTGACGGGGACCCGCACAAGCGGTGGAGCATGTGGTTTAATTCGAAGCAACGCGAAGAACCTTACCAGGTCTTGACATCCTTTGACCGCTCTAGAGATAGAGTTTTCCCTTCGGGGACAAAGTGACAGGTGGTGCATGGTTGTCGTCAGCTCGTGTCGTGAGATGTTGGGTTAAGTCCCGCAACGAGCGCAACCCTTAATCTTAGTTGCCAGCATTTAGTTGGGCACTCTAAGGTGACTGCCGGTGACAAACCGGAGGAAGGTGGGGATGACGTCAAATCATCATGCCCCTTATGACCTGGGCTACACACGTGCTACAATGGACGGAACAAAGGGAAGCGAACCCGCGAGGTCCAGCAAATCCCATAAAACCGTTCTCAGTTCGGATTGCAGGCTGCAACTCGCCTGCATGAAGCCGGAATCGCTAGTAATCGCGGATCAGCATGCCGCGGTGAATACGTTCCCGGGTCTTGTACACACCGCCCGTCACACCACGAGAGTTCGTAACACCCGAAGTCGGTGAGGTAACCTTTTGGAGCCAGCCGCCGAAGGTGGGACGAATGATTGGGGTGAAGTCGTAACAAGGTAGCCGTATCGGAAGGTGCGGCTGGATCACCTCCTTTCTAAGGATATATAACGGAATTCGTACGTGGTTGTTTGGTTCAGTTTTGAGAGAGCAATTCTCTATCATATTTAGATGGGCCTGTAGCTCAGCTGGTTAGAGCGCACGCCTGATAAGCGTGAGGTCGGTGGTTCGAGTCCACTCAGGCCCACCATCTAATTATATTATATTTATGGGGCCTTAGCTCAGCTGGGAGAGCGCCTGCCTTGCACGCAGGAGGTCAGCGGTTCGATCCCGCTAGGCTCCATTTTTGTACCTTGAAAACTAAATAAGAGTAACAACGACATCAAACTTTAAAAATAAGGCAAAAAAGCTATTGATATAGCGACACAACTGATTACATTCTGTAATCAGCCATCTTATTCAAAAACTTTAGTTAAGTGAATAAGGGCGCACGGTGGATGCCTTGGCACTAGGAGCCGATGAAGGACGGGACTAACACCGATATGCCTCGGGGAGTTGTAAGTAAACATGATATCCGAGGATTTCCGAATGGGGGAACCCACTGTTCGTAATGGAACAGTACATCTATCTGAATACATAGGATAGGTGAGGCAGACCCGGGGAACTGAAACATCTCAGTACCTGGAGGAAGAGAAAGAAACATCGATTTCCTGAGTAGCGGCGAGCGAAACGGAAAGAGCCCAAACCAAGAAGCTTGCTTCTTGGGGTTGTAGGACATTCCATTGGAGTGACAAAGAAATTCTTTAGATGAATCGACCTGGAAAGGTCAGCCAAAGAAGGTAACAGCCCTGTAATCGAAAAGGAATTTCCTCCGGAGTGTATCCTGAGTACGGCGGAACACGTGGAATTCCGTCGGAATCCGGGAGGACCATCTCCCAAGGCTAAATACTCCCTAGTGACCGATAGTGAACCAGTACCGTGAGGGAAAGGTGAAAAGCACCCCGGGAGGGGAGTGAAATAGAACCTGAAACCGTGTGCCTACAAGTAGTCGAAGCCCGTTAATGGGTGACGGCGTACCTTTTGTAGAATGGACCGGCGAGTTACGATCGTATGCAAGGTTAAGTGGAAGACACGGAGCCGTAGCGAAAGCGAGTCTGAACAGGGCGAATGAGTATGCGGTCGTAGACCCGAAACTGTGTGATCTACCCATGTCCAGGGTGAAGGTCAGGTAACACTGACTGGAGGCCCGAACCCACGTATGTTGAAAAATGCGGGGATGAGGTGTGGGTAGCGGTGAAATTCCAATCGAACACAGAGATAGCTGGTTCTCTCCGAAATAGCTTTAGGGCTAGCCTCAAGATAGAGAGTACTGGAGGTAGAGCACTGATTGGACTAGGGGCCCCTACCGGGTTACCGAATTCAGTCAAACTCCGAATGCCAGTTACTTACACTTGGGAGTCAGACTATGGGTGATAAGGTTCATAGTCGAAAGGGAAACAGCCCAGACCGCCAGCTAAGGTCCCAAAGTATACGTTAAGTGGAAAAGGATGTGGCGTTGCACAGACAACCAGGATGTTGGCTTAGAAGCAGCCATCATTGAAAGAGTGCGTAATAGCTCACTGGTCGAGTGACGCTGCGCCGAAAATGTACCGGGGCTAAACGTATCACCGAAGCTGCGGATTGTTCTTACGAACAATGGTAGGAGAGCGTTCAAAGTGCTGTGAAGTCAGACCGTGAGGACTGGTGGAGCGCTTTGAAGTGAGAATGCCGGTATGAGTAGCGAAAAAAGAGTGAGAATCTCTTTCACCGAATGCCTAAGGTTTCCTGAGGAAGGCTCGTCCTCTCAGGGTTAGTCGGGACCTAAGCCGAGGCCGACAGGCGTAGGCGATGGACAACAGGTTGATATTCCTGTACCACCTCATGATTGTTTGAGCAATGGGGGGACGCAGGAGGATAAGGAGTGCGCACCGATGGATGTGCGTCCAAGCATGCGAGGAAGTCAGATAGGCAAATCCGTCTGACATGATTCTGAGCTGTGACGGGGAGGGAAATAGAGTACCGAAGTTCCTGATTTCACACTGCCAAGAAAAGCCTCTAGTTAGATCATAGGTGCCCGTACCGCAAACCGACACAGGTAGGCGAGGAGAGAATCCTAAGGTGAGCGGGAGAACTCTCGTTAAGGAACTCGGCAAAATGACCCCGTAACTTCGGGAGAAGGGGTGCTCACTTGTGAGTGAGCCGCAGTGAATAGGCCCAAGCGACTGTTTAGCAAAAACACAGGTCTCTGCGAAGCCGAAAGGCGAAGTATAGGGGCTGACACCTGCCCGGTGCTGGAAGGTTAAGGGGAAGAGTTAGCTCTTCGGAGCGAAGCTTTGAACCGAAGCCCCAGTAAACGGCGGCCGTAACTATAACGGTCCTAAGGTAGCGAAATTCCTTGTCGGGTAAGTTCCGACCCGCACGAAAGGTGCAACGACTTGGGCACTGTCTCAACGAGAGACCCGGTGAAATTATACTATGCGTGAAGATGCGCATTACCCGCGACAGGACGGAAAGACCCCGTGGAGCTTTACTGTAGCCTGATATGGAATGTTTGTGCAGTTTGTACAGGATAGGTGGGAGCCTTTGAAGCGTGAGCGCCAGCTTACGTGGAGGCATCCGTGGGATACCACCCTAACTGTATGACCATTCTAACCCAGGACCGTAATCCGGTTCGGAGACAGTGTCAGGCGGGCAGTTTGACTGGGGCGGTCGCCTCCTAAAAGGTAACGGAGGCGCCCAAAGGTTCCCTCAGAATGGTTGGAAATCATTCGAAGAGTGTAAAGGCAGAAGGGAGCTTGACTGCGAGACCTACAAGTCGAGCAGGGACGAAAGTCGGGCTTAGTGATCCGGTGGTTCCGCATGGAAGGGCCATCGCTCAACGGATAAAAGCTACCCCGGGGATAACAGGCTTATCTCCCCCAAGAGTTCACATCGACGGGGAGGTTTGGCACCTCGATGTCGGCTCATCGCATCCTGGGGCTGTAGTCGGTCCCAAGGGTTGGGCTGTTCGCCCATTAAAGCGGTACGCGAGCTGGGTTCAGAACGTCGTGAGACAGTTCGGTCCCTATCCGTCGTGGGCGTTGGAAGTTTGAGAGGAGCTGTCCTTAGTACGAGAGGACCGGGATGGACACACCGCTGGTGTACCAGTTGTTCCGCCAGGAGCATAGCTGGGTAGCTACGTGTGGTAAGGATAAGTGCTGAAAGCATCTAAGCATGAAGCCCCCCTCAAGATGAAACTTCCCATCACTTGAAGTGAGTAAAATCCCTCAGAGACGATGAGGTTGATAGGTCCGAGGTGGAAGCGTGGCGACACGTGCAGCTGACGGATACTAATCGATTGAGGACTTATCTAAGTTTTTTCATGTCACGTTACTCTTATTTAGTTTTCAGGGTGCAAATTCTTGAAAAAAAGTGTTGCATTTTCAGGAAACATCTTCAAGTTACATATTTTATTGTCTGGTGGCGAGAGCGAAGAGGTCACACCTGTTCCCATGCCGAACACAGAAGTTAAGTTCTTCAGCGCCAATGGTAGTTGGGGGCTTCCCCCTGCGAGAGTAGGACGTTGCCAGGCATATTGAAAAAGAGTTAAGCATCATGCTTAGCTCTTTTTTTGCATATTTTTTAGGAGAAATGCCGTTTTATGTCATCTGAATCTGTTCATAGTAGGTACGATGACAAAATATACAAATGTTACGTTTTTTCCACCATAAAATAGGATTTATTGTCGTAAAGGCGGATCCTTGAATGAATGCTTTGCCAGTGATAGCCATCCATGGGTTTGGTTTTTCCTCGACAAAATAGATATTTTTACATACGCCGTTTTGTGAATAACCCCGCAACGAAATGACTTTCTTCTCTGATTCCCTGCGTTTTCGCTTCACATAGACACCTTTTATTCCTAAATAACACCGTGGCAAATGAAGTGTATTTTTTTGTCTTCACTCTATCTATGATTGAAAACAAGAGGACGTGCCACACTTAGTATAGAGTCAAAAAATGTTTCATTGCTGATACGGCTCGTCTAATGGGTTTTTGCTTGTTTATCTTCAAATATCCTTTCTTTGGTATTTATTTCTGGAAGATAAATCAATTTACTGCTAAAGTAAAAATACACTTATTGCAATGAATACTTCTATTTAAATAGTTTAAAATTAATTTTCATGATAGTTGGTATGGAAAGACCCCCGCTGAATAAAGTTTTATTTTATAAAATGAAATGATAGCCTATACATATAAATAAACTGTAAAATATATAAAACAATAAGGGGGTGCAGGGAATGGAGTTAGAACAATTTATCGGTGATGATTTCGGAGTTATCGTGTTACGTTTGTTTATTGCTTTGCTGTTATCCGGTTTAATTGGTTTTGAGAGAGAAATTAATAATCATTCAGCCGGGTTTCGTACGCATATACTGGTAGGAGTAGGCTCTTGTTTGATGATGATTTTATCGATTTTTGGTTTTATTACATTTATGAATCAATACGATAACATTCAATTTGACCCTGCTCGTATCCCTTCTTATGTAATTAGCGGTATCGGTTTTCTTGGGGCTGGTACCATTATTGTATATGGAGGAACCATCAAAGGATTAACAACAGCTGCTTCTATATGGGCTGTAGCAGGAATAGGATTAGTGATTGGAGCCGGCATGTATAGTGTTGCTATTGTAACGACACTTATTATCCTTATCAGTTTAATATTTTTTAACCGGATGGAGCATTTTTTCCCTCGGTTTACAACCAGTAATTTTATTGAATTGATTGCTTCAGAGGAATTTGAAATACATGAAGCTGTAAAATCAGTGGAAAAGAACGGTTTTACGATAAAGCAGGTTGAGATAAAGCTGTTAGAAGGTAACAGGCGCAGAATTCATATATGGACAAATATGAAAAAGGATAATAAGTTAATTTATTTATTTGATGAAATATCGAAGCTTCCGGGAGTGGTTAATATAACAAAGCGAAATTAAAACATAAATATTTTCATAGATTTTTATAATTATGTTTTGTTTTTTGGCCTGTTTGTCCAAAATAGAAATATCATCCATTTGCAACTGTGGCAATTTCTTATTATAATAAAACCATAGTCAAAGTTAGTCAAAGTCAAAAGGAATAATTTATCAAATAAATTATTTGATTTGAGGTGCGAAGGATGAGTAACATTTCAGATATCATTGAACAATATTTGAAAAAAGTATTACAGTCAGAAGAACAACAAGCGATTGAGATTAAAAGGAGTGAAATTGCAGATCAGTTTCAATGTGTACCTTCTCAAATAAATTATGTTATTAATACGCGTTTTACCATTGAGAAAGGGTATATCGTAGAAAGTAAACGCGGCGGTGGCGGCTATATTCGTATTATACGCATACGGCATCAGGATAAATCGGAATTGATTGATGAGATTATTTATTTAATCGGTGATTCGATTCCGCAGCGTGCTGCTATAGATATTTTAGATCGGCTTTTAGAGGAGGAGCTGATTACAGCACGTGAAGCAAAGCTGATATTGGCAAGTATTGATCGAACAACGTTAGCTTTTCAATTGCCGCTAAGAGATGAATTGCGTGCACGTATTCTTAAATCTGCATTAACTGCACTCAAGTATCTGAACGATTAATTACCTGAAGGGGGGAGGAATCGTATGGAATGCCAAGAATGCCATGAAAGAAAGGCTACCCTGCATTTTAAGCACATTATAAACGGTCAGGAGACGAAAGTGAGCCTTTGTGAAGTATGTGCAAAGAAAAAAGGTTATTTGACCTATCCGGAGGAAGGATTCTCATTAAATGACCTTTTATCTGGGCTTTTTCAAAAAGATGGAATACCTTTGAACGCTGCAGGGACAGCAAATTCCAATCAGCCTAAACAGCCGCAGGAGCTGAAATGTTCTTCTTGCGGGAGAACTTTTAGTGAATTTAAAAAAGCAGGGAAATTTGGATGTGCAAATTGTTATGCGTCCTTTGACTCCAAGGTAGAGCCTATTTTACGGCGTGTGCATGCTGGGAATACCAAACATACTGGCAGGATTCCAAAGCGTGCCGGGAAGTATATTCAGCAAAAGCAATTAATATCCTCCCACAAAGAGGAATTAAAACAGCTGATTGAAGATGAAGAATTTGAAAAAGCAGCAGTTCTGCGCGATAAAATCAGAGAGCTGGAAAAAGCGAATCATCAAGATAAGGAAGCGGGTGATAACACGTGACATTAGAATCATTTATCAATGAAGCGATTAGCCCGTGGATGCTGGAGGACGGTCCGGATAAAGACATTGTAATGAGCAGCCGTGTCCGTCTGGCCCGCAACTTTGCGGATAAATTGTACCCGACATCCGGTAATAAGGAAGCGTTGGAAGAGGTACTGCAATTTATAAAGAAAAATTATATAAAGGAAGAGGATACGGAGCAGGATTCACTAACTTTTATACCAATGAAGCAATTAAATATGATTGAAAAACTTGTTCTGGTGGAAAAACACTTAATAAGTCCACATTTAATCAAACATAGTGATTATGCTGCAGTGTTATTATCCGAACAGGAGCAGACCTCCATTATGGTAAATGAAGAGGATCATTTGCGTATTCAGGTGTATTATCCTGGACTTCAGCTGAAAAAAGCTTTAGAGGAAGCGTACTACTTAGATGATTGGCTGGAGGAAGAAGCCGACTATGCATTTGATGAAACAAAAGGTTATCTGACCAGCTGCCCTACCAATATTGGAACAGGCATGCGGGCTTCGATTATGCTGCATTTGCCTGCGCTTGTACTGACAAAGCAAATCAACCGGCTTATTCCTGCAATTAATCAATTGGGACTGGTTGTCAGAGGGATATATGGTGAAGGCAGTGAGGCAAGAGGGAATATTTTTCAAATATCGAATCAGATTACACTGGGCAAGTCCGAAGAGGATATTGTGGAAGACCTGGAGAGTATTGTTAATCAGCTTGTGGAGCACGAACGGATGGCGCGGCAGTATATTTACGAGCAATCTGAGATTAGCTTGGAGGATCGTGTCTTCCGTTCCTATGGCACGTTAAAAAATAGCAGAATCATTGATTCGAAGGAGGCTGCTACCTGTATTTCTAATTTGCGTTTGGGAATTGATTTAGGCATAATAGAAAACATTTCCGAGAATATATTAAATGAACTGATGGTTTTAACACAGCCTGGATTCTTGCAGCACTATGCGAATAAAGCACTTCGTTCAGATGAACGTGATATCCGCAGGGCTTCAATTATTCGTGAAAGATTAAATTTGAAAAAATAGGAGGAAAAAACATATGATGTTTGGTCGCTTTACAGAGAGGGCACAAAAGGTATTGGCATTATCTCAAGATGAGGCCGTACGATTAGGCCATAATAATATTGGAACAGAACATATTCTTCTTGGTTTAGTACGTGAAGGAGAAGGCATAGCTGCCAAGGCATTGCAATCTCTTGGGTTGGAAGTAGCTAAAATTCAAGAAGAAGTGGAAAAGCTCATTGGTGTCGGCAAGCAGCCTTCTCAATCGATTCATTATACGCCCAGAGCAAAAAAGGTTGTTGAATTATCTCAGGACGAAGCAAGAAAACTGGGCCACTCCTATGTGGGAACAGAGCATATTCTTTTAGGTTTAATCCGTGAAGGAGAAGGTGTTGCTGCCCGTGTTTTAAATAATCTTGGTGTGAGCTTAAATAAGGCCCGTCAGCAAGTTCTTCAACTGTTAGGTAGCAATGAGTCTCAGACAGGCCGTCAGGGACGTGCAGGACAGCAAACAAACGCAAGCACCCCTACGTTAGATTCTTTAGCCCGCGATTTAACAGTCAGTGCGAAAGAAGGAAAAATTGATCCTGTTATAGGACGCTCTAAGGAAATTGAACGTGTAATCCAAGTATTGAGCCGCCGCACCAAAAACAACCCTGTGTTGATTGGGGAGCCTGGTGTCGGAAAGACAGCTGTTGCAGAAGGACTGGCACAGCAAATCATTGATAATGAAGTACCGGAAACACTACGTGACAAACGTGTGATGACGTTAGATATGGGTACTGTGGTTGCAGGTACAAAATATCGCGGTGAGTTTGAGGACCGTTTGAAAAAAGTAATGGAAGAAATCCGTCAATCCGGCAATGTTATTTTATTTATCGATGAACTCCATACGCTGATCGGAGCCGGGGGAGCAGAAGGTGCAATCGATGCATCAAACATTCTAAAACCGTCGCTTGCCCGCGGTGAACTGCAATGTATCGGCGCAACGACATTAGATGAATACCGGAAATATATTGAAAAGGATGCTGCGTTAGAGCG
This sequence comes from Oceanobacillus oncorhynchi, assembly GCF_000821065.1. Classification (GTDB taxonomy): domain Bacteria; phylum Bacillota; class Bacilli; order Bacillales; family Amphibacillaceae; genus Oceanobacillus; species Oceanobacillus oncorhynchi. The sequence goes on from NZ_CDGG01000001.1 coordinate 1,426,045, forward strand.
TCGTTTCCAGCCAATTCAGGTAGATGAGCCGACCTTGGATGAAACCATTCAAATCTTGAAAGGTTTAAGAGACCGCTACGAAGCGCATCACCGTGTGACTATTACAGATGAAGCGATTGAAGCAGCAGCATCTCTGTCGGATCGATATATCACAGATCGTTTTCTGCCGGATAAGGCAATTGATTTAATCGATGAGGCTGGCTCTAAAGTACGTTTAAATTCTTACACGGTTCCGCCAAATTTAAAAGAATTAGAACAAAAGCTGGAAGAAGTAAGGAAAGAAAAAGACGCTGCTGTCCAAAGTCAGGAATTTGAAAAAGCAGCATCCTTGCGGGACTCTGAACAGCGTTACCGTGAAAAGCTTGAGAAAACAAAGGATGAATGGAAGGAAAAACAAGGACAGACCGATTCGGAAGTAACGATGGAAGATATCGCTGCAGTGGTATCTATCTGGACAGGGGTTCCTGTTGCAAAACTGACGAAAGATGAAAGTGACCGCCTGCTGAACATGGAAGAGATTCTTCATGATCGCGTTATTGGTCAATCGGAAGCAGTGAATGCTGTAGCTAAAGCAATCCGCCGTGCCCGTGCCGGGTTAAAAGATCCTAAACGTCCAATTGGTTCCTTTATATTCCTGGGGCCGACAGGTATCGGAAAAACAGAGCTTGCCCGCGCCCTTGCTGAAGTCATGTTTGCGGACGAGGATGCGATGATCCGAATCGATATGTCAGAGTATATGGAAAGGCATGCGACGTCCCGTTTAGTTGGTTCGCCTCCAGGCTATGTTGGCTATGAAGAGGGCGGTCAATTAACCGAACGTGTTCGCCGTAAACCATATTCTGTTGTGCTGTTGGATGAAGTAGAAAAAGCACATCCAGAAGTCTTTAATATCCTCTTGCAGGTTCTTGAAGATGGCCGGTTAACAGATTCAAAGGGGAGAGTAGTTGATTTCCGCAATACGGTTATTATCATGACCTCTAATGTCGGAGCAAGTGAATTAAGACGTAATAAATATGTCGGTTTTACACTAGACAATGATGAGAAGAGAGAGCATGAAGATATGAAGTCGAAGGTGATGGACGAATTGAAAAAAGCATTCCGTCCTGAATTCCTAAATCGTATTGATGAGACCATTGTGTTCCACTCCCTGGAGAGAAAACACATGAAAGATATTGCATCATTAATGCTTAAACAGCTGCAAAAACGCCTGGAAGAGCAAGAGCTGACCCTTTCCCTTACAGATAAGGCAATTGAAAAAATTGCTAATGAAGGCTTTGATCCAGAATATGGTGCCCGTCCGCTGAGACGCTCTATTCAAAGTAATATCGAGAATTTATTATCAGAAGAGTTGTTAAAGGGAACCATTCAAAAGGAACAAAAGGTGAAAATAGGGTTGAACAGCAAAGGGGAATTTATTGTCCTTTCTTAAACAGGATGTAAGGTACAGAAAGCTAGAAGAACACGGTTCTTCTAGCTTTCTCCATTTCTCAAAAAATGCTTGTGGCATAAGTATGGAAGATTCTTTGTGAATTTGATGCTTTTCTGTAACCTATGAAAACCAGAAATAGTCTATAATAATAAATAAGGGTGGTTCAAGAGAAGACGCTAGGCTTGAATCTCACTTGAAGGAGGTTAGAAACGTTGGCAAAAAGGAAAACAAAATTTGTCTGTCAGGAATGTGGATATGAATCGGCTAAGTGGATGGGGAAATGTCCAGCTTGCCATCAATGGAATACGATGGTTGAAGAAATTGAAGCTGCTTCTGTAAAAGGCAGGACAGGATACACGTCTGGTGCAGCCTCCTCACAAAAACCCGAAAAGATTACCTCCATCGAATCAAAGAAGGAACCCCGTATTACGACGAAGATGCGGGAATTTAACCGTGTATTAGGCGGGGGAGTGGTATTAGGGTCACTGGTTTTAATTGGCGGAGATCCGGGTATTGGAAAATCAACACTCCTGTTGCAAATATCTGCACAGCTGGCAGAGAAGGCTTTACCGGTTCTCTACGTATCTGGTGAAGAATCCACAAGGCAAACCAAATTGCGTGCAGATCGTTTAGATATAAAAACGGATGAACTATATGTATTATCAGAAACGAATTTAATGGATATCAGCAGGCAGATAGAAGAAATCAATCCTTCCTTTGTCGTCGTCGATTCCATTCAAACCATTTTTAAAGAAGAGATAACCAGCGCGCCGGGGAGCGTGTCACAGGTCAGAGAATGTACAATGGAGCTTATGAAAATTGCGAAGACCAAAGGCGTTCCTGTTTTTATTGTCGGGCACGTAACCAAAGAAGGTTCGATTGCGGGTCCGCGTTTACTGGAGCATATGGTGGATGCGGTATTGTATTTTGAAGGAGAACGTCATCACACCTATCGTATTTTAAGAGGTGTAAAAAATCGCTTTGGAAGTACGAATGAAATGGGGATTTTTGAGATGAAGGAGGAAGGATTACGTGAAGTAATGAATCCGTCTGAAATCTTTTTAGAAGAGAGATCCCAAGGAGCTGCCGGCTCGACCGTTGTAGCATCAATGGAAGGTACACGCCCTGTTTTAGTAGAGATTCAAGCGCTGATTTCTCCAACAAGCTTCGGGAACCCGCGCAGAACAGCCACGGGAGTAGACCATAATCGCGTGCCGCTTTTAATGGCTGTGCTGGAAAAACGCGTTGGACTGATGCTGCAAAACCAGGATGCTTATATCAAAGTAGCGGGCGGGGTCAAGCTGGATGAACCGGCGATTGACTTAGCGCTGGCGGTCAGTATTGCATCGAGTTTCCGCGATCACCCAACCAAACCAGAGGATATTTTTATCGGTGAGGTTGGGTTAACAGGAGAAATTCGCAGAGTATCCCGAATCGAACAACGGGTGCAGGAGGCTGCGAAACTGGGGTTTAAACGGGTAATCTGCCCGAAAAATAATTTAGACGGCTGGAATTATCCGGCTGGTATCGAAGTAATTGGTGTTTCCAATGTACAGGAAGCTTTAGAAATCGGATTACATCAATAGATTTTTTTGAGGATGAAAATTTAGAAGAATTCCGAGCAGATAAGCATATATTATATGTCATTTGGTAATACTACTAATACGAGTCAGGAGGTGAAAGGAATTGATGAAAAAAGTAGTACACTTATTTTTTATTATTTTAGGAGGTACCATGGGATATCTTTATATTCCAGAAATCGTCCAGCTGTTAAATGTTGCAGAATCAAGCTGGCTAACTTCATCTATCTTGGGAATGATTGTTGGAGCTATTATATTTTTTATCTTGTCTTATTTACTAGTAAACTATATTGTAAATTTCTTTCGTTGGGTGGAAGATGCACTGGTCAAATTACCAGCCATGGATTTATTTTTTGGCAGTATCGGGTTAATTGTCGGTCTAGTTATAGCTTACTTTGTTAATATGCCGTTTCAAGATATGAGTATTCGTATTTTCTCACAGGTCTTGCCGCTGTTCATTATGATTATACTTGGTTATTTAGGATTCCAGGTTGGCTTTCGCCGTCGTGAGGAATTTATGAATATACTCAAACCGGCGAAAAAGGACAAGCGCCGCAGCGGCGAGGAAGAGGACACAGATGCGGGTACGCAAAGCTTAAGTCCCAAAATTTTGGATACAAGTGTGATTATTGATGGGCGAATTGCTGATATTTGTCAGACTAACTTTTTAGAAGGAACCATTGTGATTCCGCAGTTTGTTCTTGGTGAATTACAGCATATTGCAGATTCATCGGACGCGCTGAAGCGAAACCGCGGCAGACGCGGTTTAGATATTTTGAACAGAATTCAGAAAGAGCTCGCTGTAAAAGTAGAAATTTATGAAGGCGATTTTGAGGATATTCCAGAAGTAGACAGCAAATTGATCAAATTGGCAAAAGTCATTGATGGCATTGTAGTTACGAACGATTTCAATTTAAATAAAGTATGTGACTTCCAGGGAGTGCCTGTTTTAAATATTAATGACCTGGCCAATGCAGTGAAGCCGGTCGTTCTTCCAGGGGAAGAACTGCATGTGCAGGTTATCAAAGACGGGAAAGAGCATAATCAAGGTGTTGCCTATTTAGATGACGGGACGATGATTGTAGTGGAAGAAGGCAGAGATTATATCGGCAAAAATATTGAGGTTGTTATTACGAGTGTTTTACAAACCTCTGCGGGACGGATGATCTTTGCAAAACCAAAATTACTTGAAAAAGCGTTGTAAAAAGGGTATAACTGATAAAGGATAAAAAAAGTGATAACATATATATGTTATCACTTTTCGTATAGAGCTTGTTTAGGAAGATAAGGGGAGGAATTCCTTTTATAAAAGATGTTTCAAAAGATTTCTATCAGATCTTTTGAACAGGTACAAGGCAGGCAGCGATGATATATAAACAATGAAGGAGGCATTTTAAATGAGTAAGGAAGTTCGCGTACGTTATGCACCTAGTCCAACGGGTCATTTACACATTGGTAACGCTCGTACAGCTTTATTTAATTATTTATATGCAAAACATTTTGATGGAAAATTCATTATCCGCACAGAAGACACAGATGATAAAAGAAACGTAGAGGGCGGCGAAGAGAGTCAATTAAAATATTTAAAATGGCTCGGCTTAGAATGGGATGAAGGTGCCGATATCGGCGGTAATTATGGTCCTTATCGCCAGACAGAGCGCTTAGATATCTATCAGAAGTTTGTAGATGAACTGCTTGAGCGTGATTTAGCTTATAAATGCTATATGACAGAGGACGAGTTAGAGGCAGAACGGGAAGCACAGCGTGCAAATGGACAAGTCCCTAAATACGCCGGGAAACATAGCAACTTAACAGAGGAAGAAATTCAGGGCTTTGAAGCAGAAGGCAGAACGCCAAGTATCCGTATTCGTGTTCCTGAAAATAAAACATACACGTTCCAAGACATTGTCCGCGGTGAAATCACGTTTGAGTCCAGTGATTTTGGCGACTGGGTCATTGTAAAGAAAAACGGAATTCCTACCTATAATTTCGCTGTGGCTATCGATGATCATTTGATGGAAATCACCGATGTATTGCGCGGGGAAGAGCATATTTCCAATACACCAAAGCAAATGATGATATATGATGCGTTTGGATGGACAGCACCGCGTTACGGGCATATGACGTTAATTCTGAATGAAGAGCGTAAAAAGCTGAGTAAACGTGATGAGCACATTCTGCAGTTTATTGAGCAATATCGTAATTTAGGCTATTTGCCGGAAGCGATGTTTAACTTCATCAGCTTGCTTGGATGGTCTCCAGTTGGCGAAGAAGAGATGTTTACACAGGATGAACTGATTACTATATTTGATCCAGAGCGTTTATCTACGTCTGCCGCTATTTTTGACCAGCATAAATTGAAATGGATGAACAATGAATATATTAAAAAAGCAGATTTAAGCCGTGTCATCGATCTAGCGTTACCGCATTTAATCAACGCGGGCAAGCTTCCAGAGAATATGGATGAGAAGACGCGTGTATGGGCGGAAAATGTAATTAGTCTATATCGTGAACAATTGCGCTACGGGGCAGAAATCGTTGAATTGACAGAGCTGTTCTTCCAGGAGGATATTACCTATGGTGAAGCAGAACGGGAAGTTTTAGGAGAAGAGCAGGTGCCTGAAGTATTGCAAGTGTTCACAGATAAATTAATTCATTTAGAGTCGTTTGATAAAGATTCGATTAAAGCGCAGTTTAAAGCAACCCAAAAAGAAACAGGACATCGCGGTAAAAAACTCTTTATGCCGATACGGGTTGCAACAACAGGACAAATGCACGGTCCAGAGCTTCCGTTTGCTATCGAATTGCTGGGGAAAGATGTTATCGTGAAGCGTCTTGATAAATTATTAAAGGAAATGGGAGCTTAATAGTTCACATTTCTTGTGTAATATAATATATTATCTTTATAAGTTTCGCCTATGTTATGATAGCTATGAAAATCAAATAAATTTAAATCGTTGAAGAGGTAAAGTAAAAATGAATTTCTTACACAGAGAGAGTCACAGTTGCTGCGAGTGACTTTAAGATTTCTTTTTGAAGTGCGCCTCAGAGTCTATTGTGGAACATAAAGTACATGGTAGCGGTTCTCTGCCGTTAACAGAGCAAAGGGGAGAAAGATATTTTTTTCTCTAAACAGAGTGGAACCGCGCTAAAAAGCGTCTCTGTGTTTTCAATAACACAGAGACGCTTTTTTTATATCTAATCAAAGAAAAGATGAATTCATTTTTACTTCATTAGGCAGTAATCGATTTTGCTAACTAATTTAAACAGAAGGGGCTGTATATAGTGGTCTTTCGGAAAATGAAGGAGGATATGGATGTTGTTTTTGAACAGGATCCAGCCGCCCGCACGTATTTTGAAGTTATGTTAACTTACTCTGGTGTACATGCGATTTGGGCGCATCGTATCGCACATTGGCTGTATAACAAAAATCTGAAATTCTTGGCTCGTTTTATTTCGCAATTCTCTCGTTTTATAACTGGTATTGAAATTCATCCTGGAGCCAAAATAGGAAGAAGATTGTTTATTGACCATGGCATGGGCGTGGTTATCGGGGAAACCTGTGAAATAGGTGATAACGTCACTATTTTCCAAGGAGTAACACTCGGCGGAACGGGAAAAGAACAAGGGAAACGGCATCCTACCATTGAAGACAATGCGATGGTTTCAACAGGGGCAAAGGTGCTTGGAGCCATTACGATTGGAGAAAACTCGAAAATCGGGGGCGGCTCAGTGGTATTAAAGAATGTTCCTGCTAACGCTACAGTCGTCGGTGTTCCTGGGCAGGTTGTTGTTCAAGATGGAATACGCCTGAACAGAGACCTGGATCATCAAAATATTCCAGATCCAGTTGCAGAAAAATGCAAAAGCCTGCAAGAGCAAATCGAGGAACTGAAAGCAGAAATGGAGCATTTAAAGAAAGGGAGAATGAACAACCATGACGATTCAAATATATAATACGCTAACGAGACAGAAGGAAGATTTCAAACCCATTGAGCCTGAGAAAGTGTCTATGTACGTATGCGGTCCGACGGTATATAACTATATCCATATCGGAAATGCACGTCCGGCAATTGTATTCGACACGGTTCGCAGGTATTTTGAATATCGGGGATATGAGGTCAACTATGTCCTCAACTTTACTGATGTAGACGATAAAATTATTAAAGCAGCCAAGGAAGCAGAAGAGGAAGTCGGTGCATTGGCTGACCGGTTTATCGATGCGTATTTAGAAGACGTGGGCGCATTAGGCGTCAAAAAAGCAACGAAAAATCCGCGTGTCATGGATTCGATGCAGGAAATTATAGCGTTTATCAAAGAATTGATAGACAAGGGCTATGCTTATGAAGCAGAAGGAGATGTTTATTTCAAACCGCGTTCCTTTAAAGGGTATGGAAAGCTTTCTCATCAGTCTATTGACGAATTACGTTCTGGTGCACGAATCCAAGTAGGGGAGAAAAAAGAGGATCCGCTGGATTTTGCTTTATGGAAAGAAGCAAAAGAGGGAGAAATTGCGTGGGAAGCGCCATGGGGCAAAGGACGTCCAGGCTGGCATATTGAATGCTCAGCAATGGCTAAGAAACATTTAGGAGATACCATTGATATCCATGCCGGGGGACAGGACTTAACTTTTCCGCATCATGAGAATGAGATTGCACAATCGGAAGCACATAATGATACCACCTTTGCGAACTACTGGATGCATAACGGCTATATTAATATCGATAATGAAAAAATGTCGAAGTCACTTGGTAATTTTGTGCTGGCACGTGATTTAATAAATATGCATGACCCGAAAGTGCTGCGTTTCTTTATGCTTTCTGTTCACTACCGCAATCCGATTAACTTTACAGAAGAGCTATTACAAAGCGCAAAAACAAGTTTGGAACGCATTGAAACAGCTTATCATAATTTAGGGCATCGACGCCAAACAAGCATGGATTTAAGAGGAGATAACAAGGAATGGATAGACCGTATTGAAGAGCGTACAAAACGGTTTGAAGCAGAGATGGACGATGACTTTAATACAGCTAATGCAATTTCTATTCTGTTTGATTTATCTAAAGAGGCGAATGTCTATGTCCAAGAGGAGCAAACGGCTAAAGAAGTCATTGATGCTTTCCGTGAAGCCCTTGCTTCGATGCTTGGAGTATTGGGAATTGACATTGAAAATGAACAGGAAGAATTACTGGATGAAACGATTGAAGCATTGATTGCAGAGCGGAATGAAGCCCGGAAAAATCGTGATTTTGCCCGTGCGGATGAAATACGCGATCAATTGAAACAGGAACAGATTATCTTAGAGGATACGCCACAAGGAGTAAGATGGAAAAGAGGTAAATAATGAAAGCCAGTGATGTCAGGCAAATGAAAAGTCTCGCTTTAGCCTATATCGGCGATGCGATTTATGAGGTGTATGTGCGCGAACAATTATTAGAGCGGGGAACCATTAAACCGAATCAACTACATCAGGCAGCGATTCGTTATGTATCCGGTAAGTCACAGGCAAAGGTTATCCTCCATTGGCTGGAACAGGATGCCTTTTTAACAGAAGAAGAGAGCAGAGTGGTCATCCGGGGGAGAAATGCAAAATCAGGCAGTATTCCTAAAAATATTAATGTACAGACGTATCGTTATAGTACAGCGTTTGAAGCGTTGATTGGCTATCACTATTTATTAAAAAATGAACAGAGACTGCAGGAATTGATGACGCAAGCAATGGATTTTCTAGAAGAAGGGAGTGCTTAAAATGACGCAGGAAAAGGAATGGATTATGGGCAAGAATCCCGTAATCGAAGCATTGAAATCTGGCCGTTCTGTTAATAAGGTTTGGATATCCGAACAATTGCAGGGAGCGGCTGCGCATAAAATACAGCAGCTTGCCCGTGAAGCAGGAGCAGTGGTTCAGAAGGCTCCGAGGTCGAAGCTGGATAAGATGCAGGAGGGGAATCATCAGGGAGTGATTGCTTCCGTTGCTTCTTATCCCTATGCCTCGCTGGAAGACCTTTTTGCCAAAGCGGAGGAAAGAGAGGAGGCTCCTTTCTTTATTTTGCTGGATGAATTAGAGGACCCGCATAATCTGGGATCTATTTTACGTACGGCGGATGCAACAGGGGCACATGGAGTAATTATCCCGAAGCATCGTTCCGTGGGTTTAACCGCAACGGTAGCGAAAACAGCAGCAGGAGCGTTAGAGCATATTCCTGTTGCCAGAGTGACCAATATAGCGAATACCATTGATGAACTTAAGGAAAGAAATGTATGGATTATTGGGACGGAAGCGGATGCGGATGAAGATTACCGGCAGCTGGATGGAACGCTGCCTCTCGGATTAGTTATTGGAAATGAAGGAAAAGGAATAAGCCGCCTCGTGCGAAAGAAATGTGACTGGACGGTGAGCCTGCCGATGGTTGGACAAGTATCCTCCCTAAATGCCTCTGTTGCATGCAGTTTACTTCTTTATGAAGTGCTCAGAAAGCGTCTGCCGCTAGGGAGTGCTTAAATGGTTGTATTAATTGTAGATGGCTATAATATCATCGGTGCGTGGCCGGAGCTTGAGCAGCTGAAGGAAAAAGATATTGGACAGGCAAGAGACCGGCTTATTGAACTCCTTGCAGAGTATCAGGCATTTACCGGAGACCGCGTGATTGTCGTCTTTGATGCTTACTATGTTCGTGGAATTGAATCGAAAGAAGAAAAACATAAAGTGGAAGTAATCTACACAAAGGAAAAAGAAACTGCAGATGAATGTATCGAGAAGCTCGTGAAGACCGTAAAAAATATCCAAACGCAGGTGTATGTTGCAACGTCCGATTATGCAGAGCAGCGTACTATTTTCGGACAGGGTGCGCTGCGTAAGTCTGCCAGAGAGCTGCAGATTGAGATGGATGATATGAACCAGGAAATCCGTATAAATCTTGAGGTGCATCAAAAAGAAAAGCCTGCTGTTAAAATTCCGATAAACCAAGAGTTACGAAAACGGTTTGAAGAGATGCGCCGCGGGAAATAGAATAATACATGGAAAGTATAATAGACTGGAATGCCTCTCAGCCAGTTCATGAGAAGTGTTCCTGTCCATGTCGCTCCGAACAAACATGGCTTTGATGAAAAATATTTTTAGATAGGAAATAAAAATACAGCTTGAGAGCATGGCAGGTAAGCAGTTCACGTTTTTTTAGACACTCATTCATTAGGTGAAAAGTCTTAGTGATTTTCACGAAAACGACAAATTGCGACTGCTTCTGTCATAAAAGGGTCGTTGACGATATTTCGGCTCGTCTAGTATAATAGTGCCTATCGTGGATATATTTGGAGATATCGATTTAGGAGGGGATTGTTGGTGAATGGTGGGCAAATCAATACACGCAGCAAGAAACTGGACAAGCTAGAAGATATTAATTTGCTGGAATTAATCGATCAAGGTGACAGTTATGCATTGGACCTCCTGATACATCGGTATTTAAATTTTGTACGGTTAAAAGCAAGAACCTACTTTTTGGTCGGCGCAGACAAAGAAGATATTATTCAAGAGGGAATGATTGGATTATATAAGGCTATCCGTGACTTTGATCTGGAGCAGCCAACTTCTTTTAAAGCATTTGCAGAATTATGCGTGACCAGACAAATTATTACGGCGATTAAAACAGCAACGAGGCAAAAACATCTCCCCTTAAATTCGTATGTCTCTTTAGATAAGCCAATCTATGAGGAAGAATCTGACCGGACATTGATGGATGTCATCTCCAGTCCAGAGGACAGCGACCCGGAGGAAACGCTTATTAATCGGGAAGCGTACGGAGCAATGGAATTTAAATTATCAGAATTGTTGAGCGGATTGGAAAAACAGGTGCTGCAGCTATATTTGGACGGCTGTACCTATCAAGAAATTGCTGAACAATTAAATCGCCATGTAAAATCAATTGATAACGCTTTAGTACGGGTGAAACGAAAATTAGAAATCCTGCTTGAAGAGAATGGGGTTACCATTTAAAACGCTGTTATCTGCCTGTAGATTTTAGAGAGGAAATCAAAGAAGTATATATGTGGAATTACCGGACTTCCTCCTTTTACATCTAACAAAATAAAATATTTATTTTTTAATAAAGCGCAGCGCCAGTAACGGAATAAATGCTTTTAAACAAACATTTTATCTTATCCTGTATAGAAACGGAAGAGAATGTCGTGCTTTTGAAAAGAGTGATAACATTGACATAATGATAGCGAAGTGCTATGTTAATATAGTCTATGTCCCTATGTATGGGGGTGGAAATTATGAGCAAAAAGATTGTCTTATCATGTGCAGTATGTTCTAGCAGGAACTATTCAACGAACAAAAACGCAGCCAATCAATCGCAGAGATTAGAAGTGAACAAGTTCTGTAAACATTGCCAAACACATACGCTGCACCGTGAGACCAAGTAGATATAGATTGATGGATAGATTCGCGTAAGTTCGGGGGGAAAGAGATAAAATGTTTAAGTTCTTAAAGAATGTTTCCAATGAAATGAAGAAAGTAAGCTGGCCAAAAGGGAAAGAACTAAGAAACTATACCTTTGTGGTAATTTCTACAGTTATCTTTATGGCAATATTCTTTTTCGTTGTTGATTTAGGCATATCAGAATTTTTAGATGCATTTTTTGAATAATTCCTTTATAATGCAGGTATAATGAAAAGAAGAAAAAGTCAGTGAAAACCCGATTTATGCGGGTTTTTTAAATTGGATAAGAAAAGCGGAGAGCGCCTGCTAAAAACGTAGAGATTGCGCCCCGAACTTTGGGGTGGTTCGACCTTAGTCGAACTTCCTTTGCTTAAAGAGATAAAGGAAACACGGTGAGGTAACGAACCGATGTTGACTTTCACCCGCAGGGCATAAGCGCGACGTGAAATCTCTAAAGTTTGGCGCTCGGAGCTAGATAAAAAAGCTATCGTTTATTCATGAAGAGGAGGGGACAGGACAGTTATTGTCCGATATAAATGGAAAAGAATTGGTATGTGGTTCACACGTATTCCGGCTATGAGAACAAAGTGAAAATGAACCTTGAAAAAAGAGTAGAGTCCATGGGCATGGAAGATAAAATATTCCGTGTAATTGTTCCGGAAGATGAAGAAGCAGAGATTAAAGACGGCAAGAAAAAAATGGTGAAGAAAAAATCTTTCCCAGGCTATGTTTTAACAGAAATGGTGATGACAGACGACTCGTGGTACGTGGTACGAAACACTCCTGGCGTTACCGGATTTGTAGGCTCCAGCGGACACGGCGCAAAGCCGACACCGATATTGCCGGATGAAGTAGACGTTGTGCTGAAAAGAATGGGTGTCAGCGAACCAACTGTTCAAGTTGACTTTGAGATCAAAGAAAGCGTTCGTGTCACAGATGGTCCATTTGCAGATTTCACAGGAACGATTGAACAAATTGATACAGATAAACAAAAACTGAAAGTACATGTGAATATGTTTGGAAGAGAGACACCAGTTGAACTGGATTTCTCCCAAGTAGACAAGCTTTCATAAGTCTTTCAGACCAGCAAGAATGTGACAGCAGTATAGACAAGTTCTGCGGAGTAAGGTATTTTCAAGAATCAAGGCTTGCTTTTTTCACAAATTCATGCTAAGATTCTTTTGTTATTCTTGTTCTCAATTAAAAGGGGAACAGGAAATGAGTGGGAGGGTAAATAAAATAAGAGACCCTATTACCACATCACGGACTTTAAGGAGGTGTGTCTCGTGGCTAAAAAAGTAATCAAATTAGTAAAATTGCAAATTCCTGCGGGAAAAGCAAATCCAGCACCACCAGTTGGGCCGGCTCTAGGTCAAGCAGGTGTTAACATTATGGGATTCTGTAAAGAATTTAACGCTCGAACACAAGAACAAGCAGGTTTAATTATCCCTGTAGAAATCACTGTATTCGAGGATCGTTCATTTACATTTGTTACAAAGACTCCGCCGGCAGCAGTGCTACTTAAAAAAGCAGCTGGAATCGAGTCTGGTTCAGGTGAACCTAACAAAACAAAAGTCGCTACTGTAAAACGCGACCAGGTAAAAGAAATCGCTGAAACAAAAATGCCGGATTTAAATGCAGCTGATGTTGATGCGGCAATGCGCATGGTTGAAGGTACTGCGCGCAGTATGGGAATCACCATCGAAGACTAATTCGGTATTCCGTAGACAAACGTTTTGTAGTTAAAAGGTTGCGGCTGTTTTCATCCGCAGCCTTATTCGGGAGAAGAATAAATCGATAGATGATTCACATGCTGGACAAGAGTGATTCTCTTGTCTCGTGGGAGGTACAACCGTTATAACCACAAAAGAGGAGGATATAATTAATATGGCTAAATATGGTAAAAAACATCAAGAAGCTTTAAAGCAGATTGATCGTACAAAAGCATATGAAATAAAAGAAGCTGTAGAGCTTGCAAAAAAGACTGCAAAAGCAAACTTTGATGAATCAGTAGAAGCTGCTTTTCGTCTTGGTGTAGACCCTAAAAAAGCAGATCAACAAATCCGCGGAGCAATGGTTTTACCGCATGGTACTGGTAAAACACAACGCGTTCTTGTATTTGCTAAAGGTGAGAAAGCGAAAGAAGCAGAAGCTGCTGGTGCAGATTATGTTGGAGAAGAAGATTATATTAATAAAATCAACCAAGGCTGGTTCGATTTTGATGTGATTGTTGCTACTCCGGATATGATGGCTCAAGTAGGTAAATTAGGTCGTGTTTTAGGACCAAAAGGTTTAATGCCAAACCCTAAAACAGGAACAGTAACTTTCGAAGTAGAAAAAGCTGTTCAAGACATTAAAGCTGGTAAAGTAGAATATCGTGTTGATAAATCTGCTAATATTCATGTTCCAATCGGAAAAATTTCTTTCGATGAAGAGAAATTAGTAGAAAACTTTACTGCTCTTACCGATCAACTTGTAAAAGTGAAACCTCAAGCTTCTAAAGGAACCTACCTTAAAAATGCTTCTATTGCATCTACAATGGGACCAGGAATCAAAGTTGACGTTTCAAGCTTCCGTTAATTAGTAGTTGACTTTTAAGCCAACGTTCGATATACTAATTTTCGGTTTAATAAAATCGAATGTTATACCGTAGACAGCAGGGGCTCTTTAGAGCTTAATCAGCCTGCCGAGGTGTTTATTTATAGAAAGGCAAACCGTTTTGCCAATCTAAGTAAGCTCTCATGTCTGCATGGGAGCTTTTTTAATAGAAAAGCACGTTCGAACGGTGTAATAATAGGGACTGTTATTAGGAGGTGGAAAGATGTCAGGGATTATTGAACAGAAGAAACAATTAGTAGAGGAAATCGCAGATAAGTTTCGCAATAGCCAATCTGCAGTAGTAGTTGACTATCGCGGTCTTGACGTTTCAGAGGTTACTGCACTTCGTAAAGAACTTCGTGAAGCAGGTGTTGAATTCAAAGTATATAAAAATACGATGGTTCGCCGTGCGGTAGAATCTGTAGAACTGAATGAACTTAGTGAAGTCTTAACTGGACCGAACGCCATTGCATTCAGTGAAGATGTAGTAGCTCCAGCGAGAATCTTGAATAACTTCAGTAAAGACCATGAAGCCTTAGAAATTAAAGGCGGGGTTATTGAAGGAAGTGTTGCTTCACTTGAACAAATCAAAGAGCTTGCAGACCTGCCAAACTACGAAGGTATGGTATCTATGCTGCTTAGCGTACTTCAAGCTCCAATCCGCAACTTTGCTTATGCTACAAAAGCTGTTGCAGAGCAAAAAGAAGAACAAGGTGCATAATACACCAAACGGTTTATTTATAAAAACAAACTTATTATTAGGAGGATTTTAATCATGACAAACGAAGAAATGATCAGTGCAATTAAAGAAATGACTGTACTTGAATTAAACGATTTAGTAAAAGCAATCGAAGAAGAGTTCGGCGTAACAGCTGCTGCTCCAGTTGCTGCAGCAGGTGCTGCTGGCGGCGGTGCTGCTGAAGAAGAAAAAACAGAATTTGACGTTGTTCTTAACGATGCTGGTGCATCTAAGATCAAAGTTGTTAAAGCGGTTCGTGAAATCACTGGACTTGGCTTGAAAGATGCGAAAGACTTAGTAGATAACGCTCCTAAAGCAATTAAAGAAGGAGCATCTAAAGAAGAAGCTGAAGAAATTAAAGGTAAACTTGAAGAAGCTGGTGCTTCTGTAGAAGTTAAATAATTTAGCAAATATAAGAAAAAGAGCTCGTCGTATTTTAGGCGGGCTCTTTTATCACGAAACCATAAAGGTCACTTTTGTCACTAGAAAAAGTTCAAGTTTATATACGAGAATGTTTTTTAGTTGAACAGGTGACCTTTTTTTAAACAAGAAAATATTTGGGTTGTTTCTATTAGATGTAAGTTAGTGTTGCCGGCTCGAACATCGTCCTATCATCAGGAAGTGTACGATTGCGGCCCAGGTATTTTTCTTAATTCATATAAAGTGGGTGCGGATCCATATGACGGAGCATTATTATTCTAAACAGCCTCAAGCAAAATCGCTGCCGCAAAGCTGGTCTTTTGACCTGCGGGGGAGGACGTTTCAATTTACGAGTGATGTTGGTGTCTTTTCAAAAAGTGAAGTGGATTTTGGATCAAGGGTGCTTATTGAATCTTTTCAGGAGCCCGAGGTTGATGGACCAATATTAGATGTGGGATGCGGGTACGGGCCAATCGGATTATCCTTAGCCTCCGACTTTTCAGACAGACACATTTTTATGGTTGATGTGAATGAACGTGCTGTGGAATTGGCTCAAAAAAATGCAGAAATCAATAAAATCTCCAATACAACCATTCTTCAAAGTGATTTATATCAGCAATTAAATGAAAAAACATTTGCTTCCATTGTAACAAACCCGCCGATACGCGCCGGTAAAAAAGTGGTGCATGCTATTTTTGAAGAAGCCTGGGGTCATTTATCCAATCATGGAGATTTATGGGCGGTTATTCAGAAAAAGCAGGGAGCTCCATCTGCGAAAGGTAAACTGGAAGAGGTTTTTGGCAATGTAGAAGTAGTTGTAAAGAAAAAAGGTTATTTTATATTACGAGCGAAAAAGTTTGACTAATAAATAGGGATATGCTAAGATTGGAAGATGCTAAGATTAGGGTACGTTTGCCTAGCGCATTTTTCCAGGCTGGACGTATAAAATCTTTATAAATGGGAAAGGCTTGTAGAATCGGGAAAAACAAAGGTTCGACAAATCGCTTTTCTATAGTTTATCAAAATTCTTTCATCTGCACAATCTAAAATCACAACATCCTTGGAAAGGCTATATTTTTCAATGAGCGAAAAGAAAGTTTTATCTTTAAGAAAAATAAGCCGTAGAGAGGGAAAGTGATAAAGGATGCAAATGATAGGATAATGAGTTTATAGTTTTATTTTTTAAAGAACAGATGATTTATTCAGACGTTCTTTTAAATATGAGTTACATTTTGTAGAAACAACTACTAAAATGGATGATTTAAGGGGTGAAGCAGTTGACAGGTCAACTAGTTCAGTATGGACGGCACCGCCAACGCAGGAGCTATGCACGTATTAATGAAGTGTTAGAATTACCTAACCTAATCGAAATTCAAACCGCTTCTTATGAATGGTTCTTAGAAGAAGGTTTAAGGGAGATGTTCCAGGATATCTCTCCGATTGAAGACTTTACAGGAAATCTATCACTTGAGTTTGTGGATTATAGTTTGGGTGATCCGAAATATCCTGTAGACGAAGCAAAAGAAAGAGACGTGACATACAATGCTCCCCTTCGCGTGAAGGTTCGTTTAATCAATAATGAAACCGGAGAAGTAAAGGAACAGGAAGTATTTATGGGTGATTTCCCATTAATGACAGACACAGGAACATTTATTATCAATGGTGCAGAGCGTGTTATTGTATCACAGCTTGTGCGTTCGCCGAGTGTTTATTACAACGAAAAAATCGACAAGAATGGGAAACGCGGCATTGCAACAACGGTTATTCCAAACCGTGGAGCATGGTTAGAGTTTGAAACAGATGCAAAAGATGTTGCTTATGTCCGTATCGATCGTACTCGTAAATTACCAATTACCGTTCTGTTAAGAGCTTTAGGATTTGGTACAGATCAAGAGATTGTTGATTTGTTAGGCGAAAATGAATATTTACGAAATACGCTAGAAAAAGATAACACAGAGAATGCAGAGAAAGCTCTTTTAGAAATCTACGAACGTCTTCGTCCTGGCGAACCGCCGACAGTAGATAATGCGAAGAGTCTATTAGTATCTCGCTTCTTTGACCCGAAACGCTATGATTTAGCGCATGTGGGACGTTATAAAATGAATAAAAAACTCCATATCAAGAATCGCTTGTTCAACCAAGTGCTTGCAGAGCCTGTTGTTGATTCTGAAACTGGAGAAGTCATTGCGAATAAAGGCGACCGTTTGGAAAGAAAATTATTAGATAAGATTCTTCCATATCTTGAGCGAAAAGAAGATCGTTTCGGAGACAAAGCGATCACTCCGCATGACGGTGTGCTGGAAGAAGAAATCACAGTACAATCTGTGAAAATTCTTGATCCAACTGATCCGAACGGAGAACGTGAACTAACTGTTATCGGAAATGGGGAAGTAACAAAAGAAATTAAAAATATCACACCAGCTGATATTTTAGCTTCTATCAGTTATTTCTTTAATCTGCTTCATCAAGTAGGGGACACAGATGATATTGATCACTTGGGGAACCGCCGTCTGCGTTCGGTCGGCGAATTACTTCAAAATCAATTCCGTATCGGATTATCCCGTATGGAGCGTGTTGTGCGTGAAAGAATGTCTATCCAGGACACTTCCAGCGTAACACCACAGCAATTGATCAATATTCGTCCGGTTATTGCATCCATTAAAGAATTCTTTGGAAGCTCACAGCTATCACAGTTTATGGACCAGACCAATCCGTTGGGCGAGTTAACGCATAAGCGTCGTCTGTCAGCTCTTGGACCAGGTGGTTTGACACGTGAACGTGCCGGATTCGAAGTACGAGACGTTCACTATTCTCACTATGGCCGTATGTGTCCGATTGAGACGCCGGAGGGGCCGAACATCGGTCTTATTAACTCGCTGTCCAGCTATGCGCGAGTGAATAAGTTTGGTTTTATTGAATCACCATATCGCCGTGTTGACCCGGAGACTGGAAAAGTAACAGATACGATTGATTATCTGACAGCGGATGAACAAGATAATTATATTGTTGCACAGGCTAACTCCCAATTAGATGATGATAACTTCTTTGTGAATGATGAAGTTATCGCTCGTTTCCGTGAAGATAACATTATTGTGTCACGCGATCGAATTGATTATATGGACGTATCACCAAAACAGGTTGTATCCGCAGCGACTGCATGTATTCCATTCTTGGAAAATGATGACTCCAACCGTGCACTAATGGGAGCAAACATGCAACGTCAGGCTGTTCCTTTGATGAATCCAAAGGCGCCGATTGTTGGAACTGGTATGGAATACGTCAACGGGAAAGACTCTGGTGCTGCTGTTATCTGCCGTCATGATGGAATTGTCGAGCGTGTGGAAGCAAAAACCGTTATGGTGCGCCGCATTTCAGAAGTAGATGGCAAAGAAGTAGAAGGTGACTTAGATCGTTATGGTTTACAGAAATACAAACGTTCTAACCAGGGAACTTGCTATAACCAGCGTCCGATTGTTGCAGAAGGAGAACGTGTGACAAAAGGAGAAGTTCTTGCAGATGGTCCTTCTATGGAAGACGGCGAATTAGCATTAGGTCAAAACGTTCTTGTAGGTTTTATGACTTGGGAAGGTTATAACTACGAGGATGCTATCATTATGAGCGAACGTCTTGTAAAAGATGATGTATATACTTCTATTCACATTGAAGAATTTGAATCAGAATCCCGCGATACGAAGCTGGGACCTGAAGAAATCACAAGAGATATTCCTAACGTTGGGGAAGATGCCCTTAAAAACCTTGATGAACAAGGAATTATCCGTGTCGGTGCAGAAGTAACAGACAGTGATATTCTTGTAGGGAAAGTAACACCGAAAGGAATGACAGAGCTTTCCGCAGAAGAACGCTTATTACATGCGATTTTCGGTGAGAAGGCGCGTGAAGTAAGAGATACTTCCCTGCGTGTTCCTCATGGCGGTGACGGCATCGTCTTAGATGTAAAAATCTTTAATCGTGAAGATGGCGATGAGTTACCACCAGGTGTGAATCAGCTGGTTCGTGTATATATTGTTCAAAAACGTAAAATTCATGAAGGCGATAAAATGGCAGGACGTCACGGTAACAAAGGGGTTATCTCCAAAATCTTACCGGAAGAGGATATGCCATTCTTGCCGGACGGTACACCAATCGACATTATGTTGAACCCATTAGGGGTACCATCACGTATGAATATCGGACAGGTGTTTGAGCTTCATTTAGGAATGGCTGCAAGACAGCTCGGACTGCATGTAGCAAGTCCGGTATTCGACGGAGCGACAGAAGAGGATGTTTGGGAAACACTTGAAGAAGCCGGTATGCCGAGGGACGCAAAAACCGTTCTTTATGATGGACGTACAGGAGAAGCTTTTGACAACCGTATATCTGTAGGTGTCATGTATATGATTAAACTTGCACACATGGTTGATGATAAGCTGCACGCTCGTTCAACTGGACCTTACTCTCTCGTAACGCAGCAGCCGCTTGGCGGTAAAGCACAATTCGGCGGACAGCGTTTTGGTGAGATGGAGGTTTGGGCATTAGAAGCTTACGGTGCTGCATACACACTTCAAGAAATCTTAACGGTTAAATCAGATGATACCGTTGGACGCGTGAAGACATATGAAGCAATCGTAAAAGGGGATAATGCGCCAGAACCGGGTGTTCCTGAGTCATTTAAAGTACTCATCAAAGAGCTTCAAAGTCTTGGTATGGACGTGAAGATGCTTTCTAGTAACGAAGATGAGATTGATATGCGTGAACTGGAAGATGAGGAAGGTCAAACATCCACGAAGCTTAACATTGAAGTGGAAGAACCGCTTAATCAATAAAAATTTGTGCAGTAATGGTTCACTTTTCATGTGTTAGGGTGACTTCTACGTTGCCCGCAGACGCGGGTTACGTAGAATTTCCTTTTCCTTAGAACCATTCTGCGCTTTCTATAAAAACGAAACCTGATTTAAGAAAATCCCCGACTTTCGCCGAGACATGACGATAAGCCAGGTTTTCTCAAACTTTCTTAACTTGTAAAAGGGAGGATTGCCCCTTGTTGGATGTAAATAATTTTGAGTACATGAAAATAGGGCTTGCTTCACCAGAAAAGATTCGTTCTTGGTCTTACGGTGAAGTGAAAAAACCAGAAACAATTAACTATCGTACGTTAAAACCAGAAAAAGACGGTTTATTCTGTGAGCGTATCTTTGGCCCGCAGAAGGATTGGGAATGTCACTGTGGTAAATATAAACGCGTTCGTTACAAAGGTGTTGTCTGTGACCGCTGTGGCGTAGAAGTAACCAAAGCGAAAGTGCGCCGTGAACGTATGGGACATATTGAACTTGCTGCACCGGTATCACACATTTGGTACTTCAAAGGTATCCCAAGCCGTATGGGATTAGTATTGGATATGTCTCCCCGTGCATTAGAGGAAGTTATCTATTTTGCTGCATATATCGTAACAGATCCGGGAAGCACGCCGCTTGAGAAAAAGCAATTGCTTTCTGAAAAAGAGTTTCGCTCTTATTATGATAAATATGGCAATAACTTTAAAGCTCAAATGGGAGCAGAAGCTATCCGCAAATTATTGCAAGACCTTGATTTAGAAAAAGAAGTGGATGCACTGCGTGAAGAGTTGAAATCAGCTCATGGTCAGCGTCGTACTCGTGCAATCAAACGCTTGGAAGTAATGGAAGCATTCCGTAATTCTGGAAACGAAGCAAGCTGGATGATTTTAGATGTTCTTCCGGTTATCCCTCCAGAAATTCGTCCAATGGTTCAATTAGACGGCGGACGTTTCGCTACTTCAGATTTAAATGACCTTTACCGTCGTGTTATCAACCGTAACAACCGTTTAAAACGTCTGCTCGATTTAGGTGCTCCAAGCATTATCGTTCAGAACGAAAAACGGATGCTTCAGGAAGCTGTCGATGCTTTGATCGATAATGGCCGTCGCGGCCGTCCAGTAACAGGACCAGGTAACCGTCCGTTAAAATCTCTTTCTCATATGCTGAAAGGGAAGCAGGGGCGTTTCCGTCAAAACCTGTTAGGTAAACGTGTTGACTATTCCGGACGTTCCGTTATCGTTGTTGGACCGCATTTGAAAATGTACCAGTGTGGTCTGCCAAGAGAGATGGCGTTAGAGCTATTCAAACCATTCATTATGAAAGAACTCGTATCCAGAGGCCTTGCTCACAACATTAAATCAGCGAAGCGAAAAATTGAAAGAGTGCACCCTGATGTATGGGATGTTCTGGAGGATGTTATTAAAGAACACCCGGTACTGCTTAACCGTGCACCAACGCTTCACAGATTAGGTATTCAGGCATTCGAACCTACATTGGTCGATGGCCGTGCCATCCGTTTGCATCCGCTTGTATGTACCGCATATAACGCTGACTTTGACGGAGACCAAATGGCTGTACACGTTCCGCTTGGAGCAGAAGCACAGGCAGAAGCAAGAATCTTAATGCTGGCAGCACAAAACATTCTTAACCCGAAAGACGGGAAACCAGTTGTTACACCATCACAGGATATGGTACTTGGAAACTACTACCTTACCTTAGAGCGTGAAGGTGCTGTTGGAGAAGGTTCCTACTTCAAAGATACGAACGAAGCATTAATTGCTTATCAAACTGGGTATGCTCATCTGCATACACGTATTGCAGTGCAAGCATCCAGCTTAAATAATAAAACATTTACAGAGAAACAAAATAGCCAGCTATTGTTAACTACAGTTGGTAAGCTGATCTTTAATGAAATTCTTCCGGATTCTTTCCCTTACATGAACGAACCTACAAAAGGGAATTTAGAAGAAAAAACACCAGAAAATTATTTTATTGATCCTGGTACAGACATTAAAGAGGAAATTAAAAACCGTGAAGAGGTTAAGCCATTTAAGAAAGGCTTCTTAGGTGATATTATTGCGGAGGTATTCAAACGATTCAAAATCACAGAAACCTCTAAAATGCTTGACCGTATGAAAGATTTAGGCTTCAGCTACTCTACCAAAGCCGGTATGACAGTTGGTATCTCAGATATCGTTGTACTTGCTGAAAAACAGGGTATCTTAGATGAAGCACAATCGAAAGTAGATAAAGTGTTAAAACAATTCCGTCGTGGTCTGATTACAGAAGAAGAGCGGTATGACCGTGTCATTGCCATCTGGTCAGAAGCGAAAGATGTTATTCAGGATCGCTTGATGGGCTCATTGAGCAACCGAAATCCGATTTATATGATGAGTGATTCCGGTGCCCGTGGTAATGCATCAAACTTCACCCAGCTTGCTGGTATGCGTGGATTGATGGCCGACCCATCTGGTAAAATCATTGAGATCCCAATCAAATCAAGTTTCCGTGAAGGACTAACAGTAATGGAATACTTTATTTCCACACACGGGGCTCGTAAAGGTCTTGCCGATACAGCACTGAAAACAGCCGATTCAGGTTACTTGACCCGCCGCCTTGTAGATGTGGCACAGGATGTTATTATTCGTGAGGAAGATTGCGGAACGGATCGCGGCTTGAAAGTTGCTGCACTCGTAGACGGCTCAGAAGTGATTGAACCGCTTCTAGATCGTTTGATTGGCAGAACAGCATTCGAAAATGTGGCACATCCGGAAACAGGAGAAGTCATTGTCGAGAAAAATGAACTTATTCACGAAGACCAGGCAAAAGCTATTGTGGAAGCCGGTATCGAGGAAGTCATTATTCGTACTGCCTTCACTTGTAACACAAAACATGGCGTATGTCAGAAATGTTATGGCCGTAACTTAGCTACAGGCTCCGATGTAGAGGTTGGCGAAGCGGTTGGAATTATCGCAGCTCAATCTATCGGTGAGCCTGGTACACAGCTGACAATGCGTACCTTCCATACAGGCGGGGTTGCCGGAGACGATATTACGCAAGGTTTACCGCGTATCCAAGAGCTGTTTGAAGCCCGTAATCCAAAAGGGCAGGCAGTCATTACAGAAGTTGCCGGTACCGTTCTGGAAATGAAGGAAGTGAAGGATAAACAAGAAATTGTTATCCAAGGGAATGTAGAACAGCGCAGCTATGCCGTTCCTTACAACGCCCGTATGAAAGTTCAAGAAGGAGATCAAGTGGAAGCCGGGCAAGAGCTTACAGAAGGTTCCGTTGATCCAAAAGAACTTCTTCGAGTGAAAGGTGTAGAAGGTGTTCAAGACTACTTGCTGAAAGAAGTACAGCGTGTATATCGTATGCAAGGGGTAGAAATTGGAGACAAACACGTTGAGGTAATGGTTCGCCAGATGCTTCGTAAAATCCGTGTTGTATCTTCTGGAGATACAGAAGTATTGCCAGGTTCCCTGCTTGAACTGCACCAATTCCGAGATGCAAATCATAAGGTATTTAAAGAAGGTACAGAGCCTGCAACAGGCCGCCCGGTATTACTTGGTATTACCAAAGCATCGCTTGAAACAGATTCCTTCTTATCAGCTGCATCCTTCCAAGAAACGACTCGTGTCTTGACAGATGCTGCGATTAAAGGAAAACGCGATGAACTTCTCGGCTTAAAAGAGAATGTTATCATTGGTAAACTTGTTCCAGCTGGTACAGGGATGCCTCAATACCGTACGTTAGAAGCAGAGCTTGATGCGCCGGAATCAGATGAAGAAGTCGCAGACGAAGAAAGCACACAAAGAGTATAATATGTAATCAGGAGGGAGCCTCTCCCTCCTGATAATAAATAAGTGCGCTATTTTTGAAAGCAGTCTAAAAAAATACCATGAATATATTGACAAACAATATTGAGGGTGGTACTATATTCAAGGTGCTTCTGATTATGCTTGCAAAAGTAATTATCAGAGCAGAGCCTAATCGGAACTTCGGTTTATGCTAAATAATAATAACAAAAAGCAATCTGAGTATAAGGTAAATCATTTTTCGCATTGATTTGTGAGAGATTTTTTTATCACTAAAAATGAACCACCTGGATGTGTGGTATTACAAAAGGTTGTTGTTTGATTACTAAATTGAAATTGAGAGGAGGAAAATGCAATGCCAACAATTAATCAGTTAGTGCGTAAAGGCCGTGTGTCAAAGTCAAAGAAATCTGACTCACCAGCACTTAATAAAGGTTATAACAGCTTTAAAAAGAAAATGACTGATGAGAACGCTCCGCAAAAGCGTGGTGTATGTACTCGTGTAGGTACACTGACTCCTAAGAAACCAAACTCTGCACTTCGTAAATATGCGCGTGTACGTTTGTCTAACAACATGGAGGTAACTGCATACATTCCTGGAATTGGTCACAATCTGCAGGAGCATAGTGTTGTTCTTATCCGCGGCGGTCGTGTAAAAGACTTACCTGGGGTACGTTATCACATCGTACGTGGTGCACTTGATACTGCTGGAGTAGAAGGCCGTATGCAAGGTCGTTCAAAATACGGAACGAAAAAACCGAAACAGAAAAAATAAATAAAATTACTCATATGAAGGAAAGGAGGATGTACAATGCCTCGTAAAGGTCCAGTACCAAAGCGTGATGTATTACCAGATCCGCTTTATAACTCAAAATTAGTTACACGTCTCATTAATCAAATTATGATTGATGGTAAGCGTGGTAAAGCACAAAAAATCCTTTATAATGCGTTTGAATTAGTTGCTGAAAGAAGCGGCCAAAACGCAATGGAAGTTTTTGAGCAGGCAATGAAAAATGTTATGCCAGTACTTGAAGTACGTGCCCGCCGTGTTGGTGGTTCAAACTATCAAGTGCCAGTGGAGGTTCGTCCAGAACGTCGTCAAGCGTTAGGATTACGTTATATTGTTAACTACTCCCGTCTGCGCGGAGAAAAAACAATGGAAGAACGTCTTGCTAATGAAATTCTTGATGCTTCTAATAACACAGGAGCTGCTGTTAAGAGAAGAGAAGATATGCATAAAATGGCAGAAGCGAACAAAGCATTCGCTCACTACCGTTGGTAATATAAATCTAACAAAAGCTTTTTATAGGAAGGAGAAGAATACATGGCTAGAGAGTTCTCCTTGGAAAAGACACGTAATATCGGTATTATGGCGCACATTGATGCGGGAAAGACAACAACTACTGAGCGTATTCTTTTCTATACAGGACGTATTCATAAAATTGGTGAAACCCACGAGGGTGCTTCACAAATGGACTGGATGGAACAAGAGCAGGAGCGTGGAATCACGATTACTTCCGCTGCAACAACTGCTGCTTGGAATGACCATCGTATAAACATTATCGATACACCTGGACACGTGGACTTCACTGTTGAAGTTGAGCGTTCCCTTCGTGTACTTGATGGTGCGGTAACTGTACTTGATGCACAATCAGGTGTAGAGCCACAAACGGAGACAGTATGGCGTCAAGCGACAACATACGGTGTTCCTCGTATTGTGTTTATTAACAAAATGGATAAAACAGGCGCTGATTTCTTGTATTCAACAAATACATTAAAAGAACGCCTTGGTGCAAACGCACATCCAATTCAAATGCCAATTGGTGCTGAAGATGAATTTAACGGAATTATCGACTTGATTAAGATGGAAGCTCACATCTATTTAGATGATTTAGGGCAAAAATCGGAAACAACTGAAATTCCTGATGAATTAAAAGACCAAGCGGAAGAGTTACGTGCTAACCTGATTGAAGGCGTAGCCGAAACGGATGAAGAGCTTATGATGAAGTATCTTGAAGGAGAAGAAATCTCTGAAGAGGAGCTTGTAAACGCAATTCGTCAAGCTACTTTGAATGTTGATTTCTATCCGGTACTTTGCGGTTCTGCATTTAAAAACAAAGGTGTTCAGTTAATGCTGGATGCGGTTATCGATTATCTCCCTGCTCCAACAGACGTACCTCCAATCGAAGGTATTGTTCCTGGAACAGAAGAAAAAGTAACTCGTCCATCATCTGATGAAGGTCCATTCTCTGCATTGGCATTTAAAGTAATGACTGACCCTTATGTTGGTAGATTAACATTCTTCCGTGTGTACTCCGGTACACTTAAATCAGGTTCTTATGTGAAGAACTCTGTAAAAGATAAGCGTGAGCGTATTGGACGTATCCTGCAAATGCACGCAAACTCCCGTGAAGAGATTTCGGTTGCATATGCTGGCGAAATCGCTGCTGCGGTAGGCTTGAAGGATACTTCAACAGGTGATACACTATGCGATGAAAAGGATCTTGTTATTCTTGAGTCCATGGAATTCCCTGAGCCGGTTATCTCGGTTGCGATTGAACCAGAAACAAAAGCAGACCAAGATAAAATGGCGATTGCTCTTGCTAAACTTGCAGAAGAGGATCCAACCTTCCGTACAGAAACAAACGTAGAAACTGGACAAACAATTATCTCTGGTATGGGTGAGCTTCACTTAGATATCATCGTTGATCGTTTAAAACGTGAATTTAAAGTTGGTGCACAAGTTGGTGCTCCACAAGTTTCTTACAGAGAAACTTTCCGTGCTGCTGCTGAAGTAGAAGGTAAATTCGTACGTCAGTCTGGTGGACGTGGACAGTTCGGTCACGTTTGGGTTAAATTTGAGCCAAACGAAGAAGGCGCTGGATTCGAATT
Source organism: Oceanobacillus oncorhynchi (assembly GCF_000821065.1). Classification (GTDB taxonomy): domain Bacteria; phylum Bacillota; class Bacilli; order Bacillales; family Amphibacillaceae; genus Oceanobacillus; species Oceanobacillus oncorhynchi. Next base: position 1,452,787 of record NZ_CDGG01000001.1, read on the forward strand.
TGTTAACAATATCGTTGGTGGTGTTGTTCCTCGTGAATACATTCCGGCTGTTCAACAAGGTATCGAAGAATCCATGGAAAATGGTGTCCTTGCCGGATATCCATTAATCGACGTAAAAGCTACATTATATGATGGAAGCTATCATGATGTCGATTCCAACGAAATGGCGTTTAAAGTAGCTGCTTCTATGGCACTTAAAGCTGCTAAAAACAAATGTAACCCAGTTCTGCTTGAACCAATGATGAGAGTAGAAATTGTTGTTCCAGAAGAATACATGGGAGACATCATGGGTGATGTAACATCTCGTCGTGGACGTGTAGAAGGTATGGAAGCACGCGGAACTGCTCAAGTAGTTAAAGCGTTCGTACCGCTTGCTGAAATGTTTGGTTATGCAACTGCATTACGTTCAAACACACAAGGTCGTGGAGTGTACACGATGCACTTTGACCACTATGAAGAAACACCTAAAAGCATTACAGAAGAAATTATCAAGAAAAATGCAGGTCAATAATTGATTTTTTCTTCAATCTGACGTATAACATTTAATAAAGGCTGGGAAATTTTTAACGATTTCCTGGCATATAAAAAATTGCTATATATTTAAAGGAGGAACTATAAATGGCTAAAGAAAAATTCGACCGCTCGAAAAGTCACGTAAACATTGGAACAATTGGTCACGTTGACCATGGTAAAACAACTTTAACTGCTGCAATCACTACAGTAATGGCAAAAAGAAATGGTGATGGCACTGCAATGGCTTATGACCAAATTGATGGTGCTCCAGAAGAGAAAGAACGCGGAATTACAATCGCAACTTCTCACGTAGAGTACGAAACTGAAACTCGTCACTATGCACACGTTGACTGCCCAGGTCACGCTGACTATGTTAAAAACATGATCACTGGTGCTGCACAAATGGACGGAGCTATCCTTGTAGTATCTGCTGCAGATGGCCCAATGCCACAAACTCGTGAGCATATCCTATTATCTCGTAACGTTGGGGTACCTTCTATCGTAGTATTCCTTAACAAAACAGATATGGTAGACGATGAAGAGCTACTTGAATTAGTAGAAATGGAAGTTCGTGATTTATTATCTGAATATGATTTCCCTGGTGATGATGTACCAGTTATCGCAGGTTCTGCTCTTAAAGCACTTGAAGGCGATGAAGAGTATGAAGAAAAAATCGTTGAATTAATGGCTGCAGTGGACGAATATGTTCCAACTCCAGAACGTGATACAGATAAACCATTCATGATGCCAGTTGAGGACGTATTCTCTATCACTGGTCGTGGTACTGTTGCTACAGGCCGTGTTGAGCGTGGAGAAGTTCGCGTTGGAGACGAAGTAGAAATCATCGGTATCAACGAAGAATCTTCTAAAACTACTGTAACTGGAGTAGAAATGTTCCGTAAGCTTCTTGACTATGCTGAAGCTGGTGATAACATTGGTGCACTACTTCGTGGTGTTTCCCGTGAAGATATCAACCGTGGACAAGTACTAGCTAAGCCTGGTTCAATCACTCCACATACAAACTTCAAAGCAGAAGTTTATGTATTATCAAAAGATGAAGGTGGACGTCATACTCCATTTTTCTCTAACTACCGTCCACAGTTCTACTTCCGTACAACGGATGTAACTGGAGTAATCACGCTTCCAGAAGGAACTGAAATGGTAATGCCTGGAGATAACATCGAAATGTCAGTAGAACTTATTGCACCAATCGCGATTGAAGACGGAACTCGTTTCTCTATCCGTGAAGGTGGACGTACAGTTGGATCTGGCGTTGTATCTACTATCGAAAAATAATAAATGCTTTTCATATAGGAAGGCAGCGTGACGACGTTGTCTTTCTATTCCTAATAAAAAAGAACCTTCGATAAATTATCAGCTGATTATCGAAGGTTCTTTTTTATATTATACAGTAACTTTAGGGTGTTCCGTTGCAATATGGCGAAAGCATTTATCTAATCCATTTAAAACGATAGAATGTGTTATAAAGACATCTTGATTATTTTCAATTCCTTGTGAGAGCATATTACTGGTTATACTTGTAGCTATAAAAGCGCATTCATCTGTGTTGACCAGTCCATGGTGAGAAAGTGCTTCATTTGGGCGGGCAAGTCCCATAGATACGCAACGATTCCATTGCTCATCTGTATTAGGAAGCAACCTTGCCTGCATTTCTCCGCCTAAGCTTTTTACTCCGACAGCTGCCAGAACTCCTTCTGGTGCACCGCCGATACCAATAAATAAGTCAGCGTTACCTTGGCGATGTATACATGTTGAAATGGCAGGGATAATATCTCCCTCTTCAAACAATTCTGTTCGAACACCTAAAGCACGTGCTTCTTCTACCCAGTGATTGTGTCTTTCTCTATCCTGTGTAATTATTTTTAATTCTTCCAGCTTCTTTCCTTTGGCCTCTGCAATGATACGCAAGTTTTTCTCCAGAGGAAAATCAATATTAATTTTGCCGGCTGCTTCCGGACCAGTTACAATCTTCTCCATATACATATCAGGCGCATGAAGCAGTGTACCTTTCTTTGCAATGGCAATGACGGCAATCGCATTATTTTTTCCTTTAGAAGTAGAAGTAGTCCCATCAATTGGATCAACAGCCAAGTCAATGCCTTTTCCGTGTCCGGTGCCCACCTTTTCACCGATAAACAGCATAGGCGCTTCATCGATTTCTCCTTCCCCGATAACGATTTCCCCGTCCATATGGATTTTATTTAGCTGGGTACGCATCGAATCTGTAGCTGCCTGATCAGCTTCTATTTTATTTCCCGTGCCAATCCAAGGATATGTTGCAAGTGCTGCGGACTCGGTAACATGCAGAAATTCTTGAATGAACTGATTCATAACTGCCAACTCCTTTAGAATTTTTATTTGTAAAACGAAATAACGATCATGAAATACATCATTCAGAAGGCGCTTTTAAAGTGATATAACAAAATGAGTATTAAATTAATAGTAATACAGTTTTCATTTTATATCAATATATTTCATTTATTATTGATTATTATTTTTAGTTTTTATTTCGTGATGCTTGTTAAGATAGCGATATGTAATGAAGGAATAAGACTGTGGTGGAACTGCCATACGATATAAAAAGTTAGATAAAAAACAACTCCTCCAATAGATATGAATTTGTTATGATAAAAGAGCAGTAAATGAAAATACGTGTTAGTAAATTGGATATGCAATCAGGATTTTTGTGATGGGAGAGAGAAGATGCTTTTTAATAATAAGTACAGAGAAGAGATTATTGAAGCTGTATTTGAAAAAACTAATTTTTGTTTTGTTGTAGTCAATCGAGAGGGATTGGTTACTTATTTAAATAAAAATTACTGTGATTTCATTGAGGTGACATTAGATGATGTGCTGGGTAAGCATGTCACCGATGTTATTGAAAATACCAGGATGCATATTGTCGCAGAGACGGGAACAGAAGAAATTGCAGATCTGCAATATATAAAAGGGAACCATATGATTGCAAATCGCATCCCGCTATTTGCTGAAGGGGAGCTAGTTGGAGCTGTCGGAACCGTGCTATACAAAGACACCGAAGAATGGAAGAAAATGAACTCCCATGTGAAAGCGTTGTTATTAGAAATTGAAAACTATCAGAAAAAATTACGTAATCCAAAAGGGGCCACCTATTCATTAAATGATATTGTCGGCAGCTCTATCCAGATAAATGACATTAAAGAAAAGATTAAAAAGGTTTCATCAGGAGATGCCTCGATATTATTAGAGGGAGGCAGCGGCACGGGAAAGGAGCTATTTGCCCATAGTATTCATCATTTAAGTGAACGCAGTGCTAAGCCATTTATAAAAGTGAACTGTGCAGCCATTCCAGTAGATTTACTGGAGTCCGAATTATTTGGTTATGAAGGCGGCGCATTTACCGGAGCTAAAAAAGAAGGAAAAAAGGGTAAATTTCAACTGGCTGATGGCGGGACACTGTTTTTGGATGAGATTGGAGATATGCCATTAACGGCACAGGTTAAAATTCTTCGTGCGCTGCAAGAAGGAGAGATTGAAGCAGTTGGAACGGAAAAAACACAGAAAATTGATGTCCGAATTATTTCTGCAACAAATCAGTCAATTGAAGAGCTGATAAAGGAGAATCGTTTTCGGGAGGATCTTTATTACCGGATTAATGTAATTTCCATTAAAATTCCTCCTTTAAAGGAAAGAGCGGAAGATATTCGGGTAACGGCAAAGTTTTTGCTGAGGAAAATCACACAGCGTACAGGCAAACGAGTGGTCAGCTTCAGTGATGCGGTAATGCATTTCTTTATGCACTATGATTGGCCGGGGAATGTCCGCGAACTGGAAAATGTGATTGAATCTGCAGTACATCTGACCAATACAGAAATGATTGAATTGGAAGACCTGCCTGATCATATGCAGCAAAGCCTCTATATAACGGAAGACGGGATGGGGTTGAAAGAAATTTTGAGCAGAGCAGAAAAACAAGCTTTGCTACATGCTATCCACAAATCAAATGGAGATAAGATAAAAGCTGCTGATTTACTTGGAATCGGCAAGTCGAGTTTTTATGAGAAAATAAAAAAATATGACTTATAGATTCCAGAAACGTGGAATAAATTCCGTGAATCCGGAAAATTTAAAACTCTTTCTGTGTAAGTGCTTACAAATACATAAATGTTAGCGGAAGGCCTGTATTCCATAAATCTGGAATACGGGCCTTCTGTTTATCGGCTTACTTTGTTGTCTATCCTTTATTCTTCAGTTTAATCATTTTTGGCATGTTTTTTGCTACTGTACTGTGGAGGGGGGAGATGCAAATGAAAACAATTTATACATCTTTTGAAGACGCTGTAAAAAATATTCAGGATGGTTCCACGATTATGGTAGGAGGGTTTGGGCTGGTCGGTATTCCCGAGAATCTTATTTTGGCATTGGTGGACTCAGGAGTTAAACACCTTACAGTTATATCGAATAATTGCGGAGTAGATGATTGGGGACTGGGATTACTTTTAAAAAATAAGCAAATAGATAAAATGATTGGTTCCTATGTTGGAGAAAATAAAAAGTTTGAGCGGCAGGTGCTGGCGGGAGAATTAGAGGTAGAATTAACACCTCAGGGCACGCTGGCAGAGCGGATTCGGGCAGGGGGGGCAGGTATTCCTGCGTTTTATACACCGGCTGGAGTCGGAACCCCTGTTGCAGAAAATGGAGAAGTGCGTGTTTTTGATCGAAAAGAGTATTTGCTGCAGACTGCATTAAAGGCAGATTTCAGCTTAATCAGAGCCGCTGTCGGAGATGATGCCGGAAATTTAGTTTACAACAAGACAGCGAGAAATTTTAATCCGATGATGGCTGCTGCAGGAAAAATAACCATTGCAGAGGTAGAGCAGCTGGTTGAAACAGGTTCTATCGATCCAGATCATGTCCATACGCCGGGAATCTATGTTCAGGGAATGATTGAAGGGAAACAGGAGAAAAGAATTGAACGTCTGACATTACGGCAGGAAATGTAATCGAGATCAAGGAGGATGAAGGTTATGGTAAAACAATTAGATAAAGCTTCTGTCAGAGAAAGAATTGCCAGGAGGGCTGAAAAAGAAATCGAAAGCGGTTACTACGTTAACTTAGGGATTGGAATGCCTACCATGGTTGCTAACTACATTCAGGAAGGGAAACAGGTTGTCCTTCAATCAGAAAATGGGCTGCTCGGGATAGGAAAGTCTCCTTTAAAAACGGAGGTTGATCCGGATTTGATTAATGCCGGGAAGGAGACGGTTACAGCTCAAATCGGTGCATCCTATTTTAGTAATGCAGAGTCATTTGCAATGATACGGGGGGAACATTTAAATCTTGCTATCCTGGGAGGGATGGAAGTTTCTGAAACCGGGGATTTGGCAAACTGGATGATTCCGGGAAAAATGATCAAAGGTATGGGGGGAGCAATGGATATTGTCCATGGAGCAAAAAAAATCGTTGTTATTATGGACCATGTTAATAAGCATAACGAGCCAAAGATCTTAAAAAAATGCAGCTTGCCTTTAACCGGCAAACAGGTCGTCAATCGAATTATTACCGATCGAGCGGTGATTGATGTGGAGGAAGATGGTCTTATGCTTGTCGAAGTAGCAGAAGGCTGGACGGCAGAAGAGATTATCGCGTCAACAGAAGCTGAGCTTCGAATTAGTGAGCATTTGCAACCGGGAGCTTATTAATCTCTTTGCCGGAATGCTGGTATGATTGGATATAAAATGAAACTTTATTAAGGGTTAGTATTGCGAGGGGGATTATATATGATAGAAAATAAAGTAGTTTTTATAACAGGTGCAGCAAGCGGTATCGGGTATGAAATTGGCCGTGCGTTTGCAAAAAACGGTGCAAAGGTAGCTTTGTCAGATGTGAATGAAGAGAAAGTGGTGGAGGCTTCGGAGAATTTAAAGAAGAAGGGCCATGACTGTATCGGACTGAAATGCGATGTTACCAGTGAAGAAGAGCTTAAACAGGCTTTGGATTACACAGAAGAAAAGTATGGAAGAATCGACGTTTTAATTAACAATGCAGGGTTACAGCATGTATCTGCTATTGAAGATTTTCCAACTGAAAAATTTGAGTTTATGACTAAGGTTATGCTGGTTGCTCCATTTATGGCAACCAAGCTTATTTTCCCGCTGATGAAAAAGCAAGGATTTGGACGGATTATTAATATGGCTTCGATTAATGGGCTGATTGGTTTTGCAGGTAAGGCAGCCTATAACAGTGCTAAGCACGGGGTGATCGGTTTGACCAAGGTGTCTGCTTTAGAAGGAGCTGCAGATGGGATTACGGTGAATGCGATTTGCCCTGGGTATGTCGACACGCCGCTGGTGCGCGGACAGTTTGAGGATTTGGCAAAAAATCGTGGTGTGCCAATTGAAAAAGTACTGGAAGAAGTATTATACCCATTAGTGCCTCAGAAACGGCTTTTAGATGTTCAGGAGGTTGCGGATTATGTCATGTTCTTAGCCAGTGATAAAGCAAAGGGAATTACGGGGCAGGCAATTGCATTAGATGGCGGCTATACAGCTCAATAATAAAAAGAAGAGGTGAGAATAAAAATGACAAATGTATATTTGATTGAAGGAGCAAGAACACCATTTGGCACCTTCGGCGGAAGTTTGAAGGATGTCGGACCTGCTGAATTAGGTATAGCAGTTAGTAAGGAAGCAATTCGCCGCAGCGGAATACCGGCCGAAGTTATTGATCTGAGCGTTTTGGGCAATGTTATTCATTCCGAAAAGAATGCGCCCTATCTTTCCAGACATGTCGCGCTGCAGGCGGGCATACCGTTAGCGAGTCCTGCTTTGACGGTCAACCGTTTATGCGGCTCCGGCCTGCAGTCTGTCGTCTCGGCCGCGCAATCCATTTTACTCGGCGAGGCGAGTGTGGCACTGGCTGGAGGAGTCGAAAATATGAGTCAGTCTCCCTATGCATTAAGGGGAAGCAGGTTCGGGACAAAATTAAAAACACCTCATGTGGATGACATGCTTTGGGCAGCTTTAACCGATGAATATATTGGTTCGGGGATGGGAGTTACTGCAGAGAATTTAGCTGAGAAATATCATATTTCCCGTGAAGAACAGGATGTATATGCTTGTTTGAGTCACCAGCGGGCTGCAAAAGCACAGAAAGCAGGAAAGCTGGAGGAGGAAATCATTCCAGTGGAGATAATGTCCAGAAAAGGAACAACAGTTGTAAATACGGATGAGCATATCCGTGAGAGTACGACGGTGGAGAAGCTTGCGGGGCTCAAGGGTGCTTTTAAGAAGGATGGAACGGTGACAGGAGGGAATGCCAGCGGGATTAATGATGGTGCTGGAGCAGTTATTGTAGCCGATGAGCACTACGTAGAGCGGCATCAGGTAAAGCCTCTGGCAAGAATCGTGTCATGGGGAGTTGCGGGCGTGGAACCGGAATATATGGGGATTGGGCCGGTGCCTGCGATAAAACAGGCCTTAAAAAAAGCCGATCTTACCTTGGATGATATAGATGTAATAGAAGTAAATGAGGCATTTGCTGCCCAGTATTTAGCTGTTGAAAAAGTGCTTGGCTTGGATCGGGAAAAGGTCAATGTCAATGGGGGCGCTATCGCTTTGGGACATCCGATTGGAGCCAGCGGAACAAGGGTGCTCTACACATTAACGAAGGAGCTGAAACGAAGCAGGAAGAAATATGGCATTGCCTCCTTATGTATTGGTGGAGGGCAGGGGATTGCGATGATTTTGGAGGCTGTTTAACCTGAAATGATACATCAAGAATAGATTCTTCTCTGCTGTGAGAGGGCAATTTAATTTGCGGTAAAATGATTTGTTCTTTCTAATTAGCATAGCGACAAAAAAGAGAGAAATGGAGGGGTATGCATGTTTGGAATTATATTAGGCTTAGTTGTGCTGATGGTTCTTGCTTATTTAGGGTGGTCTATTATTTGGGTAGCGCCCATTGCAGCAGGAGTAGTGGCACTCGCTGGAGGTCTGGATCTTTTAGAGGCATATACAGACACATATATGAGCGGGTTTGTTAATTTTGCTAAGCAATGGTTTCCTGTGTTTATGCTGGGGGCAGTTTTTGGCAAGTTGATGGAAGACACAGGGATGGCGAAGTCCGTTGCTATTGCATTAACAAAGGTAATTGGCACGAAACGAGCTATACTGGGGGTGCTTGTTTCCTGTGCGGTTTTAACCTATGGAGGGGTCAGTTTATTCGTTGTCGTGTTTGCTGTTTATCCATTAGCGTTGACATTATTCCGGGAGGCAAATATCAGCAGACGTCTGATTCCGGGTACTGTCGCATTAGGGGCTTTTACATTTACGATGACAGCTATTCCCGGGACTCCTCAAATTCAAAACTTAATTCCGGTTCCGTATTTTAATACGAATGCGATGGCAGCTCCGGTTATGGGGATAACAGCAGCTGTTATTATGGCTGTTGGCGGTTATGGTTACATGCGATGGAGAGAAAAGCAGCTGACTGCAAAAGGGGAGGGCTATACCGAGCCAAAAGATAATAAAATCGTACAGGTAGAAGGGAACGCGCCTCATTTTATATTATCTATCTTACCGTTAGTCACCGTTGTGGTAACGTTGAATATTTTTCAATGGGATATTGTGATTGCTTTATTGTCCGGAATTATTCTGCTGCTTCTATTAAATATTACGAAATTCAGAGGGTTTGTGAAAGCAATTAATAGTGGTGCAGTAGGCTCTGTTACAGCCATTGTAAATACCAGCGCTGCTGTTGGGTTTGGTACGGTTGTTCAGGCAGTGCCGGGCTTTGATCGGTTGACGGCGCTGTTAATGGGAGTGAAAGGAAACCCCTTAATTTCTGAAGCCATTGCGGTAAATGTTTTAGCCGGCTCCACAGGCTCTGCTTCAGGCGGGATGGGTATCGCCTTGGAAGCTTTAGGGGAGAGATATTATGAGCTGGCACTCAGTACAGGTATTGCTCCGGAAGCATTCCACCGAATTGCGTCTCTTTCCTCGGGAGGACTGGATGCGATGCCGCATAATGGTGCAGTGCTAACGTTGCTTACCATTACAGGGATGACACATAAAGACAGCTATAAGGATATTTTTGTAGTAGCGGTAGCTATTCCAGTTTTAGCAACAGCGGCCGCAATCATTTTAGCGTCTTTGGGCATCTACTAGAGGGATAGATAAAACACAAATCCAACAGCTGGGTCGTGATCGTATACGCTTTGAATTCTGTGAAAGGAGCAGAATGAAAACTTGACTGCTGGAAGTTTTATTCATAAGAAGTCGTGCTAAAGAAACGGTATGTCATAATATATTATAGAAAGAACCGAAACGGTGATGTTGTTGGGAGAGCATTTCGGTTGATAATATAGCAGCATACAAGGGGGGAGCTCGATTGAAAGTTTTAACAAGATTCTTTGACGGGGTGGTACAGAGATATTTACCAGATGCATTTTTATTTGCTATTATTTTAACGATTTTGGTTTACTTACTGGGTGTCACTATAACAAGCAGCGGCCCGATGGAAATGATAACGTATTGGGGAGAGGGTTTTTGGGACCTGCTTGAATTTGGAATGCAAATGTCACTGGTGGTTGTGACAGGGTATATTTTAGCAAGTACACCTGTTGTGAAAGGTTTTTTAGCGAAACTCAGCAGAGCGGCAAAAACACCGGGGCAAGCGGTGATGCTGGTAACATTCGTTGCTTTGCTTGCTTGTTTAATAAACTATGGCTTTGGACTTGTTGTCGGAGCATTATTTGCTGTTCATGTGGCAAAGCGGGTTCCTGCAGTGGACTATCGGATATTGATTGCCAGCGCCTACAGCGGTATGGTCATCTGGCATGGCGGTTTTTCCGGGTCGGTACCGCTGCTCATTGCCACACCAGGGCATTTTTTTGAAGATGCTATTGGAATAATTCCTGTAACAGAGACATTGTTCAGTTCATTTAATCTGTTTATTGTCATTACCTTATTAATTACACTTCCGCTTTTTAATCGGTACTTATTAAAGGGAGCAGATCCTATAGGTAAAATCGATCCTTCATTATGGAAGGAAGAATCCGGAGAGGAAACGGAAGCGGAAGTTCCTCAGTCGGTAACACCCGCAGAAAGGCTGGAGAACAGTCAGGCCTTGTCTTTTCTGATTGGCATGATGGGACTCCTTTTTATTGGGTATCATTTCGTTGCCAATGGATTTGACCTAAATATCAATATCGTCAATTTTATTTTTCTTTTCTTGGGAATCCTTCTTCACAGAACACCAAGACGGTTTCTGGATACGGTAGGGAGAGGTGTGAAGAACGCCGGCGGAATTATTATACAGTTTCCATTCTACGCTGGAATAATGGGGATGATGGTGGCATCTGGATTATCAGATAAGATTTCATTATGGTTTGTCAGTTTCGCAACCGAATATACACTGCCTATTTTCACTTTTCTCAGCGCAGGTTTGGTTAATGCGTTAGTACCTTCCGGCGGCGGACAATGGGCTGTCCAAGGCCCTATCATGATACAAGCAGCGCTTGAAATTGGAGCCGATACAGCAAAAACAGCCATGGCAGTTGCCTGGGGAGATGCCTGGACAAATATGATACAGCCATTTTGGGCCCTGCCTGTACTCGCCATTGCCGGGTTGAAGATTCGGGATATTATGGGCTTTTGTGTCATGATTCTACTGTTTACCTTTATTCCGATTGCGATCGGGTTTCTACTATTATAATAGAAAGATTATATAACATTGTGAAGCGGAACGGTAAAACAGCCGATTCCGCTTATTCTTTGTTTTATTTAAAAGTTTTTAGCGTAAGAACAAGCAGAATTTCTGATTATATAAGGAAATAAAAAAACTTTTAAAATAAGCTTGCAATCATACTAGATGCTATGTATAATATAAAAATGTGCAAACTTGTAGATAGCTATGTATAAGCTTGCTAAGGTCAAAGATATTTGTTATACTAATGTAGTTGACCAATTAATGCGATGATGCGGAAGGTTGTTGGCACACCCGGCCCCTTTGCCATGGCGGTGTGTTAAGGAATTTTCGCGGAGAATGTCTATAATAATATAGGCGAGAAGGAGGGAAAATGATGGCAAAAGAGAAAATCAGAATTCGTTTAAAAGCATACGATCACCGCATTTTAGATCAGTCTGCTGTGAAAATTGTGGAAACTGCAAAACGTTCCGGAGCAAAAGTGTCTGGTCCGATTCCATTGCCGACTGAAAGAGCTGTTTATACAGTGTTGCGTGCGGTTCATAAGTACAAAGATGCTCGTGAACAGTTCGAAATGCGTACGCACAAGCGTCTGATCGATATTCTTGAGCCTACACCAAAAACGGTTGATGCGCTGATGCGTTTAGATCTTCCATCTGGTGTAGATATTGAAATCAAATTATAATTCGTTTTAAATACAGGAGGTGTAACGGATGACGAAAGGAATCTTAGGTCGTAAAATCGGCATGACTCAGCTTTTCTCTGAAAATGGAGAACTTGTACCAGTAACAGTTGTTCAAGCTGAGGCAAATGTTGTGTTGCAAAAGAAAACATTAGAAAATGATGGTTACGAAGCGTTGCAAATCGGTTTTGCTGATAAAAAGGAATCACGTACAAACAAAGCGGAGAAAGGTCATGCTGAGAAAGCAGGCACTGCCCCTAAGCGCTACGTTCGTGAAATCCGTGGCGCAGAGGTTGACAACTATGAAGTTGGTCAAGAAATCAATGTTGATATCTTTGAAGCCGGTGAAAAAATCGATGTGACAGGAACATCTAAAGGGAAAGGATTCCAAGGTGCTATCAAACGTCACAATCAACAACGCGGGCCAAAAACACACGGTTCTCATTTCCATAGAGCTCCAGGTGCGATGGCTGCAATTGATGCAATGCGTGTTTTCAAAGGTAAAAAATTGCCAGGTCATATGGGTTCTGAACAAAAAACAATTCAAAACCTTGAAGTTGTCAGTGTAGATACTGAAAAGAATTTACTGCTGATCAAAGGAAATATTCCTGGTGCAAAAAAATCTTACGTAAAAATTACGAGTGCAGTAAAAGGTAACTAATCACATAAACGAAGGGAGGATATGTCATGCCTAAAGTAGCACTTTTAAAACAGGATGGAAGTAATGTTGGAGAAATCGAATTAAATGACGCTGTTTTTGGTATCGAGCCAAACACACATGTACTTCATGAAGCGGTTGTTATGCAACGTGCATCTTTACGTCAAGGTACACATGCTGTTAAAAATCGTTCAGAAGTTCGTGGCGGAGGCCGCAAACCATGGCGCCAAAAAGGAACTGGCCGTGCACGTCAAGGATCTATCCGTTCACCACAATGGGTTGGCGGTGGAACTGTTTTCGGACCTACTCCACGCAGCTATAGCTATAAATTACCAAAGAAAGTTCGTCGCTTAGCGTTAAAGTCAGCATTATCTTCTAAAGTAAAAGAAGAAAGCTTGTTTGTTTTAGAAGCAATCACAATCGATGCTCCAAAAACAAAAGAAATTGTAAATATCTTAAACGGATTGAAAGTTGAAGAGAAAGCACTTGTTGTTCTTTCTGAGAAAGACGAAACAGTTGCCCGCTCTGCAAACAACTTGCAAAACGTAAAGGTATTAACTGTAGAAGAATTAAATGTACTTGACTTGCTTACGCATGACAAGCTGATCATCACAAAAGATGCAGCTGAAAAAGCAGGGGAGGTGCTCGCATAATGAAAGATTTGCGCGATGTAATTAAACGCCCTGTCATTACAGAGAATTCTGCTGACTTAATGGCAGAGAAAAAATACACGTTTGAAGTAGCTGTGAAAGCGAACAAAACAGAAATCAAAGATGCTGTAGAAACCATCTTTGGTGTGAAAGTAGAAAAAGTAAACACAATGAACCTTAAAGGTAAATTTAAGCGAATGGGCCGCTACGGTGGATATCGTCCGGACCGTAAAAAAGCTATCGTTCAGTTATCGGCAGATAGCGAAGATTTAGATTTCTTTGAGGCTTAATCATACGAATGAATATATTCCAAACTAAAAGGAGGGACAACGATGGCGATTAAAAAGTATAAACCAACCTCAAATGGTAGACGTAATATGTCTGGATCAGACTTTGCAGAGATTACTACGAATACCCCTGAGAAATCCCTTTTAGCTCCATTATCTAAACGTGGTGGACGTAACAATCAAGGGAAATTAACGGTTCGTCATCACGGCGGCGGTCATAAGCGCCAATATCGTATTATCGACTTCAAACGCGATAAAGATGGTGTGCCAGGACGCGTTGCTACAATCGAATACGATCCTAACCGTTCAGCAAACATTGCATTAATCCATTATGCTGATGGGGAGAAACGTTATATCCTTGCTCCGAAAAATGTTAAAGTAGGGCAAGTAATTGAATCTGGTGAAAATGCAGATATTAAAGTAGGTAACGCATTACCGCTTGGAAGCATTCCAGTAGGTACTGTTATCCATAATATCGAATTAAAACCGGGACGCGGAGGCCAAATTGCTCGTTCTGCTGGTGCAGAAGCTCAAATCTTGGGACGCGAAGAAAAATATACACTTGTACGCCTTGCTTCTGGAGAAGTTCGTTTAGTATTAACAACTTGCCGTGCTACAATTGGTCAAGTCGGTAACATTGAACATGAACTCATCCGTGTAGGTAAAGCTGGTCGTTCCCGTTGGAAAGGTATCCGTCCAACTGTTCGCGGTTCTGTTATGAACCCTAATGATCACCCGCATGGTGGTGGTGAAGGACGCGCGCCAATCGGACGTAAATCACCAATGTCACCTTGGGGCAAACCAACACTTGGTTACAAAACACGTAAACGTAATAAACCATCTGATAAGTATATCGTTCGTAGACGTAAAAAATAAACGGAAAAACGGGCGGGCTAAAGCACCCGTCTCTAATCCCTGGAAGGAGGCTTATCCATGGGTCGCAGTTTGAAAAAAGGACCTTTTGCAGATGACCATCTAATGAAGAAAATTGAAGTATTGAACACAGAAGACAAGAAGCAAGTAATAAAAACTTGGTCTCGTCGCTCAACAATTTTCCCGCAATTCGTTGGTCATACCGTTGCAGTATATGATGGACGTAAGCATGTGCCAGTATATATCACGGAAGATATGGTCGGTCATAAATTAGGTGAATTCGCACCAACTCGTACGTACAGAGGACACGCTGGTGACGATAAAAAAACAAGACGTTAAATGAGAGGAGGTACCAGGCATGCAAGCTAAAGCCGTTGCGAAATCAGTTCGTATTGCTCCTCGTAAGGTTCGTTTAGTTGTAGATCTAATTCGAGGAAAAGAGGTTGGCGAAGCAATCGCTATTTTAAAACATACTCAGCGCGGAGCTTCTCCAGTCGTAGAAAAAGTATTAAATTCTGCTGTTGCGAACGCAGAGCACAATTATGAAATGGATGCAGACAATTTAGTAGTATCTGAAGCATATGTGAACGAAGGAGCTACTTTGAAACGTTTCCGTCCACGTGCACAAGGACGTGCAAGCAGAATCAATAAACGTACCAGCCACATCACAGTTGTGGTAAACGAAAAGAAGGAGGGATAGTCAGTGGGTCAAAAAGTTAATCCAACAGGTCTTCGCGTAGGTGTCATTAAGGACTGGGAGTCTAAATGGTACGCTGGGAAAGACTATGCAGACTTACTGCATGAAGATATTAAAATCAGAGAATATCTTGAAGGACGTCTTAAAACGGCTGCTGTTTCTTCTATTGAAATTGAACGTGCAGCAAACCGTGTAAACATTACTATCCATACTGGCAAACCAGGTATGGTCATTGGTAAAGGCGGATCCGAAGTTGAAGCTTTACGTAAATCTTTAAACAACTTAACTGGCAAACGAGTTCATATCAATATCGTTGAAATCAAAAAAGTAGATATTGATGCAGCACTTGTTGCTGATAATATTGCTCGTCAATTAGAAAATCGTATTTCATTCCGTCGTGCTCAAAAGCAAGCTATCCAACGTGCGATGCGTGCTGGAGCTAAAGGAATCAAAACACAAGTATCTGGACGTCTAGGCGGTGCGGACATCGCTCGTGCAGAACATTACAGTGAAGGAACAGTACCACTTCATACTTTACGTGCTGACATTGACTATGGTACAGCAGAAGCTGATACTACGTATGGTAAATTAGGTGTTAAAGTATGGATTTATCGTGGAGAAGTCCTTCCAACAAAAACCGATAAATAAGGGAGGGGGCTCATTACTATGTTAATGCCTAAACGTGTTAAATATCGTAGACAACATCGTGGTAAAATGAGAGGCCAAGCAAAAGGCGGTACAACTGTTTCTTTCGGAGAATATGGTTTACAAGCACTTGACGCTTCTTGGATTACAAGCCGCCAAATCGAGGCAGCGCGTATTGCAATGACTCGTTACATGAAACGTGGCGGTAAAGTTTGGATCAAAATCTTTCCAGACAAACCTTACACTGCAAAGCCTTTAGAGGTTCGTATGGGATCCGGTAAAGGTGCTCCAGAAGGATGGGTAGCAGTAGTAAAGCCTGGTAAAATTATGTTTGAAATTGCAGGTGTATCTGAAGAGGTAGCTCGTGAAGCACTTCGGCTTGCAGCACATAAATTACCTATTAAAACGAAATTCGTAAAACGTGAAGAAATTGGTGGTGAAAGCAATGAAGGCTAAAGAAATCAGAGATTTAACCACTGCCGAAATTGAAAAAAATGTTAAAACGTTGAAAGAAGAGTTATTTAATTTACGTTTCCAATTAGCTACTGGTCAATTGGAAAACACTGCACGTATCCGTGAAGTACGCAAATCAATTGCTCGTCTTAAAACCGTTGTTCGCGAGCGCGAACTAAGTGCAAATAACTAAAGATTCCAGAGGGGAGGTTAACCTCAATGTCTGAACGTAATGATCGTAAAGTTTATACTGGTCGTGTTGTATCCGACAAAATGGATAAAACTATTACAGTTTTAGTTGAAACTTACAAATTCCATAAGCTTTATGGAAAACGTGTTAAGTATTCTAAGAAATTTAAAACACATGATGAAAACAATGTTGCAAAAACTGGTGATGTTGTAAAAATCATGGAAACTCGCCCGCTATCAGCTACAAAACGTTTCCGTTTAGTAGAAGTAGTAGAAGAAGCGGTAATTATTTAATAAAGTTCGCTCGGAAGGTATCCGAAGGGAGGTCACAGTGTTATGATTCAACAAGAAACTCGTTTGAAGGTTGCAGATAACTCTGGTGCTCGTGAAGTATTAACCATTAAAGTATTAGGCGGTTCCGGTCGCAAAACTGCC
Organism: Oceanobacillus oncorhynchi; assembly: GCF_000821065.1. Classification (GTDB taxonomy): domain Bacteria; phylum Bacillota; class Bacilli; order Bacillales; family Amphibacillaceae; genus Oceanobacillus; species Oceanobacillus oncorhynchi. Next base: position 1,469,576 of record NZ_CDGG01000001.1, read on the forward strand.
AACATTGGTGATGTTATTGTTTGCACGGTCAAACAAGCAACACCAGGGGGCGTTGTCAAGAAAGGCGACGTTGTAAAGGCAGTGATTGTACGTTCTAAATCTGGTGCTCGTCGTAAAGATGGTTCTTACATCCGTTTTGATGAAAATGCTGCCGTAATTATCCGTGATGATAAAAGTCCAAGAGGAACTCGTATCTTCGGACCTGTTGCACGTGAATTACGTGAGGCTCAATTCATGAAAATCGTATCTCTAGCTCCAGAAGTTTTATAAGAAGAAATTTCCTCATCAAGGAGGTGCGTAAAGCATGCATGTAAAAAAAGGTGATAAAGTCAAAGTGTTATCCGGCAAAGACCGCGGTAAAGAAGGCACTGTATTAGAAGCATTTCCGAAGAAAGAGCGCGTATTAGTAGAAGGTGTGAACATGATCCAAAAACATGCGAAGCCATCTCAAGATAATCCGCAAGGCGGAATCTTGAATATCGAAGCTCCAATTCATGTTTCTAATGTATTGCCAATCGATCCGAAGTCCGGAGAACCAACTCGTGTTGGCTATGAAATAAAAGATGGTAAAAAAATCCGTATTGCAAAAAAATCCGGTGAAGCATTAGATAAATAAGTTTTTCTGTGAAAGGAGGGCTAACACATGAACGAATTAAAACAAAAGTATAATGATGAAATCACTTCATCTTTAATGAATAAATTCAATTATGATTCCGTAATGGAAGTACCTAAAATAGAGAAAATCGTAATCAACATGGGTGTTGGTGACGCAGTACAAAACTCTAAGGCATTGGATAGTGCTGTTGAAGAATTAGCTTTAATTTCTGGTCAAAAACCATTGATTACTCGTGCTAAGAAATCCATCGCAGGTTTCCGTCTTCGTGAAGGAATGCCAATTGGTGCAAAAGTTACTTTGCGTGGAGAACGCATGTATGACTTCTTGCAAAAACTGATTGCTGTATCTCTTCCACGTGTACGTGACTTCCGCGGTATTTCTAAAAAAGCATTTGATGGTCGTGGAAACTACACTTTAGGTGTGAAAGAACAGTTGATTTTCCCAGAAATTAATTACGATAAAGTCAATAAAGTTCGTGGTATGGATATTGTTATTGTAACAACTTCTAACACTGACGAAGAAGCTCGTGAACTTTTAGCTGGGCTGGGCATGCCTTTCCAAAAGTAGTCGTGAGCTAATACAAGGAGGGAAAATTTTGGCTAAAAAATCTATGATAGCGAAACAAAAGCGCCCGCAAAAATATAAAGTACAAGAGTACACTCGTTGCGAACGCTGTGGTCGCCCGCATTCAGTAATTCGTAAATTTAAACTTTGCCGTATTTGTTTCCGTGAACTTGCCTATAAAGGTCAAATTCCTGGTGTCAAAAAAGCAAGTTGGTAATCCCCGATTCGGGAAGGAGGTAATTAGTAATGGTTATGACAGATCCAATTGCAGATATGCTTACTCGCATTCGTAATGCGAACATGGTTAAACATGAACAATTAGAGCTTCCTGCTTCTAAAATTAAAAAAGAGATCGCTGATATCCTGAAACGTGAAGGCTATGTGAAGGATTATGAGTTAGTTGAAGATAACAAACAAGGTATATTACGTATCTTCTTAAAATATAGTGCAAACGAAGATAGAGTTATCACAGGAATCAAACGTATCAGTAAACCAGGTTTACGCGTATATGCTAAAGCAAATGAAGTACCACGTGTATTGAACGGACTTGGCATTGCTATCGTATCAACTTCTAACGGAATGCTTTCTGACAAAGAAGCTCGTTCTCAGGCAGTTGGCGGAGAAGTACTAGCGTACGTTTGGTAAGAACTATAATTTATCAGAGGAGGTGCAGAGAATGTCTCGTGTCGGACTTAAGCCTATTGAAATTCCAGAAGGTGTAGAGTTGAAATTCAACGGAACTACACTGACAGTTAAAGGACCAAAGGGTGAATTAACAAGAGATTTTCATCCAGATATTAAAGTTAACGTTGAGGGTAATATCGTAACTTTGGAGCGCCCGAGTGATCATAAAGAACACCGAGCACTGCATGGTACTACTCGCAGCTTAATCAATAACATGGTAGTTGGAGTAAGTAAAGGTTTTGAAAAATCATTGGAAATCAACGGTGTTGGTTACCGTGCTCAAAAGCAGGGAAACAAAACAGTTGTTAACGCTGGTTATTCACATCCTGTTGAACTTGACCCAATTGACGGTATTGAAATCGAAGTACCTAAAAACACACAAATCGTTGTTAAAGGTATCGATAAAGAGTTAGTAGGAGCAGTTGCTGCTAATATCCGAGCAATCCGCCCGCCAGAGCCTTATAAAGGTAAAGGAATCAAATATGCGGATGAATATGTACGTCGTAAAGAAGGTAAAACTGCTAAGTAAGTTTTTTAGCCCGAGAAAGGAGTGACCCAGATGATCACAAAGCCTGACAAAAATGTTATCCGTAAAAAGCGTCACAACCGTGTACGCAGAACATTATCAGGAACTGCAGAACGTCCACGTTTGAATGTGTATCGTTCCAACAAAAACATTTATGCTCAATTGATTGATGATGTCAATGGTGTAACCCTGGCAAGTGCTTCTACAGTTGATAAAGAGCTTGAAATCAACGGAAGCAATGTCGACGCTGCGAAAGCAGTTGGGGCAGCTGTTGCAAAACGTGCAATTGACAAAGGATATAAATCTATTGTATTTGATCGTGGTGGTTATTTATATCATGGACGAATCAAAGCTTTAGCAGAGGCAGCTCGCGAGGAAGGCCTTGAATTTTAAAAGTAAAAGGAGGTAACCATCTATAATGATTACGAATATTGATCCGAGCAAATTAGATCTTGAAGAACGTGTTGTTACGGTCAACCGTGTTGCAAAGGTTGTAAAAGGTGGACGTCGTTTCCGCTTTGCAGCATTAGTAGTTGTAGGTGACAAGAACGGTCATGTAGGTTTCGGTACTGGTAAAGCACAAGAAGTACCTGAAGCTATTAAAAAAGCAGTAGATGATGCGAAGAAAAACTTAATTACTGTACCAATCGTAGGCACAACCATTCCACACCAAATCCATGGTCAGTTTGGTTCTGGTAACGTATTGATGAAGCCTGCTTCTGAAGGTACTGGAGTTATCTCCGGTGGTCCAGTACGTGCGATTTTAGAGCTTGCTGGTGTAGGTGATATCCTGACAAAATCATTAGGATCCAACACACCAATTAACGTTATCCGTGCTACATTGAACGGTTTAACTAATTTAAAAACAGCTGAGGACGTAGCGAAATTACGTGGAAAGTCTGTTGAAGAACTGTTAGGATAAGGAGGGAATCACTATGTCTAAAAAATTAGAAATAACCCTCACTCGCAGTGTTATCGGAGGCAGTGACGTTCAACGTAAAACTGTTGAAGCGTTAGGGTTAAAGAAAATTCGTCAATCGGTTGTACGTGAAGATACTCCAGCCGTTCGCGGTATGGTTAACAGAGTGTCCCACTTATTGACAGTTAAAGAAGTTTAATAAATTTATTGTGAAGAGGAGGTGCTCGCATGAAACTTCATGAATTAAAAGCAGCAGAAGGAACTCGTAAAGAAAGAAACCGTGTAGGTCGCGGAACTTCTTCAGGTAACGGAAAAACTTCTGGTCGTGGACATAAAGGTCAAAAAGCACGTTCTGGCGGCGGTGTAAGACTTGGTTTTGAAGGTGGTCAAATGCCCTTATTCCAACGTTTGCCGAAGCGCGGTTTTACAAATATCAACCGTAAAGAATATGCAATTGTGAACCTGGATACACTTAATCGCTTTGAAGAAGGAACTGAAGTTACTCCAGAGCTATTATTAGAAACTGGTGTCGTAAGCAAATTGAATGCTGGAATTAAGGTTCTTGGAAAAGGTCAATTAGAAAAGAAACTGACTGTAAAAGCTCATAAGTTCTCTGCATCTGCGAAAGAAGCAATTGAGGCAGCGGGCGGTCAATCTGAGGTGATCTAATTTGTTTCAGACACTCTCCAATTTTTTACGTGTGAAAGATATAAGAAATAAAATTATATTTACACTGCTAATGCTTATTATATTCCGTATTGGTACGTTTATTACCGTGCCCTTTACAGATCAATCAGCAATTCAATTTATGATGAGCCAGCAAAATATGTTTGGCTTCATAAATACGTTTGGCGGTGGGGCGTTAGAAAACTTCTCTATTTTTGCGATGGGGATCATGCCTTACATCACCGCATCAATTATCATGCAGTTGTTGCAAATGGATGTTGTTCCGAAGTTTGCTGAATGGAAGAAGCAAGGAGAAATGGGTCGAAAGAAAATCGCTCAGGTCACACGTTATGCGGCTGTCGGTATAGCATTTGTTCAGGCAATTGCTATGTCCATCGGTTTTAATGCCATGGCAGGGGGATTACTGATTCAGGATCCTGGCGTCATCAAATTCTTAACGATTGCTATCGTATTAACAGGCGGAACAGCTTTTCTAATGTGGTTAGGTGAACAGATTACTGCTCACGGTGTAGGTAATGGTATTTCTATCATTATCTTTGCCGGTATCGTTGCTGCTATTCCGAACGGCGCTGGCCAAATATACAATCAATATTTCTCGAACCCGGGAAGTGAATTGTTTATCAATATCGTTATTGTAACGTTAATTGTGTTAGTGGTTATTGCTGTGACGGTTGGAATTATTTTCGTAAACGAAGCATTGCGTAAAATTCCAGTGCAGTATGCGAAAAAGTTAGTTAATCGTACACCAGTAGGCGGACAGTCAACGCATCTGCCAATCAAGGTAAATGCAGCAGGGGTAATTCCAGTTATTTTTGCGATTGCCTTTATGATTGCACCTACGACCATTGCTGGATTTTTTGAAGGAAATCAAGTAGCAAATATCGTAACGTACGTTTTTGATTACACACAACCTGTAGGTATGATAATCTATGTTGCACTGATCATTGCTTTCTCCTATTTCTATACATTTGTTCAGGTCAATCCAGAACAAATGTCCGAGAACTTGCAAAGACAGGGCGGCTACATTCCTGGAATTCGTCCGGGGCACAATACAGAAGAATATTTAACAAGGGTGATTCGCAGATTGACCTTTGTTGGTGCATTATTCTTAGCAGCTGTTTCTGTGTTCCCAATTATCTTGGGCGGTCTTGCAAATCTTCCGCAGACAGTTCAAATCGGCGGCACGAGCTTGATCATTGTTGTCGGTGTTGCATTAACAACCATGAAGCAATTAGAAGGTCAGCTTGTAAAGCGACATTATAAAGGGTTTATTAAGTAAATTTCCTGCCTACAAAAGCGAGGGGAAAGAATGAATTTAATCTTAATGGGGCTACCTGGTGCTGGGAAAGGTACCCAGGCCGAGAAAATCGAAGAAAAATATAACATCCCTCACATTTCAACGGGGGATATGTTCCGACTGGCGATTAAAGAAGGTACGGATCTTGGTAAGAAAGCAAAGGAATATATGGACCAAGGAAATCTTGTTCCAGATGAAGTAACCATCGGTATAGTCAAAGAGCGCTTAGCAAAGGACGATTGTAAAGAAGGTTTCCTATTAGATGGATTCCCGCGCACAATTGCTCAAGCGGAAGCACTTGAAGAATTGACAGCTGATTTGAATAGAACCATCGACTATTGTATACATGTGGATGTACCAGAAGAAAAATTGGTAGAGCGTTTAACTGGACGGAGAATTTGTCCGACTTGCGGAACAACTTATCACGTTGTTTATAACCCTCCTAAAACAGAAGGTATTTGTGATAAAGATGGCTCCCAGTTAATTCAGCGAGATGATGATCAACCTGAAACGGTGAAAAAACGGTTAGCCGTTAACGTAGAGCAAACACAGCCATTACTTGATTTTTATCAAGAAAAAGGATATCTTTTGAAGGTGGACGGTGATCGTGATATTAACGATGTGTTCTCCGATATTGAATCCATTTTGGATAAATAAGTCACCCCTTTTAGCAGACAGAATAAGTGCAAAACTTAGGTCTGCGAGTTATAATAGGTGAGATAATGTGTAATGCTTTTATCAAACACGATAAAAAATTGGTTCATCAACCTTTTGATATAAAACAAACAATTGCCTAGGTGATGGTGAGAGCTGATATACGTTAACAAATTGATTTTCTAAAAGCAAGGGTCAATTTGTACGTATGATGCAGGATAGTGATTCAGGTCAGTACAATTGATATCTCGGTTGTGAACGGCCGGTTGTCCTACGCTGGCCAATGGAAGAAGCAAGCAGTGCGTTTATAAATCATCTTCTGATGATAGAGCGCCAGATGTACGTTCAATGTTTCCCGGAAGATAAGCGAGCAGCATATCAAGACTGGCTTGTCACAAAAGGAAACGAAAGCTTTATCCTAGATTTAGATAAGGTTGTAACTGATTTGAAGAAGGGAGATCACACACAATGGCGAAAGACGATGTTATTGAAGTAGAAGGTACAGTGACAGATACATTGCCGAATGCGATGTTTAAAGTGGAGCTTGAAAACGGCCATACCGTATTGGCGCATGTATCTGGTAAAATCCGTATGCACTTTATCCGCATTTTACCGGGCGATAAAGTTACGGTTGAGCTTTCTCCGTATGATTTAACCAAAGGACGAATTACGTACCGTTATAAATAAACGAGCTCCGATCTAAAAGGAGGTAATGATGATGAAGGTAAGAGCATCTGTAAAACCAATTTGCGAGAAATGCAAAGTCATCAAACGCAAAGGTAAAGTAATGGTAATTTGTGAAAATCCAAAACACAAACAAAAACAAGGCTAATAAATAGGAGGTGCTAGCATTCTATGGCACGTATTGCAGGTATTGATATTCCACGTGATAAAAGAGTAGTAATTTCCTTAACATATGTTTATGGTATTGGAAAAACTACTGCACAGGAAGTCCTTAAAGAAGCAGGCGTTTCTGAAGATACTCGTGTCCGTGATTTAACGGAAGACGAATTAACAAGAATCCGTCAAGCGATTGATAGCTACACTACAGAAGGGGATCTTCGTCGTGAAGTATCCTTGAACATCAAACGTTTGATCGAAATCGGTGCTTACAGAGGTATTCGTCATCGTCGCGGATTACCAGTTCGCGGACAAAAGACAAAGAATAACTCTCGTACACGTAAAGGCCCACGTAAGACAATGGCTAACAAGAAAAAGTAATGTAAGGAGGTAAGCTTACAAATGGCACGTAAAACAAATACGCGTAAACGTCGTGTGAAAAAGAATATAGAATCTGGTATTGCTCATATCCGTTCTACTTTTAACAATACAATTGTTACTATCACGGATACACAAGGTAATGCTATCGGCTGGAGCTCTGCTGGTGCTCTAGGTTTTAAAGGATCTAAAAAATCAACTCCGTTTGCTGCACAAATGGCTGCTGAAACAGCTGCGAAGTCTGCAACCGAAAACGGCATGAAAACATTAGAAGTTACTGTTAAAGGACCTGGCGCTGGTCGTGAAGCTGCAATCCGTTCTTTACAGGCTGCTGGATTAGAAGTTACTGCAATTGTTGACGTAACTCCAGTTCCTCATAATGGTTGCCGCCCGCCAAAACGTCGTCGTGTTTAATTTAACCGTATAGAATTTTATCAACTTGGTCATACTGGTTGATAAAACATACGGTTATCTACATGTGTAGATAAACAGATTCCAAAGACAGTTTGTACAAAAGATTATTAGGTAGAGCAGAAACGCCAACTGCCTATTTGAGGAATTTCGGTTAGACTTTGTTGTCTAGCCGGGGTTTCGACGTTTTAAAGGAGGGTTTGTTAAATGATCGAGATAGAAAAGCCAAAAATTGAAACGATTGAAATTAGCGATGATGCTATGTTTGGTAAATTTGTAGTTGAACCGCTAGAACGTGGATATGGTGCCACACTTGGAAACTCCTTGCGTCGTATCTTACTATCCTCACTACCAGGTGCTGCTGTAACAACTGTTCATATCGATGGAGCACTGCATGAATTTTCAACGATTGATGGGGTTGTGGAGGACGTTACTACTATCATTCTTAATTTGAAAAAGCTTGCACTAAAAATCTACTCTGATGAACCGAAGACATTAGAAATTGATGTTCAGGGAGAAGGAGCAGTAACTGCTGCAGACTTGACATATGATAGTGATGTGGAAGTGATGAACCCAGATCTTCATATTGCGACATTAAACAGTAAAGCTAACCTTCATATGAAGTTAACTGCTGAAAGAGGCCGCGGATATCGCCCGGCAGATGAAAACAATTTTGATGATCAGCCAATTGGTGTCATTCCAATTGATTCCATTTTTACACCAGTATCACGTGTTACGTATCAAGTAGAGAACACACGTGTAGGTCAAATCGCTAATTATGATAAACTGACATTGGATGTTTCGACTGACGGTAGTATTCGCCCAGAAGAAGCAGTTTCTCTAGGTGCAAAAATCATTACGGAGCATTTGAATATTTTTGTCGGCTTGACAGATGAAGCACAGAACGTAGAAATTATGGTTGAAAAAGAAGAAGATCAAAAAGAAAAAGTAATGGAAATGACCATTGAAGAGCTTGATCTTTCTGTTCGTTCTTACAACTGTTTGAAACGTGCTGGCATCAACACTGTACAAGAGCTTGCAAATAAATCTGAAGAAGATATGATGAAGGTTCGTAATTTAGGACGTAAATCATTAGAAGAAGTAAAAGTAAAATTAGAGGATCTAGGATTAGGTCTTCGAGATGATGACTGATATAACAGTCACCTGACTAGTTTCAAAAAAGGGAGGGATAGTCCGTGGCTAGAAAATTAGGACGTTCAACAGATAGTCGTATGGCTCTTCTTCGCAACCTTGCAGCTGATGTAATCATTCATGAACGCATTGAAACAACAGAAGCAAAAGCGAAAGAGTTAAGATCGATTGTAGATAAAATGATTACTCTTGGTAAGCGTGGGGATTTACATGCACGCCGTCAAGCTGCAGCATTTTTATACAACAAAGAAGCGGATGAAGAAAATAATGTAATTCAAAAACTATTTGATGATGTTGCTGCGCGCTATGAAGATAGACAAGGTGGATATACACGCGTTCTTAAACTTGGTGAACGCCAAGGCGATGGCGCTAAAATGGCAATCATTGAGTTGGTTTAATTACTACAAACGGCAAGGGGCAGGACTCAATCTCTCTCAGAGGTTATCCAAGCCCTTTTTTTGTATTGGAAAATGATTATTCACCAGTTTTGATATAAAAATCTTGATTAATATTACCATAGTCTTTTTGTTTATAGAGAAAAACGAATTTTATACTCAACACCCAGCGGAGGAAATATACGGAGACTCCTACGGGAAAGCGTAAAAGGAAGTTCGGTTAAGTTCGCGACGTCCTGTCGCAACACCGAACTGACATACATCCTGTATGCCTCCGCAGGGAAAAAGTGGTCTTCTTTTTCGAGGAGGCTGAGCGCAAGCCCATGGAAAGCGTAGTGTATTTCCGTAGCGTTGGCCAGAATTACTATTAAACATTATCAGCTTTTGTTTAAGTAAATACTTTCGTTCATCCGCCGCTATGGGTAAAATAATAACCATAATAGAAAAACAAATTACATAATAAAAAAACAGGAGAAGGGGGTGTCTGGATGGACAGAAAAAAGCTAGTAGAGTTTAAGAATGTTTCCTTTCAATATGAGGAAGAGGGAGCGCTTGTGTTAAATCAGGTTTCCTTTGAGATTTATGAAGGCGAATGGGTTGCGATTATTGGACACAATGGCTCTGGAAAATCAACCATCGCCAAGCTGCTTAATGGATTATTAATGCCAAAAGATGGGGAAATCGTTGTCGATGGTCAAAAAGTAGATGATGATACCGTCTGGGATATACGTAAAGACGTAGGGATGGTCTTTCAAAATCCAGATAATCAATTTGTTGGGGCAACCGTTCAAGATGATGTGGCATTTGGAATGGAAAACAGAGGAATCCCCAGAGAAGAGATGAGAGAGAGAATCCAGCGCACCTTATCTGCCGTTCGTATGCAGGATTATTTAATCACTGAACCCCACCGGCTGTCTGGCGGGCAAAAACAGCGAGTGGCGATTGCCAGCGTCTTAGCGATTGCTCCAAAAGTATTGATTTTAGATGAGGCAACAGCAATGCTCGATCCGACTGGCAGAAAAGAAATTATGCATACCGTAAATGATATCCAGGAATCAGAAGGACTTTCTCTGATTACCATCACACATGACTTGCAGGAAATTGTTCAAGCAGATCGTGTGATTGTGATGAATAAGGGAGAAATTTGGGAAGAAACCACACCAAGAGAGTTATTCCTGCAGCGGGAAAGCTTGCGTGAAATTGGCTTGGACGTGCCCTTTGTTGCACAATTAACTGATGAGCTGATGAAGCAGGGCGTCGAATTAAAAGAAGCAGCATTAAACCACGAAGAGTTGTTGGAGGAATTATGGAAATTCAATTCAAAGATGTAAGTTATATTTATCAAGAGAATAGCCCCTTTGCCCACAAAGCCCTTGAAGACATTTCTTTCACGGTGGAAGCTGGTTCGTTTGTTGCTGTGATTGGTCATACAGGCTCTGGGAAATCAACACTCATCCAGCATTTAAATGGTTTAAGCCTGCCGAGCAGGGGAGAGATAACGATTGGTGATTTCCTGCTGAGTTCAGAAGGAAAGCCTAAGAATATCCGTGATTTAAGAAGAAAAGTTGGTGTGGTGTTTCAATATCCGGAGCATCAGCTATTTGAAGAAACCGTTGCGAAGGATATTGCTTTTGGTCCGAAAAATTTTGATGTGGAGCAGGAGGAAATTGACCGCAGAATAGAGCGACTTCTCCCTGCCGTTGGACTGCCAGCAGAAATATTAGAGCGTTCTCCGTTTGATTTAAGCGGCGGACAGAAGCGGCGTGTAGCTATTGCAGGCGTATTGGCGATGGCTCCAGAAGTGCTTGTATTGGACGAGCCGACTGCCGGGCTGGATCCGCGCGGACAGCGTGAAATCATGGATATGTTTTATCAGCTGCATCAGGAGCGTCAACTGACGACGGTATTGGTAACGCATAGCATGGAGGATGCGCTCGCTTATGCGGATAAAGTGATTATTCTAAATGGCGGTAAAAAATATATGGAAGGCCCGCCGCTGGAAGTATTTAAACAAACAGACAAGCTGCAGGAGGTCCAATTGGACACGCCGGAAGTTATTCATTTTCTGAATCAGTATAATGAACGATTCGGTACTTCTTTAAACTATCAGCACCAAACCTTGCAGGAGTTAGCAAATGAGATAAAGGGACAGCTGGAGGTGGAATCGGATGAATAATGCATTAATCATTGGTCAATATGTTCCTGGAAACTCCTTTATCCACCGGTTAGACCCAAGAACCAAAATCACAGTTGTCTTTTTCTTTGTGATTGTTGTCTTTTTTGCAAACAATGTACCGACGTACAGCTTATTAACTGCTTTCTCCTTGCTTTGTGTACTGAATTCCAAAGTACCGTTACAGTTTATATTAAAAGGATTGCTGCCCGTCTGGTTTTTAATTATTTTTACATTTATTCTGCATCTGATTATCACAAATGAAGGAAATGTCGTAGTCGATTGGGGATTTTTTAAGATTTACAGCGGCGGGATTATCCAAGGTTTTGCGATTTCCTTACGCTTTTTCCTGCTCATCCTGACGACTTCTTTATTAACGTTGACGACCACACCGATTGAAATAACGGATGCCATGGAGGAAATGCTTCACCCATTGAAAAAAATTAAGTTCCCTGTTCATGAGCTGGCGTTGATGATGTCTATTTCTCTGCGGTTTATTCCGACATTGATGCAGGAAACAGATAAAATATCCCGAGCGCAGGCGGCACGCGGTGTTGATTTTCGTACAGGCCCGGTGAAGGATCGGATTATGGCAGTTATTCCATTACTGGTTCCTTTGTTTGTGAGTGCGTTTAAACGTGCCGAGGACCTGGCAATGGCGATGGAAGCGCGCGGTTATCAAGGCGGGGAAGGGAGAAGCAAGCTCCGTGAATTGCACGTAGGTACAAAGGATATTCTTATATTGATTGCTTTTGTACTAATGTTGGCAGCCTTGTTTGTGTTAAGACAGTAAGGAAAGGAAAGGGACTGTGTAAATGGAACGGATAAAATGCACGATTACTTATGACGGTTCAGGCTTTGCGGGTTTTCAGGTACAGCCTGATCACCGTACCGTTCAGGGCTCACTGGAAAAAGCCTTAGCTAAAATCCATAAAGGGGAAACGATACGTATCCAGGCATCGGGGCGAACGGATACAGGTGTCCATGCAGTTGGACAGGTTATTCATTTTGATACCCCTTTAACGATACCTGAGCGAAACTGGAAACAAGCTGTCAACACCCTTTTGCCGGATGATGTCCGGGTATTATACGTAGAGAAAGTGGATGCTGCCTTTCATGCCCGCTACAGTGTAAAGCAGAAAGAATACCATTATATCGTCTTGAACAGGGAAGATCCCGATGTATTCCGCCGCAATTATGTATTGCACTTTCCTAAATGTCTTGATATAGAAGCCATACAAGCTGCCTGTAAGCATTTAGAGGGGACACATGACTTTACCACCTTTTCTTCCGCAAAGTCGTCTGTGAAAGGCTCTAAAATACGTACATTGTTCCATGCATCCTGCAGGAAGAAAGAAGACGATATTGAATTTGTTTTCCGTGGAAGCGGCTTTTTGTACAATATGGTGCGAATAATGGTCAGTGCACTTTTAGACGTGGGAGTTGGCAAGCGGCGTCCAGAGGAAATACCAGCCCTCTTAGCTGCGAAAGAGAGAGGTCAGCTGGGGAAAACAATTTCTCCAAATGGACTGTATCTATGGGAAGTAAGCTATCATGAGCAGGAAAAAGAGAAGCATTCCGGAGATTGAAAGAATAGGCATAAAAAAAGAGAAGAATTTTTGCAATTACTTTCATACGAGGCTTGACTTTTGGTTGGGAAAAGTATAAGATGATATATGGCATTTTATTTCTAAACCATGATTAGCCCCGGAATCTAATTATGTTAAGAATAAAAATATGATTACGAAGAATAAAGAATGAACGATATATGGAGGGAAAAAATCATGCGCACAACTTTCATGGCAAATGAAGCGAACATCGAACGCAAATGGTTGGTTGTGGATGCGGAAGGACAACGTTTAGGACGTTTAGCAAGCGAAGTAGCTGCTATCTTACGTGGTAAACATAAACCTACGTACACACCACATGCAGACACTGGTGATTATGTAATTATCATCAATGCAGACAAAATTGAACTATCTGGAAACAAAATGAATGACAAAATGTACTACAATCATTCCCATCATCCAGGTGGATTAAGAGCACGTAACGCATACGAAATGCGTACAAAATACCCTGAAGAAATGCTTGAAGTTGCAATCAAAGGAATGCTTCCAAAAGGACCTTTAGGACGTAAAATGAAGAAGAAATTGCACGTATACAGAGGCGCTGAGCATAGCCATCAAGCTCAAAAACCAGAAGTTTACGAACTTCGCGGATAATTAAAGGGAGGTAAATGAATTGGCACAAGTACAATACTATGGCACAGGTCGCCGTAAAAAGTCAACTGCCCGCGTACGTCTAGTACCAGGTACAGGAAACGTTACAATCAATGGTCGCGATGCTAGAGACTATTTTCCATATGAAACACAACTTTTAATCTTGAACCAGCCGCTTGCTACTACAGAAACTCAAGGAACATATGATGTTCTTGTAAATGTACATGGCGGAGGATTTACTGGTCAAGCAGGTGCAATCCGTCACGGAATCGCACGTGCTTTACTGCAAGCAGATCCAGAATACCGTGCTTCATTAAAAACAGAAGGATTTCTTACACGTGATCCTAGAGCGAAAGAGCGTAAGAAATATGGCCTTAAGAAAGCCCGTCGTGCTCCTCAGTTCTCAAAACGTTAATAAATCAACACTTGCAAATCCCTCAACTACCTATGGTTGGGGGATTTTACTGTATATGCAGTGCTTTAAAAACAGGGGAAAATTCACACGTAGCATACACATAACATACAAGTAGTAGACAAATAATTTAGAGAAAAAGAAGCTGTGATTTTGAAATTAAGTTTGATACAATTACATTGGGGTAATGCAACAAACGGGCCATTATCTTGAAGACTTGATTTCGAGATAAAAGTGAGTTTCACTCCAGATAAGGACCATATAATGGAATAATCCTTTATAGGTGATTTCGTACTTGGATGTTAAAATAAAGAGATCTTGCAAAGAAATGTACTTCAACTAAAGAGGCAAGATTGTTTAATAAGTATTGGATACATTATCAGTTGGTGAAGGTGAATAGTTATGAGCAAACAAATTACAGGGGTAGTTTTCGGAATAATAATTTCTTTAATTACTGCATTGTTATTTATGCTAATAGGACAAGCGTGGGCTGGTGGAATAACCTCATTCTGGGGTGAAAGCTGGCTTTACTTTTCAGTGATAATCCCTTTTTCATTCCTAGAGTAGAGGAGGTTATGATTGTCAGATATGAATTTAATCCAGAGGTAAAGCTATTACTCGTGAACCATTCGGATGAAAAAGTAAAGATGGTTTACATGGAGGATTCTTGGTTAATGCCCAAAATTGGGCTTAGATCCCCTTATTATTGCTATCCAATTTACAAACTTAATTATCCAATAATCTAAATAATTTACAGGTAAAAAGACTTCTATACACAGTATGGAAGTCTTTTTCGTTCATTTTTATGTCGGAAAGGGAAATTTACGGTTTCAAAATGACTTTTATACAATCGTCCTCACGATTATTAAAAATTTGATAACCATGACTTGCTTCTTTAAGGGACATTTTATGTGTGATGATCTCTCTTGGGTCAAACTCGTTATTCGTTATTTTTTCAAATAGTTCAGGCATAAAGTGAATGACGGTGCTTGGCCCATTTTGAGATTGATATTTCTAACCCAAAATGCACCTAATGGAAACACATTATAGTTGCCCCCGTAAACACCAGTCATTCGTACTGTCCCATACTTTCGGACAGCTTTTGTAGAAATTTGAATAGGTCCAAGCGTTCCACCCTGTAGCTTTAACTTCTGTTCGAGAAATTCCAAAGGTGATTTTTTCCATCCATACCGACACAATCGATGACTACGTCTGCACCGCCATGAGTAATTTCTTTTAAATGTTCGCCCATATCGGGGTATTTTGTGAACTTAAATACCCCAACATTGTTCATCTTTTTCGCATGAGTGGCCCGGTAATCCAAGTAGTCCACCGCTATCACACGTTTTGCTGTTATGACCCCATTATTGAGTAGTAAAGGACAACCACTGGGAAACCAGCCCGATTTCTCTTCAAACAGCCAATAGTTTCACTTTTTATAACAAGCTAGTTTTGCGTAATGAAGATTAACTAAAACCAAGGAACAGTTGATGATCGATCAAACCTGCTCCTTGGTTTTTATAGTGTCGGCAGTTTTAAAGCAGTGTCGATATTCTGCAGGTTGAGATCAAGCTGTTCGTTCGTATCAAAGGCATGATACCAGCCCCGTTCCACCATAAAACTAGAGATTTGTTCGTGCAGGTCAAGGGCTTCTTCAAGATGCTTTGTCAGAACTTCTTTGATTTCAGGGGAACCTGTTTCAGTTATGGCCATCGCATAATTTCGAACGCCGCTTTTGGCTGCAATCAGAAGGTCTGTTGCAACTACTTGATCTGTAAGTGCCTTCATGCCTGTTAAATTTTCAGCAATAAAGTTCATCCTTTTTCAACTCCTCATTATTGTTTTGCTTTGGAAAGAATAGCAGAGAATTCCTTGAGTTGACGTGTAGATATTTGCACATCATTCTCCATGATTCTCTTGAGTTTCTCATCTGCAACAAGGGCTTTCATGGTTTTGGACTTAGTCAAACAGTTTGACTTAAAGGCAGCCATTTCCTGGACTTCCAAAACTTCATGTAATACATAATCCATTTCTTCAACCTCCTTTGATTTGACGGGAGTTCATTCTAAACTCCCGCCAGAAAGCTTTGATTATGGTTTCAGTACGACTTTAATGCAATTATCTGTCTTAGTATCAAAAATTTCATAACCACGCTTGGCTTCGCTCAGTGGCAGAACATGGGTAACGACATCACCAAGGTCAATATTGCCGGATGTAGCCAAATCATACATATGTGGCATAAGGTGAATCATTGGGGCTTGTCCCGACCGGATATTGACGTTTCGCTGCATGATATCTCCTAGCGGGAAGCCGTTATATCGGCCGCCGTATACACCTGTGATCTGAATCGTTCCTGCTTTTCGTACAGCCTGGGATGCTATGACCAGGGCACTCATGGCTCCACCTTGTAGCTTAAGGCCGCTAGCCAAAAATTCCATATCCGTCATTTTTCCATCCATCCCAACCGCATCAATGACAATATCAGCGCCTCCTTTGGTAATTTCCTTAAGGTAGCTGCCAACGTTTTCATGGTCTTCAAAATTGACGATTTCCACTTTGTTTGTGCGTTTGGCATGATCCAAACGGTACTTGACATAATCTACTGCTATTACCCGTTTAGCACCCTTCATCCAGGCAAATTTCTGGGCGAATAATCCAACCGGGCCGCAGCCAAGGACAATGACCGTATCTCCGTTTTTAACTCCTGCATTGTCAACGCTCCAAAAGCCGGTGGACATCGCATCAGCAATACAGCTTAATTTCTCATCCGGTTCCTCGCATGATTCAGGAATTTTAAAGTGGGTGAAATTGGCATAAGGAACTCTTAGATACTCAGCCTGCCCGCCAGCAAAACCGCCGGTAGTACCTGAATAACCGAAATAGGCTCCCATATCACCATTGTCATTGGAATTATCGCATTGGCTTTCCAGTTGATTTTTACAATAAATACATTCCCCGCATGCAATATTGAACGGGATGATGACGCGGTCGCCTTTTTTGAGATTTCTCACTTCAGGACCTACTTCTTCAACAATACCCATTGGTTCATGTCCAATGATATAGTCTTCCTGCATGTTCGGGATCATTCCATGGATCAAGTGGAGGTCAGATCCGCAGATGGCGGTACTTGTGATTTTGACTATCATGTCATCCGGCTTTTCAATCTTTGGATCTGGAACTTCTTTCACTTCGACATTCTTGACGCCTTGATAGGTTACTGCTTTCATACTGATTCACCTCCAGTGTTATTGGTCATCCGGTGTCCGGTCAAACATTCCTTTTCTGTTAGAGTCAACAGGGAACAGGTTCATATTTGCAATCATGTTTGTATTCTTCGCAGAGAGCTGATCTAATTGATACTGTTCACTCAGGTCATGAGGATGGAACCATTTTTTCTGGACCATCAACTCTGTGATTTCCTGGTGCATGGCGATGCCTTGAAAAAGCTGTTTACGAAGAGCTGCTCTTAATTCGGGTGTGGTGGTTTCCGTTAAAGCAACAGCCGTATTTCTAACACCCTCTTTTGCACGAATGAGAAAATCCATTGCAAATGTCATATCAGCGAGTTCCGGCATATTCAGTGCATTAATAGGATCTAAATAATCTTGGTTCAATGTACGTTACCCTCCTTATCATCGATAATTGGTGTCGGGCGGCTCTGGGGAACCGGGGCTTCAAATGGTGCGTGTTTATAGATCTGCTGTAATTCAGCAAGATCCAACATGGATTGCTGCACATCTTTTTCCATCAATTCTCTCAGGTCCTGGTCCAAAACAAGACCCTGCATCAATTTTGACTTTGCTACACATAAAGTTTTCAAATTGATCGCTTCATGCAGGTCCAAAGATTCGTGTGGAGCCAATTGATACTTATCCAATGAAACAGACCTCCTTTTTCTTAGTTTTTAGAGTGTTTTTCTTAGGGATTTACGGGTACCTAGTCTTCAGCGGCAACTTTCTTTTAGGTAATGTGTCATATAGAAGGAGGCCACTTGTTTAAGATACCTAAAGATACCCCTTTAATATTCACATTAAGAAGGATAGTATACGTTTTGTATAAATAAGAGATGGAGGGACACACTGGTTGCCCCGCTAGCACATTAAAAGGGGACGGAATCCCGTCCCCGCGTGCATTTATCCAAATAAATCGATCAACAACTCCCAGAACACTTTCACTTTCTCGGAAAAAGGGGCCAGACCCCCGGTTCGTTAGGAGGGTTAGCTATTTATTTTGTGTTAATTCTTTATAATAAAGGTAATCGACTTTATGCTTTGTAGCCATTAACTGTGAAGCCAAAATTGCCGTATAAACAGTGGTTAGTACAATTGCTCCAACACCAAGACCTGAAAGGTTTATCTTATTAGATGTACTCATTCCGTTATTGCTTGTGCTCATAGCATTATTACTAGTGAGTGCTTCTTCCATTTTATTAACCCCCTAATTTGTTATAGGGGTATTATTTGTAACGGCAGTTAAACTATACTCCAAAAAGTAACTTAGAGAAAGAAAACAGGCAGGTCTTAAAAACTTAAAGTTTGTGAACAAATGTACTTAAACTAACGGGCGCGATTGTGTAATAAAATTGTTCTGGTAACAGGCATTTTAGTCAGAAAGCCGATAGTGAAATAAGTTGAAAAACGCTCAGATTAATTCTGAGTGTTTTTGTTTGTAATTTATGGTGTTGACTCACTTGCCAATTTACTACGAATAAGTGTGTTAATTGGTGTTTTATTTTGTCTGCGATTTACTTTTCTCTCCTTAAACTGAACCCGTTATTCTAAACTACAGTCTTCTTTCTTTTAAAGTACCTCCTTTTATAAAAACAGAGAATCTGTTAATAGAACTATTTCATAAAATGAACTTCGGGCAGTACAACAATGGACTGTATTAAATCTTTTATAGAAAAAATACTTATTATAACCTTGTCCTACTCCGGCTGGTACTATAACTATTTCTCATTCAAGACAACTTTATCAATATCAACTTTCAAATGGGTCTTTCATATCTCAATTTATCTTTTCGCTTAAACGATCCTGTTAACAATGCTAATAGTATATAGTACAATAGATCTTTAGTATTGACGTATATAAAGCTCGGATGACTAACAAGGAATTGTTTGTTGTAGTAGTGCGTCAATAATATTCTGAAAGTAGTGTATGTTTCCAAACCTTAGGATTAAATAATACTTAAAATAAACTTCAGTTTTTTAAAGGGGAGAAAAGGTATGGTGCTGTATAAAACAGTTTAATAAATTTCACGACAACATACGTTTGTTAGAAGAGAACGAGGTATTAAAAGAAAAAAGAGATATCATAATTAATACGATTAAAAACAATCTACCCAAGGAAACTTCAAAAAGCTTCACTATATTTACTCAAGGTTCATATGCAATGCATACTGGAATCAAGCCGTTAGACAATGATTATGATATAGATGTGGGACTTTACTTCGATATTTCCAAAGAGGATATTAAACCTGTACAAGCTAAGCAGTGGATCTTGAATGCAGTTGAGGGCCATACAAAAGATGTAAAAATGAAGAACCCCTGTATTACAGTTGCGTATGCTGCGGGATACCACGTAGATATAACAGTCTACGCAGCCGACAATGCTGATGGAAAAGTTTATTTAGCTAAAGGAAAACCAACAAGCAATGGGGAAGATAAGTGTTGGGAAGAATCCAATCCAAAAGATTTGATAAAGGAAATTCGAGATCATTTATCTGATTCAGAGGATAGAAAACAATTCCGACGCATCATTCGGTACTTGAAGAGATGGAAAGATGAAAAATTAATAAAAGGTAATGGTCGTCCGACAGGAATTGCCTTGACCTCTTGCGCTTATAATTGGTTTGCAGTTGAAAAAGATGTAGATCCATTTAGTTGAGATAGAACATATAAAGACCTTGACGCACTAATCGCCTTGATCCGACAAATGATTAATGGATTTAGTTCAGAAGTTGAGCGAGATGAAAATGGCGAGTTAAACACTTTTTACAGGTTAAAGGTAGAACTTCCAGTTGAACCATACTCAGATTTGTTCGAAAAAATGAGCAATAAACAAATGAACACTTTTAAACAGAAGTTGGAAAGATTGTTAGAAAGTCTTGAGGAAGCAAGAAGCAAAGAAGACCCAACTGACGCTGCGGAAATACTACAAAAGCAGTTTGGAAAAGACTTCCCTGTTCCACCTAGGCCAACAACAGGAAAGCGCGCTACCCAGAAGGCTGTTATTCCAAGCTCTGAATCTGCAAAGAAGTGATGAAATTGACTTTTAATCCTTATAACTTAAAAAGCGAGTTGGAATTACACGAACAAAGTATGATCAAAGAAGTAGTTAAAATAACTAATGTAAACAGCGATGTATACAGAGGGTGTAAATATTTGGCTGAACTAGTCATCATTATGAATGGTGAGCCTGCTACGATCTTTGTCGGATTTAAAGACAATTATCCAGGAAGCCTCCCTCTGTTTTTTGATTTGAATGATTCCTTTGGGAGGATACCGCATAAAGAAAAAGATGGTTTTATTTGTTTTACCAGATCAGAGGCTATTGTTATAGATAAGAGATATCCCGTCTCTCTCTTGCTTAACTGCCTTGAAAATGTAATTGAATTGATTGCAAAGGGAATAAGTGGAGAGAACCACGAAGATTTCCAATTGGAATTTGAAGCCTATTGGTGCCATATCGTTAAAGGGAAAATTTATGGTGCAATTGATACGGATAATTATAACGTTCGAGAAATCAATCTTTGGTGTGAGACATCTGAAAGTAACTTTACGATAGTTGCAAGTGAAAAAAACATTAAGAACACAGAAGTCATTATGAATACTTTATTCCATATTGATATATATCAGGAAGAGAAGTTCAGGTGTATTTACATCCCTCTAAAGCACGGTACTTCTATACTCCCACCAGCAGCTGAAGAAGAATGGGATTATTCATTCGTTAAAA
Organism: Oceanobacillus oncorhynchi; assembly: GCF_000821065.1. GTDB lineage: Bacteria > Bacillota > Bacilli > Bacillales > Amphibacillaceae > Oceanobacillus > Oceanobacillus oncorhynchi. Next base: position 1,490,456 of record NZ_CDGG01000001.1, read on the forward strand.
ATATTTTTTCAAAGCACATAACTAAAAAATCCAAACAAAAATTTCAGAGGATTATTAGAAGGAAAGGCAACTCCACTAAAAAATTGGAATTTATTATTTTTGGGCTTCCAATCTCAAACGAGAACACAGCGCTATTCGCGTATGTTATGCCTGGAACTGGTATCGACTATCTACATCCTTTGGTTCAAAAGCCCAAAAATGTAAACTTAATTCCCCTTATGGTCGAAAGATGGCATCCAAATTACTTGCTGAATCGAACTGGTGGAAATACAGAAGTGGCAGATAAACACGTAGCTATTGTTGGTGTGGGCTCGGTTGGGAGCGAAATAGCTACAAGATTTGCTAAATCAGGTGTTCAGCATATTACAGTTATAGATAACGACATTTTAGAAATGGACAATGTGTATAGACACGCATTAGGCAATGATAGTGTCTATGCAAGAAACGAAGATAATCAGCTGATAAATGTTCCGAAGGTATTAGCCCTTGAGAAAGAGATAAGAAGAAAATATCCTTTTATTCAAGTGACTTCCTTACCAAAAAGTTTTGTCGAGTTGTGGGAGGAAGGCTCAATAAATTGGAAAGATTACGATCTATTAGTAATAGCAATTGGCTTAGCCAATCAAGAAATGGACATAAATGAAAAAATGCATTCTATGAAGCAACCACCTCCAACAATATATGCTTGGAACGAGCCTTTAGGAATAGGAGGGCATTCTTTAATTACATTGAATAATGAAAAGAAAGGCTGTTATCAATGTCTATTTAAACCAATGGAAGGTAAAACAATCCATAATCGTTCTTCATTTACAAAACCAAATCAAGATTTTTCAAAAGACCTCACTGGATGCGGTTCTATTTATGTACCGTATAGTTTCCTTGATAGTGAAAAAACGGCTATGTTAGTCGTAGAGAATTCACTAAAGTTACTTACTGGGAAACTACAGGATAACCCGCTACTTTCCTGGAAAGGTGACGATAGTCAATTGAAAAGTGAAGGTTTTGCCACTTCACATAGATATTCGTCGAACAAAGACAAGTGACTGAAAGAATAAAAGTGCTTAAAAAAGATTTATCATTATATGAAAAATGGATTTTGTCTGGAGCAGTATGTGGCTGGGGTGACGAATTTAAACCCTATTTTGACCTGGTTATATTCTTGTGGATCCCTCAAAATATAAGGCTTCAGAGATTACAGCAAAGGGAATTTCAGAGGTATGGAAATGAAATATTAGCTGGTGGCAGTAAATACGACCAATCAAAAGTTTTTTTAGAGTGGGCTTCCTTATACGATAATGCGGGTATGGAAGTTAGAAGTAAAACATTACAAGAACACTGGATGGCAGACTTATCTTGTCCAATATTAAGGATTGAAGGGGATTATTCAGTTGAGGAACAAGTGAATATTGTCTTGAATTATTTAAATTCTAACTAAAACTTTTAAAGTTAAAGGGAAGTATCTTTTAATACAATAATGATGTCCTTAAACAAACGGGCGCGGTAACCGAATAAATATGTGCCATAATAGCGCCACATAACTGAAGATTAAGATAATATATAATAATTAGTTAGAGGAGGGATAGAAGAGAGACAATACATTTTGATTTGTATGGAGATGCGGATAAACCTTTACTTGTTTTTTTACATGGTGGCGGTGTAAGTGGCTGGATGTGGCTTAAGCAAGTAAAATATTTTAATGATTATAAATGCTTGGTGCCCAATCTTCCGGGACATGGAAAGAGTAGTGGTGGTTACAATTTCTCTATTAAAGATATTGCTGACAAAATTTCAACAATTATTGAAGGCTGATCAACAGGTAACTGTAATAGGCTTTTCATTAGGTGCTCAAGTTTTAATTTTAATGTTAAGTGAAAACAGTAATCTTATTGACAAAGCTATCATTATAAGTGCTTCAACAAAGCCACTTACGCTTCCTAGAATCACTGCAAGAGTAGCAACATGGAGCCTTCCGTTAGCTAGAAATAAAATGTTTTCGCGAATGCAAGCAAAATATATGTACTTGAATGATCGGTACTTTAACGATTATTACTAAGAAACATTGGCGATTACAAAAGAAACATTTTTTTAGGGTAATGTTTGAAAATATGTCGTTTTCAATACCAGAAGGATTTGAAACAGCTCGCAGTAGAATTTTAGTTCTAATAGGGAAAAAGGAAAATTCAATTATTAAGAAATCAATGGCAGATATATTAGAAAGAAATGAAAATTGCTTGGGAGTTGTAATATCTGGTGTAGGACATGTACCCCTATATAATCCCACATATTTCAATGAATTAATAGAAGATTGGATTAAAAAAGAAAAGATTCCTAATGATGCAATAAGGTTTAACGCTAGTTAGTATAGTTTTAATTATTTAATTAAACGGCGCTATAACCGAGTAAATATGTGCCGCAATAGGGCTAGATTGTTGAAGAACATGACCTTTTTTTACGACAGTATAGTGAAACCTTTTATGGAAGAAGCCCAGCTAAACTTTTTATGTAATGGTAGCTGAGCTTTATAACCGGATTATGCAAATAACGCTTTAAATAAGTGCAAATTATCGGTCAAAGTGACACTTTTATGGTGTTTCTATTTTATTCAATTAGTGTTATAACTTATGCAACTTCTTTTGGCATATCTCCAAGCAGTTTTGCTTGTATCAGACGTCTTCTGACAACAATGCCAATCCAGCTGGCTAGAAATGCCTTAATGAATCCTACAGCAAGAAACGGGTATACTCCGGCAGCCAAGGAGGCACTCCATCCAAGATCCAGTACAAGTTTCAATTGAATAGTACCAAAAACCAGTGTTACAAACATTCCCATAATATTTGCGATGACAGCCATTGGGATTGTAAACCTTGTTTTTTCCAAAATGAGACCAGTAACGTACGCTGCGGCTATAAACCCAAAAATATATCCACCTGAAGGGCCTACAAGCACCTGTGGTCCCCCGCTGAATCCAGCGAATACGGGAAGGCCGACCGCTCCAATCGCCATATAGAGCACCATTGCCAATGATCCCTGACGGCTTCCAAGGATAGTTGCTGCAATCCCTACTGCCAGTGTCTGGCCACTGATTGGAATAAGCGGAAGCGGAATTTCCACCTGTGCAAGTATTGCAGTTATAGCGGCAAATATAGCGATCTTAAGCATAATTCTCAGTTTATTACCTTGTCGATTCAATGTAAACGTCCCCTTTCGATTAAAAATTATTTTAATCGAAAGGGGGATGATTGTCAACCGATATAATTAAATGGTTTACAATATTACGTTCTACATATCGATCATTAAAAAGAAGTAGCACTTATTTCAAATTTAAGTTTCAATATGCATTGTTCGTGATAATGAAAAAAATACAGAAGTTGAAGTTCCACCACCTTGATATGATACTTCATCAAAGTTATTCAACTGTTTCTTTCTTGGTACGTTATTATAATTCAATTAATGGTCGCGCCAGCTTAGGAACCTTTATTTGATTTATGCAGCAATCGGGCGCGATTGTTGAGCAACACAGGCAGAAAATAATCAAATATTTTATAAACCAATAGTAAAAGAGTGGTACATATTGTATATGTATAATATCATTTCCCCTATAAAATGAAGAACACATATTGACACAAAAAAAAGACCAAACGCACACAAATAATCTCAAGGGGAAAACACAGCTTTCCCATGATTATTAAAGTGTACACTTGATCTTGCCTGCATTATCAGTAACACGTCAAATGTATTCCAGTATGAAGCTTTGCAAATATACTAACACGCTTTCATTTTCGATGCAAGCGATTTTTAAATCTTTTTTCTGGAAAAAATGAAGAAATAAATGATGCTTGTGCAAATTTTAATCTTAGATGATACTGCATTAGAACTTTGAAAATAGGGATTGTACTGAAAAATCTTTGTTTTAAAGCAGTTAGAAATGCAGGGGAAACGAATCGGGAAACCGCTAAAAAAACAGGAGAAAAAGGCCTGATTATATGCTGCGTAAACCTTGAATTCCCCAACATTTCACTGGAAAATAGAAGGAGTAATGAAAAGATGAATAATGCACAAAAAAAGCAGGCATCGTTAATTTTATGGGTTGTTGTCTGTTTCTGGTTCGCGCAATATGTTTACATTCCCTATCAAACGACCTACTTAATTATGGTAAATATTTCTAGTAATCTGGTAGGTATGATTATTGGTGCATATGGCATTTCACAGCTTATGCTCCGGCTGCCAGTAGGTATTTTGGCTGATATTAGCAGCAATCACAAGCTGTTTATCATACTTGGATCTTTATTTGCGGGCGGCGCCTCGCTAAGCAGGATTTTACTGCCGGATGATATTGGTTTTTTCCTTGGGAATATTTTATCAGGAACTGCAAGCGCCACCTGGATTTCTTTTATGATTCTTTATATGAGCTTTTTTAACCCAAAGGATCAGATACGCGCCACCAGCAGAATTATTATGGCTAACAATGCCGGCATGCTGCTTGGTTTTGTAACCAGCACGCTTCTCTATGATAAAGTCGGCATGATGATGATTTGTGCCTTCAGTTTAGCTGCAGGACTGATTGGTTTTGTACTCGCTTTCTTTCTTCAGTCAACCAAACCATCTCATCACACAAATAACGTTTCCTTCAGGGAATTAATAAAGGTGACTGCAAATAAAAGCTTAGTTCTTTTTTCCTTCTTGGCATTAGTGCAGCAGGGTGTGCAAATGTCTACCACCATGTCCTTTACAAACCAGATTGTTCAGGAGCTGGGCGGCTCCAATCTAGTTATTGGTATGTCGTCTATTATTTATATGCTGTCAGCAGTCGTTTTTGCCAGATTGGCTTCGACTAAATTCCTGGCAATGATGTCTATGAAGTTATGGATTTGTTTCAGCTTTCTCTTCCTCGGCATTTACTGTGTACTGGTTCCCCAGACAAATTCTATCTTGCTTGTTTGCCTTTTACAACTGATACCGGGATTAGGTACTGGAATTTTGTTCTCGCTCCTGACCAAAAGCGTTCTACTGCAATGGGCTTCTTTCAAGCTGTCTATGCGCTGGGAATGACAATTTTTCCAATAATTAGCGGGAGTATTTATGAGCATTTATCCATGAAGCATGCATTTATTTTTTTAGCGGGGACATGCTTTCTGGCTTGTTCAATTTCTTTTATTCACTTTAGAAGACAGGAAGTTAATCAAAAAAGGGAGCTGTATCAACAAATTTAATTGGCTTTAAATTTGTTGATAAAACGAAAGCCTCACTACTTCCTTCTTTGATATTTGAGCAAGCAGTGAGGCTGCATTATTTAAGTTTGAATATAGATTTAATAACCAATAAATTGATATAAGCAGTGAAAATTATTTTTTAGAGATGCATTACGAAAATAATTTTAACCCGACAGCCGCTCCTAAAACCATGGCGATACACACCATTCGCTTCCATTCCTTTGGTTCATTATAAAAAAGCATTCCTGCTATTGCCCCGCCAGAGGCGCCGATACCAGTCCATACCGCATAAGCAGTCCCCATAGGCAATGTTTCCATAGCGTACGAAAGGAAAAAGAAGCTGGCTCCAAAACCAAGAACGAGCAAGACCAATGCCTGCCAATTACGATCTTTATGCAGCTTGTTTATCATCGTTACACCAACTACTTCGAATAATCCAGCGATAATTAATGAAGTCCAGGCCATTACGATTCAGCTCCTTCTGTCTCTTTGTCTTTCGTTACTAACTTCAAACCAATGACACCGGCTAATAAAATGGCGATCAAAAGAATCTTTATAAACTGAAACGGCTCGCCGAAGAAAGCAATATCTGCAAACGTTGTTCCTGCTGTTCCCAGTCCGACAAAAACAGCATAAACCGTTCCAACAGGAAGCTTCTTCCCAGCCATGATCATTAAATAGAAACTAAGAATGATCGCGATAATTGTTCCTGTCCAAGTCCAAAAATCATCGGCATGCTTTAGCCCGATTACCCAAAAAACTTCAATAACTGCTGCGATAATTACTTGTAACCACACCATATTCATGTAGATAACACCTCCGCGTTTATTCTTTCCAATAAAAAACAAAAAAACCTGAGAGATAACTGTATAAACAGTCTCTCCCAGGCTTTTATCCTTCCGTGGCACAGCTCAGGCTGTGAGTTTTCTCTCGGACCAGACCAATTTGTATTGCGGAACCCTAGAAAACATTCTCATATAATGAAGTTAATTTCCATTATACACAAAGTGCAGGTTTATTCAAGTCTCGTAACGTTCGTAGTGTCACCAAAAAACAAGGAAAAGAAATCAAAAGATATCAGAGGAAGTGCATTTAAAATTGGCATATTACTATTTTTATCAATTACTTCCTAAGCAGAATGATTAAAGAAAGAAGCCTGGACATTCGCTGTGAATGAAGCAGATAAGGTTAAAAACAGCAATCCTCCATTATTTTAAAATAGAGGATTGCTGTTTTTCCTATGCGTCTTTACCCCGCAATTTCCCCGGAAGCTTAAACGCCAGAGCCACAACAACTATACAAAAGACAAAACAAACCATTGCAACGAGATGCAGGTGCTCTGTATCTAAATGACGATTAAATGTTAAACCAAGGAGGCTGGAGGATAAAATTGACCCCAAATAGCGGCTGGTTTGAAATAATCCGGAAGCGGATCCCGTATCCTCTGGGTCCACATGTTCATAAAGTGCTGTTTGTGCAGAGATATTATTAAATCCGTTACTCATGCCAAGGACAGCCATAATAATAACCAGCCAGATCAAAGGAGAGCCATCATTATATGTTAATAGCAGACCGGTACCGCCTAAAAGCAAGAAAGCACCGATGACCATCGGCAGTTTAGAACCGTATTTATCAATCAGACGGCCGGCTAAGGGCGAAACAATGACACCGAATCCTGCCAGGGACAACATAATCACACCGGTATGCTGCTCGCTGTATTCACGAACCTGCTGCAGATAAGTTGGAAACCCAAAAAAGAAACAATAATGTATCAGGTTAATACTCATGAATTGTAAGTAAATAAAAGAAACATAGCGATTTTTCGTTAACCCTTTGACATCAATAAAGGGTTCTTCCTGCTTAAGCTCGAAAAAGTAAAAGCTGACAGCAGCAGATAAAAAGAGCAACAATGCCCACCAGCGAATATTCTGATCCAGCGAAAGCAAGAACAGAATTAATCCTACAATCGCGATAATAAAAAGAAGGATACCGCTGAAATCAATCCGTTTTGCTTCAAATTCTCCTTGTCTTGTATTCGGTAAAATAAAAAGAGCCAGTAAAAAGGATAAAATAATAAACGGAAAATTAATCAGGAAAATGGAATGCCAATCCCAAGAAGCGACTAAAAATCCGCCAATAGAAGGACCGAAAGCAGCAGATGTGGAAGCAAAGATCGATAATACAGCCAATGCTTTCCCTTGCCCTTTTGTAATATGTGTCCGTACCATACTCATGCCACTGGGGAATAAAGTCGAACTCCCAATCGCCTGCAAGGCACGGCAACCCAATAAAAACGGGTAGTTTGGTGAAAAGGAAGCTAATATCGATGCAGCTGCTACGATAATGAGCCCTGCCATAAACAGCTTTTTCGGACCAAACATATCACTCAATTTGCCCATGACAGGCTGCCCCGCTGCGCTTGCGAGGTAAAAGATAGAAATCAGCCAGGAAGCATCCGCGAAGGTTAATGTAAATTCATTCTGTAATCGTGTTAATGCCACTGAAATCATCGATGAGTTTAACGGATTGAGCAGTGTTCCAAGTCCAATCGTTAAAATGAACAACCATGGTTTACGAATCGTTTCTGTCATTGTATGCATCACCTTATATATGTAAATTACAGTCGTATTTTCTGCCGAAGAAAGGGCAGTTAAACAAATTTGTCGAACCAATGTGTATTGTCATGGATTGGTTAAGTGCCTATTTGATTATTTTAGTCTTTTTTCAAGTTTATTGCAAAAGGGCTAAAATAATGAAGCGCATAAAAAGCCTTGAACGATTATCGCTGTTCAAGGCTTGGTCATACATTTGTTGTAAATGAAGCGTGATAAAAAATAATTACCACATAGCATGTCAACAAGAATGTATCTATTTCATAGCGGTCTGATCCTCTTTTTCTAACACATTCTCAATATAATCCTTGCCCCATTCATACATTGCATCTAAAATCGGCAACAGCTTTTCGCCATGCTTTGTAAGAGAATACTCTACTTTGGGCGGAACAACAGGATATACTTCACGGTGAACGATTAAATGGTCTTCCAGCTCGCGTAATTGATTAACAAGCATTCTTTGGGTAATACCGGGCATCAGTGCCTTTAATTCACCAAAACGTTTTGTCCCTTCCTTGCCCAGATGCCACAAAATCAACATTTTCCACTTCCCGCCAATGACCGCAAGTGTTAATTCCTTTTCACAATTAAAAGTTCTCTCTCCTAAATTCGGCATTTCCTTCACCTCCGCTTTATTTCATCCAATAGTATACTTTTTAGCACTATATGCGGTAAAAGTGCGTACTTCTCATTTCCGGATATACTCAGTATACTTGATGACATGCTGATGCGTAAATAGGGTTTGAAGCGGTAATGCGAGCTTGCCTTCTAAAAACCATTTAGCACAATAAATTTAAAAAATGAGGGAGCGAAAATAATGAAATTACAATTAGCGCTAGATCTTGTCGATATTCAAGGAGCAATTGATTTAATAAAAGAGGTAGAAGAGCATGTCGATGTGGTAGAGATTGGAACACCTGTCGTGATTAATGAAGGACTAAAAGCGGTGAAGGAAGTAAAGACTGCTTTTCCTGACTTAACGGTATTAGCAGACTTGAAAATTATGGATGCGGCTGGATACGAGGTAAGCCAAGCTTCTGCTGCAGGTGCGGATATTATCACCATTCTTGGCGCTGCGGAGGATGAGTCCATAAAAGGCGCTGTAGAAGAAGCGAAAAAGCAAGGCAAACAAATCCTGGTGGATATGATTGCTGTAAAAGATATCGAAACTCGTGCAAAAGAGCTGGATGAACTCGGTGCAGATTATATTTGCGTTCATACAGGATATGATCTGCAAGCTGTAGGGCAAAATTCTTTTGAAGATCTGCATACCATCAAGAGCGTTGTCAAGAATGCGAAAACAGCGATTGCAGGCGGAATCAAATTAGAAACACTTGCTGAAGTCGTGAAGCATCAGCCTGATTTAATTATTGTAGGCGGAGGAATTACGAGTAAAGAAGATAAAAAAGCTGCTGCAAGCGAAATGAAAGAATTAATGTTGCAAGGGTAATGTAAAGATGAAAACAACCCAATATTTAACCAACATTGTTCAAGAACTAAGTCAAACAGCAGAACTTATATCTGATTCAGAAACAGAGAAGTTAGTGAATCAGATATTAGCATCCAAGAAGGTTTTTGTGGCTGGTGCAGGAAGATCTGGATTCATGGCGAAATCCCTTGTCATGCGAATGATGCATATGGGTCTGGAAGCTTATGCCGTGGGGGAGACGGTAACGGCTAATTTAGAGAAGGATGATTTATTAATCATCGGATCAGGCTCAGGGGAAACGAAAACATTAGGAGCTATTGCTGAGAAAGCAAAAAGTCTTGGAGGAATTGTTGCGGCTGTAACCATTTCTCCTCAATCCACTATTGGTGAGTTAGCTGATATTACGATTGAATTACCAGGGGTAACAAAGGATCAGTCTGAAGGCGGTTATAAGACGATTCAGCCGATGGGATCTCTTTTTGAACAAACGTCCTTATTATTTTATGATGCCTTGATTCTGTGCTGTATGGAGAAAAAAGGTTTGGATTCACATAAGATGTATGGTAAGCATGCTAATCTTGAATAAAGTAGAACCAAAATAATAGAGGATATGCAGTGAAACGCTATTTGTGATGCGTGCTTACTGCCTATCCTCTATTAAGTAATTAAAATGCGAATATAATCAAGCAGAAGGTATGTCTACTTAACCCTCGTTTTCTCACATCAAAAAACAACCTGTACCAAAACCATATAAAATATGGTCCCGCCCGCAATAGACAGCAGCATGCTCCGCTTCCAATAGTGCAGGCCGATAATTAACCCAATTGCCAGAAGCTCTGGCAGGAAGCCTTCTAATGATGTAACCTGCACATCTTTTAAGGAATAAACAACTAATAATCCAAATACAGCTGGCGGTAAGACGTATCCTAAGTATTTAATATATTTTGGCGTAGGCTTATCTGCTTTAAAAATCATAAACGGCAGGAATCTCGTTAACAAGGTGCCTGCAACCACACAAGCAATCATAATGATTTGCTGGGTTATCGACATCATGATGAAATCACCTCATTTTTCGTAATGAATTTTTTAATGAGGCTCAGAAAAATCAAGATGATAAGCATGGCAGGAATAATAAAGTTTTCTGTGCCAAATAGAATTAAACATAAAACGGAAGCGGCTATCCCGATGAGGGAGCTGATATGGTTACGCTCTTTCATCCACTGGTCTAAAAAGATAACCACGAACAGTGCCGTCATCACGAATTCCAGACCATCCGTATTAAAGGTAATCAGCGAACTGAATAAACTGCCGACAGTGGCACCGCTGACCCAGTAGATTTGATTTAATAAGGTGACATAGAACATAAACCATCCGCTATTTATGTCAGAAGGTGTGCGGGCGGTATTGTTAATAACAAAGGATTCGTCGCACATCCCATAGATGAGATACATTTTTTTCTTGCCGGTTCCTTTGAATTTATCTAACATAGAGATACCATAGAAAAGGTGTCTGGCATTAATCATTAGCGTTAATAAAAATGCACTGAATGGGTTAAATGCTCCCAATAGCAGGCTCCCAGCTACAAATTCCATGGAACCGGCGAAAATAAGAACACTCATTAGAATGGCATAGATTGGCGGAAACCCTAAAGAATGCATGTAAACGCCATAAGCAATGCCTAAAAAAGTAAATCCTGCCAGTATCGGCAACGTTTTTGGAAAGGCATATTTCAATGTGGATAGATGATCGTTTAAAGACATATTTCATTCACTCGCTTTCAAACAATGGAAACTATTTATTTTGCATAATAGATTAAAACAAGAAGGTGAAGTATCTTGTCACCGATATTTCTGTAGATATGGATTTGATTCCCGTCAAAAATAATTGCTTCTCCTTCTTCAATTTTTTCGACAGTACCGTCAATATCCATTTCTAATTGACCCTCTTGTACAAATACGTGCTCTTCCACACCTGGATTGTGAGGAGATGATTTATGTTCATTTTCAGGGTCCAGCTCAACCATAAAAACTTCAAATTGCTTTTCCGGGGAAAAAGGTACAGCTGCATGGACTCTATAATGGTTTTCTGCTTCGGTAACCAAATATCTGTCTTGTTTTTTTATCACTCTAATCGGATTTGTCTGTTGACTGATCAGGGATGAGAAGGATACTTTCAGACCATTGGCAATTTTCCAGAGTGTGGTTACTGTTGGGGCAGAGTCTCCGCGCTCGATTTGTGCAAGCATGGCTTTACTTACTTCAGTGAGTTTTGCCGTTTTATCTAAACTTAAGCCACGTTCTTTGCGGATGGTTTGCAGGTTTTTACTGATATACTCTGTGATTTCCTTCATCGCCTTCCTCCTTCATAAATTCTTCTGTTTTATTTAGAAAATCATTATCTAATAATATAACATACTTTTAGATGTTATAACATACAAAAAAACGGCATAGCTCTATTCGCTATACCGTTCTTATGCTTTATCTATTGCTATGAACTATCCCTTATACGCCTGGCGGTAAACCTCAGCCAATTCCGTTACAAGCGGCAATTTAGGATTCGCTGTGGTACATTGATCCTCGAAGGCACGGTCGGCAAGGTCATCTGCCTGCGCTTCAAATTCTTTGGCATCGACACCGTTTTCCGCGATGCTCATCGGAATATTTAATTCTTCTGCTAATTGGTAGATGGCCTGCACAAGACTTTCTACTCCCTGTTCTGTTGTTGCTGCTGGCAGCCCTAATACACGTGCAATCTCTGCATAGCGTTTGTCAGCGATAAAATGCTCATATTTAGGGAATGAAACGAATTTTGTCGGTTTCTTGGCATTATATCGAATCACGTGCGGCAAGAGAATAGCATTGGCGCGGCCATGTGCAATATGGAATTGGGCTCCTAATTTATGGGCCAGGCTGTGGTTGATGCCTAAGAACGCATTGGCGAATGCCATACCGGCTATCGTAGAAGCATTATGCATTTTTTCTCTTGCTAAAGCGTTACTGCCATCATGGTACGCTTGAGGCAGGTATTCAAACACCAGCTGAATCGCTTTGATTGCCAGTCCGTCCGTATAGTCATTAGCCATATTTGAAACATAAGCTTCAATCGCATGGGTCAATACGTCCATTCCGGTATCTGCTGTAACGGTTTTCGGCACTGTCATAACAAATTGCGGGTCAATAATCGCTACATCCGGTGTTAATTCATAATCTGCCAACGGATATTTTGTATTGGTCTCTTTATCGGTAATTACTGAGAAGGAAGTCACCTCAGAGCCTGTTCCGGATGTAGTCGGAATCGCGACAAACTGTGCCTGCTGACCCAGCTTCGGATATTGATAGACACGCTTACGAATATCCATAAACTTTTGTTTTAAGCCATTAAATTCTGTGTCTGGATGTTCATGGAACAGCCACATTCCTTTAGCTGCATCCATTGCTGACCCGCCTCCAAGTGCAATAATGACATCTGGCTGAAAGGCATCGATTGCTGCTGCGCCGCGCATGACGGTATCCTTTGACGGGTCTGCTTCTACATCAGAGAAGATTTCACAGTGAACATAATCCGGGCGTCTGCGCAGGTAATAGAGCACCTTGTCAACATAGCCTAATTCCACCATCATCGGATCAGTAACAATAAAGGCTTTAGATATATTTGGCATTTTCGCTAGATATTGAACCGCATTTTTTTCGAAATAGATTTTAGGAGGTACCTTGAACCATTGCATATTTACATTCCTTCTCGCCATTTTTTTAATGTTCATTAAATGCATTGCCCCTACATTGGAGGAAACAGAGTTGCCGCCGTATGAGCCACAGCCAAGTGTCAGTGATGGCATATAAGCATTATAGATATCGCCAATCGCTCCGTGAGAAGATGGGGAGTTTAAGATGATTCGTCCTGCCTTCATCCTTTTACCGAAAGCATCCTGTATCTCCTGATTATCGGAATGAAGCACGGCAGAATGTCCCAGTCCTCCAAATTCCAGCATTTCCTCCGCGCGCTGCAGCCCTTCTTCCGTGCTGTTTACTTTATAAGCAGCTAAGACGGGGCTCAGCTTCTCGCGGGAAAGCGGATGCTCGGCTCCCACACCGGTTAATTCAGCAACAAGTATTTTCGTATCCTGAGGAACTTGAATACCAGCCATCTCAGCAATTTTCGATGCTTTCATCCCAACAATAACAGGGTTCACGGCACAGGTGTCCGCATTAATGACCAGCTTTTCTACCTTTGCTTTTTCCTCTTTGTTTAAGAAATATACGTTGTTATCTATCATTTCCTGTTTTACCTGCTCATAGATTTCTTTATCGACGATGATTGCTTGTTCAGAGGCACAAATCATGCCGTTATCAAAGGATTTAGATAGAATGACATCATTAACTGCACGTTTCACATTGACTGACTTTTCGATATAGCAGGGAACATTGCCGGCTCCTACGCCTAATGCCGGTTTTCCGGAGCTGTATGCCGATTTCACCATTCCCGGTCCTCCAGTTGCCAGAATGGTTGCGACGCCGTTATGCTTCATGAGTGCCTGCGTTGCTTTAATAGACGGCTTTTCAATCCACTGAATACAATTTCTTGGCGCCCCGGCTTTAACAGCTGCTTCATGGACAACTCTTGCCGCTTCCGAGCTGCATTTTTGGGCAGATGGATGAAAGGCAAAGATGATCGGGTTTCCTGTTTTAATAGATATAATAGATTTAAATAAGGTGGTAGAAGTCGGGTTCGTTACAGGCGTTACACCGGCTATCACACCAATTGGTTCAGCTATTTCAATCATGCCCTCCTGCTCATCTTTGCTGATGACACCAATCGTTTTATCATACTTGATATTATGATAGACATATTCGGTGGCGAAGATATTTTTGATGATCTTATCCTCATAGACGCCGCGGCCGGTTTCCTCGACAGCTAATTTTGCGAGCTCCATGTGCTGATCTAATCCTGCAAGCGCCATTTCCTTTACAATGTTATCGATTTGCTCCTGATTTAACTGCCGCATTTCGGTTAATGCTGTCTGAGCGTTCTGGACCAGCTTATCAATACTTTCCTCAACGGTTACTTCCTGTTTCATCTGCTCTTTTGTAATCATGTTAAAAGCTCCTTTATATTAGTTTGTGAAACATTGAGCATGATATTCCAAAAAAATAAAACTACATTGTTGACGGGTGACGGGGGACTTTGACAAAAGCTATATCTTTAATGAGACATGTATTCGGTTTGATAACGACGGTATAATGCTTCGTCCAAATATAATTTGGTATGTCATGACCTTCTTCCAGACACATCGCTTCAAAAGTGTCGCCGATATGCTGTTCAAAGATTTCTTGTGAGTACGATTCAGCATCCGTGTTAAACTCTTTCCATTCATTTAGAATCATTTTTATCACCCCTTTGTTTTTTCTGATTTAAGCATAGCATTTTTCGGCGTATTTGTGATAAAAAAACCTGTTACATATTTGTGTAATTTTTCACAAACTCACTTTAACCTTGTCAGGTTGCGTGATGAGAGGTGTTTTATGTTAGGATTTCTGTTTTAAAGGAGGGGGTTTTATATCATCTCGCAGCTGTTACTTCCATAAATCGCCATACTTTGTTCTATTGTGCTTTGGGAAATGATATATTTCTTTTTATTTTGAATATGGTAGAATGATGCGGTATATCCATTTGCATATGGAGTCTTACCATCCGTTAAACTAATACATGTGACTTTTTTCGACATTATTTCCCCGGAAATATTCTTAGATGTGATTTTTACTGCATAATGATATAAATAAAACCCATGCACAACGATTTTGGCATGGGAAATTTCACGATTTGTGTTGAATGCACCATTGTTTTGGCGGTGAGAACCAAGGAGACTTGTTAATTTACATACAGGAGGTACCGTTTCATGGAAATAGGCAAACAAATTCAATACTACAGGAAGCGAGATGGGTTAACTCAAGAAGATTTAGCTGAAAAAGTCTACGTAAGTCGTAATTCGGTGTCAAATTGGGAAAGGGGGAATAATTACCCGGATATTGAAATGCTGTTGCGAATGAGTATTCTTTTTGATGTAACAATTGATCATTTGGTGAAAGGAGATGTCAAAGAAATGAAAAATGAGATTCATTTAATGCGGTTTAATCAATGGAGTACAATAATGCTCATTTCTTTTGGTGCGCTGGCTTTGTTGATCATCCCCAGTTTCCGTTATTTCGATATGTATGGTTTTCTTGTGCTGCTTCCTTTTGCAGGAGCTGGCCTTTATGCAGGTTATCGAACAGAAAAGTATAAAAAAAGTATCATTCATAACCATAACTTAAAAACATATGAGCAAATTCTAAATTATATTGAAAGTGACGGAGAAAACATGGATGCGGAATATAAGTATCATCGCCCTAAACATAGTATATCGATATCTATATTTTGCATTGCCTATTTCTTGCTGCTTTATCTATCTGTTAAGTTATTTTTATGAAAATATTTCCGTGATAAATCAAGTAGCAGCTGTTTCAGAGCTGCTAAGTTTTTTCATCAGTTTAATGTATAGCCAGAATGAACGGTATACAAATGACATTTGTTCATGATATTGTTGAAAGTCAGCAAAGTGCGCTTCATGTAAGAGGTCCGCATGGCATCCTGCTCATTCAGCATGCGGAAATGGGTGGAAAACAAGCAGGAGCGGTATTAGAATAGATATAAGGATGATTATCCAAACCAAAGGAGGCTGTGAACGATGATTAAAGTTGTAAATACATTACGCGTCAAAAAAGGAAAAGTAAATGAAGTCGCAGCATTATTCAGCAAGGCTAAATCGGTGCATACCTTTAATGGATTTGTATTCATGGAGGTACTGATAAAAGAGAACACAGAGGAATATGATGAGCTGCAGGTCTGCACAACATGGGAAGATCATGCTTCCTTTGAAGTTTGGAGAGAAAGCAGAGAAACTAGAAAAGCCCATGGATCACAGGACAAACAAGAAAAAGAAGACAATCCGATTCTTGGTTCGGAAATATCTACATTTGAAATATTTGTCCAGCATCACCCAGCATAATTTCAATAGCATTGCTTCATAATACATGAAAAGAGGCTGGGACAAAACCCAGTAAAAACAGAAAAAGTGACTTTCTACTAAGGCAAGTAGGAAGTCACTTTTTTAATTGGATAAAAAAAATGAAATAAATGTACAAAAAAAGGATACCTTCTGATAAAGTTAAAGTACCACTACAAAAACAGAATCGAGGTATCCTTATGTATAAATATTATAACGTAAATCAAATCGTTTTGCCATTAGATTTCGAGATGAAATTACAAGAAAATGATATAGCTTATACAGTCCATGAATTTATTGAACAGATTCCAGAAGAAGCTTTCACCGGTTTTATCCGTCAGACAGGCTGTCCAGCCTATCATCCGCGTATGATGATGAAAATTATTTTATGTGCTTATACCCAGTCAGTGTTCTCTGGCCGAAAAATCGAAGGATTATTAAAAGACAGTGTGCGGATGATGTGGCTTGCGCAAGGATATGAGCCCAGCTATCGTACCATCAACCGTTTTCGTGTGAATCCGGAAGTAAAAGAACTATTGCGTCAGTGCTTCGTTCAGTTTCGTTGTCAGCTGGTGGAAAAAGAGTTGATTGATGCAGAGGCTATCTTTATCGATGGAACCAAAATCGAAGCCAATGCCAATAAATTCACGTTTGTCTGGCGAAAATCGATTGAACGCTATCAAGCAAACCTTATCAAGAAATCGAATGCACTCTATGAAGAACTGGTAGAAAAAGAAATTATTCCAGAAATCGAACGGGAAAGCCCTGAGGCTCTAACGACAAAGGAACTTCAACAGATGGCAACGGATTTGGATAAGTCTGTCCAAACCTATACGGAACAAATCGAATCAAGGGAAGAAGCACAAGACCGAAAAGTTTTGCGTTCGGAACGAAAGCAACCAAAACAAGCCTTAAAAAAGGTACACGATTTCATTCGCCGTAAAGAAAAATATGAAGAAGCATTGGAGATTTTAGAAGAACGTAACAGCTATTCTAAGACGGATCATGACGCCACCTTTATGCGGTTGAAAGATGATCATATGAAGAATGGGCAGTTGAAAGCTGCTTATAATGTGCAATTGGCAACGGAAGGACGTTACGCATTAGCCTATGATATTTTTCCGAACCCTACGGACACACGAACATGGATTCCTTTTTTAGATCGGATAGAAAAGGATTATTTTGCGTTGCCTGATTTCCTCGTAGCAGATGCAGCTTATGGAAGTGAACAGAATATAGAAAATGTCACCCTGGAACGATTACGAACTGCCCTCATCACTTACAATATGTATCGGAAAGAGAAGAAGAAAAAATACAAAAACAATCCTTTTAACACCGCTAACTGGGATTATGATGCCGAAAAAGATGCCTTTACTTGTCCAAATGGGCAAGCTGTTACTTATCGCTATGACTCCAAACGGACAGACAAGTATGGTTACGAGCGACAATTTAAAGTCTATGAATGTGAAGATTGTACAGGCTGTCCTTTACGAGAGCAATGTACCAAAGCAAAGGAAGGCAACAACCGGAAAATATTTTATAATGAAAAATGGGAAGCACAAAAGAAGACGATACGAGAACAGCTTTCAGATGAAGAAATGGGCAAGCTTTACGGGAAACGTAAGATAGATGTGGAGCCATTCTTTGGATTCTTGAAGGCTAATTTGGGTTTCACTCGTTTCTCGGTACGAGGAAAACCCAAAGTGGAAAATGAATTGGGATTCGCCTTAATGGCAGTGAATCTGAGAAGATACACTGCCTCTAGCCGCTTTTTTATGTATTTACTTATAAATGATTTCAAAAAAGATGGATTTCGCATCAAAACTCGATGTGGAATCCATCTTTTTTATTTTTGGCTAGTTATGTCCCAGCCTCTTTTTGCGGTTATCGACTTTCTTTTCTTTCATTAACTAGACGTTTCCCTGCAGTTTAAGAAAAATTTAATAAATGCTTTAGAAATTAATAATAGACGGGCTGTAATATCTATTCTATCGAATGATGCAGAAGACAACTAAACGGGGAGCGTGAAAGCAAGCCGAAAATATATTTGGAAAGGGAATGACTGTAAATGACAACTAACCAAGCAAAGCAGCAAACTAGAACACTTATTTTAGGATTAGGTGTGTTAGCACTTATCAGACCATTGATGAAAATAACCGGATTGATCCATATCTTTGGCAGTGAAGCGATAGGAAGTATTGCGATGATAATCCTAATCTCCATAGCCTGGATTCTGATTGTTATCAAGAAAAGAGTATCTAATCCAATTCCAGTTCTTGTTTTAGCAGGCGTCAGCTACGCAGCTTTTGCAATTATCCTAAGCGGTATCCTGTCGCCTGTTCTTGACGGCGGATTACAGGGGCCATTGACAAATCCAATTGCATTGGTCAGTGTTTTTATTACTAATATTGTTTGGGGATTTGTACTGGGTGTCATTGCTGCAGCAATACCATATAAAAAGGGATAGTTGTTTTGGAAAACGCGTTTTTCCGAACGAAGGAAAAGCGCCCTTTTATAGATTCGAGACATTTCGTCAAGGATAAAAGAAGGGACAGCTGTCTCTTCTTTTTACAGCATGGCAGCCTGGATTTTATTATAATAGAAGGGAAAGAAGGTGTTTCCATTGTCTATCAGAAAACGGCTGATTTTATCTAATATAGCGATGATTCTTATCCCGGGTGCTTTATTGTTGATAGCAGAAATTGTTCTCGGCTATCTCCTATTTGTTGTTTTTAACGGCAATCCGCAAGGGGATGATTTAAAGGTTTTTGTTCAATTTCGATTTATCGCAATTGCTCTTATTTTAATCCTGACCAATGGTTTATTGACCTATTTTATGTCCAGGAGTATTATCAACCCTATTTCTAAATTATCAACTGCAGCTAAAAAAATCAGTGAAGGCGATTTGGAATACAGCGTCCAGTCGGATAAAAAAGATGAGTTAGGCGAGCTTGCGAATACATTTGAGACCATGCGCCTTAAATTGAAAGAAGCGGATAGAGAGCAAAAGCGGTATGAAGCGAACCGGCAGGAGCTGATTGCCAGTATCTCTCATGATTTAAAAACACCGCTGACCTCCATCAAAGGCTATGTGAAAGGGATTCAAGACGGGGTAGCGAACACGCCGGAGAAGCTGGACAGGTATATGGATACGATTTATAGAACAGCCAATGATATGGACGGACTGATTGATGAATTATTTCTATACTCCAAACTTGATTTAAAGAAGGAAGCCTTTCAATTTGAAAAAGTAGATTTATATGCCTTCTATGCGGATTTTATGGAGGAACTGGCCTTTAATTTAGAAAAGGAACAAGGGAAAGCGATTTTAGCAGCTGATCCTAAGAAAGACTATATGGTAGAAGCAGACCGGGAAAAATTACGAAGAGTTGTGATGAATATTATTCAAAACAGCTTAAAATATATCGATAAAAAGCAGAAAGAAATTCAAGTGAATTTGACATCTGATACAGATAGAATCGTTGTAGAAATGAGAGATAATGGCAGTGGTATAAGGGAGGAGGATATTCCTTATATTTTCGAAAGCTTTTACCGGACAGATGCGTCGAGGAACTCTGCAACCGGCGGAAGCGGTCTGGGGTTATCGATTGCTGCGAAAATCATTCAAGCGCATGGGGGAGAGATTTGGGCAGAGAGCCGGCGCGGGCAAGGAACGAGTATCTATTTTACATTGAAAAGGATGATGTAAATGCAACGTGTATTGATTATTGAAGATGAGAAGGATATTGCAGAATTAGAAAGAGACTACTTGGAGATAAATGGAATTGAGAGTGATATTGCTGCAACGGGAGAAGAGGGATTGAAACTTGCAGCGGCGAATTCCTACAGCCTTATTTTATTAGATCTCATGCTGCCGGGTATCGATGGTTTTGATTTATGTGAAAAGCTGCGGGCGACATTGGATGTGCCCATATTGATGGTGACGGCCAGAAAAGAAGATATTGATAAAATCCGCGGGTTTGGCAGAGGAGCGGATGATTATATTGTAAAACCGTTTAATCCGAATGAACTGATCGCAAGAGTGAAAGCACATATGGCAAGATACGACCGCTTAACCAAACGTGATAAGAAATTAAATGAAATTCATATTAGGAACTTGATGATGGATTCTGATTCACGACGGGTTTTTCTGGATAATGAAGAGAAAATATTTACTGCAAAAGAGTATGACTTATTGTATTTTCTAGCATCTCATCCGAATATCGTTTTCACGAAAGAGCATTTATTTGAACAAATTTGGGGATATGATGCTGTCGGAGATAATACGACCGTGACGGTTCATATCCGGAAAATCCGGGAGAAGATAGAGGAGAATCCGTCCTTGCCGCAGTTTATTGAAACGATTTGGGGCGTGGGGTATCGGTTTCGGAAATGATGTATGTATATTCTAGCAATGGCAGCTAATATCTTTGTATCTATACAGGTATTCAGCTTGGCTGTTGCAGCAGATAGATTAAATAAATGATAAAGTAAAACTTCATTCCATGTTTTTTTGCACCCATGGAATGAAGTTTTAGATTATTCATCATCCGTTGTTTTCTCATCGCCGGCAATTTCTAAAAGCTCTTCCCGTGTTTTTTCAAGCAGCTCCTGCAGCTGTTTTTTCTTTTCGGGATTGTCCATAACCTGGCGACCTGTCTTAAAGAAATCATGGAATAGCTGTTGCATCTCAGATCGTAAGTGCTGCATTTCCTCAATATCTACATTTTCAAATTGATTCATCCGTGAAACAAACGGATCCTCCTTCTGATGTTGGTCTAAATAGGCATTGCCTTCCTCGGTAATGTGATATACCTTTTTCCTGCCCTCTTTAACGGCTTCTACAAAATCCTGATCTTCCAGCATTTGCAGGGTTGGATAAACTGAACCGGGGCTGGGTGAATAAAAACCCTTAAATCTTTCTTCCAGCACCTTGATAATGTCATAGCCATGTCTTGGCTGTTTTTGTAATATCTTCAACAAAACAATTTTAATATCTCCGCGTTTGAAAAAACGTTCGCCGCCACGGCCTCCGCCTCTAGCGTCATGTCCTGCAAAGAAATGAGGGCCGCCTCGTCTTTCAAAATGTTCATTCCCCATTCCAAATTTATTCCGTTTTAAGAAATCCTTATGAAATGTGTTGTCTCCAGCAAAAGGATGATGATTAAAATGAGCCTGCTTTTGGAAAAAGGGATGTTCTTCTCGTTGAAACATAATATATTCCTCCTGTTATTATTTTTTACTTTAAAGTTAACGATATATCGTAATGTAATAATAAGCGATATATCGTTAACTGTCAAGATAAAGCATTTTATGGTTTCAACAGGTGGATGAATCGCAGTTGAAATCATGGTTTACTGCATTGTTGGAAGAGGCAGCGTCTGTATATCGGGACGGTTATGATGAGGTGGGTTTAGTGATTACATTCAATTAGATATCACATATCGTATGCTATACTGAAATCAAATATATATTTTTAAACAAGGCAGGTGCAGTAGATGACAAAAAAGCTGTTGTTAACTGGGTTTGAACCCTTTCTCGATTTTTCTGTGAATCCAACGAAGAAAATTGCAGGAGAATTAAACGGGGCAGTGATGGGTGATTACACGGTTATCTCCCATGTGTTATCTGTAGATTTTCGTAAGGCTGGGAAGCAGCTCCTCCAATTAATAGAGGAGACGAAACCTGATGCTATTATTTTGCTTGGGCTTGCCGGCGGCAGATTCAAGGTTAATCCAGAACGCATTGCCATTAATGTGAATGATGGACCCAGGGATAATCAAGGTTACAAGCCGGAAAATGAAGTGATACAAGAGGATGGAGCAGACGGACTTTTCTCTACATTGCCGATAAGCAGGATGGTTGAACAATTACAAGCTCAAGGTCTTCCTGCTGAAATCTCGAACACAGCGGGAACCTATCTCTGTAATCATGTAATGTATCAAGCTTTGCATTATGCGAAGGCAAATAACCGCCATCTACCTGCTGGTTTTATTCATCTTCCTGCCTCCCATGAGCTTGCAATCGAGCATGGAAAAATCCCCAGCTGGAGCCATGATGATTTAAAAAGGGCGGTTATTATTTGTATAGAAACGTTATCAAATTAAAATGGCGGGAGGAAATATAATGAAGCTTCGGCAAATGGCGGTCGCTTTTCTTTTTAATGATCAGCAGGAAGTTTTGTTTCTTCAGAAAAAATCAAACAGTCCCTTTCTCCCCGGGAGAATGGTTCCAATTGGCGGACATATAGAGGCGGGGGAAATAAATACACCATATCATGCATGTATAAGAGAGATTAAAGAAGAAACAGGATTAACAGAGAAGCAGTTAAACAATCTGAGACTTCGCTATGTTGTACACAGAATGAGAAATAACAGTGAAATTAGAATCCAATATGTCTATTTTGGAAGCGTATCAGTCCATTCTAATCTACTTGAAAGTGACGAAGGAGAGTTATCTTGGGTGAATGCGCAGGATATTGTTAATCAGGCAGTCACAGCCACCACGAAAGAAATGATGAAACACTATATGGAAATTGGCAAATCAACAAATAAAGTATATGTAGGCACGATGAAATCGTTGAATGGAGAACCGGATATTGCTTGGGGGGTACTGGAGGATTGGGAAAAGCAAGTGGATGGAGAGATAAAATAGCATTCATTAATTATCATTACCAGCTTCATAACATTTAAGAAATGAGGAATAATCCATGAAAAAAGCATTGATAAATATTGATTATACGGTAGATTTTGTGGCAGATGACGGCGCATTGACATGCGGGAAACCCGGCCAGTTTCTTCTGTCACAATAACTTTGATTCCATGTCTCTGGGCTTTGTATTTGATCATTTGCATCAAAAGACGATGCGGAATGGTTGTAAACGATTGGTTGTTTCGTTTCCCCATTTTGGCATGTTGTTTCCACGCTTTATTTTGCCCAATAATGATGGTATCAATATCCTCTTCCAGGGCTATTTTTTCGATTCGGTAACTCGCTTTATGAAATAAATCTTTGATTTGATTAAAGCGTTTGTAGTTGATTTTCTCCAATCGTTTCGACGTAAACAGACCTTCATTGGTGTTTTTACCCTGTCTAAGAATTCCGTGATAATGCGCTTTCAATTGGTTGTAGCGTTGATTGATGGATTTGATATTTTTGCCCTTCACTATAACAGGCTTTCGTCCTGTGTTGGTGACAATGGTTGCAAGGTTATCCATTCCTAAATCAACGGACATGTACCGTTTTTTCGATGCTTTCATTTCTTGTTCTGACGGCATTTGAAAAATCAGCTCTACCATGTAGTGACCATACTTTGGGATAAGGCGGACTTGTTTCAGTCTTCCTTCCGTAAACCCTAATTTACCGATGTTTAAACGTTCCTTCGTTTTAGGAAACTTCAAAAATTTATTCTCTTTTATGACACAATCTTGGTTTGAAAAAAGAACTTCTTTTTCTTTCTTACGACGATATCCTGGAATTTTTGGTCTTGCTTTAAACTTGGAAGGGTTCGTTTTATATTCTCGTAAACTGCCATAAAATGCTTTCCAATTTTGGAACACCGTTTTCATAACCCCTTGACTCGATTGCGTTGGCAGAGAGCGATAATCTTCTTGTGCCATGGATTTAAAAAGAGCATCCAAAAAATTGTAATCAACATAAGGGTTTTCTCTAGAAGGTTCTTTGAATAAATGACACTTGATTTCTTTTCGTTCTCGGGCGGGTTTTGAATGTTCTTTTACGACCTTCTTTTGATAAACAACGAATTGGTTAGCGTTGATTATTGGCATATGTTTTTGGATAGTATCTAACACTTCTTCCTGAAGCGGCTGAAACGCTTTTTCCTGCGTGAAAGCTGTAAATACCTGCCGGATATAAAAATTGGTCGTGTTATGCATATTCTTTGCATGTTGACACATTTCTTTGAAATATCCGTGCATACGGTGATTCTTTTTTACCCATATTTGCATTGTTTGGTAATTCGCCATTTACTTTTCACCCCCCCTCTATATCGAACTAATGTTCTATAACTTATTTTACTATAAAGGGAATAAAAATTCTAGCAAAAAAAAGCGAAAACCGCCAATTCACCTCCCACCTAAAATTCCATCGAATTTTTGAGGAAGGAGTCCTCTTGGCTGAAATGATAGATATCCAAAAATCTTAAGCAGGATTTTGTATTATGCACTAAATTCATCGTCCTTCGAGGCTTGTTGCGTTTCATTTGAAATGGCATATAATCCCAAGCTGCCCCCAGATAAAGTAAGCAATAAAGGAATAATACTTCCGAGAAAAAACGAAAAGATCATGGCAATGACAGCTACGGATATATGCGGTTTGACTGACATGATAATCCCAAGGAAAAAGACAACAATAGCTGCACACATAATAATGAACGTATATATCATATACCCTGTATGAAAAAT
The DNA here is from genome assembly GCF_000821065.1 of Oceanobacillus oncorhynchi. Classification (GTDB taxonomy): domain Bacteria; phylum Bacillota; class Bacilli; order Bacillales; family Amphibacillaceae; genus Oceanobacillus; species Oceanobacillus oncorhynchi. The sequence goes on from NZ_CDGG01000001.1 coordinate 1,515,169, forward strand.
CCCGCTTACGAGATCAAATAATCCGGAAGTCAATTCAATGATTGGGAAGAATGGAAAAATTGTATCTATCTCGGAAAATTCATAACTGTCTAAGCTGGAATAGATAAAAAAGAACTGGATAGCGGATATTAGACCGCCTAATGAAATAAGTAAACCAGAGATCATTTTTTGTTTATGCATTTTAGTTCATTCCTTCCGAATTCTCTTCATTTTACCTCATTTCACCTGTATCCTCATTCCAGTTTATGCAGAATAAAAGAAAGCAGTGGTTGAATGAATGCTTCAGGAGACAACGTGCTTTTTTTCCATTCTACGGAAGCTCCGTAAATGGTCCAGCTTAGGATGGCTGCCATTTTGCGAAGGATATCTTCTTCTTTAGCAGGATTCTCTTTTTGCAGCAGCGGATAGATGATAACTGCCAGATGTTCTCTAATAATACGCGCAATTGTTTCTTCATACCCTTGGTGACAACGGGATGATAAAGTGGTTTGAAAGTTTGCCACCGCAATAAATAACTGGGTGGCAGCATGGTCCCCCCATGTCATTTGATGGATTGCTTTCGTATCTAAATTAAAAAGCAGGACTTCAGATAACACTTTTTCTAATAAATCATATTTATCTTCGTAGTGATAGTAGAAAGTAGCGCGATTGACCATCGCTGCTTCGGTAATATCGGTGATGCGGATATCATTGAATTCTTTCTTCTCGGAAAGGGCAATAAATGCATCCATGATGAGTCTTCGCGTCCGTAATATTCTCAAATCTGTTTTCTCTTCGGTCACCGGAATCCCTCCTGTTTTTCAACAGTTTTTAAAATATGTTGTATATACGATAAATCTAGAAGTTTATTGGTTTTTATGTTATTGCTTGTATCCTATAATAGAATAAGAACAGTGTAAATAAAAGAAATTAGGATGAAATAGCTGCTATTTAAAGTAATTTAGAATAAGGAGATTGAAGAATGAGTCAAAAAAAGATGGTATGCGATGTGGAAACAGGTCTGTGTGGAGAAGCTGACGGGGAAGAGATGGAGGCAGTTCAATTCAACCAGCCCAAGAAAGAGATTGATATCTATTATGTGACAGATCCGATTTGTTCTCATTGCTGGGCGCTCGAGCCGGTATTACGGCGTTTTCAGCTGCAATTTGGATCGTATTTTAAGTTTCATACTGTGATGGGCGGACTTTTGGAAAAATGGAGCGATACGCCAGTTGACCCGGCTAATGGCATATCAGGACCAGCTGACGTCGTAGCGCATTGGAAAGAGGTTGGGCAGCATTCCAGAATGCCGATTGATGGGTCATTAATGGCGGATGACTATGTCACCTCATCGTACCCGCCGTCCCGCGTTTTTAAAGTAATTCAAAAAGAATACAATGACAATCTGGCGTATACGTTTTTGAGACATGCAAGAGAAGCATTATTTGCTTTTAACCAGAACATCTCCGATTCTAAAATACTTGTTGAACTGATAGAAGGATTGGGTCTGGATGGAGAAAAAATTGTTCAGCAGGCTGATTCAGCATTGGGGCATCAATTGCTGGAGGAAGACTTCAACCTGAAAGACAATCTTGGTGTCAGAGGATTCCCGACGATTATTATGGTGAATCAGGAAGGACAAGGAATTAAAATAGTCGGTGCCCGTGCGTTTGATGATTATGTCAGAGGTCTGCAGCAGGTGCTTCCAGAAGACAGACTGCAGCCGAAACAGACTCCTGCATTTGCGGATTTATTAAAACAGGAGAACCTTTTATTCTCTAAAGAAGTGGAAGTACTATATGACCTGGAGCACAGCCAAGTCGGCAGCTTTGCTGAGAAAGAGCTGGAAGCGGAAGATTATCAGATTCATAATCTTCTTGGAGAAAATTATTATACCCTTAAAAAATAAGAGAGGTGCGTAAGAATGGCATATATTTTACAAATCGATTTTACGATGGAAGGGCCTTTTGGCGAAGAGATGGCAACTGCATTCCATGATTTGGCAATGAGCATTCGCGAAGAGGAAGGCTTCCAATGGAAGATATGGACAGAAAATCCGGATGCAAAAGAAGCTGGCGGCATTTATGTTTTTGAAACAAAGGAAGCTGCTGAGAAATATTTAGATATGCATACAAAACGTCTGGCACAATTTGGGCTGGAGAATGTACGGGCAAAAGTGTTCGGGATCAATGAGACATTGACTAAAGTGACGGATGGTCCGGTGGAATAGAAATTTACTAAACAGGTGATGACTGTGAGAAGCTGACAGTCATCACCTGTTTTTAAAACGAAAATTCTTTCCTTTTGGAAATGTTTGCTAATTCTATTATCGATTTTCTGAAAGAAAAAGGCTGCAGTTTTAATTGTAGGAGCGGGCAGGGAAAGTAATATGGAGTAATAAGTAATCAATACTCAGCGAACTGTTTAAATTTCGTTGAGTGTTTTTTGTTGTAAATACAACAAAAATAAATTAAAATTTACGTATAACAGAAATCGCCGGGGGTGAAAGCATGGCTGAAATCCTGCGAGAAATTGGAATGATTGCGAGAGCGCTCGATTCTATCAGCAACATTGAGTTTAAGGAATATGACCTTACCAAAGGTCAATATTTATATCTGGTCCGTATTTGTGAAAATCCGGGTATTATTCAAGAAAAGCTCGCTGAAATGATTAAAGTAGACCGGACAACAGCAGCCCGCGCCATCAAAAAATTGGAGACAAATGGTTTTATTCACAAGAAGTCGGATGCGAATAACAGAAAGATAAAAAAGCTGTTCCCCACAGAAAAGGGAGAAAGCATTTATCCAATGATCAAAAAGGAAAATGATTACTCTAATCAGGTTGCTTTAGAAGGACTGACAGAGGAAGAAGCAGCAGCCCTGGTTTATTTACTTGAAAAGGTTCGAAAAAATATGGAGGTAGACTGGGAATTTGTGAAGAAAGGTAATAAGCGTGCGTATTAAATGGGAAGAAGGGAAGATAGAAAGATGGCTATCAAAATAAAAGTTTGCAGTCAGGATGATTTGCAGGCGCTCCAAGAAATCAGTATCGAAACATTTACGGAAACATTCCAAGAACAGAATACACCGGAGAATATGCAAGCGTATTTAGAAAACGCATATACATTGGATAAGCTTCAAAAGGAAATGTCACAGAGTGATTCAACATTCTTTTTCATCTTTTATAATGACCAGCTTGCTGGATATATGAAAGTGAATACCGATGATGCGCAATCAGAAGAAGTTGGAGAAGACGCATTGGAAATAGAAAGGATTTATATTCGAAGCGGGTTCCAGCGAAAGGGATTAGGAAAATATTTGATGGACAAAGCAATTGAAATAGCGAAGGACAAAAAGAAGAAAAAAGTATGGCTGGGAGTTTGGGAATATAATAAACAGGCGCTTCTTTTTTATGAAAAGAATGGTTTTGTACAGACGGGATCACATTCCTTTTTTATGGGGAGCGATGAACAGACGGATTATATCATGACGAAAACATTGAAAGTATACGCTTAAAGGAGGCAGACAATGTATGTACCGAAGCGTTTTAAAGTAACAGATACGAAAGAAATATGGGAATTTGTCAAACAGCATTCTTTTGCAACGCTGGTGACAGCAGAAGATAATATACCTGTTGCGACACATCTGCCAGTAACTGTGAGCAGGGCGGATGATGATTATCGAATCACAGGTCATATGGCGTATGCCAACCTGCAATGGAAAACATTTGAAAGCGTGGATGATGCATTAGTGATATTTCAAGGGCCTCACGCTTATGTTTCATCGACATGGTATGCCCATGAGAATGTTCCGACATGGAATTATCAAGCTGTCCATATGTACGGAACGCCGCGTATATTGGAAAAAGAAGAACTTTTGGAATCATTAAAAACGTTATCGGATACGTATGAAAAGCATCGGGACCCTTCCTTTTCAGTGGAGGGTTATACACCGAAGCTATTGGATGCACAGTTGAAAGCAATTGTGGGTTTTGAGATAAAAGTGACAGAGGTGCAGGCTGCGTATAAATTAAGTCAGAACCGGAACGAAACAGATTATCAGCATATTATTGAGCATTTGAAGAAGGAAGGGGATTCTGATTCTGAGCGGATTGCAGAGCAGATGGAGAATAGATTGGAGAAATGAAAAGAATAATCGAAAAAAGCAGCACGTTTTCTGTATTATACGTGCTGCTTCGTTATAAAATTTTTAATTAGAGGTCTTTTTATCCTCTTTTTTCGATGTGTATATTAAAATTCCTATCGCAGTAATAGCGATAACAAAAAATACAATGGCAGAGATCCATACATAAGATTCGCTCTCTGGGCTGCCGCCGCCAGTTACTATTTTAGCAATGATCTCGGGCAAGCAGATTAAGAATGTAAACAAAGCCAAAAAGCCTTGTTTCATAATAAGCGGAACGATAATGAATATGCTTAAGAGAATAGCCCCGATAATAAGGTTTACAGATTGATTACTTTCTGCGATAACGATTCCCGGGTGGTTTCGAATAATAAACTGTGCGCCGACCATAGATGCCATGAAAAGGGAAAAGAAAATTCCATAGCTAATATAGGTTTTTTTGCTGTCGCCGTATTTTGTAACGATTTTTTTTACAATAATAATTGTACCAACTGTTCCAATAGCCAATACTGCAAGGTTATAAAGGATGACACTAGTATTTAACTCGAAATCCCCGCTAATTAAATCGGGAATGATAAATACCCCCAGCAAATAGATAAGCAATAAAATACTGTATTTTATAAAGCCTTTATCCCGCGGCAGTTCTTCGGAAATGGAACGGATATAATCTTTGACAGAGCCTCCGGTAATGCTTTCGACACTTTGTCCATGTGCTTCTGCTTCTTTTAAATGATCTCGCAATTCTGCTTCTATTTCTTGAATATCTTTATCCTTTTTTCCCCGGCTCATTAATTCCAGGCGTAAATTCAATAAGAATTTTTCCGCTTCTTTACTTAGCATCCTCCACACTCCTCATCAAATTATTCATCCCCTTATTCAAATAAGACCATTTATTACGAAATACAGCTAATTCTTCTAATCCTTTATCTGTAATGGTGTAGTATTTTCGTTTCGGTCCGCCCGTATCGGATTTTTTAAGTTCGGTTTGAACATACCCTTTTTTGCTTAAGCGAAGAAGGACAGGATAGATACTTCCGTCACTGATTTCCGGAAAATCTCGTTCTTTTAATTTCTCAAGGATTTCATATCCATACGTTTCCCCTTGCGAAATCAATCCTAGTATTGCACCGTCTAATAATCCCTTCATCATCTGATCAGATACTGACATGTCGTTCCTCCTTAACTATCTTGTAATACACTATAGTTGAATATAAGATAATTGTCAACTATCTTATATAAAAAGATAGTTGAGGTGTTAGTTGTTTTTTTATGAGGGGAGTGTAGAAGTAAAAGCGCGTATAAAAGAAAAAGTACGTTGTTTCCATAAACTTTAATTTGAACATCACTTCCAAAAAAAGTTTTTAACAACACTGCTATAAGCTTATTTAAAGTCACTGTCTGTCCAATTTTATCTTTACGACACATAAATCTTCCCAGTTCGAGGATACTGTAAGCTGCTGACCACCTTCATTATTGTCTCTTTTGAATACTCCCTTAACCATGGATTAGATGCAAATAGACCTTAAGGCGTAGATAAAGATATTTCTCAGGCTCATTACGAAAACTCGTTAGAACCGATAAGATAAAGATAAGATAACGAAAGGGGAAAAACAAAATGAAAAAATTCATGTTGTTTATCGGAGGACTCATTGCAGTGCTTGTCCTTCTTGCAAATTTAGGACCGATGGTATTGCTGGTGTTAAGTGTAGGCTTACTTTATGTATGCTTTAAAAAATTTATTAAAACAGATTCAGTTGCCGCAAAAATAGGATGGGTGATTTTAGGGTTAATCGTATTAAGCATCACATTCTCTAACATTTATGCTGTTTTAGGCGTTGCAGCGGCTTATGCACTTTACCTTATCTATAAAAATTGGAACACACCGGAAGACTCTGTTGTCCACGAAATAAAAGAAGATGATGATCCATTTACGAATTTTGAAAAACAGTGGGCAGAGTTAAATAAATAAAAAAATTTAAAGGAGAGATTGACTATGTCAACAAATATTTTTACGCGAATGAAGGATTCTATTTCAGCAGATTTACACACGATGATGGACAAAAAGGAACAAAAAAATCCGATTGCAGCACTAAACCATTATTTACGCCAAAGTGAGCAGGAAAAAGAAAAAGTAAGAAAGCTGATTGACCGTCAGTATAAATTGAAAGAAGAGTTTGCACGTGAGTATATAAAAGCACAAGAACTTGCAGATAAGCGCTTAAAACAAGCACAAATTGCCGATCGTGCGCAAGAAGAGGAAATGCATGAATTTGCTTTAAAAGAGCATGAAGAGTATCAAAATCGTGCTGAACGCATGAAAGCATCCAGAGAAGAAGCGATTACGCAGCTTGAAAATCTGGAGCAGAAATACGAAGAAATGAAGCATCGCCTGAAGGATATGCACCTGCGTCGTATGGAGCTGATGGGACGTGAAAATATTGCCAAAGCAAATCACCAAATCAATCGGGTCGTGGATGAATCATCAGAAAAACCTTTCTCCAAGTTTGGAGAGATGGAGCAATATATCGAAAATCTGGAGTACAAAGTAAACAATGCTTACTATAAAAGTACTTTTGACAGTAAAATTGCTGCCATTGAAAAGAAATTAGATGAAAAGGAAGTAAACTAGAGCTTGAAGGTAAAAGCGAAAAAAGTATTCTTTACTGCTTCAACAAAACTCCTCTACATTACAAATTTGTAATGAGAGGAGTTTCTATTTAAAAAAACCAACATGTTTGCAGTATAAAAATCAATTAATAAAATGAGTATGACGTGCTTTCCAATCTTCCAGTTTAATAAACACCCAGAATCCATAGATACCTAATGTGATAATCGTTAAAACCCACCATTTGATCCAGTTGCCAAAAAGACCGACAGCTGAACCTGAAAAATGCATTCGTTTGCCATCAACAACTGTATGATTTATTCTCCACCCATAAATCATTGTAATTGACCAAAGATAACAAATTCCTAGTGTGAAGACAGTCATTAATGTCCCAAGAATAACCCAGCCAATAAATTGAAGTAATCCACCATCAAAGAAGCTGGTTCTTCCTTATACTGTAGTAAAAAAGTGAGCCCTCCTAAAAAGTTCGGCTCACTTTTCTTTTGTTTCCATATCCTGCCTAGCATAGTTAAACCGGGTTATTTCCTCAAAAGCTTTTATCAAATCGTCATACGTATGTTGAAAATCACTATCAACCCACTTCATCAGGATATTCCACATTCCGCCTGCGTTGAAAGCTAAAGCAAATTCCATATTTTCTTCACTGATGATATAGCTAAATTTGTTTTCAGTGAGCCTATGGATAGAAGGCAGGTGTTTATTAAAAGTCTTTAATAGTAAACTATCTAAATCATTTTTTCGAATGATACGAATAAAGTCTATATTTTCCATCCAAAAAGTAATGAAAATGCTTGCCACTTTCCCCATGTCCATAATTTCTCCTGCATCCAGCCTTCGCAGGTATTCTTGTGCCAGCTGATGGAGGTATCGTTCCAGAACAGCATTTTTCGAATCAAAATGCCGGTAGAAGGTACTTCGGTCTAAAACGGCTTGTTCAGCAATCTCTTTAATGGTGATTTTATAGAAGGATTTTTCTTCCAAAAGAGATAAAAGCGCGTCTGTCAGCCATTCTTGAGACCTGATGGCAGAAGGATTATTGCTTGTATCAGACATCTTGTTCCACTCCTCTCTGTACACCCTACATATAATGGGGTTTTGTAGGACTTACTTAAATTGTATTGATTCTTTATTACTGCTAGTATAAGATACCCTTAACATTGCAACAAATGTTGCACTTATTTGATGGGAAATAAGAAGGTACGTGGATTTTATAACATTTACAAAAAGGAGAATGGATATGGCAAAGCTGGTCAACAAAGGGATTGTGAAAGCGGCAGGAATGATGAAAATGGATAATCGAATAAACTATTTTAAAGTTGCTCCAAATGCAATGACACCCATTATGGAATCTGAAAAATATGTACGGAAAACTTCGATTGACAGGAAGCTGAAAGAGCTTATTAAGATTAGAGTTTCACAGATTAATGGGTGCTCTTATTGTCTGAATATGCATACCAAAGCAGCGAAAAAGCTAAACGTATCCGACAAACAGATAGATGCACTGAAGCATTGGAAAACGGAAGAAATATTTACGGAGATGGATCGGGCTGCATTTGAACTGGCAGAGAATATGACGCTAGTTTCAGAAAATGGAGTCAGTGATGCGTTGTATGAGAAGGTAAGGGAATATTTTGATGAAAAGGAATATGTGGAGCTTGTAATGGTAATTATTCAAATTAATACATGGAATAGATTGTCTATTGCGATGGGGAATCACGCTGAAGTATAGAAAAGAAGTGTAGGAAACCATGGTAATTAGGTGTTCTATTTTGTTCGAATTAACTGACTTATTTGAAAAACAACCTATTTTTTCCTGAACGTTGCTTCATTTTATCAGCTGTTTCGTATAAAATGGAACGGAAAAGGAGGAAATAACATGCACTTTGAATTTGATGATGGTCTTTTTTGTTTTGTTGGCAGTATGGAAATGGCCAAATACGAATTAAAGAAAAAACAAAGCAGCTTGGTAAGGGGATATGGATGGCTATAGATAAAGAAACAAGAATTATTGACGACATAATGGAAAAGATTATAGCGAAAACGATGCACCCTGGTGAAAAGCTCTCTTCTGAAAATAAACTCGCAGAAAAGTATAATGTGTCGCGTATCACAGCAAGAAATGCTTTAACTACATTGGAAGCACGAGGGTATATTTATTCTGTACAGGGGAAAGGCCGCTTTTTAAAAGAAACGTCCAAGCCAATTCAATTGCATTTAACAGGAAGCACCAGTTTCACGGATAAGATGAAGCAAGCGGGTTATCATTTGACGACAAAAAACATGTACTGTACAAAAATTAATTATGATAGTACAGTCTATGATGCGTTACAGGCAGATTTGGAAGCAGAAGTTTATAAAATTGGCCGGCTACGATTAATTGATAATGAACCAATAGCGATTCATCAGTCGTTTGTAAACCAAGCACTATTTCCGGATATAGCTCAAAATGGGCCGCAAATATTGTCTATGTTTGCTTATTACCGTCAATTAGGATATGAGGAATTTAAGAGTAAACAATCATTATTAAGTATTACATTTCCCACTTCTTATGAACAAGAACTGTTGTCGTGCGGCAGTATGGTTCCCCTTATCGTGCTTGAGACGGGTTGTATCGATGTCAAAACGGAGAAGGTGCTGGAATACACGAAAATTATTTATCGCAGTGATAAATTTAAATATGATATTACAACAGATGAAAGTCGGTGAGGTCTATATTGAGATCTCACCGTTTTTTTATGGTTAAAAAATGATAAATCGATTACCGCATCTCGCTGTGATTCTTTTACTTTTGTCACGTCTAAATATCTGTTTATGCCTGCGGTGTAAGATGTCTCTTCTTAAGCAATAAATATAAAGTGCTGTTTACAAATACTTTACGTTATCTTAAAACACAGCAACTTGGCAACAAGTTAGTATGAACTTGTAAAGGAGGATGTATGAATGAAAAGAAAGAGAAGGACTGAGATTCTTATCCAATCAGACACTGATTTGGCAGAGAGCTTGGCAAATCAAATAAAACAGACATACAGCTTCAAGGAGATTGTTGCTCCACAATATGGATTAACGATGGTAAAAATGCGAGAAAGCGCAAAAAAATCTTTATTCTATATTGGTGAAGTTCTTGTTACAGAAGCAAAGGTAGAGCTAAATGGGCAAATCGGTATAGGGATAATACAAGGAATGCATGATGGTTTGGCATTGAACTTAGCTATTATTGATGCTGCCTATAATGCGAGCTTCCCGGAAACATTGTCTTGGAAGGATGCTTTAGTAGCGGCTGAAGCAGAGATAAAGCGTAAAAAAGCAAAACAACAGGCAGAATTAATGGAAACAAAAGTAAGCTTTGAAACAATGGATGTTTAGATGAAAGATGATTGTAAACCGCAGTTTAAAATAAAAAAACAGGAGAGATTGTATGCCTATTGACCAAGTTCATGATTTACAAAAGGTGTATCGGAGTATATTGGACAGTATGGCTAGACCGGGAAAGGTGACTAATTTAGAAGCATATAAAGAGCGGATGGATTATGAAATAGCATGCTATGATACGACCTTATTGATTACGATGACTTTACTGGATGGAGAAGTATCGTTTCATGTTATTTCAGAGAACAGCCAGGTAGTTAAAGATAAGATTGCAGCTTATACATTAGCTAAGCATGCACCTGTAGAAGAAGCAGATTTTATTATTGTATTGAAAGATGCTCCAGATGCTTCCATTGTAGAAGGAATGAGAGCTGCAAAAACAGGAGACTTGATTAATCCGCAGCATTCTTCTACCTGGATAATGGAAAGCAGCGCGCCTCTTTCGAATCAGAATCAATTGAAATTAACTGGGCCAGGGATTAAAAAACAAAAGGATTTATTTACCAGTTTTAAACCAAGTATTTGGCAAACTAGAAGTGAGACAGTACAAGAATATCCACTCGGCATTGATCTGATGCTTACGGATGAAAAATGGCAAATTACTTGTATACCCCGAACAACCAATGTTTCTGAGCAGGAGGTGAGATGATTGGGATATGTAGCTGTCAAAGGCGGAACGATGGCAATTGAAGCATCTATCAATCGGTTAACATATGACCGTTTAAAAGAGAGAGAAATAATAGAAGTAAACACGATTATCGCAACAATGCGGGCAATGGTAGATCAAGTAATGTCAGAAAGCAGCTTATATTCGCCATTTCTTGCGGCATTAGCTATTAAACAAGCGGAAGGAAGTATGGAAGAAGCGGTGTTTATTATGCGATCCCATCGCTCTACATTACCAAGATTATATTATAGCAATATCATAGAGTCTGACTCGATGCTGGTAGAACGACGAATATCAGCAAGCTTCAAGGATATTCCTGGTGGTCAAATATTGGGGGCTACCACAGATTATACCCACCGTTTACTTGATTTTTCATTAGCAGAGGAAACGCGGCTGAAGAATGATCAATGGATGAAACAGTATATGGAAAAAATAAAGCAAGAAGTAAAAGAAGATGGCGAAATTTCATATTTACCAAAGGTAGTAGATTATTTACGGGAGGAAGGACTGTTTGGAACATATGAATTAGATAACACCATGCCAACCGATATTACAAAAGAAAACCTTTCTTTTCCAGCTTCCCGAAGTGCCAGATTACAAACGCTGACGCGTGGACAGACAGGTGCAGTAACAGCACTTGGTTATGCTTCTTTACGGGGTTACGGTCAGGTTCATCCAACTGTTGGGGAGGTTCGTGTCGGAAAGCTGCCAATCTATGTAGAGCATCCCAATGAGCCTGAACAGACAGCAGAAGATAGTTACTATATCGGAGAGATCAAGGTTTCTGAAGTAGAATCGTTTGTACCTGTCTCTATTAAAAACGAGCAAAATGAAGAAGAATTAGATTTTGAGATTGGCTATGGCATATGCTATGGACAAAATGAAACAAAAGCAATAGCAATGAGCATTTTAGATCAGTGTTTAGAGCATCCGGAAGCCAGTTTTCCTACGCATGATGAAGAGTTTGTTCTATTGCATATCGATTCGGTGGAAGCAACAGGATTTATATCGCATCTGAAACTCCCGCATTATGTTACCTTCCAATCGAAGCTGGGAAGTATACGTGAGGTTAAAAAGAAAGGGGGAGCGCAATGAAGCATACAACACATTTTGCTTTTTTTGATGAAGGGTCAAAAAAAGAAATTCGCCGAACAACATTAAAAGCAGTGGCTATTCCGGGCTATCAAGTCCCATTTGCCTCTAGAGAAATGCCGATTGCAAGAGGCTGGGGCACAGGAGGATTGCAGCTTACCTTATCTTTAATTGGTAAAGAAGATACATTAAAAGTAATTGACCAAGGTGCAGATGAATCGGTCAATGCTGTCAGTATTAAGAAACTCGTACAGCAAACAACAAATGTTGAGTTAACAAATCATACAGAAGCGGCCTCCATCATTCAATCGAGGCACCGCATCCCGGAAGCACAGCTTTCAGAAGAGCAAATTTTGGTATTACAGGTCCCGACACCTGAACCATTACGTAAGGTAGAAGCTAGCGAGTATGCAACGAAACGGCTGCATGCGGAAGAAGAATACAGCGGTGCTTGGCTTTTGCTGTTTGAGCAGATTATGAAGTATGGGAAGACAGCGACAGGTGCAGATCATCCGGTATATGTAAATGGCCGCTATGTGATGGCGCCAAGTCCCATTCCAAGATTCGACAATCCCAAATTGCATGCGTCCAAAGCCCTGACATTACTTGGTGCAGGCCGGGAGAAGAAAATCTATGCTGTGCCGCCGTATACGGAAGTGGCATCTCTTGCCTTTGAGGACTATCCGTTCAGCGTGGAATCATTTGCTGGCCATGCGTGTCATTTATGTGGAACCAAAGATGTTTTTCTTGATGAACTGGTCGATGAGGAAACGGGTGAAACATATTATCAATGTAATGATACGAGCTACTGTATAGATCGATTAAACAGCGAGGAACCAGCGGAGGTGGGGCATTATCATGCATGAAGAACCGATATTACATGTGCGAAATCTAAATAAACAGTTTGGAAAAGGTTGTATCCATTGTTTTGATAAAAGAGAAAGGCAATTGGAGAAAAATTACTGCCCGATATGTGGAACAGTGTATGCATGCCAGGATGTATCCCTGGATTTGTTTCCAGGAGAAATATTAGGAATTGTTGGAGAGAGTGGCAGCGGGAAATCAACGATGATGCAGTGTCTCTATTTTGATGCACCAGTAACTTCTGGTGAAGTCTATTTAAACAATGCGGAGTTAACTGGTCAAAATATTTTTGATTTATCACAACAGAAGAAAAGGTATATTCGTAATCACAAATACGGAATGGTTTATCAAAACCCAGTAAATGGGCTGAAAATGAATTTTTCTTCTATCGGAAATATTGCGGAAAAGCTTATTGCAGCTGGAAACCGTAATGTATCATCTATGGAAGCAACGGGAAAAAGGCTGCTTGAACATGTGCAAATCCCGCTGTTTCGTTCAAAAGAAGAACCGCGAAACTTTTCCGGCGGGATGCAGCAGCGGGTGCAAATAGCGAAGGCCTTGTCGAATAATCCGCCGATACTATTTTTAGATGAAGTAACGACAGGGTTAGACTTGTCTGTCCAGGCGAATGTACTCGATTTAATAAAAGAAATTCAGCGCAAATGGGGCATTAGTATGATTGTAGTTTCTCATGATCTCGCAGTTATTCGCATGCTGGCCGATCGAACGATGGTCATGCTGAATGGAGCTGTTATTGAAGAAGGCTTGACGGATCAAATTTTAGAAGATCCGCAACAAGCTTATACGCAACGTTTAGTTTATTCATTATTATAGGAGGGGCGCTTATTGTGTATGTTATTCATAATGGAAAAGTGATTACAGAAGAAACGATACTTGAAGACCATGCTGTACTTGTGGAAAAGAGCACCATTCAATCAATCATTCAAGAAACGGAAATCGATAATTATCCCGAGGCTGACAGAGTTAATGCGAATGGCGGATATATTTCGCCAGGCTTTATTGATATCCATTCAGACTATATTGAAACAGTTGCTTCACCGAGGCCAACGAGTATGATGGATTTTAATATCAGCTTGAGAGAAGCAGAGAAAATATTAATTGGTCACGGAATTACAACGATATTTCACTCGTTATCTTTTTTTCGGGAAGATGCATTTGGTCATAAGCCAATCCGTAAACCTGAAAATGTACAACGGATGATAGATGCGATTGCCAATACCCATCATGAACTGCATTTGATTCGTCATCGATTACATGCCCGATTTGAAATCGATAATATCTTAGAGGTAGACCAGTTAATCCGCAATGTCGAGGCAGATAAGGTTCATCTCCTCTCATTTATGGATCATACACCTGGTCAAGGACAGTATCGTGACTTAGAAGTATACCGAGAAACCTTACAAGGCTATCGCGATTTATCTGATGAGGCGGTACAAACCATTATTTTAGAAAGACAAAATGTAGAGAGTATCACGATTGAACGCATGCAGGAGGTTGCTGAATTAGCTATATCCAAAGGGATAGCAGTAGCATCACATGACGATGACAATATCGATAAGCTTCATCTTGTACAATCCTTTGGTACGACAATCAGCGAGTTCCCAATTACGATGAAAATTGCCAAGAAAGCAAAGAAGCTTGGATTGAAGACAGTAGCGGGCGCTCCTAACGTATTGCTTGGCGGCTCGCATTCAGGGAATTTATCAGCGGCTGAAGCAATTTCAGAAGATTGTATTGATATTTTATGCAGTGATTATTACCCTGCAGCTTTGTTGCACGCCATTTTTTCTTTAAGTGAAACGCATGGAAATGATTTGCACGACATGTTTATGAAAGTAACGCTTAATCCTGCAAAGGCTGTGCGAATGGATAATGAAATAGGTTCCATAAAACCTGGTAAAAAAGCAGATATGCTTGTTATTGAACGAATGGATGACGGTTATCCAATGTTAACGAAAGCGATGGTAAATGGTTCGTTAATTACAACGACAAATTACCGTATAAACTAAAAAATAGGAGGTTCCATCAATGACGATGCTTCAAGTGAAAGATTTTGGCAAACGGTTTACAATTCATCATTTGGGCAAAACGAGACAAGCAGTGGAGCATATTCATTTCTCACTGGAGCAGGGCGGATTTCTTGGAATTGTCGGCAAAAGCGGAAGCGGCAAATCAACCATCTTAAAAAGCATTTATCGTACGTACTATCCAGATACGGGGAATATTATTTATGACTCGGCACACTATGGGTTGATTGACTTAACCCAGGCAACAGAACGGGAAATTCTTTATTTGCGAAAGCATGAAATAGGATATGTTTCGCAGTTTTTAGATGTCATGCCGCGAACGACATCTAGAGAGCTTGTAGAGACAGCAATACTGGAAATGGGCGAAACAGAAGAGACTGCAAAATTAGAAGCGGAAAAGGTGCTAACACATTTTGAGCTGGACCAAAAGCTTTGGGATCATTATCCAAATACATTTTCGGGTGGTGAAAAGCTGCGGTTAAATATTGCCATGGCGACTGTCAAAAAACCACGATTGCTATTGCTTGATGAACCTACTGCAAGTCTGGATCAGCAATCGAAAATGAAAGTACGCGAAATGATTGAAAAGCTGAAAGCAAGCGGCACTACACTGGTCGGCATTTTTCACGACATAGAATTTATGGATGGGTTATGTGACCACGTATTTGATATGCAAATTAGTCAAGTCGGACTTGTGAAAGAAGGCGTTATGCATGAAAGCTGATCTCCATGTGCATAGCACCTATTCGGATGGTTCTGACCATGTGGAAAAGGTGCTCGAGCAAGCAGTGAAACATGGCGTGACACAAATCAGCTTTGTCGATCACGATAGCATAGCTGGTTTTTTCGAAAAAAAAGCTTTAGGAAAAAGCTATGGCATAGAAGTAATTCCAGGCATTGAAATATCGGCTTATGATTTGAAGCGAAAACGAAAAGTGCACGTACTTGGCTATAATTATTATTCTGAAGCGAAGAACATCGAAGCCCTTTGTAAAACGGTACGAAACAGGAGACAGGCTCATACCCTTTGGCAAATCGGCCAGCTTAATAAACATGGCTATCAGATTGATCCGCAAGCAGTTATCCAAGCAGCGTACCCGAGTGAAACCATTTATAAGCAGCATGTTATGCAGGAAATTACATCAGCTGCATACGATTCTAAGTCGTATCAAGCGTTGTATCACAATCTTTTTAAGGGAGATGGGTCTGCTGCCGGAGATATTGAATATGTGGATGCATTTCTTGCTGTAGAAGCGATAGTGGCTGATGGAGGTGTAGCTGTTGTTGCCCATCCAGGTCAGCTGAATTCCTATGAAATGATTCCCGAACTTGTGGAAGCTGGTTTAGGCGGGATTGAACGGAATCACCCTGATCATACTGCAAAAGATCATAAACAAGTAGAAGAATTAGCTGAAAAATACGGTTTAATCATGACTGGCGGTACAGATTATCATGGTGATTTTGGAATGCAAATAGAGGTCGGTTCGATTACGAGCCCTTCCCTTTTAAATCAAGTGTTAATCGATTAAAGGTTAAGCATTTGTAAAGTTGCTAAATGTTCTATGAAACTATTGTAAATATAAACTATATTCAGTTAAGCCATGTTTTAATTAGAAGAGGAAAAGCAGAGGAAATAATTATTAAGGAGGGCTATTTACTAACAGAAGCAAACTGATGAAAATCTCATTATTCGTTCTGATCACTAATCTATCAATAAAAAGGAGCGTTACCATGAAGAAAACGTTAACTAAATTAGGTATTTTGCTTTTATTGGTTCTATTCGCAGCAGGATGTTCAGAAAGCAGCGCGGGTGCAGGAGAAGGGCAAGCGGAAGTAGATGATGTGATTGATGTTGTCTGGTACCCCAATGAGTCGGGGGAAGATTTGAAATCATCTCGTGATGAGATTGGAAGAATAATTGAAGATACTACTGGAAAAGAAGTAGAGCATCATTTAACAACAGATTATGCGATTGCAATTGAGACGTTAGTGAATAATAACGCAGATGTAGCATTTATGGGTGCTCAAGGTTATATTGAAGCAAAGAATGGCAACGACGCGATCCAGCCAATCGTTGTTCCAACTGGGCCGTCTGGAACATTAGATGACGCAGTGTATCATAGCTGGCTGGCAGTAAATGTAGACGATCAGGACAATTATAAAAAAGATGGCGAATATTCCTTAGATACAATAGCGGACAAGAGGTTTTCATTTGTGTCTAACAGCTCCACTTCAGGATTCAAAGTGCCATCTTCAGGAATTATTGCTCATTTTACAGAGCAAGATTCGTATAAAGATTTGACAGAAGAAGATTTAATGGAGGGCGGACCGCTTTTTTCACAAGTTCTTTTTGGAAACTCTCACCAGGGTTCTGCAGTGAATTTATTGGATGGAAATGCAGATGTAGCAGCTTTTTGTGATACCTGCGTAGAAAACTACGTAGAGGTAGCTGAAGGAGAAGAGAATGAAGTTGGCTCCATCTACAAAGTAAAGGAAAATGCGGAACAGCCATTTAACAACGTAACAGGAAAAGAGTTCACGTTAATGGATGTAACGCCTGTTCTTAATGCGCCATTTGCAGCAAACATGGATACCTTGGGTGAAGAAGACTATAAGAAATTACAAGAAGCATTAACCTCAGATGAAGTAGCTGATAATGAAGGGATTTTTGTACCGGAAGATTCGGAGAGGTCGGCATTGTTTTTTAAATCGGACAAAGAACGTTTTGCGCCAGTAGAAGATGAGTGGTTTGACCCGATTCGTGAACTTCAATAACCTGCTCGTCATGAAATCTATAGCGGATGTTAATAGTACAAAATGGACTGCACGCATCATTTTGCGCGTGTAATGTGTCGGAAGGACCCCGTTTTCATCATCCAGGTGTTCTAACAAGGGGAAGCGGGAGATTAAACAGCCAGTAATGGCCCGATTCGTTCAACTAACCTTCAGAGGGGGATGGAAAGTCCTCCTCTGAATGCAGTTTCACTTTATAGGAGGGAGCCTAAGTATGACATTTTTACAAATTGCAGGACTAAGTAAATCATATAATAACGAAACGACCGTATTAAAAGATATTTCTTTTAACGTAAAAGCTGGAGAATTTGTTTCCATTATTGGCCCATCAGGTGCAGGAAAATCTACGTTGCTGCGCTGTATTAATCGAATGGTTTCCATAAGTGATGGAGAGGTGGTTTTTGATCATGCGCCAATAACCAAATTAAAAAAACGGGCATTGCGACAACTGCGTACGGATATTGGCATGGTATTTCAACATTATAATTTAGTTCCACGGCTAACCGTTATTGAAAATGTTCTTCACGGGCGCTTAGGTTATAAGTCCACCCTGCAGGGCGTACTTGGCAGGTTTACAGAAGAAGAAAAAGAGCATGCTTTTTTTCTTCTTCGTAAACTTGGAATCGAGGAGCATGCTTATAAACGCTGTGATCAGTTAAGCGGAGGACAGCAGCAACGAGTTGGCATTGCTCGCGCACTTATTCAAAATCCAAAGCTCATCCTGTGCGATGAACCGATTGCCTCACTCGATCCAAATGCTTCAAAAATTATTATGGATCATTTGAAGTCCATTACTACTGAACTAGAGATAACTTGTCTGATTAATTTACATCAAGTAGAAGTGGCACAGCAATATTCAGATCGAATTATTGGTTTAAATCAAGGGGAAGTTGTATTTGACGGACCAAATTATAAGCTGACAGAGGAAAAAATCAATCATATTTATGGTACGCAAATGCGGGAATTAATAACAGTGTGAGGGGAATTGACGTGAGTGAAAAGGGGATGCAAAAAAGAAAATGGCAACTGACGATAGCTTTGTTGATTATCATTGCCATAACATATTTATCTGCAGCGATAACGAATTTTAACTTTATGGATGGGTTCGCAGCATTTCCTGAAGCGATTGGCTGGATGTTTTCTAATTTGTTCATTACCCAGGAGTCGCTAGAAAGGCTGCCAACCATTTTGGACAAACTGATAGAGACTATTTTTATGTCCATAGCAGCAACGACGACAGCTGCGATTGTTTCCATCTTTCTTGGCATCATGGGATCAAAAACGACGAGCGTAAATAGTTTGTTAAGTGTGTTTGCCCGCTTCATTGCATCTGTATCACGTAATATCCCGGTTGTGGCTTGGGCATTGATTTTATTGCTTTCTTTTGGACAAAATTCGTTAACGGGGTATTTAGCATTATTTGTAGGAACAGTTGGATTCTTAACAAGGGTATTTATTGAATCCATTGATGAAGCAAGTCCCAGTGCGGTTGAAGCCTTGACAGCTACAGGAGCAACCTATTTTCATATTGTAAATAAAGCAGTCATTCCGCAAAGTTTACCACAAATGATCAGCTGGATTTTATTTATGATTGAAACAAATATCCGCAGTTCGACATTAGTAGGTATTTTAACAGGTACAGGAATCGGATATACCTTTGATATGTACTATAAATCAATGAACTATAATGCAGTTGCTCTAGTCACCTTCAGCATTGTGCTCGCAGTAATCATTATTGAGCTTATGTCAAACTATATACGGAAGGTGATTATGTAATGGAAACAATAGTAAAATCCACGTATATAAAGCGCAAGAAGAATGGAAGCATATCCTTAAGGGCTGGAAATAAATCAAAATTCGTTATACGGATGACGATGATTACGCTATTTGTCTTAACAATTGCCGGTTTTTTATTGTTTGATTATACGGGTTTAGAAATAAGAACTGCGGTAGTGGAGACAGCTTCTAATCTATATGCGATGTTTTTTAAGCCGGCACTTAACCATTTCACATGGGCCGAAGCATTATATCAAATTGGAGTGACGATGGGACTTGCTGTTTTGTCTACAATTATTGGTGCTGTTATTGCTTTCTTTTTAGCATTAACAGCTGCAGCTAATTTATCGAAGGAATGGGTTACCAAGGTCGTTCGTGTCATTGTAGCCTTTATTCGCGCAGTGCCAACCGTATTATGGGTGCTTATTTTTGCAATTGCTGCCGGGCTCGGCAGTGAAGCTGCAGTATTAGGTATGCTGTTTCATTCCATTGCGTATTTAGTAAAAGCATTTTCCGAAGCATTTGAAGAAGTCGATAAAGGCATTTTGGAAGCATTAAGAGCTGCAGGGTCCGGCTGGTGGCATGTTGTTATACATGGCATTATTCCTTCTACGTTTACCTATTTATTATCATGGACCTTCCTGCGTTTTGAAATTAACTTTTCTGTGGCTGTGGCGATGGGGGCTGCTGCGGGAGCTGGCGGAATTGGATTTGAATTATTTATGGCCTCTGGGTTTTATTTCGATCTGAATGAGGTTGGATTTATTACGTACGCTATCTTATTGATTGCGATTATTCTCGAAGTGTTTTCAACGCAATTGAAAAATCGATATTTTCCATCCAGTGTAAGAAATTAAAAGGATATCATAGCTTCTCTGTTTATAACGCCGGCGAGGGAATACTCCGCCGGCTTTTTGGTGTAATTGCTTTTTTCAACCCAAACTTGTTAAATTTAAAGCAAGTTACGTGATAAGAATATATTGTTTTTTTCTTCAAGAGGTATGAAAATAGTTTAAAATGAATAGAAGGTATACAGCTTGGAGTAACTGTATGAAATTTAGAAGATTCCAATATGAATAACTTTATCAAAAAATAAAAAGGAGAGAACACAAATGCATTTTCAGTTTGACCATCTCGTTCATTTTGTTGACAGTCCGGAAGAAGCAAAAGAAGCGTTAAAGAAGCTTGGTCTCCATGCTGTAGATGGAGGAAAGCATGATAATGGCGGTACTTATAATGCGCTTAGCCATTTTGATTTAAGTTATATCGAACTGATTGGCGTGTTTGATAAGCAGTTAGCTGACCAGCCTGCTGAAAAATATAGTCTGAGAGATACCTTTCAAAAAGACGATTATGCTTCAGGTTTATCCAGAATTGCATTAAGGTCTCGTAATCTGGAGGAGGAAGCAAAGCGTTTTAAATCACTTGGACTGGAGGTTATTGGTCCAGTTCCTTTAGGAAGAAAAAGACCAGACGGCAGCATGATACATTGGAAGTTGTTATTTGCGGGAAATCCAGAAGAAAAGCTATCCTTGCCATTCTTTATTGAATGGGAAGAAACCGATGAAGAGCGCAGGGAAACCCTGAAAAAGCAAGGAACGATTGCTGCTCATCAAAAAGGAAATCTTTCCTTAGAATCTGTTGGATTTGCTGTAAAGGATGCAAAAGCTGTTATCGAAAAGTGGGAGACTTATTTGGGATTGGAGCAGGGAGAATCGTTCTTTGATGAAGGGTTATCTGCAACAGGACATCGTTTAAAGCTGCCAGGCGGAGACATTTTGTTTTATGAGCCTGAAGGTGAAGGGATAGTTTCTGATACGTTGAAAAAAAGAGATGAGAAACCTTTTATCGTTACCATTTCGGGAGGAAATCGGCAGGAGCAAATTAAAGTAAAGAATGCGATTTACAGGTTTGCTTAACACGTTAATCAGTGAAGGAAAGCTGCTGGATAAATAATCTTTCTACTATTCTATTTAACGAAATACTTTAACCTCTGGTAGTCAGAGGTTATTTTTTATGAAGTAAATTTTAGAGAAATCTTCCTCAATAAATTAGAAGTGTGTACTTTTACTAGCTAAATATATAGAAAACGTACCATTTATTTTGCTTCAAAATGAACAGAACACACTCCCTTTATTCATTGCAAAAATCCTGTTATATAAATTTATCATGTTAATTCATTTATAATATGATACAGTTGTACAAGCTGAAATGACATAAAATTGAATGTTTACAATTCCTAGAAGAAAGGTTATAATTAAAGCGTTATTCAATGAATTAAGGGTATTTAAAGCTTTGAAATAGATATATATCATCATGAAGTTACGAGTCTTCTTTTTGGCTTTTACCAAATGCAGTCAATCTGTTTACATATTTTCGTTGATCTGATTGAAACAGAGTGCGGGGATGAGATACAAAAACTTATCAAAAAATTCATACATACGAAAGGGGCAGAACGAGTGAAAAAGGATAAGTGGTATAATAACCAGCTATTTCCGTGGTTATTACCAATTGTTGTGGTGCTTTTATGGCAGGTGCTTGGCGACCGTGGTTTGATTAAGTCTACTATGCTGCCGACTCCGCTTGAAGTTGTCGAGGCCGGGAAAAATTTATTCCAGACGGGGGAGCTGCAGAAGCATGTGTATATAAGTACGGAGCGGGCTATTATTGGATTCTTTATTGGCGGTACCATTGGTTTTCTGCTTGGGCTCTTTAATGGAACCGTTCTATTTTTAGAAAAATTAATTGATACATCGATACAAATGATACGGACGATTCCACATTTAGCACTTATTCCGCTCGTTATTTTATGGTTTGGAATTGGAGAGAGTGCCAAAATATTTCTTGTTGCGGTTGGCGTAATGTTTCCAATTTATATCAATACGTTTAACGGTATTAAGAATGTGGATTATAAATTAATTGAGATGGGGAAAGTGTACGGCATGTCGAAATGGCAGCTGTTCACGAATATTATTTTACCTGGTGCGATGCCAAATATTTTGGTCGGAATCCGCTATGCGCTTGGGGTGACATGGATTTCGTTAATTGTTGCGGAGACGATAGGTGCTGATGCAGGGATCGGCTATTTGGCAACCACAGCCCGTGAGTTTATGCAAATGGATATTGTGGTGTTAACGATTGTACTTTATGCGATTTTAGGAAAGCTGTCCGACTTCATTGCAAAGGTTTGTGAACAGCGCTTGTTAAAATGGAACCCGGCATACCGGAAGAATTAACTGCCAAGGTCAGTCAGGAGGGGTTACATGTTTGGTATTGAGTTAAAGAATGTAGGGAAACGTTTTGGGGCAAATGAGGTTCTACGAGATATAGATTTATCCATACCGAAAGGCAGCTTTACAGCGATCGTTGGAAAAAGCGGGTGTGGGAAAAGTACGCTGTTAAGAGTGATTGCTGGACTGGAAGAGGTGACCAGCGGATCTTTAGCTTATACAGGTGCAGAAGCAAAAAAATCGAATATACGCATTATGTTTCAGGATGATCGCCTGCTTCCATGGAAAAATATTTTAAAGAATATTGCTATTGGCGGAGTAAACAAGGTGGACGCGGAAATAGCATTAGAAAAGGTAGGGCTGCGTGATAAAAAAGGGGATTGGCCAGATGAATTGTCTGGCGGGCAAAAACAGCGTGTAGCACTAGCGAGAGCCTTGGCGAGCAGCCCGGATGTTTTATTATTTGATGAACCATTGGGAGCATTGGATGCTTTAACCCGGATGGACATGCAGCATTTAATGGAAGGGCTGTGGCAAGAACAGCATTTTACTTCTATTTTAGTAACACATGATGTATCTGAAGCAGTTTATTTAGCAGATCGTGTTATTGTTCTGGATGAAGGAGGCGTGAAATTGGATCAGGAGATTGATTTAGGGCGGCCTCGGGAACGAGATGACAAGTTTACAAGTTACGAAAAGAAAATACTGGACCAGATAGTAGGAGGATAAATGATGAAGAAATTACTCTTTGCACTGATTATTTTTAGTTTCATAGCTGTGCTGGCAGCTTGTGGAGCGAATTCGGATTCTGATGCGTCTGAGGATGGCGAAACGATTCGCTTAGGCTACCAAAAAGGGAATACCATGAATCTATTAAAAGCGCATGGTACGTTAGATGAAGCATTACATGAAGCCGGCTATAACGTAGAATGGAAAGAATTTTCTATGGGCGCTCCATTAATCGAAGCGTTAAATACGGATAATATTGACTTTGGTCATTCCTCGGATGTACATAGTGTTCTGATGCAGTCGGGAGGGCATAACGTCAATTATGTAGCGTCGGAGTCCCCTTACCCAGAAGGTGTTGCGTTACTGGCAAGAGATGGTTCAGGCATTGAAACATTAGAAGATTTGAAAGGGAAAGTAATCGGTGTGACCAATGGCGGGAACCAGCACTACCTCCTATTAGAATCACTAAAGGAAGCAGGTATCGATTGGGATGAGGTAGATATGAAGTTTTATAAGGATGCCTCCGAAGGCTTGATGGCTTTTTCCAACGATGAATTTGACGTGTTTGGAACATGGGATCCATTCTATGCGATTGTTCAGGACCAAAATGAAACACATACGATTCTTGACGGAACAGATCTCATTGAAAACCGTACGTTTTATTTAGCGAGAGATGGCTTTGCAGAAGAACAGCCAGAAGCGCTCACCATTATTTTAGAGGAATTGGAAAATATGGATCAGTGGGCAAATGAAGAGAAAAGAGAGGCCGCTGAAATTTTGGCGGAAGAGTTAGGATTAGATCCGGAACCGATGGAGGTTGCAAATGAGCGACGGCAGTTTGGCGTGCAAAGGATGACAGAAGAAGTGATTGCAAACCAACAGCAATTAGCTGATACCTTCTATGAAGCAGAGCTGATAGATACGGAAATCAGTGTGCAAGAAGCGGTAGATGCGTATGATTTAGATGAATCTGTTTTTCCGGATAATATTGAATAAGATAAAAAATTGCCTGTTCCCGAATAGCGGCACATGCGGGTAAACAGTAACATAAGGACAAAAAAGAGCTCATTCAACCTGAAGAATGAGCTCTTTTTACATCTATTTCCTATTTTAAGCCGCAGTTTTTGGTTCTTTACCCGGATAAAGTAAAGAAAATACAATCCCGACAATCAAACAGATAAAGAAGGTTGCCGCTTTGGCAGATACCATTGCTTCGAGCGGTGAAAGAGACCAGACGACAGCACTGACTGCGCCGACAATAATGGTCGCGATGACCCCGATTCCTGAGACGCGTTTCCAAAAGAAGATGAGCAGCACGACGACGGAAAAAGTGTTTCCGATTCCTGCCCATGCAAAAGAAACAAGGCTGTAAATAACCGATTCTGATTTCAGTGAAATAATAATGCCGATAATCCCGCTGATCAATGCCACGAAACGGGATAAATGTACGAGTTTTTTACTGGTAATATTCCACCTGAGCGTTTTATGGATGATATCCTCGCTGATGGAGGTGGTGATAACTAATAACTGCGAAGATGCTGTCGACATAATCGCAGCCAGAATCCCTGCTATGATAATTCCGGCAACCCATGGTGGTAAAATTTCAAATATCATATGCGGCAGAATCATTTCCGGGTCAGCCAGTGTGCCTTGTGAATATAAAGCAGAGGCAAAAATAGCTGATAGAAAGGCTCCTACATAGACAATCATTGTCCAGATAATAGCCATGTTTCGTCCGGTAACCCGTTCCTTTTCGGTTGTAATTGCCATAAATCGGGAGCTTAGCTGCGGCTGTCCACCGAGCCAGCCAAAAAACCAAGAGAAATTGGTAAAGAGCATTGCTCCTAAGGCGAGACCGTTCAGACCGCCAGTCCAGCTGTCAGCACCTCCGCCTCTTAAGGAGAGTTCTGCAGAGACGCTCAAGCCTTGGTTTTTAATCTCCATAAAGGCAACAATAGGTATGATAATAAAAGAAAACAGCATTAAAAAGCTTTGTACAGCATCTGTCCAGACAACGGACATAAAGCCGCCCAAACAGGAATAGGCGATAATAATCATTGCGATAATAATCGTTCCCCAGGTAATGCTGAATCCGGAAATAGAATAAATGGTTTTTCCCATTCCAGAAAACTGGGCTGCTAAATAACAGACAAAGAAAAATACCATGACAATCGATGCTAACCAGCGGATGATATCCGCATGCTCCGGAAATTTAACTGCAATATAATCTGTTAAACTATTTACCTTGTATTTTTGCTGTTCCATCATAAATCGTTTGGACAGGAATAACCAGGAAGCGAGCACGCCAAAGAACATTCCTGATAATACCCAGATACCGGATAAACCGGCGACATAAATAAATCCAATTGCTCCAAGAAACATATAAGCAGATTCCCCGGTAGCACGTTCTGAAAAAGCGAGTACCCAGCCCGGGACTTTGTTGCCTCCCAGAAAATAATCATTATGTGTTAAATCTTTTTTGCTAAAATAAATTCCTATTGCAAGCATGGCGAGCAAATAGAGAATAATTTCTACGTAAATTACCGTTTGCACAAGCTTTTTCCTCCATCTACAATTAAAATAAGATAATACCTATTAGTTTTATCAGATATTATGCTGTTTTTAAAGATTTGTCAATCCTTATTTAGAAAATCCTCCGCTAATATTTTACATATTTCTACAAATTTCATTGCTGCCGGTGATGGGTACGTGTTTCGTTTATGAGCAATGCCAACGGTGCGTGCGTGGTGTTCAGAAAAGTTCTTTTGAACAAGACTCGCAGGCGCATGGTGTAAAATAGATTTAGGAACAATGGAAACACCTAAATTTTCCGTTACCATTGTTAAAATGGCTTGATCGACCGATAATTCATATACGATATTTGGGGTGATGTTATGCTTGGATAAAATGCGTAATACATCGCGGTCAATGTTTTGTTTTGGCATAATCCAGCGCTCGTCCTTTAACTGATTCAGTGTCAGGTAATCTTCAGCAGCAAGCGGGTGATCTTTTGCCATAATGCACAGAAGCTCATCCTCAAAGATAAAATCAAATACTAGATTTTCAGATACAGGCTTCGCAAGAAATCCAATATCCACGACACCGTGCTGCAGCCAATTTTCAATTTGATCATAATCCCCTTCCATCAGCTGAATAGTGACGTCTGGATGATGCTCCTCGAAGTAGGATAAAACCTTTGGCAGCAATACAAGCGAAATACTGGGAAGGACGCCGACAGTAATCGTTCCGCCAATCAATTTTTTTAAGTTGGCAACGGTATTTTCAAGCCTTTGCTGCTCTTGCAGAATTTTCGAAACGTGTTCATAGACCATTTTTCCATTGCTTGTTAAAATAATATTATTCCTATTCCGTATGATTAAGGATAGGTCCAGCTCTTTTTCTAAATTATTCATTGCATGGGTGATAGATGATTGTGTCAGATTGAGCTTCTGACCGGTTTCTGTAAAGTTGCCGGTTTCAATCAACGTATGAAGAGCAATATATTGCGCTAATGTAGGCATATTATAAACTCCCTTTTCAATGTATTTCTATGAATTTATTTCATAGTGCTATATTAAAATATTCATTCGATTTATAGTTGATTTTATTTTATAATAGATTTAAACCCAAGTAAAATAATAAGAATTTAAGGAGATAGATAAGATGAGTGAAGAAAAGCTGATGATGAAAGCTTTGTCCATGGATATTATTACAGCGAAAATGTTTACGGAACTTCATCTTTCGATTATAGAAGCATATGGTGAAAAAGAAGGACGAAAGCTTGTACAGCAAGGTTTGGAAGCATTCGGGTTAAAAGATGCAGAAACCATGGCACAAAAAGCAACAGCAGAAGGACAAAATCATGCCTTTTATGAATATTTACCACAGGTTGTGGAGGAAGAAGAAAAATATGCAGAATTAACAACCTTTGCACGTTTTTCCAAAATGTTCGCTCAAATTTCAAAGCAGGTCGTAGACAAATATGAAGAAGAAGGAGAGGATGTTATTCGGCGTGCTGTAGAAAGGTACGGAAGAAAGCGCGGAGAAGGGATTGCCCAGCGTGCGCGTGCCAATGGGTTAGAAAATAACTCGGATAATTACTTGAAAAACTATGATATGGCCCGCAGTGAACTCTTTGAAGTAGATACCGTGCATAAAGAAAATGAAGTAGAACAAACCTTTACGTATTGTCCGTTTGGTCAGCAGTGGGCAGATGATGATATGGGCAAATACGGCATTCTTTACTGCCAGGTAATCGATCCTTCTGTGGCGAAAGGATATAATAAAAATTTTGAAGTGGTGCATGACCAGTATGTATTGCGTGAAGGTCAATGTCACTTCCAGTTTCAGATGAAGGAGTAAGGCCATGATAAATGCCAAAAGATTGTTGCAGCGGCTGGATGAGTTAAGCCAGATTGGCCGGAACCACGAAACAGGCGGCATAAACCGCTTCTCTTTTACAAAGGAAGAACAACAGGCAATTGACCTTGTAACAGAATATATGAAAGAAGCGGGTATGCAGGTAAATGTGGATGGAATTGGAAATATTGTTGGCTCTTATGGAGATGCGCAAGAAACAGTTATGCTGGGCTCGCATATCGATACCGTTCCGGACGGCGGGAAATTCGACGGTGCTTTAGGGGTGCTGGCGGCCATTGAAGTCGTGCAAACCCTTCATGAACAGCAGGTTCCGCTTCATAAAAAGGTGGAAGTAACTGCATTTAAAGATGAAGAAGGAACGCGTTTCGGTTTCGGACTGATTGGAAGCCGCGCGATGGCAGGACTGTTAAAGCCAGAACAATTACAGAAAACCGATGCTGCGAATATCGCCATCGAAGAAGCAGCACGGCAATTTGGATTATCCCCTTTTCCTTTAGAAAAATTAAAGCGGGAGGATATCAAAGCCTATTTGGAGCTGCATATTGAACAGGGGAAAGTACTGGAAAAAGAAGACTTGCCGGTAGGGGTAGTCACTGGAATTGCCGCTCCATTGTGGTTAGAGGTAACGGTGAATGGAATCAGTGAGCATGCTGGAGCAACGCCAATGCATATCAGACACGATGCATTAACCGCAGCCAGTGAAATGATTTTGGCAGTGGAGCAATGCTTCCAGAAAAAAGATGATTCTGTGGGCACTGTTGGGAAATTGCAGGTAGAGCCAAACGGGGTCAATGTTATTCCGGGAAAAGTAACCTTTACCATTGATATTCGTGATATTGATGAGCATACTATCCGTGAAATAGAACAAGAAGTGGAGCAGCAAGTTAATGACATAGCAGCGCGCCGTCATGTCACCGCAGCGATAGTAGAGCTGCAGCGTGCGAAGCCTGCAAAAGCTGACGAATCCCTGCAGCAGCAATTTGCCGCTAGTATTGAAAAGCAGGGCATCCGTCCTTATGCTTTAGTCAGCGGCGCTGGTCATGATGCCATGAATATCGCTGCGGCCGCTCCGGTTGCTATGTTATTTGTCAGGTCGAAGGATGGGATTAGTCATAACCCATTAGAATACAGTTCAGATGAAGACATTGTGATTGCCGCCAATGTACTTTATGATACGGTTTTAGAGATAAGCGGGAAAAAAGATTAGGACAGAAATATACGCTGGATAACAGGTAGTGGTTTTTCACCGAAGGGTGGAGAATCACTATTTTTTGTTTAAATAGGAAATAAAAAAGGAACGATATAATAAAGTACATTATTTATGGAGGGTGAAACGAAATGACAGAGACACACATGCCAAAAGACAAAGGTTTGGATCATACGCTGAAGCTCTTGGATGAAGGGTACCGATTTGTAACCAATCGTTCGGATAAGTTTGAATCCCGTGTATTTGAAACAAGGCTGTTAGGGGAGAAAACCATTTGTATGGTAGGTGAGAAGGAAGCAGAACTTTTTTATGATAATGCCAAATTTTCTCGAAAGGATGCTTCTCCCGGGCGAATTCAGAAAACGCTGTTTGGTGAGGGAGGCGTTCAGGGATTAGACGGAGCGGATCACCATCATCGGAAAGCAATGTTTATGTCTCTGATGACAGAAGAAAGGCTGAACGAGATATCTGCTATCATCCGGGAAGAATGGGAGCAGGAAATGAAGCGTAATTCTAAGGAAGAAATACAGGTTTATCAAACAGCCAAATATGTATTGACGAAATCGGCCTTACGATGGACGGGGGTTCCTTATGAACAAGAAGACATCCCCGAATGGGCAGACCAGCTAAGTGACATGTTTGAAGATGCCGGTGCAGTTGGATGGAGCCATTGGCAGGCCAGACAATCCAGATCGAAAGCGGAAGAACGAATAACAGGCTTGGTGGAGAGAGTTCGCGAAAATACGGCGGAAGAGGTTCGTAAGGATAGTGCCGTGTACCATTTTGCAATGCATCGGGACGTGAACGAAGAATTACTGGATGCTTCTGTTGTTGCCGTTGAATTACTGAACTTGTTGCGTCCAATCGTCGCAATTGCTGTTTATATAGACTTTGTCCTGCTGGCTGTACACGATTATCCAGAAGAAGCAGTGAAATTGGAGACAGAAGAAGATTTGCATCGGTTTATTCAGGAAGTAAGACGATTCTATCCGTTTTTCCCAGTTGCTCCTGCACGAGTCAAAGCGGATTTTACCTGGGGTGAATATACTTTTAAAGAAGGAACGTTAACCCTATTGGATTTATATGGTACAAACCATGACCCGGCTATTTGGGAAGAACCAGATCGGTTTCAGCCGGAAAGATTTCAAGGATGGAAGGAATCTCCATTTAATTTTATTCCGCAGGGCGGCGGAGAATTTGACATCGGTCACCGCTGTGCCGGCGAATGGATGACAATGGATGTTTTAAAAACGACACTCGACTTTTTCGTAAACCATCTTTCGTTTACATTTATTGAACAGGATTTGGATTATGAGATGAATGAAATTCCGCCTGTTCCAGAGAGCGGGGTAATTATTGAAGGAGTACAATCGAAATAAGATTTTTGTTTGAAGCTTGAAAGGGAATGGTGTATCGCTTTATGTGATACACCATTCCCTTTCTTTTTTTAACTCTGATAAATTATTTATCCCTTATTTGTTTTAATGTTTCATAGATTTTGAACATAATAATCAATAACTCACAATAAACTCGCACTAAGAGGCTTCCAATAACAATCGTGAGAAGACCTGAGAAAATAAGTAAAAATTCTTCTTCAATAATACCTGTAAAAATAGTAATAAGGCCGAATATAACGGATGCAGCAAGACCAACCCAAAATAATACTTTGATGATAATAGGTGTAATCATCTCTTCAAAACTGAAAAATTTGTTCATAAAGTTTCCTCCTTTGTTCTTTTTTAACAGTATACGTTAAAGACATCTGGTT
Organism: Oceanobacillus oncorhynchi; assembly: GCF_000821065.1. Taxonomy (GTDB): domain Bacteria; phylum Bacillota; class Bacilli; order Bacillales; family Amphibacillaceae; genus Oceanobacillus; species Oceanobacillus oncorhynchi. Next base: position 1,545,836 of record NZ_CDGG01000001.1, read on the forward strand.
TTACAAACAATTTCAGGTGTCTTACGTGTAATATTCATTGATAAAACATAGATGTCTAATATGATGATTTGGGTGTGGGTATTTAGTTTTAAATTAGATTTTAATAATCGGGAATATAGGCTTTTATATATAGAACGTGAAACTTCCTTCCTGTTTTTCTGTTAAATACCCTAATTCTGCAGCTTTTGAGTTTGAAAATAATTAATTTGTGCTAATGTTAAGTATATACTAAAATACCAAACATTTTCATTCTGTGCGTAATGAACGCTTAGGGTAATTCGTTTGATGAAGTATAACTCAAAAAATAAGGAGTGGTAGGATGGAGAAAGAGGATAAACAGCAAGAAGAAAGTGTAGAGGAGGGATATGCTGCATCGATACCTGGTGGAGAGAAAGCGGAAGAGCAGCGTATGGAGCATGGGACACAGCAGCAGGAACCTTCTAATCAGCTTGAGCAAGAGCCGAACGAAGCAAAAACACATCTAGAGCAGGCTGCCGGCGAATCCAATGAAGCAGGGCAGAAGGAGAAAACAAAGGGATCGCAATTTGATTTTCAAGAAAGCTTTAATGAAATCAAAGGAATTGCATTAGACGCAACATTAAGGCCAAATACACTTATTCATTCCGGCCGGTCGATAAAAGTGGAAACCAGTCTCATTATTTTCGCTTTATTAGCTGTGCTTGTAAGTATTTGCCATTATTTATTTTATAGATATGGTTTTGATGGGCTGTTCTACTTTTTGGGAGACATTAATTTCACTTTTGTTTTACAAACCTTTGTCTCTTGGCTTATTACTTTTGCGATAGGTTACTTCTCGCTCTATATTCTGCTGAAACAGTTCGGGAATAAAACAATGGAGCATAAGGAATTATTGACAAAATACGTGGTGGTCAATATTCCGTTTGTCCTTGTGTTTTGTCTCGTGACATTATTTTTTGGCTTATTATTCATTGATTTATTTATTGTAACATATGTATTTTCATTATTACTTTTCGGCTTTATACATGTTTATTTATTTTTAGCGCTTATGGAAAAATCCCGGTTTGATGTCTTTTGGACATTAACGGTATATCAGCTGGTGCTTATTGTTGCATCGTATTTCCTGGTTGGCGTGGACTTTGGAGGAATTTAATTTATTTTAATCAAAAAACCAGAGCGATCTTCGGATTACTCTGGTTTTTTGATTTGCCCAATAAAAGTGTCAGATTCCCTGCTGTTATGTCTTTTTAACTATTTCTGTACAAGGGTAGATATCTCTTCCTGTTTTTTAATGCTTACTAAAACAAGGCTTGGGCCTATACGGAACGCGGATTGAATAAACCTTAAAAAATGGGAAATTTAAAATAAATTTTAAATCATTTATCAGAATTTTATATTTAGGTATTGTCACAAAATGTTCAATGTTGTAACATTGTATTACAAGTTCAACTGAAAGCGCATACAAAGGGGTGTTTGAATGAAAGGTAAGCTATTTTTATTTACAGTACTTATTTTTACCTTTGTTTTATCTGGATGTAATTTTGAGAAGAAAGAAATTTACAACATCGCAACAGCAACCACCGGAGGTACATATTATCCGATCGGGGTCGGAATGGGGCAGCTTTGGACAGAGCATTACCGGGATCAGAATATCAAATTTAATGGACAGGCCTCCGCAGGTTCTGTTGAGAACATTGATTTACTCAAAAATGGAGAAGCTGATTTTGCCATACTCCAAGGGTTGATTTCGACACAGGCAGCAGAGGGAAGCGGTATTTATGAAGGAGACCAATACGAAGAGCTTCGGTCTGTGGGGATGATTTGGCCAAACGTAGAGCATTTTGTATTAATGGAAGATTTTGTTGCGTCTGGAGATATCTCTGATATTGCGGGCAGATCGTTTTCTGTAGGCCCTCAGGCAAGTGGAACAGAACAATCTACCGTAACAATGATGGAAGGGATTGAGTTAGGGAAAAGTGATATCAGAACAGAATACCTTGGATATGATGATACGATTTCGGCAATGAGGGATGGCCGGCTAAATGGCGGATCTCTTCCTGCAGGGGTACCCGTGTCTGCTATTACAGATATGTATGCAAGCGGGTTGAATGCCGCTATTTTAGAGGTGACCGATGAACAAATGGAGGATATTAACGATATTGTTCATACATGGTATCGCTACACCATTGAGGCTGGTTCTTACCCGAGGCAGGAAAAAGATATTGATACGATTGCCCAGCCGAATATTTTAGTTACCACTTCGGATATGGATGAAGAAATGGTTTATAACTTAACCAAGATACTATTTGAAAATCGTGAATATATGATTGGGATTCATAATTCCGCCCGGGAAATGCAGGTGGAGACAGCTTTAGAAGGCTTGAATACACCGCTTCATGCTGGAGCTTACCGCTATTTTGAAGAGCAAGGTATAGAGATTGAAGAGCATCTGAAACCAGAAGAGTTAAGAGAGGAGGAAAATTAATGGCGAATGCACAGGCAAAAAAGGTAGATATCGAGAAAAATCCAAATGATAATCCAGTTGCAGATCCTAAATCGTTGCGTAATAAAATTATCGCTGTTGTCGGTATTATCCTATCGGTCTTTGTTTTACTCACTTCCAGTTATCTAAACATTCAGGAATTTTATAGAAATACGATTTTTTTAATCTTAATCTTTGTAATGGGATTTTTGCTTCATCCGTCAAACAAAAAGAAGACAGGGAAAATATCATCAATAGATATCGTTATGCTGTTCCTGTCGATTATTTCCATTGGCTATATTACGGTAACGTATACAAATTTGCATGTGGATCGGTTATCCCAGGCGAATACAGTCGATTATATATTTGCTGTCTTATGTATTTTAGTATTGTTTGAGATAACACGCCGGGCTATCGGCTGGTTTATTCCTATTTTGAGTGTTATTGCTTTGCTTTATGGTATTTATGGTGCGTACTTCCCTATTGATTTTGCTCACTCCGGCTTTACATTTGAAAGAATGCTGTATCGTATTTACATGACGTCTGATGGAGTTTTCGGCAGCACGCTATCCATTGCTTCTACTTATATTGTGTTGTTTATCTTATTTGGTTCATTCCTTACTGTGAGCGGTGCAAGTAATTTGTTTAATGATTTAGCTCTGGCGATTGCAGGACAGCGCCGGGGAGGACCTGCCCAGGTTGCAGTTATTACAAGTGCACTGACAGGGTCATTGAACGGAAGCGCTGTAGCGAATGTGGCGACAACGGGTGCCTTTACGATTCCACTGATGAAAAGTATCGGATTAAAGCCGAAGTTTGCAGGCGGGGTAGAGGCTGCAGCTTCTACGGGAGGCATGCTGATGCCGCCGATTATGGGAGCTGCAGCATTTATTATGGCAGGTTTTTTAGGAATTCCTTATACGGCGATTGTTTTAGCCAGCATTCTGCCTTCCTTGTTATATTTTATTGCTTTGGTATTTGCGATTGATACAGAAGCAAAGAAGCTTGGACTGAAAGGAATTAGTAAGGAGAATATCCCAGATATCAAAAAGGTACTATTGGAAAGAGGCGCCTTGCTTTTGCCGATTATTGTTGTGATGGGGGTGCTTCTATTAGGAAAAACGGCAATTTTTGCCGGCTTTGCCGGAATCATTGCTACGATTATCACTTCCTACTTAACCAAAGATAAAACAAATCGGATTACCTTCTCTAAGCTCTTTGAGGCACTTATTGATGGAGCCAGAAACTCCGTTCAGGTTGCTATTGCCTGTGCATCTGTAGGGATTATTATTGCCGTTGTTTCTATGAGCGGTGTCGGATCGATGCTCGCCTATAATGTCGCAGATCTTGCAGGCGGAAATCTGTTTATTATATTAATACTGATTATGATTACTTGTATTGTGCTCAGTCTGGGGCTTCCATCAACAGCATTATATATTGTGGTAGCTGTAACAGCTGCGCCGGCGCTTGTCCAAGTAGGCGTTAATCCTTTAGCAGCTCACTTTTTTGTATTTTATTATGGTGCCATGTCTAACGTAACGCCGCCTGTAGCGTTAGCTGCTTATACCGGGGCAGGAATTGCGAAAGCGAATCCGATGCAAACAGCTTGGACAGCTTTACGGTTAGCATTTCCAGGGTTTATTATCCCGATCATTATTGTTTATGATCCAATCTTGCTGCTGCAAACGGACGAAGGACCGATTAATTATTTCCTATTAGCACAAGCATTTATTTCTGCGATTATAGGAGTTTATGCCCTCTCTGTTGGATTCGGAAACTATATTCGAGTAAAATTAAATATAGTAGAAAGAATCATATTAATCGGAGTGGCCTTCTTCTTGATTTCTACGAGTCAATTATTAGACGTCATCGGCCTGGCATTGTTTGTAATTGTACTTGCTTTCCATTTTATAAGAAGCAGGCGGCTCCTGGAGGCAGGATAATAAAATGAAACCGTTCAAAAAAGAAAAGTTATCTGATATTATTTTTTCCCAGTTAGAAAATATGATTAAAACTGGCGAATACGCTGAAGGACAAAAGCTTCCTTCAGAGAATGAGCTCGCAAAATATTTTGATGTCAGCAGAGTTCCTATTCGGGAAGCAATCAGTAAATTAGTCTCAGTAGGCTATGTAGAGTCGATGCAGGGGAAGGGAAGTTATGTCAAGCGCCTGGATGCTGCGGATGAATTTAAAGAATATACTTACGGCGAATTTACAAAAAAAGAGTTATTTGATCTGTTAGAAATGCGAGCGCTATTGGAAGTGGAAGCAGCAGGCTACAGTGCAGTAAGGCATACACAAGAAGCACTTTCGAAAATTGAGCAGGCGCTGAAGGACTTTGAAGAAATCACGAGCAATGAATATTCGATTGGTTTAAAAGCGGATTATAATTTTCATCAAGCGATTATCCAATCCACAGAGAATAATTATATGATTCAAACCTTTCAAAATTTAGAGCGTGTACACAGAAATGCTTTGGAATATTCATTGAAACTGAATGTAGGAAAACCTAGAAAAAGAGAAGAGGTTTATAGCGAGCACGAACGTATTTATTTGGCAATCAAATCCCAAAATGCAGCAGAAGCCAAGGAAGCGATGTACTTACATCTGACAAACATGCGCAGAAAGTTGGGGGACGACAGAATATAGGTGGGTTAAATAATGAAAGAAAAAATAATAGAAAAATTGACTGAAATAGTAGGAGAGCGTTTGTTAATAGATGTGGATGACCGTGTCTCATACGGCTATGATGCGTCCTTTGGACAGTATATGCCGGATTATGTTGTTCAAGTGATGTCAACGGAAGAGGTACAGAAAATTGTACAGCTGGCGAATGCTTATGAAATTCCCATTTATCCAAGAGGAGCGAGCACAAGCCTTTCTGGAGGTCCTCTACCTGTACACGCAGGTATTGTAATGGATTTTTCCCAGTGGAATCAGTATCTGGAAATTTTTCCGGATGATTTGTTAATCAAGGCAAGTCCAGGTGTGAAAACAGGAGATATTCATCAATTGGCAGAAAAGTATAACTTAATGTATGCGCCCGACCCTTCTTCTTCCTCGATCTGCACTATTGGCGGGAATTTAGCAGAAAACGCCGGCGGTCCCCGAGGAGTAAAATATGGTGTGACAAAGGATTATGTATTGGGGCTGGAGGTGGTTACCGCGGAAGGAGAAGTTATCCGTACGGGTGGAAATACCGTTAAAAATGTGACCGGCTATGATTTAACGAAGCTTTTAATCGGATCAGAGGGGACCCTTGGAATTATTACAGAGGCAACTTTAAGGCTGATTCCAAAGCCGATGGATACGAAGACAGCAATGATTATATTCGAGGATTTGTATACTGCAGGAAAGTCTATTTCCAAAATATTAACATCGGGAGTAAGACCTTCTAAAATGGAGATTCTTGATCAGAATGCGATAAACAAAGTGGAGGATTATGCCGGACTGGATTTACCCAGAACGGCCGCGGCTATTCTGCTTGTTGAAGTGGATGGGGATACAGATGTATTGATGAAGGAACTGCATGTTATTCAGCAGGCTCTTTTAGAAATTGGTGTAGAGAATGTGCAAATTGCGAAAACCAAAGAGGAAGAAGCAAGGCTCTGGCAGGTGAGAAAATTAGTTTCACCTGCAATTGTCCAAAGCGGCTACACCAAAATATCAGAAGATGCGACCGTCCCGTTGAGTAAGATTCCAGACATGTTTCGGAAGATAGATGAAATGAAGAAAAAGTATAATCTGAATATTGTTGTATTTGGCCACGCTGGTGATGGCAACCTGCACCCAACGATTAATACCAATATGCGGGATGCGGATGAAGTTACCAGAGTGGAGGATGCGGTCGAAGAAATCTTTCATTACGCCATTGAATTAGGCGGGACCTTATCAGGTGAACATGGAATCGGAACGATGAAAAAACCGTTTTTCCCAAAAGAAGTAGGAGAAGCCGGCATGGTATTCCAGAAAGCGATTAAACAAGCGCTTGATCCGAAGAATATCTTGAATCCAGGAAAAATATTCCCGGAAGCGGGAGAGAAAAGGCTAGTGTTAAAAAATGACTGAGCAATTAATTGAAAAATTGGATTATCAGGCAACCTTTGATTGTGTGCAATGCGGGTACTGCTTGCCTGCTTGCCCCACCTATCTGGCTTTTAAAAAAGAAAAGCATTCACCGAGAGGGCGTATTAATTTAGTGCAGATGGCAGCGGAAGGAAAGATAGATATAGAAGACATGCGGGAAGGGATTGATTTATGTCTGGGTTGCCGGGCATGTGAAACAGTATGCCCCACCAATGTCCGTTACGGCGATATTCTGATGTCGGCCGTCGAGGTGCTGAAAGATAATAAAAAAATGGGACTGTTCGAGAAGGGAGTCAGAACAGCTGCTTTTAAAGTGGTTTTGAAAAACAAACAGATTCTGAGACTGGTGAACAGGAGTTTATATGCTTATCAGGTGACCGGAGTGAAGCGTGTGGTTAATCGGCGTAATCTTCTAAAACCGATGGAGAAATACCGAGACTTGAATAAAGCCATGCCGGAAGTCCAACTAAGTAAGCGGCTGAAAAATCCGCCGAATCCTTTTAGAAAATCAGCAATTCAGGTTGGTTTCTTTCAAGGCTGTATTATGGACGTATTTTTCAGCCGGATTAATGATCTAGCTGTTAACATTTTAAACGGACATGGAATGGAAGTGACGAATATTCCGTCACAAACATGCTGTGGTGCCCTGCAGCATCATGCAGGAGAGCACAATCAGACGGTAGAGCTAGCCAAGAAAAATATCGCAGCCTATGAGGGATATGACTTTGACTATATTGTTAATACCATCGGCGGCTGTGGAGCGACGTTAAAAGAATACCCTAAGTTATTTCAGGAAGGAACGGAATGGCATGAGCGGGCATTGAAGTTTACGGCAAAGGTTAGGGATATTTCTGAACTGATGGCAATGGCTGATTTGGATTTTCAATATGAAATTCCGAAGAATGCTGTATTTCAGCCGTCATGTCATTTGGAGAATGTACAGCAGGTGTTTGAGGACCCGTTAAAAATCATTAAACGTATTCCCGGCCTGAACTACATGGAGTTAAAAGATAAAGCGCTCTGCTGTGGCTCAGCAGGTATTTATAATATCCTGCATTTTGAGGAATCCATGCAAATTTTAGATATGAAGATGAAAAACGTTAAAACAGCAAGACCGGAATTAATCATCACTTCCAATCCGGGCTGTCATATCCAAATGCAGCTGGGAGTAGAAAGAGAAGGCTTATCGAATGTGATTTCAGTGAAGCATATTGTGGAAGTAGTCGCGGAAGCTTGCGGTATTCAAACAACTTAAGCAGAGGCAGGGGAAGCACAGTGAAAGTAGACATAGTGATTGTTGGAGCAGGGATTATTGGCTTGAGCACCGCTTACCAGCTATCGAAAATGCATCCAGATAAAGACATTGCAGTCGTAGATAAAGAAGCAGAGGTAGCGAAGCATCAGACAGGACATAATAGCGGTGTGATTCATTCAGGAATTTATTATAAACCGGGCTCCTACAAAGCGAGATTTGCCCGTAATGGATCGAAATCTATGGTGGAGTTCTGTGAAAAGCATCAAATTGAGTATAACCAATGTGGCAAAGTAATTGTAGCAACAAGTGAGTCCCAGCTTGCGAATATGAATAAACTATATGAGCGGGGAATCGAAAATGGATTAGATGTCGAACGTTTAAGCCGTGATGAAGTAAAAGAGATTGAACCATTTGTAAATACAGTCGGCGGGATCCACGTTAAAAATACCGGCATTGTGGATTTTAAAAAGGTTACAGAGAAATACGCCGAGCTGTTTATAGAAAATGGCGGCATGCTGCGGTTACATAATGAAGTGAAAGATATCCAAATGGAAACAGAAAAAATAACCGTAGTAACGAATGAAACGACATATGAAGCGGATTATTTGATTAATTGTGCCGGGTTATATAGTGATAAACTGGCGCGTATGGCGCGTATCGAGACAGATGTTCAAATTATTCCATTTCGCGGCGAGTATTTTGAATTAGATGAGCGTATTGAACATTATGTAAAAACGTTGATTTATCCAGTCCCTAATCCGGATTTGCCATTCCTGGGTGTCCATTTTACAAATATGATTGGCGGCGGAGTCGATGTAGGGCCTAATGCCGTGTTGGGATTTAAAAAAGAAGCATATCAAAAAATTGGTTTTAACCTGAAAGAAACAACGCAAATCATAACCTTTCCGGGGCTGTATCGAATGGGCATAAAAAATATGAAGGAAGCTATCGGTGAATATTATCGGTCATTTAGTAAAAAAGCATTTGTCAAAGAAGCACAAAAATTAATTCCTTCATTAACAGCAGCGGATATCAAGCCGATGGAAGCGGGAGTACGTGCGCAAGCGATGAAACCGGATGGGACCATGCTAGATGATTTCTATTTTGAAGAAAATGCGTCAAGTTTACATGTGTTGAATGCGCCATCACCTGCTGCAACGTGCTCGATTGAAATAGGAAAGGAAATTGCAAAGCGTTTTAACCAAAAAATGCCGGCGGTAACCTGAAAGGTATCTTTCGATAGTTTACACTTTTGATTTGGAAACAAACAAACAAACCCTAGGATGTCTTCTATTATTTGAACGGAAGACATTCTGGGATTTTTGTTTAAGCAATATTTTCACAGCCGGACTTGCTGTAATTCCTCCGATGGAGGCAGCCAATCTTATGCTTTTGGACGTGTACGAGACCAGGAAATAGCTGTCATTATAATCAGAACAATGACGGAACTGATAAAGGCAGCCAGACTGATATTGCCGATAAGAGCGGCATCTTCCCCCTCAAAGAAATAACTGATAAAGATAGAAATAAGGCTGATTGAACTGACAACCATCGGTGGAACAATCCGTTTCTCTTTCACAAATATACTTATTAATATGAGAATAGCGGCAACGCCAAGCATGATTGGTAAGTATCCTGTTAAAAATTCCATTATATCACTCCAGTAACTGAACTAAATATGACGCTTCTATTATATAAAGTTTCCCGATTTTGGATGTAATTAATCTGAAACTTTTATCCTGATCCCTCTCTCATACAAAGAACAGGAGAATAAAGCTCTCTGTTCCTTTTTAGAATCGCCACTTAAATAAGAATCCAAGAGAAATTCCTGAAAAATAGGTTATTATATCAAACCGAGTACGGGGGGGACACATAGTCTATAGAGAAAGATTAAAGAAATGGAAAGGAGGTCCTTTACGGTGAGAGGTAGTAACAAACATCATCAAGGACAATTTAATCAAGGCTGGGGGAACCAAAATCAACAGGTACAAGGAGCTTCTATGAATGGGATGAATGGGTTGAATGGGAATTGCAATGGAATGCCACAGCAAATGCCAATGCAGCAAATGCCGCAGCAACAAATGCAGCCAGAATACTGTGCACCACAAGTATCACCTACACAACAAGGCCCAACACAAGTATCTCCAACAAAGCAATACGTTAAAACAAACGTTTCTAATACTGAGGTAAAGCATGTCCATCCTAGTCACACTACAAATGTTAATAAGCATATGACAACACACAAACACTATTTCCCTCATACAGAATCTGTTGTAAATGATATTAAAGAACAGCATGTTATGTGCGGAAAGCCGCATCATCCTTGTCCGCCGCAAGGCCCTTGCGGATGCTAAGGAGCTTTGTGTGTAACTAGAAAAATCATCGATTCGCAGTTTGATGTGATGCTGCGGATTGGTGATTTTTCTCTGTCAAAAAATCGGCCAAGTTATCATAGTATTGAGAAAAAATAGCGTGGGACTTGGTTTCTTTAGAAGAAATCCGTTATAATAGGAAAAGGTTCATTTTAAATTTTTAGGCAGAGAGGATCGAGTATATATGAAGCAAGAGATTGGTGTTATTGGCTTAGCTGTTATGGGTAAAAATATTGCATTAAATATAGAAAGCCGTGGCTTCGCTGTATCTGTTTTCAACCGTACCTACCAGAAAACAGAAGAATTTATGGCAAACGAAGCAAAAGGGAAGAACTTCTATGGTGCCGAAACGATTGAAGATTTTGTTCAATCTTTAGAGAAGCCCCGCAGAATAATGCTTATGGTGAAAGCTGGACCAGCGACAGATGCAACGATCGCATCCCTGCAGCCATACTTAGAAGACGGCGACGTGTTGATTGATGGAGGAAATACACTTTATGAAAATACGATGCGCCGTAATGAGGAATTAGATAAAACCGGTATCCATTTCATTGGAACTGGTGTATCCGGCGGGGAAGAAGGCGCATTAAAAGGACCTTCTATGATGCCTGGCGGACAAAAAGAAGCATATGATTTAGTTGCTCCAATCTTTGAAGCAATTTCTGCTAAAGTAGATGGCGAACCATGTGTAACGTATATCGGACCAAATGGTGCAGGTCATTTTGTGAAAATGGTTCATAATGGAATTGAATATGGAGATATGCAGTTAATCGCTGAAGCATATGATTTAATGAAGAATGTGGTCGGCTTAGATGCAAAAGAATTGCATGAAGTGTTTAAAGAGTGGAATAAAGGAGAGCTAGACAGCTTTCTAATTGAAATTACAGCAGATATTTTCACAAAAGTGGATGAGGAAACGGGCAAACCGTTAGTGGAAGTGATCCTTGATAAAGCGGGCCAAAAAGGTACTGGAAAATGGACAAGCAAAAATGCCCTGGACTTAGGTGTGCCGCTTCCATTAATTACAGAGTCTGTATTTGCACGTTTTATTTCTTCCTTAAAAGACGAGCGCGTAAAAGCAAGCAAAGTGTTCTCCGGTCCTGCTAAAACGGAAGTATCTGAGAGCAAAGAAGAGCTTGTGGAAGCAATTCGTCAGGCGCTTTACATGAGTAAAATTGTTTCTTACGCACAGGGCTTTGCGCAAATGCGTGCAGCGTCTGAAGAAAACAATTGGGACTTGAAATATGGCGATATCGCAATGATTTGGCGCGGCGGATGTATTATCCGTGCAAACTTCCTGCAAAAAATCAAAGAAGCATATGATCGCGATGGAGATCTGCCAAACCTGATGCTCGATCCATACTTCAAAGAGATTGTTGAAGGATATCAAGCGTCTCTTCGTAAGGTTGTTTCTTTAGCTGTGCAGCATGGTGTTGCTGTACCGACGTTCGCGAGTGCGATTGCTTACTATGACAGCTATCGTTCAGAGGACCTGCCAGCTAACTTAATCCAGGCGCAGCGCGATTATTTCGGTGCGCATACGTATGAGCGTAAGGATAAAGATGGTGTATTCCATTCACAATGGTTTTAATGAATTTGTGAGAAAGATGTTTGATTTTTAATAATGCTATGATGTCCCGGAGTCAATTGGTTGATTCCGGGACTTTTTAATATCACTCCGTGTAAAGTAAGCAGCATGAAAAAATAAGATGGGGCGGGATAACGATGAGAAAAAGAATGGGATGTTTACACGCTCATTACTCCAATATAAAATATTTGGATGATGTACTTTCCGAATTTAATATCGAATTGATTCATTTTGTTGATCCTGCATTAATGTATCGAGTTACTTCTGATGAAAAATTCCAAGAATCCGACGCTCAAAAGAAAGTCAATGAACAAATAGCGTGGATGGCTCAATGTGATGTCGATGCCATCCTTATTACTTGTACAAATTATATAGGCCTTTTAAAGGAAGACCAGCTCTCTATAGCTGTGCCGATTATAAAAATCGATGAACCTTTTTTTGATTCCATTTGCCAGATAGATCAGCCTCAGGTTATTCTTTTTTCAAACCCTGCAACTGTTAAAGGGACGATGGAACGTCTGAAGCAGCATGCAGATTGTCATCAGCAACCGTTAGATATAGAAGTTAAAATTATCTATGATACTTTTGACTTGATCATGCAGGGGATGAAAAAAGAATATAATCAAAAAATTTCCGAGTTCTTAAATCAAATGACAAAGGATAATAATAAAATTATTTCTGTTGCGCAATTATCTATGGTTGAGGCATCCCGGCAGGTGGAGGGTAATTCATCGAAGCCGATTATTAACCCGTTAGATACACTCGTATCCTTTATGGTTGAACATTTGAAATTAGAGAAAAATGATAATGTGCTTTACTGAATAGAAAAGAACGAGAACACCGTATTTGCCCATCAATATGCTTTCTTGATTCTTGGTAAAAATGATATATTTACATAAGGCAGGGAGTGAATATTATGTCAATTATAGATAAATTAAAGCTTCATAAATACAACAGTATGGCTGTTATTAATCAGCCGAATGACTATGGTGTATTCACGGAATCAAATCAAGCATTGCAACAAGAGCATGATGCGATATTTATTTTTGTAGAAACGTTGGATGAGATGATTACATATACAAATCAAATTTTAGAGCAGCAATTACTGCTTCCCAAAGGATATTTATTTTTTGCCTACCCTAAAAAGGGAAATAAGCGGTATACAACCTCTATCCATAGAGATGAGATTTTCCCCGCTATGAAGGTGGACGAAGAAGGGTATGTGTCAGGAAGTGATCTGAAATTTGCCCGTATGGTAAGTATGGATGACGTGTTTACCGTAATTGGCTTAAAACGCGAGAAGCAAAAAGAGAAGAAATCCGCCTCGTCGAGCCAGCGCGTAGCAGATTATGCCGAGAATGTGAAAGATATTGAAGCGTTATTGGCAGCATTTCCTGAGGTGCTTTCATTTTATCAGAGTCTGACACCTGGCTATCAAAAAGACTGGGCGCGCTATCTTTTTTCCGCGAAACAGCAAAAAACACGTGACAAGCGTAAACAGCAAATGCTTGATATTTTGTCTCAAGGGTATAAATCGATTGATTTGTACCGCCAGCAGAAGAAATAATTGGCTTTAAAAGAGGAATCGCCCGTATCATTTTCACTGAATGAAGTTTCATTTTATCCGTCAAAGAGGAGGACTGTTATGATTAAACAAATTCCAGTAACCAATGATGAAATTTATGATCTGTCCGCTTTTGCCTTTCAAGTTACACCCGCACCAGGAGAAATAGAAAAGAAAAAAGAAGCAAAAAAGAATGAAACAGTTTGGGGCTGGGTGGAAGGAGAAAATCTTGCTGCAAAGGTCCATCTGATTCCATTGGAAACACGTATCCATGGCAAGGTTATCAAAACAGGGGGCATTGCCTCTGTGGCAACTTGGCCGGAGTATCGGAGGAAAGGAGCTGTTCGGCAGCTGCTTATCCACGCTCTAGGTGAAATGAAAAAAGCAGGTTATCTTGTTTCTTATTTGGCGCCATTCAGTGTCCCGTTTTACCGGAAGTTTGGCTGGGAAATGACCATCAATGAAATGCAGTTTACAATTCCAATGGAACATGTGCCTAAATACAAGGATATAACAGGCTGTGTGCGTCGGATGAAAAAGGGTGAAGAAGCGATTTTAAAAGAGGTTTATCATGCTTATACCGAACAGTATACAGGGATGCTGGTACGCGATAATCATTGGTGGGAGCACAAGATTTTCAGTAAAGAAGAATTAATTACAGCGATTAGTTATGATGATGCGGGCAAGGCAGACGGATATGTCCGTTATCAGGTAAAGAATAGTAAGCTGGACATCGATGAATGGGCTGCGGTTACCCCGGAAAGTAAAAAGCGGCTGCTGCAGTTTATTGCTAATCATGATTCAATGGCAAACGAAGTACAGATGACACTGCCGGATGATGATTTATTTCCGCTTTTTCTGGAAGAGCCGAGAGCAAAGCAAGAACAAAAGCCATATTTTATGACAAGAGTTGTTGATGTAGAAGCCTTTCTAAAGGTATATCCATTTTTGACGCCGGCAGAAAAGGAAGAAAGCTTTAGATTGAAAGTGGAAGATGGCGTTTTGGAAGAAAACAGTGGCGTTTATCAGATTTATTTTCAAAACGGATCACATTATGCAGAAAAAACAGAGGAGACGGCAGGAGAGAATGTGACAGCATCGGTGACAATTCAACAATTAACGATGATTTTGTTAGGGAAACAAACCTTGGAGCAGCTTTACCAGCAGGCGTTTATCTCAGGTGAATTAAAAAATATGATAAAGCTGGATACGTATCTCCCTAAGAAAAAACATCCGTATCTTGCAGATTTTTTCTAAACTACAATAAAAACCAAAGTCGATCCTCTATATCAAGAAGACAGACTTTGGTTTTTTCCATTAGACTTCCTTACTGCTTGCCGTTTCTTTTTTGGCTTCTGTAGCATCATCTATTTTTTTCTGGTGATACATACTATTTAATAACGCGCCTACCAGAAGAATAATACCTGTTAAGAAGAACCAGATCATCAGAATGATAATTCCTCCAAGACTTCCATACGTTGCAGAGTAATTGCCGAAGTTAGATACATAAATGGAAAAAGCAAAAGAACTCACCAGCCATAAAATACTTGCTGTTAATGTTCCAGGTAAAATATGGCGGAAAGGAAGCCGTTTATTGGGCGCAAAACGATATAAGCCGAGTAAAATAATGGTAACAATTACAATGACCATCACTAAACGTGAGATTTGCAGAATAAACCCGGTGCCTTCGCTGATGCCGATAAAGGAAATCAAGAAATTGATAATAGCATCTCCGAATACAAGCAAAATGATAGATGAAATGGCCGCTAACAGTACGCCGATAGTCAGCAGGATAGCTATTCCGCGGGCTTTAATAAATGATCTGGTTTCTTCCACTTCAAATGCTTGATTGGATACCTTAATGAAAGCATTGATTCCGTTGGATGCAGACCAGATTGTACCTAAAATCCCGACAGTCAATAATCCGCCGCGGGGGGTCTCTACCAAGCTGATAATATTTTCTTCAAAGGTTGCTGCAAGCTCTTGCGGTAAGATGGAGCCGAGGAACCCGACAGCATCTTCCGGGCTTATGTTAAAATAAGGGATAATTGCAAAGCCAACGATAAGAAGCGGGAAGACGGCTAATAGAAAATAATAAGCAAGCGCAGCTGCAAGTAATGTCGTATTATTTTCGGTGAAACGTTTCATAAAATCTTTGCCGAATTGTTTAATATCCATAGTCGCCTCCAATAAAATTTTTTCATACCTTTCCATTTTAGAGGGAGTCCCTGAAAAATGGAATAAATATATCCATAACGATTAGGGAAAGATGAAGGTATGTAAATTCTATACCCAAAAATGAAGAGATGTAATCTTGGTAAATGGGAAATAAGATAACTTTCTGTACGTATGACAGAAGACGAACACCAGCCTTGATGATTTTCATCACCGCAGGAAGATTGTCTGGGGAGGCGTTTGTTTGCCTGAAGAGTTGTGCGTCAGTGGGCAAAGAATTTGAAGAAAATACCATGTACTTGTATGACTCCCTTTAACGAATGCCGGGTTTTCTGATATTATAAAGAAGAAACGTTTTATTTATTTTGGCAGGTGGTATAATATTGTTTAAAGAGGCTATTCAAAAAGTCTGATTGAAAAAATTGAGAAATATGGGCGGCAATCGAAGAGAATCGGCAAGGCCATTTGGTCCTTTTGAACAAGCAGGAGCCGGGTGCAGCTGTTCTTAGATAAGAAATATTCAAGCCCAAACTTATACGCGCTTATATTTTGAAGAAGGAGGGGTTTTTTACATATGCCTATTATTTCCGTAGGGATTTTACTTGTTGCTATCGCGTTTGCGGTCGTGTGTTGTTATATAGCCTTTATGTTAAATCGGCTTACGTATAATATTCGTTCGCTCGGCAAATCAGTCGTAAAAATGGAAGAAGAAATGAATCACATCACACCTGAAATTTCGAAATCCTTACAAGAAGTGAACCATTTAATTGATGATACGCACGAGAAGCTGCAGGCAACAGACAGTGTCTTTGGGTCTTTAGAAGATGTAGGCACCTCTGTCCAGAGCTTAAATGAAGCTTATAAAGTGAAACGACAAGCATTGGATGATGCGAAATTGGAAGAAAAATTAAATCTGGCAATGAAAGGTATCACGTGGAGTGAAGCTGCGATGCAGATTTATAAAAGTTACCAGGCAGGTAAAACAAATAAAGTCAACCAGACGAGGGAGGAAGTAAAATGACATTAATCGGAGTCGGCGTCATTATTATTGGAGTCGCAAGTGTTATTTTAGCTATTTTTATTGCTCATTTATTAAATAACTTAGCAAGTGTATTAAGCGGCGTCGATAAGACAGTACAGCAATTACCGGAGCAAATGGATGGTATTTTAAAAGAGACAACAAGTATTATGCATGAAAGTAACCAGGCTTTAGCTGATATTAATAACAAGATGGAGCAGCTGAGCCCGCTGTTTTATATCGTTGGTGATGTTGGGAATGCAACACGGAAACTATCTTCTTCCTTAGTGGATGTAACCGATTCTGTAAAAACAAAAACAGAAGTTGGTCAGGAAGTTTCCGGTAAAAACAACTTAGGCGGCGTGTATGGCGGAGTTGCCCTTGGTTATTATTGGTTAAAGAAAAAGCGGGATTTAAAACGCGAGAAACGGGCATATACCCATGAGCAATAAAGGATCTAAAACGGGTATCGTTGTCAGTTCAGCTGTTGGTGCTGTATTAGGCTGGGCAGCAAGTTCTTATGTAGATAAGAAACGAAATTTAGAAGAAAATCCGTCATTATTAACTCGTCTGCGTGATTTTGAACAGCGTCTGTATCATGATGGTTTTCAAAAATCGACAGAGCTTCAGGAGATACGGCAGGAAGTAGAAAATAGAATTGCAGAAGAAAAGTAAAAAAAACGCTTGGAACCTTTGTTCCAAGCGTTTTTGAATGGAGCTACTTTCTGTTCTGTTTTACAAGAAAATATCCAATAGTAGCTAAGCCATAAATGCCTTGCAAATTTTTATTGGCTATCGTCATATTTGCTTCTTCTGTAGTTTCCTGTAATTGATTTGCTGTTTTAAGTACAGACGACGACAGGTTGTGTGTAGCTCGTCCTGCATCACCAACTAAGTAGAATAAAGGAGATAATTCCTTGATTTGTTGATTCACTTGCTGCAAGGTTTCATTTCCTGTTTTAAGGACATCTGTTATTTGCGAGGTGATGCCTTCTACTTGCTCCGGCAGTTGATCCGTTGTTTTTTGAGCACTTGCGATGAGTTTGCCCGCCCCTCCTAATTTTAGAAAAAGAAAAGCAGCTACCGCCAATAAACCAAGTCCAATCAGAACAGCTCCAATACCTAATACAATTAATATCCAATCAGCCATAATCATACCTCCGAATCATTATTCCTAAATATACAATATCACATGAGGAACAGTTTCAAACATTTATTTTTATTTTAGCATACTACAAAAGATAAGTCATAAACCTAAGGATGCGCCCATAAATTTTAATAAAGGCTTTGGCAGTTTATATTCCTTAACGTTTGTACATGCTGTAGGAAACAGCTTTGTAATAGCAGAACGTGTGAAGAATCCGTTTTTCTCAGATTAGCTTGAGACAGCGGCTGCTCGTCCCGGTAAAAGGTTACTAACATGTATTATTGCCATCCTTATATCGACTATTTCTGGATAGTGCCAAAATACATCCCTGAAGATGGGAACGAAAGGAACGAGACAATATGTCTAAAAAGAAAAAGCAGGCCTTCTGGTTTCTTGGTTTATTATTACTTATTTTCTTATTACAGTATCCCACCAAACAAGCAATTAATTCTTCTAATTCTACGTGGTCGATGCCGTTAAACGGAAAAGTGATTGTTATTGATCCGGGGCACGGCGGACCAGATGGCGGCGCGGTAGGATCAGACGGCACCGTTGAAAAAGATATTGCACTGTCTGTAGCTAAAATTGTGCAGTCTTATTTGATGCAGCATGGTGCGATTGTTCATTTGACGCGTGAAGAGGATGTGGATCTGGCAGCGGAGGGGACAAGCGGTCTGGCTAATCGTAAATCAGAGGATATACGAAATCGATTAGCGTTTATTCAGGAGAAAGAAGCTGAGTTTTTTATTTCCATCCATTTAAATGCATTACCTGATTCCCAGTGGCATGGGGCTCAGACCTTTTATTACCCAAGGTTTGAGGAGGGAGAACATCTGGCGACAATGATTCAGGAGGAAATTATCCGTAATTTAGAAAATACGGATAGACAGCCCCTTGCGATTGACCAAATGTATTTATTAAAGCATGCAGAGGTTCCTGGTGCGTTAGTAGAGATTGGTTTTTTATCGAATGAGGTAGAACGGGAGCTATTAAAAGATGATACGTATCAGAGACAAATGGCGGCTAGTATTTATGAAGGAATCTTGCGTTACGTTACGGAAGAACCGCAGGCAGAGGAAAGTGAGTAAACAGTGCCAGGATGACGATGGCTTTTTAACTTTGACCCGTGAAGAGGCTTTGGCAGATGTCAGGTCTTTTTTATGGATAAATACTATCGCAGCATGAGCGTCCGTAATTTCTCCAACGAGGGACAGAAAAGAAATGTAAATAATAGATGGAGAAAAACGGACGCTGCATTTCCTGATTAACTCAAGCTAACATTCAGTTGGTTAAAGAGCAAACCAACTGAATGAAGTTTCGTTTTATGTTATACTTGCACTTGGACAGATTCATAAGGGATGGTGAAAATATGTTAACACAAGAAGAGGTTATTGAGTTACTCAGCTCTATAAAGGATCCTTTTTTACATAGAAACTTGAAGGAATTGAACGCGATTACTTCTGTTACCATTAAGGAAGAGAAGAAGCATGTCAGTGTCAAGGTTGGAATTTCCAAGATGAATACTGGCGAGCAGATGCAGATGCAGCAAGAAATTGTTGGTGTTTTAAAACGGAATGGTGCCAATACAGTTGGTCTCCGATTTGAACAGCTTCCTGATGAAACAGTGAAGAAATATCAGTCTGAAGCAGAAAAAGAAAAAGAAGAAACGCTGATCAGCGGCGCCACTAATACACAATTTATCGCCGTGGCAAGTGGAAAAGGCGGTGTTGGTAAATCAACTGTAACCGTTAACTTAGCTGTTTCCTTGATGCGTCTAGGCAAAAAAGTAGGAATAATTGATGCAGATATTTATGGCTTTAGTGTACCGGATATGATGGGCATCGAGGAAAGACCAGTCGTTCGCGGAGAAAAGATTATTCCTGTTGAGCGCTTTGGTGTCAAAGTCGTCTCCATGGGATTCTTTGTGGAAGATAATTCGCCAATTATCTGGCGCGGACCGATGCTCGGGAAAATGTTAAACAGCTTTTTCACAGAAGTAGAGTGGGGAGAATTAGATTATCTATTGCTTGATTTACCACCTGGAACAGGCGATATCGCAATGGATGTCCATGAACTCTTACCATCTTGTAAAGAGGTTATTGTAACAACACCTCATCCGACCGCAGCTTTTGTAGCGGCTCGTGCGGGACAAATGGCTCTGAAAACAGATCATGAAATCCTTGGTGTTGTGGAGAATATGGCATATTTTGAAAGCAAGAAAACCGGTGAGAAGGAATATGTTTTCGGAAAAGGCGGAGGTAAGAAGCTTGCCGATGTTTTGAAAACAAAGGTTCTTGGTCAATTGTCACTACAACAGCCGTATGAAGAAGAGGATGAATTCGCGCCGTCTGTTTACCAGGAGGACCATCCAAATGGCAAAGAGTATCATAAGGTAGCTGCCAAAATCATTGCGAAATTAGAGGAATAGGGGTGCAAACAAACGGGGTGTCTGTTTAGATAAACAGCACCCTATTTGTTTTAGAGAAATGCATGCAGTAATTCCTTAACCGGATGAATTTGCGCCTTCGTTTTCGTTTTTCTTTTCTTCTTTATTCTCTTCGGAATTTCCGCTATTTTCTCCACCACCGCCGGAAGCGTTTTGCTTGGCAGCTTCTTTTAATGCCTGATCTATCTTTTCCTGAAATAATGGAGATTGAAACGCTTCTTGAATTGTTTTCTCCAAATGAGCACGGAATGCTTGGCTCGTCATGATAGAAAGCATTTGCTCATCCACCTTAGGGTTATTTAATATCTCAATCATTTGCTCTTGAAACTGACTATCATGCATCAGGTCCTTCATCAGGTTCTTTTGTTCTGCGGAGATGGATTTCGCATAAGTTTGTATGAATTCAGGGTCTTGGAACATTTTTTTCCAGTTTTCCTTGCTGTCTTCAGATGATAAAGCTTTTGTAACTGCCTCTTTTACTTCATCCGATTCAATAACCACGCTTTCCTGCAGTTCGTCATCGTTTAGTATATCCTTTAACGCTTTTTTACCTTCCTCAGTCTGCAGGATATCGACAACCATTCGTTTCGTGGTTTCGTATTCTGCTTCACGGGATTCATCATTATTTCCACAAGCAGAGATAAAGCAAAACAATAGGAGTAGAAATAGAATGGACAGGTGACGTTTCATAATATACGCTCCTTTCTTCATGGAATCAGAAAGTATACCTTTTTCATGAATTTATTTTCAGGTTGGGATTACATTAGCTTGGCCTCAGGTGCCAAAAATCAACATTTTCCGCAATAATCATGTGTTTCAGTCGTTGATACTTCTTCAGTGATAAGAATATAATCTACACTCTTAATATGTTTGATAATTTAACAAAATATACACAAGCAATGAAGAAAAATAGGTCACTTCATGATAAAATACCAGTGGTTACTTCTTTAGGGGGTGAAGAATTGAACACAAGAATATTGGTTAATTTCTTTTGGAAAGCATTCTGGCTTGGCGGGCTTGCTGGATTAATTGCGAGCTTTTTTATACGGCCGGAGGAATATCTTACATATATGTCTCCGTTTGATGCAATGGAGTTATTTGGGGTATTTGTTTTCTTTTTAGGGCTTGGCCTGACTTTTGCGGCGGTAAGTATGACAGGTTTCTTTGCATATTTATTTGTGAATCGGATGGGGCTGAATGTTTTTAAAGGATACTGGCCTACTGTGCAGGTTGGTTTGATTATTTTTATTTTATTTGATCTGGTCCATTTTCCATATCGCGCCACAGATGGAGAGGTAGCAATTTATTGGTTTATATTGATTGCTGCTGCGATGCTTTTGATTGGCTGGATTGTAGCAAAGATAAAAGCAAAAGGGACGAATTCGACAGCTTTTATTCCAGCACTTTTTTTCATGGTTGTTTTTACAACTGTCGAATGGGTTCCCGGCTTAATGGTAGATGGTACAGATTATGCCTGGTTAATGGTTGTTCCGCTATTAGTATGCAACACCTACCAGATGTTAACGCTGCATCGCTTGCCTTTTGTGGAAAAAGAACCGAAAAAGGAGCAAAAATCGGCATCAAATCCAAAAAAAGGGCAAACGAAGAAAGCGTAAGTCTCAGAGCCCTCCCTTCCTTACCATGGAAGAGCTCTGTCAGCTTGCTTTATCTGATTTATGTAAAAGTATGCCGAAGCTGTTTCTTCTATATGATAAAAAGACAGCTCCTCTTCAGATAATGAGGGGAGCTGCCTTTCACGTTTACGTCTGTGTTGATAATTTATATTTAAAAGACCGGCTCATCGCCTAAGTCTAAATTTGTGAATGAAATTCCTTATGAAAGAGGAAGAATTGAGAAATGGAAACAAGGATTAATCAATAAGTTCCGTATCTGCTTTTGCCTGGTTGACCATTTCCGATATAGTAATTAAACCATACCCTTTGTTTTTCAAGCCGGGAAGAACTGTCTCTAAAGCTTCGGCAGTCTGTTTGGCGCTATCAGAAGCGTGCAGCAGGATGATATCACCATTTTCTGTTTGCTCCATGACTTCATCAATGATTGATTCTACTCCAGGATTTTCCCAATCATCCGGGTTGACATTCCAATGAACAACCTGAAATTGCATACTTTCTGCCAATTCGATGATTTCTTCATTCAGATGGCCATGAGGTGTGCGGAGAAGGCGAATATCTTCATACCCCAATTTATCCATAACCTCTTGTGCTTTTATTAAATCTTGTCTTATTTGTTCTGGTTCCTGATCTAAATAACTTTTATAACGATAGCCGAGCAGCCCAATTTCATGTGTGCCTTCAGAAATTGCTTCTAATAAATCCGGATGACGTTCCGCCCATTCTCCGCTGACGAAAAAGGTAGCTTGTACTTCTTCTTTCTCCAGTACTTCAAGAATGCTTTCTACTTTTTCCTCTCCCCAACTGATATTGAAGGTGACGGCAACATCTTCTAAATCTTCATTCCCTTTTGAAAGAGCAGCAGGCTCATCCTTCGTGAACATAGCCATAATAGAAGGGGTTTGCGTCCAAATAAGAATGGCTGCTGCTAAAACAATCACGGTGCTTAATATAATTTTCTTCCGGTTCAAACGAATTGTGTAGAAGTGATTCACTTTTGTTCCTCCTTTTTTAATGTAGTACAACCCATGACAAGCATTTGTAGTAGTGCGAAATAATTCGTTCTAGTTTATGTATATGTTCTGTTTATAGAGATATGTACAAGCTTGCAATATTCTTTTAAAGACAATTGGTATCCAGAGGAGCAGCGGATGTGTTGGCGAAGGAAAGAAACGGCAAGTTATATATGGTATAGGTATATTTTGCAGAGATAATGTTAAAATTGAGAGGAGGCAGAAGGAGCTTTTTGTGGTTACTTGTTTCACCAAAACTATTACTGATGAAACATTCCGGCTAAAAGCGTTGTAATTATGTATCACATTTACTGATTGTGACTGGAACTGTTCATCCTGATTAAAATGACGATGCTCAGTCTGCGGTTTTACAATCATTTTTACATAGAAAATAGAAAAAGTGATTTGTTTAGTCATTTTTTTATAAAAAGGTATTGCCCTTCTCTATTTTCTATGGTATATTAATTTTTGTTGTCGGAAGCAAACGAAATAAAGCGAAATTATTTCGACAAAATACTTTTAAAAAAGTGTTGACAACAAAAACGAAACATGATAAATTATATCTTGTCGCTAAAAACGACAGAAACAAATTGCTCTTTGAAAACTGAACAAAACAACCAGTACGAAAGAAGAAAGACAACCTCGTTTTTCTTAAAAAATAAGTCAGAAGTTGACTTCTGAAAGCTAATGTTTCAAACACTTTTATGAGGTTGATAGGTCCGAGGTGGAAGCGTGGCGACACGTGCAGCTGACGGATACTAATCGATTGAGGACTTATCTAAGTTTTTTCATGTCACGTTACTCTTATTTAGTTTTCAGGGTGCAAATCCCTATATTAAGTAAGTCTGGTAGCGATAGCGAAGAGGTCACACCTGTTCTCATGCCGAACACAGAAGTTAAGTTCTTCAGCGCCGATGGTAGTTGGGGGCTTCCCCCTGCGAGAGTAGGACGCCGCCAGGCTTATTTTTTTACATATTTAATTTATATTCCACAGTAGCTCAGTGGTAGAGCAATCGGCTGTTAACCGATCGGTCGTAGGTTCGAATCCTACCTGTGGAGCCTTTTGCTTCCATAGCTCAGCTGGTAGAGCACCACCATGGTAAGGTGGGGGTCAGCGGTTCGAGTCCGCTTGGAAGCTTAGTGTTAAACGCTTATCCTATAAAGGGTAGGGCGTTTTTTTGTGTTTATAAGGCTCTATACTGAATGTGGTGGTGTCCTCCGTTCCATCGTCAGATGGAAAGAAGGCAAAAAAATACACTCCTTTTCCTCTCTCTGATACCCTTGAGTTGTCGAGACAAAAGGAATGGGAGAGGAAAAGAGTGCATCATCATTTTATCACAGAGTTATTAGGAATAAAAGATTCTCATGTAGATGTGTGGATATCAGACTTAAAAAAGGTTTCCATTCAATAGATATATTTATTGAATGGAAACCTTTTAATTATATAACAATGATTAGAGCTAAGAATTAATCCTTTGGTTCTAAATCCTCAAGTGAATCAATATCCATATAAGCTGGTACTGCCAAACCAGTCTTAGCACCATCTAAGTTTGGTCCCAAATCATCAAAATCGCTTTCGTATTGCTCATATAATTCGGCATGTGTCACGGGCATCCATACAGCTAAGGATGCATCAGCACTTCCGGTAGCGATGGATTCAAACATAATAGCTGGGTCAACCTGTGTCAATGTTACCTGAAACCCTTGTTGTTCTAATGCAATTTTAGCAATATTTGCTGTGAAAATAGCATCATCCCAGGGTAAAAGAGCCAACTCAATGGAAGTGCCCTCTACAGAATCTACGCCATCTGTCCACTCTGTAACAATTTCCTGATTAGCATCTGCCCAGTCCTGCGCTACTGTTTCAAAATCCTTTTCTTGAGCTTCTAATAGCGCATCTTCTACGTCTGGAAGCTCTAACTCGATACGATCAAGAATTGTATAAGCTTCAGGCATTTCATCCTTCAGGCCCTCTCTTGCTATCGTTGTGATTTGTTCTTCATCTCCATGGATTCCCTGTGGATCATCTAAGTATTTTAAATCCCACTGAGCAAACTTATAGTGAGGAGACCAAGCACTGAAAACGATTGGTTCTTCATTTTCAATAGCATCACTTAATTGCGTTAACATTGCTCCTGCGGAAGACAGCTCCTGCTCCCAACCAGCAAGATTATTGTAGGAATCTAAAACTTCTTCATTTTTTAGAGTTTGCCCGGCACCAGGTTCTGTTCCAGTGATTGTATAATCTAGTTCGTCACTAATATTTGCTTCAGCGTGTACGTCCCCATCATTGGAATTGCAGCCTGCAACAATGAGTGATAAAGATAAACCAGTAATTATACCGAGACTTTTCCAAGTGAATTTCTTAAATTTCATCATATGTAAAAATACCCTCCAATTTTATGTACTGCTTTTCTAATAACGTTACCAATTACTTTATAATACACAGAGTTTGTTATGAGCCGGCAGAATCAATGCTATACTTATTAGGTTTTTAATTCAAACGCTAAAAATAGTTGTTTCTGCATAAATAAGTTGTTAAAAGCGGATTAAACATAGGTTTCTGTAAAAGAGCAGCCTTTTACTGCGTCTATCTCTGTATTACATGTTGCTTTCGAATTTTAGTTAGAAGTTTATGTATTGGAAGTATAGGGTGGTAGGAATTTAGCAAATAATTTTCAAGAGTACAGTCTTAGTTTGGAACGCTTAGATCATAGGAAATCAAAGTAGTTTAAACAACATATGATGTTAGAAAAAATTAAATTTAATATAGTTAATAATTGAATTTAAAAAGCTCAAAAAGTAGAAATAAAAGCATTATGTAGCTAATGAGTCTTCTTCCCTCAGGCTAGCATCCGATAGAGGAAAAGAGTAAATAAAACATGTGTAATCCATTTTAAATTCTCTACCTTTTTCAAAATTGAAAATGCCTATATAAAAAAGCAAATCCATTGAAAATAGGATTTGCTTTTTTATATAGGCATTAAACTATACTACATCCGTTGTACAACAAATAGCTGATATTAAGGTGCAACCAGCTCTACTTTTATTCTATCCGGATCTTCAAAATAAACGGCATAATGATTGTCTCCGCCCGCAAATGGATGTTGGTCAGCATAAAGAATAGATACCCCTCTTTGCTGGAGCCTTTTCGTCATGTCATCTACAAATCTCCGGGAATCTGCATGGAAGGCTAAGTGATTTAAGCCAACTCGGCATCGATGATAAGGAATATCCAGAAATCTTTCTTCCGCTTGTACAAAAACGAGATACGTTTCTCCCAGTTTCCAGCTTTGCCCGCCGTCCCAATTTTGAAAAGGTGTATATCCCAGCTCGCTTAAAAACCAGTCCCAAAAATGAATCGTTTTATTTAAATTAGTAACATAAATTTCAATATGATGAATTAGACCATGGTTCAAAGGAACGCCTCCTTAAATGCAGTAATTATCTTGACTTACTTAATTATTATCTATGCAGATAGATACAACAGGTTTGAAAAAAGTTTACAAAATACGGGATGAATGAGAAAATAAATAGTATATATCTTGATAGAATAAATGCATTATAATCTATTATAGAAGAGCTAGATGATAAAGAAAAGTATTGGAGGAGGAGTTTGATGGTTGAGCGTTATGTTAAATTAGATAAAATTAATGACGTTAAAGATTTTGTAGAAAGAGTATCTGGGTTTGAATACAAGGCAGAGGTTATTTCTGACACATATATATTAAGTGCAAAATCCATTATGGGGATATTCAGCCTGGATTTGACAGAACCTTTAAAATTAAGAGTTCATGCAGATAGCTGCGATGATCTATTAGAGAGTATTTCACTTTATCTTGTTGATAAAGAATAAACTATGAGGGGTATTCAGTTAGGGAACTACATATACTGACACCCCTTTTTTATGTGCGTAAGTAATAGATTTCTCCATAAGACAATGAAACCCTCAAAATGTTTTCCTCGGTGGTTGTTAAATAAAACCTTTCCATTATTGTTCTGTTTTGCCTTCAATGTTGTAAATGTTTCTAAGTAGATTTTTCAACATCTCTTAATTCTATTTATGAATTTCCTGTTTTTGATTTTTTTCAAATGTTTTCGTTTAATATAATGTTTTAAAGGCTAATAAACGATGACTCTTTTAGAGTTAAAGATAGTATTTAATCATTCATATTGAAAACCTGATGATTTCGTAATTTCTGACACCTATTGTAATTAATCAGAGTAGCTTCAATAAGTATGCTCAAACGCTGCATCTAAGTTATATAAGATAGCAAGAATTAAGTAATTGAACTTGTTAAAAAAGAGAAATTTAAATAAGATAGGTCTTTTCGTTGGTTTAATTGGGAAAATAATCAAAATGAAAATGATATAATTAATAATTACAAACATAATCAACAACGAAAAAAAATATTAACTAAATTTATCACAAAAAAACAAAAATATTATTGACAAATCGAAAATAAATGATAATATTAATCTAAGGATTTTGAAACCGATTTCAAGTCACTTTTAAAGTTTTATCCTTTATACAAATAGGGAGGTTACAAATGAGTATTAAATTTGGTTGTCATACATCAACTTGGGAACTAGATTACGATAAAGAGACAGACTATTTAGACAATGTAATGAACACAGTGAAGGATGCAGGATTTAAAGGGGTAGACGTACAGGTTGCGATGTTAGGAAGATATCAAAATAATCCTGAAAAACTAAAAAGAGCATTAGATGAAAGAGGTATATATTTAGCAGCTTTAACAGTACCTTTTACTTGGGAAAATGATGAAGAAACAGAAAAAGAAAAGGAACGTGCGGACTATTATATTGATTATCTGATAAATTTTCCTGGAGCAGTTATGAATCTCCCGTCTCGTGTCGGTCCTAATAGAGATAATTTATTAAAGCGTCAAAAGCAGATTATCGCTTGTGCAAATGCCGTAGGAAAAAGAGCATATGAAAAAGGAGTACAAGCTTCTTTTCATCCTGCTTCACCAAAAACGTCTTATTTCAGAACAAAGCAAGACTATGATGTTTTGTTTGAACTGCTAGATAAAACATATATGAGTTATACTCCTGATGCTGGTCATATAAAAGCTGGAGGAATGCGCCCAGAAGAAATTATTAAAGAGAATCTTTCTATTATCAAACATGTACATTTTAAAGATTGTTCTAATAATTTTGAGTGGAAGGAAATGGGCACTGGAGATATTGATTTCCCTTATATCGTACAGACTTTAAAAGATAGCGGTTACCAGGGGTGGATAATGATTGAAGAGGAAACAGAAGAGGCTGCGGAAGACCCGAATCAGGTGATTTTAAATGTTGGGAAATATGTTGAGGAAAAATTGAGACCGATTACAGATGGTGTTAACCAGGATAACTAATTTCCGTTTTACAGTAATATTTTTAGGTTTTTAATTTAACGCTAGTTGATTTTCAATATTTATAAAGGATGAGGGAGGATTATTATGAAGTTTAAAATAGGTCTTGTTTTATTATCCGTGATGATGTTATTGGCAGGATGTGGGGGAAACAGTGAAGAGGGTAATGCGGCAAATAATTATCCGGAAAGAAACATTGAAGTTTTAGTAGGGCATGGTGCAGGAGGAGGAACAGACTTATTTGCACGTGCTGTGACTTCGGAGTTAGAAGATATTTTAGGAGTAAATATTAATGTTGTTAACCAAGAAGGAGGAGCTGGGGTTGTTGCGGCTCAGAATGCTTATAATGCTCCATCAGACGGATATACTTTAGTGGGGGATGCTGCTTTCCCGCTTACAGTAGCTGCGGGTACGAATCAGCATGGGTTAGATGATTTTACCCCAATTGCCCGTTTTCAAAGTGATACATATGCGCTTTGGGTAGACCCTGATAAATATAGCAGCATTGAAGATTTTATCCAAGCTGCAGAGGACAACCCAGGTGAAATTACTGTAGGTGGAACAGGTTCTATGGGGATGGATGAATTTACAGTATTTCTTCTAGGACAAGAAGCAGAAGTAGATTTGAGTTTTATAGCGATGGAAGGTGCAGGTGATATGCACGCTGGAGTTATTGGAGGACATTTAGATGCAATGGTTGAAGAATTCGGTCCGGCAAAAGCGCTTTATGATGATGGTTCAGTTGAACCTCTTGTAGTTTTTTCAGAAGAGAGATTAGATGAATTTCCAGATTTACCCACAACGGTTGAGAATGGTTGGGACTTAACAGATGGGAATGAGCGTGGTTTTTATATAAAAAGCGATGCTGACCCTGAAATTATTAGTGTATTAGAAGAGGCTATGAAAGAAGTCTATGATTCTGAAGAATATAAAGCGTATGAAGAGGAAAATTATCTGCACTTACGTGAAGGATGGATGGATTCAGAAGAGTTTACACAGCGGACAGAGGAGTTAATTGAACGATATACAGAAGTTGCTGATGAATTGCAAGGAAATTAATTGAGAAAGGGAGGGAAGAACCCTCCTTTCTTAAGCATTACGATATAAAGGTGGGACGAAAATGAATCAAGCAAAAAAAGACTATATTTTCTATAGTATTGTCATGATCTTTGCTATTTTTTTTCTTGCTTCTACTCCTCAAATCCAGAGTACAAATCAATCTTTTATTATTGGACCAGCGACATGGCCATATATTCTTCTGATTTTAATGATTTTTTTGGGACTGTACGGGATTGTTAGCACATTAATTAAAGCAAAGGTAATGAAGTCAGAGGAATTAATAGCTAAAGAAGAAGCAGCACCAGTAAAGAAAATATTTCATTTGTCCATTCCGGTTGTTTCTTTATTGGTAGTAATTATTTATGTATTATTGCTGAATGTAATTGGTTTTATTTTCTCTACCGTTTTGTTCTTATATGGCATTACGCTTTTACTTGGTACAAAAAAACAATTAACGGCTATTTTATTTTCAATTATAACAATGGTAGTTTTTGTTATTCTGTTTTCTGTTTTATTACAAATCCCATTACCAAGGGGTATAGGTGTTTTTAGAGAACTCAGCCTGTTTTTTTACTAAGTTGTAAGGGGGCAACACAATGTTGGATTATTTAATATCGGGACTATTAAATGTAGTCACTGACCCAATAAACCTAATTATGCTAATTGCTGCAATATTTATTGGATATTTGGGCGGAGCTATTCCGGGGGTTAGTGGAACAATGCTGGTGGTAATAATGGTTCCGGTTACTTATTCATTTGAACCAGATTCGGCTTTTATTTTACTTACTGGGATATATGCAATAACTGCATTTTCAGGTGCTATTAGTGCTATTTTACTTAGAACACCAGGAACTCCAGAAGCGGTAGTAACCACGTTTGACGGCTATCCTATGGCGCAGAAAGGGCAGCCTGGAAGAGCTCTGGGGATAGCAATTTTCTGCTCCGTTGTAGGAGGAGTTATTGGTACACTCTGTTTGATGCTAATTTCCCCAGCGTTGGCGAACGTAGCCCTCTCTTTTTCAGCTCCAGAGTATTTTGCTTTAGCAGTAATGGGATTGACGGTAGTAGCTTCGCTTAGTGGAAAGGCTTTGGCAAAAGGGTTGATAGGAGTATTAATCGGGTTAATGATTAGTACAATAGGTATGGATCCGTTGACAGGAACATTGCGTTATACTTTTGGATCTTCAGCTTTATTATCAGGAATTGATTTGATTCCGGTAATTATTGGACTTTTTGCTTTATCGGAATTCCTTAAAAAAACGACAGAGAGCCATGCTGTGCAAGAGGTAATATCAAATGTTAAAACAAAGTTATTTGAAATAGAAATATTTAAAAAAATAAAAGGTACAATGGCCAGATCTACTATTATTGGTATATTTGTCGGCATTTTACCGGGGATAGGTGCAACTACCGCCTCTATGCTTAGTTACAGTGAAACGGTAAGGTGGTCTAAAGAAAAAGAAAAAGATTCTTATGGTAAAGGTAATCCAAAGGGGATTGCTGCATCGGAAACAGCAAATAATGCTGCAGCAATGGGGACGCTTGTTCCGTTATTATCATTGGGGATTCCGGGCGGCGCAACTGCAGCAGTTTTATTAGGTGCTTTTGTTCTTCATGGAATGCAGCCGGGCCCGACACTATTCAGTACGGAGCCAGAATTGATGTATACCATATTTGCAGCATTGCTGATTGCGAATTTAGTTATGCTGATTGTATCAAAACCATTTATAAAAATATTTCAAAAAATAGTTAATGTTCCTTATTCTATTTTAGGTCCGCTTATTGTTGTGTTTTGTGTTATTGGTACTTACACAGTCCGGAATAGTTATGTTGATATTTTGATTATGGTTGTGTTTGGGATTATTGGTTTTATCCTTGAAAAATACCGTTTTCCTTTGGCGACAATTATTCTGGGTGTCGTGTTAGGTCCGTTAACGGAAAGTCAATTTAGAAGAGCTGTTGAGATGTCTAGCGGAGACTTTTCTATTTTCTTCACAAGACCTATTAGCTTAACTTTATTGATTATTTCAGCATTAATGTTGTTTTTCCCATTAATTAGCGGATTATTTAAAAAGAGAAAAAATCAAGAGCAAGAGGGCTAACCTAATAGATAAAGAAAATTAATGATTTATATTTGCTCTCATTAAAATGAAAGGCAAGAGAAATATCATCATCAAAGAATGTGAAATTATTTATTGAGGAGGAGTTTAAATGAGTAAACCACGAGTTGGGTTATTATATGGAGATGCGGCAGGGGTAGGACCGGAAATTGTTGCGAGAGCAATGATAAAGGAAGAAATTTTAGAACAAGCAACATGGGTTTTAATAGGAGACGAAAGAATCTTTCAAAGAGGTGCTGAGGTAGCGGGTAATGAAATGAAGTATCAAAAGGTAGATACAATAGACGATGTTGATCCTGCGAAGGGCAGCTTATGGCTTATTGATGTAAAATCTACTGATCCTAATGATGTCGAATATGGTACTTTATCTGCTGCTTCAGGAAAAGCTGCAGGAGACAATTTAGTATATGCGCTTAATTTGGCAAAAGAAGGAAAGTTGGACGGTTTAACTTATGGTTCTATGAATAAAAGTGCCCTGTATCAGGGAGGGTATGAATTTAAGGATGATATTCATTTAGTAGCTTCTGTATTTGAATTAGAATCAGGATTTAGTGAAGTGAATGTAATGAATGATGTATGGTTTACGCGTGTGACATCTCACGTGCCTTTAAAAGAAGTTGCAGAAAATATTACTAAAGAAAGTGTACTAGAAAGTATCTATTTTGCTAATGAGATTGTTTCTAAAGCTGGTATTAAACCAAAAATAGCAATTGCTGGGCTGAATCCACATGCAGGAGATAATGGATTATTAGGTGATGAAGAGAATGATATTATCATCCCGGCAATTGAAGAAGCGAAAGAGAATGGTGTGGATGCTCATGGGCCATTCCCGGCAGATACAATGTTCCTTAGGTTAGAAAAAGAATCATTTAACACTCTGCTCGCAATGTATCATGACCAAGCTCAAATAGGAATGAAAACATTAGGATTTAGCAAAGGAATTACGATTAGTGGTGGATTGCCAATTGTAATTACAACCCCTGCTCATGGGACAGCATTTGATATTGCAGGTAAAGGAATTGCCGATTCAAATGCACTAGAAGAGTCATTAAAATTGTGTGTGAAATTAATCAATAACGGCTATAAGTAAAGCTATTACAACTTGTAGAGTTCCCTCCTCTAAAGAGAAAGGAGAGAACTCTGCAAAACAATACATAAATAACCGAGGAGGTTCCTCTCATGAAAAAAGTCATTAACAATCCAGGTGATGTAGTTGAAGAAATGTTAGAAGGGATCATGCGCGCGCATCATGGTAGCTTCCAAAAAGTAGAGGGAGTAAACGGAATCGTTAAAAAAGAATTAAAAGATAAAGTTGCTGTTGTTACTGGTGGCGGAAGCGGTCATGAACCTCTTTTCTTTGGTGTAGTTGGTGATGGGCTGGCTGACGGAGTTGCGATTGGAAATGTTTTTGCTGCTCCTACGCCGAATACGGTTCAAGAGGTAGCGAAAACAGTGGACTCTGGTAAAGGAGTTTTATTTATATACGGGAACTATGCAGGGGATGTTCTTAACTTTGATATGGCAGCAGAGTTACTTGAATTTGAAGATGTGCAGACGACGACTGTTAAAGTGACGGATGATGTGGTTTCTGCACCGTTAGAAAGAAAAGAAGATCGTCGTGGAATTGCGGGAGATATTTTCGTTATTAAAGTGGCAGGAGCAGCTGCTGAGAAAGGTCTTTCTTTAGAAGAAGTGACAGCGGTATCACAAAAAGCGAATGAACATACTTACTCTATTGGGGTAGCATTATCGCCGGGAACCATTCCTGATTCTGGAGAACCTACGTTTACATTAGCTGATGATGAAATAGAGTTAGGCATGGGTATCCACGGAGAACCAGGGATGGAGCGGACAAAACTAATGCCGGCTGATGAACTTACCAATCAATTAATGGAAAAGTTGTTAGATGAAAGTCAATTGACCTCGGATGATGAAGTGAGTGTTTTAATCAATGGACTTGGCTCAACAACGTTAATGGAGCTGTTTATCGTTAACCGCAAAGTAGCGCAAATTCTGGATGAAAAAGGAATTGGCATTCATGATATCGATGTAAATAATTATTGTACAACGCAAGAAATGGGAGGCTTTTCGATTTCTTTACTGGAATTGGATGATGAATTAAAAGCATATTATGATGCTCCGGCAAATGCACCATACTACAAGAAATAATGGAGTTGGAGGGATTTACAATGACGGCAACGGACGTAAAAAAATTGGATGCTGCGCAAACAAAAGCAATGATTCTCTATGCAGGAGAAAAAATAAGAGAAAATAAGCCATTGTTAACAAAAGTGGATAGCGCGATTGGTGATGGCGACCATGGAATTGGTATGTCAGTAGGCTTTGAAAAAGTGGAAGAAAATCTAAAAGATCAAGAATTTACAACGATTAATGATATTTTTAAAAAGACGGGTATGTCCATGGTGCAATCTATGGGAGGAGCTTCTGGCGTTATTTTCGGCACGATGTTTCTTGGCGGTGTAAAAGATCTGGATTCTAAAAGTGAATTAGATGTACCTGTACTTTCGGAAATTTTTAGTGCATCCTTAGATGCGATTAAGCAGCGGGGTAAAGCCAGTTTAGGAGATAAAACAATGATTGACGCTCTGGAGCCGGCTGTTAATGGGTTGAAAGAGAGTGTAACTGACTCTGCAACACTATTAGAAGCTTTGAAAAAAGCAGAAGAAAATGCTGCTGATGGAGTAGAGAAATCTAAGAATTATATTGCGAAATTTGGAAGAGCAAAATCTTTAGGGGAAAGAGCGCTTGGTAATCAAGATGCTGGTGCTACAAGTGTATGGATCATCTTTAAATCCATGAGAGAATGGGTAGAGCAATTAAATAAATAGATACGAGGTTAATATAGAGGCATTTCTAAGGAGTGCCTCTATATTATTGAGGCGATTAAAAACAGCAGCTTATATAAAGTAAGGAGAAGGTGATTTAAAATGACAAGTACTACAAACGTATCAACAGAACAATTATCTATTAATACAATTCGAACATTATCCATTGATGCCATTGAAAAAGCAAATTCAGGACATCCCGGTCTGCCGATGGGGGCAGCACCAATGGCTTACACGCTATGGACGGAATTTATGAGGCATCATCCGAAAAGTTCAAAATGGTTTAACCGTGACCGTTTTGTCCTTTCGGCTGGTCATGGTTCGATGCTTTTGTACAGTTTGCTGCATTTATCAGGCTATGACGTATCATTAAATGATATTAAAAATTTTCGTCAATACGGATCTAAAACCCCAGGGCATCCGGAAGTGCATCATACGGATGGGGTAGAAACCACAACTGGCCCGCTCGGACAAGGAATTGCGACAGCTGTTGGAATGGCGATAGCGGAAACGCACCTGGCTGCTACTTATAATAAGGAAGGTTTTAATGTAGTCGATCATCATACCTTTGCACTTGTGGGTGACGGAGATTTAATGGAAGGAATTTCTCATGAAACTGCCTCCTTAGCCGGTCATCTTGGTTTAGGGAAATTAGTTGTCTTGTATGATTCAAATGATATTTCACTAGATGGTGATTTAGATAGATCTTTTTCAGAGAATGTGCAGGAGCGTTTTCAAAGCTATGGCTGGGAAGTCATTCGGGTGGAAGATGGAAATGATGTCGATGCTTTGAGAAAGGCAATGAAAGCAGCGAAACAAAATACGGAACAGCCGACACTAATTGAAGTGAAAACGGTAATTGGGTATGGGTCGCCCAATAAATCAGGATCTTCTTCTTCGCATGGAGCGCCTCTTGGTGAAGAGGAAGCGAAACTTACGAAACAAAACTATAACTGGGAATATGGTGCTTTTCACGTCCCCGTTGAAGTATATGACGATTTTAAAAATAAAGTTGCAGAAAAAGGTGCCAAGGCAGAAAGTGATTGGAATGAACTGGTAGAAGCTTATGCTGATAAGTATCCAGAAGAGGGGAAACAATTGCAATCAGTGATGAAAGGAGAATTACCGGCTAATTGGGATAAAAATCTCCCGGTCTATGAAGCTGGTTCTTCTCTGGCAACGCGAGCCTCGTCTGGAGAAGTGCTAAATGCCATCGCGAAGAATGTACCTAATTTCATCGGTGGCAGTGCGGATTTGGCGGGATCTAATAAAACAACGATAAAGGATGTATCTGATTTTTCAAAGGCTGATTACGCCGGGAAAAATATTTGGTTTGGAGTGCGTGAATTTGCAATGGCGGCAGCGCTTAATGGGATGGCCCTTCATGGCGGGTTAAACGTATTTGGCGGCACCTTCTTTGTATTCAGTGATTATTTACGTCCGGCAGTAAGATTATCTTCTTTAATGAAATTGCCAGTCACCTATGTTTGGACACATGATTCTATTGCAGTTGGAGAAGACGGGCCCACTCATGAACCGGTGGAGCATCTTGCTTCTTTCCGTGCAATGCCTGGTTTGTCTCTTATCAGACCTGCGGATGGAAATGAAACGCAGGCAGCGTGGAGACTTGCTTTGGAGACAACGAATCAGCCAACAGCTATTGTATTATCGAGGCAGAACCTTCCGACTTTACCAGGAACAAAGGAAAGTGCTTATGAAGGCGTGAAGAAAGGTGCTTATGTGGTGAGTGATTCTTCTCAAGGTGAGCCTGATGCTATTCTTTTGGCAACCGGTTCTGAAGTTCAGCTGGCTGTCGAGGCTCAAAAGGTATTGCGGGAGAAGAATATAGATACTTCTGTCGTAAGTATGCCATCTTGGGATCGTTTTGAAGTACAAACATCCTCTTATAAAGAAAGTGTTTTGCTGCCTAACGTGAAGAAGCGGGTTGCTATTGAAATGGCCTCTCCATTTGGGTGGGACCGTTATCTTGGTAATGATGGAGTAATGATTGGTATAGATACGTTTGGGGCTTCTGGAAATGGAGATAAGTTAATCGAAGAATATGGATTTTGTGTTGAAAATATTGTGGCACAAGTGGAGCATTTATTTGTTTAGGATCCGCATAGATTTAATTTTTTGGTGAACCCAATATTAATTCTGCCAAACTCATAATATCCTCATCTATGAAGAATCGGGAGCAAACCGAATCCGATAGATGGAGGATATTTCATTTCCTTTGTTTCTGCTTAGGGAGCATGGATACATAACTTTTAATAAAAAAACTCATTATTTAAAGTAAAATTATCAATCGCTTTCATTTATTATTTTATTCATTCATTTTATGGTATAATACACCATAGACAACTATGGACTAATTAGGAATAGGAATAGATACTTTTTTTGCGAGGATGACGGATGATGAAAATGTTTGTTACGGAAAGAAGAAACAAGATAATGGAACTCTTGCATGATAAGCAGCGGCTGACCGTGAAAGAATTGTCGGAGCAAATCGGTGTGTCTGAAGCAACCTTGCGTACAGATTTAAACAAAATGGAGAAAAACGGTCTTTTAACTCGTACACATGGCGGTGCAATGTTAAATCAACAGAGTGAAGTGGATTATGACACCAGTTTTTCTGTGCGTGAAAAGCAAAACCGTAAAGAAAAATCATTGATTGCTAAGGAAGCTTTTCAGTTCATTGAAGAAAAGCAATGTATCTTGCTCGATGCCAGTTCGACAGCACTTGAGTTAGCACGTTATCTTAATGAACAAATGATCCGGCTGACAGTGGTAACGAGCGGGATTCAAACAGCGCTGGAGTTAAAGGATAACCCGAATATTACGGTTATTTTAATTGGTGGTGTAGTGACGAAGGGTTCTACGACAATGGAAGGCACATTAGGGGTGGAGTTATTAAACAAGCTTAATATTGATATTCTTTTTACTTCTGCCAATGGGTTTTCGGTAGAAAATGGAATGACCGATTTTAATTTGTATGAGGTTGAATTAAAACAACATATGGTGAAGAAAGCGCAGAAAATTGTGGCTGTTATTGACCATTCTAAAATTGGGGTGACTTCTAGTGCGCCGTTTGCAAGTACAGATCAGATAGATGTACTTATTACCAATGATTCCATTGATTCGGATACAGAGCGAATTCTTGTGAATCATAATATTCAAGTGATTTCTGCGCTGTAAAGGCAGTAATTTTTTGTTTTTATATAACTTTAAGGAAAAGCACTGTACAAGAATTTTCTTACGTACAGTGCTTTTCCTTATGACAATATCGAAAGCGTTAACAAGAACTTTTTGCTGCATCTTTGAAGTTCTGATCAAGAAATTGGCTTTCTCTGTCAGTGATTTGATCTACTTTGCGTTGAGATCCGCCGGACCATGCTACATTCAGGTAGGCTTCCACTACTTTTTTAGCGGACTCTGGTCCGATGACTTGGGCTCCCAGTGCGATGATTTGGGCGTTATTACTTAATTGAGCGCGTTCTGCAGAGTACGTGTCATGCGCTGTTGCTGCGCGGATTCCTGGGTATTTATTAGCTGCAATTGCAACGCCGAGACCAGTTCCGCAAATAAGCACGCCGCGTTCTATTTTCTTCTCGCTGATGGCTTCTGCTACATTGAAGGAAACCCCAGGATAGTCCACAGCATCGCCGGAATGTGCTCCGAAGTCCACCACTTCATGATCGGTTGATTCTTCAATAAATTTCTTTAACGTTTCTTTTAATTCATATCCGTTATGGTCTGCACCAATACCAATTTTCATTCTGCAAACTCCTCTCGTATATTTAATCTACTTTCATTATATACTTCTAATTTTCTTTTATCAACTTTTATTTTCATTTTTAATCAATATGATAATAAATGAAAATAAAATTGCATACTTTATGGAAGCATCTTTTTCGACTGTGTACAATTCTACGGAAAAAGATTCTTTTGATTCAAAGTATACATTTTAGATATACGAGAGGACGTTAAAGGCTTTAATTATTTTTTAAATCAATTATTATTTTATTTCATTTGCTTTTATTTTATTTTTACTTGTTTCACCGTATGAAGAATTTGTTTGTAATTTGCAGGGTCATGTCCGAATCGGCCAATGAATACGCCGTCTACATCGTCATGGGTGATAATCTCATAGACATTGTCTTTGCTCACCGAACCGCCATAAATGATACGGATGGCTTCTGCTGTTTCTGTATGGTATGCTTCTTTAACAATTTCGCGGATTAGTTCATGTGTCTGTTGCACATATGCTGCATCGGCTGCTTCTGCCTTTCCGATTGCCCAGACTGGCTCATAAGCTAAGATAACCCTTCCAATATGTTGTGTGTCGACCTCACCAAAGGAAGTAAGGATTTGTTCCTTCAATACCTGTTTCCGTTCCGATTTATTCTCCAAGTACGCTTCTTCACCAATGCATAGAACAGGAGTCAGCCCTTTTTCCAGCGTAAGCTTAGTTTTTAAATGAATCATTTCCAGTGTTTCGTGGAAAATATGTTGTCTCTCCGCGTGTCCGATTTCCACATGGGTTGCGCCCATGTCGATAATGGATTCGATTGAAATCTCTCCGGTATAAGCGCCATTTTCATAGGGTGAAATATTTTGTGCGCCAAAGGCAATTTCAGACCCTTTTAAGGCTTGTGCTGCTGGGTAGAGGACACCTAAAGATGGGAAGGCGAATTTTTCTACTTCGTTTTCGTTTTTGGCCACTTCTGCTAAGGCTTTTACTAATTCCGTTGCTTTGTCGATTGTGTTAACATATGTTTTATAGCTGATTCCAACGACTGGTTTTCTCATATTATTATCCTCGCTTTCTGCTTTTTGAATGCGTTTCCATTTATGATTGTATTTTTCCCTCTATCGTATAGGTGTTTCATTGTACCTTTTAAAAGAAACTGTACATTCGCCGGAGGGCAGACGAATTCGAGTTTTGGCAATACATCACCCCTTTCAGGTAGAAGTTTACAAGAATGGCTGTTCAACAGCTTGGGTGCATTTTAAATCACCGTGCCAACGTCATGGGGCAAATCAGATAGAAACAGGATTCTCAATCCTTTCTTCTGCTTTTTTTAAATAGCATATAATCATACACATCCTGCATTTCCTCGGGAGTGAGAGCTGCCATATCACGGAGCATCGCTTCGGCATCGGGACTTATCTTTTGAATGTGCTGGACCAATTCATTCTCGTGGTCAGCTACACTAGAAGGAGCTTCTTCTGCTCTGCCTAATAAATAGTCTGCAGTAACCTTCAATGTATCGGCAATAGCGGTTAATTCTTCTCCTTTAATTGGGCGTTCGCCAGATTCGATCCGATTCATGACACTGACGTTCATATTTACTTGTTTAGCCAGCTCTTTTTGTGTCCAATTTCGTTGCGACCGTAATTGAATGATTCGTTGACCGGTATTCATTGCGCACCTCTTTATTTCTATTTTAGAAATTAATTATAACATATGAAAACGGTGAAAAATAACTTCTGGCGAGGTTTGGATAGAAAAGCGAAAGTATAGTATAATTGTTATAGATTCAGTGTTGGAGATACATATTTTGGTTGATGAAGGAGTGGCTTCAATGAAACGGATAGGAATCCTTTTTATAATAGCAGGTGTCATTTGTATTGGTGTTTTTGGCAATCAAATTATAGGACACGAACAATCGCAAAAGCAGTCTTTGATTCAGGCGGAGGAAAGAATCAAACAAGGCGCCAATGAGCAGGGTGAAGCAGGCGGGGAGGATACAGAAAAATCAATAGAAGCGTTCGATGCGGACCAGGACGAAGCATTTGCTACATTAGAGATACCTAAATTGGGAAAAACGTTGCCTATTGTGGAGGGGACAGACCCAGATTCATTGCAAAAAGGAGTCGGACACTTATCCAATTCCGTTTTTCCTGGGCAGGGGGAGCAAATCCTCTTATCCGGGCATCGGGATACGGTTTTTCGTGATTTTGGTGAATTGGAGATAGGGGATACATTTGTGGTGCAGATGCCTTATGGTGAGTATACGTATGAAATAAGAGAAACGGAAATTGTGCCTGAGGATGACACTTCTGTCATCGGTGAGATGGGGGAAGAGGTATTAGTTGTCACTACCTGTTATCCATTCCACTTTGTGGGCAGTGCGCCGGATCGTTTTGTTGCCTATGCTTATCCGGTTTCTGAATAATAGAACAAAAAAGGAGCTTTCAACCTGATAAATCATATCTGGCTGAAAGCTTCTTTTTAATCATTTAGTACGGTTTTTAACGTTTCAATATTTTTTTCCATTAGACTGAAGTAATCTTCGCCGTTTTCTATATCCTCTTCGGTAATAGTCTCCATATTGCTCAGTACAGCACTGTCAGCGCCAATTTCGTCTTGGATAATTTCACTAATTCTGCTGCTGATATTTCGTTCAAAGACAACATTCTTTAAATCATATTCGCGGGCAGTATCCACTATTTCCACCAAAGCAGACTGAGAAGGCTCCTGCGAAGAGGAGAGTCCATGGATGCTGATTTGTTCTAAGCCGTATCGATCTTCCCAATAGCCATATGCTGCATGGGAGACAATCATTTGCGGATGGTCCGCGTTCTCAATCGTTTGTGCTAATTCCTGATCCACCTGTTCCAATTGTCCTTCTAATTCCTCTAAGTTCTCCGTGAAATATGCTTCATGTTCTGGCATTTTTTCGATAAGAAGATCGGTAATATTTTCAGCTAATTGAATGCTGATGACAGGGTCAAGGAAAACATGCGGATCACCCACACCGCTTTCGCCGTCATGATTATCGATCAATAATTCAACGACGCCTGATTCGGCAATTACTTCTCCATCTGCATCTTCAAGCTCCAGTTTTACTTCTAACGTATCGTTGATTTGTGTTTCAAAGGAAGCATCGTCCGCTTCTTCATCCAATTCCCATTCCTCTGAACCCTCTGTGCGGAAATACCAGTTCCATTCCGCGATGTCTTCATCGACATTTGCTTCTGCTTCTATGGAAGCTGTATCGCCGCTGTGGTAATGGTCATTGATGCCGTCAATGATAATGTCGCCGTTGTCCTCTGCTTCTTCCTCGTTGTAATGTTCTTCTTCATTCTCATGAGCGTGCTCCGCTTCTCCGCGAAGAGGGATATCTTCACCGATGGCAGAAACCTCTACATTTTCTCCTTCTAAAATATCCTCCGCTTTGGAAGCAAAAGGCTCCATGCCGACACCGGAATAAATAAATAAATCCTTCTTAGCTAAATCGACCATCTCACGTGAGCTTGGTTCGTATGTGTGTGCATCCGCATTTGGCGGGTAGATGCTTTCTACATCGACATAATCGCCGCCGATTTTGGAAATAAAATCTTCTAATGCGAAAATAGTAGTAGAAATTTCAAGCTGTTCCTGATCTCCATCCTGACTGTCCTCTGCGGATTGACAGCCTGCAAGGAAAAGAAGGAATAAACCGAAAAAGAGAATGACCCGTTTTTTCATTGAATTGAACCTCCATTAATTTATATAGTGCGTTTGAATTTCTTATAAAAAAGAAAAATAAGTAATCCTTATTATTATGGTTTGCTTCGTAAAAAACAAACAATGAACCTGTAATTCTTATTATTCGTAATCGTTACGATTTAAAATTTACAGGTTTTTAGAGGGGTTGTCAAGGAGTTTTTTACAAAAAAATTGTCAGCAGCTCATTTGCTGCTGACAATGGATGTGGTATTTATTAAGGTAAGCCGACAATCGTTTTTGGTTCTAAGAATTCTTCGATGCCGTAATCTCCCCATTCGCGTCCAATACCAGACTGGTCGAAACCGCCAAATGGAGCGGTAAAGTCAGCTTGTTCATTATTGACTACAATTCTGCCGGAGCGAAGGCTTTTTGCTGTTTTGGTCAGCGCCTCCGGATCATTACCGACAACATAGCCTGCTAACCCATAAATTGTACCATTGGCAATTTCAATTGCTTCATCTAAATCGTTATAGGTGATAACGGAAAGTACAGGACCGAAAATCTCTTCCTGGGCAATCGTATCTTCAGGTTTTACATTAGTAAATACAGTCAGTTTAGAATAATATCCGGTTTCCAAGCCTTCTGGTTTACCTGTTCCGCCGGTAACTAGAGTTGCGTTACTGTCGATTCCTTTTTGGATATAGTCTTGAACGGTTTTCCATTGATCCTCCGATACCTGTGGTCCGGTGAAAGTAGACTCGTCTTTTGGATCGCCGACAGGATATTCGGAAATATGGTTTTTAATCGCTTGGATAAAATCATCATGCATGGATTCTGGGACCAATGCTCGCGTTCCTGCTGTACATACTTGACCTGTATTGCCAGCGATATGGGAAATAGCTGTTTTTGCAGCATAATCCACATCTGCATCATCCAATACGACAATTGGCGATTTGCCGCCAAGCTCTAAGGAAACCTTTTTAATATCTTGAGCGGCGTTTTCCATAATTTTCGTACCTACGCCGCCGGATCCTGTAAAGGATACAAAGTCGATATCTGGATGAGAGCTGATGCCGTTACCGATGGTAGAGCCTGTTCCGTTTACCAGATTGAATACACCTTTTGGAACACCGGCAGCTTCGAACACTTCTTTTAATAAGACAGCCGCGAAAGGTGTTTCTGTTGATGGTTTTAATACGACGGTGCTGCCCGCTGCAAACGCACTAGCCAGCTTTGTAGACGCCTGATTTGTCGGGAAATTCCAAGGCGTGATTAAACCAGCGACGCCAATCGCATCCTTTTGGATAAAGGAGTTTTCCCGGTTTTCAGTAAAGTCAAAATCACGTACCAGTTTTGCCGCTGTCCGGAAATGATTTAATCCCATCTGATATTGTACGTTGGTTGTAAATGTTACTGGAGAGCCAAGCTCTGCCATGATAACTTCAATAAATTGATCTTTTCGTTTTTCATATTCATCTGCGATTCGGTCTAATAAATCAGCACGTTCTTCTTTGGTTGTTTGTGAAAACGCCGGGAAAGCATCCCGTGCAGCTTGAACTGCTTTATCAAGATCCTCTTTGGTACCAGAGCTGATTTCACCAATTTTTTCTTCGGTTGCAGGGTTGATTACATCAATTGTTTCGTTTCCAGTGGAATCAACCCACTGACCGTTAATATAATGCTGTATATAGTTATACATTTTCTCCACCCCTTTGCTTGTTTTTCAATAAAGAATATTCAATAATACGTTATCAGCCTTTTTGAATATCCATTACTACTTGTTCCCGCAATAAAAAGTGATTAAACGTAGTAGAGAACATGGATTTAGCCAATAAAAAAACTGTCTCTTCTTAAATAATGAAGAGAGACAGTTTTTGAGAGATTAGCCGCCAATAATATTGAATCCGGCATCTACATGCAATACTTCGCCGGTGATTCCACGTGCCAGTTCGCTAAGAAGGAATAATGTTGCATCTCCAACTTCGTCTTGATCGATGTTGCGGCGCAGCGGAGCTTTTTCTTCCACAACTTGAGATTTTTCGTTGAAATTAGCTACTCCTTTTGCGGAGAGTGTACGGATTGGGCCGGCTGACACAGCGTTCACACGAATGCCATCTTTGCCCACATCTTCAGCTAGGTAGCGGACGCTTGCTTCCAGAGAAGCTTTAGCAACACCCATCACGTTATAGCCAGGAACGACTTGTTCTGCTCCGATGTAAGTTTGTGTCACGATCGAACCGCCTTCAGTCATCAGTTCCTTCGCAGCATTTGTTATGGTTACTAAGGAATAAGCGCTGATTTCTTGAGCAAGCAGAAAGCCATCGCGGGAAGTAGTGACAAATTCACCCTGCAGGTCTTCCCGTTTTGCAAAGGCAACAGAGTGAACCAAGCCGTGAATCACGCCGATTTTTTCTTTTATTTCATGAAAGGCTCCCTGAATACTTTCATCGGATTCAACATCGCAAGAGATGATTGCTTTTGGTTCAATTTCATGCTTCTCTAAAAGTTTTACTAATTTTTTGTAGGATCTTTCCTGTCTATTGGTGAAAATAAGGTTCGCTCCGGCATTATGTAGAGATTTTGTAATACCCCAAGCAATACTTCTTTCGTTAGCGACGCCCATTACAACAATGTTTTTACCTTCTAATAATTTTGTCATACGTATCCTCCATTCAACATTTAACTTAGCATCTATTATA
The DNA here is from genome assembly GCF_000821065.1 of Oceanobacillus oncorhynchi. Lineage (GTDB taxonomy): Bacteria > Bacillota > Bacilli > Bacillales > Amphibacillaceae > Oceanobacillus > Oceanobacillus oncorhynchi. Next base: position 1,590,135 of record NZ_CDGG01000001.1, read on the forward strand.
ACGGATTAGTACCAGGTGATAAAGTTATAAACTGTTTTTCTTTTCTATAAGAAGTATGTGTGATAAGTAAAAAAGCAGTTCAGTTGGACTGCTTTGCCGATTCAGAACCCAGGTAATCGCAGTCGGGAAAATATACGGTACTTTCCTGCCGGAGAATTCATGTTGTCAAAAAAGATACTCACGCTGGTTTTATATTTATAGAAGAAAAGAGAGGAAATAAGAAATGAGAAGCCTTGGAAATAGTGTCATAACGGGTTTGGTGGAGTGATTTATCGACTTTTGAAAAATAAAATAAAGTTTTTTTCATTTTTCCCTTTACAAACGGTTGGTTCCTCGATATAATAAAATTCGTCAGTTTGCGAGAGAAGCTTTCAAAAAGCCTCTCAGAAACGCACTATGGCCCGTTGGTCAAGCGGTTAAGACACCGCCCTTTCACGGCGGTAACACGGGTTCGAATCCCGTACGGGTCACCAAATGGAGGATTAGCTCAGCTGGGAGAGCACCTGCCTTACAAGCAGGGGGTCGCAGGTTCGAGCCCTGCATCCTCCACCATCACGCCGGCCTAGCTCAACTGGTAGAGCAACTGACTTGTAATCAGTAGGTTGGGGGTTCAAGTCCTCTGGCCGGCACCATTTTTTCATGTATATAATTGATAATATGGTTAACAATAATATGGAGGGGTAGCGAAGTGGCTAAACGCGGCGGACTGTAAATCCGCTCCCTCAGGGTTCGGCAGTTCGAATCTGCCCCCCTCCACCATGTTTTTGTTGGGCCATAGCCAAGCGGTAAGGCATCGGGTTTTGATCCCGTGTACCCCAGGTTCGAATCCTGGTGGCCCAGCCAATTTTATTTTTTAGAAGAAATACATGATAATACTATTACTGATAATAGTATTTTTTTATGGACAGGGCTATATATAATAACCTGTCTTATCATAGGAGCCATTAGCTCAGTCGGTAGAGCAACGAGCGAAACTTCTGCCGAATCAGCTTCGAGTAACCCCGAAGCATTCACTTCGAAGCAAATGCTTGCAGATGCAGGGGTCCACCAAATAAAGAAGCACGAAATAAGGTACCATTCTATTTATAAAACGAGCCATTAGCTCAGTCGGTAGAGCATCTGACTTTTAATCAGAGGGTCGAAGGTTCGAATCCTTCATGGCTCACTACAAGCATGACAAGTATAAAATACAGAAAAACGGGATAATTTTATCTCGTTTTTTTCTTTATCAGCATAAAAATCTCATATTATTTGAACAACAGTTCGACGTTAGTAAAGAGTCTGACATAGTCTGAGCAGTCCAGCGTTTTTGGTATATGTTAGAAGCTGGAAATACCAATGCATTACGGTAATGCTGCAAACATAGTTTTAGTCACGAAATAAGTATCTTCTGAATGAAAAAACGATAGAATTCGTGTTATAATCAAAATAGTTTATTTTAGTACATTGTAATAAAAAAGCATATTTCAGATATGATAAATAAAAAGGATGAGCTAGGCATGACCTCTTCAAGGATATCAGGTTTTTATAATATGACGGTAGAAGAAAGGCGGGCATTATTACGTGAGGCCTTTACTTTAACAGATGCAGAAACGCAAAATTTGTCTAACGCCGATGCGCTTACGGTAGGAAAAGCAGATAATATGATTGAAAACGTCATTGGCACCTATCAATTACCATTCGGATTGGGATTAAACTTTTTAATAAACGGGAAAGAATATGTAGTACCGATGGCTATTGAAGAAGCTTCTGTTGTTGCTTCTGCCAGTCATATTGCGAAGATAGTCAGAGAGGCTGGCGGTTTTCGGACAGAATCAAAAGAAAGACTGATGATTGGGCAGATTCAAGTGGTTGGATGTCCGGATTTTCAAGAAGCAAAGCAGCAAATCCTTCGTCAAAAAGATATATTAATGAAAGCTGCCGATAATGCCTATCCAAGCATTGTCAGCCGCGGAGGCGGTGTGAGAGACTTAGATGTACGGGTTTTGAATGAGAACGATGCATCGTCTTATAGCAAAATGCTGGTCATGCATATCTATGTAGACACCTGTGACGCCATGGGAGCGAATATGATTAATACCATGGTGGAATCGATTGCGCCAATCGTGGAAGAAATAACCAAAGGAAAAGTGCATTTGCGTATTTTATCGAACTATGCCGATCGCAGCCTGGCTACAGCAAAATGTGTAATACCTCCGCATCTGCTAAAAACAGGTTCGTTTGCTGGAGAAGAGGTCAGAGATGGTGTCATCCATGCGTATGAATTTGCTGCCTCTGACCCGTATCGTGCAGTAACGCATAATAAAGGGATTATGAACGGCATTGACCCTGTTGTGATTGCGACAGGAAATGATTGGCGGGCAGTAGAGGCGGGGGCACATGCTTATGCTGCCAGAAATGGTCATTATGGCTCCATGACTACGTGGTCAAAGGATGAAGAAGGTAATCTCGTTGGTGAAATTGAGTTGCCAATGTCGATAGGAACTGTCGGGGGAGCGACTCGCGTGCACCCATTAGCTGATTTTTCTTTATCCGTTATGCAAATTGAATCAGCAGAAGAGCTTGCGCAGGTAATTGTAGCAGTTGGTCTTGCTCAAAATCTTGGAGCGCTCAAAGCGTTGGCGACCGATGGGATTCAAAAAGGGCATATGGCGCTTCATTCACGTTCTGTTGCGATAGCTGGCGGAGCAACTGGGGAGATGATTGATGTGATAGCAAAACAATTAGTAGAACAACAAGAAATCCGTGTGGGAAAAGCTAAAGAATTGGTGGAACAGTATAAACAATGAGTGCAGAAAAAGTAACAGCATCGGAAAAAACAGCTATTGGCGTAGCTCATAGTAAGGTCATTTTAATTGGAGAGCATTCGGTTGTACACGGGCAGCCGGCAATTGCTATTCCATTTCCTTTAATTGGCGTAGAGACGGTAATTGAGTATGTTCCTGGAGCGGTGAAAATGGACAGTACCTTTTATCATGGCCCATTGCGGCATGCCCCGAAAGAGCTGGAAGGGATTGTGGAATGTGTCTCTAGTTCTTGTGAATATCTTGGGATTCCTTATAAGGATTTGTTAATACGGATTAATTCCTCGGTACCGCCAGGAAAGGGTCTTGGTTCAAGTGCATCTGTCGCTATTTCTATTATTCGCTCTTTATTCCATTATTGCGATAAGGAATGCTCGACAGAAGATTTGCTGCAATTAGCGAATGTGGCAGAAACCTATGCGCATGGAGCACCAAGCGGGCTGGACACCTTAACGATCACTTCCGATAAACCAGTGTGGTATAAAAAAGGAAGTCCTGTTGAGCACATTGAATTAGGAGAAGACCTGCATTTTATTGTTGCAGACTCCGGCAGATTTGGGGATACACGTACATCAGTTGAATCGGTAGCAAGTCTGTTAAAAGCAGCTCCGCAGCGTATCCATTCCAAAATAGAACGGATCGGGGCGTTAACGCATCATGCAAAAGATGCATTGGAAAAAGCTAGTAAACAGTTTTTAGGTCAACTGTTAAATGAAGCACAAAAAGAACTGGAAGCACTAGGAGTCAGTGATGCCGGATTAAATAAATTGATTCGCTTTGCCCGGGAAGAAGGGGCTTTGGGTGCGAAATTGACAGGCGGCGGAAATGGCGGCTGTATCATTGCGCTTGCGCAAAATGAAGTTCATTCAAAGCAGCTGGCAGAGAAATTACGCCGTTTTGGTGCAGCAGCAGTCTGGCCGTTTGTTTTGAAGAAATAAAGCGATGCCTCATTCGGCGGGGCTTTTCCCCGGCTGAATGAAGCCGCATGAAAAGAATGATTTGACAGGGATTGTAGAAAAGGAGATTCAAATATATGAAGGCAACAGCAAGAGCGCATACAAATATTGCTTTAATCAAGTATTGGGGGAAGCGGAATGAATCATTGATTCTTCCTGCCAACAGTAACCTTTCCGTGACATTAGATGGTTTTTCTACAGAGACAACCGTTCATTTTCAGGAAGGGTTAAAAAAAGATTCCTTTCATTTGAATGAACAGAATGTAGAAGGAGATGCGCTTGGAAAGGTAGCGATATTTTTAGATAAGGTGCGTGCTCTTTCTGGAAAGGAAATCTATGCACAGGTTCAATCTGTGAATCATGTTCCTACTGCTGCCGGATTTGCTTCTTCAGCATCTGGTCTTGCAGCATTAGCTGCAGCAAGCTCCAAAGCAATCGGACTTTCTCTAAATGATACGGAATTATCGAAGCTGGCTCGTCAAGGCTCTGGTTCTGCTTCCCGTTCGATTTTCGGCGGTTTTGTTGAATGGCAGATGGGGGAACGGGAAGATGGATCCGATTCGTTTGCCGTGCAAATTGCTGACAAGTCACACTGGGATATTCGCATTGCTGCTGTGGTTTTGTCAAAAACAGAGAAAAAGGTCTCAAGCAGGGAGGGGATGCGCCGTACCGTAGAAACCTCTCCTTTTTATGCAGGCTGGCTGGAGCAGACAGCAAAGGATCTGCAAGAAATAAAACAAGCCATTAAAGTGAAGGATTTTGAGAAGATGGGAAGCGTTGCAGAAGCGAACTGCATGCGCATGCATGCTACAACTTTGGGAGCGAATCCTCCGTTTACATACTGGCAGGATACCACGATGCGAGTGATGCAGACGGTACAAACCTTAAGAGAACAAGGGATTCCTGCCTTTTTTACGATTGATGCCGGCCCAAATGTAAAAGTTTTATATTTACCAGAAAACGAAGCTAAGGTGAAAAAACGCCTGCAGGCAACAGAAGGCGTGGAGGATATTATAATCAGCAAACCCGGAAGCGGAATAAGCTATAGATAGGAGGATAATATGGTGGCAAAATCAATCACGGTCAAAGTACCAGGGAAATTAATGATTGCGGGAGAATTTGCCGTATTAGAGCCTTATCAGAATCTGGCAGTGATGGCTGTGAACCGTTTTGTCTATGCGACGGTAGCGGAAGCAGATAGCCACCAGCTGACTCTTTCGGACTTTTCTCTTCATAAGGTTCCATGGTCTTGGCGAGAGACAGACATACATATTGATTCAGACGATCCCAGGCTGTCTTTTGTTAAGAATGCACTCCGGATTACATATCGTTATTTAGAAGAACAAGGACTGCCAGTTCTTCCGATGCATGTTTCTACACGCAGTGAGCTGGATGATGCCTCTGGCGTGAAATATGGATTGGGCTCCAGTGCAGCGATTGTTACTTCTATCGTAGCGGGAGTATTACGTTTTCAGGCTCCGCAATTGGCTGAAAAAGATACCATTTTCCGTCTGGCTGCGATATCGCATGTGATTACGCAAGGAAACGGATCGGGAGCAGATATCGCTGCATCCACTTATGGCGGGCTGCTTCAATTCTCTTCTTTTCAGGCAGATTGGCTTCTCGAAGCATACCAGGAAGCGGGGTCTGTCACAGAAGTCGTAGAGAAGGATTGGAAATATTATAAAACGAAGCCGATTACGCTGCCAGAAAATGTTTACTTTTGTGTAGGCTGGACAGGCAGTGCTGCATCTACGAAAGATTTAGTGAACCAGGTGCGGTTATTGAAAATAAACAATGCGAAAGCTTATACTTCATTTCTGAAAGACAGTGAACATGCCGTATCTCAGTTTTTAACTGGCTCAAAAGACAATGATATCAATCAATTATTTGCTGGGATAACAGCTAACCGAAAAGCGTTGAATCAAGTTGGGAAAGCAGCAGATACAAATATTGAGACACCCGATTTAACCGTCTTATGTAACTTGGCAGAGGATTTGGGTGGCGCAGGAAAGCCTTCTGGCGCTGGAGGCGGAGATTGCGGGATTGCTTTTATGCCTTCGCAGGAAGCTGCGGAACAACTAGCGCATGCGTGGGAAGAAGCAGGAATCAAAGCTTTGACGTTATCTCCTTCTACTGGCGGAGAGACGGTGATGGAAGAGAATCATTCTGTTTAAGAAATATTAGAAAAGATAAAGGAGAGCCGTTTTGCAATTCGATGCATTGTAAATCGGTTCTTTTATTTTTGCATTTAAATCAAAGGAATTCTGATACCATCTTCAAATATTTTCAAGTTTCTTATAAAAAATAAAAAATGTTTAATGAAGTGAAGGACAAAATAAGATATTATTATTCATAGAGATATAGTTGGTGAGGGGAAGATTACATAGAGATGTTTGTGGATAGGAAATGTAACAAAAAAAGACATACACAGGAGATGTCTTTGAAAATTGAGTAAGGATGATTTAAGAGGTTTTTTTTAAATAAGCAAAAATTAATGCATCCAATTTTTCGCTTGTGGACAGAACAGGTTCTGAGTCTAATCCATGCTCCTCAGACAATGCCAGCATTTCTTGCCTGCATTGTTCAATCTCCATGAATAACGATTTTTTATCCACAAATTTCACTCCTTTTTTAGTATACTTATCGTTAGATATACCCTGTCGGAAAAAAAATAAACATTCTTTTTTAAAATGTGAAACCTTACAAGCGGTTGTTTCGTATAGAGAGTACCGCATAGTGCGGAGGTAATTAGATGGACCAATTTATAAAGAAAAAGATTATAGAAGTTAAAAAAGGAGACCAATCTGCTTTTTCGGATGTCGTATCCTTTTATCAAGATAAAATATACCAGCACTGCTACCGTATGCTGGGTAATAAGCACGAAGCGGAAGATATTGCACAAGAAGCGTTTATACGTGCATATGTGAATATTGATTCATTTGATGAGAGCAGAAAATTCTCTACATGGTTATACCGCATAGCTACGAATTTAACCATTGACCGCATGCGCAAGCGTAAACCGGACTTTCATCTTGATGCAGAAGTAAAAGGGACAGAAGGTTTGGATATGTATTCTCAGCTTGCCAGTACGGAACGTCTGCCTGGAGAAGAAGTGGAAAGCAGAGAACTGCAGCGGTATATTCATCATGAGATTTCTCAGCTTCCTTCTAAATACCGGAGTATTATCATGCTCAGGTACCTGGAAGAATTTTCACTAAAGGAAATCAGTGAAATTCTTGATGTTCCTCTTGGTACGGTAAAAACGCGGATTCATCGTGGAAGAGAGGCCTTGAGAAAGAGGCTTCGACATGTGTAAAGGAGCGTGCTTGATGTGAGCTGCAATAAAGAGTATATAAAAAAAATGCATGACTATTTAGATGGGGATATTTCCGCAGAAGAAGAAAGCTTACTAAGAAGGCATCTGGAGGATTGTGAAGATTGTCAGAAGCATTTTCATGAGCTTCATCGAACCATTGCTTTAATAAAAAGTGCGGAACGGATGGAAGCCCCGGTTGGTTTTACAGAAAATGTTATGAATAAATTGCCGACAGAAAAGAAATCGGTAAAGTATAAGCGCTGGTTTAAACATCATCCAATCCTTGTTGCAGCAGCTATTTTCTTCTTGTTGATGATAGGCAGTCTTTCCTCCACTTTTAATCAAGGAACGGATCAGCTTGTTGTTTCTGCACAGGAAGAGCTTGTCGTTGATGGAGACACCGTGATTGTGCCGGAGGGTGTCACTGTTTCCGGAGATGTCTACGTGAAAAACGGTGATTTATTAGTGCTTGGAACGGTGGACGGCAATGTTACCTTGTTTAATGGAGAGCTTTTAGACGGCGAATCGGAGCTGGAAGGCGGCGGCCTGATGGCCTCTGCAGGAGGAGTCAACGGAGAACTGGAAACCGTAGACCAAACGTTTGAGTGGATATGGTATCATATAAAGAATTTCTTTAAAGGATTATTCGCATTTTAAGATAAAACAATGAAAAAAGGAGCGAGATGATGTCGCTCTCTTTTTTTGGGCGAAAGAAACTGTCATAATGGAGTAAAACATAGCTGCTCCATCAATTATGAAAAAACAGCTGGTTCAGGGTATTGGAGTGGTCAAATTTGGCAGGATTTCTACACACACACATTTTAATGGTGTTCCATTTTCTAAAGAAAATAAAAAACTACAGACAGGTCTGTTTTTACAAATTTATGATATAATAATTATCGACTGTAATTCATAATAGTTCATGATAATATAAAACGAAACTTCATTCAGCGGGAATTTATTCTTTCCCTCCGCTGAAGGATTCAGAGAGCTGCATCACGTTATCTTCTGCTTAAATAAATCGAGTTTCATTCTCTATTTAAAGGCGGGAATTTTACGGCCGGTTCTCTGAGAGAAATAATTGCTTTTAAGATAATGTTTAAAACAAACAGGTAATTCTATTGGGTAAAGGATGTGTGCACATGCTTGATGGGGGATTTGACTTTTTAGATCTGCTGCGAATTGGCGTTGATATCGCTCTCGTCTGGTATGTATTATATAAATTAATCATGCTGATCAGAGGTACAAAGGCTATTCAGCTATTAAAGGGAATAGCAGTTGTAATGGTTGTGTGGGGAGTAAGTATGCTGTTAAACTTACAAACCATCCAATTTATCACAGGCCAAGTTATTAATTGGGGAGTTATTGTAATTGTTATTTTATTCCAGCCGGAATTACGAAGAGCACTGGAACAGCTGGGGCGAGGGAATATCTTCGCCAGATCGGGAAGCTCTGCTGAAGAAATTATTCAAAATGAAATTGAGGCTATCGTTACATCTTGTAATTATATGGGTAAAAGAAGAATTGGTGCGCTTATCTCCATTGAAAGAGAAACAGGAATTGGGGATTATGCGGAAACCGGGATTCCAATCAACGGAAAGCTTACTCACCAGCTTCTGACAAACATATTTACACCAAATACACCGCTTCATGATGGGGCAGTAATTATAAAAAATGAAGAGATCACAGCTGCGGCTTGTTACCTGCCTTTATCCGAGAGTCCATTTATCTCCAAGGAATTAGGAACAAGGCACCGTGCCGCAATGGGAATAAGTGAAGTAACAGATGCGTTAACGATTGTTGTTTCTGAGGAAACAGGTGCCGTCTCTTGTACAAAAAATGGAGAGCTGCATCGTGATATCGATGAAGAAAAATTAAGAGAAATGCTTTTAACGCATTTATCAATCGTCCCGAAAGCCTCTGACAAAAAATCATGGAAACGGAGGACTGGTAAGCGTGGATAATTGGTTTAAGAGTAAGTGGTTTGTCCGTATCCTTTCCTTAGCTTTTGCGGTAACACTCTATGCTTTTGTCAATGTGTCCGAAACACCAAATTCCGATTCAACATTTTCTGGTTCAACCACTTCCACAGAAACCTTGGAACAAATTCCAGTAGATATCCGTATTGACCGCGACAGCTATGTTGTCAGTGATGTTCCAGAAGAGGTCGATGTTACTTTACAAGGGAATCGAGGCAGTATGACACCGTATATACTTCAACGTAATTTTGATGTATACGTCGACTTAGAAGGCTTAGAAGAAGGAACGCATGTTGTTGAACTGCAGCATAATATAGCAGGAGATGTGGAAGTATTTATTGAGCCGAAAACAGCAGAAGTCACCATTGAAGAACGGGCATCTCAAGAGTTTACTGTAACTGCTGATCTGATTAATCAAGACCTGATGGCAGATGGTTACGAAGTGGTCGATTATAGTGTCGATCCGGAAACGATAACGATAACAAGCTCAGCGAGCGTCATTGAATCGATTGGCTCTGTAAGGGCTTATGTGAATATGGAAGGTGTCGATGAGTCAATTAACAATCGGGAGCTTCCGATTAGTGTATATGATATACAAGGAAATGAATTGAATGTCGGATTAGACCCTGAAAGTGTTCAGGTCTCCGTAGAAGTCGACAATCCAAGCAAGTCTGTACCACTGTCTGTAGAGACAACAGGTGAGCTGGAAGAAGACCTTGAGCTGGACTCTATTTCTCCAAATGAAGAGGAAGTGGAGATTTACTCTCAAAGTGACGTGCTGGAGGATATTTCAGAAGTGACTACCGAGCCGCTGGACTTATCCGAGATTGAAGAATCCGGCACAGTTGAAGTACCGCTTGATTTGCCTGAAAACGTGCAAGCACCGGAGACGGAAGAGGTAGAAGTTACGGTAGAAGTAGAAGGAACAAATGTAATCGAGAATGTAGCTTTAGAAGAAGAAGGCTTAGCAAATGGATTGGAAGCATCTTATGCAGACCCTGCATTAGAAGTAGAAGTGACAGGGGATGCCTCGGTGGTAAATGGTTTAACGGCAGATGATATCAACGCCGTACTGGATTTATCTGATTTAGAATCAGGAGAGCATGAAGTGCCTATTGACATTGAAGCTCCTGAGGATGTCACTGCCACAGGAAATGTGGAAGAGGTCACGGTGGAAATAATCGATCCGGCTGAAACAGCAGAAGAATAGTTGTATATTGTATGGTCAAAGGAGAGATATAATAATGGGTAAATTTTTTGGAACAGACGGTGTCAGGGGAGTAGCAAATGAAGGGCTGACTCCTGAAATGGCATTTAAGCTCGGTCGTTTTGGCGGATATACGTTAACAAAAGGCAGTGAAAAGCCACGCGTTTTAATCGGCAGAGATACACGTATTTCTGGACATATGCTGGAAGGCGCGTTGATTGCAGGACTTCTGTCAACAGGCGTAGAAGCAATGCGGCTGGGTGTTATTTCAACGCCGGGGGTCGCTTACTTAACAAAAGCAATGAGCGCGCAGGCAGGGGTGATGATTTCTGCATCCCATAATCCTGTAGAAGATAACGGGATTAAATTCTTCGGCTCAGATGGATTTAAGCTGACAGATGCTCAGGAAGCGGAAATTGAAGCTTTATTAGAACAAGAAGAGGATGATCTGCCTCGCCCGACAGGCGCTGGTATCGGATCAGTGAGTGATTATTTTGAAGGCAGACAGAAATACCTGTCCTTCTTAAAAGATACGATTGATAACGATTTTGACGGAATACGTATCGCTGTAGATTGTGCACATGGAGCAACATCCAGCCTGGCTACACATCTATTCGCAGATTTGGAGGCTGACATTCATTCCATGGGCTCTACACCGAACGGCCTGAATATTAATGATGGTGTCGGTTCTACACATCCGGAAGGACTACAGCAATATGTGCTGGATAAAGAAGCGGATGTCGGACTGGCTTTTGATGGAGACGGTGATCGCTTGATTGCTGTGGATGAAAAAGGAAACATCGTGGACGGCGATAAAATCATGTTCATCTGCGCAAAATACCTGAAAGAAATTGGGATGCTTCGTAAGGACACTGTCGTATCCACTGTCATGAGTAACTTAGGCTTTTATAAGGCATTAGAAGAAGCTGGTCTGAAAAGCGATAAGACGGCAGTCGGTGACCGATATGTTATGGAAGAAATGCGTAAAAACGACTATAACCTAGGCGGGGAACAATCCGGCCATATTATCTTTTTAGATTATATTACGACAGGAGACGGTCTGTTATCTGCATTGCAGCTTGTGAATGTAATGCGTGAATCAGGCAAGACCTTGTCAGAACTGGCAGACGAAATGACTATTTTCCCGCAGACATTGATTAATGTTCGGGTTACAGATAAGAATGAAGCATTGACCAGTCCAATCATCTTAGATGAAGTACAAGCTGTTGAAGAAGAACTGGGAGAGAATGGACGCGTTTTAGTCCGCCCATCTGGAACAGAACCGCTTGTGCGTGTCATGGTAGAGGCGAAGACAGAGGAAGATTGCCAGACCTATGCAGAACGAATCGTAAAAGTCATTGAAAATCATTTAGGTGCTTAATAATATCATGTACCTAAAGTAAAAAAACGCATGGATGTACCCATCCATGCGTTTTTTTAGCTTCTAGAATCCATAGGAATCCTCTTTCTTTTTCCGGATGATTTCGTTGGCTTCATACGTGTCCATGGTATCCTCAATCAAACGCTCTAATCGAATGAAGACATCGTCATCGACGATTTTCTTTTGTTGAAAGCTCTTTTCCTCAACATAAACAAAGGTTTGTACTATTTGTGCTTTCATATAGGATAAAGTTGGTTTTAATTGATGATCAGCAACTAAATAATGCTTGGAAGAGCCTGCGGTTACGAAAAAGCTTACGGTCTTATCCTGAAATGCCCCGACAGGAAGCAAATCAAAAATATTCTTTAAGCTTGCCGGAATCGATGCCTGGAAGACAGGCGTGCCGATAATCATCACATCTGCCTCCATCACTTGCCTGGTGACCCAGGCGGTGTCTCCGGAATAATCGAGATAGTTCCGGCCGTCACTAAATTGCAAATCATAATCTTTTAAATCAATCAGCTGAAAATCTGCTTCTGGATATTTTTCAGCAATTTCTTTTGCTACAGCATCCATGACTGTCCGTGTTTTTGAACCGACAATGGAGCCGGATAAACCAATGATCTTCATGTGCTAATCCTCCTGATTCATGCCAGTGTGCTTACGAATGGCAGGCAAAATTTTCGTGCCAATCATTTCAATATTCTTAGCCAATTGTTCAAATGGAACGCCACCAAAGTCCATTTGCGCTAAGTAGCGCTGATGTCCAAACAGCTCATGCTGATAGAGAATTTTTTCAATAACCTCCTGCGGACTGCCGACATTGATGACACTGCGCTTATCCTTTGCTTGTGCAAATGCCTGCTTTGGAAATCCTTGTCCATTCGTCAGCTTCATTCCTTCATTGATATAAGGGTACATTTGCTGCAGTGCCTCCTGGCTTGTTTCTGCCACATGGAAAAAACCGGTGACGCCGACAGGAAGATCGTCAGTATGATGTCCGCTTCTTTCAGCTGTTTCCCGATACGCATCAATAACATTTTTAAAAGCGCTGGCCGGTCCGCCAAGTGTTGCCAGCATCATCGGTACCCCGGTATAGCCTGCCTTCATTGCACTGGCCGGGGTTCCGCCAACTGCACGCCAGATGGGCAGTGTATTATCTTTCGGGCGGGGCAGCACATGGGCATCTTTTAAGGGTGCACGATAGTCCCCTTCCCAGCTGAGCCTTTCCTTCTCATTAATTTGCAGCAGCAAATCAAATTTTTCTTCATATAACGCTTCATAATCCTGTACGTCATATCCTAATAATTCAAATAGCCCGATTCGGGAAGCTCTTCCGGCAATAATTTCGGCACGTCCATTCGAAATTAAATCAATCGTAGCAAAATCTTCATAAACCCGAACGGGGTCAGAAGTGCTGATAATCGTTGACGAGCTGCCCAGCTTGATGGTTTTGGTCGCCTGCGCAATCGCCGCCAATACCACGCTGTGTGCCTGCGTAGTGAAATAATCCTGATGACTTTCTCCGACACTGAAAAAATCTAACCCTGCTTGTTCTGCCAGCTTTGCTAATTCGATAATTTCCTGAAGACGCTGCTGTGCCGAAATCCGTTTTCCGGTGAAAGGGTTGGCCAGATGGTCTCCCAGTGTATAGAGCCCAAATTCTAATCCTTTCTTTTGGTCAATGCGATATTGTTCCATACCTATGCTCCTCCATTGTTTTAGATTTTAAGGTTAAACCTATCTATTAAAAAATGTATTTGAAGTAAATTGCTTTGGGGAGGAAGTGAGCTACAGGCAGATAGGAAAATGGCGTGTTATTTTCTGCATGTATCGTCTCAAATTCTCCTCTCTATATCACTTTACTATTCAAATGATAAAATGACAATCAAAGTAGCTTGAATTAAAGATAGTTTTGCTGTTCCGCACGGAAAGGCCAGAGTGTATGGTGTATTTTATAAATAGTGGTATAATATAGAAAATACAGATAAAAGGGAGTGCGGGCAGAATGATAAAATTTCCAAAACCGAAAGTAGAACAGTTCTTTTATACGTATAGTATTGATCATTTCCAAGTGAGCAAAGATGAACAAAAGCTGGTATTTTCAACGAACTTGAGCGGTAAACGTAATTTATGGGCATTAGACTTGAGTAAAGAGCATGCGTATCCATTTCAGTTTTCTCAAAAGGATGAATCCTCCTCATTTATTCAGTTTGATCCAAATGGGAAGTATGTTTTAACAAGCTTTGATGCAGATGGGGATGAAAATTATCACATTTACGCCCTGCCTCCGGAGGGCGGATTACCGCAGTCGCTGATTACGGGAGCAGAGGACGAAAAATACTTGTTTGCACACCTGAGCAAGGACGGAAAACGAATTTATTATAATACCTCTAAAAATAATCCGAGCTTTTTAAACACACATGTGCGCCATCTGGATACAGATAAAGATGAGCTGATAGCAGAGGGAGAAGGAGCGCCGACTACACTGGCAGGTGTATCGGAAGATGAAGAGACACTAATATACGAAAGCGTGTTTGCGAACACGTATAATAATATATTCATCGAAAAAGAGGAAGAGAAAATCTATCTTACTCCTGATCCGAAAAAAGTGCATGTATCCTATGATCCAGTTTTTACGGATAATCACAGCATTTATTTCCCGACGGATTATGAAGGCGAATATATGTATTTAGCCAAGTATGACATGAAGCAAGAGACGTTTTCAAAAGTTCTTGAGCTGGAGGAAGAATCGATTGAAACCGTAAAATATGATAAATCATCCGATTCATTGTATGTAGTGACAGAAAAGGGTGTTGTCGATAAGCTTTATCAGTATAAAATAAAATCAGGAGAGCTGAAAGAAATCACAAAGCCTTTTGATTTGATTGATCAGGTGACTGTAACAGAATCAGGGGCAGTATATCTCCTTGGAGGATCCGCAGTAAAGCCGGATAACATTTATCGTCTGACAAATGGTGAGAAATGGGAGCAGCTCACAGATAATCGTGTTCTGGGTGTATCGGAAGAGGAGCTCGTGGATCCTGAAATTGTGACCTATGCTTCATTTGACGGGATGGAAATCGAATCACTTCTGTTCAGGGCAAAACCGGAAAATGCCAATGGGTATACCGTTTTTTGGCCGCATGGCGGACCGCAGGCAGCAGAACGGAAATTTTTCCGTGCGATGTTCCAAAGCATCCTCAATCGCGGCTATCATATTTTCGCACCAAACTTTCGCGGGAGTACAGGCTATGGTTCCTCTTTTGTGAAACTCGTCGAGCAGGATTGGGGGCATGGACCGCGCCTCGATAATGTGGAAGGCATCAAATGGCTGTTTGATCAAAAGATTACGGACCCGGATCATCTATTCTTAGTAGGAGGAAGCTACGGCGGTTATATGGCGCTGCTCCTGCATGGACGTCATCCAGAATATTTTAAAGCAGTGATTGATATCTTTGGCCCGTCCGACTTATTTACCTTTGTCAATTCTGTACCGGCGGATTGGAAGCCGATTATGGAAAGATGGCTAGGTGATTCAGAGCGTGATAAGGAGCGCTTTGTAAATGATTCTCCAGTGACTTATTTGGAAACCATGACAAAGCCGATGCTGGTTATCCAAGGTGCAAAAGATCCGCGTGTGGTGAAGGAAGAATCAGATCAAATTGTCCAAAAGCTGCAGGATAAAGGCCGCGATGTGGAGTACCTGGTGCTGGAGGATGAGGGGCACGGATTCTCTAAAAAAGAGAATGAGATTAAAGTGTATAAGCGGATGTTAGATTTTATGGAAAAGCATAAGTAGAAAAAACATCAGTGAAGCTGCGAATGGGATAGCTTTGCTGATGTTTTTTGTTTATAAATTATCGAATATGTTTTATCTGTGTTGTTATCCGGTCCAATCGCTTTTTTAGATTGGAGCGGTTATCTTCTTGTAATACTAAATTGGCTTTTGCTGCAAGGATTTCTACAACGCCGTCAATGGATAAATGGTCTGTCTGTATTTTTTCTCCAAATGCGTCATCAGCTAAACGTGTTATACATCGGTCCATTTGTCTGAAGCTCCATGAATTCTTTCTTTCCAGCCGTTTCTTTAACCGGCGTTCAATGACTTCTTTTGATGCGGATAAAACGAACGGATATAATTGGATTTCTTCTGATTCCAAACTTCCGGTAATTTCTTTAAAATAAAGCTTATCTGTGATTGTCATTGGAATAATAATTGGCTCTTTATCGTTTTCAGCGATATACTTTATGATCTTGCAATTAAATTCTCTCCACATTTCATAATCTTGAAAGTCATTCTTTCTCAACGTGTCAGGCAAATTCTGATTTAGGAAGAAACCAATATTTTCTGGGTCGTACACGAAGGAGTTTTCCAGTCTTCTGTGAAGCTCATATGCTGTTTGTGTTTTTCCTGCTCCAAAAGCACCGTTGATCCAAATAATTTTTGTCATGGGGAAGCTCCTTTTGTCAGGTGAGGTTTTAAAATTTTCTTTAAAGTCTTTTCATTTATTTTTCATTATATCACTCTGCTTCACCCCTCTTCAAACCTTCTCCCATCCACTTCTGTAAGGCGGATACCTCCCGACACTTATGGATATTCTGCAACATTTTAGAAGGATTTCATAAACTATCTTATCGGAAAGCAAGAAAAAGGTTGACCTTGAATACGACTTTCCGATAGAATATAGAAAGTTCTTGTTTTCCAAATGAAAGAAGTCCGTTTAACAAGAGCAAATAAAAGGAGAGAGGAGCAGAGAAACACGAAAGGAAACTATAATAACAAGCGCCAGGACTATTCTACGGACGGTCAGGAAGAATAGTTGACGAGGTCGGGGGTTATCGAATTATTCGGCGGGTGCCTCCCAGCTGTCCATCGCAGCTGCTGCTTTATCTTTAAACCATCAGGGTGACTTGATGAACAAAGAGATAAAGAATGATGTCTATAAAAACTAACACGAGAAAGGGGCAGAACAAGGCCCCTTCGCTTCGAATCGGTCTTTTGTCTCTGCCCCTTCAAACAAGGAGGACATCGACATGTGCGGAATCGTCGGTTACATTGGACAAAATGATACGAAAGAAATTTTATTAACAGGCTTGGAAAAATTAGAATATCGCGGATATGACTCTGCAGGTATTGCGACTTTAGGGGAAGATGGCGTACACGTAACAAAGGTAAAAGGACGTATCGCAGCGTTACGCAAAGAAGTAGATAACAGCAAGGATGCGACTATTGGTATCGGTCATACGCGTTGGGCGACGCATGGTGTGCCAAGTGTGCAAAACGCACATCCACATCAGAGCTCAACAGAACGTTTTACCATTGTGCATAATGGGGTTATTGAAAACTATGTAGACCTGAAGAAGGAATATCTGGAAGATGTTGACTTTGTAAGTGAAACAGACACAGAGGTTATCGTACAGCTTATTGAAAAACTTTATGAAAAACATAAAAATACCAAAAAAGCATTTGGTGAAGCAATGAGCCTGCTGAAAGGTTCTTATGCTATTGGTCTGATTGATGCAGAAGATCAGGAAACTTTATATGTATCCAAAAATAAAAGTCCGCTATTGGTTGGTTTAGGCGAAGGTTTTAACCTGATTGCCAGCGATGCTATGGCGACGTTGAAAGAAACAAACGAGTACTTGGAAATCTATGATAAAGAAATTGTTCTTGTCAATCGAAGCTTTGTAGAAGTGCAGACATTAGATGGAGAAGTTATCAACCGCGAGCCGTTTACAGCGGAAATCGATGCAAGTGATACAGAAAAAGGAACGTATCCTCATTTCATGCTGAAAGAGATCGATGAACAGCCAATTGTGATGCGCAATATTATTCGTGAATATCAGAATGAAAAAGGCGAATTAAAGCTAGAAAAAAATATTCGTAAAGCCATGCAAAAAGCAGATCGCATATATATTATTGCAGCAGGAACGAGCTATCATGCCGGATTAGTTGGAAAAGAGTTTCTAGAAAAGCTTTCTAATATCCCTGTAGAAGTACATGTTGCAAGTGAATTTTCCTATAACATGCCACTGCTATCTGAAAAACCTTTATTTATCTTTATTTCCCAAAGTGGGGAAACTGCAGATAGCCGTGCTGTATTAGTTAAAGTAAAAGAATTAGGACATCCAGCACTGACATTAACAAATGTGCCTGGATCAACCCTTTCTCGTGAAGCAGATTATACCTTGCCTTTACATGCTGGACCAGAAATCGCTGTTGCTTCCACAAAAGCATATACAGCACAAATTGCTGTTTTAGCGGTTCTTGCAGTAGATACAGCAAGGGTAAAAGGTATTAAATTAGATTTTGATCCATTACAAGAGCTGGCTATCGTAGCGAATGCAATGGAAATCATTACGAACCAAAAAGAAGAGCTGGAGCAGTTAGCAAGAGATTATTTTGCGACAACACGCAATGCTTTCTTTATTGGCCGCAGTACAGATTATCATGTTGCGCAAGAAGCAGCATTGAAGCTAAAAGAAATCTCCTATATCCAAGCAGAAGGCTTTGCTGGAGGAGAGTTGAAGCATGGTACTATCGCATTGATTGAGGATGGTACGCCAGTTATTGCTTTAACTACACAAGAAAATGTAAACTATTCTATTCGCGGAAACGTGCAGGAAGTTGTTGCACGCGGTGCAAATGCACTTATCATCAGCTCAAAAGGCTTAGAGCAGGATGAGGATGCTTTTGTACTGCCGGCAGTGCATGAGCTATTGACTCCATTGGTAAGTGTGATTCCAATGCAGCTCCTGGCTTATTATGCAGCATTGCACCGTGATTGTGACGTGGATAAACCACGGAATTTGGCGAAGAGTGTTACGGTGGAATAAGTGGAAATATTCATTATTTCTGTTTGTGTCCCAATAGAAAATTAATATTCCCAAACCCGAAGGCCTTTCTGATATATTTCTACTGTGCCTTCGGGTTTTTTTTATGTCCAAATCCGGTAGAAAATTCAAAATTAACCACGCTTCATGTCTTCACCTTTTCCGGTGGGCACATGGTAGAGAGCGCGTAATTTGTATGATATACTTCAATAAAAAATTAATATATTCTGGCTTCATCCTGTGGTATGCCTTGCTATTTTGCCAGAACTCTTTATTTTAACTGAAATTGCGGAATACGGGTTTGTGGTAGGCGGTTTAAGGGATTCTCGTTTTATTATACGTAGGAACAAAATGGAATTTAGTGTATTTCTTCTGTGATTTACAAGATAAGAATGCATACAAAAAGAATTGGGATGAGGCTTTTAGTGTCTTTATTTTTAAGATGAATAAGTTTTGGGAAAGGAGATATTAATTTTGAAAGTTAACGGAGGTCCATTATGGAGAAAAAACAGTGCGATATAATACAGCCAAAGGGTGTTAAGGAAAAGAAACTAGAAGTGATTGACGGGTTCACGATAAAGTATCATGCAAACGGAAAAACTATATGGTCAAAGGGGAAAATGATTGGAGATCAGCCAGAGGGCTATTGGGAATGGTATCGTGCGGATGGAACCATAAAACGTTCAGGGTATTTTGGAAATGGGGAGCCTGTTGGTGAGTGGATCACTTATGACAGCAAAGGCGAAAAATACAAAACGACTAATCGGGACAAGTAAAGGGTACTGTGCTCTGTCAATTAGATAGTGAAAAAACAAAAAATCTATGCAACAGGCTGGTACCGATATTTCTTTTACGTATATTGCGAACCAGAACCCTATGCAACAAAGAGCGGCATCTGGGTTTGCTTCCAAGGCTGCTTTGATGTTTCCATGACCAGCTCATTATTGTTATAGTAACCCGCCTGATAGGCAACGGTAGGACCATCATAAAGGTCTTTGATGACACTTAGATATGCTTTATTAATCAAGCTGTATTCTAAGTGTTTGATATCTGTTACCCATTTTTGATTTGAAGGGTCTGCTGTAAATTCCTGATCAAGAATATTTCCTCGATATTGACATAGCTTGTTTTGTGGAGTAACCATTGGAACGGTGTATAATTGATTTTAGGTCTAACACAATCATTAATCGACGAATGCACTTCAGAATATACCCATAGCGGGATACCTTTAAAATGTTGCATAACAATTGAATAGAGATACCTGCTTCTTTATGATATTCATGAACCGCTTCAAATGCAGGAAGTTGTCTCTCTAATGGTTCTACTCTCTCCTGTCGGTTTCCTCTAACTTTTTTAGGAGGCCATTTTTTGTCTCCAAATACTGATTTTACGGTGTTCCAGTTCCTTGATTTGAAGCTCTAATTTCTCTTCTTCCATCAGATTTGGCTTGGATTCTAATGTCTTTCCACGACAATTTTGAAAGTCCTGTTCTCCATTTTTCTTATATTTACGAACTCAGAAATGTGATGTGAGAGCATGAGAGAGAAGCGGTGCTGGGTGGAGCGTTAATTTTATATAGGGAAAATAAATTTATTGAAATTAAGCCCCTCAATTGGAGGCTTAATTTTTGGTTTACTTGGGTCATGCTTTATAAATTTTAAGGCTTAATCGTATATTACATTTCTTCCTTCTTCCGTCAGCTTTTTTAAAGATGTAAGCATATGATTTATTTCTTCATCGGAATGTCTTTGCCAGGAACCTAATTCAGCTATTATTTTTAAAGGGGATTTAGATCTATAAGAACGTGTGGGGTTTCCAGGAAACCTTTTGTCAGTTAAGTTCGGATCATTTTCAAAATCACCTAAAGGTTCTACAATATAAATTCTTTCTTTTGATTTAGATGTTGCTAATTCAGCGCCCCATTTAGCAGCATCTAATGTTGCAGTAAAATATATATAGTTAGATTTTTTGTCTTGGTAATTTGATAAGAAATGTGGTTCTAATAAATCTCCAATTTTTAATTTTGTTTTAGTACCATGGAAAAAAGGACCCAAATCTAAGACATCTTTTTTGTTATTCATACGGAAACATCCCCTCGTATTTTAGGCTTGTATATAATAGTATAGTCTCGGAATTTTAGAAAGAATAGTCTATAAATAATTTAGAAAGAATAGTATAATGAAAGTAGAGAGAATGAAGTGCGTATATAAAATTAACGTTTCTTATAAAAAGTAACATTCCCAAACTTGAAGGTCTCCCCGGTATATTGCCGCTGGACCTTCGGGTTTTTTATGTTTAATTTCGTTGGGAAATCCATCAGCAGGAACGTAATTTTTCTATGACAAAGATTGGGGAAGCGGTGTGAGAGTAATGATACAAATAAGTTTTTGAATTATATTCTTACTCATTATATAGTTAAGGGAATTTACTTCCTTGGGCAATTGAATACAAAGAAATTAAGAAAGTGATAGGAACCATAGATTTTGTTGCCTGGCCAACTTTTCATTATAGGGATGAAACAGGATTTATATTATCAAAGGATTATTGGAGAAAAGGTTTAATCGTTGAAGCTGTTTCTAAGGTAATTAAGTTTAAATTTGAAAATATGGAAGTAAATAAGATTGAGGCATCGTGTATGGTTGAAAATACGCAATCTCAAAGAGTTCTTCAAAAATTAGGGGTTACATGTCACAAATAAGTCGGGAACAACCCTTTTATTTTTATTATGATCATTCCCGCTTTGTTCAAACAGGACATCCGTTGGTGCGGAAAATACTTCGCAACCGCTATTTTTTAATAAGTTATGAAGTTCACCATGAAGAAAAGAAGCCATTCTTTGATGTGTTATGCTTGGAGAAGGAGAAATGTAAATAATTCCATCGATATATTCTAATATCTCATCGGTTTGTTGTCGTTTCTCTTCAAATGCTTCATAGGTGTTGAAATTCCTATCTGATACAAGCAATTCAAGCACCATCCTTATTTGAAGTATAAGCGAATTCATATTAAAATAAAATGAAATATCTATTTACTTTATTATCCCTGCTTTATTTCTCAGGCATTCTTTTGATCAATAACCACAACAGAAAGAACAACCCCAGATAACCAAACAACGGGTACAATACCGACAGTAATTTTCCATATCCCACCTGGCTGATTAAAAAGACAACAAACAGAATTACCAGGACAGCATGTTGATAACGAAGACGAAATGCCGACTGCAGCTGTCGTGTGATTCCAAACACATTCCCGACCACTGTATTGAAAATCTCGCCGTAAATAACGATTAAGAACAGAATATGAATAAGGGCTCCAAAATGTTGGACAATCTCGGCCATCGGTATTTCATAAGGAAATGTTTGCGGAAAGACGGACAATGAAAAATGGATTAATAATAGGATGAAAAATAAAGCCATTCCACCCAAAAATCCGCCCCAGCGTAAAACGTGTTCATCCTGAATTTCCTTTCCCAATGGTACAAGAACAACCTGTGCTGTCATCAGATTAAATGCTGCATAGGCAAAAGGAGAGCCTGCCCAAGAAAGGTTGTCCGATAACTGAACAGGTAGGAGTTTTTCTGCCAGCAGATGCGGATGCTCGCCCGCGATAGAGCCTGCTACAAACAGGACGAAAAGAAGCATTAGTGGCACAATATAGGAGTTGATGGCAAATAATCCAATTAATCCTTTCATGACAACGATATAAGAGAGAATGAGTGTAAGGATCACTCCTAATTGAAATGGAAGACCGAGCTGTTCATGAAATACAGCGCCAGCCCCGGAAAGCATGACAGAAGTGACGCCAATAACAACGAAGAAAATAAAAAGATTAATCACTTTGGCAATCTTTCTTCCAAAGAGATATTCATTTAAATCCTGGTAAGAATAGGCCCCAATTCGGGCTGATATAATCATTATTTTAGTTCCAATCAGAATAAACAAGACTCCGCTGATTGCAATGCCGACGGTCCCTAAAGCTCCATAGACACTAAAAAACGTAACAATTTCTTTCCCTGAAGAAAAGCCTGCCCCAATAACCGTTCCAACATATGTAGCTGCTAACAGCAATATAGAAATTTTTCGATTCCGCATCACGCCACCTCCTCATCATTTCTATGATTAGGAGGACGAGTAAATACCAGCTTTTCAAATTTTCACCTGAAAAAACCGAAAAATTATCCAAACAATCATGAGGAAAAGCATATACCCGAAAAAGGAATAGGCATGATTCCAATCTGGATGAGGCATAAATCCTCCCAGCTTTTCAGCGGTTTTTTCGATAAAAATGACCGCTGTACTAATCGTAAGAATCATTATGCACCGCGGAAGGGTCCTCATCCGATTGGCCAGGTACAAGAATAAAATGACGGAAACAGGAAGAATCAGCAGTGTAAAGGCAATATTGACTGTAAATATTTCTGGGAAAAGCCGCATAGGAAAGTGATACATGCCGATGCCGACAAAAAATAAATCTAAATAGGTCCCGACGATGGAAGAAAAGAGAGCTGCGATGACATACGCCTGCTGTTCTTTACTCCTGTCTGAGGAAGGTCGCCTTTTTTGCAATGATGATAAGCTCGATTTTTTCCATTGCTTTGCAGTATTTTTCATGAATTTCCCCACCTGTATTTATTTCTTCTTCTACGAAATAATCAATCACACTTACATCGTTAAACCAGTCTCCTCTTTCAGCCGGGGAGTGGTTAACGTTTTTCCAAGCATATTTCAATGGAGGGCTATAGATTCGGGGAGCTCCTTTTCTGCGTTCACAATGCCTTGTTCTTCGCCGATAGACCGTACCCGGTGCAGATTCATTCACAGAATGAAACAAATCCTTCCAATAATCGGCTCGGGAGCCTGTATGCGGATGCTTCCCTGCCCATAGCAGAATATCTTTTAAGACAGATTTCTGTTGAAAAAGGATGGCATATAAACGTTTCCCCAGCATAATCCGCTCATGGAGAGAGCCGAAATGGTGCAGGGTATCACCGATTAATGCGGGCTTCTTTTCTATTTTTCCAAGGTGATAATGCGGGAAAATAACATGGTTAAAGCGTAAAAAATCATACAGCTTAAAACCCAATGTATCTAATACCGTTTCTTTAAAATGTGGGTGATGCACCACTCTTTTTTCTAAATAGCTTTGTTCATTAATAATGGTTGCGATGGCTAACAGATAACGGTCACCATGCTCCCAAAAATGATTCCATACCACTTCCATAAATACAGAGACATTCAAGAAAGGAAGAAGGTGAAAAAGATTTTGATTCATTCTTACACTTTGCTGATACAGCAATAATTGCGGATAAACATCCTGGAATATTAACCAATTTCCCCGTTCTAAAAATAAATAGAAGTTTTTTTGTTCTTTTTCGGATAACAAACGCGATAGGAGGTCGCCTTTCAAATCAGTCATGTTCCAACCGCCGTTGCGTGATACCATATGCCCTAATAAAGCCCAATGGATTTCTGGGTGCTGCATATAAAAATCGAAGTAGGCTTGTGTCCGGGTGACATTATTTTTATTCCATTTAATTGTCAGTTGATGAATGCGTTGAATGAATACCTGCTCTCTTTTAGGAAGCATGGATACGGATAGGCCGTTTGCTTTTGGATTCCTTATATTCTTCAGTTCTTTTTTTATCTCAAGAACAGACTTTTCATACACTTTTCTTTTTTTGAAACAGCCAATTGTCATCCAGTCTCCTCCCTCTCTAAGGAATATGCTTACACGGTGTCTCATATGTATAGGAAAAACGGTTCTTATAAGAGAGGTTTTCTGATGAAGGAAAAGATAGATGTAGAAATCAATCGTCTGGTTGACAGGCTTACAAAAGAACAAGAGCACGATGGTTCCTGGGCGTATCCCTTTGAAACAGGGATTTCCACAGATTGTTATATGATTATCCTCTTGCGTACATTGGAAATGGATGATGAGGACCTTATCGATGCGCTGGTAAGCAGGATCCTTCGTAAACAAGGGAAAAATGGCGCCTGGAAAATATTCCACGATGAAGTGGAAGGGAACCTCACAGCAACGGTAGAGGCCTGTTATGCGCTCCTTTATTCCGGCCGCCGAAAAGAGGAGGACCGGGAGATACGTTTGGCCACAAAGTTTATCCAGCGGCATGGGGGCTTAAAAGAAATCAATATGTTTGCAAAGGTCATGTTAGCTCTGACAGGGCAGTATAAATGGCCGCGTTATCTTCCTGTTCCAGTTAAATTCATTCTTTTTCCAGTTTCTTTTCCACTTAATCTATTTGACTTATCGTTATATGCACGGTCCAATTTGGTTCCTATATTAATTACGGCGGATTATAAATTCAGCCGAAAGACAAAGCGTTCGCCTGATTTGTCCGATTTATTTTTACAACGGGAAGATGACGGCGATTGGGAAACGGAGTTAAACGATTGGCGCTCCTTTCAAACCCCTTTCGGGCGGGAGATTAGCAGTCTGATAGGAAAGCCGGAACAGCTCCATGAATTAGCCTTGCAGCGTGCAGAGGAGTATATGCTGAATCGAAGGGAATCAGACGGGACATTTTACAGCTATTTCAGTGCAACATTTTTGATGATATTTGCTCTGATGGCCAGGGGCTATTCGAAAAAGGATCCGATTATTATCAAGGCAGTAGAGGGACTAAAAGCTTTTCAAACCAGCATTGGAAAACAAACGCACATGCAGTATACGACAGCAAACGTCTGGAATACGGCTTTAATCAGCCATGCTTTGCAAAAGGCTGGTGTATCCCCCTCTGCCACGGTAATTAAGAAGGCAAATCAGTATTTACTTGGGAGACAACAGATGAAGTACGGCGATTGGAGCATCCATAACCAGGATGTGACACCGGGCGGATGGGGTTTCTCTCATATCAATACGTTCAATCCTGATCTGGACGATACAACAGCTGCGTTGAGGTCTATTCGTTCCTTTGCCCGTCACACCCCCGTCTATCGACAAGCCTGGGACCGTGGAATTCAGTGGGCAGTCTCCATGCAGAATGATGATGGCGGCTGGCCGGCCTTTGAGAAGAATGTAGATAATACATTGCTTTCCTGGCTGCCGATTGAAGGGGGAGGATCGATGCTGCTGGATCCATCAACGGCAGATTTAACAGGGAGGACATTGGAGTTCTTTGGAAATGACACGCATACAGATACGTATCAGCCTTTTATAAAACGCGGCATGAAGTGGCTTCTGCAAAATCAGGAAAAGGATGGATCCTGGTATGGCAGATGGGGGATTTGTTATATCTACGGAACCTGGTCGGCGATTACAGGATTAGCAGCGGTTAAAACACGCAGCAATCATCCGCAGATGCAAAAAGCGATCCAATGGTTATACGCCATTCAAAATCAGGATGGCGGCTGGGGAGAGTCGTGTAAAAGTGATATAGAGAAAAAATATGTCCCGCTCAAGGAAAGCACGCGTACACATACCGCCTGGGCGTTAGATGCACTGATTGCTGCAGAAGGAAAAGCAACGCCGGAAATCAAGCGGGGTATTGCGTATTTGCTGGAGACGGCGGAAAAAGTGGATTGGACAACAGCCTATCCGAAGGGGCAGGGGCTTCCTGGAGGGTTTTATATTCATTACCATAGCTATGAATATTTGTTTCCGTTGCTTGCTTTGGCGAATTATCGGGAGAAGTTTTGATAAAAGGAGGATGTTTGAAAAACGTGGCTGCTTTTTGAACACATACTAAAAAATTACCCGGCATGCTCGGATAAAGCATGCCGGGCAATTTTGCTGGTTTAAAAATGCACAAGCAAAATAGGCAAGGGTATTGATAGAAACAGATCCGTTCTATAAAGATTTTTTATTAGTTAGAAAAGGGAGTATGAGGTTATCTTTTAATAAGTATTTACATCAATAAGCAATTTCGTGTAACGTGAATGTATGGAAATAGTTGAAATGAATGATGGAGGATTATGAAAAAAATTCTTATGTGATCGAGCAGTTACGTTTAATTAAGAGATAATAGGCGCTATCGTAATAAAACCTATAAAGGTGGGAGATACATTGATCGATGAATTAAAAGGAACCCTTAATCATGCTGGGGAAGAGGAAGTGAAGTCCCTTTTATTTCAAACCTTTTTTCGAATCCATATGCTTGAAGAATTAGACCAATATACGGAGGAGCAGTTTGTAGCAGACTTGAAGAAAACATACCATGATTTTCTAAATGTCAAAAGAGGCCAAACAAAAATAAAAAATAGTACCAATGATAAAGTTGTGCATATCCTCTTTGATGATTCCGCGGCTGGAAGCTTGAAATGGGTATTAAAAGAAATGGGATTACAAGATGAAGAAATGGTTATCTCCTTTTCAGATGTCTTTTCAATCGGCCCAATTTGGCAGTTGCATAATCAAGCGGGACTTGACTACAGGGAGGAATGGCTAAAAAACCATCTTCTCCTGGATGATGATTATCTAGATGAATACCGACATCATTTCAACCGTACACTCTCCATGATAAGTGCTATCCCTGAAACGGCGTCTATTATCATTTGGACTGGGGAAAACGCTCATGAACAGATTGCTTTAAGCTATGTTCTGTATTTATTGAGAGATAAAAGGAATGATATAACCGCTATAAACACAACGAAACAGTATAAAAAACAATTCAATATTCCAGAAAAGGATAATTATCCGTTGCACACCGGGGAAATCATGTCTGAAAAGCTGCAGTTGATTTATCAAAATAGCAGTAAGACACCTGCTTTAAGCAAAGAGCAGCGGGAAAAATTCGAGCAGAAATGGCAAGCATTAGCTGCTACACAAGAAGCTCTGAGGATATGGGAAAATAGAGATATAAAAAGTGTAGATGAAAGCTATTATGACGACTTGATAATCAACAAAGCAAAAATGCTGCATCAGGAGCAAAAGAATACGGAATTCATCCTATCAGCACGTCTTATTGGCGAGGTGATCTGCTATTTAGATCAATATATTAGCGATGTGTTTGTGGAGTATAGCGTAAGACGTTTAATTTTGAAGGGCGTTTTTGAAATAAAAGGTGTTCCCAAAGCAATGCGGTTTTACAGTGTGAAACTCAAATGAATTACGAAGCGTCAGGAGTAAATACATATGGAAAATAATTTAGAAAGCCTCTTTCTAAGAAAGCTAAGCGCAACCTTTGTGACCACCATCTTTCTATCGGCATTGTTTATTGTTATTCATTTTATAAATGGGTTTGAATCTGCATACCATCGCGGAAATCAATTCATGGGCTGGTTTACCGTTTATGCCCTGTATATTGGGATGATTATCCTGATTTATGGAAACGCGGTGGCAATAGCAATAGAATATTTGCAAAGTAAGTGGTTTCGTCAACATGACTGGCTGTATGTGTTGATTCTCGGCTTTTTCGGACTGGCTAATGGCGTCATCTTTCAAGATGGAATGGCTGCCTTATACGGAATGCCAGCCGCCATCATCTATGGGATGTTTGATAAGTGGCTAGACAGAAGAAAGAGGAAGAAAAAGAGCGTTAAACCTTTTTGGATTATCCCAATCGCTTGCCTTGGAATAAGCTGGGGTTATTTAGAAGTAACCTCTCCGCCTATGCCCCCATTTACCAAAGAAGATGCGGTTGATTTTGCAACTTCTGGTGAAGGAACGTTAACAGATGACTTCCCTGACAATATTGGACAATGGGAAGGTACAGTGGAAGGCTATCACATTACAAAGGAAACAGATGCAGAAGAAATTGGGGATGAAACGTATATTGTCACCTTTACAGAACACTGGAAAAAGGGGAGGGAATCAGGTACTTGGACAGCTTCTTATGAAGTTGACAGGCAAAGCATGACTACAGTTAACATAGAGGGAAAGAGGCCGTCATAGGATGGGATGCATTAATAGGATTTTAGGAGAACGTGATGACAATAATAAAGTGTGGTGTGTTGTTGGCAGCTGATGTGCTGATTATTTTAGAGGGGAGGATCAATGATGGATAACCAATATTTTGTAGGATGGGGCACACTGGCATTGATAAATGCCGGACTTGCACAGGGAAAGAATCGGACAGGGTTAAATTGGTTCTTGCTTTCCCTTGTATTAGGCCCGATAGCAACATTAATTTTGTTATTTGTTGAGAAGCGAATGCAATGAATACGATAATACGCAGGAAGACTTCTAAGCAAGACACCAATAGAAGCACCTTGGAGTTTCTAAAGGATGAAAATAAATGCGGATCATTTTTCTTAACCAAAGGACGCCATAGAGAGGAGCGGCTTCATTATGTATAATAATAAAGATAAAAAATTCCATTGTGATCATTGCGATAAAATCATAGAAACAGGTGAAAAGTGCTGGATAAAGTGGAATTTCCCTCCCAGCCATTTGAAGACGCAAACAATGCCTAGAAAAAGTTTTGAGTGGGAGAACGTTCCTGTGATTTGCAGTGAATGTTCGAATAAGGATATTAAAATGTCAGATTATTAATCTATATCTTTGATAGGCTATTATTAATTAAATGACTTTACTTCAATGAGCCAAGATTATTTAATTGAAAATAATTATGATAGCACAATTAAACGCAGGTTTTCGTATAGTTCTCATTTTTCATACAAGCATCAAGCAGCTGCATATGCTAATCAAATTCCTTTGAACAATCAAATTAAAGGACCTGCAGAAGAAGAGAAATGTTTAACTATACTATACAATTATATGGACGAAGCAATTCAAAATAGTCAAGTTGTTGAGTATTTTACATCTTGGAATGGCGAAGAAGATTTAGCTCTTTTTAAAAAGAGGAGTATTCATTGTCTGGACATAAAAAATCCGTATGACTTAGTCATAGAAGATCGGGAGCTTTGGGAAATATTGCTTTGGAACTGAAATAAGTGAGCATACCATACTATTCTTTAGTAAAGGCGGGTATATCTAATGAAGAAGTTATTCCTTTTTATGCTGCTTACGCTTTCTCTATACGCGTGCAGTCAACCGGAAACAAATGAACCCGAACCTGAAACGACTCCCGTTGATTCGGTTGCCAATATGCCGGAAAGTATGCCGGATGACTTTGATTTTTCCATCCAGTTTGGTGTGGGCAAAAATAATGAGATTAACACTTTCGAAGGCACAGTGACGAAGGATTTAATAGAAAATGGTACAGCAACTGCAGAAATCAGCTTAACAGAGGAAGAAATGAACCAAATTTATGAAAAAATGAAAGAAATCAATATAAAAGAACCAAAAGAGTTTACTCCAGAACCCGTCGACGGAACGATTTGCAGTGTAGAACCACATGAAGAGGATGCGTGGGAAATTATCGTCAACGGAGAAACAATAACACATTCTGTTTCTGGAGCTTACTGTGAACCGACTGAAGATACAAAGGAATTTATCGGATTACGCGATGATGTATTTAGCGTTGTTAAGGAAAAGGATGCGTATAAAGCGTTACCTGATGCTAAGGGCGGTTATGAATAAAAGATTATCAATGTTTTATACATGAAGTAATAAAATGGCGAGTGGACTTATTCCATATATCAAGACGGAAGCCCCGTCTCCCATTTGAAAAATGAAAAGAGGAACCAGCTATGATCGGTTTACTTAATATAGGCAGTCTTCTGCTTGGACTCGTTGCGTGGATACTTCCTGTTATTATTCTCACAAGATATGATAAAAACAATCCAAAGAATTGGGCTGCGTTTTCCCTTGCGAGCATGAGTGCTTGTGCTATTTCGTTATGTTTTCAGTTAGCTTATAACTATCATTTAGTAAAAATAGAGGATTGGATTGCTCTGATGGATACAGCAGGTGCTGTTGTTTCTGCCGCAGCGGTTCTGCTTATCGTTACCATCCTATTAAATGCTATTACTATATTTGTATATCGGGACAAAGCAGCAAAATAGGGGAATAAATGTGTTAGAAAGCGATGGAAGAAAGGGACAAAATGAGGGGAAGGAAGAGAGATACATGCGGTTATATGATAAACCGGTAACAGCGTATTTACATAATGATTTAACGGCTTTTGAATCGGAGGAAAATGACAAACAGCTTGCTTATCTTTTTGAAAAAGGCTATGTAACTGTTCTTGGGGAGTTCGAGTCTGATAAATATGTTGGTGGAAAAGCCTGTATTATTTTTAATCAGGAGGATGTTATATCGGTTGATAGAGGGATGCTGCGCTTTGTTGATGGGGAAAGTTGACGTATGTAAAAATGTTGCATCAATTTCTTCTTTTTG
Source organism: Oceanobacillus oncorhynchi (assembly GCF_000821065.1). Classification (GTDB taxonomy): domain Bacteria; phylum Bacillota; class Bacilli; order Bacillales; family Amphibacillaceae; genus Oceanobacillus; species Oceanobacillus oncorhynchi. Next base: position 1,620,816 of record NZ_CDGG01000001.1, read on the forward strand.
ATATGGTTTTTTAAATGAAAGCTTTTATGGCAGAAAAAAAACGTCTATTATGATAAGAAATTACGTTGAAAAAAATGTTTTCTAGGGTTCCGCACATCAAATGCTGGTCTGGTCCGAGAGAAAACACACAGTGAATTACTGTGTCACGGAGGGATAAAAGCCCGGGAGAAGCTGTATGTACAGTTGCCTCTCAGGGCTTTTTTTAATTCGTTTTTTGGAAATAATAAAAGTGGAGGTGTTTGCAGTGAATCGAAATTGGATGAAAGTATTCGTTGCAGCTTTTTTGGAAATTTTTTGGGTGATTGGTTTAACGCATGCATATGATTTTTGGACATGGACTGGCACAGTTATATGTATTATTGTTAGTAATTATTTAATGATTACAGCGGCACAAGTACTGCCGGCAGGAACGGTTTATGCTATTTTTGTAGGGTTAGGGACAGCAGGTACTGTTATTGCAGGATTTCTTTTCTTTGGAGAAGCGTTTAAATGGGAAAAAGTAATTCTCATAGCAACATTATTAGCTGGAGTGATGGGTTTGAAATTGGTCACACCAGATAAGGCAGAGAAAGGAGCTGAATCCTGATGGCTTGGTTTACTTTAATTATCGCAGGCTTACTGGAGACATTTGGTGTTGCCATGATTAATCAGCTCTCTGTAAAACGGAATTGGCAAACAGTCATTCTACTTATTTTAGGGTTTGGTTCAAGTCTTGCTTTGCTGAGTTATTCCTTACAATTCATCCCTATGGGAACAGGCTACGCCATTTGGACAGGGATTGGTGTTGTCGGCGGCGCACTTATCGGCATGATATTTTATGGAGAATCAAAAGACTGGAAGCGTATGGTTTTTATCGCTATGGTTTTATGCTCTGTAATCGGGCTTAAATTAATCACGTAATAAGCGAAATGGGTATTGGTTTCAGTAGAATCTTTTGATAAAGGCGAATGGGTTAAAAGAAAACCATTCCACAAGAAATGAACTAAGAACGGGGAATCTTATGACAAAAACAAAATGGGCGCTCCTTGTTTTAGGAATCATGGATTTGGTTCTTATCATGATGCATGGTACCGATTATTATTTTCTTTTTTTAAAACCAACTGGATATGTTATTCCTATGGTTATAAACCTGATCGTTCTTGCTGCAATCGGTTTTCGTGCAAAGCTCCCTATTCGTTCAAACCTTCCTAAAATATGGACAATTGCCGGGCTTGTTATTTTTATACCAATCATATTGTTTCATGGCTTCATGGTTTTGTTGATGGAATATAGTTACACAAAAATCGATTCACCATACGATCAGCAGTCGCTGGTAATCGAGCATCGCAGCTTTACCCTTGGGGAGACAACCTATTCTTATAATTTTTACAAGACGAAATTTGGCTTTATCGGCAAACAACTGGATGACCAATCCATTAGCATAGTTGCTCGACGCAGGGACTATCCGTCTGAAAGCTTCAATGCTGAAAATGCTTTGGGGTTAGGAAATGTAGAGTGGTTAACAGCAGATTCTGTTCGTTTCCATACTTGGAAAGGGACGGAGGATGTTTATTTAGATTCTACACAACCTTCATCTGAAACAGACGAGACGGAAAACCTGGAGGAAGCGATAGAGCAGTTTATGGATAATGCTGAAAAGAAAGAGGGCGGAAAAACCATCACCGTGAATGGAAATACATTAACAGTACGGTATGATGCGGCTGCAAATCAAGAGTGGATTGACATAGCCAATGAGAATGAGGCTGGAGCCATTCCGACACAGCAATGCTCGCGTATTGTGCCAAACAAGGAACGCGGATATTATATGCTGGAAGAATGTACGCACCAATGGGAATATCCTTTATATCCTATGTCTGAAAAAAGATAATTCCGTCTAATCGATAAGGCGCTATTCCTCCATTGATTTTATCGCTATATCATTGTCTGAGTTTACAAGAGGGATGGCTGTAAATAAACAGAGAGAATCGGAGCTAAACTTGTTTACTTGAGTTTAGCTCCGGTTCTCTCTTTGTGCTTTTATAAATTTTTTAACGGTGTCTGGCTAACCTGTAACTCATCCTCTCTCTTTATATTTGACATAAACACCCCTGATAAAGTAATCATGCCTCCCGCGATTGCAAGGAAATGAGGAATCTCATTCAACCAAACCCATGCAATAAGGAAAGCAAACACTGGTGTTAAATAAAGTGAACTCGTTGCCTCGGAAGCCCCGGTTTTGGACGTAACGTAGGCCAAAGTGAAGTAGGGAATAACCGTTGGAAAAATTCCCAGATAAACCACTGCCAGTGTTGCGTCCATTGGCGCGTTCATGATTGCCTCTCCAAGTCCAGGCATAAAAATCAACATGAAAAGCGTGCCTGCCCAAATCGTATATATCGTGAATGCGAAAAAACCATATTTTTTTAAGTAAGCATTTTGAAAAACAAAGTAAATACTTTCTGAAAGGGATGCGATTAAAATAAGGATAATGCCAGCGTTAAATGAAAAGCTGCCGGCGGAGTCACCGAAAGCAATAAAAGCTACCCCGCAAAAACTGATAAAGGAGCCTATCCATCCCCACAGGCCAAATTTTTCACGGAAAAATAATAAAGCCAATAATGCAGCGAATATAGGTGTTGTAGAGACCAATAAACTTGCAATCCCTGCACTAACCGTTTGTTCCCCATAATTTAGTGCTGTTTGATAGACGGAGAACCCCAGAAAACCTAATAATAAAATAATGGGTATATCTTTGATTTCCGGCAAACGAATTCTTTTGATAAAAGCTGCAAGAATCAGCATCAATGATCCAACTAATAATCGTAAAAGGGATATATGCTCTGGGGAGTAAGCAGTCAGAGCAGCTCGGATTCCGGGAAATGCAGATGCCCATAAAATAATGGTTACCAAATGAGCAAAAGCGATTTTTACATGGAAAGATTTTATCATAAGTACACCTCATTTATTTTAAGTACAACCAGTTTCGAACGGTGTTTCCTATGGTAATATGAGTGTGTTAGAATGTCTGCAACAGCTTAAATAGAAAAAATCCAACCAGTTTAAATAGGGTTGGAAAAGGAGTATCTATGAAAAAGCCCAAATATCAAATCATTATTGATTTTATAAAAGAGAAAATTTCTAAAGGAGAGTGGGCGATTGGAAGCCAAATACCGAGCCAGCGTCATTTGGCAAGAATGTTTGGAGTCAATCGAAGTACGGTTATCATAGCGTTAGAGGAATTAATGGCAGATGGATTAATAGAAGGAAAAGCAGGAAAAGGGACTGTTGTCACCAATAACACATGGACATTGATGGGAGACCATCTTTCCACAAACTGGAATGGGAATGTCACGCAGGGTATTCATAAGGCAAGTGTCTCTACAGTGCAAGAAATCAATGAAACGGAATCAGATAATCGTTTCATTCAATTAAGTAAAGGGGAATTATCACCAGAGTTATTTCCTTTAGAAGAAATGCAGGATATCATCCAAAAAGTTTCGAAACAATTGACCCCGTTCGGGTATGAAGAGCCAAAAGGGAATATAAAGCTGCGAGAGGCCATTAGTAATTATTTGAAAGAAAGAGGTATCGATGTGTCGCCATCATCCATCTTAGTGGTTTCTGGAGCGCTTCAAGCCCTCTATCTTATCTCCATTGGCCTTTTAAAGGATAAATCAACGGTATTCTTGGAAGAACCTTCTTACCTTTATTCGTTATCTGTTTTTCAGTCAGCCGGTATGGATCTCGAGGGGTTGCCGATGGATAACAAGGGCGTTAAGGTCGATTCTATTTACCAAACGAAGGAAACGGGCAGAAATATTTTATATACCATACCTTCCTTTCATAACCCAACAGGTATCTTAATGGAGGACAGAAGAAGAGAAGAATTAATGGAATACTGCATTAGAGAACAGATTCCTGTTATTGAAGATGATGTGTATCGTGATTTATGGATGGATAACGCACCTCCAGAACCATTAAAAGCCAAAGATCGTCATGGCAATGTCTTATATATTGGAAGCTTATCAAAGACATTAAGTCCTGGATTACGCATCGGCTGGCTGGTCGGTCCAGAGCCTGTTATTGACCGGTTAGCGGACTTGAAAATGCAATTAGATTACGGGTCAAGTACATTATCTCAGCTTGTAGCAGAGAAATGGTTATCCAGCAGTTTGTATGAACATCATATCGAAAAAGTTCAAAAACAACTGAGGATTCGCCGACAAAGAGCTTTAGAGGCATTGGAAAAATATTTAGGTTCTGTCGCCACTTGGGATGTTCCAAAAGGCAGCTTCTTTATATGGGTGAAAATAAATCCTGCTTTTAAAGTGAAAAAGCTATTTGAAAAAGCATTATCCAAAGGGATTCTCATCAATCCAGGAAGTATTTATAAGGAAAAAGCAGGACAATTTGTACGACTGTCCTATGGTTTTGCTTCGCTGGATGAAATTGAAAAGGGAATATTTCAGTTGAGTGAAATAATTAAAAATAATAAGGGATGAGATATTGCAAAACGGACAGCCCCTTCAATATAATTGAATGGCCAGTTTTTTAATGACTGTGCGTCGAATAAAACGGTTCGGGAGTTCATTATCCCATCCTCAAAGAAGCTGATTGTATTAGCCTCTAAAAAGCCGTTGAAAATGTGCATGATTCTTATACTCGTTATTACAAAAAGCAGAATCGGGCACCTCTTTTTAAATCAAAGAAGAGCTCGAATAGAATTGGGGAAAGAAAGTTTCGTTCGAAATTGTTTTTGACTAACTATTATTTATCTAACGTTTTAAATATAAGTTACTACCACTGAAAGACTGGCGTATCAGCATTTTGTTGCGTTATTTGCTGTTTGATAGAATTATTGATTCATAGTATGAAGTTATTTAATTTAATTTAATTTGGATATATTTTAAAATAATCGTTGACTTTCTATTTTCAGCATGGTAAATTTAATCTCGTTGCTAATTCGAGCGATCGTTCAGCTAACATAAATTTAAAAAGTTGTTGACATCGAATTGCAGATATGATAAATTAATAAAGTCGCCAATTTGAAACAGCGACAAACAAATTGCTCTTTGAAAACTGAACAAAACAACCAGTACGAAAGAAGAAAGACAACCTCGTTTTTCTTAAAAAATAAGTCAGAAGTTGACTTCTGAAAGCTAATGTTTCAAACACTTTTATGGAGAGTTTGATCTTGGCAGCTCGTTGGGCTCATAACCCAAAGGTCGTAGGTTCAAATCCTACCCCCGCAACCAAAATGGTCCGGTAGTTCAGTTGGTTAGAATGCCTGCCTGTCACGCAGGAGGTCGCGGGTTCGAGTCCCGTCCGGACCGCCATATTCATTGATGATTCAGATTTAATTTGCAGATTTTATAATAAAGTGGAGGTATACCCAAGTCTGGCTGAAGGGATTGGTCTTGAAAACCGACAGGCGGGTCAAACCGCGCGGGGGTTCGAATCCCTCTACCTCCTCCATACATAATTGTTAATTGGCTTGGTAGCTCAGTCGGTAGAGCAGAGGACTGAAAATCCTTGTGTCGGCGGTTCGATTCCGTCCCGAGCCACCTTTTTTAAATTCATAGTGGAGGGATAGCGAAGTTGGCCAAACGCGGCGGACTGTAAATCCGCTCCCATCGGGTTCGTAGGTTCGAGTCCTACTCCCTCCACCATCTTAAATATGCGGGTGTAGTTTAGTGGTAAAACCTCAGCCTTCCAAGCTGATGATGAGGGTTCGATTCCCTTCACCCGCTCCATTACTAAAATGGGCCTGTAGCTCAGCTGGTTAGAGCGCACGCCTGATAAGCGTGAGGTCGGTGGTTCGAGTCCACTCAGGCCCATTACTTATACATATATTCACAGTGCAAATTTCATACATTCGTATGTTAATATAAGAATTATCATTGTCCCCTTAACGCAGAAGGATAGAGTAACAGCCTTCTAAGCTGCTGGTCAAAGGTATAGACTCTCTCTGTGAGGTCTTTTTTTTATGGGGAGGGAAAGTATTCGAATGGCTGAAAGACGTCTCTGTAAAGTCGTTAAATGGTGTGAAGGCCTTATTCCAGTCAATATGTGACGTTGGTGAAAAAAATTCCTATCTTTTTTGAAAGGAGACAGGGATGGAAATTCGCTAACGTTTTTTTCATTTTTATATAGAAATCAAATGGCTTTCCCGATAATATAAGAGCAGAAGCAATTGGTGCTAAATTGAAAGAGAAAAGGATGTGGCGTATTGTTGGTGAAATACAACACAATGTAAATGCTTCTAAATAATGCAATATGTGAGCCAGGGGGACTATAATAGAATGGATGGAGAAAATCGAACCTGTATGCATATCGGTACGTTGCCATTTATATAGACTTACCAGATGAAGCACTCAAAATAAACAGAATTTTTTAGACGGAAAAGACAAAATATTAAAACATAAAAGCAGTATTTCATGTAGAATAGCTAAAATATCACTAAATAAATAGGAAATCGAGGGATGGTATGGATCAAAAAACATTAATTAAAAAATTTAATAAGCAGGCAGAAAAATATGATAAACGGCGTAAGAATGATCCAATGTCTCGTTTTCGCCGACGAATTTTTCAAGAAGCAGAAGGAAACGTTTTGGAAGTTGCTATTGGCTCGGGTCTTAATTTTCCTTTTTATCGTAGAGATATCGAACTGACAGGGGTGGATTTTAGCCCCGAAATGTTGAAAAAAGCAGCGCATGCGGCGAAAGATTATCCTTTTCAAACGACGCTTATCCAAAATGATGTGGAAAGAGTGGATTTTGATGCGAATAGCTTTGATACCATCGTATCTTCTACTAGTTTTTGTGCCTATCAAAGACCAGTGGATGTCCTGAATAAGTTTCAAAAGTGGTGCAAGCCGGAAGGGAAGATACTGATGCTGGAACATGGGATTAGCGATAATAAACTCCTGGCAGGAATGCAAAAAATGGCAGATCCATTGGCAGTAAAGATTGTAGGGTGCCATCAAAACAGAAATATTTCTGCTATTGTAAAAAATGCTGATATGAAGCTTGTCAGGGAGGAGCGTTATTTGGCAGGCTCTTTGTATTTGATATGGGCTAAACCATGTTAATGAATGGTTTTGCAAAAATTAGATTTTTCCCACATCAGTGAATTCAAACGTTTTTCCGAGATTTTGCCTATATATTAAAAACACACGTGAAATGGAACCAAATACAGAAATCAGACCTGGGTCGCTTGTGCGTCAAAAAGCTAGATGATTTAATAAGATATAATTAGCAGCTTTCATGAGGCTAAAAATAGCACTAAGGGGGAATTTAATCATCCAAACAACAAAAAGCGCATTTGAATGTTTTGTTGTATTATCTTACATCATTTTTATTGTACTTTTTCTGATTATCGGTATCAGCATGATGTTTGGTGCGCCAGAGAGCATAACAAACCTTTTACAAATCATAGCTGCATGGTCATCCACCTTTGCATTTATTATTTTATTTAAAAAGATTTATCCCGGATTAAGGCTGAAGGATTTTGTTAAACAACAATTTGCGCCAAAGGTTAAATTTTCTGTTCTCAGCAGCGTGTTCATCCTCCAAATTATCATCATCGGCATAACCATATTTCTATTATCAACTTCAACAACTTCAACGGAAGGTGCAGCAATATCGTATACCAGTATGGGAATCTTATCTCTCGTATTTTTCGATCAATTCGTCCGGGGGCCTTTAGGTGAAGAGTTGGGGTGGAGGGGGTATGCCTTAAATGAACTTCAAAAGAAACATTCTCCTTTATCAGCAGCATTCATCATAGGTGTTTTATGGGGTTTTTGGCACATGCCATTATGGTTTGCCTCAGGGTATACTGGGATAGACTTAATCAAGTATATCGTCCTGTTTATGATTGGGATTATTTCTTTTTCCATTATTGTGACGTTGTTTTATAATTTAAACAAAAATCTGCTCATACCGATTGTTGCCCATCAGATATTTAATTTTTCCCTTGTAATCATTAGAGGAGATTTATTAGATATATTGGTATATGTTATGCTGTTTTATTTTGTTGTGGCGTTACTGTTTGTTGTTATTAATCCAAAGCATATTTTATACAAGAAAAGTATATAAGTATTTGGCATCTTCTCTTCTAAAATAGATAATATGATATGAAAGGGAGATGGATATAATCCATTTTGAAATAGATATCTTGTGAGGATACAAAGTATTTGATACGCTAACTTTAAGATGAAGAAAGTAAAAATAATTCAGTTTAAAGGATAATGAATTCAAGAAAGAAAGCGCTTGCTAATTGTTTTAGGCTATACAGTTTTGAATAAAGCTTTAACGAAGAATAATGTTGCTTCCTGTAAAGAAGAAACGACTGTATAAGCGGGCAAAAGGAGGAAGCATAGATGTCGAGTCATCTATCAAATTATCAAAAAGCACTGCAAATCCAGCGGGAAATTTCGGAGACATTGAATAAGAGCACGGACCTCCATGAAATTCTGCAATTATCATTAGAACGCTTGCTTGAATTAATGGAATTGGAAACCGGATGGATATTTTTAACGGAGGATGCTACTTTTTACCGTCTTGCTGCTGATTATCAACTTCCGCCTGCGATGGCTGATAACAGAGAAGAACTGATGCATTGTCAGGAAGGATGCACCGATTGTACGTGTTTGCAGCTTTATTGGGAAGGACGTATGAAACAGGCTGTCAACCATGTGAAATGTTTTCGTCTTAAACAAGCTGTCACGGATAAGATGGGTGAAACACGGGGACTTACCCATCATGCGAGTATCCCTCTTACGATTCGCGGGAAGAAAATCGGCTTGCTTAATTTAGCTTCACCTGGGCGTCTTCGTTTTCAAGAGGAGGACCTTATCCTTTTGGAAACCATTGCTTATCAAATAGGTGCAGCAGTAGAACGGACGCGTTTGCACGTGGAGCAAACCAAAGAAGAAGTAAATGCTACTGCACGTTATCTTATCAATGCTTATGCCAATGCCGAAAAAATTAAACATGAAATTGGAAATGTTCTTAACCGAAATGAATTGTTTCAGAGAATCATGCAAGCGTTGCATCATCATTTACCCCATTGGACACATGCCGCTATTATTACAATGGAGGAAGAGAGGCTGACCGTCCAATTCCATTCAGATGAACATGGGCCTAAAGAAGTTTTTGATACGGAACAAGAAATAAACCTTTCTCGACCAGATTTCATTCGAAAAGCTTATGCACAACAGCGTGTTACACAGAACAATAAACAGCCGTTGCATTTTTTCTCTTTAAAAGACTATCAATCTCTTTATTCCATTGCTTTTCCTTTGTTTATGCGTGATAGACCTGAGGCAACATTCGGTGTGTTATTGCTTAGCCGAAACACCACAGCATGTGATCATTTGGAAATCGGAATGCTGGAAGGACTCGCTGATCATCTTTCTATGGGTATTGAGCGTATCCGTCTACATGAAGAATGGGAAGCATTGCTTGTCGATAAGGAAAGAAATCGACTTGCACGGGATCTACACGACTCTGTCAATCAAAAATTGTTTGCTCTCTCATTAATATCAGGTGGGCTGCAAAGATTAATTGATAAGAAGGAACGTGCCATTTTGAAAGCTGTTCTGGAAGTTCAGCAGCTTTCAAAAGAAGCTTTAATAGACATGCGGAGTTTGATTTGGCAGCTTCGTCCCAATCACCTTGAACAGGGACTGATTACTTCATTCCACGAATATGCACAAAAAATTGGGCTGGATTTATCTATGGAGGCTCCGGATGATTTAGAGATAAATCAATCGTATAAAGAAGCATTGTGGCGAATTGGACAGGAAGCATTGAATAATATTCAAAAACATGCTGGGACATCTAAAGCTGCGATGGTCATACAATCAGATGCTGATGGCTTTACAATGAAAGTGAGAGATCAAGGCAGTGGAGGTGCTGTTGAGAAACAGCAATCCCTTGGTATTACAAGTATGAAAGAAAGAGTCGAAGAACTTGAAGGTTCTTTCCATATAAATAGTGAAAAAGGAAAGGGTACGACGATTATTGTTCGTGTTCCAATCCATCGAAAAGGAAGGTGATATTCTTTGAAAGTATTACTTGTCGATGATCATCTTGTCGTTTTAAAAGGTCTGCGCTTTTTTCTGCAAACAAGGCCTGGTATCGATATTGTAGGTGAAGCCCAGGATGGAAAAGAAGCATTGCAGCAAGTGAAAAAACTGCAGCCGGATATTGTGTTGATGGATGTGATCATGCCAAATATGGATGGAATCGAAGCGACCAGACAAATAAAAGCAGACTATCCTGAAGTGAAGGTGGTTATACTCACTAGCTCCTCTGATAAGGACCATGTCATACCGGCAATTCGTGCGGGTGCCAGCGGTTATCAGCTAAAAGATGTTGACCCAACCTTTTTGGAAGAAACCCTCATCGCTGTTATGGAGGGAGGAACTTCGCTTCATTCGCAAATAACTAGCCATTTAATGGTGCATGTCGCCAAAGAAGATGAGAAACAATCCAGCTACTATGAATTAACACCTAGAGAACGGATGGTTTTGAAACATATCACATATGGAGAAAGTAACAAGGAGATTGCTGCAGCACTCTATATCACAGAGAAAACGGTGAAAACACATATTACAAGTATCCTTGGTAAAATGGAGGTTCAAGATCGAACTCAAGCGGCGATTCATGCTTTAAAACATAGATGGTTTGAAGTATAAGTATACGACGGTCGTCGTAGAAAAGGTCTTATTTATGGTAAGGCCTTTTTTCTATGGGATTTTTAGACAGCTGTAGGATGTGCTTTATTTTAAGGGTTAGTATAGTGAAAGTAGATAAAAACAAGAAATAAAGGAGAGTGAAGAGAATGATGAATCAAAAACAATTGCCTGGGTGGGCAAGGGAGTATTTGCACTATATTCAGGTCTCTGTTAAAGAGCCTTCGCTGGAATATTTAACTGAAATATCCAGCGCTCATTTAAATCAAATTCCTTTTGAAAATATTAGCACGTTGCTGCAATTGGAGGAATATCAAAAAAAAGGGAAGCTTGTTCAAGATGAAAAGCGGTTTGTTAGACAGCTATTTCAGTATCATATGGGCGGGACGTGTTATGTAATCAACAGTAGTCTTCATCAGCTATTAAAACAGCTTGGCTTCCAAAACCGTTATGCTTTTTTAGGCGGAAGGCATGTTGCTTTGCTCGTTCAGATACCAGGTGAAGAGGAAGAAGTGTATGTAGATGCTGGTAATGGTGCTCCTTTTTTTGAACCGGTTCATTTGCAAACAGACCCGATGAATGTCTCCCGATTTGGAAATGTTGAGATAAAACTTCGTCCGGGAAATGAACCAGGAACGTATAGGTATTACCGATATGTGAATAGAGAATTATCTGAGAATATAGTCTGGGATTTTGATACAAAGAAAATCTACCAATTTGATGATTTTCAGCAGGCAATCAAAGAATATTTCCAGCCTAATGGATTATTTACGTCTGATTTACGTTGCCAAATTTGGCAATTGGATCAACGGCGGTCTCTATCTTTAGTTAATAATGTGTTAAGTATTCAATATAGTGATGGAGAGGTTGAAAAGCATATATTAGCAGATCGTCAATCTATTCGCGAGGTTATCAATCAGGAATTTGAACTTCCTAAATTGCCAGTCGAAAATGCCATAGATGTGCTTGAGGAACTTGGAATGGATATTTTTAAAAAGTTAAAGGGAGATTTGTAGAAGTGAACAATAACCTTGAGTATGGAAATGGTTAAGTCATATTAAAAGGAGAGCAGGCAGCTATGAGTAACACAAACGATAATCAAAATGGCAGTAATGCGCATATTGATGAAGCGCAAAGGGCAACATGGCGAGAATGGATAGGGCTTGGAGCATTAACTTTAGCAGTTTTTATGCTTTCAACCGACATGACCGTTCTCTTTCTTGCCACACCATCAATTGCTGCTGATTTGGAACCAAGCAGTACACAAATGCTTTGGATTATTCATGTTGGCGAATTGCTGGCTGTGGGATTCGCATTAACGATGGGGCGTTTGGGTGACAATATAGGAAGAAGGCGATTGCTTGTGATTGGTGTAACTGTCTATGGGGCAGCCTCCTTTATTGCTACAATTTCGACGGAGCCTTGGATGTTGATTGCGACAAGAGCACTTCTTGGTGTAGCGGCTGCAACTGTGATGCCGTCCACGATGTCTTTACTACGCAATATGTTTTTCAATCCAAAACAATTTTCAGTAGCAATTGCTATTAACCTTAGCGCATTCTCAGCTGGCATGGCGCTAGGGCCTCCAATGGGCGGTTTACTCTTGGATTACTTTGGATGGGGAGCTGTATTTCTCATTAATGTTCCGATTGCCATTGTATTGTTAGTTATATCGCCCCTACTTCCTGAGTATCGCAACAAGGATTCAAAACGTCTCGATTTTATCAGTGTTTTGTTATCCTCATTCGCATTGATAACTTTGATTTTCGGTTTGCAGGAAATGGCTAACGCTGGTTTTAATATGCTTTACGCTGGATCAGTAGTGATTGGTATTGGAGTTGGAGTACTGTTTATTCGTCGGCAGTTAAAAGCGGAAGATCCACTATTGGATTTGAGCATGTTTCGAATTCGCAAATTTAATTTTTCATTGATTGCTTTGATGATTATATTACTTGTAACGACTGGGACAGATATGCTTTTTGCACAACATTTGCAAGCAGTTGTTGGACTGACTCCAACAGAGGCAGGCCTTCTGTTGATTATCCCTGCACTCTTGTCGATGGCGGGAACGTTAATATCTCCTGTGCTTACAAGATGGATACGTCCGGCATATGCTATGGTAGCAGGTTTGTTAACTGCTTCAGCTGGTGCATTATTTATTATGTTAACTGTGCATGATGCAGGAGCACTTCTGTTAATTATTGGTGCTTCCCTTCTCGCATTCGGAGTAGGTCCTGCTATGACTATTACCGGTGAGCAGCTTATCTCCAGTGTTCCACAAGAGCGCGCTGGCTCAGCTTCTGCGATGTCCGATGTAAGCAGCGGATTTGGCTCGGTAGTGAGTATTGCATTCATTGGGAGTCTTGGAATGTTAGTTTACCGTTCGGTGCTGATGGATGCTATTCCCGCTGGAGTGCCTGCAGAAATAGCTGATTCAGCCATGGAAAACGTTGGTTCAGCTGTTGCCGTATCAGAAAGATTCCCGGAAATGCTTCAAGCTATACAGTCATCATTTACCACTGCGCTTCAAACGGTCTATGGAATAACGGTAATTGGTTTGTTTATCTTAATAGTGAGTATTGTATGGAAGTTTAGAAATATAGGGAAAGAAGATTAAGCTTTTGTTTACAGGTATTCTATTTTTCAAAAAAGATATGAATGATAACCCTTTAGGTAGGTTGAGCTGAAGGGTTTTTTCATGTGAAAAAGATGTTATATAAAAAAGGCATCCATTATTAAAATGATTTTTTAAGTTGTGTAAATGTGAAGCAAAATTTGCAGCATTTCATACATTCAACCTCGCATGTTATTCCAATTCTTCCCGCAGCCTTTCATTCCTTTGCCATAATATAAGTAAAAGGAGATGGTGAGTAATGCTGACGATTCAAAATGTAACAAAGCATTATGAGAAGGCAGAGGCATTAAAAGATATTTCCATGGCTGTCCCTGAGGGAACCTGCTATGGATTGGTCGGTCCGAATGGGGCAGGGAAATCCACTTTAATTAAGATGATTACTTCTATTATCCGCGACTATGAAGGAAAAATTGAATTCAATGAACAACGGATCTCCGATAAAACAAAACAGAAATTAGGCTATGTTCCACAGGATATTGTATTGGAAGAGAATATCACAGCATCCGGCAACTTATATTTATTTGGAAGAATATATGGATTAAAAGGAAACAAACTGGCTCAACGGACAAAGGAAGTGCTGGCGCTAATCGGTCTTAGCGAAAGGAGCAAAGATAAAGTATCCACTTTTTCAGGGGGAATGAAGCGCAGGCTGAATATTGGCTGTGCACTGATGCATAATCCGGAGCTTATCATCATGGATGAGCCAACAGTCGGTATCGATCCCCAATCAAGGCAATATATATTTCAAATGATTGAAGAACTGAAAACAGCAGGGAAGACGGTTATCTATGCAAGTCATTACATGGAGGAAGTGGAAAGACTCTGTGACGATGTGGCATTTCTCGATAGAGGAGAATTGATAGAGAATGGACTGGTAAGTGAATTACTTCAACAATATGCGATTCCATCCATTTATATCAAAGCAGATCATATTTCGGCTGAGCAGCTGGAATCGTATGGTGACGTTTCGCAGGAGAAGGATGCATTTTTAATCTATACAGAAGAAGCTCTGTCAGCGATGGAAAATCTGATTTCCTATTGCAGAGAGAAGAAAATAGACGTAGAGCGGCTGGAGCTTGTTCGACCGCGGTTGGAAGATGTATTTTTCCGGTTGACTGGAAGTAACTTGAGAGATTAAAAATAAAGCTGGAGGTGTTCATGATGAATGCTGTTATGATAGTAGAATTAAAAAAGCATGTACAGGATAAAGGGCTTGTGTTTTGGATATTCTTACTGCCTATTCTATTTACGGTATTATTTATTGCTATCTTTACTTCAGGGGTGGATGATGCAATGAGGCAGGAAGTTATTCAGTCCATTGTTCCAGGATATGTGGTGATGTTTGTATTTTTTATTATGATTTCAATGGTTCAGGTATTTATTAAAGACAGAGACAAAGGGGTAACAGCAAGACTGGCAAGTACCCCTCTCAAAAGTTATTCCTATTTACTAGGTAAATGGCTTCCGTTCATGTTTATTGTATTATTTCAGATTATTGTGTTATTTTTATTTGGAAAGGTCGTTTATGATATTTCGTTAGGTGAGCCGATTATTTTATTGATTTTGTCCTTGTTTATCACATTTACAGTGACAGCAATCGGGCTCGCTATGTCACTGATAGTAAACACCGAAAATATGGGAATTGCAATTACACAAATTATTGCTCTCGGTGGAGCGATGCTGAGCGGATTATGGATGCCCCTTGAAATGCTTCCGGACTTTATGCAGACAATTGCCCGTTTTCTGCCTCAATACTGGGCACACCAGTCTTTTCAGGATGCGATGGCAGGAACCACGCAAGCTTCGGAATTATTCCAGACGTTAGGTGTCTTATTAGCGATTGGATTAGCTGCATTTAGTATTGCCATTATCCGGTACCCATATTTTTTGAAACGAGCTGTGAATTAGCCGTAGATGTGAAACGAATGTGGAGGGGTCGGAATGAAAATAAACATTGATATCGATGATAACCATGAAGAAACGCAAATCACTATCCAGGCTAAGGAATGGACGCAGGAGCTGGAGGATATCGTGAATGTGATTAAAAGGAAAAAACAGCAGCGTTTATTTGGGGTTGATGAGGAACAGACGGTCCTGCTGGAGCCAAAGGAGATTGATTTTATTCATGCGGAAAAACGAAAAATCTATGCGGTGTCCAAGGATTGGCGTTTTGAAGTACGAATGAAGCTGTATGAAGTGGAGGAGTTCTTAGTTCCATATGGTTTTATGCGCTTTTCCAAGTCGGTTATCGGGAATATCCATCGTATTGAAAAATTTGAAGCATCCTTTAATGGAAATTTATGTGTTTATTTTCAATCTGGCAACAAGGAATATATTACGCGAAAATATGTCAGTGCCATTAAAAACAAACTAATGCAGGGAGGACAGTAATATGATACTTGAAATGTTGAAGCGTTCGACACTGGGCATCGCTTTCGGAGCGATATTAACGTTTATTGTCCTCACCATTATGAAACTCAATGCTGTGGAGTCAACAGTTTCGGAAATATGGATGCATATGGGAGCAAGCATGTTAATGGGCGTCTATTTCGGCATATCTTCGCTTATCTTTGGAGAAAGCGGGAACCATCTGATTAAAAAATCGATTATCCATTTTGTCCTTACGTATAGTTTTTGGCTGATTATTGCTGGTTTAGTCGGTTGGATTCCTCTCAACGGCTGGGTTATTTTATGGGGCAGTTTGATTTTTATCCTTCTGTATGTCGTCAACTGGTTCTGCTGGTATCTATACTTTAAAAGACAGGAAGCAGCGTTAAATAAATATTTGCATAAAAATAAATAGATGTGAAGGCTGGAACGCTTTTTCTGAATCTGGGGATTGTTCAGGAAAGATATGTTTCAGTCTTTTTTTGATGATAATGTATCAAGAAATGATAAAATAAATATAGGAAATACTATCGAAACGAATATATTTATTTTTAAGAAGCTTATCCATGTTAGATGAGTAATCGTTCTGATTATGCTATGCTAACTGTAAAATACGCGTTAAAGAGAATGATTTTACGTCTATTCCAAATAAAAAGGAGACATATTCGTATGCGGATTATCTGACCTGGGATGAAGAGGAAAACATTCAATTAATTGATGGAGCTATTTTTAATATCTCGCCTGGCTCTTCACGTAAACACCAGCAAGTATTGCGGGAGCTGTCTGCTGCTTTTTCTGTTTTCTTGAAGGGAAAGAATACTGGATTGTTGATCCGGTGAATGAATCTGTAGAAATCCATTTGCTAACTGACGAGCAATATCCATTTAAAGGAATCTTTACAAAAAGCGATATGATTTCTGTTGAGACACTGCCTAATTTAGAATTAGATTTAAAGCAAATATTTATATAGAGGGAGGAGTCAATAATGTTCCGATGTGCATGGTGTATGAAGAAAATAGGAGAAAACCAGCCATTAACCGCGCTAAATGTGAAGTTTGCTGAAGGAGTAGATTTCAAGGATAAAGAAGGAGAAATCATTCAGGTCTATCTATCCTCACGGGGGACAAGTGTACCAATGGTTGTTCCCACTGCTGACTCAGAAGCAAAAAAGCATGGACAAGACGGCCTGTTTACGGTTTGCGATGATAAATGTGGCCAGAAGATGAAAAACGCACTTTCCAAAGAAATCGATACGTTTCAGAATATAGATATATAGTTGTAAGTGATACTTCATAACGATGGTTCGATTTTTGCTCACAAGAAAAAATCATAGGATGAAATGATATAGGGAGTTTGATAACGTTGATCTCTTTCACAGAACAAAGAGAATAGAGGTTTGACCACTTTGAACAGCTTCCATTAGACGGACAATATGAAATTTTTCTGGAATTGCTGGACCAAGATATCGACGATGAGGAGTTAATGGAAGAGGGTGTTGGCATTGTTGTGGTGGAACTAAAACGTGAACTTATCCGCGACAATCAATATGATAAAGCAATACATTTAATGGCGGTTATGTATATAATAAAATCGCTTAGCGGTATTTTGATGAAAAGAAATAAGGGCATCAAATTATCTGCATTAAGATGCTGGTTCCTGCCCACGTTGAATGGCTTGGAGTACAATTGAGCGACACCTTGCCATAACAGTAAATGCTGGAAGGGAAATTAAATTTCGTTTTAAAGAGTAAAAACACCTATAAATAACATATACTAAGTATGTGTTATTTATAGGTGTTTTTACTGTGAACTCAAATATATAAAGAAAAATAATTGAATTAACTTTATTAAATTATATACTTAGTATATAATGTTTTTGAGGACAGGAGGAATTAAAACATGATTAAGGTCAGGAACCTAAAAAAGGAATTTATACAAGGGCAAGAAAGAACGGAAGTGTTGAAAAATGTGGATTTGAACGTTGAAGAAGGAGAATTTGTGGCTATAATGGGACCTAGCGGTTCTGGGAAAAGTACATTACTCCAACTCCTAGGTGGTCTCGATATACCAACTGAAGGAGATATATTAATAAATCAAAATCATTTAAGTAACATGACGGAAAAAGAAAGAACCATATTCCGTAGAAAGTATATAGGTTTTATTTTTCAAAATTACCAACTGCTACCTACATTAAATGTAAAGGAAAATATAGCTTTCCCTCTACATGCAGATGGCAGCTTAACGAAAGAGAAGAACCAAATGATTTTAGAATTACTTGATGCTGTAGGACTGAAAGGGCTTGGCCGGAAACATGTTAATTTACTTAGTGGTGGTCAACAACAACGAGTAGCTATAGCTAGAGCGCTAGTCAACAATCCTTCCGTTTTATTAGCTGACGAGCCAACAGGAAATTTAGATAGAAATAAAGCAGAGGAAATTCTCGGATTAATATCAAGATTCAACCGAGAAAGCAATCAAACAGTCATCATGGTTACACATGATATTTTCGCAGCTGGGTTTGCAGATCGAATTATTCTTTTTAAAGATGGAGTTATTGATCAAGTCATCTCTAGAAAGGAAGATGATTATGCTAAATATGTGGCGAATTTCATGGCGTAACATAACACAAAATAAAAAACGATTTTTCATTTCAATGCTGGGGATTATTTTAGGGATATCGTTTGTCACATCCATGCTGATTGCCGACAAAACAACAAATGATGTTTTCGATTATTACGAACAAATGTATGTGGCAAATGCGGATTACTGGGTTCTAAGTGATGAACATACTTATTCTGAAGATGCGGTTTCCTCCATTTTGGCGAATCCAGATGTAACGGAAACAATGTTTGCGCTTGACAAGCAAGCTTTCTTTGAACTTGAGGGAGATCAAACCTTAAATCAACGGTCCGTACGAATTACAGGTGTAAATAACCAAAATAGTTCTTTACTAAAACTTCCTGTTATCGACGGGGATTTAGATAATGAAGGGTTGGTGATACCAGACGTTGTTGCAAATCTGTTAAATAAAAAAGTAGGAGATACAATTAGGTTTACCGATTTGGGAGAAGCTAAGGTTTCCGCTATTGTTGAATATACGCAACTGCTTGCAAGTCCGAGTGATTGGGAAGGTGCTGAGTCAAATAACTTCCGAATCATGGCTCCACTTGATTTGTTAAGAGATTGGACTGGTATGGATAACGAGCTTTCCTATGTAAGATTTCAAATAAATGGAGAAGGGGAGGAACTTTTCCAATCTCTCCAGAACGAATTTGGTAATTCAAATGTATACATACAGCCAGTTGTCGCAGATGATCTGCAAAGTAATGATATTGGAGGACTTTATACATTTTTTTACTTAATTGCTGGGCTATCGATTTTTATCAGCGGATTCATCGTTTTTAATATGATTTATACAAGCGTTATGGAGCGGAAAAAGGAATTTGCGATAATGAAGAGTCTTGGTTATCTTCAAAGTTCTGTTTCTAGACTTATTCTTATTGAAGTAATACTTTTAGCATTAATTGGTACAGCTATTGGAGTTCCTATAGGAATTTGGCTTGGGGATATATTTATGCAAACGTTGCTGGGCGTGTTTGAGTTTGATATGGTTTACACATTAAATTGGAAAATGCCTACATTCATATCTGTAGTAATTGGGATTCTGTTTCCTGTTGTCTTTTCTTTATTTCCTATTTACAATGCTGGGAAAACTTCGGTCTTAATGACATTAAAAATGGGAAATCAAACGTATTCATCGACAAGGCAATTTGTGCTGAGAGTTGTTGTGGGGGGCGGCTTACTTTCTTTTATATTTATTGATCACTCTGCCTCTTATTTAGCTATATTAATAAGTGTTATTCTGTTGTTTCCATTACTTTTACTGGTGCTGAAGCGAATACTTAAACCGGTTTTGAAGGTGTTCTTCGGTTATCCTGGCAATCTTGCAGCCCAAAACCTTACACAACAATTAAATCGAAATGCCAATACTGCTGCCATTCTTGCTGTTGGGATAGCGGTGATATTATTACTAAGCGCTGTTATAGAATCTGCTCCTGAAGGTTATGAAAATGAAATCAGGGATACGTATGGAGGTGACCTCAGAGTTACATCAGAAGCGCCTTGGACTAATCAGGACAGAACAAAACTGCTATCTTATGATTCTGTTGCCAAGGCTGAACCGTTAACAGAAGCTGCACCAATTACATGGGAAACAATCGATGGAGAGAAGAAACAGTTTTCCGTTTTTGCTGTAGATAAAGAAGGACCTGCCTTGTTTGAGAGTTCTAAAAAAGAGAATTTATATAATGACCTAACTAAGGAACCTTCTATTCTCCTTGGTGAAAGAGCTTTTGATGAATGGGGCGGAAATGTGGGAGAATATATTTCCATTAATACACCATCAGGCAAACAACAACTTGAAGTTATTGACGTGGTGAAAACATCGAATTACTCAGGTTATGTCGCATTTATGAATGAGAATCATTTAAACAATGAATTTGGTTGGGCGAATAGTTTTGACATGCTTTTAACTTTACTTGACGGATATAATGGTGAGCAATTACGTGATCAATTATGGCTGGATTTCAGCAATCATCTCTCAAAAGTGGAAACTGTAGAAGATGAAATTAAATCAACTACTTCAGCATTATCTGGTATGAACGAGTTAATCCTAATCATGTTAGTTTTAATCATCGGGCTAGCAAGTATTGGTACAGCTAACACGTTATTAATGAACACTTTGGAGCGCGCACCGGAGATAGGAACGATGCGAGCGCTTGGATTTACAAAACAGCAGGTTAAAAAGATGATAGTTGGAGAAGGATTTCTTATTGGATTATCAGGGGTCATTGGAGGTATACTTTCAGGTGTGGTTTTACTTTATGTCACTAGTCAATCCGAACTTTTGGGAGGATTTATATCTTTTCAACTACCTTTGAGAAATATTATACTGGCACTGATTGCTGGAATTTCACTAAGCCTTTTTGCTGCTTGGATTTCTAGTGCTACAGCAAGTAAAATCAATATTATATCATCACTCAAAAAAGGTTGAGCAATTATGTCAGTTAAGTACGGAATATTAACATTACTATATTCACAAAAAAATCACGGGTATGAATTAAAATTAGAACTAGAATCCCTTCTAGGAACGAAAGGGAAAATTAATGCTGGTCAAATTTATACGACTCTGGATCGTCTCATCCGTGATCAACTTGTCTTATCTGTAGGAATGGATGACCAAGAAAGAAAACTTTATGAAATAACTGCGGAAGGAAAAAAAGAATTGGAAAATTGGATGCTGGAACCAGTGCCCTATCATTCTACGAAAGACGACTTTCATTTTAAATGGAGCTGTGCTCGTAAGGTTGGTTTCGAACAGGAAAAGGAGATGCTCGAACAGCAAAAAGCGATGATAATGAAAAATGTCATGGAATTGACTAAATTAAAAACGGATTTTCTTTTGCAAGGAGACGAGAATAGGTATTTATTAATCACTGGTACTCTTTTACATTTAGAAGCAGATTTAAATTGGATTCATCAAGTGGAAAATCGGAATCAATCATAATTCTGGACAAATGTTTTCTCTTTAAGTACGTATCTCACAAAAGAAGGATGGCACAAACCAAGTCAAAAATAACCTGAAGTAAATTTAAGCTTGTTTTATCTATAATCAAGATTGATTGCAGAACAACACAGGTAGAAAATGATCAAACTTTATTTCAAATCTACAAAAGCTGGATTCAATAGTAATTCAGTCTTTTTGTACTCTGCAGCCCTCTTATGATAATATTATCATGGACAAAATAAAAAAGAAGCAGTATCGATGACTGCTTTAACATATAGGATAAGTATATAATGCCTTATCCATCCATAAATGAGAGGATTGAAATGGAGAAATGACTAATAATTTTTGGCGTGATTTACCACGACCGTTTTTTATATTGGCGCCGATGGAGGATGTAACGGATGTTGTTTTTCGTCACGTTGTAGCTGAAGCAGGCCGCCCGGATGTCTTTTTTACAGAGTTTACAAATACGGAGAGCTATTGTCATCCAGAGGGCATTTATAGTGTGCGCGGGCGTTTGACTTTTACCGAGGACGAACAGCCGATGGTTGCCCATATATGGGGGGACAAGCCGGATAATTTTCGTGAGATGAGCATTGGAATGGCGGAAATGGGCTATAAAGGCATAGACCTTAATATGGGATGTCCTGTGCCGAATGTGGCTTCCAAAGGAAAGGGAAGCGGATTGATTCTTCGTCCGGAAGTAGCAGCGGAGATCATCCAGGCTGCCAAAGCTGGCGGAATCCCTGTCAGTGTGAAAACGCGACTTGGTTATTCAAATATAGATGAATGGCGTGACTGGCTGAAGCACGTGTTTGAGCAGGATATAGCGAATCTTTCCATCCACCTGCGTACGAGAAAAGAAATGAGTAAGGTCGATGCGCACTGGGAATTGATTGGAGAAATCAAGAAGCTTCGTGATGAGATTGCACCTGATACGATGTTAACCATCAATGGAGATATACCGGACCGGGAAGCAGGCTTGAAGCTTGTTGAAGAATTTGGTGTCGATGGGGTGATGATTGGACGGGGAATTTTTAAAAATCCATTCGCATTCGAAAAAGAGCCGCGGGAGCACAGCAGTCAGGAATTGCTGGATTTGTTACGATTGCAGCTGGATCTGCATGATAAATATTCAGAGCAGGAGCCGCGCGCCTTCAAACCATTGCGCCGATTCTTTAAAATTTACGTGCGGGGATTCCGGGGAGCCGGTGAATTAAGAAATCAATTGATGCATACCGAAACAACGGATGAAGTTCGAAAGTTGCTGGACGCGTTTCATTTGGAAACAGAAGACGCAGTGACGGAACAGTAAAAGGGAGGCTATACCATGGCTAATCATCGTATCTACACAATGACTTTTGCAAGTGTATATCCGCATTATGTAAACAAAGCAGAGAGAAAAGACCGTACCAAAGAAGAAGTCGATGAGATTATTACTTGGCTGACAGGTTACAGTCAAGAAGAAATGGAAGCGCAAATTGAAAAAGAGGTAACCTTTGAGACTTTCTTTGCAGAAGCTCCGCGGATGAACGATTCCCGCTCCCTGATCAAAGGCGTCATTTGCGGTGTGCGTGTAGAGGATATAGAAGAGCCGCTGATGCAGGAAATCCGTTATTTGGATAAGCTTATTGATGAATTGGCAAAAGGGAAGAAGATGGAGAAGATATTGAGGGAATAAAGATTGAAATGGAGAGACACGGATTCAATGAAAGGAGAATCAGTGTCTTTGGTTTGTCAATAAAATGCTATTATAAATTGTATTAAGAGTTAATAGGTGTGCTAATGAAATCATTTTTTGTTAATAAAGAAGATACTCTCTTAAAATTCATAATTACAAATATATATTGACAACGCTTACAAACGGGTTTTTAATTGAAATTAAAGTTAATGAAAAAGAGATGAGAATTGGAGAAGGCTCACTAGATGGTCTGAATTAGAAAGGATCGGTTTTAGTGTATCTTTTTTTATTATTTTTATGAAGGAGGAAATGAATATGGGACTGCATGAGATATCATTTACGTCATTTAGTGAGCAGGATACGATTAAGGGGTGGATTTATACACCAATTCGTAAATCAAAAGGAATTATACAGCTGGTGCATGGATTCGGAGAGCATTCCAGAAGATATTTGCATATGATTTTAAGGTTAAATGAAGAAGGTTTTATTGTAGCTTGTGATGACCATATTGGTCATGGAAAAACAGCATTTGATTCTGGTAATTGGGAGAATTGGGGAGAGAAAGGATATATGACGATGGTGGAAGATGAACACCAATTACGTCGAATGGTACAAGAGAGATTCCCTCATCTGCCATTTTTCTTATTTGGTCATAGTATGGGTTCGATGATTGTTAGAAATTATCTAACTAAATATGGTGAAGGAGTGGAAGGTGCTATATTATGTGGCACATCGGGTGTTTTACCGACTGCCGCTGAGTTGAGTATAGAGTTGAAAAACCGAATTGATGCAGGTGAGGGGGACCAAGTGGATGCAGAGGCGCTGGGTAAGTTATTGGGCTGGATGACAGATCGGATAGATCAACCGAATACAGCGAATGATTGGATCAGTGGAGATCCGGATATTGTAGCTGATCATGCCAATGATCCATTTAATAACTTCACATCGCCTCCTAATATCCGGTCTTTATATGATTTTGTACAAATGATGGAGCAGATTGTTGGAACAGAGTGGGCAGAGAATGTCCCTATCTCCATAGCTATATATAATATTGCTGGTGATCAGGATCCAGTCGGTTTATATGGAGAAGGGGTTTATGCTGTATCCAATTGGTTAGCAGAGACAGGCCATACGGTAAAAACAAAACTGTACAGTGGTTATCGCCACGAAATTCACAACTATCGAGATATTCGAGAAGAAGTGGAAGATGGCATTGTCGATTTTATAGAAGGCGTAATAAATAAAGGAGTAATGTAAATATAACAATTAAAGTTGTTCAGCATTCTCGGTAGGTATATTGTCATAATATATTTCCGAGGTTAGAATGCCAGCGTTAAATAAAATGATTTTTCAAAGGATTATCTTATTTAACGCTTGCTTTTCGGCTTTTTTAATATCCTCTTTTATATAGCGCATCTTAATAAAAAGGCTTTACGCTATCTGCTTACTCTACCCATCAGTATTTTCCATATAAGTAATGGATACTTTTAAATTAGCATTTTTTTCGCGAATATGATCTAATAGTTCTTTATCATGCACTTCATTTTTCATACGGATAGCATAAGTATACAAAATCATTGTTCCGAGATTAGTAGTTTCAACCTGTCGTAATGAAGAACTTAGTGTATACTCAGCAAGTAGATCATGCATCAGATTTTCATAATTTAAGTTTTCCGGTACAGTTACCTTTAAAATTTGTGTATCTTTTCCTTTTCCATATTCAAATTTGTAAAGCAAGTAAAGTACTAAACAAGCAAATAAGGTAAGTATGATCGCTAAATCAAATCGAAAAAGCCCACATGTCATGCCTGCGCAAAGACCGAAGAAAATATACGCAATATCTTTCACATTGGTGACCGCACTTCTGAATCGAATCAGTGAAAAAATAGCAAATAGTCCAAACGCAACTCCGGCATTATCACTAACAACGTTCATAACGACAGAGACAATAATGCTCAAAATAATAATAGTGTGTACGAAGGATTGTGCATAACGTTCGCCTGTAAATGTGATTATGTAAACCTTCGTAATAACTAGGCTCAATAAAGTTGATATGACCAATGCAAGTAAAATCATATAAATGCTGGATGGTTCACTTGCTTGTAAATCGAATATTTTATTCATAAAATCCATTCTATATTCCTCCTGTTTATACAACTTCTCTTTCAATTTTACCTGGCAGTTGATTTCTCTGCAGCAATTCCATACTGGTACAGTATTTAGATGCACTTCGCTGTTCGCATTGAAGGGCCTGTAAAATACGGGTTAACCATAATGGAACACTATCATTTACTTTGACTTCCAATACAACTAGATTGCAATCAATAAAGTACTCTCCATCAGAACCGTGTTCCAGAAGCAAATCATCATTGCGACAGCGTAGATTAAAATCAAATGTAATACGCAACTCAGGGTTGTCTATTCCGTGAAGTGCATGGCGATCATAACTAACAACCATTTCCGGTTTTAGTCCGTATAATGTTCGAAAGTGATCAATTTCACGAAGTACTTGCGAATTAGATGTATGAAAGTCATTTAAATGTTTTTTATCTCCTTTTTCAAGATAGTGATATGCTTCTTTTAACGGAAGTAACATCCTTCGTTTGTTGACCACATTGTTATGTTTTTGCTTCATCTCAAAAAAAGCTGACTTCTCAATACCAGTTTCATTATAGGTGCGTAGGCGAAGTTTTTGCCGGAAAGCCAATTTATTCTTTGTTTCAAAATAAATTTTGTGATCATCGCTATCAAAATATAAGCTGCTGACAACATATCTTCCATCTACACCCAATTTATCTGACCGCATATAGGGCATTATTTGTTCCAGCAAGAGCGAATATTGTTCTAACGTAATCAGATATTTTTGCTCTCTTCTTTTGAAAATCTCTATTGCCAATTTTTTCACCTCCATTCCATACAACATCTTAAATGAAACGGATAAGATGATGATTACAATTTGATTAGAAAACGGTGAGAATATAAAATTTCATAATTCTTTACTGGAAAAGCTATTATACAGAAACGGTTTTATTCGGCTTTGAGAGGATTGGTACTTGGAGTCTTTAATTCAAATATTATCAGCTTATAAACTGAATGTTATTATTTAAAGGTGTTGATTGAAGAGAGACAACCAAATGAAAATATGGATAAATGGTTTAAAATGACTGGGGATAGAGAGGATAGATGCCCAAGCAAACAGTACTTACATTATTTAAAAAAATGGGAAGTTGGTTAAACGTATCTAAATGGGCAGAACATTCCTTTAACCAGGAAAGGTGAATATGGATGCATCAACTATTCGCTAATTATCTCAACGTTAAAATCTGAGAAATGACGCATGATTGAATTGTTCTCTGTTCAACCATGCGTCATTAGAATATAATTATTTTTTTCGAGACTTGATAAATCCGTCCACAGCATCCCACACTAAACCGACAATAAACAGAATAAGGATCCAGAACGTGGATTGATTCCAAATCATGGTTACCGTATTAAATGTTTCAGAACCAGCCGTAACCACTCCGGCTTCTGCCAATTGATTCATAAATTCAGGATTCCAAAAATCAGGCCCGCTAATCATAAATAGTACTGCTGCCATCGATACGACATTTACAATTGTTGTATAAGCAGCTAACCTATACGTCCATTCCCCGGCGACGAGCTTCAGGCATTCTTTGATAATTCCAGATCCGAATATGAGAACAATGAACAATAAATAGGAGCCATAGGTCTGTTCATTTAAAAATGGAACAACACCGTTAAATTCATCCTGAAATACCCAAATTCCAAAGAACTCATTCGAAAAGGCGAGAAATACAATGATAATCGTGTAGAAAATAATTCCGATAATCGACTCACTGCGTTTGATTTGTCTCTTTTCATCTGGAATGGGAGGTAAGTCTGCAGGCTTCCATTCCTTCCCGATTAAATCTTTTTGTTTCATTCCACCGTACAGCTCACCAATAGCAAACCAAAATGTCGTCCAGCCGAAAGCCTGTGGAAGTTCTGTAACGGCAGAAACAATCATATCAATAAAATGATCTAAAATAGACATCGGCTCTAAAATAGTTTGGATGATAAATACAATACCTATCAAAGAACTTATAACAATGAGAACAATCTTAACTACTAAAATATAGGTATCAAAAAGCTCTGGGCCGATGATATATTTCTTTTTCCCTCGATATTTATCAGCTAATGACCTTGGACTGCCCAGCTCCAGCAGGATTTCTTCTACATCGTTTTCTCTTCTGTTCCCTTGCCCGGATCGTTCCTCCAGCATATCCTCAATTAGCCCGCGCAGCTCAATAGCAATATCTTCACGCTGGGATTGAGGCAGCTTTTGCGTAACTGCATAAATATACCGGTTAATCATCTCCATTTTCGTCACCTCTCTTATTTTCTATTACCTGATCCATGCTGGCAGCAATGTTCTTCCATTCAACAACCAGTAAATCAAAGACTTCTTTTCCTGTTTTACTCAGTACGTAATATTTCCTCGGTCTCGATTCATTCGTGTCCCATGTACTATCTAAGAGTCCCTGTTTTTCCAGTCTCCTCAGCAGTGGATATAATGTGCCAGGTTCAACGTGTATTCCTTTTTCATGAAGCATTGTCACGAGAGAATAACCATACTGCGGCTCTGAGAGCTGGCTTAATGCACCTATTGTAATGGTTCCTCTTCTCAATTCCTGCATGATTTTATCTAAATGTTCATTTGCATCCGCCATGTTATCAACTCCTACTTTCATTATAGTGTATGACACACACTATTGTAAAGTGCATATTAAAGTTTGATACAAAATATTTTATTATAGATAATCCCTTATGAACACTGATAAAAGGATGTTTCGTTTAAGAAGGTGATTCCGAATTGCACGAAAAGTGATATATTGTAAGAAGATTTGGTATAATTTAATTAGACAAATTTGTATTATCATCACCATTCAAAATAACAGAAAAATAGGAGGATACGCTTTGGAATTTAAAACAGACAGGTTACTTATTAGACCATTTAATGTGGACGATTTAGAGGATGTATTTCATATTTATCATAACGAAGCCACCTGTAAATATCTGTTGCATGAGAAGTGGACCGATGAAAATAAACAAGAGGAATTTCATAATAAGCTGGAGAATAATGTGCTTACAAAAGAAACTGCTTTAAATTTAGCAGTGGTAAGTGGCAATAAGGTGATTGGTGATTTATCTGTATGGTATACAGAGATGAAAGGTACGGTTGAAATTGGTTACAGCTTTTCTCAAGAAGCTTCGGGAAAAGGCTATGCAACTGAAGCTGTGCGTGGTTTAGTGGAAAGACTGTTTAACACATTTGATGTGCATCGTATCCAGGCAAATCTGGATGCGAGAAATGAAGCATCGCAAAAATTATGTGAGCGTATAGGGATGAGGAAAGAAGCGCATTTTATACAGGATTTTTGGAATAAGGGTGAATGGACAGATAGCATTGTGTACGGAATGCTTTATTCAGATTTAGATGAAAAGCAGGTTTGATAGTCCTTTTCATTTGGAGGAAAAGACAAATTTTTTGTTACGGGAAGTATGTATGAATAATCCGTTTGAAAAATTAGAAGAGAGGTGCTTTAATGGATAGTCCTATCCTCAAACAGATTGGAACCGTGTTTATCCCGGTAAGTGATATCGAAAAAGCAAGAGACTGGTATTGTGATATTTTAGGATTACATGCAGATGGAGAAATCCTTTTTGGTCATCTTTATGTTATCCCTATGAAGGGCGCGGGAATTGTGTTGGATAGTAAAATATACGCAAAGGATAAAACTTTTAAAACACCGGCATTTCACCTGAATACTAATAATATTGAAGAAGCATTTCAATATATGAAAGATAAACAGGTGCATTTGCTTACAGAGATAGAGCATCATCATTATTTTAATTTTAAAGATCCGGACGGGAATATCCTGATGATTAGTAAATGTTAATTCCAAAAAGCAAACTGCCCTTTGAAAAGAGCGGTTTGCTTTATTTTTTTATATTGAAATGGCGCATCATAATCCGATTCATTTTATAAATTTCAGGAGCTTTTCCTTTATCGGAGCGCAGCTGTCTGTTAATGCTGGTCTGTTTTCTGTGCTTATGCTGACTTAAAGCCTTTCTTAATAACATTCACTAGGGAGCCGGCTGCTCCTGTGATTGCGCCTATTACGATGCCGGTTGTGACGCTGCTGAAGAATGCAAATGTACGAGCAATAATATTTACTGCTGACTGTGGCAGGTCACTTAAGTTACCGCCAAATTGAATAGGTGTGTCTAAAGCAGTAGTCCAAAGAATTTGGTGAACGATTGCTAAAAATATCCCGTAGAAAAACCCAATGAGTAATAAAGATAAAAAGGGTTTTTCCACCTTTTTTAAAACAATAAACAGAATCCATATAATAATCGGTGCAAAGACCAAGATGCTGTTAATCCAACTTCCCTCCTCCACCATGGATAAATCGTGTAAAACGACGCGGGGAACGCCTAACAGAGAAAGCAATAGTAAAGTAAGCACCGGTATACCTAAATAATCATTTATTTTATGAATGGTCATCAAATAAGCTCCTTTCTATTTTGTTATCATACTTTTTTCGCTTACAATTCATATACTAAGAGTAATATCTTAAAGAAATCTAAATCATTTATTAAATTTTTATTAAAAGAACGGGTAATAAAATAAGGCGTTTATTTTTAGTTTGAATAGAGGAGGGATAGGATGATTATCGGAGGTTTGACGTGTTTGGGAATCGGTGTTGGTTTATTTACAGGAAATGTTGCTGCGGGAACCATGATAGGAATAGGACTGGGCTTGGTGGGAGAAGCGCTATTTCATAGATACGGAAGGCAATCAGAATAGGAAAAGGCGTAATAAAAGAGATTGTATATACAAAAAGCAAAGGAATCCAGACTAGAAACTCCTTTGCTTTTTTGAATTAATTCGTACTTCTGCTATTTCGCGGGCTTGGATGGGACTGGCTGCGTTTGTTTTTCCAAACACGGTCGTTGTTCTTCGTTCCTGGAAACTTTTCCCCAGCTTTCATCGAAACCTGCTGCGGGTCTTCTACATTGCTGCCTGTTTCACCAACTTCAATATAGATCCCGTTATTGGGAGCCTTTTCTCCACCCTTGAACTGACTGATTTCACCCATTATAGATACCTCCTTCAGGCATTTCAAGCTTATTATGCGGAAATATGAATGTATCTATGAATGGAAAATTTAACAATGTACGCTCTTTTTCTGGAGTGCAGCGATGGTGTTGCAGAGGAAATTAACGGAAAAATCTGCTGCTGGGGAGAACAAAAAGGCTTCTTTCGATTCACCACAGATTCCATGGAAATTTATTTGGCGGCTGAGATTGTACTTTTATTTCTTCTTTTTTAGTAGGATGTTCTACGGCAAGTGTTTCTGACCATAAAGCAATCTGTTCGCCAGTCTGGTTCCATTTTTCTCCGTATTTTTGATCGCCGTAAAGCGGCAAATTGCGGGAGGAGAGCTGTACACGAATTTGATGCGGTCTGCCGGTGTGCAGTTTAATGGAAAGGAGGCTTAAATTTTTTTTGCTCCCAATTACTTCATACTCTAACTTCGCTTTTTTGGCATCTTTATGATTTGCGTGCGTTGTATATACCTTGTTTTCATGTTTATCTTTGACTAAATGATCTTCTAATAAAGCTTGCTTTTTATCAGGCACTCCCCGCACAACTGCCAAATATTTCTTTTCTACATCCTGCCGGCGAATGGCATCAGATAGACGGGAGGCTGCTTTAGATGTTTTCGAAAATACCATGACACCTCCTGCAGGGCGGTCCAGGCGATGAACCAGCGCCAGGTAAACATTGCCTGGTTTTTGATAACGTATTTTTATATCCTCCTTCAAGAAATTCAGCAAATCCTGATCCTTTGACTGGTCCTCCTGTACAGGCACATTGACAGGCTTTTCTACAAAAAGTAAATGATTATCCTCATAAAGGATTGGAACATTCATGGGTAATATCTCCTTTATTTCAATACTGAGGCAATGATAACACAGCAGTTTTTTTTATCAAGGGGTCGGGCATGATAGGATGAGTAAAAGCTGATATGTTATAATGGTGAATGCGTTTTCAATATGTGTAGGATGGAGACAATTTATGAACAAAATGGAGGGTTACTTGTGGGTAATAAGAAATGGATGGAAAAGGCAGTGGAAATTGCCCTGGAAAGTGCAGTTGCGGGCGGCGGTCCATTTGGAGCGATTGTTGTAAAGGGTGGAGAAATTATCAGTACGGGAAATAATCAAGTCACAGCAGCGAATGATCCCACAGCTCATGCAGAGGTGCAGGCGATTCGGGAAGCGTGCCAGAAACTGGGCAGTTTCCAATTAACGGATTGTGAAATCTATACCAGCTGTGAGCCATGTCCCATGTGTATTGGCGCCATTTATTGGGCCAGGCCAGAGGCGGTTTATTATGCGGCTTCTAAAACAGAAGCTGCAGAAGCAGGGTTTGATGATCATTTTATTTATGAGCAAATTGCACTTCCTGTAGAAGAGCGTGATATCGAGATGATGCAGGTTCGCCCGGATAAGTACGATAAACCATTTCAAATCTGGAAAGACGCTGAGAATAGAATGGACTATTAAACCAGATAAGGAACAAACAGTGATGATTATAAGATGGATGCAAAAGGCTTGTATATAAAGCTTCCCGATATAATAAATCAATCGTTTGTTTGATTTTTAAATGTGCCGGATTCTTCACAAATTAGGGATGATTGTAGCGGTAATGCATGATTAGAAGGTTTTGATTGTACCAGCATATGGCTTGTTTATATCTGCGATTATGGTATATTGAGAAGCCAAAGAGATTTCATTTGGGAAAATAAAAGACACCCATGTGCAGGAGGCTATAAGTTGGAAGAGAATGTATTCAATCGAATGGCAAAAAAATATGACACAGAAGAACGAATAGAGCTGGCAACGGTGATAGCCGATGAGATAAAGAAAAGCATAGCTGAGAAGCAATATCACTCCATATTGGATTATGGCGGTGGAACGGGATTAGTGGCTTTTCAACTGGCTGACCGCTTTGAGAAGGGATGGATTGTGGATGCTTCGGAGGAAATGATTCAAGTTGCGCAAGCTAAAATAGAACAGCAGCAATTAAAGCATTTTAAAGCGATGGAATGTAATTTAGCAGAAGAAGATAACTTGGATGTGTATGCAGATATCATCATCCTATCGTTGGTTTTGCTGCATGTGCCAGATATAGAAACACTTCTGCAAAAATTAAGTACGCGCCTAAACCCAAATGGAATACTTATTATTGCCGATTTTGATAAAAATGAAAAGATACAGCATCCCAAAGTGCATAATGGCTTCACAGAAGCAGAAATAAATCAAGCATTGAATCACGCAGGTCTTCGAGATACAGAAATGCATACATTTCATCATGGAAGCAATATTTTCATGAATCAGGACGCTTCATTATTTATTGCGACGGGTAAAAAGTAAATTTAAAAAGGGCAATGAGAATAGTATCTCGCTGCCCTTTATTCAGCTGTATGATGAAAAATTAAATAAATGAAATCATTACGTTTTTAAAGTGTAGCTCTCACGGCAGTTTTATTCTTCCGGTTAGCTGCTCTGGATGAACCAATCAATATCGCAATCCCCATAATCAAAAGAAAGATACCCAGCCAGGCAGTCGTATTTAAGCTCTCTCCTAACAGAAATACCCCTAATAATGCTGCTGTTAACGGCTCTGCTAAAGCAAGAGTAACCGCAGTCGAAGAAGAAACGTTAGCCAACCCTTTGGCGAAAAGAAAATAGGCTATGCCTGTAGCTACAACACCTAGTTGAATACTGACGCCGATACCCTGCAAGCTCGCCACCCATGACATATCAAAAATAAATAGGAATGGAGCTAAGAAAATCGCACTTATTGTAAAAATGATTGCAACCACGTTTAAGGAAGAGAATTTTTGAACCATATCTCTGCTTGCGAGGGTGTAGCTGGCAAAGGTAAGTCCTGCACCTAAAGCCATCACGACACCGACTGGATCAACATACGTGGATTCTCTGTTGGTAAATAACAGGATACAGCCGGAAATGGAGAGGAAAGTAGACACCCACCAAATTTTTGACGGACGAGCTTTAAAAAATATCCATTCCAGAAGCCCTGATAAAATTGGCGCGCTCCCGATGGCTACAACGGTTCCGATAGCTACGCCAGTGACGGTGACAGCGGTAAAAAATAACGGCTGATATAAAGCCATGCTTAAAGCAGCTAACACCGTAGCTTTGATGGGCCAATTTTTTAGTTCTAATTTGCCGAATAGAAGGACAAGTGATAATAAAAAGAGTCCTCCTACTGCTAAACGAATCGTCCCAATCGCAATAGGATGGGCATTTTCTGGTGCAAAAGCCTGTACTGTCCCAGTTGTTCCCCAAAGTACAGCAGCAAAAAGAATAAGAAAGGCAGAAAGTTTTCCTTGCATCGATTTCACTCCGAAATAAAAGAATATATACCCATCATAGATAAAGACTGTTCTTTTTTCTATACTGAGTTTCATATACTTTTTACCTTCTTTAAAGAAATCTATATTTGTTTGGCGCCATTCCTTTATGTTTAGCAAACCATCTTGTAAAGGAAGAGGCATTCTCGAAGCCTAATTCCTCGCTAATTCGGGATATGGACAATCTGGTTGAAAGCAATAAATGCTCCGCCTCCTGTAAACGCAGGTCTAAAATGTAGGCTTGCGGGCTTTTGCCAGTTCTTTTCTTAAACCATTCCGAGTAATAAACAGGGTGATAATGCTCTATTTTTGCCAGCGTTTCCAATCGAATCGGCTCCTTAAAATGGTTGTGAATATAGTCTATGGAAGGAGGATTGGAAGTCTGCAGTTTTTTGGTTACATAGCGGGTCAAATCGGTTAAGGCAGAGATATTGTCCTTTGCGTCCGCCTCTTCCAATAGTAAATACCGGATTGCATTCCATTGTTTATCCAGTTTGATATGCATACTTTCCGTATCACTGGGCAAATATCGCAGCGGTATATCCAATATTAGAAATTCATTTCTGTCAATAGAGCGGTAATGATGCTGGAAGTTTGGCGGCAGATAGAATCCGCAATCCGCTTTCAGATGAAGTTCCTGTTGATTTGTTTGGATATCCAGGGAGCCTTGTAAAGAGAAAAGAAACTGTCCGAAGGCATGCTGATGCGAATGAAATTCTTTTGAATAGGTTCTTTTTTCACAGATGATCTGGCTGTTTCTTTCCATTTTATTTTCTCCCTTCAGAGTTAAATTTAAAATATCTTACCATTAATTTATCAAAAAAAGGAGAGAAAACTCTCTCTTCAAGCGCGCAGAGGTAAGGGGGAGATGAATCTCCCATGTACAAAAGATTGCTTTGGAGTGTCTCAATTGTTCAACATCGAATCGAACAAACGTTCCAAAAACATCCTTCTTCTGATATAATAGACAGGAGGAGGTAAGAAGCCATGAAAGTAAAAAAAGCATTTCGTTTTCGTATCTATCCGAACAAAAAACAAATCACCTTCATCCATAAGACAATCGGCTGCTAATAAAAGAAAAGACATGTTAGATAAAATCTCCACCGAGATAATCAAAAACCACGATATCATCGGAATAGAAGATTTGTCTGTGATAAACATGTTGAAAAATCATAATCTTGCAAAAGCTATTAGCGATGTATCCTGGTCAACGTTCCGAACGATGCTGGAATATAAAGCGGCTTGGTATGGAAAGCAGGTTGTTGTAGTTTCGAAAAGCTATCCATCCAGTCAGTTATGTTCTCATTGTGGACACCAAAACAAAGACGTTAAAAATCTTGCTTTGCGTGCATGGACGTGTGATATCTGTCAATGCCATCACCAAAGAGATATTAACGCAAGCAGGAATCTTCGTAAAGAAGCATTACGATTAACCGCAGGGACTGCGGGGATAGCCTAATCCATAACTGACCGGTAGGTTGGTGTTCTTAGGAATCTCCCACTTCAAGCAACCTTGAAGATTGGTAAGTGGGGGTAGTTCAAGATATGGTAAATGAATTCATCCGAAAGTATACTACACCAGGCTAATGGACTTTCTGCAGTATTCCTTCTAAATTTACCTCAAAAAATTAACTTCATAATGAATTTGATTTAAGATAGAAATGAAAAGGCTATTTCAACTGAAAGGACTGAACTATAATCGAATTACGACATTTAGAATACTTTTTAATGGTTTGCAAAGAGCTGCATTTTACTAAAGCAGCTGAAAAATTAGGAATATCACAGCCTACTTTAAGTCATCAAATCAAAATATTGGAACAAGAGGTTGGCTACCCTCTTTTCAACCGTGTTGGCAAGAAAATTGAGCTGACAAAGGCGGGAGAAATTGTACAGAAGGAGGCATTAAATGTTCAAGGCTCGCTGCAAAGCATGACCTCTCAAAATACTGCATTTACAAAAGCGGAGATAGGAGAGCTGAAGATAGCTGTATTGCCTGGAGAAATCACCGACTTGGTATCTACCTTATGTATTCATTTTAATCGCTTGTATCCGAACATTAAGGTAGTTATTCAGACTACAGATGAGTTAGAAAAAGCTGTTTTGGAAAATCAAGCGGATTTTGGGATTGGTTTTCATTTCCATCAACAGGATAAATTGCAAGTAACCAAGCTGTATGAAGAAGCTTTTTATTTAATCAGTAACCAGCATGATGGAAGAAAGAAGATTCCTTTTTCAGCTATTTTTGACAGCCCAATTGTATTATTTCCTAATAAGCATCAATGCAGAAAAATACTTGATAGAACGAGCGAAGAAGTTGGGAGACAATTGGATCCTGCTGTTGAAACCTCCAGTATTGAAGCTATCTTAAATCTAGTGCGCAATGGGGTTGGTCATAGTGTTGTATCACGTACGTTATATGAATTTTATGATACAGAAGATTTGTTTTTCCAACATATCGAAAAGCCAACTTTGACAAGAGCAGTATATTTAGCAATGAAAAAGAATTGTTTTGTGAACTACCCTGCCTGCTCGTAAGTATTTGGAGTTATTAATGCAGGAAATTGTAAAGCTGCAATTCCATACAGAAGAAAAGGAAATGACTACTTTACAAAATACTTTATCATAGATGATTTCTATGATTATCATAGAAATAATTGC
This sequence comes from Oceanobacillus oncorhynchi, assembly GCF_000821065.1. Lineage (GTDB taxonomy): Bacteria > Bacillota > Bacilli > Bacillales > Amphibacillaceae > Oceanobacillus > Oceanobacillus oncorhynchi. Next base: position 1,656,935 of record NZ_CDGG01000001.1, read on the forward strand.
ATTGCTATATGGAAATAATCCTTTTACAATGGAGCCAAGATGAAAATAAATCGTAAAGGGGAGTTTGAATGATGATTCAAGAAGTAGCAGGTATCAAAGTTCCAGATACGCGATTGGCAAAGGATGCGGCAGATATTCTAAGGGAATATGGAAATGACTTGCTGTGGAACCATTCCAATCGTGTCTTCTTTTTTGGAGCGGTAAACGGTAAACAGGCAAAGTTGAATTATGATTTAGAGTTGCTGTATGTCAGTGCATTATTCCATGACTTAGGATTGACCAAAGCGTACAGCAGTCCCGATTTGCGTTTTGAAGTAGACGGGGCTAATGCAGCCAGAAGCTTTTTACAGCAGTATCAAATTCCAAAAGAATCTATTCAGCTTGTATGGGATGCGATTGCTCTACACACAACTCCTGGAGTTGCCGAACACAAGGAATCGGAAGTAGCCCTTCTTTTCTCTGGTGTTGGTTTAGATGTGATGGGAGACGGATTTGAAGAGTTCCCGGCTGATTTGCGTGAAGAAGTTATACAGGCTTTCCCTCGGAATAATTTTAAAAAGAAAATTATCCCGGCATTTTATGAAGGATTTAAGCATAAGCCGGAAACAACTTTTGGTAATATGAAAGAAGATGTCGTCCAGCATTTTCGGCCGGAATACCGTAATAAGAATTTCTGCAGCTGTATTATACATTCCCCGTGGCCGGAATAAAGGGATGATAAAAAATCGCTGAATTATTTTAAATCTATCGAGCATCTCTTTGGATATTTTATCTGAAGAGATGCTTTTTAGATAAATAAAAAATTTGTTTGGGTAAGATAAGACGGGTTTAGAGGCTGAATTGTAATTAACTTTCAAAGCGGCTGGAGTTAAAGATGAATAAGATTTCTTTGAGGATTGTATTCTCTTACTTATGTAAAAGCAATGAATCAAAACCTGAATACAGCAACGATGAAACAAACGTAGAAAAGATCAGTGTTACAAGCAAAAATTTATGAAATTCTCTTTGGGAATATGCCGGAATTGTTCCAGTTGCCGACATGCTGCTAATTAAATCCATTTGGCCACCTTAATTGTTGTTCCTTGTCCAATGTCTGATTGGATTTCAAATTCATCCATCAAACGCTTCACGCCAGGGAGACCAGCCCCCAGTCCTCCTGAAGTGGTATAGCCATCCTGGAGTACCAATCGAATATCATTTATTCCTGGGCCGGAGTCGATTGCAGTCATAATAATACCTTTACGCCCAAGAGTATCGATGACCTCAAAAGAAATTCCCCCTTTTTCTGCATATAAATAGATGTTGCGGGCTAATTCGGATATGGCAGTGGTGATACGTGCCTGATCCACTGTACCAAAGCCAATCTGCTTTGCTATATCCCTGCCAATCTGCCTTGCATGAACGATATCCAATTCCTTATGGATGTTTACATAAGATGTTTTCATAGTCGTTTCCCCCAGTTTCTGATAAAGTTTTAAGATGCATTGCTTCAGATTCAGCACAGTAGGAAGCTTCTGGAGATGGATATCTAAATCAATCAATATATTAAATAAAACAGTCTTTCTGTTTGCGTTCTTATTTATTAACCTGCTTTCCTTTTATTTAATAAAAAAAGCCGAAAAGGAATAAACATCCTTTTCGGCTCATGCCTTAGCGCTATTGTCTAGACATTTCCACCATATTATTTTTTGGGTTTAAGTATAAATATAACAAACCCTGTATCATTGTCAAAATCCCAATCTACAAATAAATCTTGTATTTCCTGATGGAGTACAGATTCTAAGAATTGTTTATCAATTAAACTCTTTTCCAGCTTTCGTTTGGACAGCCTAAGCTGGTTTTCAAAGCCCGATTGAATCAGCTCTTTTTCAATTAGCACAAGGATATCCTCGCGTCTTGAGATTAAAGTCCGGGAATTAAGCATACTAGACGTAAGCTGTTTCGGAGATTTTTGTGCTTTTTGAGTAAAACGGCTGATTTCCTCGTGTACTTGTTCTTTGGCTGGATAATCAAGATAATCTTCTATTGTCTCATCCAGATTGGAATCCAGCTCGGTAAAAAGAATTCCGCTGCTATTTTCTACCGACCAGTCATAGTAGATCTTGTCCACTTTTACGCCGGCCTGCGAGGAGATAATCGATTGTATCTCCGGAGTCAGTTCTTTCATTAATAAATCACGGGTCTCCTGAAACTTCAATTCATTTTCCTGCTTCAGCAGAATTTTTTCCATCGGAGCTAAAAAGTTTCTTAAATAGATTGTAATGTATGGTTTTGCTATAGATACAAAAATAGCTTCGGGTCCCTTTCCGAAATTATCTCGAAAAAGTTTTCCGATTGCACTGGATATTCCGGATTCTACTGTTTTTTCCACTTGGTTTCTCCTTTTGAGTGTCATTAATTGTATATCTATATTCGCTGCGAAAATAGGAGTGTATATCTATTTCGATTTCTTTGAGTTGTTAAGCTTGAAAAAACATTTTAAGGACCGTACCTTATTTTACAATCCCTTTCATAACTATACCATTAATTGTAGACGTTGAAAAATTATTTTGATAGAAAAAGGTAGGGATATCTTTTGTGTGATAAAAATTATAAAAGTTATTAAAATAATTTATTCACTAAGTTTATCTTCATGAAGTAAGATTCAGAAATATTGTAATTGAAAAAATAAATTAATTTTTCTTTTAATTATATATTTTTTATGTTAGTATAATAAAAAATCAAGTGGAGGTGAAAAAAATCCGTTGTCACTGTAATTAAATTGTGAAAAATGGAGAATTAAATGGAAAATATTCATAAAAAAATAAAGAATCTAAGATTAGAAAATGAAATGACATTAAAAGACCTGAGTGAAAAAACAGAACTTTCCGTAAGCTTCCTATCACAAATAGAGAGGGGATCATCATCTCTTGCTATAACTTCTTTAAAAAAAATATCAGATGCATTTAGGATTAATATTTCTTATTTTTTTGAGGAAATAGAGCAACATAATTATGCATTACATAAAGAAGAACAAAGACCATTTAAGCTAGAAGGTTCCGATGTTACTCACGTTCGCCTGGCTGGAGAGTTCTCAGATCGCAGAATGGAACCAATGATGGTTACAATACCTCCAAACGAAATATTTGTTGAAAGGTATAGTCATCCGGGAGAAGAGTTTTATTATGTATTAAAAGGCATTGTGATATTTAGGATTGAAGATAAAGAATATATCTTAAAAAAGGGTGATTCGATTCATTTTCCTTCAGAAAAAGTACACCAGTGGAAGAATCCTGCAAATGAAGAAACAGTTTTAATAAGTGTATTAACTCCGGTTATTTTTTAAGAATTTTAAATATATTTAGAGAAGGGTGAAAAAAATGAGAGTTGCAACAGATATTGGAGGAACATTTACAGATTTGGTTTATGTTGATGACAGTGGAAAAGTGGAAGTTGCTAAAAGTCATACAACTCCGCCAAATTTTGAAAATGGAGTCCTAGATGTACTTGATAGAAGTAACATAGATAAAGAAGCAATTTCCACTTTTATTCACGGTACAACTGTAATAATTAATACACTGACAGAAAGGAAAGGTGCAAAGACTGGTTTAATTACGACAAAAGGATTCAGGGATATTCTAGAAATCGCTCGTGGTAACCGCCCTGATCTGTTTAATATCCGTTATCAGAAACCGACACCTTTTATAGAACGTTACTTAAGAAAGGAAGTCAATGAACGGTTAAATTATAAAGGAGAAGTTCTTACACCGCTTGATAAAGAGCAAGTAAAAGAAGTTATAGAATATTTTAAGCAAGAAAAGGTGGAAGCAATAGCAATAGTATATTTGCATTCTTATGTAAATCCAGTTCATGAAAAGGAAACAGTACGATTAATTAAAGAGCTTTGGCCAGAAGTTGCAGTCTCTGCTTCATTTGATGTTACACAAGAATGGCGTGAATATGAACGTACAAATACGGTGGCGTTAAATGCATATGTACAACCTATTGCAGCTACGTATGTAAATAAATTAAATAATAAATTGATAGATTTTAATTCAAGCAATCAAAATTTTATTATGCAGTCAAATGGTGGTACTACCACATTTGAAGAGGCGAAAAAAGTTCCGATTAACATGGTTGAATCAGGTCCTGTAGCAGGTATATATGGTGCTGCAGTACTGGGTGAATTAATTGGGGAGAAAAATATTATTGGATTTGATATAGGTGGAACAACTGCAAAATGTTCGCTAATTGAGAAAGGAGAAGTAAAAGTTTCTACGGATTACTATATCGAACGAAATGATCGAAATGCAGGATATCCAATTAAAACACCGGTAGTTGATATAGTGGAGATTGGTAATGGAGGCGGGTCCATTGCCTGGCTGGATGAAGCTGGTTCTTTAAAGGTTGGCCCTGAATCTGCTGGAGCTGTACCGGGACCGGTATCATATGGACAAGGCGGGACAGAACCAACTACCACAGATGCTAATCTTTTAACAGGCAGACTATCAGCTAAGAACTTCGATTATGATGTCAATTTAAATCTTGTAAAAGAAGTTATCGAAGAAAAAATCGCAAATCACTTTGATATGACTGCAGAAGAGGCAGCACTTGGCATTATTCGAATCGCAAATTCCAATATGTTGAATGCTTTAAAGTTAATATCAATTAGAAAAGGTCACAATCCGCAAGACTTCACATTAGTTGCTTTTGGAGGGGGCGGATCAATGCATGCCCCAGCTTTAGCGAAGGAATTAGGGGTCAAAAAAGTTGTTATTCCAATAGCATCACCTGTATTTTCTGCATGGGGAATGTTAATGAGTGATTTGCGTCATGATTATATCAAAACATATATAAAAAGAATAGAAGATTTAGAACTGAATGAAATGATGGCGGAATGGAATGAGATTGAAAGTGAAGCTTATCAACAGTTTGAAAATGAAGGTATTTTAAAGGAAGATGTCGTATTTAATCGGTTTGCAGATATGCGTTATCTGGGTCAAGAACATACAGTGAAGGTTCCTGTTCCAAATGGAGATTGGTCAGAAAAGGATGTAGAAGTAATTGTTGAAAAATTCCATCAGCTACATGAACAAAACTATACATTCAGACTTGACGACTCTGGAACAGAAATTGTCAATATACATGTAACAGCATTTGGAAAAGTTGAAAAGCCTGTCATTCAAAAGATAGATAGAAATACAACATTAGAAGATGCAAAAATTGAAACAAGAAATGTGTATTTTGAAAATCCTAAGGGATGGGTCCAAACGGGTGTATATCAACGTGAATGGTTACCTGTGAACACAATAGTTCAAGGTCCGGTAATTGTCGAAGAAAAAGCAGCAGTTACAGTAATCTATAAAGGGCAAACACTTATGGTAGATGATTATGGGAACTTAATAATCGAAACGGGGGCGGAATAAATGGAGATAAATGAAACAAAAATTGATCCATTTACATTGGAAATTGTAAAGGATTCGCTACTTGCTACTGGAGATGAAATGTTTATTGCTTTAGCAAAAACATCAATGAGTCCGATTATATATGAGGTATTGGACTATGCCAGTGGACTTACAGATGCGAAGGGACAATTATTGACACAAGGTAATGGAGTTACAGGTTTTATTGGAATGCTTTCATTTATGGTTAAGCAAACAATTAAAAAATACGGTGAAAAAGATGAACTTAACCCAGGCGATATCATTATCATTAATGATCCATATGGTGGGGGAGGTTCTCACTTATCAGATGTTGGATTAGTAATGCCTATTTTTTACGAAGATGAGTTAATTGCATTTTCTGCAAACAAAGCCCATTGGACAGAGGTAGGCGGAAAAGACCCTGGTTCATTTACGAATGATTCAAGAGATATTTTTCAAGAAGGTTTGCAATTTCCTTCTGTTAAGTTATATGACGCTGGAAAATTAAATGAGGGACTTGTTGAAATTATCCGTGCAAACGTCCGTTTTCCTGATTTATCTCTTGGTGATATGTGGGCGCAAGTAGCTGCACTTAAAACAGGTGAAAGAAGAGTAAAGGAAATTTGTGAAAAACATGGGAAAGAGATGATACTTGCAGCTATAAATGACCAGTTGGATCATGGGGAAACGATATCAAAGCAAGAACTTACAAAATTACCAAAAGGTACGTTTACAGCAGATGGCTATGTTGAAACGGACGGACTTGGAAATGGGCCGTTTCCTATACAAGTGGAAGTTACAATTGATGATGATAAATTCACATGTGATTTTAGAGGAAGCAGTTCCCAAGTTCCTGGACCTGTAAATTGTTCTTTCACTGGTCTTGCATCTGCGGTTCGAACTATTTTCCTTGCAATAACCAATCCAGATCAAAATGTTAATGATGGTGTATTTAGACCATTAGAAATAATAGTGGATGAAAGATCAATTATGTCAGCTGAAAGACCTGCTCCAACATCGAATTACTTTGAAACAATGTTAGGATGTGCAGATTTAATTTGGAAAGCTTTGGCGCCACATATACCTCATAGACTCGCTGCTGCCCATCTGTTATCTGTTTGTTCGGTTACATTATCTGGTTTGCATCAAGATACGAACGAACCGTTTCTTATTGTGGAACCTTCTGTTGGTGGATGGGGCGGAGCTGATGGACAAGATGGAGCAAGTGGACAATTTTGTATTTTAGATGGAGAGACATACAATGTTCCTGTTGAAGTAGCAGAAACACGATATGGTGTAATGCTTGACGAATATAGTTTACGAATAGATGGTACGGGAGCAGGTGAGTATATTGGCGGTAAAGGAGTAATTAGATCATATCGAGCATTAACAGATGAACAAGCTGCTACTATCACCTATGGTAGAAATCAATACCGCTTATGGGGTACAAATGGCGGTTTTGAAGGATCTGTGAATGAATTTTATATTCATAAAGCAAGTGGAAAAGTTGATGGTCCTTATGGTGTTTATCCACGTTATGCATTACAAAAAAATGATGTTTTAAAATTAATGACTGCAACTGGTGGCGGTTATGGGAATCCATTAAATAGACCAGCAGAACAAGTTGTGAAAGATGTGAAAAATGAATATTACACAACGGAAGAAGCAAAAGATTTATTTGGTGTTGAGATTGATCCAGCTACATTTAATTATCAAGAGCTAGATGTCAGAAAATAACTTAATGAGGAGGACAATGGATATGAAAGTAAAAGAACGCGGTTTTGATGAAACAGGTTTATTAACATTGTTTGAAGAAAAAACGGATAATATAGAGGTTAAATTTGGAACAGTAACAATTTCTCCTGGTGAAAGAGTTCCCAAAGAAGGTTTATCATTACACGAGGAAAACGAATATTCCATTATTATTAAAGGTGAAATCGAAGGTGAATGTGGAGGTATCCCCTTCGCAGTTTCTGATTCTAATGCCACTTTAATTCCTGCTGGAGAAGAACACTGGGCTATTAATTCAGGTAAAGAACCATGCGAAATAGTGTGGGCACTTGTGAAGGAAAAGTAAATGAAAAAAGGTAGTAGAAAAGAATAATTTCTGCTACCACTACATTTTTATTTATCTGAATATTTTAAATATAACAGCGGTAATGCCATTCAAAATCAATGTAAAGAATCCTAAATTATGAAGGAAGTGTGTATAAGTATGAGTGGGAAAAACGAAAAAAGTATTGAAAAAGATGAAGCACTTCAGCCAGTTCCAAATAACCAGCGACAACATTGGATTACCCCCGCGATGATTTTTGGAGGACTAGAGTTTACGATACCTGTACTAATGGTCGGGGCAACATTAGCGGGGAGTTTTGGTCTTGGTAAAATCTTTTTGCTCTTAATCATTGCTTTGTTCGGTATCCAATGGATTGGTAATACATTGCAAGGTTATATGGGTGCGAAGACTGGCCGCTCTTCATCTGTGATTGCTCGTACTAGTTTTGGAGCTATGCAAGCACGTTTTATCGTTGGGTTGACTATTTTTGTTGTTTCGCTTGGCTGGTGGGCTGTACAAACTTCGGTTGCTGGAAATGCAATTTCTGTAATGTTAGGAATAGATTATACCCAACAATGGGGATTGTGGGCAATAATAACTGTAGTAGCAGGATTACTTTTTGCAATCCCTTCCATTATCGGTTATAACTCAATGAAGTGGACCGATTACATTGCAGTTCCGGCTGGTTTACTTCTAATTGGGGGAGGTATTTATTTTGCATTAAAAAATACTGGGTGGGAAACAATTGCGAATTGGAGCCCGGAACCATCCATGGGAATTTTAGCAGCAATCAGTCTTATTATTGGTGCTAATGTATCCCAGTGGGTTATTGCTTCAGATTATACCAGATATGCAAAACCAACTATTAAAGACAATGTACTAATTCCAGCAGGTATTGTTCTAGTAGGTTTTCCTTTATTTATTGTTGGAGCTGTTATGTCTGTAGGTGTAGGGGATGCTGACATCGTTAATGTAATGATGAATTTAGGTTTTCCGGTTTGGGGATTTTTTATATTATGGTTTGCAACATGGACGAGTCAACTAGTAAACAATTACAGCATGGGGTTGGCGTTATCTAATATGTTAAATGTCAATTCAAATAAAGGAAGAGCGCTGCTAACATTAGCTGGAACTTTTATTGCTATTATTGTAGCATTAGCAGGAATACTAGATTACTTTATGGATTTTTTATATTTAACAGCATTGATTTATCCAGCCGTAGCGGGCATTATGATGGTCGATTTTTTCCTCATTAGAAAACGTACATGGCAGGACAATAGCGGATGGAACTGGATGGCAACAATTGCCTTAGCGGCTGGTACGGCGCTGGGTTATGTAACACAATATGTTGTAACTTTTGGACTTCCTGCAGTTCAATCATTAATTGCTTCCGGTGTTGTATACTATGCAGCGATGAAAATAAAAGCAAAGATAGCACCAGATCAATTTACTGGTACAGCAGCAAATGATTATGAATTGGAAGCAGACGTTAAGTAAATTAATAATGCTTTTAAAGCATAAGACATGTAATGCCAATTACAATATAAAATCCTATATTAATAATGGTTTTAGCATTAATATAGGATTTTCGTCTTTATAGCCTGCTTGTTTATTTTATTTGGGTTTCTTATATTTATTTGTACAGAAGGTTATTTACTCTATAGTACCTGAAGCTCTCTAGGAAACGAAGTTAATAATTCAGCGTCACCAACCTCATTTATATAAACTTCATCTTCAATACGAACTCCACCATAATCAGGTATGTATATTCCAGGCTCGATTGTAAATAGTAAGCCATTTGCTGCTATTTGATTATTATTTTCATGGATAGATGGTTCTTCATGTAATTCGATACCAAGGCCGTGCCCTACACGATTGTTAAAATAGTCTCCATAACCATTTTCTTTTATGACATCCCTTGCTTCCATATCAAATGTTTTTAATGGGACTCCACTTTTTACAGCATTTACACCGGCCTGATTAGATTGGAGAACAATGTTATAGATGTCTTTCTGTTTGTCTGAAGCCTCTTCAATAATAAAAGTCCTGGTAATATCTGAACAATATCCCGCTTTTGTTAAGACACCAAAATCAATTAATAAGAAATCCCCCTTTTTAAATTCACGTTCACCAGGAGTCCCGTGGGGTAATGCGGCCCTTTCACCGGCTAGAACAATTGTTGGAAAAGATGGACCAACTGCACCAAAACTCTTCATTAAATACTCTAGTTCTGCGGCTAGTTCTAATTCTGTCATGCCGACGTGCACTTTTTTAATCCCTTCAGATAGTACTTTCTCAATAATATCAACAGCTTGTTGTAAATATATAATTTCGTTTCTTGATTTTATAAGTCGTTGCTTATTGATATCGGATTGAATATCAATATACGAAGCATCTGTGAAGGCAGCTTGTAATTGATTATGTTGAAACATGCTGACCACTTTCATCTCTAAACCAATACATTTCACATTTGAACTGAGCTTGCTTTTAAGTTTGGAAAAGGGACTCTCTTCATCAGAAATTGGAATGATATTTTTCACAAAGGATTCTGCACCAGCTATCTCTTTGTCTAATGCGGGAACAAACAAAGTGAATTTGTTGTTGCGGCAATCAATAATTAATGCCATAAAACGTTCATGCGGATCGGAATTGAACCCAGTGAAATAGAAAACATTTGCTGGTGAAGTGATCAAAGCGATATCAATGTTCTTTTCGTTTAAGTGTTCCAGTAAAGTTTGTAATCTTGTTTGATAGTCAATAATCATCTTTTAAACCTCCATTTTTGTTATATTATATTGCATGTGTTTATGATCAAATAATCCATTGGGATATTTGAAAAAAGGTATCGTAAATTCCCATAGAGGTAAAATTTATCAAAGTTATGATATTGTAATGACACAATCTATTTTTTACTATAGCATTATGTTAGTATTTTGAAAATTAATTCGGTTTTATAGAGGATATAATTATTTTGATTTTGATATTTTGAAAAGGACACAGAATAATTCTTGTTAAATTCCTTTTGAGTCACCTTTTGTTTGGTTTGAAATAAAATGGAGAGCCTGAAATTTTATAAAATAATGTATGGTATTTATCTGCATAATAGGTAAAAGCGCAATCATTTTTTCACGGTGAGTGAAAAAATGATTGCTTTTTATGTATTCATAGACTATCCTGTTAATTAACAGAATATTTAATCTGGAGATTGCTATATTTTGAGGTTAAATAAATCTATATTAAGGGAGATGTTTGTGTATGTCACTAGATACGTTGAAACCAAAAGTGAAAGCGTTTTTAGAAGAGGTGAATGGGTTCTATATTAATGGTCAATATGTTACAGCACAGAACGGTCAAACATTTGACGTTTTGAACCCGGCAACGGAGGAAGTGATTGCAAAAGTAAGCCAAGCAGATGAATCCGATCTTGATTTGGCTGTTCAAGCAGCTCGTAAAGCTTTTGATGAAGGGCAATGGACCAAGATGGAGGCTGCCGAGCGTTCCCGTATAATTTATAAATTTGCAGACTTATTAGAGGAGCATAAAGAAGAACTTGCCCAATTAGAGTCTCTTGATAACGGCAAGCCTTATCAGCAAGCTTTGGAAGATGATATAGAAGGGACGATTGAGCATTTTAGATATTATGCAGGTTGGGCAACAAAAATCTTTGGAAAGACAACAAACGTTTCACCGGAATATGCTACGTATACAGTTCACGAGCCTGTTGGTGTAGTAGCGCAGATTATTCCATGGAACTATCCTTTGCTAATGGCTGCTTGGAAGCTGGGTTCAGCACTTGCAGCAGGGTGTACGGTTGTTTTAAAACCTGCAGAAGATACACCATTATCCATTTTATATGCAGCGAAGTTATTTAAAGAAGCTGGTTTTCCGGATGGTGTAGTCAATATTGTTTCCGGGCCGGGGAGTGTTGTTGGAAATGCTTTGGTAACACATCCTCAAGTGAACAAAGTTGCGTTCACCGGCTCCACAGAAACTGGTAAGGAAATTATGAGAAAAGCAGCAGATGATGTGAAGGCGGTCACTTTAGAACTTGGAGGGAAATCTCCAGCTATTGTTTTAGAGGATGCTGATTTAGAAACAACATTAGATGGTGTTTTTGATGGTACGATGTATAATCACGGTCAAAATTGCAGTGCAACTACCCGTATTTTTGTGCATCGAAGTTTGTATGATGAAGTACTGGATAAGCTCAAGAAAAAAGCTGAAGAAACGGTCGTTGGCCCTGGGTTAGACAGTGCTACGGATATGGGGCCGCTTGTATCTGAAAAACAAATGAATACTGTTTTAGGGTATATTGAAAAAGGAAAGGAAGAAGGTGCGCGGCTTATTACTGGCGGTAAGCGTACAGGGGATCAAGGATATTTTGTAGAACCGACTATCTTTGCGGACGTAAAAGATCATATGTCGATTGCAAGAGAAGAAATATTTGGCCCTGTTATGTCAGTATTTGTCTTCGATGAAGTGGAAGAAGTGATCCAGCGGGCTAATGATAGTGAGTATGGTTTAGCTGCAAGTGTATGGACGGAAAATATTAAAAAAGGGCATTATATTGCTTCTAAGTTAGAATCAGGAACTGTCTGGGTGAATGATTTTGGTCTTGAATTGGAAACCATGCCGTTTGGCGGTTACAAACATTCCGGTATAGGCCGAGAGATGGGTGGAGATTACGGCATCTCCAACTATGTAGAAGTGAAAAGTATCTTTGTTAATATGAAGCAATAATAACTAAGAGGTGACGTGGATGGATGAGTTATTAGGCAGTGAACTAAAAAAAGTACGTAAGAGCAGGCAGCTGACCTTACAACAATTGAGTGACCGAAGTGGTCTGTCTGTGAGCTTTTTATCCCAGATAGAAAGGGGACTGCGAACACTTACATTTACATCCCTTAAAAAAATCTGTGAGGCATTAGATGTCAATGTGAATTTCTTTTTCGATAATGGAGATTCCAGCTTTGTAAAAAAAGAGAAAACCTCGTATAAAAATACTGGTAACTTTTCCTATAAAAGCTTAGTTGGAAAAATGAAACATCCGGATTTCATTCCTGCACGGATTGACTTGGAAGCAGGGGAATATCAACAAATCCCTTATACGCATAGCGGACAAGAATTTGTATATGTATTATCCGGCCAGTTAGAAGTTGAAATTGAAGGTGTCAAAGAAACGCTGTATAGCAATGAGTCTATCCATATAGATTCTAGTATGGCACATCATTGGTATAATGCTACAGATGAGACGACGAAGCTGCTTCTCGTCTCATCCACTAAATGAAAAAACGCTCTTCTCAAATTTTGAGAAGAGCGTTTTTTATACATATTGTGTCCACAAGCGCTGTAAGTTTTTTCTCCCTTGGTGCAAATCTTTATGGAAGGTTACTTTTGCATGCTGCCTTTCGTATGTTATGGCTTCCAATGTTTTTTTAGATGAAATAGTGTCTTTTATAATCTGATTTGCAGCCATTTTTCCCTGCAGCATGGCAATTTTAGCATTCTCAATGCCAGTAATATTACCGGCAACATACAAATTCTCTATTTCTGTTTCCATCGTTTCGTTATGCAGAGGTACATATCCGCCTAACGACTCCATATAAATATGTTTCAGATTCAATAAGGATGTTACTTCATTGACTGGCGATAAACCGTCAGAGATGCATACAAAATCACATGCTATTTCTTTTTCTGTCCCCTCTATAAGCACACCCGAGGCATTCGTTTTTTGAATGGTTACGGATTCCACTTCATGCTGCCCGTTTATTCTTATTACCCTTTCTTTGATGGAGATAGGTAATCCAAGCGCATGGACTCCTTTTTTAGGGAAAAATTGTAATGCCAGCTGCTGGAGTGGAGTCACTTTTCCAGCTATTTTTGAACCTGTTGAAAAGAATGTAGATGGAGCAGAATTTCCTAAAGATATCAGCGTTTCCAATGCTTCCTTTGGTGTTGCTTTGTTGATTAGATTAACTGGAGGAAGACAAATTTTAGCAACATCAACATATGCGTAACCAAGCTCTAGCGCGATGACCATGGACAATGGATTAATACCGATAATAACTCCCTTATTTCCCGGTTTCACACGCTGGAAGTTTGTCAGCACCTGAGCAGCACCTACCGTCATTACTCCTGGCAAATCCCAGCCTGGAAGCGGAGTCGATTTTTCTTTTCCGCCGGTCGCAACAATCAGGTGCTCTGATTGGAAATGGCCGGACGTTGTATAGATATCGAAGCCTTGATTACTATGTTCTACGTTATACACTGATGTTCCAAGCTTAAAGTTCACCTTTTCAGAGACTTCATTATAAAGTTTCCGGGCAACTTCCATTCCATTCCACCATTCTCCTTTTGTTTCCTCATATAGCTGCCCAAGCAATCTGCCGCCATAATGATAATATTCATCGATAAGGAGTACATTTTGCTTTTCTTGCAGGACTTGGGCAGCCGTTAATCCGGCAGGGCCGGCACCGATAATAATAGTATCAAAGTGATTCATGGGAATGCCCTCCTTTGACCAGGTGAGGCAATTCCTTCTGCTGTTCAATCACCATATCTTTATGGATTGGAGTGAGGCAGGCCCGTTGATTACGTTTCCCTTCCACAATTACCCTGCATTCGGAGCAGTGTCCGATATTACAGTACAGTCCCCGTGGTTTGCCATCTTTTTCATGGTATCTGAGCGTTCTGATATTATTAGCGAGAAGCGCTGCTGTGATACTTTCCCCCTCAGCTCCATAATACGTTTGACCGTTCCATTGAAAAGGAATTAGTGTCTGCTCTTTTTTTTCTAAGATTTTATGATCTGTAATTCTTCCTGTCACGATTCCACACCCCCTGAAATTTCCTCAAACGAAACAGTCCGAATAGGAGACTGGGATTTCAGGTTGATATAAGAAGGAGTCTGTGTATTTTTATCCTGAGTCAGCTGATCTAAAAAATGTCCGCATGTCCTGGAGTTACAAAAGCCCATACCAGCTCGGGATTTCAGTTTTAATTCTCTCGAGTTTGCTGCTCCTTTCTCTAATATTTCAAGCATTTCGGAGTAGTATATATTTTCACAGCGACATACTATAAAATCATCTTGTTTTTTCATTCGAATCACCTCAAAGGATATTTGTTTATAAACAAGAAAAAAGTGTGCCAATTTAGAATTGGAATTTACGCATTTTTGAATATAACGTAGGTCTGCTGATACCGAGATCATGACTGGATTTTTCAATGTTATGATCATTTTGATCGACGATATATTTAATATATTCTGCTTCCACCTTATGGATATAGTCTTTCAGATTTAAATTCTCTGATAGATTTGGTACAGACAGGGTCTTATCTGACTGCCCTACTTCCACCAAATACTGGTCAAAGATATTATTATTTAATTGATCCTCATTAGAAAAAATAACTAATCGTTCAGCAACATTGATTAATTCTCTAACATTTCCAGGCCAGTGATAGCTTCTTAGGTTGTTTAAAAGTGAATGATCTGCATAACGGAGCTCTGTCTGGTATTTCTTCGATAAGTGATAAAGATAATAATAGAATAAGGATTCAATGTCATCCGGCCGTTCTCTTAAAGGAGGTATGTGGATATTAAGGACATTAATCCGGTACAGCAAATCGGAACGGAAATCATCAGAATTCAGTAACTCAGAAATTGATTTGTTTGTAGCTGAAACCAACCGGAAATGGGTGGAAACTTCTTTTTTACCGCCTAATCTGAAGTATTTTCTTTCTTGTAATACCCGCAGAAATTTCACTTGCATGTCCAACGGCATATCCCCGATTTCATCAAGAAAAAGTGTGCCGTCTTTGGCAAGTTCGAGCTTCCCCTTGTTTCCTTCTTTATTTGCTCCTGTAAAAGCTCCTTTTTCGTAACCAAATAATTCTGCCTCAAATAAATGCTTCGGAATTGCACCACAGTTAATAGGAATAAATTCACCGGAAGTTTCACTGCTGTTATGAATAGATTGTGCAAATAGTTCTTTACCTACACCAGTTTCTCCAGTAATTAAAATATTGGCATTTGTCTTTGCAGCCCGTTTTATCTGGTTTTTTAAATTTTCCATGATCGAGCTTTTAAAAATAATATTTTTAAAATGTTCCTCATTCTTCAATTGTTTGACATTATCGGTAAGGAAGCTTACCTGATTTTTGAGTTGTTCGATTTCTTCCTCCTGGCGTTTTTGTTCTGTCACATCAATTTCTGAAACAATGGCACCTTCAACTTTGCCTTCAATAATAATCGGAACAGATTTGAGATTCACATAAATACTTTTCGTAGCCATGTGCTGCTTCTTCTCAATGACTTCATTGTTTCGTAATGTTTGTAAAATCGCCAATTTGTCTTCTGCGAAAATTTCTTTAATATCCTTTCCAATCACCTCGCTTTTCTCCATGTTAAATATTTCTGAAGCTCTGTCGCTCCAGTAAATGACTTTTTCGTGTTTATCAATAATCGTAAAAGAATGGTTATAAAAATTAATCAGCTCTTCAATAATAGAATGTTCTAACATATGTATAATCCCCTTTAGTGTTAAATTTATAATAATAATTATATTTTTCTTTACACATTATTTCAAATTTTATTTATTTTACGATGGGTGAAGTTGGCACGTTTTTTTCTTAGTATTTTATAAAGGAAGGAGGGAGCAATTTTGACAACGCCATCTTATGATGTATTGATAATTGGTGGAGGTATTATCGGTGCAAGCATTGCTTATTTTACTTCTGAAAAAGGTTTAAAAGTAGGGATGTTGGAAAGGGATACAGTTGCTTCTGGTACAAGCTCAAAATGTGATGGCAATGTTTTATTGATTGATAAAGAGCCGGGATTTGATAGCAATATGGCGATAAAGAGCCAGGCATTAATCAAAAGCTTATCAAAAGAATTAGAAATGAAATTTGAATACAGGCATCCGGGAAGTATTTTCCTTTGTGCAAATGAAGAAGAATTGGAGCAGGCATATGACTGGGTCGATCAGCATAACAGGGCAAATGGCGAATATCAATTTTTTAATAAATTAACCAAAGAAGATTTGAAAAATGATTCCAAATATTTTGCTGATCATTTGGTTGGCGGCATTGAATGCACAAATGATTCGACGGTAAACCCGTACATGTTAACATTTTCGTTCATTCACGCAGCGAAAAAGAATGATCTTGAGCTTTTCGAAAAAACGCCCGTAACATTTATGGAGGAACATAGAACAAAAGGATTTAAAGTACATTCTCATGATCGTGTATTTAAAGCCAATAAAGTAATTAATGCAGCTGGTGTTTTTGCACCGGAAGTGAGTAAACATCTCGGTGTACCTTTACCAATTAAACCAAGAAAAGGTCATATCCTGGTTTCATCACGTGCAGAATTGATGGGCACAAGGAAAATTCAAGAGTTTGGATACTTGATGACGAAGTTTGGCAAAGAGAGAAAAGCAGATAAAATAATGAATGATTATGGAATTGCATTGGTGCATGAACCGACAGAGAGTCAAAATTTCCTGATAGGAAGCAGCCGGGAATTTATTGGTTTTGACACAACCGTCAATCATCAAGTTGTTCAACTGATTGCCAAAAGGGCGATAGAATTTTTCCCAAAAATGAAGGATATGAATATTATTCGTAGTTATGCAGGTCTCCGGCCGTGGACGCCGGATCACTTGCCAATTATTTCAGAGACTACTGTTCCTAATTATTATGTAGCCGCTGGTCATGAGGGAGATGGAATTGGATTGTCTGCGGTAACAGGTTATTGGATGGCTCAGATGGTGACAGATACACTCGAGGATGACATTAGTCCGCTAAGTATGGAAAGATTTCAGGAGGAGGCAATATGAAGATAAATTCAAAACTACTTGTTACTGTGGATACACACACTGGGGGAAACCCGACAAGAACGGTTTTATCCGGTATGCCTAAATTAAAAGGAGAAACGATTCAAGAAAAAATGCTGGATATGAAGGAAAACCATGATTACATTCGAAAATTTCTAGTTTTTCCACCCAGGGGACATGATGTAATGAGCGGCACGATACTACTGCCGCCTTTAAAAGAAGAAGCAGATTTTAGTGTGATTTTTATAGAGACCGGTGGGTATCTGCCGATGTGCGGACATGACACTATTGGTACATGTACAGCATTAGTAGAACTCGGTTATGTCGAAGTCAAAGAGCCTTATACTTCGGTAGTCCTAGATACCCCAGCTGGTGTGGTAGAAGCCAGCTGCAAAATGAAAGAGGGCAAAGTGCAAGAAGTAACATTTATTAGTACCGATTCCTTTCACCTAAAGACGGTTTATATCGATTATAAAGATTTCAAGAATATAAAGTGCGATATAGCATATGGTGGGAATTTCTATGGGATTATGAAAGCGGGCGATTTAGGTTTATCCCTTCATGTATCGAGGTCAGAAGAAATCGTCGAAATTGCCATGGCAATCAGAGATGAAATTAATCGTCGGCATGAGGTGAAACATCCTGATTATCCATTTATTAATAAGCTGACTCATATGGAATTCTATGAAACAGGTGATGTTGTTAAAAACACAGTAATTGTACCTCCGGGAGGCATTGACAGATCGCCATGTGGTACAGGGACATGCGCAAAAGTATCAACACTTTATAAAGAAGGCGACCTTGATCTAAATGAAGTCTTTATCCACGAAAGTATCACAGGATCTCAATTTAAAGCCCAGGTAATCCACGCGAGTGTGAAAGGAAATATAATTTATAATAGGGTTGCTATTACAGGAACAGCATGGATTATGGGGAGACATGATTTTTATTTTGATCCCGATGATCCTTTAAATCAGGGATATCTATTGATTCCAGAAATATAAGGAGGTGATTTTATGATTTCAAAAGTAATCAACAGTTATGATATTCATATAAATGGACAACAATTACGAATTATTGAGAAAAACGAGCTGGAGACGGTATTACAAGACTATGAGAATAAGGCATTAATGCGGAATGAGCCGAGAGGGAGCAAATATGTTCGTTTACTTATCTTTCAATGGAGTGATGATGTTTTAGATGTAGAATTACACCCAAATGAAAGCGTTGACAATATTCGTATTTTATTAAAAGGGTGCATTTCCTCTCTTGTGGATCGTGGGAGAATAAACTCAAAAGAAAGCTATTTAGTAAGAAATAATGGCCAAATGTATGAATTTCAGCATGGATGTCTGACGACAGAAAAATTACCAGAAGTAGAGAAAAAACAAAATATGTATTTAGTCAACGATAAGAAGATAAAAGTCTATGAAGTTGACATGGAATTAGAAATTAAAAATATAACAGCTATTAAAGCGTATATTCACTCTAAGCAAGATGGAAATAGTGATTATCTGGTGCTTAAACAAGGAGAAAAACAAGTCGTTGCAAATAAAAAAGGAGATATCTTAGCTTATCCAATTATTGAAGTCGTTGCTGTATGTGCAAAGGAGTTCTCTCAGGAAATTATCACCTCTTTCACAGGATTAAAAATACATGCTGAAGATATGCAATTCAATTATTATTTGATATCTAATTCACAATTTTATATTGAGCATAGCGACATCTACGCTAAAGGATTTATCATTAAATAAAACAAGGGGCGGAAATATATGGTTAGAGAAAAGAAACTGCCAAGTATACCAGTATTATTGCTCATTTTGGTTTTGTTTGTAGTAATAATGTTTGGTTTTATTGTTATTTTAGAACTGCCTATCCAATTAGCTTTGCTCGCAATCTGGTTTGTAATTATGGGGTTTGGATTATATTTAGGTAATACGTATATAGAAATGGAAAAAGGACTTTTAAAAGGAATTTATGAAGGTTTAGGAGCGACGCTTGTTTTAATCGCTGTAGGTGCACTTATCGGCTCTTGGATTGCTGGAGGTATTGTACCGACGATGATCTATTATGGTTTGAGTATCATTAGCCCGAGTATCTTTTTGATGGCAGCAATGATTATCTGTGCGATTACATCTATTTCAACAGGAACATCATTTGGTTCAGCAGGCACAGCCGGCATAGCGATGATGGGTATCGGGGAGAGCTTTGGGCTGCCAACATATTTGGTTGCTGGGGCAGTTATTTCAGGGTGTTACGTTGGAGATAAAATGTCGCCATTATCTGATACAACAGTTATGACAGCTTCCTTGTCAAGAGTTGATTTATTCAGACATATAAGATCGATGTCATATGTATCTTTACCGGCTTTCGTGATTGCGGCAATTGCTTATTGGATTGTAGGTTTAATCATGCAAGATGGCAGCGGTGATCTGTCAATTGCAGAGAATACAATGGCCAGCCTGCAGGATACATTTCATATATCCTGGGTCATGCTGATTCCGGCAGTAGTGGTTGTCGTCATGCTGGCATTTAAACTACCATCCATACCGGTAATTATATTTGGAGCATTACTAGGAAGCGTGTGGGCAGTTTGGTTCCAAGGATATGGATTTATTGAAGCGATTGAGACATTGTATTCAGGAAGTGGAGTTACTACAGGAATTGATTTCATTGATAACCTTTTAGATCGTGGTGGTATTACTTTCATGCTTGAGGTTATTTTGTTGATTCTTCTAGCTTTAGGTGTCGGCGGATTGTTACAGTCCATTGGTGCCTTTACGGTAATCGGGGAGCTTTTTGCTAAATGGGCAACGAATACAGGTAATCTGACATTAACGACTATGATCGCAGCATTCTTTGGAATATTTTTTGGCGGAGCAGCTTACGTTTCAATGTTAACAGGCACGAAAATTACAGAAGCTAATTATGACAGGAAAAAAATAAGCAGATCCTTGTTATCAAGAAATGTAGAGGCAGGCGGTACGATTACAACGCCGATGGTTCCATGGTCAGATGGAGGGGTTTTTATGGCAACAACGCTGGGTGTCTCAACACTCGCATATTTGCCATTCTTCTGGTATGGATTTTTAGTTATTATCATTAACTTAATTTATGGTTATTTTGGATTATTTATTTTAGATAAAGATGATTATGAAAAAGAAAGGGATGAGGAGCATGAAAAAACAATTTGAAGGAGCATTTCCAGTATTAATTACACCAATGAATGAGGATTACAGCGTGAACTATGAAGGGTTAAAAGAAAATATCCAGTACTATTTGGATCAAAAAGTCCCTGGAATAGTGGTAGTTGGAAGTACAGGAGAATTTGCATCATTGGATGAAGCAGAAAAGAAGGAAATCGTCAAAATTGCTGGTGAAGTAGTAAAAGATACAGAGACAGATTTATTGGTCGGTATCGCCGATGAACGCACAGACAAAGTGTTAGAATATGCAAAACATGCCGAGGCAAACCATGCAGATGGACTGTTACTAATCAACTCATACTATATGACACCGACAGAAGAAGAGGCATTTGAACAATTTAAAGAAGTGAACGATCAAGTTTCCACACCGATTATGATGTACAACAATCCATTTACGGCTAATGTGAATTTGGAAAATGAAACGATTTATAAAATTGATAAAGAACTGGATAACGTGCAGTATATTAAAGAGTCGAGCGGAGATATAAGAAAGGTTAGAGCGGTGGCCGACAATACAGATCTTGTTCTGTTCTGCGGTGCTGATGATCTTGCATTAGAATCATTTGTCCTTGGAGCGACTGGCTGGATTTCAGTGGCAGCTAATATCGTACCGAATAGTGCAGGAAGACTGTATGAGCTGGTGAAAGCGAAGAATTATGACGGGGCAAAGGAGCTTTATAAGGATTTATTGCCGCTATGTGAATTTCTGGAGGACTCCGGGAAGTATGTTCAAATAGTGAAGAAGGCGATGGAGTTGAAAGGGTTAAATGGCGGGCCATCAAGAAAGCCCAGATTAGGACTTACTGAGGAAGAGATTACAAAGCTGAAAGAGCTTATGGAGAAACTCGATTAAAATTATCCAACAAATTAAAAAGGATTAGTCCTTACGTTTTGGACTAGTCCTTTTAATATTTCCCAGTATTTGATTTTTATATTTGTTTACGGTTCTTCTGGAAATAAAGATCCCCATCTCAGCTAAACATTTCGAGATTTTATTATCTGAAAGTGTTTCAAAGCCATCTATATCTTGAATTACGTATTTTATATAACTAACAGATAGGTTCTTATAACTCTTTTTAGACAACAATGCTTTTACTGAAAAGATTCCTCTAGGTGTAGCAATATATTTATTACAGAGTAACCTGCTGATGGTAGCGGGGCTCAGTTTGGTCTGTTCAACTAAATCTGTTTGATCTAAAGCATTCAAAAAGTCACTTCTCCCGGTTAAATAATCGTATTGGACATTTGCAATGATAGAAATTACTTGAGTTAAGTATATTTTCCTTGCATTCAAAATAGAAATAAGTTCTTCGTATTCCGTTTTAAACTTTTCCAACTCAGCGTTGAATGGATGGTTATTACAGTCGATTAATATCGGTTCATAAGAAATGCCTCCAGTAAGATAATCATGAATGATAACCTGTAATCCATTCTTTCCATATACAATGGAAGCATCAGGAGAAATATTTAATGTTTCTTCAGCATCTAAAGGGGTTAAATTACAATGAGCAGTAATTAAATCTATGTATTTTTTGAATTCAGTTTCTTCCACATGCGAATCTTTTAGAAAACTAAATGAATTTTGATGGATTTCCTCCAGGTTAGTTGAGAATAGATCAAATAGCTTTTCGTTATAAAAATCCTTATTTTTTAACTGGAATTTTATAAAATCTATCATATTCCGCGTTCCGATGCCTTTATTTTCATAAGTTTGTAATTGGTTAATCAACTGTTTCACTCTATTTATTGGCGTTTTAGTATAAATAGAAATTTTATATGGGTCTTCTTCTAAGAAACCTTTGGTATTGAGAGAATGAAGAATGAACTCCATCGTTAACTGATCCTGTGCATAAAGAATACAGCGGAAATGGGTTAGAATGTCATCGATTATATGTTGAGAATCAGTCTGCTTTTTAGAGATATAGGACATTGGGATTTTGTCTTCATATATGCAAATCAACGGATTTTCATTGTATTTATTCTGTATATAATTGTAAAGATCAGATTGATTATATTTAAAGAGATGGATGGAGTTAATGATGTAATGGTTTAAAGAGATACTTATGTCAGCGTTTACATTGTTTTGTATGGAAATCATGTAAGCCCTCCCTTGTATATGATTAAAGAAAACAAAAATTAAGAACATTTGTTAATTAAGATAATTTTATCCTTTCTAAAAATACAAGTCAAACAGAGAAAAGTAGATGTAATTTGATACTTTTTATAGAAATTTTTTCGCGCTATATGCATGCTTGAAGAAAAATTGTAAAAATAACCATTTACCAGTTTATTTACATCGAACTTCCAGAGTGGTATGATATATAGTATTCAACTTTTATACACGGGAATAAACAAAAGAAGTAGTACCCTGACGAACCCAAAATAAGTATAAAAACGGCTTTATTTTCAAAACAGTGATTAGCGGTATATTTGAAAATAACAGCGAAGCAATGCAAGAAAGACATTGTCATACTTGCATGACATGAATGGTTTATCCGTTTATTTCTTTTAAAGTTGAGTTGATTTCATGCAGCATTTGCTTATAGGCTCATCAATTACAGGTACCTCTTCTGTTTGGCGGTTTTACGATTCCAGTAATCTAGAAACCAAACGGCGGGGTATTTTTTAATTGTTTGAATATTTACGTAAGAGCAGCAATTTAGCTGGAATGGATGCTCCGTAATATATGGAAGCCTATATATGGCAAAAACAAATTAATATAAATAGAAAGGGACAGAAAGCTTATGACATCGAAGAACCCACAAGAGATCCTTAAGAGTATTCCGCAAAAAGGTTTTTTCGGACATCCTAAAGGGTTGTTTACATTATTTTTCACAGAGTTTTGGGAGAGATTTTCATACTATGGTATGAGAGCAATCTTACTTTACTATATGTATTATGCGATTAAAGATGGCGGACTGAATCTGGATAAAGGAACCGCTGCTTCCATCATGGCTATTTATGGCTCGCTTGTTTATATGTCAGGGATTATCGGCGGCTGGATTGCTGACCGTTTGCTTGGTACGAAACGCACCGTCTTTTATGGCGGCATATTGATTATGGCAGGTCATATTGCCTTATCCTTTCCGGGAGGAGTTACAGCTCTATTCGTATCAATGGGCTTAATTGTTATTGGAACAGGGCTGTTAAAACCGAATGTATCTAATATCGTCGGGGATTTATATGATAAAGAAGATCCGCGTACTGATGCCGGATTTAGTATATTCTATATGGGGATTAACCTTGGTGGTTTAATTGCACCATTTATTGTCGGAACACTCGGGCAAAAATATAATTTCCATTTAGGATTTGGAGTAGCAGCTCTTGGTATGTTAGTCGGGCTGATTATTTTCTTGGCTACAAGAAAGAAATATTTAGGTCTTGCTGGCTCTTATGTACCAAATCCTCTATCACCGGAGGAAAAGAAATCTGTATTTTTAAAAATGGGAATCAGCGCGATTGTGGTTATCATCGCAGGCGCTATTCTGATTTCTAACGGTATTTTAACCATTGATGGATTTATCATGTTAGTCAGTATATTAGGGATAATTATTCCGACTATTTACTTTTTAGTCATGTATTTCAGTAAGAAAACAACCAGTCAGGAGCAAAAGAGTTTACTTGCTTATATTCCGCTGTTCCTTGCAGCAATGGTGTTCTGGGCGATCCAAGAACAAGGAGCGGTTATTTTGGCACAATATGCCGATGAGCGGACAAGATTATCATTTGCCGGTTTTTCCTTACAATCATCTTGGTTCCAATCATTCAATCCATTATTTATTGTTCTGTTAGCGCCGGTATTTGCAGCACTTTGGATGAAGCTTGGCAAAAGACAGCCATCTACGCATAAAAAATTCTCACTAGGTCTGGTTTTTGCTGGTCTATCTTTCTTGAACATGATCATTCCAGCAATTTACGCAGGTCCTGATACGCTGGTAAGTCCAATATGGCTTGTGCTCAGCTTTCTGATTGTAGTATTTGGTGAGCTATGTTTATCACCAGTCGGTTTAGCAGCTACAACAAGAATGGCTCCTGCTGCATTCTCTGCCCAAACAATGAGTCTTTGGTTCTTGTCTAATGCATCGGCACAGGCAATTAATGCGCAAATTGTTAAACTATACAGCCCGGAAACCGAGATTCTCTACTTTGGAATTATTGGCGGGATTGCTGTGTTGCTAGGTGTAGTATTGTTCTTTTTCTCTTCTTTTTATAAAAAGAGAGTGTAATTGGATGGAATAGAACTTTGCACGCATGTGATTAACCATACAAATTTTTTTATAGCCACCCAACTGCTTACCAGGGCAGAGGGGTGGTTATTTTAATGATACACGTTGATAACCCACTTTATTGGGTCATGGTGAATTTGTGTTTATAGAGTATTGACATCCGGATTTATCATTGGAATTCGTCCGAAAAATATCCGTATAAAAAGGTGCGTTTCATAGATACGCAGCAAAAATTAGATGTACCACCCCTTTTCATTTAAGATAGAAATAGAAATTATATAGAAAGAGGATTTGAATTTGAAATGGTACCTATTAAAATGGAGCAGTTTATAATAGACTATTGTAAAAATAACCCGGCAGCAAATTAGAAAGAGGTTAAAACAGGCAGTTCAAGATAAGAAAACTGAAGTGACTTGCAGAGAAAGTATATGAGCAATTGGAAGTGCACTTGTTTATCAATAGCTGTTTCACCTGTTTAACGGGAGACACGGATTCCTCGAATGATTATGAGATTGACGAAGTTTGCTGGTTATAAATTTTACATTCCATAAAGTATTTTCTGTCCTTATAATAGCAACTTGTAGAAAAGAACCCATTATGATATTTTCAAATATGGGTTCTTTTCATGGGTTATCTGGCTTTTTCATAGTATGATTGCTTTGTTTTAGAAAATAATAATCGTAAGCTTATCAGTACCGCACTGCGGTAGTACAACTATGTTATTAACGAAGGAAGCAGCATTTTTAAATGTTTTATTAAAAATAAAGGAACAATCAAAGAGGAGGAAGTAAACATTTCATGAGTGACAGAAATAAAGGCATTTTATTGTTATTATTATCAGCGTTAGGATTTTCTTTGATGGCCATGTTTGTAAAGCTGTCAGGAGATGTGCCTACAATACAAAAAACATTATTTCGCAATGGAATCTCAATGGTTATTGCGTTGGGTTTTGTTCTTTATCATAGAGAACGGCTTTTTGGGAAAAAGGAAAATCAAAAATATTTACTTCTGCGCTCTGCTCTGGGGATGACTGGGGTATTGCTTAATTTCTATGCCATCGATCATCTAGTGCTTTCCGATGCGGATATGCTGAATAAAATGAGTCCATTTATAACCATTATTTTTGCTGCGGTTTTCTTAAAGGAATACGTGATGCGGTTTCAGGTGGTCTCTGTTATTATCGCATTTCTTGGAACGTTATTTATTATCAAACCGGTCTTCAATCTAGATATGGTTCCATATGCAGCAGGGATTTTATCCGCAGTTTTTGCAGGAGGAGCGTACACCGTTTTACGGGTGCTTGGGAATAAAGAACAATTTTATACGGTTGTATTTTACTTCTCGTTCTTTTCCACTGTGATTTTATTACCGCCTGTTATCTTGTTTTATCAGCCGATGAGCGGGCTGCAGTGGTTGTACTTACTTGCAGCAGGAGTGTTCGCTACGGTGGGACAGTTTGGGATTACCGTTGCTTACAAATTTGCTCCAGCAAAAGAAATATCCATCTTTTTCTACTCGACCGTTGTATATTCCGGTATTATCAGTATTGCGCTCTTTGGCCAAATCCCAGACATATGGAGTATCCTTGGCTATCTGGCCATATTCGGTGCATCCTTCTATATGTTCCTGCGAAATAATCGGGATTTGAAAGAGGTTAAAGAATAGCGCATTGAAAAACCTGCACTTGAATGGGTACAGGTTTTTTCCTTTGAAATTACCAAACGGCTATGATAAACTGATCCAAAATCAGAGGTGAGCAAAATGGTTTTCGTTAAAATAAATGATTCCTTCTCACAATTCCCTCATCATATCAACTAGCCTTGCTTTATCGATTTAACTTTTAAAAAATCGAATGAGGAAGGCTATTATTCATGAAATCGCATCCCGAATTAAGTAAATCACTTAACTCAGAGTGCGATTTTTTTTGTATTCAAAAACAGGAGGTAAGGAAAATGAAGAAGATAGATTATCAAAATGTAAAAGGAACACAAGATTATTTACCGGAGTCAGAAAGCGTACGGAGAAATATCCGGAGAACATTAGAGGATGTATTTATCCAATATGGATGTCAGCCGCTGGAAACACCTATCTTAAATTATACGGAATTGCTTGCTTCTAAATATGGCGGCGGTGCGGAAATATTAGAGGAGATGTACACTTTAACAGATAGAGGAGAAAGGGATTTAGCTCTGCGCTATGACCTTACGATACCTTTTGCCAAGGTGGCTGCAATGAATCCGACATTGAAGCTGCCATTTAAGCGGTATGAAATTGGTAAAGTATTTCGGGATGGGCCAATAAAAACAGGAAGATTGCGTGAATTTACCCAGTGTGATGTGGATATTGTCGGCGCAGATTCACAAATAGCTGAAGCGGAATTAATGATGATGGCGCTGGATGGCTTTGACAAGCTCGGAATGCAGGTGAATATTCAATATAATAATAGGAAATTATTAACCGGAGCATTGGAAGTGTTTGGTGTAGCGGATGCGAAAATCAATAAAGTGGTGCTGATTTTGGATAAGCTGGAGAAGGTAGGGGTGGACGCAGTTATAGCCGAGCTTGCTGAACTAGGGGTGTCAGATGATGCGGCCCGCTCCATTAAACAATTTTTGACAGATGACGATCATACGGACTTTATCCGCTTTGAATCATTATCTAATCAAAATGAACAAGTCAGACAGGGATTGCAGGAACTAAAAGAGCTGAAATCGTATCTTGATTATTTGGATATTAGCGACCAATGTATATTTAATCCGTTTCTGGCACGGGGGCTAGAAATATATACAGGTACCGTTTATGAAATGTTTTTAGCGGATGATTCGATGAAGTCAAGCATTGGAAGCGGCGGAAGATATGATAATGCAATCGGCGGACTGATAGGAACAGATGAAATTTTCTCTACCGTTGGAATCTCTTTTGGGCTGGATGTGATTTATACAGCGATGGCTGCTGCAGGAGGAATCGAACCTGCTGGAAGAGAGGTGGATTATTATATTATTCCTCTGGGAAGACAAAAAGAATCATTGTCTGTGTCAACATATTTCCGGGATAAAGGATATAACGTAGATGTGGAATTAGGCAATAAAAAGGTCGGTAAGGCGCTTGACAGGGCGAATAAAGAAAACATACGAAACGTGATTATCATTGGCGATGAGGAAGTCAGGAAGAATCAGTTTAACGTGAAGGATATGCTTTCGGGAAAAGAGACGATAGAATCATTTTCGTTTCGTTGAATAGAGGATTGGTGAGAAGTATAAGGGGAGGCAGGAATCTATATGGCCCTCTTTTTATAGATTCCTGTTCTGTCTATTTAATCAAAACTTATTTAGCAGGTATGCCGCCTTGCTTTATTCCGACGACACGAAGTCGTTTATAATCTGCAATCCACTGCCCTTCTTGGTACAGGGCATCCTTTAAGTTATTTTCTACCTGTATCATCACACGCTCTTTGATAGCTTCCGGATGATTTTCAAAGATATTTCCGCAGAACATTTCCATCCAATTTCTCAGCCCGTTGTCTCCCTCTAAGGGTGTCGGCCGATTGAAATGCTGGGCAAAGGTTACGTTAAATCCCGTTTCCTCCATTAATGCTGCATACTCTCCTATGCTTGGGAAGTACCATGGGAACTGTTCCGGTGTATAGGGAATTCCAGCTTTTTTAACCTGATGGATGATTTCATTTGTAATCGTTTGAACATTGCTTTTACCGCCAAACTCTGCAACAAATCTACCGCCGGGTTTCAAGCTGTTATAGATGTGCTGAAGTGCTTCTTTGGGCTGCTTTACCCAATGAAGTGTTGCATTAGAGAAAACGGCATCAAAATCATTGTTGTATTCGAGTTCTAAAACATCTTTTGGCATAAACATTATATCGGGATATTTATCGTTTGCCTTGTGCACCATATTTTCTGATTTATCTACGCCGGTTACAGCGGCGCCATGCTGATTGATTTGATGGGCTAAATCTCCTGTGCCACATCCGACATCAAGAATCTGTTCACCTTCTACGGGAGATAAAAGCTCTAATAAATGATTTCCAAATGATGATACAAAGGAATGATTCCCATCGTATAAATCTGCATTCCAGCTATCTTTTACATATTGTTCCATGATGCTTCCTCCTCATGTAGAATCTGTTGATTAAATCTGTGCGTATTAGTTGTATTATATGGGATGTATCTCAGCTTGCAAACTAAATTGTTTAATAAATGTTCATTCTCAAGTCACCGATGGAAGGATAACAGCATCCAATTTTGAGTAAGCCGGATAATAAGGATATACTTAAACATGCATGCCGTTTTTAACTGAATGGTATTTATTATACATATGGAGGTCAAAATATGAGAGTCTATTTAGCAAGCCCATTCTTTAATGAAAAAGAGATGGAGCCTTTAAAAGAAGCGGAACAAATTTTAGAAGCAAAAGGATTGGATGTTTTTTCACCGCGGAAAAACCAAATGGATCATTTGGAGGAAGGGAGCCGGCATTGGTCGATTGCAACATTTACCAATGATAAAAAGTTTATTGATTGGGCGGAAATCGTTGTTGGCGTTTATCATGGGAATTATTCAGATAGCGGAACAGCATTTGAATTAGGTTACGCCTATGGAACGAATAAACCGTTTATTGCAGTTCATGTAGGCGAGGACAGTAACTTGATGGTGCATGAAGGAGCTCATGCCAATGTCACCTTGGAAGAGCTGCGAGAATATGATTTTGAAGCAATGCCAAGCTCCTTTTATCAGGGGGAAATGTTCTGATTAAGTACAGCAGGGAATACCTTTTGATGGATGAAACAGTTCACCTATCAATGAAACAGTTCGATGAAAATCCTGTGATTACAGGATTTTTTATTGCAGAAATCGGTTAACCAAGTAAAGAAGTGGATTATAACATTAAAAATTATTGACATGAAACCTTTTGGTGTTATAATGAAAATAAAACCAAAAGGTGTTATATGAAGTGGGAAAAGAGGCTAGATGAATATGGAAAAACTTAAAGATATTGAACAGACAATTATTTTTAATGCTCCAATTGAAAAGGTCTGGGAAAAGGTGTCCACCTCAGAAGGAATAGCCGCTTGGTTTATGCCAAATGATTTTGAAGCGGAAGCAGGGCATGAATTTACCATCCAATCACCATTTGGGCCATCACCTTGCAAGGTATTAGAAGTAGACAAACCCAATAAAATATCTTTTGCGTGGGATACAGATGGATGGGTTGTTTCCTTCATTTTGAAGGATTTAGGAAATCGTACAGAATTCACACTTATCCATGGAGGCTGGAAAGAAGCAGAAGCAGTAATTACCAAACCGAATGAGAAGAGCTCTGTTATCAGAGAGAGAATGAATAAAGGATGGGAGAATATTGTGAGGGAAAGACTGAGAAAGGTTGTTGAAGTTTAAATGACAGCTGTAAAGAAACATGATGTTTTCCAAGCCATTGCGGATCCGACCAGAAGGGAAATTCTATATTTACTGTCAGATCAAAGGCTAGCTATCTCAGAAATCACTTCCCATTTTTCTATTACCCGAACAGCAGTAGTAAAGCACCTTACTATACTTTCTGAGGCGAAGCTTGTTTCAGGAGAAAAGGTTGGCAGAGAGAAAATCTATTACTTGCATGCAGAGCCGCTGACAGAAATAAAAGATTGGCTTTCCTATTTTGAACGATTCTGGGATAATAAATTGTCTATGCTGAAGTATTTGGTAGAGAATGAGGAAGAGGATAAAGCGTAAAAAACGACAAAGAAAAAGAGCCGCTTATTATCACTTTAAGCGGCTTCAACATGAAGAAATGCCTGTAACATTCCCGCTGAATGCAGTTTCGTTTTATACTAAGGTTATACCCTGATCTGCCTGTTCACTATACGTTTTAAAATTGTCTAATATCGCCTGCCAGCCATTTCTTTGCATCTCGATGGAGTTTTCAAATTCCCCTTCAAAGACCTCTGTGATCTTTGTTGTGTTGCCTTGAGACGTGAAAGCAATTGTCACCTTTCTTCCATCATTCAGTGTATAAGCAATGGTATCATGGAGGATTACCTCGTCATATATACCGCCAAAATCAAATCCAAAACTCCCATCCTTTGCTTCCATTCGAGTAATGAATTTATCGTCGGCTCTTAAATCATTCTCTGCCTTTGGTGCATGCCACTCTTTAGAAGCAACATACCACTTTGTGATATGCTCTGGCTCTGTCCAATAAGTCCATACGTTATCAACAGGTGCATGAACGGTTGTCTCCACGGTTATCATTTCCGGCTTATCTCTCTGCATTACAAAACCTCCTTGTGATTTAAAGTTCATTTGTATTTAGAATACCACTTTACATACAGCAAGGTTTCTTTTTTATTGCTATTTGTATTTAGATGATATGTGATAAGATTAGTAGTTATCAAGTGAATATTATATTGAAAAGAAATTACTTAACCTTCATTGGTAGCTTACATGAACACATTTTTAATAAAATGCGTAGTGCTGCTGAGAAAACTGCTTTGAAAGGAAGAATAAAATGATAAGAGAAGCAACGACAAATGATTTATCAGCCATTTTAGAGATTTATAATGACGCCATCGTGCATA
The DNA here is from genome assembly GCF_000821065.1 of Oceanobacillus oncorhynchi. Taxonomy (GTDB): domain Bacteria; phylum Bacillota; class Bacilli; order Bacillales; family Amphibacillaceae; genus Oceanobacillus; species Oceanobacillus oncorhynchi. The sequence continues at coordinate 1,688,247 of NZ_CDGG01000001.1, forward strand.
CTGCCGCTGTTTATTCTTATAAACCGCAAACATTGGAGAACAGAGAAGTATGGTTTAAGCAGAAAAAGGATGCGGGTTATCCCATATTTGTTTGTGAACAGGATGGAAACGTGGCGGGATTTGCTACATTCGGGCCTTTCAGAGATTGGCCGGCTTATAAATATTCCGTTGAACATTCTGTGTATGTGGACAAGAGCTATCGGAAAAAAGGAATTGCCAGCTTATTGATGCAAGAAATTATCGCTGTCGCCCGGGAAAGAGAATATATGACAATGATTGCCGGCATTGATGCTGCGAATAAGAAAAGTATTGCTTTGCATGAGAAATTTGGTTTTGAACATGCGGGCACGATAAAAAAAGCTGGCTTTAAATTTAAGCAATGGAGAGATTTAGCGTTTTATCAATTAGAGCTTAACGGACCGGAAAACCCTGTGGAAGAATAGATTAATGATATGAAAGGGAGCTTTTGCCTTGATTCGATTAGAATACTTTTCAAAAGAAGATTTCCAGCAATTAATTGATTGGGTGCCTGATGCTTCCTTTATTGTACAGTGGAGCGGTCCGACATTCCGTTATCCTTTGACGAACGAGCAGCTTGCAACGTATTTGGAAGGAGCGAATGAACCAGAGGCTTCTAAATACATATTTAAAGTGATTGATAATGGGACGAATGAAGTCGTAGGACATGTTTCGCTGGGGAAAGTGGATAGAAATAATCATTCAGCAAGGATCGGCAAGGTATTAGTTGGTGCTGCTGACAGCAGAGGAAAAGGGTATGGAGCTCAGATTATACATGCAGCATTAACATTTGCATTTGAAAAATTGAACTTACATAAGGTTACTTTGGGTGTGTTTGATTTTAATGTATCAGCCATTAAATGCTATGAAGCAGCGGGATTCCGGAGAGAAAGAATCTTGCAGGATGTGGCAAAAATGGGAGATGAATATTGGACGCAGATTGAGATGGAGATATTAGCTGGTGAGTGGGCAGAAAAAAATGACAGACGAAAGAGGCTGGGACATAACTAGCCAAAAATAATGAACAGATGGATTTCACATCGGATTTTAATGTGAAATCCATCTTTTTTTGAAATCATTGATAGGTAGGTACATAAAAAGCGGCTAGAGGCAGCGTATCTTCTCAGATTCACTGCCATTAAGGCGAATCCCAATTCATTTTCCACTTTGGGTTTTCCTCGTACAGAGAAACGAGTGAAACCCAAATTAGCCTTCAAGAATCCAAAGAAAGGCTCTACATCTATTTTACGTTTTCCGTAAAGCTTGCCCATTTCTTCATCTGAAAGCTGTTCTCGTATCGTCTTCTTTTGTGCTTCCCATTTTTCATTATAAAATATTTTTCGGTTGTTGCCTTCCTTTGCTTTGGTACATTGCTCTCGTAAAGGACAGCCTGTACAATCTTCACATTCATAGACCTTAAATTGTCGCTGGTAACCATACTTATCTGTCCGCTTGGCATCATAACGATAGGTAACAGCTTGTCCGTTTGGACAAGTAAAGGCATCTTGTTTGGCATCATAATCCCAGTTGGCGGTGTTAAAAGGATTGTTTTTATATTTTTTCTTCTTCTCCTTACGATACATATTGTAAGTGATAAGGGCAGTTCGTAATCGTTCCAGGGTGACATTTTCTATATTCTGTTCACTTCCATAAGCTGCATCTGCTACGAGGAAATCAGGCAACGCAAAATAATCCTTTTCTATCCGATCTAAAAAAGGAATCCATGTTCGTGTGTCCGTAGGGTTCGGAAAAATATCATAGGCTAATGCGTAACGTCCTTCCGTTGCCAATTGCACATTATAAGCAGCTTTCAACTGCCCATTCTTCATATGATCATCTTTCAACCGCATAAAGGTGGCGTCATGATCCGTCTTAGAATAGCTGTTACGTTCTTCTAAAATCTCCAATGCTTCTTCATATTTTTCTTTACGGCGAATGAAATCGTGTACCTTTTTTAAGGCTTGTTTTGGTTGCTTTCGTTCCGAACGCAAAACTTTTCGGTCTTGTGCTTCTTCCCTTGATTCGATTTGTTCCGTATAGGTTTGGACAGACTTATCCAAATCCGTTGCCATCTGTTGAAGTTCCTTTGTCGTTAGAGCCTCAGGGCTTTCCCGTTCGATTTCTGGAATAATTTCTTTTTCTACCAGTTCTTCATAGAGTGCATTCGATTTCTTGATAAGGTTTGCTTGATAGCGTTCAATCGATTTTCGCCAGACAAACGTGAATTTATTGGCATTGGCTTCGATTTTGGTTCCATCGATAAAGATAGCCTCTGCATCAATCAACTCTTTTTCCACCAGCTGACAACGAAACTGAACGAAGCACTGACGCAATAGTTCTTTTACTTCCGGATTCACACGAAAACGGTTGATGGTACGATAGCTGGGCTCATATCCTTGCGCAAGCCACATCATCCGCACACTGTCTTTTAATAATCCTTCGATTTTTCGGCCAGAGAACACTGACTGGGTATAAGCACATAAAATAATTTTCATCATCATACGCGGATGATAGGCTGGACAGCCTGTCTGACGGATAAAACCGGTGAAAGCTTCTTCTGGAATCTGTTCAATAAATTCATGGACTGTATAAGCTATATCATTTTCTTGTAATTTCATCTCGAAATCTAATGGCAAAACGATTTGATTTACGTTATAATATTTATACATAAGGATACCTCGATTCTGTTTTTGTAGTGGTACTTTAACTTTATCAGAAGGTATCCTTTTTTTGTACATTTATTTCATTTTTTTTATCCAATTAAAAAAGTGACTTCCTACTTGCCTTAGTAGAAAGTCACTTTTTCTGTTTTTACTGGGTTTTGTCCCAGCCTCTTTTTTTATTCTTTCCTTCAGGCTGAATCATGTAATTCAGTGATATTTTATTGCATCTTTGCTGGTTAAAATCTTCATTCAACCCATAAATGAAACTCTTTTCTGATTAAAACGTATGAATAAAGTATAGAAAAGAAAAGGCAGGTTTTAGAATATGGATTATGAAACAATCGTGTATGAAGAGCTTCGAGTTTGGCGTAATAAAGTTTTGAAAAAATCCAGTCTTTTTAATCAGTTATCGAAAAAAGCGCAAAAGAAAATAAATAGCATGATTCCTGAGAAGGCGCACCAGATCATTACAGGCAGCATTAAAAATATGGTGAAAGCGACATTGGCCGGATCCAATATGACAACGAAGAAACCTGAACCAACCGAACTTTCCTTGTTTGAAAGGGATCAAATAGCCAAAGAAAAGCTAGTTTCTTATCGTAAAACAGCAGTAGTTGAAGGAGCTGGAACAGGGGCAGGAGGTATTTTCCTTGGACTTGCAGATTTTCCGCTGCTGCTGTCAATCAAGATGAAATTTTTGTTTGAATTGGCAGCAGTCTATGGCTATGATGCAAATGAATATGAGGAACGGCTATTTATCCTCCATGTTTTCCAACTTGCATTTTCCAGCGATGAAAAACGGAAGGATACGTTTTATATAATCGAAAATTGGGAGCAGGAGAAGGAGCAGCTGGCTGATATGGATTGGCATGTTTTCCAGCAGGAGTATCGCGATTATATTGATTTGGTGAAAATGCTACAGCTCGTTCCGGGGGTTGGTGCAATTGTAGGTGCATATGCAAATCATAATCTGATGGACACGCTTGGAGAAACAGCAATGAATGCATACAGGATGCGCCATTTTGAGCTGCAAGCGGAGAAGTGAAAGGTTCCTATGAGGTCTCTGAGGAAGATGCTGCAGTATTTTAGGTGAATGAAGCTTCAATCGGGAAGCTCAAAAGGGCGTAAATAATATTGCTGCCCGTTTCCCAATGAACTTGATTATAAAAATATAAATGAGCTATCTGAAAAAAAACGCCTGCTGGAATAGAAAATGAGTAATGGGAGAGGGGATGGTTTTAACATTTTTCATTAAAAATTATTACAAAGTACTTGCATGAATCTAAAAATAACGTTAGGATTTATTTGTAATTGATTAATCACTTAATTTTTGGGCAGGTGCACTATGATGGTAAAATCAAAGAAGGAAAATCGGAAAGAAGAAATTCTAGAGGCTGGATTAGAAGTATTTGCAAAGAAAGGCTATTATAATGCAACTACCGCTCATGTTGCAGAAAAAGCTGCTATCTCTCAGCCGTATGTTTTTCGATTCTATAAAACAAAGGAAGAGTTATTCATTGCTGCCTTAGATCGGGCATTTGAAAGGATTCTGCAAACGTTTAAAAATGTGGAAGCAAGCCCGGAACAGCTCGTTGAAAAAATGATTGAAGCCTATGAAGAACTGTCCGAATTATATCCTAATGAGATTGCTTTGCAGGTAATAGGAATTTCCGTAACAGAAAAATCGATACAGCGTACTGCAAAAAAAGGATTATCTGACATCAGAAGCTATACTTTAGAAAGATTCAAGTCTGCCGGAATAAAGGATGCAGAAAGGGAAGCCAGTACGTTTTTAGCAAGAGGAATGCTATGTAATATTTCTTATTTCTTAGACCTTCCCGAGCTTATTGATGAGAAAACAAAATAAATAATCAATGAAAGTTGATTATTTATTTTTGCAAAGAAGTGATTGATTAATCAATAAATAATTTAGGGGGTGAGAATGTGAAATTACGTAAGGTAGATTATGTTTTTATTGGAATTATTGCTGTTTGTCTCATCAGCTGGTTGGATTAATTAGTTGCTAATCAATAATTAAAAGGTGGTTGAAAAAATGATGGTGAAAAATAAAAAGGAACATGCTGTTTCCACTTTATCTGTCGGATTAGGCATTGCTGTCGCTGTGATTGTATTGTTCACATATTGGGATTAATTCTTTTATTTATCAAGCTTATATTGAAGGTAATACCTTAATAGGCGTAAAAGATGTAACATGGAAATTATTTTTGTTTTTTAGTTATTGATTAATCAATAATCAAAAGAAGGGAGTATTGAAAATGAAAAAAGCAATTGTATTAGGCGCAACCGGGGGTACTGGTCAAGTTATGGTTTCAGAACTATTAGACAGAGGAAGAGAGGTCATTGCCTTCGGACGCTCTCAAAATAAATTGGAAGCATTAATGGCAGAACACAATCATCATTTGAATCTTACCTATCAGCTGGGAGACATATTTGATTGTCAAACGATTGTGGAAGCTGCTAAAGATGCAGATGTTATCTTTCAGTGTGCTAATATTCCATATCAGGAAATGGCGGAAAAATTGATGCCGCTGGGAGAAAGTGTGATGAAAGCAGCAGATATTTTGGGAAAAAGAATCGTGATTGTTGATGGCATTTATGTATATGGACACCAAGTTGCGAAAGGAGATGAAAACCATCCTCAACATCCACATACAAAAAAAGGTAAACTTAGAGTAGCTTTCGAACAATTGATATTCAGCGGAAAATGGAAAAGAGCAAAAGCTTTAATTGTCAGGTTGCCAGATTATTATGGCCCAACTTCACAAAATTCTTACTTGCAGCCTACACTTGATGGAATGGCTGCAGGTAAAATGTCCATTTTTATTGGTAATTTACAAACGCCCCGTGAATATGTTTATTTGCCAGATGCTGCTAAGATGATTGTGAATATAGCAGATAAAGACGATTCCTATGGAGAGAATTGGAACATACCAGGTGCTGGATTGATTTCAGGTAAAGAGATTATTCGAATTGCTCGGAAAGTAACAGGAAATCAGAAGGTGGTTATTCCTCTGACTAAAAATGTTATCCGGTGTATGGGTTTGTTTGATGCATTTATGAGAGAAATTGTTGAAATCATGTACCTTACCAAAGAAGGATTTATTTTGAGTGGAGATAAATATGAAAGACGGATTGGCCCCATTCCAGCAACTCCTTTTCAAAATGGGCTGGAAGAAACATTACTATCTTTAATAGGCAATAAAAATTAATGTTATAAAGTTAACAGGGGTAACAAAAGCTAATGGTGATAAAGTAAGATAATGAAGTAAATAATGGGGTCAATGTAAAGTTAAAGAGGCAAAGATATGAAAGTTCTCTACCATATACAAAGCAATTGACCCTTACAGTCTTTACAATGTTTGTTTTGTATATGGTATAAACCATTCATGCGTCACATATCATGCGATGCATTATTTTTTTGTCTGGAATGATTTTTATTCTTCACTTTATGAGAACCTGCCAATGGTTCGCCATAAGGCTGCTTTGGACTTTGCGGCAAATTAGGTTGTTCCTGCTGTTTTGGTCCTTTTCGGTTTTTCGTCATTTATATTCAACCTCCGTCGTGTAGTTATTGTGCTTTTGTATTTACAAACGTATTTTCATCCTCGATTAAGCCGCATGCTCCGCACTGTATTCTTCTCTCAGGCCCATTATAGGCGATGTGAAATACTTCCAGCGGCTCCTGCGTGTAATCATTTAATACTTCTCCTGTGCTGGCATCTAATTTGACCGGATTCGCTACTTGTTCAATGACATTGAAACGCGACCGGTTTGTTTTACATCTGGGACATTGATATGGCTGGCTCATCTAGAGCACCCCCGATTACTTTATTGTTATTTAAGGTATCTTATTGGTATTTTCTCTGATTTCTATGAAATTATACGGGTATTTTCATCTGTTGATTCATTTCCTATTTTTTAATCGTTTATCTAATGATTTAAATAATGTGTTGACAAAATAAAAAGTACATCATATAATTTATATTGAATTAAAAATAAATTAATTAATTATAGTTTGATTAAATATAAATTCAGAAAGAAGGGTGATGATAGGTAACTAAATGAAACACAGTTGGAAGCAGAATGGTCTCAAAAAGCGGTTATTTTTTCACTAAGTATAAAAAAGCTGAAATGAGGCATAAAAAGAACAGTTAGATATTGGGATGCAGCGCTCCAATAAAGGAGATGGTTCTGGCGAAGAAAAAGAGAGCTATTTTAAAGAGGTGTAAGAAATGGGATTTTTAAATAAATTATTTGGAAAATCAAATGAATCAAAGGAGATAGAAACGATGACAAAAACAAAAGTAGCAGTTATTTTTTATAGTATGGGCGGTACGAACTACCAAATGGCAAAATGGGCAGCAGAAGCGGCGGAAGCAAATGGCGCAGAAGTAAGAGTATTGAAAGTGCAGGAATTAGCTCCAGAATCTGCTATTGAAGGAAATCCGGCATGGAAAGCAACCGTAGAAGCAACCAAGGATGTTCCTGTTGCATCTTCAGAAGATATTGAATGGGCAGATGCACTTATCTTCAGCACGCCAACGCGTTTTGGTAATGTGCCTTCTCAAATGAAGCAATTCTTAGATATCCAAGGCGGACTTTGGGCTAGCGGAAAAACAGTGAACAAAGTAGTCAGTGCGATGTCTTCTGCACAGAATCCGCATGGCGGTCAGGAAGCGACGATCCTGTCGTTGTACACGAGCATGATGCACTGGGGAGCTATCATTGTACCTCCAGGCTACTCGGATGAATCTGTATTTGCAGCTGGCGGAAATCCTTATGGTACAAGTGTCACTGTTGATCAAGACGGAAAAATGGTGGAAGATGTGGAAGCGACAGTTAAGCATCAGGCACAACGTACAGTGACAGCTGCTGAATGGGTTAAAAAAGGAAATCAATAATTCATGCTATTAGAAAAGATGGCACCTTTCATTTGGAATGGTGCTGTCTTTTTTTGTATATCCGGAAAGCAGTGAGACGTTGCTTCATGAATTAGGAGAATAGTAAGTTTTTAAAAACATAGAGAAAACAAGTATAATGGCTTTATACCGCATTTAAATTCCTCCTAATAATTAAAAGGCAAAGAAAAACAATGTGAAAATAACTGATTACTCGCAAATTGCTGATAAATATGAGAGCAATACATATCGATTAGATGAAATGCAATTTGATAAGGATTTAAAGGAGTATCAATATAGATACCCTAAACCAATGTATCACGTGTTAGATTTAGCATGCGGGACAGGTATTTATCTTAATACTCAAATAAACCTGTTTTGATAGTCGAAACATGAGCTGGTACGGGCTTGATGCTTCAGAGGATATGTTGAAAAAGGCGAAGAACAAATTAAAAAATGTCTCACTCGTGCATGGTTTAGCTGAAGATATGCCCTACGAGAATGAAAAGTTTGATTATATCTCCAATAATTATGCTTTTCATCATTTTTTAAAGAAGGAAGCAGCGCTTGATGAAATATATCGTGTCTTGAAGAAAAACGGTGTATACAAGCTGCATAATATTGCTATCCATGATATGAGAAAATGGTGGGTATATCATTATTTTCCAACAGCATATGAAGAGGACGTAAAAAGGTTTTGGGAAAAGGAAGTTATTTTTGATGAGCTTTCAATAAGAGGGTTTAACACAGAACTGCAGATGACATATCGATTAGAAAAAATCAGGGTGTCGGATTATCTGGGGTATGCAGAGAATAGAGACATATCCATATTAACGTTGATTGATGATCAGGATTACCAAGAAGGGTTAGAGAAAATGAGATATGATGTGAAGCGTAATCCTAAAAAAACCATCGTCACTGATTTTGCAGAGATGTTTTGTATTTCGACAAAGGGGTAGTGTTTTAGAAAGAAAAAATCGTCTTTTTGGAAAGGGAAACAGAGGAGGAATTTAATGAGTGAAGAAGTAAAAGCAGCCGGCTGGGATGCAATTGATAATGCAATGGAAGCAATTTATGGGAAGCAGGAACCGAAGCATTATGGAACAGTGATCTCTTATTCGCTGGGCGGACCGGATCCATTAGATGGAATCAGCGCTTATCAATCAGAAACGCCAGGCTTGCACTGGCATATAGTTACATATGGATTTTCAGAGATTTACGAAAAAGAAACCGATAATCCAGAAGTAAGCGGTTTTGGGTTTGAATTAACGTTCAGATTGAAAAAAGAAGAAGGGGAAGAGGAACCGCCAGCCTGGGCGCTTAATCTGCTTCAGAATTTGGGAAGATATGTTTTTAACAGCGGTAATGTTTTTAAAAATGGAGACTATATGGATGCAAATGGTCCTATCTGTTTGGAATCAGATACGGCATTAACTGCATTGGCATTTATTACGGATTCTGAGCTTGGTACAATAGAAACAGAAAATGGTCAAGTGCAATTTCTGCAGATGGTTGGTATCACAAATGATGAGCTCGAAGCAATGCAGACGTGGAATACACGAGGTGTTCTCTCTGCCAGTTCCCCATATATGCCCGCGTTTATTACCGATTTAAAAAGAGATTCTTTACTAAATCATGCAGATGTCTCCCAAAAAGTTGATGAAGGAAGAGAACGGGAAGGATCCAATACAGGATTTCTATTTAACGATAATTTATCGTGGACTCCAGAAAAAAAGGGCTTATTCAGAAAAAAACCAGCAATGCTGACTCTGGGGGCAAAACAAACCGAAACCATAAGTAAAGTGCTGCGAGGGCGTCTCTTGAAAGGAAAGGCTCTGACATTGGCAGGTCCTGATATTGTCATTGCTATAGAGCCCGGGGAAAAGTCAGAATATGCAATGGAGAAGGATAAGGTGCGTCTAATTTTAGATGAGCAGAGTACAATCGAGTTGAGTGAGAAGCTGATTCCTAAAGAAGGTGTGGCGGAACTATTCTCGTTTGAACAGCTGGCTGTAAAAATTGTTAAAACATACATCAAAGATAATGAAGGAAATGTTGTTCAGGTAATTGGGTAAGAGAACTCATTTGAAAGTAAAATAACATTTCCTTGATAAATCGCTAAACACTTTTGAAAGAATATCTTTGAAAATAAAAAATTATATGTTATTCTTTATTTGTAATCTGAAAATTAAATAAGCAACACTAGGGGAGCCTTTGGCTGAGACGAATACTCGGACCCTTTGAACCTGATCTGGTTAACACTAGCGTAGGGAAGTGGCAGGAACATGACGATATATCATTCGAACAATGAATTTGTATATAATCAAGACCACTTATCCCTCAGCTGGATTAGTGGTCTTTTTCGTTCTTCTGCCAATCCTGAAACAAGAAAATGGAAGAAAGGGGAGAAGAAGATGGACAGGCATCTGCACTTGATCAGTGATGGCAGTTTTTCCGAGCAGCATTTGCAAATAGTGAAGCGGATTCAGGCTGAGATTGATTATTTGCATATCAGAGAGAAGAACAAGACAGCGAAGGACATTCTGGAAATCATCGGTGCATTAGAAAATATCGGATTGCCATTAGAGAAAATAATAGTGAATGACAGAGTAGATATTGCTGTGATAAAGCAGTGCGCAGGTATTCAGCTGGCGTTTCACAGTCCTTCCATTCCACTTGTAAAAGAAAGCTTCCCTGAATTGAAGGCAGGAAAGTCTGTTCATTCTTTAGCTGAGGCAGAGCAGGCGCAGCAGGAGGGAGCTGATTATGTGCTGTATGGCCATATTTATTCCAGCAAGTCCAAAGCCAATCAGCAGCCCAGAGGATTAACGGAACTACAGGAAATGACTAACGCGCTGTCTGTGCCGGTATATGCTATTGGCGGGATTACTCCTGAGCGGGCGAAAGAAGTAACTGCCGCAGGAGCAGGCGGCATCGCGGTCATGTCTGGTATTTGGCAGGCAGAGGATCCGGTCCAAACTGTCAGAGCTTACCGGCAAGCGTTGAATATATGAAAAGGAGGGAGAAGATGAATAAACAGTTTGATCAAATTATTGTAGGCGGCGGAGTTATTGGCTGCTCTATTGCTTATCAGCTGGCCAAAAGAGGCAATCGGGTGCTGGTCATTGAAAGGAATCAAATCGGCTGCGAGGCTTCCAGTGCCGCAGCAGGTATGTTAGGCGCTCAAGGAGAGTTTACAGAAGACAGTCCGCTTTTTCGGTTTGCACATGAGAGCAGAGCGCTATTCAAAAATTTATCAGAGGAACTGAAGGAAGCGTCAGGAGTAGATATTCAATATATTCATAAAGGAATCATGAAGCTTGCTTTTCATCAGCAGCAATACAGCAAGCTGCAAAGCGTCGCGTCCTTCCAGCGGGAAGCGGGGAACCCTGCGTATTTACTGTCAGTAGAAGAAGCGAAAAAAATGGAGCCAAGCCTGACGGAGAATCTTCGTGCTGTCCTGTATTTGCCGGATGATGGTCAGGTTTCCGCCCGTCATCTGACCAAAGCCTTCTCTCTGGCTGCATCTCATTATGGTGCGGTGTTGCATGAGCAGGAAAGCGTTAATGAGCTGTTGATAGAAAATGAAACGGTTTATGGTGTCCGGACAACAGAGGCAATCTATGAAGCGGTCCAGGTTATTGTTGCAACAGGAGCTTTCGGAGATGAATTGCTGCCTGCAGATTATGCTGCGATTCCGGTGAAGGGCGAATGTCTGCTGTTAGAACTGGACCAGAAGCTATTTCAATCAACACTTTGGATGGATGGCTGTTACCTTGTTCCGAAGCAGGGAAAAAAGGTGATTGTTGGAGCCTCCTCCATACCAGGAAAAATGGATAAGCATGTCCATGCCGCAAGCGTCCAGAGACTGCTGTCACGAGCGCAGAAAATGGTTCCGGAGCTGGCAGAGGCGAGGATAAGAAAAATGTGGGCAGGCATCAGACCATCTACAGCTGACGAACTGCCATACTTGGGCGAGATTCCGGGAATCCCAGGCCTATATGCGGCAAAGGGACATTATCGAAATGGCATCTTACTATCGCCTATCACGGGAATTTATATGGCAGATTTAATAGAAAATAAGCCGGTTTCCCCGCTTTATTATGATTGCTTTCATGCGGACCGTCAAAATAAAAAATTGGAAAAGGCAGGTGAATCAACATGAAAATCACAGTGAATGGCAACGGATTAGAAGTGCAGGAAGAGGTAAAGCATGTCAAAGGCTTAATCGACTTTCTGGGATTGGAAGATAAACCTTTGATTATCGAGCATAATCAGCAGATATTACAGAAGGAAGAGCATGAAAAAGCGGTGTTGGAAAATGGAGACAAGGTAGAAATCGTACATTTTGTTGGAGGAGGTTAAGCAAATGCTTACAGTTGGAAACTATCAATTTAAATCACGTTTATTCTTAGGGACAGGTAAATATCCGGATTTTGATATTCAAAAACAGGCGGTAGATAAATCAGAGACAGAGGTACTCACTTTTTCTGTCAGAAGGATGAATATTTATGATCCTTCCCTGCCCAATTTTTTAGAAAAAATCGATGTGGACCGCTATACGTTTTTACCAAATACAGCAGGGGCAAAGGATGCGAAGGAAGCGGTGCGAATTGCTAAATTAGCGGCCGCTTCAGGACGATGTGATATGGTCAAGGTGGAAATCATTGGCTGTGATAAAACGTTGCTGCCTGATCCGGTAGAGACATTGAAAGCAACAGAAGAACTGGTGGCAGAAGGTTTTACAGTGCTTCCTTACACCTCAGATGATGTGGTATTAGCAAAAAAACTGGAGGAAGCAGGAGCCCACGCCGTGATGCCTGGAGCTTCTCCCATTGGAAGCGGGCAAGGAATCATCAATCCATTAAATCTTTCTTTTATTATCGAGCAGTCAAAAGTGCCTGTCATTGTCGACGCAGGGATTGGATCGCCTGCTGATGCAGCGTATGCCATGGAATTGGGCGCAGAAGGTGTTTTACTGAATACAGCTGTTTCCGGAGCACATGACCCTGTAAAAATGGCAGAGGCAATGAAATATGCAATAGAAGCAGGGAGACTGGGGTATGAAGCGGGAAGGATTGCGATGAAAGATTATGCTGTAGCCAGCAGCCCGGAGGAAGGGATCAGCGTTGGAAACTAATCGTTATCATCGTCAGATATTATTTGCGCCAATCGGCGAGTCTGGCCAGGAGAAGCTGAGCCAAAGCCATGTGCTGATTATCGGTGCAGGCGCTCTGGGGTCGAGCAGTGCGGAAGCTTTGACGCGTGCGGGCGTTGGCCACATAACATTAATTGACCGGGATTATGTAGAAGAAAGTAATCTGCAGCGGCAGCAGCTGTTTAGTGAAAAGGATATGGAACAGAAAATGCCCAAAGCCATTGCTGCCAGACAACGGCTTTCTGAAGTGAATAGCCATGTCAAAATAGATGCGATTGTTGGAGATGCTGAGGTGGATATATTGCGGAAAATAGTGCCTGAAGCAGATCTTATCATCGACGCGACGGATAATTTTGAGACAAGACTTTTGCTGAATGATATGGCGCAAAAGTATCAGAAACCATGGATTTATGGAGCGATTGTAGCAAGCTATGGAGTTACTTTCACGGTGGTTCCTAAAAAAACTCCCTGTCTACAATGCTTGCAGGAATACATTCCAGTTAATGGCGCTACCTGTGACAGCGTCGGCGTTATTCAGCCGGTTGTGCAAAAGGTGGTCTCCCAGCAGATAACAGAAGCGTTAAAGCTATTGACGGGTAACGAAGCGGCTTTATCAGGAAAAATCATTTCCTTTGATCTTTGGAACAATGAGCATGTGGAAATAGAGGTAGCTTCCTTACGCAAAGCGGATTGTCCATCATGCTCAGAGAAAAGAAGCTATCCAAACCTTGCTTACGATTCTCATTTGAAAACCGCTGTGTTATGCGGCAGAAATACCGTCCAGCTCCGTCCGCAGCGTAAACAAACAGATTTGAATGAAGTAGCCAAAGAGCTGCAGAAGAATAACCAGATCAAGCTGTTTCAAAATCCTTATCTGCTTTCGTTTGAAGTGGACTCCTTCCGTATTGTGCTGTTTCAGGACGGGAGAGCATTGGTTCATGGGACGATGGACCAGATGGAAGCAAAAAATATCTATCACCGCTATTTGGGATAATTAACTTTTATCACAGGGAAACGCCCATAAAATTCCACACCCTGTATAAAAAAGGAAAATATATTAATTTAGATAGGAAATCAGGTGAACTGACTCCTTGACTCAATCAGGCTCATTCAGCGGGAGAAAAGAAAAATTTCCGCTGAATGAAGTTTTGTTTTATACTTAGAAAAACGAATATGAATTAAAATTATTCTGTATAAAAGTGGTGAAGAAAAAATGAAGAAAGGTATATATCTTACTCTGAGCATCCTGGTTTACCTCATTATTCTAACTGGCTGCAATGAAAAAAGAGACTATGAAACAGACGGCCCTTTTATCACAGTAACTTCTATTTCCACCGGGCCAGATGAATACAGACATTTTTACCCGGTAAACTATGCTGTTTATGAAAACGGGAAGCTGACACTGCATACAGAACAGACAGGTGATATAAAAATAGGTGAAGATGCTCCAGTATATGAAACAAGTGTTTCTGAAGAAGAAGTGGAAAAGATTAAAAGTCTGATAGAAGATAACTTCTGGCAGCTTCCCGAAGATGTATCAGATGATGACTCCGTTGATGGGAGCTTTTATTATGTCGACGTCCATTTAACAGATTCCACGACTAGAGTCGGCGGACTGAACCCGAATGAAGCGGGATTTATAGAAATAGTTGATTATGTACATAATTTGGCAGAAAGGGAAAATCGGGAGCTGTGGGAGAAGCAATTAAGAGAGCATATTTATAAAATGAATCCTGATTCTTAATTTCTTGTGTAATCTAAACTAAATCATTGTTCGGGGAAATAAAATTCAGGATAAAAAATGAAATAACCTTCCTAAATGGATATAATAAGATTAGATGAAATAATCTAAAACGTAAGGAGACTAAATATGACAGCAGAAAATAAAAAAGAGCTTTCTCAAGCGGAACAGGAAGAATTACTGGGGAAATTAAAGACGCGTTTTGAAAAGAATACGGAGCGTCATCAGGGTCTGGAATGGGAACCGATTCAAGCCAAGCTGGAGGGGAATTCCGAAAAATTAATCTCCTTATTTGAAATGGAGAGAACGGAAGGCGAGCCGGATGTAATTGGATATGATGAGGAAAGGGAAGAATATATCTTTGTAGACTGCTCGAAAGAAAGTCCTAAAGGACGCAGAAGTGTGTGCTATGACCGGGCTGCATTAGAATCAAGAAAGAAGCACAAACCGGAAAATAGTGCGATAGATATGGCAACGGATATGGGCATTGAAATGTTAACAGAAGACCAATACCGCGAACTCCAAAAGCTTGGAACTTTTGATGCGAAAACATCAACCTGGGTAAAGACACCGACGGATATTAGAGAACGAGGCGGAGCACTTTTTTGTGATTTCCGTTTTGGGCATGTTTTCGTATATCATAATGGCGCGGAATCTTATTATGGTTCCCGTGGGTTCCGGGGGATGTTACGAGTGTAGCAGTAAGCAGGAGAAGGATATGGAGAATCAGGAATGGATGTAAACCGACAATTCTTGATTCTTTTTTATTTGTACAAAGAATAACAGAGCAGAGAGGAGCATTTATTTGCTGGTCAATAGAGGATGGCTTATTTTAGGCATTATTTGGACGGTTTTTTTTGCCGGTATGGGGATCGTATACAATTAAAACATTTAAACCTAACAGTAAACGACGTGGAAGCTTCGCGGGAGTTTCTGGAGAAATACGTTGAAATGACATGTGTGAACAGTCGTGGAAAAGGATTTGCAGCTATGTTTGACGATAATCAATTCGTTTTGACGCTGATGAAAGGGAAAGATGTTCGATATCCGAAAACCTTTCACATTGGATTCCCGCAAGAAAGCAGAGAGAAAGTGGATCAAATAAATAAACAGTTGAAAGAAGGTGGTTATGAAGTAAATTCTTCCATTGAATCTCATGGATATACTTTTTATGTGAAAGCCCCTGGTGGATTTACTGTGGGGATTTTGTCTGAGTAAAATAAAAATTTAATTCCTTTCCTGGGAGTTTAAGATATCCAAAAATCCCTGTGAATAACCGAGTATTGATAAAACTCGTATTCACAGGGATTTTTCAAAAGGGTTTATAAGTTGTAATTATCCTTTGGCTAAATACTTATTTAAAATACACTTCGTCTCCCGGATAAATCAAATGTGGATTTGGAAATTGATTAATCTCCTGCAGCGTAGTCCATAAATAATTATATTTCAGACCAATTTCAAATAGTGTATCCCCAGACTTTACAGTATAGACGGTTCCTTCAGACTGATTTTGGCTGGTTTTCCCACCAAATTCAATTCCTGCAGCGTTAGCGATGATTTTTGGTAAATCTGTATTATCATGGGCTCCTGAAAATTTATCAGCTCCTGGACCATATGCGTAGACTGGGATATCCACTCCTGTGTGATTTGTACTTGTCCATCCGACATTGGCCTTCGAACTGATGACTGTATTGATTGCCATTATTGGATCTTCAGCTTTCTGAATCGATTGAATTTCTTCTTCTGACAATTCCATATCTGTATATTTATTTACTACTTCACCAGCATTAGAGCGATCATCATTTAGCTCTGCTGCGATATTCTCACCGGTTGCCGTTACACTTTGAAGCAGCTCTGGATTTGCTGTGCCTGAACCATTGGCACCTACAGTCATGCCGCCTGTTTCATGGTCTCCTCCGACAATAACCAGCGTATTACCATCTTCTTCAGCAAAATCAATCGCTTCTTGGACTGCTGCTTCAAAGGCACCTACATCTGTCATCGCCCATGCTGCATCATTCGCGTGACCTGCCCAGTCAATCTGGCTTCCTTCTACCATCAGAAAAAAGCCGTCTTCATCTTTGTTTAGGGTATCAATGGCGGTTTGCGTCATTTCTGCAAGGCTAGGTTCTTCCTCCGTATCGCGATGCAATTCCGGTGACATAGCATCATCTGCGAATAATCCCAGTAAATTCTCATTTTCTAAATCAATATCTGCTTCCAATAATTGATTGCGATTTTCAATAAGCTGATATCCTTGCTCTTCTGCTTGCTGGAGCACATTAGCTTCTGCCTGATTTCCCCCTTCTGATTCTGGAAGGAAATTATTTTTCCCGCCGCCTAGTAAAACATCAATCTCGTTATCTATTAATTGTTGGGCAATCTCTGTTTCCTTATTCCGGTCATCTACATGTGCTCCAAAAGCTGCCGGAGTTGCATGTGTAATAGTGGAGGTAGCAACAAGTCCCGTGGACATATCTTTGTTCTGTGATGCTTCTAAAATCGTCTGCTGCGGGTTACCCTCTGGGTCCAATCCAATAACGCCATTATTCGTTTTGACACCTGTTGCCATAGCTGTACCTGCTGCAGCGGAGTCGGTAATATTGGAATCAGCGGAATATGTAGTATACATTCCTCGCAAATGGGTATCCCATACTGCAGGCTCTCCTTTATAATGCCGATAATTGGTTGCATAATCTGCGTTAAAGCCATCGGGAATCATATAAATGATATTTTCCGTCTTCTCTCCGTTCCCCCTGCTGTTATTCAATTGGCTGTTTCCGTCTGCACTAGCTGCTGTGGTGCTTACTCCTGAAAAAATAATTCCGGCGCTTAACGCTGCCACTCCAAGCTTTTTTAACATTCCATCATCCTCCTTCGAAATTGAACTTAACCTCATTGTAGGTGAAAGACTTTAACTGAGGATGAATAGAATGTAAATAATATGTAATGTTCTGTTTTTTATTAATAAGATAAGGATAAGTTTTTTTAATGTATCGCATTAATATTCTATAATTAAATTTTTCCAGGCTGAATCCCATTTTTTATTACGCATCCGCTCTCTATAAATAGAATGGAGCTCTGTACCTTTTACATAATACGGCGTTGGTTTGACAATGCCTTGAAATAAATCGTCTAAGCCATGAGGAGCCATTATTTTAATTTCATGACGATACATCTGTGCAGCAACGGCAGTGGGTGTCTCAGGAAATTGAGAAACACCATCAAAGGAAGAGGTATAAGGGAGGTTGTTATTCTTTAAATGCATCCTCGCTTGATTTTTCACAGACCATGGCTGTCCAGGCATCCATTTTTCTAATTTCGCTTCTAGTTTTTTTTCTGTATCTTCGGAAATATCCGTTTGGTCAAAATAAATAACATCAATATCATTTATTTTTGTATGATAATCATATAAGGTATCCCAAACTTTACTTCTGATTAATCCAGCAGCAACCCAGCAATCACTCAGTTGTAATCTGTCCACTGTTTGTAAAATCGATAGGATATAGCTGTCTTGTTGGAGAATCGCTATTAATCTGTCTTCGAACTCTATCATATGTATCACGCCCTTTTTTATCTGGCTATATTGTATAGCATAATCAGACTGAATGAAATGCTGCATTATTTTATAGAAACATCTGAATATATAACGAAACTTCACTCAGCGGGAGTTTTTCGGACGGTTTTCCGTGATAAAATAAATGGTAAAATAAAAAAAGATATAAAGTTAATTTATGAGGGAGGTAGATTCTAATGGGAAAATATAAAATCATCCTATTTGATTTAGATGGAACACTTTCTGACCCAAAAGAAGGCATAACCAAATCTGTTCAATATGCATTAAATAAAATGAATATTGTGGAATCCAGTCTGGATAAGCTGGAATGCTTTATTGGTCCCCCTCTACAAGTGTCTTTTACTGAATATCACCATTTTAATGAAGCGAATACGCAAAAAGCAATCCAGTTATATAGGGAAAGATTTAAAGAAAAAGGGATGTATGAGAATACGTTATACCCTGATACGACAGGATTATTACAAATACTGAAGGAACAAGGGTTTATTTTAGCAGTCGCTACGTCAAAGCCGACTGTTTTCGCAGAGCAAATACTGGAGCACTTCCAAATAAGTAAGTATTTTGAAATTATTGTAGGAAGCAATTTGGATGGGACGAGATCTGCAAAAGCAGAGATTATCCAGTACATTATAGATAATTATCCCGAATATAGATTGGAAGAATTTATCATGATTGGTGATAGAAAGCATGATATTATCGGAGCCAATCAAACTGGCATAGATTCCATCGGTGTTACATACGGATACGGTTCATTGGAAGAGTTAAATGGTGAGAAGCCCACATTTGTGGTAGATAGTTTGAAACAGGTAAATATGATTTTGGGTGGAGAAAGCTTTTCTGAAAAATAGTTGAAAGAGAGCTGGGAAGCTTCACCGATTTCCATGCCCTACTTTTCATGTGATTGGAGGAAATGCCATGTCGAAAACCAAACGTTTAATTGAGCTAATGATGACAGTAAATGCAAAACGCAAATTCACAGCGAGAGAGCTGGCAGAGGAATTTAATGTTTCTTACCGGACGATTCTCAGAGATTTGGATGAATTAAGTGAGCTGGGAGTGCCGCTTTATTCAGAAGTTGGCGCAGATGGCGGCTATTACGTATTGAATGAGCGGATGCTGCCTCCGGTTTAATTAAAAGAGTCAAAAGCCATTGCGCTTTATTTTGCATTTCAATCCCTGCAATTTATTGGCTCTTTGCCTTTTGAAGCGGAAACAGGCTATGTTTTAAAGAAATTATATAGCTACCTGCCAAATGACGCGAAAATGCGTATTGATACGATGAAGGATCGGATTGTTTTTTGGAATCCAAGTCGTGTACAAACCGCAAATGAACTGGATATATTATTAAATGCAGCGGTAGATCAATCTACGCTTACGATTCAATATGACAGTCAAAAGGAAACAAAAGAGAGACTGATTCAGCCCATCGGCTTGTACAGTCATAATGGTTTCTGGTATTGTCCGGCCTATTGTTTTCTGCGTGAGGATATTCGTTTATTTCGTGCAGATCGAATAAAAAAAGCGGAGCTTACTAATGAAAAAGGGCAGGAATTGCCTTATTCATCAGTGATGGACTGGATTGAGCTGTCAGAATCTGAGGTTTCTGACCCGATTCCGTTTACAGTGGAATTGACACGAGAAGGAGTACGGCGGGCGATGTCAGAAATGGATTTAGAAAGGCATGTTCAGAAGCGGCAGAACGGAACTGGGTGGGTGGAAATGAACATACCAAAGACCGAGCTGACATACTTTGTTGATCTGGCCTGGAATTTTGGCAGGGAAGCGCAAATTATAGAACCGGAAGAAGCAATAACCCTTATGAAAAGAAAGTTAAAAGATTTGCTGGAGAAATACCATTAATTTTTCAACTATTTTTATCAATGATGACAGGATTTGTCATGATTCCATGATAGGGTAGAAAAAACAATGAAAGGATGAGCGTAATGAATGCTGCAACTATTTTAAGAGACGAGTTATTAGCAGAGTTGGATCTTGGTATCCGGTCTATGGAAGGATTGTTAAAAAAGGTGGAGGAGAAGGATTGGAGTTACCAGCCGGCAGAAAATATGCGCAGCCTCAGGGAGTTGGCGCAACACATTGCATCGATACCAGAAGTAGACTTGAATCTTTGGCAGGAAAAGGATCAGGAGACAATTCAACAGTTAGAATCAAAATATGAGAAGCTGGAATCTTCCGAGGAACTGATTGAAGCGATGAATCGTGGCTTGCAATTGTACAAAAATTACATGCTTTCCTTGTCAGCTGACGATTTTTTAACGAAAAAGACGAAACCCTTTTACCTGGAAAAAGGTGAAACACAGGCGCATTGGCTCGTGGAAGAAGTTTCTCACCTATTCCATCATCGGGGACAATTCTTTAACTATTTAAAGCAGCTTGGTTACGATATTAATATGTTTGATCTTTATGTTTAATAGAAAAGAAACAGGATGGAGGAATACGGTATCATGAACTTGGAGGATGTTTTTCTAAACAATCCAGCGTCTTCTGTTAGAGAATTGGAAAGTGTCATTCAGGATGTTTATCAGCTTGTACAACGCGAATATCCGCAAATAGACATGTCACTGGCTATTGACCAATCGCTATTTTTACGTCCTGAGCATGAACGAGAATAGAAAGCTGTATAAATAATAAGCGGATATAAGTTAGATGACACAGCCGCTAACTTATATCTATTTATTATAGTATACAGCCAAGTCATGCTAACAAATGATTAAAAAATGTTTCAGCTGCCAGAGATAAGGAATTACCTTTTTTCGTAGCTAATCCAATTTTTCTCAAATCAATAACCTCGTCTATGTTTACTTCAAATAACTCTTTTTCAGCTAATTCTTTTTGTACAAGCTCTTTCGCAACAAACGCAATACCCATACCAATTTTTGCACATTCGATTAATAATTCCACGCTGCCAACTTCTATATCAGACTGCACTTCCAATTCTCGTGTAAGAAAAAGCTGATTTAGAAATTTCCTGGAGCTGCTTGCTTCGGAAAAAGAAATAAGCGGATATTCTTGGATTGCTGACAGAGAAAGTCTTTCTTTCGATAAGTGCTGAAACTTCTTCCCGGCAACAAATGTAGTGTGAAGACTTAAAAACTCCGTTATAGAAATATTATTTTGATGCACTGGCAGATGAACAATGCCAATATCAATCAGTCCATTTTCCAGTTTTTCTAGAATCTGTGGTGTCGAGCCATGCTGTAACCTGATTTGGATGTCGGGATATAACTCTTGAAAGGTTTGTATATAGGGAAGAAGATAATGCTTGCATGTGGAATCACTCCCTCCAACGGTAACAGACCCGTTTTGTAGATTTTTCATTTCTGTCATTTTTTGTTCTGCATGATGAATTAAATCAAACGCTTGTTTGAGATAATCAAATAACACGTCCCCTTCCTTTGTCAGCAGAACTCCCTTTGATGTTCTGGTGAATAGCTGCATACCCAGTTCGTTCTCCAGCTGTTTAATGGAATGACTCACACTTGGCTGCGTAATAAAAAGACGATGTGCGGCTTTACTAAAGTTCTTTTCAATAGCTGTTATGTAAAATACACGATATAAGTCTGTATTTATGATATAGACACCACCTATAGCTCTTATTAAAAATAACAATTTCATTTATATCATAATCCAAATTATAATGAAGAACAAACAGCATCGGTTAGAAGGGGAGATAAAGATGGAGGAAAATCTTATGTTTGACAGCAAAGCCAGAAGTCCCTGGACCTCTTTGCAAGGGATTGAAAGGATAACTGTTTCGCCTGGGAAGCATAGAATAGAGGATTCTATCACTATTCCAGGAAGTAAAAGTCTGACAAACAGAGCGCTTATCATGAGCGCTTTAGCAGACGGTAAATCCCAAATAAGCGGCATCTTAAAAAGTGATGATTCCTATTGGTGTATCGAGGCATTAAAAAAATTAGGAGTGAATATCAAGCTTCAGGGTAATACAGCGTATGTCAATGGAAACAGAGGTTGGTGGAATTCTGCTGATTTATATATAGGTTCAGCTGGAACCATTGCAAGATTTCTGCCAGGAGTCTTGGCTGCGTGTCATGAAGGAGAGTGGGAGCTGGAGGCGAGTCAAAGCATGCGTAAAAGACCGGTTGCACCGCTTATTGACGCTTTAAAAGAGCTTGGTGCTGAAATCGATTATTTAGCTGCGAAAGATTATTATCCATTGCGGATTAAAGGAACTGAAATGAAAGGTGGAGAAGTCAGCCTTTCAGGTGCAATATCCAGTCAATTTATCAGCGGGATATTGATTGCTGCACCGTGTTTCAATGAAACCACGACAGTAACCATCAAGGACGAAATTGTGCAGCATGCCTATGTTTATTTAACCCTGGATTTAATGAAGGAGTATGGTGCAGATGTACAAGATGATCATGCGCTCCAGCAAATCGTTATAAATCCTCAAGGGTACAAAGCGGAAGATATCCAACTGGAGCCAGATGCCTCTGCGGCCTGCTACTTTTTGGCGCTGGCGGCGGTGACAAACGGAAGGATACGGATAAATGGTTTGACAGAGAAAACCAAACAGCCGGATATTCAGATGCTGGAGGTCTTTGAACAAATGGGCTGTCGGGTTACGAAGGGCGCTGATTTTATTGAATTAGAGGGCACAATGAAACTAAAAGGCGATTTTGAGATATCCATGAAAGAGATGTCTGATCAGGCATTGACTTTAGCGGCAATCGCGCCTTTCGCAGATGGTCCAATAACGATTAAAGGTGTTGCACATATCCGCCATCACGAATCTGACCGGATAAGTGTTATCTGTAAAGCATTAACCCAGCTGGGGATCATAACAGAAGAATTTAACGACGGGTTAAAAGTTTATCCTGGCAAGCCGAAACCAGCCTTATTAAACACCTATGATGATCACCGGGTTGCGATGGCATTGGCCTTGATCGGAGCAAGAGCAGAAGGAATCGAGTTAAACGATCCCGGCTGTGTTTCTAAAACATTTCCACCATATTTTGCGTTATTGGAGGATTTAGGTGTGAGGATAACAAAGCATCAAGCTTGATAATTACAAAGCGGCTGCTGCTTATCCAGTGCATATCATAATTATATTGCCATCAGGGTCGCTTATATTAAAATAAGCAAAATCAACAAATTCTACGATTTCCGATACGATCTCATATTGTAATTTTTTAATATGCTGATAAGCCTGATCAATATTATCTGTATGAAAATTAAATAGAGGGTACGGCAGCGGTGTGATTTCTTTTGTTGCACCAGTTGGTCCTGTATCCGAAATCCATTATAACATAATATTGGGAATATTATGTTATAATGGATTGTCTAATAATGTATGTTTAGCCTATATAAAAACCAGCCTTCCTTCAAAATTAGAGAAAGGCTGGTTCCGTTATGATTCAGCACAGTATAGCTGGCTATAAGACCTCCACTTCAAGAAATGAAGGAAGGATTATGATAACGTCTCTTTTTTATGATTCTCATACAAGTCTTTACATGCTTTCGGAGCTGTCCAGAAGGTAGTCAACAATAAGAACACAACTGGGACAGCAGTAACAACGATAAACGACTGTAATGAATTGACACTGTTTTCACCAACGGATACAAGGACAATAGCTACTAAGCCCATAACCATCGCAAAGAAGGCTCTTAACCATCTTGGCGGATGCCCGTTACCGGAGATAGCCATGGATATTGTTAGTGACATAGAATCTGTTGTTGTTAATACAAAGATGATTGTGGCTAATAG
This sequence comes from Oceanobacillus oncorhynchi, assembly GCF_000821065.1. Classification (GTDB taxonomy): domain Bacteria; phylum Bacillota; class Bacilli; order Bacillales; family Amphibacillaceae; genus Oceanobacillus; species Oceanobacillus oncorhynchi. The sequence goes on from NZ_CDGG01000001.1 coordinate 1,712,075, forward strand.
AAACAAGAAACTGAAAATGGTACCTAGCGGTAATTGTTCCGTAATCGCCATCATGGCAGCAGGCTGCCCGGATTCATTCAAGGCGGTCGATATCGATCCTGGAAGTTCTAATTCCTGGAAAATCCCGGTGCCGCCGATAACAGCAAACCAGATAGTCGAAACGACAGGAGCTATAATTGCAACAGCTACAATAAGCTCGCGAATGGTCCGTCCACGCGAAATGCGGGCAGAAAAAACAGCCATCATTGGGCCGTAGCCGATAAACCATGCAAAGAAAAATACAGTCCATAAGTTGAGCCATCCTTCATCACCGCGATAAGTGCTGAATGGAATAAGTTCATTCACATAGAGCCCGAACGCTTCAAGATAATGATTGAAAATAAAATATCCTGGGCCAAGTATCAATACGCCAATAATTAATGCTACCGCCAAAATAACATTAAAGCTGCTTAAAAGCTGAATCCCCCGATGAAGGCCGGATACAGCAGAAATAGCTGCGGCGACAACGAGTAAAATAATAATGGTAATATGAACGGCTAGTGTATCCGGAATGTTTGTAATGGCGCTCAATCCGTAGCCTGCCTGCAATCCTAAAAATCCAATCGGACCAATCGTTCCAGCTGCAACAGAAATAATTGCAAAGGAATCGACAATGGTTCCAAATGCACTTTTATAAATAACTTTTTCTCCAAAGATTGGATAGAGAAGGGATCTTGGCTTTAATGGCATTCCTTTATGATAATGGGAATACATCAACACAATCGTGCCAAGTGTCCCTAAAATCGCCCATGAGAGGAATCCCCAATCAACAAAGCTCATTGCAAGCGCAGGTACAACGGCCTCCGGTGATGCATTTTCAATTCCTGAAAAATGAGGAGGAACCTCCAGAAAATGACTCAAAGGTTCTGCGGCTGCCCAAAACACACCGCCTCCAGCTAATAAAGTACACATAATTATAGAAATCCATTTAAATGTACTCATTTCCGGTTTATCAATATTCCCCAAACGGATTTTTCCATATTTCGAAAAGGCTAATATTAAAGCTATAAAAAACGTTCCAAGTATAACGATCTGATAAATGATTCCAAAATAAGTAGCTGACCAGCCAAATAAAGTGTCCACCATATTTGCAACAAAGTCTGCGTTAACCAGCGCGGCTATGACAAATAGGATAAGCGCACCGCCACTTATCAGAAATGTAGGTAAATCTAAAGAGTTCTTCTTTTTATTTGAAGCTTGCATTACTTCTTTTCCTCCAGTTTGTTAATTATTCTATCCATTTATTCTTCCTCCGAATCCCAATTTCTATTTAATGAGTATATACTTTTTTTACGAGGGGAAATGCGAAAAAGCCCCGACATGTTCTTTTATTATCATGAAATAGGCAACAGAAACGCAGAAAAATAAAAAGTGGAATCATACTCCAGCAACGGAAGTATAATTCCACCGTTCTATACCCTAAATCACTTTAATCAGATTGTCAATCATACATCCTTATTTGAAATTATCTCTTTTTTTGCAAAATAATTATTGGTTAAAGAAGATGTAGAAGAAATAACATTAGAAACAAGTCAACGATAAAAGTTATTGCAACTGGTGAAATAATTGCAGGAGCTGGTACTTCAAGTACAATGACTACGGCCTATCAGCCTGACGCTTTGTCTATTGATGGATTATTAAAAGAAGCCCCAGATTCAGCAAATGTTGCAGTATCTTGGTAATTCTCGTTAGGGGTATTATTTTCTGGTGCTTCAGAGTTAAAAAGCAACAACATGAAATAGTACTCATGCTGTTGCTCATATGCTAATCGAATTCTTTCCTTTTTCCAAAGTATAGGGTACCTAATAACCAAAATGCAGTGGTTAATAAAATCACTGCTATTAATACAGGAATTGCTCCAAATTGGATGATAAATGGTACGGAAGCAGCAGTTACAAGGCCGCCACCAACCATTGGTTCAAATAATATTTGTTTATAACCAAACGCATTGAGTGCAGGCGATTTATTCTCTGGATCCACAATACGCATAAGCATTATTCCTGTCGCTGCAACTCCGGTACTTTGACCAAAATCTCCAATTCCTCGTTCAAACCAGTAACTCGGAATCATCTTAGGTCCGAGATATAGGAAGAGGAAGATATTAAGAGCTATACCGACAATGGAAAGTAAAATAAATGGAATGATATTAGCTCCAATTACTTGCAAGCTTAGTGAAGCCATGGCACTAATGATTAGAAAATCCAGTGCTACTCCTTGTATTGTGTTAATCGTATCCCGATCAACTAGTTCATGATAATCAAAGCGGGATAGAAAGATTTGGACAATTATCCCGCCAATCATTGCAAATGGAAACAAAGGAACATATTCAAATAAATAAATATCCAGTGCGCTTCCATACGTTGCATCTTCTAACCAAACAAACGCTTCTAATAGTACATAACCAATGAATATAGAAATACCAATTAGACCTAAGTGAAATGCAAATGGTTCAATTGATAGCGGAGAGGTAGTTTTCGTACCTGCCGATTTACGGTGTTCTTTATTGATAATGCCCGTTCGTTGTTCAAAAGAAATTTCATCGGGATGACGTAACGTCTGCGATTTCCCTTTTCGTGCAGCCCAATTCACCATAATCATACCAATTACTACGCCGGACAGTATTCCTACCGTTGCTAAACCAATAGCAAGGTCATAACCTTCAGAGAATCCGAGTTCTTCAAATGTACTTTGTAAGCCGGCAGCAGTGCCATGGCCGCCAACAAAGCTAATTTCAATCAGTGCTCCTGCTGCAGGACTAAGTCCAAAAAAGGGGGTTAATACGGTAAGCGTTAGTAATATACCTACTACGTATTGAGCCCAGGATATTGTGTAGCCTAAGGCTATTTGCGGTCCGCCAACCCTCCACATCTTTCTTGGCTTTGGTAAGATAAATCCAATAAATAAACATGCAAAAACAATATTAATCAATAGCTCAGGTAAACCCGCCCAAACTTCTACCATATCTTCAGTAAAGAAGCCAGCATCAAGAAAACCATCTGTAGTTAGCCGGCCTAATACTTCCGGCCCCAATAAGAGTGCTAAGAAACCACCTATCAAAGACGTAGGTAAGAAGAGTTTTTGAAGGATGGGGATTTTCAATCGGATAAGCTTCCCGATTACGAGCAGAGCGGCTAGTATAATAACAGCAAAACCGACAATTTGTAAGGACATAGATAAACTCCTTTTCATAAAATTTTAAGAGGATTTCCAAGTAGAAATGAAATAAAAAATATTGAACTTCACTATACCCGTCATAATACTATGAAAAACATGTCATATTCTCTTTAGCGTACGTCAATGTTACATAAGTATCTCTGGAATAGAACTTGAAATGACTGCTTTATCTCGTATTATATTGCTTTTTAATTTTACTTTTGGTGTGCCGTGTTCTTAGGCGGGATAGGGCTTATATGGGGAGGGTAACCGGTGTGAGGGCTTATTATAGGTGGTGAATTAGGATGGTTTATTAATTATTTTTTGGAAATTTAAAGAGTGAAATAAACAATAATAAAGAATCGTCTTTGTTTTCAATGAACATTAACTCGTGATAAAAATAATGTCTTGCATTTTACACTTTTAACTGATATTATCATTTTTAACATGTCAGAATTTGAATTAAGATTCTTGGTAGGATTTTGGTAGGTTTTTAAGGATATAATAGGATATTGGAAATTTAATTAATATAGTGATAAGCCATATAACAAGCTATGTGAGAGCATTAAAGGTAACAAAAGCTAATAACAAAATTTAATATTATTCTTCGGGGCAGGGTGTAATTCCCGACCGGCGGTGACAAACATATCGAGTTTGAAGTCCGTGACCCGCGTTTAGCGGTGGATCTAGTGAGATTCTAGAGCCGACAGTAATAGTCTGGATGGGAGAAGAAAAGTAAGTCAACACATGAATGGGTGTAGTGTACTCTTTTTTGCGTACATAAAAACTGTTCAGGTGTATTGGATATAGTTTATTTAAGGACGCCCCGTGATTTTTTCACGGGGCTTTTTCGTGTTTAAGAAAGGAGGGAACGCATGGACGAACGGTACATGGAGCAAGCCATAGAGCTTGCTGGTTTAGGAAGAGGAAAGACATATACTAATCCATTAGTCGGTGCAGTAATCGTGAAAGACGGTGTCATTTTAGCGACCGGCTATCATTCGAAATACGGTGACAAGCATGCAGAAAAAATGGCTGTCGACCAATGTGAATCGCCCGAAGAGATGATTGATGCAACGATATATGTGACGCTGGAGCCCTGTAATCATACCGAAAAACAGCCCCCTTGTACCCAAATGATTATAGACAGCGGTATTTCCAAGGTTGTGATTGCACAGCTTGACCCCAACCCTGTGGTAGCAGGCAAAGGAAAAGCTTATTTAGAATCACAAGGGATACAAGTCGTTTCCGGTATATTGCAGGAAAAGGCGGAAGCGTTAAACAAGCATTATAACTATTTTCATAGGAGAAAGCGGCCGTATATTGTATTAAAGCAAGCTGTCAGCCTGGATGGGAAGCTCTCTATTGATCCGTCTCAGCGGACGTATCTCACTGGAGAGGAAACCTATAAAAAAGTACGTGAAGAGCGGCAATATTACCAGGCTATTTTGACAGGGAGCCGAACCATTTTAGCGGATGATCCCAAGCTATTACCAAATGTAATCACTGATTTTCCGCCAGTTCGCATTATTTTAGACCGGAGAGGACAAGCACTGGATTTTGAAAAGTACCAGATTTATCAAGAAGCTGTTCCAGTCTGGGTGTTTACAAAAAACGATTCCATCGCGAATACGCCGGAGCATGTCCGGTTAATACCAGACCAGTACTGGACCATCCCAAAAGTAGTTGATTACCTGCAGAAAGAGGGGATTCAATCGGTTTATGTGGAAGGCGGAAGCAAAATTCATGATGCATTCCTGGCAGAAAATAAATTTGAAGAAGTGATTACGTACATCTCGCCTAAGCTGATTGGCGGCAATGGAGTGCCCGCTTTTTACAGTGATAGAAAGGTTTCGTCAGTAATGCCTTTAGCTTTACAGAGTGTGGAAGCCGTTGGTGAAGATATACGAATCGTAAGCAGGAGGGGGAAGAAGGATGTTTACAGGGTTGATTCAGGAAGTAGGGACAGTCAAGAAAATCAGAAAAGCAAGCCGGCATATTGAATTGACATGCACGGCCTCCAGCGAATTTCTACAGGATTATCAAATTGGAGACAGTATGGCAATCAATGGAGTGTGCTTAACTGCCATCGAAGTGACCGATTCAGATTTTACCGTAGACATTATGCCGGAAACATTTCATAAAACAACATTCTCTGATGTGCATGTACATGCGGCGGTGAATCTGGAACGGGCGATGCCTGCGAATGGACGCTTAGAGGGGCATATTGTTTCAGGTCATGCAGATATCACCACACGATTGATTAAAAAAGTAAAAAAGGAGAATTCCATTGTTCTCACGTTCTATTATCCACCGGAAATACAAGGAGAAATCGTGGCCCAAGGTTCGGTTGCGGTTAATGGGACAAGCTTGACCGTGTCAGCTGTCACACCAGGATCATTTAGTATTTCACTCATTCCTTATTCAATGAATCACACCAATCTGGGACAGTTAAAACAAGGTGAATTCGTGAATGTAGAGACGGACATACTCGGAAAATATATCAAAGCCATGATAGGCACAGGAAAGAATCAAATGTTAAGTAAATACGCTGGAGAATAGAGGGGAAATAAAGATGATAAACCATATCGAAGCTGCAGTTACTGCATTGAAACAAGGACGGCTGATTATTGTTGCGGATGATGAGGAGCGGGAATCAGAGGGTGATTTAGTTGGGCTTTCCAGCAAAGCAACTGCGGAAACAATCAATTTTATGACAAAGCATGCCCGGGGATTGATTTGTGCGCCAGTTTCCGAAAACATTGCCAAGAACTTAAATTTATGGGAAATGACCAGTGAAAATACAGACGAGTATCAAACAGCATTTACTATCAGCGTGGACCATAAAGAAACAACCACAGGGATATCTGCATTTGAACGGGCAAAGACAATTCAGGAATTGGCAAATAGAAGTAGCCAAGCGGCTGATTTCAACAGACCAGGTCATATTTTTCCGTTAATAGCAAAGAACGGCGGAGTACTGGAACGCAGGGGACATACAGAGGCTGCGGTCGATTTAGCAAAACTGGCAGGAGACAGCGAAGCAGCCTATATTTGCGAGATTTTAAAGGAAGACGGAGAGATGGCCCGGCTGCAGGATTTAAAACAGCTTGCGGCAGAGTGGGGTATGCCGCTGGTAACCATCGAAGAGCTTGCAACTTATTTGGCTTATTCCAATATCCAGGCAAATGCTAAAGTGAAGCTTCCGACCAAGCATGGAGACTTTGACTTGTCCCTTTATCAGGACAAAGAAGGCAAAGATCAGCTCGTCTTATCGATGGGAGAAATCAAGGACACTGAGGAGCCGATCTTAGTCAGAGTGCATTCAGAGTGCTTAACCGGAGATATTTTCGGTTCCCATCGCTGTGATTGCGGGGAACAGCTGGAAAGAGCCATGCAAATGATTGCCGATGCAGGGCGCGGTGCCATTCTATACCTAAGGCAGGAAGGAAGAGGAATTGGACTGCTCAATAAATTAAAGACATATGAATTACAGGAGCAGGGTGCAGACACCTATGAAGCGAATGTTTCTCTCGGCTTTCTTCCGGATGAGCGCCATTATGATATCGCCGCATGGCTCTTGAAAAAGGAAGGGATATCAAAAATCCGTTTGCTGACGAATAATCCGGATAAAGTAAAGGAATTACAGCAATACGGTATTGAGGTGGCTCAAAGGGTGCCATTAGAAACAACTGTTTATCATGAAAATAAACACTATTTAAAAATAAAAAAAGATAAATTTCACCATTTATTATCTGTAGAAGGAGAATGATTATGACTGTATATGAAGGAATGTTTCAAGGAGAGCAATTAAAAGTAGCTATCACGGTTTCCAGGTTTAATGAGTTGATTACATCTAAATTATTGGAAGGTGCCAAGGATATTTTGAAAAGGCATGGGGTAAGCGAAGAAGATATCGATATTTTCTGGGTGCCGGGTGCTTTTGAGCTTCCATATGTGACAAAGCAGGTGGAAAAGACAAAAAAGTACGATGGAATTATTACACTGGGAGCAGTTATTCGCGGCGCAACCACACATTATGAACTTGTCAGTAATGAAGTAGCCAAAGGCATCGCGCAAATCGGATTGAACGCAGAAATTCCAGTAATGTTTGGTGTGCTGACAACAGAAACGATTGAGCAGGCATTGGAGAGAGCTGGTACAAAAGCAGGGAATAAGGGTGGAGAAGCAGCGTTAGGTTTATTGGAAATGGTTTCGTTGAATAAACGGATTCATGCTTAATGTACATGAAAGGAAGGTTATCCATATCAAGGGTAGCCTTCTTTTAATACGAAAAAATATCTTTAATTAAATATATTTTTGTTGCATTATTATCACTTGAGTAGTAAAATGAAGATATAGAAAGGATATGAGGCGAATGAAAAAGAATACCCTTGGTTCCTTGATTTGGCTTCGGATTGTCCGCTTCATGCATCAGAGCAATCAGCTGTCCAATGACTTTCTAAAGCAATTTGATATTACCGTTGCCCAATTTGATGTATTAAACCAAGTCTGGTCTTATCAACCTCTTACGCAGAGTGAGCTTGCTGCCCGAGTGACCGTGTCAGAGGGAGGCATTTCACGTATGCTTGCCCGGCTGGAGCAGGAAGGATACATTCAGCGTAAGCAGGATTGGAAAACAAAATGGATAAGTTTGACGTCAAAGGGAGAAACCAAGATAGAGGAAGTTTTTGAAAATCAGCTGGCTTTTCAAACATCTGTAGTGGATGACTGTTTAACAGAAGAAGAACAGCGAACATTATATACGCTGATGTCGAAACTGCAAAAGCATACAGAAAGCAAATTAAAAAAATAATACGTCTATTATTTTTTTATTATAACTTGACTAGTAAACTGATAAAGGAGGAATTGGTTATGTATACCATTCCAGGACACCATCATATTTCGATGGTTACAAAAAATGCAAATGAAAATAATCGTTTTTATCGTGATGTATTAGGTTTACGTCGTGTGAAAATGACAGTGAACCAAGATGATCCTTCCATGTATCACTTATTTTATGGGGATAAAACAGGCAGTCCAGGCACGGAGTTAACCTTTTTCGAAATCCCGATGGTTGGACACACACATCGGGGGACGAATGCTATTACTCGGATTGGTCTCTTAGTTCCATCGGAAGAGAGTCTGCGTTATTGGGAAGAACGCTTTGATACGTACAATGTTTTACACGGCGGGATAACAACCTATGCCAATCGAACTGCAATGAAATTCGAAGACCCGGAAGGACTGCAGATGGTATTGCTTGTTGCCAATGGAGAAAAAGCAGACCATTGGGAAACCTGGGAAAAATCAGAAGTACCTGCTGAACATCAAATCCAAGGTATGGGATCCGTGGAGATAACCGTAAAAAGACTGGATAAGCTGGCGTCCACATTGACAGATATGTTTGGTTATACAGAGGTCAGCCGCAGCGAGCGGGAAGCTATTTTTCAATCTGTTCCGGGCCAGGCTTTTGGAGAAATCGTTGTGAAATATTTAGACGGTCCTACGGAAAGACCAGGTCGCGGCAGCGTTCATCATGTAGCGATTCGTGTAAAAAGCCATGAAGAGCTTCAATATTGGGAAGAACAAGTCAAGGAACGCGGATTCCGTTCATCGGGCATCGTGGACCGTTTCTACTTTAAAAGCTTATATTTCCGCGAATCCAATGGTATTTTATTTGAAATCGCGACAGATGGTCCAGGATTCACTGTTGATGGGGATGTGGAGCATTTGGGGGAAAAACTTGATTTACCGCCATTCTTAGAAGAAAAGCGTGCTGAAATTGAAGCAAATCTAGCTCCGATTGAATAGAAAAAAACAGCAAAGAAGGAAGGTTTCATACGGAACCTTCCTTCTTTGGCTATCCATCATTTAGCAATCGGAATAAGCTCTGTTAAATGATTGATTTCATATGTAGGCTCCATTCCTGTCAAGTTTCCCTTATGGTCGGGATTAAACCAGCATGTATCAATTCCATAGTTTATACCGCCCTGCATATCAGAGGTTAAGGAATCTCCGACCATTAATGCGTTTGCTTTATCGGTAAGTCCAAGCTTGGAAAAAGCATAATCAAATATGCGATAATCCGGTTTTTGAAAACCTGTTTCCTCTGAAATAATTACCGCTTCAAACGTGTTATGAAGCGGTGAGTTTCCAATCTTAGGTAATTGCACATGCTTAAACCCGTTCGTGATAATCGCGGAACGCTGTTCAGGAAGCGAATCAAATAAGATGTCAGCACCATCCACCAGGTATATTTCTTTGCTTAAATTTTCAAGGTAAGCATGGTTAAATGCTGTTCCATCCAAAGAAAGACCATGCTTTTCAAATAATCTTCTAAAGCGTTCTGTCCCTAATTTTGTTATCGACAGCTTTCCTTGCTCCAATTCGCCCCAGAGCACATTGCTGATTTCCCGGTAGCTGCTCCGATAGTCTATAAGTCCATTCGGCAATCCAAAGGCTTCAAATGTTTTTTGTAAAGCCCCTTTCTCTGATTTGCCAAAGTCAAATAATGTATCATCCAAATCAAAAAATATTACATCGTATTTCATTGCTTTGTTCCTCTCCCTTTTAAGCATCTTACTTGTTCATTATAGCAATTATGGAGAAAAGTTACAGAGTTTGGCGAGAACAGGAGCGGAAATTAAAAAGAAACAAAAACAGCCGTGCCTCCTACATGTTAAAAGGAAGCACGGCTGTTTTTTAAAGTTTTTTCATTGGTAATGGCTCTGTTTGGATTGCCCCTGCAGAACACAGGTCCTCAAGACGTCTGAGACAACGTTTTTCGATAGGACGATTCCTCGCTCCATCGAAAATGTTTATGCGTCAAAAAATGCCCGCTAAAGGAAATTTCCCTTCATTTAAAAGGCTGTAATGCCAAAAAATGGCCGGTCTATACATATTCGTGATATTCGTTGGGATCCTGTCCTTCTACACGGCCGTCTTCCCCTTTATCCAACGAATCAATTGTTTTCATATCCTCAGGAGATAATTCAAAGTTGGTGCTATTGATATTATCTTTTTGATGCATTGGATTGCTTGATTTTGGAATAGTAAATACGCCAGCCTGATAGTTCCAATTCACAATAATTTGTGCCGGAGTTTTATCGTATCTATCCGCAATTTCTTTTATTGTGGCATTTTCCAGCACGTCATTCAGATAACCCCGGCCAAAAGGACTCCAGGCTTCCGTAAGAATGCCCCGTTTTTCATTTTCTTCAACCATGCGGTTATTATGAAAATACGGATGACGTTCTACCTGATTTGTAGCAGGCGTCACACCTGTTTCTTCGATAATGTTATCTAAATGTTCGGGTTCAAAGTTAGAAACACCGATGGTTCTGATTAATCCTTGTTTCTGAGCATCGACTAAAGCCTTCCAAGCGTCTACATATTTGCCGTCTTTAGGGTTCGGCCAATGAATTAAATACTTGTCAAAATATTCTAGACCCATGCGGCGCAGAGATTCCTGAATAAAGATAAATGCCTTATCGTATTCATGGTGCGAGCCGGGCAATTTCGCACTGATTAAAATTTCTTCTCTTGGGAGTGCAGATCGACGCACGGCTTCCCCGACAATACCTTCATTGTTATAGTTTGTAGAAGTATCGATTAAACGGTATCCCAGGTTCAAGGCGTTTAAAATTTCAAATGTACCCTGATCCCCGTCAATACCAATCGTGCCTAGTCCTACGAAGGGAAGTACGGAACCATCATTTAGAATAAAACCGTTATGACTAACAGTCACAATCTCATCTCCTTTACAAACTTTGTAATGTAAGCTGAGAATGATAGATGTCTGCCATTATGAAAACAACAAGCTGCCTTCAGCAACAGAGCTTCCGGTCAATCATCAAACTCAGGTCACATTACCCGTATTTCATGTTTACATCTCTTGCTAGGATGTCCATAATTACTATACCCAATTTAAAAAAATCCTACACTAATTCGGTACAGATTGTTGGAATGAGGAGATCTTCGTAATCAATCATTATTGTCACTTAGCAAAAATAACAGCCTTCAGTTTTTCCGGATCATCTGACTTAATGGCGATCTTGGAATATTCCTTTTGAATCCCCATAAATAAAGTTGCTTTAACTGGATTTTTCATTTTTAAAATCATATCTGGATAAACCTGCTCAAAATCCTTTGCGATAAAATCAATGGTATCCTTTTCTAATTTACTTTTCAAAACAACAGGATCCTCTACTATGCTCTCAATATCCTGAAAATTAATTTTGACCCGTTTTAATATTCCGAATGATACATAGAGAGCCTTTTCATCTGTATATATTGGATTCAGGCGGATGGATTGAATACTCGCTATCAAAAAAATCACCGAATAGATATTAAGAATCAATAAAATTATAGAAATAACAATAGACTTTTCGTGAAGCCACCAATGAATAGCGAGCGTTTCCACAATAATTGCATGAATCATCATAATCTGAAAGGCGATAAAGTTTGATTTTTTATGGAGTGTTATCCCGTTTGGCGGTGTCTTTTTCCAAGTGAAAAGCGCATAGTAAAAAACCAAAAACTCCGAGCAAATCACATGGATAATCGGGTTATTCTTTACATAATGGTCCACTGCTTTTGGGAATGAAAAAATAACTGGCAATGCGCTTGTTTTCACTTTTTGTATGATGTTAGGAAGGTATCGGAAAAAAGCGATAACAAATAAAAGCTCAAAAAGCACCAATGCTGCTTCTGCACCTATCCCGACCCAAGTAATTGTTGCATAAGGGCCTAACAAGTGAGAGGGAATAAGAAGTCTTGCTATTATACAGCCTGCTGCTGCGAATAAAACAGCTGTCTTGATAGAGAATTTCTTTCTATACAGCATGAAAAATAGTGGCCCGATAATAACTAAATCAATTAACGAGCCTAAAACAACCGGATTAGTCTCCGGCGGTAAAACCTCAGCTCCGACCGCTGTTTGATACAGCATATAATTACTGACCAAAATGAGACTGAGTATCAGCAGCCACAGATACTTACCTTTTTGAATCACATTCATCAACTACACCTCTTCTACAATGGTATTTAAATGGCTAAGTATTCGATCTAAATGTTGCAAATCCTCTAAAGGAAGCTGCCCATAAACATGATAATTGATGTCATCGTTAAGCTCTTGCAGTTTATCAAAATACAATTCTGCCTTCGGTGCCAAATTTAAAATGATTTCACGACGGTTCTCTTTATTAATATGACGCGTGATATATTCCTTCGCTTCCAATTTATTCAGCAGCTGGCTAACGGCGCTCATAGAAGTGTTTAAATGCTGGGATAAATCTTTGGTGGAAGCAATTCCGTTTTGAATCAATTCTAATAGTAACACTTGTTTTGCGGTAAGCTGGTTATCGAGTTCATGCTCATATCTGCTGGCGAGTTGGATATTCAGCTGATTTTGTGAAGCATTGATTTTTTGAATAAGCTTTATTTTTGAGTCCACTATAAAACACCTCGCTTTATAATTAAGTTATCTTAACTATAAAGCAATTTAAATAAAAAGTATTTTTAATTTAAGGGCTCATGTGTAATGAAAATAATTTTGAAATTTCATGTAATATATTCTATACTTTGTTAAGTGACTAAATGTGTAGAATACTAATTAGATTAATATATATGTTAGAAATGCTTCACAAAGATATTGGAGGAATAGAAATGATTTTTGGTGTGTTAAAGGATAATAAAATAGGAGAATACCGTGTGGTGTTAACTCCTGTTGAGGCGGCTGCCATTAAAGAAGATGGACATACCGTTTTAGTTCAAAACGATGCTGGTTTTTCAGCCGGCTTTACGAATGAACAGTATGAGCAAGAAGGTGCGGAGATGGTAGATACAATAGAAGAAATGTACAAGCGCTGTGATTTTCTTGCCAAAGTAAAAGAAATAGAAGAAAGTGAGTATGGATTATTAAGAGAAAACCAGATTGTTTATACATGTATTCATCCGGCGGCGCATCCGGAGCAAGTACAGGCTATTCTCGACAGCAAGAGTGTTGCGTTTACTGCAGAGGATTCCCATCGTTTTGGCTCCGTCAATTGTGAAGCAGCTGGAAAGCAGGGTGCGTTGATGGGGTTAAATGCGATGCTGACAATCAATGGCGGAAAAGGAAAATTTGTCAGCGGTCTAGCTGGCGCTCCCGGCATGAAGGTACTTATCCTGGGAGGCGGACTAGTTGGAAGGTCTTCCCTGCAGGTTCTGCAATCTTTAGGCGCCTGGTGTACAGTGATGGATGTAAATTACGGGGTACTTAGAGATATCGGCAGGACATATAACGAAAAGGTAAATACGCAACTATCCACAAAGCAGAATATTAAAAAACTGCTCCCAGAAATTGATATGGTGATTAACTGTGTGAAGTGGCCGAAAGAAAATAAAGATTATTTAATTGACCGGGAGATGCTTCACTTAATGGAAAAGGGTTCTGTTATTGTAGATATTAGTAATGATGAAGATGGTGCCATTGAATCCTTCCGCGAAACAACACATGAAGATCCGATGTATGTTGAAAATGGTGTGGTGCATTATTGTGTAAGTAATATTCCGGGAGCGATTGCGAATTCTACCTCAGTAGCTTATGCAGCTTCCGTGCTTCCGCATATTCGTTCTATTTTAAACCATGGCGTGAAGGAGGCCTGCATTCGTGACGGCTTTTTGAGAAGAAGCTTAACAGCCTATAAAGGCTACTTAACACATGAAGAAACAAGTGCTATTCAAAATCGGCCATGGGCACGTCCGGAAGATGTACTCCAGCTGCAGGAGGAAGAAATAGACTTTGCGCCGCCGGCAACGCGGACAAGATCAACTAACTTTTTAAAGATTTAATACAACCAAGAAAAGGGGAGACTAGATGACGATAAACACATTATTAGTAGATTTTGCGTGTGCAAGTATTCTTATTTTATTAGGAATGTTTCTGCGCGCAAAATTGAAATTTATTCAACGAAGTTTTATTCCTGCAAGTTTGCTGGCGGGATTTCTGGGTCTGGCATTGGGACCCAGTTTTTTAAATATTTTGCCGCTTTCCGAACATATTGGTTCTTATGCGGGCGTTATTACGATATTAGTATTTGCTGCAGTAGGGATTAATGGTTTTTCCTTTTCACCGGGCAATATGAAAAAGGATCTTAACCGGATGGGCGCCTATGCGATTTATAAGATTTTGGGGATTGCTCTGCAAATCGTTATCCCAATTGTTTTTGCCATTATCGTTATTTCGAAATTTATTCCAGAGATCAATTACGGGTTTGGATTACTATTAGCAGCCGGGTTCTATGGAGGTCATGGAACAGCTGCAGCAATCGGAACAACCTTTGAGAACCTAGGCTGGGAAAATGCAACGGATTTAGGCATGACAGCGGCCACCGGCGGGATGCTTATTGGTATTTTGGGCGGGCTCATTTTTATCAAATGGGCAACACGAAAAGGCTATACGCAATATGTAAAGGATTTCTCTGAAATTTCGGAGGATTTAAAAACAGGATTAGTAAAGCCTGAAAACCGCACCTCGATGGGGAAGGATACCGTATCGCCTATCGCACTTGACCCATTGGCTTTTCATGTCGCGTTATTGGTGGTTCCTGCCGGATTAGGATATTTATTAAATAACTATATTGCAGAGACCTGGAATTTAGAATTTCCGACATTTACGATTGCATTTATTATTGCGTTATTGATGTATCTTGTTTTGGGAAGAGGTAAAAAAGGGATTTATAAATATGTAGACAGTAAAATAGTAGATAGAATCGGAAGCTCTGCAACAGATTATCTTGTATTTTTTGGCGTGGCATCGATTCAGCTTCCGGTTGTGAGAGAGTACTGGCTGCCGTTGACGTTACTAATGCTTTCAGGACTGGTTGTCGTTGTATTGACCCTCGTCGTAATCGGGCCTGGTATGAACTACGAAAGCTGGTTTGAACGATCTATCTTTGTATATGGCTATTCCACCGGTGTTTTTGCTATTGGGCTAACACTGCTACGAGTTATTGATCCAAACAATAAGTCAAAAACATTAACTGATACTGCGATCGTTGGACCGTTAAATACGCCGTTGGAGCTATTTGCCTGGTCGGCGGGTCCGATTATGCTGATGACCGGACAGCATTGGACGTTTGTTGGTATTTATGTAGCTATTTCGATAGCATGTTTTGTTATTGCGAGGATATTTAAATGGTGGTATTGGAAGATTCCGTTGGGAGAAAGGCCGGCTGTTCCTTTGGATAGGGAGGAATGATGTGTTCTGAAATAGAGTAATAAGAGAAGAAGACTGGCTTCGTGAAAGATTCCGGTCTTCTTCTTTAATTGCTTATACCTATTTTATTTCGTGTTAAAAAATAAAATTTAAAAGCAATTCTGCTAAATAAACATTTATCATAATGGTGCTCTCAACTTTTCTTATGAGACAGCACGCTGCTAATTGAAATAATGTAATTTCTAACCTAGTTTCCTAGGGATAAAATGGGAAGAAAATAGGGAGCAATAACATGGAAACAATGATGCCGACTAAAATCATTGGAGAGCCAGCCTTAACGTAATCCATGAATTTATAGCCGCCGACACTGTAAACCATTGTATTTGCAGGCATGCCAATTGGCGTAGCAAATGCTAAAGAACCTCCGATTACTGTTGCCATCAGTACAGCTCTTGGATCTGCTCCAATAGAAGTTGCAATGGATAAACTTATCGGTACTAATAGAGCAGTGGTTGCTGTGTTGGACATGAAATTTGTCATCACAGCAGAGAGTGCTAAAATCACAACTAATAATAAATAAGGTGATGGTGTATCTCCCAAAAAGTCTACAATAGAATGTGCAATTAATGCTCCCGCTCCGGTAACATCAATAGCTTTTGCCATTGCTAAAGAACCGACAAACAAAAGGATGGTATTCATATCAATCGATTTCATTGCTTCTTTTTCTGAGATAACTCTTGTTGCTACTAAAATTAATGCCCCAGTCCAAGCGGAAACATGCAGCGGTACACCTATGACATCTTCGAGAATCATCGCCGCTACAGTTAATATTAGAACAATAAGAGATAAATATTGTTTCCATTTGGGAACATTTGAATAATCTATTTGTTGATTGAAAATGGAGTCTTCATTCAATGCTTGTTCTTTATTATTTGGTAAAAATCGGTATCCGAAAAAACAAAAATATAAGATACCAATAATTAATATAGGTAATCCAACTTTTGCATACTCAAAAAAACCAAAAGATAAACCTATACCTTGTAAAGCTGATTGGGCAATCATATTCCCTGGGGCGCCAATCAGACTCAAATTTCCTCCCATAGCCGCTGCGAAAATTAGAGGGAGAAGTAATCTGGATCTGGAAAACCCGGATTTAGCTGCTATGCCAATGATAACAGGTATGAATACAGCTGCTGTGCCTGTGTTTGATAATAGACCTGACATAAGGCCAGTAATTACCATGATAACGGCAATTAACATCCGCTCCGTTTTTGCAAATTTGGTTATGATACTCCCAAAGTTTTGTGCCATACCTGTCTCAAAAAATGCTCCACCAACAATAAACATGGCGATAAATAATAAGACATTCGTATTGACGAACCCATCGAAAGCTTCGCCGGGTTCTAATACTCCTGTTAAAATTAATCCCACAGCAACTATCATTGCTGTAATAGATAAAGGGATTTTTTCCCAAGCGAACATTATGATAGCAAATATTAAAAATAGTAACGTAATTATTTCAGGACTCATTTTATTCCCCCTAAAGTTATAACGTTTAAAAGCTAAAACACAAAGACTGCTAAACTACTTTTTTGGCCATGATAGAAAAGTGGCTATTTGCTGTGATATATAGCTTATATTATTCTGAACTTGTGACCTCTCCATTGCTTGTTCTAGTGTTTGAACGCCGGGAATAACGGATAAGCAAACGTTGATACCGCTTTCGTAAAAACGTGTTAATAAAGAACTGTCGATACTGCCGGCGATAGCAATTACGGGTTTATTTAAGCTGCGTGCGTAATTTGCAATACTAATAGGAGCTTTACCTGACAATGTTTGAGAATCTAATTTTCCTTCCCCTGTAATAACAACATCCACTTGATGAATGACTTCTTTTACTTGAAGCGTTTCCATAAACCAGTCAGCACCATCAAATATTTGAGCATCAAGTGCTAAGCATGCAGCACCTAAACCACCTGCTGCACCTGCCCCTGGAGTATCTTGATACTTTTCTAAAATAGGGGTAATGGTACATAAGCGCTGTATTTGTTCCTCGATTTCAACAGCGTCTTCTGGTGTGATTCCTTTTTGCGGGCCGAAAATAAATGTAGCGCCATTCTGACCAAAAAGCGGATTTTGCACATCTGTTATAACAGATAATGTAATATTTTTAATCGCTGTAAAGCATGTTGAAAAATCTATATGTGTAATGTCTTTTAAAGCAGCAGCTCCCAAAGGAACAGGTTGATCAGATTCGTCTGTAATTGTTACGCCCAGGGCTTGAAGCATCCCTATTCCCAAATCATTTGTAGCACTTCCGCCAAGCGTAATGACCACATTATCTGCCCCATGGTTTATTGCATGCATAATCGCTTCGCCTACACCATATGTAGTCGTATGCAACGGATTCCTTTTATTTTCAGGAATCATTGGCAAGCCACAAATTTGAGCAATTTCAATTACCGCCGTGCCATTATTCATCAGAGCATAATAGCTTTGTATTTTTTCTCCCAGACTGCCAATAACCATACAATCTATTTTTTTCGCAACACCCGAATCAATCAATGCATCCATTGTTCCTTCACCGCCATCAGCTAAAGGTTTTTGAATAACTTCTAAATTTTTAATCTCTAATTCTTTAGCTATAATGTCATTAATTTCTGAAGAACTGATACTTCCTTTAAATGAGTCTACAGCAGCTAATATCTTCATTTGTCTCCTCCTTATGAAAAAGTAAGGTACTCAGATAAGCCTATCTCAGTACCTTTTATCATTGCGCTTTAAAAGAGCATAAAGAACTTTCAGGAATAAAGTATAAGCGCGCGGTTTTGGTAGGGCTGGTAATCGCGGTACCAGTCCCAACTAAGGAAATCCGCGCCTTTCAGGTTTGCCTTGCCAAGTTTTCTTTAAATATTAGAAAAACGTGAAAATAAAGGGTGCATTATAGTGTTAGATTTTTGATAATTGCATTTGTAATTTCTTCTGTATTACTAGTTCCCCCAATATCACGAGTGATAATACCTTGTGCAGTTGTTCGGCGGATAGCCTCATGTACTTTATTGGCTTCTTCCTGCAGTCCGAGGTCTTCTAGCATTAATGCAGCACTGGCAATCGTGCCAATTGGATTTGCGACTCCTTTACCAGCAATGTCTGGAGCAGATCCATGGACAGATTCGAACATACTAGGAAACCGCTTGTCGATTTGTAAATTAGCGCTAGAAGCAATACCAAGGCTGCCAGCAAGGGCGCTTCCTAAATCAGATAAAATATCAGCAAATAAGTTAGATGCAACCACTACCTCTAAATCATCTGGATTAAGTACAAATTGGGCAGCCATAGCATCTACTAACCATTGGTCTGTTTCTACGTCTGGATATTCTTTGCTGACACGTTGAAATACTTCATCCCATAAAACCATTCCGTATTGTTGTGCATTACTTTTTGTAACACTAGTTACCTTCTTTCTTTTTCGAGTACGTGCAAGGTCAAACGCAAAACGGATAATACGTTCACAGCCATGTTCTGTAAAAATAGAAGATTGAATGGCTACTTCTCTTTCATCTGGACGAGCGCTAAAGTTTCTTCCGCCAATTCCAGAGTATTCTCCTTCTGAATTTTCACGTACCAATATCCAATTTAAGCTTTCTGGATCTGGATGAGCGATACGATGATTGATACCAGGAAGAAACTCCACAGGTCTGATATTTGCCCACTGATCTAGCCCTTGGCAAATTGCTATACGAAGTCCCCATAAGCTGACATGGTCGGGTACGCGAGGATCACCCACAGCTCCGAAATAAATGGCATCATAATCTTTCAAAGTTTCTACACCATTTTTTGGAATCATACTTCCGTGCTCTAAGTAATAATCACTTCCCCAATTGAAGTAATCGCTTTCAAATTTAAATTTACCGTCTGATTGTTCCTCCAAGTAAGTTAATACTTTCATACCGGCTGCAATTACTTCTTTTCCGATACCGTCTCCTGGAATTACTGCAAGTTTAAACGCTTTTGTCATAACGCTTCCTCCCTTTATTAAGTTATTTATATCTTAAACAACGTATACGTTAAAGTCAATATTTATTTTATTTATTTATTTTTTGTTCATTAAACCCTTTTAATGTATTCATTAAAAAACTAGCAGATAAGATTTTAAGATCTTGTCTGCTAGTTTTCCTTGCGTAGAATATTTAAAATTTCGGTATGAGATCTGTTTCGATGCTCTTGCATAACATACTTTGCAGCTTGCTCATTTTTAGCAATCATACAGGCGATGATAGCTTTGTGTTCTTGAATGGATTGTTTTGGTAAGGGCCTTTCGTGAATCGTAAAGAGTCTTGCTCGATGACACTGATCATCAAATGTTTCATAAGTATTTGATAAACGATGATTATCAGCTAAATCTAAAATTTGGCGGTGGAATAAATCATCCAGCTTGGACCATCGTTCTAAATCTTCATTTCCTAATGCCTCTAGTTGTTCATCAATCATGTTTTGCAGTTGTTGAATATCTTTATCTGAGGCGTTCTGAGTAGCTGCTTCTGCGGCAATTCCATCAAGTGCCACGATAACACTATAAATTTCTTTTAAATCTTCTGGACGTATCGGTTCTACAACAAACCCTTTACGAGGAACTAAACGAATTAAACCTTCCGTTTCCAGGCGTACAAATGCTTCTCTTACGGGTGTTCTGCTCATTTCTAGAAATGCTGTTATTTCACGTTCTAAAAACATACTTCCTGGCGATAAAATTAGTTCGCGAACGGCAGATTTAAGTATCAAATAAGCTTGTTGAGGTAACTTATAATCTTCAATGTGATCAATGTTTTCTTTTATTTTATGTAATGGAAAATCCATAAAAAACCGCTCCTTCTTAAATATCTGATAAAATAAATGGCAGTTGGAAGCATAGATGTTTTTCGTGATCTATTCATATTATACTAAAGATGTTGAAATAAACAGAAGTAAGAGTATATTCTCGGAATTTCCTTTAATGTTTTATTGATTTCTCATAAGCTTAATTATGTGGAGAAATAACTAACAGATTAAGTCTGGTGCTCATATTAAAAAGAAAACTGGCACCTTCGCCAAATAAAATGTGAAAGTGTCAGCTATTTCTTTTTTAAATAAATTATTTCTTCTTTCGCAAATTCCTTTTCTCTTCCCGGCTAAGTCCGACAGTTAACTGTTCAAATAAAGTATCCCATTGATTCTGAAATGATTTATAAATAAGCGGATATTTTTTCTTCAACTGCAGAATTCCTGCCGCATAGCTTTGGTTGTCATTTTCCAGTTGCTGTTTCTGGTAGACAGGTAATTCATTCATTACCGCAATCATTTTTGCAGCAGATACTTTGCCGGTGTAGAACCATTCATATGCTTTGTAGTAAAGCAGCGCATGAGCATGCATATCACGAGACAATCTGCTGATTTCTTTTTGCAAACGTGCCTGCTTTTTGGTTTCATTATGTGCTTTTTTTATGTCACTATTATTCCGGGTAATAGCATCTGCTAAACCGATGTAAATCTCAGCCTCTTGAAATAGTGCTGCTTTATGAAAATACATATATTGTTCCATCAGTTCATCCTGCAGCTCTTTTACATCATCCGTTTCCGAAACATGCTTTAGATGCTTTTTAAATTTGGAGATGATTTTAGATAGCATAGACCAATTTTCTGTCGTAATGATAATATTAATCCAGGATAGATAGAATGCGGTAGTTGTTTTGGTATCCTCATCTTCTGCTGGTTGAGATTGTTCCATGACTTGCATGGATTTATCATACTGATTTATCTGAGTGTGAAGATGTGCAAGCGCTGGGGCAAACATGGATGTTTGCTCTGGGAACCTCTCCAATAAATCCTCGTAGGTTTCGATAGCCTTGTCAGGATAGCCATTATCTTGGTAGATATCAGCCTTTAACGTATAGATGACCTGCAACTCTTCGTTGCTTGTCGTCAGCGGGATGATTTCTGAAAATATCTTTTCCATCTCATCAACATCGTCATTAAAACTAGCTAGTTTTAATAGCTTAAATTTAATTTCGCCGCTATCTGGTACGAGCTGATTTAATTTTTTATAGATTTCAAAGGCTTTTTGGTTATCTCCACTGTCCATGGCTTTTTTTGCATCAGCAATTAATTGTTCTGCTTCATCAAGCGGTTTGACTTCTTCTGCTTTTGTATTTTCTTCGGGTGTATGCTGTTGGTCAGCCTTCCCGGTTGAAGCAGCGTCTGTTTTTTTCTTGCCGTGTTTACGATTATTATCGTAAGCTGCTCTTTTCTCAGGATCTCTTAAAACCTCAAAAGCTTCCTGTACTTTGGCATAGCCTTCTGGGTCTGTTTCCTGCGGATGTTTTTCCAAAGCCTGCAGATATTTTTCTTCGATTCTTGCTTGACCAATATTAGCAGTGGTGCCAAGAATCTTATAATAGCTTTCATTCTTTATTTTACTCATAGTGATAACTCCTCATTATTTACGGTCGAAAAAGGATAAAGTTTCTGGCTCTATCCTTGTCGTTATATAGACTAATAAAATCCTTCTATTCATGATAGAAGGAGCTTGTTGTTTTATTTAAATAGGCGGAACATAATAATGCCAGCCTGAATCTTGTTATATTCCGTTTTTTATTGTAGCTTTTCTTTTCGAATCTCGCAAGGAAAGGGCGAAATTAAGAGGCAGGAATAAATAGAAATACAAAAGCTGGAAAGTTTCTTTAATCTCATGAAGATGCCCTTGACTGCAGGATGCTGGGTTTCTGCAAGGTTTGAGTACCTTATTTAAAAATGGTATATTTAAGTAAGCATTTAAATAAAACAAAAAGCGGAAAGTGGCTGAACAAGTCACTTTTTTATAGTTAAAGAAAGTAAGGAAATACATATGCACACAGCTGGTGTAACATCGTTAAAAACAAACGGGACATTCTTCCCCCCATTAATTCAGAAAAATAATTATAAAACCGAAGAAATACAGGTGATGCAGAACACTGTTTCAAAGCTATTGGACACTTCTACCACATCAAAAAAGCCGGGCATGCTGCTAGGACATATCCAATCAGGGAAAACACGCTCCTTTCTCGGTTCGATGGGTTTAGGGTTTGATAATGGCTTTGATGTGGTGATTATCCTGACCAAAAATTCAAATGCCCTTGTCAAACAAACCTTTGAAAGGGTGGAGAGTGAATTTACGGAGTGTATTGAGGAAGATGAATTAGCTATTTACGACATTATGAAAATGCCCGTAAAGCTGCGTAAATTTGAATTGAAGAAAAAGCTTGTGATTGTTCTGAAAAAAGAAAAGAAAAATATGCAGCGTTTAGAAAGACTGCTATTTGATATGTACCCGGATTTGACTGCGAGGAAAATGTTATTTATTGATGATGAAGCAGATTTTGCTTCTGTCGCGTATGACAATGTCAAAGATAAAAATATAATTGATCTCAAAGTGATTGCCGGACAAATTGATCAGATTCGTGCCCGATTAGAGAATGCTGCTTATCTGCAGGTAACGGCGACTCCGTATTCCTTATATCTTCAGCCAGATGATATGACTACCCATGAGCATAAAGCCTTTCAGCCGAAGCGGCCAGCTTTTACCGAATTAGTGCCGGTGCATGATAAATATGTCGGCGGGGAAATGTACTTTGAAAAATCTAAGGAAGAGGCGCACATGGCGAGTTATCTCTACCATGAAATTCAAGAGGAAGAGCTTGAAATCTTAAGGAAAAGTGATAAGCGGAAGGTAAAGGTGAACCATCTGCTTCATGGCGAACGGTATGAAGGGATTCGCAGCGCGCTGATTCATTTTATTGTCGGCAGTAAAATCCGCAATATACAACAGCAAAAAGAAGGAGAGCGTCTTGAAAAGTATGCTTTTATCATGCACACGATCACGACAAAAGCAGCGCATCAGTGGCAGGAAGAAGTCATGCTTCATATGGAAGAACAGCTTCGCGATGCAATGGAGAAAGAAGACCCTATCTTTGATCAGGTAATTCGTACAGCTTATCAGGATTTTGCGCGCTCACAAAGGAAGGATATGTATTTTCCTGCTTTTGATGAAGTGCTTTCCGATGTTCGTGATGCTTTGATAGAGGAAGAGCTGTTAATTGAAATTGTAAACTCAGAGCAGGATGTCGATCATTTATTAGATAAATCAGGAGAGCTAAAATTACGGACGCCGCTTAACTTCTTTATCGGCGGGCAAATCCTTGACCGGGGGATTACAATAAAAAATTTAATTGGCTTCTACTATGGAAGAAATCCGCAGAAATTCCAGCAGGACACGGTCTTACAGCATTCGCGAATGTATGGAGCACGTCCGCTTGCTGACATGGCAGTTACCCGCTTTTATACGACCAGACGAATTTATGATGTTATGGAGCAGATGCATGAATTTGATACAGAGCTGCGCCGGGCTTTTGAATCTGGAGCAAACAGCGGTGAAGTTACTTTTATTCAAAAGGATAGCGATAATACGATTTTGCCATGCAATCCAAATAAAATTCTACTATCAAGCGTACAGATGTTAAAGCCGGGAAAACGGATGCTGCCATCTGGTTTTCAAACGATTGCGAAAAGCTACCTGGAGAGGGAAATGAAAAAGATAGATAAGCATGTGGCGACAATGAAGCAGACAGCAAAAGCAATACATCCCAAAGATGACCGCTGCTTTTTGGTTGAAAAGGAGAAGGTCCAAAACCTATTAGAAATGATTTATCAAACCTACGTATTCAAAGAGGGCTATGAGTGGGATTTAGAAACGTTTGGTGCTGTGATGAATTATTTATCCGAGGACACGGACACGAATCGAAAAGGGCATGTCTGGGTCGTTTTGCGTCAGAATCGTAATATGGCCCGTATTCGGAAAAGCACTGGCAGGTTTGAAGATGCGCCAGATACGAAACAGGATGAACTAAAAATAGCACAAAACTTAGCACGAATTATTCCATCACTGATCTTGATAAGACAGAATGGGGCAGAGGAGCAGGGGTGGCGCGGTGGAGCTTTTTATTGGCCTGTGCTGGTTACACCGGAAGAGACGAAAACGACGGTGTTTGCAGGGAAAGGGGTTAAGGAGAGGTAAAAAGAAGTGAAAAAATTAGCAAGGTGAGTATATTTTATGTTTAGCAGATTGGGTATAAAAAATCCTGTGCTGTTCAATATATAAACAGCACAGGCAATATTTTAATAACAATCCCAATTAAAAAGCACCTTACTAAAATCTTTGTTTTTCAAATCCTCTTCAGAGATAAAGAAATTCCCGACACCGGAATCTCCCCATATAATCTTATCTCCGACACTGTCTATTTGCAGCAGCAATATATCTGCATCTTGATAATCTCCATAGGCACGCGGGTCTTCCTGCGTAAAGAAGGGATAGCCGCCAAGCTTATGGCCTGTCCCGTTAAATAGCTGGAAGAATTCTTCCTCTAGCTTTTCATCATGGTTTATTTCATCGAATATAGCTGCATACATTTCATCACTGCGATAATCGCCTCCTGTGAGAGCTTCCAAGTCTGTCTCAAAAGTTAATCCCATTTCCTGCTCGACAGGGAAAAACAGCTCATCATCTGGCATTTTTACAAAAGAAAAGTCTTGGATTAATTGGGATTCATCCTGAATTACTTTTTCATGATAGATTACTCGAAACCCAGATTGATTTTGTCCATCATCAAAATCTACTCCCAGCAAATCATCATTGCCATCAATATAAAATTGCAAAATCCCTTTATGGGGAAAATGCGGTAAATGAACAGGAACGTTTTCAAAATTAATTTGCGCCAATAGTTTTAGAGGAATTCCCTCTTCATTTTTAGGGTATTCCATAGAAGCAGGGAAGTAAGGGTCACCTGCAAATTTGCTTTCGAATAATGAAGTTTTACGCTCCGTAGTAGAAACCTTTACAATTGGTATCAGTGTGTCTTGAATGAGAGAGCGGTATTGCTCGAATGCTTCAGGTAATTGTAATGATGTTTTGTCTGGCATAATAAACCTCCTGAAATTCAGTTTATTCTGTATAGTAGTTACTATAGCAAATCAGGATAATCAAAGAAAATATGAGAGCAAATAATTCATATATTGAAGGTACTCAGGGTTGTAGTAGAGAAACTTGTTGATGAGCGAAATATATTACTGGGGATTTCAGTGATTAGAGTAGAATATATTGACATATTTTTAGAGAGATTATAGATCATTTTAAAAGGTAACTGCAATTATCATGCATATCCAAAAAAAAGTTAACCGTCCTGTATCTTCCGAATATCAGGAAAGCTAACTTCGTAAATCAGATATTTTTTCTTTAATCAGCCGTCTACTACATTATAAACAGTATGTATGTCACTTTATTTGTAATACACAAAATTATCGTTAAGCATTTACCGATATATATAGCATAGTGAATTTTATCGGGATCTCTCCCAAATCGTTCTTCATTTTAGAGACAAATTAGAGCAGGGAAAGTAATTCCTAATTTATTAATGTAAGAAATCCTCGCCCAAAATGATATACTTACTACCTTTTTAACCCATCCAGAACAGTAGAGGTGAATTTATTCATTTCCTCCACGATATCAAATTGTTCTCCGAAAATAATCCAATCATAGATGGTGCCTCGCATACACCTCGTAATTAATACAGATACTTCTTCCGTCGTTAATCCTTCCTTAAATTCTTTATTCTTAATTCCTTCCTGAACAAAAGAGTTAATTACTTGATAAAGATTCCTGTTTGGGTCAGATAAATAATGATTTTTGTTAATGGTTAGCGACATTGCATTCATGTATACAGTTCTGATTAAATCTTTCCCTAACTCGTCACGTAAATAAATCATTTGGGCTTCAAAAAATATAAGAATTTTTTCACTTGCTTTAATGTCATTTGATATTCCTTTCTGAAATTCCGAATAGAAATTATCAATATCTTTAAATTTTTCATTGAAAATATCATATTTACTATTGAAATGCACATAAAAAGCCCCTTTAGATACATTACAGGTTTTTACAATTTCATCCACCGTTACATTATCAAACCCTTTTTTATCAAAAAGTTCTAGCCCAGTTTCCAAGAGTGCTTTTTTGGTCTCTAGGGCTTTTAGCTTTCTTGCTGTTATATGTGTCATAATATAGCCCCCTTTCATTTAGAATAGCATAATATTTTTGAAATGTAGAATCAATCTTTTGAAAAGTCTTGACTATTTTTAATTTTACATTTATTATGTTGTTAATGCATTTCGGTGACCGCGGTATTTGACTTTAGTATGTGAAATATAAATATAGAAGAAGAATGGAGGTTTAACAATTATCAAACAGTAAAATGACAGCGTTTCCATTCGTGAAAATTATTTGAAGGAGGGGTTTGATGGACACAAAGAAAGTTGGTTTTATTGGGTTAGGGAATATGGGTTATCCAATGGCAAGCAATTTACTAAAAGCGGGTTATACCGTTTATGGAGTAGATGTAAACAAAATGAATGAAAAGAGGTTCGCTGAAATTGGTGGAAATATTGGATTCACATCCGCCACACTGCCAAGTGAAGTAAATCTTATATTTACTAGCTTGCCAACGCCACCCATTGTAGAAAGTGTTTATTTAGGTAACGAGGGCCTTGTAGAGAATGGAAAAACATCATTAACATTGGTTGACCTAAGCACAGTTTCTCCAGAATTAAATAAAACGATTGCAAAAGCTGCCTTACAAAACGGGACTCAATACTTAGGCGCACCAGTAAGTGGAAGTGTAACTGGCGCAGAAGCAGCCAGCTTAAGTGTGATGGTTGGAGGTAACAAAGAAACATATGATTTCGCATTACCATACCTAAAAGCAATCGGCAAAAACATCTTTCATGTAGGAGAAGACCATGGAGTGGGAACTGTTGTTAAATTAATTAATAATTTAATGGCTGGTATTCATACACAGGCCGTTGCAGAAGCTCTATCTATCGCAGATGCAGCAGGGTTAGATCATAATATCGTTTATGAAATCGTAAATGTAAGCTCAGGACAAAGTGATGTATTTAGACGAAACTATAAAAATTTTATAGCTAAAGATGAGTATTATAAAGGAGCATTCACTACGGAGCTACTATTAAAAGATTTAAGGCTGGCAAATTATGTTTCCAATTCATTTAAAACAAAATTGCCTTTAGGTGAAGCGTTAGTAGACTACTTTGAATCTAATATAAAAGGTTACGAAGATAAAGATATGTCGACAGCATATCTCATGTTAACAGAACAAAAGGTTGAACCTGCTAAGTAGTTTTTAATAATTAATAAGATACTATTGATTTTATGAAAAAATACTAAATGGGAGGAATTGACGATATGGCTACGGTAACGTTAGATACAGTAACACATTATATCAATGGAGAGAAAGTGAAAGGACAGAATGATAAGTTTGGTTATGTATACACCCCGTCAACTGGTCAGAAAATAGCTGCTGTTCCTTATGCTTCCGATGAAGAAGTAGATGAGACGATACAATTAGCCAAAAAGGCTGCGGCAAAATGGGCAAAAGTTTCTGTGGGTAAAAGAGTTGAAGTTCTTTTTAAGTTCCGTCAATTATTAGTTGAAAATACAGAGGAATTAGCACAGTTAATAGGGAAAGAAAACGGAAAAACAATTTCTGATGCAAAAGGAGAGATAAGCAGGGGGATAGAGTCAGTTGACCTGGCAATTGGAGCGCCGCAAATACTTAAAGGGGAATATTCTGTTAATGTTGGCGGGGAAATAAATGCTTATTCCATGAAACAGCCGCTTGGCGTTGTAACATGTATTTCTCCTTTTAATTTCCCAGTTATGGTACCGCTTGCAATGAGCGTGATGGCGGTAACAGTAGGAAATGCAATGATATTAAAACCATCCGAAAAAGTTCCATACTCTGCTATATTACTCTCGGAGCTATGGGAAAAGGCTGGTTTACCTGCTGGTGTTTGGAATGTTGTAAATGGGGATAAAAATACGGTCAATGCCATTATTACACATCAAGATATTCAGGCGATAAGCTTTGTAGGGTCTACAAAAGTAGCTGAATTTATTTATGAAACAGGTACGAAGCACCATAAACGTGTCAATGCTTTTGGCGGTGGGAAAAACCATATGGTTATTATGCCAGATGCCGATATTGATAAAGCAGTCGATTCCTTTCTAGGTGCTGCTTACGGTTCAGCATCGCAACGCTGTATGGCCATATCCGTAGCGATGCCAGTAGGGCGAAAGACGGCAGAAGTATTTACAGGGAAGCTAAAAGAAAAAGTGGAGAAGCTGAAAGCTGGATCTTATGATGATGAGACAGCTGACTTTGGTGCAGTAATAAGCGCCGAAGCAAAACAAAGCATTTTAAGTGCTATTGATGAAGCAGTAAAAGAAGGAGCTAATATTGTTGTAGATGGAAGGAACCCTGATGTGGAGAACAAGGAAGGATTTTATCTCGATGCTACGTTATTAGATAATGTTACTTCTGATATGAATATATACAAAGAAGAAGTATTTGGTCCGGTACGTACAATCACTGCAGTCGATTCAATTGATGAAGCCATACAGTTAATCAATAATCATCAATATGGTAATGGTGTGACCGTATTCACCAATAGTGGCCGTGATGCTCGTGAATTTACTCAAGAAATTGAAGTGGGAATGGTTGGCGTAAATGTACCGATTCCAATTCCTGTAGGTTATCATAATTTTGGAGGGTGGAAAGATTCACGATTTGGGGAAGGGCAAATGTTTGGTCCAGATACTGCTCGATTCTTCACTAAAACTAAAACGGTCTCCGAAAGATGGTTTGACCAATCCGCCTCGGATGAAACTAATTTTGATTTTCCTAGCAGTTAATTGAAGGGGCCATTAAAACTGGCCCCTAATCTTTTTAACAAGAAAGCACAGAGTCTCTAATCTGTATTAAGTTTCCTGACAGATAGATTAGTACTTTCATCAACTTTATACGAACAGTAAAATGTAAACCCTTACAAAAGGATGGGGATCAAATGGTAGGGATATTATTAGGCTTAGTCTTGTTAATTGTTCTAGCCTATCGCGGGTGGTCAATTATCTGGATTGCACCGATTTGTGCTGGAGTTGTGGCGGTATTTGGTGGGCTGGATTTGCTTGATGCATATACAAATACATATATGCAAGGGTTTGTCGACTTTACGAAGAATTGGTTTCCTGTGTTTATGTTAGGTGCAATCTTCGGTAAGTTAATGGAATTTAGTGGCATGGCCCAGTCGGTGGCGGAAGGTATAATTAAAGTTTTTGGTGAAAAGCAAGCAATTATTGGTGTAATTATGGCTTCAGCAGTTTTGGCATATGGTGGTATTAGTGTGTTCGTTGTTGTGTTTGCTGTCTATCCACTTGCGGTAAGTATGTTTAGGCAAGCAGATATTCCTAGAAAGCTGATGCCAGCTACAATTATAACTGGGATGATGACATTTGCTATGACGGCACTTCCCGGGACGCCGCAAATTCAGAATTTGATTCCAACTGCTTATTTTAATACAACAGCGGCAGCTGCACCTGTTATGGGACTTGCTGCTTCATTAGTTATGGGCGGAGTCGCTTATTTCTATTTAAAGAAAAGAGAAAAGAATTTAAAAAAGGCTGGCTACGGATTCCATGAATTAGAAAAAGATTCTGAAGCAAAAGGAAAGTTAATTGATAAACCGCCACACATTCTTTTGTCTTTACTGCCTCTAGTGTCAGTAATCATTACGCTTAATATTTTATATTGGGATATTGTTGTTTGTTTATTAGTTGGTATCTTATTAATTATTTTATTCTCATTAAACCAAATTAAAGGTCTGATTCCTTCATTAAATCAAGGAGCTACGGATTCGGTAATGGCGATGATTAATACTTCAGCAGCGGTTGGGTTTGGAACGGTGGTAGGAGTAGTGCCGGGATTCCAAAAATTAAGTGATTATATCTTGGGGATTGAGGCAAATCCGCTTATTTCAATGGCTGTTGCATCCAATTTGATGTCTGGAGCGACTGGTTCAGCTTCTGGAGGCTTAGGTATTACGATGGAAGCTTTAGGTCAAAAATATAATGAAATCGCTGCGACATCTGGTATTGCACCAGAAGCATTTCACCGTATCGCATCCATCGCTTCAGGCGGTTTAGATGCGCTGCCACACAATGGAGCGGTAATAACGATATTGATTGTAACAGGACTAACACATAAAGAGTCATACAAAGATATTGCAGTAGTAGCAATTGTTTTCCCGATATTAGCGCTTATACCAGCTATTTTATTAGCAAGTGTGGGTATTTATTAATGTTTATAAATAGCTCAGCCTGATGAAGAATAGTACTTGACTTTCAAGTAATTAATTCCGAATCCTGCATTTTGAACTATGGGTAATCTCTACTCTACCCATAATTCAAAATGCAGGATAAGTTTTTATCATCTTTCTTTATGAGCAAAGGCTGCTATGAGAGGGGACTTTAATTTCGCATTTTTGATATAAAGAAAATGGCAGCAATATATACCTATTCAAACCGAACCCCCTCAGAAATCTCCTCCACCTTATCCCATTGCAAAATTCGTATTTCATCCTTCTCTCGTTCTGCAATTTCTTGATCCGTCCATTGTTTCAAAATCCGGTTGATATGCCTTTTCGTGGTTCCAATTAAAGCAGCAGTTTCTTCCATATTATTTGTTAAAAGATAGGACGCTCTCGAATCTGAATCAGAAGCAATTGTACACAAAAAAGCAGCCAATCGGACATTTGTAGGGGATAGGGCATTTACTCTGGATGAAATAGTGCATGTCCGAAGTTTATAGGCCAGCTCTTTTAATAATATTTGCATAAAGACTGCATCATACTTTAACTCTTTTTCATATATCCATTTCGGAACAAAGACAAATGTACATGGTTCTGCGGCGATGCAATTTGATTGAATCAGACCGCCTTCCAGAATTTCAATATCTCCCATAACAGCAGGGGGCAGGCAATAACGGAGCAGCAGTTCCTTACCCGTGATTTCTTGACTGGAAACAAAGTATCTTCCGTTTATTAAAAAATAAAATCCGTCGATTTCTTCTCCGGCGGTTAATATGTATTCTTGTGATTTATACGTTCGAATGCGGATTTCCTTTCCCAGGTTATTTGAAATGGAATAATTGTAAATGACGGTAAATTGGTTTAATTCCATGTTATTTCCTCCTCGGGACATCTGTCCTTTCGTAATTTTTTATCCATAGTATACTTGAAAAAGAGGTGATTCACATGAATTTTGTTTTTGATATAGACGGAACGGTTTGCTTTGATGGGGAAACAATTGATTCGTCCATTATACAAGCGCTGGAGGAAATAAAGGCAGCAGGGCATCAAGTGATTTTCGCATCGGCAAGGCCAATCCGTGATTTATTGCCGGTCTTGCCGAAATCTTTGCAGCAAGAAAAACTGGTTGGAGGAAATGGAGCATATACTTCAAACGGGGAGAAGATGGATGTTATCCATTTTCAAGATAGTCTGCTTACAAAACTGATTACTTTGGTAGAAGCTCATCAGGTAACTTATTTAGCAGATAGTGACTGGGATTATGCATTTACTGGAGAGGAAACACATCCTATTTATAAAAATATTAATCAGGCTTCCGCACAGAATCGGGAGTTAAGAAGCCTGTCTAAGCTGTGCAAGCTGGTTTTGTTTCAGCCGCCGCAACGTGTGATAGATGAGCTCGCCGACTTGCCTGTAAATATAACCTATTATAAAGGGGAAAATGCGATAGATATCAGCCCGCTTGGAATTAATAAAGTAAGAGGGTTACATAGCTTGCAGGTTCAGGAGTTTATTGCATTTGGAAATGACAGTAATGATCAATGCTTGTTCGAAAATGCTTTGTACAGTGTTTGTGTTGGTGAACATGAAGTGGAACAATATGCATCTATATCGGTAGAGAAGGAAAAGGTAGCAGCAATGATAACCAAAGCATTGCATATGTATGGGAATCAAGAAATGCAAGGAGTATATAGTTAACTAAGTCTCTGAATAAAGGGAGATGTGTAAATGCAAAATGAAAAGTTTTCTATTTTTTTAACCATTGTAAAACAGCTTAATCAGAAAGAAATTACTCCTCTATTAATGGGGTCTGTAGGTTTAGAAATAGTTACAGGGGAAAACTGGGAGGCGCAGGACCTGGATATACACGTTCCCGGTGATAAAAGAGGATGGGAGATTCCGCCAGAACAAGCTATCTATGATTGGGACGACATTATGAAGGCCATGCTATCTCTGGGATACAGCTTTGTTGATCTGCATGAGCATGAATTTGAAAAGGATGGGCTGGCTGTTGGGTTCGGTATTATGGACACATTGCCGGACTTTGCGGGGATATCGCTTGAGGAATTAGAACTCCATCAGCAAGGAGATGCGACGTATTATCTTTTAACATCTGAGCAATATTTGAAAGTGTATGAGGCTTCCTTTAAGGACAGCTATCGTGCGAACAAAAATAACCAGAAAGATAAAAAGAAAATAGCTTATCTGCGTGACTTGATTTGAAGAGGATTGCTGTTTCTATTAAAATATAGCTCTATCCCTAACTATATTCTAGGGCCACAAAAAATAATCCCTCGTATGCTTTAGCGGGCGTTTGAGGGATTATTCAATAACTCAGCGCTACTCATTATGATGAAGTAGTCTATTGTAAAAACCGTTCGGTGTACCAGCACCGGACGTATATTCATTTATATTTTAAGAATACGCTATAAATATAAAAATGGAAAGATTAGGAGATGTGTATCTTTAAACACTTTTACATACATTTATGAACGTTCTGTTCATAATAGCCCTTCCTCTTCCTATAAAGTTAACTATATTGTGTCAGTTATCATGTGAATATAGGAAAAAGCATCGCCGTCCCGTATAATACAAGACAAGAAATCCTATTTGGAGCGTGAATTTCATGAAGAAAAAAATAATCCTGGTCTTGTTTGGATTGTTGGTTTTATTAACTGCCTGCAGTGGAGAAGAGGATAACCCCGAAGAAAATACACTGGACGAAACCGGGGATATCAAGGAATTAGTCCATCATTATAGTACAGAAGAAATTGTTGACGAGAATGCATCGATTACTTCCGAGCAGCTGATTGTAACAAATGATGAGGGAGAGGAGGAAGCAGTATATGATTTGCCGGAGGATGAATTTTTTGTTTCGATAGCTCCCTTTGAACAGCAGACGCATCCTTGTGAAATTCATAGTTTAACAGGGTGTCAGGGAGAAATGGTTCAGGAAGAATTCGAGGTTTATATTGAAAACGCAGCGGGCGATGTGGTTATAGATGAACCCATGCAGACAGAAGAAAATGGCTTTATTGATCTATGGCTTCCTCGAGATGAAACCTATACGGTGGAAATCAAACAGGATGGAAAAGAAGTAACATCAGAAATCAGTACATTTCAGGATGATTTCACCTGTATCACAACGATGCAATTAATATAAGTTATTGAGATGAAGGCTGTCTGGAGTATCCAGGCAGCCTGTTTTGATGCCAAGGCAAAATGAGTTTGCAGGTTATTCTACTTTATTTTTTGTTTTTAAATAATGTTTTTGACAATAGCTGATGACAAAGCTGCGAAATGCGCTGGTTGCCGGGGATAGATAATCGTTTTTTCTGGCAGCCATATAGATAAACCGGTGATAAACAGGTTTTTTTATGTTAATGACTTTAACCGGAAAATGAGAAAGCGCCCCAATATTCGGAATCACGGCAATTCCATAATTGGCTGCGACCAGCCCGGCCATGGCATTATCTTCTTCCACTTCACAAATAATTTCAGGAGTTAAATTTACTTTATGAAATAATTCATCAACGATGGGACGCAGCCCGCTGTTTTGGTTGAAATAAACATAGGGATAGCTGGCTGTCTCCTCTAAATCAATACTTTCTCTGCCTGCTAAAGGATGATTTTCTGCAACAATTAATACAAGCTCCTGCTCTGCAACGGGTGTAAATTCAATGTCAGGCTCATTGTATTTCATCGAACAGAAGGCAATATCGTACATATTTTCTTTTAGATTTTGAATTATATTTTTGGTGGTTCCCTGATAAAAAGAAAAAGAGATATTTTTATAGGCACCTTGTTCCGAGAAGTTCTTAATCAATTCTGGAATGAAATAAGGCCCCAGCGTATAAATAAACGCCAGATCAATGACTCCATGAGACGGACTTGTCAGTTCACGCAGCTTTTTTTCTCCTCTTTCCAGTTCAGCCAGTGACCTTTCTACATATTCAAGAAAAAAATGACCGTATTTTGTTAAACGAATATTTCTGCCTTGCTTTTCAAATAAATAGACACCAAGATACTTTTCCAGCTCTGTAATGGCGTAACTTAATGTCGGCTGAGAAATGGAAAGCTTATTCGCTGTGTTGGTAAGGTGTTCACTGTGCGCCAGTTCTCTGAAATAGTGAAGCTGTTTCAAATTCATTTTCATTCCTCCATTCGTTTCGGAGCGTTCTATATATTTATTATGCTATGATTCATAGATAAAATCTATTGATTTGTCGAAAAAACCTATTAGATTTATGAATTAGTATCTAATATAATAAAGGTGTAAAGGAAATCAAGGAACAAAAGGCAAGGTAAAAAATTTTTAAAACAACTTGTGAAATATTTCACAAAATAATAAAATGGAGGTATTATAATGAGTGTATATGAACATATTTTTCAACCGTTAACTGTCAGAAGGATGACGATACCGAACCGAATCATTATGCCGCCGATGGGAACAAATTTCGCCGAAGTAGACGGATCGATGAACGACGAGCATATAACGTATTATGAGCAGAGAGCAAAGGGAGGGACTGGATTAATTATAGTCGAAAACGCTTGTGTTTCTTTTCCAATGGGATCGAACGGAACAACACAGCTTCGTATTGACCATGATAAATTTATTCCCAGATTATATAAATTGACAGAAACATTGCATAAACACGGGACACAAGCAGCTATTCAAATCAATCATGCAGGAGCATCTGCTGTGCCGGACAGAATTGGACACCAGCCGGTATCTGCTTCCAATATCCCTTCGAAATCAGGAGGGGCTGTTCCAAGACCACTGGAAAAAGAAGAAATTCTTGGAATTGTTGAAGACTATGGTAAATCAGCTAAACGTGTGGTTGCTGCCGGATTTGATGCAATTGAAATCCATGCCGGACATTCCTATCTTCTGAATCAATTCTTATCACCAATCTATAATAAACGGACCGATGAATTTGGAGGAAGCTATGAAAACAGAGCACGGTTCCCGCGGATGGTCATCGACCGTATTCGTCAGGAGGTCGGTCCGCATTTCCCTATCAGTCTCCGGGTAAGTGCCGACGAATTTGTAGAGGGTGGCAATACATTAGAAGATATCCTGCATATCCTGGAATATTTAGATGATGAAGTAGACATCTTTAACGTATCAGCGGCAGTGAATGATACCATCCAATATCAAATCGATGAAATGAATTTAGCGGATGGCTGGCGTTCTTATATGGCAAAAGCAGTGCGGGAAAAATTCCATAAAACGACGATTACAACAGGAAATGTCCGTCAGCCGCTGACAGCAGAAAAAATTCTGGCAGAAGGCGATGCAGACTTGATTGGAATGGGACGCGGCTTGATTGCAGATCCGAACTGGGTCAATAAAGTAAAAGACAGCCAGGAGGATATGCTCCGAAAATGTATTTCATGTAATATCGGCTGTGCCGGTCATCGTATCGCTCTGAACCGTCCAATAAGATGTACGGTGAACCCGGATTTATTTGGCGGCGATGCATATAAGGATAGAAAAGTGAAGAAGGACGTAACGGTTGTTGTGATTGGCGGCGGAACAACAGGGCTGGAAGCAGCATGTACAGCCGCGGAAGTAGGATGTAAAACATTTCTTATCGAAGAAAAAGCAGAATTAGGCGGTTTGGCGAAAGAGATTTCCAAACTTCCTGATAAAAAACGAATTTTAGATTTTCCAGAATATATGGAAAAAAGAGCAGAGCAATTAGATAATTTAACAATATTAACAAATTCAAGAGCAACTATTGCGTTAGTGGAAAGCCTAAATCCCGATATTATTGTTAATGCTACAGGATCTAAGCCGTTGTTGCCACCGATTGAAGGTCTTCATGATCGTATTGATAAGGAAAACAGCAGCATTTATTCTATTGCTAAACTGCTTCAGTATATTGATGAATTTGAAGCACAGCATTTAGAAGGAAAGAAAATCGCTGTAGTTGGCGGCGGTGCTGTCGGTCTGGATGTGGTGGAATTCTTCAGCAAACGAGGCAGCGATGTCAGCATGATAGAAATGATGCCGGCAGTTGGCGCAGGCCTAGACCATATTACAAAAATTTCAATGATGACCATGCTGAAGGATTATGAGGTCGATGTTCGAACTGAAACAGCTTTGACGAAAGTAGAAGACAATTCTTTCCAAATCAAACATCAAGACGAAGAAGAACAAATGGCATTTGATTATGGATTTATCTGTCTGGGAATGCGTCCTGAAAATAAAGAAGTTCCAGAATTACAGCAATATTTCCAAGCAAATCATGTGGAAGTCGTAAATATCGGAGACAGCTGGGGCGCCAGAAAAATTATGGACGGCACACGTGAAGGAAGAAATATTCTTACAACATTAGAGAAAATAGGTGCTTTTGAAGTACCAGAGAAGAAAGAAGCGATTCCTTTTTAAAGGATTCCTAATTATTCATCCCAAGGAGGAGAAAAAATGATCAAAGCTGTGGAAGTAAAAAATATTCGTATCGGTGAAGGGATGCCAAAGATTTGCATCCCGATGGTTGGTAAGACGGTTGACCAATTGATAGAAGAAGCAGATTTTCTGAAAAGCTTGGAATGTGATGTCGTTGAATGGCGTGTTGATTTTTTTGAACAGGTTGAGGATATCGCAAAAGTAAAAGAAGCCCTTACGGAGATACGTAAGGTGCTTCCGGAGATGCCTCTGATATTTACTTTTCGCAGCTTCAAAGAAGGTGGAGAAAAAGAGGTTTCCGTTGATTATTATTTACAACTGAACCGTGAAATGTCCCGAACAGGGCAGATTGATATCGTTGATGTCGAGTTGTTCAATCAACCCGAAGATGTAAAACAAATCATCGAAGCCGCGCATGAACATGGTGTATTTGTTATCATATCCAACCATGATTTTAACAAGACGCCAGATAAGAAAGAAATCATAACCAGACTTTGCCGGGCTCAAGAGCTGGGCGGCGATTTACCGAAGATTGCTGTTATGCCGGAAACAACGGCAGACGTACTGACATTATTGGATGCTACGAGAGAAATGAAGGAGAAATTTGCTGACAGGCCGATTATTACAATGTCGATGGCAGGAAAAGGAGTCATTAGCCGTCTCGCTGGGGAAGTATTTGGCTCTGCATTAACATTTGGTGCGGCAAATAAAGCATCAGCGCCCGGACAGGTTGCAGCGGCGGAATTAAAACAGACGTTGCATCTGCTGCATCAGAGTTTATAAAATAAAAACCCAGTTAACCAGGATAAGGTGCTTCCTAATAAAAAAATGGGATTATTGCAGTTATTCATGTGAAATATTTCACAAATGTAGTGGGGCATTAGAGTGTAGTGTATAGGTAAAATAGAAAAAATCAATGGTATGTTATCAAAAATTCAGGAGGGAATTAACATGACAGATCAAGGCAGAATCGACGGAAGAACAAAATTGATTGGACTGACAGCAACACCTATTGGACATTCTTTATCTCCGGCAATGCATAATATGTCATTTCGGGAACTGGGACTAAATTATGTCTATATGGCATTTGAGGTAGATAACAAGCAGCTGGAGGATGTTGTCACCGGGTTCCGGGCCTTAAACCTGCGCGGATTTAATGTTTCCATGCCGAACAAAACAAAAATACTTCCATTACTGGATGAATTAACAGATGGAGCGCGTTTTGCTGGTGCTGTGAATACCGTATTAAATGATAATGGCAAATTAATAGCTTATAACACAGATGGGATCGGCTATTTTCGCAGCTTGAAAGAAAATCATATCGATGTAAAAGGAAAGAAAATCACCCTTTTGGGAGCCGGTGGGGCTGCAACGGCAATTGCTATCCAGGCAGCTCTGGAAGGAGTAAAAGAAATTTCCATTTTTAATCGAGACGATGAATATTTTAACCGGGCGGAAAATAATACGGTGATTATCAATGAAAAAATGGAAGGGGACTGTATAGCAAATGTGTATCGGTTAGAAGATAAAGAAACGTTAAAAGAGGAAATTGCAGCAAGTGATATTTTAACAAATGCAACAGGTGTTGGAATGAAACCGCTTGAAGGGCAAGCCTTAGTTCCCGACCCTTCTTGGCTGCGTCCGGAATTGATTGTTTCCGATGTGGTCTATATCCCGAGAAAAACAAAGCTGTTGGAGATGGCGGAGTCCGTTGGCTGTCAGGCAATCAATGGTCTTGGGATGATGCTTTGGCAGGGCGCTGCCGCATTCGAATTGTGGACAGGTCAGGAAATGCCGGTTGAATATGTGAAA
Organism: Oceanobacillus oncorhynchi; assembly: GCF_000821065.1. Classification (GTDB taxonomy): domain Bacteria; phylum Bacillota; class Bacilli; order Bacillales; family Amphibacillaceae; genus Oceanobacillus; species Oceanobacillus oncorhynchi. The sequence goes on from NZ_CDGG01000001.1 coordinate 1,750,975, forward strand.
AATCAAATGTTTTGATTACGCTGTACTGATTTGGAAGGGTAAGTCATCGAAATTCTAAAACCAATCTTATTCTGTGGGAGTTTACGCTCTTCTCCCGCAGAATGAAGTTTCACTTTATATCCAATAGCAATAAAAAAAGTCCTTCAAATGAGAGGAGAAAAAATCATGAATACGAAAAGATATTATCCAGCTGCATTGGCACTCTATATTACTTTTATTATCCATGGTATTGGAGTATCTATTCTGGCACAATATAAAGATGAACTGGCAGAGCTGTGGGGAGCAACAACGCTGCCCAATGGCGCGTTGGATGTAAGTATCGTTTTTACCGTTATTGCTGCATTAGGGCTGGGGCGTCTGATTACGCTGCCAATCTCAGGACCTGTTTCCGATAAATTTGGCAGAAGAGTTTCCAGTCTGATTGGTGTCGGTTTATATGTATTATTCTTTGTTGGAATCATTTTCGCTCCGAATTTCTATGTTGCTTTTGTCTTTGCCTTATTAGGAGGAGCTGCCAATTCCTTTTTGGACACCGGAGTTATTCCATCCCTTATGGAGATTTTCGGTAAAAAGGGAAGTATAGCGAATATGTTCACTAAGTTCTCTATATCTATCGGACAGTTTGCATTACCTTTTATGATAGGGTTTGTGGCTGCCAGCCAAATGTCATTCCAAACCGTTTTTTACTTTGTAGCGATTCTGCTCGCTATAGACGGTGTGTTGCTGGCTTTTGTGCCATTACCGCCAAATAGCAGTACCCAAAAGACTGATAAGAACCAGAAGAAAGAAAAAATGAAATTCACAGCGACAAGCGTGGTCATTATTCTTATTGCATTTACATGTACTTCTACATTCCAGCTCTGGCTGAATGCCAACCAGGAATTAGGAACATTACATGGTATGGAAAATCCAAGCACCATTCAGTCCTATTATGCCATCGGATCTATTGTTGCTGTATTATTAACGGCTGTTTTCATCAATAAAAAATGGCTCAAACCAGTTCAAGTGCTTATTTTATATCCAGCGATATCAGCGGTTATGCTGCTTATTATTTACTTTATAGAAACGCCGGCTATTTTACTGATTGGCGGGTTTATTCTCGGATTCGCTGCAGCTGGCGGAGTATTACAGTTAGTAACATCCACAGCAAATGAACTGTTTCCAAAGCATAAAGGAAAAATCACGTCCATTGTTATGATTTCATCCAGTCTGGCTAACTATATTATTTTAAGTGCAGCTGGTGTGATTACAAGAGTTGGCGGTGTAGACGGACCAAAATATGTTTTATTGTTTAACTTTGCCATAACAGCTATAGGTGTGTTGCTTGCAATTTACGTTAATAAAAGATATAAGAAAGAGAATGAAGGTATGGTAGAAGCCGCGTAAAGCGTGTTACAGTGATTTAAGCACGGTTCTATTTCAAATCGAATGGAATGGCATAGGAAGCACCATACAGTGGGAGAGGGCAGTCTCTCCCGTTGGTAAAATGACAGACCCCCAGGGTTGTTCCAGAGGGGATAATTACTTTGATGGTGAATGAATGGATACTAGCTGAAAAAGGTGATGCAAAATGAAAGAGAAGAAAAAATTCCATTACGCTTGGGTGGTCTTAATTGTCTGCTGTATGATCAATTTTGCCGGCTTAGGTACAATTTTCAACACATCGGGTATATTCTTTCCTTCTGTTACAAAGGAATTGGGGATTGGCACAGGAGATATGTCTTTATACATGACTTTTCTATGCTTGGCAATGTTTGTGGCTTCTCCTTTAGTGGCAAAATTATTATCTAAAATCGATGTCCGCATTACATTATCTGTTGCCTTTGTGGTAGCTCTTTCGGCTATTGCTGTCATGTCGTTATATACAGAAATATGGCAATGGTACCTTTCTGGTATCGTTATCGGATTTGCCGGAGCATTTATTTTTTATATTCCTATTCCGGTTATTGTTCAAAATTGGTTTCACAAAAAAACGGGAATGGCTTTGGGAATCATCGGTGCTTTTACAGGTATTGGAGGAGCAATTATGAATCCGGTGATTGCTTCTTTCATCGACAGCTTTGGCTGGAGAACTGCATATGTGATCACCGCGATTATTATCGGAGTGATTGTCCTGCCTTTCACCATTTTTGTTTTACGCTTTAAACCGGAGGATAAAGGGTACAAACCATATGGCTATGCAGAAACCTTAGAAGATCAAGAAACCTTTAAAAAAGAAAATGAAAAGGGCGTACCTGTGAAAGTTGCGATAACGAGTTTAGCTTTTTTCTGTGTAATTATCATTGCTTCATTTTCCGGGTTGATCAGCGGATTAAACCAGCTGTTAACCTCCTACGGTGATACTGTCGGATTAACCACTACAGCCGCTGCCACATTAGTTTCGGCTTCGATGATATCGAACCTGCTTACCAAATTTCTCTTTGGAGCAGCCAGTGATAAATTTGGTGTGAAAATGACGTTGATTGTCAGTGTGCTGTTGATTGCATTTGGCTTCAGTCTATTTTTCATATCTCATGGAACCTATGCTACCGTGTTTACTGCTTCCCTTCTGTACGGTATTCATGCATCGGTTATTATCGTCGGGCTGCCATTGATTACAAAAGAATTATTTGGAAAGAAACATTTTGTTGAAATTTTCTCTTATGTAACGATGGGACAGGCGTTAGTAAAGTCTTTCGGATTTGCGGTCTTCGGTTATATGTATGACCTTTCCAACAGCTATGAACCAGCTTTCACGTTAGGAATCATTATCTGTGTGCTGATGGCTGTGTTGACAGTCGGGGCGTTTCGGAGCAGGAGAAAAATGGAGATTGTTATGAAGAAAGAGATTGGGGAAAGTATGCAGTGAAATGCTTTTCTAAAAATCACGTACAAGGATATTAGTGTAATTATAAAAACAGTATATTGAGCGGAGTTTGTCTGCTTTCTCTCAGGAGACTGAGATTCCTTGTAAGCAGGCTTTTAGACGGTGGGAAAATAGCATCGAAAAAAGAAGTTTTCACCGTGGAACTGACAGTATGTTGCAATCATCTTTAATTTGTAATTAGATTCCTTCCAGCTTTCATAATTGACTCACCTTGTACATACGCTAAAGCAAGGAGGATGATAAGATGGATAAAACTGATGAGCCAATGAAAAGAATGGCTAATTTGCGATTATCACATGCGGGATTTGCTCAGTATTATAAGGAATTATTAAGCAGAAATCATCATCTTTTTAAGGGAAGCCGAAAAAATAAATCTCACCAGCATTTTTTTCAGAAGGTTCATCGGGCGAATTATTTTGATATTACATAGAATTTGCTTGATGCAAATATAAAACGAAAATTCATTTTTTCGTGATAGATCAGCTTCAACATTGTTCTAACCGTTTGGTATACTTAGATATCAAGCGGTTTTTTATGATGGTTAAGAACGGTTTTAATCTACATTTGAAAACAGGAAATGCGTTTGCGTTATCGATAAAGGGTAAATACGTAACGATAAAGACATCTTCTCTTTTTATCGTGCGGGAAACAATGCTACAATAATATAATGTCATACATTCTGCTGAAGCGGAATGTAATTTTGAATAGAGATGAGGCAGCTGGTAAAAAAAATTGCTGTCTGTGATCGATAAAAAAGACAATTTTACATGTTTGATATAGAGCAGCAGGAGGAGAAATCATGGTACGGACGAAACAGGACGTAGAACGGTTAGAAGCGGATCTGAACCGGATATACGACAGCATCGATATGAACTCGGAGGAGTTATTTAACAATCGAATCAAAGGAATATGGCAGAGGCTGAAAACAAGCTCAGGAAATGAACAATTAAAGACGATGCCTTTAGATACAATGTTAACAGTGAATAAAGAGCTCCCTGTAAACACTTTGAAGCATAATGGGCTGAAAACAATGAAAGATATAGCGGATAAACCAGCTCAGGACCTGGCGCAGCTGGATGGAATGGATGAAAAAACGGCAGAGCACATTTATCAGGCAGTTTCTAAAATAAAAGAAGCAGTATATAAACAGGCAACGCCGCGTGTGAATCCGGATGATATTTCTGATGAAGATGTTCATTTGCTGGAATCGATTTATAAAAAATGGCATTTGTTAAACATTCTTGAAGAGATGCAGGAGAAATTTCAGGAGTATTATGATGAAACGATATCTGATATTGAAATGGCCAAGAAACAGAAAGGATTTTTTGGCGGTTTGTTTCAGCCGAAAGAGGAGAAGGAAAAAATACGGTCTGCTTTTGCCAATCTAAATAAAAACAAGCATCAAAAGGAATTAAAACAGATAAAGAAAAGATTAGATTATATGCTTGATTTTGAAGTGAGTAAAGAAGAGCTCAAAAAGCATTTTGAAAGAGAAAATGCCTTTTACTATACAGAAATTGAAAAAGCAACGGACTTTGACTCGAAGAATATTTCCGAAAGTCTGCCAGAAGAAGTGGTAGGAGCAGTAAATAACCATCCGCTTGATACGAATGGACTGCATATTACCTTAAGAAATTATCAAATTTTTGGTGCGAAGTATGCTTTGCTTTATAAAAAGACGCTGCTGGGGGATGAGATGGGCTTAGGAAAGACGGTTCAAGCGCTTGCTATTCTCAATCATCTCAGGCAAAACCATCAGGGACATGCTGTCATTGTTTGTCCACTAAGCGTAATCGCCCACTGGAAAAGAGAGATGGAACAGCGGTCTGCTTTACAGGCATTTATCTTTCACGGCAGCAATCGTGAAGAACAATTTCAGGCCTGGCAAGAAGGTACGGGTATTTTAATAACCACTTTTGAATTGGCGGGAACTCTGCCATTGGAAGGCAGTCATCATTTTGATGCGTTGGTTGTTGATGAGGCGCATTATGTGAAGAATCCGAATACAAAGCGCTCGCAAAATGTTTATCATTTGGCAGACGAAGCGGAGTATGTCTTATTTATGAGCGGAACTCCACTCGAGAACACGGTAGAGGAAATGATGCAATTGGTCTCTGTCCTGCAGCCGGGAATTGCGGATGACTTATCAGAAGAGATGCTGTTGCGTAATCCGCAAGCATTCCGTGAAGCCATTGCTCCAGTTTATTTAAGGAGGAATCGGAAGGACGTATTACATGAGCTTCCGGATTTGGAGATTATTCCAGAATGGGTTCCGTTTGGTGAAGAAGAGAAGAAGTTCTATCAGCAGGCAGTGAAAGAGGAACAGGTCATGGCCATGCGCCGTGCAGGCTGGCAGGGCGGATCTCAGAGTAAGTCACCGAAGCTTGAGAAGCTGCTTGAAATCTGTGAAAATGCAAAAGAAAACGGGCATAAAGTGCTGGTATTTTCTTATTTTAAAGATGTTATCCAGACAATCAGCAGTAATTTAGAAAACGAGGCACATCGCGTCATTACTGGGGATGTTTCGAATCATAAAAGACAGGAAATCATTGATGCCTTCACAGCGGATGAAGCTGGTTCCGTTCTGGTCAGCCAGATTACTGCCGGCGGTGTCGGGGTGAATATTCAGGCTGCCAATGTGGTTGTTTTATGCGAACCGCAATGGAAGCCGACAATGGAAGAACAGGCGATCAGCCGTGCTTATCGAATGGGACAATCTCGAAACGTTGTCGTTTATCGCTTATTAACGGAAGAGAGTATTGATGTGACAATGCTTGACGTATTAGGAGAAAAAGCGAATCTTTTTAACCTGTTTGTAAAAGAATCTGACACAGCATCACGCATTTTAGATGAGCAGGAGCAGGAAGAAGAAGAAGCTTCTATTCAGAAAAAAGTATTGAAGCTGGAGAAAGAGCGGTTTATGGAGACTGTGCGTTAAAAGACTTTTTGAATTGCATACACGGAAGAATTATCATATTTCTTATGTGATGTATTATGGAGCATGTTTCACCTGCAAGAAAGCCGGGAAAACCTTCTATAACGAAAAAGGAGGATGCCATGACATCATTTAAAGAAAGAGCCAGATATGCACGTTTTAAAAAGGTTCTGGGAGCTATTCTTGTCATGCCTATCATTGCTGTACTTGGATTTTTAGATGTCATTTCGGTATCCAATGCAGTTTCATGGTTGGCCTTAGCAGCTTTTATTGTGAGTTTAATTGTATTTTTCGTTTCATTTAAAGGAAAGAAGCCGCAAGTTTAAGGGGAGAATAATGAAAAAGATTAGTTTAGCAGTTCTTATAAGGGAGAGGAGAGCATGGTCTGTGACGATGCTCTTTTCTTATAGGGAAGTAGTATTAGTTTTTTCGAAGCAGGAATGAAAAAACTATAATTGTTTTATTTCAGAATAATTGCTAAAATAAATATAATTTAAAAGAAAGGAAGTGCTCTATTGTTTACAGTCCCCGTTATACTAGAAGAAAAAGCAGATTACATGAAACATGATCGGCTGACGAAAAAGCTGATACAAGAGTTTTTCGAGGAATTTATCGAAGGCTTCTTCCCCGACCTTCATCCCTACATTGATTTCTCCAACGTCACATTTCTTGAACAGGAAGTCTACCTGGATTATCTTGAAGGCTCCAAAAAGGAAATTGACGTGCTCGTCGAAGTAAAGTTGCATCACGAGGATAAAATTCTCCATATCCACACCGAAGCACAATCCACTCATGAGGCAGATTTCCCCGAAAGAATGTTTCTCTACTTCAGTTATCTTTACGCTAAACACCGCAAACCAATTCAACCTATCGCCGTTTTGAGTTATAATAGGAAACAAGAAGAACCCACGAAATTCAAAGTCGATACACCTACCCAAGAAGTACTTCAATTTAACTTTTTACAATTACAATTAAGAAAGAAAAACTGGAAAGAATATATTCAATCAGACAACCCGGCCGCAGCCGCATTGCTTAGTCAGATGGGCTATGAAGAACATGAGCGTGTCCAAGTAAAGTTGGAATTTCTGCGTATGATTACCCGGATGAAAATCAATCCGGCGCAAATGGAGTTTCTTTATGGTTATTTCGAAACTTATTTAAAACTAAATAAAGAGGAGGAAGAACAGATGATGGAGAAAATGGAAAACTTGCCGGAAGAGGAAAAAGAAATAGTCATGCAGCTGCCGAATTCTTATTTTGAGAGAGGAAAGCAAGAAGGAATAGAAGAAGGGATAAAAAAGCGGAACCAGGAATTAGCTTTGAAACTGATAGCAAGAGATATGTCAATCAGTGACATTGCAGAGATCACAGACTTAAGTGAAGCAGAAATTAAAAGGCTTGCTAGTGAGTAAATAAATAAAATAGATTATCTGTTTCTATAAACAAACAAAGTGAGCTGGTTTCATTGTAAATTGGCTCACTTTGTTTATATGAAGCAAAACTTATTTAAAACTAAATAAAGAGGAGTAAGCGCAAATGATGGAGAAAATGGAAAACTTGCCGGTAAATGATGTTGTGGGAAAAGTAATTTTATATCAGTAGCCTAAAAGGGAGCGGTTATGAAACCTGCCCCTTGTCATGTGAAAGTTACGATTGAATCCAAATAAACATATAGAAGAAAACATAAATTAGTAAAAGAATGCTAACAAATAGAATCGTTTGCCACCTGGCAAAAAGAAAAGCAGCGCTCGTGTCACCAAAGGGAGTTTGTTTCCAAATAGAAAATAAAGCATCTCCGAAAATATATACAGCATTGAAAAATAAAAAAGATGCTCGCTGCCAGGCTGAAAAAAATAACTGTTTGAAAAAAAAAACCCGCCATTATGTATAAAAAAGACCATTTACCCTGCGGATCATATTTTAAATAGCTCTCTATATAATTTCCGTCTTTGTCATTCGGCGCCACCCATTGCTCATCTTTCCCTTTCAACGCAACATGAAGGGGATATTCAAAAGTTTTATCTGGATATTGTCTTTATGGATTTCTACAATAAAACGGCCGGTAAGGTAATGCCCCAGCTCATGAAACCATACATGTAAGAGAAGGAGAAGGTATCCAAAGATAAGTCAAGATACTACCTGCATGAATTTACGAACCTCCCATTATTCCAGGTTATAAAACCATCCCCTAATCTAGAATCTGTAAAACTGTAGTTAAGGAAGTTGGGCAGAATTTAGTAATAGAAAGTTGCTTTACTCGCATTTTATTGTTTACATATGAATCCATAATTGAATTACACTCATCCCAACCCCTAAAGCTAAAGGAACCATTCTTGTTAAATTCAACCCGGTTAAGGTGACGGTTGCTTTTTCTAAAGGATCTTTGGCAGGGGAAGCTAAATAATGGATAAATCGCTGCCAGGCTGTTTGTTTTTGCCTGCGTTTCTGCTCAGGGACGATTACCTGAAATCGGTCCAGCTCTTCCTTTAGTTTATCTTCTTCATTAAATTCATCTTTCAGCATGAAAATCCTCCTCCAGGTTGTTTTTTAATGTATTCATTGCAGTATGTAGCCTCGATTTAACGGTACCTATCGGAATATCTAATATCGATGCAATTTCATTTTGCGGCAGGTCTTCATAATAAACCAGTAAAATAATCGCCCGCTGCTTATCAGGCAAGTCGGCAATGGCCTGCTGAACCCATAATTTTTCATCCATTCTTATCGAGTGATTAGACTGTGGTGCTAAAAAAGGCAGCAGAGAGCGCCATTTCTTTCTTCGATTTAATTTATTTATTAGTAAGCGGTAAGCAATTTGAAATAAATAAGCTTTGACTGTTCCTTTCGCAGGATTGAATGCCTGCTTTTTCTTCTGCAGGATTTCAAACGTATCATGAACAATATCTATACTGAGCTGTTCTTCTTGCGTGTAACGGTAGAGAAAACAGTAAAGCGGTTCGTACAGGCGTTCATATAATTGTGTGAAGCCTGCTTTGTCCCCATTTTTGTAAATTTCCATCCACTCTTCGTTACGCTTCATCTTCTTTATCCCCTGGGTGGGCTTTGATGGATTTTAATGTCATCGAAATACGGGAAACAAAATAACTCACAATAACAATAACCCAAGTTTGCGTTTGATTGGATAGAAATTGCACCCATGCATTTTCAACGGTTTTTCCAGCTGCAATGAAGAAAAATAAGGCTTGTGCACAGAGAATGACATAAATGGCAAGGCATAACGTGACTGTATCAAACACGTTCCACCTTAAATAAATCGTTGTTTTTTTATAATTTATTTTTCCATTTTCTTTAACAACATATTTATGATTAAATGATCTGATGATAGCAGGAATCAATATTGATAATACCCCTGCCACAATTAAAGAAATAATATATCCTTTCCCCATAATTCCCTTCCTATCTATTATATATTTTCTTTGATCAAATTCCGAGTATGACATGATGGCCAGCCAAATAAACGGACATGGATAAGGTTTGAACTATATCTCGTCAATAAGAGTTACTGTACAGGCATTATATCAAAGAAGTAAAAACATTGGATTTTATATTTTATTTTACAAGTTTCTTTTTTTCAGCATGTTTCTGATTAAATTTTTGTATATGCTTATTGTTTTTAGCGGTAAATGCAAACATGATATTAATGAATACAGAGTATAAGCTTCCTAAAAAGAATCTCCAATCATTTGTGATGAAAGAAATGATTGCGAAGAAAATAAGTACACCAGTTGTAATATAAATGGTTCGTTTTTGATATGCATTGATTTTCATTCCCTCCCCCTTGTTTACTGACTATACAAACAAACAAAGCAAAAAGTTCATAAAAAATAAAAGAAATATCATAAACTCTGTTAGGATAAAGAGAATAAATTAAATTTTTCAAAAAGAGAGGATTATTGAAGAAGATGAATAAAATAATTTACATCATCCGGCATTGTGAAGCAACAGGTCAAGCTCCTGATGCCTCCTTGACGGAAAAAGGAAAAGAGCAGGCGAAGAAGCTGGCTGTATTCCTTTCCGGCAAAAAAGTTGATCGTATCATTTCCAGCCCGTTTCTACGCGCGATACTAACGGTAGAGCCTTTTGCTGAAAAGAACAATTTAAAAATAGAGACAGATAGCCGTTTGAAAGAGAGGGTGCTCAGTACGGTTTCAATGCCAGATTGGATGGATAAACTTGAAGCAACGTATACGGATTTCGATTTAAAATATGAAGGCGGCGAAAGCAGTAAGGAAGCAACCAGGAGAATAATGCATGTAGTGAATGATTTGCGAGAAAGCGATGCGAAAAGCAGCATAATGGTGGCCCATGGAGGAATCATCTCTCTGCTTTTGCATTATTACGATAAAAGTACGGGATTTGAGGCGTGGAGAAAACTTAGTAATCCCGATATTTATAAGCTGCAGATTTCAGAAGATCATCACCAGCTTGAGCGGATATGGTTAGAAGCGTAAAGAACGAAAGATATGCAATTAATTATCCAATAATCAGTTTAACAGGTCATGAATCGCCGAAAAACGTATTTAAAAATGCAGCAACTGTCATTCAACTGGCGGTTGCTGCATTTTTAAATACTTGCTGATAAACTTCGTATTTCCTTTTCCATTCACTTCAAAAATTAGTCATCCCACCAGCTTGTTTCCATATCAATCAGCCAATGATTTTTTAATGTCAAAGCACGTTCAATAGCTGCGATGCCCCCGGCGATGAGAAGTGTCGTATTTAGCCAAGAAGGAAGAATGATTGGCGAATCAAAGGAACCAAACCGCTCTGCAATAAAGGGAATCTCCGAAATAAGCGAAGCCAGCTGCGGAAGTCCTAGTATTAAAGAAACCAGCAGAATAAAAATGGCAAACTTTCCGATAATGGCGCTGATTTCAGGGAATTTGGCATCGAAACGCATGCGCAGCCCTTCCGCTGAACGGCGATCTGGGGAGAGTACAAACTCGCGTTCATCTTCCGTAATATAATGAATTCGTTTTAAACCATATGTCGTTGCTGCAGCTTCAATAACCCCTCCAGGAACCGGAAAGACAGCTGGAGTAGAGGCTTTTGCATGGTGCTTTCCATCACGGTATAAATCGATGGACTCATTTTCATCAAAGTAATTAATATGGACTGCATAAGTATGCTTTTCTTTATCATCTTCATGAAGGTTTATATAAAAAAGGGAACGATAAAATATTTCATAAAAACGAAAGGGTTTTAACGCATGTCCATCCCCACTCTTTACTTTTTTTGCTGCTCTTTCTCTGCGCTTGCTTTTAAAACGAAACATGCTATCCTGCCTCCGAATCGTGTTCTTTTAATAGATAATACGAGAAAAGGGGGAAAAGGTTTCTTATAATTTACACATTAGTACGGTAAACCCTCTGTAAACTTCCAGGTGAATAAAGTTTCGGTGTAGAACCACCTGTTTAAAAAATTAGAAAGAACAGAGCTGCGGATTTTTTGTATGAAAAAGTGCTTCCTTGCTCATAACTAAAAGATAAGATAAGAGAAAGGATGCGGACAATGGATTTCATCAATCAGATAGAAGATTTGAAACAGAAGAATAAAGATTTGCAAATGAAGTCCGTCATTATTAAAGGTATTCCTTACGATGTGGTTGGGTTTGAAAGTTTGGTGGATTTTTCGGCTACGTGGGAAATGGTGGAGACATTAGTTCGGCACGAAGAAGAAAAATCATCAGAGCCAAACAGCCTTCATTCTAAAGAAACATCTTGGAAGAAAATGGAATTTAATAAACAAATCAAAACACTCTATGAAGGAAAAGTAATTATTTGGAATCGTGAGAAAGAAATGTCATTAATTATTGATCCTGTTTCACAACCTCTATACAGAAGTATTGAAGTTCCTGTCAATGAAACCACTATTTACGGGGCAAAGGATGCATTTACAGAGAATAGTCAACAAAATATAGGGCTGTTGCGAAGTAAATATCAATCAAAAGATGTGGAAGTAATCACAACACAGCATGGAAAAAGAAACCGCCGCTTTTCTTTTCTTATTTTAAAAGGGACGACAGAGGAACACATGGTAGAGATGATTAAAAAGAAAATCGAGGATTATCCAAATGAAATCAAACAAGTCAAAGACATTCATGTTGCATTTGGTTTTTCTAAATTTTCATTAATTACCAGAGTAAATTCTACAGAGCTACCTGAAAACGCCATGGAATACATAGAGCAGGGGAAGATTGTATTCTTTATGGATGGTTATCCGTTTGCACTGGTATTGTTTAATACGGTTTTTGATGTGTTCAAGCAGCCAAGTGACAGTAACTATCTGAGTGCATTTGTGTATTCTTTATATCTTCTGCGTATTGTTGGAATTATGATTGCTGTATTGCTGCCCGGCTTATATGTCGCGCTGATTACAATAAATCCGGAAATGTTAAAAGTCCAGCTGGCCTTGTCGATAACGGAGAGCCGTCAATTTGTGCCTTATCCTGCCTTTATTGAGATCATCATTATGCTTCTTTTGATTGAATTGATTACGGAAGCTGCCGTTCGGCTGCCTCTCTCGATATCCAATACGATTGGAGTAGTAGGCGGTATTATTTTGGGACAGGCGATTGTGGAAGCCAGCCTTGTGAGTGGGGTATTGATTATTATCATTGCTGCGACGACAATTGCAAATGGAATTATCGTTAACTTTGAAAATGGGATTACGCTGCGCTTGATGAAATATATTATTGTCGTTTTCTCCGCTATGTTTGGAATTCTGGGACATGTCATCGGTCTGCTGGTTTTATGCTCCTATATTGCCCGAATCACGAGTTTTGGAGTTCCATATGTCCGATGGAAAAAGGAAGGGATTCAAAGTGAAAATCAATAATTTATTGATTATAATCTTTTTTTTAGTCACAAATATCGGAGTGATGTTTCTGCTGTATCCTAGCCTTATCCTGGATACAGTAGATAATGGACATTGGCTAATTGTTCTTATACATGGATTTTCACATATCGCTCTTTTTGGTCTGCTGTTATTTGGTGTATCCAAGTTAAAGGAACCTAATATTTTAAAAAATTTGCCCAAAAAACGTTGGGCTGTATCCCTTACTTTACTTGTGCCCATCAGCCTTTTTATTATTGGAACAGTGATTGTTGCCATCCGTACTTATGCAGAGTTTACTACAGTATTATTCTTGAATCAGACACCCATGTTTTATGTGATGGTCATCTTCATTACAACGGCTGGTTATATTGGTCTTGGTTCGATGGAAAGTATCTTCCGGACAACCTTTTTAATAGCAGCTACTTCTTCCTATGTCATAGTCGTTATTTTCATATTATCCTTTTTCAATGCGGAATGGTATAACTTCTTTCCGGCGAAGGTAAGTAACTTCGATTTTTTATTGGAAATGCCTTTTATTACAGGTTTTTTAATATTATCTCCAACCTTTTTATTTATCGCTTTTTTACCAAAAGGAAAAAAATTCAATTATAAAACGGTTTTCTGGTTTTCGTGGCTTTTGATTCTATTTATATTTATGGCTGCTTACTCACCCATGCTGGTATTTGGAAATGAAATAGCACGGAATTTCACTTTTCCATATATCGAAATGCTAGCTACGGTTGATATTGACTGGTCTATCTTTGAAACATTGACAAGCCTCTTTGGTCTAAGTCTTCTTATCTACGCAACGTTATTTTTAGGGATGCTATTGCATATTTTGCGGACGTTATATCAAAGCATCTTCCAGACGAGCAAGCTTCATGCATCGATTGCAATGGTTATTATAGTTATCTTCATTACAGCTGTAGCAAATATGATTTCTACGTGGGAGCAAGTACAATCCCATATCATTTGGATTGTGCCGCTTCGTTTTTACACCTTCATCAGTCTGCTGATCTTCATTTTTTGGATAGGAAGAAGGGATAAACATGAAACGTAATTATTGGATAAAGATAATCATTTCTTTCGTATTGCTGGCTTTATTAAGTGGATGCTGGGATTCCAGAGACATTAATTACCGTTCCACGCCTATTTTAATGGGGGTAACAAAGGATGAAGATTTGTATCATGTGTATTTAATCATACCGGTCTCTGTGGTATCTGAGCAGAGGAATTTGGCAAAGGTGGACGGCAAAGGTGCTACAATTGTTGACGCCATTGAACAAATTAAGAAAAAAATTGAAACAACCATTGATTTAGAACATATTGGTTTTGTTGTGTTAGGTGAAGAACTGGGAAGGGAAGGGATTGGAAAAATCATTAATACCTTCATGCGCATGAGAGATATGCCGGCAACACCAACTGTGGCATTTACCCAAGAAGATATGGATTCCTATATCGATCAGATGATTGAAACATTTCAAAAAGTAGGTGTACCTATATTTGGATTTTTAGAAAAGCAGGCTGGCTGGGAAATTTATAATCCGGAAGTAAGTCTATGGCAGGTATACAGAGGCATTCATTCGTATACCTCAGATATTGCTATTCCAATTATTAGCTCCAATGAAAATTTGGAAATGGATTACTTTGGCGCATCCGTGCTAAAGAATGGAAAGATCGTTGAAACATTAGATGCTTTAGAAGTGCTGCTGATGAATTTATTAAATAATGAAGAAAACGTTATTAAAACATTTATAACGATTGATGAGACAACTGATGTAGAGCTTGTTGAAAGAGATGTAGAGTACGATTACAAATACAATGGCGATCAAATCGACCTGACCATCAAGCTTGAATTTGTGATGATTGTTGCTGAAGCAGAAGATCATTTAAACGATGAAGATATTCAGAAGAAGTTTGAAGAAAAAGTGGAAAAGGATACACTTCAGCTCGTTAAAAAGCTGCAGGATAAACATGCAGATGTTCTTGGAATCAGTAATCGAATCAGGAAAAACTATACCCATAATGAACTGAAAAACTTTCTCAATGAAACGTATCCGAATATAAATGTAAAGGTAGAAGTAGAAGCGGTTATCGAGAATAATGGTAAAATACGAAATTTAAATAATGATGATTTTGAAGACTGGGATAAACAAAAACAGGATTAGTTGGAGAAAAGGGCTCCAGGTATCGTAAATATGGTATCTGGAGTTTTTTATTACATTTTGAAGCCATTTAAACCAATTTATTGTTTTTATCTATCAGGCAGGGCTAATAGTGGTAAATAGGGGGAGAAAGTAAGTATACAGATGAAATGGCTTCATTTATTATAAAGAAGAGAGGTGTATAAATGAGAAGAAGAAGTGCTGCAGTGATTATCGAAAACCGGAAAGTTGCGCTGATAAAAAGAACTCGTGAACAAAGAAGGTATTATGTATTTCCAGGAGGCGGCATAGAAGACGGAGAAAATCCAGAACAAGCAGCTGTTCGGGAAGTATACGAAGAACTCGGTGTTCATGTAAGAATCATCAAACTTTTTGATACCATAAATTTTGATGGTAAACAATATTATTTTGCCGCAGAGATAATAAGTGGTGAATTTGCGACAGGACTTGGAGAGGAGTATACGAATTCTAGTAGAAATAGGGGGACTTACCAGCCAGTGTGGATAGGACTGGATGAGCTTATTTATTTGGATGTTCGGCCAGGAGAAATCGTGGAGAAGCTGATAGATAAGCAAAGTTGATTACATGTTGGGCTCTAGCAGGCTTATTAAAGTAATTCTTCGGAACATATGATAAAATCAATGTATATCAATTTTGGAGGGATAGCTATGTTTGGGAAGCTTTTTAAAAAGAAAGAAAAACAGGAAATTGAATTATTCGCCCCCGTCGACGGGGATGTAATTCCTTTGGAAGAAGTACCTGATCCGGTATTTGCTGAAAAAATGATGGGGGACGGAATTGCGATTAAACCATCTAACGGTAAAGTCGTATCACCTGTTGACGGAGATATTGTACAAGCATTCCCGACAAAGCATGCTGTAGGGATTAAAGCTGACAATGGTGCCGAAATTCTAATTCATATTGGATTAGAAACGGTTTCCTTGGATGGAGAAGGATTTACCATCCATGTAAAAGAAGGAGATAAAGTGAAAAAAGGCGATGCCCTTGTTGATGTGGATCTAGATGTGGTAAGTGAAAAAGCTGCAGATACGGTCACACCAATGCTTATTACGAATATGAGTGATATCGAAGCATTAAATAAACAAGATGTGAACCAAGTACGTGCAAGTGAAGACGTTGTGATTACTGTTAAATAATGTGGTAAAGAATTAAATTGGTGGTTTTTCGCTTTATGGCGGGAAATCACTTTTTATTTAAAAACTTCGTTGAGTACAGGCGTGAATAACATTGCTTCTGTATGAAGTATTCAAAGGGAACATTTAAAATAATAAATGCATAGGCTGCACAGTAGGGAATTTACCTAAAATGATTCCATTTATAAGTGAGGCGGCTAATATGTCTAATCCATATAATCCAAATCAGCATATGGCGTTTTTTAATCAGCAACAACCTCGGAATTTTCAGCAGCAGCCGAATATGGGACAACATTCGATGGAGCAGCAGGTGCTGTCTGCGATGTCTCCAGTAATCAACCACGGGATGCGGGAAGCGCAACATCTCGGTTATCCGCATGCATTAAGAGAGGCCATAGCAATTGCATATTTGATGGGGCAGGGACAGGATTTTCATTCAGCGTGGCAAATGGTAGAGTCTTGGTGGAGACCGCAAACTCTTCAACAGCCTGGGACTTTTTATTAAAAAATACAATAAATCAAGATAAAAATGCCGGTTTCTAATCGGTATTTTTTATTGGTTACAATATGACATTTTTCGAAGAGAATAAATAACACAGATTTATCCTGTACAAAGAAAATTACCTTTAAATGAAGTTTTTACATGTACAGCTAATATTAAACTAATCAAAATTCTAAAAATATAAACTAAAATAAAAAGTACAGGATAGTCTTCTCCCTCGTCCATCATCTAGCTGTTATAAATTAATTTGTCTTTTTTTGTTGAATTAAAAAATATTGTCGAAAATTTTTCGTATAATTGTATACAATTATACGAAACTGTGATATGATATCGAAAAGTTTTAATTTATATAATTCAGAAAAGGGGGAATAAATAATTTTGCAAGCGGTTTCTTTTTAAAATAAGAGGAGGGAAAAAATGAAGAAGTTTCAAATAGCAAAACTACTTATTGCACTATTAATTTTAGGGATTACTTTAGTAGGATGTTCTAACGATGGGGCGAATAACGAGGCAAACTCAGAAGGAGATGTAGAATGGCCACATAATACTACGACGCTTATTCTTCCGTTTGATGCCGGAGGGAGCTTGGATAGTATGATGCGAGTTATTGCTCAGCAGTTAGAAGAGGAATTAGATACAAAAATACAAATTGATAATCGTCCTGGGGCAGCTACACAGGTTGGAACTACCGTTTTTCAGAATGGGAAAGATGATGGATCTGTTATATTTGGTGGTACGCAATTATACTTAAGTGCTAGTATTCTGCTACAAGATGCAGATTATGACATTGATGATTTTTCAATGGTAAATATTGAACAATTTGATCCAATCACAATAACTGTGCATAAAAATTCGCCTTTTGAAACATTTGAAGAGTTAATTGAGTATGCAGAAGAAAATCCTGGAGAGCTTAGCTATTCTACGGTAAGCGGTGGGCCATTACATCTTACCGGAGTACTGTTGGAAGAAGAGTTAGGAATTGAATTTAAACCAGTTTTTTATGATGGCGGAGGGGAAATGCGTAACGCTCTTTTAGGAGAGCACGTTGATTTCATGATTGGTAATGCTTTGGGAGATAGCGCAATTGAAGACAACATTAAAGTTCTATCTGTAGCTTCAGAAGAAAAAATGGATTTATGGCCAGATGCAGAACCTATAAATGATGTATTAGCAAATTATGATGTAGAAGTCCCTTTAGTAGGGTCTGTTCGGTTCTTAGCTACACATGATTCTTTTAAAGAAAATAATCCAGAATTGTTTGAATTACTTACAGAAGCATATCAAAATGTATTCGAAAGTGAAGAATATCAAGATTACATCAAAGATAACAACGCAGAGGAAGTAAGTGAATTTCGTGGCCCTGAGGAAAGTGATGAATTAAATCACTCTCTACATGACTTATTAGATGAATATAAAGACAAACTTAAAGAAGAATAATACAACATTAGAAGAAATTAAACTAGAAAACTATATTGGTTCCACTCGAATATTTTATTAGTCATGAACCTTTTATTTAAAATTCATGACTTTATTTTTTTCTAAATTTTATTATAAGGAGGGGTAATGTGGGAGGATTAGGAAAATTTTTTAATACATTTGTCCATCGCGTTATTGTAGCCACAGGTATCCTTATTTTTTCAGTAGTATATTTAGTAGATATTAGTTCACTAAACAGCGCACAGGATAAACTTATGGTCAATCCGATTATTTGGATTATCATTCTACTTTATCCACTAATCATATGGAAAGAATGGAAAGAAGTAAAACAATCCACTAACACAGATGAAAAAGATTCCGATGAAGCAGATGAATCATCTGCTAGATTAAGCAAAAAAGTATTTTTGTTTATGCTGTCAACATTAATTTATTTAGTATTAATGAATTATCTCGGTTTTTTAATAATGACAATTATTTATATGCCAATCTTGATGAGAATATTAGGAACAAGTTCGAAAAAAGTTCTAGTTATTTTGCCAATAGTATTTACACTGCTTCTTTTCTATCTATTTAATAACCTTTTGGGAATACCTATTCCATCAGGAATACTATTAGAGGGGGTATTGTAGATGATTGAATGGCAGTCACTAATGGATGGAATAGTCATGTTTATGAACTGGTTTAATTTCCTTTTAATTATATTAGGGCTACTTTTAGGGGTTATACTCGGGGCTATACCAGGTCTCACAGGATCATTGGGTATTGCGTTGATGCTTCCAGTTACATTTACGATGGAACCATTATCCGGACTTGTGTTTTTAATTGCAATCTATACAGGAGGTTTGTTTGGGGGAGCAATAACAGCGGTTTTGATTAACACTCCTGGATCACCAGCAGCAGTCGCAACTACCTTAGACGGTTATCCAATGACAAAGCAGGGTCAGCCAGGAAAAGCTCTAGGTCTAGCGGTAGGGTCCTCTGCTATAGGGGGAATGATTGGAGGATTTGTGCTCCTATTAATTATTCAACCTCTTGCCTCCTTTGCATTAAAGTTTGGTCCCACGGAAATGTTTCTTGTAGCAGTATTTGGTTTAACAATTATATCTTCAATACAAGAAGGAGGCTTTGTTAAATCAATTTTTGGAGGGTTGTTCGGTGTTTTATTAGGTACTATCGGCATGACAGATACTGGAGCGGTACGAGGTACTTTTGATAATGTTTATTTATTGGATGGAATCCCAATGATTCCTGCATTAATCGGTTTATTTGCAGTATCTGAACTCTTTTTTCTTGCAGATAAACAATTTGTGTCTAAGCAATCAGCAAATCAAAATTTAACTTCTCAAATGTTAAAAGGTATCAAATCAATCTTTAGATATCCGTTTAATTTAATCAGATCAAGTGCGATTGGAGTTTTTGTTGGTGCCTTGCCAGCAGCAGGTTCTACGATTGCCAGTTTACTGAGCTATAATGAGGCGAAACGATTTTCCAAGTCTAAAGATAAATTTGGTAAAGGGAATGAAGAAGGAATTGTAGCAGCGGAATCCGCTAATAACGCTTCTGAGGGAGGGGCACTTGCTACGATGCTTGTTTTAGGTATTCCAGGAAGCGCATCAACGGCAATGTTGCTTGGAGCTATTATTATGCAAGGATGGGTTCCGGGACCAAGATTATTTATTGAACAAAGTACAATATTATATGGTGTTATTTTTTCAATGGTTGTAGGTTTGTTCTTTTTGATTTTTGTTGGAGGAGCAGTATCTTTAGGGGCAGGCCGTGTTATAAATATTCCTACTAGAATTCTTATTCCCATCATCATAGTATTTGCTTTAATTGGTGCATTTGCTACACGAAATTTATTATTTGATGCCTTTTTAGTATTTATTTTTGGAATTATTGGTTGGTATTTACGAAGGAATAAATATCCTGTCATTGCGGTCGTACTTGGCTTGATTCTTGGTCCAATTGCGGATTCAGAATTATTGAAAAGTGTACAGCTTCATGGTAGTGAAACGATTAATGCCTTTTTAACTCGCCCTGTAAGTATCATTCTAATTATCATTACTATCTTAGGTGTATTCTTGCCAATTATTCTTGATAAATTAAACAAAAAGAGTAAAGTTTCCTAAATAAATAGGGATAATAAAATGAATGCTATTGTTTTTTTATTTCTTGCATATTTAGGAGGCATAATTGGCGTTAAATTAAAAATACCTGCTGGTGCACTTTTAGGGTCTATGTTAATGGTCGGGGTTTTTAGCATTGTCGGCATGATTGACTCCCAGGAGATACCGCCTTTGATTCGAAATTTATCTAAAGTTGCTTTAGGAACAATGATAGGCTTAATGTTTACTAAAAATATACTTTATCTCCCATTTAAAAAATTAATCAGTTTTATAATACTTGGTTTTGGAAGTGTAATATCAGCTGTTGTTGTTGCTATGATTCTTAAAGGAATGGGAATGACTCCATTTGTTATGACTTTAGTATCTGTTTCACCAGGTGGAATTGCTGAAATGCTGACTTTGGCAGATTCTATACATACGGATACACAAGTTGTAGCAATAATGCATTTAATTCGGTTTGTAACATTAATGCTACTTTTAAGATGGATTCTTAAAACGTTTAATAAACAAGGTGAAAAGACATGAATCAATCTTTAAAGAAATTTGTGATTGTAGTCAGCATAGCAAGCGTAGGAGGATATATTGGGCATATTTTAAATTTGCCAATTGGCATTTTAATGGGGAGTTTTATTACTGTAGCAATCGCGAAAATTAGTGGTTTGAAAGTACCTCCATTAAAGAAAAAGTATAAGCAGATGATACAAATGCTAGTTGGTGGATTAATAGGATTGAATTTACAGCCGGATATCGTATCGTTATTTTTTAATCATATAGTTCCTGGTCTTATAGCAACCGTTTTTCATCTTTTATTTGCATTCTTAATTGCCTATATATTTACTAAGCTGTTCCGTTTTAAATGGTTAACTGCGTTAAGTGGAAGTTTACCTGCGGGAATGAGTGAAATCTCGATTGTAGCCGATGAAATAGATGTTGATGTGGAAGTAGTAATGTTAATGCATTTGTTTCGTATATCTCTTTTAATTTTAATATTACCCGTAATAATCAAATTATTACTGTTGTGAGGATAGGAGTGAGAAAATGGAACAATTAACGGTGCCATGTGTTGTTTATAGAGGCGGTACAAGCAGAGGATTATTTTTCCACGAAAAAGATTTACCTAAAGAAAAAGAATTAAGAGAAAAAATATTTTTAAAAGGTATTGGAGCGGAAGATGTATCTCATGTAAATGGCCTTGGAGGAGGAACCTCTCATACTAGTAAAGTTGTAATCATTAATAAAAGCGTAAAAAAAGATGCAGATATAGACTACACTTTTGTTCAATTAGGAATTGGAAGTGAAGTAATAGATTACGAAGGAACTTGTGGGAATCTTATGGCTGCAACGGGAGCTTTTGCAGTGGATGAGGGGATGATAAACGTATCAAAAGACATGGAATCCACCCTTGTTACGGTTTGGAACGTTAATATTAAAAAATATCTTAAGATAACAGTTCCACTGGAAAATGGAAAGGCAAAGGTAGATGGCAGTTTTGAAATACCAGGTGTTAAAGACCCTGGCGCTAAATTCCTTGTTGATATTAAAGATCCTGGCGGGGCAAAAACAAAGAAGACATTACCGTTGTCTGCAAAGTCTATACTGACTATTAGCAAAAAAAAATATGCTTACTCATTTTGCGATATTGTTAATCCATTTGTATATCTAGATGCAGAATCCCTTTCTCTAACAGGTGCTGAGCAAAATGAAGAAATTATGAAAGACCCACTTATTATGAAAACATTAGAAGATATGAGAGGACATATAGCCGTTAAAAGTGGGTTAACTCCCAGTTTGATAGAAGCAGAAGAAAAATATCTTGCTTTACCAAAGGTTTCTTTTGTCAGTAGACCTATAGATTATTTAACGTCTACTGGGAAGCGAATAAAAAAGAATGATTATGATATTCTAGCTCGTATGGTATCTATGAAGAAGATGCATCGGACCTTTGCAGTAAGTGGCTTACTAAACTTAGCAGGAGCATGTCTTTTAGATGGCACGATTCCTAACCAAGTTTCTAAGATAAAGCCATTAGAAAATGGACAAATGGTAAGGATTGGACATCCAGAAGGAATAATTTCTATTAGAGTTCAAAAAAGTCAATTAGAAGAAAGAATTAATTATGTTGGTTTGGAAAGAACAGCACGTAGAATTATGTCTGGTAAATTATATATACCGCAAAATTAAGTTGAATTAGGAGTGTTAAAATGAGCTGGTTAGTACGAAATAATTATGAACATCCGATTAAAGTGATGAGGAGAGAATTAAATACCAAAGGAATTATTAAAATGCCAGGTGCACACGACGCAATGGCAGCTTTGCTAGCCCAAAAAGCTGGATTTTCAACTATATATTTATCTGGAGCAGCTTTAACCGCAAGTTTAGGCATACCAGATTTAGGGGTGCTCACATTAACAGAATTAACAAATCGTACAAGAGAAATTGTTCGTGCTACAGGAATGCCGCTCCTTGTTGATATTGATACGGGTTATGGAAGTATATTAAATGTAACAAGAACTGTATTTGAAATGATAGACGCCGGGGCTGCAGCCATTCAATTAGAAGATCAAGAACTTCCTAAAAAATGTGGCCATTTAAACGGAAAAGTACTAGTAACCAAAGAAGAAATGGTGAGAAAAATTCGAGCAGCTAGAGAAGCAGATCCTGATATCGTTATTATAGCAAGAACAGATTCTTTCGCCCAAGAAGGGTTAGAAAATGCTGTTGATCGTGCAAAAGCATATTTTGGTGCTGGGGCAGATATTATCTTTCCAGAAGCATTGCAAAGTAAAGAAGACTTTGAACGATTTGCTAGAAGAGTTGATTTTCCGCTTTTAGCTAACATGACAGAATTTGGACGAACGCCGATGTTTACAGCAGAACAATTTGAAGAGATGGGGTATAAAATCGTAATATATCCAGTTACATCTTTGCGTATAGCAAGTAAAGCGGTAGAGCTTATGTATAAAGAAATAGCTGAGACAGGTACACAAAGTAATTTATTAAACAAGATGCAGACAAGGCAAGAATTATATGATGTTCTTTTATATGAAAAGTATGAATTATTAGATGAAAGTATTGCGAAAACAAATATGGAGGAATTGATTAAGTAATTAGTTTTATTTATTGCAATATCTTCTTGATATAAAAAACCACAGAAATGCTGAATTACAGTAGTTTCTGTGTTTTTTTCTACATTTAATAAGTAATTACTTATTAATATTTTAATGGTTTAATTATATTTGAAATATTATAATTAAATAATTCGTAAAAAAATAAAGTATATTAATTGAGTTTGAACCATATACATGCTTTTTAACTGTCACGCTTCCTAATTATATGATATTCTTTTATATAAGGTATTTCTAAAATCCCATGGAGAAAAGAATTAATTAGGTGACATCTAACTTAATACTATATTAAGGATGGATCTATATTGGATAAAACAAAAAGATTATCAACAACTGATTATATTTATGAACAAATAAAAAAAGATATTATCGAGTTTACTTATGAACCCAATGGCCGTTTAGTTGAAGATTCGTTAGCTAAAAAAATGGAGATAAGCAGAACTCCATTGCGTCAAGCATTATATCGATTAGAATTGGAAGGTTTAATAGTAAAAAAAGCTAATGGGAGAATGGCTGTTGCTCCAATGTCTATGAAAGAAGCGAAAGAACTTTTTATGGTTAGAGAGGTAATGGAAGGACTCATTGCCAGAGAGGCTACACTGAACATTGCTCAATCTAATGATTTTGATGGAATCATTAATAAGTTTGAAGACATTACATTTTTAATGCGAAATTCTGCAGAAAATGAACGTAAAATGGATGTAGTATCTTATGGAAGTGATTTTCATAGTTTATTAGGTGAGTACAGTAACAATGCCACGGCAGTAAATTTACTAGAACAGATAAATAACCGGGTATCTAGGTATAGACGATTAGGTGTTTATAAGGATCCTGAATATCCACGTACTTTACCAGTCGAAGAACATGAAGAAGTATTGAAACATATGAAAGCTAAAAGTGAACATGCAGCTGAAGCAGCAATGCGTGCACATATTAAACGTAGCTTGAAAAATACGATACATGGGTTGTCTTATCTGTCTTTATAAAAAGTAAGTAAAGCAGCTTAATATTCAAATAATATATTAGTAAACCAGCACCTTCTTTTTGTGGGAATTTAAGTTAAAGGAGGTGCTTTTGTTATGCCGTGGAGTCATTAACATTCTTAAGCAATAAAACTTTTCAATGACCTTTGTAATTTTTACTTCTTTATAAAGCGTAAAAGAATTTGTTTGCTGTTTTTTCAATCAGTATAGGTGCTAATGTATTAAATACTTAATTGAACTTACACATATTATTTTATTAATTATCAGCCCAGCCCGCTTTTGCATATAGTATTAACGACTAATTTGAGGGAGGCTTTTTCATTGTCAGAATATCTTCATTCAATAGAATTATGGTGTAAAGAGATGGCGCAAACATATCGGGAAGCAAGGGAATCTTTTCAAGAGGATGTCCGTAGAGATGCATTAGCTGAATGGGAAAAGGAATTCAATCAATTTCAAAAGGAGCTTGCAAATCATCAAGCTATAGAAGAACAGGAGGCTTATAACCAAGCGAATCATTTGTACACAACATTTAACCAGTATATAGAACAGTACACGGAGGAAATGCGAGCAGAAGGGAATCGTGAAAGAGTGGTTCCAATCGGCGGCCATACGCTTCCGCCGCTTCCGTACAGCTATGATGCTTTAGAGCCTTATATCGAACGCCGGATTATGGAGCTGCATCATGATAAGCATCATCAGAGCTATGTGGACGGTTTAAATAAAGCGGAACTGGAAATGCAGCAGGCGCGTTGGGATAATAATTATGACCTGATTAAGCATTGGGAAAGAGAAGCAGCGTTTAACGGTGCAGGACATTATCTACACACGATATTTTGGAAGGTGATGAGCCCGGATGGGGGCGGGGAGCCTACTGGAGATTTACTGCATGAAATCGAGCAATCCTTTGGCAGCTATGACCAGTTTAAAGCACATTTTACAGAAGCAGCAAATCATGTTGAAGGAGGTGGCTGGGCTATTTTAGTATGGTCTCCGCGGGCAAGACGTCTGGAGATTCTTCAGGCGGAAAAGCATCAAAATTTAAGTCAATGGGATGTGGTACCTCTTCTCGTCCTTGATGTGTGGGAGCATGCCTATTATCTGCAATATGAGAATGTGAAAGAGGATTACGTAGATAATTGGTGGAATATTGTCAATTGGACGGAAGTGGAGAACCGATTTAATAAGGCAAAACAATTGAAATGGCAGCCTTTTTAATAGGCGTTATAAAATGTTTAAATTTAAGCAAATACCAAATTTTCTTTTAAAATGAAAGTTTTAGCACTCATTTTGAAGGGAAATCCTCCTGTAGATGTAAAAATGAGGGAGGACAAAAGTTGTATGAAGAAGCATTATATTTTGGCAGTCATGGTATCTTTTTTACTAATATTAGCGGCATGTAATGATACAGGGGAAAATGACGCAGAAGACAATGGCAATGGAACAGATACACCAGAAGTTGATCAAACAGAAGAGGGAGAGGTAAATGAGGAAGAAGAGCTTCTGGAGGGAGCCCTAGATGCTTTGTCTGGAATTGATCAGCGTTATGAAGAAGCAACGATTACCATGGAGATGTCCTTAGATGAGGAGCTGGAGGAAGAACTGGGAGGAGAAGAGAACGCTGAAACAGAATCTTCTACTACGATGCATATGTACTCATGGCAAATGAATAATGAAGATGGAACGGTCAGTGAACGTACGGAAATAGAGACAGATGGCGGCCCAGTAGAATATAGCGTCTCTGATGATAGTGAAACTTCCATCAATTATACAGAGGGTGATGATACGGCATACGAAATCGAAATGTTAGATGTGGAAGCAAATCCAGCAGAAATCCAAATGGAAGAAGATCAGATTCGCGAGATGATGGATACGCACGACATTACCTATGAAGGTGAGACTGCTGTTAATGAATATGATGCGCATCACTTCGTATTCACAGATGGAGAGGAGGAAATCGACTATTATTTTGATACCGAAACCTTTGTCATCGTCCAGATGGAGATGAGCTCAAATGATGGTGAGGTTACAACAAGTATGGAATTAGAGGATTATGCACTAGACTTTGATTACGATGAAGGTTTTTTCCAGTTAGAGGACGTATTGGATGATGAGATCAAGGTTGAACAGATAGCCCCTGATGAACATATGGAAGAGCAATTGGAAGACGAAGAGACGGAGGATAATGAAGCATAAGATGTATGATTTGCTTCTATATATTAACAAGGAAAAAACGGCTTCGTTGCAAAGGAGTCGTTTTTTTGGTGCGAAAAAAATTATTTCATCTTCCGGAGCATTAAAGGAATAGTTTGTTGGGTTAAAGTAAAAAGAATAAATTAATGAATAAAATAGAATCGGGAATTAAGTGATTGAACCTATTTCCATTCTCTTGTGAACTGGCAAAAGATAAAATAATAAGGGGACGAGGTTATCGTAAACCTATTGTTGAGAATTATATTGTTTTCTACTTGATTAAGAACAAAAATGTATTGATTATGCGCGTTTTATTTGGCGCTCAGAAATACGATGATTTAGTAAAATGATTTTAATTAATCATAGAAAATAAAGGCTGATACAAGTCATTTTTTTCTTGGTTTGGTATCAGCCTTTTCTGGCATACAGATAGTTACTGTCGTGCATCTTTTCGCTATTCCTCCAAAGCAGCTTGAATATATCTATACAACACACTGTCCAAGCCAAAATGCAAAGCAGGCTGTGGGTTTTTAGCGTAAAACTTTTCGGCGCTCTCTATCAAGTCCTTATTTCCTCCTGAAAAAGTATCCATCAATTCTTGCCATTCCTCTGCCAAGCTCTGAACGGATGGATCCTGTGGAGATACGCCATCTTCATGCTTGTCTTTTAACGCTCCAAGCAGTTCTTTAAAGCGTTTTTCCCCTTGTTTGTATGCTTTTTTTCCTGTATGAAGATAGTGTTCTCTCATTTTATCAAGCTGTTTATTTGTAAAATAGTCGGAACGATTTAATCGAATCAATTCAAAAAGGGAGGTCAGCTCTTGGAAAGAAATAGTTTCCATCTTAGCTGCTTCCTGTTTGGTATATTCTAACTGGCTCAGCAGTTTTTCCTGAACAGCTAATTCTGCTTTGACCCGGCTAATTTGTTGATCGAGTGTATCTAATAGGTTCTCGTTGTGTGTTTGGATAATCTCCTTTATTTCCTCCAATGGTAAATACATTCTTTTCAACACGAGAATTTGCAGCAGCATCTGCATATCCTCGCTGGTGTAGCGCCGATGTCCCGCCTCTGAATAGAGAGAAGGCGAAAATAACCCGATTTGATCATAGTACCTTAGTGTACGGATGGAAAGTCCTGTCAGCGCTGCTAATTGCCCGGTTGACCAGTAATCTGGCATGTGCTCACCTCGTTTGTAAAATAGTTTGTATTTCAGAAGGGTGAAATACATAGCTTCTGCCGCAAATATGGCATGTTGTATCAATAGAAGTGCTTGTTTCCACGGCTTTTTGTAATTCTTCTGCAGATAGGGAATACAGAAAGCCATAAAACATTTCCTTCGAGCAGGAACAGGAAAATTGGATTGGCTTATGTTCCAACACTTTAGAACGATAAAAGCGCTGGTTCAACGCCTTTTCTATCTCGGCGTCATTCATGTTAAGCAGCAAAGAAGCAAGGTTTTCTGCTTCGAATTGCTCCCGTACAAAATCCAATGCACCTTCCTCAGCTCCAGGCAAGGCCTGCGCATAGATTCCATAACTTTTAAGAAGACAGCTATTCCTGTCCAATTCAATATTTGTTTGTATCATGGTATCTGTCTGCTCACTTTGTTTAAAATAATAGGCAAAATCATCGTCCATATTTTGATAAGGCATATCTGTAACCCCAGTGAATTGGCTCATTTCCAATCCTTTCATCATTCGTATGGAAGCTTTTGTCCCGATAAGGTCCTGGAGTGAGTGGTTTGAATTCTGTTGTCGGGATGCTTTTAAAAGTGCTTGGCTGACGTAGCCGCGTACATTTCCTCCTGCATCTGTATCTGCATATATTTTATGATTCTTGTTCGTTAATGTAATAACCAAGCTGATTCGCTGATTATCCTTCAGTGCTGCGGAAAGAAGGCTCAGAATGGAAACCGCTTTAGCTAAAGCAAAACAGCAGGTCTTATCCTTTATTGTACTTAACTCCATGATTTCCTGTAGCATTTTTGTGTTATCCGTAAAGTATAAACGGATACTTTTATCTAAAATAAGGGTTTTTATAATTGTATTTATCATGTGATCCGCTCCTTTCTAATAATAGGATAAAACATGACGTGACGTAAGGTTCAAGCTTCATTTGGAAGAGTGTAAAAAGGAAGAACGGTCTTTTACAATATGGACAGTTCATCTTAAAATAGAATTAACAGGAATAGAAAGCAAAGGAACATTTCAGGTATTTTCATCAGCATGGTTACCGTGGAGGTGATAAAACAGTTGAAGCTTATACATTATTCTGTACAGGAAACAGATACACTTTATCCAGTGAAGGCGTGGCTTCCGGAAGATATGAGCGCTATTCCAATTGGCAAGCTGGGGCAATTTCATTTTCCAAAAGGGTATTATGTATATGCTGGCAGTGCCAAACGGAATATTCGTGCGCGGGTGGACAGGCATCTTCAGATAGACAAAAAGAAGCGCTGGCATATAGATTATTTACGCCCTTATTTACAAATTGAGGCTGTGCAAACGTATCCCGGTTTGGAAGGGGAATGCGGGCTTTTTCAGCGGTTGATGCGGGAAAATGCAGGAACAATGCCGGTAAAAGGCTTCGGATCATCGGATTGCAGATGTTTTTCGCATTTGTTTTATTCTGGTGAGGAAATGCCTGATTTTATTGGTTTTTAGCATCAGCAGCGGAATATTTAGGCAGAGAAAAGGCTGCTGCAGTCAATTCTATTCCTGCAGCAGCCTGTCTTTAATGTTCTCTCCGGGCAAAATCCACGAAACGAAACTTATCTGGACGATGCCTGGATTCGGTATATTGAAATAATGTCGCATCGTCTAGATAGACATAATTTTTTATCACCACGATATTATGAAAACCTTCTAAATCTAATAATTCACGGTCCTCTGCTGTTGGTTCTTCTACAATGATTTCTTTTTTTGCAAAGCTGATAATCAGTCCTAACTCATTTTCAAGATAGTTATAAATAGACGTTTCAGCAATGTCTTTGGAAATGTACGGAACCGTTTTTGTGATTAAATAATCCTTGTCCAAAATAATACGCTGTTCAGAGAAGGAACGGGTCCGGATAATTTCCCAGACTTCCTGGTTATCCTTGAGCTTTAATTGCTTCTGGATAAAATCATTTGCGCTGACTTTGGCACATTGATGAACAGCAGTAATTGGCTTTTCTCCCATTTTATCAGCTAATTCTTTAAAGCTGACTAACCCGGATACGGGAAAGTCAAATTTATTCCGTTCAATCACCGTGGATCCTTTCCCGCGGATTTTTTGAATATACCCGTTTTGAGCAAGCAAATTTAATGCTTTCCGAATTGTTTCCCGGGAGGTTTGATACTGCTCGGCTAATTCATTTTCCGAGGGAAGAAATTCATTTGCTTTAAACGTTTCTTTTTCTATTTTTTGGACCATTTCTTGATAAATAAGGACATATTTATTTCGCATCGCAATTAACTCCAGTTATTTCTTTAGATAGTAAACAACAGACTCATACGGCCGCAGTGAAATCTGATCTGACGTTAAAGATGGGGAATCGGTATAGTTAGACAGTATAATCTCGCTGTCTGTAAATGCACGATGAATCGATTCAGGTAAATCCAGCTCTGCTTCGTTTGCGTAAAAATTGTTTACTACTAATAGTTTTATATCCTCATTTTCTCTTATATACGCAAAAATTGCAAAGTCCTTTGGTAAAATCAGCTCATATTTTCCATCTGTTATCACTTGGTAGTCTTTTCGAAGCTGAATAAGCTTCTGATAGTGGTAAAAAATAGATGTTTTATCGGCCACTGCAGCTTCTGCATTGATTTCTTGATAATTATCAGGAAGACCGATCCAAGGAATACCTTCTGTGAACCCGGCATTGGCTGAATGGTTCCATTGCATAGGAGTTCGAGAGTTATCACGGGACTTTTGCTGCAGAATTTCAATAATTTCCTGATTAGATAAGCCTTCAGCTTTTTTTATTTTGTACATATTCAGTGATTCGACATCGCGGTATTGGGAAATATCTTCAAAACCAGGGTTGGTCATGCCGATTTCTTCTCCCTGATAAATATAAGGCGTACCCTGCATCATGTGCATCGTTGTTGCCAGCATTTTTGCAGATTCCTTATGGTATGTTGTATCATCTCCAAAACGGGAAACGATTCGCGGCTGGTCGTGATTACACCAGAAGAGCGCATTCCAGCCGCCGCCTTCTTGCATCCCGGTCTGCCAGTCGGATAGCAGCTGCTTGAGATAAAGAAAATCAAATGGTGCTTTTGTCCACTTATCCCCGTTTGGATAATCGACCTTTAAATGATGGAAGTTGAATGTCATATCCAGTTCTTCGCGTTCTGGATTTGTATATTTGATACAATCCTCCATGGAGGTAGAGGACATTTCCCCG
Organism: Oceanobacillus oncorhynchi; assembly: GCF_000821065.1. Taxonomy (GTDB): domain Bacteria; phylum Bacillota; class Bacilli; order Bacillales; family Amphibacillaceae; genus Oceanobacillus; species Oceanobacillus oncorhynchi. The sequence continues at coordinate 1,781,712 of NZ_CDGG01000001.1, forward strand.
ACAGTGAGGGTTTTACGTCCTTTAAAAACTTCCTGATTCATTTCATGAAGAAATTCATGTACCCGCGGGCCGTCTGTGTAAAATTTACGTCCGTCTCCTGGTGGTACACTGCCATCATCGTTTGGAAAACGCTGGTCTTTAGAAATTAAGTTGATCACATCTAAACGAAAGCCATCTACCCCTTTATCCAGCCAAAAATTCATCATTTGATAGACATCGTCGCGGACTTTTTCATTTTCCCAATTGAGATCTGCCTGGGTAACATCGAAGAGATGCAGATAATAAGAGCCGGTTGCTTCATCATATTCCCATGTGTTGCCGCCAAATTTGGACTCCCAGTTTGTCGGCAGCTCGCCAGGCTTGCCATCCTTCCAAATATAATAGTTTCGGTAAGGGTTATCCTTCGATTTTCTGGATTCCTGGAACCATTTATGACTGGTGGATGTATGGTTTACAACGATATCCATAATTATTTTTAAACCAAGTCGATGTGCTTTTTCCATCATTGTTTCAAAGTCTTCCATGGTTCCAAATTCTGGTTGGATTGCATAGTAATCAGCAATATCGTATCCATTGTCTTTTTGAGGAGAAAGGTAAATAGGGGTAAGCCAAATGACATCAACCCCCAGTTCTTTTAAATAATCGAGTTTTTCTGTAATTCCGTTAATGTCGCCCATTCCGTTGCCTGTCGTATCGTTAAAGCTTTTTGGATAAATTTGATAAACGACGGATTTTTGCCACCATTTTTCTTCCATAATCAACCTCCTAAATGTTGCTGTGTTTCAATTATTTTTTTATGAATGGAGGAGGGAGAGAGGCTCCCTCCTCACTTTATTTTTTACCTAAGCGTTTGTACGCGTCTACGCCCATTTTTGTTTTGGATAAAATCACTGTCAAGATGAATGGAATAACAATTGCTGCGACCATTGCTACAGCGAACATCAGCATATGCGGTACCTGAATAGATAAGATTCCTGGTATTCCGCCAACACCAATGGAGTTAGCCATGACACCTGAGCCGACTGAAATCACTGCTGCAACGGCAGATCCTGCCATACCAGCGAAAAGCGGGAACAGATATCGTAAGTTAACACCAAACAATGCCGGTTCAGTAACTCCCAAGTAACAGGAGATTGCTGCCGGGATGGTTACTTGCTGTTCTTTCTTATCTTTTCGGTTAAGATAAATCATTGCGACAACGGCAGAACCTTGGGCAATGTTTGATAAGGCAATCATCGGCCAGAGGTTTGTTCCCCCGAATTCACTCATCAACTGCAAATCAATGGCATTTGTCATATGATGCAAACCAGTAATAACAAGCGGTGCGTAGGCAAATCCAAATACCGCTGCAAATAACCAGCCGACTGCAGAAGTTAATCCGTCATATACAATATTTGAGATCCATGTACCGATTGTCCAGCCGATAGGGCCTAAGATTACATGGGCAATAATTACTGTTGGAAGTAATGCAAAGAAAGGTACAAAAATCATGGATACAACCTGCGGGATAATTTTTCGCAAGCCAATTTCTAAATAAGCTAATACAAAACCTGCTAAAATAGCCGGGATAACCTGGGCTTGGTAGCCAATCATTTCAATTTGGAAGAAGCCAAAATCCCAAACCGGTACTTCGGATGTTTCGACCACACTATAGGCATTTAAAAGCTGTGGAGAAATTAATGTAAGACCTAAAATAATTCCGAGTACTTGTGTCGTTCCCATCTTCCTGGAGATAGACCAGGTAAGAGCAACAGGGAGAAAATGAAAGATCGCTTCAGCAATCAGCCAAAGAAAATCATATAAACCTGCCCAAAATTGGGAGGAATCAGCCAAGGTCAGCGTTCCATTATTCAGCATCTCAATATCACCAATTACGTTTCGGAAACCTAGGATCAGTCCTCCGACAACCAATGCGGGAATAATCGGCGTGAATATATCTGCTAAATGAGATACTAGCCGCTGCATGATATTCATATTTTGCTTTGCAGCTTCTTTGACATCTTCTTTAGAAGTGTCACCAACCCCAGAAATTTTTGTGAATTCATTATAAAAGGAAGCAACTTCATTTCCGATAATTACTTGGAATTGTCCAGCCTGTGTAAAGGTTCCTTTTACCATATCAATATCTTCTATAGCTTCGACATCTGCTTTTTCCGGGTCATTTAAAACAAACCGCATCCTGGTAGCGCAGTGTGTGACCACAGATATGTTTTCACTTCCACCGACTTTTTCCAGCAGTTTCTTTGCGTCGCCAGTAAATTTACTCAATGTCTTACCTCCTCTTTGTATCTTGTATATACAAGTGTTATCGCTTACAGTTTAACTTGTATATACAAGTTTGTCAATAAGAAGTTGAAGGATAAAATGAAACTTCTTTCAGTGGGGGTTTTTTTATCCCCGCTGAAGATTAGTTGAACGAATCGAGCCGTTACTGGCTGTTGGATCTCCCACTTAGAATTTTTGATTTCCCTCCATTCTTGAAGTGGGAGTCTTACAAAACCCTTCGGTGGGTCGAGTAATCGCAGCTCCAGTCCCAGCCAGTTACACTGCGATAAATTGTTATCATTTTGTGAATCTTGTATATTGAAGGCAGGAAAACAGGGAGGGTAATTAAAGTGGATTCAAATAGGAGGGGGCATGATGGAGATGCAAGAAGAATATCTGCATGTCGTACGCAAAAGGTTTCAGAGTGTGAAGGAACTTGGCGATAAAACGATCAATCAATTGGCGGAAGAGCATATTCATTGGAGTTTGAATGAAGCATCCAACAGTATTGCTGTGATTGTAAAGCATTTGCATGGCAATATGGTATCGAGATGGACCAATTTTTTAACATCAGATGGTGAGAAGCCAACCAGAGACCGTGACCACGAATTTGAAGAGACAATATATTCTTTGCAAGAATTAAGAAACACCTGGGAAAACGGCTGGAAAGTCCTCTTTCAAGCATTGCATGAAGTAAGCGGTGATGATTTATTAAAGACTATTCTGATTCGGAGTGAAGAACACACAGTAATAGATGCGATTGAAAGACAGCTGGCTCATTATGCTTATCATGTTGGACAGATTGTTTATATAGGTAAACAAGTAAAAGGGGAGGACTGGGAAACACTGAGTATTCCTAGAGGGGAATCGGAAGCGTATTTAGAAGAAATGCGGAGAAAATATAAATAAAAGGCTTTTGGGTGGCTTCTTCTTGCCACTCAAAAGCTTTTTAGAGAGAGAACACTATATTTTGAATTAATGGAGTTCAGGCCAATAATCTTTATTCGCAATCAACATTTCATCAAGGACTTGTTTAGCTGCTCGCGCAGACGGTACGGTTTGATTTAAGGTAAATGCTTGTAAGGCTTTGTCATAGGAATTCTCAAAAAATGCATCCACAAGCAGTTTTTCTGCTGCAACCTGTGCTTCCATCATTCCTTTATGAAAATCATTGATAGGATGTAAAGCAAGCTGTTCTACACCGGTGGCGCCGATATAGGCAGGGACCTCTACAACTGCATCTTCTCTTAAATTTGGAATTGACCCTTTATTAGGTGTAATAACCATAAAACGTTTCGGTTCATCATTTAAAATCGCAACAGCTATATCTACAATATAGTTACCATGTTCACCAAAGTTGAAATGCAGAATATCTTCTGTTTCTCCATTTCTGATTTGTTCTGCCATTTTACGTGTGTTTGCTTCACGGCCCTCCATCACCATATTGGCTCTGGTGAAGTATTTATCTTCATTTTCAACCATAAGATCGGGGAACCAGTAATATTCTAAATAATTATTAGGCAGTGCCTCAGGGAAATATTTCACCATGGCAGACATCAGTTGATACGTCTTCGCCCAATATCGATCTCCTTCATTAAATTCGGCAACGTCCATATTAACTTGACGCAGCTTGTCAATAATTTCAGGCATAACATCCCGTTTTAACGACGTATCATATATTTTGCTATACCAGCCGTAATGATTTAGACCATAGTAAGTTGGTATCCAGTTTTTTCTGTCGTACCCAAAGTTAGATGCAATGGTCTCTTCCAGGGATATGGTCATATCACACACATTTATCATATTGGCATCAGGATATTTTCTCCGTATTGCTTCGGAAATGATAGATTCCGGGTTCGTGTAGTTAAGAATCCAGGCATCTGGAGCATATTGCTGTACATAGCCTACAATCTCCAATATTCCGCCAATGGAGCGTAACCCGTATGCAAAACCGCCCAGTCCGCATGTTTCCTGGCCTACCAGGTCGTATTTTAACGGAATTTTCTCATCTTGTTCTCGCATAGCAAGACCGCCAACACGAATTTGGGAGAAAACAAAGTCCACATTTGTGAATGCTTCTTCTGGATTTTCTGTTACAACCAGCTTCATATCTTGTCTGTCCTTATCAATCAATAACTGATTGATAATTAACTTCATATCTTTATTTCTTTTTGGATTGATATCATATAACCGCATTTCTGTAATAGGAAATTTACTGCTATTACTTAATAGCGCAGAGACGATACCTGGTGTGTAGGTACTTCCGCCGCCGGCAATGGTTATGATTAAATTATCCTTCATTCTTTATTCCTCCAGTACATGACTAAACTTTTTATTCTGTTTCTTTTCCGAGATAATTATCTACATCCTCTTTGAGATTTTGCACAGATAATCCGATGATTACTTGAATGGCATTTCCGTTTTTAACGACACCTGATGCGCCGAGGCTTCTAAAATGCTCATCAGAAGCTATTTTTTCAGGATCCGTGACGAGCACTCTTAACCGGGTAGCGCAATTTGTAACATGCTCAATATTTTCTGGTCCGCCGAGAAGGTCCACATATTCACCAGCCAGATTCTTTTCTGTGGATTCTGCGCTTTTCTTTTCTTTATAGTCTTCTTTTCCATAAAGTTTGACTTCTTCATCAGTACGTCCTGGTGTTTTAATATTTAATTTCAAAATCATAAAACGGAATACAAAGAAGTAGATAAAGAAGAAGACGATACCAATGGCGATTTGGATTAAATAGGTCATCCAGTGATTGCTAAATAAAGGTATCCAGTTCATGGACATGAATTCCAGCAGTCCGCCGCCAAAATTTCCAGTGACGCCAAATATATACATCGTTGTAGCCAGAAAAGCATCCAGAACAGCTTTTACAGCAAATAATAATGGTGCAACAAAAATATACGTGAACTCAAGCGGCTCGGTAATTCCTGCCAAAACAGCCGTTATGGTTGCGGGTATTAATAATCCGGCGACCACTTTTCTTTTTCCTTTTTGTGCTGTTACATAGATAGCTAAAGCGGCAGCTGGTAAGCCAAATATATTGGAATTCCCCTGCATGGCGAATCCGCCTTCTGGGAATAGTTCTTTCAAGGAAGCAGTAGATTGGGCGAAATCACCCATATTTGCTGCCCAATTGGCATAAGTTCCGCCGTCAATAATAGCTGGTCCAAACTGGAATGGTCCGTAAATAAAATGATGTAATCCTGTCGGAAGCAAAATCTTTTCTAAAAAGATATAGAGCCATACACCGAAATTCCCCGCGTTAGCTAAAAATCCTTGAAGGGATGCAATCCCCATTTGGATGTAAGGCCATAACCAGGCAGTTAAGAAAGCAACCGGCAGCATAGCGAAGAAACCGATAATGACTACAAATGCAGACCCTTGAAAAATACCGAGATAGTCTGGCAGTTTCGTATCATAGTATTTATTGTGCAAATATACCGCAATAGCGGATATAATAATTGCGCCAAGAATGCTGGTATCTAATGTTTTAATCCCTGCAATCTCTGCTAGCCCGCTGACACCGCCGGCCTCTTGGCTGAAATCAACATTAAAAAATCCAGGAAAGCTTGTTAACATCGCATTAATGAAATAATTAAAGGTGAGAAAAATGATAATTGTTTCCATTAACGCTCTGCCATTTGCTTTGGCAGCCAATGCTACCGGAATGCCCATTGCAAAAATGAGGGGCATTTGATTAAATACGGTCCAGGCACCTTCTTCAATGATGAACCAAATCTTAGACCATGCAGTGCCTTCTTCTGCAAGACTGCCCATAATAAGAGGGTCATTAAAAAGTGTCGAAAAGCCTATGACAATCCCTGAAAATGCGAAAAATAAAACCGGAACAAACATAGCGCTTCCAAACCGTTGGAATTTCTGCATCATCTGTATTTCCCCCTAACTTAAAATAGTAATAGATAAAAGTTGTTACTTTTTCTGCTCCAAATAATCTAAATACGACCGGAAAAGCGCCTCAACCATAACGAAAAAGGTAGAAAATGTTGTAATCTCTAAAGCGAGATGGCTTTTTTGCGGATGAGCAAACGCATACATTCTTAAATCAGTTAATTGAGCAAGCTTGTTATTCTTTAAATCTGTAATTGACATCAATGGAATCTTTTTAGCAGCAATCCGCTGTGCAAAAGGAAGCATGGAAGGCGTATTGCCTGAAAGTGAAATAATAATAATTAAATCGTTTTCAGTTAAATCGTCCATTAATACATGAAAATCCATTTCGTCATCAATCACATGGACATATTTATTGAGTACCCAAAAATATCTTTTCAGTTCATTTGCACACAATTTTTGTTCTGTTCCTGTTCCGTATACAAATAAACGCTCGGATGATTCAATGGCTTCGCATATTTCTTCAAAGTCCCAATGCTGCAGCTGCTCAATATTCATTTGTATATCAGTGATGAGGCTTTTTTTATAAGACTTTTCTGAAGTCTCCTTTTGTTCCTGCCATTTTATTGCATATTTCATTTCGCTAAAACCCGCGAATCCAATCTTCTTAATAAATCTGGATATCGTTGATTTTGATGAATGACATGCATCAGCCAGTTCCCTGATGGTCATCTTCTCTACAGCTTCACGATGCTTCAGAATATAGGAGGCTATCGACTTATCTGTGGCATTAAATGTTTCATAATATTGGTTAACTGCTTCTTCTATTAAATCCATTTTTATCACTCCTGTAAGTCTTCCTTTACAAGGAGTATAATTTAAAAATCTGTATAAAAGCAATCACCTCACTATCCATAAATTTTTTCCTGCCGGCGATGGAAGGGGTTTCAACTGATTTTAATTTTAAATGCTGTTTTCAAGAACAACAATAGATGGAAGCGATTATGGATGCCTTTACTCATGCTGACACATGCGTTCATTTTCCGGGACATGTCCCAATGAAAAAAGCATTTATATGAAGCTGGGATTTTAGAGAGGATGAGAAATCCTTTTTAGAGCAGCTGATTGAAAATATTATGGTGGAGGGAACAGAGAGCGGCGTTTTTGAAGAAAATAATAAGAAGCCCCAGGAGGTTACCTTCACAGAGAGCTTCATTATATTCAGAGCAATATTTTGTTTATATTAAATATCTTCTATAAAATGTTCAGCGTACATATTCCAATACTTTTTAAATACGCGATTTTTCTTATTATCCCAATTAATCTGCTGATACATCCGGAAAGTAACGAGAATATCCTTATCCAATGAGGTAAATGGCCGCAGAATCAATTGTTCTGTTTGAATCTCCAAGATAACTTCACTCCCTTAATTATGTTCTTTACTCGCACTAAAGGTTATGAGAGAAGGGTCATTTTCTTGACCATAACCAATGTCATAATCGATGGAACTGAAACCGATATGTTTTAATAAACCTTCTAATTCCTTCAATCCATACCAGTAAAGAATGAAATGGGAGATTTCGGTTTTCTTTACAGCACCTTTATGCAGCAGTTCATATTTATGGATATAGGAAATTTTTTGTTCCAGCCAGTCGATGCCTTTGCTTATACTTGTAAATAATATCCCTGAATCCTCTGTTATAGGATAATTGCTTATTTCCATATCACCCGTTTGAAAGCCGATTGGCAATAAGGTATCAAAAATAAATAGTCCGTCTTCCTCCAGATGATGATAGATTCTTTGAAGGAAGGTATCGATTTGGTTTCTGGAAAGCAGACAAAAACTCCCTGAAGGCATAATGATGGTGCTATACTTCTGTTTTAAATCAAGCTGTATCAAATCTTGATTAAATAAATTGGTGTTTACTTGATATTTTTGCATATTGGTTTTGCACTGCGTCAGCATCTCTGGTGAGATATCTACGCCGTCTATGGCTATTCCTTCTTTTAAAAGGGGGATTAGCATTCTGCCTGTACCAACACCGGCCTCCAGTACCGAACCCTGTCTATTTTTTACTTTCTCAAGATAATATTCCATGTCGCCGTTCAATGAATGTCCAACTGGTTTGGTAACTTCATATAATTTTGTACTTAGTTCCCCGTACTCTTTGAACATACCTATCCCTCGATTCTGTCATATTCTTATTTCAAACTGCAGCATTCGTGAAGCATATATTACCATTCTATAATAAAATGGAGGAATAATCTAAAAAAGGATAAAAAGGTAGAAGTATTGCTAGTAATGTTATTCGAAAAAAGCTTGCCCTATATAACAAAGGCAAGCCATTCTGTGTTAAGAGGCACTTTCAACAGCTATTTGCAATGCGTCTATTGGATTGTCGATGCTCTCATCAATTTCATAAACGGTGTTTCCTTGCTGCCAGCGGATTCTGCGTCATTTTCTTCCGTACTATCCGTCTCAGAAGCAGTTTCTTCATCCGATTCCTGCTCCTGCTGTGAGGTGTCTCTTTCTGCCTGTTAAGCGCTCTGACATGCCCCCAGGATAAGTAAGAGTGCCATGCCAGGTGCTGCAAAATATGATTTTTTCAGTCTCATGCTGTATCACTCCTTCTAATGTATATATTTAACTTATTTTTTAAAATGAATCCTGAAGTTCAAGATTGCTTTTGACAAATAGACAAATAGCAAAATGTTAGGTTGAAAAAGTGATATACTGGCTGTAGCTTTTTTTTTAAGGAGGAATCGACATGGAAGCATTCTTTGATAATGCTTGCTCTAGACTAGGCACCTTTTTGGTCTGAGAGGTCTGAATATAGTAAGCCGGAATAAATAATGAATGATCTCTTTAGGCCGTAAGTTTTAATAAATAGCCTAATATAATGGAGTGAATTCGAATGGGAAAACAAGTAATTGAGCCGTTTTTAACAGTAGCGAATTATCGTTTTATAGAGCAGCAGGCACATAAAATTTTAAGAGCCTTAACCACCACGAAGGATAAAAATGTCATTCTGGCAGTACGCGGAATTGTAAAAGCAGATGTTATCGATTCCTTTACATGGTCTGAAGAAGAAGAAAAAGTAATCCAACCGTTGATAGATATAACAGACCGGACAGAGGGAGAAGCTTTTTTAGAACAGCTAACATCCTATATTGTTCCATTTAAAACAGTAGAAGCAAGTAAATTAAAAAGCTTATTTAAAAAGGAGAAAAAGTTGAAGCTTCCAACCCTTGAGGAGATGGATTTTCAGCACATTTCTTATTTAGCTTGGGATGATCCCGGGAAATTACGCAGATATATGGTGATAGAGCAAGATAGTGGGTTTAAAGCACTTAAGGGTACTTTTACACACCCTTCAACGAAAGGTATTTGTGCGCTTTGCAATCAGCACTCAGATGTTGTTCGTTTAACCACTTCCGTAAAAGGAGAGGTTCCCGGAACATTTACCAAACACTATAATTATATCTGCGCTGACAGTCAATTATGCAATCAGCAAGTAACGGATATAGAGAAGGTAAGAACATTCTTTGATAGAGTCACTAAGTAACTTTTATGAAAACAATTTAAAAGCAGACAGGTAAAGAAGGTGCGTACTTTCTTTGTCTGTCTTTTTTAAAGAATAGGAAAGTATATAAAAAATGCTGAATATAGCCGCTTTAGAAATACACTACGCTTTCCGTGGGCCCCGAGCTCATCTCCTCTAAAGAAGACTTGCTGATTGGCAAGCCGTCAGGCGCAGACAGAAGCATAGTCGCACTTATGCCCTACGGGTAGAAAAAAAGAAAAACACTTTTTTTCCTGCGGGGTCTTCCCACTGGGACTGGGACTGCGATTACTCGTCCCATCGAAGAGCTTTTGCGATTACTCGCCCCATCGAAGATCACTGCGCATTCCCACAAGAGTCTCCGTGTATTTCTTCCGCTAGAATTATGTTTTATTTCCTTGTAAAAAAGCAAATAAAACATAATTCCACTTGGATGAGAGCGGATGTTGTCGACTCCTGCAGGAAAAGCAACAGGTAGACCTGAGCAGGAAGCGATTTTCTTCCGAGGAGATTTAAGCGTTGCCCGCGGAAAGCGACTTCCCGTAGCGGACATCTGCTCGAAAAGAATACCATTATTTTAAAGACCAAGTGATTTTCTTGGTTTTTCTTAGAATGAAAACGCTAAAGAAAAGCCATTCCAGATCCTGTAACAGATCTAGAACGGCTTCAATTCGATTAATTACTTTTCAGAAGGGAATACATTTGAATATCAACAAAACCTTTGTTTACCTTTTCATATTGCCGTAATGTTCCTTCAAAGCTGAATCCCAGTTTTTTCAGGACTTTCACCGAATTCACATTTGCAGGCTCCACTTTCGCTTCGATCCGATTTATTCCCAAATTCTCAAAAGCTTCATGGATCAGTACCTGGATTGACTCAGGAGCATATCCATTTCCCCAATGCGCTTTCGCAATATCATAGCCAATCTCAACCCGGGCATTTTCAAGGTCGATAGCATTGAAGCCGCAGCTGCCGATAATTTCCTGTGAATCCAAATCAATCACGCTGTAGCGGATGGCTTGATTGGTTTCAGCTAATTCATTCAATGTGTTAATCATTTCTATGGCCTGCGATTCGTGTGTGAAAGCAGAGATATTCATAAATGCTGCTACTGCCGGGTCAGACCAAATATGAAATAGAGCATTGGCGTCAGATGTCTGCATTTTTCTCAAGACTAATCTTTTTGTGAATAGTTCTTCTTTCAATACTTTTACCTCCAATAATCATTTAAATCTATTGTAAAAAGTATTGCTATCTGCGCATCATTCAGTCCCTTCAAGGTTTTCTGGTTAATTTACTTTTTCTTTTTCGGTTTTTCATCCAAAATCGATTTTAATTCTTCAATTTCTTCTTCAGACAAAGAATCTTCTTCAATAAACTGTACAAGCATGGATTTTACCGTGCCGCCATAGATTCGCTTGATAAAGGATTCCGCTTCGGCACGCTGGCACTCATCCTGTGAATAAAGGGGGTAAAAGGTATAGACCCGCTGTTCTTTATTTACACCGGCAACGCCTTTCTGCACTAACCGATCTAACAATGTGCGTACGGTTTTCGCCTTCCAATCTTTTTGCCCCTGCAGGGAGGTAATCACATCATTTGCTGTTTGCGGTGATTTTTCCCACAGGACATTCATTACTTCCCATTCTGCTTCAGAAATACTTGGTACTTTCTCCGTCATGTTCCTCACCCCGGTTTTATTCCTCATAAATTTGTTTATCTTTTAAAATCGCTAAGGTTATTTCTGTTGCTATACTTCCAGAGGCATTATCTTCGTCCTGTACATTTGTTGCGAAGAAATACGTGTTTGTTTCTGTTTCAACAAATCCGACAAACCAGCCATTGATATCCTTGCCGTTTACATTACCTGTTCCCGTTTTTCCGTAGAGAGCAGCACCGTCTTTTTGGTCCATTTGCAGGGCCTCTTTGACAGCTTGGATATGCTCTTCCTGAAAGTCAAAGCGATTGGTATAAAGTTCCTGCAACAGCTCTACCTGCTCTACTGGTGAAATTTTTAAAGTAGATTCCAGCCAGTATGGGTTCGTTCTGTCAGAAATATCCTGGTTTCCGTAATGAATCCGGCTTAGATAGGATTGAATGCTGTTTGCACCTAATTTTTGATCAAGCTGCTGGAAATACCAATTGACAGAACGGTTTAAAGCAGTCTCCAGATTTTGGTCTTGATTCCATTGGTCATAAGGCTGTTCTGTGCCGTCCCATTCGATGGTGCTTTGTTCGGTTGTGATGATGTTTTCTTCTAATCCGAATAAAGCACTATAGATTTTATAAGTAGAATCAGGAGAAATCCGCAGTGTGCTCTGATCTTCATTATAGATATGGTACGCATCCTCCTGCATATCGTACAGAACAAAACTGCCCTCGTAATTTTGGAAATAAGAACTCAGGTCTTCCTCGTTTGTCTGTTCAGGCTTAAAGGAAGTATAACGATTATTGTCATTTGCCATTACAGAAGCAAATGGAATCTGCGTGATTACAAATAATCCAACCAGCAAAAAGATTCCCATGCTTTTGGCACGCAGTAATTTAGAGTCTGCTTGAAAGGAAGCAATCTCTACAATCCGTTTCTTTATCTGCTTTTTAGAGCCATTTAATTGATTTGCCAGCTTATTGTACGAAGGGCTGGAAGATTTATCGATAAAATGAATGATGGTATTTCCGTATTTTTTATGATTTTTGTCATCTAAAGACAACAGTACTGCGTAATCACAAGCAATCTCCCGGTCGAGACGCATTTCTTTAAATGCAATCCAAATCAACGGATTAAACCAGTAGATGATTTGAAAGAAAACCATCAGATAATTTGTAGGGATATCCTTGTATTTATAATGGTTTAATTCATGCAGGAAGATATGCCTGATATCATCCTCAGATAACCATTCTTCAAAATTCGCCGGCAGCACAACAAAGGTTTTACGCAAGCCGAATGTCAACGGGGAATGTACTTCATCGGAAACTCCCAATGAAATATTTTTTGAGATATTTAACTGCTGCTTTGCTCTTTTGAAAAGGTCAAGAATAGCTTTATTTTCCACCGCGGAAATAGATTTTCTTATTCCTTTTAATTTCAGCCATGCATGTATGGAAAGCCCGGTAAATACGAGAGCACCTGCAATCCAGATCCCGCCGGCAATTCCATTGAACAGATCCGTATTTGTCTGCGTTACAGTTACAGAAAAGTCCTGCATCCAATTTGTATTGGTTCCCCCGGATTCGGGCGCTGCAGTATTTATCGAAGCGGTACTTCCTTCGCTGGACGGGCCAGTAAATGAATGGAAGAGGTTGCCGGCAGGAAGAAAGTGCGCAGGGATAAATGGAATGACCAAAGCAGCAAGCAATAAATACCATAGGTTATATTGCCATTTCGCAGATAATTGGCTTTGGAAAAGCTTTTTTATAAGCAAAATAAATCCGACTGTAATGGAAGAAATGATGAAACCTGTAAGAAGCGTTGTTATAAACATGCTTTTCGTCTCCATTCTTCATTTGCGGTAATAATATATAAACAATTTACCGAAAGTTATTTGACGTAAAGAAATACATCCATATTTCTTTCTGCATAAGTGCATCTGAAATTACATCTGTAATACGTTAAAGTTTAGCACGCTGAGGTAAAGTTATCAAACGTTGAATAAGAATGGAAAAATAGGAATTGACATATGAGGACTACATATGTAGTATTGTATTACAGTTGTAGTCAAAAAGAATGTTTAGGAGGAATTTAAACGATGTATATTCAAGGTATTTTTAATAAAAAAGGATTGGCCTTATTGTTATTGATTGCTGTGATAGGGTTAGCAGGCTGTTCCAATGAAGCGGGAAACAGTGATAAAAATCCTGAAGCTGCGGAGCGTGAAACGCAAAGTGAAGAAGTTTTTAAAGAGCTGGAGGATGAATTTGATACAAGACTTGGCGTATATGCGATAGATACGGAAACAAATCAGACTGTTGCTTATCGCGCGGATGAAAGGTTTGCTTATGCTTCTACGTTCAAGGTCTTAGCAGCTGCTGCCATTTTACAAACCGCATCAAGGGAAGACTTGGAGAAAGTCATTACGTATACGGAGGATGAGTTAGTAACTTATTCTCCTGTGACAGAAAATCATGTAGATGATGGAATGAAATTAAAAGAAATCATGGAGGCTGCTATTCGCTACAGTGATAATACAGCTGGAAATTTGTTATTGGAAGAATTAGGAGGACCGGATGGACTGGAAGAAAGATTAAGAGAAATTGGTGACGAAACAATCGAAGCAGACCGGATGGAGCCGGATCTAAATGAAGCAGCGCCGGGAGATACCAAAGATACGAGTACACCCAAAGCACTTGCTGAAAGCTTGCAAAAATATGTGCTCAGTGATTTGCTCTCTGAGGATAAGCGTGATTTGTTAACTGATTGGATGACCGGGAATGAATCTGGAGATACATTGATTCGTGCTGGCGTACCTGAAGGCTGGGAAGTTATCGATAAGAGTGGAGCAGGGGGCTATGGTACAAGAAATGATATTGCTGTCGTATGGCCGCCTGACCATCAAGCACCGATTGTTATCTCCATTTTGTCCAGTCGTGATACAGAAGACGCAGATTTCGATGATGCAGTCATTGCAAAAGCAGCACGAGGTGTCATCGAGCAGATGCAGAATGAAGAATAGGAAGGTGGAAGAATGAAAGGTTATCGAATGATTCTCCTCCTGCTGGTGATGCTGCTTTTGATAATCGTTGGATGCTCCAAAAAAGAAGAGCCGTCAGAGGTACTGGATGATTATCTTTCCAACTGGGAGAATAAAGATTTTTCTGCTATGTATGAACAGCTTTCTGACGAAGTAAAAAATAAAATAACAGAAGAAGCGTTTATCGAACGCTATGAAAATATATATGATGGGATAGAAGCAGAGAATTTACAAGTGACATCGCAGGTAGATTCCAAGGAGCAGTTAGAGTCTGATGGAGGTGTTATGACTCTTCCATATAAGGTAGAAATGAACACCGCTGCTGGTCCAATTGAATACAGGCACCGGCTGACCTTAGAACAGGGAGATGAGGGAGCGTGGCTGGTTAAATGGAATACCTCACAGATTTTTCCGCAGTTAAGTACAGGAGATAAAGTAAAGGTCAACACGTTAGAGGCAGAAAGAGGAGAGCTGCAGGATAAGAATGGAAACGGACTTGCCGTTAACGATGATGCGAATGTTATAGGGGTTATCCCGGGCATGCTGGAAGAAGGAACCCAAACAAAAGAGAAGCTGGCGGAGCTCTTGGATATTTCGGTGGAAGAAATAAATCAGGCGCTGGATGCATCCTGGGTAACACCGGAAGTGTTCGTGCCAATAAAAACCTTGCCAATGGAAGAAGACGATATAGAAGCCTATGTGGAACTTCCAGGAGTAAGCTCCCGCGTGGAAACCGTCCGTACCTATCCGTTGGGAGCTTCGACCGCTCATTTAGCAGGCTATGTCCGGGAAATATCGGCAGAGCAGCTGGGGAAGCTCGATGGTTATGCTGCTGGCGATGTAATTGGAAACGCAGGGTTGGAGAAGGTATTTGAAGATAAATTACGGGGAGAAAAAGGCGCCCATATTTATATCAGCAATGCAGATGGAGATGTAAAAGAAACGCTTGCCAAAAAAGAACCTGTCGATGGAGAAGATGTACAATTAACCATTGATGCTGCACTGCAGCAAGAAATATATAATCAGTTTGACGGGGATGCTGGAACCTCCATTGCGCTCGATCCAAATTCAGGAAAAGTATTATCACTTGTCAGCTCACCGAGTTACAATCCAAATGCTTTTGTAAGAGGACTGTCAGACGAGCAATGGGAAAAATGGAGTGAAGACCCGGATGAACCATTCTTAAATCGTTTTATTAGCCGTTATGCTCCAGGGTCTGTATTTAAAACGATAACTGCATCGATTGGATTAGAAACCGGCATTACCAATCCGGAAAAGGTCCGTCAGATTGACGGTCTTCATTGGACAAAGGATGATTCATGGGGAGATTATTATGTTACTCGTGTTCATGACAAAGCAGATGTCAATCTGCGAGATGCTTTTATTCATTCTGATAATATTTATTTTGCGCAGGAAGCTTTAGAGATGGGGAAAGACAGCTTTTTAGAAGAGGCAGCTGCTTTTGGATTTGGCGAAGAAATCCCGTTCCCATTTGCTATTCCAGCTTCGAATCTGACGAATAATGGAGAAATCGAGCATGAAGTACAGCTTGCTGATACAGCTTATGGACAAGGGCAGGTAATGATGAGCCCACTCCATCTTGCGTTAACATACACGCCCTATCTTAATGAAGGAAACATGCTATACCCTTCTCTGGTTGAAGCGGATGAACCTGAGGTTTGGAAGGAAAACCTTATCAGCGAAGAAACTGCTGATTTGGTAAAAGAGAATTTGATTCAGGTCGTCGAAAGCCCGGATGGTACTGCACACAGCACGTATATACCAGAAGCGGTAATTGGCGGGAAATCTGGAACAGCGGAGATAAAAGGAAGCAAGGAAGATGATAATGGAAACGAAAATGGCTGGTTTGTCGGATTTGAAGAGGACGATTCTGACATATTATTGGTAATGATGGTGGAAGATGTGAAGGACCGCGGCGGCAGCGGTTATGTGATATCCAAGGCGAGAAGTATTTTTGAATATATGCAATAAAGAATAAAAATGAGCATTCACCTGAATCCGGCAAAGAGGATTCAGGTGAATATGTTTTAGATAGGTTTTTTATTCCCCGCCTTCAAAAATGTCCTCCACCTTGTCCTCATCTGATCCACCTTCGTTATCATTTTTCTCTGTATCTTCTGATTCCGCTCCATCTTCATTGTCATTTTCTTCTTGATTTGGTTCTTGATTATCCGGTTCTTCATTTTCATCGTCCTGACATGCTCCAAGAAGAAGCATCAATGAAACTCCTAAGGCTGCAAGGTAGGATTTTTTCAATCGCATGATGTATTATCACTCCTTCTAATGTATGCTCTTACCCGATTTTAACAAAGAAAATCAGAAAAATTGCTTTTGTTAATAAATTGTAAAGAGCTTTAGGGACAACATGTCATGTTTCGTTTCAAATATGGACAAAATGTTCATATAGCTTTATTTATTTCTCTGTCAACTTCTTCATAAAAGTATCCGTATTTGTATAACTCAAGGACGCTTATCCCAAGGCTCTAATGTTCCAATAATTTTTATTTCCTGATTGTGAACAACAGCATCAATCACTCCATCGCTGATTTCCTGATGTGTTAGCCATCTGGAGTCTTCTTTCTCTAAAATAAATCCAAGCTGAATTTGTCTGTACTGGCAGCCCGGATATTTCTTTACAGCAGCATCTTTTATTTGATTTAAACTGGAGCTGCTCCCTAAGATGTGATAGAGTTTCCAAGCTGGATTTTCCTGTGCAACTTCATGACAGATAATATCTAACGCATGGTGCGCATCCGAATGAATCCATGCAATAACCAAATCGATTGGACCGTTCTGAAGGATGGCTGCTTTAATCCTTTCTTTCAGCCCCGCACTATCTTTGTAGTTAACAAATAACGGGGTAATAGAGGAAGCCGCCTCCGTCTTGTTAAGTACTCTCTCCATTTTAGTCTGATTGCGTGCGATAATGGAAACTTTATCTGAATGATCAGCAAGCCATAAAGAAGCAGCGGATAACATTCCTGTTCCGCCGATAACCAAGGTGTGGGCAGGGAGGTCTTTCATTTTATTATGGATGATTTCCAGCCACGGATGCTTCCCGTTAAATTGCTGACGTAATGAATAATAAAGCCACTTTATTTCATTCTTTTTCAGAACGGGAAGCAGCCGTTCTAAATCTTTATGATCCTTCTCTCTGATAACAGAGCTGCCGCCCTTATATAACAATTGTATCTCCGGCTTTATATAGGGTATACCATCGTCTGTGAGTGCTCCAATCCTGCTGATAGACCGTTTGATTTGGTTATCTCTTTTGTAAATCCATTCGTCATTCTCTGAATCTATTAGCATGATTTCGAATAACCAGCTTGTTCCCTGCTTCTTTCTGACCCAAAGACTGCCTGATGCTACGCTTAGGCTTTCAGAATCTTCCAGCTGTGTCAACATACCGTTATCAGCAATAAATAATTCATAGCTTTCTCCTAAATACTTTTTTAGTGCATCTAAATCTTCGCTTCTAATCAAAATATCCATATCGCCATGCTCTCTTGTCTGCTGTCCATAATGCAAATCAAGCGCCCAGCCTCCAGCAATCCACCATGACACAGAGACATCTTTCATCAGGTGATTTATTTCTTCCACTGTCAAAGCTTCCCAAGGATAATGCTGCAAAAAATCTCCCCTCTCCATATATTTTCTAGTAGGGCCTTTTATGTTTATTGTAAAAGCGTTTGCGCGAATCAGCAATGAAACCTATTCATTTTTCCTGCTAAATAAATTGTTATTTTCTGAAATTAATATTTGTGTTACATTAAAGTGGGGGAGTGGTAAAAAATGGACTTCGAAACGGAAGAAGTATCCACAAAAGAAGCATTTCAAAAGGAAAAAAAGAAATTGCTTCCATCAAGTATACGATTTTTTTGTGTGTTCTTATTTGCTTCCTTGTTGATGATGGTTATACGAAGTAATTATGCTAATGTAATTGATTATATTGTGCCACCGTTGATTGGCTTTTTTATATATTATTTTGTACAGTACGCTGAGGTAAGGAGAGCTTGCGGTAAAACACGAAATAATTTTAGAAAAAGAAAATAAAGAAAGTTCAGAATGTATTTTATAAAAACGTTGACTTTGTATGCGCTTTCGTGTTATTTTAATTTTACGTAAACGTTTACTAAGGAAAATGGAACTGGAGGTAGATTATGAGCCAGGAAAATCTAATTGAACAAGAACCTGTTCATGAATCCAATATTAGGCGCCTTCCTTTTAAAGATTTAATGAAGAGAATTGGCCCGGGTATAATATTGGCTGGGATTGTTATTGGACCTGGAGCGATTACAACAGCTTCTATGGTAGGGGCGATGTATGGATACTCGTTACTTTGGATTATGATACCAATTGCTTTTATGGGTATATCTTTCTTATTAACAACATATAGAGTAGCTCTTTTGACTGGCATGCCAGCGTTACATGCGATTAGACATTATTTTGGCCCTTTAGCTGCTCAGATTGTTGGAATAACAACTTTTTTATCTTGTGTATTTTTTACTATAGGAAATATTTCTGGTACAGGTGCAGGTATGAATCTGCTATTCGGGATAGACTGGAAAATAGGTGCGTTAATTATGTTGGCCTTCCTAGTGTACTGTTATTTTTCTAAAGGTGTATATTCGAAAGTGGAAAAGATATCAATGTTGTGTGTTATTGGGTTAATATTGGCTTTTTACGCCACAATATTTCAAACTGGAGGACCAAATTTAGGTGAATTAGCGTACGGAATAAGCCATTGGACTTTTCCGGTTGGAAGTTTAGCTTTAGTGTTAGGTTTTATTAGTACAAATGCTTCTATTACAACTGCGTTATATGGTACTTATTTAAGCAAAGAGAAAAAGTGGAAAAAAGCTGATTTATTTAATGGCGGTATGCTGGCTGATTCGATAGCGCATATAGCGGGAGTGATATTAGTGAGCGGCGCAATAGTTCTAGTGGGCGCTATTGTGTTATTTCCTAATCAAGTAATAATAAGCTCTCCTACGCAGCTAGCGGATATGCTAGTTCCTTTTATGGGAAGAGCTGCAAGTATAGTTATGGGACTTGCCCTAGTTGCTTGTGCGTTTTCATCACTTCTAGGAAACACACACAGATCAATTGTATTATTAAATGCAGGTTTTAATAAACCGACTGGCTTAGAAGAAAAAAGTGTCCGTTGGGGGTCTCTTGTTGTCTTGGTTATTTCTGCAGTTGTTAGTTTCAGTTATGGAGGGTCACCAATACAATTGATATATGTGGCAAATATAGCTACGGCTGTTGCTGCGCCGTTTGGAGGCCTTTTTATGTGTTTGCTTTTATATAACAAAGAAGTAAATAAAGGCTTGAAAAAACCAAAATTATTGCAAGTATGTATGACCATAAGTTATTTATTTTCTTTAATATTAATTACTTTTGTAATTATAGATGTAATTTCTAAAATATTCAGTTAATAAACGGAAGGATTTATATAAGGTCATTATTTATTATTGACAATATAATGAAACCGTTTTACCATTGTTACGTAAACGTTTACGTAAAAAATAGGAGGAGATTATAATGAAAAATAAAGAAAAATGGAGTGGAGTATTTCCTGCAGTATTAATTCCTTTTAAGGATGATTATTCAATTGACGAACCAGAATTTCGTAAATTAGTTAGATGGGTGGCAAGTCATGAAGGTGTAAATGGAATAGTGGTTAATGGGCATACGGGAGAAATCATGACTTTATTACCGGAAGAGCGTGCAGAAGCAGTAAGGATAGCAGCAGATGAATTACAAGGGCGTATTCCAGTAATCTCTGGTGTTTCTGCAGAAGGGTCAATTGAAGCCATTCAACATAGTCAGGCAGTTGAGCAAGCTGGTGGGGAAGGAATTTTATTAATGCCTCCACATTCATGGTTACGCTTTGGAATGCAGCCGGATTCACCTGTTGAATTTTTTAAAGATGTAGCTGAATCGGTCAATATTGGAATTGTAGTCCATCAATATCCTACATGGACTAAACCATCATATACGACGAGTCAATTATTGGAAATGGCGAAAATACCTAATGTGGTCTCCTTTAAAATCGGTCAACGTGATATGGCACAATATGAAGTAGACGTAAGAGCGCTTAAGGAGCATGCGCCAGATGTTTCGCTGTTAACATGCCACGATGAATATTTGTTACCGACACTTGTACAAGGTATTGACGGTGCATTAGTAGGATTTGGTTGCTTTGTTCCAGATTTGATTGCAGAACTGGTCAAACAAGTTAAGAATCAAAATTTAGCAGAAGCTAATAAAGTATATGATCGTATTTACGAATTAAAACAGGCAATCTATAAGATGGATGAACCTTCATCTACCTCACATTTAAGAATGAAAGAAGCAATGTATCAACGTGGTTTAATCAGCAGTTCTCTAGCTCGTCGTCCAGTATTACCATTAACTGAGGAAGAAAAACAAGAAATATCTGATGGACTTAAAAAAGTAGGGCTATCTGTAGAAGTATAAGTATTATTAATTAAAAATGTTTTATGATAAATAAAAAGCTAGTATGTTCCTGGAAAAAGAACATATTAGCTTTTACATATATCCCTATTCTATGAATTGGTGTAAGAATGTTTTATAATAAAAACAACAATCATTAAATGGGGGATAAGATAGTGACTGTCAGTATGAAAGATGTTGCATTAAAGGCAGGAGTTTCAATTGCCTCGGTTTCACGAGTCATAAGTGGAAAACCAGGTGTAGGCAAAGAAACTGAAAAAAAAATACGCGAAGTCATGGATGAACTAGATTACCGTCCTAATATGGGTGCTCGTGGGTTAGTTATGAAATCGACCGGAAATATTGCTATAGTAATACCCAGAGGTACATTTACTTTAAATAACCCTTTTTTTTCTACTGTACTAGAAGGTATTGCGAAAGGTTTAGATAAAACAGATTACAATATGGTGATGTCTTTTACTTCCCTGCAGCAAAAAAGGTTGCTGGAAACTCAATCAGTTGATGGAGTAATATTATTTGCTCCGAGATACAAAGAGTTGAAATTAGAATGGTTAGAAAGTATCGGATTGCCGATTGTAGTAATCGGTAGTTATTTAGAAGATTCGCCATTCCCTTGTGTACGGCCAAATGACGAGATGGGGACCAAAAAAGCGGTAGAAGAACTCTACAAATTAGGACACAGAAATATTGGTTTTATAAATGGGCCTATGGACTCTATGCATAGTGTGAAATGCTTGAGAGGGTATAAAAATACAATAGAGTCATTAAATATGGAATACACTAAAAATAATGTGTTTGAAGTGGGTGAATTTGAAATACAAGCAAGAAATCAGGATTTAGAAAAATTTTTAATTGAAAATTCAAGAATAACTGGATTTGTTTGTTCATCTGATTATTTAGCAATTGGTTTAATCAAAGCTGCCGGAAAAGTTGGTTTAAAGATACCTGAAGATTTATCTGTTGTTGGATTAGATGATGTGCCATTATCAAGCCATATTACTCCTGCGCTATCGACCGTGCATGTTGATTTGATTGGAATAGGAAAAAGAGCTTCAGCAATTTTAATTAATTTGTTAAAGGGTAAACAAATTCGCAAAAAAGAGATAGTTTTTGAAATGGATTTTATTTCAAGAGACACAACTGGAATTGTGAAGGATTAGTTTGAATATAATAATTAATTAAGAACGAACAGAATTTTCCCGGTGCTATTGTCATTTTACAAAAAACCTTTTTGTAAAATGACATGCTTAGCTCTATAAAAGAAGGTGTATGAAGATGACCGTTATAATAGAACGAGCAAATAATCTTGAATTAATAGCTGGTTTTCTTGCGGATATGAATCATCAAAAGACCAATCATATTGGTTTTTGCGGAACAGATAAAGCGGATATTTTACAAGCGCTTAAAGAGGACTTCGTGAATGAGAAGGGAGAAGTTTCCTTTCTAATAGCTAAACGCAATACTGGAGAAATTGTGGCTGCTTGCGGATTGGATATAGAGAATAACGAAGCAGAAGTCTGGGGTCCGTTTAATAAGACGGAAGGAATGGAATGGGACGTTCAGCTTTGGCAGCGGTTAATCGATCGATATCCATCTGTTCAGTATTTTTCCTTCTTTATTAACGAAGAAAATAGAAAGCAGCAGGCATTTATGAAACAGATTGGAGCAAAACAAGGAAGGAAACACTTAAATTTAGTTATTTATCGGAACCGTTTTGAAAACGCTGATGAACGAAAATGCCGTTTCTTTACTGAGCCTGATTTTCCAGCATTCCGGCAGCTGCATGACAGCATTTTTCCAAATACATATTATGACGCAGAAACCATCCGGAACAGGTTAAACAAGAATAATGTACTAAAGGTTTTGAAGGATGATCATGGAGATTTCGTTGGTTATGCTTATTTTGAAATAAACAAAGAGCTTTCAGAGGCTTCATTAGAATATATTGCCGTAGCAGGCAGGTATCAAAATAAAGGATTTGGAAGGCTTTTATTAAAGGAAGTGTTAACAGCTATATTTGCTTTTCCTAAAATAGATGAGGTACATCTCACTGTGGATGCCGACAACGATCATGCGAATCATGTTTACGAAAAAATAGGATTTGAAAAGGGAGATACATTGATTCATTATAAAATTCAGTACTAGCGGATATACAGTGAGTAAGGAGTAAAAGCAGTCTTTTCCAGGAAAGGCTGTTTTTATTTATTTAAGAGACTGTTCAAAAAGGTAGGAATGACCTTCCGTTAATTCCGTTAATTCCTGCTTCGTTAAATAAGTTTAGAGGATATCACTATACAGGCCATTAGTAAAAATCACGGCTTTTTCATTTTAATAATCAAATTGAGATAGGGGGGGTCTTGTAGCGGGCTGCCTTAGCCGTCTTGTAAATAATAGGATGAAATACAAGATCATCCCCCGAATTAATCTTTCATCCCCATCAATTCCTTCAGTTCCTCTTCATTCTGTATTAAATCCTCTAATGTATATTCTTCCAGCACTTTAAAAAATTGAAATAACGCTTTATTCAGGACATGCTTTAAGGAGCACCCCGGTGAAATCACGCAATGATTGGTTTCTTTATCAAAGCATTCGAGTAAATTAAAATCACTTTCCAGAGAGCGGATCAATAATCCAATATTGATATCAGAAGCAGGCTTGGCAAGCTGGAATCCGCCGTTTCTTCCTCTGACAGATGTCAGTAATCCTCTTTTCGTTAAATCATGGACAACCTTTCTCAGGTGTTCTGGTGAGATGGCATACACATCGGATACTTCTTTGATTGTTGAAAGCTCGTCCTCCGGCTTTAATCCAACAAAAATCAAGACGCGCAAGGAGAAGTCTGTATATTTTTTTAAGTTCATGATATCTCTCCAATTGTTAATTGTTTCACATAATTGTAACATAAATTTGCTTTTGACACATTGAATTCACATTTTAACCGTATTAAAATAAAAGATGTATTCAAAATACATCTTTTAAATGATCAAGATAAAATGTACCTTGGTGCAATCGTCTGTAACCTCTCTGTTTCAAGGATTAAGGTGATTTATGAAGAGAAAACGGGAAGCAGCGGACGTGAATACCCCGATTGATTTAGCTAAAACTCTGTAAGAGGGAAGCAGCCCTCCATGGAGTGAATTTTCACTATTTAACAAAGGAGTGTTTTATAATGGCAACAACAACAGCGGGATTAGATCAGAAAACAATAGAAACAATAAAGGCAACGGTACCAGTTTTGCAGGAGCATGGTGAAGCAATAACAGGGCACTTTTATAAAATTATGTTAGAAAATCACCCGGAACTGAAAAATGTTTTTAATCAGACCAACCAGCGGAAGGGCGGACAGCCAAAAGCGTTGGCAAATACAGTTTATGCAGCAGCGGCAAATATTGAGCATTTAGAGGATATCCTGCCGCATGTGAAACAGATAGCCCATAAACACACAAGCTTAAATATCAGACCAGAACAATATCCGATTGTAGGAAAATATTTATTAATTGCCATCAAGGATGTGCTTGGAGATGCTGCTACGGATGACATTATTAATGCATGGGAAAAAGCATATGGCGTGATTGCAGATGTGTTTATCAGCGTAGAAAAAGAAATGTATGAAGAAAAGCAAAATACGCCAGGAGGCTGGGTTGGATTTCGTGATTTTACAGTTACTAAGAAAGTTCCGGAAAGTGAAGTCATCACCTCTTTTTATTTAAAGCCTGCAGATAACGGAAAGCTTCCACCTTATCAAGCTGGACAATATATTACTGTAAAAGCACAAATGGAAGGGGAAGCCTATGACCATTTACGTCAATATAGTTTATCCACTGCGCCGGGACAGGATTTCTTGCGAATCAGTGTGAAGCGGGAAGATGAGCATCATCCGGAAGGAATTGTATCTAATTATCTTCATAACCAAGTAGAAGAAGGTGCTGTTCTGGCAATTAGCGCGCCAGCTGGAGATTTTGTATTAAACGAAACAGAACAAAAACCACTAGTGTTAATCAGTGGGGGAGTTGGATTAACCCCATTAATGAGTATGCTGGAAACAGTGGTAGAAGAACAGCCGGAGAGAGAAGTTATCTTTATCCATGCAGCTAGATCTCGCGCCTACCATGCAATGAAGGATAAAATAGCCTCTATTGCAGAATCCAATAAACAAGTAACGCAATATACGGTTTATGCGGATAATACAGACGCAGGTGTATGTGATAAAGAAGGGCATATTGACTTGGATTGGCTAAAAACAGTTATTCCAACGGTGGACGCATCTTTTTATTTATGCGGTCCAAAAGGATTTATGGGTGCGATGCATGGTCATTTGCAAGAAATGAATGTGGCAGATAATGATATTCACTTTGAATTATTTGAACCAATGGATGAGATAGCGAATTAAAAAGAAGAAGCTGGCCTGCTCTTATGAATAGTCAGCTTCTTTGGTTTTATTTTGGCGAGAAAAGTAGATTCATGTATAGTAGATTATAAATGTCTTTATCACAAAAGTTCGCCCGTTCCTACAGATTTACTTTACGCAGCTAAATGATTCATTTGCTGTCTAAATTGTATTTTCTTCCTACATCTATCCATTCCTCTACGCGCTGCTCCAGTCGATACTGATTTTCGTATAGATGAATCATTTCTTCTATCAGTTCCTTTTCAGACATAACTGTCATTAAATGATCCTGAGCGTGTACAAGAAGTATTGACCACGATTCCAAATTTTCTTTTGCGTCCTCTTGAATAAAACTGGTTTGTATTTTGTGAGCCAGCAGTAATTCTTCGACAGCTTTTTCCAATTTACCCTCCTTATGCGAGAAATCTCCAATTCTTGCTTGATGCAGAGCTTCATGCAGTGCATTTTTAGCATTTCCAGCATGTAAAATGATTTGCATGGATAAATTATCTATATTCATTGTGTATACCTCCAAAGTGAACTAGCTCAATAGAATGCTCGTGGATGATTTCCTTTAATCTGTAATTTGTTAAAATCTCTAATTCCTTCATTCTTATTTCTGTATAGCTGCTGCCTGCAGTAAGCCAGGGATCTAAAAATGCCGGGTGACACATGATCTCGCTTGCCCCCTCTTCCAAATTTACCAGTATTGATTCGATGTAGGAGAGATTTACATTCTCTGTTCCATAAAAGTCATAATATAGATTGTCCGTACTGTCTGTGCTCTGCCAATGATTTTCTGTGAAGGAGCGTATCGGAAGCTTATATGTTTCTGCTACTTCCAAGACTGCTTCCAATGCATCTGGCAGATGCAAATGCATATGATGATGGCTGTCAATATGCGTAACATTTGGATGCCATTGCATTAATAATTCAAGCTGTACAAGCAACTCCGCTTTTATATCTGCTTTTTTGGCGGATTTCATTAGAGAATCGCCGGATAAAAATTGACCGGTTTGGTCTACCAAGCTTGGCACTCGATGAGAAACGGGCTTTCCAGAATCCAAGACAAAATGTAAGCCAATACCGAGATTGGGATAGTTTGTTGCCAGAGCTAAGCTTTCTTTTGCGAAAGGACGATTTACCATTGCTGTAGTACTTGTTACAATACCAAACTGATGCGCATAGAGGATTCCCGCTGTAACACCAGGAGTCATACCAAAATCATCCGCATTAATAATTGCTTTCTTCCTATTTGGCATATCAATCATCCTTTTCTTCAATTGATGCGTCTTCTTTATTATCTGCTTCTTCCTTTAAAAGTTGCTTATCATACATCTTAAAGAAAGGGAAGTAGATAAGCATCGCTACTAAAATATTTACAATCATAAGAATACCGCCACGGAAATCGCCTGTTGTCAGTATTCCGGAAAATGGAGGAGGCGTTGTCCAAGGAACAATCGCATAAGGCTTACCGACCAGGCCAATCGACATAGTGAAATAAGTGATAATGCCGACAGCTAGAGGAGCCAGAATAAATGGAACAATCAATAATGGATTCATTACGATAGGTGCTCCAAAAATGACGGGTTCACTGATATTGAAAAAGGCGGCTCCTATGGAGCCTCTTCCAAGCCCTTTTAAATGTTTTGATTTTGCCATGAAGACAAGTAGTAAGGTGAGTGCCAGAGCCATGCCTGATCCGCCTACAGCCCACCAGATTGCCATATAAGGTTGACCGACAATATGAGGGAGCTCTTCTCCAGCTTGTTGTGCAGCTACGTTTTGTTCTGTCAGACTGTACCAGATAGGAGCCATGACACTGGCAACAACAGAAATGCCGTGAATTCCAAATGACCAGAGTAGATGGATTAGTATAATAGCAACCATCGCTCCCCAAAAACTTGATCCAAGCATTTGCAGAGGCTCTCTTAATACAGCTCCAACAATTTCGTGCAAAGATAGATTCCAAACAGCGCTGAGCAATAGGTCGATTCCCCATACCACTGCAATGATAACAGCTCCAGGAATAAGCGCGGTAAATGCTCTCCAAACAGAAGGAGGTACACTTTCAGGCATGCGAATGACAATATTTCGCTGTTCAAAGAAGCGGAATATCTCTACTGTAAGGATAGATAGGAGGATAGCGATGAAGAGTCCTTCGCTTCCAAGTAAGTTAAGCGGGATATTTCCATCTTCGGTCAAAGGTGTTGCAACAAAAAATGCTGCGATGCTTAATACTCCTGCCGAAAGTCCGTCCATTTTATAGCTTTTTGCCAAGCTGTATGCGATTGAAAATGCTGCTATTAATCCAAGCAGTCCAAATGTAGCATCAACAGGGATACTTAGTTTAGCAGCATATGGCGCCATGAAATCTGCCCAAGTTTCAACGGGCGGCGAGGAAATAATTAAAAACACACTTCCGATAATCAATAATGGCATAACAGCAATAATACCATCTCGTACTGCTTTTAAGTGGCGCTGTTCAGCAAGCCTTCCAGCAACTGGCATGAAATAACGTTCCATAAATTCTTGAAACCCATTCATTGACCTTCTCTCCCTTGTTTATTTTTTAAACTCAGAGCTTGTTTTAATACCTTTTTTTCGTCAAGTACCCCGTAAGCTTTCATATCAATAACATCAATTGGTACACCAGCTTCTTCTGCTTGTTGGAATATTTTCCTTTTTTTATAGCGAATTTGCGGTCCAAGCAGGATGATATCTGCATTTTCCAGTTGTTCCTCTAAATCATCTGCAGAATATGCCTCAATAGTAGCATCAATAGACTGACTGGCAGCTTCTCTATTCATTTTTTTAACAAGCAAACTTGTGCTCATTCCCAGCGCGCAGAGCAATATAATTTTCATTTTTAAAATCTCCTAACATATTATTATCACAGACTAACTCGCTGTAATCCCTCCTCGCGAATACAAGATAGGCTGTCAGTTCCAGTTTAAATAAGGCTTATTGACCGCCAGCATATCATCAAGAATTTCTTTGGCTTTATCTGCGGAAGGGATAAGCGGATGTAGTGTTAAAGCTTGGATGGCAATCCCCTTATTTCCTGTTGTGGCAGCCTCAACGGTAAGCTCTTCATAAGCTTTTACTATTTGCAGTAATCCGCGGATTTGTGGCGATGGTTCGGAAGTTTGCAATGGTGTGATTTTATGCTTTTCAACTATACAATTGACTTCCACACAGGCAGATTCAGGAAGACAGGATATTGCTCCGTTATTTCTGACATTCAACGTATGAATGTGCTGTGTATCCAAATGAATTGATTTCATAAGCTGGATAGCAGCTTCGGAATAATAAGCTCCTCCCCGTTGTTCCAATGCTTCTGGCTTTCTGTCCAATTCTGGATTTTGATAAAGCTCAAAAAGTTCTTTTTCTACCTTTTGTACTTGATCTGCTCGTGTTTTTTTGTTTTTATATCCCGCTCTTTGTTTTTTTAAGATGGTATCGGTCTGATAATAGTATCTGTGATATCCGCAGGGGATAGCACCAAGCGACTGAAGGAAATCCATATCCCAATCAAAATTTGGTATATTGGCAGCTTCATAGCTTTCTGATTGCCCTGTAAGAACATCCTGTATGTGTGATTGTCCGTGAATGTACAGTTCGGTTATCCAAATTAAATGATTCACTCCGGTAAAATGAATTCTTACAGCTTCCACTGGCACATCATATACGGCAGCAAACTTTTTATAGAAATTAATAGGGTTATTACAGAGCCCGACCACTTTAATCTTAGAATGCTTCAGTACAGCTTCGGTTACTACACCTGCAGGGTTGGTGAAATTCAACAGCCACGCGTCTGGGGCTAACCTTTCCATCTCTTTGCAAATTTCTAAAATAACCGGAATAGTACGAAGCGCTTTCATAAATCCTCCTGCACCAGTTGTTTCTTGTCCAATAACCCCATGCTTCATGGAAATATATTCATCATTTCTCCGCATTTCCAATTGTCCGACTCGAAATTGTGTGATGACATAATCTGCGCCTTCAATGGCTTTTTCTCTATCCATTGTTGCAAAGATATGAATAAGGAGACCAGATTTTTTAATCATTCTTTTTGCTAGTGCTTCGATGATATGAAGTTTCCGTTCACCTGCAGGAATATCGACAAGCCATACTTCTTTTATTGGTAGATGTTCTGCTTCAGCAATTACACCCTCCAGAAGTTCAGGAGTATAAGAAGACCCACCGCCAATGATTGCTAATTTGATAGACTTCATTCATTCCTCACCTCTTTTCTCTTTGTTATCTTTATTGTAGTTGAATATGTTGGACTTTTGCACCGCGTCCTTTTCTATCTGCAAAGGAAAAAAATCAAGTGGATAAAACTGGGGGTTATTATCAGGGGGCGCTTAAGAGTATGCAAAAAGAACATATTGAAAAGGATGGAGGCTGATGCCAAGCTAGAATAATAAAGCCAGATGAATTCATTGTTCCATTCATCCGGCTTTAAAGATCTTTCCATTGCTGCAAAGTATGATTGAATTGTTTGAAGGTAGTACATGCTATTAATCTCTGAATTAAATCTCTGTCTTCCAGTAAATCACCTAAAGCTTCAAACATTTTTTTCATTTCTTTTGGATTCTCTTTCTTTACACTTAATAGAAACACAAGCTGTACAGGCTTTTTTCCCCAATCAACCGGCTTTGCCAAAGTCATCACTGACCAGAATGTATGTGTGCTTTTCGGTTCAAGAGGGTGGGGGATGGCGACTAAATTTCCAAAGCTGGTTGGCGCATACTCTTCTCGGCTTAAAACGGAATCAAGATAATTTTCATTAGCAAATCCTGCTTTGTAGATTTCGTTGCACATAAAATGAAGGATAGAATCAGGTTGACTGAAACTTTGCTGCAAATAAGTAAATGATTCATAAAGATAATTATCTGTTATATCTTTTCCTTTTCTTAGAAGCTGCTGTATGTTAGAAAGATCAGATTTCCCTAAGATAGTACTCACCTGGATAACTGGTTTCCCGGTATCCCAAGGAATAGCAATCGTGGTGATAATCAAATCAATGTAATCCAGTGAATGGTATTTTAAGTTATGCATTTCGGTTGTTCCAACAATAACCAAGTCTTCTGACAGCATACTTTTAAGTTTATATTTCAGAAGATGTGCACTGCCCATTCCAGAAGCGCAAACGATTAGACAGCGTTTTTTGCTGGCAACCAGTTGTTTTCTTCGTTCTTGAGCCACTTCTATATGTAATGCAAGGTAGGCGATTTCATCTTCTTTTATCGTAATTGATTTTTCTTCTATTAATACCTCACTCCCAGCTAATGCCGCTTCAAACGATAGGGGATAATTCATTTTTATCTCATCAAGCATTGGGTTGCGCATGTTCATCTGATATTGATAACGATTGATTGCTGGCTTTAAGTGTAAAGCCAATGCAAGCTTCAATTCCTTATCTTCTTTTAAATGAAATCCGTATTGATTGTCGATTCTTTCTATCATTTGTTCTGCCAGCTTGAGTGTATCCGCATCAATAACTTGATGGAGTTCTGTCGTACTTTCTTCATGAGAGAGGAGTTTTGTCCCCATCAGATGTATGGTTAAGTAGGCAACTTCATTACTTGGAAAAATAATAGATAAATTTTCTTCTATCTCAAGTAATATCTTTTGGGCTACTTCATATTCTGTGGTGTCCTGTAAATTAGCATCGTATATATTTTTTTGAATGGTGTTGTTTTCTCTGAGACGTCTTACAGAAATAGCTACATGTGTAATTAAATTATGAAGATTTATATCTGAAATAATGATTTTGTTTTGTCGCAAATGAGATAAAACTGTATCTCTAATCATTTTCAAATCTTTTTCATTTAAGATGGACAGGTCCATCTCATGATGCAGAAATGAAGTGCTTTGCTGAAAAAGCCATTCTGCGATACAAAAACGAATTTGCATTTCATCGCCTTTCACTTTTATTCCGTAGTTCGGTTTCTGATCCAGCGTAAGCTGATAATCTGCTAAAATTTTGCGTACCTGTCGCAAATCACTCTGTAAGGTTGAACGACTGACATATATTTTCTCCATTATTTCGTTAAGCTTAATATAGTCGGTTTGCAGTAGTAATTTTTCCATTAGAAAATGAACCCTATCTTCTGGCTCAACAGGGATAGATTGTTCCATATGCTGTTGGTAGAAAGCAGTAATTTTTTTCTGGTCAGTATTTATTAATGTATAGCCTTTCCCGCGTACAGAGGCGATTTCTATATGGTAATCAGCTAGCAAGGGCCGGAGTTTCTTCATATCATTGCGAATTGTTTTGGAGCTGACTTGCAGCTCTATCGCTAATTCATGACTGGTTAAAGACTTCCCGGACGTGAGCAATAAATGTAAAATTTGTTTCCATCGCACATTCATATGCATACCTGATTGATCCTCTGTTCTGATTGTTTCATTAACCAATAACATCTCCTCCAAATACAAAGGTCATTAAAGCACTGCTGACAAACCCGACAAGAAGGGCAACGATTATACGTTTTTTGAAATAAGGCTTCTCTTCTGCCTTTCCATCTATTTTAGTAAGAACAATGCCAATACCTAATGAAGCTGCTATCCCGGCACTGATAAAATAGCTTACTGCATCCGGAAGCTGGAAATAACTTAAGAAAGTCGGAAAGACGAGCATTCCAACAAATAATATAAATAAAAACACAAGCACTCCTTTAAAGCTGATACGAGGTATTAATTTGGACTCTTTCATTATATTTTCCTCCCTGGGAGAGGAAACCTGCTGATTTCCTCTCTTGAATTTATTACGGAGAATCGTCCGTAAAACTCCCGCTGAGTGACGTTTCGTCTTATGGAGCTGTATTATCTTCTTCCGTTTCTAAGTCCACCATTTT
Organism: Oceanobacillus oncorhynchi; assembly: GCF_000821065.1. GTDB lineage: Bacteria > Bacillota > Bacilli > Bacillales > Amphibacillaceae > Oceanobacillus > Oceanobacillus oncorhynchi. The sequence goes on from NZ_CDGG01000001.1 coordinate 1,813,845, forward strand.
TCGATCATAGACTTTAAAGAATGGGAAATAGATTGCTACGGATATCGCGATATTGACAAGAACCAGGAGGATAGCCCGCCAATCACCTCCCGTTGCCAGATAAGCGCCGATTGGAGCTGGCAGCGTCCAGGGGGCTCGTATAAATGTCGGCGATACCAGACCTATGGACGTTGCAAAATAAGAAATAATTGCAAGAACGATAGGTGTAATGATAAAAGGAATAATCAGTATCGGGTTTAAGACAATCGGCAGTCCGAAAATAACCGGTTCATTGATGTTGAAAAGGGCAGGTACACTCACTGTTCTGCCTAGATTTTTTAAATATTTTGATCGTGCAAATAAGATCATCACAATAACAAGACCAAGTGTGGCGCCTGAGCCGCCGACCCATATGAACCATTGATATAAAGGCTCAGGGGCAACATGAGGCAGAATCTCTCCTGCGGCGGCAGCTTCCCCGTTATTTAACAAATATACTTCCCATACTGGACGTGCGACCGATCCGACAACCGAAACACCATGGATACCAAACGACCAGAAAAAGGTAATGAGAAAAACAGGGACTAATACACCAAATAAACTGTCTCCAGCTGTAACGAGCGGAGCGGCCAGCTTTTCAACAACTGTATGCAAATTCACTCCGATAACTACCGTAATAAGAGTCATTAATACGATAACGATGGCTACCGGAATAAGTGCTTCAAAGGATCTGCTGACGGATTTAGGGACGGCATCCGGGAGTTTGATCGTAATCCCTTTCTGTTTACATATTCGGAAGATTTCTACAGACAGGATGGAAACAATAATCGTTACAAACAGACCGCTTCCGCCGAGAAACTCCATTGGTAAATAAAACAACTCATCAATTACTGTTGGTGTAATGGTAAGAAGCAAAGAAGCAACTGCAATTTGTGCCCCTGACAAAGGGTCGACCTTATAGGATTGCGCTAAATTATAGCCAATACCGAATGCGACGTAAAGGGACATAATGAACATGGTCATCCGATAAGGGATTAATATTTCTGCTGCATTATCTGCCGCCCATTGAGTAATTGCCCATGATTCGGGCAAAGGCGGAGAGGCAATAAGTAAAAAGAAAGATCCTACAATAATGAATGGCAGGGAAGAAATAACACCATCACGAATAGCTAAAAGATGTCTTTGTTCCGCCAATCTGGCCATTGGATTAGAAACCTTTTCCTCCAAAAAATCTGTAAATTTAGCCATGATACGTAACTCCTTTCCATCCTGAGCTATGAAATCAATTCATTCAGCGCTTTTAATAACGTAGGACCGCCCAATGGGTTATAGGCCTGAGCAGGTATGGAGCCGCATGGAACGCCATGTTCATCCGCTTTTTCCTTGATGCCTTTAAAGCGATGTCTTATTTGCGGTGCAACCATAATGGCATCCCAATGATGGTCAAGTTCTGCGTCTACCTCACTGGAGCCTACAGCCTTTACGTCAAGATCCTGTCCGTGTTTTCCCGCTTCTTTTTTTAATGCATTCACCACAATTTCACTCGACATTCCACCAGAGCATACAAATAATACTTTTTTCATCACGTCACGTCCTTTAAAAATAATTATTTGGATTTTACTGCAGCCTTTTATCCGTTTCCTATAAACAGCAAGCGACTTAAAAATAAGCTCGATTTTTTTATTGGTGGCCTCCTTCCTGAAAATATTTTTTTGGATAAATGATTAATTGCTTGAAAGGGCTTTCATATACTTGTATTATAGAATACATAAAATAAAATTTCAAATATATTTTAAAATTGTAAAATTAAAATTCAATCCGCTATCATGCGGAAATCAGCGGGAGGGGTTCAGATGGATATGGAAAAAGAAATTTTTGAAATTATATCGAATGGTGGAGATGCGAAAGCAATGGCTTATGAAGCGCTCGAACTAGCGCATGAAAATGATTTTCAGCAAGCGGAAGAGAAGTTGAAAGAAGCAAATCAAACACTAAACACGGCTCATAATACGCAGACCAAACTGATTCAAGCAGAGTTAAATGGAGAAGGTGTTCCAATGACTTTGCTGATGGTTCACGCCCAAGACCATCTGATGGCAGCGATAAGTGAAATGTCATTGATTGAAAATATGATTAAGCTGTTAAATAGAATTTCCGAATTAGAGAAGAATTAAAATGAATACATGAGGAGAGAGGTGTTCGAAATGAAAAAGCTTGGTATTTCCATCTATCCCAATAAATCAAGTGTCGAAGAAGACTTGGAATATATACAAACAGCAAGGAAATATGGTTTTGAACGTATCTTCACTTGTCTGCTATCCGTAGAAGGGGATAAAGAAAAAATAATCTCTGATTTTAAGAAAACAATTTCTTTTGCGAAAGAAAAAGAAATGGAAGTGATTTGTGATATCAGTCCGCGCATATTTGCTGCATTGAATATTTCCTATCAAGACTTATCTTTTTTCGCTGATCTTGGAGTGGATGGTATCCGATTAGATATGGGATTTACCGGTAATGAAGAAGCAATGATGACGTATAATTCTTATGGATTGAGCATCGAGATTAATATGAGTAACTCCAATAAATATTTGGAAAATCTGTTAAGCTATCAGCCTAATTTATCTAAACTGACAGGATGCCATAACTTTTACCCGCATCGCTACGCCGGGCTATCCTATGATTTTTTTATGGAATGCAGCCGGAAATTTAAACAGCATGGTTTGAGAACAGCAGCTTTTATCTCTTCCAAGGATGCTGCTTTTGGACCATGGCCAATCGTAGAGGGTCTGCCGACAGTTGAGATGCATCGTGAATTGCCAATTGACGTGCAAGCGAAGCATTTATTTGCCACAAACGTTATTGATGATGTCATTATCAGTAATGCTTATGCATCTGAAGCGGAAATGAAGCGCCTCAGTGAGATAAACAAGGAGAAAATAACGTTTACTGTCGATACGGTTTCTACCGCAAGTGATTTGGAAAAAGAAATTATTTTTCGTGAGCCGCATTTTTACAGGGGAGACGTTTCCGATTATATGATTCGTTCTACGCAGAGCAGAGTGAAATATCGCGGGCATACCTTCCCGGCTCATCATACGCCGGATATAAAAAGAGGAGATATCATTATAGAAAGTGATTTATATCAACAGTATGCCGGAGAATTGCAGATTGCTTTAAAAGATATGGTCAATTCCGGTAAATCCAACGTAGTTGCAAGAATTAGAGAGGAAGAGATTTTCTTAATTGATTATTTAAAGCCATGGGAAAAGTTTGCATTTACGGCAAGAGCATAAGCAAAGAATGAAGGGTATCTTATCAGATGTTTAGGTAAACAGTGTGACGGAGGCTGTGGCGCTTTTTCTGTTGTGTAGCATGAAGAAAACTTTCGTAAAGGGGAGATGACATGAGTAAATTGGTTGTAGGGTTAATGTCCGGGACATCCTTAGATGGTCTGGATGCGTCACTTGTAAAAATAGATGGTTATGGCACCGATACAGAAATCGATATTATAAAAAGCATTTCATGGCCCTATGATGGTGCTTTAAAACAAGAATTATTGGATGCTATGGACGTTGATAAATCAAATGTTGGAAAGCTGTGCAGCTTAAATGTGAAATTAAGCTATTCCTTTGCAAAGGCAGTTAAAAGGGTTTGCAGAGAGGCTGGGGTCAATTTAGAAGATGTTGATTTAATCGGCTCTCATGGGCAGACGGTCTATCATATTCCTGAAGCAGATGGCTCCAAGGTGCGGTCCACCTTACAAATAGGAGATTCCTCGGTGATTGCTTATGAAACCAAAACAATGGTTGTTTCCAATTTTCGAATGATGGATATTGCTGCTGGAGGGGAAGGTGCTCCCTTAATTCCGTATATTGACTGGTTATTATATAGAGATCAGCATAAGGGAAGAATTTTACAAAACATTGGCGGCATTGGAAACTGTACGGTTATGGAAAAGGATTCATCTTTAGAAACGATTTATGCATTTGATACAGGCCCGGGGAATATGATTATTGATGCCCTGTGTAGAAAATTGTTTCAGGTGGGCTATGATGCAGAAGGTGCAATTGCGAAAAAAGGAACGGTTCATCAAGCTATCGCAGCAGAATGGATGGAACATGATTTCTTTGCTCTTCAGCCGCCTAAATCAACAGGAAGAGAACAGTTTGGAGAAACGTTTACCTCTAGAGTTATCAAGAACCATAAAGATTTGCCATACGAGGATTTAGTAGCGACTGCCACCTATTTCACGGCATATTCTATTGCGGATGCTTATCAGAAATTTGTGTTTCCCAAAACAGATATTACAGACATTATTATCAGCGGAGGGGGAGGAAATAATAAGACATTAATCACAATGCTCCAGAGTTTATTGCCTTCTAAAAATGTGTACACAGCGGAACAGATAGGGATAACTGCAGATGAGAAGGAAGCAGTCGGATTTGCTGTTCTGGCGAATGAGACCATTCATCAGCAAAAAACGAATGTACCTAACGCGACAGGTGCCAGAGAGCCGGTTATATTGGGGCAGATAACGCTTCCTCCTTATGGAGTTAATCCAAATTTCCTTCTATAATAAGTCTATACGATGCACAAGTCGAAAAATTAACAATGAAAGGTTTTATAAAATGAGAAATAATGATGGATTAATCCGAATTAGAGAAGCATTGAATATCATCAAACCAGCTGAAAGAAATGCCGCAAATTATATATTAGAGCATCCGGAAGAAGCAGTCCGGCTGTCAATCAAAGAACTCTCTGAAAGAAGCGGATCCAGCCAAGCCGCTATTATACGTCTATGTAAGAACATAGGCGTATCCGGATTTCAAGATTTAAAGCTGCGAGTTGCTGGGAATTTGCAAACTAGTGAGCTGAGCAACTATAACAATACAGAAATTTCCTCAGGGGAAAAGGTAAGCTCCATTATGGATATCATTTCACAGAAAAACATACAATCTATTGAGCAGACATTGAAGATACTTGATTTATCCAGTGTGGAGAGAGCCATTGAAGCATTAGATAAGGCAAATCGAATTGATTTCTATGGAGCGGCTGCTTCACAGGTTATTGCACAGGACGCACAGCAGAAATTTTTAAGAATTAACAAATATTGTACCGCATTTGAAGATGCGCACTTACAGTTGACCTCCTCCGTTACATTAACAGAAAAGGATGTGGCAGTCGGGATTTCTTATTCAGGAGAAACAAAGCATGTCAATTCATCGATTGAAAATGCGAAAAAAAATAATGCAATGGTGATAACGATTACAAGGTACGGAAAGAATACTCTGTCTGAGATGGCTGATATTCCTTTATATGTATCCTCTGTTGAGTCAGAACTGGTTAGAAGTGCAGCAACTGCATCACGGATGGCACAGCTTAATATCATTGATATTTTGTTTACCGGCGTTGCTTCAAGAAGTTATGATTCCACCTTATATTATCTTAATAAGACACGAGAAGTGTTGCAAAAGGAATTTCGGAATCCACATAAAGGGTGATGATAAATGTATATCTTGGGAATTGATGGCGGTGGAACGAAAACGAAAGCGTTATTGTTTCATAAAACAGAGGGGCATGTATGGGAAACGGAAGCAGAGGCTGCAAATCCCCACAGTACCAGCTATACTCATTCTGCTAAAGTCATCAGCCAAATCATAAGCGAGGCTTATGAACACAATCATTTTTCGGATAATACAGAGGTATCGTTAGGTTTGGGTATAGCAGGCTTAGGCAGAGAAGCGGACCGGAAAAAATGGGTCGAGTACTTTCAAAAAACATCACCGCATAGCTTCCCCATTAATGAAATCGTTGTGGAGCATGATGGAACCATTGCTCTTTATTCAGAAACATTCGGCGCAGATGGTATTGTGTCTATCTGCGGAACAGGAGCAATAACGCTTGGGGTGCATCAATCAAGGACTGCCCGCGTTGGCGGATGGGGTCACGTGATTGGAGGAGACCCGGGCAGCGGCTATGATTTAGGCTCGCAGGCCTTGATAGCTGTATTCAATGAATTAGACGGGCTGGGACCAAAAACTGCGCTGACAGACCTTATTTTGGATGGAGAAGAAATCGATTGTATAGAAGAATTGATTCCTATAATCTATCAACATTTTGAAAAACAGCGTGTGGCTGCATTCGCAAGCTATGTCTTTCAAGCGGCTGAAATGAAAGATGATATTGCCCTAAAGATTATCCAAGAAACGGCTAAACAAATAGCGAATCGCGGCAATGTATTGTTTGAACGGCTGTTTCAAACAAGGGATGAGACTGTTTCTTTTGTGTTGGCAGGAGGCATTTTTCAAAATGACCTCATTGTCGAAAAGGTAAAAGCGGAACTCGCTGCAATTCCCTCGTTAAACGTTTTAACATCACAAAATCCACCTGTGATTGGAAGTATTGCGCTTGTTCTAAAGCAGCAGGGCTATTTGCCGGAACAAATCAAACGAATGCTGTCAGATAAAGGGAGAAGAGGTGCCATAAATGAAGGCTTATGAACGGTATTTAGAGGAATTAGTTACAAAGGATGAGATTCCTGCAGCTGTTTATCTTGTCAGGCATCATCAACAACAGAAAACGTTACGAAGTGCAGGCTCCTTTTTGAATAATGAAGGAAAGAGAATCCCTGTTACTGCAGAAACTTACTTTGACCTGGCTTCTTTAACAAAAATTATGTGTACACTGCCGAGCATTCTATTTTTACATGAGCGAAATGAGCTGCATATAGACGATGCAGTAAATAAATATATACCCGCGTTTCCGCAAAAGCAGATAAGCATTCGCCATTTTTTACAGCATACCTCAGGTGTTTCAGCAGATTTATCTGTTAAAAACCGGTATCAGCAAAGAGACGTATGGAAGGAAATTTTGAACTGTACAGCAGTGCACCTGCCAGAGACACAGGTTTTATATAGCGATATCGGCATGATTGTTTTAGGAAAAGTTGTCGAAGCAATAACAAACCAACGGCTGGATGTTTTTGCGGATAAGGAGCTGTATCAGCCCTGGGGGATGAAAGACACTGGCTTTCTCCCTGACAAAATAGAAAAAAATAAGATCGCTGCAACGGAAAAAGTTTGCGGAAAATTCGTTCATGGTGAGGTACATGATGAAAAAGCCTATCATTTGGGCGGCGTTGGCGGTTCAGCAGGTCTATTTTCTAATATTTCGGATGTAGCGGTCTATGCCGATTATTGGCTGTATCCGGAAAAGCAGTCGATATTAAGACCGGAAACAATGGCTTTAATCAAAGAAAATGTGATTCAAAATCGAGGTTTAGGCTTTGAAGTATTACATGATAAGACGCTTGGAACAACTTGCGGATCAGCCTGGTCCATCGGCTCGTTTGGACATACCGGATTTACAGGCACAAGTTTATGGATTGATCCAAAAGAAGAAATCATTACAATCCTGCTTACCAATATAGTGCACTATGGACGACAGCATCGATTGTCTGAAATCAGAAAAAGGTTTCACACGATGGTTTTTGAAACGCTGATTACCTAGTAAAAATATACATTTGGAAAGGGAGTTAATATATGTTGACGGAGAAGAGAAATAAACATTCCTATCATTTACATGAACAATCCACCTATGACATCCTGCAATTGATGAACGAACAAGATAAGAAGGTACCTGAAGTTGTTGAGAATGTGCTTCCTCAAATAGAAAGGGCTGTAGAGACAATGGTTGCAGCGATAGAAAAAGGAAATAAAGTCATTTACTTAGGGGCAGGAACAAGCGGTAGGTTAGGTGTTCTGGATGCTTCCGAATGTCCTCCGACTTTTGGGGTTTCCTCTGACGTCATTCAAGGTATTATTGCTGGAGGAGATGGTGCACTGCGTGTAGCTGTGGAAGGGGCAGAGGATGATGAACAACTTGGCGGAAAAGATGTAGAGGAGGCTGCAGAACATGGAGATGTTATTGTTGGAATTGCATCCAGCGGTGGAACCCCCTATGTATTAGGTGCTGTGAATAAAGCCAAATCATTAGGACTTTCAACGATTGGAATTTCTTGTAACGAGGATACAAAACTATCGCAGGAAGCGGATATAGCTATCGAACTCCCCGTTGGTCCGGAGGTTGTCACAGGTTCTACAAGGCTAAAGGCGGGAACGGCTCAAAAAGTTGTTTTAAATATGTTGTCCACAGCAACGATGGTGCGGACTGGGAAAGTCTATGAAAATTTGATGGTTAATTTGCAGGCAAAGAATCATAAATTGCGTAAGAGGGCAGTCTCTATTATAAAAGAGTTGACGCAGGCAGATGATAAGGAAGCTGCTCAGGCTTATGATAAAGCAGATGGGGATACAAAAGCAGCTATTTTAATGCAGATGTTTGGCGTTGAGTTGGCAATAGCGCAGGAAAAACTGGACAAGTACAAGGGGAATTTTGTCAAAGCAATAGGAGAATTGGATAGTGTATAGCATGTCTGAAAAAATCTTAAACATTTTGTTGTTGCCATAGAAATTACTGTCCACCTTATTACATGCCTTTATCCAATCATATAAAGTAAGTTTGAACCTGCAGATACATGCGGTTATCTGCAGGTTTGAAATTCCAGATTCATACTCTCTGAAAATAGTTCCCCCTCAGCCGAAGTGCATCTATTTTATTCTATCTGCTTAGTCAGCTCTATCGGTTCATTATCATTCATCGTGGCTTGATATAATGTAATATTTCCATTCTGCCGCTCTGGTGTATCTTCATTAACCTGAAAATTTTCATCCAAAGAGACAGTCCAGGCAGCCTCGTTGTTTTTTTCTAAAACAACAGCAAGCGTTCCGAACTGATGGATATCGTCCCATTCAAAATGTTCGGATTCGCCATCAGTTGTGATAGAAATCCCTTCTGTATCACTGACCAGCTGAACATTTTCTCCCTGCCATGTACCGTGAATCTCGGCACCAACATAATAGTAACTCGTTCCGCCCCCGCGATCTCCATAGGTAGCGATAAATTGCTGCGTGTTGTTATCAGCAGTTTGATACGTAACCGCCGCCGCATCATTAGCCAGCCATTCTACTTTAAAGTCTCCTTTTACTGGGGACAGCAGTCTTTCTTCCGGCCGGCCGATAATACCGAAATGAGGTCGATAATAAACGACCTCGGTCGTCTGCAGATTTTCTTTAATAGATAAAACATTTTTCCGGTCAGGAGATAGACTTGTTACGCTTTTAATCAGGTTATTACTATTGAAGAGCATGATAAGCTGTACCACGATGAGAAGAAGTACAATACCTGAACCAATGATTTTCAACCTTCTTGTCGTGGAAATAAAAAGAAAAACCCCAGACGCGAGAAAAATCATACAGGCGATATTGATAATGTAAAAGAGCCTGTGATCAATATAATCAATTAAATGGCTGGACCGGATAAAGAGGTAGCCCATTTGTAAACAGAAAAAGCCAATCGCAAGAAGTAATAAAATAGCACCAATGATTTTTTGCCACTTTCTAACTTTATTCTGACGCTGTTTCATCAGGATCCACCTCCTCTAAAAAGTCCCATGTTTCTCCATTGTCTTCAGATACAAATTTTCCTTTTACGAAACCGCCGGCATAATCGCCATTAGGGCCCTGGTCCACTAAAACAGTCAACTGGTCTTCTTCCTGTACTGGGGTTTCGGCGATAACAAAGACATGATCGTATTCCTCGGGAATATGAAATGCAGCTTCTTTCCAGCTATCTCCGCCATTTTGTGTTACATAGAGCATTGGTTCTGCGGGATCAATGGTTCCAAATGATAAAAAACCTGTTGATTCATCTACAAATCCGCCGTCTGCAATCATTCTTGATACTCCCGAATTATTGGTCTCTTCCCAGGTTTCTCCGCCGTCATGGGTAAGGAAGACGGTAGAAAATTCCTGAGACATCGTGCGATCACCCGAAACGATAACATAACCAAATTGATCATTTACAAAATCAACTTTTCTAAAACGCATTGCTGGAAAAGCATCGGTTACTTCAGACGTTTCCCATGTCGCTCCCTGATCTAAAGAATAAGTGAGAAGAATGCTGCGCACGTGTTGATTCGACGATTCTGCATGTAAGAAGGCAGCCCGGTCTTCCGTCAGTATATAGCTGTGCTCCATCAATTCTTGCTTGTTTCCTTGATATTCTCCGGAAAATAGCTGTTCCTTCTCGATTGGTACGTTCACCCAATCTTCCCCCTGATTATAGGTGAGACGCAGTTCATCGTTTTGCAAGGAATAACTAGTGGAAGCTTCATAATCTACTGGCCGCAGCGCGTCAGCTGCCGGCCCTCCAGGTGCTGAAACAGTGGTATCGTCTATTTCAGAAAATCCTGGCGGAGAGGTTATAAAAAAATCAAGTTTTTGGTAAACAAACATACTGATGATAGTTAACAAGGTTAACATGAAAGCGGATATACCAAGTACAAAAGATTTCACAAAAAAGACTCCCTTTGGACGATTTATTTTTAAATGAAACATTCATTCTAAATTAGAACACAAAAAAGTATAACATAGTTAAAAAGATGAAATATATATGTAACGAAAAAACTTCTTTTATTTTTTAACAAAACTATTTTTCTTTCTGGAGTCGATTATTTGTTAAAATAATAGCATGAAAAAACATTGGTAAGAGAGAGAGAGAAGGCTTTCCGATTACACATACAGTAATAAACGGAGGAGGAGAAGCGTGCCATTACCTAAAAGTAACCAAGAACTGGATTTGCATGTAAGCAGGATAGAATTAAAAGTAACTTCAATATATAAGTTGCTTTATCAGATAAATGATTTCGTCCTCGGGCTCATTTTTTTAACTGGAAGCTTTCTGTTTTTCAGTGACAATACAATGTTTGCCGGGACCGTTTTGTTTGTAATTGGAAGTATTCAGATGCTAATACGTCCATTCATTTCGATTATCCATGATTTTCATCTGTCTAAGGTGAAGCAAAAGCAGAAATGGGATAACAACTCCCTTTAAAAAACGTCTGATTGATGATATAGCAGCTAAACATGATTTTAACTGCTATATCATTTCTGTTCTTTAAAACCACTTTTTTAATTTGAAATAAATGATTAACCCCATGCTGATAAGCAGCATAACAGCAAGCACTGCAACGTACCCATAATCCCATTGCAGCTCCGGCATATGCGAGAAATTCATGCCGTAAATACCGGTAATTAACGTGAGCGGCAAAAATATAACTGAAACGAGTGTTAATATCTTCATTACATTATTTAAACGGTATGAGCTTAACGAATCATAATTATCGCGGATATCACTGGTCATTTCCTGTGCAGATTTAATGATGTTCATTTGTTTAATAATATGGTCCTCAATATGATGAAGGTAGAGCCGCTGTTTCTTTGTTTTGGTGAAGGCTGTTTCTTCTTTTAAATGCTGTATCAATTCCTGCATCGGCAGAATAACACGCTTTAATTTAATCATCACCGCCCGGATTTGAAAGACGTCTTCCATCAGCTGATTATCGGCTGTATCATTGACATGCCGGTCTTCAAAGGAAAATACTTCATCTTCTACGTGGTACACGTATTCAAAATAGCTGTCCACAATAAAATCTAAAATAATCAAAGCGACATCTGCCGGAGTAACAGGCTGGGACGGATAGCGTTTTTGAATTCCCTCTCCGATAGTGCCCAGCTTGTTTAGATCATCCTGATGATAGGTTACAAGAATATGATCTTTCATAAACAGGTTTACCGCCCGTGCGCGATAATCATCTGCATTCACAAGGTGACAAACTAAAAAGTGGTATTCTGGGTATTTTTTCAGCTTGGGCCGTGACACTGTTTTTATCGTATCCTCAATGGCCAGCGGATCGAAATGAAATCGGGAAGCAAGCAATTCACTTTCCTCTGTACTGGCTTGTACAAAATCATACCAAATAAAAAGGGCATCACTGGGAACCGCTGCATCACTTTCTGCTTGTTTCCATTCTTTTGAAGCTGTTTGGTAATGTATTGAGATGGGCATAATGAAACTCCTTTTTTGCACTTTAAAAAAGTATATAATAAAAGATAATTATATGGGAAGCGGATAAAGTATTAATTTTAAAGCTGTGTGCCAAGGTTACGGTTATATTACCATCGATGAATTTAAGTAGACAGGAAGGCGGGAAGGGCTTATTGATAGTAGATTGATAACCAATTTTCAACTATCTAGGAAACTGCTATAATAATGAGAGCGTTTTCGAGGTTTGATTAAAACGGAAGGGAGCATTATCATGTTTGAATTATTAATTACGTTAGTAGAAAGAGTTGGAATTATTGTAACAATAGCCTTTGTGCTGACAAGGTTTCGCTTCTTCCGGAAAATGTTTTATCAGAATCAGCTGAATCGCCAGCAGCATCTTACAGCTATTCTTTTTTTCGCCTTTTTTGGGATTATCGGTACATATACAGGGCTGAATGTAAATACGGACAGCCTGCAATTTAACCGTTGGGCAACGGACTTGATGTCAGAAGAAGCGATTGCAAACGCAAGGGTTATTGGCATCGTTATCGCTGGTTTACTGGGAGGGCCTAAGGTTGGTATTGGAGCCGGGGTGATTGCCGGAGTTCATCGCTTTACGTTGGGAGGGTTTACAGCAATAGCCTGTGGTGTTGCCACAATGATTGCAGGAATTATTGCAAGTCTGTTCTATAAGAAAAATAAACGGATTAAACTGCAAACCGCTTTTTTTGTGGGGGCGATTGCTGAGGCAGTACAAATGCTGGTTATTCTGGCTTTAGCCCGGCCGATAGAGCAGGCTTGGGCTCTAGTTAATTTAATTGGGCTGCCGATGATTTTAGCTAACGGCATCGGCTCAGTGCTTGTTCTGCTGGTTATTAAAAGTGTATTGAAAGAAGAAGAGAAAGCAAGTGCTGTACAGGCTCAAAAAACGTTGAGAATTGCAGATCAGACACTGACGCATTTACGTAATGGCTTGCAAATAGAAGCAGCAGAGGCAGTTTGCCGTATTATTCATAAAGAGTTAAACACAAGCGCTGTATCCATCACAAATAAGACAGCTATCCTTGCACATGTCGGACTTGGACATGACCACCATCAGCAGGAAAACCCAATTCAGACAAAAATTACTGCAGAAACCATAGCAAGCGGGAAAATCAAAATGGCAACAGCGGAATCGATTCATTGTACAAACCCAGATTGTCCGCTGGAAGCTGTTATGATTGCTCCTCTGAAAGAACAGGGAGAAATTATTGGCACGCTAAAATTTTATTTCCAGTCAGAAAATGATTTGACCAACGTTAATATGGAATTGATTACAGGGTTAAGCTCCATGATCAGTCATCAGCTGGAAATTGGTCAGGCAGAACGCGTGTATCAGCTGGCCAAAGAAGCAGAAATAAAAGCGCTTCAGGCTCAGATTCATCCGCATTTTCTATTTAATACATTAAATACAATTGTATCACTTATCCGTCTTCATCCGGGGAAAGCTCGGAAAATGCTGATTTCCCTGTCTCATTTTATTAGACAGAATCTATCCGCTACCACACAAAAAATAACGACTTTAGACCAGGAATTAAAACAGGTCCAGGCTTATCTGTCCTTGAATGAAGAAAGATTTAAAGATAAGTTAACGGTGAATTATCAAATTGATGAGAAGGCGCTATCGGAAGTGATTCCGCCTTTAACCCTGCAGCCAATCGTTGAGAATGCAATCATGCATGGGTTTAAAGATAAAGAAAGCGATTGTGTCTTAGAGGTTACGATGAAAAAACACCCAGACAGTGTTTATATCGGGATTAAGGATAATGGCATGGGGATGAGTGAAGAAGCAGCAAATCAAATACGTCAAGCACCGATAGATTCGACATCAGGAAATGGCTTAGCGCTTTACAATGTAAATCGGCGGCTGCGTATTCTGTTTGGCGAGGAAGCGTTACTTCAAGTAAGAACCAACGAGGAAGGGACCAATATTTATTTTGTCCTGTCGCATAAGGAGGAAGAAAAGCAATGGATCAGTTAATGCAAGTGCTTATCGTTGATGATGAACCATATAACCGGGAAGAATTAAAGCATTTACTAAGTGAATTCACACAAATACAATCTGTTCAAGAAGCAGAATCAGGTGAGGAAGCTATCATGAAGACCATGCAGTATCAGCCAGATGTTATTTTCTTAGATGTTGAAATGCCAAAAGTGAGCGGAATGGAAGTAGCGAAGGCGATACAAGAACTGAAAAAGCCACCGCTGGTCGTTTTTGCTACAGCATATCCGCAGTTTGCTGCAGAGGCTTTTCGCTATGATGCTGTAGATTATTTATTGAAGCCTTATGATGAAGAACTGTTGAAAGAAACAATCGGGCGGCTGGAGAAAAAACGTGGTGTGAAAGAGCAGACAAATCAAGGGAAGGAACGTGGAAAGCTGGCGATAGAAGTGGAAGGAGATATTCACTATATAGATCTGAAAGATATTTTGTATATGTCACGAATAGAAAAACGGACAAAATTAATCACAAAGCAGGGAGAATTTGATACCAAAATGCCGCTCAAAGAACTGGAAAATCGCTTGTTAGCGTATGGCTTTTTCAGAATTCATAAAAGCTTCTTAGTTAATCTGGAGCATATTCAACGATTAACTCCATGGTTTAATGGCGCTTATCATTTGCAATTAGAAGGAAGTAAAGACACGCTTTCCGTCAGCAGAAATTATATAAAAGCATTACGTGCTAAATTAGAAATCTGATGCTTTCTTTCAATGCATCTTAATTTCTTGAAAGAACATCATAACGCTTAAAAATAACCTTTTGTTCCTGATTTCCCCTTCTCCTGCTTTGTATATTCTATACTTATTGAAAACGTATTCATTGATGATGGAAGAGGGGGAGAAAGTTTGTATACATTTCTAGCAGGAATTGTTTTATTAATTATCGGTTATTTTACGTATGGGAAATTTATTGAGAAGCTTTTCGGAGTCAAAGAAAGCCGGCCGACACCTGCCTATGTGAACGGAGACGGCATGGATTATATTCCAATGAGTACACCTAAAAATTCGCTGATTCAGCTTTTGAATATTGCTGGTACCGGTCCGGTTTTTGGTCCGATTATGGGAGCGTTATATGGACCGGCAGCATTTATCTGGATAGTAGTGGGATGCATTTTTGCAGGGGCCGTCCACGATTATTTAACAGGGATGATTTCCATCCGGAATCGGGGAGCGCATCTGCCGGAGCTTGCGAGTAAGTTTTTAGGAAAGGTTATGAAGCATATCGTTAACGGCTTTGCAGTCCTTTTACTATTGCTAGTTGGTACGGTATTTGTTTCTACACCAGCAAGTCTGCTTCATTTATTAGCGGACGGGCGTGTCGCCCTAGGTATCTTCATTGCTTTTATTTTTGCTTACTATATCTTGGCTACGATGCTTCCGGTCGATAAAATTATCGGCAGACTGTACCCTTATTTTGGAGCATTGCTTTTATTGAGTGCAATTGGTGTTGGAATTGGTTTAGTAGTAACGGGAGCACCAATTCCAGAGCTTTCTTTCCAAAATTTTCATCCTGAAGGGGCAGCTATCTTTCCATTATTGTTTTTTACTATTTCATGTGGTGCTTTATCTGGTTTTCATGCTACACAAACACCGATTATATCGCGGACAACCAGAAAAGAAAAAGAAGGACGTAAAATTTTCTATGGCATGATGATTGCAGAAGGGATTATTGCAATGATATGGGCTGCAGCTGCCATGAGCATGTTTAACGGCTATAATGGATTGAATGACATTTTAGCGGCTGGCGGACCAGGAGCCATTGTAAGTGAAGCTTCCACTACGCTTCTGGGAGCAATTGGCGGAACGCTAGCCGTGCTGGGTGTTATCATACTTCCAATTACTTCTGGAGATACAGCATTTCGCAGTGCACGAATGATTATTGCAGACTACTTAAAAATTGGACAGAAAAAGTTCTCCAGCCGTTTGTGGATTGCCTTGCCATTATTTGCAGTATCGATGATTTTAACGCAAATTGATTTTGAATTATTGTGGCGTTATTTTAACTGGGCAAACCAGTCAACGGCAGTAATTGCTCTATTTGTTGGTTCGATGTATCTCTATATTGCAGGAAAAAATTATTTCGTCGCATTGATTCCGGGAACATTTATGCTGATCATGGTTATTACCTATATTTTGTCACAGCCAATTGGTTTTAATTTACCTATGAATATCTCATGGGGAGGCGGCTTTATTGGAGCAGCGCTGCTAGTAGTTCTATTTTTTAAAGCAGCTGCAAAGGCACGTGCTAATAATATTCCGCTTGAAGTGGATGTCTCTGATTGGAAGCAAGCTTCTTAATTATAAAAAACAAGATGACTGGAAGCGGTTATCTTGTTCTTTTTTTATAAATTTTACAAATTCATTTCATTTTATTTAATTATTTGTGAATATTAACCATAATTATGAGGATATCCCTTAAAAATTAAAAGAATGCTTCTACTTCTCATTGAAATTATGTTACATTTAAACTAGGTAAAAAATTTCACGAAGAGGAGAGAGGATTTTGGATTTAGGGCAAAAACTTAAATTTTTACGAAATAAGCAGAATTCTACCCAGCATGAGATTGTTGAAGGTATTTGTTCTGTATCCTATTACAGCAAGATTGAAAACGGTAATGTCGTTCCTAATGAAGAGATTCTACAATTGCTGGCTGAACGGTTTGGAATCGCCCCTGAAGAATTAGTACAAATCGAAGAAGTGGTGAATGATCAGGTTGTTCAAGAAGCGGAAAATATCTATAATTTGATTAAAGAAGACCAAGCTGCAGCCAAAGAAGCCTATCAATCATTTTTGGAAGACTTCGAAAATTCATCGGATCCTGGTATCCGACTGCTGATCAGCTTAATAGAGTTGCGATTTGCTCTAAGATTTTCAACAATGGAGGAAATTGAAGAAAAATTTCAAGAGGCAGAATCTTTGCAAGATTATAGTAATATGAAGATGATGCCTTTATTTAATAGAGTTTGTGGCTTATACTACTATGAAACAGGCGATTACGATGCTGCGTTAGAGTTATACCTGGGTCTGGCAAACTCTTTAAATTATCCATACAAAGCAGATATTCACTATGAACTTTCTCTGGTCTACAACCGGAAAGGTAACATATATAAATCGATTAAGCATTTGGAAAAAGCTTTAAATAAGTATTTACAGGAAATGAACTATGATAAATGTACAGTTTGTTATTTTTTGCTAGGTATTAACTACTTTAAGATGGGCAATTATGACGAAGCGATTGATTATTATAATCGTATAGAGAAAGTTATAGAAGATGATAAAAATTTGCTTCGGAAGGTATATCATAACCTGGGACTGGCCTTTGAAAAAAAGAAGGATATTGAAAAAGCAATTGATTATTATCAACAAAGTCTCTCCGTCTCTATAGAAGAACAACATAGTATGAAAACAATATATGCCTTAGCAAAATTGTACTTGAGCATGGAGAATAAAGACAAAGCGATACAGTATATTACGGAAGGAAAAGAAGTGGCAGAAAAAAAGGGGTTGGAGGAGTATATTATTAAGTTTCATGTACTTCAATTACAGTTGAATGAAGAGAACATTAAAGAATACTTAGAAACCGTTGCTATTCCATTTTTTGAAGAGAAAAAGGATACAGAATTCCTCATTTACTCTAATGTACTGTTATCTGATTATTATTCTCAAAATAAGCAGTATAAACAAGCTTATTTTAAGATAAAAAATGTTTTAGATATGAAAGGAGGGATTTGATGAAGAAATTAATAATTGCTGCATTAGCGGTATTCGCATTTTTCAGTGTAACCATGACTGTAAGTGCTGTAGATGAAATTGAGTACCCAGATTCAACACATAGCCTAGATCCGAAAGATTTTTAAGAGGGTATGTGAAGGATGAAAGCTGTCTTGTACCATTAGATTGGTGGAAGATGGCTTTTTTTTTGCAGAGCAGATGAATTTGGATGCTTTTTTAGGGAATAGATACATATCATAAGGAAGCGTTGGAAGTTAGAGAGCGGGTTCATCGAAAAAGAGATTGTTTTTATTTATATTTCATGGTAAAGTAATAATATTTCCGTTACAAATCGTAATGATTACGTTTTTGATGAATTATTTTATGGGGGGCGTTTAAAATGGAAAGCTACATAGAAGCAAAACTTTTGAATAAGGTGATCAGCCGTTTTCTCTCAAACGAGGAGCGGTTATTATATGAAAAAGTAATAAATATAGAAAATATGATTTCTGAAAAAGCATTAACACCCGAACATTTTATAGATTTAATCCGAGCTGAATCTCCTCATAAGCATGTAGCTGAAGCGTTCAATTTATCCTTACACGAACTTCTGGAAGTGTTAAAAGAAATAGAAATAAAGATAGAGAAAAGAACGAAAATGATAAAAGCAGAAGCACGTTGGCTTGATTGTACAAATGTTGTTTCGACTGCCTTTGAAAAAAATGAACATAGAAAATATTTTTATACAGAAGGATTGTAATGAAAGGTAATAGAGAAAAACAACCATTCGAAAGCGGATATGGGAATCAAATAGGGAGGAATCTCAAGAAAAAATTTTAACTTTTGAACCGTAATGATTACGCTTTAAGGAAGGAGAGGAACAGGTATGTATAAATGGATAGTGATTGGTGGAGGAATCCAAGGAAGCTGTGTTGCTTCCCGGCTGCTTGAAGAGAAAAAAGCAGAGGTAAAAGATGTACTGATTATTGATCCACATAAACAGCCATTGGAAAGATGGCGCACAATCACAGAAAAGATTGAAATGAAATATTTACGCTCTCCTTTAGTACATCATTTGCATACGGATCCATACAGTTTAAAAAAATACTCTTCTGAAAACAATTATGCCTCGAGTTTGAAAGGACAGTATCAGCGACCGCGTTTGGATATGTTTAATCAGCACAGTATGGATTTGTTAGAAGAAACAGGCGTCATGGAATGTTGGCTGCAAGGAGTGGTAAACGGACTGTCATGGACGGAACAGAGATGGAAAGTTTGCATTGCGGATGGACGTTGTTTCTTTAGTGAGCGAGTGGTGCTTGCTATGGGTGTTAACCATACCCCTCATTATCCCTCATGGATTGACTCGTATAAGGATCATAAAGCAATAAATCATGTGTTTGAAATGGATAGCAGCCTTCCGGAAACGGGGGATGTGATTGTAGTTGGCGGCGGGATGACAGCAGCACATCTTGCCTATGCACTTACACAAAAAGAATCTATTCATTCTGTCACCATGGTGAAGCGGCATCCGTTACGTGTTCACCATTTTGATAGTGATCCAGGATGGCTCGGGCCTAAGTATTTGAATAAGTATCATAAATTGACCAGCTATAAGGAACGAAGGTTGGTTATACAAGAAGCAAGGAATCGAGGTTCCATCACCAGAGATTTATATTTAAAATTATTGAAGCAAAAGAGAGCAGGAAGGCTGGATATTCATACAGGCTGTATTCAAAAGATTAGAGAAGACACGGATGGAAGTATGCAGCTGTTTATGGAAAATGAAGCAAAGCTGGAAGGAACCGCTATTTTACTGGCAACCGGTCCAGCCATTGCAATGCCGGGAAAGGAATGGTTAGATCCGCTGATAGAGCAGATGCAGTTGCCTTGTGCACCATGTGGTTTTCCAATCGTACCTAAATCGCTGGAATGGAAAAATGGTTTATTTGTGGCAGGAGCGTTAGCTGAGTTAGAGATAGGTCCGGCTTCCAGAAATATTGCAGGAGCAAGGAAGGCTGCGGAACGGATTTTGCAGTTTGCTTAGGGAAATAGAATAGGGAGTTAGAACCGCCTCATTGTCCATAGATTATTGTGTGAGGCGGATTTTTTGGTTGGATGGCGATATGAAATTAGCTTTATTTTTATCATGTGTTTAATTATATCTAAAGATTCGCTTGAAAAATAATATACTTATTATTAACGCTTTTTCTTGCGATTAAATACAATTGTAGCTCCAATAATAGAAAAAATAAGCAAACCAATAAACCAGATAATCGTAATCCATACATTATTATGAAGGGGTGTTCCAGTGAGTAAACTGCGTAATGATTCTATAAATGGTGTCATTGGCTGATTCTCTGCAAAAGTATGGAGCCATTTAGGCATGGTTTCTGTTGGCACAAAAGCACTGCTTAAATAGGGAAGGAAAAGCATTGGAAATGTTATCGCATTAGCACTCTCTACACTTTTTACAATAAGGCCAAACAGTACAAATAACCAACTAGCAGCGAACATAAATAATGCTAAAATACCGACAACTCCAAGCCATTCTAATAATCCAGCAGTTGGTCGGAATCCAATAATAACTGCTACGAGAATAGTAATGGCTGTAGCGAGCCCATTTCTAGCCATTCCTCCAATAACATGACCTGCTAATAAAGCGGAGGGAAGGATAGGCATCGTACGAAAGCGTTCAAATAAACCTCCAGTCATATCATCAGCAACTTCTACAGCAACAAGCGAACTCCCAAAAGCGACACATGTTACAATAACGCCTGGAACAACGTAATTTATATAAGATGTTCCTGTGTCTATTGCACCACCAAAAATATAAACAAACATAAGCATAAGTGCAATGGGGAGACCAATACTCATCATCAGTGATTCTATATTTCGGAAAATATGTTTTAATGTACGCTGTGTCATTGTCCAACTATCAAGAATAATCCAAGTCCATTTTGATTCATTCATAAAATTATCAGCTCCTTTCCTGTTATTCAGACTTTTTGATTTTTGTTATCTGTATAAATACATCATCTAAGGTTGGTTTACGAATACTTATCGAGGCAGGTTCAATTCCATTTTCATGAAGGAGTTGTAATTGTTCGCGCAAACTATTTACGGATGATAACGGAACAAGAATAGTAAGATTCTTTTCATCTGCTTTTCCAGCCAAAAGCTGCTTGGCAATGGACCAACTTTCTTTTTGATTAGCAAGGTTAATTTCTAGTTTTTCCTCACCCACTAATTTTTTCAATGTTTCTGCTGGACCTTGTTCTACAATTTTTCCCTCATGTAAAATAGCAATTTTATCAGCGAGTTGATCAGCTTCTTCCAAATACTGCGTTGTAAGAAAAATCGTAACACCTTTATTGGAAAGTTCTTGGATAAGCTTCCACATGTTGTTTCGGCTTCTTGGGTCTAGTCCAGTTGTAGGTTCATCGAGAAAAATAACCTCTGGAGAAGCAAGCAGACTGATTGCGATATCGAGGCGTCGTCTCATTCCTCCTGAATATGTTTTTACAGATTTATTTGCTGCATTTACTAAATCAAACTGATGTAAAAGTTCGATGGTTCGTTTTTTTACTGTTTGTCTGTCTAAATGATTCAAGCGTCCCATCATCATAAGATTTTCTTTTCCAGTCAGTAATTCATCTACAGCAGCGTATTGTCCAGTTAAACTGATTCGTTTTTTTACGTTATCGGTATCTTTGCGTGTATCATATCCTCCAATTAGGACAGAGCCGCTAGTAGCGGAAATGAGTGTAGAAAGTATATGAACAGTAGTTGTTTTGCCGGCCCCATTTTCCCCCAATAAAGAAAAAACACTCCCTCGCTCTACTTCGAAGTTTATTCCTTTTAAAACAGAATGATTTCCGTATACTTTTTCTAAATCTTTCACTGAAATAACAGTTTCCAAACTAGAACCTCCTTTTTGTTGATTGACTAATTCAGTCAATCAACAATTTATAATAAACTCCTCCTTTTGTCAAATCTTTTTTGGAGGAGTTTTGTTTTTAATTTTAGGATTTGGAAGTCAGGGGAGAGGTTATCGTGTAGTAATCATTCTGAGCAAAATTTCTACTTTGCGCTCCATGTCCTCTTGCCAAAATGTAATATCATCAGCAATGACACCTGATAAAGTTGTAAGGAAAATCCCGACAAGTTCTTCGGAATCTTCTTGGATAATTTCTCCGTATTCTTGTCCTTCTTTTATAAGAGGTATAAGGAAATTGATATACATTGTCCCAAGACTATCCACGTAATTTTTAACTTCTTGCGGAGTTTCTTCTTTATTATCCAAATTTTGTATAATTCGAAACACGTAACTAGAAGTGGAGTCTGTGGAGGAAAATGCATATAGAACAAATTTTTTAATTTTTTCAGATGGAGGCAGATCATCTTCTTTTAATTTTTCTAAAAAATTAGTTGATGTATTGACAGCAGTTGCCCACTTTAAGCTTTCATACAGAACTTCTTCTTTTGAAGAGAAATAATGATATATTAATCCATGGCTTACCTTTGCAGCTTTTGCTATCGTGCTTATTTTTGTCAGCTTAATGCCATTGTCTGCAAAAACTTGAAGTGCTGCACTCATAATCTGTTCTTTTCTTTCATGACGAATCTGTTCTAATTGATTTTCGTTTAAAGGTGCCATCAGCAGTGACCTCCATCTTCTTTTATTAAAGTAATTATTTTAATTTAGCCAAAATCGGGATAAAGGTAATCATTCTTGGATGTGACGATGCATTTAAATAGTTTTAGTCCGTGTGTCCCTATATAAAATAAGGAGAAAAATCTTTTAAGTAAAAAGAGCTTAAGATAATCCTACTTTACCATAAATATAAATGATAAATAAACTTTATTATCTTTAGCATCGAACAGTTTAAAAAGAATTTCCTTGTTAAAATAAATTAATACTAAAAGAGAAGCTAGGTTAATGTTTAAATTTTGTTTAAAAATAGAAGTTGTCTATTCTTTTCATTTGCAGAATTGCTATGATTGTTTATAGAGGAATGGTTATGTTTAATTTAAGAAACATACCAGAAAAGAAAAAGGCATTATCAGGAAATTCATTAGATTATGAGGTGGAAAAATGGCACACATCCTGTACATCGAAGACGAAAAAGAAATCGGACAATGGGTAACAGAAGATCTGACAGGAAGAGGACATGAAGTAGTTTGGCTGACCTCTGGAAATGAATTAGAAACATATATAAACCATATAGACCTTGCCATTTTAGATATTATGCTGCCGGGATTGGATGGTTTCTCAATCGGAAAACGAATCAAAAAAGCGAATCAAGAAACGCCGATTGTGATGTTGTCCGCACGTTCCGCGGTGGAGGACAAGATAGAAGGCTTAAGTTTTGCGGATGATTATGTGACAAAACCTTTTCATCCTGATGAATTAGCTGCACGCGTGGATGCATTGCTTCGCCGTTTTCAAAAGAAAGAGGACACGATTGAAATCGGACATCTGCAAATCGATACGAAATCATTGGTTATTACCAATAAGCATACAGCAGAAGAGATTTTGTTGACAGGAAAGCAATATCAACTGTTTCAATATTTCATTCGCCACCTGAATCAAATTTTGACGAAGGAGCAGCTTTATGAAGGCGTATGGGGGGAGCGTTTTATGGAAGGAGATAAAACGCTGATGGTGCATATCCGCTATTTGCGTGAAAAAATTGAAGCAAATCCGGCGAAACCAACAATTATTGAGACAATTCGCGGGATTGGATATCGGGTGAAAAAATGAAGCGGTTTTTGAAATCTTTATTAGCGAAATATATATTGATTATCCTCATTGCCATTTTTTTAATACAAGCAGCCTACTTCATTATCATTTTTGTTTTTTTTAATTTAGTAGATGATTCAGATTCACCGGAGGATGGGGAAAATACATTTACAGAAATAGAGGAGAAATGGCATCAGGAAGCCAATGCCGTAGTATCGGAAGACGATGTGAATCAACTATTTGAAGAGTGGCGGGAGGTCTATTCAAACGCATCTATGTTTTGGGTGAATGGGAATGGTATTTTGACTGTACAAAGCAACCTTCAAGAAAACTTACCTGTGGAATGGGACGCAACTTATACTGCGGATTTCTTAAAAAGAAATTACAATAATGATCCATTTACTGTTGTTGCTTTTGCAGGAGAAAATGAGGAAGATGGCTTTATTGTCTTTCAACTGGAGCGGGAAGCGATGAAGCCTCAAGGACAACGCCTTTTTGATCAGTATAGCTGGGCTATTGTTATGTTAACGATAGGTGTTGTGTTTTTGTTTATTTTTATATCCCTATGGTTTTTCAGAGGAATTCGTAAACGTCTTGTCCACCTGCAAGAAGCAATGGAAATTCGAGATACAGATGGGTTACCGATTCTTATTGAAGAAAAAAAACAAGATGAGATTGGTGATTTAGAGAAGTCTTTTAATCAAATGGTACAGGAATTAAGGGCAAGCAGAGAACGTGAACAAGAAGAGGAACAGCTGCGTAAAGAACTGATTGCTAATTTATCACATGATTTACGTACACCTTTAACTAAAATAAACGCACAAGCGTATACATTGCAGAAAATGAATTTGCCAAAAGAGGCAAAGCATTCCCTTAAGTTGGCGACAACCTCTATTGAAGAGGTGGATAAATTAATCGAAAATTTAATGTCTTATACGTTGCTTATGGCGAGTAAATATAAGAAGGAATTAAAAGAAATAGATATGATGCGTTTTCTCCGCCAATATTTAGCAACCTGGTATCCGGTTTTTGAGAAGGAAAGGTTTGAAGTTGATATTGACATAGAACCTTTTGAACAAAATATGTGGAAAGTAGATTCATTGTGGTTCAGCCGGATTTTAGATAATTTGTTACAAAATGTGCTGCGTCATGCGGCAGATGGCGAATATATCGCAGTGCGGACAGAGTCAACGGGGCACCACGATGCCATTGTTATTATAGATAAAGGAAAAGGAATGCAGACGAGTACAGATCAAAATGGCGCAGGCATCGGTCTTTCTATTGTTGATATGATGGTAAAAGGTATGGACCTGGATTGGGACATGAATTCTACGGAAGAAGGAACAACGATAAAAATTATTAGAGTAAAAAGAGCTGATGATTAGGCCTTGTTTTGAGTAGAGAAATTCTCTTAAGGGAGAAGTGATAATGAAAAGTGCTTACGTATATTGGGGAAATGGAAAAGTAAAATTAACTTGGATACAAGCTAACGAACTTCCAGAAAAGGAATTGATAACAAGTGTACACGGTTTATGCTTCAAGGATAATAAATTGATCCTGGTGAATTTAAATCACAGGGGCTGGGATATACCGGGCGGGCATATTGAAAAAGAGGAAGCGCCTGCAGATTGTTTTAAACGTGAAGCTTATGAAGAAGGCTATATTACAGGCAGTTGTTCGCTTTTAGGATATATCGCAGTAGATCATACCGAAAATATCGAATGGAATTCGGAAGGACGTTACCCAAAAGTTGGTTATCAGATTTTTTATCGTATGGATGTGCAGCAAATTTATGAATTTAAAGCCGCTCATGAATCGAGAGATAGAATATGGATAAATCCGAAAGATATAAAAAAATATAATAAAAATTGGAATACATTACATCAAAGTATTTTAGATGTTGCAATGAAAAGAGACGGGTGATATAAACTGTCTCTTTTTTTGGCATTTCAACAAGCAAGATAACTTAAAAATTCCGGCTTTTTTAAACAAATTTTAAACAAAGCACATACTTTATTTTAACCTTCCATCTTTAACTTTGAAAGTAGAGGTGATAATCATGGAATATATCGTAGAAACAAAGAACTTAACAAAATCATTTGGAAAAGAAAAAGCAGTGTCAAATTTAGAAATGAAGATACCAAAGGGAGAAATCTATGGCTTTCTTGGTCCTAACGGGGCTGGTAAAACGACAACAATTCGTATGCTGTTAGGGTTGATGCGGCCAACTTCCGGCTCTGTTCAATTATTTGGCAAAGATATGAAAAACAACCGGATAGACATTTTGAAAAATGTGGGTTCGCTGGTAGAAAACCCTTCGTATTATCCGCATTTAACCGCTAAAGAAAATTTAGAAGCTAGCAGAAAAATTCTACATGCACCAAAGGAAAGAATAGATGAAGTATTGAAGCTGGTCCGCCTGCATGGAGTTAGAAATAAAAAAGTAAAAGGTTTTTCACTTGGGATGAAGCAGCGCCTTGGGATTGCTGCTGCCATGCTTCATCAGCCGGAGCTGCTAATTTTGGATGAGCCTACAAATGGACTGGATCCATCCGGTATTATTGAAATGCGTGAATTGATTCAAAGTTTGCCGAAAGAATATGGAATGACGGTATTGATATCCAGTCATTTATTATCTGAGATTGACCAGATGGCAACAAGGGTAGGGGTAGTGACTAAAGGGAAAATGATTTTTCAGGATTCGATTGAAACCATGCGTAAAATTGCACAAGCTTCTATTCAAATAAAGGTAAATGATAATGAAGCAGCTTGGCGTTCAATGCTTGCCAATGGACAAAAAGCCGATTTAGGAGAAGAACATATCAATCTGCAAGTGGAGGACGATGAACAGGTAGCTGCTTCCATTGACTACCTCGTCCAGCAAGGCTTCTCTATCTATCGGGTGCAAGAAGAAACACGGTCTTTGGAGAATATCTTCTTGGAGATGACAAAGGAGGAACATGCAGAATGATTTTTCCACTGATACAATCGGATTTTTTAAAGATAAAGCGTAAAGGTATGTGGCTGTTGTGTCTGATTGGCCCTTTTGGTGTAGTGGCATTGCAGATGGTCAATTATGGAGTGCGAAAAGATTATCTGTTTGAGCAGATGGATGATCGCTGGCTTTACTATCTTTTGAATATCAATACATTTACCCCGCTTGCGATTGTTTTGGGGATTGTGATTTTAACATCTTTTATGTCGAGTATTGAAGATGAAACCAATGCATGGAAGCAGTTAGTTGCTTTGCCTGTATCCAAACGGTCAGTATATCTATCTAAGTTTACGGTAATCAGCTGTATCTTATTTTTGTCCTCCGTCCTTTTATTCCTGTTTGTATTTGGTTACGGTCTGACATTGGGATTAGGAGAAGATATTCCGTATTTACGGTTAATGGAGTACAGTTTTTTACCTTTCTTTGCTGCGCTGCCGGTGTTAGGACTGCAGCTCTGGGTGGCTACGATAAGTAAAAATCAGGCTATCCCGGTAACTCTAGGCGTGATTGGTGTTATTTTTGCATATTCTGCTCCGCTTCTACCTGATTGGATGATTTGGAAATGGCCGGCACTATCGAATGATTGGGGCCATGCGTATATCAATGCCTTGTTAGGAATCGGCTTTGGAGTGTTGCTGTATTTGCTGGGGATGGTTGATTTTAAAAGAAGGGACGTTAAATAAATGATTTCCGTAATAAGTTCTGAGTGGTATAAACTGCGAAAGTCAAAAGTGCTGCTACTTCTATTGGTGGCGCCGCTGGTTGGATTATTTATTGGAATGTCCAGCTCGTTAGGCGATATAGGAGCAATAAATCCATGGTATGAAAAATTGGTGATGATGAATTTTACTTATGCTGTTTTATTTCTGCCTTTAATTTCAGGTGTCTTAGCTAGTGTGATTTGCCGGTACGAACATCAGAAGGGAGGCTGGAAACAGCTGCTGGCACTGCCGGTAACAAGAGGAAAGGTCTTTCTTTCCAAATATGTATTATTGCTGCTCCTTATATTTGTAATGCAATTATTATACTTGGTCTCTATTTACTTAGTAGGTATGATAGGTGGGATTACAGAGCCTTTTCCGATGGATATTGTGTGGAAAACGATTGTAGGAGGCTGGATGGCAACATTTCCGTTGATTGCTTTACAGCTATGGGTTTCGATTGCATTTAAAAGCTTTGCAGCTCCATTTGCGATAAATGTTATCTTTACATTGCCGACGATTTTAGTAATTAATTCGGAGCGATTTGGGCCATATTATCCGTGGGGACAGCCCTTTTTAATGATGAATATTGGTGGAAGTGCAGAAGATTTCTTTTTTGTACCCTGGGATCAGATACTAATGGTTGTGGGCGGCAGTTTTTTATTATTTTTCATTGGAGGCTATCTGTATTTTCAGAGAAAAGCGATTTAATAGGAAGAAATACAAAAGGAATGGCAGTCGTCTGCTGTTCCTTTTTCCATTATAATAGGGAGAAGGCAATGCTTTAAAAGAGAGGATATCTTAAAGTGCGAAACAGATATATTTATTGTGATTCATTTGGTAATCCTAATGAAGTATTAAAAATAACAGGCAAAGAAACCACTCCCCCTGAAGCAGGAGAAGTACTTGTACGCATGTTAGCCAGACCAATTAACCCCTCGGACTTAATCCCGGTAAGAGGAAGCTATTCACACAGAATTCCTCTGCCCTATATTCCGGGCTACGAAGGCGTTGGAGTTGTAGCGGATGTTGGCGCTAATGTCAGCAAAGAGCTAATAGGCAAGCGTGTTTTACCATTACGGGGTGAGGGGACATGGCAGGATTTTGTTCGGGCGCCAGCTGCATTTGCTGTACCTGTGCCGGAATCCATTGATAAGATACAGGCTGCGCAACTATATATTAATCCTGTGACGGCGTGGGTTACGCTGACAGAGATATTGAAATTACAGCCAGGTAGTGTGCTGTTAGTTAATGCCTGTGGGTCAGCAATAGGACATTTATATGCGCAGCTTGCAAGAGTTTTAAATTTACGTTTGATTGCAGTTGTGAGAAATGATAAACATACACAGAAGCTTTTAGAGCTTGGCGCTTCTGAAGTGGTAGATACCTCAAGACAATCCCTTTTTGAAATGGTGATGAATAAAACAAATGGAAAAGGAGCCGATGCTGCAATTGATTCATTGGGAGGCAGTGCTGGTTCTGATTTAGCTGGCTGTTTACGCAATCAGGGCCGTTTTTTGAGTATCGGCTTGTTGTCTGGACAGCAGATGGATTGGGGAGCCTTTGCAGATAAAGTGAAAATGAATATTTTTCATTTAAGACACTGGAATAAAAGGGTAAGCCAGGCGAGATGGCAGGGAACCTTCCAGCAAATCATCAGGCTTGTGGAGAAGAAAGAGCTGCTGCTTGGCCTTGAGAAAGCAAATTATGATTTGGCAGATATAAAGCAGGTAATGGATACACTTGCGGATGGCAGAAAAGGAAAAGTAATCTTATCCAGCAGCTGATGATGCTTTTCCGATAAAATCCGTTTCTTTTTTGTCGAGTCATTTTTATGAATAGCTTCTATACTTGAATCAATGGAAGGGAGGAAAGGAAATGCAAAGCAGCATGAACGAAGCATTACAGTATATTGAGGAGAATTTAGATACAGAAATCGATGAGAAAGAAATTGAAAAAATTACTGGTACATCGATTTATCATTTCCGGCGCATGTTTTCTTTCTTAGCCGGGATGACGCTGACTGCCTATATTCGTAATCGGAGGCTTTCCAATGCAATGTTTGATCTGCTGCGGGAGGATGTTAATGTGACAGATACGGCCTTTAAATATGGTTATCATTCTATCGATGGTTTTTCCCGTGCGTTCCGGGAATGGGCAGGGTGTAAACCTTCTGAAGTGAAACAGCAGCAAAAGCAATCCCTTAAAGCTTTTCCGAAACTCACCTTCCAATTAACGATTCAAGGAGGAGTAGAAATGAATTATCGAATTGTAGAAAAAGAAGCATTTAAAATAATTGGTGTCAGTAAAAGAGTGCCAATGCAGTTTGAAGGAGTTAATCCGGAAATTGAACAGTTGGCGCAAAGTATTACGGAATCTCAAAAAGGCAAAATGCATGAACATGCTAATCTAGAGCCTAGACAAGTAATTAATGCTTCGTATCATTTTGATGAAGGCAGAATGGAAGAAGAAGGCTATTTGGAGCATATGATTGGTGTATTGACAAATGAAGAAGGACCATTTGGAGAGCTGGATGTGCTGGAGGTACCTGCTCATACTTGGGCTATTTTCTCTTCACAAGGACCGTTCCCTCAAACGATGCAGGAAACATGGGCAAAAATTGCTGCTGAATGGCTTCCTTCCTCCGATTATGAATTAGTGGAAGCGCCTGAAATCTCTTTTGTAGAAGATTATAGCAATCTGGATAATGTGTATAGTGAGATTTGGATGGCTGTAAAGAGAAAGGATTAGAAGGGACACAAATGTGAAAAACGAGGTGCTGCTTTAGAGCACCTCGTTTTTCATAATGATGATATTTGTTTTGGGGATTCATAAAGGATGCTTCCCTCATGATGTGCTAACTCTCCAAATTATAATTAACCCACATCCCGTAATCCGGAAATGTAAGCAGGGATGGATTTGGAAAAAGCAGCTGAACATCCTCTACATCATCACTGACTATTTCATAATAGACGGTTCCTGCCAGCGTTTCACCTGGACCAATTTTTCCCTCAGGCCCCTCATATAAATCTTCGACAGGTTGTCCATCGATTACAAGATGAACAGAACTGTTTGCTCCTTGACCATCTACCAGGCCTTCTACATGCGGCTGCGGAAATTTATGATATAAAGTTACATCTTCATCAAGTTGATTTTCAAATGTCATATCAACAGCAAGGACAGATTCCGTTTCATCTCTTAAATCAAGATTTTCATTCCCTTCATTGATTTCCACATTGCTGATATTCACCTTAAAAAATGTATCTTCTCCATAATCGTTTAAATACATGTCTTCTCCAATATCATAGGTGCCAATCTGATCTCTGCGCTCATCCTGTGGAGTATAGAAAACAATCTCAGGAATGTCCTGTACGAAATTCCACATCAGTGCACCGGCATAGAGTGATTTTTCATCTGCCGCAACAGCTCCGACCAAATCCATGGATTCGCCTTCGTCTAAACTTTCCTGGAAAGACGCCAGCTGGTCAGTGAATGTATCGTTTTCAGGGTAACTCAAATCAAGGTCGAAACTTCCATTAAGAGCTGCGTATTCCGGAATAACGTCCCCCATATTAATGGAACGATCCCCGATATTTTCTACGGTATAATCAACAAATGCAACGGCGTCATCCTCTGATGGGGAAGCGATACTTTCTTCAATAAATGCTTGATGATCTTCTCCGTCCTCTATCCATATCTCATTAACGGTAATTTCTGCAGGGACACCAGAACTGTATCCCTCGATTTCAAATGTTTCTCCCATTTCATGATAGAGCTCAGAACCTTCTGATTCATCATTTGTAACTTCTTCCTCTGTACCGTTAGCCGCTGTATCTTCCGTCTCTTCATTTTGATTTGCTGTGACACTGGAGTCTTCATTGTTTTCATCAGAATTAGAGCTGCATCCCATCATAAAGACTGCGAAAGCAATGAATAAAAGGAGTGTCCGAAAAAAACCTGCTGTTCTTGCTGTTTTGTACATTGCCGTACTTCCTTTCTTAATAATTTTTAGAAATTTGAGCAAATAATCCTTTGTTCTTACCTTATCATTTAAAGACAATGGCATCAAATAATTCTAAAATATGTGAATAATATAATTATGTTATGGATGTCCCAAAAGGGCAGTATATGATAAAATTTTAGTATATAAAATGAACAGGAGCTGTTAGGCATGATTAAACATATCGTACAATGGAATCACCGTGAAAATTTTAGTGAAGCAGAGAAGAAGACAAATGCAGAAAAAATCAAGAACGAGTTAGAGAGTTTAAAAGATAAGATAGAAGGTGTTGTTTCTATCCGTGTCATTCTTAATCCGCTGGCAACAAGTGACCGTGATATTATTCTGGATAGTGAATTTGAAACGGAAGAAGCGTTACAGCAATATCAAATACACCCGGAGCATGTCCGTGTATCCGGATTTGTAAAGGAATGCGTGCAGGATAGAGTTTGTGTAGATTATCAACTATAAACATAGATAGAAGCAGTGTAGAAAGGTTTTCTATGCTGTTTTTTCCTATGTCGCAGCAAGTATACATAAAATGAATCAATGAAAGGATGCAGTTGGATGAGTGATAAATGGCTAGAATGGGCAAAGCAAATCCAGTCGTTAGCACAGGCAGGATTAACTTTCACAAATGATATGTATGATAAAGAGCGGTATGAACAGCTGCGTACCTTAAGCATCGAGATTATGAACGAATATACGGGCCACGATTTTGAATCTATCCGTGATTTATTTGCTAATGAAACAGGATATCAGACTCCAAAAGTAGATGTGCGGGGCGTGGTTTTCAAGAATGACCGTATTTTAATGGTACGTGAAAAACATGATGATGCTTGGGCATTGCCAGGCGGTTTTTGTGATGTCGGTGAATCTCCAAGAGAAAATGTTACCAAAGAAATTCAGGAAGAAGCGGGTTTTCATGTTGAAGCCAAAAAGCTGCTCGCTGTTTTTGATACGAATAAGCATGCGCATCCGCCGCAGCCTTACCAATATTATAAATTATGTATTCAGTGCGAGATTATCAGCGGGGAAGCCAGCTTAGGTATGGAGACAAAGGGGATTGATTTTTTTGCAGAGGATAACCTGCCTAATCTTTCATTAAACCGGAATACGGAAACACAAATCAAACGTTTATTTGAATTTTTAAGAGACCCGGAGAAACCGGCATTATTTGATTAATACCATACGGATGAAGCATTGCTTCTTGGGAAGAAGAGAATATTTCTGCTGT
Organism: Oceanobacillus oncorhynchi; assembly: GCF_000821065.1. Classification (GTDB taxonomy): domain Bacteria; phylum Bacillota; class Bacilli; order Bacillales; family Amphibacillaceae; genus Oceanobacillus; species Oceanobacillus oncorhynchi. Next base: position 1,846,201 of record NZ_CDGG01000001.1, read on the forward strand.
TCTAAATTTCTTGTAAAACACGTCCATGTCCTTTAGAATAGGGATGTTTTCTTATATGATGAGGTATGCATAGGAAGAAAAGAATTCCTGGCAATCCGAAAGTAAATGGAATAATCAAAAGTGGAAACACATTGATATAGAAGCAAAAAAGGAGAGTAGACATGGACCGGACGAAATTGAGCTCGGAAAGTAATCGATTTATCGAAAAACTGCGGCTGTATTTATTTTCTCAAGGGATTGAGCAATCGGATATTGAAGATGTTGCAGATAATCTGGCACAGCAGCTTTATGAGATGGAACAGAATAATGAGCCGATTGAACAAATTACGAATCAATCCCCAAAGGAATATGTAGACAAGCTGAAGAAAGAAGTGGAAAAAAAGAATCCGTCGGTATCTTGGCTGATACCTTATATTCTAATAGGCGCGATTGTTTTTATGCTGTTTGGGGACGCCTTACGCGGGGTATTGTATGGAGAAATTGTAGCGTACAGTCTTTTTAGAATCCTGAGTACCGTTGTTATTGGGCTATTATTTATCATTGGTTCTGTATTTGCAGTGCGGTATACTTCTGGAAATCAGTTATCTGAATCTAAAAAATATGCCATGCTCGCTATTCCGGCAGTGATTAGCATGCTTTTATTTATAGCGGCTTATTTTATAGATGGTTATGTGGAAACGTCGCTTGTTACGATTCCATTCGCAGGTAGTATGATTTTATTAGGAGTTGTAACAGCAACGGCGATACTGCTCTCTGTTTGGGCGAAAACATGGATATTGCCCGTTATTTTAATAGCTTGGAATTTTCCGCCCTTGATTTTGGAAAATACACCGCTTGGAGTAGATATGCAAGCGTTTCTGGGTATTATTTTAACGGTGTTGATTGTAGGGGCTTATATTTATTTAGAGTTTCAAGAAGAAAAATAGCTGTAACCAGACATATTTTGTTAGAATGTAAGCAATGAAAGATAAGCAGGAATCAAAATAGATAAGAGGTGCTTGAAGTGAAGGGTTACTTGGCAAATGGGTTATTTTCAATGGGCGATCGTTATGTGAATGAACAGCTGGCAAAGGCGATTCGTGAAGCTGTTCCAGAGATAGATTTATATCTCCCGCAGGAAAATGCTGCAATTAATGATAAAACGGCTTATGCCAATAGTGAGATTATTGCAGAAGCGGATTTATCCAAATTGGAAAAGAGTGATATTTTAATCGCAGTACTGGACGGTGTAGAGATAGATTCTGGTGTAGCTGCTGAGATTGGTGCTTTTTCGATGTTGAAACGTCCGATTGTTGGTGTATTTACGGATACCCGCCAGCAGGGGAGAGATAATCAGAAAAAGATAGATGCGCTTGTGGAAGATGCTTTAGAAAATCAATTTGTTTATCGCAATTTATTTTTAGTAGGCTTAGTTAAGCGGAATGGTGTGATTACCTCTACGATAGAAGAGGCTGTGGAAGCTGTATTAGAGGTAAAGAATAGACAGCTATAATGCTTTTAGAGAAAATCAAAATTGTCCTTCATGCTGCTATGATGGGCGGGTTTGGTTTTCTCTTTTTTATTGATGTCCTCCATCCTATTTAATGAATAAACAGATAATGTTGAAGGAGAAGGGTTATGTCAAAAACGGAAAGAATCACCTTAAAGCTTTTATCCGAAGAATACATGGATCAGCTGTATCAATTTGAGCTTCCGGAAGAGCAGCATCAATTTACTGCGCTGCCGAAAGAGGTCGTTGATCTGGCTGAAGGTCAGTATGGCGTTATGATTATGAATCACGGGGAGCCGGTGGGTTTTTTCCTGCTGCATCAGACAGACCGTGTAAAAGAATACACCGATAACCCTCATGCTATCCTTTTGACTGCGCTATCTATTGATCAAGCTCATCAACGCAAGGGGTATGCCAGAAAAGGGATGCGGTTACTGGAGGATTTTGTGAAGGATACATTTCCTGAATGTGATGAGATCATTTTAGCAGTTAATCATAAAAACACAGCCGCACAAAAGCTTTATCAACAAGTTGCATTTGCAGATACGGGTATACGAAAAGAAGGTCCTAAAGGAGAGCAATATATTCTAGCTTTAAAGCTTAGGTAAATCGAGTAAAAAATATTCCTGTTTCTAGGTATTGTAAAAACACAGGACAATTGTATTGTTATTGAAAGAAATTAAAAGAATAGAATGAAAAATCAGTTCTTTTTCCCTGTTGATTTCCAATCTCGCTATGCTATTTTTAAAAGGAAAAGACGGGAGGAAGAAAATGAAAAAAATACTTGGTTTGATGACAGCGGGAATAATGGCTTTATTTGTACTGGCTGCGTGTGGAAATGATGAAGGTAATGAGAATAATGCTTCTGACAATGAACAGGCAGAGGAAAGTGAGCAGGCTGAAAGTGGCGAATCTGCCGGTGATGGAGAAGAGAGTACAGAAGAAGAGCAAGAGCAGGAAGAAATCCAGCCGGGCGATGTAGAATCAGATATATTTTCCGCGCTTGTGGCAGGTTCGGAGACGTATTCTGTTCAGGAAAACGGCGTTGATATTTTAGAAGATGGTTCTGTACATAGCCGCTTAAAGGTAAATCTGGAGATTGATGATGGTGACATTGATTTTGATTATATGAAACAAACCGCAGAGGATGATACGGAGATAATTGGAGAATTATTAGGGGAAGTGGAAGCCGTTGAAACAGCTGAACTGACGTGGTTATTTAATTACCATGGTCCGTTTTACACCTTTCAATTAGAGCGGGATGGCGATAAATTAATGGTTACGGAAGAAGATTTTAACGGAGACCAATTAAATGATCATATAGAATCGTATGTCCCTGCGTCAGAAGTAGAATAAGATTTAGATTATCTGCAAATATAGAATTCATTGCTCCGACAGGCGGGAAGACACCTTTTTCAAGCGTGTGAAAGGTATAGACTAAGTGAGGGGGAAACGAATATGAGTAACGTATTTACTGCATACGAAAGTACGATAGCCGCTGTTTCCGAACTGAAAAAAGTAGAGGAACAGACATTGAACACTCCTATAAAAGAAGATGCCTGGTCGATAAGAGAAATTATTGGTCATATGTATTATTGGGATGACTACAATCTTCATAATATGGTTTCCCAAATGCAGCAGGGAGCGAACCTGCCGGCATTTCCAGACCACGATACGCAGAATGAAAAGGCGATTCAATCACTTGAGGGAAAAACCGTTGATGAAATAATAGAGTTATTTATGGAACGGAGGAAGCAGCTGTTAGAGAAGATTAGAACGGTAGATAAAAATGATAGATTTACCATCGGAAGCGGAAAGCGGAAATTTTCAGCAGAGAGCTTCCTTAAAATTTTTACAAAACATGATGAGCATCATTTAAAACAGATAAAAGATTTTCTGGCTGCGGCTTAAGCGGCAAAAAGCGATCCGGCGGGCAGGTTGATTCATTGCTTGTTGGATCGCTTATTGTATGAAAACATTCATTTAAAGTTAGCATATACTTTCAGCTTCCGGATGGTTTCAAAGCCGAGCTTTCGATAAATACCCTCCGCTTCCGGAGAGGCTTGAAGGGTGCAATATTCAGCTCCTGCAGCTATAGCAGACTCTATCAGATGGTACATCAGCTTTGTACCCAATCCGCGTCCTCTTTCCCTTTCTAACACAGCAATATCATGAATTCCTGCTGTGTTTTCCGTAAACAATAATGAACCAATAGCAACCGGTTTGCCCCGGTAATAGCCAAGAAAATGCTGTGACTGTTTATAATCTGTAAAGCTATGCTGTGCAGCACGATGAAAATAATGATTGATTTGTATTTCTTCCTCGGTCTCCTCATATAGACTGGCCAGAATTGCACCGAAAGTAATCAGTTGTTCTGGAGCAGTAACTTTTTTAAATTGCATCGTTGAATCTTTATGAGGACCCCCAGGATGAAAAGCTGTCAAATCAGCAATCATTCCTAAATAATCCGTTTCGTATTCAACTAACCCCGCTTTTTTAAACATACTGGTTATCTCTGGTTGGTCTTCCCATCCCCATACATTCATGGGGTATCCTTTATTTTCATACATAGCTATGATTTTTTGAACATGTTCCTCTTGCGGGAGCGGGGTATCTTCGGATAAGGTAACGACATTAAAATTATAGGATGGAAGCTGGGCATCGATATATGTAAAGCCATGTTCTTCGTAAAGCACTGCTTCCTTTGTTTTTCTTGCTGCTGCTTTTGATTTCTCGGTTAAGTTATGCATCATGATTTGCTTCTGCTTTTTCTTATCCATCACGTCACTCCCTTTCCTGATAAAGCTCGCTTTTATTCTATCAATGATAAGTTTGCGGTGTCCATTAATCGTGAAAAGAAATCCAATCATCTCTCTTGACAATACCTATAAGGGGTATGTTATGATAGATATAGAATGTAAGGGAGGTTAGAAAAATGGCTAACGAAACAATTCAAGTTCAAGGTATGTCTTGTCAGCACTGCGTGAGTTCTGTTGAAGGAGCGGTAGGCGGTCTGGATGGCGTAGATACAGTGAACGTTCATCTTCAGGAAGGTAAAGTGGATGTTGCCTTTGATGAAGGGAAAGTTAAGCTGGACGATATTACAGAAGCAATTGAAGATCAAGGTTATGATGTTGTTTAAATAGGAACACATCTTGTCTAGATATTTTAATAAAGGTCGTGCGAGAGATTCCGCACGATCTCCTTTTTAAAGGATTACATACCCTGTATAGGTATGGGAGGCGGTTTGGATGGAAGCTAAAAAAGAAGTCACATTGCCTATTGAAGGAATGACCTGTGCGGCTTGTGCTACCCGAATTGAAAAAGGCTTGAAGCGGGTAGATGGTGTAGAAGATGCTAATGTTAATTTTGCAATCGAAAAATCGACGATTCACTATAATCCAGAGCAGACATCGGTAGCGGATTTTGAGAAGAAAATCGAGCAGCTGGGCTATCATGTCCAGCATGAAAAGCAGACCTTTGATGTTGAGGGAATGACGTGTGCAGCATGTGCGAATCGGATTGAGAAACGTTTAAACAAAATGGATGGCGTGACAGAAGCCAATGTCAATTTCGCATTGGAAAATGTGGCGGTTGAATATAATGAAAATCAAGTAACATCCCAGGATATGATGGAGGTAGTGAAGAAACTAGGGTATGCTCTTAAACCCCAGGTATCTAAGGAAGAGACGTCAAACCGGAAAGAAGAGGAAATTCGTCATCAGACCGGAAAATTTATCTTCTCCGCTATTTTGACGCTCCCGTTGTTATGGACGATGGTGACGCATTTTTCCTTTACCTCGTTTATTTATTCACCGGATATGCTGATGAATCCATGGGTACAATTAGCGCTGGCAACGCCCGTGCAGTTTATTGCAGGGAAGCAGTTTTATATAGGGGCTTATAAAGCACTAAGAAATAAAAGCGCGAATATGGATGTACTCGTTGCTCTAGGAACATCGGTAGCCTATCTCTATAGTATTTTTCTCGGAATAGAGTGGCAGATACAAGGCGCAGCCGGCATGCCTGAACTTTATTTCGAAGCTGCTGCGGTGATTATTACGTTAGTTCTGCTTGGGAAATTATTCGAGGTACGTGCGAAGGGACGCACTGGTCAGGCGATTAAAAAGCTGTTAGATATGCAGGCGAAAACAGCCCGTGTTATCCGTGACGGGGAAGAGTTGGAAATTGCCATAGAAGAAGTAGCTGTCGGCGATCAGGTTATCGTCCGTCCAGGAGAGAAAATACCGGTTGATGGCGCGATTGTCAAAGGCAAATCAGCTGTAGATGAGTCAATGATTACCGGTGAAAGTATTCCGATTGATAAAAATATCGGGGATACGGCGATTGGTTCCACCATCAATAAAAATGGCATGCTGACAATTGAAGCAACGAAAATTGGAAAGGATACCGCACTTGCGCAAATTGTAAAAGTTGTCGAGGAAGCGCAGGGAAGCAAGGCAGATATTCAGCGGGTAGCAGACCGTGTATCTGGAATCTTTGTTCCTGTGGTTGTCAGTATTGCGATTGTGACATTCCTTGTCTGGTACTTCTTGGTTGCTCCAGGAGATTTACGTGCAGCTTTAGTTCCTGCAATTACTGTCCTGGTTATTGCTTGTCCCTGTGCACTTGGGCTTGCAACGCCGACATCGGTTATGGCCGGCTCAGGCAGAGCTGCGGAATTAGGTGTTCTGTTTAAAGGCGGAGAGTATCTAGAAAATACACGTTTGATTGAAACAATTGTGCTGGATAAAACGGGAACCGTCACCAAAGGAGAGCCTGCTTTGACAGATGTTGTTCCTCAAGGAGATATTATCAAGGAAGAGCTGTTAAAAATGGCTGCTTCTGCTGAGAAGCATTCAGAGCATCCGCTCGCAGAAGCCATTGTTAAAGGCGCCGATGAACAGGATATTGATTTAATCGAAACGACCGACTTTGAATCGGTACCCGGAGCAGGTATTCAAGTAACCTGGGAGGGAGAACCTCTCCATATTGGTACAAGAAAATTGATGAAGCAGCAAAATATCGAAATTGATTCCATCGAAGAAAAAATGATAGAGCTTGAAGCTGCAGGAAAAACGGCAATGCTTATCGGTTATAGAGGTGCACTGGCAGGAATGGTTGCTGTTGCTGATACGGTGAAAGAAACATCAAAAGAAGCGATTGAACGTTTGCATGAACAAAACTTGGAAGTTATTCTGCTTACAGGAGATAACGAAAGAACAGCGCAGGCCATTGCCAAAGAGGTTGGTGTCGACCGTGTCATTGCAGAGGTCTTGCCAGATCAAAAAGCAGATGAAATTAAACGTCTGCAGCAGGAAGGCAAAAAAGTAGCGATGGTAGGCGACGGCATTAACGATGCCCCCGCTCTGGCAATTGCCGATATTGGAATGGCAATTGGTACAGGAACCGATGTCGCCATAGAAGCAGCAGATGTGACGCTAATGCGCGGTGATTTACACAGTGTGGCTGACAGTATTGAGCTAAGCGCCAAAACAATGCGGAATATCAAGCAAAATCTATTTTTCGCCTTTGCCTATAATTCTGCATCTATTCCAGTTGCTGCGATTGGACTGTTAGCCCCATGGGTTGCTGGCGCAGCGATGGCGTGCAGCTCCGTATCCGTCGTGCTCAATGCACTCAGACTTCAGCGCTTGAAGCTGAAAAGGGAGGCGTAATCGATGGCGATTAAAAAATGGGTAAGTATCGGGATTATTTATGTATGTGCTGTAGTTATTGCATATGGTGTGATCACAGGGGATAATCCATTTGAAAGCAATGATTTAGAACCTCATGATCATGCAGCAGCACAAGTTGTAGAAGTAAATTCAACTGATTTTATATAGAAATAGATAACAGCCTGTATTCTTTTATCGAGAATACAGGCTGTTTTTTATTAGGAAGATGTCCAGCTTCCTCCGTTAATATGAATAGCTTGTCCAGTCATATAAGAAGCTTCCTTGGAGGCAAGCATCACATAAGGCCAAGCATGCTCTGATGGCTGACCGGGCCGTCCCATTAAAGAATCTTGTCCAAATTGTTCCACTTTCTTTTCGTCAAATGAAGATGGAATCAACGGTGTCCATACAGGTCCAGGAGCGACGGTATTCGCTCGAATTCCTTTTTTAGCAAGACTTTGTGCAATACTTCTAGTGAAAGCAGTAATCGCCCCTTTGGTTGCCGAATAGTCCATTAATGTAGCATTTCCTTTATAGGCATTGATGGAAGAGGTATTAATGATTGAATCTCCTTGTCCCATATGCGGAACAGCTGCTTTCGTCAGATAAAATTGCGAGAAGAAATTCACGCGGAATACTTCTTCAAACTGTTCAGAAGGAATATCTTCTACATTTTCCTGGTCAAATTGGATGGCAGCATTATTGACTAAAATATTGATGCCGCCAAATGCTTCTACTGTTTTTTGGACTAAATCAATACAATGAGCTTCTTCTTTGATATCTCCAGGAAGAAGGAGACATTGGACGCCCTCTGCTTCGACTAGCTTTTTCGTTTCCTCTGCATCTCCGTGCTCATCTAAATGAGAGATGGCAACATTTGCTCCCTCTTTCGCGTATAAAATAGCAACAGCACGGCCAATTCCGCTGTCACCGCCGGTGATCAGCGCATGTTTTCCTCTTAGTTTATCTGTACCTGTATAATCTGTTGGCTGATGCGGGAGCGGGTTCATTTTCGATTCAATTCCCGGCTGCTTATCTTGTGTTTGTCTTGGTGTACTGCCTTTTTGCATTTCTGTCGGTTTCATCATACGTTCCTCCCTTTTTTCAGTTTCCAAGTATGTATCAACATTTTTCCACTTACGAGCGTTTTATAAACCTTTTAATTTGAAAGGCATATCAAAGAGATGAATAGAAGCTGCAAGTTTTTAAAATTTTAATTGTATCAAATTAGAAGAGAGCTGATTCTAGAGAGCGCGGAGCAGGAGTATTCTTTTCTCTTTAACTCATATCATCTTTTATACAATCAAAGCTCTTCGTGATAGCACTATATGATGATGTAATACATTTCATAAATATAAAATATTAAATTCTATATTTATAGAATATGTGTTAAACTAAAATAAATAACATACGAGGAGTGATCAAGTGGATGTTCTGCAAACAACAAGCAGAGAAAGAGAAACGTATCAAGTCAAGCTCCATTATTCTATTTTGTGGGAATGTGCGTTAGGAATTGCGGCAATAACAAATACCCGGCTGCTGGATACATTAGATAAGCCTAAAGAATATTGGATGCAGATAAGAGAATCTATTTCCGCAGCGTTATCGGAGGAATTGGAATTTGTTGAAAAAAATAATACGTGGAAAGCATTGCTCCAAATACTTCATCAGCAGGAATTTTCAAGTCTAGAAACGTTCGAGCAATATGTACAAGGTTTAACAGATACAGAGCTGAAGTTTATCTGCCTGCCTTTTGTCGGAGGTCATTATCAGACCGACCGGGAGCAGGCTGCGCAAGGAGAGACAAAGGCAGTCAAAGAGCTGATGCGTGTTACAGAACATAACCCGTTCTTTCCAGCATATATCGAATTTATCAGTACCTGTGAAGCGGAATCTTTAAAAAAGCATCTGACAAAGGTAATGAACAGCTGGTATCAAGAAGTAGGGAAGGAGAAACAGCAGGAAACCGAAGCAATTTTAGAAAAGGATTATCAATCAAAAAAAGAGAGGCAGCAGAAAGTGTCTTCGGAGGAACTAGTGCAATGGGCGACCGGCGGGGTGACTTATATACCTGAACCCAGTGTCCACACCGTCTTATTGATTCCTCAATATATTTATCGTCCGTGGAATATTGAAGCAGATATCGAAGGAACCAAAGTATTTTATTATCCGGTTGCGAATGAAAGTGTGTCTCCAAGCGATCGGTATATGCCTGATTATTTTCTCGTTCAGAAATATAAAGCATTAGGTGACGAGGTACGCTTGAAAATGGTTAAATTATTATCTGAACATCCAAGGACGCTGCAGGATATGACAGAAAGACTAGATATCGGGAAATCGACGATTCACCATCATTTAAAAATATTAAGAGCAGCAAAAATCGTAGAAATACGCGATTCCAAATATTGCTTGAAAAAGAATGTATTTTCCCTTTTAGCGAAAGAATTTGACTGGTATCTGGAAAAATGAAGGGGATAAAGCAGAAGGAAATGTCCATTTTTAAGAATAGATCTTTTCTGTCCATATGGATTGGCAATGGAATTTCAGAGCTGGGCGGTGCTTTTGGAACCTTTTGTAACTCCATTTTGATTTATCAATTAACCGGCTCGACCCTCGCCCTTGGGAGTATGTGGCTGTTATATTTTATCCCTTCTTTGGTGCTCCAATTATTTATCGGTCCGTTTATTGACCGCTGGAGCCGCAAGTGGATATTGATATTCTCCCAGATGGCAAGAGGCTTTGTCTTTCTTGTGCCGCTGTTTGCTTTATGGACAGATTCGCTTTTGCCATGGCATGTCTATTTCGTGCAGATTATCATTGGCTTAATTACACCGCTGTATGTTCCGGCAAATCAGGCAATCACGCCTTCCATCGTGGCAAAGGGGCAATTGGAAACAGCGAACGCCTATCTGGAAGGAACAGCACGGCTCATGACCTTTACCGCTCCTTTTTTAGGGGGAGTCGTGATTGAATATCTGGGTGTCTTGCCTACGATGGTTCTAGTAAGTACATTGCTTTTGTTAAGCGGTTTCACGTTGCTTTTTATCCAAGAGACGAGAATCCAGCAAAAAACAAGAGCGCCGTGGATAAAGGAATTTACAGAGGGTATCACTTACTTTTTTAGAAAACGGGTGATTGTCTGGTTAGGAATATTTCTTGGCTTTGTCCAATTTGGTGTTGGGGTGACAATGGTTACGACGCTTCCTTATATAACAGAGGAGTTATCTGGAAGCTACGCAGCATACGGTTATTTTATGGCCGGTTTTCCTGTTGGTTTTATCTTAGGTTCTATTTTGGTTGGTAAGATAAAGTATAAAAGCCGGAGAAAACTCATGCTCGGCGCTTTGTTTATCGGCGGGCTGACCTTTGTATTTCTATTTTTTAATACAAGCATTCTATTGGGGATTCTGACAGAGGTAATTGGCGGAGTAGCTATGGCTGTTTTCGCGATACATAATACGACAATCTGCCAAAAAATCATCCCGCATCATTTAATGGGGAAAATATTCTCTGTGAGGCTGTTAATTATTCTATGTATGATGCCATTAGGTGTCCTGGCCGGTGGTTACTTAAGTGACATGTGGGGCGTCCGGCCATTATATTTATTGATAGGGATGGTGATAAGCACCACTTCTTTATTGGGAATCTTGCTTCCATATTTTAAATTTATAGATGAAGATGCAGACAAAGAAAAAGAAGCTGTATGAAACGAGATTTTCATACAGCTTCCTTCCATTACTGTATGCTCTTCCTTCATTATTAGCTGGAATGCTTTACAGTTCGCGTATCGACTTATCCGCTAATTGCATCACCGTCATATCATCCATCGGCGGATTATGCAATCCGGCGCGGACATCACGGTAATAGCGTTCAAAATTATTTTTCAGCTTGAGGCTTTGCGCGCCGGCAACACGCATGGCAAGGTCTACACCTTGAACGGCTTTATTGGTGACAGACAGCTTGACTGCTCCTAATTCCGGGCCCATTGTATTTCTGGTTTCTTCATCGCCTTTATCCCACTTATCTGCAATGGCATGCAGGAAGTATTCAGATTCTAGTAAAAGAAGCTCTAAATCACCCAGTTTTTGTTTCACATTCGGCAGCTCGGAAATCGTCCCTTTGATACTGTTTGGTGAATAGCTTGTAGCAAAGGCGACAGCATCTTTTTGAGCAGCCTGTGCGATGCCGAGATAGCATGCCGGTATATGCAAGAGCCAGCCTGCTGGTTTTCTTTTCTGATTGGATATGATTTCAACGAGATCTTCTTTCTCTAAATGAACCTCTTCTAAAACGAGATCATGGCTGCCAGAACCGCGCATCGCAATCGAATCCCATGTTTCTTCTACGTTAACACCTTCCAAATCATGCTTTACCAGGAAGTTACCGACGTCATCTGTTCCATCAATAGAAGCACTAACGACAAAGTAAGTTAAGATTGGCGATAACGTCGTAAAGGTTTTTCGTCCGGTAATCACCCAGCCACCGTCTTTTTTGACAGCAGTTGTTTCCGGTTTGCCGCCGCGCGTCGGGCTTCCAGTTGCCGGTTCTGTTGCGGCATTGTTTAATAATGCACCATTTTCAACCACGTCCTTGATTACCTTCGTATACATCTGTTCGTCCCAGGGCTTGCTTTCCCCTAAATGTTTTATGATTCCCATATGCCAGCCGATAGATAATGCAGTGGAACCGTCTGCCCGGGCAATTATTTGCTGATAGGTAAGCAGTTCATCCAGCGGAATACCCGCTCCGCCATCTTCCTTAGGTACAGTGAGTGCCGGGTAACCGATTTCTTGCAAGTCTTTAAAGTTCTCATATGGAAAAGCGCCGTCGGGAAGCTCCCGAACACGTTCACCAAAGGGCTCCACTGTTTTGGATAAAAGCTGGACCCGCTCCTCTTTTGTTTTTAGGGCTGTTATAGAACTCATACCAGTATTCCTCCTTGAAAAAGACAAAGTATATTCATCAGATTTGTTTTATTTATATTATTTCATTGTTTGCAGAATAGTTCAATTATCTTGAATGGGCCGAAATATATTTTGCGCCGTAAGAGGCACGGTGGAGTTATTTAAAGGGGAATGCTTAACAATTAACTAAAATGGGGTAAACTTATAGAGGAGATATAAGAACGAGGAGTGTATACGATGAAACAAGATCCTAATCTAACCCCATTACCAGACGCATTTTATCAGTATCCGACCTTACAGTTAGCAGAAGAATTGCTTGGATGCATTTTAGTAAAGCAAACGGAGGAAGGAACAAGCGCTGGATATATTGTAGAAACGGAAGCATATCTGGGAAATGCTGACAGAGCAGCGCATGGATTTGGAAATCGGCGAACGAAACGGACAGAGATTCTCTATGCAGAGGCTGGAATGACCTATACGCATCTCATTCATAATCATTGCTTAATTAATGTGGTCAGTGCGGAGAAGGAAGTACCGGAAAGCGTATTAATTCGTGCAGTGGAGCCTTATACAGGAATCGATCTGATGATGGCCCGCCGTCCAGTGAAAAAATTTCAAAATCTAACAAGCGGGCCGGGCAAACTATCGCAGGCTTTAGATATTAATATGAGAGATTATGGACGGTCTCTCAAGGAGCCGCCGCTGTTTATTGCGGAAGGAAAAAAGCCGGAGAAAATAAATCGCGGTCCGCGGATTGGTATTGATAATTCTGGAGAGGCCAGAGATTATCCCTATCGCTTTTGGGTAGCCGGCAATAAATTTGTTTCTAAATAACCCTTAAAATTCCCGTTATCATTTGTACGATAACGGGAATTTTTATGTAGCGGTAGCTATTAATATTAAATTCAATTTATTATAGTAAGAAAATAAAAACAGATAACCTGATAGTCTAAACAAATCTGGGAATGGATGGTTTGAGGAAAATATATACTTACATTATAATAATACTAGGTTTTGAATAGGATATGGCAGCAAATGGTAGGCTGGTCATGTTTATAATAGAGAATGTACACAGGGGAAGATTTGGTCTAAAAAATATGCAGAGGAGCATGCGGCATGAAACAGATAGACATTGCAGTAACGGGGATGGGCGCTGTCTCGCCATTTGGCATGGGAGTACCCGCGTTTTGGGATAATTTAATTGCGAATCATTCTGCGGTAAGGGAAATAACCGATGAAAATATACGAAAGTGGACAAAAGCAGGAGCTCGTGTACCTGATTTTGAAGTGTCTGATTTTCTATCTAAAAAGATTATCCGAAATACGGATTATTTCACCCAGCTGGCTTTGATAACAGCAGATGAAGCATTAAAGGATGCCGGATTGTTAAAAAATGATGGAGAATCCTTCATAGATGGGGTAGACCGAAATCGGGTCGGAACAGCGATTGGAACAGCTTTTGGCGGGATTCAGTCGTTGGAGCAGGCGTCTGAAAAATTAGCGACGGGTAAAGCAAAAAGAGTCGGACCGCGTATGATTTCTAAATCGATTCCGAATGCAGCGGCAAGTACGATATCGATTCAATACGGATTCCGCGGTCCGTCGAATACATATGTCACTGCATGTGCTGCTTCGGCTAATGCTATCGGAGAATCTGCTTACTGGTTTTTCCGTGACGATGTGGATTATATTCTTGCTGGAGGCGTGGATAGCTTATGGTCCAATGTCTTTTTATCCGGTTTAGGTGATGCGGGCGCATTGGCAGCAAAAGGTCCGGAAGATATTTCCACATGGTCCCGGCCGTTTGATGCAGCGAGGACAGGAATGGTTATGGGAGAAGGAGCAGGTTTATTTGTTCTGGAACCGCTGGAGCGTGCCAAAGCAAGAGGAGCGCATATATACGCAACGTTAAAAGGATATGGAGCTTCGAATGATGCGTATCATGACACCTCTCCTGACCCGGAAGGAACAAGCGCCGCTTTGGCAATCGAGCGGGCGCTCCGTTCCGCACAGTTAAAACCGGAGGAGGTTGACTATGTTAATGCGCACGCAACGTCGACTCCGGCTGGAGATATTGCAGAGACGAAAGCATTAAAGATGATATTTGGAGAGAATTTGGATAACATGCCGGTCAGCTCCATTAAAGGCAGCGTCGGGCATTTATTAGGAGCGGCTGGAGCCATTGAAAGCATTGCATCGATTAAGGCAATAGAGACGGGAATATTGCCGGCAACCCTTCATTCAGAAAATAGGGACGAAGCGGCTCCGCTGGATATTGTTCCAAATGTAAGCCGCAAGCAGCAAATCCAGACAGCAATGAGCAATTCCTTTGGCTTTGGCGGACAAAATGGAATTGTGATTTGGCAGGCACCTCAAGGTTAATCGGGCAAAAGAGGAAACGAATAATGAAATGGAGAGATAAGAATGCTAGAAGAACGGCAAGGCCATGGGAGTGTAGTGGAGCGGCAGGCTGCACTGGAAAAGATGTATCCGAGCTGGGAGAGGCGGACGATTGCGACGCATTTTCATAAGCAGTGCCAGCAATATAGCGATAATCCTTTGATTATGATGCCGAATCAGGCTGTAACTTATGGGGAAATGTGGGAGCGGGCACGTGAATATGCAAAGGCAATGCTGCATTTAGGCGTTAAGCCGGGGGACCATATCGCAGTTTTAATGGAAAATGAACCGGAATACGTCGCATTATTTGTAGCTTCCTCGATGGCAGGAGCAGTGATGGTCCCGCTGAATACGCAGCTGCAAAAGGAAGAATTGACCTATATGCTGCGTCAATCCGATACCAATTGGCTGATTACGCATCAATACGCTGGAAAACAGCATCATGCCGAAGGGGTAAAGAATATTGTTTCTGAACTCCAAGCGGATGCAGAGAGCCCTTTTACTAAAGCAGTTTGTATTCCCAACAAAGAAGCAGATGTACCGGAAATCTATATGACATGGGAAGTATTTTTACAAGGTGCACGAGCAGTGGAAGAAACGGCGTTAAACAAACGCTGGAAGGAAACAGATAATCCAGACGCAACTGCAGCTATTATTTATACTTCCGGCTCTACAGGCTTGCCGAAGGGCGTGATGCTGACGGATGATATGCTGCTCCGTTCTGGTTTTGCAACGTGCTTAACCAGAGGATATGAGGTAGGAAGACGTATTTATGCTCCGCTGCCGATGTACCATGTTTACTTTCTGCAGGAAGGCTTGTTTGCCGCTTCCTTTGTAGGAGGAGGGATGGTGACCTGTCATGCGTTTCAGCCACTTCAGTCACTGGAGCTGATGGAGAAATACCAGGTTCATGATTTTCTGGCTGTTCCATCGATGCTTGTTGCCTTATTAAATCGTCCGGAAGTAAAGCATACCAATCTAAAGTCTCTTTATGCGCTATTATGCTGTGCCGCTCCTTCGCCGGTCCCGTTATGGAAAAGAGCAGTAGATGAATTAGAAGTGACCGAAATTGGTACAGGCTGTGGCGCGACAGAAGCGGGCTCTACCACAATGCTTACTGAAATCGGAGATCCATTAGAAATTATTTCTACAACAGTCGGGAAAGTAAAAACAGCAGGAGCCGCTGCTCATCCGGAGTTTGGAGATAAAAGTGTCACGTACAAAGTGATTGATCCCGATACAAGAGAAACACTGCCAAGCGGTTCTGCCGGCGAGTTAGCGGTGCGGGGAAATGTGGTAACAGAAGGGTATTATAAAAAGCCGGAAGAGACAGCTTTTGCCAAGGATGAGGACGGATATATCCGCAGCGGAGACCTGGGGACGATTGATGAACAAGGTTATATTCGGCTGTTAGGAAGAAGTAAGGATCTGTATAAAGTATCTGGAGAAACCGTAGCTCCCAAAGAGGTAGAGGATGTGATTTCCATGCACCCGGCAGTAAATCAAGTTTATATCGTCGGCGTGCCGGATCAATTAACAACAGAAACCGGTGCCGCGTTTGTGGAATTAAAACAAGGCCAAACCTGCACGAAGCAGGAAATCCGAAAGCTGTGCCGGGAGCATGTAGCACGATTTAAAGTCCCGCGTTATATCTGGTTTGTAGAAGCGGCGGATTGGCCGCTGACGGGAACAGGTAAGATACAGAAATTTAAACTGCAGGATATAGCGGAAGAAAAACGGAAGAAATAACGTGAAATCCTGATATGGCGGGGTTTACTGTTCATGAAACTGGGATGAAATAAACCTGCTGCGAAACCTGTTAAAACAGCTTTGAGCAGGTTTATTTGAGGTGCTAAAGGAATTAAATTCCTGTACCTAAAATAAAAAATTGCGATTGATTGTAATTGTAAGTAACCTTGGAGTAATCGAAGGGTATTCCATTTGTCAGGTAGAAGATGCTTTCCATCGTGAGCTTAGGTTCACCGTTCTTTAATTTCAAATAACTTGCTTCCTGTTCAGTCAATTTGCCAGTTTGCATATACATATCAGAGAATCCAACTTTTAGACCATGTTATTTATGTAATTCCCTGAGTAATGGAACAATTATGGAAGGAAAGTTATGGCATGGCTTCCCAAACGAACTAATGTTTGATATGATTAAATTACGAACAAAAGTTCGTTGAAGGTGTTTCATATGGCTAACTTATTCTGAGCTAATGGGATAATCCTTTTAAGAAATACATGGACAACCAAAAATTGAAAGGGTGATCATATTTGGGGAAAAATGATCGGAAAAAATCTGTATTTCTATTCGGAAAGCCAACCAAGAACAAATTGGAACGTTTGATAGAAACAGAACAAGCCTATACAAATTTGATGAATAGATTTATCAAAGAAATGGCTAATGACAGCAAGTACTACCTTGACTTAATGAATAATAACAAACAAGCCCCCAAGATTCGTGTACTTGAAAAAAGTGTAAGACACACACATCAATTAGGATCTGCTTATGGTCAAAATGCGATTGATCAGGCAGTTAGCCTGCTTCATAATCATTTCATGCAAATTAAAAATAATTTATATGGTTATATTTTCCACCATGATGAAGGTATAATTCCTTATGTATCGTTCATATCTCTTTTGAATGCTTCTGTTCAGGATGAAAATGAATTAGCTGTATTAAGGGCATTGCAGCAAAGCACCAAAAATAAGCAAGCTGCAAAAAACTTATGAAAACGCATACATGATATTATCTAGGTTAACGGAAGAACAACGCACTTCAAAAAGGGAATACATCCGTGCGTTATTCTACGATAAACTGGATCATTGGAAACTTCCCTTTGTCCATAAGGCTACACTACAATTGGATTCGAGAGTTTCTAAAATCGAGAAATCCCATTCTACGACAGAAGATTTTGTTGTATTCTTAAAATTGCTAAACGAAAAAAAGTATGTGGAAATACCAGTCAACACTAGTGAAAACAGTTTAAGGAGATTAAATCAATATAAAAATGGCTCCATGACTGCCAAAGTTGTGAATGGAAAAGTTAAAATCGGGATCCCTTTCACGAAAAAGGTGAACAAAAGAGCACAAGAGGAGCTGCTGGGAATCGATCAAGGAATCACGGATTTATTTTACACCAGTAATCACACCAAATATGGCTCTTTTTCCGGGATGGTCCATGTATATGAGGGATCGCTTGAGAAAAAGTTGGGCAACCGTTCTTCGTTAACCGGACGAGTCTGCAGAAAAAACAAATGGCGGCCTGCCACATGGGGTTGATAATCCATATGTTCAATCCAGTGACTGGGGCTGGGCAATTGATCCGACAGGCTTGCGTTACACGCTGAATCGCTTTTATGACCGCTATCAGCTGCCGATGTTTATTGTGGAAAATGGATTTGGAGCGGTTGATACAGTCGAAGAAGATGGATCCATTCATGACGAAGCAAGAATCAATTATCTTGGCGCTCATATCGAAGCTTTAAAAGCGGCTGTGAATGAGGATGGCGTAGACTTAATCGGCTATACTCCTTGGGGAATTATGGACATTGTATCCTTTACAACCGGGGAAATGAAGAAACGCTACGGCATGATTTATGTAGACCGGGATAACGAAGGTAATGGAACCATGAAACGCTCGAAGAAAGATTCATTTGATTGGTATAAGAAAGTAATTCAATCAAATGGGGAAGACTTACATTACGAAAGATAAAATGATATAGTGACGAAAAAAGGGGCTTTCTTAACTTGATGGGTTAGGAAAGTCCTTTTTTCTGTTGGAATGGCTATCTTTCATAGCCCGAAATGATTGACCTCTTAAATTTAAATGAAAAAAATATAATAAAAGCGTTTACAAGATGGAAATTACATGTTAGGATACTTGTATACAAGTATTCGAACTAACAAATTATATGTTTTGTAAGCCCTTTATTTCAGTGATATAAAAAGGGTGAATGGATTAAATAAATGGCAGAAGGATATGTCATAACAATACACAGTTTCTAATAAAAGATAGTGAGGGATGAATGTGAATCAACATAAATTTATGCTCGGAGTCGACATTGGCACAACAAGTACAAAAGCCGTTCTTTACCGGGAAGCAGGTGAAATTATCGCGCAGAGTAATCAGGGATATGATTTGCATACGCCGGATGTACGTACAGCTGAGCAAAATCCGGACGATATTTATCAGGCGGTGCTTCATGTTATCCGAGAAACAGTAAAGGAATCAGAGATAGATAAAAAAGACCTTTCCTTTATTTCTTTCAGCAGCGCAATGCACAGTCTAATTGCAATGGATGAAGATAATAAAGCCATTACACCATGCATTACTTGGGCAGATAACCGCAGCTCGCATTGGGCAGCGAAAATTAAAAATGAATGGAACGGCCATGATGTTTACCTGCGAACGGGAACCCCCATCCACCCAATGTCTCCGCTTAGTAAAATTACATGGCTGGAGCAGGAGCAGCCAGAAACAGCTGAAAAGACAAAGAAATACATCGGCATCAAAGAATATGTTTTCTATCAATTCTTCGGCGACTATGTGATGGATTATTCTCTTGGTTCCGCTACGGGGATGATGAATTTGGAGGAGCTTGTTTGGGATAAAGGAGCTCTTGAAATGGCTGGTATTTCAGCGGATAAACTCCCAAGACTTGTTCCTACAACAGAAAGCTTTACAAACTGTCATTCGGAGATTGCGGAGGATTTAGGCATTGCTCCGGACACGAAATTTATTATTGGAGCAAGTGATGGGGTGCTGTCCAATATTGGCGTAAATGCGATAAAAGAAGGAGATGTGGCGATTACCATCGGCACGAGCGGGGCTATCCGCACCGTTATTCCCAAACCGCGCACCGATCAAAAAGGCCGGATTTTTTGCTATGCATTAACAGAGGATCATTGGGTCATCGGCGGGCCGGTAAATAATGGCGGCATGGTGCTGCGCTGGATTCGTGATGAGCTTGCTGCAAGTGAAGTCGAAACAGCAAAACGATTAAACATTGATGCGTATGAAGTATTAACTGCTATCGCAAAGCAGGTGGAGCCCGGATCAAACGGATTGTTATTCCACCCGTTTTTGGCTGGAGAGCGTGCACCGCTTTGGAATGCGAATGTCCGCGGTTCCTTTATCGGTTTAACATTGAATCATAAAAAAGAGCATATGGTACGTGCTGCGTTAGAAGGCGTTATTTTTAACTTATACTCTGTTTTTCTGGCATTAGTGGAAGTAATGGATGTGCCGGTGAAATCGATTAAAGCAACGGGCGGTTTTTCAAAATCAGAATTGTGGCGGCAAATGATGGCTGATATCTTTGACCAGAATGTCATCGTTCCGAAAAGCTATGAGTCCTCCTGCTTGGGAGCTTGCTTACTGGGATTGTATGCAGAAGGGAAAATTGATTCCTTCGATGTAGTAGAAAAGTTGATTGGTTTTACACATGAGCATGAACCGAACCCGGATCATGTTTCAACGTATCAGGAATTAATGCCGATTTTTATCAATATTTCCCGTTCGCTTGAACAGGAATACGAACAAATTGCGGCTTATCAGGAAAAGAAATCACTGGAAAATAAACAGAATGAAGAATAGGAGCTGAGAATAATGGAAAATATTTATCCGCTTATTATTGTTGCGCTGGCAGTAGTGACACTATTGCTGCTAATCATGAAGTGGAACTTAAATACGTTTATTGCATTGATTGTTGTTTCTTTACTAACGGCATTGGCACTGGGCATGTCTCCAGGTGAAATTGTTGAAACGGTCCAAGGAGGACTTGGAGGCACACTTGGCGACATTGCGCTTATCTTTGTTTTCGGTGCAATGCTAGGGAAGTTACTGGCTGATGCCGGCGGTGCCCATCGTATCGCTTTAACATTAATTAATGTATTTGGTAAAAAACGAATTCAATGGGCTGTTGTTGTTGCTTCTTTTATCATTGGTATCGCATTGTTCTTTGAAGTAGGACTTGTTTTATTAATTCCGATTGTGTATCAGATTGCTAAAGAAGTTAAATTGCCTTTATTATATCTGGGTGTGCCGATGACGGCTGCATTATCCGTCACACATGGATTCCTGCCTCCTCACCCGGGCCCGACAGTAATTGCACAGCAGTATGAAGCAAATATCGGCATGGTGCTGCTTATCGGTATTGTGATTGCTATTCCGACGGTGATTATCGCCGGACCGTTATTTACGAAAGTAGCTCAGAAATTGGTGCCGGATGCTTTTTCACGAATCGGCAATATTGGATCACTTGGAACGACAAAAACATTTGAAGAAGAAGAAACACCTGGATTTGGTATTAGTGCCTTGACTGCACTTTCTCCAGTCATATTGATGGCGGTTACAACGATTGTACAGCTGGTTCAGGAAATTGCCGGACTTGCAGATAATTTGTTTTTTGAAATCGCACGCGTCATTGGAGACCCGACAATGGCTCTCCTTCTTTCCCTGTTATTTGCGATTTACACGATGGGGATTGCACGTAAGATTCCGATGAAAACATTGATGAGTTCAGCAGAGGAATCCGTTCGCGGAATTAGTATTGTTCTTTTAGTTACTGCAGGCGGCGGTGCGTTAAAACAAGTATTGATTGACGGCGGTGTCGGTGATGCTGTAGCAAATATCTTCTCTGGTTCAAATATGTCGCCAATTCTGCTTGCGTGGCTGATTGCTGCTATTTTAAGGGTTTCCTTAGGTTCGGCAACCGTGGCAGCTTTAACAACTGCTGGAATGGTGATTCCGTTGATTGAAGGAACCGATGTGAATCTGGCGCTGATGGTGTTAGCTACGGGCGCAGGAAGTTTGATTGCCTCCCATGTAAACGATACCGGATTTTGGATTTTTAAGGAATACTTCAATTTATCGATGAAAGAAACATTTGCAACTTGGACGTTGCTGGAAACGATTATCTCTGTATCCGGACTTGTATTTACGCTTTTAATAAGCTTAGTTATTTAAAACTCGGGCAAGCTGACAGTACAGGAATTCTGTCTTAAGCTTCGACTGAAATATTTGTGTGAAAGGTGTTCGGGCTCTCTTGATTTTATAAAGCGCTTGAACACCTGTCGAAAGGAATGGAATGAAAAAATGAATTCAATTGGCGTTTTTGGGCTGGGAGTCATGGGAGCGAATCTTGCTTTGAATATGGCGAATAAGGGTGAAAAGGTCGCAGTCTATAATTATACACCTGATTTGACGGAAGCATTTCAAGAAAAGCATCCGCATGAGAATACAACAGCGTATTATGAGCTGACGCAGTTTATCCATTCGCTGGAAAAACCAAGAAAAATCTTTTTGATGGTAACAGCTGGAGCTGTTGTAGACTCCGTTATCAATAGTCTTCTGCCTTTGCTGGAACAGGGCGATATTATCATGGACGGAGGAAACTCTAATTTTCAGGACTCTAACCGCAGATACGGTTACTTAAAGGAAAAAGGTTTTCATTTTATCGGTGTGGGTGTTTCCGGAGGTGAAGAAGGCGCATTAAATGGTCCTTCATTAATGCCAAGCGGAGATAAAGAAGCCTATCAGCACGTCGCTCCTATCCTGGAAAAAATTGCGGCACAGGTGGATGGCAAGCCGTGCTGTTCGTATCTTGGCAAAGAAGGATCCGGTCATTACGTCAAAATGGTGCATAACGGTATCGAGTATGCTGATATGCAGCTGATTACGGAAGCCTATCAATTCCTGCGGGAAAGGTTAGGGCTCAATGTCGATGAAATTGCCGCTATTTTTGCAGAGTGGAACAAAGGCGAATTGGAAAGCTATCTGATGGAAATCACAGCTGATATTTTGACACACGTGGATGAAGAAACCAAAAAGCCGCTGGTTGATGTTATTTTAGATCAATCAGGACAAAAAGGAACCGGCAAATGGACAAGTCAAAATGCGCTGGATACGGGAGTACCTTTATCTATTATTACGGAATCTGTATTTATGCGTTTCCTGTCCAATGTGAAGGAAGAGCGCATGATGGCAGAGCAGGAATTAGCAGGGCCAAACCAATTAGCAGATGCAGCTGACAAGGATCAATGGGTCGAGCTGGTCCGTCAAGCACTGTTTATGGGGAAAATCATTACCTATGCGCAAGGATTCTATCAATATAAGCAGGCATCAGAGCAGTATAACTGGGATTTGCAGCTGGATGAAATTGCGCTGATTTTCCGCGGCGGCTGCATTATCCGTGCCGGTATTTTAAATGAAATCAGTAAAGCATTTAAGGAAGACAAAGAATTATCCAACCTTCTCCTGTCTCCATATTTCAAAACAATTTTGAATAACTATCAGGCATCGATGCGAAAAGTGGTTATCAAAGGAATGGAAACTGGATTAGCATTACCGTGCTTTAATGCTTCGCTGGTATATTATGATGGCTACCGTTCTGCCAAAAGCGGCGCCAACCTGATTCAGGCACAACGCGATTATTTTGGAGCGCATACGTATCAGCGTGTGGATAAAGAAGGTCATTTTCATACGGAGTGGTAAGCTAGGCTTTAGGCAGAAGCGTTTCGTTTTATTCTAAGCGTTCCTGACCAAGTTCTTTTTCTCTAATGTATTTTTAAATTCTGAAGCAGACACGGTAAAAAATCTCTGTATCGATATTCCTTTTATTGAACAGCAGTCTGCATTTTTGTTCCGTACTGCGATTCATCCGCGGGGGCGGGAGCAGTATATGACAAACTATTAAAAGAGAGACATTCTAAAAAAGTATTGCAGCGTAATCGAAATGCGCTGCAATACTTTTTTGCGTATCCGTGAAAATCGGTGCTTTTCAGGTACAGCAAAAAGGAATCATGAACGGAAGAGAAAGTCAGCTTGCTAATTAAGCTGCAATTATTTGAATATAGATGACCCATAGAAAGGTATGATATAATAAACTTGTTACTATAGTCACAAACTCTATTGGCAGCCGTTATATACAGAAATTTTAGGATGACAGATTCAATATTGTGCTAACTAGGAAGTGATTACGTGAATACACGATTACAAAAGATACTTGAGGCGCTGCGATTAGCACAGGAACCTTTAACCAGTTCGGATATAGCGTCCTTATTACAGGTCAGTTCTAAAACGATACGTAATGATATCAAAGTATTAAATGAACTTTTAAAGCCGTACGGGACACATATCGTATCTTTAAAAGGGAAAGGCTATCAGCTTACCATTCGGAATGAACGCTTATTCTATGAATTCATTCAGGAGCAAACAAATTACAAAAAAGATGATGTTCCCTCAAATCATCCAGATCGTGTCAAATATCTGATGGAGAAACTGCTGATGACCTCCGATTATATTAAAATAGATGACTTAGCAGAGCAGTTGTTTATAAGCCGCTCTACCCTGCAGTATGATTTAAAATATATCCGTGCTATACTGAAAGAGTATAAGCTGGCTTTGGAGCATAAGCCGTATCATGGGATTAAAATTATAGGCGATGAAACGCAGATCAGATACTGCATCTCTGAGTATTTGTTTAATCAACAATCTGTCTTAAAAGACAATATGGCTGACTGGTTAGGTATTTTACCTGAAGAAGAGTTAGAGATGATTAAAAACAGTGTATTGTTTAATCTGAGAAAGCATCATATTATTATTTCAGATATTAGCCTGCAAAATCTAATCACACATATTGCAATTGCTTGTAAGCGGATTCGTGAGAGTCATTCTGTTCAAATGATTCATCCTCATTTTCAAGAAATAGAGACATCAAAGGTTTTTTTAGTTGCTCAAGAAATTGCAAATGCTATTCAGGA
Source organism: Oceanobacillus oncorhynchi (assembly GCF_000821065.1). Lineage (GTDB taxonomy): Bacteria > Bacillota > Bacilli > Bacillales > Amphibacillaceae > Oceanobacillus > Oceanobacillus oncorhynchi. The sequence goes on from NZ_CDGG01000001.1 coordinate 1,870,438, forward strand.
AAAACTGTATATTTCCTTTACTGAACACGAGATTGCATACCTGGCGATTCATTTGCAAGGAACAAAGATTACCGATTCTTCGATTCATCATACAGAGGTTATTTCTGTTATTGATGATGAGATTCAAGAAATGGTCAAAGAAATGCTGAAACGGATTGATGCAGAATTTGGATTTCATTTAGCTGATGACAAAGAACTGCTGTTGGCGATGAGTCTGCACTTAAAACCAGCAATAAGCCGATATAAATTCAAGATGAATATTCGAAATCCAATGCTGGAAGAAATCAAATCGAAGTACCGATTATCTTTTGATGCAGCATTAATTGGAGCGCAAGCCGTACAAGAAAGAATGGGCATTGCAATAGATGAGAATGAAGTTGGTTACCTGGCGCTTCATATTGAGGTAGCGCAGGAAAGAAAAAAGAAGAATAAAGAAGACGTACCGGGCTGCTTAATTGTCTGTGCATCTGGCCTGGGCAGTGCTCAGCTTTTAATGTATAAACTGCAAAATGAGTTTGGGAATCAGTTAAATATTATGGGTACAACCGAATACTATAATTTATCCCAGCATTCGTTTGATAACATTGATTTTATTATCAGCACGATTCCGATTGAGAAAAAGATGCCAGTCCCTGTTATTCATATAAGCACGATTTTAGGAGAAACAGATTTAAATAAAATCAATCATTTTGTCATTCAGGGAGATGTTATTTCCAATACGTATCTGCGGGAAAAATATACGTATCTACAAAAGGGCTTTGCTGAGAAAGAAGAGGTTTTACGCTTTATCTGTGAAGCACTGGAATCTGATGGAGAAGTGGATGCGCACTATTTGGAATCGGTGCTTCAACGGGAGAGCTTTTCTCCAACGAGTTTTGGCAATATGGTTGCCATTCCTCACCCGATTGAACCGCAGACGGAGGATACATTCTGGTCAATTGTTACACTTCAAAAACCGATTCAATGGGGAGATAAGTATGTGCAATTAATTGTCCAATTAAATATCAGCAAAGGTATAAAAAATGATTTAAAACAAATGTATGAGGGATTAATGGAATTGTTGGACGATAAGAATATGGTGAGAGAAATAGTGCAATGTAAGACGTATGAACAATTAATTGAGATAATCAAATAGAGTAGCACTAGAACACCCCGGGGTAAACACTGTCCGGGGTGTTTTCGTGCTATTCAAAACTTGGTGTTAGTTATTTCCTGTACCAGCGGAAAAAGAGTCTCTGTAATTGAATACGCTTACATATTATAATTTAAGTAAGAAATTTATAAAGGTAAAAGCTAGATGAAAGGCATGAGATTGCTGTTTAAGTCCTTTATGAATTTCCTGATTATAGAGACAGCGCAAGATGCTAAAAAATAGAATTTCATGGAGGAATGTAAAATGAAAAAAGCGTTAATTATTTGTGCAGGTGGTATGTCATCTTCTTTATTAGCAAAAAAAGCAACAGAATATCTAAAAGGAAAAGAGCATGATATTGAAGTGGATGCTGTTTCAGCGACAGAGGGCGGGAAGAAAATAGAGAATAGTGATTTTGATTTATTCTTAGTGAGTCCACAAACAAAAATGTATTATCAAAATCTGAAAAAGGCTGGCGATCGCGTTGGTAAACCAGTGGTAAATATTCCGCCTCAAGCGTATGTTCCGATTCCAATGGGGATAGAAAAATTAGGTAATTTAATTTTGCAGGAGCTGCCGGAATAATCATTCGTTATTAATAAATATTTATATTGCTTTATATCAACTATAAAGGGGGATATTCAATGAATCAGGAACAAATACAGAGCGTAGCCTTTGAAATCATTTTGCACAGCGGGTCATCGAGAACCATGATACATGAAGCCTTTGCAATGATGCGAAATAACGAATTTAAAAATGCTGCAGACAAGCTGGATGAAGCAAATGAAGAAGTATTATTAGCGCACCAGTCCCAAACGGCGTTATTGCAGCAGTATTCATCCGGAGAAACAATCAATATGGAAATTATTATGGTTCATGCACAGGATCATTTAATGACTACGATGACATTAAGAGAAGTTGCGTTAGAAATGTTATATCTATATGAAAAACTCGACAAAGATAAATGAGGGGTTTGAATATGAAAAACGATGCGAGGGCACAAATCGAACTAAATAGGAAAAAGCTAAGTATTAAATCGATGTACTTTAATCGGTATTTATTAGTTAGATATGTTTCCGCATTATTCTTTTTTACTAATTTATACTGGTTCATGTCATTGTTGATGAGTGATTCATCACTGTATTTTATCCCGTTGATATTAATGGTTGTATTGGTTATCAGTACCATCGAGCAAGTGAAAATATATGGTCATCATTCTAATATTGTCAAATATACAAAGTATTGCTTTACCATTTTACTTGTTACAAATATGCTTTTAATTGTACCGGCATGCTTTACTTCATCATTCAATCAATTATTCCCCTTTCTTGTAGCGGAAGAGAAATCTAAAATATTGGTTTTAAGTATTTTGATTGCCGGTGTATTACTGAGTACGTTGATTCTCTATCGTTTAAACAAGATTAAACATAATGAAGACAAGCATTATGAACGAATTAAAAGTTTTGAAAGGGCTGTCAATTAATAAAAAGAAATGAGGGAGTACGATGGCTTCAGAAAACGGAGAAAATAAAGTATTTGCTTTTTTGGAAAAATATTTGATGGGTCCCATGGGGAAAGTTGCATCTTTTCGTATTGTACGTGCCATTATGGCTGCAGGGATGGCTTCGATTCCGTTTGTAATTGTAGGTTCGATGTTTTTAGTGTTAAACGTATTGCCGCAGACACTTACATTTTTACAAGGCTTTTTCGATAATACATTTTTTAGAATCAGTGATTTATATATGTTAGCGAATAAAGCAACGATGGGAATATTAGCAATCTATTTCGGTCTTGTTATCGGTTACGAATATACAAAAATTTATGCCGAGGAGGAAGAGCTTAATCTAAGTCCTTTAAACGGAGCTTTACTATCTATGTTTGCCTTTTTCATCACTATTCCGGAAATCGTATTAGAAAATGGCATGATGTCTCTCGTGCATCAGATTGATGAAAATAATACAACAGTTCATGGATGGCAAATGGTTGAAGACGGTGTCAGCCGTCTAGGGGCGACAGGAATATTCACAGCAATTCTGATGTCTGTCTTAGCTGTGCAAATATACCGGCTCTGTGTGAAGAAAAATTGGGTTATCAAAATGCCTGAAGCGGTACCAGAGGGTGTATCCAGATCGTTCACTGCATTGATTCCGGCGTTTTTAGTTGCCTTTGCTGTATTGGTGGTCAATGGTATTTTAATTGCATTAGGCACGGATATATTTAAATTAGTAGCAATTCCGTTTGGATTTGTAGTGAATATTACAAACAGCTGGTTAGGTATACTGGTTATTTACTTTGTTGTGCATGCGCTTTGGATTGTAGGTATCCATGGAGCAACCATTGTATTTGGATTCTTGACACCAATCTTTCTTTCCAATATTCAATCTAATATCGATGGTGCGAACATTCCGCTGGCAGGGGAATTTAATAATGCGTTTGTAACGATTGGCGGATCTGGAGCAACATTAGGTTTATGTATATTTATTGCATTTATGGCAAAATCGAAGCAATTGAGTGTTTTAGGTAAAGCGGCACTTGCACCGGGGATTTTTAATATCAACGAACCATTAATATTTGGATTACCGATAGTTTATAATCCATTCTTAGCTATTCCGTTCTTCTTAGCTCCAATGGTATCAGCTTCCATCGGTTATTGGGCAATTAAATTAGGGTTTGTTGAATCGATTATCGCTATGATGCCTTGGCCTACTCCAGTTGGTATCAGCGGATTTATTAGTACAGGCGGAAGTTATATGGCGGCAATTGTTTCCGTGCTTTGTGCTTTTGTAGCATTTCTGATCTGGCTTCCATTCATTAAAATGTATGATAAGAAATTAGTTAATCAGGAAAAAGGGGAAGATGCGTTGATTTAATTTAGCACAAGAAATAATTTAACAAGAAATATTGTGAAGGCGTTGTCGTTATCGACTACGCCTTTCAAGTTTATCCTGCATTAGCCATTCAGCTTATATGTCTCATGTGCCATTGATTCCAAAATATAAAGCACAGGTACCTGTGTGGTAATATTTGCGTTCTCAAACCACTCTTCCGTTACATAGTAAGGGATATTGATATCTGATATTTTAGCAACCGTGGAGTGTTTGTTGTTGGTAATGCTAATAATTTTACTTCCTTCTTGTTTCATTTGATTAAGATGCGTAACTGCAAAATTTGTTTCTCCAGAGACAGATAGAGCAATGACAGTGCTATTATATCGCAGACTGGAATGGACCGGGAAAAGCGGGTCTTTAATATACATCGAAAATTTACCTAAGCTTGAAAAATACCTTGACCCATATTCGGCCAGGATCCCTGAGGTGCCTATTCCAATGAAAATAACACTATCTGCTTTACTTACCAGCTTAGCAGCTTCTTTAATGTCTTCTTCGATATCGCCCTTCAGTGTCCGATCAAAAAATTCTGTTACAGCATGCTGTGTATCCTTTAAAATTGTCTTTTTATTTTCTTCCAGATACATTTTCAGCTTTACTTTAAATTCGGAAAAACCTTCACAATTTATTTTTCTGCAAAAGCGCAGGATAGTAGCTGTGGATACATGGGTTTCATCAGCAAGCTCGCGAATGCGCATATAAGCAACCTTTTCACTATTTTTACTGATATAGTTATACAAAGAAGTCTCTAACTCATTGAATGAAGCAATCATCTCGTGTGTAAACATGATGCACACTTCTCCTTTTAATTAGAAATTAACTCTATGATTCATTATAACACAGGTTGTTACATCCTTGTAACAAATGACTTCTTCTGTTATTAAAAACGAAATGGTTCCTAACCATTTATATTCTGCTAAATATTGATACAATTAATATATAAGTTAAGTTTCTTCTTTTTAAAGAATTAGATAGATTTACATGTTTTTAAAATTTTTGGAGGTGTAAAGGATGGCAAAAGGTATAAAAATTGCAACAATTGGCGGCGGATCAAGTTATACTCCGGAATTAGTAGAAGGATTTATTAAACGGTATGATGAATTTCCACTAAGCGAGCTTTGGTTAGTCGATGTGGAAACAGGAAAAGAAAAGCTGGAGATTGTCGGAAACCTTGCAAAACGAATGATCAAAGAGGCCGGCCTTCCAATCGATGTGCATTTAACATTGGACCGCAGAGAGGCTCTGAAGGATGCTGATTTTGTAACAACGCAATTCCGTGTTGGCGGTTTAGATGCACGTGCCAAGGATGAGCGCATTCCAGTGAAATATGGTGTACTTGGTCAAGAAACAAATGGACCTGGCGGATTGTTTAAAGGGTTGCGTACGATTCCGGTTATTTTGGGAATTACAAAAGATATGGAAGAGCTTTGCCCGAATGCATGGCTGATTAACTTTACGAACCCAGCCGGCATGGTTACCGAAGCTGTATTACGCTACTCCAATATTGATAGAGTTGTCGGTCTATGTAATGTTCCAATTGGTATGGAAATGGGAATTGCTAAATTATTAGATGTCGATCATTCACGAATCCGCATTGATTTTGCAGGACTGAATCATATGGTATACGGTTTGAATGTTTATTTGGATGGAGTGAGCGTGAAGGAAGAGGTAATTGAGAAATTATCTGATCCGGAAAATTCAAGCTTTGTTAAGAATATCGATGGAATGGGCTGGGAGCCTGAATTTATTCAAGCGTTAGATGCTTTAACCTGTCCATATCATATGTATTACTACAAATCGAAGGAAATGTTAGATAAAGCTATCGAAAGCTCTAAGACAGAAGGAACGCGTGCTGAGGTTGTTCAGGCATTGGAAAAAGAATTATTTGAACTTTATAAAAATGAAAATCTTAATATCAAACCGCCTCAATTAGAAGAGCGCGGCGGAGCATATTATTCTGATGCAGCGGTTCGTTTAATTACATCCATTTATAACGACAAGCGTGATATTCAACCAGTAAACACAATGAACCGCGGTGCCATTGCAAGTATTCCGGCTGAATCAGCGGTTGAGGTCAGCTGTGTCATTACAAAAGATGGTCCTGTTCCATTGACAGTGGGAGACCTTCCTGTTGCTGCCCGCGGACTGGTACAGCAAATTAAGTCCTTTGAGCGTATTTCAGCAGAAGCAGCTGTAACCGGGGATTATAATAAAGCGGTACTTGCTTTAACAATTAACCCATTAACGCCAAGTGATAAGATTGCGAAAGAAATTATTGATGAGATGATGGAGGCTCATAAAGCACATCTTCCTCAATTCTTCCAGGAAACAGTGAGCGTAAATTAATACAGGTGCTGGAAGTTGTAAGGTGAGAAAAGTGTAAAGCTAACATGCTGCATGCTTTCTTACATGAATTGATAAAAACAGATACCCGGCGCCGGGTATCTGTTTTTAAAGGTGTGCCCTGCATGGGCGAAAACTTGGTGGTGAAAGACCACTACAGGCTTGGCAGTAGGAACTGTTAGCGAAAGGCAAGGTGGCTATCGTGAGGTAGTGGCTGAAGGAACGCCTCAAGGGGGAAACCTGTCTCCGTTACGCAGTAATATTTACTTAAACGAGTTAGACCAATTACTGGAAAAACGGGGACACCGATTCGTGGAGTGGGGTTAGTATTCTGTATGTTCTGTTGTATATTCGCTTGTAGTTATAGTATACACAAATGTTTACGATTTTATTCCAAATATATTTGGATTTTATTAAAAAATAAATGATAATAAAGGAATATTGAGGGTGATGTAGAATTATATAAATGGTGATGCAAATGAAATTAGTCATAGAGGAATTGATAAGAGAAAAGGGATATCAGAAGAGATATATCGCTGAACAGATGGGGATTACTAATAATACTTTGACTCATTGGATGAAAAATAGGAGTATGATTAAGTTAGATCAGGCGGTTAAATTAGCTGAGGTATTGGATTGTGAATTGGAGGATTTATTTATAATTGAAAATGATGATGGTGGAAAATGAGTCTAGAATAATTCTGGGCTTATTTTTTTTGGGCATTATTATTTTATGATAAAAGTAAAAGAGAGTGGCAAATCACCACTTTCTCAAATCGTTAAAATAACTCAAAAAGTTTGAATAAAACTCCACTAACAAACACTACTGCTCCAATGCCTAAACAGAGTCTTAAACCTGAGATATTAAAATCTTTCTTGAAAATTTTTAACATATGAATCACCACCAACATGTTGCAAAATGAGTTAAGCCGCCACCTGCATATCCTCCAATTGCTCCAAGGCCAGCACCTGGTAATCCGCCTACAACTGCGCCACCAGTAGCTCCACTAATACTACCGCCAATTATTGATTTACTAAAATTTGACCAAGAGCAACCGCCTGAAAAGGTTGTGACCCCGTCTTGAGATTGTTCAGTTGAAGAAATTCCTGAATCGGTTACTTGTAATTCGTTGTCTAGGATTTTTTCATTGTTAATTTCTGCACCGTAAACAAAGAAAACGTATAATTCTTCCCCGTAAATTTCTTCAACAATTGGATCGATTTCTAACAACCCTTCATCGTTAATTGTAACATACTGATCAATTTCTGTCTCGATACTTTCAGCTTTATCAACTAGTTCTTGGGTGACCTCTAGCTCATATGTATCTTCACTATTGGCCGAAACAGGGCTAATGCCAAAAACAATTAGCAATGCAATTGCAGAAAATACTGAAATAATTCTCTTTTTAAAATCCATAAAATATTCCCTCCTTTGTATTATATTTAAAATATTAACATTTAATAGGAATTGATACTAGATATGGAATAATATCCGAAATTTTCTGTTAACTGACACTGGTGAAGTTTGATGTCTGGATATTTAAATTAGAAAATATTATCAGTTGTCGATGAAATGATCGTAAAGGGGTTAAATATATGGATATTTGAGGGGAAAATGCCAGCTGTTGATATTGTTATTCGTCGGCAGCACTACTTGTTATCGAGCGAAGCCAGTATTGACAAGGGATTGAGGGTGATTGAAGTGGTGATTTTGTGTGAATTAGAGAAATTTAAGAGTAAGTAAAAGTGGGGTAATCGTTGGTGTGTAAGGCTTTCTTCGACACCCTCCCGACAACGTTTACGATAACATCTATAGACTAGTGGTGAATTTATTTACGCAGATGACTGTAACATTTACGTGAAAAGTAAAAGAGCAGGACAACGCGTCATGAAGAATGTGACGAAATTCCTGGAGAAGGATTTAAGTCTTACGGTGAATCGGGAAAAGAGCGCAGTAGGAAGCCCCTTGAAACGAAAGTTTCTAGGGTTCTGTCTCCTCGTTACAAAGAAAGGTGTTCAAATTCGTCCGCATTATAAAGCAAAAGTGACCGTTAAACAGAAACTCAAACGAATCACGAAACGCAATCGTGGAAGAAGTATCGATAGAATTCTAAAAGAAATCCGGCAACTTATGACAGGGTGGATAAACTACTATGGCATAGGAGAAATGAAAGGATTTATGAAGAATCTAAATGGGTGGCTAAAGCGTAGAATTAGACAGTACATTTGGAAACAGTGGAAGAATCCACGTACAAAAAGGGAAAATCTAATTCACTTAGGCATCGATAAACAGAAAGCTTATGAATGGTCGAATACAAGAAAAGGTTACTGGGTCATATCGAGTAGCTATGTACTCCATCGTTCATTGACAGATAAAGAACTGGCATCGAGAGGATATAAAGATATCGCTCTTCAATACCAGTTCGTACACTCAAACTATTGAACCGCCGTATTCGGAACCGTACGTACGGTGGTGTGAGAGGGGCGAAAAGCTAGTTAGCTTTTCCCTCTACTCGATTGAAGGAGATATTCATGATGATTAAATTAGTATTAACAGATATGGATGGAACGTTTTTAAATAATCGCGGTGATTTTAACAGGGAGCTGTACAGTGATGTGAAAAAGATGATGCATGAAAAAGGCGTTGTTTTTGCTCCTGTTACAGGTAAACAATGTGAACGTGTCGAGGAATTATTTGGTGACGATGCCAATGATTTATCAAAAAAAGGAAAGAAAACTCCCTCTTCAAGCGCGTAGAGGTAAGGGGGAGATGAATCTCCTATGCACAAAAGATTGCTTTGGAGTGTCTCAATTGTTCAATATTGAATCGAACAAATGTTCCAAAACCATCCTTCTTCTGATATAATAGACAGGAGGAGGTAAGAAGCCATGAAAGTAAAAAAAGCATTTCGTTTTCGTATCTATCCGAACAAAAAACAAATCACCTTCATCCATAAGACAATCGGCTGCTCCCGCTTTGTCTACAACTATTTTACAGGAAAACAAAAGGAAAAAGACCACTATTGGCATACGGTGAATGAAATGGACACCAAAACCAAGACGTTAAAAAACTTGCTTTGCGTGCATGGACGTGTGATATCTGTCAATGCCATCACCAAAGAGATAAGAACGCAAGCAGGAATCTTCGTAAAGAAGCATTGCGATTAACCGCAGGGACTGCGGGGCTAGCCTAATCCATAACTGACCGATAGGTTGGTGTTCTTAGGAATCCCCCACTTCAAGCAACTTTGAAGGTTGGTAAGTGGGGGTAGTTCAAGGATTTTAGGAGATAGTGCCACACGAATCAAGCACAATGGTGAATTTGTCTATGAATCATTGCTGGGCAACAAACTAGGGCTGGAAATTATCCAGCTGCTTGAGGAAATAAGTCTGGAACATACGATTATTGCCTGCACAAGAGAAGGGGCGGTTATTAAAGAAAACATTCCACAGGAAGAAGCGGCGATTGTCAGAGGGTCCTATGCACAGGTCAGACAGGTTTCTGATTTTAAGGAAATAACGGATGACTTTGTTAAGATAACTATCCATGATGCTTCTTTGAATTGTTTTGAGACGAGAGAAAAATTAGCACCATTTTTTGAATCAGCGTATATTGTCGCTTCGGAAGCAGACTGGATTGATATTGCCAATGCAAATGTTCATAAGGGAACGACGGTGGAACAGCTGCAGCAAATATTGAATGTTTCTCCAGAAGAAACGCTGGCCTTTGGTGATGGCTACAATGATTTAGAGCTGATGAAGAGAGCGGCATATAATTTTGCGGTTCGTAATGCGGTGCAAGAATTAAAAGATGCTGCCAATTTTATCACGCGTGCTAATGAAGAAGATGCTGTGATGAAAACAATCGTTCAATTGTTATCTTTACAAGAAAATGTAAAGGTCACAGAGTAGGGGACGTTTAAAGGGCTGGATTAGGCTGGACTGCAATTGTATAAATAGGTGGAAAGTGAAAAGGGACTGTTGTACAATCTGGTAATCGATTGTGCAACAGCCCCTTTGATTTATTTAAAATAATAAACCTTCTTTAAAGCAACGCAAATTGGGATAGCTATCAGAATGCCCAGGACACTTTGGACGATATCCCCAGGTATAGAAGCCAGTGGTGTAATCCAGTTTCCGTATAGAATGGACTCACCAATGTAATAAATAGCAATCATAAATGGAACAGAAACAATTGTCGCTGTCATGTTTAAAGCGATGCTATTTCCTTTGCGGCCCTGAAACCAGGCAATTTTACCAACGATGTACCCTTGCAGCCCGCGCGCTATAATTGTTATAGGAGTCCACAATAGCCAGCCTCCAATCATATCGAATAAACCCATTCCGATTGCTCCGGCCAAGGCCCCTTTTTTTGGTCCGAATAAAATAGAGGCAATAAAAAGCATCGCTGTACCCATATGTACTAGCCCTCCATTTGCAGCGATCGGCAGTCTGAAATTTAGAAATGCGGTAGAAATAAAAATGAGTGCGATGAGCATAGAAGTAATGATTAAGTCTTGTGTTTTTTTACGTGTCCTTAAATAAGCCGGGGTATTCTCCATATGTAAACCTTCCTAACTTGAATTTTTTTTATTACTTTAGCAGAATATTGACCTACCTTTAAGTGTCAATTCATGAAAAAATGACAGGGTCAGTTGAAAGATGAGCTGAAAACGGTCATGTAATCTGAAATAAACGATCCGTGTCCAGCCGATTCCTGCCAATATCGTCTATTACCTTTAATGACAAGCCAATCTTCAAATGATAAAATAGAAAAAGTTTCAGTTCGTTCAAGGAGGGTTATATGAAAAAAGTTGCTGTGCTTCAAGATTTGTCATCCTTTGGGAAATGCTCTTTAACTGCTGCAATCCCTGTTCTTTCCGTCATGGGTGTTCAGGCTTGCCCCTTGCCAACAGCAGTTCTATCTGCACAAACGGAGTATCCAAGTTATTTTTGGGAAGATTTCACTTCTAAAATGAATCATTTTACAGAGGAATGGAATAAACTCGGGGAAACGTTTGATGGGATATTTACTGGATTTGTAACTGGCGGAGAACAAATCAAAAATATTTTTCATTTTTTAGATACGTTTTATAAGAAAGAAACAAAGCTGCTGGTAGATCCGGTTATGGGAGATGATGGAGAAGTCTATAAGATTTTTACCGGGGGATTATTGGAGAAAATGAAAGAATTAGTGAGACATGCAGATGTGATTACACCAAATGTGACAGAATGCTGTTTATTGTCTGGATTATCTTATGAGAAGTTACATAGCTATTCAAATGGCGAGGATTATATGAAAGCATTGAAGGAAGCAGGGAATAACCTGCAGCAAGCAACGGGCGCTGAAGTCATTATTACTGGTGTGAATCCTCCGTCAATTGATTCAAAAGAGCAGTTTATCGGTAACTTGTATTTAGATAAGAATAAAACGTTTTACCATGAGATGGCGTATAACGGGAAAAGCTATTCAGGTACTGGCGATTTATTTGCTTCGGTCATGATGGGGAGCATGATGCGTGAAGATAACCTGGAAAATGCTGTACAGCTTGCTGTTGCATTCCTCAAAGAAGCTATCCAGGATTCAACGGAAGAAGAGGTTCCTGAAATAGAAGGGGTACACTTTGAAAAATATTTGGGGATGTTGATTGAAAAAAATACGTAAGGTATTTCTTCTTCATTTGTCTAATATATTTAAAAGAGCGGCAGGGTCACTGATGATGCTGTGATAAATTCAGGCGAAGATAACGATTCCTTTTTCAGCTTAACCTGTAAAATAAGAAATTTATGTACGTAAAAAACCCCCGAATCCATTCGGGGGGTTCATCGTTATTACAATTCTTCACCATTGGTCGCAATGACATTTTTATACCAGTCAAAGCTTTTCTTTTTCTTACGGCTTAATGTGCCGTTACCTTCGTTATCACGGTCTACATAAATGTAGCCGTAGCGTTTTTTCATTTCACCAGTGGACGCACTGACGATATCAATCGGGCCCCAGCTGGTATAACCGATGATGTCCACGCCATCCTCGATTGCTTCTCCCATTTCGTTAAGATGTTTTTTCAAATAATCGATGCGATAGTCGTCGGTGATAGTGCCATCTGCATTTATTTCATCCTTCGCGCCAAGGCCATTTTCTACAACAAACAATGGCTTTTGATAGCGGTCGTACAGCTGGTTAGCTGTAATGCGGAAGCCTTTTGGATCAATGGTCCAGCCCCATTCCGATTTAGAAACATATGGATTCGAAACGGAACCAAAGACATTGCCGCTTGTAGCATTTTTTAGAACTTCAGGGTCGGTACTGGTTGTCCGGCTGGAATAATAGCTAAATCCAATATAATCCACAGTGTTGTCTTTTAAGATTTGCTCATCTTCCGGTTCCATTTTGATATTCAGGTTATGATCTTTAAAGAAACGTTTCGCATAGCCCGGGTATTCTCCTCGTGACTGCACATCAATGAAGAAGAAGGATTCACGGTCTTTTTCCATTGCTTTGAAAACATCATCCGGATTGCTTGTATATGGATAGAACATACCCGCAGCAAGCATACAGCCGATTTGTGCATCTGGAATAATCTCATGACATGCTTTTACCGCTTTGGCGCTTGCTACAAGTTGGTGATGGGCAGCCTGATAAAGTACTTGATCGCGGTTAGCTCCTTCTTTAAGGACGATGCCTGCTCCCATGAATGGAAGGTGCAGCAGCATATTGATTTCATTAAATGTCATCCAGTATTTTACTTTATCTTTGTATCTCTCGAAAATCGTAATCGAATATTTTTCAAATAAATCAACGAGTTTTCTGCTTTCCCAGCTGTTATACCGTTCAATCAGGGATACAGGTACATCAAAGTGTGCGATGGTTACAACGGGTTCAATATTGTGTTTACGTAACTCATCAAACAAATCATCATAAAATTGAAGACCAGCTTCATTAGGAGCTGCGTCATCTCCATTCGGGAAAATACGTGCCCATGAGATAGAGAGTCTAAATGATTTGAAGCCCATCTCTGCGAACAATGCGATATCTTCTTTATAGTTGTGATAAAAATCAATCGCTTCGTGACTAGGGTAGAAATCTTCTGGATTCGGCTTGAGATCGGTAATATGGCCTTCCATTATCCCTCTTCTTTTCTCTCCGGTAGGGAGTAAGTCAACGTTTGTCAGTCCTTTTCCATCTTCAAGATAAGCTCCTTCTACTTGGTTGGCAGCAATAGCGCCGCCCCATAGAAAACCTTCTGGAAATCGTTTGTTATTTGTCATGAAAATTCCTCCTTGCATTTTTATAAATATTCTTTTTACACTTTTGTAATAATTAATACATCTTCTTTCATTATTGTATCACCCGACACAATTTCAAGCTCATTATAAGCCTTTGTATTCGTGATGACGATAGGGGTGACGACAGAATATCCAGCCTGTTTGATTTGATTGATATCAAATTCAACCAGCAAATCTCCTGCTTTTACTGTATCCCCTTGCTTCATACGTGCTTCAAAGAATTTTCCATCTAATTCTACGGTATCCATTCCAATATGAATCAGAATTTCTGCGCCATTGTCTGTGGTCATACCGATAGCGTGATTCGTTTTAAAGAGTGTGGTAATGACCCCATTTGCCGGAGCATACATCCTGCCTTCACTTGGTTGGACCGCAACGCCTTTACCCATTGCTTCGGAAGCGAATACGTCATCAGGAACGGACGTTAATGGAATGATATCTCCATTTGCAGGGCTTAAAATATTTTCGTTTTGGACGGTAATCTCTTGATTGGTCTGCTTCACATCATCTTCAACCAATGCTTGGTCTTGAACTTCTTCTTGCATTTTTTCATCGCCGACGACCGCTTCGGTATTTTCTTTTTGATTAATACGTCCGAAGAAGTATGTTAATACGAAGGCAACGATAAATGCTACAATGATGGATACCAGCATACCCCAGAAACCGCCGTCAATCCCGTTTTCCGGATGGATAAATGTCGGGATTTTAAATACACCCAAAGGTCCTGCACTGTAAAGCGCTGCACCTGTCATAGCAATAATCGCACCACCAGCGGCAGATCCGATACAGCTCATAACAAATGGTGTTTTCAATGGCAGGGTAATCCCGTAAATCGCAGGCTCTGTTACACCAAAGAACCCGGAGATAAAGGCAGGGAAGCTGAGCCTTTTTAGTTTTTTATTCTTTGTTTTTATCCAGACAGCAAGTACTGCACCGATTTGTGCGAAGGAAGCAGCAAATGTCATCGCGATGAGCATATCAAACCCTTGCACAGCTAAGTTATTATAATAAATTGGAATAATACCCCAATGAATACCGAAAATAACTAATACTTGCCAGAACCCGCCGACAACGATACCGGCAATGACCGGGACGGCTTCATAGCCTGTTTGGATGGCATATCCAATGGATTGTGCCAGCCATGTTGCGATAGGACCAATAACAATAAATGTTAATGGAACAATGATAAGCAATGTTAAGAATGGCACGATAAACGACTTCACCACTTGCGGAATAATCGACGCAAACCAGCGTTCTATTTTCGCCGCAAAGTAAGTGGATAAAATAATCGGTACCACGGAAGCGGTATAGCTCATTAAGATAATTGGAATTCCTAAAAAGGATACTTGTACGGGTGATTCTAAAATCGTCCCGCTGAATAATGTCATGAATGGTTCGCTTTCTCCGATTCCTGCGAGGTTCGGGTGAACAAGCGCAGCAGCAATGGCCATACCAAGGAAAGGTGTGCCGCCAAATTTTTTCATGGCTGTGTAACCTAAGAATATAGGTAAGAATGTGAAGAAGCCATCACCAATCACATTCAGTATTTGCGACGTACCACTGGTATCTTCTAACCAGCCCAGCGCGATGAACATTGAGTTAAATCCTTTGATAATACCTGTTGCCATCAGTAAAGGAAGAACTGGGATGAAGATATTCGAAATAATATCGATGAAGCTGGAGAATAACCCTTTTTTCTCGTCATCCTTAGCTTCATTGTCATCTTCTTGTTTCTCATTTTCGAACCCGCCTACAGCAACGACTGCTTTGTAAACATCCGGAACATGGTTGCCGATGACGACTTGATATTGTCCGGAACTTTCCCGGACAGTGACGACATCCTCATGATTCTCTAATGCCTTTCGATCCGCTTTTTGGGAGTCCTTTAATCGGAAACGGAGTCTTGTCACACAGTGTGTTACGCTATTTACGTTCTCTGTGCCGCCGACTAATTCAATAATCTCTTTAGCTAACTGCTCGTACTTCATCTTTTTCCCCGCTTTCTAATTATATTTGAATGACTAATTGCAAATAAAAAACCTGAACGAATTAGAATAGACGCAAAGAGATTGCATCTTTCCATTCCGTTCAGGTTATGCCCAAAATAGGTAACATTCCTAAATTTGTATATACAATTGTGTTGTTAATTAACAACTATAACTTACCACGGCTTTTATAGGAAGTCAACAATTTTTTAAGCGTTTTCAATAATTGGTTACTTTTAGTATTATCTTGGAAGTTTGACGGTTGAAGAATGGAAAAAATGCTCTAAAGCTTTGATAAATGAGAAAGATATTCAGCCGAAAATACGCCAATATAGATTCCTTCAAAAGGAGTTATTCTCTTATCCGGAGTTTTTCACCATTTGTCGCGATTATATCTTTAATACTTATAAAATGAATTTTAAACTTCTTTTAATCTAGCGGCAGAGAAGGAGGGATGATTGAATATAAAAGCCGCGGTCCCTGAATGAAAGGAACCGCGACTTTTATATAACCTATTCTGATTTTCTAATCGTATAAGAATCAAATTCTTCCATTGTATCAGTGCGGTAAGATGTGATCGCAAATGTGTCTTCAGTAAAGCTGATATGAGAGAAGGTTGGTACATAAAATTGCTCTCTGAAAGCCAAGTAGTCGTATTCTTCTACTAAATCATAATACTTACTGCCGCTGGCAGAGCTGCTTGTTATATACAATGTTCCTTCTGGATTCACAGCAGCTGTCTGATTCTCATCTTCAAATTCAACATCTTCAACCGGTTCAAAGTTATGCATTTGATGGGTTCTGGCATAAGCATGATCATGCCCCATTAATACAACATCAATGCCTGACTCATCAATAGCAGGGACTAAAACATCACGTCGAATAGGCACGTCCTCACTCTCCGATTGTTTGCCGGCTGCGTAAATAGATTGGTGGAACATCAACACTTTCCAGTCAAATTCTTGATCGGCTGTCTCTTCCATTGTTTCTTCCAAGAATTGGACATGTTCTTCGTTATTCATATTATTGGCATTCAACACCAAGTATAAAACATTACCATAAGTGAAGTAGTAATCACTGCCTGCCTCATCTTCACCATATGACGTTAAATTGGGCTCATTAAAGTGATTTTTATAGTTTGGAGCAACATCATGATTTCCTACGGCGGATGCAGTTGGATAAGAAGCTAGAATCTCTGGCTCAAAATATGCATCATATTCACTTTCTTTATCTGGTGCATCTACAAAGTCACCTGCGTTTAGAATCATACTAGCATCTGGCGCAGTTTCAAACGCATGCGCTAATGTTTCTTCCCATCCAAAAACATCGGTTGGAATCGTGCCGGTACCAATCTGAGCATCTGCTAAGAAAATTGCCTCGTAACCATCCGCGATATCTTGTGTACGCAGTGGAAAGACTTGCGAGTAGCCGTCTTCGTTACCGACACGATAGAGGTAATCGGTATCACGTTCCACTTCGACAGTTGCTTTGTTAGTGTAATAATCTGTCTCTGTAAATTTCGTATAAGCTAGTTCTGTGGAATCTGCTTCATAAACAGTGGCATCTTCTATAGAGAATGCTTCAGGATCTGTTCCTTCAACAACTTCTACATATCCTGTTTCAGAGGATAAAGCATTCCAAGTGAAATTAATGCTGTCTTCGTCTGCCCCTGTATTGACAGAAACATTCTTCACAGCTTCACTGTCTGCTGCCAGCTCGGTCTCATCCGGATTAAGGATGACGTCCACTAATTCAAAACTGGCTTCGTTATCATCTGGGTCATACGCATGTAATTCAACAGCGATAGTAATGTTCATAAAGGTGTTGCCATCATCATCTGTTGTTGCTTCACTTAATTCATGCGTTATCATATCATTCTCTTCATCGTAAACTTCTTCATACTCACCGGGTACATAACCATTGGTAATACTTGAAACGTCATCTACAATAAAGGTTTCTTCAATAAATTCCCCATCAGCAACTTCTTCTTGTGCCCCGTATTCCATATTTTCAGAATAATTATCAGTTGGGATATTGTGGAACCCCCCTACAGGACTTCCGTTGATATACATTGTCATTGCATCATTGTAACGAGCGGTAATTTCAAGTGCATAAATACTCTCCGCTTGTTCTTGGGTTAGTGTGAACGTATGGCGTAAGAAGTAAGTACTTTTTGCTTTACTATCCTCCGTTGTCGCTAACACTTGTCCATCTGTTTCGGGGCTGGTACTAAATACAGTTCCTTCATAGGTTGGCCAATCTTCTTCTGTAAACTCCATTGGAATGGTGCCCCAGTCTAACCAGCCTTCAGGATATGCCCAGCCATTACGCTTATTCCAACCTTCATACCAAGTTCCGGCATTTGGGTCCTTGTCATCATCGTAATAGCGCCATTCCATATCTTCATCCACCACGTTAACAGTTTCCAAGCTTGTAATATCAGTATCAAATAATGACTCTAGCGAAGTGGCACTCTTATTCGTGGTCTCCGTTTTCTCTGCTGCTTCCGTTTCTTCTGGACTGTCAGTCTCTGCATCATCAGAAGATGGATTGGTGCAAGCTCCTAATACTGCTGCTATTGCCAATAAACCAATTAAAAAAAGAATTAACTTTTTATTCTTCATAGCTACCATCCTTTTTTATATTTTATATAATGAATATCTCTTTTGCTCAGAATAGCTTCACAAACGAAGGCTTGGCATTCAAAATGAATCTTACCTCCTTTCACAAGTAATTTTCTGCGCATGAATCTAGTCATCATCCTTTTTTGGATTTAAATGGAAGCGCTTTCCTTTTTTGGGAAGCGAACATAATGTTTTTTTTGAGACAAAAAACATGTAAGCTTTATCTGTTTGAATATAAGAAATGCCGTTCCTGACCAACCGTTACAGCAGTCGAGAAAACACGCATAAATCTTACAACATGGGTTTTAACTATTTAATCAAGGCTTATTTAGAGATACAACAGATGAAAGTGAAGAGGCGAATAATTCAGCCGTTTAATGTCTTTATGCACAACTTCCAAGATGATTCCTTATTCTGAGCTAATGAGATGATCATTTTTACAAATAAAAAACCTGAACGAATAAGAATAGACGCAAAGGGATTGCATCCTTCTATTTCGCTCAGGTTATGCCCAAATAGGTAACATTCCTAAAATTATATAAATTATTTTTAATTAACACATATAATCTATCACGACTACATCATGAAGTCAACAGAGATTCAAGCGTTTTCATGAGTTGGTCACTTTTATCGCTGTCTTTAGTTAATTTACTCAGTGGATGTGACAGAGTTAAACATTCTAGCCGCCATTATTTTTAATAACCCTTATTGCTATTTAGACAAATTCATCCAATCCAATTCAGGCATCCACTGCGTCATATGGGCTTGCATTTCAGAATAAACGTCATCAAGATTCTCTATCTGCTCCTTCGCTGTTTGTTCTAATGGAACAACTTGTATATCTTTCATGATACCACCATCTTCTTCAAACTCCACAAAGGTCGGCAGGAAGCGGGGAGCCTCGACGTGTACTTCATCTGCCTTCTTCACCAAATCAAATTCAAAAATTCCGCCAATACGATTGTAAAACTGATATTGACCGGAAAGGAAGTTTCCTAAAGAATAAGCTACCAATGTCTGGTTTCCTTCTTTTCCTTCCAGCCATTCTATCGGCTGAAGAACATGCGGATGATGACCAATCACGACATCCACGCCAAGATCCGCAGTATACTGTGCTAAATCCTTTTGTTCCTGATTAGGCATTCGCGCTTCCTCTTCGCCAAAATGCAGACTGATAATTGTTGCATCTGCCAGCTCGTTTGCTTTTTCAACTTCTTGTTTGATCTGCTCCCGTTGGATCAAATTAACGAGATAAGGTTTTCCCTCTGGGATAGGCATGCCGTTCGTTCCATATGTATAACTTAGAAAAGCAACTGAAATGTTCTGATCTGTTTCTATTACTCTGATTTCAGACTGATCCTTTTTACTTTGGAAGCTTCCCGTGTAAAGCATTCCTATTTCTTGATAATAGGCAATGGCGTTTTGTATCGCTTCTTCGCCGCTGTCTAATGTATGATTATTGGCCATGGTGACGATATCGACGCCAGCATCCTGTAAAGCATCTCCAATTTCGACTGGACTATTGAAATTAGGATACCCTGATAAGCCGATAGATTCCCCGCCCATAATGGTTTCTTGATTGGCAACAGTGATTTCCGGTTCTCTTAAATAATCGGCAGTTTCAGCAAGCATCGGTTTAAAATTATATTTTTTCCCATCCCAGGCATCGTCGTATACACGGTCATGGATTAAAATATCTCCAATAGCGGAAACTGTAATTTGTGAATGAATCCAATCCGTTTCCTTCTCGCTCAGTGAGATGTTTCTATGAGAGTGGGGGCTGCTTATATTCGAATCAGTAGCGGGTGTACATGCTGTTAAAAGAAAAAGGGCGATGAAAAAGTAGGTTAGTTTATGCATAGAAGTCTCCGCCTTTAGCTGTTAATTAGATACATTCTACCACATAATTATTTTGAAACAAATAATGCTTTCATTTATAGAAAAGATTATAATGAAAGAACTTCCTTCTTCTTAGATAGTAGAAAGGTCAATGAGAACAGATGGAAAGAGGTGCGTGTATTTGATATATTTTATTGCTTCCATACCGCTATTATTTTTAATTCTATTTCTAATCAGTTATCTTCGGGACCCGCGTAAGTTGATTAACGGGTTTTTGTTTAATGGGTTTTTAATCACTTTCTTTTTCTTTTGCGCATTCTTTTATATTTACATCGATGGGCCTTATCAGTATATCGTGCTGGTTTTTCCTGCTTTACTTTTGATTTTGATGATTCCGTTTGGCGTGCTCGCATTAATAGCCGGGTTATTTTACAATGCCAAAGTGTTAATGGAGAAGGAGGGGAAACGATTCAGGAACTCCTTAACATTGATCATGGCCATAGGCATACTTACATTGATTATTTTCAATATGGTCAATCCGACACAGTTTTTCCCGGAGTATTTGCATCCGTTATTTGGAGGAGCCAGCTTGGTTGTTATCTATGTTTTCTTGCATATGTTTAACTTTTTAACAGCTTATGGACTGAATCAATGGAGCCGTCCAAAACGAAACCAAGATTTTATCATTGTGTTAGGAAGCGGCTTGATTAATGACCGGGTGTCTCCATTGTTGGCCAGCAGAATTGATAAAGCGATTGAATTTTATCATCAGCAGAAAAAAGTTACGGTTCCGCCGAAAATTATCTTTTCCGGGGGACAGGGCCCGGATGAAGGACTTCCAGAAGCCGAAGCCATGCAAAACTATGCTGTAGAAAAAGGAATACCAGTGGAAGATACGATTCAAGAAGACAAATCAGTCAGCACGTATGAAAATATGAGGTTTTCCAAAAGAATCATGGATAACTTGAGTGGAGAAGGAACGTACCAGAGTATTTTCGCAACGAATAATTTTCATTTATTCCGTGCTGGGATTTATGCACGAAAAGCTGGATTGGACAGCCAGGGGATTGGTTCAAAAACAGCATTTTATTATTGGCCAAATGCCATGGTCAGGGAATATATTGCTGTTGTTGTCATGGGACGCCGCCGTCATTTTATGGCAGTCAGCTGTATTATGGGCTTTGCGTTGCTTTTATCCATTATCAGCTATTTTTTTACCTGAGAACATACTTCATAAAAAAAGAAATCCAAACGTTATCAACATTCTTTCTACAGAATTTGAGATGTTTGGATTTCTTTTTTTATCAAAGAGAATTGGCCGTGAAACCCCTCATGAATGGGGGGACGCTTTATTTTTTCTCTGCCCAATCAGGAACTTTTATCCTGCTGAGAATTTCTATTTCCTTCTCGCGGTCATCCGTGTACGAGCTGACTTTCCTTAAATCGTCATCCACTTGCCCGGGATGGGTCATTACTTCAATTGATGTTCCATTTTCTTCGTGAAGAACATCAAATAAATCATCAGTGATTCCTTCTTTATAAAAACCAGTCCACAGCGTATCTGTCCAGCATATTTCCGGATGATCCGCTATGGAATCAACATAACGCACAGGAACATCGTATTCTTTGGCAAGCTGGATGACTAGATTTTTTAAAGGAGGCCAGCCATGAACGTGATGATGGCTGTCGATATGATCAAGTGGCAAACCTGTTGTTAAATAAGCATCCAGCTGTGCGCGCCATTCCAATTCGACTTCTGAAATATTCGGAGCTTCCATATCGCGATAGCCGCTGGTGAATCGAAAGGTGCCATCGGATTTAACGAGGTTTGGCACAGATGAATGAAGCGGTTTTCCCCAAGTTAATACAAGATGAATGCCAACCTTTAAATCGGGATTTTCCAGCGCCTTTTCGACAGCGTAATCGGTTGCAAGTCCATTCATCATTAAGGTTGTTGATGTTACGCAGCCGTCTTGATGCGCCTGGATGATTCCATCTGTCACTCCTTTTGTCAATCCGAAATCGTCTGCATTGATTTCTATTCGCATGAAAACCACTCCTGATAGATTTTTTAATTACTTCGAATAAGTACGTTCAATCGAGAAGTTTGTTTTATCTCCCCGAAAAAAAGATCTGGAAAACTCAACTTTATTTCCGTCTTTATCTTCCGCCAGTGTTTCAATGTAAAAGCAGGGCAGACCTTGCTCACACTCCAAAAATTTGCAAATTTGCTCATCTGCAAAAGCTATTTCGATATTTTCTGAGGTTTTCGCAATCCACACATCAAAAAATTCATTTAATGATTTATATAGAGAATGGCCGGCATGTTCTGCAGTAATCCCCGGAGCAACAGACCAGGGGACATAAGCTACTTCATACTGTGTAGGCTCTCCATTCGCTTTACGGACACGCTCAATACGTTGAATAGGATCCTGGAGATTCACATTTAGCTGATCAGATAATAATTCATTTGCAGCAACGACAGAAATATCTGATACTTCAATTTCCGGATGTTTCCCCTGGTCGGCTAATTGGTCACTATATCTTCTGACTGTCTGGGATAAAGCCTGTTTTACTTTCTTATCTGCAACAAACGTGCCCCGTCCTTGCTGACGAACTAAATATCCTTCTAATGTAAGCTGATTTAAAGCGGTACGAACCGTGGTACGACTGACATTAAAGCTCTTACATAATTCCAGTTCGGGAGGGATTTTCTCGCCGGGCTGATATTGATTTGTCTTAATACGATGTAACAATTCTTCTTTGATATAAGTGTGTAGCGATTGGTTTCTTTCCATAGATTCCGTACTCCTTTAGCGACACTTTTAAAAAATCATACCCTTTTAAGTGTAAAAGTACAAGGGATAAAGCAATGAATAGGACTAAAGACACGAAAAAGTGATTTTATCCATAGCATTCTTTAAGAAATCAGTATCTAAATTCTTATGAAAGTTTCTACTATAAAGATAGTTTACTAGATAATTGATAAAAACACAATTGTTACAACAATTATATTTTATTTTATATAGACAAATAAAAATTTGTATGATACATTTAAAACAGGTAATACAGATAAAACAATTAAAGCGATTACAAAATAGAATTAAAGGAGAAGTCGATTATGTCTTTAAAAGTAGTAATTATCGGTGGAGGTTCCAGTTATACGCCAGAAATTTTAGAAGGACTTATCGAGCGGCAGCCGACACTTCCTGTTTCAGAAATTGTTCTGGTGGATGTGGAAGCCGGGAAAGAAAAGGTAGCTACAATTTGTCAATTAGGAAACAGGATGATAGAAGAGGCGGGTGCAGCTATTGAGTTAACTTGGACGCTGGACCGGAGAAGTGCTTTAAAAGGAGCAGATTTTGTCTCGACACAGATTCGGGTTGGCGGATTAGCAGCAAGAGCCCAAGACGAGCGAATTCCGTTGAAGCATGGAATGATTGGGCAAGAAACAAACGGTGCTGGTGGAATAATGAAAGCGTTTCGAACGATTCCAGTATTAATGGAAGTAGCTAAAGAAGTCCAGGAGCTTTGTCCAGATGCGTGGATGATTAATTTTACCAATCCGGCAGGTATCGTTACGGAAGCGCTGCTGAATCATTCGGCACATAAAAAGGTTATTGGTGTCTGTAATATTCCATTTAATATGCGACATTCTACGGCTGAACTATTACAGGTCCCTCCTGAGGATGTATGGATTCAATTTATCGGGCTGAATCATTTTGTGTTTGGAGACAAGGTCTATGTCAGCGGAGAGGATCGGACAGAGGATGTATTCCAAAAGCTGCTTTCAAAAGAGTTTGATTACAGTCCGGCAAATATTATGCCATTAGATTGGTCAGAAACATTTATTCAATCTGCCAGACTGTTGCCGAATCCATACCATCAGTATTACTTTCAATCAGAAAAAGTATTGGAAAAAGATCTAAAAGCTTATGAAGAGAATGGGACACGTGCGGAAGTTGTTCAAGCGTTAGAAGAATCTCTGTTTGATCTATATAAACAAGAAAGTCTCCGAGAGAAGCCAAAAGAGCTGGAACAGCGCGGTGGTGCATTTTACAGTCAAGTTGCCTGCAGTTTAATGGATTCTATTTATAATAACAAAGAAGATATCCAAACGGTAAATACGTGGAATCATGGCACGATTCCTGATTTACCTTATGACGCAGTGATTGAAGCAAATTGCGTGATTACAAAGAATGGTCCGAAGCCGATTGCGATTGGGGAAATTCCTGCACCGATGCGGGGGATGATTCAAAATATGAAAGCAATGGAAGAGCTGGTAATCAAGGCGAGTATGTCAGGAGATTACAAGGACGCCTACAATGCCTTTCTGGTAAATCCGTTAATTCAAGATGAGAAAAAAGCAAAAGTGGTTTTAGATGAACTGTTGGAAGCACATGAAGATTACTTGCCACAATTTAAACGCTAGGGGGAAGAAAAATGAATAATACATTTATGCAAAAATTTATTGAAATTGCCGGCCGCATCGGCTCACAACGTCATTTAGTTGCTGTTCGTGATGGTTTTGTAGCGATTATGCCTTTAATTATTATCGGTTCGTTAGCCGTATTGATTAATAATTTCCCTGCCTTTGGAAGCTTTGATATGGTGAAGATTTTAAATAATATTTTTGGGGAAGGGAACTGGCAGACGCTGGGTGGAAGTGTTTGGAATGGAACATTTGCCGTAATTGGACTACTCATTTCCTTTACAATCGCTTATAATTTAGCTAAGTCTTATGAAATAGATGGATTATCGGTAGGTTTAATCTCTATTGCTTCCTATATTATCTTAGTACCAGAAACAGCAGATTGGGGATTGAATTTTGCCTGGCTGGGTGCGCAAGGATTATTTGTAGCCATTATTATTGCGCTGCTGATAACCGAGTTATTCCGTCTTCTGGTGAAGGCGAATATTACAATCAAAATGCCGGATGGCGTTCCGGAAGGGGTAACCCGTTCCTTTGCTGCATTGATTCCAGCAATGATTATTCTTGCATTAGTCGGTTTATTCCAGGCACTTATCAGTGTATTCGTAGGAATCAGCATGTTTGAGGTTATCTTTAATGCAATACAAGAACCGCTGCAAGGTCTGGGAAATACATTACCTGCAGCACTGGTTGTTTCGTTCTTAAATCATTTGCTTTGGTTCTTTGGTTTACACGGTACCAATATTATTGGATCGGTTATTGAGCCGGTTTATCTGCCGTTGATTGAGCAAAATGCAAGCCTTTTCCAGCAGGGGATGTCTGCGTTTGATGTACCGAATGTTGTGACCAAGCCATTTTTAGATTCTTTTGTCTTCATGGGAGGTTCAGGTACAACGATTGCGCTCTTGATAGCTATCTTTATTGTGATAAGAAGAGAAAAGAACCATCCATATCGGGAGGTCGCCAAGGTATCTGCTCCAGCAGGGTTGTTTAATATCAATGAACCGGTGATTTTTGGGCTGCCGATCGTTTTAAACCCAATTTTCTTGATTCCGTTCATTCTTGTACCAGTTACATTAACCGTTATTTCTTATATCGCGTTATCCACAGGACTGGTACCAAAAACAGTGGCTATTCTGCCGTGGACGACTCCACCGATTCTAAGCGGATATCTGGTAACGGGCGGCAGCGCCAGAGGAATTATTCTTCAGCTTATTAACCTGACTGTTGCGGTGGTTATCTATATCCCGTTCATTATGGCAGGCGTACGTGCGATGAAAGAGAAAATGGGAGGTCAATAAAACATGACAATGACAAAAGAAGAAGTGCAAATGCTTTCCTTTCAAATTATTTTACATGCAGGGAATGCCAAATCCGATGCAATGGAGGCGTTATTGCTAGCTAAAAAAGGGGAATTTGAAGAAGCGGCTAAAAAAATGGATGCAGCGGATGAGGCATTTGCAGAGGCGCATTATATGCAGACAAGCCTGTTGCATGACGAGGCGAATGGGAAAGCAACTCCGCTTTCCGTAATCCTGATTCATGCGCAGGACCATTTAATGAACGCATTAACGGTGAAGGATTTAGCCGTTGAAATGATAGATATGCATCAAAAAATAATTCGTCTGGAGGAGAAATAATATGAAAATACGTTTAGTTTGTTCAGCGGGGATGTCTACGTCGATGCTTGTAAAGAAAATGAAGGAAGCAGCAGAAGCACAGAATGTAGCTGCTGATATTGAAGCGGTTGCAGAATCGCAGCTGAAGAATCATTTAGATCAGTTAGATGTTGTTCTTATCGGGCCCCAAGTTCGCTATCTAGAGGGGAAAATCAAAGAAAAGGTAGAACCTCAAGGTGTTAAGGTAGCTGTCATTGATCAGATGGCATACGGAATGATGCAGGGGGATAAAGTTCTGAAGCAGGCCATTGAATTAAATGGAGAAAACTAGAATAGATATAAAAACTCGTATCTGCGTCTTTGCAGGTACGAGTTTTTGTGTTTGAAGATATTTTCAGCGTACCAGTACATTACCCTTCCACTATAAACAATTCCGTTCTATGATAGAGAAGCAGCTAAAAAGATGGAAGGTTCTTTTGTTACATCAAAAAATAGATGAACAGCTTATTTTAAAATATAATAGAACGATAGCTATGTATTGGAAAAGATAGAAGGAGATACCTGAATAACGTTGCCTACATCGGGAAAGGTTGAAACATAATTTGAAAATAAAAAAGCAGAACTGAGGAGACAGATCATGAAGCCAAAAGCCATATTATTAGATTTAGACGGGACCTTACTGACAAATGAAAAAGTAATTTCGCCAAGAACAAAGAAAGTATTAATGGCAGCGCAGAGACAAGGGATACAGCTTGTTTTAGCATCCGGCAGACCATCAAAAGGGATGGAGGATGTTGCAAATGAATTAGAAATGAGTGCTTATCAGGGGTTGATAGTATCTTATAATGGAGCAAGAGTAGTTGAATGTGAAACAGGGAAAGAATTATTCAGCCAGCCATTGCCTGTCAAATACACAAAAGCTGTTTTAGAGCATCTGCGGAAATTTACAGTTAAAACAATGATTGACCGGGACGATTATCTGTATGTAGAAGATGTGTATGACAATGTGATTCATTATGAAGGAGAAGCAATCAATATTATTAGATATGAAGCCAGAGGGGCTGGACTGAAATTATGCGAGGTGGATGATCTAGCTGATTTTGTGGATTTTCCAGTACATAAAATTTTAGTAGCAGGAGAGCAGGATTACCTGCAAGCCCATTACCAGCAAATGCAAGAGCCGTTTCAAGGCGAAGTAACAGCAGCATTTTCTGCTCCATTTTATTTTGAATTCACGGACAAGGATATTGATAAAGCCAACGCGATTGAGCAGTCACTTTCTTCCTTAGGGGTTGCGGCAAAAGATACTATCGCATTCGGTGATGGACAAAATGATTATACGATGCTGCAGTACGCTGGCAGAAGTATCGCCATGGGGAATGCAAAGGATGAACTGAAACGTGCAGCAGATGAAATTACTTTAACGAATGAAGAGGATGGCATTGCGGTTGTGCTGGAAAAGTTAATAGACGAATGACTCCGGACAGGATGGTGAGCGGTGATGAGAAAAGCGGTAAAATATATTTTGGTATTTTTGCTGGGGATGCTGACTTATTTCATAATTTCAACCATTTATTTTGTCTTTTTCGGGTGATTTTATAATTTATCACGGAGAACCGCCCGTAAAATTCCCGCTGAATGAAGTTTCGTTTTATGGTCGCATGAGCGTTTGCAGTTAATTCTTACTGGGCATATGGTATAATAGATTGGTAGACAGAGTGTGTTTGCTGAAAAAAATAGGTGTATTTAACTAGGTGTGTATTTCATTTAGTGAAAGCAAACTCTGCCTTTTATAAGAAAAATTATAGAATGGGAGAGAGTTTCTATGAAGGCAGCAAGAATTTATGCCGAAAAAGATGTCCGTGTAGAGGATGTCGAAGTAAAAGAAGTCGGGGCAAAAGATGTGAAAGTAGAAGTAGCATGGACTGGTATCTGTGGTTCAGACTTACATGCTTATTCTCATTTTGTTGGTATTCCGACAGAAGAGCATCCAATATCAAAAAGACAAGCTCCGCTGACATTGGGTCATGAGTTTAGCGGAACGGTGACAGAGGTAGGCAGCAGTGTTACCTCGTTCAAGCCTGGCGACCGCGTTTGTATCGAGCCAAACCTTCGCTGCGGAGAATGCAAGGAATGCCGGGAAGGAAATTACCACCTTTGCAGAAATAGTAATGCCGCATTTATCGGCCTTGCTGATGATGGCGGGTTCGCAGAATACTGTGTCATGGAAGAACAATATTGTCATCAAATCCCGGATCATATGACATTGGAGCAGGCAGCGCTTGTAGAGCCGACTGCAGTAACGTATCATGGGGTTGAGATGGCAGGTGTGAAAGCAGGGGATGCGGTACTGGTTACCGGTGCAGGACCAATTGGCCTATTAACGGTTTTGTCAGCTCGTGCAGCAGGTGCGAGTAAAGTATTTGTCAGTGATGTTTCGAAAGAACGTTTAGCACTAGCGGAGACCTTTGGGTTTGTAAAAACATTAAATCCAGCGGAAGATGATGTGATTGGCACAATTATGGAAGATACGAATGGTGATGGTGTTGACGTGGCATTAGAATGTGCAGGCGTTCAGCCGACATTTGATACATGTCTGGAAGCTATTAAACGTACAGGTACCGTTTGTGTGTTAGCGATTTTTGGGAAAAATCCGGAAATCAATGCCTTTGCATCAACAATTAAAGAAGCTAACATTAAATTTTCCCTGGCATATTCCAATATCTACGATCGTGTGATTAATTTAATTGCCAGCGGACAAATCCCTGCTGAAAAAGTAGTGACGAATAAAATTAAATTAGATAATATCGTAGAAGAAGGATTTGACTTACTTCTTAACGATAAAAGTCAATCTAAAATTCTGGTCAGTGCAAAATAAGAGGATTTATAATTGAAAGGTCCACAGGCGAATCTGAACTGCGCCCTGTCAAGTAGACAGTGAAAAAACAAAAAATCTATGCGACAGCCTGGTGCCGGAATTCTAACGGTGCAAGGCTGTTTAATTTTGCTTGATATCGTTCTTCATTATAAAACGTTATATATTCGTCAATATCTTCCTTTAGCTCCTCAAACGACTTATACTGCTTTAGGTTGTAACATTCACATTTAAAGTGACCGAAAAAGCTCTCAATCGGAGCATTGTCAATACAGTTACCGACACGAGACATACTGCGCGTCATGCCAGCTTCTGTAGTAATATAACGATACTCCTTTGATGTATACTGCGAACCTCGATCACTATGAATCAATGGAGTTGTGTCAGGATTTGCTTGTATAGCCGCTTTGATGGTATCCATAACTAGAGGGTTGTCATTATAGCGTCCAACCTGGTAAGCAATGATTGAGCCGTCATAAAGGTCCTTAATGGCACTTAAATAAGCTTTACTGCCAAAACCATAATGCATGTGCGTAATATCCGTTACCCACTTCTCATTCGGCTTCTCTGCGGTAAATTCTCGGTTTAAAATATTTTCTTCAATATTTTCGTGACTTGTCTTCGTTGAATAACCATTCGACCGGCGAATATGCGATTTTAGGCCCATTTGATCCATTAAGCGTCGAATTCTTTTCTCGTTATACTGCTTCTTATATTTGCGGTTGATCACCATGGTTATTCGACGATAACCAAAGTTACCGTGATACTTTTTAAATTCTTCTTTCACTACTTTCATGAGCCATTCATTTTCTTTTTCGGATTCTGTTGGGTCATAGTTCAACCATTTATAGTATCCGGAGCGTGATACAACTAAGATTTCACAGAGTAATAGAATCGGAGTGTCTGTCTCCTGTTGGTAATCATGAATTGCTTGGAATTTAGCTAAATGTGTTCCTAGTCGCGCGGTCCCATCCCCCTTTCGATTTCCTTCAACTTTTTTAATAAGCCATTCTCCGCCTCTAAATACTGATTACGGTGTTCCAGCTCTTTAATACGAAGCTGTAATTCTTCCTCTTCTGTAAGTGTAGGCTTTGACTCCAGGGACTTTCCACGACGATCCTGAAGACCTTGTTCCCCATCTTTTTCATACTTGCGTACCCAGCTATATACTTGTTGATAAGAAACGTTATACTTTTCAGCTGCCTTATGATAGTCGCGGTCGTTGGCAATCGTATATTGTACAATTTCGATACGCTCTTGAAGATTGGTTTTACGCCCTTTAGTCACGGTTCCTCTTCCTTTACTAGTAGATTTTATCTCTTTCCCACTAGTATACTGATTTATCCATTGACGTAAAACCGAATGAGATGAAATATTGAACTTTTCACAAGTCGTTCTCAAACTGCCTTCTCCATTTAAATAAAATTCAACAGCTTCCCTTTTCAGCTCGCTGGAATATCCCTTCCATGTCCTCAAATCCTTTAAACCATAGCCCCCATTTTCTTTGTACTTGCGAACCCATACGTTAATCGTCGTTCGGTCGACAGCGTATTCTTTAGCAATCCTGCTTACAGACACGCTCCCCTCCATCACACGTAATACTGCCTCTATCCTTTCATTTAAAGTATGTTTACTTCTCCTTTTAGACATAGAAAATGCCCCCAATACAGTAGTAGAGAATTTTTATTATTTCTCTGTCCACTGTATTGGGAGCATATCAATCATGTCTGTGGACTTTTGCTTTTCATCTGTTATCGCTGTTCAGCCATCCGGAACCGCCAAAGCAGAGGTTTTTTATAAGAACCTGGTTGTTTAAAGGCTCACTTTATTTCTATATTGGGGTTTTGTTTTAATAAATGATGTATTAATGTCTGCTTATCTTTGGGAGAAATGGCAATAACCTTAAATGAATCGTAATTAATTTCAAGTTTGTCCATAGATAGAGCTGGAGCAGTAAATGGATCTTTCGTTTGCCGAATGCTGCGGATATCATCTATTTTTACTTTTTTCTTAAAAGGTCCGCAAGTTATTTTTAGTGTTTTTTCTTCAACCGTGTAATTGGTTTTGAACCAAATCCATAATAAAAGAATGCCAGTAAAGCCCAAGATGATTACTTTTATCCATTGCTTATCTAAAAATGCAGGAGTCATCCAAACACCGAAGTTTGGGAAGAAAACAGGCGGTATAATAAGAAGCAGAGCCGCTCCCCAGATAACAATTCTCATCCACCAATCTTTTTTTGACGGAAATACCATATAAGGTTCCCCCTTCCTACTACATCTACGTTTGTCAGGATGGTAAGTTTCATTTTTATTTTTTGTGCTATAAGAAAGGATAGTGCAAAGTTTCCTCCCTGTTTTAGTAAAGCGGTCCCATGTGAAGGGTACATTGAAAGCATTCGCGTTTTCCGTTTTCTAAAAAAACTAGATATGGAATTCACCCCAATTGGACGAGGGGATGTTTAGAATCGTTAACGGAAAAATAATGCCCCCATATAATCAACTCCCGCGTACAATCATTCTAAAATAAATATATGGCAAAGAACCCTATAAAACAGAATAGAGTGGTTGTTTTTTTACCGTATCTGTTTTATAGGGGCCAGTTTATGAAGCATGATTTATCTGCATTTTTTTTTATTTAAACTTTTTTATTGCCACGGAATTAATTTACCTTCCAGCCATTTAAGAACTTTATTAAAGGTCAATCCTAGTAATGATAAAATCAAAACGCCGACCATCAGTTTTGATATAATCATCAGGTTTCCATAGTGGAGAACCATGGATCCAAGCCCCTCCTGAGCAGCAATCATTTCAGCAGATACAAGTAAAAGCAGGGAAGTCCCGGCAGCAAGCTTGAGTCCTGCAAAAATCATCGGCAATGCACCGGGAAGGATCACCTTGCGAATAACATTGAAACGGCTGGAACCGAATGTGACAGCAGCTTTAACCAAGAGCGGGTCAACATTCTTTACCCCGGAAAAGGTATTGATAACAACTGGGAAAAAGACCCCAAGCGCAATAATGGTTACCTTGGATAGCTCGCCAATTCCAAGCCACAGGATAAATAATGGCAGTAAGGCAATTTTGGGAATCGGGTAAATGGAATAGACAATTGGCGTTCCGATAGCATCAGCAGTTCGAAAGAAACCAAGAATTAACCCAACTAAAATACCGAAAACGGAACCAAGCGCATACCCCATTAGAATCCGGTATAAACTGGCGCTCAAGTTACTTATAATTTCCCCGTTAGTGAGCATTTCCCACCCAGTTGTTATAATCACTGACGGGGCAGGAAGAAAGAGCGGGGAAACAAATCCCAGCTGCGCAATCAGCTCCCACAATAGGAGCAATCCAAGGATACCTACAAAAGGAGTGTAGAAAGGAACTTGTTTATCGAGATAAGCAACACGGTTTTTAATGACTTTTCGATTTGTTTTTTGAGATGTTTGTTCTATTGATTTTTCCATAACGAATCACTCCTTCAAGGCTTTCTGGGCATCGTGCCGGATGAGCTCCCAAATCTCTTCGGAATAGCGGTTAAATTGCTGTATATGCTCTTCGCTATTTCGTTTTGTCTTTGGCAGATCAATATGAATAATTTGTTTTATTTGCCCGGGATGCCGGGATAAAACAATAACACGGTCGGCAAGATAGACAGCCTCCTGGATGTTATGCGTTACATAAAGCGTGCTTAGACGGGTGCGATTCCAAATGGTAAGTAATTCTTCCTGCATTAATGTCCTTGTCTGAGCATCGAGCGCAGAAAATGGTTCATCCATCAGGAGTAAATCCGGTTCTACAGCAAGAGCCCGGGCGATTCCTGCCCGCTGTTTCATCCCACCGGACAGCTGTTTAGGATAGGCATCTCTAAAGTCAGCTAAGCCGACCATATCAAGGTAGTGATTACCGATTTCCTTCTGCTCTTTTTTGCTTGCACCCCGTTCTTCCAGTCCATAGACAACATTCTGAAAAACGGTTCGCCAAGGAAATAGGGCGTTTTCCTGGAACACGATGCCAAGTGTTGGGTCCTGTTCGATTCCATCAAAGTATACATCACCGGAAGTAGGCGACAATAAGCCGCCTACAATATTCAAAAGCGTCGATTTTCCACAGCCGCTTGGTCCGACCAGTACGACGAATTCCTCTTCATTGATGGAGAAATTGATATCGTTCAATGCGGTCACTTCATTTTTTTTGGCATCGATAAATTTTTTTATAACATTTTCAATGACGATTTTCATACGGTCACTACTCCAATTCGTTTAAAGCTTGTTCAAGGAACTCGGTATTTACGATATCTTCGGCATTGACATTCGCATCTATTAAGTTTTCCTTTGCGTACCAGTCGATTTGTGTTTGGATATCTTCTGAGAGCAGTACGCCGTCCCGATCCATATAAGGCAGCCCGCTTTCAATCAATTGCGGCTCTTGATCTGTATATTCTGCAATAATATTAATGACTTCCTCATAATTTTCCCCTGGAACGATTTCCCCGTCTTCTTTGACAAGAACAGCCTCATAATAATATTGGGTTGCTTTTGCATAAGCTTTCATGAAATTAACTGCCGTTTCCTCATCCTCTGCAAAGGCATTGGAGAAAAAGATTCCGGATGTCTGATAGTCAAAAGCATCGCCAATTTGTTCAATCACTTTCCCGTAGCCTTCTTCCAGCACAAGCGAAATATTCGGTTCATTTAAAAGGACAGCATCTACTTGTTCACTTTCCAATGTTTCCATTAATCCAGGAATGCTGTTTAATGGAACAAGTTCCACATCATCTGTTGTCAGACCGTGTTCCTCAAGCAATCTCCCGGCCATGTAGTGGTAAGTCGACCCGGTTTGAGTAATTCCAATTTGTTTCCCTTTCAGTTCCTCAACAGATTCGATATCTGAATCATTATGTACTAATAATGCAGTGGAGGAATAGCCTTCCTGTTCTCTTCCTTTATCAGCTACGATTAATAATTCCTCTCCGCCCGCAACCATATTGTATAGGCTTGCAGTAATTCCCGTTGCACCGACGTCAATATCCCCGCCGGTTACGGCGACAGCAATTGGCTGTGCCGCATCGAACCAATTTACTTGAAGATCGATTCCTTCTTCTTCAAATAATCCGTGCTCTATTCCAATAAATAGTGGTGCTGAGCTCGTCAGTTTTAGCATTCCGAGTTCAACAGTAGTTAATCCTTCTGAGTCCGATTGCTGTGCATCATCCGAATTTGTACCAGATGCATTATCTCCACAGGCAGCAAGCAAAACTAGCAATGCTAAGAGTGCCATCCATAACAGACTTTTTTTCTTTCTCATTAATATTTCCCCCTTCATAATTAAGTACCAGCACTTGTCCGAATTTTTGAAAAACCGTATGTATGCTTGATATATAGATAATAGAATAGCACAAATAAGTGCTTAATTCTATACGAATTTTTGGAAAATTACAGAAGGAAGATGCCTCTATTTATCGCCATGTAATAAAAATCAGCAAATCACGTAAGGAGCACGTCCATACGGGCAAGCTCTTTTTTCTATATCTTAAATGGAGGGAGGAATTCTATATGGCGAAGATTTACTTGGATCCTGGACATGGAGGAAGTGATACAGGAGCTGTAGGGCAAGGACTCCAAGAAAAAAATGTCACGCTGGCGATTGCTTTGAAAATACGAAATATCTTGAACAATCGTTATCAGGGGCATCAAATTCGGATGAGCCGTACGTCGGATCGAACCGTTTCATTGACTGCACGGACCAATGATGCGAACCAGTGGGGCGCAGATTATTTTGTTTCCATTCATATCAATGCCGGGGGAGGTTCTGGGTACGAAGACTTTATTCACTCCAGTCTTTCTAATCAAGGAGTAACCGGAAGATATCGGCAAATCATGCATGAAGAAGTCATGAAGCAGGTGAACTTTCAAAATCGAGGAAGAAAACAAGCGAATTTTCATGTACTGCGCGAGTCGGCAATGTCAGCTGTTTTAACAGAAAATGGATTCATCGATCATGCGGCAGATGCAGCAAAATTGAAATCGGATGCATTTTTGGAGCAAATTGCTTTAGGACATGCAAGAGGAATCGCGAGGATATTTCAATTATCCTCTAAAAGCAGCTCAGGGTCTTCCGGTAATTCCGGCGGCTCCAGTAATAACCAGGGAGGCGCTTCATCAGGTGCAGGCAAAACGAATTCCATTGTAGATTATTTGAAATCCGTTGGAACAGATTCCAGCTTTGCCAATCGTGCCAGGCTGGCTGGCTCTTATGGTATTCAAAATTATACGGGAACAGCTGCACAGAATACACGGCTATTAAATGCCATCCGATCTGGAGGGAATTCTGGTAATACTTCTACCGGTTCCTCAGCCAAACGTGTTCATTTGCCAGCATCTGCATCCACCTGGCGAACGTATCCGTTAAATGTTACTCCTGTAAAGAAAAACAGTGATTGGAGCCTTACACCGTCAGCTTTTGGAGGCTTGACTTATACGATTTTAGCAGAGCCGTATCCAAATGTCGTGACGATTCAAACAGGCCGGGGAAGACGTAATATTTATATTGGACCAGATACGAGCGCACGCAGATTATAAAATAAAACTTCATTCAGCAGAGAATCAACGTCTCTGCTGAATGAAGTTTTATTCTTCCTGATCTATAAAGTATTTTGAAACAGGTTCTAAATTGTCATCTAATTCATAAACAAGTGGAACTCCGGTAGGGATGGAAACATTTACAATATCCTCATCGCTGATATCTTCAAGGTATTTCATTAAACCTCTTAAACTGTTCCCGTGTGCAGCGATAATAACACTTTTCCCTGCTCTTACAGATGGTTTTATTACTTCCTCCCAGTAAGGGATAACGCGTTTGATGGTAGTTTCCAGACTTTCACCGAGAGGGATTTCATCTTCGGGTATTTCTTTATATTTTTGCTCATGTCCAGGATAACGTTCATCTTCTTTTTCTAAAAGCGGAGGAGCTGTATCAAAGCTGCGGCGCCAGATATGCACCTGCTCGGCTCCGTATTTCTCTGCCACTTCCTGCTTGTTTAATCCTTGTAAAGCGCCGTAATGCCTTTCGTTCAGCTTCCAGGATTTATGGACGGGGACCCACAGGCTGTCTGTTTCCTCTAAAACATAATTCAGTGTTTTAATGGCTCTTTTTAAATAGGATGTATAGGCCACATCAAAGTGGAATCCATGCTGCTTCAATGCTTGACCTGCATGCTTCGCATCTGCAGCTCCATGATCTGTTAAATCCACATCTGTCCATCCAGTGAAAAGATTGGCCAAATTCCATTCACTTTGTCCATGTCTGATCAGTACAAGCTTCATATATAATCCCTCACTATCCTTTTACATATAACATACCACTGTTTGGAAGGATTTACACATTATGCGAAGGAATAACTTCTAAAAAATTTCTGAAAAAAAAAGGAAAAATTTGCAGAAAGAAGAGAATACGATAAGCTAGTAAATAAAAGAGAGATGGAGGTAGCAGGTAATGGTAAAAGTTAATCCAATTGAACAGCTGCTGGATCAATTTGATACATTAATTTTAGACGGTGCATTGGCAACAGAATTAGAAAAGCTGGATTGTGATTTAGAGGATCCCTTGTGGTCAGCTCGTGTTTTGCTGGACGAGCCTGAAAAAATCAGAAAGGTTCATTATGCTTATTTTGAGGCGGGGGCAGATATTGCAATCACAGCAAGCTATCAGGCAAGTATAGATGGTTTTAAAAAGCGCGGAATAAGTGAAGCGGATGCGAGAGCACTTATGAAAAAAACAGTAGAATTAGCACAACAGGCGCGGGAAGATTACTGGATGGAAAAAAAAGAAGCATTCCGTCCCTACCCATTGATAGCCGGTTCTGTCGGGCCATACGGTGCTTATCTTGCAGATGGGTCAGAGTACATCGGGAACTACGGCGTAAGTGATTCGTTTTTATATGAGTTTCACAAGCCGCGTATAGAAGCTTTGGTGGAAGCGGGAGCGGATTTATTAGCGGTGGAAACCATCCCATCACTTCAGGAAGCTCGAGTTATCTGTGATGTACTGAAAGAATTTCCTGATATTTCTGCATGGATGACGTTTTCGTTGAGAGATGCGGTTCATATAAGTGAAGGAACGTCTCTGAAAGAATGTGCAGAAGTTTTAAACGCATGCAGCCAGATTGCAGCTGTAGGGGTAAACTGTGTGACCACGGAATTTGTCAGTGATGCCGTTCAAGCATTGCATGCCAGTACACAAAAACCTATTATCATCTATCCGAATTCTGGCGAACATTATAATCCGGAAACGAAAACATGGAATGGAGATAACGATGTACATATGGATGCCGCGGCTGCTGATTGGGCTAAAAAAGGAGCGAAAATTATCGGCGGCTGCTGCCGGACAGGACCAGAGGATATTAGAGGTATCCATAAGATATTGAGGGGAAATCAGTAGAAATCAGACTTCTTTTCATCATAAAAGCAACGGACAAAAATAATGGCTTTCCAAACAAGGAGAGCCATTATTTTTTATCCAATCCCCCCTTGACAATTTCAGTAATAAAATGTATAGTTACCTAGGTTAATAGTTACTCTTGTTAATTATGTGTGGAGGTTAGCAAATGGAAGGATTATTTCGGCATTATATACGTACACACCGGTTGTTAATGAAACATTTGAATGACCTTTTAGAAAAATATCAGCTTTCTTATTCCCTGTGGCAGGTTATTGTTTATTTAAAGGATAGCGGTACTTCAACGCTCGTTGATATTTCCAATTATTATCAAGTAGAAAAACCGGGTATTACCAGGCGGGTTCGTCGCCTGCAGGAATCTGGCCTGATTAAGGAAGTACCAAGTACCAACCGCAGAGAAAAAATTATTGAGCTGACCTCGGAAGGAAAGCGTGTCTATCAAGTATGCAGAGAAGAGATTACGGCATTAGAGCATAGCATTTCCGAAGGGTTGACAGAAGAAGAGAAGCAAATTGCTTTTCAATTTTTAATGAAAATCCAAGATAATATTTTAAGTAAAGAAGGGTTTCGTAGTGAGTAGTGAATCGAAGTTATGGACAAAAGATTTTATTATTGTGTCCGCAGTTAATTTTTTATTAACACTTGTTTTTTATCTGCTTGTCGTTGTGATGGGAGTATACGCAGCAGAAGAATTTAATGCAACTGCAAGTCAATCCGGACTAGTAGTCGGGATTTTTATTGTCGGTGCACTGATTGGACGCCTGTTTATTGGTCGTTATATTGAAAAATTTGGTCAGAAAAAAACACTGTTTATCGGGGTTATTATATTTATTGTAGCTACATCTTTATATTTCTTTAATTTTGGTATCGGCTTTTTACTCTTTAACCGATTTATTCATGGGATTGGACTTGGTTTTGGAAGTACGGCAACGGGTACGATTGTAGCGCAGATCATTCCGGCAGCACGCAAGGGAGAGGGAATCGGCTATTATAGTATGAGTGCGACCTTATCTACTGCATTAGGACCGTTTGTCGGTCTGTATATGAGTCAGCATACCAGCATGCAAGGAATTTTTGGGCTCTGTTTAGCAATTGGTGTTATCAGTTTCTTTACAGTCTTTTTTGTGAAAATCCCGGTTATTGAGGAAACAAAAGCGGAAAAAGAGATAGAAAAAGAGGAAGAAAAGCATTTTATTGCTCAATTTGTAGAGCCTAGAGCTGTGCCGATTGCAATTATCACATTGATTTTAGCTCTTTGCTACTCCAGTGTGCTGTCTTTCCTTAATTCCTATGCGATAGAACTGGATTTGGTAAGCGCAGCAAGTGTATTCTTCCTTGTTTATTCCATTGCTGTATTACTTTCCCGTCCTTTTACTGGCCGTTTAATTGATTTAAAAGGGTCAAATATTGTAATGTATCCTGCATTTGTCCTGTTTACGATTGGTATGATTGTTTTAGGGTTTGCACATAGCAGCTTTACACTATTATTAGCGGGTGTATTGATTGGCCTTGGTTTTGGTAATATGCAATCCTGTACACAGGCGATTGCAGTCAAACTGACGCCCCCGCATCGGATGGGGCTGGCAACATCTACTTTCTTCATCTTTTTAGATGGAGGATTAGGCTTTGGACCATATATCCTCGGATTTATTGCGCCAGCCATTGGGTTTAGCACGCTTTATATCGTGTTAGGCCTGGTTGTACTTGTAACAGCAGGGCTGTATACCATTTTACATGGCAAAAAAGCCGCTTCTGCTCAAAAGCAAGCATTAGCATATAAATAAAAAGAACCTTCATTCCAAAAAGAGACTCTTTTTGGAATGAAGGTTTTTTACATTAATATCTCAACTTTCACACATTAAAAAGTAACTTCATTTCCATAGAAACAGGAGTTAATCATTCCTTTGATAACACCCTTGACAAAGATATAGAAGGCGAAGTGTAAAGCGCCGCTGCGGCGGAAAGCGGAGTGGTTGTCCGGAGCGG
The DNA here is from genome assembly GCF_000821065.1 of Oceanobacillus oncorhynchi. Lineage (GTDB taxonomy): Bacteria > Bacillota > Bacilli > Bacillales > Amphibacillaceae > Oceanobacillus > Oceanobacillus oncorhynchi. The sequence continues at coordinate 1,909,904 of NZ_CDGG01000001.1, forward strand.
AGCTATGCACCATCACCAATTTCAAAATGGCCGGATAGTTCACCAAAATGCAAGCACGGTAATGGAGAACATGTTCACCCTGGAATAGCAAGATATATATGCTTATTCTTAGGTGCGAAAGTTGAGTTAATATCTAGTATTTTTGAGACGGCTGCTAAAAACCATAATGACATCGAATTTGTCAACGATAGATTTTGGCGAAAAATGTTTTAAGTGTACTGTGAAAATTTGTAGAAAATATACGATAAAAGTCGGTTGCTGTTATGTAAGATAATAAAAGTAAATTGATTCCAATGGATTATGATAATAATATGAACTTTACTCCTTTTTCTTAAATTCAATGTATAATTATGTAAGGATCTATAGTATAATGAACTCAAGTAACCTTCTTACTGCTATATAAAAATGAATAGATTCTAGTTATATGATAAGTTGGTTTTCAAAATCAGATTTTAGAAAATTTAGTTATTTCATCTAGAACGTAAATAAAAGTGAAAGTAACAGCAGCAGACAATAGAATAGACTATATTTTAAGAGACATTTATTATATAAACGTAAATAAAAACATCGCAGTCATGTGTTATCAATTTATAACATAGAACCATTCCATATATATGCAATATATAATGATGGGTTACAGCGATGTTTTTTTATATCAATTTTATTTGTCTGCGCAGGAATATAGAGTTACTGTTACTTGGCAGTAAGATCATAGATTTTAATGTAGAAGGGGGCATGTTTATGTCATATCAAGATACCTATGAACAATGGAAGAATGAAGAGACTCTGGATAGAGAACTAAAAACAGAATTAGAGAGTCTTTTAAACAATGAAACAGAATTGGAAGATGCTTTCTCACACCCTTTAGAATTTGGAACTGCGGGTATGCGCGGAATATTGGGCCCGGGCATCAATCGGATGAACATTTATACGGTGAGACAAGCTACAGAAGGTCTGGCCCGATTTATGGAAAGTCAGTCAGAAGAGGATAAAAAAAGGGGAGTGGCGATTGCCTATGATTCCAGACATAAGTCCCCTGAGTTTGCGTTAGAAGCGGCAAGAACACTCGCAAACCACGGGATTCCGTCCTATGTATTCGAATCATTGCGTCCGACACCGGAGCTCTCCTTTGCGGTGAGACACTTAAATACGTTTACCGGCATTATGATCACGGCATCCCATAATCCTGCAAATTATAATGGCTACAAAATTTATGGAGAGAGCGGTGGACAAATGCCGCCGAAAGATGCGGATGCTTTAACATCATATGTCCGTTCTGTAGAAAATCCGCTGCAAATAGATGTATTATCCGAAGAAGAAGCGAAAGAAAAAGGGCTTCTGACAATTATCGGAAAAGAAGTGGATGATGCCTATTTACAGGAAGTAGATACAGTAACGATTAATAGAGAGCTGGTAGCGAAAGAAGGAGAAGATTTAAAGCTTGTTTTTACACCGCTGCATGGCGCCGGAAAAATGCTTGGTGAAAAAGCGTTGGAGCAAGCAGGATTTACAGGATTTTCTTTCGTCCCTGAGCAAAGTATTGCTGATCCGGATTTTACGACTGTCAAATCTCCTAACCCGGAGGAACACTCTGCATTTGAATATGCGATTTCCCTGGGGGAAAAAGACGGTGCTGATTTGCTGGTGGCAACAGACCCGGATGCGGACCGCTTAGGTGTTGCTGTGAAGCTGCCGGACGAAACCTATAGAGTTCTCAGCGGTAATCAAATTGGAGCCTTGATGCTGGATTATATTTTAAAAGCGCGAAAAGATGATGGTACACTGGCAGACAATGCAGTGGCATTGAAATCAATTGTTTCCAGCGAGCTTTCCACTGCTATTGCTGAAAATTATCAAACTAAAATGGTTAATGTACTGACAGGCTTTAAATTTATCGCTGAAAAAATTCAGGCATATCAAGAGGACGGCTCGCAGACATTTCTGTTTGGTTTTGAAGAAAGCTATGGTTATCTGGTAAAACCCTTTGTCAGAGATAAAGATGCCATTCAGGCGCTGGTGTTGATTGCCGAAGTAGCTGCTTTCTACAAGCAAAAGGGCGAAAACCTTTACGACGCATTACAAACGATTTTTGAGGAATATGGCTATTATCAGGAAAAAACAATTTCTATTACCATGAGCGGTTTAGAAGGTTCGGCGAAAATAGCTTCCTTAATGAGACAGCTTCGTGAAGAATCTCCGATAACTTTTGGAGGGATAAAGGTTGTCAGCACAGAGGATTATAAATTACAGGAAAAAGTACATGCAGATGGTTCCGTAACTGCGTTGAACACGCCGCCCTCAGACGTATTGAAATATTTCTTGGAAGACGAAAGCTGGATAGCTGCACGCCCTTCCGGAACAGAGCCTAAAATTAAGTTTTATATCGGTGTTAAAGCTGGGAGTGAAGAAGCGGCTGAAGAAAAAATCAAAGCCTTTTCAGCAGCTATTTCGGAAATAACCAATGTAACCAGCTGAAAATCACTTCAGGGACAAGCTTCAAGAGGATGTTCAAAAATCATCAGCTCCTTTCGATGAGGGGAGTAATCGAAAGCATCGGCAGCTTTTTGAACACGCACTTCAATAGGTGGTGAATGAAGAAATGCAAACGAATGAGTATTTGGAATTGGAAACAGAAGATGCAATAAAAAGATTTCACTCGGGTGAGAACTTTTATAGTCAGCATGTTTTCGGATATCACCAGGAAGACCAGGACGGGGAGACAGGATTTGTCTTCCGTGTCTGGGCTCCGAATGCACAGCAGATATGGTTGGTAGGAACGTTTAATGACTGGGACGAATCCTTGCCAATGGAAAAAAATGAAGTATATGGCTATTGGGAAGTGTTCACCGGCAAGCCTTCCGAGAATGATTTGTATAAATACAAGGTGCGTCAGGCAGACGGCAGAGTAGTTTATAAAATTGATCCATTTGCCATTGCATTTGAGAAGCGTCCGGATAATGCAGCTGTGATTCATCATGTTCCGGAGAAAAAATGGAAGGATGGTTTATGGTACGGGAGAAAGAAGCGTTCTAATTTCTTTCAGCGTCCCATAAATATCTATGAGGTACATGCCAGTTCCTGGAAGCATCATGAGGACGGGACGCCTTACTCCTTTGCGGATTTAAAGGAAGAATTAATTCCATATGTCAAGAAAATGGGATATACCCATATTGAATTTATGCCGTTAATGGAGCATCCTCTCGGGGCGTCTTGGGGATATCAATTGATAGGTTATTTTGCTTTAAGCTCTTATTACGGCAAGCCGGAAGAATTTCAAGATTTTGTGGAAGCATGTCATAAGGAAAATATAGGAGTATTTGTGGACTGGGTCCCCGGTCACTGCTGTATTAATGATGATGCTCTTCCGAAATATGACGGCACACCTCAATTTGAATATGAGAATCCGGATCGGGCAGCAAATATTCGCTGGGGCTCTGTTAATTTCGATTTAGGTAAACCAGAGGTACAATCATTTCTAATCTCCAGTGCTCTATTCTGGTTAGAAATGTACCATATTGATGGAATACGTGTCGATGCGGTTTCCAGTATGCTTTATTTAGATTATGACGATGGGCCTTGGGAACCGAACCATGAAGGCGGGAATCGTAACTATGAAGGATACTACTTCCTGCAAAAGCTGAATGCAGTTGTCAAGCTGGCTCATCCGGAAGTGATTATGATTGCGGAGGAGAGTTCATCTGACACACAGATTACTGGATTAATTGAATCAGGCGCATTGGGCTTTGATTATAAATGGAACATGGGCTGGATGAATGATGTGCTGGACTTTTATAAAATGGATCCAGCTTTTCGGAAGGACCATTTTAACTTAATCACCTTCTCCTTTATGTATATGATGCAGGAAAACTATATCCTTCCGCTTTCTCATGATGAAGTTGTACATGGAAAAAGGAGTTTAATGCATAAGATGTGGGGAGACAGGTATAAACAATTTTCGCAATTGCGTAATTTATATACGTATATGATTGCTCATCCTGGAAAAAAGCTTTTATTCATGGGAAGTGAATGGGGACAATTCTTAGAGTGGAAGTACGATGAAGGATTGGAATGGCGTGATTTAGATGATCCAATGAACAACAGCATGCAGCATTTTACTACTAGTTTAAATGCTTTGTATAAAGAACAGCCGGCATTATGGGAACTGGAGGAAAGCTATGACACGATTTCAATTATCGATGCCGACAATCGAAATGATTCGGTTCTTAGTTTTATCCGGAAAAGTAAGAAGAAAAAGGATTTTCTGATTATTATTTTAAATATGACCCCTGTAGAGCGTCAGGATTTTCCGATTGGTGTTCCATACCAAGGGAGCTACAAGGAAATTTGGAATACAGAAATGCAAGAATTCGGCGGGACGTGGAAAGAGCATAATCCTGACCAATTAACGGAGGAAGTTCCTTTTAAGGAATATCCTTATCGTATTAAAACGGTTGTACCGGCATTGGGAGCGTTGATCTTACAGCCTGATAAAATAAAAATACCAAGAAAACGTCCATCTGCTAAGTAATTTTTCATCATGGGAAATATCATTTTTATTGGAATTTTTTGTATCCTCTAAAAATATATTATAGAAACACACCAGGTTTTACTTTTTAACGTAAATTTTTGAAGAAGTAATCGAAAGGGGGACAGGTGAAAGGCTGCTTTCACCGAATATATGAAAAATGAGATGCTAGCAATGATTCTTGCAGGAGGTAAGGGATCGCGATTAGGAAAACTGACAAAAAATATCGCTAAACCAGCTGTTCCTTTTGGAGGAAGATATCGTATTATTGATTTCACATTAAGTAATTGTGCCAACTCTGGGATTAAAAATGTGGGTGTAGTCACCCAATATCAGCCACTCGCTTTAAATAACCACGTAGACAATGGGACAAGCTGGGGGCTGGATGGAATTAATTCCGGCGTCACGATTCTTCAGCCTTATGCTGGTTCAGAAGGCGGTAAATGGTTTGAAGGAACTGCACATGCGATTTACCAGAATATTGCTTATATCGATGAGATGAACCCCGAATATTTACTTGTATTATCAGGAGACCATATTTATAAGATGGATTATGAAGAGATGCTTGAGACACACAAAGCAAATGAAGCTTCTTTAACAGTTGCCGTGCTGGAAGTCCCTGAAAAAGAAGCATCTCGTTTCGGAATTATGAATACAGACGAAAATGACCGGATTATAGAATTTGAAGAAAAACCGGAAAATCCTAAAAGTAACCTGGCCTCGATGGGAATTTACATTTTTGACTGGAGCCGGTTACGGGAGGTGCTGTTAAGCAGCTATTCCAAAGATGACCATATGCTGGATTTTGGCAAGCACGTTATACCCTCTTATTTAGAAGGCGGGGAGAATGTATTTGTCTACCGATTTGCTGGATATTGGAAGGATGTTGGAACCATTGATTCGCTCTGGGAAGCAAACATGGAATTTATTAATCCTGAAATGAATCTGGATATCCGGGATAAATCATGGCGTGTCTATTCCAGAAATACAATTTCACCGCCAAACTTTTTAACAGATACCGCTTCGGTGACAGACTCTCTAATCGTTGATGGATGCTATGTAGCTGGGCAGATTGAAAATAGTATTCTATCGAATGATGTGCAGGTAAAAGAAGGCTCGAAAATAACGGATAGTTTTATTATGCCGGGAGCAAGTATCGGCAGGGACGTAACCATCCATCGGGCAATTATTGGAGAAGGCGCGGTCGTGGGTGACAATACAGTAATTGACGGAACGGAAGAGGTCGGCGTAGTAGGCTATTCTGAAGTGATTGGAGTGACGATGGATGAGGGCTAATAAAATTTGTGCGGTTTTAGGGAATATTCAACGCTATAATGCTTTACTTCCATTAACAAATGAGAGACCACTGGCAACCTTGCCGTTTGCTTGTAAATACAGACTGATTGATTTTCCGCTTTCCAGCATTGTCAATGCGAATATAAATACGGTTTATATGATTTTTAATGAAGGAGAAACACAATCTGTATTTGATCATATCGGCGGAGGGAAAGAATGGAATTTAGACGGCGTGCATAATCGTTTCTTTATCCACCTCTATCAAGACTTTTTGAAATTAAAAGCACATAACCAAAGCTATTATCGTCCGCTGATCGACTATCTTGAAAAATCAAAATCAGAGTATACGGTTTATATGAGCAGTAAAATGATTTGTAATATCGACTTGCGAGCTGTTTTAAAAATTCACCAGCAGCAAAACAATGAAATGACGGTAGTTTATAAAAAGGTAGAATCTGAAAAAATATGCCAGACAGATGCTGTATTATCTCTGACAGATAATGGCCAAATTACCGAAGTGCGCCCATATATGGAGCATTTGCAGACATCCGAGCAGGAGAATCTCTGCATGGATATTTATATCGTCCAGACAGATTGGCTGATTCGGGAATTAAAAGAAGGACAGCAGGAAGGAACTCCCGCGGATATCCAAGATTTTCTGCGTAAAAAAATCCATACCGTAAAAAGCTCTACCTACGAGCATACGGGTTATTTAAGTAATATTTTTGATATCAATTCATACTATAATGCATCACTTGATATGCTGAACCAGCAAAAATTCAGTTCGCTTCTCTATTCTAATCAAAAAATATATACAAAATTAAAAAATGAAGTTCCAACCTATTACTCAGAGTCTTCTGAGGTGAATAACAGCCAATTTGCAACAGGATGTATCATTGAAGGAAAAGTAGAAGGATCCTCTATTTCTCGTGGAACAGTGATAGATAAAGGGACAGAAATCATCGATTCAATCATTATGCCAAGTGCAAAAATATGTGCCGGAGCCAGGGTGCAAAACGCTATCTTGGATAAGGAAGTTGTTGTGGATCCAGGGGTACAAATAATAGGGACAAGAGAAAATCCGGTAGTCATTGAAAAATATCAGCACGTAACCAATGATATCCTTGCGAATGGGGTAGCAGTTGGCGATATAGAGAGATAGGAGGAAAAATATGAAATTATTATTTGCTAGTGCAGAGTGTGCACCGTTTTTCAAAACAGGCGGACTCGGAGACGTTATTGGTGCACTCCCGAAAGAATTAGCAAAAAAAGATGTGGAAGTGGCAGTTGTACTGCCGCTTCACAAAAAAATGCCGGCTGCATATAGAGAGAACTTAGAGAATGTGACGTCCTTCTCGATAGACGTCGGCTGGAGAAGTCAATTTTGTGGAATCGAACGTTTAAAAATGGATCATGTCACCTATTATTTTATCGATAATCTCTACTATTTTGACCGCGATGATTTATATGGTTTTTATGATGATGGGGAACGCTTTGCTTTCTTTCAGATGGCTCTGATTGAAATGATGGAGGCAGTTGATTATATTCCGGATATCCTTCATGTACATGATTTTCATACAGCAATGGTACCATTTCTCTTAAAAGAAAAATATCATTGGATTGAAGCATATCAAAACATTCGAACCGTGCTGACCATTCATAATATTGAGTTTCAAGGTCGGTATCACCCGGAAGTGCTGTCTGATTTATTCGGAGTCGGCGACAGAAAATATCATGATGGTACCATTCGCTTCAAAGATGACATTAATTTTCTGAAGTCGGGTATTGTATATGCAGACAGAGTAAATACGGTCAGCCATTCTTATGCAAGAGAAATCCAGACTGCTGAATTTGGCAATGGCTTAGAAGGCATTCTCAGACAGGAGCAGGGAAAGCTGTCAGGTATTGTGAACGGGATAGACTATGAGATAAATAATCCGGAAACAGATCTGGCGCTCAAGTCTACCTATTCTTCCGCTGACTTATCAGGCAAAAAAGAGTGTAAGCAAGAATTACAGGAACGAATGGGACTTCCTGTGAAGAAGGATGTTCCGGTCATTGCGGTGGTCAGCCGTCTGACACATCAGAAGGGTTTTCATCTTGTTTTGGAAGAGCTGGAGAATCTATTACAATATGATGTCCAGTTTGTTCTGTTAGGGACCGGAGATCCAGCCTTAGAGCATCCATTCCAGCTGATTTCTGAATGGTATCCAAATAAGTGCGCAGTGAACATTACATTCGATGTAACACTGGCTCAAAAGATTTATGCCGGCGCGGATATCTTCCTGATGCCTTCAAAATTCGAGCCATGTGGATTATCACAGCTGATTTCCATGCGGTATGGCACGTTGCCGGTGGTTCATGAAATAGGCGGATTGAAAGATACGGTAGAACCATATAATCCGATTGAAAAAACAGGGACAGGGTTTGGCTTCTCCTTATTTACACCATACTACATGATGGAAGCATTGAAAAAAGCAATCCATGTCTATCAGGAAGAGAAGGATGTATGGGACAGCCTGATTCAGTCTGCAATGGTACAGGACTTCAGCTGGGAGACGTCCAGTGAGCAGTACTATTTGCTTTATAAAGAAATTTTATAGGAAGCGGTGTGTGTTCAAAGAGCTCAAGAAATAATGCATGTTATTGAGTTTTTTGAACACCTTCTTATAGGCCCAAAACATAAACGCATCGGTTTAAGTGAGATGAGCAGCTTCTTCCCCAAAATGTAGTGTGTAATTACATTTTCAGGGAAGAAGAACTTTAAGCTAAACTTAGATAATGCAGAGAAGGAGCTTAATACATGGCTTTAGATAAGGAAATTTTCAAAGAAGAATTGAAACAGAGACTGAGAGAGAATTATGCAATGGAATTGGAGGACGCAAGCGAGCAAGAGATTTTCTATACATTAGGAGCGCTGGTAAAAGCACGTTATTCGGATGCATGGAGAGATACATGGAAGTATTATGTGGATAAAAATAAAAAACAGGTTTATTATTTTTCCATTGAATTTTTACCTGGCAGAATGCTGAAAAGTAATTTATTGAATCTGGGAATATTGGACACTGCAAGAGAGGCTTTAACGGATCTTGGTATTCATTTAGATGATCTGGCAGAAGTGGAAAAGGATATGGCATTAGGAAACGGTGGCCTTGGACGATTGGCTTCCTGTTTTATGGATTCGATCGCATCTGGCGGATTTCCAGGTAACGGAAATGGCATCCGGTATGACTATGGGCTTTTTAAACAACGCTTCGTAGATGGATACCAGGTAGAGCTTCCGGATGAGTGGCTGCAGAGCGGGAATATCTGGGAAGTTCGCAGAGAAAGTAAAGCGGTAGATGTCCGTGTCGGCGGGCATGTTTATTTAGCAGAGACAAACGATGGGAAATTAAAGCCGGTGTATGAGAATGAAAGAGTTCTCCGGGCCGTTCCTTACGATACCGGGATGGTAGGCTATGAAAATAATGTTGTCAACACACTACGGCTCTGGGCAGTAGAGATTCCTGATTCGGAAGAGGATAAATACCAAAGTATTCAGGGACGCAGAGAATTGGAGGATTTAACAGCTGTTCTTTATCCGGATGATTCCAATGAGCAGGGACGCTTAATCCGTTTAACACAGGAATATTTCTTTGTGTCAGCAGGCATCCAAAGTATTATCCGTCATTATAAAAAGTGGTTTCAAAAACCGATTTCCAAGCTCAGCGAATATGTTTCTATCCATATCAATGATACACATCCTGCTTTATGCGTGCCGGAGATGATGCGGATTTTGATTGATGAAGAAGAATTGTCCTGGGAACAGGCCTGGGATATTACTGTAAAAGTAATGAGTTATACGAACCATACCATTATGGCGGAAGCATTAGAGAAATGGTCCATTGATTTAATGCAGCGCACATTGCCGCGGATGTATCAAATTATGGAAGAAATCGATGCACGTTATGTGCAGACGATGCAGGAGCTGCACCCGCATGATTTAGTAGAACGTACGCGGATTATCCGTAACGGGCAGGTACATATGGCGCACTTATCTATTATTGGCAGCCATAGTACAAATGGTGTGGCCAAATTGCATTCTGATTTGCTCAAATCAGTTGTTCTGCATGATTTCTATATTATTTATCCCGACCGGTTTAATAATAAGACGAATGGAATTGCACAGCGCAGATGGTCACAAATTGTGAATGAACCGATGTCAAACGTGTTAGATGAAACGATTGGAAAGACATGGAGACAGGATTCTGGCGATTTGAAATTACTGAGGAACTATCAATCGGATCAGGCCGTTTTAGAGAAACTGGCAGAAGCAAAGAAAATAAATAAACAAAAATTAGCTGATTATATTTTGGGAACAACAGATATTGAGGTTTCCGCAGATGCCATTTTTGATGTGCAGATTAAAAGACTGCATGCCTATAAACGTCAGCTGTTAAATCTATTGCATATTATTAAGCTGTATCAGGATTTAAAAGAAAATCCAAGCTTAGAAATGCAAAAGCGTGTGTTTATTTTCGGGGCAAAGGCAGCGCCAAGCTATCATTATGCCAAAGTAATTATTAAATGTATTAATGAAACAGCGAATCTAATTAATAATGACCCGGATATCAAAGACCGGATTAAAATTGTTTTCCTGCCAAATTACAATGTCAGCCTAGCAGAGAAAATTATCCCCGCAGCAGACGTCAGTGAGCAGATTTCCCTTGCATCAAAGGAAGCTTCGGGTACGAGTAATATGAAGCTGATGCTGAATGGTGCGATTACACTTGCGACGCTGGATGGCGCTAATGTTGAAATCAGAGATGCAGTCGGCGATGATAATATTTATATCTTCGGTCTCACCGAGAAAGAGGTTTATGAATATTATGAGAATCAGGAGTACTCCGCCCAAAGGCTATATGATGAAAATGCCGTTATCCGCCGTGTATTAAATGCATTTATTGATGGTACGATTCCAAACATTGTTTATGAAGGACGTGAAATTTTTGATTCCCTCATAAAATATAATGATGAGTACTTCCTGCTGCGCGACTTTGATTCTTATGTAGAAGCGCAGGAAGAAATTGATAAAGCTTATGGAGATCAAACCTTCTGGCAGAAAATGAGCCTCATCAATATTGCGAATGCCGGCAGATTCTCCTCTGATGAGACGGTCAGCCGTTATGCAGAGGATATTTGGAAAATCGAGTCAAAAGATTCATTTGTTACTGAGAAAGGATAGTATTATGCCACATGTTTATTATAATTCATGGATAAGCGATTATAAAAAACCATTTGGAGCGGTACAGCCGAACGAAAAGATTACCTTTCAAGTGGATGTCCATGAAAGTCATAGAAGCGAAGTACAATTTATGGTTCGAAAAGAAAATGGGGCGCATGATGAAAAAGCTTATTTAATGAAGGGTATAGGCGATAATCGTTTCTCTTATAGCTATGCGCCTCATGAAGGAAAGGGTCTCTATTTTTACTATTTTGCTGTGAAGTGGAAGGATGATAAAGGGGAGGAAATGTCTGCTTTTTGGGGTGCGTCATCTGTTAAAGGGGAAGGGAAACTATATCATAATCTGCATGAGGTGATTCCTTACCAGCTGACCTGCTTTGAAAAAGAAGAAAATACACCGGATTGGTATCGGGAGGCTGTTTTTTATCAGATTTTTCCTGACCGCTTTTATAATGGCAATCCAGACGGGCAAGTAAATGCGCCAAAGCGGAATAGTTTCCTATATGGGGATACGCGTGATACACCGCTGTATGTGCGCGGTCAAAAAGGAGAGATTCTCCGTTGGGATTTTTACGGCGGGAATTTAGAAGGAATCCGGCAAAAGATACCTTACCTGAAGGATTTAGGAATCAATGCCATATATCTGAATCCCATTTTCCAAGCAGCAAGTAATCACCGTTATGATACGGCAGATTATATGAAAATCGATCCAATGCTCGGTGATGAGAAGCTATTTAAAGAAATCATAGAAAAGTTGCATGCGGAAGGCATTCATGTCATTTTGGACGGCGTATTCAGCCATGTAGGAAGAAATAGCATTTATTTCAACTATGATGGTACGTATGGAGAGGATGAGGGAGCCTGCCGAAATCAAGAGAGTCCGTATTATCCCTGGTTTACATTCACTGACTATCCGAATAAGTATGCGTCGTGGTGGGGGATTGATGACCTGCCGGAAGTGGATAAGTTTAATAAAGAATTTCAAGATTATATTTATCAGGATGACGGCAGTGTAATTGATAAATGGAGCAAACTGGGTGTAGATGGATGGCGTTTAGATGTAGCTGATGAGCTCCCGGATGAATTTATTGCCGGCATCCGTCATAAGCTGGAACAATATCCAGAAAAAGTGCTGATTGGCGAGGTTTGGGAGGACGCATCAAATAAGATTTCTTATGACGAACGCAGGCAATATATCCTGGGAAATCATTTGCATGGTGTAATGAACTATCCGTTCCGAAACACGGTCTTAGATCTGCTGCAATTAGAAAAAACGCCAAAAGAGCTCTGTCAGCGATTAACGCAGCTTCACGAAAATTATCCCAAAGATATTCTTTTTAATAATTTAAATAATATCGGGACACATGATACGAAACGAATCTATACATTTCTTGGAGAGGATAAGGCAAGGCTGAAGCTTGCGCTGAGCTTTTTATTGATTGCTCCGGGAATTCCTTGTATTTATTATGGGGATGAAGCTGGTGTGACAGGAGAACAGGACCCCGATAACCGTAAATTCTTCCCATGGGAGGATATCGACCAGGATATTTTCAAGCATTGTCAAAGGTGGATTACGGAAAGAAAACAAAACAGTACGTTAAAATACGGTGATTTTGTTCTTTTTCATACCGATGATATGTTAGGAATGCTTCGTTTTACAGATGAGGAATATACCATTTATATGATTAATCCGCATGATGAAGAAAAGACCTGTCATGCTGATAAGCTTCATTTCTTGCGGAAAGTACCATTAACCGAGGAAGTGATAAAGGGTATTTTGAAGGATGTCACGATAGACGGAAAAAGTGATTTCTTTGTAACAGGAAAAATATAGTTGTGTATTTAATAAAAGCAGGCTGTCTCGATTCATCTCGATACAGCCTGCTTTTAAAGTTATTAATCTACCTTTTCAAAGCCTTGTTCTTCCAAGGTTTCTACCGCATCATCCAAATTTAAATTCCCTTCTTCATTTTCTAGCAGTTCATCAAGCCCCGGCAGCTCTGAAATATCTACCACGGCGAAATCAATGGTAATTGTTTCAGTGAAATGATCTTCTTCAAAAGCGAGGCTATATTCCAGCCCCTCAATCCCTTGTAATGGTTCAGCAGAAGGGACAAGAAGCGCCTCTGCATCCTCTTTTGATTCAATGCCTCGGATACTATCATAAGAGGTGATGCTCTGACTGGATTGTTCAATGATTTCTCCATCATCAGCTACAAAGGTTGTTTCGATCGAATTATTGTCTTCCTCTAATTTATATGTTACGGTTTCCTGTTCGGAGCTGCAGGCAGCCAAGGTGAGAAAGGAAATCAACAAGACGAAAAAACCGGTCATTTTAAAGTTATTATTCTGTATCATCTTTGTTTCTCCTATTCTTATGTAATTAACTCAACTTTCGCACATTAAAAGTAACTTTATCTCTATAGAAACAGGAGTCAATCGTTCCTTCGATAACACCCCTGACAAAGAACAGAAGGTGAAGTGTAAAGCACCGCTGCGGAAAAACACTACGCTTTCCATGGGCTTGCGCTCAGCCTCCTTTAAAGAAGACTTGCTGATTGGCAAGCCGTCAGGCGCAGACAGAAGCAAAGTCGCACTTATGCCCTGCGGGTAGAAAAAAGAAGTTCGCTTTTTTCTGCGGGGTCTTCCCACTGGGACTGCGATTACTCGCCCCACCGAAGAACATTGCGCTTTCCCATAGGAGTCTCCGTGTTTTTCCTCCGCTAGTAGGATATTCTGTACATGGAAAACACCTCACCAAAATGCAAGCATGGTAATGAAGAACATGTTCATCTTGGAATATAAGATATATTTGCTTATTCTTAGGTGCGAAAGTTGAGTAATTAAGCTAATCGTATCGAATTAGAATAGGAAAGTCAAAATCGAAATTCGTGAATAATAGACTAGTAAAAATAGTGGAAAGATAAAAATAAAGCCGTATCTGCGCTCAGATACGGCTTTACTTTCTTCCTATTCTTCTTCTACTACTTCTAAACCGTTATCTTCCAATTCGCTGACCATTTTTTCTAAGCTTAAATCTTCCTCATCAAAAGCATCTTCATCGATACCGAAGCCAAGCGTGTTCAGTTCTTCTGGGCCAGCTGTTGTCAGATCGATATTGATGGCTACCACAATTTCTTCTTCTTCATAAGTAAGTTCAACCTCTACACCATCTGCTTCATTTGCATCCTCAAATTCGGATTGAAGCATCTCATCCATAGACTCTGCTTCTTCCTTTGACTCGACTCCGATTAAGGCATATGGTATGGTCATTTCAGCTGCCATGGATTGAACTTCATCGCCCTTTGCCTCTAATGTAATTTCCTGCTGCTGCCCCATTTCTTCTCCTTGAAGCGTTACCGTTTCGTTAGATCCGCATGCTGCCAATCCAAAAATAGCAATCAATAAAACTAATAGTCCAGTAATTCTGAAATTTTTCTTTTTCATCTGTGTCATTGCTCCTATCCATTTTTTAATACAGTTGCCATCGTACCGAATTAAACGATTAAAGTCAAACGAAAACCGTACCTCCGGGTACGGTTTTACTCTCAAACTATTCTTCTACTACTTCAAATCCTTGCTCTTCAAAATCGCTCACTGTTTCTTCCAGACTAATATACTCATCGTCTCCAGTGTCTGGGAAACTAGCGCCAGGAATACTGTTGATTTCTTCAATATCGGCAACAGTTAAATCAACAGAAATTGTTTGAGTTAATTCTTCTTCACCATAATCCAAATCAAATTCGATGCCATCGATATCCTCAAATGGTTCAAATTCTGAACGGAAAAGCTCATCCATCGATTCTGCTTCTTCCTGTGAAGCGGCACCTACCATAGAATAAGGAATGTTAGCTTTAACCGTTTGTTTTGTCATTTCATCATCTTTTGCATCCATGGTTACTTCCATGGTCATTCCCATTTGTTCCCCTTGAAGTGTTACTGTTTCTTCGTTCCCGCAAGCCATTAGTCCAGCTATAGCAATAAATAAAAATAATAATCCGGTAATTCTAAAAATTCTTTTTTTCATTATGAAATTTGCCCCAATCTATTTATTTGTAAAATTAGCGTACCGAATTAAACAGTCAAAGTCAAAGCAAATTGGATAAAAAATAAAGAATTAGACTATTATCCTGCGCTTGAAGTAGGTTTTATTTGCTTTTTTTGGATGTTCATTATGAAATTTGGTTTGTTTTGGATATTACTGGATTTAGCGGTTTAGAGGCTGGGATAAGCTTTACTTTATCATGAACTATTTTCAGTGAAACTTCCGTCAAAGGAGGTTCGTTTTATTAAGCTATTGTAAGTTCCTTTAATGAAAAATGAAGTATTGGTATTGGTTTGGTAAATTTCCCGATTTCATGAAAAAGATATGTTTTAATGTACTTGAATGAAGGGAGGAAAAGAATGAGTTATATCGAGTTAAAAGATATCACGAAGTCGTATCATGCGGGAAATAACATATTAGAGCAAATCAACTTAACAATCGAGAAGGGGGAATTCTTTGTATTGGTAGGGCCCTCCGGATCTGGGAAAAGTACCTTGCTGCGGATGATTGCCGGACTGGAGGATATTACAGACGGCGTATTGAAAATGAATGAAAAAGTAGTCAATCACCTGCAGCCGAAAGACAGAAATCTTTCGATGGTTTTTCAAAATTATGCTTTATATCCGCATTTATCGGTCGAACAAAATATCCTGTTTGGTTTGAAGGCGAAAAAGGTTTCTAAAGCGGAACAGCAGAAAAGGCTGAAGGAAACAGCAGAAATGATGGGATTATCGGAGCTTTTAGACAGGAAGCCGCGTCAGCTTTCAGGAGGACAGCGACAGCGAGTTGCTTTGGCCAGGTCGGTTGTCAGTGAAGCGCCGCTTTGTTTAATGGATGAGCCGCTATCTAATTTAGACGCTAAATTGCGTGCGCAGATGCGTGTGGAAATTAGAAGGCTGCAGAAGCAATTAGGCTTAACCTTGATTTATGTAACACATGATCAGGTCGAAGCGATGACGATGGGAGACCGGATTATGGTTTTAAATGATGGAGAAATCCAACAGGTAGGTAAACCAATTACATTATATAATGAACCGGCCAATTTATTTGTCGCTTCTTTTATCGGTTCTCCCAAAATGAATATGGGAAAAACGGAAATAAAGGATGTCTCGAATTTTCTTGTGAACAAGACACTGTCCTTTTCGGCAGATGTCAGGATGCAGAAGGCGTTTCAGGTACATAAAAACATCATCGCAGGAATAAGACCGGAGCATATCCAGCCGGCAATCCATCAGGAAGCAACGCATTCTTTAGAAGTGATTCATGTAGAGCAGTTAGGGAATGAGACATCGCTCGCTTTGGATGTCGGCGGCGAATTATGGACAGCAAAATGGCCGGGGCAATGGGATATCACAGCAGGTAACCAGCTGGAGGTGTATATATCGACAGAGCACCTGAGTTTTTTTGATGCACAGACGGAAGCATTAATTCGTCCAGCTTCCTTCAGCGGGCATGGGGAGGTTCAGGCGATATGACGAATATGACTGCGGTCATTACACAAGAGGACCAAGCTTTATTTGTGCGGACGAAGCGGAAACAGCGTTACAAGCAATTTATCAAAGGTATCCTATTTCTATTGCCATCCATTGCTCTTTTTTCTGTATTTTTATTCTATCCTTTGCTCCGGACAATTTATTTAAGCTTTTTCCTTACTGATGCGAGCGGGGCCACAACGGTATTTGTAGGATGGGATAACTTCGTGACATTATTTCAATCAACTATTTTTCAGCAAAGCATCAAATCGACGTTTCTATTTGTTCTTTATACAGTGCCGCTGACCATTGTGATCAGTTTATTTCTAGCTATTATTGCAAATGAAAAATTAAAAGGGATTGGCTTCTTTCGGACGATATTTTCCTCTACCATGGGAATCTCCGTAGCCGCGGCATCTGTATTCTGGCTGTACTTATTTCATCCGACAATCGGCTTTTTAAATATTATCATGGACACCTTTGGGCTGGAGAAGGTTGGCTGGCTGACAGACCCTTCCTGGGCACTGATTGCGGTAGCTGTGACAACCATATGGATGAATATCGGTTTTACCTTTTTGATATTGCTGGGCGGATTACAATCGATTGATAAATATCTTTATGAAAGTGCGGATGTGGATGGTGCAGGGTATTTTTATAAATTAAGAAGGATTACGATTCCCATGCTGTCACCAACCCTGTTCTTTGTTGTGACGGTAACAATTATCAATGCCTTTCAAACGTTTGGGCAGGTGGATATTTTAACGCAGGGCGGTCCGCAAAATGCAACCAATTTAATGGTCTACTCGATTTACCGGGAAGCCTTTACTAACTATCAATTTGGCTCGGCGAGTGCGCAGGCAATCATTTTGTTTATTATCATTCTATTAATGACAATCATCCAATTTAAATTGGGAGAAAGGAAGGTTCATTATCAATGAGAATTCCTTTCGGACGAAAAATTGTAACCTATCTTTTATTGATTGCTGCAGCATTTCTTGTTTTCACACCGACGATGATGGCTGTTGTCATGAGCTTTATGACAAATCAGGATATTATGACGGGAAGCTTGCCTTCTGCTTTTTCACTCGATAACTATCGTCGGGCATTTGAACAATTTCCGCTGCTGCATTATGTCATCAACAGCTTTTTAGTTTCGATTGCCATCATGATTGGCCAGCTGATTTTAGCCAGCTTAGCAGCGTACGCCTTTGTTTTTTTAGAATTTAAAGGCCGGGATTTCTTGTTTTATCTTTTTATCGCAACGATGATGGTGCCATTTGAAGCTTCGATTATTCCAAACTTCCATACGATTCGCGACCTTGGCTGGATTGATCAATATACCGGACTGACGATTCCATTCTTTGCGATGGCTTTTGGAACATTCTTGTTACGGCAGAATTTCAAACAAATTCCTAAGGAACTGCGCGAAGCAAGTCAGATTGCCGGTATGGGAGATGTGAAGTTTTATTTGAAAGTGGTCCTGCCGGTAGCGAAAACAAGCCTGATCACCTTAGGCGTGTATGGCTTTTTAACGTCCTGGAATATGTATCTGTGGCCGCTGTTAGCTACAACCAATGATAATGTCAGAACCGTACAGATTGGTCTGCGCCAATTACAATCACAAGAGCAGATGAACGATTGGGGAGTGATTATGGCGGGAGCGGTCATTGTCATTATTCCAACATTGATTTTATTATTTTTAGGACAGAAGAAGTTGCAGCGTGGTTTAACAGAGGGAGCGCTAAAATAAAAAAGAATGTGAAAAAGGAGTCGTTTTTTTGAAGAAAATGTTGTTATTCGTCGTTTTGAGTATGACTATTTTTATGGCAGCCTGCGGTTCCAATGATGCAGAAGGGTCTAGTGAAGCAACAGAAACAGAAGATGGCAAGCAAATCGTCACCTTTTGGCATGCAATGGGAGGTGCTTCACAAGAAGCGTTGGACAAAATTGTCGCATCCTACAATGAATCGCAGGATGAGGTAGAGGTCCGGGCGGAGTTTCAGGGAACCTATGATGAGGCATTAACGAAGTTTCATAGTGTAGCTGGGACAGATAGTGCGCCGACGATGATTCAAGTATTTGAGATAGGCACGATGTCGATGGTAAACAGCGGTCATATTGAGCCGATTCAAAAGTTTATTGATGAGGACGGCTATGATATGGGGCATTTAGAAGAGAATATCGTTAACTATTATAAAATAGACGATCAATTCTATTCGATGCCATTTAATTCTTCGACGCCGGTGATGTTTTATAATAAAGATGCTTTTGAGGAAGCTGGTTTAGACCCGGAAAATCCGCCTCAGACATTTGAAGAGGTAGAAGCAGCTAGTAAAGCTATTGTCGAATCAAATCCTGAGATGAAAGGTTTTGCGCTTCAGGCGTATGGCTGGTTATTTGAACAATTATTGGCAAACCAAGGAGCATTATTATTGAATGAAGATAATGGACGTTCAGGAGTAGCAACAGAAATCGGCTTTACCGAAGAACAAGGAAAATCAATCTTTGAATGGGTAGAGCGGATGAATACAGATGGAACATTTGCAAACTATGGCACCAATGGCGATAATATGCTGGCTGGATTCTTAGCAGAAGATGTATCGATGTTTTTGCAATCCTCTGCTAATTCTCGTGATTTAATCGATAATGCACCATTTGAGGTAGGCGTCGCGTTTTTACCGCATCCGGAAAATGTGGAACGGGAAGGTGTGGTTATCGGTGGAGCAAGTCTTTGGATGAGTGAGGGCAAGGAGGAAGCAGAGCAAAAAGCAGCGTGGGATTTTATGAAGTACCTGCAATCGCCTGAAATTCAGGCACAGTGGCATACAGATACAGGCTATTTTGCCATTAATCCGGCAGCTTATGAAGAGGAGCTGGCTGTAGAAATGCATGAAGAAAACCCACAATTAAAGGTGACAGTGGAACAGCTGCAAGCAACCAACCCATCTTATGCAACACAGGGGGCTGTCATGGATATGATACCGGAAGAACGTAAGATTATTGAAACGGCATTGGAGAGCGTATTTAATGGCGGAGATGTAGATACCACGTATCAGACAGCAATCGAACAATTGAATGCAGCCATTGAAACAGCAAATAAAGCTCGTGGAGAGTAATAAGTAACAGAGGAAAGCACGATGTAAGTAAGAGGTTCATTCAGCGGAGGTTTTGGGCTGAACAGAAGCAGGGAACCTCCGCTGAACAAAAGGATACTTCATGATAACAACTCAATTTTCAGGAGGGATTTTCTTGACAAAAGTATATGGACATCGCGGCATGATGGGATTATATCCGGAGAATACGCTGCTAAGTTTTGAAAAAGCACTGGAAGCTGGAGTGGATGGTTTGGAAATAGATGTGCACATGACAAAGGACGGTGAATTTGCGGTAATGCATGATGCTACACTAAATCGGACAACGAATGGAATTGGATCCATAGCAGAATATACCTTTTCAGAAATTCGGGAATTACATTGGAATCCAGCCTATCTATCCTCATTCCAGACTTATGATAAGAGCTGGGAGGAAGAAAAGGTTCCCTCCTTAGCAGAAGTCCTTCAGCTGGTTAGTCCATATCCAGATGTTGCATTGAATATTGAATTAAAAACGTGTAAAAATTTATATGAAAATATCGAAGAAAAGCTGCTAGACTATGTTGCTAAATATCCGGATGTAAAGAATCGTGTCATTTACTCCAGCTTTCATCTGCCTACACTGATTCGTTTACGTCATTATGACAGGGATGCCCGGCTGGCATGGATTATTAACCAGCCGATTTCCCACCCGGAGGATTATATTGATATTTTGGGTTTAGAGGCACTGCATGTTGAGGCGGATACATTTTTAAAGCATATTTATCATTGGAGTAAATGGAAGAGACTGCTGCGTGTGTGGACTGTCAATGATAAGGATACGCTGAAGCAATTACTGGACGTGAAAGTAAAAGCCATTGTGACAGATTATCCGGATCGTGCCATCTTTTATCGGTGTGAGCGCTATGCCATGGCGTAGTATCTTACTTACTTTGGTAATTGCCGTCTTTATAATATCTGGTTTTTTTGAAGCAAAGCCGCAGGTACTTAAGGATTCGGAAACATATGGTGCGGAGACATTATATGCAAGTGCAGCAGGAAGGCCTGAAGCAGTTTTAACTGATTTAGAGGTGATTGCCCATCGTGGTGCGAATAATTTCTTTAATGAACATACGCTGACTGCTTACGAAATTGCTTCGGAGGCTGATGCAGACTCAATAGAGATTGATTTACGGATGACCAAAGATCATGAATTAATCGCACTTCATGACACGACCTTAGATCGTACAACAACAGGAGCAGGCGTCCCAGAAGAATTTACGTTGAACGAAATCAAGCAATTCGATACCGTAGCCGTATTCGGGCAGAAAACCTATAAAGAGCCCGTCCCGACATTAGAAGAAATCGTTACGGCATTTAAACAGGAAGAGCATTATTATATTGAGACACGTCTGGTTGATGGGGAAACAAAAATGGAAGAACCGTTAATCAATCTGCTTCAGGAAAATGATTTGCTGGATCCAAAATATGTGAGCTTTCAATCCTTTTCTAAGGAGAGCTTGAAAAAATTGCAGGAATTCGCACCGGAAATCCGTTCGACGCTGTTATATGGCACAGATAAATTTGATTTAGAGGATGGGCTTGAAGCAGACGCAGATGTAATTGGAATCGAATCAAGAAATGTGACGAAATGTGTTGTTGATACGCTTCATCAGCAGGGGAAGGAAGTTCATGTGTTTTTTACGGATGAGCGTACGCAGCTTGTTGAACAGCAGCGTGTCATGATGTATGGAGTGGATGGGATTTTTACAGATGATATTGATTTTACGAAGCAGGTATTGAAGGAGTAGAGTATGTCATTATTTATATAGAACCTTGCAGAGTAGGCTATTTGACTTTGTGAGGTTTTTAAAATAGCCATTAGCTGCAGTACGATAAAAAATCACAGCTAACGGCTATTTTAAAAAATAAAAGCGAATTTACTTTTTTGTACAGGAATCCAAATCTCCGTTTTCATATCATGGATGCTTTTTACAATCTCGGGAGCTTCTGCAAGTTCATATCCCGATGTTGGAAACCAGTCTGTGTAAATTCTACTCCAAGTGCTTGTTAAGGCATGAGGCATCTCACCCTCCGCATCAAAAACAGCCCATTGTTGTTTAGGTATTTCTAACGCAGCGAGATGATCTGGAGCAGTTTGATTTGTTACAACAGCAATATAGTATTCCAAGGCTTCTTCGCTCTGCTCTGGACCGTGGCAGGTATTGACGGTGATATTTAGTATGCCGCTTAAATTCGGATCTTCTCTCTCAAGTGTTCCAAGTTTTGCATAATCTGCATCGGTAAGTGTATTCCAAAGAGTAGGGTTAAAATCTCCATCCTCTGGATACATGACTTCCTTATGCCCTACAATGTGAAAAGCATCTTTTTCGACAAAACGATATTTCATCTCAACATCTCCTTTAATAGAAATTTGGAAGGAAATCGGTGGATAAGCTTTAAGAGAAACTCCTGTCTGCTTTACTGTACTAGGCAAGGTATGGTGCAATTCCTGAAAGGCTCTGGAGAACGAATCAGGGGACTGGTAACCATATTTCAATGCTATATCAATTACCTTCATGTTATTCTCCTGCAGTTCTAATGCTGCCAATGTTAGTCGACGCCTGCGTACGTACTCGGATAAAGGGATACCGGCAAGAAAAGAAAACATTCGTTTGAAATGATGTTCCGAAAAACAGGCGATTTGAGCCGCATGCTGGTAATTGATTTTTTTATCTAAATGCTCCTCTATATATTCGATAGCAGCATTCATGGAATCAAGCGTATTCATGTGATAACCTCCTCTTCTCATTTTAAGGATACCA
Source organism: Oceanobacillus oncorhynchi (assembly GCF_000821065.1). GTDB lineage: Bacteria > Bacillota > Bacilli > Bacillales > Amphibacillaceae > Oceanobacillus > Oceanobacillus oncorhynchi. The sequence goes on from NZ_CDGG01000001.1 coordinate 1,932,362, forward strand.
ATTGAAATCAGCTGTTTCCCGACAATATGCGTTCCAATTTGTCGCAGGGTAACTGGTTGCAAGACTCCCATTTCAAGAAATGAGTAAAAAATTATATTTCTGAGTGGAAGATCCAACAACCAGTAACGGCCCGGTTTGTTCCTTTCAAATTCAGTGGGGAATGAAAGAAAACCCCTACTGAAGGAAGCTTCACTTTATCGGTAAGCCGGTAAAGCAGTATACTATTCAGAAAATGCTTCCGAATAGTGAACCACACCACTGGCATCCTTTAACGCACCCGGTGTTAACTCCAAAGCCATAAATGCTCCATCTGGAACATCGAATGGAGCTTGAATTCCCCATAGACTAGCTGGTTTAAAGCCGAAGCGGGAATAATAATCGGCATGACCAAGTACAATCACAGAGGGATATCCAGCTGCCTTTACCTTTTCTAATCCTTCTTTTATCAACATAGACCCAATCCCTTGCTTTTGATAGTCTGGATGAACAGAGACGGGTGCAAGAGCCAGCGATGCTGTTGTTTTTTCGTTGTTTTCAACCGTTATTTTTGAAAAAAGAATTTGGCCAAGGATGTTATTTTGTTGATTTACTGCAATGATAGATAACTCTGGAATAAAAGCGTTGGACGTGCGGATACGTTGTACAAGCAAATGCTCTTGTTGATCACTCATCTCTTCGTTTCGGAAAGCTTGTTCAATGAGCGCTTCTGTTTTTTGATAATCTGTTGATTGTTCTTTACGAAGGTTTATATTCAAGGAAATCCTTCTTTCTTATTATAATGGATTGTAGTAATGGCTTCTTGCTTATCTTACTATATAAGATGGAAATAATAAATGATGGTGAGGGACAGCGAAGATGGAAAACGAAAATACATTTACCGTACAAGTCCAAGTTTATTTAGATAATCTGTTTCATGAGATAAAGCAAATTACAGGAAATCAATTTGTTATAATTCAAAAGATAGTGTTATGATTTGAATTATTCCAATAAGAAGTAAAGTTTACGTTAAGAGGAGGAATAATAGATGAGCAATCAGTATCCTATTATCAATGGAGCAGAATCGTTTTATTTTGAAGGGAATCGTGCAGGGGTTCTAATAATCCATGGTTTTATTGGAACGCCTCAAGCGATGTATCCGATTGGAAAAGCTTTCGCAGACGCAGGATATACTGTTTGTGGACCGAGGTTAAAGGGTCACGGGACAGCTCCTGAGGATCTGGAAAAATATACATACCAAGATTGGATAGATTCTGTTGAGGAAGCATATAACTGGCTTAAAGAACGATGCGATAAGATTTTTGTTTGCGGTTTATCTATGGGAGGCACATTGACGCTATATACCGCAGCAAAGTACCCGCTTGCCGGGATAATTACCGTCAACGCAGCAGTGGAATTACCTGCAATGTATGAAAATCTCAAAGAGCGTTTTATTGCGGATGATGGACCAGATATCAAAAAGGCAGATGCTATGGAAATCACTTATGAAAAAATACCAGTTAAATCAATTAAAGAGTTAGAAAGCCTGATAAAAGAAACAAAGGAAAATCTGGAGAAAATAACCTGTCCTGCACTTATTTTTAGTTCCGAACAAGACCATGTTGTCTCACCTGATAATGCTCAGAAGATATTGGACAGCATATCTGCTAATTCAAAAGAAATCGTCACTCTGAAGGAGAGCTATCATGTAGCAACCTTGGATAATGATCAAGGTTTGATTATTGAAAAGTCTCTGCATGCATTGCAGTCATGGGAAGAAGATGGAGAATTATAACAATTTAATAAGGGATGACATCGAAGCTGATGTCATCCCTTTTGTCATCTTAAAAGTAAATGCTTCTGCACTTGCATCTAAGACGATTGTGTTTGATTCTGTCCTCCGCTAGCACCTTGATTCATTGCTTGGCCGCCGCTTGCAAGCATATCCTGAAGCGGTTTAGCAATATCCTGCATGGTGGAGCTATTCATGGAATTGGAAAGCTTTTGTGACATGTTTTGAAAGGAACCATTTTGCATTCCCATGCTTATACCATAGGCTGCCGCACCTGCTACACCTGCAGCGATCAGTGACGTGGTCATTCCTTTTTTATTATTCATCATTAATTATCATCCCTATCCATTTAGAATGTGAATCAACAACGATACTTAGTTTGGGATTAAATTTGAAAAATATACAGGGGTTTTGATTTTTAATTGGATATTTCAATAGCTGTCGTTAAAAAAAAGTTAAAGAAATAGCGAGTTTTCTGAACTAAAAAAGGAATTTAGAACATTTGTTTCTTTTGGAGGGCTGTGTTAATATAATTCAGAACTTATTTTCGATTCAGTCATTCAATGATACCAATGAAAGGACTTGATCACTTTGCAGATTCAAAACCCGCATGATAGAATTTTTAAAGAAACATTTTCTAATGTGGATGTTGCTAAGGATTTTATTACCTATTTTTTACCGCCCTCTGTGCACGAAACCATTGATGTAGCATCTATTCAGCCTCAAAAAGACAGCTTCGCCACGGAGAACCGTCCGTAAAACCCCCGCCTCGAAATAGAGAGTGAAAATAAATTCATTTAAGCGGGGGATAACGGACGCTAACTCCCTGAATCACTCAACTAACATTCTGTGGGAGAAGAGCGAAAACCCCACAGAAAGAAGTTTCGTTTTATCAGTCACGACCTTCAAGAATATTTCTCCGATTTGCTATTCCAGACAAAAATTCACCAAAAACCAGCCTACGTCTATTTTCTATTCGAGCATAAAAGCTATCATGATTACTATACTGCTCTACAGTTACTGCGATATATGGTGGAGATATGGGAAATCAAACGGGATAATAAAGAAGACAATAAGCTGCCCATCATTATGCCGATTGTGCTGTATCATGGCGATACGGATTGGTATGCCGGTACTTCCTTTCAACATCTGCTGGAAGGGTATAAGGATTTCCCGCCCGATCTGCAGAAATATGTCCCTGATTATGAATTTTTTCTATACGATGTATCTGGTTATAAAGACGAAAATGTCCAATTGAATGTGTTCCTGCGAATTATTCTGATGGTGTTTCGGGATATCCGCAAAAAGGATATCCACGCCGTGGTAAATACCATCTATCAGGCAGTCGATTTCCTGCGGCAGCTGCAGAATCAAACAAGGGCAATAGCGTACCTGAAGACGTTGTTTTATTATATTTTCCGTGTCCAGCGGCATCTTACCAAAAAACAATTTTATGATATAATCGACCATATAGGAAACACTTATCAAGAAGGGAGCGAATTGACAATGACATTAGCAGAGATTTTTCGGAATGAAGGAAAGGAAGAAGGCAGAGCAGAAGGAAAAGCAGAAGCAAAAGCAGAAGCATTAGCCAATACCACAATTCGATTAATCACAAAGTTTGTAGCTCCACCTTCAGAAGATATAAAGAAAAAGATATACGAACAGGAAATAAACACACTGGAAGCAATAGTGGATCACATAGATGAATTGAAAACCATAGAAGACGTCAAACAATACTTGAAATAGAAAAAACACGGGGGAAATCCGTGTTTTTTCTATTAACAACAAGGAAGAGAGCTCCCTGCCTCTTATCAAGTTTGCTGGATTCATTTGCTGAAAATAACTTTAGGAAGCTGCCTGTATCGCCGTGTTTTTGTCAGCAAAATGAATCGCGTGGTTTTGGCACAGAAAGACCGAATAGCGGGCGCAAATATAAAGCAAGGAAGGTACCTGCAAGAGCCATTACTCCCCAAATGTAACCATGTGCACTAAAGGAAGCAATGCCGCTGAAATAAGCGCCGACGTTACAGCCGAATGCAAGGCGCGCGCCATAACCCATCAGAAGACCGCCAATAATGGAAGCGGCAGTATTTCCTTTTGTAACTCTTGTAAATTTGAATAGGCCTCCTGCTGCGGAAGCGATGAAAGCTCCTAAGATGACACCGAAATTAAGAGCGGTTGTTGTATCTGCGAAAATAGAAGCATGGAGAGCTTCTGTATTTCCGGCCCAGTAGCCCCAGCTTTCCACATTAAAGCCAAGTGCTCCTGCTGCTTTTGAACCCCATAGTGTAAATGCAGCTGTCACGCCCCATGGGCTGTCACGAGTGAGCAGCGTAAGAGCGTTCAAAACAGCTAGTGCAGCACCCGCTGCGAAAAGAGGCCAGGAACCCCGGAAAATTCGTTTCCATCCCTTTTCGGAAGGGAGTGCCGCCATTTTAGGAGGCTTGCGTTTTTTCTCAATCAGAATAGTTATCCCGGCAATGATGGCAAAAATCAATAAAGAAACAACCCATGCTCCGCCGTAACCAAGCCCTGTTGAGGTTGCCAGAGAAAAAGGTTCTGCAGCTGGTAAATCGTCCATCCAGAATGTGGAATGGGCTGCACCAATAGTTGAGCCGACAATAAAAAATAACAGGGTAATAAACATAACAGTCCGGCCGCCGCCGACTGCGTAAAGTGTGCCAGAAGCACAGCCGCCGCCAAGCTGCATGCCGATGCCGAACATAAATGCCCCGACAATCAGGCTAATGCCGATCGGTGAAATATTACCGGCAGGTGTTCCTCCAAAAAAGGAAAACCCGAATGCTAAAATAGGTGCAAATAATGTACATGCAATAGCCAGCATGAACATATGCGCCCGCAGAGACTGGCCATTCCCTACTGAAGCTAGTCTCCGGAAGGCTGAAGTAAAACCGAAACGTGCATGAAACAATGTATATCCAAGCAGTAATCCAATCAATAACAACAATGGCTGAACGACATGCTGTGTGGCTGCTAAATAAATCGTCAAAATAAATGTAACAATGATTCCGCCAGCAACCAGTTTTTTCTGTGGAGGATTTAATTTTGGCGCATCTTCCACTTTTGCTGGTTGATCAGAAACCGGTTGTGCCAATGTAGACATTTAAAAACACCTCTAATTCCTATCAATTTAGTTTGTTATGATTTTTTAGTGTATGCCTCTTTGGAAAAAATGTCAATGGGTTATTAAAAATGATTGAAATGCACTTTAAAGCCGGGAAAGGTTTTAACTACTTTTTGAAAAATCGATAAAGAGAAGTGGAGTTTTGACGAAAATGTAGATAAGGTAGAGGATAAAATAAAAACATTTATAAAATGAAAAAGGGCCCTTCGAAATACATCATGAAAAACTGTATCTCGAAGGGTTCTTTTCATCATGAAGCGTTGAGAACAATTGAAAGAAAATACGGCAGCTCAATCAAACAAACGGTTTTACCAGTTTCCCTTCACTGCCAACCATTTTGATTTTAGAAGCAACCATTTCTATTGCCGCATCTTTTGCTTTTTGTAAATATTGTCTTGGGTCTAATTGGTCTGGATATTCTTTAAAATGATCAGCAATTGCTTGGGAATAAGCGTTTTTTAATTCGGTAGAAACATTTACCTTTGCCATACCGAGTGAGACACATTGACGGACATCTTTATCAGGCACAGCGGAACCGCCATGTAATACAAGAGGAACGTCGACAATCTCAGCAATTTTTTGGATACGGTCAAAATCAATATCCGGATCCCCTTTATAGATTCCGTGTGCTGTACCGATGGCTGGAGCGAGTGTCGGTACGCCAGTTTGTTCTACAAAGGCAACACATTCTTCAGGCACTGCTTTTTGAGCATCTTTCTCGTCTACCACGATATCGTCTTCTACGCCGCCTACTTTGCCGAGCTCTGCTTCAATGTTGACATGTAATGATTTTGCTAAATCCACTACTTCTTTGGTTCGCGTTACATTTTCGTCAAATGAATGCATCGAGGCATCGATCATAACAGAAGTATAGCCTGCACGGACGCATTGCTTGATCAGCTCATAGTCTGTGCAATGGTCCAGATGTAAGCCGACAGGAACATCAAAATAGTTTGATGCAGCAGTTGCCGCTTCGACAATATTTTTTGCGCCTAAGGATTTGACCGTTCCCATCGTTGTCTGCAAAATAACAGGGGAATATAATTGCGCTGCTCCTTCCACTACCCAGAAAATACTGTCAAAGGAATGGACGTTAAATGCGACAATGCCATAGCCTTCCTTTTTTGCTTTATTTAGCATTGGTGTTGTAGAGTATAAAGTCATTGAAATCTCTCCTCATTAGTTTATAGTTCTTCCAATGTAATCTGTTCTTTTATTGCATTTACATCGTTTATATCAATATGCGGGTACCAATATAAGCAGTTTGAAGCAGCAAAACTGCTTGCCTCTATGAGAGCAGTCTGGATTACTTTATTCGATTGAAACGCTTCTAACAATTTTCCTAGAAAAATATCACCGGAGGCCGTTGCATTTTTTGCTGTGATGTTTGGCAAAGTAATGCGATAGCATTTTCTGTGAATTTTTGCAATGGAGCCATCTCCTCCCAATGTAATAATAATATTTTCCAGTGCTGTATCATTCTTTAAGAGGGTAATGATTTCTTCCGTTGTTTCCGCTGTTTTGTTTTTTAACTCTAAATATTCCGATTCATTGACTTTTAGCAGCCATGGCTTCGCTTCGATGCTTTTGGATAGAGCTTCCCCGCTGCTGTCTATCACGCATTTTGCTCCTTTATCCTGCAAAGAAATAATTAAATCCCGATAAAATGATGAGGGTAATCCATCTGGCAGCGATCCGGAAAAGACAACATAATCTTCCGGTTTTACCGAATCCAGTAAGGTATCCTCAAATGCCTGTTTTTCAGATGTGGAGATAACCGGTCCTTTTTCATTAATTAAATGTGCGTGCCCTTTTTCGTTATCTACAATAATGGAACAGATACGCGTATTTTCTTTAATAGGTGTTACTGTCGTAGAGATATGCTGGTCATTTGCCAAGCTTTGCAAATGTTTGCCAATATATCCGCCTAAAAAAGCGTGTGCTGTGAAAGCGCTGTTTGGATTTTGAAAAGAAAAAGAACGAATCACATTAAACCCTTTTCCTCCTAATAGCTCCTTCGCCTGATGTGACCTGCTGACACCGTTAACATCAAATTTCTCTAAAAAAATTGTTCGATCTAATGCGGGGTTCGGACAAACAACATGCAACAAACTATCACCTCATTTTCATGTTCGATAGATTTATCATAAATCCTAAAGCAAAAAAAAGCAAAGAAAAATTTAAATAAAGCAAAAAAATAATAAAAATATGTTTGCATTATTTTGTTTTATGTCTTATAATCAATTTAAAGCGTTTGCAAGTTATCCTTTAGGAGGTGTTTAGATGCTCTCACAAGATCGTCAAGAAATTATCATGCAGTATCTGCAAACAAATAAAAGCGTGAGAATTGCAGATTTAAGTAATGATTTAGGAGTAACTCGGGAAACCATCCGCAAAGATCTCTATGAAATGGAACAGGAAGGCATTGTTCGGAAGGTTCATGGGGGAGCGATACTTAATAAAGCCAATCTGGAGACAAAGTATGTAACGAGAAAAACAGTGAATGAAGAGGAAAAGAAGGCTATTGCTAAAAAAGCTGCTGAACTCGTGGAAGACGGGGATACCATTTATATAGACTATGGAACAACCGCTTTATACTTCTCCAGAGAAATAAATAACAAGAAAGATTTAACGATTATTACCAATTCGTTGCCGATTGCACAGGAGCTCATCGATTATTCTCATTTTGATGTCATTATTATCGGCGGGAATGTAAGGAAAAATGAAAACTCTTTATTTGGACCAATTGCTTATCGTGGGATTGAAAAGCTTTTTGTAGATAAAGGATTTTTTGGAATAGGCGGTTTAGATTTGCAGGCAGGCTATACCAATATGCATATGGGAGAGTCGGAAGTATCCCGGTTGATGATGAAACATAGCCAGCTAAAAATTATGATGGCTGATTTCTCCAAATTCCATTCTACTTCGATGAACCAAGTAGCTGCCATTGATGAAGTCGATATTTTAATCACAGACACAACATCTGATGCAGAAGCAGTAGAAACCATCAAATCACTGCAAACGAAAGTCTATACCGTTGAAGCGGAGAGGAGTTATAAAGATGAATAATTATCTTGATAAAGGTTTGATTCTTTTAAATAGCAGCGCAGATTCAACAGCTGCCATTTTTGAAGAGATTGGAAGCGTTATGATTACGAAGGGTTATGCCAACAGTGAATATGTCGAGGGATTAAAAGCAAGGGAAAAAGAATTCCCGACTGGTGTTCCGACAGGCGTAATCGGAGTAGCACTTCCACACACAGATGCAAGTTATGTAAATGAAAGTAAAATCGGTTTAATGACGCTGAAGGAGCCCGTTTCTTTTCGGATTATGGGGAGCGACTCTGACGAAATTGAAGTGAAAGTCGTCTTTCTGCTTGGGTGCTCTGATGGAGAAGAACATATTCAAGTATTGCAAAAAATAGTGGAGCTGGTGCAGCAGCAAGCATTTTTAGATCAGCTATTACAGCTTCAAACAGTAGAGGAAGCGTATCAATTACTGGAATCAAATTTAGATTTATAAATAAAAATATTATTTAACCAAAATTGGAGGAATTTAAAATGAAAAAAGTATTAGTAGCATGTGGTGGAGCAGTAGCAACGTCAACGGTGGCAGCAAATAAAATCAGAGCTTTATTAAAGGAAAATAACATTGATGCAGATGTATCACAATGCCGTGTAAGTGAATTAGGGTCGAAAGTCAGCGGTACAGATTTGATTGTAACCACAGCTAAGGTGGACAAGGATTACGGTGTTCCGGTTATTCATGGATTGGCATTTATCTCAGGAGTAGGGTTAGACAAAACAAAAAAAGAAATTTTAGAGGTTCTGCAGTAGAGCAATCTCTTTATTAAAAGGAGGAAATTCCGTCCATGCAAATCTTACAATATATATTAGATCTTGGGCCGACCGTAATGCTTCCATTAGTTATTTTTATATTGGGAATTTGTTTAAAACAAGGCATTGGAAAATCCCTTCGTTCCGGGATAACCATTGGTGTCGGATTTGTCGGGATTAATTTGGTCATTGGTCTCTTAACAGATAATTTAGGACCAGCTGCACAGGAAATGGCGGACCGCTTTAATTTAGGCCTTTCCGTGGTTGATGTCGGCTGGCCGGGAGCTTCCCCGATGGCATGGTCATCAACGATTGCTATGGTAGCTATTCCTGTAGCCATTCTTGTCAACGTGCTAATGCTTGTAACGAAAATGACCCGTGTGGTTAACGTCGATATCTGGAATATCTGGCATATGACGTTTACAGGAGCCATTATTTTGGCAGCAACCGGAAACTTCTGGTTTGCAATTATTGGTGTTGTTGTTCACTCTGCCTTTGTTTACAAGCTGGGTGATTGGTTTGCACCGACAGTGAATAAGCATTTTGGCTTGGAAGGGATAGCGATTCCGCATGGTTCTGGAACCTGGTCCGCTCCATTTGCAGTGGTCATTGATGCCATTATCGATAAAATTCCAGGTGTAAAAAAAGTGAATATTAATTCCAGTAAGATTGAAGAGCGTTTTGGGGTTGTCGGCGAGCCAGTCATTATTGGCGCTGTATTAGGTATCGTCATTGGATTTTTGGCAGGCTACCCTGTATCTGACGTGCTGCAGTTAGGTATTCAAATGGCTGCTGTTATGGTCTTGATGCCGACAGTTGTTAAATTTATTATGGAAGGTTTAATGCCGATAGCAGAAGCTGCGCAGGCTATATTAGACAAACGCTTCCAAGGACAGCAATACTATATTGGGCTGGATCCAGCATTACTATTAGGCAATTCCCAAGTAGTAGCAGCAAGCCTGATTTTTGTTCCATTAACATTGGTTATTGCTATTTTGATTCCTGGCAACCAAGTCCTGCCGTTTGGTGACTTGGCTACCATTGGATTCTTTGTATCAATGGCAGTAGGGATCCATAAAGGAAACTTATTCCGGACGGTTATTTCCGGAGCGTTTATCATGAGTATCACTATCTGGATCGCGAATATGATGGTAGGCGTGCATACGAAGCTGGCAACAGATACAGGAAATATTTCAAGCGGCCAAGTTGCTTCTCTGGACCAAGGCGGAGCACCAATCACATTTATTTTGAAAGAATTATTCCAGCTTCAAAATTTAGTCCCATTGTTAATCATTGGCGGAATTTATGTATTCAGTATTATTTTTACGTACGTTCAATTTAAAAGAGAGAAAATATGAGGAAAATTTTAGATAGGAGATGTCGTTGAAATGAAGGCGTTAGTGCTGGAAAGTAAAGCAAACTTCTCCGTAAAGGATATGGAAATACCAGTTATTAAACCCAATCAAGTGTTAGTGAAAGTAGCTTATGTGGGAATTTGCGGTTCCGATTTAGCCCGTTATTTTGATGGGAAGGTGCATCATTACCCGACCATTTTAGGGCATGAATTTTCAGGTGTTATTACGGAAACAGGAAGCGAAGTGCAGGGATTAAATGAAGGAGACCGCGTGGCAGTAGCTCCATTAGTTCCGTGTGAACAGTGTTCCAGCTGTGCGAGCGGCCATCCGGCGCTTTGCGAGAATTATAGTTTTATTGGTTCCCGAGAGCAGGGGGCAATGGCTGAATACGTTGCGGTAAATGCCAAAAATATCCTGACTTTACCGGATGAAATTACAGACCAGGAAGCGGCGTTAATTGAGCCATTAACTGTTGCTATCCATGGAATTGAAAAAGTCGATATTCACGCCGGGGCAAGCGCCGTTGTTTTTGGAGCAGGTACAATCGGCATGATGTCACTGCTCGCACTGCAGGCAAAGGGTGCAGGAGAGATAACGGTTATAGATATTGACAACGCAAAGCTGGAAATGGCGAAAGCGTTAGGAGCTACAGTTATCGTCAATTCATTAGAAGTTGATTTAGATGATTATTTTAAAGAAAATCAAAGACCGGAAATCGTAGTCGAAACAGCAGGGGTGCAGCAGACTCAGGTTCAGTCATTGAGTGTAGTGGAGAAGCTTGGTCAGGTTGTATATGTTGGCACAGCCAAGAAAGAGATTACATTCCCAGCAGATGTATTTGAAAGAATTCTAAGAGCAGAATTAAAAGTATACGGTTCTTGGATGTCCTATTCCGCTCCTTTTCCAGGATTTGAATGGACAGCAGCTTTACAATACATGAAGGATGGAAAAATCGATGTAAAAGCCTTGATTCATGAAGTGAACCCGCTGGAGGTCAAAGAAGAACCATTCCAGAAAATGATTGATCCGGATAATCATTCGATTAAGTTTTTATATGATGTAAGACAGTAGGAAGGAAGCCTTGAAGGGTACAGTTTCATTGTATCTTTCAAGTTTTTTTCGTCACCACAACTTTAAGGTATAGAAACTCCAGAAGAAAGGTGTACAACCAAATAGATGTGGACAGCTTACTTAATAAATTAAATTAACTATGGTATGATATTTCTAAAACGATGAACGGAGAATCTGGATGCAGCGAGGCACTTTTCAATTAATGAAATCGGTCAACAAATCACTTGTTTTAAATAAAATTCGTACCTTTGAACCGATATCAAGAGCACAAATAGCGAAAGAAACAAAACTCACCCCGCCGACCGTCAGCAGCATTGTCAAAGAATTAATAGAGGAAGGGCTGGTGATCGAAAAAGAATTGGGAGCTTCGCAAGGCGGAAGAAAACCAACCTTGCTTTATGTGAACAGCAGTGCGTTTTACGTCATTGGAGTAGATGCAGGACCAGAAACAATCCGATGCATCCTTTCTAATTTATCCGGAGAAATTTTGGAGCAGTCATCTGCCATCATTCAAAAGCCGATAACCAATCAAGCCTTTATGACGATGCTAAAAGACGGTATTCACAACGTATTACAAGCCTCCTCTGTTGAAGACGATAAAATTATCGGCATCGGTGTAGCCATGCATGGGGTAGTCGAAGTTGAAACAGGCATCGCTTTATTTGCGCCGAACCTGGAGCTGAAAAATATTCAAATAAAAGCAGAGCTGGAGGAAGCATTCAATCTGAACGTCAAAGTGGAAAATGACGGCCGTGCCATGGCTTTAGGAGAATCCTGGTTTGGCGGTCATGCGAATGTGGAAAGCATGGTAGCTGTTAATCTTGGACGCGGTGTAGGTGCGGGTATCGTTATCAATGGGAAATTATATCATGGAGCACAGGATATTGCCGGCGAACTGGGTCATATGATCATCGATCTTCATGGAGAACGCTGTACCTGCGGGAATAGAGGATGCTTACAGACTTTTGCGACCGGATCAGCAATTGTTGCGTATGCGCATAAAAAAATAAAAGGTGCTTCCCAGGATGCAGATACAGCGGAAACTATCTATGAACGTGCGATAGCAGGCGAGCAAGAATATATCGAGGTTTTTCAAGAAATTGCGGAAATTATCGGCATTGGCTTGACCAATTTAATTCATATTCTGAATCCGGATAAAATTATTCTGGGCGGAGGCGTTATGAACAGCCGGGAAATAATGCTTCCTGTTATTAAACAAACGATTCATCAGCGTGCCTTGACAGGGAAAGCAAAGGAAACACAGGTTGAGGCGACGAATCTTTATGATAATGCCACGGTGCTTGGAGCTATATCCTTACTTTTGATTGAATTATTTAATCCAGTATAAAAAACGGACTGCATTTTATCAGCAGTCCGTCCGGTTTTTATATGAATGATTCACGTATCCAATGCCGCAATAAACCTGTCAAACGCAGCTTTTTCTTTAAATACCCCGGCATCTTCCAGTACCCGCTTGAATTTCAAGCCGAGTTCCTGTTGTAATATATCTTCTGCTTGTTCCTCGCTGGAAATCGTACCGTATTTATCTTTTATTTGATTGGCCCATTCCTGATGGTAGTCAGCGATATTACTTGGCTTTCCGCATAAATCATTTTTGATCTCCTGCAATTCATCCTTTAACCTTGCTGGAAGAACGGCAAGCCCCATGACTTCAATCAGGCCGATATTTTCTTTTTTAATATGATGGACATCTGCATGCGGATGGAAAATCCCCAGCGGATAGTCGCTGGATGTCCGGTTATTGCGTAATACCAGGTCCAGTTCATAGCTGCCTTCGCGTATTCTGGCAATTGGTGTAATAGTATTATGCGGTGTATCGTCCGTAAATGCGTGTACTGCTGCTTGTTCATCTGAATAATTTTTCCATGTTTGCAGAATATGATCGGCAGCTTCAAGCAAGGATGATTTATTCTCGCTCTGCAGCCGAATCACAGATAATGGCCATTTTAACACGGCTGCTGAGACGTGATCGAAGTCTGGAATCAAAAATGAAAAAGCATTTTCAGCATGCGTCATCGCGAATTCGTAATTTCCAGCCTGATAATGGTCATGGCTTAAAATAGAGCCTCCGACAATGGGCAGGTCTGCATTGGAGCCAATAAAGTAATGTGGGAACTTTTCCGTAAACGTAACCAGGCGTTCAAATGCTTGCTTATCGATTTTCATATCACGATGCTCTTCTGCGAGTAAAATACTGTGCTCGTTGTAATAAACATAAGGCGAATACTGAAAATACCAGTTTTCATCTCCTAACGGAACCTTGATTACACGATGATTTGCTCTTGCCGGATAACCAGTCCGTCCGGCATATCCCTCATTTTCAATACATAAAAGACATTTAGGATAGGAAATCGTCTGCTTAAGTGCGCGTTCTCTTTTGATTTGCTCCGGATCTTTTTCAGGTTTGGACAGGTTGATGGTAATATCAAGATTGCCATAACCTGTTTCCGCTTTAAAATGAATATTTTTACGGATACGGTTCATCTGGATATAGTTATTATTTTTGCTTAAGGCATAGAAATAATCCGTCGCTGCTTTTGGTGATGCTGCATATTTTTCTTTAAAAATAGCATTTACAACAGAAGGGCGGGCGACAAAGCAATTCATCACATTAGCTGATAGGATTTCCTTCGCATCAAAAACATCCTCAATGATGTGATTTTCTACCGCGTAGTCTACGATTTTATCGATCAGGTTAGGGATGGAATCTTCTGTCGGCTCTACTGTCTGATCCGGAAAATCCGCTATTTTTAGCAAGGACATGACTTGATTTCGTGCATAAATTTCATCGGAGCCTTCGATTAATTCTTTTTCTATCGCTTTGTCGATTAATCCTTGGATATCATGGTAAATCATTTTAAATCGTCTCCTCCTGCATAGCCATTTGGATTACTGCTGTGCCAATTCCATGCGTCTGCTATAATTTTTTCAATTGAGGTGCGGGAAGGCTGCCAATGCAATATTTCCTTTGCTTTATCAGAGCTGGCAATAAGAACACTTGGATCACCGGCACGGCGGCTGCTGATTTGGGAAGGAATTACTTTTCCAGTTACTTTACGAGCAGCTTCAATCATTTCCTTCACAGAAAACCCTTGATTGCTTCCGAGGTTGAAAATATCGCTTTGCCCGTTTTCTTTTAAATAATCTAATGCCAGAAGATGTGCTTGAATAAGATCCTCCACATGGATATAATCTCGTATGCAGGTGCCATCCGGTGTATCGTAGTCGTCTCCGAATATAGTGATTGCTTCACGCTGCCCAAGAGCTGTCTCTAAAATAATGGGAATCAGATGCGTTTCGGGAGAGTGGTCCTCGCCGATTTCTGCTGTCTCTCTTGCTCCGGCCACATTAAAATAGCGTAAGGAAACGTAACGGATGCCATGTGCATGTTCTGTCCATTTCATGAGCTTTTCCATTGTCAGCTTGGTTTCTCCATAAGCATTGGTCGGATTGGCAGGCAATTTTTCCGTTATCGGAATTGTTTCCGGTTCTCCATATGTAGCGGCAGTGGAAGAAAAGACGATTTTATCCACTCCGAATTCGACCATGGCCTGGAGCAGCACCTGCGTACCGTAAACGTTGTTATCAAAGTATTTAAGCGGATTTTCCATGGATTCTCCAACGAGTGAATTGGCTGCAAAATGAACAACGGCATCAATCGATTCTTTTGCAAAGACGCTTCGTAAAAAATCGATATCCCGGATATCTCCTTGATAAAAAGAAGCGTCAGGGTGGATTGCTTCTTGATGTCCTGTTTCCAGACTATCCACGACGACGACATGCTCGCCGCGGTCGATTAATTGGTAGACGGCGTGAGAACCGATATATCCTGCTCCACCTAAAACGAATATGCTCATTTTATCTCCTCCTCCGTTACTTCTTTGGCGCCATCTGCAATAGAAGCAGTGTAAAATGTTGGTTCATAGCCGATTTTGTCCTGATAAATTTGCTTGAGATGATGTTTGAAGTCCCTTACTGCATCCTGATGGACAATAGCGATGGCACATCCTCCAAATCCGGCGCCGGTCATACGTGCACCAATGACGCCCTCCTGTTCCCAAGCCACAGCTGCAATCGTATCTAATTCGATTCCAGTCACCTCATAATCCGATTGGAGCGAAAGATGCGATGCATTCATGAGCTGGCCAAAAGCATGTAAGTCGCCGTTACGCAGTTTCTCTAATGCTTCCAGTGTCCGCGCATTTTCATATACAATGTGTTTGGCCCGTTTTTGATTAACTGGATCTGTGATCAGGTGCTTCGCTGCTTCAAATTGTTCCGTCGATAATTCACCAAGGTGCTGGATGGAAAGTTCCTTTTGCAAATCCTGGAGCGCCTGCCGGCATTGCGCAAACCGTTCATTGTATTTAGAATCTGCCAAGGATCGCTGTTTATTGGTGTTGATAATGATAATCTCATAATCCTGTAAATGCATTGGTGCATAGCTGTATTCCAGTGTTTGGCAGTTTAAGAGAATGGCATGATTTGTTTTTCCCATCCCGACAGCAAACTGATCCATAATCCCGCTGTTGACCCCAATATAATTATTTTCTACTTTTTGCCCGATTTGAATCAGCTGAAGCCGGTCTATTTCCAAATTAAAAAGTCCTTCCAGCAATACACCGGTCGCTAATTCTAAAGAAGCGGATGAAGAAAGACCGGCACCATTTGGGATATTTCCATAAAATAAGATATCTGCACCGGACGTGATGGCATAGCCTTCTTGTTTCATATATTGGACCATTCCTTTTGGATAATTCGCCCAGCCGTGCGCTTTCTGGTAAGAAAGATGATCGAGGTCACATTCTATTATTCCGTTTTCAGAAGCGTTTAAAGAATAGAAACGTAATTTTTGATCATTTCTTTTTCTGGCAAGTGCGTACGTTCCAAATGAGATAGAAGCAGGCAGGACATAACCACCGTTATAATCCGTATGTTCACCAATGAGATTGATTCGCCCAGGGGCGAAAAAGCGGCGAGGGGCTTCGGATGTATCAAAAATCTGGTGAAATGCTTGGGTTAGATTTGTCATAAGGACCTCCTGATTTATATTTTTTATTGGTATGCTTATCCATATTGCAACTTTATTAATTTAATTAACTAAGTTCATTTTATAGTTTTTCCTCCTATTCTGCAAATGTTTCTATTAAAAAATTCATCAAATGAAAATAGATATCCCGAAGAAAGCTCCCTACGATAGAAATTATCGCAAGAAGCTTTCTTTTATTCTTTTACCGACCCTGCAGCAAGTCCTTGTACAAAATGCTTTTGCAGAAGGAGAAATAGGATTGCCATTGGTAAAGTAGCAATAATTGCAGCGGCAGCAACTAAGTTTAAATTATTCGCATTTTCTCCAAAGAATTTGGATAAAGCAACTGTCATGGTTTGAACGGACTCATCCTGAAGGAAGAAAATCGCAAATTGATAATCATTCCAAATATACACACAAGCAATAATCAGAATCGAAGCAGTGATTGGTTTTAATAACGGAAATACAATTTGAAAGAAAATCCGAAATGTCCCTGCTCCATCGATTCGAGCCGCTTCTTCTAATGATTTTGGTATGGTAGACCGGATAAATCCAGCGTATAAAAAGATAGTTAAAGGCAGATAAGAAGCAACATTATTAAATATGGCAACCTGGTGTGTATTCATCAACCCTAAGTTGACTACTAATTGATACAGTGGAACTAACGCAGCCAAAGGCGGTACAACCATAATAGCGATAAAAAACATGTACATAAAACGATTCAGCTTTGTCTGTCTGCGTGCTAATGGATAGGCGGCCAAAGAACCGACAATAATCAATATGGCCGCTGCAAAAAATGTAATGATACCTGTATTTAATAGGGCATTCCCTAGATTTGCTGCCTCCCAGGCTTCCCTGAAATTAGACCAGCTAATATCGAAAGGGAAGACCCACTTTGAACTGAAGTCACTTTTTTCCTTCAGCGCAGTGGTGATTAGCACATAAAAAGGAAGAAAATGAAGCACCGTAATGAATAAGGCGAGTGTCGATAAAGCAATTTTTTTTCTATTTGAACTATAATCCATTATGCTTCAACCTCCTTGCGTCGGAAATAAATCAATGCAGATAAACTCAGGATGAGAATAATAACCATCATCAGAACACCTTGTGTAGCAGCATAGCCGGCATCTTCTCTTCCAAAATATAGATCGTACATAAACGTAGACATCGATTGAGATGAATTTCCGGGACCGCCGCCTGTTAATGAAATAATGACATCAAACAGCTTGAGGCCGCCGATAATGTTAATCACCATATTGATCGTAATGGAAGGCATCAATAAGGGAAACGTAATATTTTTGAACTTCTGGAAGGAAGAAGCACCATCAATTTCTGCTGCTTCATAAAAATCTCTCGATACACTTTGCAGTCCGGCCAGATAGATAATCATTGCGATACCTACGAATTGGAACGTGTTTACGAAAACAATAATCCATATGTTGATATCTACATTACCAAGCACATTGATTCTTTCTAATCCTAATCCAATCAGGACATCGTTTAAAGCTCCCCCTTGATAGGAAAAGAAGAAGTACCAGATATAGCCCATAATCAAAGGACTGATAATAACAGGCAAATAAACAATGGTTCGTGTAAGGGTCTTAAAATGGACACTTTGATTAAGTAATAAAGCATAGGCGAGTCCAAGAACATTTTGGAAAATGGTGCTGCCGATGCCGTATATTAATGTGTTGCGGACTACCGTCCAGGTATCGGGGTCAGTCAACATTCTTGTATATTGTCTAAATCCGATATAATCAAAAGTTTGTGAAAACCCGTTCCAGTTTGTAAATGAAATACGAATCCCGTTTAAGAAAGGATATACAATAAAAAAGACAACAAACAGGAGGGCTGGTAAATACATCCACCAAAGGGATGAATTTTGCTTCGTTCTTCCTATTTTTTTCGTACTTACCGTCATTTATATTCAACTCCTATAAAAACAAATTGATTTCCAGCTCCGAACGCCACAAACTAAGAGATTTCCCGTTGTGCCCTACGATAAGTCATCATCAGTTCGTTACCTCATTGTGATTCCTTTATCTCTTTAAGTAATGGAAGTTCGACCAAGGTCGAACCACCCCAAAGTTCGGGGCGCAATCTCTACGCTTTTGTTATTTATTCAAAGCCCGCCTGTTCTATTAAACGTAAGTATTCATTTTTCATTTTTTGAGAGACGCCTTCAGGAGAAAGGGCGCCAGATAGTAACTCTTGTCCGCTCATTCCCAGTGGTTTCCACATGCCATTTGGTAAATAAACTCGATCAAAATATGGCTCTACCAAGATGTCATCATATTGCTCATAGTAATCCTGGTAATAGATATCAGCAGTAGCGTTGGTAAGTCCAGCTGCTAAAGAGGTTCCTTCTGCAACAGCTTTTACATTCTCAGGTCTGGCTAAAAAATCAATAAACTTTTTTGCTTCCTCAGGATGCGCTGTATCCTTCCAGATGGCAACCGTATGCCGCTCGCCGCCAATCCAGGTCGGGTCATCACCTTCATGGATAGCCGGTACAGGCATGATGCCCAGTTCGATATCCGGGTTTAACTCTTGAATCACATGGATAGGTACAGTTTGCATAACAAAAGCAATTTTGCCTTGAGCAAGTAATTGATTTTTTTCGTATGGTCTTGCAGTGAGCACGTCTATATTTAATAATTCTTTTTCATGCATTTCTAACAATTTTTCAGATAAGTAGTCATAAGGTTCCCAATCAAAACTGCCATCTAGTAATTCTTCACTGTAATCATGGTCAGGATGGGTGATAAGCAATGGGCTGGCAAATTGATCATAGTACTGACCAAAAGCATTTTCATTAGAGCCCTCGAACCAAAGAGGCGCAATTTCTCCGTTGCTTTTTTCTTTTACTGTTTCTAAAGCTTCCATAAATTCATCAAATGTTTCTGGTACTTCAATATCGTACGCATCAAGAATCTCTTTATTATAAGTTAACCCATCCATTGCCTGATTGAGCGGGTAGGCGTACACCTTGCCTTCCTCATCTACAAAGTTTTGCTCCAGTGTGGGATCCATGTCGTCTACCCAGTCCATGTCCCGCAAATCCATGGTATATTCTCCATATCTGTTCTGGGCCCAGCCATGCGTATCGAATAAATCGGGCAAATCATTTGCTGCCATTCGAATTCGCAGCTGACTTTCATAGTCTTGTCCCGGCATATTTAAATTAATATTGATGTCCGGATATTCTGCTTCAAAATCGTTGACAACGCTCTGCATCGCTTCTTGCTCTGCTTCATTGGATACAGTAGAGAAAAAGGTTAACGTTACTTGGTTTCCCGGTTGTGTACTCTCCTCCGAATCGGTTTTATTTTCAGCATCATCATTCGAACAGCCTGCTATAATAAGGCCGGTCAGCATCAACAACAATAATGTTTTAAGGCATAATCGCATAAGGATACTCCTTTTATCAGTAATTTGAATCGGTACAGTTGCAAGGAGTACGAAATATTTCCTATAATAGATGAAATAGCGTACGCTTGCTATTAGTATGCTATGGATAGACCTAGATCTGTTCCGCCAAAAACGATTCTAGGTCTATTGCTTGTTTAGCAGGTAAGAAAGTATAAACTTTCTTACTGCATAAGTGTAACTAAGGTTGTCACCTAAAGGCTTGGTGACAACCAAGTTTTCTAACAAATTATGAAAAAATGCGTCTTGATAGAAAAATAGGTTTCCTTGATATATCGAAAGCTAGTTTGGAACATGCCGTGTTTTTGCTAGTGCACCGCAGCTTTCGCGCTGCACAAATGTGGTAGGGACATTCACTTTTAATGGAATGTCTCTGCCCTGTAATCGGTCAAGCAGCAGCTTTACGCTTGTTTTTCCCATCGTATCTGTTGGAACATGAATGGTTGACAACGGACAGCTGGCAAATTGGGCCATTTCTACATTATCAAAGCTGACAATAGCGACATCTTCAGGGACTTTTATTGCTGCTTCCTGTAAAGCTCTTAATGCACCTACTGCCATCGGGTCACTTGCAATAAAATAGGCTTCCGGTAAATTTCCTTTTTGGATGGCTTCTTTCATTAAACGGTAGCCATCAGACATCGTAAACTCTCCTACAAATACATGAGCATCATTATAGTTACCCAGTTCCTTCATTTTCTTTGTGAAAAATACATAGCGTTCATCCTCTATCTCCCGCTTTTCATTTGCTTTGATATGTTTTCCTTGCATTCCGCCGATATATCCAATATTGGTATAACCTAGAGAGAATAGATGCTCCAAAGCAATCCAAGTGGATTTCTCAAAATCAATTACAATAGAATCGAAACGATTTTCATCCGGAGAATGATCGACAAAGACCAGATGCTTGATTTGCTCATGGATTGTATCTACAAGGCTTTCATCGATTTTTCCAGCAATAATGAGACCATCCAGATGAACATTCAGCTGATGCAAATGGAAATCGCTCATCCGATAAACTTCATTAACTTCGATGTTGAAATGCTTGCATTGACTTTCAATACCATGTCTGATGGATAAGAAATACGGATCACTAAGTTCTTCCTCAAGGGACTGACACATCAGTATCCCAAATTTATAAGTCGGACTAGAGTTTTGAAGCTGTTTTTTTCTGCCGCGAACCGTTTGATAATTTAATTGATTAGCTGCCTCGATAATCCGTTGGCGTGTTTCTTCCGTTACAGATAAGGATGTGTCATGGTTTAAAACTCTTGATACGGTTGTAATAGAGACATTTGATTTACTTGCGATATCTTTAATTGTTGCCATAGGTTCCCCACCTTTTTTTTACTAAACTTTACTATGCTAATATACTATCAGGTGAGTAAAACGCTTTCAATAAGGTGAAATACAAATAGAAAAAGCGTTTATGATGTTCTTGGAAAAACAAAGTGAATCAGCCTGTATACTACAAGAAAGCTTTTAGGATTCCCTCTCCTTACCATAGCAAGGAGAGGGAATCTAAGTTATTCATACGCTGGAAGCCAATCTCCATGCGCTTCAATCAAATCATCACATAATGAGGTAATGTCATCCATGGATAGTTCCGCGGATGTATGCGGATCCAGCATTGCAGCTTGATAGATTTTTTCTTTCTTTCTCGTTAACGCAGCTTCTACGGTTAATAATTGAGTATTGATATTCGTCCGGTTTAATGCAGCGAGCTGTTCCGGCAAATCACCTACATACGTTGGTGCAATCCCGCTTGCATCTACTAAGCAAGGCACTTCCACGACTGCATTTTCTGGCAGGTTGCTGATCAAACGTCCTGTATTTAATACATTTCCGCCAATTTTAAATGGCTTGTCTGTCTCCATCGCTTCAATAATATAAGAGCCATATTCGCGAGAGCGCTCATGTGTCAGGTTTTGGTCGTTTACTAAGTCATCACGCATTTTTTTCCAATCTTCAATCTGATTCACACAACGGCGCGGATACTCGTCCAATGGAATATTGAATCGTTCGATTAATTCAGGATATTGACTTTTAATAAAGTATGGGTGATATTCGGCATTATGTTCAGAAGATTCTGTAATATAATAGCCAAATTTATCCATTAATTCGAAACGAATCATATCATCATGCTTTTCTTTTTGCTTCTCTTTCGCACGTTTTTTAATTTCAGGGTAGAGGTCTTCACCGTGCCGCGTGATTTCTAACAGCCAGGCCATATGATTGATACCGGCGATTTTCCACTGCACGTCATCTGTCGGCATTTCTAAAGACTCCAGCAGATCTCTTGCACAAACCTGTACGCTGTGACAAAGTCCGACTGTTTTAATGCCTTCCTTCAGCATGATATTCGTTAGAACAGCCATCGGATTCGTATAATTAAGGAACCAGGCATCCGGGCAAACTTCTTTGATATCACGTGCAAATTCCTGCATGACAGGGATGGTTCTTAAGTTACGGAAGATTCCTCCGATCCCTAAGGTGTCTGCAATGGTCTGACGCAATCCATATTTCTTCGGGATTTCGAAATCTGTGATGGTAGCAGGATCATAACCGCCTACCTGAATCGCATTAATGACATATTTTGCGCCGCGTAATGCTTCTTTACGATCCTGATACGCTTTTACCGTAACTGTAGCATTCAAGCTTTTCTTCAGGTTATTTAACATCATTTCAGAATCTTGAAGCCGATCTTCGTTTATATCAAATAAAGCAAATTCAAAATCCTGCAACGCATCGACTGTCATGCAGTCACCTAATACGTTCTTTGCGAAAACCGTACTTCCCGCACCTAAAAATGTAATTTTGGACATAAGCTATTTCCTCCTAAAGTAGAATCAAAATGTAATATGAGAATGTCTTTCTGATGAATCCATATTTGCTTCTTTTTAGTAAATTGTTTTACTGAAAAAGAGTAAAAAAAGAAACAAGGTCTCTTTTTGAGTACGATTAAATTGCTATTGCTTATCTACATATTAATAGATGCGTAAAGCGTTTTCAATCGTAAAATAAATTGAAAATAAGTAATATATTGCTCTCTTTTAATCGGTAAATAATTGGTTAACTGGCATGATATCTGTGTTTTGTCGGTAATTACTTGGGGTTTCTCCAATGGTTTGCTTAAAAACTTTACTAAAATAATTACTGGATGTATACCCGACTTCTTTTGCAATATCCTCGATACTTTTCTTTTCAGTAATTAATAAGTGAAGCGCCTTTTTCATTCTGATTTTTGTCAGGTAACGGATTGGCGTCTCATTTATAGACTTTACAAATTGGCGTGTGAAATAATATTTGGATAAGCCGGATACGCTGACGATTTCATCTAATGTAATATCTTCACTATAATGATTCTCTATAAATTCGATTGCCTTCGAGATAGAAGGAGGGATTGCTTTAGATTGCTGCTGGTTATATTCTAAGTATCCGAGAAATTCCATCAGAAAAGAATAGGCGCAGGAGGAAGCCTCGTAGCCATGAGAAATCCCTGCCGTTTCTATTCTCTTTAAGGTATTAAAAATATAATTAACGGGGCTTGAATGAATGGACAATTGGAATAAATGACCATGCTTTTTCGTTATTTGCTGATATAACTTCGCTGCCTCTGTACCAGTAATGGTAAAGAAAATAAATTCCCATTCCTCTGCATCAGCAGGGAGATAATACCGATGATCGCTCGGAACATCAATAAAGAAAGCATCTCCTTTTGTTAATTCATGCGTGGTATCCCCGATGGATATTGCACCGTTCCCATGCAGCGTATATTGAAAGATAATAATATCCTTTTCGCCTCTTTCCAGCCCATGCCAGCTGTAATTAGCGGGGTTTTGATGATGTTCGAAGCCAATCGCATGCAAATCTGCTACGTTATCTTGATAAGCTCTTTGAAAACGAAATCCATATGAGTTGTGGCTGATATCTTTATACAAGGAAATACCTCCTTCATTTTTTTACATTTTAACATGGGTTATCTTACTGGAGGATGAGTGACTGACAAATCTCTTGTTCAGAGAAAAACGAAATAACTTATATCTATCTGCCAAGTAACTGGTGAAGATAGGTAATAAATGATGATAGCCTAATGAAAAAAGAACCCATTTCTGATAGGGTTAAGAGTATAACCAAACTATCGGTAAAAAGGATATGGATAAGAATTGTTTTATTTAATGCAGGAAAGGCAGGACTAAAGATGAAGGAGTTATTCAAATCAAGCAATTGGTTTTCGGGTCTTCAATGGCTCTTTTTTATCAAAAACAGGAGAGAAAACTCCCTCTTCAAGCGCGTAGAGGTAAGGGGGAGATGAATCTCCTATGCACAAAAGCTTGCTTCTGGGTGTCTCAATTATTTAATATCGAATCGAACAGATGTTCCGAAATCATCCTTCTTCTGATATAATAGACAGGAGGAGGTAAGGAATCATGAAAGTAAAAAAAGCATTTCGTTTTCGTATCTATCCGAACAAAAAGCAAATCACCTTCATCCATAAGACAATTGGCTGCTCCCGTTTTGTCTACAACTATTTTACAGGAAAACAAAAAGAAAAAGACCGCTATTGGCATACGGTGAATGAAATGGTACAAAACGGACAGCTTCTTCAACATAATTGGAAGGGCGAATTTTTCAATAAAAATAAGGCAATCAAAGCGGTTCCAGAATTGAAGAAAGCGCATCCCTTTCTCAAAGAAGTTGATAGCATTGCTCTTCAAAAAGCCGTTGAAAACGTGAATGATTCCTATACGCGCTATTATAAGAAGCAGAATAAGGCACCTCGTTTTAAATCAAAAAAGAATCCTGTTCAATCGTATACCACGAAACATGTCAATGGAAACATTGCGGTATTGGATAAACATATCAAACTGCCTAAGCTCGGATTGGTTCGTTTTGCCAAAAGTCGGGAAGTGGAAGGACGTATTATCAATGCAACGATCCGGCGCAACCCTTCAGGCAAGTACTTTGTTTCGATTGTAGTTGAAACGGAAGTCAGGCACTATGAAAAGACAGGTTCCTCAGTAGGCATCGATGTTGGAATAACTGATTTTGCAACTCTTTCCAATGGGACAGTGTATGCAAACCCCAAATTTTTCCGGACATTAGAAAAGAAACTGGCAAAAGCGCAGGTGATTCTGTCTAGACGACAAATAGGCTCAGCAAATTGGCAGAAACAAAAAAGAAATATAGCCAAGATTCACGAAAAAATCGCTAATAAAAGAAAAGACATGTTAGATAAGATCTCCACCGAGATAGTCAAAAACCACGATATCATCGGGATAGAAGATTTGTCTGTAATAAACATGTTGAAAAATCATAATCTTGCAAAATCAATTAGCGATGTATCCTGGTCAGCGTTCCAAACGATGCTGGAATATAAAGCGGCCTGGTATGGAAAGCAGGTTGTTACGGTAGCTAAAAATTATCCATCCAGTCAGCTGTGTTCCAATTGCGGACACCAAAACCCAGACGTTAAAAATCTCGCTTTGCGTGCATGGACGTGTGATAGCTGTCAATGCCATCATCAAAGAGATATTAACGCAAGTAGGAATCTTCGCAAGGAAGCATTACGAATAACCGCAGGGACTGCGGGGGTAGCCTAATCCATAACTGACCAATGGGTTGGTGTTCTTAGGAATCTCCTGCTTCAAGCAACCTTTAAGGTTGATAAGTGGGAGTAGTTCAATTGGATGCCAATTAATCGGGATATTTTTAAAAGGTATGCTGGGCATTCCTTTTGGTAACGAAGCCGAAAATGCCCAAATCGATTTAGCTATTTCGCTGTTGTCTATTATGATTGCAATCATAGTGGCTATTATTAGTATTAAAGCTCCAGCAAGCATTAAACGCTACGGGTTATTAATCGGAATAGTTATTGGTTGGATTGCATTTAATCTCACTTTTGAGCAACAGGGAGCGGTTAGCCAAACTGCCTCATCGAGTATGGCATTATTCCCGCTGGGTAAACCAACGTGGGATACGGGTATTGTTATAACGACAGTGTTAGCTGGACTGCTGAATACAGCGAATACGTTTGGAGCGTTAAAAGGGACGGATAGTATCTATCGTGCAGAGACAAGCGATTCCCAATACCGTTCCTCATTTACGATAACAGGGATTTTTACCGGGCTGTCTGGGGTGCTTGAGCTTGTCCCGTATGCGCCGTATGTCTCTTCCATTGGTTTTTTGAATCAGACAGGGATTATTAGGCGGTTACCTTTTATTCTCGGCAGTTTCATGTTCTTCTTAATGGGCATTATTCCACCAATCGGGCACTTTTTTTCTATGCTGCCGTTGAGTATAGGCAGTGCAGTATTATTTGTTTCTTATTTACAGCTGTTCAATTCATCATTAAGTTTCTTTCGTCAGGTTGAATTTAATACGCTCAATATTTATCGGTCGGCTGTTCCCTTATTTGTCGGTATCATTATTATGACCTTCCCTGCTTCATATTTCGATACCTTGCCTGACTTTCTTCGTCCGTTGTTAAGCAGCGGGTTATTAGTAGGTATTATTTTAGCACTTATACTTGAGAATGGTTTTGATTGGAATCGCACATAAGGACAGGTTATAGATAAAGAAGCGGTGAATAAATCAATGGACGTTTTTTAAGGAGCTGTCGCTAACTGAATGGTTTGTATGGGAAGACAGCTCCTTTGTTTAAGAAAATAATGTTTACAAAAGCCATGTTTCTAGCGAACAGCATGGGATAGCAGCATAAACTATTCAACTTAATAGCTTATTCAGGAGGGATTTTAATGATAGAAATCCTATTTCCCAGGCACTTTCACACCAGGTATAAACCATTCTGACTTAAAAGTTATCATATAGATTTCCTTGTCGAAAAATGATATACTATCAAAAATAATGATAGGGGTTTCATTTTATTTCCGAGATTATCTCTTTATTTTTTCGGAATTTTAAATCAAATGTACATAGGAGCTGGAGAGGTTTCGGTGATGTGGAGGGGATAACATGCTTTCATCCAGACAAAAGAAAATTTTAGAACGGTTAATTGAAGAAGAAGCGTTTGTTTCCTTAGCTGACTTGAATAAAGCCTATCAGCTTTCGCCGCGGACGATTCGGCAGGATTTACTTGAAATCGAGACGTGGCTGATGGACATTGGCGCAGGGTTTAGCCTGGAGAGACATCGCAAGTATGGGGCACGGCTGATTTTAGGAGAGAAGCAGAAGCAGGTGCTTCAGGAGGCAATGTACAAGCAGAAGGATTATTTAAGTGCAGTGCAGCGCCGGCAAGATATGCAAAAGCTTCTATTACTAAATTCATCTATCCATGTGGAAGAATTATGTGAGGATTACCAGATTAGTATGAATACGCTCCAGAATGATTATAATCAGTTAAAGACGGAAATGGAAGATTATCATTTAATGCTGTCCAGAGAGAATAAACAAATTTCGCTGGTTGGGGAAGAGAACAATAAACGCATGTTATTTTTAGATTTTTTGAAAGAACAGTGGACAGAGGAAGAGATACTGGAGCTGTATGTAACAAGGCGAATCTCCGCTTCCATGAATGAAACGGATTTAGAAGATATGATTTCAGATGTGGATGTTCATGGGGTAGTATCTTGGATTGAGCAGGTAGAGGAGCTAAGCGGGATTGCTTTTATCGATGCGAGTAAATACGAGCTGTTTCTGAATTGCGCTGTTCAATGGAAAAGAATCCAGTCAGGGCAATTTATTGCAGACTTTGATAAAGATGATGAATTAAAAATCTTTGAGGATGAAAAGTTTACTGCAGTACGAGAACAGTTTAGGCGATTAATGGGCTTGGAAGATGCATCTCTTCAGCTCTCCAATGAATTAGCTTACATATCCATGCATCTGCTGGGGGCAAGGCGTTTAAGCGGGGAAGGAGATTATTGGCTGAAGTGCCAGTCACTATCGCGGGAGATTGTAGAGACCTTCGAGCAGGCGAACCGCTTTCGTTTAAGCAATCGGGAGAATATTATTATTGCCCTGTCGACGCATTTGCAATCAGCAATGTATCGCATGAAGTATCATATTCATATTGATAATCCTTATTTCGATAATCTGGAAAAAGAGTATCGTAAATATATTGAACAAGTAAAAGCGTTTATTGAAAAAAATCCGCATTGGGGTTTAACGACACTTCATAGACATGAGATTGGTTTTATTGTAGTACACTTATGTGCCGGATTAGAGCAGGAAGCGTTTCTGCCGAGTAAACGAATTGCGATTGTCTGCAGCTCCGGCCTCGGAACATCCAGACTGCTTGAACGGACAGTAAGAAGATTGTTCCCGCAAGTATTTATAACAGGGCAATTTTCCGTAAAAGAGGCGTATGGGCTGACAGATAAAGATGCCGATTTGATTGTTACAACAGTTCCATTTACCCAGCAGCTGCAAGTCAATCATGTGAAAGTAAATCCGTTATTGTCGATAGCTGATCAGCAAAATCTGGAGCGGATTATTGGAAGAGGAACCTATCAGGCAAACACCGAATTGCCGATTGTCGAGACAGTAATGACTATCTATCAGTCTGTTAAAAAGCACACGGTGGTGTTGAATGAGGGAGAATTGTTCAATGATTTATACAGGTATTTCAGCGGGAATCAAGGGGCAATGAGTTCGGAGGTTACTTCATTAACGGCGCCTTCGTGTATCCATTTAAGAGAAAAAGTCTCTGATTGGAGAGAAGTATTATCTATATTGAATCAATCTTTAGTAAAACAAGATGTCGTGGAGCATACATATGAAACGGAAGTGGCTCAAATCATCAATGAACAGGAGCATCATTTTATCGTGGCGCCAGGCGTTGCTTTTCCTCATTTGAGCAGTACAGCGATTAAGAAAACGGGTTTTGCTTTTATGACGTTGGAGGAACCGATTTCTTTCGGCGGAACAGAGGAAAAAGTATGGTGGATTATTTTGCTTGCTGCCAAAGATAAAATCCAGCATGTCACTGCAGTGGAGATGATGCTGGAGGTTGTTAATTCGAAGGAGTTATTAGACAAGCTGCGCCATGAAAGAAATATCGACGTGGTATGGAAATGGATGTTGGAGTATGAGGAGGGTAGCAAATGAAAAAAGTGCTAGTTGTTTGTTCAGGCGGTTTAGGGACAAGCCTTGTTTTAAAGCTTCAAGTAAAACAGCATTTTCATGAATGGGAATTAGATGACGTCATTGTGGAACAATCGGATGTAAGTGCCGCCTCCTTCATGAAAGCAGATTTGATTATCGGGGCAAAGCAGGTGGTACAGCATTTGCAGGTAAAAGAAACAGAAATTCTTGGACTTTCCTTTATTGCAGATAGAGCCTTAGTAAAAGAAAGCTTGGAAAATGCAAATACTGTGAAGCGGTGGCGTGAACGTGTATGAATATTTTTGAAAGTTTTACAAGGGGGTTTATCGGGGAGCCTGCGATTTTATTAGGAGCGATAACATGTATTGGGCTATTACTTGCCAGAGCAGGTTTTTTTCGGGTTCTCAGCGGAACCGTGAAAGTAATGGTAGGGGTGACATTGTTACAGATAGGAGCATCTGCTGCCAATGTGTCCCTTTCCAATTTAGCAGTGATGATTCAAGACAGCTTTAATATGATTGGCATGATTCCGCATAATGAAGCGATAACGGCATTAGTACAGATTAATTACGGAAGAGAAATTGCGATAACCATCTCGATTGGAATGGTCGGGCACCTATTAATAGCACGCTTTACAAGATTGAAGTATGTCTTTTTGTCAGGACATCAGGTCCTTTTTATGTCCGCAGTGATTGTTGCTGTTTTACATGCTTCGCAATATGGCTGGTGGCTGTATATTTTCGGCGGCTTCGTGTTAGCGCTGATGATGTCCTGCATGCCTGCGCTGGTTCAGCCGTTTGTCAAACGTGTGACAGGGGATGACTCGATTGCGATTGGTCATTTTAATAGTGTTGGCTACTATATGACAGGTATGTTAAGCACCAGTCTATTTAAAAGAAAAGAAGAAAAAGCAGATTTTCCGAAATTCATCCGAAAACTGGAGCCTTTTATGTATGATCATGTGCTGATCATTAGTATATTTTCATTTCTGCTCTTTTTTATTGCGGCTATTTTTGCGCAAAGAGATGCGATTCAATACTTGTTTAATGATCAAAATTTTATCATTTTTGTGATTGTGCAATCTTTGTGGTTTACAGCTGGAATGTACTGTATTCTGACCGGTGTACGGATGATGATTGCGGAAATTCTGCCGGCGTTTGAAGGAGTCTCAAGCAGATGGATCAAGGGCTCCGTTCCAGCGTTAGATGCGCCGGTATTATTTAATTACGCTCCATTAGCTGCAATGGTTGGATTTATCCTCAGCTTTTTGGGCGGACTTGGTGTAATGTTTGGCATGGCCGCAGTGCAGTATACGATTATTATTCCAGGCGTCATTCCGCATTTCTTCTCCGGCGGCGCTGCGGGAGTTATTGCATATAAGTTACGAGGAATCAAGGCGCTGGTTTGTATGAGTATCGTGCATGGGATGGTTATTACTATTTTGCCGATTCCGTTGTTAAGTTATTTGCGGGATTTAGGTTATACGCGAACGACATTTGGAGATACGGATTTGCAGTTGATTGGGATTTTGATTGGGTGGCTGGTGCAG
Source organism: Oceanobacillus oncorhynchi (assembly GCF_000821065.1). Classification (GTDB taxonomy): domain Bacteria; phylum Bacillota; class Bacilli; order Bacillales; family Amphibacillaceae; genus Oceanobacillus; species Oceanobacillus oncorhynchi. The sequence goes on from NZ_CDGG01000001.1 coordinate 1,962,635, forward strand.
TAATAACTGAATTTAATATGTCCTCTTCTATTAAGCAGAGAAAAATGATGAAAATTTCTAACCTGCATAATAAAAGAGGATTTTTTGTTTTGTATACCTTAAGGCATCTATTTTAAATTACATAGTCTATAGTAAATATTCAATACCAATTTACTGCCATTTAAAAAGGAAATTAATTACTATTGATAGTGTAAGCGTGTACATATAGAGTTATATACATAATATAAGGAAGTAATGAAAACAAGGGAGTTAATTTAATGGCTAGAGCGGAAGAGTGGATAGGTTATTGGAAGTAAAGGTATGAGGTAACTGAAGCTTCGGCTTTTAGCATAATCCTGTAGCAATAAACCATTTAATAGACTGCTATTCTAAACAAAGAATACATATTAAAACAATATTTAAAGAATATATAGGGAGGGGGGACGTAATGAGAAAAAGTATTTGGAGGTTATCTCTATTATTAATCGTAAGTATACTAGCCGCTTGTGGAAGTGACGATTCTAGTGATGAGCCAGATGATAAGTTAGAAGGTAAAATAACGGTTTATGCTGGTTCGGATGAAGAGCGTGCTATCGAAACAATGAACCTTTTTACAGAAGAAACAGGAATTGAAGTTGATATGGTTCGGTTATCTGCTGGGGAAATTCTATCAAGAGTTCGTGCGGAAAGTGCGAACACGCAGGCAGATGTCTGGTTTGGCGGACCGGCAGAAACATTTGAAGTAGCTAAGGAAGAGGAATTGCTTGAACCATATGTATCGCCTACAGCGGAATATATCTCAGATGAATACAAGGACGATGAAGGATATTGGACTGGAATGTTAGTTAATCCTTTAGGTTTTGTAGTGAATCAAAATTTCTTAGATGCCAATGGACTAGAAGCACCTACAACTTGGGAAGATTTACTTGATCCAGCGTATGAAGGGGAAATCGTTATGCCTCATCCAGCTTCATCCGGTACGGCTTATACAATACTTTATAATATATTGCAGTACTTTGATAATGAAGAAGAGGCTTATGATTATTTGGAAGCATTGGATGGACAAGTACAACAATATACAACTAGCGGGGTCGCTCCGGCGAGGATGGTGGGAATGGAAGAAGCGGGAGCAGGGATCTTATTCTACTATAATTCTGTTAAAAGTATGGAAGAAGGATTTGATAATTTAGAGCCTACTGTGGTTGATGGAGCAGGATATGAATTATTTGCAGTAGCTAAGATTGCAGATGCTCCTAACCCTGAATTGGCTGAGGCATTTATTGACTGGGTATTAGGACCAGCAGGGCAAGAAGCAGCACAAGATTTTGGAAACTATAATAATGTAACCCATCCAGAAGCTGCGGATGCGGAACAAGCTATAGAACTTTCAGATTATCATTTAATAGATTTTGATTTAAGCGATGCGGCAGAATCACGTGATGAGATTATTCAAAAATGGGAGAATGAAATTTATGATCAATAGTCATATAAAGAAAATGTAAGTTAATCACTCAAAGACATTGCTTTATATCTTATTAGAAATTTTATCTGAATGTTTGATGCAATATTCATAAGCTAAAGTTCTACCATTTTAAACGGAAATAATTTGGTGTGGAGCGTTCCATGAAATGATTATAGTCTTAAGTATAGTAATAATTAGAAAAGAGCATAAGAATTCATCTATCTTTTAGAGGAAGGAACTAAAAAAGGAGGCCAAAATGAGCTACCGTGCAATTTTTTTAGATATTGATGGAACGATTATAAAGCCAGACCACACTTACGATGCTTCAACCAAGGAAGCCATTCGGCAAGCAAAAGCAGCAGGTATAGAAGTATTTCTATGTACTGGCAGACCTTTAATGGATATTGTTAATTTGACAAATGACTTTGGAATCACCTCATCGATTACTTATAATGGATCCTATGCAATGCACGAGAATGAAATGATTTTTAAAGCTGCGATGCGTAAAGAGGATGTCGAGAAAATGATTTCTATCTCCTACCAAGGAGAAAGTGAACTTGCGCTTTATACCACAGAAAATAATTATTTTACTTCTCTAAAGGATGCACACGTTATTTATTTTAGTAAAGTTTCGCAAATGAAGGAATTTAAACTGTTTACAGAAGATGTTGCTGATCAGATTGTAGCTGCGACGGCAATCAATGTGTTTGACAGCAAAGGAGATTTTAGTTTAATAGAAGGTTATCAGCTGTCTAAAGTTAATATCAAACATTCTACAGAGTCCTATGATCTAATTCGTACTTCCGTGAATAAAGGAGAAGCAGTAAAAAAAATGATAGCGCATTTGAATCTATCACCTTCTGAAGTGATTGCTTTTGGTGATGGAATGAATGATAAGGAAATGCTGCAATTTGCTGGAGCAGGCGTGGCAATGGGAAATGCGGACTCGATGCTTGTTCCATATGCAGATTTTCAAACAACAACCGTTGAGGAGAATGGCATTTTTAACGGACTGAAGAAGCTTGGAGTTGTGAATTAAAGTAAAGAAAATGAAAGAAAGGAATTCATCGTATGAAAACTACAAAAAAGATAATACCGCTATTTTTATTTTTAGGATTGATTCTTGCTGCATGCGGTTCTGATGATACAGAAGAAACTGGTGGAGCAGAAAACGATGGTACATTGACTGTTTATGTCGGTCTTGAAGAAGAGCATGCCATTGCATCAATTAATCAATTTACAGAGGATACAGGAATTGATGTTGATATGGTTCGTATGTCTACAGGAGAAATATTGGCTAAAATTCGCTCTGAGCAGCAAAATCCACAGGCAGATATTTGGTACGGCGGTCCAGCAGATACATTTGTTGCTGCGAAAGAAGAGGATTTACTTCAGCCATATCAATCCCCAGAGGCAGAAGCAATCCCTGAAGAATACCGGGATGAAGAAGGATATTGGACAGGGATTTATTTAGGGCTTATTGGTTTTGCGACAAGCCAGGACTTTTTAGATGAACATAACTTGGAGGCACCTGCAAGCTGGGATGATTTATTAGATCCAGCATATAAAGATATGGTAGTCGTTGCTCACCCAGGCTCTTCAGGTACGGCGTACACGGCGCTTTATTCTATTCTTCGTGCTAAAGGCAGTGATGATGCTGGTTTTGACTATTTGAAAGATCTGGATAATCAGGTTCAGCAATATACAACGAGCGGTTCAGCTCCAGGGAGAATGGTAGGGATGAATGAAGTAGGAGCTGGAATTCTATTCTCACATAATATCATTAAGTTCCAAAAAGAAGGCTTTGATAATATCGTATTAAGTTTTCCAGAAGAAGGAACAGGGTATGAGGTTGGCGGCGTCGGGATTATTAACGGTACTCCAAATGAAGAATTAGCGCAAGAATTTATTGATTGGGCTGTAAGTGCGAATGCACAGGAAGTGGGTCAGGAAGCAAATGCATTTAATAATTTAACTCATCCAGATGCTGTAGAGCCAGAGGAAGCAGCTGACTTGGAAGAAATTGAATTAATTGATTCAGATCCAATCGAGGCAGGAGAACGTCGTCAGGAAATTCTTGATCGTTGGGAAGATGAAGTGAATAATTAAAACAAATCATAGTTCTATGTGAGTAAGGTCGAATGGTTCAACATTCTTATTTTAGAATTTGGACTTATTCGGCTTTTTTGTTGATGTTATTGGACATTATCTAATAGATGAAGCGTATGTATTTCCATCTTTCCACCTAATTTTTAGTGGATGAAGTTAGACAACGATTATACACAAACAGATTATAATGACATGTTTTATATTACTATACCAATTCTATGCCATTTCAAAAGGAGAATATTTGGTGTTGTTTATGTAAACGCATACAAATAAACTGAAAACATAAAAAGGGGGAGAATAACTTTGAAGAAATTGATGCAATTAATACTAATACTATTCGTTGTTTTTCTACTTGTTGCATGTGGGTCAAACGATTCAAATCAAGCTGACGGAGCAGATGAAGGGGATAGTCCAAGTGGAACGTTAACGGTTTATTCGGCTTTCAATGAGGATCATGCAATAGCGGCAATGGAGAGATTTCAAGAAGAAACAGGAATTAATGTTGATATGGTTCGTCTGTCGGCTGGAGAAATTTTAGCAAAGGTGCGTGCGGAAAAAGATAATCCGCAAGCAGATATTTGGTTTGGAGGACCAGCAGATACATTCGAAGCTGCAAAGACAGAAGATCTCCTACATTCATACCATTCAGAGGTTGCTGAAGATATTTCAGAAGAATACAAAGACCCAGAGGGAGATTGGACAGGGATATATGTTGGTGCTATCGGTTTTGCGACAAACCAGAATTTTTTAGATGAAAATAATTTGGAAGCACCGACAAGTTGGGATGATTTATTGGATCCCGCATACAACAATGAAATTGTCATGGCGCACCCAAGCTCTTCAGGGACTGCTTATACAGCGTTGTATTCCACGCTTCGTGCAAAAGGTGGAGATGAAGAAGGCTTTGCATATTTGGAGGAACTTCACCCACAGATTCAGCAATATACAACCAGTGGTTCAGCTCCAGGAAGAATGGTTGGCTTAAATGAAGTTGGTGCAGGAATTTTGTTTGCTCACGACATTATAAAGTTTCAGCAAGAAGGTTTTGATGACATTGTTCTTTCCTTTCCAGAAGAAGGAACAGGATTTGAAGTAGGAGCGGTTGCTATTATTGAAGGAGCTCCAAATGAAGAACTTGCACAAGAATTTATTGATTGGGCAGCTGGAGTAAGCGCACAAGAAGTCGGGCATGAGGCAAATAGCTTTCAGAGTTTAACTCACCCAGATGCAACGCCGCCTGAAGGAACACCTGATTTAGATGAGATTAATTTAATCGATTCAGATCCAAAAGAGGCTGGAGAGCGTCGTCAAGAGATTCTAGACCGTTGGGATAATGAAGTGAATAATTAAAATATAAAATAGCACAAATAATGATAAAAAAAGTATAAACGAAGAATCTATTTAAAAGTCACATCATTATAGAAGAAAAAATAAAAAAGAGAAAGCCAAAATATTTCAGAATCTTTAATAGAATTTGAAGTAGTTCGGCTTTCTTTTTGCCTAAAATATCACTATTTAACTTTAACTCAACTTTCGCACACTGAAATAGACATGTAACCCTTGATATAGTTAGGTAAACCTGCCACCCATTGCTGTACTTGATTTTTGATTAATTTTTGTATTGCTTTATTGGTATGCTGGATGACATCATCAAGAATCTCGATTAATTGCTGTAAAGCAACAGCCCAATCCAGTTCATCAATTTCATCACATAATTCATAAAATAAGCCGCCTAGTGTTCGATCATCCGAGTTACAACGGTTTTGCCAAGAAAGCACGATATACCTTGTAAATACAATCGTGGTATGGCTGATAAGGGCATCATAAGACCGGCTTTGGAACTCTTTTTGTAGATTCAAAAGCGATTTGGTTGTCTTGAAAAAGACTTCAATATCCCAGCGCATCCCATAGATACGAATAATTTCTTGATCGCTAAGGGTACAATCTGTACTCAAAATAGCGAGCCAGTCGCTCTTTTTATTACGATTACGCACAAATACGACTTTGACCGGCACACCGTTGGCTTGTGTGGTGTGAATGGAACGAAGAATGCTTTTCTTGCCGAATGCCGGTTTTGCCAGACGATAAAGTTCTTTTAAACTGACATGTTTGCCATCTACCAGATAACGTTGTTTTAAATTTTTAACCATGCCAACCACATCAAGTCCTTGTTCTTTGATGTCTTTGATCAGAGGCGGTTGGGTAAACCAGGAATCCATTAACACATAAGAAGCATCTATCCCGGCATTCATGGCACGCTGAAGCATACCCGGAATTTGTTCCGGTGCGGTTTGTAAGGCTTCCTGGCGACGTTTATATCCAGAACTGCGCTTATCGATGTCTTTAGAAATACCATTGATCTGATGCTTTTTCGAACTTAATAAAGAGAAGTCTACAGGCATAAAAGTTGCGCCATCGGACCATCCCAAAGTTAACATGCGGAACCCTTTATAAAACCTCATCTTTTGAGAAGCATGATCAAAACACCGGGCTAATAACTCTACTTTTTTGCTTCTATTCCGGTCATAAGAGGAATCATCGATGATAAATACTTTAGGACGACGATGACTCGTAAAGGCAGATACTTTTGAAATGACAGAAGAAGCCAAGGCAAGCAGAAAACGCCGCCAATTAAAAGTAGACTTGTTTAAAAAGCGATAAACCGTATCTTTCGCCGGAAGATCTGCGGACTTCTTACTATCCAGCATACGAAACCAATTTTTATGTTCAAAGATGAGACGAAAGATTAATTGAAAAATAATAGCACTAGAAATGCCAAAAGACTTGGTAATTCCAGCGTTACGCAAATGTTTTAGAACACCTAATTCTTTAAATACAGATTTTATTTCAGTTGGCAGTTGCTTATTCGGGTCATTATTCGCTATCATGGTAGGAGACACCTCTTCTGTTTTGGTAGTGATTCTAGACAAATCAACTATACCAAACGGAAAGGTGTTTTTTCATGTTTAAAATCTGTGTCAAGCAACCTACTACAGTAGCTACAAGTACTTGAGCTTATTGATTTTATTAAGTTTTTCTAGGTGCGAAAGTTGAGACTTTAATATATTTCATAAAATATGAATCATACATGTATTTCCACCATACCAATTCTATACCGCTTCAAAAGGAATTCATTTGGTGTTGAATATGGAAGCGTATACAAATAAACTTAAGACATAAGAAAAAAGGAGGTAGTAACATTGAAGAAATCTATAAAATTATTATTTATATTATTAGTTGTTTTTCTGCTTGCCGCATGCGGATCAAATGATTCAGATGGAGCAGACGGGGAAGATAGTCCAAGCGGAACGTTAACAGTTTATGTTGGATTCCAAGAAGATCATGCGATTGCTGCGGTTGATAGGTTCCAACAGGATACAGGAATTGATGTCGATATGGTTCGTATGTCAGCTGGAGAAATCTTGGCAAAGGTACGTGCGGAAAAAGATAATCCACAGGCAGATATCTGGTATGGCGGTCCTGCAGATACATTTGAAGCTGCTAAAACGGAAGACTTATTACATCCGTATGACTCACCGGTAGCAGCAGATATTCCAGAGGAGTATAAAGATCCAGATCATTATTGGACAGGAGTTTATGTAGGTGCAATTGGTTTTGCAACAAATCAAAATTTCTTGGATGAAAATGATTTAGAAGCACCGACGAGCTGGGATGACCTGTTAGATCCTGCTTATCAGAATCAATTGGTTATGGCGCATCCAAGTTCATCAGGTACAGCTTATACTGCATTATATTCCATTCTTCGTGCGAAAGGCGGAGATGAGGAAGGATTTGAATACTTAAAAGAACTTCACCCACAAGTTCAGCAATATACGACTAGTGGCTCTGCACCAGGTAGAATGGTTGGACTAAATGAAGTAGGAGCAGGAATTCTATTTGCACATGATATTGTTAAATATCAAGAAGAAGGATTTGACGATATTGTTCTTTCCTTCCCGGATGATGGTACAGGGTTTGAAATTGGAGGAGTCGGCATTATTGAAGGAGCTCCAAATGAAGAGCTGGCGCAAGAGTTTATCGATTGGGCTGCAGGTCCGGGAGCACAAGAAGTTGGACAAGAAACAAATAATTTCCAGAGTCTTACACATCCCGACGCAACTCCGCCTGAAGGGGCACCGAATTTAGATGAAATTAATCTATTAGATTCAGACCCGAAAGAGGCTGGGGAACGCCGTCAGGAAATTCTTGACCGCTGGGATAATGAAGTAAATAACTAGAGTCAGAGAACGTTGAAAAAAGGAGCCTCATCAGCTCCCTTTTTTAACATAAAAGGAGTGAAAGCTTTCTATGAAGGAAAATATACGTAAATTAGTCAAGCAGCCATTACTTCTTATATTAGTTGTATTGATTATGCTGACACTAATCATTTTTATTGCTTTTCCGATGTTTCAAATTTTTCTATCTAGTTTCCTCTCAAATGGAGAAATTAATTGGCAAGGTTATGAAAGGGTTTTTGCTGGAGGGCAGTTAACTAGTGCTTTAACGAATTCACTAGTATTAGCCATCATTGTTTCCATTTTATCAACAGCTATTGCTTATTTCTTTGCCTATACTTTCGCTTATATTGAAGTACCGTTTAAAAAAATATTTAACGGGATTGCTATTTTACCGGTTATTTCACCTCCGTTCGTTATTGCTCTATCAGCAATTTTACTGTTTGGAAGAGGCGGGTTTATTTCGGAAACATTATTAGGGATAGAAAATGCGAATATTTATGGCTTGCATGGTCTTATCCTAGTACAGACATTAACTTATTTCCCAGTTGCTTTCTTAGTATTGGCTGGATTGTTACGATCCATCAGCCCATCTCTAGAAGAAGCAAGTGATAATCTTGGTTCTACAAAATGGCAGACATTTAAAAAAGTTACATTACCTTTATCTGTACCGGGAATCGGAAATGCTTTTCTACTTGTATTCATTCAATCTATGGCGGATTTTGGTAATCCGATGACAATTGGTGGAGACTATAACACCGTTGCAAGAGAAATTTATATGCAGGCAGTAGGAAGTTATAATATGCAAGCTGGAGCTGCTTTGGCAATGGTTCTGCTGACAGTAACGGTTATCCTTTATGCAGTTCAAAAATTCTGGGTTGGAAAGAAGAGTTACGTTACGGTTACTGGAAAACCAACCTCAGCCAGGAAGATGGTTTCAAAAGGTGTCTTCCGGAGAATAATGATTGGGATTTGTTATGGTTTATCGGCAACCGTTATCTTATTTTACATTTTAGTTCCAATTGGTTCGTTTATTCAACTATGGGGTGTAAATTACAGCTTTACGTTAGACCATTATAGCTATGTATTTTCCATTGGGCAAAAAGCAGTAGTAGACACATTACAGCTATCGATTATTGCCACTCCAATTGGCGGATTATTTGCAATGATTCTTGCCTTCTTAATTGTTCGAAAAAGATTTGCGGGAAAGAAATTAATGGAAGGTATCAGCATGCTTTCGATAGCAATTCCAGGAACAGTAATTGGTATCTCTTACATTTTAGCATTTAACCAAGCTCCTTTGGCAATTACGGGGACAGCATTAATTATTATCGCTGCATTTATTGTTCGTGCGATGCCGGTGGGGATCAGGTCCGGAATTACTTCTCTCCAGCAGATAGACCCTTCCATTGAAGAAGCGGCAACGAACCTGGGAGCGAGCGGTTCCAAAACATTCTTTTCGATTGTACTGCCTTTGATTCGACCAGCATTTTTCAGTTCATTAGTATACACTTTCGTAAAAAGTATGACAGCGATGAGTGCTGTAATCTTCCTTGTTTCGGCAAGATATAATCTGATTACTGCTTCTATACTGGCACAGGTAGAATCGGGAAGAATTGGTGTTGCGAGTGCTTATTGTACATTACTAATTATCTTAATGATTGCAGCAATGTTAGTTTTAAATGGCTTAACTGCTTTATTTACAGGTAAGTGGAAATTAAGAAAAGACAAACAAACAGGTGCAGAAATTATTTCAAAAGACGCTGCTAATGCAGATTCTGTGAATGCTGCCTAAATACTTGGAGGGATAATACATGTCAGCAAAATCCGTAAAGTTAGAAAATGTAACCAAACAATTTACCGATGATGAAGGAAAAGTAATGACAGCTGTTAAGGAAGTCAGTTTGCATATTGAAAAAGGAGAATTTGCAACACTACTAGGTCCTTCCGGGTGTGGAAAGACAACCACATTGCGTATGATTGCCGGGTTTGAGGAATTATCGAACGGTGCAATTATGTTTGGTGAGGATAACGTTCAAAATATACCTGCAAATAAAAGAGACTGTACGATGGTATTCCAATCATATGCATTGTTTCCGCATATGTCTGTATATGAAAATATTTGCTATGGACTAAAACTGAAAAAGTTAAGTAAAAGTGAAATTGAAAAACGAGTGACACCTATAATGGATATTATGAACTTACATGTAAATAAAAACAGAATGCCAAACCAATTGTCTGGCGGTCAACAGCAGCGTGTTGCGCTTGCCCGGGCGTTGGTAATGGAGCCTGGAGTGCTGCTTTTCGATGAACCATTATCCAATTTAGATGCGAAACTTCGGATTACGATGCGTGATGAAATTCGCCGTATTCAGAAAGAACTTGGTATTACAGCAATTTATGTAACACATGATCAAAGTGAGGCGATGAGTTTGAGTGATCGTATTGTTGTTATGAATGAGGGTCGTATTGAACAAGTAGGACCACCGATGGAAATTTATCAAAAGCCAAAAACAAAATTTGTTTCTGATTTTATTGGTACGGCAAACTTTTTAGGAGGGGTTGTAGATAAGAAAGATTCGGATCGTCTCTTTGTAAAAACGAAACAAACCACCATCGAAGTTTTACAAAAGGATGCAGATACATTTCATGAAGGACAATCTGTTTCTGTTGTTGTTCGTCCAGAGGCAATCAATCTCAGTAAGGAAGGAACAGAGTCTGCGAAAGTTCTAAAGAGTGTGTTTATGGGACAGATACAAGAATATGAGCTAGATTTTAATGGTATTCAATTGTATGCGGTTGTTGCAGATCCAGGAGGGAAAGAAGTTTATTATGACGGCGATAGTGTGAACCTGACATTTTCACAACGCTCGTTGCATGTTGTACCAGCATAAGGTTAAATAGAAGGAGGGGGGAATTGCTATGCGAAAAATAACAATGCTATTGTTCGTAGTCCTTCTCCTTCTTTCTGGTTGCAGCAAGGCTGGGCAAAAAGAAGTATTACAGGTTTATACTGGAATGGATACAGCTTATATGATCCGAATTGCAGAGCAGTTTGAACGGGATACGGGTATCCATATTTCTTTTCAAAGAAAAAGTAATCTTGAAATTCTTCAATCATTGGAGAATGGAGAAGAGGAATTTGATATTTGGTATGGGGGATCGTCTTTTTTAATGGAAGAGGCGAAACAGCAAGGACTCTTGGAACCATATATTTCGGACTATAGAGAAGAAATTGACGAAATATATAAGGATGAAGAAGGGTATTGGACTGGAATTAGTGTAGGGGTCTTGGCCATTGTAACCAATCGTCAATGGCATGTGGAACAAGGGGTAAGTAACCCGCAGCGGTGGAGTGATCTGCAACGGGTAGAATATAAGAACTGGCTGACATTGCCAAATCCAGAATCAACAGAAGCAGGGTACCTTACGATTGCTCTCTTTGATGAATTATATGGAGATTTGCGAACAAGAAGTGTGCTGCAAAATATCAATCAAAATGTAACTGATTACACTTTGGCAGAAGATTCAACTGGAAGGTTTATAGGTTATAAGGAAAGTGCTGCAACGATTATGTTTGCTCACGATGCCATGCGCCTGAAGAATGAGGGATTTAATGAGTTGAATATTATCTACCCGACAGAACCGACAACGTATGAAGTCGAAGCCATCGCTATGACGACAGATGCCCAAAACCAAGAGGCTGCACAGGAGTTTATCGATTGGTCATTAACAAAGGAAGCACAGGAAATAGGACAAAGAATAGGAAATTATCATATGCTGACCAATGTGAATGCAGTAAATCCGCCACAGTCCGTATCGTTGGATGAATTATTGATTATACCTGTTGATGAGGAAGAAGCAGTGGAAAGCCGATCAAATTTAATTTCTGATTTTAAAGAAGTTATCCAATTTAGAGAGTAAGGGGGAAGATGCGAAGTGACAAATATAATTTTTGATTTACATACGCACCATGATAGGTGCGGGCATGCAGAAGGAAAAATAGAGGATTACATTAAGGCTGCAATAGATCGTGGTTTACATTATATTGGAATCTCAGATCACTCTCCTTATTTTTATTCGAAGGAAGATCAGCTATATCCGGGAATTGCAATGGCGAAGAGCGAACTGGATGAATACGTAAATGAAGTGTTGACGCTGAAAGAAAAATATAAGAATAAAATTCATGTGCTGCTTGGAATGGAGAGTGATTACTTTCCTGAATATGCAGATATGTATAGAAGCATTTATCAAAAATACCCATTTGATTATATCATTGGCTCTGTCCATCATGTTCACGATAAAAGTATTTTTCAAAAAGGCAGATGGGATTATTTAACAGAGGGAGAACGTCTCGAGGAAAAAGAAACCTACTACCATTCGATTCAGCAATCTGCCAAAAGCGGTATGTTTCAAGTCTTGGGACATATTGATGCGATGAAAGGATATTTATTAGATTTTCATGATGTCAAAACATCAGTGATAGAAGAAACATTAAAAGTCATTGCAGATGAAGGTGTTGCTATTGAAGTGAATACATCCGGTAAAAATAAGGATTGCGGCGGATGGTATCCTTCCCATGAAATATTAGAAAGGGCATGCCATTACGGTGTAGATATATCTTTTGGTTCAGATTCTCACGTACCTTCCAGAGTAGGGGATGATTACTTAGAAGTACAGGAAACTTTAAAACAAATTGGCTTTCAGGAAATGGTGTATTTTGTTAACAAGAAAAGATATACGGTGTCACTTTAATTGTGTGGAGTATGAAGAAACCCGCATAAGCTCATTCTTTAGCGGATGCGGGTTTTTCTAAAATTAGGATGTTATCGTTCAAGAATATAAGATAACCTATTCAATCTGTTTGATGAAGATAAAAATAAAATAGTCTATATAAATTGAAGTAAGAAATTACACTTTTGTTTTCTTATAAAAATGACAAAATGATGATTGAAAACAGTAACTAGCGGAAGAAAAACACGGAGACTCCTGGAGCGACCGAGCATAGGTCGTGATATATAGCGGGTGGGATTCCCGTCGAGAAAGAACTAGCCATTCACTCGTAGCGAGTCTTGGAGGGCTTGTGGCAACATAAGCTTTTAAGCGTAGACAGTGAGGTAATGGGCGGAAAGCCAAGAGCGGTTGAAGGGATAGAGCTCCGAAATTTCGTGAATAAACAGGAAGGTCGATAAGCTCAGGAGCTTAGAAGACAACACTGGGGTTTTCAATAAACGGCAAGAAAATCTCAGCTTCCTCGGAGTCAATGACCTTGGCACGTTACACATGGATATATTACGGCAACTCGGGAGAACCTTTATGGTCTTTCCTGTACAAACAGGAAGGTAATGGTGAACAAGCGATAATAAAGTGAGGTAGCCAGATGCCTAAAGGTAGTCGGATGGTGACATAGTACCAATGAAGTCGGGTAACGCTGATGGAGGAAAGGTCACCACCTGTCAATGCCCTTCAAAGGGACACATGGACCACACACGGAGGTGGAGAATCAATGGAAACTGAACTGCGAAGGATAGCAGAATTAGCGAAAGAAAATAAGGATATGGTCTTTACTTCTTTAGCACATCTTCTCAATGAAGAAAACCCAAAACAATGCCATAAGGAACTTCCAAATAAAAAGGCTACAGGTATCAATGAGGTAACCAAAGAAGAATATGGAGCTAATCTGGATGAGAACATCAATAATTTAGTGTCGCGCATGAAAGGGAAGAAGTATCGACCTGTGCCGGTAAGAAGAACATATATTGACAAACCCGGTACAAAGAAGAAAAGACCCTTAGGCATCCCAGAACACGAGGATAAAATTGTCCAAAGAGGCATAGCCAAAATATTAAATGCCATCTATGAGAATGATTTTCTGGATAGTTCTTTTGGATTTCGTCCGCAAAGAAACTGTCACGATGCGTTAAAGACACTAAACGTGTATATAGAAAAGCGATATACCAGCTATGTAGTCGATGTAGACATCAAAGGCTTCTTTGATAATGTAGACCATAAATGGATGATGACCTTTCTGGAACATCGTATTAATGACCCAAGCTTCCTTCGAATTATTGGTCGCTTTCTAAAAGGCGGTTATATGGAGGAAGGGAAATACTATCGGACAGAGAGCGGTGCTCCGCAAGGTGGCATCATTTCGCCGATTGTTGGGAATATATACCTGCATTACGTTCTTGATTCATGGTTTGAGAAGAAGATACGCAAAGAAAGTAGAGGTCAGACATACATGGTTCGATATGCGGATGATTTTGTATGTTGCTTTCAATACAAAAGCGATGCAGAAGCCTTTTACCACAAGCTTAGAAAACGGCTAAACAAATTTCATTTAGAAATGGCGGAAGAGAAAACAAGTATCATTCCATTTGGCCGTTTCGCTGAAGAGGACTGTAAGCGTAAAAAGAAAGGGAAGCCTCCTACTTTTGATTTCCTGGGCTTCACCCACTACTGCAGCAGAAGTCGAAACGGAAGATTTCGAGTAAAGCGTAAAAGCAGCAGCAAGAAGGTGAAAGCAAAACTTAAAAGGCATAAGGAATGGCTTCAGAAGCATCGAACAATGGATATCCGATTAATCATGGGACGAATCAATTTAGCGCTCCAAGGCTATTATAACTACTATTGTATCACGGACAATATATATGAAGTGAGGAACTTTTACGACAAAGTAAAACAACTTTTATTCAAGTGGATGAATCGACGAAGCCAGAAGAAATCATTCAGTTGGGAGAAGTTTCGACTGTTCTTACAAAAGTATCCACTTATCAGTCCGGAAATTAGAGTGAATATATATAGCCTGCGAAATCATATTAGCTATATTCTGTAAATGTTGATAGGAGGATCCGTGTGCGGTAATACCGCTCGCACGGTTCTGGGAGGAGTAGAGGAATTTAGCTGGAAAATACAAAGCTAAATTCCCGCTTACTCGACTGGGAAAGCGCGGAGGGAAGACCCCGCAGAAAAAAAGCGAACTTCTTTTTTTCGAGGAGGCTGAGCTCAAGCCCACGGAAAGCGTAGTGTTTTTCTGTAGCGGTAGCTATTAATTTTAATTTATATAGTAAAAAAGAATTGCGAAGGGACGCGATGGAATGAATAATCATCTATTAATCTCTGATTTAGACGGCACCTTACTTGATGGAAAGCAGAAAATAAGTATGGAGAATAAAACATCTATCAAGCAATTTATAAAGAACGGCGGATTGTTTACCATTGCTACCGGAAGGATTGAAGAATCTGTTTATCCTTATATGCAAGAATTAGGAATTGCACTTCCTGTTATTTTGTATAATGGGGCTGTTATTTATGATTATCAGAAAAAACAGCGTATATTTGAACAAAAGATTACTCAATTCACACCATTATTTAACCAATTACAAACATTGAGTGAAGGTCATTCAATTGGAATAAATTATTATCAAAATAAAAGGGCCTATACACTAGATTACAATGAATTGGTTAAAGAGAATGAGAAAAAAGATAAAGTGAAGGTTAAGGAAATAGGTGCTGATTTTGATACAAGCTATGTGACAAAAGTTCTTGTTATTTCAAATGATCCTGCTAATTTAAAAAAATGTGAACAGCTAGTGCAATCCAGTGATGTTTCTTGTGATATGGTCTATTCAGATAAAATTTATTTAGAAATTTTACCAAAGGATGCTTCCAAGGGAAACGCTGTGAAAGAACTGCTCAAATATATAGAACGAACCGACTTACATACCACTTGTGTCGGGGATCATGAAAATGATTTGACCATGTTACAAACAGCTGATATAGCTTATGTGGTTGAAAATGCCATTGATTTATTGAAGCAGCAGAACTTTCGGGAAACCGTTCATCATGAGCATCACGCTATTCAAAGCATTATTGAAGATATAAGTCATTCTGTTGCTTTAAAGTGATAAAAGTAGATTATTGATACAATTCAAATTCTGAAGAGAAGGTGATGCCATGTTTGAAGAGGTATGTGAAATCGTCATAGTAGCAGGGAGAAGACTGGTAGATAAGGTGAATTCTAGATTCACTGTTGAAACAAAGGGCAGCGATATGGATTTAGTTACAGAAATGGATAAGAAAACAGAAAAATATATAACCGAGGAAATAAAGAGGGATTTCCCAGAGCATGCTGTTTTTGGAGAAGAAACAGTGGAAGAGATAGGTCATGATAAAATGCTAGAAATGTTAGAAACGCACCCTAATCTATGGGTAATTGATCCAATTGATGGAACGACGAATTATGTACATGGATTGCCGGGATATACGATTTCAGTAGCTTTATATTGTAAAGGGGAAGCTGCTTTTGGCATCATTTATGATCCTGTTGCAAATGAATTATTTATTGCTGAACGTGGAAAAGGAGCAACATTAAATGGAGAAGCAATTCATGTAAGCGAGCAGGGTTCTTTAGCGGAGAGCCTTGTGTCAACTGGAGTTCCAGCTAAATATGAAAGTGACCGTAATCATGTTTTAGAGGGATATGTGAAAATTGCTCCGTTGACTCGAAATGTCCGTACTTTCGGTTCAGCTGCCTTGCATTGTGCTTATGTTGCTTCTGGACGTTTGGATGCATTTTGGGAATGGGGTGTGAATATTTGGGATATTGCTGCAGGCAGATTGATTGTTGAGGAAGCAGGGGGGAGTGTTTACCAATTGGATGGAAGGGATGTTCGCTTTGAATTTCCGAATTTCACTTGTACGAATGGAAAGATTGATGAGGAGTGGAAGGAGGCGTTTGCTTCTATCCATGGTTTTTGATGATAAATTTTCAGGTATACTATTCAAAAGGAAAGAATATGATAGTAATTGGACATAAGAACATTCCTAGGAAGGAAATTTCCTAAGGAATGTCTTTTTTTATTTCTGGCGGGTACTTAGAGAGAGTACATAAAAAGAGATATGCCGGTTAATGAAAATTATGATAATCTCCTATATGATGTGAGCAATGTGGAAATCCTTCCTTTTATTCTATGCACAGTTTATTTCTATATCATTCAAAATAGAATATGATAACCTTTCCCTCTAAAATAAAACTAAATTATTGTTAATTATCCTATATTTTTTAATTATTGTATTTCCCTTTACAATAAAACCCATTTTATGGATTCTTATAATATTGGTTAAAATAGCGATAATAGAGACAAGGAAATCCTTCCTTGCCTCTATTTAATGCTGATTTTATTTACCTTAACTCTAAAGGATGTCAGATAACTGACCGTTGCAACGGTCAATTATCAGTAAAGCGTTTTCTGCAAATTAAGTTAATATAAATATGACAAGGAGGGGTGCTGTGAAAAGTTAGGAGACTTTGAATGTAATGACATTTAAGGTCTCTTTTCAAATCTCGTAGATAATAAGGAAATAAAAATACAAAATATCAACTGCCAACTAAATTTGGTTACACATTACAATGAACAATAGAAGAAAGGTAAAGAAAATAGTCCCCTATCTATAATATAAAGGAGAACAGCTGGATTTATCTGTATTTTTTGTTCGTTTCAAATAGATTCATCAATACTGAAAAATTTAATTAAAGGTTAAAAAGAACTTAAGTCTACTATTGGTTAAGAAAACAAGAAA
Organism: Oceanobacillus oncorhynchi; assembly: GCF_000821065.1. GTDB lineage: Bacteria > Bacillota > Bacilli > Bacillales > Amphibacillaceae > Oceanobacillus > Oceanobacillus oncorhynchi. The sequence continues at coordinate 1,980,002 of NZ_CDGG01000001.1, forward strand.
GTATATAACGGAAAGCCAAACTAGACACCCCGCTCCCCAAACATTAAGATTAAAGTATATAACCACTTCTCCATCAACTCTTTAATTCCAGAAAGGATGAACCACAGTGAAACAAATCATAGAAAACGATTGGTTAAAAGTTGAAATAGAAAGTAATGGCGCTGAAATACGGGCTGTCGAGCATAAAAAGAATAACTTAAGCTATATGTGGACGGGAGACAGTGCCTATTGGGGACGTGTTTCACCGGTATTATTCCCGGTTGTTGGGCGTTTAAAAGGAGACCAATATCAATTAGACGGAAAAACATATGACATGTCTCAGCATGGATTTTTAAGAGATGTTGAATTTGAACAAAGCTCACATTCGGCAGAGCATGTTGCATTTGAGGCAGCTTCGGATGGACGTTTTAAAGAAGTTTATCCATATGAATTTAAAGCAACAATCACTTATTCCCTCAACCAGGATTCGCTTACCGTTGATTGGAAAATAGAAAACAAAAATAGCGGGGAAATGTATTTTTCAATTGGCGCTCATCCAGCTTTTCGAATCCCGCTGTTAGAAAATGAAGGATTAGAGGATTACCAATTGAAATTTACTCCTGCTCCAAATAAAGAGGTAATGGAATATGGCTTGGAAAATGCATTGGTTCATGAGAAAGAAGTCCGTAATCAGCTTCCAGACATAACACTGCAGCCAGAGCTGTTTGCAAAGGATGCTATGATATACAGTCATATCGATCGTATCGAGCTTGTCTCAGCAAAATCTGATCGTGGCGTAGATGTTGAATTTACAGACTTTCCGTTTGTAGGAATCTGGTCTAAATATAATGAAGAAAAAAATAGTATTGCGCCATTTGTTTGTATCGAGCCTTGGTGTGGTATTGCGGATATGCATGATACGACGGGAGACTTTAAAGAGAAGTTTGGAGTTAACCGGTTAGAAGCTGGTGAGGTATTTCAGAAGGCGTATACGATGACGTTTAAATGATTACTTAACCTATATCTGTTTTATGTAAAAATATCCACGTAATGAAAAACGTGTGAACTTGTGCAAATCAAGTTCATGCGCTTTTTTTATCTCATTCTTAAATTTTTCAAGTTTGTATGAAGGTTTCCTTCTATAAAGCGATTAAAATACCAGTGACTAAATGGAATATTGTCTCCATAATACAAAAGATAGGCATCAAATTATAAATATTTATCCTCTTCCTTGATTTAGACTGAAAAATATAACAATAAATTCACAATAAGATAATAGTAACTTATTGTAATTATTCACAGTATGCATTGTATTTTCAAAAATAATGCAAGCGCTTTAATGAAAAGGATATATCAAATACAAAGCAAACATGTGGAATTACGCCTATTATCTACAAGGAGGACAAAAAATGAAACTTTGCTATAACCAAGCAACCACATTAGAAAATTCAAATCTTGCCAAGGATCTCGAATACTGTGAAAAGCATGGCTACGACTATATCGAAATACGCACGATGGATAAATTGCCGGAATACTTGCAGGAGCATTCGATGGAAGAATTACAAGATTATTTCCAAAACCATCATATTAAACCAATTGCTTTAAATGCGCTGGTATATTTTAATAACCGCGAGGACGAGGAACAAGTCATCGAAGAATTTAAAACGATGGTGGATAATGCAAGTAAATTAGGAGCTGCTTATGTGGTCGTGGTGCCATTAGTAACTGATCAGGCGCTTCTTAAGGAAGATATTAATGCGAGTGCAGTCAACATGTTGCACCAATTCGCGGATATAGCAGAAGCACAAGGTGTGAAGGTGGCATTGGAATTTGTTGGGCATCCGGAATGTACAATTAATACCTTTGAACAGGCTTATGATATTATTGATACGGTAGATAGAAAAAGTGTTGGGTTAGTTTTTGACTGTTTTCACTTTCATGCAATGAATTCAGATTTTGAATTTTTGAAGAAGGCGAATGGAGAGAAAATCTTTATTTTACATATCGATGATACAGAGGATTACCCTGTCGGAGTACTTCGAGACGAACATCGTGTCTGGCCGGGGGAAGGTGTCATTGATCTGGAGAAGTTGTTGCAGACAGTAAAAGAGATTGGTTATAAAGAAGATATTGTCTCTGTTGAATTGTTCCGTCCGGAGTATTATCAAATGCCTGCGGAGGAAGTGATTCAAAAAGCAAAAGAAACGACACTGGAATCTATCGCAACTAGTATTCATTCATAGATTAGAGGAGGAGGACACATGGTACAAAAAGTGCAGATTGCAAAAACAGATTTAGTTGTTAACCCGATAGGATTAGGAACCAATGCAGTTGGAGGTCATAACCTATACCCGAATCTCAAGGATGAACAAGGAATGGATATGGTTCGGGATGCCATCAATCACGGCGTAGATTTTTTAGATACTGCTTTTATTTATGGACCGGGTTATTCGGAAGAGTTAGTAGGAAAAGTCGTGAAAGACATGGGCAAACGTCAGGAAGTAGTCATCGCCACAAAGGCTGCTCATAAGTTTGTAGATGGCGAGGTGCAGTTTGATAATTCTCCGGCATTTTTAAAGCAAGCTGTAGATGATGCGTTAAAGCGTATACAAACAGATTATATTGATTTATTTTATATTCATAATCCCGATGAAAATACGCCTAAAGATGAGGCGGTTGGTGCATTGAAAGAATTGAAGGATGCAGGAAAAATTCGTTCTATCGGTGTTTCCAATTTTTCATTGGATCAGTTAAAAGAGGCAAACAAAGACGGATATGTGGATGTCGTCCAAGATTTATATAATTTGATCCAAAGAGATGCGGAGCAAACATTCTTTGATTATACGAAAGAAAATGACATCTCCTTTATTCCATTCTTTCCGCTTGCTTCTGGGTTGCTCGCTGGCAAATACGATGAAAATACGACGTTCCCAGAAGGGGATTTACGCAATGGTTTTGACCATTTTCAGGGAGAGTCCTTCCGGAAGAATCTTGCCAGGGTGGAGAAGCTGCGAGAGATTGCTGCAGCTAAACAGGTGGAAATTCCTCATTTAGTATTAGCTTGGTATTTGGCTAATGATGCCATTGATGTTGTTATTCCTGGAGCAAAGAACGGCTCGCAAGTGCAAAATAACCTGCAAACATTAGATGTTGCTATTTCAGATGAAGAGTATAAAGCAATCAGCGATATTTTTGCTTTGTAAGCTGCTGCATGAAATGAATGGCTGTTACTTATTATTTAGGTGACAGCCTCTGTTTATTCTTACACAAAGGGATAAAAAGCTTGTTATCAATATAAATTGGAATACTTCTATATATGCTTGACACCGATTGATTCCGGGTGCTGTTAAAAAGCTTCTTGTCTTTTTAGAAAATGCGTTAGAGCTTTTTAACTTCATGGGAAAGGTTGTATAAAAGGATGAAAAATCTATTTGAAGGAAAAAAAGATTTAAATAAATATGTTACTTCTATTTCGATATATGGAGCTGAGTTTCGAGTTTATTATTGGGGAGGATGGCAGCGTCATTTTGGCACAAAAGCGCATGTACACAGTTTTTTTGAGGTGTCTTATGTACTTGGCGGAACTGGAGAATACCAGGAAAGGGATGTTAGTTACCTGCTGGCTCCGCACTCTCTTATTTTGACGCGGCCTAATCAGGAACATAAAATATCCAGTGTACAAGGAATGTATTATTTATATTTTGCATTTGAATTAAAAGAAAGTGAATCAGCTAAGGAATGGAGACATTATATACAAGATTTGCAGCAAGAGGTGCAGCCTGTCATCCATTCGCAAGAGGAAGCGATACATGCTTATTTATGGAAAGCACTCTATCAATCTGCGATAGATGTAGAACATCGATGGAAAGAAGATATGCTTAAACAGCTTGCTTCTAATTTACTGCCTGCTATATTAGACTCCTTTTACCCGTTACCTGAACAGGAATCCAGTTTAAAAGATAATGACGATGATTTTGATGAAAGAAAAATTTTAGTTTATCGAGTTAATCTTTATATAAAGGACAATCTGCAAAAAAATCTTAAAATATCAGAGGTCGCAGATGACTTCTATGTTTCGAAGCGCCATTTGTCCCGGTTGATCAGAGAGGAGACGGGCAAGACATTTACAGAGATTTTACAGGAAGAGCGTCTGAGTTTAGCTACGGAATATTTACGAGGAACCAAGATGTCGATTAAAGATATCGCTACGGCTTGTGGATTTTCCAGCCTGCATTATTTTACAAAAGTATTTACGCAGATTATACGAACTCCTCCAGCGAAATATAGAAAGATATATCAAGGGACGGTGGAATCTGAATTTAAGGAAAGCTAAATAAGGTAAATACAAAATCTTCCCTAAAACAATATATACATGTATTAAAAAACTCTTTCCTAATATAAAAGCTGGGAAAGAGTTTTTTAGTAAGCGGGAAATAATAGACCGCATTCTATTATAACGGAACTACCTCTATACTTGGATTTAACAAGTAATAGGAGGTAGTGTTTTCATGAAGGAAAACCCGATTGTTCCCGTAACGATCCCAGCATCAACTTCCTCTACGCCTGTAAATCCAGTAGCGGAAGTTTCTTGTCATTCTCTACAGCTAACAATTTTTGAAGGTTGTCAGGAATCTTTGGCAGTTGCCTTGATAAAGGAGGTGTGCCACCATGCTGGTTGACTTCTCCCAGATGAAAAATTGTTATTTAGTCTGTGGCTATACAGATCTTCGCAAAGGCATTGATGGTCTGGCTTCCGTAATCACCAGTCAATTTCAATTAGATATTTTAGATGAATCTGTTTTCCTATTCTGCGGGAGAAGGACGGATCGATTTAAAGCTCTCTGGTTTGATGGAGAAGGTTTTTATTTACTTTATAAGCGATACGATCAGGGAAAGTTAACTTGGCCGCGTTCGCAAACCGACGTTGAAAAACTGACACCAAAACAAATCGAGTGGCTGTTTGACGGTTTTTCCATCTATCAAAAACAAAAAATTCAACCTGCCAAATTAGGTGTCCTCACTTAATCATGGGGGAGAGAAATTTTTTTAAAAATTTTTTCTTCCCTTTTTGATAAAGTGTGGTACGATAAAAGAAATTATTTGGACACAGGGGGTGAATACGTTGACAGAATTGGAAAAGAAGCTGATGAAACAAATCGAACATTTGACAATTCAAAATGAAAAACAAGCAAAACAAATTGAACAGCTGATTAACCAGCTGACCAATATGAATCGTCGACTATTTGGAACATCATCCGAAAAGAATCCTCAAGGTCAACTCTCCTTCTTCGAAGAAGACAATAATTCCCCTTTTAGCGAGGCAGAGCAACCTGCAGACAAAGCCGTTGAAATAGAGACCATCTCTTATCAGCGAAAAAAATATCAAGGGCAGCGGGCCGATATCACAAGAGACTTGCCTATCGTGGTGGAAGAACACACTCTTCCGTCCGATAGCCAGGTCTGTTCGTGCTGTGCCAGCCCATTAAAACATCTTGGGAAGCGAGAAGCTCGAACGGAGTTAGAGTTTATCCCAGCTCATTTAGTAAAACATGTACATTATGAACATGCTTATGAATGCTTAGCCTGTAAGAAAACCGGTCAAAATCACATTCTCCGACAAAAAGCACCGGAACCAGCCTTAGCTAAAAGTTTAGCTGGACCGAGCGTGTTAGCCTGTAATCTCTATCAAAAGCTGGAGATGAGTATTCCTTATCATCGTCAGGAAAAAGAATGGGCAAGATATGGATTGAAGGTTTCCCGGCGAACGTTGGCAAACTGGGCGATTCGAAGTTCCGAAGAATGGCTGGAGCCATTGTACCAACAAATGAGAGAAAAATTACTTCTAGAACCTGTGCTCTCCGCTGATGAAACGACCTATCAAATTTTACGCCGGGCAGACGAAAAGTCAGCTACAGCCGATGCGAGGATATGGTTATTTCGAACAGCGGAAGCCGCCGAACATCCCATTATTCTCTACCATTCTTCCGAGACGCGCCGGTTTGAAGTAGCAGAAACCTTTCTCAAAGGATTTCAAGGACTTCTTCATTGTGATGGATATTCCGTCTATCAAAAATTAGAAGATGTGCAGCTTCAAACGTGCTGGGCGCATGTTCGGAGAAAGTTTTTAGAGACCAATGATTCAAATGGACAAGGCGCTGTCGGCGTCCATTACTGTGACCAGCTTTTCAAGCTGGAAAGGCAATGGAAAGATTTATCTCCAGAGGAACGCCTGCAGCAACGCCAGCTGGAAAGCAAGCCGTTACTGAAGGAGTTTTGGGGATGGCTGGACGCTCTCGTTACAATGAAAGGTCCTTTACAAAAAGCTGTGGATTATACACAAAAGTTAAGGGATTCCCTTCAACGCTTTTTAACAGACGGACGCCTTTTCATTAGTAATAATCTCGCAGAACGTTCCATTCGGCCTGTCACCGTCGGACGTAAAAACTGGTATTTTTCAACCAGCGTAGCTGGAGCTCATGCGAATACCATTGGATACAGTGTTATCCAAACAGCTAAAGAAAATGGAATTGATCCGTTTGAATACTTAACCGTTTTATTTACGGAACTTCCCCAGCTTAATATTTTTCAAGACTCGGAACAATGGGAAAACTATTTTCCATGGAGTCCTTATATCCAAGCCAAGGTGAAGCCACTTTCAAAACATATAAAACAAGCATAATAGCCCTAATGGAGCTTCTTTACAAAAAGTTTACTCCTTTTAGGGCTATTTGTCATGGCGTCATATTATTTCCCGCTTACGTTTTTTAATGAAATGAATGCTTCAAATATATTTTGATTTAAAAAAAGCTGTCCTATATTTCTTTTGTATATGGAAGAAATAATTAACGATTTTCTTTTTACCGGCGAAATACATCCTACCAATGCCAAATATTTCTTTACTAAGTCTGAACTGCCCTCCCCAGCCATGTCCTGAAAATGCAAAAAAATGGCTGAATTATGCAAATACAATTTAAATATCTTTCTCTATAATATACCAATAGATATGATTACTTCATGGGTATATTTTGATTATTTATTAATTATTTTTGAAATAGTAATCGATTTCAAAAAATGTAATATACGCTGTACAAAAGGAATGCATCACTTATCATTGGAAAGCTATGATTATTTCTGTTTCTATAAGTCTTTAAAAACAGAAGGGTATCCATTTGTTTGTGAGTAGAGCGAGCTTCATTCTTCTATAAAAAGAAAACGCATTCAATATGTTGAATAAGTGATGCTTCTAAAAAGTAATCGGTATGTTAATCCAATAAAGGAAGGGCAGGTAACTTTTATGGTTTTAAGAATAGGTGTTATCGGAACAGGAGCAATTGGGCAGGATCATATTCATAGAATTACACACTCTCTGACAGGAGGAGAGATTGTCGCTGTAACCGATGTAAATAGTGAACAGGCACATGCGGTTGTGGAACGCGAAAGTCTGCAGGCGAAAGTGTACGATAATGGTCATGATTTGATTCAAGCGGATGAAGTAGATGCAACCATTGTCACATCTTGGGGGCCAACTCACGAAGAGTTTGTGTTAGCTTCGATTGCAGCTGGAAAGCCTGTATTTTGTGAAAAGCCGCTTGCGACAACAGCGGAGGGGTGTAAGCGAATCGTAGAAGCTGAAATGGAATATGGGAAACAGCTGGTGCAGGTAGGTTTTATGAGACGGTATGATAAAGGATATCGTACATTGAAACAGGCTGTCGATAATAACAAGGTTGGTGAGCCGTTGATGCTGCATTGTGCACACAGAGCACCTTCTGTTACAAATTTTAGCGGCGATATGGCAATTACGGATTCGTTTGTGCATGAAATTGATGTGCTGAGATGGCTGATTCAGGATGATTATGTTTCTACACAGGTTATCCAGCCAAGAAGAACAAACCTTGCTGAAGAAGGACTGCAAGACCCGATTATTATATTATTAGAAACGAAAAAAGGGATTCGTATCGATACGGAGATTTTTGTTAACTGTCAATATGGATATGATATTCAATGTCAGGTTGTCGGGGAGACAGGCATAGCTAATTTACCGGAACCGCCAAGCCTTCAAATGCGCAGTCAAGCCAAGCTTTCCACTGATATTCTAGTAAACTGGAAAGAACGCTTTATCGAAGCATATGATGTTGAATTACAAGAGTGGATCAATTCTACGGTCAACGGTGAGGTGCATGGTCCGTCAGCATGGGATGGCTATGTGGTTGCGGTGACAACAGATGCAAGTATTGAAGCGAAACAAACAGGAAAAATCGTTCCAATAGAAATGCCTGAACAGCCAGCTTTTTATCAAGACGCTAAAGCAGAATATACTGTTTAAAGGTGATGAAACAAAAATAGTATCAGACAAACTTTTTAAAGGAGATGAATAGAATGCGTTTAGCTTATGATCCATCACATTATCGTGATAATACGAACTTAAGGGATACGATTGAGAATGTTGCCCGGTTAGGTTATGAGTATGTGGAGCTTTCCCCGCGGGAGGATTTTATCTGGTTCAATCAATATCCGAAAGTCGATAAGCAGTTAATCAAAGATTTAAAGAGATATTGCTCCGATGCCGGCGTGAAAATTTCATCGGTACTTCCTGTTCAACAATGGTCTTCTCCCGTAGAAGAAGTAAGAGAAGCAGCAGTTAGAAATTGGAAGCGTTGTATCGAAATTACCTCTGAATTAGGTGTCGATTTGATGAATACAGAATTTGCTGGAGATAAAACACGTCCGACAGACAGTGAAGCAGCGTTCGTGAAATCAATGGATGAATTGATGCCTCTTTTTGAAAAAGAAGGAATCAGGTTAAATATCCAATCGCATCCACATGATTTTATTGAACTGAATACGGAAGCAGTCCGGATGATTCGTGCATTAGATAAAGATTGGGTCAAGCTGGTCTATTCTGTCCCGCATGCTTTCTTCTATGATGATGGGATTGGAGATGTAGAACAGCATCTAGAGGAGGCAGGCGACTTGCTTGACCATGTACTCATTGCAGACACGCTGAATCATAAAGCCGCGTTTGGACTGCGTTATATTATCAATCCTCCCGGTGCAAATGTAACGATTCATCAGCACTTAAATCCTGGCGAGGGTGAAATCAATTTTGATGCATTATATAAGAAATTAAGAGAAATGAAGTTTGATGGTATCGTGACAAATGCAGTATTTGCTTATCCGGATCGACCGGAGTGGTCCAATGAATTAACGTTGAAATCTATTAAAGGGGGTTTACATTTGGATTAATAAATAGCATGTAAAAATAGAAGGTTAGAGATATAGATGTTTACTCCGTAATATCAGGTATACATAACAGTTTGTATGCTTGATATTACCCTCGTTAAATGAGACGAGTAATCGCAGCGCTATAGTCTAATCCGTGAACTATGTACCGATTAGAGGAAAAAGATGATGTTATGGATCTGAATTGTGAGAGAATCGTGCAAACTCCCAATGAATGATGTTTCACTTTATAACAACAAGAGTATTTGAAATGAATCAAGAGGGGGAGTCTTATTTGAATTTACACAGATTTGTTTTGGGGAGAAAGGTGTTAAATCAAAGCGCTCATCATTTGGTGCAAGACGGAGCAACGTTTCATGTTCATTATTGGGGTGTTGTACCAAAACATTATGATAATTCTCTGCATAAACATTCCTTTTTTGAGATATGTTATGTAATTGATGGAAAAGGAACTTATATGGAAAAAGATTGTGTATATACACTGCAAAAGGATATCCTATTTATTTCAAAACCAGAAATCTTACATCAAATACGAAGCGAAAAGGGATTGGCGCTCGTATATGTTGCATTTGAATTAATCGAATCGGAATCTAGTAATGAATGGATAAATATGATGGAGAAGGTGAAGCAATGCCAGCAGCCTGTTATTGAGGTGAAAGAAGATACAACAGCTAACTTACTCTGGAAAGCTTTACTTATCGAATCGATTAAAACCAAAAATAATTTTTTTGAATATATATTACCTAATTTAGCAGCCTCACTTATACACTCTTTGTTAGAAATGTTTATTCCCAATCCGCAAGCCAATATTCAAGCAAATATATCTGAAAATACTTCATCTTTGTTAGCTCAAGCTAAATTATTTATTAAAGATAACTTAGCGAATGACTTAAAGCTTTCACATGTTGCGAATCATCTACACATATCTGGCCGGCATTTATCACGGTTATTTGTATCTGAGCTAGGAATTAATTTTTCGAAATTTGTTCAAAAAGAGCGAATTAACCAAGCAGCAACATTGCTGAAAACAACGGATTTAACTATTAAAGATATTGCCAGAGAAACAGGTTACCTCGATGTACATTATTTTACAAGGGTTTTTACTGATATAATGCGACAGCCTCCCAGACGTTTTCGGGCACTTTATATGAACTCCGAAAAAATTATATATACAGATGATTAATAAATTACCTCTTGATCTTGGATTTCGTATAGAAAGAAGTAAGAGGGTGTTTCCTGTCTTTAAAATCCAAAAATAATAAAAAGTCGTCTGGATAAGACAAAGACATTCATCAATCATTATCTTATAATTACAACTATCAATTACCTTCTGGTTATATATTGATTACTTTATGGTATTAAATTGATTCAAATCAGTAAATAATGCATATCAGCAGGTGAGTTAGCAATCACCCATTTAAAAAAAGAGGAAAGAAAGGTTTAAGTTGGAATTAGATTTAAAATGATAGCGCTTTAATTGGGGTGAAAAAATAAAAAGAAGATGAATATCATACGTTTAGCATACGATCCGTCACATTACCGTGATAATACCAACCTGAGAGATACAATTGAGAATGTTGCCCGATTAGGTTATGAGTATGTGGAACTTTCTCCGAGACAAGATTTTATCTGGTTTAACCAATATCCAAAAGTGGATAAGCAGATGATTAAAGATTTAAAGAGATATTGCTCTGATGCTCGAGTGAAAATTTCATCGGTACTTCCTGTTCAACAATGGTCTTCTCCCGTAGAAGAAGTAGGGGAAGCAGCGGTTAGAAATTGGAAGCGCTGTATCGAAATTACCTCTGATCTGGGTGTTGATTTGATGAATACGGAATTTGCTGGAGATAAAACACGTCCAACAGACAGCGAAGCTGCATTCGTGAAATCAATGGAAGAGCTGACACCTCTTTTTGAAAAAGAAGGAATCAGGTTAAATATCCAATCGCATCCACATGATTTTATTGAACTGAATACGGAAGCAGTCCGGATGATTCGTGCATTAGATAAAGATTGGATCAAGCTGGTCTATTCTGTCCCGCATGCTTTCTTCTATGATGATGGGATTGGAGATGTAGAACAGCATCTGGAGGAAACTGGCGACTTGCTTGACCATGTACTCATTGCAGACACGCTGAATCATAAAGCCGCGTTTGGACTGCGTTATATTATCAATCCTCCCGGTGCGAATGTAACGATTCATCAGCACTTAAATCCTGGCGAGGGTGAAATCAATTTTGATGCATTATATAAGAAATTAAGAGAAATGAAGTTTGCTGGTATCGTGACAAATGCAGTATTTGCTTATCCAGATCGACCGGAGTGGTCCAATGAATTAACGTTGAAATCTATTAAAGAAGGCCTAAACCTTTAACTATTTAAAACTGCTGGGCAGAAAATTATGCATCGTTAAAAATGTAATTTCAGAATCTGTCAGAAACGCGAATATTTTCTTACGCAAAACAATAGAAACGAAGGAACTTGGTTAGTTTCGAAGTAATTGTTAAGTATGAAAGACGGTACATTAAAACAGCTAGAATTAGTCTGACACGATACAAAAGGAGGGAGAATCGGATAGTTATGTTAAATAATAATCGTTCATATATTGTATTTGTTGCAATGGTAGCTTCTTTAGGGGGACTTCTTTTCGGTTATGATACGGCTGTTATTGCTGGGGCAGAGCAATCTATACAATTGTATCTGATTGATAGCCTGGGGTTGGGGTCGTTAGTTCATGGATTTACAGTATCCAGTGCATTGATAGGATGTATTTTAGGTGCATTACTTTCTGGGTTATTATCCAATAAAATAGGACGGCGTAATACACTGGTTATTGCAGCTATATTATTCTTTCTATCAGCATTGGGTTCAGCTTATCCGGAATTAATCTTCTTCACAATGGGTGAGCCGAGTCATGCATTATTGGCTACTTTTAATTTTTATAGAATAATTGGCGGCGTCGGGGTTGGATTAGCTTCAGCGATAGCCCCAGTTTATATTAGTGAAATGAGCCCTGCGAATATTAGAGGGAAGATGGTAATTATCTATAATATGGCTGTTGTATTTGGCCAAACCGTTGTATATATTGTCAACTGGGGAATTGCTAATGGTCAAACCGCGGCATGGATAAATGATACAGGCTGGCGGCTTATGTTTGCTTCGGAACTAATTCCAGCAGCGCTTTTCTTTATTCTACTATTATTTATTCCAGAAACACCTAGGTATCTGGCTTTAAATCATGACTATGATAAAGCTTATAATATATTGGAGAAATTAAATGGTTCTAAGCAAACTGCAAGGGAAACACTTCAAGATATAAAAACATCGTTAGAAACGAAAACGGAAAAGGTTGGACTATTATATTACGGTAAACGCGTTTTAATTGTTGGGATGACAATTGCGATGTTGTGTCAGTTTATAGGTATAAATATCATTCTGTATTATGCGCCGCGTATTTTTGAAAGCCTTGGTGCGGGTCAATCAACAGCAATGCTGCAAACAATACTTGTTGGAGCTATAGGTATTGTCGTTTCATTTATTGCTATCTGGCTTATTGAAAGACAAGGAAGAAAATTTTTGTTGATGTTTGGTGCTGCGGGATGTGCCATTTGCTTAAGTGCAGTAGCTATCCTTTTCTTTGTAGGAATCGAAGGAGTCAGTACATTAATATTTATTCTAGGGTTTGTTGCTATATTCCAGATGACTTGGGGACCTGTTGCCTGGGTAATGGTTTCAGAGATTTTTCCTAATAAAATCAGAGGACAGGCTGTTGCGATTGCAGTAATGTTATTATGGACTGCTAACTGGATAGCTTCTACTACATTCCCGCCGTTAAATGATATGTTTGGTCCTGGAGCATTTCTAATTTATGGGCTGATAAGTACGTTTGCTTTCTTCTTCATGTGGAAATTTGTTCCTGAGACGAAGAATAAATCGTTAGAAGAAATCGAAGAAATATGGACTGGTAAGAAAAGTGATGACTTAAAAAATAAAATAAATTAAATATTAAAAATTTATAAAAAGTATAGGAGAGTGTAAAAATGATCAATGGAGAAAATAGGATTACTAGACCATTACGCTGGGGAATGGTTGGCGGCGGAAGAACAGGACAAGTAGGGTACAAACATCGTACAGGCGCATTAAGAGATAAGACATATGATTTAGTTGCTGGAGCTTTTGATATTAACGCAGAACGAGGAAAAGATTTTGGAGTGAATCTGGGAGTGGATAGTGATCGCTGCTATCCGGACTACCAGACAATGTTTGCTGAAGAATCTAATCTGGATGATGGGATAGAAGTTGTCTCTATTGCAACACCAAATGGCACGCATTATGAAATTACCATGGCAGCTTTGAATGCCGGTCTTCATGTAATTTGTGAAAAGCCGTTAGTTTTTACTACAAAAGAAGCAGTGGAAATCAAACAATTGGCGGAAGAAAAAGGTTTAATTGTTGGAGTAACTTATGGTTTTTCAGGAAATGTCATGCTCCTGCAAATGCGTGCCATGATTGAACAGGGGAAAATTGGAGACATTCATTTAGTAGATTTACAGTATACACATGGTTATGCTGCGACCGTTGATGGAGATAAGAAAAATGCAGCGCAAAAATGGCGTGTTGATCCAAAAATTGCCGGGCCAAGCTTTGTTCTCGGGGATCTTTCCACGCATACGTACTACATGTCACAGTTGATTATGCCGGAAATGAAAATCAAAAAGCTATTATGTGACCGCCAAAGCTTTGTAGGAAGCCGCTACCCATTAGAAGATAACGCTTATGTATTAATGCATTATGAGAATGGTGCAGTTGGAAGAATGTGGACATCTGCTGTGGATGCAGGATGTATGGATGGCCAGCGCATCCGCATTGTTGGTTCGAAAGCGAGTTTAGAGTGGTGGGATAGTAAACCCAATGAATTGCGTTATGAGGTACAAGGGGAACCAATCCAAACATTGGTGAGGGGAACAGAATATCTAGATGAGTTAACGAGCGAATATGAACGTTTAGGCACCCTGCATCAAGAAGGATTATCCGATGCCTGGGCAAATATTTATCTAAGAATTGCCGTAGCTATTGACGCAAAAAACCGTGGCGATGAAGCAACATTAGATAAACTTATTTACCCTGATATTGATGCTGGTATTGCTGGTGTTCAGTGGATTGAAAATTGTGTGCGTTCCGCTGATAATGGGTCTGTTTGGGTTGAATATGAAACAGAAGAAAGTGTACATGCATAATTAATAATAGTCATGAAAAATGAAGAAGCGCATACGAGTAATAGATTTTCATTTGAGTTAGAAAGATGAAGTATCGCATTTACCTTATGCGACAAGCTGTTTAGGCTATTTTAACTTAAAAAAATATTAGATAATGCATAGTGATACAGGAATGGATGCTGATGAAACGGGAAGCAGGTGGCTGGTTACCTGCTTCCCGTTTCCATTTGAAAGGGGATAATAGATAATGATGAAATTAGCGTTATGTACGGATGTGTTGGGCGATTTATCTTTTACGGATATGTTGGACAAGGTGAAGGAGTATGGAATAGAAGCAGTAGAAATGACTGCAGGCGGCTAGTCTCCTTGTCCGCATGTTCCTACAAATGAATTATTGGAAGATGAAAAGAAATTAGAGGAATTTAAACGGGAATTAAAGCAACGCAATATTGAAATTGCAGCATTGAATTGCTCTGGTAATCCTCTTTGCCCTGGAGAATTAGGAGAAAAGCATACGAAAACAGCATATCAGACGGTTGAGTTAGCTGAAAAGCTTGGTGTGAAAAAAATTGTAATGATGAGCGGGTTGCCTGGTGGCGGTCCGGAAGATAAATTCCCCAATTGGATTACTTCTACTGTTTCGTGGCCTGAATACATGCCTTCTGTATTAGAATATCAATGGAATGAAGTTGCTATTCCCTGGTGGAAGGAATTTGCCGACTATGCTCAAAAGCATGGAATAGAGAAGATTGCATTAGAAGCATTCCCCAGCCAATTAGTTTATAGTGCTTCCACTTTGTTAAAATTAAGGGAAGCGGTTGGAGATATCATTGGGATTAACTTGGATCCTTCCCACTTATTTATCATGGGTGCTGATCCAATTGCAGCTATTCGTCCGCTAGAAGGAGCTATTTATCATGTTCATGGAAAGGATGCCCGGATTGAGAGCAGATTAGCTGATGTAAATGGTCTATTAGAATCGCTTCCGGTAACAGCAACAAAGGACAGAACCTGGAATTATGTAGCCGTGGGCTGTGGTCATGATCAGCAATGGTGGAAGGAATTTTTCTCTAATCTAAGTATGGTAGGCTATGAAGGGTATGTTTCATTGGAAATGGAAGATTTAACGATGAGTGTGGATGCTGGTCTGCGTACGTCAATTGATTCTTTGGAAGCAACATTAATAAAATAAAAATTATGTACGTTTACTAAAGTTGGATAAACATGCCATTCAAGACCTGCAAAATAGTATAGGTATCTGATTACAATCAAAAGAGCTGATTCTTAGAAATCGAGTTGAAAAACTGGATGGATAAGACAGCTTTTTACACGTTAGAAAAGCATTCCTGTGATGAAGTGGAATGGGGGTTGGAAAAAAAGGCCATTGATATGATATAAGGTAACCACACCGATTAGCAAAAAATGAGCCTTTAAAATAACTAAAGTAAGTATTTATGAATTATAAAAAAGGAAAAGATATATTTTTAAAAAATCACCAAATTTATTAGTGGTCTGCAAACTATTAAAATCCATATGGAAAGTAGGCTATCCATGACAAAAGCAATGAACAGGAACAAAAATTTATTTATGCTGGTATCGTTTTTATTATGGTTTCCGCAATTTATGTATGTTCCAACCTTATCTCCGTATATGGAGCATACAGAAATTCCATATTCCTTTATCGGAATTATTCTGGGAAGTTACGGATTGGCCCAATTATTATTCAGACTGCCAATTGGGATAACATCCGACATGATAAAACTGCGAAAACCATTTATCCTGTTTGGTATGTTCATCAGCATGCTCAGCTGTTTTATATTTCTAACGATGGATGGGGCTGGATGGTTATTGTTTGCACGTGCGCTGGCCGGACTTGCAGCTGCATCATGGGTTGCTTTTACCGTTTTATATCCTATTTATTTTTCAGAGAATAAGGTTCATGTAGCAATGGGAAGTATTTCTTTTATTGTCGTGCTGGCTCAATTTCTTGGAATGAGCTTTAGCGGCTATATTGTTGAGGAATGGGGATGGAAGGCACCATTTTGGATTGGCAGTGTGTTCAGTGTGATTGGATGGGGGCTGGCTTTCTTTATTTATGAACCAAAAAATAAGAAAGTCTCCGAGCCCATTAAGCTAAAGGGATTAATACATATTATCCGCGAACCGTCGCTATTAAAAGTGTCTCTGTTATCCATATTGGCTCATAGTATTATTTTCTCGACTATGTTTGGCTTTACATCAACTTTTGCGTTACAGACAGGTTTTGAAGCGAGTGAGATTACCTGGATTGTAGCTGCTTTTATGGTACCGCATGCGATTGCAACGCTTTTTATGGGGAACGTGATTATTCCTCGCTTAGGAGAGGGGAAGTCCTTGGTGGCTGCCTTTTTGCTGGTGACGATAGCTACCTTGCTTATTCCGTTCGCACAGCTGAAGAGTATCTTTCTGGTTATCCAGGGATTGCAGGGCTTTTCCTTAGGAATGATTTTTCCACTGCTGCTGGGGATGTCTATCCAATCGATTAAACCTGCCAAAAGAGCAACAGCCATGGGGGCGTATCAATCTATCTACGCAATAGGTATATTTGTTGGTCCATTTTTATCAGGAATGGTTAATTCCCAGTTTGGTATCGCATCTGGATTCTATTTTGCTGGCGGATTAGGGATGATAGCGACGCTGCTTGTCGCTATTTGGTATAGGGGAAAGATATTTACTCGTCTTTTACTAAAAAATGAAAATACAAAGAAACATCATGCGATTTAAGATCACTAGTGCTATATGATTGGAGGCGGAAGGAATCATGACAATAAACATTTCAGGTGCGCCATGCTGCTGGGGCGTAGATGATCCTAAGAACCCTTACCTTCCAGATTGGAAAGACGTTTTAAAAGAAGCGCATCTGGCCGGATTTACAGGGGTTGAGACAGGTCCGTACGGTTATTTACCCCTTGATACAAGTGTTTTAAAAGAAGAACTGGAAAAAAATGAACTTACGATTGTAGCAGGGACTATCTTTGATGATCTTGTCTCCGAGGCCAATCTGCCTAATCTGCTTCAACAAGTAGAGGCTATTTGTTCTTTAATCACGCAGATGCCGCAAGAACAAGCGGGAGACAATCAAAAGTTTAAGACACCTTATCTGATTGTGATTGATTGGGGCCATGATGAAAGAGATTATGCAGCAGGCCACCCTGATCAGGCGCAGAGATTATCAAATAAGGCATGGGGTAATATGATCTCTCATATTACCCAAATTGCAAAGAAAGCTGCGCAAGAATACGGTGTTCGTGCAGTGGTGCATCCACATGCCGGTGGGTACATTGAATTTTCGGATGAAATATTGAAACTGACAGAGGACATTCCGTATGAAGTAGCCGGTCTTTGTTTAGATACAGGACATTTACTTTATTCAAAAATGGATCCGATAGAATGGCTGGAAAAGCTATATCATCGTGTAGACTATATTCATTTTAAAGACATTGATATAGATGTCTACCGACAAGTCATGAATAAAAAAATCCGTTTTTTTGATGCCTGTGCGGAAAATGTAATGTGTCCTATAGGTGAAGGTGTTATTGATTATAAAGAAATATATGAGTTATTAGCTGTAAAATTAAAATATGAAGGGTTTATCACGATCGAGCAGGAGCGTGATCCTCGAAATGCAGGCAGCAGTTTAGCCGATGTGAAAAAAAGTGTCGCATTTTTAGAAGAGCTTGGTTTTAATAAATAAGTTCAAGCTTTCCAATGTAATTGTAATAAAGCGTATGAATAAGGCCACCCAGCCCAGCTTTATACGCTTTTTACAGTAATTTATCACACCGTGTCAAATTACTTTACACTTCTTCATTTTCTCATAGATTTTTAGATGATATTCATGTAAAATAAATACAATTACTGTAATTGTATTTTTGTGAAAAAACAGACAATTGAAAAGGGGGAGATGTGGAAGTGGAAAGCATACAGGCAATAGTGGATACGGTTAATGGTATCGTCTGGGGGCCGATTACGCTCGTACTGATTGTAGGAACGGGAATATTTTTAACATTGCGTCTGGGATTTTTACAAGTAAGAGATTTACCTTATGCGCTTAAATTAACATTCTCTAAAAGTAAAAATAAAGACAAAAACGAAAAAGGAGATATTTCTCATTTCCAATCATTGATGATTGCTATGGCGGCGACACTGGGAATTGGTAATATGACTGGAGTTGCTTCAGCTGTGCTCCTTGGTGGTGTTGGTGCGCTATTTTGGATGTGGCTGGCGGCATTTTTTGGGATGGCCACAAAATATGGTGAAGCTATCTTAGCTGTTAAATACCGTACCGTCAATCATAAAGGGGAAATATCAGGCGGTCCAATGTATTATATTGAAAAGGGATTGGGCTGGAAATGGTTAGCTGTTTTGTTTGCGCTGTTTGGCTTTTTAGCATCCTTTGGAATTGGAAATATGACGCAATCGAATACTGTTGCCGGTTCCTTACAAGCTACTTTTAATATTAACCCATGGGTTACGGGAATCATCTTGATGGCGCTCACTGCATTAGTTTTGCTTGGCGGAGTGAGAGGCATTGGAAGAGTAACTGCTATCTTTGTCCCATTTCTGGCTTTGTTTTATATAGCTGGCGGACTGATTATTGTTATTTTAAATATTACGGAAGTTCCTGCGGCGTTTGCAGTTATTTTTGAGGCTGCATTTAATCCGGAAGCTGTCGGCGGGGGAGCTATCGGTTTAGCGATTCGATACGGGATTGCCCGCGGGGTGTTCTCCAATGAAGCGGGTCTTGGTTCAGCGCCAATTGCGGCAGCGGCAGCGAAGACGGATTATCCAGGGCGGCAGGCGTTAGTATCGATGACAGGAACA
Source organism: Oceanobacillus oncorhynchi (assembly GCF_000821065.1). Lineage (GTDB taxonomy): Bacteria > Bacillota > Bacilli > Bacillales > Amphibacillaceae > Oceanobacillus > Oceanobacillus oncorhynchi. Next base: position 1,999,303 of record NZ_CDGG01000001.1, read on the forward strand.
TTTCTGGATACGATCGTGGTTTGTACGATTACCGGACTTGTTGTGGTGATGAGCGGGCTGCATTTGCAATTTGGAGCAGATGCAGCACCTGTCATTACAGGAGAAGCTTTTGACTTTTTCTTGCCTGGATTAGGTAATTATATTGTTGTATTCAGCCTTATTTTCTTTGCTTATTCCACTATTCTGGGCTGGTCCTATTATGGGGAGAAATGCTTCGGTTATATTTTTGGAGATCGAAATACAATCTATTATAAAATCATTTTCTGTCTGGTTATCCTGTTTGGTGCGGTTCAATCTGTGCAGTTAGTATGGGATCTTGCGGATATATTCAATGGATTAATGGCAGTGCCCAACTTGATTGCGCTCTGTTTATTATCCGGCGTGATTGTATCTGAAACAAATAAATTTAGAGAAGTACGGAGAAAGGAAAAAGAGGAGGAGAGGAAGCAGAAGCTGGCTGGTTAATGATTGCTGTAATAAATGATAAAGTTACAGTAATTTTCTATCGGACATATAAAGGAAATAATTGAGGGGAAATCAATTCGTATAAAAAGTGACTTCTTTGCATCCATGGAAGTCACTTTTTAGGTTTCTCAATAATTGAATTTAATTGCAGCTATAGGATTTATTCGTTCTAAAAGGTTGTCTTCAGGATTTCCAAATAATATCACTTCTCCAGTAACAAGAGTCCCGTTTACAAGAGGACAGCTATGTAAGCCAAGCTGAGCTGTTCTTTTTAATCTGTTTTATTTATTATAAAATACCTTTAGAAATAATAGATGCTCCTATCCTCATATAACAGGAGTATCTCAGTAAAAGTTATTCTTTTTATTTTATTATACCGTTGTATATCCTATATTATTTCACCAAATTTCACCTGAAAACATATTAAAATAGGCGGATATATCTTTTTTTATATACAAACAAATCTCATGATTTTAAAAGATAAATTAGAATAATTTGCATATTATAATTTTATATGTTTTAATAGATTCTACTTTAAGTTATTTTTCCTACAGTTCTCTATAGATGTGGCTGATGAAAATAACATTGTGAATCTTAACGTATTTTTCAATCATACAAGTTCATTTATAGAATCAAAAATTTCATATTTCTATAATCACTAGGGGAGCGATTTTTATCGCTGAGAAAGGAAACTTGACTCTTATAACCTGATTTAGTTAAGACTAACGTAGGGAAGTGATGACTTACTTAAGTAGATAATAATCTAGTTATGTATTCATTTCCCATTCATCTGTATTCGTTGAATGGGTTTTTTAATGCTTATGTCATAAATTCAATAAAAGAGATACCAATTTAATAAGAATGTAGGGGGACCAGTGTTGCTGGTTGAGATACTATCCGTAAGATATAGACCCTTAGAACCTGATCTGGTTGAGACCAGCGTAGGGAACATGCAAAGTAATTTCTATCATAAGGAAATGTATGTACCCTGGGCTTCATGTCTGGGGTATTTTTTATTTGGAAGGAGGGATGCATTTTCGATTAGCTGATGATTGCTTTTAAGACATAATAATACACTCTTTGTTAGAAAGAAGGTGAGAACGAAGGATGAGAGAACAAAATAAAAAAATAGCTCTTCGGTTTCAAAACGTCAATTTTTATTACAAAAATGGTGCAGGGAAAATTCCTATATTAAAAAATATGAATCTTTCTGTTGCGGATGGTGAATTTGTAAGCATTATCGGTGCGAGTGGGTCCGGCAAGTCGACAATTTTCCGTCTAATTGTCGGATTGGAGGAACTGAATAGCGGAACTATCTATTTAAACGAGGATCCAGTAACTAATCGTTCTGGAAAAGTTGGTTATATGCCTCAACAGGATTTATTGATGCCATGGCGGACTGTTCAACAAAATGCAGCTCTTCCATTGGAACTGCAAAAGGAAAATCATCTCGATAGAAGAACTGTTCAAAACTTGCTGGAGGCCTTTGGGTTAAAAGGATACGAGAATAAATACCCTCATGAATTATCTGGGGGGATGCGGCAACGGGTTTCCTTTTTAAGAGCCACGTTATCCGGTTCTAATGTGTTGTTGTTGGACGAACCTTTTTCAGCCTTAGATGCAATGACCAGGTTATATATGCAGGAATGGTTATTAGAACAGTGGGAACAACAGCAATCTACTATTTTGTTTATAACACATGATATTTCAGAAGCATTATTTTTGTCTGACCGCATTTTCGTCATTACGGATACCCCATTTACAACATTAAAAGAAATTAAAATACCTTTAGAACGTCCAAGACGACAATACGATTTAGATAAAGAGGAAGTGACGGAGCTAAAAAATGATTTACTAGATCAGTTTCGGATGAGGGTGTAATGCATGAAAAATTATCTTTATTCTATTATTTTAATCACAATCTTTTTGCTTATATGGGAAGCGGGAGCGGGGTTTGTCGCTACATCATTTATTTTGCCAGCGCCAACCGAAATCGTGATAAAGCTATGGGAATTAAAAACAGAGCTCTTGTTGCATCATCTTCCTATGACGCTTGCTGTTATTATCATTGGTCTTGGGATTTCATTGGTACTGGGAGTTGCTTTAGCAATAAGCATGAATCTATCTAAAACATTACAACAAGCGATTTATCCGATTTTAATTGCATCACAAACTATTCCTATTATTGCATTGGCGCCCATTTTTGTACTTTGGTTCGGATATTCCATCTGGAGTAAAGTTATCGTTACAATTATCATTACCTTTTTTCCTATTACCGTCAGTACATTCGATGGTTTTCGGTCAACAAGCAAAGAGCTGAAAGAATTATTTCAAACATTAGGTGCATCTAAAAGACAGATTTTTTTCAAATTAGAAGTCCCATCTGCACTGCCATCTTTTTTTTCAGGGCTAAAAGTAGCGGTGCCGATGAGTGTGATTGGAGCAGCAATAGGAGAATGGCTGGGTGCACAAGCAGGTTTAGGGTATTTTAGTCGTCGGATGATGACACAGTTTAATGGAGCGGGTGTTTTTGCTCCAATTGTCCTTCTTTCTTTGATTGGAATTTTATTGTTTATTACTGTTGTTTTATTAGAAAAATATATATTGAAATGGAGAAGATCTTAATATGAAAAAATTATCAATAATAGTTGGTATTCTAATAAGCTTTATTAGTTTAAGTGCTTGTGGAAATGAAAAGGAAGAATCAATAGCAGAGAATAATAAAAACACAAAAGAAACAAATACCGTTTCTATTATGCTGGATTGGTATCCGAATGCTGTACATAGTTATCTATACGTAGCAGAAGAGAAAGGGTATTTTGAAGAAGAGGGCATCAATGTTGATATTCAATTTCCGGCAAATCCGACTGACCCGCTGTCACTTGCGGCTTCAGGCAATGTGACGATGGGATTATATTACCAGCCCGATGTGATTGCAGCAAGAGCAAATGAAAATATCCCTGTTAAATCCGTGGCTGCTATTGTTCGAGAGCCATTAAATCATATTGTTTACCGTTCTGATGATCCGATAAATTCTCCAAAAGAATTAGAAGGGAAGCAGGTAGGTTATCCTGGAATTCCTGTTAATGAAGCAATTGTTAAAACCGTTGTTGAACATGACGGCGGAGATTATGAAAAAGTAGATATGATGAATGTGGAATTTGAATTGGGTTCTTCCCTTATTTCTGAGCAGGTTGATGCTGTAAGTGGTATGTATGTAAACCATGAAGTGCCAGTTCTGCGCAGTGAAGGCTATAATATTGATTTTATTAATCCAGTAGATTACGGGGTCCCTCGCTTTTATGAAATTGTCGCTGTTACCAGTGACGAGACATGGGAAGAGGAGCAGGAAAATATTGAAGCATTTTGGCGGGCTGCACGAAAAGGATATGATTTCATGATTGAAAATGAAGAAGAGGCACTGCAAATCCTGCTTGATCATCAGGATGAAGGAAACTTTCCCTTGGAAAAAGAAATAGAAGCAGAAAGCTTGTCTATTCTATTACCAAAAATGGAATCAGAACAAGGTTTTGGATCACAAGAAAAAGCTTCATGGGAAGAAACAGCAAAATGGTTAAAAGAATATGGAGTAATTAAAGAAATTCCAAACATCGATGATATATTTGTCAATATTGAATAATAATTATTGATTTTTTGAGGAAAGCCATTATTGACAGTAAATGATTCAATTGAAGAAAAAAGAGTTATTAAACGAGAATGTCACGAAAAACTTATATAAATTGAGTGCAGTTCCCTTTTATGAAAGTTTTAAAATCCAGTTATACCATGTATAATAGGGCTATAAACATAAAGTCAATGGATATAATATATTAAATAGACTATAAATAGCGCTTAAATAAATGAAAAGGAATTAGTGAAATGGGAAGAGGGACTGGTAGGATGAAAGTGACGATATATGATGTAGCAAAGGAAGCAAATGTATCTATAGCAACTGTTTCAAATGTAATCAATAAAAAAGGGAGGATTGGTGAAAAAACAAGAAAACGGGTTTTTGAGGCAATGGAGGAATTGAATTATGAACCCAATGTAATTGCATCTGCATTAATGGGCAAGCAAACGAAAACAATTGGTCTACTTATTCCTGATTTAGCTAATCCTTTTTTTTCAGAACTGGCAAGAAGTATTGAAGATCGCAGTCATGAGCTTGGCTATAATATTGTAATTTGCAGTACAGATTATCAAGAAGATAAAGAGGATAAATATATCGGCTTATTAAAACAAAAAAGAGTAGATGGCTTTATATTTGCATCTGGTTTTGAAAAGCTGTCAAGAGTGGAAGAATTAATGAAAGAAGATATCCCCATAGCTATTGTAGCCAGAGATTATCCCAATTTTTCGGTTAATGCTGTAGTAATTGACGATTATATGGGCGGTTATATAGCTGCGGAACATTTAATTGAGAAAGGCCATAAGAAAATCAGTGTGGTTGCAGTGGATATATATAGTAACCGGGAAAGAATACGCGGTTTTAATGATGCTCTGTCCAAGCATCATTTGCAAATCGCCCAAGAAATTGATTTTATCGGAGAAATAGAAAAAAATCATATGGATGTCGGCAGAAAAGTGGCGGAGAGATATCTCCAATGTGAAGATAGAGCTACTGCTATGTTTGCTTGTAATGATTTATTGGCAATTGGAGCCATTCAAGCGGCGAAACAAGCAGGTTTAAAAGTGCCGAAGGATTTGTCGGTTGTTGGGTTCGATAATACGAATATAGCATCAATTGTTGACCCGCCATTAACCACTGTTTCACAGCCTATACAATTAATGGGACGAGAAGTGATGGATTTAATTATCTCTGTGTTTAAAGGAGAAAGAGAGGATAATGTACGTGTGACATTGACACCTACATTAGTTGAAAGAGAATCAACAAGTGAATTATGAACATCAAAAAATGAATGCAGCAAGAAGCTATATTCATTTTTTGATTGACTTATTGTGTTCTAATGAATACAATAGAAATATAAAATTTGGATAAAGCGCTTAATCAATAGTGAGAGGTTGTACAAATGTCTTGTATCACAATTGTATGAATTTCTTGGCTGCAACTAGAATCTACATTGAAATTGGAAACGCTTTATTTAAGGAGGGCTAATTATTAATAGAAATAAAATTGGAATTTGTCTATGGTCCTTGCCAATTGAAGGCCCTTATGGCTGTAAACTAGCTGCTGAGCTGGGATTAGAAGGTATCCAGCTGGAATTGGGTTCATACGAAAAGAATTTTCCTTTATCAAAAAAGAGTGTTCAAGAAGCATATCTTGAAGCTGCGGAGAAGTATAATATTTCCTATCCATCGATAGCGGTAAGGATTACAGATGATTATAGTATTACTGATTCAAAAGAATCAAAGAGCAGGAAAATCATAATGGAAGCGGTCGAAAAAGGAATTGATACTGCAAAAGCAATGAATATTCCGGTAGTGATGATACCTACCTTTGAAAAAAGTGAGATAAAAACAGATTCTGATTTCCAAAAGGTCGTAGAAGTATTTAAAACTATATGCGATTATGGGTTAGCAAAAGGAATTACAATAGCTGCTGAAAACGCACTTTCTGTAGCTGAAACACAACAATTATTTGAAAGAGTGGGTAGACCTAATTTACAGCTTTATTTTGACACACAGAACTACTATTTAAATAAAGGCTATGAAACTCCCAAAATGATTAAAGATTTAATTCCTTTGTTTTGCAATCAGCTTCATGTAAAAGATGGAAAAGACAAAGATCTGAGTGGTGCTCTACTAGGAGAAGGAGACACCGATTTTTATGCATCTATAAAGGAGTTAAAGAAACATCATTATGCTGGCTGGTATATGATAGAGAATTATTACAATCAAAAGCCATTGTCAACCCTTCATGATGATCCAGTAGAAATCCTAAAAAAAGATGTAGGTATACTTAAAGAAGCTATAAAAAATCATTAATTTTTAACCGCTGATTCTATATTAATAATAAAAAATGAAGAAATATCATTGACTTATTTGGTTTAAGTGAATAAAATAAATACTATAAGATAAAGCGCTTAATCAAAATGTGAGAAGGGGAGAAATAAGTGTCTTTTAATACGATGATTGTTCAATCTGGCGGTCCGACAGCTGTTATTAATAATTCATTAATCGGTATAGTAGATGGTTTAACAAATCATTCATTCGATGGAGAAATTTATGGGGCTGTCGGGGGAATTTATGGTCTTTTACATGAAGATTTTATTTCTTTATCTTCTTTATCAGCCAGTGAACGTTACCAATTACGTTGGACTCCCGGGGCAGCTCTTGGAACCTGGCGTCATAAATTGATAGAAGCAGATTTAGAAAAGATTATCCAGGTTTTAAAAAAGAATCAAATCAGATATTTTTTCTACATTGGCGGAAATGGTTCTATGAATGTTGCAAAAATGGTAGATGATGCAGCAAAACATGCAGGCTATGAACTAATCGTTATTGGAGTTCCAAAGTCCATTGATAACGATTTGATTGGGACGGATCACACTCCGGGATATGGTAGTACAGCGAAATTTTTGGCTACATCCGTGCTTGATGTCAATATGGATATGATTAGTTATCCAGAAAGTAATGGAGTTACTATTATTGAAACGATGGGAAGGCATACGGGTTGGCTTGCTGGTGCTTGCTCTTTGGCTGAAGATTATTTACAGGGAAACAGTCAATTGTTGATTTATATTCCAGAAGTTCCTTTTCACATGGAAACATGTTTAGAAAAACTCACCAATGCTCACAAGGAAAAAAGAAATACAATACTCGTTGCAGCAGAAGGAATTCGAAAAGAAAATGGACAGCTGGTATGTGACGATTTGGCTTATGATGCATTAGGGAGGCCGAAATTAGGAGGGGTATCTTCTTATTTAAAAGATACCATTGAAGAACAGGCTGATATTAAAGCACGCTATATGACAGCCAGTGTGTGGCAAAGAAGCAGTATGACACTTGCTTCTAAAACAGATGTAGATGAAGCTTACAAACTGGGAATTCATGCTGTTTTATTGGCTCATGCTGCATACAGCGGTGTTATGGTAGGGTTGAAGAGAGAGGAAAGTGACGAGGATTACGATGTTTCCTATCAAAAGATACCTTTATCGCAAGTAGTTGGCAAAGAAAAGTTTATTCCGGAAAATTGGTATAATCAGAAAGAAAATACAATGAAAAAGGAATTTAAATCCTATGCTTCTCCAATTATTCAAGGAGAGATGGTTGTTCCTATGAAGGAAGGCCTTCCAATTTATCAACGAGTTATTTAATATTTTTGTCGTATGATAAAGCGCTTAAACATAAATGGCTCGAGGAAAGGTAGTGATGAAATGAAAAAGGTACGCTGTGCTGTTATCGGTGTGGGCAGGCTGGGTATTGTTCATGCAAAAAATATTCAAACTGGTGTTAAAGGAGCTGAAGTGGTTGCTGTTGCAGCTTCGAGAATAGAAAGTGCTAAGAGAGCTGCTGAAGAGCTAGGGATTTCTCGATGGACGAATGATTTAAAGGAAATATTTGAAGATGAAAATATTGATGCAGTCATTATTGTTACTCCAACAAATACACATGCAGATTTAATTATTCAGGCAGCAAGAAGCAAGAAACATATTTTTGTAGATAAACCGGTGACAGAAACGCTGGAGCAGGCATCTGAGGTAATCAAAGAAGTGAAAGAAAACGGTGTATACTGTCAGGTTGGCTTTATGAGAAGGTTTGACCCGGCCTACGTGGCTGCGAAATCTCGTATTGTAAATGGAGATATTGGTCAGCCGCTATATTTCAAAGGAATAAGCAGAGATCCAGGCTCTCCGCCGGAATCTTTTATCAAAACTAGCGGAGGTATATTTATAGATTTAAATATTCATGAATACGATATTGCGAGATTTTTAATTGGAGATGAAGTGAAATCCGTGCAATCATTTGGAGAAGTGCTCGTCCATCCTTTTATGAAGAAGTATGAGGATGTAGACCAGTCTATTTCGGTATTAAATTTTCAGAATAAAGCCGTTGCACAAATAGAAGGAAGCAGAAATTCCAGCTTTGGCTACGATGTTCGCGGCGAAGTGGTTGGTACAGAAGGGTCTATTCAAATTGGTTCTCTGCAGCACCATAACAATATTATATTACAAGACAACAAAAGCTATCATGATAATATTCCTGATTTTATCACAAAATTTGAAGACGCTTTCTTAGAAGAAGTAAAGCATTTTATTGAGTGTATTCAAAATCAAGTGAAACCTATCGTGGATGAAGTAGATGGAAAAAAATCTTTAGAGGTATCTATTGCGGCGACAGAGTCATTTAAAAAGCAAGAAATTGTTTACTTATAGGGAGGAATGAAAAATGGAATCTATTCAATATGCAAATGAAAGCGTTGAAGTAAAACCGCAAACAATTCGACTTACCATGGGACAAGCTTTGTTAAAATTCCTTGACAATCAATATATTGAATTCGATGGAGAAGAACGAAAATTTATCAAAGGGATGTTTGGTATTTTCGGACATGGAAATGCGACAGGCCTAGCAGAGGCATTAGAAAGACAGGAAAGTAATCTGCCTCTTCTTCAAGGGAAAAATGAACAGGGGATGGTACATGCTGCAACGGCATATGCAAAGCAAAAAAATCGACTGGAGATTTTTGCGTGTACCACATCTATTGGTCCAGGGGCTTTAAATATGGTAACGGCAGCAGGAACAGCTACGGTTAATCGTATCCCAGTACTTCTTTTACCTAGTGATAATTTTGCTACCAGGCAGCCTGACCCGGTTTTACAGCAAATTGAAAACCCATCGGATTATACCGTTTCTGCTACGGATGCCTTTAAGTCGGTAAGCAGATATTGGGACCGGATCGTTCGTCCGGAACAGCTGATGACAGCGGCAATTAATGCGATGCGCGTTTTAACAGATCCAGTTGAAGCAGGAGCAGTTACGTTAGCACTGCCACAGGATGTTCAGGCAGAAGCTTTTGATTACCCAGCTGAATTCTTCAAAAAACGTGTTCATGTAATAGAAAGAAGAACACCGAGTGAAGTAACGCTTGAACGGGCAGTTGAATTAATTAAATCGAAGAAAAAACCTTTTATTATCGCTGGCGGCGGTACGCACTATTCATTCGCTGCGGAAGCGTTAAAGCAGTTTGCAGAAAGATTTGAAATCCCTGTTGGGGAAACACAGGCAGGCAAAAGTGCTATTGCATGGAACCATCCATTAAATATGGGAGGAGTTGGAGCAAATGGTTCCAAAGCATCTAATGTACTCAGCAAAGATGCAGATTTAATTATTGCAGTTGGAACAAGGCTTACGGATTTTTCAACATCATCAAAAGTAGCTTTTCAAAATCCAGATGTTGCGTTTCTAAATATTAATGTCAGTTCCTTTGATGCAATGAAAATGGAATCTCAGCTGCTGGTGTCAGATGCTAAAACAGCATTAAATCAATTAGGGGAACAATTACAGAAAGCAAATTACAAAACGGCTTATGATGAAAATGAGCTGACCAGCTTAAAAGAAGCTTGGGATAATGAAGTAGATCGCTTATTTAATCTGAAAAGTGAAGAAGGATTAGAGCAGTCTCAGGTAATAGGGGAGCTTAATCAATTTATTGATGAGAAGGATATTATCACATGTGCAGCTGGCAGTCTTCCAGGAGATTTACTGAAGCTGTGGAGAAGTAAACATCCGAAAACCTACCATATGGAGTATGGCTTCTCAACAATGGGATATGAGGTCCAGGCAGCACTGGGTATTAAAATGGCTGAACCGGAACGGGAAGCCTACACCTTGGTTGGTGATGGAAGTTATTTGATGATGCATTCAGAGCTTGTAACCAGTCTTCAAGAAAAACAAAAAATCAATATTATTTTATTTGATAACCATGGTTTCCAATGTATTCATGGATTGCAGGTAGGGCAAGGAAGTGAAGGGTTCGGAAATGAATTCCGCTACCGGGAAACTTCCACGAATCAATTAAGCGGTGATTATATGGAAATAGATTTTGCCGCACATGCGAGAAGTTTAGGGGCAAAAGGATATACAGTCAATACCGTAGAAGAACTCCGCGATGCATTGAAAAAAGCAAAACAGGATACTATATCTACTTTGATTCATATTAAAACACTTCCTAGTAAAGTGGAGGCCTATGATTCATGGTGGCGACTAGGTGTTGCAGAGGTTTCAAATAGTGAATCTGTAAAAAACGCCTATGAAAATATGGAAGAAAAATTGAATCAAGCAAGAAAATACTAAGTTTTAGATAGAATGAAGGAGGATAATTATGTCAGAATTATTAGTAAGACCAAAACAAACACCAGAGGCGGATGGAAGTGTTATTAAGGTATCTCCGGAAGATGCTAGATGGGGATACGTTGGATTTGAAGTGTATCAGCTGCAGGAAGGACAATCTTTTACGAAAGAAACAGGAGATAGGGAAATAGCAGTTGTACTGCTCTCTGGTAAAGCAGATGCATCAACTAATTCAAATTCCTGGGACAATATCGGTCAAAGAACGAGTGTATTTGATGATTCTCCTGCATATACCGTTTATGTGTCATCTAATGATCAGATTAATTTAAAGGCACTTACAGATTTAGAAATTGCTGTGTGCTCCGCTCCAGGGAAAGGAACTTATGAAGCACGGTTGATTACACCGGAAGATGTGGCGGTAGCAAGACGCGGTTACGGAAGTTTAGAAAGAGAAATTCATAATATTTTACCTGCAGATAAGCCGGCAGACAGCCTATTTATATTTGAAGTATTCACACCGGAAGGGAATTGGTCCAGCTATCCGCCGCATAAGCATGATCAGGAAAAACTGCCTGAGGAAAGCTATCTGGAGGAAACATATTATCACCGTACCAATTCTCCAGAAAATGCTTTTGCAATTCAACGTGTTTATACGGATGATAAATCACTCAATGAAACAATTGTTGTAAAAGATGGTGATTTGGTTCTTGTGCCAAAAGGGTACCACCCTGTTTCGAATCCACCAGGATACAAATTATATTATTTGAATGTGATGGCTGGTCCAGTTCGCGAATGGAAGTTTACCAATGATAAAGACCACGAATGGTTGTTGGAGAAAAATTAGATATGATAGGGGGCTGCCTCTAAATGAACAGGCAGCCTTCATCTAATTTTGGTTAAGAAAGGAAGGTAAATTATGAGCTTAGAAAAACTGCCATTTCAATTGGGAATTCATCCAATAAATTGGGTTGGTGAGGATGTCTTAGAGCATGGAGATTTTTATACGTATGAGCAAGTCATGTCCGAGATATCCGCCTTAGGATTTAAAGGTACAGAAGTAAGCAGAAAATTCCCCGCAGCTAAGCAAGATCTGAAACAAGCGCTTCAACAGCACGGCTTACAACTGACAACGCAATGGAAATCTGTGTTGTTCTCAGATCCAAAGCGGCATAAAGAAGAGTTGAATGCTTATCGGGAGCATGCAGCGTTTTTAAAGGAGTTTGGCTGTAAAGTGATTAGTACAGCTGAGATTGGCGGTTCCATACTGAATCAGGATCCACGGCGCGGTCAGGATGAAACAGATGTAAAACGTTTGGACGAAGACGGCTGGAAATACTTTGTGGAAGGACTGCATCAAGCAGGTCAAATTGCCAAGGATAATGATATGGATCTCGTTTACCATCATCATGCAGGAACAGTAGTGGAACAGCCGGAGGAAATTGCTAAACTGATGGACATGACAGATGAAAATCTTGTGTCGCTTCTTTACGATACGGGACATGGCTATTATGGCGGAAATGACCCGTTGACGCTTTTAGAAACATATTTCCATCGGGTTAAATATGTTCATTTAAAAGACGTACGTCAAGAAGTTTTAAACCAAGCTAGAGCAGAGAAATTTCCTATTAGGAAGTGTATTCGAAGCGGAATGTTTACAGTGCCGGGAGACGGTGTGCTTGATTTTGAGCCGATCTTTGAACTTTTAATCAAAAATAATTATTCTGGATGGGCTTTGATTGAGGGAGAGCAAGACCCAATTGACCATAATCCATATGAATATGCTAAAAAATCGAAGCAATTCATTCAGGATACAATCGAAAAAATAACCACACCAGATAAAACAAAACATTTGTGATGAAATGACAGCAGGGAGGATGAATCAAATGAAAGAGGTAATTCGTTGCGCAGTACTAGGGCTGGGAAGATTAGGATACTGGCACGCAGAAAATTTAGCATATCAGGTAAAAGGGGCAGAGCTTGTTACCGTTATCGACCCATTAGCTGGAAGAGCAGAAGAGGTTGCGAAAGAGCTTGGTGTAAGCAATTGGTCACAAGATCCAGATGTTGCATTTCATGATGACACGATTGATGCAGTTGTGATTGTTACTCCAACATCAACGCATGCAGATTTAATTACTCGGGCAGCTAAAAATGGGAAGCATGTTTTTGTAGAAAAGCCATTAACTCAAGAATTAAGTGATGCTGACAAAGTCATTAACACGCTTCAACAAGAGAATGTATTCTGTCAAGTTGGATTTATGAGAAGGTTTGATCCAGCTTATGCGGAAGCGAAGAAAAGCATTGCTGCGGGGGATATTGGAAAGCCGTTATACTTTAAAGCAGCAAGCAGAGATGGAAATGTCCCGCATGAAGAATTTATTAAACATAGCGGCGGGATTTTCCTGGATGTAGCTATCCACGACTATGATATTGCCCGTTTTTTAATGGGGCAAGATGTATCTTCTGTTCAATCTACGGGAAGTATTTTACTAGAGTCCAATCAATTTATGGAGAAATATAATGATGTCGATCAAGGCTTAACCTATTTAACCTTTGATGGTGGTGCGACAGGTGATGTTGAAACCATGCGCATCGCTCCATATGCTTATGACATCCGGGGAGAAGTTGTCGGGACAGAAGGAGCTATCCAGATTGGTTCGATGCGTTCCACCGATGTAAAACTATTAACCAATAAAGGAAGTACCCATGATTTAATTCAGGATTTTCCATCCCGTTTTCAGAATGCTTATTTGTTAGAAATGATTCATTTTATCAGTTCTGTTCAGCAAGGAAAAACACCAAACTGTACCGCTGCTGATGGAAAGGCAGCTTTAGAAATTGCTTCAGCAGCAACAGAATCATTTCTTTCTGGTAAAAAGGTAGAGTTAAAGAAAGTTATAGAGAAAACAGTGATTTAATATAACTAAAATACAATCTGAGAAATAAGTATAAAAACATTGGCTAATTTGTTAGCTGATGTTATACTTATAATCATAAGATTAAGCGCTTAACCAAAAAGTTTATAGGAGGAATAGTAAATGAGTACATTGCTTCAAGAAGAACAAAAAAATTTACTGATTAACAAATCAAAAGAGGCTCGTAAGCAGCTTATTAAAGCGGTAAACCACGCTGGAGCTGGTCATATTGGCGGGCCAATGTCGGCAATGGATCTATTCATAAACCTTTATTTCAATGAATTGAATGTATCTACAGAGGATCCAGACAATGATAATAGAGATCGATTTGTATTATCCAAAGGGCATTCAGCAATCGGATTATACGCCGCGTTAGCAGTTCGAGGATTTTTTCCAATCGAAGAATTGAAAACATTTGATTCACTTGATTCTCGACTGCAAGCACATCCGGATATGACCATCCTGCCTGGATTAGATATGTCTACTGGATCACTTGGCCAAGGGATATCTGCAGCTGTAGGAATGGCTCTTGGAGCAAAACTGCAGAATAAAGAGTTCCGTACTTACTGCATCGTTGGTGATGGAGAATCTCAAGAAGGTCAGGTATGGGAAGCAGCAGATGTCGCTTCAAAATATAAGTTGGATAATCTTGTTGCCATTTTAGATAATAATAAAATCCAACAATTCGGCTGGAATGCTGGCAACGGGAAGCGGGAAATACCTGCTGTCAATGCCCATGGACGCTGGGAAGCATTTGGCTGGCATGTCATTGATATAGACGGCCATAATCATGAAGAAATCACAAATGCACTTCATGAGGCAAAACAGGTTTCAGGAAAGCCAACTATCATTATTGCAAATACAGTGAAAGGAAAAGGTGTCTCCTTTATGGAGGATACCATTAAATGGCATTCCAGAGTACCGACAGATGAAGAACTAGAGCTAGGTCTTAAAGAATTGGAAGCGGGGGTATAACAACATGAAGACAATTTTATCTGCTGAAAAACAAACAATGAGAGATGGACTAAGTAAAACAATGCTGCGGTTATCTCAAGAAGATGAGAATGTATATGTTTTGGACGGAGATTTAGGGACATCAACAAAGGCTGATGTTGTTGCAGACAATAATCCGGAGAAATTCCTGCAAATGGGGATTGCTGAACAAAATATGATGAGCGCTGCAGCCGGTTTAGCGACAACAGGAATACAGCCATGGACATTTAGTTTTGCCGCATTTTTGTCTAAAAGATCTATTGATCAAATTCAAGTTCAAATCGCACAGCCAAAATTGGATGTAAAAATGATTGGCGGTTACAGTGGGTTGTTGACAGGATTGACCGGAAAAACACATCAATCTTTAGAAGATATTGCTATTTTCCGCACATTAGCAAATATGGTTGTACTTGCTCCAGGAGATAGTAAAGAAGTAGAGAAAGTAATGGAGTTTGCACATCAATATGATGGACCAGTTTATATTCGTGTAGCAAGAGATGCGTATCCTATTCTTTTCGATGATGATTATACGTTTGAGCTCGGTAAAGCTATAACCCTTAAAGAAGGAACAGATGCAACGATTATTTCTACTGGCACACAGACTAGCCGTTCTGTTGAAGCTGCAGAAAAATTAGAAGAAGAAGAAGGTATTTCTGTAGAAGTTCTTCATATGCCGTCAATTAAGCCATTAGATACGGAAGCAATTGTAAAGGCTGCTGAAAAAACGGGAGCCATTGTAACAGCAGAGGAACACAGTATTATTGGCGGATTAGGAAGTGCTGTAGCAGAGACATTGGTTGAAGAAAAGCCTGTACCGGTGGTTCGTGTAGGGGTGAAGGATCGGAATTCAGAATCTGGACCAAATGAAGCGATGTTAGATAAATACGAGATTTCTCCAAACCATGTTGTAGATGCAGTGAAACAAGTATTAAAGAAAAAATAATATAAAACAAACATGTAGCAGAGAGTTTCCGTGCGCTCTGTTACATGTTAGTTTATTTGAATTCGTTTTCAATAAAATGAAGAAGGAAGGTTCACTTTAAGGAAATGGGAGTTGATAAGATGCAAAGCAGCATTTTAAAAGAAAAATTGTTTATTAATGGGGAATGGATCGAAACAGAAGGAACGCATCAGGTTTTTAATAAATATACGGGTGAATTATTTTCAGAAATTGCATTGGCAGATGAAAAAATTGTGGATCAGGTGATTAATGCAGCTGTTACAGCGCATAAGGAAATAAATTTCCCGGTAGAACAGCGCTATGAGGTTTTAATGCGTGCAGCTGATTTATTAAAGCAAAATCAGACTGCATTGGCAGAAACAATTGCTATAGAAGGCGGTAAGCCGATTTCAGATGCAAATGTGGAAGTTACAAGATCCGTTTCGACATTGCAGGTTGCAGCGGAAGAAGCGAAGAAATTAACCGGTGAAATTATTCCAAATTACAATGCTCCGGGAAGGTTTTTATATACAGTGAAAAAACCAGTTGGCGTGGTTGCTGCAATAACTCCATTTAATTTCCCATTAAATCTTGTCGTTCATAAAGTAGGTCCTGCATTAGCTGCAGGCAATCCAATTATTATAAAACCTGCTTCAGATACTGCTACGACAACCGTGAAATTATGTGAATTACTAGAGGAGGCCGGCGTTCCAAAAGGTTATGTGCAATGCGTTGTCGGCAGCGGACGAACGGTTGGCGAGCAATTATTAAATGATGAACGAATTGTCCATTATACCTTTACCGGCTCTCCGGCTATTGGGAAACATATTCAACAAACTATCGGATTGCGTAAAGCTACTTTAGAGTTGGGTTCAAACTCAGCAACCATTGTCCATCATGATACAGATGTGGAAAAAGCAGCAAAAAAAATTGCAAGAATGGCAAACGTAAATGCGGGTCAGGTTTGTATTTCTGTTCAACGGGTTTTTATCCATGATTCCATCAAAGAAGCCTTTTTAGATACTTTAGTAAGAGAAGTTGCTCAATTAAAAGTAGGAGACCCTTTAAATAAAGATACCAATGTCGGTCCAATGATCAGCGAAAAAGAAGCAAGGCGTATTGAGTCATGGATAGATGAAGCAGTATCTGCAGGAGCTGTAGTTCTGACTGGTGGAAAGAGAGAAGGAAGCGTGGTTCAGCCTGCTGTTCTGACAAATGTTAAAAAAGGGATGAAAATCGTTGATGAAGAAGCCTTTGCTCCAATCGTTTCTGTTTCTTCGTACGATACGATAGAAGAAGCTGTTGCGTTAGTGAACGATTCGAAATACGGTTTGCAAGCAGGGATCTATACATCCGATTTAAAATTGTCTTACCAAATCCCTTATTTATTGGAGGTTGGCGGCGTTATTATCAATGATACATCAAGCTTTCGTGCGGACCAAATGCCTTATGGCGGTGTAAAAGAGAGCGGGAATGGAAAAGAAGGTCCTGCTTACGCTATTCAAGAATTGGTTGAGACGGTAACAGTGGTTGTGAATTTGGAAGAGTAATAAATAGCTTTAGAGAAAAGATCTCTTTGGTTAATTGGCTGAAAACGCAGTGTAATGAAATCAAAGAGATTTTTCCCGGCTAAAATAAAAGGGGGAATCATAGGGTGAGCAGTAATGACATAACGGTCGGTGTTATTGGAGCGGGAAGAATTGGTCAATTGCACGTAAACAATTTAAAGCATTTTACAGGTATACACGTGAAGACAATCTCTGATGTTTTCACAGAACATTTAGGTGATTGGTTTGAAACAACTGGAGCAGAATACCTTACTAAGAACTATCAGGACATATCAAATGATACAGAAATAGATGCCATACTAATTTGTTCTCCAACGGATACCCATGCCGCTATTATTAAAGACGCTGCCAAAGCAGGGAAGCATATTTTTTGTGAAAAACCAATTAGTTTTTCAGATGCAGAATCTTTAGAAGCTTATGAAGCGGTTAAACAAGCTAATGTGAAATTTCAAATTGGCTTTAATAGAAGGTATGACCAAAACTTTGATAAGGTCAAAAGATTAGTAGAGGCTAAAGAAATTGGAGATTTACACATCCTAAAAATTACATCAAGAGATCCAGCTCCGCCCACCTTGGATTATGTATCAAAATCTGGCGGTTTATTTGCTGATATGACTATCCATGATTTTGATATGGCTCGATTTATTTCAGGGTCAGAAGTCGTTGAAGTTTTTTCTCAAGGAACAGCCTTAGTGAACCCGGAGATTAAAGAATTGGACGATATTGATACAGCAATTACTTCTTTAAAGTTTGCTAATGGTGCGATGGGGGTTATTGATAATAGCCGTCAAGCTGTCTATGGTTATGATCAGCGTCTTGAAGCATTTGGAACAAAGGGGTTTGTAAATGTAAATAATGAAACAAAAACGAGAGTAGAAGTTCAATCCGCGGTCGGTATAAATCAAGATAACCCACTGCACTTTTTCCTTGAGAGGTATAATGATGCTTATATTCAAGAAATCGCTGAGTTTTTTGCTGCTATCAAAAATGATGAAAAAATTTCGTGTACATTTAAAGATGGTATTATGGCTCAACGAATTGCTGAAGCAGCAAAAGAATCCTTAGATTTAGGAAAACCGGTAAAAGTGAAACAATTGGATAAAGTAAAATTGTAGAATCTATTAGGTAATCCTTTGGAGGGAAAGTAATGAAAAAAATAAACTGGGGTATTCTAGGTGCTGCGAATATAGCATATGAACAGGTCGTTCCCGCTATCAGAAGATCAGAGAGAGCCTTTGTTTCTGCAGTAGCATCAAGAACAAAAGAAAAAGCAGAACGATTCAATACACCTGAAATCTATGATACGTATGAAGAAATGTTAAATGATGATTCCATTGATGCTGTTTACATTCCATTGCCAAATGCGTTGCATAAGGAGTGGGCTGTGAAAGCTTTAAACGCGGAGAAACATGTTTTGTTAGAAAAACCGGCAGCGCTTACAGCTGAGGAAATGGTAGAGATAAAAGCAGCTGCCGACGAAAATAATGTTATTTTTATAGAAGCATTTATGTATCAATATCATCAACAGCACCAAAGAGTGAAAGAACTACTAGATTCAAAAATAATAGGTGAATTCCGTCATTTAAAAGCACATTTTTCCTGGATGCTTCATCATGAAAATGATATTAGGCTTAACCGAGAACTTGGAGGCGGTGCCATGTGGGATGTCGGTTGCTATGGTGTTCATGCTGTTACACAAATTTTTGGAATGAAGCCAATAAAAGTGTCGATGAGTGGAAATATTCATCCTGATTATCATGTGGATTTAACATCTACAACGGTCTTTATTGATGAACAGCATCGAACGGCAGAAGTATCTGCTTCAATGGAATTACCATTTATAGATCGATATGAAGCTATCGGTCCTAAAGGATCTCTATTGGTTGAATCCGCATTTCGTCCAGATGTATCTGCTGATCAAAGAGGTAAAGTGATTGTGAAAGATATCGATGGAAATATCATTTTATTGGAAACCTTTCAATCGGATCAATATTTGAATCAGATAGAGCACTTCCAGGATTGTATTATAGAAGGTAAGAAACCGATCTATGATGCAGAGGATTCCATTGAGATTACACGTTATATAGAAAGAAGTTATCAATCTTTATATAACGATTCAGTATTAAAAAATATTTAAAGTTAGTGTAGCGATGTGGATTTCACTAAATATTTTCTTGTTTTAACACTTGAATGAATTTCATAATTGCTCTTTTTAAAAATACAAAGACGAACCGAATTTTCGAAGGTGTATTTTTAAAAACAAAAATTATGCGCTTGTTGTTGCTGAATAAGCTCTGCTTGGATGCGATCAGCAGCTAATTTGGAAGCATTATAAATCAAAGCGACCATGTCAAAATGAACTTTTGCACGCTTTCCAGTGCGATAACGAACATTGTTTAGCTGATAGAACTCTTTCAGATAAGCATTAACACGTTCTACTGCTGTCCGTTGTTTGAAAATATTTTTCCAAGCTTTTGATCCTCGTGCTGGTGCGGTATACCTTCTTAAATCGGTAGTTATCTTGATTTTATACACTTTTTGACAGATACCTTCATTCGCAAGGGGACAGTCGCTGCATTCCTTTGGTCTGGTATATTTCAATGTTTCGTATTTTGGATCAAAGCTGTCATATTTATAGGAATGTTCTCGCAAACAGGTTGGGGCAAAATCCTTATCAAACCCGATCATTTCGCCTTCATTGCGCTTATTATAGGCAATGACAGACTGTTGACACATGCGATGAATCTGTTCATAAATCGGTTCAAAATCATAACCCGCATCCAATGTCTGGTAAGAAGCAGACGTAAGCGGAAGTCGTTGATCCATTCCCTTCAATAGGGCAATAGCGGCTTTCCCATCATTTAAGCTGCCAGAAGAAAACAAGGATTGCAGAATATATTGGCTGGATGCACCAACTGCGAGGTGGGCTTTATAGCCAAACCAGTATTCATTTTTACCATCTGCATTCTTTTTCACACCCCATTTGGGGGCTATTGGCACTTCTGCACGCAAGATGTCTAACGGAACGTCTAACTGTGCTTCGATTTTCTTTTCATACAATGGCAGGTTTGCTTCCTTTTCCGCTTGGTCTTTAAGGTACTGTTCGCGTTCTTCTTTGGATTTGCGTCCGCGCTTTTTTGGCGTAGTTTCTGATTTTTCTTCTTTTTTGGCAGGTGCCTTATCTCGTGCTTCAAAATGGGTTGCATCAATGGCAATGACTTCATCGACAATAAACCCTTCGGTGACGGCTGCCAGCGTTACGCTTTCGAAGGATTTTTCTAAAATATCTGATTCACTCAATTTCGTTACCAAGCGGGAATAAGCAGCTTCTGATGGTGTAGAATCGGAAACAAGAAATCCGCAGTTCATTTTAAAGATAAAGTCATCATTTAGACGCTTGATTAAGTCTTTGATGGTTGGGATACGCTCGATGTAGCGAATAAAAAAGGAAATAATCATCCCTGCATAATTTAGCTCAACAGGCGCTCCAAGCCGGGATTGCTTATTAATCGCATGATAAATACGATCCAGATCAATCGCTGAAATAATCGCTTCATATTTTTGGGTAGGTTCCATGTCATATAATTCTTGGATGCCAAATAGACTCGGTTGTCGTATAATGGTCATAAGAAGTACTCCTCCAGTCTTTTTATGGTTTTCTGGGTAACTACCATTACACAAGATTTGGGGAGGTACTTCTTTTTTTATGTTTCAAAAAGCTTGGGACACAAGGGCTTTGAATTATGAAATTCACTCACCTAGATAATAATTTAAGTGCATGAAGGAGAGGTTTTTTTGAATTTGTTTAGCATTATCAGCTTTATATTAGTATTAGTATTCATATACATCTATGCATTTTTTCGAACCAGAAGTATAGATAAAAAAAGTTCTGAAGGTTACTTTTTGGGAGGAAGATCGCTTGTCGGTGCAACGGTTGGTATGACGATTATTATGACTAACCTCTCGACAGAGCAGCTAGTGGGACAAAATGGTCAAAGTTATGTGGCAGGCATGGAAGTAATGGCATGGGAAGTGACCTCTTCTGTTGCTATTGTTTTGCTGGCATGGGTCTTTTTGCCGAAATATTTTAAATATGGTGTAAATACGATATCTGATTTTATTGAAATACGATACGATACGTTTACTAAAAGAATTGTTTCGATTCTCTTTATATTTACTTATATAGTCAGCTTTATGCCTGTTGTTTTATATTCAGGGGCGCTGATATTTAATGATTTATTCGGACTTGACCAATACTTGGGTATTAGTAGAACAACAGCTGTTGTTATTATTTCTACGATTATTGGTTTGGTTGGAGTTATCTATTTATTTGTCGGCGGGCTTTCCCTTATTGCGCATAGTGATTCAATCTATGCTGTTGGTCTGCTTCTCGGGGGAATGACCATTACGGTGTTAGGTCTGATTGCACTTGGAGAGAATAGCTTTTTCACTGGGTTAGATAAGCTTTTAGCGAACACGCCTGAAAAATTAAACGCCTGGGGAGCGGTAGATTCAGCAATGGTGCCTTGGCCAACATTATTTTTAGGAATGTTTTTTAATAACTTATACTTCTGGTGTACAAACCAAATGATTGTTCAAAAAGCATTAGCAGCGAAAAACTTAAAAGAAGCACAAAAAGGTGCCATATTTGTTGGATTCTTTAAAATTTCAGGCTTGTTCTTCTTAGTTCTGCCTGGTGTTATCGCCTATAATATATTTGGCGATGGAATTCAAATGGATCTTGCCTATCCTGCATTAGTAGCTGAAGTATTACCCAATTGGGCTGCTGGACTATTTGGGGCGGTTGTATTTGGAGCAATTATGAGTTCTTTTGTCGGGGCTTTAAGTGCTACAGTGACTTTATTTAGTCTTGATTTTTATAAGCCTGTCATAAATAAGCAGGCTACAAATAGACAGATTGCTCTCGTAGGGAGAGTGTTAACCATCATTATTGGTATCATAGTAATTGTTATCGCGCCATTTATCTCTCTCTTTCCGCAAGGATTGTTTGCTGTACTTCAAGAGTTTAATGGTCTATATAGTATGCCGCTCTTAGCTATTATCGTAGTCGGCTTCTATTCTAAAAAGACATCTGCTCTTGGCGCAAAAATAGCATTTATATTCCACATAGTGGTATATGCTTTGTCTAAAGTGGTAATCCCAGATATCCATTATCTATATGTTTGGAGTGTACTATTTTTGGCAGATTTAGCTATTATATATTTCTATAGCCAAAAGAGGCCGGAAAAAGACGATTTCCAATTTGAAAAATATCAAAGCAAGGTGGATATTACTCCGTGGAAGCATGTCAGATGGACTGGCATTGTCATTTTGGTGATTGTAGTAGCTTCTTATGTAGTCTTTTCTCCACTTGTCTTGGCTAAATAATGTTAGCAAAGTAATTCAATAAGAGTAATTATATAGATTAAAAAACAAGAAGATTTAAAATAGTCTTGACTTTATATGCATACTTAGCTAAAATAGTTTTATGATTAAGCGCTTAATTAATAATATGATTTTGGAAGTTGTTTATTATTCTACTGATACCCTAATGTTAATGAATAATTATTACTTTTTATAAACATAAATTGTAAGCGATTTCTATAACTAATTTGATTAAGCGCTTATTCTATTCGTTTAGTAGGTTTAGTACACTACATTTAGATTTAGACGCTTTGGCATGAGTAAAAAAGCAAAGAACAAACAAAAAGAAAGGGGCGATTCTTTTGCTTTTAGAAATGAAAAATGTCAGTAAGTCCTTCTCGGGCGTCCAAGTTCTCCATGATATCAATTTGGGCGTGAAAGAAGGAGAGGTTCATGTATTGCTAGGGGAGAATGGTGCAGGGAAATCAACGATTATAAAAATATTAACAGGAGCTTATACAAAGGATACTGGCGATGTATATTGGGATAAACAAGTTTTAGAAGTGAATGAACCCAAGGATGCCATTGATGCAGGAATTGCGACAATTTATCAAGAATTGAACCTTATTCCTGAATTATCTGTTATGGAAAATATATTTTTAGGTCATGAGCAAAAGAAAGGAAGCAAGTTTTCACTGCTTGATCGTGCAACAATGAGAGAGAAAGCCAAAAAGTTAATGAGCAGACTCGGACAGAATACGGATCCGGATGAACTTGTGCAGAATCTTGGGGTAGGACGGCAACAACTAGTGGAAATTGCTAAGGCGCTTTCTCTTAATGCGAGGTTGATTATCATGGACGAGCCCACTTCTAGTCTAAGCGGGAGTGAAACAGAACAGCTATTGCTGACAGTGGAGCGTTTGCGAGAACAAGGGATTACGTTTATTTATATATCACATCGCCTTGAGGAAATCAAACGGATTGGAGATAGCATTACCATTCTGCGCGACGGAGCAAAGGTAGATACCGTTAAAGTTGAAAATACATCTGTTGACGAAATGATAGCGCTAATGGTCGGAAGAACGTTAGACAACAAATTCCCCAAAATGGAGTCTTCTAGAGGCGAAGAAGGATTAAGAGTAGAGAATTTCAAATTAAATAGTGATTCAAAAGAAATTAATTTCACTGCATATACGGGAGAAATACTTGGTTTTTCTGGATTGGTCGGTGCAGGACGCACAGAATTGATGAGAGGAATTTTTGCAGCAGACAGTATTGAATCCGGTGATATCTATATTTTCGGCAAGAAAAAGAAAATTGCAAATCCAAAGCAGGCTATTCGAGAAGGAATTGCATTTATTACAGAAGATAGAAAGGGAGAAGGGCTTTTTCTTGATCAGCCGTTACATTTTAATAAAACCATAGCTAAATTAAAAGAAATTAAAAGAAATGGACTGCTCAGTATAAGAAAGCAAAAAAATGTTTCTAACACTTATGTCGAAAGTCTGAAAATCAAACCGAATAATATTAATTTACTTGCTCAGAATTTAAGTGGCGGGAACCAGCAGAAAGTAGTTATTGCCAAGTGGCTGTTTACCCAGGCGAAAGTATTTATATTTGATGAACCGACACGTGGTATTGATGTAGGTGCAAAAGTAGAGGTGTATAACTTAATCAATGAATTAGTGAAGTTAGGAGCATGTGTGATTATTGTTTCTTCGGAGCTGCCAGAGATTTTAGGAATGTGTGATCGTATTCTTGTTATGCACGAAGGGGAAATTACAGGTGACTTTAAAGTGAAAGAAGCAAATCAAGAAATTATTATGAGAGCTGCGACAGGAGGGTGATTTGAAATGGAAGAAAGAGTGAAAGATATTGATGAAAAAATTGAAGAGCAAAAAGATGGAAAACCGCCGAAACCTTCTAAAGATCCTAAGAAAAAATGGGATGCAAGGGCAGTTTTAGATAAATTTGGTGCATTATTTGGCTTAATAGGTTTATCGGTTATTCTTACTATTCTTGCTCCGAGTTTTATTACAATAGATAACTTAATGAATGTTGCCAGACAAGCATCCATTAACGCTCTATTGTCTCTGGGAATGCTTTTACCGATTATCACTGCAGGAATCGATTTATCCGTAGGTTCTATTTTGGCTCTATCCATTGTTCTAGGAGGAATCGTTACGGTATCTTGGGGCATGTCGCCAGTAGTTGGTTTAATTGTTTTATTATTAGCAGGTGCGGTGGCCGGATTAATTAACGGTTTATTATTAACAAAGCTGCGTTTACCACACCCATTCATCTCAACCTTAGGAACAATGAATGTATATCGTGGGCTAGCGCTTATTGTAACTGGTGCATCACCTATTTTTGGTTTTCCATTACTAATAAACTATGTTGGACAAGAAAGTATCAATATCGTTCCAGTAAGCTTTATATTGGTTATCATTGTAGCAGTTTTGATGCATATTTTTTTAAATAGAACAGCAACTGGAAGATATATTTATGCCATTGGTGGAAATAAAGAAGCTGCACGCCTATCAGGAATTCCAGTGGACCGAGTTCTCATTATTGTATATACAGTAAGTGGTTTTATGGCGGCTCTTGGAGGGCTGGTTCTAATTGGAAGAACCAATTCAGCATCTCCAATAGCGGGGTTAACATATGAGTTGGATGCAATTGCCGCTGTTATTATCGGCGGAGCGAGTTTCTTCGGCGGAGTAGGCACGGTAGTTGGCACATTGATTGGAGCATTAATTATCGCGGTTCTTCGTAACGGTTTGAATTTAATTGGTACGTCTTCTGATTTACAGACCGTTGTAATTGGTATTGTTATTATTTTAGCGGTATATGTTGATGTATTACGCAGAAAAGGAACAAAGAAATAAAATAGTCTTTTATTTTGTGGATACGAAAGAATTTTGATTATCTATTATTAACTCTATTAAAAGCAAGAGTTTTAAAGACGGAATATTGTGATAATAAAATTTTATATTTTTTGAAATTTGGTTAGCAGGAGGCATTAATTCATGCAAGCAGGAGTATTTAAAGAAATTGGAAAATTAGAATTACAAGATAGAAATGAACCTGATCGAGTAACAGAAAATGAAGTGAAAATTAAAGTGGAAGCAGCCAGTATTTGCGGGACAGATGTCCATATATTAGCTGATCCGCCAGGGCATCCAGCAACTCCAGGATCCGTTTTAGGGCATGAATATGTTGGAGAAATTGTGGAAATAGGAAAGGAAGTAGGAAATGTAAAGGTGGGAGACCGTGTCATAGTAGACCCGACTACTACATGCGGCGAATGTGAATACTGTGGTATGGGATTAGTAAATATGTGTGATAACAGTTCAAGTATAGGAATTTTTAAAGAT
This sequence comes from Oceanobacillus oncorhynchi, assembly GCF_000821065.1. Lineage (GTDB taxonomy): Bacteria > Bacillota > Bacilli > Bacillales > Amphibacillaceae > Oceanobacillus > Oceanobacillus oncorhynchi. Next base: position 2,025,176 of record NZ_CDGG01000001.1, read on the forward strand.
GGAGGATGGGCTTCATACAGTGTCCTGCCAGCAAAAAATGTATTTAAAGTGTCAAAAGAAGTACCGCCAGAAGTAGCGGTACTGGCAGAACCCTTATCTTGCGTTATTAACGGCAGTGAAAAAATAAATATTCAGCCAGGAGATAGTGTTGTCATTTTGGGAACTGGTCCAATGGGACAACTGTTTACGCAAGTAGCAAAAGCTGCAGGAGCAGGAAAAATAATTTGCTCTGACTTCTCTGATTATCGTCTGAGATTTTCAGAAAAATCTGGAGCAACACGGACGGTCAACCCGAAACAGGAGGATATTTACGAAGTAGTTAAAGCTGAAACAACTATTGGAGCGGATGTGGTGGTTGATTGCGTGGGTGCTTTAATGAACCAGGCAGTTGAACTGGTTCGGAAAGGAGGGCAAGTATTAGTTTTAGGGATGAATGAACATGTTGCACCAGCTATCAAACAATATGATATTACAAGAAATGAAATTACGATCAAAGGAACTTATATACAAAACTTTGATTTTCCAAAAGTAATCAAGATTTTAGAAGCTAATTTGCTCAATTTAGAAGAGCTTATTACTCATAAGATCACATTAAATCAAATTCATGAAGGTATTGAAAATATGAGGAAAGGTGAGGCAATAAAAATTGTAGTATATCCGGAATGAGCAGGATTAAAGTGTATTTCATACTAGTTAATATCAGAAATATAAAAATGGGAGGAGTCGAATCTATTGAGTGAGGAAAAGAAGGAAATAAGAGTCGGAATGATTGGCTACAAGTTTATGGGTAAAGCTCACAGTAATGCATATCGCAACTTGCCATTTTTCTTTAATTTGAATGTTGTTCCAGTTATGAAGGCAATTTCTGGACGAAACGAAGCAAAGGTAAAAGAAGCGGCTCAAGCATTTGGCTGGGAATCTTATGAGACGGACTGGAGGAAACTGATTGAACGTGATGATATCGATATGATCGATATAGCTACTCCAAACAATATGCACTACGAGATGGCAATAGCAGCAGCGAAGGCAGGAAAACATATTATTTGTGAGAAACCACTTGCGATGAATACGAGGCAAGCGAAAGAGATGTATGATGCTGCATGTAAAAGTGGGAGCATTCATATGATTTGCCACAATTATCGTTTTGCTCCGGCAGTGCAGTTTGCTAAACGACTTATTGAGCAGAATCGTTTAGGGAAAATCAACCATGTCCGAGGGACTTACTTGCAGGATGTATATTTAGATACAGAATCCCCCATTACTTGGAGGACAAGGAAAGAAATAACAGGGTTAGGCGTTCTGGGAGATATTGGCTCACACAATTTGGATTTAGCAAGATTTTTAGTAGGAGAATTTCAAGAGGTTGCAGCTTTGACAGAAACCTTTGTAAATCAGAGGCCAGCAGCTGAATCTGAAAATCAGAATGAAGCAGATAAGAAGCAGATGGAAGATGTAACTGTTGAAGATGCAGCAGCACTGATTGCCCGTTTTGAAAATGGTGCAATTGGAACATTCGAAGCAACGAAACTTGCTGGAGGAAATTTGAATGGGAATCGCTTTGAAATTAATGGGGAAAAAGGTTCGATTCGCTGGGATTTAGAGAATTTAAATAATCTGGAAGTATATTTTACAGATGATGAACCTGGTATCCGAGGGTACAGAACGATTAACTGTACGGAAAAATATCACCCATATGCTGAGGCGTATTGGCCAGTGGGACATATTATTGGCTATGAACATACCTTTATTAACCTCTTATCTGATTTTTTTAATGGCATTGAGCAAGGGAGTAGTCCTAGACCAAATTTTGAAGACGGCTTACGCAATCAGATTTTGCTAGAATCCATTGAAGAGTCAGCTGCTAAAAAAGTATGGATTAATGTTTCAGAAAAAAGCAACAGTATCTCTATTAAAGAATAACTATAAATTAGTAAAAGAGGTAATGAGTATAATGACAAAAATCAAATATTATCTATTAACTGTATTTTTAGTAGCTATATTAACGCTTGCAGCTTGTGCAGAAGACGGTGATGCAAGTGATTCATCATCAAGTGCGGGCGGAGAGGGGAAACCTATTATTGCAGTAGTTTTAAAAGGGTCGGATCAGGAATATTTTAAATTGGCTGAGGCAGGAGCAAAACAGGCATTTGAAGATTTTGATGTAAATGGTACTTTTCAGGCTGCCTCTACACAGACAAATACAACAGAGATTATTAATATTTTAGAAGATTTATTAGTTGAAGAGCCAGATGCACTTGTTGCAATGCCTAGTACAGAAGAACAAACGCCAGTCCTTCAGCGGTATCGAGAAAAGGATATACCAGTCTTGCTGATTGATACAGATTTAGATTGGGAAGAAAAAACGACTTACATTGGAACAAACAATTATACAGCTGGGCAAGAAGCTGCGAAACTTTTATCCTCTGATTTATCAGAAGGAGATGAAGTTGCGATTTTAGAAGGAGTTTCAGGTGCGGCGGTAAGTGAGGAAAGAGTTAGCGGAGTGAACGATGTAATGGAAGAGCAAGGGATAAATATTGTTGCCTCTCAAGCTGCTGATTTTGACCGTGCAAAGGCAGTAAATACAATGGAGAATATTTTAACAGCCCATCCAGATATTCAAGGAGTGTTTGCAGCGAATGATGAAATGGCGATGGGAGCCTTTGAAGCAGTAAGTGCGCAAAATTTAGATATACCAATTATTGGGGTTGATGGAACGAGTGATGCATTAGACTCGATTAGTAATGGCGGACTGACTGCAACAGTTGCTCAAAGCCCATATCAAATGGGGTATCAGGGGGTAGAAAACGCATTAAAGGCTATTGAGGGGGAAATGATTGATAAGGAAATTGATATTGATGTGGAAATACTAACAGAAGAAAATGCTGGAGAAACGCTTGATGAAATTAATGGTATTTTAGAGAAATAAATTTTCATTGTCTATAAATTCTTTAGAAAAACTAGACAACAGAGAGGAGTGTATGAGTTAAAAAGGTGAAAATTGGTTTTATTGATGTTGGCTGGATGGGGAAGGCTCACAAACAATTAAATTATCAATGTTTGACATCTTACTAGGAAAAGTAATGATAGATACGAACGTTGATTTAGCAGCTATTGCCTCAACAAATGCTTTTCATTATGGAGTGTCTAAAGAAGTATGTATATTGTAAAAAATCCTTGCAATTATTCCTGAACAATCTAAAAAATTAGCGGGTTTGATCCAAGAAGAGATGATGAACTTTGTAGATTTCAATAATGTTCATAAGCCAGCTGCTGCATATATCAGAATTTTATTTTAATAATGATAACCAAAGGAGAATCGATATGAAAAGATTTAACTATTTAGTTATTTTCACCATGGTATTACTTTTGTCAGCTTTAGCTGCATGTTCGTCTGAAGACTCTAATGCGAGTGAAGATGGCAGTGAATCTTATAAATTTGCTACTGTACTCATGGCATTAAATTCTGATTATTGGCAGATGCATAAAGCTGGTGCTGAGGATGCTGCGGCAGACCTTGGGATTTCTTTAGAAGTGTTAGGACCAGCAGAAGAAACGATGTTTGAGGAGCAGGTCAAAATTGTTGAAGATCAAATTTCTTCAGGAGCGGATGCTATTATTGTTGCCCCAAGTCTGCCAGAAGCGATGCTGCCAATCTTAAATCAAGCTGAAGGGATGGACATTCCTGTCGTATTGGCAGATGCAGATGTTGAAGATTTTGAAGATAAAGTTACCTTCATAGGGACAGAGAACTATGATGCTGGTAAATTAGCAGGTGAGTATATTAGTGACAAATTAGAAGAAGGAGACAAGGTAGCGATTATCCGTGGACAACTGGGAGCAAAAGTACATGATGAGCGTACAAATGGATTCCAAGATGCTTTAGACGGTAAGAATCTGGAATTTATAGTTCAAGACGCTCAAAGTGATCGGGTGAAGGCAGTAAATATTATGGAAAATATTTTGACTAGTGATGATGATATAAAAGCGGTATTTGCAACGTCGGATGAAATGGCATTAGGAACATATCAAGGGTTAGAAAATCAAGGGAAAACAGACATTCCTTTAATTGGTTTTGATGGCACTCCAGATGGTTTGCAGGCAGTTATGGATGGAAAAATAACGGCAGAAATTGCTCAGGACCCTTATCAAATGGGATATTCAGCTGTTGAATCTGCTTATCAAGCACTGCAAGGAGAAGATGTAGAAGATAGGATAGATTCTGGAGCAAAAGTTATTACAAGTGAAAACGTTGAAGAGGAAATCGAGTTAAGTAACAGCTATTTAGAATAGCATTAAAATTATTCTAAATAAAATAATTTTAACATTAGGAAGTATATTATTAGAATTTTCCGATGTTAAAGAAGGCCAAATTAGATTTTATACTTTTTTTAAATATAAAATTGTGGAGGTTTTATAATGAAAAGAATAGTTTTTTTTATTATTGCTTCACTGCTTTTGTTTTTAGCTGCATGTACGAATGAAAGTTCTGGGGAAGTTTCGAACGGGAGTGGAAATGAGTCCTATAAAATGGCATCTGTTTATATGACATTAAGCTCTGATTATTGGCAATTGCATAAAGCTGGTGCCGAAGCCGCAGCAGATGATTTAGGAATTTCATTAGATGTGCTAGGGCCTGCTGAGGAAACGATGTTTGAAGAGCAAGTAAAAATCGTTGAAGATCAGCTTTCTGCGGGAGCAGATGCTTTAGTAGTTGCGCCGAGTCTGCCAGAAGCGATGCTGCCAGCTTTACAACAGGCTTCTAACCAGGATGTTCCTGTCGTTTTAGCAGATGCAGATATAGAAGAGTTTACTGATAAAGTAACATTTGTAGGTGTAGAAAATTATGAGGCTGGCAAGCTTGCTGGAGAGTATATCAGTGAACAATTGGAAGATGGAGATACCGTAGCAATTATTCGTGGGCAGCTTGGAGCAAAAGTACATGATGATCGTACAAACGGATTTCAAGATGCATTGGAAGAGAAAGATATTGAAATCGTTGTACAGGATGGACAAAGTGATCGTGTGAGAGCAGTAAATATTACAGAAGATTTTCTAACAAATGATTTAGATATTAAAGCTATTTTTGCAACAAACGATGAAATGGCGCTTGGAGCACACCAAGGGTTGGATAATAACGCAAGAACGGATATCCCGGTTATTGGGTTTGATGGAACACCAGATGCACTTCAAGCGATAGTTGACGGAAAATTAAATGCAGATGTAGCTTACGATCCTTATCAAATGGGGTATACATCCATTGAATCTGCCTACAAAGCGCTTGAAGGTGAAGAGGTAGATGATGAAATTTTTGCAGAAGTCAACGTAGTTACAAGTGAAACGGCAGAAGAAGAAGTAGAAAAAATCAATGGTTATTTAGGTAATTAGTAATCAATTATCCAAATAATATTCCTGTCCATGAAAGAAGGATGGGAATATTTGATTTCTTTATTGGGGCAGGCGGGTGTGGATACGACGGAATACACTGACTGTGAAACTGCCGTTCTATCCCAAATAGATGTTTATAAAAGTCTAAAAAAGCAAGAACATTTTAAAGATATTTTAATTATATAGGGAGGAATTAGAATGGTATTAAAAATAGGAGTTATTGGTACAGGAGCAATCGGAAAGGATCATATCCATCGGATTACAAATACGCTGAACGGCGGGGAAATTATTGCTGTAACGGATGTAAATCCAGAGCAGGCAGAAGCTGTTGTAGAAACAGAAAATCTAAATGCAGAAATCTTTAAAGATGGTCATGCATTAATACAATCTCCCAATGTGGATGCAGTAGTTGTAACGTCCTGGGGGCCGACGCATGAGGAATTTGTGTTAGCTTCTATTGCAGCTGGAAAACCTGTGTTTTGCGAAAAACCGCTTGCTACTACAGCTGAAGGTTGTAAACGTATTGTAGATGCTGAAGTTGAAAGTGGAAAGCAATTAGTAACAGTAGGGTTTATGCGAAGATATGATCAGGGTTATCGTGCTTTGAAAAAAACTATTAAAGAGAATCAGATTGGTACTCCATTGATGCTTCATTGTGCTCATCGGAATCAAAATGCACCTGCATTTCATGGAGATATGCCAATTACAGATTCTTTTGTGCATGAAATTGATATTTTAAGATGGCTGCTTCAGGATGATTATGTATCTGTTCAAGTAATCCAGCCGAGGAGAACTCGTTTTGCAAATGATGGGATGCAGGATTCTTACATGATATTATTGGAAACGAAAGAAGGTATTCGCATTGACGCAGAAGTATTTGTTAATTGTCAATATGGTTATGATGTTCAATGCCAAGTAGTTGGAGATACTGGAATTGCTAACCTGCCAGAGCCTGCCAGTGTCGTAGTTCGTAAAGATGCTAAACTTTCTTCCGATATTTTAACGGATTGGAAGCCTCGTTTTATTGACGCGTATGATGTAGAAATACAAGAATGGATAGACGCAACGCTAAAAGGTGAAATGAATGGACCATCAGCTTGGGATGGTTATGTTGTTTCTGTGACAGTGGATGCTTGCCTGGAAGCGAAAAATTCAGAAAAGATTATTCCTATTGATTTACCTGAATGCCCGAGTTTTTATAGAGAAGCAAAGGTAGAAGTCTGATATATTTTTGGAATTTTAACAGAAGCGTTAGGATAACAAAGAATTAATGACTATAAGCAGTCAATCAATTAATCAAATAATATTCCTGTCCATGGCATATGGATAGGAATATTTGTGATTTCTTATGGATGGATATGAAAAAATGTATATCCATGTATAGGTAGGGAGGATTTTATGTCAAATATAGCATATGTTCAAAAGAGGGAAGAAAGAGTAATACTAAAAAAAGACCATGTCATTTTTCTAGCAGCTATATTTTGTTTTTGGTTTGCTACTTATATTTATTCACCCGTTTTCGGTGTGTACCTGCAATCAAAAGGGTTTTCGTATACTGCAGTGGGTGTTATTATCGGAAGCTACGGCATCACTCAAATCCTATTAAGACTGCCGCTCGGAATTTTATCGGATTATTTAAGTAAATTAAGAAAACAGTTATTTGTAGGAGGATTTGCCGTATCACTTCTTAGTTGCCTGATTTTAGTTTATTTCGATTCATTTTTTATGATTATGCTTGCACGATTGATGGCTGGAGTTACTGCGTCTATGTGGGTAATGGCTACGGTTTTGTATACATATTATTTTGAAACAGGTCAATCTGCCAAAGCAATGGGAACATTGCAATTTATTACTGTAGCTACACAGTTTGCAAGTATGGCGATTAGTGGATTTATCGTTGAGCAATTTGGCTGGAACGCGCCTTTTTGGATTGGAGCTGTTGTTTCTGTATTAGGTATTCTATTAGCATGGCAGATCAAAGATTTACAGCAGCCTGAATCGATGACCAATACAAGTTTTAATTTGTTATCTTATTTACGTGTCTTATTAACATTACCAGGATTGAAAATGATTACGTTTTTATCACTTGCTGCTCATGCTATCTTGTTTATCACTATCTTTGGTTTCAGTCCAATTATAGCTGCTGAAAATGGCGTATCAGAAACAGCATTCATTTGGTTAGTTAGTGCATTTTTTATTCCACACGCATTAGCTTCTCTAAGTTTAGTCTTTATAAAAATAGACAGCAGATATAATAAACGAATACTTTGGAGTTGTTTTGGAATAACTGGCATCTTTCTGCTGCTGGTTCCATTGACGGGGACACTGCTTACATTATCTATGGTTCATTTTGTAATTGGTCTGGCACTTGGTTTTGTGTTTCCTATTTTGTTAGATGAGGTTGTTTGTTACAGCCCCGCGCACTTAAAGATGTCAGCAATGGGTTTTTTTCAATCTTTCTATGCACTGGGAATCTTTTTGGGACCGCTGGCTGCAGGCAGTATTGCTGAACATATTGGTTTAAGTGAAGTATTTTATTTTACTGGAATATTTGCGTTAGTAACGGTTATGGCGGTGTTGTTCTTGTTTCAAAGACATAGCCGTATGTTAGAAAAATGAGGGTTTGGATTACAAATACTTTGAGAGGTAAAGCATCGTCTCTTATTTACAGATAAAAAGAAAAGGCAAGCAATAAGTTGCTCGTCTTTTCTTTTTATCAATTTAAAAGTTAAAGTTATCTCATATTAACGAAGCTCACTCAATTCAACCGTACGATTCTCTTTCCAGGAAAGTTTCGCAGCTTTTGCTAACAGCTCAGCCTGTAGCCCGTCCTCGAATTTTGCCACGACGGGTTTATCTTCTAAAATAGATTGGGCAAAATCATGGATTTCCGCGATGTATCCTTCATTATAACGCTCAAGGAAGAAATACATTGGCTTGTCCTCGGTAACCGCAGCATTTGTGCTTACTTTTACATTGGTCGGCTTCTGATTTTCTACCTGGACCATGCCGTTATTGCCGAATACTTCGATACGCTGGTCATAGCCGTATACTGCTTGGCGGCTGTTATCAATTACTCCCAGAGAATCATCTGCAAAGGTGAGGGTGATAATGGCTGTATCTACATCATCATTGCGTGAAAAACGATCATCTACCAGAGAAGACGCTTTTACGGTAATGTTTTTCACATCTTGACCGGATAAGTAACGAATCATATCGAAATCATGGATCGCCATATCGATAAATAGGCCGCCGGAGCGTTTTACATATTCTTCTGGCGGAGCTTCCGGATCACGGGAAGTGATTTTAATAACATGCGGTGTACCAATATCACCATTGCGGACAACATCATGTGCTTTTCTGAAATGTGTATCGAAACGGCGGTTAAAACCTACTTGGAATTTGACGCCTGTTTCTTTAATCACTTCCAAGGTTTCTTTTGTTTTTTCAATATCAAAGCTGATTGGCTTTTCGCAGAAAATATGCTTGTTATTCTTTGCTGCTTTTGTAATAAAATCAATATGGGTATCCGTGCTTGAGCAGATAAAAACAGCATCGATTTCTGGGTCATTAAGAATATCATCTGCATTCTGTGTGATAACAGGAACAGCCTTTAAATAATCGATATCCTTCAAGTGATCGGTGTATACATCAGAAATTGCTTTTAACTGGTATTTATCGGATAGCAGAATATTTTTAGCATGCAGCTGTCCGATACGTCCAGCGCCAATGATGCCTACAACTACTTTTGTCATTGTCATTCCTCCAAGTCTGTAACTGTCTATGTGAAGCGACAGTTGTTCTGATAATATGGACTTATGCTTTATTGGAAGAACCAAATAAACGCATTTTTTCTATTACTACTCTTTCAATTGCATTCATCCCTGTTGTCATAATTTCCGGGATCTTATGGGAATCTGGATGCTGCTCCAGGTAGTCACGTACTACTTTTGTCCATGCTTGATTGCATTCGGTATTTACATTGATTTTGGCATGCCCGTATTCAATGGCTTTTACAATTTGGTGGGCAGGAATACCAGAACCGCCATGCAGAGCCAGAGGAACCTCATTCAGGTTGTCAGAGATTTCCTGCATTAAATCAAATGCCAGCTTTGGTTCACCCTGATAAACGCCATGAACCGATCCAAGCGCGGCTGCAAGCAGATCTACTCCGGTTTCTTCTACAAGCCGATAACACTCGTTTGGGTCCGCATATTTGATGCCTGAAGTGATGCCATCCTCTGTACCGCCAACAGAACCGATTTCTGCTTCCACAGAGACATGCTGTTTATTTGCATAGTCGACAACCTCTTTGGTGTTGGCGATATTTTCTTCCAAAGGCAGCTTCGAGCCATCATACATAACAGAGCTGTAGCCTGCATCAACAGCTTCTTTACAGCGTTCTACCGATAAACCATGGTCGAGGTGCAGAACGACAGGTACGGTAATTCCCATTTCTTCTACCATTTTTTTGGTAGTGGCAGCAATCAATTTAAATCCGCCAAGGTAGTCTACGATACGATCCGTGGAAGCTAAAATAACGGGAGATTTTTCTTTTTCTGCTGCGCGTAATGTGGCTTCTGCCCATTGAAAGGTATTGATATTAAATTGGCCGACGGCATAGTGGTTTTTCTTTGCTTCAGGCATCAGCTCTTTTAATGATACAAATGTCATTCTTTCACCTCCATTCTTTTTATAGTTAAATATGACGTACGTTTCATGAAGATGTTCACTCTAACATACTGCTTTTAAAGTGAACATCCTCATTTAGTTTGTGATTTTTTCGTTCAATACGTTTTCGTTAATATATTTGCGGGCCTTTAAAGCATATTCAAGCGGATGCGCAATTTCCGGATCCTGCTCTGCTTCAATCACAATCCAGCCCTGGTAGTTATTTTCCAGCAGCTTGTCATATACTTTTTTAAAGTCGATACCGCCATCACCAGGTACTGTAAACATCCCGGCAAGAAAGGCAGAGCGGAAGGATAGACTGTCTTCTTCGCTCGTTTTCATGATATTGTCCCGAATATCTTTAAAATGCACATGCTTGATTCGGTGCATATGCTTCTCTAATAACGGCATGTATGCTTTATCAGAGGCGTAAATGTGACCTGTATCGTAAAGCAAGTGAACCAGTCCCGGGTCGGTATTTTTCATCAAGCGGTCGACTTCTGCCAACGTCTGTACGCCGGTTCCGAGATGGTGATGATATACAAGCTTTAAGCCGTAACTGTCAGCGACTTCGCCGAGTACGTTCAAGCCTTCTGTAAGCTGATTCCATTCTTCATCTGAAAAAGTGGGCTTATCAGCAAAAACATTTTTAGGTAAGCCTTGAATACTGTAGGTTTGTTCGGATACAACAGCAACCGCAGCATCCACTTCTTTTAAATAAGCGCAGTGCTCACGGAATGCTTCCGATGCTTTCTCCACGCCATCTTGAATAATAAAACTGGAGAACCATTGTCCGGCAATCTTTAAGTTGCGGAGCTTTATTTCTTTTTTTAATGTTTTCGCATCAGGGAAGAAACCGCCGACTTCTGTGCCTTCAAATCCGGCAACAACGATATCGCTCAATAGATGCGATAGGGTATTGTCTTTTCCGATTTCCGGCATATCGTCATTTCGCCAGCCGATTGGTGCTATTCCCCAATGGATATCCTGTTTTCCCATCATTCATCACATCCAGCTTCCATTAATATTGTCTTGCATTATCGAGAATTTGTTGTCTTTCTGCGGCAGCTTTTTGTACACTTTCCTTTTCGGAAACTTCTGCTACTCCAACATTCCACCAGCTACCATCGTAGCCGTCTGTCATTGTTTTTGGCAGCACTTTTATTTCAATCAGCGTGGATACCGTTTGTTTTTTAGCATCTTCCACAGCTGCTGTTAAATCTTTTAGGTTATTGACAGAATAGGTTTTTAAGCCATATCCTTCTCCGATTTTAGCGTAATCAATGTTCATGATTTCGTTATTCGCATTACGGAATTCTGTTCCTGTGCTTCCATTTCCGTGATCCATTTGTAAGTTATTGATGCATCCAAACCCGGAATTATCGAATAGAAGCAGGTTGATTTTTTTATCATATTGAAGAGCTGTTACAATTTCAGAGTGAAGCATTAAGAAGCTTCCGTCTCCTACAACTGCATACGATTCCTGTTCAGGCTTCGCTAATTTAGCTCCCAGAGCTCCCGCGATTTCGTACCCCATACAAGAATAGCCATATTCTAAATGGAACGTATTTGCCACATTGGCATTCCAGATACGCTGCATATCTCCTGGCAGTGATCCAGCGGAAGAAATTACGATGGCATCGCTGTCGACCACATCGTTGACTTTAATTAATGCTTCCGTTTGTGTTAATTCTGTTTTTAGCGCATCTGCATAATCATTTAAAATTTCTTGATTAAAATGATCTGCGATTTCAGGTTTGAAATCATTGCGATTGAATTCTGTTGCAGCTAAGCGATTACGCTCATTCTCCCACTCTTGTTTCAGGGAAGCTGTTTCTTCTCCATAGCTTGATTGGTAATCGCCAATATTTTTATTGATTGATTGCAATGCTGCTTTAGCGTCAGCCACCACTTGGAACCCGTCAAATTTATAAGCTTGTCCGCGGTTTACATTGATATTTAAAAAGGTTGTATTATCAAAGTCAAACAACGTTCTGGATGATGTTGTGAAATCTGTATACCTTGTACCGATTCCGATAATCAAGTCGGCGTTCATCACTGCTTTGTTCGCAGCGGAGGTACCTAAAATACCATTTCCGCCAAGATTATTCGGATGAGTAAACTCCACGGTTGATTTCCCGGCATGTGTTTCTACGATGGGAATATTTGCTTTTTCAGACAGTGCTACTAATTCCTCTCTTGCCTCTGAATATTTAGCACCACCGCCGACTAATAGAACCGGACGTTTACTTTGTGTAATGGCCGCAACGGCTCCATCTAATTCACGCTGCGTCGGTAATTTACGGTCTACATAGTGAACGCGTTTATTGAAAAAGCTGACTGGATAATCATATGCCATCGCTTCTACATCCTGAGGTAAGCAAATCGTTGCTGGTCCAGTTGTTGCCGGATTCGTTAATACTTCAAATGCTCGGATTAACGCACTCATCAACTGTTCCGGACGATCAATACGGTCCCAATATCTTGAAACAGCTTTGAATGCTTCGTTGGTTGTTAAATCTGTACTGTGTTCATGCTCTAATTGCTGCAGTACAGGGTCGGGCTGTCTGGTGGCAAATGTATCTGCTGGTAAGAATAGCACCGGGATATTATTTGCAAAAGCAGTACCAGCTGCTGTTACCAGATTTGCTGAACCCGGTCCTGCAGATGCGGACACAGCAAAAATCTTTTGACGGAGATTTTGTCTGGCAAAAGCCGTTGCTGCATGTGCCATCCCTTGTTCATTCTTTCCCTGATAGCTTTTTAGACGACCGGGATTATTTTCAAGTGCTTCTCCTAAGCCTAAAACATTTCCATGGCCATAAATATGGAAAACACCTTCTACAAAAGGCGTTTCTACGCCGTCTACAGAAATATATTGCTGATTCAAAAACTTTACCAATGCTTGTGCAGTAGTTAAACGGATTTTTTCACCCATTTTATTCAACCTACCTTTCGTATCTAAATTTAAGAACGCTCGCGAATAAGCTGTTCAATTTCTTCTACAGTCGGCATCGCTTCGGAAGAACTGTGCTTGCTGACAACGATGGAAGCAGATGCACTGCCGAATTTCAATGCAGTTTCATAGTCTTTTCCTGTAACAAGTGCATAAAGAAATGCAGATGCATAGGAATCGCCTGCGCCAAATGTTTTTAACACTTTTGTTTTGTATGCCTGTCCGCGGTGAACGGTACCATCTGGCTCATAGGCATAGGAACCGTCGACACCATGCTTGATGACAACAAGCTCGGTATTATGCTGGAATAAGTGCTGGACTGTTTTTTCATTGTCGCCTTCTGAATCCAGGTTTTCCATCACATCGTATTCGTCACGCGTACCGATAACGACATCGGAAAGCTCTGCAACGAGAGAGTAATATACTGCTGTTTCCTCAGCAGATTTCCATGTATATGGACGGTGATCTAATTCAAAGATAACTTTGACATCATTCTTTTTTGCATATTGAACTGCTTGCAATACCGCTTCACGAGAAGGGCTCTGTGCCAGTGCGGTACCGGAAACAAGAAGGATTTTCGCTTTTTTGATATAATCTTCGCTTACTTCGGTGGAATCTAAATAAAGATCTGCTACTTGATCACGATACATTAAAATGCTGCATTCTTCCGGGCTTAGAATTTCTGTGAAAGTAAGTCCGGATTTATGTCCTTCTGTATCGTAAACGATATGAGAGGTGTCAATCCCTTTTTCCTCCATGTATTGTTTGATAAAGTTTCCGTGCTGGTCTTTTGAGATTTTGCCGATAAATCCAGCTTTCAGCCCTAATTTTGAACTGCCAATAGCAATATTTGCCGGAGAACCGCCAACGTATTTTGTGAAAGTCATTGTTTCTTCCATCGGACGGTTGTATTCGTTTGCATTCAAGTCAATCGCAGCGCGGCCAATCGCAATAATATCGTATTCTCTATCTTGATTAAATGTAAGTGCCATGCGTTTCGCTCCTTTTTCATTACGGTTTATTTTCATAGGAGAATCGCCCTCGCCTCTTTCTATAGGAATAGAGGAGAGGGGGACGATTCAAAAATGATTAGTCTCGATCAATGATCCATTCATGATCCTTTTCGTTATGGAATTTCCATATGCGTTCCGGTCCGGCCATGACATTTAAATAGTAAGCAGCATAACCGTCTGGCACGCCTACTGGATGGTAGCCTTTAGGAACAAGAACAACATTGGCATTTTCTACAGCCATGGTCTCATCTAAAGAACGGTCCTCTGTATATACACGCTGGAAAACAAACCCTTGCGGCGGGTCCATTTCGTGATAATAGCTTTCTTCTAAGAAGGACTCGTTTGGAAGATTGTCCTGGTCATGCTTATGCGGAGGGTAGCTGGACCAGTTAGCTGTTTCTGTAAACACTTCTACAACAAGCAAGCTGTTTGCGGAAGGATCAGAGTCCGGTAAAATATTGTGTACTTGCCGTTTATTATTATATTTTCCGCGATGCTCTACGCCGTTATCCTCTGCTTTAATCAGTTTGGTCGGCAGCTCTTTATCAGATGGAGCAAAGCATAATGCTACACGAGCTTTCGTGTTAGCTGTAATGGTAACTGTTTTATTATGGGAAACATAAACACTGTCTGTCGGTTTACGTTCAAATACGCTTTCGCGGGTACCAATATCAGAGAAGCTTTGATAGCCATCTGTGACAGTGATTTTTCCTGTTAATGCGACAACACAAAGCTCTAAGTTCGTCAGCTTTTCGTCATAGCTGGTATTTGGTTCTAAATCTACTACTTTAAAACCGACATAATGAAGGTCGGAATTTTCTTCTGTCACTTCATGAACAAGTGTTACGCCGTCTGCTAATTTGTTATTTTCAGGTTTTCTTAATAAATGACTCATAAAGAACTCCTTTCGACATGGGATGAGGCTGGGACTAGAGTGAAAAGCAATGTGGTCAGGTTAATATGCCGCTGCGGAAAAACACTACGCTTTCCGCGGGCTTGAGCTCAGCCTCCTCGGTAAAAAGAAGAGCACTTTTTCCCTGCGGGGTCTTCCCACTGCGCTTTCCCGCAGGAGTCTCCGTATTTTTCCTCCGCTAGTTAGTATTATCACTATCCTACTTGTATCAAATATATTTTTTATAAATTTATTAACCTGACAACATTGGCTGGAGATAAAATGCCCAGCCTCATGTTTTATTTAAAATCTAGTAATCTGCTTTAATGCATTATGAAAAATCTGGTTCAGGGTAACGGGCGGTTACTACTTTTTTACGTGTATAGAAATCGACACTGTCTTTTCCATTTGCATGCAATGTACCGTAGAAAGAAGACTTCCATCCGGAGAATGGGAAGAATGCCATCGGTGCTGGTACACCTAAGTTGATTCCTAACATACCTGCATCGATGTTTTCACGGAAATAGCGTACAGATAATGCGCTTGTAGTGAATAGGCAAGCACCGTTAGCGAATTCAGATTGGTTAGCGAATTCCACTGCTTCTTTTAGGTTTTTCACACGTACGACAGATAACACTGGAGCAAAAATCTCATCCTTCCATATTGTCATATCTTGAGATACGCCATCAAAAATCGTTGGTCCGACAAAGTAGCCATCCTCATTTTGTTCGTTACGTCCGTCGCGAACTAACGTAGCGCCTTCTTCGATTCCTTTTTCGATATAACCCAGTGTACGTTGTTTTGCTTCGTCGCGGATAACCGGTCCTAAGAAGACACCTTCATCCAGGCCATTACCCATTTTGATGTTGTCAGATGCTTCTTTTAATTTTGCGATAAATTCATCTGCAACGGAATCTTCTACAGTTACCACCGCACAAGCCATACAGCGTTCTCCGGCAGAACCGAATGCAGCGCTGATTACTTCTTTTGTAGCTAGGTCTAAGTCAGCATCTGCTAATACCGTAGAGTGGTTTTTCGCGCCAGTTAATGCTTGAACACGTTTTAAATTCTCACTTCCGCGCTTGTATACATATTCTCCAACTGGCTTAGAGCCTACGAAGGATACTGCTTTTACAGTAGGGTGGTCTAAAATGCCATTCACCACATCATGTGCACCATTTACAATACTGAATACACCCTTAGGAAGACCGGCTTCATCCAGTAATTCTGCAAGTCTGGCTGCAAGAATAGGTGTTTTTTCTGATGGCTTTAAGATAAAGGAGTTACCTAAAGCAATTGCCATTGGGAACATCCAGCAAGGGACCATCATTGGGAAGTTAAATGGCGCAATTCCACCGACAACTCCTACAGGGTAACGATAGTTGGTAGCTTCTACATCGGTTGCAATTGTTGCAAGAGAATCTCCCATCATTAATGTCGGTGCACCAGCAGCGAATTCTACGTTTTCAATACCGCGTCCAACTTCACCTAGTGCTTCGCTAACACTTTTTCCGTTTTCCTGGGTAATTAATTTTGCTAATTCTTCTTTATGCTCTTCTAATAGATTTTGATATTTAAATAGAATGCGGGCACGTTTGGCTACAGATACTTTTTTCCATTTTTCTTGAGCAGCCTGAGCTGCCTGCACAGCATCTTCAAAATCCTCTGGAGTAGAGATTGGCACTTGTGCTAATACTTCTTTTGTTGCTGGATTATAAACATCTTCATACTTATCTGTTTTACTTTCGACCCATTCACCATTGATAAAGTTCTTTAGTTTTTTAGACATTAGAATATGTCCTCCTTTAATATAGTAGATTTATATTTTATTCTCTGAAAAATTTAGAGAAAATAGATAACTTAGTTGAAAAATGCTAGAGGTCACCGGTTAAAAATTGTGCCTTGCCAAATCCAAAGCTCCATTCTCCGGCGCCATTCGTGACAAAGGTAATCATGACATCCTTTGGATCTACCTGACATTGCTGCTCTAACCTTTCTGTCAGAAGCTGATAAAAGTCTTTCTTCATCTTGTCCGTCCGCTGTGTACTGATGACGGTAAAAAGGATGACGTTATCACTTCTCTCAAAGCCGAGCCCGGTATCCTTCATAATCATTTCGTAGGGTTCATGCTGTGTTACAACTTGGTAACGATCACCCTCAGGGACATGAAACGCTTCCAAAACAACTTGATGCGCTGCATCCAAAATTTGTTTGATTTCCTCCGGTTCTCGACCTTTGATTAAATCAACTTTAATTAGGGGCATCTCTACACTCCTTCATTTTGATTTGCAATAACAAGCTCGACATTATAATTCTTACAATAGTCGATATACGCTTGACCAGGGCGTTGATCTGTAATCAGATAATCCAGCTGGTTCAGATTGCAATAAGTAGTTAAAGCGACTTTATCGAATTTTTGATGATCAACTAACAACAGCTTCTGCTCGATTTGTTCCGCTATATAAAATTTCAATTCGCTTTCCACAGGAATAGAGCTCGTTACGCCATTTTTGATAGAAATCGCAGTAGCAGCTAAAAATGCTTTGTTAATATTATAATTCTTTAGAATTTCCTGTGCCTGAATCGTTGTAAACGACTGCGTTCTGCGGTTAAGCGCGCCTCCCAAACTATAAACAGTAAGGTTTTCATAAGGCATCGTTCTCAGGATGAAATCAATATTATTCGTTACAATCGTGATTTGTTTGTCCTGAATATATTTAATGAGCTCTAATACGGTTGTTCCCGTATCTATAAAAATAATGTCCCCATCTTGAATATAGTTGGCAGCCTGTTCCGCAATCCTTTGTTTATTTGGCAGATTCTTTGTCTGCCGGTAAGTGAAGGAGGTTAAAGGCTTGGTGATATCTTTGTTTTGCTGTTTTTTTTCAGTAGGCTGATTAACAGCTGCTCCGCCATGAACCTTAACAATGTCACCGGTCTTACATAACTCCTGCACATCATTACGGATAGTATTTTTAGAAACTGCAAATTTATCAACGAGTTCATCATAAGAAGCTCTTTGCTTGAGCGTAATATATTCTTGTAATGCAGCGATACGCTTCGATTTGATGTTGATCACCTCTTTTCTTACATTGAGTATAACACAAAGAATCCAAAAAGTTAACAAGAAATGACCAAAAGTTTATAATTTATTTGAGCATTTTATTGTTTTGTTGATGTGACGGTGTTCTTGGATGCGTTTTCTTTTAGAAGGATGGGTAAGTTAATGTTTATTGAGATATTTGCTCTGCAGATGAGCAGTAGATTGTGTTTATGAAATTTGTTAGAACAAAAATGACATACTGAAATAGAAAGATAGACTTTGGTTTGTCTTCTTTTTGGGCATTAGAAGAGCTAATACGAGTTTTTTGCTAATAATAAAGGTGAAAAAAGGGAAAGTGTTTTCCTGTATAGTTTGTTTTATTTCTAATTTATTTTGTATAAATTAATATTGACATGAATTAAAAGCCTGTTTATAATCATCGTCATAAGGAAAACACTTTCCTAAAGAAGGGGTGAATTTTTATGAAAACATTAAATATAGGATTGATAGGTGCTGGAAGAATGGGGGCGTTTCATGGCCAAACAATTGCGCAGCGTATTCCTGGGGCGAAATTGTATGCGATTGCAGACCCATTTCCACAATCTGCTGAAAACGTATTACAACATATTGGAGAAGAAGCTAAAATTTATACAAATCCGTTAGATTTAATTCAAGATTCTGAAGTAGATGCCATTGTGATAGTTTCTCCAGCAAGAACACATTCGGAAAATGTTATTCAAGCGATTGAACATGGAAAGCCCGTTTTCTGTGAAAAGCCAATGGCAGTTTCGATAGAAGAGATGAAAGCGATCAAAAAAGCTGCAAAGAAAAATCCTGTACCGGTCCAAGTTGGTTTTAATCGTCGTTTTGAAAAGGGTTTTGAACAAGCGCATCAAGAAATTGTTGATGGACAGCTAGGGGACGTACAGCTGCTTCGTTCAAATACGAGAGATCCAGAGCTTTCTGGTCCAGAAAAGAAACCGGAATGGACGATATTTTTAGAAACATTGATTCATGATTTTGATACGTTGATGTACTTAAATCCAGGAGCGAAACCGGTAGAGGTATATGCGAAAGCAGATGCGCTTATCCGGCCGGATTTGAAGGAAAACGGATTATTGGATACTTCTGTGGTGACGATAACGTTTGATAATGGATGTATTGCGGTAGCGGATGCCAGCTTTCAGGCTAAATATGGATACGATGTACGTGCGGAAGTATTTGGTTCGGAAGGAATGATTACGTTAGGAGATATCAAAACATCCAGCATGCAAAAATTTAATACAGCTGGAGCAAGCTACCAAACTACCAGATATGATCAGGATCTTTTATTTGATGCATATGTTGATGAATTAAAGCATTTTGTGAAAGCGGTACAAAATGAAGAAGTAACGCCAAAAGTATCTATTGAAAATGCAGAATGGGCATTGTATTTGGCGCTGGCAAGTATTGAGTCTGTGAAAACAGGACTTCCTGTAAAAGTAGAAGATGTTATTTCATTACAGTTAAAGGAGGAAGCAATGTAATGAGAGAATATGGGCTATGCTTATGGACATTTGGAGATGTAGATACACAGAGAAAGATAAAGCTTGCGGAAGAGATTGGTGTAGATGGTGTTGAAGTGCAAGGAAACTTAGAGGATGACCCTGCGGAAATAAAAGAATTACTGAAAGAATATAACTTAAAGGCTTTATCTGTGACACCGGATAATGTTGATATTTCAAGTATTGATGAAAAAGTCAGAGTGGATGCTGTTAATTACTTTCTGGAATTATTAATCTGGGCTAAAGAGCTGGGAGCAGGTAGAATTTGTCTTCATGGTGAAGTTGGGAAAATAACAGGTTCAGGTAACTCGGATAAAGACTGGGAATTGCTTGTGAAAAGTACAAAGCAAATAGTAGAAAAAGCAGAAGAACTCGAAATGCCTATTGTTTATGAGGTGCTTAATCGTTATGAAAATCATCAAATAATCACGTCAAAAGAAGCAAAAAAATTGATAGATGAGGTTCAAAGTAAATATCTTACTATTTTATTAGATGCTTATCATATGAATATTGAAGAAAGCTCATCTGTTCAAGCGTTGAAGGATGCCGGAGAAAATTTGGGCGTTTATCATATTGCTGACTCCAATAGACAAGCTATTGGTAATGGACATGCAAATTTAAAAGAACAGGTAGCTGTTTTAGGAGAAATCGGTTATACAGGTCCTGTGATTATGGAAATGACAGCTGCCGGACCTAATCCTTTTACTCCTGTGAAAGAAGGAGACTACTTAGGTGTTATTACAGCATATTATCGTGCGTCATTAAAACAGTTAAAAGAATGGGAGAAATACTAAGGTTTCAGCGCTTTTAAGGCGCTGTTTCCTTCATATGAATGACAACGCTTTCCGGGAAGGTATTTAAAAAGGGGAAGAGGGGTAAATACATGAAGAAAAATACAAGATATATTGTTACATTAACATTGATTGCCGCTTTAGGAGGATTATTGTTTGGTTATGACACAGCTGTTATTTCTGGAGCTGAGCAATCCTTGCAAGTGTATTTTATGGAGAGTCTCGGCCTAGGGACATTCGCACATGGATTAACTGTTTCCAGTGCGTTAATTGGTTGTATTGTCGGAGGGTTGATCAGCGGATTTCTTTCTAACAGAATTGGACGCAAAAACTCCCTGTTAGTAGCTGCTGTATTATTCTTCGTTTCTGCTCTGTTATCGGCTTATCCTGAATTTCTATTCTTTACGAAAGATAACCAGACAATGGGACTTTTCATTATGTTTAATTTTTATCGTATTATCGGTGGAATCGGCGTAGGTTTAGCGTCGGGACTTGGACCTTTATACATTAGTGAAACATCTCCCGCGAATATTAGAGGGAAGTTGGTAACATTAAATAATTTAGCGATTATATTCGGGATGTCTTTTGTGTATTTCGTTAACTGGAGAATCGCAGCTGGGCAGGAATTAAGCTGGATTCATGATGTAGGCTGGAGGTATATGTTTGCTTCAGAAGCAATACCAGCCCTGTTATTCTTTGGATTGTTATTCCTTGTTCCGGAAACACCAAGGTATTTAATCTCTAAAAATAAAGATCAAGAAGCACTGACAATCCTTGAAAAAGTAAATAACTCGAAGGAAAAGGCAAACGCAATTTATCAAGAAATCAAACAAACCGTTGATGTAAAAAATGTTCGAGTGTTTTCTTATGGGAAATTAGTTGTCATTGTTGGTATTTTATTAGCTGCATTTCAACAATTTGTAGGCATCAATGTTATCTTATATTATGCTCCAAGAATTTTTGCGGAAATGGGTGCGAGTTCAGATGGATCGATGTTTCAAACGGTAATCATCGGAATTGTTAACTTTATCTTTGTATTAATTGCAATGCTGTTAGTTGACAGAGTTGGAAGAAGATTATTAATGATTGTAGGTTCCGTTGGTATGGCTGTAGGAATGTTTGGTGTTGCTGCACTAGCATATCTTGATCAAATGGGGATTGGCGCACTTATCTTTATCTTGATTTTTGTGGCATTCTATAATCTATCATTTGGTCCATTGATGTGGGTATTAGCCTCAGAACTGTTCCCTAATAAGGTAAGAGGCCAGATTATGGCAATCACTGTTGTGGCAAACTGGGGTTCGAATCTGTTGATATCTTCTACGTTCCCGTCTTTATTAGAATTTGGGGCAGGATTTGCTTATACTTTCTATGGCATTATGTGTGTACTCGCGCTATTGTTTGTTCTAAAGCTTGTCCCTGAGACAAAAGGGAAAACATTAGAAGAAATTGAAAAGTATTGGGAAGATAAACAGGCGAACTCGCAGCAGAACAAAGCTGTGTAGGGAAACAAGATAGAATGGAAAAAAAAGCTTGGTGTAGTTTGCGACTATATCAGGCTTTTTTAGCAGGTAAGAAAGTATAAACTTTCTTACTGCATAACTGTAACTAAGGTTGTCACCTAAAGGCCTGGTGACAACCAAGTTTTCTAATGATTTTAAAGAATAGTGAAATAAGAACCGTTTTACATCTATGGCGTACTCAGGTTGTTTACTGTAGAATTAAAGTTACTTAATGATAAGAAAACGATACATGATAAGAAAGTAGGGAAATGTTCTTGAAAGAGAAGCGACCGACAATTTATGATGTAGCTAAAGAGGCTGGAGTTTCTATTTCCACCGTTTCTAAAGTAATGAACGGCACGGGCAGTATTGCAGATAAAACGAAGAAAAAAGTAGAGGCAAGTATGCAGAAGCTAAGTTATCAGCCAATTGCTGCACCTGCATTGCAGAAAAGGCTGCAAACAATTGGATTATTAATTCCATCTATCGCTGATCCTTTTTCTGCAGAAATTGCCAGGAAAATTGAAGATAATGGACGCAAATATGGGTTCAGCTTAATTGTTTGCAGTACAGATAATAATCTTGTTAAAGAAAAAGAGTATATTGCTATTCTTCGTAAAAAATATGTAGATGGTATTATTATTGCGACCGGTTTGAAAAATGCGAAGGCGTTACAGGAGTTGAAAAACAGTAATATTCCTATTGCGCTTTTATCCCGGGAAGTTCCTTCGCTGCCTTTGAATACAGTTTTAGTAAATGATTATTTAGGAGCTTATGAAGCAACCTCTTATTTAATAAAAAAAGGTCATCAGCGGATTGCGGTGATAACAGAGGATATGTATTTTTCATCTGTAAAGGCAAGGGTAGACGGGTATAAGCAGGCGTTGGAGGATGAGCAAATGGAAGCGAGCAAATCACTTATTTCAATAGATAATTCCAGCTTTATGGATGCTTCGCAGTCAGCTGGGAAGCTGGTTAACATGCAAGAGCCGCCAACGGCAATTTTTGCATCTACAGAACCTTTGGCAATTGGTGCCATGCAAGGAGTTCGGGAAGCAGGTCTGATGATTCCTGATGATGTATCTATTGTTGGTTTTGATAATTCTATTCTGGCTCAAATGTGCTACCCTCAGTTAACAACTGTTGCACAACCGACGGAGGAGATGGCTGAAAAAATTGTTCAGCTCTTAGTAGAGGAAATAAATGGAACGGAAAAAGTGAAGCAGCGAATCGTATTAGCTCCGAGATTAGTGATTCGGGGGACAGTGGGGGAAGGTCGGCAGTAATAAATTCTTAGAAGGAGAATGCTATATGATGAAAGCGCAGCGGGTAACTGCAATACTTGAATATGTGAAAGAAAAAGAATCTGTATCACTTGATGAACTTGTAGATCGATTTGGGGTTTCTAAAAATACAATCCGACGGGACATTCAGGAGCTTGTAGATGAAGAACAATTGGTGAAGGTTTACGGCGGGGTGTCTATTTCAAAACCGCTGACCGTTCCATATCAAGACCGTAAAGTCAAGCAATTCCACGAAAAACAGAAGCTTGCAAAATTAGCAGCGGAATTTATTGAGGATGGAGATATTATTTTTATCGATTCCGGGACCACTACGGTGGAGCTGCTGGATTTTATCAAGTATAAAAATGTTACGATCGTCACCAATAATCTCGATTTCACTTTGGACGCCAGCGCTTATCCGAATTTAAATATTTATTCGACCGGCGGTGTTTTCGAACGTTCTACCAGATCCTATGTTGGAACAGAAAGTGCAGAAGTGATTCAAAAATATAATTTCAATAAAGCTTTTATGGCTTCAACAGGGCTTTCACTAGATAAAGGAATAACCAACTCCTCCCCATTAGAAACACAAGTAAAGGCAAAAGTAATCAAAAAAAGCGAGCAGGTATTTATTCTGGTAGACCATACAAAATTCGATAAATATGCATTGACGACCTACTGTGATTTTGATGACATTGATTATTTGATAACGGACCAGGAACCTCCGCAAGCATATATCAAACACAGTCAACAGAATCAATATGAAGTGATTTTTCCAAGGTAATTTTGTAATAGTTCAGGCAGAAAACAGTTTCATGCAGAAGAATTGCATTTTTGGGGTAAACTCTTTAATATAAAATAAAACCTCACACTGCGAAAAAATGCACAATCATCAAGAAGCTTTTCTTTTCATATTCCAGGTGCACGAAGCAGTGTGACGAATATAACTAAAGAAGAGGTGTAACGGATGGAAAAAGTGATTGTAGTATGTGAAGCAGGAATAACGACAAGTTTATTAGTAAAAAAATTAAACGACCTTGCCCAAGAAAAAGGACAAAATATCGATATCCAATCAAAAAGTCTGGAAGAAGGATTGGACTATGTGAAAGAACATGATGTAAATGTAGTGCTCTTAGGACCACAAATTCATCACAGCACGAAGAAATACGAAACGTCAACGGATGCAAAAGTGGCTAAAATTTCCGTGACAGACTATAATACCATGAATGTTTACAGCATTTTTGAACAAATAAGTGAGGCGTAGCAATGGCAATCGATGCAGAAGTTTTTATGCCTTTGATTACAGAAGCTTCTCAGGCGAAAACATTAGCCTATCAGGCATTAGGACTTGCAAAAAAACAAGATGTGCACGGATATGAAGCGGGCATCGCTGATGCTAAAAAGCATTTGATAGCTGCTCATAAAAAACAAACGGAGCTTTTGCAATTGAACAGCCGTGAGCAGCAGACAGATATCAATATTTATCTTATTCATGCAATGGATCATGTGACAAATGCCCAAATGATTTGTGATATGGCGCAGGAATTAGCTGAGCTTCATTTGAAAAATAAATTATAGTAAAAACTTATCCTGTAATTGGTATATGCCATTACAGGATTTTTTTATGGAAAAAGACCTGAAGCAAATCTAACCATGCAGATGCCAATCAAATTAACCACAAAACATAATAATAAATTAACCAAAAATTAATAAATACTTGACTAAATATTAATTTTTATAATAGTATATAACACAGAAACAACATTAGTGAACATATCTATAAGTTTAACAAAGGAGAATTTCAAATGAAAACGCTTAAAATTGGTGTTGCAGGATTAGGAAGACTAGGACTGATTCATGCAGAAAATATCTATAATCTAAAAGGAGTCGAATTGACAGCGGTTTCTAATTTAGATGAGGAAGTAAATAAACAGGTAAAGGAAAAATATAAAGTCCCAAATGTTTACACAAATTATGAGGAAATGCTGGAACAAACGGAGTTAGATGCTGTTTGCATTGTTACACCTTCTGGATTCCATACAGAGCATATTCGTTTAGCATTGAAGAAGAATTTGCATATTTTTTGTGAAAAGCCAATTGGTTTAGAAGTAGAAGATATCAAGCAAACGATAGATGAAATTGAGAAAAGTGACCGCATTTTTCACTTAGGATTTATGAGAAGATTTGATGAAGATTATCTATATGCGAAAGAAATGATAGATAGCGGACAAATTGGAGATATTTCGTTAATTCGTTCCTATAGTATTGATCCAATCCAAGGGTTAGACAGCTTTGTCAACTTTGCTAAGAAGAGTCCAAGCGGCGGGCTGTTCCTGGATATGAGCGTCCATGATATTGATGTGATCAGATGGCTGACCAAATCAGAAATTTCGACTGTTTGGGCAACAGGAACGAATAAAGCTGCGCCGGAATTGAATGAGCTGAATGAATTGGAATTAGGAACAGTTACTATGAAATTGGACAATGATGTAACCGCTTTGCTGGTGGCTGGCCGTACAGCTTCCCATGGTTACCATGTAGAAACAGAAATTATTGGAACCAAAGGCATGCTGCGGATTGCTGCATCTCCTGAAAAAAATAAAGTAGCTGTATTTAATGAGCATGGTGCAATCCGCCCATCCTCGCAGCATTTTCCTGAACGATTTGCAGAAGCGTATGTAAATGAATTAAAGGACTTTGTCCGCTGCATTCGTGAAAATCAGCAGCCTGAAGTAACTGCTCTTGATGGGTTACGCGGAACAGAGGTAGCGTTAGCATGCCAAGAATCATTTGACGGGAATAAATTGGTGGATATTCACTATTAAAGGACCATGCATATCATTTTAGGGGGAGAATAAAATGAATTTATTTAGTATTATCAGTTTTGTTGCTGTGTTGGTATTGATTTATCTCTATGCTTTTTATCGTACAAGAAGTATCGATAAAAAAGATTCAGAGGGTTACTTTTTAGGCGGGCGTTCCCTTGTCGGAACAACGGTTGGGATGACCATCATTATGACTAACCTATCGACAGAACAGCTGGTAGGACAAAATGGTCAAGCCTATGTAGCTGGTATGGAAGTGATGGCTTGGGAAGTAACTGCCTCCGTTGCTATCGTTATGTTAGCGTGGGTATTTTTACCAAAATATTTCAAATATGGTGTCAATACAATTTCTGACTTTATTGAAATTCGGTATGATACATTTACCAAAAGAATTGTATCTATTTTGTTTATATTTACTTACATTGTCAGCTTTATGCCCGTGGTTTTATACTCTGGAGCTTTGATTTTTAATGATTTATTTGGAATTGAGCAGCACTTGGGAGTCAGCAGAATAACAGCTGTGATTATTATCTCAACAGTTATTGGTTTAGTTGGGGTAACCTATTTATTTGTCGGCGGACTCTCCCTGATTGCTCATAGTGATTCACTATATGGCATCGGCTTACTTCTTGGCGGTCTGACCATTACGGTGTTAGGCATCATCGCACTTGGTGAAAATAGCTTCTTCGCTGGTCTGGATAACTTTTTAACAAGCCATCCAGAAAAATTAAATGCTTGGGGTGCACTGGACTCGCCAATTGTACCGTGGCCAACATTATTTTTAGGAATGTTGTTCAATAACTTGTATTTCTGGTGTACAAACCAAATGATTGTTCAAAAAGCACTAGCAGCGAAAAGCTTAAAAGAAGCGCAAAAAGGCGCTATGATTGTCGGGTTCTTTAAAATTTCCGGCATGTTTTTCTTAGTTATTCCTGGTGTTATCGCCTACAATATGTTTGGTGATGGCATGCAGATGGATCTTGCTTACCCTGCATTAGTAGCAGAAGTGTTACCAAACTGGGCTGCCGGTCTGTTTGGGGCAGTAGTGTTTGGAGCAATTATGAGTTCTTTCGTTGGATCGTTAAGTGCAACGGTTACTTTGTTCAGCTTAGACTTTTATAAACCGGTAATTAATAAACAAGCAACAAACCGTCAAATCGCAAAAGCAGGAAGAGTTTTAACGATTGTCATTGGTGTTATTGTTGTTCTTGTTGCACCATTAATCTCTTTATTCCCGCAAGGATTATATGCAGTTATCCAAGAGTTTAACGGGTTGTATAGTATGCCGCTTTTAGCAATTATTCTAGTCGGCTTTTATTCTAAAAAAACATCTGCAACCGGTGCAAAGATTACATTGATTTTCCACATTGTTGTATATGCATTGTCTAAAGTTGTTATTCCGGATATTCATTATCTATATGTTTGGAGTGTCCTGTTTTTAGTAGATTTAGCTATTCTATATTTCTATAGCCAAAAGAAACCATCTCAGGAAGATTTCCAATTCGACAAATATACAAACAAAGTCGATATCACTCCTTGGAAGCATGTTAGATGGGTTGGTATTCTGATTCTGGTTGTTGTTGTCGCATCCTATATTGTCTTTTCTCCACTTGTATTAGCTAATTAATATATTTAGAAAGCAAACATCCATGTTAAAGATGTTTGCTTTCTTTTGTGTTGATTAACTATTTTTACAATACTGCCTTTTTATCAGTGCTATTATCTTCCCAAATATGCTCTAACTCTTCCAATGTTTTTCCTTTCGTCTCCGGAACATACTTCCAAATAAAGATAACAGCAAGCACACTCAATGCACCGTAAATCGAGAATGTCATTCCGCCTAATACATCATGGATTGGCGGGAACGTGGAAGAAATCGTTAAGTTGGCAATCCAGTGTAATGCAGTTGCGATAGATACAGCTTGTCCGCGAATGCGGTTCGGGAATATCTCGGATACAACAATCCATGTGACCGTACCCCAGGTTAACTGGAAGCTCGCTACATATAACAGCATGAAGATCAATGTTGAAATGCCAAAGACTTCAAAGTATGCCAGGATAGCAACCATAAATAAGTTAAAGGCACAAAGTATGGAACCGCCGATGAGCATCGGTTTTCTTCCTATGCTGTCTACTAGAAGAATCGCTGTTGCCATAAAGACTACGTTCACAATACCTACAATTACCGTTTGCAGCATCGAGGCGGATTGTTCTGCTCCCAGCTCTGCAAAAATACGCGGTGCATAATAGAGAATAACATTGATTCCAATCAGCTGCTGAAAGATAGCGACCATAATCCCGACAAACAAGACAAGTTTGCCGTACGTAAAGATGCTGATTTTTTTAGCTGATTCAAAGCGGACGGATTCTTTGATATCTGCTAATATAGCCTGTGCTTTTTCCTTTGATCCATTTACTTTCTCTAGTACAATGGCTGCTTTATCGTATTCCTGCTTCAATGCCAGATATCTTGGGGTTTCTGGTACGGATAATAGTAATATGAAAAAGAGCAGAGCAGGTACTAACTCCGAAGCAAACATATATCTCCAGCCAAAGTCATCAATCCAAGCAAGTGATTGACCAGAAGCAATATTTAAGTTAACGATATAAACAATCAGGGCACCGATTCCGATGGATAGGGTATACAATGCTACATATTTACCGCGGCTCTGCTTTGGTGTTAATTCACTGATGTAAACTGGCGCAATGGCTGATCCGATTCCAACGCCAACTCCCCCGATAACACGATAGATGTTAAACATGAATAATAGGCCGAGTGTCGGATCATCCTTTGTGAAAAACAGAATTTCTGGATACGCACTGGTGAAAGCGGATACAGAAAATAGTAATGCTGCTAAGATCAAGGTCTTTTTTCTGCCGATCTTATTTGCTAGAAATCCAGAAATGAATCCGCCAATCACGCAACCGATCAAGGCACTGGATACCGTAAAACCATGTGTGAAGGAACCTAGACCCAGCGGCTCAATCAAGTATTTTTGTACGGATTGCTCTGCCCCGGAAATAACTGCTGTATCATATCCAAATAAGAATCCTGCTAATGCGATAATCGGCACGACGGTGAGAATATAGCGGTTATTATTTTTTGGTTTACTCATTTTATTTCCTCCCATTTTTAATACCATAATAGCTATTAAATGAGAGATACCATGAAGTAATTCTTCATGATATCTCTTTTTCCTGAGATTGTTTTCTCTCTATTTGGTCACTGCCTTTTCTTAATCAGTCCGTCTACATAATCATACGTTCTTTTCGCAATCGGATAAGGCTTATCAAATGGGGCAGGGTACATATCCTGCTCAACAACTGCCCATCCATCAAAATCAATATCCTTCAAGACATCGATAAAGGCTTCAAAATCAACGACCCCTTTTTCCGGCTCGCACATAATATCCTCACTGACTGCTTTGGCAAAGGACCAGTTTTCCTTTTGCATTTTTTCTCTTACTTTCAAATCACAGCTTTTAATATGCAGGTAGGGGATACGTTTGTGGTGCTTGCGCATAAATGCAACTGCATCCCCGTCTGTATACGCATGATGTCCTGTGTCCAGACAAAGCTTCACATCACTGTCCTGCAGCAATCTTTCAATTTGTTCTTCTGTTTCGATATGGCTTTGCGCATGCGGGTGGAAAACAACCTCTAAGTCATATTTGCTTTTTGCATGATTTTTGATTTTATCTACATGGTTGACGAACTGCTTCCATTCTGCACCATTTAATTCTGGTGAGCGGACAAGCTCTCCGGTAAATAAATCCGTATAGCAATCATCGATTAGCACAACATATTCTGCTGTTGGAAATTTCAATTGCAGCTCGCTCATTTTATCCAGCTGCTGGATCAGTTCATCCGTACTTGTTTCAGATGTTAAATCACCTACCAGCGTGGTTGCTACTAAATCTAATTGACGCTTGTCCAATTCTGCTTTTAATTTGCTGTATTCATTCGGCAGATAGCCCCATGGACCAAGCTCCAGACCGCTGTAGCCGGCGTCGGCCATTTCGTCTAAGCAGCGCTCCCACGGTGTTTGTTTATCATTTTCCGAAAACCAAACTCCCCATGAATCTGGCGCGGAACCTAATTTAATGTTCATACGTAACTCCTCCTGGCATATATTGTTATCGCAATGTAACGATCCGATTGGTTTAACTGTTATTCAGTGGGGGATAGGACTTCTGGTGAATGAAGCTTCATTTTATCACGGAGAACCGTCCGAAAAACCCCCACTGAGTGTAGTTTCGTTTTATACTTGAACTGTATTTTTTACTTGAACCCAATTTTTCTGTTCTGCTGATTTTAAAATAGCACTTACGGTTTGATCGATTTTCGCCCCGAATTCAAAATCACATGTGTACGGTGTGTTTTTCGTTACAGCAGATAATAATTCATGCGCCTCCAATATTTTCATGTCATTGTAATTGATGGAGATTCCAGCAGCTGGATGGAATGCGCTGTACCCTTTGTGCTCCGGGTTTAATAAGACGGTGCGGAAGCCGCGGTCTGCCTCATTATCGGAAGTGAAGTAAACATTCACTTCATTCATTCTTTCCAGCGTATAGTGAACAGACCCTTTTGTACCCTGAATTTCATAAGCTAAATGATTTTTACGGCCGGAAGCAATTCTGCTGGAAGAAATCGTTCCAATTGCACCGTTTTCATAATTGGTTAAGAAAGAGATAACATCTTCATTTTCTACCTCTTGTAATTCCTCCGAACCGGCTTGAGCCGGGCGTTCTTTGATAACGGTTTGGGAGATTGCATTGACACTTTCCATATCTCCTAAAATATATTGAGATATACTTAGTAAGTGAGAGCCAAGATCTCCTAAAGCACCGGAACCGGAGAATTTATTGATATGTCTCCAGGTGATTGGAAGCGATTCATCTAATAAACCATCCTGGTCATATGTTCCAGTGAATTTAACAATCTTGCCTAGTTTTCCGGCTTCCACGAGTTCTTTAACATAAGCGTTCGCAGGATTCATTACATTATTATAGCCAACATAGTTAACGACACCTTTTTCTTTGGCAAGCTCTGCTAGTTCAACCGATTGTTCTGCTGTCAGTGTTAATGGTTTTTCACAATAA
Source organism: Oceanobacillus oncorhynchi (assembly GCF_000821065.1). Classification (GTDB taxonomy): domain Bacteria; phylum Bacillota; class Bacilli; order Bacillales; family Amphibacillaceae; genus Oceanobacillus; species Oceanobacillus oncorhynchi. The sequence continues at coordinate 2,056,189 of NZ_CDGG01000001.1, forward strand.
GTATGTTTTCCATTCTCTAAAGCAGCTTTAGCAATGTCGTAGTGAAAAGCGTTTGGCGTTGCAATGTCAACTATATCAACATTTTCATCTGTGACAATATCCTGCCAGTCGGTGGTATATCTTGAGAACCCAAGCTGATTGCAGGCTGCCTGTGCCGCTTCCACGTTTACGTCCGATACCACTTCAAATACAGGTTTTCCATATTCAGGCCCGAAAGCCATTAAAGCGTTTACAAATGAGTTGCTGTGAGCTTTTCCCATCCATCCTGCACCGACTAATCCAATTCTTACATCCATATTAAATACCTCCTAGGTAACTTTTTGTTAAGTTTTTATTAACTCTGTTTCTAACTAGAATACTATTATAGATTTTTAGACAAGTCATTAGTTAATATTGCTTTAAAATTTAAGAATCTTGCTCTTTGGTATTTTGGTGTTTTATTTGATATACTTTATAAAATAGTTTTCCAAACAGCCGTGGGCTGTAGTAAGTATGCTGAATCTAAGGAGCTATGCATATGCAAATTGAAGATAAAGGAACCGTAGAGCCATCGAAAATGTATTTTGCAATGACCAATGAATTTGCAAAAAAAGCACTTTATTATGTGATCAATTCCGGCAGGTTTTATTGCAATACAAATTATCAAATTAGAAGAGAAACACTGGACAGCTTCCTGTTTATTTATGTCAAAGAGGGGAAGCTGGCAATTCAATATGACGGGCGCTCTTTTGTTGTTCAGAGCAATTCCTTTGTGTTTTTAGATTGTCATCAACCGCATATGTACAGAGCCATTGAAAATAGAACGGTATTTGACTGGTTCCATTTTTCTGGGAATGCTAGCAAAGCATACTTTGAGCTGCTTTATGCGAAAAATGGCTGTGTGTATAAGCTTTATGAGCAGCATATTTTGCTGAATTTGATGGAGAGAATTATAAAAATGACGGAAGAAGATAATGTGGAGGAGCATCTCGCTTCGATTTATATTCAACAGATTTTATATGAGCTGAATCAGTATTCTAATCCATCCGATCAGCAGATGGAACATAAAATAAAACAGGCGATTGCTTATATGGAGGATGCTTTTCAAAAGGATATCAAGCTGGAGGACATTGCGAGCTATGTATACTTAAGTCCATATTATTTTTCAAGAGTATTTAAAAAATCGATGGACAGCTCGCCGATTCAATATTTGATTAACTATCGGGTGAATCATGCGAAAAAGCTGCTGCATCATACCGATTTATCCATCGAAGAAATTGCAGCGGAATGTGGTTTTAATAGTGCTTCTCATTTTATAACAACATTTAAGAAAAATGTGGATATGTCTCCAAAGCAATTTAGAGCTATCTTTTTTTAAGGGAAAATGTATTGCAGTAACGTATGACTACTGCAATACTTACATAAAAGTGTTATACTATTTAAAAATAATGTGGCACAATTTGAAGGGAGATTCTGAGGGTGGATACAAAATACCTTGATTTATTAGCGGAGAAATTTGATAGGGAAGAAAAGGTAGTTACCGAGCTTATCAATTTAGAATCGATTATGGATCTGCCGAAGGGAACAGAGCATTTTGTAAGTGATTTACACGGGGAGTACCAAGCCTTCCAGCATGTTTTACGGAATGGCTCCGGAAAGGTAAGAGAGAAGATAAATGATATTTTCAAAGATACCTTATCAGAGGAAGACATTAATGATTTTGCAGCGCTTGTCTATTATCCAGAAGATAAGCTGAAGCTCATTAGGCATCAATTCAATTCAAAGCAGGCATTGGAAGAATGGTATGCAGAAAAAATCCAGCATATGATTCACCTGATTGCCTATGCGTCCTCTAAATATACGCGTTCCAAGCTGCGTAAGGCGCTGCCGGAACAGTTTGTTTTTATTGTGGAAGAGCTATTATATAAAACAGATGAATATACAAATAAGAGACCTTATTATGAAAAAATTATTGAAAAAATCATCTCGCTTGGCCAGGCCGAAAAGCTGATTATCGGCTTATCGTATACAACGCAGCGTCTGGTTGTTGATCACCTGCATGTGGTTGGAGACATCTATGATCGTGGGCCGGAGCCGGATAAAATTATGGATACACTGATTGACCATCATTCGGTAGATATACAATGGGGCAATCATGATGTTCTGTGGATCGGTGCGTATGCTGGCTCCAAAGTATGTTTGGCGAATATTATCCGGATTTGTGCCCGCTACGATAATCTCGATATCATAGAAGATGCTTATGGCATTAACCTGCGGCCGTTACTTACGTTAGCAGAAAGATATTACGATGATAATCCGGCATTTCGTCCGAAAAAAAATCCAGATCAGAACAACTCGGATCAGGAAAGACTGCAGATTACCAAGATTCATCAGGCGATTGCTATGATTCAATTTAAATTGGAAAGTCCGATTATTAAACGCCGGCCTTTTTTCAATATGGAAGAAAGACTTGTATTGGAGAAAACCGATTACGAGAAGCAGGAAATCACCGTTTATGGAAAAACGTATTCGCTGGAAAATACATGTTTTGCTACCGTGGATCCTGCTGATCCTGCCAAGCTATTGCCGGAAGAGGAAGAAATCATTGACAAACTGCTGCTCTCTGTACAACAATCAGAGAAGCTGAAAAGACATATGAATTTCTTAATGAAAAAAGGAAACCTATATCTTAAATATAATGGCAATCTGTTGATTCATGGCTGTATGCCTGTCGATGAAAATGGGGATATGGAACCGATGGTGATTGAAGGAAAAGCATATAAAGGGAGAGAGCTGCTGGATAAATTTGAAACCTATTTGCGTCATTCTTTTGCAGATAAAGAAACAACGGATGATTTAGCGACAGATATGGTTTGGTATTTATGGACAGGAGAATATTCCTCTCTCTTTGGAAAACGGGCAATGACGACGTTTGAGCGTTATTTTATTTCCGATAAGGCATCCCATAAAGAAGAAAAAAATCCTTATTATTATTTGCGTGAAAATGTAGAAATGTGCCAGAAAGTACTGGAAGAATTTGATTTGGATCCGGAACAAGGGCATATTATTAATGGACATACACCGGTAAAGGAAATTGATGGGGAGAACCCAATCAAAGCAGACGGGAAAATGATTGTCATCGACGGCGGATTTTCCAAAGCCTATCAATCTACCACGGGGATTGCCGGCTATACTTTATTGTATAATTCATTTGGAATGCAGCTCGTCGCCCACCAGCATTTTAATTCAAAAGAGGATGTTGTTTTAAATGGAGCGGATGTTTTATCTGTCCGACGGGTCGTAGACAAAGAGCTGGAGCGGAAGAAGGTTCGGGAAACGAACATCGGAGCTAAGCTGCAGGATGAAATTGACATGCTGAATCAGCTGATGGATTATCGTTATATTAATTGAGGAATGAGATAAACGGGTTATCTGAATGTCATTATTTAGATAACCCGTTTTTTATAAGGATGCAAGGTTGTCAGAGTATTGACTTTCTTCCCGGCAAATTTCTTTAATGGAAATACTGATAAAAAATTTATGGTGGTAAGAAAAATAGACGCTGCCTCCATAGATAGAGGCAGCGTCTATTTAAATAACTCAATAAATTATTTTGTTGCGGGTTCTTTATTCGATTCAAAGGAAATCTTTTCGTTCTTCCCTGCAATGGTTCCGAGAAAAGCGATAATCAGAGCTGCAGTCATTAAAATAATAAACGGCACCGTCCAGCCTCCCGTTTTGTCAGCAATGGTTCCAAGGAAAAGCGGTCCTGTAGAAGCGACAATATATCCTACAGATTGGGCCATGCCGGACAATTGCGCAGATTCCATAGCAGAATTAGTACGCAGGACAAAGAACATCATGGCTAAGCTGAACGCCGTCCCGGCACCAACACCTGTTAATACAAGAAAGACAATAATTAAATGGGATGAAGTGAAAAGCGTTCCCAACAAACCAAAGAAAAATAATAATCCGGCGCTGCAGCCAAGCAGCCGCTGATTCTGCATCCTTCCGGCAATAATTGGTGCAATAAATGTTGTTGGGATCAGTCCGATTTGATAAATGGCAATTAACCATCCGGCTTCACTTTCCCCAAACCCTTTCGAAATAAAGATATCCGGAAGCCACGTAAATAAACTGTATGGTATCAGTGATTGCAGTCCCATAAAAAAGGTGACGGCCCAGGCAATCTTTGATTTGAAGATAGCTTTCGATGGCTGGCTTTTGACGTCGACAAACACTTTTTTGCCAGATGAGCGTCTGGCAGGCAGCCGCAGTAATAAGACGACGACAGCGGCTGCGGATAGGAGGCTCCATATTTGCATCGCATGTCGCCAATCGAATCCGGATATGGAAGCAATCGGTACGGAAATACCAGAGGCAAGTGCTCCGAATGCATTCATTGAAACAGAATAAATCCCAGTCATCAGCCCCATGCGATAAGGAAAAGTAGACTTAATCAACCCTGGCATCAGGATGTTTCCAACTGCGATTGCCATTCCAGTTAAAATTGTGCCAAAAAGCAACAACTCCATTCCGCCATTTGCCCGAATAAATACACCGATGGACAGGAAAACCATCGCAATCAATAGTGTTATTTCCATTCCAAGTTTGCCAGATATTCTTGGGACAAAGGGAGAGAACAAGCCAAAAGCAAGTAATGGCAGCGTGTTTACCAGTCCAATCATGGCATTGGAAGCTTCCAGTTCTCCGCGGAAAAGTGGAATAAGCGGACCAACAGACGTGATTGGTGAACGCAATGTGGCTGCAATCAATAAAATTGCCAAGAGTAATAAAACGATATAGTATCTTTTTGCAAAAGATTTTTTTGATAAATGCATAATAAATAGGCTTCCTTTATAATGTATTTAAAAACATACAGAGAATCATTCTATCAAAAGAGATTAGTAAATGTAAAGAGATGCTTTTCGTCTGTACAGTATATTTATATAGAACAGCAGATAAAGCGTTTATGCGTAAAAAGAAACATGGCTCAAGGAACCATGCTTCTTTTCTGCTGCAAAAAACTTAGAAAGAAATCAAATTTAATTATCTTATCTTGTTTTCCGAGTAAATTATCCTCCAAAAAATAAATCAAATACATTGCTCGCTGTAGAACTTTCTGTATTGTAAAATTCGGAGTAACCGCAATCCTGACAATAGACAACCGTAAATCGATTATGCTGCACATCAAACACCTTGGATAAACCTGAACCGGTCATGGATACATCCTTTTTATCTGCATTTCGGCTTCCGCATTTCATACAGCCTTCACCTGTTCTCAATTTCATCACCTCTTCAATAAATTTATACGTATAAAGCTATTCCTTGGTTTCACCTCCTTTAAACGTACTTTATTACCGGAAAAATAAAAATATTTGCTATAATTAGAGTCTGACTTAGAATGTTTCTAACTATTGTACGGCAAGCGAAAAGTAATGAGTAAAGCGATTAAGGGAGGGGCAGGATGGTTTTGATTAGAAAAGCAGATGTTACGGATGCAGGCGCAATTGGTAAAGTAAGTGTAGAAAGCTGGCAGACAACTTATCGGGGAATTATGGCAGATAGGGTTTTAAAACGATTATCAGTGGAAGATAGGGTAGAAAATTGGAAAGATACCATTCAAGCTGATGAAAGCACTACATTTGTAGCTGTAGATACGGAGGAACAGATTGGCGGATTCTTGAATATAGCGGTAAAGGAATCAGCTGATTCAGCCCGTATCGGTGAAATTACAGCCGTTTACTTGCTGGAAAACTGGCAAGGGCAAGGAATAGGGAAAATGCTATTATTAACTGGCTTTACATGTTTTGTAGAGCAGTCTATCTATACTGTCCGAGTTGAAGTTCTGTCGGAAAATGACAGCCGTTTGTTCTATGAACAGTTCGGTGCAGAAATGATTGAAAAAAAGAATATTCAAATTGCTGATGACGTGCTTGATTTACTTGTATATGAATGGAAGGATATCAGTAGTATTGTGAAAATGAATTAGCCGTTGTGTTTGGCTGTGAGATGTATGAAATGACTAAAAATAAAGGTAGGGATGGAGAGGGAAAACGATGAATAATATCATACAAGATTTGACGGAATGGATAAACAGGCAGGAAAAACATATCATTATCGGTATTACAGGGCACGGAGGAGCCGGGAAGACGACATTTGCAGACCAATTGAAGCAAGTTTTCTGCCAGGATGCAAATTTGATATGTACAGATCCGTATATCGTCCATTCAGCGCTTCGAAGAGACACTCAAATTACGTATACTTTTCAAAATGAAGTCCGTACGGCTAAGATGACGGCCTGCCATCCTTTGGCTCATTATACAGAAGCGTTGGAACGTGATATACAAATGACGCTTGCAGGTATGGAATGGAGCACAATCGATAGAGATTATCTACCGAGTAAATTAATCGATCCAAATAAAAAACTTACTATTTTTGAAGGGATGAGTGTGGCATTTATAAACCCTGATTATTTAGATTTGCAAATTTACCTTTATACGGATGGACAGACCGAATTAACCCGTCGTTCCAGTCGGGATACTACGGAACGAAATCGAAATCTGGAGAATATACAAAAATCACATCAGGAAAGAAGAATACAATACAGCCATTTTATGCATCCATTGAAAGAGAAGGCAGATATTATTCTTTTTACGGATAAACAAGGGATGCATATAGAGAAACAGCAATTATCAATCGAATAATCAAAGCTTATTTTATTGGGAAGGGGCTTTATTTATGGAAATAAAGGAATTAACAACAGAACAAGCATGGCGGGAGGCGTATAAGGTAATGCGTCAATTGCGAGTGCATCTTGATGAATCCGGCTATCTGGAACTTGTAAAAGAAGCAGTGGAGGTAGATCGTTACCATTTAGCCGCTTTGTACGAAGGAATGAAAATGGTTGCTGTTGTCGGGTTTAAACCAATGACCACACTGTATTATGGCAGATTTGTATGGGTATGTGATTTAGTAACAGATGAACATAGTCGTTCGAAGGGGTATGGAGAACAGCTCTTGAAATTTGTCCATCAATGGGCAGAGCAACATAATTTTTCATCTGTTGCTTTATCGTCAGGCTTGCAGCGTCAGGATGCACATCGGTTTTATCAAAAAAGAATGGGGTATTCGAAGGTGAGTTATGTTTTTAAAAAAGAGCTTTAATGATAGAGCATGTCCTTATCACGTTATACATTTTTCACCTGCAAAAATAGTTGAGTTTGAAATCGAGAAGCGTATAATAAATAATATTAAAAAAAGTACAGGTTATTCCATGTGAAATGTGGGAACCTAAACACATTGGAATTTAGGGTAACAAAATGTATGACGAAGAAAGGAACATTGGATGAAGAAAGCACAATCGAAAAAAACAAGAAAGGCAATGCTTTTTTCAAGAGGATTGATTATTATCATCGGCGGGTTCATTACTGCGTATGGACTAGAAGCTGTATTGATACCTAATAATGTTTCTGATGGCGGTGTAACCGGGTTAAGTATTGTCGGTTCGCAGTGGACCGGATTGCCATTAGGAATCCTGATTGCTATTTTAAACATTCCCTTTATTTACTTAGGATATAAACAAATCGGCAAGAGTTTTGCAATCTTCTCTATCCTCGGTATTGCTTCTTTGGCTATAAGCACCAGCCTGATGCATCATATTCCAACTATTATTGAAATCGAAGGAGATACCCTGCTTGTCACTGTTGTCGGCGGGATCATTATTGGATTTGGCATGGGACTGGCACTACGTAATGGAGGAGCGTTGGATGGGATTGATATGCTTGCTGTATTATTATCCCGAAAGCTGCCTTTTGGAACGAGTGACTTAATATTATTTCTGAATTTATTTGTATTTATCGTAGTGTCCACGGTGTTTGGATTAAGAGGGGCCCTGATGTCCGGTATTGCTTATTACATAGCTTCCAAGGTCATTCATATTATTGAAGAAGGATTAAGCAGTACAAAAGCAGTTTATATCATTACCGAGCATGCAGATGAGATGATGAAAGAAATTGGCGACCGGCTGGGACGTGCCTGTACATTACAGCATGTAGAAGGCGGCTACTCCAAAAAGGAATTTAAACAAATTAAATGTGTGATTACACGACTGGAAGAAAGTAAAATGAAAGAAACGATTCAAGATATCGATGCCACTTCATTTGTAACTGTCTATGATGTGTCAGAAGTACGCGGCGGTAATTTTAAATAAAGCATCGACTTCTCTTAAATCAAAAAAGGCAGCCAATGAATCCATTTGATATGCTCCCTTTATAGTAGACAGAGAAATAATAAAAATTCTCTCCTACTAGGAAGGGAGTATTTTTAATGTCTAAAAGAATAACCAAACATACGCTAGAAGAACGTATGGAGATTGTACAAAAGGTGACGGAAGAAAAGAAACCGATTAGTGCTATCGCAAGAAAATATGAAATGTATGAAAATACGGTGAAAGAATGGGTTCGTAAATATAAAAGTAATGGGATAGATGGATTGAAGGAGTCAAGGAATTGGAAACAGTACCCAGAGGAATTAAAAAGACAGGCTGTAGCGTTCTATCTTGAACAAGAAAATAGCCTCAAGGTAACATGTGAACAATTTAATATTTCGTCCACTTCCGTTTTACGTCGTTGGATAAAGCTTTATACTAGTGGTAAAGCAATAAAATCCACTAGTAAAGGAAGCGTTAAAATGAGCGAAGGACGTAAAACCACATTCAAAGAACGGATAGAGATTGTCCAATATGCGATTGCCAATGATTCCAATTATCATCAAGCAGCGGAGAAGTATAAAGTTTCCTATCAACAGGTTTATAGCTGGGTTCGTAAATATGAGAAAGACGGAGAGCAGGCTCTTCAGGACCGCCGCGGGAAGACATTAGAAACTAAGCCAAATCTAACGGAAGAAGAAAAATTAAAGCTTCGGATTAAGGAATTAGAACACCGTAATCAATATTTGGAGGCAGAAGCTGGTCTCTTAAAAAAGTTAGAGGAAATCGAAAGGAGAGGATCGAACGATTAAGGAAACAAGTCCCGGCATTTGAAGCCATTCATGCCTATCATGAAGAAACAGGCACGCCGATTCAATTACTATGCGATATTTTAAAGGTGTCCCGCTCTGGATATTATAAGTGGCTGCATCACATACCAGGCGAACAAGAAGACGAAAATGCATGGCTAATCAAGAAAATCCAAATGATTTTTAAACAGTACGGAGGAATCTATGGCTATCGGCGAATCAGAATGGTGATTGATCGCAAATACGGAAAACGATATAATCTGAAGCGCATTCGTCGTTTGATGATTTTATTAGGCTTAAAATCATTTATCCGTCGTTCGAATGGATATTCTACCAAAACAAGCTACGTCAACATTGAGGAGAATATTTTGAACCGGGAATTTACGGCAGACAAGCCAAATCAGAAATGGGTAACGGATATCACACATTTAAAATACAGCTTGAGTCATAAAGCTTATTTAAGCGTCATTAAAGACCTTTATGATGGTTCGATTGTTGCCTATAAGGTTGGTTATTATAACAATAATGAGCTGGTTATGGAAACCATTAAAGCAGCACTGGAAGCAAATCCAGGTGCCACGCCTTTACTGCATAGTGATCGGGGTTCGCAATATACATCGAGGGAATATCGTTTGGTGACAACAAAAGCCGAGATTACACGCAGCATGTCCCGTGTTGGGAAATGTATTGATAATGCGCCTGTAGAAAGCTTTTTTGGCCATTTTAAAAGTGAATCTTATGATTTAAAACGATATAAGAGCTTTGAAGAATTAGTAGAGGATATTGATCGATATATCCAATTTTATAATAAAGAACGTTACCAGGAGAAATTAAACAGCCTGACACCGTTGGAATATCGGGACCAGGCTGTTGCATAGAGTTTTTGTTTTTTTACTGTCTACTTGACGGGGCACAGTTCAATTTCATTGGCTGCCTTTTGATTAGTATAGGGTGAAAAAGCTTATTGTACGAAGGGGTACACGATAGCTTATGATTTTGCTCTGAATATATCCGCAACTGCATGAAATACCTCAACACCTTGATAAGTGAAAACGGACAATGCAGTCAGTGAAAAGAACCCAATAACAATTAATCTGAAAATCATCATAGTTTTTGCCTCCTCTTTTAATTTTTAATTTTTTTATTAAAAGAGGCTTAAACCACGAAATTGGATTGATAGAAAACAGGTGTCAGCAGCTGTTTCGTACGGTTGACCCGCACAATCGTAGTGAATAAACAGAGACTGCCTAATAAGAATAAGGTAATGACTAAACCTGGACTTGCTATAAATGATTTATCTTGCTGGTCATTTCCGCCAACGCCTAAATCAGGTGACGATTGGGAATCAATCAGTATTTCATGATCGGTGAGAACGTAGCTGTGATGTACACCTGGGAATAATTGTGTCATTGGCAAAAGGATAATCATTAAAGCAATCATCAAATATCTATTCAACATCTACGCCCCCTTCCGTATGATAAATATATTTTTTGATTCGATTTCTTAAAGCGAAAGAATTAATTATACCAATAATGAAGAATAAATTCAATATAATGTCTACATGTTTTAGAATTAATTTGTATTATATGCTTATTTTTCGGGTGTGTCTATACTTTTTGAACATTTTATGAATTTTTCTCCATGAAATTAACATTCCTTTTTTTTACGGAATTTAAACATCTGCTTAGAGATATAAAGCCGTGCGTGTTTGGAACTTCTCTCTATGATATGAGATATTTACAAGATTCATTCAAACCGATTCAAAAACCGCTGAAATATTTTTAAAATTTCTTATTGACATGGAATTCAAATAGATATATAGTTATCTACAACAAATAAATAGCAATACATTTTCTTATCCAGAGAGGTGGAGGGACTGGCCCTTCGAAGCCTCGGCAACAGACTTATAAAAGAACTGTGCCAATTCCAGTAGCGTTAGCTAGCAGATAAGAAGAGACATTGATATCGTACTCAAAACCTCTTCTTTCTGAAAGAAGAGGTTTTTTCGTGTCTATATCGACTTATCCGCAGCGAACCAAATAATTAAAAGCTTACAGGAGGAATGGAACGATGGCGAAAAGAAGTTTGGAAGAGCGATTAAAGCAAGGAACAGTTATTGCAGGGGAAGGATATTTATTTGAATTGGAGCGCAGAGGGTATTTGCAGGCGGGCTCCTTTGTACCCGAAGTAGCGCTGGATAACCCGGAAACGCTAAAGGCAGTTTATCGTGATTACATGAAAGCAGGTTCCGATGTAGTGCTTGCCTTTACATACAACGCACACCGAGAAAAAATGCGCATTATCGGTAAAGAGGACTTATTAGAGCCTCTAAATAGAAATGCTATTAAATTAGCGAAGGAAGTAGCAAAGGAACATCCGACAGAGGAAGCTCTGGTTGCAGGAAATATATCGAACACCAATATTTTTAATCCGGAAGATCAGGAATCCAAGGATAAAGTCAGAGCGATGTTTAATGAAATGGTTTCATGGTGTAAGGATGAGGATGTTGACTATATTAACGGAGAAACTTTTTATTATCATGAAGAAGCATTGATTGCTTTAGAGGAAATTAAAAAATATGATTTACCGGCAGTTATTACCTTGGGATTAATGGGTGAAAACATTTTACGTGATGGTTACACAGTGGAAGAGTCATGTAAGATTTTAGAGGATAACGGCGCCTTGGTTGTTGGGATGAACTGTTTCCGGGGGCCGGACACGATGCAGCCGTATTTAGAAAAGATTCGTGACAAAGTAGACGGGTATGTTGGAGCACTGCCGATTCCATACCGGACAACAGAAGAGAATCCAACCTTCTTTAACTTGCCGGATGGAGGGTGCAGCTGTCATTTACCAACGGAAACAACCTTCCCGACTTCTCTGGATCCGCTATATCATAACCGCTATGAGCTGGCAGAATGGGCGAAACAAGCACATAGCATCGGCGTGAATTATATCGGTTTATGCTGTGGAGCTTCACCGGCAATGCTGCGTGCGGTTGCGGAAGCTGTCGGCATCGAAACAATTAATTCAATTTATTCTCCAGATATGCATAAACACTTTTTATTTGGTGAAGATGAAACATTGCAGGATCATATCACAGATTACAAAACAAAAGCGTAAAACAATATATTGGGAGGCGGCTTATCATGACAGTTACCAAAGAAAATGAAATCTTACACGCGTTAGAAACACTAAAATCAAAAACATGGGTAGATTTAACACATACATTCGGTCCTAATTCGCCGCATTTTGCCGCATTTAAAGATGCCGAGTTTGAAACATTATATACGCATGATGACGGGTTTTTCGCACAGCAGTTCAGTGTTTCCGGACAATATGGCACACATATTGATGCACCTATTCATTTTGTTCGTGATCAGCGCTATTTAGAGGAGCTGGATTTAAAAGAAGTTGTCCTCCCAATCGTTGTGATTGATAAATCAGAAGCAGCCGGAGAAAACCATGATTATATTTTAACGGTGGAGGACATTTTAGCTTTTGAAGAGGTGCATGGAAAGGTTGAAGCGGGTACATTTGTCGCGTTACGGACAGATTGGAGCAAGCGCTGGCCGGATAAAGGTGCATTTGAGAATAAGGATGAGAATGGAGACAGTCATTTACCCGGATGGGGGCTCGATGCTCTGAAGTTCTTATTTGAAGAAAGACAGATTAAAGCAGTGGGTCATGAAACGTTTGACACGGATGCGGCTGTGGATGCCAGAAAAAATGGTTCATTGATCGGCGAGTATTATGTATTAGAGCAGGATACTTTTCAAGTAGAGCTGCTGACGAATCTGGATCAATTGCCGGCAAAAGGAGCTGTGATTTTCAATATTAGTCCCAAGCCTGAAAAAGCAAGCGGTTTTCCAGTTCGATCGTTTGCCATTTTGCCATAATAAATACTATCTACCAAAAAGGGAGAAGGAATAACATGACAAAAACAGCAGTGAAAGCACCATTTCGTGCAGACCATGTCGGAAGTTTATTGCGGCCGGAACGGATTCATCAAGCTAGAAAGAACTTTCAAGAAGGAGCTATTTCCAAAGCGGATCTTCATCAGATTGAAACAGAAGAAATCAAACGTATCGTAGATAAGCAGATTGAAGTCGGCTTAAGCGCTGTTACGGACGGGGAATTCAGACGCCGCTTTTGGCATACGGATTTTCAAGAGCATCTAAACGGTGTGGAAGGATATGTGCCGGATACAGGATTTCAATTTGTTGGAGAAGAAACAGAACGCTATAATGTGCGTGTCACAGGAAAGGTTTCCTTTAATCCGGATCACCCGCATGTTAAGGAGTTTGTGGAATTCAAAGAAATCGTCGGAGACCGTGCGATTGCCAAACAAACGATTCCAAGTCCGAATCAATTATTTGGGAAAGGAATTGTAAATCCCGAGGTTTATCCAAGTATTGCAGAATATGCAGAGGATGTCATCCAAACCTATCGTGATGCAATCAAAGCTTTTTATGATGCGGGATGCCGCTACCTTCAGCTGGATGATGTGTATATTGCGGGGTTAAATGTAGAGAATTTCCCGACAACGGAAGATGGAAAGGACCGTCAGTATTTTATTGACTTGGCACTGTATGTACTAAACAGCGTGTTGGAAGACAAACCAGAAGATTTGATGATTACCACGCATCTTTGTCGTGGAAATTATCGTTCGAAATGGGCATTTGAAGGAAGCTATGCAAAAATAGCCCCTACTTTATTTGCCAAAGAAAAAGTAGATGGTTTCTTCTTGGAATATGATGATGACCGCTCTGGCGGTTTTGAACCGCTGGATTACATTCCAAATGGCGGACCGCGTGTAGTATTGGGTGTATTTACTTCAAAGCATGGGGAATTAGAAGATAAAGCAAATATTAAAGCAAGAATTGAAGAAGCGTCGCAGTATGTTCCAAAAGATCAGCTATGCATCAGCCCGCAATGCGGCTTTGCATCGACCCATCATGGGAATCTGTTAACAGAGGAAGAGCAATGGAACAAGCTGAAATATATCGTGGATACGGCTAAAGAAATATGGGGAGAATAAAAAACACGTTTATAAAGAAAAATGCGTTATCACATTGTATGGAAAATAAATAAACAACCAAACAGGCTGAGGGAGATTGGAACCCTTGAGCCTGTTTTTTCATGCCAACCAAGCACAACTTAATAGATATAAAGATAGAAATAGTGCTAGAATAGGGGTAACTGGAAAAATAGTTCGAAAGTGGGGAAATGACTTTGACAGAGATTTGTATGATACGCCACGGAGAAACAAATTGGAATAAAGAAAAAAGAATTCAAGGCAAGACAGATATCCCTTTAAATGAAACGGGAAAATCGCAAGCGGGAGTTTGCTGCGCGGCTGCAATGCAATTTGAACCGACTGTATTAATTACCAGTCCCTTAGCTCGTGCAAAGGTAACAGCAGAAATTATTAATCAGAAACTGCAGCTGCCGCTTCATGAAATGAGGGCTTTTGTAGAGCGGTCTTATGGAGATGCGGAGGGGATGACGATAGAGGATAGAAATCGTTATTTCCCTGATCGTGAGGCTATCCCGAATGTGGAGACGTTTGAAGGTTTAAAGCAGAGAGGGATAAAAGGATTAGAGGAAGTGTGCGTGAGATATCCGGACGAACGTGTTCTTATCGTTTCCCATGGCGCATTAATCAATAGTCTGTTGTCTGTGATTTCAAAAGGAGAGCTGGGTACGGGGGTTACCTTTCTCCAAAATACATCGATTACAAAATTTACTTGTGAAAAAGGGGAATGGCGTGTGGTTGATTATAATAATACAGACCATCTTACGCCTGTAAATGAGTAATCATTGCGATAAAAAACGTATCAATTTAAAATAGAGAGATGTTCAAAAAAGGGGGGATATGGATGAAAATGAATTTTGTGAAGGTAGAGGTGCTGATTGCAGAGGAATATATCAGCAGTTTGCGGGAGCAGCTTCATGAACATGGGTTTCTGCACTACGGCAATCAGGATAACGTACTTTCTTATACAAAATACAATCACTATTCCCGTCCTTTGGAGTTAGCTTCTTTGGAAATGGCTTTGCCGATAGAAAGCGAATTTTTTCAAACTCTCTATAAGGCGGAGTTTCGTTGTATGATTCACCAGATTGAAAAGGTAAAGAAAATCATCCATGATATCCACCCGAGTGATTATCCTGTTATGTATTTTATTCCTATCCTTGAGTAGTTAAAAGCAGCCATATCTAGATCAGATACGGCTGCTTTTTATATACATTTAATGCTTTCAATGCTGACCTCTATTATCTATACACAATTCCGCCATCTGTGATAATAGCTTGTCCGGTAATATAGTCGGAATCATCTGAAGCTAAGAAGGATACAAGGTTAGCGACATCCTCCGGCTCTTGAGAACGACCTAAGGAGATGCCGTCAACAAATTGCTTATAAGCGTCTCCACGTTCCATATTGTCATAGTATTTCACCATTTCTTCATCGATACGATCCCACATTGCTGTACCTGCAACACCTGGGCAGTATGCATTGACACGAATGTTATATGGTGCCAGCTCTTTTGAAGCGGAATGCGTGAAAGAACGGACCGCGTGTTTAGTTGCAGAGTAAGTACCCAGCATTTCATAGGATTCATGCCCGGCGATACTGCATGCATTAATGACTTTCCCTTTTGTATCCTGTTTAATAAATTGATCCGCAGCAGCCTGTGTACCAAATACTGTACCATTTACGTTTACTGAAAATGTTTTATTCAGCTGATTTTCGTCAATTTCAAGGAATGGAGAAACAACATCAACTCCAGCATTGTTCACAAAAACATCCAGCTGTCCAAAAGCATCTACAGCTTCTTTGACAAGATTAAATTGGTCCTCTCGTTTAGACACATCTCCGACAACGGCAATGGAATCTACACCGGCATCTTTAAATTCTTTTAATGTACTGTCCAGCATCTCTTTATTAATATCATGCAGAACGATTTTGAAACCATCTTCACCAAGACGTTTTGCGATACCTTTTCCTAAACCGCCTGCAGAACCTGTAATAATTGCCACTTTTGACATAGAAAAGACCTCCAAATAAATTTACTTTAAATAATTAGATGTAGTTTTTTGCATCTAGTTATACTATTCCCCTTTTAAGGAGTTTAAAACATGCATAATTAGAAAAAGTTTTTGGGAAATCTTTAGAAAGATGTTTCCTTTTAAGAGGTAATTTTTCAGTGATTATTTATACACCTAAAATGTAACGATAAATTGAAGTTTAAAAGCTGCAAACTTTGAAATAATAAAACAAAAGCGTATGCTTAAGGTAGAAAGAAAAGGAGGAAGTAAGTATGACAACATTAGCAGGTAAAGTTGCAATTGTAACTGGAGGCGCTTCAGGAATTGGCTATGCGATGGTACAGAACTTGCTGGAAGCTGGGGCAAAAGTAGGTGTAGCGGATTTAAATGAAGAAAAGCTGAAAGAGCTGGAACAGCAGCATAAAGGGGAGCTGCTTGGTGTCGTCACCAATGTAACCAAAGAAGAGGATATTAAAAACCTTGTTAACAAGACGGTAGAAGCATTTGGCGGATTGGATATAGCTTTTAATGTAGCTGGTGCATCGAAATCAGGAGCAATTATTGATCAGCCGGAGGAGGATTGGAATTTCACTGTTGACTTGTGTTTAAAAGGTGTCTTCCTATCTTTAAAACATGAAGCAAAATATATGAAAGAGCATGGCGGTGGAGCAATTGTCAATGTTTCATCTTTAAACGCGCATGTTCCAATGCATTACGGAGCAGCTTATTCCTCTGCGAAAGCTGGTGTGGAGATGCTTACAAAAAATGCTGCGCTTGAAATGTCCAAGCACAATATTCGTGTCAATGCCATTCTGCCTGGGCTTGTATCGACGCCGTTAACCTCCGGCTTAACAGACGTTGATGCAATCAATGAAGCTTATTTGGAGCGTATCCCAATGGAAAGAGCCGGGGACCCGAAAGAAATAGCAGGTCCAGCGTTGTTCCTTGTCAGCGAGGAAGCCTCCTACGTGAATGGAGCCAGCTTACTTGTAGATGGTGGCTGGGCAGTGACAGGTTATCCGGATTTAAGCAAATTTATCACGGAGAACCGTCCGTAAAACTCCCGCCTCAAAATAAAGCGTAAAAATAAATTTATTTAGGCGGGAGATAACGGACGCTAACTCCCTGAATCACTCGACTAACACTCAGTGGGGAACTAAGGAAACAGACTAAGTTCGCGACGTCTGCACTAGCACATCCTGGGACTGCGATTACTCGCCCCATCGGAAACATTTGTGCGTCGAAAAACTCCCACTGAGTGAAGTTTCGTTTTATGTAACCAAAGCTGTTATTTTGAAAATGGGTTATCACCCAGCCTTTAAATAACAACCTCAGTTACACTTATACAGAGGTAAGTTTAAACTTACCTCTGTATAAAAATAGAAACAAAAGAGCTGCTCGTTTTACCCTTACATTAATTTTCAAGCGATTTTCGGAGTTCGCTTACGTCCTTAAGCTCGAGACCTGTTAATTCGGATATTTCTTCATCTGAATAGTTCCTGTCTAAAAGCTTTTTGGCAAAATTCCGTTCCGCTTCCTCCATCCCTTTCTCCATGCCTTTCTCCATCCCTTTTTCTAAGCCCTTTTTTGTCGCCTCTTCCTCGATTTCTCTAAACAGTCTTCCAAACGTCGGGGTATCTCTCAATTTTTCCATTCCCATGAATTTTCCTTCCTCCTTTTCGTTTTCTGCGATTGGTAATGATTCATACAGCTTTTCCTGTAATTCCGCTGGGACCTGCAGGATATAATCGATAAAATACAATAGGGCTGACAGATAGGTGTCACGGTGCGAATATTTTTCGAGTGCCATACTGATAAGCTGCTGTTTAAATTGGAACTTTTCTTCGTCGTCTTTCTTTGTTCTGCCGGCGTTTTCACTAACATAGATTCCTGCAAGTACCGCTAAAGCGAATGGATTATCAGATTTTTTCAGCTTCTCCTTATCTTTTCCGTAAAAACGATAGACATTGTATAAATAAGTTAATTCTGTTCCGTAGAAAGAATAACGAAACGTATCTTCATAATGCTGATGACTTGCATCCGTCAAGAGGGCGATGGAATAAATCGGATGCTTATATTTGTCATAGATTCGATAAAAGTACTTAAACATGCGTTCAGCAAAGTCTTGCTCTCCAATAGCCTGCACTTCAATATGGACGAAGACGTATTTTTCTTCCCCGTTCTTCAGCGTCACTTTGGCTAACCTATCTGAATATTTTCTGCCTTTTCTTGAATTAATTACAAATTGAAGAAGTTCTATATTCGGGAAATCTGCTCCTTTTTCAAAATCAATTTCCGGGTATAACTCGGGTGCGAAAAATTCCATAAATTCTTGAAACAGTTCTTCAATCAAATTTTTCCAAAGCCCGTCATAATCCGTATCCTTTGCATCGTAGCTGTCGGTATTTTCTTTTACTGTGGTTATCATTATTTTATCACACCCCCAGGTAATATTAAATTTGCTTTTAATCATAGCGGCTATGAGTGGGGGATGCAAAACGGTAAAATAGGATTTCCTGCGTGAAAATCTGCTGTATAAATGACGTTTTAACTTAGGTTTGTGCCTTTTTCAATGACAATAGGATGTTCATATTGCATTTTTTATGTTTTTTTATACAGAACGAAAAATGATCATTTAAGGCTCTTCACCAAAATCTATGGGTGACATAGTAGATATAAATTTGCTGTAAGCGACCGCTACGGAAATACACTACGCTTTCCATCGGCCCCAAGCTCATCTCCTTTAAAGAAGACTTGCTGATTGGCAAGCCGTCAGGCGCAGACAGAAGCATAGTCGCACTTATGCCCTGCGGGTGAAAAGAAGACTTGCTGATTGGCAAGCCGTCAGGCGCAGACAGAAGCATAGTCGCACTTATGCCCTGCGGGTAGAAAAAAAGAAGTTCGCTTTTTTTCTGCGGGGTCTTCCCACTGGGACTGGGACAGCGATTACTCGTCCCATCGAAGAGCTTTTGCGATTACTCGCCCCACCGAAGACCATTGCGCTTTCCCATAGGAGTCTCCGTGTATTTTCTCCGCTAGCTAGTTGCTTTTATCACATTTAATTATATTTTCCAACCATAGATTTTGGTGTTGATCCTTATTTAATCGTTTGTTCTTGGTGTGAAAATGGACAAGTTTCGATGTTATCGTACAATGGAAGAAGCTTAGTGAAAGAGTTTGACTTTCCCTGAATTCAACAAGGCTTACTTATTTCCGTAATAATTCTTGCCATTTCATCCGGTGACTCCTTCATTCCATTTTCCAGCCAGTATTCAATTACCGTAATACTCCCGCTGATAGAATAGATTGTCATATACTTTGCAGCGGTTTCGCTCATTTTATGTTCTGGTCCGTTAAAGTCATTCATAATATGCGTTTGTGCGGCGAACATGACTTTATGTGTGAATCTTTTATTGCCGTGTTCGCTGAACAGAATCCGAAAATGCTCATGACGGCTGTACACATATTTGAGTAAATAATTTAACATCGCCAGCGCTTCTTTTTCCTGCGTGTAGTCATACTGAAGCAGTGCCTGATTTAATTCATCGATAATTTCGTCCTCAATATTGGTCAGTAAATCATATTGATCGGCATAGTGGCTGTAAAATGTGGAACGGTTGATATCAGCCTGCTCACAAATTTCTTTAATTGTAATCGAAGAAATTGGTTTTTCTTTTAAAAGCTCCATCAGCCCATTTTTAAGAGCCATCCTTGTATAACGTTTTCTGCGATCTAGTTTTTGTGCCATGATAAATAAGCTCCTTTTATGAACAAAATATGAAATTCTATCTGTTATCCAACAGATAATGATTATTTGTTGCGAAACGTACATATTTTAAACAACTGTTTGTTGTCTAACTGACAGTGTGTAGTTATAATAATAGATTATATGAATGAAATCAGCAAGGTAATGGGGAATGACAGTGGCAAATTTAATTATTCGTTTTAAAAAGACAGTGGTAACACTTTTTATCATACTTATGATCCTTTCTTTAGCGGGGATTCTGTTTGTTGATGTGAATTACAATATGCAGGATTATTTACCGGATGATGCAGAATCTACGCAGGCTTTAGAGGTGATGGAGGAGGAATTTTCAAGCGGTATTGCAAATGCCAGGGTCATGATAGGAGATGTCTCGATTCAGGAAGCGATGGAGTATAAACATGCTCTGGAAGAGATAAATGGGATTACAGAGGTTCTCTGGCTGGATGATGTTGTTGATATTCGGACACCGATTGAAGTAACTGACACGGATACAGTGGAGACATACTATAAGGATGAAAATGCCCTTTTTTCTGTCACGATTGCCAATGAAAAAGAGGTAGAGGCCACCAATGCTATTTATGACTTGATTGGTGAGGGAAATGCCGTTTCCGGGGAGGCTGTCAATACAGCAACAGAACAGGAAATGACAGGGACAGAGAGCATGTACGCGGCGGCCTTGCTTGTTCCAATTATTATCATTATTCTTATCTTGTCTACCAGCTCATGGGTGGAGCCGGTATTTTTCCTGACAGCCATTGGGGTATCTGTATTAATTAACCTGGGGACGAACATATTTATCGGCGAGATTTCTTTTGTTACCCAAGCGGTTGCACCAATATTGCAGCTTGCAGTCTCCTTGGATTATGCTATTTTTCTTCTGCATAGCTTTCAGGATTACAGGAATAAAAATTACAAACCGGAAGAAGCAATGAAATCAGCTATTAAAGAATCATGGCCGGTTATCAGCACAAGTGCTTTTACAACTATTTTTGGCTTTATGGCATTGATGTTTATGCGTTTTGAGATTGGTTCCGATCTGGGGTTGAACTTAGTTAAAGGAATTATTTTAAGCTTTATCAGTGTGATTGTCTTTCTGCCAGCCTTTACACTTGTGTTTTATCGCTGGATTGACCGGACGCAGCATCGTGCGTTTGTTCCGACTCGTTTTGAGGGAGTCGGGAAGAAGCTCTTGAAATTAAGACTTCCTGTTCTTATTCTGGTGCTGCTGCTTCTTGTTCCCAGCTTTATGGCGCAGAGCAGCACGACCTTTACCTACGGGATGGGAGAACCGCCGGAGGATACCCGGCTAGGAACTGATGTGAGACAGATTGAAGAAGTTTTTGGAGAATCGACTTCCGTTGTGTTGCTTATTCCTAATAATGATATAGGGAAAGAGGAGGAAATGGTTCAGGTCCTGGACAATGTAAATCATGTTTCCTCGGTTATCAGCTATGCAACCATGGTCGGCAGTGTTATTCCGCAGGACTTTTTAGAGGAAGAGGCGACAGAGCAATTTCTTTCCGATCATTACAGCCGGATTATTATTAATACGGAAGCTGGAACAGAAGGAGACCTTCCTTTTGCAGTGATAGAAGATATACGGGAAATTGCTTCCGCTTATTATGGAGAGGAGGCGCTGACCTTAGGTGAAAGTGCGTCTCTGTATGATATGAAGAATATTGTGTCCCAGGATAATCAGCTTGTAAATATTTTAACCATTCTTGGGGTAGGGATTGTGATTTTGGTTAATTTCCGATCGATTTCTTTCCCGATTATTTTACTACTGGTTATCCAAGCAGCCGTATGGATAAACTTAGCTATTCCTTATTTTACAGGAACACCGCTTGTCTTTATCGGTTATTTAATTGTCAGTACGGTTCAGCTGGCAGCAACGGTGGATTATGCCATATTATTAACGGAGACATATAAAAATTACAGAAGATATATGCCGAAATGGAAGGCAATAAAAATGACATTGGATGATAAGATTTTCTCCATTGCTGTTTCTGCATCGATTCTATCCATCGTCGGATTTGTTTTATGGATGACATCATCTAATCCGGTTGTCGGGTCTATCGGCTTGCTGCTGGGGAGAGGTGCGCTCTTGGCATTTATTCTGGTTATCACCTTACTGCCTGCATTGCTTGTATATGGGGATACATTGCTTCAAAAGACATCATTAGGAATGAAGTTTCGCAAGGAGGAAAAACATGAGGACAACAATTAAATGGATCTGGCTCGCTTTAGCTCTGTTCTTTATTCCGTTTATGAATACAGCTCTTGCAGAGGGGGCTTCTGAGGATTCTGCGTCTGAGGGAGATGCGGAAATTGAGGAAAAGAACGAGGTTATTTATGCGAATTTAGAAGCAGGCGGCGCATTAGAAAATATCTATGTCGTAAATGCGTTTGAATTGAATAAATCAGGTGTTATTGAGGATTTCGGAAACTATGAATCTATCAAGAATTTAACAGATACGAGTGAAATAGAACAGGACGGAGATACAATCCGTATGGACGCGGCTTCAGATACGTTTTATTATCAAGGAGACCTTTCCAAAGAGCTGCCCTGGAAATTCACCATCTCCTATTATTTAGACGGGGAAGAAGTAGATCCGCAAACGGTTATTGGGGAATCCGGACAGGTAGAAATCGAAATAAAGGTAGAAGAGAATGCAGAAACAGAAACTGCTTTCTTTGATAACTATATGCTGCAAATATCACAGGCGCTGAATACCGATTACTTTTATAATATTGAAGCGGAGGATGCAACGATAGCCAATGCCGGGAAAAATAGGCAGGTGGCATTTACGGTGATGCCGGGAGAAGAAGAGACGCTGACGATTCAAGCAGATACCGATCAATTTGAATTAGAAGGAATGGAAATCTCCGGCCTGCCGTCTTCTGTTTCTGTAGACGGTCCGGATACAGATGCGCTCACAGAGGAGTTTCAGAGCTTAACCGATGCCATTGGTGAAATCAACCAGGGAGTAGGTGAGCTTGGTGATGGAATCAGCGGGCTGTCTGGCGGATTAAGTGAATTAGAGAATGGGTCTTCTGAATTTCAGAACGGTTTAAATGAGTTAAATAATTCCAGCGGTGAATTAACAGGTGCATCGGAAGAAATCAATAATGCTTTTCAAACCGTACAGGAAGAAGTTGGCCAAATTACAGGGATAGATGGAATAGAGCAGTTAAGCGGGATGACAGAAGCTGCATCAGATATGGCTGCAGGAATGGAAGCATTGGCTGACGAATTAGATTCGCTGTCAACAGGCTATGGAGATGCGAAAGAAGCATTGCAGACAGCTATGGAGGGCATCCCAGAAGCCACCTTAACAGAAGAGGATTTTCAAGCATTATATGATAGTGAAGCAGTAGATCCGGCGGTTGTTGATGAATTAGTTGGCACCTATGAAGCTGCCCAAGGTGCATTAGCTGTCTACTATGAATCCGTAGAATCATTTGATGCGGTGGAGCCGGCATTATCTGAATTTCAAACTTCTGCCAGTGACATTGCCAGCAATATCCGTACGTTTTCCGATGAATTAGAGCAATCTGTCGGCCAAATTGATATCGATGAAGGACTGGATGAATTTATTACAAGTGTAGATACCATGGCTGAAAATTATAATCAGTTCCATGAAGGTCTGGTTTCTTATACCAATGGCGTAAATGAGCTCAGTACTTCCTATGCTGATATTCATAATGGAATTAGTGAATCGGCATCCGGTTCCAATGAACTTGCGAACGGAGCAGATGAATTACAGGATGGAACCAGTGAATTATATGATGCCACTGAAAGTATCCCTGATGAGATGCAGGAAGAAATTGATGAGATGATTTCACAATATGATAAATCTGATTTTGATCCTGTATCCTTCGTATCGGGAGAAAATGATGAGATCACAAATTCTGTTCAATTTGTGATTCAAACAGACAGTATTCAGCCGGAAGAGGATACCGAAGAGACAGAAGAAGAGGAAGAGAACGAAGGGTTTTGGGATAGGTTATTGAATTTGTTTTAAGAGGATTTCAATATTTTAATGATAAAGAAACCGCATGAAATGACTCATGCGGTTTTTTCCTTCCGCTGCAACAGAACAGCTGCAATGACAATCATCCCTTTAAATGCATCCCGCAGTAATGGAGGAACCCCGAAGAGATTGAGCAGGTTGTTCAGCACAGCAATAATCAACATTCCATAAACCGTTCCGAGGATAAATCCTCTTCCGCCCATCATACTTGTACCTCCGACAACAGCGGCAGCGATAGCGTCCATTTCCATTCCCCGTCCTGAACCGGCAAAATCCATCGAGCCGATTCGAGAAACTTGAATGATTGCAGCAATGGCTACAAGTATTCCGGAAAGCGCATAAACCCGGTACTTAACCTGCTTCACGTTAATTCCGGATAGTCTGGCAGCTCTTTCATTGGAGCCAACCGCAATAATCTGCCGGCCAAAGATGGTGCGCTTGGAAATATAATACATAACAGCAGCAATCAAAATCCAGTAGATGATGGGCATAATCATATAGTTCCCGATTTTGAAATTGGCAATTTGTAAAAATTCTGGCGGTACACGCGGTGCAGCTCCTTGCATGAAATGCTGTGTGACACTGCGGAAGACCATCATCGCTCCTAAGGTGGCTATAAAAGGAGGAACCATTCCCCGTGTAACAGTTACGCCAATTAAGGAACCAAGCAAATATCCAAAAAGAATCACAACAATGATTGTAATGAAAATAGCTGTCCAGCCTGTGATTCCAATCGCATTAAAAAAACCGTTTGCTCCAATATCAAGCAATGTCATTGTCAATGCGCCAGTTGCTACAAGCGTTGCACCAACAGCTAAATCGATTCCGCCTGTCATAATAACAAACGTCATTCCCAGTGCGACAATTGCTACACTGGCATTGTTTCGTAAAATATTGATCCAGTTATTAGTCCAAGACGTAAACCATTCTCCAAATGAAGGATAATCAAAGCCTAATACAATCGTTTGTAAGATAACCATTACGATGAACGCAATAAAAATACTAAACAATGGACTAGTAGACCATCGATTCTTGAACCAAAGGATAAACTGGTGAAAGTAATTGATATTTTTCTCTGTCAAAAGGTACACCCCTTTTCGATCCCGGATAAAAAGAAGCTGCAACCTGCGGGATACCTGTTACTTATCGCCTAAGTGATGGCGGACAGTCCATTAAGACGTTGAAATAAAAGCATCTCCGCCTGTAGCCAGCTCCATTATTGCTTGTTCGTTCATTGCTTCTCCTTTTAATTCTCCTTGCAGCTGTCCGTGGTACATGACATACGTCCGATTGCAAAGCCTTAATATTTCATTTGCTTCACTGGAAAGAATAATAACCCCAATCCCTTCATCAGCTAAACGAAGGATAATATCATAGATATCTTCCTTCGCTCCAACATCTACCCCTTGTGTCGGGTTATCTAAAATCAAAATACGGGGATCTGTGGAAAGCCATTTAGCTAAAACGACCTTCTGCTGATTTCCTCCAGAGAGATTCAGAATACTGTTTGAGGAATCAGTCATCCGTATCTTCAGCTGTTTTTGAAGTGCAGCCAGCTTCTCTTGATGGATGGAATGCTGGATGATTCCCCATTTGGCATGTCTCTTTCAAGAAGCAATGGCGCTATTTTCGAGAATGTTCATATCTTTAATAATGGCGTTTTCCTTTCTGTTTCTTGGAAGGTAGGCAATTCCGTTTTTAACAGCGTCCATCGTGGTATGGATATTAATTTCTTTGCCGTAAAGGAACAGCTTGCCCGATGAAATATCATTTGCGCCAAAAATGGATTGAAACAGCTCACTGCGTCCGTCCCCTAAAAGACCGGTGAATCCGACAACCTCTCCCTGATGAATGGAAAAAGTAATATCGGAAAAAGCAGCATTATACGTAAATTTTTCTGCACGCAGGATTTCTTCACCGCGGTCACGCTGCTGGACCAGTTGATCTGTCCGGACATCATAGCCGACCATAAAGCGGGCAAGCTCCTTTGTGGTTACATCACTGACCTGTCCTTCAGAAACAAGCCTGCCATCCCGAAGTACGGCATATGTGTCACAAGCCTCAATGACTTCTTTTAACTTATGAGAGATAAAAATAATGCCAACCTGTTGATCGCGTAAACGCCGCATCATCGTAAATACACGTTCGATTTCAGAATCGGTAAGCGATGTTGTTGGTTCATCCATGATAATGACAGAAGCATTCATCGAAATCGCGCGACAGATTTCAATAATTTGTTTATAGGAAGAATCTAACTCTTTGACCAGCATGCGGGGGTCAAGGTCTACATGCATGCGTTCAAATATCTCCTTTGTTTCTTGAATCATTTTTTGATGCTGTACGCGCTTGAATCCCTTTTTATAATCTCTTTCTAAAAACATATTTTCATAGATGGGCAGATCATTAATTAAGTTCAGCTCCTGATGGATAAAAGAAATTCCCATATTAATAGATTGCTCCGGACCGGTCAGATTTACCTCGGCCCCGTTTATATAAAGCTTGCCTTTATCAGGCTGATGAATACCGCCTAAGATGTTCATCAGGGTTGATTTCCCTGCTCCATTTTCTCCAAGCAATGCACAAATTTCTCCTGCTTTAATAGAAAGGGAAACGTCTTTTAGAACATGATTTTTGCCAAAGGACTTTTGGATATTTCTTAACTCCACAAGCATGTCATCACCTCTGAGAAATGGATGGAAAGGGAGCAGACTTTCCTGCTCCCCTCTGCTTAATATGGTGAATTTTCATCTAAGAATTCTTCGTAGTTATCCCGGTCAACGACAGTAGTTGGAATGATGGTTTCTTCCTCCACGTCTTCTCCGTTGAGCACGTCTATCGCAATGTCAACAGCATCTTTTACCATAACAGGGCTGTATAATGCGGATTGAATCCAGATATCTTCGTTTTCTGGCATCATTTCAAAATATTCCTGCATGCCACCGCCGCCTGTGACGACTTGAATGTCTGTTCTTCCAGCTTCTTGAATAGCTTGTAAGACACCGACAGAGGTTTCATCATCAATCGAATAAACGGCATCAATATCCTCAACAGAAGTCAGAATATCAGCGAAGTCAGCTAAACCATCCTCTCTGGTGAATTCTGTTGCATACGTCATCAGATTCATATCTGGAGCAATTTCTGCCATGGTTTCCTCGAAGCCTTTGGTCCGTAATTCGGATACAGAACCAGACGAAGGTACTTCCAGTACAACGACATTCCCTTCCTCACCAATTTTATCTACAATGTAATTCGCTCCCTGGATACCCATATCTTCATTATCACCTGCAACGCGGTAAACTCCTTCTACATCAATCGCGATGTCAAAGTTAACCACGGTTATACCACTGTCAATGGCATTTTGAATCGGGACTTCCATGCCCTCCCATTGAGGAAAAGCAACAATGGCGTCAGCTCCCCATGTCATTAAATCATCTAATTGGGAAGTCATTTGTTCCGCGTTACTGCTGGTTTGAATTTGATAATCTACTTGATCTCCTAATTCTTTTACGCGTTCTTCAGCATGGTAAGCAACTGCCGCAACCCAGCCATGCGTCACTTCTGGCGCAAGTATGCCAATTTTATAGTGTTCTTCAGTGTCCTCGCTGCCATTTCCGCTGTCCGCATTATTCTCCTCTGAAGCCTTACCAGAATCATTTCCACCGCCGCAAGCAGCCAACAAAAGCATGAGGACAGCAATCATTAAAAAGCCAAAACTTTTTTTCTTCATCGTATTGTAAACCTCCCCGATTTTTAGTGAATCTTATAAAATAGACTGGCTCTGCACAGAATAACCGTTTGCAATTGTAAATTATAGATTATTTACCCAACTATTTAAAAAATAAGCACTAGAATTGGTACAACATGTTGCAAAAAAACTGTCTCAAAAAAACATCTAGATGAGAATAAGAGACAGGAATAACCGTTTGCAATTAGCATACGAGGTAATGATGGAAATAAATAAAATAGATGGGGAAAACGCCTCCTTTCCTTCCTATGAGAGATAAATCAGCTGCTTTCATGAAATCCATTACATCCTTTCCTCGTTTTGCTGGAGAATTTCTTCAAGCAGTCGTAATGATTTTAATGCATCTTCTCCGCTGACAATGGGCTTTTTTTCTTCTTGAATGCAATGGATAAAGGCATCGATTACGCCGGAGTTTGTTTGATTCGTATTGGTTTGAATTCCTTCTAATGCATAGTAAATGTTTTCACCGTTTTTCTTTGCAATAAGAAGTGGATAGTGTTTATCCTGGTATATTTTCATAATTCCTTCCTGGCAGTAAATCGTTGTAGAGTTATTTTCTTCCCCGTAATAGGTCCAAGAGAAAGTGGCAGTACCAATGCTTCCTCCAGCAGTTTTTAAAATACAGACGACATTGTCATTTACTTCGATAGGCTGACCGTTTTCATCTGTTTTATCTAGGGTAGCTGTATAGGAATGGAGATTTGTAATATCGTCATCCAACAGATAGAAGAGCAGGTCCAGCTTATGAATGCCTAAATCTCCTGCAGCCCCTGAATGGGAACGGTCTTTTTTAAAAAACCAGGTTTCTTTTGATTTGGTTGCTCCCCAATCTTCGGGGCCGCTATGCCCAAAGGTTGTCTGAAAGGAGAGAATCTCGCCAAGCTCTTTCGCTCGAAGGATTTCGCGTGCTTTTTGATGTGCTTTTGTAAAGCGTTGGTTGTGGTCCACCATTAATAGCTTTCCGGTTTCCTTCGCAGTACGTACCATTTTTTCTGCCTGTTCCACAGTGGCGGCAATTGGTTTTTCACAAAGAACATGCTTGCCGGCTTGCAAAGCTTTTGTAGTGTGGATATAATGCGCTTCATTGGAAGAGCAATCACTAATGGCATCAACGGTCGAATCTTGAAGCAATGCCTCCAGTGACGAAGCGGTTCTGCCGCCAAATAATTGCTTCATTTCCTCTGCGCGTTCAGGATTTCTGTCATAGAAAACAATCTCTTTTACGGATGGATTGGCTCTATACTCGGGAGCATGCCTGAAGCGTGTAATCGAGCCGCAGCCAATAATTCCTACAATCATTTAGATCCCTCCTAACCCAATGTTGATTCTCGAATAATCAACTCATAATCCATGATGACATTTTCAACAGGCAGCCCTTGAATCCGGTCAATGACCATTTTTGCGGAACGATAGCCCATTTGATATTTTGGCTGAGAAACTGTTGTCAGGGCAGGTGTGGTCATACTGGAAAAAGCAATATTGTCAAATCCGATAATCGCCATCTCTTGAGGGACCTTAATGCCCTGAGCATGTAATTCTTTGATAGCGCCAATCGCTAAAGTGTCTGAAATAATAAATACAGCAGTTGGCCGGTTTTTAGAACGCAGCATTCGCCGCATGGCTTCTACACCGTCCTGGAAGCTGAGTCCGTCAGTGTAATGGATCCATTCGTCACAAATAGGCAATTGAAATTCGTTTAAGGCCTTCTCAAATCCGATGCGCCGCTGCTTTGCATAGAGCAGATTTTCATTGAAATTGATCAAGCCGATTTTTTTATTTCCCATCGTAATCAGATACTTTACCGCGCGATAAGCAGCCTCTGTATTATCAATTGCAATATAAGGGATATTGGCATCTTCATAATAATCACTGCAAAGCACGATAGAATGGGACTCAGAAAGCTCTTTCAGCTTATCAACATGAACGGTAGGATTCATGGAAATAATACCGTCCGCCAATTTATTACGAACCATATGAAGAAAGATATCTTCCCGCTGCAGGTTATCATCTGTTTCGCAAAGCAGAATATTATAGTTGTTTTCTATGGCATAATCCTCAATCCCATTAATGATTTCTGTGTAATAAGGGTTTGAGAACGTGTGAATAAGAACAAGAAGTAATCTGCTTTCCGAGTTTCGTAAATTCCTGCCAAGCATACTGGGAGCATAATTTAACTCCCGAATGGCTTTTTCAACCTTGTGTCGCGTTTTCTCAGAGACCTTGGATGTGTTATTTAAAACACGCGAAACCGTAGCAATGGAAACACCTGCCTGTTTTGCAACCTGATGTATATTTGCCATGGCACAACCTCTTTCAGAACAAATAATGTACAGTCGATGTAGAATTGAATAGAATGAAGAAGTTCTGATGTAAACGTTTTCTGTAAGCTATAGAATTAATATGCGAAGGTTTATAAATACATTCTAAAAAATTTGGAAGAGCAGCTTATTTATAAATAAGCTACTTTTTAAAGCTGGATTGGGAGCAACCAGTAGCACAGCTGATTTTAGAAGAGGACATTGCCATGCATACAAGCAAAATACTTATTCCTGGAAAAGAGAAAAAGGATTATTTGGACGCAGAGAATGAGTGGATAAATGCCTGTGATGCCGTATTTGGACAGTTCGGATAATGAAGAACTGATTCGCTTTACTTTTAGTGTGGGGACAACAGGGAATAAGAGAGAGGCCTACTATGCAGGGCGAAAGCTGATGAAATTTCTTTTAGAGGAAGGCTATACACTGAAAGAATTGGCTGCTGTTCAGAAAAGAGATATTCCTGCTTTTGTGGAGAAGGGTTTGGGTGAGATGTTGCGATTTTGTATATAATTAGCAGCAAATAATAGGATGAATCTATAAGGCTTATGTGTTTTAAACTATTATATTAATAAACCAAGCTGTTGATTTTACTCAATTGCTTGGTTTATTAATGAATGTCAATTTTTATTATTAAGTTCCTGATTTCCAATAATATCTTCAGTATCATATATACCAGGTTTCAATTTTTTATCAAATAATTTCTCTGTCATAGCATTAAAAGTATAATGGTCTTCTAAAATAACAATTTTTTCGTAATTATTTGAATGAATTTCATAATTGCTCTTTTTAAAAATACAAAGACGAGCAGAATTTTCGAAAGTGTATTTTAAAAAACAAAAATTATGCAGCTTGTTGTTGTTGAATAAGCTCCGCTTGGATGTCATATAATTCTTGGATGCCAAATAGACTCGGTTGTCGTATAATGGTCATAAGAAGTACTCCTCCAGTCTTTTTATGGTTTTCTGGGTAACTACCATTATACAAGATTTGGGGAGGTACTTCTTTTTTTATGTTTCAAAAAGCTTGGGACACAAGGGCTTTGAATTATGAAATTCACTCATGTTTCATTTAATAGATGTATTCGCAAAATTGACAGATAAGAAATAGTCGGCTAGTGCCCCGCACCATGAATAGTTTTTTAAACGGAAATTCCTGAGCTGTTTATTATTGGATACTGGGGGGGCGTTGTTACTCGCTTCAGCAAATCTGTTAGTAAATAGTTGAACATTCTCTTGGACTATTTCACTAAGAATCTAACATGCAAATGATGTACAATTATAAAAATTCTGAATAATTAAATTAGATTACAACAAAAGACATGTGATGGCAATATCTTTCTCGAAGAATCATAAAATTATTAATTATATCATAGTTAATATTGGAAAAACATAATAAAATTGTAAATTATAGATTATTTACCCAACTATTTAAAAAATAAGCACTAGAATTGGTACCACATGTTGCTTTTATATGTTTTCGGGAAAAATTTATAATTTTATCTTGTCATCAATAGAATTATAAAGTACTATGTATAAGTAAGGTCATCTGATGACCTTGCTTATACATATCTAATGAAAGCGTTTTAGAAGAGCGGCAAGGGGGGATTCGTTTGTATTTATTATTAGCTTTAAGTGCAATCATTGCGCCGTTTGTGTTTTTAGTTCTGTTACGTATGCCGGCAATGAAGGGGATGTCGTTAAGCGCAGCAATCGTTATTGCAATAGCTATGATTTTTTGGGGGATGGAAGGAAATGTTATTCTATCATCGATTTTTCAAGGGGCCCATAAAACATTAACGATTCTATGGATTTTATTTGGTGCATTAGTTTTATTGGATACACTTCGAAAAACAGGAGCAGTGGACAGAATAAATCAAGGTTTTCAGAGCATCTCTGAAGATATGCGTGTTCAGGTTGTCATTGTTGCTTTTTTATTTGGCGGAGTGATTGAAGGGGCAGCAGGGTTCGGAACTCCGGCAATGGTTACAGCTCCATTAATGGTAGCTTTAGGATTTCGTCCTATTGTTGCTGCGACATTGGCGTTGATTGCAGACAGCGCACAGGTGGCTTTTGGAGCTGTAGGGACACCTTTGGCAGTAGGGTTAAGTAATATCCCGGGGGCAGATGCGGAGTTCTTTAATGCAATTGGAGTGCGGATAACCACGTTAGATATATTCGCCGGATCATTTATACCGTTTATTGTCATTGTTATTATGACTTTATTTTTTGGTGGAAACAAAGGGTTTAAGTATGCCTTGCCGATGCTTCCGTGGACCATTCTTATAGGGTTTACTTATACGTTGTCTGCTTTATTCTATGCTTCGGTATTTGGTCAGGAATTTATCTCTATTTTAGCATCTTTAACTGGATTGGTAGTAGCAACAATCACGGCTAAAAAAGGCTGGCTGTTACCAAAAACGACATGGAAAGAGGCGCTGCGCCCCGGTTTTGAAGTGGAAACGGAGAAGTCAAAGATGAGCATAGGGGCAGCTTGGACACCTTATGTTATTGTCGTTGCCTTGTTGTTAATGACCAGGATTATACCTTGGCTGCAGGAGTTCACACAGGCAGCCATTGATTTCTCTTGGACAACTATTTTTGGTGTAGAAGGTGTGGACTCTGCCTGGGAGTTTTTATATTCGCCAGGAACAATTTTAACCTTTGCGGCAGTTTTATCTGTATTTGTTCATCGAAAATCAATTGGCACGTTTTTTAGTGCCTCCAAGGATTCTCTGATGACGATGCGGTCAACAGCAATTGCTTTAGTAGCCACATTAGCAATGGTGCATGTGTTTACAAATTCGGGAATAAATACAGAAGATTTAATCAGCATGCCGCAGTATATCGCCGTAAGCATGGCGGAGCATTTAGGGTTTATGTGGATGTTTGTCGCACCCTTTTTAGGAGAGTTAGGGTCGTTTATTACTGGAAGTGCGACGGTTTCTACTTTAACATTCTCACCTATTCAATACAGCGTAGCAAATCAATTGGGCTTAGATATAAATACGGTTTTAGCTGCTCAAACAATGGGAGCTGGAGCGGGAAATATGATTTGTGTGCATAATGTCGTTGCAGCAAGCGCGGTCGTTGGCTTGAGCGGTAAAGAAGGGGATATCATTCGGAAAACGCTGATTCCGGCCGTTGTCTATGGATTGATGATTGGATTGGCTGGGTTTATTGCTATTCAATTCTTCGGCTGATAAGCTGATGGGCTTTAAAAACCTCTGGGAATGAATTAAAATAGATTCACGTACTAGAGGAGTTGACAAGATGGAATATAAGCGTATAAAAACCGAAAAAATATATGAGCAAGTAGCAGATTCCTTGATTGGCATGATTAAGGACGGAAGGTTGAAGTCAGGAGATAAGCTGGATTCTGTAGAGCAGTTGGCAAAAAGCTTTGGCGTCGGCCGTTCCGCAATCAGAGAGGCGCTCAGCGGACTCCGTTCCATGGGGCTGGTCGAAATGCGGCAGGGAGAAGGCACCTACGTAAAAGCGTTTGATGCAGAGCTTTTCACCTTGCCTGTGAGCACTGCATTTTTAATGAAACAGAATGACGTTAAAGAATTGTATCAGGTCCGCAAAATTTTAGAAGTCGGCACTGCCGCATATGCTGCAGAGAGCTATACGGACAAGGACCTTGAGAAAATGGAAGCAGCGTTACAGCTGATGGCGGATGCGAAAGGGAATGATCAGCTTTCTGAGCAGGCAGACACCGATTTTCATCTGGCTGTTGCTCAGGCAACGCAAATGAATTTATTGATTCATTTAATGGGCAGTGTTTCCGAATTAATGTCAGAGACGATTCGGGAAGCACGGCGGATATTATTATATACAGAAGACCGGTCACATATTTTATATGAAGAGCATGAACGTATTTATCAAGCAATCAAAAATAGGCAGGCGGACCAGGCAAGAGAAAAAATGTATGAGCATTTGGAGAATGTAGAGCAGTTGCTGTTTCAAGAACTTGATAAGAATTAAATACCTCGTTCATGTCCGGTTTCAATAGAAGAGGTGGAAAAAATGAAAGTATCTTTGTTCATTACATGTGTAAGTGATATTGTTTTTGCAGATGTAGGTAAGAATACGGTGGAATTATTAGAGCGTCTGGGCTGTGAAGTAGATTTCCCGGCAGCTCAAACCTGCTGCGGCCAGCCAGCATATAACAGCGGTTATCTGAGTGAAGCGAAAAAAGCAATGAAGCAGATGATAAAGGCCTTTAAAGATTCGGAGTATGTGGTCGGCCCGTCTGGTTCATGTGTCGGTATGCTGCGAGAATATCCGAACGTACTCAAGGGGGACCCGGAGTGGGAACAGCCGGCAATTGACCTGGCTAATAAATCCTATGAAGTAACACAGTTTATCGTGGATGTATTAGGGATAACTGATGTCGGTTCTACCTTTGAGGGAAGGGTAACCTATCATCCGTCCTGTCATATGACCCGTATTTTAGGAGTAAAGGAAGCGCCGACGAAGCTGCTTAAAAATGTCAAAGGAATTGACTTTGTTGAACTGCCGGTAAAAGAGGACTGCTGCGGGTTTGGCGGTACATTTGCTGTGAAAAATGCAGATATATCTGGTGAAATGGTAAAAGAAAAATCCCGGCATGTATCGGAAACAGAAGCAGAATACCTTGTCGGCGGAGATATGGGCTGTCTGATGAATATCGGCGGACGTATGCGCAGAGAAGGTAAAAATGTAAAAGTCATGCATATCACTGAAATTTTAAATACACATGTCAAAGAGCAAGGAGGCGTAACCGCATGAGCATAAAAATTAGCGAAGCTCCTTATAAAGAACGGATTGGAAAAGGGATTGACAATGATTTTATGCGGCAGGCTGTTTCTTCTGCACAAGGAAGGTTCCGGAATGGCCGCCTGACGCAGGCGGAAGAGCTCGGCAATTGGGAGGATTGGCGCCAGCTTGGTGAGGAAATACGGTCCCATACATTAGAAAACATTGATTATTATTTGTATCAGCTCAGTGAGGAAGTGGAAAAACGCGGCGGTAATGTCTTTTTTGCGGAGACGGCAGAGGAAGCGAATACTTATATTGAAAATGTCGTCAAAAAGAAAAACGCGAAAAAAGTTGTGAAAACCAAATCTATGGTTACCGAAGAAATTGGTTTAAATAAAACATTAGAGGAAATCGGAGCAGAGGTAGTCGAATCGGATTTAGGGGAATGGATTCTGCAATTAGATGAAGATCCTCCATCACATATCGTCACCCCGGCTTTGCATAAAAATAGGCAGCAAATCAAAAATACCTTTCAAGATAAAAAAGGCTATGATAAATCAGATACACCGGAGGAACTGGCTTCCTTTGCCAGAGAACAGCTGAGGCAGGATTTCTTAACTGCGGATGTCGGGATTACCGGCTGCAACTTTGCGATTGCAGAATCTGGTTCTGTTACATTGGTAACCAATGAAGGAAATGCGGAAATGGTTACTTCCCTTCCTGATACACAAATCAGTGTAATGGGGATGGAGAGACTCGTTCCAACCTGGGAGGACATGGAAGTATTAGTGAGCTTATTAACAAGAGCTGCTGTCGGGCAGAAGCTGACCAGTTATATCACAACCATTACAGGGACGCGCTTGGAAGAGGAAATCGACGGCCCGGATGATTATCATCTGGTGATTGTGGATAATGGACGTTCTAAAATCCTGGGAACAGAATTTCAGTCTGCACTTCATTGTATCCGCTGTGCAGCTTGTATTAATGTGTGTCCGGTGTATCGCCATGTCGGCGGGCATGCGTATAACTCGATTTATCCAGGCCCAATTGGAGCTGTATTAACACCGCTGCTTGACGGCTATGAGGATCATAAAGAATTGCCGTATGCGTCTTCTTTATGTGCTGCTTGTACGGAAGCATGTCCGGTGAAAATTCCATTACATGAACAGTTGATACGTCACCGTGAAATTATTGTAGAAGAAGAGAAAAAATCGCCTGCTTCTGAAAAAATCATGATGAAAGGTTTTGCGCAATGGGCCTCGAATCCAGCGGCGTATAAATTAAGTACAAAAGTCGCAAGAAGTGCATTAAAACCGTGGACAAAAGAGGAATACGTTGAAAATGGCCCGGGACCATTAAAAGGATGGACGGATGTCCGAGATTTTCCGGCACCGGGGAAACAATCCTTCCGCAGCTGGTGGAATAAACGTCAGAAGGGAGGAGAGGCATAATGGCTATTCAAAACCGTGACTCCTTTTTAAGCAATCTTGCCGCAAACCTGGGACGTCCGCAAAGAAGAGAAAGTGTAAGCCGGCCGGAGTACAGTGTTCAGCCGCAGCATGAGGTTTTTAAAGATTATTCTGCCGAAGAGCTGATTGGAGTGCTAAAGGAGCATTGTAAGGTGATCCATACCGATTTTGTCCGGACAGATAAAAGCGATTTGCAAGCAACACTGAAAAGAGTATTAGATGGATATGAGGCAGCTTCGATTATTGCATCGAATGATAAGCGTAACCAGGAGTATGGACTGGATAAGGCTTATGAGGAATTTTCAAAAGAGGTCGATGTCCATATCTGGGATGCAAGCCTTGGTAAGGAAAACCAAGTGATTGCCGAAAGAACAGATGTCGGTATTTCCTTTAGTGATATCACGCTTGCTGAATCAGGAACAGTCGCATTGATGACGAATAAAGATAATGGCAGATCCATCAGCTTAATGCCGAAATGCTATGTTGCCATTATCCCTAAAGAAACAATTGTGCCCAGGATGACACAGGCAGCAGGTAAGATTCATCAGGATAATGAAAAAGGCATTGCTCCTCCTTCCAGTGTTTGTTTTGTAACAGGTCCGAGTAACAGTGCTGATATTGAAATGAATCTGATTGTTGGTGTGCATGGACCGGTAAAGGTAACGTATATTGTAGTAGATTAATATAGCTTTTATGGCAGCTTTTTTATTAAAACAGCCGC
Source organism: Oceanobacillus oncorhynchi (assembly GCF_000821065.1). Lineage (GTDB taxonomy): Bacteria > Bacillota > Bacilli > Bacillales > Amphibacillaceae > Oceanobacillus > Oceanobacillus oncorhynchi. The sequence goes on from NZ_CDGG01000001.1 coordinate 2,093,031, forward strand.
TTCTGTCAAAAAAACATCTCTTCTGTTAAGCGTTTTTTAATAGCGCGGAACGGAAAGGTGTTTTTTTGTGATTACTAAGCTGGAAGAGTTATATTTATCAAGAATAATAAGAATTACCATTACAAAAATCAGAAAAAACGTTATAATTAGGAGAAAGTAGTCCTGTCTAAATACCTAAATATAGTATGGGTTTTTATTTTGGGAGGACTCTTTTGTTTGGATATAATTATTTTCGTCTCCCCTTTAACAGAGGAGAAAACAGACGCTGGCACCATGATAGATATAACACATAGAAAAGTTCGGTAAAAATAGTGGTAAGAAATAGGATTCGTTTATTAGTTCTAAAAATAATACAAAAATTGGTTTTTGGTTGGATTGAATGTTTCCTTGTATGACTACATAGAATGAAATGAATTGAAGGATGAACATGATCTATTTAAAGTAACGGAGAAAAGGGGGATTTATTATGAGCAACGAAGCATATACAGAATTTTGGAATGGCCAATTACTTGAACTGGTAACATCAGAGGGAAAAACATACTATACACAGCTCATTCGCAATGAGTCTGAGCTGCTGATTCAAAGACCTGTCAATAAACAGAATGTACCTATGCTGATTGAAAACGGCATGATGGTTACAGTCTGTTTTCATGATGATAAAAAAGGGCTCTGTAACTTCTCTTCCCAATTATATCTTCAGCAAAACGGAAAAATCGCCATTACGAACCCCTCTTTAGATGCAATTAAAGTAGTGCAAAGAAGGCAATTTTTCCGTGTGAAAGTCATGCTGGATATGGATTTGACACTGCCTTCTGCAGAAGATGCAAATCCGAACGAAGAGGAAGCCGAAGGGGAAAGTATAACCGTTACTACCCACGATATAAGCGGCGGGGGAGCTGCTTTTCTGACGCAGTCTAAAATCGTTGAAATAGGCGATAAGGTCGAAGGAACATTGTATTTGAAAACAAAGGATACCCAGCAGAAAATTGTATTCAAAGGCAGTGTTGTGAATGTGATAAAACAATCGAATAGCATGTATAAAAATGCGCTGCAATTTATTGATATGCGAGAAGGAACCAGGTCACATATTGTGAAATTCTGTATTGCTAAACAAATTGAGATTCGCAATAAAATCAAGGGATAAATGACGGATTGGAATATCTGGAAAGAGATAATGATTACTTTAATTTGAATTTTTTTTATAAAAAAGGAGGAATTTTTAATTTTCATGTCGAATGTATAGCAAAGGGTATAAGGAGGTAGAGGTATGTCGAATAAAGTTGGATCTATTAATCAGGAGCTAGATGTGTATATTGCACAAAAGGAAGATATGAAAGCTATACTCCGCCTGCTAAAGGGTGTAACAACATGGCTGAAGAAAAGCCGTTTAAAGCAGTGGGAATTCCTTGATCAGGATGAGGAAGATCCGGAAGTAAGACAGTCTGTTGAAGATGGAGCTACCTTTGTTGTTAAAGAAGGCGATGAGATTATTGCTACGTTCACACTAAATGAAATGCAGACCCCTTGGGATAAAAACATTTGGGGACAATCCAGCGAAGATGCGTTTTATATGCACCGCTTGTCCGTAGACTATGATTATATTGGACGCGGCTTAGGAAGACCTATTGTCGAATGGATGGAAGCATATACGAAGACGCAGGGAATGCGCCGGATTCGTTTAGACTGTGTAGAAAGCAATAAGAAACTAAACCAAATTTATAAAAACTTTGGCTATGATTATAAGGGCACAAATCATGATCATTGCAGGTATGAAAAGATTTTATAATTTGTAACCGTTGTTTTCCATCCTCATTACTTTCTTCTTGGATTTCATAAGAATCAATTAACTTCAATATATTTAATCTGGCGGTACACCTTATCTATTTTTAGATTTGTATAAGGTTGCTGTCAGGTACATAATTTTCAAGTATAAAGCATGTTTTTAAATAGATATGCTTTTTTTTTCGTTATATAGACGATTATAATATACAGGGTGGAAAGGAAGTGACACGTTGAAACAAAACAAATATGATGATAAATCATTTTTTCAAGCATATGCGGAAATGGACCGGTCGAAACAAGGGCTGGAAGGAGCCGGTGAATGGCATATATTAAAAGAAATGCTGCCGGATTTCCAGGGAAAAAATGTCTTAGATTTAGGCTGTGGATTTGGCTGGCATAGTCGTTATGCACGGGAGAAGGGCGCAGCATCTGTGACAGGAACAGATATATCTGAACGGATGCTTGCGCATGCAGAGGAACTGACCAATGATTCAGGGATTGTATATCTGCATCAAGCTATAGAGGACATCGATTTTTCTAAAAGCTCGATGGATACTGTTATCAGCTCGCTTGCCCTGCATTATATTAAGTCCTTTTCCAGTGTATGTGAAAAAGTGCATACGATATTGAAGCCAGGCGGAAGCTTTGTGTTTTCTGTGGAGCATCCCATTTTTACGGCAAGAAAAGAACAGGACTGGATATATGATCAAACGAGTAAGAATCCATTATATTGGCCAGTGGATAATTATCAAATAGAAGGAAAAAGAGAAGCATCTTTTTTAAATGAAACAGTCATAAAATATCATCGTCCGATGTCTGTTTTTATGAACGATTTAATCCAAACAGGATTTGAGATTTTACGTGTGAAAGAGTCAGTACCTTCAAAGGAAATGCTTGAGAGGGAGCCGGCGATGAAGCATGAATGGCGCAGACCGATGTTTTTGATGATTGCTGCGGAGAAGAAAGCAAAGCAGAGCGTATAAAGAATAGTTGGGTATAGTGTAATGAAATATGGATGAAGAAGATATTTGTCAATGTCTTCTTTTTTTGGGTTCCATTTTTCATTTATGGTCATATGCTGATAGGAGATTAAGGAAAGGCAGGGAACAGACCCATATGTATTATCACCCTATTTACCAGCAGCAAATGGATCGAATGGATTCGAATGGAAACCAAGGACATCCGTATGATGAACAGACAGCTAATATCATAGAGGAAACCTTACAGCGAGAGGCATCAGCACTACCAATGTATTTTCAAATAGCAGATCAGTTTAGAAATGACGCATCGGCACAAGGACTTGTGTATGCTGTCCAATCCAGAAATCAAATCGCTGCAGGTCTGGAGCAGGTTTATCACTATTTTACCGGGAAACAGCTAGATAGGAGACAGTCAGAGCATCATCAGGAGAGAAATAATCATATCGAGGACGTGTATGATCATGCCAGGCAGGGCTATGAAGAAAACTATCATAAAAGCGGGCAAGTAAATGAACCGTATTCCCGGCAGCTGCTTTATCAGCTCGCGATGACAGATTACCAAATTGCAAGCCATTTAGCCGGATATTTAGAAAATAATCAAGGGAATACAATAGCTTCCAGAGTTACTGATCATGGCGGAAATCCTTTCGTGATTGATATTGAAAACGCAGCGGAAGACAATACGAATTACCGGACTGCTTTGTGGACAGGAGAACATCTGCAGGTTACATTAATGAGCATCCCGGCAGGAGGAGATATTGGCTTAGAGGTCCATCCGGATACCGATCAATTTATACGGATTGAAGAAGGAAGCGGAACGGTACAGATGGGAAATCGGCAGGATAATCTGACAATTAGACAGCAGGTGGAAGAAGACAGTGCGATAATGGTTCCTGCTGGCACATGGCATAATATTACGAATACAGGGGATGAAGCTATAAAGCTTTATACGATTTATGCCCCGCCTCATCATCCGTTTGGCACGGTGGAAGCTACAAAAGAAGAGGCGATGCAGGCGGAAGGTTAGAGCTGGTGTCTTCGTAAGCCTGCTAATTTTTTAAACTTAGAAGGTCGTTCTTTTCAAAGAGCGGCTTTCTATTTTTTGCATTCTAGAGAAAGAGCTTAGTTCCATTGTACCTGTTGACGACATGTATTCCGTGTTAGAATTCCCAGTATATTCAAAAATAGTGGAAGGAGTACATGAATGGAGGTTTACATAAGTAGAAGTACCGGTTTATTGGGCGGACTGTCCAGTGTAAAGGTAAAAGTGAATGGGGAATTTCAGGGCAAACTAAAAAACAATGATATTACTGTTGCCATCTTCGAGGGAGATACAGCGGAAATTGCTGTTAATCAATCCTTTCTCCGGAGCAAACCTCTGACGGTAAGTGATGGAGATAACGTAGAAGTGACTGCAAATCCGAAATGTGTTCCTATTTATATCGTTGGAATCTTTGCTATTATACTGGGCATAATATCGAAGGTTCCCGGTTTTCATGTGGTTGGATTGATTTGTATTTTCATCATCCTCATCGTGTCTTCCAATTGGTTTATCATGACGAAAAAATAGAATGAAAGCAGACGTCCATGGAGGCATATTCGTCTGCTTTCATTTATTTTAGGTGCTGCAGTATATATTAGCCTGCGTATCAACCAATCCAAAAGGCGGACAGCCAGGCGATAAACGGAATTGTTCCTAAAGCGAGTATGGTAGAAAATACCGATGTAACGACAGCTTCCTGCTCTTTATCCGTATAGCGGGAAAAGAGAACCGCAGAAAGCATAAAGGTTGGCATGCAAGCAAGGATGACTAAGATATTTTTGAGTAATGTCTCCAGTGGCAAGAAGGACAGAATAATCATCACCATGATTGGAAGAATAAGCAATTTCCACACCAAAGGCATCCATAATTCACGAAAAAATAACGGCTGCTTGCTGCGGAAAAGGTCTGGCAGACTAAAACCGACATAGAGCATCGCCATGGGAGCCGCCAGTGCAGAGAGCATGCTGGCTAAATCTTTAAATAAAACAGGGGCTCCCCAGCCGTTGAAGGCAAAAATAAGCCCGAAGCTGATAGCTATTAACGGCATATTCACGAGCGCCTTTAAGTGTCTCCATTCAAAATGATTATTGTTTTGCAATAGATAGATTCCCAGCGAAAAGACAACAACGTCCAGTCCTGCATCAAAAATAGCAGCAAGCAGCCCGCCGGTTGGACCGAAGATGGCAGCACATAACGGAATGCCGATAAAACCGGAATTTCCAATAGCCGCAAGTAAAGCAAGCTGCTTTGATTTTGTCATGGAAAAGCCGATAATTTTTCCAAACAAAAAGCAAATACCGACAGCCAAAACGTTAAAACTGACACTGCAAATAAACATCAGAATAACCTGATGCAATACATCGTCTGTTAAATCGGTATTGAAGACGCCGTTTAAAATAATAAATGGAACGGCGACATTGATAATTACGCTCATGAACAGCTGTTTTGCTTCATATGTAATCGTGTTTTTAAGAGCTACCAAGGCTCCAATAAATAAAATAAGCCCCATCATTATGACGGTCAATATGACAGTGGTGACATCCATTTTAATCTCCTTTGAATCTGAAAAGTTGGTATACTTAAATTCAGTGTATAATTCTTAATACTAGAAGAATCACAAGACAGAAACAAGCTTATTTTATCAAAAGAGGAAGTGAAAATATGATTCGTCTATTGCATAGCGGGGAAGCATTGCCTATGAAATTATTATTGCTTGCGGATCCATCAGAAAGGCTGATCCGTGATTATACTACCAGAGGAGCTTGCTATGTGCTGGAGAAAGAGGAAAAGGTGGTTGGTGTATACGTTCTTCTGCCGACCAGACCAGATACCGCGGAGCTAGTCAATGTTGCTGTGGAGGAAACTTGTCATGGACAAGGTTTGGGAAAGAAACTGGTCTTGCATGCGATTCAGACAGCGAAACAGCAAGGGTACCGTACGATAGAAATTGGAACAGGGAACTCAGGAGTTGCGCAGCTGGCACTATATCAAAAATGCGGATTCCGGATGGTTTCCATTGACCGTAATTTCTTTTTGCGGCATTATGAAGAGCCGATTTTTGAAAATGGGATACAGGTCATCGATATGGTACGTCTGGAAATGGACTTGGAGCAGTGAAAAAGATGCCAAACGCTGTTCCAACGCGTTTGGCATCTTTTGATATTAGTATAATTTTTTCATTTCGAATTGCTGAAAGACTGCTTGCTGCGGTATAGGATAGATTTCTTTGCCGGCAATCGAATTAATGATTTTTTGATTTCGCAATACCGATAAACCTAAGTTTGTTGCACTGGAACCATGAGAATGTTCAATATTGGTCAACGTATATATTTGATTTTTACGGGAGTCTTTAAAAACAAGCCGATAATCCGCAGTTACACGAAATCTTTTTTCATCCTCCCACTCTATGTATTCATAGAAGTTCTCGAGCCAATCAGGAAGATGCGGCTTATATCCAGTTGCCAGAATTACTTTATCCGCCGGGTAAGTAAATTTTTCTCCTTTTTGCCATTGTTCACATTGCAGGCTATAGGCTCTGTTTTGAGAATTGTCGCCGGGCTCCATCGTGTTTACTGCTGTGTTTGTTTGAATCGTGATTTGCTGTAAAGGCGATTCGATGGAACGGTTATAAAGCAGCTCATAAATTTTTTCTAAGAGTTTAGGATCGACGCCGTTTCGGATAGTGCTTAAATTTTCAAGCGACTCCATCCTGTCTCTTAACGGCAGGTTATAAAAGTAATCAACATACTCTGGAGAGAATACCTCCTTTCCGAGTCCTGTATCCTCTTTTTGAAAAATTCCGCTGGAACGGGTAAACCAGGTTAAATCATAAGCCCCTTCTTTTTGGTCTTGTAACAAATCATAGAACACCTCTGAAGCGCTTTGACCAGAACCGACGACCGTAATGGAATTCCCCTGCTTTAAGGTGTTTTTAAGATACATGTAACGGCTGGTATGTGTGATATCCTCTTCTGGAAAGCCCTGCAGCGCTTCTGGAATATTCGGGATGCTGCCCGTCCCTAAAATAATATGTTTTGCATAATAGCTTCGTTCACTTTCATCTTCTGTAGATCGGGCTGTAACCTTATAACAGGATTCATCCGGCATAGCTGATACATCCGTTACACGCTGTCCGAACTGACAGTTATCTAGTCTGGAAGAGACCCATTTACAATAAGTATTGTACTCTTCTCTTGGGATGGTGAAACGGTTAAAAAAGTAAAATTGATATATCCGATTATGCTCATGGAGATAATTTAAATAAGAAAAACGATTGGTCGGGTCTGCTAAAGTTACCAGATCTGCAATAAAAGGTGTCTGCAGGTCCATCCCCTCAATCAACATTCCAGGATGCCAGTCAAAAGAAGCTTCCTGTTCCAAAAATAAGATGTCTGCATCCTGAAGATCATTTGTTAAAGCAGCAAGACTTAAGTTAAATGGACCAATTCCAATACCGACTGCATCGTATACTTTGTTCATTGTCGTTCCTCCGATTGTATTTTTTAATTTGAATGATTTATATCGCTTTGGTACGTAAGAAATAATTATGCTTTGTTGAGAGGACTGTTACATAAAAAGCTTGTTAAAGAAAAGCAGCTTACTATCTTTTTTCCCCTATTCCCATGAAAATAAACGCTGAGGCTTCTCATCAAATTCTCATTTTTCTCTAAGGACATTATAAGCAGTCATCAAGTAAACTGGTAATTGTTAAGAAATTAAGGAGGTTTTTACCAATGAAGACAATTTTACTATCAACGGCAGCAGGAGCATTACTGTTTAGTGGAATCTACGCTAATACCGGAGAAGCGGAAGAAGTCACAGCAGATAAGGAAGCAGTGACTATGGAAGAGCAAACAGGTGCAAATACGCAGGAAGAAATGGATATTATCCAGGATCAAATTCCATCTGGAAATGAATCTGTCCAAGTAGTGGAGGATAACCCGCATAAGCGTATCCTATTTATTGGTGATGACGCTAATCAGAAAAAATACAAAACAATTTTTATCAAAGAAACAAGCCGTTTAAAGATTATTGACTTAAATGGCGGACAAATTTTTAATGAAATCATCTAAAATAAGGTAAGATAAACCCATCTCAAATTAATCGAGATGGGTTTTTAAATAAGTAAAAAAGGTATTGACCTTGACGCTGCGTAAATCTCTATACTAAAAAATGAAAGGAGGGCAAACGAGATGAAATACGCCATCAAACAAGTAGCTGACATGTCTGGTATCAGCACACGCACACTCCGGTATTATGATCAAATTGATTTATTAAAGCCGGCGGAGCATTCGGATGCAGGATATCGTCTCTATGAAGACAAGGAATTAAATCGGTTGCAGCAGATTCTTCTTTATCGTTCCTTAGGGATGAAGCTGGAGCAGATTCAATCTGTATTAGATAATCCTGCATTTCATACGCTCACTGCCTTGGAAGAGCATCAGCAAAAATTAGAGGATGAAAAAGAAAAGATAAACCGATTGTTAGCTACCGTGAAAAAAACAATTCAACATACAAAGGGAGAGATTACGATGACAGCGGAAGAAAAATTTGAAGGATTTAAGAAAGAACGCCTGGAAGAGAATGAACGGTTATATGGCGAAGAAATCAGAGAAAAATATGGAGAGGAAACAATAGAAAAATCGAATAAAAAATTTATGAACCTCAGTGAGACAGATTTTCAGGAAATGCAGCGGATAGAAGATGAATTATTTAGGAAGCTGGAGCAGCTGGCAGAGACGAAGGATTTAGATACACCAGAAGCAAAGGAAGTGTATGAACTTCATAAAGAATGGCTGCTGTATTCTTGGCCGAATTATTCCGTTGAGGCTCATAAAGGCTTGGTACAAATGTATATGGCAGATGAACGATTTGCGAAATATTATAATAATCGTGCGAAAAAAGAGGTTGTTTCTCTCTTGCATGATGCAGTAGTTAAATATGCAGCGGATTGATTCTGCTGAAAAAAATCGGGGAAGCGTTTTCTCGATTTTTTTATATACATGAATCTTTTCTGGTGCTCTTGCGTAAATACTATAAAACGAAACGTTATTCTGTGAGAATTTTTGGTTTTTTCTCACAGAAAGTAGATGAGTGATTCAGAGGCTGTTCATCTCCCGTCAGAATAAATTGATTTCTACTCTGTATTTTGAGGCGGGAATTTTACGGACGATTCCTCGTGATAAAAGGTATTTACAAAAAGGAGATAAGCCATGCAAGAAGCACTTTTAACCTACCAGTGGGAATTATTTATCGCAGCGGAGATTCTTTCTGTTGTTATGCTCTTATTATTTGGATTAACGAGATACTTGCTGAATCAGAAAAAGTTAAGCGTCATCTTCATCAGTTTATTTTTAGCTTTGTTTATTTTTGAAGCAGGGCTGGCTCTCTACATTTATCAAATCACCGGAGAAATCAGCACTTTCCAGATTATCGTTATGCTTTTTGTGCTCTATGCCTGTACTTTTGGTATCGCAGATTTTAAACGTCTTGACCGCTGGATGCGGCAAACGATTGGTAAGTGGCGCGGTGTTTCCTTATTAACGGAAAAAGATATGCAGGTAATGGAGCGCCAGCAGGATACAAAATATATTGCCCGTAAAAATCGTATGAGTGCAATGATTCATCTGGTTATTTTTATCATTGTACAAGCAGGGTTGTGGATTTATGGACTGGGTGGGACAGCAGGAATTGTGGATTATTTAACGGATTTGACCTGGGTGGAAGTGGATGATTATCGGCAGTCCCCGTATGCCAGTGAAACAGCGTTTAGCATGTCCAAGCTTTGGGGGCTTATCTTTATCGTTGATTTTATTTATTCCTGGTCGTATACCTTTTTCCCGAAAAAAACGAAAGCATAATTAAAAAAGCTGGAGAGAATGAAGCAGGATCTTATGAAGGGTCCATTCTTTTCAGCTTTTGTTATGGAAAATAAGTCTGGAGCTTCAACAGTTGACATCGGTATTCTTTTAGCTATAATATTTAGTAATTATAAAATTACAAATTACTGATAATGATATCCGTTGGAGGTGAAAAATGATGGTGGAGGAGAAATCAAAGTATATTACACCAGACGGTTATACGAGTGATATTGCCGTATTTACCATTGTTTCAGAGAATGCTGAACCCAGGGAACAACGCAAAAAAGAGCCGCCTCAAAAAAGATTAAAGCTTTTATTAATCAAACGGGCTAAAATGAATGCAGAGGGAAAACCTAATATTGAAGCCGACAAATGGGCGTTGCCCGGAGGGTTTGTGGATGCGGAAAAAAGGGAAACTGCTTTACAGGCAGCAACGAGAGAATTAAAGGAAGAAACAGGCGTAGAAAATGTATTCTTAAAGCATTTCGGCACGTACGATGCATGGGGAAGAGACCCGCGCGGCTGGATTATATCCAATGCGCATTATGCCATTGTACCGGAATTTCAGCTTGAAAAACGAGAAGCGGCGGATGATGCAGCGGAAGTTGGGTTGTTCTCATTGGATGAGATAGGTGAGCTTGCATTAGCGTTCGATCACGAACAAATAATTGCAGATGCTGTATCCTTAATTGAATGGGATATGCTTCATTCCACCATTGCTAAAAACTTTCTGCCTAATGAATTTACTTTATCTGAATTACAGCGTGTACTGATGACGGTATCCAATCATTCCAGAATCACAAACACATCTGTATTTTTTGGAAAAGCTCCCAAATTACCTTTTTTAGAAAAAGTTGTCGATCAGCATGGAAACTTAAAGAAAACGGAACGGAATTCATTCAGGCCGTCCCAGTTATATCAATTTAACGATTATGTTGTTTTCTCAACTATTTGGTAATAAAATAGAAGACGTATAAAACGAAACTTCATTCCGTGAGAGCTTTGCTTTTCTCTCACTGGATCAGGCGGAGTTGTTCAGAAAATGAGGTCTCGCCTAAGCAGATTTAATTATTCCCCTTCTACTTGGAGGAGGGAGATTTACGGACAGTCATCCGTGATAAACCACAGGAGGAAATCGGAAATGAATTATATAGATGACAGCTTAATGCTGCATACAGATCTTTATCAAATAAACATGGCTGAAACGTATTGGTATGATGATGTACATCAGCGTAATGCTGTGTTTGATTTATACTTTCGCAAGCTCCCTTTTGGAAACGGCTATGGCGTATATGCCGGTTTAGAAAGAATTATCGAGTATTTACATAATTTCCGCTTCAGTGAATCGGATTTAACCTATTTACAGGAACTCGGCTATAAAGAAGATTTTCTCGATTATTTGCGTCAGCTTCGTTTTACCGGATCGTTGAAATCCATGCATGAAGGAGAGGTTGTTTTTGCGAATGAGCCGATTATCCGTGTGGAGGCGCCGTTAGCAGAAGCACAATTATTAGAGACTGCTTTATTAAACATTGTGAACTACCAAACACTGATTGCGACGAAAGCTTCGCGCATCAGGCAGCTGGTCAGAGATAACCCGGTGATGGAATTTGGAACACGCAGAGCACAGGAGATGGATGCAGCCGTGTGGGGAACGCGAGCGGCGTATATTGGCGGATTCAATGCAACCAGTAATGTCCGGGCAGGCAAGCTATTTGGAATCCCTGTATCCGGAACACATGCCCATTCGATGGTTCAGGCTTATCGAGATGAATATACCGCCTTTAAAAAATATGCAGAGCGTCATCGTGAATGTGTCTTTTTAGTAGATACATACGATACACTCAATTCGGGCGTGCCGAATGCGATTAAAGTTGCTCAAGAATTAGAGGATACTATTGATTTTAAAGGGATCCGGATTGACAGCGGCGACCTAGCTTATTTGTCGAAGGAAGCCAGAAGAATGATGGATGAGGCTGGATTCAAGGATGCAAAAATTTACGTCTCCAATGACTTAGATGAATATACCATCGCCAGTCTGCAAGCTCAGCATGCGAAAATCGATGTATGGGGAATCGGCACAAAATTGATTACGGCATATGACCAACCTGCGCTGGGAGCGGTTTATAAACTTGTATCGATTGAGGATGAGCATGGAGAAATGGTAGATACCATTAAATTGTCCGGAAACCCGGAAAAGATGACCACACCAGGCAAGAAAAAAGTGTATCGGATTATTAATAAGGGAAACCACCATACAGAAGGGGACTACCTGACATTAGAGGATGAAGATCCGAATCAGGAAGAGGAAATTATGCTTTTCCACCCGATTCATACGTATTATAAAAAAATGGTTTCTAATTTTGACGCAGTAAACCTGCATCTTGATATTGCTGTCGACGGTGACCTTGTCTATGAATGTCCAAGTCTTCTCCAAGTACAGAATTACGCAAAGAGCCAGCTTCAGCTTTTCTGGGATGAATATAAGCGGACAAACTATCCGGCTGAATATCCAGTCGATTTAAGTATCAAACTATGGAATAGTAAGATGGAGCATATTGAAAATGTGAAGAAACAGCTAAAACAAGATTAGAATCATTGATTTTATCGGAATACGGATAAACTTTCTGTTTTTTTACCGCAGTGAAATGTTTGTATGCCAAGTGAAAGCTGCTGGTTTGCTAAGAATAAGTGAATTCGACGTTTTCGAATAAAGGAGTGTTTAGGAATGAGTGAATTACAGCAATCCGTTATCAACGCATTACATGTAAAGCCAGAAATCGACCCGAAGGAAGAAATTCGTCTCCGTATTGATTTTATGAAGGAATATTTGCAGAAATTTAGTTTTGCCAATGGCTTTGTCCTTGGAATATCGGGGGGACAGGATTCTACCTTGCTTTCGAAACTGGCTCAATTGGCAATAGATGAATTGAATCAGGAAGAGGAAGGAGAAACGTATCAATTTATTGGTGTGGAGCTTCCATATGGAAAGCAAGGCGATGCAGATGATGTAGCAGATGCGATTGAATTTATTCAGCCTTCGAAAGTGCTGACAGTTAATATTAAGGAAGCAGTAGATGCAAGTGAAAAAGCATTGCGTGCTGGAGGAGTCGTTATCAGCGATTTTCTAAAAGGGAATGAAAAAGCAAGAGAACGCATGAAGGCGCAATATAGCATCGCAGGGGTGCATAACTGCTTTGTATTAGGAACCGATCACGCCGCAGAAGCAATTACCGGGTTCTTCACCAAGCATGGAGACGGAGCTTGTGATCTGGCACCCCTGGAAGGGTTAAATAAGCGTCAGGGAAAACAACTGCTGAAAGCGTTAGGCTGTCCGGAGCATCTCTATTTGAAAAAACCGACTGCAGATTTAGAGGATGACCGTCCGGCCTTAGCTGATGAAGAAGCATTAGGTGTTACGTATGAAGAAGTGGATGATTATTTAGAAGGAAAAGAAATATCTCAAGAAGCAAGAGAAGTTATTGAAGGCCACTATATCAAAACGATGCATAAGCGGGAGCCGATTGCTTCTATTTATAATGATTGGTGGAAATAAGAATTGCAGAGGGCGGATGAATGATTCGTCCTTTTTTCTTTTTTAATAAAGAAGTGGCTTTTGTTATAAGGGAGAGGAAGGGTGATGAAGCAGTGAAGTATGTTATCGGTGTGGATTTAGGGACCAGTGCGGTAAAGTTGCTTTTGGTCAATCAGAAGGGAAAAGTAGTTCAAGAGGTATCGAAGGAATATCCATTGATGCAGGAAAAAGCAGGGTATAGTGAACAAAATCCGGAAGACTGGGTAGAGCAGGCAATAGCCGGCCTGACGGAGCTGACAGATCGATTTTCTGGGAATTTATCTGATATTGAAGGAATCAGCTTTTCCGGGCAAATGCATGGTCTTGTTTTAGTGGATGATAGTCACGAGGTAATCCGCCCGGCTATTTTATGGAACGATACGCGCACTACTGCAGAATGCCGGGAAATTACAACGTGTGTTGGAGAGGATACGCTTTTAGAAATACCAAAAAATATGGCCTTAGAAGGTTTTACATTAACTAAAATTTTATGGGTTAGAAAGCATGAGCCTGAAAATTACGCAAAAGCAAAGCTGTTTTTATTGCCGAAGGATTATTTGCGTTTTCGCCTGACTGGTCAATTACATATGGATTATTCAGATGCTGCAGGCACCCTTTTATTAGATATAAAGAAGCGCTCATGGAGCAAGGAAATCTGTGAAGCCTTAGATATTCATCCTGATTTGTGTCCGCAGCTGGTTCCTTCTCATGAAATGGTTGGGAGCTTCAAGAGAGAAATAGCAGAAAAAACCGGTTTGTCAGAAGAAATGAAAGTGTTTGCAGGAGGAGCTGATAATGCTTGTGGAGCGATTGGTTCCGGTATATTGGAAGAAGGAAAAACGATGGTCAGTATCGGTACTTCCGGTGTTGTTGTCTCCTATGAAGCGAATGGAGATAAATCGTTTGAAGGAAAAGTGCATTACATGAACCATGCTGCTCCAGATGCTTATTATACGATGGGGGTGACACTTTCTGCAGGTCACAGTTTATCCTGGTTTAAGAACACCTTTGCAAAAGAACGGACGTTTGACGACCTTATAAAGGAAGCAAAGGATGTACCGGCAGGAGCAAACGGACTTTTATTCACACCTTATCTTGCTGGAGAACGTACACCCCATGTGGACGCCTCCATACGCGGCAGCTTTATTGGCATGGACAGCTCACATGAGCGCAAGCATTTTACCAGAGCAGTAATTGAAGGAATTACATTTTCTTTAAATGAATCGGTAGAAATTTTCCGGGAGCATGGAAAAGTGATTGATAAGGTTATCGCCATTGGCGGCGGAGCCAAAAGTGAGCTATGGCTGCAAATTCAGGCAGATGTATTCGATGCTGCAGTAATAAAGCCGAATAGTGAGCAAGGACCGGGAATGGGAGCGGCGATGCTGGCAGCTTATGGAGCAGGGTGGTTTGAAACACTGCAGGAATGTGCTTCTGTTTTTCTGGAGGATGCAAAAAGGGTGGAGCCTATTCCGGAAAATGTAGAGAAGTATAAGGAATTGTTTAAACTGTATAAGTCTGTTTATGGTTCTACGAGACAAGTAAATAAGGATTTAATGCAATACCGGAATAGCGGTAAAGCATAGTCACCTATCACACCTTCCTCTCTAGATGAATAATCTGTAACGATACGTTAAAGAGGAAGGCGGAGGGGCATGGATACTTTATTTACACTAGCGTATGAAATTGGTTCGCTTTATATTATTGTCGCCATCGGGTGGATAATCAGACGTAAGGGACTGATTTCTGAACAGGGTCAGCGTTCATTCACGACCTTATTATTATATATTGCTTTACCTTGTCTAATAATTAGTTCTATGCATATGCCCTTCCAATATGAACAAGCTTATGGCGCCCTTATTATGTTCGTCCTTTCCATCTATATCATGGGAGGGACCCTTTTTGTAAGCAGGTTTATCACGAAAAAACTAACGCTGCCGGTGAACCGAAGCGCTGTATTCGAAAATGTAATTTTATTTGGGAATCAAGGGTTTATCGGCATGGTGATTATCCTGCAGCTATTTGGGCAGGAGGGAGTCCTGTTCGCTTCGGTATTTAATCTGATTTATTATGTCCTGATGTGGACATATGCGATTTATATTATGAATCCAGAAGGACTTCCTGTTTCCAAAACGATGTTTATCTTAAAAAATCCCGGCTTTTTAGCAACGATAGCTGGTTTTATCTTATTTATTTTCCCTGTTCAGTTTCCGGCTTTTATCATGGATCCTATAGCTACTATTGGGCAAATGACAGTACCTTTATCCATGATTATGATTGGCATGATGATTTCCACCGTAACGTATGCCAAAGTCCTTGCCTATATGAAGGATATTTTTGTTTATATTGCTGTAATGATTCGATTGTTTATTTATCCCATTGTCTTTTTTTTGCCATTGCTGTTATTTAAGCTTCCATTTGAATTATTTATGATAGCATGTTTGCTTTCCGCGACGCCGAGTCCGGCAACAATAAGTATGTACGCACAAGTATATGCGGGAGATATGGAATTTTCGGCGGTAGTTGTCTTTTTCTCTACACTTCTTTCGGTTGTCAGTATTCCGATTGTTTATTTGGTGTTTTTGCTGTTGATTTAGTGTTGGTGAATAGAAAAGTTATGGTTTACTATTAAAGTTTGTGTTTATGGCTATGAATTTGATGAATAATACATCCCAGAGATTTTATCACCTAACATAAAAAAGTTCCAATCCTTCTTTTTGATGACTGGAACTTTTTATGTTGCTTTATGCCGGGCATGGTCCAGTTAAGCTGCTACAAAAAACTGGACATGTAAAAAGATTTTCACGGTGTAAATCTTTTTGCTTCACTATCTTCAGGATAATCCAATTGATTCGGATTATAGCTTATTAACTCAATCAGCATGCCCCATGGTGCACGGCCATAAACAAATTCTCCAGATCCGTTTTCTACATCCCCTAATAGCTCGCCAGGTTCTGTTAATAATTCGCCGCCTGCTTCCACAAAAGCGTCAGCTGACTGCTGGATATCATCAACATAGAATGCAACGTGCTGGACTCCAAAATCAGAGGCAATAACAGGTTCTCTTTGTTCGGTATCTTTAAAATGAAAAAGCTCTATGTTGGAACCATTGTCAAAAGAAAGAATCCGTATATGGATCACCTTCGCCCCATTTTTCAGACCTAACGTTTTTTCAACAGCTTCTCCCTGCTGCGGTTCGTCGCCTAATTTCTTATTATCGTAAGCAATTTTTGCATGGAAAGCTTTTTTGAAAAATGTTGTTGCTTCTTCAATATCTGGTACTGTAATTCCTATATGGTCAATACCGCGTGTCAAATTTGCCATGAGTTAGCCACTCCTTTATGAAATGAATAAATGGAAGTAAGAAATAAAAAGAGCTGCCGTACAATCGATTACCTCATTGCACAACAGCCTCCTTTCGTATAAGTGATTTCTTTATTTACAGGTGAAACTTGTCTTCTATTTTTTAATCTTTTAAAACTCTTCATAAACAGCCGGGTCTTGATCCTTCAAACGCCCATCTGTCTTGGTAAAATTGTTGATTATCGTCATCTCTTCATTACTTAATTCAAAGTCAAATATAGAAATATTTTCCTTCTGGCGGACTGGTGACGCTGATTTAGGGATTGCCACCGCTCCCAGCTGATAGTGCCAGCGGAGAATAATTTGTGAGATTGTTTTGTGATGCTTTTCAGCAATTTTTTGTAAGGTTTCATCCTGCAGGAGGTCGCTTGCTCTGGATAAAGGGCTCCAGGATTCTGTTACAATCTGATGGTCCGTATCCCATTTCAACTGCTCTGCCTGATTGAATCGCGGATGTAATTCAATTTGGTTCACAGTCGGCAAAATCCCTGTTTCTTTTTCAAGCCGCTCTAAATGTTCTGGTAAGAAGTTGCACACACCGATGGAACGGATATAACCAAATTTCTGTGCATCAATTAACGCTTGCCAGGCTTCCACATAGTTATCCTGAATGGGATTTGGCCAGTGAATCAAGTATAAATCATAATAATCCAGATTAGCGCGGAATAAGGATTCTTGAATCGTAACAATGGCATCATCATAATGATGATAACGTCCGGGAAGCTTTGATGTGATAACTAATTCTTCACGTGGTACGGAGCTACGACGTACGGCTTCTCCAACGGTAGCTTCATTTTCATAGTTGTACGCTGTATCGATCAAGCGGTAGCCATTTGTGATTGCCGTATTGATTGCTTGTGCGCCTTGCTGTCCTTTCAGCTTGTACGTACCAAAGCCGACAGCAGGAATTTGAACACCGTCATGTAATGTGATTTCTGGAATTTGATATGTCATCTGTATATACTCTCCCTTCGCTTATACTTAAAATCCTACCTGTCTGCTCCGGAAAATTCAAACAATTTGTCTTTACCGTTCAATCGTTTCCATCTATGTATTCGGCGGCGTTTGGTTTAAAGCATCCTGGCCAAATCGATGATAATAATCAAAGCTCCCAGCAAAAATAGAGAGAAGGCCATCCATTCTAAACGATGAAAACCTTTTAAAGCCACTCTTTTATCTGGTGCCTTCGGGTTAAAATAAGCCCAGCAATACATTCCCAAATACTTTCTGGGTATTACACCGTCTGTTGCAGTAAAAGTATCAATAGAGGTAACATAATACAGTTCGTCATTATATTCCAGTAAAACTCTATAATTGTAGGCGACGATGCTATAGCGGCCTTTCGCACCGCGGTTATATCCTACAATTTTTCCTTCTACTAATTCACCAGTTAAAACACTCTTTAATTTTAAGAAAATAACAAACAAAGCTGCAATGCAAAGCAATAAACCAATAAAAGCCAACGATTTCCCATCCTTTTTTCGTTTATTATAAATAGTATTTATCTGGTATTATTGCATTTTTCACCTGTTTTGAACAATATAAAATTTTATCCGGTAACCACTTTTTATCCGTTGTTTTTAAAATTTCTCCTTAAAGAAAAAACTCCTACCTGATAAAGGTAAGAGAAGGTGGAGATACATTTCATCTGCTTTAGAATCTAACTTACATGCATTCCTGCAGATTCGTTGATATTTGCCAGGTAATCCCGAATTTATCTTGCACCTGTCCATAAGCAGGGCTCCAATGTGTCTCTTGAAGCGGCATAAGCACCTTGCCTCCTTGCTGCAATTTCTCAAATGTATCTTTAGATTTGCCGGCGTCTTCTAATGTAACACAAACGTGGACCTGTGAACCCGTCTCAAGGGGCTGCCCTGGAAAAGTATCAGACAGCATAAAATACGTATTTCCTATTTGTATCTGGGCATGCAGGATACGGTTCTTTGCTTCAACCGGAAGAGCAAATTCCGGATTCTCAGGCAGGTCGCCAAATGTTTGTACCCCTAATACTTCAGCATCCAGTGCTTCTTTATAAAAATCGATTGCTTCTTTTCCGGTACCATCCATTGTTATATAAGCGTATACTCCTGCAGGCATCGTATTCTCCTCCTAGGTCTGTTTAATCATATAGGCAGTAAGGTTTTTTAATTTTTCATTCTCAAACGTATACCAGTCATTAAAATAATAAGTGACAGACCCATCTTCATCTGTAAACTGCATTTCACCCTCCACAACAGCTGTATTTCCTTCAATGAGTGTTCGGTAAACCTTATAGACATCTGCCTTATAACCGCGCATCGGCTCCATTTTTTCAATAAAAGCTGCTTTTCCTTCACTAATACCTTGACCAACTTCATTCATGATAATATCGTCTGCGGCTGCTTCAAAAATAAAATCAACTTCTCCGTTGGCGAAAGCAGTGTTAAACTTTTCCATTAATTGCCTAGTAACGGTCAATTTTCTTCACTCCTTTTCTCTTTTTTTTAGTATAGCAGCAGTTGTTTACACTGATTTCTTCTCGATTGCTCCATTTAAAATAATTTAATGTGAAATCGGTGACTGCTGCAGGAAATGTTTCATGAGTAATGGTAACGAAATAAGGATGGGCGGGTCTGTAATTTCCGGTTTTCTCATAATCAGGCGGGTTTCGGGCAGTGAACGTTTTCCATCAATACTGATGGGATAGGGATGGCGTGCACGTAATGTTTCTTGCGGGATAAGAATCTTTTTGGAATCCATTTCCCATGAAATAGCCGTTGCCATCAGAAAATAGGTGCCAACAGGAATATTCGTTAAATGAAAAGAATGAGAATGTATTAATAAGGTGCCGCGGACTGGCAGTCCTTCTGGAATCGGCTTTGGAAATAGCCCCGCCAGAATAATACCGTTGAATGGTTCATCTGTCTGAATCGATCCAGATAATTGGCGGGTAGAAGCAGTATGCATGGATGGAGGCTGCCATTTATTTTGCTTTAAATCAGTCATATATGCTTCCGGGTGCTGAAGAGAAGCACGAAAGGAGGCAGGTGTCATTCCAATACTTTTGGTAAAGCGTGTTGTAAAGGTACCGAGGCTTTGCTGGCCGATTTCAAGACCGATATCCCGGATAGGAAAAGCGGTGTCTAATAATAATGTCTTGGCAAGCTGCAAGCGTAAACTGGAAATAAAGTACATCGGTGATACGCCGATCTGCCGTTTAAACATACGGGAAAAATGAAATGGACTGTAAGCTGCTTCATCAGCAAGAACGTTGAGTGAGAGGTCCTGATCTAAATTCTGCTGAATAAATACAATGGAATCCTGAATGGTCTTATTTGGTGTCAGCATTTTTAAAAGCCTCCTTCTATTCTGAGTATAGCTGAAAATAAGAGAATATCTATACTAATATTAGAATTTTAAATTATTTTAAATGGTTAATCTAAATTTAATAAATTTCACAATGGATCCTGAACTGTGAAACAATACACTGGGAAAAGTTTGCATGGAGCACAAAAATTCTATATAATGAATATAATTTATGAGAGAAATGGAGGTGTAGAGATGTTTTTAGGGCTTGAGAAATCGTGCGGAGACTGGATGGAATTCTTATATTACTGCCGTGCGAAATTTGCGCTATTTGCTGCCTGCGGGATACGTCTGTCCTTTTTTAGCAATTTAATAGCAAATACGAAAGCAAAAAAGCATCTCTGCATCGGATAAAGTACGGTTATGTGAAATAAAGTGACGTCTGAAAGCACACAGAGAGGTACGCTCTTTGTGTGCTTTTTGCTGTCTTTATCTTCGGCAGAGAAGGTAAAGGGGAATAAATAATGATTTGTCAAATGAATCAGGTTAAGAAAATGTACGGAGGAAATATCATATTTGAAGATTTAACATTGGAAGTAAAAGAAAAGGAGCGAATCGGAATTGTCGGCAGGAATGGAGGCGGCAAGACGACACTGTTACGGTTAATGGCAGGAATTACAAAGCAGGACGAAGGAAATATTCATTGGAAAAAAGCGACGACCATCGGTTATTTAGAACAGATACCTCATCCGGGGGAAGGCATCAGTGTATTTGAAGTGCTAAAACAGTCTAATGAGGAAATAGTAGCTTTGGAAAAACAAATGAAGCATCTGGAGCAGGCGATGCAGAGCCCGGAATCAGAACAGGATATGACTGCAGCTATTAAGGCATATGGTGAAGCGCAGGAACGATTCACTGTGTTTGGCGGATATGAATTAGAGGCAAATATTGATCGGATTACGACGGGCTTGCACATTCATGATTTATTACAAATGCCTTTTGACCAAATCAGCGGCGGAGAAAAAACAAAGGTTGGCTTAGCGAAGATTCTTCTTCAGAATCCAGATTTACTATTACTGGATGAACCGACAAACCATTTAGACCTGCAGGCAGTGGAATGGCTTGGTGAATTTTTAAATAACTATAAGGGAACTGTGGTTGTCATCTCCCATGACCGCTATTTTCTCGATGAAGTCGTGGAGCGGATTTTAGATTTAGAGGATGGAGAGCTGGCTGTGTATCATACGAATTTCTCCGGTTATGTGAAGGAAAAGGAAGAGCGCCTGCTCCGGGAGTTTCAGGCCTATGAAGAACAACAGAAGAAAATCAAGAAAATGAAGGAAGCTATTAAGCGTTTGAAGGAGTGGGCGAACCGGGCCAATCCGCCAAATGAAGGACTGCATAAGCGGGCAAAAAATATGGAACGCGCGCTGGAGCGAATGGAAAAAATAGATAAGCCGGGGCTAAACCGAAAAAAGATGCAAATGGAATTAGACAGCTCGGATCGAAGCGGTAAAGATGTAGTTGTGATGACCGATGTGCGGAAGCAATTTGGAGAAAAACTGCTTTTTAATCATGTATCTATGCATATTCGTTATCAGGATCGTGTTGCCATTATTGGGGAAAATGGAACAGGAAAATCAATGCTGATTCAGCTGATGCTCGGCAATGTATCTCCAGATAGTGGAGAAGTCATGATTGGCAGCAATGTGAAATTTGGTTACCTGTCACAGCATGTATTTCATGATATTGACCCGAATCAGACGGTGCTTGAAACCTTTCGTGAAGCAATTTCCGTTACGGAGGGAAAGGCAAGACATATTCTGGCAAAGTTTCTTTTTTACGGAGAGCATGTTTTTCGTAAAGTTACACAATTGAGCGGCGGTGAAAAAATGCGTCTGCGCTTAGCACAGCTGATGCATCAGGACATCAATACGCTTATACTGGATGAACCGACGAACCATTTAGATATTGATTCCAGAGAAGTATTAGAGGAGACGTTGGAAGGGTTTGGAGGAAGTCTGATTGCTGTCAGCCATGACCGCTACTTTTTAGATAAACAATTTGATTATCTGTATTGGATAGAAAACAAACAAATATCAACGTATCTGGGGAATTATTCTTGGGCAAAGAAAAAACGGAAAGAACAATTATCGGAAAAGCAAGAAACGCTCTTTTCCTCTGACAAAAAAACAGATAAAAAAATGAAAAAATCGTATAGAACCATAGAAGACCCGTCAATAATGTTAGAGAAGCTGGAACAGCATATTGAAGCGTTAGAAGCGGAAATTTATGCGATAGAGCTGCGTATGGCAGGAATAGCTGATGCAGAAGAACTGCAAAGGTTACAAGAGCAGAAGGAAAATAAAGATAGTGAAAGACAACACGCCTATGAAAAGCTGGTAGTTTTAGAGAATGGGGATTAAGGCATGATGGCATTCATCAACCAATTCGGTGAATGCCTTTGATAAGATGAGGATGGGACCGGGATTACTCGCCCATCAAAAAACTTTTGCGTTTTATTCGCCTCCATGAAAAACGTTTACTAAAATTTTAACGTATCTAAATATGCAAAAAATGGTGAGCTGGGTAGAGATTCCTGTCAGTTTTTGCGATATAATAGGAGTAACTTAGAAATATGGGGAAAAGAGAAGGTGCTGCATTGAAATCCGTTAACGATAAAATAGATTTATTTAAACGTTTTTTCTTAAATAACCGCTTCGTTGTGTTTTTAGTCATTTTATTGTTGATTGGCTTAAACATACTTATTTTCACGCATATTTCCTTTGTATTCACACCATTTGTTGTACTTTTAAAAACCGTATTGCTGCCGATTATTTTATCAGCAATTTTATATTATTTATTAAATCCAATCGTTAATTATTTAGAAAAGAAAAATGTGAAGCGGATTTATTCTATCTTTATGCTGTATCTGGTTATTACTGGCATTTTAACGATTTTAATCATTTCTGTCTTTCCTTTTTTAAGAGAGCAGATTACAAGTTTCATAACAAGCCTGCCGCCGTTTATTTCAGATATTGAAAAAATGGTAAATAATTTTATTGGCGGGAATTTCATTAATCAATTTCAATTAGTAGAATATATTGATCTGCAAGGATTTGCTACACAGTTATCTGACCGTTCACTTGATTTAGTGAACAGCGCCTTTTCCAATATTGGCAGTGTAATCGGTGCCGTCACAGAGATTGTTTTAGCAATTGTCACGCTGCCATTCATCTTATTTTATCTATTGAAGGATGGGGAAAAGCTGCCACACTATTTTCTTGAATTTTTACCAGTCTCCATGAGAAAACCGACCTACGTGATTTTGAAAGAAATGAATCATCAAATCAGCAGTTTTATTCGCGGACAAATTATTGTTGCTTTCTGTATAGGTGTACTGATGTATATCGGATTTACCATCATTGGATTGGAATACGCGCCGGTGTTGGCGTTAATTGCTGCTTTTACAAATGTTGTTCCTTACCTCGGACCAGCAATTGCGATTACTCCAGCATTGATTGTTGCAGTTGTGACTTCTCCATTTATGGTAATCAAGCTGATTATTGTATGGACCATTGTACAGCTTATTGAAGGGAAATTTATTTCCCCGCAGATTATGGGAAGAAATCTCCGTGTGCATCCGATTACGATTATCTTTATTATTCTGACGGCTGGGAATTTATTTGGTGTCGTTGGTATTCTGTTAGCTGTCCCCGGCTACGCACTTCTTAAAGTATTTGTGACGCATGCCTTTGAGTTCTTTAAAATCCGCAGTCATTTATATGAAGCTGATTTGGAGTCAGACAATCGGGATGAAAAAGAGTAGCTGAAGGCAGTAATTTGCGTCAATTAAGAAATCTACAGGTATTGATGAATATAGAAATAAAAGTAAAAAACGTTCTTGCCTTTCTTCAAGGAAAGCAGGAGCGTTTTTAATTTATTGAATTAGGGTAAAATGAAAAGGAATACAAGTCTGTTGCTTAAAGGTTTCATAAAATGTGAATGGTTATTAAATTATAGGGAATCCTTATGAAATAAGATATTATACAGAAATGTATGATAGGAAGACGGAAAAGACCAATCAAAAGCGATTTACTTGGGACAAATGACGATAGCGTTTAATTAACATAATGATGATGCCTGCCAAATATAAAAATTGAAATTATTGACAGCGTTTTAATTTTGTTATAAGGTATTGGATGACAAGTTAAGGATTGTGTCGGAGATAAAGTTCACACAGTAAATCGTTTTTTTTCGTAAGAGAAGGGACGGTTGTATCTGTGTGGACTTTTTTATTTGTCATTTTTACTTCATACTTGTTGAAAATCAATAGAACATTCTATTTAACAAGGGGGATATAAACATGTCTGAATTTGCAGCTGAGTTGCTTGGGACAATGATTCTAATCATTTTAGGGGCAGGAGTTGTCGCTGGCACAGAATTAAAAAAATCGAAAGCTGCAGGCGCCGGCTGGGTATTGGTTACAATAGGCTGGGGTTTAGGTGTGACGATGGGAGTCTATGCGGCAGGGAATATCTCCGATGCCCATTTAAATCCTGCGGTAACATTAGGATTTGCTGCAATTGGCGAATTTCCTTGGGCAAAGGTGCCGGCATATATATCTGGTCAAATACTCGGAGCTATTATCGGCGCAATGATTGTTTACTTTCAGTATCTTCCACATTGGAGAGAAACGGAAGATAAAGGGGCGAAGCTGGGAGTATTTGCGACAGGTCCAGCTGTGAGAAGCTATCCATCCAATTTAGTAAGTGAGATAATCGGGACATTTGTTTTGGTTATGGGCTTATTATTTATTGGTGCAAACGAATTCACAGAAGGATTAAATCCGGCAGTTGTTGGTTTACTAATTGTTGCGATTGGGATGTCTCTGGGAGGACCGACCGGTTATGCAATCAACCCGGCCAGAGATTTGGGTCCAAGAATTGCACATGCTATTTTACCGATTACAGGCAAAGGCGGATCGGATTGGAGTTATTCACCGATACCTGTGATTGGTCCGATTATCGGTGGTGTATACGGTGCCGTTTTCTATCATGCTTTTTTTGATGGAAATATGGGTGCAAGCTTTTGGATCATGTCTGCTGTAGTAGCCATTATTCTGGCAACAGCTTTTGTAACTGAACAGCATCGAGATAAGCATGCTGTCTCATAAATAAGAATAGAAGATAGCATTTTAGGGTATGCAATAAATGGAATCACTACGCCTGAACTTTTGGAACAGGTGAATTTTAAATGAATAAACGGAGGAAACAGGGATGGCAGAGAAATATATTCTTTCAATTGATCAAGGAACAACGAGTTCGCGTGCGATCTTATTTGATAATAAAGGGGCAATTATCGATACCGCACAAAAAGAATTTGAACAGTACTTTGAAAAACCAGGCTGGGTAGAGCATGATGCCAATGAGATTTGGACATCTGTATTAGGCTGTATCGCAGAAGTCTTAAATAAAACAGGTGTTGAAGCGAATCAAATAGAGGGGATTGGAATTACCAATCAGCGTGAGACCGCAATCGTGTGGGACAAAAACACGAAACGTCCAATTTATAAAGCGATTGTCTGGCAATCCCGTCAGACAGAGCCTATATGTAAGGAGTTAAGAGAACAAGGCTATGAGGACACATTCCGGGAGAAGACAGGACTCCTGATTGATCCGTATTTTTCAGGAACCAAGGTTAAATGGATTCTGGATAATGTAGAAGGTGCAAGAGAAAAAGCGGAGGCAGGAGATTTGTTATTTGGAACAGTTGATTCGTGGCTTATTTATAAGTTTTCAGGCGGACAAACTCATGTGACAGACTATTCTAATGCTGCCAGAACACTGATGTTTAATATCCATGATTTAGAATGGGACGAAGAACTGCTAGACATTTTAGATGTACCGAAATCGATGCTTCCAGAAGTACGTCCATCTTCTGAGGAATATACAAAAACCGTATCCTATCATTTCTTTGGTGAGGAAGTTCCGATTGCCGGCATTGCCGGTGATCAGCAGGCTGCTTTATTTGGGCAGGCTTGTTTTGAACAGGGAATGGCAAAAAATACGTATGGGACCGGCGGCTTCTTGCTAATGAATACAGGAGAAAAACCAGTTGAATCAAAAAATGGATTATTAACAACCATTGCCTGGGGCGTTGATGGAAAAGTAACCTATGCGTTAGAAGGAAGTATTTTTGTAGCTGGCTCTGCTATTCAATGGCTGCGGGACGGTTTAAGAATGATTGAATCAAGTCCGGAAAGTGAAGATTTTGCAACACGGGTCAAAACAACAGATGGTGTTTATGTCGTACCTGCTTTTGTTGGTTTAGGAACGCCATATTGGGATAGTGAAGCTCGCGGATCCGTATTTGGCTTGACAAGAGGAACAAAAAAAGAGCACTTTATCCGCGCGACATTAGAGTCACTGGCTTATCAGACCAGAGATGTGATGGAAGCGATGGCGACAGATTCAGATATTGAATTAAAAACCCTGCGCGTAGACGGAGGAGCTGTGAAAAATGATTTCTTAATGCAGTTCCAAAGCGATATTTTGGACGTCACTGTAGAACGCCCTGAAATTCAGGAGACAACCGCGCTTGGCTCCGCTTATCTGGCTGGGTTAGCTGTCGGCTTCTGGGAAAGCCAGGAGGAAATCGCGAAGCAATGGAAAGTAGAGAAAACATTCGAGGATAAAATGGATAATAATGAAAGTGAAAAATTATATAAAGGATGGCAAAAAGCTGTCGAGGCGACAAGAGTGTTTAAGCTGGAAGAATAGTTGCTGATGCAGGCAAAAGTAAGCATAAGTGCTAATCGGCTCAGCAGAATATACTGCTGAGCTGCGGCCTTGCGAGATTATACGGATATAACCGTAATCACATTAACTTCCCCACAAAAGTTCAATCAATAAGAACATGAAACCTTTATTTCATCGTCTAAATCAGAAGGATGGAATCACCGTATTCCCACTATTGTATAATTCGTAACAAACGCCGGAATGACTAACTCTCCTGTAAAAATCCCCGAAAATTTAAGTATTTAACACGAGATATAATCATTAATTTGAGACCACGAGATTTCAGGAATCGTTTTGCTTGTAATGGTGTTTCATTTTTTTACAGCTTGAAAAAAAGAAATGTGAGGGCCAGGAGAATTCCTGGTCTTTTTCTATGGTTGAAAAAAGTATAAAAAGATGGTTTAATACGTGTATATTGT
Source organism: Oceanobacillus oncorhynchi (assembly GCF_000821065.1). Classification (GTDB taxonomy): domain Bacteria; phylum Bacillota; class Bacilli; order Bacillales; family Amphibacillaceae; genus Oceanobacillus; species Oceanobacillus oncorhynchi. Next base: position 2,120,137 of record NZ_CDGG01000001.1, read on the forward strand.
TTATATCGTATATATACACTGCTAGAGGAAGTGTTCTAATGAAAAAAACGTCAAAACATAAAGCACTGGGCGACTGGTTAAATACTGTAGGTGTTTTGATTGGAATACAAATCTTGCTTGTTATTTTTGATGGGGCAGGATGGAGCCCGAATTTGCGTGATGATAATTCGCTTTTGATGCGAATTCGGGACAGTATCATGGAGTCAGCATGGTTTACCGATATTTTCAACTTTTACACATCTGATATCTATAATTTTATTACCCTTCTTAGTATAGTTATCATAGTGATGCAGACGGTTTTTCTGCTTTTTTCAAGTGTGTTGAAAAGAGACTGATTCATCATCATTTTTACTTATCCTGCAGCGAATAAAATTACTCTCTCCCAAATTTTCTAAATGAAACGACGTTCTTGGAGCTTAGCATTACGAGATTATCCAATACTTTTTGTATTGTGTATAATGAAGATATACAATCAGAAAAATGAGGTATAGACATGCAAATTATCATATCAAACAGCTCTAAAGAGCCGATTTATGAGCAGATATTAAAGCAAATTCAAACAGCAATTCTTTCAGGTGAACTGGCAGAAGGCGATGCATTGCCCTCCATCAGACAGCTGGCTAAGGATTTAAAAATAAGTGTTATTACAACAAAGCGGGCTTATGAAGAGTTGGAGAAGTCAGGGTTCATCTATTCCATTGTCGGAAAAGGTTCGTTTGTAGCGGAGCAAAATTTAGATGTTATCCGGGAGAAGAAATTAAGAGTGATTGAAGAGCAGCTGAGTGCGGTTATTTCGAATAGTAAGGAAATCGGATTGCCTTATGAAGAACTGCAGGAATTATTAAAGCTGTTGTATGAGGAGTGATGGGGATGGAAAATGTGATAGAGCTCCATGATGTTTCTAAATCGTTGAAAGCATTCACGATAGATCATATGGATTTACAGATAAAGCAAGGATATGTAACTGGATTTATTGGGGCGAATGGCGCCGGTAAATCAACGACGATGAAGCTCATTATGAATCTGCTGCAGCCGGATAATGGAGAAGTAAGTGTATTTGGACTGGATTATGCTAATCATGAAAAAGAAATAAAAGATCGCATCGGCTTTGTTTACGACAGCAATATCTTTTATGAATCCTTGAACCTGAAGGATATCAGCAGGATTGTGGCACCTGCATACAAGCATTGGAACCAAAAGCAATTTAAAGCGTACGTGAACCAGTTTGAACTGCCTTTAAATAAGCCAATGAAGAAATTCTCCAAAGGAATGCAGATGAAGGCTTCGATTACGATCGCTTTATCGCATGATGCGGAGTTGATTGTTATGGACGAGCCGACAGCAGGGCTGGATCCGACATCTCGCAGAGAGCTGTTAGATATTTTTCAGGAAGTAATGACAGACGGGAAAAGAACGATTCTCTTCTCGACACATATCACCAGCGATCTGGATCGGATTGCCGATTATATTGTTCTGATTGATGAAGGAGAAATACTCTTTGATAAACCAGTTTATGAGTTGCAGGAACAATATGCGGTAGTGAAGGGAAGCACCGAATTGCTAGATGCAGATACAGAAGCCTATTTTATAAAAATAGAACGTTCTCCAAACGGTTTTCAGGCGTTGACAAAGAAGGTAGCGACTGTAAAAGAAGTGTTTGGCAAGCATGTTGTGATTGAAGAAGCATCCTTAGAGGAAATCATGTTTTATATGAAAGGGGCAGACCACCCGTATGACTAATTTAATTAGAAGAGATTTGATTATACAGAAATCTCAGCTATATTTATTTATTCCATGTATTCTTTTCTTTATTTTTGCAGGAACCCATTTACCTGCCTTTTTCATTTTTGTATTTGCGGGATTTTTCATTCCGATAAATGCCTACTCATATGATGAAAAGGCAGAAACCAACATTTTGTTGAATTCATTACCGTATACACGCACGCAAATTATTGCTTCTAGGTATATTGGTGCGATTTTTTATATGGCAGTATCTATCGGCATAGCAATTGTCCTTTTTTCATTGTTTAATCGTGCTTTTACATGGGCGGATATTGGAATTGGGATAGGGATTACACTTACTTTGTTTGCAATTGCGTTTCCGTTGTTCTATCTATTGAAGCCGGGACATATTGGAACGGCGATTGTGATAGGATTTGTTTTGGTGGTTGTTTTAAGCCAGGTGACAATGACATTTTTAGAAGAGCATCTGACTTCCATTGTTCAATTTCTCTCCAGTGCGTCCACCCCTGCGCTTTATATAAGCAGTGCGGGTATCATTATCATGTTATATACAGCTTCTTGGCTATTTAGCCAAATGATTTATCAGCGGAAAGCTTTTTAAAAATTATAGTAAATCTTGAAGAGATACGGATTAGAGATCTTAAGCATAAAGCTGAGGTCTTTTTTTTGCACTTTAGAAAAGTATAAAATTTTAGCGAAGAAGAATTTCGACGTAGTAAAAATTTTTAGGTACCAAGTATAAGCGTAACTAAGGCAATCTTACGCCTTTTAGGCTTGGCTTGCCAAGTTTTCTTTATGGAAAAATCATTTTAACAGTTGAAAAGATAATAAAAAGATGGTTTAATATTGTGTATAGTGTAAATATAGTATATACACAATATTTAGTTATCATATAAGAATTATCTAAAGGGGAATTCGAATGACGGAGAAGGCTGAAAAAACAAAGGGAACAGGGAAACAAACGTTAATAACTATAGGAGGTTCTCTCCTTGCCCAAATTATTTTTATGCTTTTGGATGGAACTGGCTGGGAGCCGAAGGTTCGTGATACAGATTTCATCAACCGAATCTTAAACGCGAAGTTATTTACGGAGTATTTCCATTTTTATGATTATCCATTTTTTAATTTCGCCACTTTTCTGTGTTTGATTTCGGTAATTTTATGTGTGTTTGCGGATATCTGGAGTTTTATTTTTAAGAAAAGTAAATAAAGAAATGATTCTGAAAGCAGAAGTTCATGGATAGGAATGAATCGGATTAAGTTATTACGAATTTTAATGAAGGGGTGAAAAATATGAAAAATGTAGTAGAATTCAAAGGGGTAACCAAACACTTTAAAGATTTTTCTTTAGAAGATGTTCATTTGCAAATCAGACAAGGTTGTGTAACTGGTTTTATCGGAGCCAACGGAGCTGGGAAGTCAACAACGATGAAGCTGATGATGAATTTGTTAAAGGCTGATGCAGGAGACATCAATGTATTTGGACTGGATTATGCCAGCAACGAAAAAGAAATCAAGGAGCGGATGGGCTTTGTCTATGACAGCAATGTGTTTTACGAAAGTTTAAATTTAAAAGATATCCGGCGGATTGTTGCACCAGCTTATAAAAATTGGAATGATAAGCAGTTTTTCGATTATATCAAGAAGTTTGAATTGCCTTTAAATAAAGGAATGAAAACCTTCTCCAAAGGGATGCAGATGAAAGCTTCGTTGGCAATGGCATTATCGCATGATGCCGAATTTATTATGATGGATGAGCCGACTGCAGGGTTAGATCCCGTTTTCCGGAGAGAGCTTTTGGATATCTTGCAGGAGATCATGGAAGATGGAAGAAGAACATTATTCTTTTCTACGCATATCACGAGTGATTTAGAGCGGATTGCCGATTATATTACGTTTATTCAAAAGGGAAAAATTCTGTTTAATGATTCCATAGAAGATGTACAGAATCGTTATGCTTTAGTTAAAGGAAGTATGGATGTCATCAATCGGGATGTAGAAAAAATGTTTATCAAGATAGAGCGTTCCTCCTATGGATTCACAGCTTTAACAAATGATGTAGCTGGAGTGAAGGCGGTACTTGGAGATCGTGTTACTATGGAACCTGCTACTGTAGAAGATATTATGTTCTATGCAAAAGGAGCGGAGAAGCAAAATGTTTAACCTGATAAAAAAAGATGTTTTTATACAGAAAACGCAAATAGGCTTTCTTGTTCCCCTTATTATGATCTTTGCTATTTTCATTAAGGATATACACCCATCGTTTATTTTCCTGATGGCGGCTGTTTTTATTCCTTTGAATGCATATATCTTTGATCATCAATCTAAAACAAATATTCTTCTTAACTCTTTGCCATACACAAGAAAAGAAATCGTTGCTGCCAGATATATTGGGGCAATTGTATATATGATTCTATCCATTATTCTGGCAGGAGTTATTCTATATGTACTTCAGTTTGACTATACCATGAGAGATATGGCAATTGCTGCTGGGTTATTCTGTCTCATTGCGGCCTTTGCTTTTCCATTATTTTATTTCTTAAAGGCAGAGTATATTTTTATAGCGGCTTTTATTGGATTTATTGCTTCAACCATTATGTTACCGCCAGTTTTTCGGTTTTTAGCAGAACACCTTACAACCATTACGGATTTTATAACAAGTTTATCAACCTCTACACTTTATCTTAGCGGTGCAGCTATTGCCATTAGTTTATATCTGATATCCTGGGTAGTCAGCCAATTTATTTATCAGCGAAAAGTATTCTGATACCTTGTACATTATCAATAAACTTGAAAGAATGGAGTCATGAATATGCTTAATTTGATAAAAAAGGATTTAATTATACAAAAATGGGAGCTGCTTGTATCTGTTGCTATAGTTGTTTTTTATGCCATCTTTGCCAGACAGCTCAGTCCATTTTTTATTTTTTTGGTGGCGAGTATTTTTTTGCCGCTCAATGCTTATATAAATGAAGAAAAGACAAAAATAAATATATTATGGAACTCGCTTCCATACACAAGAAAAGAGATTGTTACTGCAAAATATCTTGGAGCAGTGCTATTTATGATTTTATCAATCGGAGCAGCTGGTATCATTCTATATATCTTTAATTATAGCTATACAATAAGGGATATGGCGATTGGTGCGGGGTTATTCTTCATTTTTGCTGCTTTCACTTTTCCGTTATTTTATATACTGAGGCCTGGTTATATAGGAACCGCAATTATGATTGGATTTCTCGTATTTTCATTTGCCTTATCCTTTATTGTACCCTTTGTGACCGAAAATTTCACAGTAATCATTCAATTTCTAGCAGGCTTTTCAACATTAACACTTTATCTTAGCGGTGCAATTATCGCCATCAGTTTATATATCTTGTCATGGACAGTCAGCCAATTTATTTACCAGCGAAAAGTATTTTAACGAATGTATTTAAGATGATGTTTGTAGGGTTCAGGATGGACGTGAAAAAGCAGGCTCAAGCCCAAGGCTTAGCCTGCTTTCTAAAACCATTAATCATCTATTTCTACGTGCAGCTGTTCTCCTGACTCTGCGTCAATATAAACATCTACTTCTTGGGACCCCATATCTTCAAAATTGATTTCATATACCGGGCTGCCGTTTTCAAATTCTAAGGACCAGCCTCTTGCGGTTATGCCTTCTGTTTCGGAAGCTTCGGAAGCTATAGATAGTGCTTCTTCAGCAGTGATATAATCGCCGAGTACTAATTCGTTATACTGTTCATCTGATTCTATTTGTTCCCTTTCTTCTGCTATAACATCACCACTTTGATCGATTTCAGCAGAGTATTCCATCGAATCATCATAACCATCTATATCATAAACAAGCTCTCCATTTTCTTCATCCAACTGAATAGAAGAAAGACTTGAACCAGGGAAATGTTCAAGAAAGGCGTCCATAGCATCTTCCGCGCTTAACGACACACTTGTTAAGTCTAAATCATCCTTATTCTCTGTTGTGTCAGTGTTGTCATTCGTATCTGTGTTTTCGTTTTCCCCTTCTGAATTTGTATCCTCATTATTATCTTCTGCGGTCTCATTTGAGTTTGAATCATTTGCTGCATTATCTTCTGTGTTGCTGTCATCACTTGTCCCGCAGGCTGCTAAAGTAATGGAAAGAAGCAGTGTCAGGCATAGAAGTAACATTTTTTTCATGAATATTCACCCTTTCCAATCTCTGTAAAAGAAATTTATTTAAAATCATAATACCCATTTTAAAAATAATCAAACCACAAATATAAAAAAGTATGTATAAATATTTTTCTATAAGCGATGCAGGTTACTCTTACAGAAAGTGAGAAGGATAGTTTTTAATCAAGAACTCTTTCATTTCCTCAGCTGTTTTCTTTTGCAAAGCAGGCACAATATCATCAGCTAGTATTTTTCTGCGTGAACTGCTGGAAAAACCGATGTCCAACAGCTTATTAATATCCTCATCATTCATATAGAATTTTACTTTTAGGCATGTATATCCTTGTTCCTCAATAAGCGTAGCAATCCGGTTGGAAAAAGTAAGAACGTAGTCATAATCAAGTTTAGCTAATTCATATAATTCGTTAATGTGTAGTATTTTAACAATTTTAATATCTAAAAAATGGTTTAGGGAAGCTCCAAAAAAATCTGCTTTTTCGATGGAAGAATTCGTAACAACGATAATTCTTTTTGTGTTTCTACCCAAGATTTTATTTTCATTAATATGTTTTCGGAAAATAAGCGTGAGTGTTGCTATCTGATCTGAAGATAATTGAAGCTCATTGGAAATAAATGAATCTTGTTCAATTAAATGATATAAATTTGGAAATTTCTCTGCAGTTTGATCCAGCTTATTATCATAAAAATCAAAGTGATAATCGGAACGCAGTATACATTTAAAGATGAACTGGTATATTTCTTGGAATAATTCATGGTACGAATATATATCTGTAATAATAGTTGATTGAATGCCGGAAACAAATTGTATTATTTTTTCTTCCAGCCACCGGATTTGAATAGATACGTTATTTTCCCTGTTCATGGTATCCAAAGAGAATAATATATGATTCATAACCTGATTCTCCGTTGAATGCTCAACCAATTTAAATGGTGACGAGAAGGTCAGGCTTGTATGAACTTTTTTATTTTCATAGTAACCTAGATGATTTCTATAAAGTGCAATCATTACATATAGAAAAATAAACTTCTTAGAAGGATAAGATAATTCTATATTCTGTTGATGGATTATATTTTCAATCATATTTTTAACTTGGCTGTGAATAAAATTTGTTTCGGTTAAAACGTATTCTGAAATTAATACTTCCATTGGATTATTAGCTTGCCGAAGATATAACGTATTATTCTCATCCAGCTCAAATAGTTTGACTAAAATTTTTGTGCCTTCTATACGAATTAGGGTTTCTTGACCAGTAATACGAATCCCTTTTTTACGAACAATTTCTTTGGAAAGCCCTGCTTGTTTTAGTTGATTTGTCAAATGACGGTTATCTTTTTTCTTGGTGCTCATACTTAATCCTAAATGCTGATATAATCTGGAGGTATTGACAACTTCTTTTAAAAGGGATTGCACAATAATAAAAGATAATCGCTCCTTTTGTGATGGGACATATTCATAAAAAGGAATATTTTGAACGATTTGGATATATTCTTTATACGTCATCTTACTTTGAATCTTGTGGTTTTTAGGGACAAGCTGCTGATGCTTGGCTAAATAGGCATTAATTAAATCAATTCTTCTATAAATACTTCCCTCGCTTCGATTGAAAGCTTTTGTATTTGATAAATCAATCTCACCATGCTCTTGAAGGTGATTAAGTAATTTTAAATCAAGTGAGTCCATAGTTCCTTTCCTCCTCATGAAGTATCTTCAAAAAGTATATTGGTTCTTTCTTCTTTTAAAAGCACAGGTGAAAGTTAATTAGGCCTGTCCATTTTAAAATGAGGGGTAATTTTTTGAATAGATTTCTATTGAAAAACTTCCTTGTTATACCCCTGATATAATTCTACACTTAGTTTAAGAAATAAGGAAGGAAGAGAAGGTATGAAATTAAATAACGTTAAAGATACAATTCAAAAGTTTGGAAGATCTTTGTTATTACCGATTGGTGTAATGGCACCTGTTGGGATGCTTATGGGGATTTGTGGAGCTTTAGGACAGGATTATATGATTGAGAGATTACCTTTTTTAGATAATACGGTGGTCCAAACAGCTATTCATAGTTTGCAGGATATTACAGCAATTATTTTTGAAAATATACCGCTTCTCTTTGCTATGGGTGTCGCATACGGGATGTCGAAGAATGAAAAAGGAATCGCTGTATTTGCCTCTGTATTAGGTTATTTAACCATGCTTGTTGTAATGAATGTATATCTGACAGTGACAGGCACACTAGCTGAAGATCCCGAAACGATGTCGCAAGTAGGACAAGGCGTCGTATTAGGAATTCAAACCTTGCGAATTGATGCTTTTGGAGGGATAATCGCTGGTTTAATAGCTGCCAAAATTGCGGATCGCTTCTATAGATTAGAATTACCGCTGGCATTTGCTTTCTTTGGCGGAAAAAAATCTGTTCCAATCATTACATTTTTGGTGATGATTCCAGTCGGATTGATTATCCCTGTTATCTGGGGATTATTTACTCAATTTTTATTAAGTATTTCATTTATATTTATGAACCAGCATTTTGGCGTCGGCGCTTATTGGTTTGCGCATCGTGCATTAATTCCTTTTGGACTCCATCACGTACTTGCTTCTGTTGTTCGTTTTTCGGAAGCGGGAGGCGTTTACCTGATTGACGGTCAAAATTATATTGGTATTTTAAATGCTACAAATAAGATTTTATTTGATTTAGGTCCATCGCATGAAGCATGGGATCGCTTAATGCCTGATTTAGTAAAGTATTTGGCGTCTGGTCAGATGTTGATTACCTTGTTTAGGATTCCTGCCATCGGTTTAGCAATGTATCATACCTCTTTTGCATCAAATAAAACAATTGCTAAAGGAACTATTCTGACAGTCGTATTAACAGCATTCTTAGGGAATGTAACGGAACCGCTTGAGTTCTCATTCTTATTTATTGCTCCTTTGTTGTTTGTCGTTTATATCATATTAAGTGGTATTATGGCGTTACCATTAAACTTTCTAGATATTTCAATCGGCTACATCCGGGGTACGATATTTGACTTTGGTATATTTGGCTTATTGTATGAAGGAACGAATTGGTACCAGCTTGTTCTTTTAGGTATCGTAAACTTTATTGTATTCTATTTTGTTTTCCGGTTTGCGATTACAAAATGGAATTTAAAAACACCTGGACGTGAAGCAGAAATTAAAAATGTGAGTCTATTAAAAGAAAAACGATACCCTGAAATTGCGGGAATTGTTATTGAAGGACTTGGCGGAAAAGAAAATATTAAGAATGTAGACAATTGTGTTACCCGATTAAGAGTAGACTTATATGACGATGAAAAAGTTGACCTGGAAAGATTAAAAGATTCTGGTTCATCCGGCTCCTTTATGGCTCAAAAAAATCATATTCATGTCGTATTTGGACCACACGTTGAATTTGTCAGAAATGCAGTGGATGAAAAACTATATTCAAAATAAAGCATAAGGGAGCAGGAAGTATGAGAGCGTTATATGATTCCAAAACAAAAACAATGTATGATTACGGGATAAGAGAATTATTAGATTCCAACCAAAAGTATCAATCGTGGCTGGACGTTGAAGCAGCTTTAGCAACTGCTCAAGGAGAATTGGGCATCATTCCTCAAAGAGCAGCAAAAAATATTAATGAAGCAGCGCGAATAGAAAATATAGATTTAGAAGAGATGGAACGATTAAAAGAAAGTGTTGGACATGGCTTTGTACCCTTTTTAAAAGTTTTCATTAAAGCATGTCATGAAGAAAGCGGGAAGTACGTGCATTATGGGGTTACAACGCAAAATATTCAACAAACTGCACAGCTATTAGTTACATCAAAAATACATGATCGCGTAATGAACGTACTTGCTGATATTTTATCTCATTTAGGAGAATTGGCAGAAAAACATAAAAATACAGTAATGTCTGGACGTACACATGGAAGACATGCCATTCCCATTACGTACGGATACAAAGTTTCTGTGTGGATTAGTGAGACGATTGATTCGATAGAGAGATTATCCGAAGCGGCCAAACGGACGTTTCAAGTAATGATGGGTGGAGCTGTCGGTTCATTTAATACCTTTGGAGAAAAGGGGATAACACTGCAATCAGAAGTGGCTAAACTGTTAAATATGAATACCATGCCGGTACCGTCAAGAAATATAACGAGTCATAAAACGGAGTATATTCATGCGCTTGCTTTATTAGCAAATGGTTTTCATAAAATTGCTGAAGAAGTATATTCTACATCTATTGAAGAAATCGGAGAAGTTTCCGAAAGCTTTGAAAGTGGTACGATTGGTTCCAGCACGATGCCGCATAAAATTAATCCCAAGCTGTCAAAAGGGATTATCGCTAACGCCCAAAAACTCTATACGCTTCCACAGCTTTGTTTAAATGCTGCTGCAAGGCCCTATGAAGCTGATAGCAGCCAGTATATGGTGTTTGATGCTGCACTGGAAGAAGCAATAGAATTAATTACAGAAGTGGTTTTACGGACAGAAGAATTGACGAAAGGGATTTCTGTTCATGTAAATAAAATGAAGGAAAATGCTTCTCTGAATAAAGGGTTAGATAATAGTGAATTTATTATGATGGAATTAGCAAAGAAGCTTGGAAAGGATAAAGCACATACGGTTGTTTACAACAAAGCGATACAAGTGCAGACAGAGGGAAGTTCATTTGTAGATGCTTTATTAGAAGATAAGGATGTAAACCAAATGTTTTCTAAGGATGAAATCAAAGGTATGCTGCTTCCGGAAAGGTATGTAGGTGCAGGAAACATTATTGCTGAAGAACAAGCTAAAAGAGCATTCCGTATCTCTGAAAAAATTAAAAAAGATTTACCAGAACAGGATGCTTGATGAAGAAAGATAAGACTGTCCCTTTTTAGGAGTGTATGCAGTATGATTAAACTTGTTGCTGTTGATATGGATGGAACACTTTTAGATACGAATAAACAAATATCCAGTGCAAATAAAGGCGCTATTAAAGCTTGTATAGACCAGGGAATTAGAATCGTTCTGAGCACAGGCAGGCCTTTTAGCCATGTAGAACCATACGCGGATGAATTAAAACTGAATAATTTTTTTGTTACAGCAAATGGGGGACAAATATTAAATATGGAAAAAGAAGTGATTTCCCAGCACTTTCTTTCTGCCAATCATTTATTAAGACTTACTCACTTTTGTGAAACAAAAAAATTAAGGTATTGGGCATTAACTACGAAAGAACTCTTTAAAAATCAGTTTCCAGTCAATTATATGGATAAAAACTGGTTGAAATTTGGGATTCGGCTGGACACAGAGAAAGAAGCCGATCGTCTTCGCAAATATTTAACAGAAACGAATCTATATGAGGTCTCAAATACACTGCCAACGAATATTGAGTTAAATCCTTTAGGTATAAATAAAGCAACTGGTATTGAATTTGTTGGTAAACAAATTGGAATTGAGATGAATGAAGTCATGGCAATAGGAGATGCACTCAATGATGTCAAACTTATTAAAAAGGCTAAGCTGGGTATTGCGATGGGGAATGCTCAACCAAGTGTTAGAGAAATAGCAGACTTTGTAACAAAAGATCATAACAATGACGGTGTAGCATTTGCGTTGAATAAATATATTTTACATGATAATAAATTGTTTTAAAGAAATAAAATCAATATAAACTTAGGTGGGTGAGATTATGCTTGGAAAGCTTTTTAAAAAGAAAGGAAGTAACGAAATAGAATTATTTGCGCCTGTTGATGGAGAAATAGTTCCTTTAGAGGAAGTACCTGATCCGGTGTTTTCTGAACAAATGATGGGCGATGGAATTGCTATTAAACCATCTAATGGCAAGGTGGTATCGCCAGTTGACGGAGACATTGTACAAGTATTCCCGACGAAGCATGCGGTAGGAGTTAAGGCTGGAAATGGAGCAGAAATTTTAATCCATATTGGCTTAGAAACAGTGGCATTGGATGGAGAAGGATTTACCGTTCGCGTGAAGGAAGGAGATAAAGTGAAAAAAGGAGATCCCCTTGTTGATATAGATTTAGCAGTTGTAAGCGAAAAAGCTTCAAGTACTGTTACACCAATGCTAATTACAAATATGAATGATATCGAAACTTTAGATAAACAAGATGTGAAGCAAGTTCGAGCTAGTGAGGATGTAGTTATTACTATTAAATAAACGGATATACTAATAAGTTGATTTTGTTAGTACAAAAAAAGACAAGAGCATATAACCGGAAAAAGTAGCGGCTTTTCGCTTTGAAGTGGAAAGCTGCTGCTTTTTTATATTTCTTTTCAATTTTACTTCCAAATTCGAAATAATCGATTTTCGTATTTGTGTGGAAACGTTATAATAGAGAAAGAAGGAAGGGAATTATATGATATTTTTATTCCTGAGAACGATTGCAATTGGTCTCTTTGGAGCTGTTATCTTTACCGTAATTGGCCTGCCCCTGCCTTGGCTGCTTGGATCTATGATCGTGACACTATTATTCCAATTAAAATCATCCTGGAAAATTGTTTGGGATTCAACTTTTCGTAATATCGGACTGGTTATTGCCGGATATACGATTGGTTATGCTTTTACATTAGAAGCGCTGCAGGATATGGTAAACTATTTTCCAATGATGATTATTATTAACATTATCTTTTTACTTTTATTTATTGGTGTCAGTTTTGCAGTTTCAAAGTGGGCGAGGCTGGATATTGGAACAGCAATGGCTTGTTGTGCTCCGGGGGGATTGCAGCAGGTAATCGTCTTTGCGGAAGAGCAGAAAACCTTGAATATAACCGTAGTGACGTTTTATCAAGTCATTCGGCTGCTGGCGATTATTACATTGGTTCCGTTTATTGTTTCCAGTAATAATGGTGGTGCGGCCCCCGATAACACAACAGAAAGCTATTCATTGATTTTATTTGGTTTATTGATTCTATGCTACATAGTGGGAATGGCCTGCAAGCTGATCAAAGTACCTACCGCCTACTTATTAGGACCTGTTTTCTTTATCATGATATGCAATCTGTTGTCTATTCAGGTCCCAAGGATGCCTGAAAATTTACTGCATGTTGCCCAGCTGTTTATTGGGATTTATGTAGGCTTATTATTAGAACGGGATAAGCTGAGGAAAATGAAATCACATATTGTGTATGCGGTTGGTTCGTGTGTCATATTAATTAGCGTGGCTTTTTTAATTAGTGAATGGATGGCCCATTATTTTATGGATTTTGCGACCAGCTTTCTGAGCGTAGTTCCAGGCGGTGTAGATCAAATGGGGATTATCGCTGCTTCGATTCAGGCGGAAGTAACGGTGGTGACCTCGTTTCAGCTGTTTCGGATTTTATTTTTATCCATTATCATCATTCCATTTGTTAAATATATGGTGCGGCGGGATCAAATGAAGAAGGTAAGAGAGTAATGTAAGAGAGGTGTTTAAAGTGATTCAAATTGGCTTAACGGGATGGGGAGACCACGATTCTATTTATGCAGATGATACAAAAGCGCATGAAAAATTACAGGAATACAGCAGTCATTTTCCGGCGGTAGAATTAGACTCCTCCTTCTATGCGGTACAGCCGATTCATAATATGGAAAAATGGGCGAGGGAGACGCCGGAGAATTTTCAATTTATCGTGAAAGCCTATCAGGGAATGACCGGGCATGATCGGGAGGAAAAGGATAACCCTTTTGAAACGAAGGCAGAAATGTTCCAAGCATTCAGGGAGTCGATTGTACCGCTGCAAAAAGCAGGAAAATTGGGAGCTGTGCTGTTTCAATTCCCGCCGTGGTTTGACTGTACACACGAGCATGTGCAATATTTACGCTATTGTAAAAAGGAAATGAAGGATATTCCTGTTGCTTTGGAGTTCAGACAGCAATCCTGGTATGAGGAAAGATTTCAGCAGCAAACCTTGCAATTTATGAAACAAGAAGGCTGGATTCATACTGTTGCAGATGAACCGCAGGCTGGTGAAAAGTCGGTTCCTTTTGTGCCTGTTGTGACAGTAAAAGATAAAGTCATTATCCGGCTGCACGGAAGAAACGTCCACGGCTGGAATTACTCGGGAAATGTGAATTGGCGGAAGGTCCGTTATTTATATGAATATAACGAGCAGGAATTAACAACGATAGCCGAAGAGGTAAAAAGGTTAGAAAAGCAATGTGAAGAGGTTATAGTATTGTTTAACAACAATTCTGGAAGACATGCAGCTGGAAACGCGAAGCAGCTGCAGCAGATGTTAGGAATTGAATTTGATGGACTGGCTTCACAGCAGCTGGGGCTGTTTTAATTACATGTATGAAAGAGATAACCAAATTTATGAGGTTTCAACCACCATAGATTTGGTTATTTTTTGAGCTGCAACATATTGTACTTTATTACGAAACAAGAATTAACAAGAAAGAAATGCTTCTGGTTAAGTTAACAGAAACAGCCGCCTCTTTAAATCTTCAGAAAATAAGTATATAATAACCTTAACCTTAAGACGAACGGAGGAAACTCATATGATTCGTTATATGGTATGAACATCTTAGCGGACTCCCTTTTAAAATCATAATTAAACAAAGATTTCAGGAGGGACAAAAAATGAATATAGAAAATAAGCGGAACAAACTGATGGAAGCGCAAAAGAAATATCATTTTTCAGGAGCGTTCTATGCTAAAAAACAGGCTGAAGTCATCACAGGAAGCAGCGGCTATAGAAATCGAGCTGAGAAACTAAAGAATCAGACAGATACACGATTTGGTATTGCCTCGGGGTGCAAATTGTTTACTGCAGTTGCTGTAGCTAAGCTGGTGGAAATGGGAAAAATAACTTTTGCGACAAAGCTGCATGATTGTGTAATGGAGGAGTTTCCTTATTTTGATAAGAATATTACCATTCACCATTTACTGACGCATACTTCTGGTGTGCCGGATTATTTTGATGAGGAAGAGATGGATGATTATGAGCAGCTGTGGGAGTATCTGCCAATGTATAAAGTCAGGTCGCCAAAAGATTTTCTCCCGCTTTTTCAACATAAAAGGATGCAGAAACATCCAGGTGATTCCTTTCAATATAATAATTCAGGCTATATTTTATTAGGCTTGATTGTAGAACAGGTTGCCGGCTGCAGTTTTTCTTCTTTTGTAGAGGAACATATTTTTAAAGCGGCAGACATGAGCGATTCAGGATATTTTGAAATGGATGATTTGCCGGAACGGACAGCATTAGGTTATATGGAAGACTCAGAGGGCAAATGGAAAACAAATATGTATTCCCTTCCGGCTAAGGGCGGCCCGGATGGGGGCGCATATGTTACTGTAGCTGATATGGCTAAGTTCTGGAAGGCTTTGAAGAGCTTTCAGCTGTTATCTGAAGAAATGACGAAGCAGGTGTGTCAGCCGCATGAATGTGTGTATGCAGAAGAAAACATCTTCTACGGCTACGCTGGTTATATGGAATTAGACGACAATAAAAACATTATAAAGCATATTCAAATGGGCTATGATCCGGGAGTCAATTTCCGGGCGGTTCATTATCCGTATGAGAAGAAGACGATGATTGTTTGTTCAAACGAATCCGAGGGAGCTTATGAGCTTTTAAAAGAGATGGAGCGCATCATATAAACAAAGAAAGAGGGATTAACCACAGCAGGTTGACCCCTCTTCTAGCGAAACAGTTTATTTCTGATCTTTTTTGCATATCTATGAAAAATACGGCTTTTATCAAGTTTTCGTTCTTTGGTTAAAGTTTGAAATGCAGCCTGCTTCTCTGTATAATCCGCCTGCATTTTATCTTCTGTTGCTATTTTCATTAAGTCGTGATGCGATATATACTGCTTCTGGTTTTCCTGCTCGTCAGAAAGATAGCCTGCCCGTTTTAAAATACGGAAAGATTGTTTCACTTCTTCGGGCAATCCTGCAAATTCATCCCGCAAATCTAGACGCTCTCCTTTGCCCGGCAAATTATTGAATTCTCCATCATCCACTGCCTTTTTAATTTGCTCTTCTACAAAGTGATACATAAAGCTCCTCCTTATGCAATCTATCTTTAAGTATGCTGGATGAAAAAGAAAAGTTCAACTAAAGATTGTTATCGATATGGTTGATAATCTGCTGCACAGCCTGTTCCCCCTTAAGTTTCCAATCATATAAATCTGGTTTATGAAGATAAGCTTGAAATGAATCGAAATACCGAATGTCAGCGTGATGGATAATTTGAGGATTTCCAAATTCAATTTGAACAGATGGCTGGTTATGTTCTTCTTGCAGCACCCGGTAGGGAAGATACAAATATAGTTTTCTCTCTGCCTGACTGGAAAGCAGCCCATTAAAATATCCGTGGTAGTTACTATTTTCTGCTATCGTAAATCCAAGCTCTTTTAAATACAGCTTTAATTTTAGGAAAACTCCTTGCTTACCCGGCAAATTCGTATGCAATGCGATCATTTTTAGTTTCTCCTTTTCCATTCTGTTATGACTAGTTTTGCCTTTGGGAAAGCGAAACATACGTTAATAAGAGACTATTCCATCTGTGGAAATTAAATAAATAAGGACTTGATCGAGGAATATTTGTTCTGTATGATTTGTTTAGATAGCCATCTCAGAAACTCACCTTATCAAAATAAAAGGATGTGTTTTTTATGCCCCGAATATGTCTCCGAAAAGTATACTCCTCATCAGAAACACCCTCTCTGCATGTACAGGAAGAATCCAGGTCATACAACAAATATCAAAGAAGAAAAGAGCGGACTAACAAAGCACTGCATCGAATACCGGATATTCAATTAATGGATTTAAAAGTAGACTATGCTTTTAAACAACTATTTGGAAACGAAAAGAATAAGGATATCACTGTCGTCTTTCTCAATGCCATTTTAGCCAAATCAGGAAGAAGCCCGATTCAGCAGCTTTACTTTCAAAATATCGAAATCGGCATTAAAAATAGAAAAGTCATGAAAATTTTAAGTGGAAGATCTAACAGCCAGTAACGGCCCGATTGGTTCAACTAAATGTTCAGTGGGGTCTAAAGAACCCCACTGAACAAAGTTTCACTTTATATAATGATATCTATCAAGAACTGGAGGAGATTGCGATGGTCGATAAAACGTTAAATGTTGCGATGCGGGTCTGGGAAGATTTAAGCCGTACAGAAGAAGAACGGCGGGAATATGAAATCCGTTTGAAGCAAATTTTAGATGAGCAATCTAAGAAGTGGGATAGAGAGTTGTTAGAGCAGGAAATGGAAGAAATGAAAGAGCAAAGAGAAGAAATGAAAATGGAGAAAGAAGAGCTGAAAGCAGAGAATGAAGAAATAAAGGCGGAGAAAGAAGAAATAAAAGAACAGAGGAAAACAATGAAAGCGGAGAAAGAAGAAGCAGAACGAAAAAGGCTTGAAGCAGAGTCCGCACTAAAGGAATCTGCAAAACAGACGGCACTCAAAATGTTAGAGCAGGGGATAAGCCGAACGGCTATTTTACAGGTGACGGGTTTAACTCTACAGCAATTTGAGGTTATTCAGCAGGAATTGGGAAATAAGAATAAATAGATTGTAACGTACTAGTATAAAACAACAAGGCACATGCTGATAAATGAAGAGACAGCATGTGCCTTTATGCTAAAAATGAAATCGCCGAACAATTTCATTTTTCATCGTTTTTTCCGAAAACAGTACCATACCAATCAGTGTCATCAAAGCATAGAGAGCTGTTGCAGCACTTGGCCATAATACAGTGGACCACGAACTTAAGAACAGAATAACAGGAAGGAAGCCGAGAATAACCATCGTAGTCATATAACCGATGTATTCACGCCACTTCATAGGTTTACGCAGCACAATGATTGTTACAAGTAACGTTGCCAGCGTAACAAGAAACGGAATAACATAGTGAATGGACCATTTAGAGCTTCCGGAAGCTGCATCTAAAATAAATAGCATAACAGAGAGTGCAATAACTTGAAGAACCACCTTGGACCCAATGTGCGCTCTGGAAAGAATGGTATGATTTATGGTTAACAGACTGTATAGTACTGGGCTTAACACATATAAAAACCATAATTTATCCGGGTTAGTCAGTAAATTAATTAATATACTGGTACTGACAATAAAAATAGCAACAAATAAGACAAGCCGCTGCGCAAAACGGCGTCGTTTGACTTTGGTTTCATAAATAGGGTAATATTCATTGTCTCCTGATTTCTGAGAAAGCTTATTCTTGCAGAGTGGACAATATTGCTGTTTTGTATAGGTATTGCAATTATTGCAATAATGTTGCATTATTTTCACCTGCTGTCATTGGAATAGACCTCTATCTCCAGGTTATATGTCTTAGAAAGTTCTCTGAAAAAGGTACGAATAATATCCGCTTCTTTAATCATTCTGGAAAATGTGATTACAAGTTCATCGCCAACTGCAATCATCGCACCATTAATGGGACTTTTCTTGGTTGGATATAAAATGAGTTCCATATGTGAAATATGTGATTTCATTGATTCTGGAAGGTGTACTTTTCCGACGTTTGTCATCGTCATTGCTTTGGTACGCTCACTAAAGCTTCTATATCCATAACGTATGGCATGGTATTTTAACGGAAGCGGAATGAACCTTGCTGTCAGTCTAGTCTGCCATTTGACCCGGTCATTAATACTTTGCTGTAAGCTTTCTCTCCGTACTTTTTCCCGTAATTGCTTTGATATTTCTGTAATGATTTCTTCTAAAGTTGTTTTCTCCGTTACTGCCATCCCGATATTAACCACACCAAAAAAATTACGAAGTGTATTTGAAGGAAAAAGATTTCTTAAATTGACAGGAATGGCGATTTTTATTTCCTCCTGATAAGCACGGAATTTCAATCTCTCTTTATAAATAGCTGCAATAAGAAGTGCTGAAATAAACGCAGTAATAGTCGTTCCATGCGCTTTAGCAAGCTGGTGTACCTTTTCCGCACTCATTTTTCCGTGGACGGCAACTGTCTGATCAATTGCTCCGCCGCGAATTTGATAGGAAGGTGCTTCTTTAAATTTTTCGGGTTTTTCATCCGTAACATAATTCTGATAGCTGTCATCGCTTTCGTAATAGCTGGGTTCATCGTGAATATCAATTAATGTACTTGCATAGCTTACATCTTTCCCTAAATGAACGAGATACTGATAAACAAGTGCTTTAATAAATTCTAAAGCGCCAGTGCCATCTGTTACAGAATGAAAAAATTCCACAGCAATTCTTTTTTTATAATAAGTAACGCGCATTAAAAATCCATTTGTTTCCAATGGGTCAATGGGAGCGCATGGATATTGATTTTCATAATGCACAAAAAGCTTTTCTTTATTCTCCACAAGAAAATCCCAGAACACGCCTTTGCTGAGCTTTACAGCAAACATAGGCAGACGCTTAAGAACATCGTCGAGTGCGTGCTGAAGCTCATCAGGTTGTACGGGCTCCTTCATTACCGCAGCCATCCGAAAGACGGAAGAATTCGTCTGTTCAGACACAGCGTGAAACATTTTCCCCGCATTATCAAGTTTGTACCATTCATTCATCTTACGCACACCCCTGTTACGTACTGCTTTGCTTGTATATTGTTAATTTGAGTAAAAACCAATTCTTTTATTACAGAGAGCGTCCAAAAACTTCTGCCTTAAAATAAAGAGAGTGAATAAAATTATTTAGTCAGGAGATAAAGGCGCTAACTCCCTGAACCGCTCAACTAATCAATCAGTGGGAGAAAAACAAAAATACCTACTGTTTGAAGTGTGTTTATAAGCTTTATTTTTTACTTTAACAGATGACGCTCTTTTTTTATACTATGAAAAATATCGATATAAAAAAATGGAGTTAAGTTTTAAACACAAAAAATATTATATAGATGTTTTCACAACCCGCTCATTTACATTGTAGTAATATGATTATCTTGATGCACCTTATTTAATTCTGAAATTTTAGCAACAGAATCCGGATCTTTTTTTCCTAAGTCAATGATGAGTGATTCGATTAAAGCAATAGCAGGAATAATACTGTAGCGATTTTTACTCTGTCCGACTACTAAGTGTGCATCACTATCAGGAATAATAGGACATGTTTCGATATCGGTAATCAGAGCGATAGAGATGTCTTTATGGTTACGGCAGTATTTAACAAAATCAACGCTTTGTTTTGTGTAAGGAGACAAAGCAATTACAATTAATAAATCATTTTGGTGAAATTTTAAAGATTCATCATATAAGAAATCATTGTTGCCGCTTAATTGTGTTATATTGTCCCTGATTCCCCGAAGCATCAATTCAAAATAAAGCGCAATGGATACCGAGGTTCTCATGCCTAGAAAGTACAGCTTTTTTGATTGGAGGAGCATGTTTAGAAATTGAGTATATTGCTTTAAATCAAGCTCTCTTAACATGGATTCAATATCTTGTATGCTGCTATATCCAACCTTCATCATGGAGTTCTCTGATTCGTCTATTTCCTCTAATGATTTTTGTAAATGCCACCATGTATTTTTTTTATTATTGAAAGCATATTTGATGATGTCCTTTTTAAAATCTGGATATTTTTTATAACCAATTTTATCAATAAACCTTAGGATGGTTGTTGTCCCTACCTGGCTGTTTTTTGATAATTCATTAATCGTCATTGTTGATACATCATCTATATTCTGAATAACATATTTACACAGACTTTGCTGTTGACGGGGTAAATTATTCTGAATAGCTATTAATCTATCTTTTAAGTCCAAAGTTCATTCCTCCTTTGTAATTATAATTATACCAGTTTGGAGAATATATTATAATTAAGGAAAAATAATTCCTTTTTAAATATTTTGGTTTATTTTTTCCTAAATTAATGATATAGTGTTATAAAACAACATGAAAGGGGTTACAATATGGAGTTTAATGTTTGGGATATTTTAATCGACTTTGGTATCATTTCTGCACTATTGCTGGTTGGAACTTTTCTGAGAGCAAAAGTGGGAATATTTCAACGGTCGTTTATGCCTGCAAGTATTATTGCCGGAATCCTTGGTTTGCTTTTAGGAAGCCATGGATTGAATATATTGCCATTTTCAGAACTAATCAGCACGTATCCTTCTTTATTGATTGCAGTAGTATTTGCTGCGCTTCCTTTATCAACACCAAAATTTAAATGGTCAGATATGTTTGATAAAGTAGGAAGATTATGGTCTTATTCTCAGGTTATTATGCTTCTTATGTGGGGAGGGGGATTATTATTTGCATTAGCGTTATTAGTACCGATATTTGATGTGCATAATGGATTTGGTTTGCTGCTTGCAGCAGGTTTTGTCGGAGGGCATGGCACCGCAGCCGCAATAGGAGAAGCCTTCCAGAGTCAGGGATGGGAAGAAGCTACTACATTAGCAATGACTTCAGCAACCATAGGAGCTATCTTAGCGATTGGAATAGGGTTGCTATTAATAAAATCTAATGCAAATAAAGGAAATACAAATTATATTAGCAGTTTTGATAAGCTTCCCAATGAATTGAAATCTGGTTTATTACCGAAAGATAAGCGAGATCCACTAGGAGAAAATACAGTATCAAGTATTTTAATTGATCCTTTTGCATTTCATCTGATTCTTGTTTTGATTGCTACTTCAATTGGGTATTATCTAAGCCAACTGGGCGAATCACTCTATGCAAGTTTATCCATTCCAGCATTTTCTCTTGCTTTTTTAGTCGGTCTATTACTGAGATATTTTTTAGAATGGATTAAAGCAGACGATTATGTTGATCATAAAATCATGAGCAGTATAGGGGGGAATGCAACTGATTTTCTAGTTGCATTTGGCATTGCATCTATCAACTTGACGGTAGTTGCTGATAATATTGTGCCATTTAGCATTCTTATTATATTTGGCATCATTCTCAGCTATATTTTTTATAAAGTTTTATCAAGGTATTATTTCCAGGAAAATTGGTTTGAAAAAGGAATTTTTACATTCGGGTGGATTACGGGGGCTGTTGCAACAGCAATTGCATTATTAAGAATCGTTGACCCAAAATTAAAAAGCAATACGTTAGATGAATTTGGGTTGGCGTATATACCAATAGCGCCAGTGGAAATCGCAATTATTACATTTTCACCGCTGCTTATATTAAATGGGCATCATTGGCTCTTTGTCGTGATTACGATAGTTATTAGTTTCGTGATATTAACAGTATCCTACTATAAAAAATGGATTATATTAAATTCAAAGGAGAGATCAAAGTGAGTGAGAAGGTAGAATTTTTATACTTACAGGAAGAAGAATTAATTGAGGCTGGTGTTCTTGATATGAAAGAATGTGTCAGCACCATTGAGGAAATGTTTCATCTTATAGGGAAAGGCGATTATATGCTGGGAGGACCAAACAGAAATGATCATGGTTTAATGCTTTGGTTTAATAAAGAGGAGCCATTTGAAAATATACCAAAAGCAGGTCCAGATCGAAGGTTTATGTCACTTATTTCCTATCTCGGAGGAGCATTCGATGTAATAGGTAATAAATGGTATGGCTCTAATGTTGAAAATATGGATAAAGAACTGCCGCGTTCCATTCATACTTTTACACTTAATGATAAAGAAACAGGAGCACCGCTGGCAATCATGGCGGGGAACTTAATCAGTTCTATGCGAACGGGTGCAGTGCCTGGAGTTATTTCAAAACATCTTGCTAAGAAAGACGCAAAAGTTTTAGGTGCTGTTGGAGGCGGTGCAATCAATCAGTCTTGTATCGAAGCAATAGCAAGTTCCGTTAGTACGCTTGAAAAGATTGTCCTTTTTGATATTAATTTAGAAAAAGGAAAACAAATTGCTGATAAATTGGAAAGGCAATTGAATCTTTTCGTTGAAGTAGTCGATGATTTGGATCACTGTATTCAGCAATCCGATATTGTAACTGTTGCTACATCTGGGAAAATTAAGCCAGAAATAAAGAAGGAAAGTATAAAGCCTGGGGCGCTTATCATTCTTACAGGAGCAGCAGATTTATCTCAAGAAGTTTACAATCAATCAAGAATCGTTTCAGATTTATGGTCTATGCATAAAAAATGGCTGGAAGATGGATTATCACATCCTGATGGTATAGCCAGCATTCGTGATTGGACGATGTCAGGTCAACTATTAGAGCTCATCCATAACGGTGAATTTGATGACAGCACGGTTGATGATATCGGGGATATTATTTCAGGTCAAAAGACGGGAAGAAATACAGAAGATGAAGTTATTATTTGTATGACTGGAGGTCTTCCTACAGAAGACGTTGCCTGGGCATATAAAGTATATCAAAATGCATTAAAGAACAATATTGGAACAGCGCTTCCGTTATGGGAGAGCTCCTATTTAACAAAATAAATTAGTTTTCCTGTTTTCATTGAATTCTGCAGCTAAATTGAATAATAGAAAAAATAATGGATTGCTATTCTGATTGATTATGAATAGCAATCCCATCTTTAACTTAAGACTTGAATAAGAAGTAACACCATCCACTGCCTGATGTTACTTCTTATTCTAAATATAGAAAACAAGGTAAACAGAAAAGGCTCCAAATACAATAATATAAAAAAGTATTTTAGCAAGTGTCGGCTTCTTGTAACAATCGTAAATTGCAGGTACAGTAATTAAAAAAAGTGCAATAATCATAGTTGCTGTATTTAAGAAAAAAGTAATTAAAATCCCTGCAATAATAAATAAAACCCCTGATATAATATTCTCTTTCCTATTTATCATAAGTCACCCCATATTCTCTATATCACGCTTAAATCAAGGTTATTTTCACACTGCCAATATCACGGTAGCTGGCAAGATATTCACCTGCTTCTGCTTCAAATGGCGAAATAAATGTTCCAGAAGAAACCACCATGCCTTTTTGCAAAGACAAGTTATGACTGGCTAATTTCTCCACAAGCCATTTAACCGCATTGACAGGATTATCTAATACCGCATCAGAGCATCCGGTATGTGTTGTTTTTCCATTATATTTTAAATCGAGATCAATTGCACCGAGCTTTTCTATGCTGGGAGAAGGAACAGGGCTGCCTGTAACTATTCTGCCTGTTGCTGTATTGTCAGATAGCAAATCCATTAATGAAAAATTCGGGAACCAGTTGATATATCTTGCATCTGGAATTTCAATTCCCGGAGCAACAGAAGTTTTTTCGATGATTTCCTGAACATCTGCGTTGTTTGAGATATCTTCATTGATGAAAAACATCAATTCAGGTTCAATCAAGGGAGAGAATAAATGGGATAGGGCATACTCAGCATCTCCCTGTAACACTTGTGATGTCAGAATGGTTCCGTAGGCAGGCTCGTGTGTATCAGCAATTGCCTGTGTTTCTTTGCTGGTCATACTGATTTTATAGCCCGCGACCGAATCACCCTCCTGAACACGTTTGTTAATAAACGCATGTTGCACTTGATATGCTTCATCTTCGCTGATTGTATAGTTTTCACGAATAAATGAAACGGGCTTATGCGCCTCGTAAGCTGTTTCGATATGTGCTAAAATTTCGGGAATAACGCTCATGCTTAAAATCTCCTTATAGCTTTTTCATAATATTATATGATTATGATGAAAGAAAAGAGCGTCTCCGTCAAGAGGCCGCTCTGTATATATACTTAGTTATCAGCAGCAATTTTCAATGTGAGCTGCTTTACTTCTTCTATTGTCTTAGCTCCAGATAATGCCATCGATACAGCAACTTCTTGCGCAAGGTTAGCGAATATCTTCTGAACGCCTGCTTCTCCCTGAAGTGCAAGCGCGTAGGTATACGGACGCCCAAATAAAATCGCATCTGCGCCAAGCGCCAGGGCTTTGATGACATCTGCTCCCCGGCGGATGCCGCTATCAAGCAGCAAGGGGAAATCTGGACCAACAGCTTCGCGTATAGCTGGTAATGCTTCCAGACTTGGTATGATTCCGTCCATTTGTCTGCCGCCATGATTGGAGACAATAATCCCGTCTATTCCGGCTTTTATTGCTTGTTTTGCATCTTCAGGATGAAGGATGCCTTTTAGAAAAATTGGCAGCTTCGTACGTTGACGTAATGCCGTTATATTGTCCCAATGAAGGGATGGGTGATGAAGGTTTTCAATAATTGATTCAACTTCATCCTGTCCATCCTTTAAGCCTTCTTGAAATGCAGGATCCTGGACATAGTTTGCTTTTCCATACCCTTTTTTCAATGGGGAGTACTGATGCCTCATATCATCTTCACGCCACCCGAGAATCATAGTATCCACGGTGACCACTATCGCTTCATATCCGGCTTTTTCTGCGCGTTCTGCCATACTGTAGGAAATAGCATCATTATTGGACCAGTATAATTGAAACCATTTTGGTCCATGAGGAACAGCTTCCGAGACTTCTTCGATAGATCTTGCTGTAACAGTGCTTTGAATGTATGGAATATTCATCGAAGCCGCAACATTTGCAATGGCAAAGTCAGGTTCTTCATGAACCATTTTTAAATGTCCTATCGGAGCGACCATTAATGGGGAAGCATATTCTTTTCCTAAAATACGTATAGATGTGTCTACTTCGGAGACATTACGTAAAAACCTGGGAATAATCGAATATTTCTCAAAGGCTTCTCTGTTTTTTCTTAACGTTTCTTCCCCGCCGGCACCAGAGCGGATGTGGCCAAATACTTCTGCCGGCAGGGCATGCTTTGCTGCAGCTTCAAGCTGTGCAGTGCCAATTGGAAAGGAATCTTGTATGGTTATATGCTCTAAGAAAGAGCCTTTCTTGGATGAGGTTGTCATATTTTTTCCTCCAATTAATCTTTTTTCAATCGTTCGGCGAGTCGGTTTCCAAGAGACTGAAGACCTTGAACGATAATAACGAGCATAATAACCGTAACGTACATGACGTCTGTTTCATAACGCAAGTGTCCAAATCGGTAAGCTAAGTCACCCAGGCCTCCAGCGCCGACTAATCCGGCCATAGCAGTTGCCCCGATAAGGCTGATTGTTGCGATGGTTAATGCAAGAACAATGGCTGGTCTCGCTTCACGCAGCATCACATTCCAAATAATTTGATGTGTCTTTACTCCCATCGCTCGATATGCTTCGATAACACCTTGGTTGACCTCTAACAGGGAGGATTCAATCAGTCTGGCGATATAAGGAGCTGCATTGACAACGAGCGGCACAATAACTCCTTTTACACCAATGGTTACACCTACAATCAATTTGGTGAAAGGAAGCATAAAGAATAAAAGAATAATAAATGGAATGGACCGGATGACGTTAATCAGCAGGTTTAAAGACTGATAAACAAACTTATTTTGCAAGGGTTGTCCCGGACGTGTCAAAACTAATAGAATAGCTAAAATAACGCCGATAATAACAGCGAAAAACAAAGAGATTAAAACCATTTGAAGAGTTTCTATTATGGCATCATAAAACTCTGAACCCCATTGATCAATAAATGCCTGCATGTTAATTCACCCCCAATTCTTCTACTTCTACGCCTTGTTCTTTTAAGAAGGAGAGAGAATGTTCTACTTGATGCTCACTGCCAATCAAATGAACGACAAGGTTGCCGACAATGCCATTTTTTAATTCGATAATATTGGCAGTCAGAATATTCGGCTCTACATAAAATTGCTGTGTTACCTTAGACAACAGCGGCTGACCTGTATTTTCACCAAGGAAGGTTAAACGAATTACTTTGCCTTCTAAATTCAATTCATCAATTAAACGATCCGATAATTTTCGTTGTGAAATGGTATTTAAGAACTTTTTAGTCGTCGGCTGTTTAGGTTTTGTAAATAGTTCTATCGTCGAACCTTGTTCAATGAGGTTTCCATTTTCAATAACATAGACATAATCGCATATTTTTTGGATAACGTTCATTTCGTGCGTGATTAATAGTATTGTGATCCCAAGCTCTGCATTAATTTTTAATAATAGTTCGAGAATGGAATTTGTCGTTTCTGGATCGAGTGCGCTGGTTGCCTCATCGCTCAGGAGGACCTGTGGCTCCTGTGACAGCGCCCTGGCAATAGCGACACGCTGCTTTTGACCGCCGGAAAGCTGGGAAGGATAAGCATCTTTTTTCTCAGATAAATCGACAATATCTAAGTATTTCATGACTCTTTCCTTAACCTCTGCCTTCGGTACGCCGAGTAATTTTAATGGAATCGCAATGTTATCATAGACACTGGCAGTCCTTAATAAATTAAAATGCTGAAAAATCATGCCGACCTTTTGTCTTGTTTGCCGGAGCTTTTCTTTTGACAGCTTCGTTAAGTCGGTTCCATCAATCCAAACCTTTCCTTTCGAAGGAGACTCCAGTAAATTGACACAGCGAATTAATGTACTTTTTCCTGCACCGCTGTAGCCGATTACGCCATGGATTTCTCCTTTATTGACAGAAATCGACACATCGTCCAGTGCAGTAACATCCTTTCCTTTTTTGGAGGGGAAAACTTTTGTGACATTCTCTAATTTGATCATCTGCTGTTTTTCCTGCCTTTCTATCATTATGCTGCAGTTGATAGGTAATATTGTTTGCAGCTGTCTTGTCAGAATCGATACAATTTCTAAAAAAGAGCCTCTCTAGGGTAAGAGAGGCTCGAAAATGTAATCTTATTTTCTGCTCTCATCTTTCAAGACGGGTGTCTTGCTGGAATTAGCACCTTTTTTTAAGGTTGCCGAGCTTCAACGGGCCAGTCCCTCAGCTGCTCTGGATAAGAGGTGTGGTAGTAATTGAATTGTATTCTTTAAAAGTATCTTATTTTACAAGTTTCGTCAATATTTATTTTTGAAACAGCTGCAGTTTCTCAATACGTCGAATAGCTTCGCGAATACGATTCTCTTCTACGAGTAATCCGACGCGTATATAACCTTCTCCATTCTTTCCGAAACCATTCCCGGCTGCAACGGCTACATCCGCCTCTTGTAATAAATAATCAGCAAATGTTTCACTTGTAAATGCCGCTGGTACAGGGAGCCAGGCAAAGAAAGAGCCTTTCGGTGCAGTGACTTCCCAGCCGATACGTCTGCATTCTTCTATGAGAACATCTCTGCGCTGTTCATAGCGTTCCACAAGCGAGGTGACACAGCTTTGGTCCCCTAATAATGCTTCCGCAGCTGCCTTTTGAATAGCTGGGAAAAGACTGACAAATAAATGGTCCTGCAGAATATTAATCGCTTCGATCATATCTTTGTTGCCAGCAGCAAAACCGACTCGCCAGCCGGCCATATTATAGGTTTTGGAAAGGGTGTACAGCTCAACGCCGACATCTTTCGCTCCTTTTGTCTGTAGGAAGCTTATTGGCTGATAGCCGTCGAAACCGATGGCTCCATAAGCGAAATCATGAACAACACCGATATCATTTTCCTTCGCTAACGCAACGGTATCTTCAAAAAATTCTTTCGTTGCGACACCTCCGGTCGGGTTGTTTGGATAGTTGAGATATAATAGCTTGGCAAGTTTCTTTTGTTCCGGCGTCAGGGCAGCATAATCTGGTAAAAAATTGTTTTCCTCTAATAATGGAAACGTGTCATAAGTAACGTCTGCTAATGAAACACTGGACAAATAATCTGGATATCCAGGGTCTGGCAAGAGCATTAATTCGCCTTCATCCATAACAGCTAAAGGGAGTTCTGCCAAGCCAATTTTACTTCCGAACAAAATAGCAATTTCTGAAGCAGGATCTAAATCGACATTATATTCTCTTTTATAAAACTGTGCTGCAGCCCCTTTTAATTCATCGGTACCGCGGAAAGGGGAATATTTATGGGCAGCCGGATTTTCGGCGCTTTCCTGAAGTGTACGGATAATATGCGGCGGTGTCGGCTGATCCGGGTTGCCTTGTCCGAGATTGATAATATCTCTTCCTTCTTCCAGGGCTGCAGCGACTTTGCCGGCAAGGGATGCAAAAAATTGAGCAGGAAGCTTTTCTACACGACGGGATAACTTCATCATCTATCGACCTCTTTATACTAGTTTGTGAATTTTATAATTACATCTAATAGTATAAGTTTGCAGTGCGATTGTCTATAAAAAATATGAGAAAACAGCAAAACAAGGCAGGATGGGAATTTTTTCCGTGTCTCTTATTCATCCCTTTTTCCGTTGCATTTCATATGTGAAAGTAGTAAGATAGAAATCGTGTCAAATTATGTTAAATAATTAGATAATTCCAAGAATTATTTGGTTTGGAGGTAGGAGGAATAAAAATGAATACCAAACTGCGTATAGGAAATTATTTAGCAATTGCATTTATGTTATTTGCTTTATTTTTTGGAGCGGGGAACCTGATTTTCCCGGCACAGCTCGGACAATTATCAGGAGATAATATTACCCCGGCTACGATTGGCTTTTTAATCACTGGAGTAGGGTTGCCTTTTCTGGGTATTATGGCAATGGGCTTCTCTGGAAAAAATAATCTGCAGGAGCTTGCCAGCCGTGTCCATCCTGTTTATGGTCTTGGGTTTACGGCGTTACTTTACTTAACAATCGGACCATTCTTTGCAGCTCCAAGAACAGGAACAGTGGCTTATGAGGTTGGTATTGGTCCATATGTAAGCGAAGGATCTCAATCAACGGTTCTCTTGATTTTTACCGGAGTCTTTTTCTTAATTGCCCTGCTTGTCTCGTTATTTCCATCTAAAATTGTTGATAATATTGGGAAATTTTTAGCGCCAGTGTTGGTTGTTTTACTGCTTGTTTTATTGGCAGTTGCCCTCTTTAATCCGATGGGGACGATTCAGGCTCCAGAGGAAGCATACCAGACTTCCGCCTTTTTTATCGGATTTTTAGAAGGTTATAATACGATGGATGCTTTGGCAGCACTGGTATTTGGGATTATTATTATTAATGTTATCAAAGGGTTTGGAATTACAGATAATAATCAAATTCTCTCTGCGGTGACGAAGATAGGCTTAACTTCGACAGCACTGCTGGTTATCATCTATGTAGGAATCTCTTACCTGGGTGCAACAAGTGTGACAGAATTAGGTGTATTGGAAAATGGAGGGCCTGTGTTAAGCGGTGCTGCAGCGTATTACTTCGGTACATTTGGAACGATTTTGCTGGCTGCTATTATTATATTAGCTTGTTTGACCACTGCTATTGGTCTGATTACAGCAAATGCAGAGTATTTCCATACCTTGTTTCCGGCGATTGCTTATAAGCCATGGGTATTCTTCTTTTCCATTTTAACTTTTGTCATAGCTAACTTTGGTTTAGAAAATATTATTGCTTTTTCTACGCCGGTACTTATGTTCTTATATCCGCTGGCAATGGTATTAGTTTTGCTGACGTTCGTATCACCGTTTTTCAACCATTCACGTCTTGTCTACATCCCGACTATTGCAGTTACGTTCATATTTAGTATCATAGACGGTCTTGTAGCGCTTTATCAGTCATTAGAATTAGAGCTGCCTGGATGGTTAGATACGCTTATTGAGACACTAGGCGATACTCTTCCGCTTTATGCAGAAGGTTTGGGCTGGCTTTTGCCGGCAGTTATTGTCGCAGTTATTATGATTATTGTCTCGAAAGTAAAAAAATAAAATAAAACCTGGCTGTTGGATTTTTTTATCTAACAGCCAGGTTTTTTAATTATCATTTTTTCCTGCAATTCCGTAGAAAAACAACTTCATTAATTCTTCTGTCAGCGGAACGAGCTGTTCGATGGCATCTCCTTTTTGTAAATAATCGCTAAACATCTGAAGGTAGACGAAGATAGCTGTATCGCTGATAGCAGGATCAATAAAACCTTCATCCCTGCCCTGTTGAACGAGCTGCATCATTGCTGGAAGTGCCTTTTCCTGGTAGAGACGCTCGATAAAATTACCTGGTATTTTATATTGCTCCATCATATAATTGGAAAATTCTTCGTGTACATCATTTACGATTTGTGCTTCAGAGAAGATAAGCTGCTTCATCTTCTCTTCATACGATATCGGCTTTTCAATGAGTTTATGATATATTTCCCACATTTGATTCGTATAGTAGACAAGCACTTCATGCAATAATTTTTCCTTGCTATCAAAATAATTATAAATGGTTACCTGCGACACATTTGCTTCCTTTGCAATCTTTGAGATGGAAACCTTTTTGATGCCATTTTTTTTAAATAATGCTGCGCTTGTATTTAAAATCTTTTCTTTTTTGATTGATGTTCTGCGTTCAAATCCATCCATAGCCTGTCACCCCCGTAATTATCACAGTGTAACTGGATGGGACTGGGACTGCGGTTACTCGCCCCACCGAAAACCATTGCGATTACTCGTCCCATCGTATAGAGCTGTGTGTCGAAAAGCCCTCACTGAATAAGGTTTTACTTTATCATATCACATTTAGAAATGAAATATAAATATAATAATATTTCAAAACTTATTGACGTAAAATTATTTTATCTATATTATGAAATATATCAGGTTAAATATTTCAAAACTTTCAGGGGAGGATTTCTTATGACTGTACTGCAGCTGGACCGGGTATCAAAACGATTTGGTGATTTTCAAGCACTGGATCACGTGTCAATGGAATTAAGAGAAGGAGAAATTTATGGATTTATCGGACCGAATGG
Organism: Oceanobacillus oncorhynchi; assembly: GCF_000821065.1. Taxonomy (GTDB): domain Bacteria; phylum Bacillota; class Bacilli; order Bacillales; family Amphibacillaceae; genus Oceanobacillus; species Oceanobacillus oncorhynchi. The sequence continues at coordinate 2,151,561 of NZ_CDGG01000001.1, forward strand.
AGCGGGGAAGTCAACAACGATACGTATTTTATTAGGAATGTTAAAGGCAACAGAGGGGCGCGCAACCTTATTTGGGAAGGATGCATGGAAGGACGCTGCAGATATTCATAAACGCTGTGCCTATGTACCGGGAGATGTGTATGTATGGCCCAATTTAACGGGCGGAGAAGTGATTGATGTTTTACTGAAAATGAACGGGAGCTATTCTGAGAAAAAACGTGATGAATGGGTAGAACGATTTCAGTTTGACCCGACGAAGAAAGCAAGGTCTTATTCGAAGGGAAACCGGCAAAAAATTGCTCTGATAGCTGCCTTTGCTTCAGAAGCTGATTTATTTATCCTGGATGAGCCGACCTCGGGACTTGACCCTCTGATGGAGCATATTTTTCAGCAGGGTGTAAGAGAAATGAAAGAAGCAGGGAAGACAGTACTTTTATCCAGTCATATTTTATCGGAGGTCGAGAAGCTTTGTGATCGTGTTGCAATTATTCGCAAAGGAAAAATCATTGAAAGAGGTACACTGGATGATTTGCGTCATTTAACAAGAATGCAGATGCAGGTAGAAACCAGAGAAATTCCAGAAGGATTCGCAAATCTGTCCGGTGTACACCAGTTAGAAGAAGCAGAAGGACAAATTACTTTTCAGGCAGATACAGATCATATGGAGGAGATTATCAACTATTTAAATAAATATGGCGTACGGAAACTAGAAAGCACTCCGCCGACGCTGGAAGATTTATTTATGCGTCATTACGAGGGACGAAGCAGCGAGGAGAATGCGTGATGAGAAAACATATCAAAGGAACGGGGATATTGTTCCCTATTTTAATGAGACAGCATCGACTGCGGCTGCTGCTGTGGCTGTCTGGACTTGTTCTGGTAAGCTGCTCTGTAGCTTATGCGTACCCAGACCTGTATCCTGATCAGGCATCCAGAGAAGCTTATTCCATGACGATGGAAAATCCGGCCATGATTGCCATGCTTGGAATAGGGTATGATCATTACCAGAAGATTGGCAGCTTATTTGCGCTGGAGATGCTATTATTTTCTGCCATTGCGGTGGCTATTATGAATATTTTACTCATGTCGAAGCTGACAAGGGATGATGAGGAGAATGGCATCTTAGAGCTTGTTCAATCTCGATCTGTCGGACGTTTAAGCTATCTAACGGCTTCCTTTATGGTCATGCTGTCTGCGAATGTTTTATTCGTTATCCTGCTTGCGACAGCAATGGGCTTTATGCAGATAGACGGCTTTGGATTTTCTGGAGTTGTCCTTTATAGCAGTCTTTTGGGGAGCTTTGGACTGCTGTTTGGTACTATGACAGCATTCTTTGCTCATTTTTCGGTCACTTCAAGAGGAACTAGTATTTTGGGGTTTGGTGCGTTGTTTTTCTTCTATATTTTACGAGCTGTCGGGGATGTGGAAGCGGCGTTTTTATCTTGGATCAGTCCGCTTGGCTGGTTATCAAGAGCGTATGTTTTTGTGGACAATAACATCTTTCCAATCGGTTTATTGCTGGTAAGCAGTCTGGGACTAGGTATTATAGCATTTATACTGCAGGCAAAACGTGATATAGGGGATGGGTTATTACCTGAACGGGCAGGTTCAGTGCGTGCTTCTGCCTTTTTAAAAACAAAGGTCGGGCTGGTCATCCGCTTACAGAAAACAATGATTTTCATATGGACGATTGGCATCTTGCTGCTTCATATTGTTTTTGCGCTTATATTAGGAGATTTAGAAGCCTTCTTTTTAGAGAATGAAGCGATGCAAGCCTTTTTAACAGGCGAAGGAAATGTCATGGAGCAATTTATTGTTTTATTGATGGCTATCATGACATTATTTATTACGGCGCCGGTAATTATCAGTTTTTTGAGGCTGCGCGGAGAAGAAAAATCCAATCGGACAGAACTTGTATTCAGCAGGGCAGTGTCACGGATGCAGCTGCTGAGGGCTTATCTTGTTCCGGCTATTCTAATTGCGATTCTGCTGCCGATATTACAGGCGTTTGCATTATGGAGTGTGGGAACGGTTATCAGTGAGGACATGATGCCTCTTGGAGATGTCATGGGAGCTTCCGTTGTGTATATTCCAGCGGTTCTGCTTGTGTTAGGCTTGGCTGTTTTATTAATCGGCTGGCTTCCCAGAGCAACTTCACTTGTGTGGCTCTTCCTCGTTTACGGGTTTATCGTCATCTATTTAGGAGATATTTTAGAGCTTCCGGATTGGGTAATAAATCTATCGGTCTATGAACATGTTCCAGTTTACCCCAGTGAGGAACTGTCTTATGCCTCTCTATTGATTCTCTCTGGAATAGGTGTATTATTGATATTTATTGGTGCATGGGGGTATAAGCGACGTGATATAGAAGGATAATAGATAGAAAAATCATGTCTGCAGAAAATTCATACAACGTTTAAATCCGGTATATAATGATAATTTAATGGAAAGTAACCTCTTTAACTCGATTGCCGTAAGGGGTTACTTTTTTTATTTGCAAAATAATAGAATGTGAAAAAGGAAATCAATATGCATTCGAAATGATGTGTACTGTCAAGAAAGAGAAAACCATAGGAAAAGGACATCTGCCGCCTTGAAAAAATAGTCAAGGACACTCTGTGGAAGAAGTTAGAGATAAGGACTTACAATCAATGATCAGATAAATGCAATGGGGATTATACAAGGCTAGTATGTTTATCGAAAAAGTGACATACTTATCTCTTTCCCCTTATAATAGAATGGCAGAGATAATTAGAAAAGCTTGAGACAGGGAGATTTGGTTAAAGCTGCCTATACACAATCTTTCCTGCAAGCTTTACATAACGAGGAGATCAACAATATGTTTCATTTTCATAAGCCAAATAATAAGAGAAATTTGGAACCTAAAGCAACATTGAGTTTAAAAAGCAAAATGATTATTCTGATTAGCCTGTTGATTTTGGGTATTTTTATTCTTCTTACTTGGTTTCTCCACTCGTTTATTTCTAACACCATTGAAGACCAGGTTGGGAAACGTGCGCTAAGCGTAGCTCAAAGTGTCGCTAATATACCAGAAATCAGTTCGGCCTTCGAGTTAAATCATCCTGCTTCAGTCATTCAGGAAATTGTTGCTCCGATTCAGGAAGAAACGGCTGCTGAATTTATTGTTGTGGGAAATAAGGAAGGAATCCGCTATTCCCATCCAGACCCAGGAAGAATCGGGGAAAAAATGATTGGCGGAGATAATGCTCGTGCTTTACAAGAAGGAGAAGCTTATGTATCTCAGAGCGAGGGATCACTTGGATTGTCTATTCGCGGAAAAGTGCCAGTAAGAGATGAGACAGGGAATATCATCGGCGTAGTATCCGTAGGCTTTCTAAATGAGGATGTCCAAAGCATTATAGCGAATCAGAGCAAGTCCCTGTGGCTTACCATGATAGGAATTGTTGTATTAGGTATTGCAGGTGCCATTTTTATTGCCCATCATATCAAAAAGCTATTATTCAATATGGAGCCAAAAGATATTTCTTATTTACTTTTGCAAAAGGAAGCAATATTGCAATCCACACATGAAGGAATGATAGCGGTTGATCATAATGGAATGATAACGATGATAAACAAAGCAGCAAAACAAATCCTGTTTCGTGAGGATCAGCAGTTTGAGCATGTTTCTGGGAAATCAATTGATCAATTCATTCCCAATACGGGTTTATTTGAAGTATTGAAAAGCGGGAAGAGCCAGTACGACAAAGAAATGATATTTGGTGAATCCATTGTTTTAGTAAATCAAGTACCTGTCTATATGGAAGGGAAAATAGCTGGGGCGGTTTCTACTTTCCGGAAAAAAACGGAAATAGAGCATGTGACGCAGGAGCTTCAGCAAATTAAACAGTATGCAAATGCCCAGCGTGCTCAAACACATGAATTTTCCAATAGTTTATATACCATTCTCGGCTTGCTTCAATTAGGGGAGCGAGAAGAAGCCATCGATTTTATTAAAAAGAAAAGAAATATTCAAGAGAAGCAATCGCAAATCTTAACGAAGCATGCAGCCGATCCGGTAGTTCAGGGACTTTTACAAGGGAAAATCAATCAGGCGAATGAGCTTGGGGTGACTATTTCCATCCACCCGGACAGTCAACTCAATCATGTTTACGGCGGGGATAAACAGGAGACATTAATTACTGGAATTGGAAATATGCTTGAAAATGCGCTGGAAGCCGTAAAAGGTAATCAGGAGAAGGAGCGGCAGATTAATCTTTTTTTCACAGATATTGGGGACGATATTGTGGTAGAGGTGGATGATTCTGGTCAGGGTATATCAGAGGAGGCAGCTGCCCATATCTTTGAACAGGGGTATTCCACAAAAGGAGAGAAAAATCGTGGAATAGGATTAGCGTTGACACAGCATGCCGTCCAAAAGCAAGGCGGTCAAATCATGCTGGAAGAAGGAGAAATGGGCGGTGCCTGTTTTGTAATGATTATACCTAAAAATGGGGGCGACTCGGATGAAGGACAGCATACAGGTTCTTATTATTGAAGACGATTTTCGAATTGCTGAAATCAACCGGAGATATGTAGAGAGGGTAGAAGGATATATGGTCCAGGAAGTAGTGAAAACAGGAGAAGAGGCGCTTGCTTTTCTTAAAAAGTGTACGTCTCTTCCACAGCTGATTCTGCTTGATATATACATTCCTGATGTAAAAGGATTGAATCTGCTTTGGCAAATACGTCATCTCTATCATGAAATTGATTTGATTCCTGTTACTGCTGCTAATGAGACAGTAACCATTGAAGAAGCGCTAAGGGGAGGTGCTTTTGATTATATTGTAAAACCTGTCGATGCGGAGCGTTTTGCGCAGTCCTTGGAGCGGTATAAGCAATATCGGAAATTTTTTTCTGCTAAAGAGACGTTAGGACAAATGGAAATTGACGCTTTTACAGGTGCTGCAGACGCCAGCTATCCATCTAATTTGAACAGCATTAATACGACTTTGCCTAAAGGAATTGATCCGATTACGTTGAATGATATCAAACAACTTTTGGAAGCAGATCAAGGGAAAGGGATTACTGCCGTGGAACTGAGCAGTAAAATTGGAACGAGCAGGTCTACGGCACGCCGTTATTTGGAATACCTGGTATCTGCGAAAGAGGTCCAAACAACATTAAAATACGGTACTGTCGGCAGACCAGAACGAGAATATATACTTCGTGAAACTTATGAACAAAATGAATAATATAACAAATAAACAACTTATGAGAAGAAGGTTCCGCCTTCTTTTTTTTCATGCTATTTTATTTATTAATCGAAAAATTTGTTAACGCTTTCAAAAAAGGGCGTAACTAGCTAGTAATTACGAGAGATAATCAATAGTATGAAATAAGGGGAGATAGGGATGTTAAGCTTAATAGGATTTTTAACAATACTGGCAATTGTTATTTTATTGATTCGAGGTAAGGTTCAGCCGATTATTGCGATGGTATTAATACCTATTTTAGGTGCATTTATTGCAGGTTTTGGTTTAGGAGAAATTGGAGAATTTTTTAATGAAGGAATTGCTACTGTAATCGACGTTGCTGTTATGTTCATTTTTGCAATTCTTTTCTTCGGGGTGATGTCGGATGCTGGATTATTTGATCCATTAATTAATAAAATGGTTGCGATTTCCCGCGGGAATGTTATTGCCGTTAGTGTAGCTACTGTATTTATTGCAGCTGTTGCACAGTTGGATGGTTCTGGAGCGTCGACATTTCTCATTACGATTCCCGCACTGCTTCCGCTATATAAACGTTTGAACATGAATCCATATTTGCTGCTTCTTTTGATTGCAGGAAGTGCAGCCATCATGAACATGGTTCCGTGGGGAGGGCCTTTAGGGCGTTCTGCTTCTGTTTTAGGTATGAATATTACGGAATTATGGTATCCTCTTATACCAGTACAAATCATTGGAATGGTATTAATGATTGGTATAGCTATATTTCTTGGATTTAGGGAAAAAAAGAGAATTGAACGGCGCTTTGGGAAAATGGAGGCTGCTGCAGCACTGGAGAATATTGCAGAAAATATAGATATTGATAGCGCTGACGGGGAGAAAAGTTCCCCCAATAAAAATCCGAACGCGCGTCCCAAATTGCTTTGGATAAATACGATTATTACATTAGGTGTTATTGCACTGTTAGTAACTGGGATTATCCCGGCTGGACTTGCGTTTATGATTGGACTTGGTTTTGCATTACCAATCAATTATCCAAAAATGAATGATCAAACGGAGAGAATTAAAGCACATGCCTCAAGTGCTTTAACGATGGCAACGATTATTTTAGCTGCTGGAACATTTTTGGGGATTTTAACAGGGACAGGAATGATGGATGCTATAGCGGAAGATGGTGTGTCCATCATGCCGGAAGCCGTCGGGCCATATTTACATCTGATTATCGGCTTCCTAGGAGTACCTCTTGACTTGCTCACAAGTACAGATGCATATTATTTCGGAATACTTCCAGTTGTGGAACAGATTGCATCAGGCTTTGGCGTAGAATCCGTATCTACTGCATACGCGATGATTATTGGAAACATCGTAGGGACCTTTGTTAGTCCGCTTGCTCCTGCAGTTTGGCTGGCGCTTGGTTTGTCAGGTTTGGAAATGGGACGCCATATCAAATATTCTCTTCCTTGGTTGTGGGGGTTAAGTATTGTTTTAGTAATTATTGCAGTATTCATGGGTGTTATTTAGGAAGGCACTATTTGACACTATATATAAAAGAGACAATCGCTTACCAAAGATTGTCTCTTTTATATGGGGAAGTTTGTGCCTCTTATTATTAGGTGAAACCGAATGACGTTGATTACGAAACAGAAGACGAAAAATTTTATCTGATTAATAAATTTTTTAAGCGATAAAGAAAGGGAATCGAAAGGGTTTAGTTTACTCAGAATGCAGGAATTGTTTAGTTATATACAATTCCTGCATTTTATAAATGGAGGAATCAAAATGGGAGGTTTAGCATGTCAGAACATATAATCAAAAAAGGAAAGGCGAACCTTTGGAAAGGGTACGAAGCAGCTGGAGGAACGTTATTTCTATCGGAAACAGAATTAACGCATCGTCCGCATGCTGTAAATATTCAATCCGGTGTCATCTCAATCGGTTTAGACGAGATTGAGCAGGTAGAAGCAACCGCAAATAAGCTTTTATTTATTCCTATCCCAAATGGCTTAACAGTCACCTTAAGGAATGGGGAGAGGTATCAATTTGTTGTTTTCGGCAGACGGAAATGGATAGATGAAATAGAATATACGATAAAGAATTTTGTTTGAATTTTGATCCGGATAGAATATTCAGGTTTTAAAGAATATATTTACTTTACCGCAGTCCCAGTCAGTTACACTGCGATAAAAAGTAAAGATTTCGCTATTTTGTTACATAATCTGCCAAAATCTTTTAATATTTTCATTTAATTTGTCATTTAGTATATAAATTTCTATCCAGAAGTAGTAAAATAAGAAAAATTAGAATGTTTATTTTCGATACAATCATTTTTAGAAGCAGTAGCTTGAAATAGTTAGTAAACTTAATTTGTTGAAAATTATTTCAGATAAGTGATGTGTCTGAGGCATTCCAGAATAAGCAAGGGAAGAGAGCTATTCTCTAATCTTTTAGTAAAAATCTTAGAAAGAAGGTAAGGAAATTGGCGGAATTGCGCAGCGATATGATAAAAAAAGGTGTGGATCGTGCACCGCATCGAAGCCTGCTACATGCTGCAGGAGTAAAAACAAGAGACTTAGGAAAACCATTTATTCTGGTGGTCAACTCTTATATAGACATTGTTCCAGGACATATTCACTTACAAGAATTCGGAAAAATTGTAAAAGAAGCAATTCGGGAAGCTGGCGGAATACCATTTGAAATGAATACGATTGGGGTAGATGATGGCATTGCGATGGGGCATATTGGAATGAGATATTCCCTGCCGAGCCGGGAGCTGATTGCCGATTCTGTGGAAACGGTGGCAAATGCGCACTGGTTTGACGGAATGGTGTGTATTCCCAACTGTGACAAAATTACACCGGGGATGCTGATGGGGTCTCTTCGTGTAAATATCCCATCTATTTTTGTCAGCGGCGGTCCGATGAAGGCTGGTACAGACAGTGCTGGTAATCCGCTTTCCCTGACTTCTGTTTTTGAAGGAGTAGGAGCCTATCAAGCTGGAAAAATTGATGAAGCAAGATTACTAGAGTTAGAGCAAAATGCATGTCCGACATGCGGCTCTTGTTCGGGAATGTTTACAGCGAATTCAATGAACTGTCTGGCAGAAGGAATTGGACTTGCGCTTCCAGGAAACGGGACAATTCTTGCTGTTGCAGAAGAACGTAAAGAGTTTGTAAAACGTTCTGCAAAACAATTAATGGAATTAATCAAGAAAGATATCAAACCGCGCGATATCGTAACGAAGGAAGCAATCGATAATGCCTTTGCATTAGATATGGCAATGGGCGGATCGACGAATACAGTATTGCACACATTGGCTTTGGCCCATGAGGCAGAAGTAGATTATCCGCTGGAACGTATTAATGAAATCGCAAATCGTGTGCCGCATTTGGCTAAGGTTGCTCCGGCATCAAATTATCATATTGAAGATGTTGACAGAGCGGGTGGAATCAGTGCAATTATTAATGAATTATTGAAAAAGCCAGGGGCATTTCATGGAGAAAATTTAAGTGTATCTGCGAAAACAATCCGGGAAAACGTTCAAGATTCGGAAATTCTGGACACAGATGTTATTCATACATTAGATAACCCGCATTCCGAACGAGGTGGACTGGCCGTATTGTTTGGGAATCTGGCTCCAAATGGCTCTATCGTCAAAGTAGGCGCTATTGACCCAGAGGTAGGCGGGTATTTCAAAGGGCCGGCTGTCTGCTTTGATTCACAGGAAGAAGCATTAGAAGGAATTGAATCCGGCAAAGTAGAAGAAGGGCATGTTGTAGTAATACGTTATGAAGGCCCTAAAGGCGGACCGGGAATGCCGGAAATGCTTGCGCCGACCTCACAGATTGTAGGACGGGGGCTTGGTGCGAAGGTTGGTTTAATTACTGACGGACGTTTCTCCGGCGCATCCAGAGGGATTTCTATCGGCCATATCTCACCAGAAGCTGCAGAAGGCGGTCCAATTGCCTTTGTAGAGGATGGAGATATAATTGAATTAGATCTTGAAAACCGTGAAATGAATTTACTTGTTTCGGATGAAGAATTTGAAAAACGCAAAGCAAATTGGAAAGGCTTTGAGCCAAAAGTGAAAAAAGGGTGGCTTGGCCGCTATTCTAAACTTGTCACTTCTGCGAACACTGGCGGAGTGATGGAAATATAATTGAAAATCTGCGTCACAGTTTAATCGCTGTGACGTTTTTTCTTGATAGGATGTTAACGATAAACGTCTAGTTTGAATAATATAAAGTGAAACTTCAATCAGTGGGGGTTTTCTTTTCATCCCCACTGATTGGGGTTGCGATTACCCGCCCCATCATAAAGAGTTGTTAGCTGAATGAATCGGGCCGTTACTGGCTGTTGGGTCTCCCACTTAGAATTTTCCAGTTCCTTCTATTCTTAAAGTGGAAGCCTTACAAAAGTCCTTCGATGAGGCAAGTAATCGCAATGGTTTTCGGTGGGGCGAGTAACCGCAGTCCTAGTCCCAGCCAGTTACACTGCGATAAATAACGGAAGATGATTTGAAGCGAGAGGTTGAGGGGAAATGGATGAAAAAAAGGATAATCATTCTAACCATTCAGATCAAGATATACAAGTTTCTTATAGCTTAAAATTAGCTTTGATTGGCGGTCTGTTAGCTACATTGGGGGATGCTACCAGCACCTATGCTGCCAGCTTGGCAATCGATGAATTTTTACAGGAATCGGAAGAGCAAAATGAGAAGGACCAGCAGCTGGAGGAAAGACTGGCTGCAATAGAAAGGAAATTAGATGCATTTCAGAACAAAACGGAATGAAAAATGAACGGTTAAAGAAGTTGGATGAGTAATAAATTTTCAGGCGAGCCATGTTTAATCAGGGAACAATGTATAGAAAGCGGCAGCATCTCTTTTTTATTATTGATGACTGCACAAGTGAATGATTCGGAAGCTTTGTGACTACGATTTAAACAGCTGACAATTATTTAGCCGGGGACCTAAATAAGGGGGATAGGAGCGCCGCTTAAATAGCTGCTATTTGTCGTTGCCAATTATGTTCATTAGAATAGATTATTAAATAATCCCAAGGCAGGACGTTTAATATGGATAATAATCTGAAAGCGTTATTCGGTTCGTGGGAGGCTGCCATAGGCACCCTTCTTTCTGCTATAGCCAGTACGCCTTCCTCTAAACTGAATGAAACGCTGCAAACGAATTTGGATTTAGCAGGAAATGTCATGCAGGCTACAGGCAGTGCTTTAGCAGCCGACAGTGAAAAAAAGCTCACTTTAAACAAATTCGGAAACCAAGTTCAAGCGATTGGAAACTCCGTTGTGATTAGCGGGATAGTCATTTCATTTACTGAAGAAACAAAGAGAAAAGTAACCATCAAAGGTAATTTATTTCAAGCTGTCGGAAGCAGCATGGCTCTTCCTGATTTATTGGATACCACTGAGATAACTATGGATACGCTATATGAAATCTATGGAGCACTGCTTCAATCGATCGGAAATGCGTTACAGGGTTTGTCAGGCATGATTGAACTAAAAGGGGAGCGGGGAGAACATATTGATTTTGTTGGCAGCTGGATACAAACCATTGGCGCCTTTATCCAAGCTCTGGTACAAAGCAAAACATCATATATTGATTATGAAAAGTCATTTTCGGGTATGCACATCCAGCGCAGTAAATTTGAATTTCCGTTAGGGAGGGAAACCTGAGAAGATACGTTGCTGTTTTATTAGCAGTGAACTAGTATAAAAGATAGAAAAGTTTAGTATGCTAAGAGAAAAGGAAATGAATATCAACGGATTTCTTATAAAAGGATGATGATAATGATTCCAGCACAACCAGCTATCACCCGAAAAAGTATTGTTATGTTATTACGTCTTGTTGCTGTTGTTTTTTCCAGTATAGCAGCTATTTTATCAACGGTATTGCCGCTTTTATTTTATACGGATTTGTCGGCCGGCGCTGTGATGACCGTTGCTTCCGTATTACTAATCGGCGCTGTATTTATTCATGGCATGCTGACTCACACCTTGAATGATATTGCAGATTATCAATCAGGCACAGATCAATACAGCCCCGGTGTACTTTCCGGAGGCAGCAGAGTGCTGCAGACAGGCACAATGTCTGTAGGAATGCTCAAGCAATTAGGTATTTGGATGACGATATTCTTATTGCTGATGGCTATCCTGTTTGCTTTTCTCGGTCTTACGGAATTTGCTGTATTAACCTTGGTCGGTATCTGGGGAGCAGTATCTTACTCACTAAAACCATTTCAGTTAGCCTACTATCCATTTGCAGGAGAATGGCTCAGTTTATTCCCAACTATGCTGATGCTGGGAATCGCTGCTCCTTGGATTTTACTCGGACAAGTTGCTGCCTGGACATGGCAAAATGCAATAATCAATGCAATCTGGTGTATGGCGTGGGTAATGGTTCATCATATTCCAGACCGGCATGCGGATAGAAAAGCAGTGCCCCTGAAGCAAACCTCTGTGGTGTGGGCAGAGAATAAGTTTGGAGCAAGCGGTGCTAAACTGCCTGCCATGCTTTATTTTATCTTGATTGGTTTGCTGCTTATTTGGACAGCTTTTACACGGCCGGCTGGAGCAATAGGAGCTGGCATTCTACTGACTTATGCAATTTATCTCGTGATAAAAATGGATATTGACGATGTAGAAAAAGTAACAAATGATGAGAAGAAACTGCTTATTCTTGCTTTTGTAACCGCGATATGGCTGGGGAGCTTTGTTTAAAAGAAGGATTATATTTGGTCGCATGTTAAGAGTTGGACAAAAATTCAGCTTTTAAGATGCGATTTTTTACGGAAAAGTTTTTCAAAACAAGGGTAAACCACTTCATCATAATAGTAGACTGTAAATACACTTCTTATACAAAAATATTCAATAAATATTTCATTTGAAATAGGGTGAATATTTCCATTTTCCTAGTATAATAAAATATAGGGAGTGTTATGGAATGGAAAAGCGAAAGTACAATAAAAAAGATTTCTACTTTTGGAAAATCACCTTATGCTTAGCTGCGGCTTCTTTTTTTATATTTGCTAGTCTTTATGTGGTGCAGCCGTTAGCCCCATTGTTTGTCAGAGATTTTGATGTGTCTGTGTCAGAAGCCACGTTACCTTTGTCTGTGAATGTATTTGGATTGATTCTCGGGTTAATTATTCTTGGGTTTTATTCTGACCGAATCGGCAGGGTCCCGCTTATCAAATGTTCCTTAATTATTTCGATTATTCCATTTCTATTGATTCCGATGACTGATTCCTTTACTTTTTTCATTCTGATGCGATTTATCCAAGGATTTGCTATGGCGGGTCTGCCTGCAGCATCACTTGCTTATATCAATGAAGAAATTGACCGTTCGAGTATTGGAATTGCAACAGCTTTATACATAGCAAGTAATGCCTTTGGAGGAATGGTCGGCAGATTTTTGGCGAGTTTTTTAGCTGAAGAGCAAGCCTGGCAGACGATATTTTATATCTTTGCAGGGATAGGGCTGATAATTGCAATAGCAGTAATCCTCTTTCTGCCTAAATCGCAATTTTTTGAACGCAGTTATCTTCCGTTCCAAAAAGATATTGAAGGGATGCTTTTTCATATCAAAAGTCCGGTAATGCTCTTGTTTTTTGGTATGGGAATTATTTTTCAGGTTTCGTTTACTTCCGTATGGACTTATTTGCCGTTTTATTTGGAAGGAGAGCCATTTTCTCTTTCGTCGCAGGCTATTTCGTATACATTTCTGGCATATGGATTTGGAGTCGTCGGCGCGCCGATTGCCGGCTGGCTTGCCAGCTCTTTAGGATTGAACAGAGTTCGTATTGCGGGAATTATTGTCCTGTCCGCAGGTATTTTGATGACAGGCATTGTCTCATTGCCTTGGATCATTGCCGGTTTATGTGTGATCTGTCTCGGCTTTTTTACAGCGCATTCTTTAACGGCAACCTTCGTAACTGAGCAGGCAGCACACCATAAAGGAAGTGCATCCAGCTTATACCTTGTCTCCTATTATATCGGCGTAGCATTCGGAAGTACGGCAGTAGGCCCTGTTTGGAATCAAGCGGGCTGGCATGCCATTGTTTGGCTGGCGGGGATATTGCCTGTGGCTTATTTAGTCATTGTAACAATGGTGCAGAAAAGAATGAAGAAATCAACTTCGGTTTCCGGCAGATAAAGCATCGTGTTTAATAGATTCCAGTATTGCAAAAGCACTCAGAAAATAGAAAAAGCTCCATTTAAAAAATCCGGACAAAGCAGATGTCCGGATTTCTAGAAAACAAATATGAAAAGATTGCAGATAAAATAGTAACGTCATTTTACTTCTGCTTTCCGAAAGATAAGAAAACTCGCCAGATAGAAAACAAGGATAAATACGAAACTGATAAGAAAGCTTTCCCCGATAAATTTACTACTCATGTGAAATGTCAGCTGAGATAAATCAATTCCATAAGGAGTATAAGCCATTACGGAATGAATGGTTTCATTCAAACTGGAGACTGGTCCAAGAATCAAGCTTGTCATATACGTAGCAGTGATAACAAGAACAGCCTTTTTAAACAGGAACATAAAGAAGATGCTGACCATCAGCTGGCTGATAAAAATAAAGAGGGATAAGCCGTTTATCAATAAGATTTTCCCGAATAAACCGGCTGTTGATATCTGTTCTGCTGCTCCAGATAATATGTTTAAGGCCGGTGTGGGGAGAAAGCCGCTGAATGCTGCATCTGTAAAAGCAAAGAGAAGTGTAATGGCAGCGTAAGGCAGATATAATAATGCAATTAAAATAAAAAAGGAAATCATTTTATTGATAATAATCGCGTTCCTGCTATGTCCGCCAGAAACGGCATTTTCGATGATTTTATTTTCAAAATCAGTCGTCAGGCAAATTCCTGCTGCAATACTTCCTAATAATGCCATCATCTGCGTTTCGGAAAATAAAGACAAGCTGCCGGACGCAGTTTCTATGCTTAAGCTGTCTGTCGCAACATAATGGGAGCAGGCAGCAAAAATAATGGCACTGATAAGAGCTAAAAGAAATAGTGCCCATGGTGAAATCGACCGGCTTAATTTAAAGAAATCGGCTTTTAACAGCTGCATCAGCTTACACCTCCTATTAATTGGAGGTAATAGCTTTCTAACGTTTCTTCCTGTGTTGTAAAAGTGGTAATGATAATATCATGTTCTATCAGGGATTTGGACAGCTCCTCTTTTTTATCCGTGAAGTCATATAATTTAATGCTTTGATCAGGCTGCAAGATAAAATTCTCTGTATGAAGCGATTCTCTCAGCACCTTTTGCAACTTTTCCGGTTCGTTGCAAGCAATTAGAAGATGCTTATCGATTTGTTGGTCTAATTTGTCATGGCTGAGTGTTTTCAGGATTTTCCCTTCGTTTACAATAATAAATTCATCCGCAGTTTGATGAAGCTCGGCTAAATGATGGCTTGATAGCAGAATCGTCATTTGGTATTTCATTGCTAGTTCCTTTATTAACTGTCTAACCTCAGCAATGCCGCTTGGATCGAGACCATTAATCGGCTCATCAAGCATCAATATCTCTGGATTGCCTAGCAATGTGATAGCGATGCCTAAGCGCTGGCGCATCCCTAAGGAAAAATCTTTTGCTTTCTTTTTGCCAGTGGACGCTAATCCAACAATATCGAGCACACGCTGTTCCGCATTTTCATCTTTTATTCCTTTCATCGTTTTGTGGACACGGAGATTATCTTTTGCGCTCATATGCCCGAGAATACTCGGGTTCTCAATCATACTCCCCATTTGTTTCCGGCCGCTCAGCAATGCTTTTGGGCTGGATTGACCAAAGAGATATAGCTCTCCTGAAGTAGGGAAGGAAAGGCCGGTAATAATCCGCATAAATGTTGTTTTACCGGCTCCGTTTTGACCAATCAATCCATAGATTTTCCCTTTCTCCAAGGATATTGATACATTTTCCAATGCTTGAAAGCTGTTATAGGCTTTGGAGATATTTTTTGCTTCCAGAATATATTTCGTCATTTTTTAGTATCCTCTGTACGATTCAAAATGCCAGCTGCCATGGTGGTAAAAAAGTCTGCCGGGACTAAGGCGATGCCAATACTTTCTGGATTTTCATCGCCTAACACCATAAACTGGTCGCCTTCCTGCATGCGAACCATATCCAAAGCCTTTTTCGGTAATTTGACATAACCATCCTTCTCTAAAGGGGTTGTATTAAACATATGCTTCCCCTTCGGAGGGATGGGAAAGCCGTTGTCTTTTTGATCGTAATGAATGAAATTGTCCAAAGAAACATCGAATAAAGAGGCAAGCGCATCGCAATTGATAATATCGGGTAAAGATTCTCCATTTTCCCATTTCGCAATGGATTGTCTGGTAACGCCAATTCTTTCTGCTAATTCTTCTTGAGAGTAATTATTTTCTCTTCTTAAAAAAGAAAGATTTCGTGATAAAGTGATTTTATTCATTTCATGCATCCCTTTCGTTTGGGTATACTTCTATTTTACCCGTTAACGAAAAGGAAACAACCAACGCAGGGTAACGATTTATGTTAACGTTAGTTGCGTATTATAAATAAAACGAACTTCCTTCTCGAGCAGTTTTCCCGCCAATTCTTTATAATAAAAAATTTATCACGGAGAATCGTCCGTAAAACTCCCGCCTCAAAATAAAGCGTAAAAATAAATTTATATAGGCGGGAGATCAGGTAAGCTAGCTCCCTGAATCATTCAGGTTCATTCAGCGGGAGAAAAGCAAAAATTCCCACTGAATGAAGTTTTATTTTATGCTTGCGCCTGACGTTACGTGAGGTGGTATGATAGAGCTATCAAGTGAGAGGAGATTAGAGCGGAAATGAAAAACGAAACATTCTCCATCAGCGAATTTGCTAAATCAACAGGCGTATCTGTGCGGACACTGCATTATTATGATGAGAAGGATATATTAAAGCCAAAACGGGATGAATATAGAGGTCATCGTATTTATGAAAAAGAGGATATGATCCAGCTGCATAAAATCATGACGATGAAATTTTTAGGGATGAGCTTGGATGACATCAAGCATCATATGCAGCCAGATACGTTCGATTTAAGCTTTATCGACACGTTAAGGCTGCAGGAATCGAAGCTGATCAAGGATAGGGAACAGATTGATATTGCTTTGGAGGCCATCCAGCGCACGGTGCATCTTCTGGAAAATGAAAAAGAAGTGGATCAGGCTGTTCTCATCAGCTTACTGGCAAGTATGCAAAATGAGAGAAAGCAGGAAGAGCTGGCTAAAGGAATTATTAAGGATGATATTATAAAGAAAATGTTTCCGCAGACAGCGAAGGTGAAAATGCTCTTTGAACAAAGATTACTGACATTTTACAAACGAGTCAGGAAACATTGTGGAAAACCGGCAAATCATCCTGAAGTCCAACAAATGCTGGATGATTTTTACCGCTTTATCATGGAGGTAACGGATGTGAATTCGTTGAAAGAACTTGCGGATATCTTTTCCTTGGATATGGGGGACAAAGAGAATGAAGAACGCATAAATACGTATATTCAAGAGATAGAGCGTCTTGTCCCGACACCAATCACAGAAGAGGAAGAAGCTTGGCTGCAGCAAATGATAATAGATTATATGGGTCCATTATGGGATGAGGAAGAAGGAGAGAATTAAATGAAAGCATCGAAACAATCATCAAGTAATTTTATCAAGCTGTTACTATCTACTAGGATACCGAAGCTTGTATTAATTTTAGGGTTAATTGGAAGTGTGCTGACGACACTGGTAGGGCTGACCATTCCGCTGTTGACCAGAGAGCTCGTGGACGGATTTTCCATTGCCGATTTAGACTGGCGCTTTATTGTTCTGATCATCGGCGTATTTATCGTACATGCGCTGGTGGATGGGCTGTCAGCTTATGCACTAGCTTATGTCGGGCAAAAAGTAGTGGCAAGACTCAGAGAAATATTATGGAAAAAGCTGATTCGCCTGCCGGTTTCTTATTTTCAAAAGCAGCCGAGCGGGGAGTCCGTCAGTCGTGTAATCAATGACACGGGAATTGTAAAGGATTTGGTTTCTCAGCATTTTCCGCAATTTATTTCCGGTCTGATTTCCATTATTGGAGCGGTCATTATCCTGCTGTTTATGGACTGGAAAATGACATTGATCATGTTTATCGCTGTCCCGATTACGCTGATTGTAATGCTGCCGCTTGGGAATAAGATGGCAAAAGTATCCCGGAGTCTGCAGGATCAAACAGCTAATTTTCAAGGAGAGATCCAGCAGACCGTCAGTGAAATCAAACTGATGAAATCTTCCACGGCGGAACAGAAGGAAGAAACGCGGGGGTTACAGGGGATTTTTAAGCTATTGCAGACAGGCTTGAAAGAAGCGAAGATATTCTCAGTCATTGCACCGTTTATGTATATGGTTGTGATGCTTGTCATCGTGATGATTATCGGCTACGGCGGTATTCGCGTGGAGCAGGGAACGATGACAACGGGATCGCTTGTCGCATTTCTCTTGTATTTATTCCAGATTGTCTTTCCTATTACAACCTTTGCGATGTTCTTTACAGAATTACAAAAGGCAAAAGGTGCTACGGAACGAATTTCAGAAATTTTACGGGAAGAAGAGGAAGAAGTATTGCCTGGTTCTGCAAAACAAATTAGCGAGCTTCCGCTGGCATTTGAAGAAGTGAGCTTTTCGTATGAAGCGGGCGAGCAGGTTTTAAACAACTTATCATTTTCTGCGGCACCAGGAGAAATGGTGGCATTTGCCGGGCCGAGCGGCGGAGGAAAAACTACTGTATTTGGTCTGATTGAACGCTATTATAAGCCCAATGAGGGAGCTATCCTGCTTGGCGGCGAATCAATTCAGGATATTTCATTGGCGTCCTGGCGTTCCCAGCTCGGATATGTGTCCCAGGAAAGCTCGATGATGTCTGGTACGATTCGAGATAATTTAACCTATGGCCTGGAAGATGCAGAAGAAATTGCTGATGAAAAGCTTTGGGCCGTTGCGGAAATGGCTTATGCCGCACAATTTATTCAAGAGCTGCCAAATGGAATGGACACGCAAGTCGGCGAGCGCGGTACGAAATTATCCGGCGGACAACGCCAGCGTATTAATATTGCCAGAGCCTTCTTACGTGATCCGAAGATTTTATTGCTTGATGAAGCAACGGCAAGTCTCGACAGTCAATCGGAGCAGGTGGTTCAAAAAGCCCTGCAGCGATTAATGGAGGGAAGAACGACATTTGTGATTGCCCATCGTTTAGCAACGATAATTGATGCGGATCAAATTATCTTTATTGAAAATGGAGAGATTACCGGGAAAGGAACACATCAGGAATTACTGGAGTCACATGAACTGTATCGTTCTTTTGCGGAACAGCAGTTGAAATAGAAAAAAGAGCAGCGCATAGTTCTTCATCGAAGAAATGCGCTGTTCTTTTTAGTGCTGTATTTAAACAGGTACCAAATCATATTTTTATCGTGATATCTTTAATCAAACGATAATTAACGCCAAGAAGCAGAACAATTAATACAATACTCACTGGCATCGCTATAAACGTCGGCACCGTGATGATATTTGTGAAAAAGGAAAAATGAGTGGCCTCTATAAAAATGCCTGCTATTGCGATAATAAGAATGCTGCATGCAATAGAGAGCAGTCCATATCGCCAGCCTGAACGATAGAAAGTCAGACCTATCATCCAGCCGATTAAAAAGTAAATAAGGTGCAACATAACCAGGCTGCCAAAGACATAAAGGAATGCGGAAAAGCTGCTTGTATAATCAAATTCCTGTGTATGGATATTCCAGCCTGCCCACCCAGAAATGAATTGAAGGATAAAGCCTGACACAACCAGGGTGATCGTTATGGCAATAGAGAGCAGAACAGATGATAACATCGTACCGAGAAAGAAATTTTTCCTGGTTATTCCCTGCTGCATGTAATAATAAAAGAAGGAGGATGTTGTCAGAATGCCAAGGACGAACATATAAATAGATGATGACCCATTAGAAAAGTTTACCAAATCAATAAAACTGGAATGGGGGCCAGAAGCAAAGCTGACGACAACAATATAAATTACAAACATAAAGGAAAGAAACCACATGGTCCATTTCAATTGTTCCATAAATAAGAATCTAGCCATTGTTGCAGGTGATAAGATAATCGCACTCATTCCTTTTCCTCCTTTGTCAAATGCACAAACAAATCATGAAGAGAGAGGGGACCGATGTCCAGCCCGGCTTGATTTGCTGCATTTTTCTGCTGTTCAGAGAGTTCGCCGTATACCATGACAGATTTTGTTCCGCCAAGGAGCTGACTGTTTAAGACTTCTAATTCTTTTGTGAAATCATCCACCTGCTCCAATGAACCAGTAATGGAGAATCCTTTGGAAATAACCTGCTCATTGGTATCCTGCAATAAAACCTTTCCGTTATGAATCATCAGCACCTCATCAAAAAGATAATCGGTTTCCGAAACGAGATGGGTTGAAAAGATAATCGTTCTTGGATGCTTTTCCTGATCATTTAAAATTTCATTATAAAAAGTTTCTCTTGTCGGCGCATCCATACCGAGATAAGCTTCATCAAAAATAGTTAGAGGAGCTCTAGACGCTAAACCGATAATAGCCTGAAATGCTGATTTTTTTCCTTTTGACAGCTGATTCACTTTTTTATTTAAAGGAAGCTTGAACTTTTCAGCTAACTGAAGGGCAAGGGTTTCATCAAAATTTGGACGAAAGTAAGCCATTTCCTTTAATGTTTCCCCAACCTTATCATAGCTGTATTCCAAATCCTTGTGCTGATCAAATATGAAAATCGTGTCCTGCATGATTCTTGGGTTTTCAAAAGGGTCTTCGCCGTCGATGATAAGATTGCCTGTATCTGTTTTTCGAAAAGCGGATAGAACCGATAATAAGGAGGTTTTTCCCGCTCCGTTTCTACCTAGCAAACCATGGATTTTTCCCGATTCCAGCTGAAAACTGACTTGATCGATGGCGGTGAAATTTTTATAACGTACACTGACATCCTTTGCTTCGATGGCATAACTCATGCTTTATCCCCCTTTCTTGCTTTTTTGATTAAATCAATAATTTCGTCCTCAGTGATAAGAAGCTTTTCTGCCTCCTGGACTAAACCGATAACGTAATCATTCATAAACGCCTGCTTCCGTTTTTGAACGAGTTTTTGTTTTGCTCCTTCTGCGACAAACATGCCGACACCTCGCTTTTTGTATAGAATGCCTTCATCTACAAGCTGTGTGACGCCTTTGGAGATGGTGGCGTGATTAATTTTGTAAAATTGAACCAGCTGATTGGTGGAAGGAGCCTGTTCACCTTCCTTTAGCTGATTATTAACTATCTGGTCTTCAATCTGTTCACGAACTTGAACAAAGATAGGTTTATCACTTCGAAATTGTGTAGACATCGTGTGTATAGCCTCCTTTCTGGCAGGGTTTTATAATCGAATTGGTGCGTCCTTGGTCAGACGGTAGTTACAGATAATTAAAATGACTATCATGATAAAGAAAATAACATAGGGTCCCATACTGATAATGAGCGAGTTAGAGGTGAAAAAGTTAATCGTATGTGCAATGTCATCCTGATCCTGCAACAATGCGGATACGCCGAAAAATGGAAAGGAAAGAAGGATAAACAATAATCCAATCTTCCAGCGAAAACGATAAAAACCAAGCCCCATAAACCAGCCAATTAAAAGATAGAAAAAATGACTGACAGAATAATCGGCTATACTTTTTATAAAAGATAATACGCCGCCGCTGCTCAATAAATCTGACCATGGGACAGTAAAGCCTAAAGCTGGAACAAGTGTCTCAAATAAACCAATCATGAGACTCATGGCAAAAGCTAAAATAACGGAAAGCAACACGGACGCGAATAAGGAAGCTTTAAAGAACTTTTTCCGGGAGATTCCCAATTTAAAGTAGTAGTCTAAAAAACCATAAGAATAAAGCAATCCGATAATCAACAAAAATACATTCGAAGTTGTATTGCTGACATCGAGATTATCCAAGAAACCCCATTGAGTTGATGCCGTAATTCCAATCGTCAAAATAATCATAATACCAAAAAACCAAGCTGCCCATTTTAGCTGTTCTACGAATAAAGACCAGCCTAATTGAGATTGTTTCATGTTTCCTCACCTTCCTTTGTCAAATGAATAAATAGATTATTTAAAGATAATGTACCAACCTCTAAGCCAAGCTCAGCCGCTTCCCGCTGTTCTTGTTCTGTCAACGTTCCATACACCATTACAGATTTAGTGCCGCCGAGCGACTTCTCATGAATCACTTCCAATGTTTCTGTAAATGAATCGACATCTTCTTCAGGCCCTGTAATAGAGAAGCCTTTTTCCAGAAGCTGCTCACTTGTTTCCTGCAATAAAACCTTCCCGTTATCGATAATAAGCACTTCATCAAAAAGGTACTCCATTTCGGAAACAAGGTGGGTGGAAAATAAAATTGTACGCGGATGTCTCTCCTGTTCTAATAAGATTTCTTTATAAAATAACTCTCTTGCCGGCGCATCCATTCCGAGATAGGCTTCATCAAAAATGGTGAGCGGCGTTCTGCTTGCCAGGCCAATGGTAACCTGTAGAGCGGAATACTGCCCTTTGGATAATTGGTCGGCACTTTTATCCATCGGAATGTTAAACTTAGCTGCTAAATCTTTGGCATAAGCTTCGTCAAAATTCGGACGGAAATAAAGCATACCCTTGAGTATTTTAGCGATTTTATCGTAGTCATAGGTATTATCTTTATCATAAATAAAAGATGTTCCCTGCAAAATTCGTTCATTTTCAAAAGGGTCTTCGCCGTCAATGACAATCGTGCCCCGCTTTACCTTGTGGAAAGAAGCAAGATATGTTAACAGGGTTGTTTTTCCGGCTCCGTTTCTTCCCAGTATTCCGTGAACTTTCCCTGGAGACAGCGTGAAGCTTACATCTTCTAACGCTTTGTATTTCTTATAATGTACCGTTAAATGGCGTACTTCAATGGGATAAGCCATATACATTCTCCTTTATAAATTAATAGTTAAGTCATACTGTGTTATGGTTATATACTTATGTGTATAACCATAACAGTGTTACAGTTAGTTGTCAATAAAATATAGAAATCTTTCTGAAAAATAGGCTTCGATAAAACGAAACGAGGCTTTTCTAAAAATAATAAATTTACAAAGAAATTTTTTTGGAACTTATGATATATTGGAATATAAGTTAAACATATAAGAAGCAGAAATGTTAAAAGAAAGGCAGGAGGGACGGATGATGAAAAAAGGTCGCTGTCATTTAATCTTAGCGGGCAATTTGCATGAGTGATAAAGGAAAAGTTATCGGGATTGCCCTGATTACAGCAATCACGCTGCTGGGGGATGCCATGCTTTTTATCGTCTTGCCCTTACACTGACAGGATTTTGGATTAACAGCTATTTGGCAAATCGGTGTCCTGTTATCTATTAATCGTTTTGTCCGTTTGCCGATTACCCCATTTGTAGGAATATTTTACAACAAGTTCGATATCCGTTCGGGTGTATTGATTTCTGTGGTTTTTGCAGCATTAAGCACGTTCTTCTATGGCCAATTTCAAGGATTTTGGCTCCTTCTGCTTGCCAGAATTTTATGGGGAATCGCCTGGTCATTTGTGAAGCTGGGTGGGATGCTTACCGTTGTATCGTTTTCTACGGAACAAACGAGAGGAAAGTATATGGGATTGTATAATGGTTTGTGGGGATTAGGAGGTTTAGCCGGTATGCTGGCAGGAGGGTTTTTAGCAGATCAGTTGCCGATATCTTTTGTGACGACATTGTTTGCGCTGGCAGCTGTGGCGGTTTTTCCTTTTATCTTCAAACTGGTGCCTAAAAACAATACGACTGCAGAGAAAGATACGGTTGCTGTAAATCGTCATGTGCCGGAAAAGGAGAAGCAATCGATACGTCTAGCCATATATTATTCTCATCATTATTACCGGAGGAACGATGGGTTATATTACCATGGGTATTTTTAACTCTACCTTGAGCCCCTTGATTGAACAGTCGTATCATCTGCATTGGTCCGTATTTGGCATGGTTATCGGGGCAGCAACACTGGCTGGAATCATTCAAGCAGTTCGCTGGGCTTGGGATCCTTTTTTGCCCCTGTTATAGGAAGCTTTGTCGATAAACAAAAGCAAAAGTATCATTGGATTCTTATTCCATTATTCCTTGGCAGCGCTGCTTTTTTAATGTTAGGCAGTGTGGAATCTTTTATTTCTTTGTTAATCATCATCATGTTTTTTCAAGTGATAACAACGATTTTATAACGATAACAGATACTTTGGCAGGAGATGCTGCAGCTAAAACAAATCCTGTTAAGATGATGACGCTGCATACAGTAGCTGTTGATTTAGGCGCAGCAATTGGTCCTTTACTGTCATTTATTATTATTGATTTAAATGGAATTTCTGCCGTATTTTATCTTTCAAGTATGGTTATGTTATTTGTAGGAGGAGCATGGGGAGTTTTTCACTTTTTTGGGAAGAAAAAAGATAACTATCTTGCGTGATAGAATCGGGTTTTTAATTAATAAAGAATGGAGGTTGTATGATGACAGAAGCATTAACAATTAGAAACGTAACCTTAGGAGAGGGGAAACCAAGTATTTGTATTCCTTTAACATCTTCTAACAAAGCAGCACTTATGGAAGAGGTGGAGCGTTATCAGCAAGAAGGAGCAGATGTTGTTGAATGGCGTGCCGATATATTTGAAGAAGTGGAAAATCATACAGCAGTGGAACAGATGTTAAAAGATTTAACGGCAGTTTTAAAGGGAATTCCGCTTATTTTTACCTTCCGAAGCCATCAAGAGGGAGGAGAGAAGAAGATTTCCAAGGCGGATTATATCGCTCTGAATCAATTTGTGATCCAGACAGGGCTTGCAGATTTGGTAGATGTGGAATTGTATCAGGGAGAGGATGCAGTTAAAAATCTGATTTCTGCAGCGCATCAGCAGCATACATATGTGATTGTTTCCAATCATGATTTTCAAAAAACACCGCCTAAATCGGAAATTGTCCGCCGTTTAAAATGGGCAGAGGAGCTTGGCGGTGATATCTTAAAAATTGCCGTGATGCCGAATCAGACTGCGGATGTTTTAGAGCTGCTCACAGCAACTAATGAGATGAAAGAATATACCACGAAGCCCATGATTACAATGGCGATGGGGCCGCTTGGTGTAATCAGCCGGCTGTCCGGCCAGGTTTTCGGATCTGTTTTAACCTTTGGGGCAGGGGAAAGAACTTCAGCACCCGGGCAGGTTCCAGTTCAGGAACTGCGACAGGTGTTGGAGGTAATTGAGAAATCGATGGATGTAAGCTAACTGGTTTAATGAAAGGTAGATCTACGTGAATTTGAGAAGGATGGATCTGCCCTCAGCCGGAAGTCGGAGTTTTTCTTCCATCTGAAGCAGCGGAAATTTCAAGGGATAAATCAGTCACCGACCCGATGTGCGGGAGAGGGTAAGCCGATACAATAAATGTATCAAATAACTTATTCTCAGGAGCTGATTTATCCCATGTTTTTTACGTATGAGTCTATGAAAAGTCATATTGATTATCGGATGGAGGATGTAAGGAAGTCAGGGAAGCTTTGTAAAAATAAACCAAAAAAGAAGAAAGAAAAGATCTGGAAAACTTCCGCTGCTCGTTTGAAGGGAGAGATGAAGTAGAATGAAATACAGGAAAAAAGAGGATGTCGATTTAGCAATCTGTAAATCGGAATCCTCTTTTTACATTAGACTGTAATTCAGTTAGGATACCTTTCAAAAAATCTTGTATCTGCATCTTGAAATCAGAAATACACTTAAACTGTCATGGTTACTTTAGGGATTTGGCTGTCTTGCTTTCCCATATTTTCAGCTATATCCACTGCAGCCGCATAACCAAATACCATCGATGCCCCAATCGTTGCGCCAGGTCCGGGATAGGTTTCTCCCATGACAGAAGCGGTGCAATTTCCAGTAGCATATAATCCTGTAATTGGTCTGCCATCTTTTCTGACGACTCTGGCTGCTGCATCAATGACCAAACCGCCTTTGGTGCCAATATCGCCCGGGTAGATTGGGATTGCATAGTATGGTGCTTTGTTCAGCGGAGCAAGGTTAGGGTTATCCAGTGTCGGGTCACCATAATATCTGTCATAAGCACTATTCCCGCGTCCAAAATCCTCGTCCTGCCCATTGGCTGCAAATGTATTAAATCTGGAAATGGTATTAGCCAGCTTCTCTGGAGACACATTGATCTGCTCGGCTAATACCTCCGGAGTTTTTGCTTTTTTGGCATATCCTGTCTCAAACCATTCTTTAGGAAGCGGCTGTAACGGCATGATTCCGAATACCAGATAACGATTCTTCACCCGTTGATCAAAAATCATCCATGATGGTATCGTGGAGCTCTTTTCATGATTATTTTCATACATTTGATCAACAAATTCATGGTACGGAACTGATTCGTTGATATAGCGGTCGCCATTGCTGTTGACGATAATCAAGCCGGGCGTGGCGCGTTCAGCGACCGGCATAAATGCAGGTGCTCCAGGTGGTGCTGATGTAGGAGTTCCCCACATTTTATCCATTAAATCCAATTGTCCGCCCAGTTCGACTCCTGCTGCAATAATATCACCTGTCTGCTCTTCAGCTGACAGTGTCCATTCCGTATTGGAAGGCTGCGGTAAATATTTCTCCCGTAAATCCGGACTATGGGAAAACCCGCCAGAAGCAAAAACCACACCTTCCCGGGCCTGAATGTTGAGTTCCTTTCCATCTCTTTCGGCGATAACCCCTGTAACGCGATTATTTTCATAAATCAAATCTTTAAATGGGGTGTTAAGCCAAACTTCCCCGCCAGCCTCTTTGAGCGAGGTATACAGGCGGGCAACAACAGCTTCTCCTAAGGTAGTAGGTTTATACCCGGAAAGGAGTGTGCGAATTAGGCGCATTCCTACTTTCATTGCCTTTACTTTTCCAATCCACGTTCTCATGATCATATTTACTTTGTGGAATTCACTTGATTTTAGTACCATCCCTTTTGTTGGCAAGCCGGAAGTACGTAAATATTTCAAATCATCTCCTAAATTGCGAAGGTCAAAAAGCTGAGCTTCTACGGCTCTCCCAGATGCTAAACCTCCAGGTGATTCAGGATAATAATCGGAGTATTTAGGAGTGTATTCCCACCGGAAATGTGCTGTATTCTCATGCAGATACTTTACCATTTCGGGTCCTTTTTGCAGATAAGCCGATTTTAATACATCTGGAACGCGGTCTCCGACAGTAGCATCTAGATACGATTTTGCCTGTTCATACGTGTCCTTCACCCCGGCCTCCTCCAGATAAAGGTTGTTGGGAATCCAGATGGTTCCGCCGGATTTGGAAGTGGAGCCGCCAAATAGTGCAGTTTTTTCAATGACAATTACTGATAATCCGCGCAAGCAAGCTGTTAAAGCAGCTGTTAATCCGCCAGCGCCTGAACCCACAACAACGACATCATATTGCTCATTCCACTGATTTTCCAATGTTATGACCTCCCAATCAATCTTAAAATTATGATAAGCTATAAGTACGAGTTAACCTAAGTATAAATTTTTAATAAAGCGCTTTCAATCAGTAATATATTATGGTCTGTACACATAAACAACAGATTGCTGCAATATGTTTAAAAACAAAAAGGATTTGGGGTGGTTTGTGTGGTTACGAAGGATATGATAATGGACAGGCGGGTAAGAAGAACGAAAAAATTACTGAAGCATGCGCTGCTTGAATTGATGCAGCAAAAGCATTATGAGCAAATAACAGTGACAGATATCGTTGATTATGCGGATTATAACCGGGCTACTTTTTATCGGCATTATAATCAAAAGGCAGATTTAGTGAAGGAAATAATCACGGACCAGACAAATGGGCTTATTCAAGCCTTCAGCATTCCTTATAAGAAAAATAACTATATTCACTTAAGTTCCTTAGCTCCTTCAGAGATTGTTATTTTTAACCATATTCTCGAAAACAAGCATTTTTATGGGCTTTGGAAGGAATTTGAGGATATTCCAGGATTCTATGAAACTTTTTTGGAATCTATCACGCAATTTTTCAAACAGGATATTAATCTGATTACCCCGTGTCATGATGGGCTGGATAATAATATGTATACCTCGTTTTACGCTTATGGGATTTTAGGCATTATTTTAGATTGGATTAAAAACGATTTTGAACAATCGCCGGATTATATGGCAAATCAGCTTTGTAAAATAATCAATTACTATCCGGCGGAATCATTTATTACTGGGGATTCCTGATGAAATGAGTGAAGCATATCGTTAGACAGCTGGAAAACGGTTATAATATATACAAGTTGAATTAATACTTAGTTACTGGAGGAAAATAGATGTTAGCCATTGTAGAAAAAACAGAAAAAGGCTATTTAGCAACCTTTGAACGAAGATTTAAAAGCTCTGTTGAAGCAGTGTGGAGCACATTAACACAAAATGATAAACTGCAGCAGTGGATGCCGAACTTAGAAGTGGTAGACCTGCGTAAAAACGGAACAATGAAATTCAATATGAATGATGGAACAGGTAACTCCTTTGAGATTGCTATT
Source organism: Oceanobacillus oncorhynchi (assembly GCF_000821065.1). Lineage (GTDB taxonomy): Bacteria > Bacillota > Bacilli > Bacillales > Amphibacillaceae > Oceanobacillus > Oceanobacillus oncorhynchi. Next base: position 2,179,395 of record NZ_CDGG01000001.1, read on the forward strand.
CTAGATTTTCAGGCGCAGTCCTATTGGCAATTTGAATGGGGAGACGGTTCTGTCCGGTTTGAACTGGAGCCAGTAGAAAATGAATGTGTTCTTTTATTAAAGGAATATGTTCCGGATCTGAACGATCATATCCCGAAGGATTTAGCCGGATGGCAGGTATGTTTAGAGATGTTCCAGGCAGCGCTGGAAGGGAAACCAATGGATTTTCCAAAGGAATCATGGGAAGCACATTATAAAGCATATCAAAAAAAGATTAATCCATTTTTGAATGAAGAGAAATAAAACAACAGTGCCTCAAACTGAAATTGTCGAGGTACTGTTGTTTTATTTTAATAAGGGTCGGCGTCATGTCCTAACTCTTCTGCGTGCTTCGGAGCCTGCTCGGCATCCGTTGCTCCTAATGGATTTTGACTGGTGCCATGCTTTTTCGCCTGTTCTAATCCTTTTCGCAGGCGGCGTCCATATTCTTCATCTGCATCTTCTGCGAGTGCAATCATTTTATCTTGAATACGCTTGTCACAGGTCGATAAATCGCCAATCAGATTGGACAATAATTCATCTTTTTCCCAGTCTTCAAACTGACGGAAGGTTTCGCCTGCCTGTTTTGTATTATCATTGCGGTCAATGGATTCGCGTACAAGATGACCCTCTACAAAAGGTTTATATTCTTTTCCGGTCTGCTCTGCTTCCTCCAGACCGCCGAGTACAGACGGCTCGTAATTGATATGCGGGTTTTGTCCCGGGGCTTTATCATTTTCCTGACGTAATTGTCCGCCTTCCTGATTGGTTGCCACTCGTTTTTTCGCTGCGTTGATTGGCACTTGCAAATAGTTCGCTCCGACACGATAGCGCTGTGTGTCTGAATAAGAGAAGGTCCGTCCCTGAAGCATTTTATCGTCCGAAAAGTCCAGTCCGTCAACTAATACACCGGTGCCGAATGACGCCTGCTCTACCTCGGTGAAATAATTCTCCGGATTTTTATTTAATACCATTTTCCCGACTGGCAGCCATGGGAATTTATCCTCTGGCCATAGTTTGGTATCATCCAACGGGTCAAAATCAAGCTCCGGGTGATCATCGTCTGACATGATTTGCACCAGCAGCTCCCATTCTGGATAATCTCCATTTTCAATGCTGTCATATAAATCCTGTGTCGCATGGTTGAAATTTTCACCTTGAATTTCCGCTGCTTCTTTGGCGGTTAAATTTTTAATCCCTTGCTTCGGCTCCCAATGATATTTGACCAGCACTGCTTCACCTGCTTCATTGACCCATTTATAGGTGTTTACACCAGATCCCTGCATCATGCGGTAGTTGGCAGGAATGCCCCATGGGGAGTAAATAAAGGTCACCATATGAAAGGACTCTGGAGAATTGGAACAAAAATCAAAGAAACGCTCGGAATCCTGAATATTTGTTACGGGATCTGGACGGAAAGCGTGAATCATATCCGGGAACTTCATTGCATCACGAATAAAGAATATTTTTATATTGTTGCCGACCAGATCCCAGTTGCCATCCTCTGTGTAAAATTTGACTGCAAAACCACGCGGATCACGAACGGTTTCCGGCGAATGGTTGCCGTGTACCACTGTTGAAAAGCGGACGAATACAGGGGTCTGCTTCCCTTTATCCTGAAAAACTTTTGCTCTGGTGTACTTGGAAACCGGATCATCACCGACCGTTCCATAGGTTTCAAAATAGCCGTGCGCTCCTGCGCCTCGTGCGTGAACAATACGTTCTGGAACTTTTTCACGGTCAAAATGACTAATTTTTTCAATGAAATCATAGTTTTCCAGCGTTCCAGGACCACGATTGCCGACGGTCCGGATATTTTGGTTGTTGGTTACCGGATGCCCTTGACGGGTAGTTAAGGTTTTATCATTTTCCATGTTGGTTTGGTGCGTGGATTTTTCTTTATCAGCCATAGATTTATCCTCATTTCCATTATAAATTTCTTCTCATTAGCATTGCCAATCCAAATAAAATTAATCGTATCTTTGGAGGATTATTATCTGAGATGGAAAAAATGCAGCGTAAGGGAGTTTGGACTATTTTCAAAAAGAACAAAATGCTCCTCCTGATGTTTTCAAATCCAATTCATTTTTGATTTTCTAAAGGAAAATAAGGGAGAGGACTTGAACTTTTCTTGCCAGCTATTACAATAGAAATAGACAAATAATTTGGAAAAGCTGTACATTCAGTACGGTTATATTCCATATTGATAATAGAACGTTTGAAATAAGTTAAGCTTAAAAAGTGGAGGTCAGACAATGCCGATTAAAATTCCGAGAGAGTTGCCTGCAAAAGAAATTCTGGAAGAGGAAAATATATTTGTGATGGATGAACAGCGCGCGGATGCACAGGAAATTCGTCCGCTTAGTATTCTTATTCTTAATTTAATGCCGGAAAAGCAAAAAACAGAAACGCAATTGTTAAGATATTTAGGAAATACACCGTTACAGGTGCGCATTTCTTTTTTACGAATGGCTTCACATGAATCAAAAACAACAAACCAGAATCATCTGGATACTTTTTATAAGACCTTTGAGGAGGTACGGGATAAAACATTTGACGGTATGATTATTACGGGCTCCCCGGTAGAGCATCTGTCTTTTACCGATGTGGATTATTGGGAGGAACTGCAGGAAATTATGGACTGGACGAATGATCATGTGACATCCACCCTGCATATTTGCTGGGGAGCACAGGCTGCTTTATATCATCATTATGGCATTGATAAGCATCCGCTTCCGAAAAAATGCTTTGGGATTTTTGAACATGATGTGTTAACACCAAAAGAACGCCTGGTAAGAGGGTTTGATGAAGTATTCTTAGCCCCGCATTCCCGCTATACAACGGTTTCTTTGGAAGAAATCGAAAATCATCCTGAACTGCAGCTGATTGCTGTATCCGATGACGCAGGAGTCTTTTTACTTGCTTCTAAGGATGGAAAGCATATTATGGCAACCGGGCATTTAGAATACATGGCAAACACATTGAAGGAAGAATATGAAAGAGACCATGCACGAGGAATCGATACAGCTATGCCGGAAAATTATTATCCCAATAATGATCCGGAAAAACAGCCGAAGCATCGTTGGAAGAGTCACTCCAGCCTGCTGTTTTCCAACTGGCTGAATTATTATGTGTATCAAGAAACCCCTTATGTATGGGGAGAAGAGTAAAAATAGATTGAATGAAGCAGAGAAGGGACTGGATGCGTCTGGTCCTTTTTTAAAACACCAAAAAATAAGGCTGAAGCAGCTGCCAGCCTTATTTTTTGGTGTTTATCCTAATCGTTTTTGATAAAACAGAGGCATGCTCATAAGCATTCATCAATCCCTGCTGCTGAATGGTTGTTTTAGGAATACTTTTATACAGCAAAGTAATTGGAAAGTTTGCTGAGAATGGAAAAGGTTCCATGGTTATTGTCTCCTTATCTTCCCAGCTGACAGAAAAAGCAGATGGAAAGGAGGATGCGGTGTTTGAAACGGATATCCCGTTTTTAAAAAAAGGATGAAGGTCTTTATCCGCGGCTCCCGGCTCATTCATACATGCGAACAGAGATAGATTATCGGAAAACTGTAAAAGCGTATAATCCATTTCAAACGTCGCTTGATTAAAATGATCCATCCTGCTGATCAGCCATTCCTGCCGCTCTGCTTCCTCCTGAACAAACGCTTTTGCTTCAGGGAGCGTGGATGTTACGAGAAAACGCTTATAATGTTCACTGCATAATAATGCGGCATACCTGTCCTTTTCCTGGACCTGCTCAATACCCTGCGTGTACAAGACGGTTTTTGGCATGTCTGGAAAATCGATAAAGGAATAGGGACGATTTGCCTGATCATTCCAAAAAGGCTGCTTGTCAAAGGCCTCCCAGCCGCAGTCATGCTGATAAGCTGCATAGATAACAGAATCTTTATAAGGCGTATGCTCGAAATAACCCGAGGCCAGATTTTTAACTATTTCTCCAGATACAGAAGCATGGTCTACCTGTGTTATAAAAATAAAATGGCCGTTCTGATTTCGGATAATCATTTTACTCATTCCCTTCCTTGTGATTGATTGCATGGAGAACGAAAGAGCCCCAGGAAGCTTTTCATATCATTAAAAAAATTACTTCTCCATTCTTAAAAAAGACGATGGATTACATTCTCCACCGTCTTTATCTCTGTATTATATCATTTTATCAAAATGTATCCGTTTATATAAAGTATAGAAGATCGGAATGCCGATCAGTAAAACAATCAATTCACTGATTCCGGTTGTAAGCCATGTCAGCAGGAACGGTAATTGTAAAGCTATATTTAGCATAAAGGCAATAATAAACATATTAAAGCTGAAAATCAATGTATTTAGAAATAGCAGTGTCAGCTTGTTTTTAATATATTTTTTTAAGAAAATAATAATTCCTAAAGATATGGCGGTATGTGCTGTCCCGAATAAAAGATCCAATCCGCCTGCCATTGAAAATAAATTAGATGCAAATACACCAATCGTAATGCCGAAAAAGTAACGCTTATCAAAGATAATCAAATGGTTAAACATCTCTGATATTCGAAATTGAATCGCCCCAAATGCAACTGGGGAGACCAGCAGGGATACGGCGACATACAATGCTGCAATAATCCCGTTAATCACAAGTGTCCTTATATTCATATCCTGTTTTCCTCCTAGTTTTTTAGCGTGGGATGGTTACGAACCACGTTGAACCTAGCCTATCATACCAGTATCGAAGAAGGAAAACAATCGTTTTGTATATGTAATGATTTGGAAAACGCGAAGCTTTTAAACATAAAAACAAGTTTAACAGGGAGCGGACAAAATAAATGAAGTGACATCATGGAAAAGAAACGAAACTAAAAACAAACCCCCGGCTGTCAAACCGGGAGTTCGTCGTTATCAGTTTATTCTTCCAGAGCAGCTTCCAAAAATGTCCGATTAACCAATCCTTCAATTTCATCTGACTGCATATACCCTGCTTCGTAGCTGATTGTTGCCATTTGCTGCAGCACTTCTTCGTTGATTTCATACGTTGGATTGAGACGTTCGCTTGCTTCCAGCGTTTCCTCGTAATCCAACTCGTTGCCTGTCGTTTCTTCAATGTGATTGACAAATAATTCAACTGCTTCTTCCTGATTCTCTTCAATAAATTCTACAGCACGGGCATGGGCACGCAAATAGGCCTGTGTTAATTCCTCATTGCTTTCCGTAAATGATTTCCGCGCAGTAACAACAGTTGTTGTTGATTCTGTTCCCCAAGCAAATTCTTCTTCATCAAGGAGAATGTCGGCGTTTGCCTGATTTTCCAAATATACGCCCCAAGGCTCCTGCGTGGCCGCAGCATCGACGTCTCCCTGCAGGAACAGCGTGGATGTGTCAGCAGGAGCCTGCGGTACCAAGCTTACGGTTCCGCCCTCGTCATCTACTTTCAGACCGACATCATCTAATGCTTCTCGCAACATGATGTCCTGTGTGGAACCAATAGTCGGGATGGCTACGCGCATGCCATCAAGATCTTCAACGATTTCGATACCTGAATCTTCACGAGTGGCAAGGACTGCCCCGCCATTCACCGCTCCGGCAATGATTTCATGCTCCGGATTTCTTAAATAAGTTGTTGTTGCCGGAGACGGGCCAACAGTACCAATGTCGATATCCTGTGTGGACATAGCCTCCATAAAGGCACTGCCATCCGGGAATGTGGAGGTTTCGATATTTACCTCTTCTCCCATTTCTTCTTCAAAGTAACCATTTTCCAGCGCAACTACCGTAGTAATATGTGTGAAATTAGGGAAATATCCAATGTGTATTTCATCGGCAGCTTCTTCTGAACCACAGCCTGCCGCTCCTAATAAAAGAAGCGCACCCAGGCCGAATAATATTTTTTTCATATCCCTCATCCTTTCTATTAAGTTCCAACGCCCCATTTTCTTGCAACAGAGCGTTCCATTCTAAGAAATACCTGATTATCCATAATCGTACCGATGATACCGATCACAATCATAATAGAAAGTACTAAATCCATTGATTGCAAGGAGCGTCCCATATCTAACAGATACCCGAGGCCGCCGTTTCCACCGAGAAGCTCCCCAGCCATGATTGCGCGCCAGGCGAAAGCCCAAGCAACACGAAGACCAGAGATAATATGCGGTACGGATGCCGGAAGAATCACGGTTCGCACAAGATGTGTACCCGACGAACCTAATGTACGTGCAGCATTTAAATAAAGATTGGGCACATTTTTAAATCCGGTGCTTGCATTTACTGTCATTGTCCAGGTTGCTCCAATAGTCACAATAAATAAAATGGCTACATTCCCAAGTCCAAACCAGACAATAGCCAGAGGGAACCAGACAATACTCGGAATGGACTGTAACGCAGTCACAAAAAATCCAAGCGTATCATCCACCCATTTATAACGGGCAATTAAGTACCCAAAAATCAGACCTAAAATTACTGCTATGGAAAAACCGAGCAGCAGTCTCCCGAGTGTCATTCCTGTAGCTCCGAGTATTTGCCCGGAAATCAGACCGTTCACTAAGGTGCTTAACACCGTGACTCCGCCGGGATCATTCGGGATAAGCAAAGGGGGAAACATAAAGGTCGGAAACAGGTTGGTTTTAGATATGATCTCCCATATAGTCACGATCACGATCACGAACAGCACTCGTCTTAAGGCGGTAATCATCCCCGAACTCCTCCTTCAACACTTTTTCCATTTCTTCTTCCAATTCCTTCATCACACGTGTTTCTAAATCTACAATTACACTATCTGATGGGTTACGCGGGCGCGCCGCCTGTACTCTGAAAGATTTTTTGATTGCTCCAGGTCTCGTGCTCATAAGCAATACCCGTTCTGAAAGCGTGAGTGCTTCACGAATATTATGCGTGATAAAGAGAATGGTTTTTCCGGTTTTTTGCCAAATTTCTTGCAGCTCCTGATGCAAAATAAGCCGTGTCTGTTCATCAAGGGCTGCAAATGGTTCATCCATCAAAAGAACGTCAGGATCCATCACGAGAGCACGCGCAATTGCTACACGCTGCTGCATGCCGCCCGATAATTCATGGGGAAAAGCAAGCGCAAAATTTCCGAGATGCACCATTCGAAGCCCTTCCATTGCTTTTTTTTCCGCTTCTTTTTTGCTCATTTTTTTCAACAGCAGTCCATATGTAACATTATCCATGACATTCATCCATGGAAATAAACCGCCTTGTTGAAAAACAACGACCCGGTCAGTCCCCGGTCCTTTAACTTTTTTATCATTCACATATACTTCTCCAGAAGTCGGGCTGTCCAGACCGGCGATTAAATTCAAAATCGTAGACTTGCCGCAGCCGGAAGGTCCAAGCAAAGAAACAAATTCGCCAGCTTCAATTTGGAGATCGATATCATGCAGGACATGGAGCGAATCCGTTTTGCCTTTGGGGAAGCTTTTATTTACCTGCTCCAGTTTTACCTTCATAAAGAACCTCTCCTTCAAAATAATAAATAAATATAAGTAAACTTATAAGGATTATATATTATGCAAAAAAAAGCGTCAAGGGAACTTGTATTGTGATACGTTTGGTATTTTATTAAATGAATTATAAAATCTTGCCCAAATGACAGGCATAAAGGGAAGGGTTCATGCGTTTTCTCTCAACGGCAGTTTTAAAAAATGTTTCCGTTTGAAAAAATATTAAAAAAGAAGAATCAACACCAAAATCTATGGTTGGAAAATAGAATTAAATGTGATAAAAGCAACAAGCTAGCGGAGGAAAAACACGGAGACTCCTATGGGAAGGCGCGGGACATAAGTGCGACTATGCTTCTGTCTGCGCCTGCCGGCTTGCCAATCAGCAAGTCTTCTTTAAAGGAGATGAGCTCGGGGCCCATGGAAAGCGTAGTGTATTTCCGTAGCGGTCGCTTACAGCAAATATATATCTACTATGTCACCCATAGATTTTGGTGAAGAGCCAAAAAGAAAAACCTGCAAATATTTTGACCATCGTACTTACTTTATTTATAATAAGTTACATAAAGTAAGTTTATTATTTTTAGTTAATTATAAATCAATTAAGAAAGGTGACTAATACTATATGGAAAATAATTTTTTTGAATCTCCGACAATGCATGTATCAGATATAACCATTCAAGTAGCGAATTTACAGCGTTCCCTCGATTTTTATCATACTTTTCTAGGCTTTCAAGTGATGGAGGAGACAGAAAACCAGGCCATCCTTTCTGCTGATGGAAAGAAGGCTTTAATCATACTGGAACAGCCGGAAGGAGTGCTGCCGAAACAAGGCAAAACCACAGGGCTTTATCATTTTGCCATTTTATTGCCTCAAAGAGCGGATTTGGCGGCATTTTTAAAACATCTTCTGCAGGCAGGGAAAGCATACAGCCTGCAATTAGGGGCTGCCGATCATATTGTCAGTGAAGCACTCTATTTTTCTGATCCGGATGGAAATGGAATCGAAGTTGCCAGAGACCGATTATCTAAAAGCTGGAAGTGGATAGATGAATCCGTGCAAATGAGTACGGATCCGCTTGATGCAGATGGACTACTGGCAGAGGCTGCTGGTGATTGGCAGGGGATGCCTGTGGAAACACGTATTGGACATGTGCATCTCCATGTGAATGATTTGCCGGCAGCAAAGGAATTTTACATTAAGGGAATAGGGTTCCAAGAGGTAACTGGATTTCCTGGAGCATCTTTTTTATCTGACAACGGTTATCATCACCATATTGCGATTAATACATGGAATGGGGAAGGAGCGCCGATTCCAGATTTACAAGTGGTTGGGATGCAGTTTTTTACAATAACGTACCCGAATAAAGAGGAGATAGACAAAGTGGTTCAAAGATTGGCAGCATTAGGTTATCCGGCTGATGAAGGAATGGTAAAGGACCCTGCAGGAAATCATATTTTTCTAACTGCTGCAGCAAAATAAAAAACATCTGCTTGAAAAAAGTGGATAGGTAAATCCAATTGAGGTAGAATAAAAACACAATATACAGCGAGAGATGGGAGCACTTCCATGGAATATATTTTATTAATTATTGGATTTGGATTGTTAGTAAAAGGGGCAGACTGGTTTGTTGACGGCTCCTCTAATGTTGCTCAGCTGCTGCGCGTTCCCCCGATTTTAATCGGATTAACAATTGTTGCCTTAGGGACAAGTGCACCGGAAGCAACGGTAAGTATTATTGCAGCAGCGCAAGGAACAGCCGATGTAGCAGTTGGAAACGTCGTGGGAAGTAATATCTTTAATATTACGCTTGTTATCGGTTTGGCAGCTGCAATTTATCCGCTTCGGGTTCAAAATGAAATGATAGTCAAACAGATTCCTTTTGCATTACTAGCGGCAGTAGCCTTGTTTGCCTTAGGTAGCGATGTGCTGCTGCAAGGTTCGGGAGCAGATATCCTCAGCAGAGGCGATGGAATCGTTTTCTTTCTGTTTTTAGCGATTTTTATGTATTACATCATTGAGGTCGGTTTGAAAAGCAGAAAAGAAACCAAAGCAGTCAGAGATTCCAATGTAAAATGGGGAAAGAGCACCTTCATTACACTTCTCGGATTGGCTGCCATTATTTTGGGAGGGCAATTCGTTGTAACCAATGCAACAGAAATTGCTCTGTCATGGGGGATGAGTGAGGCGCTGGTCGGTCTGACCATCGTCGCAGTAGGAACCTCCCTGCCCGAATTAGTTACCTCGATATCTGCAGCGCTTAAAAATGAAAGTGAAATTGCCTTAGGAAACGTGGTCGGCAGCTGTATTTTTAATATCTTATTTGTTCTTGGTGCAGCATCGCTGATTACTCCTTTATCCATCAACCCTGTTATCTTCACAGATATTTGGATAATGATTGTGCTGACCATCCTTCTATTGATTTTTTCCAGAACAAGCTTTCGAATTGGAAGAAGAGAAGGGATTATACTTGCTCTTATATATGTAGCATATACCGTCTACATTATTATAAGAAATTAAAAAAGAAGGAGACCCGGTCTCCTTCTCAGCTTGTAGAGAAAGTATGGTATTTTCTCTGCAAGCTTTTTTATATGGTTAAAATAATCAAGAGAAAAATAAGATATATCATGAAAATAAACTCCCATCTACCTATCCTTGCTTGGATAGGTAGATGGCAATCTTCTTCATGTTCTGGCAGGCTGCGGTGAGTAATACTTGCTCTCCCGCATTCTGCAATCCCCTCAACCTGCAGTAGCGAAGTCCATGCAGCTCTTTAGAGTCTGCAAAACTTCGCTCTACTTTTTCTTTTCTAAATTTGTATAGCTTTTTTCCGGAAACGGATAACCGGTTTAATCGCACGTGTTCTTTATGTTCTTCCCAAACATGACGGGTGACTACTTTCTGATGATTATTCGAGCGGGTACACTGTTTCAAAAGCGGACAGGATATACACTTTTTTGGGTCTGATTTAAATTCTCTGTAACCTTCTCGTGTCGTTGTTTTATATGGCAATTCTTCTCCATTCGGACAAGTATAACTATCTCGGTCTTCATCATAACGGAATTTCCACTTCGGAAATAACCCTTTCGTTGGATGATAGCGACGGTGAGCGATGACGCCGAATATATTCCGATCAGCTAATCCCTTACAGATTGGATTCGTTAAATAACCGGAGTCTAAAGCCACTGCTTCCACGATAAAATCAAACCGTTTGATTTGCCGGTCTAACCGTTTCAGATAAGGGACCGAATCATGTACATTTCCCGGAGTGACGTACGCGTCTGTAATAATATTATATTTCATATCTGTGGTTCGATGATCTAAGTAACAGAACATTTCTTGTTTGTGGTCCCGAGACATAAAACCACTTTCCAGATCTGTTTTACTTTTCCGAATGGTTTTGACTTGTTTCACTTCCTCTCTATCTCTTAGCACCTTTTTTCCATTCTGTTTACGATCCTCTTGAATGGCTTGGTTTAGTTCTTCTACGTAGTCTCGTGTTTCCACTTCGACTTCTTCCCGATTAAATTTATGTTTATTGGCATTCGCTTTCAAATGAGTGGAATCCGTAAAAAGAACTCTTCCTCCAACCATACGGTGATTCATAGCTTGGAGAACAATTTCATCAAAAATTTCTTGGAAAATCTCCGTATCTTTAAAACGGGTTCGACGGTTCCAACTGATGGTAGAATGGTGAGGAACTGGTTCTGTCAGTTTTAAACCTAGAAACCAGCGGTAAGCATTATTTGTTTGAATTTCCTTTTCAAGTTGGCGTTCCGAACGAATGCCAAAAAAATACCCAACAAACATCATTTTGAATAAAATAAGGGGGTCTAGAGAGGGACGACCATTATCTTCACAATAATAAGGTTTTACTTTTTCAATAATAAAAGAGAAATCAATGTATTTATCTATTTTCCGTAGTAAATGGTCTTGGGGGACTAAATCTTCTAAACAAACAAATTCCATTTCATTTTGCATGTGTTTTCTCGTGTGAAACAAGCTCATCACCGCCTTTGTTTGGTACTTCTATTATACCAAATAATTACGGTCAATTGGGGCTGTTTCCCACATAAAAATAGACTGCCGAGGGTTTCTCGACAGCCTGAGAAGGAGACCCGGTCTCCTTCTTTTACTTTGCATACCAGCTGGCAGCTGCTTTAACTTCGCTCATCGTCAGCTGGTGCCCATTACTCTCCCAATGGATATCAGCTTTAGCCCCGGCATTTGCCAGCAAACGCTGCAATTCCTCCGCTTCTTCCGGAGGGCACATCGGATCATTATTACCCGCAGCAATAAACACGTCTGTACCAGTTAAATCCGGAAGGTCAATGCCCTTTCTCGGTACCATCGGATGATGAAGAATTGCCTTTTGCAGGGAGTCTTTATAATGGAATAAAAGGCTTCCGGCAATATTAGCTCCGTTCGAATAGCCGATTGCTGTAACTTGTTTTCGGTCAAAACCTTCTTTTTGGCTAGCCTCATTTAAAAAATCATGTAATTCTTCTGTGCGTTTGATTAAATCTTCTTCATCAAAAACACCTTCCTCCAAACGGCGGAAAAAACGGGGCATGCCGTTTTCCAACACGTTTCCGCGAACGCTCAAAACATTTGCCTCTGAATCAATGATATTCGCTAAAGGTAATAAATCATTTTCTGTACCGCCTGTTCCATGCAGGAGAAGCAGGGTAGGACCAGTCGGACCCGCTTTTTCTTCATAGATATACTTCATTGATGTTCATCCTTCCCACTTGCGTTATTCTTTTTCAGCGGCTTGATGGCCAACCTTTTTCAATACCTCGATAACAGTCGCTTTATCGCTCTCTGAAATTCCTTGGAACATCTCTTCAATCACCTGCTGATGCTTCGGGAAAATCTCATCCATCATTTGTTTTCCTTTTGCTGTAATTTCTAAATAAACTGCTCTTCTGTCATCAGGACAATTTGTCCGGATTAAGAGCTCTTTTTTTTCAAGCTTATCAATGACGTAGGTTATCGACCCTGTGCTGATCAATACGGATTCCGAAATTTCCCGGATAGTTTGTCTGCCTTTATGATACAATGCTTCTAAAATAGCAAAGTCAGATGCGCGCATGCCGTGATTTTTGATATCTTTTTTTGTTAATTCTTCTAACGCTTTAGAAGCCTTCATGGTAATGACGAAAGCTTTCAATGATAAATTTTCAGCCAAAATAATCACCTCTCTTTTGTGATATAAAAATATATTTAATTAAGATATATGTAATTAAATAATAATGAATGATAACTAATTTGTCAAGTGAGCGAGGGAGAGGTATGTGCTTTGCGGCATCAAAAATCCTCTGGTGTTACAGTCATTACAGCGTTCTTTACAGGGCGGCTGTTTAACCTAAGAAAAAGTGTCGCGGAACACATGGTAGGGAAAACGATAAGAAAGATTGGTGATTGAGAAATGAAGGAGAGTTAATGTGAGCAAGAATAAATTTGAAGAACATCTAGATGCAGCAGGAATTGCGTTTGATTTGCTTCTTTTCCTGCCTATATTTGTATCTAACTTAGCAGGAATTTTCAGCAAGGATGTATTTGCTGAAAACTCCTTGTATATTCCAGTTATTTTTATCATCGATATTATAGAGATATGATGACATAACAGTTTAGAGCTTTAATTTTCTTCATCCGTTTTAATCTTATGCATCTGCATCCGTTCATTAAACAATGTCGGGTAGGAGAGAAAGCCAAGCATAATACTGGTTACGGCAGCTGTTGTCAATAATAGAAAGAGAATTAACAGCTGGAATTGGACTGCTTGGATTGGATCAGCGCCAGCAATAATCTGCCCGCTCATCATTCCCGGCAGTTGAACGAGACCGATTGTTTTTTGACTTTCAATCGTGGGAATCAAGCTCGCTTTAATAGAATGAATCAAGGGCAAATGGATAGCCTGCTTTGGTGTTCCGCCTAAAGAAAGCAGGAGCTCTGTTTCTTTTTTCTGTGTTTGGATTTCTGATGTGAAACGGTTCAGAAAAAGAATGGAAAGCACCATGGAATTACCGACAACCATTCCGCTGATAGGGATAATGTATTGTGCAGTCGGCGGTGTAATTTGAAATCCCAATAGAATACCCTGTGTCAGCAGCTCAATAAAAACAAATGTCAGAATCAGTTTCCATATGATTCCCTTGATTGATGCGCCTTTTTTCTGTGCATTATGTGTGGCTGCGCCAATCATGAGAGCAACCATTAAGATAATAAAAAGATAACTGTCTGATTCAAAGACAAAGGTTAAAATAAAGCCGACAGCTATAAGCTGAATAATCGATCGAATGGTTGCGATAAACGTATCTTTTTCCAAGCCGAGACGTAACGTTTTAGAAAGGATTAAAGGAATCAGGACGAAAATAAGCGATAAGCTCAAGTTTAGGACGCTCATTGCCATTCCCCCTTCACAAATTCCTGTACCCGGGAGTCAGCCGGATTTTTCAATAAGTCTTTCCTGCCTGCCTCAACGAGTTCGCCGTTCATCATGACCCATGTATCATCGCCAATATGTAAAGCTTGTTCTAAATTATGAGTAATCCAGGCAATGGTCACAGAGAATTTCTGATTAATATGCTGGATTAACTGCTCGATATCTGATGTGGATACCCGGTCGAGGGAGGAGGTAATCTCATCCAGCAGCAAGACCTTTGGACGATTGACAAGCGTACGTGCAATGGACACCTTTTGCCGCTGGCCTCCGGATAAATCTGTAACATCCCGGTGGAGAAAAGAAGCATCCAGTCCAACCTGCGTAAGCAAATGCGCTGCCTCTTCTTTTTCTAATTCTTGGTTTTGAAGTGTTTTTGGCATAGCCAGATTTTTATAAACGCTCCCCCGCAGCATCGTCGCATCTTGAAGTGCAATGCCAACGGTACGCCGTAACGCAGTCGGTTCCATGGTTTGAATGTTTTTTCCAAATAGATAGATGTCCCCTTTGGTTGGAGAAATCAATCCGTTTAATAAGCGGAATATCGTTGTCTTTCCAGCTCCGGAAGGGCCGACAAAGGTGGTGATTTTTCCTTCAGACAGGAAGCCGGATATATCTTTAATAATATCTAAATCTTCATCAGAATAGCTGACATGGTTTAGTTCTATGGCTGCTTTATCGGTTGATTTCATTGTTTGCTCCATGGTGAAGTTCCTTTCTGAAATGGGTATAGAAGAGAAGCAGGAGAGAGAATCTCCTGCTGAACAAATCTTATTCTATCATTCCTCTTGTTGATTTAAAAGCGTGCGTTTTTGCTGGAGAAGCTTTTGAAATTCCTGATCCAGTTCATCCGACGGCTCCAGGCTGAGCTTGCTTAATGTTTCTGTTATCTTTGTTTCAATAATCATTAACTGCTGTTCGATTGGATCTTCCTGTGTTTCTTTTTCTGTTGATTCTTTATGGAGCTGCTGGATGCTTCCATCAAAAAAGGTAAGCTGCTGCTGGCTTATTTTAATGACTTTGGTTGCGATATTATTGATAAACTGCCGATCATGGGATACAAATAAAACAGTGCCCTCATAGGCTTGAAGCAGATCTTCTAATGCTTCGACCGCCTCGATATCGAGGTAGTTTGTCGGCTCGTCAAGAATCAGCATATTGATATCACTGACAAAAAGCTTTGCAAATGCCACCTTAACCTGCTCTCCGCCACTGAGTACATGGACAGGCTTAAAAACATCATCACCATAGAAATGCAGCCGCGCTAAAACCGTCCGAATCAGAGTTTCATCCTGCTTAGATGTTTCTTTGACATTTTCCAGAATCGACTTTTCCTGGTTTAAAGTAGATAAATCCTGTTGAAAATAACCAATTTTTATAGACGGATTTAAAGTGATACCGGCATCTTTACGCATTATTTTTTTAATAAACGTGGTTTTGCCTGCTCCATTTGGACCGATGATGCCAACCTTATCTCCATTTTTGATATTTAAACTGGCTTTTTCCCATAGTTGCTTTCCGGGAACAGCACCTTCTACATCCTCTATCCGTAAAATAATTTTCTGCTGTAATTTCTCTTGATGGGGAAGTGTCATTTTCAAGGGAGCAGCTTCTTTTACCTTATCCACTTTTTCCATATTATCTAACCGGCTTTCTAAAGCTTTGGATGTTTTTTGCAGCTTTTTCTGCTTTTTCGCAAAGTAGGGTTTCGCCCCTTTTAAGGATTCTTCCGTAGAGCCAATTTTGCTTTTCGGTGTTTTGGTTGCCCGCTGTGCTTTTTGTTCTTTTTTCTCTATCGCACGCTCAAGCTGTCTTTTTTTCTGCTGATAATGCTCATAATCCAGCCGTTGTTTTTCGAGTTCTTTATCCTTTTGCTCCCGGTATGCTGTATAATTGCCGGAATAAATTTGGATGTGCTCTTCGTCAATTTCCCAAATTTGCTGACATAGTTTATCTAAAAAATTACGATCATGAGAGACGATAATTAATGCCCCCTGCCAATGGGACAGCTGCTTTTCAACCCATTCAATATGAGCAGTATCCAGGTTGGTTGTCGGTTCATCAGCAAGGAGGAGACCGGTTTGTTTCTGTAAAGCTTCTACAATATACGCCTGCGTCACTTCGCCGCCGCTTTTTTGATCACGCTTCTCTTTTAATTGTGGCAATAATTCCACCGAAGTATGCATATGAATCGTACCTTGCTCCGGTGGAATGTTACCGGCAAGCAGGTTGAGCAGCGTTGTTTTGCCCGAGCCATTTTTTCCGACTAAACCAATCCGGTCTTTGGCATGAACAACCAAATGCTCTATCGAAAATAATTCCCGATCTTTGATACTGTGTTTGATATGATGTGCTTCTAAAATTCTCATAAAATCATCTCCGTATCTATGAAGGATGGGAATAGGGGAGTTAATTGCATAAAAAAACCCCTATTCTGCATTCAGAACAGGAGTCGCCAAAAAATGAAATGGGCATACGTATCGCTCATTTCATACGGGTATTTATCACAAAGGATAAAAGGCTAATCCTGTTCTGAAATCGTTCCATGAGAGCATGAAAAATAATACAGCAAGAGGGCACACGGATTCTGAGTTTCCGATCTGCTGTTATCATCCTCTTATGAAATTCATTCTTTTAAAAAAACAGGATTAGTACTTCATGTTCCCTTTGTTCACCCTTTCGATTATTGTTGATTACAGTATAGCGGAAATAAGAAGTTTTGTCATTAAAAGAAAATGGATACATAAATTGAAATTAATATTAACTTAATATTAAAAGCTTCGCTACAGAAAAACACTACGCTTTCCATGGGCCCGAGCTCATCTCCTTTAAAGAAGACTTGCTGAATGGCAAGCCGGCAGGCGTAGACAGAAGCATAGTCGCACTTATGCCCTGCGGGTGAAAAGAAGACTTGCTGAATGGCAAGCCGGCAGGCGTAGACAGAAGCATAGTCGCACTTATGCCCCGCGGGTAGAAAAAAAGAAGTACGCTTTTTTTCTGCGGGGTCTTCACACTGGGACTGGGACTGCGATTACTCGTCCCACCGAAAACCATTGCGCTTTCCCATAGGAGTCTCCGTGTTTTTCTTCCGCTGGTTACTGCTTCAATCATCATTCACTTTAATGAGTAATACAAAAATGTAACTTCTTACTTCAATATATACAGCCAGTAATTACTCTTTCTCATTTTTCGATTTATACCATGTGGTTCCAGCCATTAGTAAGATATTTAAGATGGAGGCTAACAAAGCGCAAGCTCCTATAAATAGCAGTCCTAATCCTTGCCAGCCGTCTGTAACAAAAAAGCTTGTCAGGATGAGTAAAAAGCTTAAAAGACAAGTAATCAAAGGAAGAATAATTCTTTTTTCCTTTAGGAGCATACTCAGCAGGAATATAACGATTCCCATTCCGATAACATATACAAAAAATTCTATATATCCTTCCGCTGATCCGTTCATTGTTCTTTCCTCCTTGAACCATGATTCCTTGTATAATCATCATCCCTGCAGGAACAAAGAAAAAACCAGACAAACTTCGATTTTGATAAAATCATTGTCTGGTTTTTCCAGTCTTATTATAAAGCTCTTGGTGTCTTATGGATGGAATTCTCCTGTACAGCATCTTTAATCAAACAGTTTCCGCGTCCATGCGGTATACACATTGGCGTACCAAAAATCGGGTCACATGCAATATTGCACCGCATCCGGAAAACGGCGGAGACAAGCTCAGCGGAAATGGTATCCTCCGGCTTTCCCTGTGCATATACTTTTTTATCTTTAATCGCAATAATATGATGCGCATAGCGGCTTGCCAGATTCAAATCATGCAGTACCATAATAATTGTACGGCCGTCTTTTTCGTTTAATTCAAACAGAAGGTCAAGCACATCGATTTGGTGGGTTAAATCAAGATAAGTAGTCGGTTCATCCAATAAAATAATGTCTGTATCCTGTGCTAACGTTAAGGCAATCCATGCACGCTGACGCTGTCCGCCCGACAGCGAATCGACAGACTGATCTTTTAAATCGGACATATTTGTATCTTCTAATGCCTTTTGTACCGCGTCTTCATCCTCTTTGGACCATTGCTTCATCACCTTGCGATAAGGGTGCCTGCCTTGTTTGACAAGTTCATAAACCGTCAATCCTTCGGGGCTGGTCGGCGCTTGAGGCAGAATAGCCATATTCTGCGCAACATCTCGTGTACGCATTTTAGCGATATTTTGTCCATTTAATATAACAGATCCCTGCTTTGGCTTTAATAAACGTGCCAAAGAACGTAATAAAGTTGATTTTCCACAGCCGTTTGGGCCAATAAAAACAGTGATTTCCCCTTTAGGGATAGCAATGTCTAATTCATCTATAATAATCCGATCTCCGAACCCAAGTGTTAAGTTGCTTGCTGTTAATGAGTTCAATGAAAACGCCTCCTGACCTAAAAAGGTGCGTATAGCTACTAACTTCATTTTATTGCTAGAAGGGTAAATAGTCAATGATAATAGTTTTCAATTAGGTGACAATTTAATAAAATATATGAGAAAGAGGAGGCGAAGAGAACCTTATATTAACCTGATTAAAAAAAGAAACCCTTATGAAATCAATGAGAATACATTTGATTTCATAAGGGTTCTAAATGATAAAGCATGTTGTTTTATTTAACTTGATGTCTTATTTAAATAAATCAACAAGCATGTCAATGGTTTGTTCTGAAGCAACGAGACCGCTGTTTGTCCAGTTACTTTCGTCTTCAATGTAGTAGACCTGATCATTTTGAACAACGTCGGTATTATTCCAGACGTTGCTGTTTTTCAATGCTTCGATGCCTTCATCGTCTTCGTAGCCTAAAATAATCAGATGATCGGCATCCATTTCAGAAAGCTTTTCTAAAGAAATTGGGTTCCAAGCCTCTTCGCCTTTTCCAAGTTCTTCTACAATCTCAGGAGCTTCTACATCTAATTCATTGTAAATCATATCTGCCGTGTGACGGTTTTCTTCAAACAAGAAATATTTGCCGCCGACAACCCACATCATTGCAACAGATTCATCGCCTAATGTGTCATTAAGCTCTTCCTTTGCCTGGTTTACCTTTTCATCGTAATCTGCCAATGCTTGTTCCGCTTCATCTTCTTTTCCAAGGATTTCTCCAAATTTTTGTAAACGTACTTTCCAATCATTTACTTCTTCTTCGGACAGTACATAGGTTGGAGCGATTGCTGCATAGTCTTCATAAGAGCCTTCATAGTTATCTAAGGTATGGTCCAATATAATAAGGTCAGGCTCTATGCTTAGCACTTGCTCTAAAGGCAGTGTCCATTCAATGGTTTCTACATCTGCAAGATCTTCTTCCAAATAATCCTGGACACTTTCGCCGATTGCCCATTTTGCGACAGGCGTTTCGTCAAGCGCGATCAACGTGTCCTCATTATAGGAAGCAAGGATTTTTTCGGGATTTGCAGGAATAGTAACTTCCCCCATCTCCGAATCAACAGTAATTTCAGCTGCTTCGTCGGTATCGCCGGATGTATCTGCATCATCAGATTCGCCATCATTACTGTTGCCGCAAGCAGCAAGAAGTAAGAGGGCAGTAAGTATCAATATAAATAAATATCTTTTTTGCATTAATTTGTTCATCTCTTTTTCTCCTTTTATGTTATAATGAACGTCTAACGATAATGATAATCACTTTCAATTAGAAAGTCAATACGTTACAGCACAATAGAGATACATTGTTTTTAGTACGTAGAAATAGGAAAGGACTTTTGTTTTGCACTTTAAAAAGTGATATCATAGCACAATCATATTCTATGAAGAAATAATAGGAGTATACAAGAAATGAGATTGTTTTCACATTCTTCTCAATTAAGAAAAGTATTGATAAATATGATAGGCATTTGTCTCGTTGTTTTTTCGGTTGGCATGTCTATCTCTTATGGTGCAACCACAGTAGATTTACATACGGTTTGGCAGGCTGTTTTCCAGTTTAGTGAAGGAGAGCAGGCGCATCAGGTTATTTGGGAGCTCCGGATTCCTCGGGCTCTGGCTGCAGTGCTGGTAGGGGCGTTTTTAGCTGTATCGGGCTCTGTGATGCAGGGGATGACACGGAATCCGCTTGCCTCTCCATCGATTATGGGGGTAACAGACGGTGCTGCATTTATGCTTGTAATCATTCTTGCTTTTTATCCGGCAGTTTCGAATGTGGGCTTAATGTTTGCTTCATTTATTGGGGCAGGTATCGCAGTAACACTGGTATTTTTAATCGGCTCTTTTTCCAGCAGCGGGTTAACACCGGTTAAATTGGCACTGGCTGGAGTAGCAATTGGTACATTATTACGATCTGTTTCCTCGATACTTTCTCTGCATTTTCAGCTGGAGAGAGATATCGGCTTTTGGCTTGCAGGCGGTTTAGATGGAGCGGGCTGGAATGCGATAAGCCTCCTCCTTGTTGCAGGAGTGATAGGGATTGTACTGGCATTATCCATTGCAAAATCAATTACGGTCTTAAGTCTTGGTGATGATTTATCTACTGGCTTGGGGCAGAATAACACCTTTATTAAAATTGCCGGGATTGCGGTTGTTTTAATATTAACTGGTGCGGCGGTTTCGGTTGCGGGTTCCGTCGGGTTTGTGGGGCTGATTATCCCGCATATCACACGGTTTATTATTGGCACAGATTACCGCTGGATTATTCCGACCTCCGCAGTGTTTGGAGCTTTATTGCTGGTAAATGCAGATTTGATTGCACGAATTATCAATGCCCCTTTTGAAACACCGGTAGGAGCGATTACATCGATTATCGGTGTTCCATTCTTCCTCTATTTAGCCAGAGGCAGCGGGGGTGACAGAAAATGAATACAGTAGAAAAGCAAAAGAGATTTCGGTTTTGGATGATAATAAGCATATTGATTATCGGAACGATTGTTTTTTCCTTTATCAGTTTAAATCTGGGTGCCATTTCGATTTCTCCCGGAGAAGTCATTCAAACGTTAATGGGACAGGGATCAGACAGGCAGGAGCTTGTCTTGTTTCAATTTCGGCTGCCGGGTATTATTTTAGCATTATTAATTGGAGCCGGCTTGGCTGTTTCCGGAACCATTATGCAGGGCATTACCCAAAATGGACTTGCTGATCCGGGGATATTGGGAATTAATTCAGGCGCGGGCTTTGCCATTGTCTTATTCCTTTATTTCTTTCAGGGAGTTATTCCGGCAACCAGTGCGCTCAGCACTTACATGCTTCCTTTTGTTGCGTTAATTGGAGCTTTTACGGCGGCCGTTTTGATTTATGCCATTGCCTGGAAAAAAGGAGTATCACCGATTCGGCTTGTGCTGGTCGGAATCGGGGTAAACGCAGCATTTGGCGCACTTATGACTATTCTACAGCTAAGAATGGATCCACAAAATTATCGTCAGGTAACCATCTGGCTATCTGGCGAGATTTGGAGTGAGAACTGGAGCTTTGTTTTAGCATTATTACCTTGGATGCTGATTCTGATTCCAGTTGCTATAAAAAAAGCAAGAAACTTAAATGTTTTTCATTTAGGAGATGATGTTGCTTCTGGTCTTGGAACGCATGTAGAGAGAGAGCGGGGCGTCTTATTATTAATTGCTGTCGCATTAGCAGGAGCATCCGTTGCGGCAGGCGGAGCGATTGCCTTTTTAGGATTAGTTGTTCCACATATTGTCCGCAAGCTGGTTGGACCGCTGCACCATTATGTGATTCCGATTTCCGCCTTGCTGGGTGCATTTATATTAATGACAGCTGATATGATTGGAAGTAATATTTTAGCACCGACTACGATACCAGTGGGAATTGTGGTATCAATCGTCAGTACACCTTATTTTGTTTATCTACTGATGAAGACAAAATAAAAATGGGGAAAGGACGTAGGTAATCATGAAGGAAGAAATTTATGACGTAACGATTGTTGGCGGCGGGCCTGCCGGATTGTTTGCCGCCTTCTATAGCGGAATGCGGGAAATGAAGACCAAAATTATTGAATATCTGCCATACCTTGGCGGAAAAGTGCCTTACTTTTATCCGGAAAAGGTAATTCGCGATATTGGCGGTATTGCGCAGGCTACCGGCGAAGAAGTAACAGAACAGCTGGTAGAACAAGCGATGACATTTGACCCGGCAATTGTTTTAGGAGAACAGGTCGTGGATATGCAGCGAATGGAAGATGGAATTTTTCAGCTTGTAAGCAGCAACGGAAATGTTCATTATTCGAAAACAGTTATGCTGGCAACCGGGTTTGGAACCTTACATTCTGTAAAATTGGACCATCCGGAAGCAGTCTATTACGAAGAGAAAAGCCTGCATTACACGGTAAGAAAGCTGGCAGATTATTATGATAAGCATGTCCTGATTTCCGGTGGCGGCAACAGTGCGGTAGATTGGGCACTGGAGCTTGAAAATATAGCAAAGAGTGTGACGCTCATTCATCGCCGCAATCAGTTTAAAGGACTGGAGAGCAGTGTGACCAAGCTGAAAAATTCGCGTGTGAGCATCATGACACCGTATGAAATCAAAGCACTGCATGGAACAGATGGCCAGCTTGAAAAGGCGGTCCTTGGTCATTTAGAGGATGAAGCGGAGGAAAAAGAGCTTCAGGTTGACCGGCTGGTGGTTAATCACGGTTTTCAAATCAATCTGGAACCAATCACGACGTGGGGATTGGAAATGATTGATGGCATGATTGCGGTGGATTCCAGCATGCAGACATCGGTTGAAGGAGTATTTGCAATCGGTGATATCGCGCATTACCCGGATAAGCTTGGATTGATTGCCGGAGCGTTTAATGAAGGACCGATTGCAGTCAATCATGCGAAAAAAATCGCTGACCCGGAAGATCCGATAAAGCATTTATTCTCCACAAATTATGCAGCTTTTACGGAAGAGGAATAATGTAACAAAAAAGCACTCTAACGTTTTCTAACAGGTAATGAAGGTTAAGAAAACAGAAAGAGTGTTTTTTTCAGCCCTTTTCCGGCAGATATTTTTGAAAAAGCTCAAGAAACTTTTGCCGGTCTTCTCCGGTCAATGCTTTAGGGCCCTTAGTGTGCTTCCCGCTCCGTCTCTCTTTCGCACTCAAGTAACGGGACTGCAGCAGCTGATCGATATTATCATTGGTATAGGCGAACCCTTTATGATGCAGTACATAACAGCCCTTCGCAAGTGCAAGCGAAGCCAGTCCATAATCCTGTGTAACGACAATATCATTCTTTTTCGCCAGCTGCATAATCCGGTAATCCGCAGCATCTGCACCTGTGTCTACATAAATGGTTTCCACCCCTTCTGGATACTCCTGTAAAGAAAAATGTGAGATACTCGTTACCAGCACAACAGGAACCTTCTTGTGACCAGCTTCCTCTATAATAATGTTTTTGACAGGGCAGGCATCTGCATCGACATAGACTTTCATTTGATTCACTTCCTTTTTTCAACGTTTCTAATTATTGTAGCAAATAATTATGTAACTTGTCTTATCCACTAGAAATTCATATCAAAAGCCTGTAATATATGAATCACTATCTATCGTGAAAAAGGAGCTTGGATGTATGAGTTTTTTCATTGAACAAATGAAGCCGGAAGACTGGGAACAGGTATTGGAAATATACTATCATGGAATGGAAACACAGAATGCAACGTTTGAAATGAATGAACCTGACTGGAAATCCTGGGATGATTGGGACCGAGATCATTTACCGCAGTGCCGGCTGGTTTTCCGCGAGGGAGAGAAAATTCTTGGCTGGGCATCGCTGCTGCCTATTTCTGCAAGAGAAGCATACCAGGGCGTTGCCGAGGTAAGTATTTACCTGCATAAAGATGCTATGGGAAAAGGCATTGGAACAAAGCTGCTGCAAGCATTGATTGAAGCAAGTGAAGAAGCAGGAATGTGGACACTGCAATCCGAAATCTTTCCGGAAAATACAGGAAGCCTGAAGCTGCATGAAAAGATGGGCTTTCGCAAGGTCGGGTTTCGTGAAAAAATCGGACAAATGGAAGACGGCAGATGGCGCGATGTTGTACTTGTGGAACGTCGAAGCCAACGCGTAGGATGTAAATAGGGAGGAGATTACATGGAAATCAAAATTAATGGGCAATCGTTTGAGGGGAAACAGGTTGAATTGGATGAAACAGCTGACAAAAAGCAGGTTGCATTTTCATTTGATGTAATTAGTGAAACCTATCATGACGTGACATCCTTGCTTTATAAAAATGATTTTGAGGTGGAAATCCCGGAGAAATCCATAGCTTTTTCCGCGACTATCAACGAATATTCTACTTCTATGACAAATTTATATGAAAAAGGTAATACAAGTGAATTTTATTTGAAGCTGCGTGAAAAATAATTTTTATGATGTGGGGGAGAACAATACAATGGAACCAATCTTATTATCCTTTCCAGACCAATTTGAAACAGAGCGTTTAATTATCCGGGCGCCAAAGCCTGAAGATTGGAAGCCTATTTATACTGCAATGCAGGCTTCTATCAATGAATTGAAGCCCTGGCTTCCATTTGCACGTCAGGAGCAGACGGAGCAGGATGTGCAAAAAACAACAAAGGAAGCTTATTTGAACTTTCTTTCGCGAGAAGATTTACGTTTCCATGCTTTTGATAAAGAAACTGGAGAATTTATGATTTCCAGCGGTCTGCATCGCATTAATTGGGATGTAAGAAAATTTGAGATTGGATATTGGGTTGATACAAAGCATAGTGGAAAAGGCTATGTCACAGAGCTGGTAAAAGGACTGACTTCCTTTGCTTTTCGGGAGCTCGCTGCAAATCGGGTAGAAATCCGATGTGATCCTAAAAATAGCAGAAGTAAAACAGTTGCTGAACGATCCGGCTTTGAACTGGAAGGAATTTTGAGAAATGATGTTATAGAAGAAAACGGGGAACTGAGAGATACCTGCATTTTTGCAGTGATTGAAGACCCGAATATAGTTAAGAAATAAGGGTGAAGCAATGAAGCGGGTAACGGTAAAACAAACGCATGTAAAACATATCAAACAGCAAAATCCATTGATTTTAGAAGAAGCTATTCATGGAGCGGATAAGCTTCATGAAGGAGAAATCATTGCCCTTCATGCACAGCAGGGAGAATTTTTGGCACAGGCTTATACAGGTCGCCAAAATAAAGGAATGGGCTGGGTGTTAACGTTTAAACAAGAAGACACCATTGACCAAGGCTTCTTTAAACAAAAGCTGCTCACAGCGATAAATAAGCGCCGCTCCTATTATCAGGCAGAAGAAACAACTGCCTTTCGTGTGTTTAACGGAGAAGGAGACGGAATCGGCGGCTTGATTATTGACTATTTTGAAGGCTACTATGTTATCCAATGGTACAGTGAAGGGATTTATGCGTTCAAAGATTGGGTTATACAAGTCTTTGATGAACTGGGTGACTATCAGGGAATCTACGAAAAGAAACGCTTTGACACGAAAGGACAGTATGTAGAGGGTGACGATTTTGTAAAAGGGACAAGAGGCGAATTCCCGCTTATCGTAAAGGAAAATGGCATGAACTATGCGGTTTACCTGAATGATGGAGCGATGGTGGGCATTTTCTTAGACCAGCGCGATGTCCGTAAAGCATTACGCGATAAATACGCAAAAGGAAAGCATGTATTAAACACCTTTTCCTATACCGGCGCTTTCTCCGTAGCCGCTGCACTTGGAGGAGCAGCAAAAACCACCAGCGTAGACTTAGCAAAACGGAGTAAAAGTAAAACCATTGAACAGTTCAGTGTAAATGAGGTTGATTTTGAACAGCAGGATATTATCGTGATGGATGTATTTGATTATTTCAAATATGCGAAGCGGAAGAAGCTGCAATTCGATGTCGTTGTTTTGGATCCGCCAAGCTTTGCGCGTTCTAAGAAAAGAACCTTCCGGACAGCAAAGGACTATCCGGAGCTGATAGAGAATTCCATTGACTTGCTGGAAAAGGACGGTGTGATTATTGCATCCACCAATACTGCTTCTTTTGGAATGAAGAAATTCAAAGAGATGATCCAGCGCGGGTTTCAGGCTAAACAAAAGAAATATACGATTCTGGAAGAATTCTCATTGCCGGGTGATTTTGCGGTGAATAAGCACTTTAAGCAGGGAGATTATCTGAAAGTGATCGTGATTCAAGTAAAAGATTGATGCATAACACTGTAGTTATGCAAAAACAAAAAAAGAGGCTGTTGTATCGTCAAGTAATCGATGATACAACAGTCCTTTTAAAGTATTTGATAGAAGGCTACTCCTTTGGTTCTAAATCTTCAATCGAATCAATATCCATATATTCAGGAACAACAAAACCATTTTGAAGACCATCCAAGTTTGGACCTAAGTCAACAAATTCACCTTCGTAGCGATCATACAAATGCCCTTGTGTTATTGGTAATGCCGGAGCAACGGTTGCATCAACACTGTCGCCGGCAATGCTTTCAAATAAAATGGCAGGGTCGACTTCTGTTACGGTAACATCATAGCCATACTCGGTGAGTACTTGTTCCATAACTGCTGCAGATGCTTGCTCTGCTTCCCAAGGCATAGAACCAATCTCGATTTTTTCTCCATCTGCTTCTTCGATATTTTCAGTCCACTCATCCACTTTATCCGGATTATCTTCCACCCAGTTAGAAGCAGCAGTTTCAACATCTGAATCTTCTGCTTCATACATTACTTGTTCTACGTCATCTAACTCCCAGTTAAATGCATCGAGCAGTTTATAAGCGTCCGGCATGTCTTCTTCTAAGCCTAAGCGTGTGATTGTATGGGCAGATTCGCTCTCTCCCATCGTACCTTCCGGGTCTTCGAGCATTTTTAAATCGTATTGGAGAAATTTATGGTGTGGTATCCAGCCAGTAACAATAATTGGATCTTCATTACTTATTGCATCAGCCAATTGTGCAAGCATTCCTACTGTTGAACTTTCTTCAAGCTCCCAGCCATCAAGATTATCGTAAGTATCAAGCGTATTATTTGCGGTTTCTGTAACACCTGCACCAGGTTCAATACCTGTAATTGTGTAGTCCACTTCTTCACTATAATTAATGTCTCCTCCAGCCTCTGCTGAATCTTCCTCTGTTGAATCATTACCACATGCAGCAAGCAGAAAAATAGAAGCTATACCTACTGCTGACAATGTTTTTAATGCGTTCACAAATGACAACACCTTTCTGAAATTGTTCGTTTGGTACTACGTTTTTAATCGAATCAAAGTCCATATAATCATCCACTATCAGGTATCTTCAAAATTCTCAGAGTCGTTGATATCGGTAAGTAAGCACTTAATGATATGAGCAGCAAAATGTTGAAAAATGGCTGCTGAAATATCTTAAGTCATTTTTAAGTATATATTCAAAATCCGATAATCGTATCATTCACATTCGCTTAGACCCTGATGAATCTGATTCTTTCATTTCATCACCACCGTCCCGCGAGTAATGTAAGTTTTAAGATTGCCCATGGCATAGAACATCTTTAAGGACTTTGAAAAATATCGTACCGTTTCTGAAATATTCTGTTAAGTAAAATTATTTTACTCGCTTCTATACAACCTAACACAAAGTATAAATATAAGCAAAGTACCGTCATATGGCTTTGCATGCTTTAGAGACAATATTATTCAATATTAAAGCGTAGGTAAGAAAAAGAATACAATCTGATTTTATGGATGAAGTTTCCCTTTATAATTATTTCAGAAAAATGCTAATAAAAATCTCAAAAACTATTGAATAAATAAGCATTTTAAGCAGAGGAATTATTTGGTAGTGGTTATGATTCAGGTAAAGGGTGAGTAGTTTTAATTGTGATGAGAACAATGTATCTCATCAAATGTAAATAAAAGCAGCAAGCAATGAATTCATTACTTGCTGCTTTTACAATAGATATCTTTAGGACGATAATAATATCTTCCAATAATCAGAAATATGACTAATTGTTTTATTTGTTTGCTCTTTAATAGAATCTTTTGCTGTTTGTAAATTTGAATCTTTTGATGAGAATCCTTTTGTCACATAATTCACCAATTGTTCTTGTAATTGAAACATAAGCAAATCAACTTCAGAAGCATCTTTCAGTTCATTAAACTGTTTAGTATATTTGTCTACCATATCCATAATTTCTTCAGATGTATATTCTGTGACGCCAAGCTTATTCGTGATAGTTAGATTTTTTCTTTGTTCTGCATCTAATGAAACAGGTGGCAAATTAGTCATTTTTGCACGAGCTTCAAAAAATTTTTCATGAACAGAGCGATGATTCGTAACAGCATCTTTATTATGTGTAGTATATTGGTCGATAAGCTGGTCAAAACCTTCTTTCACCTTAGAATTATCTGTTAGAAATTTATCGCTGAATACGTGAAGTGCAGATACGGAAGAAGCAAATTCCAGCTGTGCTTCAGCTGAACTTAACATTAATTCTCCACCGCCGCGACCTCCACTGCCCATTCTTCCATTAACATGATAGTGTCCTAAACTATCAAGGGCTTCCGTTACTTGCATCAATATATTTTCCATATTCTGAATAGTATCTTTGTCGTGATCCTCATAGAAACCTGTTTCATTTAAATATTGACTAAACACCAAATATTGATGATACGGACGATAAGAAAAAAGGTCAGAAGGATCAGCATTTGGATTTACAATGGAGTTTACCATGATTTCGTGACCTTTATCCATTTGCTCTCTTAAGGTTTTTACTTCATCAGAGAGTAGTAAGGAATCTGACATTTTTAAATGTGCATTGGTTTTCTTGACATTTGCTAAAGAAGTTTCTTTTGATACATATGGGGTGCCGACTCCCGTATAATAACCATCAATTTGCATATTTTCACCTCTTCTTAGTATAAAAATTATGATTGAGAAACATCCACCAAACTTTCTTCCTCCAATAATCTTAGAATGGAAGGATAACGGATGATAATTCTTCGGTATATATAAATTAACGAGGTGAATAGGTAGGAAGCGGTTCTATACCTGCTGCATAATAAAAATTTAAACCGCTAAAAAAATCTATTGTTTTACCTGTGCTGATATCAAAGACTAAAATATGCTCTCCATAATTGAAATCGTGTACATCTAATCTTCGTGGTGTTTTTTTTACCTAAGGTGTCAACAAATGAATTATGGTAAATTGGATTTGTACCAGATTGATACTGTGATTCATTGTACATAAACCCAGTGTCTATGTCTAAAGCAAGAAAAAGTACTTGCTGTGAACTTGTATAGTTAGAATGATACGAATAAACATTTGGTAATATATCTTTTACTTGAACATTATAAACCTCATGAGTACGCCGATTATAACCACCGTTGTCTGAAAAATAGAATTCTCTTTTCCAACTTAAATTTGAATTACTACTGCTCCAATTCAATACGTGAGTACCGTTTGCATAAACCGAACTATCTGCATACTCAGCTACTACATGACTAAGTGAACTTGTAAATTCTATGATATTCGTATAGTTAGGTGGAATAGAAGCATTCATTCTCAGATTATAATTATCGCCTACTTCTCCTGTAGACCTTACTTCTAATGCATAATTTCCTGCTGGAAGATTAGGAACAAGTAGCCATTGATCAGTACCTTTTATAATTCCAGTGTTATACATAATCATGCTGTCCCAATCAACAATATACAATTCTACTTCATAATTTGCATTATCAGACGAGAGTCTTGTCAGTACCCCTCTGTCTGAAGTAGGACTAAAGAAAAAAATATCTGTAGGGTCGGCTTGAGATAGATTACTTGTTGCGTTCATAATTAAACCATCTATTTCATAGAGTGCTTGTGGCTGAACTGTATCTGAATCTTGAACTGGCTGGATAGTGTCCTTTGTTTTATTACTCAGGTCATCATTATCCTGCTGAATTTCTTTTGTGTCTCCTGTTTTCTCTAAATTAACAGGTGCATTTTTAATTTCACTTGAATCTAAGTTATTGTCACTATCTGCTTCTTGCAAATTTTTTTGAATTTCTTTAATTTCTTCAAGGTTTTCAGAATCAGTACTTGATGTTTCATCAAATTCATCTGCATATACAATATTCTCCGTACTTATTGTGCTAAAAAATAATAAAATCGCGATGCTTAACATCTTAACATCATTAAAGATCTAATTTTCTTATTGGTCATTGATAATCCTCCCTTTATTATATATGAAAATAAGTATATCTATCCTTTATTTCGGTCGGATTAAGAAATAATCAAGTAAAAATACCTATTTAATAAATCTATATACAAGTAAGAGAGCTCCCTTAAGATATAAGGTAATTTCACTGTTCAGCCTTAATTTTAAAAATTTTTAAAAAAAGTTAGTAAAGAGTATACAAGATATTAAAAGTAATTAAGCAAGATATGATGGAATAAAAAAAATCTCAAAAACTATTGAATAAATATTCTTTTTATTGCATAATAATTCATAACAACTTATTGAAGAGGTGTACGTGAATGACAACAAATCAAATCCAATTTCAGCAGCAGGAGTTAAAAGGAAGAGACTTTCTGACACTTGCTGATTATACAAAAGATGAAATCGACTATTTGATCGAATTAGCAGATTATCAAAAGAAGCAAAGTAAAGAAGGGATTATTTTTGAACCCTTGAAGGGGAAAACGTTAGGAATGATTTTTGAAAAGGCTTCGACAAGAACGCGTGTATCCTTTGAAACAGGTATCTATCAGCTGGGCGGTTTAGGTATTTTCTTAAGCTCCAAGGATATACAGATTGGCAGGGGAGAAACGATTGCAGATACAGCACAGGTGCTTTCAGGCTATTTGGATGGAATTATGATCCGTACCTATAATCAGGATGATGTGGTGGAGCTGGCGAAGTATGCAAGTATCCCTGTCATCAATGGATTGACAGACCTTTATCACCCATGTCAGGTATTAGCAGATTTACAGACCATCAAAGAGGTGAAAGGTGTGCTGCAGGGACAGAAACTGGTTTATATCGGTGATGGTAATAATATGGCGCATTCTTTAATGATTGGTGCTGCAAAAATGGGCATGCATATTGTTACAGTAACACCAGATGATTATAAGCCGGAGGAGCAGGTTACGGAAAAAGCGAAACAATTTGCTTCTGAACACAGTGCAACGATTGAATGGAGTAATGATCCAGCCGAGGCTGTGAAAAATGCAGATGTCGTTTATACAGATGTATGGGCAAGCATGGGGCAGGAAGCGGAGCAAACAAAGCGTGAGCAGGACTTTCAGCAGTTTCAGGTAAATGAAGCACTTCTTGCCAATGCAAAAGCAGATGTCACCTTTATGCATTGCCTGCCAGCTCATCGGGGAGAAGAGGTATCTGCAGGAGTGATTGATGGGAAGCATTCTGTTGTCTTCCTGCAGTCCGAAAACCGCCTGCATGCACAAAAAGCTTTGATGACAGCGTTAATGGGATAAATATAGAAGAAATAATGAAGCGGGAAAGTCAGTAAGACAGACTTTCCTGTTTTTTTATTTCTAAATACTTTTTGAATATCCTCTTTTAGAAATTTTTCCTCCCTTCGATTACAAGGATGATACGATTAATGGCCGCTTATCTTCGCTGTAAAACCGCTTTTTAAACTACTTGCATCTGCACAGTCTTTGGGTATGGATTCGAAGAAAAATCTACCTTATCTACACTAAGGGAAGTTGTTTTTAAAACAGGTATTATTCACTAATTACATTGGAATTTCAGCATAGCTTGGAACACGGTAATTCTCTATTAATTGCTGTTTTCAAACCGTCTCCCGGGAGGGCTTCTTATAATAAAAGATTTAATAAGAAGGAGATATACAAAGGTTTGATAGTATAGCGACCCGGGTAATAGTTAGAATACTTGTACATAAAAACAAATAAATAGAAGAGGTGTAGGCATGAAAAGTGTAACAAGCGTGTTTTGGTACGCTTTAGCTTTATGTATTATTGTAGTTCTTTGGGGCTCCTTTGCTCCTGTTAATTTAGAAGGGGTTACATTAGAGATTACTACGTTTATCTCTGAAAAATTTGGTTGGTATTACTTATTATTAGTCATGTTAACGCTGGTATTATGTGTGTATCTTATTTTTTCACGATATGGAAATATTAAATTAGGGAAAGAACATGATAAACCTGAGTTTAGTTTATTATCATGGTTTACTATGCTGTTTAGTGCAGGAATGGGGATGGGATTAGTATTTTGGACAACTTCCGAACCAATTTCCCATGCTTTTATCAGTTCTCCTGGAGCAGAACTGGGCTCAGAGCAAGCGCTTAACGACAGCTTAAAATATGCTTTCTTTCATTGGGGGATGCATGCCTGGGCAGTATATGGCATGGTGGCACTGGTATTAGCATACTTTAAATTCCATAAAGACACCCCGGGACTCATTAGCGCTACATTAGTCCCGCTGTTCGGCAAGAAAGCAATGCAAGGTCTTCCAGGAAAAATCATAGATACCCTGGCTGTATTTGCTACTGTCGTTGGTGTTGCTGCGACCTTAGGGTTTGGATCTGCGCAAATTAATGGCGGGCTATCCTATTTATTTGGTACACCTGGAACTTTTCCAGTGCAGCTGCTCATTTTAGTCATAGCAACTGTCCTGTTTATTGTTTCAGCCTGGTCCGGGATTGGCAGAGGAATAAAATACTTAAGTAATTTTAATATGGGTCTGGCATTTATATTATTACTCCTGCTATTTATCATCGGACCTACTTTATACATTCTTAATATGTTCACACATACATTAGGAAGCTATGTATCAGACTTTTTTGAGATGAGTCTGCGAATGGCTCCTCAGAATGCAGAACAGAGAGGCTGGATTGATGATTGGACGATCTTTTATTGGGCATGGTGGATTTCTTGGTCGCCATTTGTGGGCATCTTTATTGCCCGCATTTCTAAAGGGAGAACGATTAAGGAATTTATGCTGGGCGTGTTATTTGTTCCAGCTATTGTCTGTTTTATTTTCTTTACTCAACTTTCGCACCTAGAAAAACTTAATAAAATCAATAAGCTCAAGTACTTGTAGCTACTGTAGTAGGTTGCTTGACACAGATTTTAAACATGAAAAAACACCTTTCCGTTTGGTATAGTTGATTTGTCTAGAATCACTACCAAAACAGAAGAGGTGTCTCCTACCATGATAGCGAATAATGACCCGAATAAGCAACTGCCAACTGAAATAAAATCTGTATTTAAAGAATTAGGTGTTCTAAAACATTTGCGTAACGCTGGAATTACCAAGTCTTTTGGCATTTCTAGTGCTATTATTTTTCAATTAATCTTTCGTCTCATCTTTGAACATAAAAATTGGTTTCGTATGCTGGATAGTAAGAAGTCCGCAGATCTTCCGGCGAAAGATACGGTTTATCGCTTTTTAAACAAGTCTACTTTTAATTGGCGGCGTTTTCTGCTTGCCTTGGCTTCTTCTGTCATTTCAAAAGTATCTGCCTTTACGAGTCATCGTCGTCCTAAAGTATTTATCATCGATGATTCCTCTTATGACCGGAATAGAAGCAAAAAAGTAGAGTTATTAGCCCGGTGTTTTGATCATGCTTCTCAAAAGATGAGGTTTTATAAAGGGTTCCGCATGTTAACTTTGGGATGGTCCGATGGCGCAACTTTTATGCCTGTAGACTTCTCTTTATTAAGTTCGAAAAAGCATCAGATCAATGGTATTTCTAAAGACATCGATAAGCGCAGTTCTGGATATAAACGTCGCCAGGAAGCCTTACAAACCGCACCGGAACAAATTCCGGGTATGCTTCAGCGTGCCATGAATGCCGGGATAGATGCTTCTTATGTGTTAATGGATTCCTGGTTTACCCAACCGCCTCTGATCAAAGACATCAAAGAACAAGGACTTGATGTGGTTGGCATGGTTAAAAATTTAAAACAACGTTATCTGGTAGATGGCAAACATGTCAGTTTAAAAGAACTTTATCGTCTGGCAAAACCGGCATTCGGCAAGAAAAGCATTCTTCGTTCCATTCACACCACACAAGCCAACGGTGTGCCGGTCAAAGTCGTATTTGTGCGTAATCGTAATAAAAAGAGCGACTGGCTCGCTATTTTGAGTACAGATTGTACCCTTAGCGATCAAGAAATTATTCGTATCTATGGGATGCGCTGGGATATTGAAGTCTTTTTCAAGACAACCAAATCGCTTTTGAATCTACAAAAAGAGTTCCAAAGCCGGTCTTATGATGCCCTTATCAGCCATACCACGATTGTATTTACAAGGTATATCGTGCTTTCTTGGCAAAACCGTTGTAACTCGGATGATCGAACACTAGGCGGCTTATTTTATGAATTATGTGATGAAATTGATGAACTGGATTGGGCTGTTGCTTTACAGCAATTAATCGAGATTCTTGATGATGTCATCCAGCATACCAATAAAGCAATACAAAAATTAATCAAAAATCAAGTACAGCAATGGGTGGCAGGTTTACCTAACTATATCAAGGGTTACATGTCTATTTCAGTGTGCGAAAGTTGAGTTCTTTACTGTTTTTGGTGCTTCCGCTTTAAACTTGGAACAGAATGGAATTGCTAAAATATCGGAATTTGCATTGGAAACTTCCACGTTTGGAGTTTTAAATGAATATCCATTTGGAACGATGATGTCTATCATTACCATAATTGTAGTAGCCGTCTTCTTTATTACATCTGCTGACTCGGCTACGTTTGTACTGGGAATGTTAAGTACGGGAGGAACTATTAATCCGCGCAATTCTGTTAAAATTATGTGGGGAATGATGCAATCAGCTGTTGCAGCAATTATTGTTTACTTCGGCGGTACGCAAGGTCTGCAAAATATGCTGATTATTGCGGCGCTTCCGTTCTCCATCGTAGTTATCCTCATGGGTGTTTCATTTTTTAAATCGGCCCACCAGGAACAAGGTTACTGGAAAAAGCAAACGAAAAAGAAAGAAGGCTAGGGGTTTTAGATGACTGGATAAAGGAAATAAAAAAGAGGAGGAGGAGATAAAATGACAAGAACATTACAAATCATTGGTCTGCTGTGTATACTATTTATTGTCAGTGCTTGTCAAGCTGATACAGAGCAGGAAGTAAATAATAATGCTGATGAGAATCAAGAGACGACAGAAGAGAATGAATCAGATACCGGCACTTCCGCTGATAATAATACAGACACCTCCTATGAATATGAAGAGCAGGAAGTCATTGGCGGACAGATTGATGAGGGAGACTATGATGTGGTTGTCGAAACAGATAATAAAGGAACGCGTGTAATGTTTTATGAAATCGATGGAGAGAAATACTATAAAACCATCTTTGTCAAAGACGATAACCGCTTAAAAATCATTGATATTCAAAATGATAATGGTCTGATCTATAATGAAACCATATAAAAAATGTGCAAGCGTCTCCCATCCGCGCTTGCACATTTTTACTATTTTAAGAAATCGAAACCCCTTTTGTATCAATCTCTAAAACCTTTACTTGATACCCTTCAAGTTGTTTTGCCATCGTTTCTTTCACTGTTTCCCCATTTCCTTTTGCTACAAAAGAAAGCATGGTTGGTCCGGCGCCGCTTAAAGCTGTACCAAATGCTCCAAGCTCTTTCGCTTTTTCACGAATAGCATCAAAATTAGGTATGAGTGTTTTACGAAAAGGCTCGTGAAATAAATCGTTCTCGAGC
Organism: Oceanobacillus oncorhynchi; assembly: GCF_000821065.1. Taxonomy (GTDB): domain Bacteria; phylum Bacillota; class Bacilli; order Bacillales; family Amphibacillaceae; genus Oceanobacillus; species Oceanobacillus oncorhynchi. The sequence goes on from NZ_CDGG01000001.1 coordinate 2,214,944, forward strand.
ATTTTCCCAAACAATGGATAATCCTTGGAATAGAGTGCAGCAACAACCAGGTTGCTCATTGCACTAGCTCTTGCTGCATAGTTACGTTCATATGTATCTGGCAGACAATCTCTGGCAACTTCTGTTTTCAGCTCTACTTCTGGTATATACGCAATTAAATCTAATTCAATATCATGAAGCCGGACAGAAGGAATATCATCATCGAGCATAGTAGAAATCGTTAATCCTCCAAATAAAGCCGGGGCAATATTATCAGGATGCCCTTCGATTTCTGTCCCAAATGCTAATTTCTGTTCATTTGTTAACTGCAGGTTTCCCAGCTGATTAGCCAGTTCAATTCCTGCAACAATCGCAGAAGCACTGCTGCCCAAACCTCTGGCCAGCGGTATTTCACTGACCTCCTGCACCTTGCAGGGAGGCAAGGCAGTCCCGTATCGTGCAGCTACCTGCTCTGTAATGTTCCAAATAAAATGATTTTCTTGGGGTTTTTCAGAGCCGTGTGCGAAAAATGCATGATGATCAGAAGCTTCTACGTCCAAATGAATATACAGACCTAATGCAAGGCCCATGGAATCAAAACCAGGGCCAAGATTAGCACTGCTTGCCGGTACAGAGATGCGAAACGGCATCATGACGTAATCATCTTCTCTAAATATTCAAGGATAGCCGTTTCGTCATTTGGCAGGGATACAGGGTCGATGGTCAGCTGGTCAATAGCTGTTTGCGGATCTTTTAAGCCATTACCTGTCAATACAGCTACAACCTTGCTTCCCTGTGGAATTTTACCTGCTTTTACCTGTTGGATAACGCCAGCAATGGAAGCCGCTGAGCCCGGTTCTGCAAATACACCTTCTTTGCGCGGAAGAAGCTTAAATGCAGATACAATTTCATCATCTGTGACAGAACCAATCATTCCGCCTGATTCTTCTCTTGCCTGAACTGCTAAATCCCAGCTCGCCGGGTTACCAATTCGAATGGCTGTTGCTACCGTTTCCGGATCTTCAACTACTTCATCTCTGACAATAGCTGCTGCACCTTCAGCTTCAAAACCAAACATTTTTGGAAGGGCTGTACCTTTGGATGCATTAAATTCTTTAAAACCTTTCCAGTAGGCACTGATATTTCCAGCGTTGCCGACCGGGATTGCTAAGATGTCAGGAGCTTCTCCAAGCTGCTCACAAACTTCAAAGGCTGCTGTTTTTTGTCCTTCCAAACGATATGGATTCACAGAGTTTACTAGAGTAATAGGCGATTTTTCGCTGATTTTACGAACCAGCTGCAGCGCTTGGTCAAAATTGCCTTCAATTTCTACGATTTCTGCTCCATACATGACAGCCTGAGCCAGCTTTCCAAGCGCAATCTTTCCTTTAGGGATAACGATAATCGCCCGCAGACCTGCACGAGCGGCATAAGCTGCTGCCGATGCAGAGGTATTTCCGGTAGAAGCACAAATAACAGAGTTACTGCCTTCTTCTATGGCTTTGGCAACAGCCATGACCATGCCGCGGTCTTTGAATGAGCCGGTTGGGTTTAAGCCTTCAAACTTCCCGTATAATTCAATTCCCAATTCCTTTGACAGATTTGGAAAATGATAAAGTGGTGTATTTCCTTCTGATAATGATAAAGCGGGTGTTTTATCTGTGACAGGAAGTAAGTCACGATATTCTTCAATTAACCCTTTCCAAGCCATCTTACGCATCTCCTTCTACTTTGTAATAGCTTTTTATCTCGTTTACTGCATCAAATGATTTTAATTGATTCAGTACTTCTTCAAAATGAGAGTATGGTGTATCATGTGTAACCAGCACAATCTCTGCAGAATCTTTTTCATCCACAGGTGTCTGTAAAATACGCTGGAAGCTGATATCCTGTTCATGGAAAATCGATGAGATTTCTGAGAATACCCCCGTTTTGTCCTCCACGCATAGGCGCACATAATATTGACCATGCTGTTTCTCTTTTGGACGTAATGTTTTTGGAAACTGCATGTCATTTAACTGCTTTCCTGACACGCCTAAACGCATCGCTTTGATAGCTGCGATAACATCGGATAGAATAGCAGTCGCTGTCGGGAGGCTGCCGGCGCCCGGGCCATAGAACATGGTCTCCCCAACTGCTTCACCATACACGTATACTGCATTATATTCATTTTTTACGCTTGCCAGCGGATGATTTTTCGCCAGCAGGGTAGGTTCGACACTTACTTCTAATTCATGGTCGAAAAAGTTTGCAAATCCGATAAGCTTCATAGTATATCCCAACTGTGCAGCATAACGAAGATCTTTTAATTCAATGCCATGGATACCTTCTACCTCCACGTCCTGCAAATCAACAGGTGTAGAGAATGCCAGACGGCCAAGGATAGCCATTTTTCGGGCTGCATCTAAGCCTTCTACATCAGATGTCGGATCTGCTTCAGCAAAACCGAGCTGCTGTGCATCTGCAAGTGCATCCTCATAGCTTACGCCTTCTTCGTCCATTTTTGTCAGGATATAGTTTGTTGTTCCATTGACAATCCCCATAATTTTTTGAATATGATCAGAGGATAAACCCTCGTTAATTCCGCGAAGGATAGGAATGCCACCGGCAACACTGGCTTCATAATAAAAATCACAATTATTTTTTACTGCAGCCGCCTGTAACTCAGGACCATGAACAGCCACTAAGTCTTTGTTAGCTGAAACAACATGTTTTTTATTGGAAAAGGCCTTTAAAATATATTCCTTTGTATGATCAATACCGCCCATTACTTCAATAACAAGATCGATATTCGGGTTTTCCAGAACATCATCGGGGTTGGTTGTTAAAAGGCTTTGATCCACATCAATATTCCGAGCCTTTTCGATATTACGCACAAGTACTTTATCCACTTCGACTTTACAGCCTAATTGATGGGCTAATTTTTCCTGATGATCTTCAATCAAGTGAATAACTCCTGATCCAACGACACCAAGACCTAATAAACCTACTGAAACCTTCTCTTCCATCTTACCACCTCTACGCTTCCTATTGTATATTGAATTTATTTAAACATGAAAAAGAGAGTAAGGCAATAGCGAATTTTTAGAAAAGATAAGCGTTTATATATGTAACCGTTTTCTTAAAGCGAAATAATCAGTGATTTAAAAAATCGTCACATTTTAGAATGGTTTTAACGGAATGAATCCAGCGGCTGTGCCATTTTTGCTATTTTTTCATATAAATAGATAAAAAGGGGATGAGAACTGTGCGAATTTATCATCTCGGAGCATTATTTATTATTTTCTTAAGCCTGGGTGTAAGTATTGGCTATAGTATCGGGAAAACAGAGATTTTTGCGCTGGCTGGGTTTATTTTAGGAGTGTTTCCTATTGTCATATACAGACGAACTATTATAAAGAAGGAAAAGAGCTCATGTGGTGAGAAAGATAAACAAACGTATTCCTGAGGCAGCTGTTGTTTTCCGTTAAAAATATAGCGTGTGGGCAGAAAGGAACCCCTCTGAAAACTGAAAAAAAGAAGCTTTCAGAGGGGTTCATATATTATTCAGGTTCAGCTGTAACCTGCGGACGTTTATATCCCTTTAGGGCAATCAAAGCAGTAAACAGACCTAATAAAACGATTGCTCCGCCGACATAGGCATTCTTATCTACACTGGCCTGTTCAATGACGATGCTTCCAACAAAGGATCCGACTGCAATACCCAGATGCAAAGCAGAGTTATTTAGGCTGACCAGGATGCTCGAATTTTGTGGAGAGGTCTCAATCAAATAGCTTTGAACCGGTGGAGAGACTGCCCAGCTGAGCATTCCCCATAGAATAAGCACGACAAGGAATAATACCACATGGAATGATGAAGCAGGGATAATTATAATCGTAGCTACAAATAAACCAATGGCAGCAAGAATGGTTCGTTTTGGTCCAAATAAATCGGATAATGTGCCGCCTGTACCACCGCCGCTGACAGCAGAAATACCAAAAATCAGATAAATGGCGCTTAACCAGATGCCGTCCAATTCCATAAAATCCTTTACAAATGGATTCAAGTAGCCGTATAACGCAGTATGCCCAGCTAACACAAAGAACGTAGTCAGCAGGATAAAAAGAATTTTTGGGTTGCGAATCATTTTTAGCTGTGTTGTTATCGGCAAGGGCTTTTCCGAAGAAGGAACACGCTGCATAAACAAATAAACACATATAATAGAAGCAACTGTTAAGAGAGCAATAAGTACAAACGGCGCCCGCCAGCCAAATGATTCACCGAGTATTAAACCAAATGGAATTCCGAAAACCAGAGATCCGCTTACTCCCATACTTACGGTGCCGATAGCCCGACCGCGGTAAGCAGGCTTCACAATCGAGGACGCCATCATTGTACAAAGTACAATTAATAAGGAAGCACTTGCTGCGGAAATAATTCTGCTAATAAAAATCATCGTATAGTTCAAACTAAAAACAGCTAGTATATTTCCCAGCAAAAAGATGAATAAAGAAATAATCGTCAGCTTTTTCCGTTCCACAGAAGCTGTTAAATAAAGTAAAATAGGAGAGGAAACAGCAAAAACCAGAGAGAAAATCGTAATCAAAAGTCCTGCCTTTCCTAAGGATACGTCTAAGTCTGTTGCGACTAAATTGAGAATGCCGCCAATAATTAATTCAACCATTCCGACAACGAATGAAATGGTCATTAACAAATACACACCTTTATTCATAAAACAACACGCCTTATCTATAATTATCTTGGATTAGTTATGATTGTCTAAACAAACGCTTTCAGCATCTATACTTATTGCGAAGAAAAGCAAAAACTCCCACGGAATGAATTTTCGTTTTACAAAACACTATTTATTATCTTAGCTTAAAAGGAACAGATAGCACAAGAATTTTATGTGAAAATTAATGAGAATTCAACACTTTTAAGGAAAAAAAGAAACTTGTTTGTTATACTGGTATTAACCGCATGAAATAAGGAGGAGTTTTGGGTGAGCAGCAAAGCAACATTAGAAAAAGATGCAATGAAGGTTTTAAAACAGACGAGCAGAACATTTTATATCCCCATTAAACTGTTGAACAAAACGTTGCGGAAAACAGTTGGTTCAGCTTACCTCTGCATGCGCGCTGTGGATGAGATAGAAGATCACGAGGAAATGGATGCAGAAGTAAAGCAGCACTTATTAATGGAGACAAGCCGTTTGTTGAAGGAACCTGTGTTTCCGCGTGGAGCTTATGAGCAGTTGGTAGCTCCTCATGAAAAGGAACTTCCAGAGGTGACATTGCGCCTGCCGGACTGGATTGATTTTTGCCCCGATGATATCGAGCAGAAAGTAAAAGATTCAACCAGTGAAATGGCAGAGGGGATGGCCAAGTGGACAAGGAAAGAATGGAATGTACAGACAAAAGAAGATTTAGATGAATATACATATTATGTAGCCGGTCTTGTCGGCGTAATGCTGTCTGATATATGGAATTGGTATGATGGGACCGAAACAGATCGTGACTTGGCTATTGGCTACGGTCGTGGATTACAGGCTGTGAATATATTACGGAATGTGGACGAGGACGCAGAACGAGGAGTCGGATTCTTTCCGGATGACTGGTCCAAAAAAGAAATGTTTGCTTACGCTGAAGCGAATTTGCAAAAAGCAGATCAATATATGACGCAAATTACTACGAAAAATATCCTGCTTTTCTGCCGTATTCCACTGGCACTTGCGCATAAAACATTAAATGCTCTGAAAACCGGGAAAGAAAAAATGTCCAGAGATGAAGTGGAAGAAACCGTTGATAAAATTATTAATTCGTAAGACTTGAAAAAATAAATAAAAATTATCAGAAGAAAATCTCGCTATATTCCGCGAGATTTTTTTATTTTGGGGACTGAGAAGGGTTTAATAATGTTTAATAAGGGAAATACTTCTATATTCAAAGTAATTCGCTGAATAGGTCTTTAAAATGCGGGTTGTGTTGTAGGAAGCACGTAACTATAATAGAAAGATATGTGCTAATAAAACACGTGAGAGGATAAAAGCGTGTCAAGGATTTTACGGAAAAGCTGCTTTTATCCCCAGGTCTATCCATGATATATAAATGTAAGGATAGGCGCTTACACAAAACAGGAGGTAAAATGTGAAGTCAGGAAAAGGAAAAGGTTTAGATTGGCCAGTTTTTTATATCAGTGGAGGATTTTTAGTAGTATTTATTATCCTGTCGCTGATCAACAGTGATATGGTGGATAATGCAGTAAATACCCTATTTAATTTGTCTGCTGATTGGTTTGGAGCTTATTGGCAAATACTCTTATTCCTTAATTTCGCTATCGGTTTAGGATTGGCGATATCAAAGTATGGAAAAGTAAGATTAGGAAAACAGGATAAACCTAAATACAGCTATTTTGGCTGGGTTAGTATGATATTAGTTACCTTGCTGGCTGCAGGCGGTGTCTTCTGGGCAGCTGCCGAGCCAATGTATCATTATATGGATACCCCGCCGCTTTTTGGCGGAGGACAATTTAACTTTATTGAAGGGGCATTTGCTCAAGCATTTATGCATTGGGGATTCCTTGCATGGGCAATTCTTGGTACCTTAGCTGTTATCGTTATGATGTATGTCCATTATCAAAAAGGCTATCCATTAAAGCCGCGTGGATTATTATATCCTATTTTTGGAGAGAAGATTTTTGAAAAAAGTGTTATCGGTACGGCTGCAGATGTCGTATCTATTATTGCAACAGCAGCAGGAACATTGGGCCCGCTCGGGTTCTTGGGGCTGCAGATTTCTTATGGTTTAAATCATTTATTTGATGTTCCGAACACATTGACAATGAGCATTGTAGTAGTGGTCGCTCTGGTTGCGGTAGCAGCAATTTCGGCAGCGACTGGAGTAGATAGAGGAATTTATCATTTAAGTAACTGGAATGTCCAATTTACCATTCTTCTTGGCGTTATTGTTCTTATTATTGGACCTACTGCATTTATAATTGATGGATTTGTCGGCGGAACGGGTGTGCATATTCAAAATATGTTCGAGATGATGTTCTACCGAGGAGACGGCGAATGGCTGTCAGGCTGGACACTCTTTTTCTGGGCATGGTTTATTGGCTATGCGCCAATGCTTATTGTCTTTATCAGCCGGATTTCCAGAGGAAGAACGATTCGGGAGCTGGTTATTGCAGTATCAGTGGCAGCCCCGCTTGTAACGAATTTCTGGTTCTCCATTGTTGGCGGAACAGGTATTTTCTTTGAAATGCAGGATGAAGGTTCTGTTTCTACTGCATTAGCAGAGGGCGGTATGCCGGCAGCTGTGATGGCAATTACCGATCAGCTTCCGCTTGGCACCGTAATGGGCGTTGCATTCTTGCTGGTATCGATTGTATTTGTTGCTACAACAGCCGATACCATGTCTTATACCGTTGCAGCTACACTATCGGGCCATGATAATCCGAAGCGCTGGTTACGGGTATGCTGGGCTGTGCTTTTTGGAGCATTTACAGCAGCTATTCTTTCCATTGGGGAAGACAGTATTACATCGATTCAAAACTCGATTGTTATATCTGCTGTACCGGTATCGTTACTGATACTGCCGCCTCTTTGGAACGCGCCGAAAATTGCAAAGAAAATGGCGCTGGAGCAAGGGCTGATCTGGCAGCGTGAAATGCGTAAAAAAGAAGATAAAAAATATAAATAAAGAAATGAAAAAAATGGACAGCGAAGGCAATGCTCTTCTGCTGTCCATTTTTTTCATTATATACGGATGTTATCATCCTTACATACATTGGAAGGATTCAATGCTATTTAAGTCCATCCCAAAGTAAACCCAGCGGAACCCGTTCCAGCGAAATCCGGCAATCGAGTTTCTTCCTAAGAACGTCGGGAAGGCCCAAAATCCTCTGCCATGATTTGGCCAAATATAGGTGAAGCGGAACATGCAATGTCTGATACCGCCAGGGTCGACTGCGAATGTCTGCACCTGTTGTTTTTGCGGCACAAAATTAGGCGGCGGACCCATCGGAGGCTGGCTGTTCATCCCGCCCATTCCTGCCGGTGCAGGCTGCTGCCCTTGAGGTCCTTCATTTCCTCCGTTCTCAGGGAAATTTGGGAAGGATGGAGCTGGCGGCCAATTAGGAAAGGCCCCTCCATTCCCATTGTTATTTGGAGGTTCAGGGAACATATCTATCATTTGTTCCATCATCCCCTCAGGGAAATTTGCTCCATTTCCATTTGGTGCACCAGGAAAAAAGCCGCCGATTCGCTCCGGCGATGAATGATGCTCCTGCTCATATGGAGGCACCATATGGTTCGCAGGCTGCTGCTGTTCATATGGAGCCGCCATAGGATTAGCAGACTGCTGATGATCGTATTGAGGCGGCATAGAATTAGCAGAATACGGTTCTGCCTGATAGCCGCCCTCTCCGCCAGATTTTCCGTCCGGTCTGCCGGTAAAAGCTCCATTGGAATAGTCATGCTGCGGCGCTGGCTGAAAATAATTATTTAACATCTGTCCGGGCAGGTTATTTTGTCTGTTTTCCTGCCCGTTTGGATGCTGTGGTTGAAAATGATTCATAATTTTCCTCCTCTATTAGGCTGATGTTCCCTAATAGCATATGAGGTATCTGCGTTATTTGCGCTTCATTATAGGCAGAATGGGCGCCATTAGCAGATAATAAAAATGGAGGGTGCCCGTTATAACTTATCTGCAGCTTCCTTAATATCATCGGCCTCTGTAACAGCAGTAATAAAGGAAACACCGTCAGCACCTGCTTCTATGGCAGAATGGGCATTTTCTGTCTGAATGCCTCCAATTGCCACGATTGGTATATCTGGAAATTGAGCGCGGATGGTATGAATCCACTCCAGTCCGACCGTTTGTTTTGAATCCTCTTTTGTAGACGTTGTAAAAATAGGACCGACACCAATATAATCCACCAGCTCAAGCGGACTCCGATCCAGTTCCTCCTGTGTGGAGATGGATAAGCCAATGATTTTATCTGAAAACCTGGTGCGAACTTCTTTGACAGGCATATCATCCTGTCCGACATGTATCCCATCCACCTCCAATTCCTCCGCAAGCTCAATATCGTCATTAATAAAGAATGGAACATCATGTGCGCGGCAACGTTCTCTAAGCTCCCTGCCAAGCTGAAGCTTTTTCTCTCCGCTCAATGATCCAGTCCCTTTTTCACGAAATTGAAATGTGGTAATACCGGCAGCAAGCGCTTCTTCTAAAACAGCGTTAGGGTCTCTATGACAGTTTTGACTTCCCATAATAAAATATTTTCTTAATAGCTCTCGATTAAAAATCATCTTCCAATCCTCCATTTAACTGCTTCGGTGTAAAGGATAAGGCATCAATAAAGCTTGGTAAAAAAGTTCCCGGACCATGTACATGCGGCAGTTTTGCTGCATGTTCAGCCGCCAGTCCGTAAAAGCTTAGTGCGGAGCTGAGCTGCTCTGAGACGGTGTAAGAAGTCGTCAGGCACGCGGCAGCAATAGACCCTAATAAGCACCCGGAACCAGTAATATTAGAAAGAAGCGGATGCCCTGTTTGATTATAAATTAGTTTTTGATCAGCATGGATAACGTCTGTTTTTCCAGTTATCACAATTGCAGTATCATATTTTCTGCCTGCTTGCTCTGCAATTTCATCTACATTTCCTTCGCCGACAGAATCTACTCCGCGTGATTGGATGTTTGCATCGACCAGGGAAGCAATCTCACCTGCATTTCCTTTGATAACTGTTGGACGTACCTCTTGTAGAATCTTTTCGACCATGTCTTTTCGAAAAGAGCTCGCAGCCACGCCAACGGGATCCAGAACAACAGGAATTCCTTTTTCATTAGCGGCTTTGCCTGCAGTAATCATTGCATCGGCTTCGCTTTCTAAAATGGTGCCGATGTTCAAGACAAGTGCATCGGAGGCCTTGGCCATATCTGTAGCTTCCCGTATTTCCTTTGCCATGACAGGACTGCCCCCAAAAGCCAGCAGTCCATTTGCATTAAAGTTCATGACGACCTGGTTGGTTAAATGATGAATAAGCGGTGTGTTGTTTCTGGCTTGCTGAATAATATCAGGATTCATGCGTAATCTTCCTTTCTGTGGTTTCCCGGATAGCCCAATGATTTGTCGGGCCGTTCCCTTTTCCAAGGTCAAAGGATTTCGAAATGGAAGCAGTCACAAATGCTTTTGCTTTTTTTACTGCTTCCGGAAGCGGACAGCCTTTCCCCAAATAAGCAGCAATCGCAGCGGCATAGGTACAGCCTGTTCCGTGCGTATTCTTCGTATCAATGCGTTCTGCAGCATAGCTATGCATTTTTTTCCCGTCATAAAGAAAATCGATTGCTTGTCCTTTTAAATGGCCGCCTTTTATTAAGGCTGCATCTACACCATATTCATGAACAAGGTATTCGGCTGCGCCTTTCATATCATCTTCAGTTGTAATGGATCGTCCAGTCAGGAATTCTGCCTCCGGAATATTCGGTGTTGCAACCGTTGTTAATGGAAGAAGGTATTGCCGTAAAAAGCTGCGGCCCTCTTCATCAATCAATGAGTCCCCGCTGGTAGCCACCATCACTGGGTCCATGACATAAGGTGCATCAACCTTCTCCAATTTTTTTACGATTAATTCCATCATCTGCTTACTTGCAATCATTCCTGTTTTCACAGCATGGAGGGGCATATCTTCTAACACTGCATCCAGCTGGTCCTCAATCATGGAAAGCGGCATATGCTCTACAGAGCGGACCCCTGTCGTATTTTGAGCTACAACGGAAGTGATCACGGACATGCCATAGGTTTTTAACTCCTGAAATGTTTTTAAATCTGCTTGAATACCGGCGCCACCGCTAGGGTCTGTACCGGCAATGGTTAATGCACAACGAACCTGACTCATAATAAAAATCCTCCTTGGATAGAATAAAGTAAATTATTTTGTTAAAGAAAACTGCTGTGCCGGGAGACGGCTGACTAACAGCCAGCCAATCAATGCACCAGAGACACTGCTTACAACAAATGCCGGGATAAAGGCAAATGCTCCCGCAGAGCTTCCCATAAGCAGATTGGCTATCGGAACTGCAAAGAAAGAGCCGATAATTCCGGTGCCAATAATTTCTCCAAGAGCTGCCATTGGATATTTCTGCGTTTTCTTATACAATACCCCAGCAGCAAAAGCTCCAATCATTGCTCCAGGAAAAGCAACCAAGGTTCCCAGTCCTAAAAGGTTTCGGAGCAGGCTAATCATCAATGCGACAATAACTGCCGGACCCGGCCCGAGCATAATCCCGGCAATAACATTGATAGCGTGTTGAACAGGATAGGCTCTGGCAACTCCGGCAGGAAACCAGAGCAATTGTGATCCAATCGTTCCGATAGCAACAAGTACAGCCATCATTGTTAACAGGCGTGTGCGATTTTTCAATCCAATCATCTCCTTCTAATTTAAGGGAAATGAAAAGGTAACTACTTTGTAAAAATAAAAAATCAGGCTTTATCGAGAAGCCTGATTTGGTATACTGAGAGTAATCATATGTTGATTGACTACTTCCCTACGCTGGTATTAGCCAGATCAGGTTTGTAAGAGTCGGAAAGTAAGCATGCTTCCCTCTCAGCCCGCGATGTTGGGCTCCCCTAGTAGTTGCTTTTCATTATTATCTTTGAGTCTACTGTATCAAAGATTCAACGGTTTGTCATGAAATAATCATTAGACTGCAAGCTCATATAAAGGATGTTATCAATAGAAAGAGGAATGAAACATGTTAAGCATAAACGGAATGGAATATCGTCAGGGAGACCAGACCTTATTTCCGAAAATAGATATAGAAGTAAAACCTGGAGAAATAAAGGCAATTCAATCCACTGTTAATATACGTGCGGTGTTGCTGCAGATGATTATCGGAAAAGAAAATGTGCGGAATGGATCGATTCAAATCAAGCAACAGACATTACAGGAGGATAAGCAGAAATACGTTTCTTCTTTAGGGATTTGCTGGTATGAAGAGGGCATTTATGAAAGATTGAAGGTACAGGAATATTTGAAATTTATCGGCTCTTTATATCAAAGCAAGACTTCCATAAAGGAAGTACTATTGCAAATCCAACTGGAGGAAAAAGCGAAATGGAAGATGCATCAGCTCAATCGTTCTGAAAAGCGTCGTGTTCAGTTTGGCAGAATATTAATGCAGGAGGCGGAAGTGGTTATCTTCGAAGAGCCTGAGGTCAATGTAGATTTAGAAACGAAACGGGTCCTCCATCAATTTGTCGAATTGCTGCAGAAACAGCAAAAAGCGGTATTGATTTTAACGACAAGTACGGAGAGTGCTGTGACCATTTCGGATACGGTCTATCGTCTAAATGAGCAAGGGATACAGCAAATGGACGTGGAAACAGAGGAGAAAGAACGTTTAACCTCCACAGAAACAAATGTTAAAGAAACAGCAGAAGAAGCGGTTCAAATAAAGCAAACTTTCCAGTTAAATAAAATCTCCGCAAAAGTAGAGGATAAGATTATTTTATTTGATCCGCAGGAGATTGATTACATCGAAAGTCAGGAAGGACAATCCTATCTGTATACTCGCGGAGAGGGGTTTCCTACAGGTTTTACCTTAAAAGAATTGGAACAGCGCTTGTCTCATCAAGGATTCTTTCGCTGTCACCGTTCTTATATTGTGAATCTTCAAAAAATAAGAGAAGTAATTACATGGACGAGAAACAGCTACAGCTTATCTCTTGTAGATAAAAAAAGCTCTGAGGTTCCATTATCGAAATCAAAGTTGAACGAGCTGAAAGAATTATTGGGGGTAGAATAAGCATAATTCAATGTGATATATACTCCATTCGTCGAAAATATACTGCACCATTGTTGAAAAGAAGCTATTCTGTAGTCACAGGCAACTTAACTGATACAGGAGGTTTCAGGGATGGAGAATATGATTGAAGTGATATCTTTAGAGAAGATTTTTGGTAAAAAGCAAGCATTAAACAATGTTTCTTTTCAAGTGAAAAAGGGTGAAACATTTGGGTTTTTAGGTCCGAGCGGCTCTGGGAAAACAACAACTATAAAAATTTTAACTGGACAAATGAGGCCGACAGCAGGGACAGCGAAGGTCTTTGGAGAACCTGTTTCCAAATTAAATACACCGGAATATCGAAAACGCTTTGGGGTTGTGACGGATAATAGCGGTTTATACGCACGGCTGACTATTTATGATAACTTAAAGCTTTATGCAGATTTATATGGTACATCTTTACAGCGGATCGATGAGGCGCTGGAAGCAGTTAATTTAGGTTCGGAGAAAAAAACACAGGTTGCTAAGCTGTCTAAAGGAATGACACAGCGCGTATTATTGGCAAGAACACTTTTGCATAAGCCTGAGTTGTTATTTTTAGATGAGCCGACATCGGCATTGGATCCTGCGAATTCAAAACATATTCATAACGGTTTAAAAGAACTGAATCGACAGGGAACGACTATTTTTCTGACCACGCATGATATGGAGGAAGCAGATCATCTATGCAGCCAGGTAGCCTTTTTAAATAAAGGGGTTGTCCAGCTTTTAGACGAACCAAAACAGCTAAAAAAACAGTATCGGGAAGAGGTAATTGGACTCGAACTGAAAGATGGGCGAGAATTGGAGCTTCCACTTCAATCATCTAGTGCTGAGGAAATTCAACAATATATTTCCCGGGAAATGGTGGAGCGGATTTATACAAAAGAACCAACATTAGGAGATATCTTTGTTGAAGTAACAGGGAGGGAACTGGTATGACATTTTCTGTAAAACGATTTATGGCCATTTTTCAAAAGGATTTAAAAGATTTATATCGAAATATGTATGTTTCGTCTACTGCATTGATGCCGCTTATCTTTGCCGTCATATATGGTCGAATGGATAATGTAACGATAGAGATGCATTTGTTTGTCATCAGCATGTCGCTTGCTTTAGTTGGTACTTTCCTGCAGTGTGCGATGATAGCAGAAGAAAAAGAGAAAAACACGTTACGCGGTCTGATGCTTTCCCCGGCAACATTGACCGAAATATTGTCGGGAAAAAGTGCAGTAACGATTTTGATTACCGTGATTGTAACGGGTATCAGTATGTTTATTATGGATTTTTCTTTCTCCGGCAGAATCGGTTTAATGGCTGGAATTGTTCTGTCCTTGATTTTCTTTATTGCATTAGGTACATGGATGGGCTTAATTACTAGAAGTGTGTTAGAAGCATCTGTATATATCCTGCCTGTAATGTTTATATTTGGGATGGGAAATATGTTTATTATGTTTGCGGAGCAATATGCTTTCTTACAAATATTAGAATATACACCAGGACTCCAGCTGCAGGAAATTGTAGAGTTGGAAGATGCAGGAGCTGGGTTTGGAGAGTTGTGGAAGCCATTTGCCATTATTGGAGCATGGGCTGCGGCGATGGTAGTGTTGGCTGCCGTTACATTTAAGAAGCGAATGATGGATTAACCGGGTTATGAAAGATGAAGTAAATACGTTTTATTAAGAATAAAGTCATTTGAAGAGCGAGAGGAGCTTCATTAATGGCTTTTTCTTTTTATGATTGAAAAAAGCCTCCAAACTCCGGACCTTAAAGGAAGGCAGGAGTTTGGAGGCATAGCAGCTACTTACTTATACAATTGCCCGAATAAAATCATCATTCGCTTTTACTTCTACATCATCCGTTACAATAAGGTCTGTGAACTTATCTGTATTCGTGACAATAACTGGGGTTGTTACATCAAATCCTGCTTCTTTGATTTTTTCAATATCAAACCGGATCAGTGGATCCCCTTGTTTCACAGTGTCTCCTTGCTTTACCAGCGCTTCAAAGTGTTTTCCTTCTAGCTGTACCGTGTCTAAACCAACATGAATCAAGATTTCAGCCTGATGTTCCGATGTGATTCCAACAGCATGATGGGTTGGGAAAATAGCGGAAATCTCGCCACTCACTGGTGCCACAACTTCACCGACTGTCGGCTCGATAGCAGCTCCTTTTCCCATTGCTTCAGAGGAGAAGGCTGGATCGTTTACGTCGCTTAAAGGCTTGACGATACCTGTTAATGGACTTCTGATGGCTTCTTGTTCGATTAATTGTTCTTTTTTCTGTGCTGGCTCTGATTCTGCTGCCTTTGCAGGTGTATTCTGTTCTTTTTCGTTGCCAGCGGCTTTTTTGTCCGTTACTTCAAAACCGAAAACTAATGTTAATATCAAGCCAATTGCAAATGCTATTAATACTCCTATTAGGTAGGTTCCGATAGGAGAGAATGCAGGTATAGATAAGAAACTAGGGAAAGCAAATGCAAGTGCTTCAGATCCTAGCATACCATTAACTGCACCGCCAATGATACCGCCGGCAAGCAGATAGATAATCGTCTTGCGATAACGCAGGATAAGTCCGTAAAGAATTGGCTCTGTGACGCCGCCAAGGGCACCTGGTAACATCGTAGAACCAGCTAATGCTTTTAATTTTCTATCCTTTGCCCGGATTAGGATTCCGAGTGCTACACCAATTTGCGCGAACACTGCAGTTGCAAACATCGGTGTCAGCGGATCGCCGCCAGTTGCAAGGTTTTGAATGGAGATTGGAACAATTCCCCAGTGTAAACCAAACAATGTCAAGAAGGACCAGCCTCCGCCTAACACAGCACCCGTTAATAATCCGCTTCTTTCAATAAGAAATTCGATGCCTGCTCCAATACCATCTCCTACATATGTTCCAAATGGTCCGAAAATCAGCACAGCTAACGGGAAAGCAATCAGCAGCGATAGCATAGGGACCAAAAACATTTGTAAATCTTTATGAATAATCTTTCTTAGGCCTTTATCGAGTAAAGCATAAATTAAAATGGCAATAAAGATAGGGAATACCGTAGAAGAATAGTCTACTACAATAGCGGGTATTCCTAAAAAGGATGCGTTCGTATCAATTAGACCGGTTAGGTTTGGTTCTAATAAGGCCGCTCCGATTGACGCACCTACAAACGGATTTGCTCCCAATCGATTAGATAATGTATAACCTATAAATACTGGCAGGAAATAAAATATAGCGTTACCGGCAGCTGATAAAATCAAATAGGTGCTGCTTTCTTCACTGAGCACTCCAGTCATCGTTAGTACGATTAACAGCGCCTTCAACATACCTGCGCCGGCAAGTGCTCCTAATAAAGGAGAAAATGTTCCTGATATCACATCAAAAACCTGTGCTACCCAATTCGCTTTTTCGCCGCTGTCATTATTATCATCCTGCTTGTTTTCCACATTGGTATTTTTTGCAACTTCTTTATATACCTCGGATACATGCGGACCGATAACGACTTGGTATTGTCCGCCGCTCTGGACAACGCTGAGTATTCCGTCCATTTCCTCAAGTACCTGCTTGTTTGCTTTCTTGTTATCTCTGAGTTGAAATCTTAATCGTGTGGCACAGTGGACGACATTTTTAATATTCTTATCGCCGCCGACGTTTTCCACGATGTCTTTTGCCAGTTTTTCGTAACCCATTTGTATTCCTCCTTGTATATTTTAGAATGTAAAGTTCGTTAAAAAGCTGCGTAAATCTTATATAGTTTGGACGTCTTCCCCTGCTTCTATGTGAAAGGTAAGTTATATCCAATAAAAAAACCTGACAAAATAAAGTACACGAATCGTGCTTTATCTTGTCAGGTTATGCCCTCTAAAGGTTACATTCCTTTAAATCATGTATGCGGTTTTAATTTTTATAACATTGACAATATATCAAAGAAGGAAAAAGAAGTCAACTGTTTGAATTGGGGAATTGTGCAGGTATATTTAGGGCGCAGCAGTACGTTTTTGGGATTGTATATTTACAAGGGAGCAATTATTGTTAGAAATAAATAAAACAGATGTATAATTTAAAATAAAAGATACATTTTGTCTTCTCCACGCTTAGAAAGCCATCGAAGAAAATGTAAAAATAATAAAAGCAGGTGCTGTCATGAACATGGAAATGAGAAATGGAACGCTCGAGGATGTTGAAGGTATGATGCAAATAATTAACCGTGCCAGAAATAAACTGGCTGCATCTGGATCACCACAGTGGTCTGATGAAGATACGCCGAAAGAGGAAGACATAAGAAGGGAGGTAGAAAAAGGAAATAATTATCTATTTACGATAAATGAGCAGATTATCGGTACAGCAATCATAACGAATGAAGAAGAGCCGGCTTATTCCTCCATAAGATATGGGGATTGGGATACATCACAGGAGGATAACTATGCGACCATTCATAAATTCGCTATTAACCCTGACATTAACGGGAAGGGCTACGGAAAAATGTTTATGAAGCTGCTGCTGTTTATGTGTGAAGAAAAGGGTATCAAGGAAATCCGGATCGATACACATCCAAAAAATCGGGCAATGCAGCATGTTATTCTGTCTGCGGGGTTTAAGTTCAAGGGAATCATCCAGCTTCCTTTTGAGAATGGAGAGAGGTATGCGTACCAATTATTTTTAACGTGATATAAATCGATATTTTTATAGAGAAGAACCATCCGTAAAACTCTCCCTGAGTGAAGTTTCGTTTTATAGAAAACACATACCAAAGGAAGGATGGATAAGAAAATCTAAAAAGAGTTGAGCAGTCTAATACACAGTTGAAGGAATATCCTGAATTTGCTATATTTATTTTAATTGAGCAAAGAAGGGGACGTAGCAGTGGAAGAAAAAAAGGAAGAACATCAGTCAGCATTTCAAACTGATTCTCGTTATGCAATCGTTGCAGGATGGCTTATTATTCCGGCAATTATGATTTTGTTCAGTATCATTTCGGTAGTATTACTTGTCATCGCTATCAATCCTGCTTCTTTAGGGACTTACAGTTTAGTTGTATACATAACAAGCATCATTCTGTTTTTCTTTTATCTATTTATCATTTATACATGGATCAAAAGGAAACAAATATTACCAAAGCTAATGATAACAGCTTATAGTATCAATATTTTATCGAACATACCTGCTATATTTGTAGAAGGAGAAATGCCCGGGGGCGCTATCTTAATTAACCTTATTTGGATTGGCTATTTTATCAGATCTAAACGAGTCAAGGCAACGTTTACCCAATGATGTGATTCTAGCAGCAAAGTGTGCATAGAATGTCCGCGTTGCTGCTAGGATGTTGTGGTTTAGTAAACGGAAAAATTAAACCAGAGGAAGGAGAAAGAAATGACCTTACAGCAATTAAAATATGTGATTGAAGTAGCCAGAAGCCGTTCGATTTCCAAAGCAGCCCAAGCTTTATTTATCAGTCAGCCGAGCTTATCCAATGCGTTAAAGGAATTGGAAAAGGAAATCGGCGTCAAAATATTCTCGCGTACAAACAAAGGAATCCACGTGACCAAAGAAGGGTCTGAGTTTTTAGGCTATGCCAGACAGGTTTTAGAACAGGCGGAATTGCTGGAAAACCGTTATTCTAACAATGCAGCGCCGCAGCATCATTTTGCTGTATCTGCGCAGCACTATGCTTTTGCGGTTAGTGCCTTTGTACGCCTGTTAAAAGATTATGACCGGGACGAATATGATTTTACATTTCGGGAAACAAGGACGTATGAAATTATCGAGGATGTTAAAAATTTAAACAGTGAAATCGGGATTATGTATATCAACGATTTTAATGAGCAGATTATCCGTAAATTTTTAAGAGAAGGAAATTTAGCCTTTCACCGTTTATTTGAGGCAACACCCCATGTGTTTATCAGCGGGGATAATCCATTGGCGAAGAAAGCGTATGTGACGCTGGAGGATTTGGAGCCGTATCCTTATTTGCTGTATGAGCAAGGGGATTATAATTCATTTTATTTTTCAGAGGAGATTTTAAGCACGCTGACCCGACCGAAAAATATTCATGTCCGCGACCGGGCAACGATGTTTAATCTGCTGATTGGCCTGAATGGTTATACGATATCGACGGGAGTTATCAGTCAGAGGCTGAATGGAGATAATATTATTGCGGTTCCGTTGAAGGTTGATGAAGTCATTCATGTTGGCTATATCGTTCATAAAGATATTGAGCTCAGCCCAATGGCGCAAACCTATATTGCCTATTTACAGTCCAGTATTGAAGAAGAAAGACAAAGTTTGCCGTAGCCCTTGATATAGTTAAAAGCTATATTGAACGATAGATTTTAGGTGTTATCTGATATCGGGATCTCTGTGATAGACTAATCTCAACCAATGAAACGAAGGAGAGATTCGTAATGACAGTAGCGAGCAAAGAGGGCGTACGTGCAGAAACACCATTCCGATTTGATAATGTGGGAAGCTTCCTGAGACCGGGAAAATTAAAGGAAGCCCGTGAAGCTTTTGCAAAGGGAAGCATCTCGGCACAGGATCTAAAAGCTGTGGAAGATGAAGCAATCAAGGATTTAATTCAGAAGCAGAAAGAAGTCGGCTTAAAAGCAATTACAGATGGAGAATTCCGCCGTTCCTGGTGGCATCTTGATTTTATGTGGGGACTTCAAGGGGTGAAGAAGCAAGAGCTTAATCAAGGATATCAATTTAAAGGTGAAGAAACGCGTGCGGAAACAGCTCGTTTAACTGGTAAAATTAGCGGAGAAAACCATCCGTTTGTTGAGCATTTCCAATTTATACAGCAATTTGCTGATGAGGAAGTCGTGGCAAGACAAACGATTCCCGCTCCAGCGCAATTTTTATCTGAATCCCAGCGTCCGGATAATGCAGAAACGACGAAAAGTATCTATCCAGACCTGAATGAATTCGTGGAGGATATAGCTGCAGCTTATCGAAAGGTTATTGAGGATTTATATGCAGCGGGCTGCCGGAATCTGCAGCTGGATGATTGTACGTGGGGAAGGCTTGTCGGTAAAAACCACTGGACCAGCTGTGAAGATGATTCGAATATAGAAGAAATCGGTTCATTATACGTAGTCTTAAATAATAAAGTCATTGAAAATCAACCAGAAGATTTAATCATTACCACCCACGTATGCCGAGGAAATTACCATTCTAAATGGTTTTCATCCGGGGCCTATGATGCCATTGCCAAACATTTATTTGGCAGAGAAAAAGTAAAAGCATATTACTTAGAATTTGATACCGAACGTGCCGGCGGATTTGAGTCTCTCGTTAACGTTAGTGACGATAAGCTTATCGTATTGGGATTATTCTCTTCTAAGTTTCCGGAGCTGGAGGATAAAGCCCAAATCAAGAAACGCATTGAAGAAGCTTCGAAATATGTGCCGCTTGAGCGTTTATGTGTCAGTCCGCAATGCGGTTTTGCTTCAACAGAAGAAGGAAATATTCTGACGGAAGAGCAGCAATGGGACAAATTACGTTTAATAAGGGAAGTTGCTGAGGAAGTTTGGGGGAAATAAAAGAAGAACTAGTGCACAGGCTGGAGTTTCCAGTCTGTCTCTGTTCGGAGATGCAGTGTTCACGAGTTATTTGAAAAAACTTTTAAAAATCAAAAAAATAGGGTATAATAAGTATAGAAGTAAATATAATAGAAGTACTGTCCGTGGTGTCACACGAACGGTAAGTCAATAGCAAGGCTCCCTTTTAAGGGTCAGCATGTTAAGGGAAATAATCCACCTTGGTCGCTAAACTCAAGGGTGGATTATTTTTTGTGATTAAATGACAGCACCGCAATAATTAAGGAAGCAAAAGCTATTGCTAGCATTAAACTTTCAAAAACTGTCATACAGCACCACCCCCTTTCGATAGGGAATGAGCTGACCACCCTCGAAGAAACCGTATACTATTGTTTTATTATTATAACATAGAATTAATTTAATAGGTGTTATTTATAGAATGTAGGTTCGTATTTGCTGCTGCTATCAAACTACTGTGGAATACTTTCTATTAGCACTTTGATATAGGAAAAAACTATAACAAACGATAGATTTTAGGTGTTATCTGATAGTAAGCTTTCTGTGATAGACTAATTTCAACCAATGAAACGAAGGAGAGATTCGTAATGACAGTAGCGAGTAAACATGGCGTACGTGCAAAAACACCATTCCGATTTGATAATGTGGGGAGCTTCCTAAGACCGGAAAAACTAAAGGAAGCCCGTGAAGCTTTTGCAAAGGGAAGCATCTCGGCACAGGATCTAAAAGCTGTAGAAGATGAAGCAATCAAGGATTTAATTCAGAAGCAGAAAGAAGTCGGCTTAAAAGCAATTACAGACGGAGAATTTCGCCGTTCCTGGTGGCATCTTGACTTTATGTGGGGACTGCAGGGGGTAGAGAAGCAGGATATTAAAAAGGGCTACCAATTTCAAGGCGAAGAAACACGTGCGGAAACAGCCCGTTTAACTGGGAAAATCAGCGGAGAAAATCATCCGTTTGTTGAGCATTTCCAATTTATACAGCAATTTGCCGATGAGGAAGTCGTGGCAAGACAGACCATTCCTGCTCCGGCACAATTTTTAGCAGAGCTGCAACGCCCGGAAAATGTAGAAATAACCAATCAGCTTTATCCGAATCAGAATGAATTGGCAGAAGATATTGCAGCGGCATACCGTACCATTATCCAAGATTTATATGAAGCAGGGTGCAGAAACTTACAAGTAGATGACTGCACATGGGGAATGCTTGTTGATGAAAATTATTGGGCAAGCCGTCATGATGGAGCAAATGTAGAAGATATCGGAACACTTTATGTGAATTTAAATAATAAAGCGATTGAAAACCATCCGGAGGATCTAATCATTACAACACATGTGTGTCGCGGAAACTATCATTCTACATGGGCTTCATCAGGTGCTTATGACACCATTGCTAAAATTCTATTTGCGCAAGAAAAAGTAAAAGCATATTATTTAGAGTTTGATACCGAACGTGCCGGCGGATTTGAATCTCTCGTTAATGTTAGTGACGATAAGCTTGTCGTATTGGGATTATTCTCTTCCAAGCTTCCAGAGCTGGAGGATAAAGCACAAATCAAGGAGCGTATTGAAGAAGCTTCGAAATATGTGCCGATTGAGCGTTTATGTGTCAGTCCACAATGCGGTTTTGCTTCAACAGAA
This sequence comes from Oceanobacillus oncorhynchi, assembly GCF_000821065.1. GTDB lineage: Bacteria > Bacillota > Bacilli > Bacillales > Amphibacillaceae > Oceanobacillus > Oceanobacillus oncorhynchi. The sequence continues at coordinate 2,236,922 of NZ_CDGG01000001.1, forward strand.
GAAGGAAATATTCTGACGGAAGAGCAGCAATGGGCTAAATTACGTTTAGTAAGGGAAGTTGCTGAGGAAGTTTGGGGGAAATAAATATGTTTGGAGGCAGGCTGAGGGAATCCAGCCTATCTCCAAACAAAGTGATGTATCCTCAACTACACATTTTTTCTGATTAACCAATTTTTAATAAAAGCATCCATCTAACGTAAATGTAGAAAAGGAAGTGCTGCTCCGAGCGCTTCCTTTTCTACATTTTGTTAATGGGTTCGTCTAATACATGATGATCAGTATTGTTTGAGGAACTATTCGATTTACTATCTTTCTTCATCTTTTTTCCTGTTTTCACTGTAGTGTTTTTTGCTTCATCAATGTCGGATTTGGCATCTTTTATCCCTTCTTGTACATCTTTTGCGTGGTCGCCAAGCTCTTTTGTATCTTCAACAATATTTTTAGCCGTTTCTTTTATTTCCTGGCCTTCATTAGCCCAAACGTTTTGTACTTTCTCCAGTGCTTGCTGTGCACTTGATAGTGTTTGTTTCGCATTTTCTATTAGATATTGTTTTGTACCATTTGGATCATCTTTGATTTTTTGAGTATATGACACAACAGAATCTTTCGCATTCATGGAAGTATCTTTTACTTTACTTTTTGTTTTCGGGTTCAGCAGGATGAAGGAAATACCAGCTATTGCTCCAGCCCCTACTAGTAATCCAAACTTGTTGTTTTTTTCCATTGTCTACCTCTCCTTTCTTTATCGATTTAATAAACTTGTTGCTTTACGGTCAAAACATAAAAAATCCTAGAATCGTTTTTCTTCTTGGATGTTGTCGTCCTTGTCTCTGATTTCCACCTTGCTTGGTGTATTCTCTTTCGCCATTTGCTCTGCAGCAGAAAGCGCATCATCTTTTGAACCATATACTTCTTCAGGTGCGACATCTTCCAGTTTTACATACCAGCTTGTTTCATTTGCATCCGGTACGACACTAAATGTTTTCATCTTGCCCAACTCCTTTATTACGATCTTATGGGAGGTTTACCCTCAGTTGGAGTAAGTAAAACATGCTATACGGAGAAATTTCATCATTTCTTCCTGTGAAGGATACTATGGTGGAATTGAAATATTGATATGGAAGCATGGATGGGCAGACGTCTGGTCGATTCTAATAGTGATTTCATTTTCTTCAGCTTGAAATGTCGTAATGTGTATAAAGTCAAAAGAAAAATTCCTCTGTACTTGTCAGTTTTAATACAGCAGGGAAAAGGCTAAGAACAATAATGCTTCCTAAAATCAGCCAGCTGAAAATAAACCAAAAAGGTACATTAAAAAAGTTTAGAAGAAGGGCAGCTAAAGGAATAATCATTAAAAAGGAAAACTGTATTCTTGATTTGTTAGTGGCATATTGCTTTTCCTCACAATAAGGGCAACTATATGCGGTATCTAAGGTAGTGGTTACTTTCATGGTTTGTTTCCACGTCCATTTTCGGTGACAGTGCTGGCACGTTGGCATTAACATTACTCCTCTCAGCAGGTAATATATATAAATTGTAACATATGGAAAAATGACTTTTCATTTCTTAACAAAAAGGATAAGAAAAAAGCTAGCATCTTTTTCGCTTTTCCTTTAATCTATAGTAAGCTGTTTATTATTTCGAGAATCAAAATACAAATTTAACTGCAAGAAGGGATACAGATAGATGAATCAAATACATCGACCGACCGTTGTGGCGCTTTTGCTGGCAGGGTCTTTTATTTCTATTTTAAATCAGACATTGATGATTACAGCGATACCGCCAATTATCAATGAAATGGGTGTGACACCGAACAGTGCACAGTGGCTGACTACGGTATTTATGCTGGTAAATGGGATCATGATCCCCGTCAGTGCTTTTTTAATTGAACGTTTTACAACGAGGCAGCTCTTTTTGACGGCAATGAGTGTGTTTGCTGTGGGAACATTAATTGGAGGACTAGCGCCGAATTTTGAATTTTTAATTATGTCCAGAGTCATTCAATCCATTGGCGCCGGTGTGATGCTGCCATTAATGACAACTGTGTTTTTATTGATTTTCCCGATTAATAAAAGGGGATCCGTGATGGGATTGATTGGTTTGGTGATTTCCTTTGCACCGGCAATTGGACCTGTTATTTCAGGGTGGGTGACAGAGCATTATTCCTGGCGTGTACTGTTTTATATTATTTTACCAATCGCTATTATTGATATTATTATTGCTTTCTTTGCCTTACGTAATGTAACGGAAGTGAAGAAGACCAAGTTTGATGTCTTTTCTGTAATTCTATCGTCCTTTGGATTTGGCGGAATTCTTTATGGGGTAACCAATGCCGGAAACTTTGGCTGGGCAGCACCGATTACACTGGTAACTTTAGCTATCGGTATTCTTTCTCTGATTCTATTTATTTTGCGCCAGTTAAAACTGAAATATCCAATGCTTGAATTTAGAGTGTTTAAGTATGCTATCTTCCCATTCAGTGTCTTTATTGGTTCAATTACGTTTATGGGACTGATTGGATCAGAGACCTTGATTCCGCTGTATATGCAAAATATGCGGGACTTCACTGCATTTGAAGCTGGGCTGTCGATGCTCCCGGGTGCTTTGATTACAGGTATTATGGGACCGATTATCGGCAGGATTTTTGACCGGGTTGGCGGGAAATGGATCGTGCTGCCGGGACTTATTATTGTGACGTTAGCGACCGTTCCATTTATGTTCCTTCATGTTGAAACGACCTTTACCTTTGTAATTGTAATGTACGCTGTACGTATGTTTGGATTTGCACTGATTATGATGCCGATTCAGACAGCGGCATTAAACCAGCTGCCAAGAGAGCTTATTCCGCACGGTGCTGCATTAGACGGTACGATGCGTATGGTGGCAGCTTCTGTGGGTACTGCGATCCTTGTAACGATTATGACATCTGCAGCTACGATGACAGAAGGCAGTGAAAACATTGTCCGTCCGGATATTTTCGGGGTGAATGTAGCCTTTGGCGTGATTGCTGTGCTGTCTTTATGTACGTTAATTGCTTATTTCTTTATCAAATTCGATCCATCTCCTGTTGAACAGGCGAAGATGGACAGAGAAAATAATGTATCATGATTAATAAAAATCCTCGTTTGCTTTTGGAAGTAGCGGGGATTTTTTAATAGAAAAGGAGAGATTCCATGGTTCAACTTCCTGAAAGATTAAAGAACTGGATTGTTTCTCACTTTCCAAAGGAAACAGCTATTCAGCATATTTATTCATTGAAAGGAAGCACCACAGCTGCGATGTATGCAATAAACCTTAAATTGCCGACTGGTGAAATGAAAGAACTGGTATTACGGCAATACGAAAAGAGCCAGTTTACAGCAAAAGAAATCAAACAAGAAGCAGACAGCCTAAAAGCAGCAGCATCTTTATCTATTGAAACACCGCAATATATTGCAGCTGATCCAGAAGGAGAAATAATCGGCAAACCGCTTCTCTTAATGAGCAAAATGGAAGGCAAGGTAGATATATTGCCGGCGAATCAAGCTGCATGGTTGAATCAGCTTGCAGAAGCATTAGCTCAGATACACCACAATACAATAAATCATTTTCCCTGTAAGCATAAGCGTTATCAAAAAGCAGATGAAATTGAAATTCCGATCTGGTCAAGGAAGCTTGAAGTATGGGAGGCTTTAAAAAAGGTTGTGTTGCGTCCAGAACCGAGCTATACACCGGTGTTTATTCATCGCGATTTTCACCCGGCCAATGTACTTTGGAAGGATGCTGAGGTGAACGGTGTGGTGGATTGGGCCAATGGCTGCTTAGGTCATACTGGAGTGGATGTGGGACATTGCCGCTGGAACCTCGCCATGCTTTATGGTGTAGCAGCTGCAGATACTTTTTTGGCAGTTTATCAAGAGAAGATGGGGAGTCATTTCTCCTATGATGTTTATTGGGATATTGTTTCCTTAATGGATGTGTTAGAAGGACAGCCGGAAGTTTATCCTGGCTGGGAAGTCTTTGGGAAAACGGATATTACGGAGGAAGTAATGATAGAGAGAATGGATGAATACGCAGTTTCACTGTTAGAAAAAGCGATGGAATAGAGGAGGATAATGAAGATGGAAAGAGTAGATGTGGTCTATGCGTTGATTTTAGACGAGACAGAAGAGAAGATTTTAATGGTGCAGAATATAAAGCATGATAATTGGTCGATGCCTGGCGGGGCAGTGGAAGCTGGAGAAACATTAACTGAAGCAGTTATCCGTGAAGCGAGAGAAGAAACAGGTTTAACGATTGAAGCGGGAGACATTCTTGCTGTAAATGAAGCATTTATGGAAAGGTTCAATCACCATACCATCTTTTTTACGTTTATGGCTAGGGTTGTTGGTGGAGAAATTCTAATACAAGATACAGAAACAATTGCGGATACCGCATGGATGAGTATAGATGAAGCAGATAAATGGATGCCTTATCATAAAACGGGGATTCGAAGCCTGTTGGAAAAGGCTGTTCCTTATACGTTTCAGGGTGTGGAGAAGTATTAAGATGGAGTATGGCGATTCAATGTTGCTATGCTCTTTCTTTATTATTGTTTAGATAATAATAAAACCTTATATAGAAACTAAAAAGCCGTAACTGCTTCCATTACGGCTTCTCAAATTATCCAATATCAATGCTGTTTACATATAATTTAAAACAAAACATAAGACAAATAAATCACGACAGTTACCGTAATAATACTAAAAAGTGTTGAAAATAAAACAATTTGTGCGTGCAATTCCGGCTTGATTTGATACTCCATCGCAATCGTTGATGTATTCCTGGAAGTCGGAAAAGAGCTTGCGATAAATAAGGATTGTGCAACGACTCCATCAATATTCAGCAGGTATATAACAGCCAGTGCTAACGATGGCCCCATCACCAGTCTTCCAATCAAAGACCATGTAATGACCCGATGGAAAAAATGCAGCTTAATATTAGATAATTGTGCTCCCAGTAATAAAAGGGCAATAGCCACAAAACCATCGGCAAGCTGATCAAGCGGTATCATAATCGAATTAGGAATGGGAATGGAAAATCCTTGGAACAGCATCCCTAATAGCAGTGCGTGGAATACTGGCAATCTTAGAAAGGATTGAATAATCCCTCCGATTGATTTGGTTGCTGATAATAAATTATAAATTCCATAAGAGTATGTTAAAAGATTCTGGAAAATAAGAATAAAAACCTGAATCGAAAACCCTAAAGGATTGCTGCTGAAAACTAATTGGCTTACTGGCAAACCGTAGTTGCCAGAGTTCATTAACGAAATACTATTTTTTAGAGCTGCGCTTTCTTCTCTATCTAATTTTAATAGTTTGGCAATGATGTGACTTACAATAATCAGAATCAAACTATAAAGGATAATGTAATAGATTATTTGGAAAAATATATCCAATTCTATATTGATATGATATATATTCACAAATACAGCAGCTGGCATTAAACAATATGTAATCAGTGTAGATATCTGTTTCAGATTAAATTGAAACTTTCTCTGTAAAAGGGCACCAACCAGGGTCAATATCAATATGGGAAATATCACGTCTAATAAAATAAAAATAAACATTTCAAACCTCATCCTAAATGTTTCATAGTTGAATTTCACCATTACTAAATATGGCTTTATCTTATCATGAAAGGAAAGATAAGGAAAATATCAAAAAGTTATCCTTTGGAATAAGTAAAAATTATATATCGTGTGTTACGAGAAGATTTTATTGCTAATTGATGGAATAAAAATTAATTTTTGTATGTTAAAATAGGGGGATAATTTTGGAAACGTATCATTTGTACACGGTAACAGTGATATGTTGAAGCTTGGTTTGGGAAGACAATCTGGGAGAAAAGAGGCAAGCATGCGATGATGAAATTACAGGTAACGACGTTTGTTTTGGTCGGAGGAATAATTGGTTTTTTTACCGATGGTTTAATGATAGGTGTGGGAGCAGGAGCCCTTGTATTTATAGCGTTTAAACTGGAGAAATTTTTAGGGGAGCAGCGTACAGAATAGTAGATAGACTATGAAACATTTAAGAATGGGTATTTCATACATGTTGAATCAAGGAAGTATCATAAAAATAATTGATTGCCAAAGTTTTAAATGAATAGGAGCAATGTCATGAAACAAAAACGGATACTTTTAATCACAATGGGCATTATTTTTGTGTTACTGGCAGGGACATTAACTTATGCCATTTTAAAGGATGATGATCCGTATCGTTATTTTACCGGGCTGGGGGAAGAAATAAGTGTAGCTCCAGACGATTCGGAAATTGCTTTTTCTTATTATGTAGACGAGGAGGAGGCTATTTACACTTCAAATCCGGATGGTACGGATGTAAATAAATTAACCGGCTCAACGGAGCAGCGGGATAGCAGTCCGGAGTATGCGCCTGATGGTGAAAAGCTTGCTTATTTGAATGGAGATTCAGAAGGAATTCAAACACTTCAAGTAATCAATCCGGATGGAAGCGAAGAAAAGCAATTGACAGACAATGAACTTCATATTGGGGAAAGTATTTTTTCGCAGGACGGAGAGAGTATCTTTTTCGTTGCAGTAGAAGCGGAAGAATTTAAAAAGGGTGAGGAATCAAGAGAAGGGTTTGACTTGTTCTCCATCAATACAGATGGAAGTGAACTAGAAAAACTGACCGATGCCGATTATTTTTCCATGAATCATCTTTCTCTTTCATCTGATGGAGAAGAGATTTATTTTGGTGAGTTTGACGGAGAGAAGGAACAAGTCTATTCCTACTCCTTGGAAGACAGCGCAGTAAATGAGACTCCGTCTGTTGTTCCTAAAGATACAGCGAACGCACGATCATTTAATGAACCACAGTTGTCGCCAGACGGAGAACAGCTGGCATTTACGGAGGTATCTGAGGAATCGCAAGAAATTTCTCTTTTCAAGTATGAATTATTTTTAATGGATTTAGAAACACAGGAAGTAGAGAGATTAACATATTTGAAAACAGCGGTAACCTCACCAGTATTTTTTCATGACGACAATAAAATCGCTTTTCTGGAGAATACAAACTGGTCAGCGGAACCAGCTGAATATCGATTGATGACAATAGATACAGCAACACATGATATCGAAGCAGTTGAACTGGATGCACCTCAATCAGAAGAAGATAATCGATTAATACAAATGCTGGATCGTGCGGTAAACAGCTTAACGGTTGCCATTCTGTATATATTACTGATGAGTCTGCTGAGTGTTTACCTTCTGCATTATGCTGGTAAAGCCTATCTGCCTTCTATCATTAGTTTTTCGCTTGGCATCCTGACATTTGCTGCGAGTTTTGTGGTAGCCGCAGCAGCTAATGCTTGGTATGGCATGGGGCTTGGGATGCTGGCCGCAGGAATCTTCGGCTGTTCTATTATTATCTTATTGTTTATATTTATTTATAAGCGTTTTGTAAAATAGATGGGTTGCAATCTTTTGGCAGATAAAAGCTACGCTAGCTTATTTTTAAATTGGAATAAGCTAGCGTGGTTTCGTATTTGCATGAAGGTTGAGCTGATGTATCTGGTCGAGAGAACTTAACAGGTTCCTTACTCGATCAAAAATATTAGGAAACAGCTTCACTAATATACGGCTTAAGAGATTCGGTATAACACATCTCCCCATCCATTGTAACAACAATGCCTTCTATATCCTCTAACGCATCCAGCGCATCAATAATTTGGCGGGGAGACTTTCCGAATAAACGGCTTGTCCATATTTCGCCATCGACTGATTTTTTGGATACAATGGTTAATCCGGCAATTTCTGATTCAATCGGATAGCCGGTGCGAGGGTCCAAAATATGGTGGTATGTCCGGTTATCCTTCGTGAAATTTCTTTCGTAAATGCCAGAGGTAACCACAGATTGATTTAGAGCGTTTAACACAGCGATATACTTCCCGCGCGGCAGGAGCGGGTGTTGAATGCCGATGCGCCAGTATCCATCCGCTTGATTTGGGGAATTTCCATGAGTGATGACATTTCCACCTAAATTAATCAGGGCTTCCGATACGTCCATCGTTTCCAAATCCTGAATCAGAAGGTCGGCAATAAATCCTTTTGCCAGGGCGCCTAAATCAATAAACATCCCCGTGTGTTTTAAAAATACGGTTTGTTCTTCCTCATTAAGAATAATGTTTTCAGCGTTTGTTTTGCTGAGCAAGGATGCAATGGTTTTCGGCGAGGGAACATTCGCATCTTCAAATCCAATGCGCCAAGCTTGAACAAGGGGGCCGATGGTAATGTTTAACGCACTGTCTGCCGGAGTGCTGTGTTTCTTTCCGATTTTGATCAATTGGTACAAGCTCGGATTAACCTTTACCGGTCTTATCCCTGCATTTTGGTTCACTTCCATCAGCTCTGAGCTTGCATCGTGCGCACTAAAACGTTTCTCGTATTCTGTTAATCGAAGAATCAATTCATCCAAAATAAAATCTGCATAGTCATGCTGAACAGATAATTGGATAATTGTCCCCATCCTATGTATTTCACGTGTTTGCATTGTCATACTTGTCACCCTTTTGCGTTAAGATACGTTGAATAGACGAAAGGATACTTGTCAGAAAATAGCTTCGGTTTTCATGAAGAATCATTCTGCAGCATCGTCTATAAATCAAATAAAGGTTTGAGACAGCACTTGAAAAAGAGGCCGTGTTGACCTCTTTTCCATGAACAATCTTTAGCTTTTAACCGTTGCTCCAGCTACGGTATCTACTTTTGAAGTCGCTCCGGATACCGCATCGACACCGCCTCCGGTTAATTGCTGGCCAGTTTGCTCTAAATACCAATCAATGATTGGCTGTATATCTTGGACATATTCGTTGATGCCAATATAATTATCCTCATCATCACGTACCGCCTGATAGCTGTGGACAACAAATTTATCTGGTCCATGAGTAGGAACCTGCGTCCTTACGACATCCTGTTTTCCGGTACGTAATTGCTGAATGACCCAGGAAACGCCGCTAAATACTCTTTCCGGGTGACATTCTGCTAATGGACTTCCCACTTGTTCCGGTCTGCGTCCTGCCAGCATATCTTCTTTTTCCATGTTGTGGTTATAGTATAAGAATTGGTTATTGCTATCTGCATAAGTCAATTCGGCAGGCATGGAATTCAAGAAATGATTGAGCTGATTGACTGTTAAAAGCCCGCGATTTAATTTAACATACGTATTGCCTTCCACGGCCTGTGTTGCTTCAGCAGCCTGTTCAAGCCAGTCATCGGCGGACATATCGATGCCTTCCACTGTCGTATCAATTGCTCCGGTAGCATATAAATCCTCTGTATCGGATACATCCTGCATTCCTTCAGGTGCATGGATAACCTTGACCACATTGATAAAACGGATAAATTTCTTGATACACGTTTCTAAGAATTGAGCTGTCTGCGCATCTTTCAGGTTTTCGTCTTCATCAAATGCATCATAGACTTCCCCTAATAGAAATTCATTTCCTGGCATAACGATAGCATTTACTCCAGGTGCATCTAATATTTGCCGCAAATGTAACTGAGACCGTGAAGATCCCTGGACATCATAAGAAGCTCCCACAATCATCACCGGTTTTTCATCAAGCGGATGTATTTTAAACGATAACCATTCTAAGACACTCTGTAATGCGGATGTAATAGAGTGGTTATATTCCGGTGTAGCAATAATCACGCCATCTGCCTGCATAATTTTATTATTTAAATTTTGAATCACTTCACTATTGGTTTGATCATCTGATTGGTTAAACATTGGGACATCCTTAATATCCAGTACTTCCACATCAACTAATTTCTTGAAATTTTTTGCGATAAAGTTTAATAATATGCGATTATAAGAAAATTCAGCATTTGATCCTACGATTCCAACAAGTTTCATCAATATACCCCCTAGTAATTAATTGGTCTCCCACGAAAAGTTTGCTGCTTGTTTCTGGTGCGTTTCATTTGCGTTGACTAATTGATTGGTGATATCCACAAAATGTATAAAATCATTAAAAATTTGTTCAAGTTCTTCTATTTTTTGTTGGTCTTTTAACGTGCCATTATCATCAAAAGCCTGTAACGAATAACCGATTAAAAATTCAGAACTTGGCATAATGCGTGCTTTCAATTCAGGCGCATCCAGCATTTGCCGCAAATGACTTTGTGCACGGGAAGATCCTAATCTTCCATAGGAAGCTCCAGTCAGCATAACAGGCTTATCAATTAATGCTTGATTTGTATAAGATAACCATTCTAACGTGCTTTTTAAAATGGCTGGTACGGAATGGTTATATTCCGGTGAACTGATAATCACGCCATCTGCTTCTCTGATTTTATCCGCAAGTTTTTGTACTTCCTGAGGTGCTGTCTTGTCTTCCGGCTTATTAAAAGCAGGTAAATGTTTAATTTCGAAAATTTCAATGTCAGCTTGATCTGCAAAATGTTTTTGAATAAATTGCAGTAAAATACGATTCGTAGAATAATCCGAATTTGTTCCTAGAATACTTAGAAATTTTTTCATTTTATTGCTCCTTTCTTATTTAGAAAAAAGAATGTGAAGTATATCACAATTTAATTATAATATGTTTGAGCAAGAAATACAAGGGGATGTGAGGAAATGTTTTAAATTATAAGATTTATTTTAAAAGTGTAATAGATAGTGCTAAGATAATGTATAAAATAATATTTAGAATGGTTGTAATGGCTCGTATTATAATTTATTGAGAACGCTTTCTTTAATCCGGTCACTTTTACGTTTATATGTAGATAGAAAACATTATAGTTTTGATATACCCTTCCTTTTTATTTTGAAACACTATGGGGGGCATTTCATAAAATTAAAATCAACAGGAGCAGGATACAAGGGGAGGGAACATGAATAAAGCTTCACTTTATAATAAAAGCATTATAATTATCAATATTTATCAACTTGTGAAAAGAGGTTCTGATTGCTAAAATTAGTTCAATAGTTTGCAAGCATACTTTTTATAGAAATAAATGATATATATTTGTGTGTGTGAATGATTGTTCTTAATTTAACGATTAAATTAGTTCTACATAAAGGCGATGTAATACAAGGAGTGAATTTGTTGCAGATTAGAAAAGCAAGTAAAGAAGATATAAAGTCCATAGCTAAAGTTTACGTTGATGGCTGGAAAACTACATATAAAGGTTTCGTACCGGGTAATTATTTGGAAAGTTTAACTACAGGAAAGCAGAGCAAAAATGGATGTCATTTTTAAGTAGTGAAAATAATCCTTTTATTTATATAGCAGTTAATGAAGATGGAAAAACAATAGGCTTTGCAGCAGGAAAAGGTTTGGATAGCGACAAATTTGACGGAGAGCTATACGCGCTTTATTTATTGCAAGAGAGTAGAGGATTAGGGACAGGAAAGCAGCTGGTTTCAGCCATTGCTAAGCATTTCACAGAACAAGGCATGAATTCGATGATGGTATGGGTGATGGAACAAAATAGATCCGGGCTTGGTTTCTACGAACGTATGGGAGGCAAGGCGTATCTTCGCAGGAAAAATGAAGTCGGAGGAATGCTGGTAGAGGATGTAGCTTATGGCTGGGAAGATGTTTCGGCATTATGCAGAGAGGGATAACACGATATCTTGTCAGGAAAAATTGCCTGATTCGATAGGTGTGAAATTCTTGGTGTTTAAACAAAAGGAGAATCAAAATGGAAGTAGTATATATTGCAGGCGGATGCCTATGGGGAGTACAAGCTTTTATAAAAACATTACCTGGAGTTACGTTTACAGAAGCGGGAAGAGCGAATGGAACAAGTTACACACTTGAGGGGGACTATGATGGGTATGCCGAGTGTGTAAAAACAGGTTTTGATCCGGAGGTTGTAACAATTAGAGAATTAATGGGATATTTTTTTGAAATCATTGATCCATACAGTTTAAATAAACAGGGGCAGGATATTGGCGAGAAATATAGAACAGGAGTATATAGTGAAAATCCGGAGCATTTAAAAGAGGCGAAAACGTTTCTTGAGAATAGAAATGATTATGACCGAATCGTGGTTGAAGTCTCGCCTCTTACCAACTATGTGAGAAGTGCAGCGGAGCATCAAGACAGGCTGGATAGATGTCCGAATGATTATTGCCATATTCCAGAAGAAATGTTAAGTAAATATAAATAAGGGAAAGGACTTAAATATGGTTTTCGGTCTCCGTTGGTTGGTACGCTAAATAGGGACGAGGCGTTTTTTAGAGAACTTAGAATACAAATAGGATGATAAAGGGTGTGGAATGATGAAAGCAATTATTTTTGATTTTGACGGGACGCTTGCTGATACATTACCGGTTTGTTTCTATGCGTTTCAAGCTGTGTTTAAGGAATTTGACAATAAGGAGGTCACCTCCGATGAAGTAAAGGCGATGTTCGGTCCTTCTGAAACAGGAATCATCAAAGAAAATCTGCTGGACTCTAATCAGGATAAAGCAATTGAATTATATTATGAAAAATATAATGAAAAGCATCGAGAGCTTGTTGTTGAAAATGAGGAAATAAATGATTTGCTCCGGTTTTTAAAAAAAGAAGGATATCAATTAGGGATTGTAACAGGGAAAGCAAGAAGAAGTCTGATTATATCTTTAGATTGTCTTCAAATGAATGATTTGTTTGATGTAATCATAACAGGTGATGATGTTACGATGCCCAAGCCTCATCCAGAGGGATTAAACAAGGCATTGGTAAAGCTGCACATAAAAAACACGGAGGCTGTATTTTTAGGGGATAGCGATGCGGATATTCAGGCCGGTAAACAAGCAGACGTAAATACAATCGGAGTACAATGGCTGCCAAATTATCAAACGTTAGAATTTCGTGTTCAACCAGACCTGCTGCTAAACAACGTGAATGAATTTCTGGAATGGTTAAAAAAATGAAGAAAGGAATGATTGTTAATTAGTTTCTATTTAACAATGTGGTTATTTATTTTTAGAAGGAGGAGTGCTGAAAATGACAAACAATCGTTTTGAAGAAGTTTATTCTCAAGGGAAAATGAAGAATACGAAGATTATTCGTGATAATGAGAATGGTGTTTTGTATATGCTGCATCAAGAAGGCTATGGAGCAGGGCTGACTGTTATGGTGGATCAGGAAGGTAACCCCTTAGTGGACAAGGATTTTAATTAGAATAGAAATGATTATAATCGTATGGTGGTTGAAGTCTTGCCGCATACAAATTACGTAAGAAGCGCTGAGGAACTTCAAGAGAGATTAAGCAGGCGCCCAAATAACTATTGTCATATTCCAAAAGAAATATGAAATAAATATAAGGGTTAAACTCTGAATTTTTTCCTTACTATTTTCTGAGGAACAAAAGGCACGCTTCTCCATTCGTAATTAGAATAAGCAAGCGTGCTTTTTAAATAGATTTGGCAAAACTGGAAATGGTTTCTCTCTGAGCTGCCAAACAAAAAATAATCTAAGAGGTGTTTGAATACTATTCGCTTTTTGGTTATTCCATTTATCACGATTGGCAAACAATCAACTTATAATCATCATGATAACTACAATAAACAGAAGAACTAAATAGATTTTGGAAAAGAGTTTATCAGATAATTTTTGAGCCCAGGATCTGCCGATAGGCACTCCAATAAATCCGCCGAGGGTAAATCCAATAAGCGCAGGTATGTATATGAATCCTATCGTTGATGAAGGCATCGCATCTATCTTCAATCCTGTAACTAAATAAGCGAAAGCTCCTACGATAGCAATCGGCAGACCTAATGGAGTAGCCAAAGCTACAGCATGTATCATGCGCATCCCTCTATTTCTGAGATAAGGAATGGTCATTGTGCTTCCGCCAATACCTAATAGAGTGGAAAGAAATCCAATGCCTATCCAGATAAAAGATGCGGAACGCTGCTTAGGCAGACGAAATGCTTGTTCTTCGATTTCTCTTGTGAACGATTTTTTTAGCATGTTCGAAATCAAGACATAAATTAATAGGCCGATAAATGCATGCCTGAGAAAATCGCTCTCAATGTAGACTGCAAGCACGCCGCCTATTAAAGAACCTATTGCAATATATCCTGCTAATTGTTTAAAGACAGACCATGTCACATTGCCTTTTTTGGCATGGTTATATGTTGAATTAAATGAATTTATAATCATAACCGCTAATGATGTACCAATCGCAGTATGCATTAAATACTCGCTTGGAATGGAATCGGGTAAAAATGCAAATAAGATTGGTACTACGACGATTCCGCCTCCAAAACCAAACATGCTTGATAGCACACCAATTAAAATACCGATTAATGAAAACATTAAAAATGAAAATCCCACTAACAATCATCTCTCTTTACTTATATTCATTTGGATTATTTCTTAGATTCTATTAAATCACAAATTGAATGGTGTTACCATAAGGCATTGTGTTGTCTGACCAGTTCAAACTTCACCGGCTATTTGTGCTTTTGTATTTTTGTCCGTGTTCGATAGCGCAAGAGAAAGGATGATGAATACGTAGAAAATAACAAACTAACCACTTGTACTCTATGCAAATCAGCAATTCATGCCTGATAAAGGGGCAAGGAATCCTTCTGCACTCATCCCTCCCGATTTTTCATAATTGGAATGCCTGTGTTAATATTTAGTATTAGAGAGCAATGTTCATCCTTGCTGACACGTTATTAAACTATCAATTAACATGCGCCAATTCACTCTTTTGTAAAGCTGTATTATCGGAGAAAGGAAGTTTTTAAATGAAAAATAATACTAAATTTTTAATGGGCATGTTAGCATTTGTATTTGTTATATTGACTGCTTGTGGAAATGTAACAGAGGATTCGGATGCGGAGTCCAATCGCCTGTCATCAGATAATGATGTGATGCAAAACGAAAATGACAATTTACCTGGACAAGAAAGTACACAAGATTCATCTCCTATCGACCCAGAAACAGAAACCGATTCTTTTTCAGATTGGAAAGGAAAAAGCCAAGATGAATCAGCGGAGGAACAGAGCCAGGAAGAGCCTTTGGAAGAATATGTTCCCAATGAAGATGATGTTGTATACAAAAATAATGAGTTGAAAAATAAAGATATCCTTGAAGCGTTTATGGAGACTGCGGGAGAAAATGGACAGGATAATGAAAGTGAAATCAGAGTGGTGAAGGACGAAGGGACTCAAGGTGTACTTATATATGATTTGAAATCCGGATATGAAGAAAGTGTTGATCAGGCATGGATTATGGTTTATTCAGATTTGAGCCACTACAGAGCCTCAGATGATGAAGTGCAGGATGTTTTTAATACGAATCAGCAATGCGGATATATGTCAAAAGATGAAATAGAAGGAAAGTATAAATTACATGAATGTAGAACCCATTGGGAATACAGGTTACTTCCCACTGGAGAAGATAATGAAATGGAGTGACTGTTGCTTCATTATCTCCTCTCAACAAAAAGGCTGAAGCATGTTAGCTTCGGCCTTTTTGTTGAGAGAATGGATTGTATACTTGATGCGCACGCTTGAATTTTTTAGCTTATAATACTTCCTGTGTCTATTTATTTATGCTTCCCAAAACTCCTTGGTGAACAAAAATTGTATCTCATCCAGTAAGGTTAATTTAATGGTCTTTCAATTATCGGAGGTTATTGTTGAAGAACTTAAGCCTAATTCTTTATTTGAAATACGAAGGAGACAGGTTTTTTGAACTTTTTTTCAACTTGTTATGAGTATAATACAGGTAAATGAATTAAATAACTGATTTTTTTGATTTTTCGATACTATTATCTTGACAGCCCTAAAGATAGCATGTAGATTTTAAGTAAAGGGAGGGATGAAAGATGACCAATTATGACAAAGCAAAGAAAAAGATAGACAAAAGAAAAGAAATGCGGACTCAAGAAATCTCCGAAATGATTGACGAAGGCGGTTTAGGAGCTGATAGATATTATGATGTTATAAAAGGCTCTTCCCCGACTGAGAAAGAAATAAAATCAACGAAAAAATACCAAAAATGATAAAACGAAACTTTACTCAGTGGGAGTTTTTCGATGTACAACTCTTTACGATCGGACGAATAACCACAGTCCCACATCCCTAGAACGTCGCTAACTTAATCTGTTTCCTTCATACTCCCACTGCATTAGCCCTAAGTGATTCAGGGAGTTAGCTCACCTGAACTTCCGCCTAAATAAAGTTTCTTTTACGGACGATTCTCTGTGATAAAGAAGATTAAAAAAGAGAAAAAAAGGTCACTTACATTATAACCCCGAATTATTCATACCTGTAGATTAGAGATACAAACGAAAATTTGTAGTTTATGATTTCTATTTTAAGCGAAAAAAGCTAAAATATCGTAGGAAGCTGGAGGTAAATAGTATTCACAAGAAAAAACAACCGTTTTTGGACAGATCTATCCCTTGGTCTTCCAAGGAATAAAAAGTTTCTTTTTACAATCACTCCAACTGAAGCTATAGTAAAGAGGTATTTGAATGCAAGTCAAAGCAATTCAAAAACGAGACAAGCTTGGCTGAGAAGCAAGTGCATCTTTTCCCATGATTTGCGTAAATACCGGATGGTGCATCAGGACATCTGCTGCATCCTCTTCTGCATATCCAGCGATGATTTGATAGATTTTTTGACGAAGTAAATCTTTATTCGCATACATGTAGCAGCGCCGTTCATTGGTAAGCTGTAAATATTATTCTGCCAAGGCCGCAGAGAATCCGATTTTTTCATCCAATTCACGGAAAATCATTTCACCAGTATCAGAGGATAATTCGCCTCCATCAAGAGATAGTTTTATTTTATGATTAAAATCAAGTGTGATTTGCGGTAAAGCAGCCATTATTAGAACCCTTTCTATTGGTTATTTGCTGGCTCTTTTAACCTTAATAGAAACGGGTTCTTTTTCATTTATTTGATGCAGCTTATAACTGTCACAATTACTTGGGAGGTATGAGATAACAAGCTATTTAGTTTTTTTGAATCGTTGATTGTTTTCGAACCTTCATAAAAATCCTGTCAACGCCATGTTCTGTAAATGACGTATGGAAGAAAGCATCTTTTGCAGGAAGATTGTATCATTTCCGAATCCCGCAACGTCTTTCTATCATAAAATAACATCAGGGGTTTCAGGCAAAATTTGTCCGCCATCTATAACAAGTGATTGACCGGTAATATATTTTGCTTCTTCTGATGCAAAGAAGGAAACTGTTGTTCCGATGTCTTCTGGATCTCCTAATCGTTTCATTGGAACAGCTTCCGCACCTTTTTCACTTAACACGCCCAGTTCCTTTTTCAAGGTTTCAGTAGCAATCATTCCAGGTTGAACTGCATTAACCGTAACGCCATATGGTGCATACTCCAGAGCCACATTACGCATAAATCCAAGAATTCCAGCTTTGGTTGCCCCATAAATCGAACCGCCTGGATATCCGGTGATATCTCCCGTAATTGACGATGTCAGGATGACCCGGCCGTAGTTTTGCTTCTTCATCGCTTCTAATACCGGTTTGGCAGTGAAGAACATTCCTTTCAAATTAATGCTTTGAATTTTATCCCAATCTTCTTCTGTCATGTCTGCAATGGATACATCCGGGTAGATACCTGTATTCGCAGCCAGAATATCGATTCTTTCATGTTTTTTTAAAATATCCTGAACAACCCTTTCCGCATTATTTTTGTCCGTCACGTCTAATTTATGAAATTCACCACTCACTTCTGCAGCCACTTTCTTCCCTGCTTCTTCATCGATGTCACAGATCATAACGGTTGCTCCAGCTTTTGCTAACGTCTTCACAATTCCTTTACCAATCCCATTTGCTCCACCGGTGACCATAGCGATTCTACGAGTTAAATCAAACATTATATCCCTGCCTTTCAGAATTCAGCATTATTTATACTTATAGATTATCAAGAAACATCGAAAAACTCCATGTTTGTGCATACAATACTAGCCTATAACACATTTGATATGGAACATAAAAACCCTTTTATTCCTAGGATGTCAAACTAATGAGGATTACTTAACTGCTCTCCAATTGCTTTATATTTCAAATTATTTGATTCTCTTATCCACTAGCAAATAACCCCCGCTAATCATCAGATGCTGAGCTTACATAAATTAAGTAGTTCAGTGTAAACTGAATGTTATAGAATTAATTGAAAAGGATTCTTAAACGGGGGAGTATAACAGGTTATAAAATATTAAATTTAGGGGGAATGAGCATGAGACAATTAGAAGCAATCTTTTTAGATCGTGATGGAACAATTGGCGGGGATGACACGGTTCATTATCCAGGTGAATTTGAACTCTTTCTATACGTAGAGAAGGAAATCAAGAGATTAAAACAAGACAATATAAAAATTTTTTCGTTTACAAATCAACCCGGAATTTCAAATGGTTTAGCCAAAAGACAGGATTTCGTACAGGAATTAAAAGGTTTCGGTTTCAATGATGTATATATATGCCCGCACAGACATGACGAAGGGTGTTCCTGCAGAAAGCCGAATACAGGTATGTTAATCGAAGCACAGCAAAAACATGAATTGAGGCTTGAAAACTGTGCTGTTGTAGGAGACCGATGGAGTGATATAGTTGCCGCAGCAAAGGTGGGAAGTATTAAAATTCTTGTTAAAACTGGGGCTGGAAAGTCTTCCCTAAATGAGCATTTCGATAAATTAAATGATGTAAACATTGATTACATAGCTAATGATTTTAAAGACACTATAAGTTGGTTGTATCGTAATTTTATTTTAAGCAATAGATTATGAAGTTTATTTCATAAAAGGGCATGATTGTTTAACAATGATAAGTAGTAAATGTCTAACCTTTTCACAAAAAGGAATCTACAAAAAAGAGCTTCCTAAAAGTTAAAATTGTATCTACTGCACATAAAGTTATCATTTCTCAACAGCGGGACTATACTTCTGTTGATATTTTTCTATAACCTTATTTATGTATTTATATATAGTATAAATCTAAGTACGATTCATTTCTATGCAATGGATGAAATCAAATTATTAATTTTTAAGGCGCTTCACCAAAATCTATGGGTGACATAGTAGCTATTAATTTCAATTTATATATTATTGGTTTAGGCGGTAAATATAATCCTGCTAGCCCAGAACCAGATAAATCCTATGGAATTTGGTTTTCAGCTATCGCCATTTTTAATGTACTTGTCATAGTATCTGCTTTTGTGCAGTTGAGGGTAAGAAAAATATGGCTTTTTTTAATAACGATAATAGGTTTAATTGTTTTTTTAATCTACTTTTTACCACAGATTGTGCTTTATTTGGAGAGTTTATTTTAAAGTGGATAATTAATAGTACTGAATCGGATTTGATTTGTAAAACAAATGGGATACCATGTAAGAATAAAGAAGTACTATCTTGTTTTTGACTTTTAAAGTTAGAGAATAAAACTTTTAATATTTTCCCATACAAATTGCTGATAAAATTAAGCGTATGAATAAAGTAGTGCAGTAAAAAACACGTTTCTCATTCTGAATTAGAATAAGTAAGCGTGTTTTGGTATAACCAATGATGGAGCCTACGGGAATCGAACCCGTATTATTTGACTGCCAGTCAAACGTAATCCCATTATACCAAGGCCCCGAAATATTTTAATGAAGTATGAGAGGTTAAATACGATTGAAGTATTTACATCTGAATTATACTGCCATTGTTAAATATAAAATAGGTGGAAAATATATCAACAAATAGTATTATATACTTTTCGCAGACTTGCATCAAGTTTTTTTGTTCTATTTGCATCCTGTTTTTTAACGGGACAAATTTGTCCATTGTTTCTGAAAAAATAACATAAAGCACACCAATCCGTATTGGAGAATTTAAAGAGGAGGTTCTATGTATGGCGAATGACGTTATTTTTAATAAGATAGCTATTATGGAAAGATGCCTTATCCGCGTGAAAGAGGTTTATAATGATAATACAGAGAATTTAAAAGATTTCACAAAGCAGGACGCTATTATTCTGAATATCCAAAGGGCATGTGAAGCAGCTCTCCAGCTGGCAATGCATATTGTTTCTGATGAGAGATTAGGATTGCCGCAATCGAGTGAGGATGCTTTTGATAGATTACTGGAAGAAGATATAATTAGTCAAAGGACTGTAATCCGGTTAAGAGAAATAATAGAATTTAAAAATAGTGCAGTTCGTCATTATCCATCATCGTTGAATCTTGATAGGATGAAATCAGTTATAGAGAATCACTTAGATGAATTTACTGCTTATAAAAAAGAAATTCTAAACTATCTACATAAAAGTAACTATTAAAAATACAAGTAAATAAAGTGGTCGAGAAGAATAAGCTTTCTGTTATCAGAAGGCTTATTTATTTGTAATCTTTACTCCTTAAAATCTTAAATGAATAGAAGAACAACCTCCTATTGATTTGTGATAAAATAGATAGACGCTGTTGAAAGCTGGCAGCAAAAAGTGATAAGCCGATTAAGAAACAGAGGAGAATCCAATTTGAATAAAAAAGATATTGCCGATATAAAAAAACAATTCAAAGTAAATAATGATTTATTAAAGATACAGGATATTTTCAATGTATATATCATGAAAGAATCGAGTGAAATCTATCATTATGAAAGTACGCCGTTTGAAATGCTGGAGGATGAACAGAAAGATTTGTTTATGGCGAATTTTAAGAAGGTGCTGACGGGGCAGCTGGATCAAAAATTGTTTGAATTGAAATTCCAGCGTGATGTGGAAGACAGCAGCCAGCTTATTCTTCACAAGGGAATGCTCTCAAATGATACTGGGGAATGGAAGGAGCAGATGCTCGAGCTGGTAGCAAAAATGCTGAAGGATAAACAGTATGAAATGGATATTGTTATTACGTTTATCCATGGAGAGTATGCAAAGCCTACGAAGCGGAGTAATGAAGAATCGGAGGAAAGCAGCAGGGACAGAGTGTATTCCAGTCCATTTATCTTATGCAGCATCAACAAAACAATGGACCCGAAAAAAGAACTGCTTTTTGATTATGTGGAGAAGGAATTTAAATATCATTTTGTGGTGGATCCAGTGATTAATTTAAAACAGCCTATCGGCGGGTTCTTATTCCCTGCTTTTACCGGCGGGGCTGCGGATGTGAACCATGTTCTTTATTCCGCTTCGAAACCGTATGAGCTCGATTATCATTTTATTGAGGAAGTGCTGAACGCGGAGGAAGCAATGACCGCAGAGGACGATAAAATCGTGTTTGAGGAAATTGTTAAGGATGTAGCAGGAGAGCAGATCAATACGACGACATTGGCGAATGTATATGATGAGATTCAGCGTGTGGTGGAAGAAAATGAAGAGCCGGATGCGCCAATGTTAGATTATAAGGATGTAGAGAAGGTGCTGACAAGCAGCGGTGTACAGGATATTGATCCGGATAAAGTAGAGTCTGCTTTTAAAAAGGTTATTGATGATGAAAAGTATGAGCTGAAAGCAACCAGTGTAGTTCCGAAGTATACGTCTAAATCCATTAAAATCAAAACAAAAGTGGCTGACCTTAAAGTATGTCCGCAGGATCTGCGCTATCTTCGCCAGACAACGCTTGACGGTAAGCTTTGTTTAATGATTGAAGTGGAAGAAAACACAGTGATTGAAGGGTTTGAAATGATTCCGGAAGCTATCTTTAATAGAGTGGAAGACGAGGAATAATATAGTAAAGTCTCTTAGTCGAAATAAGGCTGGGAGGCTTTTTAAGAGACTTAGCAAGCTTATTATATTTGTTGCATTTACAACAATAGTCAGTTATTTTACAATAGTAGCTAATCATATTTTTTAACAGGATGCAAACAGAGGCAGAGAGGGGAAACTCAGGTGACTTATAAAATCGTAACAGAAGAACAGGATTTACAGAAGGTTTTTGAGATTAGAAAAGAAATCTTCGTAAAGGAGCAGGAAGTGTCCGAAGAAGAGGAGTTTGATGCATTTGATTCGCTGGATGCGGACTGCAATCATATTTTAGTATATTACGATAACAAGCCTGTAGGAACAGGAAGAGTGAGAGCGGTAGAAGAAGTCGGGAAGCTGGAACGAATTTGTATTTTAAAGCCTTATCGTAAGTATGGGCTTGGCAAGGTAATTGTGCAGTCTTTAGAAGAGATTGTTTTACAAAAAGGATTAACCCGCGCAAAACTGCATGGTCAGACGCATGTGGAAGGATTTTATCACAAATTGGGATATGAAACGGTGTCAGATGAATTTTTAGAAGATGGTATTCCGCATTATTTGATGGTGAAGCAGTTTAATTAAAGCATTACATATAACGTCACAACGGATAAGGAGGAGCCATGCAGCCTAAATTAGAAAACAAAGGGGTTATTATTGTTACGCTGGCAACAGGATTTTTATTAACATTCTGCCAGTTCCTATTGATTACGTCTTACCCGGCGATTATGCGGGAATTTCAGATTAATGCCACGGAAGTACAGTGGCTGACGACGATTTATTTATTAACAACCATAGTATTTATCCCGTTGACGGGCTATTTATCTAACCGATTTTCAACCAAAGCGCTTTTAGTATTTGCATTGCTTTGCATGGCTGCCGGTCTTATTGTTGGCGCTTTTTCGCAAAGCTTTATCCAATTGATTCTTGCCAGAGCGATTCAGGCGGTTGGAACTGGCGTCATATTGCCCGTGATTCAAACGATTTTAATTACCGTATTTCCAAAAGAAAGAAGAGGGTTCGCACTTGGACTGCTGGGCGGCGTCATTAATGTCGCTCCGGCAAGTGCGCCGTCTTTGACCGGGATGATTATTGATGTTTTCCATTGGCGCATCCTTCATTGGTTTATGCTGCCATTGGTGCTGATACTTTTGCTGTTAGCGGTTTTCTATATGAAGGATGTATTGAAAAAACAGGCAGCAAGGCTGGATATTCTCTCTGTGATTCTTTCGGCAGGGGCTTTTTCTTTGTTTATTTTTAGTATCAGTAATATTAGTGTTGCCGGCATGGACCTGTATCTCGTTATTTTGCCATTTTGTATCAGTGCTGTTTTTTTATATCTTTTTATCCGGCGGCAATTAGCAGATGACGTGCCTGTGCTGAATGTGCGTTTGTTTCAGAACCGCACATTTCTGTTGGCTGTGGTGCTTATATTTATGGATATGATGCTCTTATTATCGGCAGAGACGATTTTGCCGATGTTTGCGCAGAACGTCTTAGAAACGAGCGCCTTTCTATCTGGATTTTTATTAGTGCCAGGCACGATTTTGCTTTGTATTGTCTCTGTTATTTCGGGAAATTTATATGATCGGTATGGCGGAAGGATTTTAGCTGTTATCGGTTTTGCTTTTACGCTTGTGTCGTTAGTACTGATGACAACGCTAAGCATCGACAGCTCTCCATTTTTGATTATGATTTATTTCTGCTTTTTTATGACCGGATTTGGTTTGTCGCTGATGCCGCTAGTTTCTGTCAGTGTCAATGTATTGGATGAAAAGGAAATGGCTCATAATTCAGCGATTGTTAATACCGTGCGTCAATTGGGAATGGCTTTTGGCGTGGTGATTCTGACAACCGTTATTAGTGTAACGACTGCTGTCATGGATGCACCGGAGCGGACAGGAACCTATTGGGGGACGACGTATGCATTTATGATGATGGCTGTGACGGCATTGCTTGGTGTGTTGCTGTCCATGCGGATAAAGGAGAAAATAGAATAGCGGAGCAGCGGTAAAAAGCAGAAATGTTGAATGGAAGACATTTCTGCTTTTTAATTATTTGTAGAAGTTTTTAAACTGGAAAAAGGAACGTGTTTAACATGAAATTAAGTGTACTAGATCAATCTCCAATTTCCATGGGGGAAACGCCAGAAGCGGCATTACAGCATACGCTGGAGCTGGCAAAATGGACGGAGGAGCTTGGGTATCACCGCTATTGGGTGGCAGAGCATCATAATACGAATGGGCTGTCGATTTCTGCTCCAGAAATTGTGATGACGAGAATCGCTTCTGTTACAAGCCGTATTCGTGTCGGCTCAGGCGGTATTTTGCTGCCGCAGTACAGTGCGTATAAAGTCGCTGAGATTGGCAAAACATTAGCGGCGTTTTTTCCTGATCGAATTGATCTTGGCATTGGAAATTCGCCGGGAGGTTCTCCACAGACCAGGGCTGCGCTGACAGATAATCAAAATCGGAGTTTAGCTGAATTTCCGAGACAGGCTGCTGATTTACAGGGGTTTTTGCATAATTCCCTCCCGCGGGACCATGATTTTCGTTTAGTAAAGGCCACTCCGCGTGTGAATCAGGTACCGCCGCTTTGGATACTCGGGTTATCCGCGCGAAGTGCAAACTATGCAGCAGAACTGGGAACAGGATTTATTTTTGGCCATTTTATCAATCCGGAAAAAGGTGTGAAGGCGCTCCAAACGTATCGGGAAAATTTTACACCATCTGTCAGTATGGAAAATCCGCAATCTATCGTATGTATTTTTATAGTCTGTGCAGAAACAGAAGAAGAGGCGGAGGAGCATGCGCTGACACAGGATAAATGGTTATTAAATGTCAGTAAAGGATTAGGAACGAAAGTAACGTCTAGCAAGGCTGTTCACCGTGATATGGATAAACTGAGTGCAGAAGATAGAGAGATAATCCAAAAGAACAGGGAAAGATGTATTATCGGTACACCGGAAACAGTGAAACAACAGCTATTGGAGCTGCAGAAGAAATACCAGACGGACGAGTTTATGGTCATTAATAATACATTTGATTTTGAAGCAAAGAAAAAATCTTATCGTCTGTTGGCAGAAGCAATGCTTTAAACTAGTAATGAAATAATAGGAAGTGGAACAAGGATTTGTTATGTCTGTGATCTAATTGAAAATGCTGCCAGTTTACAGTTGATAGGAATTTGATTATAGTAAGAAAGAAAATAATCTTTTCAGAATGGTTAGGAGCTTTTAGTATGAAGAGAAAAGAATGGACGGATAAACGTTACAAAACTGCCAACCGGGAAGCTTGGACCGGTGTAGCGCTTGTGATTTTTAATTTTATCTGGTGGTTTGGATTTGCTTATGGACTTGGAAGCAAATCTCCAGAATCCTATCAGTACATATTTGGTTTCCCGGCTTGGTTTTTCTTCAGCTGCATTCTTGGATTTGTCGTGATGATGCTGTTAACGGTATTTGTTGTTAAATTCTTTTTTAAAGATATGTCTTTAGAAGCCGAAGAGGAATAAACAAAGTATGTCTTATTTTGAGATCAAGGGAGTTTAACCATGAATTGGGAAGCTGTTTTACCACTATTTATATTTATTGCGATTATTTTTATGATAGGAATTTGGGCTGGCAAATTTGTCAGCCGCTCTGATTCGTTTTTACAGGAATATTTTCTTGGCGGCAGAAGTCTTGGCGGCTTTATTTTGGCGATGACACTGGTAACAACCTATGGAAGCGCGAGCAGCTTCCTGAGCGGGCCGGGAACAGCCTATAATGAAGGGCTTGGCTGGGTGCTGCTATCGATGACACAGCTGGCAACGGGTTACTTTGTCTTGATGGTGCTCGGCAAGCGTTTTGCGATTGTCACCAGAAAATATAAAGCCGTTACAATCGTTGATTTTTTGAAGGAAAGATACCAATCCAAATGGGTTGTGATTCTTTCTGCGGCCAGTATTTTGATTTTCCTGTTTTCGGCGATGTCGGCACAATGGATTGGCGGGGCACGTCTGGTTCAATCCTTGACAGGGATTCCATATTTTACGGCGTTATGTATTTTTTCAATAGCTGTTTTAGTATATGTTGTCGTTGGCGGCTTTCGCGCAGTAGCGATTACAGATGGTATCCAAGGTATTATTATGTTTATAGGTACACTTATTTTACTTATAGCCGTAATTATAGCAGGAGGCGGTGTATCTCAGATTATGCATGATCTGTCTGTGGAGAATCCCAATTTGATTACACCATTCG
Organism: Oceanobacillus oncorhynchi; assembly: GCF_000821065.1. Taxonomy (GTDB): domain Bacteria; phylum Bacillota; class Bacilli; order Bacillales; family Amphibacillaceae; genus Oceanobacillus; species Oceanobacillus oncorhynchi. The sequence continues at coordinate 2,262,846 of NZ_CDGG01000001.1, forward strand.
GTGCAGATGGAAGTTTAACCCCTGCTTATGTTTCCTCCTTCTGGATATTGGTCGGTGTCGGGGTTGTTGCCTTACCGCAGATTGCGGTTCGTGCGATGTCTTATAAAAATACAAAGGCGCTGCATCGAGGCATTATTATTAGTACCTTCGTAGTCGGTTTTATTATGCTGAATATGCATTTAATTGGAGTGTTTGGAAGGACTGTACTTCCCGGTATCGAAATCGGTGATACCGTGATGCCGGAATTAGCACAAGCCGTTTTACCGGGCTGGGTTGCCGGAATTGTTCTAGCAGCTCCGATGGCGGCGATTATGACGACGGTTAACTCGCTGCTGTTAATGGTAAGCTCGACGATTGTAAAGGATGTTTATCTAAACTATATCCGTCCTGATGCGAATGATAAGACGATTCGCAAATGGAGTATGGGTGCTACCGCGTTAATAGGAATCATTGTTGTATTGATGTCACTTCAGCCGCCTGATTTGATTATCTGGCTGAATTTATTCTCCATGGGCGGGTTGGAGGCTGCTTTTATCTGGCCGATTATCCTCGGGCTTTATTGGAGAAGGGGAACCAAGCATGGAGCAATTGCTTCGATGCTCACCGGTGTACTCAGTTATATTATTTTTGAAACATTTTATCCGCAGCCGTTTGGCATGCATTCTGTGGTGACTTCTATGCTGCTGGCTTTGACTGCATTTGTTTCAGGAAGCTTATTATATGAAAAAGAAGCTATATCAAGCTGAAATCGTATATCTGCAGACAGGGTTTGGTTTATACTAGAGGAGAAGACGCTTCTCCCTGTTTTTAGCTGGAGAAGTTTATCAGACAGTGTCGGAGGTGGGTTATTGTGAAAAAACAGCGGCATGATGCACTGAAGCCATTATCACATCACCATCATCATGCATTAGTACAAGCAATGGAATTAAAGCAGGCCGGTACAGAAAAGACCGATAAATCCTTAGGCGAATCCATTAGAGGTCTTATTGACTATTGGGAAAAGGATGCCGTCCTTCATTTCCGGGATGAGGAAGAGGTTCTGCTGCCGCTTTATGAAGTCTATGCTGAAAAAACGGAAATCGAATTGATGAAAGAAATGCTTTATCAGCACATGCAAATCCGCAGTTTCGTTTATGCGATACGTGAAAACAGAGAGGCCCCATATGAAAAAATGAATCAGCTTGGGGAGCTGTTAGAGAAAAATGTCAGGTTTGAGGAGAGAGAAATCTTTCCAGTTATTGAAGAAGCTGTTCCAGGTAAATACCTGCATCAGGTGTATGGAAAGTTTCATCGTGATTCCTACAGCGGTTTTTAAATAAGAGAAGGAATGCTGATGGAAGGGAGCTTATCCTGCCATCAGCATTTTTCTATTTAGAGAGTTTGATTTGTATAACATAGGGCAGGAATCACACGTTTTCATCTAAAACATAAAGTAATCGTAAAACAAATCCATAAATAAACGGAACTGGAAGAATGTTTAATAAATCGATTAAAGGTGAATATAGTAATAAAGTCACTATTAAGGAGAGGCGATTTGATGGATTATTTAAATATAGACCATTTAAAAAGAATTGCAACATGGGGGGGAATTGTTGGAGCGGCATCCATTATCATGGGGGCAATTTCGATTGTTTTAACTTTAACGGTTGATCCGAGCATGATTCTTTCTGGTATTATTTCTATTATAACTGGCTATCTCTTTTATCAAACAGGCATAGAGGCTTCTAATATTATAGCTTCAGACGATTTTACAGCAGGCAATGTGAATGAGTTATTAAATAAGTATGGAAAATTATTGCTGATTATGGGGATTTTAACGATTATCTCGTTAGTCGTGCTTATTCCATTGATTATTGTATTAATCTCTCTTTGATTTAAAAATAAGGTATTTGTTGAAAAAGCTGATGGAAGAATAACGGCTATCTTCCATCAGCTTTTTTTAGATGTTCTTAGCTAATTCGATAAAATAGTCGAGACTATCCGGATTAATCAGAGAGCCTCGATTAATAACGGCTTCTGCATCCTGACCCATCAAGATTTTCTTAACGGGAATTTCGACTTTCTTTCCATTTAAAGTTTTTGGAAGTTCTTTTACTTCATAAATATGGGTCGGAACATGCCTTGGGGAGCAATGTGTCCGCAGCTGCTGATTAATTTCCTGTTTAATGTTCTCGCTTAATGCTTCGCCGTCTTTCATTACAATAAATAAGGGGGTAATCGAATCGCCGTTTCCTTTTGGTAAATCAACCATTAAACTGTCTTCAACAGCGGTAACATAATCCGTGACTCGATATATTTCACTCGTTCCAATTCGGATGCCGCCCCGATTGATTGTTGCGTCTGATCTGCCGTAAATGATAGCTGTATTTCGATTTGTCAGTTTGATATAGTCTCCATGGCACCAGACGCCGGGGAAGGTATCGAAATAGCTGTGGTACATCCGCAGCCCGGAGTCATCGTTCCAGAAATAAATCGGCATGCTTGGAAATGGAGCGGTCAAGACAAGCTCGCCAATCTCATTTGTAATCGAATTTCCGTCTTCATCAAAGCTTTCAATTTTCGCTCCCAGTCCTGCACACTGAATCTCTCCGGCATAAACAGGCTGAATAGGGCAGCCGAGTAAAAATGCGGTGCAAACATCCGTCCCGCCGCTTGCCGAAGCAACCCAGATATCATTTTTGACATGTGTATAGCACCATCGAAATCCTTCTGGAGAAAGCGGCGAGCCTGTTGAACTGATATTTCTTAAAGAAGATAGATCAAATTCGCTTTTCGGCGATACATTATCGTTCATACAAGCTGTGATAAAGCTGGCGCTTGTGCCAAATACATTCATTTTTGTCCGCTCGGCAAGCCGCCATAAAACCTGTTTATCCGGATAAACAGGGCTGCCGTCATACAAGATAATGGTAGAGCCTGTTAATAATCCGCCGACAAGGAAATTCCACATCATCCAGCCGGTTGTAGTAAACCAGAAGAAGCGGGAGCCGGGGCTTAAATCCAAGTGCAGGTGGAGAGCCTTCAAATGCTCCAATAGAATACCGCCTTGACTGTGCACAATAGGCTTCGGTTTGCCGGTTGTTCCAGAGGAATAGAGTATCCAGAGCGGATCGTTAAAGGCAACAGGTGTATACGACATTTCCAGTTTTTCTTGATGCGCTGTTGCAATATCCCAGGAAATCGGCTGTATACAGTCACCGAAATCTGCCTGCTTGTTTAAGTAAGGAATAGTAATCGTTGTTTTTAAAGAAGGAAGCGCAGATTGCAGCTCCTTGACTACATCTAATCTATTAAATTTCTTGCCGTTATACGTATAGCCATCGACCGTAATCATCGCCTTTGGCTCGATTTGCTGGAAACGCTCCATCACGCTCTGGGTTCCAAAGTCAGGAGAAGCGCTGGACCAGATAGCTCCTAAGCTTGCCGTTGCAAGGAAAGCAACCACCGTTTCATAGATATTTGGCGCATAGCAGGCTACCCTGTCTCCCTTTTCAATTCCTTGCTTTTCCAATGTTTTTTGAAGCGCAGCTGTGTCTTGATATAGTTTCTCCCAAGAAATTTCCTGCAGCTCCCGATTTTCCGATGTATGAATAATAGCAGGGCTTGTTAATGTTTTATTCCGGAATACATGCTCTGTGTAATTGAGGCTTGCTTCGGGAAACCATTTTGTTCCGATGATTTGATTGCCGGAACGCACCGTTTGATAAGGCTGGTGCGACTGGATATTGAAATATTCCCAAATAGATTCCCAGAATGTATCGAGATCCTCCACAGACCATTTCCATAAATGATAGTAATCTTTAGTCTGGATATGTTTATATTCTTGTAACCAAGTACGATAAGAAGTAATATTTGCCTGTTCCACTTGTGTTTTACTTGGTTCAAAAAGCAGCGTACCTTCTTGTGTATCCATTCGTTATTTCCCCCTTCAAGTACTCCGATACTACTATTATAGGAAAACGCTTTCTATACGTAAAGGAATTGAAATGGAAAATATATGTTTTACAGCAAAGAGAAAAATATAAAACGATCAGCAGTGAAGCGTGTAGCTTACAGGAGAAAAGAATATATATTAATGATATGTATCGTCTGTTCCATTTAGATATGAAAAAACTAATCCAGAGCATAGCTCTGAATTAGTTTAGATTCATCTGTGAAAGCATCCTATTTTGATTTTGCTGCCTGCGTCATTTGGTGCCAGACAGAGCCTTTTGCTTTTTCGCCGCCTTGAATACGCTCTAAAGCTAGTTGTATTTGCATGCGTACTTCAAACTCTGGTTCCTCAGCAGATGCTTCTTCAAGAGCAGGAATAGCAGATTCATCGCCCGCCTCATATAAATACATTGCTCCGCGCCAACGGACAATCCGGCTTTTGTCCTTTAATGTTTCAATCATGTTTGGAATCGCCTCTGTAAAGCCCAGGTCTGAAATACAGTCACCGGCTGTTCGACGGACATTCACGGCTTTATCAGCCAAAGCTTCATATAGCAATGGCAAAGCAGCTTTATCCTCCAGCATGCCTAAATAAGCAGTGGCCAAACGACGGATTGATGCTTTTTCATCGTGAATCGCTTTTTCTAAAAGGGCAAGATCGTCCAAGGTCGGATCCAGACGATCCAGTGCTGCATAACGTTCCCGCCAATCCGGGTTATCCAGTTTTTCAATCGGAACATGCTGATAGTAGTTTGTGGCTTTGCTTGTATTTCCATCAGTTTGTAAAGCTAATTTCACAAGGGTATCCAGTCTTTCCTGGTTATAACTTGCCTTTAACTCTTCTATAACATCCTGACCGATTTCATCCATATTGCCGTAGCGAGGGTGCTGTTCTTCCCATTTTCGGTCCATGATGACATTTTCAGAAGCGGGAGAGGCTTCCATTACAGCTTTGGAAAAACGCTCTGGCAGTCCGTAGCGTTCCTCCTTATCTCCTTCTTCCAGCTTTACCTGCATTGGAATCCCTAAAAATGTATGAATGAAAACATGAACTTCGCCAAATGTTTCCGAAGGTGCTTCTGCATCAGCAGATAATTCATCGGTCTGGTTAAAAGCTTCGTTTGTTCCCAATACATTCCGGACCTTTGGCAAAAGCTCCTCCCAGGGTGTCTTCGGATTTCGGGCCAAAGCAATAAAATCGACGACACGATAGATGTTTTTGACCCCATCCAAAGCAAAAAGCTTCTGCACATACTCCGGAGCTTGAGCTAAATCGTCCTTGTTACTGTAATTATACGTTTCGTCGGGAGGAAGCGTCTCGTTCACATTGATTTTCATAGAATGCGGACTCGGTGTCGGTTCTATAGAAACAATTTTCATTTGTATACTCCCTTAACGCTGATATTCTTCCATCACTTTAATCAGTTCACGGAGATAATCCGGTAAATCAGGCGGTCTTCTGCTTGAAACAAGATGACCGTCCGAAACAGCCGGTTCATCAACCCATGTCGCTCCGGCATTGGTCATATCATCCTTGATTCCAGGTGTACTGGTTACGGTTTTACCCTCTAAAATATTGGCAGAAATTAATACCCAGCCGGCATGACAAATTTGGCCAATAGGCTTTTTCTGCTCATTCATATGCTGAACGAACCTGATAACCTCCGGGAAACGACGCAATTTATCTGGAGCCCACCCGCCGGGTACCAGGATAGCATCATAGTCTTCTGGATTCACTTCAGAAAGGGCATAATCTGATTCAGCAGGAACACCGTATTTTCCAATGTATTTTTGATTGGCAGCTTGTCCGACTAAATCTACCTGAGCGCCTTCTTCACGCAGACGGTGAACGGGATACCATAGTTCCAGATCTTCAAAGTCATGATCAACAAGTGCGATAACTTTTTGGTTTTGTAAACGCAAAATAATCCCTCCATTCTTTATAGAAATAGTTTAACAGACTGGCGTAAAAATAACGATTCCAACGACTTTTAACGGAGCTGAAGCCAAGAAAAAGCCATCACCTCGGTTTAACAAGGTAATGGCTTTGGAATACGTATTATTTTAAAGCGTCCTGTACAGAAACATAATCATAATTTAAATCATTGGCAACTGCTTTATTTGTTACATGCCCATTCATTACATTCACACCGCTGGCGATTGGAGCGCTATTTTGAATCGCATGCTCGACGCCTAGTTTCGCAATATTGACTGCATATGGCACGGTTACATTTGTCAGTCCGACCGTTGCTGTGCGTGGAACAGCTCCTGGGATATTGGCAACAGCATAATGAAGGACGTCATGTTTGACATAGATTGGATCTTGATGTGTAGTAGGATGGTCAACGGTTTCAAAGTTACCGCCCTGGTCAATTGCTACATCAACAATGACACTGCCCGGCTGCATCGCTTGAATCATTTCTTCTGATACAAGCTTTGGCGCTTTTCTGCCTGGAATCAATACCGATCCGATAACGAGATCCGAATCTGTGACAGCTTCTTCAATATTTAGCGGGTTTGACATTAATGTTTGGATGCTCGAACCAAAAATTTCTTCTAATTCGCGAAGACGCTGCGGGTTTAAATCAATAATCGTAACGTCCGCTCCAAGACCGATTGCTACGCGCGCTGCGTTCGTGCCAACAACACCGCCGCCGATAACCGTTACTTTTCCTCGTTTGACCCCGGGAATACCGCCAAGTAAAATGCCTTTGCCACCTTCTGATTTCTCTAAATATTGGGCGCCAATCTGCGTAGCCATACGTCCGGCGACTTCACTCATCGGTGTCAGAAGCGGGAGAGCGTTACCTACAACAATGGTTTCATAGGCGATTGCTGTAACTTCTTTCGCGACAAGCTCTTCCGTTAATCTTGCATCAGCAGCTAAATGAAGATAGGTGAATAATACTAACCCCTTCCGGAAATAACGGTACTCTGATTCCAGCGGTTCTTTTACCTTCATTATCATATCAGATCGTTCCCATACGTCCGAGGCCTCTGCGATAATCTCTGCTCCGGCCTGCTTGTATTCTTCGTCCGTAAAGCCGCTTCCCAAACCGGCTTCTTTTTCAATTAGAATCGTTTGCCCGGATTGAACAAGGTTCACTACGCCGGCTGGTGTCATAGCAACACGGTTTTCATTGTTTTTTATCTCTCTAGGTACCCCAATAATCATGTTATTCGCCCCTTTGTTTATCATTTTATACTTATAATGGTAACGCTTTCTTTGTGAGAGTTCATTATGAAAATAAATGAATTGAGTCCAAAACGTTTGTGTATTTACACAAATCCTATGATTTTTCCAGCTTGTCAGCTAATAACTCTAAATAAACCGCTACTTTCTGATGCGGATTTTTTAAATCAAGATTGCTAATTTCATGAATACGTTTTAAACGATAATTCATGGTATTTGGATGGATAAACAACGCTTTTGCTGTACGATGTACGTTGGAGTCATGCTCCAAAAATTTTTCTAAGGTGTACAATAAATTACTTTGCTGGCGCTGATCATATTGCTGCAGACGTTGAATGTATTTATTTGTATGACGCCGCTTATGACGATGTTCTTTTAATACGTCTATCCACTGAAAAACGCCTAGGTCTTCATAAAGAAAACAAGAAGACAGTTCATCGGGAAACTGCTTTTGCAGGGAATTTGTCTGAAGCGCTTCCTCGTAAGCCCTCGTCATATCTTTTGCAGACCCGTAAATTTGGCTTCCTGCAGCGCGCATGGAGGTCAATTGCAGCTGTGTGCTTATTTTTTCCTGAAACTGCTCAATAAACTGATAAATTTTATCGGATGTATCATCCGTCTTCCATAATCGTACCAATAAGATAAAATCTTGATCATCAAATAAACGGAAAATCGTATTCACCTGCATGACAGTTTCTGAAAGGTAGGAAGCGTGCTTTTCAATCTGCGGTGTGATTGCATCTTCAAAATGAAAAACAATGATAGCAAGGCCATCCTGCAGCTTTATATTAAATTGTTTTTCGTAGGATTGAATTGTGCTGGCGCTGACAAAATCTGCTGTTAACAGCTGCCAGAAAAAGTCTTTATAAGCTTGTTCTGTATTTCTTCGGCCAGGCAGCTTCTGCAGGATAAACTTTTTCACCTGCCGGGTAGCTTCACTTAGAATTTCCAAATCATCCTTACTATATTCATTTTCACCTGTATGTGCCCAGATAAAACCTAAAATTTCGTTTTTCTTCCAGATGGATATAGCAATCCGGTTTCCAAGTCCAATTTCTTTGATTTCGGGAATAATGACTGGCTGATTACTATCAATCAGCTTGGGCATTGCTCCGTTTTTCCATAAACCGTTAATAACTTTATCAGGGACTTTTCGATTCATGATGGTGCCGATTCGTGCTTCATCAATATTTTCGGTATGTTTACTATATGCAAGAACATAATGATTCGCATCCTCAATGGTAATAGGACATGACAATACCTCACTGATTGTATCGGCAAGCTCGTCTAAAGATGAAAAAGGCTGCTTTAATGTTGCTATTTTATTTTTTGTGATATGAGATGAGTTCATAAAGTACACCCCTTTATAAAGATATGCTCTGAATAGAAAATGCATTATTTTGAATAAATTTAATAATTGGTATACTTGCTTTTTATTAGTAGGATAGACTATCATTTTCCATAAGTAATCTTTTTTTATATACTGGTTATAAGTATATACATACTTTCATTTTAGTATATACACAAAAAGATTTCATCTGATACTTATAAGATAAAAAGAACAGAGGGGGAAGCACATGAAAAAACTAATGAAAATCTTTGTGATTGCAAGCGCATTCATAGGGGTGATCGTAGGCGCCGGGTTTGCATCCGGACAGGAAGTGCTGCAGTACTTTACAAGCTTTGGTACAGTGGGAATTCTGGCTGCATTTGTTTCTACAGTGTTTTTTGCATATGTTGGAATGATGCTGGTCTGGTTAGGGAGCAAGGCACAGACAACTTCTTATAATGATGTTATCTATAAAATCAGCCATTTTAAAATCATTGAAAAAATCACTCGTATTAACCTGATTGGGTTAATAGTAGATGCTGTATTAGTATTTACGCTATTCGGCGTAGGGGTAGTAATGATTGCTGGAGCTGGAGCGAACCTGAATCAGCAGTTTGGGCTGCCTCATGTTGCAGGAGCGATTTTAATGACAGTATTGGTACTGCTGACAGGAATGCTGAAAGTGGATAAAGTGGTTGCTGTAATCAGCAGTATTACACCGTTTTTGATTTTATTTGTTATCGTTATCTCTATCTACAGCTTTTTTACAATGGATGGATCTTTAGCTGAATTAAATAGTACGGCAAAGAGCCATGGACCGAATTTTCCAAATTGGTTTGTTGCAGGCTTAAACTATGCTACCTTTAACACTTCTGTTGGCGCGGCGATGTCCATTGTTATGGGGGGAGCAGTGAAAGATAGAAAAACAGCAGCCATTGGCGGATTAGTAGGCGGACTGGGACTGGGTGTATTAATTCTTCTTAGTTATTTCGCGATTTTTGCTAAAATTGAAGAGGTTGGTAATTTTGAGATGCCAATGTTGGGGATTGTAAATAATATTTCACCAGTGTTAGGTATTATCATGGCACTTGTACTTTTTGGAATGATTTTTAACACAGCAATTAGTATGTTCTTTGCGTTTGTTACCAGGTTTGCAAAAGTAGAAACGAAAAAATTTAATATACTATTAGCTGCCACCCTGGTAGCAGGCTTTATACTTAGCTTTGTCGGTTTTACCGATTTAGTCTCTAAATTCTATTCGCTGATTGGCTATATGGGACTGGTACTGATTGTGGTACTGATTATTACACCATTTAGAATGAAGAATATTGATTTTGATGATAAATGATACATCATACAGTGTGAAATAATAGGAAATGTAAGGTGAAATGTAGTGCCAGTCATAGGAATTGGGTGTAAATCACCCCATCTCCGCTGACTGGCATTTTTTAAAGAATAGGAAAGTATATAAAAAAGCTGAAGATAGCCGCTCCAACGGGTTTCATGGGGTGAGTAATCGCAACCCCAGAAATACACTCCGCTTTCCGTGGGCTTGAGCTCAGCCTCCTCGAAAAAAGAAGTTCGCTTTTTTCTGCGGGGTCTTCGCCCTGCGCATTCCCACAGGAGTCTCCGTGTATTTCTTCTGGGACTGCGATTACTCGCCCCATCAAAACCGTCGCTAGAATTAGCGTCATTTCTTTGTAAGAAGAAAACAAATAAACATATTTCTTCTTAGATGGGAGCGGATGTTGTCGACTCCTGCGGGAAAAGCAACAGGTGAAGGCCCCGCAGGAAGCGGTTTTCTTCCTACCCGCAGGGCATAAGTGCGACTATGCTTCTGTCTGCGCCTGACGGCTTGCCAATCAGCAAGTCTTCTTTAAAGGAGGCTAAGCCGTTGCCCGCGGAAAGCGACTTCCCGCAGCGGACATCTCTTTAGCAAGAACAGCTGTGTTTTAAGGACCAAGTATTCTCCTTGGTTTTTCTTAGAAGTTAAGAAAATATAAACTTTCTTACTGCATAAGTGTAACTAACATTTACACAATATTAAATGGGAGAAACAACTGCAGATTAGTGGAAAAAATTTTTAAGCTTCGATACGATTCCTTTTGACGGATTGCTGTTTTTTTCTTCTTCATCTTCTTTTTCTTTGGGAGCTGGTTTTTCCTCAATATCTTTAAGGGAAATTTGGTCTATATCTACAGCATAAGGATAGGTGAGCACTAAACCGATCTCTGTATCATTCTCCTGGTTGCTTACCGTAGTATGTGGAATAGAAAAGCGGTCAGCGAGTGCTTTTTCTTCTTTTAAAAATGAATATGAAATATTTCCGTTCAATAAGATTTTTGCCTTCGGATGCTGTTTTAATTGGCGCTCTAATTCAGCGAGCCCTTTATTAGACATCACCTCTCCAATGGTTAAAACAAAGGCAACGCGTTCACGAAAGGTGCCAAGATACATTTTCCGTTCACTTTCATTGGGCAGACGCGTTCCATACATTCCTTCTTGAAGGTAATCATCTACATTCTTTTTGCTCATTCGATTTCATCCTTTTAATCTATTTTCAATTTGCTGTGCGGTTTGCATCAGCAATTATTACATAATCATTATTCTCCATCTAATGTACCCTATTGTTGGATATCAAGCAAAGAAAATCATTCCTATTTCCTATTTTCTTAAGAGGGTGGATTGGAAAGTAAAAATGAAATATCTGATAAAATCATACGGAGACGTATATTTAAATGTTAAAATAAGAGTATAGTGTGTTTCAATTATTTTGTGGAAGTGAGGGATTATTATGCAGTTGCACTCTAGAAAAACGATGAAGCTTCATCATGGGATTTCACTTATCGATGGTTTTGATTTTGGTGTAAGCGGCAGAACAGGAGCTTATGTCATGGAAGCAGATGAACTTACGATTATTGAGACGGGACCGAGTCCTTCTGTACCGTATATTAAAAAAGGACTAGAAGAATTAGGATATACTTTTGCGGATGTAAAACATATTATTGTTACACATGTTCATTTAGATCACGCTGGCGGCGCAGGACGTTTATTATCGCTTTGTCCGAATGCGCTTTTATACGTTCATCCAAAGGGGAAGAGACATCTTGTTGATCCTAAAAAGCTGGCTGCTGGAGCACGCGCAATTTACGGCGAGCGTTTTTCCGAATTATATGATCCCATTATTCCTGCTGATGAGGAAAGGGTGGTGGAGAAAACAGAAGGAGATACGCTGCAGCTTGAGGAAGGCCGCATCTTAGAATTCTGGGATACACCAGGCCACGCCAGACATCATCTGGGAATCTATGATCCTATAAGTAATGGGATGTTTACTGGGGATACGGCCGGAATTCAATATGAACAACTATTTCCGCATGGGTTGAACTTCTTTTTACCATCTACATCTCCCAATCACTTTGATCCGGAGGCAATGAGGCATTCTTTACAAAGGTTCCGTGAGAAACAATTAGATTATATCTTTTTTGGACATTTTGGAGGAACAGATTTAGTAGAAGAAGCTCTCGAGCAGGCAGAAGCATGGCTGGATATCTTTGTGAGAGAAGGGGAAGCTGCAGTTGCAGAAGGACAAAGCTATGATGAAATTGCCGACCGATTGTTGAAATATGTACAAACCGAGCTTCGTGAGCAGGGGATTGCTGATGACCATGAGGTTTATCAGATGATTAATGTTGATTTACAATTAAGTGCCCTTGGGATGGTAGATTATTTTCAGAAACAATAAACGGGAAGCGGATGCTTCCATATTTATATAATATTCCTTGAATGATAAAAACGAAAAGGAAGCACAAGCTGGTTCCTTTTCGTTTTTCAGGAAAGAGAGGTAGGGTGAGAATGCGAAAAAAACTGCGTATCATTACTGTTTTTTTGTTTGGTCTAATCATTGGACTATTTTTAATACCAGAAATATTTCAGACGTTCGACATTTCCTTTTTCTCCTTTTTTGATTAAACATGGATTGGGTTTATCTGCTGTTAAGATTTATTTCCAGACTCACTGGGCAATGGTCGCTGCCAAGTGTATAACGGTGAATCTCCATGTTTTCCAGATATTTTTCTAATGGACTGGAAACAATCACATAATCAATACGCCAGCCGATGTTTCTTTCACGAATTGTTTTCATATAAGACCACCACGTGAAAATATCATCGCGTTCAGGATAGAAGAAGCGTAAGGTATCTGTAAAACCATTGGCCAGAATCCGTGTCATTTTATCCCGTTCCTCTTGCGTAAATCCTGAATTGCCATGGTTTGTTTTATCATTTTTTAAATCGATTTCCTGATGGGCTACGTTTAAATCTCCGCAATAAATAACGGCTTTTTTCGAATCAAGCTCCTGCAAATAATCAAACATCTTATCTTCCCATTCCAAACGCTCTTCCAGCCGGGTTAAATCTCGCTTTGAGTTCGGCGTATAGACATTGACGAGGTAAAAGTCAGGGTATTCTAATGTGATTATTCTTCCTTCAGGCTCTATCTCGCCTTCTTGAAACCCGTAAGAAACATGAAGCGGCTCATGCTTGGTAAAAATTGCTGTTCCTGAATAACCTTTTCTTTCCGCGTAATTCCAATATTGATAATATCCTTCTAAATCCAACTCAATTTGCCCTGCCTGCAGCTTTGTTTCCTGTAAACAGAAAAAATCTGCATCTATATCATGAAAGAAATCCAAGAACCCTTTACGAACGCAGGCCCGGATTCCATTGACGTTCCATGTAACTAACTTCATTTTGAAAATCTTCCTTCCTGTTAACATCATTCTGATAGCCATTCTACCATATTTGTCTGAAAAAGGGATTGCTTTTGTATGGAGAGAACCGGCTGTTTCACGATGGGTGTTGAAGCGTCGAACAAAATAACACCGAGTATACTTTTATATATTTCCTTTGCTGATGTCAGGTAAATATGAAAAATATCTCTTTTTAAGAAAGAGTCCAGTTTGAAATAAAGAAATACAATCCACCATACATAAAAAATTTAAATTTAACAAAGAAAAGAGTTGTCTTTCTTCTGTATTATGCATATAATACACTTACAAGATGTACTAGTGTATTAATACAGTATACACGAAAGCATGACAAGAATGAGGTGAGAAATTGGATGGATATCCGATTTGATAAACGTGAAGCTGTGTATATTCAAGTGATCAGGTATTTCAAAGAACAGATTGCAATTGGAGAATTAAAGTCTGGTCAGGAAATTCCTTCACGCAGAGAATTAGCACAGCGATTAAAAATAAACCCGAATACTGTGCAGCGAGCTTATAAGGAAATGGAGGAGGAAGGCTTGATATATACGGATGGAAATAAACCAAGTATGATTACAAAGGAAACGGGCCGCATAAAAGAAATTCGTGAAAGTTTAATTGACGAAGCAATTGATCAATTTGTAGATCGTATCACCTCTTTGCAAATTCCAAAAGAACAGGTTTTTGACCTTGTCCAGTCAAAATTAAATGAGCTTGGCAGGGAGGATGAAGAGAAGCATGATTAAATTGACCAATATAGAGAAAAGGTATGGAAGAAAAAAGATACTAAATGGAGTTACTTTTGAGGCAGATAAAGGCCAGATTACCTGTTTAATTGGAATCAACGGTGCGGGGAAAACGACTATTCTTCAATCGATTATGGGACTGACTCCTTACCAAAAAGGCGAGATTACCATTGATGGGGAGAAGCTGTCTCCAAAGATGCTGGAGAAAATAACATATATCCCAGATACAATGACGCTTTTGCCTAAAATGCGGATTAAGGATGCTTTTCAATTTATGGATGATTTCTATCAAAATTGGAATGGGGAGCGGGCAAAAGAGATTTTAGAATTTTTTAAGCTGAAAGAGGATGAACGTATTTCCCAATTATCAAAAGGGAATACAGCGAAAGTGAATCTATTGATGGGATTGGCGATGGAGGCAGATTATATTCTAATGGATGAACCTTTCTCTGGTATCGATATCTTCAGCAGAGAACAGATTGCCGATGTGTTTTCCAGTCATCTGGTAGAAGACCGCGGTGTTATCATCACAACACATGAAATCAGTGATATCGAGCATTTAATTGATAAGGCAGTCTTACTGGCTGATGGAGCGGTGAAAAAAGAATTTATGACGGAGCAGGTAAGAGAAGAAGAGGGTAAATCTGTTATCGATGTGATGAGGGAGGTATATCAGGGATGAAGCTTTTTGGAAAACTGGTAAACTTTGAATTTAGACGGTTTTTACCGATTTATATTATGCTGCTTGCAGCTGTGTTTTTGCTGCAGGCTGCCGGGGTGCTGTATTATGCATTTATGGTGAAATCGGAAATTACCGAGAGTGTCATGAAGCTTGGAATACCTAAAGAGCAATTTCTTCAAGATAATGGCTATGTATCGATAGGGAATATATTGTCGAGTTTTCTGTTTACACTGCCTATTGTCATCGCTGCAGTGACGATATTTATTTATGTTTTATTTATCTGGTATCGGGATTGGCTGGGCAAGAACACGTTTATTTACCGCCTGCTGATGCTTCCGGTGAAACGTATTCAGTTGTTCTTTTCCAAATTGGCGGCGATTCTGATTTTCGTTTTTGGTCTGATTGCTTATCAAGTAGCTGTCCTCCCGGCGTTACAGGTGATATTAAAGCTGATTATTCCGGTTGATTACCGGTTGGATTTAACGATTCAAGGGATGATTAGAAGCTTTTATTATTTAAAATTCCTGCTTCCGGAGAAATTTATTGATTTTGTGATTAATTACGGTTTTGGAACAGCTTTTGTCATTATATTATTTACCATGATTTTGATTGAACGCAGCTACCGTTTTAAAGGTGTATTTATGGCGGTTTTTTATGGGATAGGGGCTCTGATTCTGGTCTTTTCTCCATATATTTTGCAGATAATCGTAAAAGGATATTTTTATGAGACGGAGCTTTTATGGATGCAATTTGCTATAGCAATTATCCTCTCCGCAGTATCGGTTTTCTTTAGTAATCATTTGTTAAATAGAAAGATAAGGGTGTGATAGAGATGGATCATTTAAAACGCTATTCGATTATATATATTGCATTCCTTTTCATTTCGGTTATCCTTATCAGTTTTTATGTAATGGATGAAGAAACGCTTGATTTTAAATGGAAAACCGTATCTGGAGATGAAGCGGTTATGAAGGATGTTACGATACTTGGAGATGGGCAAAGTAGTCCCGGCATGGCTTCGTATTACAGTGTGGTGTCAGAACCTTTTCAGTTATCTGTGGATGAATCTAAGCGGATAGATCAATCAAGGGAATCATATTATGGCTGGTATTATTCTGACTTACAAATAGAAAAATATGTGAAAGAGTATAAAAGCTTTATGCGCGGGAAAAACCAATGGAGTGAGAATTTCGCGGAAACAGATAATCAGCTTATTTATGTAGATGGAAATGAAAACAACTGGGATATGAATGAACAGAATCATATTGGCGTAGAAATACTTGATAAAGAAACAGAAAACGTCAGCTCATTCGAACTGGCTGTCGAGGATCAGCAAATCTATGGTGTAAGCTCGATAACTGCTGATAATCATAATAAGTTATACGTCCAATTATATATGGAAGGACAGTATGATGAAATAACAGATGTGTATACGGATGAAAATGGGATTCTTGTGATAGATTTAAATAATCAAACCATAGAGGATATAAGGTTTCCACAAAGGGACATGGAGTCTAAAGAAGGAATAGAACCCTCTTTAACCTATCAGGACAGCGGTCTGATCAATGGAGAAATGCATTATCTCTATACGTATGATGAATATAAAGTCGATCAGAATGGTGTTTACGTAGGGGATTCTCCGCTTAAATATGAACTGCGTTTATACAATGTAGAGCAAGACAGTTTCCAATCCATTGATCTTCAGGAAGCAAACTTTTATGGGGGAGATTTTTTTAGAATTTATGATGGTACTGTTTATGCAGGGATGCTCCAAGGGGAAAATTACTCGTTAACAAAGTTCGATGAGAATTTAGAAGAACAAGAAACCGTTTTTGAAGAAAATGTGTTTGATGCGGAAATGGAAATAGGGCAAGAAGAGGTATATCCATTAACAGATGTTCATAATGGTTATTTCTATGTTGTATTTCCTGCTTATTCTACACTGACAGTGGCGGATATTTCCATCAATGTATTTGATTTGGAAACAGGGGAAAATGTGTATCAGGGCATCATTCAAGCAGCGGAATCTATGAAACAATATCAGTATTTTGATTTGTATCAGATGGAATTTGAGGATAAGTAAAGATAAAAATACAGAATAGAGGGTATCTTCTATTCTGTATTTTTATTAAGTAGGAGAGTCATATTTTTTAGCAAAAAGACTGCAACTGCCGCCATCTTGGTTCCAGTCATTATTGAATTAGATCAGCTTGTACTTCATTTATCTAAAAAAACAGGAGCTGTATGTGGCGTACAGCTCCCTCAAGGCATGGGTTGTTGTGATGGTTTGAATCAATGACAACGTTGTCTAGATTCTAATATAGTTTATGCTATAAAGAAATGGTTGTCTCGACACTTATATCAATGCAAACATACATTTATTGCAATGGAGCAGTCAAAAACCGCCCGATTTGATTGTTTGCTCCATCATGGAGAGAGAAAACGTCGATAAAGATCCAGATTCACTTGATCACGTAGAAGCCCCAAAACACCTGATAAATAAAGTTTCATTTTATCGTACGGTTTCGCCGATCAATTCTTTGATTTCCGTTTGCTTTCCTTCCGCAAATAAGTGGACGATTTTACTACCGACAATGACACCGTCACAATAAGCGGCTAACGATTTTGCCTGTTCTGGATTAGAAATGCCAAATCCGGCTAAGACGGGAACGCTGCTTAAAGCGGTTAGTTTCTTCAAGTAGTCCAATGTATTTTTATCATGCTGCTGACGCTCTCCGGTTGTTCCGTTCACGGAAACAGCATATAGAAAACCTTCTGAGTCCTGTGCAATTTTCTCCAGACGCTCATCCGGGCTGGTCATCGCAGCTAAACGGATAAAGGCAATGGATTGATTAGATAGCGCAGCTGCAATATCTTCTTCCTCTTCCATTGGAATATCTGGAATAATAATTCCATCTACCCCCGCAGTATCACAGTGTTTGGCGAATTGCTCGTAGCCGTAGTTCCAAATAGGATTAATATAGGTCATCAAAATAATTGGAATGTTTCGTGATTCTTTTTGTTTTCTGACCTCATCAAGAACCAGCTTTAGCGTGGTTCCTTCCTGTAATGCACGCAGTCCGGCATCCTGAATTACAGGACCATCAGCTACTGGGTCAGAAAAAGGAATACCTAATTCAATTGCAGACGCACCGCATTCTTCCAGGAATTGAATGCGTTCATTGATTTGGTTGATTCCTCCGTCACCAGCCATCATATAAGGAATGAACAGAGGCTTTCCTGTTGCTTTTAATTCATTTAATGTATTTTCTAGTTTATGCTTCCCCATCGGAATTCTCCTCCAGCTTTGCTTTGACTTGTTCTACATCTTTGTCTCCGCGTCCGGACAGACAGATAACTAACGATTGCTCCGAAGACATTTCTTTTGCAAGCTTACATGCATAGGCAACAGCATGTGCGCTCTCCAGAGCAGGAATAATTCCTTCTAATTTTGCAAGCAGCTGAAAGGCTTCCAATGCTTCCTCATCTGTAATGGAAGGGTAGTTTACCCGGCCAGTATCATGCAAGTGGCTGTGCTCCGGTCCAATACCTGGATAGTCTAATCCGGCAGAGATAGAGGCAGCTTCTTGAATTTGGCCTGCTTCATCCTGCAATAAATAAGTAAACGTGCCATGCAGCATGCCTGGAGAACCGCCTGTCAGGGTAGCTGCGTGCTCATTGGTAGTAACGCCTTTTCCTGCAGCTTCGACACCATACAAAGCAACTTCCTTATCATCGACAAAAGGATAGAACATCCCCATGGCGTTGCTGCCGCCGCCAACGCAAGCTACGACTGCGTCTGGAAGCTTTCCTTGTTTCTCAAGGCTTTGCTGTTTTGTTTCTGCGCCGATCACTGATTGAAAGTCTCGTACAATACGAGGGAAAGGGTGCGGGCCTACTACAGAGCCGATAATATAATGAGTGTCGTGGACATTATTCACCCAATAGCGCAATGCTTCATTCACTGCATCCTTTAAGGTTGCACTGCCTTGAGAGACTCCGACCACTTTTGCACCTAACAGCTCCATACGAAAAACGTTAAGCTTCTGTCGCTTGATATCTTCTGCGCCCATAAAAACGATGCACTCTAAACCAAGCAGAGAACAGACAGTTGCTGTAGCTACGCCATGCTGTCCGGCTCCGGTTTCAGCGACGACTTTCTTTTTGCCCATTCGTAAAGTCAGAAGCGCCTGGCCAATCGTGTTATTAATTTTATGTGCTCCAGTATGGTTAAGATCTTCCCGCTTCAGATAGATTTTTGGGCCGCCTAGATGCTTGCTTAATTGTTCTGCTTCATATAGCGGAGTTGTTCTGCCAATGTATTCTGTCAGATAATTATTTAATTCCTCCTGAAAAGAAGGGTCATTTTTTGCTGCTTCATAAGCTTCTTCAAGCTCTAAGACAGCTGGCATAAGTAATTCCGGCACATATCTGCCGCCGAATTTACCGTATTTTCCTGATTTGTCTGGGAACGTATATGATTGCATGTTATCGATTCCTTTCTACAGTTGTTCGTTTTGCTTCCTGAATAAAAGCTTTTATTTTATCTGGGTCTTTCCTTCCATCCGTTTCCACGCCGCTGGAAACATCCACGGCAATCGGTTTTACCTGCTGAATGGCTTCCGCGACATTTTCCGGTGTCAGTCCGCCAGCTAAAATGAGCCGTTCAGAAAACGTATTTCCTTTTAATGTCGACCAGTTAAATGTAACCCCGTTTCCTCCATGTGCATGGGGCAGGGGAGGACTATCCATCAGCAGGTAAGCAGCATCATATTGCGCTGCTTGTTTAACACCTTCTTCTGTGCCAGGAAGTGATTTAATAACAGGAAAGGTAAAGCTGCTGACAGCTTCAGGAGATTCTTCTCCATGCAGCTGTATAAAATCGAGTCCCGTCTCCCGAGCAATTTTTTCTATTTCCTGCTTATCTTTGTTGACGAAAACACCGACACTTTTTACGTGTTCCGGCAATGCTGCGATAATGTTGGCTGCTTGTTCCACGGATACTTCCCGTTTGCTTTTGGCAAAAACAAAGCCTAAAAAATCTGCTCCGGCCTCGACAGCTGCTTCTGCTGTCTCCGGAGATGTGATTCCACAGATTTTGACAAGCATATCAGGAAGCTCCTTTCGTGGAAGAGAGGGGCACCTGCAAGGCCTGCATGTCTGCTTCCACTTGATTGGAGCGCATTAATGTTTCCCCGACCAAAATCGTATTAGCCCCGGCATCTCTTGCCAGTTCGGCATCCTCTTTCGTACGCATCCCGCTTTCAGAGATAATGGTAAGCTCTCCTTTATCGATTTGCTGAACAAGCTCCGCCGTTGTTTGTAAATCGACTTCAAAGGTTTTTAAATTACGGTTGTTGATTCCGATAATTTTCGGATTCACTGTCAGGGCGTCCTTTAATTCATCCGCATTATGCACCTCGCAGAGCACTTCCAGCCCTTGCTCTGTTGCATAGTTGTAAAGACGCTGGAATCGTTCGAGCGGCAGAGCAGCAAGAATTAATAAGATAATGGAAGCTCCTGCATTTTTCGCATCGTCAATTTGTATTTCATCAATCATAAAATCCTTACAGAGAACAGGGACGGAGACCGCTTCACTTACTGCTTTGAGATCATCTAATGAACCGTGAAAAAAACTTTCATCGGTTAAAACAGAAATAGCAGCCGCCCCAGACTGTTCATATTGCTTTGCCTGTTTCAGTATATCGACGTCCATTTGAATCGCCCCTTTGGAAGGGGAAGCCCGTTTGATTTCAGCAATAATTGATATATGATCAGCTGCTTGAACATTTTGATGGAGAGAGTAAATTGGATTTTTTCGCGTATGCTTTCCGGCTGCTTGTAATTTACGTTCCGCAACCTCCTGCTTTTTCTTATCAATAATTTTTTCTAAAAACGTCATTTATACCACCTCTTGTTTTGCTTCCTGGCTATAGTCGACCAATGTATCTAATTTTGCTTTGGCATTTCCAGAGAATACGCTGTGTCTGGCAATTTCCATCCCATCCTTCACGGAATCGACACGCCCGATGGCGAATAAAGCAATCGCTGTATTAAATAGAACGGTATCCAGATAAGCTCCAGGTTCTCCATTTAATACAGAGAGCAAAATTTCTGCATTCCGTTTTGCATCGTCGCCTTCAATCTCTTGGTTGGTATAGACGGAAAGACCGACCTCTTCCGGATGGATGCTGCCTGCTTTTAATTCATTATTCTCCAGTAAAATATAGTTGTTTTCCCCCTGCAGAGAGGCTTCATCCATTCCACCCGCTCCATGAATAACTAACGCACGCTTCCGGCCGAGCGTTTGCAGAGATTTTGCTACAATCGGCAAGGCATCATTTGAATACACGCCAACCAGCTGAGAATGCAAAGCAACCGGATTGGTTAACGGGCCGACCAAATTAAAAATGGTTGGCGTCCGAAGCTTCTGACGTACACCGGCAATCTGCTTCAATGTAGGATGAACATGCTGGGCGAATAAAAAGGCGATTTGATTTTCCTGCAGCATATATTTCATTTGCGACTTGGTTAAATCAAGCGAAACACCAAGCTCTTCTAATACATCAGCACTTCCAGTCTGGCTGGAGATTCGACGGTTTCCGTGCTTTGCAACTGTAACGCCGGCGCCGGCTAAGACAAATGCTGCACAGGTGCTGATATTGAAGCTGTTTGATCTGTCTCCTCCTGTTCCGCAGTTGTCCATTGCGGGAAGCTCCAACTCAAATTGAAAAGGAGAATTGGTATGGATTACTTCTGCTAAGCCGGCCAGTTCTTCTGCTGTCGGCTGCTTCATTTTTAAAGCTACTAAAATAGCGGAAAGCTCTGTATCGGAAACTTCCTCCTGGAAACAAGCATTAAATAATGCCTTTGTTTCTTCAAATGATAAGTCTGTTCCTTCAAGTAATTGATTAAAATGCGGTTTCATTGGGGTACCTCCTCCTTTTGATTCGTCAATTTCTCAACAAAGTGAGAAATAATCTGTTTTCCATCCAGTGTTCCAATCGATTCCGGATGGAATTGCAGTCCGTAAACAGGATATGTCTGATGGGTCACGCCCATAATTTCATCATCATCTAAAGCTGTTGCAGTGATACGCAGTTCGGATGGTACCGCGATATGCTCCGCTGCAAGAGAGTGGTATCGCATGACTTCAACCGGGTTGCTGAGCCCTTGGAACAGCCCGGAGTCATCATGGTGAATCAGCGATGTTTTTCCGTGCTTAATGGTAGATGCCTGAATAACTCTGCCGCCGAGCGCTTCCATGATTACTTGATGCCCTAAGCAGATTCCCAGTATCGGCAGTTTTTTATAAAAAGCCTGCACAATCTGGATGCAATTTCCGGCGTCCTTTGGAGAACCCGGTCCAGGCGAGATAATAATGGCTTTTGGTTCTAATTTTTCAATGGTTTTGACAGTCACTTCATCATTGCGAATCACTTCAACATGTACACCGCATTCGGAAACATATTGGTACAGGTTATATGTGAAAGAATCATAATTATCAATTAATAGAATCAAGTTCAGGCACCTCCATAAATGATCTTCCTTTGTTAATGGTTTCCATATATTCATTGAATGGAACGGAATCATATACAAGACCGGCTCCAGATTGAAAATAAGCTTTGTAGTTCTTGATAACAATCGAGCGGATAGCGAGTGCAATATGCACATCATGTTCAAAGTTGATAAAACCGATTCCGCCGGCATAAGGACCGCGCTTTACGGTTTCCAGTTCATTAATGATTTGCATTGCCCTGATTTTCGGTGCGCCCGATACGGTTCCGGCTGGCAGACAGGAGATAAGTGCGTCAATTCCTGAATAATCCTGGCGCAAGGTTCCGGTTACTTCGGAAACAATATGCATTACATGCTGGTAACGCTCAATCGTCATATAAACGGGAATCTCAATACTGCCGACTTCACAGACACGGCCTAGATCATTTCTGCTTAAGTCGACTAACATCCGGTGTTCTGCCCGTTCTTTTTCATCGGCAAGCAGTTCCTCTGCGAGTGCCTGATCCTCCAACTCGTTCTGTCCGCGTTTTCTTGTTCCGGCAATCGGATTGGTGACAACGTGGCTACCCTTGGTTTCTATCAAGCTTTCTGGAGAAGCCCCGAGCACGGTATAATCTTGAAAATCAATGTAAAACATGTAGGGGGAGGCATTATGTCTCCTTAATTGTTCGTAAAAAGAAAGACCAAACTCTCTCTCATTTTCCACCTCTCTTGAAAAACGCTGGGATAAAACAACCTGAAAAATTTCCCCTTTTTGCAAATAATCCTTTGCAATCTGCACGTTCTCTTCAAATTTCTGCTGATCCATTTCCGGTATAAAAGCATATGTCTGCGGAACAGGAAGTTCGGTTCTTCTTGCCTGATCAACATACTGTTTCAGCCTTTGAATACGCTGTTCGCGATTTTCTTCTGTTCCGCTGTTCCGGTCTATCGCAACAAAGTGCAGTTTGTTTTCCTCGTGGTCAAAAATAATTGTATCTTCAAAAAGCATGAAATGAATATCCGGCATATTCCGGTCATCAAATGGTGCTGGACCGATATCTTCAAAAGCCTGAATCGTATCATAGCCAATATAACCAATCGCTCCGCCATAGAAGGGAAGGGAAAGAGATAAATCAAGCGTCGGCATCGTTTCTTGTAAGAAATGCAATGCGTGCTGATGAACAACCAGCGGTTCTACATGGGAAGCACTGATTAGCGTTGTTTCTTTTCCACGCCCAATGATTTCTTGATAAGGATGAAGGCCGATAAAGGAATAGCGTCCTTTTTCTTCGTGTGGAAAGCTGCTTTCCAACAGATATTTTTTTGCTTTTGGCAAGCTTTGAAAAACCTGAATAGGGATTAATCCATCGATGGAATACGTTTGATGCGTTACCTGTGCCGTCATGATTTCTCTCTCCTTTATAGTTGAAAATTCTGTAAATCATATTTTATATAAGTTGAAATGAAGATTTTACCATCTAGCATTCGCTCCGGAAAACCACTGCGCTTTCCCATAGGAGTCTCCGTGTTTTTCCTCCGCTAGTGACAGAGTTTAATCGTGAAATAAATAATTTATTAATTTAACTTCTATAGAAATAAAAAAGTCCTCTATAAACACAGTTATGTGCTTATAGAGGACGATAGGGCCGCGGTGCCACCTCTGTTAGAAAGATTCATCTTTCCATCTTTATCAGGTACAGGAAACCTCCGATACCCTATCCGTATAACGTCGGAAATACGTTTTTTCCTACTCCATTTGCCAGCGGACATTTTTCGGAAAAACACTCTGAAGTCCATTCAATAATTCCTGCATACTGATATTCCACCAAGTAATCAGTTCTCTGTTATGCATGAAAAATTATTTACTACTCTTCATCATCGTTTGTAATATATTGTCTCATGAAAATCAAAAAGGTCCCTCATCCATATATAAAAGGACGAGGGACCGTGGTACCACCTTTATTAGCTGACGTGCAGCTCACTCTAAAAGAAGATTATTATCTTCTAAGTTTCCATAACGAGAAACCATTCCGCCAAAGCCTACTCCGATACTGTTTCGGTTTGGAGCTCCGAAGCCCATTCATCACAAGGATACTCGCTGATTCACAGCAGCCATCAGCTCTCTTTAGAGTTCACCTGTAATTACTCTTCTTCATCAACGCCACTTCATTTAATTGATTGAAATCTATACTAAACGAAAGGACAGGAGGTTGTCAATAGATTTATAGAAAAAAATGAAATTATCTGATTTTACTCCCCTTCAAATACTTCAAATTTATCGGCCAACGGGATACGCTCTTTCTCTTCGGGCGCTTCGTCAAAGTAACCCATATGAATAAAACCGGCAATTTTTTCATTTTCCTTCACACCGAGAATTTCTTTTACTTTTTCATCATAGATATGTGGGTTTGTTTTCCAGACAATACCTAGTTTTTCTTCCCATGCCAGCAGCCAAAAATTCTGGATCATTGCGGAAACAGCACCAAAATTCTCATCCCATTGTTTGGGGATATCGGAGGTTTCCATGATGACGACTAAAATAGCATTTGGCTCGTTCAGATAATTTTCGCGATTTTCCTGTCTTTCTTCAGGATATGTAGATGCAATTTTTTTGGCAAAGCTGGGAAGGTGATCCTTGTCAACGAACAGAAAGCGCCAAGGCTGTCTCATTCCATGGGTAGGAGCCCAGATAGATTCCTCTAATAATTGCATAACTGTTTCTTTGGTCACTTTTTTATTATTATATCCTGTTTTGACAGCACGGCGTTCCCGAATTAATCTTGCAAGTTCTGTTCTACTCATGAAATAAACTCCTATACAATTTAATTGATAATTATTATCAATTAAATTGTACCGAATTTATAAAATTTTTGCAAATAAATTTTTAACCGTGTGTTTAAAGAACCGCCAGTATTTCTAAAAATAATTACAGTTCGCCTAAAAATAATAACGACTATTTTACCATTTGTCCAATGAATTGGAATATTGTAAATTTTATAATATTAAATAGGTGTTTAAAATTCAGCAGATATATGTTTTACTCATTTTTATTTTACCTCACACTATCTTTGCCCTCTATAAAATCGGCGCGAATTCTAATAACTCGACTTTCATACCTAAAAATAAGCATATATATCTTGCTATTCCAGGGGGAACGTGTTCTCCATTATCATGCTTGCATTTTGGTGAAATATCCGGCCTTTTTGAAATTGGTGATGGTGCATAGCTCCGCTCCGGCCAACCACTCCGCTTTCCATGGGGACGGCTTCAGCTAACATGAAAAGAAACCCGCTTTTCAAGTGGATCTTCAGCTCGCCCTGTTCCTATAGGAGTCTGCGTGGTTGGCCTGCGCTCTGATAGGGTTCTACAGCGAATGAAAGAAATAAGATTTTAATGAGCTGAATGAAATAGCAGCTTTCGTCTGAACAATCCAATCATGACAGGATGGATATGAAATACAGGGAATCGCTTCGAAGCACAGAAAGTAATCTTGGTCGAACATTTTACCATACAGCATGAAAAATATGTTCTATCTGATTAAACTTCTGTTTGGTGAGTTGTTTTTTCACGTATAGAATACCCTACTAGCGGAGGCGGACCGGTGCTTTACACTTCGCCTTCTATATCTTTGTCAAGGGGGTTATCGAAGGAACAGTCAACTCCTGTTTCTATAGAAATGACGTTACTTTTTAGGTGCGAAAGTTGAGTTAATAATTAGTTTTTAGAAAAACCCCAGCTTTTGTTGAAATGGTAATTTACTGAGAGCTTGCCACATAAGTATATAATAACTTTCTATTTTAATTAATCTTTTTTGAAATGTATTTTAAAGGAGGTTTGTTTCTTGAGTGATTTATTAAAGAATTTTATATCTGGTGAGGTGCTTACAGCGAATTTTGAGGAAACGAAACCAAGCTTTAATTCCCAAGAGGCATTGGATGAAGCAAATCGCTGCTTATATTGTTATGATGCGCCTTGTATTACTGCATGTCCGACAGGGATTGATATTCCGGGATTTATTAAAAAAATTGCTTCTGGGAACTTGAAGGGCTCTGCAACAACAATTATGGATTCCAATCCGGTTGGAGCTAGCTGCGCCCGAGTCTGCCCGACAGAAGAATTATGTGAAGGAGCTTGTGTCCTGAATGACGCTACGAAGCCCATTCCTATTGGGGATTTGCAGCGATTTGCGACAGATTGGGCAATTAAAAATGAAGCGGTTCTCTTTCAAGCTGGCAAAAAGAATGGAAAAACAGTCGCTGTCGTTGGAAGCGGTCCTGCTGGCTTATCAACAGCCCGCGAATTAGCCCGGCTAGGCTATACAGTAACTATTTTTGAAGCAAAAAGGGAAGCGGGAGGGTTAGATACATTTGGAATTGTTCCCTTTCGTTTGCCTAAGGATATCTCCTTCTGGGAAGTAGAGCAAGTGAGAAATTTAGGTGTAGAAATACGAACGAATACGGAAATTGGCAAGGATATTTTTCCGGCGGATCTTATTGATCAATATGATGCGGTGGTGCTTGCTGTTGGAATGTCCAAAGTTCCAATGCTTGGAATAGAAGGGGAAGAATTAGAGGGGAACTTCGATGCCATTGATTTAGTGGAAAAATCAAAAAATGGGAATTATCCAGAGGATTTTATCGGAAAGCGTGTTGCGGTCATCGGGGCAGGAAATACAGCGATTGATGGAGCTACGACATCAGTCAGACTTGGCGCGGATAACGTAAAGATACTTTACCGCAGAACGGAAGCGGAAATGACTGCTTATGATTTTGAATATGAGTTTGCCAAACAGGAGGGCGTGGAATTTAGATGGCTTACCAATCCGAAACGTCTTATCGGTGATGAAAATGGTCATGTAACACAAATGGAGTGCGTACAAATGGAATTACAAGAGACTGAGAAGGATGGAAGGCCTCGGCCAGTGGAAATTGAAGGATCTGAATTCTTAATGGATATTGATATCGTAGTGAAGGCTATCGGACAAACGAGGCATCAGGGAATCATTGAGGCCTTTGGTCTGGAGCATAGTGGAGGCGTTGTGAAGGTTGATCCGGAAACGTTTATAACGTCTCATCCCAAAGTATATGCTGCAGGAGATGTGATTTTTGGAAAAGGAATTGGAGAAGCAATGGTGGTGACGGCTGCCCAGCAGGGAAAGGATACAGCGCTGGCGGTCCATGAGCGTTTCAAGCAATCTGTAACAGAAAGATCTTAAAAGATATTTCAAGATTAGGAGGATGAAAATGGCTGATATAAGTATTGATTTCGCTGGAATCAAATCACCTAATCCGTACTGGCTGGCATCTGCGCCCCCGACCAATACCGGGTATCAAGTACAGCGTGCCTTTGAAGCTGGGTGGGGAGGAGCAGTATGGAAAACATTGGGTGAGCCTATATTAAATGTCACCTCCCGCTTTGGTGCAAGTCACTTTAACGGGCAGCGGGTTGCCGGTTTTAACAATATAGAGCTGATTTCCGATCGTCCATTGGAGGAAAACTTAAAGGAAATCTATGAAACGAAAAAGTTATATCCAGACCGGGTAATTATTGCTTCTTTAATGGTAGAACCCGAGCGGGAAAAATGGCATGAAATTGTAAAGAGAGTGCAGGATGTTGGAGTGGATGGGTTTGAATTAAATCTTGGCTGTCCTCATGGGATGTCTGAAAGAGGGATGGGTGCAGCTGTTGGTCAGCATCCGGATCTGGTAGAAAGAACTACGATGTATGCCAAAGAAGCGGCAGAGGTTCCGGTTATCACGAAGCTCACGCCAAATATTACGGACATAACAGCAACCGCAAAAGCTGCTGCTCGGGGCGGGGCAGATGCCATCAGCTTAATTAATACAATCAATAGTTTGATAGGGGTAGATTTAGATACTTGGAACACGGTTCCAAATGTGAATGGAAAAGGAGCGCATGGCGGGTATTGCGGACCGGCAGTGAAGCCGATTGCCTTAAATATGGTCGGAGAATGCGCAAGAAATCCGGAAGTTAATATTCCGATATCCGGAATTGGCGGGATTTCTACGTGGCAGGATACCGTGGAATTTATGCTGATGGGAGCCGGCGGTGTGCAAGTATGTACCGCAGCAATGCATCATGGATTTCGGATTATTGAGGATTTAACAGAGGGGCTGGAAAATTATTTAGATGAAAAAGGGATAGATGCTTTAAGCGACATCATCGGAAAATCTGTGGAAAAGTACACAGACTGGAGCAATCTGGATTTAAATCATAAAGTGGTGGCCCGTATTAACAATGATGTCTGCATTAATTGTAATAAATGCCATATTGCCTGTGAAGATACGTCTCATCAGTGTATCGACATGCTTACAGATAAAGATGGAAATGCTATTTTACGTGTAAGAGAGGAGGACTGTGTCGGGTGTAATCTATGTTCGATTGTTTGTCCGGTAGAGGGAGCAATCGACATGATTGATTTGACACCAACGGAACCGCCGATGTCCTGGAATGACCGCCAGGCAGCAATTCATATGCTTGAGAAACGCTAATTGCGAGACTTTAGATTTTTACTGGAGGAATCGAAAATGAAAAAAATTATTAAAAATGGAACGATTGTTACAGCAGCAGACATATATCAAGCGGATGTGTTGATTGAAGATGAAAAAGTGAAAGCGATTGGACAGGATTTAAGTGATGTGTATGCAGAAGTTATTGATGCAACAGGACTTTACGTTTTTCCTGGAGGCATTGATCCGCATACGCACATGGAAATGCCATTTGGCGGTACGGTAACAAAAGATGATTATGAAAGTGGAACCATTGCTGCTGCGCATGGCGGGACAACAACAATCATTGACTTTTGCTTAACAGAGAAGGGAAAAACATTAAAAAATGCTCTGGAAATTTGGCATGCCAAATCAGAAGGCAGGGCAGTAATCGACTATGGATTTCATTTACAAATCGTGGAAGCAAACGAACAGATTTTACAGGAGATTCCTGCGGTTATTGAAGAGGAGGGAGTTACTTCCTTTAAAGTATTTATGGCTTATAAAAATGTTTTGCAAGCAGATGATGAAACACTTTTTCAAACCTTAGTAACTGCTAGAGACCACGGTGGATTAGTAATGGTGCATGCTGAGAATGGGGACGTAATTGAACATTTAACGCAAGAAACATTAAAAGCAGGGAATACCGATCCAATCTATCATGCGTTGACCCGCCCGCCAGAACTGGAGGGGGAAGCCACGGGCCGGGCAGCAAAACTGACTGCGCTGGCTGATTCCCAATTATATGTTGTGCATGTCACCTGTAAAGAAGCAGTAGAGCAAATTGCGGAAGCTAGAAGTAAGGGATTCTCTGTTTATGGGGAAACCTGTCCGCAATATTTGGTGCTGGACCAAACCTATTTGGAAAAGCCTGATTTTGAAGGAGCAAAATATGTGTGGTCTCCGCCATTACGTGATAAATCCAATCAGGAAGTGCTGTGGAATGCTCTGAAAAGCGGGGAGCTGCAAACGATAGGCTCCGACCATTGTGCATTTGACTTTGATGGACAAAAGGATTTAGGAAAAGGTGACTTTACCAAGATTCCAAATGGCGGACCATTCGTTGAGGACCGCTTTAGTATTCTATTTTCGGAAGGTGTGAAAAAAGGACGTATTTCCATGAATCAATTTGTAGACATGGTGTCAACGCAGGCAGCGAAACTGTTTGGTTTATTTCCGCAAAAGGGAACGATTGCTCCCGGCACAGATGCAGATATCGTGTTATTCGATCCAAATGTGGAGCGTACGATATCCGCAAGTACACATCATTCCGCCGTTGATTATAGCGCTTTAGAGGGAATGAAGGTAACTGGGCAGCCTGTTACCGTTTTATCGCGCGGGGAGTATGTCATTAAGGATAAAGAGTTGGTTGCTAAACCAGGAGCAGGCAAATTCTTAAAACGAGCTAAATTTGATTCTGCACATACGAACAAGCAGGAAACAGCATCTAATAGAAGTTAATACAAACAATCCATAGCTGCTTGCGGAATGTGAGGGATAAGCGGCTTTTTGGATTCATCAAAGAGGAGAGAGGCGATTGCATTGCAGGGAAAGGATAAAAGTAATTCCTACTTAAAGTCTCCAGATTTACTTCCGGTGAAGCATGGTGAGCGAAAGATTGGGGTAATGGGATTTTTTGCGATGTGGATAGGAATGGCCATCCTGCTGGCAACTTTTGATATTGGTGCTTCAGGCATCCAGGGTATATCGCTGCCATGGGTGGTTTTAGCTACGTTGATTGGATGTATAGCAATTGGAGCGTTTATTACCATTATTGGTGATATCGGTGTAGAGCATGGTATTTCCTTCCCGGTTTATATGAGGGCGCCGTTTGGAACGGTAGGGACGCATATTCCTTCTTTAACGAGAGCAGTCACGGCATCATTTTGGTTCGGGATTAACACCTATTTCGGTGCAACAGCGATTAATGCGATACTGCATACGATGTTTGCCGGGTTTGATAATTGGCTGTTATGTTACCTTGTTTTTGCGCTTGTTCAGCTTATCAATACTGCTTCCGGCATCAAATGGGTAGAACGCTTTGCAGATGTAGCTGCACCAATCATTATTGTCATGTCTTTAATTATTTACCAAACGCTAAATGCGGATATTCAGGCACAAGGGGCAGATGTCTGGGCCTGGGTAGCAAGTCCAGTAACCGGGGGAGCTGCATTCACGGCGTTTATGGTGGTTCTTTTTGCTAATATGGGATTCTGGGCAACATTGGGCTGCGATATCCCGACCATCTCCCGCCATTTCAAAGCTCCTAAGTATGAAAGAAATTGGTTTAAACGGAATAAAACAACCTTAATCGGCAGTCTCGTCGCTCTTCCTCTAACAGAAGCCTTTATGATTATGATTGGTGCCGCAGCATTTATTGTTGCGGGGACCTCGAATCCAGTTACAGCACTGCAAGATACCGCATCTGGTTGGATGCTTGCAATGTTACTTTTTATGATAGTTTTGACACAGTGGTCCACGAACACAGCTGCAAATGTATTACCTGCCGCTGCTGTTTTCTCTAATGTCTTAGGTCCAAAAGTTTCCCATGCAGTTGCTGTTTTTGTTGCTGGTATTGTCGGCACGGTCATCCAGCCTTGGAGTGTCTATGAAATACTCACGCAGGTTCTTTTGATTATTGGCGCCGTCTTATCCTCAGTCAGCGGTATCCTGTTTGCAGATTACTATTTGCTCCGAAAACGAAGAGTGAATGTTCCTGACTTATATAAGAATAGGGGCCAATATCGCTTTCATGGCGGCGTAAACATTGTTGGCTTTATTTCCTGGGCCATTGGCGGCGCTGTTGCTTTAATCTTTATGAATTATTCGTTTATTGTCGGCTTTATAGTTGCTGCAGCAGTTTACTATGTGCTGACGAAATATTGGTACTTCCACAAATTCCCGCAAGCAGAGATTACGGATCCGGATGATGACAAATATTTGGGAATTACCGTCGGCAGGGATTGGTCGTTAGATGAGGATGCAGAAAAGGATGAAACAGCCGCCAAATAACAGAATGATTTAGAGGGCGAGGAGGTTATTCATTGTCAAGTTATCAAGAATTTTTACAGGAAAAACAGCTTGTTGATGCGTGGATGAAAAATAATTATAAAATTACTTCCGTGGTCGGAACATTGGACGGAGATATGGTCGAATTGGAAAAAGAGGGTGTGGCAGAGAAGCAGTCCATCCTGCTTGAGAATGCTGACAGCAGAAAATATATCACGACATTACTAATCAAACATCAGCTGCAAGAACAATAAATGCGGGAGGAGATATAGTGGAAAAACAAAAAATAGCCATTCATGGGGAGAGGCTAAAACAAACCATTGAAGATTTTGCAGATTTCGGGAGAACTGAAAATAATGGTGTAACCCGATTGGCATTATCCGAAACGGATATAAAAGTGAGAAACCATTTTAAAATGGTTTGTGAAGAGCTGGGCCTGACTGTGAAATGGGACGATATGGGAAACATGTATGCAACGCTGGAGGGGAGAGAAAATGATAAGCCACCGGTCGTAATCGGATCTCATTTAGATTCCGTGGAAAAAGGCGGCAGGTTTGACGGTGTATTAGGTGTTTTAACTGGGCTTGAGGTAGTAAGAACCTTGGTCGAAAGTAATATCAGACCACGGATTCCAGTGGTTGTGGCGAATATTACAAATGAAGAAGGTGCAAGATTTGAACCTTCATTAATGTCTTCAGGAGTCATGTCTGGGAAGTTTGATAAGGGTAACATGCTCCGGTCGGTCGATAAAAACGGGATAACCTTTGCAGAAGCTTTAAAAGAAAGCGGATATGAAGGAAGGAAAGAAAACCGCTTAACAGAGGCAGAAGCTTTTTTAGAGCTGCATATTGAACAAGGTCCAGTATTAGAAAATGAATCCATTGATATCGGTGTTGTGGAGTGTGTGGTGGGGATGTGCTGCTATGAAATTGAGGTAATTGGTGATTCTGATCACGCAGGAACTACGCCCATGTCCATGAGAAAAGACAGCTTATTTGCTTCCAATAATCTGATTAATGAAATACGGGAGAAAATGAGTAAACTGGATAATAATCTCGTTTACACGATTGGCCGAATGAATGTGAGCCCGAATATCCATACAGTTATCCCGAATAAAGTAATTTTCACGCTGGAGGCACGGCATAAAGAAGCGGCTGTAATCAGCCAAGTGGAAGAAATCATTCAAGGGTTAGCGGAAACGGAGGCCAAAGAAAAATGTGATGTCACAGTAAAGAAGCTTTGGGACCGTGATACCGTATGGTTTAATAACAAATTAGTGGACGCTTTAGAGAAGTCCTGTAAATCTCTGAACTGCTCCTATAAACGGATGGCAAGCGGTGCAGGGCATGATGCACAATTTATTGCGACCTATCTGCCGGCTGCCATGATTTTTGTACCAAGCGTTAACGGAAAAAGCCATGCCGAAGATGAATTGACTGCATGGGAAGATTGTGAGCGAGGGGTAAACGTGGTTTTGCAGACTGTTTTGGATTTAACAATGAATTAGATAGTAACAAAAACAGGTAAAGGAAAAAAACCTTTACCTGTTTTTGTTAAAGAATAAGAAAGCATAAAAAAATGCTGAATATAGCCGCTCCAAAGGGTTTCGCGGGGTGAGTAATCTTAGGCCCCAGAAATACACTCCGCTTTCCGTGGGCTCCGAGCTCATCTCCTTTAAAGAAGACTTGCTGATTGGCAAGCCGGCAGGCGCAGACAGAAGCATAGCCGCACTTATGCCCCGTGGGTAGAAAAAAGAAGAACACTTTTTCCTGCGGGGTCTTCCCACTGGGGCTGGGACTGCGATTACTCGTCCCATCAAAACCATCGCTAGAATTTGCATTATTTCTTTGTGAAAAAGCAAATAAAACATAATTCCACTTAGATGGGAGCTCCGGGAAGTCGACTCCTGCGGGAAAAGCAACAGGTAGACCTGAGCAGGAAGCGGTATTCTTCCGAGGAGGCTGAAGCGTTGCACGCAGAAAGCGACTCCCCGGAGTGGACATCTGCTCGGCGAGGATACCGGTGATTTAAAGACCAAGCGGTATCCTTGTTTTTTCTTTATTACCATTTATTTTTACAAGGGATGAAATTGTCCGGACACCCCATCAACAATGAAATCCGACGATTCAGCTCTTTCATTCCAAACCACCCAGTAAGGACGATAAAATCTTTGTTGCTGTTCTCTCTTTAGTTCTGGAAATGATATCATTCTCATTTTTAAAGATAAAGACCGATAGATGAATGATTCAGAAATGGAAGTGCAATCCTCCAAGGAGTACATTTCGGGCATCTGCTGCTCTTTTGAAATTTCAATCGCTTTCCATTTCGGCTTATAATCAATGAGCGATCCCTTGCCGCTAATCGAATCAATGGCACATCCTACTTTTTCATTTAAGGGGAGGAAAAGGCGTTTAGCTTTTACGTTATAACAAAAATAATAATAAGGATAGTAGACGATACGTTCTGCAATAAAATTAGCATGAGGGTGTAACCTCTTAAAACTTGATTCAATTTGTTCTTTATTAAATTCGACAGATTGTGTTAACACGTTAGCACCCAAGCTATCTACCCCTCTAACCTTAAACTGATTTCAGGTTCTATTTCGATATCTTTATCCCTTTTTCTCTCAACGGCATTTGTATTATCCTGATTTTGGATAAATTTAGAAATATTACGTGCTTCCGGTGCAAGGTCTTC
Organism: Oceanobacillus oncorhynchi; assembly: GCF_000821065.1. GTDB lineage: Bacteria > Bacillota > Bacilli > Bacillales > Amphibacillaceae > Oceanobacillus > Oceanobacillus oncorhynchi. The sequence continues at coordinate 2,297,210 of NZ_CDGG01000001.1, forward strand.
AAAAATCCCTTTTTCCAGATTTTTTGGAATCTCTTTACTTTGCTTGGCTAAATCATATGCCTCCAGAATAGGATCGGAAGGAGGAGTGCCAAATTGATTCCCAATAAACATTGCAATGAGAGAAGCAATTAAGCCGGCTAAAAATGGATGTAATCCGCTTGCATTTTGTAAGGCGAACAGCTCCCAAACAATGTTTATTATGGAGCCGCTGATCATGGCACAAAGGATTCCTATTTTGTTAGCTTTTCTTGCATAGACGGAAGCGATAAAAGGAACAAGGAATGTATTTCCCAGTACACCAAAGGCAAACACAACAAGAGCAAATACGGTTGGAGGTTCATAAGTTGCAACAATAATGCCGATAATGCCCCCAAATAAAATGCATAGTCTGGATACCAAAAGCAACTGTTTATGGCTGGCTTTTTTATTGATAAAACGATGATAAACATCACGCGAAAGTGTCGTACCTGCTTGCATCAGCAGGGAATCACAGGTGGACATAATTGCCGCCATGATGGCTGAAAGTAAAACAGCAGCCAATATCCCTGGGAAGAATATATATACGAGTTCTGGAATAACCATTTCGGGATCCGATACAACAGGCATAATTACAATAGCTGATAAACCTAAAATATACGGTGTAAATGTGAACAACTGATTAAAGGCAGCAGACCAAATAATTGCATTTTTTGTTGTATTTGCATTTTGCATCGACATATGTCTTACCGTGACATGTGGAAGCCCCATGTAGCCAATGGCATAGATAAGTACAGCTCCTATAATCACTCCCCACTGGCCATAATAAATCAAGTCTTTCCCCCAAATACTTAAATAAGTAGGGTCAATCGCCGCCAATTGTTCATTCAGGCCTGACAGGCCGCCAACCTTTGGCAAGACCATAATACCAATAGCCGTGACTCCAATCAGCATAATAATTCCCTGAATGAAACCACTAACGGCCACAGCAAGATAGCCGCCAGCCACAGTATAAATCACAATAACCCCTACACCAAGAATAAGTGCCCACTCATACGGAAATCCTGACATTGCCGATAATGCTTTACCGGCAGCAATAAACTGGGCGAATGCATAAGCGAAAAGAAATATGATTGCGATAATTGCGCCGTAAACGCGTATTCCAAAGCTTTCAAAACGTTTCTCCAAGTATTCGATTGGTGAGAGTGCTCCGAGAAGCTGAGATAATCGTCTCATCCGTTTCCCCAGTACAGATAAATTGACAATAGATCCGCCAGCATCTCCAATGGCATACCATAATGCATGCCAGCCCTCTTGAAAGGCTTGCGCAGGTCCGCCCATAAACATAAAACCGCTCATAGATGTGCTCTGCATACTTATTGCAGTGACAGGAGCTCCGATTTTTCGGTTGCCTAATAAATAATGATCAGCAGATGCAGAAGCACTCCTGGTAAAATATAAACCAATCCCAAGCATTCCCAACAGATAGGTGAAAAAAATGATAATATCCAAATTCATTTCATAACCAGTCCCTTCTGTTAACGTCTTATACTTTATTCATTATGATTTTCGCGCTTTTCATCGCGCCGCAATTTAAAATACATAACCAGAGCCAGCGTAACCCATATGAAAGGCCATGGCAGCATTAATAATACGGTTTCTAGAGGCAAATTAAACATAGACTCACCGCCCTTTTCCTGATTTGTAAGCATAAAACAAGACGTAAAAAAAAGATGATTTGCGAATTAAGGTGTATCATTGAATAACCCTCTAATTTCGAACAGATAATCAGTTTGTTACCGCCCTTTTTAAATTGTTTGTTGTTTTCAAAATTAACGTAATTTAATTTGACTATAAAGTAACTGCTAAATTACCACAATCAGCAAAATGTCAAACGGGTACTAGCCTTATTTTACAAAGTGTCTATGAATTAGATAGGAATCCCTTAAAAGCAATTTAATGCAATATAACTGACTGTGAGCTTTCCGCATGAAGAGAAGGAAAAAGTCAGTTTTAAGCGGGAGCGGGGCAGCCGGTAACGCTTCGATAGTTTAATATTATTCCGCTGGGATTTCTTTTCGTCTCATATTTAATGAAGTTTCCTTTTATCAAAGTTCTTTTATATTGGGATATGCTTCCTCCAGCGATGTCCAATTCAATAGATAATAAGCGCTTAATGCCAGTTCGATTGCTTGCCGGTTGATTGGCTCTGCAAGGTTAGTTCTCAGTAACTCTTCAATTTTTTCTAAACGGTGATACAAGGTTTGCCGTACAATATATAATTTGTTAGCGGTTTCTTTTTTGGAGCCCATACATTTCAGGTATACAGAAAGTGTGGAAAGCAGATCTGTTTTCATTTTTTTATCATATTGCAAAATTGCTCCTAAATAATCCTGTACGTATACTTCCAGCTTGTTGCTGTTATACATTTCAATCAATAAGCGATAAACACCGATTTCTTCATAAAAATGTGTCTCGATTAATTTAGCGTTTTGAATGAGTATCACATCTTTTGCTTCTTTATAACTGGTAGGAGAAGTATCGTAATCAAGATGAATATTACTGATTCCAAAAGTATATGGATTACCATTAAAATTTTCTTTTTGTTGCATATGCTTTAGTTCATTAATAATTTCTGTCAAACGATTCGTATCTTTTGGGGCATTCTTCTGCTTATAGAAGGCAGCGATAACAGCCGTTTCATTCCGGCCGACAGCTACAGCAGGAATAAACCCGTTTTTTCGAAACAGGGAGCGGATAATCATCGCTTGCTGCAGCTTGGCTTCCTCCCAATTGCCTTCTTTATTGGTTATATTATAGGAGTTCGTGTCAATCAAAAATAATCGATAAGATAAGTTCTTTGCCGGAGAAGGCAATATTTTTTGGATTTCACTGCCATCAATGTCTTTTCCCTTTAACATCCTTCTGACAATCTCTTCTTCTTGATTTTGTTTCCGTTCTTCTATCGTTTTATTCCGAAGCATAATTTGTGCGATTGCCAGGGCTGCCCGATCAATGATAGAGAATGAGAATTTATCTAATGTGTCAGGGGCTATCTGTAAACATAAATATCCCCAGGTATGTCCGAGACCTTTAACAGGAAAAATGGTGTAATCATCCTTGTCCAGTTTACAGCCTGTATAGGGGCTTGGCATCTTGGCATGTTTGATTCGCGTTTTCATCAACTGTGTTTGCTCTTTCATCTTTGGAGGATAGTAATCAGCTTTTGAGTCGAATGATACAAATAAGACCGGTACATTAAAATATGCATATAGTTCTTTTAAAATAGTTAAGGTTCCATTTGGCAATAAGGAAAGTTCATTAAATTTTTCTGAAAAATGATAGAGTTGGCTCAGCATATGGTGATGATGATTAATGATGACGGTGTGAAGATCTTGGGTGATGTCTACGAATTTAACAATTTCGTTGAAGATAATGAAAGGTAAGTCATGATCATTGCCGTATTGAATAATTTCAGGTGCGATTTCTTTAACATGGGTGCCTAGTTCAATGCATATTCCTGCGACATTCTTATTTAGCAATTTGTCCAAGTGGGAAAGGCCTTCTGGAGAGTCAAATTTCACCCCGGAGCCTGTCGTCAGGATTAATTCACCTCCGTTAATGAAAGATTCCATATCTCCGCTTTCCAGTATATGTGTCCATTTAATTTCACGGTGTAATCCGTTTTTGCCGGCAACTACGACGGCATGTTGGAATAAATCCCTGGAAAGAACGTCCTTTACTTGAATACTCCATTTCTCCATTTATATGAGCCCCCTCATTTCGTTAAAGCAGAACGTAAAATGATTGACATTTTGTAAAATGAAAAATAAATGAATTGGTTATAGAATAAACTATGTAATATACCTAATATTATGTCAAGTTCAAAAATTTCAGATATGAATCTATGCTGTTTGACCAGATTGTTTTAATTATTTGAAGTACAGAAAGGAGAAGATGGGATGGAATCTGTGCAGAAGAAACAATCTTTAGTGGAAAGAGATCGTCAGAATGTTTGGCATCATATTTCGCCGTATAGTGAAAAAAATCCGCCTATGGTCGTGGAAGAGGGGAAGGGCTCCTGGATTACAGATCATCAAGGAAAACAGTATTTAGACGGAATGTCCGGGCTTTTTTGTGTCAATGTAGGATATGGCCGGGAAGAGTTAGCACAAGCTGCGTATGAACAAATCAAGAAAATGGCTTATGTGCCAATGACACAAAGCCATGGTCCTGCCATTGAGCTGGCGGAAAAAGTAAACGAAATGCTTGGCGGGGACTATGTGATTTTTTATTCCAATAGTGGTTCCGATGCGAATGAAGTAGCTTTCAAAATGGCTCGTCAATATCACCAGCAAAAGGGAGAGGGCACCCGCTATAAAGTGATTTCACGCTATCGTGCCTATCATGGCAGCTCGGCTGGAGCGTTGTCAGCAACAGGTCAAGCATTGAGAAAATATAAATACGAGCCGCTTACTTCCGGATTTTTACATGTTGCTCCACCTGATAATTATCGTAAACCAGAAGGCATGTCTATAGAGGATTATAATATAGCGCGAGCGAGAGAATTAGAAGAAACGATTATTTGGGAGCAGAAGGAGACAATTGCAGCAGTTATTATGGAACCGCTGATTACAGGAGGCGGTGTACTGGTTCCAGATCCTGTTTATGTAGAAAAGGTACAAGAGGTTTGTAACCGTCACGGCGTCCTGCTTATTATCGATGAGGTTATCTGCGGCTTTGGCCGTACAGGAAAAGCTTTTGGACATCAGCATTTTAATATAAAACCGGATATGGTTACCATGGCAAAAGGGCTTACGAGTGCTTATCTTCCATTATCGATTACAGCTGTTCGAAAAGACATCTATGAAAAATTTAAGGATGGTAAAGAAAATAGTCATTTTCGTCATGTAAATACATTTGGCGGTAATCCCGCTGCATGTGCTTTGGCATTAAAAAACATTGAAATTATGGAAAAAGAAAATTTATTTAACCGTTCAGCGGAAGCAGGGAATCGTCTTTTAAACGGTCTGGATGATCTTCGAAATCTTGACTTTGTAGGTGATATCCGCGGTTTAGGCTTGATTATCGGCATAGAAATCGTTGAAGATAAGCTTACCAAAAAGCCTGCCTCCCCAGAATGTGTAGGAGGATTGATTGCTGCTTGCAAGGCAAATGGATTAATCATTGGGAAAAACGGTGATACCGTCGCCGGGCATAATAATATTTTGACACTCAGCCCGCCATTGTCCAGTACGGATGATGATTTTGATTTTATGATTAACGTCTTGAAAAAAGTATTTCATGAAAAAGTAAATTAATGTTTTTTAAATAAGGAACGAAAGCTTATTACCTAAGAATAAGCATATATATCCTGCTATTCCGGGATGAACATCTTCTAATGGAGAATATTGATTAAAATATCGGGAGGGTTTCAGGTGACTCAAACAAAAGTAAACGAATTAAAAAACTATGTTGGAGGAAGGTGGATGGAAGCAAAGACAGATAAAAATGCACCTGTCTATAATCCGGCAACTGGAGAGACAATAGCAAATGTACCTATCTCGACGCAAGAGGATGTGGAACATGCAATCCAGGCTGCTCACAAAGCTTTTGAAACATGGAAGGACGTGGCTGTACCTAAACGGTCAAGAATCCTATTTAAATATCAGCAATTACTCGTTGCCAATTGGGAGGAGCTGGCAAAATTAATTACCATTGAAAATGGAAAAAGCTATACGGAAGCGTATGGGGAAGTGCAGCGAGGGATTGAAAACGTAGAATTCGCTGCCGGAGCTCCTTCCCTCATGATGGGAGAGCAGCTTCCATCGATTGCCACCGACTTGGAATCTGGTGTGTATCGTTATCCAATTGGTGTTATTGCTGGAATCACTCCTTTTAATTTTCCAATGATGGTGCCGTGCTGGATGTTCCCAATGGCCATTGCAACTGGAAATACGTTTGTCATGAAGCCGTCAGAGCGTACACCACTTTTAGCGAATCGGTTAGCAGAATTACTGGAAGAAGCGGGGTTGCCTGCTGGCGTATTTAACATCGTTCATGGTGCTCATGATGTAGTAAACGGTTTATTAGATCACAAACAGGTAGCAGCGATTTCTTTTGTTGGATCCCAGCCTGTAGCAGAATATGTCTACAAGCGCGGAACGGATAATCTGAAGCGTGTGCAAGCACTTGCTGGTGCAAAAAATCATTCCATTGTATTACGTGATGCGAATTTAGAAAATGCATCGACCCAAATCATGAATGCAGCATTTGGTTCTGCAGGGGAACGGTGTATGGCCGCATCTGTGGTAGCTGTTGAGGAATCTGTTGCAGATGCGTTTATCGCACGTCTCACTCAAAAAGCCAATGAAATTAGAATTGGCAATGGCCTGGACGAAGGGGTTTTCCTGGGTCCAGTCATTCGCGAACAGCATAAAGAGCGGACATTAAATTATATTGAAACGGGAGAAAAGGAAGGAGCAAAGCTGATTCGTGACGGCAGAAAAGACGAAGCTGTAAAACAAAAAGGCTATTTTGTAGGCCCAACCATTTTTGATTATGTCACATCGGAAATGAATATTTGGAAAGAAGAGATCTTTGCACCCGTATTATCAATTGCTCGTGTAAAAGATCTGGATGATGCGATAGCTTTAACGAATCAATCACGCTTTGCGAATGGCGCTTGTATTTTTACAAGAGACGGCGGAAAGGTTCGGCAGTTCCGTGAAACAATTGATGCTGGAATGCTTGGCGTCAATATCGGTGTGCCTGCCCCAATGGCATTTTTCCCATTCTCTGGCTGGAAAGACTCTTTCTACGGAGATTTGCATGCGAATGGAAAAGATGGGCTGCAATTTTATACGAGGAAAAAAGTGATTACGACGAAGTGGATTTGACATTCTCTATAGTATATGGAGGAGCTTATCATGATGGCTATTGGTAAGCTCCTTTTTCATTACTTCCGGTTGCGTTTTTTTTGCAAAAAAGATAATACAGGATCGACAAATAAGAAAAGAAGAAGGAGATACATGATTGCCAATTCAGGAATTTCCATCACATACAAAGGATTCAGCGATTTGATAGCGGGTATTTTATATCCTTTTATAAAGTCAATACCAAAAGAAATACCCGCTAATAGGATGAACATAGTCAGAGAAATACCTAGGATTTTCACTTCTATCACTCTCCAATCAGCCTTTAAACATTTTTCTATCCGTATTTGGATAGCTATTCATATTTGCTAATTTGCTTACTTTTTCCTGTTCTTGATAAAGGCAATAAAAAGCAAGAAAACAGGAAGAATAATTTGAAAAGGAAGCTGAACATAGATTGGAAATGCATTTAGCCCTTCTTCAATATGCTGCGAATAATTGCTCGCAATAACCATGGATGTAAATAAAACAGTTATTCCAAGCGGATAAGCCAGCTTCGAGGGTTCTTTGATATTAAATAAACTTGCTGTTCCTATAAGGGCACAGTATGTATATACCGCTACTTTGAAAAAACCTCCAATAATCAGAGCTAGAATAAAGATAACGTCCAGACGTTCTAAAAATTCTCCAACTTCAATCGACTGAATAGTTGTTAATAAAGGGAAAAGAGAACGCTCAATAAGCGGGACGCCAAGAACGCTGATATTTAAAATGGTGGTGAACGCGAGAGCGACACCAGTTATGCTGATTGCCGCCACAGCCGTTTTTTTTAACTTCTTTGCTTGATTTAAGTATGGGAAAATCATTGTAAATACGATGATTTCACCAAAGGGAACATATAGCGTTTCTGTAAAGACCGTTTTTAAAATTTTTGGCGAATCCTCCAAAGTCGGTCTTAAATTGGAGATATCGATTAAGCCGGATATAGCAATAAGAAGAAATAGAAAGAATGCCAGCATAAGCATGACGACAAAAAGCAGTTCTCCTGTTCTGGCAACGACCTCGATTCCTTTATATATCGTGTAAATAACCACCAGAATCATCAGAGCACTCGCAACGAATAGAGGAGTTTCTGGAAAGGCAAAAGAAAGCAGCATGACACCAAATTCCCGTAATACTCTCGCAGCCGAATATAAAAAGAAGAGGATATACAGGAATGCCAATGTTCGTCCTAAAACCTTGCCAATCAGCTTTTCTGTATAGTCCGTCAGCAAGAGTGAAGGATAATACAGATAAAGCGCCCGATAGATAAAAAATAAGAAGATACTTATCGCCGTCGCGATAAGAATCGCTAACCAGCTGTCTCGGCCTGCTCTCATCGCAAGTGGAATCAGCAGCGAATTGCTTAGCTGAAATAAAATCATAACGATAAACAATTGGCTTGTGCTGATTTTTGCCTTTTCCATAAACGAATTCCCTCCTTTTTATTCGCTTTTCTTATTCAAATCAAAAAGATACGGATTGTTTCGCATCCCAGTACGGCGAATAAAGGCTTCCACTGTCACATCGACGTCCAATGCAGGAAAATACACATCTTGCCACTCTTTTTCAAACTGTTGCCACACCTTGGGTTCGGAATGATGCAGCTTTTCACCAAAGCCGAAGATATCCGTTTTGGTTTTCTGTGCTACCTCAATTGCAGCTTTGGCCTCTGCCTGAATTTTCTGCTGCAATGCTCCCTCAATCCGGAATAATACATGCGGGTTAGTTATATCGACTGGCACCTCTATCACTCGGAGGTCTCCTTCAGCACGGATATGGACGGAAATCGCCGGTTTCCCATCCTTTATTTTTGTCGCTACATTTGTTTTTTGGCGTACTACCTTGTAGGAGATGGCATCTTCATGATTCTCCCAATCAATGTTTACAGGTGCCTGCCGAATTTGATCTAATACCCAAAGTGTTCCTTCACTCTTTTCGCCATCAATCCAATTAACCAGTTTGCCTTCTTTGAAAACGCCCATGCCATTTACTTTAATGGTTGCTGATCCATCTGATGATTGCAGTTGTTCCATCGTTTTCGCTTTTTCAATATCACCCTCCACAGAGAAACCGCTGACCAAAGGCTCTTTTCCTGTCGAAACAGCTGCATTGATGAATTTCTGGAGATTGGTGGCTATATTTTCTCCATACAGTTCTTCAGTGAATTCTAAGGACTTAATTGCTTTTTCAGCAGGGACCTGATCAATCGCCGTTAAAACTTGAACGAACTCACCCGCCTTCACATCCCGGCTAATCACTATCTTCGTCGTTGTCCGAAACTCAATACCCCGCTCCATCGCATCTAAAATAGAGGAAAGCCCTTCTTCTCTGGCAAGCTCTTCGCTGATGACCAGCAGACTGGTATGTGCAAAATAGAGGTCTCTTGAAACAATGGTGGATGCCCGATCAGCTACCTCCAGCGGATTGTCTCCTGTTGCTGTATAGGTGGCAATACTTGGATTTTGCCCGGATGCTCCTCCTTGAAGCGCCCCGGGCACGTTCATTGGATTGATTAGTTGAAATGTGCCAACATATGTGCCATCTTCCTTTTTATCAAGCGCATAAGCCGAGACAATCGCTAATTCTTTTAATTCGATACTGCTCCAACATCCAGAAAGGAAAGGGAGGCAGGCTGCCATGAAAAAAGGAATTATCCATTTACGACTCATTTTTATCTCCTTCTTTCGTCTCCGCTCTCATCATTCCCCGTTTTATCGGAGGCAGAGGTTTTTGATCCGTACCCTGGCGAACTCGATTTTGAGGATTTAAGGACTTCGGTCTTTCGTTGAATGACCATATCGGACCGCGCATAATGGAATCCTTCAAGCTTTTCGGTATCAATGGTGCAAATGGTGCCATATAGGGGATCCCGAATGAACGCAAGCTGACGAGATGAACAATCAGCATAATCAATCCAAGGATGATTCCATAAAACCCGGCAATCGCTGCACCCAGCATAAATGCAAAGCGGAGTAAACGGGCTGAAATAGCGATGTCATAATTTGGAGTAGCTAAACTGGCAATGGCTGTAGTTGCCACGACAATGACCATTGCGGGAGAGACGATTCCGGCCTGAATGACCCCTTGCCCGATAACAAGTGCTCCGACAATCGAGATGGTCGCACTGATTTTGTTCGGCATCCTTAAGCCGGCTTCCCGAAGAATCTCAAAAGTGACTTCCATTATCAGCGCTTCAACAATCGCAGGAAAAGGTACGGATTCCGTCTGTGAGGCAATAATAACAAGCAGGTCTGTTGGAATCATTTCCTGATGAAAGGTGGTAACTGCTACATAAAAAGCAGGGCCTATTAATGAAATCAAAAACATGAAAACGCGCAGCATCCGAATCAAAGTACTAATTGGGAAGCGCACGTAATAGTCTTCCGGTGTTTGAAAAAATTGAATCATAATAGCAGGAACAATCAACACATGGGGGGTTCCGTTGACAAAAATAGCCACCCTGCCCTCCAAAAGGTTTCCGGCAACCGCATCCGGCCTTTCCGTATGAGTAACTGTTGGGAACAGCCCTGAACTTTCATCTTCAATCACCTGTTCAATATAGCCTGAATCAAGGATGGCATCGAGATCGACCCGTCCCAAGCGTTGGCGGACCTCTTTCACTATGTTTTCATCAACTATCCCGTTGATATACATAATCGATAGGTCTGTATTCGTCTGCTTCCCGAGATTCATGGATTCTACCCATAAATTCGGGTTTTTGATAATTCGGCGCACGAGCGCAGTATTCGTGTTAATGGATTCCGTAAATCCCTCTTTGGATCCGCGTAACGTTATTTCGGAATCAGACTGTTCAACGGGACGCCTTTCTCCGCCTCTGGTACTGGCAATCAGCGCTTCGTTTTTTCCATCCAGGAGAATTACTGTGTCACCAGATAGCAGCGATTGAAATAAGGTATCCCAATCGCTAACCGTTTCTAAACTGCCAACCGCAACTACTTTTTCGGTGAAAACGGTAAAAAGATCTTCGTCCTGTAATTTTTCCTGCACGCTATCTTCCATTGTCTGCACCAAAAACTCATTTATCGTAGGATTGTCCACCAGCCCGTCCACGTGAATGATTGCAGCAGATACCTTAGGATCGTGACTAATAGCAAGCGTGCGGATAATGATATCAGGGCTGTTGCCTGTTTTTTGTTTGATGAAGTTCAGGTTTTCAGTAATCGAAGTGTCTATGCTTTTTTGGGTATCGCTTGCTGAATCTGGAATTTGCTCTTTATAATGCATCTTTTTTCGTAATTTACGATAGGACATAGCACAGAACACCTCGTTGTTGGGATTATCCCTAATTTGTTCAGATAATTACTTTTTATGCATGAAATAGACTCTGATATTTAAGTGAGAGATGTTGTTTGGAAATGAGGAAGCAATGTTCTTTAAAGTCTTGTCTAAAAGCTTTATCACGGAGAACCGTCCGACAACTCCCACTGAGTGAAGTTTCATTTTATAAATTATACTTCGGTGATAGTTGATAAAAAGAAGATAGAATGAAACTTTATCAGCTTAATTTAAGTAATACATAATAAATGTATTTCTAAACTGCGTGAAAAAAGAAATTGAAGTTCCATAGCAAAATTCAGATATAATCGGAATAATAAAGGAGACATGAGGATGAAACAACTCTATATAAAGCAAAAAGTATTTAGTTTAAATGAAAAGTTTAGCGTAAAGAATCAGGATGAAAAAGATGTTTATTACGTAGAAGGAAGTTTTATGAAAATTCCCAAAACTTTCTCCGTTAAGAATGATACTGGAGAGGAAGTAGCGCTTATAACGAAAAAAACGCTCAGCTTTTTACCGAAGTTTTTTGTGGAGGTAAATGGAAAGGAAGTGTTAGCAATCAAGAAGGGGCTTTCCTTTTTCAAAGCGCGTTATACCATTGATGCGGCAGGGATTGAAGTGCGCGGGAATTGGTGGGACATGAACTTTCAGGTATATCAGCACGGTGAAATCATCGGGGAAGTGAGCAAAGAGTGGTTTAGTTGGGGAGACAGCTATAAGGTGCAAGTTGTTAAGGAAGAGATGGAAACCAGCATGATTGCACTGGTTGTCGCCATTGATTGTGTGAAGGCTGACGAAAAAGGAGCTGCTTCTGCTTCGTCGTTCACGAACTGAAGTTTCAAATTTTGCTCAATGCATAAATAAACTCCCCTCGATTAATCAGAGGAGAGTTTATCCAAATACTGCTTACAGCTTGATATTTATCTTTTCTTTCTGTTTGATTAAGTTAACAACTGCATTGAAAGCCTCGTCTAAATCATCGGCATAGATATGCATTTGTTTGTCTTCTGGATAGTGGTGGAGCGTATGCTCATATCTGGGATCGTAATAATATTCCAGCAGGAGCGCTACAGCGGATGGGAAATTACCCTGCTCCAAGTCCTCCGCTATTTGTTTCGCTACAGGGGTGTGAATATGCTTCCGTATTCGCCCGAAGGCTTCGATTATTTGCGCTTGATGCTCTTCAGGATTGTATTCACGTAATATATTTTCAATTCGTTTCTCTAAAGGCAAATGGATAAACAGCTGCATACTGGCTTCTTTTGTTTCATGTAAAGACAAAGGCAGTGTCGCCTTGCCGATACGTTTGCTTTCTCCTTCCAATAGAACAAAAGGCGCTTGGTCATAGCGTTCCATTTCTTGGACTAATAAAGACTCGAATGTTTTTTGATTATTCGGTTCCAGTCCAATTTGGCCAAAGATAGACCCTCGGTGGTTTGCCATTTCTTCTAAATCAAGCACAGGATAGCCATGCTGCTTTAACCTGTGCAGCAAAATAGTTTTTCCGGATCCGGTATAACCATTCAGCACGTACATATTGGGAGAAAACGGCTGCTGCTCTAACTTGTTTACCACCCATTGTCTGTAAGAGCGAATGCCGCCATTCAATCTGGAAACCTGTTGACCCATTAAATCGACAACGTGGCAGCGGTTTTACTGCGCATGCCGCCGCGCCAGCAATAAACAATCTTTTCTTTCCCAAGAGATTGAAACTGGGCAATAAATTCCGGCAGCTTGATAGAGAAGATTTCTAGCCCTTTTTCCTTTGCTGCTTCAGGGCCGACTTGTTTATAAACCGTGCCTACTTCAACGCGCTCTTCATTATCAAAAACAGGAATATTGATGCTTCCTGGAATACGAAATGCAGCAAATTCCTGTGGAGAGCGCACATCAACTAAGCAAATAGTCTCTTCTTTTTGTTTTTTTAATAAATCAAGTAACTCTATATCCTGAAACATTTTTTCACTTCCTAATAAACGAATTATTCTTCAACCGTGATATGTCCATTTTTCTTATCAGTGACGCGGCCAATTATTGCTGCCTCGATATTTTTATCCTGCAGATCCGAAAGTAATTTTTCTGCGTCTGCTTCTTTTACAGCAGCAAGTAAGCCTCCGGAGGTAACCGCATCACATAGTATCCACTGGTCAATCTGATCCAGTGATTCCGTAAAGGTAACATCCTCTTTTAAATAGTTAAAGTTATTCTTCGTACCGCCTGGCACTGCGCCGTTCTCCGCAAGTTCTTTTACTCTTGGCAAAACAGGTACGTGCTGATTTGAAATCTGGATTTCGACGTTGCTTCCTTTTGCCATTTCCGAAGCATGTCCAAGCAAGCCAAATCCGGTAACGTCGGTACAAGCATGTATTTCATAGTTATCCATTGTTTCCGCAGCCGTTTTATTCAATGCTGCCATGACGTTAGTTACCCGGTCTATTTCTGCTTCCTGTAACAAGCCTCTTTTGATAGAAGTCGTCAAAATCCCTACACCAATTGGTTTGGTTAAAATAAGCACATCATCGGGTTTTGCGCCACTATTTGTGCGGATTTTATCAGGATGAATTGTTCCAGTAACAGCCAATCCGAATTTTGGTTCTTTATCGTCGATGGAATGTCCGCCGGCTAAGGCCACGCCAGCTTCTTTCAGCTTGCTGTCTGCGCCTTCTAAGATACGGGAAAGAATCTGTTTATCTAGATCAGCAATTGGGAAAGCAACAATATTCAATGCTGTAATCGGCTTTCCGCCCATTGCGTAGACATCGCTGATCGCATTTGCAGCGGCAATTTGCCCGAAAGAATAGGGGTCGTCTACAATGGGAGTGAAGAAGTCGAGTGTCTGAACAATGGCTGTGTCGTCATTTAATTTGTAAACTCCTGCATCATCGCTGGTATCCAAGCCGACTAATAGATTAGGATTATCCGTCGCAGGGGAGAGGGTTTGTAAAACCTGCCGTAAATCAGCCGGTCCGATTTTACATCCGCATCCGCCCTTAGAAGATAAAGCGGTTAGTTTTATAGACTCATTATTATTCATATAATCAACCCTTCTATATTTAATTTTCCATATCTATTTTAACATATCAGTAGGAAAAGGAATGTTTGGTGGAATTTAGAAGTGAACAGTTACTTTCATTCTTACCATCCTGTGCGCCAATATGATACGATAACATGTATATGGAATGGGGGACGATGTAATGGAAAATAAAAAGATACCTGCATGGTTTAAGGCAGATATCTTATTCAGTGTGCTTAAAGTACTAGTATTGTTTTTATTAGCTATACTTATTCTGTCTACGAATATTGCAATTGGTTCTGTCTATCTGTTTGCGGCCGTTTTTTCTATTTTGTCTTTGGCGCATTTAATTACGATATATAAAACTGCCGGAAAAATGCGGATTCCTTTGATTATTGAAATGCTGCTTATTCCTTCTCTTTTTGTATTGATTATCTTCCTATTTTAAAAATAAATAATGTGATTATGACATATCGATTCATTTTATTCGATAAAGAAAACACCTTGAAAATCTGCTTCTCAAGGTGTTTTCTTCATTACTTTATTCAGCTTGTTCTTCATAGTACTCTTCCAGTGTAATCCCTTGTTCAGTTATATACTTCGCTGTTTTTTCACCGACATAGCGAAGATGCCAAGGCTCGTATTGGTATCCGGTAATATCTTCTTTACCCTTAGGGAAACGGATAATAAAGCCATATTCCGGAGCATTTTCAGCAAGCCACTGTCCTTCCTCTGTCTCACCAAATGCTTCTACTAACTCTAAATTGACTTCTGCACTGGTAACATCCATCGCCAGTCCAGTTTGATGCTCACTTTCTCCGGGACGTGCACTGTAGGTGTTTGCATAATCCTCACCATTCTGTGCCGCATTCGCTGCAAAGATATCGTCCTGCCGGTCATAAGAACGGTAGCCGGATTGGGCAAACATTTCTAATCCTGCTTCTTCAGCACCTTCAAATAATTCTTCTAAGGCATGTGCCGCGTTCTCGCGCAGATATTTTTTAGGTAAGTCCTCTGTGAAAGGAAAGGGCACATCTGGTACAATCAAGTCTTCAGGGATATAATCATCCGGAAGTGCAAAGCTTTTATTCACCAGTGATAATTCATCGTATGGATTACCGACAACTTCTGTTCCAGCTTCTGTCACTTCAGGTTCTTCAGGGGGAGGAGCTAAGCCCTCTCCCGGTTCAATACTTTTTTCGTTTTCATAATAAAGCAGTAACTCTTCTCTTGTTGCTTTATCATAGACACCTGAAATAGCTGTGTCATCTGTTTGCAATTGAAAATCTGTTATAGCCCAAGTAAGCTCTTCATCAAATTCATCTGTTGCTTCTAAATCATAACCGATGGCATTTAGTGCTTGCTTTAATTGTAATACAGCATCATCTGTATCAAATTTCTGCAGCACCGCATCAGGCGGCTCTGTTTCTTCTTGTTCTGGCTCTTCCGTCTGTTGTCCTTCCGCTTGCTTATCATCTGTATCTTTTTGCTCTTCAGGTGCTGATTGTTCCGATGCCGGAGCATCTTCCTGTGATGGGGATGGCTCATGTGGTCCGCAGCCAATCAGTACAAAGCAAATTGCCGAAAGGATAATCCAACTAACTCCTCGCATGTCATGTTAACTCCTTGCTTTTAATAGAATGAATGAAACTCAAACACTATGATCTGCTAAATAAGTTTGGAGTGCAGAGTTATTTTATAAAAATTAATTGCAGGTAATCAGTAACGAGAATGGTTTTCCAATCTGTTTTGAGATATATGAAAACTCGAAAAAAGATGAAAACAATCAGCAGGCTGATTCCCATAATCCTTGAAATGATGCAGTATAAATTCTGCTTATTAAACAGTGAACGTAGGCTGCATTTCAATATATATTATATGATGTATGGAAGTGAAAAAGAAAGGAAAGTGAAGAAATAATTTCAGGAAAAAGAACAATAAAAAAACAAGAACCAGTGAAATTGGCTCTTGTTTTTCATCTTATTCTGCTTTTTTTTCTGCAAACAAACGGCTGATTTCAACAATCGTTTTTGCTGCTTTTTCCATATTATCGATAGAAATATACTCAAACTTGCCATGGAAATTTTCGCCGCCAGTGAACAGGTTCGGTGTCGGTAATCCCATAAATGAAATTTGTGAACCGTCTGTACCGCCGCGGACTGGATGAATAACCGGTTTAATATCAAGATTGTTCATTGCCTGATCAGCAATATCTACAATATGTTTTACCGGTTCAATTTTTTCACGCATATTATAATATTGATCATTCATTTCTAACTCTACAGCATTCTCTCCATATGCGTTCCTGATTTCTTCTACGTACTTTTTAAGGGTGTCTTTGCGTGTTTCAAATTTTTCCCGGTCATGGTCGCGGACAATGTAATAGACTGTTGATTTTTCTACATCGCCTTCTACAGAAATAAGATGATAGAAGCCTTCGTATCCTTCTGTATGCTCGGGAGATTCTTTATAAGGAAATTTATTAATAAATTGCGCAGCCATCTTTCCTGCATTCACCATTTTGTTTTTCGCTGTTCCCGGATGAACACTGTTTCCGTAAAACGTCACTCTGGCAGCTGCGGCATTAAAGCTTTCATACTGTAATTCACCTAAAGGGCCGCCATCCACGGTGTACGCATAGTCACAGCCGAAGCGTTCTACATCAAATTTATGCGGCCCGCGTCCAATTTCTTCATCAGGAGTAAAAGCAATACGGATTTTTCCATGCTCGATTTCCGGATGATGAATGAGGTATTCCATGGCAGTCATGATTTCAGCAATGCCTGCCTTATCATCCGCTCCAAGTAAAGTTGTACCGTCAGTCACCATTAGCTGGTGCCCCTCATAATTAGAAAGCTCAGGGAAGTCTTTTGGAGAAAGGGTGACTTGTAAATCTTCATTCAATACAATATCCCCGCCTTTATAATCGATTACCTTAGGAGCCACCCCTTTGCCGGTAAAGTCTGTTGCTGTATCGACATGTGCCAAGAAGCCAATCGCCGGGATATCCTTATCCGTATTTGCCGGCAATGTAGCCATTAAATAACCATTTTCATCATAAGATACTTCTTCCAGTCCAACTTCCTTCAGCTCATTCTCCAATAGCTTAATCAAATCCCACTGACCTGGAGTGGAAGGGGTGGCTTGAGAATGCATATTCGATTGGGTGTCTATTTTTGCATAGGTTTCTAAACGCTTAATTAATTGTTCTTTCATCAAAAAGACTCCTTCTAAATAAATTTTTGATTGTTCCTTTGAAGCGAAAATTTCTGCTATTCTAATTTTACAACGCTTTGTATATTTTACCATACTCAACACAAAAACCGTATTCATGCGTGTCCAAAAAGTAACGTATAAAGCTTTAAAACAGTAAAAGTATCTGGACGTGGACAAGTTTAACAGAGTTTAAGAATACCCTTTATGAAGCTCAATTATTAATTTCTGCAGAAAATTTTTTCTGTTAAAATAAATAAGGAATGATATGATTAGAAAAATAGCATATGGGAGGGTTAGATTTTGAGAAACATCATTAGCGTAGAGAGATTAAAGAAACGTTTACCGCAAAATAATGTCGTTATTGTAGATGTACGATTTGATTTAATGGATGCTGATGCTGGGCGAAAAGCTTATTTACACGGGCATTTACCTGGGGCTGTCTATATGGATTTAAATAGAGATTTATCCGGCAAAGCAGGTAAGCATGGCGGAAATCACCCTTTACCCGATTGGGATTTATTTGCAAATAAACTTGGAAAACTAGGCATCTCCAATGAGACAACGGTTGTTGTGTATGATCAGGGGAATGACATGTTTGCGCCGCGTTTTTGGTGGCTGCTTGATTATTTAGGTCATGAGAAGGTATACCTTCTTGATGGCGGATTGGACAGGTGGGTCGCAGAGGGAGGCGAACTGACATCAACGGTTCCTAACCTTCAGCCGACCATTTTTCGCAGAAACGAGAAGGAAAATCGCTATGTTGATATGGAGGAGGTCAAGGAAAAACTTGAATCTGAAGAAACAACGATTATCGATTCCAGAGCACCTGCAAGATATTTAGGTGACGAGGAACCGATGTATGCTCGTGCAGGGCATATTCCGGGAGCGGTCAATTATTTTTGGAAGGGTGTTTTAAAAGAGAACGGTACTTGGAAAAACGAGGAACAGTTAAGAGAGCATTTTTCCAAATTAGATAAAGATGCGGAGATTATCGTTTCTTGTGGTTCCGGTGTTTCGGCATGCCCAAATATTCTGGCTCTGGATAATGCCGGTTTTAAAAATGTGAAGCTTTATCCAGGCAGCTTCAGCGATTGGATTTCGTATGAAAAGAATGAAGTCGCTATTGGTGAGGAAGATGAATAAGGAACGTTGTGCCTGGGTCAGTGAAGAGCCTGTCTATATCGCATATCACGATGAAGAATGGGGACGGCCTGTTTTTCAGGATGATCGCTATTTATTTGAAATGCTGACATTAGAAGGGGCACAGGCAGGACTAAGCTGGATTACAATTTTAAAACGCCGGGAAAATTACCGCCGGGCTTTTGACAACTTTGAAGCCGATATTATTGCTGCTTATTCAAATGAAAAAGTAGAAGCATTGATGCAGGATGAAGGAATTATCCGGAACAGGCGTAAAATTGAATCTGTCATTAAAAATGCAAAGGCTTTCCAGCAGATTCAAAAAGAATTTGGTTCATTCGATGATTATATCTGGAGCTTTGTTGACAGAGAACCAATTGTGAACCATTGGGAACGGCATGAGGATGTGCCTGCTCAAACAGATTTGTCAAAACAGCTAAGCAAGGATTTGAAAAAGAGAGGATTTTCCTTTGTAGGACCGGTGATTTGTTACTCTTTTATGCAAGCGACAGGTATGGTAAATGACCATACTAAAAGTTGTTTTTTGAGTGGGTGAAGAGCCAGCTGACCGGGTATTTTTATAAGCGAATCGTATCCTTATCATAGAACCAAGCACATACCTTTGTTTTATCTGCCTGTTATTGTAAACTAAAAAATGCATTAGGGACTATTGTGAAACAAACAGAGATAAAATCATTTACAGGAGGTCATCCAGGAATATGAATTACATTACACTTAATAATGGCTTAGAAATGCCGCAGCTTGGTTTCGGCGTCTGGAAGGTAGAAAATGAAAAAGCTATCCCTGCTGTGGAGCATGCATTAAAATCAAATTATCGTTCCATTGATACAGCAAAAGTTTATGGGAATGAAGAAGGCGTTGGACAAGCAATTGCAAACAGCGGTGTCCCTCGTGAAGAAATCTTTCTTACAACAAAGGTGTGGAATGCAGATCATGGTTATGATGAAACCTTAAAAGCTTTTGATGCAAGCTTAGAAAGACTGGGTACAGACTATGTGGACCTTTATTTGATTCACTGGCCGACCCCGGAGCATGATCAATATATCGATACGTATAAAGCGTTGGAAAAAATCTATAAAGACGGCAAAGCAAAAGCGATTGGCGTCTGTAATTTTGAAATAGAGCATTTAGAACGTTTACTAGACGAATGTGAGGTTGTACCGGCTGTAAATCAGGTAGAGTGCCACCCATACTTGCAACAGAAAGAATTGCGTGCCTTTTGTAAAGAGAAAGGTATTTATGTAGAAGCATACAGCCCTCTCATGAATGGAAAAGATGTCTTAAAAGATGAAGCGCTAAAACAAATTGCTGAGAACAAAGAGAAAACCATTGCGCAAGTTATTCTGCGCTGGCACTTACAGTCTGATTTGATTGTCATTCCAAAATCAGTAACACCTTCTCGTATCGAAGCTAACCTGGATGTGTTTGATTTTGAATTAAACGAAGAAGAAAGAAAAACAATCGATGCGCTGGATCGTAATATTCGCAGCGGATGGCATCCGAATGAAATGAATTCACGTTAACAAACTACAATTAAAAAACACCTTCTTTCATTTATTTAAAGAGAGAAGGTGTTTCCTTTATTATTTGAAAAAACGTTTAACAGCCTGTTCAAACTCTTTAAAATAAGAAGGAATCTCATCCGGAGATAAATGAGCATACATTTCTTCTGCGATAGCCTCGTTGTACCATTTTTGCTGCTTGTACCCGGCGTTAAAGTTCTTCCAGATATCCTCGCCGAGCTGTTGATGCTCTTTTTCCAATTCTAAAAGATTATCTAATTTATCCGCAATAATCAGATATTTCACTTCCTTTGGAGCATCTTTTAAATGTTCCACTGTCGCTTTTTTTCTGTCCCACCAAGACTTTGATTTATCCTCCGTATGAGAAGCAACAAGGTCAGCAATTTCTTTTCCGAACTGACGTTCAATGTCCTCGATGCTGACATTGGTATCCTCAACAACATCATGCAAGTATCCGGCGCTGATTAAATCATCGGAACAGCCTTCTTTTTCTAGACGTTCTGCAACACGAACAGGATGGGTTATGTACGGTTCATTTGAATTTTTACGTGCTTGACCTTGATGTGCTTTTGAGGCAAAAGCTTTTGCATTATCTCTTTTCATTATATCCTCCTAAAAACTTAAATAAGTAGTCCTATTATAACAGAAAATACAGATATCAACTGAATTTTTTCTTAATGAAGGACAAATGAACGTGAACTTTTGAAACAGCATCATTTGCCTTTCAATTATTGCAGGAAACAAGTACACTAGATGTAAAGATAACGAAGGAAATTAAAAAATCACACCTATATTTATTTAAAAAGCAGGGGGACGAATAATTGAAAATGCCTTTACTCTCTGCAAAAAATAGTTTGATAATTTGAGATAAGCGAGGGACATTCATGGAAAAAGGAATTAACCAACGTAAAACAGAACATATCCGCCTTTGTCTGGAAGGAGACGTAGAGGGTGTAAATAAATCTACAGGATTGGAAGGTATTCACTTTCTTCATAATGCTTTGCCGGAAATTGATTTTGCTGATATTTCATTGAGAACATCATTTTTAGGCAAAGCGCTGCAGGCGCCATTTCTAGTCAGTTCCATGACTGGCGGATCTGAACTGGCGACCACAATCAATCAAAATTTGGCTAGAGCGGCAGAACAAAAAGGCTGGGCACTGGCAATTGGTTCGACAAGAGCATTTTTAGAAAGTGAGCAGCATAAGGATTCTTTCCTTATTCGCAGACAGGCGCCAACTGTGCCATTAATCGTAAACATTGGCGCTGTCCAATTAAATTATGGCTATGGAGCAGAGGAATGCCAGCGTATTATTGATAAGACAGAGGCTGATTCCATCGTTCTTCATTTAAATTCATTGCAGGAAGCTGTGCAGGACGGCGGCGATTTGAATTTCAAAGATTTACTGCCAAAAATTGAACAGGTTTGTAAACAGGTGGAAGCGCCAGTAGGGGTCAAGGAAGTAGGATTCGGCATTGACGGGGAAGCTGCCAAAAGATTGTATGATGCGGGCATCTCTTATATTGATGTTGCTGGAGCGGGCGGAACCTCCTGGAGCCAGGTGGAAAAGCTGCGCTCGAAGGACCCATTAAAGCGGGCAGCTGCGGAAGCATTTAATAACTGGGGAAATCCGACCAAGGATTGTCTGGTCACTGTACGCAGTGAGCTTCCTGAAGCGCCTTTAGTTGCCAGCGGAGGCATGAAAACAGGCGTGGATGCTGCGAAGGCAATTACGATTGGGGCAGATATTATCGGGTATGCCAGACATCTGCTCCAGGCAGCCACAGAATCAGCAGAAGCCGTTGTTCAGACAATGGACCAATTGGAATTAGAGCTGAAGATGACGATGTTTGGCGTTGGCGCAGCCGATTTAAATGAACTAAAAAATACAAAGCGTGTATCCATTAATGGAAAATCGCTGTTAGATGCATAATTTGCAAGCTAGAAGGTGTGGAGAATTCCACGCCTTTTTATTTTAGGTCCCGGAAATATACCCTGCTTCCCGTGACCCCTGAGTTCATCTCCTTTAAAGAAGACTTAGCGATTGGCAAGCCGAGAGGCGTAGACAGAGCTAAAGTCGCACTTATGCGCCAAGGGTAAAAAAAGAAATTCACTTTTCTCCTGTTGGATCTTCACCCTGGGACTGCGATTACCAATGTTGTCAGGTTAGTGAATTTTCTTAAATACTCAACTTTCGCACCTAAGAATAAGCAAATATATCTTGCTATTCCAAGATGAACATGTTCTTCATTACCATTTTGAAATTGATGATGGTGCATAGCTCTGCTCCGGCCAACCACGCCGCTTTCCGACGTACAAATGTTTTCGATGGGACGAGTAATCGCAACCCCAGGAGTCACGGGTTTAGCCTGCAAACCACTTAGAAGTCTGCGTGGTTGGCCTGCGCTCTGATAGGATTCTACAGCGAATGAAAGAAATAAGATTTTAATGAGCTGAATGAAATAGCAGCTTTCGTCTGAACAATCCAATCATAACAGTATGGATATGAAATACAGGGAGTCGCTTCCATGCACAGAAAGTAATCTTGACGGAACATTTTACCATACAGCAAGAACACCGATGCTTAAAGGCCAAGTGACGTTTTAGAAGAAATAATTGGCTATAAAAATGTTTAATGTGTTTTGAAAAGGGAAAAGTCCTTATAAAATGACCCTTACAGCTACTTACACTACGGAAAAAGGAGGCATTTTAATGGTTTGGACAATGAATGATTATCCAAGTTCAATGAAAAACCTAGAAAAACCTGTCCGTAAAAAGGCCATTGATATCGCAAATTCAATGCTGGATGATGGCTATAAGGAGAACAGGGCAATTCCAATAGCTACGGAGCAGGCTAAAGAATGGTATAAGAACGCGGATAAAGAAGAAATTCAAAGCTATGAAAAAGGCGGAAAACCGACCCAGCGCTCAAAGGAAGGAAAAGAAAAAACAAATAATCCGGAGCGGCTGGAGGAGGGAGAGGAAGTCTATAAGCAGGAAGAAGGATGGGCTGTCGGCTCTTCCGGTTCCAGTCAGGCAAGTGAACGATTTGATACAAAAGAGGAAGCGGTGAAAAGAGCGAAAGACATTGCTAAAAATAAAGGAACCTCCCTGACGGTTTATCGTGCAGATGGGACGGTTGAAGAGACTCGCAAATATGACTAAAGAAGGAATGCAGATTACTTTGTTCCCAGGTTTCCTTATGCTAAAATAAGTGAGGAAATTGAGGTGAACATAAATGAAAGTTGAAATTTGGTCTGATTTTGTATGTCCTTTTTGTTATATCGGAAAACGCCGGTTTGAACATGCCTTGGAGAAATTCACACATCGTGAACAAGTAGCAGTTCAGTTTAGAAGCTACCAGCTTGATCCGGATGCACAGCATCTTCCGGGAAAGAACTTCGCAGAAACTTTTTCTGAGCTGAAGGGAATGTCTTTAGAACAAGTATATGAAATGAATAAACAGGTAGCGGAGCAGGCAGCAGAAGTAGGCTTGACCTACCGCTTTGATACGATGAAATACGGGAATACATTTGACGCGCATCGAGTTGCTAAATTAGCTGCCGAGAATGGAAAGGAAGCGGAACTGACAGAACGTTTTTTTCAAGCCTATTTTACTGATTCCGAACAGTTGAGTGATAAAAAGACACTGATTCAGTTAGCGGAAGAAGTGGGTTTGGAGAGAGAGAGTGTTGAAAATGTATTGGACAGCTGTAAATTCCGTAATAAAGTCAATGAAGATATAGATTTGGCAAAGCAGCTTGGTGTCCAGGGCGTTCCTTTCTTTGTTTTTAATGAAAAATATGCCGTGTCCGGTGCACAGCCAGAAGAAGCTTTTACACAGGTACTTGAAAAGGTGTGGCAGGAAGAACAGGAAACGCCTGTTTTGCAATCATTGAACCCAAATGAGAATAAAACCTCCTATTGTACAGGTGATGGTTGTGAGAAAAAATAAACGTAGTAATCTATTCCATATATACCTGTAAATGAATGGGAGTACCCTGATTGAACGAACTATTATCAATAAATTTGACGAAAAATTGAACAGAATAATCAAAAAAACTGCCGGAAACGGCAGTTTTTTTGATTATCGTCATATTTACATAAATCAGCCATTGACGATGGCTGAAAATTTGATATACTAGGTATTGTTATCTAATTGATAATGAATATCATTCTTATTTAGAGCAATTAGAACTTGATAATAATTATTATCTAGATTAATTTAAGTAAAATTTCAGGATAAGAAAGGTTGATGTATTTTTGGTGGAAATGCCTTATATTTAATGAAGCTTTACACTTAACTACATTAGCTATCCTTTTTTCACATACTTCTATTTTATTATTTAATACTTAAAGAAAGTAGGGCGATGACATGATTGATATTAAAGGATTGACAAAGAAATATGGGAATAAATCTATCGTAAATGATATATCGGTTCAAATTCAGCCTAATAAAATTACATCGTTTATCGGACCAAACGGTGCAGGGAAATCAACGCTGCTTTCCATGGTAAGCCGTTTGCTTGATGCAGACACAGGAGATGTATTACTGGACCAAAACAATGTAAAGAATATGAAATCAAATGAATTTGCGAAGCGCATTGCCATTTTAAGACAAGCGAATTTTTTCACTGTGAAACTGACGATTCGCCAATTAGTATCCTTTGGCCGTTATCCTTATTCGAAAGGCCGTTTAAATGAAGAAGATAATCGGATTGTCGATCAAGCCATTGAATATTTGAATTTAACAGATATCCAGCATAAATTCTTAGATGAGCTGTCTGGCGGTCAAAAGCAACGTGCGTTTATTTCCATGGTTATTGCCCAAGACACGGAATATATTTTATTGGATGAGCCGTTGAATAATTTGGATATGAAGCATTCTGTACAGATTATGAAAATATTACGCAAGCTTGTCGATGAGCTGGGGAAAACAGTTGTGATTGTATTGCATGATATTAACTTTGCTTCGGTTTATTCAGATCAGATTGTAGCTTTAAAAGAGGGGCGCCTGGTAAAAAACGGTCCGACACATGAAATCATTAATTCAGAAGCATTAAACGAAATCTATGATATGCATATTCCGGTCCATATGCAAAACGGCTGTCGTTTTTGTGTATACTTTGACTCACATATAAGTAAAAGCGGCTAATTGTTTAAACCCTATATATGATGGGTAAATCCAATAATTGCTTTCTTAAAAATGTCCAAACCTTATGCTTTCTCAATGAATATATCTTTGCTAGTATAACTTAACTTGAGCAGGTGCAGCTGCTTGAAAACGATTGATTTGATCCATGCGTACTCCTTTTGTCAGGAGTACGCATGTCGATGATGTTGAAACATCGTTTTTCAACCAAATAGTTTCACATTCTCATGAAAATCGTGTTTAAGCGGTTTCTTTCCATTGTTTAAGTAATTATTCTCATCTGGATTGTCGCAATTGCAGTTGAGAATAAAACGAGAATAATGGAATTTTTAATTGGTGATAATCGTACAAGAGATAAGATTAAAAAATACAGTTGACAATGTTTTTTTATTTGATATACTTTAAACAAGCTAATTGAGATTGATTATCATTATCAATGTGTTAGGTTATATCAATGCACTATAGTAAAACAGGAATTATTTTTTTAAATCAAGCGCAAAATATAATGCGGGTATTGATTTAATCAATCCAATAGTCTGCTCATCAAAAAAATATACATAGGGGAAGAGGTAGGAGAAATGAGAAAATCAAACTTTTTTAAGTCAACGTTTATTATAGCAATATTCGCAATTTTTGCTTTGGTGTTGGCTGCTTGCTCCGATTCAGGCAGTGAAAACGAAGAAGCCGATGACCAAGGAAATGAGTCTGCTGAAACGGAGGGTTCTTCTGAAGATGCAACGGTTGAAATTACGGATGCTCACGGAACCGTTGAAGTTCCAGTAAATCCAGAGAACGTGGTAGCTTTAGATAATAGAACGTTTGAAACATTATCTGATTGGGGAGTTGAATTAGCTGCTGCTCCAAGAGATTTAATACCTGAGGATATACCTTATGCAAGTGATGAATCAATTGAAAATATAGGAAACCATCGTGAACCAAACCTTGAACTTATCGCAGCTGCAGATCCTGATCTTGTTATTGTGGGCCAAAGGTTTGGAGGATTTTATGAAGATATAAAAGAATTAGTGCCAGATGCAGCAGTTATTGATCTTAATTTTGATGTTTCTGAGGAAGCTGACACCCCCGGAGAAAATTTAGAGAACGGATTTAAAGATATTACAATCTCTCTTGGACAAATTTTTGATAAAAACGAAGAAGCTGAACAATTAATAGCTGATTTTGAACAATCCATTGAAGATGCTAAATCAGCTTATAACGGGACAGATACAATCATGAGTGTTATAGTATCTGGAGGAGATATTAATTTTGCAGCTCCTCATTCCGGCCGGGTTTGGGGCCCATTATATGATATTTTCGATTGGACACCGGCGTTAGAAATTGATCAAGCTTCTGCAGATCACCAAGGTGATGATGTTTCTGTTGAGGCTATTGCAGAAACCGATCCTGATTGGCTTTTCGTCATGGACCGTGATGCTGCTGTATCATCTGAAGAAGAAGCAAGTCCTGCTCAAGATGTAATCGATAATGCACCTGCTCTTCAAAACACAAAAGCTGTTTCTGAAGGACAAATCGTTTATGCACCGGCAGACACGTATACAAATGAATCTATACAAACATTTACTAAATTATTTGAAGATCTTGCAGAAACTTTAGCAGAGTAATTTAGAGGGGTATAACTATAGTGCTTAAAAATACAAAACAAAAAATGTTTGGGGCTGGGAATTCTCAGCCCCTGCATTCTAATCATCAAAAAATATGGACAAAGCCTTTTATATTAGCAATCCTCATTGTTATTATTTTAGGCGTTATTTCCATGTCTGTCGGTGTTTATGACATACGGGGACGCGAAGATGGAATGGATATGTTTTTCATTACCCGTATCCCAAGGACAGCTGCACTCATGCTTACTGGGGCTGCAATGGCAATGTCTGGACTCGTCATGCAGCTTATTACACAGAATCGTTTAGTTGAACCTACCACAACAGGAACGATTGAATGGGCAGGCTTGGGGTTGGTTTTCGTTTATTTATTAATTCCCGCACCATCTTTAGTTGAAAGAATGACTGGAGCAATCATTTTTTCCTTTATAGGAACGATGGTTTTCTTTTTGTTTTTGAGAAGAGTTAAACTTCGTTCGTCTTTAATTGTTCCGATTATTGGGATTATGCTTGGCGCAGTTATTTCAGCAGTTTCCACGTTTGTCGGGCTCGTTTTTCAAATGTCACAAAGTGTTGAAACCTGGTTTGTAGGTTCTTTTGCATCGATTCAGGTTGGAAGATATGAATATTTATGGCTGATTGTTGTAGTTACTTTTCTTATTTTTATCTATGCTAATAGACTGACACTAGCTGGATTAGGGGAGGATGTTACAAAAAGCCTTGGAGTAAGTTATAATACAATTGTTCTTGTTGGTACGGCTCTTATTGCTGTTGCAGTTGGAATTGTTGCCGCTGTTATTGGAAACTTACCATTTTTAGGTTTGATTGTACCAAATATTGTTTCCATGTTTAGAGGCGATGATTTAAGAAGTAACCTGCCATGGGTATGTGTGTCCGGAATGGCGGCTCTAACCGCCGCTGATATTATATCCCGCACCGTTATCATGCCATTTGAAGTACCTGTATCCTTGATACTTGGAACGGTGGGCGCAGTTGTATTTATTGTTATTTTATTAAGAAGAAGGAGGCTGGGATAACGAATTGGAATATACTAATGAAAAAAATGTCAAAATGAATTCTAGCCTTCTTAAAAATGATAAACCATCTAAAGCTTTTCGTTCTAAAAAGGAGGAAAGACGTTATTGGATACTGTTGATAACGCTTATTGGATTAGGTATTCTTTCTTCGTATGGACTTTTAGTTTATAATAACCCGGTTCCAGTAGACTCCCCTTCCTTTATCCCAGTTGCTAAAAGAAGAATGGTAGCTATTGTTTCCATGATTATTGCTGCAGTTTGTCAGAGTCTGGCGACCGTTGCATTCCAATCGATTACGAATAATCGGGTGATCACTCCTTCGCTTTTAGGATTTGAAGCACTTTACTCCACAATACATACGAGTACCATGTTTTTCTTTGGTACCACGGCATTTATAGGTTATATGGGTACTGGATCGTTTTTATTTCAAGTAGCTATTATGGTCGCGATGTGTTTGATACTGTATGGGTGGTTACTTTCCGGAAAGTATGGAAATTTACAACTTATGCTTTTGGTCGGTATCATTATTGGAACAGGACTAAGGTCTTTATCAACGTTTATGAGAAAACTGCTTGCGCCTTCCGAGTTTGATATTTTACAGGCAAAGCTGTTTGGATCTGTTAATAATGCGGATGCAGCATATTTTCCGATTGCGATTCCGATTGTCATCATCGTAGCAGTTCTTCTTCTTGCGTATTCTAAGCGATTGAATGTATTATCGCTCGGAAAAGAGATTTCTAGTTCATTAGGATTGAATCATAAATTTAGTATCATTTATGTTCTTGTACTAGTTTCTATTTTAATGTCCATCTCAACGGCTTTAGTTGGACCGCTTACTTTCTTTGGTTTTTTGGTTGCAACGTTGAGTTATCAGTTAGCACAGACGTATGACCACAGATATATTTTTCCTATGGCTCTTGCTATTGGTTTCTTGGTATTAACTGGTGCATATTTTATTATGAACCATGTATTTAATGCGCAGGGCGTCGTTTCCATTATTATTGAAATTGCTGGCGGGCTAACATTTTTAATTATTATCTTAAAGAGAAAGACGTTATGATAAATAAATTTAAGTTTATTCATATTTTATATCCTCAAACTTGTTAAAAGCAGTATGTGATTGCATTCATCAGGTTTGAGGATTTTTTGTGCGGTCTGTCTATGGGGACATTCTATAAATAGAACTTTTTGGTAAAAAATGCTTTCTTTTCTTATTTTAATTTTTAGAAAATGTAGATAGTACAAATAAAGGTAGTATAATAAATAATATAGTAAACGCTTACCATAGGAGGTGATTATAATCATAAACCGGTTAAACCAAGTAAATCTACTCACCAAGATTCTTGTACTTATTATTGGACTAATCTTATTTGTAACCATATTACTAACGGCTTTTTACAGCTATATGGAAGTAGAAATGACGGAGGAGGAAATTGGTGAACAAGCTTTACAAACAGCGCAAATGGTAGCAAATATACCTTCCATTCGTGAAGGTTTTTCACAAGCATCACCTGAGGAAACGATACAGCCGATCGCTGAAGAAATGAGGAAATTAACAGGGGCTGAATTTATTGTTATCGGAAATACGGAAGGGATTCGTTATTCTCATCCGGATCAGGATAAGCTGGGCAAAAACATGGTAGGAGGCGATAATGATGCGGCGCTTATAGATGGTGAATCCTATGTTTCGCGCGCAGAAGGAAGTCTGGGACCATCTTTAAGGGGAAAGACACCTGTCTGGAATTATGAAGGTGACATTGTTGGTGTTGTTTCTGTCGGATATATGATAAAAGATATTAATGCAACGATTTTATCAAATATTAAAAAATTAATTCTGCCTTCTGTCATTGTACTATTTGTGGGAACAATCGGCGGACTGCTGCTGACTCGAAATATTCGCGGTCAATTAATGGGATTTGAACCTCATAAAATAACTTCTTTGTATCGTGAGAGGAATGCTATTCTTTCAGCGATTCACGAGGGAATGATTGCAGTTAATGAAGATGGAGTCATTCAATTAATGAACCAATCTGCTGAGAAATTGCTCAGCGGCAAGCAAAAGGCATTTTTTAATCAGCCAATTTCAAAAGTTCTGCCCGAGCTTCCATTATCCTCACTGATTAAAAACGGACAAGTATGCCGTAATAAGCAAGTGGAAGTAAATGATCGGCATATCATATTTAATATGGTTCCCATTTATAATCAGAACCAAGTAAGGGGGGCTGTATTAAGTTTTCGTGATAAAACAGAATTGAAAGAAATCATTGATACCTTAGGAGAAGTAAGAAGTTATTCCGAAGAACTCAGAGCACAGACGCATGAATATACGAACCGGCTTTATGTACTTTCAGGGATGCTCCAGCTTGGAAATTTTGAAGAAGCAATTGAATTGATTCAAAAAGAGACACAGACGGTAGAAACGCAAAATAAAATCGTATACGACCAAATCAGCGATAAAACGATACAGGCTATTTTATTAGGAAAGATAGGGAAAGCCTCCGAGTTAAAAATTAATTTCCTGATTGATGATTATAGTTCCCTGTCCGAAATGGCAGATTATATTGAACCGACAAATTTGATTACTATTTTAGGCAATGTGATTGATAACGCTCTGGATGCTGTGAGAGAGACAGAAAACGGAACGGTCCAGTTTTTCTCAACGGATATCGGTCATGACTATATTTTTGAAGTAGCTGATAATGGAGTTGGAATTGGTAAAAAAGATATCCATCGTATTTTTCACCGCAGATTCTCCACAAAGGATAAAACAACGCGCGGGTATGGATTAGCTATGGTTAAGGAAACAATTGAAAATCTAAACGGCAGAATTGAAGTCAAAAGTAATCTGGCTGAGGGAACCATTTTCACCATATTTATTCCCAAGCAACAGGCGAAAAAGACGGGGTGATGAATGTATGATACAAACGCTGATAGTAGAAGATGATTATCGTATCGCTGAGATTCACAGTGAATTCATCGAACATCTCGACAATGTAAAATTGGTTGGCAAAGCATTAAATGGAAAAGAAGCAATTGGATTTGCAGAAAAATATCCAATTGATCTGGTAATTCTGGATCTCTATATTCCAGATATTTCAGGCTTGGAGATTTTAGAGGAATTACGAAAAATCCAAGGAGAAATTGATGCCATTATTATTTCAGCTGCATCCGAAAAAAATATGATTCAGCGGACAGTTCGTAAGGGTGTTTTTGATTATATGATTAAGCCGATTAAACAGGAGAGGCTCATTGAGTCCATTAAACGCTACCAGTTATTTAATGAGCGTTTTAGTAATGAGGAGACGGTTAATCAGCATTTTTTAGATAATCATTTTGGGTTAAAAGGAAGTATAGAAATAGAAGCGCAGCGGACACCAAAAGGAATTGATCCTTTAACCTTAAATAAAATTAAAAAAAAGATTGATCAAACTAAAGAAGGAGTAGCAGCAGAGAAAATGGGAGAGCACATAGGTGTTTCCCGCACAACAGCCCGGCGTTATCTGGAATATCTTACTTCTTTGGGAGAAATAAAGGCAGACTTGGCATATGGGGCTGTTGGCAGACCGGAGCGCAGATATTATCGGTTATAAAACAAAACTTCACTTAAGCTGAAGTTTTACGGCAGTTTATATGAAAAAAATTGCAGGGCAGCTTCCTCTGCAATTTTTTTCTTTTTAAAACAAATGGATAGCGTGAACGAAATGAACAAAATAAACAGAAAGAAATCATTGTGATTAATTTTGAAAACGTTTACATAAATGTGATGCATCCTCTATAGTGTTTTTAAGACAGAAAATAAATTCATAAAAGGGGAGAAAGAAGAATGAAAAAGTTGTTACTTATTGCCTTATTCTTTTTTATTATCGTACTAGCTGCTTGTGGAAACAGTGATGATGCAGATGCTGGCGAATCAGGTGATTCAGGAGAAGGCGGAAGCTGGGAGCCGGAAGAAAGCATAGAAATTGTGGCACCGGCCGGAGCAGGGGGCGGCTGGGATACGACTGCGAGAATGGTTGCTAAAGTATTGGGTGAAGAAGGAATGATTGAAGAGAATATCGGTGTTGTGAATAAAACTGGCGGCGGCGGAGCTGTAGGATGGTCCTATATCGCTAATTATGAAGGAGATCCGCATAAGTTATTTGTTGCCTCCCCGCCGATTATATTGATTCCATTGAATGGGCAATCGGAATACGGTCATGAAGACTTTACACCGCTATCGAATCTAATTGCTGATTATGGCGCATTTGCAGTTCGGGAAGATGCGGAATGGGATGATTTAAATGATCTGTTCGAGGATATGAAAGAGGATCCGGAAAGTGTAACCGTTGTTGGTGAATCAGCTCCGGGAAGTATGGATCATATCCAATTTGTACAGATTGCAAAAGCTGCAGGGGTAGATATAACAAAAATCAGATATGTTTCTGCGCAAGATGGAGAATCACTTACGCAATTGCTGAATGGCAGTGTCGATGTATATTCTACAGGGATGGCTGAGACGGTAGAGCAAGTAAAGGCAGACAATATTAAAGTACTGGGTATTACTGCTCCTGAAAGATTAGAAGGAGAGGTTATCGAGGATTTCCCAACGGCAATAGAACAAGGAATTGATGAAACGTTTGTTAACTGGAGAGGCTTCTTTGGACCTCCAGGAATGGATGAAGCTTCGATTGCTTATTATGAGGATAAATTTAAGGAGTTGAGTGATTCAGAAGCATTCGCAGAGATTCGCGACCAGTTTGGCTGGGATGAAGAATACATGGGGCATGAGGAATACAAGGCATTCTTGGATGAACAAAAAGAACAGGTGCAAGTATTGTTAGATGATTTAGGTTTAAATAACGAATAAGATGCGCAAAGCCAATGATTCGGTATCCATCTGTTTCATTGGCTTTGCCGCCAATTAATTGGATTTGAGGTGATTGCATTGTTAAAGTCAATAAACAGCCGGGTAAGTCTGGTGTTGCTCGTTATTGCTATTGTCTATTTGATTTTCTCGTATCAGCTGCCGTCCTACGCTTATACGGAGGTAGATGCGGATGTTATTCCAAAAGTCTTGGGGTGGCTGTTAGTCTTTTTAGCAATATTATTATTTTTTTCAAAGGATAATGAGACAGAAGCGCAGCGACAAAAAAGAAATATACCTAAAAAAGAAATCGGGATGCTTCTCGGCGTTGGCGCACTCATATTTATATATATTTTCCTTTTAGAAATACTCGGGTTTATTTTGGTATCAGCACTTTTTATTTTTTTCTGTTCGCTGTTTTTAGGGTATAGAAGCCATATCGTTAATGGTATTGTCTCTATTGCATTTTCGGCTTTTATTTATTTTGTTTTTACTTCGCTATTACAGATATCTTTACCATCAGGAATCTTACCTTTATAAAGAGGGAGGGGAAATTTTATGGGAGCTATGGAAGGAATGTTAACAGGGTTACAAACAGCATTTAGTTTGCAAAGTATTTTTTTCGTTATGATAGGGGTATTTATTGGAACGTTTATCGGGATGCTGCCTGGTTTAGGTCCAATTAGTGCAATAGCTGTGATGATACCAATTACATTTGGAATGGACCCGACGGTTGCATTGATTATGATGGCAGGTGTTTATTACGGAGCCATTTTTGGAGGGTCTACATCATCTATTTTATTAAATGCTCCAGGTGTATCCGGAACGGTAGCTACTTCCTTTGACGGATATCCAATGGCGCAGCGCGGAGAAGCAGGGAAAGCTTTAGCGATAGCGGCGATAGCATCGTTTGTCGGCGGAACGGTGAGTGTTGTGCTGCTTATGCTGCTGGCTCCGATGCTTGCAAGCGTGGCTATTTCCTTCTCTCCGGCAGCTTATTTCGCTTTGATGCTGTTGGGATTGACTGCGATTTCGAGCTTATCTGAAGGCTCGACAATAAAAGCATTAATTTCTGCTGTAGCTGGTTTTATGGTCGTCACGGTAGGAATAGATGCTCAATCTGGAACGCAGCGGTTTACATTTGGAAATACAAATTTATTAGACGGTCTTGACTTCTTAGTAATTGCGCTTGGGTTATTTGCTTTGGCAGAAGTGTGTACGTTGATATTAAATAGAAAAGATAAATCGATTCAAAATGCACATAAAATCGGCAGTTTGAAATTAAGCAAACAGGATTGGAAGGATATGACCGGGCCCATGTCCAGGCATTCTATTATCGGGTTTATCCTGGGAGTGCTTCCTGGTGCAGGAGCAACGATTGCATCATTTATTTCCTATATTACGGAAAAAAGAATCTCTAAAAATCCAGAAGAATTTGGAAAGGGTTCTGTCAAAGGATTAGCCGCTCCGGAAACATCCAATAATGCTGCAACCAGCGGCGCATTTGTACCGCTGTTAAGCTTGGGGATTCCTGGATCTGGAACAACAGCTGTATTATTAGGCGCTTTCTTAGTACTGGGCGTACAGCCTGGACCACTATTGATGACCGATCAGCCTGATATATTTTGGGGGGTCATCGTCAGTATGTATATTGGCAATATCTTTTTGCTTATACTGAATTTACCGTTAATTCCTTACATAGCAAAGATATTAATGGTGCCCCGACCGCTGCTGATTTCATTGGTTGTTATGTTTAGTATGATTGGCGTTTATGCAATCAGCTTCAATACGTTCGATTTATACATGCTGCTGCTATTTGGCGTCATCGGATTTTTAATGCGGTTATTTTCATTTCCTGCGCCGCCATTTATATTGGCATTTATCCTGGGAGGAATGCTGGAGCAATCCTTCCGTCAATCGATGACGATATCGAATGGAAGTTTGTCTATTTTCTTTCAAGACCCGATTGCTCTCAGTATTTTAGCAGTAGCGGCATTATCTTTATTCATTCCATTGATTTCAAAAGTTAGAAAAGGAAAGAAAAATAATTAAAAACCGGTTCTGCTTCATATTATATTTCCGGGTCAACCTAAGCAAGAGCAGCGTAAAATCCTGCTCTTGCTTATTTTAAAGAATAAAAAAAGTCAGACAGACTCATACTGTTATAGAACTGTAACAAAAATTAATGCTTGAAAACTTGAAACAGGGAAAGCATGTATGATTGAATGGAACATGACAAATCAAAAAAGCGAGGGATGTTTCAATGAAGAAACTGTCACTAACAATATTGATGATAATCACCATGCTTCTAGCAGCATGCGGAAATGATGATAACGAAGGCGAGCAAGAAGGCGCTGAACAAGGACAAGAGCAGCAAGAACAGGGAGAAGAGCAAGCCGCACCGCAAGAGCCGGATCCGGTAGAATTCTCTGATGATGAATTTTTAGATAAAGAGGAACCAGTTGTTGTTGTAAATGGAGAAGAAGTGAATGGAGCAGCGTATAACGCAGCTTATTCTCTAGTAAAATCAATGTCTGCTCAATACGGTCAGGATGTTTCAGATTTAGAAGCAGTACAGGATCAAACGATTGATTATCTTGTAGAACAAGAGCTTATTATGCAAGAAGCAGAAGATGCCGGTATCGAGGTAAGCGATGAAGAAGTGCAAGAAGAAGTAGATGCGGCGAAAGAAAGCGGCGGAGAAGAAGGCTTTCAACAATCACTGGAGCAGTTAAATTTAACAGAAGAACAATTTGCACAGCAGCTCAGATTTGATTTAGCAACACAGCAATATATGGAAGAAGAAGTAGATACAGAAGTAACAGATGAAGAAGTGCAGGAAATGTATGATCAGTTATCTGCACAAATGGGTGACCAGGAAATGCAAGACCTGGATGAAATTAGAGATGATGTGGAACAAATGGTTATCCAGAACAAACAGCAGGAAGCTTATACCAATAAAGTAGATGAATTAAAAGAATCTGCTGAGATAGAGGAACAAATTTAAAACTTTCTAAAGATGAAGCAATTTATTTTTAGAAAGCAGCAGAGAGAATTTTTTCTGGGAAGGATCGTCAGGGTCGGCGAATGATTGCCTGATACCAGACAGGATGAACCTTTACAGAAGAAAAAAATCTCATGAATAAAAAAGGAAGTGATTCTCCAAAGGGAGAGCACTTCCTTTTTTTCTTATAAAAAGCTGCTGATAGCATCTACTAAACTGTACGTACCGAGAAAGAAAACAACCGCAGTAACCAGACCGCCAATGATATTTAACCATAATGGATTTACGTATTTCCCCATTGCATTTTTCCTGTTCACAACTACCATGATGAAAACTGCAATAAGCGGCAGGATGATTCCATTTAATGCTTGTGCGACAAGCAATACTTCTAGAGGTTCAAAACCAATTGCAGAAGTGATAATTCCTAAAATAATGACGACACTAAAGACCGTTTTATATTTCTTATTAGCAAATCCGCCTTCCCATCTCATAAAGCTGCTTACAGTCACCGCAGCGCCCATAGGAGAAGCAATAGCAGATGAAAAACCGGCTGCAAAGAGACCGATACTAACAAATATTGGAGCTAAATCTCCCATCAGGGGCTCTAATGGGGAAGCAAGCTGTACCACGCTTGTCACCTCTGTACCTTGGATTAATGCACCAGCTGTAATTAATATTGCTGCGGTAATAATACCGCCCACTGTAATGGAAAGGATGGTATCTGTTCTTACTGCTTTTAAATCCTTTACATTGTTCCATTTCTCACTCACTGTAGAAGCATGAATAAAGAAGTTATAGGGAACAACGGTAGTACCAATTAAAGCAATAATCATCAGAATAGATCCGTCTGGAATCGATGGAATAAATGCTCCGTCAAGAACGTGGAGAACGTCAGGTCCGGCGACAAACATCGTGGTAATAAAGGTGATACTCATAATAACGATTAAAAAAATCATGACTTTTTCAATAAATTTATAACCGCCAAGTAAATTGAGCATTAAAATAATAATTCCGATAATTGGCGCAACATAATTTTCAGAGATGCCGGTTAAGTAAGAAACACCTAGAGAGGTTCCTAATAAATCTCCGCTTATGTATGCGGCACAGCCTACACAAACCGCAATAAGGACAATCCATACGGATGCGAATTTTAGAATTTGATTCTGGAATAATTCACGAATGTTTTCTCCTAAGCCCTGTTTTGTTACAATTCCAATTCTGGCTACCATTTCCTGCAAAAAAATCGTCGCTATAATGGAGAAAATAACTGCCCATAATAAAGCAAAACCAAATCCTGCCCCTGCTCTTGTCGCAGTCGTTACTGTACCGGGGCCGATAAAAGATGCCGTAATGATAGCACCCGGTCCAATGATTTTGAGCTTCTCAACTAATTTTGATTGCGCCAAGTAAAACGCCTCCTTTGTATGATAAGCAGGAAGGGGAAGCTCCCTTTTCCTGCTTACTTGGCTTGCCCGCCATGAACATGACCGGCCAATACATACAGCACGGCTGTCGATACAAAATGTGCTGAATTTTGATTGAAATCCTGCTGCGGATAGACCTCTACAAAATCCATCCCGCAAAGGCCGCGTTTAGCAAATTCATAAATCATTGTCAGAAGCTCATAGGAAGTCAATCCATTTCCGTCCACTGGTCCGCCCGGATTGAAAGCAAAATCAAGCACATCACTGCAAATCGTCAAATAAACAACATCAACGTCCTTGGAAGCCATCTTATAGATTTCATTTGCATATTTCTTTAAATCACTTTGCTCGCGGATGTCATTGATGGTTATCGTTACAGCGCCGGCTTCATTTGCATGCTTGCCTGTTTCCGGTTTATTACGCGGGCCTTTGATTCCTGTATGAATCAAGCTTTCGTTACGTACACCTTCCGTTTCATATAAGCGCATAAAAGGGGTGCTTCTGGCGAACTTATCTCCTTCATGATGCGGCATATTATCATAATGGGAATCAAGGTGAATAATACCTACTTTTTTGCCTGTGTTGGTCAGGCCTTTTACAATCGGATAAGTAATACCGTGGTCTCCGCCAAGTCCGACTAGAAACTTCCCGCTTTTCCACAGATTTTCTGCAAAGTCCTCAATTCGATTCATGGTTTCCGGTACATCATGAGGAACGATGCTGACATCGCCGACATCGCCTAAACTTAGATGGTCTTCTACATTGATATGGTCTAATTCCGGCAGATATGTACTGTATCTGGCAGAGGATAAACGAATTTGCTTTGGACCAAGCTCACAGCCCGTATAATCTCCCCATGTACAGGCGCCTTCCCAAGGTACGCCATAGATTAGTACATCGGTATCAGGATTCTTTTGGTTTGTCAGATTTCTCGCTCCTAACAGCGGCGGTGTATTGCCATAAATATTTGTGCTCATTATCATTCTCCTTTTTTGAATAGAATTCGTTTTATCTGTTAATTCTTAAACAATCATAGAAAATAGATTGTTTATCAAGCCACCGGAATAAGGACAGATTTAAAAATATTCCTTATTTTATATATACACTTCTGAAAAATATATAAACCTTAATTTTCGCTATATAAAAAGCCATTAGAGGATTTCCTCTAACGGCTTTCCATGAACCTATTCTGCTTGGTTAAAATAAATACCTTATTTTTCAATAATGTAATCTATAGCGTGTAATAGCTTCGTCATCTGTTCCTTTGTCCCAATGGAAATCCGTAAATAGTTTTCCAGCTTTGGTTTATTAAAATAGCGGATTAGGAAGCCGGCCTGCTTCAGCTCCATAAACAGTTTCTCAGCCTCTATCCCTGCCGGTGAAGCAAGCACAAAATTGGCTTGAGAAGGAAGGACATGGAAGTCTCTTTTCTCTAATTCCTGCCGAAAGTACTCTCTCGTTTTAATAATTTCGTTTCTCGTTTTTTCAAAATAAGCAGTATCCCGGAATGCTTCCATAGCGCCGGCAATGGCTAACCGGTCAATCGTATAGGAATTAAACGAATCTTTTACCCGCGTTAATCCGTCAATCAGATCTTTATGACCCATCGCCATACCTACACGGAGGCCGGCAAGCGAACGGGATTTAGACAGGGTTTGTATAACAAGTAAATTCGGATAGCTGTCTATCAGGGAAGCAGCTGATGCTTTAGCAAAGTCAACGTATGCTTCATCCACAATCACAATCTGATCAGGATTATTTTTTAAGATTTCTTCTATCGCTTCCAGCTCCATGTATAAGCTGGTCGGTGCGTTCGGATTGGGAAAAATAACGCCGCCTTCTGCGTTAAAGAGTGATGGGGGAGAGATGGTGAAATCATCCTCCAACGCCACTTCCTCTACATCCAGCTGATAAAGCTTTGCATATACAGGGTAGAAGCTGTAGGTGATATCTGGGTATTTAATGGCCTTCCCAGGTTCAAAAAAAGTCATAAAACTAAGCGCAAGCACTTCATCGGAACCATTGCCGATAAAAACCTGTTCTTTTTTTAATCCATAGCAGCCTCCAATTTCCTCTCTGAGATTATCGACAGCAGGGGAAGGGTAAAGCTGCAATTTCGTCCTTGCCTCCTCCTCAATCGCTGCAATAACGTTTGGAGAGGGGGGAAAAGGGTTTTCATTCGTATTTAATTTAATAATGGATGAATCATCTAATTGTTCCCCGGGAATATAAGGTTCCAGCTGTTCGATTAAAGGATTCCAAAATCTACTCACGGTGCTGTCCCTCTTTTTCAATATGGCGTTCGTTCAATATTTTTTTAATATCTTTGGAACTTACGCCTTGCTCCTCCATTAAAACAAGGGAGTGATACAATAAATCAGCTAGCTCATTGGTTAATTCCTCTTTATCATTATTTTTTGCGCCGATAACGACCTCCGTCGACTCTTCACCGATTTTTTTTAGAATCTTATCTAATCCTTTATTAAACAGGTACGTTGTATAAGCGCCTTCCTGCGGGTTTTCTTTACGGTCTTTGATTTTGTCGGTCAGCTCATTAACGATAGAGAATAACGGTTTTTCTGTTTCAGATAAGGTTGTTTCAAAGCAGGTCGTTGTGCCTTTATGGCAGGCAGGGCCAAGCGGCTGTACCTGGACAACTAAAGCGTCCTGATCACAATCCACTGAAATGTTTTTGACTATCTGCTTATTTCCGGAAGTTTCCCCTTTATTCCAGAGCTCCTTACGGCTGCGGGAATAGAACCAGGTTTCCCCGGTTTCTAATGTTTTTACTAAAGCAACCTCGTTCATATAAGCTAAAGTCAATACTTTTCCCGTTGCGTAATCCTGAACAATAGCCGGAACGAGTCCATTTTCATCGTATTTGATTGAAATCTCCATTATGCTTTCCTCCTCATTGGTATTCCTTGTGAGGATAAATATTCTTTTAATTCCGGAATAGGAATCTCCTCGTAATGAAAGACAGATGCAGCAAGTGCAGCATCGATACCTTCTGCAAAAACTTCTGAGAAATGCTCTATTTTACCTGCGCCGCCGCTGGCAATCACAGGGATATTGACGGCATCTGCAATTTTCTTGGTTAATTCGATTTGATAGCCATTTTTTTCACCGTCTGCATCCATGGCATTGACAACCAGCTCGCCTGCCCCGAGTACTTCTCCGCGTTTCGCCCATTCCACTGCATCTATCCCGGTATCTTTTCTTCCGCCGTTAATAAATACATGGAACGCACCATCTGCTGTTCTTTTTGCATCAATCGAGAGCACGATACATTGACTGCCAAACTTATCAGAGGACTCCTTAATTAATTCTGGACGCTGCACAGCTGCACTGTTTACCGAAACTTTATCCGCGCCGGCATGAAGCACACTGTGAATATCCTGGGTGGTACGGATACCGCCGCCGACCATAAAAGGGATAGCAATTTCGCGTGCAACTTGTTCAACGACATCCAGAAAAATGTTTCGCTCTTCGTTGGAGGCAGTAATATCGTAAAAAACAAGTTCATCTGCTCCTTCACGGTTATAGCGGGCAGCCAATTCCACCGGATTAGCAACGTCCTTGATGTCCTGAAATTTCTTACCTTTAACGACCCGGCCTTTATCTACATCCAGACAGGGGATAATGCGTTTAGCGAGCATGATTGTCCTCCTCTACAACGTCTTCCAGTTGAATAGTACCATCATATAGCGCTTTTCCAATAATTGCCCCGTAAAGGTCAAGTGCCTGAAGGCTGGCAACATCCTCTTTTCGGGAAACCCCGCCGGAAGCAATGATATTCATATTGGTTGCTTCCTGCATCGCTTTCAGCTCCTCCAGATTCGGTCCGCGCAGCATGCCATCCTTTAAAATATCCGTATATACAATCGTTGTTAAGCCGGCTGCTTCTAATTCCTTCGCAAGGTCAGCAGCTTTTTTATCGCTATTTTTTGTCCAGCCATCTGTTGCAATATAACCATTCCGAGCATCGAGAGAAACTGCGATTTTATCTCCATATAATTGAATTGCTTTAGTGAGCATGTCCCAATCAGTGATTGCAGAGGTGCCGAGGATAACCCGGGCAGCACCGCCTTCCACGTACTCTCTAATCGTGTCCAGGGAGCGGATACCGCCGCCGACTTCAACAGGAATGGATAATGCCTGAATGGTTTTAAGGATAATTTCTTTATTTTGGGGGTCTCCTGTTTTAGCTCCGTCTAAATCGACCATGTGGAGGAAGGTGCCGCCTGCTTCCTGCCATCTTTTGGCTGTGTCCACCGGGGAGTCATTATAGGTTGTCTGCTGATTATAATCGCCCTGCTTTAAGCGGACACAGTTGCCATCTTTCACATCAATTGCTGGAAAAATGATCATGAAATCATCTCCTCATAATTTTTCAATAATGCAATACCGATATCCCCGCTTTTTTCCGGGTGAAATTGCATTCCTGTTATATTTTTATCCTGCACGATTGCTGGTACGCGTCCGCCATAATCGGCACTGGCGACCAATGTTTTTTCTTCCAGTTCATCAATTGCATAGGAATGGACGAAATAAACATATGGATTTTCTCCGAGCTGATGTAATAAGCGCTGAGGCTGATTGGATTGCAGGATATTCCAGCCCATATGCGGCACTTTGACCCTGTCTGAAATACGTTTTACCGAACCGGATAGAAGACCAAGTCCTGTACATCCGCCATTTTCTTCGCTGAATTCATAGAAAAGCTGCATCCCAAGACAGATGCCTAAAATTGGCTTGCCGCTTGCCGCTTCTTTTTTCAAAATCGTATCTAATTTGTAGCGCTGTAATGCTTCCATCGCATCCTTGAAGGCGCCGACGCCTGGAAGAATAATGGAATCCGCCTGATGGATTTCTTCCGGATCCATGGTCAATTTAGAGTTTTTCCCTAATTTATCTAATGCAAATTGCAGGCTTTTAATATTTCCTGCACCGTAGTCAATAATGGCAATCATATCCCAGCCTCCTTTTAATCTTATAGGCTTCCTTTCGTAGAAGGAACACCCTTTATGGTCGGGTCAATGGATACCGCTTCACGAATTGCTCTGCCCAATCCTTTGAAGATGGATTCAATCATATGATGTGTATTGGTTCCGTATAAAACTTCCACATGAAGGGTCACCTTGGCATGGCTGGTGAAGCCAATCAGAAACTCTTCCACTAATTCGGTATCGAAATTCCCGACTTTGTCCTTTAACCCGTCTACACGATAAACTAAAAAGGAGCGGCCGCTGATATCGATGGAAATGGAGGAAAGAGATTCATCCATTGGTGTTGTTGCTGTTGCATAGCGTTTAATGCTTTCCTTTGTTCCTAATGCTTCATTAAATGCCTGACCAAGCACAATGCCGATGTCTTCTACCGTATGATGCTGGTCTACCTCTAAATCTCCGTCACATGCGACCTGCAAATCTAATCCGCCGTGTTTGGTAAAGAGAGTCAGCATATGATCTAAAAAGCCGACCCCTGTTTTTAATTCTGATTTTCCTTCTCCATCTACGTTAAGAGCAAGGGATATATTCGTTTCTTTGGTTTGCCGTTCTTTTTCAGCTTGACGCATCGTTGTTCTCCTTTCGAATTCGAATTGCATTGGCATGCCCGGTCAGGCCTTCCGCTTCAGCAATTGTGATAATGGTATCAGCATAATCCAGCAGCCGTTCCTTTGAATAATGAATGGTGCTCGATTTTTTCATGAAGTCATACACACCGAGCGGGGAGGAAAAGCGAGCGGTCCCATTTGTCGGCAGCGTATGGTTAGGGCCAGCAAAATAGTCACCTAAAGGTTCGCTGGAATACGGACCGATAAAAATAGCTCCAGCATGCTTAATTTTCTCCACTTGTTCTTCCGCATTATTTCCCATTAATTGCAGATGCTCCGGAGCAATCGTGTTAATTAATTCGATTGCTTGTGCTTCATCCTCGCAGATAATAATTTTTCCGTTTGTCTGAATCGATTCACGGATAATAGCTGCCCGCTCCAGTAAAGGAATTTGCCGCTCAACCTCTTTTTGTACTTTCTCTGCATAAGCAGCATCTGTTGTCACACAAATTGAGGCAGCATCCTCTGCATGTTCCGCCTGGGATAATAAATCAGCGGCAACGTAGGAAGGAGGGACGGTATTATCAGCAAAGGCACAAATCTCACTTGGACCTGCAATCATATCAATGGCAACATCGCCAAACACCCATTTTTTCGCACGGGCGACAAATGCATTCCCGGGTCCAACGATTTTGTCAGCTTTAGGGAGACTCTCTGTTCCATAGGCCAGAGCAGCAACAGCCTGAGCGCCGCCAATTTTGAATACCTGATCCGCACCGGCGATTTTTGCTGCTGTCAGTACAACAGGATCAATCGTTCCGTCGGGGCGGGGAGGGGTTGTAATCACAACCTGCTCGACACCGGCAACGACAGCTGGAATCACATCCATTAATACCGTGGAAGGATAGCTTGCTTTTCCTCCGGGAACGTAGACTCCGACACGCTCCAGTGGGGTTATTTTTTGACCAAGACGAATGCCGGGCTGCGGGCTGAACTGAAAACCTTCTTCTTTGGTTCGTCGCTGGTACTGGCGAATGTTTTCCGCAGCTTCTGTTAATGCTTGAAAGAGAGCTGGCTGTTCAGATTTTACTTTATCAAAGGCAATATTCCATTCCTCATCAGAAACGAGCAAGGAGGATAAATCAGCTTTATCAAATTTTTTACTATATGCAAGTGCTGCTTCATCACCGTGCTCCTGTACAGCACGGATAATTTCCAAAACCTGCTCATCTAAATTTCGCTGCATCAGCTGTGTTGCTTTTTCAGTATTTACTGCATTTTGTTTATATGTTTCATAACGGAGAATTTGCATTTTTCTCACTCACAACCTGTTCCAATTTTTTTAGTACATCTTGAATTTCTTTTGAACGTGTTACGAAGCTTGCTTTATTCACAATAAATTTTGTACTGATGGTTTCGATATCTGCTAATACCTCTAATCCATTTTCATGCAGGGTGTTTCCTGTCTCGACAATATCAACGATGTAATCCGCAAGTCCAATTAATGGCGCCAGCTCAACGGATCCATTGAGATGTACGGTCTCAATTGTCTGATTACGTTTGTCAAAAAATTTCTTGGCAATATTCGGATATTTGGTGCCAATCGTTAACGACTGATTATCAGGAAGAGAGACTCCTTTTTTTCCGGCGACAGAGAATTTACATTTTCCAATCCCTAAATCAAGAATTTCATAAACATCTGCTTCTGTTTCAATAATATTATCTCTGCCGACAATCCCGATATCCGCAGCGCCTTTTTCAACATAAATCGGAACATCCATCCCTTTTAAAAAGATTAACCGTAATGTCTTATCTTTATTAAAAAAAACGAGCTTACGGGT
Organism: Oceanobacillus oncorhynchi; assembly: GCF_000821065.1. Lineage (GTDB taxonomy): Bacteria > Bacillota > Bacilli > Bacillales > Amphibacillaceae > Oceanobacillus > Oceanobacillus oncorhynchi. Next base: position 2,341,793 of record NZ_CDGG01000001.1, read on the forward strand.
TTTTTCATGAAACCCTTCAAAATGGATTCCTGCTGCTTCTAGTAAATCAATCGATTGCTTTGCAGGGCGGCCTTTGGCTAAAGCGATAGTTACTGGCTGCATCATTTAACGTCCTTTCTAAAATACCAATCTAGTAATTCCTGATTTGTCTTAAACACTGCTGCTTCTTTTTGTTTACTATATACTATCTCTTCGGATTTTACGAGTATCTCCGGTGAATCAGAGCGATTTTCCTTTTTATCGAACGCCTTTACAATGACTGTCTGATTTGCTTCCCGGAACAATTCGGCGAGTTGAAAAGCATGCTGGCGTTCAGAAGCTTCATAACGAAGCTGGATTATCTCAGCTTCTGTAAAGATGCCAGGGAGCAGGTCAACAAGCAAATCAACCTCAAAAGCAAAGCCGATTGCCGGCGTTTCCTGATGAAAGGAGCGGGTTAAATAATCATAGCGTCCTCCCATCATAATGGGCTGGCCAAGCCCCTCCGCAAAGCCCTGAAAGATAATGCCGGAATAATAATTCATATGGTTGATCAGGCCAAGGTTGATCGAAATATAGGAATCCACCTGATAATCCTGGAGAAGCTGGTACACTCTTGATACATAGTCCAGTTCTTCACGCATCTTGTCTGATGAGATAATATTCTCCGCTTCATCGATAACAAAGCTTGCATCTCCGTATAACATTGGAATTTTACGAAGCTTTTCAATTAAGGCAGCCTCCAGTCCCAAGTCTTTTAAAAAGGGAACAATCTCCGAGATGTTTTTCGACTGAATATATTGATCCAGTTCTTTCTGCTGCATGGCGTCCAGGTCAGCCTCGCGTAATAATTCTTTATAAAAAGCAGCATGACCAATTTCTATTTTAAAAGAAGGAATCTCTAATTCTTTTAAGCTGGTTACAGCTAATGCAATCAGCTCTGCATCAGCTTCCGGCGTACGTTCTCCAAATAGCTCTACACCTGCTTGTGTGCGGGAGCGTTCTTCTGTCGTGGAACGGAAAATATCCAGCACATAGGAGAGGCGTCCGGTTGCTACTTCCTCCTGCAAATTGGTATAATGTCTGGCAATCGGGATGGTTGCATCCGGCCGCAGTACGAGCACTTTTCCAGATGGGTCGATCAGCTTCAGCATATCGGCTGTATTGACGGTCCCTTGAACATCGTTATATAAATCATAATTTTCAAAAACGGGTGTCTCCACCTGCTGATATCCAAATTTAGAAAAGCGGCCGGTTAATGTATGGATAACATGACGTTTTTTTGAAAATTGTTTCGGGTAGAACATGGTATGAAGCAGTTGTTTATTTCTCATAAAAATTCTCCTCCGCATTCAACGCTTTATCAATTTAATGCTTTATCTAATTAAAGTTATTTAGTATTATAGTAATGTTCAGAAAAAAAGTCAATGAAAGGAGCATAACTTTTATGTATGATTTTCATATGCACTCAAGCTTTTCGGCAGATTGCGATGCAGAGATGGAGGAGATGATTCAGGAAGCGATAAACAAAGGGATGAAGGAAATTGCGTTTACAGAGCATTTAGATGTGGATTATCCGGATAAGGAATGGGAGTTTAGCTTCGATAAAGAAGCTTATCAAAAAAAATTAGAAGGGTTGCGGGAGAAATATCAGGATCGAATCCAAATCCGTAAAGGGATTGAGGTAGGGGTGCAGCCGCATGTGCTTCAGGAGACATCCGATTTTATTAATCAGTTAGAGCCGGAATTTATTATTTGTTCCATGCATTCGGCAAATAAACAGGATTTGCATTCCGGTGAATTTTTTGAAGATAGAACCGTAGATGAAGCATATCGTATTTATTTTGAAGAGTACTATGAATGCCTGAAAAATTTTAAAAACTATCATATTTTAGGTCATCTTGATTTAGTCAGCAGATATGCATCTGGGGGCTGGGAACATGTGCCGCAGGATATTATGGAAGAAATATTAAAACTGGTTATTTCAGAAGGCAAGGGAATCGAATTAAACACATCCGGCTATAAATATGGTATGAATGCACCGCTGCCAAGTAAAAATTTATTGCGATTATACCGTAAGCTTGGCGGAGAAATTATCACATTAGGTTCTGATGCGCACCGTCCGGAAGAGATTGCTGCTCATTTTGAAGAGGCTAAAGAGATATTAACAGATTGCGGTTTTTCTTATATATGCAGTATGAATGGAGATAAGGTACAATATCACTCTATAAAATAAAAATGCAATTCAGCGGGGGTTGCTGCTAATAGAATCAATTGGTCGTTGCTGACTGTTAGAACTTCCGTAAAGAGACACCATAATTCTTCATTTATGAGGCGGGATTCTTACAGTCAGTTACACTGTGTAAATTAATGACGCTTTTTCAACACTTTTATGAATTTGTAAACGTTTTAAAGGAAATGTGTTACGATAATAATAGGAAGACAATACGAGTTAGGGAGGAATAGGGATGAGTATGAATATATTAGTAGCTTATGACGGATCCGACCTTAGTAAAAAAGCAGTAGAAGAAGCGAAAGAGCAGGTGAAGCTTGCAGAAGACGCCATTGTCCATGTGGTTACCGTTATTTCCAATGGCGGACCGACTGTAAATGCAGCCCTTGCCCGTGCATTTATGGACGATTTGGCAGAGGAAGCACGTCCTGCCATTCATGAAATATATAAAGATTTGGAAGCGGATGGAATAGCATGTGAAACAGAAGTTTTGATAGATTATTCTTTCCGTAATCCAGGTTCTAAAGTGATTGAATATGCCAAAGAGAAGGAAATAGATTTAATTGTTTTAGGAAGCCGCGGACTTGGAGGAGTAGGAAGATTTCTGCTTGGAAGCGTCAGTACGCAGATTGTTCATCAATCGGCGTGTAAAGTACTTGTTGTGAAATAAAGGATAAATAAAAGTCTCAAGCTCTCATGATATTTGGTTATGAGAACTTGAGACTTTTATTTATAAGGGGTGAACCAAGTCTCTGAGCACTTTTTGCCCAAACGATTAGTGACAGCAGCAATCATATTATTTCAATCAGCATAGTATGGCAGCATATTTTCCAGTCTATGAAGAATAGTACTTTAAAAATCTCTTGACCATTAATAGGCATCTATGTATAATTTTAATCGTAATCATTACGAAACGTAATCATTACGCATAATGGAAGGAGTGTTTCTATGAAGAAGTTTTGGCAATTAGGAATTATATTAGGCTTAATTAGTTTCCTGTTTATAGCTGGCTGTCAGTCCGGAAATGAAGAAGCAGATAATCAAGATGAAGGGACAGACAACCAGGAAGAGACAGAAGGAAATCATGAAGAAGAAGAGCATAACCATGATCATGATGACGAAGCGGTTTCCTTCGAGGATGTGCCGGAAAATATCGAAATTGAAGGGTTATCCGACCATTACCATACAGGCGATGTTTTTAAATTAGAGGCAGTAACAGAAGAGGAAGGTTTGGATCATTGGCACTGGTACATACGTGATTCTGCTGAAGAGGAATGGACCGTAGCAGAAGATCAATACGGGGATTCTTATATGGGTGATGCAGAAGTAGATGGACAGGAAGTTCTTGCGGTTCTATACGATGATGATCATAATCCAGTTGCCAAGTCTCCTGTTACAGAAATTACGATTGACGACCATGAAGGCGAGGATCATGACCATGAGCATGAAGATGGTGAGGAAGGCGATCATGACCACGATCATGACCACGATCATGAGCATGAAGATGACGACCATCATCATTAATCATATTATGAATAGAGGGCAATAAAGACTTATAAGCAGAAATGGATTATCGGCCGGGATATTATTATGAACGGATTGCCCAATAATGATTGAAAGCAAATAGAATGCTGTTTAAAAAGCAGATTCTATTTGCTTTCTTTTTATAGATACCCATGGCGGAGGAATGAACAGAGGGCTTCCTGCAGGTACTTATTTTTCAATCATTATTTTCTTAAAATTTGTATTTTAATTCCTGATAAAAAATATGCCAATGAAGTAAAAAAATAAACACATAAAGTAGAAGAAATGGTGTTCCAGCAAAGGAAGGATGTTATAATAGCTATGTACTTCAGAGCATGAGATGTACTTAGATTTACAACAGAAATTGAGGGAAATAAATGAGAAAGAAGATTGCAGGTATTGTCCTGGGTCTCCTGGTTATCTGCGCCATTGCAACAGGTATTTATTTTTACCAGAACGATGAAACGCAAGCAGAGGAGTATACCGGTGCACCGACGATTTTTATACATGGTTATAAAGGAACGGAGAATTCATTTGGTCATATGCTTGACCGTTTTGAAAATACGTACCAATGGGGAAATAAAGGATTTATCTACTATGTGACAGAGAACGGAGATATTGTCGATTATAACTTAAATAACGGGAGATATGCGCCCATGTTTGTACAGATTGTTTTAGAGGATAATCGTGCAAGCTTTGAGGAAAGTACAGAATGGATTGCGGCAGTGCTTCTTCATCTAAAGGAAAATTATCGAGTGGAGGAAGTTAACCTGGTCGGACATTCTATGGGCGGTATTCTTGCTGTGAAATATACGATGGAATATGCAAGGAATGACTATCCATCTGTTAATAAACTTGTAGCCATCGGCAGTCCATTTGATGGTATTTATAATGAAAGATATTTTGAAATTCATCAAGATGCAGCTGCAGAAGATTTGAAACCCGATTCGCATGCGATAAATATGCTGCAGCAGAATATGTTTCCTGCGGATGTGGATGTTTACAGCATTGCCAGTACAGGTGATTCCGTTGCTGTTCCGGAAAGTGTGAAGGCACTGAGGAGTATGATACCCGAACAAAATTTCAAAGAGACGATTATTGATGACCCGCAGCTGACACACAGTGCCTTGCACGAAAGTATGCAAATTGATAAATTGATTCATAGCTTTTTGTGGCAAGATTAAAGTGAATCAACTACAATGGTATAGGATTGATTTATCAAATAATCTTACTTCAGTTATGCGGAAATGCTCAACTGGAGTAAGATGAATGCCTGTTTTTAACAAAGTAGGAAAAGAATGAGAATATAAAGGTCAAATAGAGAAAAGCTTTTGACAAATTAAAGGAATGATAGCATGAATAAATACCATCATCTTTATGATCAATTAATTCAACATACGAAAAAAGAGAATGTATTAATGAATGAGCCGATTAGAGAACATACGTATACGAAATTAGGCGGGAAAGCGGATTTTTACATTACTCCGTCCACTTACGAGGAAGTACAGGCGATTATTCGCTTTGCTAATCAGGAAAATGTCCCATTTACAATGCTTGGAAATGGTTCTAATCTGATTGTGAAGGATGGCGGCATCCGCGGAATCGTTATGAACCTGCAGCAGCTGTCGGCTATTTGGAGAGAAGGAGGTAAAGTTATCTCTCAGAGCGGAGCAAGAATTATTGATGCTTCCCGTTTTGCTTTAAATGAAGAGCTTGCCGGTTTAGAGTTTGCCTGCGGTATTCCAGGTTCCGTCGGCGGAGCGCTATATATGAATGCAGGTGCATATGGCGGAGAAATTAAAGATGCGCTGGAAAGTACGGTAGTTGCGACAAAGGACGGCGAACTGCTGACATTAACAGCAGAGCAATTAGATCTCAGCTATCGCACAAGTAACATCCCGGACAACGGTTATATTGTGTTGGAAGCAACATTCGCGTTAAAGCCCGGGAACAAAGAAGAAATTAAAGAAATGATGGATGATCTTACATATAAAAGAGAATCCAAACAGCCGCTCGAGTACCCGTCTTGCGGCAGTGTGTTCAAACGCCCACCCGGTTTTTTTGCCGGCAAGCTGATCCAAGACTGTAATCTTCAAGGGAAGCAAATTGGCGGAGCAGAAGTCTCCACAAAGCATGCCGGTTTTATTGTAAATAAACAAAATGCAACGGCTTCCGAATATATTTCCTTAATTCAATTTGTTCAAGCGACGGTAAAAGAGAAATTTGATGTGCAGTTAGAGCGGGAAGTGCGGATTATTGGCGAGGATGTGGAAGGATAGCCTCATGGCACAGGTTCTGGCTGTGATAGAGGATGGCTGGGATAAAAAGAAAATTTGACATGCCTTTTATCTATTCTTATAATATGAAGTGTTATTTTAAACTTCAGGCAGAGGTTCTTAGCTTAAACCCTCTATAAAAAACTAAGGACAACTTGCGATTATCAAGCCGTGTTCCTTGGGAGCACGGCTTTTTCTATGTGAGGAAGTTTTGAACTGCAAGGTAATAGAAAATAACTGATTTCTGTTATCGTAATATATCTAAAGGAGGTGATGAGTATGGCAGGAAGAAGTGAGAAGGATCTTCAAGGAATTGAATTGCTGGGAAATAAAGAAACGAAATATGCGTTTGATTATACACCTGAGATTTTAGAAACATTTGATAATCAGCATCCAAAACGTGATTATTTTGTGAAATTAAACTGTCCGGAATTTACAACGCTTTGTCCGATAACGAATCAGCCGGATTTTGGGACGATTTATATCAGCTATATTCCAGATATCAAAATGGTAGAGAGTAAGTCTTTAAAATTATATTTATTCAGTTTCCGGAATCATGGTGACTTCCATGAGGACTGTGTCAATATTATTATGAACGATTTAATTGAGCTGATGGATCCGCGTTATATTGAAGTAAGAGGAAAGTTTACGCCCCGCGGAGGTATTTCCATCGACCCGTATTGCAATTATGGAAAAGCGGGGACAAAATTTGAAAAGATGGCAGAAAACCGGTTAATGCAGCATGATATGTATCCGGAAAAGATTGATAATCGATAGAGGGAAACTAAGATCCTTGCACCTTTGAAGAGAAGGGAACAGGAGAATGTATATTTATTTCACTGCCGTTTTTGTCGGCCTATTATTATTATCGAATATTTTGTCGGTTAAATTATTTGAAATGGGAAGTATTGTATTGCCCGCTGCAGCGATTGTATATGTGATTACTTATTTGATGACGGATGTCATTGGGGAAGTTTATGGAAAAAAGGCAGCTCGGAGAACGGTCCAGGCTGGTTTTCTCACACAGGTGCTTGCCATGGTATTTATTTATATTTCCATTCAGCTTCCGCCGGCTGCCGATTTCCAATCACAGGCTGCCTTTGAAGAGATTTTTAATGGGAGCTTCCGGATAATTTTAGCAAGCCTGGTTTCTTATTTTGTCAGCCAGCACCTGGATGTTTCCATTTTTCATACGTTAAAACAGCGGCATGGAAGGAAAAAGCTGTGGCTGCGTAATAATTTATCAACGATGACGAGCCAGCTCTTTGATACCGTCCTATTTATTACGATTGCTTTTTGGGGCGTTGTCCCGACATCTGTTTTACTGGGAATGATTGTCTCGCAATATATTTGGAAGTTTACCGTTGCAGCGGTTGATACACCATTTGCGTATCTGCTTGTCCGCTGGGCGCGAAAATATGAAGAAAAACATCAGTCGGAGTTATTGAAAGCTTCCTGATGAAGGAGAGGAAGTTTCATAAATTCTTATTTTGCATAACAGGAAAAAACCAGTCAATCCGGCTGGTTTTTTTAATACATTCGTAATATACGAAATCCTTTGCTCCCCTAAGAGCCTTTTCCTCTTATATTATTGCCTTTACGGAATATTTTTCCTTTAAATTATAAGTGAAACTTCAAAATTAAAATATTGATAGGTAACCCATTTGAACCCGTTTAACCAGAAACATAAAATATCTATAAAAACCTCAGCCGAAGCTAAACATGGCTGGGGAGGATTAAATATTTTTCGCTCACCCTCTAAAACGCTGCAAAAAGGATTGAACACGAGGGTTCTCTGAATGCTCGATGACCTCACTTGCTGCACCTTGCTCTGCGATAACCCCTTCATCTAAAAAGAGTACCTTATCCGCTATATCCAGGGCGAAGTTCATTTCATGCGTGACAAGAACCATCGCCATATCATCATTTTCTGCAATATCACGAATAACATTTAGCACCTCTCCGACCAGCTCCGGGTCAAGTGCAGAGGTAACCTCATCAAATAACATGATTTTAGGACGCATCACAAGGGCACGGGCCATGGCTACCCGCTGTTTTTGTCCGCCTGAAAGCTGACTTGGATAATTATCCAGTTTACTCCCGAGTCCTACACGCTCCAGCATTTCTATCGAGCGCTTTTTTACTTCGTTTTTTACTTCGTTTTTCACATGCATAGGCGCTGTCATACAATTTTCTAAAATCGTCATATGCGGAAATAGATTGAAATGCTGAAATACCATTCCAATCTCACCGCGAATAGAGCGCAGATGATTTTCATTCGCATGCATCCATTTTCCGTTCTTCTCCATTTTCCACAAATTGCGGCCGTCTACGATAATGTCTCCAGATGTTGGCTGCTCTAATGTCATCAGCATCCGGATAATTGTTGTTTTCCCTGATCCGCTTGGACCAATGACAGCGACTTTTTCACCTGGATATATATCTAAATCAATCCCCTTCAATATCTCCACATTCCCAAAGGATTTATGAACATTTTGATAGGTAACGATAGGTTCTGGCATTATTGTATTGCTCCTTTGCACGCATTTTTTATTTCAACTTACTAAAAAAGAAACTTCTATCATAAAGAGATTTCCGAGTGATTCTCCGTGATAAACTTTAATAACATACATACTAGAGTTTATACTAAGTCCCAATATGGTACAAGCAAAGGGGAGTAAGTGGTTTCTTATATTGGAGGCGCAGTAACTTACAGCAAAATAGAAATTAATTGAAAAGGCATGCATAGTTTAATAGGATAGAATATAAGAAAAGATGATGGAGGTATATTATGGGGTCCTATATCGCAGTAATTGCTGTTTCGGTCATTGTGGTTGCAATGGTTATTATTTTATCCTTGGTTACATTATCAAAAGGGTATGGCTATAAGCATAAAATAGATCCGCTTCCTGGTGAAGAGGAGAAGAAGAATAGTGACGGTAACGGCAATGAGGAGAATCAGAAAGAAGAAAAGAAATAAGGTTATCTAGGAGAAAGCCATGAAGAGTATGGGATTATTTATGATTGCAGCATGTGCAGCTGCCGGTGTTTTATTTACTGTCTGTTCGCTGTATTCTACAAACCAAGTAATTTATGTAGCAATGGATGGAAACGATCAAAATGAAGGTACATTGGAGTCTCCCTTTCAGACAATTGCTAAAGCCAGCTCGGAAGCGGAGGCGGGCGCTACTGTATATATTCGGGAAGGGACGTATAAGGAGCCGCTGATCGTCCAGCACAGCGGCACGAGGCACAAGCCAATCTCCTTTCAAGCGTTTGAAGGGGAAGAAGTTATTATGGACGGCGAGAGTTTGAATACTGTGGATGGAAACCGTGCACTTGTTGTTCTGGAGGATAAAAATTACATAAATATAGAAGGATTGACTATCCAAAATGTAACGACAGATGCAATGGATGAAACGGTAATGGGGCTTTTCATCAGCGGTTCCAGCAGCCATATTACAGTGAGAGACAACTTTGTCAAAGGAATAAAAACGTGGCATGAGGAAGGGAACGGACACGGGATTGCGGTATATGGTACGGATTCAATGAAAGATATAAATATCATAGATAATATCGTTGAGGATTTGAAGCTGGGTACCAGTGAATCGATTGTATTAAATGGAGATATTGACGGGTTTACGGTAGATGGGAATATAGTTCAGTTCAGTGATAATATTGGAATCGATCTGATAGGATATGAAGGTGTTGCCAATAATCCCGCTGCGGATTATGTCCGTAATGGGACGGTCCAAAATAATACAGTCCACCATATTTCCTCTTCTACAAATCCGGCGTACGATGGCGAGTATAGTGCGGCGGCTATTTATGTAGATGGCGGAAAAGATATTCTGATTAAGAAAAATGAATTATATGAGAATGATATAGGTATTGAAGCTACTTCGGAACATGCCGGGAAATATGCGGAAGGTATACAAATTATAGATAATCTGATTTCAAATAATCATTATACCGGAATTGCTATTGGCGGCTATGATGAAGAGAGAGGCGGCACTCGTGATACGCTGATTACGAAGAATATCCTGTATCAAAACGATACGAAAGACTTAGACGGCGGCCAGCTTCTGGTGCAGTATAATGTGCATGATAATGAAATAAAGGAAAATGAATTCACTGCCGGTCCATCGCGTATTTTTATTGCGAATTTCTTTCAGGAAAACAAAGATAATCGTTTGATTGAAAATATTTATTATAGAGAATCAGAAGAAGAAGGCATCTGGATTTGGAAGGGTGAAGAATATCGTTCTTTTTCTGCATTTACAGAGGCTTCCGGGGAGGAAGCCTCGCAATATATTGCGGAATAAAACGGGCTGTATTGTCTGTTTTAAAGGGGCATCTCCTGCTGTGAAGAACAGACGGTAATCCAAGCCATATTTTTTCCTAATCTAATAGAGAAGTTTTAGACCTCCCAAAATAGGTAATATTTTTATAAAGGAGGTTTCCAAAGATGGCACGAAAGAAATACTATGTAACAGTGGATACGGAGGAAATCCGAGAGCTTTCGCTACCTGAAAACGGAATTGAGTATGAAATATATGCGACACCGGAAGAGGTAAAAGAAGTGGAAGTTTTATTTGCCAGAAAAGAAAAAAATGCAAAGGATGCCGTTAAATTCGTAGGAAAACCATTTGATGAACAGCCTGTCGATGCCAAACGAGATAATTACGAGGGAGATTTGATTGCCCTCTACCGCAAATTATATGATTTAGGAACTGATAAAACCAAGAGCGAAATCAAGGAACTTCGTCTGTTTTAAAATAGGATGATAAAAAGAAATGCAGGCAGAAACTTTTTTTCTGCCTGCATTTCTTTTTGTGAAATATATTCGAATATAATAAATCAGACCATCTTATTCTTCTCCAACAGGAGGACGGTATCCCTGCTGCAACTCAGAAATGCTCAAACCAAATGTCATTTGCAGATGCGGGTAATCTGTAAAGCTATTAAAATCTCCGCCCCATTCAAAACCTAATTCCTTTGCAATGTCTGCAACTTCAAACCAATCAGACTCTCCATTGTTATTCCCATCATAATGGATATCCCAAATAACCTCTCCATCATGATTACGAATCGCATAATCGACAGCCAGCCCATAATTATGATAGCTTTCCCCGGCTCTGGCATGGGTAACAATATCTTCTTCATTTTCTCTGCCTCTGGCGTACAGTGTTTCCTGCTCTTCCTCTGTACGCAGACCATCTGTAATAACGACCTCTATATCTATATCATCCGCACGATCAATTAACGTATCCACCGCTTCTTGGACATCGGGATGAAGTTCTGATACTGTTTCTTCTCCATCCACTCTTTCATAAGAAGGGGTTGTCTGCTCGTAAAGCCAGAACAGCAAACCTATAAAAAGAATAATGGCAATCCAAGAAAGCGTAAAATGCTTTAAAGCTTTCATTCGATATTTTGGGCTCCTTTAAAAAGAATCTCTAGTTCTATCATAACATGTACGGGCTTTTGGTGAAGGATTGAACAGTTAGCGAAATCTGGCAGTTTTGCAAATTGATTTCTTCGCTGATCTAGACATATAATGAGATAAACTTGACAGAAATGGAGGGAAAACAATGTATTATTACCTCATCAGCTGTTTGATTGGCTATATTTTTGGCTGTATTCATGGATCGCAAATCGTTGGCAAGATAAAAAAGCGGGATATTAAGGGGGAAGGCGTAAAGAATGCCGGAGCATCGAATACAACGATTCTGCTAGGCTGGAAATATGGGATTGTTGTTGCGCTTATCGATATTTTTAAAGCGACACTTGCCATTTTGCTTGTTCTCTTTATTTTAAATGAAGCGGGAATGTCGGCTGAGAGAATTTCGCTATCTATTTATTTGACGGCTTTATGTGTTATCATTGGTCATAATTATCCAATTACGATGAAATTCAGTGGCGGGAAGGGCACGGCATCGTTAGTAGGCGCACTAATTGCCATTGATTGGCGGGTTGCATTAATTGGAATTGCTATCTTATTATTCTTTACCTTTGCAACGGACTACCTTGTTATTGGTGTGCTGTTTATGTATCTTTCCTTTTTAATTACAACCTATTATTTCTTTGGGAATGGACCTGCGCTGGTAGTGATCTTTTTAACATTGCTATGTATATACAAACATATGGAAAATTATCGCCGTATTCTATTAAAAGAAGAGACCAGGCTATCCAGTATGTTTAAAAAGAGTGCTTAAAGAGAAGGATTTAAAAAGGAAGTTTTTTAAGAAGGAGCGTGGACGAATTGGATATTTTATTATGGATTATCATTATCCTATTATTTATCGCAAGCTTTCTAGGAATTATTTTCCCAATGATTCCATCAGTTATCGCGATTTGGGGCGGATTTTTAGTCTATTATTTCTTTATAAACAGTGACTCCCTGACCTGGTGGTTTTGGACAGGAATGATAGTTATCACAGTTATTCTTTTTGTAGCGGATATTATCGCCAACAGTTATTTTGTGAAAAAATTTGGCGGGAGTAAGGCAGGCGAAAGAGGAGCTGCAGTTGCTGTTATTGTCGGATCATTTATTACACCGCCATTTGGAATTATTTATGTGCCATTTTTTACGGTTCTTGCTATTGAAATGATACAGCGCAGGACAGCAAAAGAAGCAATCCGCGCGTCGATTGGTTCTTTTTTAGGGTTTTTAGGCGGATCGGTTGCGAAAGTAGTATTGCAGCTAATAATGATTGCCTGGTTCTTCATTGCAATTTGGTTTTAACTGGACAGCATATATGAAAAAAATCGTCAGCTTCTTGACTTTCATCAGTGAGAACTATATATTAAAAGCATAGTTGAAATGTTGACGGAGAATAGTACGTTGTAAATGTCTAACACAGAGAGAAAAAGAATGCTGAGACTTTTTCTTAGACAGACAAGGGAACCTGCCTTCTGAGTTCGCCATATAAGGAGTTCTGCTCTGAAATTGGCGCGGTTTTGGACCGTTATCCAATAAAGTGTATATATATGCTGGACGCGTCTATAAAATAATAGATGGCAGCTTATATATAAACAAGGGTGGTACCACCACTAAACCTCGGTCCCTTTTTTTGGATGGAGGATTTTTTGCGTTTACATGGAAATTTCAAATAATAGAAGAGCAAAATAAGAAAGAGGTGCTTACTTTTGGGTAAGAAGAATAAGCAATTTGTAGAAAAAATTACAGCGATGGAGAATGATTTCGCACAATGGTATACAGACGTCGTCAAGCAGGCGGAGCTTGTGGACTACGGTCAGGTTCGCGGAACGATGATTATCAAGCCATATGGCTATGCAATTTGGGAAAATATCAAAGATGAATTAGATCGTATGTTTAAAGTAACAGGGCACACCAATGTGGCCTTCCCGCTTTTTATTCCTGAAAGCTTACTGCAAAAAGAGAAGGATCATGTAGAAGGATTTGCTCCCGAGGTTGCCTGGGTAACCCATGGCGGAGATGAGGAATTAACAGAACGTATCGCCGTGCGTCCAACCTCTGAGGTGCTTTTCTGTGATTATTACTCAAAAAATATCCATTCTTATCGTGATTTGCCAAAGCTGTATAATCAATGGTCTAACGTGGTTCGCTGGGAAAAAACAACACGCCCGTTCCTGCGTTCTTCTGAATTTCATTGGCAGGAGGGCCACACAGCGCATGCGACAGATGCCGATGCGACAGAAGAAACAAATCGGATGCTTGAAATTTATGCCAAGCTGGTGGAAGACTATCTAGCAATTCCTGTTCTAAAAGGAAAGAAAACAGATAAAGAAAAATTTGCTGGAGCTGAATTCACGTTAACGATTGAAGCGTTGATGCATGATGGAAAAGCCTTGCAATCCGGTACTTCTCATCATTTTGGTTCCGGATTTGCAGAAGCATTTGACATTACGTACCTGGATGAAAACGGTGAAAGCCAATTTGTGCATCAAACTTCCTGGGGATTATCTACCCGGATTATGGGTGCATTAATTATGGTACACGGAGACAACCGCGGATTAGTAGTGCCTCCAAAGATTGCGCCGACACAGGCAATGATTGTACCAATCGCGCAGCATAAAGAAGGGGTTCTCGATAAAGCTTATGCGTTACGCGACCAATTGGCTGGTATTGCCCGCGTGGACATTGACGGCAGTGATAAAATGCCGGGCTGGAAATTTAATGAATATGAAATGAAGGGTATTCCGGTCCGTATCGAAATGGGGCCAAAGGATATTGAGAAGGAACAGGTTGTTCTTGTCCGCCGTGATACGGGAGAAAAAGAATTTGTCGCCTTAACCGATGTAGAAGAGCGTCTGGCTGCCTTATTGGATGAAGTACAGGCAAACCTTTATAAACGTGCGCTGGAACATCGTGTAGAGATGACACATACTGCGAAGGATATGGATGAATTTAAAACAGAAATCGAAAAAGGCGGATTTGTCAAAGCAATGTGGTGTGGAGATGTTGCTTGTGAAGAACAGATTAAAGAAGAAACATCCGCAACCTCCCGCTGTATCCCATTTGAACCGGAAAGCGTATCGGAAACATGTGTATGCTGTGGTAAAAAAGCAAAAGAATTAGTTTACTGGGCCAGAGCATATTAATCATAAATAAACAGGTGAGACAAATCTCAGCCTGTTTGTGTAAGAAATAATAAGCACCCGCTTTTACATAAAGTTAAAAGCGGGTGTTCTCTATTACTCACCCATTACATCCGCAATTTCTTCTTGCAGCTTATCGAAAATATCCTGATCGATATCGGATACTTCATCACGATAATATTGATGTACAGGCTCTGCAACCTCTCTAAATTCTTCAATCTGTTCATCTGTTAATTCAATGATTTCTGTCGGATTATCCGTATCTGCTTCAATCGCATTGATACCCTCTTGGTTTTGCGCCGTTTGCTCCTCAAATACCCAATCCTGCATTTCTGCTACCGTTTCGTCGACTACTTCTTTCACATTATCATCCAAGCCGTTATACCAATCTGTATTCACTGTTGTCATGGCAACATAGTTATTATGGTTAGAGACGGTAACGGTATTCTGTACTTCATGGAAGCTCGCTGATTGAATAAAGAAAATGGGGTTTTCTTGTGCATCTACCGTTCCGCGGTCCAGTGCTGTATATAATTCATCCCAGCTTAGTGATTGAACAGTTGCTCCATAAGCAGCATATGTTTCACGCATAAGCGGTGATTCCTGAACACGAATGTTTAAACCGCTCCAGTCGTCAGGAGATTCAATCCCGGCGTTACTGGACCAAGCCATTGCTCCTTCTGTCCAGTAAGATAGCGGAGAAATACCATGTTCTTCATACTTGGCACGTAAATCCTGATTCAATGCTTCACTATTTGTCAATACTTCCTGTACCTGCTCTTGATCAGAAGGGAAGAAATAGTGCAGAGAGAAGATTTGTCCATCTTGTACCTGGTTCCCGGTGAAGCCTGGAGACATTACAGCCAGCTCAACTCCGCCCTGCTGAAGTAATTGGGCTTGATCCACTTCACTGCCCAAAGCACCGAACTCCAGCGGTTCAACGGTAATCGCTCCATCTGTTTTTTCGCTGATACGGTTTGCGAATTCCGCGGCGTATTCATATTGAACCTCGCCTTGAAGCTCTTCCGTTACAAACTGCCAAGACTGCTCTTCAAATTCTCCATTGCCGGTATCTCCATTACTTTCTCCATCATCGCTTCCTCCGCACGCTGCTAATAATAAGCTGAGCGCTATAATAGAGGAAAGCATCCATAGAAATCTCTTGTTTAAAATAATAAATACCCCCTAATTTTTATATATAAAACAGAGATAAACCTGTTTTATTAATTAATAAGTACTAATGATAATTGCGGGAAGAAAATTAATAGCACACCAATGAGTAATAAAATCAAAATATATGGCGGTGTACTTCGAATTACTTCCAAGTATGGTTTGTTAAATACCGCACTAGCGGTAAATATATCTACGCCAAATGGCGGTGTTGCAGAGCCTAATGCTGCCTGGAAGGTAATAATAATTCCAAGGTGGATGAGGTCTACTCCTGCAGTTTCTGCTGCCGGTATAAATATTGGTGTTAATACGAGAATCACAACAATCGGATCAACAAACATACAGCCTATAAAGAAAAAGATACTGACAACAATAAGTACATAAATAGCACTTGGATCCGTTCCTAACACTGCTTCGGATATTTGCTGCGGAATTCTGGCGTACCCAAGCACCCATGAGAATAATTGACCGCCGGCTACCAATACAAATACGGCTGATGTAACTAGCCCGGTGGAAAGGGCAATACTCGGAATCTTTTTTAATGGAATGGTCCGGAAAATAAAGACTTCTAGAATAAATGCATAGAGTACCGCAATACCGGATGCTTCTACCGGACTGAATATCCCTGTATAAATACCGCCGACTATGATTACTGGAAAGGCTAAAGGAAGTAAAGCTTTACGAAAAAATTTCCAGCGTTCTCCCCAGCCCTGGCGCTCAGCAAGCGGAATATCCTTTGCCTTTGCATAAATCACACTATAGATGGCAAAAGCGAGAAAAACCATTATCCCTGGAATAATTCCGGCGATAAATAAATCACCGACAGATACACCTGAACCTGCTGCTAGAGCATAAATAATCATGCCGATACTTGGCGGAATGAGCAGGGCAACATCGCTTGCGTTAATAATTAATGCAATTGCACTGGAATCTTTATATCCCGCCTTCAGCATTCTGTCCCGCATCGGACGCCCGATTGCTACCACGGCTGCTTGGGTGGAGCCTGAAATTGCCCCGAATACGGAGCACGCAGCTGCAGTCGTTACAGCATAACCACCGCGAATATGACCAATAAAGGAACCGATAAAATCTAACAATCTATTCGATGTTTTCCCCGAAGTCATAATATCTGCTGCGAATATAAATAAAGGCACACATAGTAAAACAGAAGATGAAATTCCTGTTAGTAACTGTCCCATCAGTAAATCCATATTTAAATTTGGATTAAAGATAAGCATCACAACAACAGGGGCTAACATTAATGGAATCATCATCGGAAAATTCAAAAATAGTAATACAATCATTATCGATAATAATGTCGCTAACATAAGTTTTTCCTTTCTGCACGTTTTCAGTTTACAAATTAATATCTTCTAATTTAATATCCTGCTTTTTTTTCTGATCATTGTAATCTGGAGCATCAATCCCTATATACACGGTATCCTTTGCCTTCGCAGTAAAATTGATATACGTGTTTCGTAAATATTGGATACCTGCTGTTAAGAAGCCAATTGGAATGAACACACCCATTAGATATCTCGGAAGCTCCAGAGAGGTAGTAACAGCACCTGTGTTATATTCAAACATTACAAAGCTGTAAGAGAAGTATGCAAGTATAAACATAAAGATACTTGCAACGAAGTTAATGATAATCATCATTACTTTTCGTACTTTAAAAGGGGCGAAATCATAAAACGCTGACATACTGATATGTCTTCCTTTTCTTGCTGCATAAGCAATCCCCATAAATGTAGCGATAACAATTGCAAATTGACTGACTTCATAAGCGAAATAAAATGCACCTGAATTAAAAACTTCTCTGGCAATAACATTGCCGATAATCATAAAAGAAATCAGTATAATAGCGAAGCTCAGAATAAATTCTTCCAGCTTCATAAAGGCTTTATCAACCCATTGCAAAATTTTCAATATGCTTTTCCTCCTATATACATCGTGTTCTAACGGATCATAAAAAACATCTTTTGTATTTAAGAAATCCATTTTGTATGTATCTTTTTAAATTGTCTCTAATAAAGACTTATCAACTTAATAAGTCAATTATTTTTTATCACGAAGAATCTTCTGTAAACCTCCCGCTGAATGAAGTTTTGTTTTATCACGGAGAACCGTCCGTAAAACTCCCGCCTCAAAATAAAGCGTAAAAATAAATTTATTTAGGCGGGAGATAACGGACGCTAACTCCCTGAATCACTCAACTAACATTCAGTGGGAGAAGAACAAAAACTCCCACTGAATGAAGTTTCGTTTTATGTTACAGAAATGTTTCAATATATTCAAATGGGCTATAAGGCGATTATCCTTCGTAAGACGGGATAACGCTGCATCTAGGATATATAGCAGTTATTAACAGCTATATGATACCAAATACTCTCTGATAGTTAAGAATACGCTCTAGCTTCTTCGGAGAGACTGTGCAGGAATAGTGCTCATTTGTTGAATCGTCATGCAATATGTGTTATAAATATACATGTTGATTTATATATATACATTGAGTGAGGGAATAATAATGAAAGCAAATTTAAAAAATGAATTAGATAAAGTGATACATGATTTAACAGATTTAAGCGATACAATTTTTAATCATCCAGAGTTGGGAGATCAAGAATTTGAATCAATGAAGCGGTTAACAGATTATTTAACAGTACATCAATTTGACGTAGAAAAAGGAATTGTTGGCCGTGATACTGCATTTAAAGCGACCTATTCAAGCGGAAAGCCTGGTCCTCAGATTGCATACTTAGCTGAGTATGATGCGCTTCCAGGAATCGGACATGGCTGTGGACATAATTTAATTGGAACCATGAGTGTCGGAGCAGGCGTGGTATTAAGCAAGCTGATCGATGAAATTGGCGGAACCGTTCATGTATTCGGTACGCCTGCTGAAGAGACAAACGGAGCAAAAGTGCCGATGAGTGAGCAGGGTGTATTTGAAGGGGTAGATGCTGCGATGATTTTACATCCCAGTGATGTTTCGCAGGAGAGCGGTGATTCCTTGGCAATGGATGCGATCCAGTTTGAATATCATGGAAAAACAGCACATGCTGCAGCTGCTCCGGAAGAAGGAATTAATGCATTAGATAGCGTACTGCAATTATTTAATGGCATTAACGCATTAAGACAGCATGTGAAATCAGATGTCCGTATTCATGGCGTCATTCCTGAAGGAGGAGAGGCTGCCAATGTGGTGCCTGATAAAGCAGTTGCTCAATTCTATGTCCGCGCAGCGGATCGCTCTTACCTGAATGAGGTTGTGGAAAAGGTGAAAAATATTGCTGAAGGCGCCGCTTCCATGACAGGAGCAACATTAGAGATATCCAATTATGAATTAAGCTACGATGATATGACAACAAATAAAGTGTTATCCGATCTATTTACAGCAAATTTAAAAGAAACAAGCAGACTACCTGTGCACGGTTCAAAGGAAAGCTATGGCTCCATTGATATGGGAAATGTCAGCCAGGTCGTTCCGGCAATCCACCCTTATATCGGCTTAAACAAAGAAGGGTTGATTGGGCATACGAAAGAATTTGCTGACCAGACGATTACAGAAGACGGGCACTTGGCTTTGTACGAAGGAGCGCTCTCTCTAGCAAAAACAGGCTATGATTTATTAACAAATGAAGAAGCTTTGAAAGCAATGAAAGAAGAATTTAATAAAAATAAAGCGCAGGCTTTGGTCTAACTAGTTAGAAAACAGCGGAGAAGGATGTTATCCTTCTCCGCTGTTTTCCGATTTAAGAAGTGCTTCGATATCCTTTTCCATCGTATCCGGATTTTTTTGCGGACCAAATCGTTTTGCAACTTTTCCATCCGTATCAACGAGGAATTTCGTAAAATTCCATTTGATCTGTTCGCCTAATATCCCTTTTTGCTCGGTCGTTAAAAAATCAAAAAGCGGATGCACATTTTTTCCTTTTACGTCGACTTTGGAAAACATTTGAAATGTAACCCCGTAGTTCAACTGGCAAAATTGATTAATTTCTTCGTCTGCTCCTGGATCTTGATGACCAAATTGATTACAAGGAAAACCGAGTACTTCAAAATTCTGATCTTTATACTTTTCATATAGTCTTTGTAAGCCTTCAAACTGAGGGGTGAAGCCGCATTTGCTTGCAGTGTTTACGATGAGCAGTACTTTCCCTTCATAATCTGACAGCGATTTCTCTTCGCCTTCCATTGTTTTTGCTGAAAAATCATAGATAGTTGTCATATTACTTCACCTCGAAAAAAATGATAAGATGTACATGCATTAAAAATAATTCCAATTGTATTATAGCAAGAAAGGGCGTTTATTTGTGACTAAAATAATAAAAGATATTCCATTAAAGACGGATGAAAAAAATGCTTATTTACGTTATCTCACTACTACGGATTTACCCGATATTTTAGAATTGCAAACGATTGTTTATGAAGCTTTAGAGGATAAAAAAAGGCTGGAGACGCTGGATGAAAGTGAATTTCGGACGATATTAGAGGGAGAGCCGCTGATGGTCGGTATCTTTCATCAAGACAGGCTGATTGCTTTCCGGGCTTTTCTGAATCCAGCTGCTGATGAAGAAGGGCTAGGAAGCGATATCGGCTTGACAGAAGAAGAATTTGCAGAAATCATTTATTCAGAGATTTCCAATGTACATCCAAATTACCGGGGCAACCATTTACAAACCCAAATGGGCCGATTCATTATGAATCAATTAGATACTTCACTTTTCCGTTATGTCTTAGCTACAGTAGCTCCCGGAAATATTCCAAGCATGAAAGATAAATTTGCACTGGGGATGCGCATTTATAAAGTAAAAGAGAAGTATGGCGGAAAGCTGCGCTATGTTTATTGTAATGATTTAAAATTAAAAGAAATCAGGGCGGAAAATCAAACGGAGATAAATATGAACGATATTGACGGGCAAGAGAAGCTGATTGAAGAAGGTTATATTGGTGTAGAGATGAAGAAGTCAGATAGGGAATGGACAATTACTTATCAGAAATAAGAAACAGGCTGGGGAATCTAAATTCTCCAGCCTGTTTTCATATCTATATGATTAAACCGTTGTTGTTTCTGGAAGTGTTTCCCCAATCGCTGCTAAGCGGGCTTTCACTTCTTCTGTGGATAAATCATGTTCTTTCACATAAAGGTTACGTGGTGTCACCCGGCATTCATGCGTGCATCCGCGTAAGTATTTATGTTCATTTTCCTCAGAAGCAAGCATTTGTCGATTACACTCTGGATTTGCACAGTTTACATAACGCTCACAAGGCTCTCCGTCAAAGTAATCCTTGCCAATGATGACATGTTCTTTTTGGTTAACAGGAACGCTGATACGCTCGTCAAATACATACAGCTGTCCATCCCATAACTCGCCTTGAACTTCCGGATCCTTTCCGTAAGTAACAATGCCGCCATGTAATTGACCTACATCATCAAAGCCTTCATCCTTCAGCCAGCCGCTGAATTTCTCACAGCGAATGCCGCCTGTGCAATATGTTACGATTTTTTTATCTTCAAGCATTTCTTTGTTTTCTTGGACCCACTCGGGCAGTTCACGGAATGTCTTGATATCTGGGCGGATTGCGCCGCGGAAATGTCCCAAATCATATTCATAATCATTGCGGGCATCCAATACGATGGTATCTTCGTCCTGTAATGCTTCATAGAATTCTTTCGGTTCCAAATATTTTCCGGTTGTTTCTAACGGGTTAATATCATCTTCTAAACGCAGTGTAACTAATTCGTTTCTGGGACGGACATGCATTTTTTTGAAAGCATGCTTATCATGAGCATCTACTTTGAATGTCATATCTTCAAAGCGAGAATCTGCATGCATATGCTCCATATAGGCATTTGTCTGTTCCACTGTCCCTGAAACAGTTCCGTTAATGCCTTCTTCAGCTACTAAAATACGTCCTTTTAGCCCAAGCTCGTTGCAATATTTAAGATGCTCAGCCGCAAATGCTTCCGGATCCTCAATATGCACATAATTGTAATAAAGTAAAACGCGATATTCTTGATTTGTTTCCATTTGGTTTACCACCTGTTCATTTATATTTGCAAGATACAAATGAGTCTGGTTTCGTTTATTCATTTTTCGTCTTGCAATTCTTTATTTTAGCATGTTTTATTGCTTGATTCCAGTCCATAAGACAAACGCGCCTCTCATTATTTATCTCGCTGTAGACGTGAGCATAGTCAATCTGAACTTTTTCTCCATAAGATGGAGTATCTATGAAGGAAGGAGATGAAATAATGAGCGAATCATCTAAAGACCCAATGATGTCCAATAAAGTGGTTGAGGTAATGGTAGACAGTATTTTCCGTAAGAACGGGATTAAACCAGAAGAAGTGAAAAATAACCTTTCTGAAAAACAGCGTGAAATGTTAAAAGAAATGGTGACGGATTTAAAAGCGCAGGTAGAGGAGTTTCAGGAAAAGAAGAATGAGTCTAAAGCAGAATAATTTCTATCTAAAATGTGAAGGAAATATATGATTTCTTCACATTTTTTGTGCTGCTTTCCCAAAACGGCAGCATTGCATATTCCCTAAAAATTGGACTAGGTGATTTTGTTATTTTCCGTGTTCTTTGTGCTGGTGTACAGGAAGTATAGTTATCAATACCATAAATTAATTTAGAACTTTAAGAAAGGAGTGTTAATCGATGTCTGTCTACAGAAGTAAAACAGAAGGGACCAACCGTTTCCACGATGACTTATATGGAAACGATTATGCATGTCAACCTGAAGAAAATGCCTGTGACACAAAAGATAATCAATACGCACCGGCTTATTATGATAATTCCTTCAGCCCGAATTTTGGCGAGGCGAGTGTTGTTCAAACTGCAGATGAATTTTCGTATATGGAACAAGAATCTGCAGAGGTTATCTGGGTTAAAGAATCCTGTAATATTAATGTGAATTCAACAGATACGCAAATCGGCGCATCCTTACAAGCAGCACTGCAATTAGCTATTTCCATTGTTATCCGTTTATCCATTGCTGATTCTGGAGATGAGGAAGCGGTAGAACAAGAATTAATGCAAACAATCAGTGCCAGCCAGGTAAATAAACAAAAAATATTTATCTATAATACAAAAGATGCAACTGTGACAACAACCGACACAGATATTTCTGTTAATATTCAGCTGCTTTTACAAATCCTCATCGCTTTGGTAATCATGATTGATATTCTGTAATCCAAATTTGGTATAGAAAGGAGTGTAGACGAACATGATGCACAAAAAAGAGTGGAGAGCCCTAGATTATTGTGATGACGAACGAAACAACCAGGCAGAAGTAGAGGAAGCAGCCAAACAAAAGAATATAACGAAGCAATCCTCTGAGGAATGGATTATCATTAAAGACTCTGAGGGAGTTACAGTAACAACGACAGATACGCAAGCAGCAATCAGTTTACAGGTAGGGATTGAAGTAGCTATTGCTGTGGTGCTCAGCATTACATTGGCTGATTCAGACAAGGCAAAGGCTGTTTTCCAGGATTTAGAACAAGTGATGAAAACGAAACAAAGCAACCGTCAAAAAACTATTGTTGAAAAATCGAAAAATGTAAATATCACTACTACCGATATTGATATTGCTATTAATATTCAGTTATTGATTCAGCTGCTGCTGGCAATTGTAGTAAGTCTGGATATTTTATAAGAACATTAATTGCGAAAAATAACGGTACGTTTTTTACCTGAGCTCCCTTTATAAAACTGTTAAAGGGAGCTCTATTCATTTAAGAATAGATATACAGAGCTGCGGTATTTTATACTTTTCATAGGTGAAAACTATGCATAATTCCTGTTTTTAGCAATTTTAAAAATTAATGAATTTTATAGTGTAGAACGCTATCGTCATATGAAAACGCTTCTTCCGTTGAAAAACATCGAATTTTGTCTAATAATCTTCATCGATATTCACTTGCATTTTTTTATGAAAGGGGTTAAAATAATACTTGCAAAAGGTAATTGGAGTTACAAGAATACTTTACGATCTCTTTTTCAAGACGGTGTAAAAGTATTTAAGTTTCAATGACTTTGCATATCTTGTATAAGGAGGTCATGATAATGACTGGTAAAGTAAAATGGTTTAATGCAGAAAAAGGTTTTGGTTTCATCGAGCGTGAAGACGGAGATGACGTATTTGTACACTTCTCTGCAATTCAAGCTGAAGGATTCAAAACTCTTGAAGAAGGTCAAGATGTTGAATTCGAAATCGTAGAAGGCAACCGTGGCCCGCAAGCTGCAAACGTTGTTCGTCTTTAATTCGAATGATATAAAACGCTGGATAAGCCAGCTAAAAAACCTCGAATGTTTTCTAGAAACATTCGAGGTTTTTTCTGAGGAAAAAGTTTTGTTACAGTGTCATTTCCGCTTCATATGCAAGCAATTTAATCAATGCTTGGGTGCCGCTGTCAGCTTCGCCCATGTCAGCTAATTCTTTATAAAGCTTTAATGCCAATTCCAGTCCAGGTGCTGGCATTCCCATATTATGAGCTGATTCTAAAGCTATTTCCATGTCCTTGATAAAATGCTTTACATAGAAACCGGGCTCATAATCCCGTTCAAGCATTCTCTTACCTAAGTTGGATAAGGAGAAGCTGGCCGCAGCTCCGGTAGAAATAGTGGCGAGTACTTCCTCCGCATCTAAACCTGCTTTTTTTGCATAGATAATGGATTCACTGACCCCAATCATATTGGTCGCAATCGCAATTTGATTTGCCATTTTAGTATGCTGCCCAGCTCCTGCAGGTCCAAGTAAGGTAATTCTTTCTCCCAGGACACGAAAGATAGGTGCAATTTCATCATAAGCTTCTTTATCTCCGCCGGTCATAATAGCCAATGTGCCATTTTTTGCGCCGATATCCCCTCCAGAGACAGGAGCATCTAAAGCGGTCAAACCTGCTTTTTTTGCTTCTTCATAAATTTCGATTGCTAAGCTTGGCTTAGATGTCGTCATGTCAATGACATAAGCCCCTTTATTTGCATGGTTTAAAATACCTTCATCTCCAAAATACACTTTTTCCACGTCTTCTGGATAACCAACCATTGTAATAATGACATCACTTGCTTTTGCCAAGCTGGCTTGTGTATCATGCCAGGCAGCTCCAAGCTCCAGTAACTCTTCTGCCTTTGATTTTGTTCTTGTGTAAACATTAAGCTTGTAGCCTGCTTCCATTAGATTTTTTACCATGCTTTTCCCCATTACACCTAAACCAATAAAACCGATAGTAGCCGTTGATGCCGTTATCATTGTCTCTCTCCTTTGTATAAATGTTGTATCTAAATCTTGTCATGAAAATTCAAAAAACGCAAATAATTATTAAGAAAAAACAGCTGAATTTCCAATA
Organism: Oceanobacillus oncorhynchi; assembly: GCF_000821065.1. Classification (GTDB taxonomy): domain Bacteria; phylum Bacillota; class Bacilli; order Bacillales; family Amphibacillaceae; genus Oceanobacillus; species Oceanobacillus oncorhynchi. The sequence continues at coordinate 2,366,922 of NZ_CDGG01000001.1, forward strand.
AATTCTTTTCACTCGTTAAAATATACTTGGCAACGATTGCCTTGCATCGAATTTTTCCATTTACATATAGTATAAAACGAAACTTCAATCCTAAATAAATATAGATAGAAGGGGAGGATAACGATGAGAGTAGATACGGTAAGGCTAAAGCAGCGGCTGCTTGCGAGACAAGAGGAGTTAATTGAACGAATAAATCAAAAAACAGAAATGAAATATGAATTTAGCCAAGAGGTGTTAGGTGAATTATCCAATTATGATAATCATCCTGCTGATACAGGAACGGAGCTTTTTGAAAGAGAAAAAGACAGTGCTCTGCAGCGACATGCGGAATCAGAATTAGAAGAAATAAATAATTCCATTCATGCGATGGAAGAAGGAACCTATGGAATTTGCAAGGTGTGCGGTGAAAATATTGAACCAGAGCGTTTGGAGGCATTACCGACTGCAGATTGCTGCGCCGAACATGAAAAACAGCGGACATTTCATGGAGAGACACCGCCAAAAGAAGTATTTAAAGTAAGAGAAGATGGCGGAGAAAATAGTTGGGAGGATGTCCAGCAATATGGAACATCCAGCTATACTCCGGATTATCATGACGGTGCAGGGGTGCCGGAAGATGGGGAAGAGAGCTCTGATGATATAGAGGTGGAAGATTTTTTGGCTGCTGATATAGAAGGCAAGTATACAGGCGTGATGCCTAATCATGAGGCGTATGAGGATGAATTGGATAGCGAAGAAGAGTAATTCACAAAAAAATCCGGACGTGACCCTGCTTCTGAAAGTCAATTTGTCCGGATTTTTGAGACTGCATGTTTACATCTGGATATTTATTAAAATACACCCATATACTCAATGGATTCCAATATGCTTACTAAGATATCTAAAATAAAAAAGTGCTGCAGTATTGTAATGATAGCGATGGTAATTGCTAATGATATGACGGTGAAATAAAAGCTTTGCTTGTTTTTTTCTTGGATAAGCGCATATAACATATGAATAACTGGATTAATGTAAATTACAAAAGTAAACAGAACAGTAACAATGAACATTCCAAAAGCCAGCCCCCATGGAAAATTCCCGGATGATCCCCCTTCTAGTTGAAGCATCCACAAACCAAGTTCCATAACATTGATTTTAGCGATTCCAAGCAGGGATAATAGAGCTATTACAACAAAAAATCCAGTGAATGGTACAAGTGTTCCAGTAAAACGGGTGAATTGTTTTGTAAAAGACATGGGATGCTTTGCCAATTTAAACGTAATAAAATTTGCAATTAGTCCAGTAAAGAAAAGAATAATAAAAATAAGCATCCCTTTCAAAATAGTAGAAAAAATAGGCAGATAATTACTTAAGGAATCGTCACTAAAAGATGCTGCAGCCATCGCGTCATTAAATAAAGAGTTAATTAATCCATAACAGAATAAAGTGGCAGCCAGCGTAAGGATAATTGCTGTAACAATCGAATTAATCAAGTGCTGTTCATTATCCTTAAAAGCGACATTCGGATTTTTAATCCGGGTAATAAAATAACTCCAATATTGATTTGAACCTGTTTTTACTTTTTCAAGTGTTGCATTGAATTGCTGTGATGTTTCTGCAGTGGATGCATTTTCCTGTTGTGATGTCTCTGTATGTACCTCAGGAGTATTTTCTTTAGATGGATCCTCTGTTGCTGTTTTTTCTTGTGGATGCAGCGGTGAACCACATTTTGTACAAAACTTTCCTTCCTCCGTTTCCTGATTACATGCTGGGCAAATCAAAAAATCACTTCCTTTTCCAATAATTCAGCAAGATAAATCTTGCTTTGAAAGTTAATTATATACGATTTTTCAGGGAATCGGTAGGGGAAAATAGGTTTATTCTCCTAATATTTCCTTCTGTGTATAGAAAAAGCAGGCTGCTGATATTCAACAGTCTGCTTTTTCCGTTGCTATAGATAGCTTAGTAATTCTTATACCCGCATTCAGTGAGATCACTCCTCGTTGAAGAAAGTGTTCCTTTATGCTGTTTATTGATTTGCTTCTGGTTGGTTGGCTTTTAATTCATCCATTTTTAATGTAATGGAATGCAGTTCTCCATCACGTGCAAATTCGATTTCTACATGTTCTCCAGCCTGCCCTTGATCAAAAAGCTCTTTGCGAAGCTCGATAATGGAAGTGACTGGATTCCCATTTATTTTTGTAATGACGTCAAATTGTTGCAGGTTCGCATTGTCTGCTGGTGAACCAGATTGAACATTTGCAATGACCATGCCGCCTTCTACATCTTCAGGAAGCTCGATTTCTTGCTGGTATTGAGGCGGAACCTGGCTTAATGGCGCTGTAGAAATACCGATTAATGGACGGGAAACTTCACCGTCTGTTTCCAGTTTTTCAACAACTGGCAAGGCTTCGTCAATAGGAATGGCAAAACCGATGCCTTCTACTTGGCTTTGAGCAATTTTCATGGAGTTGATGCCAATCACATCACCGTCTGCATTAACTAATGCGCCGCCACTGTTACCAGGGTTGATTGCTGCATCTGTTTGCAGTACTTCTGTTACCCAATCCGGAGCGCCGTCTCCGTTTGTATCTACTTCAACATTACGATTTAAACCGCTGATGATACCTCTTGTTACACTGTTATTAAAGTCCATACCAAGCGGGTTACCGATTGCCATAACCGTTTCTCCTACTTCAATATCTTCACTGGATCCTAAATTTGCAACTGTATCAACATGCTCTCCATCAATTTCAAGCACAGCTAAGTCTGTTAATGCATCTGTTCCAAGTACAGTGGCATCTACCTGATGTTCTTCATTCAAAGCTACTTGAAGCTGTTCTGCGCCTTCTACAACATGGTTATTTGTGATAACATACGCTTTTCCATCTTCTTTTTTATAGATGATTCCTGAACCAGTACCAGCTTCTTGGCTGTCCTCCCATAAATTTTGCTGCTGCATATTAATAACGCCGACAACAGCTTGGGAAACTTCTGAAATATCAGCAGAAACGTCTGCATCATCAGAAGCTATCGTAGGGATAATAGATTCTGAAGAGGCACTGGATGACGCAGTTTCTCCTCCAGAGGAATCCATTATGCCCTCCGAAGCCGGCAGCAATTGATTTCCTAAGAGCAGGACAACAAGTACGGAAGAAATAATTCCTCCAATTGCTCCGCTAAAAAAACCGCGGAACCAGCCTTTCGATTTTTTTTGCTTTGGCGGATTGGTTTCTGATGAAGCGACATATGTTTGCTGCTTTTCATCGGTTGTTCTATTTTGCTCTGATCTATTATTATCAATTGTCGATGCTTCATCAGTCAAAGGCTCATCATTCTTTTCAAGGTCACCCGATACATTTTCATTTCTTTCATTTTCATAATCGTTGTTGCTCATTGTAAAGCACCTCCAAGTTATTTGATTTAATTTTATTATAGTACCGACCATGGGAAATCCTTTGGTATAATTGTGTAAAAACTGTGTAATCTTAAATCCCGTTTGTCAGAAGCAGGGTGTTCATGTAAAAATAAATAGTATAGAATGAAAGATTGTTGAAAATGGGGATATTCTTTCTTCCTATATTAGAATTACCCGATTTGTTTTTTTTAATAAACGTGAAAACGCCTGAAAAAAATCAAGTATATTGCTTTATCACGGAGAATCGTCCGTAAAACTCCCTCTGAATAAAGTTTCGTTTTATTGCTGGAGTCTGCCGAAGCGGCATCTTGCCAAATCCGCAGTTGATAAACTACAATTTAGTACAGGATGAAAGAGGTGGGAAATACATGTCATACCATATTGGTTTAGTAGAAGATGATAAAAACATACAAGATATTGTTGTTGCTTATTTAAAAAAAGAAGGGTATCAGATAACTGTTCTGGACAATGCAGAAGACGGCTGGACATTATGGGAAAATAATCCACCGGATATGTGGGTATTAGATATTATGCTCCCGGGGATGGATGGTTATGAATTTTGCAGGAAAATTCGTAATGAAAGCGATGTTCCCATTATTATTATTTCAGCGAAAGATGAGGAAATCGATAAAATTTTAGGTCTGGAGCTGGGCAGTGATGATTATTTAACCAAGCCATTCAGCCCGAGAGAACTGATTGCCCGAATGAAAAGGCTGTTCAAACGGGTGCAGCCAAAGTCTTCGGAATATAAAGAACCGGACGATCGGGTAAAAGTAGATCAGCTCCTTGTGTATAAAAATGAACGGAGAGTATTTTTTGAAGGAATCGAATATGAAACAACTGCAAAAGAATATGATATGCTGCTCCTTTTAGCAGAGAACCCTAATCGTGCTTTTTCTCGTGAAGAATTGCTGGTAAAGGTATGGGGCGATGATTATTTTGGGAGTGACCGTGCGGTAGATGATTTAATGAAACGGATTCGGAAAAAGATGGAGCATATTCCCCTTGAGACAGTATGGGGATTCGGCTATCGTTTGAGAAAAGATGAGGAAGCATAATAATGAAATTACAATCGCAACTAAATGCTGCTTTTACAGCGCTGCTGCTTGTTATTATGACCACTGCGGGCCTGGTTATTTACTCGCTGGTATTAGATGTGCTCATCCAGGATGAACAGCGTCAGCTTGCAGAAACAGGAGAATTACTTATCAGTTTTCTATCGGAACAGTATGATGATGCAAGTGAATATCGAAATATTGATGACTTCTTGAAGGATCAAGAATTGCAGCTTTTCTTATATGACCGGAACTTAGATACAGTTTTATTTTCGACCATGTCTATTTCGGTTGTGAATGAGTTTTTTCAGGAAAATAATTTTGAGGACAACGAAGAAACACTGTGGCAGCATGGAAATGACCGTTTCGTAACGCAACGAATTATATTTTCTCCGGAGCAGTCCGGGATGGAATTGATTTTATTAACACCCATCAACGATTTACGAGCCGTGCAGCAAAACTTTTTCTTCCGATTAGCGTGGGTATTTTTAATTGGAGCTCTGGCGGCAGTCATTTTAAGCTATTATATGACGAATAAATTGGTAACACCATTATCCTTGCTGAAGAAAGAATTGAAGAAGGTGGAAAACCGCCAATTTGACCAGATGAAGCGGATCCGAGCCAGCGGAGAAATAAAAGAAGTGGAACAGAGTGTCTACGAGATGTCACAGACATTAGAGCAATATATGAAATCGCAGCAGACCTTTTTTCAAAATGCGAGCCATGAGCTGAAAACACCATTGATGACAATCCAAGGCTACGCAGAAGGAATCCGTGATGGTATTTTTGATGAAAAAGATACCGAGAAAGGGCTGGATGTCATGGTCACAGAGGTAAACAGGCTTAAGAAAATCATCAATGAAATGATTTTACTTGCCAAATTGGACTCTCAGCCGGATGTGTACGAGGAGACAGAAATCGATGTGCAGGCTTTTGTGGACGGGATTGTGAGCAAAGCATTGCCAATCGTCAATGAAAATAAATTGGACCTTCATCAGAAGGTGGACGGCTCCATAACGATACATGCAGATGAAGAAAAGCTCCTGCGAGCTGTTTCCAATGTGGTATTTAATGCAATCAGGTATGCCAATAAAGAGATTTCTATCCATGTATATAAGAAAAAAAATATGATTTTCTTTGATATAGAGGATGACGGAAAAGGGATTACCGAAGAAGATTTGGATAAAATATTCCACCGGTTTATCAAAGGAAAAGGCGGAGAAACGGGACTGGGACTGGCGATTGCACGTGCAATTATTGAACAGTCAAACGGGAAGATATATGCCGGGCAGTCGAAAAAATTAGGTGGAGCGAAGTTTACCATGTGCCTGCCTGTTTCTAGTAAGCCGAAAGGAAATAAAAAAATAAAATCTTAATGAATGATAAAAAGACTTCTTTCTTTGCCTGATTGAGCGTGGAAGAGGTCTTTTTTATCGCAGCCCCAGTGTAAATCTCCGCAGAAAAAGCGATTTTCTTTTTCCGCCGCAGGCATAAATATGACTATACTTTGGTCTGCGCCTGTGGTCCCGCAATTAGCAAGGCTTCTTTAAAGGGAGCTAAAGACAAGTCTCTGGAAACGCAGTATATTTCTATAGCGGCTGCTTACAGTAAAATTATATCTGCTAAGTCATCCAGCCATTTTGGTGAAAATCCTTCATGAAATGATAATATAAAATACATTGTTATAATAATACATGAGCAATCAACACATCCTAAAGAAAAGAAAAACAATTTTACAAATTTCCTCATTATATGATATAATAAATTGGTTTTACATTCGATATGTTAGAGGAGCGTACTATTTATGCAATTAAGAAATGATATTCGTAATATCGCAATTATTGCACACGTTGACCACGGGAAAACAACGTTAGTGGATCAGCTATTAAGATATTCTGGGACTTTTCGGGAAAACGAGCACGTAGACGAACGTGCGATGGACTCTGGAGATATAGAACGTGAACGCGGGATTACAATCTTAGCGAAAAATACAGCTGTAAAATATAAAGATTCAACAATTAATATCCTTGATACACCAGGTCACGCCGACTTTGGCGGTGAAGTGGAACGTATTATGAAAATGGTTGATGGTGTTGCCTTAGTCGTGGACGCCTACGAAGGAACCATGCCGCAAACACGTTTCGTATTAAAAAAAGCTTTAGAACAAAAACTGACACCAATTGTGGTATTAAATAAAGTTGACCGTCCAAATGCCAGACCGGCAGAGGTCGTTGACGAAGTATTAGATTTATTTATTGAATTAGGAGCGGACGATAACCAATTAGAATTCCCTGTTGTTTATGCATCTGCGTTAAATGGAACCTCCGGATTAGAGCCGGAAGATCAGCAGGAAACAATGGATCCAGTCTTTAATACCATTATGGAGCATATTCCGGCTCCAGTTGATACAAGAGAAGAGCCGTTACAGTTTCAAGTAACTTTACTGGATTATAATGACTATGTCGGCCGAATCGGAGTTGGACGTGTGGTCCGCGGTTCTATCAAGGTAGGACAGCAGGTTGTTGTATTAAAAGAAGATGGATCACAAAAATCCTTCCGTGTTTCCAAATTATTTGGTTTCATTGGTTTAAAACGGGTTGAAATCCAAGAAGCTGTTTCTGGTGACATCGTAGCTCTGGCTGGAATGGAAGACTTAAATGTCGGTGAAACGGTATGTCCGGCTGAGCATCCTGATCCGCTTCCATGGCTGCGTATTGATGAGCCGACCCTGCAGATGACCTTTGTTGTAAACAACAGTCCATTTGCCGGAAAAGAAGGGAAGTATATTACGTCCCGCCGTATTGAAGAGCGTTTATTAAAAGAATTAGAAACCGATGTAAGCTTACGTGTGGAACCGACCAGTTCACCAGACGCCTGGACTGTTTCCGGACGCGGAGAGCTGCATTTGTCTATTCTTATTGAGAACATGCGCCGTGAAGGCTATGAGCTTCAATTGTCTAAGCCGGAAGTAATCATCAAAGATATTGACGGTGTAAAATGTGAACCGATGGAGCGGGTCCAAGTAGATGTTCCGGAAGAACACACAGGAGCAATTATGGAATCCTTAGGAGAACGTAAAGGCGAAATGCTTGATATGGCTAATCAAGGAAACGGACAAGTTCGTATTGAGTTTAAAGTGCCATCCCGCGGTCTTTTAGGATATACTACAGAATTTATGTCGCAGACACGCGGTTATGGTATTATTAACCATACCTTTGAGGCATACGAGCCTGTTATTAAAGGACAGGTCGGCGGCCGCCGTGAAGGTGTGCTAGTTGCATTGGAAAAAGGGAAAGCATCTACCTATGGAATCATGAACTTGGAGGATCGCGGAGTTATCTTTATTACTCCCGGAACGGAAGTTTATGAAGGGATGATTGTCGGAGAGCATAATCGTGAGAATGACTTAACGGTTAATATCACAAAAGAAAAGCACTTAACTAACGTGCGTTCAGCTACAAAAGACCAGACATCCACTATCCGTAAGACAAGAGATATGTCTCTGGAGGAAGCCCTGCAATATTTAAGTGAGGATGAGTATTGTGAAGTAACACCAGAAACAATCCGTCTTCGTAAGAAAATCTTAAATAAAAACGAACGTGAAAAAGCAGCGAAAAAAAGTAAGTAATGAAGTGGAAGTACAAGCTGACAGAAAAGCCGGTTCGATTTTTACTAGAAATAGTAAGAATTGAACCGGCTTTTTTATATTAGAGAAGTATATAATTTTTAACGCAGAAGAATTCCGAAGCTAACACCAAATTGAATGTAGTTTATCCCCATGGATTTTGATGAAGAACCGTCCATATAAACTCCCAAGGAGTGAAGTTTCGTTTTATGCCATCTAAATAGTCAGTCAGCATAGAAGAAAATATATATGATTATAATTTATTTTGTATTGGAGTAAACGTATAAGAAGTACTACTATTATAATTATAGAAAAAATATGTAAATTAAAGAGAAACAGCTGATAGCATATTATATAAGTTAAAGTCTTCCTGATTTGTATCGAAAAATTTCATTTGAAGCAGGCTTGTATCACCACTAAAAATTATTGGAGGGATAAAATGGCGGGATTAACGAAGGGCAGATTATTTAGCAATGAATTATTAGAAGAAATTAGAGACAGGTTCGCCTATATTGATATGGATCCGTTGACACAGAAAAAGCGGGTGTTTTTAGACAATGCCGGCGGTTCTTTTCGGTTAAAAACTGCCAATCAGAAATTTGCTCAGTACGACTTGATGCCTGACCACCCTTTGCGCAATCATGACACAGCGAAATTTTTATTCGAAGTGGAGCAAAGAGGCATAGAAGATGCAAGAACGATATTTAATGCAAAGCAGGGGAGTATTGCCACTTACTTTACTGCGTCTCAAGCAATGTTTGCAGCAACCGGTGTCATTGCGGAAAATATAGAGGGAAGCAATATTGTGACAACGGAATTAGAGCATCCGTCCGCTTATGATGCTGCCAAGTTTTATGCAAATAAGCTGGGAAAAGAATTTCGTGTAGCTAAAACAAACCGGGTAACTGGAGGTGTGGATGTTGCGGAAATCACCAGACTGATTGATGAGAATACAAGCTTTTTAAGTGTGATTTATGCATCTAATATTTCAGGTACGATTTTAGATATTGAAATGATTGTAAAGGAAGCCAGGAAAATCAAGCCGGATTTATACATTATCGTCGACGCTGTGCAGCATGCTCCGCACGGTATCATTGATATCGAAAAAACCCCTGTAGATGCGATTAACTTTGCACCATATAAATTTTTCGGGGTAAGAGGAAGCGGTTTTGCATATATTTCCCAAAGGGCAGCAGCGCTTCCGCATCAACGTTTAGCTGGAAAGGATGACAGTGATCTGCAGCTGGGAAGCTCCACACCGGGTCATTTTGCTTCTCTTAGCGAAATTGTCGATTATGTCTGCTGGATAGGGAGTAAATTTTCGGAGAAACAGGATAGAAGAAGGCTGTATGAGGAAGGAATGACACGGATCGCTTTACATGAAAGAGCATTGCTGGAAGCGATACTTCATGGCACAGATAAAGTAAAAGGATTAAGAAATATCCCTGGCGTTACCGTCCATTTAGATGATGAAGATTTATCTAAGAGGGATCTGATTATCGGAATAACAATTGATCACTTAGATTATCAAGAGGCTGTTCGACAATATGAAGCGGAGCATATTGTGGTTTATGAGCGTGCTGCTTCCAGTATTTATTCTAAAAGAATGTTAGAGTCTTTTGATCTCGACGGTGTTGTAAGGGTATCTCCCCTACACTGCAATAGTGTGGAGGAAATAGAAGCATTTCTGCGTGTTACACAAAAAATAGCGGAAAGAGTTAAAACAGTAAGTTAACAATTAAATTTTTGCTTGGTGCTCCTCATTCAAGTAAGTGATTCTTTATTTATGGCAGTATGAGTGTCCGCCATTTCCCCTGCTGAGCAGAAGGGAAAAACGGTCACTCCTTTTCCTGCTTCATGTAAATCTGAAATACTTGCTTCCCAGCGCTCTGCAAAATCATTTTTTACAGCGTATTAAAACTCACAGATGATCGATTTTTTTCTCCTTGATAAATGAAATAAAATCTGTGCCGACTTTCGGAAGCGGCTGTGTTTTTTTATAATACAGCATAATATTTTGACGGGCGTTGTCATCATCAATTTTGTAAAAGCATAATTTATTGGTTGCTTCTAAGTAATGCGTGACGCTGGCCCGAACGAAAGCGATTCCCTTTTCATTACTGGCAATGTAATAGGAAGTCAGCATCTGGTCAAGGTACATGGATATGGTTGGTGTGAAACCGGCATTTCTACACATTTTTAAACTTCGCTGGTTTAGGTCATTCCCTTTTTTTAATAGCAGGAAATCTTCCTTCTGAAATTCTTTCAGGTTTATCTTAGGATATCGTTCACTTAAATAGTTTCCATTAGCTATATTTTGAAAGGTGATTTGATAGTTACGAAGCTTATTATTTATTTCATAGCTTGAAGGCACTGCCAGTAAAATATGTTCTTCCGCCCAGACAAAGGAATCAAACATTTTAGAAATGTCCTTTTTCTCGACATCGATTATCATATCAACAATCCCTGTGCGCAGACATTTTATCAGATCATCCGCATTGGCTTCCAGAAGATTTACCTTATAATCGGGATATTCTTCCTTAAACTCTTGAGCGATTTTCGGCAGGATATGTGTGCAAAAGAAGGATGCGCCTCCAACACTGATGGTACCTTGATTATCCTCTGCTAAGTGATTAAAATAACTCCTCATTTCTTTTTCAATGTTCATAATAGTCTCGATGGATTCAATATAATATTCTCCAGCCTTTGTTAATTGGATGGGATTGCTGCTTCTATCGAAAATAGGAAGACCTATCTCTTCTTCCACTTTTTTAATCGTTGCACTGAGTGCCGGCTGAGAAATATATAATTCGCCGGCAGCTTTCGAAAAGCTCTTATTTAAATATACTGCATATACATATTCCATATTTTTCAGCATTTCATTCCTCCTCAAATTATGTATAGAGAAATACCTATAGTGTTATAAATTATTTCGTATTGGAGTTCGTATTTAAGATGGGATACTATTATAACTATAATGAATTTGCAGATATTTTGTAAAGGTATACTATTTTTCAATTATAGAAAAGAGGGTTAATCATGGATTTGATAGAAGAAAAGTTTTTAAAGCTTGGTGCGGAATATGCTCCTGGTCAAGAAGGACGCCAGAAAACGAATGAAATCGATGTTCCTTTTGAGAAAATTCCCGGTAGGCCGGTGGACTTTTCACATGGGGATGTGGATGCTTTTCAACCAATTCCGGGCTCTTTAGATGCCTTTGTGGAAGGAGTTCATCTTGGAGGGAAGCAGGCCTACACAGAATATCGCGGGGGGATGGATATCCGGGAGAAGCTAGCTGAAAAGCTTGCTGATTTTACGAACACAAGCATTGACCCGGATCAACATGTTATCCTAACACCTGGAACCCAAGGAGCATTATTTCTAGCAATGGGATCAACGGTGGCCAGAGGAGATAAGGTTGCTATTGTAGAACCGGACTATTTTGCCAATCGGAAGCTTGTTGAATTTTTTGATGGGGAAGTCGTTCCTGTCCAGCTGGATTATTACAAAACAGACACATCAGCCGGTTTAGAGCTAACGCAGCTGGAGGATGCTTTTCAATCAGGAGTAAAACTCTTTTTGTTCTCTAATCCAAATAATCCGACGGGTGTTATTTATTCCCGGGATGAAATTCAGGAGATTGCCGGTTTAGCAGAGCAATACGGGGCAACCGTGATTGTTGATCAACTCTACTCGCGGCAAATTTTTGAAGGAAGGACGTATACTCATTTATGTGCGGAGAACCGGATTGATCGAGAAAATGTCATTACGATTATGGGACCTTCTAAAACAGAATCACTTAGCGGATACAGGTTAGGGGTCGCTTTTGGATCGGAAAAAATGATTAACCGAATGGAAAAACTGCAGGCTATTGTATCATTGCGCGCTGGCGGATATAATCAGGCCGTCTTGAAAACATGGTTTTCTGAACCGGCAGGCTGGATGGAGGAGCGAATTAAAGCGCATCAGGCAATCCGTGATGACCTGGTCGCCCAAATACGTGCAGCTGAGGGGTTTCAGGTAAGAGCGACAGAAGCGGGCAGTTATTTATTCCCGAGAATTCCGGAACTGGGTATTTCAATCAATGAGTTTGTGAAAGCACTTCGTCTTCAGGCTGGTGTGACCGTAACACCAGGAAAGGAATTCGGTCCACAATTCGGTGACAGCTTTCGGATAAATTTTTCACAGGATCATCAAGCGGCGGTAGAAGCAATGGAACGTGTTATCCAAGTAGTGGAGGCGTATCGAAATGCATCCATCAAATGAAGGGAATAATCTGATTCCACAGGGGAAATACCTTCCTGCATCCCGGTTTGGAAATATTATTTATACAGCCGGGATGACACCAAGAAAGAATGGTGTGCTGCTTCAGAGCGGAAAAGTTATTGCAGCAGAGCCTGTATCAACCTATTATCCAGCAGTCAGACAAGCAGCTGCAAATGCCTTAACTGCTGCTGTAAACACACTTATGGAGGGAGAACAACTCATGCAGATATTATCACTCACCGTTTATCACGGAGAACCGTCCGTAAAACTCCCGCCTCAAAATAAAGCGTAAAAATAAATTTATTTAGGCGGGAGATAACGGACGCTAGCTCCCTGAATCACTCAACTAACATTCAGTGGGAGAAGAACAAAAACTCCCACTGAATGAAGTTTCGTTTTATGTGAATGCAGAGGAAACATTTCAATCCCATTCAAGTCTGGCAAATGCTGCTTCCGAATATTTATCTGAACAATTGGGGGAGGCGGGGATAGGCAGCAGGGCAGCAATTGGTGTATCCTCGTTACCGGGAAATGCACCTGTTGAAATTCAATTGGTTGCTGGAGTGAGCTTATAAAGAATATACTGGAATTGTTAATTAGAGCAAGCTAAAAAATGAATGTAACTTGATGAAATCTCCTTTATCGAGTTACATTTAAAGTCAAAAATGAAAACGCTTTAATTAACGAGGTTAAATGAAATGATGACGGGTGGATGACATCGAAGCAGAAAAGGTTGAAAAACAAAACTAGACTTGCTTACACTTATTTCAGTCATCCATCGTACGCTTCTTCGGATTGTAGCAAAGCTAACGATGAAATACTGCCAAAATCAGCCTTTTTTAAAATCTGAAAGTTTGTTTAAACATCATAAACAATGGGGGAGTTACCATGAAAAAGATTTTATTAAGGTTAAAGAATGTCGGTCCAGGCGCTATTGTAGCAGCTGCTATTATCGGGCCGGGAACGATAACAACAGCCAGTCAGGTTGGTGCCCAATTCGGTTTTATCTTGATTTGGTCCTTGCTGTTCTCCGTTATTGCTACCATGGTCTTGCAGGAAATGACCACCCGCTTAGGAATTGTTACAAGAAAAGATTTGGGCACAGCTTTTAGAGAACAGTTTGAAAATCCTTTATTAAGGGTGTTGACAATCATATTAGTTGTCGCTGCTATTGGAGTCGGCAACGCAGCTTATGAGACAGGCAATATCGTCGGCGGTGCCATCGGTCTGACCACCTTAACAGGTTTCCCTATCCAGACATGGGGCGTAATTATCGGTATTTCAGCCGGGTTGCTGCTCTGGTTTGGCACATACAAAATACTTGAAAAAGTTTTCATTGTATTAATTGGTTTAATGGTACTCAGTTTTTTTATTACGGCAATTGTAGTTAAACCTGATTTATCGGCTATTTTTGAAGGTGCATTTATACCGACAATTCCGGATGGCGCTATTATCCTAGTGATTTCCTTAATCGGTACAACGATTGTTCCGTATACGCTTTTTTTGCAGTCAGCAACGGTTCAGGAGCGGTGGAAGGATAAAAGCGGGATAGGGGAAAGCCGGTTCGACATTGTTACATCGCTGATTGTGGTCGGTATTGTTACGGCCTCGATTGTAATCACTGCCGCAATGGCTTTTCCTCTTGGCACAACAATTGATAATCCAGCTGAAATGGCTATTCAATTAGAGCCGCTGCTTGGTTCTTGGGCAAAATATGTATTCTCGATTGGTATTTTTGCTGCAGGTGTTACATCAACGATGACGGCGCCACTAGGAGCAGCCTATGCTATTTCAGGCGTTTTTGGCTGGGACAGGAATTTAAAATCCATGAAATTCAGAGCCATTTGGATGGTTATTATTTTAATTGGAATCATTTTTTCAGGTTTGGGATACAGTCCGATTGAAATTATTGTGTTTTCTCAATATGCAAATGGCTTAATTTTGCCTGTTATCGTTCTATTTTTGTTGTTTGTCATGAACAACCGCCGAATGCTGGCCGAGAACGTCAACAAGCTATGGATAAATATTGCAGGCTGGGTTGTATTTGCCATTACGGTACTTTTGGCTTTATTATCATTTAATATAATAGGTTAGCTGGAGGAATTGCTATGCAAAATATCATCTTTCAGCCGTTAGGAGATACAGGGATACGGGTACAGTTTTGCGAACAGGTTTCCTCCCGGCTAAATAAAAAGATCAGGAGCTTTTGCCTTCTGCTAAAAAAAGAGCGTATTAAAGGTATTGTAGAATGGGTTCCTGCCTATGATTCCGTTTCTGTCTATTATTTGCCGGACCAGCTTACGTATCATGCAATCTGTGAAGAATTATCCACTTTATCCAGTTATGCATCACGGGATAAAGTGGAGCAGAGGAATCGGATATTTATTCCAACTTTGTACGGCGGGGAAGCTGGTTCTGATTTAGACCATGTCGCCGTTTCTAATCAATTAACAAAAGAAGAAGTGATTGAGAATCATTCAGGTACAGATTATCTTATTTATATGATGGGATTTCTGCCGGGCTTTCCTTATATGGGCGGACTGTCTAAATCCATTTGCACACCGCGGCTGGAAAGCCCGAGATTACATGTGCCGGCAGGATCGGTAGGAATCGCCGGGGAGCAAACGGTGATATACTCATTACAGTCCCCGGGCGGTGCAAATATTATAGGACGTACACCTGTCACCTTGTTTGATTCTTCCCAAGAGAATCCATTTTTATTTCAGGCAGGAGATAAAATCCGCTTTGTTTCGATTACGGAAGAGGAGTATGAAGCAATAGAACAAGCGGTAAAGAACGGCAGCTATAAAGTGAGAAAGGAAGTGTTCCATGATGAAACAAAGAAGCATTGATTTAAACAGTGACTTGGGGGAGAGTTTTGGAGCTTATACGATAGGTCTTGATAACGAAATTTTGGAGGTAGTCACCTCTGCAAACATTGCTTGCGGCTTTCATGCCGGAGATTATAATGTTATGGGAAAAACCGTTAAAATGGCTAAAGAAAAGCAGGTAGGGGTTGGAGCCCATCCAGGCTTTCCAGATTTGATTGGTTTTGGCAGAAGAGCCATTCAAGTGGATCCAGATGAAGTTTTTCATTTAACAGCTTACCAAATTGGTGCTTTAAAGGCCTTTTGTAATATTCATGAGGTGCCTATGCAGCATGTGAAACCGCATGGAGCTTTGTTCAATATGGCAGCGAAAGACCGGGAGATTGCTGAAGCAATTGCGAAGGCGACAGCTCAAGTAGATGAACAATTAATTCTCTTTGGGTCATCAGGAAGTGAATTGATTCGTGCGGGAAAAAAATACGGATTAAAAACAGCCTCAGAAGTATTTGCTGACAGAACGTATCAATCGGATGGCTCGTTGACAGCTCGAACAGAAAAAAATGCAATGATTACAGAGGTAGAAAAAGCAATTGAACAAGTACGCAGTATGGTTTTTGAAGGAAAAGTCACCTCCGTTGATGGAGAGGAAGTCCAGGTGGAAGCCGACACCATCTGCGTCCATGGAGATGGACAGCATGCCCTTCTGTTTGCAAAGGAATTGCGGCAGCGTTTGGAACAAGAAGGGATTCGGATGAAACGTGTTGGAGAATAAAGCGGAGCAGCAGCCGCTTTTTAAAGTAATTAAACCGGGACTGTTAACAACCATCCAAGACTTGGGAAGAACCGGCTTTCAAAAATACGGGGTTGTTGTCTCCGGAGCAATGGATCCATTCGCTTTGCAGACAGCCAATCTCTTAGTGGGAAATAGAAGAGATGAGGCCTGTCTGGAAATAACCATGATGGGTCCGGAGCTGGTTGTATTATCGGAAGCAACGATAGCTATTTGTGGCGCAGATTTAAGTCCTATGATAAATGGCAAAGCCGCACCGATGTGGAAATCAATCCAGCTTAAAAAGGATGATTATGTGACGTTTGGCGCTCCTCAATCGGGGGTGCGGACTTATTTATCTGTTTCGGGCGGGTTTGACTCACCAGTAGTTATGGGTAGTAAATCAACTTACCAAAAAGCTGGAATTGGGAAGCACGTTGAAAAGAAAGATACGATTTTCGGTTATGCGGTGAATGGAAAAGCAGGAGTTGGATTAATGCATACAGAAATCCCCAGGTACCGCAAGGAGGTAGAGCTTCGTGTCGTGAAAGGTCCACATATGGAGCGATTTACAAAGGAAGGAATAGATAACTTTTTCAATAACGTACATCTTGTTAGTCCGCAGGCAGACCGGATGGGGTATCGGCTTAAATCCAAGGCTATTGCTCATAAAAATGGAGCAGATATTTGGTCGGATGCCATTCCGTTTGGAGGTGTGCAAGTGCCGGTGAATGGCCAGCCAATCATATTGATGGCTGACCGGCAAACGACTGGGGGATATACGAGAATTGCTACAGTTATTTCTGTTGACCTTTCCAAAGTAGCTCAGCTTGTCCCGGGCGGCAAAATTTGTTTCCGGGAGGTAGATGTCGAAGAGGCACAAAAACTTTATAGGGAAAGAGAACAGTTTTTACTTCAAATAAAATATTTTTGCAGAGGTGATAGCAGTGTTAAAGGAAAGAATGGCTATTCGAAAAGGAGAGTGGACTAAACCCACAGCAGGGCTGGCTCCAACTCATGTACAGGCAAACCTGGTCATTGTTCCAAAGAAGCATGCGTATGACTTTCTCTTATTTTGTATGCGAAATCCGAAGTCTTGCCCATTGATTGAAGTGACGGATGCTGGCTCCTATACACCTGTAAGCTCTGCGCCGGATGCAGATATCAGAACGGATATTCCGAGATATCGAATTTTTAGACACGGGAAGCTGGCAGATGAAGTGATGGATATTACAGAAGAATGGCGTGAGGATTTTATCAGCTTTTTGATTGGATGCAGCTTTACCTTTGAAAATGCTTTAAGGGCGGCTGGAATTCCTTTGAGGCATATAGAAAACAAACAAAATGTTACGATGTATGAAACCAATGTGCCCTGTCATGGGGCAGGGGACTTTCAAGGGAATCTGGTGGTTTCCATGCGTCCGATTCGCGCAGATCATGTGCCCGCAGCTGTTCAAATCACATCGGCCTTCCCAACGATGCATGGCGCACCGGTACAGGTTGGTTATCCAGAGAAGCTGGGAATCAAAAACCTGCAGGCCCCTGAATATGGTGATCCTGTAGAAATAAAGGAAGATGAAATTCCAGTGTTTTGGGCGTGTGGTGTAACACCGCAGCTTGTAGCACTTCAAGCAAAAATTGAAATAATGATCACACATGCTCCAGGACATATGTTTATTACAGATTTGCTGGATTCTGAAATAGGAAGATGAGTTTGTAGAACGATTGAAGCTGCCAAAAGCGCCTAATCACTTTAAAGATTACGGCGCTTTGAATCATTTTGCTGGATTCATTGAACATATCTCTCATCAAAATATTCAATATCATCGATGTACCATTTATTATCTATTTTCATCATCGTAATATTGTCGTACAGCTCGTATTTGGAACCCTGATCAGGAATATCGGATGGCAAGGTGATACGAATCTCTGTGCCTACGATTTTATCGTCCTGTGTCAGCCAGGATGATACGCCTTTTCTTCTGGAAGCTTCAATTTGAGAATAGCGGAATCCGTCACCCGTATTTGTTAGAAAAAAAGTGATATTTTCAGGAGTTTCTTCATAATCCGGATTTCCTTCCATGCTGTTTCGGATTTGATAGGCAACTTTTCTGGAAAAATCACCTGAAAAATATTCGCCCAGCTGATCGTCAACTGTTTCGATGACCTCTTCCGGATCATCTGAATCAATAATAAGGTCGCCGTGATTTAATTCATGAATAAAGTCTTCCAGTACGTCCAGGCTTCCCACTTCTGCCTTGTCATGAGAATCAACGCAGCCAGATAATATAATAAAGATACATAAATATAGCACAGACCCAAAAATATTTCGCAAAGCGTTCCTTCCTTTCTGCCTTCCTTATCTGTCCTTTCCTAATCTTTCTAATTCTTCTCCATTTGAGTCATACTCGGTAATCCAATAGACATGATATTTATCCATTAACGTATCTAAGCTCTCTGCAAATTCTTTATTTTTATCAGCAATTGGCATGCTGTTTTCATTGAATTTCTCCAAAGCAATTTCTGTTTCTGATTCCGTACTGTCAGGGTTTAACTCATCAGCAAGCTCTTGGAATAATGCTAATAAATAAGACTCTCTGTCTAATAGTAATTCGTTTAAATCATTAACAGCACGATATTCCAAATCTGTCTGCTCCAGATAGTCAACACTTTTTGTTAAAACAGGCAATATATCGTTTTCGATAATAAGTAACATTTCTTCGGCATCCTCTGCCCAATTAAGAGAGGAGTATGTAGAACTATCTATCTCCCAGTTCTCCATCCAATGATTATAAAAGGCAATCAGTTCATCGCCTTTTTGACTTTTATTAAAACAGCCGGAAAGAAGCAGTATGCCAGCCAATCCAAAGAATAGCCAAACCCTTTTCAACAAAGCCACCTCCTTGCATTGCTAAGTAATAACAGCGCAATACAGAAACAAGATACAGCGTACCTTTTATGTACAAAAATAACGAATGTTTTCATGATGTAATAAATAATAATAAGAATATCGGAACAAGAAAAGAAACAACCACAGCACTGAGTGTCATAGATAAAGCACTGATGGCGCCTTCCATTTCACTGTCCTCTAATACTTTTGCCGTCCCTATTGCATGAGAAGCCGTTCCAATACTGAGTCCTTTAGCAATGGGATGCTCAATCCGGCAAATTTTTAAAATAACAGGCCCAAACATTGCTCCGCTGACACCAGCTAACATAACGAATACAGCAATTAGGGAAATATTCCCGCCTGCTGTGTCCGTAATACTGATCGCAATAGGAGCAGTTACAGATTTAGCAGCAACAGTCTGAATCAGCCAGTCATCAAAACCTAATAGCTTTGCTCCTGCTATTCCAGTAAAAACACCGGTCAGAGAACCGGCAAATATACCGATACCTATCGCACCTGCATATTTTTTGATTAAGTGAATTTCTCTGTATAAAGGAACAGCCAGAGAGACAACGATAGGACCGAGAAAAAGATCAATCCACTGCCCGCCAATCATATAGGTTTCATAAGAGATTCCTGTTAAGGATAAGAAAATGACCATACTTGCCGTACAAAGGAAAATAGGCATGGTAAATGGGCTTGGTTTCCTTCGATATATCCTCTTGGATAACCGGTACAGGATAAACGTTCCTGCAATTGCCGTTATCCCAATAAAGAAATTAGTCATAGGATTTCACCTCTTTTTTTAAGATGAAATTTGTTACAATCCCACTGACACCGATAACAATAAAGGTACTAACAATAACCAATAGAATGGTCAAGCTGCCTTTGCCATAAAAAAAGGTTAAGTACTGGATAATTCCAATGGTAACCGGGATAAAGAAAAATGGGATATCTTTTAAAAGAAAATCAACACCAGCCTGCATCCACGTTAAAGGAATTATTTTGAAAAATAACAGGCTGAAAAGCAGCAGCATCCCAATAAGACTGCCGGGAATACTCAGGGAGAAGAAGCCTTGAATAAGCTGGCCAATAAAATTAAAAAGAAATAAAATACCAATTTGTAAAATCATTATGAAATACTTCACTATAAACCTCCGTTGTTATTCTCCATTTTGAACAGCCTTTAAAAAAGAAAAGATACTAATCATTTTATCAGAAAACGTGTCATTCGTTAAAGGGCGTTTTGAAAGCATATTTCCTTTCTTGAAAATCTTGATAATCTGGAACGCGACCCGTTGATGAAAAAAGATTTTTGTTGTCTGTCCCTTCTAAATAGAAAAAGTAGGATTGCATAAAAAAACAGCCCGGCAAAGCGCTGGCCAGGCTGTTTGTAATCTTAATATTATTACATGATCATCATTTTGTTAATCAATCATATTACTTTTCTTGCTCTTAAGATAGGCTTTATGAACACGCGGTGCAATCCATGGCCGGAAAGTATATCCTAACAGAATAAAGATAGCCGGGAAAATCGCCAGTATAAGGAATCGGTTGTAAACAACAGACCATACAATACCGCCGGTCGCTTCTCTTAGAATATCAATAGCATACGTGAACGGCAGGAATGGGTGAATAGCCTGGAAAAATTCCGGCGCTACTTGGATTGGAAACATTCCGCCGCCGCCTGATAATTGCAGAATCATAAAGATAATCGCAATCGCCTTTCCGACGTTTCCAAATAAGGAAACTAACGTGTATACGATAATCATAAACGCTAACGCAATCAAGACGCTAAAGAGTGTAAAGTAAACAGGGTGTGCCATATAAGCATCGAGTATAAAGATATTGCCGAGCGAAACAATGACCGCTTGTAAAATAGCTACAATCAAGAACAAGGTCATTCGGCCAAGATAAATATCTCTTAAGCTGAATTCTTCTCTATTTTTATCTTTTAGATCCGTTGTAATCAAATTACAAAGCAGTAATGCACCAACCCATATTGCCAGCACAGTGTAGAATGGTGTGTTGGCTGAACCGTAGTTCGGGATAGGGAATAATTTTTCTTCATCCAGTTGTACCGGACGGGAGAAATACTCTGTTTCATCACTCAAGTCATTCTGCAATGCAGCAATTAATTCCTCGATAATTTGATCGTCTTCCATCTGTTTTATCCGGTCATAGGCATTTTGAATATCCTCTTTGTATCCTGGCCAATCATCACGGATAAAGTCGGCCATTTCTCCAATAGCTTCCTGCGCTTCCGGTAAATTATCCTGCACAAGGGAATTCAAATTCTCATATTGGGCAATTAAATCATCCATATCGTTTGTAACAAAGCCGGCTAAATTATTTATTTCATCTTCTAAATGCGGCATATCATTCTGGAAAAAGCCGCTTGCCATATCCACACCATTTTTAAATTCAGGGAAGTGTTGATTTACAGTATCAGAGACATCACTGAATTGTTCTTCATAATATGGTAAGTTCTCATTTAAAAGGTTTAAATAATATTGGGAATCATTAACAACTGTTGCTGCTTCCGATAAATAATTAGAAGCTAAATCAGTATATTCCAATGCGGCACTTAACTTGGAATCTGCATCATTTAACCTATTTTCTAACGTAGTGAAAGCATTATTCACAAATGGTTCTAATGTGTCCTCGTTAAAGGTTTGTAACGTATTCAAATCATTTATGGCGTTATCCTTCACGTCTTCTAACTGGCTAAGGTCTAAATTTCCGTTTTCCAGAAAATCAATGACATTATTTAAATTAAAATCGCCGCTTTCAAGAGCCTCTTGAATGTTATCCAACTCCTCTTTATTCTCCGGAGTTTCTAATAAAGCAAGTGAGTTCTCCGTGCTTGTAATAGAGGATTGAAGCCCTTCAATACTGTCCTGAATCGCTTGAAGTTGCTCTTCTGCATACTCTGCCCGGTCAGGATTTTCCTTCATGGCAATCAATTCAGGCAGTTGCTGTATATTGCTTTTAGCAAGGTCTATATTTTGATCCAATACATTGGAAATTTCATCAAAAGCCTGCATCGTATCGTCATGAAGTTCATTAATGACTTGGTCGATTTCTTCATCACGCTGCTGCGTTTCCGGTGTATCTTCGGATTGCTCTGTTTCTTCTGCAGCATTATCATTATTTTCTTCGCTTTCTTGTTCTGTGTTTTCTTCCGCGTCATTGCTGCTTTCTTCGTTATTCTCTTCGGTACCTTCTTCGGCATTGTCACTATTCTCATCGGTTTCTTCGTTCTCTTCATTTTGTGAGGTATCTGGAACAAATTCAGCATTTGCTAAATCTTCTTTGACCTCATCGAAAGAGGATTGGTAATCAGCTATTGCCTCATTTAACGTAGTTATATCTTCTTCCGTAAAATTATCCGCTTCTATTTTAGTAAGCATATCCTCTAATTCAGCAGAAAGTTCATTTCCTTGCTCTTTTGTTCCGTCAGCAGTACTGCTTAATTTATCTAAGGACTCATTTGATTCCAGACTGTCTGAATTACGAAGCTCTTCTAGCATTTCTTCCAGCTTACCTTGAGAATCACCAACTGAATCCTTTACGTTATTCACAAAATCAGGTGTTACGGATTCTTCTGTATTAAAATCAAAGGAAGGCAGTCCATTGATAATTTCCTCCGCTTCATTGATTCGGCTGTTGACAAGCTCTGATACTTCATCGGTTGCTTGTTCGGCCTCTTCTAACGTGTCCTGTGCATTATCAACCTGATTTTGATAGTCCTGAATTTGATTATTGATCTCTGGAATACGTTCTTGTACATCTGCTAGCGTATCGCCGGCAGTAATACTTGCTGCATAAGCATCCTCCAGTCCCTGATTAATCGCAGGGAAATATTGCTGGATAGAGCTGATTCGAGTTAAAGCATTTTCGATGTCAGGCATGGATTGATTTAATTCAACCACTGCATTTCCAAGCCGATTGATATCATCCAGATGAGACTGGGCAGTCAGAATCTGATCTCCGCCTTCCCGAATGTTCGACTCGTACTCCTGTAAGCTGTCTAATGTATCTGCATAGTTCTGAATCGTATCTTGATCTTCGTCTAACTGAACAATAAGGTCGCCTGCTTCATCAATATCATCAATGTGATCATGCAGATTATAAACAGCATCTCTTATTTTTTGCATGGTAGGCAGATTTTCTTCAAGCTCTATCCCTGCGTTATTAAATTCTTCCAGCAATGTTTTTGCCGTTGTCTGCACAAATTCATCATTAATGGTTTCTGTGATTTGTGTAGCTCCGGTGCTGGTCATTTTAGGAGCAATGGCATTGACCTTTTCATTCACTTTATATTGGACGATGGCGCTCCTTGGTTCTTCATTAAGTATACTGGCTACATCCTCCGAAAAGCTTTCAGGAATATGAATTGTGGCAAAGTATTCTCCTGTATATACCTTTTCATCTGCTTCTTCAATGGAATCATCGAACTGCCAGCCTAACGAATCATTTTCCTTTAAGTTTTCTATCAGTTCGTCTCCCATATTAATGGATTGGTCTTCCACTTCCGTCCCGGTATCATCACTGACTACGCCAATTTTGATTCCCTCTGTATTGGAGTAAGGGTCCCAGGATGCTTTTATATTAAACCAGGCATAAAAAGAAGGGAGGATGGCTAACCCAATAATTAAAATAAGAACAGAAGGAACCCGAATGATGTTTTTCATATCTTGTTTAGTAATTTTAAAAGCTTTTTTCAAAAAAATTCTCCTCTTTTCTCGATCGGGTAAATAAAAAATTATAAAATGTGTTATTATTTCAGAATCAATGCTAACATCTATAGTTGATATAAAAGAATAAATATGTTGTCTTCCTCTGGCGGTTGCACATAATAAATTCAATGTAGTTTCTCACCTATAGATTTTGGTTATGTGTCTTATTTTATGCTTTATACATACAGATTGAAGTATCCAATGGCTGCCAGAATCAGTACTTTTAATTTTTTAATGTTCATCTTTTACTAGAAGTATGGTATCATAAAAATAAATGAATGACAATCAGTCAGTTTTAAAATTTTCAAAAGGGGGCATAGTAGTGGCTAGAATATCAAATAAAAAAGAGCTTATTTTAGAGAGTGCCTATCAGATTTTTAAAGAAAAAGGGCTGGAAGATACGCGTGTCTCCCAGATTGTGAAAAAAGCCGGGATTGCTCAAGGAACATTTTATTTATACTATAACAGCAAAATGGATGTTCTCCCGGATTTAGCACAGCAAATCATCTCCAATTATACGCAATACCTTACAGAGCATGGAGATATAGAAGCTGGGCTGGATGCTAATTTACGCCTGGCAATAGATCGTATTTTTGAAGTGAACCAGGAAGATAGAACAATCCCTTCGATTGTTTACGCAGGGATTACCAGAAGCGGGGATATCGATAAGTGGAAGGTCATTTATCGTCCATTATATGATCTGATTGCTGACTATCTGAAGGCTGCAAAAGCAAATGGAGAAATCCGGGAAGATATCCATCCGGATTATTATAGTGAATTTGTAATATCTTTAATTGAATCTACGGCAAGAGGCTTGATTTTATTTCAGCATTCTCCGGAGGAAGTGGAAAAATATAAAGAAGAGCTGTCATCCTTTATATTGAATGCTGTGTCTTGGACTCCGATAAAAGTAATTTAAATTAAAAAGACTTCGATTCTAGTATTTTTATAGAAGCGAAGTCCTTTTATTATTCATTCGTATGAACCTTCTTAGCTTAATAATACTTCCTTTTCTGCTTCTAATTGCAATGTGTCATTCATTTCCTTGTTTAAATCAGCAAATAAATCAGGGTGATCGGATAACGAAACACCGTATGATGGAATCATTTCCTTGATTTTCGGCTCCCATTTTGTGAAATGATGCGGGAAGCAGCGCTGAAGTACATCAAGCATGACATCAACAGAGACAGATGCTCCAGGGGAAGCGCCGAGTAAAGCCGCAATCGAACCATCTTCTGCAGTGATTACCTCGGTCCCGAATTGAAGGGTCCCTTTTCCGCCTGTATCGGTATCCTTAATAACCTGTACCCGCTGACCAGCAACTACAATATCCCATTCTCCGCTCTTGGCATTAGGAATGAATTCGCGTAAGTCTTCCATTCTTTTTTCATCTGACAGGAGCACCTGCTGAATAAGATATTTTGTCAGGTCCATTTCCTTCGCCCCGGCTGCCAGCATAGTGGTTAAATTATTTGGCTTGATAGATCCAAATAAATCCAAGTTTGAACCGGTTTTTAAAAACTTCGGTGAAAATCCAGCGAAAGGACCAAATAATAAGGAGCGTTTTCCGTTAATAAACCGAGTATCTAAATGCGGGACAGACATTGGCGGAGCACCGACTTTTGCTTTTCCATAAACCTTCGCGTGATGCTGTTCAACAACTTCCGGATTATTACAAACCATAAATAATCCGCTCACCGGGAATCCGCCAATATGCTTTGATTCCGGGATATTTGTTTTTTGTAATAAAGGCAAACTGCCGCCTCCAGCACCAATAAATACAAATCGTGCTTTATGATAAGAAACTTTGCCGTTGAATAGATTCTTAACTTTCACTTTCCATAATTGATCTTTCGTACGAGTAATCGATTCTACCTCATGCTTAAAGTAGAGCCGTGTCCCGCCTTGTTCCTCCAGTTGATCAAACAGTTTTCGCGTTAAGCTTCCAAAATTGATATCGGTACCTGACTCAATTTTGGAAGCGGCAATAGCCTCATTATCATTACGTCCATCCATCATAAGCGGAATCCATTCTTTTAACTTTTCTTCATCATCCGTAATCTCCATGCCTTCAAATAATGGATTATCCTTTAGAGCTTCTACACGTTTCTTTAGAAATTCCACATTTTTTTCGCCTTCTACAAAGCTTAAATGCGGTACGTTTTGAATAAAATCACCAGGGTTTTCTAATATACCCTGTTTCACCAGGTAAGACCAATATTGTTTCGAAAGTTGAAATTGTTCATTTATTTTTATTGCTTTCGTAATATCAAGCGTGCCATCTGCCTGTTCTGGTGTATAGTTCATTTCGCATAGAGCCGAGTGTCCTGTGCCGGCATTATTCCATGCATCCGAACTTTCCCGCGCAGTCTGGTCAAGTTTTTCAAAAACATTAATCTGCCATTCCGGTTGCAGTGTTTTTAATAAGGAGCCAATCGTGGCACTCATGATTCCACCACCGATTAAAATGACATCTGTTTGATTCGTATCTTTCCTCATCATCGTCACAAACCTTCCTAAACTAAAATTCTTGCATGTATACTCTTACAAAATAGAATTCTCTAAAAATAACGGTCCAGCTGTTATTTAAATAAACAGTTACCCATATTAATCTATTATACTCCTTTTTGATAAAAGAAAAAAGATGTTTCACGTAATCGAATGATTATAAGTACAAATAAAGGGTGAAAAGGTCCTGCTAAAGGGGGAAGATGACTGCAAAAAAACTGCGAAAGCTGATCTATTTGCATCAGCGCCCGCAGTTTAAGATGACTTCTTCCGATAAAGGGGAAGCGTACAGCATCGGAAGGATCCTCCGGATTTAATAATTTCAGAAAAAGGAACTTCTATAATATGATAGCCAAGCTCTTTCAATAGATGATTCACCCGTTTATTTTCAGGAAGGCTGATTACTTTTTTATCTCCGATAGACAGGATGTTTGGCGCCATACTAAATTGTTCCTCTTTGGTTACTTCGATTAATGTATAATGCTCCTTCATCATTTGATAGGCAGCTTCACTCATTCCATCCCGGTAAATTAACGCCTGTGCGCCCTCCAGGATATTAAATACACAATCCAAATGAAGAATATCCTCCTGCAATGGAACAGCGGTAACCTCCAGATGAGGGAATTGCTCACAGAGATAATCGATTGCTGCCTGATTTGTGCGCTGGCTTAAGCCAATCCAAATACGATTGTTGTCAAGAATCACATCTCCGCCCTCTATACTTGTGTTGGAAAAAGAAATATAGTCCAGTTGTTTGTCCCGAAGCCACTTTTTTAAAAGAATGGTTTCTTCCTTGCGAATATCCCGGTCCATATTAGCCGCGAATAATGTATCATGAAGTGTAAAACCAATGTCCCGGGTAAAAACTTGCTCATTTAAATTTGGCTTTGCCGGGAGGGAAATGACTTCGACATCGTTATCCTCCAGCGTTTTTACAAAGAAATCATGTTGTTCGGTTGCTTTTTTTATATCAATATTCTCGGTTGCATAATAAGCCTGTGTTTCATTAATAACCGTTGTAATTTTCATATAATCTGGCGGGACAACGATGACTTGCTGTAATGGGTCAAATTCATTTTGACAGTGAATGATATATTTTTCATTTTCCTTATTATCCATATAGACTGTGCCCCCAATTTTTCCTTAAGGTAACTTGTTTCCGTAAATTTATTATATGTATTAAATGATGAGGATGCAACGAACTTGGTGGGGCGAGTAATCGCAGCAATGATGTCAGAGTAATACGCCGCTGCGAAGAAACACTACGCTTTCCATGGGCTTGTGCTCAGCCTCCTCAAAAAAAGAAGTTCGCTTTTTTTCTACGGGTCTTCACCCTACGCTTTCCCATTCGAGCCTCTGTATTTTTCCTTCGCTAGATAGTTTTTTACTACCCATTTGTAACAAATATAATATTCAATAAACTCATTAACCTGACAACATTGGTAATCGCAGTCCCATACCAACACCAATGCTTAAAAACAAAATTGGTCATTCATACATTATCCGCGGCTTAACTAGCAGTAAAAACTTCATTGATATGTTTCAAGAATCTTTAAGAAATCATACCTTTAAGCAGATATCCTTAGGGTACTAACTTTTAAGCTGATGAGGCAGAAAAACGTTAGACTGAATAAAATATCGCTTTATCTTATTATGGCGCAGATTGCTAAAAAAATCCATCTATCGTATGTTATGATGAAAATGATAAATTTGTATCGGAAAGAGGATAATGGTTGGAAGATATACGGCACAGAAACAATCGATACAACCTTTGTTGATGGGAAGGCAATGAGATTAGCGATGCTTATACTGGGATGGAATACAGCGGTCAGGATATCGAACAGCTGGACGGAGAGTATGCCGATGCTATAAAAAAATTAGATTTCAGCTCGGTTGATGATACATTAACCGTAGCGTACTATACGGAAGAAGTGGGTTATGCCATTGCTGATATCATGATTGGAAATAATCCGCTCCAGCAATTAACTGTCGAAGTATTAGCAGATATGAAGGATTATTTGACGATTGAAGAATATATAGATCAATGGATGAGCACGGCAGAGGAATTAGGCTCCGTTGAAATAAATATTTTAGAACAAGAGGAAGATTATGCTATCTTTCCTTCTGGTATGACAGAGGCTACCCCGGAATTTGCAGAGCAATTTCAGGTCAGCAAGGTATATCTTGACGGCGAAGATATTTACACAATCGATTATACCCAACTGAATGACAGTGAAATCGATGATGAAGAAATAGATAGAAGGGTACAGATATTAAAGGAAATGGAGTAATATAAAATATGAAAATCTCCTCGTCACTACAGTACAGTGGATAACGGGGAGATTTTTTTAGATTTCCTTCTTTTTCTTTTTAGAGACTTTTTCATTCGGAATGTATTTTGAAAAGTGTACGGCAAAAATAAGGCATACTAATGCAAGCCCCCATGCAACAACGCCGCTCCAATACAGCTGCAATTTAGCTCCAATATAGATGATAAGAATACTTACTAAAAAAAGAATTAATGTTAAATACCGTTTCATCTTCCTTCCCCCTAAAAATCTGAACACAACGATATATATAATGATGGTTATTATCTAGTTTTTCTTTTCTATTTTAATCTATACCAACAGTATAAAGGATATGTCAATCATCGTCATGATAAAAGCCTTTTTAATATATGTATGCTGCTTTATTTCTGTAAATGATATTTGAACAATTTGTAAATTAATGAATAAAACCTTTTCTAAAGTATATTTTTCTGACCACTTTTGATAAAATAACCTGGTAGTAATGAAATATGAAGGAGA
This sequence comes from Oceanobacillus oncorhynchi, assembly GCF_000821065.1. Taxonomy (GTDB): domain Bacteria; phylum Bacillota; class Bacilli; order Bacillales; family Amphibacillaceae; genus Oceanobacillus; species Oceanobacillus oncorhynchi. The sequence goes on from NZ_CDGG01000001.1 coordinate 2,395,809, forward strand.
ACAAGCATACATGGAATGGAAAAATGTATATCGTGGTTTAATTATGGGTTCCGTAGAGGTTGTTCCAGGAATAAGCGGGGGAACAATCGCTGTATTATTAGGCATTTATGAACAGTTAATTGCATCAATAAGCGGTTTTTTCAGTAAGGATTGGAAGAAGCATCTTAGCTTTTTAATTCCGTTAGGGGTTGGCATGGTTACAGCCATCTTCTTATTTGCCAGAGTGATTGATTGGCTGTTTACACATTACCCAACGCAAACACAATTTTTCTTTTTAGGACTGGTTATTGGAGTAATTCCGTTCTTATATCAAAAGGCAGAAGGGAAAACAAAGTTCCAGGCAAAACAGTATATATTGCTGATTATTGGGTTCATTGTTGTTAGCGGATTGGGAATTTTAAATCCGAATGAGGGACAGGTTATTCAAGATATTAATACAGATACGTATATCTTATTATTTATTGCGGGATTTATCGGCAGCAGTGTGATGATGGTGCCGGGAATTAGCGGATCTATGATAATGATGCTGCTTGGTGTATATCCAACGATAATGGCTGCCATCAGTAATTTTCAGTTTTCTGTTATCATTGTGGCAGGTGCGGGGATTGCACTTGGTTTTATTATTATGAGTAAAATTATTGCTTATTTTTTAAGAAATTATTTTACAAGTACCTACGCGATTATCATCGGGCTTGTTATCGGTGCCGTTACCATTGTTTTTCCGGGTATCCCGGCAGGCGCTGGAAGTATTATTGTGTGTATCCTTTTATTTATAGGCGGATTAATTGCAGCATTGGCATTGGGCAGATTAGAATATAAATAAAATGGAATGGGAGAGATGATGATGGAAGCAATTAAAACAGAAGCAGCATTTCAAGAAATTATTCAAAGTGAAAAACCGGTAATTATAAAATTCTTTGCAGACTGGTGTCCCGACTGTAAACGTATGGACATGTTCATCGGCGAGGTAATGGAAGAATTCAACGGCTATGACTGGTATGAGGTGAATAGTGATGAAGTGTCTGGATTAGCCGAGAAGTATGAAGTAATGGGCATTCCAAGCATTCTTTTATTCCAAAACGGTGAGAAGATCGCTCATCAGCATAGCGCGTATACCAAAACGCCGGATTCTGTTACAGATTTCTTGAAACAACATCTAGGCTAAAAGGCTTTGACAGCAGGCTTAGACCATGCTTGAATTAAACTGTTTCCCAAAAGGATTGAACGAATAGACAATTCTGCTTGATAAAGCAGAGTGATTTACGTAGGTAATTATTCATTCAGCTGTTTTGGGGACAGTTTTTTTGTATAATTAATTCGTATGCTTTAAATATAAAAAAGTGAAAAAATAACGTACGTTGGACACCCCGGTTAGAGGAAGTGTCATGTTTTCTTTAGAAAGGAGCACAGGCCATGCAGGAACGAATACTTATTGTTGAGGACGAACAAAAAATCAGCCGTGTTTTGCAATTAGAATTAGAATATGAAGGCTACGAAACAATCGTTGCAGCAGATGGCAAACAAGCGCTGGAATATATAGAAGCGGAAGAATGGAGTCTTATTTTATTAGATATTATGATACCTGAATTAAGCGGTCTGGAAGTATTAAGGAGAGTCCGCAGACAGGAGAACGACACCCCGGTTATTTTACTGACTGCCCGTGATGAAGTGTATGATAAAGTGAACGGCCTTGACCTTGGTGCAAATGATTATATAACTAAACCTTTTCAAATTGAAGAATTGCTAGCCCGTATCCGTGCGAATTTACGGAAAACCGTTCAGAGCGGGAGCAGTAATGAAACATTGCAAGTAGGCGATTTACAAATTGACACGGCGGCGCACGAAGTTATCCGGTCAGGTAATATGATTGAATTAACACCTAGAGAATATAATTTATTAGTCTGTCTATTGGAAAATAAAAATAGAGTATTGACACGCGAACAATTAATTGAAAAGGTCTGGGGCTTTGACTATATTGGTGAAACAAATGTGGTAGATGTCTATATCCGCTACCTGCGTCAAAAGATAGATAAAGGATATGATAAAGCATATATTCAAACGATACGTGGCGTAGGCTATTCGATTAAGGAAGGAAGCCAATGACATTACGTAAAAAAATCATTTTATTTTCATCTGTTTTTATGTTTTTGGTGATTGCTATTTCACATACGGCAATTTATTTTCTATTTTACCGAACGGCTTCCAATGGAGAAATCGATCAGCTTCATATCCAGGCAGACGCGTTAGTGTCTACCATTGCCGAAAATAATTCCTTATCGGAAGAAGCAATGGGAGAACTGTTAAAGGCTTATTTGCCAGCGAACGGAATTATTCGAATTATAAATGAAACAGAGAATGATGTTCTTCCTGTGCAGACAAAATCAAATCGTTATACAGACTTGAGTGTAAGTTATACAACATCAGAAACAAGCCGTATTGTCCAAGACGACAACACAGGAAGCAATTTTGCGGTTATCGAAAAACCAATCATTTGGGAAAGTGGCGAAATTGTTACAGTTCAGGTAGCGAATGAACTGGTTTATTTAGATGAAACAATGGGGACATTAACATACGTGCTTTTATTCTCCAGTGCAGTGATACTGATTCCAACTGTTATAGCGAGTATCGTTTTAAGCCGCTTTTTATTAACACCAATTCAAAAGCTAAAGGATACGATGCGACGGAATATCCTTAATAAAAATTGGCAGAAGATTGATGTGGATGAGCGTTCTAAGGATGAGCTTTACGAAATGGAAACCACATTTAATGAAATGATTGACTCCTTAAAAGAAAACTTTGAGAAACAGGAAGCCTTTGTATCCAATGCATCTCATGAACTGAAAACACCTATTCAGATTATCAAAAGCTACGCCCAGCTTATTGAACGTCAAGGAAAGAAGCGTCCGGAATTACTGGATGAATCTGTAGGAGCCATTGATTCAGAGGCTGACCGGATGCAGAAGCTTGTAGAGCAGCTGCTATTATTAGCAAAGCATAAAAATGAGGAACAGAAGCAGGCAGTAAATATACAAACGATAGTAAAGCAGGTTATTCAGACGTTCCAAAAGGCATACCCTGAACGGAGCATTCAGCTGGAAGCCGAAGCTGGAAATTATGAAAGCTTTGGTAATATCGATCAGCTAAAACAAATCCCATATATATTAATTGAAAATGCATTAAAATATAGTGAAGAAGCAGTTCTGGTAACAATGCATACAGATACGGAGAAAACTGTGATTCAATTTAAAGATGATGGGGAAGGTATTGCTCTTGAAGAACAGGAGAAGATTTTCGACCGTTTCTACCGCGTGGATCGTGCCAGAAATCGAGAAACTGGCGGAACGGGCCTTGGATTAGCTATTGCTAAAGAAATCATTGAAAGACATGATGGAGAAATCACCGTGGAGAGTGAAATTGGTCAGGGATCAACATTTACTTGGATTCTTTCCAAATAACATTTTTCTCATCAATTTCTAATCTAGTTATCATGCTTTCATAAAAACTGCTGTTTATACTAGAGAGAAAGGGGGGATAGAGCATGCGTAAAAATATAATCTGGGTGATTGGCGGTCTGATGGTGCTTGGTATTATTGGTTTAACCGTATATCAGACTAATGCTACATCTTCTAATCCGGATCTAAGCAGAGAGGAAATCAGTAACCTTGTCACTGCCCAATATCCCGGTCAACACACAGAACCTGAATTGAGTGTGGAGAATGGGGAACCGGTTTATCAGATGGAAATCACGCAGAATCAAGGTGTCTATTCCTTAAAATTAAATGGAGATACAGGGCAGGTAATTGATTTGACAGCTACGGAAAAAACAGCTGAACATCATCAAGAGAAAGAAACAGAAAACGATACAGAGCCTGCAAAAGAAGGTGAAAATGAAAATCCAGAATCAAATGAGGACACAGAAACTGCCGAAGAAAAAACAGACAGTAATGCTGATAATCAAGCGGCAGAAAATGATGCTGTGATATCACATGAAGAAGCAATGGAAATTGCCAAAAAAGAATTCCCGGGAGAAGTCACAGATTTGGAAATGGATTCGGATGACGACATTTTAGTTTATGAAATCGAAATTATCAATGGAGAAGATGAAGCTACGATTGAAATTAATGCTTATACGGGGAATATTGTTTCATTGGAAATTGATTTAGATGATTAAAAGTATTATAAAGAAATCCAAACGTATTCTCCTTGAAAGAAATGTGAGAGGTAAACGTTTGGATTTTTAATGAATGAAGAATTTTAGTTGGTAATATGACTAATAAATAGATTCTGTCTCATTCCAAAATAATTCTTTTGGCACATAAGCGTAGCCTTCCATCAAACGACGGGAGGTTCTAGCTACAGCTGTTTTGTTAAATTGAACCAGTTGACCATTGTCTTTACAGTCGATAGAAAATTCCATAGACCCTGATGGATGGCCAATAATAACTTCATTATAATAAGGATTAGTACTGCATTCATAAACTATGGTTCCCGTCAATTTTGCAGCAGCTGCTGTACAGATTCCGCCAGTAACGGGAAATGTTTTATGCATTTTTTGCATAGACATTGCGCGAGCTGTTAAATGAATTGTTTGATGCTCTATGATATCTCCATGTATATTTGTGTATGTCTGTGACGGAGAAACCATAATAATTTTAGGACTTGATGGGGTTACCTTTGTCGCATCTTCCACACTTTCTACAAAACCTATTTTTTTAGCAGCGGATGAACGGATTATTTCCAAAGTATTCAGCTGCTTTGCTGTTAAATCAGTATGCATCTCTGTTCCAGTAAGGCCTAATTGCTCCGCTTGAATAAATACTGCTGGTGCAGCTATATCAACTATACTGACATTAAAATCTCCCGCTTTTGTATGAAGGATTTCTTTTCGATTACCTGTAGGAAAAAGCTTCCCAGTTTTTGCACCATCAGCATGAAGAAAATTTAAATCTATTTTTGCTCCTTTTCCTGGTACACCATCGATAGTATAGTCTCCTTCAGATACTGATTTTCCAGAGCTGACTGGAACACAAGCTTCAATTATCGTATTTGTATTTGTATTAAAAATCCTTACCTTTGTGTATGGTTTTTGTACAGCAACCAAACCTTCATCGACGGCGAAAGGCCCAACACCGCTTAAAATATTTCCACAGTTTGAATTATAGTCAATTTTCCCTGTTCCAATGCCAACCTGTCCAAATGTAAATTCGATATCTGCATCAGGTCTAGTAGAGACACTTATAATAGCCAGCTTACTAGTTAGTGAATCTGCTCCTCCTAATCCATCAATTTGTCTTTCATCTGTCCCGCCATAGATGGAAAGAATTACTCTGTCTCTAACTTCTGGATCATCAGGCAAATCGTTTTTTAAGATAAAAACACCTTTGCTTGTTCCACCACGTATAATTACTGAACGTATTTTTTCATAATCTCTCATAAATCATTCTCCTTTGCTTAAAATCCAATTAAATTTGTCGGCCAATAAATATCAAGAGCTGAACTCAACAGGGAGACGCAAATAAGAACAAAAACTACAGAAATCCCGGCTGATAGCAGTTTCATTTTTGATTCGAAAATTAGGAATGTAAATAAGAATATAACTGTTGCTAACAATAATCCTCCGATAAAAATAAGTAATAAGTAACCAATCACCCATCCGATATATTTAAGCGGTTGTAATAAAGGAAGAATTGTTTGATTTTCCTCTTTTTTCTGTTGTTTATAGATTGTAAATACCTGAGCTATGAAATAAACAAACGTTAATATTACACCAGCAACAGAAATATAGAGAGGGAAAAATTGTGCTAATTTACTAAAGGTCAATGCTTCAATTAAAGTAAATGTAAATAAGGAAAAAAGAAATCCGCTAAAAATAAGATTAAGATAATCTTTGTTCATTTTATATTCCCCCTTTACTTTCAAATTTTTTACTAAAACGTTTCATGATTGTTCCTCCTGCAAGAAGAAGCACGATAATAATGGCAAGTGCAATGACTAGTGGATTTGTAAGCCATTCCCATCCGTACCTTTCAATGGATATCCAGTAATATCTTTCAGCAGGGAGGGCGAGCACAAAACCAATAAGTAATGGAGGACGCGGCCAATCTAAGATTGTCATAACGTAACCAAGTAAGCCGATAACAACAAATACAATCAAATCTCCCCATGACATCGTACTTTGGTAGGCACCTACCACTAATAAAACTAAAAGAAAGGGAACAATTTTTTCTCCTGGAACTAAACTGATTTTGGAGATAGGGCGAACTAACAACATACATAATAATGCACCGAAAATATTTGCAAATACGAGCGTCCATACAATAGATAAGGTTACAGGAAGATCGTCAGACAACATTTTCGGTCCTGCTTCCAGACCCATGAGTGTAAGCCCTCCCAGCAGGATTGCGGTAGTTCCACTGCCTGGTATACCGAAAAGTAATGTTGGGACAAGAGAGCCTCCTTCTTTAGCATTATTGGCACTTTCTGGAGCAATTACGCCTCGGATATCACCGCTGCCAAAATAATTATTTTTAACGGTTTTTTGCCCCGCACCATAAGCAATCCAGTCGACAACGCTACCGCCGAGTCCTGGGATAAATCCGATTAGAGCACCAATAACTGCACTGCGAAATACTAAAAATTTATTTTTCAGCGCATCCATAACTCCCTTTAGAATGCCGCTTTGCAATTTAGCGTGACTTGATACACTTCCTTTGTCTGTTAGCATTGTAATAAGAATCGGGAATGCAAAGATAGCCATTGCAACAACGGGTAAAGAAATCCCTTGTGTTAAATAAAGTGTATCCAATGTATATCTGTACTCAGGAACTGCCGGTGCGCTTCCTACAGCGCCAATAAGCAAACCAAGAATCCCGGAGATGATTCCTTTTATTGGTGATTTTCCTGCTAATAATCCTGCCATACTAAGGCCTAACATTGTCAGCATGAATAATTCGGGTGAGCTGAATGAGGTAATTAATGGTCTGGCAAAAGGAATTGTTAAATAAAGCGCAATTCCGCCAATAACACCTCCAATCATGGAGGAGAAAAAGGATGCGCCCATTGCTCTAGAAGCTCCTCCTTTTTTTGTTAATGGGTATCCATCCATAATGGTTGCTTGAGAACCCGAAGTCCCTGGTATACCAAATAGTATGGAAGGGAAGGTATCTCCTGTATGAATTACAGCAATCATTCCAATTAAAAGAGCCATTCCAACATATGGTTCCAGTCCGAAAACGAATGGAAGCAGTAAAGACATACCAACTGTTCCGCTTAAACCTGGCAGTAATCCAACAATGACTCCAATTCCAATACCTAAAAACATATAGATTAGTCTTGAAGGATCTAATACGATCATTAAAGCTTCGATTGCACTTTCAATCATGAAATTACTCCTTTCTATAGCTTATTAATGTCAATATCATAATGAAGTTGTAAATATTCAATGATCCATTTTTTGGTATCTGGTGAAATGGAGAAGGACTGTTCAATTTGATTATTTAATTCCTCTCCCACAAAGGCATCATACCCTTCAAGAATATCCTGTGATTCTTCTTCAAAGCTCGTATCTTCAATTAAATTTTCCATTCCTTGCTGCAGTATTTTTTTGGAATGGTTTGGTGCGTTTTTGTGTACCCAAATAACTTTGTTTAAGCTATAGGAAGCAGCCACGGTTTGCTTATAAGCTTCCCATGCTTCTCCGCTGGGTTCTGTTCCATAGATATCGATATAAATTTCTTCAATAGTAGGAAGCTCGGGAAATTGCGGATCTCTAATAAGATTCCCATCTTGATCCACTTGACCTAAACTATATAAAGGAACAGCATTTCCTTCTTCTACTAAATTTTCTACATTACTTTTATAGGCAGAAGTGGTTTGGTAATCAATATTGCTTTCTCCTTGTTCAAAAGCAACGCGTGATGGACCACGGCCTTCATAACCTAATACAGCTTTGACATCCATCTCTAAAACTTCAAAAGACAGCAGGGTTACCAAATCCAGCCCAGTTGGCGAAATGCCTGCATAATATAGTTCATTCTCTAAAGAAAGCAAGTTTTCCATTCCGTCCTTTGCAAGTTCCGGTTTTGTATAAACAATCCCCCCTGATGGAGCGCCTATTAATGGGGTGAAATCATCTAAATCATAATCTACAGAAGACTGCTCCAATATAAACGGAACGTGTGACGAGGCACTGGAGGTAAGAATATTGAATCCATTTGGTGAACGAGAATTAGCGTATTCATTCGTTCCGGTAATACTTGCACCTCCAGGAATATTTTCTACCTGGACTCGGGGCTCCCCTTCAATATGTTTGGCAAAGTAAGGTGTCATAAATCTAGCAAAAACATCTGTTCCTCCTCCAGCCTGAAAAGGAACAACAAACGAAATCGTTTCTCCATCATAAGAAGTACTTGCATTTTTATCATTCTCTGTTCCTGTTGCTTCCATGGTGTTACAGCCTATTAGCATGGCACTCATCAAGAGTAATAAGATATAAAAAAGATTTATTTTCAAAAGATTCATCCCTTTCCAAATAATAATTGTTTTTATAGTAAACGCTTTCAGAGAATAAGTAAAATAATGATATTTTATTTATCTTCATAAAAAAACTTGATAACCTATGATGTTTTCTACATAATGGGATTTAAATAAATCCAGAGGAGGAATAAGATGGAACAAAAAGATTGGATTTTATTGAAAACGCTTCATGAGGAAAAAAATATGACTCGTACAGCAGAAAAATTATATGTATCTCAACCATCTTTAAGTTATAGACTCAGAAATTTAGAAGGGAATTTAGGGGTAAGAATTTTTTTTAAAACAAAAAATGGAATAGAATTTACTTCTGAAGGAGAGTATTTAGTGAATTATTCTCGAGAAATGCTTAAACAGTTTCAGTTTGTGAAAGATACAATGAGTAATATGAAAGATGAGGTGTCTGGAACCCTGCGAATAGGCGTATCCAGTAATTTTGCCCAGTACTTGCTGCCAAGAGTATTGAAGGATTTTTCTAATAATTTTCCGAATGTTCGGTTTAATGTTAAAACTGGCTGGAGTACACAGGTTATTGAATTTCTTAATAATTCCAGTGTTCATGTAGGCATCTTAAGAAATATACGAGGATGGCATGGAGAAAAAATACTTTTAAAGAGAGAAGCGCTATATCTTATTTCTAAAGAAAAAATAAATATGGATTTTTTACCAGAATATCGCTTGATTAATTATAATACTGACAGCTCATTGAAAGAGAGCATTACAACCTGGTGGGCAGATCAGTTTTCAGAACCTGCGAATATTGAAATGGAAGTAGATCGGCTTGAAACATGTAAAGAAATGGTAAAAAATAATTTGGGTTTTGCTATTGTTCCCGGGATATGTTTGAAACAAGATGATGATTTATACCAGCAGGCAATTTATTTTAAAGATGGAACATTGGTTACAAGAGAAACTTGGCTTGTTTATAACCAATTATTTGAAAATTTGTCAGTAGTTAAGCATTTTGTAAACTATTTAAAACAATGGAATGAAGAAGATTAAATTTATTTATCGTCTTATTAAAGAAAAAAGTATTAGACGTTTATTAAAAGATAAATTATGTTAAAAGCCAAAGCGTGAAAAGGAGGAAAAGAATGACATTATATAAACTTGGTTTATTAGAAGGAGATGGAATTGGTCCAGAAATTGTCCATGCAACTGCTCGTGTAGTAAATGCAGCTATTAAAAAGCAGAAAGTTGAGATCAAATGGGTCCAGCTTCTAGTTGGTTGGAAAGGAATCCGGGAAGCAGGACACCCGCTCCCCGATGAGACGATTGCAGCTTTAAAGCAATGTCATGGATGGATTTTAGGGCCACACGATTCTGCATCTTATCCTGAGAGGTTTAAAGCAATGCGTAATCCTAGCGGTGAATTACGGCATCGATTTGATTTATTTGCGAATATTCGTCCGACAAAAACGTTCCCTGGCATTCATGGAGTAGTGAAGGAAGCGGACCTGATTATTTACAGAGAAAATACAGAAGGTTTTTACGTGGATCGGAATATGTTTCAAGGAGTAGGAGAGTTTCAGGTTACCCGGGATGTTGTACTTACTACAGGGGTCTTCACCAGGCAAGCTATTGAAAGAATTGCTCATGCTGCTTTTCAAAAAGCGATGCAACGAAAAAAAAAGGTGAGCATTGTTCACAAAGCAAATGTAATTCGTATGGGGTCAGGCATGTTTTTGGAAGTATGTAAAGAGGTTGCGAAGAATTATCCAGAGGTGCAAGTAGATGATTATCATATAGATGCAATGTGTGCCCATATTGTTCGGCGAATGTCAGACTTTGATATCATTGTGACGGAAAATATGTTTGGAGATATTCTATCTGACTTAACTGGTGAATTAATTGGAAGTTTAGGGCTTGCACCTTCTATTAATGCTAATAAGGATGTTGCCATGGCGCAAGCAGCTCATGGATCTGCGCCGGATATAGCAGGGAAAGATCTTGCTAATCCAATCGGGATGATGCTTTCTACTGCTCTTTTATTAGAATGGATGAGCAAAAGATTTGCTGATTCCAGATTAAAAAAGGCAGGAGTAATAATAGAAAAAAGTTTATATCAAACATTAGCTGATGGTGTAAAAACAAAAGATCTAGGAGGAAATAAAGGAACCGGAGCTTTCACAAATGAAGTATTGACAAGACTCAAGTCATAAAAAAATTTTATCAACTATACTAAAAAAAAAGTATTTTATTTATCTTTTAAGAAGTATTATACTCAGTGTAAATTATAAATAATTTATGGGAGGACAATATGAATAGAAAAGATAACCAGAAATTCGATGTAGTTGTTGTAGGCACTGGAAATGCGGCACTTTGCTCAGCTATTGCTGCGAAGGAAAATGGAGTTAATGTTCTTGTTTTGGAGCGCGGACCCAAGGAGAAACGTGGTGGGAATTCTTTTTTTACAGATGGAGCAATACGTTTTGCTTATCAAGACAAACATGCGTTGAAATCAATTTTAACACAACTAACACCAGGAGAATTCGAAAAAATAAGTATACCAGAATATCAAGAAACTGATTTTCTTCAAGACATTATAGCAGTAACAGAAGGAAAAAGTGATCCCGAGCTATCTAAACAGTTAGTTGAAAAATCTTATGAGACAATTGAATGGATGAAGCAGCAAGGTGTAGGATTCGAACTGAATGAAAACCAGTCATTTGATAACAATGGCGTCCGTCAGTTTTGGGGAGGATTGCCAGTAAAAACATATCGTAAAGGTATCGGATTAGTTGAGGCTTTATTTCAAAAGCTGGAAATGCTTGAAGTAGAGATTCAATATGATTCAAGAGCTCTTCAACTAGAAATTGAAAATAATAAAGTAAGCGGTATCATTATTGAAGAAAATGGGTTAAGAAAGAAAATTCCTGCAAAGGCTGTGGTCTTGGCATGCGGCGGCTTTGAAGCAAACAAGGAAAAACGTATGAAGTATCTGGGCGAAGAATGGGGGGCAGCGATTGTCCGTGGAAGTGAATTCAATACAGGTGATGGGCTGGACATGGCAATAGAAGCGGGCGCACAACCTTATGGTGATTGGTCAAGCTGTCATGCACATACCACAGATTTTCAAGCTCCAAAAGTTGGTGATTATAAAAAACCTGGTGATATTTATAAGAAATCCTCGTATCCTCTTGGCTTAATTGTAAACGCAAATGGAGAACGTTTTGTTGACGAAGGAGCAGATTTTAGAAATTACACTTATGCAAAATATGGAAAAGAAACACTTCGTCAACCAAAACAAAAGGCGTTTCAAGTATTTGATAATCAGGTACGTCCATTGTTAAGAACGGAATATAATCTAGAAGAAGCAACCTGTTTAAAAGCTGACTCGATAGAAGAATTGGCTGAAAAAATAGGTGTAGACAAAAATAAATTTTTAGAGACTATAAGAGATTATAATGACGCTGTACAGGATGGAGATTATAACCCGGCAATCAAAGATGGTAAGGGGACAAAAGGAATTACACCTCCGAAAAGCAACTGGGCTTTGTCTTTTCAACAAGCACCATTCTATGCTTATCCAGTTACTTGTGGAATTACCTTTACTTTTGGAGGCATTCAAGCCAATAAGCATAGCAAGGTATTAGACGAAAATCAAAATCCAATTCCGGGATTATTTGCTGCAGGGGAAATGATAGGCGGTCTATTTTATGGGAATTACCCTGGTGGTTCAGGTTTAATGTCTGGGGCTGTTTTTGGGAAACTAGCAGGAGAATCAGCAGCAAGCTATGCGGAGCAGTTTGATGAAGTAATCAGTAAATAAGCAGTTGATTTGATAACAACAAAGCTCATATCCAAATAACTGCAATTTCTATTTGAGGGTATTTTCCAAATAACTTATTTCTCATGAAATTCTAATCTTACTCAAAGGGTGTTGTCATTATTAACGGGTAAGATGTAGTTAATAAGAAATAAGGAGGAAAAAATAAATGAATAAAAAAATTGGAATGTTTGCAGGAGCGGTTGTATTAGCAGGAGTTGTCGGAACAGGAATTTACCATGCAGAAGCAGCAAGTTCAAACGAAGGAGAACCCCAAATTGTTGAAGCAGGCAGCTTAAACATGGAGGACGCAACGAAGAAATTGGAAGAGGAATATCAAGGTAAGGTTAAAGAAATGGAACTGGATCGAGAAGGAGATAAGTCCTTTTATGAAGCAGAAATTATTGTCGAAAACCAAGAATACGATGTGAAGATGGATGCTGAGTCAGGTGAAGTTGTTTATGAAGAAATAGACGATAAGGATAGACATGATGATGATGTAAATCTGGAAGAGAACCAGCAGGACACAGCGGCAGCAAATGAAAACAATGATAATAAAGAGAATATCATAGCACAAGAAGAAGCAATTCAGATTGCAAAGCAGGAATTTGATGGAGACGTTACAGAAATGGAATTAGATTATGATGATGGCAGATATGTTTATGAACTGGAACTTGTTAATGGACAGCAAGAAGCAGATTTTGACATTCATGCTGAAACAGGAGATATTCTATCTTTAGAAATCGATTATGAAGATGATTGATAAAAAATAAATTTAAAATACAGGTGATAAAAAGGAGGGCGATTTTAGTCCTCTTTTTTGGCAGTTAAAAAAGTATAAACTTTCTTACTACATAAGTGTAACTAAGGTCGTCGCCTAAGGGCTTGGTAACAACCAAGTTTTCTAACGTAAAAGAGTTTCATATATGAGGAAAAAGGGTAATAAAAAATTGATAAATAATTAAGAAGGGATTGATTAGGAGGATTTGTATGAAGAAGGTTACATTATTTATCAGCGAAGGTAGTCAAGCATCGGAAAAGGTAAAAGCATTTCTAGATAAGAATGATGTTACTTATGAACTAAAAAACGTGACAGAAAATAAAATGTATTTAAAGGAATTACAGGAAATGAAGATTTTTGGGACACCGACTCTGTTTATTGATGGTAAGAAAATAGAGGGAAATCAAGAGAATAAAATTCTTTATGAATTAGGATTAGCTAATAATTTGAGTGAGGATGCTTATTTTTTTGAAAATGTGTCCAAAGATGGTTAAGGGCTATGCACGTATCAGCTTTCATTTGCATAAAATGGTAGTAATCTAAAACGTAAATGTAAAGGTTCAATGGTGATGAAAAGAGCCGAATCTACCATGGTCTTAGACGTTCAGGGAATGCCTCGAAAAAAACAACTACCATACAGTATATTTTATAATAGAAATTCCTTTTCCCGAAACGTCATTATAAAAAGGCAAAAGAAGGTGAGAAATGTGCAATATCGAAATTTCCCCCCTAATGGATTTAGTAGAAATAATCCTTATGCACCAGTTTCTTCAACTATTAACCAGCACAATGAAAGACAAGAGCTTACTCCATATGAATTATTTTCAAAACCAGAATTACCGACACAGTATTTAATGTCGCAGCAGCAAATCCAGTCACAGCCAGGTGCAGGCGCCGGCGGAACAAATGAAAATAACCCGTTTAATTTTGATACAATGATTAGCAAAGTAAGTCAGTTAGCAAGTACTTATCATCAAGTTTCCCCGATTGTGAAGCAATTTGGTACGTTTGTAAAAGGGTTCATGTAGGTATATATCAGCCCGATTTAGAAATGATAAGGTTAACCTCCTGCTCTGTGTATCACAGGAGGAGATTCCATTAAGTTTAATTTTATAAAGGGAGTAGAAAATCATGATAGGATGTTTAATTATTCATGGGTATACTGGAGGGCCCTATGAAGTGGAACCATTGGCAAATTATTTAAGAGACAGCACAGATTGGCATATTGAAGTGCCGACTTTGCCTGGTCACGGTACAGAATTAAATTTGAAAGATGCTTCGTATAAAAGATGGATTCAAGCAGCGGAAGAAGAACTTCAGAAACTGATTGACCAGTTTGATACCATTTATGTTATCGGATTTTCTATGGGCGGGATGATTGCTTCCTATTTAGCAGCTAAATATGATATTGCTAAGCTTGTCCTGCTCGCTACATCCGGTAAATATCTATCCTTAAAACAAATAAGCTTAGATGTTGCTGCAGTAGTTGGCGATGGAATACGCGGAACATTAAAAGAAAATCAATTATTCAATCACTATAAAAGGAAAATGGGCGTTGTGCCGCTAAAAGCGCACTTTGAATTTATGAAGCTGATCCGGTTTACCAGAAAATATCTGGATAAGGTGAATTCTCCAGTGCTAATTGCCCAAGGACAGCTTGATGGCATGGTTCCTTATAAAACAGCATATTATCTTGATAAAGAAATTCACTCTGAAAAAAAGGAAGTAGTCTTTTTTGAAAGATCCAAACATTTAATTTGCCTGGGGACTGATAAAGACACATTAAACAATATGGTCTATGATTTTCTGATGGAATCATCTGCATAAAAAATGCTGGGACAAACTCCCAGCATTTTTTTAGTGTTTTTAATAATTAATTTTTGAAGAAAGAAATAACTAGCGCACCTTCACCGCCGTATGTGGAAATAAGCGGTCCTGATTCTTCTATAATAGCATCGTAAAAAGCGTATTTGCTGCGGATTTTCTCAAGTACATTTATCGCTCTTTCTTTATCTCGGCAATAGGTCATCGTGATGATTTTATTCTCGGTATTTTGTGTGTATTCACCAATTTGATCAACGAATCGTTTTAAAGATTTCTTCTCACCGCGTACTTTTTCTGCAACATCAATAGTGCCTTCCTCTGTTGCCTTCATCAATACTTTTATATTTAACGTTTTTGCGATTTTCCCCTTTATTTTTTCTAAACGGCCGCCCAGAACAAGATTATCTAAACTTTTTAATACAAATAAAGTCGCAGTTTGTTCAATGCGTTCTGTTAAATGATGGACGAGATCTTCAAATGCGTACCCTTCCTCGATTTTCTTATTTGCTTCATGCATCAGCAGGTAGATACCGCAGGAAGCCGTCTTTGTATTAAGCACCTCAATAACACGCTCAGGCTCTTCTTCTAAGAGCATATTTTTTCCTGCCACAGCATTTGCGTAGGTGCTGCTTATTTCATTAGATATACTTAACATCAGAATCTGCTTTTCCGGCGGGATTTTTTTATATGCTTCATAAAAATCGGAAGGACTCGGAGCTGCTGAACGCGGAACCTCTCCTAATTCCTTTACTTTCTGATGAAATAATTCAATATCCATCGTTTGCCCGCTTTTGTACTGGCCGTCACTAAAATGAAGATATAACGGAACGATTTCTACATGGAGTTTGTTTTGTAAGAATAGAGGCAGATCAGCAGAGCTGTCTGTCATGAATTGAATTGTCATTGATTCACCTGCTTTAATGCGTATTATTTGTGATTCTTTGTTGAAATAGTAACTTTATTTTTTCGTGATGTACTAAGGATAAATAAAAATAATCCAAATACAATAATGGTTCCTCCGAGAAATTGGGCCCAGGTCGGCGTCTCATTCAAGATAAGAAAAGCAAGGATGCTGGCGCCAATGGGTTCAAACACAATTGCCATGGAAATGGTGGAAGTACTCAACCATTTCAGTGACCAATTAAAAAGAGAATGCCCCAAAAAGGTCGGTATGATTGCCAGGGCAATAAAAATCCACCAATGATTGGCAGGATAAGAGAAGAAACTCTCCTGCCGGATGAGATTAAACAGTGTTAGTATAACCGTACTGATACCATAGACAATAAATGTATAGGTAATTAAAGAAACATTTTTTCGTACATGCTGACCGGATAGAAAATAAATGGTGACAGCGATTGCTCCGAGTAATGCAAGCATGTCCCCGTAAATGACTTCTCCAGATAATTGAAAATCCCCTGAACCGATAATCAATCCGCCGAGTAAAACAATGAAGATGCTGATGATTGCACCAGATGAGAAACGCTCGCCGAAGATAAAGTAGGTCCCGATAAAAGCAAAAATCGGCTGAAGTGATATAAGTACAACGCTGCTGGCGACAGAAGTGTAATTGAGTGATTCAAACCACAAAATAAAATATAGCGCTAGAAAAATGCCGGCAAGAATGGAAAGCCACCAATTTTTTGTAGAAATTCGTTTAAACTCATGCTTGTAATGAAATAAAATAAAAGGCAATAAGAGTAAAACGGCAAATAAAAGACGATAGTTGGCGATAATAGAAGCAGGCGCTTCTATTGCAAGCCGGACAAGAATTGCTGATGTAGATATAGAAAAAACCCCAATGACAACTGCTGCTTTAGGGTTGAAGGCGGACTGACGCATGGTGATAACTCCCTTTTTACATGTTCAATACGATGTATTTTTTCTTCTTTGGTGTTATATAAGTGCAATGTGAAAACTGAATGCAAGCGCATGATAATTTTTTAGAACCTTCGTTGGAGAAGTGAGGAATCTTTAATGAAAAGAAACTGGGAATTCTTAGTGCATACGCATACATAACTAATTACATTTTATCATGATACGAAAAAAAAATCATTTTAATCTGTGTACTGGATATATGGTATATAAGTATGGTATGATTAAGAAAGCATTTTTTAGGGGCCTCTTACCTTATTGAATTGGTTATGCCTTTTTTGTACTTTAAACGTTGATAATGAATAAGCGCTAAAATACGTTATTCGTTTAATTGCTGATGTGGAGTGAAATGTTCATTCAATCAGCAATTTTTAGGTAGTAAATCAGTAATTGTATAAAATATTTGAAGCGGACTTGATTTCAAAAGACTTTGCTTCTTTCACCGGAGTATTGATGATTTTTACTGATTTGTATAATAAAATGAAAAGTATGAGAAACTCTTTATAAGGCCTCTTTTGCAATAAAAAACAAAAAGGAGTCGACGATTACGTGACTAAATTTAACGAACTAGGCGTTTCTGCGCCAATAATGAAAGCTTTAGAAGAAATGGGGTTTGAAGAAGCTACCCCGATTCAAGCAGAAACGATTCCATACGCGCTGGAAGGACACGATGTGATTGGACAAGCGCAAACAGGTACAGGGAAAACCGCAGCATTCGGTATCCCATTGATTAATAAAATCGATCCAAAACTGAAAAAGGTTCAGGGTTTGATCGTTGCACCGACACGTGAGCTGGCAATTCAGGTAGCGGAAGAAATTAACCGTCTATCTAAATTCAAGCGGATACGGGCACTTGCTATTTTCGGTGGTTCTCCAATGGACCGCCAAATTCGAGCATTAAAAGACGGCCCTCAAATCGTTGTAGCAACACCAGGACGATTAATGGATCATATGCGCCGCAAAACGATTCGTATTGATGAAGTGCATACAGCAGTTCTCGATGAAGCAGATGAAATGCTGAATATGGGCTTTATTGATGATATTCGCGAAATTTTAAAAGGTATTCCAGAAGATAGACAAACATTGCTTTTCTCTGCAACTATGCCGAAGGAAATTCGTGATATTGCGACAACGCTTATGAAAGAGCCAAAGGAAGTTAAAGTAAAAGCGAAAGAAATGACAGTAGAGAACATTGATCAATATTTTATTGAGATTCCAGAGAAGTTTAAGTTTGAAACACTAAATAACCATTTGGATATCAATTCTCCTGAATTGGCTATCGTTTTTGCAAGAACGAAAAAACGTGTAGATGAAATCACTGAAGGGCTTCAAGCAAGAGGTTATCGCGCGGAAGGAATCCATGGAGACTTAACACAGGGTAAGCGTATGTCTGTATTGAATAAATTTAAACAGGGACGGGTAGACGTTCTTGTGGCAACAGACGTAGCAGCCCGCGGACTGGATATTTCCGGTGTAACACATGTGTACAATTTTGATATCCCACAAGATCCGGAAAGCTATGTTCACCGTATTGGAAGAACTGGGCGAGCTGGTAAAACAGGGGAAGCTATCTCCTTCATCACACCAAGAGAAATGGCTCATCTCAGCCTGATTGAAAAAACAACAAAAAGTAAAATGAAGCGTCTGACGCCTCCTACTAACCAGGATGCGCGACGCGGACAACAGCAAGTAACCATTGATAAAATGAAAAAGGCGATCGATCAAAAAGATTTGAACCCTTATTATGAAGCGGCGAAAGAATTACTTGATGATCATGATTCCGTTACGGTTATTGCTGCTGCAATCAGCATGATGACAAAAGAAAGAAGAGATACACCTGTACGCATTTCCTCTGCTGCACCAATCAGTGTGAAAAAAGCGAAAGAGGATAACCGTCGTGGAAATAATAAAAAACGTTATTATGGCGGACGTGGCCAAGGTGGACGCAATCAAGGCGGAAGAAACCAGGGCGGCAGAAACCGCAAAAATAATAAAGGGAATTTCCAGCGTAAAAGAAGAGACGACCGTTAATTTAATATCTGTATAAAAAAACATGAGGCAACGTTCTTACAAGAACAATGCCTCATGTTTTTAACTTTGGTGATAAACTTTAGCTTTTAAGACGGAATAACCGCAGCCTTAATGTGTTATAAAGGAACGCGTGATTCCAGTCTTGAAAGAGTATCGCAACGTCAGTAAACAAGCGTAAAAAGAAGCATTCACTTGTCTTTTAGTGAATGCTTCTTTTTAAATAAGATGTTTTTTATTCAGATAGCTCGGATAATGCATCCTGATCAGCGATAATCGTTACATTTGCATGCTTTTGTAAAATAGAAGCAGGGAAATCTTCTGTAACAGGTCCATTCACTAATTTATCTAACGCTTCTGCTTTTTGTGAACCAGAAACTAAGAGAATAATTTGTTTGGACTGCATAATCGTATCGATACCCATGGTAATAGCTTGTGTTGGTACATCATCGATGGAATCAAAGAAGCGAGCATTTGCTTGACGGGTGGATTCATCCAAGTCAATTACATGGGTTTGCATAGAAAATGGTGTTCCTGGTTCATTAAAACCGATATGTCCGTTTAAACCAATCCCTAAAATTTGAATATCAATGCCGTCAGCTTGTTTAATGGCCTTTTCATAGCTGTTGCATTCTTCCTGTAAATCATTTGCATCTCCATTTGGCAGGTTAACCTGTCCGCTATCAATATCAATATGATTGAACAGAAGATGATGCATATAATAGTAATAACTTTGATCATTTTCTTTGTTAAGTCCGACATACTCATCTAAATTGAAGGACGTCACATCTTTGAAAGAAACATTGCCTGCTTTGTGTTCTTTGATAATTTCTTCGTACAATCCTTCTGGTGTAGATCCAGTTGCTAAACCCAGCACACTGTTTGATTTCTCGTTTACTTGCTCTATCAGTTTTTTTGCTGCCAGCTGGCTCATCTCACTATAATTTTCTGCTCTGATAATATTCATTATGCTCCCCCTATAAGATAAATATAAATTATGATTTATCCTCATTATATAGTTTTTGCAATGCATCTGCCACTGCTTGTACCTGAGTTCCGACAATAATTTGCAAATTATTTTTACTTACTTGCTGAACACCGGGAACTCCTGTTTTCTTAATGCCATCCTGGTTTACTTTATCCATGTCCTGGATTTCCAGGCGCAGTCTGGTTGCGCAATTATCGATAGAATCAATATTTTCTTTTTTACCGAGATGTGTATAGATTGTTTCAGCCATTAATGTATGTTTGTCTTTAGCTTCATTGGCTGATTCAGGATTTGTAGTGGGTTCTTCAGCTAATTCATTATCATCCTGACGACCAGGCGTTTTCAAGTCTAATTTTACGATTAAAAAACGGAACAAGAAATAGTAAACAACAGCAAATGCAAGTCCTTGCAGGATGAGCATATAAGGCTGATTTGCCAATGGCAGCCGGAAGCTCAGGAAGTAGTCTACAAATCCTGCGCTAAACGTAAACCCTGCAGTCCATTGGAAGGCTGCTGCAATGAATAAGGACAGTCCGGTAAGTACAGCGTGAACAAAGTACAATACAGGGGCTAAGAACATAAAGGAAAATTCTAGCGGCTCTGTTACTCCTGTAAAGAATGAGGCAAAGCCAACTGCCATCAATAGTGATGCTGCTTGCTTACGCTGTTTTGTTCTTGCTGTATGATACATTGCAAGCGCAGCTGCTGGAAGACCAAACATCATAATCGGGAAAAATCCAGCCATGTATCTGCCTGTAACACCAGGTTCGCCATTGCCATCCCAAAAATTACCGATATCATTAATACCTGCTACATCAAACCAAAATACATTGTTCAATGCGTGGTGCAATCCCGTCGGTATTAATAAACGGTTAAAGAATCCGTATAGACCTGCGCCGGCAGCGCCTAAATTACTAATCATTGTTCCGAAGCTCACCAGCCAGCCATAAACAACCGGCCAAACAAAAAGAACAGCGATGGAAACGAGCAGCATAGTTGCCGCTGTTAAAATAGGTACAAGACGTTTCCCGCTGAAGAAAGCAAATGCGTCTGGCAATGAAACATGACTGAAGCGATTGTAAAGCGCTGCAGAAATAAGCCCGGCTAAAATTCCAATAAAAACATTTTCGATATTATCAAAAGCCATGTCTACCTGACTTAAATCAATCTGCAGTAAACTAGCGACGCTTTCTGATTCCAATACCTTCGTAATAACGAGATAGCCAACCAGCCCGCTGAGCGCTGCGGCTCCGTCCTTTGCTTTTGTCATTCCTATTGCGACCCCGACTGCGAAAAGAATAGCCAGGGAGGAAAGGATAGCATCCCCGCCGCTGATTAGAAAAGCAGCAAAACGGCTGTCAGCTTCAAAGAAACTGTCTATCCAATGACCAATTCCCATAAGAACCGCCGCTGCAGGTAATACAGCAACTGGTAACATCAGTGATTTACCAAGGTTCTGTAAATATTTCATCATAATTTGTATCCTCCTATAATAATATTTAATACAATTATAGACGAAAAGAATACAAATTGTACATACATTTTTGAGATAGAAAAATGAAATACTTATAATAAAACACCTTGAAAGTATAATTTTTAATATTTGTAATTACAAATATTATGAAGAATTGTGTGTATTATCAGTTATTTAAAGGGCGATATAAAATTAATAACTGAATTTGAATATCAATGATTGAATTTGTTTTATTTGTTATGAAAGTATTTAGATTTGTCCAGGTTGAGCGGGAATACGATTGTGTATTTGTATGAAATAATGATTCGTTTTATATTTATTCAAAACCAGCAGTTTTTTTACATCAGGTAAATAAATTCAAATACCAGTGAATCAGAATATCGCCTGAAAAATAAGAGAGCAGCGCGCCCAAAGCGATAAAAGGGCCAAAAGGAAATGGCTTATTCCGCTGAATGATACTGAAACGAAGTAAAACAATTCCAATTACTGCTCCAGAAATACAAGCCAGCAGAAAGGTTATAATAATATGAGAGAAACCCAATACAACACCGAGTACGGCCATTAATTTCATATCTCCTGCTCCCATTGCTTCTTTATTCCATAAGATGACGATAAAAATAATCAAAAAACCAGTAAGAGCTCCTGCTACAGAGTCCCACCAAGGGTTTAGCGGTTCTATCAGCCGTACGAGAATAAAAGCAAAAAGGAAAAGAGCTAATAGCTTATTTGGAATGACCATATAATAGAGGTCAGTGATGATGATAAGAATTAATAGGGATATAAATAAAAGAGAGAGAAGCACTTCTGTAGGAGTGGCTGCATGCCAGTAACAAAGGGTAAAGAGAAAGCCTGTGGTAGCTTCTGTCAGCGGGTATAAATAAGAAATGGAATAGCGGCATTTTCTGCAGTGGCCTTTCAGAAGAAGATAGGACAGGATGGGGATATTATCGTACCATGCGAGCTGATAATGGCAGGCGGGACATTTGGAACGTTCATTGGAAAAAGAAATTTTTTGCGGGAGACGAATGCCGACAACCATAAAAAATGAACCAAAAATGGTGCCAAACAGGAAAAAGATGAATGAAGTATAGATTTCCATAAGAAACCTCCTTATTTAATTTTGAGGATAATTGCGAAGTGTTCTTATTATAGCATAAAGCCGGGCCCGTTTTATAGGTTCTATGTCAAATGTGGTGGTGGAATATCATTCCTCCACCTCTTTATTTATAAGCTTGCTTTAACACAAGCTTTACCTCTTGTTGCCATAGAATTTTCTTTCTCATTCGATCAAACTGTTTAATTCCATAAGATAATCTTTTTAATACTTTAATCGTATTATTAACGCCTTCTATGTAGCCATTATTAAAAGGATACATAAAAGAATGCAGAATTTCTTGTTGCCATCTTTTAAATGTACGTGCGACACGATGAAATCCTTCTAATCTGGATGCATTCAACTTTTCCAGACATGCTTCTAATCCCGCTGTGGCATTGTGCGCATCACTTTCCTTAAACCACGTATCCAGTTCATGCTTTAAATCATAGGCTTCCTTTAAACGGAGATCTATCTTTAATAATTCCTGGACTTTCTTCTTCTGATCATCCGAACAGGTTGTCCATGATTTCCACAGAAGTTTTTTGGAGCGTTTCATTCGAATTCGATCTTTCTTGGGCAATTGCTTTTGAACTTCACGGCGGACCTCATCCAAAGCCCAGTAGGCCTGACGCATAAAGTGAAAACGGTCAGCGATAATCAATGGGTTTCCCAGCGCTTTTCGAATCGCTTGTTTAAACGCTTGAGATAAATCCATTACTACCATTTCCACTTTACCTGTATCGCAGGAATTTAAGTACGCTTCAATGGTCTCCACTTTTCGATCTGGCAAGATATCGATAATTCTTCGGTTCTCCACATCGACCACATTCAATTGAAACCTCTCTCCATCTGCGTCGCCTTTAAACTCATCGATCGCAATGACTCGCGGTAACACTTTGCTGGTGGGCAGTTCCTTCTGATCAAACCACCGTAACACACGATTCACTGTTACTCCCGTTACCAGCGCCGCTGTACGAAAGGAACTTACAGCGGCATGCATCATCGCTGCCGTTTGCACACTCGCCGTACACCGTTGATACCGATGGATCATTTGGAGACGCTCATAAAATGTGTGGTGACACGACATACAAATATAACGTCTCTTTCGCAGAGATATATGAACTTCTTTTGTCGTTAACACTGGTCCTTGGATGCTTTGCCAGCGGTAACTGTGTATCCGTTTCGTTCTTTTCCCGCAACAAGGACATTTCTGCATACGCTGTTTCGTGAATAATTCCGCAATCAAATAACTTTCTTCTTCTCTGATATCCCACACATCTACATGTGTATCTTTAATTCCTAATAACTCTGTGATAAAATGATGTTGCACTCTTTTCCTCTCCCATTCCTTTTGTCTCGACAACTCAAGGTTATCAGAGAGAGGAAAAGGAGTGTATTTTTTTGCCTCCGTTCCATCTGGCGATGGAACGGAGGACACCACCACATTCAGTATAGAGCCGTTTTATATTGTATTCATTTTTCACGAAATAAAAAGCTGGTTATGAAAAATTCACAACCAGCTCATTATTCTTATAAAATATTTGCCTGTCCTAATAGCCATAGAACAGCAATGATACCGACAATAATCCATAGCATATTTTTCCGGATAGCCTCTGGCATTTTCCGTTTTTTATTCCATCGATCCGGATCAAATTGCGGGCCGTCGTCATCATCTGCATACTTTCTTTTTCGCGGTCGGTTGCGCGACCAGGGGGAATAACTCTTTACGCCGGCTAAGAGAAGCGGAGCGTAGGTAAAACCGCTGAAAAAACCAAATAAATGTCCCAATATGCTAATGCCGCTTCGTAAAAATGTCATGGCTAACGCAATGGCTACAATGACACCAATGATTTGACTGCTGGATTGATCGATTAAATCTTTTCGGAAAAAGACCATATAAACATAGATTCCGAACAAACCGAAGATTGCTCCGGATGCGCCTAAATGAGCATAGGCAGGAGATTCAATAAAGTAAATAACAATATTTGCTGTCACAGCAGTGCCGATATAGGCTAAAATAAACTTGAATTTACCGAGCATTTGTTCAAGTGCAGGACCGAACAGCACGAGGGAAAAGGAATTAAACAGCATGTGCATGGCCCCGGCATGAAGAAAAATAGGGGTGAATAATCTCCACCATTCTCCTTCTCCAATCCAATAGTTGATTCCCACCCCATAATCTCTTATGTAAGTGCCAATTTGTAAATTTAAAAAATCAATAATAAACCACAGAAATATATTGATCCCGACAATGATGGTTACCACGGGATATAATTCAAAGAATTCTCTGATGCTCCGTTCTGTCCTAATAAACATATTGTGCCTCCCATAGCCAATGCTTTTAAATGAAATAAGTTGTCCTATATACTATAATAATAAGAAATAATACAGATTATGACCATTATAAAGGTGTTACTATAAATAGAAAAATTTTAGGAGCAGTGACCATGATACTTGGAATCGGTGTGGATATCGTTGAATTAGCAAGAATCAAACGATTACTTGAAAAAAATAATCGTTTTTTAGAACGTGTATTAACCAGCACAGAGATGGAACAAGCAGGGCAGTTAGCTCTTCAGCGGCGCGTGGAGTATGCAGCAGGGCGTTTTGCTGCAAAGGAAGCTCTGGCTAAAGCAAATGGAACTGGGATTGGAAAACTGAGCTTTCAACAAATCGAAATTAGAAATCATGCCAATGGAGCGCCGGAAATGCAGGCAGAGGGGATGGAGGATATATCTATCCACGTGTCTATATCTCACAGCAGAGAGTATGCAGTAGCACAGGTTTTATTAGAAGAGAGATAGGATAAAGTAAAATGACAGCATCCTAAAAATGCATAATCGCATAGTTTGTCTCATATATTTTATTGCGGTAGGAGGGAACGAATTTGTATATTGTTACCGCGGAAGAAATGTACAAGATTGACCGAGAAACTATTCAAACGATGGGCCTTGATGGAAAGATACTCATGGAGAATGCAGGGAGAGAAGCGAGCAGAGAAATAAAAAAGCGGATAACTAAAGAAGATAAGACAGTTATTTTAATTGGCGGCGGAAATAATGGCGGAGACGGTTTTGTCATTGCCCGTGTGCTTGAAGAAGCAGGTTACGCTATCAAGGTGATCCAGGTTGCGCCGGACGAGAAAATTACAGGTGATGCAGCTCGCCATAAGAAGATTTATCGTCAATTTGGCGGCCAGGTGGCGGATTATAATGAAGGGACGGCAGATACAGTTCTTTCAGAGGCTGATGTGATTATTGATGCGATGCTTGGAATCGGTGTGCGCGGCGGATTAAGAGGCGATATCTTAACTGTAACGAGACAGGTGAATAAACAAGATGCGTATGTGATTTCCATCGATATACCAACTGGGCTGCCGGCAGAAGAAGGCTTCGCGGATTTTCAGGCTATTGAAGCAGATGCAACGATTATGATAGGAGCAGTAAAACAATCGGCTGTCTGTCAGCAAACGTCTTCCTATTATGGTGAATGGATTGTAGCGGATATTGGTTTTCCTGAAAAATTATTCCAAGCGCACACAAAAAAACGCTTGTGGACAACAGCAGATTTTCAGGAAGCTTTTCCAAAGCGGGGCGTCAATTCTCATAAAGGAGATCATGGAAAAGGGCTGATTATTGGTGGAAGTGAGCCGATGCCGGGATCCGTTCTGATGACAACAAAAGCAGCCTTGCGGACTGGAGCAGGGTTATTAACAACGGCTTCTGTGAAAAATGTAATTTCCATGATTGCTGGAAATAATCCGGAGGCTATGTATATTGGCGCATCCGAAACAGATGGCTGTATCACGGGAATCGATAACATTGACTTGTCTGGTTTTGATGCGATTGCTGTTGGCGTTGGTCTGGGCAGAAAAGAAGAAACGGCCAAAGGCATTTTTCCGGCATTGCTCAAGTATAAAGGACCAATCGTTATCGATGCAGATGGTCTTTTTCATCTGAGAGCCTATGCAGCAGATTTTAAGTTAAGACAGGCTCCGCTGATTTTAACACCTCACCCAGGTGAACTTGCTGCTTTAATGGATATATCTGTCTCGGACTTACTTATGGAGCCTTTCCGGCATAGTTCTGATTTTGCCAAGCGGTTGAACTGCTACCTTGTGTTAAAAGGAAAGCATACCATCATTACCGATCCGGATGGTAACCAGACCGTAGAATCAAGCGGGAACCCTGGACTTGCTAAAGGAGGCAGCGGGGATGTGCTGACCGGTATGATTTTAGCAACGGTGATGCAGAGCAAATCGATTTTTGCAGGAATAAATAACGCTTGCTTCTTGCACGGAAAATCTGCAGACTTATTAGTCCAAGAAGAACACTCGGAACAGGATTTGCTGGCGGGGGATGTGATTCAAGGCATTCCAAAGGCAATCCGTACATTTTCTTCATAAAACGGTGTGACGTACTGTTAACAAATCGTTCCCTTTGTTAAATGAGACAAGGGAGATATGCTGATGATAAATAGACGTTTTTTCAGTGTCGTTTTACTATTAGGTGCATTGAGTCTGGTGCTGGCAGCATGTGGAGAAAAAACGCAGGAAGATGTTGTGGAGGAATTGCAGGAGACAGTTGCCGATCTAGAGGGGTATAAAGCCACTGCGGATATGACGATGAATACAGGAGAGCAGGAACAAACATTTTTGATTGATATATGGTATCAGGCTGATGATCAATATCGTGTGAAGCTGGAAAATGAAGCTGAGCAGAATGAAAGTCAAGTCATTTTGAAAAATATGGATGGTGTTTTTGTATTAACGCCAGCTTTGGAAAAAAGTTTCAAATTCCAATCGGATTGGCCAGAGAATAGCAGTCAGCCATATTTGCTTCAATCACTGGTCAATGATGTATTAAACGATCCAGAAGCGCAATTTGAAACAACGGAAGACCATTATATTTTCCGGACGAAAACAAATTATCAAAGCAACAATAATTTACCGGCTCAAGAAATTTACTTTGACAAATCCAGTTATACACCAGCAATGGTCAATGTGTTAAATCAAGATGGGGAACCGCTGGTTAATGTCACTTTTCATGGTTTTGATTTAGATGCAACATTTGCAGAAGATGATTTTACGATGGAGAAGAACATGGAGCAGGAAACAGATGAGGAAAGTGCTGGTGCAGAAGAGGGAGCAGCTGTAGAAACAGCTGCGCAGGAAGTACGGGAGTTGTATCCTACGTTTACAGCTGGAGCAGAAATGGCGGATAAGCAAGAGGTTCCCCTGGAGGATGGAGAGCGAATTATTACAACCTTTGAGGGAGAGAAAAACTTTACACTTGTTCAGGAAATCAGAGAAACAGCTCCAGTGAGCTCAGCTCCAGAAGTAGTCAATGGAGATATTGTGAATCTGGGAGCTACTGTTGCTGGGTTGGAAGATAATGTTTTAAAATGGAGTTATCAGGGTGTTGATTATCAATTGGCAAGTACAGAGCTGACGAAGGAAGAAATGATTGAAGTAGCACAATCTGTCCAAGGACAGTTAACAAAATGATACGGTTAATACAAAAGCAGGCTCTCTGAAAACGGAGTCTGCTTTTGTATGTCCCATTTCCAGTTTAGAGGTATGATTTTAACATATTGGCATATAATTAATAGACAGGTATTTATTTCGTTGCATAAATCAGCTAAAGGATAAAAATCGAATGAAAAATTCAAGGCTTGGTGAACGTTCTTTCATTTTTGAACATAAAATGAAAATTTAATGAAGAAAAATATTGTTTAACGGAGTATTTTCCTCAGCGGCAGTCAGGAAGCCGGGAGGAAAGCAGCGTAAGGGAAAAACGCTCATTTTTAACACTTCAAATAATATAGATACCACAAAATTTAAGGTTTAAAACGACAAATTTACATGATTTTTTTACAAATTCGCCATAACCCCTTTGCAAAAGTATGTTCACAATGCTATCATAATATTAAATTGAATAACGAACGTTAATTGTTGGCGGGGGTGCTTGGTTTTGGCTGAAAATAAAGAAGAAATTTTAGTGAAAATACCGAAAAATTTGCTGAGTGAGGTGGATGGATTAATGAAATATGAGAATAGCTCTGACTTAAGTGATTTCATTTGTGAAGCAACTCAAATTTATTTAAACCATAAAAAAGAAGAACACCTCCAGCGTTTTCATGAAACGATGCAGCGCGGATATGAGGAAATGGCAAGAATTAATCTAACGATTGCTTCAGAGGCTTTTCAAGCTGAAGAAGAGGCTGAAATTACTCTAGAGCGCTCTGTGATCGGGGTGTAACACTTGTGATCGTTCAAAGAGGCGAGGTTTATTTTGCTGACTTATCCCCTGTGGTTGGCTCAGAGCAGGGCGGTGTGAGACCGGTTCTTATTCTCCAGAATGATATAGGTAACCGATTTAGTCCGACTGTGATTGTGGCGGCCATTACCGCGCAAATTCAGAAGGCTAAGTTGCCAACGCATGTAGAGATTGATGCAAAACGTTATGGGTTTGACCGGAATTCAGTTATTCTGCTGGAACAAATTCGCACGTTAGATAAGCAGCGGTTAACGGATAAAATTACAAAATTAGATAAAGAAATGATGGAAAAAATCAATCAATCATTAGAAATAAGCCTTGGCTTACGAGATGTCTACAGTAATAATTAATACTTTTCTGATGCGTAAAAAGACTGTCCTTATATTAGGGCGGTCTTTTTTAATGAAGTTTCATTGGAGAAAGAAAGGAAAGCATATAAAAAGTGGAGGAGGAAGCTCTAACGGGTTCCATAGGGTGAATAATCTCAAGTCTCAAAAAAATACTCCGTTTTCCATAGATCCCGAGCTCCTCTCCTTTAAAGAAGACTTAGCGATTGGCAAGCCGACAGGCGCAGACAGAGCTAAAGTCGCACTTATGCCCAGAGGGTGAAAAGAAGACTTAGCGATTGGCAAGCCGACAGGCGCAGACAGAGCTAAAGTCGCACTTATGCCCAGAGGATAAAATAGAAGTTCGTTTTTTCTGCAGGGATTTATTTGATAAAAGCAGATAGTAATAAGACCGTTGTAACAGACCTCTCCTTGGCAAGAATACCGATGTTTTAAGAAATTATTCTCCTTCGTTAAAAGATATAGTAAAATGAAAAGGAATGAAGGTGGAGGTTGATAACGATGGATACAATCATTTTTGATATGGATGATACATTATATGACCAGGCTGCGACATTTCGAAAAACATGTAAAAAAATGTTGAACGTGGCTTTGTCGGAAGCGGAGTTAAATCATCTTTATCTATTAAGTCGCAAACATAGCGA
The DNA here is from genome assembly GCF_000821065.1 of Oceanobacillus oncorhynchi. Lineage (GTDB taxonomy): Bacteria > Bacillota > Bacilli > Bacillales > Amphibacillaceae > Oceanobacillus > Oceanobacillus oncorhynchi. The sequence goes on from NZ_CDGG01000001.1 coordinate 2,425,442, forward strand.
TGCGCTATTTGATGATCAGGTAGCAGGTAAAATTACAATGGAAGAAATGCATATCCGGCGAATCAAAGATGCTTGCGCAGAAATAGGAATACAGATAACAGCAGAGCAGGCTTTAGAATTTCAGGACAGTTACGTCCAAGAACAAGGAAAAATAGAGTTATTTGATGAAGTGGTGGAGCTCCTGGATTATCTTTCAGCGAGTCAGAAGCAATTAGCTGTAATGACAAATGGTGCGGAAGGACATCAGGCAATGAAAATCAAACAGTTAAAGCTGAACAAGTGGATTCCGGAAGAGCGTTTATTTATTTCTGAAACAATAGGGCATGCGAAACCATCCACAGCAGCGTTTCAATTCATGGAGGACAAGCTGGGTTTAAAGAAAGAAAATACAGTGTATGTCGGCGACTCCTTTGCTAATGATATTGTCGGTGCCAAACAGGCAGGCTGGCATGCCGTCTGGATGAACCATCGACAGAGGGAAGAACCGGAAGGAAGAATAAAAGCAGATAAAACAGTAACCAGTGCAGCAGAGCTATATACATTTTTTCGGGAAGAGACGCTAAGCACATAATGGATTAGGTTAATGAAAGTAATTTCATCATATAGAGCCTTGAGGGATTCCTCAAGGCTCTTTTTGTGTAAACTCAAGGGAAGTATTCCGGTAAAGGATACTGCTTCAAAGTGAATATTGAAATTTTCTATATAATGATATGCCAAACTTCTTGATTTTGATTATCGGTCTTTTTGGACACGAAGAATAAGTCCTTACATAAATTATTTATAATAATACCTATTGTAGTGAGAGGAATAGGGTGATATACTAATATTCAATTTATAAATCTTTGTAAAATACTCGGGATACTCAAATATAAGTGAGAAAAGAACGCTGCAACTATGGAAAATAGTACACTATTCAGCAAAAAAATAGGTTTTTCTAAAATGAAAATTTAAAAATCTCAAAATATCTGTTAGGTGATGGATAGAAGGAAAGAGAGATCTAAGAAAGCTTAAAAATTACGAGGGAAGGATTTTTTCGTCGTGAATATGCATATGATGTGCTCAGTAGAAATTTGGCGTTAATATTTCTTCCAATCGTAATAAAAAAGAAACGGCAAATCGGGAAGGCTGATTAGAAGTATATTGGTTTTGTAGGGTTATGCTGTATAAAGGAAGGAGAATATTTGTGAGTACAATTGTTGTTATATCAGGAAGTCCTTCAACATTATCCAGATCAGAACGCGTTCTTTATTATTTAGGTGAATTGGCGGAGCAGCAAGGGTTTCGTGTAAAGCATATATCCGTCAGAGATGTAGAAGCAGAAGATTTGCTGTATGCGAACTTCCAAAGTCCGAAAATCAAAGAGATTGCCGGGGATTTGGAAGCGGCAGACGGGGTCATCGTCGGGAGTCCTGTCTATAAAGCCTCCTATTCAGGCATCCTAAAGTCATTATTTGATTTAATGCCCCAGGATGTTTTACGGGGGACGGTTTCACTGCCTGTTATGACAGGGGGAAGCCTCTCGCATTTATTAGCATTGGATTATGCCTTAAAGCCGCTGCTTGCTACGTTAAAAAGCCAACCCTTAAAAGGGTTATATTTTCAGGATAGTGAAGTTGATAAAACCAAGGATAATCCAATCCTGGATGAAGCCATGATTACTCGGACACATAAACAATTGGATTATTTCCTGGGGAATTTAAAACGAAAAGAATTTGTTTAACTGGTTCTTTTTTCAATACATAAAAGGGTCTGCAGCTAAGCAGGCCTTTTTTTAATGAGGGAGCTTTTGTCAATAAAATGAGAAATTAATAGAAGCGTGTATGCGGGGGAGTGGATAGTGTAACTTGAAAAAATGCTGTGTTTATTTGATATATGGTACAATTGAGGTAAAATGGGAATAGTAGTTTCTGTATACTTAGAAGAGGCTGATACAAAAGTATTTTGACTGGAGTTTTGTAGAAGTTTGTATTAATATGGAAAAATGTTTAGAATTTGGAGGTATCAGGGGATGGATGCAAATCTGAAAGAATTAATGATCAGTAATAGTGATTCTATTGTTGATAGTTGGATGGATGAAGTAGGGAGAATAAAATCAGGGAATTATACAGCGAGTATATCTGATGAACTCTATGAGAATACCAACCGCGAATTTGTGAATGTTATTTTTACAAGTATCCAAAATCAGGGGTCTTCGAAAGTAGTAGAAGAATTTTCGGAGAAAATGATCAACCTTGGCTGGCCGCTCAGTTATATAACCGATGGGCTGCAGGTTTTTCGTCGTGTTACCATTGAATTTTTACTGAAGCAAGCAGACCAAGTAGATTCCAGTCATTTTTCAAATGTCTTAACAAGCGTAGATGAATGGATAGAACCATTGATTCGACAGCTCGTCAATGAGTATTCAGGAAGCTGGGAAAATATTTTATCTTTACAGCGGGTAGCTTTACAGGAACTATCCGCACCGTTGATCCCTGTTATGGAAGGGATAACCGTCATGCCGTTGATTGGAACCATTGATACGGACAGAGCGAAATTGATTATGGAGAATTTACTGGAGGGGGCAATCAAGCATAACTCCGAAGTTGTCTTAATAGATATTACGGGTGTTCCTGTTGTGGACACCATGGTAGCACATCATATTATTCAGGCAGCGGAAGCGGTCAGACTGATTGGATCTACATGTATTCTTGTAGGCATCCGTCCGGAAATTGCTCAAACGATTATAAATATAGGGATTGATTTAAGTAAATTCCCTACCAGAAGCTCTTTGAAAAAAGGTTTTACCAGAGCGCTTGAAATAACTGGAAGAACTGTTGTGGATTTGCCTTCTAAAAACCAAGGCATTGATGAAATAATGAATGCTCTTAAGGGGGAATAGAGAAAATGCGGATACCTATTTTAAAGTTGCACAATTATTTGCTGATTTCTATTCAGACGGAGATTGATGATCAAACGGCTATTAAATTTCAGGAAGATTTATTAGCAAAAATTCATAAAACAGGTGCAACAGGTGTTGTGATTGATTTGACATCTGTTGATATCATTGATTCTTTTATTGCAAAAGTACTTGGTGATGTTGTGTCCATGTCGGATTTAATGGGGGCGCGTGTTGTATTAACTGGAATTCAGCCAGCTGTTGCAATGACATTAATTGACTTGGGAATACACTTGCAAAATGTCCCGACAGCATTAGATTTAGAACAAGGTTTAGTGAAGTTACATCAGGAATTGGGAGGTTAATATATGAACCCAAGATCCTGTGTCAACATTCATAAAGAGTGGGATATTGTTGGAGCAAGACAGCTCGGACGGGAAATGGCAAAAGAAATTGGCTTTGGAACCGTTGATCAGGCAAGGATTGCTACCGCAGTATCTGAATTAGCTCGCAATATTTATTTATATGCTAAAAATGGACAGGTTTGTTTTGAGTACATTTATACGAACAGTCAAAAAGGAATCTTAATGACAGCTGTGGACACTGGTCCAGGAATAAAAGATATAAGCCGTGTCATGCAAGATGGCTATACGACCTCTGGAGGGCTTGGTGCTGGACTGCCCGGGGTAAAACGCTTGATGGATGAATTTGATATAGAATCCGCAGCGGGGGAAGGAACTAAAATCAAAGCGATTAAATGGATCAGATAATATAATCCTTTTATTTTAGCACCCTTCCTTATTTTATCCAGTACATGCCATTGGTAATCCAGGTGAGAAAAAAAGAAAGAGAAAACAGTTGTGTTTAAAAATCACGAAACACCGGTTTACCAGCTCGGGGAAAGCCTTAAAAAAGAATAAAAGGTTCTTTGAAATAAGGGGGGAGTAACCACAGTGGAAGAAACGATCAGAAAAAATACTGTAAAATACCAGAAATTATTACAAAAATATATTGAAACACAAGATGAGAAATCATTGTATGACCTTGAATTAATCAGCAAAGCTTTTATTAAAAAGAATATCTTGCCGGAAGAATTAATCAATTTGCATATTCAGGCAATGGAGCGGATTTATCCTCAATTATTGGAGGAATATAAGCTGTCGATGGAATTTTTATTAGAAGCTACGGTTTTCTATGGATTGGCATTGCAGGAAGTTGATTATTTAAGACAGGAAAAAGATGTGCTGACTTCTGAAATTTCTGTTGCGGCGAATATGCAAAAGACCTTGCTTGGAACGCAAAGGCCGGAAGTAAGCGGATTAGATATCGGCGCGATTAGTGTTCCTGCTCATCAGATGAACGGAGATTATCATCATTTCACCAAAGGAAGCAATGGGACAATCGGGATTGCCATTGCGGATGTCGTTGGAAAAGGAATACCGGCAGCACTGTGTATGTCGATGATCAAATATGCAATGGACAGTTATCCAGAAGCGACAATGTCACCAAATAAAGTATTAGAAAACCTGAATCGTGTAGTAGAAAGAAATATTGATCCCAGTATGTTTATTACGATGTGTTATGCACATTATTTGCCGGCGGAAAGTAAATTAAGATTATCTTCCGCAGGGCATGAGCCGGGATATATTTTCCGTGCAGAAACGGAAGAATTTGAAGAGGTTCGTGCGAAAGGGATTGTACTCGGCGTGATGCCGGATGCTACTTATCGGGAATATGAATTAGCAATTCAGAAGGATGACCTGATTATCTTTCTGACAGATGGTGTTTCCGAGTGCAGAGACGGCGACCGGTTTATTGAAACAGAAGAATTGTTGGAAGTCATCCGAAAATATATTGATTTACCGGCACAGGAGCTGGTAGAAAATGTGTATCAGTATTTTGAAAAACTGCAGGATTTTCAATTGAGGGATGATTTTACATTAATTGTTCTTCGTAAAGAGGTTTAAAGAAATAAATGCAGGGAATACAATATAATAGTTTATTCTAGTTAAATAAATTTCGTTTCAAATGTTATAGAGAAAATGAATTTATAATGTATAGTCATCTAATCTTATATCTGGATGGCAGAGGGGGTTATTATGAATTTATCAGTAAACGTACAAGAAGACAGCAATGTAAAAGTTTTAGAAGTGAGCGGAGAGATTGATGCATACACAGCTCCGGAGCTGAAAGAAACATTAATGCCGCTGATGAGAGAGAGCGGCAATGAAATCGAAGTAGATTTAGAAAATGTGCAGTATATGGACAGTACCGGTTTAGGAGTGTTTGTCAGCGCTTTGAAAGCCTCTAAGGAAAGCGGAAGCCATTATACGTTGAAAAATGTGCAGGATCGGGTTTTTCGTATTTTTGAGATTACCGGACTTAGTGAGATTATAGAGATCAAAGCAGCGATTCGAGGTGGCAATGAGTGATGGAAGCATTTGATTATATAGAGATGAAAGTACCGGCGAAAGCGGAGTATATTGGAGTAATGCGTCTGACTCTATCGGGGGTTGCCAACCGGATGGGCTTTTCCTATGATGCGATTGAAGATTTAAAAGTAGCTATCTCTGAAGCAGTTACAAATGCTGTAGAGCATGCTTATGAAGAAAAAGAATCTGGTGAAATTACAGTTGGCTTCGGCCTGTATGAAGACCGGATGGAAATTATGGTAGCTGATCGCGGAGGAAGCTTTGATTTAGAAGAAGTAAAGAACGGTACAGGGCCATATCAATCCGATGAACCTGTTGAAAAAATCCGGGAAGGAGGGTTTGGCCTATTCCTGATTGAAGCACTCATGGACGAAGTAAAAATCAACAATAAATATGGCGTAATGGTTATTATGACTAAATACAATAGAGAAGAAGAGGTGGACATGGATGACGACCAAATCTCAACCATTCAATAGAGGGGGAGATGAGGTTTACCAATGGATAAGTACACTTCAGGAAGATCCAACAAATGAAGAATTACAGGAAAAGATTGTTTTAACTTATCAGAATCTCGTTGGATCTATTGCCAGGAAGTACTCCAAAAATAGCGCTATTCATGAAGACCTTGTACAAGTCGGCATGATTGGATTGCTTGGGGCAATTAAGAGGTACGATCCGTCATATGGTAAGTCGTTTGAGTCTTTCGCTATTCCAACCATTATTGGTGAAATAAAGCGATTTATACGAGATAAGACATGGAGTGTCCATGTGCCTCGTCGTATTAAAGAATTGGGACCAAAAATCCGCAAAAGTGCTGATGAACTAACGACTAAAAATCAAAAATCTCCTACCATACAAGAAATTGCAGAACACATTGGTGTACCGGAAGAAGAAGTTTTAGAAACAATGGAAATGAGTAAAAGCTATAAAGCTTTATCAGTTGACCATAAAATTGAAGCTGATTCAGACGGCAGCACTGTTGCTATATTGGACTTAATTGGTAACGAAGACAATAGTCTTAAAAACTTGGAGCAAAAAATGATTCTTGAAAAAGTTCTTCCTGTTTTATCAGAACGGGAGCAGCTTATTTTAGAATGCACCTATTTTAAAAACATGAGCCAGAAAGAAACAGGTGAAATGCTGGGTATTTCTCAAATGCATGTGTCACGGCTTCAAAGACGAGCACTCCGTAAATTGCGAGAAACAATGCAAACAGAAAGTACGGAGGTATTCGATTGATTTCCGGTAAATATGTCGATGTTTCCGTCTATCAACAATCTAAAAAGGGTAATCATTTATGTGGAGACAGTTACTTTTTTATAGAAGAAGACCATATGTTTCTAGGAGTGCTCGCGGATGGTCTTGGAAGCGGGGCAATTGCAAAAGAATCCTCACAGGCAGTAATCGATATTGTGAAGGAGCATAAATTTAAAACAGTAAAAGAAATTGTTGATTTATGCAATAAAAAATTGCTTGGCATGCGTGGTGCAGTGATGGGGATTTTAAAATTAGACTTCATCGATCAGACCTTTACTTTTTCCTCCATTGGAAATATAGGGATTATTATTTTGGAGCGAGGCTGTAAGAAAAAGCGAAATATTCCAAGCTCTGGATATTTGGGATCTCGTTACCGAGGCGTAAAGGCTATGACGGAAAAATTAACCGATGGAACAAATTTCATTGTATTTTCAGACGGCGTAAAAGATAAAGAGTTATCTGCGTATTATTTTAAAGACTACAATGTAGAGCAGATTACGGATACTTATGCGCAGCATAGTGACGGTACCAGGCAGGATGATACAACGTTACTGGCAATTAGATACAAAGGAGAAAAAGGTTGATTTATAATCACAATAACATGAACATGGATTCATTTATTATTGATTATAAATCAATCTTTTTTGTTGTGTCAGAAAGCATTGACACGTTTAATTTGATACAATAGAACGTAGAGTAAGGAGGAGAAGCAACAGTGAGTGCAGATGAAAAATTAATTGCAATCGTATCAAAAGATACCAATATTCAAGGAAACACTGTTTCGAAAGTGATTTCTCTTTTAAATGAAGGGAATACCGTTCCGTTTATTGCAAGATATCGAAAAGAAGCCACAGGCGGATTGGATGAAGTAAAAATAAAAGAGATACAGGATAGGTGGACATATGTCCTTAACCTGTCTGAACGAAAACAAGAAGTACTTCGTATCATTGAAGAACAAGGTAAGCTGACAGATGAATTAAGAAACGACATTGAAAAAGCGACGCAGCTTCAAAAAGTAGAAGATCTGTATCGCCCTTATAAACAAAAACGCCGTACAAGAGCTACTATCGCAAAGGAAAAAGGATTAGAGCCATTTGCCCAAGCTATTTGGGAGCAGAGCGAATCACTTGAGTTAGAACAGGAAGCCACACAATATTTCTCTGAAGAGCATGAGCTAAGCACCGTAGAAGAGGTACTTCAGGGAGTAAATGATATCATTGCAGAATGGATTTCTGATGAACCGGCTTACCGTGAATTTATTCGCGATGCCACGATGAAGCAAGGAACCATCCAATCTGAAGAGAAAAATAAAGCAGCAGATGAAAAACAGATTTTTGAGATGTATTATGAATATAGTGAAACGGTTCGCTCATTAGTTTCCCATCGTATTCTTGCACTTAACCGCGGAGAAAAAGAGGGGATTTTAAAAGTACAGGTAGAACCGCCTGTTGATAAAATAATTGCCTATTTAGAGAAAAAGGTAATTAAAAAAACGTGCCCGCAGCATATGAAGGAATTATTAACAGCAGCTGTAGAGGATAGCTATAAAAGGTTGATTGAACCCTCCGTGGAACGAGAAATCCGCAGTGCACTTACAGAAAAAGCGGAAGCACAGGCGATTGAAGTTTTCTCCGTAAATTTAAGGAATCTATTACTTCAGCCGCCATTAAAAGGGAAAGTCATTTTAGGAGTGGATCCGGCTTTCCGTACTGGCTGTAAGCTTGCGATTGTGGATGAAACCGGGAAGGTCCATCAAATCCATGTGATTTATCCGACTGCTCCAAAGAAAGATGTGAAGGGCGCAGAGAAGGTGGTTATCAGCTTAATAAATCAATTTGATGTAGAGCTGGTTGCGATTGGAAATGGTACAGCATCACGGGAAACAGAGCAATTTATTTCAGATGTATTAACAAATAACAAGCTGGATATTCCGTATATTATTGTAAATGAAGCAGGAGCAAGTGTGTACTCTGCCTCCGCTTTAGCAAGAGAGGAATTCCCTGATCTACAAGTAGAGGAAAGAAGTGCTGTATCTATTGCAAGACGGGTACAGGATCCATTAGCGGAACTGGTGAAAATTGATCCGAAGTCCATCGGCGTTGGGCAATATCAGCATGATGTCAGTCAAAAAGAGCTGTCCAATTCGTTGACATTCGTTGTGGAAACAGCGGTTAACCAAGTCGGTGTTAATGTGAATACAGCTTCTTCCTCTCTTTTGCAGTACGTATCTGGTTTAAGTAAAACCGTTGCAAATAATGTGATCAAAAAACGGGAAGAGGAGGGGAAATTTACCAGCCGGAAGCAATTAAAGAAAATCCCGAGACTTGGGGCGAAAACATATGAGCAGGCGATCGGTTTCTTGAGAATTGTAGATGGGGATACACCGCTTGACCGTACTCCTATTCATCCGGAAAGCTATCCACATGTGAAAGCATTATTAAACAAGCTCAAGTTTGATGAACAAGCTCTGGGGACAGCGCCTTTGCAGCAAAAGATAGAAGGAATAGACAAGCAGGCTGTCGCGGAAGAATTAGAGATTGGACTGCCGACATTAGAAGATATTCTGGAGGCATTAAGCAAGCCGGAACGTGACTTGCGTGATGATTTTCCACAGCCGTTATTAAAGAAAAATGTCATGAATATGGAAGATTTAAAACCTGGCATGGAGCTTCAGGGAACGGTGCGAAATGTGGTTGATTTTGGAGTCTTTGTTGATATTGGTGTTAAACAGGACGGTCTTGTGCATATCTCTAAGATGTCCAAGCAGTTCGTCAAGCATCCCATGGATGTCGCTTCTGTTGGTGATGTAGTCACCGTCTGGGTCGATGATGTGAATGTCCAAAAAGGAAGAATTGCGCTTTCAATGATTCAATAATGTATAAATAAGATAAGGGAGCTTCCATGCTGGGAAGTTCCCTCTTTTTCAACCATAAAAAAAGACGCTCACCATTAGATAAGGAGAGGTCTTTTTTTATTTTTCTATTATTTTACAGATTCTTCGTTTGCAGCTTCCACTTCATCAAGAGAGATGCCAATTGCTTCTGCAACGCCTTTTCCGTATTCTGGATCAGCTTTATAGCAATTGTTGATGTGACGAAGTTTTACTGATTTTGTTGCTGGAGCAATATCATCCGCTGTATTTTGGAAAAGAGCTTGTTTTTGCTCATCAGACATTAAGCGGAATAGCTTACCTGGCTGTTCGTAGTAAAGCGCATCGTCCTCATCAAAATCAAAGTAATCAGCATCTACATCTGTGCCCAGCTGTAATGCAGGCTCCTGATGCTCTTTGCTGTCTTCCCATTCTCCATATTGGTTCGGGCTGTAGCTGACTTGTCCGCCAGTGTAAGGGACAACACGCATTGCGCCGTCACGATGATATGGGTGGAAGTTTTTCGCGTTTTTCGGATAGTTAACAGGGATTTGCCAGTGGTTCACGCCTAAACGGTAGCGCTGTGCATCTCCATAAGAGAATAGACGGCCTTGCAACATTTTATCTGGAGAGAAACCAATGCCAGGAACAATGTTTGTAGGAGCAAATGCAGCCTGTTCTACTTCTTCATGATAGTTTTCCGGGTTTTTATTCAGTTCTAATTCGCCAACTTCGATAAGCGGGAATTCATCTTTGTACCATACTTTTGTTAAATCGAATGGATTGTAAGGCATATTTTTAGCTTCTTCTTCAGTCATAACCTGAATGTACATTTTCCATTTAGGGAAGTTTCCTTCTTCAATAGCAGTGTACAAATCACGTTGGTGACTTTCGCGGTCTTCACCGACAACTTTTGCAGCTTCTTCGTTTGTAAGGTTTTCGATACCTTGCTGTGTTCTGAAGTGGAATTTCACCCATACGCGCTCGTTATTTTCATTATATAAGCTGTATGCATGGCTTCCGAATAAGTGCATGTTGCGGTAAGATTTTGGAATCCCGCGATCAGACATAACAACAGTTACCTGATGAAGTGCTTCTGGTAAATTAGACCAGAAATCCCAGTTTGCATCAGCATTCTTCATATTTGTTTTTGGATCACGTTTTACAACATGGTTCAAATCTGGGAAACGTTTAGGGTCTCTCATAAAGAATACAGGCGTATTATTACCGACTAAGTCCCAGTTTCCTTCTTCTGTGTAGAATTTCATCGCAGTACCGCGGATGTCGCGTTCTGCATCAGCAGCTCCGCGTTCACCAGCTACGGTAGAGAAACGGATAAACATGTCTGTTTTCTTCCCGACTTCAGAGAAGACTTTTGCTTTTGTATATTTAGTAATGTCGTTAGTAATCGTTAATGTTCCATAAGCTCCGGATCCTTTTGCGTGCATACGGCGCTCAGGAATTACTTCGCGATCAAAGTGTGCAAGCTTTTCAAGAAACCAAAAATCTTCCATTAATAATGGACCACGTTTACCGGCCGTTTTAGAATCATCATCATTTGGAACAGGAGCTCCAAATGCAGTGGTCATTTTTCTTTTTTCACTCATAGATAGTTTCCCTCCTATATATTAAATACAATTATTATAATAACATAATAAATAGTAGATTGCTATTAATATTCTTGTTTAATTTGAATGACATTTTTTTATTTTGATATAGAAGTCCTTCTTGACGGTGGGTATCGTATTTTTAAGCAAATGTTAGTAAAGTGTTGTTTTCTTTTAGAATAAAATAATATATTAGATAAGTGATTCTACTAATTCTCAATTAAGTTTTTTAAATGAGAATAAAACTCTTAGTATAACTGAAATATAAGATAGAGAATAGAAGTTCCGACAGCTTCTTTTTTATGTTAAAATGAGTTGTCATCAGTTAAACAATTTTTGGGAATGTCTGATGGCGTATAATAAAGAAGTATGTTTTGAATTGTCAGGAAGGTAAGAAGAACATTAAAATAATGAAGCTTTCTTTATATATTGGAGGTTGAAACAGATGGACCCAATGCCGGAGGAAGAATTGTACCAGTTAGTTAATCAGCTGTCAGAAGCTTTCTTTAATAAAACGTTTATGGACAAAGTACGATTTAACTCCCGTCTGCGGACAACTGGAGGGAGATATATCCCAAGTAAACGATTAATTGAATTGAATCCCAAATATGTACTGGAATCTGATAAGGAAGAGTTTCACGGGATTATTAAGCACGAGCTTTGTCATTACCATTTGCATATTGAAGGAAAAGGGTACCAGCATCGAGATAAAGATTTTAGAGAATTGCTTGCAAAAACGGGCTCTCCCCGTCATTGTAAACAGCTTCCTTCGAATCAGCAGCGCTACCAGCATATATATGAATGCCAAAAATGTAAAATGGTTTATAAAAGAGTAAGGAAAGTAGATGTATCCAGGTATCGATGTGGAAAATGCAGGGGGAGATTACATCTGATTTAATTTTTTTCAATTAAGTATTGACGAATAATATGATCCATGATAAATTAATGTAGCTGATATGAAATGACAGTTTTCATTCATTGCGAATGACCTGTTCAGCAGCTTTGTCGAATGGCTTGGATTTTTGAATAACTTTCTAAGCGAAAAAAACTTTTCAAGAAATTTAACAGTTTTTGTTGACAAAAAACAGGATATATTGTATGATATTTCTTGTTGTTGCGTAATTAGGATATTACATAGATAGTGACTGATTACTTTTATATTCCACAGTAGCTCAGTGGTAGAGCAATCGGCTGTTAACCGATCGGTCGTAGGTTCGAATCCTACCTGTGGAGCCATTATTTGGAGAAGTACTCAAGTGGCTGAAGAGGCGCCCCTGCTAAGGGTGTAGGTCGTGTAAGCGGCGCGAGGGTTCAAATCCCTCCTTCTCCGCCATTTTAATTTTCATAATGGCCCGTTGGTCAAGCGGTTAAGACACCGCCCTTTCACGGCGGTAACACGGGTTCGAATCCCGTACGGGTCATCTTTCTAAGAAATCAAAATAAATAATTGGTCCGGTAGTTCAGTTGGTTAGAATGCCTGCCTGTCACGCAGGAGGTCGCGGGTTCGAGTCCCGTCCGGACCGCCATTATAGTTGGGCCATAGCCAAGCGGTAAGGCATCGGGTTTTGATCCCGTGTACCCCAGGTTCGAATCCTGGTGGCCCAGCCATTTTCTTTTTAGAAGGAATACATGATAATACTATTACAGATAATAGTATTTTTTTATTGATAGGGACTATAAATAATGACCTGTCATATATAGGAGCCATTAGCTCAGTCGGTAGAGCATCTGACTTTTAATCAGAGGGTCGAAGGTTCGAATCCTTCATGGCTCACCATTTTTATCTTGCGGATGTGGCGGAATTGGCAGACGCGCTGGAATCAGGCTCCAGTGTCCGTTAAGGACGTGGGGGTTCGACTCCCTTCATCCGCACCATTTTTTTATATTATGCGGTCGTGGCGGAATGGCAGACGCGCCAGGTTGAGGGCCTGGTGGGTGAATAACCCGTGTGGGTTCAAATCCCACCGACCGCATCATATGTACAAACCAGTCATATCAAGGGTTGCAGACCTTTGATATTTTTTTATGCACTCATTTTTCTATATGAAATGGGTGTTTTTTTATATAGTTTTGACCAGTTTTTGACCATGTGAATAAATGGTAAAAATGAAACGTTCGGATTTAGAATAAATCATCCAATTTGTCAGCAGTTTCTCTTTGCTTACTAGAGAACAACTAAACATTAATTATCGTAGTAATGGATGAGCGCCCCAGGCGTTCTTTAAAGGTTACGTGTTCTTCGCTTTGAGGAACTAGTAAAGCAACGGGGAAATTTTTATATTATGAATATTATAAATCTTTTATTGAGCTGGTTTATTGCCAGATTGGGAAGGTGCTTACTTATCAACAACATTAAATCAGAGGGAGGATTGGTCGGTTCATACGATTTCTTTGGAGGATACGGTAAGTTCCATTGGCGGTTTTAGAACTGCTGTCGATTAAATCATTGGTTCTGAACCTGAGGATGCTCATCTATTGGTAACGGTAGGCGGGAATACATGGAATAATGATTATAAAAAGCTTTTGCATCTAATCAAAACGGCATTTCAAAATAATATACCTGTTGGAGCTATATGCGGAGCTGTGGATTATTTAGCGAAAAACGGTTTTCTAAATCATTATAATCATACGGGTAACTCTGTTGATGCTTGGAAGGGCTATGAAAATTATCATGCTAAGAGCAGTTTTTTTCAGCAGCAAGCAGTAACAGATAAAAATTTAGTCACTGCAAACGGAACAGCTCCGATTGAATTTACACATTTGATTTTAGAGTTGATCGAATTTGATACCTCCGAAAATATTAAAAAAATGATGTATATGTATAAGCATGGATTTTATAAATACTGTGAAAAATATGGGAATCCGTTTAGATAATCTTCGCTTGAAATAAAATGAAAATTATAATTATAGTAGAATTGAGTATAGAGATTGGGGAGAATTGTCCTGAAATGAATATGACAAAAGGTTGTATCAGAATAGCTAGAAGGATTTGTGGAGGGATAACGTGTCAAAAGGATTAAAAATTATCTTGCTTTGGTCGCTTGCTTTCCCTGCAATAATCACCATTGGCCGTATGATAATTGATTTTATTTTAGGCAGGGAAATGGAATTCATCTCATACACGGCTGTTTTTTTAGGCATAGGAGCAGCAGGATTGATTTTTGGCGGACCGCTAGTGTACCTTGTAACTAAATCTAAAGAGGAGAAATATTAATTTTTAAATCTATATAATGTTTTGGTCCGTTGTAAAAAAACAGGCACTTATTCCAATAATGGAAAGGGTGTCTGTTTTTTTTAGTGGAATTATTCTATTTTATAAACTGTTGGATAATATAACTTACACAAGGCTCTTTTCTTTTCTCACAGATTTAAGGGCATTGGACCAAGCGACAACATCATCAATCATTTCGCCAAATCTTGGTTTATGCACTTCCATTGGTGCAAAAGTTGCCATGTTCTCAAAGTCATTAAATAAGCTGAATGCACCTTGTGGTTCAACTGTAGCTACTTTTAAATTGGATAACGTTGTACGTAATGCAAGGGAAGCTGCAATACCAAGCGTAGAGCCATAGCTTACGATGCCTGCTGCTTTATGATGCCACTCTGAACCTAAATAATCTAAATGATCCTTAAGGGACGAAGGGAAATTTTTATTATATTCCGGTGTAACAAAAATAAACCCGTCAAACGAATCAATTTTTCTTGACCATGCACGCTGTTCTTCTGTTGCGTATTCTTTATTTGTCATAAGCGGGGGGATTGCTTCATTGAAACGTCCAAGACCACTTTCTTTTATATCAACAATTTCAAATTCTGCGTCTATATCTTTATTATCTGCAAAATCTTTAACCCATTCTGCAACTTGTAAATTAACACGTACATCACGTGTGCTTCCTGTAATAATACCAATTCTTGTCATGCTGTAACCTCCGTATAAATTTAGATGTAATGAATCAAATAATAAGTTTGTATTAATTTGATTACAAGAGTTATAATAAACCTAAAGTGCCTTTTTGAGAAGAAGGCACTTTATTTATACCTAGTTACTTTTAGGAAACCATTTGATATATAAGGGGTTCATGCATATATTTATAAAGGAGCGGTTGAAAAGTGAAGAATATAACGACAGGTGAAAATTGTGGAGAGCTTCAAGTTGCGTTAGATATTATTGTAGGAAAATGGAAACCGATTATTTTATTTCACCTTATGGAAAACGAAAAATTGCGTTTTAGTGAACTGCAGCGGGCTATTCCGGAAATCACTAAAAAAATGTTAACTTCCCAATTAAGAGAATTAGAATATAACGATATTGTTCATCGCAAGGTTTATCAGCAGGTGCCTCCAAAAGTGGAGTATTCTATGTCACCGTACGGTCATGGTTTAAAACCGTTATTAGTATCAATGAGAAGCTGGGGGACGGAGCATCTGGAACATTTGGAGAAATTATATGGAAAAGATAATGAAGAGCAGAAGGAACAAATATAATTCCCGATAAGTTGTAATACGAAGCGGAATGGTGTTTTCTATGAATTACTCACTTTGTTGTCCAGTAATAGTATGCTGATTAAGCTTGGATACTTTTGTGCTTTAAAAGTATAAATCATTTATGGATGTATAACAAGGTTATAAAATGTCTTGATCAAAGAAGGGTTACATTAGTAGAGAGTATATCACGGACAATTGCCTGCAATGCTACCGTCTCATATCTGCCTCTGCTTGTAACCCCCCTGTATTTTTATAAATTATATTATTGAAATTACCAAACTGATTCAAGTATATGAAGGATGCTTTGACTTAAATATTAGGAGGACGAGATGAATGGAAGGGAGAACGGTTTTGATAACTGGAGCTAATTCAGGAATTGGATTCGCAACAGCTGCTATTTTAGCCAGGCAAGGCTGTCGTATCGTCTTAGTATGCAGAAATAAGCAAAAAGGGGAAGAAGCACGTCAAGAATTATTAGCTGCTGCTGATAATAAGGATATAGATTTACTGATCGCTGATTTGTCCTCACAGCAGGAGATTAGAAAGCTGGCAGAGCAGGTTCAGAAGCGCTATTCCAAATTAGATGTTCTCATAAACAATGCCGGCGGTGTATTCGGTCAGTATCAAGTCAATAACGACGGCTTTGAAATGACTTTTGCGGTTAATTATTTAGCACCGTTTTTATTAACTCATCTGCTGCTTGATCAATTGAAGGCTTCCGGTTCAGGAAGAGTGGTTAATATCGCATCTGTCATGGAAGACAAAGAGTTTGAGCCGGATAATGCAGTAAATCAAACTGCTTCTGATTATTCGGGAATGCAGGCATATAAAACTGCAAAAACCGCTGTTCTGATGATGACGTATTATCTGAGTGAGCGCTTGTCAAACAGCGGTGTGACCGTCAATGCACTGCACCCAGGATTTATTTATACCCCTCAGGCAACCCGAATGGCACCGAAGTTTTTAAGACCAGTTATGAAGTTATTTTCAAAAAATCCAGAGCAAGGTGCCACTTTGCCTGCTTATTTGGCTTCATCCAATGAAGTGAAAGATGTTACAGGGAAGTTTTTTAAAGATAATAAAATAGAACAGACTTCCCCTGTTTCGTATAATGAAGAACGCCAAAAAGATTTATATATTAAAAGTCTTCAGTGGACGGGTTTAGAGGAATCTCCCTTTATAGAAAGTAATTAACTTTATGAGCTTCTGCTTTACTGAAGAAGTTTTCATTTTAATAAAGAAGGCAAAATTGCCATCTATGAAATCGAGAAACCGGGGTATAAGCGGTTTTCTGAGAATCAAAGCGGGAATCTAAAAATACTTCCTGGCATGTGCAGCAGCAGAAAAAAGTAAGTGCATGGCTGCTTTTTCAATTAATCATATCAAGGGTATTAAACCCTTGATATTCCACTTAAACTAATTCTTTTGAACGTTTTTTTATAAGTAAATAAACTACATACATAATGAAAAATAAGACGTATACGAAGGCAGATACAATATAGATAGTCTGATAAGACGCTGCTTCTGCTATTAATCCCAGTACCAATGAGCCGCCGCCTATCCCAATATCGAAAAAATTGAAGAAAGAGGCCATGGCATCTTCATGCTCCTGTTTATCGACTAGGTTGATACACCAGGTTTGTATAGCAGGAAGCAATGCTCCGAAACCTAGACCGTAAAATATTGCTGCTGTAAAAAAGACCGTGTCTGTATTGGCAATATATAAAAGACCTAATCCAATGATTGCAAAGATAGAACCTGGAATCAAGATGACGGCTGGTCCGTGCAAGTCAAACAGCCTGCCAGAAACCAATCGTACTGCAAAGCTGGCTGCCGCTATAACGAAGAAAAACAATCCTACATGAGAAAAATCCTTTTCCAAGGCATATAAAGAAAAGAATGACATGATTCCTCCTGCTGCCGTTCCGACTAATAAAATCAGAAGGGCAGGGAAGAGAACTTTCTTTTCAAGAATTTTTGTCTTTACACTGGCTGTTCTATCTAATTCTCTTCCATTTGGTGCGCGTTTAATCAATATGGCCATGATTACAGCCAGTATCAATACTGCCATTCCGCCTAAGAATAAGCGCTGAAAGTCATATAATTCCAGCGTTAAGATACCTATCATGGGACCGACAGAAATAGCAATCGTTTCACCCAGACCAAAATATCCAATTCCTTCTCCGAGCCGCTTTTTAGGAATGATTTCGGCTGCTAATGTAGCGAAATATGTCGTAATCAACCCAAACCCTGCTCCATGAAAAAGCCGAATAATCAATAGCGTAGTGATATCACTTGAAAGATAATAGGCTCCAGTCGCCAAGGCATTAATTAAAATACCTAGGATTAAGAGGAATTTTTTGTCCATTTTACTTGCTAGAAGACCAGCAAAAGGACGAGTCAGAATAGCAGATAACATAAATATTCCTGTGACGATGCCGACTTGGCTGGCGCCGCCTCCAATTGCAGTAATAAAGAGAGGAAGCGTGGGAAGCAGCATCTCGAAAATCATAAAAACTAAACCGTTGGAAACCACGATAAAGATAAAGGATAATGACCATATTTTGGTGTTTGAATCATGCATTTTTCGAAACTCCTTCTATGTTGGTGCATTTTGATACAAAGGACATTATATCTGATACGGGGCAGATGTAAAGAGGTTGAACGAAAGGATAGTGAATGAATTGTAAAATGGTGATGAATTAGTGATCTAACTGGAGAATGGGAGCTATCAGGCTGAGTCATTTTACAGGCTATGCATTCATGTGTTTTTAGAGATTATGACAGGAATTAAGCGGGGGAGTCATAAAGTAATGACAGAAAGAACAATTGGAAATATCCGATGATATGCACGCTGTAAAAAATATACACCAAAAATGGCACTGCCATTGGGTAAAACGTCTTTGGTATTGCTATTTTTTGTTGTTTTCTCACTTCATAGCAGGTGAAAATTTTCGATAATAACCTTTCTTTAAGGCTGTAGTTTCTTCCTCATTGTTGTTAAAAAAGATTAATACGAAGCAGCATTTCCAATGCAGTTGAAAAGATGACACGATGAACCTTGTTTGAAGGGATATGAAAGTGAAATTCTGATAGAAACTTTCTCATCTATTAGAGTACTAGCAAGCTTCCCTGGCATATGGTACGATATGAAAAGATTAAGCGTATTTTCGCAAATGGAGTTTAATAGATACATAATAAGTCGATTTTGAAAAACATCGTTGTGCAGGGAGGAATCCGCTGCTAACCGGCAAGGAAATAATCAGGGTAAAGGAGCATAAAATTTGAAGTTCAAACAGTTAACCATTCTATTAACAGTCAGTTTACTTGGTTTGATACTCTCTGCATGCGGGGAAACTGATTCTGAATCAGAAGGAGAGACTAGAGAGGAAGCCAGAGATGAAGCGATGCAAACAGCAGAAGAATTTTTATCCTTTTTAAGCGAGGAAGAATTTGAAGAAGCGGCATCCTCTCTGAGTGATAATTCTATCAGTGAATGGACATCAAAAGATTTTGAAGATTTATTTGTTCCAACAGCTGAAATTTATGGTGGATTAAGTAGTATTGATTTAATGGAGGAAGAGGAAGATACATATTCGTCCATCTTTAATTTTGTTTATGAAGGCAAATTTGGTGCGCGTAAGGCGCTCTTTTATATCGGTATTAACAGAAATAATGAAGTATTTAATTTTCGGACAAACATTGATCCAGAATTACAGTTTTCAGAAAAGACCCATGACGTTGCGGAAGGATTTTTAGAATTTGCGAGGGAGGGTGCCTTTGAAGAAGCGGCTGACTTAGTGGAAGATGATATGGAATCAGATATAGCACCGGCAGATATTGCGTCTGATTGGAGCCGGCTGGAGGAAACGAATGGGGAATTCGCAGATATTCATCTTTATGATGAACAGACGTTTTCCAGAGATTCTTCTCTTATTTATGCTGCAACGTTTGGGGAACAGCTGGTTCTTTTTAATATCTATGTAAATGAGGACAATGCAATTACAGGTTATTATTCCCGCAGCTATGATGAAGAAGAGAATTACATCTATCCGGAAGAAGCGCATCAGACAGCCGAGGATTTTTTAACATTTATTGCTGCTGAAGATTATGAAGAGGCGGCAGATCTCTTAGATGATGCTGAAGCAGAGGCCTCTCCTGAAGATTTGGAAAGGTGGCGTAATAATGTTGAGCGGGAGTATGGAGAATGGGTTCGTTTTGAGTTGAATCATGAAAAAGACTATTATGGTCCTTCTGCTGGAAATTATTCGTTTGTATATGATGTGGAGTTTTCGGAACAGCCGGCATCCATCATTGTATATGTGAATCGTGAAAATGAGATCAGCGGATACCGGCACACGGATGTGGAAAGCGAAGAGTAGAGAATGGATTGAAAGGCAAGGGAGTTTGATAAGCAGTGTATCAAACTTCCCTTGCCTTATTTATTTTGTTCCTGAATCCATAAGGCCACCTGCAAAATAAGAGAATCATTGAAAATTTTCGGATTATATCCTGTTTCCCTTGTGATATTATTTAACCGGTAAAGCAATGTATTCCGATGTAAAAATAGGGCATCAGCTGTTTTTTGGATATTTAAATCATGTGCAAAAAATGCTTTTAATGTCATTGCCTGCGTTTCATCTAAACCGTTCAGAATTCGCCTGGAGAACCTTTCTCTCAGCGTCTGGTCAAGCTGATAAAGCAATGCCCGTACTTCAATCTGGCTGAATGAAATTACTTCGATTTCCGGTGCACTGATTTTTAAAGCGAGCTCGCAATCGGAATAAGCCTGATAAAAATGTTTCAGTTCATGAAAAGCCAGACTATTGGCTATTCTGAAGGTAATACCCAGCTTATGAAATAGTGCTTGCAGCGCTTCTACTTTTCGCACGGCTTCGGTCTCTTCCATTTCAGACACGGCAATAAACAGCTGATTAAGGTTTATAAATCCGGCAATAGCAGGACGCTTACCAAATAACCGCTCTATTTTTTGAATCAATTCTTGTTTTTGGATAGTGAGCGTATCTATTTGAATGACGAATGCCATGAATGGAGGCGTTAATTCTATTTTCAGCATATCAAGCCCTTGCTGGATCGTTTTATAAGAGGCATTGCTTTTTAACAGCTGGTCAATAACCATCTCTTTTGTACGCTGTTTCCATTCCAGCTGTGAAGTAATAAATTCTTGGTCAATCATCAGCTCTGTAGTCATTTTCACCAGCTCCCCGATATCCTCCATCTCATCCGGATTGCCGGTAACCCCAATCACCCCGATGATAGTGTCCTGAAAGACGATAGGTAAATTGATTCCAGGCTCCGAGCCTTGCCAGGAATCCCCTTGTTCAGGATAAATAGAGAGTGTTTCTCCGCTGCTCAGCACTTCTACAGCCCCTTCATGAACAGTATGCAGTCTAGTTTCATCCAGAGCGGCAATAATCTCTCCGTTCATATCCATAATATTTACGTTTCGATTTAAACGGAGGGAGGTTTCTCTGACGATGGCATTCGCAATTTCTTTTGTCAACATATCCATAATTCAAGCTCCTTTGTTTATACCCTACAATATTAAACTATATATTCCTCTTATTTTTGTATGATATAGCCATATACAATATAAGTCAATATTCGTATAATTTAAACTACAGATAAAAAAAGAAAACGCTTACTAAAGGATGTGATGGAATGAAGATTATCGTTGCTCCAGACTCATTTAAAGGAAGTTTAAGTGCAGTCGAAGCAGCTAATGCCATAGATAAAGGAATCAAAAAAGCTTTTCCAGACGCAGAAACCGTCTTGATCCCTGTTGCTGATGGAGGCGAAGGAACATTAGAAACACTTGTTACTGCTACAGAAGGAGAGATGAAGCATGTCATTGTCACAGATCCATTGGGGAATAAGGTCGAAGCTGGATATGGAATTTTAGGAGATAAGAAAACATGTGTCATTGAAATGGCAGCAGCCTCAGGACTCACTTTACTATCTGAAGAAGAACTTTCCCCATTGGCAGCAACAACCTATGGGACAGGGCAGCTGATTAAACAGGCTCTGGATGATGGTTTTACTTCTTTTGTTGTGGGATTAGGAGGCTCCGCTACGAATGACGGAGGTGCCGGCATGCTGCAGGCGCTGGGGCTAAGGATTTTAGATGCAGAAGGAAAAGAAATCGGTTATGGAGGAGACGCATTAGGTAAAATTGCTTCCATAGAAATCGATTCATTTGATCCCAGAATTAAAGATTGTCAATTTTTAATCGCCTCTGATGTAGAGAATCCGTTGATTGGATTAAATGGGGCATCTCATATTTTTGGACCCCAAAAAGGTGCAACACCGGAAATGATAGAGCAGCTGGATCAAAATCTCGCACATTTTGCGGATCAGGTTGCAAAGGTTACAGGTATCAAGCTGCATGATATGCCGGGTGCAGGAGCTGCAGGCGGCATCGGAGGAGCTTTTCAGGCCTTCTTTCCATGTGAACTGGAAAGAGGGATCGATGTTGTCCTGGAGTATAGTAACATCAACCAATTTTTAACAGGAACAGATTTAGTCATTACCGGCGAGGGAAAAGTAGACGGGCAGACTGCTTCTGGTAAAACGCCGCTGGGAGTAGCGCAAACAGCGCAAAGGCAAGGAGTTCCAACGATTATTTTAGCAGGATCGGCAGGTGATGATACGGCAGTGCTCCATGATTTTGGCGTTGTCAGTATCCACAGTATTGTCAATAAACCAATGACGTTAGAAGAGTCTATGCGAAATGCATCTATCCTATTGGAATTAAGTGCTGAACAGGTGGTTCGTTCTTATTTTTACGCTTTTAATCACATCAAAGGGGGAGCGATTTATGAGAATTAAGGATACAATTGAAAAAGTACCTGGAGGGTTAATGGTAGTTCCACTTCTATTAGGAGCTTCTTTAAACACGATTGACCAAATGCATATACCGGCAGTGATGAGAGTTCTTGAATTTCTCGGAGCACCGCAAACAGAGGAAGGCTACTATGAATTTTTAAGAATTGGCGGATTTTCACAAGAATTATTTAAGGATAGTGCTCTTGTATTGATTGCTTTATTCTTATTCTGTGTGGGAAGCCAGATGAATTTGAAAGTCGGCGGAAAAGCATTAAAGAAAGGGATTTTAATTACAGGTTCGAAGTATGGAGCCGGCTTAGCCGTCGGGATGGCTTTTGGATTCTTCTTTGACCCGATGAGCGGACTATTTGGATTGTCCACACTTGCATTAATTGCTGGTATGACAAACAGCAATAGCGGGATGTATGCTGCATTGACAGGAAAATTTGGAAATAGATCCGATGTGGGCGGCCTCTCTATTCTGGCTATCAATGACGGGCCATTTTTGACATTAGCTGCACTTGGGGTATTAGGTACAGCATTTCCGATGATTTCATTTATTGCAGTTCTTTTGCCAATCGGGATTGGAATGATTTTAGGAAACCTGGATCCAAAAATACGAGAGTTTTTAAAGCCGGGAGAAGCGGTTACGATTCCATTTTTCGCCTTTGCTCTGGGAGCTGGCATGGATTTGGCGAACTTCTTCAATCCCTCTGTACTTACAGGCGGATTAACACTTGCTTTTCTTACCTTTTTCTGTTCAGCTGGGGCAGGTATTCTTGTATTTAAATTATTTAGAGAAAAAAGCTTTATTGCTCCTATCTCAGAGGCTTCCACAGCAGGAAACGCCGCCGCAACACCTGCCGCAGTAGCCGCAGCAGCGTCAGTAGCCGTTGGTGCAGGAGCCATGACACAAGCAGAATTTGAAGCGATTCAGAGTATTGTTCCGATGGCGACCGCTCAGATTTCCATATCCACCATCACGACTTCGCTGCTTTGTCCTTTAGGTGTTATTTTAATAGACAAGTATCAGCGGAAAAAAGGA
Source organism: Oceanobacillus oncorhynchi (assembly GCF_000821065.1). Classification (GTDB taxonomy): domain Bacteria; phylum Bacillota; class Bacilli; order Bacillales; family Amphibacillaceae; genus Oceanobacillus; species Oceanobacillus oncorhynchi. The sequence goes on from NZ_CDGG01000001.1 coordinate 2,448,858, forward strand.
ATCGATGGTACAAAAGAAGATTTGGAGTTAAAAGAGGATAAACAGGAAACGAAATATGCGGTTAATGACTGATAGGTTATAAGAAGCAGGTTTTATTCGACAAATCATGTTATTCTGATGATAGAATGATATGTTATTTTACAAATAAATGCTTTTTAGCAGTAACGGTTTGCTGCAAATGTCGTTTAAACCTAAAAAAGTACAGGATATAAGCTATTAAATGAAATGAGGTTTTTGAATATGAGGACGGATTTACTATATGGAAAGAATGGAATTTCTTTAGATTTGCCAGAAAACGCTTTACTTATTGAACCGACCAATCTGCCAAAGATGGAAGATGAAAAGGAAGCAGTCCGTCAGGCTTTGCGAAATCCGATTGGCAGCGCGCCCTTGAAAGAATCTGTCAAGGCTACCGATACGGTATCGATTGTCATTAGTGATATTACCAGACCGACACCAAATCATATCCTGGTTCCGGTATTAATTGAGGAGTTAAGCCATGTTCCTTTAGAGAATTTTGTTATTATTAATGGAACTGGAACACACCGCGACCAGACAAGGGAAGAATTTGTTCAAATGTTAGGAAGCTGGGTTGTAGACAATATTCGAATTGTAAACAATCACTGTCATGAAAAGGATACACTTGTTAATCTCGGGAAAAGTAAATTTGGCTGCGATGTCTACCTGAATAAAGATTATGTAGAATCTGATTTTAGAATTGTAACCGGTTTTATAGAGCCGCATTTTTTCGCAGGCTTTTCTGGAGGTCCAAAAGGAATCATGCCCGGAATAGCGGGGATTGAAACGATTATGACCTTCCATAATGCGCGGATGATTGGAGATCCGCTCTCCACGTGGGGGAATATGGAGAATAATCCGGTTCAGGATATGACCCGTGAAATTAACGGGATGTGTAAGCCCGAATTTATGTTAAATGTTACATTAAATCGGGAGAAAGAAATTACGAATGTGTTTGCTGGCGAGCTTTATCAGGCACATGATGAAGGATGTGCGTATGCAAAAGAGCACGCGATGTTCCATTGTGAAGAGCGGTTTGATGTCGTGATTACATCTAATTCCGGCTATCCGCTGGACCAAAATTTATATCAGGCCGTAAAAGGGATGAGCGCTGCCCATAAAATTGTCAAAGAGGGCGGTTCGATTATTGTAGCATCCGAGTGTTCAGATGGCTTACCTGACCATGGAAACTATGCGAAAATTTTTGATATGGCAAAGAGCCCGCAGGATCTGCTGGATATGATTAATAATCCGGAATTTAAAATGTTTGATCAGTGGCAGGTTCAGAAACAGGCTGTCATTCAGGTCTGGGCGGATGTTTATGTTTATTCCAAGCTGACGGACGAACAAGTAACCAATGCCATGTTAAAGCCGACTCATGATATAGAACAGACGTTAGAAGAGTTAAATGAAAAGTATGGGGAATCGATGACCGTTGCTGTGATGCCTTTAGGGCCATTGACGATACCTTATGTTGAAGAAAAAGTGAAATCCTGAGCTGAGCGTAGTATACTGGTAATAGAATGAAATGTATTTAGTCAATAAATGGGAAAGTTTTTTATATCCTTTTGTTAGTAAAATCCCCCCCTTCAGTCAGGGGAAATGAGGTGAATAAAATGATGGAAATCAATGAGAAAAATCGTTATTTAGGGAAAACACTGAAGGAAATGGGACGTGTCATGGTGGCATTTTCAGGCGGTGTAGACAGTACAGTTGTTTTGAAAAGAGCGCAGCAGGAGTTAGGAGATAACGTGCTGGCAGTTGTTGTTGCATCAGAATTATTCCGTGAATCCGAATTTCAGGCTGCGGTTCAATTAGCAGAGGATCTGGGTGTGAAGGTGCACCAAACAGAAATAAAAGAATTGAACCAGCCTCAAATTACAGCGAATAACCCAGACAGCTGGTATTACAGTAAAAAATTGCTTTACACCCGCCTGAATCAGCTGGCGGAGGAATGGGATTATCCGTATGTGTTAGACGGAATGATTATGGATGATGAAGCAGATTTCCGCCCGGGGCTAAAGGCAAGAACGGAAGAAGGCATCCGCAGTGTCCTTCAGGAAGCAAATCTATATAAACCGGAAGTCCGCGAGCTTGCGAAGGAATTGGAGCTTCCAGTATGGAATAAATTAGCTTCCTGCAGCTTAGCATCCAGATTTCCGTATGGTACAAAACTGGACAAACAAAAAGTAAATCAGGTTAATCAGGCGGAGCTTTATTTAAAACGTGCCGGTTTTGAAGAAGTGCGTGTACGTTATCATGATAATGTGGCGCGTATCGAAGTAGCAGCTGATAAAATGGTGGAATTACTGGAAAAACGTACAGAGGTTCAACATAAACTGGTATCTCTTGGTTTTGACTATGTATCGATAGACTTACGCGGTTACCGTACAGGCAGCATGAATGAAGTATTGCCAGCAGCTTCGTCAAAACAGCAAATCGCTGCCAATGCTTAAAACACAACTTCATTCCGTGGGAGTTGTTTCCTTTCTCCCCCGGAATTAGCCTGAGTGCCTCAGGGGGGGAGTTAGCACCCGCTATCTCCTCTCTGAATAAATTTATTTTTACTCTCTATTTAGAGATGGAGTTTTACGGATGATTCTCCGGATAAATTTAAACATGATCTTTTACGGGAAAGCAGTTGAAAAAACTGCTTTTTCGCGTGAAAAGAGTATAAAGAAGATAAACAAAGGAGTAATTTTCATGAAGATGTTATATTTGGATTGTTTTTCAGGAATAAGCGGTGATATGACAATAGGAGCGCTGCTTGACGCGGGAGGGAGTTTTTCTCATTTGCAAAACGAGTTGCAGAAGCTTCCTTTAGTCGATGAATACGAATTAAATGTTTATAAAGTAGTGAAGAATGGTATTACAAGCACAAAATTTGATGTTGTGCTGAAGAATGAGGAGCATGGACATTCCCGCCATGATCATTCTGAACAGGACGACCATGGACATTCCCGCCATGATCATTCTGAACAGGACGACCATGGACATTCCCGCCATGATCATTCTGAACAGGACGACCATGAGCACGGGCATAGCCATAAGCATGTTCATGAGCATCATCACGGGCATAGCCACGACCATCATCATGAGCACCATCATGGTCACAGTCACGATGAGGGACATCATCACCATCACAATCATAGCCATCATCATCGTTCCTATCGTGATATTGTAAATATGATTCAAGAAGCAGATTTATCAGAAGACGTGAAAGATATGGCGTTGAAGATCTTTAAAAAAATTGGTGAAGCAGAAGGGCATATTCACGGTGTGCCGCTGGAGGATGTCCATTTTCATGAAGTAGGCGCTGTTGATTCGATTATTGATATTGTAGGGACAGCGATTTTATTGGAAGAGCTTGAGATTGATGAAATCAAGTCAGCAGCTGTTCCAACAGGATCTGGAAAAATTCATATTGATCATGGCGTGTATCCTGTCCCGGCACCGGCTACGCTGGAGATTTTGCGTGGAGTACCGATTGCGCAAAGTGACTTGAAAGCAGAATTGACAACGCCGACTGGGGCTGCTTTTGCTGCGGTGTTAGCGGAGGAGTTTTGTGATATGCCGTCTATGAAAGTGGTGAAAGTGGGATATGGTGCCGGTACGAAAACATTTCCGAATCACCCCAATGTACTCCGGGTTATCATTGGCGAAGAGGCATAAACATTGAAAAAGTTTGGAGAGTAGGACAAGTAAATGGAAGAAATTTTAAAGGAAGTCCAAAATGGAACATTAAGCATAGAGGACGCGAAAAAGAAGCTAGCGACTTATGAAGATTTAGGTTTTGCCAAAGTAGATCATCACAGGAAACAACGGCAGGGTTTTCCGGAAGTGATTTACGGAGAAGGAAAAACCGTGGAGCAAATCATAGCTATCCTGCAAGCAATCAAAGCGAAGCAGAATGATATTTTAATTACTAGGATTTCACCGGATAAGGCAGATAAAATTTTAGGGGTTCATCCTGAATTGACGTACCATGATATGGCACAAATCCTATCCTTAAAGGTAGAAGAGAAAAGAGAAAAAAAAGAAGGATATATCGCTATTCTCTGTGCCGGAACCTCTGACTTGCGGATCGCTGAAGAAGCAGCCGTTACTGCTGAAGCATTGGGCAGTAATGTACGCCGATTTTATGATGTCGGAGTTGCTGGAATTCACCGGTTATTAGATCAGGCTCCAGCGATTCAGGACGCAACGGTTTCGGTCGTCATCGCAGGAATGGAAGGGGCGCTCCCAAGTGTGGTCGGCGGTCTTGTTTCGCATCCGGTCATTGCGGTGCCGACAAGTGTAGGCTATGGTGCGAACTTCCAAGGCCTGTCGGCATTACTGACAATGCTGAACTCCTGTGCGAGCGGAATCAGCGTGGTCAATATTGATAATGGCTTCGGCGGTGCATATAATGCCGTATTGATTGACCGGCTGGCTCAAGGAAAAGAGGAGTAGCATTTCGCAATAAGAAGGGAGTTGTCTAGATGGCACCAAAACATCCTCCGAATCAGGAACATATTGATGATAATATGATAAAAGTGGAAGTCAATTTGGATGATATTTCAGGGGAATGGCTTGGATTTGTAATGGACCGCTTATTTGAAGCTGGGGCAAATGATGTATTTTACACCCCCATTTATATGAAAAAAAATCGGCCGGGGGTATTACTGCAATTGCTCTGTTCCAATCAAGCACTTCCTGAAATGAAGGAAATCCTGCTGCAGGAAACTACGACGCTAGGCATCCGTTATTATCCGCTAACTGTCCACCGCATGGAAAGAAAGTTTATTCAAGTGGATACAGCATGGGGGCCAGTAACAGTGAAACAGGGGATCTCGAATGGAGAGGTCTTTCAAAGCTCACCAGAGTATGCAGACTGTAAAGCGATAGCTGAAGAACATGGAATTCCATTGAAACAAGTATATCAGTCAGTTTGGAAGCAATTATAAAAAATACACAGACCAATTTGAATTGGTTTGTGTATTTTTTATTAAAATTTAGTGATTAAAAAGGGAAAGAACTCGCATCTAATTTTTTTCCTTTCTGACAGGAAAATACTGATAGAATCGGTAAAGCTTTGATACGGCATACATGACCCATCTTGGAATCTTTTTTGGGAAATTCGTACGCTGATAATATCGTGCATAAGCCCATTTTAAATCTTCCCATTGCGTACATTTTTTCTCCTGAGAAAAACGGGCTGTATCAATCAGACGCACAGCGCCTTCTTTGGTCAGGATAAGGTTATGCAGATGAATATCTGAAGGATTTAATCCCGCCTCTCTCGCAGCATTTAATCCATTATCCACATCCTTGATATGTTGAGATGTCAGCGGAATACCTTCTGCCAGACATTCAAAAAATGTTTTGCCCTCAATAAAATCCATTACTAAATAGTTACTTCCTGCTTCATATATCGTTGGGTAGTAAGGACTGCCATGTAGCTTTTCGTAATTTAGCTTTTCTTCCATTGCTGTTTTTTCAAAAGACGGGTAGAAAATTTTAATCACTTTATGCTCATTTTTTATTCTGAATACAGCGGCACTCCTCCCCGCCCCATAGAGCTCTAAGTCACTATGATGCCCGAGTATTTTTATACGTCTGTGTTTCTTCGTAAATAAAACGGTGGTTACATAGTGATTGTACATGGATTGTTTCATTATTTTTTAAAACTGCCTTTTCTTTTGGCTAATTCCTTTTTGATCACAGGCAAGGCATGTTTTTGCGCTTGTTTTATTCCTTCTTTTACCATTTTAGACTTGAGAAGCTTCGTAAGTTTAGACATTTCTTTTCCTCCTTGGCTTATGTGCGGCAAAAGCTAATAAAAAAGAGACCTTTGCCCACATATTTTTTGGACAAAGGTCTCGCAAGCAACGAAATGAAACGGTTGCCAGCAGTGCCGAGGATTTCTCCTGTAATGACGACAGCTGCTATTATGCTACTCCCCTTTGGGATTAATTTGAATGTACATTTATTATAGAGGGCTTGTTTCGTAAGCGCAAATTTTAACGTACTTAAATTATCCACGCATGTTTCTCTTTTTTTAATACGTTTGCTATGCAGGAATAGGTGTGATACAGCGCTAATAAAAGCCTTCTTATATACCTTAATTCATCGTTTTCCGGCTTTTATTCAAGGGTAAACACGTATAAAGCACTTTGGAAGGAGCGGCAAACCGTGAAAAACCGTTGGGTCAGTGGACTTTTATATGCTTTAACGGGCTCCGTCATCATGTTTATGGTCAGTATCCTTCTTGGAGGAGAGCCTTATTGGAATGGAATAATTGGTTTTCTGATGGGAGGGTTTACTTATGGGGCATTTTTTCGTCCAGTGATGGAAAAGAAAATGAAATCAAAATAAAGGATGGGTATGCTTCAAAAATCGTATATGCAGAGAGGGAAGGAGGATGTGTTTGCCTGTTAACGCCTCACAGATGGTATGAATCGGAGGTTTTGAGGAAGGAACATCAAGTTTAACTTCATTTGCTACGTGTAATAATTACTATATAAGCATATTCTAATCAGGACAGTATATTATAAGGAGGAAGCAACATGCAGCTTAATGCAGCGCAAAAATTAATTCAAGATCATTTGCTGTCAGGAGAGATGAAGCCCGGAGAAGAGATTGGTTTAAAAATTGACCAGACGTTGACACAGGACGCGACAGGTACCATGGTGATGCTGGAATTGGAAGCGATGGGCATTGATAAAGTGAAGACAGAGGCATCGGCACAGTACGTGGACCATAACCTGATTCAGGAAGATTTTCGGAATGCAGATGACCATCTATTTTTACGGAGTGCGGCACAGAAATTCGGCATTTATTACAGCAGGCCTGGAAACGGTGTCAGTCATCCTGTCCATATGCAGCAGCTGGCACGCCCCGGGAAAACCTTATTAGGTTCAGACAGTCATACATGTGCCAATGGATGTATGGGCATGCTGGCTATGGGAGCGGGCGGAATTGACGTCACGATGGCAATGGCCGGTGAACCTTATTATGTGAAAATGCCGCGGGTTATGGGAATTGAATTAACAGGAAAATTGCCTGATTGGGTCAGCGCCAAGGACGTTATTTTAGAAATGCTGCGCCGCCATGGCGTAAAAGGCGGTGTCGGAAAAATCCTTGAATATTATGGACCAGGTGTGAAGGAATTATCTGCTATGGATCGGCATGTGATTGCCAATATGGGAGCAGAGCTTGGAGCGACCGCCACAGTATTTCCGTCAGATAAAGAAATTAAACATTTTCTAAAAACACAAGGGCGCGAAGACGAATGGATTGAATTAAAAGCAGATGATGGAGCGGATTACGATGAACATGAAGAAATTGATTTATCTGCGTTGGAACCTTTAATTGCAAAACCGTCCAGTCCGGGGAATGTAGTGCCTGTTACGGAAGTTTCCGGAGAAGACATCTATCAGTCTTACATCGGTTCTTCTGCTAACCCGGGATACCGCGATTTTGCGATTGCCAGTGAAATTGTGAAGGGAAAGCAAATCGCAAACGGTACTTCTCTGGATATTAATCCAACTTCCCGTCAACTGCTGGAGCAGCTTGTTGAAAATGGGCATATTGCGAATCTGCTGGCAGCCGGTGCCCGTATGCATCAGGCAGGATGCAACGGCTGTATTGGTATGGGGCAGGCTCCGGCTACGGGTAAGAATAGTTTACGGACGACACCCCGAAATTTCCCGGGACGGTCCGGGACAAGAGAAGACAGTGTGTTCCTATGCAGTCCGGAAACAGCTGCTGCTTCTGTATTAACGGGAGTTATTACAGACCCAAGAACATTGGATATGTCTTATCCGAAAATAAAAGAACCGACTACTTTTTCTACAAAGGGTATGCTGGAAGTGCCGCCGAAGGATAATAGTCAAATTGATTTAGAAAAAGGGCCAAATATCACGACTATCCCAGATTTTGATCCGATTGAGGATAACTTTGATGTTCCTATATTACTGAAAATGAATGATAACATCTCAACAGATGAAATTCTTGCCGGCGGTTCACGTGTCTTGCCATACCGCAGTAATATTCAAAAAATCAGTACCTTTGCATTTGAAATCATTGATGATGATTATTACGAAATGGCAATGAAACAACGTGATGACGGCGGTCATGTGGTTGTGGCGGGCTTTAATTACGGACAAGGTTCGAGCCGGGAGCATGCGGCGCTCGCACCGCGGTATCTGGGATTAAAAGTCGTGCTAGTGAAGGATTTTGCCCGTATTCATCTGCAGAACTTGATTAATTTCGGTATTTTACCATTAACGTTTGTCAATGAGGAAGACTATGATTTGGTTCGGCAGGAGGATGTGCTCGAATTTCGCCAAATCCATCAAACGATTCAAAATCAGCACACCTTTGATATTAAGCTGAAAGGGACAGAACGTACGATTGCTGTGCAGCATGACCTTACTAAACGTCATCTTGAAATTCTGCTGGCCGGCGGAATTATTAATTGGATTAAAGAAAAACAATAGAAAGGAAGTCAGCAATGGGATCTCAGGAACATGCTTGTAAAGCTTGTGAAGGAACAGGTTTATTAAGAGATGATGAGCAGTGGCAGTATACTTGCACCGTTTGTCATGGTGATGGATTTGTTGCCGCTGTGGAGAAGACGGAAAAGCTTCAAGTCGATGAGAACCACAGGGTCATTGATTAATAATGAACTGTCGGAGCAGCGCTGGTTCCAGATACAGCCGCTGCTTCGACTTTTTTTGCATATAGAAACGCTAAACCGTTTTTCTAAATATATTCTTTACATTCAGGAATAACCAGATTTCCAATCCTGTCGACAGAAAGCTTTTGTTGTGAAATAATATATGAAAAAAGTATCTAGGTCATATATACCGTCGGATACAGAAGAGGGTGTCTGTTAGATGATACATATTGCTCCGCTGCAAATAGAAGATGAGGATAAGCTTTATACATTTGAATTACATAATAGAAAGTACTTTGAAAAATTTGTTCCTTCCCGTGGAGAAGCGTTTTACCAAAAGGATTACTTTCATGACAGACTACGTGAATTGCTGAAGGAACAGGCAGATAGTAAATCTTATTTTTTTCTGATCAAGGATGCGGACGGAGAAATTTTGGGGAGAGTTAACTTAACAGATATTTGTCCTTCACAGAAAATCGGCTTTTTAGGATATCGAGTTGGTGAAGCTCATACAGGAAAAGGGATAGCAGGAAAGGCAGTTGAGCTTCTCAAAGTGGAGGCAGAGAAAACATTAAGATTAAAGGGGATCAAGGCGCAAACCACCGCAGAGAATATAGCTTCTCAGAAGGTGTTGGAAAAGAAAGGGTTTGAGGAAATAAACAGGGAAGACACGGCTTATGAAGGAAAGCCTCTTACTTTTGTTTATTATCAATTAAGCTTTTAAAATCAATAGTTGCATTGATAAAATGAAGCAGTCTGATTGGAATTCCCATCAGACTGCTTCATATCGAGTTATTTTTCCAGCCATTGATTCACAAGATTTCGATTATCATTCACCCATTTTTCAGCACCTTCCAGCGCTTCTTTTCCTTCATTTTCAGCCTCACTGACGTAGCTCATCAATTCACCAATTTGTTCATCATCCATTTTCCAATTTTTCAACCATTGATCGACTTCTGGATAATCCTCATGAAAATTTTGGCGGGTTACGTGATGAATTTTTTCAGCCTCTCCAAAGATATTTTGAGGGTCGTCTAAATATTTTAAGTCCATTTCTGAAAATACACGATGTGGGTTCCATAACGGCACAACAATATCCTCTTCATTAGTGATGGCCTGTTGTAACGCGGTCAGCATAGCGGGTTCGGAGCTGGCCGTGAGCTCATAATCCAGCTCGTATGCTTCCATTGCTTCTTCCACTACTAACATCGTGCCTGCTCCGGCATCGAATCCAGTTATTTCTCCATTTAAACTTTCCTTATTCGCATTTAAATCTTCTATACTATCCAAATAATCCATATAAGCCGGTACGACTAAACCAACTTTTGCATTATCATACCAAGTTTCTTCTGAGAAATTAATAGCATCTTCATATTGTGCTACATATTCTGCATCTTGAACAGGCAGCCATATTTCAGGACTGATATCCAGCTCATCATTTTCAAGTGCCGCCATTTGCGTCCCGATATCTAATAAATGCAAGTTTACTTCATAACCTTCTTCTTCTAGAATGAATTTCCACATATTTGTAATTGCGATATTTTCTTCCCAGCTGATTTGGCCCATATCGAGGCTGTTGGGGTTATCATCTTCTGCCGCGGATTCGTTCGATGTATTTCCGCCGCATGCACTTAATAATAGAATCGAAATTGCTGTGATAATGAGAATATTTATAGGTTGTTTTTGAAAGTTAAAGATGGTATCTCTCCTCTTAGTCTTTTTGGGATGTGTCCTTTGGTAAAAACTCAAAAATTTCTTCGGATCGAATACTGTGTACCAACTGATCCAGCCAGTTGTAATAAACCTTGGACTGGTTTAATAATTCATAATGATGTCTAGCTTCTTCTTTGAAGCTGTCAGAAACATGCTCATCATGAATAATTTCAAGAAGTGGTTTTTCAGCCTGATGGATAGCTTCCATATTTGTATTTGCTTCCCGTTCCCACATTTGGCAGAAGTAGGCCATAAAGGAATGAAAGAAATTTTTCTCCGCAGTATAGGTATGTTTTCTGGAACCACGCTGGAATTTCTTTTTTACCATTCCAATTTGCTGGAGATGGCGTACATTGGTGCTCATACTAGGCTTGCTCATACCAAGCTCTTCCCGCATTTCATCCAAATTCATTTGATTTTCAAAATACATCGTTGCATATATTTTACCGGCAGCTGGTGTTACACCGTATAAGTCCATCGTTTCCGATATCGATTGAATAACCTGATCTTTTGCCTCTTCTATTTGTTCTCTTGCCCTCTCGTCATGGGGATTGTTCAAAATAATGACCTCCTACAGATCAATGTCCATAAAGTTAAATTTTTTCTTAACAAACTTAATGATAGTAAAATAAATAAATTTGTCAAATGATTCGTGGATTCAGAAGCAATATAATTTTTACATATAAGAAGAAAATGGGTTCGTTTGACAGGATTAATTTTATTCGTTATTATTAATTTTGTTCAAAACGTTAAATTTTTTCTTAACAAAGTTAACGTAAGTTAGGAGGAACTCATTTGGATACCAGCAAACAATATATCAATGGGGAATGGGTGCTTGCCCTCTCTGGAGAGACAAGAGAAATAATTAACCCTTTTAATCAGGAAGTCATTGCGCTTGTTGCAGAAGGTAATGAAGAAGATGCTAAAATGGCCGTTGCTGCAGCTAGAAATGTTTTTGACCAAGGTGATTGGTCAGCGACTTCAGCAACTGAACGGGGAAATATCGTTCGTGATATTGCAGCACTGATAGAAAGAGATAAGGAAGAATTAGCAGAATTAGAATCGCTCGATACTGGAAAAACAGTGGAAGAGAGCAGAGGCGATATGGATGATATTGCCGGCGTATTTCGGTATTATGCAGAATCAGCAGATAAAGATGGCGGTGAAATAATTGATTCACCCGTCCCGCATACCATCAGCAAGGTAGTCAAAGAACCTGTCGGTGTATGTGGACAAATTACTCCGTGGAACTATCCTTTATTACAGGCTTCCTGGAAATTAGCTCCTGCGCTTGTTGCAGGAAATACATTAATTATGAAGCCGAGTGAAATTACTCCTTTAACAACCATTAAAGTATTTGAACTCATGGAAGAAGCAGGCGTGCCAAAAGGAGTGGTTAATCTTGTATTGGGAGCTGGAGCAACGGTTGGAGAGGAGTTAGCCATCAATGAAGATGTGGACTTGATTTCTTTTACTGGCGGGATTGAAACAGGGAAACGTATTATGCGGTCAGCCAGCTCCAATGTGAAAAAGTTAGCTTTAGAGCTTGGCGGAAAAAATCCCAATGTTATTTTTGCTGATGCAAATTTTGAAACCGCAGTTGATCAGGCATTGAATGCGGTATTCTTCCATGCAGGACAAATATGCTCAGCAGGAACACGCATTATTGTGGAGGAAAGTATTCACGATGCGTTTGTTGAGGAATTGGTGGAACGTGTGAGAAAGATTCGGTTAGGCAGTGGTTTTGATAAGAATACGCAAATGGGACCGTTAATTTCAAAAATACATTTAGAAAAAGTGATGGCCTATGTAAATAATGGCGTGAAAGAAGGCGCAAAGGTTGCGGTTGGAGGAACTCGTCCTGATGAACCAGCACTGCAAAATGGCTTTTTCTATTTACCAACCGTCTTGACTGGATGTACAACGGAAATGAATGTTGTACAGCATGAAGGGTTCGGTCCGGTTATTACAATAGAAACATTTCGTAATGAGGAAGAAGCTATCCGTCTCGCAAATGATTCTATTTATGGATTAGCTGGCGGGGTCTGGACAAAAGATATTGCGAAAGCAGAGCGATGTGTTGCTAACATGCGGATGGGTACAGTATGGATTAATGATTTTAATGTATACTTTCCGCATGCTCCATGGGGAGGCTTCAAGCAGTCAGGCATCGGCAGGGAATTAGGCAAACTTGGCCTAGAAGAATATCAGGAAACAAAGCATGTTTACCATAATATAAATCCAGAACCGATAAATTGGTTTTGAGGATAGTAGAATATGATTTTGATAATGAAATAGATATTAAATACGTTTTTGGAGGAATGTACAATGAGTCTTCATATGAAAGTAGAGCATATGCATAAATTTCATCAATTTGAATTACCAACAGCGATAAAACATGGAATCGGCGCGATAAAACATGTTGGGGAAGAGGTAAAAAACTTGGGAGTTACAAAAGCTTTATTAGTAACAGACCCGGGGATTTATCAGGCAGGTGTGACTGCGCCGATTGAAGCATCTTTGAAGAATGCCGGCATAGAAGTTGTTCTATTCAACAAAGTAGAGCCGAATCCTCCAGTGCGTTTGATTGCAGAAGGGTCCAGTTTATATAAATCGGAAGACTGTAATGGACTTGTAGCAGTGGGCGGAGGCAGCTCAATGGATACTGCTAAAGGAATCGGTGTAGAAGCGACCCATGATGGAAGCGTACTGGATTACGAAGCAGCGGATGGGAAAAAACCGTTAGAAAATCGCATACCTCCGCTAACAACAATTCCAACAACAGCTGGAACAGGCTCGGAAGTAACGCAATGGGCTGTTATTACAGATGAAGAAAGAGAATTTAAATTTAATACAGGCGGACCATTGATTGCTGCTTATTTAACAATTATTGATCCAGAGCTGCATGTTTCGATGCCACCGCATGTAACAGCAATGACTGGGATTGACGCGTTAGCACATGCCATCGAGTGTTATACCATGCATTATGCCCAGCCGGTGACAGATGCTGCAGCATTACTTGCGATAGAATACGTCGGTAAATATATTCGACGAGCGTATTCAGATGGAAATGATCTGGAAGCACGCTACGGGATGGCACAAGCTGCGATGTTAGCAGGGTTATCCTATGGCAGTGAATCAGCAGGGGCAGCACATGCGATGTCGCAAACACTTGGAGGAATCATTCCAGTAGCGCATGGTCAGGCTGTCGCAGCGATGATGGGCCCTGTTATGGAATATAATTGGAAAGGTCACCCAGCGAAATTTGCACGTATTGCTAAAGGGCTAGGTATCAATACATTTAATTTGACGGAGGAAGAGGCAGCTAAAGCAGCTGTGAATGAAGTTTATCAATTGGTAGAAGATTTAGAGGTTCCCAGCCTAGAAGAACAAGGCGTATCACCAGATATGACCGACCGTCTTGCGAAAGAAGCAATGAAAGATCCGCAAACAATTGGGAATCCGAGAGACTTGAATGAAGAAGGTTATAAATGGATTTATGGCCGCTGCTTCAACCAGGTTGAAAAAACAATATAATATTTTTTAAGAAGAACCTCCAACAGCAGCAGGATTACGTTGGAGGTTTTACATAGAAAACAGAATATTTTAGAGTAATTTGAAGAAAACAGAGAGAGCTGAAAAGTCTCTCTGTTTTTATATGGAATGAAGCGACATCATTACCCTTTAAATTACTCCTTGCAAGCCAACGGTTAAATATTGGTTCCCAGTGTAAGCCCTCCATCTACCACAATTTCAGCACCATTACAATAAGCACTCTCATCCGAAGCGAGAAAAGCAGCTACCTTTGCGATATCGTTAGACTGTCCGAGTCTTTTTAAGGGAATAGCCTCGGCCTCATCTACCTCTAGATTGCTGTTACTCACCATGTTTGTTTGAATAACACCTGGATGAATCGAATTGACTCTGATTCCTTTTGGTCCTAATTCGATGGCAGCAGATTTTGAAAGATTGGACACTGCTGCTTTGGAAGCTGCATAAGCCGCTGCATCATTGATTGGAGAAAAAGCAGAGATAGATACATTATTAATAATGGATCCTTTTTGCTGTTTCTCCATGTAGGGTGCGACCGCCTTTATCCCCATAAAGACACCGAGCTGATTCACTTGGATTAACTGATGAAAATCCTCTGCAGTCGTCTCTAATAAAGGTTTTTTAATGAAAATACCTGCATTGTTAACCAGTACATCTATTTTATTATAGGCTTGAATAACAGATTCAATGGCAGCTGCCCAATCTGTTTCTTTTGTTACATCTAATTGGACAGGAAGACTCTGGCTTTGCCCCATTTTGAAGGAGAGGGCTTCTGCATCCTCCAAATTTCTGGCTCCAAGGGCAACTTTTGCGCCAAGTGAAGCGAAGTGTTGGGCGATTCCATTCCCTTGTCCACGATTTGCTCCGGTTATTAATACAACTTGATCTTTTAAATTTGGCATAATTTCTCCTTTAATGTTGATTGCTTTCTATTTGAATTTATCACAGTTTGTCTATTAGTAAAAATGCATCTACTTAGCCGAGAGAGATGGGGCTAATAATCAGATAGACGAATCCTTTATATTAGCAGAATCCTAACCGTTATTTTGAATTTTATTGAATTTTTTATAAAAAGGTTTTAAAATATTTATTTATAAGATAAAGTATAGGAAAATACTAACACGAAGTTTTTAAATAATTTTATTAATATGAAATACTATAAAAAATCAGGTGATATGTACTTAATCGTCGCCTGATTTTATTAGGTATGTCAATAAAAAAACATGTATTACTTTATGTGGTTGAGTAGTTAGTAAATATCTATGTCATCATGCTAGCATTATCCGGTAATTGTTTCATTTTTGTTGTAAATATAAGAGCCGGCTTCGAAATAGAAATACTCGAATCTCTTCTTAACAAAATAAAAATCACTCTCAGAGGAGGGATAATCATTGAAACAAGGAACCATTAATATCCTTTTAGTAGTATCAATTATTTGCATATCCTTATCAGCAATCTTTGTAAAATTATCGGATGCACCTTCTACCATTATGGTAATGTATCGGATGTTTTTAGCTTGTTTGTTAATTCTTCCTATCGTGTACAAATACCGAAAATCCTTTTTAAAGATTAAAAGAAAAGAATGGGCAGCTATTTCCTTTGCCGGAATCTTTCTAGCGGGTCACTTTGGATTATGGTTCGAATCATTAAATCATACGACGGTGGCAAGCTCTACCTTGATATTGGCACTGCAGCCTGCAATTGCTTTGGTTGGAGGTCTGGTTTTCTTTAAAGAAAAAATAGATATCCGTACCGTGGCAGCAATGGGGATTGCATTTGCCGGCGTGGTTGTTGTCGGAGGCGGAAGTTTTGGCGGCGGCAGCGGAGCCTTGTTAGGAAATATTTTATCTTTTCTTGCTGTCGTTTCTGTAGTGCTGTATTTAATGATCGGTCAACGAAATGTAAAATCTATCAATCACTGGGTGTACAGCTTTTTAGTATTTTTGGTGGCAGGGATTACTGTAGCCGTGTTTAATCTGATAGGCGGAATAGCTTTCACTGGCTATAGTGGGAATGATTGGATGGTTTTCCTGATGCTTGCTATTTTTCCGACCGGGGCACATATTATTTTTAATCTGCTATTAAACTATGTTAATACAACAACAGTTTCAATGAGTACATTAGGAGAGCCAATCGGTGCTTCCATACTGGCTGTTATTCTTTTGAATGAGGTGCTTACTTCGGTGGAAATGATAGGCGGCGTACTAATTATTGCCGGAATATTTTACTTCCTGCGATTGCAGGGCGGTTCGAAACAAGCAGTACCAAAAGAACCGGAAAGCCTGTAAAGTCAAACTTCGCTCGGCGGAGGTTACGATCGGTTCACCATGATAGATAAGGTGTCATTTCCTTCCCGCGGCTTTTATAACCAGTTAATCTACGGTAAAATGAGTGAGCGGATAGTCTTTCATTTCGTTTATCCGCCCTAACGAGGAAGTTTTGATACGAGGAGTGAATGAGATGAAAAGAAGTCCAAGAGTCTGTGTTGTTGGAAGCATCAATATGGACATGGTGACAACAACAGATAAAGTACCTGAACAGGGGGAAACGGTTCTTGGTGAATCGTTTACAACCTATCCCGGCGGCAAAGGAGCAAACCAAGCGATTGCAGCAGCCAGACTGGGAGCAGATGTTGTTATGGTAGGAGCCGTTGGTGAGGATGCTTTTGGAAAAAGCTTAAAAGAACGTTTCCGAAACGAAGGTGCAGATAACGAAGCAATTATTGCCGTTCCTCATGAATCTACCGGCGTTGCCTCCATTATTGTTTCGGACGGGGATAATCGAATTATTGTTGCCCCGGGTGCCAATAAATATGTCACACCTGATCTGATACAAGAGAAACAAGATATAATTCTGTCCAGCGATATTATTTTAATGCAATTTGAAATACCGATGGAAACCATTGAATTTACGGTAAACCTTGCGTATGAGCATCAAATTCCTGTAGTTATTAATCCGGCGCCATTTGCTGATATTTCAGAGACAGTGGCAGAGAAGGCAGCATTTTTAACACCTAATAATTTGGAACTCTCGGAAATGAAGCAGTCGATAGATACTTCCTTGATAAAAGGGAAAATCATTGAAACAAGAGGAGAGCATGGTGTTGTATTTACCCTGTCAGATGGAGAAGAGAAAAAAGTTCCTTCCTTTAAAGCAGAGGTGAAAGATACGACCGGAGCAGGAGATACGTTTAATGGTGCTTTTGTTACGGAATATGCAAAAGAAAAGAATATTGAAAAAGCCATTCTGTTTGCGAGTGCAGCCGCATCATTGGCAGTAGAAAAACGCGGTGCGCAGGAAGGGATGCCTGCCAGGGCAGCAGTTGTCCAAAGAATGCAGGAAGCAGACAGGTAAGCGAAAATTTCAATCGATTGAGTGAAAAAGAATAGAGGTTATTTTCTTCTATGGAAGAAGCGATCATCGAGCTGTTTAGTGTAAAATGCTGACAGCTTTTTTTGACAGTTAAAAAAGTATAAACTTTCTTACTGCATAAGTGTAACTAAGGTTGTCATCTAAAGGCGTGGTGACAGCCAAGTTTTCTAATGTGTAAATAAAGATATTAATTTTATTTTTTGAAAACGCTTGCAAAAACATCTTTTTTCAGTATAATTAGTGATAGCAATATTCCAAAAAGTATAAATAATTCCACGAGTTTGAACAACTTCAAATTTTTATTAATTCATTTATCAAATTTTCATTCCTTATAGAGAGCTAAATAAATGTCGTTTTACTTTATAAATGAGAACGGGAGGAACACGAATGGCAGAAATCGTCCTCGAACTAAAAGAGCTGCATACCCATTTTTTTACGGAGAGCGGAGAAATACCTGCTGTCAACGGCGTAAGTATTAAAGTCCATAAGGGGGAGGTCGTCGGGATTGTTGGAGAATCAGGCAGCGGAAAAAGTGTCACTTCACTTTCAGTAATGAAGCTGATTCCCAGCCCGCCAGGAAAAATTGTAAGCGGGGAAATGAATTTTAAAGGAGAAAATCTTGTAAATGCTTCCGAGAAACGAATGAAAAAGCTGCGGGGAAATGAAATATCCATGATCTTCCAAGAACCAATGACATCTCTCAACCCATTATTTACAATAGGGAATCAGCTTATTGAAGCGATTCGGCTGCATCAAAAAATAACAAAAAAAGAAGCACGAAAAAAAGCGGTCGATATGCTGCAGCTTGTTGGCATACCCAGAGCGGACGAGGTTGCAGGGGAGTACCCGCATCAGTTATCCGGCGGGATGAGGCAGCGGGTGATGATTGCGATGGCGATGTCCTGTGATCCGGAATTATTGATTGCAGACGAGCCCACCACGGCGCTTGATGTAACGATTCAAGCGCAAATCTTAGATTTAATGCGAAATTTAAATAAGGAAGAAGATACAGCTATTTTGCTGATTACGCACGATTTAGGCGTTGTTGCAGAAATCTGCGACAGAGTAGTGGTGATGTACGCCGGACAAATAGTTGAAGAAGGGACAACCAGAGAAATATTAAAAGACCCCGAGCATCCCTACACGCAAGGACTGATTAAGTCACTTCCTAACATGCATGAAAGAGAACAGCAATTATATTCCATTCCAGGTGTGGTGCCGAAGCCAAAAATGAACAGCGTCGGATGTCATTTTGCGCCAAGATGCGAATTTGCTTTTGAACGTTGTTTTCAGGAGAATCCAGGTCTTTATGCTTTGGGTAATCAACGTCAGAGCAGATGCTTTTTACATGAGGATACAGAAGGGAAGGTAAAAAAGCATGCAAAAGCCGATATTGGAAGTTGATGGTCTGAAGAAATATTTTGATATTAAAGGTGGACCTATAGGGAGAAAAGTCGGCGAGGTAAAGGCGGTCGATGATGTATCTTTTACGGTGATGGAAGGGGAAATCCTGGGTATCGTAGGAGAATCAGGCTGTGGAAAATCCACCACAGGAAAGTCCATTTTGCGCCTGATTGAACCGACAGAAGGCAAAGTGAAATTTCAGGATCAGGATATAACCAGCTTAACGAACAGCGAAATGCGCCGTTTGCGAAAAGATATGCAAATTATATTTCAGGACCCTTACGCTTCTCTGAATCCGAGGCATACGGTAGAAAAAATAATTAGTGAGCCATTGCTGGTGCATGGAATGACATCTGCAAAGCAGCGGCTGGACAGAGTAGGCGAACTTTTAGAAGTAGTAGGCTTGAGTCCTTATCATGCGAAAAGATATCCGCATCAATTCAGCGGAGGGCAAAGGCAGCGGGTCGGCATCGCGAGGGCGCTTGCCAACAATCCTAAACTGGTTATATGCGATGAGCCGGTTTCCGCATTGGATGTATCGATTCAATCACAAATACTTAATTTAATGGAAAAACTGCGGGATGAATTTAACTTGACTTATATTTTTATTGCGCATGATTTAAGTGTGGTCAAGCATATCAGTGATCGCATCGGTGTGATGTATTTAGGGAGAATGGTTGAGCTTACAGAGAAAAACAAGCTCTATGATAATCCGAAACACCCTTATACGCAGGCGCTGCTTTCTGCCGTGCCGCTTCCTGATCCAGATATGCCGAGGAACAGGGTTATTTTGAAGGGGGATGTACCAAGTCCTGCCAACCCGCCTTCTGGGTGTGCTTTTCATACAAAGTGTCCGCAAGCGATGGATATCTGCAAAGAAGTAAGGCCGGCTTTTCAGCCTGTGGAAGATAATCATTTTGTTGCCTGTCATTTATATAAATAAACGGGATGACAAAATATGAATCTTATAAAACGAAACTTCATGCAGCGGGAGGTTTTTCTTCTGCATGGGACAGCAATTACTCGTTCCATCGAAAATCGCTGTGAGTGGATTGATCCAGGGAGTTAGCGGCCGTGAATTACCGCCTGAACAAATTTATTTTTACTTTTTATTTTGAAGCGGGAGTTTTACGGACGATTCTTCATGATAAATTAACAAAATATGAGGGGGGAAAGCAATGAAGTTGAAGTTCTCAATTTTTATTGTCTGGCTGCTTGCCATTTTCTTGGTACTGGCAGCATGTTCAGGTGATGGCGGACAAAATGGGGGAGAATCGGAAGAAGGCAGTGATCCAGATGCTGCAGAAGAAGCAGAAGCGGATACTGGAGATGCGGAAGGAGATCAGGTGTTGATATTCGCCCGGGGCGGAGATTCAGAAAGTCTTGACCCGGCAAGCACCACGGATGGAGAATCCTCACGTATTACCAAGCAAATTTACGAAAGCCTTTTGGAATTTGATAAGGAGTCCTTTGAAGTTCTGCCTGGACTAGCCCATGACTGGGAGGTTTCTGAGGATGGGTTAAGCTATACTTTCTATTTAGAGGAGGGCGTAACCTTCCATGATGGAACAGAGTTTAACGCCGAGGCAGTCAAGGTCAATTTTGAACGCTGGGCAGATCCTGATCATGAGTATGCTTTTGCTGATGACGGCTATGTCTATTCCATGTACGGTACGATGTTTGGCGGGTTTCTAGGTGATGAGAATCATGTTGTTGAAGAGATCAATGTAGTAAATGATCATGAAATCGAATTTGTGTTAAGCCAGCCTCTGGGATTCTTCCTGCAGAATATGGCGATGACTTATTTTCCGATTACTTCCCCGGCGGCACTGGAGGAATATGGTCCAGCCATTAACGAAAATCCTGTTGGGACAGGACCATTTGAATTTGTCAGCTGGGCAAAAGATGATTCCATTGTACTTGATAAATTTGATGATTATCGTATAGAGGGACTTCCGAAGCTCGATCGCGTTGTATTTGAAGTCATTCCAGATAATGCTGCCCGTTTGATTGCGCTGCGTTCTGGTGAAATCGACATTATGGATGGATTGAATCCAGATGATGCAGCAGGCGTGGAAGCAGATGAAGGGCTGGAGCTTTATGAGCGGGCTGAGAATAATATTGGCTATGTAGGGTTTAATGTTCAAAAAGAGCCATTCGATAATAAAAATTTAAGACATGCAGTCAGTCATGCCATCGATAAAGAGGCTATTGCGGAGGCTTTATATGCTGGCTATGCGACTCCTGCGTCCGTTCCGCTACCGCCTAGCTATATGGGATATAACGATGAAGTAGAGAGCTTTGAGTACGATCCGGACACGGCTAGGGAACTGTTGGAGGATGCCGGTTATGCAGATGGATTGGAAATCGAATTATGGACGATGCCTGTAGCTAGACCGTACATGCCTGATCCAGAGACCGTTTCGGAAATTATTCAGAACAACCTGGAGGAAGTAGGTATTACCGTTACGATTGTCAGAGAAGAGTGGGCTCCATATTTGGAAAAAACAATGAATGGCGAACATCAAATGTATATGCTGGGCTGGTCAGGAACAAATGGAGATCCGGATTACTTCCTTAGCAGCTTATTGCATGGAGATAATGTCGGAAGCAGCAACCGGGAATTCTATGATAATGATGAAGTGGATGAATTTTTAAATCAAGCGAAATTATCCATTGACCAGGATGAACGGGCGTCCTTTTACCAGCAGGCACAGGAACTTATTGCTGATGACGCACCAATGGTTCCTTTAGTGCATTCCAGACCGGTGCTTGCCACAACAAATGCTGTAGAAAATTATGTACCGCATCCATCGACAAGTGAATCGTTAGCAGAAGTAGAGCTAGCAAATTAATTAGCAGTAAATGAAGGAGACTCTTTCGCCAGTCAACGTTCTGTCCTCTTCCTACAATCAGCAGGTAGCAATCATAATGGTATTTCTGATTCATTGGAAAAGAGGCCAGATTTTTCTGGAGAGAGTCTCCTGTTTACATTTCACATACATAAAGAAGAATAGAGGTGAAATAATGGTTTCCTATATTATCCGACGATTATTAATGATGGTTCCCGTGTTGATTGGAATGACATTAATCACCTTCTCCATTGTTCATTTGATTCCAGGAAACCCGGCTCAGGTGATACTCGGAGAAACCGCTAACCAAACAGCCATCGCAAATTTGGAAGAAAGCATGGGACTGAATGAACCTTATCTGACGCAATATGGAATATATGTCAAAGACCTGCTGCAGGGGGATTTGGGAACTTCTCTGCGCTCCAATGCGGAAATATCTACAGAAATCTGGCCGTATATCGCTGCTACGTTTGAATTAACTATTTTCGCCATGCTTTTTGCGATTTTTATAGGAGTCAATGCAGGCATTATCAGCGCTTGGAAGCAGAATTCCTGGTTTGATTTTCTTGCGATGCTTTTTGCTTTAATTGGCGTTTCCATACCTGTTTTTTGGCTTGCGCTGATGGAACAATGGATTTTTGCGCAGGAGCTTGGATGGTTTCCGGCCTATGGCAGACAGGACAACAGGGATCCGATTGCTCCTATAACTTATTTATATGTGCTTGATTCTTTCATTCATTTGGATTTTTCCAGAGCAGGGACGATATTGAAGCATTTAATTCTGCCGAGTATCGCGCTTGGTACCATTCCGATGGCGA
Source organism: Oceanobacillus oncorhynchi (assembly GCF_000821065.1). Classification (GTDB taxonomy): domain Bacteria; phylum Bacillota; class Bacilli; order Bacillales; family Amphibacillaceae; genus Oceanobacillus; species Oceanobacillus oncorhynchi. Next base: position 2,471,249 of record NZ_CDGG01000001.1, read on the forward strand.
TTATTGCCAGAATGACGAGGTCGAGCATGCTGGAGGTGATGAAGTCGGATTATATTCGTACAGTGCGTGCAAAAGGCTCCGGACAATTTCTTGTCATATACAAGCATGCATTAAAGAATGCATTGATACCGGTGTTAACGGTTATTGGCTTACAGACAGGAGTTTTATTAGGCGGAGCTATTTTAACCGAAACGATTTTCAGCTGGCCCGGTATAGGGAGATATGTATTTGAAGCAATAAGCTATCGAGACTACCCGGTAATTCAATCTGGCATTTTAGTTGTTGCATTTATTTTCGTCATCATTAACCTTGTTGTAGATATTCTATATAAAATCATTGATCCAAGGATTAATTATTAGGGGGGAAGCTGTGATGAAATTAGATGAACGAAAGCCGGAAGAAATCGAACAGCAAATAACAAGCCCCGTTAATAGAGACGACCGACCGGATGTGGAGCAGATAGAAACTGTCTCGCCTTGGAGAGATGCATGGAGGCGCTTGAGAAAAAATCGTTTTGCCATGGCTGGTATGATTATTATTCTCTTTTTTCTTATACTTGCGCTTATTGCGCCGCTTCTTACTTCCTACTCTTATTATGAACAAAACCTGGCCAACCGGCTGCTGCCTCCTTCTGGCGAGCATTGGATGGGGACCGATGATTTGGGGAGAGATATACTTACCAGAATAGCATATGGAGCAAGGGTTTCGTTGCAGGTTGGCTTTTTTGCAGTAATAGGTGCTCTGGTTTTTGGGACATTTCTTGGAATTATTGCCGGCTATTTCGGCCGCTGGGTGGATATGATTATCTCCAGAATATTTGATATTCTGCTGGCCTTCCCAAGTATTTTACTTGCAATTGCCATTGTTGCTATTCTTGGTGCTTCTTTGCAAAATGCATTGATTGCGATTGCCATTATTAATATACCTATATTCGGAAGGATTGTGCGCTCCCGAGTAATTAGTTTACGGGCAGAGGAGTACATTATGGCTGCTAAGGCACAGGGAATGAAGAATGGCAGAATTATTTTTCATCATATTTTACCGAATAGCATCACGCCGATTATTGTGCAGGCAACGCTTGGATTTGGAACTGCCATATTGGAAGCGGCAGCACTTGGTTTCCTCGGACTCGGCGCCCAACCTCCGACACCGGAATGGGGGCAAATGCTTGCCAGTTCCAGAGAGTTTATTCAGCTGGCCCCATGGACGCTTATTATGCCAGGAGTTTCTATTATGCTTGTTGTTCTTGGTTTTAACTTGGTTGGGGATGGCTTGCGCGATGTCCTGGATCCTAAAATGAGGAATTGATGCTGCTGTTTGCTCGTGTTTGTTTAAGAACGATGCTTGGTAATGTGTAAAGCAGAAGTATTTTATGACAGGCATTATGTTATCGTTTTTGCTATATAAGCTGCCTTTGAGAAGAATGTTTATGCGGAGAACCGTTCGTAAAACTCTCACTGAGTGAAATTTCGTTTTATAAAAAGTATAATAAAAGCCCTCCTCTGCTCTAGAAAATGTGACTTTCCTAGCAGAGGAGGGCTTTTATTTAAACTGAGCAGTTCTATTCAATGTTGATTCCGCCATTACTTGTACGTGCTTTAATCAGTGTTTCTCCATCACCGTACGTGACATCCCAATCCTTTGAATCGAATACACGAATTCTTCCGTTATTCGTCCGTAAATCGAAGGTGGCATTTTCAGGCTTCTGTTCAGAAATAATCGTGATTTTTCCATTACTGGTTTGCAGGTCCATTGGAGTATCGAAGCTTTCAGTATCGATATGGATAGCTGCGTTATTCGTTTTGGCTTTCATTTCCCCGGAAATATCTTGCGCTTCTACTTTTCCATTTGTAGTTTCCACATTCGTATTTCCTTGTATAGAAGCAAGCTCGATTTTTCCGTTATTCGTATTTGCTGTTACCTCACCAACGATATTTTCTAAAGTAATCTTCCCGTTGGAGGTGTTTAAATTAGTATCGCCCTGCACATTTTGAAGTTCTATCTTTCCATTAGATGATTGTATATCGAGGAAGGAAGTTTCTATGTTCTCTCCTTCGATTTTTCCATTACTTGTATGAAGCTGTAACGCATCGATTTGTAAATCAGCAGCATTTATTTTGCTATTCGTTGTTTTTACTTCCATTTTCTCCATCATGTCATCAGGAACAAAAATATCTAATGCAGCATTTGAATGAAACATAAAATCGAAATCAAAGAAGGGAAAGGAGGTTTCTTTGATTTGAATCGTTAGCTTTTCTCCATTAACTGAGGTGCTGAGTTCTTGCGTTTCACTCTTTCTCCCCGTTGTCGTATATTCAGCGATTGGCTCTTCGACATGAGCCGGCTGGAGACGGATTTGTGTATTTTCTGCATCGACTTCAATCTCAGTAATTTCATCAGCATCGAAAGGGATAGATTCTGATTCTTCATTGAAAGCAGATTCCTTGTAAGAGGAAAAAGTAACAGCCATCCCGATAATTCCAATAAGAAGCAGGATAACAGCTAAAATAATAATTCGTTTTACATTTATCATGAATGGCTTTCTCCTTTCGCCAGGCGGACATTGAACCCGATATATTTAGAAAATAGACGGATAAAAGCATTTGTAATATAATTTGCAGCTATAAAAATGAATAATCCAGAACCGGCAAATGTAATGGAAGTAAATAATTCAAATAAATAAAATGATTCAGGGTGGATAATCCATTGCACGCCCGCTATCAGCAATTGGGCAACAAAAGAAAAAGCAGTTACCCATGCAGCCAGAATAATTCCGGCAATACCCACAGAAGGACCAAGGACAATAATCAGATTGAAGAAAAAGAGTCCTATGATGATGCCTGTTCTCCGGAGGTGACTCTGTTCACTATGATTTACTTGCACTTTTTCAAATTGCTGCGTGGATTGTAGTTCATTCGCAATCTGCTGTGGAGAACCCAGAGAGCGAACTATTTCCTCATCCGTTTTTCCTTCTGCTCTTCCCATTTCAAAATGTTCTTCAAAGTCTTGAATGATTTCTTCTTGTTCTTGTGACGATAAGTCTTGTAAATAAACCGTGAGTTCCTTTAAAAAGTCTAACTTATTCATTACTTTCCTCCTTCATTAACGAATCAACGCCTCGTGTAAAATTCTCGTATGCTTCTTTAAGCTCCAGGAGATAACCTTTGCCTTCATCCGTTAAATGATAATATTTTCTGCTTGGTCCTTCTGTAGACTCTTTAAGATAGGTTGTACAGTACCCCTGTTTCAATATCCGGCGTAATACGGTATAAACCGATCCTTCTGATATTTCAATTTTATTCGTAATTCGTTTAATCAATTCATAGCCATAGAAATCTTGCTTATCAAGGAGCACTAGTACACAAAGTTCAAGAACCCCTTTTTTAAATTGTGCATTCAATAAAGTCACCTTCTTTATAGGTAAGCTGATAAAAACGAACCTTCATTCAGCGAGTGTTTTACGGACAATGCTCCGTGATAAAACCAACTATAGCATGTTGTTCAGTACTATTCAATAACAAGTAGTGATTTAATTATCTTATTATAGAAAGGAATTTGATGTGATAGATTTTTTATCGCAGTGTAACTGGCTTTAGGGTATTTCGTTTAAGGAAAAAGAATGCCCCATTTCTAGATAGAAAATTTTAAAGTCGGTGACCGGTCCTCTCTGTTTCAAATAGAAATGATTTGATGGGGAGTAATCGCAGCCTCAACGTTCTAGATGGGACGAGTTACTGCGCTTTTGGTCTCAAATAAGGCATTTTCTAAAAAACTAGTATTAAAGAATAATAGACCTTCAAAACTTCCTTTAACGAATGGCAAGTTCTCGTTAAAAGTTTGTAGGAGAACCAGGGGGGAGAAATTAATATCTATATATAGAAGAAAGCTGAATCAATGAATGGAGGGTAAGCGACTTCGCTGCGATGGGGAACAGAAGTTATCTGTATTAATGAAAGAACAAGTGCTTATATTTATAAAGAATAGTTTGATTATAATTTTTGGATGATTTTTTCTTGCAACAATGAAAAGGACATGCTATAGTATTAAAAGTCGATTGATTGCACGAGCGATTGAGAGATTGATTGAAAAATATATTTAAAAAAGTAATTGCATCGATTTAAAAGATGTGTTACTATATAAAAGTTCGCTTATAAAGCGCCTGTAGCTCAATTGGATAGAGCGTTTGACTACGGATCAAGAGGTTAGGGGTTCGACTCCTCTCAGGCGCGCCATCGGGAAGTAGCTCAGCTTGGTAGAGCACTTGGTTTGGGACCAAGGGGTCGCAGGTTCGAATCCTGTCTTCCCGACCATTAAATAAATATAACTGATTTATCTACGGGGCCTTAGCTCAGCTGGGAGAGCGCCTGCCTTGCACGCAGGAGGTCAGCGGTTCGATCCCGCTAGGCTCCACTCAACAATTTATTAAAAAAAGTTGTTGACAATGTCTTACAAACATGATAAGTTATATCTTGTCGCTAAAAACGACAGAAACAAATTGCTCTTTGAAAACTGAACAAAACAACCAGTACGAAAGAAGAAAGACAACCTCGTTTTTCTTAAAAAATAAGTCAGAAGTTGACTTCTGAAAGCTAATGTTTCAAACACTTTTATGGAGAGTTTGATCTTGGCTCAGGACGAACGCTGGTGGCGAGAGCGAAGAGGTCACACCTGTTCCCATGCCGAACACAGAAGTTAAGTTCTTCAGCGCCAATGGTAGTTGGGGGCTTCCCCCTGCGAGAGTAGGACGTTGCCAGGCATATTGAAAAAGAGTTAAGCATCATGCTTAGCTCTTTTTTGCATAAGTAAACATTAATTAATACGCTAAAGACAAGCTCAGTATATATATGAGCTTGTCTGACTGGCTAAAAGTGTTGCAATTACTCGTATAATCAATATTTCGAAGTTTATCAAGTTTAAATGCTTTTACCTTAGCCTTTTTTATTTCGTTATTTTGGACATTGTTGCTAATTTATTAACTGTTTTCCAATTACGAGTTGTAGATTGGGTATCTAGTTTCTGAAGTTGATTTGCCAGTTTAGAGTTATGGATACTATCATAAAATAGAAGATAGATTTCTTTGTTTTGAATATGATATTTTTCTTTTTCATTTTGGAATTTCCGTAAACTTACTAAATTAGCTTTAGACGGATTGCTTGGAAAAAATGCTACATAGAGACTCTCTCCTGTAGAATCTGCTTCAGCTTTTGTAATCTCTTCTGCAGAGAAGGGGCAAGCTTTCATTATTTGTTCCCATTCTTCGGAGGTTCTCAAAATCACAGGAATGGAAAGTTGATAATCTTGCATTATTTTATATTCTATTTCCTCTTTAATAATTTTTTCCTGCTTATTGGATTGAAATAAGATATTTCCACTCTGTATATATGTTCGAACGTTTTTTAAACCTATTGCTGTAAGGGATTCTCGCAATTCCGCCATCTTAATCTTATTTTTTCCGCCTACATTAATACCTCGTAACAATGCAATATATCCTGTCATAGCCCGTCAACTCCTTTTGTATCAGTGTAGTCCAGTATTCTTTTTATTATTTTACTCTATTGACTGAAGCAATACAAAAAAGAAACCAATAATAAACTCTCTAGTTCTGAAAGCAGATGCAGATAGGAAATCGTTTGTTTTTTTGATATAATTATAATCAGCTTAAACATTAATATGTGAAGGAGGTGAGTAAGTATGTTATTGGAATTGTTTAATAATGCTTTCATAGATTCTTCCATCTTTTATATGTATTTTGGTGTTATTTTGATGACGATGGGAATTATGTATTTTGTTAATCTGCATCATAATACTCCGGTTATCTATGAATACTCTTTTGGCAGTAAACACCAAAATATTAAAATTAATATGAATCAAATGAGAAAGACCTTAATTATTAATGAACCCTTTCTGATTTGGCTCATCATCACATTTAAAAGAGTCGACCAAAAAGATGATAAAATGGACAATGTATCCTCTTATTTTAAAAATGAGTTTAAAATAAGAGGAGGAGAATTATGGGAAAACATGGCTTACTCACAGCCTTTAAAAAATACAGGTTTTTCTTTTTAGTAATATTGTTAGTCTTTGTACTTGCAGGGTGTGGAGGTAATAACACACCTATTGACAGTTCATCAACAGGGTTCTTTGATCATTATTTTGTATATACCTTTTCTCTGCTAATAAAAAAGATTGCTTCTTTATTTCAGGGTAACTATGGAATTGCTATTGTATTGATTACAATTATTATCCGATTTGTGTTAATGCCGTTCTTTATTCGCCAGTCAAAGAATAGTAAAGACTCGCAAAAGAAAATGGCAGTTATGAAGCCTGAGATGGATGAGATTCAAAAGAAATATAAAGGAAAGAGCAGTACAGAAGATCAGCTAAGCATGCAGAGAGAGCTTAGTGAAGTTTATAAAAAGCATGATTTTAATCCGGTAAAGATGGCTGTGGGGTGTTTGCCGCTAATCATTCAGATGCCTATTCTTCTGGGGTTTTATTATGCTATTATGCGGACTCCGGAAATAGCTGAGCACTCATTTCTATGGTTTAGTTTAGGAGAAACAGATATTTTATTTGTTGTTTTTGCTGTACTCATATACTATCTTCAAGCAAGAGTGAGTCTGATTGGTATGGATGAAACGCAGCGAAAGCAAATGGCTGTTATGAGCTTTATATCCCCGATTATGATTGGAGTGGTCTCTTTAAATGCACCTGCGGCTTTGCCTTTGTACTGGGCTGTCGGCGGAATGTTTATGATTGTACAGACACTGATTATAAAAAAATATGTGCATTAGTAAAAGAGACTGATAAAGGAATATAAAAAATATCAATTTCTTTTCCATACTGAAGTCAAGTTGATAACATGCTCTGAAAAACGCTTATTTTGTCTAATCTAATAGATGAAATAAGCGTTTTATTAATGTCTATTCATCTTTCAGGCATTATCAGATAAACGATTTATTTGCCTGATATCAACGCCTCAAAGGTTTCAACCTTTTGCTTTGTAGTAAAAGACTGCTCGTTCCACTCACTGGCCTGAAACGAATTTTTTCTTGTTTCGATAAGGAGCTGTTCAGAATTTGGACCAACGGTTACATCTTTAAACAATTTTACATCGGTAGTCTCATTATCTTCATTAAACAGTGTTAAGTAAATATTTCCGTTATATGGAGTGCTTCCGTTATTTCTTATGTGAAAATAATTATCATATGTTCTGCCGGTACGCGGCCGCGTTAATGGATCGTATGATGAGTCAATGAGTGCTACCATCATATTCTTATCTTCATCTGTCACTACACTTTTTTCATTTGGGTTTGCAAATAATTCCTCTTTTGTATCCAGCCTGTTCACATATAAATATTTATGTCCTAAAGGAATTATCCAAGTGAGAAAGAGTAATATGATGAGAAAGAAAACAGCGACCGCTTGAATAGATACTTTTTTTGTTTTTTTTAATCTGCTGGAGATACTGTTAAAAATATAGAGGATGATCGTTACGCCTAATAGGATAAAAATCATCGTATTTAAATTTTTAGTATTTGGTAAAACATTCAAATTATAAACGTAATAATAATACATATGACCAATCGTTGTGAGCAATAAAATAGTAATAGCTTCCATTAAGTAATAAGAAAGTAATCTAAGCTTTTTTTCTTTATAGACTGAGAAAAAAACATATGCAATAAGTGGAAGTATGATTAGCAAAATCAGGATAAAAAGGGTTAAAAAAGTCAATTCAATATTCTCCTTATTTCTTATTTAATAATTTTTGAAGCTAGAAATGTATATAAGATAAATGTCACTTATTAACAAATTGTATCAGATGCTGTTTTAAATGATAATAACTGTTTTAAAGAAAACATATAACTGCTTGTAAACAATCTTTCATCATTCTCCAAAACAGTTATAAATAACGCTTCTACTGGATAAACTTATAGATAAGCAAATAAAAATGAAAAAGTTTTAAAAAGGTATTGCATTATTCTCTAAAAAGAGATATAATAAATCTTGTCCTTAAATAAGGCATTGAAAAAAATTGATTATTCACATCGCGGGGTGGAGCAGTCTGGCAGCTCGTTGGGCTCATAACCCAAAGGTCGCAGGTTCAAATCCTGTCCCCGCAACCAAATAAGATCCAGATTCACCATCGAAGTACTGGATAAGAGAGAATACATACTTAGGTCCGGTAGTTCAGTTGGTTAGAATGCCTGCCTGTCACGCAGGAGGTCGCGGGTTCGAGTCCCGTCCGGACCGCCATGATTTTTAAAAATAATAGTAATCAGCGACACATGGTTTCCGATGAGAAACATGTGTTTTTTTAATGCAATAAATGAAGCAAGCATGCTTAGGTGTGTGAAAATAAGAAAAACAGGCCGTCGGAATAATTTATATTGATTTGCATGACATAAATTTTTATTTTTTGCCGTTGATTTGCTATGATAAATAGTAGAAAATAAAGGAATTGGTGATAGCATGGATGAATTTTCATTTATTAACGCCATTAAACCCAATACATATAATCAACCTGCATTGATTAAAGGAATCGGGGACGATGCTGCTGTTTTCCGCAGCACATCTGATATTGTCACCACAGTAGATACGTTTGTGGAAGATATCCATTTTTCCTTAGAAACAATGGCTCCCTTTCATATTGGGTATCGTATACTGGCTGCCAATATTAGTGATTTAGCAGCTATGGGAGCAGAGCCCGCCTTTTATTTGGTGTCGATGTGTATCCCAAAAAAATGGAAACAATCAGCGTTAGAGGAGATTTATCAAGGAATGCATGAATTGGCATCGATGTATCAAATGGACTTGATTGGCGGAGATACGGTATCGAGTGAACGGTTGATGATCTCGATTACAGCAATGGGTTACGTGCCAGAGAATAAAGCAAGATACAGAAGCCATGCAGAGCCAAATGATATTGTTTTTGCGACTGGAACCTTAGGAGATTCCAGAGCAGGATTAGAGATATTGCTGCAAGGACAGGAATGTAAAGATAAAGACTACTATATAGAACGTCATCGCCTGCCGAATCCGAGAGTGGCATTGGCATCAGGATTATGTGAGATAGACCGTGTGGCTTTAAATGACATCAGTGATGGTATCTCAAGTGAAGCAAATGAAATAGCAGAGGCTTCCAATGTGGAGCTTACAATTATAGAAGAAAAAATTCCTGTTTCTAACAGTTTTCAACAGTTTTCCAAAGAGCAGCAGTATGACTGGAAGCTGTCAGGAGGAGAAGACTTTGAGCTCCTGGGGACTGTGTCAGAGGTGCATTGGCCGCGAGTACAGGAAATTGCTGTCCAGACAGATACGCCTATCCAGCAGATTGGCTATGTCCGTGAAGCAGAAGAGCCATGTGTTCTCATTCAGACGCATGGAGAGACGAAAAAATTAATGAAAAGTGGATATACACATTTAAAGTAGGTGAATGCGTTGATGCAGAGGCTATTAAAAACAGAAAAAGATACACAGGATTTTGCCTGCCGGCTGGCTGAAAAATTACAGCCGAACGATGTTTTGACGCTTGAAGGTCAATTAGGTGTCGGGAAAACGACGTTTACAAAAGGTCTGGCACAGGGATTAGATATCAAGCGGAATATCAGCAGTCCGACTTTTACAATTGTAAAGGAATACCGTGGGCGTTTGCCGCTTTATCATATGGATGTGTATCGTTTGGAAAATTCGATGGAGGATATCGGCTTTGATGACTATTTCTTTGGAGATGGTGTCACTGTGATTGAATGGGCAAGCTTTATTGAAGATTTTCTTCCAAGGGAACGGCTGGATATCAAACTGCATTATACAGAAGATGCGGATCAGCGTGAAATAACACTTACTCCTTTCGGGGAGCATTTTGAACAAGTTGTCAAAGCATTAAGTTAGGAGTTTTTTTATGAAAATACTTGCGATGGATACTTCCAATCAGGTTTTAAGTGTGGCATTATTAGAAGATAAACAATTAATCGGTGAAATCACTACGAATATTGCTAAGAACCATTCCGTACGTTTAATGCCGGCGGTGGAAAAGCTGATGCAGGATGTACATATCACTCCATCTGAATTAGACCGTATTGTCGTTGCGAAAGGCCCCGGTTCTTTTACAGGTGTTCGAATTGGTCTGGCTACAGCCAAAACAATGGCCTGGGCGTTAAACATACCGGTTATCGGTGTATCGAGCTTGGAAGCATTCGCTTACCAGGGGATTTTATTTGATGGAATCATTTGTCCGTTTTTTGATGCCAGACGCGGTTTAGTTTATACAGGGGCGTATCGATGGAAAAATGGAGAGCTTGAAACGGTAATGGAAGAAGAAAATATTTTAATGACAGAATGGCTGGCAAAACTGAAAGAAACGGGAGAAAACGTTTTGTTCTTAAGCCAGGATATCGAGGCATTTAAAGAAGTTATTAAAGAGCATTTACAGGATAAGGCTGTGATTGCTGATTCATCATTCCAGCTCCCGAGAGCAGCCCACTTGGCTTTGCTGGGAAGAGAAAGAGAAGCTGATTCTGTGCATGCGCTCGTTCCGAACTATCTTCGTTTGGCAGAGGCAGAAGCAAATTGGCAAAAACAGCAGAAGGAACAAGCAGATTCATGAGTGAGCTTGTTATTCGTCAGATGAATCTGGAGGATGTTCCGGGAGTAATGGAAGTGGAAGAAGCTGCTTTTACAGGACCGTGGGATGCAGAGATTTTTCATAAAGAGCTATGTGAAAATGATCATGCTTATTATTTTGTAGCCTGCCTAAGGGACAGAATTGTCGGCTATATTGGTTCATGGGTTGTATTTGAAGATGGGCAGATTACAAATTTTGCTGTTCATCCCGATATGCGCGGGCGCAAAATCGGGGAAAAGCTGTTTGGATATGTTACGACATTTATGACCGGTAACGGGGTGGAGCGTCTCTCCTTAGAGGTTCGTGTTTCAAATACCGTTGCACAATCTCTATACAAAAAATTCGGGCTTGTACCTGGCGGGATTAGAAAGCATTATTACACGGATAATTTTGAAGATGCTATTGTAATGTGGGTGAATTTAAAATGAAAAAAGATACAATGATATTGGGTATAGAAACAAGCTGTGATGAGACGGCTGCATCTATTGTAAAGAACGGACGTGAAATACTTTCAAATGTGGTTGCCTCACAAATTGAAAGCCATAAGCGATTCGGCGGTGTGGTTCCTGAAATAGCTTCCAGACATCATGTCGAACAAATGACGATGGTTTTAGAGGAAGCAGTGAATCAGGCGGACGTAACCTGGGAGGATATCGATGCAATTGCAGTCACAGAAGGCCCGGGCTTAGTAGGCGCCCTTCTTGTCGGGGTCAATGCTGCGAAAGCTCTTGCCTTTGCAAAAAATAAACCGCTTATTGGTGTTCATCATATTGCCGGGCATATTTATGCAAACCGTTTAGAAAATGAATTTGCTTTTCCGTTATTGGCCCTGATTGTTTCTGGAGGGCATACAGAGCTGGTTATTATGAAAGATCATTATGATTATGAATTAATTGGTGAAACAAGAGATGATGCGGCTGGAGAAGCCTATGATAAAGTAGCAAGAATGCTGAAGCTTCCTTACCCGGGAGGGCCGCAAATTGACCGTTTAAGTGCAGAAGGGAAGGATACGATTGATTTCCCGCGTGCGTGGCTGGAAGAAGGAAGCTATGACTTTAGCTTCAGCGGCTTAAAGTCAGCAGTTATCAATACGCTCCATAACGCTGAACAGCGCAGGGAAACCCTGAATCCCGCAGATGTTGCTGCGAGCTTTCAACAAAGTGTAATTGACGTATTGACTGAAAAAACATACCGGGCAGCACAGGAGTATAAGGTGAAACAGGTCATTGTTGCGGGCGGTGTTGCAGCGAATAAAGGCTTGCGGCAAAGCTTGAAAAATCGTTTTAATCATACAGATACGGAATTGTACATTCCACCGATTCATTTATGTACAGATAACGCCGCTATGATTGCGGCGGCCGGAACGATTTTGTATGAAAAAGAAAAATTTAAAGCACTTGATTTAAACGCAAATCCTTCTTTAATGTTAGAATAGAAATAGTAAATAATGAAAGCTTGTGATTTGCAAGAATGCAGATTGATTTTTATGTAACATAATGGATTATGTTGAATTTATCATTAATGATAACAGCTTATCTTATGAGGTTGGCTCATGAAAATCAAGGGTAGCGACAGGAGAAATTTGGTGGGAATCCGATGAATAAAAAACAAAATTATTATTTTCAAACCGATTTAATCTTATTATTGATTGCTTTCGCAATAATAAGCTTTCTGGCCGTGTACAATGCACAGCAGCTGGAACAATATAGTACAAACTTTCTGATACGGCAAATGCTCTTTTACGCAATTGGAGTCGGTATGATTGCTGCTATTCAGTTTTTAGACTTAGAGCAGTTATATAAAACAAGCCTCTACATTTATATAGGCGGGGTTGTGCTGCTGGCGCTTATCCCTATCAGTCCAGACTTTATTGCGAGAGAAATAAACGGTGCGAAAAGCTGGTATACCTTTATACCAGGATTGACGCTGCAGCCGGCAGAGTTCGTTAAGATATCAACTATATTATTTTTATCGGCAGTCATCAGCAGACATAAAGAAAAATTTGAAGTAAGTACGTTAAAGACTGATATACAGCTTCTTGGTAAGCTATTACTGTATACAGCTATCCCGGTATTTTTAATTATGCTGCAGCCGGATTTCGGTACGGCCATGGTATATTTATTTATTGCCGGCATGCTGATTATTTTATCCGGGATTAATTGGAGAATCATCTTTTCTCTAATTATTGTAGGAGTTGCTGTTATAGCCAGTGCTTTATTCGTTATCATTGAATTTCCGGAATTTGCGGAAGAGACAATTGGAGTAGCGCCCTATCAAATTGATCGTGTAATGACATGGTTTGACCCGTCACAGCAGTCACCAGATGCTAATTATCACTTTGAACGCTCACATATGGCGCTCGGGTCAGGGCAATTATTTGGTAAGGGAATAGGAAGCGTGGAAGTAAATTATCCGGAAGCCCAAACTGATTTTATCTTCTCTGTTATTGGAGAAAGCTTTGGTTTTGTCGGCAGCGCTTTTGTTGTTCTGCTTTATTTTATGCTTTTATATAAACTGGTAACGCTCGGCTTAAATATTTATAAGCACTCGCCATTTGGCGCTTATTTCTGTTTTGGTTTTTTGAGCATGATGCTTGTTCACGTCTTTCAAAACATTGGCATGACAGTAGGAATCATGCCAGTTACCGGGATTCCTTTGCTTCTGATAAGCTACGGAGGAAGTTCGGTGATGTCGACCATGCTGGGTATGGCGGTCGTTTATCGCGTTGCTGTGGAAGAAACGATACAGAATGACTATTTATTTAAATAAAAGGATGGCATCAGGAACAAAATTTGAACATGTAATTAAAATAGAAAGAAGTGCTTGGAATACCATATCCAAGCACTTCTTTCTATTTTATATAAAATCAGCCGGTAAATTGCTGTCCCATCAAATCCTCATCATATACTGTAACAACCACAGATTCAATAGGATTGTCCTTTGCAGAATGTACAGTAAATAATAAATGCTTATAGTGTATCGTGTTTGGATTGTCAGGCTGCTGTTTCATTAATTCCGATAAAAAGCTGTCCAACGTCTGATGCGGTGTATCGATTGGAAAAGTGATTCCAAGTGTTCCCTCTAATATAAACAGGCTGACCGACCCGTTAATCAGATAACGATTACCGGAAAGCGGCAGGATGTCCTTTGACTCTGTTGCCATTGACTTCTGTTCTCCTAACAAGTCTTTCGCTATGTCTCTGATAATATCTTCCAAAGTAATTAACCCAAATGTTCCTCCAAATTCATCGAGAACAATGGCGATGCTGTAATCTCTTTCCCTCATATCCTTAAAAACTTCATCCATTTCTTGATTCATTCTGATGTATACAGCAGGGCGAATAATATGATGAAGAGTAAAGAAAGCAGGAGATCCACCTGATTTCATACTTCGAAAGAAATCTTTTACATGTAATATCCCAGCGATTTCGTCAATATCTTCATTATAAACTGGTATTCTTGTAAATTCGGTTTCTTGCACAGCAGCAAATACTTCTTCCATGGTTGCATCTATTTGCAGAACGGTTAAATCCGTACGATGCGTTGCAATTTCACCTACATCCTTGCCGCTGAATTCGATAATATTTTGAGCTTCCTGATGATTATCTGACCATGTTGCTTCCTCACTCATTTTATTCGTAAAGGTATGGGGAATCAGCCGAGATAATCCTTGTGCAATAAACTGAGAATGATGATTTGCCAGCCATTTAGGCAAAAGTTGTCCTAAGCTGACCCACAAGCCAAATAAAAGCAGACTGGAGCCAAAAAGAATCATAAACTCATTTAGATTTTGTGAAAAAGGTAAAACCGAGTGAAAGAAAGCCTGACCAAGCGGAAGAGTGACAGCCGCAGTAAGCCATACACTGCTGAAAAGGCCGATAAATATCACGGCAAAGCGAAGGAAACGAAGAAAGGAATGGGAACGTACTTCTGCTGCGGTTGATTGAGATAGCATTGTTTCTTTGATAGCATAGTACATCAAACTGGCAAGAATGAAAACTAAAAAAGTAACGATGGGTATCGCCACGGGATAACAACCTCCGTTTATCGAATTGAATAGTTTACTATGTTGATTTAAGTAAAAAAACAGGCATTGGTTCTACCTGTTTTCAGTATACAACAATCTGAAAATTATATCAATTGCTTAATTCTCTTCTAATTCTGCCCATTCCTCCATGAACTGATCCAACTCTTCTTTTAAAGCCGATAATTTATTGGTTAGTTCCATTGTCTTTTTATGGTCATCAAAGACGTCTGGCTTGGTCATCTCCAGTTCAATGGCTGCAATGGTTTCTTCCTGCTGTTCAATGCTTGTTTCCAGCTCTTCAATACGGCGCTTGCGTTTGCGTTCCTCCCGCTGACGCTGTTTTTCTTCCTGAAAGCTGCGTTTTTTTGCTGAAGCTGCCGGTTCTTCTGTTACCTTCTGCTGATTTTGCAGCTGTAACAGCCTTCGTTCCTCTTCCTCTGCTTTTTTCTCTAAATAATAATCATAGTCACCAAGATATATTTTTACACTGCTTGCCTGCATTTCTGCAACTTGATCGGCAATCCGGTTAATAAAATAACGGTCATGAGAAACAAAAAGAATAGTTCCTGGAAAATCAATTAAAGCACTTTCTAATACTTCTTTGCTGTCGATATCCAAATGGTTGGTCGGCTCATCAAGGATAAGCAAATTTGCTTTTTGCATTTTTAATTTTGCCAGAGCAAGCCTTGATTTCTCACCGCCGCTTAAGGCGGACACAGGTTTTAAGACATCCTCGCCAGAGAATAGAAAATTCCCGAGGATTGTACGAATGTCTTTCTCATTAATCAATGGATAATCATCCCACAGCTCCTGCAGAACAGTTTTATTTGAGTGAAGGTTTGCCTGCTCCTGATCGTAGTAGCCGATTTGAACATTCGTCCCGAGCTGGATCTCACCTTGATTTGC
The DNA here is from genome assembly GCF_000821065.1 of Oceanobacillus oncorhynchi. Classification (GTDB taxonomy): domain Bacteria; phylum Bacillota; class Bacilli; order Bacillales; family Amphibacillaceae; genus Oceanobacillus; species Oceanobacillus oncorhynchi. Next base: position 2,486,806 of record NZ_CDGG01000001.1, read on the forward strand.
CAGATACTTGCCGACAATATTTTTTAATAAGGTGGTTTTGCCGACACCGTTTGGGCCTACCAATGCGATACGGTCGCCCCGGTTAGCATGCAGCGTGATGTTTTTGAAAATCGGCTGATCCGTATCAGGATATTGAAAGGTTAAATCTTTTATTTTTAATACATCATTTCCGCTCTGCCGGTTCACTTGGAAGGAAATTGATGCGGAGGATTCATCACCGGCTGGGTGATCAAGACGATCTATTTTTTCAAGCTTTTTCCGTCTGCTCTGGGCACGTTTCGTCGTAGAAGCGCGTGCTAAGTTACGCTGAATAAAATCTTCCATCCGTTTAATTTCTGTCTGCTGTTTTTCAAATTCTTTTTTCTCCTGCTCATAATCAAGCGCTTTTTGAGCTAAGTAGTTACTGTATGTTCCGTGGAACTTTTTAGAATGATGTCTGGAAATTTCATAAACAATTGATACAGTTTTGTCTAAAAAGTAGCGGTCATGGGAAACAATAATGATAGCACCTGGATAGCTTACTAAATAGCCTTCGAGCCATGTAAGTGTGTCAATATCTAAGTGGTTCGTCGGTTCATCGAGAATAAGCAGCTGCGGTTTTTGCAGTAGAAGCTTACCGAGGGCAAGTCTTGTTTTCTGTCCGCCGCTTAAATCGGTAATTAATGTATCGTAATCATAATCACCAAAGGACAACCCGGTGAGCACAGATTTTATTTCCGCTTGATACGTATATCCGCCATTTGATTGATATTCATTTTGAAGCGTATCATATCTTTCGAGCAGCTGTTGATAATCAGATGCTTCCATATTGGAGGCGTCTGCCATCTGTGCTTCCAGTTCACGTAATTTTTTCTCCATGGCAAGCAGAGGCGAAAATACATCCAGCATCTCTTGCCAGATGGTTTTTCCGGACTCTAACGTCATATGCTGTGAGAGATAGCCGAATGTCAGGTCTTTCGGCTGGAAGATCTCACCGCCGTCATAAGGCATTTCTCCTGCCATGATTTTGAGAAGTGTTGACTTTCCGGCTCCATTGCGGCCGACTATTGCAATCCGTTCATTATCTTTTATTTCCATTTTTATATTAGCTAGAATCTCTTCTGCTCCAAAGGATTTAGAGATTCCATTTAGTTGCATTAAAATCATCGTTGCCATCCTTTCTGACTCGTAAAAAAAGCTGTTCAAAAAGCACATGAAAATAAGGTGACGAGCATGTTATTGCTTATCCTGTCTTCTTGAACCATCCTGTAAAAGGAAAGTAATACCTTCTATCAGTGTAACGTATCCAAATAGAAGCTACAATAAAATTATAATAAAGTTCGCTATGTTGGCTGTATTTCTGTTAAAATTATATAATAGAGTGTGTACTATTGAATAAATGCGTTATTTACAACATAATGAAAGCGAACGTGTAAAATTATGGCAGTATCCATGTACAAAAAATGAAATAATTTAACATGTAAGTTTTCCTATACATTAGTAATTGAAGAGAGGCCGTTTCAAATGGAACAAAATAAAATCCCGCAGGCAACAGCAAAGCGTTTGCCTTTATATTACCGATTTTTAAATAATTTATATCAGCAAGGGAAGATGCGTGTATCTTCCAAAGAGTTAAGTGAGGCTGTTAAAGTAGATTCTGCAACGATCCGCAGAGACTTTTCCTATTTTGGTGCACTTGGGAAAAAAGGATACGGATATAATGTGGAGTATCTATTAGGGTTCTTTAAAAGTACACTGGACCAGCATGAGATAACGAATGTTGCTTTAATTGGTGTTGGAAACCTGGGAACTGCATTTTTGCATTATAACTTTTTAAAGAACAATAATATTCGTATCACGATGGCGTTTGATACGGATGATTCCAAGGTAGGCACGGAAGTTGGCGGTGTTCCCGTGTATCATGTGAATGAATTAGAGGATAAAATAAGCGGAATTGAAGTTGCTATTTTAACAATACCTGCAGAAGAAGCAGATGCCGCTGCGAACCGCCTTGTGGAGCTCGGTATTAAAGGTATTCTTAATTTCACGCCGGCACGTATTACCGTTCCAAACTATATTCGTGTCCATCACATTGATTTAACAGTAGAATTGCAATCACTTGTATACTTTTTGAAGCATTATTCCTTAGAAGAGGAGTAGGATATGCACAGAAGCTCCATAATGTTTTCTTAACCAATCTTCTGCTTTCTAATTGCAAAAAACTAGCTCTTTACAGAACTTCTAAATTTAAGAAGCTTCCTGCCTAAGAGCTAGTTTTTTATTTTTTATTCTTTACTTTAAAATAGAATCGCAGCATCCGGAAGCCGGCATAGAAGGTTAAAGCTGCAAATCCGGCGAATATAAGGGGAACTGTATCCCAGACGGATTCTCCCTTGCTGAGAACCCCGACATAAATAAATAAAACACCGAATAAAACATAAAGAATGGCTTTTATTAAATAAGGCTGATGCATGTTAACCTCCAAAGAATATGAGTTGTAATTGGTCAAGTCGTTTTTGAATTTCTTCTGGATCTAAGGAAAGCTGAGCCAGCACGACAAGGGTGTTCATCCCGGCATGTACGATGATAGGTACAAGAATTCGTTTTGTTTGTACATAAAGGAATGCAAAAACAAAGCCCATCGCAGCATATACTAGTATATGCAGAAAATCTGTATGAATCACGGCAAAAATAAGAGAAGAAATTAAAGCCGCAAAGAAAAAGTTCATTTTTTTATACAGCGAACCAAATATAATTTTCCGGAAAATGATTTCTTCTAAAATAGGCGCCAAAATTGCCGGAAGAACAATAAAAATTGGCACAGCCCGTGCCATGTTCATAATGCCTTGGGTATTCTCTGAACCGGGATCGATTCCAAATAGCTCCATTTCAATGGTGGCAGCCAGCCCTTGTGAAAGAAGGGCCATAATAATTCCCAGAACAGACCAGACAATAATACCGCCGATCCCGACAGCATCTGGATGAGCCCGGACCTGCATATCAGGCTTTAAGAGCCAGAGAACAATAACAAGGCCAAGAGTGAAACTAAAGACAGACCAATAAATACTGGCAAGCGCAAGGTTTACACCAAATATGGATGTAATCAGCGGGGCCATAAGTAAAACAGAAAATTGCATAATGATATATGTGAGAATGACATATGTATATCTTCGAGTCATAAAAACGCTCCTTCAACTATTATCGCCATAGGATATATTCTAACACAACTGTTACTGAAAATTATAATCAAAAGTACATCAAATCATGCATGAAACATTGAAAAAGAAAATAAACAAGGGTTAAAATAAGAAAGCAGAAAGTGAAAAGTAGAAGTTATCTTCAAAAGTAAACGAATACAAGTTTTTCTAACACGATGGAGCAGTATAAAAAAACTGAGGATTCACTGAAAAGCAAGCGAATCTAAGTTTTTCTAACACGATGGAGCAGTATAAGAAAAACGAAGGATTCGCTGAAGAACAAGCGAATACAAGTTTTTCTAAAAATTCATCATCATCGTGCTTGCATTTTTTCCAAGAATTAATTATTATAATAATTGGAGTTAGCACTCAAGTGTATAGAGTGCTAATAAAAAATAAAATGATTTGGGATTAAGGAGGCAATTCTACATGATTAAACCATTAGGAGATCGTGTTGTTATCAAACTTGTTGAACAAGAAGAAACAACAGCAAGCGGAATCGTACTTCCAGACTCTGCAAAGGAAAAACCGCAAGAAGGTGAAGTAGTTGCAGTAGGATCTGGACGTGTGGAAGATGGGAAAAAAGTGGCACTGGAAGTTTCTGAAGGAGACCGCATTATTTTCTCTAAATTTGCTGGTACCGAAGTGAAATATGAAGGTACAGAATACTTAATTCTTCGTGAGAATGATATTTTAGCGATTGTAGGCTAATCAAAAATATACGATGAATCTTTAATGAAACCGTGAATCAATTTGAAGGAGGAAGATTAACATGGCTAAAGACATTAAATTTAGTGAAGACGCACGACGCGCAATGCTGCGTGGTGTGGACACCTTAGCAGATGCAGTAAAAGTAACCTTAGGACCAAAAGGCCGCAACGTGGTTTTAGATAAAAAATTCGGTTCTCCATTAATTACAAATGATGGCGTAACCATTGCAAAAGAAATCGAATTAGAAGATGCATTTGAAAACATGGGTGCGCAGCTTGTATCCGAAGTAGCATCTAAAACAAATGACGTTGCAGGTGACGGTACAACTACAGCAACTGTACTTGCTCAAGCAATGATTCGTGAAGGACTTAAAAACGTAACTTCCGGTGCAAATCCAGTTGGAATCCGCCGCGGTATCGAAAAAGCAGTTGAGCTGGCAGTGCAAGAATTAAAAGGCATTTCTCAGCCAATCGAAAGCAAAGAAGCAATTTCCCAAATTGCAGCTGTTTCTTCAGGCGACGGCGAAGTAGGTCAATTGATTGCAGAAGCAATGGAACGTGTAGGCAATGACGGTGTTATCACCATTGAAGAATCAAAAGGCTTCAACACAGAGCTTGAAGTAGTAGAAGGGATGCAATTCGATCGCGGATACTCTTCTCCTTATATGGTTACTGACCAAGATAAAATGGAAGCTGTACTAGAAGATCCATATATCTTGATTACAGATAAGAAAATTGGAAATATCCAGGAAGTACTGCCAGTGTTAGAACAAGTTGTTCAACAAGGCAAACCGCTTCTTATGATTGCAGAAGATGTTGAAGGCGAAGCACTTGCTACCTTAGTAGTAAACAAATTACGCGGTACATTCAACGCGGTAGCTGTGAAAGCTCCAGGATTCGGTGACCGCCGTAAAGCAATGCTTGAGGATATCGCTGTACTGACTGGTGCAGAAGTAATTACAGAAGACCTTGGACTGGATCTTAAATCAACAAGCATTGAGCAATTAGGACGTGCTTCTAAAGTTGTCGTAACCAAAGATGATACAACAATCGTAGAAGGCTCAGGAGACCCAGAAACAATCTCCAGCCGTGTGGCACAAATCCGTGCACAAGCAGAAGAAACAACTTCTGATTTCGATAAAGAAAAATTACAAGAGCGCCTGGCAAAATTAGCTGGCGGTGTTGCTGTCGTTAAAGTTGGTGCAGCTACAGAAACAGAATTGAAAGAACGTAAACTTCGCATTGAGGATGCACTGAACTCTACGCGTGCAGGTGTAGAAGAAGGAATGGTTCCTGGTGGCGGTACCGCCCTTGTGAACATCCACGGAAAAGTAAGCGAACTTAGCTTAGAAGGCGACGAAGCAACTGGTGCGAGCATCGTACTTCGTGCACTAGAAGAGCCGGTTCGTCAAATCGTTCATAATGCTGGACTGGAAGGTTCTATCATTGTAGAGCGTCTAAAAGGCGAAAAAGTAGGCATCGGCTACAATGCAGCAACAGACGAATGGGTAAACATGGTTGAGGCTGGAATCGTAGACCCAACGAAAGTAACTCGTTACGCGCTTCAAAACGCAGCATCTGTTGCAGCAATGTTCTTAACTACAGAAGCTGTCGTAGCAGATAAGCCGGATGAAAATGAAGGCGGCGGAATGCCTGATATGGGCGGCATGGGCGGTATGCCTGGGATGATGTAATTATCCCGCCTTGAATATTGATATAGAAGGGTTTTGGAGCTTTATAGTGTTGATGAAACTCTAAAAATATCACAAAAAGGTAACATTTTATTTTAAAATAATATCTTGAAGGACGTTTTCGTATAAAGTTTTCACTTTTGCGGAAGCGTCTTTTTTTATTTTCTTTGTGACATGTGTATAAATTCTTATTGTAGTTGGCATATCATCATACCCTACTTTTTCCATGATAGTTGCTAAGTCACCCCCTTGCTCTGTTAACATACTTACATGAGAGTGGCGGAATATATATTGTGTTGCGTACTTTTAATATTTGTATAAGCTAAAAGTCGCGTCATTCGAGTGTTAACATTTTTTGTATAAATGGATAACCGTCAACATAGTAAAAACAAAATTTGCATCATGAAACTCCTCTAATCTATCTTTAAATACGGATTGAGTTTTTAGTTGTCTTTTTTATGACTACGCAATAAATTCATGATTTCTTTCCTGATTTCAAATGTTCGAATAGAACCGTCTGTTTTTGGGGAAATCAAAACATACTTTCTTATACTATTATCTTCATTATATAAAGTTTTGGTTATCTTTATTTCATTTTTATTGAAATTGATAACAGACCATTTCAAGGCTAACGGAATCAACATTATATTTAGACGTTGAAAGTGCTGAGAGTACCTTAGAATTAGAATCAATTCCAGAAAAGGAAAGCACAATCTATGTCAATATATTCATCATAAGTTGTGCCTAAACGTTGTTGTGACAATGTTGTAAGCGTTTTATAATTATATTGAGAGGTGATAGTAACATGTTAGATCAGCGCTCGATTCGACTAGTTGAAGAATTAATGAACCATGAACAGATTACAAAGCTGGAGTTGATGCAACAGTTAAAATTATCTGATCGACAGTTGATGTATGATTTTGAGAAGGTAAATGGAATTTTGGAAGATTTCAACATTCCGAAGTTAAAAATTAGCCACCAACGCTTTCAAATCTCGAAAGAAGCCAGAGAGATTTTAAGAGAAAAATTACATTCTGATAGGAGCATAGGACAATATAATTTTTCAGAGGATAACCGATTTTACATGATTTATCTCTATGTTTATATCCGAAAAGAGCCTGTATCTAATTTTCACTTGCAATCTCTGTTTAAAGTAAGTAAAAATACCGCATTAAGTGATGTACGCAGGTTGAAAAAGCATTGTCAGGAAAAAGGACTGACCTTCAGGTACAGCCGAAATGAAGGATATTGTATTGAAGGAAATGAGATGGAGAAGCGGAGAAGCGTCATTTCATGCATCCATCAATTATTAAGCCAATCTATGGGAGAAGAATTTATCATTTATATTCTTAGAGCATGGGATCAGGAAAATTTTTTAAACCGGACAAATGATGTCATGCAAAAATGGCTTGCAGAACACGGGGTGCAATTAGTAAAAACAAGAAAAATTGAATTGATTTATTATTTTACATTTTTTCAAGCAGGTGAAAAAGGAGTCCTATTCTTTTCAGAGAATGAGAAGAAGCTGTTAGAAAATCAATCATTATTTTGTTTGGTAAGTTCTCTTTTCAAACAGCTGTATGGAGAAGACAGCTCTGAAAACGAAATATATCTGATAACGATTTTATTATTAACAGCAATCGAACATATTCAACGAGTTGACAACCCAGGACTTTTAACATTATCTGAGAAGATTATTGAAGAATTTGAAAAAAATACGCTCCTTCCTGTGAAGAATAAACAGCTTTTAAAAGAGAGTTTGTTTAATCATTTAGTGCCTGCATATTTCCGAATTTTATTTGAAATTCCTTTTCATAATCCGTTGTCAACGACGATTCAATCAGAGTATGCTGAGCTATTCCAATTTGTAAAACGCTCCTTGTCGCCATTAGCAAGTTGGACAAAAAAAGAAATAAGTGATGATGAAATTGGATTCTTCACCATGCATTTTGGCAGTATTATTGATCGCCAAAATACAATGGAGATTGGGCGAATTACCGGATTAATTGTCTGTGCAAATGGAATCAGTTCATCCATGATGCTGGCTTCTCAGCTGAAAGAATTGTTTCCTGAAATTTATTTCTCTGAGGTGTTTAATGGGGATCAATTTACAGATATATCTGTACAAAACTATGATTTAGTATTTTCAACCATACCGGTAGAATCTCCAAAGCCGACATTTGTAGTGAAGCCTTTGATGACCCTGGTGGAGAAAAAACATTTACTACAATCGGTTTATAGACATTTTCCTAATTTATCGAGTCAATCAAAGCATTTGATGATTGATGAGATTATGAGTGTTATCAAAAAAAATGCAACAGTCACCAATGAAGAAAAACTGTACGGAAATCTCGTTCAATTATTTTACGCAACAAGTAATCAGAAAGAGGTGTATAAACCGATGTTATCCGAATTACTAACCGAAGATATGATTCAATTTACTGAAGAGAAACTTGACTGGGAAGAAGCAATTCGTAAAGCTTCTATTCCATTACTTGATCAGCATATTATTCAAGAATCATATGTAGAGGCGATGATAAAAAATGTGAAAGAATTAGGAACTTACATCCATGTTGGCAAGGGTGTAGGTATTCCACATGCAAGACCTGAAAATGGTGTGAATAAATTGGGGATGTCGCTGCTGAAGTTAAAACAGCCCATTGCATTATTAGGTAAAGAGGATCATCAAATTGATGTATTCATTTGCTTAGCTGCAGTGGACAATGAAGCGCACTTAAAAGCTTTGGCCCAGTTAACCAAAATATTAGGGAATAAAACTTTAATTACCCGTTTAAAAGAAACAAAATCTATAGATGAAATTATATCTATTATCCAAGAAGGAGAGAAGGTATTATGAAATTTTTAACAGTGTGTGGGTCAGGATTAGGTACAAGTTTTATGGTAGAAATGAATATTAATCAGATTCTACAAGAATTAGGTGTAGAAGGTATAGAGGTTGCTCATTCAGATTTGAGTTCTGCAACGCCTGGAGATGCGGATGTCTTTTTCCTTGCTAAGGATATTGCTGATGGCGGAGGTCATTTAGGTGAGGTTGTGGTTTTAGAAAGTATTATTGATATGGATGAGCTGCGTGAAAAAGTAGAGAAAGTGGTGCGTGAAAAAGGTTATCTATAAAAACTGCTTAACTGAAAAAGGAGGTTTTCCATATGAGTACAATGATTGATATTTTAAGTGAACCGGCAATACTCGTAGCTTTAATTGCTTTAATTGGATTAATTGCTCAGAAGAAAGGTCTTGCGGATACTGTAAAAGGAACGACAAAAACCTTTGTTGGTTTCCTCGTCATTGCAGCTGGTGCTGGTATTCTATCCGGGTCATTAACGCCGTTTGGTGCCATGTTTGAAGAAGCTTTTAATGTGTCTGGAGTAGTACCAAATAATGAAGCTGTTGTAGCTTTGGCGTTAACCGAGTATGGAACAACAACAGCCCTGATTATGTTTTTTGGGATGATCGTTAATATATTAATTGCCCGTTTCACCAGGTATAAATATATCTTCTTAACCGGACATCACACGCTTTATTTAGCTTGTATGCTGGCAGTTATTATGGCAGTTGCCGGTTTCGACACATTCGGGTTAATTGCAGCAGGATCGGTAGCTTTAGGGATAGTAATGACATTATCCCCAGCAATTTTACAGCCTTTCATGCGTCAATTAACGGGAAACGATAATGTTGCGTTAGGTCATTTCAGTGCTGTTGGATATGCTGCGAGCGGATTAGTTGGAAAACTATTTAAAGGAAGTAAAGAAAATTCTACAGAAAATATTAAATTTCCGAAAGGTTTAGGTTTTTTACGCGATAGTACAGTAAGTATTGCTTTAACGATGGTAGTAATGTACTTGATTGTTGCATTTTTTGCTGGACCAACATTTATTGAAGCAGAATTAAGCGGGGGCACAAACTTTCTTGTATTTTCATTAATTCAAGCAGGTACATTTGCTGCAGGGGTTTACGTTATTCTTTCAGGAGTACGTCTAGTTCTAGCAGAAATTGTACCAGCATTTAAAGGTATCTCTACAAAGCTTGTTCCAAATGCAAAACCTGCATTGGATGTACCGATTATTTTCACTTATGCACCTAATGCCGTGTTAATTGGTTTTTTTGCAAGTTTCATAGGCGGTATTGCAAGTATGGTAATCATGATTTTCTTAGGAGGAGTAATTATCCTTCCTGGTGTAGTTCCTCACTTTTTTACTGGAGCAGCAGCTGGAGTGTTTGGTAATGCTACTGGCGGGTTTAAAGGATCGGTAGCAGGTTCATTTGTAAACGGGATTATTATTTCCTTCTTGCCAGTATTCTTAATGCCGGTACTTGGAGATTTAGGTTTTGCAAATACAACTTTCTCTGATGCAGATTTTGGCGTATCAGGTATCTTCTTTGGAAGTCTGGCAAACTATGCAGGGCCGATTGCAATTACGGTTAGCTTGGCAGTAATTATTCTTCTGATGATTATTCCAGGAAAAAAGAAAAATAGTAATCGATCAGAAGAAACGAAAGTAGGTTAAGCCAAAAGTACGTTGTAGAACAAGTACATATAGTTGGAAAATATATGCACTTGTTCTATCACATCATAAAAGAGAGTTAATCTTATATTGGAGGTAGATTTTTAATGACAACGAAAGATTATACCATTTCTGAACTATCCATCAATACCATTCGAACATTAACAATTGACAGTGTAGAGAAAGCTCAGCATGGGCATGCAGGAATGCCAATGGGAGCGGCACCAATGGCATATGCATTATGGAAAAAACATTTAAGTATTAACCCGGAAAGCCCAAGCTGGTTTAATCGCGATCGATTTGTGCTTTCTGCTGGGCATGGGTCTAATCTTCTCTATAATTTATTACATCTATCTGGGTATCCTATTACTATCGAAGATTTAAAGCAGACCAGGCAGTGGGGAAGTAAAACACCTGGTCACCCGGAATATGGAATTACTCCTGGAGTAGAGGCAACCACAGGTCCACTGGGTCAAGGTATTCCAGTAAGTGTTGGAATGGCAATTGCAGAAAAGCATTTAGCTGAAATATATAACAAGCCTGACTATAAAATGATAGACCATTATACGTATACGATTTGTGGTGATGGCGATTTAATGGAAGGTGTTTCCTATGAAGCTATTTCCCTTGCAGGACACCTTCAATTAGATAAACTTATTGTTCTCTACGATTCTAATGATATCAGTTTAGATGGCGATTTAGATATTTCGTTTAGCGACCATATTCAAAAACGTTTTGAAGCAGCTTGTTGGCAGTATCTAAATGTTGAAGACGGTAATGATGTAGAAGCAATTACAAAAGCAATTGAAGAGGCGAAACAAGATAAGGAACGTCCAACTGTTATTGAAATAAAAACGACAATTGGATATGGCTCTCCGAACTTACAAGGAACACATCATGCACATAGTGACCCATTAGGTAAAGAGGAAATTGAACGTACGAAAGAAGTATACGGATGGGAATATGAACCGTTCCATGTACCAAAAGAAGTATATGAGGATTTTGCAACAATTAAAGAAAATGGAAAGACCGCTGAAGAGAAATGGCATAAAATGTTTGAAATCTATAAAACGGATTATCCTGAACTTGGAGAACAGTTAAACCGCATTGTAAAAGGAGAGTTAGCTGATGATTGGGATATAGATCTTCCTACGTATTCCTCAGAAGATACACTTGCAACACGTGTTGCATCAGGTAGTACATTGAATAAATTAGCAGAAAAGCTACCTGAATTAATAGGTGGATCTGCAGACTTAGACTCCTCTACGAAAACACGTTTAACAAATGAGGGAGATTTTAAAAGAGGTCAATATCAAGGAAGGAACTTGCGTTTTGGAGTTCGTGAGTTTGCAATGGGAGCGATTGCTAATGGTTTAGCACTTCATCACTTGCGCCCATTTATTAGTACTTTCTTTGTATTTTCTGATTATTTACGTCCGGCTATCCGTTTAGCATCATTAATGGAGCTCCCAGTGACTTATGTGTTCACACATGATTCTGTTGCGGTAGGACAGGATGGTCCAACACATCAACCAATCGAGCATTTAGCATCTTTCCGCGCAATGCCAGGATTGTCCGTTATCCGCCCGGCAGATGCAAATGAAACGAAAGAAGCTTGGAAACTTGCAGTAGAAAATACTTCTCAACCAACGATGCTTGTTCTTGGCAGACAAGGTTTACCTACACTGAAGAATTCCGCAGAACTTGCTAAAGATGGCGTGAGAAAAGGTGCTTATGTGGTTTCTAAATCGGTACAAGAACCAGAAGGAATTTTAATTGCTGCCGGTTCAGAAGTCAACCTAGCTATTGAAGCCCAAAAAGAATTAGAAAAGCAAGATATATTTGTTAATGTGGTAAGTATGCCAAGCTGGGATCGCTTTGAAATACAATCGGAAGCCTATAAAGAGAGTGTTCTTCCAAGAGGTATAAGAAAACGTGTTTCTATTGAGATGGGCTCTAAACTTGGATGGAGAGAATATGTTGGAGATAGCGGGATTGTAATGAGTATTGATTCATTTGGGGCCTCAGCTCCTGGTAACGAGGTTATTGAAAGGTATGGATACACTATAGAAAATGTAGTTAATACGTATAAGTGTCTTTGAAGGAAATAAGTCTGGATCAAAAGTATTTTGAACTGGCAAATTTTGAACTTATGATTTGCAGGTAATGGTTTCAGAAGTTATTTCCATTGACGAATAAGTAAACCAATTTATAAAAGCAAAACTAAGGGGTTCACCAAAAACTTTGGGAATGCCTTAGTTTTTTATGCTGATATATTGTACGGTGTGGTTTCTACATTTTGTTGTTTCTTAAATAATTCTTGCCCTGTGTTCAAGTATTGTTCCTTTATTTAAATTGAAATTTTATATCTAAATAATGGCATATTTTCTCAAGCACCTTGCTATATACGATAATGACTTTCAGAAATAGATTGCAATCTGATTTTATCATATAATTTAAGTATGGATTTATAAATGGTTGTCAAAGTGTATTATGAATTATATCAGTCTTTTCGTTGTATGTTTCTCCTTTAAACTATCAAAAACGTAAATTTATTAAAACAGTCAGGATGAAATTTGATTGGATGTTAATAAACTATAAATTAGTCTGTTAAAGGGAAAATTATACTGAAAGCAGAAAAACCAAAAAAACCCCCTTTTGAAATTCCCCACCCAATATGATAGTTTAATAGAAGACATATTTATTTTAAAATTTTCTGTATATTAAATAGAAATCAGGTGTTGAATTGAAAAAAATACATATCCTCTTATTTATTGTAATGCTGTTTTGGGGATTCAACCTTTCCGCTATTAAGGTTTTGGTTACTGATATTGATCCGATTTTAGTAACAGCGCTCCGTATTTTTGTTGCGGGGGCTGCGGTGCTTTTAATTTGTTTATTTATGGGTCATTTTCGATGGCCGAATAAAAAAGAATGGAAGGTTATCCTTTATGTCGGGATATTTAATGTTGTCCTCCATCATACGCTGCTGAGTGTCGGGTTAAAATATACCTCTGGTGTAAACAGCAGCTTGATTTTAGGGACGGGACCATTATTGACTGTTTTATTAGCGATTTTATTATTAAAACAGCGTGTTCCGAAATTGCGTTTATTTGGATTTGTTTTAGGGTTTGCTGGTATTTTTCTGACGACGAGTTCAGGTGGAGGTTTTCACAGTATAGCAATAGGTGATGTGATTGTCTTTTTTGCTGTTTTAGTGCAGGCCTTCAGCTTTATTTTAATAGGAAAATACCATGATGATTTCGATTCGATATTGAGTACAGGTTTTATGCTTTTCATCGGATCGGGTTTTATCTTTCTGACGAGTCAGCTTTTTGATAATCAAGTTTCCGATTTAACCCAGCTGTTCTCATGGAAGCTGGGGCTGGTTTTTCTCTTTAGTTCCCTGTTGTGTACGGCCTTTGGTCATATTATTTATAATTTGGCGATTAAGCAGGTAGGTCCTGCGGAAACAACGCTGTTTATGAATCTGAATACTCTTTTTGCAATAGTTGGTTCTGTACTGTTCTTAAATGAAAGCCTGACATTATTTCATATCATTGGATTTGTTTTCATCCTGTGCGGGATATTTGTCGGGACAGGAACATTGGAGTATATATTATTAAAACGAAGAGGAAAGTTTGTTGCTAAGTAAGTGGATAGATGTGCTTCCTGATTGATGTGCTTTTTTTGAAGCAGAGCGAATAACGGAGTATAAAGCTGTTTAGACTAATGGATGTATAAACATACTCAAAAAACATGAACAGGAAAAAATCCATATGATTATTAAAAAAACAATCCAAAAAGCAGGCATGCATCATCCTTCTTCATGGGTTCTTCTCCAAAAATGGGAGCATCTGTTATTTATCCATCTGCCAGTATCACGGGATGCTTTAGCAGCCCAGTTACCCAAAGGAGTAGAACTGGATACTTATGATGGACAGGCGTGGATTAGTATTGTTGCTTTCAAAGTAAGCAAGAACCGTTTTCGCTATCTGCCTGGAACCCCTTTTCTGCGCCCAATGCTGCAGCTGAATGTAAGAACGTATGTAAAAAGAAATGGAGAAAGAGGCGTTTATTTCTTTACGATGGATACGAATAAATTCGTTGTCGTTTTAGGAGCAAAAATAGTACATGCTCCTTTTCTTCATGCAGATATGAAAATGGAGACATCAGCTGATGCCTATTATCTGGAGAGCTCACGTAGAGGAGAGGTGGCGGCTAAATTTCAAGCAAGCTATACGCCGGTGGAAGCAGCTTTTTATCCGGAAAAAGAAAGCCTTGATTATTGGCTGTTGGAGCGGTACATCTTCTGGTCATATAAAAAGGATTCTTTATATCGCGGGGATATTCAGCATAAGCAGTGGCAAGTCCAAAATGCAGAAGTCACTATAGAAAAGCAGACGATGGTTTCCTTTTTATCGAAAGAACTTTTAGGTGGAAATCCAGTTATCCATTATTCCCGTTCTAAGGTTGCGTTCAATGGGATGATAAAAAGAGTAGAATAAGGTGTTGGTTGAGTGATAAAGTTGGTTTTTAACGAGATGATTAGGGGTATAGGTTATTGAATGAAGGAAAGATTTTTTGAACGTAGGAGTGTAAATATTGACAATTGGAGCGTTCGTGGTTGGGGTTATATTGATAACCATTCATTTATTAACTAATCAGATACTGCCCTCTGATCGTATTAAAAGAGATCGTTGGCTGTCTTTTTCCGGAGGGATTGCAGCTGCGTATATCTTTGTCTATGTATTACCTGCTTTTCATGAAGAACAGGCAAGCTTGCAGGATACAGATGATTTGGCAATGGAATCGGAATTATATTTTGTTGGATTAATTGGTATGCTGCTTTTTTTCGGTATTCAAAATATAGTAAATCGGTCTTTGAACAGATCAGAGAAGGAGTCAGACACTGCTCAGGCAAAGGCCATTGAAAACCGCGTTTTTTGGGTGCAAATTATCTTTTTTAGCATTTATAATATGTTAATTTCATTTGTTGTTATTCAATCACAGGTACAAGGGATACAAGTCGCTTTTTATTCTTCAGCTATCGGCCTGCACTTTTTTGCAGTAGCTCATGATATGTGGAGAGAAAATTCAGAAATGTATAATAAATATGGCAGGTACGTGCTGGCAGCAGGAATCGTTATCGGCTGGCTGGTTGGTTCTTTTATAACCTTTAATACGCTTGTCCTCGCTGTTATTTTCTCTTTTATTTCCGGTGCGATGATTCTCAACGTTATCAAATATGAGATGCCGGAAGAAAGAGAGGCCCACTTTAAATGGTTTTTAACAGGGGCTGTAGGATATGCAGTTATTGTTTTAATGTTAAAATTTTTCTTTGACTGGTAACAAGGCCAATATTCTCTTTGATATAAAAAAATCATTTGATACGCTCCCTTTATAGCAGCTGGAGATTTCTCTCCTGCTATGAAGGGAGTTATTCGTATGTCTTCTAAATACCGGAAAGATTGTACAATAAGCACTTGCTAATGATTCCTATCATCAAACTGCGAAAAAGTGTTGAAACCCAAGCTAAATCTAAAAGACGAGGAAAAATGACAAGGAGCGTTTTCTAGAATTTTGGCCCAGATAAAACAGAATAACAATATTTCGAATGAAAATCTGATATTCTATTTCAATTTTTAGAAGCATATTCTAATACAAACCAAAAGTACAGCTTGGAATATTCAGATACGTACGATAACGTTCAAAACGGATAAATACTATATGAAAGAAAAGCGAGGTCGGAGCGGATATGAAACTTCATTTAACAGGTGATGTATCACAGGTGAAAAAAGGACTGAAGCAGCTTTTAAAGGATTTGGGTATTGAATTATCCAAGGATGGGCATCCCATTCATGTGAGTCAAAGAGAAGGGCCCCTTTCTATAAAAAATGAAAATAAGGAAGGTGAAATCTTATTTCAGGAAAAGATTCATTTTTTTAGAGGAATTGGATTATGGCTGGAGCATTTTTATACGGAAAAAGATTTTACCCTTGTGGAGTACCCTCAATTTACGATGAAGGGTGCGATGCTGGATTCCTCACGAAATGCAGTTATGACAGTAGACGGAATAAAGGATTTATTGCGAAAAATGGCCATGATGGGGTTAAATACGCTGATGATTTATACAGAAGATACATATGAAGTGAAGGAATATCCCTATTTTGGCTATATGCGTGGAAGATATACAGAAGGGGAACTCAGGGAATGTGATCAGTATGCAGCGGATTTAGGGATTGAAATGATTCCTTGTATTCAAACATTAGCTCATTTAACCGAGGCTTTAAAATGGAACTATGCCATCCCTCTCCGCGATACAGCTGACATTTTATTGGCCGGTTCAAAGGAGACGTATACATTTTTAGAACATCTTATTGAAGCTGCAAGCCGTCCCTTCCAATCCAAACGGATTCACATTGGAATGGATGAAGCACATCAGCTGGGATTAGGGAAATATTTGGATAAACATGGCTATGAAAAAAGATTCGATATTATGAATAAACATTTGCAAGAGGTAACAGCTATTACAGAGAGAAAAAAGCTGAAGCCGATGATTTGGAGTGATATGTATTTCCGCCTTGGGTCCAAGCATGGAGGATATTATGATCTGGAAGCGGATATTCCTGAATCGGTCATTGCATCGATTCCAGATACGCAGCTTGTTTACTGGGATTATTACCATGATGATGAAGCATTTTATCGTACATTTATTCAGAAGCACAAAGCATTAAAGTATAATCCCGTATTCGCGGGCGGAGTGTGGACGTGGAATGGAATCTCCCCGAATTATGGAAAAGCTTTTGCCACCACGGAAGCGGCTTTACGTGCTTGTAAAAAAGAGAATATCAAGGAAGTATTCGTCACGATGTGGGGGGACAATGGAGCGGAGACACCAATGATGACGGCTTTGCCGGTCCTGCAGTTATTTGCCGAACATGCTTATCAGGAATCCTTTTCCGATGTCCATTTGCAGAAACGGTTTCGTTTTTGTACGGGTGCTTATTTTGATGATTTTATGCTGTTCAATCAATTGGATGAAACGCCTGGGGTCAGTAAGCATAATTTACAAACCTCCAATCCCTCCAAGCTGTTATTATGGCAGGATATTTTAATTGGTTTGTATGATGAGAATATCAAAAATCTGCCTTTAAACAAACACTATAAGCTTTTAACGGTTAAATTAGAGTGTGCAGCAAAAAGAAATAAGGATTGGAGCCTGTTGTTCCATTTTTACCGGCAATTATCCCATGTGCTCAGTATCAAAGCGGAAATAGGCAGAAACTTAAAAGTAATATATGATAACCAAAATCGGGGAATGCTTCAAGATATGCTCCCTATCTTAGAAGAGATCAAAGAGCGTGTAGATACATTGCGAAAAACACATCGCGCCCTATGGTTTTCTCTCCATAAGCCCTTTGGCTGGGAAATTATTGAGATTCGGTATGGCGGCGTGCTTACACGAACCGATACGGTAATGTACCGCCTCAATCAATACATTGGAGGAGAAATCAATAAAATAGAGGAGCTGGAGGAAGATCGGCTTTATTTTGAAGGTCCGTATCCGATGCAGGAAGGTTCATTAGGCAGAAATTTATACCATCGTATTGTCACAGCAGGAAATCTATCCTGATTTCTATGCGATTAAATAAAGGAGGATATTTTGTGAGTAATAAGAAGTTAGCAAGAAAAATTGGGCAGCTGCTCGTTGTCGGGTTTAACGGAAAAGCAATCACGCCCGAAATAAAAGAATTGATTCATGATTATCATGTTGGCTCCATCATTTTGTTTAGCCGGAATATCGGTGAGCCGGAAGAGGTTCTTCAATTGACTTCCAGTTTACAAAAGGAAGCAAAAGCCGCCGGATATGAAAAGCCCCTATTTATTTGTCTGGATCAGGAAAACGGGGTCGTCAGCAGAATGCATCAAGGGATGACAACCTTTCCAGGAGCGATGGCGCTTGGTGCAACAGATGAACCGCAGCATGCATATAAGATCGGTTTAGCAACGGGAAGAGAATTAAAAGCACTGGGAATCAATTGGAATCTGGCGCCGGTCTTAGACGTGAATAATAATCCTGAGAATCCAGTTATCGGTGTGCGCTCTTTTAGTGAAAACCCCCAAAAGGTTGCAGCATTTGGAAAAGCAATGATGAAAGGACTGCAGGCTGCAGGTGTGATGACATCGTTAAAGCATTTTCCCGGTCATGGGGACACCAGTGTAGATTCTCATTTAGACTTACCGGTGATATCGCATGAGATGGAACGGCTGGAAAACGTGGAATTAGTTCCATTTCAAGCATGTATTCAAGCTGGAGCAGACACTGTCATGGCTGCTCATGTGTATTTTCCGGCAATTGAGCCGAAAGCAAATACGCCTGCAACCTTATCGAAGCAGGTGTATGTGAAACTGTTACGAAAGAAGCTTGGATTTCAAGGAGCGATTACAACGGATTGCATGGAGATGAAAGCGATATCAAACTCCGTTGGAACAGAGAAAGGTGCAGTAAAAGCACTGCAGGCGGGTACGGATTTTGTCATGGTTTCCCATACGCATCCTGTTCAAAAAGGAACGATACAGGCAATTACCGATGCTGTAGAAAACGGGGAATTACATGCATCCCGTATCGAAGCATCATTTCAGCGCATCCAGCTGTTAAAAGAAAAGTATACCTCCTGGAAGGATACCTTAGTACCGGATAAAGAAAAAGCTTTACAAATCGTCGGTTCAAAGGAGCATCATCAGCTCGCCCGGAAAGTGTATAGAGAAAGCGTCACAATGGTGCATAATCATCAGCTGCTGCCGTTAAAAGTAGATAAACAGCTGCAAATCCTTGTATTAGAACCATCCCACAGCTTCATGACGCAGGTGGAAGATAAAACATCGCAGCAGAAGTCACTTGGCTCAGCAGTAAAGGAGTATATTCCGCACGCAGCTGTGGAGGTGTATGACGAAAATAAACTGGAGCATGAGCTGGAAAAGCTTGTTCACGCTGCTAAAAAAGTTGATTATCTCATTTTAGGAACAATGACTGTGACGGAAAAGAGTCCTGTTATTGCGTTTGTTAATCAATTAGTAAAAGATAATAGCAATATTATTGGCGTTGGCATGCGGAATCCATATGATTTTCATTATCTAAACAAACTGCGAGCCTTTATCAATACCTATGAACCTGGTTATCCTGCATTACAGGCAGCCGCTGGAGTAATTTTTGGCAGGGAAAAAGCGAGAGGCATACTCCCGGTCAATATTTGATAGCAGCATGATCATTAAAGCTGTTAATTAGCTGAGAGAGAAAAATACGAAAGGGGGAGGGGAAGGTGAGCTAAATAATAGGGGGGACAAAAGCTGCTGCTCACAGTATCTGAATAGAAGAAATGCAATATCTTGCATTTTATTTAATTAAAATCTATATAAGTTGAAATATTTAAACTAATCTTTCCACCTAATAAAATTAAGCACTATAACTAGCGTAGTGTATTTCCGGAGCGGTTGCTAGAAGGTAAAATTTTTATTTCAACTTATATAGAAAAATAAAATAGGGGGAGGTTTTTGAGTGAAAAAGAATAAGAAAATCTTATTTCTATTATGCATCTCCTTTTTTTCCGTGCTGGTTGCGTGCAGTAAGGATGAAAAAGAAGCTGTCGGGGGAAGTGAGGATGCACTCGAAAATCTGAATCAAGAAGGGATGCCAATCGTGGAGGAGGAAATCACGATTGATGTATTTGCAGGTAAAGCTGCTTCAGCGGCAGATGATTGGAATGATGTTCCTGTTTTAAACGAATATGAAAAAATGACGAATATCGATATGAACTGGAATCAGGTTCCGGTTGACGGGTTAGAAGAAAAAAGAAATTTAGCGTTAGCAAGCGGCGATTTGCCGGATCTTTTCTATGGTTCTTATATGCCTAATTCTGATTTATATAAATACGGCGAGCAGGGCATTTTCATTCCGCTTAATGATTTGATTGATGAATATGCTCCCAATATCAAGGCATACCTGGAGAAATATCCTGAAATCAAACAAGGAATCACATTTCCAGATGGAAATATCTACGCCATTCCCCGGTTAAGAGATCCAGAATCGCCGACATCCTTGATGGATGATAAGCCATGGATAAACCAAGAAATCCTGGATGAGACCGGAATGGATAATCCGGAAACGACGGACGAATTTTATGAATATTTAAAAGCAGCCAAAGAATTATCCGTTGATGGAAATGAAGTGATTCCATTTAGCAGTGTGTCGATGGATCGTTTATTCCATTGGTTGACCGGTGCATTCGGAGTATCGAATAAAGGAATTTTGCATCCTTCCATTGATGAAGATCCGGAAACGGGAGAACTGCGTTTTTACCGTACAGCGGATGAGTATAAACAATTGCTTGAATATATGAACAAACTATATACAGAAGGCTTGATTGAACAAAATATCTACTCGATTGAAGTCGATCATTTTCTGGCGAATGGAGCAGAAGGAAAATATGCAGCCATGAACTTCTTTAATCCTAAGGATTATTTTGGAGAAGAAGTCGGGGGACGTTATATTCCAGGTAATGCACTGGAAGGTCCGAATGGAGATAAGCTGTTTACCTCTGTCATTTCACCAGTAAATAGTCTGGGGCATTTTTCCATTACCAATGTCAATGAAAACCCGGAAGCAACGATTCGCTGGATTGACTATTTCTGGAGTGACGAAGGGGCGAAGATGTTCTTTATGGGATTAGAGGGAGAAACTTATGAAGAAACGTCGGATGGGCCGGAATTAACGGAAGAAATTACAAATAACCCAAATGGGTTAACGGTTCAAGAAGCATTGGCGCAGTATATCATTAACCCGGGCGGAGGACATCCAGTAATTGAAAATCCGGAATATTCGACAGCACCTGAATTTCAGCCGGAAGATCTCGAAAACGCAGAAAACATGGCCCCCTATCTGATTGAAGAGCCTTGGCCGTTTTTCTTCTATGAAGAAGAGGAACAGGCGGCGCTGGATTCTTTAGGGGCGGATATTCAGAAGTATGTTGGAGAGATGGAAGCACAATTTGTTACGGGAGAAACGTCCTTTGATGAGTGGGATAATTATGTGAAGACATTGGAAGAAATGGGTCTGGATGAGTATATGGAAATTCAAAACGAAGCACTGAAACGCTATGAAGAAGGACAGTAAGTAATAGCCTCATTAGAAAACTTGGCATTCGGATGAATGCCTTAGTTGGGACTGCGATTACTCGTCCCATCGAAGAGCTTTTGCACTTATGCAAATAGGGAAGTTTATATTTGCCAAGTGGAAAAAAGGGAGAAGCCCCTTCCTTTTTTCCGCCTTATATTAAAATAAAAAAAGCTTGGAGGTACTTCCTGTGAAAATGAAAAAGAAATTCATGATGCTGGCAGCTGTGCTGCTGATTGCTTTATCGGCGTGTAATAACGACGATAAGGCTGATGTCGGCGGCAGTGAAGAGGCGTTAAATAACTTAAATACAGAAGGCATGCCAATTGTAGAGGATACGATTGAATTAGAGGTTTTTGCCGGGAAAGCAGCAACGACGGCGGATGATTGGAATGATGTGCTGCTTTTGAATGAATATGAAGAAATGACAAATATGGATATCACATGGAATATGGTGCCGGCAGATGGATTGGAGGAAAGAAGAAATCTGGCTCTGGCCAGCGGCGATTTGCCGGATGTATTTTACTCTGCTAACCTGCCTGTTTCCGATGTTCAAAAATATGGAAGTCAGGGCACATTTATCCCTTTAAATGATTTGATTGAGGAATATGCGCCAAATATCAAAAAGGTCCTTGATGAAAACCCGGATATTCGGAAAGGGATTACGTTCCCGGACGGAAATATCTATTCCATCCCGACCGTCTATTCCCCTGATTTTTCGTCCTTATTGATTGGAGCAAAAGGGTGGATAAATGGAGATTGGCTGGAGCAATTAGAGATGGATAATCCAGAAACAACCGAAGAATTCTATGAATATTTGAAAGCGGTGAAAGAAACAGATTTAAATGGGAACGGAAAAAATGATGAAATTCCATTAAGCAGTGTAGCGGAAATGTCCCGTATCATTCATTGGATTTCAGGAGCATTTGGGGTTCAAAACCGCGGGCAGCTTCATACCTTGATCGACAGTGACCCAGATTCAGAGGATATCCGTTTTTATCCGATTGCGGATCAATACAAGGAAATGTTGGAATATTTAAATAAGCTTTACGAGGAAGGGCTGATTGAGCAAAATATTTATTCCTTGGAAGTCGATCAGCATTTAGCAAGTGCGGCAGATGATCTTTATGGCGCTGTGCAATTCTATAACCCAATGGAATTATACGGAAAAGAAGTAGGCGAGCAGTATATCCCGGGCAATGCTTTAGAAGGTCCGGATGGAACAAAAATGTATACGGGGATCACTTCACCGGTTCTTTCGTTAGGGAACTTTCTGATTACCAGTGAAAATGAAAACCCTGAAGCGGCATTAAGATGGATTGATTATTTCTGGAGTGAAGAAGGACAGAAAATGTTCTTTATGGGCATCGAAGGAGAAACCTATGAAGAAACAGAGGAAGGTCCGAAGCTGACAGAAGAAATCACGGATAATCCAGACGGCTTAACGCTGACACAGGCACTTGCCAAGTATATTATCAATCCCGGCGGCAATCACCCGGTTATCGTTACAGATGAATACTTTACCGGTTCAGAGAATGCGCCGGCAGATGTAGAAGCTGCGGAACAGCTGGAGCCGTATTTGATTGATGAAATTTGGCCGGCATTTACGTATACAGCTGAAGAAAATGACCGTATCGCTGTATTGGAAACAGATTTACAAAAATATGTAGAAGAAATGCAGGCTGGTTTTATTACGGGAGAAAATGATTTCTCTGAATGGGATGCCTATGTGGAAACGATTCAAGAGATGGGCTATGACGAATATATGGAAATCCAGCAGGCAGCCTATGAACGCTATCAAGAAAATTAACGGCTTGTCATCCTGAACAGAAGTTGAATTTATCGGTGTCTGGAGGGGAATCCAGACACCGATAAATAGGGGGTTAAAGAATGAAGGGAGTTAAAAATGACGTTTCTGTCCCAGCCCAAAGTAAATTTTATCAAGTGAAAAAGAATTTTGCCCGTAATTGGCAAATATATGTCTTTTTGCTTCCGGCGGTTGCGTATTTTATCATATTGCATTATATCCCGATGTACGGTGTCCAGATTGCCTTCAAGAACTTTTTTGCCAACCTTGGAATCTGGGGGAGCCCTTGGATAGGATTTGATCACTTTGAGCGTTTTTTTAATTCGTATTATTTTTGGAGGCTGCTTAAAAATACACTGGTTTTAAGTGCGTATCAATTAATCTTATTTCCATTGCCTATTATTCTCGCACTCTCTCTGCATGAAGTGAGAAATAGAATGTTTAAAAAGTGGGCTCAGACATTAACCTATGCGCCGCATTTTATTTCTGTCGTTGTTGTGGTAGGGATGATTGTTATCTTCTTAGACCCGACAACAGGCTTAGTCAATCGTCTGATTGTTGTTTTTGGCGGAAGTCCGATTGATTTTCTGACAAGCCCAGGCTGGTTCCGGCACATTTTTACATGGTCTGGTGTCTGGCAAACGCTCGGATGGGGATCGATTATTTATCTGGCGGCATTATCCGGTGTTAATCCGGAATTACATGAAGCGGCAAAGGTGGATGGTGCATCCCGGCTGCAGCGTATTTTCCATATTAATATCCCAAGTATTTTGCCGACAATCGTTGTGTTATTTATTTTAAATATCGGCAGCTTTATGACCGTCGGCTTTGAAAAAGTGCTGCTGATGCAAAATAATTTAAATGCCAAAACATCGGATGTAATCCAGACATTTGTGTATCAAACAGGTCTGCTGGAAGGGCAATACAGCTTTGCGGCGGCAATCGGGCTGTTCGATTCAGCAATCAATATTGCATTGTTGGTCGTGTTTAATTATACAGCCAGAAAGGTAAGCGGCAACAGTCTATGGTAAGGAGGTTTAGAAGATGAAGAGGTTTACGCTCTCAGATAGAGGATTTGACTGGATCAATACCATATTTCTTCTCATTATTTTAGTATTGATTGTCTATCCATTGATCTTTGTTCTAAGTGCCTCTATCAGTGATCCGCAAGCAGTCAGCTCAGGCAGGATGTGGCTCTGGCCGGTCGATATTACGTTTAAAGGATATGAGCGTGTATTTGCCAATGATGCTATTTGGCTCGGCTATAAAAACACCATTATTTACACATTTGTAGGAACGGCCATTCACTTATTTGTTTTATTGCCTTGTGCATACGCCTTGTCACGTAAAGAATTAATGGCTAAAAAATTTATCCTCTGGTTTATTTTATTTACCATGCTGTTTAACGGAGGTTTAATACCTACGTACCTTGTTGTCCAATCCCTGGGAATGCTCGATACAATGTGGGCAATTATTATTCCGAACGTGGTAGGAGCCTGGTCCATTCTGGTTGCAAGAGCCTTTTTCCAGCAAAGTATTCCGGATCAATTAGTAGAAGCATCTAAAATTGACGGAGCTTCTGATTTCTATATATTTATACGGGTTGTATTGCCGTTGTCTTTGCCGATTATTGCGGTGATGGCACTGTTTCATGCAGTGAATTTATGGAACCAGTATTTTAACGCTTTGATTTATTTATCCGATCGTGATAAGTACCCATTGCAATTGATTTTAAGAGAGATTCTCGTGGTGAACCAGATGCAATTGAATGATCCAGGCGGGTCAGCCGAATCGCTGGTGGATCAGGTAAAAACAGCCGGTCTGATCAAATATGCAGTGATTATTGTATCGTCACTACCATTATTATTAGTTTATCCATTTGTCCAGCGATTTTTTGTCCAGGGTGTATTAATCGGATCGATTAAAGAATGAAATAGACGGGAGGGATGGCGATGAACGGATTTATAGATGGATATTATCGTTTTGCTGTATGGATTACGAGATTTGCTTATCTCAATTTACTATGGATTGCTTTCTCGCTGGTCGGACTTGGTGTAGTTGGATTTTTCCCGGCTACGGCAGCGATGTTTGCAGTGGTGCGGAAGTGGGTCCATGGAGAGAAGGATATTCCTGTCTTCCAGGTTTTTTGGAAAAACTATAAAAAAGAATTTCTGAAAATCAATGTTTTAGGATATCTACTGGCTGGAACAGGATATCTCATGATAATGGAATTTCGAATTTTACGGACACAGGAGCATATCGCCTATACGATGGCAAGCTTTGCTGTTGTCGGATTGTTTTTGTTATTCACTGTGATTGTACTCTATCTTTTCCCTATTTATGCCCATTTTCAATTACGGGCAGTGGACTATATCAAATGGGCACTGCTTATTGGAATCGGTCATCCTTTATTAACCATCTTTCTTCTGGGCATCGTCATGGCGCTTATCTACCTTTTGTTTATTACCATTCCCGCTGTCCTCTTTTTCTTTGGCGGAAGTGTGATCGCATATATTTTGATGTGGGGAACGCATTTAACCTTTGCCAAAATGGAGGAAAGCCTTGCATAAATGATGTACGGAGGTGGAACGATTGGTACGGTTAGGTTTGGATATATTTTTAGAGAAAGGATATAAACGAGTGGAAGGGCAGCGGATTGGCCTGGTTACGAATATGACAGGAGTAAACGAAAAACTGCAGCCATCCATCGATTTGTTTACGGAGCATCCGGCAATTCATCTGACGGCCTTATATGCTCCGGAACACGGCATCCGCGGAGATGCGAAAGAAGGGCAGGAGGTATCCTCTTCCATAGATGCTAAAACAGGGCTGTCGGTATACAGTTTGTACGGAGAGACAAGAAAGCCAAGTCAAGAGATGCTTGCAGATGTGGATGTGCTGGTCTTTGATTTACAGGATATCGGTTCAAGATACTATACGTACATTTATACCATGGCTTATGTGATGGAGGCGTGTATGGAATATGGAAAGAAGCTGATTGTCCTTGACCGGCCCAACCCGGTGTCCGGTCTGAACATGGAGGGGAATCTGGTCGAACCGGATGTGCGTTCCTTTGTCGGTTTGCTGCCAATCCCGAATCGGCACGGCATGACTATAGGGGAATTGGCATGGTTATTTAAAAAGGAATTTGCTTACGCATGCGACCTTTCTATTGTGCCGATGGAGGGCTGGAAACGCCGTATGTATTTTGATGATACGAATTTATTCTGGATTCCGCCATCGCCGAATGTGCCTGTGGTTGATACGGCTATTTTATATCCTGGCACCTGTCTTTTGGAAGGAACCAATGTATCCGAGGGGAGAGGGACAGCGAAACCGTTTGAGTGGATTGGCGCTCCTTTTATAGAAGGGCAGAAGCTGGCGAAAGTATATAATGATAAAAAAATTCCTGGCGTGCTCGCCCGCCCTGTATCTTTTGTTCCGACTTATCAAAAACATGAAGGTGAAATCTGTGGCGGTGTACAGCTTCATATCGAAAACCGCCATACACTTCATGCCTTACGAGCAGGGGTCACTTTAGTGGAAACCATCGCAGCACTCTATCCGAATCAATTTCAATTTATCGAAAATGAAAATGGGAAGTGTTTTTTTGATTTACTGGCAGGAACCAAGCGTTTAAGGAAATACATCTTAGCTGGAGAAGCAGAAAAGTATATAGAGGAAGGCCAACAGGAGCTGGGGAAATTTAAAAAAACGCGAAAAAAATATCTTTTATATCGTTAGAATCATTACGGCAGTTATGCATCCCTCTACAATTACTGAACCGAGGAGTTATTGGATTTAATCAAAAACAGGTTCTTCTGTGAAGAGAGAAAAAGAAATGAGTTGATCCTATTGCCTTTTATAAACGGTGGAATAACGAGAATCAATGAAATGCTTTTGAGTCTCCCGCCATCTGAAAAGAAGATTGCTGATTATATTTTAAAAAACCCGGAAAAAGTCATTTCATTAACTGCCAAGGAGCTCGGGAAACGCAGTGAAACAAGCGGCGCAGCAGTTATCCGATTATGCAAGTCTTTGAATTTGAAGGGTTTTCACGATTTGAAAATCCGTATTGCGGGTGATTTGCAAAGAAAAGAAGAGTACGGATTCCGCGATATTGATCCGGATGAAACGTCTCTATCGATTATTGATAAAATGACAAATAACAGTATCCAAACGATAAGAGAAACAGCACAATTAATTGATATTGATCAACTGCAGACAGGAGTCCAATGGATGAATGATGCCTCAAAAATCCTATTTATCGGAGTCGGTGCATCGGGGATGATTGCACAGGATGCAGTTCAAAAATTTATCCGGATTAATAAAAACGCCTATGCCTTTGAAGACATGCATATTGCGGCGACAGTCATTGCCAATATGAGCGAAAACGATGTTGTTTTTGGTATTTCTTTTTCAGGAGAAACCGTTGAAATTGCAAATATGCTTCATCTTGCCAAAAAAAGAGGTGTGAAAACAATCAGTCTGACTAAATACGGAAAATGGCCGGTTACCGAGCATGCAGATATAAAGCTGTATACATCTACAACGAGAGAGCCTATTTTCCGGAGCGGCGCCACATCATCCCGAATCGTACAGCTGCAGGTCATGGATATTTTGTTTATGAGTGTAGCTGCCTTACAATATCCTGTTACCGTAAAGCATCTGGATGAGACAAGAGACGCGGTGGATTTCTTTAAAAAAGGGAATGAAAAGATAAAAAAATAAAGAAGATAAAAAGTGTTGCAAGGCTTCTTATTGCGGCATCAGAACAAGAATAAAAGCTTACTATACACATCCTCAAAAAAGAAAGGAGATGTGAAGCATGAAGCTGGAATCCTGGAATGACAGAAGAATAGATGCACTGGTTCAATTATGGAATCAGGAAATAGGAAAACATTTTCCAATGCGGAAGGAGCTGTTTAAACAAAATAGCTTTGAGGATGAGAATATATGCGAAAAAGCCTCCGCAATTGCTATCGATGAGGAAAATCATGTGGTAGGATTTGTTGTTGCAAAGAGATATCAGGAAAAACAGGAAGCGGGTATGAGTCAGGAAATCGGATGGATTCAAGTGCTTCTTGTGGCGGAGAACCGGAGAGATCAAGGAATTGGCTCTTTATTGTTAGCAAATGCTGAAACGCATTTAAAGGCTGCCGGTGTAAAACAAATTCTGCTTGGACGTGACCCATGGCATTATTTTCCCGGTATCCCCATGGAATTGGCAGAAGCAAAATCCTGGTTTGAACAGAAAGGATATCAAAACAGCGGGATAGAGCATGACATGATTCGAACTTATGATGCCCATGATGAAGCGGCAATTCCCAAAATAGCAGGGATAGAATGCCAGGTGTTAGATTTAAAAGATAAGGACTTATTTCTTGATTTTTTACATCGGTGTTTCCCGGGAAGATGGGAATATGAAGCAATTCATTATTTTCATAAGGGCGGTACAGGAAGAGAATTTGCGATTCTAAAAAAAGGGCAGCGAATCATTGGGTTTTGCCGAATGAATGATGAAAAATCACCTTTCATCGCTCAAAATGTATACTGGGCTCCTTTGTTTCAGGAGGAATTAGGCGGGGTTGGACCTTTAGGAGTGGATGCGAACGAACGCGGGAAAGGATATGGATTAGCTGTTGTGGAAGCAGGAATCGGTTTTTTAAGAGAACGGGGCGTCTCCCGCATTGTCATTGATTGGACAGGGCTGACAGCTTTTTATAATAAATTGGGATACACTGTTTGGAAGAGCTATGCTGGGTATAGTAAGGATTTGTAAATACGTATTTGTTTTAAATGTATAGAAACAAACAGAAGTTAATTGCTGTTATACTAACAATAACAAAACAAAAAATTGGAGAAATGAATATGAATATAGAACAAGAACTTTATAAAGTAGCAGCAGACTTAGTAAAAAAGAGATATCCTTCTGGCTGGGGCGGTGCAGCGGCGATGTATACCGAATCTGGCCATATATTGACAAGCGTTGCCCCGGAGGTGATTAATGCTTCTACAGAATTATGTATGGAAACAGGAGCGATTTTAGAAGCACATAAACTAAATACCAAAATAACGCACTCAATTTGTATTGCCAGAGAGGATGAAAATGCATCATTCGTTATCTTAACGCCATGCGGTGTTTGTCAAGAGC
Source organism: Oceanobacillus oncorhynchi (assembly GCF_000821065.1). GTDB lineage: Bacteria > Bacillota > Bacilli > Bacillales > Amphibacillaceae > Oceanobacillus > Oceanobacillus oncorhynchi. The sequence goes on from NZ_CDGG01000001.1 coordinate 2,516,040, forward strand.
GTCTTTTTTACTGGGGAGAAGGCGTAAAAGCAGCAATAACAAATTCGAATAATGAAATTGAATTTAAAGCGTTAAAAGAGCTACAGCCGTATCATTGGTATAAGGCTTATGAAAATGAGGGGTGAAATACAATTTTAACAAGAGCGAGAAGAGGAGGGCTAAATATATTTGGCCCTCCTCTTCCTATATTCCCATATGCTATTCATAAGCCTCTTCAGAAACTCTAAACAAAGACTTATCCTCAATTTTATGCGTAACAAACATCAGAACAACGCCAAAGAAAATCATTCCACCGGCGACAAAGGTGATTTCTCTATAGGAAAATTGATTCGTTAATAAGAGACTGCCTAATGTTGCCCCAATCGAATTTGCTAAATTAAATACAGATGCAGCTATCGTTCCCGATAAGGCTGGAGCTTCTGTTGCTGCCAAGATGATCTTTGCATTTAATATCGGTGTGGTTCCAAAGGTTCCGGCACCGAATAAGAAGCAGGCAACATACGTCAAGATTGGGTTCATAAATAAGAACGTAATGGCAATCAGCACAGTGCCTAAAATAGTCATCGCTACAATTAACCGTTCCGTCAGTACTTCAGGCTGAATACTTCCAGAAACAAAATTACCAATAACTGCGCCTAATCCAAATAAGAATAAAGCAATTGTAATACTGGTTACATCAAAGCCTGCAATATCTCGAAGCATAGGCTCTGTAAACGTATAAGCGGTAAATACCCCGGAAAAGCCAAAGACAATAACGGCAATCAGCATCCAGACATTTTTATTCTTTAATACGGCCATTTCATTTTTCAACTTAGGAGTTTCATTTTGTTTTATATTTGGTGTAACAATCATAAGGCCAATTAAATTAATAACGCCCATTGCTGCAATAAACCAGAAAACGAGTCTCCAATCAAGTACGCCGCCGATATAGGAACCAAAAGGAACGCCAAGCATAATGGCAATCGTCAGTCCGCCCTGCACAGCAGCAATGGAGCTGGTACGTTTATGAGGCTGGGAAATTTCAACTGCCATGCTCATACATAGTCCAAAGAATGGGGCATGCATAATTGCAGAGAAAAGTCTGGAAAGTAGCAGTACCTCAAAGGTTGGAGCGGTGGCCGCAATAATATTACTTATAATAAAGATGGAGATAAGTGCGATAAGCAGCGGCTTCGGTGAAAATTTAACCGTTAATATCCGAAGCAGCGGGCCGCAGACAGCAACACTGATCGCGTAAACGCTGAGCAGTAACCCAGTGGTTGAAACAGGCACATCTAAATCTGCCGCAAACTGTGTTAATAAACCAGTAACGGCATACTCTGTCATTCCAATCGCAAATGTACCAATCATAAATACAAATAGAATCGTATTACGGGAGAATTTCATCGTCATTTTAACACTTCCTTTCTGTCCGTCTAAAAAAACAATAGCACTATCATAGTGGAACAGAGACCTATTGTCTAGGTATCTGTTTGAAAAAAATAAAGAAATAATTTTCAGATTAATGGAAGCGCAGAGCAAATGCTTGCTGTGTAAAAAATAGGTTTTTTGAAGCTGTAAATAAGAGCAAATGAAAAGAAGTAGAAAAGCTAAAAAATGGTATAATAAAAGAATCTTGATTCCGTGAAGGAGGATATAATAATGACAGCAGACACAAATAAGATTGTGCCCCATCTTTGGTTTGATAAAGAAGCAAAAGAGGCAGCGGCTTTCTATACGTCCGTTTTTCCAGATTCTCAGATAATCAGTGAATCGGTTATTCCAGACACCCCATCAGGAGATTGCGACTTGGTTTCTTTTGATTTATGGGGGCAGCGATTTATGGCAATCAGTGCAGGGCCTTATTTCTCATTCAATCCATCCATTTCGTTTATGGTAAATTTTGATCCGGCAAGAGATAAAAACGCTGCCGAACAGCTTGAAGCAGTTTGGGAAAAGCTGTCTGATGGCGGTGTACCGCTGATGCCGCTTGACTCGTACCCTTTTAGTAAAAAATATGGCTGGATACAAGATAAATATGGATTGTCCTGGCAGCTTATTTTGACGAACCCGGAAGGCGAGGAGCGCCCGCTGATTCTTCCATCTATGATGTTTACAGGGGAAAATGGAGGAAGAGCAGAGGAAGCCGTTCAATTTTATTTATCTATTTTTAACGACAGTAAAAAAGGGAACATGGCTTATTACCCGGCAGGAATGGAACCAAATAAGGAAGGCACGGTTATGTTTTCCGATTTTGCACTTGAAAATGTCTGGATAACGGCAATGGATAGCGGACTGGAGCATGGTTTTCAATTTAACGAAGCTGTTTCTTTGCTGGTTAACTGTGATACACAGGAAGAGATTGATCATTATTTTGAACAGTTGTCAGCTGTACCTGAAGCAGAGCAGTGCGGTTGGTTGAAGGACAAGTTCGGTGTTTCCTGGCAGATTTCCCCAAGTGAGATGGATGAAATGATGGGGAAGAATGCCACAAAGGAACAAATTGCCAGAGTGAATCAGGCAATGATGCCAATGAAAAAATTGGATATAGAGACATTGCGAAAGGCATATAGAGGGTAGTAAGATGTATCAATTAAAAACGAAAGAAACAGATAGTAGTGTCATTGAATTTATTGAGCAGGTAGAGCAGCTGAAGAAGCGGGAGGATGCATACCGTCTGCTGGATTTATTTACAGAAACGACGGGGTTTGAGGCGAAAATGTGGGGGCCGAGCATTATCGGTTTTGGCAGGTATCATTATAAATATGATTCTGGTCATGAAGGAGATGCCCCTTTAGTCGGCTTCTCTCCGCGTAAAGCAAAAATCAGTCTTTATTTTGCGACAGGTGATACAGAGCGGGAGCATTTGCTTGCGAGGTTTGGCAAGCATACAACTGGCAAGGCCTGTGTGTATATTAATAAAGTAGCAGATATTGATGAAGAAATATTAAAGGAATTAATCAAACAGTCGGTGACGTTTTTACAGGAGAAGTATCCGGAAAAGTAGGTGGATTCTTAAGTTTGCCATCCGAAGACTCAAGCAAGGCCAGAAGGATAATAAGCCGTATGAAATCAAACATTCATACGGCTTATTTATTTTATTATTCCTTCTGAATCAAGCATCAATTACCCAGTGTTCTTTTAAGTAGCAGGCTAGCTGAGCATTTAACACATCCTCTGAATCTTTTAAAGAAATCTGAAGAGCGGATTCGATTTTATGAATGCGCTGATATAATGTATTAACGTGAATATGAAGAGCTTTTGCCGTTTCCTGCATACTCTGGTTATGCTGCATATAAATTTGCAGTGTTTCAACGAGATGTGAGTCATTTCCGTTAGGAGCCATGATTGGTTCAAAAAAATCATCAACAAAAGAACGTATTTCTTCTTCTGAATGAGATAGGAAGAGCTGATTGATTCCGATATCTTTGAAATTTAAGTGCTTGTTCCATATCCTTTTTTCCTGCAGCTGATTTAGCGCTTTATAAGCTTCTTTATAACTTTTGCTAATTTGAACAAACTGAACTGCTCTTCCTCCAATTCCCGCGCGTGCTCTCACGGAAGTATTAGAAAGTACTTTAGAAACAAGCATTTCTGCTTCTTGTGCAGTGGAAGCCTTCAGCAAGGTAATGATGGATGAATCCTGCGTATATAGAACATGTAGGTGCTTTTCCAGCTGGTTTTTAAGAAAATGTAAAAAACGTTGCATATATAAGTTTATAAATGTAGGATTCATATCCAATGCCACTTCGAATATAAGTGCAAATACAGGCTGTGTTTTCTCCAGTTTAAGTTTTTTGGCCGCTTCTAACAACTCTGCATTTGTCTCGGCAAGAAGTAAATGCTGAAAGGCTTCTTCGGAGACTTTAAACTGATTGTTTGTTTCTGTTTGCCGATGTGTAAATTCAAGTGCCAGAATAGGAATGCCTTGTTCCAGCACCATTCGCTGTGTGGAAGACAGGGTCATTTTTGCCTCAAAAACAACGTATCCCAAACAGGTACTCGAACCCACGATGGGATACACCTGATGTAAATAATTCTTGGGAGACCGGACATAGAATGATGTACTTAAGGACTTGCTGTCATTCCATTTTTCGAGGTGTTTATCAATAAGATAGAAAGCCTCATTTTCATCCTCGTCAATAGAAAAATGGAAAGCATCGATCAATGAAAAAGAAAAACCAATAATTTTTTCTAAAGCATGTTTGATGTGGTAAATTCCTTTATTTTCTAAGGAAAGCTTTACGAGTCGTTCGTGAATTTCTGTCCGTTTTTGTAACAGGTGATTTTGTTTCTGCATCGCTTCAAAAATATTCGAATTATGTAACGCAATACTGATTTGATCAGCGAAATTTTTGAGCAATTCCAATTCAGATTTATCAAATGTTGCTTGTTTAAACTGATAAAGAATCAAAACACATTTAGTTTTTTTCTGTACTTTGACTGGAGCACATATAACAGATTTTACATCTTTAAAAGAATAGGCCCTCCCCAAATAACGAAGGTTCATATTAGACATATTCGCACTTGCTTGGAATACCTCACTGCTTGTCTGATATACTTTAGCCTCCCCCTCCTGAAATACGGAACCAATCATTCCTTCCCCGGGCTTCATTCTCATATGCTTCATTGTCTCGTTATCAACCAAGGCGGATGCTTTTCTGACTTTTAGGCATTTTTCCTGTTCATCATAAACCCATAACACGCCAACATCGGCTTCAGGGATAACTTCCATTGTCGTGTCAATCATTTTAGAAAGTAATTCATCCAGATTGGTTAAAGCTGTAATGGCATTGATACAATCGTAAATCTTCAGCAGCAGCCTTTTTTGAGTCTGTTCCATGATTCTTTGAGCATAAAAAGGAAGCTCACTGGAAAGCAATGCTTCCATATCATCCGAAAGCTTATAAGAGGAAGGGAGACGAAGGACATAACGTACATCATATGCGTATTGAAAATGGATGTTTTGACTTGTTTTTAACCCTCCGTCGGTATAGGCGATATCATTTGTAAGTAAGGGAAAATGAGTTGGCGGTTCAAAAATAGGCAATTCGTGATTATCTATTTGTTTAAATCGGTTCGAGTTATTTTTTTGCCATAACTGATAAGGAACATCAATTATGGATGTAAGGTTATCTGACATAATTAGCTCCTTTCAGAGTAAGAAGATAGATGAATATACATATATTTTAATTAATTATAGATGTTTATACACTATTATTGCAATTATTTTTACTATAAGATAATTATTAATATTATATATGGAGGCGAAAATGCATGAAGACAGATGAAAACAAAGTTACGAGTCAAATTGAAGCAATTATCGAAGAAAAACGAGAAGCATTTTTTAACGTAAGCGATCAGATTTGGCAGAAACCGGAGATACGGTTTGAAGAAGAAAAGTCTGCTGCTTATTCCTCTGATTTTATGGAACAGCAGGGATTTCAGGTGGAACGCGGTGTGGCTGGAATTCCGACAGCATTTGTGGCAAACTTTGGAAATTCGGGACCGGTAATTGCCATATTAGGAGAATATGATGCCTTACCGGGACTCAGCCAAAAAGCAGGTGTGACAGAATATATCCCCGTTGAAACAAGTGGAGCAGGACACGGATGCGGACATAATTTACTTGGTGTAGGTGCAATGGCAGCAGCTGTTGCTGTAAAAGAATACTTAGAGAAAAATAATCTGGAAGGGACGATTCGTTATTATGGATGTCCTGCCGAGGAAAGCGGCTATGCAAAGACATATATGGTTAAAGCTGGACTGTTTGATGATGTAGCAGCATCCTTCTCATGGCACCCTCATTATTCCAATTCTTTATTCCATGGACCATCCTTAGCGGTGATTCATGCTACGTTCACTTTTAAGGGGAAGAGCTCTCACGCCTCTGCTTCACCGGAACTTGGAAGAAGTGCATTGGATGCTGTCGAACTGATGAATGTAGGTGCGAACTACATGCGCGAACATATGATTGATGAAGCCCGTGTACATTATGCGATTACGAATACTGGCGGAAAGTCTCCGAATGTGGTCCAGCAGGAGGCGGAGGTTTCTTATTTTGTTCGTGCGCCGCACGCAGAACAAGCCCGTGCGCTATTTAAACGACTGAATAAAATTGCAGAAGGGGCAGCGTTGATGACAGAAACAAAAATGACCTATCGAATTGAAGGAGCATGTTCTAATCTTGTTCAGAATTCGGTATTGGACAAACTGCTTCATAAAAATATGCAGGAGTTGCAGCAAGATGGATTTACTGAGGAAGAAATAGAATTAAGCAAAAAATATTACGCAACATTGAATGAAGATGATAAAGCTTTTGCTGCACAGCTAGTTGGGAAGAAAAGATCGGAAGAATTGGCGGAAAGACCGCTCATCCATGAAATCACACCGTATATAGAAGCACCGGAGTATCGAAAAGGGGCAGGGTCGACCGATGTAGGTGCAGTGAGCTGGGTGACACCAACTGCACAGCTCACTGCAGCAACCTGGACCTATGGAACACCATTTCATACATGGCAGGTCGTATCTCAAGGAAAGACAACCTATGCAAAAAAAGGCATGCTCTTTGCGGGTAAAGCAATTGCCAGTACGGTTATTGATGTACTCCGCAAGCCGGAAGTATTAGAAGATGCTGTTAAAGAATTATATGAACGTGAGGCCGGTTCAGAAAATTATCAATCACTTTTGCCGGAAGAACAAGAATTGCCGTCACTAATTAAAAATTAAGATATCGTCACTAGAGGGGGAAGACAACATGTTGAAACAAATTCCAGGATACTTAAAAGATTGGCGGCTGCATGCTGCAGCTCTTTTAATTGTATTGCTTGCAGAATCGATCGGCACCATTTCATTCGAACTTGGAGCTGGAATGATTCTTATCCTGCCAATGATTTATGCTTTTATATTGGGAATTGCAATGGTATTTACTCCGGTTATCAAGGAGAAGCAATTTAAGCATTCAGAAATAATGACAACAGCTTTAATAGGGTTGCTTGTTGCAAAAGTAAGTCTGAATATTGGCCCGGCAATTAGCATGATTGTTCAGGTAGGCCCAGCTATTTTACTGCAGGAAATTGGAAACCTCGGTACTGTTTTACTGGGTCTCCCCCTTGCGATTTTATTAGGAGTAAAGCGAGAAGCGATTGGAATGACATTTTCCATTGCAAGAGAAGGAAGTTTGGCTATTATAAGTGATAAATTTGGTTTTAATTCTCCAGAAACGAGAGGTGTTTTTTCGATATATTTATTCGGATCGATCTTTGGAGCTGTATTCTTCGGATTAATGGCAAGTTTATTGGCTAGTTTTACTCCATTAAACCCGCTGGCACTTGCGATGGCATCAGGGGTCGGAAGCGCCAGTATGATGGCTGCATCAAGCAGTTCTCTATCAGCTGTATACCCGGAGATGGCAGCAGAGATTCAATCATTAGCCTCGGCCAGTATGATTTTATCCGTTGCGACAGGCTTTTTTGTATCTATTTTTATTGCACTTCCGCTGGCAGAAAAGATGTATCATCTGTTAACGAAAAGAAAGTCTGATAAGGAAGCGGAAGAAAAGAGGGAGGTAGGATCATGAGCAAACAGTTATTTCACACGGTATTGGCTTTGATTTTATCAGCAATTATTGTGTTGATAGGAAATTGGATTGGTTATGAAGTTGTCCCGACAGAGGCCTTAATGGGAATGTTGGTTATTATTTTAATTGCTGGAGCCGGCTTTGCTTTAAAAATGATTATTCCGTGGAAGACGATACCGGGCATTCTTTATGTTGCAGGGATATCCATTATTGTCTCCTTGCCTATAACGCCTGGTTCTGAGCAAGTTATTGAATGGGCAAGTGCTATAGATATTCAAGCATTTACTACTCCGCTGTTAGCGTATGCCGCTATCGGAATTGGTAATTCATTGGCTGATTTCACGAAATTGAGTTGGAAGAGTATTGTAATTGGTTCTATGGTATTCTTAGGTACATTTTTGGGATCAGCGATCATTGCAGAAATTGTTTTAAGAATTCAAGGTATAGTTTAATAGCTGAACATCCTCTTAAAAATAGAAAAAGAACCAAACATTATACAACGCAGTCTGCTTTGCTATAAAATATATAGTGAAGTCATTGTAGAAAGGGATGTATAGAAACAATGAGGGAAGATGTCGTAAAACAAATCGAAGAAATTATCGAACAGAAGCGGGAAGCTTTCTTTAAAGTAAGCGATCAAATTTGGGAAACACCTGAAATTCGTTATGAAGAAGAAAAGTCTTTCCAATACTCATCGGATTTTATGGAAGAGCAAGGCTTTCAGGTAGAACGCGGGGTAGCAAATATTCCCACTGCATTTACTGCCAGCTTTGGAAACAGCGGTCCAGTTATTGCCATCTTAGGGGAATATGATGCTTTACCCGGATTAAGCCAGAAAGCTGGTGTGACAGAATTTGATCCAGAAGTACCCTATGGACCGGGGCATGGCTGCGGACATAATCTGCTTGGCGTTGGGTCAATGTCTGCGGCTGTTGCGGTAAAAGAATACTTAGAGAAAAATCATTTAGAAGGAACCATCCGTTATTATGGCTGCCCGGCAGAAGAGAGCGGCTATGCCAAAACATATATGGTTAAAGCAGGATTATTTGATGATGTGGCTGCGTCTTTTTCCTGGCATCCGCATTACACAAACGGTTTATTCCATGGGCCATCTCTGGCAGTTATCCACTCTACCTTTACCTTTAAAGGGATAAGCTCTCACGCAGCAGCTTCACCAGAACTGGGAAGAAGTGCGCTTGACGCGGTGGAATTAATGAATGTCGGCGCTAACTACATGCGCGAGCATATGATTGATGAAGCGCGTGTTCATTATGCGATTACGAACTCTGGAGGAATGTCTCCAAATGTTGTCCAAAAAGAAGCAGAGGTGTCCTATTTTGTACGTGCACCGCATGCTGAACAGGCACGTGCTTTGTTTAAACGGCTGATAAAAATTGCGGAAGGCGCTGCGTTAATGACAGAAACATCCATGGAACACCGCATTGAGGGCGTATGCTCTAATCTTGTTCAAAATGCAACGTTAGATAAAATGCTCCATAAAAATATGAAGGCCTTAGAGCGTCCGCATTTTACAGAAGAAGAGCTGGAATTAAGCAGGAAGTACTATCAAACATTAAATGAAGATGATATTGCTTTTGCTGCATCCTTGGTCGACAAGGAAAAAGCGAAGGAACTCGCAGCGCGCCCGCTTATTCATGAAGTGGATGCCTATCGCGAGGCGCAGGAATATGTCAAAGGCTCAGGCTCTACTGATGTGGGAGCTGTCAGCTGGGTGACGCCTACTGCACAGCTGATGGCAGCAACCTGGACTTTTGGTACGCCATTCCATACGTGGCAGGTTGTATCGCAAGGGAAGACTTCCTATGCTAAAAAAGGAATGCTTTATGCAGGGAAAGCAATTGCCAGCACCATCATCGACGTCCTGCAAAATCCAGAGGTTCTCGAGGATGCTGCAAAAGAGCTTCGTGCCCGTGAAGCAGGTCCGGAAAACTATGTGTCCTTGTTGCCGGAAGATCAGGATTTACCTTCTATGCTTCGTAAATAGGCTGGAAAAAGCCAATTCTTGTTGAAATAAGAAACAAAATCTATGCTCCCTTTATCATTGGCAGAGAAAGAAGAAGGCTGCTTTTACACGATAAAGGGGGCAATTTAAGATTCATAATAACGGTCCAGTTTCTTAAATTTATTCACCACGAATTTGAATACAATCCCTATCAGTATATAAGGAAAGAAGGAATAGATATGTTTCCAGCTATGCAGTTCATATATCTGTAACCAGACCAGAAGCGGTTCCAGGATAAATGCGAACACAAAAGCATTTATAGTAGAGGCAACTATAAAGGATTTCCATGTACGAAAATATTGGTAGACAAGCATATAAATAAAAGGCATCTGTATGGTATGTATTTCAGCAATCTGAGAAACCGGCAATAGTGTATTTGTATAATGCCATAGAAATAAAGAAACTCCTATTGCGTCCCCGATTACTCCCACAGCAGTAACAAAAAAACCGTATGTGACGATCTCGAATATTCTTTTTTTATCTAAAAAAATTATCCATACAATAAAAATACCAACAGTAGTAACAAAAAGAATCCACCAGCTGATGGTAAATAAGTTTTCATGTAACCAGTACGCCGTTCTTGTATCCCTATACTGCTGGAATATTTCAATAACACTCCTCCAAGTAGATTGCATACATGTTCTCTCCTTCAGTTAAAGCAAAAGTAAATTAATGGCAAATACAGGTGAATAATCATTTTACTTTTGCTATGCCTAATGCAAAATGTTTCCATAGAATATTTTCTACTAATTCAGTCATTGTTTTTTCACATTCAATAATAAGAATAACCTCTGGGTGTTTCCCTTTCAGAAGTCTTTTCCGCTTTTTAAGTACTTTTTCTGTGAACAGTCTGATGGCGACCCCTAAAACAAATCCAATAAACGAAGCAATCAATCCCCAATAAATCGGGCCCCAAGCCAATTCAAAACCGATACTGGTTCCGATAACAGAAAAAGCCGTAGCAAGTGCTACCCCTATGTCAATCAATGATGTGCCATCAGATCGATGCAAACCATCAAACAGCTTGCGATCTTCCCCCCGATTATCAAGAGGGACCGCATAAATACTAGCTTTGGGAATGCCGTTTTTTTCAAGCGTGGCGATAGCCATTTCGATATAAATATTATTTTCGAGTATCGCGTAAATTTGCATCATTATTCATTCACTTTCTCTCCCTTTAGAATTTGAAAATTAGAATCCTGGTAATTATCCTTTAAAAATCTCCGCTGTTCTTTTTCGAAGAGTTTATTATTTTCCACTGTATTGACATACGCATCATAAATAGCAAATCCATATATAGAAGGTAGCATGAGTAAGAATTCCTCTCTTAGAACAGCAGTGGACTGACTGAGGTCTCCTGAAATCAAAAGTGTGACAGCTTCAAGCAGGTGTGATAAATACAAAAAAATAACCGTCCAGCTGATAACGAAGAGGGCCGTAACAAGTCTATGGATATAAAGCTGTCCCAAACCTGGCACAAAAGCTGACCAAATGGCAGCCATCATAGGGTTTCTCTTATCTAAGTAGTTGATTTCCATCAATCCAATACTGAATAGATTGAAATGATGGTCTTCACGCTCTGCCAGCATATAAACTTTGTTCATATCTACCGTTGTCCGGTGACTATCCCAGATAGCAAAAAAATAGACGGGTAAATAGGCTAAAAGCCATCGAGAGTCAAGCACATTTGTAGCCATTTCAAACTTGCCCTGAAAAGAATAAAGAATGGCTAAATTAATGTTCGCATTCAAATTAATAAAAACTTCCCAAATAAATAAAACAAATCCGCGAAGATATTTCGATAAAAGCAGGTGACCAAATCCTGGATAAGCTGCACTCCACCATGCAATAATCGAGGGACTTCTTAAATGAAGCTGTGTGGTGCCAAGAACACTGACATGAGCTTTATAACGTCTGGCGGTATTATCGGTTAGATGATTATCCATGAAGGCTCTCCTCGTTTTCCTATTTTTTAACATCTTTTCCTTTTACCCAATGTTTTATACGGAATGTCCTATTAATTGGGGTTTTATAGGCGATTCATGTTGCTGAATATATACAATCCATGTCAAATGAATTTCCATCCAGTTAACTTTCTGAAAAGGCAGCGATATACATGTATTTATCCAAAAAAAGATAATAAAGGCGCCAATTGTTGTCACAAAAAGAATCCACCAGCTGGGTGCGAATGCGGACTGCAATCCGTAATAAATAAACTTTTTATCAGGCGAAGCAATCGCCTGAAAGCATGGTTAGAGAACCTCTTCAGTTTCTCTGTCCATATATATTTTTAATAAAATCCATCTGATCAGTCCGCCGACTGCTAAACCGACCGGTGTAGACAGAATCGGCAGCCATAGTGGACCAATCAAATGACCTGCAATGGTGAAGCTGGGCGAAAAAACGACGCCAACAGTAACAAAATAGGCAGAAAAAACAAGCGGCAGATATGAGAAGGCTTTTTCCCCGCCGCCCGCATCTCTATAAGCATCCCATATCGCATAGAAATATAAACACGGATAAAACATTAACCATAAATAGTTAGTCTGTGCGATGGCTTCCTCGATTCTAAGGTTGAAGCTCAATACAATAATGGTATTCAAATTTCCCATCACGTTAACTAAGAATTCCAATCCAATAAACAGAATCCCCTTTATATAATGACGACTTAGTAACTGTGCAAATCCAGGTAGAGCAATGCTCCAAAGTACTGCTTCAAGTTTTTTGCTTTTCCTTGATAACGTCGTCTCCATTGGTTCACCCACTTTGTTAATTTTCTCTTCATCCATTCAGGGAGGGCTGTTTCGCTGATTTTATTTTGGTATAAAAGCCATATTCAGAGTAAGGTAAGATTCAACAACTAAATGGAGATAATTTGTGATGATGTATTTTTTATTGACCAAATTACCTTAATGATAAAGGCTGCCTTGTTTAATAATGCTTGCCATTAGATACATCATTGATTTTTTAAGAAAAAATTCGGCCTTGCGTGTCAGCAAAAGCCGATGTTTTTTCCATATGAATTAAGATGAGAAAAGGTATCAGCTCTTCTCCTTATTCTTCGCCAGTTTTTCTCGATTTCTCGTCCCCGGCGGCTGCTCTAACCAATTGTTATCAATCATGATATCTGCGCCGCTTTTTGCAAGCTTAGCAACTTCCATAGACAGCCGTTCATAATCCGCAGCCAGATCCATTCGCTGACTAGCTGCAGCGGCAGTGGCATAGTTTCCAATCCCGGCAGATATGAGCAAGGACATATGATACATCATTAATTTATCTGAAAAAGTTTGTGTTGTAGAATCACTAACTGCTGTATCAGGTACTTGGGGCGCGCCGATATCATTGGCCATCAAACTATCCACGAATATTTTTATATGTTTTTGTGAAATGTTTTTACATCTGATCATAAAATCCTGTACAACTTTGGAAGGAGAGGTCTGAGCAAACGCAAGGCACAATCTTACCCCCATTTCATTTGTTTGGATGTTCATATAGAGATGAGATATCTCAATGGCATTTAATGGCCGTTTATCACTAAATGGATTGAGTCCGCTAAAATATTTTTTGCTGTCCACATAATCGATTTGCTTTGGAGACTCAATATAGGGGTGTCTCGCATTGATTCCTTTTTTCAGAGCAATTTCCACAGCATGATCATAAAGCGCCGCCATGTCCTGAAGCGCTTGTATGGAGTAATCCCGTATTTCTTTTTTTATACTCATCGTGACAAACCCGCTGTAAGTAATCATCCCGATCCTTGCCATATGCGTCACATAGGTTAAACAAAAAACATCGGTGAAAAGCCAGGGAGCTTTCATATTGACGTCTTTCTCCGTAAATCCATTTGGGACTGCAAAATTTTCTTCTTCAAAAATCTGATGCAGCTGGTCTATTTGATTTGTGAAATTGTCATAGGCATGCTGGACAACAGGCTTTATTTCAGGGTCATCCACATGCTTTAACATAAAACTCAAAATGCTTTTTGCCAGCGTATCATTCATATATCCTGTCCATACAGAAGCAATTTCGGCAGCTGTTAAGTGTATATTTTTTTCATCCATTTGGTTTAGTACCCCTTTCACAGGCGATATATAGATTTAGATTTTGCAAATGGATATATTTTATACATAAATGGGGGTCCTATTGGGAAAAAGAAGAGGAGCAACTATTCATATGACTTGAGGGGATAATGTTGGGCCGATCTTTCTATTGGCAAAATAAAAAGAAAAACACAGAAGAAAATTTCTCTTTGGAAATTGGAACAAATCTGACTGAAAATCTAAGTAATATAAGAAAAATGCTAGAGGATCCAAGTGATTTAGTAATACGTGAATTCACTATTGGCAAGGCAAATCATCGAATCGCAATTGTTTATATCGATGGCATTGTGAATAATATCTACATCCATGACCATATTATGGAGGATTTAAAAAATGCTTCGGACTTGCCTGTTGATAAACAGGAGCTTTTTGATGCGGTTGATAAGGAAGTTATTACAGTAACAGGTATCGAACGGGGACATTCATTAGACGATGTATCGAATGCTATTTTAAGCGGAAATACGGTGTTCTATTTAGATGGAGTGGACCAAGTACTTATCATGGATACGATAGGCGGAGAAAGTCGTGCTATCGAGGAGCCGCAGTCGGAATCGCTGATTCGCGGATCCAAAGAGGGGTTTGTCGAAAATATACGAACCAATACCATGATGATCCGCCGGTATATTGCGGACCCTAATCTGCGTTTCAGCACCTATAAAGTCGGCAGACGCTCCAAGAAAGAGCTTGTTGTGTCCTATATGGATGGTATTGTGAATCCCGATATGGTGGATGAAGTAAAACGTAGACTGGAAACAATTGATATTGATGATGCACCGGAAAGCGGCTATATTGAGCAATGGATTGAGGATAGCTTTTTATCTCCTTTCCCGCAGATTTTAAATACGGAAAGACCAGATAAGGCTTCTGAGGCACTTCTTAAAGGAAAAGTAGTTATCCTCCTTGATCGTACGCCGTTTGTATTGATTGCACCGGCGACCTTTGGAGGCTTGCTGCAGTCACCTGAGGATAATTATTGGCGCTGGTCTCTTGGAACGCTGGTTAGAATGCTGCGTTATCTGGCAGCTTTTATTTCCGTATTTTTACCGGCTCTTTATATCGCTTTGGTATCCTATCATCCAGGTCTGATCCCATCTGATTTAGCATTTTCCATTGCGGCAAGCAGAGATGAAGTTCCTTTCCCGCCTGTTATGGAAGCATTGATTATGACGGCAACGATGGAGTTGCTGCGCGAAGCTGGATTACGGCTGCCGACTGCGATAGGGCAGACCATCGGCATTGTTGGCGGGCTCGTTATTGGAGAGGCAGCAGTTTCCGCTGGGATAGTCAGTCCTATTATGGTTATTGTCGTTGCACTCAACGCCATTGCATCGTTTGCTTTGCCTTCCTATAGTATTGCCATCACATTTCGCATCCTGCAGTTTGGGTTGATGGCTGCAGCGGCTGTATTCGGACTTTATGGAATCATCCTTTGCTACATCATGATTAATATCCATATTGTGAATTTGATGAGCTTCGGTGTGCCATATTCCACTCCATTTGCACCAAGCTTTATGAATGATTGGAAGGACCTTGTGTTACGTGCACCGATTGCAATGATGAAAAGGCGGCCTGTCTATATGCAGACCAATGATAAAAAGCTCATGAACAAAGGGGAGCGTAAACAGTGAAAAGGTTTAAATATGCAGATGAAAGAATTAGTGAAAGAGATATCATGATTGCTATCCCATCCATTGTAATGGGGGTAGGGATTCTTTCGATGCCAAAACAATTAGCCTCTGTAACGAAAGGTGCTGATGGATGGATCCCCTTGCTCCTTGGCGGATTATTTGCTGTTTTTATATCCTGGGCAATAGCTAAATTTGCGTCAGGATTTCAAGGGCAAACCTTCCTTACCTACGCTTCCAAAATCGTAACAAAACCAGTAGCGATAGTTTTAAGTCTGATGTTTGCAATTCTCTCCATCTTTGTCACTGCCTATCAAATTCGTAAAATCAGTAATATATCGCAGCAATATTTATTCGACCGTACCCCAATTGAAGTGATTGCACTGCCCTTTTTGCTGGTAGTTGTTTATGCTGTTTCGGGATCACGCGCTGGGCTGTTCCGAATCAACATGATGTTTATGCCGATTATTCTTTCGATAGCTCTTATCATCGTGGTATTTAGTGTTGGTTGGTTGAACGCTGGAAACTTAATGCCTGTATTACAGACCCCCATAACTGGTTATACACAGGTGATTGCGAATACAGGTGCCATCTCTTATCTTGGATTTGGAATTTTATGGTTTTACCTTTCGTTGGTTGATAAACCAAAAAAAGCACCAAAGGCAGCTGCGCTTGGTATGTGTATACCTGTTGGATTATATATGATGATTTTTATCATGTGTATTGGCGTGTTCGGGAATGCTGTTACATCTAATTTACTCTATCCGACAATAGAGCTGGCAAAGGTGGTAGAGATACCCGGCGGTTTTTTTGAACGGTTTGAATCTGTTTTCTTTGTGATATGGATTATGGCTATTTTTATTACGGCAACGATGGCTATGGACATCGGGATTTTTGCATTGAATGCCATCTTCAAAAATACAGAGAAGCTAAAAATAATTTTTATTTTAACTCCGATCATATATTTTGTCGGGATGTTTCCGCGAGATGTGATGGAAGTGGATTTAATAGGATCAATAATGAGTTGGTTGATGCTTATTTTAAACATCACGGTTCTTATCTTATTAACGGTGGTTGCTAAAATCAGAGGGGTGAAGCGGAATGAATAAAGCATATCTATTCCTTTTAGGCTGTTTTTGTTTGCTGCTTGCCGGATGCTGGGATGAAGTGAACATTGAAGAACGGGGGTTTGTGATTGGTGTTGCACTCGATTTAGCAGAAGAACAATCTGGAGATAAACCAATCATAACAATGACAGATCAGTTTGTTGTTCCTTCAGGATTAGGTACTCCCAGCGAAGGAGGAAACAATGCTGAAACGCCTTATAACAACCTATCCATTAGCGGTCAAAGTTTGTTTAAAATAACTCGGGAAATGGCACTCATTCAAGGCAACCCACCTTTTTATGAGCATTTAAAATTAATTGTTGTTTCTGAAGAATTAGCAAGGGAACCAGAAATGTTTGCAAATAGCATGGATTTACTTATTCGTGACCACGAGATGCGAAGAGAAACCAAAGTGATCATTTCCGACCAGAAGGCGAAAGAGTTGCTGGAAATCGAATCCCAAATAGAGCCGCTTCCTGCGATGCATATTGACAGGGTAAATGAAAATATGGATAAATCAGGAGCATTGATTGAACCGCTAAGAATAGGGAATCTAAATGAATACATGTTAGAAAAAAATAATTACCTTATTCCAAGAGTTGTTCCATCAGATGGAAAAATGATGTTTAACGGAGCTGGTGTCTTTGATGGAAAGACGAATCAATTAGTTGATGTTATTAGTGGATTAGAAATTGTTGCCGTTAATTTAATAACAGGAGATTTAAAAGGGGGCTATATTGAATTTGAGAGTAACGATGGAGAGATGGTTTATGAAATTAAACGCGCAAAAAGTAACATAGAAATGAACATTGATGAGACGGGCAAACTAAATATTGATATAGAAATTGATACAGAGGGTTATATCGCTGAGGTGTTTAGTGATAATTCCTTGTTAAGTAAAGAATATTTCAATGAATTAGATAAACTGATAAGCGAAAGGATGGAGAAAATAACATCCAATATCATAAAAAAGGCACAAGAAGACATAGGGATGGACTTTTTTGGATTCAGAAAAATGATGGAGGAAAGGCATTATAAAGAATGGTTGAAAGTAAAGGATAACTGGGACGAAGGCGAAAATATCTTTCAGAATGCATCCATAAATGTAACGGTAGATGCCACTGTCCGTGCAACAGGCACCGTGGATCAGACAAGGGATTAAGAAGGGAGTGACGTATTTATGTGGGATGAGCTGACGGGCATATTACCCAATTATTTAATTCTGCTGTGTACTTTATTATCCTTCCTGGTTCCGTATGTTATTTATAAAGTGAATCAAAAGCTGCACGAATACGGTGACCCGCCATGGAAGCATAGCAGATATGAAGAAAATAAAAACAAAAAAACATAACCCCTGCAGATGCTGGCAGATAAACCGATTATGTTCCGTTTTTGCGAAAGATAACGGTAGCGAAGCAGGGGCAGTTAATCAATTGTTATTTCGGAAACGTCCAAATACTCAACACCGAGAACTGCAAGACAAAGCAACCTGTGATGTAAATTGGAGAAAAAGGAGTGTGTGTACAGATGGTGCTCGATATCATTATTCTTATTCTGCTTAGTCTGTTTATTATCATGTTTTTTTTGTTGTTTATCATGAGACGCCATTTGATAAAAAGGATGGTTGCTAAATATGGGAAAACCCTGATGGAAGACCGCTATCAAGAGAATTTATTTGAAATGGTAACCGGTTTTAAACATATGGGGATCCAGCGAACCTTTGAGAATAATTTACGGGCGGAATCTGGCGATGTCTTGCACCGTCCGCTTGGTTCTTCCAAAACGTGGCCGGATTTTGAAATGCTGACATTTATACCGGCTCAAGTAGCAACGTTTCCGACAGAATATACGGAGCAGGTAGATTTCAAGGTGAAGATAGGTCCCCAGGCTAAGCAGCCAATGGAATTAGATATTCCCTTAATGATCAGCGGGATGGCGTATGGAATTGCATTAAGCAAAGAAGTGAGACTGGCGCTGTCTGATGCGGTAAATCAGCTGGGTACTGCACTTAATTCCGGTGAAGGCGGAGTGATGGAGGAAGAAATCGATGGAACAGATAAGTATATCCTACAGTTTTCCAAGACAAGCTGGTCCAAGGAAGAACAGCTTATCAAGAAAGCATCGATGATTGAAATAAAATTTGGCCAAGGTGCTTTGATGAGCTCCGGTGTTGTGATTCCGGCAGAGGAACTTCAAGGAGATATTCGAAAGGTCTTAAACCTGGATGATGGAGAAGAGGCCATTATTCATAATCATTTTTTTAAGGATCAAACCTTAGAAGATTTTAAAAACCTTGTCCAGGAGTTAAAAGAATTGACTAACGGCGTGCCGATTGGAGCAAAAATTGCTGCCGGCGGAAAAATAGAAGCGGACATTGATGCTTTATTAGAAATCGGCGTAGATTATATTGCTGTAGATGGCGCACAGGCAGCAACCCACGGAGCACCGCCAATCTTATCAGAGGACTTTGGGATTCCTACCATTCACGGTCTGCACCGGGCGCATCAGCATTTGCAAAAAAAGAAGGCAAGAGATAAGGTCAGTCTGATTATTTCGGGCGGAATGTTTACACCGGGACAATTTTTAAAAGCAATGGCATTAGGGGCGGATGCTGTTTATTTAGGATCGGCTGTTTTATTTACTGTCTCTCACAAGCAGGTGTTAAATGCTGTGCCCTTTGAACCGCCGACACAGGTTGTCTGGTACGATGGCAAATACAAGGATGACTTCAACAGACAGGAAGGGACGAAGGCATTAGTCAATTATTTTAATGCTTCGGTAAAAGAAATGGAAGAAGGGATTCGGATGATGGGAAAAAAAGCATTATCGGAATTATCGAAGGATGATCTTGTGGCCTATAATGAGGCTGTTGCCCGGGATTTTGATGTTCCTTATAGTGTTTGTTCGGATGAGGGGAGCTCTGAGAAGAAGGAGGAGCCGATGATTGAGCTTTAGATTTTAAAATTTATACCTATTTCATCTATTTTGTTGTTGTATTTTAAATAAAGTAACCTCTCCAAGATAAATTTTGGGAGAGGTTACTTTATTTAGTGAAAAATTAATAGAACTTATCAAATTATATTTTCTTAGGAAAAAATATATTATATTTTTATATGCTTAACTATTAAAACCTCTTTAGTCAAATTTATTAGTTGGCAATCAAATTAAAATAAATTGTATCGCTGTATTCTAATTTGATTATGAATTTATAAATCATTTAAAATAATTAGAAAATTACATTGACAATATATCATATATGATGTAGGTTAGATGATATAGGATGATGAAAGGAGTAGTTGACGTGAGGGGATACCAAACCAAGAAAGATATAATTTACGAAACATTAAAAAAAGAAATATATGAAGGTGAGTATGAATTCGAAGAAAAATTGGTAATTAGTAAGATAGCAAAAAGGTTTGATAGTAGCGAAAGCCCAGTAAGAGAAGCAATGAATAAATTGAATTCTGAAGATTTAATTGAATTCAAACCACATGTAGGAGCAGTTGTTAGCACGTTATCATCAGAAGATATTAAAGATATTTTTGAATTAAGAATAGAATTGGAGGGATTCGCAACTAGGTTAGCAACAAATAATTTAGAGGAAAAAGATTTTGAAGAAATTCGACATATAGTAAAGGAATCATACAGTGCAATAGAAAAACAGGATTATGACTTGTTTGAGAAACTAAATATTGATTTTCATATGAAAATATATAGCAAATGTCAAAACAAATTACTGGTTAAAACAATACAGGATTTGTGGAAAAACACCAATCGCTACCCTTCGCTATTTAAAAAAAATGATGAACATAATAAACTTTCCGTTAAAGAACATGAGGAAATTTATTTAGCTTTACTAGAAGGCGACAGTGTATCTGCTGAAAGAAATATGTTGAAACATAAAGCACGGGCAGGAAAAGAAATTTTAAGACTTACAGAACAAGAATTTTATAAAGATTTAGATTCAGTTAGTTTATCAGAAACACAAAAAATTACAAATATATAAAATTTTAGTAAAATAAATAAATTTAAGCAGTATATACTGGGAGGGTAGTTAAAATTCAATGAAAATTATTTCTTATAGTAATGAGAATCAAATAAGTGTAGGGGTAATTAAAGACAATAATGCAATAATTGATATTAGTAATGAGTTTCAAGACGTTTTATCAATTATCAAAGCAGGAAGTGAAGGACTTAATAGAATTAACCAAATTATTCATTCTAATGTTGAAAGTAGAGAAATTCAAAGCGAGCATCTATTGTCTCCAATACCTAAATTGAAGCGAAATATTATGTGCGTTGGATGGAACTACTTTGAACATTTTAACGAAAGAGCACTACAGGATATCGATTTGCCATCGAAGCCGACAATATTTACAAAAGCAACCGGAACTATTGCTGGTCCTTATGAAGGGATCCCTATTCCAGAACATTTTACAAATAAATTTGATTATGAAGCAGAGCTGGCAGTTGTTATTGGACGTGAAGGGAAATTAATTTCTGAAGAAGAAGCGGAAGATTATGTTTTTGGGTATATGTGCGCCAATGATTTATCTGCAAGAGATGTACAACAAGCTCATGGAGGCCAATGGTTTATGGGGAAAAGCATGGACAAGTCCTGCCCGACAGGCCCTTGGATTGTCACAAAAGATGAGATATCAAATGTTCAAAATTTAGATATAACTTGTAAAGTTAACGGAGAAACTGTCCAATCTAGTAATACAAGTTTAATGATGTTTTCAGTGAATAAGATTATCTCTGAAATTTCAAAAGCGATGACTCTTATTCCTGGAGATATTATTTTGACAGGAACACCCCCTGGAATTGGGGCTAAACGTAATCCACCGATTTTATTAAAACAAGGAGACGTAGTTGAAATTGAAATAGCTGAAATTGGCAAAATAAAAAATAAGGTTGTTGCTGATTATGTCTAGATTATAATACAAAATATAGACTTTAATGAGGTGAAAATATGTTAGAGAATAAGATAGATAATAGTAAACTTGGTATCACCAAAAAGGATGAATTGCAAGTTTTGGATACTAGCCAAGAGAATATTACTTGGAGATCTGGAGCAGTTGGAGAAAAAATTTGGATGGGAAGTTTGACAGTTGCTCCCAGTGCTGAATCAAATGTACAACATCATGCACAATCAAATACAGTCCATTATGTATTAAATGGACAAGCATCGTTTTTCTACGGAAAAGGATATAAAAAAGTTATAGAACTAAATGAAGGCGATTTCATTTATATACCATCTTATCAACCATATATGTATCAAAATAATAAAGATGCAACCCCGCTTCAAATTATTACCACTATGGCTCCGTCTTATCAGTTAGAATATCTGAATAAAGATGAAAGTATTATAAATTCAGGAAATGACAATAGTCAAGAAGAAATTTCAATTGTGAAGTCTTCTGATTTAATGGATTCAACAAGTCAAACGAAAAATATGCCAAGAAAAACAGCAGTTCAAGCTCCTAACCTTTGGGTTGGTCGCGTTACTGGTGAAACTGCGATGGATTCAGGAACACATCATCATGGAGAAGCAGAAACAGCTGGCTTTATTATTAGTGGTACCACTGAACTTCTATACGGTGAAGAGTATGAAGATTATGAAAAATATAACCAAGGAGATTTCCTTAGAGTTCCAGCTTATTTACCGCATATTGAACGTAATCCAAGTAAAACAGAGCCAATTGAATTTTTAACTGCCCGTAATCCTAAGAATGTTGTGGTAAACATAGATTAAAAATTAAATAATAAGTGAAAGAAACTAAAGAAACAATCAGCAGTATTTTATTTACATTATTAGTATACTGAATGTTTCGTTGAATAATTCAGAAGCAAAGAACAAGGTTTTATAGGAGGGACTAAGTTGGCATTTCCTAAAAAGGTAATAATACGTGAAGTTGGACCAAGGGAAGGAATGCAGATAGAAGAAGCACCTGTATCAACGGAAAATAAAATTCGAATAGTGGATATGATTTCAGAGTGTAATTTTCCAGTTATTGAAGTTACCTCTTTTGTAAGTCCGAAATGGGTCCCTAAAATGGCAGATGCGGAAAAGGTCGCTGCGGGTTTTAAACGATATCCTGAAACAGAATATCAATGTGTCTATCTTAACGCAAAAGGAATTGAGAGAGCTCAAGCCACTGGGAAATTTGATTTAGAAGGCGTACTTCAGATTACAGCGAGTGAAACTTTTTCTGTAAAGAATACAAATTTAACAATTGATGAGACATTTACAAAAATGGACGAACGAATTTGTACACTGAACGAATTTAATATACCAGTTCACACTATCGCAGTTATGACTGCTTTTGGATGTACGTATGAGGGGGACACCAATCCGGAACTTGTGATCCAATTGATTGAACGTTCGATAGCAAAAGCAAACTCGTTTGGTGAAAATCCTAAACATATTCTGTTGGGAGATACAGTTGGCTGGGCAAACCCAATTTCCACAGAGATGCTTGTTGGGAAAGTACAGGATAGATGGCCTGAAAAAGACATCATCTTGCATTTGCATGATACTCGTGGAATGGGCATGGCGAACGCTTATGTTGGATTGAAGATGGGGGTTACTCACTATGATTCCTCTGTGGGAGGACTTGGAGGATGTCCGTTTAGTGGGGCTAAAGGAGCTGCTGGAAATATTGCAACAGAAGATTTAGTTCACATGTGTCACGAACTTGGCATTTCAACTGGAATTGATCTTGAAAAGCTATTAAAAGTAACTGAGAAAATTGAAGGAATACTTGGAAGAGAGCTTCCGAGTAAAGTATCTAAAGGAAGAAGTTTAAATTCTTATCGACGAATTGCTTCAAATTAATTGTAAAAGCATTTCATAACAGCAGTTATGTAAGCGGTTTAATTATAAATGAAGGAAGTGATAGGTTATGCAACAGGATATATTAAATAAAAAGAGCGGCCATGATCAAAAAGTATATGAAAAATTGGATGAGATAAAGACAAAATCGAATCGGCCCTACTATCAAAAGTTGAAAGATCAAGGAAAGCTATTTGTTAGAGATAAAATTAAATACTTGGTTGATGAAGATAGTATTGAAATTGAAGATGGCGTTTTTGCACGTGAAAACGATGAACAGTTTTTACCTGGAGATGCTGTTGTTACTCTTATTGCTAAAATTAATGGGCGAAAAGTTGCGATTATCGCTAACGATTTGACTGTAAAAGCTGGGACTTGGGGAGTTAAAACGATTGAAAAAATAATGCGAATGCAAGAATTAGCTGAAAAACGAATGATTCCATTAATTTACATGATTGACTCTGCTGGAGCACGTTTAAATGAACAATTTGATACCTTTATAGATCGCCGTCATGCGGGAAAAATTTTTTATAATACAGCTCGTATATCAGGAAATGTTCCACAAATCTCACTCGTCTTTGGAGCTTCTCCAGCAGGAAGTGCTTATCTTCCAGCTCTATGCGACTTTGTTGTCATGGTAGATAAAAACGCTAGTGTTTATCTTGGTTCGCCTCGAATGGCAGAAATGGCAACTGGAGAAAAAGTATCCATGGAAGAAATGGGTGGAGCACGAATGCATAATCAAATTAGTGGCCTTGGAGATATGTTAGTAAAAACTGAACAGGAAGCATTAGATGCCACTAAACGTTATTTGGAATTTATGCCACAAAATTGGAAAGAGACTGTTCCGCTTTCAGAGTCTATAGATCCATTACCTGGAAAAAACATTGAAGAGATTGTACCAGCTAACCAACGTGTTCCAATGGATATGTATGCTGTAATTGATCGAATTGTGGATGCTGATTCTTTCTTCGAATTTAAACAACTATATGCGAAAGAGTTGATTACAGGATTTTGTAGAATCGGTGGAAGAGCAGTTGGAATTGTGGCAAACCAATCCAAAGTAAAAGGAGGAGTACTATTTCCTGAATCTGCTGAAAAAGCTGCGCATTTCGTATCTTTATGTGATGCATATAATGTCCCTTTACTATTTTTAGTAGATTTACCAGGCTTTATGGTTGGAAGTAAAGTTGAAAAAGAAGCGATTATCCGCAGGGGAGCAAGAATGTTATCTACAGTAGCAAATGCTACGGTGCCTAGGATTTCAGTTATTGTGAGAAAAGCCTATGGCGCTGGATATGTGGTAATGTCAGGCGCCTCCATGCAACCCGATGCGTGTATTGCGCTTCCACAGGCACAACCTGCTGTTATGGGTCCTGAGGCAGCAGTTAACGCAATGTATTTTAATAAAATTCAATCTATAGAAGACCCGGAAGAGCGACAAAAATATATTATTGAGCAAAGAGAAAAATATAACAAAGATATAAATGTATGGAGCCCAGCATCACAATTGTTTATAGACGATGTGGTACCTGGGGATAGGCTCCGAAATGATTTGATAAATCGCTTCGAATTATATTCAGAAAACAGGGATACTCTGGAGGGAATTGCTGATAAGAAAACAGTAGTCAGAAGAGGTTAAGTATTATTTTTAATAGCTCAAAGGAGGTTTAGGCTAAAAGTGGTCTCTCTTAAAAGTCGAAGAAAAACATTTGAAATAAAAAGTAAAGAATGGAGTCCTGAACCTGTTCATGAACTTTTCTTTCAAATGGCCAACCAATATAAAAATAGTGAATTCATCATTTGTGAAGAAAAATCCTGGTCTTATTCAGATGTGGAAGATTTCAGTAAGCGATTTGGTGCTGGGTTAATCGATTTAGGATTGAAAAAATATGATCATGTAGCTTTAATTTTTCCAAACTATGCAGAATTTATCTTTACAAAATTTGGAGCATCCGCAGCTGGAGGAATTACGGTACCTATAAATTATAGATTAAAAAAAGAAGAATTCGCATATTTAATCAATCAATCTGATTCTTCATTTATCGTTACCGTAGATGAATGGAATGACATCAATTATGTTTCAATTTTAAAACAATTATGTCCAGAAGTCTTTAAAGAAGAGCAATCAGAACGATTTCCAAAGTTGAAAGAAATTATTGTTTTCTCTCCAGAAGGAAAAAAATATTCAGGTACAACCGATTTTTATGAACTGATTTTTTCTTCGGAAAGAGATCGGGCGGGAAGGGTAATTAGCAATATACCAAAGTCACAGGTAACAGAGGTAACAGATATTATGTATACGTCTGGAACCACTTCCATGCCAAAAGGCGTGTTAGTTACACATGATATGATTTGGCGCAGTGCATTAGGCAGCTGCTTAAACCGTGGTTATCAAGAAGGAAGAAGAATTTTCATTCCAATTCCGTTTTATCATTGTTTTGGTTTTATTGAAGGAATTATTGCAGGAAGTATGGTAGGGGGAAGTTTAATACTTCAAATCAATTTCAATGGATCGAAAGCACTGGATTTAATGGAGCAGCACGAAGCGACAGACATCTTATGTGTGCCGACGATTGGTTTAAAACTAGTGGAAGCTCAGCAACAGCTGCATCGTGATTTATCAAAATTACAATCCATGTACTGTGCAGGTGCTGAAGTGTCTCAACAAATGTGGAAGGATATTAAGAATCAATTGAAAATTAAAGAATTAAACACAGGTTATGGCATGACCGAGTGCGCAGCGGGAGTGTTACAAACCGATCCGAATGATGATATCACCTATCTTTCTAAATATGTTGGGCGCATCATCCCCGGCGGACATGTGGGGCTTGATGAATTAGAAGGAAAAAATATCTCATTCAAAGTCAGGGATTTAGAAACTGGAGATATCCTCTCTCATGGACAATCTGGGGAGTTGATTTGCAAAGGACCTTTAGTTACAAATGGGTATTACAACAAAGAAAAAGAAACTGCTGAAGCTATTGACCGGGAAGGCTGGTTAAAAACAGGTGATTTAGCGGTGATAGATGAAAATGGTTATATTTCTTTAACGGGAAGAATTAAAGAAATATATCGAATGGGTGCAGAAAATGTGTCACCTAAGGAGATCGAAGATGTATTAACTGGCCATGAATTAATTAACCAGGCATATGTAGTCGGTGTTCCTGATTCAGTGATGGGTGAAGTAGGATTGGCTTGGGTTGTGCTTGAACAAAATGCGTCTTTAAGTGAAAATGAAATATTTATATATGCCTCTGAATCTCTAGCTAAATATAAAATTCCGAAATATATAAAAATTGTTGAAAAAAATGAGCTTCCAATGACACCAGTAGGAAAAGTGTTAAAACGAGAGTTAAAAGAATGGTTTATTGGTGAACAACAAAAAGTAGAATCCCGTTTCTAATATTTTTAAAATATGATTCCGATGCAGTACAAATTTCTAGTGTTCCAAGTATAAGAAAATATCATATTTATAAGTGTTGAAAGAAGAGTTCGTTTACTATAAATTAAAATATCTGACGAGGTGAAAGTGATGAATATAACTTCTAACATGGCAGGAAATGTATGGAAAATAACAGTGGCAGAAGGAGATAAAGTTAGTGCTGGACAAGATGTTGTTATTTTGGAATCGATGAAAATGGAAATCCCTATTTCAGCAGATTCAGAAGGGGAAGTAGAAGAAATTATTGTTAGTGAAGGTGACTTTGTAAGTGATGGAGATGTGATTTTAAAGTTAAAACAATAGGTTACCATAATCTTTAATATAGAAAGGTGATTATTTTGTTCAAGAAAATTTTAATTGCTAATCGAGGAGAGATTGCAGCACGAGTAATTCGTTCTTGTCACTCAATGGGAATCGAAGCAGTAGCAATTTACTCAGAAGCAGATGAAAATTCTCGGCATGTTAGAGTGGCGGACAATGCTTATTTAGTTGGTGGACCACGTGTGAATGAAAGCTACTTAAATGTAGATAAAATTATTGAAATAGCGCTAGAAGCAAATGTAGATGCAATTCATCCGGGCTATGGATTATTATCTGAAAATGCTGGATTTGCAAAAGCATGTCATAATAACGGGATTGTTTTTATAGGACCAACTCCTGAAGTAATTGAGAAAATGGGAAGTAAAATTGAGGCCAGAAAAGCGATGGAAGCAGCCGGTGTTCCAATTGTTCCGGGTGATAGTACACCTTTATTAAATGTAGAAGAAGCTGAAATTGCAGCAAAACAAATTGGATATCCAATTATGCTGAAAGCATCTGCCGGTGGTGGAGGAATTGGAATGCAAATGGTTCATAATCAGGATGAATTGAAAAAAGCATTTAGTGGAAATCAAAAACGAGCAACTGACTTTTTTAGCAATGGTGCTATGTTTTTAGAAAAACTGGTTGAAAAACCGAGACATATTGAGATTCAAATTCTAGCAGATAATGAGGGGAATACAATTTTCCTCGGAGAAAGAGAATGCTCTATCCAAAGGCGTCATCAAAAAGTAGTGGAAGAGGCACCTTCACCTTTTTTAGATGAAAAAACGAGAAGAAAAATGGGGGAAGACGCAGTTCAAGCTGCTAAAGCTATTGGATATAGAAATGCGGGAACCGTTGAGTTTATTATGGACGAAAATAAAAACTATTACTTTTTGGAAATGAATACAAGATTACAAGTGGAACATCCAATTACTGAAGAAATTACTGGGGTAGATTTAGTAGAGCAGCAAATCAAAATTGCTAATGGAAATTTACTTACTTTAGAGCAATCAGATATTCAATTAAATGGTCATGCAATTGAAGTTCGAATTTATGCAGAAGATCCTAAAACATTTTTCCCTTCTCCTGGAAAAATCACAAAATTTAATATTTTAACTGGAGAGAATATTCGTCATGAGTTAGCAATTGAAGAAGGAACAACTGTCACACCATTTTACGACCCAATGATTGGAAAATTGATTGTAAAAGGAAATAGTCGTGATGAAGCAATTAAGAACTTAGTAAACGTTCTAGAAAAGTATGAAATAGAAGGTATCAAATCAAATATTCCCGTATTATTAAAAATTGTTACTCACCCTGAATTTAAAAATGGAAATACGACCACCAATTTCATTAAAGAATATTTATTTCAAACGAAAGTTTAGGTGGCAACATTAAGTTCATTGTGGAAATAACTTTATTTCCACAATGAAAACAGTTCAGTGTAAAGGATGGTATTGAAATGAATAAACAAGAAATTGTGGTAGAAAAACATAAAGGAGTAGCTACTTTATTATTAAATCGTCCTAACGTTCATAATGCACTTTCAGGTGAAATGATGGAGAAGTTTAAACAAGCCTGTGAAGAGTTGTCAAACGATTCTGAAGTAAAAGTTGTCGTGTTGAAGGGAGCAGGTGAAAAGTCATTTTGTTCAGGAGCAGATCTTGGAGGAATGAGTGAAGATAACAATATAATCAATTTCAAAAAACATGTTACTAAATATAGAGATTGTTTATTAGCTTTACGCAAAATGAAAAAACCTATAATCGGTGCCATAAACGGGTATGCTTTAGCTGGTGGTTTGGGATTGGCGGTTTCTTGTGACCTAGTTTATGCAAAAGAGTCTGCTCAGTTTGGCGCTCCAGAAATTAACGTAGGTTTATGGGGGATGATGATCAGTTCTCCCTTAGTAAATAGTGTTGGACAGAAAAAGGCTTTTGAGCTGATGTACACCGGTGATCGTATAAATGCAGAAAAGGCCAAGGAAATAGGATTAATAAATGAGTTTTTTTTAGGGGAAGAATTTGAAGAAAAGGTATATGAGATGGCAGAGAAATTAAGTGCAAAAAATCCTGTAGCACTTTCTCTAGGCAGAGAAAGCATGTATATGATTCAAAATATGGATTATGAAAGCTCTTTAACATATTTAAGAGATCAGGTAGTTGTGTTGAGTAGAACAGAAGATTACAACGAAGGAATGTCAGCATTTAAAGAGAAGAGAGATCCGATTTGGACAGGGCGATAACGAATAATAAGAAGGGTGAGTTCAATGACAATGTACTTTGATGACTTTGCAATTGGAGATGAAATGATATCTCCTCGACGTACAATTACTGAGTCCGATGTTGTACAATTTACAGGCCTGTCAGGCGACTTTAATGCATTGCACATCGATGAAGAATTTGCTAAAACGACACCATATAAGACGAGAGTAGCGCATGGGCTATTATCTGTTTCCGTTGTTACTGGGTTACAAGCTATGATGGGACATGTGAATGATTCTACTCTTGGCTTGCTGGAAATTAATTGGCGATTTAAAAAAGGAGTTGTTCCAGGGGATACAATTCATGCAAAATTTGTTGTAAAAGAAATGAAGGAAACTTCAAAAAAAGACAGTGGTGTGCTAACTCGTAGTGTCTATGTTTACAACCAGCGAGGAGAACTTGTTTCAGAAGGAGTAATTATTTTACTGATGCAAAAAAAAGCTTCTTCTTTTTAATAAAACTAAGGGCGGGATAAAGAATGAGTAAAAGAATAGTGTCTCTATCTGTTGTATTAATGATGTTTAGCTTCATTTTGTCTGGTTGTTTAAATGAAGATTCTTCTGCTTCAACAGAAAATTCAAGCGGAGAAACATTTAGTTGGAGAATGTCAAGTACGTATCCTTCTGGCTCAATTCAATTTGAACGAGATAAAAGATTTGCAGAACTTGTGAATGAGCTTAGTAATGGACGGTTAGATATTACCTTACACCAAGAGGGCGAATTAACAGCCAGTGATCAGTTGTTAGATACGGTTAGCAACGGGACAATTGAAGCAGGGGGGGATTGGCCTGGTTCATGGTCTGGGCTTAATTCAGCATTTAGCTTGTTAGGCACAAGTGCAGCTGGAATGAGTGTTTTTGATTATGCTATGTGGATTCAATCAGATGAAGGAATGGAAATCTACAATGAAATTTATGGTCAGCAAAATCTTGTCTACTTTCCGTACAATATTCCAGCTACTGAATCAGGTATTCGATCAACTGAACCGATTGAAAGTCTCGAAGATTTAAATGGTTTGAATATTCGTTTTGTAGGAACTGTACAATCTAGGTTAATGCAAGAATTTGGAGGTAATCCTGTCAATTTGCCAGCTGGAGAATTATATGAATCGATACAAAGAGGAGTAATTGATGCAGTTGAATTTAGTGGACCATCGGGAGATAAAGCACTGAATCTTGATGAAGTTACAAACTATGTTGCAACACCTTCTTGGCATCAAACTGCTTCTGTAACAGGAGTAATGATTAATCAAGATGTTTGGGAGTCTTTACCTGAAGATTTACAACTTGTCGTTGAAACGGCAGCAAAAACAACAATGTTGGAAACAACATTTGATGAGCTTTATCAAGATGCGCTCGTTACAGGTGAAATGATAGAATCAGGTTCTGTTACAGTTACTGAGTTTCCAGAAGAAGATGTGGAAACGATTATCGAAACAACAATTAAAATTCAAGATGAATTGGCAGAAGAAAACTCGGATTTTGCAATGGTCTTAGAAAGTCAAAAAGAATTTATGAAAACGTTTTCTGGGTATCGGGATATCATGGGACCTTGGGGATTTGGAACAAATGCAGAGACATTATTAGATTAAAATTTTCTGGTTATTTTAGAACAAATTCCTCTAATTTAGATAGTAGGGGGCTGATAAATCGGCCCTCTAAAACTCCAGTGAAGTTATTATATCCTGAGAAAATGGAAGGAGTAAGTTAATATGCGTGTTGTTCATAAAGTTATCAAAGGTATTGACACGATAAATTTATGGGTAGGAAGAATAGGATCCTGGTCTATTCTCGTGTTGACCTTGCTTATTGTATTTGAAGTAATCAGTCGAAGGGTCTTTAACTCTCCTACCATATGGACTTATGAAGTAATTACTATGGTATTTGGTTTTCATTTTATGATTGTCGCAGCCTTCGCTCTACTTTACAAAAGTTTAGTTTCCGTTGATTTGCTATATAGCCGTCTATCAGAAAAAAAGCAGGCAATCATGGATTTAATTACTTACTTTATTTTGTTTTTTCCATTTATTATCTTTGTTTTCTATATAAGTTTCGGAAATGCTGTTGATTCGTGGATTATAAAAGAGACCTCCTCATCCTTATTTGGAGCACCAGTGTACTTAACCTATACTATAGTCCCGGTTGCATTTGGGCTATTGATGCTGCAAGGAATATCTGAAGTATTAAAAAGAATCGTTATATTAGCGAAGGAGGGAAGTCACTAATGGCGGAAATCCTGGCTATATTACTGTTTGTAGGTTTAATTCTAGGGCTTATGACAGGACATCCCATCGCTTTTGTGTTGGGAGGGCTTGCTCTCATATTTGGTTTAATTGGATGGGGTCCGCAATCCGTAAGCATTTTTGTCAATGGTATCTATGACATAATGAATAACTATACTTTAGTTGCAATCCCTTTATTTACTTTTATGGCAAATTTGCTGGCTGGATCCAAAATCGCAGAAGGGTTATTTGAGTCGTTGCGGTACTTATTAGGCGGACTACGTGGAGGAGTAGCATTAGCTATCGTTATTGTATCGACTGTATTTGCAGCAACAACAGGTGTTGTTGGTGCGTCCGTTCTAACAATGGGTGTTTTAGGTATCCCAGTTTTATTAAAGTATGGATACAACAAAAGCTTATCAGCAGGTGTTGTTGCTGCAGGTGGAACATTAGGTATACTAATACCTCCAAGCATCATGTTAATTGTAATGGGAGCTCAGGCTCAAGTATCTGTAGGGGACTTATTCAAATCAACCATTGTTCCTGGACTGCTTTTGGCGTTTTTCTATGCTGTATATGTTCTTTTTATATGTTGGAAAAACCCAGATTATGGACCAGCTTTAACAGAGGAAGAAGCAGCGGCTATGCCGATTAGAAAACGAATTACAGGAAGTTTAGTTAATTTGGTTCCTCCTTTAATTTTAATTTTGGCTGTGTTGGGTACGATATACACAGGAGTTGCCACACCAACAGAGGCTTCTGGTGTAGGTGCATTTGTGGCATTTTTAATGACAATATTTTACCGGAAGTATAGTTTGAAGATGCTTACGGAAGCAATGTATGAAACAGCTAAGACAACGGCAATGGTTTTAATTATTATGATTGGTGCTACAGCTTTTGCATCCATGTTCTTAAGTTTGAATGGGGCGGGGGTAATACAAGGGTTTGTTGATACGTTAGGACTGAATCAATGGGGAATCTTTATATTTATGATGGTTCTTGTCTTTATTTTAGGTATGTTTCTTGATTGGGTTGGAATTATAATGATTATTTTTCCGATATTTATGCCTTTGATTCAAATGCATGATTTCAATATGATTTGGGTAGTCACCTGTATTGCAGTACTTTTACAAACTTCATTTCTTACACCTCCATTTGGGCATGCGCTTTTTTATACGCAAGGAGTTGTAAAAGGACAAATAACAACAGCAGAAATTTATCGAGGGGTTGTTCCATTTATTCTTATTATCATTTTTGTTCTTATTCTAACGTTAGTATTCCCGCAATTAGTTTTGTGGTTACCAAGTATTTTTAGTAATTAATGAAAGGTTGTGAATGAAAATGAGTAAATTATTTTCAACGTACAAGTTGAAAGGAATTACTTTAAAAAACAGAATTGTCATGTCTCCAATGTGTATGTATTCATCAAAAGAAAAAGACGGTAAAGTAAACGAATTTCATAGATTTCATTATATAAGCCGAGCTATGGGGCAGGCAGGATTGATTATTCTGGAATCAACAGCTATCAATCCACAAGGGAGAATTTCTGAATTAGATTTGGGAATCTGGAAGGATGATCATATAGCAGGTCTTACAACAATCGTGGATGCTGTTCACAAATTTAATTCTAAAATAGGAATTCAACTTGCACATGCTGGCAGAAAAGCCGACGTGGAAGGTCCTATATTTGCTCCTTCTTCGATTCCGTATAAAGATACAATGAAAACACCTAAAGAAATGAGTAATGCAGATATCAAGACTACTATAGAAGAATTTAAAGAAGGAGCAAAGAGGGCTAAAGAGGCAGGTTTCGATGTTATTGAACTCCATGGTGCACATGGGTATTTAATCAATGCGTTTTTATCACCGTTATCTAATAAAAGAACCGATGAATATGGAGGAACTAGAGAGAATCGTTATCGTTTTTTAAGAGAGATTTTAGATGAAATAATAACCGTATGGAGTGGCCCTTTATTTGTAAGAATATCTGCATCTGAATATCATCCGGAAGGAAACAAGATGGATGATTTCATTTATTTTGCCAAACAAATGAAGGAACAAGGTGTTGATTTAATAGATTGTAGTTCTGGAGCAGTGGTCCCAGCCAAAATCGAGGTGTTTCCAGGTTATCAAGTTCCTCTTGCAGAGAAAATTAAAGAACTAGCTAAAATAGACACTGGAGCTGTTGGGTTAATTACCTATGCCAGTCAAGCTGAAGAAATATTAAAAAACCAGAGAGCAGATTTAGTATTTCTGGCAAGAGAATTATTACGCGATCCTTATTGGCCGCTAAGAGCTGCAATCGAATTAGGAGAATCTATCGAAGGACCGAAAAGCTATGAAAAAGCGTGGAGTGAGGTATTGCCTAAAGGACTTAACAGAGTTTCTGAAAAATGGTACCCAGGAAAAGAATCATTAATTCAGCGTTAATTATAAAAGATTAAAGATTAATGGAGGATTTAAAGTGAAGAGACTAGAAGACAAAACAGCTATTATTACAGGCGCCGCTAGCGGTCAAGGAAGAGCAGAAGCTCTATTATTTTCTAAACAAGGAGCGAAAGTTGTTATAACGGATATAAATGAAGAAGGTTTGTACGAAACAGAAAAAGCTATAATAAATCAAGGTGGAGAAGTAGTTTCTATCAAACATAATATTTCTTCAGAAGAAGAATGGGAGAATGTTGTATCTATTACAAAAGAAAGATTAGGAAAATTAAATGTGCTTATAAATAATGCTGGTATATTATCAAGAGAAGGGTTAGAGTCGACCTCACTTGAAGATTTTAATCATATTCAAAGTATAAACACGCAAGGGACCTTTCTAGGTATGAAGCATGCTGCACCCTTAATTAAAAAATCAGGCGGAGGGTCAATTATAAATATTTCTTCAATTTACGGTCTCGTAGGTAGTGGAGGATCTATTTCTTATCATGCTTCAAAAGGGGCAATAAGATTAATGAGTAAATCAGCTGCTGTACAATTGAGCAAAGACTATATTAGAGTTAATTCGATTCATCCAGGTGTTATAGAAACTCCAATGTCAAGTTCTATAGCAACAAACGAGGGGCATCCTCTTGAAAGTAAATTTCCTTGGCCAGAACTAGGCAAACCAGAAGATATTGCTTACGGTGCTCTTTATCTAGCGTCGGATGAATCTAAATTTGTGACAGGAAGTGAATTAGTAATTGACGGAGGCTATACTGCGCAATAGAGAAATAAGATGAATAATTTTAATGAAAACAGGAAGGTGAAAAGCTAATGGTTGTTAGAATGGGGATATTACAAAAAAAGAAAAATATAACGATTGAAGAATTTCACAATTATTGGGTAGAGAAACACGGTCCAATTGCTTCCCAAATTCCGAGGCTACGTAAATATCATCAAAATCATGTGACTAGTTCTGAACAATTAGGTATAGATTATACACGAGGATCGCAAGCGGTAGATGGTTTTTCTCAGCTCTGGTTTGATGACTTAGCTTCAATGAAACACAGTTTTAATTCAGATATTACTAAGGTGCTTTCAAAAGATGAAGAGCAATTTATTGGAAAAATGCAATTAATTATTGTAGAACAAAATGTAGTAATTCCAGTTTCTAATGATGAATCTCTTTTAAAACGGATGTCACTGCTTAAGCGCCGTCCAGATGTGGATATAGAGGTTTTTAAAAGTGAGTGGGCAGAAGTACATGCAGAACTTTTAAAAGCTATGCCTGATGTAAAAGGTTATACACAAAATTTAGTGATCGACCGTAACATTAACAGATCCCCAGCTGGATATGAAGATGTACCAATCGATGGTGTTGTTGAACTTTGGTTTGAGGATACAAACAGTTTGAAGGCTGCTTTTGCTTCAGAAGCAGGCAAGAAGGCAATGGAACATGCAAAAACATTTATTGAAGAAATTACTACCTTTATTGTAGACACACATGAGATTGTTTAACGTTATAAGGAATTCTCAAAATTTAAACCTTATGACTTAATCATTATACCAATTTATAGGTTTATTTTGGAAATTAATATTTTAATCATTTAGAAAAGCGTTTTCCTTTATGAGAGTTTATTTAAGGAACTTGAGTCTTTTGGCCAAATAATTACAGTTCGGGCAGATGTATCTAAAGAAGAAGACATTCATTCATTTGGAAAAATTTTAATTCAGCTCCAAATTTAAATGTATGATTGACGTTACTTATCCAGCGATATATAATAAAATTAAATTCAGAACGGAAGGGAAAATGTGCTAAGATGAGATTTCGATTCCTAGACTTGAACAATTAATTTGATAACATGTTCAAGCTCTGCCTGTGCTTTGACGCTCGCAGAGAAATAGGAGTCGTCTGTCTTTTTTAGCTATTATAAGGAAGGTATACATGAGGTATATCTTTTTCCTGAAGGAAGTATGTAAAAAGGACAGCAGACGATTTGCTGTTCTTTTTTAATGATGAAATACAGGTACAACAAAAGGATTTCTATTTCTTTTTGCGCGGGGAAGCAGGGTGTTCGTTCTAATAAAAAATAGGGAGAGATGACGATGCAGATGCTATTGTTCTTTTAATGGATACGGGCTTGTTATCAGAAAATACAAGCTCGTATCGATCCAGTTACAGGCTATCGATACGAGAAATTAAAAAATCTCGGAGGTAGCAAATATGCAAAACATTCAATTTGAAATAAAAGACGTCGAATTAACGTATTTAGATAAAGATATTTTTTCCATCGAACGGTTAGCGGTTCATTTTATGGATCGGATTGGTATTGTCGGTCCGAATGGGGCGGGAAAAACAAGTCTGCTCCGTTTGCTGGCAGGAGAGATAGAGCCGACAAAAGGGAAAATTCACCGCCATGCAAGCTTTACTTATTTAAAACAAATGGAATTCCCGGGTGAGGAACAAGCAGATCCAAAGGTATTGGGCAAGCTTCAGGTTCCCAATATAGAGGAAGGTATCAGCGGCGGTGAGCAGACGAAAATAAAAATAGCACAGCTTTTGGCAGCGTATAACGAAGCACTGTTGATTGATGAACCAACTACGCATCTTGATCAGCAGGGAATCCGTTATTTACGGAGAGAACTGGAGAATTATTATGGGACGCTAATGTTAATCAGCCACGACCGGAAGCTTTTAGACCAGCTCGTTACAACGATTTGGGAAATTCGTGACGGAGAAATCCATGTTTACTCCGGTAATTATACGGAGTATGAAGAACAGAAGGCTTTGGAGGAATATCTGCAGCAGGAAGCGCATGAGCAATATTTGAAGGAAAAAGCCCGTTTAGAAGCAGCAGCACAGGATAAAATGCAAAAGGCTGCGAAAATGACGAAGGGCGCAAAAGCAAATGCCCGAAAGAAAGAAGGAACGGACCGGCGGCTTGCGTCAAAACCTAAAGATGTTTCGCAAAAGGCGATGCAAAAAAGTGCCAAAGCCATGGAAAAACGGATGGACCAATTGGAAAAGGTCGATGCTATTCAGCATGAACGGCCCATTCAGTTTCATCGTTCCAAAGCGTTAGAACTGCATCATTCCTTTCCGGTAATGGGAAATCAGCTGACGCTAAAGGCTGGGGAAAAACTGCTTTTAGAAGAAGTCCGTTTTCAATTTCCTTTGGGTAAAAAAATTGCGATTACCGGAGCGAATGGTTCTGGAAAAAGTACGCTGCTGAAGGCGGTTTACGAGCGGCAGGAAGGACTGGAGATTTCACCGAAAGTAGCATTTGGTTTCTTTGACCAGCTTGCTTATCAGGAGAAGTCAGACGAAACGGTTTTAGACAGTTTAAAGAAAACAACCGATTATGAGGAAGGCTTTTTACGCAGCATTCTGCATGCCATGTATTTTAAAGGAAATTCGATTTATAAAAAACTGTGTCACTTAAGCGGCGGTGAAGCGATCCGGCTGCAGCTGTGCAGATTATTTCTTGGCTCTTACCATATTTTATTACTGGATGAGCCGACGAATTTTTTGGATATCCAGACAACGAAAGCTTTAGAAGCATTCTTTAAAGGCTATCCGGGCACCATTATTTTTGTTTCCCATGATGCAGCCTTTATCGAAAATACAGCAGATCATGTATATGAAATAAAAAATAAAAATATCACTGAAAAGTAAGGAGAGCAGGGGCAGCTATTTGCTCCTGCTTTTTTACCTTATATAATAAAAACAAAAAATCATACACTTTCCAGATGGACAAAACAGTTCACAATATCAATAATAAGAACAGACAATTCATTTAAAGCAAAAAAGGTGGACAGCATGATGAAAAAGATACTTATTATTACATGTGTCATTGTAGCAGGAGTATTTTTCCTCGTTGGAAAATGGGGAGGAGATAGTAAACTATTTGCACAAACATTACCCTCTAATATGAATGAAGCACATGAGATTAAAGAAATTACCATATACGAAGTGAAGCCGACAGGAAAGCCCAAAGCCATTTCGCTAACGGAAAAAGAAGATATTGCCAAGATTTTAAAAGCTGGTGAAGCAATGGAACTCAATGAAACAAATGACTTTGTAAGCTCTGGTTATCTGCTTCTGTTTCAAGGCTCTAAAGAAAATTATGCGTTGACCGTAAATGAAGAAGGAAACATAGATATGAACGGGCATGAAGAACATTATGATATTAAAGGAAAAAATGCATTATTCCAGGCTATTCAAGGAATGGATAATCAATGGGAGCTGTTAAAGGAAGGGGAGTTATAGAGATTTACTATTTTGACGATCTGGAGGTGAAGAAATGATTTTAATGATAGATAACTATGATTCATTTGCTTATAATATCGTCCACTATCTGGAGAATTTAGGTGAAAAGGTTGTCGTTAAATATAATGACCAGCTGACTATCGAAGCAATCGAGCAG
This sequence comes from Oceanobacillus oncorhynchi, assembly GCF_000821065.1. GTDB lineage: Bacteria > Bacillota > Bacilli > Bacillales > Amphibacillaceae > Oceanobacillus > Oceanobacillus oncorhynchi. The sequence goes on from NZ_CDGG01000001.1 coordinate 2,554,371, forward strand.
CAGCAGCCGGAGTATATTGTCTTATCGCCAGGACCCCATACGCCTGAAGAAGCAGGAATGACATTAAAGGTCATTGAGCATTTTAAAGGAAGTATTCCTATTCTTGGTATTTGTCTCGGGCATCAGGCTATCGGCCAAGCCTTTGGAGCTGCCGTGATAAAAAATAATCCTGTTCATGGAAAGCAGTCGCTTATTTTTACTGACCAGCAGGGCGTTTTTTCACAGCTTCCTAAAAGCTTTACGGTGACAAGATACCATTCTTTAAGTATCGATTCGGACAGCATTCCGGAATGCTTTGAAGTCAGCGCGACTACAGAGGATGGAACAATCATGGGGATACGTCATAAAGCCTACCCCATCGAAGGGATGCAATTCCATCCGGAATCCATCAGCACGGAGCATGGCTATACATTGCTGAAGAATTTTCTAATGCAATATAAAAAGGCAGGTGAACTTCAAAAATGATAGAGAATACGAAAATGTTATTTGATTTTTCCTTTGAAGAAGAAGAAGGTGTGCGCCGTATTTTTGACAAGCCGATGGACATTCTAATTGCTCATTCAGATGATGAAGTAGAAAATGTTTTTGCACAAATGGAAGGATACCAGCAGCAGGGCTATTATCTGGCTGGGTATATTTCCTATGAAGCTGCCTCGGCATTTGATAAAAATCTGGTGACCCATAAAAAAAGCGACCTGCCGCTTATGGTGATGGGGGTTTTTAAAAGTGTACAGCTGGAGCACACAAGGCCGGCTGCTGACCGTGCCTATCCTCCGGTGAATTGGGAGATGACAACCCACAAGCAGCAGTATCAGCAAAATATCGAATCGATAAAAGCTGCGATTGCGAGAGGAGATACATATCAAGTAAATTATACTGTTCGGATGGAAGCAGATAGAGCAGTGGATGCAGATTTACTGTATGAACAATTATCTGGCGCGCAGCAGGCAAGGTATGGTGCCCATCTGCAAATAGGGGATTACCAAATTGTATCTGCCTCTCCGGAGCTGTTTTTTGAACGAAGGCAGCAGTTCATCCATACGAAACCAATGAAAGGAACCATCAAACGAGGGCGGACTCCAGAGGAAGATTCCTCTAATAAAAGGAAGCTCACTCATTCCGAAAAGGACCGGGCAGAGAATGTAATGATTGTGGATTTACTTCGAAATGATTTATCGAAAATTGCTGTGAGGGGCTCTGTTCATGTACCGAAGCTTTTTGAAATAGAGAAGTATCCTACAGTTTATCAAATGACCTCAACCATTAGGGCAGAATTAAAAGAAAACCTCAGCAATTTTGATCTATTTAAAGCGTTATTTCCTTGCGGTTCCATCACCGGTGCACCAAAGCAAAGTACAATGGAAATCATTCACGAGCTGGAGGATTCACCGAGGGATATTTATTGTGGAAGTATCGGTTTTATCACACCAAATCAAGATGCACTATTTAATGTTGCGATACGGACTGCTTGGATGAAGAATGGGAAACCGCCTTTTTATGGAGCAGGAGGAGGAATTACCTGGGAGTCGGATACGGAAGGGGAATATGAAGAAGCTTTAGCAAAAACAGCCATTTTAAAAGCGGCTTCTCCGTCCTTTCAAATTGTAGAAACAATGAAATATGATGGGACACAGATACTTCGGCTGAACAGGCATCTCGCCCGGCTAAAACGAACGGCGCTTCAATTCCAGTATCCTTATTCCATGGATAATATCCGGCAACAGCTGAAGGAAAAGGTAAAGAATTATGATGGAGAACAAAGAGTACGCCTTTTATTGGGCCAGGATGGGGAAATAAACATAACCTGTACGCCGCTTATGAAAGAGTCGGAAGCAATAAAAAAAGCAGGGATAGCTTCCTCGCCAATCAATAAAAATGATATTTTTTACTATTATAAAACGACGAATCGGCAAATGTACACGTCTTTTCGAGAGCAAGCCCCTGCTTCCTTTGATGTCCTTCTATGGAATGAAGAAGAACAACTGACGGAGTTTACGATTGGGAATCTGGTAATAAAACAACAGGGGGCCTATTATACGCCGCCTATTTCTTCGGGACTCCTTGCTGGTACTTACCGGGAAGAACTGCTGGAGCGGGGAGTAATAAAAGAAAAAATTCTATGGAAGAAAGACATCTCTTCTTTTGAAGAGGTCTGGCTGATTAATAGTGTACGAGGCTGGGTAAGGGTAACATTTTAAAAAATAATTTTGTAAAAAAGATTGCATGATTAACCGGTGCAATCTTTTTTTATGCATGATGAAATGACTGGAATATTGCTGCAGCAAAAAGGATTTATAGCTGTTCGATTATAAACATGCATGTTGTTAAAAGAAGTCGATGGCAGTCGAAAAAAAGGCAAAAAAATTTTGAGCAAAAGTATATCTGAAATAAAAAAGTTGTGATATGATGTATCAGATTCCTAAGGGAGGTTTTAAATGAAATTTTAGTTAAGGAGAAATGAAGTATGGAAAAACAAAATATGACACTGTCTATCTTGCTGATGAATTTGTTTATTGCATTTTTAGGTATTGGGTTAGTTATTCCAGTTTTACCTACTATTATGAATGAATTGAATTTGTCTGGATCTGTTGTAGGGTACTTGGTAGCAGCTTTTGCAGTTGCGCAGCTTATTGTTTCACCACTTTCTGGAAGATGGGTCGATGTGTTTGGACGTAAACGCATGATCGTTATCGGATTATTGATTTTTAGTTTTAGTGAGTTTTTATTCGGTATCGGGAAGACCGTAGAAATTTTATTTATCTCAAGAATTTTAGGTGGAGTGAGTGCTGCTTTTATAATGCCTGCAGTTACCGCATTTATTGCCGATATTACAACGCTTGAATCCAGACCGAAAGCGTTAGGCTATATGTCTGCAGCGATCAACACCGGATTTATTATTGGTCCTGGTGTCGGTGGATTGCTGGCGGAAGTAGGACCGAGAGTCCCGTTTTTCGCAGCGGCAGGTTTAGCCTTATTCACAGCGGTTTTATCCACAATAACATTACGTGAACCAGAAAGAAAACAAATGGAACAAGGAGAAACAGCAGCTCCAAAACCCGGCTTAGGAAGAATCTTTGTTCCAATGTACTTTATCGCGTTTATTATTATATTTATTACCGCATTTGGTTTATCTTCCTTTGAATCGCTATTTTCTCTATTCGTGGATCATAAATTTGCATTCACACCGAAGGATATTGCGATCATTATTACCGGAGGAGCGATTGTCGGCACGATTGCACAGGTTGCCTTGTTCGGTAAATTGGCAAATAAATGGGGAGAAATCCGTTTGATTCGTTATTGTCTCATTTTCTCTGCCATTCTTGTTACGGCAATGACCGTTGTGGAAAGCTATGCGATGATTTTATTCGTAACGATTGTTATCTTTATAGGCTTTGATTTACTAAGACCGGCTGTGACCTCTTATCTGTCAAAAGCGGCTGGAAATAATGAACAAGGCTTTGTTGGTGGAATGAACTCGATGTTTACAAGTATTGGAAATGTATTTGGACCAATTATTGGCGGGATATTATTTGATATAAATTTAAATTATCCTTATTATTTTGCAGCAATGGTATTGTTAGCAGGTATTGCTGTGGCAATGGTTTGGAAAGAACCAAAAACGCAGGCAGAACACGCATTAGAAAAAATAAAATAATTGCTGAAGAATAACTGGATAGAAGAAACGCACTTGTGCGAGCGGAAGGCTCTGAAGCACAAGTGCGTTTTGTGTATTAGCAATCATTTTTTTACAGAAAGGGAGCAACCTTCAGGAAACAAAAGCTAATCCTTTCTGCTTATATTTTCAATCGTAATCGATTTTGGCTTTCTAGCATCTCTCTGCAGTTTTAAATCGTCTGTAGAAGCCCGCATAAACGACCATGCCAGCAGAATCATGATGAAAATAACCGGGAATCCGGCAACAATACTGGCTGTTTGCAAGGTCTCCAACCCGCCGATAAACATTAACGCCATCGGCAAAATCATTAGCATAAATGCCCAGAAAATCCGGTGCCAGCGCATTGGCTCGCCGCCGATTAGTTTTCTTTGGGCTACAGCTGCCAAAATATAGGAGGCTGAATCAAAGGTGGTCGCTAAGAAAATAATAGCGAGTATCGTGAAGACAGGAATAATAAACCAGGAAATCGGCAGCTGATCCAAAATAGCAATAATGGCAGCCGGGGCTCCATATTCATTCATAAATCCAATCACATCGAAAGATTGGGACAGCTGCAGATAAAGGCCATAATTTCCTAAAATCCCAAAGAACAGGACACAGCCCAGTGTTCCGTAAATTAATGTTCCAAGAACCATCTCTTTGATTGTTCTTCCTCGTGAAATTCTAGCTACAAAGAGCCCGACAAACGGTGCATAAACCACCCACCATGCCCAGTAGAAAACGGTCCAGGTTTCCGGGAAATTCGTTGCTTCATATCCTGGAACAGAAGCTAATGGCTCAAGCCAGGTTGCCATGGAAAAGATATTATTGACAATCCGTCCGATACTTGTAAACGTCATTTCGCTGATAAATAAGGTTGGACCGAAAATAAAGACGAAGGCTAGAATAAATAACACGAGCCAGATATTTAAGTCACTCAGCAATTTAATCCCTTTATTAATACCGGAATACGAGCTGAATGCAAATATAGCAGTACATATGAGCATAATGACTGCCTGCATTCCCAGCGATACAGGAATACCAGTAACGTGATTCACGCCTTCTGCAATCATTGGCGTTCCAAGTGCCAGCGTTGTTCCGGCTCCACCAAGCAGACCGAAAATAAACAAGACATCAATTATTGTCCCCAGCGGTCCATCTGCGTGTTTGCCAATAACCGGTCGGGAAGCTTCGCTGATTTTAAGTACAGGTTTTTTGCGGACATAGTAAAAGTAAGCGATTGGCAGGGCGGGCAATGTATATAGTGCCCATGCAACAGGTCCCCAGTGGAACATGCCGTAGCTTGCTGCCCAGTTGATAGCCTCCTCCGATTCCGGTGTAATACCGAATGGCGGCCCTTCATAATAGTAAGCCCATTCAATCATTCCCCAATATAATATACTGGAGCCGATACCTGCGGAAAAGAGCATGGCAGCCCATGAAAATGTTCCAAATTCTTTTTTTGTATTTCTGTCGCCGAGTTTTATGTTACCGTTTCTGCTGAATGACACATAAAGCAGAAAGATTAGGACGCCGAGTCCCAATAATAAGTATAGAATACCAAAATTTCCTGTGACAAATTCATTTGCCTGATTAATCACGGATGCGCCGGCTTCCGGGAATAAAATCAATGGAATAACGACACTAAACAAAATAACAAGCGCTAATATGAAAGTAGGCCAGTCTATTAAACGTTTATTCATTTATTCATCTCCTCATCTGTGTTGAATGTTTTTAGGATGTCATGGATAACTGTCTGAATCAATGGTTTAAAAAGGGCCTGCCTTGTTTTGTATGCTTCCCTATATATCCGTTTACAAACAAAAGTACAAGGGACTCATGTTTCCTGGCTGAAACGCTCTTGCAAACGGTATAGTAAAAAGCAGAAATTATTTAACATTCGGAACGGAAAAGGACGGTATTATTTTTTTCGTTAGCTATTAGGAAGCGGAATTATTCCTGATAGCGGACGATGCGAATGCTGGGGCAGAATATTGTAGAGAAAAGTCGCCATTTGTAAAACGATATCATTATAATATTCTCTGCAGATTTTATCAAGGGCATTTAGATGGAGGAGGCTTTGTTCCGGGCAGTTTGAAACCGTATCGTTTATGGTAAAAATAAGGTAGAATAAAAGGAAATTGGGAAGGAGATACAACAATTTGAAGAAAACACGATGACATTCCCGCTAAAGCAGATTCAGGCAGGCGCTGTACCAAATATATTGCAGCAATCCGAATCAGAGATGGACCTGCTGTTTCCCTATTAAAAAAGAAATATAAGGAAGTGATTCGATGACGTTTCATGAATATAAAAACTATGATGCAACGGGTCTGGCAGAGCTTATCCGGCGAAAAGAAGTACAGCCCTCTGAATTAGTAGAAACCGCCTTTAGTCAGCTGCATCAAGTGAATCCCGAGTTAAATATCACTACCCATCAACGGGAGGAAGCAGTGAAAAAAGAAGCAAATCAATTTCTTGTTCAAGAAGCTGCTTTTTCAGGTGTTCCCATATTGATGAAAAATATCTCACAAGCCATTGAAGGAGAAAAATTAACCTCAGGCTCGCGGCTGCTTCAGAATCATGTAGAGAAGCATGATAATTATTTTGTTAAAAAATTTCGGGAAGCGGGCTTTTTATTTATGGGGCATACCAACAGCCCTGAATTTGGCTTGAAAAACATAACCGAGCCAACGCTGTATGGGCCGACAAGAAATCCTTGGAATCCGGCTTACTCTCCTGGCGGGTCAAGCGGAGGGGCTGCAGCAGCTATTGCCTCTGGTGTTGTCCCAATGGCAGGAGCAAGCGACGGCGGCGGTTCAATCCGCATACCTGCATCCTTTAGCGGGCTGGTCGGATTAAAACCGACACGCGGACGAACTCCTGTAGGACCGGGAGTCGGCAGACAGTGGCAGGGAGCATCGATTAATTTTGTATTAACCAAAACTGTACGGGACGCTGCTGCTATGCTGGACCAATTACAGGTGGTAGAGCCTCATGCTGCCTTTCAGACGCCGTTATATGAAGCGGGATATCAGCATACGCTGTCTGCCAAGCTTCCCCAACTGCGGATTGCTTTCACTACAGACTCACCGGCAAATACCCCTGTATCCGATGATGCGAAAAAAGCAGTGCTGCAGTTTGTCCGCCATTTGGAACAGAATGGACATATTGTGGAAGAAAAAACTTCTCCCGTTGACGGGGTTCAGCTGATGCGGGATTACTATGTGATGAACAGCGGGGAAATGAATAGCGTTATCCGCGGACTTGAAAAGACAATGGGAACGTCATTGACAGCAGAGGATATGGAAATCGAGTCATGGCTGCTTCATCAAGCTGGAAAATCTGTATCAGCTGCAGATTATTCGGACAGTCTGGCGTCCTGGGACCGTGCAGCAGAAACTATGTCTATTTTCCACCAGTCCTATGATTTCTATATTTCTCCGGCTGCCGCTTTTCATGCTCCAAAGGTCGGGGAGCTGACGATGACAGCGCAAAAGGAACAGGAATTTAAGGAAAGAATGGCTGTTGAAAAGGAAAAGCAGAGCATCATTTACGATATGTTTTTGCCCAGTTTAACGTACACCCCATTTACGCAGCTTGCGAACTTAACAGGGCAGCCGGCTATTTCTTTGCCGCTTTATGTCACAGATAATGGATTGCCAATTGGTGTGCAGGTTATGGCAGGAAAAGGCGGAGAGCATCGTCTTTTGCAGCTTGCCTATGAAACAGAGAACAGTGATTTATGGAAGGGCATGCAGGGCAACCCTTATTTTTCATAATAAACCTTACTCCTTTTAATATCTGTTAGAATAATGAAAAAGTAGTTTAAATAGAATAAAAGAAGTGTCGAGGAGGGACCAAATGGAAATTACAGTTCAAGATATGTTGCAGGAAGAGTTATTTGCACAGGCTGTTGTCGAGACAGGGAAATCGAACTTTTCTGAGAAGAAAATCCAATGGGTATCTGTCATTGAAATGCCTGTGGAGAATTTTGTCCGGAAAAATGAGCTTGTTTTAACTACAGCGCTTGGCTGTAAAGATGATTTGGATGCTTTCATGCAATTTGTAGAAGATATTATCCGTGCAGAAGCGAGTGCATTAGTCATTGCAACAGGGAGACATATTAATGAGATACCGTCTGAAATCAAAGCGTTGGCAGAATCGCATTGTTTAACAATGATTCGCATTCCCTGGGAAATCCGTTTTGCAACGATTGTGGAATTCGTCATGGAGGAGCTGGCACAGAGGAAAAGTTCGGAAATCCTTCAGAATGTGAAGGTACAGCAGGAGCTGCTGCAATTTCTTCTGGAAGAAAAACGTCTGCACGAGCTGCTGGAATTTATCCAAATGCAGGTCGCTGCAAATGTATACCTGACGGATCATCACTTTCGTTTGTATGATTTGGAGGAGTATTCCAAAGGAGCACAGGAAAAATGGCAGCTTGTTTTTCAAATGGAAGAGAAAATCATTCTTCGACAAGATAGATTCATGCGTGACCCATATAGGCAAAAATTTGATTTAGTTGCTTTTCTGGATAAAGAGCTGATTCAAATTCCTATTTTGCAAGTAACCGGCGAAGCGAAAGGCTATTTATTTGTAGAACTTCCCAATCAGGCAGCTTACGAGCCTTTTTTAAATAAATACGGTCAAATACTGGAGCATGCGGCTACAACGATTGCCTTATGGCTCTCTAAAAGAAATGCCGTGGAAGCAACAGAGAATAAACTGCGCAGTGATTTTGTCGAAGAACTGGCAAAAGGAAAATTTCGTAATGTGGAAGAGGCGGCTTTACGTGCAAATCCGTTAGGGTACTCTGTTTATCATACGTATGTATGCATTCTTGCTCAGCCGGAAAAACTGCGTGAGATTTATAAACAGAGGAAAAATGCATCAGGCACTTATACTTTATGGGAGAAAACGATGCTTGGCTACTTAGAGGAAGAACTGGTATATGCTGCGCAGACGTTAAAACAAGAAGTGATGATGACGCAAACAGAGGAAGCATTTTTGGTATATTTGCATATCAAGCATCAGACGGATTATCAGCTTGCGACGGATTTTTTGGATTTGGTTGACAGACGACTGAAACTTTTTTTTCCTGAGGTAACTTTACGTTGGGGAGTTAGTGGAAAAGTAGAATCATTTACCGATTTTCAAAGATCATTTATCGAAGCAAAACAGGCAATGCAAATTGGAGAAAAGAAAGGAAATCCGCGTACATGGTATGAAGATACAGTGCTTGAGCGGATTTTGTTGCAGCTCCATCCTATTTCAGAAATGGATACCATCAGGGAGAACGTATTAGAGCCGCTGTTAATGTATCAAGAAGAAAGGAAGATTAATCTGATAGAAACATTTCTCACTTTCCAGCAGCATCGGGGAAATGTCAGTAAAACAGCTCAATCACTCCATCTTCACCGACAGTCATTGTTATACCGCTTGCGAAAAATAGAAGCGTTGACGGGACTGTCGCTCCATGATTCTCATCATTTATTCCTGTTGGAGTTGAGTATGAGAGCATGGGAAATAAACAAAGCATGAGCGGAGTAACGAGTGGAAGTATAAAAGAATCAAACGAAGAGAAAGTATGGTCCGTATGATCATGCTTTTTTTATTTAGGACGACACCCCCTAACTGTATAATAAAATAATTTTCTTTTCATACAAAATGTCGAATGATTTAAAGAATAGTTTAAATATATAATAAATTCAAACAGAAATAAATATCTTTTCATCGCAGAAGAGCATTTTTGGAAAATAGGAAGATAGGGAGGGGGCTTGTTTGCTGTGAAAGTGGCTCGAGAGGAGTACCGGGAACGTTTAGCGAAGACAAAGGAGAGTATGGCAAAGCAGAAAATAGAAGTATTGCTTATCACCAACCCGGCAAATATGTATTATTTAACCGGTTTTGACGGCTGGTCCTTTTATGTCCATCAGATGCTGGTTGTAATTGATGAGGAGGAGCAGCCAATCTGGATAGGGAGAACAGCAGATGCCAATGCTGCAAAAGTGACCACATGGCTTCGGGAAGAAAATATAATTGCTTATCCAGACACGTATGTACATTCGCAGATAACCCATCCTATGGATTTCATCGCAGCAATTTTAACAGAAATCGGTTTAAGCAGCCGCCATATTGGTGTGGAAATGGATAGTTATTATTTTACGGCAAAATGTTACGCTGCGTTAACTCAAGGGCTTCCGGATGCAATATTTAAAGATGCGACGTTACTTGTGAACTGGCTGCGTATCGAAAAGTCTCCAGCGGAACTAGCTATGATGGAGCGTGCTGCAGTGATTTCTGAACAGGCGATGCAGGCAGGAATCGAATTGGTGAATGAAGGGGTTAGAGGATGTGATGTCGCTGCCCAAATCAGCTATGCACAATTCCGTGGAACGCCGCAATTTGGCGGCGATTATCCAGCGATTATACCATTGCTACCAGCCGGCGAACGGACTTCCACGCCTCATTTAACATGGACGGATCAGCCCTATCAGATGAATGAGACCGTTATTTTAGAGCTGTCAGGCTGCTATCAGCGCTATCATGCCCCGATTGCGCGGACCGTTCAAATTGGGAAGCCGTCTGTATCGATGAAAAAACTATCATCTATTGTTTTAGAAGGCTTGCATGTATGTCTTGATTTTATTAAGCCGGGAGTCACCTGTGAGGAAATAGAAGCAGTTTGGCGGAAAACGGTAGAGAGACATGGCGTCTTCAAAGAGTCACGTCTCGGCTATTCGATGGGATTAAATTATCCTCCAGACTGGGGGGAGCATACAGCAAGTATTCGAAAAGGGGATAAAACAATCATCCGTCCTAATATGACATTCCATCTCATTCCTGCCATCTGGTCGGAGGGGGAAAGCTTTGAAGTCAGCGAGTCTTTCTATGTGACAGAAACAGGCTGCAGAACATTTGGAAACGTACCAAGAAATCTTTATGTCAAGGAATCCATGCCAATGAAAGAGATAGAGGAAGACAAAAATGAAAATTCTGCCGGGTAAGGGAAGGCGGCAAAATAGGAGGCTGAGAAAATGACACACAAGAAAGAAATTGACTTGGCGACCAAAACGGTCTGGGCGGGAGAAGCGGATTATTTGGTTCATGGGGCGACGCAGGTGCCTGTTGTGTTGAGCGTAGCCTATAATTATGATGATATAGATGAATGGTTTGACGTAGCTACAGGAAAAAAAGCAGGGCATATTTATGGCCGGAATACGAATCCAACCGTCCAATCCTTTGAAGATAAAATCAAAGAAATGGAGGGGGCAGAAGCGGTAACCAGTTTTTCAACGGGAATGGCAGCAATCAGCAACACATTAGCTACGTTTTTAGTTCCGGGAGATCGAATTGTTTCTATTAAAGACACTTATGGCGGAACGAATAAAATATTTTCCGAATTTCTTCCGCGTCAGCAAATTGAAGTTCATTTATGCGATACAGGAAATATGGCAGAAATGGAGAAAGAGATAAACAAAGGCTGTGAAATTTTATATTTAGAAACGCCTACGAATCCAACTGTAAAAATAACCGATATTGAACGGATGGCTAAGGCAGGGAAGGAAGCGGGCGCATTAGTGATTGTGGATAATACGTTTGCAACACCGATGAATCAACGTCCGCTGGCTCTTGGAGCAGATCTTGTTATCCACAGTGCGACCAAGTTTCTGGGAGGGCATGCCGATGCTTTAGGGGGTGTCGTCTGTGGCAGGAAAGCGCTGATTGAGCCTATTTTCCATTATCGGGAAATCAATGGTGCTACAATGGACCCCATGGCTGCTTATTTAGTCCTCCGTGGTATGAAAACATTACATCTTCGTGTTCGTGAGCAATGTAAAAATGCGATGGCGCTGGCATTATACCTTCAAAAACAGGATATCGTAGAGGATGTATTTTATCCCGGCTTGCCAGACCATCCCAATCATGATATTGCTAAAAAGCAGATGGATGATTTTGGCGGCATGCTGAGCTTTTCTGTAAAGGGAGGCATCGATACAGTTCGAAAAGTACTTCCAAAGCTGCAGTTTGCCCATCGTGCTGCGAACTTAGGGGCAGTGGAAACAACAGTAGGACCGGCAAGAACAACCAGCCATGTGGAATGCACACCAGAGGAGCGTGCAGCCCTTGGTATACCGGAAGGGCTTATCCGTGTTTCCTGCGGTATTGAAGCTACCGATGATATAATCCATGATTTTGAGCAGGCGCTGCAAGCAGCGAAATCAGATAAGCTGCTTTCTTAATCATAACAATAAGAGTAAATATGAAAACCGAATGGGTACCTTACATTCGGTTTTTCATGCTGCAGGATAGCATATTAAACGAAATGTTAAGACCGTTCTACAGAAGGCCTCCTTGATAATAAATACAGTATTCATAAAATTATACCTAATGTTACTTTTATTACTTTTGCGGAAAGGGTTTTCATTATCGATTAATCTATGTATAATGAGAACCGTTCTCTAGGCCTTTTATTAGTCAGAATATTATCGATTTACAAAAAGAGAGGAGCGACAATATGTCTAAAGAGAAAAAGAATCCATTTCAACGATTTTTAGATTTTGTGGAAGTGGTCGGAAATAAATTGCCGCACCCGGCTACATTATTTGCCATTTTGGCCTTACTGGTTTTAGTCCTTTCTGCGGCATTACAGCCATTTAATATAAGTGTTGAAAACCCTGGCGATCCAGGAGAAGCGGTGGAAATTAAGAATCTTCTGAATGCAGAGGGGATTGAATATATTTTTGGCAGTATGACCGATAACTTTATCGGATTTGCGCCGCTTGGTGTAGTACTTGTTACGATGCTTGGAATCGGGGTAGCAGAGCGGACAGGCCTTATTAGTGCGTTGCTGCGCGGGTTTGTATTGGCAATCCCGAACCGCTTTATTACATTAGGTATCGTTTTTGCGGGGGTAATGTCCAGTGTGGCTTCTGATGCAGGCTATGTTGTTTTACCTCCATTGGGTGCATTAATTTTTGCGGCGCTTGGACGCCATCCATTAGCAGGTCTTGCGGCAGCATTTGCCGGCGTATCTGGCGGTTTCAGTGCGAACTTATTCTTATCCGGAACAGATGTGATGCTTGGAGAAATGACCATTGCCGGAGCTGCTATTATTGACCCTGCCTATGCAGAGCAAATGAATATTGCCATGAACTACGGTTTTATTGCCGCATCAGTGGTAATACTCACCCTTATCGGCAGCTGGGTAACAGAAAAAATTGTGGAGCCTCGGCTGGGTACGTATAAAGGAGAAGCAACGGAAGACATAAAAGGAATTACAGCAATAGAGAAAAAAGGACTTATTTGGACAGCAGTTTCGTTTGTTGTTTCTTTTGTACTCGCGGCATTGCTGGTTATCCCTTCTAATGCGCCGCTGCGTGGAGAAGACCCTGGATTAGACGGGATTATCATGTCACCATTTATGGATTCCCTTGTACCGATTATCGCTATTTTATTCTTAATCCCAGGACTTGTTTACGGTTTGATAACCAAAGAAATTAAAAGTGATAAAGATGTTGCAGCACAAATGAGCGATACGATGGCATCAATGGGGATGTTTATCGTCCTTGCCTTTACAGCAGGTCAATTTGTCGCTTACTTTAATGAAACCAATATGGGACTGGTAATTGGTGTTTATGGAGCAGAATTCTTAGACAGTGTAAACTTCAGCGGAATTGGCTTAATTCTGTTGTTTATTCTGATTGCTGCATTTATCAATATCTTTATTGGAAGTGCATCTGCAAAATGGGCCATGATGGCTCCCGTATTTGTTCCGATTATGATGCAGCTTGGCTATGCACCGGAATTTACACAGATGGCATACCGTATTGCTGATTCAGCAACAAATATTATCTCGCCATTGATGACATACTTTGCAGTAATTATTGCCTTTGCCCAGAAATATGATAAGAAAATGGGAATTGGAACCCTCGTATCAACCATGCTTCCATACTCTATCTTCTTCTTGATAGGCTGGACAATCATGCTGGTTGTTTGGATGTGGCTTGGTATTCCGCTTGGACCAAACGGACCGATTCATTACGGATAAATTGAAAACCATGAAGAGTGTGACAGCTTTTCATGGTTTTTTAATTTGTTTATTATTTTAATAACTGTTCCATTTTACTTATCCACCCTGGAAATGGTAGAACGAAGTCACTATAAAATCATGGAAAAGCATTAGCCGCTATGTTTAAATGGAAGTAAGATTGGATGAGCATGAAGGTTATGACAGTGCCTTCTTAAAATAGTGAATGAAATAGAAATACAGCTGGAAGGGAACGATCCACATGGAATTAGAGGAATTGTTATCACAAATGGCAGAAGAAGGTGTGATTCATGGCGGTTCAGAAGTCAATAAGGCAATGGTGGCCGTATCAGATGAAACGAAGCGATTATGTGCCATATTAAATAATGGCGTGTATACCAATGAAGAAATCAGACAGCAGATGTCCTAGATTACCGGCCAAGAATTAGATGAAAGTTTTTCCTTGTTTCTACCGTTTACCTCCGATTTTGGAAAGAACATAAGCATCGGGAAAAATGTATTCATAAATTCGGGATGCCGTTTTCAAGATCAGGGACAAATCATTATCGGTGATGGAAGCTTAATCGGGCATAATGTTGTGTTCGCAACTATCAATAATGACTATGATCCGTTAAACCGGGGAACGATGTACCTTAAACCCATTGAATTGAAGGAGAAAACCTGGATTGGTTCGAATGCAACCATTCTGCCTATGGACTATCTGGAAGATTTGTATATTCCTCATCCAGTCGTTGGGGCGCTTTAATGTTTTAAAAGAAAGGTGTAAAACTCGTTATTTTCTCGATACCGCCTCTTTTGCGTTTCATTTTGCTCTCAGAGTGGAACAGACATAGAAAGCAGATTCTAAAAAAGGAGTGAAGCGCAATGAAAAAGGTAAGAATTGCCGGCAGAGAAGTGTTGCCGATTGGTTTAGGCACCATGAACATGGGAGACAAGGCGGATACATTTAATCAAGAAGTACAGGCCATCCGTACCGGGATTGATCAGGGTGTGCAATTGATTGATACGGCTGAAATGTACGGCAGCGGGAATGCGGAGAAGTTAGTTGGAAGCGCTATAAAACCTTACGCCCGGGAAGATTTATTTCTTATTTCAAAAGTTCTTCCGTCGAATGCATCAAAAAAAGATTTGCCAGTCAGCTTGGATAATAGTTTAAAAAGATTAGAAACCGATTATATCGACTTATATTTACTGCATTGGAAAGAAGAGGTTCCACTTAAAGAAACAGTAGAAGCTTTAGAGGAGGCAAGAAATCAAGGCAAAATCAAAGCATGGGGCGTTTCTAATTTAGACGTGGACGATTTGGAGCATGTGATTCATTTACCGGGCGGGGATAACTGCAAAGCGAATCAAGTACGCTATAATGTCGCAAACAGAGGTATCGAATTTGATTTAGTGCCGATGATGGCTCAGCATAACATGCCCGTGATAGCTTATTCTCCAATTGACCGCGGCGACAGCTTCAGAGCGAATTTAACGAAACAGCAGGTGTTAAAGGATCTAGCAGAAAAACACGAGGCAGACGTATTCCAAATTCTATTAGCCTGGTCGATACGGAATGGAAGAACGATTGCTATCCCGCAATCCAGTAATCCGGATCATGTTGTGAATAACATAAAAGCAGCGGAAATGGAACTAACAGAGCAGGATTTGAAGCAAATCGATACAGTGTATCCTGAACCAGCCTCGAAGCAGCGCCTTGCTTTATGGTAGGAAGGTTTCGGGAAATCTGATTTTATTAAAAGGAAGGGCAGCTGAGGAAGAAACCCCGGCTGCTCTTTTTGCATGTTGAAAATGACAGCGTAATTCGTTGACATAAAGTTCACATTTATCAAAACAGGCGAGAAAACTCTCTCTTCAAGCGCGTGAAAGGTATAATCAAAGCGATAAGGGGGAGATGGATCGCCTGCCGATAAGAAGTTTTTGGCATCCTGATTGACCAATAATAAAACGAACAAACGTTCCGAATCTATCTTTTTTCTGATATAATAGACAGGAGGAGGTAAAGGACTATGAAAGTAAAAAAAACGTTTCGTTTTCGTATCTATCCAAACAAAAACCAAATCACTTTCATCCATAAGACAATCGGCTGTGCCCGTTTTGTCTACAACTATTTTACAGGAAAACAAAAAGAAAAAGATATTTACTGGTATAAAGTGAATGAAATGGTGCAAAATGGGCAGCTTCTTCAAAATAATTGGAAAGGCGAATTTTTCAATAAAAATAAGGCGATCAAAGCGGTTCGAGAATTGAAGAAAAACTATCCCTTCCTCAAAGAAGCAGATAGCATTGCTCTTCAAAAAGCCGTGGAAAATGTGAACGATTCCTATACCCGTTATTACAAGAAACAGAAGAGGGCACCTCGTTTTAAATCTAAGAAGAACCCTGTTCAATCGTATACCACGAAATATGTCAATGGAAATATTGCCGTATTCGATAAACATATCAAACTGCCCAAGCTAGGGCTTGTTCGTATGGCTAAAAGTCGTGAAGTGGAAGGCCGCATTATGAATGTAACAGTCCGACGCAACCCTGCCGGTAAATACTTTGTTTCGATATTAGTTGAAGCCGAAGTTGATCCTCATGAAAAGACTGGTACATCCGTTGGCATTGATGTCGGATTAACAGACTTTGCAACCCTTTCCGATGGAACAGTGTATGAAAACCCAAGATTCTTCCGGACATTAGAAGAGAAACTAGCAAAAGCGCAGGTGATTCTGTCCAGAAGACAAATAGGATCAGCAAATTGGCAGAAACAAAAACGAAAAGTAGCCCGGATTCATGAAAAAATTGCTAATAAAAGAAAAGACATGTTAAATAAGATCTCCGCCGAGATAATCAAAAACCACGATATCATCGGAATAGAAGATTTGTCCGTGAAAAAGATGCTGAAAAATCGTAATCTTGCGAAATTAATTAGCGACGTATCCTGGTCAGTGTTCCAAGCCATGTTGGAATATAAAGCGACTTGGTATGGAAAACAGATTGTTAAGGTTGCTAAAAACTATCCATCCAGTCAGCTGTGTTCTCATTGTGGACATCAAAACCAAGACGTTAAAAATCTCGCTTTGCGTGCATGGACGTGTGACATCTGCCAATGTCATCATCAAAGAGATGTTAACGCAAGCAGGAATCTTCGTAAGGAAGCATTGCGATTAACCGCAGGGACTGTGGGGATAGCCTAATCTATAACTGACCGATGGGTTGGTGTTCTTAGGAATCTCTCGCTTCAAGCAACCTATAAGGTTGATAAGCGGGGATAGTTCAAAATGTAAGGTGAACGTATTAAGTGAAATTTCATTCAGTGGGAACCTCTCATTCTTAACTGAAAGATTCTTATAAAAAATAGAATGGGATTAAACCATCTAAGTTGAATATTCATTCTATCATTTGACCATAATAAGAGATAACTAAATCTTTGGAATGCATTTCGTTTCAATATGCTTCCTAATATAGTAACATGAAAGGCAGAAAGGTTCAGGAAGATAAGGAGGGTGATGATGGAACAGGAAAAGTTAGCAGAAAATATACAGATTCAAGATGTGTTAAATAATATCAATGACGTTATTTTTGGTAAAGAAGAAATTGTCAAATTGAGTTTAGTAGCCTTATTAACAGAAGGTCACGTCTTATTGGAGGACGTGCCCGGAGTAGGGAAAACAATGCTGGTCCGCACATTAGCAAAATCAGTCAATTGTAATTTTAGCCGGATTCAATTCACACCAGACCTGCTGCCGTCGGATGTGACAGGGGTGTCTATTTACAATCCCAAAGAACTAGAATTTGAGTTTCGGGAAGGACCGATTTTTGGAAATATTCTTCTAGCAGATGAAATTAACCGGACGTCTCCCAAGACACAATCCGCCTTGCTGGAAGCGATGGAAGAAAAGAGCGTCACTGTAGACGGAGAGACACGACGGTTGAATAGTCCTTTCTTTGTGATGGCGACTCAAAACCCGATTGAATATGAAGGAACCTATCCGTTGCCAGAAGCGCAGCTCGATCGCTTTCTATTAAAATTGCGCATGGGCTATCCAACCTATGAGGACGAGTTAGAAATGCTTGCGAGAAATAAAAGCCATCATCCGATTGAAGAAATCCAGGCAGTGATGTCGCAGGAGGAATTATTGCTGGCGCAGGAAGAAGCCAAAAGTGTCTATATAGACGAAACGATCCAGCAATATATCTTAAATATCGTTACGCGCACGAGATCACACCCTTCGATTTATTTAGGCGTGAGTCCGAGAGGGTCACTTGCTTTAATGGAAGCCTCCAAAGCGTATGCGTATATCGAAGGAAGAGATTATGTTATCCCGGATGATGTGAAGTATCTGGCAGGATTTGTGTTATCTCATCGGGTGATGCTGAAAGCAGAAGCGCGATATCAAGGCAAATCAAGTGAGGAAATTCTTGATTCTATTATACAGTCTGCTCATATCCCGATTAAGAAAGGCTTTGGAGAATGAAGGAGAATCTCCGGATTATCCTTCGCAGTCTTGGCGTTTTGACACTCATTGTTATTCTCTTCTGCTATGCCATGTTCCAGGGAGGATTTGTCAGCTGGTTTTTATTTTATGGCTACTTGCCAATCGGCATCTACCAGCTCCTCTTTGCCAGCTATCCACTGCGTGCGTGGCAGATTTACCGGGAAATCGAGAATCCGGTATGTCAGGCGGGAGATGAAATCGTTGTGAAGGTGCATTTAAAACGGAAGCTGCCTTTTCCTTTATTATATTGTACATTTGAAGAAAAATTTCCCCAGTCTTTAATGAAGGAAGATACAAAGAAGGCGAAATACCTTTCTTCTCAGGCTTCAGGACAAATGACAGTTTCTCGCAGACTGATACGTATGTTATTTCCTCTATTCCGCAGAAATTTTACATTCAGTTATTCGATACAATCCCTGCCGCGCGGAGAGCATGTACTGGATAAAGTAACGATCCAAACAGGTGATATATTTGGTTTTATTAAGAAAAGCCGCGATTTTCAGGTGGAAAATACATTCGCTGTCTATCCTTATGAGCATGAGCTTCGTTTAGTGAGTGATATGGAAAGCTACGAGCAGGGCGGAGTGCTATCCAACCAATTACAGCATATGAATACGACCGTTGCTTCCGGAGCCAGGGAATATGCTCCAGGGGACCGATTTGCATGGATTGACTGGAAACAGACAGCAAGAAAACAAACGATGATGACCAAGGAATTTGACCGGGAGAAAAGCATGGATATCTTGCTGGTTCATGATAATTTTATGAACGGGAATAAAAATGAACTTATCTATGAAGCATCAATTGAAATGAGCTTATCTTTTATAGAAAAAATAGCAAAGAAAGATTATCAGACAAGCTTTCTTTCTATTGGCGAGAGGCCGCATGTATTTGAGCTGGGACAAAGTGAGCAACAAATGGAGCGGATGAAGCATTATCTTCTGACAGCGAGAGGGGAACAGGAAGGTTCTTTTTCCATCCGTTTTCGTGAAGAAATGGCTCATTTCCATCAAGCGGATATTATCTTTTTGATTGTAACATCCATAGATCCCCAATTTGTGCAGGCTATCCAGGAAGCCAGACAGCGTATGAAGCATTTATCGATTATTTATATCTATCCAGAGAAAGTCCTGCCGGACACGGAGAAGCATCTGCTTGAGCCTTTGCGATTTTCCGGGATAGCGGTACAGCAATTAAGTATGGAACAGCTTGCAGCGGATCCGGTTGAGGTGATTTTTAAATGATAAAGACCCAAAAACAAGTAAAAACGCTGCATACACTACTATTATATATTGCAGGATTTTGCCTTTTCTTAGAATGGCTCTATCCGCTTGGGGATATTTCGGAAACCAATATTGGTGTTTTTGTATTATTCGCGCTGTACTGCTTTTTTATTTCTTATTTTCAGCTGCATTGGCTGATTAGTATCCCTGTAAAAGGACTGGGATTGCTTTTTATCGTCCATATGCTTTACTTTGAGACAAGCTTTTTAGACCTGAACTGGGCAGGAGAAGTCCTCCAGGAAGTCATGTATAATATGGAGTTGATGTTTTCAGGCGACTGGTATATGCTTACCAACTTTTTCAGAAGTCTATTATTCCTGGTGCTCATTTGGCTGATGAGCTATCTGCTTTATTACTGGTTTGTCAGAATGAAAAATATTATCTTATTTATTCTGTTGACCTTTGTCTATATCGGCATTTTGGATACATTTACGGTATACGAAGGCGCTGCGGCAATCGTCCGTATTTTCATTATTTCCTTTATTGCACTCGGAATGTCCAGCTTGAGTAAGGAGATTGAAAATAAACGAATTCCTATTTCTGTCGGCGAACGATTAAAATATTGGCTGCTGCCGCTTGTGTTTGTCGTAGCAATCGTAAGTATTATTGGATATCAAGCACCGAAAGCAGAACCGCAATGGCCGGACCCGCTGCCATTTTTGCAGGGGGCAGCCGATAACATAGGAGATAGCGGCGTCGGAACTGGACGGGTTGGATATGGAGAAGATGATTCCCAGCTTGGCGGCTCCTTTGTCCAGGATGATACAGTTCTTTTTGAAGCGACCGTAGAAGAGGATCATTATTGGCGGATTGAAACAAAGGATGTCTATACAGGCAAGGGATGGGAGACTTCGCAAGATCGAAACCTTCTGCATCAGACAGGCGGGCAGATTACCCTATCTACCTTCGAGGACAGTGTCGAGACAGAAACGTTAGAGACACAGATTGCTTTTACGGGAAGTAACCGGCTGCCAAAGGTCGTCTATCCTTATGGTGTCTCCTCTATTAGAACAGAGGAACCGGTTGATTTTCACCTTGATGAAAGTATGGAGGGGATCGAAACGATACGGGATGGAGAGGACAGTACGCTGGAAGCTTATGAAATAAACTATGAGAGTCCATCCTTTGATATCGAAGCACTGCAGAATAACTCTGAACAGGATCCTGAAGAAGTCCGGGACCGTTACACACAGCTGCCGGATGATCTTCCGGAAAGAGTGGGAGATTTAGCCGCAGAAATAACAGAAAATCATGAAACAAGATACGATAAAGCACGCGCAATCGAGCGTTATTTCAGTGCAAATGGCTTTGAATACCAGACAACAGATATTCCAAGGCCAAGAGAAGAAGAGGACTATGTCGACCAATTTTTATTTGAGACGCAGATTGGCTATTGTGATAACTTCTCTACCGCCATGGTTGTGATGCTCCGGTCAGAAGGGATTCCTGCTAGATGGGCGAAAGGGTTCACTAGTGGAGAACGAATCGATTCCAATGCAGAAGAACAAACGCATGTGAATGAAGTTGCCAACAGCAATGCTCACTCTTGGGTAGAGGTCTATTTTCCAGAGGTAGGCTGGGTGCCATTTGAACCGACACAAGGCTTCACCAATATGGCTGACTTCGAAGCGGATGTCGATGAAAATGACTATCCTTTGCCAGAGGAAGAAGAACCGCTCGAAGCACCAGAATTAGACCAGGAAGAAGGCGCAGAAGACGAAGAAGAGACAGATGAAGCGGAAGATCAGGAAGAAGATACAGCTGCTTCCGATGAAGAGACAGGGATTTCTGCATTAACAGGTTATATCCTTATTGGAATAGGGATTGTTCTGTTGCTGATTCTACTTGCCCTTTATATAAAGCGAAGAGAGATACGGATTTATTTCCTGCAAAGAAAGCTGGAAAACCATTTTGACGAGACGGCATTCCAGGAAGCCTATCTCTACCTGTTAAAGCTTACAGGTAAAAAAGGCTTCAAACGAGGAAGTGACGAAACCTTAAGGGAGTTTGCCCGAAGAGTGGATGAACATCTTTTTGCCGTGGAAATGAGCAAGCTGACAAGAATCTACGAGCGGATGATTTACAGTAAACGGCTCACAGGTGAAAAAGAGGAAATAATTCAATTATGGAAAAATTTAATCAATCAAATAATGGCTTGACCCGGGGCGTATCAATTAGTAGAATGAAAAAGGAAATACTGTGGGAGACGTTGTAAGAATATTTCTTCCCATAATGAAAAATTATCGTTTGACATATGCCTTTCGTATATCCTCGAAAATAAGGTTCGAAAGTTTCTACCGGGTCACCGTAAATGACTCGACTATGAAGGCAGAAGAAGGTTTGCTTATGCTGCCCGGATTCTGCCTTTCTATGATTTTTTGTGTGCGTGAGCTGCAGGAAGTAGAAAGGTGGAAGCCGGGCTTTTTAATAGGTGAGACAAAGTATTTCGAATACAGGGTAAAGGAACGTATAGTTTACAAGCTATTTTCTATAAAAGATACAGATTGGAGTCTAGTTATGGAGAACAATGAATTAGTACTGGTTTTAGATTTTGGCAGTCAATATAACCAATTAATCACACGCCGTATTCGTGAATTTGGCGTATATAGTGAGCTTCATTCACATAAACTGACCGCTGCAGAAATCAAAGAAATGAATCCAAAAGGAATCATTCTTTCCGGCGGACCGCACAGTGTTTATGGCGAAGACAGCTTCCGTTGTGATGAGGAAATCTTTGAATTAGGAATTCCTGTCCTCGGTATTTGCTATGGCATGCAATTAATGTCCCTGCATTTTGGCGGTAAAGTAGAAGCATCCAAAAACCGCGAATACGGAAAAGCATTAATCGAATTAAATGAAAGCCCGGCTCTATTTAAAGATACACCGACAAAACAGACGGTATGGATGAGTCATGGTGATAAAGTTACAGCTGCACCACCTTCTTTCATCGTTGATGCAACAAGTCCATCTACACCAGTTGCTGCTATCAGCGATATTGATAAGCAAATGTATGGGGTGCAATTCCATCCGGAAGTACGTCATTCCGAGTATGGAAATGATTTATTAAACAGCTTTGTCTTCGATGTTTGTAAATGTACAGGAGACTGGACGATTGCAAACTTTATCGAAATGGAAACAGAAAAGATCAAAGAAACTGTCGGCGACCGCAACGTACTTTGCGCATTAAGCGGCGGCGTAGACTCCTCTGTTGTTGCTGCTTTAATTCATAAAGCTATCGGCGACCAGCTGACTTGTATCTTTGTTGATCACGGTCTCCTTCGTAAAAATGAAGCAGACGACGTGATGGAAGTATTTGCAGAAGACTTCCAGATGAATATTATCAAAGTAGATGCAAAGGACCGCTTCTTATCTAAATTAGCAGGCGTTTCCGATCCAGAGCAAAAACGTAAAATCATCGGAAATGAATTCATCTATGTATTTGACGATGAAGCAGCAAAATTAAAGGATATTGATTTCTTAGCGCAAGGAACGCTCTACACTGACGTGATTGAAAGTGGAACAGAAACAGCTCAAACCATCAAATCACATCATAACGTAGGCGGTCTGCCGGAAGATATGCAATTTGAATTAATTGAGCCATTAAATACATTATTCAAGGATGAAGTGCGTGAATTAGGTTCGCAATTAGGAATTCCTGACCGTATCGTTTGGCGTCAGCCATTCCCAGGGCCGGGACTTGCTATCCGTATCCTGGGTGAAGTAACGGAAGAACACTTAGAAATCGTTCGTGAATCCGATGCAATCCTTCGTGAAGAAATTGCAAAAGCAGGTCTTGACCGCGATATCTGGCAATACTTCACTGTCCTGCCGAACATCAAGAGTGTTGGTGTCATGGGAGATGCTCGTACGTATGCACATACAATTGGGATTCGTGCGGTAACTTCTATTGATGGTATGACTTCGGATTGGGCAAGAATTCCTTGGGATGTGCTTGAGAAGATTTCGACGCGTTTGGTGAATGATGTGGATAATATTAATCGAGTGGTGTATGATGTTACTTCTAAGCCGCCGGCTACGATTGAGTGGGAATAAGAATACAACTTAATTTGAAGAGGGAACACCGATTTAAAGGCATTTATCTTACTCAAATATGTAGAAAATGCATTAAAAATAATATGGTTCCCTACCAAAATCCCTACCAATAAAAAATTTTGGTAGGGAATTTTGTTTTTTTATTGGATTTTGGTAGGGAACATTTCTCTGTGGATAACTTGGTTTTATTATGATAAATATCACTATAAAAAGTCATTCGGTGGCATTATTTTAATTCGACAATATTGAAAGATTATAAGATCAATAATTTTAGATAAAACAAAGAGATAATCTGAATAGAGATTGAATTAATTTAGTGAGTTATGTTGTACCTTTTCGCTCTTAAACTGAAAGCATCTTCTCCACCTTCCATAATGTCGCATATAGCATTTTTAACACTTTCATTTTCAATAGAACCTTCATACATTACTTCAATATCTTTCGTTTGAGAATTTAAAGCAATTACCCACTCAGCATCACCATTTACTGGAATGTTTGCATTATGTGTAATTGTAATGATCTGACGGTTTTGCTTGGAACTTTTTAATCTATTTACAATTAAATCATATATTAATTGGTTATCTAGATCATCTTCAGGTTGATCCAAAATTAGGGGAGAATTTCCATAAGATAATAAAAACGTTAATACAGCAGATGTTTTTTGTCCTGCAGATGCGTTTGAAATTGACTTAAAGCTGCTTGAATTATTAGCCTTATATTTCACTTCAATTCTATCCTCAGGATACAGTAATTGAAGTCTATCTATTTGTTCATCATTTAATTCTTTAATAACACTATTACTAAATCGTCTGGAGGCTATTTTACTATCTTCTCCATCATATTTAACATTATATATGTCATTTCTTATTTCTTCGATAGTTTGTTCAACTTTGCCATTGAAGCAATAAGTAACAATATCCTTAATATTGATGTTAGTCTAATAATTGGACATACCAAATGGGGATTTTTATACTAAATATAATAATCTTTAGGAGTGTCCAAGATGGTAAAACGATATGATAAAGAATTTAAAGTATATGCAGTAAAATTGGTAGTGGAAGATGGAAGAAAAGCAACCGAAGTAGCAAGAGAATTAGACTTAGTACCCCAGACGCTGCACAAATGGGTAGCCAGGTACAAGGAAGAACAAGAGGATAGTTTTGTAGGTAGCGGAAACCGCAGCCCCAAAGATCAAGTGGAATATGAAAAAGATAAGCGAATCCGTGATTTGGAAGAGGAGGTAGCTATCTTAAAAAAGGCAATGGGCATCTTCGCCAAAAAGTAGAGGTAATCTATGCATTTATCCATAAACACCGCCACGAATTTCGTGTCGAGAAGATGTGCCAAGTATTAGGTGTTTCCAAGAGCGGCTATTATGAGTGGAGAAATCGTCCTGTCAGCGATCGGGCCAACCGTAAACAAAAACTGACGGCCCGAATAAAACGTGTATTTATTGAGTCGTAAGCGGGAAATAATATGACGCCATGACAAATAGCCCTAAAAGGAGTAAACTTTTTGTAAAGAAGCTCCATTAGGGCTATTATGCTCGTTTTATATGTTTTGAAAGTGGCTTCACCTTGGCTTGGATATAAGGACTCCATGGAAAATAGTTTTCCCATTGTTCCGAGTCTTGAAAAATATTAAGCTGGGGAAGTTCCGTAAATAAAACGGTTAAGTATTCAAACGGATCAATTCCATTTTCTTTAGCTGTTTGGATAACACTGTATCCAATGGTATTCGCATGAGCTCCAGCTACGCTGGTTGAAAAATACCAGTTTTTACGTCCGACGGTGACAGGCCGAATGGAACGTTCTGCGAGATTATTACTAATGAAAAGGCGTCCGTCTGTTAAAAAGCGTTGAAGGGAATCCCTTAACTTTTGTGTATAATCCACAGCTTTTTGTAAAGGACCTTTCATTGTAACGAGAGCGTCCAGCCATCCCCAAAACTCCTTCAGTAACGGCTTGCTTTCCAGCTGGCGTTGCTGCAGGCGTTCCTCTGGAGATAAATCTTTCCATTGCCTTTCCAGCTTGAAAAGCTGGTCACAGTAATGGACGCCGACAGCGCCTTGTCCATTTGAATCATTGGTCTCTAAAAACTTTCTCCGAACATGCGCCCAGCACGTTTGAAGCTGCACATCTTCTAATTTTTGATAGACGGAATATCCATCACAATGAAGAAGTCCTTGAAATCCTTTGAGAAAGGTTTCTGCTACTTCAAACCGGCGCGTCTCGGAAGAATGGTAGAGAATAATGGGATGTTCGGCGGCTTCCGCTGTTCGAAATAACCATATCCTCGCATCGGCTGTAGCTGACTTTTCGTCTGCCCGGCGTAAAATTTGATAGGTCGTTTCATCAGCGGAGAGCACAGGTTCTAGAAGTAATTTTTCTCTCATTTGTTGGTACAATGGCTCCAGCCATTCTTCGGAACTTCGAATCGCCCAGTTTGCCAACGTTCGCCGGGAAACCTTCAATCCATATCTTGCCCATTCTTTTTCCTGACGATGATAAGGAATACTCATCTCCAGCTTTTGATAGAGATTACAGGCTAACACGCTCGGTCCAGCTAAACTTTTAGCTAAGGCTTGTTCCGGTGCTTTTTGTCGGAGAATGTGATTTTGACCGGTTTTCTTACAGGCTAAGCATTCATAAGCATGTTCATAATGTACATGTTTTACTAAATGAGCTGGGATAAACTCTAACTCCGTTCGAGCTTCTCGCTTCCCAAGATGTTTTAATGGGCTGGCACAGCACGAACAGACCTGGCTATCGGACGGAAGAGTGTGTTCTTCCACCACGATAGGCAAGTCTCTTGTGATATCGGCCCGCTGCCCTTGATATTTTTTTCGCTGATAAGAGATGGTCTCTATTTCAACGGCTTTGTCTGCAGGTTGCTCTGCCTCGCTAAAAGGGGAATTATTGTCTTCTTCGAAGAAGGAGAGTTGACCTTAAGGATTCTTTTCGGATGATGTTCCAAATAGTCGACGATTCATATTGGTCAGCTGGTTAATCAGCTGTTCAATTTGTTTTGCTTGTTTTTCATTTTGAATTGTCAAATGTTCGATTTGTTTCATCAGCTTCTTTTCCAATTCTGTCAACGTATTCACCCCCTGTGTCCAAATAATTTCTTTTATCGTACCACACTTTATCAAAAAGGGAAGAAAAAATTTTTAAAAAAATTTCTCTCCCCCATGATTAAGTGAGGACACCTAATTTGGCAGGTTGAATTTTTTGTTTTTGATAGATGGAAAAACCGTCAAACAGCCACTCGATTTGTTTTGGTGTCAGTTTTTCAACGTCGGTTTGCGAACGCGGCCAAGTTAACTTTCCCTGATCGTATCGCTTATAAAGTAAATAAAAACCTTCTCCATCAAACCAGAGAGCTTTAAATCGATCCGTCCTTCTCCCGCAGAATAGGAAAACAGATTCATCTAAAATATCTAATTGAAATTGACTGGTGATTACGGAAGCCAGACCATCAATGCCTTTGCGAAGATCTGTATAGCCACAGACTAAATAACAATTTTTCATCTGGGAGAAGTCAACCAGCATGGTGGCACACCTCCTTTATCAAGGCAACTGCCAAAGATTCCTGACAACCTTCAAAAATTGTTAGCTGTAGAGAATGACAAGAAACTTCCGCTACTGGATTTACAGGCGTAGAGGAAGTTGATGCTGGGATCGTTACGGGAACAATCGGGTTTTCCTTCATGAAAACACTACCTCCTATTACTTGTTAAATCCAAGTATAGAGGTAGTTCCGTTATAATAGAATGCGGTCTATTATTTCCCGCTTACGAAGTATAGGCCCTTTAAAATATTGGAAAGGTGTTAAAATACTTAAATAATCAATGGTGCCTACTATTTCGATGATTACCATTAAAGCGTAGGTTAGAATAACAAACGACGCAGAAGCTATTATAACAAAAAAAGTTGGAGTAATTTATGAAACTTATTTAGTGTTGATAAATATACAATTCAATATGAGGAATTCACGCTTCATAGGATAAAGAAGATAATAAATTCACGGTCATCCTTGAAGATTGATAAAAGAAGCTTTCACCAAACGCATGTCATTCATTTAATGAAAGCCTCTTTGTATTGTAGGAAAGTATATCTAACCAGAAATATAAACTACATTTTTAATTTCTTACAATTCTTGATGTTAATTATTAAAAACCCTGAATATCAATTAATTACTTATACTTTTTGGAAACTAAATATTGAACCAAAGGAAAGATTATCATAGCTGAAACGAATACAGCTAATAAAAATACATTACTTGTACCGTTTACTATTTTGTCAGCAAGCACAGCTATCATTATAACGAAATATAAAATGGTGTAACTTATTTTCGACGCAATCACTGTAATTCTTTTTCCCAGTTCTTCATCTTGGAAAATACCATTCTTCTCTTCCTTATTCCCCCATGTCAGGGCATACAATAAAAACATAGAGAATACACTCATTGCCATTATTTCGAAAAATTCAATATTTTTCCCCGTAGTAATTTTAAAAATGATGTTTGCTAATACAACTAGAGTAACAATACTAAATACACTTATTTCAACCCTCTTACTCATTTTTTATCTCTCCCTCACTCAAAAATAGATTATCAACCTTAACTGCTAGGATTTTCGCAATATCAAAGGCTAATTTTAAACTGGGATCATATTTATTATTCTCAATCGCATTAATTGTTTGTCTGCTTACATTACATAAATCTGCTAATTTTCCTTGTGAGATATTTTTCTTTTCTCGATACGCTTTTATTCGGTTTTGCATATAAATACCACCCCAATCATTGTAAAACATCTTTTACACTTGGATTGTATAATAAGATAAAATGATTGTCAAATGTTTTTTACACCTTTTGTGTTTTAACCTTTCTTAACTTAATGAATTCCACACAATGATGCTGAATCTATTTTTCAGAGTAGGACAGTAATAAAGTTTGATTTCTAAAACGAAATATTAGCTAACAATTAAAGTATCATTTGATGTTAATTGGAAAGAAAATAGAAAAATGTTACACTTGACTCCCTTAAAGATTCAACAACTATGAAATATTGGACTGTGTACCTCAGAAAAATGCGAGTTTAGAAAAAGGAGTGAATTCAGAAGAAGATAACAATCTTAAAACTGGATAAATTCAAATTAAGTTAATGGATACTGAAGGCAATCCCAAAACTAGTGAAAATGGATGAATAATAACCTCAACTATTTTTAGGCTAATGAAGAGAGGAGAGAAAACAACTGATGCCAAAAACTCAAGTAAATGAAACGACGGTTTACTATCAATACACAGGAAAAGGAACGTCGCTCTTTTTTATTCCGGGTCTTGGAGCAGGAATTAATATGTACGAACCTCAGCAGCAATATTTCGAAACGGCGTATCAAGTCATTATTCCGGAATTGAGAGGAAATGGAAGGTCAGGAAGTTTAAATGGTGTTTCTTCAAATCAGGTGATGGACGTACAATGTCATGATATTTATGAACTAATGAACCAACTTAATATCGAGAGTGCAGTATTCATTGGTGTATCTTATGGGGGAGTGTTTTGTCAAAAGTTTGCCTTGTTATTTCCAAATAAGGTTAAGGGTCTTGTGATTGTAGATAGTTTTTGTGACACTAGAATGAAGTCAATGGGTGTAATGCGGGTTATAGCAGCTTATTCAGCTATTCCGATGTATTATCTTCCCAGAAAGTGGTTAGCCGCTATGACAGCGGGGAGTTATAAAAAATGGCCACAAGCGGCAAATAAAATGCAACAAATAATGCGATCTATCCGTAGAAATGAGGTAACTAAACAAAGACTTTATATTAATCGTATTAACTATACAACGTTTTTACCGAATATTCATTGTCCGGTCCTGCTTCTAAGCGGCAAACAAATGCCTTCGTCATGGATGGAACAAATTCATGAGCTTTTACCTGATTCAAAACTGATTTATATAGAAGATTCTTTTGATCCAAGTAATTTATGCCAGCCCGATGAATTTAATAAACATTTGAATGATTATCTCAATAAAATCCATTAATATAATCTATTCTTGTGCAGCAGTAACCTTTTTACTCTGTGGATAAATTAGTATTACAATTAATTTTATTTCAAAAGATATACATCTACCCGTGAAATTTGACATTATCATGAAATGATTGACTTTTAAAGATGATATATATATATTAGTAAATGAATAATCACTTACTAATGGAGGATATGATATGCGCCCAATTAAATATAGTGACGAACAAATCTTTTTAGGATTTTATACTGCAATTGCTACGCATGGTTATTCAAAATTGTCATTAGAAAAAATCGCAAAAGAAGCGAATGTTTCTACAGCGATCTTGTCAAAGCGATTTGGTTCAAAAAAAGGGTTGATACTCAGCTATTTTCAATATGCATTGGAACGAACAAGATTAGTTGTTGAAGAGAATCAATTAAAGGAAACCAATATTGATACGTTACGGAATTTTTTGACTTACTGGTCTGCTGAAAATGATGATGCTACTTCCTTAATGAGTATGATAGCTATCTATTTAGAAGGAGTACAGGACCAAGAGTTGCATGCTATTTCGCAAGAAAGGAATTTACTAATTGATAATGAGGTACAAAGGATTCTTCAAGCTAGTATAGACAAAGGAGAGATTGCAGAAATAAATGTAAAAGAAACATCCTATTTGTTGCAAGCTTCTATTTTAGGAGCAGTCATGCTATGGCTACACAAACAAGATAAATCGTTAAAGGAACTTATTGAACTTTGTATTGATCGGGTTATCGGGATAAATCATGGATAGGAAGGAGTCAAAGAAGATGCAAAGTAATTCATCAATAAATACGATGGAATTAATCATAAATGATATCAAAGTTCAATGCTTTACAGCTGGCGATACAGGTCCACCTGTTATTCTTTTGCATGGTGCTGGAGTGGATTCCGCCTCTATATCTTGGGGTGAAATAATAGGACCTTTGTCTGAAACAAATCGTGTATTTGCCCCCGATTTACCTGGGTATGGAATGAGTGATAAACCTGATTTAGAATATTCTCTATCATTTTATACAGAATTTTTGAAACAATTTATGGATGCCTTGAATCTAGAACAAGTTAGTTTGACTGGTTTATCACTTGGCGGAGGAATATCTCTCAAGTTTGCGTTGGATTATCCAATGTTAGTAGAAAAATTAATATTAGTAGATGCGTGGGGAATTTTCAACAAGTTGCCATCTCATCGTCTTTCCTATTGGTATACCAAAACTTTCTTCAACGAACTATCTTATAAATTGTCCAGTAAAAGCAGGGCATTTGTGAAATGGACACTGTTAAATAGTTTGATTGGAGATCCTGATCAGTTATCTGAAGAGCTCGTGGATGAGGTACAGGAGGTTTTAAAGGCTCCCGATGCGGGAAAGGCCTTTATTTCATTTCAAAGAAGTGAAATAACAAAAAACGGACTTCGTACGAATTTGGCGGGCAGATTTTCTGAAATAAAAAATCCAACATTAATTGTACATGGGACTGATGATACTAGTGTACCAGTTGAATATGCAGAACATGCACATGAAAGTATACAAGGCTCGGAGATTTATCTAATGAAAGGGTGCAAACATTGGCCTCAAAAAGAAAGACCAGATGAATTTACCAAGGTTATTAAAAATTTTTTATCGAAAAATGATTATTGATGCTTTGAATGCTCAAAATTCTTTTGTGTTTCCATATTTATAGAAATATTTTTGGATGTAACCTTTAGAAGGATGATTAGTTTAGGAGTTATTTGTATATTTACAAATCGACTCTAGTAATGGATTACCAAATCGTTCTGCTTCTATTTAAATAGTAAAGTGAATATGTTTTACCTGGTATACCTTAGTAAATGATAGTGGAAGAAAATGAATGCGATTACAATATGAATTGTAGTAAGTTGATGTAGTTTTTAATGATTAGCTTTATTATTAAGCTCCTATTCAAACGTCTGTATATGTTCGTAATATTTTTCTCATTTTGGATTTTGATAATCAAAGGCGGGAGGAAAAAATAATGCCCGAAAAGTTTAAAGTTAGAGACACTGTTGAAATTGGGAAGGAACTTGTCTATCCAGATGGAAGAACTGTTACTTTTCTGCAGGCAGGCCAGGATGAAGACGGGGAATATATAACATTAGGACACCGAATGACACAACAAGGAGCAGTTAATGGGGCGCACTCTCATCCTTTGTTGAAAGAAAAATTTATAATTATAAAAGGAAGAATGCGCTTTTTAGTGGATGGACAAGAAATAACGCTTGAGGCTGGAGAAGAAATAATCATTCTTCCCAATCAAGTTCATCAGTTTTGGAATGTAAGTGATGGTAATCTAGAAGTCATTCACGAAATTCGTCCACCGGGGCAACATTGGAAAATGTTCGTTCTAATGCACAAATTAGAGTGTGAAGGAAAACTAACAAAAAATGGGATACCGCGTAATCCACTCTGGCTTGGAGTTGCTTGGGAATGTATTGATGGTTACCTTAAGGGTCCGCCTAGGTTTATCCAGAAAATATTTCTTGGAGGGTTGGCTAGATTAGCTGGAAATCTTGGTTATAAAATATAAAATTGATATCAGTAACGCTAAGAGCAAGGTATAGTTGCTTTTCTTAAAAGAAGTAGTGAATGAATATTCTATATAGATAAGAAGTTATAAAAGGAAACAGCTTTCTTCTTTAATTGTTAGAATCATGTTCTTTTATGCTTAAAGATTCCAGAGCTCTAAAAAATAAGTTCGTTTATTGGTGAATGGATAAATTCCAATGTGGATTGTTTGTCAATACATTGTATTGACATTGTAATTGCTAATAACTTATAATGATTTTAACTATATTAAAGGAGTTAACAGCCAAATGAATACAAGCTTGCAAGTACGTATATCAAAAGATTTAAAAGAACGTTTTCAACAAGTTGCTAAGGAAAATAACAAAGATACCTCCACATTAATACGTGACTGGATTTCAAGTTATGTAGCTAAACATCAAAAACCTGACGAAGAGGTTGCTGCTGAGCTATATATGGCAGGATACGAATTACAACAAGTGTTAGGAGGCAGAGAATATGTTAGTAAGGAGTTTGCAAATCAACTCCAGGAATATTCCTTGACCGATCAAAAACAATTCTCACAATTAGTACTAAGTACTTATCTGGATCTTGAACTGACAGTTCCATCAATTGTTTCAAAAACGTATCAAGGTTTTGCTTATTCTCAAATGTTTTTGTTGGGTTTAGTTGGAGATAAGCCTGCAGGTTTTAACGAGAAGCAAAATAGGACCATTTAGAAAGTTCTTTATTTAGTGTATGGTCATAAAAATCATTTCTGGAGGTGATGTTGATGAAGTGAAGGATCATCAACTAATATAATATGCATCATGTGATGTATCAAACGTAATTGAAAAGTACCGCAAATTAGGTCCTCTGGTATATAGTATGCGAAAAATCATTCTGAGAGGGGAATTATTTATGGAAAGAGTAAATGTAATGATGGAAGACCCGCAAGCGATGGAAACAATGATGGGGTTTGACAAGTATTTAGAGAAAGTGAGCGTACCTCGAATAACTATTGACCTGATTTTAATTAGGGCATCACAGTTGAATGGGTGCGGATTCTGTATAGATATGCATACTAAAGAAGCTCGTAAAAATGGAGAAACAGATCAAAGAATGCTTGGCTTAAGTGGCTGGAAACACAGTACTTTTTATACGGATGAAGAAAGAGCTGCATTACAAATAACTGAAGAGTTGACAACATTACCTCATCAAAAAGTATCTGATGACGCCTATAAGGAACTCACAAATTACTTCAATCATAAACAAATTGGAGAAATTATCATGGCTATTGTGGCAATTAACAGTTGGAATCGTTTCGTTATTGCCCAAGGAATAAAAGCTCCATCGAATATATAGATTCTCCATGTCTAATTGAATATAGATCTAGAATGGAATTCGAATTAAGGTTGTTACTTTATTAGCGGGTTTTAGATCAATAAATGGAAAGTAATGATTCACTCGTATCGAACAACAGTGATTTTTCTAAAGATGGAGTGAAGGATTAATAAACGCACGTTTTTGATAATGGAACCAACAGAAAAGCCTAATTTTGAAGAAATTAGGCTTTTATATGAATCTAAAAAATATTCAATCAAGTAGGTACGTATTTTCTCTCTACGAAGTTCAATGGTAATATCAATCAGTACGTTTTCCTTTTTTGTTATAAGATTATTTTTCAACGTTGATTTTATTTTGATTATGTTTCCTTGGTCTGGTGCAAGAGCACACCGCTTGCAACTAAAAAAATTCCAATAATTTCTAAAATGGTTGGAAACTGATGAAGTACTAATATCCCTATCAATGTTGCTGTAACCGGTAATATAGAAAGTAAAATGGAGAAAGTCGATCTAGATAATTTAGCCATAGCCAGTTGATCACATACGTAAGGAATGACAGAAGAGCAAACGCCAACACCTAAAGCAGCCAAAAGTAAAATAGGAGATGTTATCGCTGGCAAAGCTCCATTTATCCCAATAGGTGTAACAGTAAAAAGAGCCACGACCATTGCTATACTCAGCCGATCAATGCCGGAAGAGCCACCATCACTGGCAACTCGGTGTCCAAGCATAATATAGATTATGAAAAATATACAGTTAGCGAAAGCAAAAATAAAACCGAGTGGGTCTCCTTCCAATCTGACATCTGTTAAGAGCCATACTCCTATTGCAGCAAATAGTAGTGCAACGACATTCCGTAGATTACGCACCCCCAGGGCAGCTAGTATAATGGGGCCTAAAAACTCAATTGCAGCAACCGTCCCTAGAGGAATTCGAGCAATAGCTATATAAAAACTGGCATTCATAAGTCCAAGAACGATACCGAGTCCAATAACAATACGCTGTTGGTCCCAGGTCAACTGAAAGAAACGGTGCCATGGACGCCGCCAGATCATAAAAAAACCAGCGGCTGTGGCTATTCGGAACCAGGCGACACCAAGTACGCTGATACTGGAAAAAAGAAGAACAGCAAAAGAGGGACCTAAGTAATGAAAAATAGCACTTATTAAAAAATAAATATGAGGGGGAACTCCATTTTTTGAAACCGCATTTTCTTTTGGCACATTATCTCCTCCTTAACTTCTCAATTTATATAGTAAAATAATAATCAATTATTTTACATGGCCTAATTAAGGAGGAAAATATAAAATGCCTAAACATTTAATGAATAAAAAGCTCTTTTCCTATGATTTTAATAAAAGTGAAATTGACGAAATTAATTTCAAAATTCTTCAAGAACTTCAACTGGAGCCTCGATTAACGATGACCGAATTAGGAAGAAGAGTAGGATTATCTTCTCCTTCTGTCACGGAACGTGTTCGGAGATTGGAGGAAAGTGAGGTGATAAAAGGATATTCATTAGATCTGAATCCTGCTGCCCTTGGATTACCAATAGGGGTTTATATTCGTATACGTCCTAACTCAGGAAAACTTTCAATAATTGCTGAACTAGCGTTATCTATTCCTGAAGTAGTAGAATGTCACCGAATAACTGGTGAAGATTGTTTTATTCTCAAGGTATATATACCGGCAATAGATCAACTCGATAGAATTTTAGATCAGTTTCTCTTATATGGCTCTACTACCACAACGATTATTCAGTCTTCTCCAGTTACAATGAAATCACTTCCGATTGAAGAGATTGATGAGAATGTTGGAAAATAAGAATCTGAAATAAAGTATATAAAATAATAAGAAGGCGGGGCAAAAGGCTAATTGCAGTTATTTTTATTTCAATATTAATTTAATCTATCTTTGAGAACCAGCCATTAACAATGTGTTTCTATTAAAACAACAATAATTGGAGGTAATATTAAATGGAATTGAATGTTGTACTTGTACACAGCCCCATAGTTGGACCTAACACCTGGGCTCCGGTCTCACGAGAACTACGACGGAGAGATATCAGAACCATTGTGCCAACTCTCCCCAGCATAATTGAAAAGTCAACTCCTATTTGGACTCAGCACGTTCAGGGAGTAGCAAAGAGATTAGAGGCCATTTCAAATAATCAACCAATCGTATTAGTTGGGCATAGCGGAGCCGGTCCCTTACTGCCTGCAATTAATGCATACAGTCCTCATCCGATAGCAGCTAATATCTTTGTAGATGCAAGTCTACCGCACGGGGGAAAGAGCCAGCTTGAAGAGATGAAAACAAGTTCATCTGCGCTAGCATCGTCATTGAAAAATCACTTGGAAGCAGGGAAATTTTATCCTGAATGGACCGATAAGGAATTGTCTGAAATCATCCCAGATGGATTTCGTCAAGGTGTACTCGCTGAGACTCGACCAATGGGACTTCCTTTTTTCGAAGAACCTATGCCTTACTATCCTAATTGGCCTGATGTGCCTTGTGGATATATTAAATTTAGCCAAGCCTACACAGAGCCTGCTGAAAAAGCTCAAAGTTATGGTTGGAGATACGATGAATTTGATGCAGGGCATTTTCATATGCTGGTAGAACCTAAAGCTGTTTCGGATTCACTAATTAATCTCATTGGGTTGTTATGCCCTCAATAGAAACAAGAAGGATTTTCAAAGGTTGTTACCTACATTGCTGAAATGAAGGAATTCTATGGTTTTTTTATGTGGAATCATAACACTTCTTGAACGTATAAAAGGAACAATCAACTAATAACACTAACACCAAAAATATTACTAATTATGGGAGAGGATCATATCGAAAAAAAGATTAATCTTGTAGCATTATCGGGAAGTATTCGGAAACAATCATCAACCCAAAAAGCGCTTTATAGCCTAAAAAACTTTATACCTGAAAATGTTGACTATGGAATATACAATGTTATTGAAAACCTTCCGCATTTTAATCCTGAATTAGATGGTGACCAACCGCCGGAAGAGGTACAGGTGTATAGAGAGTTACTTTCGAGAGCAGATGGGGTCATTATTTGTACACCTGAATATATAAAGGGGGTTCCCGGTGTTTTGAAAAATGCACTTGAGTGGTTGGTATCATCTGCTGAGCTCTATACAAAACCAGTAGCAGTCATTACAGCTTCAGGTAATGGGGAGAATGCTCACCAAGCATTGCAACTTCATTTAAGTATGCTAAATGCGAATGTATTCAAAGGTGGATTATTATTGATTTCAGGAGCAGATAGTAAATTGAACGCAGATGGGGGATTTGTAAAAAGTGAGGTCAACGCCTCATTAAAATTATTAATCTCTAAATTGATTGAAGAAATTAATAAGAAAGAAGCTTATAAATAGTTCGTATATTAAATAAAAATAGTTGACTATTCCAAATTGATGATTGCCTTCTGGGATCGGATTATTGTAATGTACTTTTACTAAGTCTTAACAGCTTTGGAGACAAATCTGTTTTAAGACTATATTATGAACTACACTACCTTCTATCTCAGGAATTGAGCATTGGAGTTTTGCGTTTCAAAAGTTATTGATGGAGGGGTCTAAATGGACATTGATTTAAAAGAATTTAACTTAACAACACCTGATTCCGGACCGTATGGGATAGGTGTAGCACAAGATGGAAAGATATGGTTTACGCAACATAAAGCAAACAAAATTAGTTGTCTGAATAAAACTGGTGAGATTCAAGAATTTACAGTCCCCACTAAT
This sequence comes from Oceanobacillus oncorhynchi, assembly GCF_000821065.1. Lineage (GTDB taxonomy): Bacteria > Bacillota > Bacilli > Bacillales > Amphibacillaceae > Oceanobacillus > Oceanobacillus oncorhynchi. The sequence goes on from NZ_CDGG01000001.1 coordinate 2,591,576, forward strand.
GATGCTCAAGTGATGTGTTTAATTGTATCTTCCAGTGGTGACATATGGTTTACAGAGTATGCTGCCAATAAAATAGGAAAGCTCACACCATCAGGTGTTTTTGCAGAATATCCCCTGCCACATAAAAACTCCGCACCTTATGGTATAACTGAAGGCTTAAATGGTGACATATGGTTTACGCAATTGAATGGAAACCGAATAGGGAAATTGACAATTGATGGTGATATGTATGAGTATGCTCTTCCGACTAAGGGTTCTTTTCCTTCAATTATTACTTTAGGTTCTGATCATGCACTTTGGTTCACTGAAAATCAAAATAATATGATTGGTAAAATGACTGATACTGGGGAATTAACAGAATACCCTCTTCCGACACAAAAAGCAGGGCCGGTAGGCATCACCAGTGGTAACGATGGTGCACTCTGGTTTGTCGAAATAATGGGTAATAAAATAGGGAGAATCACGACTGCTGGAGAAGTCAGCGAGTATAAACTTCCAACTACAAATGCACGTCCACATGCGATCATTGCGGGGGAAGGCCATGAGTTATGGTTTACTGAATGGGCTTCCAATCAAATAGGCAGGATGACAAATGATCGATCGATTTTTGAATATCAGATCCAAACAGAAAATGCAGAGCCACATGGTATTGCCTATGATAAAGATGGTTTCATATGGTTTGCGTTACAATGTAACAAAATTGGCAGACTTAAATTGGGTAAATAAAACTGGAGGGAACATTGTATATGAAATCACAAAACCAATTAGGACCTAATCCAGAAGAGATACATCCTATTAAAAGTAATAAGCATGTTCAGTTTATTAAACCGTCTCTAACAAAGCCTAATATTGTAGTGGGGGATTATTCTTATTATGACAGTAATGATGGTGAAAACTTTGAAGACCAAGTTCTTTATCACTATGAGGCCATTGGAGATAAGTTATTGATAGGGAAGTTTTGTTCAATTGGACCAGGTACCACATTTATAATGAACGGAGCTAATCATAGAATGAATGGTTCAACATACCCTTTCAATCTTTTCGGAAACGGTTGGGAGAAATATGCCCCTACATTGGAAGATTTACCTTACAAGGGAAACACAGAAATTGGGAACGATGTTTGGATTGGAAGGGACGTAACAATCATGCCAGGGATAAAGATAGGAGACGGAGCTATTATTGCAGCAAAGTCGGTTTTAGTGAAAGACGTAGAACCTTATACAGTTGTCGGTGGTAACCCTTCACGATACATTAAGAAAAGATTTTCTGAAGAAAAGATTGCAGAACTAATGGAAGTAAGGTGGTGGGATCTAGACATCAAGCAAATAAATGCAAATATTGATTACATTCTAGATGGTGATGTAGAAAAGCTTCGACTAAATTTGAGGAAGAAATAAGGAAACCTTCAACTCAATAAAAAAAATCTTCGCTAAATGGATCTTACGCATTGATGATCACGGTCAAAATTTAAGAATTATTTTTTTATCTGCCGCATTTCTTCTTTGAAAAATGCGGCTTCTTATCTTCAAAAGTAAAACAACTTTATTATAACTTAACAAGTAAGCGGGAAATAATATGACGCCATGACAAATAGCCCTAAAAGGAGTAAACTTTTTGTAAAGAAGCTCCATTAGGGCTATTATGCTCGTTTTATATGTTTTGAAAGTGGCTTCACCTTGGCTTGGATATAAGGACTCCATGGAAAATAGTTTTCCCATTGTTCCGAGTCTTGAAAAATATTAAGCTGGGGAAGTTCCGTAAATAAAACGGTTAAGTATTCAAACGGATCAATTCCATTTTCTTTAGCTGTTTGGATAACACTGTATCCAATGGTATTCGCATGAGCTCCAGCTACGCTGGTTGAAAAATACCAGTTTTTACGTCCGACGGTGACAGGCCGAATGGAACGTTCTGCGAGATTATTACTAATGAAAAGGCGTCCGTCTGTTAAAAAGCGTTGAAGGGAATCCCTTAACTTTTGTGTATAATCCACAGCTTTTTGTAAAGGACCTTTCATTGTAACGAGAGCGTCCAGCCATCCCCAAAACTCCTTCAGTAACGGCTTGCTTTCCAGCTGGCGTTGCTGCAGGCGTTCCTCTGGAGATAAATCTTTCCATTGCCTTTCCAGCTTGAAAAGCTGGTCACAGTAATGGACGCCGACAGCGCCTTGTCCATTTGAATCATTGGTCTCTAAAAACTTTCTCCGAACATGCGCCCAGCACGTTTGAAGCTGCACATCTTCTAATTTTTGATAGACGGAATATCCATCACAATGAAGAAGTCCTTGAAATCCTTTGAGAAAGGTTTCTGCTACTTCAAACCGGTGCTTTTTGTCGGAGAATGTGATTTTGACCGGTTTTCTTACAGGCTAAGCATTCATAAGCATGTTCATAATGTACATGTTTTACTAAATGAGCTGGGATAAACTCTAACTCCGTTCGAGCTTCTCGCTTCCCAAGATGTTTTAATGGGCTGGCACAGCACGAACAGACCTGGCTATCGGACGGAAGAGTGTGTTCTTCCACCACGATAGGCAAGTCTCTTGTGATATCGGCCCGCTGCCCTTGATATTTTTTTCGCTGATAAGAGATGGTCTCTATTTCAACGGCTTTGTCTGCAGGTTGCTCTGCCTCGCTAAAAGGGGAATTATTGTCTTCTTCGAAGAAGGAGAGTTGACCTTGAGGATTCTTTTCGGATGATGTTCCAAATAGTCGACGATTCATATTGGTCAGCTGGTTAATCAGCTGTTCAATTTGTTTTGCTTGTTTTTCATTTTGAATTGTCAAATGTTCGATTTGTTTCATCAGCTTCTTTTCCAATTCTGTCAACGTATTCACCCCCTGTGTCCAAATAATTTCTTTTATCGTACCACACTTTATCAAAAAGGGAAGAAAAAATTTTTAAAAAAATTTCTCTCCCCCATGATTAAGTGAGGACACCTAATTTGGCAGGTTGAATTTTTTGTTTTTGATAGATGGAAAAACCGTCAAACAGCCACTCGATTTGTTTTGGTGTCAGTTTTTCAACGTCGGTTTGCGAACGCGGCCAAGTTAACTTTCCCTGATCGTATCGCTTATAAAGTAAATAAAAACCTTCTCCATCAAACCAGAGAGCTTTAAATCGATCCGTCCTTCTCCCGCAGAATAGGAAAACAGATTCATCTAAAATATCTAATTGAAATTGACTGGTGATTACGGAAGCCAGACCATCAATGCCTTTGCGAAGATCTGTATAGCCACAGACTAAATAACAATTTTTCATCTGGGAGAAGTCAACCAGCATGGTGGCACACCTCCTTTATCAAGGCAACTGCCAAAGATTCCTGACAACCTTCAAAAATTGTTAGCTGTAGAGAATGACAAGAAACTTCCGCTACTGGATTTACAGGCGTAGAGGAAGTTGATGCTGGGATCGTTACGGGAACAATCGGGTTTTCCTTCATGAAAACACTACCTCCTATTACTTGTTAAATCCAAGTATAGAGGTAGTTCCGTTATAATAGAATGCGGTCTATTATTTCCCGCTTACTAACCTTCAACAAGTTTTTTTATGAAATGCCAAAAAAAAGAGCAATATTTTAAGAAAAATTATTCATTAAATACAAAAAAGCCCAACTGAACATAAGCCAGGTGGGAGTAAGAATTTATACATATTATTAAATGGAAAATTCTATTTAAAAAGTTGAAAGCCTTAGTTCAAGAAGAAAACAAATTACGACAAAACAAAAAGTAAAAGTAGTATATGAGCTAAGGCACGATTATCCTGTGAAGGCATTACTCAAAATTGCCGGTATTCCACGTAACACTTATTATTATAAAATTAATACTTCTTTAAGCACTCAGATAAAAATTCAAAGTGAAAAAGGCTCATTAGTTCTATTTTTGAGAAGCATAAGGGCAGGTATGGTTATCGTCGTATCCTCTTTTTTCTTTAAAACTCACCATCCCTAAATAATCTTTGACACAAAGGGAATCTGCCTAATTATATAACTTAACAAGAAGCAAAGTGGTATCGTGATCAGAATCATAGCTAGAAACATGAAGGATGGTGGAAAGTGGATGACCTTCAATCCAGCCATAACAATAGCGATAATCGGTATATGAATGATATAAATCACGAAGGAATGGGCTGACAAGAAGCTCCAACTTTTTCCTTGACGAGAAACTCTTTTGCGAAAGAATATGATTAATCCGAGAATGACGCCAACACAAAATAGAGCTTCCCACAGAGAATAAACCAAAGATGCCCAGTTCCAGCCGCCAGAAAACTGTAATTCGTCTACCCCAAATATCAAGACTAAGGGAAGGAGATGAATCGATGCTCCAATTGCAATTCCAAAACCTGCCCTCCCCATAGAATCAGGGGTATTTCGAAACCAATTGCGTTGATAAGCGATGATGCCTAAAATGAATAGCCCGACATATTGTGGGAGATCATAGCCGCTTGCTGTAAATAGTCCAACGAATGCTCGAACCTTGGGAGATCCGCCTGGCAAGTCGAGAGCAGGGACCCACAGTCTTATGATGAAATACGATACTGCTAATATCATGACAAAGATGGCAAGCATTGTGTAGGTGGGTGGCTTACTCTGACGAACTACTGATAGCTTATTTTTACTCATAAATTTCGCCCAGACTGCGTATAAACAAACGAATACGAAAAGTAGCTCGACGTACCACATCGGCCCGTAAGTTAAATGTGAAAAATAGGTTTGCCATGTAAATGGCTCCTGGTTAAGCATATAGACTTCAATTGATTGAACTTGGCTAAGAATGAGAACGTAGAAGATAAACGGGACTAGGAACCGGATGAATCTATCTTTGATAAATCGGGTTGCTCCATTACGTTCAAAAGATGAAGGAACAAAATATCCGGAAATAAGAAAAAACGTCCCCATGAAAAAAGTCTGATTAAAAGCAAGGAATAGAAGGCCCATAACAGCCCCAATAGATCCTTGTGATAATACCTCGTTATAGATGGAAAAATACACTAAATGATGTAGCACTACTAACATTGTAAGAGCTGCCCTTAGGTTATCGATAAAGTATAACCGACCTTCCTTTTGGAGAGACGAGCTCCCTATATGTCTTGAATTCATAATAATTCTTATGTTCCCCTCTATGAATATTTAAAAATATATCTCAACGGAGCATCCGCCAAACTGGACGGCTATGTATAAGCCGTACTATTTGCTTTATATTTTAATTTTCTCTTTTAGTTGATCCATCTATTTTCCAAGAGGCTAAACCTATGATTCCGCCAACTACAATAAATATAATGTCCATAACAATTTCAAATCCCTGAAACGCATCAATATAATTTACCAAAAACCAACTTTTTCCACCATTAGTCAAATGATTGATTAATCCGCCTACTCCCTGTATAACAAAAAGTAGACCAAGTCCACTGATTATTTCTTTCATGATGAACACCTCATTAATAATTTTTTAATTTAATATGCCTCTAAGACCGATATTGAAAAAAACCGCACCTACTACTCCTATCGCTACCAACAGTGAGGAAATCGGAGCTTCATTTAATTTTGATCTAATTTTATTTAGAAATTGTTGCAGTCTCTCTTTAAACATAATATTTACCCCTAACAAAAGAAGAGAAGGAAGCACCATTACAAGATTGTAGCCAATTATAATAAAGATAGAAGAGGAAGGCTCAATTGTTAGGTGATTCATTAACAAAATTGAATAAAAGTAAGGCAAGGCAGTTACAAATTCAATTAGAAAAACAATGATACCTAACATGATCATCCATTTCATCGTTGTTTTTTGGGGTATAAATGAAATTAAACGTTTTTTTGTAGTATCATTTGGTTTACAGAAGCTAATTAGAGCCATAACTGCTCCAAAAAGGAGATAAAACCAATTGATAAAGTCAAATTCAGATAATTTTCCGATTCCTTTCAATAGTGAATCTCCACCAAAGTATAGGAATAAGCCCACTACGAAGTAGCCAAACTGCGTAATAAACAAAAAAACAAGCAAGCGAGAAGATAATTGATTAGGCTGTGTCAATAATAAATAAGCTGTTACAGCAAGTACACCAGGACTTAATATATCAATTAATGCGCAAATAGAAATAATTAGCAAAGCTATCGATGTGTCTATTGATGAAGAAGGCATCAATGCTTCAATACTTTCGATCAAATATAGAGTCCCTCCTTTTTATATGTTATAATTTAAATAACACAGTGTGTTAAAATTATAATAACACACTGTGTTAAGAAAGGGAAGTGATTTTTTATGGCAAGGATTGTTAATCATGAAAAAAAGAGGAAGTCAATTGCTGAGGCCGCTTGGAGTATTATTAAGAAAGAGGGAATCGAAAAAGCATCTATAAGAAGAGTTGCTATTGAAGCAGGTATGTCTGCTGGAGCGTTAAGACATTATTTTTCAACTAAGGATGAAATGTTATTATTTATCATGGATTATTATCTGGAAGAAGGGAAAAAACGTTCTCAAAGTAAAAGTTGGTCAGACAATCCATTGCAGGCGGTTGCGGAAGTTTTATTAGAGCTTATACCAATTGATGAAGAAAAGAAAATCGAAACGAGTGTTTGGTGGATCCTTGCACTTCAGTCACTTACAAGTGATACTTTAAAAGAAAAAAAAGATGAAATGACTAACGGTATGTATGAATTAGCAAGTTCAATGATCGAGATATTAGCTCTACAAGGGATTCTATCTGATTCAACTAATGTAAAATTAGAAAAGAGTAGGCTAGCGGCATTAATTGATGGATTGTCCATTCATGCTCTGTTAAGACCTGATGTCTATTCTCCAGAAAAGGTAAAGGAAGTAATCCGTTACCATTTAGAAACACTCTGCAATGAAAGTCAATTGAGTTAGTTGATCATGTATCTGAAGTTATAGTCCGTTTGTGTTATAACGAGATGCACTTCAAAGGGGCATTTTGTTGAACAGTTGCATGAAGTAGGCTTTAGTATATTACAGCTTTTCCTTCCATTACAGGCATAGCCGTCATATTTTTAGTAAAAATACAGTTCACGGATAAGCTTGTAACTAAGTTAAAAATAAATTATTTTAGAATGGCAGTAAATTAGATGAAAAATTCACATTTTTAATCATAGGTTTAAAAAATAGTTACTTTTCAATAAAAATCTGATAGGAAGTGTGAAAATATGTTGGATACTATATGTTTTTTCTGCAAAAATAAATTTACGATTAATCATTCTGATTCACAATATTAATTGCTCTTTTTAAAAATACAAAGACGAGCAGAATTTTCGAAAGTGTATTTTAAAAAACAAAAATTATGCAGCTTGTTGTTGTTGAATAAGCTCTGCTTGGATGCGATCCGCAGCTAATTTGGAAGCATTATAAATCAAAGCGACCATGTCAAAATGAACTTTTGCACGCTTTCCAGTGCGATAACGAACATTGTTTAGCTGATAGAACTCTTTCAGATAAGCATTAACACGTTCTACTGCTGTCCGTTGTTTGAAAATATTTTTCCAAGCTTTTGATCCTCGTGCTGGTGCGGTATACCTTCTTAAATCGGTAGTTATCTTGATTTTATACACTTTTTGACAGATACCTTCATTCGCAAGGGGACAGTCGCTGCATTCCTTTGGTCTGGTATATTTCAATGTTTCATATTTTGGATCAAAGCTGTCATATTTATAGGAATGTTCTCGCAAACAGGTTGGGACAAAATTCTTATCAAACCCGATCATTTCGCCTTCATTGCGCTTATTATAGGCAATGACAGACTGTTGACCCATGCGGTGAATCTGTTCATAAATCGGTTCAAAATCATAACCCGCATCCAATGTCTGGTAAGAAGCAGACGTAAGCGGAAGTCGTTGATCCATTCCCTTCAATAGGGCAATAGCGGCTTTCCCATCATTTAAGCTGCCAGATGAAAACAAAGATTGCAGAATATATTGGCTGGATGCACCAACTGCGAGGTGGGCTTTATAGCCAAACCAGTATTCATTTTTACCATCTGCATTCTTTTTCACACCCCATTTGGGGGCTATTGGCACTTCTGCACGCAAGATGTCTAACGGAACGTCTAACTGTGCTTCGATTTTCTTTTCATACAATGGCAGGTTTGCTTCCTTTTCCGCTTGGTCTTTAAGGTACTGTTCGCGTTCTTCTTTGGATTTGCGTCCGCGCTTTTTTGGCGTAGTTTCTGATTTTTCTCCTTTTTTGGCAGGAGCCTTATCTCGTGCTTCAAAATGGGTTGCATCAATGGCAATGACTTCATCGACAATAAACCCTTCGGTGACGGCTGCCAGCGTTACGCTTTCGAAGGATTTTTCTAAAATATCTGATTCACTCAATTTCGTTACCAAGCGGGAATAAGCAGCTTCTGATGGTGTAGAATCGGAAACAAGAAATCCGCAGTTCATTTTAAAGACAAAGTCATCATTTAGACGCTTGATTAAGTCTTTGATGGTTGGGATACGCTCAATATAGCGTATAAAAAAGGAAATAATCATCCCCGCATAATTTAGCTCAACAGGCGCTCCCAGGCGGGATTGCTTATTAATCGCATGATAAATACGATCCAGATCAATCGCTGAAATAATCGCTTCATATTTTTGGGTAGGTTCCATGTCATATAATTCTTGGATGACAAATAGACTCGGTTGTCGTATAATGGTCATAAGAAGTACTCCTCCAGTCTTTTTATGGTTTTCTGGGTAACTACCATTATACAAGATTTGGGGAGGTACTTCTTTTTTTATGTTTCAAAAAGCTTGGGACACAAGGGCTTTGAATTATGAAATTCACTCATATGTTAAATATTATAGTTTGAACAATCATTATTATGCTCTTTATTACTCGTTTTTGCCGGCATTATATTTCCAATCATCTATAGGTAGAATCATTGCTGTATTACTTCATGATTTCAATTTACTCACTATCTGTTGTTTATACTATCCAAAATTAATGGAACAAAATAAAACACCCCATGATATGATACTCGAACAAGTACATTTACTGATACTTTTGTATTCAGAGAAGGTCTATCTTAGTTATGAAAACTACCCAAAATCATAAAATCCACAACAATCCCGCTCACTGGATTTTCCGAACCCAATACACTTATGCCTAGAACGGTTACACCACTAATATTTGTAACATTGGCCGAAACATATTTTCCCGTAATGTTCTTCTCACGCATTTGCACTCTTGGTCTTGCATTTATCGTAGCATTTGTTGAATATACGCTCGATACCGCATAATCAATCGTATCTAATAATGGATTTCCATCTGCTAATCCATTGTCTGTGAAATAAAGTGTAGCTATCCCATTTGCATTTGACGTAGCCTGTCCATAAACCATTCGTTTTGCTCTCCTGCCTCATATATTTGAATAGCTGTCGGACCCAATGTAAAGAATTCAATACTCATAACTAATCCCCCTCGTACTCTTTAATGGAAATTAAAAAGCATGACAGTATAATGTATTCAAACTTCCAAAAAAGTGCGGTAATCTAAACAGACCTTTTCTTATATGAGGTATTTATGATGAAAATAGATAAATTTCTTTGTGCCCTGCCAGTATCTGGCGGGCACAAAGGAGTACTTATATTCTAGGTGTCAAATGTCCCTGAGGATGTTGCTGCGAAATTAACAACTTGCAGGATAACAGTTTGGTTTGCTGGAATGGACCCTCCGCCAGCAGGAACAGCAATGTCTAATGAGCCAGTCCCTGTAGCACCTGGTGTATATGTTGATATGCCTTGCATTTGCTCAACACCGTTAATTTCCACAGTGAAATAACTATTATCTTCTGCAAGTTCTGGAAGTGTCGTTACCGCTTCACCATCATCCCCCAGGAAACTTGCAGCATCAATAGATAAGGTACTTCCTGCTGCTGTATCTTCTGTTGTGATGTAAAAGAATTTTGCGGACTCAGGATTAACATCTGTGTCAATTGTACCGCTAATAGCGATTTTCATTAATTGAAGTGCCATATTCATTTTCACCTCCATTTTATATCAACCACATTTTATTCTATGAAGAGGAGTTGGAAATGCTTGGTCAGACGAATTAGTTCGTATTGAAAGTTAACAAAATGCCTCATTAAAAAAGGCATATTTATTACATAGCAAGGTAATATTATCCTTTAACCGTGACAAACAGAAGCGTAATTGGGGCATCCTTTGGAGGGAGGTCACTGGACTCTAAGTGAAGAATACCTTCCTCGACAGTGTAAATGGACGGGGGTTGCAACACTCCATTGACAAATAAATTAAGAGTGGAAACATTGTCCGGATCAAGTATATCACTGCTTCCATATTGCTTTAATGCATCTTTATTCGTATAAACCTTTTTCCCTTCTTCGGCAAGGGTAAGGTATTGGACCGTCTCCACTCCTATGGGGGTTGGTGTATATTCAGGGGATATATTGACTGTAATGGATGGATTAAATATAGGATTAAAGGTATTTGTATTGGATGTGTTATTTTTATTTCCCTCATGAATTTTTTTGCGCTCTTTACTGCAATGATGGCAGTGGCAATTTGAACAAGAATCCCTGCCGCGTAGCTTTCTACTATGATAATAGCTTTCATTCAACGGTATTTCACCCCCTCCTACGTGAAATTTTGATGTGTTGTTTTATATCTTATTTAAAAAGAAGGTGATTTGACTGTGCAGCTGGCTGTATTTGGCAAGTAAAAATGTATGTCCCTTGCTGTCCCGAATTATTGCTGTATGAATGATTCTTTGTAACGGAAACTTTCACGGTTAAAAAAGGAGTAAATGTGAATGATGAATAAGCCGGCCAATCACCGCTTCAGTTAATATTGGATTTCCTAAAACATGATTCCATTGCCCAAATGGAAGGTTAGTAGTAATCACCACTTTTATTTTCACAACACATAGAGATTACCTGAAACAATAACTCTGCACCTTTTTTAAGGAGAGGAATGTCTAATATAAGTAAATCCAGTCTATCAAGCTGTTTAATCAGCCTAGAGAGCTCGCCAGAAATAACTATAAAACATTATGCGTATTAATGGAGTAGAAATGATGAGTCACTTGCTGAAAAAATGCCAGTGAATATTCAGTTTAATCTTTCTAAGGAAACTTATGTGGATTTCAATGGAAATCAATACATTAAGATGGAATTGGTTCTTTGCCAAAAACTTGCCATAGAGAAAAATTTAGCTGAAAATAGTGATGGCAAGGGTTCTAGGTAGCTCACCGACAATTGAGTGAGAATAATTCACTAGTATGATTTGAAGTGAAAACGTTAATTTGGCAGTATTTTAGGGAGACATAAAATGGAAGAAATGATTAAAAATCAATAGATTCCCCGCCAAAATCCCGCAAAAGGAATAGGCAGGGAAGTAGGGTTACTGTATAAAAGCGTGGCTCTTTTTTTGGTGATAAAGTCAATGAAGTGGACGAATAGACAGCTTTTTAAGTTTTAATACGTGAAAAATTAGAGTTATTATTAAAATATCTTAACAACCTTAGGTAGAGAATGTTCTCCGCCAGAAGGTCGTTTTTTCTTTTTAAAAACCAAAATTCCATTAAAGTATTTCACCTCTTTATTCAAATATATACTTGAATGAAATTCGTGAATAAGATACTATATATTCAAATGAGTATTTGAATGAAGGTGGAGTGATTACTTTGGTTAAAAAAGATATGTGTGAAGTGTATTGTTATGACGAGGAAAAAGTCAATCGTATACAAGAAGAATTACAAAGAGAAGACTTATCTCATGTTTCTCAATTGTTCAAAGTACTTGCAGATGAAAATAGAACAAAAATTTCTTATGCCTTATGTATAGACGATGAGTTGTGTGTATGTGACATTGCGAATATCATAGGCTCTTCTGTGGCAACTGCCTCCCACCACTTGCGGACACTGCATAAACAAAAAATTGTGAAGTACCGAAAAGAAGGAAAACTTGCTTTTTATTCATTGGACGATGAACATATTAAGCAATTAATTTCGATTACATTAATCCATCAGAAAGAAGAAAAAGCAAATGTCTGAATCACTAACTAAACAAAATGTAAAAGCATATCGTGTTCAAGGATTTAGTTGTGCCGGGTGTGCAAAAACTTTTGAAAATAATGTCAAGAAAATACAAGGGGTGGAAGACGCCGAAGTTAATTTTGGAGCTTCAAAAGTATATGTAAAGGGACAAATAACCATTGAAGAGCTTGAAAAAGCAGGATCCTTTGAAAATTTAAAGGTTCGAGATGAAAAAGAACAAAAGGTAGATCATGAACCTTTTTGGAAACAAAAAGAAAATATAAAGGTTTATATTTCAGCCATATTGCTTTTGGTTAGCTGGTTTTTAGGAAAACAATTAGGAGAAGAAAATTTTTTACCAACAATCGGGTATGCACTGTCTATTTTAATTGGCGGTTACACGCTTTTTATTAAAGGGCTTAGAAATCTGAGTAGATTACAATTTGATATGAATACGCTTATGACCATTGCGATTATCGGTGCAGCTATTATTGGCGAATGGATGGAAGGTGCGACGGTTGTTATCCTGTTCGCTATCAGTGAAGCATTGGAACGCTATTCCATGGATAAAGCCCGTCAATCGATTGAATCGTTAATGGATATCGCACCAAAAGAAGCATTAATCCGTCGGGGAAATCAAGAAATGAGTATCCATGTAGATGACATTGAAATTGACGATATGATGATTGTAAAGCCTGGTCAGAAATTAGCGATGGATGGTACTGTTCTCAAAGGAACTTCCACTTTAAATCAAGCTGCTATTACAGGTGAAAGTGTTCCTGTTACGAAAACAGTAGATGATGAAGTATTTGCTGGAACATTAAATGAAGAAGGCTTACTTGAAATTAGCGTAACCAAACGAGTGGAAGATACTACACTTTCAAAAATCATTCATCTTGTAGAAGAAGCACAAGCAGAGCGTGCACCCTCTCAAGCATTTGTCGATAAATTTGCTAAATATTATACACCAGCTATTGTTATTTTAGCTATATTAATAGCTGTTATTCCTCCTTTATTTATTGGTGGAGATTGGAATACATGGGTTTATCAAGGCCTGGCTGCACTCGTAGTTGGTTGTCCTTGTGCTCTTGTCGTTTCTACTCCAGTAGCTGTAGTTACTGCCATAGGGAATGCAGCAAAAAATGGGGTATTGATTAAAGGCGGTGTCTATTTAGAAGAGACTGGAAACCTTAAAGTTATCGCTTTTGATAAAACAGGAACACTTACAAGAGGGGTTCCTACTGTCACAAATGTTGTAACGTATAGCCGAAGTGAAGACGAATTAATCACCATTACCGCAGCAATTGAAAAAGGATCACAACACCCTCTCGCTTCCGCTATTATAAGAAAGGCGGAAGAAAAAGGTTTATATTACAATGATATAGCTATGGAAGAATTTCAATCCATTACAGGAAAAGGCATTAAAGCTAAGATAAATCATGAAACATATTATGTAGGAAGTCCAAGTCTTTTTGAAGAGCTGCATAACCAAATAGAAAATGACCAAAAAGAAAAGATTACCTCTTTACAAACAGCTGGAAAAACAGTCATGGTGTTAGGAACAGAAACAGAGATTCTTGCATTCATTGCTGTCGCAGATGAAATAAGAGAATCATCTAAAGAGGTTATCAGCCAATTAAATCATCTTGGAGTCGAAACAGTCATGCTAACAGGTGATAATCAACGAACTGCACATGCGATTGGACAACAAGTTGGGGTTGTGGATGTCGAAGCTGGTTTATTGCCAGAAGATAAGTTGACCTTTATTAAAGAACTTCGAGAAAAACATCAACAAGTAGCCATGGTTGGTGATGGTGTGAATGACGCTCCAGCACTGGCTGCTTCTACGGTCGGAGTAGCTATGGGCGGTGCAGGAACTGATACAGCACTAGAAACAGCAGATATTGCTCTTATGTCAGATGAATTGAATAAGTTACCATATACCATTCAATTAAGCCGGAAAGCATTGATGATTATCAAGCAGAATATTACCTTCTCTTTAGGAATTAAAGCTGTTGCTTTACTATTAGTTGTTCCTGGTTGGTTAACCTTATGGATAGCGATATTTGCAGATATGGGAGCGACCTTGCTTGTGACATTAAACAGTTTACGATTATTGAGAATTAAGAAATGAGTTATTCCATGACATATGACGTTATCATAATCGGCGGTGGGCAAGCTGGTTTAGCTTTGGGGTTTTCATTAAAACAGAAAAACATTCCTTTCGTTATTCTTGATGAGAATGAGCAAACTGGCATGTCTTGGCGAAAACGTTATGATTCATTACGTTTATTTACTCCTGGAAGTTACAGTCAATTGCATGGGTTTCATCTGAAGGGCGATCCCAAAGGATTTCCAGATAAGAATGAAATTGCAGATTATTTAGCTGCGTTTAAAATACAGAATGAATTACCCGTTCATCGTGAGAAAGTTATCAGACTAACTCAGAATGAGAGGAAACAGTTTTTAGTCACCACTCCAAATAAAATATATACAGCTAAACAAGTAGTTATTGCTACTGGTGCTTTTCACAATCCTTGTGTTCCAAAGGTTCATGATGGGACAGCAGGTTTTGAAATTCATGCTTCCAAATATCAGAATCCATCTCAAATACCTAATGGGAATGTTTTAATCGTAGGTGCTGGTAATACAGGTGTTCAAATTGCGTCGGAATTGAGTAAGACACACCAAGTTACACTGTCATAAAGCAAACCAATGAAACGTGTTCCTCAAAATATTGCTGGGCGAAGTCTTTTTTGGTGGTTGGAAACATTCCGAATTGGTCGAGCAAAGCCATATTCCTTTGTGGGAAAAATGTTATATGTACGTATCATGTATAGTTTTAAATGTCACTATTTTACCTTGATAAAAGTAAACAGATTTAACTAACTAGAACAATATAAGGATAAAATTGAAATGCTTGATTTAATTTTCATATAAATTAGCTAGAACATGTATTTTCCGTTTCAATTCTGTTCGGATATGTAAAGGCTCTAAACATTCACATTTATCACCAAAACTTAAAAGGATATTGTAATAATAGTCATTTTCTACAAAAGGGAAAGTAACAATGTAGTACTCATCACCGTCTGGTGAAAAATCTTCATATTTACAATAATCAAGTGCTCTATCCATGATAGATTTATGAATACGAAGTTTGATTTTTGTTTGTATCGTTGCCAAAATATCAGTGAAATCCAATAGTGGTTTTGATAATCTCGTGGCGTAAAGAAGATCTCTTCTAATTTTAGGTTTGATATACGAGCTAATTTGAACAGACGAAAATCATTTCTTTTATAACAGTAGCCTTGAAAATACCAATGATTACCCTTTAATACAATTTGACAGGCTTCAGCTTCTCGTTCCGTGCTGTTTCCATGACGGTCGGCATATTCAAACATGAACAAGGATACGGTTTATCCGGAAAAAGCTGCGATAACACCAGCGAAGGAACATGACCGCAATCAATTGGAAGTACTGGTGGATGATAAGCAAGCCATGTATGTCTTTGATCGTGGCTATATGGATTACGAGCGCTTTGACCGAATGACAGACGATGGTTACTTTTTCGTATCCAGACTCAAGAAAAATTCTGTCACCCGGAAAGTATACGCTTTTTCTGTTCCTTCTGACTCTAACGTGCTGTCCGACCAGATGGTTTATATCGGGTCCACGCAAAAACGTTGTGAAAATGTGTTTCGCCTCCTCGAAGTAATGGATACGAAAGGAAATCCATTACGATTAATTACCAATCGGTTTGATTTAGACCCGGAGGAAATAAGCAACATTTATCGATCACGCTGGCAGATAGAATTATTTTTCAAATGGTTGAAACAGCACGTCAAAATCACGCATTTTAAGACCGTCTTTAAAAAAAATATATAGAATGGTATCTTTTTTGAGTGACATGTGTTATATTATAAATAACTTAATTGTTCGTGCTAGCAATACAGGATTTATGTCATAACTTTACAATTTATATCATCGTCTTGAATTATTATCAGAACAACCAAAGTAATAAATGTGTGCATTATGCACAATGGAGGAATTTCATATGAACACAGGTTCAGTAAAATGGTTTAACGCAGATAAAGGTTTTGGATTTATCGAAGTTGAAGGTGGAGACGACGTATTCGTACACTTCTCAGCAATTCAAGGCGAAGGTTTTAAAACATTAGAAGAAGGTCAAGCAGTTACTTTCGACATCGAAGAAGGTAACCGTGGACCACAAGCAACTAACGTTGTTAAGTAATAATTTATAATTGATAAAAAGTCTTTCTTTCATAGAAAGGCTTTTTATTTTTTACAGACCGCATGATATCAACGGTATTGCGCTATTTTGTATTGTCGAGATATTGAATGATAATAAAGGGCTATAAACCTTTTCTTTACAAGGATTTATAGCCTTTTATTATATTTTTATAAAAAGTGAAGTAACCTGAATAGAAGCAGTACATATTGAAAATGATAAAGCCGCTCAAACGGAATCCAAGATTAGCCTATTTAGCAGTTAACACTTCAAAATCCAGCGTATACTGCTCCGCCGTTCACAATAAGCGTAACCGAATGGATGCCTGTATAATGCTTCCTTGTGCTTAGATTTGCAAAAGAATGTTTTTTTGTGTAAGTCTTCGTTTCGTTTTTCTTTAAAGAAAGCTCGGATATTTGGAATATTTTACGGTTTCGCTTCCCGTTTGCTTTTACATAATCAATGCCATATTCCAGCCGAACCTTGGTTGCTTTTTTTGCCTCAATCTTAAAAGAAAAGACCATATTCCCGCCAATGGAAATAGACGTAGCATCTAACGTAAAGGCGTCAACATCCACGTAATCGGCATCTGCAAATCCAAAGATGGTCAATACATCCCTGTTGCCCTTTTTAAGAAGTGTCCTGCACCCGTGCTTTACAATCCAATCCGTATGCTCGTTTTGACCGTACCAATCCTTGGCAATTTCTACAACCAGGTCAGGATTTTGGAAATATCGTTTAGGTTATTGGCCACGCTTTTACGGACATACAGTGATGGATCAGCTTTAAGCTGTTCTAAAATACCAAGAACTGGCGATGGGTCTTTTTTGAAACTGATTAATGCTTGTCCCCATGGCAGTTGAGGGCGGCAACCCTCACTGGCAAGCCGCCGGACATGCTCATTGTCATGCCTGGCCCAGGCAGCCATCTGGGACATCATACGCTCTTCATGGTTTATGATAAAAGGTCTCACGGCAAATTCAGAAGAGGGGATGAGGTATATCTTTCTAACGCAGCAATTGACAGATCCCAATGGCGTTCATC
This sequence comes from Oceanobacillus oncorhynchi, assembly GCF_000821065.1. Classification (GTDB taxonomy): domain Bacteria; phylum Bacillota; class Bacilli; order Bacillales; family Amphibacillaceae; genus Oceanobacillus; species Oceanobacillus oncorhynchi. The sequence goes on from NZ_CDGG01000001.1 coordinate 2,608,856, forward strand.
CTGCCCATAGACTTCAATAAAATCTGGTAAATACATGAAAGAAAAGTCGTTAAATCCTGCAGGATAACCCGCAATGACTTCATCAAGGATATCAAGCGCCTGTTCATAATCGGCTGGCAAATACTTTCCTAAATTTATTGCAATTTGCCGCATACGTGCTTTCAATCCTAATTCATTCCATCTTTCGTCCATAATGTCGTTGACAAAATCATCAATCTGAAACGAATGATATACAGATCGAATACTTAAAGCCAGCTCGTGAACGGACTCGTAATTATACTTGTTTTTTAGTAATTCTGCTATATGCTTCTCCTTCTCAAATGGTGTGTAGCCGAGAGTACTCCGCAATTAACGGGATAACAAAGGAATAACTGCCTTTATAGTCAAGCTGATTTACTCCTTTTCACATGCTAGTATGTGGATATTATAGCTTAATATATGATAAAAGCAAAGATACAACCTCATGCTTGAAGTGTATTCCTTTATATATTGATATAAATAATTACAAAAGGCTGTAAAACTTCCTTACTTTCAAGGAGTTGCAGCCATTCATTGTCTGTATAACTATAAATGTTCAAATGATGAAACAAATAACCGCGACTATATACCAATGTTGGAAACATGAATATATAATAGTGTAATGAAACAAGAAGAGATAAAATAAAATATTCATGAAAGTGGTGATGAATACAGCTAAGAATGGGTTACTTAAAATTATTGATGAAACACCTGAACAAGAAGTGGATAAAAATCTGGATTTTGAGGAGTTTTTAAAAGCTAAAAGCGATAAAATCTGAATATTTAACAAAAGCTAGTGAGAGCAGCAAGAATCGGGCGTAATTGTTGCGCAACAGAGACAGGAAATAGGTATAAAAGTCAAATGGTCTATTTATACAATAAAATAAGAAATTGTTTTGATGAAATGACTGAGAGAGCTGTATTACAATGAATCTGAGTATGAAAGGTTAGGAGGTAGCGGATGACAAAAGAATTTAAAAAATACATTAAAGAAGTCCAGGCGAAAAAAGACCAAGTAATAGAATGGAGTGCTTACTTAGAGAACGGGCTGTATACGTTGGATAAAGATCTTAGAACTGTTTTTAATACAACAAAAACTGCTCATCCTATGGTTAATAACCTTAAAAATACAAAAAAAGAGGATCAACTTTCACTGGAAATAGAAGATTCCAGGCTGAAGTATTTCAATGGAAGTATCTTATGGTTCTGTATTAATGGCGATATCAAAATTTTTTCAGATGATGAGGTACTTGTCATTTGTACCAATAAAGAAAGTTATCAAATGAAAATCGCAAACTATACTTATTTTTCACCTTTCTTCCGTATCCCCTCATTAATCAATCAAGACGCCAAGCACAACATGTTGATGGAAGAATTCGTTCATTTTGAAGATAAAACAGATAACGATGAAGCTTTCATTTTGAAAAAAATATATGATGATTATCGTAGTTATTTCAATTATCTAACGCTTCATTCAAAGGTTGATTATCAAACGTTGAACCGCTTATTGAACACAAGTTCAAATGGGAAGCATATCCATCAGTTTGAGAAAATAATAGAAAAAGTTTCCCCAGAATTGCTTTCTCTAAATTTGCCGTTTATCAACTTACACGGCGATTTGTGGTCTGATAACATTCTTTTAACTGATGAAGCAGGGGAAAAAACTTTATGGTATATCGACTGGGAAACTGCAGGCAAATATGTTTTCTTCTATGATTTTTTCAAATTTATTTGGAACGAATTAGATGTACACCATAATTATTCCTATTATAAGAGGTATATCGCAGGGGATTTTGATGAAGGATTAACGAGTCTTTTTGCTATTTTCCATTTAACGTTTGAGCCTAAGTACCGGCAATCTTATTTTTGTCTCTTTTTCCTAAATTTTATTCTCAAAGATACAGATAATATGGCGTTTAAATAGTAAGCGGGAAATAATAGACCGCATTCTATTATAACGGAACTACCTCTATACTTGGATTTAACAAGTAATAGGAGGTAGTGTTTTCATGAAGGAAAACCCGATTGTTCCCGTAACGATCCCAGCATCAACTTCCTCTACGCCTGTAAATCCAGTAGCGGAAGTTTCTTGTCATTCTCTACAGCTAACAATTTTTGAAGGTTGTCAGGAATCTTTGGCAGTTGCCTTGATAAAGGAGGTGTGCCACCATGCTGGTTGACTTCTCCCAGATGAAAAATTGTTATTTAGTCTGTGGCTATACAGATCTTCGCAAAGGCATTGATGGTCTGGCTTCCGTAATCACCAGTCAATTTCAATTAGATATTTTAGATGAATCTGTTTTCCTATTCTGCGGGAGAAGGACGGATCGATTTAAAGCTCTCTGGTTTGATGGAGAAGGTTTTTATTTACTTTATAAGCGATACGATCAGGGAAAGTTAACTTGGCCGCGTTCGCAAACCGACGTTGAAAAACTGACACCAAAACAAATCGAGTGGCTGTTTGACGGTTTTTCCATCTATCAAAAACAAAAAATTCAACCTGCCAAATTAGGTGTCCTCACTTAATCATGGGGGAGAGAAATTTTTTTAAAAATTTTTTCTTCCCTTTTTGATAAAGTGTGGTACGATAAAAGAAATTATTTGGACACAGGGGGTGAATACGTTGACAGAATTGGAAAAGAAGCTGATGAAACAAATCGAACATTTGACAATTCAAAATGAAAAACAAGCAAAACAAATTGAACAGCTGATTAACCAGCTGACCAATATGAATCGTCGACTATTTGGAACATCATCCGAAAAGAATCCTCAAGGTCAACTCTCCTTCTTCGAAGAAGACAATAATTCCCCTTTTAGCGAGGCAGAGCAACCTGCAGACAAAGCCGTTGAAATAGAGACCATCTCTTATCAGCGAAAAAAATATCAAGGGCAGCGGGCCGATATCACAAGAGACTTGCCTATCGTGGTGGAAGAACACACTCTTCCGTCCGATAGCCAGGTCTGTTCGTGCTGTGCCAGCCCATTAAAACATCTTGGGAAGCGAGAAGCTCGAACGGAGTTAGAGTTTATCCCAGCTCATTTAGTAAAACATGTACATTATGAACATGCTTATGAATGCTTAGCCTGTAAGAAAACCGGTCAAAATCACATTCTCCGACAAAAAGCACCGGAACCAGCCTTAGCTAAAAGTTTAGCTGGACCGAGCGTGTTAGCCTGTAATCTCTATCAAAAGCTGGAGATGAGTATTCCTTATCATCGTCAGGAAAAAGAATGGGCAAGATATGGATTGAAGGTTTCCCGGCGAACGTTGGCAAACTGGGCGATTCGAAGTTCCGAAGAATGGCTGGAGCCATTGTACCAACAAATGAGAGAAAAATTACTTCTAGAACCTGTGCTCTCCGCTGATGAAACGACCTATCAAATTTTACGCCGGGCAGACGAAAAGTCAGCTACAGCCGATGCGAGGATATGGTTATTTCGAACAGCGGAAGCCGCCGAACATCCCATTATTCTCTACCATTCTTCCGAGACGCGCCGGTTTGAAGTAGCAGAAACCTTTCTCAAAGGATTTCAAGGACTTCTTCATTGTGATGGATATTCCGTCTATCAAAAATTAGAAGATGTGCAGCTTCAAACGTGCTGGGCGCATGTTCGGAGAAAGTTTTTAGAGACCAATGATTCAAATGGACAAGGCGCTGTCGGCGTCCATTACTGTGACCAGCTTTTCAAGCTGGAAAGGCAATGGAAAGATTTATCTCCAGAGGAACGCCTGCAGCAACGCCAGCTGGAAAGCAAGCCGTTACTGAAGGAGTTTTGGGGATGGCTGGACGCTCTCGTTACAATGAAAGGTCCTTTACAAAAAGCTGTGGATTATACACAAAAGTTAAGGGATTCCCTTCAACGCTTTTTAACAGACGGACGCCTTTTCATTAGTAATAATCTCGCAGAACGTTCCATTCGGCCTGTCACCGTCGGACGTAAAAACTGGTATTTTTCAACCAGCGTAGCTGGAGCTCATGCGAATACCATTGGATACAGTGTTATCCAAACAGCTAAAGAAAATGGAATTGATCCGTTTGAATACTTAACCGTTTTATTTACGGAACTTCCCCAGCTTAATATTTTTCAAGACTCGGAACAATGGGAAAACTATTTTCCATGGAGTCCTTATATCCAAGCCAAGGTGAAGCCACTTTCAAAAAATATAAAACAAGCATAATAGCCCTAATGGAGCTTCTTTACAAAAAGTTTACTCCTTTTAGGGCTATTTGTCATGGCGTCATATTATTTCCCGCTTACTTTAAATACAAACATGAGGAAATAATTAACTTTGAACGTAAAGTTTTCCCCTTCATGTCTTAAGACGGTATCCATACTATAAAGTGTATAACCTATACTTGAAGAACAGAAAAAACGTACCGCCATCTTCCCTGTAGATAGCGGTACGTTTTCCATCAAACATATTTGATTTTTTCCACTTGCTCTAACCCTGCTTAAGATTTCGAAAACGAACAAAACCTTATTTCGCAGGCAACCCAAGCGCTTTGGCTATTCCATCCGCATGCCCTTGTGCTATTTTTTCTATAGATGCAGCACTTTTCAGCTTGTCCGCATCTGCTGCATTATCGATAAACCCATTTTCCGTTAAAATAGCTGGTGCACTCGATTCGCGTAAGACATGTAAATTGGCTTCTTTTTTTCCGCGATCGGTGAAGCCTGTTTGTTCCACTGTTTCATTATGGATTGTTTTTCTTATGGCGTTGGTTCTCTCCTTATTTTCATAGCTTCCGTTCCATGTAAAAGATTCATAGCCTGTAGAATTACCTGCATTGATATGTATGGAAACCAAAAAGTTAGCTCCCCAATTATTTGCTTCATCTGTTCTCGCATTTAATGATTTGGTAACGTCGGACGTCCGTGAAAGTTTAATCGTGTGACCACTATACTGTTCATTTAAAATGTCTCTGGTTCTCAATGCGATATCCAACGTTACATCCTTTTCCTGTAGTCCGTTTGCTGATGCTCCTGGGTCAGATCCGCCATGTCCTGGATCGATATAAATGCGCGTGTTTGCTGCTTCCACTGCATGATGGGAAATAGTCATACCTGCTAGGGCAATTCCCAAAATGATAGAAAGAAACAGAAAATTTTTTAAGCTTCGTTTTACTTGTTTTGAAAAAATAATGTTATTCCTCCTTCTTTATAGTTATTCAACCATTTTAGAATCTATTAAAAAATTTGTCGATAGATCGATATGTTGATAGATTGGAAAAATATATTTCCATATATTTAAAATTTGTAAATTAGTGTTTTTTTTTCGGGAATCCAGGTTAAAAAGTAATAATCATATATTGACTGCTGCTGTAATGTTTAATCTGGATATCATCGCTTTACATCGTCGGTACTAAGATTATAAATGTTGTTTCGATAGGTGTTTACAGCTTTGGAAAAGTGAGTAACCGCTTAGGAAACAGTGCATTTTTGAATTGGAATGCCATTAGATGATAATATAAAATTGGTTTTACATTGTTTTTATTGAGATTCTTTCCCAATTTCATTGTTATTAAAATAGGCATATCAAATTCTAAAGTATATATTTTCAGTATTCCTTTAATCTAATATAGGATTAAGGAAGAATTAAATATATTATTACCGAAACGAAAGCTAATCGTTTGATTGGATGAAAGGCAATTATATGGGATATGTCTAATTGTTTTTTTTTTGCGGGTGCAGGCATATATAAACTTTAGGATGCGAATCTCGAATACGCCCAACAACCAGTAAGCATTAGTTGATGTCTAGTGCCCTTTGAGCAAAAATTTCACCAAATATATACAAGAATACTCCTTAAGCATTGAAGTTCACATAGATAATAGTTCTGGCAGAAAATTAAGCAAGCAGATTTGTTAGTGAATGGAAATAATATAAAAAGATTTTACAAGGATATACCAATGCATAAAATAAGAATCTACTTTAATATCAACGATTTAGCCTCCTCTCTAAAATTTTTCAATAACAAATTTTCAAATTTTTATAAAAAAGGTATTGCATTATTTTCTGAATCAAATATACTGTTATATAACAAAACGAAATAATTAATTTTGTTATATAAAAGGAGGGGCTATCAATGATAATGCATGAGAAATGTTCATGTCCTGAATGTGGCAAACAAATTGATTCTGAAAGCTTTATAATGGAATGTGATTATTGTTTGTCAAAAAGGGAAGAGTAAATTTTCAATATACTGTTATAGTACAATAGGTTTTTGTTTTTGTTGTTATGTAATAGGATAGAGGAGGAGTAAAAGGTATGCTAATGAATCAAGCGACGGTACAAATCTTTTATGAAAAGGAATTTCCAGAAATTCTTACACCTGAAGCTTTGAAATTCTTGGGGAAGCTGCACAGTAATTTTAATAATCAGCGAAAAAAGCTATTAGAGTATCGACAGCAGCTACAAAAAGAAATAAATGAAGGAAAACAGCTACAGTTTTTAGAGGATAAAAAGCATATCCGCGAAGGAAATTGGACAATCGGACAATTGCCTAAAGACTTGCAGGATAGAAGAGTAGAAATTACAGGTCCAGTTGATCGAAAAATGATTATTAACGCATTGAATTCTGGAGCTAAAGGTTTTATGGCAGATTTTGAAGATGCCACTTCACCTACTTGGGAAAATATAATGGATGGTCAACTTAACTTAAAAGATGCAATAAGGAGAGAAATTGATTTTGAAGCTGAGAATGGCAAGAGGTATTCATTACAGGATGAAACAGCTGTATTAATGGTTCGCCCGAGGGGATGGCATTTAGACGAAAAGCATATGCAAGTAAACGGTGAGCCAATGTCAGCTAGCTTGGTAGATTTTGGACTATATTTCTTTCATAATACTAAGGAATTATTATCAAGAGGGACAGGGCCATATTTTTACTTGCCGAAAGTGGAAAATCATTTGGAAGCACGCCTTTGGAACGATATCTTTGTGTTTTCACAAAATGAGCTTGGGATTCCTCAAGGCACAATAAAGGCAACTGTATTAATTGAAACGATTACAGCAGCATTTGAAATGAATGAAATATTATACGAAATCCGTGAACATGCGGCTGGCCTGAATTGTGGACGATGGGATTATATATTCAGTTATATTAAGAAGTTCCATCAAGATCCGGAGCGTATTTTATCTGACAGGTCAGCAGTAACTATGGAAGCGCCATTTATGAGGAGTTACTCTTTACTTGCAATTCAAACCTGTCATAAGCGTAATGCAATGGCGATTGGCGGGATGGCAGCACAAATACCAGTAAGAAACGATCCAGCTGCAAATCAGATTGCATTTGACAAGGTCAGGAGGGATAAAGAGCGTGAAGCAACAGATGGACATGATGGGACATGGGTTGCACACCCGGGGATGGTAGAGCTTGTTAAAGATATTTTTGATAATCTGATGCCCACCCCAAATCAAATAAGCAGGAAGCGTGAGGACGTAAAGGTAACTGCTCAAGATCTCTTAGAATTACCAACTGGGGAAATTACAGAAGAAGGGCTGCGAACGAATATTAATGTGGGGATCCGATATACAGCGGCATGGTTATCAGGAAGAGGGGCTGTCCCAATTAATAATTTGATGGAGGATGCAGCAACAGCAGAAATATCCAGAGCTCAAGTGTGGCAATGGGTGCGCTATCCAAAGGGGGTGCTTTCTGACGGACGGAAAGTAACAATAGAGTTTGTTGAGCAATTAATAAAAGAAGAGTTACAGAAAATTGAAAGTCAAATTGGAAAAAAGGCTTTCCAGCACGGAAATTTTGAGCAGGCAGCTGGAATATTTAAAGAGTTAATCAAGCAAGACACTTTTGCTGAATTTTTGACAGTACCAGCATATGAAGAATTGATAAAGGGAGGAAATAATTAATGACAAACGAACGTACGGAAAAATTACAGGAGCAATGGGAAAAAGATCGTCGTTGGGTAGGAATTGAGCGACCATATACTGCGGAAGAGGTAATTCGTCTGAGAGGATCAATTGATTTCGAATATACGTTAGCGATGCGCGGGGCGAAGAAATTATGGAACTTAATAAACCAGGAAGATTATGTAAACGCTTTAGGGGCTTTAACTGGAAACCAGGCTGTACAACAGGTTAAAGCAGGTTTGAAAGCAATCTACTTAAGTGGTTGGCAGGTTGCTGCTGATGCAAATATGGCAGGGCAGATGTATCCAGATCAAAGTCTCTATCCAGTAAATAGTGTTCCAAATGTTGTGAAAAGAATTAATCAAGCATTACAGCGTGCTGATCAAATTCATTATTCAGAAGGGAATAAAGAGATAGATTGGTTTGCTCCGATTGTAGCTGATGCAGAAGCAGGATTCGGCGGTCAGTTAAATGTGTTTGAATTAATGAAAGCAATGATTGAAGCAGGGGCCTCCGGAGTACATTTTGAGGATCAGTTATCTTCAGAGAAAAAATGTGGTCATCTAGGTGGGAAGGTTTTATTGCCTACCCAAACTGCTGTAAATAATTTAATTGCAGCTCGATTTGCAGCAGATGTTATGGGGACACCAACTGTGATTATCGCACGAACAGATGCGAATGCTGCTGATATGATTACAAGTGATATTGACCCTTATGATGCAGAATTTATTACTGGAGAACGGACTTCGGAAGGATTTTATAGAACGAGGTCAGGTCTTGATCAAGCAATTGCACGTGGATTAGCCTACGCTCCATACGCTGACATGATATGGTGTGAAACATCAGAGCCTAATCTTGAGGAAGCACAGCGATTTGCAGATGAAATTCATAAAAATTACCCCAATAAATTATTAGCGTATAATTGTTCGCCATCCTTTAACTGGAAACAAAAACTTTCTGATGAACAGATTGCCAATTTCCAAAGAGAGCTTGGAAAAATGGGTTATAAATTTCAATTTGTTACATTAGCAGGCTTCCATGCTTTGAATCATAGCATGTTTGAGCTAGCGAGAAGATACAAGGATGAAGGCATGGCGGCATACTCTGAATTGCAGCAGAATGAATTTGCGAGTGAGAAGTATGGGTACAGCGCAACACGGCATCAGCGTGAAGTAGGTACTGGCTATTTTGATGAAGTGGCACAGGTTATCTCTGGTGGGTCTGCATCTACGACTGCCTTGAGGGGCTCAACCGAGGCGGAGCAGTTTACGAGATGATTGAAACATAGAACAGAAAGTAATCCCCAAAAAGAGGAATTTCGCATCGAGTTTTAATGCGAAATTCCTCTTTTTTAAAATCATTTATACTTCTTTCCCATTTTACATTATAAAATATTTTCCAGTCAGGACGACCCCCAAAATGATAGAAACAAAAAGGAACTTATTGCATGCTCGTTTTACTTGTTTTGAAAAGCTGTTAAATATACGACTCCTAAGATTCCTCCGAATAGTGACCATTTTGGTGCTTCCACCGCATAGGAAAGTTTCCCTTTGTTTATAGTCTTTCTATTTAAATAGCAATCGTAAATAAAACAGCAAGTCAAGCCCATTCATTTTCTAGGTGAACGCATACATTAAAAGTGGATGTGAAAAGAGAAAGGAATGAGCATGAATATGGATGAGATGAATATGCCTTCTGTACAACAAAATAATCAATATGGAATGATGGATTCCCGACTCTTTTTTGGAGGGCCAAGGCCCTGGGGCCCGGGATTTTTCGGCCCAGGATTTGTTCCGGGATTCGGCCCGGGTTTTTATGGACCTGGTTTTATTGGCCCAGGTTTTGGAGGTCCGTATTATGGAAATCCGGTTTTCCAATATGGTTTACCCTTTTTGGGCGGAGTAATCACAGGTATGGCGATTGATAATTTTCCTCGTTATAGCCCATATGGGTATGAAGCTCCTTATTGGGAAGGAAATCAGTCTAGTTAAGTAAAAAAATGGTCCTGCTGTGAAGAGAGTATTTCCTGCAGAAGTCTTGTATGAAATTTGGCGAAGATATCCCTCGTTGTAAAATGGATGAAATCGGAAGAGAAGTGAACGATAAGAACAGCTGAAAAAGGCATTCCAGACTCATTCGTTTGGAATGCCTTTTCACAAAGGATTTTTACGTACGAATAAAAGATAACTTAACAACCCTCCGAGATTGGCAATTACCATGGTGACCCCCATTGGAACGGCTGTGCTTTCTCCAGAAATTCCTACAAAGGGAATCGCGATGCCGCCTAATAGATAAGGCAGAATTCCTAAGAAAGCTGATGCGCTCCCTGCATGCTTTTTCTGATTGCGCATGGCTAAAGAAAAAGTTAAAGGCGTGCTGATCCCAGTACAGAAAACAACCAAAAATAAAGGAATAACAGTCAAAGGTAAAGGTGCTTGTATCCAGGTCATGAAAAATAAAATAATGCTAAATAAAGTAGAGATGCACAGTCCGATGTATAAGAGTTTATCTTCTTCTATTTTTTTAGTAATCCGACCGATGATTCTGGTGCCGAGAATAATTCCGGCGCCATTTAAAGCAAACAAGAAGCTGAACATTTGCGGTGATACTCCGTAAATGGATTGATAAATAAACGGCGTACCAGAAACATTAGCAAAGACACCTGCCATGATTAACCCTTGGGTCAGCCCGTAGCCTAAAAATCGTTTATTCTTTGTTAATTTGCCAAACGTAATCAAGGTTTCTTTGATATTTCCATCGACCCGATTGGAGGCTGGATTTATTTCGGGCAGAACGATAAAGATAAATGCCAATATGGCCAACGTCAGAAAGCCAAGCAATAGAAAAATGCCCTGCCAATTTGTGAAGTTGAGAACTGCTCCGCCGAAAATGGGAGCTAAAATAGGCCCGACTCCAACAAAAAGGGTGATTAATCCATATAGTTTGGTTAAATCCTTACCAGAATAGATATCCCGGACGATTGCTCTGGAAATGACGACTCCTGCTGAAGCAGTCAACCCTTCAAAAAATCTAGCAGCAATGAAAAGCCAGATGGAGGGTGCGAAGATGCATAAGACAGAAGCAAATACATACAGAATCAATGCAGAAATAAGAGGCATTTTTCTCCCGCGCTTATCACTTAATGGACCAAAAACAATTTGTCCGGCTGCAAGACCTAATAAACAAAAGGTCAAGCTTAACTGGACATTCGAAGCGCTTGTTCCAAACGCATTAGCAATCGTTGGAAAACTCGGCAGGTACATAGACCGTCAACGAACCAAATGCCGCTAAAATACCTAATAGGGTACTTATAGCTATTTTTCTGGAATTTGAAATGGTATTTTTAGAAATGCTGTTTGCGGATTCCATGTAATTCAATCACCCTATTCATTAGTTTCTCTTTTACTTTTTACAGTTTAGATTAACAAAGAATGGCGCAGGTGTATAATACCTAAAATAGAAGAGGTGATGCCTTATAAGCATATTCACAAATTTAATAGGCATTAGACGATATAGATACGCAGCAGTAAAATAGTAACTGTAAAGGATAATAAGTATAGATACAGTATTTCCAGGTGTTTATTCAGTTATAGAATAGATAACTTGGAAGGAGAAAAACGTAACAAGAGGAAGCAGAAATTTCTTAGATCCATATCCGAAATGGGAGGAATAAAGAATGGCAAAGAATGAAGAAGTTAAAAATGGCGTGATTTTCCAGCAGGAGAAAAAAATGATGCATTTGCGTAATATTTTGTAGGCCAAAGCTATTTGCAAAGCTTAGTTGCCGATCCGAAAATCAATGTAGGTGTCGGTAATGTCACATTTGAACCTGGATGCCGTAACAATTGGCATATCCATCATGATGGATATCAATTATTGCTGGTAACTGGCGGCGAAGGATGGTATCAGGAAGAAGGAAAAACGGCACAATTCTTAAAGCCTGGTGATGTGGTCGTAACGCATTTGAATGATGATGTTTTATTTGGTGAAGTATGGTCTAGAGAGTCCGAATTGTCTCCGCGTGACCGCAGCATGATTACTTGTGCAAGCTTAATGACCCAAGGTGTACCGCAATTAGAAGCACATTTAAAAATGGCAAAACAAAATGGCGTAACCAAAGAAGAAATCGTGGAATTGATTACGCATGTTGCATTTTATACAGGGTGGCCAAAAGCTTGGTCTGCCTTTAATTTAGCAAAAGAAATTTTTGATGAAGCTTAAGTGGAAGACTAGCATATAATCAAAAAAATGATGAAAATCTTAAATATAGAATTGCTCGCAATTGGCTCCCTTTAATATGAAGAGATAGGATGAATCCTCTCTTTTCATATAAAGGGAGTCTTTTTGTCTGATTAATTTTCATCTAACTGGTCAGACTGGACTGTCCATGCAGCTTTATTCTGATAATCTCTGTTATTTGAAGTATAAAGACCAAAGAAAATAATATAGTCATCTGCACCCTCACGCATAGAAATAGCAATCTTATGATTTGCTTCTTCCCCCGGATCTAAGGAGGCAGCGTTTGTTGGATTGTCAGAGTCGATATTATTGTGGTCATCGAGATACCAAGCACCCATTCCGAGCCGATCTCCTTTTGTCAGTTCGTCATTCAGGAAGACGGATTCATCTGCTCCTAAAGCTGCATCTGGTTTTTCAATTTTTATATTACTATCTCCCAGATTCTCGAATGTGAAATCACCGATCAGATAAAATTCATCTCCGTCTTTCGTTTCTGCTCCAAGATCCTGTGTTTTTTCCACACTGTTTAACGTTACAGCAAGCGGAAGGTTTTCCGACTGTGTGATGACATAGCCTTTGTCTCCCATTTCAAGTCCCATTTGATCTTCCAGTTCGATTGGGTCAGCATCGGCGTCACGGATTACTTCTTCCGGAAGATTTGCGCCCGCTTCTTGATTTTCACTATCATCTTCCTGATTGCCAGCGGTGTTGGTATCGGAAGCTTCACTTTCATCGTTTTCTCCGCCACATGCCATTAATAATAATGCGCTTACAAATAAAATCATCATAATCAATACATACTTTTTCATTACGTAACACCTCCTCCTTCATTATGGTGGATAAATAATATCATATATTACCATACCATGGAGGATTGGTTATTTCTATGTACCTAATTAAAAGGGTCAGGAAATAGTTAAAGAAAAATTCCCTTTATTTTACAATTTGTATTGATGTGAAATTAATTTTATAAATCCTTTAAAATGCTTTATGTTGGGGTGGATAATCGAGGTTCAAGCCCGCTGAAGGAAGTTTCACTTTATGTAGGAGATAATTTTTTCTGCAATTTTAACTGTATTTTTTAGACTTAAATAAGATTCATATTGGCACTAATGTTGCGATTGGTCCGAGAGTCAGCATTTACACTGCACTGCATCCCATTAATAGAGAGGGAAGGAATACTGGTCTAGAATATGCCTTGCCCGTTACGATTGAAGATGATGTTTGGATAGCGGGGGATGTTGTAATCAATCCAGGGGTAACTATTGGTGAAGGAAGTGTGATAGGTTCCGGATCTGTCGTGACAAAAAGCATACCAAAAAATGTTGTTGCTTTGGGGAATCCCTGTAGCGTTCATAGAGAAATTACAGAAAAAGATAAAAATGATTGGGAGGCAATGTACGAAGCGTATCAAGCAAGTATAGAATAAAGGTATTCATAATAATTGTTGTAGTGAATGGAAGAGCAGAGGAACGAATTCTGTTATTATGGATTTAATGATACTAACTCAGTGCACTTGTGACGAAAAAAGCAATATCCAGCAGGTGCATACTTATTTAAATGGATTATAAAATCTCGGACTAGATTTCTGCCATCCGAAGGGAGAGAAAAAATATGAAAATAGAACACGTGGCAATTTGGGTGAAGGATTTAGAAAAGATGAAGGAATTTTATGAAACGTATTTTCAAGCGGTTGCAGGTGAGAAGTATCATAATGAAAAGAAGGGCTTTGAATCCTATTTTCTAATATTTGATACATCTGCACGCTTAGAAATCATGCGCAGATCAGATATTGAACAATCCGCTTCTGCTGAGCTGTTAGGATGGGCTCATATTGCTCTTTCACTGGGCAGTAAAGAGCTCGTTGACCAAATAACTGACAGATTAAAAAAGGATGGCTACCCGCTTGTAAATGGTCCGCGTGTGACTGGGGACGGGTATTATGAAAGTGTCTTTGAGGACCCGGAAGGTAACTTGATAGAATTGACTGTGTAATAGGAGAAGCCGATGGATATAGGGTTGCTTCGGATTCCGTCGTCATAAAGGAAGTGCCCGATAATATTTTAATTGCCGGGAATCCAGCAAGCATATTAGAAAACATAGATGGTATGAATTTGATACAAAGTATGAAGGAGCTTATGGAAATGAAAACAGAAAAAGAAAAAATGTTAGCTGGAGAAATGTATGATCCGGAGGACCCCGTTTTATTAAAAGAGCGTCAAGAAGCGAGAGGAAAGGTTCGGCTATATAATCAAACGCTGGAAACAGAAGAAGAAAAACGCTCGAAATTATTGAAGGAACTGCTTGGTTCCACTGGAGAAAATGTTTATATGGAGCCGAATATCAGATTTGATTACGGCAGTAACACCTATGTAGGAGAAAACTTCTTTGCCAACTTCGACTGTACGATTTTGGATGTATGTGAAGTTCGATTTGGGGATAATTGCATGCTTGCGCCCGGCGTTCAAATTTATACCGCGACCCATCCTATTGATCCTGCCGAGCGTAATTCAGGAAAAGAATACGCAAAGCCGATTACGATTGGAAACAATGTGTGGATCGGGGGAAGTGCAGTCATTAATCCGGGAGTAGCTGTCGGAGATAATGCGGTTATTGCATTCGGTGCGGTTGTTGTGAAGGATGTACCGGATAATGTAGTCGTTGGCGGGAATCCGGCCAGGGTTATCAAAATTGTGAAAGATGAAGCGGAGGAAAAAGTCTCGGAAAGTGTTCTGACATAAGAATGGGAAAAGAAAAAACCGGCCAGGGCGTCCGGTTTTTTCTTGATTAAGTCTTTACCTTCTCTGGAAGTAGGTTGATAAATGCCGTCAAAGATGCCGGAATATACCTGTCTTTTCTATAAATAAATACGGTTTTCACTTTCTCGTATGGATGAGGGATGGAATGTTGTTTCAGGCTTCCCTCTTGTATATGTTTAGAAACAACACTTAACGGAAGCATGCTTAGGCCAAGTCCGGCCGATACACACCCAATAATTGCCTCCATTATTCCGAGCTCCATAATTTTAGCAGGAATCAACCCCTCCTGATGCAGCCAATGTTCAAGCTTTTCCCGGTAAGCACACCCTGAACGGAAGACGAGTATGGTATCGGTTTGAATATCTTCGATGGAAGAGATATCCGGATGCTTCGTATCGGTTATCAGAACCATTTCCTCTTCGAATACTTCCTTTTGGATGAGAGCAGGGTGCTCAACAGGTGCGGCAATAAATGCACCGTCGATCTGATGCTGAAGCACACCCTGGATATTTTGTTCGGTAGGACCTGTTTTTAAGGTTAAATCCACTTTGGGAAAAGTCTGATGATACGTTGAAAGAAAAGGCGGTAAACGCACGGCCGCAGTTGTTTCCATTGACCCGATAATTAACGATCCGCCGGGTGTCTGGTCATCCTTCATCGCCGCTTCTGTCTCTTCTATCAGATGGAATATTTTTTCGCTGTATGCTAAAAGCAAGCTTCCTTTGTCCGTCAATGTCATCCCGCGATTATATCTATAAAAAAGGGGGCTTTGCAGGCTTTTCTCCAATTGCTGAATTTTCATGGTAATGTTTGATTGTGCATATTGGAGCTCTTTTGCAGCCTGTGAAATACTCCCCAGCCTCGCAACCGTACGAAAAATGTTTAATAAATGCAAATCCATATAAGTCCCTCCCCCGGTTTTCTTTGCTATCTAATGTATTGATATCCAATATCATAATTACGTATTATTCAATATACCAAAAAAATTGTATAATTTATATATCATTATTTAATCGAAAACCATATAGTCCACAATGAAATGCTGCATGATAAGAAGAATAGAGGCGTAAAGGAAAAGAATAGGGAGGCGGGAAATGATGCTACGTAATGAAATGACAAAATGTTTAAAGATAGCGTATCCGATTATACAGGCACCAATGGCTGGGGGGGTGACTACTTCAAAATTAGTAGCCGAGACTTCGAATGCAGGCGGTTTGGGGATGGTTGGGGCAGGGTACATGGCTCCAACGCAAATACGGGATCAAATCAAGGAAATTCAGAAGCTGACCTCAAAGCCGTTTGGAATTAATTTGTTTGTCCCTCAACCATTCGATGTTTCAGAAGATAGTATGAAAGCGGCAAATCAGGCTTTAACCACAATTCGTCAGCAATTACATTTACCTGATAAGGATAACTTTGGAATTGCTGATTATAATGAAGTTTTGGAAGCATTTAAAGAACAGATTCAGGTTGTCATCGAAGAACAGGTTCCTATTTGCTCCTTTACCTTTGGCATTCCATCCCAGGAAGTGATTGCAGAATTAAAACAACATAATATAACGCTGATGGGAACGGCTACAACGGTTATGGAGGCAGTTCAAAATGAAGCGGCAGGAATGGATATGGTCGTGGTCCAGGGAAGTGAAGCTGGAGGTCACCGAGGAGGGTTTCTTAATCAGGAACAGGAAAGCTCTGATTCTGTCGGTTTAATGTCCCTGCTTCCACAAGTGACGGATGCAATAACGATACCTGTCGTTGCTGCTGGAGGAATCATGGATGGGAGAGGATTAGCAGCCTCGATGTGTTTAGGTGCACAGGGAGTGCAAATGGGGACGGCCTTCCTGACTTGTGTCGAAAGCGGAGCACATCCGGTCCACAAGGAAGCCGTTCTGAGCATTAGTGAGGATCAAACGGTCTACACCCGGTCATTTTCTGGTAAATGGGCGCGGGGAGTTAAAAATCATTTTATCTTAGAAATGCAAAATCATGAAGTATATTTGCCGGATTTTCCTGTTCAAAATACACTGACGCAGGATATTAGAAAAGCTGCCTTTGCAGAGAATAATCCAGATTTCATGTCTCTTTGGTCCGGGCAAAGTACCAGGTTAGCTAAGAGCCAAACGGTTGAAGCATTAATTGAAAATATGGTTGCAGAAGCTAAAAAATTAAATGTAAATATATAAAAATCGTGTTATTGATTCGTTTTTGTATGATGGGGTCAGCTGAATTATTAGGCTGTCCCTTTTTAATATGCAAGATATGTAAAGCAGGGGCTGTCGATACAATAATATTGCAGCCTTAATATCACTTGACTCAATAGAGGCAAAAATAGATTGCCTTATATATGACCTAGCTCCCCCATAATCCCCGTGTTTTACAGCGTCCATCCAAATGTGTAACATGATTAGGCAAAGGGGGAATAGGATAATGACAAACCAAATGAATCGTTTTGAAGGTAAAGTAGCATTGGTGACAGGGGGGCGTTCGGGAATCGGGCAAGCCATCGCGCGTCGCCTGCATGAAGAGGGGGCGACTGTCATCACTGCGCAGCGCGGCGAGGATAAGATGTTCGACTGGATTCCTGCTGATTTCTCCGATCCACAGACACCTGAGCGCGTTGTAGCGGAGGTCATTGACCGTGCTGGAAAGCTGGATGTTTTGATTAATAATGCTGGCATGATGATGGAAGCAGGAATTGAAGAAATGACCTTAGAGGACTGGCAGCGCAACATCGATTTGAATCTGACTGCACCGTTTCTATTGACTCGTGCCGCTTTGCCTTATCTGCGCAAGACACAAGGCAGTATTGTCAATACCAGTTCGGTGGAGGGGCTGGCTGCAAATCCCGGGCATGCAGCCTATGCTGTCACAAAGTCGGGAATTTTAGGGTTAACTCGTTCCATAGCAGTTGATCATGGACATGAAGGAATACGTTGCAATGCTGTTGCGCCTGGATGGATTGACACCGATTTGAACATTAATCTTATCGAAAATTCACCAGATGCTGAAGCATTCAAACGCGATCTCGGAAAAATTCATCCTGTGGGACGGACCGGAAAACCGGAGGAGGTAGCAGCGCTGGTAGCATTTCTCGCTGCTGATGAAGCAGGCTTTATCACAGGACAGGTTTATACAGTAGATGGAGGCAGAACAACCAAGCTGAGTTTGCCTTAATTTTTTCTCTTTTGAAATATATTGTAATGAAGCGATTTTAAACACATTATTTTTACGATTTACTCCCCCTGTAGTAGTTTTCAGGCCTGCTTTAGGGGGAGGTATTCCTCTGCTCCTTTTTCATTTTCCCAATATAAAGATCTGACAAAATTTAACGTATTATCCCGGAAAAGCTTCCTTTTAATACGTTTTTGCCGTGTTGGTTTTTACATAAGAAGGTCGTATCAATTGTTTTTCGATTCTTTTTTGTTTCTTTATATTCTTCAATGAATACTTCACAAGTGATCGTGTCTCCGGTTAAGACAGGCCGTAGAAATTCAAAATTTGCATTACGGGCAAGCACGTTATTATCTCCGCCGATTTTGGTCGGCAGTGTGGCAGTCAACAGCCCTTGAATAACGAGTCTTCCTTGTTCATCAGGAGTTTGGTGATGAACACCTGCATCACCTGAAAGTGCTGTGAATAATTCAACATCCTTTAATGTAAAAGTTCGTTCAAATGTAATGGTGTCTCCAGCTTTTAATGACATGATTTCTATTCCTCCGGTTTAGTTGTCAATAGTAAATATTTTAGAAATATATTTTTATTTTATAGTAGTTTACTTCTTTAAGCTATTCATCATGTGTGCTGGTATGATATAACTCGCTATTCTTCCTCTCAGCTTATTTATGGCAGGGCGTTTTTTTAAAACGACATAAGATGAATCCATTGAAACATGCATTCACCTTGTTGTTAATTAAAGGTTCTATGTCAAATGTGGTGGTGGAATATCATTCCTCCACCTCTTTATTTATAAGCTTGCTTTAACACAAGCTTTACCTCTTGTTGCCATAGAATTTTCTTTCTCATTCGATCAAACTGTTTAATTCCATAAGATAATCTTTTTAATACTTTAATCGTATTATTAACGCCTTCTATGTAGCCATTATTAAAAGGATACATAAAAGAATGCAGAATTTCTTGTTGCCATCTTTTAAATGTACGTGCGACACGATGAAATCCTTCTAATCTGGATGCATTCAACTTTTCCAGACATGCTTCTAATCCCGCTGTGGCATTGTGCGCATCACTTTCCTTAAACCACGTATCCAGTTCATGCTTTAAATCATAGGCTTCCTTTAAACGGAGATCTATCTTTAATAATTCCTGGACTTTCTTCTTCTGATCATCCGAACAGGTTGTCCATGATTTCCACAGAAGTTTTTTGGAGCGTTTCATTCGAATTCGATCTTTCTTGGGCAATTGCTTTTGAACTTCACGGCGGACCTCATCCAAAGCCCAGTAGGCCTGACGCATAAAGTGAAAACGGTCAGCGATAATCAATGGGTTTCCCAGCGCTTTTCGAATCGCTTGTTTAAACGCTTGAGATAAATCCATTACTACCATTTCCACTTTACCTGTATCGCAGGAATTTAAGTACGCTTCAATGGTCTCCACTTTTCGATCTGGCAAGATATCGATAATTCTTCGGTTCTCCACATCGACCACATTCAATTGAAACCTCTCTCCATCTGCGTCGCCTTTAAACTCATCGATCGCAATGACTCGCGGTAACACTTTGCTGGTGGGCAGTTCCTTCTGATCAAACCACCGTAACACACGATTCACTGTTACTCCCGTTACCAGCGCCGCTGTACGAAAGGAACTTACAGCGGCATGCATCATCGCTGCCGTTTGCACACTCGCCGTACACCGTTGATACCGATGGATCATTTGGAGACGCTCATAAAATGTGTGGTGACACGACATACAAATATAACGTCTCTTTCGCAGAGATATATGAACTTCTTTTGTCGTTAACACTGGTCCTTGGATGCTTTGCCAGCGGTAACTGTGTATCCGTTTCGTTCTTTTCCCGCAACAAGGACATTTCTGCATACGCTGTTTCGTGAATAATTCCGCAATCAAATAACTTTCTTCTTCTCTGATATCCCACACATCTACATGTGTATCTTTAATTCCTAATAACTCTGTGATAAAATGATGTTGCACTCTTTTCCTCTCCCATTCCTTTTGTCTCGACAACTCAAGGTTATCAGAGAGAGGAAAAGGAGTGTATTTTTTTGCCTCCGTTCCATCTGGCGATGGAACGGAGGACACCACCACATTCAGTATAGAGCCTAATTAAAACATACTAACATCAACAATAAAAAAGCCTTCCCTAATTAAGGAAAGACCAGATTATCTAAGTGTATAAAGCCTTTCTGCTAAACCTACAGCAGAGATACCAAGCTTTTCATGATTTGTTGTAACAGCAGCTAAACCATTTTCAAATAAACAAATCTAAAATATAATAAATAGCCCCGCCAAGCGCAGCGGTTATTGGCAATGTAATCACCCAGGTGACAACCATCCGTTTGGCTACTCCCCAATTAACTCCCTTAGGCCGATGCGAGGCTCCAACCCCGAGGATACCGGATGAAATAACATGGGTGGTACTTACAGGTAAATGAATGAGTGTTGCTCCAAAGATGACACCAGCACCAGTAAGGTCAGCTGCAACCCCATTTACCGGACGGATTTTCATAATTTTTCCGCCAACTGTTTTAATAATTCGCCATCCGCCGACAGAAGTTCCAAGCGCCATTGCTGTAGCACATGAAGCTTGTACCCAAAAGGGGATATCTGTCGTTGGATGCATCCCCCCGACAATCAATGCCATCGTAATAATCCCCATTGATTTTTGAGCGTCATTCGTACCATGGGCAAAGGATTGTACCGATGCGGTTAAAATTTGTACGAGCCGAAATCGTTTATTGGTTTTTGCTAAATTGCTGTTTTTAAAAATAACTTTAATAATACTGTATATAATATATCCGATGATAAAGGCAATCACTGGCGAGGAGAGCAGCCCTTCAAGAATAGATAGAAATCCTTGAAAATGGATGGCATGAACTCCTGCTGATACAATAACCGCTCCCGTAATAGCTCCGATAATTGCGTGAGAGGAGCTGCTCGGAATTCCTGCATACCATGTCACCAGATTCCAGATGATTGCCGCAATCAAAGCGGCTAAAATAACGACTAACCCATTATCCAATTCAAATGGGTCCGTAATGCCGCTCGTAATCGTTTGAGCAACACCGGTAAAGGTTAATGCTCCGACAAAATTCATTACAGCGGCCAATATAATTGCTCTTCTGGGTGTCAAGGCTTTTGTTGATACCGATGTTGCAATGGCGTTTGCTGTATCGTGAAACCCGTTTATAAAGTCGAAGAGAAGAGCAAAAATTACAATCAATACGATAATTACAGTAAGAAAATCCATTTTTTAACCACTCTTTTACGCGTTTTTCATGATGATGCTTTGAAGTGTACTTGCTGCATTTTGACAATAGTCTGCAATCTCTTCCAGAATTTCATAAATTTCTTTATACTGAATGACTTTAATAGCATCCTTTTCGGTTTGGAATAAGTTCCTTAAGGATTCACGATATAACTCGTCGCAGTTACTTTCATATTCCTTAATCCGAATGGCATGCGCTTCTACATCTTTTAATTGATAGTCAGCAATTAATTCCATGGACGTCAAAATTTCTTCGGCGCATTTCAATATATAATTTGTAAATTGGTCAATATAATCATCTGAAGATAAAATATGATAAATATCCATTCTGGAGGAGAACTCTTCAATCCCATCCATGATGTCATCCAGATTATTGACAAGCTGAAGAATATCCTCGCGCTCAATCGGCGTAATAAAAGCCTGATTTAACTCTTTAATGATTTCATGAACCTTATCATCCGCGACGGATTCATGTTTTTTTATCGTATCGGAAAATTGTTTCAGTGTCTCCGAGTCTTTTACCTTGAAATGAACAAAATAATCTGCCGTTTCATGTAAATGCTTTGCAAAATCAACGAGATAAAGGGAAAATTTATCTGGTTTTTTCTTGAACATATTTCTTAACCTCCATTAAACAAAAAGAAACTTCGTATCCTTGTTTCCTATATATTTTACCAGTGATTTATAGAAAATAAAAAATAACTGTCCGATTTTGTCCATTTTCGTCACGAAGTACATTATACACTTTCATTTGATATTTTGTAGCTTTCTGTTAAAGAATATCCAAATATTTTTCATATTGAATTTCCGCAATTTTCTGCTATTATCCTTGGAGGATAGATGAGGAGAGGAAATAACAATGTATTTCTATTCCGGGAAGTGCTGAACGAAGGATATGTAAAGACAGGTTTTATCCAATTATAATAAAAAACGATTGACCTATAGTTAACTATAGGTACTATAATCATTTTCAAAGCGGGTAAGCTATAAAATAAAGTCTATTCGTTTTATAAATACGAGGAGATGTTCAAATGATTTTAAATGAAACGTATCAGCTGTCAAATAAGATTGAAATTCCTAAAATAGGTCTTGGAACGTGGTTTATTGATAATGATGATGCCGCTCAGGCAGTGATAGAGGCTGTGAAACTTGGTTATCGCCATATTGATAGGGCTCAGGCATATGGAAATGAAAGTAGCATCAGTCAAGGAATTATAAATTGTGGTGTGAATCGAGAAGATTTATTTATTACCACAAAACTTGCTGCAGAAGTAAAATCCTATGAAGAAGCTGTTTCATCGATTAACCAATCCCTGGAGAAGTTAAATCTTGATTATATTGACATGATGATTATCCATAGTCCGCAGCCATGGATGGAGTTTGACGGAGAAGAGCGTTTCTTTGAAGGGAATCGCGAAGCTTGGCGTGCTCTTGAAGAAGCATATGAAGCAGGAAAACTTCGTGCCATCGGGGTATCTAATTTTCAAAAAGAGGGTTTGGATAATATTCTTTATCATTGCAATGTCAAACCAATAGTTAACCAGATTTTAGCCCATATCAGCAATACACCATTTGATTTGATTGCATATACGCAGGAACAAGGCATACTTGTCGAGGCATATTCACCAATTGCCCATGGAGAATTATTTAAAAATGAGGAAGTTGCAGCTATTGCTGAAAAATATGATGTTTCCATTCCGCAATTAAGTATCCGCTATACGTTACAGCTTGGCTTGCTGCCATTGCCTAAAACAGCTAATCCGGAGCATATGAAAAATAATGCCGATGTAGACTTTACCATTTCTGATGAGGATATGGAATTCTTGAAAAATGTCGAGCGCATTAAAGATTATGGAGATGCGAGTGACATGCCTGTGTTTGGCGGGAAATTGAAATAAAAGAATACAGCTCCTCACTTAAATAGCTTTTCTTATCCAAATCGTAAATTTATTGATAACGCTTATGCAGGTTTGATGTTACCCAGAAAAGGGAACAAATTATTGGATAAAGCAATCCATAAATAAGTAGATAAACCAGCGTATAGGGAGATTATCAATGTTAAAAAGAAAAGATATTTTTGAATATGTTAAAGAAAGATATGATGTTAAACCGGATTATCCCTGGGAAAAATCTCTAAATTTTGCAGCTTTAAGGCATAAAAATAATGAAAAATGGTTTGGCTTAATTATGGATATCACAGAAGATAAGTTAGGAATAAAAAGCGATAGAAAAATTGATATATTAAATGTAAAAGCTAGAAAAGAATTTATAGGTTCATTAAGAAAAAATGAAAATATATATCCTGCTTATCACATGGATAAAAATAATTGGGTCAGCATTGTTCTAGATTATACAAAGGATTTAGACGATATCCGAGATTTGATTGCAGAAAGCTATGAATTAACTACCTAAATAATACTTTTAGTCACTTTACAATTAATACACGACTAGAGTTGGTATTGGAGGATGTTTAAAAAGCTCGGTGAAAATGACACTTAAGAAAGAGAATCTTCTGCTAAAAACGCCCACACCATGCGGGCAACGTAGAAGTTACTGCCTCCTGTGGAAGTCCGTTGACTTGCTTTTTCGTTCCTCATTTACCATTTATGTATACTTTAGTATTCAAAGCTGCGTCACCTCGAAATTCTAGATCCTTTTTATCCTGCTTTTTGAATAGGTACTATTAAAAATTTTAATTCTTTAAAAAAGGGACTGTTGCACAATGAAGTAACCATTGTCCAACAGTCCCTTTTTCTCATACATCATAATTCATTTAATAGAGCCATTTTTCATTGGCTAGGTTCTAATAACCTGATTGTGAAAAATCATTTCTCTCATCAGCATTACAAAAGGTATCCAAAAGAAAACGCATCATCTCATATAAACACTGTCACAGGTTCCAGGCGCCGGTTCATAAAAGCAATGCTGCTTAAATTGACCGGAAAAAGGCTGATCATACCATGTTGGAGGGCATGGGGCATACGGATTAAAGTACCAAAGAGCATACTTCGCCGGGTGTTCCCTCCAAAAATCCAGATTCTGTCTTGCTAATCTTTTTTCAAAATTTCTTGCTCTTTGATAAAACATATTTCCTTTTTGAACAGCTTCAAATGAATAATTTCCTCCTTGAACATGGAAAATGACATCGTCAACAGTTCGCAAGTCAACAAAATCACTGCAATCTGCTACAACGCGATTCACAATGACATTTCCAACATATAGCATGCCTTGTTTTCCTTCGCCTTCCGCTTCTGCTCTCATCATCCTCGCCATTACGTCAACATCTGCTTCTCGGTAAGCTATTCTTCCCATTATCTCACCTCTAGATATAATATGAAGGAAAGGCTGCATTCATGACCATGTCAGCTATAATTTTGAAGTACATGAATACAGGTGGAAAAACATCTGCTATACGAGTGAAAGTAATTAGAAAGAAGGAAAACAAGCACACCGCAAAATATATCAAAAAGCAAATCGTGGATTTTGATATTCTATATTTAGATAAGGAGGGGAGCTTACGTTGAATAACTATAAATTCGTTGTAAAAAAATCCATTATGTATATCGAGGAGCATCTGCACGAGCCGCTTACAATAGAAGACATCGCGCGGCAATCCAATTTTTCGAAATTCCACTTCCACCGTATATTTCAAAAATCGGCAGGTATGACGATTACGGAGTATATTCGGATGCGCAGGCTGGCAAATGCCTCTGCTGCTTTACTCTACTCAAAGGAACGAATTTTGGATATTGCATTTTACTATCAATTTGAATCACAAGAATCCTTTACAAGAGCTTTTAAAAAAATATATAAGCTGCCCCCTGGCCAATATCGCAGGCTGATGTCTGATGTGATAAAAAACAAGGAGGAATCGTACATGGAAACAAAAATAAAGGGCTGGTTTTTGAGCGGGTCAGATCCGTTTAGTTATGAAATGGGTGTGGATCATGAAATTGTTCACCAAGGCAAAGCTTCTGGTTACTTAACATCCAAGACCGTACTCGATTCAACGCATTTCGCCACGATGATGCAGGCATTTAAAGCAGACCGTTTTATAGGAAAACGCATTCGGTTGTCGAGTTTTATCCGCACGAAAGATGTAGAAACCTACGCTGGGATGTGGATGCGGGTAGATGACACGACGGAGGATGTCGTTCAATTTGATAATATGAGTAATCGCCCTATTAAAGGGACGACAAACTGGAATCGTTATTCGATTGTGTTAGATGTACCGGAAAAAAGTGCGGTTATTTCGTTTGGCATCAATTTAGCCGGTCAGGGAACGGTATGGTCAGATCAATTTACATTTGAAGAAGTAGATGCAAATACGCCCACAACGAATCTGGAGATACAGGGTGAACTGCAGGACGAACCAATAAATTTATCATTTGAAGAAGAAATATAATAGAAGCGCTGATTTCATTTAGCTTTCGTATAAGAGTTAGTAAGCAAACGGAATCTCAATATATCAAGGGAGGCTGCTTAGCTATAACAAAAGCGGGAGGTGAATCCAATGTTGGGTGAGCTCATAGAGGTTGCCAAATTCTTTCTCGAAATGTTTAAAGGGAACCTGCCAATGGTGCAATTATATGTCATAGCAGGAGGATTATTATTGGGGGTTATTTATGAACTTATATATGAAACCAAACATGAGAGACATAGCTTTTGGTATCTACTGATGGAACGTATTTTTCTGAACATAGCAGGGCTGTTATTTTATATGAGCTTCTATATATTTGGATTAAAAACGCTGCTAAATATATGGCCTTCCTTGCTCGCGAATCATTCCATTGAGGCAGTGAGCTGGCTGGCGATAAGCTCTTATCTAAGTATTGTTTTATTGATTCCTTTGGGGATATATACCGTTAAGAGTAAAAACTTCATTTTTCAAGTGTTTGGGTTCAGTTCTTATTTCATTCTTAGTGGAGTGATTATTACATTGGCTCATACCATTTTTGCACCAAATATCGACTTACCGATCTTGTTAGTACTTTTGAATATACTTGTGAATGCAGCATTAACATTTTTTAGCATGAAATATGAATTCAATAAAAATAGACAAAAAAACATTCATAAATCAACAAAGGCGGCTTCCTCTTGATAGAGAGCCGTCTTTGTTTTTACATGACAAAAATAAATAGTCAATATACCTGAGAAAAGTTCTATTTTAAAAATGGGAGGATTATAAATGTAAGAGAGCAGGGGAAAAGGGGGAGAAAATGATGAAACATAAGAAGCTGGGGTTATTAATCTCATTTATTGTACTAGCTGGGCTGCTGCTTGCGGCTTGTGGAAGCAATGGAGATGATGAAGAAAGTGAGAGCGAGAGCTTGGACAGCAATATCGTAACGATTGCTACAGGCGGAGCGTCTGGTCCTTACAATATTATAGCGACTACCTTAGCGGATATTTACACGAATACGTACGATGTAAACTCAAGAACACAGACAACTGGAGCATCGGCTGAGAATTTAAACCTGATGGCAGAGGAAAAAGTGGAAATGGCTTTTGTGATGAGTGATGCGTTGAGTCAGGCGTTAAATGGGGAAGCGAGCTTCTCAGAACCCTTAGAGGGTATTTCCCAGATTGCGAATTTATATCCGAATGTGGTTCAGATTGTTGCCAGGGCAGATGCTGGGATTGAAACAATAGAAGATTTAGCTGGAAAACGCGTTGCTGTCGGTGATCAGGGATCGGGAGTAGAACTGAATGCCCGTGCGTTATTGGAGGGACACGACATTTCTTATGACGATTTGCAGGCAGATTACCTTGGCTATGCTGAGGCAGCGGATGGCTTATCTTCAGGGCGGATTGATGCGGCTTTTTTAACAAGCGGTTTGCCTAATGCTTCTTTATTAGAATTATCGGAAACGACGGATATTAATTTAGTAACCATCGATGCAGATAATATTACAGAAATCGCAGAGGAACATCCCTACTTTATAGACTTTGAAATTCCGGCTGGCACGTATGGTAACGAGGAGGCTGTTCCAACTGCAGCTGTACCCAATGCGCTGGTTGTGCGCAGTGATTTTAGCGAGGAGGATGTGTATAAATTAACGAAAACATTCTTTGAAAGCCTGGATACCTTAAGTAATTCCCATCAAGCAGCAGAGGATATTTCAATAGAAAATGCTCAGGAGGGGCTTATTGCGCCGTTACACCCGGGAGCTGAAAAATATTTTAATGAGCAATAAGAAAAAAAGAATTTGGATAGGGAGCTCGTTGCTTATCTTGCTCCTTTTTCCTCTTTTCTATCGTAT
The DNA here is from genome assembly GCF_000821065.1 of Oceanobacillus oncorhynchi. Taxonomy (GTDB): domain Bacteria; phylum Bacillota; class Bacilli; order Bacillales; family Amphibacillaceae; genus Oceanobacillus; species Oceanobacillus oncorhynchi. Next base: position 2,636,467 of record NZ_CDGG01000001.1, read on the forward strand.
TCCTGTCATAGAAGTAGCGGGAGAGGATACTTCTTTTTTTATCAAAGAGGAAGCGTTTGTTTTAGGATGGATTCATTCGATTGAAAAAGAGGAATGGTTTGAAAGATATCAGAGGAAAGATGAGAAAATCATTTTAAGCGATACGTTTTTTAAAACATTTGGTGCCGGAACTCCCTTTCAAGCCAAGAAAACAATGACAGAAAATGGATTTATTCAAATGGAGCTTGATATAGATTATGAGGATTTAAATGTAACCATTTCTGAATTTGTACAAACTACGCTGTTTATTGGTGATCGTGAAATACCTTTATATCACCATTTTGACCAATATGAAAATGTCATGATTACAACACGAAAATTACCTGTCTGGGAATACATAAGGGGTGATTATTTTTGAAAAATGATAAGCTGCACGCTGCCGCAGATTCTGAGATGTCACAGGACAAGGTAAAGAAGGTACTCGAAAAATATGATTTGGAATCCAATGTACGGAAATGGAACAATAAGTCGATTGTCTGGTTTTTCAGCATTCTGGCGATCAGCTATGCAATATTTCATTTGTATATTACATTTAACCCGCTCCCCACGCTCCTGCAGCGTAATTTTCATTTAATGTTTGGCTTAGGAATGGTCTTTCTGCTTTACCCAACATTTAAAGCCCAAGACCGCAGGAAAATTCCTTTTTACGATTGGATGCTTTTTGGATTAACAATCGCTTCCTGTATTTATTTGTTTACCGTCTATCAGGATATTGTAACGGTACGCGGCGGCGTTGCGAACACTGCCGATATTTTGATGGCGATACTGACAGTTGTTTTAGTGTTTGAAGCTGCACGGCGGGTTACCGGCTGGGTTTTACCTATATTGGCTCTGCTATTTCTAGCCTACCCTTTCTTTAGCCATCAGGATTGGCTGCCGAGAATGCTATTAACAAGGCCTTTTGATTTAGCGGATATTTTCGGGCAATTATACACAAAAACTGAAGGGCTATTTTCTACGGCAATCGGTGCGTCTGTGCAATTCATTTTCTTATTCATTTTGTTTGGCGCTTTTTTAGCGAAATCCGGAATGGGGAAATTTTTTAATGATTTGGCTCTGGCACTTGCTGGTCATAAGCAGGGCGGACCGGCAAAGGTAGCTGTTATTTCAAGTGCTTTTATGGGATCAGTCAACGGCTCAGCCGTTGGAAACGTTGTAAGCACTGGTGCCTTTACAATTCCTTTAATGAAACGAATAGGCTATGATAAAAATTTCGCAGGTGCTGTAGAAGCCAGCTCCTCGATCGGCGGCCAAATTTTACCTCCTATTATGGGAGCGAGCGCATTTATTATGGCAGAAACCACAGGAATATCATATGGAACAATCGCTCTTTCCGCAATTATCCCCGCATTTTTATTTTTTTTAAGCAGTATCATGCAGGTTCATTACCGCGCCGGACGTGCAAATCTAAGAGGCTTGCCGAAAGCGGATCTTCCTCAGGTAAAGAAGGTGTTGAAGGAAGGCTGGCATTTATTGATACCGCTCATCAGTTTGATTATGATGCTATTTGCTAATGTGCCTGTTTCTTATGCGGCCTTTTACACCATCATGATTACCGTTGTTGTATCCTGGTTTAGAAAACATACAAGAATGCATTTCAAAGATATTCTGCAGGCATTGGAAACCGGGACCAGACAAGCGTTATCGACAATCGTTGCCTGCGGGGTCGTCGGCATCGTTATCGGAGTAGTTAACTTAACTGGTTTTGGGGCCACATTATCTTCGGCTATAACGAGTCTTGGTGCCGGTTCATTGATGTTCACGTTACTCCTGACGATGCTTGCGTCGATTGTTTTAGGGATGGGTCTGCCGTCCATTCCAGCCTATATTATTACGGCTACCATGGCTGCGCCTGCTTTGGCGGAGTTCGGTATTCCGGTTCTTATTGCACATTTGTTTGTATTCTATTTTGGTATCTTTGCCAACATCACGCCGCCCGTTGCGTTGGCTTCTTTTGCGGCATCCGGTCTGGCAGGCGGGAGCCCGATGAAAACAGGCTTTATATCGCTTAGGTTAGCCATAGCGGGATTCATCGTCCCATTCATATTTGTTTATGAACCGGCCATGCTTTTGATTGATCCATCGGGCTTGCCTGCGAATGCCACAGAGTTTCCTTTTGCAGCGATCCCTCAAATTATAATGGTTGCTGTAAGCTCTGCCATAGCAGTAGTAGCTATCAGCGCTGCCGTTGAAGGATTTATTCATACGAATCTAAATGTCTTAACCAGGCTGGTGCTTGGGATTAGTTCGTTGCTTTTGATCGTACCAGAGTTCATGACGGATATCATTGGATACCCCATTATTATTTTGATTTTTGTTTTAAACTATATTAAGAGTAAAAAAGAAACGCCGGCAGCTGTTTCTTAAGGAACAAATAAGATTAGAAGGAGTCGTGATGCAGTTCTTGCTGCTTGTGGAATATTAGAAAACTTGGTTGGCACCAAGCCTTTAGGTGACAACCATAGTTACACTTATGCAGTAAGAAAGTTTATACTTACTTAACTGCCAAAGAAAGAAGAAGGCTGGAGCAGAAACCTCTCTAGCCTTCTTCTTTAAGATCGCTGCTTATTATAAATTAAATACCGCAGATAATTTTCTAAAGGCCCGGCTATTTGACGACGTTCCATCCAATACGCAATCGACAGCGTAACCATCCACATCACGGTACCGATCAATAACGACGTGGTGACAGTTAAGGATGCCCCTAGATTAAAAGCAATGGGGGACAACAGGATCACTATTAAAACCTCGTGCAGCACGAAAAATGTTAAGGAACGTTTGCCCATTGCAGCAATTGCTTTTACGAGGCCGCCGCGCTGTTTCATGCGGGCTCCTAACCATCCAAACAGTGCTGCATAACTTAAGCCGCCGGCAAAACCAGTGAGAATATGGATGCCATATACAATCCCGGCGGTGAAAAGACTTGGAAACCAAACATCGTTAATCAGCACAAGCGGGATGGCGCCGGCAAGTGAAATGGTAACCCCGATGACGCTTAATTGTTTTAACAGCTTAAGATGATGCTGCGGTTTAATTAATATATTTATATTCCCCAGCCACATTCCAATTAGGACGGAAGGGATAACAGGGAAGGTAATATGCGTAAATAATGGAATAATCGGGATAGAAACCAGACGCTCCAGTATCGTACCTGCATATGTTTCCTGACCAGTTAGCTCTACCGGTAATCCGTACGACTGGTTTTCTGTCAGGACACCACCCCAAAACAATGGAATGTATATGATACAGATAACCGTAGAGATAAGCACATATTTTTTAATCTTTTTGTTATCCTTTTTCAAGCAGGAGACTAACAAAAGACCTGCAATACCATAGGTCATCAAGATATCCTGACCGCCTGCAACCCCGGCGAGGATAGCGCCAAATAATATCAAATACCAGCAGCGTCTCTTAATCAATCGCTTTGCTTCTGCTGTACCTTTTCTTTCTGATTGCTTACGGTAAATCATGACGAGACCATAGCCGAACAGGATAGCAAATAATGGACGTGCCCGATTATCCACGGTGATTTCCATTAGAAAATTTAAGAAATGATCGAATGCTGTACTGCCGGAAACTTTGGTGATGACGCCTGGTTCGATGGTATATAAAAACAATGGGATATGTGAAAGGATTATCAGAAAAAGCATGAAGCCTCGTGCAAGATCCAAAGAAAGTGCACGCTTTGTTTGAGTTGTTTCTAAATCAGCCATGAATCCTCCTCCTCATTTCTTCAGCCTTTTTTATTCCTTAGCTTATTAATCATCCATATCACTCCAGCTATAAAAAGCACAGCTAATATAACAACATCAAATTTGCTTGGATAATTGTCAATAAACGTGCGGACCGGTTCAGGAAGCCTTCCTTGAAAGATTGCATCGACAGCTGTTCTGACTATCGTCAGCAGAAATATAATAAGCTGCAGTAAAAGCAAGATTGGCAGCAGACCAAAACCGCCAATAAACCATTTCCAAGCCAATGCTCCATTAAAAAAATAAATAATAGCAGCCAGTATAAATACCACACTTATAAGAGAAAAGATAATGAAACGAATCCATTGGGCGAATACCAAGGATTCTAAACTGTATAGGTGCATCACATAGGAAAATGAAAGTATCGATAAAATAATACTTAGCAACGGTATGATACGCTGGAACCAGCGGGGGAGATGATGAAATTCATCAGTTTTATTGTCCATTTTTAAACTCCTTTATTAAGTAATCAACATGTAATTTGGTTGATTGATTATATTTTTGGTTGTTTAATCAAAATTTATCATTTAGGACTTTCTTTGTCAAGTAAGCTATCAATCTATTAGCTGACAAAAAATCCTGCCTTCAAGAGGCAGCAGGATGGATTTCAGGGAATAGGCAGGTCAATTTAAGCGTATGTAGAAGAGAGGTTGCTGGCTTTATATTTTGTATTGGTTATCATCTTTTCATTAACAAAAAGAAACCATTTGATAAGGCTGTCATCAACATGGTTTCTTTGTGAGGGAAATATTCTGTATTTTATTCGTAGAATGCTTTTTAAAACACGATGAAGCATCTGCTTTATTCATCCGCCCAATATGAAAACAGGAGACCACGTTCGCCAAACAATGGATCGGTATCAGGTAATGGAACGTTCTTGATATTCGCCAAGTTTTCGGGGCGCTCTTCAGCCTTTCCATAACAAAAATCATAACTTTTCCCATTCGGATAGGCGCCAATTACAGCAAAATCTGTACTGCCTTCCAGCAGTTTGTGACCAACCCCGGCTGGAAGAATGGCTGTATCGCCTTGTTCAACCTGTATCTGTTCTCCCTGTTCCCCGCCAAGCTGAAGCTGAGCGGATCCGCTGACTACGGCAAGAACTTCATGTGTATTACTATGATAATGATGAAAAGAAGCAACACCTCCACGCCATGCGCCCAGCCAGTTATTTTTTGTTAAAATTGCTTTTACATCGTCCGTTGAAGTTATTACATCTCTGTATAAAAGCAGCGGATAGGTCGGATTGTTTGGAATTGAGCCGTCATCTTTGAATTGCAAGAATTTTATCTCCACATCTTCCGGATGTTTCATGATTCTTCCCCTCCTTCAAAAAGCTTTTGTTGCTTTCTTTCCCTGCAACGAAGAAATAAAACATGTGAATGTAAAATAATTTCTTCTATAATAAATAATAGATACATGGAAAAGAAGAACAAGCTTGGTGGAAGGGTATTACAAATTAAAATGAGGAAGCTGCTGCATGAAAGGAGACAGTCAAATGCATTTTCGAAAAGCTCAAAAAGAAGACTTACCTGCCATCGTCCGCTTATTAGCTGACGATGAATTAGGTTCCGGACGTGAAAGGTATGAAGATCCTTTGCCTGAGGAATATGATCAATCTTTTGATGCAATAGAGGCTCAAATCGGAAATCAGGTTATTTTAGCTTTGGAAGAAGAGGAGGTTATCGGCTGTATTCAATTGACCATTATTCCTGGATTAGCAAGATTAGGGATGAAGCGGGCGCAAATTGAGGGCGTGCGGGTGGATAAGAAGTATCGCGGAAAAAGGGTAGGGGAAGCTTTGTTTAAAGAAGCGATTGCTATCGCAAAAGCGGAAAAATGCGGGCTAGTGCAGCTGACAACAGATAAACAGCGCAATGATGCGCATCGTTTTTACGAAAGATTAGGTTTTTCTGCAAGCCATGAAGGAATGAAATTAATTTTTAAAATGGAAAAGTAATCAACACAGAGTAAAATAAGGTGCAATTCTGTTATAACAAGGATTGCACCTTATTTTTTATCGACGGCATAAATATCTTCCCGAAGTTTAAAGGGCTGTAATGTTTATTTGGTTGTTGACATTTTGTCAACGTTTGGATATATTGTTTAATAGATTATTAGCTTATCTGACTGGCGATATTTTAAACGATACAGCCGTCACTGATACTTTTGTAATTGTCTTAACTCAAGTGACGCTAACCATCAAACATCACTATAAATGAAGGGATAGCATATATGTCTGCAGATAATTTTGGTAATAAATTAAAAATGCTATTACATGCTAAATCAATGACGGTAAGAAAATGCAGTGAGCAGACCGGTATTGATAAAGGGACCATTTCACGTATTATCAATGGAAAACGAAAAGCAAACATCCAGCACTTAAAAAAGTTTGCTTCTTGTTTTGATATACCGCTTATAGAACTTCTGCACGCTGCCGGTTATTCCATACACGCTGATGAAGCGCGTGAGATTTCAGATATGCATACATCCATAGAAGAAATTCAGCAAATACTAAAGGCATCGGATCTTTACAATAATCATTTAAGTACAACTGCCGTTGAGCAGCAATTAGACAGGTATGAACAAAATGCCCAAACAGAGGAAGGAAAACAAATTATTCATAATCAGTTTAAGAAAAAGCTTGATGAAGTAGGCAGCATTGGTCCATTTATTAATCAACTCAAGGATTTTTATGCACAATTTGCACAATATAAGAGGGATCCCTTTACTTTAGCTGTCATGGGAGGTGTATTATTATATTTTATTACACCGTTCGATGTAGTTCCTGATTATATTTTCCCTATTGGATATATGGATGATGCTATCGCAGTACAAATTGCTTTAAAAAAACTTTCTAACTAAAAGAATATACAAGGAGCATTCAATATGAAAAGACGTGAAAGAAAATCTGGAAAGCGGAAATGGATACGGCGTGTTCTGTTACTTGTTTTCGTCTGCATCATTGCGGCAGGAGCCTATATCATTACGCAATATTATCAAGGATTATCCGAAGCAAGTGAAGGTCAATACAAGGACGATGGTACAACCTTTATTCCATTTGAAGGATCAGAACCGCAATTTGGAGAAATAAATGTTTTAATGATAGGCAGTGATACCCGTGGAGAAGAGCGCGGGCTCTCGGATACAATTATGATTGCCAACTATAATCAGGAAACCCATGATATAAAACTAGCTTCCATTATGCGTGATACATACGTAGAGATACCTGGATATGGCATGCAGAAGATTAATGCTGCATTTGCATTTGATGGTCCCGAACTGCTCAGACAAACGCTGAAGCAAACTTTTGATATCGATTTACACTATTATGCAGTGGTCGATTTCGAAGGCTTTTCCAAAATCGCAGATATTATCGCTCCTGATGGTATTGAAGTGGATATCCCGCATCAAATGTCAGAGGATATCGGAATGACACTTGAACCAGGGCGACAAGTCTTACATGGAGACGAACTGCTTGGCTATGTGCGCTTTCGGAAGGATGCAGATGGAGACTACGGAAGAGTGCAGCGGCAGCAGGAAATAATAGGCAAGCTGAAAGATGAAGCGGTAAGTATCCACGGTCTGATGAAATTGCCAAAGCTTTTAGGCGTTGCTGATCCATACATTGATACGAATGTAGATAGTAAAACCATTCTTACAATAGGAAAAGGACTGATTAGCGGCAGTGAACACCCGATGGAAACATTAAGAATTCCTGTAGATAATTCCTATCAAAACGTCCGGACCGACGTTGGAGCTGTGTTAGAAATCGATGCAGAACAAAATAAACAAGCTCTTGAAGAATTTTTATCAGCAGATAGGGAATAAAAATTTGTACCCTGCATAAAACGGAATCAACGCCGGCAGTATTTCTCATTGGCGGTATCGGTATCACCCCGATTCGAAGCATGATCGCAGAGGCTACCAATCAGAAAACAGACCATGACCTTACATTGCTGTATTCGAATAAAACACCGGAGGATGCACCGTTTTTATCTGATTTTGAAGATATGGAAAAAAGAAATCGTCATTTCACCTTTGTCCCAGTCATGACAAGGTCGGATGCGGATGAATGGAGCGGAGAAAGAGGGCATATCGATGCCGAGCTGCTTAAGCGGTATGTTTCCGATATTAATAAGCCGATATATTATTTATCCGGACCCGGCGATATGGTAGAAGCCATGCAGAAAATGCTTGTAGATGCCGGTGTCAATGAAGATAATATCCGGTCTGAGGAGTTTGCAGGGTACTAAAAGGTTATATTCTAGAATGAATTTCTTTGAAATAATAAAGAGAAAACACCCCTGAAATTAGATTTTTAATCTGTTTTCAGGGGTGTTTCATGTGATTTCCAAAGTAACGATAGGATAAATGAAGGAAGGCTGGGCTTATTATAACGATGATGAATTGATTAGAAAAACCTATTGCCAGCTAACGCGAAGTCTGTATATGATAATAGCAACTTCTCTCTATGAGAAAAATGAAGGAGCAGATGATGATTACAGATGAAATTCTTTCTACGCTATTTGTAGTTGGCGGCTTTTTGATTCTTTTACTTATTGTTTATGTTTTTAGCAAAATACCTGGTTCCGGCCTTATCTTTCGTTTTATTCGCAGACTTTTTCTGATTCTGTGGAGTATTGTTATTTTAGGTCTAACTTTCTTTATGTTCTTTATGGTCGGCTATATGGTGATCGTGTTCTTTACGTTTAATGGAAGCGAAGAGGGAATCTTATACCAAGGAGAGCCGATAAACTTTTTGATTGGTGATAATGCGAGAGACGCAGCATTTTTTACGATGCTTTATGCTGGCTTTTGCCTGGTGGCTGTATATATTATTTCGTTTATTTTGGCGATGGGGCGGAAGGTTACGCGTGTCAGCAGAAGGTTCCATGCTGAAATTATTTTAGTTGCTATGATTGGTTTGGTATTTACTGTATTTCCTGTTGTGGTTGAGTCGGTTTTACCAGATTTTGAAGTGGGGCGTTATGGGAGATATGCACTTGGTGTTCTGCCACTGATGATGTATATCCAGGCACAAATGAAAAAATCCAGAGAACGCCGGGGGAATGGACGCTACCCTTCTCGTAAGGAGCGGTTCTATCGCGATTTGAATGAGAAGCAGTCCAATCGAGCTGGGAAATTCTAAGGTGTTTTTATACAACTTCTCAAAAAATAATATGTTTGGAATTGAAAAACCTCGTTTGGAAGGTTTGTCGCATTGATGAACCTTTCAAACGAGGTTTTTTATATCGTTGACAGTTATATCGGGTTACGATATACTAAATTATATCGTCAGTCGATATAACGTGAACAAATATAAAAAGATGAGGAGATAATAAGATGCAGAATGAGCAGATAGCTTTAACAGAAGCGGTTTATTACACGCTGCTTTCTCTATATAAGCCGCTTCATGGTTACGGGATTATGCAAAAAGTAGAAATGATGTCAGCGGGAAGAGTGACTCTCGCAGCGGGTACGCTATATGGTGCTTTGAATAACCTGTTAGACAAGGGCTGGATTGAGGCTCTTCCTAAAAATGTTAATAATCGAAAAAAAGAGTATCTCATTACCGCCCAAGGGAAGAAAATGGTGGAGATGGAACTGTTAAGACTGCAAGAGCTGATTAATAACGGAAAGAAAATAGTAGAAATGGAGGAAAAGGACAATGGAGAAAAAAGTTAAAAAGCTTTTCACTGTCTGGAAATTTGCCGAAGAAGAGCAATGGTTAAACGAAATGGCTTCAGATGGTTGGGAGTTGGTAAAAGTAAGTGTACCCAATTATCGTTTTATAAAAAGCACTCCCAATAAATACATTTATCGATTGGAATTACTCGATCCAAAATTAACGAAAAAAGAACGCAAAGATTACATTGATTTTATGGAAGAAACCGGAGCGGAGAAAATTGGAGAGTTTTCTAACTGGATTTATTTTCGTAAAAACGCTGAACTAGGAGAATTTAATATCTTTTCTGATTTGGATTCAAGGATTGTACACTTAAAGAGGATGTTTCAGCGTCTTCTTGCTGGATTTATTTCGATTATAACGATTTTAATTTTTTCAACTGTGTTGATGATAAATAATTCTACTCCTTATATTTTATCAATGATTACAACGGTTATATTCGTTTTAATTCTATGCTTGTTCTTATATGGATTGATCCAAATAAATAAACGAAAAAAAGAACTGGCAGAAGAGCGACAATTTAGAGAATAAAAATAGGATTGATTTAAACCGCCTATTTGTCAGGGATTATTGTCTTTTTATTAGTAGGAAAAAGTGATAAATCAATGACTTTATGTTCTTATAAAAAGTGCCTGAGAGTTTGACTTAGGCACTTTTTTAAACGCTTATAACTTAAATCGCTGGAAATTATAAACTCAACTTCCGCACATTAAAAAGTAACTTCATTTCTATAGAAACAGGGGGGGTGATCGTTCCTTCGATAACCCCTTGACAAAGAATAAAAGGTGAAGTGTAAAGCACCGCTGAGGCGGACCATTTTGCTTTCCGACGTACAGGACGTACTAGTGCAGACGTTGCAACAAATGTTTTCGATGGGGTTGCGATTACTCACCCCATCGAAAACATTTGTACGTCGGAAAGCGGCGTGGTTGGCCGGAGCGGAGCTAAGCACCATCACCAATTCCAAAAAGGCCGGATATTTCACCAAAATGCAAGCATGGTAATGGAGAACATGTTCACCCTGAAATAGCAAAATATATTTGCTTATTCTTAGGTGCGAAAGTTGAGTTATAAATAATAACAACTATCTTCTAAAGCCATGCAACTTAAATCCGCTGTCTACTTTACAAATAGTAATACAATAACACCGGCAATAATTAGAAGCAGAATTAAAATACCTGTACCTTTCCATCCTAACCCGCCAACTAAATCGGACAGGCCTCCACCATGAATACTGCTTGATGATTTTTTAAATTCCTCTTGCCGGAGTCTTTCTCTGGTTTCTTCGGGAGTTTCTTTGTCATTACGCATAAACGAACCCCACCTTTGATAATATTTCCTCTAACCATTGAAATAAGTCTCTTACCTGTGACTATAGCATATCCTAAATAAAAATTGTCACCATTTCTACAAACAATCCAATGAAAAGTATGATATACTATTTATAATAATTATAATATAACATTAATTATAAATAAATGAAAATGATAATCAATATCAGAGATTTGTATGGTGTTAAAAGGGGGAGTGTAAAATGACGGGAACAAATAGCAGTGGTACTTTCTTATTGTATCTCAAAATACATGGAGAAATCATTGCCGCAGCAATAAGCGGAATACTTATTTTGACTGCCTGGATATTATCCGGCCATATTAGTCACGCCTTATGGATTACTTTATTGATTGCTGCTTTTTTAATTGGCGGTTTTGCAAAAGCGAAGGAAGGAATCACAGAGACATATAAAACCAAAAAATTAAATGTAGAGCTGCTGATGATTATTGCAGCTATTGGAGCAGCTTCCATCGGCTACTGGGCAGAAGGAGCTATCTTGATTTTCATCTTTTCTTTATCCGGTGCTTTGGAAAGCTATACGGAAAATAAAAATAAGAATGAATTGAAAAGCCTGATGAAGCTGCAGCCGGAAACTGCTACCCTGCTAAATGGTGAGATAATAAGCATTAGTGAATTAAAACCGGGTGATTGCATTACTGTAAAATCAGGGGAGAGAATCCCGGCAGATGGAATTATTGTCAAAGGAGATACAACCGTAGATGAGAGTGCATTATCCGGAGAATCGATTCCTATTACTAAAACAGTAAGCGATGAGGCCTATGCTGGCACAGTTAATCTTGGCAGCAGTCTGCAAATTGAAATAAATACGTTACCGACAGAGACCATGTTTCAAAAAATTATCGAGCTGGTTCAAGATGCGCATGAAGAACGATCTCCCTCTCAGCAATTTATTGAGAAATTTGAAGGGGTATATGTCAACGTTGTATTGGTTACTGTTGCTGTGATGATGTTTCTTCCACATTTTTTATTTGGCTGGTCCTGGACTGATACCATCTACCGCGCCATGATTCTATTGGTTGTCGCTTCGCCATGTGCGTTAGTTGCTTCGATTATTCCGGCGACTTTATCCGCAATTTCCAATGGGGCGCGTCAGGGGATTCTGTTCAAAGGTGGTGTGTATGTAGAATCTTTAGCTAAATTAGATGCGGTTGCTTTTGATAAGACAGGGACGTTGACCAAAGGAGAACCTGCCGTCGTTGATTATTTTATAAAGCAAGGAGAGAATAGCGAATCCTTGGCAAATGTTATTTATACGATGGAAAGTGAATCCATTCATCCGCTGGCTCAGGCTATGAAACAATGGGCGAGCGTATCCCGGGGAGGTCTAAGAGAGTTATCTGCAGCTGTCAAGCACCATAACGGAAAAGGGCTGTCAGCTGAATTGGATGGAGTGTCTTGGTGGATTGGTAATGCAGAATTGGTTGGAAAGCAGGACGCAGATCAGTTCCTGCAAGTCTTTACTCCACAAGAACAAGCGACGACCAATATATTTGTGCGAAAAGATGCGGAGATTATTGCTGTATTTTTGCTGAAGGATACTCTCCGGCAAGATGCTGTTGAAGCAATACAAGAGCTGAATAAGCTTGGTTTAAGAACGATTATGCTGACAGGTGATAATCAAGCAACTGCAGCAAGCATTGCTCAGGAAGCTGGAATTACAGAATTCCATGCCAATTGCTTGCCGGAGGATAAGGTAAATTATTTAAAGCAGCTGAGAGCGCACAACCAGCAGACAGCAATGATTGGCGACGGTGTAAATGATGCGCCGGCCCTGGCGACAGCTAACATTGGTGTGGCGATGGGCGCAGGAAGCGATATTGCTTTGGAGACAGCAAACGTTGTGCTGATGAAAAATAATTTAGCAAAAATGGTTAACGCGATTCGGATTTCGAAAAAAATGAATGCCATTGTAAAACAGAATATTATTTTTTCTCTTGCTGTCATAGCTATTCTGATTGCCAGCAATTTTCTGCAGATTATCAATATGCCCCTGGGTGTGATTGGGCATGAGGGAAGTACGATTCTTGTTATTCTTAATGGGCTGCGGATGTTAAAGGGTGAATAAAAAGTCAGCGGATACCGTCGTTCACATGCCAAATGAAGATAGCTCTGATTCACCATCATCTCATATACAATCAAGAGAGCCGATTGATGAAGAGTTGATGTTCTTTGATAAAGCAAAACAATAATGCGGAATTAACCGTATAGAAGCTTTTCCTGTCTTATTTCAGAAGGGAAAGCTTCTTTTCTATGCTGCAGCGGCTTTACGCTTCATATCCTGTTCAGCCTTCATTCATTATTTTATCCTGCGTTACTTTTTATTATTAAATATATCGCTGAGCACCTTCTCAAATCCAATTTCCGAGATTTCGTCAAACATCCCATCTACTTCCTCTTTGGATATATTCATGTTATTTTCATTCCAAAGCATCCACGTATGAATGATTCCTGAAAGCAAAAATTCAATGATATATTCCAATTTGATTTGATCTTTTTCATTTAAATCTTTTACTTGCTCCATTACTTTCGTTCGAGCTTCTTTTTTATATTCGTATAAATAATCTGGATCTCCATTTGGTCCAAGCAGCACCATAATCCGTTCATTCATTTTTTCGTTCAATTCGTCATCATAGGATTGTTCTACTTCAAAGCGGGCTCGTTCTTTCTCTTCCTTTGTAATACTGCCCAGATCATGGTCTTGAAACCACTGTAAAACAGCTGAGATTAATTCTTCTGATGGTACAAGGCCTTGTTTGATTTCATTCAGTATATCGTATACGTCCGTATAATAATTATAAAAGGTTCCTCTGTTATATCCTGCGCGGTCTGTTATTTCCTTAATCGAAATTTTATTGATAGGTTTCTCTTTATAAATATCCCAAAATGCTTCCTGCAAATTAAATTTTGTCTGTTCTTTGACACCCATCATGAATCCCTCCTTTTTTCAACAAATGGACCCTAATTGTTCATTGTTTAATGATACGTATCTCCTTACAATAAATAATACAACATGTTGTTGAAATTTTGAATAGACAACAAAAAATTTAATAGGAGGAATTTTGCAAGTGAAGAATTTATCGAACTTTTCTATCAAGAGACCAAAATTCACGATAGTTGTGATGTTGGTCCTTTTAATTCTGGGCGGCGTATCGCTAACCAGGCTCCCAATTCAAATGATGCCAGAGATTGAACCGCCTGTTGCAGTTGTCGCAACAAGCTACCCTGGAGCAGGGCCTGAGGAAGTCTTAGACAGCGTTACAGAACCTCTGGAAGAGGATCTTTCTACCGTTACAGGGTTACAAAATATTTCCTCACAATCACAGGAAGCTTCCTCACTCGTTATTTTGGAATTTGATTATGATATGACGATAGATGAGGTGGAGAATGAAATAACTCGTACAATATCCTCTACGAATCTGCCGGAACAGGCGGAAGAGCCAAGTTTTATCGAATTTGATATTTCCATGATGCCGAGCATACAAATGGCAGCGACGTCTACGAATGGAGACACAGCAGAATTTGAAAATCAGGTCAATGATTTGGCAAATGAACTGGAATCGATTCAAGGAGTCGCATCAATTAATATTAATGGTTTAATGGAAAGGGAAGTAGCTGTTGAATTAGATACAGAAGCACTAAGTGACTATAATCTCTCTCAATCGGATATTGCCGGAATGATTGAAGCGAATAATATTTCGATGCCTATTAATACAATTGAAGATACAGAGCAGGGTTATAACATTTCTACTCGTACCATGAATGAATTGGATGGATTGGATGAACTGCGGGAACTCGTTTTGCTCGACATGCCTGATGAAGAGGTAACATTGAATGACGTGGCAGATATTTCTATTTCCGAAGATAATGGCGGCGTCATTACCCGCTTTAACGAGGAAGATGCTGTTCAGCTTGAAATGATGTTAGCTGACGGGGCGAATGCATCTTCTGTAAACGCAGAATTTAATGAAGAATTGGATGCTTTGCTTGATGACGAGGAATATGAACAGCTTTCTGTCAGTACACTTTATGACGAAGGCGAGTATATAGATATGGCAATCGACAGTATCTATGTTTCCTTGATCAGCGGTGCGGTATTAGCAATGTTTGTGCTGTTTGCATTTATACGAAATCTGAAAGCTCCATTGATTATTGGATTATCGATTCCATTTTCCGTCATCACTACCTTTGCTTTGCTGTTTTTCACAAATATCAGCATTAACATGATGACATTGGGTGGTTTAGCACTTGGAATTGGGATGCTGCTCGATAACTCAATTGTTGTTATTGAGAATATCTATAGACATCTGTCGATGGGTAAAAATCCGAAACAAGCAGCAAGAGAAGGAACCAGGGAAGTGGTTACAGCAATCCTTGCTTCTACATTAACGACAGCTTCTGTATTTTTACCAGTCGTGTTTGTTACTGGTCTGGTAGGGCAGTTATTTACGCCATTAGCAATTACGGTTGTATTCAGTCTGCTGGCTTCCCTATTTGTAGCGGTCACGGTAGTACCGATGCTGGCAAGCCGTATTTTGACGGTACCGAAAAATATGGATGAAACGAAGCGGAAGCAAAAAGGATATATGAAACGATTGAGAAAGGCTACTGCATGGTCGTTGCGGCACAGAGCCTCTGTACTGTTTGCAGCTGTTATTCTGTTCCTTGCTGGTGCCTTTGGTTTGGCTGTGCAGGGAATGGAGTTTATGCCAGAGCAAGATGAAGGGTTTTTAACCATAGAGGTGGAAAAAGAACAGGGAACCTTACTGGAAGACACCCTGGCAACTGTAGAAGATATTGAAGCAGAACTGTATAATCATGAGGAAGTGGACGCTTATCTAAGTACAGCTGGTTCATCCGGTATGATGTCTTTTGCAGATGAAAGCAATACAGCAACCATAAGCGTGCAATTAACAGATGCAAGTAACCGAAATATGACCACTTCTGAATTTATCAATGAAGTGGAAGATGATATTCAAGATACAGATGCATCCGCAGAAATCAATGTTATCCCGATGTCACAGGCTGGCGCCGGGGAACCAAATACAGTTGTACTGAATGTTTCCGATAATGATGAAGAACGTCTGGATGAAGCAGAAACAGACATCATCAATGAATTGGAGGACGAAGCGGATATTAACAGTGTGACATCCAGCAATTCAGGGACAGTGGAAGAATTGCAAGTAGTTGTGGATAAAGCAGAAGCGCGTGAAAATGGTTTTCAGCCGGCACAGGTAGGAGAGGCTCTATATGAGGCAACCAATGGTGTCGAAGCTTCTACAATAGAAGAATCCGGCGGCTACACCACAATCAATGTGAAATATCCTGCAGATGTCTTAGAAAGTGAAGAGGCATTTGAGAATATCTCTATCCCAAATGATGAAGGAGAGTATATCGATTTAGGCGATATTGCATCGTTAGAAGAGGCTGAATCGCCTACGCTTATAAATAGAGATGAGATGACAGATACAAGGGAATTAACGGTTTCGTTCAGCGACAGCCTTTCTTTAAATGAAGCAAGTCAGCTGATTGATGACGTTATTACAGACCTTGACCTGCATGAAGATACAGAGCATTCTATGGGCGGCGATATGGAAATGCTCAATGATGCCATTCCGCAATTAATCCTTGCAATTGCACTTGGAATCGTATTTATCTACCTTGTCATGGTTGCTCAGTTTGAATCATTTAAAGCACCATTTGCTGTTATTATGACAATTCCATTAGCATTTATTGGGGTTGCTTTGTCTCTGTTAATTACCAATAATCCGCTGAGTGTCATAGCAATGGTAGGTATTATTCTGCTTATCGGAATTGTTGTGAACAATGCAATCTTGATTGTCGATTATATCCAGCAGCAGAAGGAAAAAGGAATGTCTGCTTATGAAGCGATTGAAATCAGCGTTCAAGACCGATTCAGACCGATTCTCATTACAGCTGTTACAACGATTCTGGGTATGCTTCCGCTAACGCTGGAAATCGGTGAAGGCATGGAAGGAATTGCACCAATGGGGATTGTTGTTATCGGCGGCCTGACTGCAAGTACGTTCTTAACCTTGTTTATCATTCCGATTATCTACAGCTTTATTGATCCGGAAACAAGGAAGATGAACAAGAAATATATGACGCCGGATGGAGAAATCATCACGCAGCGTCAAGTTGATGAGAGAAAGGAACAGGAAGCTGCTGCTTCTTATGAGCAGAGTGAACAAGAAGCAGATGATTCTCCAGAGGAAAACACAGGTTCAGAACAAAAATAGTAACCAATGTAATAGAATAAAATAATGTTTAAAGAGTAATCCAAACTTATTCAAGCTAAGAATAGGTTTGGATTTTCTTTTTTAGGATGTTCAAAAGAGACCTAAAAATATTATCCTACCTGGCGGTTATTGTCGAATTATTTTGCCCTTTCTGTCTTACTTTGTAATATTTTAGATAGATTCTACTTCCGGCTGTTGAAAATCGAAAGGTTCAAAAATGCTAATGTGGGAGGGATATTCATGAACAGTCTTAGGCATTTGTCAGACGAGCTCTTGCAGGAGTCCTTGAGAAATGCAGTAAAATTAAAGCTGGAACAGAATTTTTGTGCAACATTAAGAGATGAAATCAGCCAACGGGCAGAAAGGAGCAAAAAAGGCACCAGAAAAGCGATGGACATGACGAACACTTTTGAATGGTAATAACGGCAAGAGGTTCTATTGTCCTTTAATCGGTAATTGCTGAAACCGGAAGTAGAATCCCCCAGTCTGAATTTCAGGCTGGAAAGAGCAGCGTTGGTACTGAATGGTACGCAGCGCTGCCTTCTTTTTTTGTTAATAGATATACTTAGTATTCGTTGTCGAATTTTAATATTTTTAGAGATGAAATATTCATTGAGACAAAAGAATAACGTAATGAAAATTGTTGGAAATTTCCCGGGAAATAGTTTGGGAGGGTTATGAAATGAATTTTGCAAGGGAATTTTTTGTTATTAATAGAGAAGTACATCAATAACTAGTAATAAATTACTTTTATGGAATATATAGTTCATTATTTTGAATGGAATAATAGAAGGAGGCAAATTATTACTTATTTATTTTTAACTGACTTCCTTTAGAATCTTTTTTAGTAATACGTATACTATAATAAATTCAAATTAAATTCTCCGCTCTGTTGTAGAGCAACATAGATCTGTTATAGAAATAACGTAATAGATGGAATCATATTTAAAGAAAGGAATGTTATATTTGACGTCATGTTTAACAGTGTAGGAATTTAGGAAAAAGGAATAGCAGGTGGCAAAGCAATATCTCAACAAATGGAAAAGACAGCTGATATCCTGAAAGAACAATAGCCGGATAAAGTCATTATTTTTGGCGGGGGCTGCTCCATGGACCAAGTACCATTTGATTATTTGAGTGGAAAATATGGAGATAAGCTAGGGATTTTATGGTTGGATGCACATCCTGATATTGCAACAACAAATGGTTCGTCAAATGGGCATGAGATGGTTGCAGCGAATTTGCTTGGAAAAGGTGCGGATCAATCTGTTACCAAAGTGAAAAATCCAATTTCTACAAGTCATATGATGTATGCAGGATTAATAGAAAAGAATTTACGTGATAGAGATAAACTAGTAAAGGAATTAAATGTACGCTTTGCCGGTCCGGATGAGCTAAAAGAGAATAGCCAGCTAATCATAGATTGGATAAAGGAAAACAAAATCGAATATTTAGCTGTTCACTTTGATCTGGATGTCTTGTCTCCAAAAAATTTCCGTTCCGTTTATCCGGCAGAACCATATACGGATGAAGAAGATTTTCCTGCTGCAGTTTCAGGAAAAGCTGAAATTGTAGGACTTGGGATTGCTGAACATCTGCCTTGGGATGCTATTAATCTTAGAAAAGCACTTTCTGAAATCTCGATTTTTGATGATTAATTTCATTACACTAATATTATACCGCTATAAATCATTGATTTGTTTTGAGCTATCTACGTTCAAATTTGCTTGATTGAAATCTAAATTCCAGCCATCCGCGATTGATTTTCCTGTTTTCTCTATTTAGAAGTGGAAGTCTTGCAGCCAGTTATACTGCGATAAAAGCAATTCTTAAAAGATTTTATATTTGTAATAACTATAAAAGGAGTGTTTTATCACAAATTTTATCGGGAAAATGTAGGAATAAGAGCCACTTATCTAAAATGTAATTAATGAAGTCGCAGCGAACTTTGCTGCTTATGGAATTACAGCGGAATTGGTAATAAAAACAGCATAGAGATCTGGTTCGTTTATTCCAGAACGGTTGGACATATTCTATTATCTGGATTAAAAACGGTGGTTGAGCATAAGCGGTGGGAAAAATGAAAGTAATTATCATTCAAAATCAGGTATGCATAGCAAAAGGGTATTCATGTGTTATACCGAATTTGAAAAAAATCAAGAAGGAGAGAACAACATGGAAAAAAAGATATTCATTCAGACAGGTACAGGAGTAGATCTCCATGGACAGGACGTGAACCAAGCTTCAGAGCGTGCCATTAACAATGCGATACAATCTAATTCAATGCCAGGTATTCAGGACGCTCTTCCTAATCAGGATTTAAATAATATGAAGGTAAATGTGAAATTAGGCATCCCCAGAGATCTGGAGGACTTGGATGAGGAAAGAATCAAAAAGCTAATACCATATGGCGATGTGTCGGTGGAAAAACTGGAAGGAGGCTTGGCCTCGACAAATGGTATCTAT
This sequence comes from Oceanobacillus oncorhynchi, assembly GCF_000821065.1. Classification (GTDB taxonomy): domain Bacteria; phylum Bacillota; class Bacilli; order Bacillales; family Amphibacillaceae; genus Oceanobacillus; species Oceanobacillus oncorhynchi. The sequence continues at coordinate 2,656,023 of NZ_CDGG01000001.1, forward strand.
CTAAGTGAGCAAAAGGATAAAAATGACCTGATGTATATTGTCAATGCCGTTGTGGAAGTAGGGTATTAATTAAGACAGAAGGGAAGGAACCGGCGCCGGACCCTTCCCTTTTTCAACCGGATAACTGTCTAAAAGCCATTATCAATCCTTCCTCGGGGCAATCCCTTTAATAAGCATCTCTGTCCATTCTTCGGTATAGGGAGCGATTTTCTCATAAATCTGCGGCTTGGAAATGCCTTCTACAATTGCCTGGAAATAAAGAATCAGAAATTCATCGGAATATTTCAAGTCCACTTTTCCCTCTTTACGGCCGCGATGGAATAAATCCAATAGCATGCCGTAATTTACTTCATTAAATTTCTGCATCATTAAAGATAGACCTTCCTCATCCTTTTTCGTGAAAAAATCCATCATTCGCATATAAAATTGGTGATTGATTTTATCTAAATAGCTGATTTTATTTTGGCTTAATGCAATCAGTGTTTCTTCAAAAGAGTGATTTTCAGCTATAATTTCTTTGGCATCGGTAATCAATTGATTAATAAAGTCCTGAAAAACTTCACGAATCAGATTATCCTTGCTGCCAAAATACTTAAAAAGGGTAGCTTTTCCGACATTTGCATGCTTTGCGATTTCCTCCATGGTTACATTGCCGGCATCTGTATCTCCGTTTATCAGCTCAAAAGCTGCTTCTAAAATCTTTCGTTTCTTTTCCTCTGTTCTTTTTTCAAAACCATTCACATATATAACCTGCTTTCCGTTGAACATTCAATAAAATTTCTAAAAATGAATGCATCTCTTCCTATTTATTATATCTGTCTAATTATGAACTGGCAAATAAAAAATAGTATATATTATATTGACTTCATTTATAAAAAGGAATAATATTGAACTGTAAAATAGTTTTGTGGTTTAAAACTTTTTATTTAAAGTATTATTTTGAACTGTGGTGTGGTGAATAGTTTTGTTTAGTTTTTTGAACGATTAAATAGGCAGAACTGGGTAAAACAGCGTATGAAATGAAGGAGAGAAGGAGTGTCAGCCTTATGACAAAAATTGTGAAATTACAAGGCCTGCAAAAGAAGTTTGGTAAGTTTCAAGCGTTAAGTGATGTGACTTTCACTGTAGAAGCGGGAGAAGTTGTTGGTTTTATCGGTCCCAACGGTGCTGGTAAGTCAACGACAATTCGTGCTTTATTAGGAATTATTAAGCGGGATGCCGGGCAGGCAGAAATTTTTGGAAAGGACGTTTGGAAGGAAAGCCTGGAAATCCATAAACGTATTTCTTATGTGCCGGGAGATGTCGCGCTCTGGGGAAGTCTGACCGGGGGAGAAATTATTGATTTGTTTATGAAGCTGCATGGGGGCGGAGATAAGCAAAAACGTGATTATTTAATCAAACGTTTTGAACTGGATCCGAAGAAAAAGGCCAAGGGGTACTCCAAAGGAAACCGGCAAAAAGTTGGCTTAATCGCTGCTTTATCTGTGGAATCCGATTTATATATTTTTGATGAGCCGACTTCTGGTCTTGATCCCTTGATGGAAGCGGTCTTTCAGGAAGAAGTAGAAAAAATCAAGGAAGCAGGAAAGTCCATTTTACTGTCTTCTCATATTTTGAGTGAGGTAGAGCGTTTAGCTGACAGGGTCGTTATTATTCGTCAGGGGGAGATTGTAGAGTCCGGGACATTAGATGAATTAAGGCATTTGACTCGCTCTGCTGTCACCTTATCAACCGAAGGAGATGTTTCGCAAATGGAATTTGTAGAGGGTATCCATGATTTTACACAGAAAGATAACGAAGCGACATTTTCTGCTGATAATAAATACATCAATGCTATTTTAACGGAGGCAACGAAGCTTGGTGTGAAAAAGTTTGAAGCGGTACCGCCGACACTTGAGGATTTATTTATGCGGCATTATGAGGGATAAAAGCTGACAGGGAGGTGAAAGGCAATGAAGGAAAAATTTGCACGTTGGGATACCTTGTTTTTACAGTATCTAAAGCGTGATTGGAAAAAGATTATTTTTTGGATTTTGGGAGTAGGTTTATTTTCAGGAGGCTTTGTTCCTGCGTTTGAAGAAATAGCAAAGGGGCAAGGGTTAATAGGAATGTATGAAACACTGCAAAACCCTGCGATGATCTCCATGGTCGGTCCCACACCAATTGAAACGGCAGCGGAATATACATTAGGAGCGATGTATGCACATGAGATGTTATTATTCTGCGGATTATTTGCGATGATTATGTCTGTTCTGCATATTGTAGGTCACACACGTAAAGAGGAAGATCTCGGGCTGACGGAGCTTGTACGCTCTTTTCAAATTGGTAGACAGGCAAATTCGCTTGCAGCAATGGCAGAAGTGATTGTTATTAATGTATTATTGGCGCTTTTTATTAGCGGTCTGTTAATGATTTTTAATGTTGATACGGTTTCTGTCCACGGCTCCATTCTATTTGGAACGTCGATTGGGGTAGCCGGCGTGATTGGAGCAGTCATTGGACTGGTGATGGCGCAAATCATGCCGGCTTCATCCAGTGCCACAGGCTCAAGCTTAGGTTTGGTCGGGCTGCTCTATATTATTCGTGCTGGAACGGATGTATCGAATGTGGATTTATCCATGTTCAATCCGCTCGGCTGGACGTATTTGACTTATCCATTTACAGAGAACAGCTGGCTCCCGATTATTTTTGCCCTGATTTTTAGTGCAGTGATGGTAAGCCTTGCTTTTGCACTGGAAGGCGGGCGTGATATGGGTGCGGGTTACTTGCCTGAAAGAGAAGGCAGAGAGCATGCAAGACGGTCTCTATTATCGGTGCAGGGATTGTTTGCCAAACTGAATAAGGGAGTTATTATTGGCTGGCTGATTGGCTTTGCAGTGATGGGCGCAGCGTACGGCTCCATTTATGGGGATATGCAGACATTTCTTGAAAGTAATGAAATGATGGCGCAAATGTTTGCACAGTCAGGCGTTTCTATTGAAGAATCCTTTACAGGAACAATTATGATGGTCATGATTGTTTTGGTATCTATTCTGCCAATCGTTATTGTGAATAAGCTTTTTGCGGAAGAGAGCCGTTTGCATTTAAGTCAGCTTCACGCTACAAAAGTCACGCGCGGTCAATTTTACTGGACGACAATCGGGTTAGCTATTTTGTCCGGGTTAATTGGAACCTTGCTTGCTGCCGGAGGTCTTGGAGGTACGGCTATCTCCGTTATGAGCGACCATGGTGCGCTCAGCATCGGCGATTTTCTGGCTGCGGGCTATAACTTCTTTCCATCCGTCTTATTCTTTATCGGACTTGCAGCTTTAGCACTTGGATGGGCACCGAAGTTAGGGAAAATAATTTATGCGTATCTTGGTTATTCCTTTATCCTGAATTATTTTGGAGGTATTTTGGATTTACCGGGCTGGTTTTCGAAAACAGCCATCCAAAGCTGGATTCCGCAAATGCCGATGGACAGTTTTGATGCTCCTGTTTTTATTAGTATAACGGGCATTAGTATTGCTTTAATGATAATTGGTTACCTCGGCTATAATAGGCGGGATATGATAGAAGGAGCTTAACCTCTAAAAAATTCATTTAATCTATGAAAGTCAATTTGTTCCATATGCGGATGGGATAGATTGGCTTTTTCCTGTTTTGTAAAGTTTTTGTAAATTTTTTAGATGATGGATTGAAATGGTTGCGCTTTAATGGTAAATTAATAACGAAATTCGATATCATGATTCGATATCAATACTTCAGGGGATGAATCAAATTGGAAGAAAAAATATTAAGAAAGTTATTTTTGGGATTTATTCAAATCCATATACTGCATCATGCAATGGAACACCCGATTTTTGGTGTATGGATGCTGGATGAATTAAGGGAGCATGGATACAAGATAAGTCCAGGAACCTTATATCCGATTCTTCACTCGATGGAAAAGGATGGACTGTTGAGTATGGAAGAACGTAATGCAGGCGGGAAAATAAGAAAATATTATACGGCTACCGATAAAGGGCGGACCGTGCTGGAGGAAGCTCGAGAGAAAGCATATGAACTGTTTAAAGAAATTAAAGACTGACAGGGAAGGGTGTACTGGGTGAATCATATTACAACATCAAAAGAGAAATTCAAACTACTATTCGAAATTCTGCTTATTTCTACACGGCTGGGATTGACATCTTTTGGCGGACCGATTGCGCATCTTGGATATTTTCATGAGGCATATGTCAGGAAAAGAAAATGGATGGATGAAAAAAGTTACAGCGACTTAGTTGCACTGTGTCAGTTTTTACCTGGGCCAGCAAGCAGCCAAGTTGGTATTGGTATTGGTGTCATGCGCGGAGGCATCCTCGGGGGGATAATATCTTTTATTGGCTTTACGCTGCCTTCTGTCATAGCGTTGATTATTTTTGCTTTGATCTTACAAGGTTCAGCTATGGAAGAGACTGGCTGGATTCAAGGGTTAAAAATCGTAGCAGTTGTTGTTGTAGCGCATGCGATTTTAGGAATGGCTCAAAAATTGACACCGGATTTAAAGCGTAAATCCATTGCGCTGTTCGCGTTAGTTATCACTTTATTATGGCAAACAGCCTTTACTCAAGTTGGCGTTATTTTATTAGCAGGCCTCATTGGTTATTTGGTATATAAAAATCATGCTGAGAACGAAGAATCGAAATTCGTTTTTCCGATTTCCCGAAAGTTGGGGGGCATTTGTTTATCGCTTTTTTTCGGATTGCTTATTTTGCTTCCGATTTTAAAAGAAGTGACATCTCTGAATTGGATTGCTATGTTTGATAGTTTTTACCGCTCTGGTTCACTTGTTTTCGGCGGCGGACATGTTGTTTTGCCGTTGCTGGAGCGTGAATTTGTACTGACAGGCTGGATGGACGAAACCTCCTTTTTAGCCGGCTATGGGGCGGCACAGGCTGTGCCTGGACCATTATTTACATTTGCTGCATATATTGGCGCTGTTATTAACGGATGGACAGGCGGGGTGTTGGCAACTGCAGCTATCTTTTTGCCGGCATTCTTATTGATTTTAGGTGCGCTGCCATTTTGGAATCAAATCCGTCAAAATCAAAAAATGAAGGGAGCTTTGATGGGAGTAAATGCAGCTGTCGTAGGGATTTTAATTTCGGCTTTTTATCATCCTATTTGGACAAGTGCTATCCTGGGTCCGATTGATTTTGCTTTTGCGGCTATCCTATTTAGTATGCTGGTCTATTGGAAGCTGCCCCCTTGGGTGATTGTTGTGTCCGGGGCGGTTGGAGGCGCACTCCTATCGCATCTATAATGTCCGCAGGAATTTACAATCCGTATAATTAAAAGTGAAAAAGAAAAAACACATCAAGCATGTCAGCTTGATGTGTTTTGCTGTTTACCTTGACCCCACCAGCCTGCTTTCTTGTAAATCATAATTACAATAGCAGCGCCAAGCAAGAGAACACTTGGAATTACCCAGGTAAACCCAAGTGCGAAAAGAATCGGAGCAAAGGTAACAATAATAATATCAACAGGTGCAACTCCAACATACCCCAGTGCATAGTCTTCCGGTGTCCGGCTTTTCAGTTCCGGATCAACAATTCGTAAAAGGGCAAGTCCCATCGCCACAGTACCTGTACTCCATCCCCAGCCGAAAATAGATTTCTCCAGCCAAAAATCTCTAAATATATTTGGACCGACAAAACGGAAGAGAATATATGCCCAAAGTATTCCAAAGGCAAACAATAAAATCAGCGGCAATGCATAATCCATCACGACCGTAATATTGATTGAAGCAATACCAAAAGCAACCAGGAAATCAGTAGCTGTTCCGCCGATACGCTCCATTACTCGCCCGTCAATATATTTATCAGCCTTTAACTGCCGGCTGATGCCCTGAAAGACTAAGCCCAAAATGAAGGCGACGCTGAATAGCGGTATGGACACAGCTGGTATCCATTCTGTCAATAAATTGGTTAACCAGTAAGATATGCCAATTAAAAAAGCGATAATTGCCAGATGGAGAACAAGCGGGTCAATCGAATTGGATGATACCGTTTCTTGTCCCATTGCAGAACGTTTGGAAGCCGGCATTAAACCAGATTTTAGTTCAGAAGGGAGATCCCTAAAGCTTGAAATAAATGTGGTATGTCCGTTTTCCGTACTGCGTTTAATAAGAAAAAGACCTCCTAAAACAGCAACCAGAATTCCTACAGTAGCAGAGGTCATGCCAAGATCCATTGCTTCTTCCCAGCCGGCATGTGCTAACCCTTCTCCTATAGCAGCTGCAGTACCATGCCCTCCTAGGAAACCTGCTCCTAAAATAAGTCCAAAACCATCAGGCAAGTCCCTGAAGATAGGGTTTAATAGAAGTAAAGCAAATAGGACGCCTGCTCCCCACATGGATAATGTTAAGATAATGGAGTAGGAGAACATATCACGAACACGGTGAAATACCTCTGATAATCGCACTTTCGCAGCGCCGATTGGAATCGCTCCAAAAATAACTGCAATCAGCAATGTAGGGTAGCTGCTGAATTGCTCTGAAAAGGGCAGAATACCAACCCCGCTGGGACCAAATGCAAGTCCGAGAAATCCGGCAATCATGCTGGCCGGCAAGAATAGCGATTGAATCCATTTCACTTTTGCCCGTAGGATTGTTCCTGCTAATAGTAATCCTGAAATAATACTAATATCTATCATTAATGACCAAATTGTAAAGTTTTCCATTTCTAATAAAATTCCTCCTTCATTGATGTATATTGAAAAAATAGTTAGGGTTTTGTGCGAAATGTTCGCAAAAAGATGGCTAATTTTTTGGGGGCAGAGAAATAATGTACAGATTTATTATTGTACCATATAAGCAGATTTTTTCCATAGCTAACAGAAAAGAAATAATCTTGATTAAAAGGTAATAAATGGTTTGGATAGGATGTGGTTTTGTCTATGAAGTAAAAAGAAGAGGGTATTATTTAATTAGTGAGTACAGTTAAACAACCGTAACAACGCTTGCTTCAAAGTAGCGGGTGAAATAAATACAATTAGGCGGGTTAACGACTTGAATCACTCAACTGACAGGTCTTTACGATGGGACGAGGAATACCAATAGTTTTCGTCAGGACTGAAATCCCTCGTTCCAACGAAAACTATTGATTTTTTTTTTGGAACATAACCTTGAACCGCTTATTGGGTATACATTTCATACAACTGATCCAGTTTTTCTTCTAATTGTTCAAAACGGACAAAACGGTCCTCCCGCATATATTCTTTGCCGTCTATAATCAAAAGCATGATTGGGACAGTAAAAATCAAGAACTTTTCTGCTACTTCTTCCACCTTGGAAGCATCAATATGTCCCAGGTGAATAAGAGGGTAGTCATCCAGCATTTCGGTTAGCTTTGGCAAAATGGCATGGCATACACTGCAATCCGGTCTGGAAACGAAAAGGAAGCTTAACGCATGATTATTCAAAAATTCTTCAGCCATTTCTATGGTAGTCAGTTCGTATACCTTTTTCATTCTGCGCCTCCTTTGTAACGCTTTTTAGGACTTATACGTTTTCTAATATAATTCAATCAGGTTGATAAAACAAATGCTTTATTCAGTATATAATAAATTTCAATTTTTACGTTTCTATATTTCAATATTAATGGGCAATTTGGCCGCCATCAATCACATAGGTTTGAGCCATCACAAAGCTCGCTTTATCGGATGACAAGTAAAGCACGGTTTCCGCAATTTCATCTGGTGTTGCTGCCCGGTCTGCAGGAACGTTTCCTATCATTTCCTCACGTATTTCGGAATCTTCCAATTTCTCCTTAGCCAGTGGTGTTGCAGTTACTCCGGGTGCTACAGCATTAACGCGTATGCCTTTATCCGCATATTCAATTCCGGCAGCCTTTGTTAACCCGACAACACCATGTTTGGCAGCAACATAAGGAGACATATCGGGATCAGCAATCAATCCGGCAACAGAAGCCGTATTGACAATACTTCCCCCGCCTGCTTTAACCATATATTCGAGCTCATACTTCAGGCAAAGGAAAACGCCTTTTAAGTCAACGGCAATCGTTTGGTCAAAATCTTCTTCTGTAGTATCAATAAAAGAAGCAATTTTAGGCAGAATCCCTGCATTGTTAAAGGCACAATCTATTTTCCCAAAGTGACCGGCTGTTTTTTCTACAAGTGATTTTACCTGATCAGCATTGCTCACATCTGTTTTAAAGAAAACCGCATCTCCGCCATTGGCTTTAATTTGTTGAACGACTTTATCGCTATCTTCGTTTATATCGCCAATCGCTATTTTTGCTCCGCGTTCAGCAAATTTTAACGCCGTCGCTTCTCCAATCCCGGAAGCTGCTCCGGTAATTAATACAACCTTGCCTTCAAAATCTTTTTCCTGAGCCATACGTATCCTCCTCCAAAAATTCGTTAATCCTTTATAAATTCCCGTTTTTCTTTAAAGTTATGCATCGTTAAATGAAAGACTGTACATGACATGCAAAACGCTTCCCCTGTAAAGACGGAGGAAGCGTTTTGCAATGCTGATATAGGATTTTTCGCAAAGAATTAATTCTTTATTTTTTAGTAAGTTTTTTAATCTCTTCTTTGCTTAATTTTGTGATCTCTGCGATTTGGTTGATCGGCATTCCTATTGCTATCAATTCTAAAGCTATTTCTTGATTTCGCTTTTTTATCCCTTCCTCTATTCCTTCCTGCTTTCCTTTCTCCAATCCTCTCTCAAAATAAGAATTCGGCAGCTGCAAAACCATGTCTTTTTCCTCCTCCGGTAAGTTCTCCATTTGCTCCATCATTTGTGCTTCCTCCTCTTTGTTTAGTTTTAAATAAGTCTCGAAATAACCATACATAAAGTGAAACTTCATTCAGCGGGGTTCTGAATGTTAGTTGAGCCAATCGGGCCGTTACTGGCTGTTAGATCTCCCACTTGGAAATAACAGATTTCCTTCTTTTTGATATGGGAGTCTTACAGCCAGTTACACTGCGAGGAATTCCATTTGTGCCGGGTTGATTTGCATCCGGGTGATCATGCGCAGAAACTCCAGCTTTACCTGAACCCGCTCATGCGCTTCATACCCCATTTGACTGAGCAATGCTGCGACGGCCGGGTTGTCTGATTGAATATATGCTCTCCAGTCTTTCTTGATTAAGTGTAATTGTAAAAAGTTAAATTGAAGGACGTCTTGGGTGGGGGGATCGATTCTGAATTGCGTCGGTTCTTCTTTTTCCCTATTATAACTCAAAACAGCGATGGGTTGAATGGGTTTGCGGTGTTTGGCGTAAAGGTAAGAAAAATAGAGAAACATTCTTTCAGGGAAGTCCGCTTCATGCGTTGATTGTGCTTCGGTATGAATATGCAGGATTTTGTCTTCGTGATTCAGCTTTACTTCGGCGAGGACATCTATTTCCTTCTTGCGGCCATTGATATAGTCTAGATATACTTCTTGCTCAAGGAAGGACACGTTGGAGAAGTCAATGTGAGGGTGGAGATTGGGGAAAAAAGCTTCGATAAACTCTTCAAAAAACTCTTGTATCAGCTTTTTCGTCAGCCGCTCATGCTTCATGTAGTCTGCTTCTTCTTCGTAAATAACCGGGAATGTAAACAATAGGACACTTCCTTTCTTTGAATTGTCTTTATTTTACCAATCATTTACAAATAAAGCTATATAAATTGAAATTAATAGCTACCGCTACAACGGGTTTCATGGGGTGAGTAATCGCAACCCCAGAAAAACACTACGCTTTCCGTGGGCCCCGAGCTCATCTCCTTTAAAGAAGACTTGCTGATTGGCAAGCCGTCAGGCGCAGACAGAAGCAAAGTCGCACTTATGCCCCGCGGGTAGAAAAAAAGAAGTTCGCTTTTTTTCTGCGGGGTCTTCCCTCCGCGCTTTCCCACGACGGACAGGACGTCCTAGTGTCGGTCGTTGGTCACAGGACGTGACCGTTCTTAGCCGACCAGGAGTCTCCGTGTTTTTCTTCTGGGACTGGGACTGCGGTTACTCGCCCCACCGAAAACCATTGCGATTACTCGCCCCATCAAAAACCGTCGCTAGTTACTGTTTTCAATCATTATTTCGTGATTTTTATAAGAAAAATAAAGTGTAATTTCTTACTTCAATTTATATAGTCTTATTTTAGATGATTTTCAGCTAAACTGTAATAAACCTTCATTTTATCAGTACTCTCGCAAGTCCCGTAAAATGAAGGTTTTCATTATATAAAACACCTATAGTTTTTATTTTATTATAGATAACGGTTTGGAAAATTACTATGCAAGTTTCATTGCAGGCCATTATATTTTCCGCTCCAACAGCATCGCAGTCAATTCATACAAGGTCTCTTTATAATTCCCGACCGGCAGTTTGTTTAAGGATTTTAATGCCTTGTCTGTATACTTCAGGGCAAGCCGCCTGGATTTTTCTATGCCTTTTGTTTTTTCGACAATAGCTAATATCTCCATTAATTCTTCATCTGTTAAATCAGCTTTCTTATCTAAATAAGGATGTAATTGCTCTGGCTGTTCACGTAATGCGTAAATCAGCGGCAGGGTATACACGCCTTGACGAATATCTGCAAGCGTAGGTTTTCGCATGGTGTTGAAATCACCTTTAAAGTCTAGTATGTCATCGATAATCTGAAAGGCCATGCCAATATAGTGCCCCATATTCCAGGCGAGCATGGTCTGCCTTCGTGTTGCTTGACTGGTCACTGCTCCTGAATAGCAGCTGACAGCAAAGAGCTGCGCGGTTTTTCCGGAAATACGCGTTAAATAATCTTTGATGCTGGTTCCCTTTTGGTAGCGCGCATGGAGCTGATCCAGTTCCCCTGTGAGAATCTTTTCCATACTGCGCGCATTAAACTCAAGATGTGCTAATGTGCGCGCGTACTTAGATAAAATAGTAAAACAGACACAAAATAAATAATCACCGGAATAGATGGCAAATTGATTGCCCTGCTGGGTATGGATGGTTGGATTTCCGTGACGGAAGTCTGCTTCATCAATGACATCATCATGGATCAGAGTGGCCATATGCAAGGTTTCCAGTGCTGCGGCAACGGCTATCGACCTTTCTTTTTCCTGATGTGTTACGTCCCCAATCTGGGAACATAGAAGCGTATAGGCAGGACGCAATAATTTTCCTCCTGAATAGACCAAATCCTTAATTGTAGCTTCGATTTGTTTATCGTGGATTTGCAGGTGAGATTCAATCACCTGTAAAACGGATTGTAAATCAGATTGTAAACGGGGATAAGGTTCCCACATTGGATGAACAGGAATAGTTGGAATCGCCATCATGATAACCTCCATTTAACGAGCATAAGGATTTTTCTGTAGCCAAAGCTATGATACTTGATTGGGTTGCGTATATTTCATTTCTTGCAGGTCCCGGTAATAGTCCAGTTTTTCTACGTGATTTAATAAATAATTAGCTGCCAGACCCATGGCAATGCCTGATAAAATCCCGAAAAAAGATAAAACTGGGAGGTAGAGAAGTACCGTCCATGTTTGGGCAATCCAGCTGGCAATCGTTAATTGTCCAATATTATGCATAATAGCGCCGGCTACGCTGACTCCAATCAAGCTGATTCGGGATGGTCCGAGCTTTTTTACTCCACACATGCCGATAAAGCTTAAAATGGCGCCGGCCGCACTATACATAAAAGAGGAGAGTGTACCTCCCAAGAGGGTAGCAAGGATAATCCGTATCATCACAACCTTAGACGCATCTTTTGTAGAGAGCGTGTATAACGCCATGCACGTAATAATATTCGCTAAACCGATTTTTGCACCTGGAGCGATGGCAAAAGGGGAGGGGATGGCTCTTTCTACTAAACTGATAATGACTGCCTGCGCAGCTAATAATGCAATGTATACAAGACGCTGGTTATTTGTCATCGCCAGACCCTCCCAATCTATTTCCGAACGTGTATATAAGCTGCTCAAAATTGATTTAAGAGCTGATAATCATATCTTCTGTTTCCCCGCTGTCTGATTGAATCTCGACGACAAGCTTATGAGGCAGGCAGACAATCGTCTGTCCCGGCCTGGAAATATAGCCGGTTCGCACACAGATTTGGTCAGAGCAGGTAGCACTTTTGATATGAATGCGTTCATTGTCTACTTCAATAATGTTATTGTCATGATCGGATACCTCAATCTCAATTTCTCTGGTTTCGGTATTCCCTGTCAGCTGGATTTCTTCTACAATTTCATTATCTACTGTAATCACCGCAACGTTTACTGAATCTTCTTCAGCATATTGTGACTGCTGTAAAACAAAGATGCCAATAGGGAGAAAAGATAGAAGAACCAACAGGATAACAAGAATAACATCCCAAGGTTTCAGCATATGATAGAAATCCTTCATGCCCATCCCCCCTTATAGCTCATTCAGTAAATATTGACTCATCTCCCCGGCAAAAGCCGGGCTGCCCGATGTTTTTATTCACGATCTTTATAGATAGCCTGCTCTTTTCCATACCAGAATCTTCCCAGTGTTCTTTGCAGCCATGGAACAGCCCAGTAATCTAAACCAATGGAACGTCCCGAACCATTCATTAAAGCGATAGAAGCAGGGAGTGCCCAGATTTGATCCCAGCCGAGCATTGCGGATAAAGTAAACATCATCAGGAATCCGGCACTTGCAGCACTGGCAAGCCAAGTGAAAAGGCCGAATACAATAGCAAGGCCGATGAATAACTCAATGAAAGTCATAACCTTCTGCATAAAGATAGCTATTTCCGGTGTCGGCAGCATAATCTGCATAAACCATTCAAAAATACCTGGCATATCACTTAAAATAGGAGTGGCCCATTCTGCACCGCCATCTACCGCTTCACTTGCACTGCTGGTGGTTGTTTGCAGCCATTCAAATGGCATGTTCACGCTGTTCCCGGTCAGCCAGGAATCTTCTCCGAGTCCCTGAAATAATCGAGAAATACCTGCAGAGCCTGAGGTGACTTCACCCCAAACAGATTCTCCCCAAATTTTAGAGGCTGCTTCATCGAGCCAAAAACCGCCGACAAATAATCGCAATGGCAAGCTCCACAAAACATTTCCATATCTGGTAATTGTATCTCTGAAAATGTTGCGCTTATCCTTGGTTTGGAAAAATTCATGCATAATATAATGAAACATATAATAGCCGCTTCGTATCCCGAAGAAATAATACAGGTTAACCAAGTGCTTCATCAGATTAGCCAGCCAGCCGCTTAAACGCAGCCCCATTAAATTCGCCACACCATATCTGGCTCCGATGGAAACCATCGTGCCATGGTATTTCCCTTCAAATGCTTCTTTTTGGCCATTATCGATTTCCGCAATAATGGATTTAGCAGCTGTCACACCTGTCTGTTCGGCCGCTTCGACAATTTGCGGCGTCGGCTTGCCTTCCTCTTCTTCAAAATAGGCTAAGTCGCCGATAACATAGACGTTCTCCAAGTTTTCTGCTTCCATATATTCATTTACTTTCAGACGTCCTGCTCTGGCAGTCGGGATGCCGTAATCTTCTGTATCCGAATTTGCTTTGACCCCGGCTGTCCAAATCAATGTGTGTGTGGAAAGTGTTTCCCCTGATTTAAATACGACGCTATCCTCTTTTACTTCAACGATTGGTGAGTTTTTAAGCAAGGTAACGCCTTTTTTATTTAAATACTTTTCTGCTTTATCCGCACTTTTGCGATCCAGCATGTTTAAAATAGAGGATGCTGCTTCCACAACATAAAGTTGAATTTCACCTTCGTCCAGTTTATTTTCCTTTGCTAAACGGTATTTCCACTCGATAAGCTCTCCAATCATTTCAATACCGGTAAACCCGGAACCGCAAACTGTAAAGGTGAGCATGGCACGGCGTTTTTCCGGGTCATGTTCTAATGCTGCCCGTTTGACGACATCCTCTAAATGATGCCGGATGCGGATTGCATCTTCCCAGGACCAGAGGGTAAAGCCGTTCTCTTTTACACCTGGTGTACCAAAGTCGTTTGCTTCGCCGCCCATCCCGAGAATAAGGTAGTCATAAGCGAATTCACCGTGTTCCGTGGTGACGGTCTTCGTATCATGATCGACGTTGGTAACATTGTCTGTGACGAGTTTCACTTTGGTGCGGTTAAATAATTTTCGTAAATCAAATTGAATAGCAGATGGTTCTACCCGGTGTGCAGCTACTTCATGTAATTCTGTCATCATGGTGTGATAGGAATGTCGATCTATCAGAGTAATAGAAACAGAATCATCACGTTTGTATTTTTTGGCCAGCTTCTTAGCTGCATGCACCCCTGCGTAGCCGGCGCCAATAATAACAATATTTTTCTCCGCCATTGTATTCACTCCTTTGTAATCAAAATAGATAATGTTAACTTTGTGAAACATTGAACAATTTCATTCTAACATATTCATAAAAAAAGTCTATAGATTTGATAAATAGTTCACAAATTAAAAATAAAATATCAAATAATCAGGTGTGTCATTTTCATGACAAAATCCTTGGTAATAATAGATTTGTTTGTGTTTTTTATAGACATGATACGAAATAAATTATACAATAAACATGTAATATTTGTGAAATTATTCACAATTAAAATCATACAAATAATTGTGAATTAAATCACATGAAAATAATTATTATAGTGTTTATTAACATTCACAAGGGCGAGGGAGGTATGAAAATGAAGAAACAAATTGGTATCTCACTGATGCTGCTGATGCTGATTATTGCAGGCTGTTCTAAAAATGCCGATTCATCAAGCGATGCATCATCATTAATCAGCAATCCATATAGTGAGACAGAATTTTTACTGGGAACAGTTATCACGATAAAGGTGTATGACAAGGATAAAGAGCCGGCGTTAGATAAGGTGTTTGACCGAATTGAAGTATTGGAACAGCAAATGACTGCCAATGAAGCTGGGTCGGAAGTGGCTGAAATCAATGAACAGGCCGGAAAAGACCCTGTCGAGGTGTCAGAGGATGTATGGCAGGTGATTAAGCAAGGAAAGGATTACAGTGAATTGGCAGAGGGCTCCTTTGATATTGCTGTCGGTCCATTAACCAGCCTTTGGAATATCGGGATGGATGATGCAAGAAAACCGTTGCAGGAGGAAATTGATGACATACTGCCGTTGATTGATTATAAAAAAATAGAACTCGATGAAGCAGAGCAAAGCGTGATGCTGACAGAATCCAGTATGCGGTTAGACCTGGGAGCAATTGCGAAGGGTTATATTGCTGATGAAGTCATAGAACTGTTAGAGGAGGAAGGGGTCACCACTGCTGTGGTTGATTTAGGAGGCAATATATATGTTATGGGGAACCAGACATCAGGTGATCCCTGGGTTGTTGGTGTTCAAAATCCATTCTTGCCAATGGGAGAAACTGTTGGCAGATTGACTGCTTCGAATCAGTCTATCGTTACTTCTGGTATTTATGAACGTTTTTTAGAAGTGGAGGGTGAAATCTATCATCATTTATTAAATCCGCAGACTGGCTATCCGTTTGAAGGAGAGCTTGCCAGTGTTTCGGTTATCAGTGAGCATTCAATTGACGGGGATGCACTTTCGACACTGCTATATTCAAAAGGGTTAGAGGAAGGATTGGACTTTATTCAACAGATGCAGGATGCAGAAGCCATCTTTGTGACAAAGGACAAAAATGTTTATATCACCGATGGATTAGCCGGCAATTTTGAACTGACAGATGAGGAATTTACGTTAATAGAATAGGTGAGGGGAGCGGGCTATGATGACACTGCCTACGTTTTTAAAGCTGGTAGAAATTCGCACCAAATTAGCTAGTTTATTTCCGTTTTTAATTGGACTATTATTTGTTATCTATCGTTATGATATGTTTGAACCGCTAAACACAGCTATTTTCTTTAGTGCCATGCTGCTGTTTGATTTAACTACAACGGCTATCAATAATTACATGGATTATAAGAAGGCATTAAGTGATGACTATCGCAGACAATCCAATATTATCGGACAGGAAAATATCCCTGAAAAGAGAGTGGTGGCCACGATTATTACCATGCTGGCGATAGCTTCACTATTAGGGATTTGGCTGGTATTTCGTACGGATTTATTTGTGCTGGTTATTGGCATGCTTTGTTTTGCGATTGGTATTTTTTATACATTTGGACCGATTCCGCTGTCCCGTATGCCGCTTGGCGAGGTGTTTTCCGGTGTGACGATGGGATTTGGCATTACATTTCTAGCTATCTATGTCAATGCCGCTAATCAGGGAATAGCCCATTTAGGCTGGACTGGACGCATGATTACCTTTGAAATGGATGTCCTGCTGCTGCTGGAGATTTTCCTGGTCTCGCTCCCCTGTATACTGACCATTGCGAATATCATGCTGGCAAATAATATCTGCGATCTGGAAGAGGATATTGCCAATAAGCGTTTTACCCTTCCTTATTATATCGGCAGAAAGCATGCTTTGTTATTATTCCATCTTCTCTATGTACTCACATTTGCAGCGATTGTAACCGCTGTGCTGCTTCAGGTGCTGCCTGTCTATGCCTTGCTTGTATGCCTGGTGCTGATTCCAATCACGAAAAGCATCAGACGGTTTAGACAAAAGCAGAGTAAGCTGGAAACTTTTCCATTATCTTTGAAAAATATGATGCTCGTAAATGGAACGATGGCGATTACCTTGCTTGTATCCGTTATTTTGTAATCTAGAAGAGAGGGGTGGAGAAATGTCAACGCCTTGTGTCAACGTAGAAAATGTCTTTTTTCATTATAATCTGCAAAAGCAGGAGGAAACGATAGCAGACCTTTCCTTTACCGCAGAGCGCGGGGAGTGGCTGGCTGTTGTCGGACATAATGGTTCGGGGAAGTCAACCTTAGCCAGTTTGCTGGTCGGGCTGCGCGCGCCCTCCTCAGGAAGCATTTATATTAATGGAATCGAGCTGACAGAGGAATCCAAGTGGGAGCTTCGCAGTCATATCGGATTAGTATTTCAAAACCCGGAAAATCAATTTATTGGAACAACCGTAAAAGACGACGTGGCATTCGCCTTGGAAAATCAGAACATGCCTTATCATGAAATGAAGCAGCGGGTAAATCGTGCGTTGGAAATGGTTGGAATGAGCCGCTATGCAGATCATGACCCTTCCCGTTTATCTGGGGGACAGAAGCAGCGCGTCGCTATTGCCGGACTTTTAGCGTTACAGCCTGCCATTATTGTATTAGACGAAGCCATGGTGATGCTTGACCCTAAAAGCAGACAGGAATTCATGCATTTTTTACATGATTTGCGAAAACAGCAACAGCTGACCATTATTTCGATAACCCATGATATGAATGAAGCGGAAGCCGCGGATAGAATGCTGGTTTTACAGAAAGGCAGTGTGAAGGAAATAGACAGACCTGCCCAGATTTTTCAAAGAGAGGATTGGCTGGATGTTCCTTTTATAGAAGCATTGAGAAGAAAATTAAAAGAACGGGGCAGTGCCGTACCTGACCAATATATGACAGAGCAGGAAATGATGCGATGGCTATGCAGATAAATTTACAGGAAGTAACCGCAGATTATCAAGCAGGTCCGATTCGCAGCCCGGAGATATTAAAGTCAATTAGTACAACGATAAAGTCAGGCTCCTTTACAGCTGTAGTCGGCCAGACCGGTTCCGGAAAATCAAGCTTATTGAAGCTGATGAATGGATTGCTCCTTCCGAAAAAAGGGGAGGTAGCTGTCGGCGAAGTAACAATTACGCTGGAAAATGCGAAGCAATCCGTAAAAGAAGCACGGCGAAAAGTGGGGATGGTTTTTCAATTCCCAGAATCCCAGCTGTTTGCAGAAACGGTGGAAAAAGATATTATGTTCGGACCGATGAATTTTGGAGTGCCTGAAGCAGAGGCGAAGGAGATTGCCCTAGAGGTTATTGGGCGTGTCGGTTTAGATGCATCTATTTTGTCGAAGTCACCATTCTCTTTGTCCGGCGGTCAAAAACGGTATGTGGCGATGGCGGGAATATTAGCCATGCGTCCAGATATTCTTGTTTTAGATGAACCTGACGCCGGGCTGGATCCAAAAGGGAAGAAAGAAGTGATGGACCTGATCCATGCCTGGCATAAAGAGCGCGGATTAACAACGTTGCTGGTTACCCATGATATGGATGATGCAGCTTATTATGCAGACGAAGTTGTCGTGATGGAGGAAGGCAGAATAGTTTTTCAGGGAGAGCCTGAGCAATTATTTGCCGATGTATCTGCGGTTCATCAATGGGGACTGGAATTGCCGCAGGCCAGGAAGCTGCAGGTAAAGCTGGAGCAGGAAGCGGGCGTTACCTTGCCACAGGTTTGTCTGACGCTGGATCAGCTGGCAGATGCTTTAGTAGAGGCGGGATTAGCATGAACAAATTAATCTTAGGACGTTATTTCCCTGGCGATTCGCTGCTTCATTGTATTGATCCCAGAGCTAAACTAATCGCAGGGATTTCGTTTATTTTTATCTTATTTATTGCCAACAATTGGCTCACGTATCTGGTGCTGTGGCTTTTTACCTTTACGATGATGAAGATTTCCGGAGTCTCCCTCCGCATCTATATTCGCGGTGTCCGGCCGCTGATATGGCTGATTTTATTTACCGTGCTGTTACAGGTAATGTTTACGGCAGGGGGCGAAATATATATCGATTGGGGACCAATTACCATTTCATCCTTTGGTTTAATCAATGGGGTATACATTTTTAGCCGCTTTGCCATGATTATTTTTGTATCGACAGTCATTACTTTAACCACGAAGCCAATTGATTTGACAGATGCGATTAATTATCTGCTTCAACCTTTGAAACGGCTCAAACTGCCGGTCGACGAAATATCACTCATGCTGTCGGTAGCGCTTCGTTTTATTCCCATTATACTGGACGAAACGCAGAAAGTGCTGGATGCACAGCGTGCCAGAGGGATTGTATTTGGCGAAGGGTCACTGCTTCAGCAGATGAAGAAAATCGTTCCGATGTTTGTTCCATTGTTCGTCAGCTCCCTGGTCAGGGCAGAGGATATGGCGAATGCGATGGAGGTAAGAGGCTACCAGTCCAATCAACCAAGATCCTCCTTTCGACGCTTGCATTGGCGGAAGGGAGATACGTTCACTCTTTTTGCCATGGTGCTGCTGTCGGTTATCCTGATCGTATTACGGACAGAGGGGCATCACTTTCATTGATAGATGGATTGGTGTCATTTTTAGAAAAGAAGGTTACACGAAAACGTCTCTTCTCTGATTTTTGAACAGGGAGGAGACAGTATGATGGAATAAAGAAAAAACGCAATAAGAACGGCCGATTTTTCTACTATTTAAAAAAGCGGACAAGCTTTGACTTGGCCGCTTTTTTAGCGAGGTATCTGTTTATTTAATTTGAATCGGGGAGGGGGAACAGGACGCATCCTGTTAGAGCCTTGCTATTTTTATTCGATTTCGCCTGTTACTTCTCCATCAATGGTTGCGGAGCTTTCTGCTTCTTCATTTGCAAATTGTAAATTTCCGTCAATGGTTGCTGTTTCATCCAGCATAAAGCCGTTTGCTTCGACAATTACGTCACCTTCCAGAGTACCGCCTTGAAAATTCAAGTTTTCACTCTGTACGGTCATGCTGGGAACGGTAATCGTAAATGAGTCTGTAATGTTATGGTCTTCATCTTGTGTATATGGAGCAATTTTACGATAAATATCACTGGATTCGTCGTCTTTATCATAGAATTCGCCGGCAACCACGACATCCTCATCTATGGCGATATCATCCAGTGTAGCGATAATCCAAGTTCCATCCTCGCTGACTGCGTTGACAAAGGCGTCGGGCTGATCAACAAGGGATGCGGTTGTGACGACATCTTCTTCTGTTTCCTCCGTATCGTTTGTTGCATTTTCGTCTGTCTGCTCCTCTTCGTCAGCACCGCATGCGGCCAAAAATCCCACTAACAATAGGGACAAAAAGGACATAAATATAAGCTTGAATCTCATCATAAAACCTCCTAAGTGTTGTCTTGTGATTATCTTCACAATAAGTATATCATAGAATATGGAGGTATTTCGTGAAGTATTTGTGAAATAATGAACATGATGAATAGAAAGTGTGACAAATTTAAATCAATAAAGTAAAAAGGGGTTGTATGTATAAGCTGCCTTCGTATAATGCTTCGTCCAAACGACTAAAAGGAGATGAATTGGAAAAGGAATGGCATCATAAATTTTGAATCTGTTATTTTGCAAAAACCATCCTCCCATGTTATTATACGTTTAAATATAAGTAAATTTATAAGAATTATATAATTAAAGTGAAGGAGTGCATATAATGAGTCATGTTCCATTCATTGTAACAACAGACTGGCTTGCGGAAAGATTGGATGATTCAAAACTGAGATTAGTAGATGCAACGACTTTTTTAAAATTGCCGGCAAGCGGTTATTATGATATTTGGTCAGGGAAAGAGGCGTATGAAAAAGGGCATATTCCAGGTGCTGTTTTTGCCGATTTATTAGAAGATTTATCCGATACGGATGCGGAGTATGCTTTTACCCTTCCGCCAAGAAAGGAGTTTATTAAAAAAATCACTGAATTAGGAGTCGGCGATGAAGACACGTATGTGGTCGTTTATGACCAAGGTGCGCAAGTAGATAGTCCTGTTGTGGCTTCGGATTGGGCATCCCGCTTGGCTTGGCAGCTGCGCTATGAGGGCTTGGAAAATGTCGCGGTGCTTGATGGCGGCTTTCCAAAGTGGAAAAAAGAAGGCAGACCGGTAACCACAGAGTCAGGCTCATATCCAAAAGCAAGCTTTAGCGGCGGGCGAAAACCCGAGCTGTTTGTTAACAAGGAAGAGGTAAAACAAGCGATAGATGATGACAATGTTATTATTATCAACAGCTTAAATGAAGCTGCTCATAAAGGCGAAGTGAATACGTATGGCCGTCCAGGACATATTCCAGGAAGTGTAAACGTCTTTTTCGGAGATCATTCTGACTCCGAAACATTGGAGCTTTACGATGATGAGATAATCCGGGAAACGTTTGAGAAAGCAGGAGCCCTTGATCCGGATAAGAAGGTGATTACCTATTGCGGCAGCGGGATTGCAGCAACTTGGAATTCAACGCTGTTAAACAAGCTTGGTCAGCATAATGTTGCCGTGTATGATGGCTCTCTGACGGAATGGGCAAGTGATCCTGACCTTCCGCTGGAAACAGATAAGTAAATAATGGAGAAAGATCGAAGCGCCCCTGCATAGAAGCTGCAGCAGAGGCGCTTTTTTAAGGTGATTTAATAAAGTTATCATTTCCTATTTAAAAAAATTGATATGCTTGGTTGATCTATATATTATCATTCGTTCTTCTTGTTTTGGCTAGTGACAATGATCAACACGGTTAAAGATGTAATAAAAGAAGCTGTAGCCATTATAAGTGTCATATTGATACCCCTCCTATAATAAAATCCCAAGTGCTTTCCAAAATAATCAACCCGTTTAATTGAGAATTATTATCATTTGTAGTATATTAGATACTAAAGGCAAATATAATGGAGGAGAATATATTATGCAAATATACTGGACGAAAATAAATAAAATTATTGATGAAACACCTGAGGTTAAAACATATATGCTTGACTGCCCGGAAGGTTTTACGTGGGAAGAAGGTTCCCACACCCACTTCGCACTGGAAGGGTTTAATGCCGGAGAGAAACCGAACCGCAGTCTGATTCGCCACATGTCGATTACTACATTACCGCATGAAAATTCCATCGGCATCACAACACGTATTAAAGAGCAATGTTCTGAGTTTAAAACGATTTTAAGAAATATGGAAGTCGGTCAAGAGGTTGCTATATTTAAAACGCATTCGAATGTACCGCTTAAAAGAGAAGATAAAAATGTTTACTTGCTGTCGGCAGGTGTCGGTTTGGCAACCTTCAGGCCGCTTGTACTGGATTATCTCGAACGTGCTGATAACGTTAATCAAATTCATTCTCTGAACATCGATTCAACAAAGGATTTCTTATTCACGCCTATTTTTGAATCCGCACCTGATAAAAAATTCACGTCGCAGTTTGTTGATAATCGGAAAGACTACTATGAAGAAGTGAAAAACCTTGCAGCTGATAAAGAGGGCCTCTTCTATGTTGTCGGCAGTGACGAATTTCTTCAGCAGAATATTGACGTGCTTTTAGAGCAGGGAATCAAGCCGGAGCAGATTATGCTTGATAAACATAAACAACAGCTGCCAGCGTTTTTAACACTGAATGTATCCATGTAAGCAAGTCACTTCTAGTTGGTAAATAAAAAAGAGCGGCCGTTTTCAGCCGTTTCGCTGAGCTAATAAATGAATTGGTTTATTACGAAGGAAAGTGTATCCTGATGTATCGCCCACTGTTTTTACACATCCTTCGAAGAATACAGAAGATAGAAAAGTTAAACCCATACTCGCCAGTTTTTATAAACGACAGGAGAAAATTTCGGCTAAAAACCCCTCTAATGGACAAAATAAAATGAAACAAAGCAGGAGGGGTATAAATGCAGAAAAATCAGGATAAGAAATTTACAGCGGCTGGGACAAATATTGAAGCCGTAAAAAAGGCAAACCAAAACTCAGGTATGTCTTATAATGAAGTCAAAGAATTCCTAGCTAAAACAACGGGAGGTCACGGGACAGAAATATACAGTGATACCAATTTGGAAGAAGTAAGCGTGCAGAATCAGCAATCTCCTAAAAACAGTAAATAACAAGGAAGCATCTGCTTTTTAGCAGGTGCTTTTCAGTTTCTTCTGCTATAATATAAATCAATGAAAATCAAGTAAAATAGCAACATCTTATTCTTTGTTTTAAAAAGATAAAGGAGGGTATCTTCAAGGTTTATCTCTCAAATGTTTGATATTTTCATAAAAAGGGAAAAGAGGTATTAATTCATCTCGCTGCTTCACCACAAATATAAAGAAAAATCAGAAATAATGTATGTGAAAATAATCGTTTAAGGATATATTCATTTGTCTTTTTCTCGATGAGAGCGGTGAAAAGGTTAACTGTTTAAAATGGAAAATAAACACTTTTGCATCATGAATTTATCACGGAGAACCTTCCGTATAACTCCCTCCTCAAAATAAAAAGAGAATAAATTTATTTAGGCGGGAGTTCAGGTGAGCTAATTCCCTGAATCGCTCAGGCTAATTCAGTGGGAGAATGTAGGAAACAGACTTCATTCTCCCACTGAATGAAGTTTCGTTTTATCATTTTTTTCAAAAAAATGATATGATAATTCTACGGTAATTGGAACAGGAGGAAACAACATGAGAGAAACAATCGATAAAAATGCCTCATTGCGAAATGATGTCAATATGCTTGGAAACATATTAGGAGAAGTTTTGAAGTTACATGGAGGTACAGCATTATTTGATAAGGTAGAATCGATTCGGGAAATGACGAAAAGTATCCGAAATGAGTATGATGAAGATACATATCAAACGTTAAAAAGAGAAATCAGCAATTTAAAACCGCCTTTACGTCAGCAGGTCATCCGTGCTTTTTCTATCTATTTTCATTTGATTAATATTGCGGAGCAAAATCACCGGATCAGGCGCAAACGCCAGTATCTGCTGGATGAGGAAAGCAGCCAGTCTTTTTCTATTGAAAAAGCCGTATCCAAAGTGAAAGAAAGCAACCTTACCAATAAAGGAATTCAAGAGATACTTAATGAATTATCCATTGAACTGGTTATGACAGCACACCCGACAGAGGCAACGAAGCGGACGGTGCTGGAAATACAGAAGCGCATATCGGCGCATTTACGGACATTGGACAATCCGCAGACTTCACAAAGAGAGAAGGCGGATGTGGAAGAAAGTCTGTTTAATGAAATCACTGCTTTATGGCACACCAATGAGCTGAGGCAAAGGAAGCCGGGAGTATTGGATGAAGTAAAAAATGGACTTTATTATTTTGACCAGACATTATTTGAAACCTTACCCGATGTCTTTCAAGAAATGGAAACACAGCTGCAGAAACAAATTCCAGAGGGAAATTGGGAAGTACCAAATTTCATTCATTTTGGTTCCTGGATTGGAGGAGACAGGGATGGCAATCCGAATGTAACTCCAGTAATCACTTGGCAGACATTGGAGATGCAGAGGGAATTGATTTTGAAAAAATACGAAGCTTCTATCGTTGAGCTGATGAGACGATTTAGCCAATCAAGTCAACGAATATCTATTAATCAGCAATTTATTGATAGAATGGAAAAAGAAGAGACCAGCTATTTAAATGAGAACGATAAATGGCCAATCAAGTCAGAAGTATATCGACGTAAATTTGCCATTATTCTAAAACGTTTGCGTGAAACAGGGAAAACGTCACAGGGTTATGATTCTCCAGAAGAACTGGTTCATGACCTTAAAGAAATCAAAGAAAGTGCCGAAGCACATTTGCCAAAGACGAAAAAGCTGAAAACGATTCGAAAGGTCATCCGGCAAGTAGAGATGTTTGGTTTTCACTTAGCCACATTGGATGTACGAAATCATAGTGGAGAGCATGAAACGGCTGTTCATGAGATTTTAACGGCTGTTCATGTTACAGATGACTATGCTGCGCTTGGTGAAGAAGAGAAACAAAAAGTATTGTGTGAGGTTTTGAATGATCCGAGACCTCTGCTGCTTTTCGATGGCGGTTATTCTAAAGAAACACAGGATATTTTGAAAGTCTTCAAAACGATAAAAAATGCACATGAGGAATTTGGAAAACGAGCAATTGAAGTCTATTTAATCAGCATGTCAGAATCGCCGAGCGATCTCTTGGAAGTGTTGGTACTTGCTAAAGAAACCGGGATTTATCGTCTTTATCCAGATGGAACGGCGGAAAGTGATCTTGATGTCGCTCCATTACTGGAAACAATCGATGATTTGATTGCAGGTCCGGATATTATGAAGACATTGTTTGAAACAGAGGTATATCAGAAACAATTAAAAGCACGCGGGCAACATCAGGAAATTATGCTTGGCTATTCAGATGGAAGCAAAGACGGCGGTACGTTAAGCGCTAACTGGAACCTGTTTAAAGCACAGGAGGAAATCCATAATATAGCAAGACAATACCAAATCC
The DNA here is from genome assembly GCF_000821065.1 of Oceanobacillus oncorhynchi. GTDB lineage: Bacteria > Bacillota > Bacilli > Bacillales > Amphibacillaceae > Oceanobacillus > Oceanobacillus oncorhynchi. Next base: position 2,681,086 of record NZ_CDGG01000001.1, read on the forward strand.
GTCTGAAATTCTTCCATGGCCGCGGGGGTTCGCTTGGCCGTGGAGGCGGTTCATTGAGTACCAGCATCCTTTCCCAGCCTGCGGAGACTCTAGAAGATGGTGTGAAAATTACGGAGCAGGGAGAAGTGCTTTCTTCCAGATATCTTCTTGAAGATATTGCTTACCGAAATTTAGAGCAGGCAGCCTCTGCTTTATTTACAAGGTCCGCCAAGGTTTCAAATACACCGGATCAAGAAGAACTGCGTCAAAAAGAATGGGAAATCACAATGGAATCTATTTCCCAAAAATCATTGAAAAAATATCAATCGCTGGTGTTTGGCGACCCGGATTTTCTAGCGTTTTTTAATCAGGCAACTCCTTTGACGGAATTGGGTGCTTTAAATATTGGATCGCGGCCGATGAGCAGGAAGAACAGCCAGCGTTTTGAAGACTTACGGGCTATTCCATGGGTATTTGCGTGGACACAATCCAGGTACATGCTGCCTGCATGGTATGCAGCGGGCACAGGTCTGCAATCTTTCATTGAGGAAGATGCGAGTCATTTAGAAGCTTTACGAGCAATGTATAAAGAATGGCCTTTCTTCAAAGTGACGATTAATAATTTACAAATGGCATTGATGAAAGCAGATATGAAAACTGCTGAAGAATATCTGGAATTAGTTGAGGATTCGGAGACTGCAAAACGGATATATGAAGATATTGCAGATGAATATGAACGTACAAAAAAGGCGCTGCTGGACATTTCCGGCAATGAGGAACTGCTAAGCCACACGCCAAATATTCAAGGTTCTGTTCATCTTCGTAATCCATATGTCGATCCGCTTAATTTCCTGCAGGTGGATTTAATCCATAAATTAAGAGAAACAGCTAATCCTCCTGAAGATCTGGTGACCGAGGTGTTACTGACAATCAATGGGGTAGCTGCAGGATTAGTGAATACAGGCTGATGAAAGAACGGAAATAATTTTAAAATGAAAAAGCCAATTGGTTACCCGTTTTATAACCAATTGGCTTTTTCCTGTGGGATGTGTGGTTTAAATCATGGAGAATCGTTATTCAACCTTCTGTTAAGTGAAGTATAATCCATAACAGGGGAACATCATCCAGAAAATATGACAAGTGTCATATCAAATTACTGACAACTGTATCTAACATTTCATTGCTCGATTCCTTATACTGAAATCATAGTAAGTTTATAAGGGCGGGGATACCAATGAGCAAACAAAAGCAAGCACAGCTTAGAAAAGACGTTATGCCATTCGCAACATCTAAAACGAAAACGAGTATTGTTCAACTATTGAATACGATACCTCCATTTTTTATCCTGTGGATTTTAGCTTATCAAAGTTTAGCTGTTTCCATTTGGTTAAGTTTGTTATGCAGCATTGCTGCGGCGGGCTTCATGGTCCGAACGTTTATTATCTTTCATGATTGCGCGCATCAATCTTTTTTCAAAAAACCGAAATTAAATCGACTGCTTGGCACCATTACCGGCGTAATTACTCATTTTCCCTTTGAAAAGTGGAAAAGAGAACATGCGATTCATCATGCGACAAGCGGCAACTTAGATCAGCGAGGCACCGGTGATATCTGGATTATGACTGTAGAGGAATATGAAAAGGCAACAAAATGGGAGAGACTGCAATATCGCTTATATCGCAATCCAATTATTTTGTTTGGTTTAGGACCATTTTCGCTATTTCTCTATAGTAATCGGATTAATCGTAAAGATGCGAAAAAAAAGGAACGAAAGAATACCTATATTATTAATATCTCATTAATTGTGATTTACTGTCTTATAGGCTTTCTGCTTGGCTGGCAGGCGCTTGTATTCGTGCAGCTGCCGATTGCTTATATTGCAGGTTTCTTAGGAATCTGGTTATTCTATGTTCAGCATCAGTTCGAGGATTCTTATTTTGAGAATGAGTCAGAATGGGATTATGTGAAAGCAGCGGTAGATGGCAGCTCCTACTATAAGCTGCCGAAATGGTTAGAATGGATGACGGGAAGTATTGGTTATCACCATGTGCACCATTTAGCACCCAAAGTCCCTAATTACCATTTGGAGCAAGCACACCGCGAAACGCCGCCATTACACAATGCGACTATCATTACGTTAAAAACGAGTTTGAAATCAATCAAATTCCGTCTCTATGATGAAGAACAGAAAACATTTATCAGCTTCCGCGAAATGAAGCATCGTTTAAATCAATCAAAAAATCAAAGGATAACGACAGCAAAGTCAACTTCTACGATTCGCTCATAACTGGCTTGGCTGCACACCCCCTGCACGTTTTAGGGGGTTCTTTATCGTTCACGAGATATATTTGGTATAATAACGTCAAGCGAGAAAATAGGGGGACAAATCGTGCGTCAATGGTATTATATTTTTCCAAGAAACACAGGATTAAGCATATATATTTGGGTTATTTTTTGTGTGTTGCCGTTTTACTTTATTTTTCGCTCTACTTCGATTTGGGAGATCGGTGTTGGCGTATTGTTAACATTACTTTTCTTTGCGATTTACTGGTTTACCTTTAACTCCCTTGAACCGTTTATGTATATCGGGTTAACGATGGAATTTATTATTAATACGGTGATGACAATTCTATATGGATACGTTTATTTTGCTTTATTTACTGCATTTTTTGTTGGGAATGTTCGTGGCAAAGCAGGGTTTATCACGATGTATGTGATACACATGGTCGTGATTATAGGTTCCATCACGGCAGGATTTTTCTTTAATTATTCCCTGTTTCTAAATCAGCTGCCATTCTTGATTATGACCATATTAGGAGTTATTCTGATACCTATTAATCGTTATAATCGTTTGAAACAGGAGGAGCTGGAGGAACAATTGGAAGATGCTAACCGCAAAATTGCTGAACTTGCAATTGTAGAAGAGCGGCATCGAATAGCCCGTGATTTACATGATACCTTAGGTCAGAAATTATCGATGATCGGTCTGAAAAGTGAACTTGTGGGGAAACTGCTGGAGAAAGACCCTGCAAAAGCGAAAAAAGAGCTGCAGGATGTGCAGAATACAGCCAGACATGCATTAAAAGAAGTGCGGGAAATGGTGTCGGATATGAAAAATGTTCGCTTGGAAGAAGAGCTTGCGCATGTCGAACAATTAATGGAAGTCGCACAAATCAAGCATGAAATTATAATTAAAGTAGATCAATCATCGTTGCCAATGTTAATGGAAACAGTATTAAGTATGTGCTTGAAAGAAGCAGTAACGAATGTCGTAAAGCATAGTCAGGCAGATCACTGTTCCGTGGAATTTTCAGAAACAGAAAAGGAAATAAGACTGCAGGTAGAGGACGATGGGATAGGGAAGAATAGTGTTCCTGAATTTGGAAATGGCCTTCAAGGGATGAGAGAGCGTTTATCCTTTATCAACGGGACATTAGCTATCACTGCACATTCGAAAGGGTTTAAAGTAGATATGACGGTGCCAAAGATATTAAGGCAAATGGAGGAGGTTTGAATTTGATTCGGATTGTAATTGCAGAAGATCAACAGTTATTGTTAGGAGCTTTAGGCGCGCTCCTGGATTTAGAAGAAGATATGACCGTGGTAGGAAAAGCAGGTAATGGGGAAGAACTGTTGGCATTAGTCAAGCAAGAGTGCCCTGATATCTGCTTAATGGATATTGAGATGCCAGTTATGACAGGTCTGGATGCTGCAGAGTATCTAAGGGAGGATTCCTGCAAAATTATTATTCTGACCACCTTTGCAAGACCCGGCTACTTTGAACGGGCTAGAAAGGCAGAAGTCGATGGTTACTTATTAAAAGATAGCCCCAGCGAGGATTTGGCCGACTCCATTCGTCAGATTATGAAGGGGAAGCGTTTGTATTCCTCCGAATTGATCGATCTTGCCTTTGCAGAAGAAAACCCCTTAACCAAACGGGAAATAGAGGTCCTGCAGCTGTTAACACAGGGGGGAACAACCAAGGCGATTGCAAAAGAATTACATTTATCCAATGGAACCGTTCGAAACTATATTTCAATTATCTTGGATAAACTAGAGGTGGATAACCGGATAGAAGCCATAGCGAGAGTGAAAGAAAAAGGCTGGTTAAGTTAGTGCTGTAAGGACATTACTTTCGGTTTGAAGAACGTTGGTATTTTTGAATTGCCAAGATTTTTGTTAAAACACGACTACTTTTACCGCAATCTAATTCAACAGTTTCTTATTATCACTTTGGAGCAGCAGATTTACTTCTTCTCACTTTTTTAAAAATAGTATATACTTATTCTCAACTGAAAGAATTGTATTCTTATCAGAATGAAGGAGATTCTACATAGAAAATGAGGGGGAGTAAATTTGAAGAAGATAATTGGATGGACGATACTGTTTTCCTTGTTAGTTATGATGGCAGCATGTGCAGATGACAGCGGTCCAGAAGATGAAACAGAAGCACCTGCCGAAGAAACGGCGGAAGAAACACAGCTGAAGGCAGGCTTAGCGTCAGAACCTGTATCGCTTGATCCGCATGCAGCAAATGATGGTAATTCGTTATATGTAATGAATACCTTGTATGATACATTGGTAGAACAGAATACAGACTTGGAAATACAGCCTGCACTGGCGGAAAGCCTGGAACAAATCGAGGATACGGTCTGGGAGGCGAAGCTGCGGGAAGACGTTACTTTCCACGATGGTTCTCCTTTTAATGCGGAAGTGGTAAAAGCAAATTTAGACCGTGTACGTGATACGGAAATAGGTTCTCCGCTTGGCTTTCTCTTTGACATGATTGAAAACGTTAAAGTGATCGACGAATACACGGTTCAAATTGAAACAGCATATCCGTTTTCCGCATTACCTGCCCATTTAGCACATCCAGGCGGGCATATGATCAGCCTGGAGGCGATTGAAGCAGATAATGAAGCAATTGCAAATGGAGAAGAACCTTTTTCTGTTGTAAATGAAAATCCGATAGGAACAGGTTATTTTAAATTTGAGGAACGTGCTGTCAGCGGGGAAATAACCGTAGTAAAGAACGAAGACTATTGGGGAGAGCAAGCTGGAATGGACTCTATTGCATTCCATTTTGTTCCGGAGGATTTAACTCGCATTGCGGAGCTTCAGACTGAGGACTCTGATTTTATTTATCCGGTAAATGCCAATAATGTGGAGGAAGTCGACAATAATGATGGCACACATGTGATGCAGTCTGATAGTGCCAGTATGACGTATCTAGGCTTTAACGTAGAGCGTGAGCCGTTTGATGATGAAAGAGTCCGTCAAGCGATTGCGATGACCTTAGATAAGGATGAAATTATTAATGGCGTTTTGAACGGAGTTGCTTTACCGGCAAAAGGGCCTCTTGCACCGACTGTATTTGGATATGATGAAAATATAGAGCCTATTGACAGAGATGTGGAAGAAGCCCAGTCTCTGATGGAGGATGCCGGCTATGCAGATGGCTTAGAGGTAACCCTGATGGCTTATGATACAAATACAGGCGATATCGCACAAGTCATCCAATCGCAGCTGAATGAAATCGGAATAGACGTGGACATTCAAATGACAGAAACAGCTACTTATTTAGAAGATACTGCAAACGGAAGCGTTGACATGTTTTTAGGAAGCTGGGGAACGGTAACGCTGGATGCGGATTACGGTTTATACCCCATGTTTCATTCTGATAATGCTGGTGCGCCGGGGAATCGTTCCTTCTATGCAAATGAAGAAGTGGACGGGTTGCTGGAAGATGCCAGACAAGAGGGCGATGAAGCAGAAAGGCTATCTCTCTATGCAGATGCACAGCAAATGATTGTAGATGAGGCGCCGATCGTGCCGATTTATCATTCTGTTCTTTTATCCGGCTTGCGTGATGAAGTAAATGGATACTATCAATTTCCAAGCAGCTTCCCATTCTTTAGAGATGTCACAATTGAAGCAGAATAATTAATAAAGAAGCAGTTCTATAAAAGGAGCTGCTTCTTTATTTATGCGTTTAAGCACTCTTTTTACATGCCTCTGCACATTGGAAGCAGGCATCCGCACATTTCTGACAATGCGCATGGCTATGTTTTTTACATTCATCTCCGCATGCTTCACAAATGTTAGCACAAACCGAAGCAAGTTCCTTGGCAAAAGGCGTATCTCTGCATAGAGCTTGTGCCAGATAGGAACAAATTTCGGCGCACTCTCTATCCAAACGGATGCATTCGGCCATCATTTTAATATCTTCTTCTTTTAGACATGCATCGTAGCAATGATTACATGCAACAATACAGTTTTGCAGTGCGTCAATGAGCTGCTGATGTTGTTGATGGGACATGAATAATCTCCTCCAAAGTGTATGTTTTTAGCTTGCAAGTTATAACATTCCCGAGAAGGCAGTGATTCATTCTTTTTCTGTTGGAGTTTATCGCAAACAATTGCCTGTAAGAATAGAATGCTAAGGTGTTCATAAAAACATCAGTTATATATAAGACAATTTATTCATATACATACTGGTAACATGACTTAAGGGAAGTATAGTCTATAAAAATAAATGGTATACCTAAGAAGTGCTTAAACAAAGTACTTCGAAATTAATGTAAGGGTATATAATTAACTCGGGATGAACCTTCGTACTAACCTTATTAATTTAGCAGTTTTTTCATTTTTAGTAGATAGACAACAGGCATGTTCTTCTGTTTTCCATAGGTAACCTAGAATTTTTAGGTTCTTCACAGATGTTTGTTTTCTAGTTATGATGACCACATATTATATATAATAGCAGTCTTTTTACATAAGCTTGAAAGGAGGAGCTTCGAAAATATATTTTACATGTGTGATTGTAAATAAGGGGGGAGTCACATTTCAGAGAATAAGGATGACAAACAGGGGAAGGTAAGTGAAAACCAGCAATAAGTGGATGTATCTCGACGTCAATTTATTAAAACAGCAGGAATGACAACGGGTGGGATTGTTGGCTAAGTACTCCTTTTTCAGCATAATAGTGGCGGAGCAATTATGGGAGATGACCCGGAAACATCCTTTGTGAATAGCTATTTACAAATGTGGAATATGGATAATTTATTTGTATGTGGATCGAGCGCTTTTCCACACTTTGGAGTAACCAATCCTACCACCACAGCTGCAGCTTTAACCTATCGTGCAACAGAAGGAACGATTGATTTTCTAAAAAATGGCGGGCAGCTTGTGGAAGCGAAAAATTAAAAGAAAAAGGTTTAATGTAAAAAATCCATTAAGAGCTGGAGGCGATTTTTAATGGGGTTAGCAAACATAGGAATTCCTGGATTAATCCTTATTGTTGTTCTGGCATTAATCATTTTTGGACCGAAAAAATTACCGGAGATTGGTAAAGCGGCTGGAGAAACATTAAGAGAATTTAAGAGCACGGCGAATGATATTATGGAGGATAAGTCCGAGAATGTAGAGCAAAAAGATAAATCGTGATTACAAAAAAGAGGCTGGGACAAAACCCAGTAAAAACAGAAAAAGTGACTTTCTACTAAGGCAAGTAGGAAGTCACTTTTTTAATTGGATAAAAAAAATGAAATAAATGTACAAAAAAAGGATACCTTCTGATAAAGTTAAAGTACCACTACAAAAACAGAATCGAGGTATCCTTATGTATAAATATTATAACGTAAATCAAATCGTTTTGCCATTAGATTTCGAGATGAAATTACAAGAAAATGATATAGCTTATACAGTCCATGAATTTATTGAACAGATTCCAGAAGAAGCTTTCACCGGTTTTATCCGTCAGACAGGCTGTCCAGCCTATCATCCGCGTATGATGATGAAAATTATTTTATGTGCTTATACCCAGTCAGTGTTCTCTGGCCGAAAAATCGAAGGATTATTAAAAGACAGTGTGCGGATGATGTGGCTTGCGCAAGGATATGAGCCCAGCTATCGTACCATCAACCGTTTTCGTGTGAATCCGGAAGTAAAAGAACTATTGCGTCAGTGCTTCGTTCAGTTTCGTTGTCAGCTGGTGGAAAAAGAGTTGATTGATGCAGAGGCTATCTTTATCGATGGAACCAAAATCGAAGCCAATGCCAATAAATTCACGTTTGTCTGGCGAAAATCGATTGAACGCTATCAAGCAAACCTTATCAAGAAATCGAATGCACTCTATGAAGAACTGGTAGAAAAAGAAATTATTCCAGAAATCGAACGGGAAAGCCCTGAGGCTCTAACGACAAAGGAACTTCAACAGATGGCAACGGATTTGGATAAGTCTGTCCAAACCTATACGGAACAAATCGAATCAAGGGAAGAAGCACAAGACCGAAAAGTTTTGCGTTCGGAACGAAAGCAACCAAAACAAGCCTTAAAAAAGGTACACGATTTCATTCGCCGTAAAGAAAAATATGAAGAAGCATTGGAGATTTTAGAAGAACGTAACAGCTATTCTAAGACGGATCATGACGCCACCTTTATGCGGTTGAAAGATGATCATATGAAGAATGGGCAGTTGAAAGCTGCTTATAATGTGCAATTGGCAACGGAAGGACGTTACGCATTAGCCTATGATATTTTTCCGAACCCTACGGACACACGAACATGGATTCCTTTTTTAGATCGGATAGAAAAGGATTATTTTGCGTTGCCTGATTTCCTCGTAGCAGATGCAGCTTATGGAAGTGAACAGAATATAGAAAATGTCACCCTGGAACGATTACGAACTGCCCTTATCACTTACAATATGTATCGTAAGGAGAAGAAGAAAAAATATAAAAACAATCCTTTTAACACCGCCAACTGGGATTATGATGCCAAACAAGATGCCTTTACTTGTCCAAACGGACAAGCTGTTACCTATCGTTATGATGCCAAGCGGACAGATAAGTATGGTTACCAGCGACAATTTAAGGTCTATGAATGTGAAGATTGTACAGGCTGTCCTTTACGAGAGCAATGTACCAAAGCAAAGGAAGGCAACAACCGAAAAATATTTTATAATGAAAAATGGGAAGCACAAAAGAAGACGATACGAGAACAGCTTTCAGATGAAGAAATGGGCAAGCTTTACGGAAAACGTAAAATAGATGTAGAGCCTTTCTTTGGATTCTTGAAGGCTAATTTGGGTTTCACTCGTTTCTCTGTACGAGGAAAACCCAAAGTGGAAAATGAATTGGGATTCGCCTTAATGGCAGTGAATCTGAGAAGATACGCTGCCTCTAGCCGCTTTTTATGTACCTACCTATCAATGATTTCAAAAAAAGATGGATTTCACATTAAAATCCGATGTGAAATCCATCTTTTCATTATTTTTGGCTAGTTATGTCCCAGCCTCTTTTTGTGAAGGGAAAAGAAACGGAATTAGTTTAATTTTACGCCTTGCAGCCGTTTACGTGCCGAATTATGCTGTGCTGTGATAGGAATATGCTTTTTCGCATTTCCCATGCCGAATAAGGGCATATTTCGATAGACAGATTCATAACTCCCGGCTTTTATCTGATAGGTTTCATGATAGAAGCCGACAGCATCATTTTCCCCAACTTTCTTGTTGAAATTCTGCCATGCTTTCAAATGTTTTTTTCCTTTGGCATAAGCGAGCAAATCCTCTGTAGAACGCCAGTATTGAACCATGATGGTAGTGCGCAGACCAAAATAGCTTTCCATGGAAAGAAACCCTAATTCCTCTTGGTTTTCATACAATTCTTTAATCATACCGGGCATGGCTGTAAACACAGGTCCCCACTTCCGGACCGCGAGCCGTTTATTAATACGCATCCCAATAATAAAAACAACAACATCCTGATCATTTTCCGTAGTATACCTGCCAGAGTAGATTTTTTTACCCATGGATGATTCCTCCTTAAAAATTAGAGTTCCTTAATTGTGGCCTCACACCATGCGATAGCAGCTTCCGTCACACGTTTTCCATAATCTAAAGTAAACAGCCAATATTTTGCATCCTGATGATTCGTGTTATGGCGGGAAATACCTTCTTCAATTCCTTCATATGTTTGATACAGCTTCTCTAGCTTTTGCTTATAATCCGCTAACAGATAGAGACTTTGTTCCTTTGTCTGATGCCTGCCAAAAAACAGCTTCAGCAATACTTCATTCCGCTCGACTGGCAATTGCGTTAACGGCTGCTCCAGCCAATTTTTTAAAACATCTTTGCCTTTCTCTGTCAGAAAATATTCCTTGCGCTCTGGTTTTCCTTCTTGTACTAATGTTTGAACGGTAGCTAAACCTTCTTCTTCCAGCCGCTTTAATGTCGGATAGATTTGTCCATAGCTAATTTTCCAAAAATGATTCAGGCTATTATCAATAAACTGTTTTATTTCGTAGCCTGAACGACAGTTTGTGGTTAAAATGCCAAGTATGGCGTATGTGCTGTCATTATATTTTTGCATTTATCTCACCTTATATCTTTTTGATATATATTATTTAGATATATAATAAATGAATTTGGGCTGGAAGTAAAGAGTGGAATAATAGTTTTATGTTTTTTCAATTAGTTCGGTTCGTATATACCTTCTAATATGAAAAAGCTAATCAGCAGGGCATCACCTTATTGAAAAAGCTTCTGCCGTGCTGGTTAAAGAGAGAAAGATATAATTAAAACATACATCAAGAACAAGTCACTTGATTTTAATAACAATTTTACCTTTTGCCCTGCCTGATTCGGAATATTCCATTGCTTTTTGTACATCTTCAAAAGGAATAACCCGATCAATGAATGGTTTGATTTTTTCAGCCTCGATAAGTTCTTTGATTTTATTTAATTGCTCGCCGCTGGGCTTCATGAATAAAAAGTTATATTGCACTTGATATTGCTTTTCTAATTTTGTTAATTTCCTTGAAATCAATCTAAAAGCGATTGTTTTCCAAAAAGGATAATTATTCTCTTTTCCAAAGCGGCCATTTGGGAGGTCGGAGATTGATACAATTTTTCCGCCGGCTTTCAGGATTTGAAACGAATTAACTAGAGCATCGCCGCCTAAGGTATCATATACGTAATCATAATCAGCTAATACTTCTTCAAAATTTTCTTCCCGATAATTTATGACCTTATCTGCACCCAGGCTCTCTACTAAATCTTTCCCGGCACTACTTGCGGTTGTAGCGACGTAAGCTCCCATCTCTTTAGCTAATTGAATCGCAAAGGTTCCAATTCCGCCAGAGCCTGCCTGAATCAAAATTTTGTCTTTCGGCTTAAGATTTAATATCTCATGAAATGCCTGATAGGTAGTTAACCCGACTAATGGTACGGACGCTGCTTCTTCAAATGTTACGTTTTCTGGTTTGAGTGCAATATCATCTTCATGAATAGCAATATATTCAGCAAAAGTACCGATCCTTGATTTTCTTGGACGTCCATAAACAGAATCCCCAGCTTTAAATTTCGTTACATTTTTCCCGGTTTTGAGGACTGTTCCGGAAAAATCATTTCCAAGAATCAATGGCATTTTATAGTTGATGAGCGGCTTTAATTTTCCGTCTCTAATTTTGAAATCAACCGGATTAATACTCGCAGCGTGAATTTCTACTAATACATCATCATCAGATATTTCAGGAATAGGAACATTCTCCAATTGCATATTTTTTTGTCCATATTTATGAATAAGCATTGCTTTCATATGTTTTTTCATTTGATAAATCTCCTTATTAGAATAATGGTTTAAACATTTAAACGTTTGAACTAATAATGTATGATAGCTTGATTTTTAAAAAATGTCAACTAATCAAATGAAAAGTAACTTCAAAGATCATTTTCTAATTATGCACAACGAATCCATGCTATTGACGTAATAAAAATTTAATGGTTTAATAATTTGAACGATTGATTATTCAAATGAAACGAGGATGTATATGAAAACAAATAAAATAGAGAATTTAAAGAATGAATTTGATGAAGTAAAGGATTTTCTTATCGCTTTAGGGGATGAAAAAAGACAAATTATCATTGTTGCTTTATTGAATGACCATGCTTGCAATGGATGCCAAGGGCTTCGTGTAATTGATTTAACAGAAGCAACGAAGCTGTCACGACCAGCTGTATCACATCATTTAAAGATTTTGAAACAAATTGGAATCGTTGATATCCGCCGGGAGGGAACAAAGAATTATTACTATCTTTGCAATGCAGTGCCGGAAATGAAAAAGCTGAGGGATTTGCTGGATAATGTTATGTCGGTCATGGCAGAAGGGAAAGAGAAAGTGTGAAACGAATTTTTTGTGCTGACCGATTAGCTTGAATATAGCGAGGATATTAGGACGGCAATATGTTGAGCAATTGTAGAAGCTGGATTATGTGAATTTAAAGGGGCTATTCTAATTGACCCTCGCAGTCTAGAGGGACTGATGGGGCCGTGTTTTCTATTAGTATAAAGACGATGAGTGTATTGGTTTATCAATATAACTCATATTAAACATATATACAGCAAGCAAAGTCGCTCAGTTATTTTCTTCTACCTCAATCATTATTTTAATTACGTAATTTGCACTTACATTCAAGCTGCTTCCATCCATTAGGTAGAGATACTCTTCAAAGCTGTCACCACAAATACGATATCCTGTCTCATTCAAATAATCTTTTATTTGTTCATATGTTTGATACGTATGCATATAGCTTCCTTTATGATAGCCAATGACATATTTTCCAGCTTTTTTCTCAAATGTCTTTGTTAAATGAAGCTGGTTCTCACGTAAATAGAAATAGGAATAATTTAAATAATCTCCTGTTTCTATTTGTTCGTGGCGAATAAGAGCACCCCAATTTTCCACATTGATTTCGCCTTGTTTTACATATTTCATAAACGATATAACCATTTTTGTGATGTCTTTATGAGAATAATTTAAAATATTTTCACTTAATACAATCTGTTCTACCTTCATATCCTCGATAGTAAATTGATCAAGGTCTAATTGTGATGCTTCTTCCATTTGCCTTTTCTGATTTTTAATGAGGTGCTGGATACGCTGCATTTTCCGTATTTTTATATCCACCAGTTTTTCTTTTTCCGTTAATAAATCAGTAATCTTCTTTGTGTTTTTGGAATGTAAAAAGTCTTTGATTTCCGCCAAAGACATTCCGATTTCTTTTAACATATCAATCACGCTATAAGCCTCAGCTTGTTGAATCGTGTAATAACGGTATCCATTTTCATTTTTGTATTCCGGTTCTAACAGACCAATTTCATCATAATGGAATAGCGTTTGCTTTTTGACCTCACATAAATCTGCAAATTCTCCAGTTGTCATCATTTTTTTGGAAGAATCCATTTCATCACCAACTTTACGCTTGAGTATACGGTAACCATATACTTTATATTATACTATAGGAATAAAGAAAATGTAGTGTAAAGAAAGAGGAGAGTATAATTTATGTTTAATTATTTGAGCTTAGCGGCTACTGCATGGTTTATTGGGTTCTTTCCAATGTTTGAAATATATATTGCAATTCCAGCTACGATGGTGATGGGATTAGATGCGGTTTCTTCCATTATCTGGTCCAGTTTTGGGAATTTTCTTCCGGTCCCGTTCATTGCTTTTTTCTATCAGCTTCTTGCAAAATCAGAACGTATTAAGAAATGGCTGGATAAATTAGCAAACAGCAAATATAAATATCGTATCGAAAAGCAAGGACCATTAGTTGTTGTGTTGCTGACACCGATCATTGGTTCATGGGCTGTTGCAGTGATTGCCAATGGAATAGGGATGAATAAAGTGAAGTTATTCATATCCGCTGGTGCAAGTATTTTGGTATATGGGATTGTTATTGCAGTTTTGACATATTATGGTGTCGCTTTTGTAGGCTGATAAAATGCAGCAGAAATATAAATCCACCTATGCAGCCGGAGTAGGTGGATTTATATTTCTGCTGCTTATTTCAAGTCTATTGTTCACAGTACCATTAATTCTAGAAAAAAAAGCAGACTACATGAAGCATGATCGGCTGAAAAAAAAGCTGATACAAGAGTTTTTTGAAGAATTTATCGAAGCTTTTTTCCCCAATCTTCACCCTCACATTGATTTCTCCAAGGTCACCTTCCCCGCAGTGTAACTGGCTGGGACTGCGGTTACTCGTCCCACCGAAGTGCTTTTGTAAGACTTCCACATCAAAAATAAGAAAATCTGTTATTTCAAAGTGGAAGGTCTAACAGCCAGTAACGGCCCGATTGGTTCAACTAACAGCGGTTTTGATGGGGCGAGTAGTCGCAGTCCCATTCAGAATACCGCTGAATGAAGTTTCACTTTATCGAACAAGAAGTGTATCTGGACTACATCAATGGCCGCAAGAAAGAAATTGACGTTCTCGCAGCAGTAAAGCTGAACCACGAAGACAAAATACTCCATATTTATACCGAAGCGCAATCAACTCATGAAGCAAATTTTCCCGAAAGAATGTTTCTCTATTTTTCTTACCTTTACGCCAAACACCGCAAACCCATCGCTGTTTTGAGTTATAATAGGGAAAAAGAAGAACCGACGCAATTCAGAATCGATCCCCCCACCCAAGACGTCCTTCAATTTAACTTTTTACAATTACACTTAATCAAGAAAAACTGGAAAGCATATATTCAATCAGACAACCCGGCCGCCGCAGCCTTGCTCAGTCAGATGGGATATGAAGAGCATGAGAGGGTTCAGGTGAAGCTGGAGTTTCTGCGCATGATCACCCGTATGCAAATCAACCCGGCACAAATGATGGAGCAAATGGAGAACTTGCCGGAGGAGGAAAAAGACATGGTTTTACAGCTGCCGAATTCTTATTTTGAGAGAGGAAAAGAGGAAGGGATAGAAGAAGGCATAGAGAAAGGAAAGCAAGAAATCGTTTTAAAATTGATAAAAAAGGGCATGTCTATCAGCGAAGTAGCAGAAATTACAGAGTACAGCGAAGCAGAGATTAAAAAGCTTGCAGGCAAGCAAGGAAAAGAAGAATAAGTAATCCGCATGCTATAGTATAAAAAAAGTGAGCAGGTTATATTTCAAACTGCTCACTTTTTATACTGAAATAAAAAGCAACTTCCACCAGCCAAATGAATTGCTTTTCATCTCTGTCTAATTCAATATTTATACATTAGAAATCAGCTTCGATGCATTTCCGCTGTGAATAACGGATAAATGATGCAGCGCTCTGGTACAGCCAACATATAATAATTTTGCGGTTTGCTCTGTCACTGGATAACGCGTTTCATCAACATCGACCATTAATACCGTATCAAATTCCAGTCCTTTAGATACATATACAGGCAATAAGGAAATGCCTCCTTCGTACGACTTATCCTCGGTAGTAATCATGGTTAACTCTGGAATCTTTTCTTTTAGCTTTGGATAAACCGCATTACAATCAGCTTCCGATCTTAAAATAACTGCAATGGTCTTCATCTCTTTATTTTTCATATCATGTATCCAGCTTGTGATTTTCTCTAATTTTTCCTCTGTATCTACTTGTTGGATCTGTACCTCCTCACCGCTTCGAAATACCGGTTCTGCATAGGCCGGACGATTGGCAAGATGACGGAGAATGGTGTTGGAAAACGCAATAATCTCATACGTGGAGCGGTAGCTTTTTGTCATTTGGAAGAATTTCGAGCGGGATGTGCCGAAAAGGTCAATAAAGTTTTCCCACTCGTCAATTCCTTCGTTGCTGTGAATACCTTGTGCTAAATCTCCTAATATCGTAAATGACGCTGTTTTAGTCCGTGCATGCAATACAGAAACCTGATAGGGCGAAAAATCCTGTGCTTCATCAATCACCACATGATCAAATCGCTCGTCTCTTTCAATTCCATACCAATAATCATGAATATCGAGCAGGGGAGCCAGGTCATCTAAAGTTATTTTATCCTTAGGCGGCAAAAGGTCTGTTCTTTCCATCTTTTTTAAGATTTGTGCGTACAGTTCATAAGGTTTTCTTTTTTTCCATTTCCTTAAATATCTTCTTAATTCCTTTTTGCCGTCTTTACGGGCTTGCTCCTGTTCTTTTTTCTCTTCATACATCTTAGCTTCTATTTCTATCCACCGTGTTAATTTTGCTTTAAGCCTATCATATTTTTTAGTGGCTGGATTGCCTTTAAAATCAGCTTCAATCCAAGTGTTAATTTGTTCTAAGGGAACACCTTTTTTATTTTCCCAGGGAATAAAATCTTCTTCCGGGATCCAATCCTTTTCTAGTTGCGATAACTGCTCCCTGATTTGCTGCTGGAATTCTAAAGAGCCTTTCCAATTATTCTGTTCTGCTGTGCCGGATTCAAAAAAAGCCTTCCTTCTTTCACTGAGAGATTCCAGCTTACATTTCGGATCATCGATAATGGAGGTCATGACCCACTTTGGAAAGGTGGTCTGGACAATATCTCCGACCCCTAATTCCGGCAATACTTGTGAAATATAATCAAGAAAGATGGTATTCGGTGCAAAAATAATCATCCGGTGCGCCGTTAATTGCTCCCGGTATTCATATAATAAATAAGCTAATCGGTGCAGTGCCACAGTGGTTTTTCCGCTTCCGGCAACACCTTGGATGATAACAGCCTTGTTTAAAGGATAACGGATGATTTCATTCTGCTCTCCTTGGATGGTCGCAACAATATCACGAAGTCTGTTATCCTTTTGGTCTTCCAGCTTATATAATAAGAATTCATCTCCTCCGGAAGCCTCCTGCTCTCCACGAATATAGCGGTCTACCACTCTTTGAAGCTCCTGATTGTAAGTGACGATATTTCTTTTTAAATAAATTTCACCTTCTACGATGCCGTCTGGTGAAAGATAATAGACGTCATCCTCACTCCCGCTAAAGCCATAGAACAGGCTGGCTATCGGGGCACGCCAATCCGTAATCAGAACATCTCCGGTGTGCTCATCAAAAACACCGGCTTTCCCGATATAGGTGGCTTTCACTTCCTCCTTTTCTTCTTCTTTAAAATCAAGACGGGCAAAATAGGGTTCCTTTTTAGCAATCGTCAGAGATTCTCTTACACGCTGCCGGCTGCCTTCCAATACGTTTTCTGTGAAATCATCGCCGATATATTCCGGTATTTCGGCTAAACGTTCATATTGCTTGTTGATAATTGATAAGGTTTCATGTAATTCCTTTTTTTCTTCCTCAAATGCCATTGCGAATCCCCCTTAACTGAATGTCTTGTTCATTTTAGCAATGAAATTAAGAAAAAAATAGACTTATATATTTCGTTGATGTATACTATTAAATACAGTCATGCCAAAAAATAAAATTACATATAATGGAAAAACACTTGAAGAAGCGAATCCTTTTTCAAGTGTTTTTTTGGAATAAAAATGTAAATCTAATTCAAGCAGAGAAGCTTTGTGGATAACAGTGAATTATTCGAAGTGGTTTCATTTTCCTATGATGTGAATTATATCGACTTCCATCTTGATAAAGCACATGGATTCCTTTATAGTAAATTCATCATTACGAAATTTCATCCTGCAGTAAAAAGGAGGAAATCATCATGTTGTATGATTGCGCAGTTATTGGAGGAGGACCTGCCGGATTAAATGCATCACTTGTTTTAGGCAGGGGTAGAAAAGAAATTATTTTATTTGATGACGATACACCTCGTAATGCCATAACACAGGAATCTCATAATTTTATTACCAGAGATGGGATTCATCCAGCAGCATTTAAAAAAGCGGCTTATGAAGATTTAAATAAATATCCAACGGTTTCCGTTGAAAGAAATCAAGTGGTTGATATTGTTCCTGCTGCCTCTTATTTTCAGATTCAAACAGGGAGAGGGCAGGTCTTTGATGCGCAAAGAATTATTTTGGCAACGGGATTAAAAGATATTCTTCCTGAGATAGAAGGTATCCAACAATTTTACGGAACAAGTCTTTTTGGATGCCCGTACTGTGATGGGTGGGAGCTGAAAGATCTTCCATTGGTTTATATTGCTGCATATCCACATGCTTTTAACAGTGTGAAAATGGTTTCGAATTGGAGCAAGGATATTGTTGTTTGCACAAATGGGAAGGATAGTATATCTCCAGAGGAAAAAGCTATCCTAGCACAAAAGAATATTCCGGTTTTAGAAGACGAAATTTTGCGGCTGCAAGGAGAAGGCGGGCAATTAAAAAGCATTCAATTTAAGAATGGGAAGGAACTCCGTCGCGAAGCCGGGTTTATTTCGTATAAATTACAGCAGGCTGCACCATTTGCCGGGCGTCTGGGTTTAGAATCCAATGGCGCGGGGGGAATTAGAATAGATCCCTATGGACGCACAAGCAGGAAAGGTGTATATGCTGCAGGAGATAATGCTGGCGGTCTGCCTCAACAGATTGTAGCTGCGGCTGAAGGAAGCAAAGCGGCGATAAGTGTACTCAGTGATTACGTGGCAGAAAACTTTTAAATAATTTATTGTTTACATACACCCTTTTATCATTAAAAGAGGGTGTATTTTTGAGGAAGGAAATGATAAAATAACTTCCTTATTATTAGAGAATATTGAAGGAGTTTATTGGATGGAAGGGAATAAATTATTATCATCATTATGTTATTTTAGTATCTTTTTTGCGCCATTTTTATTTCCGATTTTGGTATGGATTCTTGGAGATGAGGAAACAAAAGGGCACGCGAAGAAAGCCTTATGGACACATCTTATTCCAATTATCGCAACCATTATTGCAGGAATCATTATCTTTTCAATTGGCATCGGACAAGTTTGGACAGATGAAGTAAGCGGCAGATTATTTATTGCAATGATAATTGCGATAGCTGTGTGTTTTATCATTGATGTGTATTATTTTATCTGGAATATTGTTAAAGGGATTAAGGTACTGAGCTCTTAATAACGAATTTAGAAATGAAATATAAAAATAAGTAGAATCTATAGATGATGGGATATTTTTCTATAGGTTCTTTTATTTTACATATAGTACAGATTGAAGTAAAAAAGAATCTCATCAGCTTCTGCTTGAATCAAAGAATGGATAAGAAAGAATCTCCTTACTTGATAAATCGTAATCATTACGATATAGTTAATAAAAATTACGCAAAACAGAACCTGCGTAACGAAGGAGGAGATTATATTGGTATATGATTGTGCTGTTATCGGGGGAGGCCCTGCCGGGTTAAATGCATCTCTTGTTTTAGGCAGAGGAAAAAAAGAAGTGATTTTATTGGATGATGATGCCCCGCGCAATGCTGTCACACAGGAATCTCATAATTTTATTACCAGAGATGGTGTAAAACCAGCTGAGTTTCGGGAAGCGGCCCATGCAGATTTAAAAAAGTATCCGAATATAGTGATTCAAAAAGACCGGGTGACCGATATAGATTCGGCTGCTTCTCCTTTTCGCATTCACACAGAAGCAGGGAAGGATTACGAAGCAAAAACCATTATTCTGGCAACAGGACTGAAGGATGTATTGCCTGATATCCAAGGAATCCATGATTTTTATGGAAAGAGCCTGTTTGCCTGCCCTTTCTGTGATGGGTGGGAGCTAAAAGACATTCCGCTGGTTTATATTGCTGATGGAGAATTTTCTTTTCATGGTATAAAAATGATTTCCAATTGGAATAAAGATATAGTCATTTGCACAAATGGCAAAGAAAGCTTCTCCGCTGAAGAAAGAGATATTTTGAAGCAAAAGCAATTCGAGGTTATTGATGATGAAATTTTACGATTGCAAGGAGAAAATGAGCAATTAAAAGCAATTTTATTTAAGAATGGAAACGAATTGTATAAAGAAGCAGGTTTTATATCTTATAAAATGGAGCAGGCTGCCCCTTTTGCTGAGCGCCTGGGTTTAGAGCTGAACGAGATGGGTGGAATTAAAACAGATTCGCAAGGCCGGACAAGTATCAAAGGGATTTATGCCGGCGGAGATAATGCATCTGGTCCGCCGCAGCTGATTATTGCTGCAAGTGAAGGGAGTAAAGCGGCGATAGGGGTGATTAGTGATTTTGTGGAGGAAACATTTTAAATCATAAATTGATAAGTGAAACCTTATTCAGCAGGGATTTTCTTTTTAACCCTCGCGGAATGAGGTTTCACTTTATTCGCAGCTATTTTAATAAATTACGCAGTTTTAAATGTTCCTTTTCTAACACCCTTTTCCCTTCTTTTTGCAAAACATACTCCACAGTTTCTCTATCGGAGCTCACTGGCAAACTGAAATCCAAGCGATAACGTTCATTTCCTTTCCCCGTGATGATTACCCAGTCTTTTTCCGCTGCCTTTTCAATAGCATACTGTATAGCTAAGGTGCGATCTGAAATAACCTGTCCTTCGTTTAGTTCATTGAGCTCTTGGAGCATAGCAGCAGAGGGGACGCCATTTAAGTCATCAAATGTAAGAATGATTTCATCCGCCAGTTTTTTAGAAACAGTTATCATTTTATTTCTTTTACTGGAATCTCTGTCTCCTCTAAAACCAAAAACATGAAAAACTTTTTCGGCGCCCTCGATTTTAGCAGTGGTAAGACAATTAGAAAAAGCTTCTGCAGTATGGGCATAATCTACAACAATTGTTGTCCCATTTGAACGCTTGAATAGTTCAAATCTTCCGGGAACACCAGAGAATGTACGTAATGATTTCATGATTTGCTGAATGGGGACGCCTATTTGCGAGGCTGTCAAGAATGCCATCGCCGCATTATACGTATTATGCTGTCCCAGGATAGTTAATTGAAGGGGAAGGTTACATCCTTTATAGGAGATTTCAGAAAAACCAGGGGTTATTTTATTTATCTTTAGCGCATCGCTTTCTTTATTCCCTAAAGTAATTAAGGAGAAATTACGGGATGGAAGTATGCTGCTAAGCTTTGCTCCCCATTCATTATAGTTGTTGATAATCGCATACCCATGGTCTTTTAATGCTTCAAACATTTTGGCTTTGGTTAAGAAATAATCTTCCATCGTGTGATGATAATCAAGGTGGTCGTGATCTAAATTGGTAAACAGACCAAAATCAAATTCAATTCCATGTATCCTGCCCTGCGCTATTCCATGTGAAGAAACCTCCATAATAACAAATTCGTCCTTACTTATTGCCAGGTGCTTTTGCAGGCTCAGCGCATCGGGTGTTGTATTCAGCGAAGGATACGTTTCCCCATTGATTATCGTGTTTACGGATCCAAACATGGCACATGTATGACCAGAATCCTCTAAAATATGTTTTATCATATAAGCTGTCGTGGTTTTCCCGTTTGTACCGGTGATACCAATTATTTTTTTGTCTTTTGCGGGGTTTCCGTAAAATTCAGAAGCTATTTCAGCTAAAGCCAGACGGCTGTCAGGAACTCGAATATATGGTACGGATAACTCTTGGAGGTCTTCTTCTCCTATAATACAAACCGCACCGGCCTTGATTGCCTGATTAATAAAATCATGACCATTAAAACTGTATCCCTTTATAGCGATGAATAAGTCATTTTTATCTGCAGATTTGGAATTTGTTGTTATTTTATTGATTATCATATTTGGTATACTCATCGGTTTACTAATATTTTTCAATAGTTGTTGTAAATTCATGTGTTGTCACCTCTTAAACATAGGGAATGATACGGGAGAATGTAATATTACCTTAGGTTTTGCCATTTGAAGATAATTTATTATAATGATGGGCAGGTAATTTGCCATCGAGAAGAAATAAATTCGTCATGGGAAATCCCGATAGAAGAGAGGCTGTAAAAATTTCAAAGTATTTGCTTTAAAATATGGCGATTCTTCTAGTAAGGAAAGCTTATAACGCAGATGCGTTAATAATTTATTATCATTATATGTAGGAAGAGAAGAGCAAAGGCAAATTCAAAGTAAATATATTTCTTCTCTTCCAGAACCAATGGATGTCACCCTTTTAAATAGCTGTTTGGGCGTTAGTATAACCACTGATCATTTAAAAAATTCTCTGTGAAAAATGGCTGATTGTCATCATTAAAATCGACACCAACTCCTAATTCAGCAAAGTTATCCTGCAATATATTCTCACGGTGCCCTTCGGAATTCATTAAACCCTGATGAGCAAAAACGCTGCTGAATTGTCCATAGGCCAGGTTCTCGTTAGAAAAATAACTGCCTCATATCTTATAAAGGGATTTTTTATAAAACAGGGTTTATTTATACAAGGAAAGAGGTATTAAATAGATGAAAAAGCGTACCAATATTAAAAAGAAATTTCTGAAAACATTAAAACGGATTGGTTAACTTGATATGTACTTACTTGAGCTTTACAATCTGAAATGGGAATAATCAGCAGAATGAATTATTTTAAATTTGTTGCTCAATCAGCTGACAAAGTATTTCAAGAAAGATATCATATTGATAATATACTTGAAATAGAACAAGGAGGGGAAAAGTGGCAGACAAAAAAAATAAGAAAAAACGAGCCCCGCTCTCTATACGTATGAATATCCTCTTTTTTGCCATCTTCCTATTATTTTCTGCGCTCGTACTTCAGTTAGGTGTTGTTCAGATTTTAAATGGAGAATCGTATCAAGATGAAATTCAGAGGACGAATTTAGATACAACGAATGTACCCGTACCCCGGGGGAAAATCTATGATACCAATGGAGAACTTATTGTAGATAATGAAGCAATGTATTCTATTACGTACACACCTTCGAATGATGTGCAAGCAGAGGAGCGTCTGGAAGTAGCTGAAAAGCTGGCGCAATATATCGATATGGGTGATGAACAAACCATCGATCGAATAACAGACAGAGATAGAAGAGAATATTATCTATTGCATCATGAGGAAGAGATAGAAGAGCGGCTAGAGACGGTCAATACAGAAGAAATGGAGAATTCCGAGGTATATGATGCCACGCTGGAATTAATCACAGATGAAGAAATTTCCGATTTTACAGATGATGAATTAGAGATTATTGCGATAAAAAAAGAATTGGATAGTGCCTATGCTTTAACCCCGCAGGTTGTCAAAAATGAAGATGTCACAGCCGAGGAATATGCAGCTGTAGCGGAAAATTTAGATGAACTGCCTGGAATCAATGCCAGTACAGATTGGGACCGCGTTTATCCAAATGGAGACACGTTAACTAGTATTCTAGGCAACGTCTCCAGTCAGGAAGAAGGTATTCCTGAAGAGGATTTGAATGCTTACTTAACAATGGGATACAGCAGAAACGATCGTGTTGGTACAAGTGGACTTGAGGAGCAATATGAAGATTTCCTTCGCGGTCGTAAAGAACAAATCCAATATACGACAAGCCAAAATGGATCGATTATCGGTTCAGAAACGATTGTGGACGGCGAACGGGGAAAAGATTTAGTATTAACGACAGATTTAGAATTTCAGCAGGAAGTGGATGATATTTTATTAGATGAATTTCAATCCATGAAAGCAAGCAGCCCATATGAAAATCGGTTTGCAACCAATGCCTATGCTGTTGTTATGAATCCGAAAACGGGAGAACTGTTAGCCACTTCTGGTGTAGAATATGATACCGAGAATGATGAATATAATAATAATGCCGGGTTTACAGCGTTGGCTAACGCGCATGAGCCTGGTTCCAGTATTAAAGGGGCAACAATTCTGGCAGGTTATGATTCCGAAGTTATTTCTCCCGGGGAAACGTTTAACGATGCACCGATGCGGCTGGCAGGATCGGAAGTGAAAAGGTCGGTTCAAGATATGGGAACGGTAAATGATTTAACTGCACTGGAAAGGTCCTCTAACGTTTATATGTTCTATGTTGCCTTGCGGTTAGGGGGAGACTATCGTCATCCGATGCCGCGAAATGCCAATTTAGATATAAACATGGGTGAAACGTTGCAAACCCTGCAAAATTATTTTAATCAATTCGGACTCGGTTCGACTACAGGAGTGGACTTTCCATATGAGAGTACTGGATTAAGAGGACAGGTTCCTGATAATCCAGGGAATCTGCTTGATTTTGTCATCGGGCAGTATGATACGTATACGACCATGCAGCTTGCTCAGTATGTATCCACGATTGCGAATGATGGCTATCGTGTTCAGCCTCATTTCTTAAAGGAAGCCCGTGATCCAGTTGCTTCCATGGATGAGCTTGGCCCATTGTATTATTCGTCCAATACAACGACGATGAACCGAATTGAGATGACAGATGATGAAATTAGTCGTGTGCAGGACGGGTTTCGTCTTTCCTATCAAGGGTCACAAGGAACAGGTAATGATTATTTCGATGATAAATCATATAACCCGGCAGGAAAAACAGGGACAGCAGAGTCAGCGGAATTTGTTGATGGAGAGCGGTTTGACCTCAATAATTTAACCTTAGTCGGCTATGCACCATTTGATGATCCGGAAATTGCTTTTGCAGTAGTTGTACCGCATGTTGGAATTGGTGAAGGAGATCAGATTAACTTAAAAGTTGGGGAACGTGTTTTAGATTCCTATTTTGAAGTCAAAGAAGATCACGACGAAGAAGCTGAGGGTTCTGATGGTGATAGTGATAATGAAGAGGAAGAATAATCAACGTTTACTATCTCCTATATTGTATGGATGAAGATAAAAAAACTATATTAGAAATTATAGTAAACCGTGATGTGAACTAACCACATCACGGTTTATAAATGATTAGGATTAGCTTTCTAACCCTTGAGCTAAAGCAAATGCAAAATCATCTCCAGAAGAGTACCGCATGATTACAATATTTTTGCATCTGTATTGTGTAAAATCTTTTTCTAGGTTGGAAAAACGTTATCGAATGATTTTTGGTACTGCTGCTTTGAGTGAATTAGTACGAATATTATGTGATTTGTGAGAGGGATTTGAAGATAAGAATTATTAAATACTTTTTAACGGTTGCTTTAGAAACAAGTATCACGAAAGCTGCCAAAAATTATACAGCCGACATTAACGAGATAACAGCAACAAGCCGCCGGAGGTATTCTTTTCTATAAAAAAACAGATTCATAAATAATCATGATACTGTTTTTACAGTGTCGGGCATCTCTCCATTTTTGTCGTATAAGGGGTATATTTCTCATTTGCTTGGTTAAATTACATAGAAGAATTATTAAATTAAATAAAATGATAAAAGGGCTGATAAAATTGAGAAATGTTTTTTTTACAATAGGGCTTACGCTTATTCTATACTTCTCAATAGGGTTGCCTAAAGCAGGAGCAGAAATTATTGAGGGAGACACGACGACGGATGAAATAGAACACAATTGGGAAATATCAAGCACTAATTATGAAATAATCCACGTTGACACACATGAATATACTTATTGGAAAAATTTCCTCAGGGAAACACGCACCTGTGATGTTTTTCATAAAATAAAAACCGTCGTGTATTATTGTGATATCCATGGCCATACAAAGTCAGAGTCACATTTAGTGGAAGTAATTCATAGCGAGAAACATGCATAGAGAGAGAATCGGATTACTATGAAAAGGTTAATCCGATTCTTTTTTTCTGCACTTATTCCTAATTGGGAGAGATTGCTGTTAAAATAGATGGTTGTTTAAAAAAGACATGGGAATCAAAAATTTATATAGAAATAGGAGTGGCCGTATCCTATCCTTCGTCGGAATTCAAGCATTTCCAAGGTTGAGCGAAGGAGAATCCGAACAGCAGGTTAGGATGATGAAATTGCTGATGCGGTATTACGGCTAAGCAGTTAATCCTCAAGCTTTGTTATCGTGCAGTCTATTGCTGCGAACGGCGGCGTTACAATGAAATAAAGCAGCTTATCAATCATGGATATCTGACTCTACTTGGGGGCAGGTGTCCATGGTTTTTTACTTTGACGATTCTAATGTTCGCAGCTGGAACAGGAACCTTCTATTAATTATTGTACAAATTTTTTATTACAGGTAGGGTTAACCTTTGAGGCTATCAGATAAAAAAACTAAAACGTAATAATTACTGTTTACATATTTAATAAAATAGTTTATAATAAATTCCATTCGTAATCGTTACGATTTAAATTTATTAAGAAATACAAAATAAAGAGTACTATTGAAAGGAGAAAGTGTAAAATGGCTAAAAAGTCAAAAGTTGCAAAAGAGAAAAAACGCCAGCAAATGGTTGCACAATATGCAGAGCTAAGAAGAGAGCTAAAAGCAAAAGGAGATTATGAAGCGCTTCGTAAACTGCCTCGGGATTCTTCACCAACCCGTTTGAAAAGCCGTTGTGAGGTTACAGGCAGACCACGCGGATATATGCGTAAAT
The DNA here is from genome assembly GCF_000821065.1 of Oceanobacillus oncorhynchi. Classification (GTDB taxonomy): domain Bacteria; phylum Bacillota; class Bacilli; order Bacillales; family Amphibacillaceae; genus Oceanobacillus; species Oceanobacillus oncorhynchi. Next base: position 2,707,168 of record NZ_CDGG01000001.1, read on the forward strand.
TCAACATGTCCCGTATTGCTTTTAGAGAATATGCGCATAAAGGACAAGTTCCTGGCGTGAAGAAAGCCAGCTGGTAATCAAATCATGCAGTTATCTAAGCAGCAGTATCATCTAAGCTGACGCTGTATTTTCATGTACCACACGATATAAGATAGGAAAGAAAACAGCTTTTAACGGATACTTGGCGGAAAGCTGTTTTTTCTTTCATGGATAAGGAGGAAACGCATTGTCACAAGAAAGCCCCATCCCTGTAACGATTCTAACTGGGTTTTTAGGAGCCGGGAAAACAACATTGTTAAATAAACTGCTGCACGATATGCCCAATGAGAAGGCTGCTGTGATCATTAATGAGTTTGGTGATACATCGATTGATAGCCAATTAGTGATACGAACAAAGGAAGAAATCGTTGAAATTAACAGCGGCTGTATCTGTTGTAATGTACGCGGTGATTTGATCAGCTTGCTAACTGATTTAATGAAGCAGAAAGAAAAGGTGGACCGGGTTGTCATAGAAACAACGGGCATGGCGAATCCGGCTCCAGTTATTCAAACGTTTTTGATGGATGAGCAGATGGCTGATACCTTTGAAATCGACAGCGTAATCACGATGGTCGATGCGAAGCATATCGAGCAGCATTTGCAGGAAGAGGAGCCGGAGCAGCAGATTGCATTTGCCGATATTTTGCTTGTGAACAAGACCGATTTGATTACAGAAGACGAAAGAAAGCAGCTGGAAGCACAGTTAACGCATATGAATCCAAATGCCCATCAGTTTTATACGACATATGGAAACGTAGATACCAAAGAATTAATCGGAAAAAAATCGTTTGATTTAGATTATGCCTTAAACATTAATCCCGAACTGCTGACAGAACCGCATCACCATCATCATCACGTGACATCCTTTGTATTTCAAGATGAACGCCCGCTTGATTTGGACAAAGTGAATAAATGGTTTGCTTACTTAGTTCGTATCAAAGGAGAAAGCCTCTACCGTTATAAAGGAGTGCTTTCCATTAAACAAATGGAGCAAAAAGTGGTGTTTCAAGGAGTGCATATGCTGTTTGCAGGTACAGAAGGTGATGTATGGACAAAGGATGAAAAGCGCAAAAGCGAGGTTGTTATTATTGGAAAGCATCTTGACCATCAAGAGTTGGAAAAAGGCTTTCAATATTGCCTTGCTTAATTTTTGAATATAAAACCGTAATCATTACGATTTGAGGAGGGTAACCATGAAAGGAATATATGATGTCGTTATTGTAGGGGCAGGCCCTTCAGGTATTGGTGTTGCGGCAATACTCAAGCAAATGAATGCATCCTGTCTGATTTTAGAAAAAGATGATGTTGGTGCTTCTTTTCAAAGCTGGCCGGAGGAAATGCGCTTTATTACGCCATCATTCCCGGCGCAAGGATTTGGTCAAACCGATTTAAACGCCATCGTTCCGAAAACGTCACCGGCTTATACCCTTGATATGGAGCATCCCACAGGACCAGCTTATGCGAAATATTTGGAGGTAGTGGCAAATCATTTTGCCATTTCAATCAAAAAAGGGGTTCAGGTGAATCACATAGATAAAAAAGACACCGTTTTTTCTATAAATACGTCAGACGGAATTTATCAAAGCCGCTATGTTGTCTGGGCTGGGGGAGAATACCAATTTCCTGATGTAACGCCGTTCCCCGGTGCGGATTTGGGAATCCACAACAGTATGATTTCATCCTGGCAGGAGCTCGATGGAGATGATTTTCTTATCATTGGCGGTTATGAAAGCGGCATGGATGCTGCCTATCAATTAGGGCAGCTTGGTAAAAAGACGAGAGTGATTGCCAGAACGAATACATGGGAAGTGGAGAGCAGTGATCCAAGTATTGCGCTGTCCACCTATACTTACAATCGGGTTCGCCCCTTATTCGATGCGGGTTTATTAACTGTAACAGGTAATACAACTGTCGCAAAGATAGAAGAAAATTCTTCAGGCTACGATGTCTATACGAAGGATGGAAAAGTATATTTTACAAAGGCGAGACCTATTCTGGCAACAGGCTTTACTGGCAGCACGAAGCAAATAGAGAATTTAGTGTCACGCGGGAAGCATAACGAAGTACTTGTGAATGAGCAGGATGAATCAACAGCAGTGAGCGGACTGTTTTTGGCAGGTCCAGAATTGCGGCATGGCAGTCATATCTTCTGTTATATTTATAAATTCCGCCAGCGGTTTGCGGTAATCGCAGAAACGATTGGAAGACAGCTGGATTTGGATTTATCCATTTTGGAAGAGTATAGACAAGAAAACTTCTATCTGGATGACCTTTCCATGTGCGGGGAGATGTGCCAATGCTAGAGCAGGCTCAAGCCTTTTCCCTTACGCAGGAGGAGGTGGTGCTGATTGGCAGTGAATCGGTTGGGAAGTCGGGTTTGTTCCGTGCGCTGACAGGTGAAAAAAGTGCTGTTGCCAGGAATGTAAAAGGGTCCACGATTGCTGCTTTGAAAGCTTCCTGTCAATTACATCCCGATGTCCGTCTAACAGATCTTCCCGGGCTGCAATTTGATATGGACAGCCAGAATACACAGCTTACCCTGAACCATTTTCAGGATGATAAAACGATTTTATTAGTTGTGAAAGCCACTAATTTAAAGGAAGAATTGACCGAGCTGCAGGACGAACTAAATTTGAAAGGCAAAAGGATTGCAGTTGTTGCAACACATCGAGATAAGTATTTACCACCCGAGTCTGAACAAAATCGAATAAAGGAATTAGTACAGGTTCCCGTTATCTGGGTAAATACAAGAAAAATGGATGAGCAGGATCAGGAAGCAGTGATTGCGGGTGTTAAACAGGCTGAAGTCTGGGGAGCTTCTAAAAGTATTCTAAGCTTCCTTCCTGATTCGGGCGATACAGCTAATCAATTAATTCCGGCATTCCGTATGCCGATTGCCGGACCAATCCTGGCTTGCTTCTTTATTTTAGGAATGTTTGCTGTCCCTGTCATGGGTGCTTATTTATTTGTCAGCTGGCTTGAGCCGATAGCTGATCAATATGTTCTTGACCCGATTACAGGCTGGATCAATCAGGCTCCTTCTTTTTTGGCGGAGGTATTAACAGGTGATTACGGCTTGATTACGCTAGGCTCTTATTCCTTTCTGTGGGCTTTTCCTGTTGTACTGCTGATCAGTGTGATGACAAGTCTTACCGAGGAGACAGGTATACAGGAGCATGTCACACGTGCACTGGATCCATGGCTTCGTAAAATTGGTTTGACGGGAAGGGACCTGCTTCCGGTTATCACGGGGTTCGGGTGTAATGTTGTGGCGGTTTTCCAAAGCCGGGGCTGCAGCAGCTGCACCCGCACGAGCTGTGTTTCACTGATTGCATTCGGCTCGGCATGCAGTTATCAAATCGGAGCAACGCTGTCTATCTTTAGTGCGGCACATGTCCCGCTGTTATTTATTCCATATCTATTTATCTTATTTATCGTTGGAGCGATTCATACAAGAATTTGGAATCGGAATGAGGCAGATAATTTAACGCGTATTGCTCCGCTTCCTTATATTCAAAAAATAAACTGGCAGGCATTTGCATGGAAGGTAGCCAGTTCGGTTAAACAATTTTTACTGCAGGCAATGCCGATATTTTTAATAATATGTCTGGCGGCATCTGTGCTCCAGGCTATGAATATATTATCTCTTCTCCATTGGCTTGCGATGCCGATACTTTATTTATTTTCCTTACCTGTAGATGCGGCGCCGGGGCTGATATTTTCTTTCATTCGAAAAGACGGTCTGCTTATCTTAAATGAAGGGCAGGGCAGCTTATTAATGGAGATGCCGCTCAGCCAGATTTTTATTCTTGTCTATCTGGCATCGACACTCTCCGCCTGTCTGGTTACATTATTTACAATTGGGAAGGAACTCGGCTGGAGGACTTCCCTGTCTATTGGCGGAAAGCAAATGCTGACCAGTGTTGTCAGTACAGCAATTCTTGCTGGAGGATTACATTTCATATTTTAAAAAGAGGAGGATGAATACATGAAGAAGATTCCTGTTACGGTATTAAGCGGGTATTTAGGTTCTGGAAAAACAACGTTATTAAATCATGTCTTACATAACCGGGAAGGGTTAAAGGTGGCGGTCATCGTCAATGACATGAGTGAAGTCAATATTGATAGTGAGCTGGTCCAATCCCAAGGAGGATTTTCGCGGACAGAGGAAAAGCTGGTTGAAATGTCTAATGGCTGCATCTGCTGCACACTGCGGGAGGATTTATTAGTGGAAGTGGAAAAACTGGTGAAACAGGGAGAATTCGATCATATCCTAATTGAATCTTCCGGGATTAGTGAACCGATTCCTGTAGCCCAAACCTTCTCTTATATTGATGAAACGATGGATATTGATTTAACCCAATATTGCCGATTGGATACCATGGTTACCGTTGTTGACGCGAACCGCTTCTGGCACGATTTCGGTTCAGGCGATTCGCTTCTTGACCGGAAACAGGCGGTCAGTGATGTAGATGAACGAAATATTGCTGATTTATTAATTGACCAAATTGAATTCTGTAATGTGCTTATTCTCAATAAAACGGATTTAGTCAAAGCAGAGGATTTAGAAAAGCTGGAGAAGGTGATTCGTACCTTACAGCCGGAAGCAAAAATCATCCGCACGCAGCATTGTAAGGTCGATTTACAGGAAATTGTCAATACGAATTTGTTTGATTTTGAGAAGGCAAGTGAGTCAGCCGGCTGGTTACAGGAATTAAATGCAGGCGTGGAAAATCATACGCCGGAAACCGAAGAATACGGGATCAGTTCCTTTGTATACCGGTCCAGATTGCCATTTCATACGGAACGGCTGGTAAGCTGGTATCAGGATTTGCCAAGAGAAATTGTCCGCATGAAAGGCGTTGTCTGGTGTGCGACACATAATAATCTAGCCTTATTGCTATCGCAGGCAGGCCCTTCTGTCGAGGTGGAGCCGTTAGCTTATTGGGTCGATTCGCTGCCAAAAGCCCAGCAAAGGGAAATATTCGAGAATAATCCGGAGGTCAGAGAGCTGTGGGATCCGCAATTCGGAGACCGCCATACCAAGCTGGTATTCATTGGCATGGACTTGGATAAGGAGCAGATAACGGAGGATTTAGAACGCTGCTTGTTGAGTGAAACAGAAATGGATGAGGACTGGACCGCGTTTAGAAATCCATTTCCATGGCAGCTATCGGGAAGTGCGAAGGCATGATTTTATCCGGACAAACGATAAAACAGTATGTTGATGATAAGCAGTTAACAATTACCCCTTTTCAGGAATTAAGTGTTCAGCCAGCTTCGATTGATTTGCGGCTGGGGAAAGATTTTTTAGTTGTTGATGACTTGTCTACGCCTTATTTATCGGTTGATCAACCAGCAGATTATCGGAAAATCAAGATAGCAGAGCAAGAAATCATCACGATTCCGCCGCAAAGTTTTCTATTGGGAACAACATTGGAACAAATTGGTCTCCCAGAACAGTTAACTGCCTTTGTGGAAGGAAGAAGCTCGATCGGTCGGCTCGGTGTTTTTATTCAAAATGCAGGCTGGATCGTTCCGGGATTTTCTGGACAAATTACACTGGAATTGTTTAATGCAAATCGCGTGCCTGTTCAGCTGCAGGCCGGAATGCGAGTTTGCCAGCTGGTTATTGCCAAAGTGGATCAAAAAACGGAAGGGTATAGTGGAAAGTACTTGTATCAGCAAGGGACGACACCGAGCCGTGTTTATTTGGACAAGGAAAGAACGTGAATCTTTCATTGGCGGAGAGGAAGCTTCTTTATATATAGAAAAAAATATAGGAATAAAGACGTTTAGTTGGCTGTAATGCTGTCATTTCCAGAATGACGGTTACAGCCAGTTCATCTGTAAGAAAGGTGTGAAATAAAGTGAGCAAGAAAATACCAGTAACGGTGTTAAGCGGATTTCTAGGTGCAGGGAAAACAACTCTGCTGAATCATCTGCTTCAAAATCAGCAAGGATTGAAAATAGCCGTTATCGTGAATGATATGAGTGAAATAAATGTGGATGCCAAATTGGTAAAAGAAGGCGGCTTTATCCGTACGGAAGAAAATATGGTAGAAATGACTAATGGCTGTATTTGCTGCACATTAAGAGAAGACTTAATTGTAGAGCTGGAAAAATTAGCAAAACTTGATATCGATTATGTGTTGATTGAATCAAGCGGTGTGTCGGAACCTATTCCAGTTGCGCAAAGCTTTGTCTATGCGGATGATGAATTGGGAATCGACTTAAATGCCTTTTTTCAGCTTGATACGATGGTAACGGTCATCGATGGACATCAGTTTTGGAAGGATTATCAATCAGAGGATTTATTGATGGACCGCGGGATGGAAGTCGCTGAGGACGATGAAAGAGGCATTGTCGATTTACTGGTAGACCAGATTGAATTTGCCAATGTGATTATTTTAAATAAAACAGATCAGATGATGGAGGAAGAGATTACTTCATTAAAGAGCTTACTTTATAAATTAAACCCGGATGCGAAATTTATCACAGCGGCCTTCGGGAAAGTAGACCCGTTACAGGTGCTTCAAACCGGTCAGTTTGATTTTGAAGAAGCAAAGCATGGCGCCGGCTGGATAAAGGAATTGAATGAGGAGCATATTCCGGAAACAGAAGAATATGGAATCAGCTCCTTTGTCTATCGAAGCAGAAAACCGTTTCATCCCGAGCGTTTTCAAGGTTGGCTGGAAAATTGGCCGAAGGAAATCCTCCGGGCGAAAGGCTTCTTTTGGTTAGTCACCAGAAATAATGTAGCAGGGTTTTTGTCTCAGGCAGGTTCAATGATGACACTGGAAGGAGCCGGCAGATGGCTGGCAAGCTATTCGGAAGCAGAACAGGAAGCATTAAAAGTGCAGGACCCCTCTTTGTTTGAGGACTGGGATGAGCAGGCCGGGGATCGGATGACAGAGCTTGTTTTGATTGGCAGTGAGATGGATAAGGAAGGGATTGCGGCGTCATTGGATGCTTGTTTAGTGACGGAGGAGGAAGCGGAACAGGATATTTCTGCTTTTGTGGATGATTTACCTGCTTTTCCTGTGGTTTAAAGAAATTTATTATATTAAAATTCAAGTATAAGAGGGGAAGAATGCATAAATTATGTATTCTTCCCCTCTTATACTATAGGAAAACAAGAAGTTTAAGTGGAGAAATTAATGATAATAAATATTTTTACAAATAAAAGTGCAAAGTAAAAAAAGGTGATTCATTCAAGTAAAATATACTTATATGTTATCCTAAAGAAAACGAACAGTTTAAATAAAGGAGGCGATCCGATGACAGATAAACAGAATCAAGGCTGGAGCTTAGAAAATACCTACCAGCAATTGCCCAAGCTTTTCTTTACGAATGTAAAACCAGCAAAAGCAGATGCCCCTGTGCTAGCCGTGTACAATGAAAAGCTCGCAGCAGAATTAGGGTTGGATAGTTCCGCCTTGAAGCACGAAGCGGAAATCTTCGCAGGCAATAAGCTTCCAGAGGGAAGTAATCCAATCGCTCAAGCTTATGCAGGACATCAATTTGGTTCTTTTACGATGCTTGGAGACGGTCGTGCTGTATTATTTGGAGAGCAAGTGACTCCGAAGGGTGAGCGCTATGATATTCAGCTGAAAGGCTCTGGCAGAACGCCTTATTCCCGCGGCGGGGATGGACGGGCGGTCCTTGGACCGATGCTGAGAGAATATCTAATCAGCGAAGCAATGCATGGATTGGGCATTCCGACAAGCCGCAGTTTAGCGGTAGCAACCACCGGGGGAACGGTATTTCGTGAAGCTCCGCTGCCCGGCGCTGTTTTGACAAGAGTGGCAGAAAGCCATATTCGGGTTGGAACGTTTCAATATGCAAGGCAGTGGGGGAATAAAAAGGATTTACAAGCGTTGGCAGACTATAGCATGAAGCGGCATTATCCAGAGATTGCAGAGGATGAAAATCGTTATTTGACATTCTTGTATAAGGTGGCAGACAAGCAGGCCGAGCTGATTGCGGATTGGCAGTTAAAAGGCTTTATCCATGGTGTGATGAATACAGATAATGTTGCTATCAGCGGAGAGACGATTGATTATGGTCCATGTGCTTTTATGGATCAATATGATCGGAAAACAGTTTTTAGTTCGATTGATCAGCAAGGGCGTTATGCTTACGGCAATCAGCCGGGAATTGGTGCTTGGAATATGGCGCGCTTTGCAGAATCCTTGTTAGTTCTGATGGATGAGGATGAAGAAGAAGCGATTCCAAAGGCAAAAGAGGCTGTGGAAACCTATGTGCAGTCAGTAGAAGCCTATTGGTTAGACGGTATGAGGAAGAAGCTGGGGATTATCGGTCAAAGTGATGATGATAAAACATTGATTCGAAGCTTGTTGGATTTGATGGAGAAATATCATGCAGACTTTACCAATACCTTCCGTGCTTTAACGCTGCAGCAGCTTGATGCTGATTCCGTTCTTTTCCAATCCACTGCTTTTAAAGAGTGGCATCAGGCATGGCAGGATAAGCTTGAAAGTCAGACGGCATCTTTAGAAGAAGCTTATCAATTAATGAAACGGCATAATCCATCGATTATTCCCCGAAATTATTTGGTGGAAGAGGTGTTGGCTGCGGCTGTGACAGAAGGCGATTACGAACCTTTTCATGCTTTATTAACAGCATTGGAAGATCCTTATGCGTATACAGAGGAGCAGGAGAAATATGCTGTTGATCCGCCGGAACAGGATTTTCAGACGTTTTGTGGTACGTGATGATATACTTTGGAATTGTAAGAATGGAACAGAAAGAAGCCCAAGAAATTATCAACATAATCTCTTGGGCTTATTTTTAGGGCTGCTCCATCTGATAGGGGAAGTATTTTCTATTTTTAACAATAGTTATGTTATTGGTTCCATTCATGTCGAGTTATTGGTAAGCTGTTAACAGAAGATAATTAGCAAAACAGTCTAAAAATCCCTTAATACGTTTCAACCATAGCATAATGGCAAAGGAAGTGACAAAATGGAAGAAAGATATACAAGAACCTATGCTGAAAAGCTAGATGCGGAGGATACATTAAGGTCCTTCCGAAATGAATTTTATCTCGAAAATGAATACGTTTACATGGATGGGAATTCCTTAGGTTTGATGAGCAAAAGAGCAGAGCAGTCCGTCTATGATTTGCTTGCTTCCTGGAAAAAGCATGCGATTGATGGATGGACGCAAGGAGAGAACGCCTGGTACTACTTATCGGAATCGCTTGGTGAAAAAATGGCCGTGCTTGTTGGTGCCCAAAAAGAGGAGGTTGTCGTAACTGGTTCAACAACCGTAAATCTGCATCAGCTTGTGTCCACATTTTATAAACCAAAAGGAAGCAAAACAAAAATTTTAGCAGATGCATTAAACTTTCCCAGTGATATTTATGCTTTAAAAGCACAGCTGAAGTTAAAAGGGTATGATGAATCCCACCTTATTCAAGTACAGAGTGAGGATGGGCACATACTGGATGAAGAGACCATTATAGATGCAATGACAGAAGAGATTGCATTAATTGTATTGCCGAGCGTCCTGTACCGGAGCGGACAAATCTTAGATATGGAAAAGCTGACAACAGCAGCGCATGAGCGCGGTATAAAAATTGGTTTTGATTTATGTCATTCGATTGGGGCTGTCCCGCATCAACTGCATGATTGGGACGTTGACTTTGCGTTTTGGTGTACCTATAAACATTTGAATGGCGGGCCGGGCAGTGTGGCGGCGCTTTATGTGAATGAAAAGCATTTCGGGGCTGTGCCTGGACTTGCGGGCTGGTTTAGCTCCAATAAAGAAAAGCAGTTTGATATGGAGCATACGTTGACGGCCGCCGGGAATGCCGGAGCTTTTCAAATCGGGACACCACATGTGTTAAGTACTGCTCCGCTAATTGGAGCATTAGAGCTGTTTCATGAAGCCGGAATAGAAAAAATACGCGAAAAGTCCTTGCAGCTGACCGCATATATGGTGGAATTAATTGAACACGAATTAAAGGAATTTGATTTTGAGATTTGTAATCCAGTAAATGAAAAACAGCGTGGAGGGCATATTTACCTTGAACATCCGGAGGCTGCGAGAATTTGCAAAGCATTAAAGAGGAAGAAGGTCATTCCTGATTTTAGAAAACCATCTGGTATTCGGCTTGCGCCGGTGGCTTTATATAATTCGTTTACGGATGTTTATGAATGTATACAAACACTAAAGAATATTATGGAAGAAAAAGCTTACGAGCAATTTTCCAATGAAAGAGAGGTTGTTTCCTAATGTCTAAATGGATCGATATTTCCCAACCGTTAAATAACCATCTGGCACACTGGCCGGGGGATGAACCATTTCACTATGATACGCCCGTAACAAAAGAGGTGTCGGGAGTTGTTAATATCGGCAAAATCACAACAAGTGTACATATCGGAACACATGTTGATGCACCGTTTCATTTTTCAAATGAGGGCAAACGGATACTGGATTTAGATATTGAGCGCTATATTGGTCTCTGTAAAGTGATTGATTTAAGTGATTTTAATGAAATTAGCGAAAAAGCTTTAAAGACAAAAGGAATTTCGCATGCGGAGCGTTTGCTGATTAAAACAGCGCTTCCAAATAAACCGGATCGTTTTCCAGAAGAAGTGTCTCCGATAACAGCAGACGGAGCAGCTTATATGAAAGAGCTCGGTGTAAAGCTTGTAGGTGTAGACACTCCATCTGTGGATTCGATTTCAAGTAAAGACCTGGCCGGGCATCATGCATTGTATAAGCAAGATATTTATATTTTGGAGAATGTGATGCTGGACCAGGTTGAAGAAGGTGATTATGAACTGATTGCCTTGCCATTAGCGTTGGAAGAAGGGGATGGGTGTCCTGTTCGTGCCGTCATAAAACCAATAGAGGAGCGTTAAAAATGAAATCGGTCAATCAACACCAAGCTTTTGAAAATGAAAAGAGTATCCAAACTGATTTTAAAGAGAAGATGACATACAGTGATTATTTAAGCCTGGATACGTTATTATCGAGCCAGCATCGTTTGAGCGGCCATCATGACGAAATGTTATTTATCATTGTTCATCATGTAAGCGAGCTGTGGATGAAGCAGATTCTGCATGAAATTCATTCTGCCACCCGAGATATACAGGCAGATAATCTAAGGTCTTCCTTTAAAAAGCTCGCACGCGTATCTCAAATACAAGAGCAGCTAAAAAGTGTATGGGACGTCCTTTCTACGCTGACGCCAAGCGAGTATATCGAGTTTAGAGATAAATTGGGAAGTGCTTCTGGATTTCAATCCTATCAAAATAGATTAGTAGAATTTGCTCTGGGATATAAAACAGAATATGTTCTCAAAATATATGAAAATGATACGGAGCTTCATCCAATTTTACAAGAAGCATACGATGCGCCAAGTCTTTATGATGTGTCGATTCAAGCTCTCTCCAGAGCAGGGTTTTCCATTGATAAAGAAGTATTAAACAGGGATGCCCGTATCACGCATCAGACGAATGAGAGCGTGAAAAGAGCCTGGATGATAGTCTATAAAAATGTAGAGCAGTATTGGGAGTTATATGAGCTTGCTGAAAAATTGGTGGACATAGAAGGCTTATTTCAGCAATGGCGCTTCAGGCATATGAAAACGGTAGAAAGAATTATTGGCTTTAAAAAAGGAACAGGCGGTTCTGGCGGCGTGAGCTACTTGAAAAAAGTACTCGATCAATATTTTTTCCCGGAATTGTGGGATCTGCGAACAGAACTTTAGATGACACATATTTCGAATGTTGACCAGTATGATTTATCCTAAATGTTTATACTGTGAAATTTATCCTATACGACACGTTATTTCTGATTAATATCCTTTGTTTCAATGAAGCCAAGGCCATTTTTATATTATATTCAAAACTCAGGTTCAGCTAACGGAGATAATGAATACTCCCACCACTTAATTTCTACCGAAATTTGAAGTGTGGGTTTCTGGGGTGTCGACTTTCAAGATGACGATTAACCACCAGTGGAGTTGACACATCGGTGTGCTAAAAACACCCAACCCCGCTATCCCATTGGTCCTGCCTTTGGGACTACTTTTCAGCCTAATTAAGGTTCACACATTTATGTGCCTTGGCTGACATGTTTGGCTTGAACATTTTACATGGCAAAGCAACGATTCTTGCCACAACCTGCTATGTTCAGTTTTCAAAGAACGTCTTTCAAGAATATTATACCATGCAAACCTATGTTCGTAAATGCGAAAAGGCAATTCACCTCCCACCTACTCATTGGGTTTCACCCTGCACATCCCTTGAGGTTGGGAGCCCTCTCGCCTAACTAAGATAGAAGCATAGCGTAAGATAGAATGGATAAGAACGAATGGAGAATATAAAAATAAATATATTTTACTACCTATATCAGGAAGTGCTTAAACAGTTAGGTAAAAAATCTACTTTCCTGTTGCATTTGAAACCGTAATCATCTATAATGAAGTTAACTAAAGGATTGTTACTGTTCGGCAGGCAAAACCTGGGTTAATCACAGTGGATTGTATGGCTTTTTGTCTACAATTTTGGATTAATCCAGGTTTTTTTCTGGACAAACAGGTATCAGAAGAATTTAAAAAATACTCATTTCAGGTGTGAATGCAATTGAAAATTACAAAAGTATTAAATAATAATGTAGTTATGTCAAAAGATGAATCCAATCAGGAAATCGTTGTCATGGGCAAGGGTTTGGCTTTTCAAAAAAAGACTGGAGATGCGATTGAATCATCGAAAGTGGAGAAAACCTTTGTGCTGGAGAATTCTAATGTAGCTAAGAAGCTTGCGGAATTAATGAAAGAAACTTCTGAGATCTACTTGGATCTTTCTTACAAAATCCTTGAACTGGCTAAATCTCAATTGACATATAAATTGGATAATTATTTATATGTTGCCTTAACGGATCATTTAAGCTTTGCAATTACAAGGCATAAAAACGGCATCGACTTGAAAAATCCGCTGTTGTGGGAAATTCGCAGGTATTATAAACAGGAGTTTCAGATTGCATTAAAAGCGTTGGATATGGTGGAAGAGGATACTGGAGTAAGGCTTGTAGAAGATGAAGCGGCTTCTATTGCGCTGCATCTGGTCAATAGTCAACTATCCGGTGAAAACATGGATACCGCAATTAAAGTAACGGAACTGGTTAATAATATCCTGAATATTGTCAGATACTATTTCAAAATTGAATTGGATGAGGATTCTATCAACTATGAACGGTTTCTGACACATCTGCGGTTTTTTGCTACCCGTTTTATCCGGAAAGAAAAAGCAGAAAATACGCATGATGATTTCCTGTATGAACAGGTGAAAAAGAAATATACAGCTGCATTTGAATGCACAGAGAGAATTGCAGCCTATATTGCTAAAAACTATGATTGGGACATTTCCAATGATGAAAAAGTTTACTTAACATTGCATATCCACCGAATTACCAATCGGCACCAAATAGATTCTACATCGTGATATAAAAGAAACCTGTAATTGAATAATCATATTTAGGATTGTTACTGATGAAGCAGGCAAAACCTAAGTTACCCGCAGTTTACAGAAGAGAGCTCTGTATGCTGTGTGTAATTTAGGTTTTTTTTATTACCTTGAGGAGGTGGTTGAATCAAATTATAAATTATCATAAAACGAATGGATGAGATGTTGTCAGGCTGTATGTCGGAATTATTTATTATTTTTTAGAAGCGTAACCTCTATCCCGAAGAGTATCGCACCGCAGGAAATATTTTAAGCAAACGCTATATGTAAAAGAACCCATGCAGGCAATAATTCTGAAGAAAATCAGAAAATAGATTTAATTTGTTTTATTATAATAGAAAGAGGGGAAAACAATGAAATATGAACAATTAGCCAAAGATATCATTGAAAATGTCGGCGGAAAAGAAAACGTTAACAGTGTTGTTCATTGTATTACGCGTCTTCGTTTTAAATTAAAAGACGAGGAAAAGGCAAATACAGAGGTTTTAAAAGAAATGGATGGCGTTGTAACCGTCATGAAAAGTGCCGGACAATACCAAGTAGTTATCGGCAACCATGTACCAGATGTGTATAAGGCAGTTGTAGAAGTCGGCGGTTTGGAGTCAAAAGGATCTGCTGATGAAGCGGATGGCGGAGATAAAGGCAGCTTGCTCAACCGTTTTATTGATATGATTTCAGGTATCTTCACGCCGATTCTTGGAGTATTGGCAGCGTCCGGTATGATCAAAGGGTTCAATGCTTTATTCGTTGCGATTGGATGGCTTAATGAAGAAGGCGGAACATATCAAATTTTAAATGCAACCGGAGATGCCCTGTTTTATTTCTTGCCGATTATATTAGGGTACAGTGCAATGAAAAAGTTCGGCGGGACGCCTTTCATAGGTATGGTTATTGCCATGGCATTGGTATATCCTGCGCTTGAAGGAATACCTGGAGCGGCAGAACCGCTGTATACCTTGTTTGCAGGAACGGTGTTCGAGTCACCTGTCTATATAGAGTTCTTTGGTATCCCAGTCATTTTAATGACGTATTCAATGTCCGTTATACCAATTATTGTAGCAACATTTTTTGCAGCAAAAATTGAAAAGGCTTTAGCGAAAATTACTCCTAATGTTGTCAAAATGTTTTTTGTACCTATGTTCACGTTACTGATTATTATTCCATTAACCTTTATTGTGATTGGCCCAATTGCAACCTGGGCAAGTCAGTTATTGGGACAGGTAACTGTCTGGGTGTATGATTTAAGCCCTATTATTGCAGGTGCTTTCCTGGGCGGTTTCTGGATGGTATTTGTTATGTTTGGATTGCATTGGGGGCTTGTTCCAATTGCGTTTAACAACGTTGCTGTTTCCGGAGAAGATCCAATTCTGGCATTGATTTTCGTGCATTCATTTGCTTTAGCAGCAGCAGTACTGGCCATTTGGATAAAAACAAAAAATGAAACTACGAAAACACTCAGCCCGCCGGCATTTATTTCTTCCATATTCGGCGTAACGGAACCTGCTTTATACGGGATCGCTTTACCATTGAAGCGACCATTTATTATTTCGCTTATATCATCAGCTGTCGGTGGAGCAATCATTGGATTATTCGGTACGAAAATTCACTTGCTCGGCGGACTTGGTATCTTCCAATTCCCTGCCATGATCCATCCAGAGGAAGGATTAAACACAGCATTTATCGGTACTATTATAGCAGCAGCGGTCGGGATGGTTCTATCCTTTGTTCTGACTTATTTCTTCGGAGGGATTAATCAAAAAGCGACAGCTGCACCAGCAGCCGAAGCAGCTTCCGCAAAAGAGGAAACAGTTATTACGATACAAAATGAAGATATTGTCAGCCCGTTAACTGGAGAAACCATTGCACTCGAAAAAATAGAAGATACGGCGTTTGCTTCCGGAACGCTTGGGAAAGGAATTGCAGTGGAACCGACAGAAGGAAAATTGATTTCACCTGTTTCTGGAACTGTTTCGGCGATGTTCCCTACAAATCACGCCATTGGAATTACAACGGAAAATGGCGCTGAGATTTTAATGCATATTGGGATGGACACAGTACAATTGGATGGCAAGCACTTCACAGGCCATGTGGAACAAGGTGCAAAAGTCGACAAAGGACAGCTGCTTATTGAATTTGATATACCAGAAATTAAAAAAGCCGGCTTCCCTCTGACCACACCGATTATTATCACGAATTCAGGTGATTATAAAGATATTGCGTTTACAGAAACAAAACAAATTAAGATTGGCGACCCGCTGCTTTCATTAGAAAAGTAACGGATACCAAATAGATAGAAGGAAAGGGTGGTATTCAGTCTTTCCTTCTCCATACTAAACAAAGGAGTTTTTACGATGACACAATTTCCAAAAGGATTTTTATGGGGCGGAGCAGTAGCTGCGAACCAGGTTGAAGGTGCTTATTTAGAGGATGGAAAAGGATTAACATCGGTTGATTTATTGCCGACGGGAGAAAAGCGCTGGCAGGTCATGACAGGAAAAGTTGATTCATTAAAACCCGTTGAAGGCGAATTTTATCCATCGCATGAAGCCATTGATTTTTACCATCGCTATAAAGAAGATATTGCTTTGTTTGCGGAAATGGGATTTAAAGCATTACGAGTTTCGATTTCATGGGCGCGTATTTTTCCGAATGGAGATGATGCAGAGCCAAATGAAGCAGGACTTCAATTTTATGATGATTTATTTGATGAAATGCGGAAATATGACATAGAACCGGTTGTAACCATTGCCCATTTTGATGTGCCGGTACATTTAATTGAAGCCTATGGAAGCTGGAGAAATCGCAAGCTTGTGAATTTCTTTGAAACCTATGCAAAAACGATTTTCACACGTTACCAGGATAAAGTGAAATATTGGATGACATTCAATGAAATCAATATGCTTCTGCATCTTCCATTTGTCGGTGCCAGATTAGTGTTTGACGAAGGTGAAAATGAGTTGCAAATCAAATATCAGGCAGCGCATCATCAGCTCGTCGCAAGTGCCTTAGCTGTAAAAGCAGGACATGAAATTATCCCGGATGCAAAAATCGGCTGTATGCTGGCAGCAGGTACAACCTATCCGTACACTTCTAATCCGGATGATGTTGCCAAAGCCATGGAAAGAGACCGGGAATCCTTCTTCTTTATTGATGTGCAATCCCGCGGGCATTATCCGGGTTATGCAAAACGCTTTTTCCGGGACAATGATTTGAAAATCCATATGGAAGAAAATGATGAAGAACTATTGAAGAATCATACAGTGGACTATATCGGATTCAGCTATTATTCCAGCAGAACAACAAGCACTGATCCGGAAATATTAAAGGATATTACAGATGGAAATGTATTTGCTTCTGTTGCCAATCCATATCTGAAAGCATCCGAATGGGGTTGGACAATTGATCCAAAAGGCTTCCGCATTACGGCTAATCAGCTGTATGACCGCTATGAAAAGCCATTATTTGTTGTGGAAAACGGACTTGGCGCGATTGACAAATTAAACGCTGATGGTACCGTTGACGATGACTATCGTATAGAGTATTTAAAGGAGCATATCGCTGAAATGGGTGAAGCAATAGAAGATGGTGTGGATATCATCGGCTATACCAGCTGGGGCCCGATTGACATTGTCAGTGCCTCCACCGGCGAAATGAAAAAACGTTACGGTTATATTTATGTAGACCGTGATAACGAAGGAAAAGGGACCTTAAAACGTTCGAAAAAGAAAAGCTTTGATTGGTATAAGCAGGTGATTGCTTCGAATGGGGAGAAGCTATAATTTGATTTAGAGGGTAACCGAGAGTTGTTAAGATGAATATTTCCAATCAAAAATAAATCGATATAAACGAAAAATGTATTTCAAAAGCCTCGCTGATAGATGGAATGTCATCATTTCAGCGAGGCTTTGTTCAAGAATAGGAAAGTATATAAAAAAGCTGAAGATAGCCGCTCCAACGGGTTTCATGGGGTGAGTAATCTTAGGCCCCAGAAATACACTCCGCTTTCCGTGGGCTTGAGCTCAGCCTCCTCGAAAAAAGAAGTTCGCTTTTTTCTGCGGGGTCTTCGCTCTGCGCATTCCCACAGGAGTCTCCGTGTATTTCTTCTGGGACTGCGATTACTCGCCCCATCAAAACCGTCGCTAGAATTAGCGTCATTTCTTTGTAAGAAGAAAACAAATAAACATATTTCTTCTTAGATGGGAGCGGATGTTGTCGACTCCTGCGGGAAAAGCAACAGGTGAAGGCCCCGCAGGAAGCGGTTTTCTTCCGAGGAGACTGAGCCGTTGCCCGCGGAAAGCGACTTCCCGCAGCGGACATCTCTTTAGCAAGAACAGCTGTGTTTTAAGGACCAAGTATTCTCCTTGGTTTTTCTTATGTTTAAGTCAGTTTATTTTTCTGCAAAACAACGAGCTGGTCTTCTTCATCTAACATTATTTTACTTCTTAACGTAATCAGCTGAATGGTATGGTTCTTCTTTTTGATAAACAGTGGAACCGTATTTTCCGGCAATTGCTCCTTCTCAAGCTTTCCTTTTTGATTTAATGGGAACTCTTGTATCGTGTAGCCTGTATTGATTTTCTTATTTAATTCGGTAAATACAGCATCTTCATGAAACAGGAGATGTCCTTTTCCTGCAAACGGAATTTTGTTCGACCCCTCTTGTTTATAGTTGTTGCTGGTAAGGGTAAATGTATGATGGTGACCAAATTTAGGTGCATAGGACTGGCTGACCAATATGTTGATTGCGTCATCTCCGGTCAAAGAAAGAATGGTCTCATATGGCGTCAGGTCTACTTCATATTCGCTGTGCTCTGCCAGGATTTGACCGTGATAAACAGGGATTTTCTTATTTACAGCCGGCTGCAGCTGTGTAGCGGAAGAATCACTGATTAATACAGGTAAATCCATCTTTTGTAAATAGGAAGCCAATGCAATGGAAAAGCTGTTTGCTCCCACTAATAGGACGCCTGGTGCGGTATCATTGGCAAGATGGAGCGCCTTAGCAATTGGCCGCAATGAAAATCCATGCGCGCATACGGTAATAAATACAAGTGCAAAGGTTAAAGCTGTTAGCATAGCAGCCCCTTCATGCCCGTCATTCAGCAGAATGGTTGCAAAATAACCGGAAACAGACAGGGCAACAATTCCCCGCGGTGCAATCCAGCCGATCAGCATCTTTTCAGAATTGGAAAGCTCTGTGCCAATAGTAGAGAGCCAAATCGATAAAGGGCGTACAATAAATAACATGACAAGAACAAAGCCGATAATCGGCCAGGTGAACATCTCCGCGATTGTTTCCCGCGTTAAAGAAGCCGTCAGTAAAATGAAAATAGTGGATGTCAGCAGGACAGAAATATTTTCAACAAAGTGACTGACTTCATGGCCGATAGAGGATATATAATGTTTGGTACGGCCAATTGTTAATCCCATAACGGTAACAGCCAGCATGCCAGTTTCATGCATAATAACCTCGGCTACGGTAAAACAAAGCAGGAGAAAGGATATAATAATCGGTGTTTTTAGGTACTCGGGAAATACGCCCTTGCTGATCATTAAACTGACTACCATGCCGATCACATAGCCGAGAATAACGGCAATAATGGCACTGAGAAAGAAATGAATTAAATAATTCGCATGCAGACTTTCTGTTGTAAGTACCTTAATAATTTCGTAAGCAAATAATGCGAGCAGCGGACCGAATGGATCAACAATAATTCCTTCCCATTTAAGGACAGCTGCCGTACGCGGTTTTAATTTTGCATTCCGCAGCAAAGGCAGAATAACAGTCGGTCCGGTTACAATAAATAAACCGCCAATAATGAAAGATATCTCCAAGCTCAAGCCTGCGATAAAATGAGCAGCGAGTGCTCCGCCGATCCAGGCAATGAAAGCACCGAACGTAACAATCCGGAATACGGATTTAGATACGCCTCTGATTTCCCGGACATCGAGGCTGGAGCTGCCTTCAAATAAAATAATGGCGACCGCAAGCGAAATCAATGGACTGTACAGGCTGCCCAATGCTTCTTGCGGGTTGAACAAACCAAGCACAGGTCCCAATAATAGTCCGGCAATGGACATGATGACAATGGAAGGCCATTGAATTCGCCAAGCCAGCCATTGCGAGAAGATACCAACGACAATAATAACAACGATACTGACTAGAGCAATATTTTCCATAGCATTTTCTCCGTTCTTTTAGATTCATGTAAAGTAGTTTATCAATTCTGGGAGAGTTTGTCTTATATTTTGTCAGAAGGTGAATAGATCATATTACTGAATATCGTTTATTTCTTATAATGTGCAACAGCGGCTTCTGCCATCCGAAGAATTTCTGCATGGAGTTCTTCTGGTTCGGTAACGGTCATTTGGTCTGTAAATCCAAGAAGAAATCTTTTTGCTTCTTCTTTTGTATCAAAAGCTAATTTAACGCGTGTCCATCCTTTTTCGTCAGTAGATGCAGTCTCTATTATCCGTACAAAAAAAGTAGAAAAGGAAAGTCTTGGCAGCACTTCTCTGGAAGTCTTTACCCATACCTCATAAGTCGGCAAGGCCTTGATAAATGCTTGTTTCGAGTTTTTCCAGTATGCTGCAATATCAAAATCAACCGGTCTTTCAAAGGTTTCTTTGCTTGACACAGCAGACTGGATTCGTGAAGCGCGATAATTCCGGATATCTCCATTTTCCTTTACGGCAATCACGTACCAGCTGCTTCCTTTCGCAACTAGTCCCAGCGGCTGTACGATATAATGATTTGTTTGTCCGTCTCCACGCTGATAGAGGATATTCAATTTATTATTTTTCCATATTGCATTTTTCAGAACCTCAAAGGATGCGATTTTTTCTTTTGTGCCCCTCCAGGAGCTGGTATCAATATGAATGCGGCTCCATACATCCTTTGCACTTTCACGGTAAGCTGCAGGCAGGGATGCGATAACTTTGTTTCTGGCGTCTTCAGAAGTGCGGGTTAATCCTAAATCATCCAGTAATTGAGGAGCTGCAGGCACGAATAAAGCGCGTATTTCCGATTCCTTTAAGCCGGTCAAATCAGTCTGATAGCCATCAACTAAAGACCAGCCGCCATTTTTGCCGCGATCAGCAAAAACGGGAATACCAGATCCGCTTAAAACCTCCATATCTCTGTAAATCGTCCGTTCGGAGACTTCCAGTTTTTCAGATAATTCTTTAGCAGTCATTCGACCTTGAGACTGCAGCAATAAAAGAATGGATATGAGACGGTCCCCTCGCATGAACATCACCTTTTTTCTAATGAATTATATTAATTAAATGAAATATGACAATAGATGTCAAGAATTAGTTTGTATAATGAAAATATCTGAGGAAGAAAGGATGGAAAAGAATGAAACCATTGAATGGAAAAGTAGCTCTTGTCACAGGCGGGAGCAGAGGAGCTGGACGCGGCATTGCGGCAGAGCTGGGGAAAGCCGGTGCAATTGTATATGTCACAGGCCGCAGTGTTCGGGGAGCATCT
This sequence comes from Oceanobacillus oncorhynchi, assembly GCF_000821065.1. Classification (GTDB taxonomy): domain Bacteria; phylum Bacillota; class Bacilli; order Bacillales; family Amphibacillaceae; genus Oceanobacillus; species Oceanobacillus oncorhynchi. Next base: position 2,728,201 of record NZ_CDGG01000001.1, read on the forward strand.
ACGAATCATTGGCCGGGAACTGTGGACGACACGGTTTCAGAAATAGAAGCTGCCGGTGGAAAAGCCATTGCAATACAGTGCGACCATACCAAGGACGCAGAAACAGAGGCTGTTATTTCTCAAATTCGCAAAGAGCAGGGAAAGCTGGATATTTTGATAAATAATGTGTGGGGCGCACATGACTTAGGTGTGGAAGGAAAACCTTTTTGGGAGCTGACCTTGCAAAATTGGGATACAATGTTTACAGCAGGTGTAAGAGCACAGCTGGCTGTCAATCACTTTGCTGTTCCCCTGCTTCGAGAAAATAAACAGGCTTTGATAATTCATACAACATTCTGGGATTATGGCAAGTACACTGGCCAATTTTATTATGATTTAGCAAAAAATGCGTTGGTGCGAATGGCATATGGGCTATCTATCGAATTAAAAGCGGATAATATTGCTGTTCTTGCTGTTTCGCCAGGATTTATGCGGACTGAGCTTGTATTGAAATATCACGGCGCCGATGAAGAAAACTGGAGGGAAGCGGATGATTTACAGCAAACAGAAACACCCTATTATGTCGGACGGGGAATAGGGGCATTAGCAGCTGATCCAAATGTGATGGAGAAAAGCGGGCAGGTGTTCCGAGCTGGAGGGTTAGCGAAGGAGTATGGATTTACAGATATAGACGGGCGTTATATCCCGCCATTTACCATATAGATTCCGATTTACATTATTGTTAAAAGAATGGATTGCTTGGAAAACAGGTATTCTCTATATAAAATAGCCAGTGTTCTTATATAATAAGGCCACTGGCTATAAAATGCGTATATTCTATTATAAATCTTAGATGAAGTAAAATCCGATGCCCATAATCACATATGCAGCTAATAAAGTAAGCCCTTCAAACCAATTGGAATCCCCATCATTCGAAATGGTAATCATTAAAAATACAGCTGTCACCATGCTAATCAGCTCCGGCCATGTAAAGACAAGCGGCATGGATGTGGAAAAGAAGAGGGATAACAAAACAAGAATCGGCAGAACAAACATCGTAATCTGCAGGGTGGAACCAACGGCAATTTCAACAGCGACGTCCATTTTATTTTTATAAGCCATGACAATCGCTGATGCGTGCTCTGCTGCATTTCCGACAATTGCTACAATAATGATTCCGATAAATAATTCAGACCATCCAAAGGCAGCGCCGACAGTATCAAATGTCGATACCAAATGCTCCGAAACATAAGCAACAGCAGCTGTTGCAAGTGCCAGGATAACAATTGCTTTGCCTTTCCCCCATTCAGGTTCCTCCTCCTGTTTCGATTCATTTTGTTCGTTATCTGAATGATACACGCCACGGTGGGTAACGAATTTAAATAGTAATGCTGCCAAATATAACACAATTAAAATAACAGCTATTCCAACACTGACAATCATCGTATCACGTTCGTTCAGCGACTGGGTGAATACTTCTGGAATTACAAAGGCAACAATCACAGCAAAAATCAGCATACCGGCATTATGGCGCGCATCGTGTACGCTAAAGGATTGTCTTTTATATTTTAGTCCCCCGACAAAAAAGGATAAGCCGCCGACAAGCAGTAAGTTCCCTAATACAGAGCCCGTTAATGAAGCCAGTACGATTCCGATGAGTCCGGCTTTTAATGCAAAGATAGAAATAATAAGTTCAACCGCATTTCCGAAGGTTGCATTTAGCAATCCTCCAGCTCTCGGCCCTAAAACGATTGCTAAACTTTCCGTAGCTCTGCCGATAAAGCCCGCTAAAGCAATAATCGTCAAGCAATAGATGATAAACATGATGATAGCAGACCAATGAAAGATGGAGCCGATGATGGAAAGCGGCAGTCCAATCAACACGAGTATCATAAATAACTTATTCATCAAAGTCCCTCCGTTTTTCTATATCTGGATAGCTATAGATTACCCCGATTGATTCGATATTATTTGGAGGAAGATAATTCCGCTTAACGTAAACGGTATTAAAATAAAGAGAGATCACATTATTTACACTTGCGCAGTAAAAAAGGTGCTATTCACTTTGTTATTACAGATTTATCTGGAGTTAAATAAGGGTATAATAGAATGAGATATTTTGTATTTGTAGAGAATGGAGAATTTATTCTAGAAGCTGCCTCAAAAAAAGTATAAAATAGTCAGAAAGAATAGGTATGAGCTGGGAGGAATAGAATTTCACGGATGAATATAACGCTCAAGCCATATTTAAAAAAGGTGAATTGGATCATTTATTATAAGGCCATGTAAACGAGCCTTCTGCATAATATAATGTTTACCAGGAGGCAGATTTGTAATAACAGCTATTCAAACACCATGGAAAAAATGTCAAACGAAAAGAGGAGTGATTTATTATGTCAAACAAAAGAATCCTTGCCATCAGCGACATTCATGGCTGTTATCATGAGCTTGAGCAGCTATTGCAATTAAATCATTATAACCCAAAAGAAGACCAGCTTATCCTTCTGGGAGACTATATCGACAGAGGACCTGAGCCAAAGCGGACGGTTGCTTATATTATGAAACTGGTAGAAGAGGGAGCTATTGCTTTGCGGGGAAATCATGATCAGATGTTTTTGGAGTGTATATTCAGCAACAATCCAGATAAGGAACGGCGTTATTTAATCAATGGCGGGATGGATACGATAGAATCATATGTGGGAGAAGACTTTTTTCCAGGTAATGCTGCAGGGGAGCATTTGCAGGCTGCCAAGGAAAAAATCAAAGAAGATGATAGCGAGCATTTAGAATTTTTATCTAACCTGCCGTATTATTATGAAACGGAAAACCATCTCTTTATTCATGCAGGTATTGATCCTGCATTGGATGATTGGAAGGAGACGCCCGATTTTGATAAAATCTGGATTCGTCAAGAATTTTTAGGCTTTGATCATCCCCACGATTTTACCGTTGTGCATGGTCATACACCGACACAGTATCTTCGCGGAAAAAATGATAATAGCATATTTTTTGGGAATAAAAAAATTGATATCGACGGAGCATGTGCTTATGGTGGAAGGTTAAATTGTTTAATAATAACGGGAGATTCATACGAAACAACGTATATCAATCATATCGAAGCGTAAATCTGTAGCAGGCAGGGGGCAGGGAGATGGCAAATATTCATGATGTTTCGAAAGCTGCAGGTGTATCTGTCAGTACGGTTTCGCGCGTGCTGAATAATCACCCTTATGTCAAAAAGGAAAAAGTGGAGGCTGTGAAAAAAGCAATTATAGAAACAGGTTATATTCCGAATATTAATGCGGTTAATTTAAAGAAAGGAAAGACGCATCTTATAGGCATCGTTTTGCCATTTTTAGACGTGCCGTATTTTTCACAGCTGGTTCAAGGGATATCACAGGCAGCTTCTGTTCATCAATATAAGCTGGTGCTGTATCAGACTGGGTATGACGAGCATCAGGAGAAAGAAGCTTTAGAAATGTTAAAGCTAAAGCAAATAGACAGTTTGATCATTTGTTCCAGAAAAATATCTTTAGAAACAGTGGAACATTATCAGCAATATGGCAGCATTGTTCTATTTGAAAATGGGGAAGATACGCCGTTGAGCTATACGTTTATCGATCATTATGCATGTTTTATGAGGGCCCTGGAGTACCTGTATGAGCATGGACACCGGAAAATTGGTTTTTCTGTCAATCGGCTGGAGGGGGCAAACAGCAGTCAGCGTGAACGTGCCTACCGTGATTTTTTAAAGCTAAAAGGACTCCCTTTTCACAAAGATTATATCTTTAAAAAATGTCTCAATATAGAAGATGGGGAACGTATTTTACGAGAAATCGCTGCATTTCAGGAACGTCCTACAGCTATTCTAGCGACAAGTGATCAAGTAGCAGCGGGTATAATTACTTCCAGTTCAAACTATGAACTCAAGGTTCCGCGTGATTTAGCGGTTATTGGCTTTGATGATCAGCCGATAGCACGTGCTATGCAAATTACTTCCGTTAATATCCCGCTATATTCTATCGGGCAGATTTTGTTTGAACAGGCCATAGCTGTAGAGATTTCCCATAAAGAAGTTTCAACGGAGTTAATGGAAAGGTCAACAGTTTGACGAAAATATATGAAAAGCAGCAAGGTCTTGAGGATATTTGCTGCTTTTCATGAATATAAAAAAACAATCCGGGCCCGGCAAAAATCGTGGTATATGATACGATCATGCCTTTTCAGTTACACTCATATCAATATCCAAAATCTATGCCGCATGCCGCCGGATTGTTCTCTAACTTGAGTTTACTTTCTGATATCGTTTTCAGGTCAAGTGTTTTTTTATTTTATATATCCGCCTTTTTAAATTTATCAACATAATCCTTTGCTTTTTCGAAATTTAACCCGCTGCAATCCTGCACGTACTTTACAGCCTGATGGTCATCCTTATTATTTTCAAGCATATCTTTTAAATGGCTTACAACCTCCGGGTCTTCTAATTTCAGATAGGGGGAGGCCGAATTATTTACATATCTTTTTAATTCGAAGAAGCCCATACCGGTTTCTTGCCGTACATATTTCATAATTCGTATAAATTTTAAAGGCGATGCGTTATTTTTATTATCTTCAATCATCTCTGTAGCTTCTAGAATAACCTCGAAAGGATCTCTTTGTGATTGGGATGGATTGAATTTATTTCTTTTACGTAAAAATAATAAATAGATTATTCCAGCAACGATCACAATAATCAAAAAGATTTGTATAAAAAGCATATGTCATCCTCCTTCAGCAAATACTTTGTTTTATTATAGCATAAAGGCAATTAGCTTCTAATCGGAGATAAAGTGAGAACTGCAGGAGGCGCTTACGCATTTTGTTAAAACCGCTGGCAGTTAGGTTAATCGGGCTGTTTGCGGCTGTAACGAATATTTCTTCCTTGTTTTTAAAAGCTTTGCAAATCAAAGAACGTTTGTTATAATAGAACAAACGTTCCTTTGGTGGTTTTGATCACTTCAAATAACGAAGACGAAAGCTTTAAAGTTTAGACGTTTGAAATAAATATAATTACTCCGTAACAATCAATTTGCTGAAATGAGAGGTGAGTCCAATGAAACAGGAATCGCTTTTTGGTGAGGATAATAAAAGAAATTCCCCGCTTGCCAGCCGTGTCCGTCCCAGAACACTGGATGAATTTGTCGGTCAGCAGCACTTATTGGCGCGGGGGAAGGTGTTGCGTGAATTTATCGAAAATGACCAGGTGACTTCGATTATTTTTTGGGGACCGCCTGGCGTTGGCAAAACAACGCTGGCTGAAATTATTGCTCATAAGACAGAATCAAAATTTATTAACCTGTCTGCAGTAAACAGCAGCATCAAGGATATCAAAAATATAATGAAGGAAGCGGAAACAAGACACGATTTCGGTGAAAAAACCATTATTTTTATTGATGAAATACACCGGTTCAACAAGGCGCAGCAGGATGCTTTTCTGCCTTATGTCGAAAATGGCAGTATTATTTTAATCGGGGCAACAACGGAGAACCCTTCCTTTGAAGTAAATGCGGCATTGCTGTCGAGAAGTAAGGTGTTTGTTTTAAACCAATTGGAAATAGCTGATGTTGTAAATCTTTTAAGGAATGCAATAATCCATCCGTATGGATTTGGAGATAAGGATATTCATATAACCGAACAAAGCTTAGAGGCGATTGCAAAGTTTGCAAATGGAGATGCAAGGAGTGCCTTAAATACGTTAGAGATGGCGGTGTTAAATAGCGGCACAAATGCTGGAGACTTCTATATCAATGAGTCGAATCTGGAACAGCTGATTAACCGGACTTCCTTTCTGTATGATAAAAGTGGCGAAGAGCATTATAATATCATTTCTGCCCTTCATAAATCGATGCGGAACAGTGATGTGGATGCCGCGATTTATTGGATGTCCAGAATGCTTGAATCAGGAGAGGATCCAATCTATATTGCCAGAAGGCTGATTCGCTTTGCGAGTGAAGATATCGGCTTAGCTGATACACGTGCACTGACAATTACCACGGATGTATTTCAAGCCTGCCGTTATATCGGAATGCCGGAATGTGATGTCCATCTTACAGAGGCGGTTATCTATTTGTCACTGGCGCCCAAATCAAATGCCGTGTACCTAGCGCGGCAAAAAGCGAAAAAGGATGTAAAGGAATCGATTAATGAACCCGTACCTCTGCAAATCAGAAATGCACCGACAAAATTAATGAAAGAACTGGATTATGGAAAGGGTTATCAGTATGCGCATGATGAAAAAGATAAATTAACTGCGATGCGAACGATGCCGCCTTCGTTGGAGGGACAGCAGTACTATTACCCGACAGAGCAAGGAAATGAGAAAAAATTTAAAGAAAGATTGAATTATGTGAAGGAATGGCAGAAAAGGAATAATTAACAGCTCAGCTGATGAAGGGATGAAAGCTTTTCTAGCCGGAAGGAAAAAAAATAAGCGTGGTATTTTAACTAAAACCATGCTATACTTTATTTTGCGATGAGCTGATTTGCGTAAGCCGAGAGACAACGTACGATATGCAGATGTGAACTGCATGTTCTTTCGCCGCAAATTTCGAAAAGAAAGGCATCCGTATCTCATACGGATGCCTTTCTTCGTACTATCTCGCTCTTTTAAAAGCCTGACTTTGATCAGCTAAATGAAGTTTTTGGAGAAGCTGACGAAGCGGCTCCCGAATAAGTAAATAGACGCCTATGGAAATAAATACAGCAGCTAAACCATATAAAAATCCGGCAAGCACATCTGTAGGGAAATGTACTCCTAAATAAATTCTCGTAAATAATATAAAACCAATCCAAACAAGTGTGATAAAGCTGATAATTACTTTTTTCCATATTTGATAAACTGAAAGAATAAGTACCATCCCGATAAAACCATAAAAAATCGTTGTAGCTGTGGCATGTCCGCTCGGGAAGCTTTCGTTTGTTTTTTCAATAAGTTGTAAGAAGTTAGGGCGATCACGTTCAACGATTTTCTTTAATACTTTTCCGCCGATTGCTGCGCAGAAAAGAATCGTACCGCCGAACCATAATCCTTCTGCAAATTTATGCTTGAAAAAGAGGACAATACAAATAATAATTGTCATGGCGATAACAGCTTTCATGCTTCCCAGCTCTGTCATAAACATAATAAAAGCTGTTTTTCCTTCAGAAATTGTTCCCTGAATCCGCTCAATCCATGATAAATCAAAGGAACGGATCCAATTGCTTTCAAAATATACACCCCAGGCGATGACGCCGAATAATAATAGAAATATAATCCCTGCCAATAAAAAAGAAGCAGGAGTTAATCTTTGAGACTTCAAAACGCTACCCTTCTTTCTCTCTCTATTTACAATTCCCTATTTAAATTAATTGTCAAATTTTCATTGTACATAATAACAAGCTTTTTTGCATGGAAATAAACAAAAAGTTATGTTTAATCTTTTAGAGAGAAAGGAAAAGATACATAAAGGTTAATTTTTATTTTGTTAACAGTAAAGATGAAGGAGGAAATAAGGATGACACAAGAACAATTAATACTACAAGAGCGTCCAAATGGGCTGCCGGATGAAAATACATTTCAATTTAAAAAGGCAGAAATCGGTAAACCTTCAGAAGAAGAGCTGCTGCTTAAAACGTTGTATGTATCGGTAGACCCCTATATGCGCGGGAGAATGTCTGATGGTCCATCCTACGCAGCTCCTTTTGAAGTAGGGGAACCATTAAAGGGCGCAGCAGTAAGCCAGGTGGTCGAATCCAACAGCAGTAATTTTGAAAAGGGCGACCTGGTAACTGGTACGCTCGATTTTCAGGAATACAATGTGGTCAAAAATGATAAGGTGAGAAAGGTAACTACAAAAGGAATGAGTCCATCAAGCGCTCTAAGCGTGTTGGGAATGCCTGCACTCACCGCCTATTTCGGCATGATGCATATTGGCGAGCCAAAAAAGGGAGAGACCGTTGTTGTATCGGGGGCAGCAGGAGCTGTCGGACAAATCGCGGGACAGCTGGCTAAGAAAGAAGGAGCACGAGTGGTAGGCATTGTCGGATCAGAGAAAAAAGCTGCTTATATTACAGAAACACTCGGGCTTGATGCAGCTGTTGAATATAAAAAAGGAAATGTCAGTGAGCAGCTGAAAGAAACATGTCCAGATGGAATTGACGTCTATTATGAAAATGTCGGCGGTGAAATTTCAGATGCTGTCTGGCCGTTATTAAATGTGTTTGCCCGTGTACCTGTATGCGGCGCGATTTCAGCCTATAATTTAGAAGAAGGAGAAAAAGATATTGGTCTGCGTGTGCAGCAATTCTTGATTAAATCACGTGTGAAAATGCAGGGCTTGCTGGTAGGCGACTTTGCCGACCACTATGATGAAGCCTATCAGGCACTGGAAGAAGCAGTTTCTAATGGTGAATTGAAGTTTGAAGAGACCATTCAAGAAGGGTTCCATTCGATTCCAGATGCGTTTTTAGGACTATTTTCCGGAGATAATATAGGGAAGCAGCTGGTAAAAGTTGCTGATGCAGAATAAGTTTACAGAGAAAGCCGCTTGATTCATATGTTCTGAATAAGCGGCTTCTTTTAAAAAACTAGATTTGTTAAGAAAGAGGTAATGATGGAAAGGCTATCATATTTTCCGGGATGGATTTCTGATTTAATGGAGGTGGACTGCTATGAATACTTTTAAAAATAAACGTTATTGGATACTTATGCCGCCGTCTTTACTCATTTCTATTTCTTTAATCATCTTTATACCAGAAAATAAAGGAATGCTCTATGCGTTTGTAGTCATCGCTTTATTTTGGATTGTGTATTATACATGGACGTATTATGCAAAGAAAAACAGCAGGAACAAGTCAGATAGTCTATAAGGTCATTATTATAAATCACAGTCCCTAAGAAATCATATCAACATGTATCTTTAAAAAAGTCTTCTGCTAAAAGATATAATCTAAGTAATCCCCATGCCCTCGGACGAGCTCTGTTTCGTTTGGAGAAGAAATCCAAAAGTAGCGGAAGGTCAGTCCTTTTTCTTCCCCGCCACCTGTTGGCTGATACTCCCATTCATCAAGAGACTCTGTTACATATATATCATAAAAAAATCTCTGATGAACAGCCCCATCATCATTTTTCCAAAAATCTTCTGCAATCAATGTTTCGACTTTGAAATTTTTTAATCCTGTCTCTTCTTTGATTTCCCGAATGACCGCTTCTTCTGTTTCTTCTCCGTCTTTCACGGTTCCTTTAGGAATTTGTACGCCGGCTGCTGGATTAGAATGCCGGAAAACAAGGACTTGTATTTTGTCTTCTTTCCGTCTTGTTATATAACCGTATACTTTTTGGATTGGAATCACAATCACAGCTCCCTTACCTCCGTATAACTGGCTGCGTTTCTATTTTGACAGCAGAAAACAGAGTCTCTCTGCGGATTTACATCTCTTCATTCTTTTTGACATTGTCTACAAAATCCTTTGCTTCTTTTAAGCCCAATCCAGTCTGTTCACGAACGTATTTTATTGTTTTGATTTCCCCGGTGCCAGATTGAAGCATTTCTTGGACTTTTTCCTTAAGGTCGGAATCTGCAATGGGGCTCTTCATTTTATAGTTCCCCTCAACTAAATTTTTCGCATCCTCCAGTCCAAGCCCGGTTTCGATACGTACATGCTTAATCAATTTAATTTTATTTTCTCCTGATTCCAACCTCTGCTGAACTTCTGGGAGAATCTCTTCTGGAGACTTCAGCTCTCTTCCTTGTCTGTCAGCGGGTTTATTTCTGTTTCGCAACGTTGACAGGTAAATAAGTGCAAGACCAATAACAACAATTAGAATAAATTCCGTGGACATGTGTCTTTACCTCCTATGGCTTTGTTTTATTCATTTATCATAACATGAATCATTATAATCCATAATTCATAGTAAGCATTTAGTTAACGTTCTATAGAAATCATTATAAAATAGGCAATAATTATATGGGGAAAGAGCAAAGAACATTTAAAGACGAATTAGAAATAAATCCGGGAAAATACGTTAGATTCCCTAATCAGTTTGAAGTGAGTGATTACGATATCATGGAAAGCTTTATTCTATGGGGATAATGAATACAGGCAAATATCCATTAATTGGTGTGAAGAAAATGAGCTGGAATATGTTGTGAAAAAGGTGGTCTCCTGATTGCAATAAAAACGGCTCATATAATCTATGATAGAGTCGTTTTTATTACACGTATTCAAATAATAAAATAAGCAATAATAGAAAGAAAAACAGATGTAACAGTCACTGCCAGCAACGGTTTTAAAGCCTTTGACCGCAAGTCTTTCAGGTTGACATTCAATCCAAGCCCGACCATAGCTGCTGTCAATATCCATGTGGTTGCTGCGGAGATTCCTTCCATCATATTTTCAGATATAGGGATGGTGTGTCCAAGCACATAGCTGCCAATAAGGCTCATCAGGATAAAACCAAGCAGAAACCATGGAAAATCAACCTTATTTTGTGTTTGAGAACCGCTTGTTTTGATTTTCATTATATAAATAAGAATAAAACAAAGAGGAATAAGTAAAAATACACGTCCTAATTTAGCAAGTAATGCAATGGCTAATGCATCTTCTCCAGCCGGTTCTGCTGCAATAGCAACATGAGCAAGCTCATGCAGGCTGATTCCCGACCAAATTCCATAATCCAAAGCGGTTAATGGTAAGACAGGACGCAATAATGAATATCCAAGTGCGAAGACAGTGCCCATCATTGCAATAATCCCGACGCTGATGGCAGTATCTTCATCCTTTGTCTTCATAATTGGTGCTGCAGCTGCAATGGCGGCAGCACCGCAAACTCCTGTCCCGATTCCGAGCAGAAGCGAAATATTTTTATCTGCTTTGCATACCTTGCCAAGCCAGATCATCACACTGATTGCAAACAGAATAATAAACGCATCACGTACAAGGAGTCCGAGCCCATCATGCAATATGGTATCGATGTTTAGTTTTAATCCATACAAAATGATAGCGAAGCGGAGCAGATTTTTAGATGAAAACGTAATTCCAGAACGCAGCGCTTCCGGATAACCAAAAAATTGTCTGTAAATGATGGCGATAATGATAGCACAAGCGAGCTGCCCAGCATGGTTAAAGCCAGGAACTTTTGCTAAGAAGAACCCGAGCAAGGCAATAAAAAAGGTAAATACAATACCGCCAATCCAGTTTTTTGCAGAATTTAAGCGCTGTCGTTTTATTCGATGTGATGCTTGTGAAGTCATAAAAGCACCTCCTTCTTATAGCATAGCCAACATAAATGAATAAGGAAAATAATTTATTATAATAAATAGGATAAGTAAATTGTTATAATAGAAATGAGAGGAAAGAGGGTGAAGGGATGGATAAGCATTTGCAAATATTTATAACCGTTGCAGAAAAGCAGAGTTTTTCCAAAGCGGCGGAGGAGCATTACATGACCCAGCCGGCGGTCAGTCAATATATTCGTACATTGGAGGAGAGTGCAGGCATACGGTTATTGGAACGCAGCAACAAATATGTTCGTTTAAATAAAGCTGGAGAAATTGTTTATCATTACGGGAAGGAAATACTGGGCTTATATACAACCATGCAGCATTTAGTGGATGATTTGATGAATAGAGCGAATGGACCCTTGGCCATTGGAGCAAGCTACACTTTTGGGGAATATGTTTTACCAAGGATTATTGCTGACCTGCTGGAAATACATCCGGATATCGAACCAGCTGTGACGATTGGGAATACAGCTGAAATAGCGGATTTGGTTGCAATGCATCAGCTGGATGTAGGAATAATAGAAGGAGAATTTAACAGGAAGGACATGATGATTGAGGAATTAGCAGAAGATGAAATGGTTATCGTTGCTTCGACAGAAAATAAGCTGTTCCATCAAAAAGCGAAAATAGAGCTAAGTGACTTAGCAAATGAAACATGGGTTGTGCGCGAACATGGTTCAGGTACGAGAGCGGCGACGGAAAACTTTTTTCAAAAGGCGGATATTCAGCCTGTCCGATTGATGCAATTTAGCAGTACCCAATCAATCAAAGAATCCGTTGCGTCTGGATTAGGTATTACACTGCTTTCGAAATGGGCGATTCAAAAAGAAATAAAATATGGTGATTTGAAGATAGTGCCTATGGAAGGTTTTCCTTTTACACGTGCGTTTTCCATTATTACGAAATCGCCATTCCAAACAAAAACCTTGGAGATTTTTATAGAGCGGTTGCGAAGCAGTAAACTGCTGCGGATATTTTAGTTTCTTGCGGATATATTTAAATCGATTCATTCAACTAAATATTCAATGAGAGATACAAAACCTCCCGTTGATTAACGCTGCATATTAAGGAGTCATACTGACAAAAGTATGGCTCTTTTTAAATAAATTATTCACTTATGAATACTCCCGCGACTTCATTTCTAAAGAAATTTGAAGTGTGGGTTTCTGGGGTGTCGACTTTCAAGATGACGATTAACCGCCAGTGGAGTTGACACATCGGTGTGCTAAAAACACCCAACCCCGCTAGCCTATTGGTCCTGCCTCCTGAGATTACGTTTCAGCCTATATGAGGTTCACACGTTTGTGTGTCCTGGCTGCCATGTTTGGCTTGAACATTTTACGTGGCAAAGCAACGATTCTCGCCACAACCTGCTATGTTCCGTTTTCAAAGAGCGTCTTTCAAGAACATTATACCATGCAAACTTATGTTCGTAAATACAAAAAAGCAATTCACCTCCCATCTACTCATTGGGGTTCACCCTGCATATTCCAACGTACAAATGTTTTCGATGGGACGAGTAATCGCAGTCCCAGGATGTACTAGTGCAGGCGTTGCAACAACTCTTTTCGATGGGGTGAGTAATCGCAACCCCAGGACGTTGCGACGTTAGCCTGCCTTGAGGTTGGGGATCCTCTCGTCTAATTATGATAGAACTGAGTAGTTGACAAAAAACCAATTGGTCAATTATAATATGTCAGTGACTTAATAGTACTAATTTGACTTAGTGGTCATATGGATGAAAGAAAGCTAACGGTAATATAATCTAGTTGATTTTAGGAAACAGGGATATCAGAAAGCAAAAAGTGGAAGAGATGTATTTTAAAAAGGGGATAAATAATGGATAAAAAAGAAGAAATTATGCAATCCGCAATTCATCTTTTTTCTAAAAAAGGATATGCTGCTACATCGGTTCAGGAAATTGCTAATGACTGCAGAATTTCCAAAGGGACATTATATAATTTTTTTGATTCAAAAGAAGATTTATTGATACAGGTAATCCGTCACAATCACCGGAAAATGCTGGAGCAGGCTGAAAATCTCAATCTGGATGCCTCCCTGCCTCCAAAAGAAAAGCTGATTCAAAAGGTGGTTGTACAGTTTGACGGGATTCGTGAAAATAAAGATTACTTGAGTATGTTACTGACTGCATTGCCTCCACATGACAATCCGAAAATTTCTTTGCTTATGAAACGAATCCGAATCACGATGATGAATTGGTATAAGGATTGCTTTATGGAGGCTTATGGAAGCCAAGTAGAGCCGTACATCTGGGACCTGGCACTGATGTTTCAGGGGACATTAAAAGAGTATACTACCTTGATTTTTCGAGATCACAAGGAGCTTGATTTTGAAGATGTTGCCCGTTTTGTTGTGGAGCGGTTTGATACGATTGTGCAGCATACAACAGAGGCAGAACCTGTGTTGACACCTTTGGAAATGAAAGAATACGAGGCTTTTCAAGCAGACCTGGAACCGAAATCTCCAGAACAGCAAATCAATCAGCTTTTGGAAGAACTGGAGAAGAAAATAAAGAAATCGGCGCTGTATGATGAGGAAAAAGAAGAGTATGCTGCAGCCGTACAATCTTTACAAGCAGAAATCCATGAAAATAAACCCAGAACGTTTTTGGTTAAATCATTACTTTTGTTTTTAGCTGAGATAGAAGAATGTCAGCCGCTTGTGCACCGGATAGAAGTATTTTTAAAAACATTGCAGACCGTGTAGCCGTTTTTAAAAACGAAGTAGATAAGAAGAAAGGATTGGAATGTGATTTTTTTAACATTCTTTTTCTTTTGTGATGCGGAATAAGTGAAGCTGTATCTTCCAGATCAATGACTGGAATTAGTTGAAAAAAGAATTGTAAAAGAAATAGGAGATGAGAAAGTATTATGGCTGAATCAACAATGAACAATATAAAAAAGGGGCCCATTCTTGCTGTTATCATTTTGGGCGCATTTGTATCGCTCTTGAATCAGACATTGATGAATGTAGCATTGCCTTCAATAATGGAGGATTTAGATATTGTAGAAAGTACAGCACAATGGATTACGACAGGGTTTATGCTGGTTAATGGGGTGCTTATTCCGATTACGGCATTTTTAATGGAGAAATTTTCAACAAGACAGCTGTTTTTAACAGCAATTAGCTTATTTGCGCTGGGAACATTAATTTGCGGGATTGCACCAGATTTCCCTATATTGATGGCGGGACGTATTATTCAGGCAGTCGGCGCAGGGATTATAATGCCGCTATTAACAACCGTGGTTCTGGCACTGTTTCCGGTTGAAAAACGCGGAGGAGCGATGGGGATTATTGGTATTGCGATTATCTTCGCGCCAGCGGTCGGTCCGACGTTATCCGGCTTTGTAGTAGAACATTACTCATGGAGATTACTATTCTATATCATTTTCCCAATTGCTGTTTTAACAATTATTCTTGGAGCTATTTTCTTGAAAAATGTTACAAAACAGACCTTCCCGGATATTGATGTGATAGCAGTTATTCTATCTACCCTTGGGTTTGGCGGTATTTTATACGGCTTCAGTACAGCGGGTACAAACGGATGGACAGATGCAACAGTAATCACAGGATTAGTTGTCGGCTTTGTTGGATTAATTTTATTTGTGTTACGTGAATTAAAGGCAGATGTCCCTATGTTGGATTTCCGAGTGTTCAAGGACCGTATTTTTTCTCTGACCACGGTGATTAATATAGCAATTACGGTAGCTATGTTTGCTCCAATGCTGCTGATTCCGCTATATTTACAAAATGTCTTAGGTGTCAGCCCGATGAACTCCGGTTTGATGTTGATGCCGGGAGCGGTAGTAATGGGGATTATGTCGCCGATCACTGGTAAGGTGTTTGATCGAATTGGTGCACGTCCGCTTGCTGTTTTCGGTTTAGCGATAACTGTCGTAACAACCTATTTATTTACACAGCTTACCGATACAACAAGCTATTCGTACCTGATTGTCATTTACACCATTCGTATGTTCGGCATGTCTATGATTATGATGCCTATTATGACGGCTGGATTAAATCAGCTGCCACAAAGGCTTCATCCGCATGGCACGGCTATGGTTAACACAGTCCGTTCTGTAGCAGGAGCCATAGGTACGGCATTTTTAGTAACAGTTATGACGAACCAGGCTAAAAACAGTATAGAAGGTATTATTGCAGATAACCATTTTAATCCTGCAAACCAGCAGGATATGCTGCATGCAGCTAACCTTGCGCAAGTTCAGGGAATCAATGATGCCTTTATGGTATCTACGGTATTTGCAGTTATCGGGTTGATTTTATCATTCTTTATTAAACGCGGCAGAACAACGCAGGAGGAAAATCCAGAGTTGCAACAGGATAATCTTGTACAGGAAAAAGCATAATCTAAATAAAACCAGGGTGCTGTTCGAAAAATGAACAGCACCCTGGTTTTATTTAGGAAAAAATGTTTCTTAATATAAAAGAATTTTCGTCATAAAAAAATGGATAAGATAATTATCCAATCCATTTTAGAAGCTATATGTATTTTTTGTTTTTCCTGCATAAAGGGTTACAAAAATACTTGTAATACTTAAAATCGTTCCGATGATTGCTGTAATCGTAACGGCCGCACCCGTCGATGCAAAAAAGCTTCCCAAAATAAGCCCGGTAAAAGAAATGGCAATCAAGGCTTGATAAATTGCTGAAATAGTTCTTACCACCACATGATGGAAGAATGATAAAAGAAGGGGCGGTAAAAATAACACGACGACCATCCCTATGGAAATAAATAAACCGCCAAGATCATCATAGGAAATGGTATTGGGACCTGTCGGCTGCCGCGCAGCTAATAAAATACAGACGATTGCACTCAATAATGTCAGAGCAATCATCAAAATCTTTTTAGACATGGTAAAACTCCTTTCTCTGTTTTAATATAACATATTTTTTAAAAATTCGATGGTTCAGCCTCGGTTGATTTTTAGTTAAATAATGGAAAATCTTAGCAGAGAAAATAATTATTAAAACGCATTGCCCAGCAGGACTGCTATAAACCTTTATCCAGAAAAAATGTAAAAATCTTTCACCAAAAGGGATAAAAATGTAATGCAAAGGAAAGGTATCTATATATTCATTCAAATGATGACATATTAGGAGGAGATAAAAAATGGATCAGAACCTTTCTTACGGAGCGGATTATAAATATATTCCGGCCACGTCTGTGAACAGCGGTGCAGGTACAGAAGTTTTGTCAGACATCTATTGTCATACTATCCAAATTGTTAATATTTGTTTCGTGCAAGATCCAGAAACAAAAAGCTTTGTGTTGATTGACGCGGGTATGCCGAAATCAGCGGATAAAATTATGGCTGTGACAGAGGAACGCTTCGGCAAGAACAGCAGGCCAAAAGCAATTATTTTAACACATGGTCATTTTGATCATGTAGGGGGACTGGTTAATTTAGTGAAGCATTGGAATGTCCCTGTCTACGCCCATAAGCTGGAGCTTCCATTCCTGACTGGAAAAAAGAGTTATCCCGAGCCGGATCCGAGTGTGGAGGGTGGGCTGGTTGCTAAAGCTTCTTCCATGTTTCCTAATGAGCCCATTGACATTGGAAGCAGTATAGCGGAGCTTCCGGCTGATGAAAGTGTGCCGGAGATGCCTGGCTGGAAATGGATACACACCCCAGGACACTCTCCGGGACATATTTCCTTATATAGAGAATCCGATCGAATACTGATTGCTGGAGATGCTTTTATTACTGTGAAACAGGATTCCTTATATAAAGTAATGGTACAGGACAGAGAAATACACGGACCGCCGAGATATTTTACAACAGATTGGGAAGCAGCAAAGAAATCGGTTCAAACGCTGGAAGCCTTAAAACCAGCAATAGCAATAACGGGGCACGGAGAACCGATGTACGAGGAGGAACTGTCTGAAGGACTGAAGAAATTAGTAAAAACATTTGATCAGACAGCTGTTCCTGATTTCGGGAGATATGTGGACGATGAACAGTAATAGCGCAGAGGGCTAATTAGAGAATGAAATACGGTTATTAAAAAAAGGTTGCTGGATTATATAATTCAGCAATCTTTTTATATGATCACGCCATCTTTCTGGCTGAACAAAAAGCAGTATAGCTCGAATTTGAAAATATACAACAGTGTCGTTATAATAAAATAAACGACACTGTTGTATATTTTAATGATTGTAACCGAGGTGATTCGATGCCTAAAGTAAGTGAGGCTTATAAGGAAGAAAAGATAAGGAACTTGGTTCAAGCTGCGAAAAAGGTCTTTATCAAGAAAGGTTATGTGCAAACATCGATGCAGGATATCATGGATGAAGCAGGTATATCAAGGGGAGCAATGTACCGTTATTTTAATAATCTGGAGCATGTTTTTTTGGAAGTGTTGAGAGAAGACGACCAAAAAGATGTGGCGTTTTTTGAAGTCTCAAATGACGAACAGATTTGGCCGCAGATTCAGCGATGGCTGGAAATGCAGCAGCAGGTTATTGAAAATATCAATCAGTCTTTGCTTCAGGCAAAAGCCGAATTCTTTTTAACCTCGCAACAGCATAAAGATGATTTTTCTTATGTATCCCAGCGTTACGATGAAATAACAGAAGCGATAGAAGAAGTACTGATGCTTGGCGAACAAAAGAAAGAATTTCAGCTGCAGCAGTCACCAGAGCGAATTTCCAGATATATGATTTCTTTTTTGAATGGACTGATGCTCGATACTTTTCAGCTGGGGATGAAACAAACAAAAGTACAGGAACAATTATCCATTCTGTGCTTTACTTTGGAAAAATTACTATATAAGGAGTGATTGCATGTTATTTGAATCTGCAAGGCTTAGATTGAGAAAGATGACCAAAGAGGATACAGAGCTTTATCATAAATGGAGAAATGATGTAGAGGTCATGCATTCAACCAGTCCTGCTTTAGATGTATATCCAATAAAAGCTACTGAGGATTTTGTAGAGTATGCTATTTTAAAATCGGACACGTCAAAAGGGTATATGATGGTTGATAAGCAAAAGGATACGGCTATTGGGATTGTCTCTCTCATTCACATGGATCATAAAAACCGGAACGCAGAATGTATTATTGATATTGGTGAGAAAGCATATTGGGGAAAGGGCTACGGGGCAGAAGGGATGGAATTGCTGCTTGATTATGCTTTTCTTGAACTGAATCTGCACCGGATATCCTTACGGGTGTTTTCCTTTAATCAGCGGGCAATTCATCTATATAAGAAGCTTGGTTTTGAATTGGAAGGGAAAAGCAGAGAGGCTCTATTTCGGGACGGGAAGTGGTACGATATGATTCATATGGGAATTTTGCAAAGAGAGTATTTTGAGAGAAAAAAGATAGTGTAGCCGTTCGTTAAAAAATCAGGAGCGAGAAACTGGAAGTCTGCTCCTGGTTTTTAATTGTTTTTATAATTGAGGCGGCTGCTCAACTGGCTGGTAGATAGAAGCTATCGTCTGAATAGCATAATCCGGTGCGGCCATTAATGGGTAATAGCCTTTTTTTGTCATATACTGCCAAACCTCGTAAGCATGGTGATTGCTGTTCAAAAAGGCATGTTCCAAAAACGTTCTTAAATCCGGGTTAGCGCATTCTACAGAAGCATTACCATAATTTTTTGCACAACTCTTCTGATTAAGCAGATAAGCTGTAGCAATTTCACGGTCGGTATGCTGCTGTACTTCTGTTCGCGGCGTTGCAGCAGGAAATTCTGAAATGGGAGCCTGCGTGTAGGATGCTAACATCGGATTTATTTGAGCAGGCTGAAATTTTGTAATATCCGGTGTTGTTTCGCTTTGAACAAATTCTACTTTTAGATTATAGTCTTGTACATGTAACGGGAAGTGCCTTTGTAATAATTCCTTCAATTCAGGGTCTTGGGCTTGATTAATAAAGCCTGCCATGCAAGATATTGTATTATAACACCCTGCAATCAGCTCGCTTAGCTCATGTAATTCATGAGAGGCTAACTTCATGGGAATCACTCCTTATTATTTTCCTATTTCTCTTATGCTTTGCCGTTAGACTTAATTTATACTTTCAGGCGTTGACGGGAAAAACTTGCAAAAATGATAAGGCCGAAATAGTTTTTTATTTGTTTTTGTCTTTTTTAGCATAAAATTCTTCACTTACTTCTGTTTGCAAGCTATCCGAATTAATGTGGTTCTCCTCTCCATCTACATGATCAAACACAAAATTACGCAAATATCGATGATAAAAAAGTTCACTTATTGTAATTAGAAAAGCAGCTATTAATGCCGCTCCATCCACAGAAAGTGCATTGTCATACAGTAAAGCGCCAATTCCCCAGATGCCGATATAAGCAAGTGCAAAATCACCTACTGCAGCTGCTATGCTCCCTATTCTGGGAAGAATCAGCATATCACCTGCAAATGCAACGGCAGTTAAAATCAAACTGGTTATCATCAAGCTGCTGAAAGAAATTTGAAAAAGCAAACCTAAAGTGACCCATAATATTCCTGTTGTCAGAACTAATTTAATGAAGAATGCTAAAACGTATTTCATCTAATCACCTTCCTTTCCATTTTTATTATCAGAGTCTCATTCATCAGAAAAAATCTCCTGCTCAATGAAGTTCGCCTTTATTAATAACTGTATTTTGCTCTCTAATCCTAGTGTTTATGCAGTAACTCGGTATATTTCATAACAAGTACAGCTTATTTGTCTCAGTCAAAGTGTTTCTTTTATTGTGATTCAGTTGGTTTAGAATTCGCTCGAACGTGGTATATTAAACCAATTCATTTTGTACGCTGTCATTTTTGGCGGAATTTTCTTAACTTTGATGCGTCATTTTTTGATTTTTTAGTACCCCTTCTTTTACAATTATCGACTTGCTGATTATCGGAATATTAATTTTGTTGGAATTGAAAACTATAGACCGGCAGACTCCTGCTATATAACGGTTTTGATTATGTGAATGATTCGATATCGGTTTTCGTGCGTGTGCTTTCATCAAGGTCATCTTATGGTCAGTGCATCAACTGGATAAATTCTCCTGTATTACTTTTTTCTGCGAATAAAGTGTAAGAAGGGATTTGAAAAACGACAATGCTATAAAAATTGATATAATAGATTAGAAAGTCTTGAAAAATAGCAGGAGTAATCGACATAAATTTTATAAAATTACAATACATTACATTTGAAAGTCAGTTTAGTCACGCAGATTACAAATAGAATAAAAAAAAGGATTTTTCCTAGTAACACTTATTTTTTTTGTTAAAATGTCTAACGTGTTGTCAAAGTGTGTCTAAACATGACAGCTGATGATTGCGAAATGAAATTCTGCGATTTTCATGATTTGATGAATGATAAAGGAAGGGTATAGTTATGTTATTGATTCCAATTGTGCTCGTTATTGTACTGGTTATCGGTATCATGGAGTGGAATTCGCATAAAAAGCATGTGAATGCTTTGCCGATTCGGGTGAATGTGAATGGAATCCGTGGGAAATCAACAGTAACGCGGCTGATTACAGGTATTATTAAAGAAGCGGGGTATAAGACCATCGGGAAAACGACTGGTACTTCAGCAAGGATGATTTACTGGAATACGCCGGAGGAAGAGCCTATTGTCCGACGTCCTGAGGGTCCGAATATCCGTGAACAGAAAATCGTTGTGAAAAAAGCAGCCGATTTGGGCGCCGAGGCGTTGGTAAGTGAGTGTATGGCGGTTAACCCGGATTATCAAATTGTTTTTCAGGAGAAGCTGCTCCAAGCGAATATTGGTGTAATTGTTAATGTGCTGGAAGACCATATGGACGTGATGGGACCGACATTAGATGAGATTGCCGAAGCCTTTACAGCGACGATTCCGCATAATGGGCATTTAATTATCTCTGAAGGTCCTTATGTAGAGTATTTTAAACAAGAAGCAGCGAAAAGAAACACGAAAGTGATTGTGGCCGATAACAGCAAAATTCCGGATGCATATTTACGCAAATTCGATTATATGATTTTCCCGGAAAATGCTTCGCTCGCTTTAGCAGTTGCGGAAGCATTGGATATTGATGAAGAAACAGCATTTCGCGGAATGCTTAAGGCGCAGCCGGATCCGGGCGCGATGTGGATTAAGCAGGTGAGCCATGAAGGTTCCGAAACTTATTTCGTTAACGGTTTTGCGGCCAATGACTCTGTTTCTACCATTAACATTTGGAAGAATGTAGCGTCATTAGGGTATCCGGCGAAGAACCCGATTATCGTAATGAACTGCCGGGCAGACCGTGTGGACCGGACCATTCAATTTGTGGATGATGTATTGCCGCACCTGCCGATGAATGTGCTTGTATTGATTGGGGAGAAGGCCGACCCGATTAAGAATGCTGTGAAATCTGGCAAACTGGAAGTTAATCAAGTAATGGATCTTCAAGGGAAATCAACGGATGAAATCTATGAAACATTAATCGAGATATCTTCAGATAATATGATTTATGGAATAGGGAATATCCACGGTGCTGCCGAACCATTAGTTGAAAAATTCCATGCCGGCACAGAAACAGAGAAATAGGAGGATCATAGAATGTTTGGCTCAGATTTATATATTGCACTCGTGCTTGGAGTTATTCTAAGCTTACTTTTTTCAGAGAAAACCGGCATTGTCCCGGCTGGACTGGTTGTGCCTGGATATTTAGCACTGGTTTTTGACCAGCCTATCTTTATTGCCGTTATTTTTGGTATCAGTCTTTTAACATATGTTATTGTGACATACGGACTTTCACGCATTGTCCTGCTCTATGGACGCAGAAAATTTGCTGCTATGTTATCCGTAGGGATTGTGTTGAAGCTGCTCCTCGATTATACCTATCCGGTGCTCCCGTTTGAAATATTGGAGTTTAGAGGGATTGGGGTTATTGTACCCGGTCTTATCGCCAATACCATTCAAAAACAAGGAGCCATTATTACTATCGGAAGTTCGCTTCTATTAGGTGGACTTACTTTTGTTATTTTAAGCGTTTATTACATCATATAGGAAGGGTTAATATGTCTAAAAAATTAACATATCAAGAAAAAATATTACGGATGGGGAAACGTCATAAAAAATCTGCCGGTAAACATGTAGCCATCGGTTTAGCTATTGTTGTTGTCTTCATTATCGGACATAAAATCTTCTTTTCACCAGATGTAGCACAGGTTGACAGCAGAGATGATTCAGAGCTGACAGCTACTTTTGTCGGTGACATCATGTTTGGCCGTCACGTGGAAGATGTGACAGAGAGATACGGAGTAACCTATCCATTTGAAAAAGTGAAGCCTTTCTTTGACAATGCGGATTATGTGTCTGGTAATTTTGAGAATCCGATTTTATTGCAAGATGAAGATAATTATGAGCAAATAGATAAACGAATTCATCTACATACGGGTGAAGAGGCAGCTCAAGCTTTAGCAGAAATGAATTTTACCATGCTCAATCTGGCTAATAACCATATGATGGATTATGGCGCAGAAGGACTGACTGATACGATTTCGGCACTTGATAGTGCAGGTTTAGCCCATGTTGGTGCCGGGGAAAATGTAGAAGAAGCAACTGCTGTTGATTATCAGGACGTGAATGGAATAAGAATTGCAACACTTGGTTATACAGATGCGCTTGTAGAGGGCTTCTCAGCGCTCGGTTACCGGGCAGGCGTAGCCCGTTCGTTGCCGGATAATATTTTCCCAATGATTGAAGAAGCGAAGCAGGAAGCAGACCTTGTTTTTGTGAACATGCATTGGGGGGTTGAATATGATAATCAGCCGCACCCGAGACAGACCGAGTTAGCAAGGGCAATGATTGATGCCGGCGCAGATGCTATTATTGGACATCACTCGCACGTGTTATCAGAAGTGGAAAAATATAAAGATGGTGTTATTTTTTACGGGCTGGGCAACTTTGTTTTTGACCAGGGCTGGTCCAGGACAAAGGATAGTGCGATTGTACAGTATGATCTATTAAGCGACGGGACAGGCAGGTTTGAGATTACGCCGCTGCGTATAGATGGAGCACAGCCTTATGTAACAGAAAACAAATACAATCAAATGAAAATTCATATGCAATTAATGAATAATCAGCCGGAAGAGAATTTTGAAAAAGAAGATGGGAAGCTAATTCTGGAAGTGGATCATTCTGATGTTTTAGAAGGAAGGAGTTCTGATAATGGGCAATAAAAAACTTATGATTATACTGGGAGTTATTGTCGTAGCAGGGCTGGTATTTGTTTATGCTCAGCAAGGAATGTTTGAATCGGATACGACAACGACTGATTATGGTGTCGAACAATCGGAGACAATCAATTCGTCAGAAGGATATGGTGTGAGCGCTTCGCATCCATTAGCAGTAGAAGCAGGGAATAAAGTATTGGAAGAAGGCGGGAACGCAGCAGATGCGGCAGTAGTCGTTTCCTACGTGCTTGGCGTTGTAGAGCCCTATGGTTCAGGCATCGGCGGCGGCGGAGAGATGCTGGTCTACCCGCATGATGCAGAGGAGCCTACCGTTTATGAGTACCGTGAAACGGCACCAGAATCAGGTGCAGAACCGGAAACCTTTGCTATTCCAGGTTTAGTAAGGGGAATGGAGGATCTCAATAAGGATTTAGGTACGATGGACATGCAGGACTTGATCCAGCCGGCAATTGACTATGCGGAGGAAGGATTTCAAGTTGACGGCCATTTGGTAGACAGGCTTAGTAAAGGCTCTTACCGGATGAATGTTCCAGAGCTGGAACAATTTTTCCCGGATAATGACATATTAGAAGCAGGCGATACATTGGTACAGCCTGAATTAGCGGAAACATTACAGCAAATTCAGGAAGGCGGAGCAGATGCTTTTTATAATGGACCAATTGCAGATCAAATCTTAGAACATGAGGAAACATTAACAGCAGAAGATTTAAGCAGTTATACTGCAGAAACAACCGAAGCTGCGCATGGCACCTTTGCCGGATATGATGTATATTCTGCGCCGCCTCCGTTAGCAGGGGTTACATTGATTCAGTCTCTGCAAATGGCAGAGCAGTTAAATATCGGGTCGACGGAGAATAATCAAAGAGATTATATGCATCTGATTGGAGAAATTTCCAAACGGTCCTATGATGACCGTGTTGAAAATGTGGGGGACAGATTCTTTACGGACGCCATGTCTGCTGATGAACTGACATCACCTGAGCATACACAGCAGATGGCCGACACGATTTCACTCGATGAATTATCCGAGGACTATGAAGTGAATGATTCGGTATCCGATGAAGAAGACCACGATAATACGACACATTTTGTCATTGTCGATCGAGATGGTACAATGGTATCAGCAACGCATACCTTAGGGAATTTCTTTGGCTCCGGTGACGATGTAGGCGGGTTTTTCATGAATAATCAAATGGAAAACTTCAGTCAAAGGGATGAATCATTAAATAGTATTGAGCCAGGAAAAACACCAAGAAGCTTCACGAGTCCAACCATTTTGACAAATGGTGACCGGATGATTGGTATTGGCTCGCCAGGCGGTAAAAGGATACCGATGGTAATGACACAAGTGCTCGTAAAATATTTGATGTTTGATGAAACACTTGAAGATGCCGTCGAGGATGATAGATTCTATATTGAAGATAATGATATTTTCACAGAAGGCGAGTTAGATACCGATATTCAATCAGGTCTGAGGGCCCGAGGCTATGAAATCTACAATCAAACGGAACACGATTTTTATGGAGGAATTCAGGCACTTGTTATCGATGATGAATCTAATTCTATTTATGGTGTGGCAGATAACCGGAGAAACGGTATAGTGCAAGTCAATGATTAATCTAACAGGAGGAAGGAAAAGTGAAGAAAATAATAACTGGCATTACGCCAATTTTGCTGCTTGTTCTTGCTTTAACATTCATGACCAATTACAAACAATGGGACGACCTGTCTGACACAGAACGATATCAAATTCGAAATTATGTTGCGGATGCTGAAGCGGCAGATTCCGAGTCTGCTGATGCTCCGGAAGAAGAACAGGCTGAAAATAACGTTGCCAACGCAAATAATGACGAAAATGATGAAGAGCAAAATGAAGAAGAACAAGATGATGAGCAAAATGAAGATAACAATACGGACACTTCTGAAGCTGAGGAATAAAATGATAGAAAAAGAGGTTCATATATTGAACCTCTTTTTTATATGCGCAATGAGTAATTCATCATATTCGTTTTATGTATTTTAAAAGTGAGGTTTATTCGGGCAATCAGAAGGTGGGTGTTAATAAATTATATCTTTTTTTCTTTAAAAGGATATTCAGAGAGTGTTAACTTATATTTACCATCAGAAAGCAGTTTTTCGCCTTTTCGGAAAGAATAAATATAAAAGGAAATGTATAGATATACATTTATTGTGTTTTATAGTATGATAGAAAATATTTTCTTTTTGGGAGGAACGAATGATATGGCATTATTTTTTACATATGTGATAGCAGGACTTGCTATTGCAATGCCAGTGGGAGCGATTACCGTTGAAATGATAAAGCAGGGGCTTAAAAATGGGTTTATGCATGGCTGGGCTGTGGGGTTAGGCGGAATGACAATCGATTTTGTTTTGATTGCTGCGCTTTATTTAGGTTTAGCATCTATTCTGCAATTACCTTTTATACAAATCCCTATGTGGCTGATTGGCGCAGTCTTTTTATTTCTGATTGGTTATGAATCGATTAAAAATGCTGATAATGATATTACATTGGCAGGGGAAAAACCGGCTAAATCCATACGCTCCTCCGAAATGGATTCCTTGTGGCTATTTCGCCAGGAAACGTTGTATTTTGGCTGAGTGTTTTTGGAGCTGTTTTAAGTAACACATATAATCCAGAGCAGCCATCCAATTTCTTACTTATTGCTGCTGGGATTTTAACAGGAATTTTACTGCATGATATCGGTTTGCTGGCGATTGTAGCTACAACGCGGAAAGTAATGAACCGGGCAATGATCAAAGGATTTTCTATTATTGCCGGTATCGTACTAATTGGTTTTTCCGGGTATTTTGTTTATGAATTTTTTAAGGTTATAACCGATAGGATTTAAGTCAGCGGCTGACCTAATTAAACTATATAGATAGCGGAATTATTGTACTTAAAGCTGAATTGCATCGTAAAGAAAGTCATTTTTGATTCACAGGCTTTCTTTTTTTAAGAATAGGAAAGTATATAAAAATGCTGAATATAGCCGCTCCAACGGGGTTCATGGGGGTGAGTAAAAATATATTCCACTTTCCATGGACCCCGAGATCATCTCCTTTAAAGAAGACTTGCCGACAGGCGCAGACAGAAGCATAGTCGCACTTATGCCCCGAGGGTATAAAAAGAAGTACGCTTTTTTCTGCGGGGTCTTCCCCCTGGGATAGCGATTACTCGCCCATCAAAACCGTCTCTAGAATTAGCTTCAATTTTTTGTAAGAAATCAAATGATACATATTTCTTCTTAGATGGAAGCGGAGGGAAGTCGACTCCTGCGGGAAAAGCAACAGGTGAAGATCCCGCAGAAAGGGCTTTTCTTTCGAGGAGGCTAAGCCGTTGCCCACGGAAAGCCACTTCCCGGAGCGGACATCTCTTCGGCGAGAACACAGATGTTTTAAAGACCAAGCAGTATTCTCGGTTTTTCTTAGGATTTCAAAATTACAGGTCTGCCAATTGTATAAAAACGCTTATAACAATAGTTATCTTATGACATTGCATGTGGCTTGCAGATTAATCCTTTGAATCAAGTATTATCCAGACAGTCAGATACGAGAGAAACCCTATAATAAGACTGCCTCCCAGCATGCCGATAACCATGGTTTGAAAGGTTTTGATATCTGTAACGAACAAACCGACTCCGAAGCACAGAAAAAGAAGAACAATCCATAAGGAGATCAGCATTTTAAAGGTAATCAGACTGGCTTTTTTGGAGATTAACTCCTCCCGTTCATCTTGCGTGCTGAATTCTCCTTTTCGAGTGCTATAGCCTTCATTATGCTTTTTCTTCCCGTACCAAAATCGGGCAATGCCAAAAATAACTAGCCAGCCTAAAAATAAAAACCAAAAAATGCCGAATTCAAAGGAAAAAGAAAAAGGGCCTTTATTTACAGTAGCAGTTAGAACCGTTTGTATCATTCCCAAGGTCAGGAGCAATATCATAATGATATTCCCCGTTTGTTCAAATATAATTTTCTTCATAGCAGGATCACTCCTCATCTAAATAAAAAATAACGTTAATATCTGTTTCCAGTACTTTTGCTATCTGTAATGCCAACAATAAAGAAGGCGTATAATTGCCCTTTTCCAAAGAAACAATCGTTTTTCTGGATACATTGACCTTATTTGCCAACGCTTCCTGTGTCATCTTTTTTTGCTTTCTAAATGTCTGCACCTTATTGATAACGATCATGCCATCTCTCTTCTCTTTAGTGATGTGAAGTTGACTTCTCATTTTATGTTATCAAAAGAAAAATGAGAAGTCAACTTCACATTTTTAATGTGTCTTTATTGCAATAAAACAGCTTATTTGTTCGTGCTGATATAGTTTTACTTTATGTATCGATTTTCTATCTTTTAAGAGGGAGTTCAAAATTCTAGCAAATGACAGGATGCTTGATCTTCTTGCCTCGTATAGAGTACTTTTTTTATAAACATTTTAATTGCAAGGTTAGACAAAACGAAGATGATTTGATATTGTCATAAAAGTGACAATCAAATAGGTGTACGACTGCAAAAAATAATGTATATTGGTACTGTATTTAAATTTTTGTTACAAAGTTACTTTTTGTAATTTCAGGCTGAGCAAAATGACATTTTTATGTTATATTTACCTAGATAGGAGAGATGTTTATATGAAAAAATCGCCATTAAAAGTAATCGTAACGATAACATTAATTGTTGTTGCGCTGTTGGTGTTACTGGTTGTGCTCGTAAACCGGGACTCAGAATCTTTTGGAAGGGAATTTGATGAAGCACCTTCCACAGAAGGACAGCCAATCTATGGAGACTCAGACGCTCCAGTAACTGTCGTCGAATTTGGAGATTATAAATGCCCTGGGTGTAAAGCATGGGACGAAACTATTTTTCCACAATTGGAAGCGGACTATATAGATAATGGAGACGTGCAATTTTCATATGTCAATATATTGTTCCATGGAGAAGAGTCACGATTAGCTTCATTAGCTGCAGAAGCTGTCTATGTGCAGAACCCTGATGCGTATTGGGATTTCCATCATGCTCTGTTTGATGACCAGCCAGAAAATCAGCAAGCCACATGGGTAACCAACGATAAAATAGAGGAAATTGCTGATGGGGTTGAGGGAATTGATACGGAAGCATTAATGGAAGATATTGAAGAGGCGTTGGCGGAGGATGTAGAAAATAATCCACTTATGGATGAACTTGTAATAGATGATAATTTAAGAAATCAGTATGAAGTGGAATCAACGCCGACGATTATGGTTAATAATGTTAAGATAGAGGATGACGATACGTTTGATTACGAGGTTATCCAAGCAGCTATTGACGAAGCGTTAGGTGAATAAGATGAATAAACTGGATATGAGACAGCTTTATATGTATTTTTCCTGGGTCGTTTCTTTAGTAGCCACCTTAGGAAGTCTTTATTTTAGTGAAATAAAAGGGTTTATACCGTGTGAATTATGCTGGTATCAGCGGATTGCAATGTATCCTTTGGCATTTATCCTTGGAGTAGCTACGTTCAAGCAGGAATTTACAATCAAAAAGTATGTACTGCCCATTGCCATTATCGGCTGGTGTATTTCGCTGTATCATTATCTTCAGCAAAAAGTACCGGGGTTTGCCCCGTTAAAGCCATGTGTTGGCGGTGTGCCTTGTAATGCAGAATATATTAATTGGTTCGGTTTTATGACGATACCATTTTTAGCTTTCACTGCTTTCACTCTAATTATTATTTTTATGCTGCTTATGAAATCGAATAAAAAGTAAGAAACAGCCGCCGGAAAATTTTTCGGCGGCTGTTTTATGTGAAAAAGCGCAATATCATACAAGAAAATACAGAGATGATTTGTTAGTTTAGAAGAAGGTAAAGAGGTGCAAGGAGGGAGCAGTGAGCATGGCAGATGAAACGCGAACGATTTATTTAGATCCGGATTTAGAAGCGGAAGCATATCGTTTTAAAGGAATCACACAAAAGTTTCCGGCGCATTTTCATGATTACTATGTAATTGGCTTTATCGAGGAGGGAGAGCGGGAGTTAATCTGCCAGGGAGAAGAATATGTTATTCAGCCGGGCGATGTACTTATTTTCAACCCGTACGATACCCACAGCTGTGAGCAGGTAGATGGAGGAACATTGGATTACCGCTGTATTAATGTAAAAGCGGAAGTGATGAAGAAAGCTGTGTTTGAAATGAAGGGAGAGGAGGTTCTTCCACGTTTTAAAGAAAATGTTTTGTATAAGAATGAAGTAGCATCTGCTTTAAAAGACCTTCATCTAAAAATGACGGAGGGAGAGGATGCATTCCAAAAAGAAGAGCTGTTTCTCTATTTAGTGGAAGAGCTTATTGAGATAAATTCAGATCTGGCAATCCCGCAAAAAGAAGTGGAATCCTCCCAAAAGGTGCAGGAAATCAGCAATTATTTAGAAAAGCATTATGCTGAAAAAATTTCATTACAAGCGTTAAGCGGTTTAACAGGATGGAGTAAATATTATTTATTGCGGTCCTTTACCAGACAAAAGGGAATTTCTCCTTACAGCTATTTGGAAACAATTCGGGTGAATCATGCAAAAAGGCTGTTAGAACAAGGAGTGAAGCCGATTGAAGTAGCTTTCCTGACGGGGTTCAGTGATCAAAGCCATTTGACCAGGTTTTTTAAGAGCATGATTGGATTAACACCGAAGCAATATATGAAGATTTTTGAACGGAACGGAGAGATATAATGCATTCGATGGAAACGAAATGTGTACTTGTTATCGATGAAAATCTGCCTTTAGGATTAATTGCCAATACGGCAGCTATTCTCGGGGTCACACTTGGAAAGGAAGCCCCTGAAATGGCAGGGGAGAATGTAACGGATTTATCTGGTGTGGAGCATGCAGGAATTGTAAAAACACCTATTCCTATTTTAAAGGGAAATGCCGGACTGCTTCATGAATTAAGAGATAAAACAATGACAGAGACGTTTGCTGACCTGACTGTTGTTGATTTTTCCAATGCAGCGCAAAGCTGTAAAACGTATGTGGAATACATAGCAAAGCTTCAGGAGAAATCGAAATCAGATTATCTGTATTATGGACTGGGGATCTATGGAGAAAAGAAAAAAGTGAATCAATTAACAGGCAGTCTTGCGTTACTAAGATAGCTGAAAGGAGCATGCGGGATGGATAATTTACTGGCATATATCCTGATGGCGTTGATAATGTCCATGCTGCCGGGGACTGATACGGTATTGGTGATGAAAAATACCTTCCGTTATGGTGCAAAGGCTGGCTGTGCTACCATACTCGGGATAGCATTTGGACTCACCTTCTGGACCATGATTGCTGTCTTTGGACTGTCTGTTGTGATTGCCCAGTCAGTTTTTCTTTTCAATATCATTAAATATCTTGGAGCTGCTTATCTCATTTACTTGGGTATCCGTGCTTTCTTTTCAAGAGATACTTTCTCTATGGAAGCTGTATCAGAGAAAAATGATAATAGGAAAACAGCAAAACCTTATTATAAAGATTCTTTTTTTCAGGGGGCCATCAGTAATATATTGAATCCGAAAACGGTTGTAGTATACATCACTTTTATGCCGCAATTTATAGATATAAGCGGGAACGTCAATCAGCAGCTGATTTTTCTTGGATGTATCTTAACGCTGATAGCGTCAGGCTGGTTTTTTATGCTGGTTTATTTTTTAGATACGATGAAGCGTTGGCTGAAAAAGCCTGGATTTCAAAAGGTTTTTCAAAAATGTGCCGGACTGCTATTAATGGGTTTTGGCGTAAAGCTGGTTATTTAGAACTTTTTCTGCAGAAAGAGAGATTTTCCTTTGATAGACTTCCAGATTTTAATGTGTTTGCGATTTCATCTCCAAAAAATAGAAATGCTTGATATATACAAAACAAAAGATTTAAAATATTTGGGGACAGAAATGAATTTATCCTGTCGAATATGTTATGATGGAATATAATCCAGACACGAGATTGGATATTGGACAGAAATGGTAAAGGAGTCAAAGGAGAATGACAGAAAAAGAATTAGAAATTTTGAGAATTATAGAAGAAGATGCGCGAATTGATTACAATACATTAGCGAAAATGACAAATATAAGTGAAGAAGAAATTCAAACGATTTTAAAAAAATTAGAGAAAATGAAGGTTATCTTAAACTATTCTGCAGTGGTGGATTGGAGCAAGGTGCCACAGGCTGAACAGGTAACAGCGATGATCGATGTGAAGGTAACTCCAAAACGCGGCGTGGGATTTGATGAGGTTGCAGAGCGTATTTATCGCTTTTCTGAGGTGCAGGCCTTATACCTTATGTCCGGTGCATACGATCTTCAGGTAGTGATTGAAGGAAAGACGATGCAGGAGATTGCCCGCTTTGTTTCAGAAAAACTCTCATCCATCGATTCTGTGATTTCAACGACAACCCATTTTCAGTTGAAGAAGTATAAGCACGACGGAATTATTTTTGAAGAAGGCGAAGAAGATCGCAGAATTGTGGTGACACCATGAGTCAAGTAAGTGTAAAAACGAAAAATCGTTTATCATCACGTATCCAGGATATTAAGCCATCCGGCATCCGAAGATTTTTTGACTTAGCTTCTTCGATGGATAATATTATTTCTTTAGGTGTCGGAGAGCCTGATTTTACAACACCATGGAATATTCGTGAGGCAAGTATTTCATCGATGGAAAGGGGATTTACTGCTTATTCAGCGAATGCCGGTGTACTTGAATTAAGACAGGAAATAACAAAATATATGGACCAGCGCTTTGAAGTGGATTATAATCCGGAAACAGAGGTGCTTGTAACTGTCGGGGCAAGTGAAGCAATCGATATTGGCTGCCGTGCTATTCTAGATCCGGGGGATGAAGTCATTATTGTCGAGCCTGGATTTGTATCCTATGCGCCGCTTGTATCCATGGCAGGAGGTGTGCCGGTTTCGGTAGGAACAAAAATAGAAGATGATTTTAAAGTCTCCGCGGAACAGATTCGGGCGGTGCTCACAGAAAAAACAAAGGCGTTAATGATCAGTTTCCCGAATAACCCTACTGGTGCAGTGATGTTAAAAGAAGATTTACAGGAAATAGCAACGTTAGCAGAAGAGCATGATTTGATTGTCTTTTCTGATGAGATTTATGCAGAATTAAGCTATGATCACAAGCATGTCAGCTTTGCGGCGCTGGATGGGATGAAGGAGAGAACGATTTTAATTTCCGGATTTTCTAAAGCTTTTGCAATGACAGGCTGGCGCTTAGGCTTTGTGATGGCACCACCTGATTTATTGGCGGCAATGCTGAAGCTGCATCAATACAGCTTAATGTGCGCACCGACAATGGCGCAGTATGGAGCGTTAGAGGCTTTGAAGAGCGGGATGGACGATGTGGAAAGAATGACGCAGTCCTATAAACAGAGACGCGGATTTTTTGTAGAGTCTTTCGCAGAGATGGGCTTAGCCTGCCATATGCCTGGAGGCGCGTTTTATGCATTTCCGTCTATTAAAGCGACGGGATTATCCTCTGAAGAATTTGCGGAGAAATTATTATATGAAGAGCATGTTGCTGTGGTGCCGGGGGATATCTTTGGTGCTGGCGGAGAGGGGCACATCCGTTGCTCCTATGCGACTTCGATGGAAAACCTGCAGGAAGCTACGAAGCGGATGAATCGTTTTGTTAGTAAATATTTGTAATCAAAAACCCGCGTATTGTTATAAATGGTAAACAATACGCGGTTTTTTTCCTTTTAAACGATTAAGCAAAGATATTGCTGATTTTTTGAATATCATCTTCAGATAATGAAATCTCAGCTGCTCTTTTGTTGCTTAATACCTGTTCTGGGCGTTTTGCGCCAGGAATAATCACATCAACGGAGTCTTGAGAGAAATACCAGGCCAGAACAATATGAGCAACCTCTTCTCCGTATTTATCCGCAATTTTTCTTACCTGATCTACTTTTTCCAGGTTATCTAAGAACTGCTGCCCTTGGAAATTTGGTTTTTCTGCCCGTAAATCAGAAAAAGTGGTGTTCTTATCATATTTCCCAGCTAATAAACCAGATTCTAATGGGAAGTAAGGAATAAATGTGATGTTATTTTCCGCAGTATAAGGGAAAAAGTCTTTTTCAGCATCACGATTTAACAGGTTATATTCTGCCTGCAACACGTCTACATAACCGTCCTGGTTTGCGTCCTTCAATTGCTCTGGCGTAAAATTGGAAACACCGATGGAGCGGATTTTTCCTTGATCTTTTAACTCTTTTAAAGCACCGACAGCTTCTGCTTTCGGCGTGTCTTCATCAGGGAAATGGATATAAAACAAATCAATATAATCTGTCTGTGTACGCTTCAACGCGTCGTCAACAGATTGCTTTAAAAATGCCGGTGAATTGTCCATTACCGTATCGTTGCCGACAAATTTATGCGCTGCCTTCGTTGCCAGCACGATATTCTCACGCTTATATTCTTGAATAACCTCTCCAACTAATTCTTCCGAGCGCTTCGGTCCATAAATAAATGCTGTATCCAGCATATTAATCCCATTATCCAGTGCTGTGCGGACAACGTCTTTTCCTTGTTCTTCATCCAGCATATCCGGATAAATGTTATGGCCTCCTACTGCATTGGTTCCTAAGCCGATAGGATGTACAGAAACATCTGATTTACCTAAATTTACATGTTTAACCATTATAAAACTCCTTTTCCGATTGATTTACTCTATTATGAATATACCACAAAATAGGATAGTTAAACATAGATTAACAAATGGCTCTTCACCAAAATCTATGGGTGACATAGTAGATATAAAGTTGCTGTAAGCGACCACTACGGAAATACACTACGCTTTCCATGGGCCCCGAGCTCATCTCCTTTAAAGAAGACTTGCTGATTGGCAAGCCGACAGGCGCAGACAGAAGCATAGTCGCACTTATGCCCTGCGGGTGAAAAGAAGACTTGCTGATTGGCAAGCCGACAGGCGCAGACAGAAGCAAAGTCGCACTTATGCCCCGCGGGTAGAAAAAAAGAAGTACGCTTTTTTTCTGCGGGGTCTTCACCCTGGGACTGGGACTGCGATTACTCGCCCCGCCGAAGACCATGGCGCTTTCCCACGACGGACAGGACGTCCTAGTGTCGGTCGTTGGTCACAGGACGTGACCGTTCTTAGCCGACCAGGAGTCTCCGTGTATTTCCTCCGCTAGCTAGTTGCTTTTATCATATTTAATTATATTTTCCAACCATAGATTTCGGTGTTGATCCTAACAAATGTATCTTTTTTCTTTTACTCTTTAACAACTAATCCAATCAGAGAAGCAAATTGAATCGCTTGATAAGAGGAAACTTTACAGCCTTTTAAACTTTCTAATGAAACGGTCAATGTTTCAAAGCTGGAAGAGCTGATATCGATTCCTTTCAGCGTAGTCTGTTCAAAATTCGCTTCATTTAAATCGCAGCGGTTAAATTCAATTTTTTTGAATTTACAATTGTAGAAATCGACATTGGTTAATACGGATTCGTTAAATATAACCTTTTCGAGCTTGGCATTTCCAAAAGCAGCCAGATTTAAGGTGGAATCATCAAAGCGGACATTGCCGATGGATGACTCCGGGAATTCACAGCCGACTAATTTGCAATGAATAAACTCCACGCGGTGGATAGAAGATTTCGTCAAATTTACATTGGATAGATCACAATTTTCAAATCGGACATCTGTCAGCTCTATATTTTCAAAGTCTGTCTGATTGAATTGGCAATTTTTGATGACCGCATCATAAATCCGTACACGCTCCACCACTTCATTGGTAAACTCTGCTCCAGTGATTTCGCACATTTCCAGTAACGGATCCTCTTCGAAAAAAATATCGGTAAATCTTTTTTCAGTTAATACAGGAGAAATTTTTGGAATGTCTATTTTCATTTTATACCTTCTTTCCTTAGCCTCTTTTACATTATCGTTCTATTGTTGCATTTTTTCCATCATAACATATTTTTCTTTCACGATATTTGTAGAATGGTATACTAGACAGTAAGGAAATATAGACGAAAAAGGGGAGTCAGCATGGGGCGATCGGAAGCAGCAATTTTCACCAATATGTGCATGATTGAAAATGGAAAGGGACAGATTCTGGTTCAAGACAGACAAAATAAAAACTGGCCGGGAATCACTTTCCCCGGAGGGCATATTGAAAAAAAGGAGTCATTCCATGATGCAGTAGTCCGGGAGGTAGAGGAAGAGACAGGCCTACATATAAAACAACCAGTGCTGTGCGGAACGAAGCAATTCCAGACGAACCAGGATGAAAGGTATGTCGTTTTACTTTATAAAACAAATTCTTTTTCCGGTGAATTAAAGAGTTCGGATGAAGGAGAGGTTTTTTGGATTGATAAAGCTGCATTGCCGGATTATCCATTAGCGCCTGATTTTATGGAGATGTATAAGGTATTTGTAGATGAGAGGATTTCAGAGTTCTATTATAACCAGCGCAATGAAAAGAAAGAAGTTGTCTTATTTTAATTATATAGAGGGAGGAAGACAATATGGATATATGGGGAAAAGTTTTAGAAAAATTAAGCAGTGACTTATCTAAACCAAGTTTTGATACATGGCTGAAAAACACAACAGTGGAATGGGACGAAGATGAATTAACAGTATTTGCAGCGAATGAATTTACGATTGATTGGCTGGAGACTCAATATAGTGAACGGATTGGGGAGGCTGTAAAAGAAGTAACGGGATAAGATTATATTATCTGCTTTGCAGTAGAGGAGAAGGATGCTGACTCTATTTTTTCTACTACCCGTTTAGAATCATTTTCATATGAAACGGACAGCATCAGCAGGTTAGAGGCAAAGATAGACCGTCTGGAGGAGAAAGTGCAGCGGCTGATCGATGTGAAACGCTTGGATGAAAGAGCTGCAATGCTGGAAGAAAAAATAAGTAAGCTGGAGCAGCAGATGAAGTGATGTTTAAAAAAATGCTCCTATAGCAAAAGTAATAACTTTGGTCTTATAAATTAAGAAAAATCTCAGTAATTTCTATTGCTGAGATTTTTCATGTGTATGCAGCAGATTATTTCATCTTTTCATATTGACCTTCACGTTACGTCATACTGTAAGTTAAAAATAAACTTTGAAAAGGTGTGATAAAATGAATATCAACATATTACGTTCGGATAAGATTTATAAGAAGGTCATAGCTAGTCCACCAGAAGAAAAAACAGAGTTGTATCGACGGGAGATGCTTGGTCCTTACAAGAAAAAGTGGGAAATACAGCAGATTCCATTCCATGCGGAGGAGGAAAATGGATTTGATGTGATGACAATAAATAATATGGCACATCTGTCACCGGAGATGATAACAACTGAAGTTGAATCAGACATGAAACAGATTTCCTCTGATGCGTTATGGGGTGAATTAAAGCAAACATTGGAACACTGCTTAAACCAATTTACACAGCATGAGATCCATTTACCTGTGTCTGAATATTTATTTACGATTTTGTTAGGCAGTCCGGACAGCAAAATCTTGCAGCTAAGTGAAGGATATAGTGGGGAAGGAGGGATTCCCGGCTATATTATTCTAAGCTTGCTTCCAAATGAGTATACGTTAAAAAGATTAAAACCTGCTTTAGCACATGAATGTAATCATAATGTCCGTTATCAATTTATTAAATGGGATGATAAAATTAATCTTGGGGAATTGATTGTCAGTGAAGGACTGGCAGAAAACTTTGCGACTTCTTTATATGGGGAAGATTTAATCGGACCTTGGGTCAGCAAAACAGATGCTGATACATTGAATCATATTATCAAACCGGTATTGAGAGAGCATTTAGAAATCACAGGATTACAGCAAATCATGGCGTATCTTTATGGAGATGAAGTTGCTAAATTACAGGGGTTACCGGTTGCTGGAGGAGTGCCACATAGTGCCGGGTATGCATGCGGTTATTATTTAGTGAAGTATTATCTGCAAAAAACAGGGAAATCCATTGTGGAAGCAACGACACTCCCGGCTCAGGAGATATTAAGCGAGGTGGAAGCATATTGGGATGAAGAAACCATACTACACCGTTAAAGATATGATTACCATTACAGGTGTAACGAAAAGAACACTGCATTATTATGATGAAATCCATTTATTAAAGCCTTATAGCTATTCAGATAAAGGCTACCGGCTGTATAACCAGGAGGATCTCAAAAAATTGCGGACCATTTTGCTGTTAAAGGAACTAGATTTGCCCTTGAAAGAAATAGCGGCGATTATACAGTTGCCAAAACAAGAGCAAAGGACGATTTTAGCCGGACATTATGAAGCGATGCAAATAAAAAAGCAAAACCTCGAGCGGACATTAGCCAATTTAAATGATTTTATTTCTGGAAAAGATATCTCTAACTTGGATATTTTTCAGGAAGGCAGCGTGCTGCCATTAAAAGAACAGTATCAAATGGAAGCTAAATATGTATATGGGGATACAGATAAGTATCAAGAATATGAAAAAAATATCAAACAAATTCCCGAAGAAGAAAGAGCTGCTGTATTTGAAGCTTTTGATCAGAATATGCAGGATGTATTCATGCAGTTTGCCAAGCTCTCAGAGGAATCACCTGCTTCTGAAAAAGTACAGCAAATCGTTCTAGAATGGAAAAGTTATCTCGAACAGTTTATGATAGGTGATACAGAAATCCTGCAATGTATTGCTTATACGTATAAGGAAGATAAAAGCTTTAAAGCATATATCAATCAATTCGGAAACGATACATTGAATGAATTTATTCATCAAGCTATTTTATACCATTGTGAAGATGAAAAGCTGTCACATAAAAATAGCAAATCAATACAGGATTGAAGCACCTAAATTCAGGGAAAAATCAATTAGAATATATAGTTAGATGGAGGTTATATCATGGCAAACACATTTAAAGCACTCGTCGTAGAAAAAGAAAATGAAAAGTTAAATTTGAATGTAAAAGAAATCGAACCTTCTGATTTGCCTGAGGGCGATGTTCTAGTCGATGTAAAGTACAGCGGGATCAACTATAAAGACGGGCTTGCTGCTCATCCAAATGGAAATATTGTAAAGGAATATCCGTTTATTCCGGGAATTGATTTAGCCGGTGAAGTAATTGATTCCAAGGATGAACGCTATAAAGCAGGCGATAAAGTTATTGTTACCAGCTACGAATTAGGTGTCTCCCATTTTGGCGGCTATAGTGAATATGCACGTGTTCCCGCAGAATGGGTTGTGCCTCTTCCAAAAGGGTTGAGCTTAAAAGAAAGCATGATATTAGGAACAGCCGGTTTTACAGCTGCTTTATCTGTCCAGCGATTAGAAGAGAATGGACTGAAGCCGGAAAATGGCCCTGTTCTTGTCACTGGAGCAACAGGCGGCGTCGGAAGTATTGCTATTTCCCTCTTGAAAAAGAAAGGGTATCAGGTAGCAGCCAGTACAGGAAAAACCGAGGAGGCTGCTTATCTGAAACAATTAGGTGCAGATGAAGTTATTAACAGAAAAGAAGTTTATAATGGAGAACTGAAAAAGATGGATAAGCAGAAATGGGCAGGAGCAATCGATGCAGCAGGCGGGAAGCCGTTAGCAGCATTATTGGCGCAAATTCAGTACCGGGGCAGTGTTGCCGTCAGCGGAATGGCAGCTGGTGTCAATGTACCGTCATCTGTTTTTCCATTTATTTTACGGGGTGTTTCCCTTCTTGGGATTGATTCGGTATATTGCCCGATGGCAGAACGGAAGCATATCTGGGAGCGTTTAGCCTCTGATTTAAAATTAGATAACCTTGAAGATATGGTATATAAGGAAGCTGGATTAGAGGAATTAACAGAGCTGCTGCCGTCTGTATTAGAAAGTAATCATTTGGGAAGAGTGCTCGTGAATTTAGGCGATTAATATATGTACCATGCAGAAGGAGGGCGTAGAAATGGCGTTCTCCTTCCTTTTTTGTTTAGTACTATTTTTTAAGACATGCTGAAGTAATGAAATAATTCCATTTAGCTGTTGAAAAGAAGTGTTTAGTACGTTAAAGTAACCAGTATAAGAAGATTATCTCAGTTAAAGTGCAGAATTACGTGCCGTCTGTTTTAATTGATGAGTGGGTTCTGCCCATTTTTTTAAATCTTTTCCTAATGCATTTAGGGAAAGGTTTTTTTCGGGTGGTTATTTTGTTTAACTGAGATAATTCATTTATCGATACGATAGAGGTATATCTTTTTGAGGTATGATACTGTTTTTAAAGGATAAAAATAGGATAACCGTTCAAAATGAACTTCACACAACTAAATAAGAGGAGGAATATACGATGAAGAACTATGTATTTTTAATTGCCGGTACATTTTTCTTTGCTGCTTCCGTAGCAGTCTTTGCGATGCCGAATTCTTTAGCAGAGGGAGGCGTGCCGGGGCTGGCTCTGCTGATCTACCATGAAACAGATATATCGCCTGCCATGACGACATTTATTCTGAATGCAGTTATTCTTCTGATCGGCTTTCGTTACTTGCCAAAGGACATGATTATCAAATCGCTTGTGACCATCCCGCTATTTTCATTATTTATTTATATCCTCGAAGACCTGGCTACAGGTATACCAGACCCCCTTCTGGCAGCAATCTTTGCAGGCGTATTTACCGGTGTCGGCTTTGGACTTATTTTCCGTTCAGGGAGCACGACCGGAGGGACATCGACCATCGCCCGCATGTTAAACTATAAATTCGGCTGGGAATTGACAGGAACCAATTTTGTTTTGGATGCGTCTGTTGTCGTTGCCGGGATTTTTGTGATTGGACCCGTGTACACCATGTATACGGTGCTTGCACTATTTATTGGAAAAAGGGTAACGGACTATGTATTAGAAGGTTTTGAAGCAAAAAGAGTGGTGCATATTTTTTCCAATAAAACAAAAGAAGTGGAAAATGCATTGCAAACAAGTCTGGGTACGCATACGACCGTATTAAAAGCAGAGAAAAATGCAGATGGCGTCGAGGAAAATCTGATTTACGTCGCCATCCCGAAGCAGCGGTTATTCTACCTGAAAAAGCTGGTCAGCAGCATTGACGAAAATGCATTCACGGTTGTGCATACGGTGAAGGACGTGACCGGCGGCAGCTTTGCAGAAGCTCATCACCCTGGGCAGAAGACCTTCCGAAGCAAGAAACTGGAACGCCGCTATTATAAGAAGCAGGCGGATGAAGAGAGTTTTACATCGCCAGATAACAATACTGCTAATGAGAAAGCATAGCTATACGAAAAAAGTCTTTTCCGATTTTTTAGGGAAAGACTTTTTTCGTATAGAGATATTAATCTCTCTTTTCTCTAAAAAATTGCCAGTAAACAGAGTAAGGAATAATCACCCCGATCAAAAGAAAAAATTTATGAACTACAATATCTGCTTCTCCCCGCCAATTAAAATGAATTGGAATGGAATCAGGCAAAAATAGAATAATGCCAAACAAAATAACGAACATGATTAAAAATACAGTGATATCCTTTTTCATCATCATTCTCCTTAGATAAATTTTATCCTGCAGGTCCGCTGATAAAAAAGCATAGCAAGACCAATCAATAAAACTGCAAGAGCCAGATAAATCACAAATAAAGGAAGTATCTGAAATAAAATAAGCACTAGCGGCACGATCATCAATGCCATCCCGGTAAATGCTGCTATCAAAACAGGCGGGCTTTGTTTAACAATATACATATCGTTTTTCCAGCTGAAATGTGGATAGAAATAATTCAGCATCAATCCAAATGTCGTGATAAAAGCGGAATAGCTTACTGGAATAAGGATGGCCCAGATCAGCTGCTCTATCGTTGGAGATAAACGGATAATATAAGCTAGGATGCTAATAGCAAAACCAATAAAATGCAGGGAAAAGGTACAGGCTAATTTAGCATGAACCACCCTTTTTTGCTCAATGGGCAGTGTTTTTAAAATCCAAACTTTATTCCCTTCCATGGAGAGTGCAGCAGCTGCCGGATTACTGATTAACAGCATTGCTGCAACAACCATGGGAAATAGATTGGTAACGGTTTCTATAGAAACAGGAAGCGGAATAAACGTTGTTAATTTTTCAAATCCAAACAGAAGTAATGCCATACTAATAAAAACTAACAGCACGGTGCCTAATATCGAGTTCAGCAAGTAGTTGTAAGAGCTGAATAAAGCAGTTATTTCTTTTTTCCATAAAGCAACGAAGATACGTCGCTGTTTGATGGTTCGCGGTTTCATATGATTTGTGCTTTTTAAAGCAAGAAGGCGCAGGTTCAATCTGCGATAGTATCTGCTGCCGAAAAAGGTAAGCACTAAAAATAATAAACCGCTGATAAAGAGAAAAATTAGAATAAAAAAGCTGTCTGCCAAACTGTTAAATTGAAATAAGACGGAAGGCAGATACATAGTTGTCATCTGACTATATACAGCAGTTCCGATATCTTGCATGCTATCTGTTTGGTTAGATTGCGTCATGATAAAATAGCCGAAAGCACCGAGTAGAAAAAGAGATAAACAGACAGCAATCAGATTCATTTGCCGAAAATAAGCCGCCATCCGATAAACGAGACTTCCAAAAATGACACCGATACAAATTGGAATCACAGGGGAGGCCAGCGCTGTGATGCAAAACAGCATAATTAAAACCGGTGAGACAAGAGTATTTGCTGCCCAGACGAGTAAAGCTGGCAGGTTGAATAACAGACCAATCAGTAAATTGAAAAAATAGAGGTGAAGCAGCTTGCTGATAAAAATTTCTTTTTCACTGACGGGATAAGCAGCCAGCTGTTTAAAGTCGCTGCTGCCAAAGATTGTTCCATTCGCTCGTAACAATGATAAGAAAACCATCATCATGCTGGAAACGGAAAGCATGTATCCCGGAATCATAGCTGTCTGGCCAATACTGACCAATGTTTTGGCTGTCAGTATATTATACGTAAGCAGCAGTATTCCCATAAGCAGCAGAATAACAGCTGTTATTTTTCCTCCATTTCCTTGCTTGCCGGAACGAAATAAATCATGGAAATGAATGCTGTTGGCAAGGTTATTTTTAAATAATATCCATATTTTTTGATTCATTGCGAACCTCCATGAAAATGTCTTCTAAGGTTTTTGAGCCGGCTACCTCTTCCATTAAGCCGTTTTTGACAAGCTTTCCATTGTGAATAATGGCTACCTTATTACAAAGCTTCTGGGCAACTTCTAAGACGTGCGTAGAAAAGAACACGGCACCGCCATTATCTGCATGCTTCTGCATCAGACTTTTTAACTGAAAGGAAGCAGTTGGATCCAGGCCGACAAATGGTTCATCCAAGATAAACAGGGATGGCTGATGTACCAGAGCAGCAATGATTGCAATCCGCTGCTTCATTCCATGAGAGTAGGAAGCGATGCTGTGATGGAGCTTGCCAGTCATTTCGAACAGACTGCTGTATTTTTCGATAGATGATTCTCTTTCCGTAAGATTAACCTCAAAAATGTCGGCTATAAAGTTGATATACTGCATGCCGGTTAAATGCTCATAAAGGTCTGGAGTATCTGGGATATAAGCCATTCTTTTCTTACAAAGAACAGGGTCATTTTTCATAGAATAGCCATCAATCGAGATTTCTCCCTCGTTAAATGGGTGAATGCCAACAATTGATTTGATCAACGTGGATTTGCCGGCTCCATTCGCTCCAATAAATCCGTAAATATCGCCGCTTTGAACGTGAAGGTTGATATCCGTAATCGCCTTCGTGCCATCTTCGTATATTTTTGAGACGTGATTCGCTTTTAACATAAATTCCCTCCTATTGACAAAGTGTCAGTCGTAGTGATAAAAGAAACCAATGAAGTAAGGTACATTGGTTACCAATTTAAAATCGATTCTTCAATCCCCAGCGTTTTTGCTAAAACCCCTTTAAAAGCTTCTAAATAAATTTCCATTTCTTCTATTCCCAGTTTTTTTAGCTTGATATCATTCGAAACAAAAACATATCCTGTTACTAAAAAATGGGCAGTCTCATAAGGGTAAGCTACTTGAAAAACATTCTGT
The DNA here is from genome assembly GCF_000821065.1 of Oceanobacillus oncorhynchi. Classification (GTDB taxonomy): domain Bacteria; phylum Bacillota; class Bacilli; order Bacillales; family Amphibacillaceae; genus Oceanobacillus; species Oceanobacillus oncorhynchi. The sequence continues at coordinate 2,771,712 of NZ_CDGG01000001.1, forward strand.
TCTTTTCCTTCCTCTATCACTTTTGTAAATAAAGGGAGCAGCTTTTCAATAAATTTATGATAAAAACGGTCCATCATATATCTGTTTTCCTCCAGCTGAACGGTTTCCTGCAGGGTGACTTTTTCCTCTGTAACCGAATCTTCTTGAATAATCGTTGTTTGTAAAAATTGTTTTAATTTCTCTGCCGGGCTCAATGAAGTCTCGTTAACGATTTTTTCCATCTGCAGGATAAGCGGCTTAACAGATTTTTCAACCAGGATATAAAGAATTTCTTCTTTATTTTTAAAGTGATAGTAAAGCAGTCCGCGTGAAATTCCTACTTGGTTGATAATATCCTGTGTAGTTGTCTGCAGGTAGCCTTTTTCTGTAAACAGCTTCATCGAAGCATCCAGGATTTCTGCTTTTCGAACTTCAGGCAATTTCACATCTCTCATGTTATATACCTCCTTTGAAGATAGTATATACAGATGACTGACAAAGTGTCAATGGATAGGTAGACATAATTTTATATTGGAAAGGAAACCTGTCTATTAAAAATAGTCAAGATATGAATGATGCCTGACAGTTGACGAGATATCCTGTGTATAGACGATGAGCATTTAATACATAGAAAACGAATTATTCGCTGAAGGTGCGAACAATTCGTTTTCTTAAATTTATAATAGATTGTTTGGAATGAAACCAATAATAAGAAGCTACACCTTCTTGTTTGTAAAGAAATTAGAAAAGAGGACTATAATTATTCCTGTTATAAGTAATGGCAAGAAAAAAGTAGAGAAGACCTCTGGACCGTCCGTTATCGTACCTATCCTTTCATTAAACATCATTCCTGTCATAAAGAATAGAAAACCTAACCAAAAAATTGACTTCCCAAGCTTCGTATGTTTTTTCATATTGCATCACCATCTCATCCATTCCTAATTGTTTTTACCCGTTAATTTAAATACAATTTTCATATAATCTATAACGATTTTACCATATTTATTCAGGACCTTCTATAAAATCTAGGTGTAAATTATTGATAATAATAGCTTTAGATGGTTTAGAGATAATTCAAGGCTGTTAGAGTATTAAAAATTTATCTTGACAAGTTCATCTTTTTAATCAATAATGATAATCGTTATCAATGATAATGATTATCATTATCAGAAAATAAAATGTCATAAAAAAGGAGGCGAATCAATGAAAGCAATTGAAATAAATGAAATTGATGTCGGTTATGCGAATGAGTTAATTATCAAAGACCTCAGCATTTCGATCCCGGCCAATAAAATCACAACGATTATCGGCCCGAATGGGTGTGGGAAGTCAACGCTCATCAAAACAATTGCCCGCATTTTAAGTGTGAAAAGCGGTGCGGTATTTTTAGAGGGCGAGGCGATTCATAAGGTCGATACAAGAGAGATTGCAAAACGCATGGCTATCCTGCCTCAAACTGCTGAAGCGCCTGGCGGATTGACTGTATATGAATTAATTTCTTATGGGCGCTTTCCTTATAAAAAAGGGATGGGTTCTCTAAGAAAGGAAGATTACGAATATATTGACTGGGCAATTGAGGTGACAGGGTTAGCGGAAGTTCAGGAGCGGGCAATCAGTGCTTTATCCGGCGGTCAGAGACAGCGGGTGTGGATTGCAATGGCTTTGGCGCAGGGAACTGATATCCTTGTGCTGGATGAACCGACTACTTATTTAGATTTGGCACATCAATTAGATATTTTACTATTATTGGAGCGCCTTAATAAAGAAGAAGGACGTACCATTATTATGGTTCTGCACGATTTAAACCATGCTTCCCGCTTCTCGCATTATATGATTGCGATGCGTGATGGAGAGGTTGTGACAGACGGTACGCCAGAGAATGTGATGACCTGTGGTAATCTGCAGCAGGTTTTTCAAATTGATGCACATATAGCAAGGTGTCCGCATAGTGCGAATCCGATTTGCTTATCGTATCAGTTATGTCAGGCGGAATCGGCATGCGCTTCATCTAAACCATGCCATCAAAAGGTGTCAGGTTAAGCATTTATGATAAATAGTAAAAGTAAACAATGAAAGGTACTAAACAATGAATGAACTAGAAGATTTAAAAAAAGTCAAAGAAACCGTGCGGCCTGTCCGGAATGTGCTTGTTTTAGCGGCGGGGAGCTTCCTTTTACTATTATCTTTGCTGCTGGCTGTATCCCTTGGCGCTGCGGATATGCCATTGAAAACAGTCTGGCAGGCCATATTTCAATTTGATCCGGACTTGCAGCAGCATCAAATTATCAGGGAAATACGCTTTCCGCGTATTCTTGGAGCAGCTATTGTCGGCAGCTGTTTTGCCGTTTCTGGAGCATTAATGCAAGGGATGACTCGTAACCCGCTTGCTGATTCCGGATTGCTCGGACTAAATGCCGGAGCCGTATTTATGCTCGCATGCTGTTTTGCATTTTTTCCGCATCTTTCGTATGTATATATAATTTTATTTTCATTCCTCGGTGCTGCACTTGGTGCTGGAATTGTATATGGCATCGGTTCTTTATCAAAAAATGGTCTGACACCAATCCGTTTAGTGTTGGCTGGTGCAGCAGTCAGTGCCCTTTTGGGAGCATTAAGTGAAGGAATCGCGCTTTATTATGAAATTGGGCAGGATTTAGCATTCTGGTATGCAGGCGGTATTTCCGGTACAAGCTGGGGCCATTTGCAAATCATTACACCTTGGCTGCTGCTGGCAGTTATCGCTGCAGTGATAATATCCCGCTCAATTACATTATTGAGCCTGGGAGAAGAAGTTGCGGTTGGGCTGGGTACGAAAACTGGACGCATTAAATTAACTGCTGCCTTGATTATTGTTGTATTAGCTGGTCTGGCTGTTTCTGTCGTCGGCGCGGTGAGTTTTGTGGGATTGATTGTACCGCATATGGTCCGCTGGCTGTTTGGGTACGATTACCGCTGGATTATTCCCGGAACGGTCATTTATGGTGCGTTACTGGTTGTGTTAGCGGATTTAGCAGCACGTATCATCAGCCCTCCTCATGAAATGCCGGTTGGTGCCTTAATTGCCTTATTGGGCGTACCTTTCTTTTTATACTTAGCAAGAAAGGGCGGGGGATTGGTATGACATCACAGAAAAACAAACAGCATAGCCAAGTCAGAAAAGCGAGAAGAGCAGGGCTGGTCAGTGTTATCTTAGTCTTTCTGATTATTATCATATTTTTTATCAGCTTAAATACAGGGAGCATTTACTTAACACCGAAAGAGGTTATTTTTACTTTATTTGGACAAGGTACAGAGCAGCAGGCGCTTATTTTATTTGATTTTCGCTTGCCGCGTATGATTATTGCTTTGCTGGTAGGAATGGGACTTGCAATCTCAGGAACCGTGCTGCAGGGGATTGTTCGGAACCCATTGGCAGATCCCGGAATTATTGGGATTAATGCTGGAGCAGGTTTATCCATTATGCTTTTTTTATCCTTCTTTGCAGTAACAACAACAATATCTGTCTTTCTGATGCCGTTTTTAGCTTTCTTTGGAGCAGCAGGTGCTGCCCTTATCATCTACTTGCTTTCTTACAAGCGGTCTGAGGGAATTTCGCCGATGCGGCTGGTATTGACAGGAATTGCAGTTGCAGCCGGTATCAATGCGTTAATGATTGTATTAACACTGCGATTGAACCCAGAAACCTATCAATTTCTAGCAACCTGGCTTGCGGGAAGCATATGGGGCTCTAATTGGCAGTTTGTTCTAGCATTACTTCCGTGGCTTGTTATCCTGATACCGTTTGTTTATTCCAAAGCAACGGTTCTGAATATTCTCCACTTAGGGGAAGAAACGTCCATTGGGTTAGGAGCAAATTTAGAAAAAGAGCGGCGTGTGTTACTGGCTTCCGCTGTCGGTCTTGCAGCAGCGAGCGTTTCTGTCAGCGGTGGCATCGGATTTATTGGACTAATTGCTCCGCATCTCAGCAGACAGCTGGTTGGAGACAAGCATGAGTATGTAATTCCGGTGTCAGGATTCATGGGGGCATTGCTACTGCTCTTAGCAGATATGATCGGCGGATTCATTAAACAGCCGGAAGTACCGGCTGGGATTATCGTCGCTGTAATTGGAGCACCATACTTTTTATATTTATTAGCGAGACTGAAAGATTAATAATTTAAAATAATAAAAATAGAATGAGGGAAAACAAATGAAAAAGTTACTATTTCTTTTTGGATGTTTACTTTGTCTAGTTATTACAGGCTGCAGCAATCAGTCAGACGGTAAACAAAATGACGGGAAAGAAGAAGCATCAAATGAAACCGTTACGTATGAATCAGAAACAGGTCCGGTGGAAATACCTGCTGAACCGCAGCGAATTGTTGCACTTTCAAATGGACCGAATATCTTCGCTTTAGACGGAAATTTAGTAGGGGTCGATGAATGGACAAAAGCGAGTCCGCTTTTTGAAGAAGAGATGGCAAATATAGAAATAGTTTCGGAAAATGATCCAGAAGGTATTTTGGCGCTGGAACCGGATTTAATTATCGCTGGATCACATATGGAGAATCTGGATGAGTTAGAAAAGATTGCTCCGACTGTTATTTATACATGGGGAAAGCTGGATTATCTGGAGCAGCAAATAGAGATTGGTAAGCTTCTAAATAAAGAGGAAGAAGCACAGGAATGGGTGGATGACTTCACTAAACGTGCGAAAGCAGTCGGTGACAAGATAAAGGAAAAGCACGGGGAAGATGTTTCCGTATCTGTATTTGAAACAGATTCTAAAAATTTCGCTGTCTTTGGAGATAATTGGGCCCGCGGGACAGAAATATTATACCAGACAATGGAGCTGGAGATGCCTGAAAAAGTGCAGGAGGATGCGCTTGCTGATGGCTATTACAACTTATCGCAGGAGACACTGCCAGAATATGCTGGAGATTTTATCGTTTTAAGCAGTATGGGCGGAGAGAATGAATTTACAAAAAGTGAAACATGGCAGTCAATTCCGGCAGTGGAAAATAATCAGGTAATCGAAATTGATACACAAGAGGCAAGCTACAGCGACCCGGCAACACTGGAGTATTTATTGGACATTTTTGAAGAAGGATTTCTTCAATAAGAAAGCTTTACTAACTCATCACAGGAGGTAGTCATTCCATGTATCGCAACGAAAGATTTCAGTTTTCTGGAAAGCATTACCCTTATATTATAAATGTTTTCATCCCGGAGCAGCCGGTTCCAAACAACGGATTTTCTGTGTTGTATATTTTGGATGGAAATGCTTATGGCACGCTTTTCAGTGAAATGATAAAGCTGCAAAGCAGGCGCTCAGAGAAGACAGGGATCGAGCCGATGCTGTTAGTTAGTATAGAATATGAGGGCGGGGAGCCGTTTCATTCTAATCGGGTATATGATTTTACTCCACCTGCTGCAGAGTTAGAGCTGCCGGCAAGGCCAGACGGGTCTTCTTGGCCGGAGCATGGCGGAGCAGAGAAATTCATGGATTTTCTAGAAGCGGAATTAATCCCATTTATCGATAAAAAATATAAAACCAATCAGCAGAAGCAAACAATCTTTGGACATTCACTTGGCGGTTTATTTGTTTTATATACATTATTTCAGCGTTCCCGCCTTTTCAGCCATTATTTCGCTTGCAGTCCTTCCATATGGTGGAATAAGCAGGCGATTCTACCCTATGAAACAAATATCAATGATAAATATGTCAAGGGATTGTTTATTGCTGCAGAGCCTGTTGAAAACAAGCAAATGTATGCAAACGGTCTTGCCATGTATGAAAATCTTTCTGAGTACAATAAAGATTTAAAAACAGCTTTTTTTGCACCGGAAGGGGAGAACCATATGTCTATTGTGCCTGCTGCGTTTAGCAGGGGGATGCGGTTTTTGATGGATAAAATACAAAAGGAATCTCTGTGAGGGGGTTCCTTTTTTAGTGAATAGCCGGGTCTTCTTGAACAATTTATACATAATACGATTGTATAGTTCCGAAAGAGCCGATTTAAATCATTTAGCCAAAGATTATTTAGGTAGTGTGCTAGAAGTTAATTCTAGTAAAAAGAATGTCCAAGGAATTAACTGGAAAATAAATTTTCATAATTCATAAAAAATACTCGATTCAGATTGACATAATGAATGGATTTTTATAAAGTTAAATTTAACTATCTTTGAAATGTTCTAATTGTGAAAAAATTTATTTTGCTAAATTAGAAGAATAGGAGGGAAAAGAATGACGCAAAAAAAGGAACCGATTAAAAATTGGAAAATTTGGGTTATTTTAATTGTTTTGCTTATTTTTAGTGTGCCATGGTATTTGCCAACAGGGTCTTATGAACCGTTTATTTTAGGGTTGCCTTATTGGGCTTGGATTATATTGGGAGTTTCTCTTATCATATCCATTGTTTTAACGCTTATTTTAAAGCACTGCTGGTACATGACCGATGAGGAAGAAATGCAGGAGGAGGAAGAGAAACAATGAGCGATCTCGCATTTTCAGGAACTTCTGGTATTATTATTATGCTTTTCTATGGTTTTCTCATGCTTTTTATCGGTTTTATTACATATTGGAGAAACAGAGGGCTTCATCAATCGAATAAAGAGTTTTATTTAGGCGGCGGGAACCTTAGCGTCTTTGTATTGTTTTTTACATTTTTTGCAACGCAGTATAGCGGAAATACAGTGGTTGGCTATGCGCCGACTGCCTATCGGATGGGTTTTATGTGGATGCAGTCCATTACTTTTTTTATTTTAATCGTAGTGGGGTATTTAATGTTTGCTCCGAGGCTCTATGCACTGAGTAAAAAACATCAATTTATTACTCCGTCAGATTATATTGATAAGCGATTTAAATCAAAAGCAGTTACACTGCTCGCCTCCTTATTAATGCTATATGGATTATGCAATTATTTATTAGAGCAGATTATTGCTATTGGACATGGCGTCAGCGGATTGACCGGAGGAACCATTCCCTATCAGGCTGCTGTGGTATTTTTCGTTACTGTAATGATTATCTATGGCTGGCTTGGGGGAATGCGCTCTGTAGCTTATACGGATACGATGCAGGGAATTGCCTTGCTATTTGGGGTGGCCGTGCTGCTGATTGGCTCCATGATTTACTTTGGCGGTTTGCCTTCTGCAACAGAATATGCTGCAACGATTTCACCGGAGAAACTTGGTGTGCCGGATAGCAATGGGCTTGTAAGCTGGTTCAGTATGCTGATTCTCGTTATGATCGGAGCGGCCATTTATCCCCATGCAATCCAGAGAATTTTTGCTGCCAAAAGTGAAAAATCATTAAAGAAATCATTATCCTGGATGGCGTGGATGCCTTTTGTTACTTCCGGTTTTGTTTTTATCATTGGAATTATCGGTATTCAAGCTTTTCCGGGCTTGAGTGAGGGAGATTCGGAACAATTAGTGGGAATGATGGCTAACCATATCGCGATGCAAAATCCTTTCTTTTATTGGGCGATGGTTCTGTTATTTGGCGGAATTGTAGCTGCGATTATTTCTACTGCGGATTCGGTATTACTTACCTTGTCATCGGTTATTTCTAAAGATATTTATGCACGCTATATCAATAAAAGTGCCAGTGATAAGAAACAAATTTTAGTCGGTAAATTAACGGGCGTTGTCCTTGTTATTATTTTACTTTTGATTGCCTGGTATCCGCCGGCAACCTTGTATCGTATCTTTATTCTGAAATTTGAATTGTTGATTCAAATTGCTCCTGCCTTCCTTTTAGGGCTTTACTGGAAACAGCTTCATCGTCATGCATTGTTTATAGGTATGCTTGCAGGGACGATTATCGCATCGGTTATGGCATTTACTGGTCAGCAGCCTTTAGGTATTGCTAGCGGCTTATGGGGATTAGCTGTTAACTTTATGTTATGTGTCGGTTTAAGCATCTTCTTAAAAGTTCCTAAAAGTGAAGTAGAATTGCTGCAAAAAGAAATATCTTAATTATTATATAAAGGGAGATTGATGATTGATATCAGTCTCTCTTTTATTTTTGTGAATTTATTGGATGAATTTGAAATTTACCAGAACGGCACTTATTACATATTTCATAAAGGGATTGCTAATCCTATTTGATTTAGCTTTATTAGTATTTTATTTTGTACTGCCTTCTTACAGAGAATGGAGTCACCCAACCGCCTTTCATAAAAAAACGAGTACCATTCATCTTAATCCAGCTTCCGCTCCGTCCTGTTTTCCCTCTCTTCATCCGGAATTTAATGCTGCAACACTACTTCTCCCATATGCTTGAAACAACAAACAAATGAGGAGTGAATTATTTTATGGAGTTTTTTCAAGACTTACTAGTTAAGCTGATGGAAGCAGAAACATGGGTGCAGTATGTAAGTGTGTTTCTTATCTCTATTGTGCCTTTTTTTGAATCCTATGTAGCCATTCCAATTGGGATTGTATTTGGTTTTCCAAGTATGCAGGTTGTCCTGATTGGTGCATTTGGCAATTGGTTGTCTGTCATGGTGTTTATTTGGCTTATTTCTGGTTTGCGGAAGAAAATAGCTGGAAAGAAAAATAAAGGAAGTAAACGGAAAAACCGTGCACAAAATATATTCAATAAATATGGAGTTGCAGGTTTATCCTTTGCTGGTCCGATTATTTGTTATCACGTATGTGCAGCAATATCTATTGCGTCAGGAGCAAAAAAATCATATGTGAGTATTTGGCAGACAATCGGTATAGGAGCATGGTCTGTTGCATTGGGGGCAGCTTTTCATTATGGTGTCAATCTTTTGGAATATCTTCCTAACTTGAATCCATTTTCTTAAAGTTAAAGTGGAAAGACCGTTGAATTTGGTTAGAAACAGAAATATTTAGATATTCCTTCATCTATTTCAAATTTTAAAAAGGAGAAGATACATGATGAAAAAAATAAAACAGACAGGTGTAGCTGTACTGATGATTTTGTTTGCGGTTATTCCATTTCTGGTTATCTATGAGCCTTTGTCCCAGGCTATTCCCGCCTTGCCAAAGTATGAAGCTCCCGGGTGGTTTATTCCTGCCGGCTTTATCAGCATTGCTCTGATTGTTGCTCTTTCGTTTTTGTTAGCCTCTTTAAGCTCAAACGGAGATTCGGGCAAGTATTAAAATAATGGTTAAATGAGGATGTTTCCTATAATATTGAAACTAAGATAACGGATCGAACAAAGGAGTCGTTTGGATGGTAATGTCTTTTAACAAGCTAAGAAAAATTGAACAAAATACAGTCCTGCTGCCGGAGTTGAGCTTGACTGTTCAACAAGGGGATATCATTGCTGTTCAGTGTGAAAACGAATATATTGGACGCTTGTTTTCTGTATTAAATCATCCGGATCATATCAAAAAAGAAGCGGTTACCTTACCGGAAGGCGGATTTCAAAATGTGTATTTGTTTCAGCAGACGGACGGTTTATATAAACGGTTAAGCGTGAAGCAGATGCTTCTATTTTGGTGCAAATTATATCAGCATCAGGCAGATTTAGAATTCGTTTTAAATGTATGTGAATTGCAGCATTGTGCAGCGAAGAAAACAAAACAGCTGACATTGTCTGAACAGCAGCGTTTGTTATTTGCTTCCGCATTGATTCAGCGGGCGGAAGTATATATTTTTGAAGATCCTTCTCTTGGATTGGACCTTCAATCCAAGCATGTGCTTCATAATCTGCTGTTTCATTTAGCGGATAAAGGTGCAGCAGTAGTATTGTTTACGCCGACCTTGGAAGAAGCCATTCGACTTGGCAGCTCGGTTTATCGATATTCCGAACGGGGCGTTCAGCAGCTGGAGCAGGATATAGAAGATGCTGAAAATACGGCGGAAGAAGAACCTGAGGAAGAAACAACAAGAATGCAGGTGCAATTGGATAAAATCAGTGCAAAAATAGAGGATAAAATTATTCTCTTTAATCCGCTTGAAATTGATTATATAGAGGCACGTGATGGGCAGACATATCTTTTTGTGAATAATGAGGAATTTGCTTCGTCCAATACAATAAAAAGTTTAGAAGATCGGCTGCAGCCTTTGGGATTTTTTCGCTGTCACCGATCCTATCTGGTTAACCTGCAGCGGGTACGGGAAATTATTATTTGGAGCAAAAACAGCTATAGTCTCAGTCTGGATAATCCATCGAAAAGCACCATTCCATTATCAAAAGGAAACTATAGTAAGCTGAAAGAGTTGATCCATTTATGATGAAAAATGAAAAAATGGGGTATTTGTATCGCTTCAGAGCATTGCTTTATAAGGACATTTGTGATTTGCGCTGGAATGGGCAGGTGCTCTTTAACCTGATTACAGGTGCTATTTTGATTTCGTTGTTTGCCTTGCTCCCACACGGGGAAATTCCGATTTCGTTTGTGTTTGCATTTGTTTTTGGGATGCTGACATTGCTGATGCAGGGGAATTTAGTAGTAGAAGAAAAGGAGCAAGGAACCATCCGGCGTTTGAAGCAGGCTGGATTCTCGCTAAAAGAAATTCTGTTTTCTAAAATGATGATAACATTTATGACAACGGTCCTCATATTGATTCTTTTCTTTGTACTTTATGGAAATCATATGCTGTTTCATTTGCAACTATTTATACTTGTTTTGCCTATTATAATGATAATGTTAGTCGCAGGTACTTTTTTAGGAATAAAAACAAAGAACACAATTGAAGTCAGTCTTTATGGATCGCCAATCATGATATTCTATTTTTTCTTGGAAGGTCTTTTGATGAATAGCAGCCGGGAGGGGATGCCCTGGTTAGCTATTTTTCCAAATTATCATATTCATTATGGAATTGACCAGATCTATAACAAGGAGCCGTTTCTTTGTTATTTAACGGTACCAGTGATTTGGATGGCAGTGGGAATAGTAGTGTTTATAACCTGGTATAAAAAGCAGCATTTTAACTAGGAAAGTAAATCCATTAAAACAGCAGATGAGTTATCTGCTGTTTTTAGTTAGCTAGGATAGTTATTAGATTTTCCTAGTTTCCTAATAAATACAACAAAGGCTTTCGTCCAGAGGAATAATGTAAGCTAAGGTTTCTAAGAGATTTTAAGAAATAAGCGCTGCACTCTTGAAATGATTAAAAGGCTGAATTTTTTGTGAGTTAAATAAAAAGATTCAAATATAAGATATAAGTACTAAACGTATGCTTTTGTATGATGAGGTATAAAAGATTCAACTATTTGCTGATTTATCCGATTATTTGCCGGCTTACGCCATTTGAAGGAGTTGTGATAGAAAGGTAGAATGTAATTTGTCATGAAAAAATTCCTTTTAAAAGAGGATATAGGCTTATTTTACATACTTTAGAAAGGGGAGCAATGGTTATGATGAAGAAAGTAAAGGGACTTGGATTTATTCTTTCTATTTTAGCTGTATTCTTACTTGCGGCTTGTGGAGGTTCTGATGATGAATCTACTGGAGAGGACGGCGAAACAAATTACAGTGAAGCGGTAGATTATACGATTATTGGTATTGAACCCGGAGCCGGGATTTCTGTAGCTACGGAAAATGCTCTAGAAGAATATGAGAATTTAGATGGCTGGGACGTGGAGATGTCATCTACCGGAGCAATGATGTCTGAGTTAGGAACAGCTATTGAGAATGAAGAACCAATCGTTATTACTGGATGGAATCCGCATTGGATGTTTGCGCTTTATCCAGATATGAAGTACCTGGAAGATCCTCAAGAGATTTATGGGGGAGAAGAAACGCTTAATTCTTTAGCAAGACTGGGATTGGAAGACGATAATCCAGATGCTTATCAATTTATTGACCAGTTTGAATGGGAAGTAGAGGATATGGAAGAAATTATGTATGAAGCAGAAGAAACTGGTGAAGATATTGAAGATGTAGCGGTACAATGGGTAGAGGATAATCAAGACAGAGTAGATGCATGGGCAGAAGGAGTCAATGAAGGAAACGGTGCTGAAATAGAGCTTGCGTCTACACCATGGGATTCAGAGCGTGCTTCTTCCAACGTCGTAAAAGCGGCAATGGAACAGCATGGTTTTGAAGTGACCGTAACGGAGGTAGATGTAGCGGTTGTTTTTGAATCGGTTGCTTCTGGCGATGTCGATGCTACTTTAGCTGCCTGGTTACCATTAACACATAGTGAATTCTATGAAGCGAATCAGGACAACTTTGAAGATTTAGGACCTAATTTAGAAGGCGCTAAAATTGGTCTTGTCGTTCCTGAATACATGGATATTGATTCGATTGAGGATTTAGAGGCAAACTAAAAATAATTCAATAAAAGAGGAAAGCCTTATACGAAAAGAATCGGCTAATTCGCAGATTCATTCGTATAAGGTTTTTCATTTTCACACCCGAATAATCTAAAGGAAGAAAAAACACATAACCCTCGCTACATTCTTTTCAAACCTCCAGTATATGATTTAATATAGAGGAAGGAGCTGAAATGAAACTTACATAATTTATAATATGTACAAACAGGGGGTGCAAATTTTGAGAACTGGAGAAGTAAAATATAATGTCAGTATTGTGTTTATTATCATTGCTATTCTATCATATGCTCTTTTGGCAATGAATTCCTACAGTATGCTTGGCAACATAGAATCTGACGGAGAATTCCGGGAATATATTGAGGAAAATCTGCAAGCGGCTGGAGATGATCTTGGAGGAATAACACTGGAAGAACAGATAGAAATTTTTAGCAGCATCATAACATTTGTGATTATTATTTCGATTATCTATGCCTTGTTAGGCATTGTCGCTGCCGTTTTTTTAACGAAAAAAATAAGAGTCAAGCTTACAGGGATTCTGCTGATTGTGCTAGGAGGATTAAGTGTTCTTTTGACGTTAGTTCTAGGAATTATTGGAATCTTAGGCAGTATTGGTTATCTTATTGCTGGTATAGTCACGGTGGTAAAGCATCGAAAAGCAGGGAATGTTATAGGGTGAAGAGTAAAGAAGGGCAAATATCAGATAGTGGTATTTGCTCTTCTTAATGTATTTCCGGAAATAATAAAACCCACTATGGCAGGATTTCATTAACAAAAATGAGAACATTATAAAAACGCGTTCGTCTAATGTTCACAAATTTGTTTAATAAAACCTGCTATACAAACAAATTCACTGGAATTAAAATGGTGTATGGTATATATTTTTCATAGTGCTTAAAATTTATTACTTCTTGCTTTATCCTTATTTAAAGCAAAGGTATTCATTTCAGATAGATAGTTAAAAGGGGATTAGATTCGAAATGGCAGAAACAATCAATGGACAAAATCAAAAAACGCCATTATTAAAGATACTTTCGCAAACAGTGAAGACAGGTATTATACGCTCCAACCTGGTTCCGATGTTTGCAGGATTAACATTGTCTTTATACACGTACCAGATTAGTATTACAGACAAGCTCTTGGAAATCTTATTTGCGTTTTTAGGTTCTATTTTCGTGATAGGAGCAGCTGGAGCTTTCAATAATTTATACGATCGGGAAATCGATGCAATTATGAAAAGAACACAAGGCCGGCCGACAGTTACAGGGGAAATCAAGCCTGGAACAGTGCTATGGCTCGGTATCATCATGGCTGTAGCTGGAATTATCCTGCTTTGTTTGACAACACCGCTGGCAGGGCTATTAGGCTTTCTGGGACTGTTTTTTTATGTTTTCCCATATACGATGTGGAGTAAGCGGAGAACCGTATATAATACAGAAATCGGCAGTATCTCTGGAGCGATGCCTCCTTTAATCGGGTGGGCTGCGATGTATCCGGATATTACGCATCCGGCGATTTTAGGTCTTTTTGTTATTGCAGTTATTTGGCAAATGCCGCATTTTTATTCGATCGCAATTCGAAGACATGAGGAGTATCAAGCAGCTGGAATTCCGATGCTTCCTGTTGTAAAAGGAGTCAGACGGACTTATATCCAGACGAATATTTATTTAATCGTGATGTTTGGTATCAGCTTTTTATTGAGCTCATTAAGTGTCGGGCTGATGCTTGTATCTCTTATAATGAGTCTCGGCTGGCTTATGTTGAGTGTTTTTGGCTATCAGCGAATGGACTCAGAAAAATGGGCAAAATCAATGTTTATTTATTCCTTGATTCATATGACGGTTGTTTTTTCAACCGTGATTATTTATTCGTTGATGGGGATTATTTTTAAATTGTAGTGTAAATGAAAATATGAAATTGATTCATCAAAAAAGCTGCTCTTTTGAAAAGAAATTGTTGAATCTAATAAGAAATCCAAACACTTTTTTGAAGGTGTTTGGATTTCTTATTAGCGGATTTTTTAAAAAATAACCAGAGTCAGATACAGTCCGAGCAGCGTAATAAAGAGAATAGGGAAAGTTAAAATAATACCAATGTATATGGATTGGGAAACGCTGGCCTCACCTCCGCCCTTGCCGTCCTGATTCAGGCTGCTGCTGATCAAGGATTATTCGCTGCCACGTTTGCCATGGGCTTTCTCGCAGCAGTCCTGTCATCTGTAATGAATAATTTGCCTACGGTGATGATTGATGCGCTTGCTATAGCGGAAACAAATACAACGGGGATTCTAAGAGAGGCACTTATTTATGCAAATGTCATCGGATCTGATTTAGGGCCGAAAATTACGCCGATAGGCTCGCTCGCTACCTTGGTCTGGCTGCATGTGCTGTCACAAAAAGGGATAAAAATACTATGGGGAGAGTACTTTAAGATTGACATACATACCAATAGAAAAGATAACGATATTCCATGGAGCGTTTGTAATTACATTCTTTGCATGGACAGCCGGACTGCGTCTTGCTAAAAGTATAAAAATCATTGCAATCAAGCCGGCAATGATGGAAACAGGAATATGTATCCATTCACTTGTAAAGTATCCAATAATTAATAAGCCAAGAACATACCAGGATAAACGAAAGAGCTACCTATCCTTGATTGCTTCCGCTGGTTCCTTTAATTTGGATAAATCATATCTTTTTACTTTAGAGGTGGGATGATAGAGAGATGATCTTAAAATTTAAATAAAATGAATTCCTTTTTTATAGAAAATAGCTTTTAATAAGAACGTTTGTTTGATACAATGAACGGAACGACAGTTCGTATGAAGACGAAACCGAAATAACGAAACGAGAGGGGAGTGGGACCTATGACAAGAAAGCATACACCAAGTTATACGATTGAATTTCCTTTGCATATACCCCTTTGGCAACAGCATCGATTGGAAAAGAAATTCAACATCGCAAGAATGCTCTATAATGCTTGTCTGGGGGAAGCTCTGAAACGACATAAAACAGTGAAAAGTGATAAGCGTTATCGCGCATTGCTGAATGAACCTAAATCGAAAGAACGTCAAAAGAAATTAGCGGATATCCGTTTAGAATATGGCTTTTCTGCATATGGAATCCATCATTTTATAAAGAAAGCCCAACATAAATTCAAAGAACACATTGGCAGTTTGGAGGCTCAGAAACTAGCAACAAGGGCTTTTCAAACTGTTGAAAAGCTTCATTTTGGAAAAGCCAAAAAAGTACATTTCAAACATGCAAACGATGATATTTCTATAGAAAACAAATCAAACCAAACTGGATTGAGATATAGAGAAGGAGAAATTCTTTGGGGCGATAAACCAACCAAGAGAATACCTAAACCAAAAAATTGGCTGTGCATGCCGGTTTCTCCTAAGGATGATGATGAATATGCCCATTTAGCTCTTAAGGACAGAACAAAATATGTGCGTATTCTAAAAAGAGAAATCCGTGGAAAAACACGCTATTTTGTTCAACTTATTCAAGAAGGTTATCCACCAGCCAAAAGAAATAGAAAAGTTGCTAATGACGAAACAAAACGTATTGGATTAGACATTGGTACATCTACGATTGCGATTAGCAGTGACAACCAAGTCGAACTTCGTGAACTTGCTCCAGCGTGTCACCATGATGAAAAAGAACTAAGAAGAATCCAACGCAAAATGGATAGGTCTAAACGAAGCACCAATCCGAACAACTTTCATGAAAATGGAACCATCAAAAAAGGCAGATTAACTTGGAATTACTCCAAAAGATATGAAAGGCTGCGTGAAAAACAGAAAGAACACTATCGCAAAGCTGCTGGCAGGCGAAAAATGTCTCATGAGAAACTAGCAAACGATATACTTTCTCTTGGTTCCGATATTCGAGTAGAAACCATGCGATTTCAATCATTACAAAAACGCGCGAAAAATACGACACGAAATAACACGAACGGAAAGATTAATCAAAAAAAACGGTTTGGAAAATCCATTGCTAAGCGCGCCCCCGCAATGCTGCTCACTATTATAGAACGAAAATTGAATTATCGGAAAATTGAGATGAAGAAGGTAGATACTTATGCGATCAAAGCTAGTCAGTTTAATCATGTAACAGGAAAATACGAGAAGAAACAACTTTCAGAACGTTGGAATGATTTTGGAGAATTTCGTATACAACGTGATTTATATAGCGCCTTTTTAATAGCTAATACAAATGAAACCCTTGATGCTGTTGATATCGATTTATGCCATGCTAAATGGAATCGTTTTATAGAACTGCATCATTCTGAAATAGAACGGTTAAAACAGAAGGGAAGTAAAACAATACTTTCGTTTATCGCTTAAAAAACAAACCTGATTGGTCATGACAACGTCCAAGAGAAGCGGAACGACAAGCACACAAGAGGTCTTTTCAGGCTGACTTGGTGAAGTGCCTTGCAACCTCGCAATACGTCCGTAAATGTTTTAAGAGAATATACATCAGTATTTCAGTGGAAACTCTTTTTTATAGAAAGATCAGGGCACTGTTAAGAAGTGTATGAGTACCTTAGAACCCCACTGCTTTAGCTGTGGGAGTTGTCAGCAGATTGCTAATGATAAAAGGGAGGGAGGTTGTATCAGCAATAAATCCTCCGGCGATAATAAACGGAAAAATCATATGTGCTTTAAAATGCAGGTGCTGAACCATAGCCAGTACGATTGGTGTCAGGATAAGGGCTGCTCCGTCGTTGGCAAATAACGCGGCTACGATTGCGCCTAATGTACCGACGTAAATAAACATTTTCAGGCCGTTTCCTTTGGCTGCTTTCGCCATATGCAGTGCAGCCCATTCAAATAAGCCAATCTCATCTAAAACTAAGGAGATTAAAATAATGGCCACAAAGGCTAAGGTAGCATTCCAGGTAATGCCAACTACTTCCAGAACATCCTTCCATTCGACAACTCCAAATACAATGGCAAGAATTGCTCCGCCTGTTGCAGACCAGCCAATATTTAAATCTTTAGGCTGCCAAATGACGAAAATAAGTGTGATGAAAAAAATAATAAGTGCAAGTATAAGCGTAGGTGTCATGGTGATCTCCTTTATTTTAATTAACTGAAATGTAACTTATACAAACTATTAAAAATACAGACTTTCATTTTATCAAAAAAAGGATAGATTTACACTTAAACGAGGAGAAAAGTGAAACCTATCCTTATATGTTTTATAAAATTTCTTCCAGCAGCCAGGACAAATTAAGGTCTTGATCCATCGGCCCCATCGAATCATTGCTGGTGTTATTAACCTCATCAAATACATAGTTGTTAAAGTTGATGGTTACGTGCTCAACATCATTATAGTCAGCAAAGACTACCTCAAACGCTCTCTCCTCACCGGAAGGTAGAAAAATATCATACTCCAAATTGGGGAAATCAAATCCATTCGCTGTATCAGTTAAGGGAGAGGTCTCTTGGATCTGACCATCATCCATTGTCCAGCTCAAACCAAACAAAAATGTTGAAAAACCAGCCATATCATAATCACGGTCATTTTTAATGACAAAGTTTGCTTTTATAAAAGAATTGCAGCTACGATCTTCATCTTCTGCAGCACAAAATTCATCAATAGATACACCGTCATATTCATCTAATCTTTCTGCTTCTTCCAGCGTAACACTTAAATCATTAACTTCATATGTCTGCCCGAGAACATCGTGCCGGTCAAGCCGGTCTGTAAAAGGGTAGAGCAGACTATTATCGACAATCGGTGTATTTTCCATATCACGTATCTCATCCATCGTTATATGATCAAAATCAACGGATTCCCATTCATTTTCATATTGCTCTCTTGTTATTCTCTCGGCTATGATGGTGCTGCTGATACTTCCATATTGCTCCATAGCGGCATGACCTTTTATCGGATAGGACCATATCACTGTATGAATATCATATTCCTGATCACTATAGGCAAATAAAAAATCAAGTATTTTTTTCGTATCCTTTAAACGTTCTATATAAGTTGTTTCCGAATCTGCTTCGATATCTCCCAGCATGTTTACAGACAGCCCGTTTGTCTCTCCTCCGTCATCATCATATTGGGCAATCTCAGACACTAAATGACGCGGTTCCTCATAAAATCGCATTAACTTACCATCAGCTTCTCGTTTATCCAGTATATAAAAATCATCTGAAACGAGTGTGGAATCCACGTTGGCAGTTTCTCCGAATTCCTCCAGTAAGAATTCCGCTGCGTCCCTCGGCAGCCCATCATCTAATTCATCCAGTTCTTTCTTCAGTTGTTCTGTTAATTCACTATTGTCTTCTGTGGTTTCTTTTATTTCGTCATCAGAAGCTTTGTCAGCAGTTTTATCCGACTGCTCCTCTGAATCGCTGCACCCGGCAAGGATAACAAATAAAATAATTATCAGACCGTAAAAAAATCTTTTTTTCATCCAATTCCATCCTTTGTTTGAAAATTAATTCTTTTGCTAATTAAATATCGAAAAATAACTATATCCTACAATTCATTATTTGTTAACCCTTGGTCATAGTGGCATAGTTGAAAACATCAGCTGCTGTATTAGATTACTTTACTATCAGCGCCGGGCAGTTCACCCGCTTCATCACTTTATGGCTGACACTTCCTAAAACCATCTCCTGAAGCGTATTTAAACCGCGGCTGCCGATGATAACCATATCTACTTTTTGCTGATTGGCGTACTGAACAATTTCGGGACCGGGCTTTCCACGCAGAATCGTTGTTTGATAGGCTGCATTTGCCTGGTTTAGAACCTGGATGACTTTCGAATTCTTTTTACGGCGTTCTAAGTCAACGGCTTCACTGGAATTTGCATGGAGAACATCTGACTTTGATTTTTCAATATCAATGACATACACCACGTCAATAACGGATTCTTTATCAAATGAAGCCACTTTAACCGCTTCTTGAGCAGCACGCACCGCGTTTTCTGAACCATCTGAAGCAAGTAAGATATGTTTATACATGAAATATCTCTCCTTTTAATGTGAGGATAGAACCCCATTTAATTTATCCATTATTTTTTTACTTGAACTATCCAGTTCGACAAGCTCCACCTGAATTCCTTTGGATTTTAACAGTTCCGATACTTTTAAAATGGCGCCGACACCAGAATCATCCCAAACGCGGCTGTCAGAGAAATCAATCTGGATTTTTTTACTCTGGATATTCGCTTTTTTAAAGTAATCAACAAATCCATCGATGGAAGCGAAAAAGAGCTGCCCATGAATGCTGTAACGATTACCGTCTTTGGAAATTTTAACAGTTGAAATTTTTATTACAAAGAAAATAGCACTTAACAGCACTCCGGCAAGAACTCCTTTGGATAAATCATGGGTGTAGACGACGATGATAACAGTAGTTAACATCACGATGGCATCTGTACGTGGAGCCTTTATTAAATAGTTAAAGGAGCTCCAATCAAATGTTCCGATACTTACCATAATCATAATGCCGACTAAAACAGGCATGGGGATTTGAACAACCAGATCACCCAGTACAATAATGAGAAACATTAAAAAAATACCGGCAATGAACGTAGATAAACGTCCGCGCCCGCCAGATTTTACATTAATCACCGACTGGCCGATCATCGCACAGCCGGCCATTCCGCCAAAGAATCCGGTAATAAAATTGGCTATTCCTTGCCCGCGCGCTTCCCCGTTTTTATTGCTTTCCGTTCCAGTCATATCATCGACAATCTGTGAGGTAAGCAGGGTTTCCAGCAACCCGACAATCGCCATGGATAACGCATATGGAAATATAATTTGCAGCGTTTCAAATGTCCACGGTACATTCGGAATAAAAAAAGACGGAAGTGTCTGAGTGATTGTTCCAAGATCCCCTACTGTATTAAGGTTGACGCCGCTGAATATGGCAATGGATGTTAATGCGACAATAGCAATCAATGGAGCTGGAATTACTTTGATAAACCGTGGTAAAGTATATACTAGGATTAACGTAATCCCCACAAATAGATAAGTCATGGTCGATATACCGATAAAATGCTCCAGCTGGGCCATAAAAATCAAAATAGCTAATGCATTGACAAAGCCAATCATGACGGCATTTGGAACAAATTTCATGACTTTAGCAACCTTGCAAATACCAAAGATAAGCTGAATAATACCTGTTAAAATGGTGGCTGCCAAAAGATAGTCGAGACCATAATCTCTGACCAGTGGAACCATAAGTAATGCCATTGCTCCGGTAGCTGCGGAAATCATTCCCGGCCGGCCGCCGGCAAAAGAAATGACTACAGCAATAATAAATGAGGTATATAATCCGACCATTGGATCAACACCTGCTATGATGGAGAAAGCTATTGCTTCCGGAATAAGAGCGAGCGCAACGACAATGCCGGATAAGATGTCAGCCCGGATATTACCGAACCATTGTTGTTTTAAAGTTTGCATGATAAACTCCTTTTCTAAAATTCTTTTCACATTGTAGCACTAACTTTCCCAAAAAGGAACCCTTCAGGGAAATAAATAGGAGCGGATAATATGATATATGGCTATACAAGACCGTTATATAACGATAAACATTCTCAAAATCAACTAGTATCTTTAAAGGGAAAATGTGACCGGATTTTTCAAGAAGCACATGGAACGCCGAAAAAACGAATCCAGCTGGAGAATCTATTGATGGAGATGCAATCAGGAGACAGTATCCTTGTA
This sequence comes from Oceanobacillus oncorhynchi, assembly GCF_000821065.1. Classification (GTDB taxonomy): domain Bacteria; phylum Bacillota; class Bacilli; order Bacillales; family Amphibacillaceae; genus Oceanobacillus; species Oceanobacillus oncorhynchi. The sequence continues at coordinate 2,792,634 of NZ_CDGG01000001.1, forward strand.
GAAAAAATGATTGCCTTAGCGGATACCTTTCACCACTTGATGGAAGTATTAAAAGTATGTGAAAAAGATAATGTGAAAATCCATTTTCTGAATGAGGATATTCAAAGTGATACGCTGCTAAACATTCATTTACAGGACATGATGGCATATATTCTGCAATTCCAATCAGACAGTATTAAACAATCTACAACGCAAGGGATGTATGAGGCGAAGCAGCAGGGGAAAACCATTGGGCGTCCTAAGAAATCGGATGAAAATATTAAAAAGGCGATTGCGATGTATCAGGATGGCTTTAAATTATTTGATATTAAAAATGAAACAGGGATAAGTAAGTCAACGCTTTATCGTTATTTGGAATCATTTGAAGGGGAAAATTGATTTGGGAAGATATTGGAGCTATCTATTGATATTTGCAGATGAGGTTCTTCTAGTCCAATATCTTCCTGCGTCAGGTTTTCTAATTTAATTTTGTTTTCTGCCTAAAAGATGCTATTTCTAATCGTTTATTGTCCAAGTATTTTTCACCTTAATATGTAACACGCTTTTTCCTATCAATCAGAGGATACACCTGAGTGATTTTTATAATAACGGCGCTGGCAATCAGTGCTTTTAAAATGTCTCCTGGTAAAAAGACCAAGGCAGAAATAGCGGTCGGTCCCCATGGAAGGTCAGATAAAATAGATAAATAGGTAACACCGATAATATTTACAATGATAACCCCGCCAAAGGTTGTAATTAATACGAGCTTCCAATAGGTCAGGTGACGAAAACTTTTTTCTGTTAAGTACCCGATAATCCATGCTGCGATCGGCCAGGATATAATATATCCTCCCGTCGGCCCGATAAGCACGCCTAAACCGCCGCGTCCGCCGGTTAATAAGGGGACTCCTACCGCAACGAGAAAAACAAAAAGCAAGACACTGAGTCCGCCTCGTTTTGCTCCTAATATTCCGCCTGCAAGCATGATGCCAAGCGTCTGTACCACAATCGGTACAGGAATAAAAGGAACGGGAATAGGAGGGAAAATAGCCAGAACCCCCACGATTGCTGCGAATAGCGACATAAACATCATATCTCTTAATTTCAATTTTATTCCCACGCTTTCTAGTTTTGATATTAATAGAATAAGGGAATATATACTTAATTGTCAACCATTATTTTAAAATGGGTGACAATGAAATGTGGAAATGTAATAAATCCTCAGGAGAACCTCTCCTTATATTCAAAAGCAGTAACAAGGCTATGTATAAGGACAGAGGGAAACTACTGAGGAATGAAATTTAATTTAATCCTTAATTCTAGAGAATAATTATACTTCTATATCAAATTTAGTTATAGTAAAGCCAGTATTCACACATTAAAAAGCCTCTTCTTTTAGATTCTATTCTGGATAGGCAAGCAAATTTCACAAACATGTTTTTCAAGCATGAAAGGCATATACCGCTCCAAAATCGGTCTTGTCTCATCTAACTGATAGCCAGCACCAGCTAATTCAGAAAAAATAACCTGCCATGCTCTGTTCATTGCTTCCTGAGTATGTTCAATAGTGAAAACAGCATAGCTGCCGCCTTGTAAAATAGCCTGTTGGACACATTCATCAGTTATTTCCTGTTGGGCAGACAATACAAGCGCTGTATCGTATCTGCACGCCTCGGGAGGAACATGTGCTGGATTGTCCCAAATAATACCTAATACAACTGCATTATCTGTCAATAAATTACCCTTTGAAACATTGTTATAGGTCATCCAATGCTTAAATCTAGCCATTAGCTGATTATTTTCCTCTCCGTATGCACCAGTTCTCCGCATATAGACAATTGGCAGATCTGAAATTTGTTCTAATTTCATAATAAACATTCTCCTAAAAATATAAGTACGCCGGCGTCTATGAACATCATAAGTCCCTTTAAAATGAAAAACAACCAGAGTTTTAAAATAATTTTAAAAATGATATTTTGAAATTTTATTATTTTTAGGTGAAAGGTTATCTGATGACGATTCTCTCCAATTAATTATTATTTTCTGCGTTGTATAAATCCTTTAATTGTATTTCTTTCGTACGGTCTTTATATTGAATGTGTATTATATCTTCCTCTGTCAATTTCTTTTCTGTTCCATCAGGTAGCAATAACGTATTTTCATCTAAAAATGTATACGTAATCTCACTTCCATTTTGGTGATCACTTGCCACTTCTGAAAAATAATTTAATTTCGTATCTGCAAGGATATTCCAATTTTCATAGATAATAATTGTATCAATATACTCTTTATCTCCTGGCTGCAGCATGGCTAAAAGGTAGCGGTTATCATTTTTTGATTGAAAAGTCAGCGTAGTTGTTTGATTCTGCTGCTGAATGGTTGTTTCCACATTATTTTCATCTGCTATCCACATATGGACAAAAAGGAAATAATAACCAATAGATAGAAGAAGAAATAGTGCCAGCAGCGATCCTGTTATCATGAAAATCTTTCTTCTGTTTTTTGACCGAACCTTTTTCAGATAATCAATATTTCTTTTCTCATCTTTTTGCTCATGGGTGTGTTCTGCTATCAAATCCTCTTGCATTTCTTTAAAGTATTCCCGGCACTCCGCACATTGTTCCATATGTTCTTCCATCTGTTTATTTGTTTCATCACTTGTCAGGTTTTCAATATAACTAGGTACTAAATCTTTGAAGACACTATGGTTCATTCCTTTTGGCCACCCTTTCGTAATTGTTGTTTAGCTCGATAAAATGTTACCCGGGCCCAGTTTTCTGATTCTCCGAAAATCAATCCTATTTCTTTGAAAGATAAATCCCCCAGCAGCCTGAGATAAATAATTTCACGCTTTTTCTCATCAAGCTGATGGGCTTGCTTGAAAAAATTGATTTTATTTTCCTTCTTAAAATATTCTTCCTCCAAATGATAAGATAGCGTATCCTCATTCTGGAGCGATTCTTCTAATTGTTTCCTTTTCTTTTCCTTATGCAGTTCTTGTAACCAGACATTTTTTGCTATAGCACACAGCCAGGTAGAAAATTTAGCTCTTCCATTGTTATGAAAGTTATCGATGGATTTAATAGCCTGATAGAATGTTTCTTGCGTCAGTTCTTCAGCCGTCTGACTATTATTGGTCAGTGTTAATAAGTATTTAAAAATAAAGTCTCCATATTCCTGATAAACCTCCTCTGTGTTCACGTTTTACCTCCTCTCAATGGTAATCTGATTAATGATTGTTAAATGTTTAATCATCTATATATCCAAGAATTTACTGATTCGTTACAATATTTTTTTCCAACTCTATTATTTTCTGCTATTTACCTTCTTCTGTAAACAATGAGCAGCAGGTCTAAATAGAGGGAACACAGCTGTATCGGGAGAATAATAGGTCTCTAAATGATAAACAAACGAATCAAAAACAGTCTCATCGTTCATAGAACATATTAAAAGAAAAGTGGAAAATATATATTAATCCTATAAATTCTTGAAATTCATTTGTATAATGACCATAGATATCAGTTAACAGCAATGAAACAGATAAATGGAGGGACAGCTATGAAATTACTCATTGTAGAAGACGATAAAACAATTGCTTCCGGCTTGGAGTATTCCCTAAGCCAAGAAGGCTATGAAGTAATCGTCTGTCATCATGCGCAAGGAGCAGAGGAAAGGATAGACACAGAGATAGACAGCATTTCTCTATGCTTATTTGATTTATCTTTGCCTGATGGCAGCGGCTATGATTTATGCCGGCGTGTCAAAGAAAGTGCAGATGTCCCGGTTATATTTCTAACCGTTGCCGATGATGAAGTGAACGTGGTAATGGGACTGGATATAGGGGCAGATGATTATATTACCAAGCCATTTCGTATACGTGAATTAAGTGCACGGATTAAAACCGTGCTCAGGCGTTATCAAAAAAATAACACGCAGGAGAAGGATTCTGTCCACCTTGATTCGCTGGAGGTATTTCCGTTAGAAGGAAAAGTATATAAAGCAAATATAGAACTTGCATTAACCGCACTGGAATATAGGCTGTTGATGATTTTTATCAACCACCGCGGGCAGATATTGTCTCGGGAACAGCTGCTGGAACAGATATGGGATGTGGCTGGCGAGTTTGTCAACGATAATACGCTTACGGTGTATATTAAACGGCTTCGAAAGAAAATTGAAGATAATCCGCAGCAGCCGGCAATCATAGAAACAGTCAGAGGGCTGGGATACAGAATGGCGGCAGAAGATGTTACGAAATAAAGAAATCTGTTTTTTTCTCACTTCCACGGTATTGATTTTAGGAATCGGCATGCTATTAGGATATATGCATTCTCCTGTCACAGCTGTCTATATTGTGATTGTGGGCGGGAGCCTGGCGAGTTGCTATATGGTATGGATGGCCTGGCGCTATCAGCGGATTATCCAGTTATCCGGTTATTTACGAAAAATTATGGCAGGAGATACCGCGCTCGATGTCCGGGATAATAGAGAAGGGGACCTCAGTATATTAAAAAATGAAATCTATAAAATGACCCGGATGCTATCTGAACAGCAGGAAGGGCTGCAGAAGGATAAAGAAAAACTCACGGATGCAATCTCCGATATTTCTCATCAAATCAAAACGCCGCTGACTTCGATGACCGTAATGGCTGATTTATTAAGCAATCCGAATATCGAGACGGAAAAGCGGCATGAATTTACATATCATATTCGCAGGCAATTAGAACGGATGGAATGGCTTGTATCCTCGTTATTAAAGCTTTCCAAAATCGATGCGGGAACTACTTTATTCAGCAAGGAAAAGGTTGAAGTGGACCAGCTTATACAAGAAGTTGTTGCACCAATGGAGATTCCTGTGGAGCTGAAGGAGATAGAGCTGGAGATAGAAGAAAAGCCGGGGGTGACTTTTATAGGCGATAAAAATTGGACGAAAGAGGCTTGTATTAATATTTTAAAGAATGCAATAGAACACACCCCGCATGGCGGAAAAGTCTCCATCTCTTATGAGGAAAATGCTATTTTTACAGAAATACGAATTAATGATAATGGCAAAGGTATCGAGAAAGCAGAGCTTCCACATATTTTTAAACGTTTTTATAAAGGAAGTCAGGCGGCTGATGGCAGTGTTGGTATTGGTTTGGCGATGGCTTATTCGATTGTTGCTAATCAGCAGGGAGATATTGAAGTAATAAGTGAATCTGGAAAAGGAACCACTTTTTTAATTAAATTCTATCAGGGAGAAGCAGCTCGCTAAATGAAGTTTCACTTTATCAGCAGGTTATGTCATCATAAGTGACAATATTGTCACTGTTATTGTCACCATCCCGTCACCTTAGACAGGTAAAGTTGGGAATAAAGGAAAATAAGGAGGAAATTGTAGTGGAATTAATGCGGGTTGAAAATTTGTCTAAAGTGTACGGAAAAGGTGACACGGCAGTAAAAGCATTGGATAATGTATCATTTTCCGTGGAGCAGGGGGAGTTTGTAGCAATTATTGGACCGTCTGGTTCCGGGAAATCGACACTGCTTCATTTGCTGGGTGGTGTGGACCGGCCGACGGATGGCAAGGTATTTATAGAGAATACAGATATCTATGAATTAAATGAAACACAGTTAGCTGTTTTTCGCAGGAGACAGATTGGCTTAATTTATCAGTTTTACAATCTCCTGCCAATTTTAACTGTTGAGGAAAATATTACGTTGCCAATGCTGTTAGATTCTCATCAGGTGGAAAAAAAGCACTTTAAGGAATTGATAGAGATTCTTGGGCTTAAAGACCGATTAGATTATTTACCGAATCAGCTATCTGGGGGCCAGCAGCAGCGTGTATCCATTGGCAGAGCTCTAATCAGTAATCCGTCTATTATTCTTGCGGATGAGCCGACGGGGAATTTAGACAGTAAGAATAGTAAAGAAATCATTGATTTATTAAAACTATTTAATAAATCATATCACCAGACATTGGTCGTCATTACCCATGATGAACGAATTGCCCTTCAGGCTGATCGGATTATTTCCATTGAGGATGGTGTGATCGCCAAGGACGAGGTGATTCGCCAATGAATATTGTCAATAAAGTTACGTTAAGGCATTTAAAAGAAAATAAACGAAGAACGCTTATTACTATCATTGGTGTCATTATTTCTGTTGCGATGATTACAGGAGTAGCTTCCCTGGGAATTTCTTTTATAGATATGCAGCAGCGGGATGCGATTGCTAATGAGGGGAATTGGCATTACAGCATGGATCAGCTTGATTCAGAGCAGCTGGAAAAAATTCAAACCGATGCCAATACTGATTCTGTCGGTGTGATGAAGGAATATGGGTATGCACCGTTGAATGACCAATTATTGAAAAGATACCTGTATGTCCGGGGCATGGATGAAGCGGCTCTGGAGCAGATGCAAGTGAATCTGACGAAAGGCCGGCTCCCGGCAAGTGAAAAGGAGGTAGTGATCTCTGAGGAATTAAAGAGACAGGATTTTGATTACCAAATTGGAGATACGATTGAGTTAGACATAGGAGAAAGACGTTATACAGGAACGGAAGGTATGGAAAATCGTGCGTTAGACCAAAATGATTCTCTTTTGGTTATTGAAGGACAATTAGATGAAGAATTACGTGAGCAAACCGAATACAGCTTTACCATTGTTGGTGAAATCGAAGAACCGATATGGGACGAGCCGTGGTCTCCAGGATATACCGTGTTAGCTTATACGGATGCACAAGCGTCATCTGTGGTGGACCGTGCTTTTGTAAAAGTGAATGATTTAGGGATAACCCTTTTCGATGATGTAGATTTGCTGGCGCAAGAATTGGATGTAGCGTCCGATGCGTATAATTTTAACACGACTTTATTGAATACGTACCTTGTTTCCTTGAACAGTGGGACGGTTTCTACTTTGTCCGGATTATTAACGGTTATTATGCTGATTATCGTGATTGGTTCAATGGCTTTAATTTATAATGCATTTGCTATCTCTGTATCAGAAAGATCACGGTATTTAGGGATGCTTTCCAGTACTGGTGCAACGAAACGGCAAAAGAGAAATTCCGTATTATTTGAAGGGCTCTTAATCGGATTGATCAGTATCCCTATTGGAATTGGAGCTGGTTTTGCCGGCATTGGCATCACGTTGCATTATGTGAATCAGATTTTACAAAATGTAGGGCTTGAGACAGATTTCCGGTTGGCTGTTACTCTTCCTTTAATCGGGATAGCTGTCGGTGTTTCTTTGATGACCATTTTGATTTCTGCATGGATACCTGCAGTCAGAGCATCTAAAGTAACTGCAATAGATGCTATCCGTCAGGCGAAGGATGTCAAATTAACGAAAAAGAAAGTGAAAACAAACCGTATCGTCCGTAAACTCTTTGGCTATGAAGCGGAAATTGCTTTGAAGAATTTAAAGAGACATAAGAAACGTTACCAGGTGACTGTTTTTTCACTCATGATCAGCGTTATTCTGTTCTTAACTGTAGGGTTCTATACCAATTCGCTGACAAAATCATATGAAGTACTGTCGGAGGAACTGGAATATGATATTTCCATTAGCGGCACGGGAGAAATAGATGATTCCAATCCTTTGTGGGAAATCTATCAAGACATACAAGATTTAGATAGTGTGGAGGAAAGTTTCATTTACAAAACAGCCCAGCTTCAGGCGTATTTTCCAGAGCAAATGGCTGGAGAGAACTATGAAAATAGGGATGGAACTCCTGAAACAGCAGAAGGTCTCCCGTATTACCTGGAATTAGTGGGCTTATCTGATGCGGATTGGGAACAATATCTAGCCGATAATGATATAACAGATAGGACAGAAAGTGATTTTCGCGGTGTTTTAGTAAACCATGTCACCTATAATGATGGCACGCAATACATCGAAACAGATATGTTAAAAGTGGATACGGGTGATATGCTGCCGCTTCAAGTGAACAGCTACAATGAAGAAAGAGACGATTGGAACTTCGAACAGGGAGAAGACATCGAGCTGCTTGGTCTGACGAATCAATATCCCGTTGGAAATTCCTATGCCGATTCGAACACTATTTATCTTATTGTACCGGAGCAAGTGCTTGAGAATACAATGGAATCATTTCCAAATGAAAGAACAAGTTTATCCGAGATATATGTCACCTCTGATGATCCGGACCAGGCGCAAGAGGATATAGAAGCGCTGGGGATTGCGGATGAGGTATCTATTTACAATCAGTATGAAGTCAGGCAGGATAATGAACAATTCGCACGGGTGCTGTCTATTTTTGTTTACGGGTTTATCATCCTGATTACATTGATTTCCGTTGCTAATATCTTTAATACCATTTCAACAAGTATTGCTCTGCGGAGAAGAGAATTTGCAACGATGAAATCGATCGGCATGACGCCAAAAGCTTTTCGTAAAATGATTTATTTTGAGAGCCTGTTTTATGGAATAAAATCCTTGCTGTATGGGCTGCCAATCAGTTTCGTGGTAATGTATATTATTTACTGGCAGACGCAATACGCCTTTGATTACAGCTTCAACATTCCATGGATGTATATTGGAATAGCGATTCTAGCTGTATTCCTGATTGTTGGAGCAGCCATGCTATACTCGATGTCGAAATTGAAGAAGGATAGTATTGTGGAGACGTTAAGACAGGAAAATATTTAGAGCAACATAACAAGCTATCTCGGGTGGGAATATCTGAGATAGCTTGTTTTTTTGTTATTTAGAATGCTGGGCTTTAAAATTATCATAACGTGGCTGTTCGTGCTAATAGTGAAAAAGATCCATAGATGAACATGTTTCGAATAGGAGAAGCAGCGAAACAAACAACGCTATCCGTTTAAATATAAAACTCCATATGAGGCTTTTCCTGCTTATAATAATTCATTCTGTCCTGTAACGTGCCAGTATGAAATTCAAACTTATGACCATCAGGGTCTGTAAAATAGATCGATTTCTTATCTTTTTCATCCCTGGGACGGCCCGTTAACATATTTACGTCTAATTCCTCTAATTTGTTATATATGCTGTCAAAATCAGCTTCTTCAATGGAAAAAGCAATATGTGTATAGGATTGGCTTATTTCATTCCGGGGTATGTCCTTCTCCAAATTAAGAGCCAGCCACATGCCATTTAAATCAAAATAAGCTGTGCTTCTTCCCTTGACCAGTAATTTAGCATCAAACACATTCTGGTAAAAACGTATGGACTTTTCCAAATCAGAAACAGAAAATAAAAAATGATTTACTCCCTTTATAAACAACTTTATCACCTCAATATGATTAGTTTCATTTTTTCTAAGAACAACAATAAATAGCTGCATCAAAAGCATCTTCCGGAATATAGATGATTTCATTTCTTATTTCGTAAGGTATATCATGGTTTTCTAACAATTCCGTAGCATTGCTGTTTGTCTTTTCTCCCCACTCGGTGTATTCGCCGGTATATTCTTTTTGACAAGCGGATAAGGCTGCCAAAAGAAAAAAAGCACAAAGTATAAATACTAGAACCTTCTTCAAAATCTTTCTCTCCTTTAAATGATTTAATCAATTTCGTTTATATTCATTCTTTAACTCTACCAAAAAGTTTTCTTACGTTAAAGAGCCCACTCTATTAATGCAAAAGCACATGTTAATTTCCGATGTACGCGTATTTACGAAAAATCATTGTACGCGTATTTACGAAAAATCATTTCCGTTCCATCCTAAGGAAAAGAAAATTTTGTATATTTTAAAAAAAGTTATTGTTTTTCTTCTGTATTAAGAATATAATACATTTAAATATGTGTCTTAGTGTATTAATACAGTATGACAAAAATACATCATTAGAACGAGGTGAGGGGTTATATTCAAGTAGTAGCTTGGATAGTTACTTTAGTATAATTGTAATATTTATACTTAAAAAGAATTTATTGTTAGAAGTTGTTGAGGGGGTTAGTTATGAATTTTATGAAACGGGCTTTTTTAGGGATTACTAGAAAAAAAGGAAAGTCTTTAATTTTACTTGCAGTTATTTTTATTTTAGGAAATTTGATTTCTGGAGCTATTGCGATTCAGCAGGCAACCGGCAATGTAGAGACCACCATTAAAGAGAGACTGGGTACTGCAGCAACGGTTGACATGGATTATAAAGCATGGGAGTCCATGTCTGAGGAAGAACTGGAAACCTTGGAGATGGAAGAGCTGGGCGTTGATCTGATTAAGCAGATTGGCGAGCTTCCTTATGTGAAATACTATGATTACAGCATGACCACCTGGATGGGGTCAGAGAGTATAGAACCTTATCAAGAAGAACTGGAAGAGGATGTTATGTATGGGGATGAAGATAATATCCCTTTTAGCCTGAAAGGGATCAATTACGCTCCAGTTATTGATTTTGAAGAAGGAAAAGGGGAGTTAGCAGACGGACGGGTGTTTACAGAGGAAGAGATTAAGAATGGCACGTCCGTGGCAATCATTTCTCAAAAACTGGCAGAGCAAAATAATTTAGAGGTAGGAGATACATTTACATTATTAAGTGCTGTGTATGATTACTCGGAAGAGACGGGTGAAGAGACCGTATTGGATTCCAGAGATATTGTTTTAGAAGTGATTGGATTATTCGATCCGCAATCTGGAAAGGAAGAGACAGAGAGTAAAGAGGAAGATAGCGATATGTTCCTGATGGAGGATATCGACTATCAGAATACCGTATATGTTCCTAATGCCATTATATCTGCCGAAGAACAGTATTACTGGGAGGTATATGCTGAAGACGATCCAGAAATTGCTGAAATGCTGGAAGAAGAGTCGATGGAATACTATACGCCAATCTATTACTTAAATAATCCAGAGGACATAGAGCCATTTGAAGAAGAGGTGGCGCCGTTATTGCCGGAGCTTTATACGGTAATTAGCGCAAGTGACCAATATGATGATATTTCAGGACCGATGGAATCCATGTCCACGCTGTCAAAATATGTTTTATTAGTGGCTGTGATTGCGACCGTACTCATTACTGGATTAGTCGTTTTACTATTTTTGCGGGACCGCAAGCGTGAATTAGGGATTTACTTATCCTTAGGTGAGAAGCGGGGTAAGGTTGTCGGACAGATTTTAATTGAAGTAATCGTCGTTGCCTTTGTTGGTATTACATTATCATTATTTACTGGAAATCTCTTAGCAGGGCAAGTATCAGATACGATGATGAAAGCAGATGATACGCAAGAAGAAAGCTATGAAGGTGTTATTTATTATGAAGGGATAGAAACCAATTTGACGGCAGAAGATGTGATAGATTCATATGAGGTCAGTCTTAATTCCAGCTATGTGCTCGGTTTTTATGGAATCGGTCTGTTAACGATTTTGATTTCAACGATTATCCCGCTGATTTATATTGTCCGGTTGAATCCAAAGAAAATACTGATGTGATGGTGAGGTGAGAAGATGATATTAGAAGCAAAGGATTTAAATTATTATTATCAGGACGGCGAACAGCGCCGTTATATTTTAAAGGATACATCTATCTCTTTTGAGAAGGGGAAGTTTTATACGATTTTAGGGCAGTCCGGCTCAGGAAAGACAACCTTGTTATCCTTGCTCAGTGCGTTGGATTCACCGCATAGCGGAGAAGTGTTATTTAACGAGGAGAATATTAAGAAAATTGGATATGAAAAATACCGCCGCAATAATGTAGGGATTATTTTTCAAAGCTATAATTTAATTCCGACTTTTACAGCTATTGAAAACGTACTGGTCCCGATGTCAATCACGGAAAATGAAATTCCGGATGATACCAAAACCGTAGCGTATAATTTGCTGGATTATATCGGGATTGTAAAAAATAAAGCAGACCGTCTGGTTAATCAGCTGTCCGGGGGAGAGCAGCAGCGTGTTGCCATTGCCCGTGCGCTGGCAACGAACGTGGAATTAATTCTTGCCGATGAACCTACTGGAAATCTTGATGAAGAGATGGAGCAGGAAATCATTGATATCTTTAAAAAATTGATGAGCATGGGAAATGTGTCATTGTGGTAACTCACTCCAATGAAATTGCCGAACAGTCTGATCAGGCTTTCCAATTAAGGAAGGGTGTTCTGTCTTCCTATGAGTGATTTTTTATCCAAGTTTAATAAAGATAAATATGATGATCTGGTAAATGAAAAAGAAGACAAGGAAATAAAGAGCAGTGACAATAAGAAAGAACAGAAACAGGAAGAAAAAGTACCGCAGCAGAAGCACGAGGAACAGGCTTCTGCTGTGGAAAAGGAAGAGCCCGTATATAAAAAGCATGAGCCCGTCCCTGCTTCTTCCTCTCTTTCCTCCAGAAGCGGCCGCCGTCAAGATGCAGAAGAAGAAGTGGAAATTGACTTAGATTACCGGAGGAAGAAAAAACGCCGGATGTGGCTGCTTATTTCTGGAGCCGTTTTGGCTTGTATCCTGATTTTCTTCATTTATTATCTGCTTGTTCATGTGAAGGTAGAAAATTTTGAGGGTCAGCCTGTGGCAGATGTGCGGGCCTGGGCTGAGGAGAACGATGTGGAAATCGAATTAGAACAGGAATACAGCATGGAGCATGATGCGAACCATGTTATTTCACAAAGTGTTTCTGAAGGGGACAAGATTAAAAAAGGAAAAACGCTGCAATTAACCAGCAGTTTAGGTGCTGATCCAGAAGAAGTTATTCCGCTGGTTGATTTTTCAGAGATGTCCCAAGAAGAAGCACAAATCTGGATTGAAGAAAATAAAGCAGAAAACCTGCAGCTGGTCACAGAATATAGTGATGATATCGAAGCGGGGGGCTTTATTCAGTTTTCCATCAAGGATAGCAGTATTGATGAATCGGAATACAAACGGAAGGATAGTGCTGCTGTCTATTATTCAAGAGGGGAAGAAGTTTTCGAAAAGAATATTACTATCCCTGATTTTACCGGAGCTGCCAAAGAAGAAGTGGAAAAATGGGCAGAGACCAATGAAATTGAGATGACCTATGAAGAGGCTGATTCGGACAGCGTCGAAGAAGGAAATATTATCAGTCAAAGTGAACCGGCGGATGAGAAAATCGCGAAAAGAGACGAGATGGAAGTGGTTGTATCAGCCGGTAAAGCAGTGGTCGTTCCGAATTTTGGAGGGGTAACTGCGGAAGAAGCAGCGATGAATTATCCAGATTTAAATGTCACCGTAAAACATGCTTTTCATGCAGACGTTGCCTATGGAACGCTGATTTCACAATCTGTTGAAGCAGATACAAAGCTGACAAATAAAGATGACAAGGATGTTACCGTAACGTACTCTCAGGGCAGACCATATTTGCATGATTTCCGAGGACAGACAGAAGGGGATTTGCCAAGACTGTTTTATGAGGAATATCAATCAAAGGGTGCGGACATCAACTATATTGTAAAGTATGTTGATTCCCCGGAAGTAAAGGGAACCGTCGTGGATATGGGGGTATTTAATGAATTTGTGCCCATGACGTATACGGTGGAGGTCCGAATTAGCAATAATGCTTCTGCACCGCCAAATCCGCCGGCATTTGATGAAGGACCGGAAGATATTTATCCGGAGCCCGGAGCAGGCGGAGCTGATGGACTGGAAGAACTTGAACCAGAGCTTGGTGCAGATGAGTCTCCGGATTCATTGGAGGAAACGGAAGAGTAATAAACACAAATAAATATGATATCGAAACAGGAGTAATTTCCAATTGTCATGGAACTACTCCTGTTTTTTGAAAGTAAAATATTCCGATATAGCATTGGAAACTTCCAGTTCTTAATTTAACTGCAGCAGCGCTTCTTCTGAAACATCCTCTTCTCTTACCTCTGTCCAGCCTTTTCCATAGCTGCCCGATGCATCAATGCGCAGAAAAGCACCTGGCCGGAGCTCTCTATCGATTACTTTTGTGATTTGCTGTTCTTTGCCATCCGCGTTATACCCTGAAAAGACATACTTGTAATTGCCGGTCCACAGCTTTTCGTAATTATCATCAGCTGTTTCTGCATAATAGGTTTCTACCGGATGCTGTAACAACCAGTCTGTTAATGGAATGATGCCGGCTGTCGTCTTTTGGATGGCAACAGCGGCGAGGGTGAAGAGAATGAGTATTCCAATCAATACTTTGTACTGCTTTTTTCATATCATGACACTCCTTTTTTACGTGCTTTATTCTAATCTTTATTGTAAAGAAGGAGGCAGATTGAAAAAATCGCTTTCTCTTACAATTAGCTTACAGAATTGTAAGGTGAAAATGCTTTCTCTATTTTTGTGGTTCCATCCAATCTGTGCCATAATTAGTTAAAAACGGGGAGGGGGGATACGGATGCAAACCATTATGATTGTAGAAGATGACCCGAAGATTGCAAAGCATCTGCAGGATTATATTGAAAAATATGGTTATCGGGTGTCTTTTATCATGGATTTTGAACGGATCATGGAAGTATTTCAAGAGGAAAAGCCTGACTTAGTGCTTCTGGATATTAATTTACCAAGCTATGATGGTTTTTATTGGTGCAGGCAAATTCGCCAGCTGTCTACCTGTCCGGTCATTTTTATTTCTGCCCGCACAGGAGAGATGGACCAGGTAATGGCGCTGGAAAACGGAGGCGATGATTTTATCACAAAACCGTTCAGTGCGGAAATCGTGATGGCAAAAATACGCAGTCAGCTGCGCCGGGCATATGGAGCGTATGCTCAGGACGCAAAGGAGCGTTTCTTAGAGGTGGAAGGGTTAAAGCTTTCCCCGGAACGGCTGGAATTAACCTTCGCCGGAGAGGATACGTTTTTATCAAAAAAAGAAGCGGATATTATGGAAACCTTAATGAATCGTTATCCGCGTGTTGCCGGCAGGGAAGATTTGCTGGAGAAGCTTTGGGACGACCAGACCTATGTGGATGAAAACACATTGAACGTCAATATAACAAGAGTGCGGAAAAAGCTGCAGTCTGTCGGGATTGCAGATGGAGTGGAGACGGTTAGAGGAGTCGGCTACCGCTTAAAAAGCCTGTTGAAAGAAGAATAATGTAAATGGGGAGGATTCCTATGCAATTTAAATCCGTTGTGGAAGCAGATTTGATTTCATGCAGTAAATTATTTTTAACCGTTTTTAATGGGGAACCATGGAATGATAAATGGACGTTAGAAAAAGCCAAACAGTATCTGGCAGATTTTTACCGGACTCCTGGATTTTTTGGTGTGTCAGCGATAGAAAATGAAGAGATTATTGGATTTATTTTTGGGACACGCCGGGCTTGGTGGAATGGCGATGAGTTTTTTATCAATGAAATGTGTGTAGATACGGACAGACAAAATAAAGGAATAGGGAAGGAGCTCCTTACTCATTTGGAGAAAGTGATAGATTCAAATGAAATTACTGCTATTTCTCTTTTGACGGACCGGGGAATACCGGCAGAAGCATTTTATAAAAGAAATGGCTTTAAAGAAATAGAAAGGCTTGTTTTTCTCAGTCGTGAAGTTTGAAGCAGATGTTTACCATGCGTGTTCAAAAAGTCATTTTCATTGGGCATTTTGAACATCCTCTTAAAGGAGGTTGAAAATGAAGTTATTTTTAAAGGAACATGCTTTATTGATTTTACTTAATATCGTGCAGTTTACGGCTATCCTGCTTATTTACTGGCTGGATGGCTACCGGAATTTACTGCCGGCATTGTACGCGATTTTTATTGGATTCTTTTTTCTTGTCTGCTATCTTTTTTATCAGTATTTCAGCCGCCGGACATTTTATCACCGTTTAAGCCATCCGATGGAAACCTTAGATGAATCCTTGCAGAAAAGCAGTCCGCATCCTGTTTCCGAAGCAATGAACGATTTGTTGAGAAGTCAGTATAAACAGTATCAGCAGCAGATCAATACCATTGAAAAGGAAAGGGAGGAGCATCTTAAGCTGATGGATCAGTGGGTGCATCAAATGAAAACACCTATCTCTGTCATTGAGCTTACCGCACAGAATCTGGATGAGCCAGACTCCTCCAGTATTCGAGAGGAAACGGAGCGGATGAAATCGGGATTAAATACAATTCTTTATATGGCAAGGCTGCGGACAATTGAGCAGGATTTTCATATCAAGCCGATACATTTGAAATCATTGGTCCATGAGGTAAACGGTGAAAACAAACGATTCTACATACGCAATAAGGTTTATCCTAAAGTGGAAGAACGAACGGAAGGGTTGACAGTACAGTCAGATGAAAAGTGGCTTTACTTTATCCTGACCCAGCTTGTTTTAAATGCTGTAAAGTACTCCGCAGACAAAAGCAATTCCATTCTTATCTCTATTTATGAAAGGGAGAAAGAAGCTGTGTTGGAAGTGAAGGATTTTGGTGTCGGGATTCCGGAAGCGGATAAGAGACGTATTTTTGATGCTTTTTATACTGGTGAGAACGGCAGGAAATTTAGAGAATCTACCGGAATGGGATTGTATTTAATCAAAGAATCCGTGGAGTATCTCCATCATCGGATTGAATTTGAGTCAAGGGTGGGAGAGGGCACCACGTTCCGGATTCTTTTTTCGGAAACGCAAAAGCGATGAATATAAAGTAAAATAGTATATAAAAGAAATGACATCTGCCGCAATGATGCTGCTGTGGCAGATGTCATGCTATGTGTTAGGATCGTAATCCATCCTCTACGCGTTCGCCAAGCTGAGGAGAAGCAAGCGAAAAATACTCTATTGCCTTTGCCTGCAAGTCTCGCCGTACTCCTGTCAGTCCAGTAACCAGATTCGAGACAAGCTGCGTTTTTCCTGTTTGCGATAAAGATTGATAGTATTCCCCTGCCTGGGTAAAATCATCCTGCTTTACAATATCCGAGCGTATGAGCTCGCCTTCCACATACCTGTCTTCTCCGCTCGTCTGTAAATTGCTTGGCTTCCAATGCTTCTGATCATTTACCGGCACATCTCGGAACCGCGGTCCGATACGATAGCGCTGCGAATCCCAATATACATTCGCCCGCCCTTGTACGATTTTATCATCGGACAATTCTGCTCCGTCCAGCAAGTTTGACGGGGAGAACGCAAGCTTTTCCACCTGCTCCATATAATCGTCTGGATTGCGATTAAGCACCATCTTTCCGACAGGGTGAAAAGGAAACATCTTTGGATCCCATACTTTCGTATCATCAAGCGGATCGAACGGAAGCTGCCCCGCATCTTTAGGATTCATCATTTGTACATACAGTCCGTATTCTACTAAGCTCCCGTCTGCAATCGTGTTGTAGAGATCTTCTCCGGAATAATCCGGATTGGCCGCTGCAATTTTATCTGCCTCGCTGCTTGTAATGAATTGTACACCCTCAAATGGAATCCACTGGTATTTAATATAATGCCGTTTTCCTTCTGCGTTTCGCCACACGTACGTACTGACGCTGTTAGCGGGGATTCGCCGAAAACTTTTAGCTGTGCCCTGGTTAGAAAAGAGACGGACGATAAAATGGGTGGACTCCGGGTGCCTGGCGACAAATTCCCAAAGCGAATTCGGATCCATCAGGTTGTTCTTAGGTGATGGGGAAAGAGCTTTGATACTTTCTGGGAAACGCATCGGATCACGCAATAAAAAGACGGGGATATCATTACAAATAAGGTCAAAAATCCCGTCGTCTGTATAGAACTTCGTTGAAAATCCACGTATGTTTCGCGAGGTATCCGGGGTGCCTTTATTGCTCGCTCCAAGTGAAAAACGAACCGCGACAGGAACGGTTTGGCCAGCATGCTGAAGAAAAGGAAGCTTTGTGTATTTACTCATGCTGTTCAGTGTTTCGAAATACCCAAATGCACCATACCCTTTCACATGTAAAGGACGTTCGATAATCTTCTCGTGAATGAAGGTTTCCAGTGTTTCATGCAAAATGTTATCCTGTTCCAATATCGGACCATCTTTACCAACCGTTTGGGAGTGCATCGGGCCGGAAGTGTTGGATGAGTTATGTTGGCGTGTCGCGTGCTTGTTATCTGCTGCTTCTGTTTTTGGAACAGGATGACGTTTTCCTTGTTGCGGATTATGATTGTTATCGCTCATTAGTTCCTCCTTGTGAAAATATAATCTACCTTAATAATGTTATGAATATTGCTTGTTTCAATATGCATTATTAGTAAAAAATAATCAGAAGATTGGGAAATCAAAAGGTAAAAAATAGATTTTGGTAATTGAAAAGACGAATTAAGATGATGCACGGAGGAAAATCTCTTTAAAACAATAGATACTTATCTTACAATGCTGTAAGGTAATTGAAAGAAATTTCGATAGTTTCTTCCTTAAGAGCAGCGATATACTATGGTTAAATGAAATGATAAGGAAGGAAGGATTTATATGTTGAAAGTAAGACAAGTCAGTAAAGTTTATGAAGGCAAAGTCTCCTACCGTGCTTTGTCAGATATTGATTTGACCGTAGAGGATAATGAATTTGTAGGAATTATGGGGCCGTCTGGAAGCGGTAAGACAACGTTGTTAAATATGATTGCTACGATTGACGAACCGACGACAGGGGAAATCTTAATTAACGGGAAGGACCCGCATCGTCTCAAAAAAGAAAAGCTTGCTCAATTCCGCAGACGGGAATTAGGGTTTGTCTTTCAGGATTTTAACCTGCTCCACACACTGACCGTGGAAGAGAATATGGTGCTGCCGTTAACTCTTGATGGCAAAAAGGTAAGTGAAATGAAGAAAAAGGCAAAGGAAATTGCTGCGAAGCTGGGGATAACGGAAATCATGAATAAACGAACCTATGAAATTTCCGGCGGGCAGGCGCAGAGGGCAGCTGTTGCCCGGGCAATGATTCATACGCCAAAGCTGCTCTTGGCAGATGAACCGACGGGAAACCTGGATTCCAAGTCCTCTAAAGATGTGATGGAATTGCTGGAATCCATTAATGAAAAGGAAAAGACAACAATGCTTTTGGTTACGCATGATCCGCAGGCTGCGAGTTATTGTAATCGTGTGGTATTTATCCGGGACGGAAAGTTTTATTCCGAAATTCACCGCGGCGATAACCGGCAGGCGTTTTTCCAAAAGATTATCGACACACTCTCATTAATGGGAGGGGATTCCAATGACTTTTCGTCAGTTCGCGTTTAATAATGTCGTCCGGAATAAACGGCTTTATGCTGCGTATTTTCTAACCAGCCTTTTTACCGTGATGGTTTTCTTTACCTTTTCTATTTTTGCTTCTCATCCGCAGCTGACAGGAAATAATATGGATTCCTATGTCAGCTTTGGAATGAATGTTGCCGCAGGGATTATCTATGTATTTTCTTTTTTCTTTGTGCTTTACTCGATGAGTTCTTTCCTGCAATCAAGGAAAAGAGAATTCGGCTTATTGATGATTCAAGGAATGAGCATGAAACAAATCCGCTCGATGGTTTTCCTGGAAAATATGTTTATCGGTTTGCTGGCTACGATTGGCGGTATTGGATTAGGACTGGTTTTTTCTAAAGGTATCTTATTGATTGCTGAAAATGTACTCATTATTGATAATGAACTGCCATTTTATTTTCCAACACAGCCTATTTTGATTACCTTTGGCTGCTTTATGGTGCTATTTTTCCTGATTTCTTTATTTGTATCATATATTTTACGAAGCCGGAAATTGATTGATTTAATCAAGGGCGATAAAAAGTCAAAAGGGGAGCCGAAAGCAAACTTATTTTTAACCATTCTGGCAGTGCTTTTGCTCGGAACAGGATATGTGGTTGCTGTAACAGTCGATGGATTAAAGGTGATTGCCGCACTGGTTCCAGTTGTTATTGTCGTGATTATTGGCACCTATCTTCTGTTCACCCAATTAAGTGTATTTATCATCCGGCGGTTAAAAAAGAAAGAGAATGTATTCTGGTATAAAACAAATATGATTCTTTTATCCGATCTATCGTTTAGGATGAAGGACAATGCAAGATCATTTTTCTTAGTAGCGATTATTTCAACCGTCGCTTTTAGTGCGATTGGATCGCTGTATGGGTTTCAATCGTATATCACTGCAGGAATCAAGCAGATGAACCAAACTACGATTTCTTATCAGGACTATGATACAGGAAATGAGGAAGCGAATGTTTCGTATATTGATGAAACGCTGCGGGAAGCAAATGTTGACGTGGATAAAGAGCAGGTAACGCTCCATTATTATGAGCTGCCTGATGAATCGCAGGTTATGGTTACAAAGGAGTCAGATTATAACCGAATTGCGGAATTAAGTGATAATGAAACGGTTCAGATAGAAGACGGTGCTCCGGCTTTGATGGGACCTGAAGTTATTTTTCTTAATATCGGCGGGGATAATTCGAATAAAGAGGAAGCGGAAATATTAAAGGATGCGGAGCTGGAGCTGGGAAACACTGTTTTAGAGCCAGTACAGCTGGTAGAATCTAGTATACTGCCTGCTACCCAAAAATATTATGTTGTTTCCGATCATGATTTCGAGAGCCTGCCTGAGCCTGCTATGGAGGAAAACTACTATGCTTGGCAGGAGACAGAGGATAAAGAAATTCCTTTAGGCGTAGCAGAAAAATTAGATGATGCGTTATCTACAGAGGGAATCCGGATTGGTGAGTATGAAGAATATGTTATCAATAAAATGTATGGACCCATCCTGTTCGTCGGCTTATTTATCGGAATCGTCTTTTTCGTATCGGCTGGAAGCTTTCTCTATTTCCGACTCTACTCTGATTTAGATGAAGATAAAAAGAAATTCCAGGCAATCACGAAAATGGGATTAACCGAGAAGGAATTGAAAAAAGTATTGAACAGACAAACCGCGCTTCTTTTCTTTGCGCCGATTGCTGTTGCGCTGGTTCATGGAGCTGTCGCATTAACGGCGCTTTCCAATATGTTCTTCTACAGTCTGGTAAAGGAATCGGCAATGGTACTCGGAATGTTTTTAGCTATTCAAATCGTGTATTTCTTTATTGTTCGTTTCTACTATATCCGGCAGGTGAAGCAGGCCTTGCGATAATGACATGTTTCAAAATAAAAGACTGCATACAACAGGAAGCTTGGGCGCTTCTGCTGTATGCAGTTTTTTACACACTTTCATGTTTAGACGGATATGATACGGAGGTATTCCAGAAATCATTTATTATTTCTGCAAGCTCTTTCGGATTATCTGTGTTAGCTTCATGTCCGGCTTTCCTGATTATTTTTAAGCTTGCACCATTTATCAGGCTGCTTAGCTGTTCCGCAGCTTTTTTATTGGGCTTATCTTTTTCCCCGCACAGAATAAGCGTTGGACATGATATATCTGCTAATTCCCTGCTGAAATCTAATTGCTTCATGGATGTAGTTAATTGAATCACATCCTTTTTAGGCAGCCCCATTTTTTGAAAAACCGGGCTGGGGAGCATCCGAAAAACGACATTTTGAAGTGAGAGAAGAAAGCGGGGCATTTTATACTGTGCATTTATTAAAATAAGAGATTGGACCTTCTCCGGGCGATCGATTGCATAATTTAAAGAAAGGATGGCCCCTAAGGAAAGACCGCACAGGTGAACCGGGCCCTTAAGACGTTCACAATAATCGTAAAAACGCTGGTATAGATGATGATAATCGACTTTCCCTTCTTCAAGAGATAGAAATAGGTCAGGAGAAGCTATTTGGTGAGAGCCTGTTTCTATATAATCAATAATTCTTTGCCAGCTGGCAGCATTTTGACCAAGACCATGGACGAATATACAGTTCATGTTTTTATCACCCTTCTAATGATTTTGATTATTAGTATACAGCATATTGAATCAAGTCAGGGTTACATTGTAAAATAAGTTATGTTTACTAGAAAAAAGAGATGGATTAAAAGGGGGATTTATATGCATATTGCTGTGTATTGCGGGGCAAGTCTTGGTACAGATCCAGCCTATCAGAAAGCGGCTAAGCGGGTTGGAAAGTGGATTGCTGAAAAGAAGCACACGTTGGTTTACGGCGGCGGAAAAGCTGGTTTAATGGGTGTCGTTGCGGATGAGGTATTGGCGAACAAAGGAGAAGCGATTGGAGTTATTCCTGACTTCTTAGTGGAAAGAGAGCTAAGTCATCCAAAGTTAACGACATTAGAAATTGTTGATTCAATGACTGTACGAAAGAATAAAATGATATCATTGGGTGATTGCTACATAGCCCTTCCAGGCGGGCCGGGAACGCTGGAAGAAATAGCTGAAGTGATATCCTGGTCAAGAGTGGGGCAGAATAATAACCCGTGCATTCTCTTTAACCAGAATGGGTATTATGACAGTTTAGCAAGGGTTTACGATGAAATGGTGGAAAACGGCTTTTTATCCATGCAGGACAGAGAACGCATTTTATTCTCTGATTCTCTGGAAGAAATTGAAGCGTTTATTTCCAGTTACGTACCGCCTGAAATACGACAATATACGTAAAATGTATCGTGCGATTAATTAGACGTGTTAGAAAAAACATAGAAAAGCTGTCATTACAGCATTTCTATGTTTTTAATGTATAAAATAGCGGCTTTATGTTACGTGGGAAAGTCTATCGACGAATGTTAAGATGAAAAAGAATGTTTTTGTTCGTGTTTTATTGACAAATAGGAGGTGCATTAGTAATATAATGATGTGAACTTAATAGAAATGCGTATAATTTCGGGGATATGGCCCAGAGTTTCTACCAGACTGCCGTAAATGGTCTGACTACGCAGCGGAAATAATTTTATTTTAGATTATTATCTGCTGTTCCTATGGAAACTCTTAATTTGATTAAGAGTTTTTTTAATAAGCACTGTTTACAAAACATGATCGTGCTGAATACATAGCATTTTTGGAACTTTTCTATCTAAGGGATGAATATAAATTCCGATAAAAAATGGAGGAAAAAAGTTCATGAGTAAATTTTTTGAGTTTGAAAAACTGGGTACGAATTTTCGAACAGAGTTTATCGCGGGTTTAACGACCTTTTTAGCAATGGCTTATATTTTATTTGTTAATCCGAGTATTTTAGGAGAAGCGGGAATGGACCATGAAGCAGTGTTTGCTGCAACAGCAATCGCGGCTGCATTTGGTTCCATTGTTATGGGAGTTCTCGCTAAATATCCAGTAGCACTTGCGCCTGGGATGGGACTGAACGCATTTTTTACGTATACCGTCGTAATTGGCTTTGGTGTCCCTTGGGAAACAGCACTTGCAGGTGTGTTAGCTTCAGGAATTATATTTATTGGTTTAACCTTAACCGGAATTCGTGAAATTATTATTAATGCTATCCCGCCAAGTTTAAAACAGGCGGTAGGAGCTGGGATTGGCTTGTTTATTGCATTTATCGGCTTAAAGAATGCAGAAATTGTTCAGGCTGATCCGTCAACCATTATTGCACTCGGTGATTTATCCTCGCCGACGGTATTATTAGCTATCTTTGGGATTGCTGTTTCAGTTATTTTAATTACGGTTGGTGTTAAAGCAGGTATTTTTTACGGGATGATTATCAGCTCGATTGTTGGGATGATTTTTGGATTGATTCCCGTGCCTTCTGGTCTCAGCGGAATCGTCAGCAGTGCGCCAAGCCTAGCGCCGACATTTGGACAGGCATTCATTCATTTTGATCAGATTTTTACCATGCAAATGCTGATTGTTATTTTAACGTTTTTGTTTGTTAATTTCTTTGATACGGCAGGGACGCTTGTTGCCGTTGCAACAAAAGCAGGATTGATGAAGGACAATAAGCTGCCAAGAGCAGGGAAAGCACTTTTTGCAGATGCGTCTGCAAGTGTTGTTGGGGCTGCTGTCGGTACATCTACAACTACTTCTTTTGTAGAGTCTACATCCGGCGTAAGCGTAGGCGGACGTTCCGGTTTTACAGCGGTTGTCACAGGCTTGTTCTTCCTGTTAGCTTTATTTTTCTCTCCATTATTAAGTGTGGTAACGAATGAAGTGACTGCTCCGGCATTAATTATTGTCGGTGTGTTAATGGCAAGCAGCTTGAAGGATATCCCTTGGGATAAATTTGAGATTGCTGTACCGGCTTTCTTTACTGTACTGATGATGCCGGTGACGGCCAGCATCGCATCGGGGATTGCGATTGGATTCATATTCTATCCGATCACCATGCTTGTTAAAGGACGGGCGAAAGAAATTCATCCGATTATGTATGTCTTGTTTGTTATTTTTGCATTGTATTTTATCTTTTTGACGTAAAAATAAAACTGAAATATATAGGGAGAGTGCGTTATGATAGCACTCTCCCTTTGTTGTATACTGGAAATTAATCCATTGAGAAAAATAGTATTCAATAGATTCACAGAATACACTTCGCATGTATAGAATACACCAAATGCAAATCATATAAAATATACAAGGAGGTAATGTACAAATGAAACCAATCATTGGGTTAACCGCAT
Source organism: Oceanobacillus oncorhynchi (assembly GCF_000821065.1). Classification (GTDB taxonomy): domain Bacteria; phylum Bacillota; class Bacilli; order Bacillales; family Amphibacillaceae; genus Oceanobacillus; species Oceanobacillus oncorhynchi. The sequence continues at coordinate 2,816,914 of NZ_CDGG01000001.1, forward strand.
CGATGGAAATAGACGGCATGGAATATAAAATGAACCTGCGAAATGTAAGAGCTATCGAAAAAGCCGGCGGTATCCCTGTTATTCTGCCGTATTACAGCGATTATCAGGAGATTGCAGCATTGCTTGATAAATTAGACGGACTCTATCTTCCTGGGGGCTATGATATTGATCCTTCTTTATTTCAAGAGGAGCCGAATCCTGCACTGGGTACGATCATTCCTGAAAGAGACCGCGTGGAAAGGAAGATTATCCCTTATTTTTTAGAGAAGGATAAGCCGGTATTGGGCGTTTGCAGAGGATGCCAAATTTTAAATGTTGTTACTGGCGGAAGCATGTATCAGGATTTAGATTCGCAATATCCAAAACAGTTGATACAGCATACTCAAAAAGCAGATTTTCATCACCGGTCGCATGCTGTCAAGATAACTCCAGCTTCTTTATTGGAAAAGCTGGTGCAGGCATCGGAAATCAAGGTGAACAGCTATCATCATCAGGCAAACCGCTCTCTGGGGAAGGATTTTATGATTTCGGCTGTGGCAGGAGATGGTGTGATGGAAGCCTTTGAAAGTAAAATACATCGCTTTGTTTTAGGGGTGCAGTGGCATCCAGAAGGCATGATTCATCTTGAGAATGACCCGTCTCTGTCAATTTATAAGGGGTTTATTGAAGCGTGTAAAGAAAGGTAGGTTGATGGATTACATGCAAAAAGAGACCATCTAACCTATTCGTTATCAAGTCTCTTCATCCATGCTATTTCGATTCATTTTCGGCTAAAGCTTTTATCACGTTAGAGGATTCTTTTGCAAAATCAACGGAAGCGTCATAATAATCCTTCCCTTGATCTAAAAGAGAGAAGTCACCAATTTCGATAACTAATTTTGTGTGGTTGCCCGCAGGTTCTAATAAATAACGGTAAGCAACCTCTCCTGGTTCGGGCTTGAATTTCCAGCCAGTTCCGTGTAAATCGATGATAAGCTCTCTTTCTTTTTCTGCTTTTATAATCGTAGTAATAGACTGTTCTCCATTTGGCAGGTCCCAGACTACTTTGCTGCCTTCCGTCATTGGTTCAGAAGGATAGTCCTCTGGCAGCTCATCCCATTGTGCTACATATTTTGGAAGTGTTAATACTTCCCAAACCTTCTCTAAGGATGCATGAATGGTTATTTCTTCGGTGACAATAAGTTGTTTTTCCACTGAAATTCCTCCAAATAAGTTTGTTCAGGATGATGCTTGCCAATTTTTAGCGATAAATTCATCCCTGCCTGATTTAGCGCGGTCTTCTTCATATTCTTTTTTACTTTTTTTATAAAAATCCTGATGGTAATCTTCTGCAGGATAAAAGGGTGCTGCTGCTTTGATTTCTGTTACAATCGGCTTGGCAAACCTGCCGCTCTCAGCAAGCTGCTGCTTTGATTTTTCAGCCAATTCTTTTTGGACTTCATTATGATAAAAGATAGCTGTTCGATATTGCTCGCCTCTATCCTGAAATTGCCCGTCCGGATCAGTCGGGTCGATTTGCGGCCAGTATAGATCGAGGATTGTTTGATAATCGATGAAGGAATCATCATACGTAATCTCTACCGCTTCATAATGTCCCGTATTTCCCTGCTTGACTTGCTCATAAGAAGGGTTATCGATATGTCCCCCTGTGTAACCGGATATCACTTGGTGTACGCCGTCCCATTGGTCGAAGGGCTTCACCATACACCAGAAGCAGCCTCCGCCAAACGTTGCTTTTTGTATTGTCATGTTACCTTCCTCCTTGAGGCTTTTCAAAAGTCACGATAATTTGTAGAATGGAATTAATATAACATAATTTAAGTATTTTTAGAAATAAGGTGACATCATGGAAGAACCATTTGTACATAGGATTCTTACTAGTAAACAGAAAGAGATAATAAATATTATGTATTTATCTAGATTAGGATTTGCCAAAGAGAATCCGGAAAAAAAGAAAGCTATCTTTGATAAAAGTATTTTTGCTTTTCCAGTGAAGCATTATAATGAACCGGGTATAAAGAAATTATTTACAGAACGTGCAGGCGAGAAGAAAGAAAATTTCTCTGTGCTGGAAATGGATGAGCATACGGTTTTTATTGGCGATATTTATCAGTTAGGGGAAGCAACGATTCAAGTATCTCAGCCTGGCATCGTATCGCAGAAGGAAATGGAAAACGGCTTAAAAACAGGATGGTATTTTCGCGTGCTGGAAGCAGGTAAAATCCAGCCGAAGAAAGATTTACAACTGATAGAACGTCCCAATCCCCAGTGGTCAATTGCAGCTTGTAATGAGGTCATGTATTTAGACCGTGAAAATTTATGGAGTGCGGATAAACTATTTCATTGTACAGATTTAGGAATTATTTGGAGGAAGACATTGCGAAAGAGATTGAGAGGATTCTAGGAAGATAGATTTCTAATGAAAATTTGAATCTTTAAGCCTTGTTAAATCGTAAGGCAGATAAAGGGAGGAAAATATTCATGAAAAAATATCTGGTTTTTGCAGGGATTTTCTGTGTTTCTTTTTTAGTACTTCAAGTTGCTGCAGGGATGATATGGACGCTGCTTTATACTCCTGATATCAGTGCGGCCTGGCAGCAGGCAGGTGCTTTATCTTCGGAGACGGCACTTATAAAAGCAAGTGCTGCTTCCCCATTCATTATTGCTGTAACATCATTGGCAGTTACTTTTGGTCTTACAAGATTAGTGCGTAAAAGAATAGCTATGTAATGAAAAAAAGGAGGGAAATCTCCTTTTTTTCATGCTTATTGAGAAGGGGAAATCAAAATACTTCAGATTATCTGTCTTTTACGCCCGTAATCTATTAAGGCTTCATAAGGATCTCCAGTTAACCCAAGCATAGCGCAAAATGCCTGCTCCGTTTTAAGCCCTTCTTCTTTTAACGCAAAAATCTTACTTTTCCACAATGGATGTTCATCCAGCAGGTATTTTTCAATAATCATATGCAGATAAGCATACTGCTCTGCGACAGGCTGGGGTTGACCAAATAGTTCAAATTCAAATTCCTGATAAGTGAAATTTGCTTTTACGATGGGTTTTCCCCGGATTGTTTTATTCTTTAACCGGAACCCTGAGTAAGAGCCATAATAATTATGTATAATCTTTGCAAAGTCCTGCAGGTGGTGCACTTCCATAATCATATCTAAATCAGAGCTTGCTGTGTCGATTCCCATGCGGTATAGTTCCGCATAATATTGGAGAGTATGATTTTAAATCTTTCATTATATTTAATTGATGAATCACGTTATACGCTCTTTTCTGTTTTTCGTTTCCGAATTCCAGATACGCTATATTTTTTAACAAAATAACACACTTCCCTTGTATGGAGATTGTGGGATAAGCTACTTCCAAATATACAAAAAGAAACTTTTGAAAGAAAGGATGAACTTGGTCTACGTATTTATAAAATATCATAATATGAGTAAGAACTTTTATCACGGAGAAGCGCTCATAAAATTCCCGTTGATCAAAGTTTTATTTTATCAAAAATCTGTAGCGTAATGATTTATAATTATGGTAAATTAAAGTAACCCTGTTTCACTTAAAATCAATGTGTTTTATTTTAGGAAATAAAGGGAAATATTCACAAGGTCTGTAATTTATTTGAATGTATTTTCTTCTGTTTGTAAGGATATTCTACCACAGTGTAACTGGCTGTAATTCACAAAGAGATGACGACCAGAAAGCTGTGATCGTAATCTTTGTTCCTTATTTAGGGAGGGATATACTCAACCTTCACTGAATAAATTTTCACTTAATATGAGGTAAAGAGGGGGAATCAATATGTTAGAGAATGCGCTTATTATGGTGGCCATTATATTTATAGTGAATGTGCTATACGTATCAATTATGACGGTTCGTATGATTTTAACACTAAAGGGAAGAACCTATATTGCCGCATTTGTGAGTATATTTGAAATGGTTATGTATGTTGTTGGGCTGATGCTCGTATTAGATAATCTCAACCAATTTCAAAATGTGATTGCTTATGCAGTAGGTTTCGCAACAGGGTTAATCATTGGTTCCAAAATTGAAGAAAAGCTTGCCCTCGGCTACATTACCGTAAATGTCGTCTCTGCTAATCCAGATTTAAATTTCACACAGCGTCTTCGTGAAAAGGGATATGGCGTAACAAGCTGGTCCTCCTATGGAATGGATGGAGACAGACTTTCCGTTCAAATTTTAACACCGAGAAAGTATGAATTGAGATTATATGAAACCATTCACGAAATTGATCCGAAAGCATTTATTATTTCTTATGAACCAAAACGAATTCACGGCGGATTCTGGGTAAAGCAGGTTCGTAAAGGAAAATTAATGCGTAAAGAGAATAATAATAAAAATAAAGAACAGACACAAAATGAAAGCCAGTCAAAAGAACAATCTTCAAAAACCGAACATTAATTTCATGTAAAGCTAAAATTGTTCGACATTATCTTGCATTTTTCATTTTTTTTTGGTATGCTAAAGCCAACAATTGAAAAATGCCTCATATATACTTGAGAATATGGCTCAAAAGTTTCTACCCGGCACCGTAAATGACCGGACTATGAGGGAGGATGAGCCGTTGTTTAAAAAACAGCGGACGTTGAATGATGCTTATAATAAGGGTGTTCAAAAGTCCAGTTAACTACGCTTTGAACAACTTTTAACCTAAGTCTATTCATCTTCCCTTATGGAAGGTGAATGGACTTTTTTAATGGTTTATATTTTATTGATGCAGTAAGGTTTTTAAGAGCATATTTTAGTTTGTTTTTCAGAAGTTTTAGGGAGTTTGAGATGTAAAAGCATAGCTAGCAGAAGAAATTCACGGAGACTCCTGCGGGAAAGCGTAGTGTATTTCTGCAGCGGGAAATTATAACTCAATATTTCATTATTTCAACCAAAATCCGAACATTATCTTAAAAACTATCTTTTAAAATCCGTAAAAACAATAAAAATTAAGAAAGAGGGATTTGATGGCTCAAGTTGGTGTCATTATGGGAAGTATATCCGATTGGGAAACCATGCAGCATACCTGCAAAGAACTTGAAACGCTAAATATCAGCTATGAAAAAGAAGTTATTTCCGCCCACCGTACGCCAGGTGATATGTTTACCTACGCTCAAGGCGCGCGGGAAAAAGGGCTGAAGGTCATTATTGCCGGTGCAGGCGGGGCAGCACATCTGCCAGGAATGGTTGCTTCACAGACAACGCTGCCGGTTATTGGCGTCCCTGTTGAAAGCAAAGCCCTGCAAGGAGTCGATTCACTCTTATCGATTGTTCAAATGCCCGGCGGCGTCCCGACTGCAACAGTTGCCATTGGCAAAGCGGGGGCAAAAAACGCCGCTATTTTAGCAACGCAGATTATCAGTACGTTTGATAAAGAGACAGAAAAGGCATTAGAAGCATACCGTACAGGAATGAAAGACGCTGTTCAGGAAATGAGGGATCAGCTTGCAACCTATTAAACAAATCTTGCCACCTCAGACAATTGGAATTATTGGCGGCGGTCAGCTTGGCAGAATGATGGCGATTGCTGCCAGATACATGGGATACCGCATTGTTGTTTTAGACCCGACACCGAACTGCCCGACTGCACAGGTTGCCGATGAGCAGATTGTTGCAGGCTATGCAGAAATTACAGCTGTAAAAGAATTGATTGAAAAAACCGATGTGATTACATATGAATTTGAAAATGTCGATTTAGATGCTGCAGAGCTTATCCAGAACGCAGGAAAGCTTCCGCAGGGTGCGTTGGCATTAGAGGTTACACAGAACCGGGAAAAAGAGAAGCTGCTGATGGATGAGTTAGAGCTTTCCGTGCCGGCATTTCGCATCGTGAAAACAGAGGAAGCTTGTAAAGAAGCGCTATCCATTATTCCGCTTCCGGCAGTCATTAAAACCTGCCGGGGAGGGTATGATGGAAAAGGACAGCTGAAACTCACAACAGAAGAAGATAAAAAGGAAGCATTAGCGTTTTTCCAAGAGCATGGCTACTGTATAATAGAGCGATGGGTTCCTTTTGATAAGGAAATTTCGGTTGTCTTTACAAGGTCGCAGCAAGGATATATCACCTTCTTCCCTATCGCTGAGAACGAACACCGTGACCATATTCTGTACAAAACAACGGTGCCGGCAGAGATAGAGGCGGTTTTTGAAGAAAAAGCGTATGCGATGACAGCGAAAATTGCGGAACGCATGGAGATTGTCGGGACTTTTGCGATTGAGATGTTTGTCGGCGAGGGTACGATTTATATGAATGAAATGGCACCAAGACCGCATAATTCCGGACATTATACAATCGAAGGATGTAATGTATCGCAATTTACGCAGCATATCCGGGCAATTTGCGGACTGCCGCTTATTCCAGTCAGCTTGCATCAGCCGACCGCGATGATCAATATCTTAGGAGAATCCCTTCCGGAAGCTATCGAATTTACTGCGAATCATGATTTTGGTTTTCTTCATCTGTATGGAAAAGAAGAACCGAAAGAAAAACGTAAAATGGGACACATCACATTTACAGCTGAAACAACAGAAGCTTTACGGAAACAATTAGATATTTTTGAGGAGGCAGCAAACCAATGATCGAACGTTATACAAGAGAAGAAATGGGCAATATCTGGACGGAGGAAAATAAATTCAAAGCATGGCTGGAAGTGGAAATTTTGGCTTGTGAAGCATGGAGCGAGCTTGGATTTATTCCGAAAGAGGATGTTAACAAACTACGTAAGAATGCTTCCTTTGATATCAACCGTATCTACGAAATCGAGCAGGAAACACGCCATGATGTGGTTGCATTCACCCGCGCTGTATCGGAAACATTAGGCGAGGAAAGAAAATGGGTCCATTATGGTTTGACTTCAACCGATGTGGTGGATACAGCTCTTTCTTATATATTGAAACAGGCAAATGACATTTTAAGAAATGGATTGAATCGCTTTGTCCGTATTTTAGAAGAAAAAGCGAAAGAACATAAACATACGGTGATGATGGGGCGGACCCATGGTGTGCATGCAGAGCCGACGACCTTTGGCTTGAAAATGGCCTTATGGTATGAAGAAATGAAGCGTAATGTCGAGCGTTTTGAGCTTGCTGCAAGTAATGTAGAGTTTGGAAAGATGTCTGGAGCGGTTGGGACCTATGCCAATATTGATCCGTTTGTAGAGCAATATGTCTGCGAAAAGCTGGGAACATCGCCGGCACCGGTATCCACACAAACCTTACAGCGTGACCGTCATGCAGCTTATTTATCTACACTGGCATTAATTGCTACATCGATTGAAAAGTTTGCAACGGAGATCCGCGGCCTGCAAAAAACAGAAACAAGAGAAGTAGAGGAACGCTTTGCAAAAGGCCAAAAAGGGTCTTCTGCGATGCCGCATAAACGTAACCCGATTGGCTCTGAAAATATGACAGGGATGGCACGCGTTATCCGCGGTTATATGGTTACGTCTTATGAAAATGTGGCTTTGTGGCATGAACGTGATATCTCGCACTCCTCTGCAGAGCGTGTCATTTTGCCGGATGCGACGATTGCACTCGACTATATGCTGCACCGCTTCGGAAATATTGTAGAGAATTTAACAGTATTCCCTGAAAATATGAAGCGCAACATTGACCGTACTCACGGGGTTATTTTCTCACAACGTGTATTGTTAACGCTGATCGATAAAGGATTGGCGCGTGAGGAAGCTTATGATATCGTACAGCCAAAAGCAATGGAAGCCTGGGAAACAGCGACTTCCTTTAAGGAATTGGTAGAGCAGGATGAGCGGATTACAAGTAAATTAACCCAGGAAGAAATCGATGGCTGCTTTGACTATACCTACCATTTAAAGAACGTCGATCAAATCTTTACAAAAATTGGACTTGCCTAGGAGGAATTCCCATATGGAACTCGAGCTTTTGTATGAAGGAAAAGCAAAGAAGGTTTATCAATCAGACACGGATGAAAATCACTTGATTCTCTCGTATAAGAATGATGCAACAGCTTTTAATGGAGAGAAGAAAGCTCAGTTTACCGGGAAGGGGAGACTCAACAATGAGATCTCTTCCCTCCTGTTCCAAGCATTAGATAACAAAGGAATTCCGTCGCATTTTATCGAGCGGCTGGATTCCACTACCCAAATAGTTCAGAAAACAGATATTATTCCGCTAGAAGTGGTAATTCGGAATATTGCGACAGGAAGTATTACCAAGCGTCTCGGCATCGAGGAGAAAACGCCTTTTGAGCCTGCGCTGGCAGAACTGTTTTATAAGGAAGATCGTTTAGGAGACCCGTTGATTAATGATGAGCATGCGCTTTATCTAACAGATATTAAAGCGGAAGAATTAGCTGGTATCAAAGAGAAGGCAAGAAAAGTGAACACGGCTTTAACAGAAATTTTTGCTGCTATCGGTGTCCGTCTGGTCGATTTTAAATTGGAATTCGGCAGAAACAAGGAAGGTAATATTCTGCTCTCTGATGAGGTGTCCCCGGATACGTGTAGATTATGGGATATCGAAACCAATGAAAAATTAGATAAAGATGTTTTTCGTCAAGGAACAGGAGATTTGATTACTGTATATGAAGAAATATTAAATCGTTTGGAGGCGCAGCTATGAGAAAAGTACAGGTATATATTACATTAAAACAAGGTGTGTTAGACCCGCAGGGAAAGGCAATTCAAACATCGCTTCATTCTTTGGATTATCCAGAGGTGGAAGATGTTCGTGTCGGAAAATATATTGAACTTCAAGTAGAGGATGGGCCTGGATTAGAGGGAAGAGTAACGCAGATGTGTGAGCAATTATTGGCGAATCCGGTTATTGAAGATTATCGGATTGAGCTAGAGGAGGCACGATAATTGTGAAGGTAGCTGTGATTGTTTTTCCAGGTTCCAACTGTGACAGGGACATGTATCATGCAGCCGGAGAGGTTGCAGGTGCTGAAGCCAGCCTTGTCTGGTATACAGATACGCATTTGTTAGATGATGTGGATGGCATTCTGATTCCGGGCGGTTTTTCTTATGGAGATTATTTACGGTCTGGTTCGATGGCATCTACATCGGATATTATGAACAAGATTCGAGAGCATGCGGAAAAAGGCAAGCCTGTACTGGGAATTTGCAATGGATTTCAGATATTGACGGAAGCAGGCCTCCTGCCGGGAGCATTAATGCGCAATAAAAATCTTTCGTTTATGTGTCATCAGGAGGAATTGGTGGTCGAGGATAATGAGACGGTTTTTACAACGTTGTATGATAAGAACGAGGTTGTCCGTTTTCCAATCGCTCACGGAGAAGGCAACTATTTCTGTGATGAGGAAACGTTACAGGAATTAAAGGACAATAATCAAATCGTATTTACCTATAAAAACAATCCAAACGGTTCCGTTGAAGATATTGCCGGTATTCGCAATAAAGCAGGTAATGTGCTGGGTATGATGCCGCATCCGGAACGGGCAGTGGAAGCTTTATTAGGAAGTGAAGACGGCTTAAGGCTATTTCAATCTATGATCGCGAATTGGAGGAGCAGCAATGCAGTTAACGCATAATATGGATTCAGAGAAAATTGAACAAGACCGATTGTATCAGGATATGGGTTTAAGTGATGAAGAGTTTGAGAAAATCAAAACGATCCTTGGCCGTCGTCCGAATTTTACGGAGACAGGCATCTTTTCTGTTATGTGGTCAGAGCATTGCAGCTATAAAACATCAAAGCCTCTCTTAAGAAAGTTCCCGACAGAGGGCCCGAATGTTTTGCAGGGACCTGGAGAAGGTGCAGGAGTCATTGATATTGGCGATGAGCAGGCAGTTGTTTTCAAGGTGGAAAGTCATAATCATCCCTCCGCTGTTGAGCCGTATCAGGGAGCAGCAACAGGCGTCGGCGGCATTATCCGTGATGTATTCTCCATGGGAGCACGCCCGATTGCGTTAATGAACTCTTTGCGCTTTGGTCCGTTAACAACGAATCGTACCAAGTATCTATTTTCTGAAGTTGTTGCCGGGATTGCTGGATATGGAAACTGTGTTGGTGTTCCAACCGTCGGCGGAGAGGTACAATTTGATGACAGCTATGAAGATAATCCGCTTGTCAATGCCATGTGTGTGGGACTGATCAATCATGATGAAGTACAAAAGGGAATTGCTGCGGGAATCGGCAATACGATTTTGTATGCAGGACCGCCAACAGGAAGAGACGGCATTCATGGCGCGACCTTTGCATCAGATGATTTAGCAGAGGATTCCAACAAGGACCGGCCTGCTGTACAAGTCGGCGATCCATTTATGGAAAAATTGCTGATTGAAGCATGTATGGAGGTCATTCATTCTGACGCCCTTGTCGGCATGCAGGATATGGGAGCAGCCGGCTTAACCTCTTCTGCCAGTGAAATGGCGAGTAAAGCAGGTACCGGGCTGGAAATGAACTTAGATCTTGTGCCGCAGCGCGAGCAAAATATGACCGCTTATGAAATGATGCTGTCTGAGTCGCAGGAAAGAATGCTGCTTTGTGTGAAAGCTGGCCGGGAACAAGAAATCATAGCTATTTTTGAAAAGTACGGTTTGAAATCTGTTCCAGTCGGAAAGGTTATCGAGGAAAAAGTCTTCCGTATCAAGCATCACGATGAGGTTGTAGCCGATATTCCAGTGGATTCTTTGGCGGATGATGCACCAGTCTATCATATGCCATCGAAGGAAGCTGCTTATTATCAAGCTTTTCAGCAAATCGATGTCCAAACACCAGCTGTGAATCATCATGGAGAAACGTTGAAACAATTACTGCAGCGTCCGACGATTGCAAGTAAAGAGTGGGTCTATGACCAATACGATTCCATGGTGCAGACCAATACGGTTGTTACACCTGGTTCTGACGCAGCAGTCGTTCGTATCAAAGGTACGGATAAAGCCTTGGCCATCACAACCGACTGTAATTCCCGCTATATTTATTTAGATCCGGAAGAAGGCGGGAAGATTGCTGTTGCAGAAGCAGCCCGCAATATTGTCTGCTCCGGAGCGAAGCCATTAGGTCTTACAGATGGATTGAATTTCGGTAATCCGACAAACCCGGAAATCTTCTGGCAAATGGAAAAAAGCGTGGATGGAATGAGTGCGGCTTGTAAAGCATTACAAACGCCGGTTATCAGTGGAAATGTTTCCTTATATAATCAGTCCAAAGGGAAATCGATTTATCCGACACCGGTTGTCGGCATGGTTGGCTTGCATGAATCTACGGCGCATATTACGCCAAGCTTTTTCCAAAAAACGGGCGACAATATTTATCTTATCGGGGAAACGAAAAATGAATTTGGCGGCAGTGAATTGCAATTTATCCAGGATGGAAAATACGAAGGAAAAGCACCGCATCTGGATTTAACGATCGAAGCGGAACGTCAGGAAAAAATGCTCTCTTTAATCAGGCAGGGTAAAATCCAATCTGCGCATGACCTTGCAGAGGGCGGGTTAGGAGTTGCATTAGCGGAATCATTATTCTCCAGTGAAGCGCTGGGTGCAGAAGTGACACTTACAGGAGATGCAACGGTTGCGTTATTCAGTGAAACCCAATCACGTTTTCTTGTTACCGTAAAGCCGGAGCACCAGGCCGCTTTTGAAGATGTATTTGCGGATGCAGCCAGACTTGGTCAGGTAACAGCAGATAATCAACTAACGGTTACGGCAAATAACGAGATGATTCTACAGGAAGATGCAGCAGCGTTAAAAGCACTTTGGAAAGGGGCTATTCCATGCTTGCTGAAATCAAAGGCATAAACGAGGAATGCGGCGTATTCGGAATTTGGGGACATGAGAAAGCAGCAGAATTAACCTATTACGGTCTGCATTCGATGCAGCATCGCGGGCAGGAAGGTGCCGGAATTGTTGTCAGCAAAGATAAGGAATTAACAGGCTATAAACAGCTTGGACTGGTTAATGATGTTTTTAAGCAAGTAAAATTTGATGATTTAAACGGAAAAATTGCTTTAGGGCATGTAAGGTATGCTACCCAGGGCGGAAAAGGGCTGGAAAATGTACAGCCCCTTCTTTTCCAGTCACTTACCAGCGGGATGGCTTTAGCACATAATGGAAATTTAATGAATGCTACCGCATTGCGTGAGGAGCTTGAAAAAGAGGGAAGCATTTTTCAAACGACCTCAGATACAGAAGTGTTAGCTCATTTAATGAAACGAAGCGGAGAGGTCACGGAAGCAACCATCTCGGAAGCGCTCAACCGTGTCAAAGGAGCTTACGCCTATCTTATTTTAGAGGATGATACTTTATATGCTGCGCTGGACCCGGCTGGAATCAGACCACTTTCTATTGGAAGAATAGGAGAAGCGTATGTCGTTGCTTCGGAAACATGTGCTTTCGATCAAATCGGTGCAACCTTTGAGCGGGAGGTATTGCCGGGTGAATTAATAAAAATTAACCAAGACGGTCTTACTTCCTTCCGGTTTGCTCCGCGTGGCAAGAGACAAATGTGTGCGATGGAATATGTCTATCTTTCCAGACCGGATAGTGATTTAAATTATGTCAATGTCCATGCATCCCGGAAACGGATGGGAAAAGAGCTGGCTAAGGAAGCGCCGGTTGATGCAGATTTAGTGATAGGAGTACCGGATTCCAGTATTTCAGCTGCCATTGGCTACGCAGAGGAAAGCAAGCTGCCTTATGAAATGGGGATTATCAAAAATCGTTATGTTGGAAGAACATTTATTCAGCCCTCCCAGGAGCTGAGAGAGCTTGGTGTAAAGATGAAGCTTTCTCCAGTCCGCGGAATCGTAGAGGGAAAACGTGTCATTATGATTGATGATTCGATTGTTCGGGGAACAACAAGCAGACGAATTGTAATAATGTTAAAAGATGCTGGTGCAAAGGAAGTGCATGTACGGATTGCTTCTCCGGCGATAACAGACCCTTGTTATTATGGAATCGATATGTCTACGAAGGAAGAATTGATTGGAGCAAACAACAGCATTGAAGAAATTGGAGAAATCATTGGGGCAGACAGTATCGCTTATCTGTCTGAAGAAGGCTTAGAGAACGCCATCGTCAAAGATAAAACGATCAATCAAGGTGTCTGCATGGCTTGTATGACAGGCTTGTATCCAGTTGCTCCGGCAGATGAGAAGGAAATGGACATATCAAACTGCTAGAAGAGGATATTCCATTTGAAACACACACTAGAATCAAAACCATGTTGGAGGGCGAAAAGATGTCAGATGTTTATAAACAAGCAGGTGTAGATGTTGAAAAAGGCTACGAAGCAGTAGAGCGAATGAAAAAACATATTCAAAAAACACATCGTAAAGAGGTGCTGGGCTCTTTAGGTTCCTTTGCAGGAGCATTTGATTTATCCTCCTTATCCTATCAAGAGCCTGTCCTGCTTTCCGGGACAGATGGCGTTGGCACCAAATTAAAGCTAGCAATCGAACTGGATAAGCATGATACGGTAGGGATTGATTTAGTAGCGATGTGTGTCAATGATATTGTTGCTCAGGGAGGCGATCCGCTTTTCTTTTTAGATTATATTGCATGCGGAGAAAATGACCCGGCGAGGATTGAAGCGATTGTCTCTGGTGTTGCCGAAGGGTGCCAGGAGGCCGGCGCTGCATTAATCGGCGGTGAGACAGCAGAGATGCCGGGGATGTATGATGCAGATGAATATGATTTAGCTGGTTTTGTGGTAGGTATCGTCGAGAAAGCAGAGATTATTACAGGAAAAACCATTGCAGAGGGAGATACGCTGATTGGCTTCGCTTCGAGCGGAATTCATTCCAATGGCTACTCGCTTGTCCGTAAGCTGATTGAAGGTCTGGATTTTGAAGAAACTCCTGATGGATTATCAAAACCTCTAAGTGAAGCCGTGATGGAACCGACGAAGATTTATGCAAAAGCGGTTAAAGCTATAAAAGAAGAGGTACATATTAAAGGAATTGCACACATTACCGGCGGCGGGTTTGATGAAAATATTCCTCGGATGCTGCCAGAAGGTCTTGGAGCAGCAGTGCAGGCAGGAGCCTGGAATGTTCCGGAGATTTTTCCGTTCCTGCAAAAACGAGGAGAAATCGATGCACGTGAGATGTATCGTATTTTCAATATGGGCATTGGCATGGTCTTAGCTGTATCCAATGAAGAAGCGCAGAAAGTCTGTGATCTATTGCAGGAGAACAAGGTCGAAGCAGCAGTTATCGGAGAGGTCATTGCAGGTGAAGGGGTGCAGATTTCTTCATGAAACAGCGGTTCAGTGTATTTGCATCAGGTACAGGAAGTAATTTTGATGCCATGATGCAGGATAAAAAAATTGCAAGCTCGATCGTACTGCTTGTTTGTGATAAGCCGGGAGCAGCGGTTATTAAAAAGGCTCAAGGTTATGGCGTCGAGACGCTTGTGTTAGAGCCAAAAAGGTATGCTTCCAAGCAGGAATATGAAAAAGTGATTGCTGAAAAACTTCAGGATTTAGAAGTCGAATGGATTTTCTTAGCAGGCTATATGCGGCTTATCGGGGAGACCTTACTTTCACAATATGAAGGCAGGATTGTTAATATACACCCCTCCCTTTTACCGGACTTCCCTGGGAAAGACGCGATTGGCCAAGCCTATAGAGCCGGCGTTTCCAAGACAGGAGTAACGATTCACTATGTAGATGAGGGCATGGACACCGGTCCAATCATTGCACAGGAAGAAATAGAAAGGCTGCCTGAAGAAACGGAAGAGCAGCTGAAAACGAGAATCCAAGCCGTGGAGCATCGCTTATATCCAAATGTAATCAATCAACTTATGCAGAATGTAACGGAGGAATTATAATGAAAAAACGTGCGCTTATTAGTGTATCTGATAAAACAGGGGTCGCAGAATTTGCAAAAGGACTCGAAGCAAAAGGGTTTGAAATCTTATCAACCGGCGGAACCATCCGTTTATTGAAGGAGTCTGGCGTCCAGGCGATTCCGGTAGAGGAAGTAACAAATTTTCCGGAAATGCTTGATGGCAGAGTAAAAACATTGCATCCGATGATTCATGGCGGGCTTTTAGGAAAACGAACCAATGAAGATCATCGTGCGCAAATGGAGGAGCATCATATTGCTCCAATCGATCTTGTAGCAGTGAACCTTTATCCGTTTAAAGAAACAGTTCAAAAATCAGGGGTAAGCCATGATGAAATTATTGAAAACATTGATATTGGCGGACCCTCCATGCTTCGCTCTGCAGCGAAAAACTTTGCAGATGTCTTCGTTGTTGCCGACCCGTCTGACTATCCATCTGTTTTAGCAGCTCTGGAAACGGAAGAGGATAACTATGCTTTTCGTCAGCAATTAGCAGCGAAAGTATTCCGTCATACTGCGCATTATGACGCGATGATTGCAGCTTATTTCCAAACACAGACAGAAGAAGTATTTCCAGAAACATATACCGTAACTTATGAAAAGGTGCAGGATTTACGTTATGGAGAGAACCCGCATCAGCAGGCAGCTTTTTACAAAGCGCCTATTCAACATGAAGCAACCTTGGCAACTGCCAACCAGCTGCATGGCAAGGAGCTTTCCTATAATAATATCCAGGATACCAACGCAGCATTAGAAATTTTGCGGGACTATAGTGAACCTGCTGCAGTAGCGGTCAAGCATATGAATCCATGCGGCATCGGTATTGGGGCAACATTGGCAGAAGCGTTTGGACGTACGTATGAAGCGGATCCTATATCTATTTTTGGAGGGATTGTAGCCTGCAATCGTCCGGTTGATGTACAGACAGCAGAGCAGCTTTCTTCGATCTTCTTAGAAATCATCGTTGCACCTTCTTTTGAGGCGGATGCACTTGCTTTACTAACAGAGAAGAAAAATATCCGTCTCTTAGAATTGGATGTTTCGAATCAGCAGGCTGACCAAAAACGGATGACCACCGTTGATGGTGGAGTTCTTATCCAGGATTTAGATGTCAAAGAAGTGACGAACGAGGACTTAGAAGTGGTAACGGAAAAGCAGCCGACTGAAGCAGAAATAGCTGATTTACTATTCGCTTGGAAAGCTGTGAAACATGTGAAATCAAATGCAATCGTACTTGCAAAGGATGCACAGACCATTGGTGTGGGCGCCGGTCAGATGAACCGGATTGGAGCAGCAGAGATTGCCATTAAACAGGCTGGAGATAAAGCGAAAGGAGCTGTGCTTGCATCAGATGCCTTCTTCCCGATGCCAGATACCGTAGAAGCAGCAGCTAAAGCCGGTGTCACAGCGATTATTCAGCCGGGCGGTTCCAAACGCGATCAAGATTCGATTGATGTATGTAATCAATATGGGCTTGCGATGGTGACTACAGCTGTTCGTCATTTTAAACATTAATAGATAGAGCTCCTGTATTTCTGCTCGATTTATTTATCCAGGAGCTTTTTTGAAGAATAGGAAAGTATATAAAAAAATGCTGAAAATAGTCGCTCCAACGGGTTATGGTGGGGTGAGTAATCGCAACCCCAGAAAAACACTACGCTTTCCATGGGCTTGCGCTCAGCCTCCTTTAAAGAAGACTTAGCGATTGGCAATTCTTCTTTAAAGGAGGCTGAACGTTGCCCGCGGAAAGCGACTTCCGTAGCGGACATCTCTTTGGCAAGAACACCGATGTTTTAAAGACCAAGTGGTATTCTTGGTTTTTCTTACAGTTGAGAAAGTATAAACTTTCTTACTGCATAAGTGTAACGAAGGTTTTCATTTAAAGGCCTGGTGACAACCAAATATTCTAATTAAGTTACGAACTGATAAAAAAATTCACTCATCTTGAGAAGTTTGAAAACGGAGGGGAAGCTATGAAAATATTAGTTGTAGGACGCGGCGGCAGAGAGCATAGTATCATCAAAAAGTTAAAGGAAAACCCGCAGTTAGACAAGATTTATGTTGCTCCTGGAAATGCCGGCATGGAAGAAGAAGCCGAATGTGTTCCCATTGATGAAATGAACATAGAAGAATTAGCAGCTTTTGCAAAAGAAGCGGCAATTGATTTAACGGTTGTTGGCCCTGAGAATCCGTTAAATGCCGGAATCACCAACCGGTTTCAACAGGAAAACCTTGCAGTTTTTGCCCCCACACAAGAAGCAGCATGGCTGGAAGGCAGTAAAAGCTTTGCAAAGGATTTCATGAAAAAATATGATATCCCTACTGCTTCTTACGGTGTCTTTCAGGATGCTGAAGAGGCGAAAAAGAGAATTGCGGAAACTGGTGCTCCTATTGTAATCAAAGCAGACGGTTTAGCAGCTGGAAAAGGTGTTATTGTGGCGATGACAGAGGAGGAAGCTGTTCAGGCGATCGATGATATGCTTGTGGACAAAGCATTTGATCAGGCCGGCTCTACTGTGGTGATTGAAGAGTATTTAGAGGGCGCTGAATTTTCCTTAATGGCGTTTGTCCATGAAGATAAGGTCTATCCAATGATGGCAGCAAGAGATCACAAAAGGGCGTTTGACCATGATGAAGGTCCCAATACAGGCGGCATGGGAGCTTTTGCTCCGATTCCGGATTTGAGGGCAGAAGATTATCAATTCGCTGTTGAACAGATTTTAGAAAAAACAGCAGCAGGAATGCTGGAAGAAGGCAGACCATTCACAGGGATTCTTTATGCGGGCTTAATGATGACGGAAAAAGGCCCTAAAGTAATTGAGTTCAATACACGTTTTGGCGATCCGGAAACGCAGGTCGTTCTTCCTTTATTAAAGAATGATCTACTCCAGGTTCTGCAGGATGTATTGGCGAAAAAGAACCCGCATTTAGAATGGCATAAGGAAGCCTGTGTCGGTGTCGTGCTTGCATCGGAAGGGTATCCAGGAGCGTATAATAAAGGGAATGAGCTTCCTCAATTTGAAGATACAGAAGACACCTATATTATTCATGCCGGAACAAAAAAGGCAGATGGAAAGCTTGTCAATGACGGAGGAAGAGTGCTCCTGATCGGCGGACGTGCAGACACACTTTCACAGGCTGCAGAAAAAGTGTATCAGCAGCTGGATAAAGCAGAACTGAATGGTAACTTTTTTTACCGGAGCGATATAGCTAAATAGAGGTAGAAAAATGCAAAGGACGGAAATCTCCTTTGCATTTTTATTTGCATTTTAAAAGTTATTGCGAAAAAATATTTCTATTTTCTGAATATGTGATGCAAGGGTACGTTACTGTTTTGGCAATCCAAATGATGGGTATAATAAAGGGAAATATAAGAATTGGAGAGATTTGATGTCTAATGTTATTTTTACTTCACCGAGCAAATATGTTCAAGGAAAAGGAGCTTTAAACGAGCTTGGCAAATATGTTGAAGCAGTTGGGAAGAAACCATTAATTATATCTGATGAAGTGGTTTGGAAGATAACGGAGGAAACGGTTGAGAGCAGCCTGAAAGATGTAAATATCGATTTTCATTTTGTTCCATTTAATGGCGAAGCCTCTATAACAGAAATCAGCCGCATAGCAGAAGAAGGTAATAAAGCGGAGGCCGACTTTATCATTGGTGTCGGAGGAGGAAAAACACTTGATACAGCAAAAGCCGTTGCGGATGAGCTGGAAGTAAGTGTTGTTATTGTTCCTTCGACTGCATCAACAGACGCACCGACAAGTGCATTATCTGTTATTTATAATGACGAGGGTGTTTTTGAATCCTATAAGTTTTATAATAAAAATCCAGAATTAGTGCTGGTAGATACGAAAGTAGTAGCTGGTGCACCAGCCCGTCTGTTTGCTTCTGGAATAGCTGATGCCATGGCAACATGGGTGGAAGCAAGAGCAACGATTAAAAGTAATGGAGAAGCAATGGCAGGAGGAAAGACGAGCATTGCTGCACGTGCTATTGCAGAAGCGTGTGAGAAAACCTTATTCGCTTACGGAAAAGCAGCATATAAAGCAGTAGAAAAAAATCTGGTGACCAAGCAAGTGGAAGCAGTTGTAGAAGCAAACACCCTTTTATCCGGACTTGGATTTGAGAGCGGCGGATTAGCTGCTGCACATGCCATCCATAATGGCTTTACCGTGCTGGATGGAGATATCCATCATCTAACGCATGGTGAAAAAGTTGCTTATGGTACGCTGACACAGCTTGTACTGGAATTGCATCCAGAACAGGAAATCCAAAAATACATCGACTTTTATCAGTCACTAGGCCTGCCGACGACCTTGGAGGAAATGCATTTGGACGAAGTATCCTATGAAGATTTACAAAAGGTTGGAGCTGCAGCAACACAAGAAGGAGAAACCATGGGCAACCTTTCTAAAGAAATCACTGCCGATGATGTTGCCCAAGCTATTTTAGCGGTGGATCAATTAAGTAAAAAGTAATCGTATGATCCTAAAAATCGAATGAATTAATAAAAGCTCTGCGTCCAGTTATGGGTGCAGAGCTTTTATTTTTTCTGAATGAAGAAAAATCTGTATTTTTATCTTTGAAATAGTTTGACTTTTTACTTTTATTGTAATAATATGAACGAATGAACTTGCATACTGTATACAAGAGGTGATTGTCATAGTAGAAATCGTAAAGAAAACCTTAAAAAGCCAAGTATACGATTACTTGAGAGAGCAAATTATTGTCGGAAAATTCAAACCTGGAGAAAGATTAATAGAAGAAAAGATAGGAGAAGCATTAAATGTTAGCCGGAGCCCTATTCGTGAATCGATACGGATGCTGGAAAAAGAGGGATTTCTGAATTTATCAAAAACCGGCGGTGTTACGGTTGTAGAGCCTTCTCTTACAGATTTCAGGTATTTGTACGAATGCCGGATAGGGATGGAGTCACTTGCCGCTTATTACGCTGCTATCAGACGGACAGATGAACAGCTGCTCTTGATGAAGCAGGAAGTGGAAAATACCGCCCGTCATAAAGAAAAGCAGGATGATAATGAAAAACATGTCACGGTAGCTTTTCACGATATTATTATTGAAGCCAGTGCAAATCCTTTTCTCATATCCATGCTCGGGACACTGCGCGGGGTGAATAGTTTTTATCGGGAAGTCATTGTGGATAAAGACCCGACACATAGAGAAACAGCATTTGCGGATCATGAGCAAATATGGGAGGCCATTGCCAGGCAGGATGCAGATGCTGCAAAAGAATTAATGAAACAGCATATTGAAAGAGATTTTACACACTTTCTGAATTTGAACAGAGATGAGTTGGAGGGATTAGATTGAGCAAGAAAAAGCCACTTGAAGGAATAAGGGTATTAGAATTAGGAAATATTGTAGCTGCTCCTTTTGCAGGAAAATTATTCTCTGAATTTGGAGCAGAAGTGATTAAGGTAGAAGAACCGAAAAATGGTGATCCGCTTAGAAACTGGAGAGTCATGTACAAGGATACATCCGTTTGGTGGCATGTTCAATCACGGAATAAAAAATCGATTACCGTCAATCTTCGTGAAGCGGAAGGACAGGAGATTATTAAGAATCTGACGAAAACAGCGGATGTTGTTTTAGAAAATTTTAAACCAGGAACGTTGGAACGGTGGGGATTAGGCTATGAAACGCTGAAGAAAGTGAATCCTTCTATCGTATTAACAAGAATATCCGGTTATGGCCAGACAGGCCCATATCGGGAAAAAGCCGGATTTGGAAGTGTAGCAGAAGCAGTCGGAGGACTGAGGTATTTAACGGGTTACCCGGATTTGCCGCCGGTTCGGGTCGGAATTGCTATTGGAGATATGGTTGCCGGATTATATGCTGTTATCGGCACATTGATGGCGTTACGAGTCCGCGATCGGGATGAGGAAAAAAAGGGGCAGGAAGTAGATGTTGCTCTTTATGAGTCCGTATTCAGCTTATTGGAAGGAATGCTTCCGGAGTTTGATTTAACAGGGGAGATTCGCGAGAGAACAGGAAGTACACTGCCGGGTGTAGCTCCGTCTAATTCCTACCTGTGTGCGAATGGTTCCTACGTCATTATCGGCGGAAATGGAGACCGTATTTTCCAGCGTATGATGACAGCCATCGGAAGAAAGGACATGGCAGAAGATCCCAAATATGCAACGAACCAAGACCGGGTGAATAACGTGGAATATATTGATAGTGTCATTGAATCATGGACGAAACAATATCCGATTAAAGAGGTGCAGCGGATTTTAGACGAAGCTTCCGTGCCGGTCAGCCCGATTTATAGTATCAAGGATATTATTGAGGACGTACATTACCAATCCAGAGATATGATCCAGGAAATTGTGCTGGATGACGGCCAAAAAATAAAGACCCCGGGCATTGTACCGAAGCTTTCGGAAACGCCGGGAGAAATTGAAGCAAACGGGCCGATGCTGGGTCAGCATAATGAGGAAATCTATAAGGAATTTCTAAACTTCTCCTATGAGGATTTTAAAAGGTTAAAAGAGGGAGGAATCATCTGATGACACAGGTTACTATTATTGATGTAAGCCCGCGTGACGGATTGCAAATAGAACCGAAAAAAGTTTCTACAGAAGAAAAAGCAAAGTTTATCGATAAGCTCACAGAAGCAGGAATTAAAAAAATTGAGGCTGCCTCTTTTGTTCATCCGAAAAAAGTTCCACAGATGGCGGATGCCGAAGCGTTATTAGAGCAGATCCATTCAAATAAGAATATACAGCCTATTGCATTGATTCCGAATCAAAGAGGGTTTATGCGGGCAAGTGAGTTTCCGCATTTGGAACTGAATTGGGCAGCCTCTGCAACAGAAACCTTCAGCGATAAAAATTTAGGAATGACGATTGATAAAAATTTCGAAATGTTTACGGAAGTAGCAAAAGAAGCAAAATCAAAAGGGATGGAAATTTGCTTCTCGATTGCGGTCAGCTTTGGCTGCCCCTATGAAGGGCATGTAGAGGAAGAAAAAGTGCTTGAATTGGCAGAAAAAGCGGTACAGGCCGGAGCGGACAGAATTGGAATTGCAGATACAATTGGCATCGCGACACCAGATGCTGTGAATCGTTTATTCAAAAAAGTATTCGATGTGACAGGAGATACAAATGTTTCTTTCCATATCCATGACACGAGAGGATTGGGTTTAGCGAATGCATATGCTGCGTACACGGCAGGCGTGCGGATATTTGAAACAGCAGTCAGCGGAATCGGCGGCTGTCCGTTCGCTCCAGGATCAGCAGGGAATCTGGCAACGGAAGATTTAGTATATCTGTTTGAACGGATGGGGGTTAAAACAGGAGTAGATATCAATAAGCTGTTCGAAGCGGCTGACTTTGCAGCGAGTCTTTCTTCTAAAACACCGCTTGGGAGAATCCGCCATTTAGATAGAACACGCACGATGAAGGAGATGATGGAATGAAGAAATTACGTTATTTTTCATTCCTGCTGCTTCTTACAGGAGTCATTTTATCGGCCTGCAGCAATGGTGACGAGACCCCGAAAGAAACAGAAGCGAGCGGCGAGGAGTATGAACCGGCTACGATTCGATTAGCTTATAACCTGCCATCAGGTCATCATATTTCAGAGGGAATAGAAGAATTTGCTAAAAAAATAGAAGAGAAATCAAACGGCCAGATAGATATGCAGATTTTTGCGAATGGGCAGCTGCTGTCTGATACAGATATGAACCAGTCGCTTTTAACAGGCGGTGTAGAAATGGGAATGAATTCTTCTACAATCTGGTCTTCTACAGTACCTGCGATGGGAATATTTGATGTCCCTTATGTATTTGAAGCATATGAGGAAGCAGGGGAAGCCTTGAATGGTGAATTCGGAGATATACTTCGTTCCGAAATGGAAGACGTCGGTGTGAAAGTATTGATGTTTGGTGATTATGGCTTTGGACAATTTGCGAATAATAAACGTCCGCTGGAATCTCCAGAAGATTTTAGAGGTCTGAAAATCCGCAGTGTAGGAACACTCCCTTCTGAATTAATTCAAGCTTATGGCGCATCTCCGGTGTTTATGGGAGGCGGAGAAGTATACATGGGATTGCAAAGGCAAACCGTAGATGGTGCTACATCTGGAACAACAGCAATGGTGCAGCGCAGTTATGATGAAGTAACAGATTATTTGACGATAAATAATTATACTTATTTTGAATTTATTCTGGGCGTTAATCAAGAATTTTGGAATGATTTGCCTGAAAATACACAAACATTAATTGAAGAAACTGCCAATGAGACCGAAGAATGGATTCGCCAGCAAACGAAGCTGGAAGATGAACGAACACTCCAAGTGCTGAAAGACAGAGGAATGGAAGTATATGAAGTAACTGATGATGAACTCGATATATGGAAAGAAGCTGCAATGCCGGTGTGGGAAATCTTTGAAGAAGAGGCTGGAGAAGCAGGCAGTGAATTATTAGATATAGTAGATGGCGAATAAAAGTTGTTCATCACTTGGAAGGAGTTACAGCATGAATAGATTGTATAAATTTTCTGATTTATTAATTAAATACGCGGGTTATCTAGCTGGGATTTTAATATTCGCGACAACGTTGATGACGTTTTATGAAGTAATATCCAGATCATTCTTTGGTATGCCGACTGCATGGGCCACGGAATTATCTACGTATGCGATTATAGGAAGCTGTTTTTTGGGAACGGCATATGCAGTGAGGACATATGCGCATATTACAGTAGATTTATTGGTAAATCGTGTGAATGACGCTGCTCGCAGGATATTCGCATATATTTGTAACGGGCTTGGATTACTTTTTAGTGCGATATTGACATGGTATGGATTTAAACATGTTTTTATGACATTTGAATTAGGAGTTATTTCCACCTCCTTGCTGCGTATACCGATGTATTTACCTGAATTATTTATTCCGATAGGCGGCGTTCTGCTCATTATCGCATTTATATTGCAGCTGATTGACGGGAATGTACATAAAGGAGGAGACCATCTATGAATCTATTTTTTGCTGGAGGATTAGCTACATTCTTGCTTATCGGTCTCCCGGTTGCATTTTCTTTAGGGATGCTTGCTGTACTCGGAATGTTTCTATTTAACGGGGGAAGCTTTGCTTTTGCACAAATTCCGATTATAGCGTACTCAGCTTTGGATGACTTTACATTGACAGCTTTGCCGATGTATATACTGATGAGTCAAATCCTTGTTGTCAGCGGAGTAGGACGGGATTTGTACGAAATGGCGAGCAGATGGTTCAGACATTTTCCCGGGGGGTTAGGTATAGCGACCGTTTTCTGTTGTGCGATATTTTCTGCTATTTCGGGATCCAGTGTGGCAACAGCTGTAACAGTTGGCGCCGTAGCGCTTCCGGAAATGGTTCGCCGGGGATATAAAAAGAAATATGTGCTTGGATTATTGGCAGCCGGCGGTACGCTGGGTATTCTTATTCCTCCGAGCGTGCCGATGATTTTATACGGTTCACTCACCGGGGAATCCGTCGGAAAATTATTTATTGCCGGTGTCGTGCCAGGGATTATCTTAACGTTAAGCTTTATGATTTTTTCTTCTATTCAAATGCGGCATATAAAAGAAGAACCTGCTACATGGGCAGAACGGTGGGAAGCGTCTAAAAAAGCCATCTGGGGGCTATTGCTGCCGATTGTGATTATCGGCGGAATTTACTCAGGAATCTTCACACCGACAGAAGCGGCTGCAGTCGGCGCGGTATTAGCCTTTCTCATTGCCATTGTGGTATATCGGAATCTGACGTTTGCTAATTTGAAAGTGATGATCCTGTCCACAGTTAAAACGAGTGCGATGATTCTATTTATTATCATTGGTGCTAAGCTGCTTGGTTTTATCTTAACTATATTGCAAATTCCGCAGCAGATTACAGCAGCTGCCACCGCGACAGATTTATCACCTTGGGTTATCTTTATTCTGATTAACATTGTATTACTTGTATTGGGAATGTTTTTAGAAACTGTCTCTATTTTGGTTATTACCGTACCAATCCTGTATCCGATTATTACTGCGTTAGGATTTGATCCGATATGGTTTGCTATTATCATGGTAATTAACATGGAATTGGCACTAATTACACCGCCTGTAGGTTTAAATCTGTTTGTTTTAAAAGGGCTGGATAAAAACAATACCATCGCCGAAATTGTAAAAGGCGTGATACCTTATGCCCTGATTATGGTTCTGTTTATCATTCTGTTATGCATCTTCCCGCAAATTGCAACTTACTTTACAGGGGATGTACATTAAATAAAATGTAAACAGCTTTATGATCAAAAGGAACTTTTCAAGTAACTCGGATTTCTTTGAAACATCCGATCATATCTTAAATAAGATGCAGTGCAGTTTTTGCGAAATTTGTAGAAACTGCACTGTTTTTGCACGTAAGGAAGTATAAAAAAGTGCTGAGTATAGCCGTTCCAACGGATTTCATGGGGGGGAGTAATTTTCAATGTTGTCAGGTTAATGCGACCGCTGCGACGGGTTATGGTGGGGTGAGTAATCGCAACCCCCAGAAAAACACTACGCTTCCCCATAGGAGTCTACGTGTTTTTCCTCATAATTCTTCTTAGATGGGAGCGGATGTTGTCGACTCCTGCGGGAAAAGCAACAGGTAGACCTGAGCAGGAAGTGGTTTTCTTTCTACCCGCAGGGCATAAGTGCGACTATGCTTCTGTCTGCGCCTGACGGTTTGCCAATCAGCAATTCTTCTTTAAAGGAGGCTGAACGTTGCCCGCGGAAAGCGACTTCCCGGAGCGGACATCTCTTTGGCAAGAACACCAATGTTTTAAGAACAAGCGGTATTCTTGGTTTTTCTAATTGGATTTAGGTGGTAATCGTGATATCAATAAATTTCTGGAATCGGACTCTGTCTTTTTCTAGATTGCATTAGCTCCTTTGTCCATGCTGTAAAAATTGCTGGAGCAAGTATATAAAATATAAAAACGCAGTACCGATCTATACCTATTCATAAGAGAAAAAGTCAACTTTATTATATTAAAGCACTACATTTATGATAGAATAAAAATAAATGACAAATAGTGGAGAGTTGCTTAATGACATTATGGAGAAATCGGGAATTACGACAGCATGTCAATGTAATCGACGGGACGGTTGCACCCAGCACTATCTTGACCAATGCAACCTATTTAAATGTATATACAAATCAATGGATGGAAGCAAACGTTTGGATTTATGAGAACCGGATTGTTTATGTTGGTGAAAATCTGCCTGAAGAGACAACAGGGACAAATTTTTATGATTGTCAGGGGAAATTTGTAGTGCCAGGCTATATTGAGCCGCATGCTCACCCTTTTCAGGCTGCTAATCCGGAAGAAACGGTGATGTATGCTGCGAAAACGGGAACGACGACCTTTGTAAATGATAATTTAACCTGGTATTTGCTGTTAAATAAAAAGAAAACGTTCTCTATGATAAATGCTTTTTCTAAATTGCCGGTAAATATGTTTTGGTGGAATCGTTTTGACAGCCAGACCATACTGAAGGATGACCATGTGTTTAATACGAGAGATGTATTAGATTGGGCAGAGCATCCGCTGGTTATTCAGGGAGGAGAGCTGACGGACTGGCCGAGCTTGCTGACAGGCGGTGATCGTCTGCTGTACTGGATTCAGGAGATGAAAAAGCTGGGCAAGCCGATAGAAGGCCACTTGCCGGGCGCGTCATCCCGCACTCTGACAAAAATGAAGCTTTTCGGCATTTCGAGTGATCATGAATCAATGACGGCGGAGGATGTGTTAAAACGGCTGGAGCTTGGTTATCGTGTCAGTCTTCGTTACTCACCAATCCGTCCAGATTTGCCGGAAATAATTAAAGGCCTTCTCGATAAAGGATTATCGCAATTTGATAATATGAGTTTTACAATGGATGGACCAACACCAGCCTTTATGGAGGATGGCATAATCAATGTTTGTATTGAGAAAGCAATAGAGAATGGACTGCCTGCAGAAACGGCTTATCGCATGGCGAGCTACCATCCTGCCAGACATTTTAATATGGAGGAAGAATTCGGCAGTATTGCGCCGGGAAGAGTTGCTAATATAAATATCCTTTTAGATAAACAAAATCCGCATCCGGAGAGCGTGATAAGCAAAGGGAAATGGATCAAAAAGGACGGCGAAGCAATTCCTTATCCATCCGTCATTAATTGGGAAGAATTTGATATTACATCAGTTGAATTTGACTGGGAGCTGACGGACGAGGATTTACAGTTTTCGAGTCCAATCGGGATGGATATGGTCAATGATGTGATTATCCAGCCATATACGATTGTATCAGATGTCAGTGCTGATCAGATTCCCTCCAGTAAAAGCGAGCAATTTATTGCATTAATTGATAAGCATGGCAAGTGGCGGGTAAATACAATTATTCGCGGATTTGCTCCGAAGCTCGGTGCGCTGGTCAGCAGTTTTTCAGCTACGGGAGATGTTATTCATATTGGTAATTCTAAGAAAGATATCCGTATTGCCGCGAAACGGATGAGAGAGCTGGGCGGAGCAATTGTATTGGTGGACCAGGGAGAGATTTTAGCAGAAATGCCGCTTCCCCTTGGAGGAGTGATGTCGAAGAACGCGATGGAAGAATTGATTCCGATGAACAAGGAAATAAAAAAGGTGTTGAAAGCACACGGATACGCATATGAAGATCCGATTTACAGCCTGTTATTTCTTTCTGCCTTCCACCTTCCTTTCTTCCGTATTACACAGCAGGGATTGCTGGATGTGAAAAAAAGGGAAATTGTAATTCCGGCTACGATGCGTTAGTATAATAAAGTTGTCCTGATGGACGAAAATAAGCTCTTGTTTAGAGAAGGAAGCTTCGTTGGATGAATAAAATACTATTTCCTATTCTTCTTTTCAGAATGGTACAGAGAAGGACAGGAAAAATAAGGGGGAATTGAAGTGCAAATAGATAAGCTACGAGGGGAGCAGCTCGATCAATTGTTTGATGCTATATTATCATTAAAAACGCGTGAGGAGTGTTATCAGTTTTTTGATGATATTGCTACTATGTCAGAAATCCAATCCCTGGCACAACGTTTACGGGTTGCGAAAATGCTGACAGAAGAAAAAACATACAGTGCCATCGAGCAGGAAACAAAAGCTTCCACTGCAACCATCTCCCGAGTGAGACGCTGCATTAACTATGGCAGTGACGGCTATAATTTGGTTTTGAAAAGGCTGCATATCAAAGGAGAAGAAGAAAAAGAAGAATCAGAAGAATAATGCCTAAAAGAGAAATCGAAACTATTGAAATAAGGCAAATAGTTTCGATTTCTCTTTTTTTATTTTATTGCAGTGTAACTGGCCGGCGTTGTGATTACTCGCCTATCATAAAGCGTTGTGCGTTGAAAAATCCCCACTGAAGGAAGTTTCACTTTATAAACACTATTTTGTAAATAAGTTTTTGCTTAAGATATTGAAAATCTTTACCTTATCCGTTCTATTCATTTGCCGATTTTTGTTATAATAAAGAGATGAATGTAATAATGGAGGATTTGTACTGATTATGAATATAAATGAATGGAAGCATCTGTTTAAATTAGATCCAGCAAAGGAAATATCTGATGAAGATTTAGATAAAATTTGTGAATCAGGGACCGATGCGATTATAGTCGGCGGCACTGATGATGTCACATTAGACGGGGTTTTAGATTTATTATCAAGAATTCGCAGAGCACATATGGTACCGGTGGTTTTGGAAATCTCGAATGAAGAAGCATTGACTCCAGGCTTTGATACTTATTTTGTTCCGATGGTATTGAATTCAAAAGAGAAAAAATATGTGATGGATATACAGCAAAAAGCAATCAAGGAATATATCGACATGATGGAGTACAGTGAGGTATACTTTGAAGGTTATTGCATTTTAAATCCAGAAGCAAAAGCTTTCCAGCATACGAATTGTGAATTGCCCGATATAGAAGATGTAAAGGCATATGCATATATGGCAGAGCATGTTTTTCATCTGCCCATTTTTTATGTGGAATACAGCGGTACCTATGGTGATGCAGAAGTCGTTCGCGAGGTGAAGGCAGAACTTAATGACACCAAGCTTTTCTATGGCGGCGGTATTGAGACAGCGGAGCAGGCCAAAGAGATGAAAGAGTATGCTGATGCAATTATTGTTGGAAACAGTATTTATACGGATATAAAACAATCACTCAAGACAGTAGCTGCTGTTAAAGAGGATATGTAAAAAGGAGAATAACCAAGGAAGGAAGAGATAAGATGGAGCAAACGCTGGAAGCGATGATAAATACATTAAATCCGGAGCAGCAGAGGGCTGTACGGTATACAGAAGGTCCGCTCTTAATTATGGCAGGAGCCGGAAGCGGGAAAACACGCGTATTGACACATCGAATTGCTTACTTAATGGGAGAGAAGGAAGTAGCTCCTCGAAATATTTTAGCGATTACCTTTACCAATAAAGCGGCAAGAGAAATGAAGGAGCGGGTAGCGGAATTAGTCGGTCCTCAAGGTGAATATATGTGGGTCTCTACATTTCACTCGATGTGTGTCCGGATTTTACGCCGGGACATTGACCGGATTGGATATTCCTCGAACTTTTCCATTTTAGACAGTGCAGATCAATTATCTGTTGTAAAGCAAGTACTTAAAAATCTCAATATTGATCCAAAGAAATTTGATCCCCGGGCGATGCTTGGACAGATTAGTACAGCAAAAAATGAGCTGATTACAGAAGATGAATTTGCGAAGAATGCCGGTAATTTCTATGACCGCCAAGTAGCGCAGATTTATGAAGGCTATCAGAAAATGCTGCGGAAAAATCAGTCCTTAGATTTTGATGACCTGATTATGCAGACGATTCATTTATTTGACCGTGTACCGGAAGTTTTGGAATATTACCAGAGACGGTTCCAATATATTCATGTCGATGAGTATCAGGATACAAACCATGCACAATACTTTCTGGTCAAACAGCTTGCCAAAAGGTATCAAAATCTGTGTGTAGTCGGCGATTCAGACCAGTCTATCTACCGTTGGCGCGGAGCAGATATTACGAATATCCTGTCCTTTGAAAAAGATTACCCGT
Organism: Oceanobacillus oncorhynchi; assembly: GCF_000821065.1. GTDB lineage: Bacteria > Bacillota > Bacilli > Bacillales > Amphibacillaceae > Oceanobacillus > Oceanobacillus oncorhynchi. The sequence continues at coordinate 2,846,817 of NZ_CDGG01000001.1, forward strand.
CAGCGAAAACTGTCATGCTGGAGCAAAATTACCGCTCTACCAAATCGATTTTACTGGCGGCGAATAAAGTAATTGGCAATAACTCTGGACGAAAGCCGAAAAATCTTTGGACGGATAAGGATGACGGAAAAAAGATATCCTATTATAAAGGAGCAACTGAGCAGGAAGAGGCTTTATATATTGCAGATACCATTCAGCAGTTAACTCGGTCAGGCAAATACCAGCCAAGTGACATTGCTATATTGTATCGTACCAATGCACAATCCCGTGCAATTGAGGATACATTTGTCAAATCAGCTATCAGTTATCAAATGGTTGGCGGTACACGCTTCTATGACCGTAAAGAAATCAAGGATATGATTGCTTATTTAAGGTTAATTACGAATCCCGATGATGATATCAGCTTCCAGCGTGTGGTAAATGAACCTAAAAGAGGAATAGGAAAAACATCGATTGAACGCTTGCAAGCATATGCAGCAGAGCATGATATTTCTCTCTTTGAAGCAGTGAAGGAAGTTGATTTCACCGGTGTTTCGAAAAAAGCAGCCAATGCTTTAGCAGGATTCGGTAGCCTTATCAGCTCGCTTACACAGCAGCAGGAGTTTCTGACAGCGACGGATATGGTAGAAGCTGTGCTGGAACGGACCGGCTATGAAGAAATGCTGAATAATGAGCGTTCCATTGAAGCGCAGTCTAGACTGGAGAACTTAGAAGAGTTTAAAACTGTTACACAAGAATTTGAAAAAGCAAGTGAAGAAGACAAAACACTCATCGCCTTTTTAACCGATTTAGCATTGATTGCAGATATTGACCGTGTCGATGAAGAGGATCCGGATCACTCTCAAAAAATCACCCTGATGACATTGCATGCAGCAAAAGGACTGGAGTTCCCTGTCGTTTTCTTAATTGGAATGGAAGAGAATGTATTTCCACACAGCCGCTCGATGTTTGACGAGGAAGAGATGGAGGAGGAACGCCGTCTTGCTTATGTCGGTATTACCAGAGCAGAAGAGGAGCTTTATTTGACGCATGCTCAAATGCGTACTTTATATGGACGTACCAATATGAACCCAATCAGCCGATTTATCAATGAGATTCCGGTGGAATTGATGGATGGCATGGAAACAACCAAAAAATCACCATTTGGCGGAGCTGGCAGCATGCGAAAGAGCTTTGGCTCGAGCCAGAAGCAGGAAGCACCACCGAAGAGACGGGCTGAAAAAATGCAGGCACATAAGTCCAGCGGAGCAGAATCTAAAAGCTGGTCTGTCGGTGATAAAGCTGCTCATAAAAAATGGGGAACGGGTACGGTTGTAAGAGTACAGGGAGAAGGAGAAAAGCTGGAATTAGATGTAGCATTTCCTGCTCCGGTAGGCATCAAACGTCTTCTTGCAAAATTTGCCCCCATAACAAAGGAGTAAAATGGAATGAACAAACAAGAAATCAAAGAACGCATGGATTCCTTAGTAGAAGTCCTTAATCAATATGGTTATTCCTATTATGTATTGGACAACCCGACTGTACCCGATTCGGAGTATGATCAGAAGTTAAGGGAGCTGGAGGATTTAGAAAAAGCGTATCCAGACCTTGCTAGAGAGGATTCTCCTACTCAGCGGATTGGTGGAGAACCGCTTGATGCTTTTCGGAAGGTAACGCATGAAACGCCAATGATGAGCCTTGGCAATGCTTTTAATGAGCAGGATCTAAGAGATTTTGCCAGACGGGCTCAAGAAGGCGTATCTGGTGAGGTTACTTTTGTGTGCGAGTTGAAAATAGATGGTTTAGCGATTTCTCTAAAATATCAGGAGGGCAAATTTGTTCTGGGTTCCACTCGCGGCGATGGAAGAATTGGTGAAGACATTACATCTAACCTGCGCACGATACGAAGTATTCCATTAAGTATCAAAGAAGCTGGAACTTTGGAGGTTCGCGGCGAAGCTTTTATGCCGCATAAGTCCTTTTTAGAGATGAATAAAGAAAGGGAAGAAAAGGGTGAAGAACCGTTTGCCAACCCGAGAAATGCAGCTGCTGGATCATTGAGGCAGCTGAACCCGAAAATTGCAGCTAAACGTAATTTAGATATTTTTCTATACGGCGTCGGTGAATGGGAAAACAGTAATATCACCAGTCATAGTGAAAGCTTAGAGGCCTTGCATCGTCTGGGATTTAAAACAAATAAAGAATGGAAAAGATGTAAGAGCATTGAAGAGGTATTGGAATTCGTTACGTATTGGACCGAACACCGCAAGGATTTAAATTACGAAATTGACGGGATTGTGGTGAAAGTAGACAGCCTGGATCATCAGGATGAACTGGGCTTTACTGCGAAAAGCCCGCGGTGGGCGATTGCTTATAAATTCCCGGCAGAAGAAGTTGTAACTACTTTAAAAGATATTGTATTAAGCATCGGCAGAACAGGCGTAGTGACTCCGACAGCCATTCTTGAACCTGTCCGTATAGCAGGATCAACTGTGCAGCGGGCTTCCTTGCATAACGAGGATTTAATTCGTGAACAGGATATCCGGATTGGGGATCAGGTAGTTATCAAAAAAGCAGGCGATATTATTCCAAAGGTTGTCCGCTCGATTATCGAACAGCGGACCGGGGAAGAAAAAGAATTTCATATGCCTGAGGAATGTCCGGACTGCGGCAATGAACTGGTTCGTCTAGAAGGGGAAGTAGCATTACGCTGCATCAATCCGAACTGTCCGGCACAATTGATGGAGGGATTGATTCACTTTGTCTCCCGGAATGCGATGAATATTGATGGTTTAGGAGAAAAAGTTATCATTCAGCTTTTCCGTGAAGATTTGGTCCATACCATTGCTGATTTATATCGATTGGAAAAAGAGGATTTGTTGAATTTAGAACGGATGGGCGAAAAATCCGTTACTAATCTTTTAAATGCTATTGAGGCTTCTAAAGCCAATTCATTGGAAAGATTATTGTTCGGACTTGGGATTCGTTTTATTGGTTCAAAAGCAGCACAGACTCTGGCGATGGAATTTGAAACCATGGAGCGGCTTCAGCATGCCAACTTGGAGGAAATTGTAGCCATTGAAGAAATTGGCGAGAAAATGGCAGATTCCATTGTCCGATATTTTGAAGAAGAAAAAGTGACGCAGCTATTGAAGGAATTAAAAGAGCTGGGTGTAAATATGACTTACACCGGTCAAAAGAAATCAGAAATAAAAACAGATAGCTTATTCTCTGGAAAAACAGTTGTATTGACTGGTAAAATGGAGCAGTATACGAGAAAAGAAGCGAAAGAGCTGATTGAATCGTTAGGCGGGGCAGTAACAGGCAGTGTAAGTAAAAAAACAGATGTCCTTATTGCTGGAGCGGACGCCGGATCAAAGCTGGAAAAAGCAGAAAAAATGGGGATAGAAGTGTGGAGTGAAACAGAGTTAAAAGAAGCGACCGAGGGAGAGGAGTGATTCGCTTTGAAAAAATGGATGCTATCCATTAGTGTAGTGGCACTGTTTTTAAGCGGATGTGTGCAGCAGAAGTCATCCAGCGAGGAGGAAGTCGTCCAGGAGGATGCCAGCAGCCAGGAAGAGACTTCTATCGTGCCTAGCAATAGACTTTCAGGGGAAAATTACCGAATGATTTTACCATATCAGCCAAGTGAGGCAAGAGGTGTTATTACCAATCAGGTAGCTAACCGTGTGGACATCGATGAAATGGAAGAAGGATTGCGCCGGCTGTCCATGGATTCATATAGTCCGGAAGATTATTATTTTCAGGAAGGACAGTATTTTGACAGTAATCGTGTTTATAATTGGATTGATGAATTAAATCCTGAAGTAAGCCTGGGGTCAGATGAAGAGACTTTCAGGGAAAATCCGCGTTATTTATCACATGTTCTAGAACAAAATTATTTAACACAGACAGAGGATGGAAATGTCAATTTAGAAGGAATCTCTATAGGACTTGCGATGAAATCTGTTTATCAATTCCAGACAGATACTGGAGAGCCTTACCAATATGAAGATATCTCTGAAAGTGCAATGATGGAACAAGCAACAGAAATTGCACAGGATATTGTCAATGATATTCGTGAAAATGATGAAGAGCTCAGTGATGTTCCTATTATGATCGGTATTTACCGGGAAGAGGAGCAAGCTTCTCCTGTGCCGGGAAATTTTGTAGCTAAAACAAATGTGGATGGAGGGAGCAGCTCAATTGACGGCTGGGAGGATGTAGAAGAAGAAAATATCCTCTTCCCTTCTGATGAAGGTCAGGAAAAATATTATGATGATCAAGAGCTTGTAACAAGCTTTGGAAATGAAATTCGTGATTTCTTTCCAAACTATGTCGGAATGGTAGGGGAAGGCTTCTATATAGATGAGGAGCTTCAGAAATTACGCATCGATGTCCCGATAGAATTTTACGGCAAGGGAGAGGTTATCGGTTTTACCCAGTATGTGTATGGTCTGATTGAAGATATGTTTCCAAACTATTATGATATAGAAGTTAATATTACTTCCAGCCAAAAGACGGAGAGCCTGCTTTACCGTAATGCGGGTGAGGATGAAATTCAAGTTCATATTTATGATTAAAGCATCAGGAAATTCACTGTTACTAGCAGTTTATCAGCTAACAGCAGTGAATTTTCTTTTTTTAAGAAAATTTTCCGGGAAGGCGAAAGTTATTTAATGATTCTTCTATTGATTTTCCCAAATTGAAGAACGGCAGAGTATGGTACAATGGGTTTATAGAAGATATAATGACAAAGGAATTAAAATAGCTTATCATTGGAAAATGTTTTTAAGCACTTTCGCACTAATTTTCTTTATTTATGAAAAAATTAGATAAGCAGTCAAACATAATTTCTCTATTACAGAGACGGTTGCATCACGAACCGCTATGCCGTGATAAAAGTATAAAAGTGTGGGGTGAAAGATAACATGATAGCGATTGGGACGTATATCAAAATCCAGCGTACAAAGCAGAAAATGACTCTAGGGGAGCTATCGGAGGGAATTGTTTCTTTATCCTATTTATCGAAGATTGAGAATCAAAAAACAGAACCGAATGAGGATATTATCCGAAGGCTGTGTCACCGGCTTTGTATTACAATAGATCAGAGCCAGGAGGAGAAAATCGGCGAACTCTGTAAGAATTGGTATGAGATGCTTGATGAGAATACCAAAGAAAAAGACATGGAAGCTGCCTATCAGGAAATCCAGATGCTGATGGATAAAAATTATTCTAATCATCTCATTATGTTTGAGATTCATAAGATTAATTATTTTTTATTCATTGAAAGAATCGATTTGGCTGCCAATAAAATTACGCAGTTAAAAGAGGTTGTAAACACGTTTAGTGTAGAAGAACAGTATTACTGGTATTTATTTAATGGACGCTACAGCTTTGCGGTGAAGAATTATTATCATTCCATGTATCAATATAAACGGGCAGAAAAAATTACAGAGGATCATCGCCTGGAGGAAAAGGCAGAGGCCGACTTGAAGTATTATATTTCGATGGCACATTCTAAGCTGAGGAACTCCCTTGAAGCAATCGAATATGCAGAAGAGGCTCTGGAAATGTATATGAAGCAATATAGCTTCCTGCACTGTGCACGTGCCCATAATATTTTAGGAATTTGTTATACTCATATTAAGCTTTATGAAAAGGCAATTAAAAATTTCACACTTGGTCTGCAGCTTGCAGAAACCATTCATGATAAAAAAGTCGTTCAAAAGATTCACCAGAATCTTGGTTATCTATATGCTTCAAAGGGTGATTCGACAAAAGCGATTGAATACTATAAAGGGATTTTAAATGATTCAGACGTGTCAGCGAATACCAAAGTGGAGATCACAGCTTCACTCGTACGTGAATATTATCATTCGAATTATTATGATGAGGCAGAAGAGTATATTGATTACGGATTAAGTGTATTCTATGATTTAAAGGATAAACAGCCATACCTTGTGTATAAATACATCTTGCGCAGCTATAATTATCTGCTTGAAGAACAGTTCAATCTGTTTGAACAATTATTGGTCAAAGATTTACTTCCATTATTAAAGAAGCAAAAGGACTACGGGAATTTTATTCTTTATTCCGAGCTGCTGGCAAAACGCTATGAAGGTAATAATAATTACAAGGACGCGGCACAGTATTATAGAGAAGTAAACCAAATGTATAAGCATATTGCTCACATTTGATATAATTTTATGTCTAAAACCAAGTTATTCTATAATGTTAATTGTAAATTATAGTATAATTTGGTTTTTTTGTTATGCAGCAATATAAACTTGCCTTGTATAAGCAAGTTTTGCTATTATCATAAGTGGAATCCGTGTTAATAACGGTATTAATAAGAGTGTTATTCATAGTACTATTATTAATACCACCACGAATGTTAATAATGCTACTAATATTAATTTCAATTTATATAGCAATAATTAATATAAAACATCTTATAAAAATGATATAATGTTGTTTTAATGAGTGTATAGGCTGAATGATGTTTATTCTAAATGCACGCTCGAATATAAGTGCTATTTTTATAGCATATTATAAATAAATACGATTATTTTGGAGGTTAAGCAAATGGCAGAGATTTCAAAAGAGCAAGTAAAGCATGTAGCTAATCTCGCACGCTTGGAATTTGATGATGAAGCTGTGGAACAAATGGCGAATGAGCTGAGTGCTATCATTGAATATGCTGAGCAGCTGAATGAATTAGATACAGATAATGTGAAGCCAACCACACACGTATTAGATTTGAAAAATGTGATGCGTAAAGATGAACCTAAAAAGTGGATTACACAAGAGGATGCATTGAAGAATGCTCCTGACCAAAAGGATGGACAAATCCGTGTTCCATCGATTCTAGAATAAAAGGAGGCAAACATATTCATGTCTTTATTTGACTATACGATAAAAGAATTGGAAGCAAAATTACATAATCAAGAGATTACTGTAGAAGACTTAGTGAAAGAATCTTATCAGCAAATTAAAGAAGTGGACGGAGATGTGCATGCATTCCTGACACTTGATGAAGAAAAAGCGCTGGAGAAAGCAAGAGAACTGGACAAACGTGAGAATAAATCCGGTGTATTATTTGGTATCCCGGCTGGTATTAAAGACAATATCGTAACGAAAGGACTTCGTACTACCTGTGCAAGTCAATTTTTAGATAATTTCACGGACCCGTTATACAATGCAACCGTTGTTGACAAGCTGGATGCTGAAAATCCGGTTGCAGTTGGTAAATTAAATATGGATGAATTTGCGATGGGATCTTCCAATGAAAACTCCGGTTATGAGCCGACTCGTAACCCATGGAATACAGATCACGTTCCCGGCGGTTCCAGCGGTGGTTCTGCAGCAGCAGTCGCAGCAGGGGAAGTATTATTCTCACTTGGATCGGATACAGGCGGATCGATTCGTCAGCCGGCAGCATTCTGCGGTGTTGTAGGAATGAAGCCGACTTATGGACGTGTATCCCGTTTTGGCCTTGTGGCATTTGCATCCTCTTTGGACCAAATTGGCCCATTGACCCGTACGGTAGAAGATAATGCACGTGTACTGGAAGTCATTGCAGGACATGACAAAATGGACTCTACCAGTGCAGATGTAGAAGTTCCGGCTTATACAGAAGCATTAACTGGCGATGTAAAAGGTTTAAAAATAGCTGTTCCTAAAGAATACTTAGCAGAAGGTGTTTCCGAAGAAGTGAAAAATGCTGTTTTAGAGGCATTGAAGGTCTATGAATCCCTTGGAGCTACTTGGGAAGAAGTATCCTTGCCACATTCTAAATATGCACTTTCAACTTATTACTTATTATCATCCTCTGAGGCTTCTGCGAACTTAGCCCGTTTTGACGGCGTACGCTATGGTGTCCGTTCAGATAATGCAGAAAATATGCTGGATATGTTTGTGAAATCCCGCAGTGAAGGCTTCGGTGATGAAGTAAAACGCCGTATTATGCTTGGAACCTTTGCCCTCAGCTCTGGTTACTATGATGCCTATTATAAAAAAGCACAAAAAGTACGTACATTAATTAAAAATGACTTTGATAAAATTTTAGAAGAATATGATGTGATTGTTGGACCGACAACACCGACACCGGCATTTAAGGTCGGTGAAAAAACAAGTGATCCATTAACGATGTATGTGAATGATATCTTAACGATTCCTGTCAACTTAGCAGGCGTTCCTGGTATTTCTATTCCTTGCGGTTTCTCCGAGGATGGATTGCCAATCGGCTTGCAGGTTATCGGAAACTATTTTGATGAGAGCACTGTTTATCGTGCTGCACATGCATTTGAACAAGCAACAGAACACCATACAAAACGACCTCAACTAGGAGGTGCCAAGTAATGAATTTCGAAACAATTATTGGACTTGAGGTACACGTAGAATTAAAAACCGCATCAAAAATATTCAGCCCGAGTACAAATGAATTTGGTTCCGCGCCAAATACGAATGTCAATCCGATTGACTTAGGCTATCCGGGCACACTGCCAGTCTTAAATGAAGAAGCAGTCAACTTTGCGATGAAAGCGGCAATGGCACTCAATTGTGAAATTGCAACAGATACGAAATTTGACCGTAAAAACTATTTCTATCCAGATAACCCGAAAGCTTATCAAATCTCGCAATTTGATCAGCCAATCGGCGAGAATGGCTGGATTGAAATTGAAGTAAACGGCAAAAAGAAAAAAATTGGTATCACCCGCCTGCACCTGGAAGAGGATGCAGGAAAATTAACACATGGGGAAGACGGTTATTCCTATGTCGATTACAATCGTCAGGGAACACCATTAGTTGAAATTGTATCTGAGCCGGATATGCGTTCTCCAGAAGAAGCATATGCATACTTGGAGAAGCTGAAAAATATTATTCAGTATACAGGTGTATCGGATGTGAAGATGCAGGAAGGCTCCCTGCGCTGTGATGCCAATATTTCACTTCGTCCAATCGGACAAGAGGAATTTGGTACCAAAGCAGAACTGAAAAATTTAAATTCTTTCTCCTTTGTTCAAAAAGGATTAGAATTTGAAGAAACACGTCAGGAAAAAGTATTATTATCCGGCGGAGAAATCCTGCAGGAAACACGCCGTTACGATGAAAAAACAAAAGAAACGATTCTGATGCGTATCAAAGAAGGTTCGGATGATTATCGTTATTTCCCTGAGCCGGACCTTGTACCATTATATATTGATGAGGCTTGGAAGGAACGCATCCGCAGTGAAATTCCTGAGCTTCCAGATGCCAGAAGAGAGCGTTACGTAAGCGAATTAGGCTTATCAGAATATGATGCGAATGTGTTAACGGCATCTAAGCAGATGTCTGATTTCTTTGAGGAAGCAGCAGAGCACGGAGCAGATATCAAACAAGTATCCAACTGGTTAATGGGAGAAGTCTCTGCCTATATGAATAAGCATTATAAAGAGATTGAAGAGCTGGCAATTACACCAGATGCTCTGGCGAAAATGGTTAAATTGATTGAAGACGGCACAATCTCTTCTAAAATTGCGAAGAAGGTATTTGCAGAGCTGGTTGAAAATGGCGGCGACCCAGAAAAAATTGTCGAAGAACAAGGCCTGGTTCAAATCTCAGACCCAGAGCAATTGAAGCCAATCGTGAATGAAATTCTTGATCAAAACGAACAATCTATCATTGATTTCAAGGATGGAAAGAAAAAAGCAAAAGGATTCCTTGTCGGACAAATTATGAAAGCAACAAAAGGACAGGCGAACCCGCCGCTGGTAAATGAAATTCTTGCTGCGGAGCTGGAGAAACGATAAGCTTTCTTGGTAGAATGGTAATAAAATAAAAGAAGCAACAAGGGAAGGCTGTCGCAGAAATGAAATGTGGCAGCCTCTCCAATGTGAAAAAAGATGAAAAGAAAATGGACCATCATTGTAGAAAAACAACACATTTTATCGAGACTTGTTATTTTTTGTTCATTTTGCTTTTCAAACACATCAAAAAAGTCTATGATATGGATTAGACGAGTTTATTTAATACGATTATAATTTCAACATAAAGGAACTTCATAGGTTAGTCATGTCAGATCATGGATAAATACTGCTTTTTATTATGTATCTATTTTGAGAGAGATTTCAGTGAATATCACCGTTCTGTAATACGTATAGTAAATATTTGCTATGGAATGTTGTGAGGTTCTCTAGGTTTCCTTTCATCTAAGGAGAAGAAAAGCAAAGAATGAAGTTATACTTTATATAATACGTGTCTGTAAAGAAGCAATTGCAAGATGGACCGTATGGGGAGGAAAGAACATGGAGAAGGCCCGAATCATTTATAACCCAACTTCGGGACGTGAAGCAATCAAAAAAGCATTACCCAATATTTTAGAAAAGCTGGAAACTGCCGGCTATGAAACTTCCGCACATGCGACAACATGTGAAGGGGATGCTATCGACGCTGCAAGAACTGCTGTAGAAAGAGGCTATGACTTAATTGTTGCGGCTGGCGGCGATGGTACGATCAATGAGGTCGTACATGGCGTAGCCGAACAGGAATATCGGCCAAAGTTAGGGATATTGCCTGCTGGAACAACAAATGATTTTGCCAGAGCACTTCAAATTCCCAGAGATATTAATAAAGCTGTAGATGTTATCTTAGAAGGCAATTCGCTGAAATTAGATATCGGAAAAGTCAACGAGCATTATTTTATTAATATTGCCGGCGGAGGAAAACTGACAGAATTAACATATGATGTCCCGAGCAAATTAAAAACAATGTTAGGTCAATTAGCATATTATATGAAAGGCATTGAGATGCTTCCTTCTTTAAAGCCGGCACATGTCAGAATTGAGTACGATGAACATGTACTGGAAGAAGATATCATGCTATTTCTAATCTCTAATACGAATTCCGTCGGCGGTTTTGAAAAGCTTGCTCCCGATGCTCGTTTAAATGATGGGTACTTTGATGTTCTCATTTTAAAGAAAACAAATCTTGCAGAATTTATTCAAATTGCATCACTTGCCCTTCGCGGGGAACACTTAAAAAGTAAAAATATCATCTATACACAGGCAAAGCGTGTTAAAGTGACGAATGAGGATAAAATGCAGCTGAATATTGATGGGGAATACGGTGGCATGCTGCCGGGAGAATTCATCAATCTTCAGGAACATATCGAGTTTATGGTTCCAGCAGATTTCATCGAGCATCAAGAAGAGCTGGAATAAAAATAAAGGTCTCTAAACCACATGAAGTTGTTTTAGAGGCTTTTTTGTTTGCTCCTGTCTCCTTGAGTATATGAACAGTTGTTGTTTGTTAAAAGCCTGTGATAAAATAAGGTGAATTAAAGTGATTACGGAAATAGAGGAAGATGACAATGGCAAAATCAACAGGAAATACCCCTGTTCAAAAAAATGAACAATTAACTATTACAATTGAAGATATTACCCATGAAGGAAGCGGCGTAGGAAAAGTGGACGGCTATCCTTTGTTTATTCCGAAGACCTTACCGGGAGAAGAAGCCGTTATTAAAGTGGTCAAAGCAAATAAAAAATATGGTTTTGGGAAGCTGTTAGAGCTGAAGAAAACCAGTCCGGAACGTGTGGATCCAACCTGCCATGTATATTGTGGAGGCTGCCAGCTCCAGCATATGAGCTATGCCCTTCAATTACAAATGAAACAGAATCAGGTCCATAATGTGATGAAAAAAGTAGCGCATCTGGAGCATGTTCCCGTACATCCAATCATTGGGATGGAAGACCCTTCTCATTACCGAAATAAGATACAAATTCCTGTCGATGAAAAAAACGGTGAATTAATCACAGGCTACTATCAGAAAAGAAGCCACCGGATTCAGCAAAATCAAGATACCTGTCATGTGCACAGCCATGCAATGAATGAGGTGCTGCCATTTGTTCGGCACTTAATGAATAAATATGGTGTCCAGGCTTATAATGAAGAAACACATCGAGGCGAGCTGCGTCATATTATGATGCGGACAGGCCATTTTACAGGAGAAATGATGGTTGTTTTTGTAACGCGTACAGCCAAGCTTCCCGGCAAAGAGCGAATCATCGAAGAACTGACAAAGAAGTTTCCATTTATCCGTTCGATTGTGCAGAATATCAATGACCAGCGCACGAATGTAATTTTAGGGAAGAAGACAAACGTATTGTGGGGAGCAGCTTATATCCACGATACGATAGGCGATTTAACCTTTGCGATTTCGCCGAAGTCCTTTTATCAAGTAAACCCTGTTCAGACAAAGGTGCTATATGATAAAGCTCTGGAGTATGCAGCTATTGATGAAAATGATGTAGTAATCGATGCATACTGCGGAATAGGTACAATCTCGCTCTTCCTTGCCCAAAAAGCAAAAAAAGTATATGGAATCGAGGTTGTTCCAGAAGCCATTGAAGATGCAAAGAAAAATGCAGCGCATAGCGGAATAGATAACGCAGAGTTTACTGTTGGACAGGCTGAAAAAGTGATGCCTAAGTGGAAGAAGGAAGGCTTAGATCCAGATGTGATTGTTGTCGATCCTCCGAGAAAGGGCTGTGATCCCGAATTTTTGGATGCGATGATGGAGATGAAGCCGAAGCGGATTGTTTATGTTTCCTGTAATCCTTCGACACTGGCAAGGGATTTGCGTATTTTAGAGGACGGCGGTTATGAGACGAAGGAAGTACAGCCGGTGGATATGTTTCCGAATACGGGGCACGTGGAGGTTATAGTTGGGATACAACGGAAGAATACGTCGAAATCCTTAGTATGACGGTGTTTCACAAGCATTACCAATTTGTGCCAGATGGTCAAAATGGGCGCAAAAAAGTGCTAAAACACCATGTTGACGTTTCGGTGGGAATCAATCTGGTATATGGAGACACAACAAAATAAAAATTCCATAATAAGTAAGTTTAAAAATTTTAGGCGTTCAGAAAAATGAACGTCTATTTTTTTATGTCAAAATTGGAAATTATTTTTGAGTATTTACTGGTTTTCTTTTAAAAAATGAACCTCTAATAAATGAAATAAAGGTTGTGATTGATGTGAAACTTCTTACGTTAGGAAGTTTATTTGATGGAATCGGTGTATTTCCTTTAGCTGCTTCTTGTTATGGAGTGAAACCTGTTTGGGCAAGTGAAGTTGAGAAGGCACCAATTGCAATTACGAAACGTCATTTTCCTAATATACTTCATCTTGGAGATATTACAAAAATTGATGGAGGGGAAATACCTCCTGTTCATGTTATTACGTTTGGTTCTCCATGTCAGAACCTATCAAATATCGGAAGAAGAGAAGGGTTAGCAGGAAGTCAATCCAGTTTGTTTTATCAAGCATTACGAATTATAGAAGAAATGAGGGAGGCAACCAATGGAACATATCCAGTTATCGCTGTTTGGGAAAACGTCATGGGAGCTTTTTCATCAAATGACCGGATGGATTTTAAAGCCGTCCTGGAGGCCTTCACAAATACCGAAATTCCAATGCCTGCTTCTGGAGCATGGGCAAACGCAGGAATGGTCCGAGGGAGTAAGATTGATATGTGCTGGCGGCTCTTGGACGCCCAATATTGGGGAATCCCCACTCTCGCTCAAAGAAGAAGACGTATCTTCCTCGTGGCAGATTTTAGAGGAAAACGTGCCAAAGAAATACTATTTAAAGCCCGTGATTTGCAATCGTTTCCTGCGTCTAGCGGAAAAAACAGGCTGTCCACCGCCGGAACCAGTCGAATATCTTTTAAAGAAACAGGGGGGAGAATACCCGTCATCCGTCCCTTTCAAGAAAGACGCATGCGAAGTGCAGCGAAAGCAAAAAATCAAAATGGATTCATCGGAAGTTTTGGGCAATCAAGTGACCCTTTTCCAACTTTGCTAGCAGCAGGAGTAAATTATTTCTCTTTTTGGTATGAAGGGAAAGAAAAAGAAGGATTTATTCGGCAGCTGACACCATTGGAATGTGAGCGTTTAATGGGATTGCCAGAAGGATGGACAGCCCATGATTATGAAGGAAAAGTAATTAGTGATAATGCAAGATACAAAGCACTTGGAAATTCGATTGCTTTGCCATGTGCGCAATATATAATGGCTGGAATTGCAGAAAGTTTATAGGAAATCATTCTCTTTGTTTGTTGGATTGTTCTCATCTGACAAGCATTTTTTAATGGTGTAAAAGCAGGAAAGGAGAAAGATATATGATGTCTCTGGAGGAACAGGAAATATATGAAGAAAAGGTAATGGAGTGGATTGAGGATCATTTTGTGCTGAATGAGGTTGAGATTGAAGATTATCCGTTTTTTCTTCATGGGAAATTAGTATGGGATAAAAAAGGAGAATCCATGATTGTTTTTTGGTGTGTAATATACGGACGTGTTGATTATCGTTTTTAATTGTTTGTAACCATATATTTTTATGATGGTTTAGAAACAGATACCATGATTTTAGTTAAAGAAGGAAATAGTTTTCGGTTTGCTCCATACAAAGAACAAGGAGAATTGAAGTTACTATATGTACCATATTGTATTTCCAATTGGAAGCAACGTGAGTCAGAAATAATTGGACAGTTAAATTAAACCAAGTTAGAAAATTAATTATAAAAGGAGAATAATTATGAATGTCACAACTTTTATTTGGTTACTTGATGATAATGTAAAGGCAGAAATAGAAAAGGATTTAAGAGCAACAGGTATTTCAGAAGAAGATGTACAAAGAGGGTTAGATAGTCGTCTTTGCGATTTAGAAGACACAATAGATATTCAAAAATACGAAGAAATGCTTGAAAATAGTTAATCTAATTTTTAATTTTTTACTATAAAAAAAGTGTGAAAAATAGATTATCCGTATAAACATTGAATTTACCAATGTTTTTCAATAGTTAAGTAATTCATTTTACCACTAATTTACTACTTTTGGATGAGTTTTGATACGACGAAATATTCTAGAAAAGTAAAGAACAGTAAAAGACAATTCTATTACGGAAATTGAGTATGTAATAGATGGACACTTCAAAATTGAAGTGTCTATTTTTGTGTCCACCATTAAAACAACGGAAAGTAAATTTTTTCTTTGAATGAACAAGAAATATACGAAGAAAAGGTAATGGAGTGGATTGAGGATCATTTTATAATGAATGAGGTTGAGGTTGAGGTTGAGATTGAAGACTATCCTTTTTTTCTTCACGGAAAATTAATTCTAGATAAACAAGGAGAATCAATGGTTGTTTTTTGGTGTGTGATATATGGACGAGTTGATTATCGTTTTCAAGACGCAGAAGGAGTGAGTTACATTGTATAATTTTTGCTCTCGTGCACCTCCAGTAAATTTCTGTTTGTGAATTGTATATAAGAAAAATAAACTCAAATTAAGAAATAGGATATCTATATGTAAGGAGTTAAATATATCATTTCAAACTTGTAAATATAATATTTATTATTTCCACTAAAATTTCTAATTATAGTTCAATTAAGTGAGACCAATCAGAAGGCTCAGAAGAGAAGAAAATAAGACTATAAAACAGTAAAGAAACAATTTATGATTAAGTAAATTCTCCTGAAATCGCTTTAAAATTTCTTTGTATTAAGATAGAATGAATGTTAAGTAGATACAAAGGAGTATTTTTATGACAAATCTAAAGAAAGAAGTACCAATAAGGAAACCGGAACCTAAATATATGTTAACAAATCAGGATGTAACATTTGGATCAGCGATAAATCCTATAAAGCGTATGGATATATTTTCTCCGGATGAATTTGAGATGTTTATAGAGCTTTGGGCCACTGAAACATTGAGTCATGAATATAGAAAGATTGTTAGATGTGGTGGTGCTGGTGATATGGGGCGTGATGTTATTGCTTATATAAATACAGATGACGATGAATCAGTAGTTTGGGATAACTATCAATGTAAGCATTATAATACACCATTAACACCGGGGAATATTTGGATTGAAATCGGAAAACTTTGCTATTTTACCTATATAGGCGAGTTTACACTACCATCAAATTATTATTTTGTTTGCCAAAAAGGTGTTGGTAATTCTGTAAATAAGCTTCTTGAAAAACCTGAGGAGTTAAAAAGACAATTTATTTCTGAGTGGGATAAACACTGTAAAAATAAAATTTCTAAAAATAAATCAATAGAATTATCAGAAGAATTTTTAACCCATATTAATAATATTGATTTTAAAATATTTAACCATAAAACTCCTTTAGAGTTAATTAAATCATTTGAAGGAACATTATCATTCGCTTCTATTTTTGGCGGGGGTTTAAAGAAAAAAAGAGAAATTCCTCCCAAACCACCAGCATCTATTCAAGACAGTGAGAATGTATACATTTCAAAATTATTTACTGCATATGAAGATAGTTTTCAAAAAAGTGGCCAAGTAGAAATTGATGAGAGCGAACTCTCAAATTATCCTAAATTAAAAAATCACTTTGAAAGACAAAGAGTATATTACTTCACTGCTTCAACACTGCTTGATCTTGAACGAGATACTCGTCCCAATAATAACAATATAGTAACTTCATTAAAAGATGACGTTTATAATGATATTATAGACACATTAGAATCGGAATTTGATGATGGTTTTAAGAGGCTTCGAGCAGTGACTGATAGAGCTAGATTAATGAATCTTAGTTCTCATCCTTTATCTAGTGTAGTTAGAGCAGATGACACTCATGGAATTTGCCATCATCTTGCCAATGAGAATAGGATTGATTGGGTGGATAATGATGATAAATAAAAATGATATGTTAAATAGTACTCTAGAGACAGCCTTAAGAATTCTAATGTTGCTTAGAAATATGCCTGATAATCAATTGGATATTGATGAAATTTTACTACTTGATTATTATGTGTTGCACATAAATGATTTTAATTCGAAAATGGAAAGTCTTCATCCATCTATTCCAAATAGAGAAAATGAAATATTAGTTCGTAGAAAAATAATTCAACAATCTATCTTACTTTTAGATAGTAGGAATTTACTAACTACAAATTATACTTCTAGTGGCATTAGATACTCTTCAAATCAATTAACAATTTCTTTTGTAGATTATTTAGAAACTCCTTATGCTGAAAAAATTAAAACAAATATAAGTAAAGTAAATGAAAAAAGCAAAATAGAATTAGTAGAAGAAATCAAAAAACATATTTATAATAATCCAAAATTTTGGTTAAATGAATTTGAATACTCTAACACAAAGGAGATCTAGAATGAAAGGTTTTAAAATAAATAAATTAGTTCTAACAGGAGAATATGTTGATTCAAAATCAATTTCCTTTAAGAAAGGATTAAACTTATTAGTTGGGCCTTCTAATACTGGAAAAACTTATGTCTTTCAGTGTATTGATTTTGTTTTAGGAAAATCCAAGTTACCTAAAAAGATTACATTAAGTAAAGGTTATAAATATGCTCATTTAGAAATTGAAGAATATAGTAGTGGAGAAACATCGACTATTTCTAGGTCTTTGATAGACTCTAAGTACCAATATTATCCAAGTGCACCTTTTGAGAATATTGATGATACTGTACCTATTCCTCTAGACAGTAAATTAAGTAAGAACAAGAATATTTCTTCTTTGATTTTAAATTTATGCGGATTTAACCAACCTATAGAAATAAAAAAGAGTCAAACTAATGATAAAGTAAATTTTAGCTTTAGATATTTTGCTCCATTTATACTAATAAAAGAAGAAGTTATGATTTCGGAACGATCTCCAATTTATACAGGTTCATTTACTGAAAGAACTTTACGCTTAAATATATTTAAATTCTTATTAACTAATAAAGATGATAGTTCTCTTGTGAAAATTGAAAAAAAAGAAATTTGGTCTGCAAAGAAGAATGCTAACGTAGAATTGTTGGAAAAATTATTGATGGATGAAAATGAAAAGTTAAGTACTCTTGAACAAAACAAGGATAAATTTTCCAAAGTGTATTTTAGTAAAGAAGATGAAAACCAATTGGAAAGTATCCAAATGGAAATTTCAACCTTGAATAATGAGATATCCAAAAATGAAGTTTTAAAAAATAAGATTCAATCTGATATTAATTACAACGAAAATTTAAAGTATAAATTTGACCTTCTTAGAGAGCAATATTTATCTGACATTGAGAGACTCCAGTTTATTGATGAAGGATCTTTTCTGCTTAATCAATTAAGTGTTACAAAATGTCCTCATTGCGGAGAAGACATCAGCGAAAATAAACAACATGAACATGGAGATATTGATATGAATCATGTTAATGAAGCATGTGATTATGAAATCGAGAAAATTCGTATCAATCTTTCGGAATTAGAAAAATCAACCTTTACTGTTAATAGTATTATTGATTCTTTACAAGAAGATTTAACAAAGGCTATAAAGGCAATCGAAGAATGTAAATATCGTTTACAAGAGGTTCTAAACCCTAAATTGGCGGCATTAAATGAAACTTGGAATAATAGATTGGAATACGAAGTTATAGTTTCTGATATTGAATATGTAAACCATCAAATCGGTTATCTAAAAGAGTTAATATCAGAAACTTCTTCGAAGAAACAACAAAGTCCTAATAAAAGCTCAGATGAGGAAATCATAAATGCTTTAAATGAAGGTACATTTCCTACGTTACTTGAAACAAATCTAAAAGAATGTCTTTTTTATGAAAATGAATCTCTTCCGATAAAATTTTACAAAAACAGTGATCAGGAATTAGATTTTTTAATAAATGGTGAAGAAAGAGAAACGTTTGGAAAAGGATATCGTTCGATAATTGCAAGTATTTTTCATATAACATTATTGATGTATTGTCAAGTGAAAGGACTTCCTCATTCAAATTTGCTGATTCTTGATTCTCCAGTAAATGCATTTAGAGATCTCGAAGCTAATGAAAAACTTCCGAAGTCAGTACAGAATAAATTTTTTAAATTTATTGCAGAAAATTTTTCAAGTGAACAAATGATTGTAATAGAAAATGATTCAGTTTCAAAAGATTTGGAAAAAAATATTAATCTAATAGAATTTACTCATGATAATAATCGTGGTAGATTCGGTTTTTTCTAGATAACCCTTGGAACAAGTTCAGTGACACATAGAAAATTTAAACGATAATAAACGGAAAAATATTAATAGATAAAAATTGAGAAATTAAAATGAAGATTTATAAAATAAGCTAATTTATATTTTATACATAACTAAAAGAAAGGGGGAAAGAGTTTGAACGATTTACAACTGTTTATTGACTCTACAATGAGAGAAATAAATGAAGAGTATCAACGTATACAAAAACGTGCAGTCGAAGACCCAGGAACTGCTGGAGATCAAGGAGAAGAAAATTGGGCAACATTATTAAAAGATTGGCTCCCAGCAAATTTTCAAGTTGTTACAAAAGGAAGAATCATAACACCAGATGGAACAGCAAGCCCGCAAATCGATGTATTAGTATTGAAACCTGAATATCCGCGGAAATTACTTGACAAAAAACTTTACTTATCAAGTGGGGTACTTGCAGCTTTTGAATGTAAAATCACACTTAAAGCCGAACATATTGAAAAATCAGTAAAAACAGCAAAAATTATACGTGAATCTCTCGAATCAAGGAAAGGAACTACACCATATAAAGAGTTAAACAGCCCAATAATATATGGCGTATTGGCACATTCACATGTGTGGAAATCTGAAGGTTCTATGCCTTTAGAAAATATAGAACGTAAATTATCTGAAAGTGATTATAAATATACAACTCACCCAAGTGAAATG
Organism: Oceanobacillus oncorhynchi; assembly: GCF_000821065.1. Lineage (GTDB taxonomy): Bacteria > Bacillota > Bacilli > Bacillales > Amphibacillaceae > Oceanobacillus > Oceanobacillus oncorhynchi. Next base: position 2,866,517 of record NZ_CDGG01000001.1, read on the forward strand.
ATAGATGTGATTTGTATTGCTGATTTAGCCTGTTGGCGCACTGCGAGTATTGTCTACATGGGTGAGAAAAAAGAAGATTGGAGTCCGACATTTGAAAAAATATATAGCTATAAGGAGACAACCATTACTTCTTACATTAAATTTTCTTCAGAAAATAACCAAGGTAAATATTTTTCTCCTATCGGAACATTAATAGCTACTTTATATTGGAAACTAGGTTGGGAAAATAAAAGTCTAAGAGAACTTTCAGGTTATTTTAATCAGGTTATAGTTGGTAATGGATCTGGTATACAGAGACATTGGGACTTTAATGAAGTTTTTTCAGATGAAATGAAAAAGCAAATATTTAAAAATGGATTAAAAAATGGAAATAAATGGGATGAGTGGGGTCTTGCTTTTTAAATACCAATTAATAAGAAGAAAATGAAATTAAAATACAACTACTTTTCTATATTTAGAGAGAAATATTTAATTAAATTATTATTTGGAATTGAATAGTATATGTAATCTATCTATAAAACACTATCTGAAATAATGGTAGTGTTTTATTTTTGTGGTCAGCTTTTCTAATTTTTAGAAACATCTTCATTATAAAAAAGTAGCAATGCTTTTTTATTGGAAGAAAATAAATGATATTTAAAATAAATCTCATTTTATAAGCAATTAAAAATTTGGAATGAAGGAAGTGATACAAAGATGGTTCTTTATTATTCTCGTGCTCCACCTAAGCAAACTGTTTTACTTTATAGATAAAAAAATGAAATCATAAAGAAAAGAGGTATATACAATGGAATTAAAATACGTCATTCCAAACATGGAAAAAACGTTTGGAAATTTAGAATATGCAGGAGAAGGTAATGTTGAACAACGTCGGATTAACGGGCGCATGACAACACTGTCCCGCAGTTATAATCTGTATTCCGACATTCAACGGGCAGATGATATTGAGGTAGTTCTTCCACAAGAAGCGGGAGAAAAATTCTTTGAACATGAAGACAAAGTTAAATTAGTCAATGCACGTATTACTGCAGAAGGCTATAAAATTGGTGATCGTGGTTTTACAAGCTATAAATTACATGCTGACGATATGATCAAAGCATAAGGAGGAGTAACACATGAGATTAGCACAAGGAATTGTAATTGATAAAGAAAAAACATTTGGTTTACTAAAGTTTTCCGCATTACGCAGGGAAGTATTTCTTCAAAATGAGGATGGTACGGTATCTACAGAGGTTAAGGAACGCACGTATGATTTGAAATCGAGAGAACAAGGCCGGATGATTCAAGTGAGTCTTCCTGCTTCTGTTCCACTAAAAGAATTTGATTATAATGCAGAAGTAGATATCATTAACCCGGTCGCAGATACAGTTGCTAACGCGACGTTTCGTGGTGCGGATGTTGATTGGTATATTAAGGCAGATGATTTAGTGCTAAGAGGAAAAGGAGCTTCAGGAATTGCAGAAAAAGCCTCTAAAACACCATCCGATAAGGATAAATAAGGATGAAAATTTTTAAAAGTCGAGGGAAACGTATTCGAGAAAAAGACGCTACCCTTGTATTTCAATTTGTATTTCTTCGGTTATTTGGCACATGGCTTCTCTTCTTTACACCTTTCCACTTATCATTTCTACTATCTGCGGAGTGGCAGCTCAAAGAATTTCAATATCATTTTATCAGCCTCTATGGATTGGTAACATTGCTTATCAGTGTTGTTATCACAATGATTTGTGTCTTTGTTTATTATCGCTACCGTTACCATCAAATCAAACAGGTTTTTCACCGTCAAAAACTCGCCAAGATGATTTTAGAAAACGGCTGGTATGAGTCAAAACAAGTTACACAAGAAAGCTTTTTTAAGGATATTCCATCTGGAAAAGCCAAGGAGAAAATCAGTCACTTTCCGAAAATGTTTTATCGTTTTGATAAAGGATTATTGTATATTCAAGTTGAAATCACGCTTGGAAAATTTCAAGAACCGTTATTAAATTTGGAGAAGAAATTAGAAAGCGGTTTGTACTGTGAATTGGTATCTAAAGAATTGCACGATTCTTTTGTGGAATATACTTTATTCTACGATATGATAGCGAACCGTATTTCCATTGATGAGGTCATTGCGCAAAATGGCAGCTTAAAATTGATGGAATCATTTTATTGGGAATATGATAAGCTCCCTCATATGCTTATAGCTGGTGGAACAGGCGGAGGGAAAAGTTATTTTATTCTCACTCTGATTGAAGCCTTACTCAAAACAGAAGCTAAACTTTATGTCTTAGATCCAAAAAATGCTGATTTGGCCGATTTAGCTACTGTTATGCCTGATGTGTACTATAAAAAAGAGGATATGACAGCTTGTATCGATCAATTCTATGAAAACATGATGAAGCGGAATGAAGAAATGAAGCAAATGTCAAATTATAAAACAGGGGAAAACTATGCCTATTTAGGTTTACCTGCCCGCTTTTTAATCTTTGATGAGTACACTTCATTTATGGAAATGATCGGAAAAGAAAGTACAAAAGTGATGAGTAAATTGAAACAAATTGTGATGTTAGGCAGGCAAGCTGGCTTTTTCCTTATCCTCGCCTGTCAACGTCCAGACGCAAAATATCTCGGAGACGGTATTAGAGATCAATTTAGCTTTCGGGTTGCTTTAGGGCGGATGTCAGAGCTGGGCTACGGTATGATGTTTGGCTCGGATGTTCAAAAACAATTCTTTCTTAAACAAATTAAAGGAAGAGGCTATGTCGATAAAGGGGATAGTGTGATTTCTGAATTTTACACGCCGCTTGTCCCTAAAGAACATGACTTTTTAGTAGAGATAGGAAAACTTGCAAATGAAGGCTGACCAGTGCGGCGGCGTGCGAAGCGAAAGCCGCTGTGCTGGGCTAAGCCGGCGTGGCGATAGCCACGCTTAACCCCCCATTTCTAACAGGGGGGTAGAAAAACAATTGAAAACTGTTCCAAAAGCCAATAAAGCCTGATGGCACAACGGTTAGGGATATATCACAAAGATGTCAGCTTTTAAGTCAAAGTTGACATCTTTTTTTTAGTTAGGAGGAATGCAAGTGTATCAAATGCCTTGGTATCACGTATTAAGAGAAAAGAGATTGGAATATGGCGTATCCCAAAATAAATTGGCGATACACGTTGGGATTTCAAGACAATATCTAAGTGAAATTGAGACAGGAAAAGTGACACCTTCAGAAGCTATTCAAACTACTTTGTTTGATATTTTAGAACAGTTTAACCCAGAAGCACCTTTGGAGATATTATTTGACTATGTGCGAATTCGATTTTTAACAACGAATCCTACACCAGTGATTGAAGATATTTTGCAGTTAAAAAAGAGTTATATGCTTCATGAAGATTTTGCTTTTTACTCGTACTTTGAGCAATATGTCTATGGAGATATTGTGGTAATGGTATCTCCTGACGAGGACAAAGGATGTCTGCTTGAACTAAAAGGGAAAGGTTGTCGTCAATTTGAAAATTTCCTTTTAGCCCAACAACGCACATGGTTTGATTTTTTTATGGAAGTGTTTCGTGTGGGTGGTGTCTTTAAGCGAATTGACCTTGCCATTAATGATAAGACAGGAATTTTGGATATCCCCTTTCTCACTCAAAAATGCAGAAATGAAGAATGTGTCACGGTATTTCGCAATTTTAAAAGCTATCGTTCGGGTGAACTAGTTCATGCAGAAGATAAACCTGACATGGGTCATACCTTATATATCGGTTCGTTAAAAAGCGACGTATATTTTAGTATCTATGAAAAAGATTATGAGCAGTATGTGAAATTTGGTACGTCTATCGAGGACACCGAGGTGAAAAATCGTTTTGAAATTCGACTTAAAAATGATCGAGCCTACCATGCGATTGTTGACTTAATGACTTATGAGGACGCAGGAAAAACCGCCTTCTCCATCATTAACCGTTACATTCGTTTTGTAGATAAGGATGAGAAAAAACGGCGGAGCAGTTGGAAAATGAATGCAGATTGGCAACGCTTTTTGGATTTAGGTGTGAATCGAAAAATTTCTTTAACGACAAAACCAGAACCGTACACATTTGATAAAACGTTGAGATGGTTAGCTCATCAGGTTGCTCCTACTTGGAAGTTAGCAACAGAAGTGGATGAAATCAATCAAACCACTGTCATCAAAGATATGTTAGCACAAGCAGAGTTATCGGACCGTCATCAAAAGATACTTTTGCAACAAACTGTTCCTGTAGAGAAAGCGATTCGCCTTCCGTCCACTAAAAATGATGAAAAATAGAAAGGAGACAGTCAAATGAATTTCGGGCAGAATATTTATAACTGGTTTTTGGACAACGCACAATCCTTAGTGTTAATGGCTATTGTTGTGATTGGCATTTATTTAGGATTTAAGCGTGAGTTTTCCAAATTGATAGGTTTTCTGATTATTGCTCTCGTTGCTGTTGGACTAGTCTTTAACGCTTCAGGTGTAAAAGATGTGTTATTAAACCTATTTAACAGGATAATAGGGGCTTAAATTGTACCGTTTGTCTGTGGAAGATAAGTGCTTTCCTTATGTTCTGCAGACAAATGGTGATCCAAGCGGTAGCGCGGAAGGGATAAATAAGTTTATGTGATGTACCAGTAAACACCTTGCTGGTGCTTTTTTTATGATTCTTTTTTAGAAAAGAGGTGAATTTCCATGAGAATGCAAGTTTTTATTGTGAATCTTGATAGATATAAGGAGGATCAAATCAGAGGATCTTGGTTTGAACCACCTATTGATTTGGAGGAAATGAAAGAACGTATAGGTTTGGACGGGGAATACAAAGAATATGCCATTTTTGATTATGATTTACCCTTTGAAATAGACGAATCCACACCTGTTTCTGAAATCAATCGTTTATGCGGAATGGTGCAAGAAATGGAAGGTTCCCCCTTATACGACGCTCTTCCCGAAGTACAAAAACATTGGTTTAATAGCTTAGAAGAATTACTTGAAAATCAGTATAAAATCCTTTATTACCCTGATTGTACCGATTTAATAGATATAGCGAAATTTTGGATGGAAGAATCAGGTATAACCCGTCTATTTGCAGAAGTCCCTTTTAATCTTGAAGACTATATTGATTATCAAGCTATTGGGCGAGATTTTGAGATTCATGGCAATTTTCTTGTGACTGCCAATGGTATATTTGAATATCTAAAATAAATGGAAAAGCAGCTTGTACTAACAGGCTGTTTTTCTTTTGTTAGGAGGCTTTAAAACATGGAAATGCAAGTGTATATAGCAAACCTCGGAAAATATAATGAAGGAGAAACGGTTGGTGCTTGGTTTACGCCACCTATTGATGTAGAGGAAGTAAAAGAACGAATTGGGTTAAACGGTGAATATGAAGAATACGCCATACACGACTTTGAATTGCCGTTTGAAATCCATGAGTACACGCCGATTTCCGAAATCAATCGTTTATGTGAAATGGTACAGGAAATTGAAGGCACTCCCTTGTATGACGCTCTCTCCGAAATACAGAGTTATTGGTTTAATAGCGTCGAAGAATTATTGGAACATCAAGATGCTATTGAATGTTACTCTGATTGTGAAAGTATGGAAGATGTAGCTCGGTATTATATAGAGGAAACTGGAATGCTTAGTGGTGTAGATCCCAGTTTACAATACTATTTTGATTACAGTTCATACGGACGTGATCTTGAAATCAATGGTGATTTTCTTGTTACCTCCCATGGAATCTTTGAATATAAGCAATAAATAGAAAGGCAGCTTGTTTAGACACAGGCTGCTTTTTTCTTTGGAAAGGATGTTAAGACGTGAAAAAATTAAAGAGCTACACACGAATTTGGTCGGTGGAAAAAGTCATTTATGCGATCAACGATTTTCGTTTGCCCTTTCCTGTCACTTTTTCGCAGATGACTTGGTTTGTGCTTTCTCTTTTGGCCGTTATGTTACTTGGAAACCTTCCTCCCCTCTCTTTGATTGATGGAGTACTATTAAAATATGTTGGTGTTCCAGTAGCGTTGACATGGTTTATGAGTAAAAAGAGCTTTGACGGCAAAAAACCTTATGGTTTCCTAAAGTCTGTTATCACGTATTGGTTTCGCCCTAAAGTGACCTATGCAAACAAGCCAGTCAAATTTAAAAAACAATCGGTCAATGAAACCATTACAGCGGTAAGGGGGAAAATCGTATGAGTTATCCAATTAAATATATCGAAAATAACCTTGTTTTTAATCATGATGGAGAAGCATTTGCTTATTACGAATTATTGCCATACAACTATTCCTTCTTATCTGAAGATGAAAAAATGCAAGTACACGAACACTTTCGTCAACTCATTGCCCAAAATCAAGATGGAAAAATCCATGCCTTACAGATAAGCACCGAGAGCAGTATTCGTTCGGTACAAGAACGAAGTAAAGAACTTGTAACAGGAAGGCTGCAAGAAGCAGCTTACAATCGAATTGACGATCAAACAGAAGCCCTTGTTTCCATGATTGGAGAACATCAAGTCGATTATCGTTTCTTTATTGGATTTAAGCTTTTGTTGAATGAAGAAGAAGTCAGTATGAAATCGATGGGAGAATCAGTAACGGCGTCTCTCTCAACCTTTGTTCGAGACGTGAATCATCATTTAATGGGTGATTTTGTTTCTATGCCACATAGTGAAGTTGCTCGTTTTCTAAAAATGGAACAATTATTACAAAATAAAATCACTAAGCGTTTTAAGGTTCGGCCTTTAACGAAAAATGACATGGGGTATTTAATCGAACACTTACACGGACAAACGGGTATTGCCTTTGAAGATTACAGTTATAACCTCTCTTATGAGAAAGGTGAAAAAGAAACTTACGTCAAACGTTATGACCTCATTAAACCCACACGCTGTCTGATTACAGAAAAACAGCGTTACATCAAGTTGGAACAGGAAGATACAACAACTTATGTTGCTTACTTTACCATTAATTCCATTGTTGGTGATTTGGAATTTCCCAGTGATGAAATCTTTTACTATCAGCAACAACAATTCACGTTTCCAATCGACACCTCTATGCATGTCGAGATAGTCACCAATAAAAAAGCATTATCAACCGTACGCAATAAGAAAAAGGAATTAAAGGATTTAGATAACCATGCGATGGATTCAGATAATGAAACGGGAAATAACGTGTTGGAAGCTTTGGAACAAGTCAATGAATTAGAGGATGTCCTCGATCAGACGAAAGAATCCATGTATAAGTTAAGCTATGTCATTCGGGTATCTGCTTCTAGTTTGGATGAACTCAAACAACGCTGTAATGAAGTCAAAGATTTTTATGATGACTTAAATGTAAAACTTGTTCGCCCATTTGGCGATATGTTGGGTTTACATGGTGAATTTATTCCTGCCAGTAAACGCTATATCTCCGACTATGTACAGTATGTCACTTCGGATTTTTTAGCTGGCCTTGGATTTGGTGCAACGCAAATGTTAGGAGAAAATGAAGGCATTTATTTTGGGTACAACTTAGATACGGGAAGAAATGTCTATCTCAATCCTAGTCTCGCTAGTCAAGGTGTAAAAGGCTCTGTCACGAACGCTTTGGCCTCTGCTTTTTTAGGTTCACTTGGTGGTGGAAAATCGTTCTCCAATAACTTACTGGTATACTATGCCGTTCTTTTTGGTGGTCAAGCATTGGTTGTCGACCCTAAGGGCGAACGTGGCGGCTGGAAAGAAGCTTTACCTGATATTGCTGATGAAATTAATATCGTTAATTTAACCAGTGAAGAAAGCAATCAAGGGCTGCTTGACCCGTTTGTCATTATGAAAAATAAGAAGGATTCGGAAAGTTTAGCGATTGATATTCTTACCTTCTTAACGGGTATTTCCAGTCGGGATGGTGATAAGTTTCCTGTCTTACGACGAGCTATTCGAGCAATCGGTCAACAAGAGGAACGCGGCTTAATGCTGGTGATTCATGAACTAAGGAGTGATCCAAATCCGCTTGCTTCCACTATTGCAGATCATATCGAAAGTTTTACCGATTATGACTTTGCCCACCTTCTCTTTTCAGACGGAACGGTTCAAAATTCTATCAGCTTAGAAAAACAGCTCAATATTATACAGGTGGCAGATTTAGTATTGCCTGACGCGGAAACCAACTTTGAAGAATACACGACAATGGAATTGTTGAGTGTCGCCATGTTAATTATTATTTCTACATTTGCCTTAGACTTCATTCACTCTGATCGCAGTATTTTTAAAATTGTAGATGTTGATGAGGCCTGGAGCTTTTTACAAGTGGCACAAGGGAAAACACTTTCTAATAAACTGGTACGTGCTGGCCGCTCCATGAATGCAGGTGTGTACTTTGTTACCCAGAACGCTGACGATCTAACAGACGAAAAATTGAAGAATAATATTGGTGTGAAATTTGCGTTTCGTTCCAGGGATAGTACAGAAATTAAAAAAACGCTGCAATTTTTTGGCGTGGACGCGGAAGATGAAGCCAATCAACGTCGATTAAGAGAATTGGAAAATGGACAATGCCTTATGCAAGATTTATATGGACGAGTTGGGATTATTCAGGTTCATCCTGTGTTTGAAGATTTATTTGACGCTTTCGACACTCGACCACCTGTCCTAGAAAGGCAGTGATAAGATGAACAAACCAAAACTGAAAAAGATTGTATGGATGACGGTACTCATTGGTGCGGTCATTTTTTTATTGTTTCTTTCCCTGTTTACTGTAACACAGGCTGCTGGATTAGTTGATGATACGGTATCAGAGGACAATCTTTATTCCTTGTATCCACTCGACCATTATCAGTTAGATTTTTTTGTGGATTCGGGGTGGGATTGGCTGCCGTGGAATTGGGATGATGGAATCGGAAAACAAGTCATGTACGGACTGTACACGATCACCAATTTTATTTGGATTATCAATTTATATCTTTCCAATGCCACTGGTTATTTAGTACAACAAGCGTATTCTCTTGATTTTATTTCTGAAACAGCAACCGCCATCGGACAGAATATGCAAACATTGGCTGGAGTTACTGCACAAGGTTTTGGAACAGAAGGTTTTTATGTTGGTTTCCTTCTTCTCTTTGTATTGATTGTTGGAATTTATGTTACCTATACAGGTCTCATGAAACGAGAAACAACAAAGGCTTTTCGTGCTATTTTGAATTTCCTAGTGGTGTTTATCGTATCAGCGGCTTTTATTGCGTTTGCCCCAACCTATATTACAAAAATTAATGATTTTTCCGCAGATGTAAGTGAAGCAGCACTTGACTTAGGTACAAACATTCTTATGCCTAACTCCAACAGTCAAGGAAGTGATAGTGTCGATATGATTCGAAATAACCTTTTTTCCATTCAAGTGGAGCAACCATGGTTATTATTGCAGTTTGATAACTCGGACAAAGAAGCGATTGGAGAAGAACGAGTGGACGCTTTAGTTTCCATCAGTCCTGATACAAACAATGGAGAAGATCGAGAAGCAGCCGTGCAAGCAGAAATTGAGGATCACGATAATAAAAATTTGACCATTACCAAAACGACTACTCGCTTAGGGATGGTTTTTTTCTTGTTTATATTTAATATCGGGATTTCCATATTTGTATTTCTTTTATCGGGGATGATGATTTTCTCCCAACTTCTATTTATTGTGTTTGCGACATTTCTACCTATTAGTTTTCTGCTTTCCATGATACCGACTTTTGAAAACATGGGTAAACAGGCCATTTTAAAACTGTTTAACGTGATTATGCTGCGTGCTGGAATCACACTCGTGATAACGATAGCTTTTAGTATTTCGTCCATGCTGTATAGCTTAACCAGCTCCTATCCGTTTTTCTTAATTGCTTTTCTGCAAATTGTGACTTTTGCAGGGATTTATATGAAGCTTGGCGACATCATGAGTATGTTTCGTTTACAAAGCAGCGACACCCAACAAGTTGGACGGAGCGTTATGCGTCGCCCGAAACAGATGGCCTATCGCAGTGGTCGAAGGTTACAACGTTCCATTAGTCGTACGTTAACAGGTGTAACGGCTGGAGCAACCGTTGGCAAAATGATGAGTAAATCAGGAAAAACACAACATTCTTTCTCTCTCCGTCGACCTATACAAAGTCTGCACTCTATGCGGTCAAACAAAACAGAGAAACCTAATCAGGAGCGAAAATCATTTAGTCAAAAGATCGGACAAACCACTGGAAAAGTGTTAGACACGAAAAATCGTGTACGAGCGAATATCAACCACAGAAAACAGCAAGTCAAAGATTTACCAACCACAACGAAATACGCTTTGGCTCAAGGAAAAGAAAAAATTCAACGGCCAGGCAAGGATTTTAAACAAGGAGTGTCACAAGCCAAAGAGCAGCGACAACGTGAAAACACCGAACGCACAAGTAAACATCGAAAGACGATTGCGGAAAGACGACAAGCTTTGGATAAAAAGAAGAAAAATATCACTGCTTACTCCAATAAGCCTACGGTACAAAAGAATTCTCCTTCCTCATTCACAAAAGAGAAACAGAAAATGAAGCCGAAAGAAAGTCTGAATCCTGAAAGTCATAAAAGAAAACAAGTGCCTGTGCAAAAAGAAAAAATTCAAAGATTACAGAATCAAAATAGAAAAGTGAATCAGCCTTATCAAGTATCCACAAAAAGAAAGAAGCAAAGTCAAAGAACACACCCTACCCGACTGCCGAAACAAACATCGAAAGGAAAAGAACAACAGGTGATTAAGCGACCTGTCCTTCCTAGAAAACGAACACGTCAAAAAGTGAAACCTCCACGCCAGAGACAAACCGTTAGGAGGAAAAAATCATGACATTCTTAAAGCTTAAAATCATGCTGATTATCGGTGGGATAGGTTTCTTGGCATTCTTAGGATTACTTGCCTTTGTTGCTATCTTTATTTCCGATGAAGCAGGAGATTTTGATTCTTCCATGGATTTAGGTTCACCAAATGATTGGCAAAATGTATCTCTATCCAAAGATGTGCTGGCTCATCAACCAATGGTGGAAAAATACGCAAATGAATATGGAATCAGCGACTATGTGCCGATTTTACTTGCGATTATTGCTGTTGAAAGTGGTGGTAATGCCGAGGATGTTATGCAATCAAGTGAATCATTAGGATTACCACCGAACACGTTAGATACGGAAGCTTCTATTAAACAGGGAACGAAATACCTTGCGAACTTATTGCAGTCAGCAGATACAAAAGGTGTCGATGATTCGACCGTACTTCAAGCTTATAACTATGGCGGGGCTTTTATTGATTATGTGGCAGGACGAGGAAACTCTTACACTTTTGATCTAGCTGAAAGCTTTGCGAAAGAGCGATCAGGAGGAAAGAAAGTCAGCTACTCTAACCCCATTGCGATAGAGAAAAACGGTGGTTGGAGGTACGGCTATGGCAATATGTTTTATTTAGATTTACTTCAACCTTATCTTCGTGAAACGCCGTCCTTTGATGATGATACCTTTCGACTGGTGATGGAAGAAGCCTTAAAATATGAGGGTTTCCCATATGTTTTTGGTGGGGCTCATCCTGATACTTCATTTGATTGTAGTGGACTTATACAATGGATTTTCCGTGAAGCAGGAATTAATTTACCTCGTACCGCTCAAGAACAGTATGAAGCTACAGAACACATCCCTCTATCAGAAGCAAAGCCAGGAGATTTAGTATTTTTCCATTCGACTTACAACACCGCCAACTACATTACGCATAATGGAATTTATGTTGGAAACAATCAAATGTTCCATGCGGGGAATCCGATCGGTTATGCGGATTTAACATCTTCTTACTGGCAAGAACATCTAGTAGGTGCTGGACGTATCAAAAACTAAGGAAAGGTTGGGATAACATGAAGCTGCCTTTTAGTATAAAAGAAAAGCAAAAAAACCCGAAGAAAACGAAAAAGATAAAAGTAAGAACGATTGGGAAACGAAAAAAATCCGTGTTGTTTTTATGGATATTGCTTCTTAGTAGTCTTGCGTTTGGGATCTACAAAAACTTTACAGCGATTGACCAGCATACGATCCATGAAAGAGAAATTATAGAAAGCCGTATTCAAGATACAACTGCCATTGAAAGTTTTACAAGAAACTTTGTAACAGACTACTATTCTTGGGAAAATGAAACTGAAGCATTGGAAGAACGAACCGAAAAATTGAAAGATTATTTAACCGAAGAATTGCAAGCTTTAAATAGTGATATGATTCGAGAGGATATTCCTACTAGTTCTACTGTAAAAGATATAAATATTTGGTCAATAACGGAAGAAACAGAAAATACGTTTTCCGTCATTTATTCCGTACAGCAAGAAATCATGGAAGATAAAGACAGCTCATTAACAAGTTCAACTTATCGTATTGTACTCTATCAAGATGAACAAAAGAATCTGGTCATTACGCAAAACCCTACTCTGTGGAATAAGCCCGAAAAATCTAATTTTACACCAGAACAAGTGGAAAGTGATGGAACGGTAGAATCAGAAACGGCAGAAGAAGTCATGGAGTTTTTAGTGACGTTCTTTTCCTCTTACCCAACAGCAACGAATCAAGAACTTGCTTATTATGTGAAGAACAATGCCTTACCAGCCATTGAAAAAGATTATACGTTTTCTGAGCTTGTAAATCCAGTATTTCAAGAACAAGATAATCAAATTAAAGTATGGGTTACTGTAAAGTATTTGGATAATACCACAAAAGCAACACAACTTTCACAATATGACCTCACATTAGAGAAAGATTCTAACTGGATGGTTGTTGAATAAGAAGATTTTTAGCCGGAAAGTATAAAGAATCACTACCTGTTCAATCTACAATAAATAGGTGATGATTGCCATTTGTTATTATCAGATTTAAATGCTCACCATGAAGTTTAGTGAATGGATAGTTTTTTAACACTAAATTGTTGTCTATAGATTATAGAGTGTGGTTATATCAAAATCTCCTTAAGTGCTGACTTTATACTAGAGGGCACAGTATAATTGATTAAACATTTTTTCACAATGTATGATTAAAAAATAGTAAGGATTTGATGTTATTTAAAAAAACAGAAAGGAATCTACTTGCTCATCAGTTAAATCGAAAGTTATATTTTGCAGAAATAGAAGAAAAATTAATTAAAGTCACCTATTGCCTAATGGCAGATGATCTATATACGGTAGATCATGCTATTCCTGAATTAATTAAGATAATTGACCAATTAGAACTAGAAAAACGGGCAATAATGAATGAAATTGGACGATTAGAGGATTCTGATGGTCGAGCATAGTAATATAGAAATAAAAGAAATTTTGTATAAAGAGTATGAAAAAATGTATAAGCGATCATCACTTGCTCTGTTTGGTACTAGACAAGTGGTGATCGCTTTATACAACCAAATTTCATATATTTTCTTAACATCTTAATTACTTAAAATCAATGATTTATTCTAATGTAAATAAATATGCCATTTGTGAGGAGTCATAAAGCAAATTATCAATACTTATTTTGGTTGGGTAGGAAACTCATATTCCAAGATTTAATAATTGAAAGAAATTTATCCTTCATGATATTCAAATAAATACTTGAATGATTAGAAGAAAAGGACTATACTATAATCAAATAAACATTTGAATGTAATGGAGTGAAGAAAATGAGTAATAAAGATATGTGTGAAATTTTTTGTTATGACGAAGAAAAAGTCAATCGAATACAAGAAGATTTGCTACAACATGATATTTATAGTATTTCTCGATTATTTAAAATACTTGCAGATGAAAATAGAGCAAAGATTTCCTATGCTCTATGTCAAGAGGACGAGTTATGTGTATGTGACATCGCCAACATTATTGGTTCTTCGATAGCTACAGCTTCTCATCATTTACGAACTCTTCATAAACAAGAAATTGTGACATATCGCAAGGAAGGAAAATTAGCATTTTATTCATTGGAGAATGAACAAATTAAACAATTAATGGCCATTACGCTGGTTCAGAAGAAGGAAGTGGAAGCAAATGTCTGAATCATTACCGAAAGAAACAATGAGCACTTATCGTGTGCAAGGGTTTAGTTGTGCAAGCTGTGCCCAAACCTTTGAAGATAACGTAAAAGCATTAGAAGGTGTACAAGAGGCCAAAGTAAACTTTGGAGCCTCTAAAATTTCCGTTTACGGGGAAGCAACAACAGAGGATCTAGAAAAAGCAGGAGCTTTTGAAAATCTTAAGGTGACTGCTGAATATGGAGGGAAAGACCCAAAAAGTGAAGAGCTTGATAAGGAGGAAAAAATTCCATTTTATAAAAAACATAGTACATTACTGTACTCGACCTTATTTATGGCTTTCGGTTTCCTTTCTATGTTTGTAAACGGAAATGAAAATATCGTTACAGCATTGTTATTTATCACATCTATGTTAGTAGGCGGATTATCGCTGTTTAGAGTGGGTTTGCAAAACTTAATTCGATTCCAGTTTGACATGAGAACCCTCATGACAGTTGCTGTAATCGGTGGTGTCATTATTGGGGAATGGGCGGAGGTTGCCATTGTCGTTATACTCTTTGCTATTAGTGAAGCGCTGGAACGGTTTTCCATGGATAGAGCAAGGCAATCCATCCATTCATTAATGGATATTGCACCAAAGGAAGCTATTGTCAGACGGAATGGACAAGAAATAACTATTCATGTAAATGATATTGCAATTGGGGATATTATGCTTGTTAAACCAGGGCAAAAAATTGCTATGGATGGTGTCATTGTAAATGGATATTCGTCTATTAACCAAGCAGCGATAACAGGCGAATCGGTTCCTGTTGAAAAAGCCGTTGACGATGAAGTATTTGCAGGAACGCTTAATGAAGAAGGGCTGCTTGAGGTCAAAATTACAAAGCTTGTTGAAGACACAACGATATCAAAAATTATCCATTTAGTGGAGGAAGCGCAAGGAGAACGTGCGCCGTCTCAAGCTTTTGTGGATAAATTTGCTAAATATTATACGCCAAGCATTATGGTTATTGCAGCATTAGTAGCTATCGTGCCGCCTTTATTCTTTGATGGAAGTTGGGGGAACTGGGTGTACCTAGGTCTAGCCACGCTGGTTGTTGGATGTCCTTGTGCGTTGGTTATTTCGACTCCCATTTCGATTGTTTCAGCAATCGGCAATGCTGCAAAAAAAGGTGTTCTGGTCAAAGGCGGTGTCTACTTAGAAGAAATAGGCGGATTAAAAGCCATTGCATTTGATAAAACAGGAACACTCACGAAAGGCGTTCCCGTTGTAACAGATTTTAACTTATTAAATAAACAGGTAGAAGAGAAAGAGCTGCTTTCCATCATTACAGCGCTTGAATACCGTTCGCAACACCCTCTTGCTTCAGCAATTATGAAAAAAGCAGAGCAAGAAAATATCCCGTACTCAGATATAAGTGTAACAGACTTTTCTTCTATTACAGGCCGGGGTATAAAAGGAATTGTAAAAGGAACAACCTATTATATAGGAAGCCCAAAACTCTTCAAGGAATTATTTGTTCCTGATTTTAGCCAAGATTTTGAAGATAAGGTTAAAAATCTTCAAAATCAAGGGAAAACGGCCATGATTATTGGAACGGAAGAAAATATACTTGCCGTTATTGCAGTTGCTGATGAAGTACGTGAAACCAGCAAACATGTGATTCAAAAGTTACATCAGTTAGGTCTCAAAAAGACAATTATGTTGACTGGTGATAATAAAGGTACTGCTGATGCAATCGGTACACACGTAGGCGTATCTGATATTCAAGCAGAATTAATGCCGCAGGATAAATTGGACTATATTAAACAATTGAGAGCGGAGTATGGTAATGTAGCCATGGTTGGTGATGGTGTCAATGATGCCCCAGCATTAGCAGCTTCTTCAGTTGGAATAGCAATGGGCGGTGCTGGTACAGATACAGCACTTGAAACGGCAGATGTTGCTCTTATGGGTGATGATTTAAGAAAGCTTCCGTTTACTGTTAAACTCAGTCGTAAAACACTAAATATCATCAAAGCGAACATTACCTTTGCTATTGCTATTAAAATAGTGGCCTTACTGTTGGTTATTCCGGGTTGGTTAACTCTGTGGATTGCCATTCTATCTGATATGGGAGCAACCCTTTTAGTTGCTTTAAATGGATTGAGGCTTATGAGGGTAAAAGAATAAAATGAACAGAGCTCTCTATACATCGGGAGCCCTTCAAGATTATATTTAAAATTAAGCGGGTGCATGCTAATGGGTACAACAGTCTTATCTGCTATTGTAGTTTATATAGCGACAGGAATTGATTATTTAATTATTTTAATGCTTTTGTTTACGCAGTCAGTTAAACAAAAGCAAACAAAGCATATCATTGTAGGGCAATATTTAGGTACAGCAATCATTATATTGATAAGTTTGTTGGCAGCTTTCGGTGCAAACTTTATTCCACAACAGTGGGTTATAGGCTTGCTTGGACTATTACCAATATATTTAGGTATAAAAGTATGGCTTAAGGGTGAGGAAGATTCAGATGAGAGCAACATTTTATCTCTTTTATCATCTGAACGATTTAATCAACTATTTCTAACTGTCACCTTTATTGTATTAGCTTCTAGTGCTGATGACTTTTCCATTTATATTCCGTATTTTACAACATTAAATATAGTTGAAATTGCAGTTGTCAGTCTCGTCTTTTTCATCATGGTGGGGGTCTTATGTTATGTCAGCTATCAAATGGCATCTATGAAATATATCTCAGAGAAAATTGAGAAATATGAACGCTGGATTGTCCCGATTGTTTTCATAGGTTTAGGGATTTATATTATGATGGAGAATGGCACCTTCAGCGCATTATTTTCGATTTTCTCAAATTAGAAGATAAAAATATTTCTTATAGGGAGATATTCAATGGAATATGAAGTTATTGTAATTGGTGGAGGGCAAGCAGGGTTAGCTATGGGATATTCGCTAAAACAGAAAAATGTAAGTTTTATAATTATTGATGAGAATGAGCAAACGGGCATTTCTTGGCGAAAACGTTATGATTCATTACGCTTATTTACTCCTAGGAATTACAGCCAATTACATGGGTTTCATGTTCGAGGAGATCCAAAAGGCTTTCCAGATAAAAATGAAATGGCAGATTACTTAAACGTATTTAGAATAAAGAATGACTTGCCGATAGTTCATAATGAAAAAGTCATAAAACTATCAAAAAATGGGGAGAAAAAGTTCTCAGTAATCACTCAAAGTAAAACGTATAAAGCTAAACAAATAGTTGTTGCCACTGGAGCTTTTTACAATCCTTTTGTTCCAAACATTCATGATGGTACAGCAAGTTTTGATATCCATGCTTCTAAATATCGTAACCCTTCCCAAATACCTAAAGGTAATGTTTTAATCATAGGTGCAGGTAATACAGGCGTTCAAATTGCGGCGGAATTAAATAAAACACATCAGGTTACATTGTCCCAAAGTAAACCAATGAAAAGTGTTCCTCAGGTTATTGCTGGAAGAAGTCTCTTTTGGTGGTTAGAAAAATTCCGAATTGGTCGGGCAAAGCCAAATTCTTTTATAGGAAAAATATTAAGGGAAAGAGAGCCGTTAATAGGAAATGACTATAAAACGGTTAAAAAAAATGTAGAAATCGTAGGCAGGCTAATAGAAATTAAAGAAGGTAAGGCATGCTTTAATAATGGTATATCTAAACAGGTTCAAAATGTGATATGGGCAACTGGTTATCGCAATGATTATTCATGGATACAAATCGAAGGAGCTTTAAGTAGTCACGGGAGACCGTTACACTGTTTTGGTGTTACTAATGTAGTTGGATTGTATTTCATAGGGCTAAGCTGGCAGAGTAAAAGAAGCTCAGCCCTTCTATATGGTGTTAGTGATGATGCAAAATATATAGCTGAAAAAATTCAGCAGCAAGAAATGTAAAAGCAAAAACTATCGAGATATTATTATGAGCAAATTAAGGAAACTTTCATTATAGTTAAATTTGCTATTAATTATAACATGTATATATAGGCAGTAACTTAAGGTCAGTAAAAGCTATAGATTTGAATAGATGTAAAGAAAATTACATATATCTATAATCACACCTAAAACGTCATCTGTCGGTAAATACCGTTCAAATGACGTTTTAAGTGTGATTATCTAATGAGAAATCAAGTGATTTAATGTGAACTTTCTTTGCTATCGGTTCTCTCTTTTTATGCAATTTAATAAATAGAAAGATGAGATAAGAAAATATAGAACCTCGAAAGGAGATTATTCTTACATTAAACTAAAGAACATTTACTTTACTAGTTTTCTAATTCTCAATAAACTTTGAGATACTATCGCCAATACTGGTAATTCTATTAAGGGACCAATTATAAGTGCAAGAGCAATTAGTGGTTGGTCTGGGAAAGCTGTTACTACTATTGCTAAAGCAACAGGTGAATTTCTTGCAATAGTTGTCATATTTAAACTTACTGTATCTTCATAGCTAAACTTAAATACTTTTCCTACCGTTTGAGCAACAAAAAAGTTTATTATGAAAAATAGTAAAAGTGGAATAAGGATTAAAAAGATCACTTCCAAATTATTTATTAAATAATAGCCTTGCGAGGCAAACATTGCTACAATAGCTAAACACAAAAATACAATTTGTGATAAGGAAAAAAATGGAATTAATTTCTTTTCTAAGAATGCCTTCTTCTTATTAAATAAATAACGTGTTATATTGGCTAGTAAAAATGGGACAAATAAGACAAAGATGATACTTTCTATTATAGTGGATAACCCAACTGTCTCCATTGTGCCTGCAAAAATGAATAAATAAGCCGGCAGCAACATAACTTGCAAAATTAAGTTAACTGGTAATACCGATGTGGAAAGAGACATATTCCCTCTCGCAATGGATGTAAAGATTAAATACCAATCTGTACATGGAGTAACAAGAAATAAAATAAAACCGAGCCATAAAGCTGGATGATCAGATAAAAAAATTGCTCCTAATCCCCATGCTAACATTGGTGTCCATACAAAATTAAGTACAGTACTTGTACCTAAGAATTTTACGTTTTTTAAAGCAGCTTTAAGGTTTTGTAATGGAATAGTTAAAAATAACCCATACAGCATGAATAATAAAAATGGAAGAATAAAAGTTTCTGCATTCTTTTCAAAGATACTATACTGTCCTAAAAATAGTCCTACTCCTACAGCTATCAAAATCACTACGGATTGAAATTTTTCAATAAAATTCATATAATAATCTCCTTCACATAATGGAGGTAGATGTGCACAACCGACCTTTTGTTTTAACTGTACATGAACTTTTAAAATATAGCATTATAGATATTGACTCCGAATTTAGAAGGAGAGATTGAATTGAACAAGGAACAATGGAAAGCAATCAAAAATAACGATGAAAAATATGATGGTATGTTTTATTATGCCTTATCGACAACCAAAACAGTGTGTCGTCCTTCTTGTACAGCTAGAACTCCTAACCCAAAACATGTCATTATCTATAAAGATTTAAATTCAGCTATTAACGAAGGATTCAGACCTTGTACTAGATGTAAGTCAAATCAAATGGATTGGCTAGGATATAAAGAGGAAATCACAAAAGATGTACTGAAATATATACAAGAACACTATAAAGAAAAGATAACTTTAAAATTGCTAGGTAATATTTTGAATAAAAATCCCTACTATATACAACGTAGTTTTAAAGAAATAAAGGGAAAAACTCCCTTAAATTATATACACGAACTAAGAATGGAAGAAGCCAAAAGGTTATTTTTCTTTAAAGAATTATCAATAACAGATATTGCCTTAGAAGTTGGGTATAGTGACAGTACTCAATTCTCTGTAAAGTTTAAAAGACATCAGGGAGTCTCGCCAACTAATTATAGAAATTCATTATTGGAAAAACAATAGTAATCAAAACAGACTACATGTTTTTATAGAATTATAAACCTTTATTACAAAACCAATAAATACACTTAAAACGTCATTTGATCGGTATTAACCGACAGATGGCTTTTTTGATGTTAGCTAAAAAATAATAGGAGTGATTTACAATGAACGTTTCTCATTCTCGTCCTCTCCTTGTTCTAGTTTTTTTGTAGCTCTATTAAATGAAAAATAAAATTATGAAGAAAAGAGGTAATCTAGATGTAATTAAAATATGTGATTCCGAACATGGAAAAAAACTTTGGAACTATGGAATTGCAGGAGAAGGTCAGATGAACAAAGTTGCATTAACTTACATATGAAAACATTTTTTCGACGCTATAACCTTTATTGGGATATTTAGCGAGCGGATGATATTGAAGTAAGAAGTTGAAGAACAATTTTTAAAAGCCGAACGAGAAATAAAATTAGTCAATGCACATATTACCGCAGAAGGTTATACAATCGAAGATCATGGTTTTACAAATTACATTTTACATGCTATGGCAACTTGATTATGTTAAACTTTAACCTATTAAAGTTCAATTAATAAAATTTACTTGCATTTTGCAAATAAATATTGTATAACAAATAAAAGAGGTGATTTAAATATGGAAAATACTCGTGACCTTTTTCAAATGATAACACGTCGATTTGGTCTTTTGAATAAAAATTGTTGTTCAGCAGATGGACTTGATATCTCATTAATTCAAAGCCATATTCTTTATGAAATCAATCGTCAACTCGCTCCGTCTGTCCAAGAAGTTGCAGAAGCCTTAGGGACGGATATTACTACTTTTAGTCGTCAGGTTCAATCTTTAATAAAAATGAATTTAGTTAATAAGACACCAAGTCTAAATGATCGCCGTATTCATACGCTTGAGTTAACGGCGGAAGGAACGAATATAGCTGAAATCATTGACGAACAGATAAATACTTATTTAGAAGAAATATTTGCCCATATGACTGATTTTGAAAAAGAAACGGTGCTTCGCTCTATTCAGCTACTTAATAATACAATGGGTAAAATTGGTTCTTGCTGTGCTCCTGCTCCAAGATAGATAAATTTATAAAAAAATAATGCTTGCATTTTGCAAATAAAAGGAGGAACAAAATGATTTATGACTCTATCATCATTGGTGGAGGACAGGCTGGCCTTGCGTCGGGGTATTACTTAACAAAATACGGATTGAATTATTTAATACTTGAGGCAAATACGCAAGCAACTGGTTCATGGTCTTATTATTATGATAGTTTAAAGCTCTTTTCTCCTGCACGTTTATCTTCTTTACCAGGCATGAGAATGAAAAATGACAAGCGAGGTTATCCAACCAAAAAAGATGTTATAAGTTACTTGAACACCTACACCAAACGTTTTAAATTGCCCATCTTAACTAATCAACGGGTTTATGAGGTCAGTCGTAACCAAAAAGGATTTTCTATTGAAACTTCTGACGGAAAATCCTATAAAGCAAAAACGATTATTAATGCTACCGGTTCTTTTCATAATCCTTATTTACCACAAATGAATGGCATGAATACTTTTCGTGGCAATTATCTTCATTCTTCTTCCTATCAAAAGCCTGATCAGTATATTGGTCAAAGAGTAATCGTTGTTGGAAGTGGAAACTCAGCTGTTCAGATTGCTATGGAATTATCAGAAGTGAGTAACACTACACTTGCAGTTCGTAAGTCTGTGCAGTTAGTAAAACAAAAAATATTAGGAATAGATTTACACTATTGGGTGAAGGCAATCGGCTTTGATAAGTTTCCTTTCTGGAGGTTCGGAAAAGCAGTTCCAATTCCTAGCTCAACAGTTGATTTGGCTGGATACAAAGAAAAGTTAGAAGTTGGTAACCCTAATCAAAAAAAGATGTTCGAACGTTTCTATTCTGATGGTGTTGTCTGGTCAGAAGGCAACCAAGAGCCTGTAGACACTGTGATTTTCGCTACAGGATATCGTTCTGATTTTGGATATCTAAAGACAATAGAAAAATTTGATGTGGAGGGAAGACCACTACAGAAAGCTGGTATCAGTCAAAATACTCCCGGACTTTATTATGTTGGACTTGAAGGGCAACGATCTTTTTCTTCTGCGACATTAAGAGGGGGAGGCTCTGATAGTAAGTTCGTAATAAAGCATATAAAACAGAATTTATAAAGAAGATAGGATAACAATGGAGAAATAATTAGTGAAAATTTAGGAGGATGATGAACGTGAAACCTATAGAAATTAAAACAAATTGTTGTCAACCGCAAGAAGAACTACAACAAGTAAGCAATCATCAATATAACAAACATTTACCTATTGCAGTCATTGGTGCTGGACCAGTAGGTCTTGCCGCGACAGCCCATTTAGTTAGTTACGACCAACCTTTTATTTTATTAGAATCCGGCTCTAAAGTGGGAGAGAATATTTTAACATGGGGGCATGTCCAAGTCTTTTCACCTTGGAAATATAATATTGATAAGACGGCATTGAAGCTTCTTAAAAAACAAGATTGGAATGTACCGAATCAAAATGAATTACCTACTGGTAAAGAGTTAGTTGACCAATACTTAAAACCGTTATCGAATACACCAGAAATCAAAAATTCTTTGTTTATGAATACTAAGGTTATTTCCATTAGCCGCAAAAATACAGATAAAATGAAAACAGCTAATCGAGATCAACAACCTTTTGTGATTTATGCAGAACAAGGTAACGAACTGGTACAATTTGAAGCAAGAGCAGTCATAGATGCGACCGGAACTTGGGGAAACCCTAATCCTGCAAATTCAAATGGAATATGGTTAAAAGAAGAGAAAGATATAAAAAATCAAATTTTCTATGGCATTCCAGATATTCTTGGTAAAGATAAGGACCGTTATCTAAACAAACGTGTTGCTGTTGTCGGAAGTGGTCATTCTGCTATTAATTCGTTATTGGAATTAGCAAAATTAAAAGAAGAACATCCTGCAACGGAAATTATATGGATTTTAAGGAAAAACAGCGTAAAAGATGCATTTGGAGGAGAAGAACTGGATGCACTTGAGGCAAGAGGAGCATTAGGAAGTCATATACACAATTTAGTAGATGCAAATACATTTGAAGTAATTACTCCTTTTAGAATTCAACGTATACATGAAAAAGAAGGCAAAATAGAGCTTATAGGAGAATCGAAAGGAGAGTTAACAACGATTTCAGATATAGATGAGATGGTTGTTAATACTGGCAATCGTCCAGACTTCTCCAATTCAAGTGAGCTGAGAACCCGTATTGATACAGCAACAGAAAGTGTTAAAGACCTTGCACCTTTAATTGATCCAAATATACACAGTTGCGGAACAGTACGCCCGCATGGAGAAAAAGAATTGCGACAACCTGAAAAGGATTTTTATATCGTGGGAGCAAAAAGTTATGGTCGGGCACCAACATTCCTAATGGCAACTGGACATGAACAGGTTCGATCCATTGTAGCTTATTTATCGGGGGATTATGAAGCCTCTGAGAAAGTCGAACTGGAATTACCTGAAACTGGTGTATGTAGTACGAATTTAAATGCTGCCAATTCGTGTTGCTGAAATAAAAAACAAAGGGAAAGTATCATTTACTTTCCCTCCCTTTTTGGAGGTGGTCTGAATGATTATTAATAAAGGCGGAGATTTAAGCAAAGAATACTTTATGGCATATTTTTCTTTGCTTATGAACAGCAGACAATGTACTTTAGAGAAGGCAAAGGAAATCACGTTTGATCGTCTATTTCGCAATGATGAAAATACGTTTGGAAACATTTCTTTTCAACATTTTATGGAAGCCTATGAGGAATTAAAAGAATAGGAAATAAGATTGCACTAAATTTTTTTATTTGAATATATAAGTGTATAGTTATATACTTATATTATTATTTCATAAAAAGGGGGATTTAAATGCTGCAAACTACAATTGAATTGGAGAAAGCTGCTGGTATTTTAAAATTACTTGGCGATAAAACAAGGCTGACTATGCTGAAATTAATTAATGAACAAACTTGTTGTGTTTGTGAGTTCGTTGAAATATTTCAGTCCAGTCAACCATCCATTAGCCAACATTTACGCAAACTGAAAGATTTGGGGTTAGTGAAGGAAGAAAGAAAAGGACAATGGATATTTTATACGGTTAATAGTAAGAGTGAGTATTATTCATTTATCAAACCGATTTTGAATCAATTACCCGATCAAGATGATAAATTAAAAGAACTGGAAGAGAAAGGCACACGAATTTCTTGTTGTTAGGTTTGGAGGTCTTATTTTGTCAGCAACACTTATACTCGCCATTATAATATTTGTTTTAACCCTAGTCCTAGTCATTTGGCAGCCAAAGAATTTAAATATTGGATGGTCTGCCATGGGAGGAGCTATTATTGCTTTACTCGTAGGAGTAGTGGGATTTAGTGATGTACTTGAAGTTATTGGCATCACTTGGAATGCAACATTATCATTTGTCGCCATTATTCTTATTTCATTAGTATTAGATGAAATTGGATTATTTGAATGGGCAGCATTACATATGGCACGGATAGCAAAAGGGCATGGAATAAAGATGTTTGTATATATTAGCATTTTGGGTGCAATTGTCGCAGCTTTATTTGCGAATGATGGTGCAGCACTCATTCTAACACCGATTGTACTTGCGATGGTACGTCATTTGAATTTCAAAGAAAAAATGATTTTTCCATTTATCATGGCAAGTGGGTTTATCGCTGATACGACATCTTTACCGTTTATTGTTAGTAATTTAGTTAACATCGTTTCAGCCGATTTCTTTGGTATCGGTTTTGTCGAATATGCTTCAAGAATGATTATTCCAAATTTATTCTCTTTAATCGCAACGATTTCGGTATTATTAATTTATTTTAGAAAAAACATACCTAGAGATTATGATGTATCAAAATTAAGAACACCAAATGAGGCGATCAGGGACTTAAAAATGTTTCGCCTATCATGGCTTATACTTGGTATATTAGTAATTGGGTACTTTACGAGTGAATTTGTTAATGTACCTGTTTCTATTATTGCTGGGGTCATTGCGATTTTCTTTATTTTGATGGCAAGACGCAGTACCGCTGTTAATACAAAAGAAGTAATTAAAGGGGCACCATGGAATATTGTATTCTTCTCCATTGGAATGTACGTGGTGGTCTATGGATTAGGGAATGCAGGGCTTACATCGGCACTTGCAAGTATGATTCAAACCGTAGCTGACCAAGGTTTATTTGTTGGAACGGTTGCCATGGGATTTATTGCAGCATTCCTATCCTCCATTATGAATAACATGCCTACCGTAATGATTAATGCATTAGCCATTGCGGAAACAAATACATCTGGTGTGTTACGTGAAGCACTTATTTATGCGAATGTAGTTGGATCAGATTTAGGTCCCAAAATCACACCGATTGGTTCTCTGGCAACATTAGTATGGCTGTATGTATTATCACAAAAAGGCGTTAAGATTTCATGGGGAACTTATTTTAAAACAGGTATTATTTTAACCCTTCCTATCTTATTGATTACATTAGTAGGACTATATTTAACACTGATTCTATTTTAACAAGGAGAATGATTATGTCTAAAAAAACAATTTATTTCTTATGCACTGGAAACTCTTGCAGAAGCCAAATGGCTGAAGGCTGGGCGAAAAAATATCTTGGAGATGCTTGGGAAGTGAAAAGTGCAGGTATTGAGGCACATGTGTGAGCGTCAAGTAGAAATGAACACTTTTTGCTAATTAAATTTGGACACTTTCTTCCATGAAAATGGAAGAACGGTGTTTCATTCGATAACTATCATCATCATGAAAATGAATAACTTCAGCTCGATGTAAAATTCTATCTAGGATAGCCGTTGTAATCCCTGGATCACCTAGTAATTCTCCCCATTCATTCGGTCCTTTATTAGAAGTTAATATAATTGAAGCCTTATCATAAAGGTCGTTAATAAGATGGAAAAATAAATTCGCTTCACGTGTATCCATTGCCATAAACATTAAATCATCAATAATCACTAAATGAGAGGAACGAATTCGTTTCATTCTCGTTTGTGATTTTCTGGTAACTTCTTCTGTTTTTAATGTTTGAATCAGCTGCCCCATGGAAATAAAAGAGACTTTATATCCTTTTTGTATAGCTTCTATGCCCAGCCCTGTGGCTAAATGTGTTTTACCTACACCTGGCGGTCCTAAAACGATTAAATTATAGAGTTGATCTAGCCAGTTAAACTCCTTTAATTGATTTACTTGTCTTTTGCTGAGTGATTGCTGCTCATCTAAATGAAACTCGTCCAACGTCTTATAGGAAGGGAATGCAGCCCATTTTAATCGTTTTTCGATTAATTTTTCATCCCTACGTTTTAATTCATATCCAGTCAATTGTTTCAAAAGTACTTGATATGTCCAATCTTCTGACTCTGCTTGTTGAATCAGAGATGGCAAATAATTTGCCGTCTCTGTGAGTCTCAACGATCGAAACTGTTGTTGTATTTCTTCTATTGAATGACTCATACCGTTGCTCCTTTCAATAACTCTATATAAGAATCCAATTCTCTTGTTTTTGGCTTGATTTGAAGCAGCGTATCATCCATACCATGCAATGTTTTGATAGCTTCTATTTGCGGAGGCCTTTGATGAGAATCCGTTTGTCTTTGGATAAACTCTACGACATCTCTAAACTCTGTTGCACTATATATTTTGCGTGCGACACATTCTTCTAAAGCTTGGTTCCTTCGTTCTCTTGCTACTGTTTTTGATACCTTTAAAATAAGAGATAATTGATCTCGTATATAACGAGGATATCTTTGGTGAATTTCCTGAAGGAAATCAGAAGCCATTTCCTTATCATCAAAGTACGTCGATACCGTTTCTATATAGGCAGCTATTCCTTTAGAACGGTCTCTGGTATGTTGAGAATCTTGAATCAATTTCCCTTTCTCTAAACTTAATGTGTGTTTGGCAATGATTGCTCCATTCGATTCTTCACGTATTATTAATTCGTTTTGATCGCTTATTTCAATAAAAACTTCTTTATCTTTTTTATATGTACCAAGTGGTACCGAATACCGATTCGATTGATAGATAATAGTATTGTCCTTACGAACATTTCTTGTTATACTATTATCGATATTTGAAATTGAAATTTTTTTGTTGACTGGTCTTAAGTGTTGTTTTTCTAGGGCAAACACTTCGACTGGTCTTTTTTTTGTTGTATTATGCACTTTTCCGTTTCCCGTTCGAATCAGCCATGCTAAACAGGATTCATTCCATTTATCTATATGGTGAAATACGCGGTTCTTCGCAAAATTCTTCTTCACAAATCCTACGACATTTTCAATCTTCCCTTTACTTTCTGGATCAGCTTTTCTACATACAAAGAGCTTTAATTTTCTTGCTTCCCTGTATGCTTGAAATTCACTGGTAAGGATGAGATCACCTTCATTTTCACTTACTACGATAAGGGAATCTTGATCATAAGCTAACTCATATGGAATTCCTCCAAAATACTGAAAAGCATCTTCGTGAGCTTGAATCATATCTTTTGTTGTAAAAGGACGGGAGAGCCACACAACGTATTTATAACGAGAGTGCGAAAGCACGAAACTAATAAAATATAATTTCTTTTCCTTTCCCTGGGATGTTTTCTGTATCGTCTGACCAAAATCTACTTGGGCTTGCTGCCCCATTGGTGGATCTGGAATAGCTTGATAGACACGCTTCATCTCTGTTTTTGGAATATGATATTTTTCCCGGAGTGCTTTGACATAACCACGAACGGTACTTTCTCCAACACGTAGAGTTGGAAACCTTTCTTTTAACCAATCATGAACTTGAGCACTAGAAAGATCTGGATGTTCTGTTAGCCAAGTATGAATAAGTAATTCGTAGGCATCTAATTTCTTCTTTCTTGTCTGTGTGGAAGCTACCCACTCCGCCATTTCCTGAGGAGACTTTTCAAGGTATTTATATACTGTTGTTCTTGATATACCTAGTTTTCTAGCTATTCTCCGTATTTTAAATCCTTCTTGTTTTAGTTGATAGATTTCCATATACACTTTCCATGTTTCCACCTTTCTTACTCCTCCCATTTCTGTATCGTACAAACATGTATTATACAGTAAATGAAAGATTGCAATAGTTAGTTGGTACCTGACGGAACGGCGAGCATGTAACAGGCTGCCGCCCCTACGGGGCAACAGCCTGTTACATGCCTATCCCCCAAGAAAAGTGTTCATTCTTATCAAGCAATAATGGTCTACTTTAGTTTAGCAGTTACAACATGGTTTAAATCCCAATGCAGTAAAGGCAATGCAAGAGGTCAATATTGATATTTCGAACCAAACATCTGATATTATCGACCCGGAAATCTTAAACAATGCGGACTTTGTAGTCACTTTATGCGGAGACGCTGCGGATAAATGTCCAATGACACCGCCACAAGTGAAACGTGACCATTGGGGTTTTGATGATCCAGCCAAAGCTCAAGGGAATGAAGAAGAAAAATGGATTGTATTTCAACGGGTTCGTGATGAAATAGGGAAAAGAATCAAACGTTTTGCTGAAACAGGAGAATAGTATATGTATATGTTTATTTCATATTGAAAGGTGAAAACTAGATGATTGTAGAATAAAGAGGAATCGTTTCATAAAAAATATATGTTATCTAGTGAACTTGCCTATTATGTAAAAGATAATGCTTTGCCCTTAATTGATCAAGAATATGCTTTTTCTGAGTTAATCAACCCTGTATAAAGAGAACCAAATAAAGGCCTGGGTAACAGTGAGATATTTAGATTAGACAATAAAGGCAGTGCAATTTTCACAGTATGAATTGACCTTGGAGAAAGATAGG
This sequence comes from Oceanobacillus oncorhynchi, assembly GCF_000821065.1. Classification (GTDB taxonomy): domain Bacteria; phylum Bacillota; class Bacilli; order Bacillales; family Amphibacillaceae; genus Oceanobacillus; species Oceanobacillus oncorhynchi. Next base: position 2,895,294 of record NZ_CDGG01000001.1, read on the forward strand.
AACTGGTTGATTATAGAGTGAAAATAATCATTTTTTATTATTCTTCGTTATAACTAGATAAAAAAGATGATTCTAATAATAGGAAACCCACATGGATTCATTGTTTTTTATTTATAGGTCTGCCTTATGCAGTTAAACGAATACTTGTTTTAAATTCCTTTTTTATGCTGACTTTCCGTTTTAAGGCACGATATAATTAAATAAAATTATGTGTATGTGCTAGGAAATAGGTTAATTGAAGGAGGAATTAGATGGTTAAAGATAATGAAAAAGGCCGCTTATTAACACATGAATTGAATCGGAAATTGTATTTTGCGGAAATGGAAGAAAAATTGGTTAAGGTCACTTACTGTTTGATGGCAGATGACCTGTATACGGTAGATCATGCTATTCCTGAATTAATAAAAATAATTAACTTATTAGAACAAGAGCAGAGAGCTATCATGAATAGTATTATTTGTATAGAGAAGCAAATAAAAATAGAAAATTGACAAAAGTGTGAGAGTATTATAAAAGCCATCAAATTATGATGGCTCATTTTTTGTTTCAATCGTTTTTTATTATCTATAAGATTTTGCACCAATATAGTGACTTTGCCAGTAATCAATGCTAATATCTGCTACGACAACCCCATTATCTCCGGAATGAATCATTTGATTGTTTCCAATATAGATACCGCTATGGGACGCACCTTGTACGTCATAAGTACCTTCAAAGAATACAACATCCCCCACACTAGGAGAGTTAACACGTACACCAGTATTTACCCAATTATCACGGTGTGTACGAGCAACATCAATGCCTACTTGATTAAATACATATTGAATAAAACCGCTACTATCTAATCCGGAAGCAGTAGTTCCACCCCATACATAAGGTGTTCCGAGAACACTCTCTGCTGCAGCAACAATATTATCATGACTAGGGGAAATAGCTGCCGATTCGCTTGATTCACTAGATACATTTGTGTTAGTTAATTCATTGGAATTTCCAGTCTCTTCAAGGGCAAGTTCCTCATCATTAGTCTCAGATATGGTGTCTTGAGGTAAAGAAGGTGTATCAGCAGGTAATGCTAATGCATTCTTTGTATTTGACCCAATAATACCATCTACTTGCAAACCTTGATCCGCTTGGAAATCTCTCACTGCTTGTGCAGTAATATCACCAAAAACCCCATCTACTTGATAAGAATAGTAACCAAGTGATTGTAGAGTATTTTGTACATGTTCTACCTCAGATCCTACACTGCCTTGTTGGAGTATAGATGTGTTTACAATTTCAGTTGTAGTTGGTGGTTGCTGCTCTACTTGAAAATTGGATAAGTTGCTTTCTTCAATAGAAATATCGCCTTTAGAAGAGCCTTCGCCAGCGCTTGCAAACACACTATCTCCTAAAAATGGAGTTAATGCTATAGAAGTAGCAAGTGCACTTGAAAGTACATATTTTTTCACTCTAAGATTGGGTGTTGCCATAAGTGTTCCTCCTTTTAATGTTAGAAATTCTAGTTATTTTGTAGTTAAGTTTGAAATTCTATGTAATAGATTTTTCGCTCTTAAATAGATTTTAGCATGTGCATATCACAATAGAAATCATAAAAAAATTACATAAAGATTACAAAATGTGATCATATGTTACAGTATTGTATAAAGATTATAACAATAATCGACAGTATTTTATTTTTATGAAGCCTCTTTCGTGTACCTCGTAAAGTTCTAAAAAATTGATAGAAGAAGGAAACGTTTTGAAAACAACTGTCTTTAGCTTGACGATTGAATTGCCTATCTCATGATTGTTTTCTCAACAAAACGATTTGCTTCTCTCTATTAAGGTATAGGCTAAAAATGTCGCCTATTTCCAAATTGAGAAATTTAATAAATTCTTTTGGTACTCTAAATGAGCCTCTTTCATTTAATATCATTATATTTTCTATTGAATTTCCACTAAATTTTTGCACTATTAATTCATTAGATTTATGTTTTGAACTAATTATCACCTCATCTCCAGGGCTTAAGTTTAAAATATCTCTAATGGGTTTTGGAATAGTAACAGAATAACTACTGGTTATCATACAATGTAATCCAGTTGGATTTATTTGGGGATTTTTTTCATTTATAGGACATGAATCGTACATAAATTTAACACTCCATTTGAATATATTTTTTTAATAGTAATGGGAAGTTATGCAGATTCTTTGCAGAATAAAAAATTATAGAAATAATTTTCTTGTCAAATATCAAATCCTTTTATCGTATTCAATAAAAGAAGACAAAAAATTACAGAAGATATCTTTTATAGAAGATTTCTTCTGTAATTTGCTTATAACCCTTCAAAAGGAGGGGACATCTTCCTCCTCTTGAATATATTTTTAAATGGGATTGTATTGTTTACAAAAAGGTGAGTTAGAAATTATATGCTAGTTAATTCTAATTTCATTCTACTGAGGATAATTCACTTTCTGTTACCCATTTGTGGTTTGTGACTTCTTCTCCATTTGTAGTTAAAACAAAATCTACCATATATACCGTGGTTTCTTCTGCTGAATCAATTTCAGCTGTTGCCCCATTCATGCCTTCCATATGATCAGCATTTATAATAGCTTCATCACCAGATTCTAACGGTGTTTCACTAGGGTCTTCTAATTCTTCATGAATGACCCACTTATGATTGGTTATTTTCTCACCACCTGTTGTGGGTATATAAGAAACTGTATAAACTGTGGTATCGTAGGCTCCTACTATTGTTGCCTCAGCACCTTTCATACCTTCCATGTGATCCGATTCAATTATAGCTTGACTGCCAACTTCATAAGTTGGATTGTTTGCTTCCTTTAAACCTTCGGGTACATCTCCAGAGCCAGACATATGCATTTCGGAATGGTCCATGCCTTCCATATCGTCCTGTGTACTTTCCTCGGAGTTTTGTTCCGTGTTATTTTCATTATTTGTATCTTCCGTTTCCGTTTCTCCCGCACATGCGGATAGTACGGAGATTGTAAATAAAGATACTAACCCTATTATAATTTTTTTAATTGCCATTTAATGTTGCTCCTTTCATTATTTTGAATTCATTGTTACAGTACCCTATTATTTTGCAGTTTATGTGCAGATTGTCTAAAGTTCTAAAGATTATTTAATATTTATCTGATATAAAGTAAAGATTCAGCTTTGTAAAACAGGGGAATTCATTTTTCTTGGCAGGCCTGCATATTTTCTTGATAAATAAAAGCTATAATAAATGATAATAGACCAAATGAGAAGGTGATGTAAATTGCATATGATGAATGGGTATGGATCATTTTGGACAGTGATTCTAATGATTATTTTCTGGATAGGATTAATTAGTTTTGGTATTTTTTTAATAGCAAGTTTTATTAAAGGAGATAAAAAGAGAACACCATTACAAATAATTAAAGAACGCTTAGCTAAAGGTGAAATTAACGAGTTGGAATATGAACGACTAAAATCAATAATAAAGGAAAAAAAGAGTAATGATTTGAAAGTGAACAGTAGTATAAGTGAAGGTGATGTAGATAGTTAGCTTTACCATCCTAACAAATATACTTTTTCTTAAACATGTCTTTGCAACGGTATATTATCAAGATAGCCTCATTCTCATTTTTTCGGAGCGACACATATATCAAGAAGTTAAAGAAAAAATCATTTAATTATTACCAAGGTCAAGTGATAAAATTATTATATAGTGAGTTGAATATATATGTTTGAACTATTTAACCAGATAAGTAACACATTAATGGAACCAATAATAGATCTCGCTAATGGTTTAGAACATTTACCATTATTATTTGCCTTTTTTCTTGGGGTGATTGGAGCTCTTGCACCTTGTCAGCTTACAAGTAACCTCAGTGCAATTACGATTTATGGTAATAAATCATTAGTTGATAAAGTTCCATGGTTGCATGTATTGTTATTTGTCTTAGGGAAGGTCGTAGTTTATTCTATACTAGGGATTATTGTTTGGTTGTTAGGTAGAGAGGTATATAGCACGCTTTCACAAATTCTACCCATTATACGTAAAGCAATAGGTCCAATGCTAATTATAGTAGGGTTATTTATGATTGGGATATTTCAATGGAAGAAAACATGGCGTATTTTTCATTTTCCCACAAAGGTACTTAAAGATAGTTATTTAGGCAGCTTTTTAATGGGAGTAAGTTTTACATTAGCTTTTTGCCCAACCATGTTTGTGCTCTTTCTTTTAACATTAATGCCAATTGTATTGATAACTTCGTATGGTGCAGTCCTTCCAGCTGTGTTTGGAATTGGCACTTCTCTTCCGCTATTGATTGTTATATTTTTAATTTGGTATTTTGGTGCAAGTGGTGCCATATTAAAAAGAAGTAGAAAAATAGGAGCTGTCACCCAAAAGATTGCTGGTTTGTTACTTTTAATTCTTGGTGTGTTGGATACACTTACTTATTGGTTATAGAGGTGTAGTATGTTTAATAAATTATCTTTTAAAATTGGATTACTGTTTTTTGTATTTATTCTGGTTATTGAATCTTTTTTGTTTTTTATTTTATATACGAACCTAGTAAATGATCGTATTGATGAAGTTATGAATAGTCTGCTGGCACGCGGGAACACACATCGTGACGTTTTAGAAGATCATTTCGATCAACCTACATTAGAACATGTCGGTATTATGGAATCAGCGTCTGAATTTATCGTTATCATTACAAATGAGAAAGGTGAGATTATTATTTCATCTGACCCTGTAAAACAAGAAATGATTAATGTGGTAGAACATACTAATGATGAAGAAATACCTACAGAAGGTAAAATAGTTGAAGATAGGTGGAGTGAAGGAAATTATATCGTGACAGATAGTCCGATTACAATAAGCGGGGAACATAAGGGGCATGTGTTTATGTTTGCCGATACAAGTTATGTAAAAAGAACAGTTGATCAGCTTAGCAATCAGTTTTTGATAATTAGCTTTATCACTGTGTTGTTAACAATTATGACTATATTTATTTTGTCTCGATTTATTACACAACCGTTAATTAAAATGAAAGAAGAGACAGAACAATTAAGTAAGGGAAGACACAATATAGCACTACATACAAAAAGGAAAGATGAATTAGGTGAATTAGCTAATTCCATCACCAAGCTATCACAGGAGTTGAAAGAACTAAAACAGGCTAGAAATGAGTTCCTGGCCAGTGTGTCACATGAGCTGCGGACGCCATTAACATATATCAAAGGATATGCAGATATCATTAATCGTCAAGGTACGTCTGAAGAACAAGTTAAAGAATATGTTGAAATAATTCGAGAAGAAACAGAGCAATTAACGGTATTAATTAAGAACTTATTTGAATTAGCTAAAATAGATCAAAATAATTTTCGGATTAGACGCGAACGAGTGAATTTATGTGAGCTTATTCAAAGAATAATTGAACGTATTCGACCAGCGTTAGCTGAGAAAAAAATATTACTTCATGTGAATTGCCTTGATGAAATAAAAGCTTATATTGATCCAGAACGTTTTCAACAAGTGTTAATAAATATCCTAGATAATGCGAAAAAGCATTCTAAGGAAGGTTCAAAAATCTTAATAGAGGTAAAGCAGACTGATCAGTATATCATTATTACAACTACAGATGATGGAGAAGGAATTCCTGCACAAGATCTTCCATATATATTTGACCGGTTATACCGTGTGGAAAAATCACGTTCAAGACAAAGTGGAGGAACTGGGCTAGGTCTAGCTATTTCAAAAGAAATTATTGAATCCCATGGTGGTAGTATTGAAGCAAAAAGCGAAATAGGACTGGGCACAAGTATCATTATCAAGTTGGCAAGGGGGAAAAGAAATGAATAAAGTTCTTATCGTTGATGATGAGAAGCGAATGTTAGATTTAATTGCGTTGTATTTACAACCTCATAAATATGTTTGTAAAGAAGCATTAGGTGCTACTGAAGCATTGTCCTATATAAATCAAGAAACATTTGACATTGTTTTACTAGATATTATGATGCCTGAGATGGATGGATGGGAATTATGCCAAGAAATTAGAGGCATTTCTGATGTACCAATTATAATGTTAACTGCCCGTGACCAACATGAGGATATTGTAAAAGGATTGCGGTTAGGTGCAGACGATTATATCACAAAGCCATTTAACGAAGAAGAATTATTGGCTAGGATGTCAGCTATATTACGTAGAAGAGAACCAAAGAGTTATATTGAGGTGAATGGTTTAATTTGGAATAGGGATCAGTTTGAATTATCCTATAAAACTAACCCAATCAAGGTAACGCCTAAAGAATTTATTATGATTGGACACTTTATGAAGAATCCGAATCAAGTATTTGCTAGGGAACATTTGATTGATTTGATTTGGGGGTTTGATTCTGAAACAGGGGGAAGAACAGTTGATTCACACGTGCGGAATATGAGAGAGAAAATCCGTCAAACAGGATTTCCAATAGATGACTATTTTAAAACTGTGTGGGGTGTAGGATATAAGTGGGTTAATAACCCTTGACAGGGGAATTTGTATGATGTCTTAGTAATAAGAAAATTACCTATTGCACACTATATAGAAAATGATCTTAACATAATTATTCACTAGGAGGATTGATAGCATGGCAAATCACGATAGTAAGAAGAATAACCAAAGCCATAGTGAACACGATGGGCACAAGCACCATAATCACGAACATCATAACCACGAGCATCATGATCATGAACACCATAGCCATGATCACCGTGAGCATCATAATCATAATGGTCATGACCATTCGGGACACGGACATGGAGGAGGACATGCCGGTCATCATGAGCATATGATAGATGATTTTAAAAAGCGTTTCTGGGTATCTTTAGTGTTAGCGATACCGATTACTTATCTGTCACCGATGATCCAAATGTTATTCAACTATGAAGTAAACTTTACGGGTAACACGATAGTACTTTTCTTACTTTCTACCATAGTGTTTTTCTATGGTGGAAAACCGTTTTTACTTGGTGCATGGGATGAAATAAAAACAAAAACACCAGGGATGATGTTGTTAATTTCACTTGCCATTGTAACAGCCTATATTTATAGCACCTTAACAGCCTTCTTGATTGATGGCAGTGACTTTTATTTTGAGGTAGCTACGTTAATTGTCATTATGTTGTTAGGTCACTGGGTAGAAATGAGGTCCATAATGGGTGCTTCAAAAGCACTCGAAGAATTAATTAAACTAATGCCAAAAGAGGCACATAAAATTGACGCGTCCGGAAATATTGTAGAAGTGTCTGTTGAAGAATTACACCCTGGAGATGAGATTCTAGTTAAATCAGGAGAAAAAATACCCATTGATGGGGAAATTTTTGAAGGAGAATCTACCGTCGACGAATCTATGTTAACAGGTGAATCCGTTCCTGTGGAAAAAGGACCTGGAATGAAAGCAATAGGTGGGGCCGTTAATGGTGAAGGTGTATTAAAAATTAAGGTAAATAAAATTGGAAATGACACGTATTTATCTCAAGTTATTCAATTAGTAAGCGAGGCGGAAAATACCAAATCAAAAGCACAGGGGTTTGCTAATATTGCAGCAAAATGGCTATTTTATGTGGCGGTGGTTGCTGGAATCATCACGATTGCTTACTGGAGTACGACAGGGGATTTTGAATTTGCGCTAGAAAGAATGGTTACCGTTCTGATTATAGCTTGCCCGCATGCACTTGGTCTGGCTATGCCTTTAGTTACTTCAAGATCAACGTCTATTGCTGCTAAGAATGGTTTGTTGATTCGTAATCGTACCCCATTTGAAAATGCTCGAAAGCTAGATCGGGTTGTATTCGATAAGACAGGCACCCTTACTGAGGGAAACTTCGGGGTTACTGATATTCATCCAAGTAACAATGTAAGTAAAGATGAATTAGTGAAGTTAGCTTATTCAGTTGAGACCCAATCCGATCATCCAATTGCAAAAGGAATTGTGAAGGAAGGAAAAAATCGTAATTTAGAGCTATATGAGGTAACGAATTATAGAAATTTAACTGGTAAAGGATTAACTGCTGATGTGAAAGGAACTGAAATCGCAGTCATTAGCCCTGGAGCGATGAAAGCGAATAATATAGATTTCGATGAAGAAACGTATGAAAAGCTAGCCCAACAAGGGAAAACAGTTGTTTTTGTATTAAGAGACAATGTATTGCAAGGAATGATTGCTTTAGCGGATATCATTCGTGAATCCTCTTATGAAGTTATCAAGCAATTAAAAGATAGTGGCATTGAAACAGTTATGATGACAGGTGATAATAATCGTGTTGCAAATTATGTAGGTGAAAAACTTGGACTATCAAAAGTTATTTCAGAGGTTCTACCACATGATAAATCGGATAATGTGAAAAAACTGAAGGAAGGTGGCAAAAAGGTTGCCATGATTGGTGACGGAATCAATGATGCGCCTGCCTTAGCTGAAGCTGATTTGGGTATTGCGATTGGTGCTGGTACAGACGTTGCAATTGAGACAGCGGATGTTGTTTTAGTAAATAGTGATCCTGTTGATATCTTAAATATTTTGAAGTTATCGAAAGCTAGTTATAGAAAAATGATACAAAACTTAGGATGGGCAGCAGGTTACAACGTGATAGCCATCCCACTAGCAGCAGGTGTATTATATAATGTCGGTATCGTTATTACACCAGCTATTGGTGCTGCTGTCATGTCATTAAGTACAATTATTTGTGCAATTAATGCCCAATTGTTGAAGATTGATTAAAATTTAGTATGAAAATGAAATATAGGTTAAGTGTTAATAGTATAATGCTATTATTATACTCGGAAAAAAGCTCAATCTGTAAAGAAAAACTTTAGATGTAAAGGTTCAAAAGTTTCATTGTAAAATTTGAAAGAAGTTGTTTAAGATTAAGGTTATGAATTTAGTGTCTAAATATAAAAATGAAAAAGCTGGTTTTCCGTTAGGTGAAAATCAGTTTTTTCTAGTTGAAAGATTAAAGTAATGTGAGAAAAAGCTGACTTGGGTAAAGGTGACCGCTGCAATAGCTGATTTCGTTTTAATGGATAATGTAAATGAGTAAAATACAATCGACGAATCACTTCTGATCCACAAAGTATATTAACGCCTTTATGGAAAAAGGTTGATTGTTAATAACTTTTAACGTTCTAGTTGATTTCCGGAATAGATAAAGAAATGTACATCTATGTTTTGCATAATATTTGTAGTCCCCATATATGATTAAAGATTTATCATTAAGGTGAAGGGTTTAAAACTGTAAATGATTCTCCATTTAGATATTTTATGATTATATTTAATTATGTAATTCATCAAACATTAACTTTTTCTTGATAAATTCTCGATAGTTTTAAAATATAGTTACGTCATAAGGATAATGAATCATTAACATAAATTGGTATCAAGTATCTAATGAAAGGAGAAAAGTTAACATCTATAATCGTAATTTAAGTGATGAAACAATAATCAAATATAATTCTTGAATCAAGTAAATTGGCTAATAGTCAAGTGTTATTGAATGTTAGCCTTTAAAGATGGATTAATATGTAAAATTTTCTTAATGGGAGTTATGGTATATGAAAAGAAAATCATTATTAATAAGTTTAATTTTTTTATTGACAATACTTGTCTTATCGGCTTGTGCAGGGAATGTTGAATCACCACCTGAAGAAAACTCAGATATGGAACAAGAGTCTGATTCCATGGAAGAAGGAATGGATCATTCATCTATGGATGATGATGCAATTGAGAATGGTCATATGAGTCATGATGAGGTGGTAAGTTTAAATGGTTCAACAGGGGAAAATGAATTGAAAATACCTCCTTTGCTTGAAAGCGATAATGAAGAAGAAGTTGTATACACTGTTCGAGCACAAGAAGGAGAGACTGAAATATTCGATGGTACTAATACGAAAACATATGGATACAATGGGTCATTTTTAGGACCAGTGCTTCAATTTGAAGAAGGCGATACGGTGAAAATTAGAACGATAAATGAGTTAGATGAGGAGACAACTTTTCATTGGCACGGGCTGGAAGTATCAGGTGAAGAAGACGGTGGGCCACATAATTCATTAAAGCCAGGAGAAGAAGAGCTGATCGAATTTGAAGTGACACAAGAAGCCTCGACGTTATGGTTCCATCCCCATCCAGAAGGGAAAACCTCTGAACAGGTTTACAATGGACTTGCAGGATTGATTTATATAGAAGATGACAACTCTAAGAGTCTTGGATTGCCAAATGAGTATGGAAAGAATGATATTCCCTTGATTTTCCAAGATAAAACATTTGATGATCAGAAACAATTGAATTACAGTGCTGCTATGAATGATGATGGAACAATCGGTGATACGTCATTGGTAAACGGGACGTTAAATCCGAAGTTGACCGTAGGGAAAGAAAAGGTTCGTCTTCGTCTCTTAAATGGGTCCAATGCGAGGAATTACACTTTTAAATTGAATACAGGGGATTCCTTTGTGCAAGTTGCAACGGATGGAGGTTTCCTGAATAAACCAGTGACACTAGATGAAATTACACTGACCCCATCAGAACGGGCGGAAATAATTATTGATTTTTCGCAGCTTAACTCTGAAGATGGGTTGGCGTTAATAAATGAGGAGGATGGTTCGATCCTTTTACCATTTGAAGTTTCTGGTCAAAGTGGAGAGGATAGCAGTATTCCAGAAGAGATGAATGATATTTCAATTACAGAAGAAGAGATGAACTTACCAGTAACAAAAAACGTGGAACTCTTTGGAATGATGGATATGGTAACGATAAATGGAAAGAAATTTGATCCGGAAAGAATTGATTTCACACAAGATCAAGGGGTCACTGAAGTGTGGGAAATTTACAATAAACCTGACATGATGGGCGGAATGATTCATCCATTTCACATTCACGGAGCTCAATTTAAAATACTTTCTCGAAATGGAGAAGAACCACCAGAAAATGAGCGGGGATGGAAAGACAGTATTTCTATTGAACCAGATGAAACAGTTAAAATAGCTATACAATTCAAGCAAAAAGGCGTGTATATGTTCCATTGTCATATTCTTGAACATGAAGACAACGGCATGATGGGACAGGTGAAGGTAGAATAGAGTATGGTCCATAATATAGCGTTAGACATGTAAAAAAGAATTATTAAGCTGCCAGTGTGATTAGTTCATACTGGCAATTTTAAAATTCATTAATCGATGAAAAAGGGGTATTTTACTTTTTTCCATGTTACATGATATCTATCAAGTCTGATGTTCAATTTATGCCCAACTTTTTACTCGCTCCATTGTAAAAAAGACGTGATATTTATAAAATATTTGAGTAATTTTCCCCATTTGGATTTTGATTTAAACGGATGTTCCTTATAAAGGACTTACTTAATCAAACAGTTAATTGTATACTGAATTTATCAAAAATTACATATATTATTTTTATAAATGTACTTAAACTAATTGGTAGGATACTTTAAAAAAAATTTAATAATATACTTGACTGTGTATCTAGATACACGGTTTATTATTTTTATAGGAGGTGAAATATGTGAGTTATCGTATTAGTGCATTTGCAGAAAAATGTGGAGTGAATAAAGAGACAATTAGATATTACGAACAAAAATCATTATTAAAGGAACCTTCTCGAACAAATGCTGGTTATCGGGTATACTCAGATAATGATGTTAGGCGAGTAGGTTTTATTAAACATATTCAAGAGCTTGGTTTCTCTTTAAATGAAATTTATAAATTACTTGGGATTGTAGATAAAGATGAAGTTCGCTGTGAAAATATGTTTGAATTTGTTTCCAAAAAAGAAAAGGAAGTACAAAAAAAAATAGAAGATTTAAAGCGAATTGAAGTCATGCTAAAAGATTTAAAACAACGGTGCCCAGATGAAAAACAACTACATGAATGTCCAATAATTGAAACACTGATTGGGGAACAATAAAAGGAATAAGAAAAAATATAGAACAGGATGATGAGTAAATGAATAAATTTAAGATAAACATTCACGGAATGACTTGTACAGGTTGTGAAGAGCATGTAGCATTAGCACTTCAAAATATAGGAGCTAATAATGTTGAAGCTAGTTTTCGTCGTGGTGAAGCAGTATTTGAGTTACCTGAGAATATTGGAGTTAAAACTGCAAACAAGGCGATTAAAGAAGCAAAATATCAACCTGGAGAAATAGAAGAAGTACCATCACAAGAAAATATGGTGCTAGGTAATGAAGGGGATTATGACTTACTTATCATTGGTTCTGGTGGTGCAGCTTTTTCGGCTGCGATTAAAGCAATTGAATATGGGGCGAAAGTAGTCATGATTGAACGTGAAACCATTGGAGGAACATGCGTGAATACAGGTTGTGTTCCATCAAAGACACTTCTTAGAGCTGGGAAAATCAATCATTTGGCTAAGGTGAATCCATTTAAAGGATTGCAAATTTCCGCGGGAGATGTAGAATTAGCACCTTTAATCAGGCAAAAAAATGAATTGGTTAATAGGCTTAGGCACCAAAAATACATTGATTTAATTAATGAATATGGCTTTGATTTAATTAAGGGTGAAGCTAAATTTATTGATAAAAATACAATTGAAGTCAACGGAGAGAAACTTTCTGCAAAGCACTTTTTAATTGCAACAGGTGCTTCTCCTTCTTTACCGGAAATTTCAGGACTTAAAGAAGTGGATTATCTAACAAGTACAACACTACTTGAATTAAAAAAGGTGCCTGAACGCTTAACGGTTATTGGTTCAGGATATATCGGAATGGAGCTTGGGCAACTATTTCATAATTTAGGTTCAGAAGTAACGCTTATGCAAAGAAGTGAACGTCTTTTAAAAGAATATGACCCAGAGATTTCAGAAGCTGTAGAAAAGGCTTTAGTTGAACAGGGTATAAATCTTGTGAAAGGGGCAACCTTTGAGTGGGTAGAACAAGTTGGAGGAAACAAAAAGATTTACGTAACGGTAAATGGTAAGAAAAAAGTTGTGGAATCAGAGCAGTTACTTGTGGCAACAGGGAGAAAACCAAATACGGATTCTTTAAATTTAAGTGCAGCAGGTATTGAAGTTGGAAAACGAAAAGAAATCGTGATAAATGATTATGCTAGGACAAGTAATGAGAAGGTTTATGCAGCAGGAGATGTAACATTGGGACCTCAATTTGTTTATGTAGCAGCCTATGAAGGTGGAATTGTTGCTGACAATGCGATTCGTGGGTTAAATAAAAAATTAAATTTGTCTGTTGTTCCTGGCATAACGTTTATAAATCCGGCAATTGCAACAGTTGGTTTAACAGAAAAACAAGCAAAAGAAAAGGGATATGAAGTCAAAACATCTGTGTTGCCTTTAGACACCATTCCAAGAGCGTTAGTAAATCATGAAACAACAGGGGTTTTTAAGCTTGTTGCTGATTCAAAAACATTGAAAGTGCTTGGAGTTCATATTGTATCTGAAAATGCAGGAGATGTGATTTATGCAGCTACATTAGTCGTTAAGTTTGGATTAACCGTAGAGGATTTAAAAGAAAGTCTTGCACCGTATTTAACAATGGCAGAGGGTTTAAAATTAGCTGCTCTTACATTTGATAAAGATGTATCAAAATTATCATGCTGTGCCGGGTAAAAACTCCTTATTGATAATAGCTTCAATTAATTGAATAAGTATAACTTCACTATTTTATGCTTTACTCGAACTATAGAATCCATTTTGATTAATCTTTTTCCAAAATGGATTCTTTTATTTAACGTAAAACACGAGTTTACATGGTATTTTTAATCAAACCTTATTTAAAAGCCACATATTGCCCAATCTAAAGTTTTTCTAATGATATTCTTATTATTAAAAGAAAACCCTAGCTCTAGGGTTTTTCAAACTCACAAATGCTTTCTATCAAATTTAAATAAGTTGCATTGTCGTAATACAAGTTGGGTCATCCTCGAATGTAGATATGGTTGATTCTACCTGTTTGTCATCTAAAGTAATAATGACTTTAAACTCCTGATCTCTTGGTAGCCATAAATCAATAAAGCCGTTGTCAAAGGATTCAATCGATTCATCAATAAGTACATTTCCATTGGCATTTTCGATATAAACTTCAAATGGAGTATTCACTAGCTCACCTTGACATCCTGTAAGACTATGGAATGTACATGGGTGTGTTTCATTGATAAAGGGAGCAATCGATACATAAAACTCATCATCAGGTAAATCATAATTGACTTCTTTATTATCTTTTTCAACTACTAATTGGCTAGTATCTACTGAAGCAGAGGTAGCACTTATTTGATCTGTGCTGTAATCGTGTATTAATGATTTAACATCTACTTCAGATGATTGATTAGTATTACTGTTACAAGCTGCTAAAATAACCAAAAGAAACAAACAAACAAACACTATTTGATTTTTCAAATAGACAACTCCTTACCATATAAAATATATAGCATTATTATAACACCTAAATAAAATAAAAAGTTCATGTTCATAGAATTGTTAAAATTATTAAAAATTCAACGCTGAGGACAATGAGAAATGAAAGTAATGCAAAATTATTTTCTGTAAATTTTTTCTTGTTGAATACTATACGGGGGTATGATATTATGTTTTTAAGGAAACTTTAAATATATTAATGAAAAGCTCCTGTAATTAGATTGAATGGAGGGCTGTTTGATGAATGTTGCAGATCAAACATTAAAGAAAGGGCTAAGTACCAATGATAAGATAAAAATAATTATTATATTAGCGGTTCCGGCTGTAATAGAAAACTTTTTTCAGACGATGCTAGGATTTGCAGATACATTTTTTGTTGCTCAAATTGGTTTGGATGAAGTATCTGCAGTTGGGGTAACGAACGCTATACTAGCAATTTATTTTGCAATTTTTATGGCAATAGGTGTTGGTGTCAATGTGTTAATGGCTAATGCAACTGGTGCAGGCGACTATGAACGTGCCTCAAAAGTTGCACAGCAAGGAGTAATTTTGACCACTATTGTAGGTGGCCTAACAGGTATGTTAACACTGATTTTTGCAGAACCTCTTTTAAGCCTTCTTGGTGTAGAACAACAAGTGTTAGAGATTGGTGTAGTATACTTTAGAATTGTTGCTGTTCCTTCTATACTCATGGCTTATATGTTTGTGATGAGTAGTATTTTAAGGGGAGTTGGAGATACAAAATCACCAATGAAAGCAGTTATTATTGCAAATATTGTCAATATTATTTTGGATTATATCTTTATCTTTGGCTTCTTGTTTATACCTGCACTAGGTATCGTAGGGGCTGGATTAGCCGGAGTAATTGCACGTCTGGTTGGTACATTTGTGCTTATTTTATATATTAAGAAAAATAATCAGATTATGTTTCAAAAGAACTGGTGGAGGTTTGATAAGGTTTATCAAAAAGAGCTTTTAGGTTTAGGTGCTCCAGCAGCAGGTGAGCGCCTGGCAATGAGAATAGGGCAGGTCGTTTATTTTGGCTTCATTGTTGCATTAGGTACAAGTACATTTGCAGCACATCAAATAGCAGGGAATATCGAGACATTTTCTTATATGATTGCTTATGGTTTTGCTGCTGCCGCAACTATTATTGTAGGCAAACAAGTAGGAGCAGGTAATTATGAAGAAGCTAAAAGTTATGCAAAATTAATCTCCATTCTATCAGCTGTATTTATGGTTTTCATGGGAGTATTATTATTTATTCTTGGAGAATGGATAGGCGGTTTTTTCAGTGAAGATCCAGTAGTTGTATCTGAAATAAGTATTGCACTAAAAATAGCAGCATTATTCCAGCCTTTTCTAGCGATATTGCTTATTCTTACAGGAGCATATCAAGGTGCTAGAAATACAAAATACCCTATGTATTTAACAACGATTGTGATGTGGTTGATTCGAACACTTTTTGTATATCTCTTAGCAATTCAAATGCAGTTAGGGATAGCAGGTGTCTGGGTAGCAATCGGTATTGATATCGTGATACGCGCCGTTGTTATGTGGTACAGAATGGAAAAAGACAAATGGATTAAATCCAAAAAGAAGATGTCATTTAAAGATAAAGTAGAATGTCAATGTCATCCAAAGACAAAACAACCAAACATGAATGAATGTGTTAATAATTATTAAAATGTCATTTTTAATCAAAAAAAGATGTTACTTTATAACTGGTTATGGACGGATTAAGGTCCAGATTTCAATAAATGACTTGGGAGGGAAATATCATGACAAAAAAAGTTGTTATCATAGGTGGTGTAGCAGGTGGGGCAACAGCCGCCGCAAGGTTAAGAAGAATAAGTGAAGAAATAGAAATTGTGCTTTTCGAAAGAGGAGAACATATTTCATTTGCGAATTGTGGATTACCTTACTACATCGGAGAAACAATTAAGGATCGCAATAAATTATTAGTACAAACTGTGGAAGGTATGTCGGAACGATTTAATCTCGACATACGTAATTTGAGTGAAGTAGTGAACATCGACACAGATAAAAAACAGGTGACAGTTAATAACCTAAAAAGCGGAGAAACGTACAAAGAATCCTATGATAAATTATTGTTATCACCGGGAGCCAAACCAATTGTACCTGCGATACCAGGGTTAAAGGAAAATAATTCGTTATTTACATTAAGAAATATTCCCGACACAGATGCTATCAAACGTTATGTGGATAATCACCTGCCACAAAGAACTGTCATTGTTGGTGGTGGATTTATTGGTGTTGAGATGGCGGAGAATCTTGCTAACAGAGGGATAAAGGTTACCATAGTTGAAATGGCCAATCAAATCATGGCACCGATTGATATGGAAATGGCAGCTATTCTGCACACGCATTTAAGAGAAAAAGGGGTTCAATTGATTCTGGACAATGGAGTTCAATCATTTGCAGAGGAAGGAAAGAAGATTATACTTTCTGATGGGACGGAACTTCAAACAGATATGACGATTCTTTCTATCGGTGTTATGCCGGAAAATGAACTGGCGAAATCAGCAGGACTTTCATTAGGGCAACGTGGAGGAATCATCGTGAATGACTATCTGCAAACATCCAATGATCATATCTATGCGGTTGGGGATGCGGTCGAAGTAGCAGATTATATCACAGGCACAAAGACAATGATTCCACTTGCTGGACCAGCGAATCGACAAGGTCGTATTGCGGCTAACAATTTAATGGGTAAAAAAGAGAAATATCAAGGGACAGTAGGCACATCCATTGCAAAGGTGTTTGATTTGACCGTTGCATCCACAGGAAATAATGAAAAAACACTTAAACGGCTAAGGATTCCCTACGAAGTGGTCCATGTTCATCCAAGCTCTCACGCTAATTATTATCCAGAAGCTGTACCAATTTCCCTAAAGTTACTTTTTGATAAAGAAACAGGAAAAATCTTCGGTGCTCAGGCTGTTGGAGAAGAAGGCGTGGATAAACGCATGGACGTTATCACTACAGCCATAAAAGGCGGGTTAACTGTAGAAGATTTAACAAATTTAGAGTTATCCTATGCACCGCCTTATTCATCAGCAAAAGATCCAGTGAATATGGCAGGGTATGTAGCTGCGAACATCATAGACGGGGAATTAGAACATATCCAGTGGCATGAAGTAGACCAGATTGTTGCTGATGGGAGGTTATTAATTGATGTTCGTAACTCAGGGGAACGTGAATCTGGTTATATCAAAGGATCTGTTAATATTCCGCTACATGAGTTAAGAAATTCTCTTGATACTATACCAAAAGATCAGACCATTTATGTAAGTTGTCAAGTTGGTTTAAGAGGGTATCTAGCTAGTCGTATTCTAAAAAATAATGGATTTGAAGTGAAAAATGTAGATGGCGGATGGAAGACGTATTCCTCTGTTTTTGGGAATCAACAAGCATTGTAAAAAAGGGGAGAGAAATAATGTATTACTGGCTGATGGGGTATAAGTAAGCATGAAAGAAAATCGAACTAAAAAGCTAAAGTGTGATTCATTTTTTACCCGCCACTTTTTATGAGCAATGTGTACTCAGGTTTTCGTTACTATGAATTATTTAAAAAGAGAGTAATGATACCTAAATGCGAGATAATATATAAATATAAATTAAAGGAGCGATTATAATGATGAAATCAGAAGGAATAATACAAAATGCAACAGAAGGAAAAAAGGCAGTGGAGCCACGGACAGATAAAGAAAAGGAACGTGTAATTAATCGTTTAAAACGTGTAGAAGGCCAAGTTCGTGGACTTCAAAATATGGTTGAAAATGATCGTTACTGTATGGATATTCTTATTCAATTATCTGCCGTGCAGTCAGCTTTAAAGAAAGTTGGCTTTTCTGTCATGGAACGACATGCAAAAACATGTATGACTCATTCTATTAAGGATGGAAATGAAGAAGAAGTTATTGATGAATTGTTAGCAGTTATTAATCAGTACTCTAAATAATATAAGAGAACAATCCTTCATAAAAAGTTTATAGAGAAAATGAAATAACTTTCTCTATAAGCTTTTTATTTATTTTAAATAAAATACTTGAATACCTTCTGGGGGTATGGTATATTGGCAGTAAGGAAATATAAAGTAATTATTTGATTTTAGAAGGGAGCGTTTACATGAAGGAGATTGCTCAACTAGTCCCCCATATGGATCAAAAGGAAAACTGTTGTAAAGACGGAGAGGTAATTATGTCAGATGATATTCAAAAGCAGCTGATGAATCGAATGAGTCGCATTGAAGGACAGGTAAAGGGAGTAAAACGAATGATTGACCGAAATGTATATTGTGATGATATATTAAATCAAATGGCTGCCGTACAATCGGCATTACATGCTGTTTCTCGATTACTATTGGAAAGTCATATTCATACTTGTGTCATTGAAAAATTGGAAAAAAAAGATCCAGAAGTTATATCTGAATTCATGACGACGATTTCTAAAATAATGAAATAAATTTTTCACTTGACAATACCTAACTAGGGTATGGTAATATATAAATGTAATCAGAAAGGAGGGATGATTCATGACAAACAAAACACTTAACGTACAAGGCATGTCTTGCGGGCATTGCGTCAGCTCCATTGAAGGCAGTGTTGGTGAATTAAACGGTGTTGAATCCGTCAAAGTTCATTTACAAGATGGAAAGGTCGATATCACTTTTGATGGAGATAAAGTGGACTTGAAAGACATCACAGAAGCGATTGAAGACCAAGGATATGATGTTGCATAAGGAATGTGCAGCAAAACATGCTTCATTTTTTTCGTTAAATAAAAAGGATAATCGTGCAAAACCTGCACGATTTCCTTTTCAATTATATTATACCCTGTCCTGGTATGAGGAAGGAGGAAAATAAAAAAATGGAAACACAAAAAGAAGTTAGTTTACAGATTCAAGGTATGACTTGTGCAGCATGCGCCACCAAGATTGAAAAAGGTTTAAATAAAATGGATGGTGTGGCAGAAGCCAATGTCAACTTTGCAATAGAGAAGACAAAAGTTACTTATAATCCATCTGTCACAAGTGTACAGGATTTTGAAGAGAAAATTGAAAAATTGGGTTACCATGTAGCACATGATAAACAAACCTTTGATATTTCCGGTATGACTTGTGCGGCATGTGCTACTAAAATTGAAAAGCGATTAAATAAAATGGAAGGTGTAGCAAGTGCCTCCGTGAATTTTGCATTAGAAAACGTGGCAGTGGATTATGATCAAGGTCAAGTGACGGTAAACGATATGATTGAAACGGTCAAAAAGCTTGGTTATAGCTTAAAAACACAAACTTCTAAAGAAGATACTGCCAATAGTAAGGATGAAGAAATTCGTCATCAGACAGGGAAATTTATTTTCTCAGCCATTTTAACTTTACCGTTATTGTGGACGATGGTGACACATTTTGAATTTACGTCCTTTATTTATTCGCCAGATATGTTAATGAACCCATGGGTACAGTTAGCTTTAGCAGCACCAGTACAATTTATTGTAGGGGCTCAGTTCTATAAATCTGCGTATAAAGCCTTGAAGAATGGCAGTGCCAACATGGACGTTCTTGTTGCATTAGGTACATCCGTTGCCTTCTTCTATAGTATTTTCTTGGGTTACGAGTGGCAAGTACAGGGGCAAGTCGGTATGCCAGAACTCTATTTTGAAGCTGCGGCAGTGATTATCACTTTGATCATTCTTGGAAAACTATTCGAAGTTCGCGCCAAAGGACGTACTGGTCAGGCTATTCAAAAATTACTTGGTATGCAGGCAAAAACAGCTAGGGTAATCAGAAATGGGGAGGAACAAGAGATTGCGATTGAAGAAGTTATCGTTGGTGATACCATCATGGTACGACCAGGTGAAAAGATTCCAGTTGATGGGCAAATTGTCAAAGGGGAATCCGCAGTCGATGAATCAATGATAACGGGTGAAAGTATTCCGGTTGATAAGAAAACAGGGGATGTAGCTATTGGGTCAACGATTAATAAAAATGGTCTGCTGACAATTGAAGCGACCAAAGTTGGTAAAGATACAGCTCTTTCTCAAATTGTTAAAGTGGTTGAAGAGGCACAAGGAAGTAAAGCTGATATTCAAAGGGTAGCTGACCGTGTATCGGGTATCTTTGTTCCCATTGTTGTGTTAATTGCTATTGCGGCGTCTCTAGTATGGTATTTTATCGTTGCACCTGGTGATCTCCGTTCCGCATTAGTTCCTGCTATCACTATACTTGTGATTGCTTGCCCATGTGCACTTGGTTTGGCAACTCCAACCTCTGTGATGGCTGGATCAGGAAGAGCAGCAGAACTCGGTGTTCTATTTAAAGGTGGAGAGTATTTGGAAAATACCCGTTCCCTAACGACGATTGTGTTAGATAAAACAGGAACTGTCACCAAAGGAGAACCAGAATTGACTGATGTTCTTCCGAATCAACATTTCACGGAAGAAGAAGTTCTTTATTACGTTGCCTCGGCTGAAAACAATTCAGAACATCCACTTGCAGAGGCGATTGTTAAAGGTGCAAAAGCAATGGGGGTTCAAGTAAAAGAATCAGATTCCTTTGAAGCAATCCCGGGATACGGTATTCAAGCTTCCATAAATGGAAAAATGATTTATGTTGGAACCAGAAAACTAATGAAACAGCAAAATATAACGGTTGATTCTGTGGAAAACCAAATGACAAAGTTAGAATCAGAAGGTAAGACAGCGATGTTAATTGGAATAGACAACCAATTAGCTGGTGTCATTGCGGTTGCTGATACAGTGAAAGAAACGTCTAAGGCTGCTATTCACCGTATGCATCAACTAGGTTTAGAGGTCATTATGCTTACAGGGGATAATGAACGGACTGCAGAAGCTATTGGAAAACAAGTTGGTATTGATCATGTGATTGCGGAAGTAGTGCCGGAACAAAAGGCAGAGCAAATTAAAATGCTACAAGATATGGATAAAAAAGTAGCGATGGTCGGTGATGGTGTCAATGACGCACCTGCCTTAGCTGTAGCCGATATCGGGATGGCAATTGGTACGGGAACAGATGTAGCGATTGAAGCAGCAGATATAACATTAATGCGTGGAGATTTGAACAGCGTGGCAGACAGTGTGGAAATCAGTGCAAAGACCATGCGTAATATCAAGCAAAATTTATTCTTTGCCTTCTTCTATAATTCGGCTTCCATTCCAGTTGCTGCAATTGGTCTATTAGCTCCTTGGGTTGCTGGAGCAGCAATGGCATTCAGTTCTGTATCTGTAGTGCTTAACGCTTTACGATTACAGCGATTAAAGCTAAAAGGAGGCCAATAATTATGTCCGTAAAAAAGTGGGTATCTCTAGGGATTGTCTATGTAGTCATTGTTTTTGCAGGATATAGTGTGATTACAGGAAACAATCCTTTGGCCAGTGGTGAAATGGAGCACGATGGACATAGTGACGAAGAGGCTGGGCATGAGGAGCATAATAATGATGAAGCTTCACAAGAAGATGGGACCGATCATGAAGACCATAATACAGAAAGTAATTCAGAGGAGGAAGAAGACATGGACCATAAACATGAGCACGAGCATGGACATGAAACGGATTCAGAAGTAAAAACGGATGTGTCCTATGATAATGAAGAACTTGTCATCTCATTGGAAGATGATACAGGAGCAGCACCAGAACTCGCTATCGAGCATGAAAAAGAAATGCATTTTATTCTGATCTCTAACGATTTGGAAGAGTATTATCATCTCCATCCTGAAAAAGAAGAGGAAGGAAGATTTCGAGTTAATCAAGCCTTAGAAGATGGAACGTATCAAGCATTTGTTGATATTGTGCCGGAAAACAAAGCTTATACACCTGCTCCAAACCTATTACAGGTTGGAACAGAAGAAACAGCCAAAGCACATTTACATGCGGATAATGAATGGACAAAAGAAGTAGATGGAAAAACAGTGACCTTAGAAGAAGTGGAAGCAATAGCTGGAGAAGAGGTTCCTTTGAATTTTGATATGCAAGGGGAACAACCGGAAACACACCTTGGTGCTTTAGGTCATGTGGTGATTGTAGATGAAGAGGTAGAAGAATATATCCATGTTCACCCTGCGTCAGATGATTCCACGACGTTTAATGCTCATTTCACAAATCCAGGGATGTATAAAGTCTGGGCAGAATTCAAATTTGATGGGGAAATTCATGTATATCCATTTATTTTAGAAGTAAAAGAGTAACTCATTTTAATATAAATCAAATGGAAGGAGTGAGATAAATGGCTAATTATCAATTAGAAATTTATACAAGACCAACTTGTTCTGATTGCCAAGACTTGAAAAAATTCTTGGAAAAACATCGGATACCACACAAACAATATGATTTAACCAAGCAGCCAGAAAAAGAAAAAGAGCTTAAAAGTCGAACAGGGGCTAGAGTGGTTCCCGGAATTGTCTTTTCTCAATCCTCCATTTTAGGTCTAAGAAAAACAAGAAAAAGTATGACAGGGTTTGAAATGAATAAAGAGGAGATTAAACGGCTCTTAGAAGTTGGATAAGGAGTGGTTTATCATATGACACCTTATTTTTAAGGAGGTGATATAAATGGCTAAACCAACGTGCTCTTGCTGCTCACCAAAAGAATCAGCAAAGACTGAGAATGCAAAAACAGATCAGCCAAAAAGTTCATCGAAGAAATAACGTATAAGGCAATCCTAGTATTGTAAGTTTCTCTTTCTGATATTAAATCGTCAGCTGAAACGGTTTAGAGGAAAGTTTAGGTTGATAGCCTAACATTCAGTGAAGGAAAATTTTACCCTTCACTGAATGTCCTTTTAAAATATATAAGTATTTTTTTAATGAAGAGGTGGATTATGTATAAAACAGTCATTTTAGGAACAGGTCCTGCTGGTTTAACATCTGCCATTTATTTAGCCAGAGCAAATATGGAACCATTAATCTTAGAAGGTCCAGAACCAGGTGGACAGTTAACATTGACAACAGCGGTCGAAAATTACCCGGGCTTTTCTGATCCAGTGATGGGACCAGAATTGATAGATACCATGCGGGCACAAGCGAAACGATTTGGAGCACAATTTAAAACGGCTTTAGTAAAAGAAGTAGATTTTTCAAGTCGTCCCTTTCGTTTAGAAGCAGATGGTCTCGGTGAAATTCAAGCGGAATCTGTGATTGTTTCTACTGGTGCCCGGGCGAAAATGTTGGAGATTCCAGGAGAGGCAGAAAACCTTGGTCGCGGAGTAAGTACCTGTGCAACATGCGATGGTTTCTTTTTCCGTGATAAAAAAGTGGTTGTTGTTGGCGGTGGAGATTCTGCTATGGAAGAAGCTTTATTTTTAACAAAGTTTGCGAAAGAAGTACAGGTTATTCATCGAAGGAACGAATTGCGAGCTTCTAAGATTATGCAAGATCGAGCAATGAATAACGAGAAAATATCTTGGATTTTTAACAGTATACCGATGGAAATTCTTTCTCAAAATAATCAGCTCACAGGAATTCGTGTTAAGAATAAAGAAACCCAGGAAGAACAACTTATTGAAACAGATGGTGTCTTTCTAGCGATTGGTCATATACCTAACACCGATTTTTTGAAAGAAGCCATCAATATTTACCCGAATGGATATGTTAAGGTTGAACCTGGTACGACAAATACGAATATACCAGGTGTGTTTGCAGCAGGTGATGTGCAAGATCAAAGATACAAGCAGGCTGTCACAGCAGCTGGAACAGGTTGCATGGCTGCCATGGATGTAGAGACATTTATAGAGACGAATCCTTTAAAGTAACTTTTTTAAACAAGGAAAAGGAAAGGAGGGATTTGTAATGGTCAAAGAATTGAGAGCTAATGAGTTTGACACATTGGTAAAAGCAGAAGAAAAACCTGTTGTGTTGAAATTTACCGCAGACTGGTGCCCAGGCTGTAAGCAGCTAGCTCCTATCGTTGAATCAGTTGCAGAAGAGTTGGAAGAAGAGATTGCATTCTATCATGTTGATGTAGATGAAGAGTTAGAGTTTGCCCAGCAATATCAGGTGATGAGTATTCCAACTTTAATTCTTTTCAAAAACGGGGAAGAGGCAGACAGAGTAACTGCACCGGAAGCAAGTGAGGAAGTCGTTCGAGACTTTTCATCACAATAATAGAGGTTAAAGTTAAGGTACTATCTTTCATGGTGAAGGAGATATCTCTATGCTAAAGGAATTGAAAACAGATGACTTTTGTACTTTAGTCAAAATGGAAGAAAAACCTGTTGTACTCAACTTTACGGCAGGATGGTGTCAAGGTTGTCAGCAGGTGACTCCCATTATTGAATCGGCAGCAGAAGAAATAAAAAATGTCATGTTTTATGATGTTGACGTAGATAAAGACCTAGAATTTGCTGTTCAGAGGTATAACGTGATAGGTATTCCAACTTTAATTCTTTTTAAAAATGGAATAGAAGTCGATCGGCTAACTACCTTAAAATTAAATGAAAAAACAATCAGAGATTTTTCTACACAATAATAGAAAATGAAATCAAATATCTTTCATAATGAAGGAGGAATTCCAAATGTTGAAAGATTTAAAAAATAACAATTGGGTGAGTATCATATCAAATATAGGAGGTGTGCAACATGGCTAATTCTAATAATCCTGAAGTACCTCGTGCAAATGCTCGACAATGGTGGGGGCTTGTCGTGTTAGTTTTACCTTCAACATTACTGTTCATGATGTTAACTATTTTGTTCTTAGCTGCCCCCAGTATGGCAGCTGACTTAGGGCCTTCCAGTACGCAATTGTTGTGGATTCTTGATATATACGGTTTTGTGATGGCAGGATTCTTAGTCGCAATGGGAGTTCTTGGAGATAGAGTAGGGAAACGATTATTAATGGTAATAGGTGCTATCTTGTTTGGAGTTGTTTCTATATTGGCAGCATTAACAAGTGATCCATCCATGATGATTGCTTGGCGTGCTGTTTTAGGTTTAGCAGCAGCAATGATGGTACCTGCTACACTTGGACTGATTTTCGTTCTGTTTCAAAATGCTGAACAACGCGGGGTTGCGATTGGTATTTGGGCAGGTGGAATTTCAGCCGGTGTAGCCCTTGGACCATTATTAAGCGGTCTGCTTTTAGAAGTATTTGGCTGGCAAGCGACATTTTTAGTAGCAGTACCAGTTATGTTAGTTGTTGCACTAGGTGCACCTATTCTAGTACCTGAACACCGTGATCAAAATAGTGGAAAGCTTGATTTATTCAGTGCTCTATTATTAGTTGCTACATTGCTAGCGATAATTTACAGCATTAAACAATTTGCAGCACAAGCTGCTGTAGGTCCAACAATTACTTTGTTAGTTGCAGGTATACTAGTGGGAATTTGGTTTGTAGTTCGACAACTACGAGCAAAACAACCTTTATTAGATGTTCGGTTGTTTAAAAATCGTACGGTTAGTGGTGCGCTTAGTGTATTCTTACTTTCGGCAGCAGCACTTGGTGGAGTATATTCTCTTTTCACTCAATACTTGCAGCAGGTACAAGGACTTTCGCCGATGACGGCAGGATTTGCTATTCTTCCAGCTGCCGCAGTATTGATTGTAGTCTCTACGCTTTCACCGATGATGGCACGCCGTTTTCGTCCAGGTAATGTTATTGCAATAGGTCTAGCAATTCAAGTGATTGGTTATATACTCTTTACACAACTTGACGCTGGTACGGGGCTTGCACTTGTTATTGCAAGTTTTGTGGTCACCTATCCTGGTGTAGCTCCATCGATGGCCTTAACTACCGATTTAGTAGTTAGCTCTGTTCCGCCAGAAAAAGCAGGAGGAGCTTCTGGTCTTGCGACAACAGCTAATGATTTAGGTATTTCGCTTGGGGTCGCAGTAATTGGAAGTATTGGAGTAGCAGCTTATCGCAGTGAAATTGTCGATACACTACCTCAAGATTTGCCTCCAAATGTTGCAGCAGCAGCTTCAGACAGTATTGATGGTGCTATTGTCTCAGCTTCTAATGTTTCGGAAACGCTTGGGGAGTCTTTGATTATGGCGGCTCAAAATGCGTTCACCAGTGGATTAAATACTGCCGCTATCGTTTCAGCTATAATTGCAGGAGTAGCAGCAATTATTTCCGCAACACGATTACGTCATATTCCACCTTCTGGTAAAGCACAGCAGAATGGAGAGGAATAATAAGCGGGTATATAAGTATCATTCATTCTTAAGAGTGATAAAAAAGCACAAAATGAAATAAGTTTTGTGTATATATTTTAATTAAATAAATACCTAACCTAGGTATAGTAGAAAAGAAGATTTAATTTAAATATCATTTGAAATAACACAATAAAGCAACCTGTATCTTCGTTATAAGAGAGGGTTGCTTTATTGCTCTCTACTAGATATTAGACGCTAATAACAAATTAATAATAGATATGGATTAAATAGTCAATACTTTATTACAGCCCGATAACTTATTTGTTATTCGGGTTTTTTCTTGTCTTTATAAGGATCTTCTCTCATTTTTGGCAAAATATGTACTACTATTTGTAGTAATGACAAAGGAAGAGGAGGAATTAATGCTATCACTGCTTTTACGAAAATGGAAGGAGCTGAAAATTATGAAGTTAACTTCCTATGAAGAGCATAAAAAGCATACTTTTGATAGTTATTGTAAGAAAACTTTAAAAAATGAAGTGATTAACATCCAAAGACAATTACAACGCCAGCGTGAAGTAGAGGTATCTTTTACAACTTTATCAAATTTTGAACCTCAAGAACTTGCAGTTATTGATGATTATGTCCTGGAAGGGTATTATTTTCAAGTTTTAGGATATGAAGTCATTTTAAAAAATGAAGAACTAATTCGTTCACTTTGTCACTTATCTGATAAAAAACGAGAAGTTATTCTTTTATCCTACTTCTTGAATATGACAGATAAGGAAGTCGGAAAAATATTGGGTCGTGCTCGAAGCACAGTACAATATCAAAGAAAGAAGGCACTAGAAGAATTAAAACAGAGATTGGAGGGGAATGATGATGGATCAAAATCAATTGATTTCTCTTAATTCAGTAAATGAATTGTTACCTTTCTCTATTATTGCAGAAGCTTCAAAGGGTGAGGTAGAAGCTATAAACGCAGTGCTTAAACATTATGAACCTTATATAAATAAACTATCGTTACGGTTAGTACAAGATGATTTTGGTGCTTCTCAAATGGTAGTAGATGATTATACACGTAGACGCTTAGAAACAAAATTAATTACAGCTATATTAAGATTTGAATTGACTTAGGGTTTTTATTCTTAAGCATTTTAATCCTCGTTCTTCCTAGTTGATATTTGATAAAGAAAGCTTTGAGAAAATTCAATGTTGTATTAGGAACAAATCAGAAATGTTTTAAATAAGAAAAGAGACAATTTGGAGGATTACAAGACAAATGATTATTATTAGCTAAAACTATCACCACTTTGTAAAGGTGATTAAAGGAAGTGGTGATAGTTTTGCAGCCCATGATGATTATAAGTTAATATTTAGCTTTTTCATTGTAACAAGTTTGCTAGGTTTATTGAGATCGTGGGCTCCTTTGCTGACTCTCTAAACATAAGTAAGATTTCATTTTTAGAATTAATTTGTTCTTCTAAACTATTTAGAAGATGATCATTTGTCATTAGTTGATTATACCTTTCTTTATTCACATTTATTGCTAAAAAGATTCCTTTTTTGTAGTTGTATCTATTAATGAATTGATCAATTTTCTTAATATCATTTAGCATATCTGTTGTAGAAAGTTTAGGATTAGCTTTGACTTCAATAATTAAGTCTTGATTTTCATATGTACCCGGTTCATGTATTAAAAAGTCAGGGTAATATACTCCGTCTGTACTATTTACTCCAAATAATTGTGTGATTTCATCACTTACTTGAGCCTTGCGAAGTTCAGCTTGTAAAATCACTTTTTCATTCAACCTATTTTCTTCCATAATTTTACGCAATTGATGATAAAGCTCATAACAGAAAACTCGCTCATTATGCATACTCAAATATGGCATTAGCTTTTCACGCTTTTTATCCTGAGATTTAATATTATGAACATTTAACATAGAATCAATCCAATTTTGGTTTCCAAAATACACTTCTTCCACATTATTGATTGCTCTGCGAAGAAATTTAATGTATTCATGAATGTTCAAGTTTTATTCCTCCAATCCTACCTATTCTTTCCTTTAAATACATAATATCATAAACACGTTATAGCCAATTAGTATTAAATTCTTAATCGTAACAGCTTAACAAATGTAGAACATTTACCAAACACATGCAAGTTCAATTTATGATTTCTTTTTTTGGTTTTTACTCGTTTTTGGCAAAATGGTTCTTTCTATTTGTAGTAATAGCAAAGGAAGGAGAGAAAGGAAAGTCAGCATTTCTTATTTAAAAAAATAGATGTGTGGCATATGGAACTTTCCTTTTTCTTTTAGCAGTCACTTAAAGTGGGAGAATGATTTTTAACGTTCTTTGATAAAGAAAGCATGATTAATCTCATGCATTATAAATTGGAAAATCAGATACGTTCTGCTGATGAAGAGCTACTTGATTCTTGCGCCATGACTTTCTGCTGAAACGAGCGATAAACAAAGAATCTAATGTAATCGTGGTGGATTACTGGCGATGACTCATTAGCAGTATAATGATACTCCCCTACCGTCATGGTTCGAGCGTTTGGAGCGTCGCAAGCTATGAGTAGGGCTGGAAGAAATACTTGCAGGGGTGAAATTCCCGTGGAGCTGTACCAACAGCCGTCTGATTTTTTATTTTGAAATTCTTTGAGGAGGTAGGTTTTTATGAAAAAGAATTTGATTAAATACAGTATGCAAATTTCTATGTTAAAACAATTACTGACTTATAAGTTAATTTCAGAGGAAGAATATAAAATGGCAAAAAGTAAATTAATGAAAGATTATCATATTATCTCTGATATTACAGGCTGACTTTTATTTTAAATCGCCGTAGAATATTGGTAATAAAATCCAAGGAGGGATTTGTAATGTCAGAGGTTGAAATTATAAAAGGAAACAATTCCCGTTTTAGCCATCGGCGAGGCAAAGCTATTGAACAGCGTCGAGTAGCTGCATATTGTCGGGTTAGTACAGATGATGAGGATCAATTAAGTAGTTATAAGTCACAAGTTACCTATTATAAGGATTTAATTAATAACAATCCGGAATGGGTATTTGCTGGTATTTATGCTGATGAAGCGATTACAGGAACACAAACGGTTAAGCGGGAAGATTTTCAAAGAATGATAAATGATTGTATGAATGGAGATATTGATATGGTTATTACCAAATCAATATCTCGTTTTGCAAGAAATACTTTAGACACGCTTAAATACGTTCGAATGTTTAAAGAAAAAGATATTGCAGTCTTCTTTGAAGATGAAAAAATTAATACGCTTACGATGGATGGAGAATTGTTACTTGTAGTATTGAGTTCGGTTGCTCAACAGGAAGTTGAAAATATCTCTGCTAATGTAAAAAAAGGCTTAAAAATGAAAATGAGCAGAGGGGAGCTGATAGGTTTTCAAGGTTGCATTGGTTATGATTATAACCCGGAAGATAAAACGCTTACTATAAATGAAAAAGAAGCAGAAATAGTACGATATATATTTGAAAGATATGTGCAGGGTGCAGGAGGAAAGATGATAGCAAAAGAGTTGGAAGCTTTAGGCCATAAAACAAAAAAAGGCAATACAAAATGGCAAGACGCAACTATACTTCGTATTATTAAGAATGAGAAATATAAAGGTGATCTTTTAATGGGGAAAACCTTTACAGTTGATCCTATTACAAAACGTAGATTAAGTAATTTTGGAGAAGAAGATCAATACTATATAAAAAATAACCATGAACCAATTGTCAGTGCTGAAATTTTTGAAAAAGCAGAAGAGATTAGAACACGCAGGAATCGGAACAAACTTAGAGTAGACAGAAATGGTGGCAAGAGGGAAAAGTATAGTCGTAAGTACGCTTTTAGCAGCTTGCTTGAATGTCCTTATTGTGGAAGCATATTGTCGAGACGAAGTTGGCATGGTGGCAGTTCATATCATAAAATAATATGGCATTGTATGACTAGTACAAAAAAAGGAAAACAATATTGCCCAGAGAGTAAAGGGATACAGGAAGAAATAATTGAAAAAGCATTTTTAGAAAGTTATCGTCTTATGTGTAATAATAATCAAGATGTCTTAGAAGAATTTTTGGAAAGAATGGAAGAGAGTTTAAGTGTAAATACAGCATATGAGAAGGTTTCTAAAATTGAGATAGAAATTGAAGCTTTAGAGAAAAAGAAAAATAAGTTGATTGATATGCATATAGAGGGTAGGCTAGATAAAGAAACATATGAAGATAAATATAATAAGACAATCAAAAAACTCGATGACAAGAAACGAAGAAAAGCCTATTTACAATCAAGTCTTGATGATGAAAAAGATATTAAAGAACGATTGTTAGAATTTAGAAAATTACTAGAAAAAGAAAATGGTCTAAATACTTTTGATCGATATGTTTTTGAAAGTATAATAGAGAAAGTAATAGTTGGTGGTGTGGATAATGAAGGAAATGACAATCCATATAAGTTAACATTTATTTACAAAATTGGAACAGTCGATTCATTAGATGGAAATAGTTTTAAACCTCCGAGAAAAAATAAAAAAAAGGAATCTTTTAATGAATTGTATTCCAATACTGAAAACGAGGAAAACGAATTGCGTTCCAATAGCAATTACCACACATGTAGAGGCTGTGACGGTGTTGTCGAGGATGGAAGAGTAAAGGGATGAAAAAGGCAGCGAATGGTATGCTGTCTCAAAATAGAATGATTGAGAAATAAAAACTGAACCACCATACATTGATAACGGTTATTTTAATGGAAGTAAATGGAGAACTAGATGAAGACAGAACTATCAACAGAACACTGTAGGATAAGTAAAAGAACGGAACAAATAGTTCTTTTTTTATCCATTTGTGCCATTCATATATTTTTCACCTAATCAATTTCTATTATTTGATGATTAGATTAATATAGCATTATAAGAACAATTTATTACAGAACAAACCTTTCATGCTGGATGATAAAATCCAGCTGAGGCAAGTTCCATCAGAGGAGAGTGTACTGCATGTTTAAAAAGATTGCCAGTGATGCATTAGGATTGAGTGATATTGGTAAAATTATTCAACCGGATAACTTCGATAAAACGGAATCAGATGATTACGTATTGCATGAAGAAGGGGAACAAATTCATTTTCTGATTAAATCGAAATCAGATGAATACTGCTTTACGAATCGTTCCTCATCCACTTAGATGGGGAAAAGGCAACAAGCAGTAAGCGGAATATTTATCGCTATGATTACTACCGCTATCCTATTCAGAACGTCACAGTAGAAACGGCTGGTACGATTGATCTGGACCTTGAAATAAAATTTACGATTGGAGGACAAGCTATTTCCGTAGATATTGAGAAAAAGGAAGGCGAGGCTATTGCTGATTTATATAAATCATTAGTTACCATTTCACATATTCAAGACAGTGATGCACGTGTGAAAGGTTATGCAAAAGATAGTCTTGATTTATCCAAAACCTTATTCACTGACAACCGTTTTCAGGAAGGAACCATAGCGAATGAATTTGAAAAAGCTGCGAAATTTGCTTTTGATTGGCTAAATACGACATACAATGACAATACACTGAAAGATTTTGGTGATATTTTTAAAAAATATCACCAAAATTAATAAGGAAACTTTATAATGAATAGTGGCTCCTGATACACCATGATTAGACCAGATTAAATCACGTTTTAAAATAATCATTATATCTGCTTAAAGCGTGAGCGCTGAAGAAATTTGGTTTTTCTGTGTGCTCCGGTGATTGCTGAAAAGGTACTGACAAAGTAGAATAAAAACAAGCGTATTGTAGAAGATAGGAATTAATTAAAAGTTAGGAGAATGCCAAATGATTAACGGAGTGGAATTTGATTTTGTTGTAAAAGACAGCAAAGCAGCTTTAGCGCAGTACAAGTCTATTTTTGATGTAGAAGTAGTAGAAGAAACAAATTTTAAAGCAGGAAATAATGAAGCGGTATTTACCATTTACGGGACGCGTTTTCACATGCTTGATGAGAATCCTGAATATCAATTATTTGCTCCGAAAGAAGGGGAAACACAATCTTTTTGGTTCAATATTGCAGTTCCGGACATTCAAGAAACATATGAAAAAGCGATGGCTGCGAATGCAACAGAAATACAGCCTGTTACAAGGATGGAAGAAATGGGCATCTCTAATGCAATGTTTGCTGACAGCTATGGGTATGTATGGATGTTACATGAGATTCACCGCGAAGTATCCTTTGAAGAACGCGTGGATATTTTAAGTAAAGACTTTGAATAAATATCTGTGCTATTTTGTAGAGATGCTTACTTAAAAAGTTTCATACATCTGAAATCTTTATGACAGTCAAATATAAATGAAACAAAACGTTTACTAAATTCATTAGGGAAAATAGGAACGTTTTTTCTATATATGAATAGCAGAGATTGCAAACCCGTTAATCTATAAACAGGCCTTGTTCGAGGTATGGTGCTCTTTAATTTTCTTCACTATATACTTATGACCCTGAAATAAATAACAATCGTAGGAACGTTCCTTTTGTGAATGCTATAATGACATCATGTGATGAAGGATCTGGTTATTATTGGGAATTTATTAAAAACTCCTACAGGAATAATAATCTTTTTTATTATCATAATGATAGCGTATTTTATCATGTGATGATAGAAAAGCGTTAATATTAGAGCTCTCTATATAATTTAATCTATTTAAAAGAAGGAGGAAAAATAATATGGACAAGTCAAATAAAAACTTTACCCCCGTACGTCTGCATCTGGAATTAACAGACGCTTATTTGTCGGATTATGAAAAAAGAATGCTGAATCGGTATGGGGAGACTTTAACTGGTGGATCAATATCCCGAGACATTCTGATTCCATCTGATATGCCGCTGCACAACCTTCATTATGCAATTCAAAAACTATTTGGATGGCAAAATGCGCATCTGCGCAAATTTCAACTTCCTGATCCTGTATTTCAGAAACTGACCGGAGGCATGGTAAAGGGCTGGTCTGATTTAGTAGGTACGCTATTTCAACCTCCTTCTGAAGCAGAAAGTGATCTTTTTTGGGACGAAGATTATAAAAGTGGAAGTATCCATACATGGTTGAGGAAGAAGTATACAGGGCCTTTCATATATAAGGGGACACTGGAGCAGCCGGAAATAGCGAAGCAGGATATGAAGGAAATGTTAAATTATTTTACAATGATTGAAGTGAAAGAATCATTTACGGATTATCTGGAACGGAAAAAGCAAAATCCTGATACAGAAATGAGAACCATCCGGAAAGCGCCATTAGTTGAATTAACTCTTGCTGAAATGCGCTCAGCGTTTACTTTAGAGGGGGATGTGGAAAACTTGCTGGAGCGTCTGGAAGTGGATAAGGTAATCGCTGCGAAAGCGGAAGAAATACAGGACAATAAATTGTTTCCCGTAACAGATGAACTCATTTATCAGTATGATTTTGGAGATGATTGGACGGTAAAAATCACCAAATATGAGGATTGTGCGGATTTATTACATCGAAATTTGATAGATCAAGAGGAGTTGGCGGAAGCAGAAGCAATGGTTTTGGATAAGCATAAACCAGTTTGTATTCATAAACAAGGTATCTCCGTATGTGATGATGTTGGCGGCTTAAGCGGATTTGCCAATTTTTTAGGAACTATTTATGAAAGCGAAGATAGGCTGGAAAAGTCTGAGATGCGGGCTTGGGCAAAAAGCCTTGGCTGGAGTGCGCAAAAGGTTTCTGTAAAAACATTATTATAGAAAGTTTAAGGGAAATAATTCCTTTCTTAAAGGGGTTACCATTTATTATTTTTCTCATACATAAGAAGCGAGTAGTATCCGTCTGATACGCTTTAGAAAGGTGCCACTTGAATAAGTGCATGTTTCATGCAGATAAAACACATATATAAGGAGCTAGTTACATGTACAAAATCTTCTCCTGGGCGGCAGTGATATTTTGGATGGCGCTTATTTTTTATTTATCCCATCAGCCTGCTGCCATTTCCAATGAACTCAGTTCAGGAATTACCGAAATAATTATAAACACCTTGGAGAATCTTGCTTCTTCATTCCAGTTCCATATAGAAGAGCTGCATCATATCATTAGAAAAAATGCGCACTTTTTTGCTTATTTAATACTGGGCATTCTCGTTTTGAACGGATTAAGAAGAAGCGGTGTATTTGGCAAGCGAGGTATAGGTATTGCCTTGTTGATTTGTATTCTGTATGCCATCACAGATGAGGTGCATCAGTTATTTATCCCCGGGAGATCCGGAGAGGTGAGAGATGTCTTGATTGATAGTGGTGGTGCGAGCACAGGAATTGTCATTTATTTACTAATTTCCAAGCTGGTAAAGCGGCGCAACAAAAAGCGTATCCGCTGACAAATGGTTTTGCTTTGCAGTTCATTGTTTTTTAATGATAGCTTCCCAATGGTTTTAATGCTTCTGCAGTTTGATATGTATAAAAAATTCTAGAAGCTTTAGAGAAATTCAAAGAAAGTCTTTATACTTCAACAACAAAAAGTATAAAGGCTGTTTTTAATTTGAATCACTGGATAAAAAACAAAAATTACAACTATTTTTTCCATATATGCTAACACTAGCGTTGCATTAATTATGTCTAATAATACGGAATAATCCTAATTTTCGGTTTTTCCTGTTTTAAGCCATAAAAAAATCCTTTATAATGAATTGGTCAGGTGAATTTCTGTCCAAATCCAATATAAAGGAAACCACTTATGGACAAGAATACACGAAAAAATGCATTTGGTAAATGGATTGCACCAATAAATTTCAAAAAACTTTGCGAACAAGTAACGATTCATCAACAAGATACCTATACAAAAAAACTGACGACAGAAGCCTATTTGAAGTTGATGCTTTATGCGCAGGTTCATGAAACAGAAGGACTCCAAGCTCTAAGCGATGCACTTTTAGATGCTGATTTTCAGAAAGCGAGCGGAATAGAAAGCATTAGTGCTTCCCAGCTTTCCCGTAAAAATAATGAAATCAATCCTTCTATCTTAGCGACCCTATTTTTAGATTTGGTTTACCAGATCAAAAGCTATGAAAACAAAGCCATGAAAGGACTCCCTTTAAAGATTATTGATTCCAGTACGCTGCCCCTTAACCTCACCCGTTATAAGTGGGCTAAGTTTCGAAAAACCAAAGCGGGGGTTAAGTTACATTTGCGATTGGTTTTTATGAACCAGGATACGGTTTATCCGGAAAAAGCTGCGATAACACCAGCGAAGGAACATGACCGCAATCAATTGGAAATACTGGTGGATGATAAGGAAGCCATGTATGTCTTTGATCGTGGCTATATGGATTACGAGCGCTTTGACCGAATGACAGACGATGGTTACTTTTTCGTATCCAGACTTAAGAAAAATTCTGTCACACGGAAGGTTTACGCTTTTTCTGTTCCTTCCAACTCCAACGTGTTATCCGATCAAATGGTTTATATCGGATCCACGCAAAAGCGTTGTGAAAATGTGTTTCGTCTCCTCGAAGTAACCGATACAAAAGGAAATCAATTACGATTAATTACCAATCGATTTGATTTAGAATCCGAGGAAATAAGCAACATTTATCGTTCACGCTGGTCAATAGAGCTGTTTTTTAAATGGTTGAAACAGCACGTGAAAATCAAACACTTTTTTGGAATGAGTGAAACAGCTTTACAAAATCAAATCTATTTGGCACTTATCACCTATTGTTTACATGTACTCATTCAATTAGAAACACAGAGTGAGAAGAAATTACTCCGTATTGTTCGCTGGTTAAAGGCAGCTATATGGAAACCGGCTTATCTTTGGCTGCGTCGTTTTGAAAAGAAAACGGTCCCTTGATAAAGAAATGAGAACAGGAAACCACCAGGAATATTGGCACAAATGTATATATTTACCAAATGGGCAGAAACACCTTTATTAGGTTGTTGATTTTTTGGCGAAAATTACTGAGAACTATTTAACAGAATATTCTTATTATATTTATGCAACGCTAGTGATATGCTAATATGAAATAAGAACTAATTTGATTAAAATAAACTAAATTATCATTATCTCTGCAGTTTTTAGACGTTAGTGAAAAGCGTGATAGCTTCTTAGTATCTAATGGAATTTTTCATATACGTTGGACCTGCTTCATGGCAGAAAAAGATAATTAAAGTGTGAGGGCAGCTATGGGACAGAATACAATAACGTTAGATCCAGACGAAAAAAATGCCACCAGTATTCCTGAAATTGAAAAGGAATATGCAAGGCTGGATAAGGACTGGCTCTGGTTTCATTATAAATTATCCATTTGGCTGGTGATTTTTACTTTTATTATAGAATGCCTTCTCAGCCTTATTATTGTCCGGACGGATTTGCTTAGCACGTCTGTTCCAATCTATATTTGGAGGTTTATTGCCGTACCAAGCATTCTGAATGTGATATTCCTCGCGATTGGTACGGCAGTGATGTATTCTAAACGCATTTCGCACCAGGGAAAGAATGGCGGTATATAAAGAGGGAGTAGATATCTCGCAGTGGTTTGCCAGGGCGGATTTGGCTCTGTATCAAGCAAAAGAAGCAAGAAATGCAATAAGAATTTATTCGTAATGTATAAGGAACTTGCAGGGGAAGTAATTATATTACAAAATTGTAGAATAGCATCGTTTGATATAAGTTCATATTGGGGGATTTATAATGAAGCAGTATTTAGCATTTGATATAGGCGGTACGGAAATAAAATATGGCATATTAAATGAACAGGGAGATATATTAGAAGTAGAATTATTCTCTTCAAAAAATACAAACGGTAACTTTGTACTGGACAAGATTGTAGAGATTGCCTCTTCTAAATACAACGAAATCAATGGGCTGGCAATCAGCGCTCCAGGCTTTATTGATGCGGAAAGCGGCTACATTGAAAATGGTGGAGCATATAGAGATTTTGATCATTTCAATATGAAATCCTATCTGGATGAAAAGCTGTCTATTCCTGTTACGATTGAAAATGATGTTAATTGCGTGGCTTATGCAGAAAAATGGCTGGGGAATGCTCGGGAGGATACCGATTTTGTTTGTATGACCATTGGCACCGGCATCGGAGGAGCCTTATTTCTTAATAATCAGTTATATAGAGGTGTCTCGCACCGCGCAGGTGAATTTGGATATATGAAAACCAGCCCGGACAAAACACCGAACCTTTTCAGTAATTCCTTAAATCTTAAAGCTACGATGGCAGTTATACGAAAACAATTTTCATCTGTAAAAGAAATTCCGCTAAGCCAAGTAACTGGAGAAGCGGTGTTTCAAGCCTTTGATGAGGGCGATGCAGACGCAATAGAAATTATATCCACGTTTTATGATCATATTGCGAATTTAATATATCATATTTTTTATATTATTAATCCAGCAAAAATATTAATAGGAGGAGGAATTTCTAATCGTGATTCGTTTATTAGTGAATTAAAATCACAGTTAAAAGCATATGAATTAAATGAGGATTGGTTAGAAATCAACACCTGTTATTTTAAAAATCACTCAGGGATGGTAGGTGCTACATATCACCACCTGCTGAAAACAGGAAATTTGCTGAATGGGTGATGGGAGCTGCCTTTTTGTATTTAATGCCTTCTAAAAAGAAGGATACAAAAAGGCTTCTCATTGAAAGTTAAATGGTTATATGTTAATATGTTCATATAAGCAAATTAATAAATAACAACAGTTAAAAGGGAGGCCAATAAAACAATGGAAGAGCTGGAGTTTGAAAATAGTCCTTCTAAGGAAATCGATGAAGAAACATTATTTATCGTTACACAGACCTTTAAAGCATTAGGAGACCCGACAAGAGTCCGAATTCTTCATCTGCTTTTTCAAAAAGAATGTTCCGTTAATGAAATTGCAGATACGTTGGATATCAGGCAATCGACCGTATCTCATCAATTGCGATTTTTGAAGAATCTTCGGCTTGTGAAATATCGCCGGGCAGGAACCACGCTTTACTATTCTCATGATGATGAGCACGTTATGCTGATATTAAAACAAATGATAGACCATGCTTGTCATAGTTAGTATCAAAACCATTGATGTTATAAAAGTAATCGTTTTAATATTTGTATATGATTACATACTAACCTAATGATGAAAAGATATATCCAAAAAAATAGCGGTGCTTCTTAAATTAGAAGGCAGGCGGAAGATTTCTGCAAGCGAACTATATGCGTATATATGAATATAAACATAAAGGAGGTTTTAGCATGGGACACGATCATCACAGCCATGATCATACACATGGTGCAAACAAAAAGACGCTGCTGATTAGTTTTCTTGTTATCACGGCGTTTATGGTTATAGAAGTTATTGGAGGTTTGCTGACAAACAGCTTAGCTCTTTTAGCCGATGCGGGACATATGCTGAGTGATTCCATCTCTTTATTAATTGCATTAATTGCTTTTAAATTGGGAGAAAGAGCTGCCAATTACGGGAAGACATATGGATACAAGCGCTTTGAAATACTGGCAGCGGTCATCAATGGTGCCACATTACTTATTGTATCCATCTATATTTTTTATGAAGGTTATCAGCGATTGTTTGATCCGCCGGAAGTAGCTTCCACGGGAATGTTAATCATTGCTGTTATTGGTTTGCTTGTCAATATTATTGTAGCATTTATCATGCTGCGCGGCGGAGATACAGAAAATAATTTGAATATGCGAGCTGCGTTCCTTCATGTTTTAGGTGATTTATTAGGATCAGTAGGTGCGATTATTGCAGCACTTCTTATCATTTTCTTTCAATGGACTTGGGCAGATACGGTGGCAAGTGTGCTGGTAGCATTGCTTATTTTAGTAAGCGGCTGGCGGGTAACGAAAGCCTCTATCCATGTATTGATGGAAGGGACCCCTGCCAACGTGAATTTAGAAAATGTCGTTCAAAAGATGAGTGATATAGATGGTGTCGAGGGAATTCATGACCTGCATGTATGGAGTGTAACCAGCGGACAGAATGTGCTTTCCTGCCATATTATTGTCGATGGCCAGATGACTGTGGAAGAAAGTCAGCAGCTGCTCCGGAAAATTGAGCATGAATTGGAGCAAGAGAATATCGGTCATGTCACGATTCAAGTAGAAACAGGGGAGCATCCTCATGAAGATACAATTATGTGTCAGGCAGAGTATGTGATGGAAGAGCATCACCATCATGGGCATAGTCATTGATTCAGCAGGCCAGGGTGCAAATCTAAGAGTTTTAAAATAGAGACTTCACAGGAAGAATGGAAGTCTCTATTTTTGTTTGCAGTAATGGATGGACTATGAAATTTTAGAGTATATGTTAAAACAACTTTAATTCATTCTCACTTTGTAAGAATACAACGAAAAACTTTTTTTATTTTCTTAGAAAAATTGTACTTATTAAAAAAACTCTTATTAACGCGGTAAAGCTGAGGTAACACTTGACTAAAAATCTTTTTCACTATATAATTCAATTAAACGATTGAATAGTTGATATGGTGAAATTTACATTAATACTTGGCTGTATCATTCTATTTTAATCTAATATCAATTTAAATACACTTCATGAAAAGGTGATGAGTATGAGGGAATCTCTATTATCTGCAACAGAATATAAAGATCAATTATATAAACAGTTATCAAGAATTGGGAAAAGCCTTTCTAGTGATAAACGTCTTGAATTATTAAGTTTATTAACACATGGACCAAAAACAGTGGAAAAACTGGCTGAACTTTCCGGGATGGCCATTGCAAATGTGTCCCGTCATCTTCAAGTTCTAAATGATTCTAAATTAGTAAAGTTTACAAAAAAAGGGACTTATGCATACTACTCACTTTCCGATGACTCCGTTGCTGATTTTTTAAATTCTTTATGGAAGATTAGTGAAAATCATCTTTCTGATATTAATCAAATAAAAAGGGATTTTTTAGAGAATATTGATGATGTTAACGTACTTACGTTGGAAGAGTTATATGAAAAATTAGAAAAAGATAATATTACACTTTTAGATTTAAGAACAGAAGAAGAATTTAATTACAGGCATATTGAAGGGGCTATTTCTGTACCAGAGGATCGTTTAGATGTATATCTTCAAAAATTACCAAAGGATAATGAAATTATTGTATACTGCCGGGGGAAATTTTGTGCAGCTTCTGCTATGGCGGCACAAAAGCTAAAGGAAAATGGCTTTACAGCTTTCAGTATGGAAGACAGTGTTTATGAATGGGATAAATATTTAAACGTAAGTCATTAGAAATAATTATTTTACGTTAATTAATAAGATAGAAGCTGCCATCTTGGCAGCTTCTAAAAAATAACATTA
The DNA here is from genome assembly GCF_000821065.1 of Oceanobacillus oncorhynchi. Lineage (GTDB taxonomy): Bacteria > Bacillota > Bacilli > Bacillales > Amphibacillaceae > Oceanobacillus > Oceanobacillus oncorhynchi. The sequence goes on from NZ_CDGG01000001.1 coordinate 2,936,191, forward strand.
ATTCAATTTATTGCAGGATTAGTTTTAGTTGTCAGCACAGTGTTATTTTACTAAATAAAGCAATCATGTTGACAGTATATTTTTTTATTTTATATTTAATTATTCAATTGAATATAAAATAAACGAGAGATTTTATTTAGGAAACATTCATAGGAGTGCCTCTCTAGAAAGAGGGGAGGAATGAACTTATTTTTTATTTAAGGAGGAAATTAAATGTCTGAAGAAAAAATGTATGATGTTATTATTGCCGGTGCAGGACCTGCTGGAATGACAGCAGCTGTTTATGCGTCTCGTGCAAATTTAGATACCTTAATGTTAGAACGAGGAATTCCTGGCGGTCAAATGGCAAATACAGAGGACGTGGAAAACTATCCCGGATATGAGCATATTTTAGGACCCGATTTATCGAATAAAATGTTTGAGCATGCAAAAAAATTCGGAGCAGAATATGCATACGGGGATATCAAGTCCATTGAGAATCATGGAAGTTATAAGATTATCCATGCTGGAAAAAAAGAATATCGTACAAAATCTTTAATTATTGCGACTGGAGCCCAATACAAAAAAATTGGTGTTCCTGGTGAGGAAGAGCTTGGAGGGCGCGGTGTATCTTACTGTGCAGTATGTGACGGTGCATTCTTTAAGGAGAAGGATATCGTTGTTATAGGTGGAGGAGACTCTGCAATTGAAGAGGGTGTTTATTTAACTCGATTCGCAAATAAAGTCACTATTATCCATCGACGTGATCAGCTTCGCGCCCAAAAAATTCTGCAGCAGCGCGCATTTGATAATGAAAAAATTAATTTCATTTGGGATACTGTTCCAGAAAAATTTAATGAAACAGATGGAAAAGTAAGCAGTATTACTTTAAAAAATATGAAGTCTGATGAAGTCTATGACTTTAATACAAATGGGATATTTATTTATATTGGGATGCTTCCATTAAATGACCCGTTTACAGAATTGGGTATTACAGATGATACAGGGTATATTCTTACCAATGAAAATATGGAGACAGAAATCCCTGGAATCTTTGCTGCTGGTGATATTAGAGCAAAAAATCTTCGGCAAATTGTAACAGCGACCGGGGATGGAAGTATAGCAGCTGAAACAGCAATAAAATATGTGGAAAGCCTTGCTGAAGTGTTAAGTGTCCCAGAAAGACAATTATAAATCATTAAAAATAAAAAATAGGGGTGCTGCATAATCAGTTAATTGATTATGCAGCACCCCTATTTTGATTATAAAAAGAATCACCCAAGATAAATACGTTGGAACGGTTCCCTCTGTAAATTTAGGTTTTGTTTTGAAAGTGGGTATGGATAAATTAACTAACCTAAATTAAAGAGGTATTTTTTATGTTTGAAACCTTTTCACAGAATATTTCACAGTAACTACACGCATTTGAGTTTACTTATTTTATTGCAGACATTTTGCTGAAACTAAAAAAATTAGACCCGTTTTATTATGAAAAGTTATTTTAAATCCTTTCATCAAATTTTCACATTAAACAAGTACGATAGGAAAGGAGAGCGTTTGAAATGGAGGAGTATCTGAATGGTGATAGCAAGTAAATTAATTGCGGCAGGAATCATTGCTGCCAGCTTTTTGGTAGGGTGCCTTTCATTTTATATCATGAGTAACCTGCCTATAAAAATGAAGAAAAAGCATATAGCAGAAATCGTATCCCAACTAATTAATTTTGTTCTCTTTATGTGGGCAGGGAAAATCATACTAAATCTTTCCAGTTTCCTGTCTGATCCATTAACAATACTGGCTTATCCTGCTAATTCAATGGCTTTTTATTTTGCAGTGTTTGCAAGTATTATTATGCTGATTTATAAGGATAAACAAAAGAAATTGGATTTGTGTCCTTTTATGGAATCCTTTGTACATGTATTTTTAGTTGCTTCTTTTTTATACGAATTTCTTGAAATTATTTTAAAAGATAATGTATATGCATTCGGATACTTATTACTGCTCTCTGTTCTAATAATTTTATACTTTTTCCTCAGGGAACGGATTCAAATAAAATTATTGTTGCTTATTATCCTGGGCAGCTGGTCGCTCGGTATAATAACCTTATCTTTCATGCAGCCTTTCGTAACGGTTTTTGGTTATATGATGGACCCATGGTTTATTAGTATCTTTTTTATTATTGTTTTAGCATTATCCAATTTATTCTATAAAACAAAGCGAGGGTTTAAACAATGAGTATGATTGAAGCAGATACAATGCTGCTTACTGGTATGTTTTTAGCAATGGGGGCAGGCGTATTATCTTTTTTATCCCCCTGTGTATTACCGATTTTTCCAGCCTATATGTCATACATAACTGGAATTAGTGTAAAAGAGTTACAGGGAAACAAGAATGTTCAAATTCTTCGTCAACTATTTGCTCATTCTTTGCTTTTTTTATTAGGAGTTTCGCTGGTGTTCATTAGTTTGGGAGCAGGAGCTTCTCTTCTGGGACAATGGGTACAGAATTTGCTGTTTGGAGATTCGGGATTATTTATACAAAGAATAGCAGGTATTTTTATTATCATTATGGGTTTATTTATAGCAGGATGGATAAATATACCTTTTTTAATGAGAGAGCATCGTTTTCATTCAAGAAAAAAACAAGCGGGATATGTCGGCACATTTTTTGTAGGGTTAGGTTTTGCTGCCGGTTGGACACCCTGTATTGGGCCGATTTTTGGGTCTATATTATTTTTAGCTGCAAGCAATCCTGGTCAGGGAATATTCTACACTTTTTTATATGTTATCGGTTTTGCAATTCCATTTCTTGTTCTGACCTTGTTTATAGGAAAAACAAGGTGGATTGTCCGGCATAGTAATATCATTATGAAAATTGGAGCAATAATGATGATTATCATGGGTATTGTTTTGTTCTTTGGATGGATGCCTTTTATTTCAGGTTTTTTACTTGATTTGGTAGAGGATACTTGGTTGTCTAGGTTAGGCTAAGAGGAGGAGCGTTGTAATGAAAAAATGGATTTTCACTATGATTATTGTAGGAATGATTGGGTGGGCACTGTATGATTTTATAGATTCCAGCAGACAATCCACGGATGAATTTGTGCCTGTAGAAGAGAATAGCAGTGTAGAGGAAGACGTGAGAGAGCAATTAGAAGCAGCAGATAATGAAGAGGGGGACTCGGCGGCAGGAGAAAACACGGAAGTCGGTCTGGAGGTTGGAAATATGGCACCAGATTTTGAACTCCAGACGCTGGCAGGTGAAACAGTGAAGTTATCTGATTACCGAGGGAAAAAAGTAATGATTAATTTCTGGGCGACGTGGTGTCCGCCATGCAGAGCGGAAATGCCGGATATGGAAGCCTTTTATCAGGACAAGGATATTGTTATTTTAGCAGTTAATTTAACAGAGACAGAAAATAATCTGCAGCAGGTGCAGGATTTTGTAAATGAATACGAATTAACGTTTCCAATTTTACTGGATGAGAAAATAGAAGTCGCCGAACAATATATGATTCAACCAATACCCACATCATATATGATAAACTCAAATGGAGTAGTGGCATTTAAAGCCTTTGGTTCTTTGAACTATGATTTTATGGTTCAAGAGTTTGAGAAAATGAAGTAATTTTTTATAAAAGATTAGAAAGAAGGAATGGGGATGAAGCAGACAGTATTAGTTGTTGAGGATGACAAAATGATACGTGAACTTATCCGTATTTATCTACAAAAAGCGGATTATGAAGTTTTTACAGCTGCAGACGGAGAAGAGGCAAAAGCGGTTTTTTTAACGGAACATCCTTGTCTTATTATTCTAGATCTTATGCTTCCAAAGTTAAGCGGCGAAGAATTCTGTTTGTGGATTCGTGAACAAGAACGTAATGAGGTTTCTATTATTATGCTTTCAGCCAAATCACGTACAGAAGATAAGATTAATGGGTTAAAGATGGGAGCAGACGATTATTTAGTAAAACCTTTTGACCCGGATGAGCTTCTTGCTCATATAGAAGCAGTTCTTCGCCGTACAGGACAGTTTTGCCAAAAAATTGCTTACAATGGGCTTTGTATTAAGCCTCGAAAAGGGGAAGTATTGTTATTTAATACGCAATTAGAGTTAACCAAGCATGAATTTCATCTTTTGTACTATTTTATGGAAAATCCTAATATAGTGATTTCCAGGGAAAGTTTAATGGAGCAATTATATCCTTATGCAGATAAATTAGTATCCGACCGAACCATTGATGCCCACATCAAAAAGTTGCGTAAAAAAATTGAAGAGAATCCTGCATCTCCAAAGCGTATTATGACAGTTCGAGGAATGGGGTATAAATTTGTTACAGAATAAATGGGGGAGGAGTTTTCTTCCAAGACGTTTTTTATTTCAATTGACATTTATCAATATCATCATAATTGTAGCTTTTGTAATGTTTAGCAGCTGGGCAATTTATAATACAGCTTGTACGCTGGCAGATGGACTAACCTCGATGACTGCTCAAAAGCAGAGTCAATTCCAAGCAACGCTTTTTCAATACTTATGGTTGTTTAGTGTTTCTGCTGTTATTGTAGGCAGTTTGATTCATTTTTATTTAACAAAAAAAATGATCCAGCCTTTAAAAGAATTAATCCAATCTACAAAAGAAATGAAAAAAGGGCAGTACCCAAGCTCCATTTATGTAAAGGGAGATGGAGAAGTAAGTGAATTAATCCGTCATTTTAATGATTTGGTTCAACAATTAGAAACCAATGAACAGCATAGGACAAATCTTGTATCTGATTTATCTCATGAATTTCGTACACCGTTAACAAACTTAAATGGTTATTTACTTGCCCTACAAAACGGAGTCATGGAAGGAGATAAGAAATTATACCAATCTCTTTATGCAGAATCGTCAAAGTTAACACAGTTAGTTGAACAAATGGAACAGTTAAAGGAATGGGACGATATGCAAGCATATTCTTTTTACGAAAAAGAACCAATAAATATGCAAGAATTCATTGAAAGATCAATTAAAATATTTCAGTGGTCCTTGAAAAAGAAGCATATTGATATAGAGATTGATGCCCATCAAGGTACAGCTGTTATAAATCGTACAAGTATTTCTCAGGTTATCAGCAATTTAATAGATAACGCCATTCGTTATTATGAAGGCGCAGGGCCAATTACCATAAAAGGAGAAAAAAACGCTGATGAATATAAAATTTCTATAACAGGTCCTGGAAGAAAGATTCCAGAAAAAGATAAAGAACGGATTTTTGAAAGATTTTATCGTGTAGAAACTTCCAGGTCACGTGAATTTGGGGGATCCGGCTTAGGGCTTGCGATTTCAAAGGAAATTATTGAACGGCACCACGGGAAAATAGGAGTCCATACGGAAGGGCATATACATACTTTTTGGCTTATTATTCCTTTCTCCTGAAATATATAATAACCTTTAATAGAGAGAATGATAATTGATAAACTAATTGCATTGAATGTTAAAAAACATCCCCTTTATTTATGGTAACTGGAGAAAATCTGAAATAAACGATTGCAGGAAGACACGATAGTTCTTGTTTTAACTTCCTGTTAACCATTTCATATGGTTAGTAATGCTCCAAACCGTTTTGTAGCTTATGTTTATCCAGTAAGAAAATAATAAAAATGGATAAAGAAATTTTATAGAAATTACATAGTGAGATAAATGAATAATTATGTTAAAGAGTATTAACACTAATTATACGCATAGACATAAAGAATTTTAGCAAATATGATTTTAAAATGTCTTTTTTTGAATCTCTCTATGAAAAAGGTGGTTATTACTATGAATATAGATAACTTGGAAATGTTTTGTAAGGTAATTGAACAGGGCAGTATTAGCCAAGTAGCTCGATCAAGCTATGTAACGCAGCCCGCAGTAACGAGTAAAATACGACAAATGGAAAATCATTATGGTGTTGCTTTGTTTGATCGGGATGGCAGTACAATACGTGTTACAAATGCAGGTTCTAAATTATATCCATACGCTAAGGAAATCGTTGAATACTATAAACGTTCTCAAGAAGTAATGGGCAATATATCTAATGATAAAGAGGAAACATTACATGTTGGAGCCAGCTTAACAATCGGAGAATATCTTCTGCCAAAAGTGTTAGGTAAGTTTCAAAAAAAATACAGAAATATTGAATTTAGTTTAGCTATCGGAAATACACCTACCATCATCTCTAAATTAGAAAGTTCGGAAATCGATATCGCTTTAGTAGAAGGGAAGGTTATGCATAAAGATTTTCACATTGAGAAATTTGCCAAAGATGAGCTGATACTGATAATTCCGAAAAACCACCGCTGGAAAAATCAAGAGAGGATAAATATAGAAGATTTAACGGAGGAAAGGCTCCTTTTAAGGGAAAAGGATGCAGGTGCGCGAAAAATTATAGAATCGGTATTTGCAGAAAATAATGTTTTGGAAGAAATACGACATTATTTAGAACTTGGGAGTACCCAGGCAATTATCAGCGGCGTTGAATCTGGTCTTGGTGTTGGAATAATCCCTAAACTTTCTGTGGCGCATGAACTTGAATTAGGGGCTGTTACACATATGCCTATTTCGAATATAACTATTTCTAGAGATTTATGGATTGTAAAAAGAACAACAAGATTTCCCAAAAATAGCATCAATTTATTTACTCAATTTTTAAAAGATCGGAAATCTAACTTTTAATCTATTATTTTTTACATATAGAGAAGGTCTGAAGTTCCTAAAGTCTATTGTGGAGGACGGGCAGTATGTAAATGACTCCTGTTAATACGGGATGAGTTTAAAGTTTGTACAGTTATACTCAAAATAGTATTTTTAAGGGGAGAGACAAAAAATAAGTATTTTTCAAAATCAGGAAAATATCAGGGGAAATCTGTATCCAGCTATGAAGGAAAATAGCAATGGTACAGATTTTTTTTTATGAAGTGAAATTAATGAACCCTTATAATTATCAGAATCTGAGCTTTAGTAAGAGATATGTAAGGATAAAGCAGCTACACCAGTAGTTGTGTCTGCATAGATAAACTGATTATTTCCAATATAGATATCTACATGAGCATGTCCATTTAATACGTTTGAGAAAAGAATACGGAATCCTCTATTAATAAATCGTTAATTGTATAAGGCTTGTCAAATTTTCTTTTCGCACTTTTCCGATGTCGAGATAAGTTTAACTCACAATATAATCTATACTGTCTGATGCCTTTTGAAAATACTGTTAGAGCTTGATTTAGAGCTGGCATTGACAATGTAACCTGAAGAGCCAAATGTATTTTTAAACCGGGTTTTATTGTGAAAACGGTTTTTCCTTTAAAGAATAATAAAATATTATGGCCCATAACATTCTTCTATAATTTATAAAGGTTTTTATATAGTAGGATAATAATAACAGCAAATTTATGATTAATCGATTTCTCAGATAAAGCTGATCAAAGTAATGTAACCTGAGAAGCTTTGATTAATTAAGTAGAATTTTTTCAACCTATCTTTAAAACGACTAATTAGGAGGGAGAAAAATTGAGTGAAAGTAAATTTTCAAAAATTGTTATTGTTGGTGCGGGTTCAGCGGGGATTTCCATTGCATCTCGAATCATTCGAAATGCACCTTATTTAAAAGAAAATATAATGATTATTGATCCTTCAGAGGACCATTATTATCAGCCTTTATGGACGTTAGTTGGCGGCGGTCAATCTAAATTAGAAGATTCTCATCGAAAACAGGAAACCCTTATGCCTGACGGCGTTCAATGGATTAAAGAAAATGTGACAGAATTTATCCCAGATACAAATTCAGTTATAACAGATGCACACTCACAGATTAATTATGATTTTCTAGTTGTAGCAGCTGGTATTGAAATAAAGTGGGACAGAGTTAAAGGGCTGAAAGAAGCAATTGGAAAAAATGGTGTCTGCAGTAATTACTCACCCGAGTTCGTGGAAAGCACTTGGGAAAATATTAGAAACTTTTCAGGTGGAAACGCCATATTTACTCAACCGAGCACCCCAATTAAGTGCGGGGGAGCTCCACAAAAAATTATGTACCTGGCAGATGATTATTTCAACAAATCTAGTGTCCGCGCAAAAACAAACATACAATTTATTTCTGGTACAGGTAATATTTTTGCAGTTCCGACCTATGCGAAAACATTAGAACAGGTTATTGATCGAAAAGGTATCGAAACCACTTATATGACAGATTTGATTGAAATAGATGGGGAGAATAAATTAGCGGTCTTTGAAAATATAGAAACAAATAAAAAAATGGAAGTTAATTATGACATGATCCATGTTACGCCGCCAATGGGGGCTCCCAGCTTTATTGCGGCCAGCCCGCTTGCAGATGCAGCTGGTTGGGTGGATGTTGATCCTTACACACTTCAACATAAAACGTTCCAAAATATATTTAGTGCTGGTGATTCATCTGGTCTTCCAACGTCTAAAACAGGAGCAGCTATACGTAAACAAGCCCCTGTAGTTGCTGAAAATATTCTTTCTATTATGAATGGCAGACAGATGAAAGCAAAATATGATGGTTATACATCCTGTCCATTGGTGACAGGTGTCAACAAATTAGTGATGGCGGAATTTGATTATGATAAAAATCCACAAGAAACTTTTCCAATTGACCAATCAAAAGAAAGAAGCAGTATGTATATTGTGAAGAAAAATCTGCTGCCAATAATGTACTGGAATGGAATGTTGAAAGGAACGATGTAGTGAAATAATACAAGTTTATGAATATTAGTATATTCATGAAAAGGAGGTTTTAAAATTGGACACTACTCAAAAGCAGTCCACGATGGATGATGTAATACAAGAACTGGAGAAAAAGGAACAGGTAGACGCTCTATATTATCTCGTCCAAAAACTCCCTGATTTTGTATCAAGAGTACAGAAGCTGGATGATAAATTGGATTTTATTGAGAATGTCATCGAAGACAAACAATCATTATCTACTATTAGTAATGAAATAGAAGAAAAAATAGAAAACCTGCATATTAACCAGGAACATTTAACTTCCCTTCTGGAACTGATGCATTTATTGCCTAAATTAGTCCCGTTATTAAAGAAGGCTGATGAAGTTTCTCAGTTCGTTAATGACTTTTTAAACGATACAGCATCTGTTGAATATGCATTAAAAGGAATAAATGATATTATTCCACTGGATAAGGCAGTCAAGGTTATAAAGGAGACAAATGAACAGTACAAACAGAATGATAATACTGTTAATTTTTCCTTATATGGAATGTACCGTTTATTGAAGGATCCAACCATTCAAAAAGGATTCCGATATTTAGAATCATTCCTTGAAGTTGCAGACAAAGAAAAATAATAGATGATGAAGGAGAAGGCATATTTTTCGCTCCTTTTTTGATGAAAATTTAGCACAAAAAACCTTATTTAATTGGCTGTCAACAAACTGGTGAATCGATAATTTGGGAAGAAGGAAGAATAGCTGGTGCGACCATATTATGTTAGGCACACATGTTGATCAAATTGAAGAATTACCTAAAAAAATTTATTTGATGCAATTGTCGTTCTGATGCCCGTTCAGCAGTTGCTGACAGCCTGACACAGGTAAATAATTTTAAAAATGTATTGAACGTAAAAGGCAGATATGTAGCATGGACGAAAGAAAAATTTCCAATAACAAAGGGATGACACACTTTATCGTTTTAAGTAATCGCACAAACATTATGCTTTTACTAGAAGATTATAAGAAATCAGCCTGCTAGTATTGGTAGGAAAACAGGTGATCAAATGGAATTAGGTTTTATTATTGTATTATTTTTTATCGGGCTTATTGCATCGTTTGTATCAGGGATGTTAGGTATTGGCGGTTCAATTATTAATTATCCACTTTTATTATATATTCCGGTACTGCTTGGAGTAGGCTCATTATCTTCATCAGAGGTTGCTGGTATTTTAGCTATTCAGGTTTTCTTTTCAACAATTGGCGGCATGTGGGCATATAGAAAGGATGGATATCTAAATAAATCCTTAATATTAACGATGGGAATTTCTGTTTTAGTTGGAAGCTTTATAGGCGGATTTGGTTCTGATTTATTATCAGATAGTAATATTAATTTGGTATATGCCATGCTGGCCACTATTGCCGCAGTAATGATGTTTGTACCGAAGCAGCATGTAGAGGATAAAGAGAATAGTCAAGTGGAATTTAATCATTTGATTGCAGTTATATCAGCATTTATTGTGGGGCTGGGAGCTGGGATTGTAGGTGCCGCTGGAGCATTTCTGCTTGTTCCGATTATGCTTGTAATATTAAAGATACCTACAAGGGTAACAATCGCTTCCTCATTAGCAATTACCTTTTTATCCTCTATCGGTTCAGCTATAGGAAAAATTATTACAGATCAGGTATTATACGGGCCGGCAGCTGTCATGATAATTGCCAGCTTAATTGCTGCTCCAATTGGTGCAAATACCGGGAAAAAAATGAACATCAAAATATTACAGGCAATATTAGCATTGTTAATCTTTGCCACTGCCTTAAAAATCTGGACGGATATTATTTGATTGTTCTTATCTTTTAAATATGCAGACAGCTAATAATTAAGGAGGAATAGGGATGAGTCAAGTTATAACGATATATACATCAACATTTTGTCCAGTATGCAGCATGGTAAAAAGTTTTTTGGATTCTTTTGAAGCTCCTTATAAAGAAGTGAATGTGGATATGAATCCTGTTGCAATGTATCAATTAATTTCAAAAACAAAAAGGTTATCTGTACCACAGACTGTTATAAATGGAAAACGGATTTCTGGATTTAACCCAGAAAAAATAATGCAAGCCTTGTTTTATCAAAAAAAGACGTTATGCAAATAAGGTGAAAAAATAAAGTAGTGAGGTTAAACCTTCTCGTTGAGGAGAGTAATCTCAGAATTTCCTGCACGCTGCTAATCCAGTTTGTCAATTTTTATTATATTTTTGTATGTCTCTCCCCTTGCTTATTTAATATTAGGAAATAATTATAGCTTATAAAATACCCTATATGGTATTTGACATCTCTTTAATCATCAGTTATTATACCCCTATAGGTATACAAAGGGGAGATTATTATGGCAAACTATCAAGCAAAACATATTAATGACTTTTCAAAAGAAGAGTTAGAGAGGTTAGGTGAGAATGGGCAATTATTAGATGTACGTGAAACCTCGGAGTATGAAGCAGGTCACATTCAATATGCGTACAATTTTCCATTATCGGAAATTGAACACAAATATCCTGAAAATGATAAAACATATTATATTCATTGCAAATCTGGCGCCAGGAGTCAAAAGGCAAGTGAATTTTTAGCAGGTAAAGGATTTGAGGTTGTCAATTTAGATGGTGGTTATTCAGCTTTTGCTGAGAAAAATAGTTCTCTTGCTGAGGAAAAGAGAGAATTAAAAATTCAAGATAATCGTAAGCTTGTTAATTATAGCGGCATGCAATGCCCGGGACCAATTGTCAGTTTAAATGCGGAAGTTCAAAAAATGGATGCAGGGAAGCAAATAGAAGTTAAAGTTACTGATTTTGGTTTTCATAGTGATGTAAGAAGCTGGGCTGCTCAAACGGGTCATTCCATTGTGGAATTAGAGAAAAGCAATAAGCATATTAGAGCAATTATCCAAAAAGAAGAACAAATTAATAAGGATATGGCAATAAAAGAAACTTCGAATGGCACAACAATTGTACTATTCAGTGGTGAATTGGATAAAGCACTTGCGGCATTTATCATTGCTAATGGAGCAAGAGCAGCTGGCAGAGAGGTAACGATTTTCTTCACCTTCTGGGGATTAAGTGCTCTAAAGCTTAATAATAAAGAAAAAGTGAAGAAACGGGGGATGGAAAAATTATTTGATTTATTTTTACCTCGTACTCCTGTCAACATGCCTATATCGAAAATGAACATGCTTGGTTTAGGTAACCGGATGATGCGTTTTATTATGAAGCAGAAAAATGTAGATAGTTTGCCAGCATTAATAGACAAAGCAATTGAGCAGGATATTAAACTGATTGCATGTACGATGAGTATGGATGTCATGGGAATCAAGAAAGAAGAATTACGCTCAGAAATTGAATTTGCCGGTGTAGGTACGTATATCGGTGAAACAGAAAAAGCGAAACATAATCTATTTATTTAAAAACCAAGGAGTGAAATTATTATGTTTTTTAAACAGTTTTATGATCAGCATTTATCACAAAGTTCTTATTTAGTTGGATGCCAGCGTACAGGGGAAGCGATTGTTATTGATCCAAAAAGAGACATTCGTGAATATATTGAAGTGGCAGAAGCTGAAGGCTTAATAATTACGCATGCTGCAGAAACACATATTCATGCAGACTTTGCTTCAGGTATTCGTGATATTGCAGCAAAATTAAAGACAAGAATTTATGTATCTGGTGAAGGAGATGACACTTTAGGCTATAAAAATATGCCGGATGGTACGATATTCGTTAAGGATAATGATGAAATTCATGTTGGCAACGTTTCTCTAAAGGTTATTCATACACCCGGACATACCCCGGAGAGTGTCAGCTTCTTGCTTATAGATAAAGGAGGCGGATCTTCTGTACCAATGGGATTATTCTCAGGAGACTTTTTATTTGTTGGGGATGTTGGACGCCCAGATTTGCTGGAAAAAGCGGTACAAGTCAGCGGCTCCACAGAAATCGGTGCAAAACAGATGTATCAATCCATTCAGGAGATAACAGCTTTACCTGATTATATTCAAATCTGGCCAGGGCATGGTGCCGGAAGCCCTTGCGGAAAATCACTTGGTGCAGTTCCGATGTCGACATTAGGTTATGAAAAAATAAACAACTGGGCATTTCAAGCACTTGATGAAGCAACATTTATTACAGTATTAACAACAGACCAGCCGGAACCGCCGCATCATTTTGCTCAAATGAAAAAAATTAATCAGTATGGCAGTGACTATTTTAAACCATACATTGTATATCCTGCGGAGGACATAGCATTACAAACGTTTGATATTCGCACGCGAAGCGCCTATCACGGCGGACATCAACATGGTACTGTTAATATTCCGTTTGATAAAAACTTTATCAATCAAATCGGCTGGTATTTAGATTATGATCAGCCCATTAACCTTGTAGGTGATAACCAAACAGTCCAAGATGCTGCGCATGTCTTACAATTAATTGGTTTTGACATTGTAAAGGGATATGTAAAACCAGGAGATGAAGTTATTTCTCAGCATGTGCATAGTAAAGATATCACCGGTGAAGAGAAAAATGTGCTGGATGTCCGTAATGAGAGTGAATGGAATCAAGGTCATTTAAAACAAGCTGTGCATATACCACATGGTAAATTGTTAGAAAGGGAAGTACCTTTTGATACGAATGAACCAGTATTCGTTCATTGTCAGTCAGGGGTTAGAAGCTCCATTGCAATTGGGCTGTTAGAGAAAAAAGGCTTTAGAAATATCATTAACGTAAAAGAAGGATATAAAGATATTAAGAAGGATTTATAGTAAGGAATAACAGAGAGATGTGTAATCTCCTTTTTAAAAAAACATTTTCATGGCAAAGAAAAACGTTAAAATTAAAAAAGGAAATACTCTCTAATATTCATCTGGGGAGTATTTCCTGCTTATGTTAAATAAAAAATAAATTCTTATTATAGCGTTTTAATACCCGATAAGTTAAAACATTTGGCGTACCTATAGGAGTAATGGTATCTTTGATGAAGAAAGGAGTAATTAGATGAATCATTGGGATGTGAAATTTAATACAAATGAATATGTGTACGGAAAAGAACCGAATGAATTCTTGAAAGAGATGCATAAAAATCATCCGTTTTCAGGCGAAGTTTTAGCAATTGCCGAGGGGGAAGGACGCAATGCAGTATTTTTAGCTGAAGAAGGCTTGGATGTCACTGCATGGGACTCGTCTAAAGAAGGCATCAAAAAGTTGAAAAATCTCGCCGATGAACGAAATGTGCATGTTAATACTGAAATGGTTGATTTAAATCAAGCTGACTGGACTAAAAATAAATGGGATGAAATAGTTTGTATATATGGTCACTTTGATTCAGAGCTGCGTCATAAGGTATTAGAAAATGTGAAGGAGTCTATTAAACCAGGCGGCTATTATGTCTCTGAGGTTTTTTCTATTTACCAAATACCTTATGAGAGCGGCGGTCCGAAAATAGAGGATATGCTATATGACCCTCAAGAAGTGTTAGAAGTCTTTAAAGATTGGAAAATGATTCATTTCTTTATGGGAGAAGTGGAGCGCAGTGAAGGTAATTTTCATAGTGGAACAGCTCATGTTATTCAAATCATTGCTCAAAAGCCAGTTTAAAAAGTAATACCTGCGAAATCTTGGATAAATATGAGGGATTTATAAAATTAATTAGAAAGAGGCGATGTATGGTGGAATATAATAACCAGATGAAAAATCGGATTAAACGTATAGAAGGGCAGCTTAGAGGCGTTTTGAAAATGATGGAAGAGGGTCAGGACTGTCGTGATGTTGTTTCGCAGCTGTCTGCTTCACGTACTGCCATTGATCGTACAATGGGAGTTATAGTTAGTTCAAACCTTGTTGAGTGCGTTCAAAAGGCAGTAGAAGAAGGAGAAGATACCACCGAGTTTGTTGACCAGGCAGTCAACTTATTAGTGAAGAGCCGCTAGGATAGACAAAGCAATTCAGTCTATCTTAGCAAAAATTTTTAAGTAATAATAATACACGTACGGGTATGGGGTAAATAGATGTGGTGTAAACAAATAAATTACCTTTTACCAATTATGATAAAGCATTCGCAGCTAAGGTGAAGGACTGCGAAGCACCTGAACTACCCCAAATGTATTGGAGGAAGGATAAAAAAATGATATATACAATCATAGCGATTTTTGTGCTGCTTGTTATAATACTCAATCAATTGAAACGAAAGGGAATTAAACAAATAACTACGGAGGAATTAAAGCAAAAGCTTAAAAAGAGTGATATACAGCTGATCGATGTTCGAACAAAGGGGGAATTTCAAGCAAATAAAATAAAAGAAGCGAAAAATATTCCTTTAAACGAACTAAACAGCAGGTGGAATGAGCTGGTTTCAGATAGAGAAGTATTTCTAATTTGTCAAAGCGGAATGCGCAGTAGCCGTGCTGCATCATTTCTTAAGCGGAAAGGCTTTCAAGCGGTTGTGAATGTACAAGGCGGAATGAGTTCATGGAAGCATTCACAGTGATTGCGGATTCCGGTTATAAATTATTATCATTTCAAGAGTAAGTTTTTCACGGGTCTTTATCACTATATGTATACCCCGCGGAGGAAGCAGAAATGGAGAAGGATGTTATGAAAAGTATACAAGTAAACGAATTAGCGAAAAAAATAAGACAGTGCCAACATATAAACATAATTGATGTTAGAGAAGAGATTGAGGTAGCGGCGGGGAAAATCCCTGAAGCGAAACACATTCCCTTAGGGGAGTTAGCAGATTCATTAGAAAAGTTGGACAAGAATGAACATTATTACTTGATTTGCCATTCCGGAGGCAGAAGTTCCACCGCATGTGATTTTTTAACTGAACAGGGTTACGATGTAATAAATATCACTGGCGGCATGATGGCTTGGCAGGGTGAAATAGAATAACGGAAGGTGTGATAGCAATGGGGAAGAAAATATTAATTGTTGGAGGAGTTGCTGGCGGAGCATCCGTTGCTGCCAGAGTAAGAAGATTAGATGAACATGCCGAAATTATTATGCTTGAAAAAGGTCCGCATGTATCTTTCTCGAATTGCTCCTTACCCTATCATTTAAGTGGAATTGTAGAAGATAGTCAAGATCTTGTTTTAATGAATCCAGATATATTTAAAAACCGATATAATATTGAAGCAAGAGTAAATCAAGAGGTTATGAAAATTAATCGTGATAAAAAAACAATTACTATTAAAGATCTGATTGCGGATAGAACTTACGAAGAACCGTATGATTCTTTAGTTCTTTCACCTGGAGCGAAACCAATTCGGCCAAATTTGGATGGCATCGATCATCCCAACGTGTTCACAGTTCGTAATGTGGTTGATATTGAAAATATGAATGACTTCATAAAACAAGAAGATATAAAAAATATTGCAGTGATTGGAGGGGATTTATTGGTGTGGAGGTTGCTGAAAATCTAAAGCTGGCAGGCTATCATATATCTTTAGTAGAGTTTGCCAGTCAAGTAATGCCTCCATTTGATTACGATATGGCCCAGATTCTCCATAAAGAAATGGTTGACCAAGGAGTCAATCTTATTTTAGATGACGGCTTAGCAAAAATAGATGCTGGTTTTGTAGAGACCAATTCTGGAAGAAGGATAAAAGCAGAGGCAGTTGTTTTAGCGATTGGTGTCAGACCAGAAACGCGCTTAGCGGAAGAAGCAGGTCTTCAAATCGGTGAAACAGGCGCCATCAAAGTGGATACGAATTACGTTACAAGTGATCCAAATATTTATGCAGTCGGAGATGCCATAGAAGTATACCATCGATTATTACACAAACCGGCCAGGTTAGCACTGGCGGGACCTGCCCAGAAGCAGGCCAGAGCAGCTGCAGATCATATGTATGGAATTCGAAGCAGGAATCAAGGGGTTATTGGCTCTTCCTCTATTCATCTTTTTGATTTAAATGCAGCTTCCACTGGTTTAAATGTCAGAACAGCGGAACAAGCCGGTATATCATCTGATTCTGTCTATGTGATGCCTAGAGATAAAGTAGGTTTGATGCCAAATAGTAATCCAATGCATTTTAAATTAGTATATGAATACCCGACAGGGCGGATTTTAGGTGCACAAGCGATTGGAAAAGGTAATGTCGATAAACGGATCGATGTCATTGCAACGATAATCACGATGAATGGGACTTTAGATGATTTAAAAGAACTTGAATTAACGTATTCTCCAATGCTGGGAACGGCAAAAGATGTTGTTAATCATGCAGCGCTTGTAGCATTAAATCAATTAGAAGGCCGATATAAAGAAGTAAGGGTTTCCTGTGTACGTGAGTTAGTGGAGAATCATGCTTTTATCATTGATGCCCGTGAAAAAGGAGAGTACAATGCTGGTCATCTAAAACATGCAATAAATATTCCCTTAAGTGAATTTAGAGACAGATTAACAGAAATTCCGAAAGATGAACCTGTATATATACATTGCCGGTCAGGTCAACGAAGCTACAACATGGTAATGGCTCTAAATAACTTAGGTTATGAGAAAGTATATAATATTTCTGGGTCCTATTTAGGCATTAATCTGTATGAATACTTTAATGATTTGTCTATGAATAGAGAGAAGATTGTAACAGCGTATAATTTTAAGTAAAGATAGTTATATTATCATTAGGTATGGAAAGAAAACGCACTTTTTTCTGCTGAAAAAAGTGCGTTTTCCTATTACTATAGATGATTTGGTTTTCATGTAATAACTTGTACAATAAAGCTAAATATATACCATTTTTATCAATTAGATTTTGAGAATAAAAAGAGAATGGATTTAATTTATCACCTATTGAATCAAGAATATTCATAATAAGAATGTTTTCTCATTTTTAATAAAATATTACGTTTCAAAGTAAAATACATGTATTTTACTCAATGAATTAAATTTCCGATGCTAAAGATACTTTTCCTAAAAAGCAGGAAGTTAGATTTGTTATTCGCATAATAATAAGTAAGTAATGCGTTTTTTGGGAGTTGTCATAGCCGCTTTGAAATAATTCACTCTGGCTATTATTAATAAAAAGAATAGAAAATAATATTTTACATATACTACCTGTTGATTAAAATAGATGGACTTTTATTTGTTTGCATACTATATAAGGGTATTTAGAAGCGGATTAGGTTGAATAATCAATAATCCTTGAAACAAGAGAGGAGAATAGATATGGGTAAGACAACTGAACAAATGGCTCCGATCGAACAGAAGAAAATGTGTTGCGCTGAAGATGGAGAAGATTCCAGCACGCATATGACAGATGAGCTTCAGCGAAATTTAATGAATCGCATGAACCGGATTGAAGGGCAGGTCAAAGGTGTTAAACGAATGATTGACCGGAATGTATATTGTGATGATATTTTAACGCAAATGTCAGCGGTGCAATCTGCATTGCATTCTGTTTCAAGACTGCTTCTGGAAAGCCATATAAACACATGTGTAATGGATAGGTTAGAGAGTAAAGACCCAGAAATTGTTGCAGAGTTTATGACAACTATCTCAAAAATAATGAAGTAAAAATTTTTAACTTGACAATACCTATCTAGGGTATGGTAATATGAAGATGAATTAAAAATTAGGAGGTAATTTACATGGAAAATAAAACGTTAAATGTTCAAGGAATGTCTTGTGGCCATTGCGTCAACTCAATTGAGGGCAACGTAGGAGAATTGGATGGAGTTGAATCTGTCAAAGTACATTTAGAAGATGGAAAAGTAGACGTAACCTACCATGCTGATAAAGTAAATTTAAAAGAAATTACAGAAGTAATTGAAGAACAAGGCTATGATGTCGCTTAAATAAGAAGGGGATAATCGTGCTTTCAGCAGCACGATTTCCTTTTTGAATTTTTAATACCCCAAAGGGTATAATAGAGGTGGAGAAAATGGGAGCACAAAAGGAAGTAAACTTACAAATTCAAGGCATGACCTGTGCAGCATGTGCCAATAGAATTGAAAAAGGGCTCAACAAAATAGAAGGCGTGGAAAATGCAAATGTCAACTTTGCAATTGAAAAAACAAAGGTTGTTTATGATCCTGATAAAACAAATGTGCAGGATTTTGAAGATAAAATTGAAAAATTAGGCTATCATGTTGCGCATGATAAGCAAACATTTGATATATCGGGTATGACCTGTGCAGCGTGCGCCAATAAAATTGAAAAACGATTAAATAAAATGGAAGGTGTTTCTAACGCTTCTGTCAACTTTGCTTTAGAAAACGTAGCAGTAGATTATGACCAAGGCCAAGTTACTGCAGGCGATATGATGGAAGCTGTAAAAAAATTAGGCTACAGCTTAAAAGTGCAATCATCTAAAGAAGAAACAGCAAATAATAAAGGAGAAGAAATTCGACATCAGACAGGGAAATTTATTTTTTCAGCCATTTTAACCCTTCCTTTATTATGGACAATGGTAACACACTTTGAATTTACGTCGTTTATCTATTCACCGGATATGCTGATGAATCCGTGGGTACAGCTGGCATTAGCGGCGCCCGTCCAATTTATTGTTGGTGCACAATTTTATAAATCCGCATATAAAGCATTGAAAAATGGCAGTGCGAATATGGATGTCCTTGTTGCATTAGGAACAACGGTTGCTTTTGTTTATAGTATTTTCCTCGGCTACGAGTGGCAGGTACAAGGTCAGACTGGTATGCCAGAGCTTTATTTTGAAGCTGCGGCAGTTATTATCACATTAATCCTGCTTGGAAAACTATTTGAAGTTCGTGCCAAAGGAAGAACAGGTCAGGCAATTCAAAAATTGCTTGGCATGCAGGCAAAAACTGCCCGCGTCATCAGAAACGGAAAAGAACAAGAAATTGCAATTGAAGAAGTAATCG
Organism: Oceanobacillus oncorhynchi; assembly: GCF_000821065.1. GTDB lineage: Bacteria > Bacillota > Bacilli > Bacillales > Amphibacillaceae > Oceanobacillus > Oceanobacillus oncorhynchi. Next base: position 2,955,756 of record NZ_CDGG01000001.1, read on the forward strand.
TTGGTGATGTGGTTATGGTACGTCCTGGTGAAAAAATCCCTGTGGATGGTCAAATTGTAAAAGGGGAATCAGCAGTTGATGAATCGATGATTACTGGGGAAAGTATTCCTGTTGATAAGAAGACAGGAGATGTAGCTATTGGTTCGACTATTAATAAAAATGGCTTGCTGACGATGGAAGCTACCAAGGTTGGTAAGGATACAGCTCTGTCTCAAATTGTAAAGGTAGTTGAGGAAGCACAGGGAAGTAAAGCCGACATTCAGCGTGTTGCTGACAAAGTGTCTGGCGTATTTGTTCCCATCGTTGTAGGAATAGCACTTGTGACGGGACTTGTATGGTATTTCTTTGTTGCACCTGGCGATTTACGCTCTGCTTTAGTCCCTGCGATTACGGTATTGGTCATCGCCTGCCCATGTGCGCTTGGTCTGGCTACTCCGACATCTGTGATGGCCGGTTCAGGCAGAGCAGCAGAGCTGGGAGTTTTGTTTAAAGGCGGAGAGTATTTAGAAAATACACGTAACCTGAACACAATTGTTTTAGATAAAACAGGAACAGTAACCAAAGGAGAACCTGAATTAACAGATGTTCTGCCTGAGCAAGGATTTACAGAAGAAGAAGTGCTCGCTTTCGTCGCTTCTGCTGAAAATAATTCTGAACATCCATTGGCAGAAGCAATTGTAAAAGGTGCAAAAGCAAAAGGCGTTCAGATTCAAGAAACCGATTCTTTTGAAGCGATACCGGGATACGGTATTCAAGCATCTGTAGATGGGAAAATGATTTTTGTCGGTACAAGAAAGCTAATGAAGCGAGAGAATATTGATGTCTCTTCTGTAGAAGATAATATGGCAGACCTTGAATCAGATGGGAAAACAGCGATGTTAATTGGTTTGGAAAATCAATTAGCGGGTGTTATTGCGGTGGCAGATACTGTGAAAGAGACTTCTAAGACAGCTATCCAAAGAATGCACGAGCAAGGATTAGAAGTCATTATGCTGACTGGAGATAATCAGCGGACAGCTGATGCAATTGGAAAACAGGTAGGAATAGATCGTGTTATCGCAGAAGTCGTTCCCGAGCAAAAAGCAGATGAGGTTAGAAAACTTCAGCAGGAAGGCAAAAAAGTAGCCATGGTTGGTGACGGTGTCAATGACGCACCAGCGTTAGCTGTAGCAGATATCGGCATGGCGATTGGTACAGGAACAGATGTAGCGATTGAAGCAGCGGATATTACGCTGATGCGCGGCGATTTAAATAGCGTAGCAGACAGTGTACAAATTAGTGCAAAAACAATGCGTAATATCAAACAGAACCTGTTTTTTGCTTTTTTCTATAACTCAGCTTCCATTCCAGTCGCAGCAATTGGACTGCTCGCTCCATGGGTTGCCGGAGCAGCGATGGCATTCAGTTCAGTATCCGTTGTACTAAATGCTTTACGATTACAACGATTGAAATTAAAAGGGGGCCAATAATATGTCCATTAAGAAATGGGTTTCCTTAGGGATTATCTATGTAGTGGCTGTTTTCGCAGCGTTTGCCATTATTACTGGGCAAAATCCACTGGCAAGCGGAGAAATGGGACACGATGAACACGCAGATGAGCATGAGCATAAAGGGATGGATCATTCAGCTGAAGAAATGTCCAGTTCTGGAGACATCCCTGCAGGTCTTCAAGAAGCAAAGGAACCGACATTTGAAATCGGCAGTGAGGCAATCATAAGTGCCGATCATATGCCAGGAATGGATGGTGCTGTTGCGGAAGTCTCCGGTGCATTTGATACAACGGTTTACACCGTATCTTATACGACAGAAGATGGAAAGAAGATCGAGAATCATAAGTGGGTCATCCATGAAGAGTTGGAAAATCCAGATGCTGCCCCATTAGATCCTGGTACGGAGGTTGTATTGAATGCCGATCATATGGAAGGAATGGACGGTGCTCATGCGGAAATCGATTCGGCAGATGAAATCACTGTCTATATGGTTGATTTTGAAACCACAGATACTGGAGAAGAAGTTCAATACCATAAATGGGTAACAGAGGAAGAGTTATCACCGGCAAATTAAGAGGTAACCTCTTTTTATAAAGTTCTCCTCATAAAATCTGTCGAGACCAATGAAAACACAGTATATCATCATATGAAAAAATCAAAGGAGGAAGTAAATATGGATCATAGTCATCACCATCACCACCATAATCATTCAGGTGAATCAGAGGTAAAAGTAGATGTAACGTATAAGGACGGAAAAATATCTATCGCCTTAGAGGATAATGCCGGAAAAGCGCCGGAACTGGCTTTAGCACATGAAAAAGAAATGCATTTTATTATGGTATCGAATGATTTAGAGCAGTATTATCATTTGCATCCGGAAAAAGAGCAGGAAGGTCATTATACCATTAACCAGCCTTTAAAGGATGGTACGTACAAAGCCTTTGTTGATATTACACCAAAGGAAAAAGCATATCAAGTAGCTCCAAGTCCTGTGCAAGTAGGAACGGAGGAAACAGGAAAAGCTGCCTTAAACCCTGATGATGATTGGACAAAAGAAGTAGATGGTAAAACCGTTACGTTAGATGACGTCAAAGCAGAGACCGGAAAAGCAGTACCCTTAGATTTTAATATGCATGGAGAAACTCCTGAACCGCATTTAGGTGCTTTAGGGCATGTAGTCATTGTAGATGAAGCAGCAGAACAATATATCCATGTTCATCCAGATTCTGACGACACAACCACATTCCATGCTCATTTTCCAAAGCAGGGAATGTATAAAATTTGGGCAGAATTTGAATTCGGTAATAAGGTACACACTTATTCATTCAATATTGAAGTAAGTAAATAATTAATGTCATCATATTTGGAGGAGGTAATTTTGCAAATGACTGCATATCATTTGGAGATTTATACTAGACCAACTTGCTCAGATTGCCAGGATTTGAAAAACTTTTTGGAAGAACATCAAATCCCGCATAAACAATATGACTTAGCGAAACAGCCCGAAAAAGAGAAGGAATTAAAAAAGATAACAGGAAATAGAATCGTTCCCGGTATTGTTTTTTCTCGATCGTCTATGCTGGGTTTAAGGAAAAAAGCGAAAAGCATGACCGGGTTTGAGCAAAATAAAGAAGAAATCAAAAAGCTGTTAGAAGTCAGCTAAGAGAAAGAAATGGATTCCGTAAAGAGATTTTATTTCTTTATGGAGTCCATTTCTTTTCTGTCATTAAAAATACCTTACCAATGTATTGTATAAAAATGATGAAAAAGTATAAAGAGGGGGGAGTTTATATGGAGAGTGATGGAAAAAAGATTAAAATCGCCGTCAATGGAGGTATCGGATTCGGATCAAAATTAAATGCCAACCAGCTGCTGACCATCTCTAAATATATGGATGAAAATGAAGAGCTGGAATTAACCACTTTTCAACAGCTTTATATCGAAATACCGGAAAGTGATAAAGAAGAAATTATAAAGGAATTTGAAAGTGCCGGATTGGCTTGTTATCCAGTGGGAAATTACGTTAAGAGCTTGAGAACCTGCAATTTCTGTAAAGGGGAAGAAAGAGAAGGGATGCCTGTAGCAAAAGAACTTAATAAACGATTTGCCGGCAAACAGGTTCCTTTCACATTAAAAATGGCTTATACAGGCTGTCCGATTGGCTGTGGAGAACCAATGGTCAGCGATATAGGCGTTATGAAATTCAAGGATCAGTACAATTTATATGTAGGTGGAAAGGGCAAGGGCTTTGATGCAGAAGTGGGGATGCTTCTGAAAGAGGACCTGGAGCCGGAAGAGCTATACGAAATTGTAGAGAGAATTATTGAAAATTATTCACAGCTTGGCAAGAAAAGAGAGCCTTTCTTTAAATTCTGGAGAAGAATCGGGAAAGATCAATTGATAAATATATAAATAGCATCTTTATGATGATTAGGTACATGCACTATTGGAGGTAATACAACGATGTCTACACATACAAATACCATCTCACAACTAGATCCTAAACGGTGGAAAGCACTGTTTCTCTTATGTTTTGCGAACTTCCTTGTAATCATGGATGCGTCTATTATCCAAATTGCTTTACCGTCCATTCAGAAAACACTCGGTTATACGCAAGAAAGCTTACAATGGGTAATGAGTGCATTTCTGCTCATATTTGGAGGCTTCCTGTTATTAGGAGGTAAATTAGCCGATCTATATGGCAATCGCCGTATTTTTAGCTTGGGTGTTCTAATTTTGGCAGTTTCATCTTTATTTGCTGGTTTAGCCTGGAGCGAGCTAAGTCTAAATATATTCCGTGGAATTCAAGGCTTGGGTTCCGCTTTAATTGCCCCTTCAGCTCTATCTATGGTTATGCGGCTGTTTAGTTTCAGCTCGGCTGAAAAAGCAAAAGCACTTGCTTTTTGGGGCTTATCGGGGGCAGCAGGCGGGGCATTCGGAATTGTATTTGGCGGACTTTTAACTGGGACACTCGGCTGGCGCTGGACATTGTTCATCTATGTACCATTGAGCATTATCGTTTTGATTTTCAGTCCTAAACTATTACAAAAATCTGGTCAACGATTGAAAGGACGTATTGATTATGTCGGAGCTGTTCTAGTCACAGCATCTCTGATGTTGCTTGTTTATGGCATTGTATCAGCGGAACACAGCGGCTGGACATCAAGCAATGTTATGATTTCGCTTATTGCAGGTGTTGTTCTGTTTCTGATTTTCCTTCTTGTAGAATCCAAGATGAAAGAAGCGCTACTACCACTTAATATATTTAAAACACCTGACTTAGGTATTGGTAATATCGGTGTCTTTTTAACACAGGCAGCATGGTTCCCGTTAATATATATGTTGATTCTTTATCTGCAGCAAGTGTTACAGTACTCTCCGACAGCCGGCGCAATGGCAGTATTGCCTGTGCCATTATTTATGGCATTCTTCATGATCGTCGTAGCTGAAAAGGTGTTGGCTAAGTTAGGTATAAAAATGACGATGGCTACAGGTTTTGTGATTCTCGGATTGGGTAATATTTTATTTTCACAATTTGCAACAGTGGATGGCACTTACTTTATAAGTGTATTAATCCCTTCATTTGTTGCAGTGCTTGGAAATGCACTTGCTTATTTAGCTTCTACAACAGCGTCTGTATCAGAAGTAGAGCCCAAAAAATCAGGGCTTGCTTCCGGTTTATACAATACGAACTTCCAAATCGGCTCTGCCATTGGTCTATCAATTATGGTTGCGATTGCCGGTGCAGCAACCAGAGCGAGTGACGTTGCTGATTCAGTCGTTGCTCTGAATGAAGGTTTCCAGCAAGGCTTCTTCTGGGCAGGTATGTTTGCTTTCGTTGGAGCTGTGTTGGCGTTGTTGTTTATTCAATCCAAAAAATAATGGTGAACACAAAAAGATTCCATCTATCATATTTTGATAGATGGAATCTTTTTTTTACAATGTTGATCCTAAATGTTCTCTGTATAACTTGTACACTTATTTAGCGCGGGATTTATAATTGTAATCACTATATCGAGCCACTTTATATTTTTTATTTGCGATTTTAGAGTGTCTAATTTTATCTTCATTTCTTAACTCTTTCAGCACTGCCCAGCAAATAAAAACAGTAATAATGGTAAATGGGGTGGCTATGACGATAGCTATTGTTCTGACTGCTTCCAGTCCGCCGGCTAATAGGAAAACGACAGCAGACCCTGCAGTGATTAGTCCCCATGTTATTTTAAGATTTCTTGACGGATTTGGTTTACCATTGCTGCTCAGCATCCCTAATACAAATGTAGCGGAATCTGCTGAGGTGATAAAGAAAATAAAAATTAGCAAGAGAGCCAATATGCTTAAAAAGTTGCCCAGTGAGAATTCACTTAGAAAAGCAAACAAAGCTCCGTCTACATTTGCGTTTATCGTTTCCGCTAATTGGCTGTTGCCTAAATCATGAATTAAATGAATAGCACTGCCTCCGAGAACTGAAAACCAGATAAAGGATATCAAGGAGGGTACTAATAATACGCCCAAAACAAATTCCTTAATGGTTCTTCCCTTCGAAATTCTGGCCACAAATGAGCCTACAAAAGGAGACCATGTGGTCCACCAGGCCCAGTAGAACACCGTCCATGTGCCTATCCAATTGCTTCCTTCACTATTAAAAGGTTCCATCCGAAGACTCGTAGGCAGTATACTTCCTACATAACTTCCTGTAGTGGAGATCAGTATTTCAAAGATTTGTCTGGTAGGCCCTAGGATAAGTATGATAGACACAACAAAAGCTAAAAGTACTATGTTGAAGTAAGATAAATATTTCAATCCCCGATTTAATCCTGACCACGAGGAAATAATAAATAACAAAGTAGCAAATCCGATGATAAGCATTTGAATAGGGAATGTAATGGGCACTCCCCATTGAGCATTCATTCCATTGTTAATTTGTAAAGTACTTAATCCAAATGTACTAGCTACACCAACTGCAGTGATAAATACAGAAACAATATCAATTATTTTGCCAGGAGTTTCATAAATCCGATTCCCCAACAACGGATAAAAAATAGAACTTATGGAAGGTGGAAGCCCTTTTCGAAAATGAAAATAAGCTAAACCTAAAGCTACAGTTCCGAATAATGCCCAAGGGTGCATCCCCCAATGAAAAAAGGTGGCTTTCATTGCTTCGGTGGCAGCTTCTGCTGTTGCACCTTCTCCAGTTGGAGGTGTTATATAATGTGAAACTGGTTCAGCAACTGCCCAAAACACCAAACCAACCCCCATGCCTGCACTGAACAGCATGGAAATCCATGACAACGTACTATAAGCAGGCTTATCAGTGTCTTTTCCTAACCGTGTCTTTCCATATTTCGAAAACATTAGAAAAAGACAAAACCCTACAAATATAGTGCCTACAAGTAAATAAAACCAGTTGAAATAAGTGACTGTAAAATTCAAAAATACAGATGCTTTCTGCCCTAGCCAATCATTAAAAGCAACCCCGATGATTACAAACAAAATACTTAATATTAAAGATATACTAAGAACGCTATTTTCCTTAAACAAAAAATCTCCTCCCAGTTTCAATACTCCCTAAAGTAATCCGACAAATTATCCCAGCTCGTCTTATGGTAATTTTAACAAATTTTAGTAGTAGTTATAAGTTTAAAATCACTTCCTTAAAAAACAAATACTAGACTTAAATGTAATTAATAGATATAATTGGAATCGCTTACACAATCAAGATTATATCATAATCATGATTGAATACAAATAATTTTTTATAAATTTTTAATAAATAAAGTATTGCATTTATTAATAATTACGGTTATATTATAATCATGATTATAATATAACCGTAATTAACTTTTCGAACTTGATTATCTGAAAGAAGGGATTTATGAGAAATAGCATAGAACATTAACCAAAAGAACGAAATATCTTTACTTAAATGAAAGTTAACTAAAAAATAAAAAAAAGGAAGTGTTTGTTTAATGAGTAATTCTAAAGAAGTAGACGTTTTATGGTTGTCTCAAGAGGAATGTATTGAAAGCGGCGCAAAAGATATGGATATGATTCTGGAATATGTAGAAAAAGTAAATTTATGGTTGGCAGAAGATAAAGTGGTTGAACCAGAATTATTACACCTGTTATGGGAAGAAGGAAACTACTCAGGTAAAAGAATTGGTGTACACGCTGCTTTGATCCGTTCAGAAGAAATGCGTGTTGCTGCTGTTAAAGGTATCCCGAGTAATCCTTTGAACCCGGTAGAAAGACAGACACCAAGATCAAATGGAATGATTATTCTTTATAATGAAGATACAGGATATCCATTTGCGGTTATGGATGATACTATTGTAAGCGCTTTACGTACAGGGGCTTCCAGTGCTCTAGGAGCGAAGTATTGTGCCCGTCCAGACTCGGAAGTACTTGGATTAGTAGGATGCGGTGTTATTCAAAATGCTCATATCGAGGCAACAAGCAAAGTAATGAAAAATATTAAAACCGTACGACTATATGACATGAATGAGGATCGCGCAAAACAATTCGCTGATAGATGGAAGCATTTAGGCTATAATTTTGAAATCTGTAAAGATGTAGAACAGGCGGTAGCGCAATCTGATATTGTATATACAGCAACAAACGTCAACTTAGGAAATGAATATATTCCGAAAGAATGGATTAAAAAAGGATCTTTCCACTCTGGAGTGTCGATGTGGGATCATAAAAACGAAGCTATTTTAGAAGGATTTAATAAATATTGCATGGATTATAAGCTCCGTTTAAAAGATGATAAATATCCTTTATCTGAACTTACAAAAGCTGGTAAATTAGCTCAGGACGATATTATTGAATTAGGTCAGGTAATTAAAGGAGATAAAGTTATTCGGGAAAATGACGATGACAGCATCTTCTTTGTAACACTGGGTATTTGCGCAACAGATACAGCAAACAGCTATCAGATTTATCAAAATGCGAAAGAGCGCGGATTAGGTACTCCAGTGAAATTATGGTCTGAGCCTGCAATGTATTAATCTTTAGGAGGTGTCTTTATTGCCTATCACACCATTTAAAAACGATATGCCGACAGATTGGGGAAAATCTGAAAATCGAGAAGCATTAAATAAAAATTTAGAATATGTAAGAACAGAATTTGGCAAGGAATATCCTCTGATTATTGGAGGAAAAGAAGTTTCAAAAGAAAACAAACTGGCTTCTTATAATCCGGCTTCCCATCATGAAGTGATCGGTTATGTTAGCCAAGCTGGTAAAGAAGATATTGAAGAAGCAATAACTGCTGCCAAAAAAGCACATGAAGGCTGGGGCGCTATAACTTTCCTGGAAAGGGCCCGTTATTTATTCAAAGCAGCTAAAATTATGGAGCGGCGCAAACCGGAATTGGTTGCCTGGCAAATATATGAAGCAGGTAAAAATTGGGCGGAAGCTGATGGAGAAATTAACGAGGCAATTGATTTTCTGGAAATGTATGCTCGTAAAGCCATCGAGCTTGAACAGGGAGAAAATCTGGTTACCATACCGGGGATTGAAAACCATCTTGAATATAAGCCGCTTGGGGTTGGAGCTGTCATTTCTCCTTGGAATTTCCCGTTGGCAATTGTTACGGGAATGACTGTGTCCGCCATCGTTACCGGCAATACTGTACTATTGAAGCCAGCTTCCTTGACTCCAATCGTAGCAGCTAAATTTATGGAAATCATGCATGAAGCAGGTGTTCCTGATGGAGTTATTAATTATATTCCAGGTTCCTCCAGAGAAATAGGGGACGATTTAGTAACACACAGAGATATCAATTTTATTTCGTTTACCGGTTCCATGGAAGCAGGTCTGCACATCGATGAATTGGCTCATAAAAGAATACCAAATCAACGCTGGGTAAAGCGGGTTGTTGCTGAAATGGGCGGAAAGAACGGTATTGTTGTAGATGAATCAGCAGATTTAGACGCTGCTGCAGATGGAATTGTAACATCGGCATTTGGTTACCAAGGACAAAAGTGTTCTGCGGGCTCCAGAGCTATCATTCATGAGAGCGTTTACAATGAAATGGTTGATAAAATTGTTGAACGTACGAAAAAACTTCATGTCGGCCCAGGTACTGAAAATAATCCAATTGGTCCTGTGATTGATGATAAAGCGTTTAAAAATATCAACGAATATATAGAAATTGGGAAAGAAGAAGGAAAACTGGCTTTTGGCGGCAACAGTGATAATACGGAAGGGTATTATATTACGCCAACCATTTTCAAAGATGTCGCTCCAGGATCAAGGATAATGAAAGAGGAAATTTTTGGGCCGGTTCTGGCTATATGCAAAGCATCGAGTGTTGAAGAAGGAATCGATGTATATAATGATACTCAGTTTGGATTGACAGGAGCTTTATATACGAACAATCGTGAACAAATCTCCTATGCTCGAAGAAAAATGGAATGCGGAAATTTATTTTTAAACGGTAAATGTACAGGAGCATTAGTAGGAATCCAGCCATTTGGCGGTTATTATATGTCCGGTACTGGGGAGAAAACAGGAACTTTAGAGTATTTATTGCATTTTGTGCAAGCAAAAACAATTGCTGAAAATTTTTAACTTATAAATCTATTTAAAATGGGAGGTTAATAGTATGAAATCAATTGAAGGCGGTTTTCCAAGTTACGCAAAGTTTGAGCCTACGTCTCCAGGGAGTGATTATTATGATCCGAATCACTTTCATGAAGAGTTAGAGAAAATATGGTTTAAGACATGGCTGCTTGCAGGAAGAGAAGAAGAAATCCCGAACAGCGGCGATTATAAGACAGTTCAGATTGCACATGAGAATTTTATTGTTACCCGCGGTTCAGATGGCGAAATTAATACGTACTATAATGTCTGCCGCCATCGCGGTTCCCGCTTGTGTACGACAGAGGCAGGAAACTTCCCTAGAGGGAGAATCATCTGCCCTTATCATAGCTGGATGTATAGTGGGGATACTGGTGAATTGACAAAAGCGCCAAATATTTCGGATGAAGATGAAGGCTTTGATAGAAGTGAGCATTCCCTGGTTAGCATAAGAACAGAAACATGGGATGGATTTATTTGGATCAATGCGGATTCAGAAGCTCCTTCACTAAAAGAGAGTTTTAATTTGCCAGAATCCTGGTCTATTTATGAGCAATACCAAATGCACAGACTGAAAATTGGTAAAACAGGAACCTATAATGTAAAAGCAAATTGGAAATTGTTAATGGATAACGCAGAGGAATGCTATCATTGCGGCACGATTCATCCGGAATTAAGCAAAGCAACTCCGCCAATGCAGCCTAGACAATGGGTTGATGAAGAGGTGCCGGAAACAAAGGTTATCAAACACGTTGGATCTATGGGATTAAATCCTGGATTTGAGCGCGTGAATGTAGACGGGAAAGCTTACCGGCCTGTATTCCCTGGATTAAGTGAAGAGGATCAGCGTAAAATTGCTTATTTGCATATTTTCCCGCATTCTTATATCTGCATGGCTTCTGACTATGTATTTATTGCGGCAATCTTCCCGATTAAAGCAGATGAATCTGTGGTGAAAGGATACTGGTTGTTTGACCCGGATGTTTTAGAAAAAGATGACGCATATATCGATGATGCAGTTGAATTCTGGGATGTAACCTGTCAAGAGGATTGGGAGGCTTGCGCACTTGCACAGCAAGGAAATGAATCCAGATCATATAAAGATGGCGGCACGCTGACGCCAATTGACTGGCGAGTTGCCAATTTTAAGAAGTACGTGCAGGACGAAATGGAAAAGAACTAAACGATAGGTAGGGATATAGTGGTGGGAGACGATTTTAACATCATTATATCCCTTCTTCCAAAAACACTGTTTTCGTTTTGAGAAGCTATCGAGGAGGGAGATAAAAAAATGACAAATCAGACAGAAAACCTTCCGTTAGAGGAAAATAAGTATACCTTTGCAGCAGCAAGTGATTCAGTTAAAGAAGGGGAAATGATTGATATATTTCTTGGAAAAGAAACCGTAGTTCTGGCAAGAGTAGACGGTTCCGTGTATGCGGTAGATGGCATTTGTTCGCATGCCTATTCAGAAATGGTGGATGGGGAACTAGAGGACCATTGTTTATATTGCCCGCTTCACTTTGCTTGTTTTGACATTCGCGACGGCTCTGTATTAGAGGGGCCAGCTGTTACGCCATTGTCTGTCTATGACGTAATGGAACAAGACGGCTCGATATGGATAAAAGCTTTGGATATATATGGAGAATGATGAAGCGAAATAATTTAATATGATACAGAAATGTAAAATATATTCCGTTTTAAAGAAGATTGGAGAGGATGAAAGATGACTAATTCTGCTGAAACGATTATGATTATCGGAGCTGGTATAGCAGGAATACATGCAGCCGAAGCGCTGCGTAATGAGGAGTATGAAGGCCGAATTGTGTTAATTGACCGAGATACAGAGCTGCCGTATGACCGCCCGCCGCTTTCAAAGGAATTTATGCTGGGTGAATCCACAGAAACGGATATCGCTTTGCATACGCAAGAAAATCTTGAAGAGCTGCAAATCGATTTGAAGCTTGGTGTTGAAATCGTTTTGATTGATTCAGAGAAGCAAAGCGCCGTTTTATCAGATGGAGAAACAATAAACTGGGATAAGCTTTTATTAACGACAGGTTCCAGCTTAAGAAGGTTGCCGATACAAGGATCTGATCTGGAAGGTGTTCACTATTTGAAGACATTGTCTGATGCAAAAGCAATAAGAGGGAATTTGGATGATATTCAACAGATTGCTATTGTTGGAGCAGGTTTTATTGGAGCAGAGCTTGCATCTTCATTCAAAAAGCTGGGTAAAGAAGTAACTTTGTTGGAGCGTGCACCACTCCCTTTAGCTCACATTCTAGGTGACGAAATGGGAGAATATTTCCTTCAAATGCATCAAGCTGAAGGCGTAGAAGCTATTATGGAAGATACCGTTGTACAATTTAATGGAGAGACACAGGTTGAAGAAGTTCTGACAGAGAAAGGGAAAACCATTCCATGCCAGGCAGTCATTGTAGGTGTCGGAGTTATTCCAAATACAGCATTGCTTGATAAAGAATTACAGATTGACCGTGGTTATATCGTTAATGAATTTGGTGAGACATCATTACCAAATGTATATGCTGCCGGGGATTGCGCGATGTGGCCATTTTTAGGAAATAACATTCACATAGAACATTGGGACCATGCAATCAATCATGGTAAATGTGTTGCGAAAAATATGCTGGGAGGAGAGCAAACCTCTTATTCTACCGTTCCATATTTTTGGTCCGATCAATACGATTACCGGTTACAATATTTTGGACATACGAAAAATTGGGAAACGACAGTGTTACGGGGAAATGTAGAAGATAAGGAATTTAGCTATTTTTATCTAAATAAAAGTAATGTAATCGAGGCGGCTTTACTCGTAAATCAACCCAAAAATGCTTTGGCAGTGCGCAGATTAATTAACCAGCAGAAGCCTGTAGTTCCAGAGCTATTACCTAATACGGATATAAAATTGAAAGAGTGTATGTATGTAGAGGTGGATTAAGGTTATCCTTCTTCATAAAGGTGAAATTAAAAAGCAGCTCTGAGGAATAATAAATTTCAAAAAACAACTTCCTAAAATGTAGAAAATATGGAGTAATATTATTTATATTATTCCTCAGAATTGAAAAGAAATACGTTGGATGAAATTTTGTCATCCAAGTATTTAGAATGTTTTTTAATTTAGATTAATACTAGCTGGCATAGTGAAATGTTTTAAAAGGAGAGAAACGATGAATACAATACCAAAAAAAATGCGTGGAGTATATTTAACAGGAAATGGCGGGTTTGAAAAGTTAGAATACCGTACAGATATTGATGTACCAACTCCAAAAGCAGGAGAAGTACTGGTGAAAATTGGCGGAGCAGCTGTAAATAATACAGATGTGAACACGCGTATAGGGTGGTATTCAAAAAGTGTAAAATCAGAAACGAATGAAGGCGGAGCATCAGGATTCAAGGAAGAAGTAACAGATGATGGTTCATGGCTCGGGAAGGCGATGGAGTTCCCGAGGATTCAGGGAGCAGATGGCTGCGGCATTATAGTAGCTGTCGGAGAAGGTGTCAGTCAAGACAGACTTGGCGAAAGAATACTAATACGTTCCGTTCAACAAAGAGAAACAAGTGAAAATGGTTTAGAATCAATTACATTTGGTTCAGAATGTGATGGTGCTTTTGCCGAATATGCAACTGTACTGGCAGAAGAAGCTTTTGTAATCAATTCCAGTTTATCTGATAAGGAACTTGCCACTTTTCCTTGTTCATATGGAACCGCTGAAAACCTTATTTCCAGAGTGGGAGTCGAAAAAGATGATGTCGTTCTGGTAACTGGTGCTTCAGGGGGCGTTGGCGCTGCACTCGTACAGTTAGTGAAAGTAAGAGGTGCGAAGGTTATTGCTGTTTGCGGCAGTGATAAAGTAGAAAGAGTTAAAAGCTACGGCGCTGATGAAATAATCTATCGAGGGGACAGCTACGTTGAAAAAATTGGAAAAATGAAGGTGGATGTCGTTTTAGACGTAGCTGCCGGAAAGATGTGGCCGGAGCTTTTAGAAGTTTTGAAGAAAGGCGGAAAATACGGCGTTATTGGAGCAATTGGCGGGCCGCTTGTAGAGCTTGATGTTCGGGATCTTTATTTAAAAGATTTAAGTTTGTTTGGTAGTACCTATCAAACAAAAGAAGCCTTCCAGAATCTGATTCGTTATATTGAAGAAGGGAAAATCAAACCAGCCATAGCAAAAGAATTTCCATTAAAAGATATTGTAGAAGCTCAAAAAGCTTTCTTGTCTAAAACACTAGCTGGTAAATTTGTAATCGATGTTACTGCGAAATAGTTACACGCGATTAATAATTAAGAATGAAAAAGCTGTCTATAGGGGGGATTTCCTGTGAGAATTAAAAGATCGTTTGATGCGATAGAAGTGCATGCCGGATTACCTATGAGGGTTGTTACGTCAGGGATTCCGACAATTCCGGGAAAATCAGTATATGAGCAAGCGCTTTGGCTTGAAAAAAATGATGATCAGCTGAGAAAATTGATGCTTAGGGAGCCCAGAGGATACCCGCCTATTTGTTGTAACCTTATTGTGCCTGCCAAGCATCCTGATGCAGCTGCGGGATATATTATAATGGAACAGCTGGAATATCCTATGATGTCAGGCGGTAATACAATAAGTGTTGCGACAGCACTTTTGGAAACTGGTATGATACCAATGCAGGAGCCTGTAACAAAGTTTGCTCTTGAAGCACCTGCAGGAGTCATTCCTATTACAGCAGATTGTAAAGATGGTAAAGTAACGCAGGTTTATTTTGATAATGTGGCATCTTATGCGGTCCATATCGATGCAGAGATTGATGTTCCTACCCTTGGTAAAGTAAAAGTCGATGTGGCCTGGGGCGGAATGTATTATTGCATTATAAATAGCAGACAATTTGATTGGCTTGAGCTTGTACCGGATCAAGGGAAAGAAATAACAAGAATTTCTGCTCTTTGTACACAAGCAGCAAAGGAACAGCTTGAAGTCCCTGAACATCCGGATTATCCAGGTATTGGGATTACGATTTCCATAATGCACGGGCCGACAGATAATCCAGATGCTGATTCTACAATTGTAAATACGATGTATACCGGTGAGATTGATTTTAATGACGAAAGTACATGGACTGGTGCTCTGGATAGATGTGCATGCGGGACTGGAACTTCTGCCCTAATAGCTGTTAAATACGCCAAGGGAGAATTAAAAGTAGGCGACAGATGGAGAAATGAAGGGCTGATTGGTATTATTTTTGAAGGAAATATTTCGGGAACCTCAAAAGTTGGGGAAAGGGATGCTATCCGCATAAAAGTAGGCGGGCAAGCATGGATTTATGGATTTACAAAGTATATTTTAGATGAAACGGATCCATTCACAGAAGGATATACCGTAGGAGATTTATGGTGAATGTTCGGAATATTGGGAATGGTGTTTGGTTAATTAAATAATTACAGCCAGTTCATTTTGATCTGTTAGCTAAGAATAATAAATTCTGGTATTACTGGAGAGATAATAAGGGATGAATCAAAGGCCGGCATAAACAACCTCATATTTAAACTGAATTTAAAGAGAGGGCGGGGAGTATTACATGAAAGTTCTTGTAATAGGAGCAAATGGTCAAATTGGAAAACATTTTGTAACCCAGTTGCAAAACATTATGCGGACAGGTTCCTTCAAGCGAGTGGTTTGAATTACACGATTCTCCACCCGGGCGGTTTGTTAAATGAACCGGGTACAGGAAAAATTAAGGCAGCAGATTATGTAGTTAGAGATACAATTCCGCGAGAAGACGTAGCACAGACTGCTGTTGCAGCTTTAAATGAAGAAAAAACATATCACCGTGCATTTGACCTTGTTACAGGTGAGACAGAAATAAAAGAAGCGCTAAAAAATATCTAGATGCAGGGGGTACAATTTTAACCCCTGCAAAATGAATCATTTAGTTAATCGATATGAGAAACTGAAAAAGGAGAGCAAAAGACTGAATATGCCCAAATTATTCACACCAATAACATTTCGTGGCATGGAGATAAAGAATAGAATTGTTATGTCACCGATGTGTATGTACTCATGTAAAGAAGATGGAATCATCACACCCTTTCACTTGACACATTTAGCGAGTCGGGCAGTCGGTCAGGTTGGACTGATTATCACGGAAGCAACCGCAGTTCAGCCAGAAGGGCGTATTTCTGTGGAGGATTTAGGAATTTGGGATGATATTCATGTAGAAGGGTTAAAGGATTTGAATGAACAGATACATGCATATGGAGCAAAAGCAGGTATCCAGTTAGCCCATGCAGGCAGAAAGGCAGTAGTAGACTCTGACATTTTCGCTCCTTCTTCGTTTCGCTTTAACAGTAAAAGTAAGGTTCCTATTGGAATGGACGCCGAAGATATCGAACGAACAGTTGAAGCATTCAGACAAGCAGCTCGGCGTGCAAAGGAAGCAGCTTTTGATGTCGTGGAAATACATGGAGCGCATGGATATTTAATCAACCAATTTTTGTCCCCGTTAGCAAATAAATGAACAGATCAATATGGCGGGTCACAGGAGAATCGTTACCGTTTTCTTTCTGAAATTATAGAAGCAGTAAAAAAAGAATGGAGCGGACCTGTATTCGTACGAATTTCTACTGATGAGTACCATAAGAGGGGAATACCTTGGAAAATATGATTTATTTCACAAATGAAATGAAAAAACAAGGTGTCGATCTTATTGATTGCAGTTCCGGCGGTGTTGTGCCAGCCGAAATCAACCCGTATCCCGGTTATCAAGTGCCGCGATGTGAAGCAATTAAACGAGAAACAATGATTGCTACTGGTGCTGTTGGACTGATCACAAATGGCATACAAGCGGAAGAAATATTACAAAATGAACGAGCAGATGTGGTAGTACTCGGGAGAGCCTTACTAAAGAATCCGTATTGGGCAAAAGCGGCAGCCGATGAATTAGGGTATGATATTGAGGCGCCGGTTCAATATCGCGGCTGGAAATAAAAAAGATTAAGAGAGTGATATGATATATTTCAAGTTTTATAAAAGAGTAATAATTTGGTTGGATTCTTTAGTGAATTAAATATTGTCATAAAACGAAATGCACGTGTAGATACATGCAGGATTTTTTCACAGATGGCTTGAGGGTAAAAATCTTTTAATATTCATTTTATTTCAGGAAAGCAGAATGAAATAAGAAAGACCATGACTTCAAGTAGATTACCTAGCTAAATATATTCATTTATCTAGCTGTACTATAAAAAAATAAGTCAGAAAGTTGGAACTTTTTAAATTGGTTTAGGAGGATTATTATCAAACAACATATCGTTTTAAGAGTTTCAATAATCATTTCTTGCTGTTTAATTGTTCTGGGTCTCTTATTTAGAAATTGGTTAGAAAAAATGGCTCCAACGTTTTTAAGTTTTAACGTTAATTACTTTGGAGTTTTTTATTTGTTCGCAGGCTTTATCGTTGTCGGAATATGCGCATATTTAGCTTTTTCGAAATTTGGAAATATTAAATTAGGAAAAGATACCGAGAAGCCTGAGTTCAGCACTGTTTCATGGATCTCAATGTTATTTGCAGCCGGTATGGCGATAGGTTTAGTATTTTGGGCAACTGCTGAACCAATTACTCACTATTTATATCCGCCGCAAGGGGAAGGCTCTACTGCAGAATCTGCGGATACTGCGATAAAATATACTTTCTTCCATTGGGGGCTCCAGCCTTGGGGGTTATATGGGATTATTGGGCTGGGTATGGCTTACTTTCAATTTAGAAAAGGGCTGCCTGCTAGATTTAGTTCTATTTTTTATCCGCTTTTAAAAGAAAGAATATACGGTCCAATCGGAAACGCCATCGATATATTTGTAATCATTATCTCTGCTATCGGTTTAGCGAATTCGTTTGGATTAGGAGCCCTACAAATTTCTGAAGGGGCTAATATATTATGGGGATTATCTAATACAACAGCTGTTTCCATAGTAATTATAATCATTGGTACCATATTATTTATGACGTCTGCAGTTACCGGACTGAAACGTGGTATCAAGTATCTTTCTAATTTTAATATGATACTAGCCATTCTGATTACATTATTTATATTTGGTTTCGGACCGGCTAAACATATAATTGATGTGTTTATTACTGGTACTGGCAGTTATTTAAATGATTTTTTATCCATGAGCACCAGACTGGCTCCGTTTAATAGTGAAGAACAAAATTGGATTTCAAATTGGACTGTGTTTTACCTTGCATGGTGGCTGTCATGTGCTCCGTTTGTTGGAGCATTTATCGCAAGAGTATCCAGAGGACGAACAATTAAAGAGTTTGTGCTGGCAGTACTCGTTGTGCCTTCACTGATGTGTTTTGTATGGTTTTCTGTATTTGGAGGTACAGGTATTTACCTGATACATGAATTAGGGAATACAGTGTTAGGAGATATTGTTAGTTCAAATGTTACTTCTGCGTTATTTGCATTTCTTGATTATTTTCCAATGAGTTCTTTCACAAGCATTCTAGTTATGCTGTTAAGCTTAGTCTTTTTTATCACACAAGCAGATTCTGGAGCTTTTGTGTTAGCAATGTTCAGTTCAGGGGGGAGCCTTAACCCGCCTAATAGAATAAAGCTGATCTGGGGAGGTGTTCTTTTTAGCTATGCAATTATTTTAGTTATAGCTGGAGGATTAGAGACTGCAAAATCAGTACTTATAGTCTTCACTTCGCCGCTTGCTTTATTAATTTTAATCATGTGTTACGCAATTTTAAAAGGTTTAATGAAAGATGAGTCTGAAATAAAAAGTGAGTATGCAGAAGATGGAAAGGAAGTTAGCTGACTTAAAAAAGAAAAGAAGGAATGTTTAATTGTAAACGCTTACCTAAGGCGGGGCTATGAAACCTATCTTTGTTTTCATTAAAAATGAATTAGAAAGGAATTTCTATGTTTAAAAATAATTTGATTTTACGTGTCTCTTTAATTATTTCATTATCCTTTATGGTCTTTGGTATTGTATTTAGAGAGTGGTTGGAAAAAGCTGCTCCTGCTTTCTTGAGTTTTAATGTGAATTATTTTGGCCCGATTTATCTTGTGGTTAGTTTATTAATTGTAATTACCAGTATCTATCTTATGTTTTCAAAATATGGTTCGATAAAATTAGGAAAGGATTCGGACCAGCCTGAATTTAGTACGTTGTCTTGGATATCCATGTTATTTGCTGCAGGGATGGGGATTGGATTGGTTTTTTGGGCGACTGCCGAGCCCGTCATGCATTATACGTCCCCGCCTGTTGGTGAAGGATTAACTTCTGAGTCAGCCGAACTTTCAATAAAGTATACATTTTTTCATTGGGGATTACACCCATGGGCATTGTTTGGTTTAGTTGGATTAGGAATGGCTTACTTTCAATTTAGAAAAAATCTTCCTGCCAGAGTAAGCTCTATTTTTTACCCTGTTTTGGGTGATAGAATTTATGGGCCATGGGGCAAAACAATTGATATTTATGCAATTTTCATTACAGTTATAGGTATTGCTCAGGCATTTGGATTAGGAGCAATTCAAATTTCTGAGGGAGCAAATTTTCTTTGGGGATTTTCTAATACAATAGCTGTTTCAATGATTATTATCATTGTTGGCACGATATTATTTATGATATCTGCGCTTACAGGGGTCAATCGCGGGATAAAATATCTTTCTAATTTTAATATGCTGTTAGCTCTTAGCTTGATGCTGTTTATTTTCCTTATAGGGCCTACAAAACAGATAATAGATATTTTTATCAGCGGGACAGGAAGTTATTTAAGTGATATATTGACAATGAGTTCACAGTTAGCTCCTTTTAATGGCGACCAGCAAAATTGGGTTTCCAATTGGACAATATTTTACCTTGCATGGTGGTTAACCTGGGCATCGTTTGTTGGCGCATTTATATCCAGAATATCAAAAGGAAGGACAATCAGGGAGTTTGTCATTGCAGTTCTTTTCTTCCCCACTATATTATGCTTTATTTGGTTTTCCATTTTTGGCGGAGCAGGTATACACCTCATCCATGACCTGGGGAATAGTATGCTGGGCGATGCTGTCAACACAGATGTTACGCAGGCGTTATTTTCGTTCCTGGAATATTTTCCATTGAGCTCTCTAACCAGTGCTTTAATGATGCTTCTATGTTTAGTATTTTTCATCACTTCAGCCGACTCAGGCACGTTTGTGCTTGCAATGTTTAGCTCTGAAGGGAATATTAATCCTGATAACAAGATAAAGTTTATCTGGGGATTAGTTATTTTTTGTATATCAGCCGTATTTATATTAGCTGGAGGCTTAGAAACGATAAAGACAGTAGTCATTGTAGTGTCCACTCCGTTTATTATATTTATGCTATTTATGACATATACGATATTAAAAGCATTGAAAAGTGAATTTAAATATTCGAAAGTAAAAAAGGAAGAAGAGGTTAAATCGAAAACCGGATAAGCAGGATTTCGATATCATCTCAAGGATAAATAATTCAGTAAAACAGCCTTTCATATATATGGTCAATACGCTGATAAACAGGAGTTGATCAATTCCAGTTTGATATTTGATGTAAAGATTCAATTAAAATTGTATTTATGTAAAATAAATCAAGGCAGCCTGATCAACTGACATTTCAATGTATAAGCAGCATTCGCGGAAAAAAGAGCGCATGCTGCTTTGCTGTTTTACGGATAGCTTTTATAGGCAATTTTGTGTCATTTGTTTGTTCTTTCCCGACTATTGTTGATTCCCAATTGAAAAACCTTTATAGTAGTAACGTAGTTCTGCATAATTAATAAAGAGTAAGGGAGGGATTCCAAATGTCAAACAAAGAAATTCAAATGCAGCGCATGTGGCAATATTTCGTAGATGCTACAGTTGAAATTATTGAGCAAAAGGGCATTGAAAATGTTACTATACGAGAGATTGCTACGAAAGCAGGATATAATAGTGCCACTATCTATAATTATTTTCAGGAAGTTTCTCACCTCATCTTTTTTGCAGCACTGAAATATTTAAATAAATATATTGAAGGTCTTCCTGAATATATGGAAAAGGAAGAAAATCCTTTGGATAAATACTTATTGAGTTGGGAAAGCTTTTGTAAACATTCTTTTGAAGATCCGGAAATTTATTATGCTATCTTTTTAGCTGATCTGGGAGAAAATCCAGAAGAATTATTGAAATATTATTATAATGTCTACCAATCAGATTTATACGGAGAGGTTTCAGAAGATATAAAGACTATTATAACGGATTATAACCTTTCATCGAGAAGCCGAAATGAATTGTATAAGTCTGTTCAGGAAGGTATGCTATCTGAAGAAACAGCTGCTATTATTAACGAGAGAACCGTGCTGGTATGGCAGGGGATGTTAATCACTGTATTGAATAATCGGCGTCATTTGAATGCGGATGAAGCAGCAGAGAAGACGATGGAACATATAAAAGGAATTGTAAACATCTATACCTTAGCCAAGTAATGGATTCGTTCATTATTTAGATACCTTGCATTAATAGGGTTTAAATAATGAGCGATTTTTTTGATTTCAAATCCAGAGGACTGGTAAATGAATCCATCTTTATTTGCAACACAAACCTCACTTCCTTATAATTATATTACATAAGTCAGCTACAGACGCTTCATAATCATCCAGCTACCAATAAGTATTATCCGTTTTAATGTTATTTTTTGTATTTTCCTATGCAGTCATTTCTCTATTATGAAAATGGGAAATAACTAGATTAGAAGGATTAATAATTTACCTGGAGGGACGTTTATGTCTTTTAACATCATTCAAGGTGATATTACAAAAGTCAATGCAGCTGCTATTGTAAATCCTGCTAACTCTACTTTGCTTGGAGGAGGCGGGGCTGATGGAGCAATTCACCGGGCGGCAGGACCTGAACTGTATGAGGAATGCCGGAACCTTGGCGGCTGTGAAACAGGTCAAGCGAAAATAACAAAAGGCTATCAGCTGCCGGCTGAATATGTTATCCATACTGTCGGACCAGTTTGGCACGGTGGGCAAAGAAATGAAGAAAAGCTATTGGCCGACTGCTACAAGCATTCGCTTGCTTTAGCGAAGGAGTATCAAATGGAAAGTATTGCTTTTCCGCTTATTTCTTCCGGCGTTTATGGATATCCAAAGGAACAAGCGTTTAACATTGCTGTCTCAGTCATTCATGACTTTTTATCAGAGAATGAGATGCGTGTGTATCTTATTGCGTATGACGAAGAAGCCTTTACCTTGTTTCAAAAATGGTATGCATCCATTGTGGGATAATTCTTATATATAGTACGACAGCCCCTGGAATTAGATGGAATCATCTAACTCCAGGGGCGTTTTGTGTTTGTCGAGGCATTTTATCGTGATACTTTGAGATATCACAATTATTTTAAAGTAATTGTGATAAGATAATAAATAAATTATTTATTTAGACTTTTGGAAAAGTGGTGAAATGAATGGATGAAAACTTTAAGGATATTCATAAAGCAAAAAAACTGCTGGAAATAAATAAAATGCTGACAAAGTCATTAAAAATAGAAGAAATCCTAAAAAGTGTTATTATAGCAGCCACGGAGTTAATTGATGTGTCAGGAGTTTTTATTATCTATTTATATGATGAAAAAACGAAAACACTTAAATTTGCTGAAGGGCAGGATGTGAATAAGGAAGCATTTGAAAAAATTGCATTCGCTCCCGGTGAATCAATTGCTGGCAGGGTGTTTCAAGAAAAAAAGTCAAAACTATTCACTTCGGAAGAAGAAATTGATGACTATATGAAAAATATGACTGCAAAAAACTATCAATATTATTATAAAGGAATCAAAGAAAGAAAAATAAAAAGCACATTTGTTGTTCCGATTGTAAATAAGAACCGCTGCTATGGCATGGTTGTTGTCAATAATTTCAGCCGAAAAAATATATTTACAAAAGAGGATATGCAGGTTATTGAAGTGGTTGCGGATCAAACGGCTATCGCAATCGATAATTCGAATGTTTACCAGGATTTAAAGGAGAAAAATAATTTACTGAGACAATCGTATGCTATTCATAATCAATTTTATGAATTAATTATTGAAGGGCGAGGCATTGAAAATGTCATTTCTTTATTGGAAAAAATTATTGAATCGCCGGTTCAGTTTGATCATGAGATAAAAGAATACGATAAAGAAAATATTTTTCCTATTGTAAGAGGAAATGAAAGGCTGGGATTATTGAAATTTGAAAAAGCCTTTAATGATTTTTCTTATATGAGCAAAATTGCTATTGAACAAGCAAGCCTTCCCATTGCATTAGAATTGGTTAAAAACAATGCGCTTTTTGAAAAAGAAATCCATTTCAGAGAAGAAGTGTTTAATCAGTTAATGGAAGGAATTTCAGATAGAGATCTGCAGCATGCTTTACAATATGTGAAATGGAAGAAAGATTGGACTGTGCAATGTATGATAATGGAAGGGAAGGATAAATCATTATGGCAGCTAGATAAATTAATAGAAAAAGAACGATTTATCCAGTCAATAGAGCGAATTAGTCAGTCACTGGGAATAGACAGTTTAATTTTTACGCGTACCTTTCAGGTAATTGTTATTGTACCGGAGCCAAAAAAGAATCGTTTATATGAGCTTATTCACTAGCGTTGCATAAATATAATAAGAATATTCTGTTAAATAGTTCTCAGTAATTTTCGCCAAAAAATCAACAACCTAATAAAGGTGTTTCTGCCCATTTGGTAAATATATACATTTGTGCCAATATTCCTGGTGGTTTCCTGTTCTCATTTCTTTATCAAGGGACCGTTTTCTTTTCAAAACGACGCAGCCAAAGATAAGCCGGTTTCCATATAGCTGCCTTTAACCAGCGAACAATACGGAGTAATTTCTTCTCACTCTGTGTTTCTAATTGAATGAGTACATGTAAACAATAGGTGATAAGTGCCAAATAGATTTGATTTTGTAAAGCTGTTTCACTCATTCCAAAAAAGTGTTTGATTTTCACGTGCTGTTTCAACCATTTAAAAAACAGCTCTATTGACCAGCGTGAACGATAAATGTTGCTTATTTCCTCGGATTCTAAATCAAATCGATTGGTAATTAATCGTAATTGATTTCCTTTTGTATCGGTTACTTCGAGGAGACGAAACACATTTTCACAACGCTTTTGCGTGGATCCGATATAAACCATTTGATCGGATAACACGTTGGAGTTGGAAGGAACAGAAAAAGCGTAAACCTTCCGTGTGACAGAATTTTTCTTAAGTCTGGATACGAAAAAGTAACCATCGTCTGTCATTCGGTCAAAGCGCTCGTAATCCATATAGCCACGATCAAAGACATACATGGCTTCCTTATCATCCACCAGTATTTCCAATTGATTGCGGTCATGTTCCTTCGCTGGTGTTATCGCAGCTTTTTCCGGATAAACCGTATCCTGGTTCATAAAAACCAATCGCAAATGTAACTTAACCCCCGCTTTGGTTTTTCGAAACTTAGCCCACTTATAACGGGTGAGGTTAAGGGGCAGCGTACTGGAATCAATAATCTTTAAAGGGAGTCCTTTCATGGCTTTGTTTTCATAGCTTTTGATCTGGTAAACCAAATCTAAAAATAGGGTCGCTAAGATAGAAGGATTGATTTCATTATTTTTACGGGAAAGCTGGGAAGCACTAATGCTTTCTATTCCGCTCGCTTTCTGAAAATCAGCATCTAAAAGTGCATCGCTTAGAGCTTGGAGTCCTTCTGTTTCATGAACCTGCGCATAAAGCATCAACTTCAAATAGGCTTCTGTCGTCAGTTTTTTTGTATAGGTATCTTGTTGATGAATCGTTACTTGTTCGCAAAGTTTTTTGAAATTTATTGGTGCAATCCATTTACCAAATGCATTTTTTCGTGTATTCTTGTCCATAAGTGGTTTCCTTTATATTGGATTTGGACAGAAATTCACCTGACCAATTCATTATAAAGGATTTTTTTATGGCTTAAAACAGGAAAAACCGAAAATTAGGATTATTCCGTATTATTAGACATAATTAATGCAACGCTAGTGGAGCTTATTAAACAAATAAAAAAATATTGGAATAACATGGAGGTTATTTATGGTATTGGCAGAGAAACGAATATAAAGGAACTGTCTGTTTCCTATCAGGAAGCTATTCGCTCCATTGGATATGCCAAACATCACCAGATGGAGATAGTTGAATATGCTATGCTGGGAGTTGAGAGGCTTTTATATGAAGTAGACGAGGATGTTCTGAAAATGTTTATGCATGATAAGCTGCAGCATTTATATTCACTGGATGAAAGCTTTATTGAAACACTTCAAGTATTTATCCATTTAAATAAAAATCATAAACTAACTGCTGAGCATTTGCATATACATGCCAATACACTTTACTATCGTTTACGAAAAATAGAGGAAGCATTAGACATTCAATTTGATGATGAGAAGGATTGGATTGATTTCGTGATAGCCTTTCGTCTATATGTGGCGAGCATCAAAAAAGATGGGTAATCTTTGTTGCTCGCCCTATTTAATTTTAAGCGCTTTCATTTTAAGATGAAATATATCAAGTATTCAAAGGAGGCTACTTAGAAATGAGCAATACGTATTTTAATTTTATAAATGGGGAATGGGTTCCATCAAAAACAAATGAAACATACGCAAGCATAAATCCTGCAAAAACAGATGAAATAGTAGGCTTTTTCCAACAATCTAATGAGGAAGATGTCGAGTTAGCTATACAAGCTTCTGAAAACGCTTTTTTAAAATGGTCGCGCACAGCAGCTCCGAAAAGAGGGGATGTCATTTTCAATTTGATTCAGCTTCTTGAAAGCAATAAGGAAGAATTGGCTGTCATTATTACAAAAGAAGTTGGCAAATCACTCCGGGAGGCACATGGAGAAGTACGTAAAACGATTGAGGCGATGAAGCAATTTAGCGGAGAAGCAACCAGACTGACAGGTGAAACCATACCTTCTCAAGATAATGGTATCTTCGGCTATACTATTCGAGAACCACTCGGGGTGGTTGGTGTAATAGCTCCTTATAATTTTCCGTTAGGTATCGGGATTTGGAAAATAGCTCCGGCAATTATCGCAGGAAACACCGTAGTCTTTAAGCCTGCAAGCAATACGTCGCTAATTAGTGTGAAAATCATGGAATTATTTGAAGAGGCTGGGGTACCTGCTGGAGTTATTAATATGGTAACGGGGCCTGGCGGCGTGATTGGGAGCGCTATTGGAAATCATCCGAAAATCAAAGCTGTATCGTTTACAGGGTCAACGGATGTAGGATTGGCGCTTGGAAAAGCTGTAACGACTCGCGGAGCAAAAATGCAGGCTGAAATGGGCGGAAAAAATCCATCTATTATTCTTGAAGATGCCAATATTGACGAAACGGTTGAAAATCTGGTGATTAGCGGGTTTTTAGATAATGGACAGCGTTGTACAGGGACCAGCCGTGTGATTGTATTAAAGTCTATCGCAAAAGAATTAATTGAAAAATTAGTAAAACGGG
This sequence comes from Oceanobacillus oncorhynchi, assembly GCF_000821065.1. Lineage (GTDB taxonomy): Bacteria > Bacillota > Bacilli > Bacillales > Amphibacillaceae > Oceanobacillus > Oceanobacillus oncorhynchi. The sequence goes on from NZ_CDGG01000001.1 coordinate 2,982,346, forward strand.
CAGAAAAATTAGTTATTGCTGATGGATTTACAGAGAACGTAGATAATGGCCCGGTAATTGATGAAGGACAGTTAAACACCTATTTACATTATGTTCACTCTGCTATAGATGAAGGAGCCACATTGGAATATGGAGGAAAGCGTTTGACAGACGACGGAAAGGACAAAGGATATTTTGTCTTGCCGACCATATTCAGTAATGTAACAAAGGAAATGACGATTAACCGGGAAGAAATTTTTGGTCCGGTAATGGGAATTACAATAGTAGATACGTATGAGGAAGCAATTGAGCTGGCGAATGATAATGAATTTGGGCTTTCGTCAACGATATATACCAATGATATGAATAAAGCGTTTCATTTTATTCGTGAAATTGAATCGGGGGTTACACATGTGAATATACCGTCTAATTATTTTGAAAATCAATATCCATTTGGCGGCAAAAAAGCATCCAGCATTGGTCCTCGTGAACAAGGGTCAACAGCATTAGATTTTTGGACAGAGTATAAAACTGTTTATATTAAAGCATAAAAAGATAATAAACAGACGGCTCATATCCTGGAATGCACATCTATATTCTAATAAACCTGATATTCGCCGTCTGTCTATTATTTAAATGAAGTCAACCAGGAAAGGGAGAGTTTCGTGAAAAATATAGGAATCGTCGGATGCGGATTAATGGGAGCTGGAATTGCTTCCAATTTATTAAAAAAAGATTATCATGTACATGTTTTTGATATTAATGATGAACTTGTACAGGCATTGACGGATAAAGGAGCCATTGGTGCTGAAAATGTTAGAACATTAGCAAAATTGGTTGATGTTATAATTTTATCCCTGCCGTCTCCTTCCGTTATTCAGCAATTAATGACAGATCAAGAGCAGGGAGCATTTTCTGTGATGAAGAAAGGGGCTTATATCTTAGATATGAGCACAAATGATGTAGCAATTACAAGACAATTGCATGAAATCGCTAAAACATATGAAATAGAATATTTTGATTGCCCATTAAGCGGCGGTCCGGAAGGTGCTCATAATGGTACGCTGACGATTATGGCCGGAGGAAGCGAACAAGCTTTTCCAGAGGTATTACCTGTTTTAGAAGCGGTGGGGGAGAATATCGAATACGTAGGGGAAAGCGGTGCAGGACAAATTGTGAAATTGTGTCATAACATGGTGGTTGGAGGAGTAATCACCTTGTTGAGTGAAGCACTTATTACTGGTGAAAAGGCGGGTGTTTCCAAGGAGAAAATTGCTTCTATTTTACAAAATGGATCTGCGCAAACACGTGTAATGGATGTTTTTGGAGCAAATATGTTAAAAGACACATTTAATGATGTGAAATTTTCATTAGCGAATATGATGAAAGATATGAATTTATACCGGGACCTTGCTGAAGGTCAGCAAATCCCGACGGTCTCCAGTCAATCCGCACACCAATTATTTCAAATCGCCAGTTATAACGGGAAGAATCATAAAGATTCTACAGCTGTCTATGAAATGATTGGTCAATTAAGACAAGTAGAATTGCTGAATAAAAATTAAAAGGAGGGTTCCAAAATGAGTAAAAAATCCAGTACAGTTATGGGGTTATGGAAGGATTGGCGTTTGCATGCTATCGTACTTGTCATTGTTTTGATAACAGAAGCAATTGGACAATTTAGTATCACGGTCGGTCCCGGAGTAATTTTACTTTTACCTATGCTATATGCCTTAATTATCGGGCTGGTTTTATTTTTTACCCCATTGGTTAAAGAAGAGCAATCAAAAAATGCAGAGCCTATTATTGTGCTCGGAGTTGCTTTATTATTAGCAAAAATCGGAGTTATCATTGGCCCATCTTTACCGGAAGTAATTGCTGCAGGTCCGGCATTGCTTTTGCAAGAACTTGGTAATTTAGGGACAATACTATTTGCTCTCCCTGTTGCAATTTGGCTGGGGTTGAAACGAGAAGCTGTTGGAATGACTCATTCGATTGGGAGAGAGCCAAATGTAGGGCTGATCATGGATAAATTTGGAGTTAATTCTCCGGAAGGCCGCGGTGTTATGGCAATGTATATTTTTGGAACGGTTTTTGGAGCCGTATTCTTGGGGCTGATTTCCGGTCTTCTTGCAACGATTACTCCGTTAAATCCGCTTTCTTTTGCCATGGCCTCAGGAGTAGGAAGCGGCAGTATGATGGCAGCAGCCAGCGGTTCGCTCGTAGCTGCATTTCCAGATTTAGAGACCCAAATTGTCGCATTTGCTGGAGCAAGTAATTTATTATCACTTTCAACTGGACTATGGGTCAGCCTGTTTATTGGTTTGCCGCTGACAGAAAAAATATACCGTGTGATGACTCGAAGCAGATCGTCTAAATGATAAGGAGGGCTTAATGATGTTATTAAAAAACATACAAGAATGGACATTATTATTAGTTATTTTTGGGTTTACAGCCCTTATAGGAAATTGGGCAGGCTATGAAATTATGCCATTAACAGCGCTTCCTGGGATGATCACACTCATACTGATTTGTTTAGCTGGATTTATTTTAAGAGAACTTATACCGGTTAACTTCCCGAGTATTGCTTATATTTCACTGATAGGCGTTCTGGTATCTATGCCATGGATGCCCGGTTCGGAGAAAATTGTTGAATGGACGAGTCAGGTCGAGCTTCTCGCACTTGCAACGCCTATATTAGCTTATGCCGGTATTGCCATCGGCCGTTCGTGGACAGATTTTGTGAAATTAGGATGGAAGACGATTGTTGTGGCAAGCTTAGTCATGTTAGGAACATTTATAGGTTCGGCATTAATTGCAGAAATTATATTGCGATTCCAAGGAATTATTTAAATGATAAGTAGCGCTGTTCTTAAAGAATATAGTCTTAATGAATACAGCGAGTTATGTATAAATCGTGTACGGCATAAATAATCTTTTTAAATAACTCAACATTCACACCTAACAATAAGCATATATATATTGCTATTCCAAGATGAACATGTTCCCCATTATCATACTTCCTTTGATTGCGTAAAGCTGTATAAATTTAAAGAGATAAGTAAGGAATTATTTTTTGTTTTCGTGTAGGCTATGATTATAAGCATTTTCTGACAGAGGGGAGTCTGCTATGAGGGAAGCAATTATGTTGATTGTCGATTTAATCAATGATATGCATGATGTGATTGCCAGTACATTTGGTTCGAATATGACAGATAAAGAATTGCATTTCTGGATTTTTGGTATCCTGGGAATCGTAACTTTCTTTATTGTCTATGTAGTATTTAAAATTCTATCTAAAATAAAGTGGAGTATTGCCATTTTGGCTTTTCTCTACACATTTACCGTAATGGTCGTCCTTGTATTTGCTGTGGAGATTCAGCAGGCCTATACACAACGCGGAAATATGGAATTTGCTGATGCTGTCATGGGCTTATGGGGCTTTATTGTCTTTTTTGCAGTTTATGCAGTGATTGGTATCATTGGTTATTTTATATATAAAGCGTTTAAGAAATAAGCAGAGCACCTTGTTAAGTCAGGCAGATAACAAGGTGCTTTTTCTATGACTTTCTTTGTGTCAATTCGATTGAAAAAGAATGGCTTTCATTGGAAATTAGGACTATATCCATGTATGTTAATGAAAAAGGGGGAGCTGCGGTATGATAGATTTAAGTCATAAACCTTGGCTGAAAGGTGAAAAGGTTACACTTCGGCCATTTAAGGAAGAAGATTTTCCTCATATAAATGCATGCCTGACGGATGAGGAAGTTTTAAAATTAACTGGAAGCGATATGGATTTTGACTTTGAGGAGGAAGAAGAAAATATTCTTGGCTGGTACCGTTCAAGACACACTCAAACGGACCGTCTGGACTTGGCTATTGTTGATTCATTCCTGGACATTTTGGTGGGCGAAGCAGTAATCAATTTATACGACGAATCCACGCATAGTATGAATTTCAGAATACTTATCGGTCCACAGGGGAGAAATCGCGGCTTAGGAACAGAGGCGACACAGCTTCTTATCGATTATGTGTTTAAAAACACGACACTTCATTATCTGACCCTGGACGTTTTGGAATTTAATCCAAGGGCGAGGCATGTTTATGAAAAAATTGGTTTTGTGAAAGTTGGCATCAATGAAAACGAGCTGGAATTTGAAGGGGAATGGATCGATTCTATGCAAATGAAATTAACGAGGGAAACGTGGTTAAGCGAAGAAAAAACATAATAGAATACCTGCCATCAAATTATTTGTTTTAAGTGGAGAGTGTTATAATCTAGCTTAACAGAACAATTTTCAAAAAGAGGTGACAGGATAATGACAATCGTAAAGGGGAAACCGATGGAGAAATGGATCAGAGAATTTCCGGATCTGGGCCCCATATTAAATTACACCCCGTTTTATTGGAGTAATCCAGGTGTGAAGGATAATAAGGAAGCATTGCAAGACCAGCCGCTTCAATTAAAAGATATGAAAGATGCGGAGGAACGCTTAAAACGATTTGCACCTTTTATAGCAAAGGCCTATCCCGAAACGGAAAAGGACAGGGGAATTATTGAATCACCGCTGATAGAAGGGAATCAAATCAAGGCCAGAATCGAAACGATTACAGGTCAAAAAATCCCTGGTGCATTTTACATAAAGCTGGATAGTCATTTGCCGATTTCCGGTTCGATTAAAGCCAGAGGCGGTATTTATGAAGTTCTCAAATATGCAGAAACCCTGTTACAGGAGCATCATTTGTTATCCGAAACAGATGATTATAGTAAAATGACGGAAGCAACGTATCGGGAATTTTTCTCGCAGTATACGATTCTTGTAGGCTCTACAGGTAATTTGGGTCTGAGTATCGGCGTCATCAGCGCCAAGCTTGGTTTTCAAGTCATTGTCCATATGTCTGCAGATGCAAAGCAATGGAAAAAAGATTTGTTAAGATCGCGCGGAGTTCAGGTTATGGAGCATCCATCTGATTATAGCAAGGCAGTGGAAGAGGGAAGAAAAGAAGCTGAAAATGATTCGAAAAGCTATTTCATCGATGATGAAAATTCTAAGGATTTATTTTTAGGATATACGGTGGCAGCTATTCGTTTGAAAAAGCAATTCGAAGAACGGGAAATTCAAGTGAGTCCGGAGAAGCCGCTCCATGTTTACTTGCCTTGCGGTGTCGGCGGAGGCCCGGGCGGTGTTGCGTTTGGTTTGAAGGTTATCTTTGGTGACGCTGTAAAATGTTATTTTGCAGAACCGACTCATTCCCCTTGTATGCTGGTCGGAATGATGACAGGACTGCATAATGAGATTTCCGTCAATGACTTTGGATTAGACAATCAAACAGCCGCAGATGGGCTAGCTGTCGGCAGACCCTCTGGTTTTGTCGGAAAAGTCATGGAGCCGCTGTTAGAAGGAATTTATACGGTAAGTGATGAGCAAATGTTCCGCCTAATTGCAGAAATGGCTGATGCAGAGGGCATTCATTTGGAACCTTCTGCTGTAACCGGGTTGATGGGACCTTCTTATGTCGTTCAAAATGAACTGAAAGTGACCGATGGAGATACGCATTTAATTTGGGCTACCGGTGGAAGCATGGTGCCGGGTGACATTCAGGAAGCGGAATATCAAAAGGGACTGGAATATAAAAACAATCCTGATATAAGGTGATTATTGAAAGAATAGAAAAAACGCAAATCAGACGCGCCAGCCGATTTGCGTTTTTCTACATGGCAGAGGCCTTCTTTAGGCATGTTTATTTTTCAATAACCTGGCATTGAACGCTACCATAATCGTACTGAGTGACATTAATACTGCGCCAACGGCAGGGTTTAGTACAATGCCCCAAGGGGCTAGTATTCCTGCTGCTAATGGAATGGCAATAATATTATAGCCTGCTGCCCACCAAAGGTTTTGAATCATTTTGCGATAGGTTGAGCGGGAAAGCTCTATGATGGAAACAACATCGACCGGGTCACTATTCACTAAGACAACATCAGCTGTTTCCATCGCGACATCTGTACCGGCCCCGACTGCTACTCCTAAATCAGCAGTGGCTAAAGCAGGGGAGTCATTGATGCCGTCGCCGGTCATCGCTGTTCTTTTTTTATTTGCCTGCAGCTGTTTGATTTGATCGGCTTTTTGGTCTGGGAGCACCTCAGCGATAACGTGGTCAATGCCGATTTCTTTGGCCACGCCGGTCGCTACGGTCTGATTATCACCAGTCAGCATCTGTGCTTCAATGCCAAGCTCATGTAAACGGCGTACAGCTTCTTTGGAGGAAGCTTTGACTTGGTCAGCAAGGGCAATCATTCCAATGAACTGTTCTTCCTCCAGAACAAAAATTACTGTTTTACCTGCATCAGCAAGCTGGTTAAAAGCTTCTTTATCATAAGGGATTCCGTTTTTATCCATATAACCGGGGCTTACTGCTAGAAGCCAGGAACCTTCCAATTTTGCTTTTACACCTGCACCTGTTATGGAATCAAAGGTTTCTGGTGTGGTCAAGTTTATTTGCTGCTTCTTCGCAGACGCAACAACCCCTGCAGCAATCGGATGCTCCGACTGTGCTTCAATAGAAGCTGTTTTTTGCAGAAGCTCTTTTTCGGTTATATTGCTGCTGGAAATAATATCTGTTACAGCAAATTCCCCTTTGGTCAACGTGCCTGTTTTATCAAATACGACTGTATCGATTTTTCGTGCATCTTCAAAGCCTGCACGATTACGGATAAACAAACCGTTTTGAGCTGACAGATAAGTGGAACGGGCAACTACCAAAGGAATTGCCAGCCCTAAGGCGTGTGGACAGGAAATAACGAGAACTGTTACCATTCGTGTCATCGCTTCTTCCATTCCATAGCCAAGAGAAATCCAAATAACAAATGTAAGGATTCCGGCAGTTATAGCAACATAAAACAGTAATTTTGCTGCACGGTCGGAAAGCTTTTGCGTTTTTGACTTACTTTCCTGTGCTTCTTTAACAAGCTGAACCACCTGTGAAAGATAGCCTTCTTCACTTGTTTTAGAAACCTCAATTGTCAATGAACCAGATGTGTTAATTGAACCGCCGATTGCTTCATCTTTCACTTGTTTTTCAACAGGGACCGATTCGCCAGTCAGCATGGATTCATCCACAGAGGATTTTCCGTTAATAATGATACCATCTGCTGGTATTTTTTCACCTGGTTTAATCAGAACATGATTCCCTTTTTTTAGCTCTGAAACGGGGATGACTTCGGTGTTGCCCGTTTTGTCTATTTTGGTTGCCTCCTGTGGCATCAGCTCTACTAATGATTCCATGGAATCAGAGGCTTTGCTGACAGATTTCATTTCTATCCAATGCCCCAGCAGCATAATGGCAATCAGTGTTGCTAATTCCCAGAATAAATCATGACCTTCCAAACCCAATACAGTAGCGGCACTATAAACATAGGCTACAGTAATTGCAAATCCAATCAGGGTCATCATTCCAGGAGATTTTTGTTTTAATTCGTCCACAGCACCTGTTAAAAATGGCCAGCCGCCGTAGAAGAAAATAATAGATGCCAGAATGAGCTCAACCCAATGGTCCCCTGCAAATGTTAGCGAATAATTAAAGAACGACTGAATCATATCCGAAAGCAGAATAATCGGCAGTGCCAGTACAAGCGAAATGTAAAACCGCTTTTTAAAATCTGCAATCATATGCTCATGATGATCGTGGTGGGAATGAGCATGATGCTTCTCTTGATGATGTTCATGGTCGGAATGATGCGCGTTGTGATGATTATGTTGTTCATGCATTTGTAATCCACTCCTTTCCTTTTATTATACCCCTGCAAGGTATTTGCGAAACATGTAATTATTCAATCTTGAGAGGGAATTTTTATGGTCAGCGAACTTTCGTTTGTACCTGCTGGAAGAGTATAAGGATTTCCCGCCCGATCTGCAGAAATATGTCCCTGATTATGAATTTTTTCTATACGATGTATCTGGTTATAAAGACGAAAATGTCCAATTGAATGTGTTCCTGCGAATTATTCTGATGGTGTTTCGGGATATCCGCAAAAAGGATATCCACGCCATGGTAAATACCATCTATCAGGCAGTCGATTACCTGCGGCAGCTGCAGGATCAAGCAAGAGCCACAGCGTATTTGAAGACGTTGTTTTATTATATTTTCCGTGTCCAGCGGCATCTTACCAAAAAACAATTTTATGATATAATCGACCATATAGGAAACACTTATCAAGAAGGAAGCGAGTTGACAATGACATTAGCGGAGATTTTTCGGAATGAAGGGAAGGAAGAAGGCAGAGCGGAAGGTATAGCCAATACCACAATTCGATTAATCACAAAGTTTGTAGCTCCACCTTCAGAAGATATAAAGAAAAAGATACACGAACAGGAAATAAGCACACTGGAAGCAATAATAGATCATATAGATGAATTGGAAACCATAGAAGACGTCAAACAATACTTGAAATAGAAAAGAGATGGGATGCCTTGACCTAATGTAAGAAGAAATACATCTCATATAAATTTGCAGTTCCATTTCATTTTTAAATATTGTATAATGTGATTATAAATTAGATTTCAATGCTATTTAAATAAATAAGGAGTGTGCTGTGTGAGTATTGTAGTAGGTTCTAAATAGGATAATTTCAAACGAAATAAATATAGAAATAATTAGGGTGAGTAGACCCTTTATTTGTAATGTATTTATTTCAACCTATGAAGATACCTGCTGAACTTATAAGCACCTCATCATAATCGTCTTGTCTCGTTGTGCTATCTGTTGTTATTCTGAAACAGATGTACATGACAGATGGGTTATTATGTAAAAAAGCTGCGGTATTCCTGCGGCTTTTTTTATTGATAAAATTCATTCTCAAAATGGATGAGAAGATACGTATTGAAATCTAATGGGCAGGTATCTTCATTCTACGCTCCCTTGTAAACAAGAGAGGAACTTGATTACTTCAACGCATATCGTAAAGGAGAACAAAAAATGAATGAGATAACCTTTGATAAACTGCAATATAATGAACTAAAAAAAATTATCAAATCTTATTGTATCAGCGGGCTGGGAATGCAGTTAATGGATAAATTAAAGCCCAGCTCAAATATTAACGTGGTGAAAAGCAGATTGAATGAAACGACGGAAGCGGTGGCCATTTTGAATACGAATAGCCGTGTTCCTTTCCTGGGCGTTTCCAATATTGAAAATATCATGCAAAATCTAGAAAAGGGAATCATCTTACAGCCGGATGATCTAGTAAATGTATCGGATTTCCTGCGGGGCTGCCGGAAAATCAAAAAATACATGCTCGATAAAGCATTTTTTGCACCTGTATTAGCCTCTTATGCAAATTCAATGGCCGTATTTCAAAGTATAGAAGAAGAGCTTGATTTTTCGATAAAAGGAAATCGAATCGATTCCGCAGCAAGCAAAGAATTAAAACGGATTCGAAACCATATCCAAGCTGTTGAGACGAAGATGGAGGAACGTTTAAACCGATTTTTGAAAAGCAGTGTGTATAAAAAATATATCCAGGAAGCATTTATCAGTAAAAAAGATGATCGATATACAATTCCAGTAAAAGCTGCTTATAAGCATCATGTCGATGGCGTCATTGTAGACACCTCTTCCAAAGGCTCTACGGTTTTTATTGAACCTGCTGCAGTCAGTAAATTAAATAATGAACTTGCTGTATTAAAAGCTGAGGAGCAGATGGAAGAATATCAAATTCTGGCAACTTTATCGGGAATGATTTTAGAGAATATCAGCGAATTAAAAATAAATATGGAATTGATTGGCCAATATGATATGGTGTTTGCCAAAGCTAAATTTAGTAAGCAGACGGACGGAATTGAGCCCAAATTGAATGACCATGGGTATATGAAACTGATCGATTGTAAACATCCGCTGTTAACAGGGAAAGCAGTGCCTTTGAATTTTGAGATAGGTGAAGATTTCAGGAGCCTGATTATCACCGGACCAAATGCCGGCGGAAAAACCGTTGTATTAAAAACGATTGGGCTTCTGACATTATCTGTGATGTCAGGGTTTCATATAACGGCTAATAAGGAAACGGAAATCAGCTTATTCGAAAATATTTTTGTGGATATTGGCGATAATCAAAGCATGGAAAATGCGCTAAGTACATTCTCCTCTCATATGCAAAATATAGCTGAGATTATGCAGCAGGCGAATCATCATTCTTTAGTACTCTTTGATGAGATTGGCAGCGGAACAGAGCCGAATGAAGGAGCAGCTCTTGCTATCTCTATTTTAGAAGAATTTTATCAGATGGGCTGTATTACTGTAGCTACAACCCACTATGGTGAAATCAAGCGTTTTTCAGAAATGCATCCGGACTTCATGAATGCGGCGATGCAATTTAATAGTGAAACATTAGAGCCGCTGTATAAATTGATTATGGGGAAATCAGGAGAAAGTAATGCGCTGTGGATCTCCAGGAAAATGAACATGAAAGAACAAGTTCTTCAAAAAGCGAAGGAATATATGAATAATAAAGAATATCATTTTGACCTTGTTAATCATAATAAAATTAGAAAGCCTAAGACAGTTAAACAGAAATCAGCTGTATTTACGGAGTACGAAAAAGGAGATCGGGTCAAGCTGTTGGAATACGATGATTTCGGAATTATCTATGAAGGAGCTGATTCACAATATAATGTGGTCGTTTTTTATAAAAATGAGCTGATTACGGTGAATGTAAAGCGAATCTCCTTAGAGATTAAAGGGAAGGATTTATATCCTGCAGGTTACGATATGGATACTTTATTCGAGAATTATCATTCTCTGAAAATGCAGCATGATTTGGAGCGGGGATCTAAAAAAGCGTTGCGGAAGGTGGAGAAGGAGATTAGAAACAGGGAAAAGTAAGCTGGCCTTTTGTCCGTGCTGACTATAAAAAAGGGTAGGCATCTTCTGTTATTTGAACCTTACGTAAACCTCTCCCTCCAAATAGAGAGTATAAATGAATTTATTTAGGCGGGGATTTTACGGGTGTTAACTCCCTGAATGAAATTTTGCTTATGAATTTGGAGGGTTATTAAAAAACATTTAATATTTGATACAAATAGTGCCAAGCTGATGTTTTCAATATGAATTTACAAGCAACAAAAAATATTTTTAAAATTCCCCCTTCCCATTCTCTGATAAATCTGATAAGATAGTGAAAATATCAAAATTGGAATGCAAGGATAAGGAATAGTACTTGTCTGACTTGTTTACAGAAAGTTGCTGGCTGATGAGAAGCAATGACAGGGAAGCAGGGAACTCGCCTTAGAGCAGCCTTAGTGAAATCAAGTTAAGAAAGTAATTAAGGACGGAACCCCACCGTTACACGGGAAGGATATAAGACAGTTTTGTCTGTATCTGGATAAGTGCATGGTAATTTGGTTTACCATGAAATCGGGGTGGTACCGCGTAAGAATAAGTCTTTCGTCTCCTAGCAAAGTGAATTGCTGGAGAAGAAAGGCTTTTTTTATTTCAATTTAAATTTGAGGAGGAATGTATCATGTTTAATCATCAAAAATACGGAAAACAATATTTTATGCCACCGACAATATCTTATGACTGGGTGAAGAAAGAAACCTTGGAGAAAGCTCCAACATGGTGCAGCGTGGACTTGCGGGATGGAAACCAAGCGTTGCCTATTCCAATGAATTTGGAAGAAAAGCTGGAATTGTTCCAGCTATTAGTAGATATCGGCTTTAAAGAAATCGAAGTTGGTTTTCCGGCTGCCTCTGATACGGAGTTTAATCTTTTACGGAAATTAATTGATAATAATATGATTCCAGATGACGTAACAATTATGGTGATCACGCAGGCAAGAGAGCATATTATACGCAGAACCTTTGAAGCAATTCAAGGTGCACCAAGAGCTATCGTGCATTTATATAACTCCACTTCGGAAGCTCAGCGCAGGCAAGTATTTAAGAAATCTAAAGAGGAAATTAAACAAATTGCTCTAAATGGAGCTGTTTTAGTGAAAGAGCTTGCGGAAGAAGCAGGAGGAGATATCTATTTCCAATATAGTCCGGAAAGCTTTCCAGGAACAGAGGTAGATTATGCTTTAGATATTTGTAATAGTGTGTTAGATATTTGGAAGCCGACACCTGATCATAAAGCAATCATCAATATCCCGACCACTGTTCAAATTGCGATGCCGCATATTTTTGCTAATCAAATTGAATATATTCACAAAAATCTGGCTTATCGGGATGGAGTTACTTTATCGATTCATCCGCATAACGATCGTGGAAGTGGCGTGAGTGATGCTGAATTTGGCGTTTTAGCTGGTGCAGAGCGAGTAGAAGGTACGTTATTTGGCATCGGTGAGCGTACAGGGAATGTCGATTTGATTACCTTAGCAATGAATATGTATTCCCAAGGGTTTGATCCGGAATTGGATTTCAGTCAGATGAATGCCATCCGTGAAAAGTATGAGAAGCTGACTCGAACAGAAGTGCATGAAAGACATCCGTATTCCGGCGATCTTGTCTTTACAGCCTTTTCTGGTTCACATCAGGATGCAATTTCCAAAGGGATGAAATACCGTCAGGAAACAAATACGGAAAAGTGGGATGTTCCTTATATTCCAGTAGATCCAGTAGATATCGGCAGAAATTATCAGGCAGATGTTATTCGGGTCAACAGTCAGTCCGGAAAAGGCGGAATCGGTTATATTCTGGAAACGAACTTTGGCGTAAAACTTCCGTATAAAATGAACGAAGCAATGGGATATGCAACGAAAAAAGTGTCTGATCAAACAAGCAGAGAGCTTTCCGCGGAAGAAATTTATCAGGTCTTTAGAGAAAATTATGTGGAATATCATCCAAACTTTGAATTAGTAGATTACTATTTTAATAAAGGAACCGGGCAGGAAGTAACGTTAACCATCCAAAAAGAAAAGGAGCAAATCGAGCTGCAAGGTAAAGGAGCCGGAAGTCTGGATGCGATCAGTAATGCGTTAAAAGCGCATTTTGACATCGATTATGCTTTAGAAGTTTATGAACAGCAATCTTTAGGTAAAGATTCCGCTGCAGAGGCTTGTGCACAGATTGGTATTTCCCATCAGGGAGAAATTTACTGGGGAGCAGGCATTCATGAGGATATCACTGCGGCATCTGTATATGCTTTAGTGGTAGCAGTGAATCGACTGGAGGATGCCTTGATAAGTCAAAAAGAAACGGTAAAATGATGTGTTTTAGGAATCTCAAGTAAAAGAAGAGTAACAAGAGACTTCAAAAAAAGTATCAATGAATGGAAGAGCTTCTCTTAGACATATGTATGTTTAAGAGAAGCTCTTCTTTAATTCAGATAGAGTTTCTGATCTTTGTAGTCTTGGTAGGCATGATCGATAGTATACTCGAAATCATGATAATTTTCCCATGTACCGATGAAACCAAATGGTACTTCTTTTAAATCATCTATTACCCATAATCCATAATCAGTCAGATAGTATCTTTCATAATAAGCATTTACAAACGGAAAAATTTCTTCAGAGACATCTTCCTCTGTGAATTTTCCATCACAATTTTTAATAAAAAATTCTATCCCGGACATTGTTTCGTTTCGTACAGCCTGGAGATCTTCATTTGCTGTTTCTTTTAACAATTCCCCTTCAAACTGATGTTGAATAATCCAGGTCAGAAAGAAGCCGATATGGTTTCCAGCATAATATTCAATTACATCCATATCTGTTTCTGTCAGTTCTTCCTCGTCTTTTTGAAATTTTTGCATATACGGTTCGTAAGCAGACGCGTGATGATAATCAATTCGATCAAAATACATGGTTTTATCCCCTTTAAATATATGTTATGTACTTCCAGCTTTTATCTAATAAGTGTATCATCATACAATAGCTGTTTACAGTTATCCGGCAGAATAGATTGATGAAGACAGGCACGTTTTTACTGTATTCAAATGATAGGAACAGAAGTTAAAATTTAGCTGCATAACTGGATTAAAAGGGACGCAATGTTCAAAATGAATTAGATGTGACCGAAAAGAATGATGGTCATTTCTTGAGTTAACATAATGTTTATCATTATAATGAAACAATAGATAGTTTAAAATGTAGACAAAAAAACTAAACCAGCAGCTAAGAAGGATAGCAGAAAGGATTGAATGACAGGTATGTTAGTCAAATTATTAGAACCGCTAAATGTTCCAGATTCACTTATTGAAAAATTAGCAGAACCACTCCAAAAGAAAGGGCATGAATTTGTTTACTATAATGAAAAAACAACCGATACGAAAGAACTGGCCAAACGGAGTGAGAATGCAGATGTAGTAATGATTGCAAATAATCCGTATCCGACAGAAGTAATTAATCAAAATGACAATTTAAAATTAATCAATGTTGCTTTTACAGGAGTGGATCATGTAGGGATTGCAGATGCAAAAAATCAAGATATCCTCGTATGTAATGCAGCTGGATATGCCAATCAGGCAGTTGCTGAATTAGCCATTGGCCTGGTGATGGATTTGTATCGCCGCGTAACGCAGGGGAATAGTGATATCCGTGCTGCAGATTACCCTGGAGCTTTTCAGGGAAAAGAAATCAAAGGAAAAACAGTCGGTATTATCGGTACAGGAAAAATTGGTATCGAGACTGCCCGTTTATTCAAAGCATTTGGCGCTAAATTAGTTGCCTCCAACCAGGCGAGCATCAATCCAGAAGCAGTAGAACTGGGCATGGAGTATATGGATTTAGATGAGGTATTGGCTCAATCAGATATTGTAACCTTACATGTGCCGCTGATGCCGAACACGAAGGGGCTGATTTCTAAAGAAAAACTAAGCTTGATGAAAGAAACAGCTGTTTTAATTAATTGTGCACGGGGGCCGATTGTGGATAATGACGCGTTGGCAGATGCGTTGAACAGCGGCAAAATCGCAGGAGCTGGTATTGATGTGTTTGATATGGAACCGCCAATTCCAGGAGACTATAAATTATTGCATGCGAAAAATGCTATTTTAACTCCACATGTCGGCTTTTTAACAGATGAAGCCATGGAAGCACGAGCTAAAATTGCTTTTGATAATACGGTGGCATTTTTAGAAGGAGAGCCTCAAAACGTTATGAAGCGGTAATATGCCGGATACCGGCTGAGATAATAAAATAATTTATTGTTTTAGAAAGAAAAGAAGGGCTGATTGTGTATTTATAATAATAGATACAATCGGCCCTTCTTCAAGCTTATTGATCTGCTGTTGCAGTTCCGGCAGAAGAACGGGCGTTTACTTATTTTCTTTTACTCTGTACCAATATCTGTAAACTTCTGAAAAACCAATTTTGGAATAGAGCCGCAATGCAGATTCGTTATTCAGCAAAACAGCCAGGTAACTGTATTTTGCTCCCTTATCTTTTCCCCATTTTAGTAAGTGCAATATCAGCTGTTCGGCAAATCCTTGATTCCTGTATTGACTATCGGTGACAATATCGTAAAGCCCTATGTATTCCCTTTCGATAACACCAA
Organism: Oceanobacillus oncorhynchi; assembly: GCF_000821065.1. Lineage (GTDB taxonomy): Bacteria > Bacillota > Bacilli > Bacillales > Amphibacillaceae > Oceanobacillus > Oceanobacillus oncorhynchi. The sequence continues at coordinate 2,997,810 of NZ_CDGG01000001.1, forward strand.
GACAGCAGGCAATTACTTCTTCATTATAATAGAGGGATATAAAGCACTTTTGCGTTACGATATTGGATAGCATCTGCATCATAGTATCCTTATTTTTTTCTTCTACATTATTAAGTTGGCAAAAACAATCCAGCCACTCTCTGTTTATTTTTTCATCTATTCTTACCCTATGGAGAGCCGGCTCGCTGATAGTATCTAAAGCTATAGTTTGGACACTGGTATAGTCCACCAATGAATAAGCCCGCTCCTTTAATATATCATCTAAGTTTTCTGGCTGAATAAAAGGCGTGATTTTAAACGTGGTACGTAAATTTTTTTCTGCATAGATTTTCTCGCATGCATCTATTTTTTGCTCCAATTCTAAAGTGGAATAGAGGATAGGCTGAATGGAATTCGCCCGTTTGGTATAACCATTCGCAAATCTCAGCACCCAGCCGTCATAAAGTAATGTAGATAAAGGCTGCCAATTGTTTAAAGATAATTCTTCCATCGTCTTATCAAGCATAATATCCCTCCGATAGCTTTTGAATTATTATACATTTATTTGTATAAATATTCAATTCGAAAAGGTATTCTTTTTTCGGTATAGCAACAGGCTTTTATGTCGTGTAATAACATCCGGAAGAATCATTGTAAAAAGTATTTGGTTATGATATTTTAAAGTTAGTCAGTTGAATAACTAAAAGGACGGTGTGCGAATGGCAAAACCTAATGGAGTCAGCAAGCAGGAGTTAATTCAATATGCCAAGGAATGTCTGGTTGAGAAGGGGACGGAGAAGTTTACTTTGAGAGCGGTAGCAGATACAGCCGGAGTAACTCAAGGGACGATTTATTACCATTTTCGGACCAAGGAACAGCTGCTCTTGAGCATTGTCGAGGACATATGTGAAAAAAGCTGGTATGAAATTTCTAAAAGTAATACCTATGTGCTAAAGCAGGCGATTGCTTCGGCTAAAAGCCGCTGTTCCTATAATTCTTTTTTTCATCAGCTGTTTATTTTAATGACAGCAGCCAGTTTCAAAAATGAGAAGATCAGAAATCAGCTCTCAGAGATTATGCAGGCAGAAAATCAGGCATTATCCGAGAATCTATTAAAAATATGGCCGGCATCTCCGGTGCATGGTGTTTCTATGGAAGCATGGGGAATTATGTTTAATGCCATGGTGGATGGCTTGGCGATGCAGGCATTACTGCAAAAAGATTTTCCCGTTGAAAAAGTATATCAGGAATTTGAGCAGATTATAGAGGCTCTTACAAATTTAAGCGAGAAGGAGGCAGCGGAATGAAAACCTATTTGTTCACAGCAGCATGGGGTGTCATCGTTTGGGGCGCAGCTACCTTATTTTTCCGGATTTTTGGAGAAGCTGTTCTTTTTCCGCCTGGTACAGATGCATTTATGTATAGTTCCGGAGCACTTCTCGTTGGAACAGCCATTCTATTAACGCTGGTCATCTATCTTTATACCCTATTTGATAAAAAGGAGTATGCCGCGATACGATTTGGAATTGTAGGAACCATGATTGGTTTACTATTGGATAGCTTTGTTTTTTCAAATTATCAAATGATATTTCCTGACTTACACGAGACACAGGTAATTGCTTTTTCATCCTGGATGACTTTTGCCTATGCTTTGTATTTAGTAATACCCTTTTTATTCCAGCAGAAAGCCAGACAAAAACAAGTTGTAAGAGGAAAGTAGAAACTTTCATATCTTGCTTTTTAATTGGATTATTCTTTATTTCTTATCTTTCAGGTGTACAATGAAAGAAGAGGTGGTTGCTGTTGGATACAAAAATAACTGCAGAGCAGCGAAGGGCAATTATAGAGAATGATAAATCGTATGACGGGCAATTCTTTTATGCGGTGAAAACAACAAAAATCTTTTGCCGTCCTTCTTGTAAATCAAGAGTTCCCAACTTTGATAATGTTACCATTTTCAAAAAGGCAGAAGATGCTTTACAGGCTGGATATAGGCCATGTAAGAGATGTAAATCTGGAGGAAGCAGCCTTCCGGATGAAGAATGGGTAACACAGGCGGAAAATTATATCAGAGAAAATTATGCAACGTCTTTAACATTAAATGAGCTTGCAGAAGCGTGTCATGGCAGTCCTTATCATTTGCATCGCGTGTTTAAAAGGTGGACAGGAATAACTCCATTGGCTTATTTGCAGCAAATTCGGCTGGAAAAAGCAAAGGACTGCTTAATAGAAACGGATTTATCTGTGAAGGAGATAGCTCATCTTATCGGTATAACAAATCCAACTCGCTTCACAACACTTTTTAAAGAAAAGAATCAACAAACACCGCGTCAATTTAGAAAAGCGTACAGGGAGAAGGTGTCTGCAATGAAGCATAACCAAGAAGAAACAATTTATTATGGAAAATTAGAGCATAACGGCTGGTCGTTCTATCTTGCGGCAACTGATAATGGATTATGCTATGTCGGATCTCAAAATAAAGAAATAGATGAAATTGAAGCCTGGGCAGATAAAAAAAGAGCAGACTCAGAACTGGTACATGATGAGGGGAAAATTAATTGTTACAAAGAGCAGCTGATTTCCTATTTAGATGGTGAACGAAAAGAATTTGATTTGGCAATGGATTTAAAAGGGACTGCTTTTCAAGAATCTGTTTGGGAAGCGCTGCAGCACATCCCTTATGGAGAAACAGTTTCGTATATGAATATAGCGGAAAAAATAGAAAAACCGAAAGCGGTACGAGCTGTTGGTGCCGCAATCGGCGCCAATCCAGTAATGATTCTGGTTCCATGTCATCGTGTGATTGCAAAGGATGGCAAGCTGACAGGATTTCGCGGAGGTATTCCGATGAAAGAAAGTTTATTAGAGCTGGAGAGGAGATAAATTCTAAGAGCATCTATTAGAATTTCTAGAGATGGAAAAAGCATTAGAAGTCTGGCACAGCCACGCTTTCTAATGCTTTATTATTTCGCAGCTCCGGAGAGCATTCTTCTTTAGAGGAAATCCTGACAGGAAACTAAGAGGTCAATCTTTTTCCACTGTATTTCCTCATCAATAGAATTTCCTTCTTCCACGGAAGCAAAACCGCATTGTGGAGATAGTGCAATGTTATCGCCCACGACGGATTTGGCTTCCAAATATCTTTTCTTAATATCATCATGTGCTTCCAATGCCGGATTTTTGGTAGAGATAAGACCGACTACAAATGTAGCGCCGGTATTTTTAAGCACTTCCCAAGGTGCAAAGGAACCGGAACGGGCATCATCATATTCCACAAAGAAACCGTCATAAGGAATCGTGCTGATAACTTCTGCGACTGAATCATAAAATCCTGAAAAGAGCGGGTTTCCTTTAAAGTTTCCTTTGCAGAAATGCGTTGCAATTGTCATGTCTTCGGGTTTTTTCTCCAAAGCCTTGGCAGAAGCTCGTCTAAACCATTCTAAAACCTCTTCTTTTGTATAACCCAGAGCGGATACTTTTTCATTGAATGTGTCATCAATCATATAGGTCCATGACGTATCATCAATCTGTAAGTAACGGCATCCATGATCGTATAAATCCTGAACGGCTTCCTGATAGGCTTTTCCAATATCCTCAATAACGAGGTCAATATCGGTGCCATAATATGGTGTATCCTTGATGCCGAGCTGAAGAAAATGATCAACCAGAATCATATTCGGTCCGGAGATAGATTTTTTTGCTTCTACGCCATCGTAATTTTTAGCGAGGCTATGTAAATAATCCCAGGCTTCTATTTCTGGATGATTCTTATTCTTGTTATAAGAAATTTTCCCTTCAATACATCCTAGCTCAATTTTGTTCGTGACGTCGTTGATTACCTTATCAAAATGCTTTGTAGTAAAGCCGTCAAATTCTTTCAGCCAGTCAAGGTGCCACCATCTGCGTCTGAACTCACCGTCTGTAACAAATTTGAGACCGTGTGCCACTTCCTTCTCCACCAAATCGGAAATGGCCTGATCTTCTGCTTCTCTTAATGCATTCAAATCAATTTCTCCATTAAAATATTTTGCACGGGCAATCTTGATTTCATCGGGTCTTAAAAAAGAACCTACAATATCGTATTTTATGTTTAACATCGCTGCAACTCCTCGTAAGTATGTATTTACTTATGCTTAATAGATTAATTATATACAGAATAATAAAAGTCTGTAAAATACTTAAAACATATTGGTAGATATAGTTTTAACATATAGCGGGTATCCTGCTTAATTATAATTTCTATCAGAAATGTTCCATTTAATTTTGAAAAGATGCAATAGCCTGTTATAACAGGGGGAATGAAGAAATTTATTCTTAGTTGAAATATTTTTATTGATTTTCGATAAATAGTTATCTATAATCAATGTTAATAATAAAATTTTAAATTGGAGATTGAGAAAATGAAAGCAATCAAACAGCTTATCCGATTTGGTTATGAACAGGCGCTGTCCTGTATCTTTCCAGTCATTATTTTTGCGTCCTTAGCGATAACAAAGTTTATCGATCTGCCTTTCCTGTCAAGATATGATTGGCTATTGGTTATCTGTCTCATCACACAGGTTTTTATGATAGCCTCCGGATTAGAAACGAAAAAAGAGCTTGTCGTCATTACCTTATTTCATATCATTGGATTGACTTTAGAAATTTTTAAAGTGAATATGGGCTCATGGGTCTATCCGGAAGAAGCGTTTACGAAGATTTTTGGAGTTCCGCTATACAGTGGTTTTATGTATGCAAGTGTCGCCAGCTATTTGTGTCAGGCATGGAGAAGATTAGATGTTCGGCTGGTAAAATGGCCATCTATCTTTTTAGCAGGACCGCTGGCAGCTGCAATTTATTTGAATTTCTTTACCCATCATTATTGGCTGGACATCAGATGGTGGCTGTCTGCATTAGTACTTATCGTATTTTTAAGAGCATGGGTGGATTATAAGGTCGGCAATAAACGCTATCGTATGCCCATCGTCCTTTCTTTTTTCCTGATTGGTTTCTTTATATGGATAGCCGAGAATATAGCAACCTTTTTCCAGGCATGGGAATATCCAAACCAGGCAGAAGTATGGAGCATGGTACATTTAGGAAAAGTAAGCTCCTGGCTGTTATTAGTCATTGTCAGCTTCTTGATTGTAGCAATGTTAAAACAATCACAGGCGAAGATAGAAGGGTTATTGGAAGGAAGTAATCAAGGAATTGCCAGAAGTAAAAGTTAATTAAGAGAAGTATTTTATATATATATAAACGAGGTGATTATGATGCAGAAAAGCTCAACGACATTTTTGAAAACAGTTATTTATTTAATGGGATTAATTATGATTGCCCTATCGGTTATTTTAATTCCGCAAATTATCATCGATATTTCGGATAGTTCTGCGATGGTTAAATGGGTCATATATCCAATTGTAATTGGTGTTTTTTTAACAACGATTCCATTTTATCTGGCACTTTACCAAGCCTTAAAACTACTGAGGCTGATTGACCAAAATCAGACCTTTTCAGAAGAGGCTGTTTTTACTCTGAAAAAGATTAAACAATGTGCCTTAACAATTACTGGGATTTATATTCTGACGATGCCGTTTATTTATTTGTTTGCCGAGAAGGATGATGCTCCAGGTGTAATTATAATTGGCATGGTGCCATTGTTTGTTTCATTTGTTGTTGCTGTATTTGCTTCCCTTTTACAGAAGCTGTTTAAAAATGCGTTAGAAATTAAAACAGAAAATGATTTGACCGTGTGAGGGGTGATGATATGGCAATAGTGATTCATATTGATGTGATGCTGGCAAAACGTAAAATGAGTGTAACGGAATTAACAGAGAAGGTTGGTATTACCATGGCAAATCTGTCTATCTTGAAAAATGGAAAAGCAAAAGCGATTCGGTTCTCTACATTGGAAAAGATTTGTGAGGCTTTGGAATGTCAGCCAGGGGATATTTTAGAGTATGTGCCGGATGAGGAAGAAGGAGTTTGAGAGGTTTTTTCTAAAGTTATACTAAAATGAATCATTGGATTCCCTTGATGAAGTTTATAAAAAAGTATAGGAATTGTCTAAAAGGTTAATTTTTAGTGCAGCCTTTAATAAGAAACTAACAGCCATAAACTCAGGATTATTGAGGTTCATGGCTGTTTATTAATGTGATATAAAAGTGTTTGATGTATTTGACTTCAAATAATGTAAAGAGGTAAGATACTGTAATATCCTATTTCAGATAGTGAACCAATAATTTGTTTTGAAAATTATAAATGAGATTAGGAAATGGTTAGGAGTACGTTTATGAGAATTGCAGAAGCATTAAAAATTGGAGAGTTATCAGAAGGAACACTAATTACAGGGCATGAGGGGTTAAATAATATAATTAATTCTGTTGAAGTAATGGAGGTTCCTGAAGTGCTGGATTGGGTTACACCCGGTATATTGATTATGACTACTTTCTATTCGATTAAGGATGACGAAGAAAAGCAAGTTGACATTGTCCGTACTTTAATTGAGAAAGGTGCGTCTGGGATTGTAGTCAAACTTGGAAGGTTTATTAATAAGCTTCCAGAAAAAATGATTGAATTGGCAAGCAGAAGAGATTTTCCGATTATATCTATTCCAAAGAATATTTCGTATATCAATATTTTGATGCCTCTATATGAAAAATTATATGAAGAGAAACAACTGCAAATTCAAACCCATCATCCATTTACTCAAATACAAGAATCAAATTTTATTTCCATGGAGCAGGCAATTGAAAGTATGGCAGAAGTCGTGAAAGCTTCTGTCTATGTGGAAGATCTGGAAGGAAAACTTTTGTATCGTTCTGCTTATTTTAAAACAGATGGATGGAGGAAAAAGAACGCTTTATTTTCTCCTCCACAAGCTGCTTCTTATTTAAAAGTCATTGAAGGATGGATAGCAGAATTCAATGATCAATCATTTATTATTTATAAAATGCAAGGATATAAAAATAGGATGCTGATTCCTTTGACGTCAAAGAATCAAATCTTTGGAATTATTCATGTGCTCTATGCAGATGAAAAATTAGCCGAAACAGATTCTGTCACTATGAAGAAAATGAGTAATAAATTGAGTGAACTATTTATGAGTGATCAGATTTATTATCAAAAAAATCGGCTATATGAAATAGAGTTAATGGAATCTTTTTTAAATGATTTAAAGGAGAATGAAGATAAGGGAATAACCATTGTACACTTTCAAGCGCCATGGATAAGACAGTCGAACCAGCCTGCGAATTTGTTGGTGGATTCCTCCTGTCTCATCAGGAAAGAATTGGACGTTCTAATAAAGAAATTCGAATTTGGTCAGACATTAATTTTTGAAAAACATAATTATTTTTATGCATTTCATTATGGGAAAAAGGTGAATTATTCAATGCTTGTTAAGGCATGGCAGCAGATTGTTGTACAATATAATGCAAGAAACAGTGCAGAACCGATTCGTATTTCAATAAGTTCTTGCATATCAGATCCTCAAAACTTCGATCAGTCGATGCATTCTGTTACAAAAATGATGGAAATAGGGGAAAAGGTAAAACCGGAAGAAAATGTTTATATCCAAGACCAATTAGGAATTTATGAGATATTGATTAATTTAACCTCGGAAGATGTTGTGCAAAAATATACCGACACAGTTCTGTCTCCCTTGCTTCGGGAAGAAAATGATGATTTACTGCATACGCTAATCGTTTATTTGGATAATAACGGAAATGTCTCTAAAACTTCTGAAAAATTATTTATTCACAGACGTACCTTAAATTACCGAATTAATAAAATTGAAGAGGAGTTAAATATGGATATCAGTAATCCGGAAGCAGGTTTTATATTGCGTTTTTGTTTGAAAATAAAAGAATTATCTTGAAAGATAAAACGATAAAAAATATTGATATGAATAAAAGATTGTGGAAATGAAAGAAACCGGGGCAATACTCAGACTCTACTGATAGAATTTGAGTGTTGCTCCAGTTTTTTTTGGGAACCAGGGCATTTAATTGATTTCATAACAGCTATAATGAGTTTATTTTTAGTCATTTTTAGAAAGATAAAACGTATGCACTTTTTTTGCAGTTGAAAAAAGTGTGAAAATTTATTGTAAATATATTGCACATTTTTAACATTCTAAAATAATTTATAACTCTTTATAATAGCCGGAAAGGAGATGAAGTAATGTTAGGAATTATCAGAGTATTATCAACAGATAATGAAAATATTTTGATGGAGCATGGAACAAGAATGAAAGAGTTGTATCAAATTGCCTCAAAAACAAAATGTATCGGAGAGCAGCCGAATGGTATATATGATAATGAATCGGAAGCAGCAGCGATACCCAAAATTGTTTCTCTGGCAAAAGAGCTATCCCAAGAAAGGGATATTGATGCAATTACCATCAGCTGTGCGGCGGATCCGGCATTAGATGAAGCTCGTTTGGAAACAGATATTCCAATAATCGGTGCAGGAGTCTCAGGTGCACATGCTGCCAGTATGGTAGGGAGTAAGGTTGGAATTATTGGGATAACCCAAGAGGCTCCAATAAGAATGAAAGAAGAGCTCGGAAGTCGTTTCCACGCTTATACTTCTTCACCAAAACTAAGTAAAACAACAGATTTATTCAAAGAGAACGCAAAACAGGAACTATTGACACTTGTTCATGAGCAGATAGAATCGGGTGCTGATGTTATTTTATTCGCTTGTACAGGCTTTTCAACAATACGTTTAAAGAACTATTTACAGAAAAGGGTGAAAATTCCTGTGATTGATTTAGTCGAAGCGCAGGCGATAGCCTATCAGCTAATAGAAAGCAGGGAAAAAGATGAAGAATAAAACGTTTGATCCTACATTTATTATATTCTCTATTATTATCGCGTTTTTAGGTGCGATTATTGGGATGCAGTTAATTACGTCACTGGGGATTACTCCGAATACCTCTATTATTGGTGCTCTAATTGCAATGCTAATTGCGAGGATTCCGATGCAGATGTTTTATAAATATCGTACATTGGAAAACCAGAATTTGGTGCAAACAACGATATCTGCTGCAACCTTTGGCGCAGCAAACAGTTTATTGATTCCAATTGGATTACCTTATGCAATGGGAGTTCCTGAGTTGATAATACCTATGCTGATTGGTTCAGGAATTGCTCTTGCTATCGATGCTTTAATCTTATATAAAGTGTTTGACACAAAGTTATTTGGTTCAGATGAAGCTTGGCCATCAGGAATAGCAACTGCAGAAGCTATCAAAGCAGGAGATGAAGGTGGAAAGAAAGCCAAATATTTAAGTTTGGGCATTGTTGGCGGGGTAATTGGTTCTTACTTTGGCATCTCGATGTCAGCCTTTGGTGTAGCTTTTATCGGTAATATTTGGGCTCTTGCCATGTTTGGAATAGGTTTATTACTTATGGGATATTCTGATCCTTTATTTGGATTAGACTTAAATGCATATTATATTCCACATGGCATGATGATTGGTGCGGGAAGTGTAGCACTGTTACAGTTTATTTTCATCCTTGTCAAATCGAGAAAAGAACAGAGAAAAATAAATGAACAGATTCCAGAGCGTGAATATACACGTACAGAAAAGGATATCAAAACTGGTTTTGGACTTGGTTATCTATTTTATGCTCTAGGTGCAGTGGTAGTCGCAATTTTAGGTGGAATTATGACAGACATGCCAGTATGGCAGATTGTTATATTTGTTTTATTTGCTGCACTTGCTGCTATCATCAGTGAGATGATTGTCGGAATTGCCGCTATGCACTCTGGATGGTTTCCTGCATTTGCAGTAACGCTGATTTTCTTATTAATCGGAATGATGATTGGATTTCCACCGATTGCCCTTGCGTTACTAACAGGATATACCGCTTCGACTGGACCTGCTTTTGCAGACTTGGGATTTGATTTGAAAACAGGTGTTATTTTACGAAAAGGGGCCACTCTGGAGCAGGAATTGTTTGGAAGGAAGCAACAGCTTAAAAGTGCGTTTATCGGATTTGGTGTCGCATTTGTCGTTGTTTTTTTATTCGCAGAGAGTTTCTTTGAACAAGGACTCATTCCACCTGTTGATGCAGTTTATGCAGCAACAATTGAATCGGGTCTGACAGGAAATGTAGGCATGATGATATTAATATGGGCCATTCCTGGTGCAATTATCCAGCTTATTGGCGGTCCAAAACGTCAAATGGGAGTTTTATTTGCGACAGGTTTGCTGATTGTTAACCCACTTGCCGGCTGGGCTGTTATCGCCGGACTGATTATTCGAATAGCAGTTATCAAGCTTCGAGGCCAAGAGGCAGAAAATACAATGTATACGATGGCAGCCGGATTTATCGCCGGTGATGCGATTTATAGCTTCTTTTCATCTTTATGGAAAGCAAGATAATTAGGGGGATTGGACAATGGTTAGAAAAATGTTGACAAAAGAAGATGCAATCAGTGCTGTATATGGAGGATGTATTCTTGGCGGAGGTGGAGGCGGCTGGATCGCTGACGGCTTAGAAAAGACCGACCTTGCTTTTGCTTTGGGGAATCCGGAGCTGATTACAGTCGATGAATTGCAGGACAATGAATTTGTTCCTTGTGTTTCCTTAGTAGGAGCTCCTTCCGCTAAAGAAATGTATGTTGATTCCGATCAATTAGTTAATACAATTCATCGAATGAAAATGGAATTTGACAAGCCGATTGCAGCATTAATGACAAATGAAAATGGTGCTTCAACAACGATTAATGGCTGGCTGCAAGCTGCTGCTACTGGCTTGCCAGTAGTAGATGCCCCTTCCAATGGGAGAGCACATCCAACAGGTTCCATGGGGTCAATGAATCTTTCCGAAGTAGCGGATTATCAATCGATTCAAACCTTTGCTGGAGGGAAAGGTGATAAAGAAGCAGCTGGTTCCATCACAGGTACATTAGACCTTACTTCCAGTGCAGTCCGCTCCATCTCAGTGCAAGCAGGAGGCATGGTTGGTGTTTGCCGAAATCCAGTCGATACACAGTATATTAAGGAAAATGCAGCAGTTGGAGCAATAACACAGGCAATTGAACTAGGTAATGAATTTTTATCTGTACCTGAGGGTCCAGAACGGATTGAAAAAGCAGTGACGTACTTAAAAGGAAGAATTATTCATTCTGGTAAAGTGAATGAATTTCAATTAGATAAAACAGGTGGATTTGATGTTGGTTATGTTCGCATTGATGATTTAGAGCTTACTTTTTGGAACGAATATATGACCGCAGAAAAGAACGGAGAGCGTAAAGGAACATTTCCTGATCTAATTATGACTTTCGATGTCGAGACTGGGAAACCGCTTGTTAGTGCAGAAATTAAAGAAGGCATAAAAATAGCTGTTATGTCAGTACCAAAAGAGAACTTACTTTTAAGTTCTACCATGTACAATCAGAAGCTATTAAAAACGGTAGAGCCAATTATCAATAAATCAATTATTTAAAAGAATATACAAAACACGTTAAGGAGCTGAAGATAAAATGTCTTTAAAATATACAATGGAAGTTATGGAATTATTAGATAATCCAAGTATCAATGGTGAAAAAATTGTAAAACTGTTCGATGAAATGACTTATTGCGATGCCGGTTTTGAGACAGTAAATGGAGAAGCTGGTTCGACTGATTTCATTAAAATAGTGATTAAAGGAACAAATGGAAAAATAGACGGAGGGGAAGCGCCTTCTTTAGGTATTGTTGGAAGATTAGGCGGACTTGGTGCACGTCCAAATCGTATCGGGTTTGTCTCTGATGGGGATGGTGCGGCTGCAGCAGTTACAACAGCTTTGAAACTAGCAACGATGGCTGAAAAAGGAGATCGCCTGCCTGGAGATATTTATATCACCACACATATTTGTCCAAATGCACCAACTCAGCCACATAAGCCTGTAGACTTTATGGGATCACCGGTTGATATTTTGACGATGAATCAATATGAAGTATTCCCAGAGATGGATGCAGTATTATCTATCGATACGACAAAAGGAAATAAAGTATTTAATCACCGCGGAATAGCATTGTCACCAACTGTGAAGTCTGGATATGTTTTAAAATTCAACGATGACTTAATAAGAATTATGGAGATGACAACGGGAGAATTACCAGTCACTTTTGCGGTCACCACACAGGATATTACTCCATATGGAAATGATGTTTTCCATATTAACAGTATCCTCCAACCATCAGTTGCGACAGATGCACCAGTTATTGGTGTAGCAATAACTGCGCAGACAGCTGTTCCGGGAAGCGGTACAGGAGCAAGCCATGAAGTGGATGTTGCACAGGCTGTCCGTTTTTCAATTGAAGTAGCTAAAGAATTTACTCAGAAGCAAATCGAATTTTATGATGAAGCAGAGTATAATCGTATGGAAGAACTTTATGGATCGATGAAACATCTGCAAACATTAGGGAAAGCCTAAGATGGGAAAAGGAAACGTTGGCGTCTTAACTATCGGACAAGCTCCGCGTACAGATGTTACTCCTTCTATTCAGAGAATTCTTGGATCAGAAACAGAAATCGTTGAAAAAGGAGCATTGGACCGGCTTGATGTGGATTCATTTCATACCGTTGCTCCGGATGCTTCGGACATAACGTATATATCCAGAGTCAGAAACGGAGGCTCTGTGAAAATGGGAAAATCAAAACTTCTTCCACTGCTCCAGGAAGAAAGAGATATGTTGGAAGAACAGACAGAAGTAATTATTATGCTTTGTACAGGAGATTTTCCAACTTTACAAGGGACCAAGCCAATTATTTATCCAGACGTTGAGTTAAACCAAGCTGTCCACAAGGTAATGCCGTCAGGAAATCTGGGGTTAATTATTCCTTTAGAAGAACAAAGAGATTCGTTGATTGAAAAGTGGAATCATCCGGAAATAAAAAAGCTTGTGGAAGTAGCTTCTCCTTATGAAAAAAGTAATATAGAAGGAGCTGCAAGAGCTTTAAAAAACCGGGGAGCAGATTTGATTGTCCTTGATTGTATGGGTTACAATGAAGAGCATGAGAAGAGAGCAGTAAATGCAAGTGGACTAAAGGTATTTCTGCCAAGAAAAGTCGCTGCTTATGCAGCAAAAGCACACTTAAATAGATTATAATTTTTAAGGCATAGAAAGAAGGCAGTAAAATGAATTCTTTTCAGCAAACCGTTGCGAAATTAATGAAGAATAATGTATTTGCAGAGAAAGATACGATAATTTTAGTGGTAACAGATCATAGTACAGAAGCTCTGGGAAAGAAATTTAATGAGGCTTTGGAGCAGGATGGCTGGAATACAAATTTACAAATAATGTCGGACCGCAGTAAATCGGGAGAAGAACCATCGGAAGCAATCTCTGAAGCGATGCTTTCATATGATCTTGTATTCTGCCTGACCAAGCATTCCCTTACTCATACGGCTGCAAGAAAAAATGCAAATGCCCATGGGGTAAGTGTGATTACGATGCCAGGAATTACGGAAGATATGATTCTTCAAGGAGCAATGAGTGCAGATTACAAGCGCGTAGAAAAAGAAACAAACGAAATGACCGCTAAGCTGACAAAAGCGAAAGCAGTAACCATTACAACTGGAAAAGAAAAAAATCTTAAACTCCGTATTCCGCTAGAAGGCAGAGATGGGATAGCAAGCACAGGAATATTCCGCGGTAAAACAGCATCAGGAAACCTTCCATCTGGGGAAGCATATATTGCTCCTGTAGAAGGACTGGCTGAAGGGAAAATAGAAATAAATGGGTCCATGGCAGGAATAGGATTGGTAGATGGGCCTGTTGTTTTGACAGTTGAAAAAGGACGGCTTGTTCAAGCAACCGGAGAACAGGGGGAATTGCTATTAACCCTTCTTGGAGAAGGAAATGGGCGTCTGGCAGCTGAGCTTGGAATTGGCACGAACCATGCTGCGAGAATCACTGGAAATATTTTAGAAGATGAAAAAGCTTATGAAACGGTCCATGTTGCTTTTGGCTCTAATCATACTTTTGGCGGAATGAATAAAGCAGATGTGCATATTGATTGTGTTACCAAAAAACCGCAATTAGATTGGGAATTTGAATAAAATATAAAACAGATATTCCATTTTATGGAATATCTGTTTTATATTTTTATGGGCATTGTGTTACAGCGTTAAAAAATACGAAGCGTTCCCAGAAAAAAGATTAAACAGCTGTATTTTTGCTCTTCAACAAATCAATCAGTCTATATAGATAATAAGCTCCTCTTAATTGCTGCTCGATTTGATAATCCATATAATCCAGTGCATCAATAACAATTTTTCTGGCATCTGTTAAACTATGATGCTGTATCTTATCCAGGATATCGCGTACGGTGTCCAATAAATAAACAGAGGATTGTACCGTTTTGATGATCAATATTCTCCTCATATCCTCCCTTGTATATAGTCGATAACCATTTTCCGGATTTCTTTCAGGAGTGATTAACCCTTCCTTTTCCCAATGTCTGAGGGTGGTTGCAGCAACATGTAATTCGTCTTCTACTTCTCCAATCGAATAATATTTCTTTTGCTGTTTTTTCATGAAATCCTGTATATTATCTGGACTTAAGATAGAAGCAGCATCCAATGCCTGCTGTTTTCTTTCAAATAACTCAGCCTGCACTTGGTTGACTTCCCATAATGCTTCAATATATTTATTTTCCTGCAGCAGAGGCATCACTCTGCGGACGGTCCCCATCCCAAAACCAGGGTACATAGCCCGGATACACTGAAAATAAGCTTCATGGACCTCAGTGTACACACGATATCCATTTGCTTTCCGAATCGCTTTTGGCACAATGCCCCATTCTTCATAGTGTCTTAATGCACTTGTTCCTACATCTAGTTTCTTAGCAATATCGATTGGCCGCAGTTCCATGATTACCTCCAAAGATTAGATTAAAACCTTATAGACCCATGACGGGTTTTGGTTAATTGAACGTTATTATAGCTTATCATTTTAACTCAAACTTTGCACTTGCACAAATGTTATATGATGGTAATAGATGTTAGAAAGGAGGGATATCAAGATGCAATTGGTTATTAAAACTATCGTTCATCATGTCACCATGAAAAAAACATTGCACTTGAAAACAGAAAACAGAAAGAAAACAAAAATCAGGGAGGAGGAATATCAACATGCATAATGTAATGACCGTAAACGGAGCGCGGGAGAATAATCTAAAGAATCTTTCTGTGTCTATCCCTAAAAACAAACTGATTGTGGTTACAGGCCCTTCTGGGTCTGGGAAAAGCACGCTTGCTCTGGACACCTTATTCAATGAATGTCAGCGTCAATATTTAGAATCAATGGGGATGCAGGGAATCAACAAACCCAAAGTTGATTCTATCAGCGGGTTATCACCTGCAATCAGTATCAATCAGCATATCACCAATCGGAATCCACGTTCGACAGTGGGGACGATGACAGATATGTATACCAGCTTGAGAATGGTATTTGAAAAGCATGGAGAAAGAACATGCCCAAGCTGTCAATATAGCATTAATCCAATGACTTATGAAGGAAACGTGGAAAAAGAAGCGGATAGCTTTACAGAATATATCTTATGTCCGAATTGTAATGTAAAAATGGAAAAGCTGACTCGGACGCACTTTTCTTATAATACAACCGAAGGAGCTTGTTCGAACTGTAAAGGATTGGGAGAAACAGTAGCTATTCATTTGCCATCAGTTTTTCATGAGGAGCTTTCTTTAGAGGATGGCGCTGTGGATATTTTTGCCGGGCGTTATGGCGAATATCAAATTGCTGTTTTAAAAGCAGCTTTTCAATATTATCAGCTTCCGGATGCCGATAACGTAGCTATCAGGGACTTTAATGAAGGGCAAAAGGCTATTCTTTACTATGGTGTAGAAAGTGATGAAGTGAAGCAGCTGTTTCCAAACGTAAAGCCTCCAAAAACAGTAGAAAAAGGAAAATTCCCCGGCGTATTAACCTCGATGTGGCGCCGATATGCAGAGCATGATGGTTCTTCAGCCGAAGCAGATGCTTATTTCTATTCGCAGACTTGTCCAGTTTGTCATGGAGAACGTTTAAATGAAGTGAGCAGATCAGTTACCGTTGAAGGCTGGACAATTCCACAGCTGGTTGTCCATTCTTTAGAGGAAATGGCAGCTTGGATAGATAAATTAGAAGCATCACTGGAGCAGACAAGTTATCAGCTTGTCGAAACATTTGTGGAGGATATAAAAACAAAGCTTTCCCGAATTATCAAAATAGGGCTGGGTTATCTGACACTGGATAGACAAGTGATTACGTTATCCGGCGGGGAGGCACAGCGTATTCGGTTATCTGCACTTTTAGATTCTGCACTTACCGGTGTATTATATATTATGGATGAGCCGACAGTCGGTTTGCACCCGAAGGACACAGCCGGCCTGATTAGTATCTTAAAGCATTTGCGTGATTTAGGGAATACCGTTCTGTTGATTGAGCATGATGTGGATGTCATGCGGGAGGCAGATTATATTATTGATATTGGACCGGGAGCTGGAAAGCTTGGAGGTACTGTGGTTGGTCAAGGAACACTGCAGGAATTGCTTCAGCAGGAAAAGTCAGTTACAGGGCAATATTTGCGTGCAGAGAAGCCTCGGAAAATGAATAATCGGACAAAGAAATACGAAGCCGGGATAACAATACATCACGCTGCTGCCAATAATCTTCAGGATGTGACCGTAACTTTTCCGACAGCCTGCTTAACCGCAGTAACTGGTGTTTCAGGCTCAGGAAAGTCATCGCTGTTATTTGAAGTGCTGGCAAAAGCGAATGATGCCATCCATGAAGACTTTGAAAAAATAACTGGTCTGGATGTCTTTGATCAGATGATTATTGTCGGCCAGTCTCCGCTCAGCAGAATGAAACGGTCCAATATGGCAACTTACATTGATTTATTTACACCTGTTCGAGCTATGTTTGCTAAGCTGCCGGAAGCAAAGGAAAAGAAGCTCACAGCAAAGCATTTCTCCTTCAATACAGCAGGAGGTCGCTGTGAAAATTGTCAGGGACTTGGCTATGTAACGACCAATATGCTCTTTTTCCCTGATTTAGAGGTCGTTTGTCCGGAATGTCTGGGGAGAAGGTTTAAACAAGAGATATTAGCAGTAAAATACCAGGGCTATTCTATCAATGATATTTTAGAAAGCTCTATCCATGAATGCCTTTCTATATTTGAAGGGGAGAAAAAGATACAAGCCATCTTAAAGCTCCTAACAGAAATCGGTTTAGGCTATTTGAAAATGGGACAATCCTTAACCACTTTATCTGGAGGAGAAGGGCAACGATTAAAGCTGGCCAAAGAATTAATGAAGCAAGGGAAAAAGACGTCACTATATTTATTAGATGAGCCGACCAGTGGATTGCATCCGAATGATACGATTCAGCTGCTCAAGCTGTTAAATCGGCTGGTGGATGCAGGAAATACAGTGATTATGGTGGAGCACAACAGTCAGGTAATCGAAGCAGCAGACTGGGTGGTAGATTTAGGTCCTGAAGGCGGTGCAAAAGGAGGAAAGGTGATTGCAGAAGGAACACCAGAGATGATAAAGGAAAACAAAGCTTCATATACAGGACAGTATTTGCAGGTTTAATTTATCGCAGTGTGACTGGCGGGAAAACTCCCACTGAGGGAAGTTTCATTTTAAATATACTTTGCTTGAAAAGGACATCCTTAAAAAAGAAGGGTGGCCTTTTCAAATAATAAAGCTTCCAACTAAATGGAATGAATCCTTGCAGGGGGAAGCAACGTAAGTAGAAAGAAAGGGATATGAATTAGTGAATATAACTTTGCCAAATGACCATATATTCAATTAGCAGAGGAGGCAGAAGAAAATGCGTTATGAATTTCACGCAATAACAATGCTGATTGTTGCATTGGCGGCTGTTGCAGTAATATTTTTATTACGTAAATCTAACAGATTATCTATTCTAATCGGTCTGCTCAGCTGGATTGCTTTAAGTGCTTATTTTATCATCGAAGCAGTTGTTATCCGGGCAACTACAGCTCCTTATAGCTTTATGAATCAACCGATGAGTGACCTTGGAGTAACGGCTTGTGGAACGGATACGTATGTACTTGCAAGCTACGCTATCTGTTCACCCTACCATTGGCTGATGAACTGGACATTTTTCTTAACCGGGTTAGCTGTTTTGATGGGTGCTGTTTTGCTGTACCCGCTATGGCCCAAGGTTCGTTCTGCTAAAATAGCAAGTATTTTTATTGGAATTTTTGGAGTGAGTTATGGCATCTCTGGTATCATTCCTGCAGATATTCATTTTTATTGGCATACGTTCACAGCACTCCCGGGAATGATTGTGCAGATTCCTGCGATGATTTTAATCAGTATTGCGATTTATAAAAAAATGCCGCGTCTATTTTGGTGGACGATGATTTGTACGACAGTCACTTCAGCAGCTCTTTTCAGTCTTTTCTTACAGCCTGTATTGACCAGTCTGCCCGGCGGTTTGCTTCAGCGTATTCTCTATGCCTCGGTATATATCTGGCTGACAGGTACGGCTATTGGTCTCTGGAGCAGGGGATATGATATATGAAGCTGAATTGCAAAGACATGGATAAATGCATGAAATAACTCCTTTTCATAGAATTATCAATCTGTTTGCTGACTAAACTTAACAATTCAATAAATAAGATTGAACTGACAGCGGCTTAGTGCTATGATTTGGATATTCTGATAATTATGAAATTGTTAAGGTGGAGAAGGAAAAAGACCTAAGCAGCCGACAATAAACAAATAGATAGAATTAACCGAAAAACTAGCGGCAACAGAAATCATAAAGTGCATTTTACTAGAAAAGCAGCACATCTTATAGTATTCTAGCGGAATAATTAACAGACTTTTCAATTAGATAGAGGGGATAAGAAATGGAGAACATTGTTTATTTTAATGAGATAACATGGCGCAGAAATGATCAGGAAATTTTACAGGATATTAATTGGCAAATTAAAGAGGGAGAGCATTGGGCGATTTTAGGTTTAAATGGATCAGGTAAAACCTCGCTCTTAAATATTATTACTGGTTATAATTATCCGACGTCTGGAAAAATGACCGTGCTGGATCGGCTTTTTGGAAGAACAGATTTATCTGAATTACGAAAATCAATCGGCTATGTAAGCAGTGCATTGGAGCGTTTTCAAGAGACGATCCAGCTGGAGCCGGTTGAAAATGTGATTATCAGCGGTAAATTTGCTTCCTTTGGGATTTATGAAGAGGTATCTGAAGCGGATTGGCAGCAGGCTGATCAGATTCTTTCAGACCTTCGATTAGACTACTTAAAAGGAAAAAAATATCAAGTGCTTTCGCAAGGGGAAAGAAGAAGAGTTCTTATTGGCCGGGCGTTAATGAGTCAACCGGAAATACTGATTTTAGATGAACCCTGCTCCGGTTTAGATATTTTATCGCGTGAAGAGGTACTGGAATTAATGAACGATATACAAGCGAATACGCACCTGCTTTATGTTACACATCATATCGAAGAAATTACAGAAGCCATTTCCCACGTGGCCTTAGTTCGTGACGGAAAATTAGTAGCGACTGGAGAAAAGCACGATGTTTTAACCGATGCTTTATTAAGTGAAACATTTAAAATCCCTGTTCAGGTACATTGGGATGGAGGCAGACCCTGGTTAACGATTGAAAAAAGAAGGTAGCGGCTTGCATGACTTTTCCCTGTTTGAAGATATTTCTAATTTACTGGAAAAGGTGTATGATAAAGAAGAAGAAATTAGAAATGGGGGAAAATATAGTGAAAAGCAGATTGTTTAGGCTGATGGCTGTAGCTGCGGCTATCGTATTATTGCTGGGAGCCTGCAGCAATAATGATGACGAAGAAGCTCAAAAGCCAATGCCAGAACCGGATGAACAGAAAGAAGAAATCCCTGAATTAGAGGCAGAAGAAGCAGAAGAGGTATTACAAACCTACAATGAAGCATTCCAAAATGTGATTGAAAATGCAGCGGAAGACGGAGAAGTAACGGATTTTGATTCTCCGGAAGAGCTTCAGGAGGAATTCTCGACCATTATGTCCGAGGATTTAGCAGCAAAGATGGCAGATGCTTATTTTGAAGAGAATGAAGAGGGATCCATCTACATAGTTGCTTCCGAAGAACCTGTCTGGTTTGATGAAGAAGAAACATATGAATTAGAAAAAGCAGAAGATAATTTGTATGAAGTAGAGCAGGAACAGACGGATAATATGCTTAGCGTTACTTATTCTATTTTCTGGAATGAAGAGAAGTGGATCGTATCTGATGTGGAAACAGAAGATATTCCAGTTGAGGAAAATGACGGAGATACTTCAAATAGTGAGGCTGAAGCGGATTCGAATCAGACCGAACAGGAAAATAATACAGACAATGACACTGCAGACCAGGATACGGATGGAGCAGCTGCAGAAGAAACAAATGAATCAACAGATGAAGATACAGCTAATAATGAAGCAAATGCAACGGAAGAAGAAAATGATCAGGTAAGTCCTGACAGTGAGGAAAATAATTCTGGTCAGGGTGGTACAGATACCAGTGACAGTGATACATCAGACGATACCGATATGGACAACTCTGAGAGCAATCAGAATCCGGAATCAGAAGAGAATGAAGAAGAGAATACAGATGAGAATGCCTCATCGATTGATGCTGCAGCAGCTGAAAAATTAGTTAAAGAACACTTAAATATGGTCGACGATAGTTTAGAGGTTGTTACTAGTCACCAGGATGAAGAAGGAAACTATGTGGTACAGGTATATGAGCTTGTTGATCAGGATGACGGCTTAGCACATACCGCTACGTATGGATGGTATACGGTAGATCAGACTACCGGAGAAGTAAAAGAGACAGAATTCTAAATAAGAATAGATTAACAGCTGGTAGAATGTTCTAGGAAAACGTTTCGCCAGCTTTTTTCTTTTGAAGGAATAACATCTTACAAATAATTTAGGCTGTGTTTTAGCAAGAACAGCAGGTCTCATGTACAATGGAATAAAGGTATTTTTCATGAAGAAGCGCTTGTAAAACTGACGTCTTCCAAGAGAGTGTGAAAAAGTATTTATTTAGGCAGGAGATAACAGGCGCAGGCTCACGTTGAATGAAGTCTCACTTTATGATTATTTATAAATGTAATGGAGAACTTTAAACATATTGATGCAGTAAAATATGGATTTGTGAGGAGCGGAAATGGTGAAAAAAGTCGCTTTAATTATAAACCCGAACGCCGGAAAACAAAAGCTGGCACAACAATTAGATAAAATTCAATCTAGATTAACGGAAATATTTGAAGAGGTAACTATCTTGCAGACCAAAAAGGAAGGGGATGGAGAACGTTTTGTTGAAAAGCATGCGGAAGAAGTTGATTTACTGATTGCGGGTGGGGGAGATGGAACTGTTTTTGAAATTATGAATGCCCTCGTTCCATTGAAAAACAGGCCGGTTTTTGCTATTTTGCCAGGCGGAACATGCAATGATTTTTCCCGGACGCTTGGCATCAGCCAAAAGCCAATAGAAGCGTTAGAGCAAATTATCATGCAGAAACGAATGCAGGTCGATGTGGGTAAATATGAGGAAAATTACTTTTTAAATTTCTGGGGCATCGGTATTATTTCCAAGGTTGCTGAAGAAATGGATGAAGCAAATAAGCAGGTTTTCGGAAGGGTTTCTTATTATCTGAATACATCCAGGCTTGCTTTTCAAAATGAAGCTTTTGCATTGAAATTGCATAGTGAGGAATTCGATTATGATGAGAAAGCAGAATTGCTGGTTGTTGGAAATGGTTCCTTTCTCGGCGGGATTCAATCCTTCTTTCCGAATGCAGATGTACAGGACGGAAAATTCGATGTCCTGATTGTCAAAGAAGCAAAACTGAAGTATTTAAAGAAATGGCTGGAAGCTAAGATACAGGATGATTATCCGGAAAATGAAAAAGATGATGATATTATTTATTTTCGGACAAACCGTTTAGAAGTATCTACTTCCCCGGAACAAAATATTGATTGTGATGGCGAATTTTTAAATAAAACACCAGCAACGATTGAAGTGCTCCCGAAACATTTGGACATGATTTATGGGGAGATGGAATAAAAAGCTAAAGCTGAGGGATAAGGGGATGCCTTCTCTAAATATAGAGGGGCAGGACCTTGTCCATCAGCTTTTTCTATCTTAACGTTTCAGCTTTTCCATCAGTTTATCCGCTTCTTTTGCGGAGGGGGTATAGCTGTTATTTTTCCAATGATTCCAGATTTCGGATATGAATAAAGCGATGAGAGATAGCACGGAAACAAGCTCTTCGTTCGATAAAGGGATGAGTTTGTAGCCTAACAGCATGGCAGCTGTATTGATGAATACAATGATTAAAACAGCCAGCCGAATCCATTTATTATTTATTTTTGCCAGATTTTCACTCAAGAAAGCAGCCTCCTTTTTATAAGATATGGGCAGGGTAAAAGAATTATAACGAAATTTTTTATTGGAATGCTATGATTTTTTTGAATTATAAGAATGTATTGTTACATAAGTATCAAAAATGTTACAATTGTATTAAACATTATAATCTATGTTGACGCTTTCATTTTTAGTGATAATATAAATTTAAGACGGTTGTAAATTAAATGAAAATTAGCCAAAATATTATATCATTAAGAAAACATTGGATTTTAATCTATAACCGTCTAAACAAGTAAAGGAGGAGTTTTATGCAAAGGTTATTTCATGGTAAGTCACTGAAGTATCTCGGAACAACCGTTATTTCGCTCGTCTTTTTTATGTTTGTTGGGCTAGGAGCTGTTGCTGCACATGGGTATATTGAGCAGCCAAAATCAAGAGGGTTATTGTGTAATGAACAGGTGAATACAAATTGCGGCGGTGTTCAATGGGAGCCACAAAGCTTAGAAGCACCAAAAGGATTTCCGGGAGTAAGTATTTCAGATGGGGAAATTGCTTCGGCGGGGGGGGTTTTTCCTGAATTAGATGAGCAGACTTCAGATCGATGGGAAAAAGTTGATTTGAATTCAGGAGTTAATACATTTACTTGGCATTTAACAGCGATGCATGCAACAACGAAATGGCATTATTATATAACTAAACCCGATTGGAATCCGAATGAACCATTAACCAGAGACCAATTTGAACTTATTCCATTTTATGAAGTGTATGATGGAGGGGCGAGACCTGGGGAGAAAGTAACGCATCAAGTAACGATTCCTGAGAGGACTGGTTACCATGTTATTTTAGGTGTTTGGGATGTGGATGATACGGCGAATGCTTTCTATAATGTTATAGACGTTGACTTTGACGGAGATGGGACAGAACAAGACCCGGAAGAATCGGAACCAGAAGTCCCTAATTATCCGGTATGGGAAGCTAATGCTGTTTATCTTGGAGGAGACAAAGTTATCTATAACGGAAAAGTTTTCCAAGCAAAATGGTGGACAAGTGGAGAAACGCCCGGAATTTCTGGTGTCTGGGAGGTTATTGAATGAAAAAAACAGCATTCTTTAAACATCTAAATAGTCTAATCAGATAAGCTATTGAAATATAAGAGAATGTTCAAAAGTCCCACTAAAAATGACATAGCGAATTTTTGCGTTGACGAGCTATTTCCAATACTCTCAAGCATACGCTCTGTTTGGAGATAGCTCGTCATCTTTAATTTTCGACGCACAAACGTTTCCGGTAAGGAGAGTAATCGCAGTCCCAGGACGTTACAGCCTTAGCCGACTTGGTCTTATTTATCTGGCTTTTTGAACACACATTATAAGTGTAATTATCAAATAAAAAATTCCCCTTGCATAAATTAAAAAACTTTAGTATGATATTTTATAATTTATTCAAGAGAAGCGAAGAAGAGGACATGAATTACTTGGAAGGTTTAAAGAGAGGGGAGCAGAAGGTGAGAGCTCTCTAACCAAGAAGCGTAATTTACCACCTCCGAGCTGAGTCAGGGTGACAACTGATGCCGTCATATGCAACGTTACTGCAAAATGAAGCTGCCAATCACTTGGCGGGAATCTGGGTGGAACCGCGGAGAAGTATATTCGTCCCTTTGTATAGAGGGAAGTGTATGCTTTTTTTATTTGCCTAAAATGAAGAAGGAGTATGAAGAAAATGAAAAATGAAGTGAAAATTAGATTTCCGGATGGAAGAGAAGATGATGTAGAAAAAGGAGTTTTCTTAAAAGAAATCGCTGAACAAATATCAAAAGGCTTAGCGAAGAAAGCTGTTGCTGGAAAAGTGAATGGGAAGCTGGTAGATGTAAGTTATCCTATTTCCGAAGAGAGTGCAATTGAATTGTTAACACTGGATTCAGACGAAGGTCTGGAGGTTATGCGGCATACTGCAGCACATATTTTAGCACAGGCTGTTGAGCGGCTTTACGGAAAAGGAAACGTTCAGTTTGGTATTGGGCCGGTGATTGAACATGGGTTCTATTATGATATGAAATGTCAGGAATCCATTACACAGGCAGATTTGATGAAAATCGAAAAAGAGATGCAAAAGATTATTCAGGAAAATCTTTCAATTCATTCGTATGAACTCTCCTTGGAAGAAGCAAAAGCTTATTTCAAAAAACATCATCAGTCTTATAAGGTAGAGTTGTTAGAAAGTATCCCGGCTGATGAAGCAATCACAATCTATGAACAAGGAGATTTCTCTGATTTGTGCAGAGGTCCACATTTACCATCTACTGGGTATGTTAAAGCATTTCATCTTATAAAGCTGGCAGGAGCATATTGGCGGGGCGACAGTAATAACGAAATGCTGCAGCGTATTTATGGCATTGCCTTTGCGAAGAAAAAAGATGTAGAAGCACATTTGCATTTTATAGAGGAAGCAGAAAAAAGAGATCACCGTAAATTAGGAAAGCAGCTGGATCTGTTTATGTTTTCTGAAGAAGCGCCTGGCATGCCGTTCTATTTGCCGAATGGTCAAATTATTCGCCAGGAGCTTGAACAATTTTCCAGAGAAGCACAATTAAAAGCAGGCTATCAGGAAGTGCGTACACCACTTCTGATGAACCAGCAGCTTTGGGAAGAGTCAGGCCATTGGGATCACTATCAGGAGAATATGTATTTTTCGGAAGTCGATCATACCAATTTCGCATTAAAGCCGATGAATTGCCCGGGACATATGTTAATCTATAAGCAAAAGCTGCGTTCTTATCGTGATTTGCCAATCAGGCTGTCGGAATTCGGTCAAGTCCATCGTCATGAATACAGCGGCGCTTTAAATGGACTGCTCCGGGTCCGCACTTTCTGTCAGGATGATGCCCATATTTTTGCAAGGGAAGATCAGGTAGAGGCGGAAATGGAAAGAGCCATTCGTTTAATTGATGAAATATATGGGGTGTTTGGCTTCAGCTATGCAGTTGAATTATCTACACGTCCAGAGAAATCTATGGGAGAGGATGCTGCTTGGGAGGCTTCAGAACAGGCGTTAGAAAATGTGTTAGAGCGTATGGAGCTGCCTTACCAAGTAAATGAAGGTGATGGCGCATTTTATGGCTCAAAAATTGATTTTCATATCAAAGACGCCTTAGGACGCAGCCATCAATGTGCGACATTACAGCTTGATTTTCAAATGCCGGAAAAATTTGATTTAACTTATGTCAATGCAGAAAATGAAAAGCTGCGCCCTGTTGTTATCCACCGGGCAATTTATGGATCCATCGACCGCTTTTTTGGTATTCTGCTTGAACACTTTGCAGGCGCTTTTCCAGTTTGGCTGGCTCCTGTTCAAGCCATTATTTTACCAGTTTCCTCTGCACATCATTCCTATGCAAATCAATTAATGGATACTTTCAAAGAAACAGGTATCCGTATTGAAGCAGATTATCGGGAAGAAAAGCTGGGATTAAAATTAAGAGAGGCACAGATGAAAAAAATACCGTATATTTTTGTTGTCGGTGATGAGGAAAAAGAGAACGAGGCGATAAACGTCCGGAAATATGGCGAAAAGCAAAGCCAGAGCTCACCTGCGAGCGATGTACGGAAACGACTCGAAAAAGAAATTGCGGAAAAGCACGTATCATTTTGAAGCATCAGGAATTTTAAACCAGATATCTTTGAGTAATTACTGTCCATTCTTTTTCCTATCGTTTAAAATGAAAGTATCATCTATAACTAAGGGAGATGAGTGAGGATGACAATTACATTTAAGAAGGTTGACAGCTCGAACTATAAAAAATGCTCATTATTAAAGGTGAATGATAATCAAAAAGATTTTATAGCTCCTAATTGGTATTCTGTTTTGGAAGCAGTTTATGAAAAGGAAGAGAAACGTCCTTATGCGATTTATCATGAGGAGGAAATGGTCGGATTTCTCATGTTATGCTATTATCCGGCAAGTGATATTTATGATAAGGATTCATGGTGGATGGACCGGTTTATGATTGCGAAGGATTTTCAAGGCAAAGGATATGGAAAAGCTTCTTTAAAGAAATTTATGGAAGACTTCCAAAAGAATTATCCGAAAGAAGCGTTACGTACATCTACCGTGAAGGAAAATCATGTTGCCATCACATTATATGAACATAGCGGCTTTCAGCGGACAGGTGAATTTGTAGAAGAAGAAGCAGTGCTTTTGATGGAAGAGTAGAGGAATGCGAAGTATGATTTTAAGGCTGATGATTCTATGAAATCATCGGCCTTTTATCAAGGAAAGCGTTCATTGCCTTGACGCTGTATTCGTGTGTCTATCTCTCCTGTCAAATAGTCAGCTGTGACTGGAGACAGCAAATAAAAAAGGGAAGCAAAAAATTTTTCAGGAGGTTTTACAATGGATTGGTTTCAACGATTAAACGGATATTTTCCAGTGGAAGAAATGAAAGCAGAAGAGCAATTAAAAGCTTTACTGGTGGATAAGCCCAATCATTATCATAAGGATGAAAGTGATTTACATATTATGATGTATGCGGAGTATGCCGATTTTGTTTTTGTTGACTTTTTATGGGTTTCTGAAAGGGCTCGGGGAAAGGGAATAGGTAAAAAGTTGATTCAACAGCTAAAAAACAAACGGAAAACGATTATTTTGGAAGTAGAGCCAGTGGATGAAAGGGATGAAGATACAGAGAAACGCCTGCGTTTTTATTTCCGTGAAGGCTTTAAGGTATCAGAAAGGATTTCTTATCGATTCCAGGCATTAGTATCTCATACAGAAATAGAATTGGATATTATGTACTGGGATGAACAAGAGAAAACAAATGAGCAATTACTGGATTATATGATAACTATTTATGAGGAAATCCATTCATACAAGCAGAAAGAAATCTACGGGTTTGATCCGAAGCTGACAAGCGATGTTTTGAGATTAAAGGCTTAATAAAAGAAATTTCGACATAGAGGGATTTAAATGTATATTCAAGGAATAAACCATTTTTTATTTTACAAATTTTGATGAATATAAGTTTGAATTATATACTGGAACGCTTCAAGGTCAAATTAAGTATTATTAAAATGAAAAGAAGCAAATAACTTTTTATCCGGAAAAGATAAAAAGCACTAAAAAATAAGCTGATGAAAAGAGTTCTCCTATATAAGGAAACTCTTTTTTTGGCAAAAAAGCAGGAATTTAAATTAGAGAGCTGATTCTAATGGTATATATTGATTCAATAAATTAAAAAATTTTAAATACAATTGGGGGAGCTACATTGAAGGCAGTATTAGCAATTGATATGCAGAAAGAGCTGATTAATGAACAATATAGTCTAGGGCAACGTGTAAAAAATATGGAGACGGTATTAAAGGATTTTTCAAATCAGAATTTTCCTGTTTTTTTTATTCAACATACTAGTGAAAATAGAGAAGATCCGTTCTATATTGAGGGAAAAGGTGCAGAGATTTATCCGTCTTTTAAAAAATATGCTACAGAAATAATTCAAAAAGAAACTCCCAGTGCTTTTTACCAAACAGATTTATTGGAAAAGTGTCAGAAATATAAAGTGGACGAGCTTGTCATTATTGGCCTTAACACAGAATTTTGTTGTTTATTTACAGCAATTGCTGCATATGATAGAGGTTTCAAAGTTGTATTTGTAGAGGATGCTACTGCTACCGTAAATAATGGAGAAGTATATGAGATGTCAGACTTAGATATTCCGGATTTTATTGGAACTGTTTTGCATTGGTCAGGATCGATAGAAGTACTTGATATGGAAGAATATAAATTTTGGATACAGACTTGATGCATTAAAACAGTAAAAAATTTCTTTATCGCACCTATC
Organism: Oceanobacillus oncorhynchi; assembly: GCF_000821065.1. Lineage (GTDB taxonomy): Bacteria > Bacillota > Bacilli > Bacillales > Amphibacillaceae > Oceanobacillus > Oceanobacillus oncorhynchi. The sequence continues at coordinate 3,026,007 of NZ_CDGG01000001.1, forward strand.
CAAAGGCATATAAATGAGTTCACCGGGCATAATAACCTTGATAAATTTTTGGAAAGGGGTTTGTCTGATGAACCAATTAACGCAAACAGAACTGGAAACATTGCGTAAGGTTATTGGAGAGCACGGGATGATTGTGAATAAGCTGGAGGCATATGCTGAACAGGCACAAGATCCGGAGTTTAAATCAATCCTGCAATTTGATGCGCAGGATGCTCGTAATGCACAACAACAATTAATGTCATTTTTACAGTAGGAGGGTGATTTGAAAATGTTTCAGGATAAAGAGATGGTAAATGATTATTTAAACGGTCTTAATGCAAGTTTGAAAGGTTACGCCGGTTATATTTCTGAATCGAATAACCCTGCGTTGCGCCAAAAATTTGTAGAACTAAGAAATCGGGACGAAGCACGCCAATTGAAAGTATATCAATATGCATTGCAGCATGGTTATTATCAGCCTGGTCAAACAGCAACACCTCAAGAAGTACAACAAGTGCAAACAGAATTATCTCAGGGCAGCTAATAGCTGAAAAGAGAGTGTGTAAAGCATAAAGTGCAGTTTTAGAATGCCTGAGTGCTTTACAAACCATTCATTATAAAAACGAGAAGTCTATATATTTCATAGGCTTCTCGTTTTAGTTATACTTTTTATTTTTTAGATCCAGCCTTTCCGATACGCTAACAGCATCGCATTCGTCCGGTCATTAACATTTAACTTACGTAAAACGGTGGTTACATGGTTTTTCACTGTTTTATCAGAGATTTCTAAGTTATTGGCAATAATTTCATTGTTGTTTCCTCTGGATATTTCAAGTAAAACATCCCATTCCCGTTTGGTAAGAAGACCATCCGGACGGGATTGTAACGTAGAAGATAAAGTTAAAAATTCATCGTGTAATGCTTTAGCTAACTCGGGGTAAACATAAATGCATCCTTCATTGATAAAACGGATTCCTGATATGATTTCATTCAGGCTCATATTTTTAACAAAATATCCATCTATATCAAATTCATACAATCGGATAATATCCTTCATATGCAAATTAGGCAGGATGATTGCAATTTTAACATCCTTTAATTGTTCCTGTTCAAGAATGCGTGTAATATCGTTGTATTGATAAATTGGGATCATAATTAAATCCGGTATATTTGATGAATCAAGTTGAAAATCATCCAAATCTCTTAAAGATAGGATTGAAATATTTAAATTTGTTTTTTCAGATAACGTAAATGCGTCAATAAAATTCAAAGTTGAATTCGAAGTTGGTGTCATACTCAATATTATCCTCTCCTGTCATTTGAGCAAGTATTTTCGTGATGTCAATATAAAATGAATAATTATGCGATGTTGATTCTTGAAGCTGACTTACAGGTTTCGACTAATCTGTTCGAGCTTTTAATACTATAAGGGCAGGGATATGGATTTTCAACTTGTTCATGATGAAACCTATCTTCAAATATAGCATAGGATTGTATGAATTAAAATCTTGTAATAGTTTTTTAATAAAAAATGATAGTTAAATCCCGGTTTAAAAAAGAAAAAGTACCTACCTATGCATGAATATCCAAGTAATATACTAATTATAAAACGAAACTTAGTTCAAAGGGTACGTTTTTTTATCTGTTTTCCGATACCAGATTTAACCAGTAAATATAATGACGGTTATTTTTCATCATAATTAGCCATTATCCGTCATAATCAATCAGGAGGATCAAGGTCGTTTAAGTTGTGACAAATTAAGCTGCCATGTAAGTTAATAGAGCTGTTTATAAAGCTGGATTCCGGAAAAATAAATGTCCAGGGCATGCTAGAGTCTAGAGGTACATAAACTCTTTCTAAAGTGAATGTCTTTTCGGCTTTTACTGCGTTGTCTTCTACGTATTTTAGTGTGGTGTTTCCAAAGGAATACGCTTGGCTGCTATAATTATTAATTAAAACAGTAACCAATAAATCAGACCGGTGATTTCTTGCTTGCCATAAAGGGGTGAATGTTATTTGTTTACCGGCAGTATTCGGCAATACGAATTTTTGAAACGTTTGTTCAATTTTACGACGGTCTGTATCGGGAAGCGCTTTATCCCATTTAGGGTCAAAAACAAGGTTCATAACACATCCTCCTTAAGATACCTTGATTATATAAGATTCGAGCGTAGAAATAAATTTTTAGCGTTTCTTTTGAAAAAAAATATAATTCCTTATACACTTATGGTACGATGAATGAGGTAAATTACTAGTCCGCTATGAATTAAGGGAGGTTATAACATGGAAGAAGAAAATTTAGAACAAGAACCGGTGAAGCAGGAGGATATTGCTGAGGTCGGTGAAACGATTAGTATTGTTCGCGGAGAATATAAAGGTAAGAAAGCAGAAGTGCTTATTATTCGCGAGAATTCAGTTATTGTCCGTATCGGAAATCACCCATCTACTGGAGAGCCGATTAAAACCGTAGTAAATCATAAAAATTACAAGAGAAAATAGTTTCGATATAATAAAGAGCTCTGGTATAACAATTGTGCCAGAGCTCTTTATTTATTAAAAAAAGGGAGTTCAACATTTGTCGAACTCTCCTTTTGAAAATCCAGGTATGGATTCTTTCTTATTTGGAAACTGGTTTTTTCCATATACCAAGTATTAACGCTGAGATAACTGTACCAATAAGTAATGATAGTAAGAAGAACCACCATGCATTACCTAAGAAAACAACGAAAATACCGCCATGTGGCGCTGGAATGGTACTATGGAAGAATTGAGTCAATCCTCCAGCAATTGCAGCACCGATAACAGATGAGGTAATCACGCGTAATGGATCAGCAGCTGCGAATGGAATAGCGCCTTCTGTAACGAAGGATAGTCCCATTATATAATTCGCTGTTCCAGATTTACGCTCATCTGGGGTGAATTTATTTTTAAAGAAGGTTGTTGCCAGGGCGATTGCTAATGGAGGAACCATACCACCAATCATGGCAGCTGCCATAAATGCTCCATCTCCTGTATCATTAAAGATTCCGATAGAGAAAGTATAAGCAGCTTTATTAAATGGTCCACCCATATCGATAGCCATCATGCCGCCAAGAAGGATACCGAGTATAACAATATTTCCTGTTCCCATACCTTCAAGGAAACTAAGGATGAAACTATTTAGTTTAGAAAAAACTGGTCCGATTGCAAAGTACATTGCTATTCCCGTGGCAAGTAATCCGAGCACAGGATATAATAAAATTGGTTTAAGACTTGCTAAAGACTGTGGCAGATCTTTTAATAAGTGTTTGATTAATACCACCAAGTAACCAGCTACAAAACCACCGATAAGACCGCCGATAAAACCGGCATCACTCTGTACTGCCATCATACCAGCTACAATACCAGGCATTAAACCAGGTCTGTCGCCGATACTCATGGCGATATAACCAGCAAGAATTGGGATTAAGAAATTAAATGCTGTATCTCCTACGCTGTTAAAGAATAAGAAGAATTCTGATTCACTTCCTAAGAAACTTTCAAACAAGAAGGAAATAGCCATTAAAATACCGCCACCAATAACAAATGGAAGCATATGGGAAATCCCGTTCATTAAATCCTTATAAATCTTACCCCAGGCGGATTGTTTTTCATATTCGCCGTCTTCTTCAGATTTTTCCCCGGAGTCACGATAAATGGGAGCATCTTGCGCCGATGCTTTGGTAATAAGTTCCTCTGCTTTTTTAATGCCGTCTACAACCGGTCGCTCAACAACGTGCTTGCCATCAAAGCGGGCCATTTCCACTTTTTTGCTGGCAGCAATGATAACGCCGGAAGCACGCTCAATGTCTTCGTTTGTTAAATGGTTTTTCGTACCGTCTGAACCATTTGTTTCTACTTTGATGTCTACATTCATTTCTTTTGCTTTTTTCTTGAGAGCATCCTCTGCCATATAGGTATGGGCAATACCAGTGGGACAAGCGGTTACTGCTACGACGAAAGGTTTTTCATCACTGCTGGCAGAACTGCCTGATTCGGGCGCCTCTGCTTTTTCCTCTGTTGTATCCTCTTGTGTTGCATCAAGGAACAGCTGCTGCACTTCATCCGGAGTAGATGCTTCTTTCAGTTTTGCTACAAAGACAGGTTCCATCAACAGTTTGGAAAGAGCAGCCAGTGTTTGTAAGTGCGTATCGTTTCCGCCTTCAGGGACAGCAATCATAAAGAAAAGGTGTGCAGGCTGTCCGTCTAAGGAATTATAATCTACTCCAATTTTACTTTTAGCAAATAGAACAGTAGGTTCGGTTACTGCTTTTGTCTTTGCATGCGGCATTGCAATACCGTCGCCTAACCCGGTAGAGGACTGTTCTTCACGAGCCAATATAGCTTCTTTAAAAGATGCCTGCTCTGTTAAAACATTATGCTTATAAAGGTTTGCAATCATTTCATCTATTGCTGCTTCTTTGGATGAAGCTTGAAGATCAAGAAGCATGACGTCTTTTTTCAATAGGTCGGTGACATTCATCTCTTCGTTTTTATCTTCCGCTGCTTCATCTTCCGGAGCATCGTTTTCTTCGGTTGCTTCTGCAAAAAGCGCTTGTACTTCATCTGGAGTGCCTGCTTCTTTTAATTCACCTGTAAAATCCGGTTCCATTAAAAGACGGGATAGCGCTGCGATGGTTTGCAGATGCGTATCACTTCCATCATCAGGAACAGCAATCATAAAGAAGAGGTGGGCAGGCTGTCCATCTAAGGAATCATAATCGATTCCTGCTTCACTTTTAGCGAATAAGACAGTAGGTTCAGTTACAGCTGCTGTTTTCGCATGTGGCATGGCGATTCCGTCACCGAGGCCGGTGGAGGATTGGTCTTCGCGAGCCAGGATAGCTTCTTTAAATGATGCTTGTTCTGTTATAATGCCATTTTTATAAAGACTTGAAATCATTTCATCAATGACAGCTTCTTTCGATGTGCCTTGAAGGTTTAAAATCATAACATCTTTTTTTAATAAATCGGTTACCTGCATGTTTCTCATCCTTTCTATTTAAAAATTAAATGGTTTCTACTTGGATTTGGGAACGCAGCTTTTCAATGGCTTCTGCAGTAGCCAGGTCTTCTGAAAAAGCAGTAGCGCTGCCAGAAGCAACTGCTGTTTTAAATGATTCGGCCGGATCTCCCGATTTTAAGAAGGAGCTGATAAATCCTGCAACCATGGAGTCGCCGGCACCTACGGAGTTAATCAGCTTTCCTTTTGGTGCTTTTGCTTTATAGTTTCCCTGTTTCGTGATAAGTAATGCACCATCTCCACCCATGGAAATAATCACGTGTTTTGCCCCTCTTTCTAAGAGCTTTTTCCCGTAAGCGATGACTTCTTCATCTGTTTGCAGCTTCACATCAAATAATGCTTCCAGCTCATGAATATTCGGCTTCACTAATAACGGCTGGTAGCTCAAGGATGCTTCAAGGGCAGCACCTGTTGTATCAATCGCAAACGCAGCACCTTGATCGGTTGCTCTTTGGATTAATTGCTCATAGAAGTTGTCTGGAAGGGAAGGGGGCTTGCTTCCGGATAAAATTACCGTATCTCCATCCTTCACTTCTTCAAATTGCTTCAGGAACCTTGCCACTTCTTCATCCGATAAAGCAGGACCGCGTCCATTTATTTCGGTTTCCTGATCAGCTTTCAGCTTAATATTGATGCGGGTATCTTCCTGGATATTAACAAAGTTTGTCCGAACATCTAATTCGTCTAAAGCATCTTCAATAAATTTTCCGGTAAAGCCTCCGACAAATCCAAGAGCAACAGCGTCTGCCCTGAGTGCCTTTAAAATTCGTGATACATTGATGCCTTTTCCGCCGGGGAGCTTATAATCATTATTCATATAACTCAGCCCGCCTAAATCCAATTTGTCGACCGGAACAATATAGTCAATCGATGGATTTAAAGTGATTGTATAGATCATCTAATCTACCTCCAAAATAGTTGTGTGATTTAAATAGGGTTGGTGAATCGTTGATATTTTATCCGTAATAAACGTTACATCCGAGAAATTACATATTTTTGCGAAACTGACTTTGTTCCATTTGCTGTCATCTGCAAGAAAATATGTGTCTGAAGCTCTTTCAATAGCAAGCTGTTTCATTGTTGCTTCCTCCGGATCCGGCGTGGTACAGCCATATGTCATATCAATGCTGTCTACGCCGAGAAAGGCTTTAGTGAATTGATAATTCATTAAAGAATGTTGACTTGGCGCGCCCACCATTGCTTTTGTGGAATGCTTTAATTTACCGCCTACGAGATAGGCTTCAATTTGTCTGTCTGCAAGCATCGAAGCATGGGCAATACCGTTTGTTACAACGGTAATCGACAAATTAGCAAGATGCGGTATCATCTCCAGTGTTGTCGTCCCTGCATCTAAATAAATCACATCATTCTCTTCTAAAAGGGAGGCAGCATGCCTTCCTATATTTTTCTTTTGTTGACTGTTTTTGACTGTTTTCTCCTGATAGGTCAATTCCGCTCCAAATGTAGCGTTCAATTTTGCTCCGCCGTGGATGCGGAGCAGGAGCCCTTTTTCTTCTAGATGAGCAAGATCCCTACGTATAGTGGACTCAGAGCAGTTAAGTCTCTCGATTAAATCTACAGACTTAACTACACCGCTTTCATTTAGACGATGTAAAATAAATTGATGGCGTTCATCTGTCAGCATTACTTTCACCTCTTAATGATAGAATATCATTAAATTCAGTCGGAAACAACCAAAAACGTTCATTTTCATCGGAAAGATAAACATTCAGAAAAAAATAATTATTGACGCAAAAAAGAAATGGGTTTATGATAAATAGCACTTTCTGTTTAGAATTAAATAACATTTCCCACTAATTTAAAGAAAAGGAATTTAAGTGAATTATTAGGAGGTACGAAAAGTGAAAGAGTCAACAAAGAAATACATAATTGATCGAATGTACAAAGCATCACAAGGATTGGCGAACGCCGTCTTAGTGACGCTTGGTATCGGATTGTTGATTGAAACAATCGGAACATTTACAGGGTGGGAAGGTTTTCTATTGATTGGTAATGCAGCTCAGCTGATGCTGGCGCCGGCGATTGGAGCTGGAATAGCCTATCAGCTTGGGGGAAATACATTAGTTATTTTTGGAGCGATGGCTTCCAGTACGGTTGGCGCGAATGCTTTATCTATGACGGCTGACGGAAGCTGGACGCTTATTACAGGACAGCCTATCAGCGCAGTACTGGCTGCTGTTATTGCTACCTGGGTCGGAAAGCGTGTAACAGGGAAAACATCGCTTGATATGATGGCAATTCCGTTTTGTTCTATTTTTGTAGGGGGAGTTGCAGGTGTTGGTTTAGCGGCCGTGACAACCCCATTACTTGAGAAAATCAGTGCAATCATCGCAAGCTCTACTACAGGGTCTCCGTTTATTTCAGCGATTGTTATTTCATTAATTTGGAGTATCTTTTTAATGTCGCCGGCATCTTCCGCGGCTATAGCCATTGCACTACAGCTTGATCCCGTATCAAGTGCTGCGGCATTGATTAGTTGCACAGCTCAATTTGTAGGGTTCACTGCCATGTCGGTCAAGCAAAACAATTTAGGTGCAAATATTGCACAATTCTTCTTAACGCCGAAAGTGCAGGTCCCAAATATTGTGAAGAATCCGCGCTTAGTTATCGGACCGTTTGCATCATCGATTATCTGTGCACCCATTGCTATTTTAATATTTGATTTTGAAGTACCCTATGAGCTAGCCGGTTTAGGATTAAACTCGTTTATTGCGCCATTAAATATTTTAGCCAACCAAGGTGCGGGCGTTTTAGTCATGTATATTGTAGTTGGTGTGATTACGCCGGCAATTATTTCTGTAATGACTTACAAGGCACTGCAGATGAAAGGCTGGGCAAAAACAGGCGATCTGCACATGGAAGTTCAATAAAGCTATCCAGGTTATATTGGTTTGGAAATAAAATTCAGAAAAATAGTATATATTTGCATTTAATCATAAAAGGCGAGCATTTCCGAAAAATGCTCGCCTTTTGTATGGGGAAAAAACACTTTATCACGGAGAACCGTCCGTAAAACTCCCGCCTCAAAATAAAGCGTAAAAATAAATTTATTTAGGCGGGAGATAACGGACGCTAACTCCCTGAATCACTCAGCTAACACTCAGTGGGAGAATTAAGGAAGCAGACTAAGTTCGCGACGTCCTGGGGTTGCGATTACTCACCCCACCGAAAACATTTGTCGCAACGTCTGCACTAGCACATCCTGGGACTGGGACTGCGATTACTCGTCCCATCGAAGTGCTTTTGCGATTACTCGCCCCATCGGAAACATTTGTGCGTCGAAAGACTCCCACTGAGTGAAGTTTCGTTTTATCAAATTGCTTTCAGTAATAAACGCTTGAGCAGCGGAGTGAAATGCTCTGGCAGGGCGCTCACATCTGGAACCATGATGCGTTCTTTCCCGTAAATATTTTGCATCATTGTATCATCGTTTTCTTCAATCTGACCGTTTGCGAGAAACATTCCAACTACATCAATCTGATGCTTGCGGGCTTCGGCTACAGCCTGATACGTATCCACAATGCCATTCTGGTCATAGCCGGAAGCTGCCGGCTGTCCGTCGGAAAAAATCAGCAGAAATTTATTTTTCTCGCTGCGGGGAATTAATTTTTTAGTGACATGACGAATACTGAAGCCATCTCGATTGTCTTCTTGTGCTTCCAGCTGCATAATTTTAGCTCCTTGCTCTTTATACAAAGAATCCTCCACAGTCTGGATATATTGCAGATAATTCGGCTGGTAGCTGTCACTCGCTTTATTGGCATCCTCCCAGAAACCGATGATTTCATGCGGAATGCGCAGCTCTTTTAACACTTCATGAAACAGGGTCACACCGCGTTTTGTTTCTTCCATCTTGTTCTCCATCGAGGCAGAGCAATCAATCAATAGGGTGAAGACCGCATCGAATTCTTTTGATTCCTGTTCCTTTTTATAAAATACACGTGGAGAATCCTCTAAAAAGATAGGAAGCAGTTTTTTAGAGAGCCTGCCAAATAATAAATCTGTTCTCGGTGTATCCTGTTTATGCTCTAACGTTAATTGAATGGTTTTGGCAAGTTTTCTTTTAAAGGGATCAATTTCCTCTACAAACTGCCGGTATTGTAATTGTTCATCCTCTGTAGGAGTCTCTGCATACTCTGTAAACATCTGTGCATGTTCATTTTCTTTCCCAAAGCTTGATTCACTACTGTTTTCAGAAGTGTTTTCTTCTTTGGTCAGCGTTTCCTTATCGGAATAGTCATTTTGTTTACTCTGACCGGAAGTTCCTTGAATCGCAGCCATTGCTTGATCGCCGTCTTCTGTTTCCCGGGCACCGCCGCCAAGCATCGAGGTTTTTGTGCCTTGCTCCAACTCAAATTGCAGAAAGTTTTGCTTGCGGTCATCATTTTTATTTTCACGATGCCAGGTAGAGAAGGTTTCATCGAAGTATTCATTTTCTTCATTTGTTTCTTCCTGCTGGTCGTCATTCACTAACGGATCGGTACGTGTTAATTCATCAAACAGCGTATTTTTTTCATACGATTCGACATGCCCGATTGGCAGGATGAAGTATTCGTGAATTGAATCTGTATAGCCTGCTTGCTGCATTTTTCGCATGATTTGTTCGGTCAACGCCACATTATCACGTGTATGCTTTGTCTCAAAGACGCTGTACAGATGCCCTTTTATACTGTCGAGCATCTCCAGCTGTGCTTTCTCCACACGAGGAAACCCCGGGTCTGGCTGATTGGCAAAAAGCAATAAATAAATCATACAAAATATTTCATCGGTTGCATAGCTGCGTGTGACATTGGACTGCAGCTGGGTCGTGAAATAGTGATGGAAATACGCTCGCCTGTAAGAAAAGTTTCGCTTCGTGCCCGGACGTTCTTTCCGGATTGCGTCCTCTAAACGAATGTCTTCTAATAATGTCATCAGCTGAATTGCGAATTTGGGAAGAAGGGAATCTTCCCAATCCTTTTTGAATTGCTGCAGGATTTTTACATCGGTCTGATGCAGGGTGCCTAATGTGCGCAGGATGACATCTGATTTCGCGCCCGCTTCCTGCATTTCAGCCGGGAGACGGTCCCAAAAACGGCCAGCGGTTACTTTGTTTTCTGTTATATCAATAAAGGAACCAAAGCTGGACTCGAATTGCAATTGTTCATTCTTCGCCAAAACAGTCGTTAAATCCTGCAATTGCATAAATAAATGGGTGTCAACCTTTGTTTGGTGAAATCGGTACATATCAAAGTTACTCCTCTTTAATTAAAATAACGTGTCTGCCAAATTCCCCACAAACGCTTTCTCACGATCTTCTTCGAGCTTATCCACAATACTGCGTAAAATAGCGCGTTTAGGCGGAAGATAGGTTGAGAGGTCGCAAGCATCCAGCAGGGCGCGGATAGAAGCAGCATCCTCTGACAATTTTCCTTGACTTACCGCTGTGATCAAATCATTGGATAGTGTCACAAAACGCCCAATCAGCTGTTTGTCTGTCAGTTTGGTCGATTCAGTAATTAATTGTTCCAGCTGTTCTCCTTGAATATAAGGTACGTCAATGACAATGAAACGGTTTTTTAATGCTTCGTTTAAAGGAACTGTTCCAATATAGCCTTCGTTGATCGCCGCGATAACGCCAAACCCGTCTGCAGCAGTCACAATCTCGTTGGTGAAAGGGTTCGTAATCGTTCGGCGATAATCTAAAACACCATTAATCAACGGCAAGGTTTCCGGCTTAGCCATATTAATTTCATCAATATAAAGAAATGTTCCCTGCTTCATTGCATTGGTAACTGGCCCCGGAACAAATTCAATTGTCTGTTTTTCTTCTTCATAAGCAAGCGTTTTGAACCCCATCAAGCTTTCTGCATCTAAGTCAACGGAACAGTTTACACTGTACATCGGCCGCTGAAAAAGAGAGGAGAGGGTTTCCGCAAATTTTGTTTTCCCAGCGCCGGTCGGTCCTTTTAATAATATATTTTTACCCATACTTAATGCGACAATGGCATCAATCAATAAATCATCGCTTGGCGGGAGGTATCCGCCGGAACGAATCAATTCCTCGCGATCTGTTACTTCTTTTTTATTATTTTCAAGCAGCTCTTGGACTGCCTCAGGTAATTGAATAGCATTCATTATTGTTTCTCCTTTCGAAATCCATTGCTGTGATTCCGTTTTATCAATGTCTTTAAATAGATATAGGCTCCGTTCACAATTGTATTACTTGTTCTCGAAAAATACAAAGAATGCGCAGTCGTTGCGATATGGCTGAGCAATTGCTAAGATAATGATAAGAATATAGAGACAGGTACCATCGATGTTTATGAGAATGGTGTCGGATAGGAGGATATATGGCAAAAAGGACGATGGCAATTCATTTAAATCTGGAGGATACGTATGTAGAAGAAATAAAAAAGGCTGCTCCAGACTGGGAAATCCATACAGGCAAAGAACTTTCTGATGATATTCTGAAGCAAGCAGAAATCCTTGTTAATTGGCGCAAGGATAAAGAAAGTACCTATCTGGAAAGCAATCAGCTGAAATGGGTACAATCCTGGAGTGCAGGGGTCGATTCGTTAAACTTAGATAAAATTGTGGAAAAGAACATTCAATTAACAAGCGCAAACGGGGTGCACAGCTATCCGATTTCCGAAACAATTTTTGCGTATATTCTAGGATTTACACGGTTAATTCATACTTATGTCAGACAGCAGCAGGAAAAAGTATGGCACCACGCAAAACTTCGCGGGGAAATCCATAACAAGACAATGGCAGTGCTTGGCACAGGGAAAATAGGACAGGAAACAGCTAAAATAGCAAAAGCCTTTGGGATGAAGGTGCTTGGAGTCCGTCATTCAGGGAAAGCTGCAGAAAATGTGGATGAAATGTATCAGCCGCATCAATTAGATAAAGTACTTCCGCAAAGTGATTATGTAGTTGTTACTTTGCCATTAACAGAGGATACCCATCGTCTGATTGGCGCAGAGCAATTTAAACAGATGAAAAACGATGCTTTCTTTGTCAATATCGGACGAGGGTCAATTGTTGATGAGAAAGCGCTGATTGAGGCGTTAGAGAATAATGAAATTGCCGGTGCCGGGCTGGATGTATTTGAAAAGGAACCGTTAGAAGCATCTAATCCGCTTTGGGAGATGGAAAATGTCATTTTGACACCGCATACCGCAGGAGCAACGGAGTTTTATAATCAGCGTGTGATTGAAGATATTTTTATTCCGAATTTAAAGAACTATTTAGATGGGAAAGCGCCGTCGATTAATCTATACCAGCATGAACGTGGTTATTAATAAATAATTCAAAAAAAAGAATATGGATAATGGTAAGGATGTAAGAAATGAAAAAGCTGTTTATTCTGTTCGCGTCGCTGTTTGTTTTAACAGGATGCGAGCTGCTGGATTTTTTAGAAGACAATGAACCGGCAGAAGGAAGAGAATTAGTCACTGTGGAACGGGTCGTTGATGGTGATACTGTGATTGTTCATCTGGAAGATGGAACAAGAGAGCGGGTCCGCTTACTCTTGATTGATACCCCGGAAAGTGTGAAGCCTGATACGGAAGTACAGCCATTTGGCGAGGAAGCAAGTGATTTTGCCAAAGAACTGATGCCGGAAGGGGAAACGGTCGAGTTAGAAAGAGGAAATCCTGAAAGAGACGATTACGACCGGATGCTTGCCTATATCTGGGCAGATGGTGATAATGTTAACCAGTTATTAGTCGAAGAAGGGTATGCAAGGGTCGGCTTTGTGTATGAGCCGAATACAAAGTACTTAGAAGAGCTGGAGCAAGCGCAGGAAGAGGCAAAAGAACATGGAGAAAATATCTGGTCAATTCCCGGCTATGCAGAAAGCAGGTTTCACGAATATTAAAAAGCATGAAGGCTAAAAGCAGGCGATGTATCTTTTAAATGCATCGCCTGCTTTTTTTAGAGGTTTGCCCACGCTTCTCTGTCTATTCCATAGAGCAGCCATGGAGAATCTAATTCAAATGGATGAGCATTAGGCAGCTGGTCGATAATGGCTGCGGGAATATCAATCCATACATGGACTTTCTTATCTGGATGCTGTATTTGTAACGCATGCTGCGCTTTCGCAATAGTATTCCATAACCCTCTGCGCTGAAATAAATCTTTATATGGGTAAATAGCGTGAAGATACACCTCTTTTTTTATATTTTTCTTTGTAATTAATGGAGGATGGCCATTCTCTTGAAAGAATCGCCAGCTCTTTATTTGATCTTCTTGAAAAAGCTTAGGCGAGCTTGGAAAAGGATAATAGCATTCAAGCGGAAAAAACGTATTTTCATGAACATGGTATGTATTTAATAATTTCAGTTTTTCATCTGTCTGCGTTATTTCCCGCCAAGTTTCCTCTGCACCTGATATGCCATCCAATGTTTTTGCTGTACATCCATAAAATTCGGTCTGCTTTTCCAAATCGATACGGTTCAATACCTTTTGTGCCGGAGCGTTATGAGCTTGTGTGTTTGCACCTGCCCATTCCACGTCTTTGTTTTGGAATGCCTGATCCAGCACGTATTTAGTTATCCGATTGGAATACCCATTTCCTTGATAACGAATATCGCTTCTTAATCTGCCTAGCATGGCATAGGCGGATGCGAAAACAGAATAGCCGGCTGTGCTGACTAATTGATTATTATAAAAAAGTCCAAAAAGTACGTGGTTTCCAGTACATAAAATCTCAAAAATGCGTATAATATAATCATCTTCTATTTCTGTCTGCATATTTTCCATTAATATTTTATCGGATGGTAATAATTGTCGGATATAAGTATTCAAAAAATCACCTCATGTTCATTGTAGAAAGAAGTATCTGGTTTCGTCCAGCAATCTATTTTAAAAAAAGAGTTTAATTTCTTAATATTTAAAACGCTTACAAAAATAATGTCTTGAGACCAGAAACTTGAAAGAGTATAATGAAAGAAATGTAGATATTTAGGAGGGCTAACATGGCTACCATTCATAAAGGAGAAACAAAATTTTACGTTGGGGAGGATATCAAGGATCCGGAAGCAGAAATTACTTTTGTACAATCAGGATCGAACCGTTTAGTTATTGATCATACGTATGTGGCAAAAGAACTCCGAAGCCAGGGGATTGCTCAACAGCTGCTGGAGCAAGTTGTTCTATATGCACGAGAAAACGACAAATATATTATCCCTTTATGCCCGTTTGCAAAAAAACAAATGCAGAAAAATGAAGCGTATCATGACGTCCTTCAAAAGCAATTTATTTAAATGTATCTAACAATCAAAGAAACAGCAGCGTATTTATCAATAGATGAATCCATTGTGCGTACTTATGTTTTACAAGGGAAGATACGTGCGATTTATGATGGGGAAAACTATTTAATCAATAAAGAACAATTTACAACATATTTCGAACAGGTCGAGAAGTATAGGAAGGTCATTCAAGCATACTTAGATGAACCAATCCCAGAGGATATTGATGTGAAGGACGAGGATTAGCTTCTATTTCCAAGGGTGTATATAATGAAAAAGGTTTGTAAAAAATGAAATTCTATACGGTGTGTAAGAACAAAGGAGATTTAAGATGAAAAACAAAAAACGTCCCCGATCGAAAAAAGCTGCCCCTTTTTTGACTTACGAAGTGACGGAGCCGGGAGAACTATTTTCTTTTCTGAGAGGGGTTTTAGCGAACCGCAGCCGTAATTCCGTAAAGTCTATTTTAACCAGAGGACAGGTTTCTGTGAATGATCGCATTCAAACGCAGCATAATTACATGCTGGAAAAGGGACAGGTTGTTAAAATATTAAAGAATAAAGAAGCGGTGAAGCAGGAAGTCTTTATTGGCATGTCAATCGTTTATGAGGATGAAGATATTATTGTCATCGATAAAGAAGCAGGATTGCTTTCAATTGCGACGAAGGAAGAGAGAAGACAAACTGCTTTTCATCAGCTGATGGATTATGTAAAACAGGAGGATCCTGCCAACCGTATCTTTGTCGTCCATCGACTGGACAAGGAAACGTCTGGAGTAATGGTTTTTGCAAAAAGTGAAAAAGTGAAACGGAAACTCCAGGATAATTGGAAGGATATCGTGAAAGAAAGAACCTATGTTGTTTTAGTGGAAGGAAAGGTCGCCAAAGAAAAAGGGTATATCGTTTCCTGGTTAAAAGAAAGCCCGACACATAAAATGTATTCCAGCCGAGTTAAAAATGATGGGCAGCGGGCCGCGACGCGTTATCGGGTTATTCAATCCAATCAACAATTTTCATTGCTGGAGGTAGAGCTGGAAACGGGCAGAAAGAATCAAATCCGGGTCCATATGCAGGAGCTCGGCCATCCGGTAGTAGGCGATAAGAAATATGGCGGTGGAAATCGCCGTATACTTGGCCGGCTGGGTCTGCACGCAAAAGCGCTGGCACTTTACCATCCGAAAACAAATACACTGATGTTTTTCCGTTCAGATGTTCCTAAATCTTTCTATCATAAATCGAAATAGTAATCATAAAAGCCATTATCCAATTGTGCATGGATAATGGCTTTTTTTCATATAGGAAGAAGAAATACAGCCCAATAAAAAGAATTCTTAAATCGGTGCCCTTTCCAATGTTCTCCCTCCGCGTCCCACAGTTGTTTCTGCCTGCTGTAAGGAACGGTAAATGGCTTCTTCAATCACTTCTGCAACACCCTGGAAAAATTGGTTCATGATTGGATGATCGTCTCGAATCATTGTCATAGGCTCAATTATCTGATTGGCATGATGCTCAATTTTTGCGGCTGTGGAAAAGGCGATAGCGATATCTCCGCTTCCATTATCTATCGTGCTCCCTGTTCTCCCCAGCCCAACTGCACAACGCTTGGCAAGCCGTTTAAGCTGGCGGTCGGAAAATGGAGCGTCTGTAGCAAGAATCATCATAATCGATCCGTCAGGTGTATCCGGATTTTCTGTAGAATTCACAGGAAATAAAGCCTGTTCACGTCTGCCAAAATTACTTACAACTAGTGTGCCAAGCGTATATTTTTTGTTTTCAGCAGAGATGATTCTGGAAGAAGTGCCAATGCCTCCTTTATATCCTAAACACTGCATGCCGGTTCCGACACCCACTGCTCCTTCCAGACTGCTTTCGGATGTTGCGTTTTGAATAGCATTTCCAGCATGCTCCGGTTTGACAGCTTGTAAGCGGATGCTGTTCAAGTACCCGTCATTGCATTCCCCGACAACTAAATTGATTGTGCCTGCTGTATCACCGATTTCTTCTGTCTCCTCCAGCATATAAGCTAAGGTTCCCTGCATCACTGCTCCGACACTTAGGGTATTTGTCAGCATAATAGGAGCTTCTAAAACACCAAGCTCGTCTATCTGCATTAACCCTGTCGTTTTCCCAAAGCCATTAATAACAGCATTTCCAGCGACGACTTTTTTTCTGAATATATTTCCGGAATGAGGCAATATAGCTGTAACTCCCGTGCAAATCGTATCTGTTTCATTCAGGTGCTCATACAGCGTCACGTGACCTACTTGCACATCCGGGACATCTGTAATACAGTTTTTTGTTCCTTTTGGTAATGTCATACACTTCAAAACCTTTCATTTTTAAGTAAATTATAACAAACGGGATAACGTTTGTATGGCGTAGACAGTATCGGAGAAATTAAGACAGAGGTGATTATATGAGGAGAAATAAAAAAATTAACATGTTAATGATTAGTTTGCTTCTTTTTTTACTAACAATACATCCTGCATATGCAGAGGGAGTGCAGGAGGGAGCAGAGATTGGGGATAAGGCTCGGGATTTCACGCTGGAAACACTTGACGGAGAAACACTGCAATTGTCTGATTTTAAAGGTAAGCGGGTCATGATTAATTTCTGGGCAACCTGGTGTCCACCTTGCAAGCAGGAAATGCCGGATATGGAGCGGTTTTATCAGGAGCATGATCCAGTCATTCTTTCTGTAAACTTAACGGATGAAGAAATGAGCACGGAGCAAGTGGGGCAATTTATCCAAGAACTTGAGCTGACCTTTCCTGTTTTATTAGATAAAGAAGGCGAAGTCAGTAATTTGTATCGAATTCAGCCGATTCCCGTGACGTATATGGTTGATGCAGAAGGAATCATTCAATTTAAATCGATTGGCGCTTTAAGTTATGAGCAGATGATGAAGCAGTTTGAGCAGATGAAGAAAGAATAATTCGTAAAGATTTAAAAACAAGCATGAAATCTTTATCTATAAGCGGAAATACTTGTTTTATCACGGAGGACTGTCCGTAAAACTCCCACGGAGTGAAGTTTCGTATAATAGAGGCTGCGTTTGAACATCGATAAGGAACAGGATTTTTAATTAAACATGAATAAATGAACGTCTCCTTTACGAAAAGATAATGAATATAGATAGAAAAATGCCTGCGTATGCGATAAAATATACGTTAGGCGTTTTTTTTATAGATAGTAAAATCAAGAATACATAGATAACCTAAACTTTAAGGAGGCGTTAGAAATGAAATTACTGCTTGGACAATTTGTGATTATTCTCATTGTGTGGGTTGGCCTGCTTACATTTTTTCAAGAGATGAGTCAAGCCAGTCAGCTTATTTTCTACTTGGTTACTTCATGGTTATTATTACTTATCGTTCTAATGATTAAGACGTGGATTAAGGAAAAGAAAGAGTCTGATAAATCATAATCATATTTTTATGAAGGAAGTGATGCGTGATGTTACGTATTGAAAATATCAGCAAGTCTTATGGAGATAAAAATCTGTTTACAAATATCCATGCGGCCATCGGTGAATTGGAGCGAATCGGTTTGATTGGCGTGAATGGAACAGGGAAGTCAAGCTTTTTAAAAGTCATTGCAGGAATAGATGATTCGGATCAAGGTGAAATAAAACACGCAAAGGATTATCAGATTGAATATATTGCACAGGAAATGGATCTTTATGAGGAATTAACGGTGATTGAGCAGATTTACTATGGAGAATCAGAGCAAATGAGACTGATGCGTGCTTATGAACAAGCCCTGTTAAATTTGGAGAAGGAACCGGAGAACGAGTCGTTTCAGGGGAAGCTGTTACAGCTGCAGCAAAAAATGGATCAGGCAGAGGCATGGGAGGCTAATGCTAATGCAAAAACAATTTTAACGAAGCTTGGGATTACAGCTTTTGACAAGAAGGTTCATGAGTTATCTGGCGGACAACGGAAAAGGGTTGCTATTGCTAAAGCGCTGATTCAGCCTGCTGATCTGCTTATTTTAGATGAGCCTACCAACCATCTTGATCACGAAACGGTCGAATGGCTGGAGAAATATTTACAGAGCTATCGCGGCTCGATTTTATTAGTGACGCATGACCGTTACTTTCTGAACCGGGTAACTAATCGTATTTTTGAACTGGATAAAGGAAATCTCTATGTTTATGAAGGGAATTATGAACTGTTTTTAGAGAAAAAAGCAGAACGAGAAGCGCAGGAAATAAGTGATGAGCAAAAGCATCGCAATACATTAAAGCGAGAACTTGCCTGGCTGAAACGAGGGGCTAAGGCGAGGTCGACGAAGCAGCGTGCCCGGGTCGAACGGGCAGAGGAAATGAAGGAAAAGAAATTTGATACGAAAAAAGAAAATCTTGCTATTCAAGCGGGCTCGAAGCGGCTTGGAAATGACGTTATTGACCTGACGGAAATCTCAAAGGATTTTGGCCGGCAGACACTGATTCATGATTTCTCCTATCAGATTATTCCTGGGGACAGAATTGGTATTATAGGTCCTAATGGTACAGGTAAAACAACCTTGCTCAATATGATGGCAGAGCGTATTTCGCCTGATAAGGGAGAGGTAAAGATCGGCGAGACAGTGCGAATCGGTTATTATACCCAGGATGACGAAGATTTGGATGGAGATTTGCGTATTATCGAGTATATTAAAGAAGTAGCCGAAGTCATGCATACTGCAGATGGTCAGGTAATTACCGCAGAGCAGCTGCTGGAGCAATTTCTATTTCCAAGAGCACAGCAATGGTCTTATATACGCACGTTATCAGGCGGTGAGAAACGGCGCCTTTATTTACTCAAAGTATTGATGCATGAACCAAATGTTTTGTTTTTAGATGAACCGACAAATGATCTAGATACGCAAACGCTGGCTGTTTTAGAAGAATATCTGGAGTCGTTTCCAGGAGTCGTAGTTACCGTTTCGCATGATCGTTATTTCCTGGACCGTATTGTAGACAAGCTTTTTGTATTCAAAGGGGAAGGGGAGGTTTCTGTTTATTATGGAAACTACAGCGAATTCCTGGAAACCAACGCGATTCCAAAGCAGACAAAGGCTTCAGTTCCGAAAGAATCAAAAGCGGCTGTATCTGTAAAAACGAAAAAGAAATTATCTTACATGGAACAGCGTGAGTGGGAAACAATAGAGGATGAAATTACTCAGCTCGAATCACGATTGACAGAAATTGAACAGGAAATTGCGGAAGCTGGAAGTGATATTGGCAAGGTACAGCCTTTATTTACAGAACAGCAAGAGGTAGAAGATAAATTAGAAGAAAAGATGCAACGCTGGGAAGAATTATCATTATTGAAAGAAAGCTTTGAATCAGGAAAATGATTTGGTGAAATTAATTTTGAAGTTATACAAAAACTGGGTAGCATTCGGTTGTTTCGCGTGTTATACTTACGTTGGAAAATCACCAGATAGGTTAAAAAAGTCTAGTGTGAAGGCGCTGAACGCACCTGTAACTAGCTAAAGCTTCTTTTATTGCGCATAGCAATATTAGTCCCTGATCCTCAATTAAAACAATCTATCACTTCTCAAATTGAAAAGAAAAGTTTTTACATGTTTCATTTTTACGAGTATAAGGGAATATAGAGAAGAAGAGCGTACCTTATTTTGGAATTGATTAATCAAGGAGGTCATTAAATGAAGCTTTTTCAAGTAAGAAAAGGTCAGTTTGTATTTTATGAAAATGAATTGCATAAGGTATATTCTGTCAAACCAATGTTCAAAAAATCTGTTCACATGTATCGGTTAAAGGATATGAAACAAGTATTAACAACCGCAAAAGATATTAATTTTTACCGTCCTAAACATAATGATACATTTATTTTTTATGGTAAAAGATATACGATTGATCAATATGCAAAACCAAAAGCTGGTGATTATATTTTGATTGTGAAGCCTACTCCGGACTTTTTAGATCATTATTCATTAAATGAAATCGAGAAGGTAGAGCGGGTAGAAGACGGAAATGTAATTACAACACGCGATAATGGTGTTAAACATAGTGAATATGTTGTGATGGTTCCAGGGAAAGCCGAGGCAAGCCAAGAAATTGCTTATTTCGATAAATCCCTTGTTCCGGAAGAAAAACAGCTGCAGGATGAATCGATTTCTTATTTAGCAGAGAATGATGATGCATTACAGCCTGCTGTCGGGGATATTTATTTGGATATCCATAATAATACCCGGGCGATGATTGTAGCGATGACGGATGATGAGATTGTATTTGGTCACGGCGTCCGTGTGCATGTTGCAGAATTATTAGATGAAACAAGATATGAATTAGTTTATCAATTTGAAGATCATTAAAAACAAGCCGGCTGGATGTTATCAGCCGGCTTGTGTCATTTATTTGCTTTTTTCCATTGTTCCCTTGCTTTATATCCTAAAATATTAATAGCATCCTTAGAGCCTGAATAAATCGGGTTGTAGCCAAGCTCCAGGTCAGTTAAATCATCTACAGTGAGTTTTCCTTTAATTGCTGTGGCTAATACGGCCATGCGCTTATCCGCTCCCTTTGGCCCGATAACACTGCCTCCTAATAATTGTCCGGATTTCGGGTCAAATACAATCTTCATCCAGAGCTTTTCCGAACCGGGATAGTAGCCGGCATGAGAATAACCTTTGGACAGAACTGCTTCAAAAGGGATATCTAATTTATCCAACGCATCTTCATTTTGCCCGGTGATAGCAACCGTTAAATCAAAAACACGGAAAATAGATGAACCTAAAATCCCGTCACGCTGAATCTTTTCGCCGTTTAAATGGGATGCAATAACAAAAGCCTGACGATGCGCCGGCCATGCCAATGCTACATGTGCTGGCTTTTTTGTAATAAAATCAACTTCCTCGACAGCATCTCCCAGCGCATAAATAGCAGGGTCGCTGGTCTGCATGACATCATTCACTTTAATTGCCCCGGTTTCTCCTAATTCCAAGCCAGCATCTTTTGCCAGCTCAATATTTGGTGTAATACCGACAGCCATTAATGTCATATCTGCCTGAAGGCTTTTTCCGCTTTGAAGATGCAGGGTAGTGCCGTGATTGGAGTAACTTTCCAATTTATCATTCAGATAAAGATCTACCCCGTTCTCTGTTATATGTTCATCGACATGGCTTGCCATATCAGCATCTAACCTTGACATGACATGCTCGGAATGGTCGACAAGCGAGCATTGGAGTCCTCTTCTATGCAGATTCTCAAGCATTTCCAAGCCGACAAATCCGCCGCCGATAATGGCTGCTGTTTTTGGTTTTTTATCTGAAATAAATGCTTCTATCCGGTCCATATCCTCGATGATCCGCAATGTGAACGTATTGGATTCCATACCATCTAAATCCGGAATAACAGCCCGTGCTCCGGGAGAAAGAATCAATGTATCATAGTCCATCTCATAGGGTTTATTATTTTTTTCAAAGAAAATGGTTTTCTTTTCTCTTTCAATATGTGTAACCTCTGCATAGGTTTCAATAGAAAGCTGATATTTCTCTGCAAAATCATTTTCAGAATAAATCACCCGATCCCGGTCCGTAATTTCTCCTCCAATAAAATAGGGCATTCCGCAGTTAGCAAAGGATACATAACCAGATCGTTCAAGAATATGAATTTCAGAATTGGGGTCGTTTCTCCGTATTTGTGCTGCGACCGTAGCACCGCCGCCGACACCGCCGACAATAACAATTTTATTTACCATACTCAAATGGCTCCTTTCCAAATGGCTTCTTAAAATAGCATAGTATTAGTTCATTACTATATAGTTCCCGTTATTGTCCGATTTAAAAAGTGTTTATGCAATAAAAAAACAAGAACACCACTTAAAACATCGGTGTTCTTGCCAAGGAGATGTCCGCTCCGACAGTTTTCGATGGGGCGAGTAATCTTCAATGTTGTCAGGTTAATGCGACCGCTGCGACGGGTTATGGTTGGGTGAGTAATCGCAACCCCAGAAAGACACTACGCATTCCATGGGCCCCGAGCTCATCTCCTTTACAGAAGCAAAGTCGCACTTATGCCCCGCGGGTAGAAAAAAAGAAGTTCACTTTTTTTTGCGGGGTCTTCACCTGTTGCTTTTCCCGCAGGAGTCGACAACATCCGCTCTCATCTAAGAATAACTATGTTTTATTTACTTTTTTATAAAGAAATAACACAAATTCTGGAGCGGCTGTATTCAGCATTTTTTTATATGCTTTCTTATTCTTTAAAAAAATCTCCCTGCAAAAGCAGAGAGATTTTATTCGCTTTATTAAAACAGCTCGAATATTCCAAGTGAATAAAGGAAAACAATCACGATTGTAATTGGGGCAACCCAACGTAATATCTGGTACCATACTTGGAACATTCCGTTGCCAAAAGGATTTCCTGCATGAAATTCTTGCTCGACTAATGCACGATTCATTTTAAATCCTACAAATAAGGCGATAAATAAACAGCCGACAGGAAGCATAATGTTGCTGACTAAGAAATCACTTGCGTCGAATGCTGTTTTTCCGAAAATGTGAAAATCAGCAAGGGCATTGGATGATAAAGCGGCTGGTATCCCAAAGATAAATACGGCCACTCCGGCAACCCAGGCAATTTGTTTCCGGGAAGCTTTTACTCTTTCATTCACTGAAGAGGTAATAATCTCCAGCATACTAAACGAAGAAGTTAAAATCGCAAATAAGAATAAGAACAAGAACAAGCTCAAGAATAATTCACCAAAAGGCATTTGCGAGAATGCTTCCGGAAGAACGATAAATAATAATCCAGGTCCTTCCGTCGGTTCAAGACCAAATGAGAATACAATTGGAAAGATCGCTAATCCGGCAAGTAAGGATACCAGAATGTTCATAACAGAAACAGAAGCTGCTGATTTTGTTAAGCTGACATTTTTAGCCAGATACGAGCTGTAGGTTACCATTACAGAGATTCCGATTGCCAGTGAAAAGAAGGCCTGTCCCAATGCATATAAAATATTTTCACCATTTAACTGGGAAAAATCAGGCTGCAGGAAGAAACGTACGCCTTCCATGGCACCTTCAAAGGTTAATGCACGAATCACGATAATAATGAAAAAAAGAAATAATAAAGGCATCAGTATTTTACTATATTTTTCAATACCATTCTGAATCCCATTAGAGATAACAAAGGAATTTAAAAATACGAAGAATGCAAGTCCTGCAATCGTAAGCAGCGGGTTTCCGGTAATAGTATCAAATAAAGCAGCATAATCACCGTTATCTGAGATAACCATACCTGGGATAGACATCAGACTGTAAATCAGTACCCAGCCCCCGACAACACTGTAAAAGGACATTAAAATAAAAGCCCCGGCAACGCCCCAATGCCCAATAAATGAAAAGATACTCCGTTTGAGGGTTAGTTTTTGATAAGCGCTGACAGCTTCCTTCTGGGCGCCGCGGCCAATAACAAATTCGGCAATAAGCAGCGGAAGGCCAATCAGAACAGTAAATAATATAAATATAAAGAAAAATGCTCCCCCACCGTTCATCCCGGTCATGTAAGGGAATTTCCAGATAGCACCCAAACCGACTGCGGCACCGGCAGAGGATAAAATAAATCCAAGTCTTGTTGACCATTGTTCTGTCTGTTTTTCCATATTCGTAAAATCCTTCCTCTATAAAATCAATGTCCAGTATATCATAAAACGGAGCTTCCTTCAGCGGGGAGTTTTATTCTGGCATAAACATAACTTTATCGATTCCTTTGAGTACTGGGATACCCTTTAGAGCCTTTTAATAAAGGACAATCTTTCCTAAAGAATAAGAATGGTTATAGAAATAGCTGGATATAACCGCTCCAACAGGTTTTTTGGAGTGAGTAATCTTAGGTCGCGGAAATACACTTCGCTTCCCGCAGTGGACATCTTCTTAGCAAGAATACGGATGTTTAAAAAACTAAGTGATATTTTTGGTTTTCTTAGTCTTTCCAATATAAAGCAAGAAAAGCCCATTAATGAAGGAGAATAGATTTTTCTAAGCCGCTCATACTAATACTAATTCTAAGTATATCAATTAGTAACAACAAAAGGAGAGGACAGAAGTTGAACAATCCTTATATAAAGACCTCAATTGGCCTCTATTTAAACTTTTTCATGCTCGGCATGATCAATATTATTATTGCTTCTAATATGGGTAATTTATCTCGACTGTATGATGTGACTCCCTCTCAGGTCAGTTTTCTCGTTTCAGCTATCGGTATTGGGAAATTAGCGGCTTTATTTTTTGTGGGCAGGCTTTCTGACAAAATCGGCCGTAAGCCAATTATTATTGCGGCGAGTTTTTTGTATTTACTGTTTTTGCTCGGTATGCCGCTGACATCAAGCTATTATTTAGCATTTGCATTCGCGATTACTGCTGGGATTGCTAACTCGTTATTGGATTCAGGGACATACCCGGCGCTGATTGAATCATTTCCGAAAAAATCGAGCACAGCAACTGTTTTAGTTAAAGCTTTTGTCTCTATTGGAGCAACCGTTTTACCATTCTTGATTTCCTTTTTAGCAGCAAATGGCATATTTTGGGGATGGTCATTCTTTATCCTCGGTATTCTTTATGTCATTAGCGGCGTTTACTTGTTCTTTATGCCTTTCCCAGACGTAGAAAATGGCGATGCTTCAGAAGATGAGGAATCAGATAAAGAACAGGATAAGAAAGTATTAAAAGCCAAGCCATCCATGATGCGAGAAGGCCTTGCTATTATCTTAATTGGTTTTACTTCAACGGCATTATTTGTTGTTTGGCAAACATGGTTACCTGAACTTGGCGAACAGTTTATCGGCTTAAGTGAACATGATTCTGTTCAGCTGCTCAGCTATTTCAGCGTTGGTGCTCTGGTTTCAGTAATATTGCTTGCTGTAGTTCTGGATCGATTTATTAAGCCGATTACTGTTTTAATCGTTTATCCAATTATAGCTTTTATTGCAATGCTTTTACTGTTCTTTGTTGAGTCCTACCCGGTTGTTCTGGTCAGCACCTTCTTATTAGGATTATTTACCTCAGGACTTTTCCAGCTGGCGTTAAGTATCATGACTGATTTTTTCCGGAAAAACAAAGGAACAACAACAGCTTATGTAAATATTGCATCAAGTGCCGCTTTTATTTTGGTTCCAATCATTACCGGGTCACTTGTTGGTTATATTGGAATCAGCATGACCCTTGTGTTTGATATGGTGATTGCAGTACTGGGTATTCTGTTAGCACTTTATATCGCTTCCCGAAGAAAAAAGATTTTTTCTTAAGGGTAAGAATAAAATAGAGGAGATGGATAGGATGGCAGCAGATTTTGAAAAAAACTTAGAAAAAATAGATGGTTACACGAAATTGGTTGGGCTTCTCGCTACACCGATTGGGCACAGCTTATCTCCGCGTATGCACAACTTAGGCTATACGCTGAAAGATTTAAATTATGCATACCTTGCATTTGAAGTAGGCAACGATGAATTAGAGAAGGCTGTAGAAGGTATGAAAGCTATAGGAGCTATTGGGTTTAACATATCGATGCCAAACAAAATGGAAGTGATTCAATACTTGGACGAGCTTGATGAAGGTGCGAAGCATGCTGGTGCTGTCAATACTGTTGTGAACGAAAACGGCAAGCTAAAAGGATATAACACAGACGGGCTTGGTTATGTGTCTAATTTGCTTGAACACGGCGTCGAACTTAAAGGACAAAAAGTCACATTAGTTGGTTCTGGCGGGGTTGCTACACCAATTGCCACGCAGCTTGTTCAATCAGGTATCCGGGAAATTAGTGTTTTCGCCCGTGATGATAAATTTTTCAGCAATGCAGAAAAAAACGTGAAATACATCAATGAAGAAATGCAAGAATACCAAGTAAAAGCAAATATTTTACCGCTTGAGGATAAAGAAGCATTTCGCCGCGAAGTTGCTGAAAGCCTCGTTCTTGCTAATGCTACAAGCCTTGGTATGAAGCCGCTTGATGATCTGAGCATTATCGACGATACGTTAGACGTGCTTCGTGATGATCTTGTTGTTACCGATGTAGTGTACAACCCGCAGCGCTCAAAGCTGCTCCAGCAAGCAGCAGAAGGTGGCAGTACAGCGATTAATGGCCTTGGCATGATGCTTTGGCAGGGGGCGCTTGCATTCGAAAAATTCACTGGTGAGGAAATGCCTCGTGAAAAAATAAAAAAAATCATGTTTTAATTGAAGCAACCTAAAAAAGCGTTTGATTGGCTGGATGCAGTTTGGTTTTAACCGGACTTTATCCAGCTAATTTTTTTAACGATGAAGATGAAGATTGTCTATTATCCGTCAAACATAAGTCAATGTAAGTATATATGTCAATTTCTGAAAATTATTTGAAATTAGTTGTAAACATATTGGCAGTTCCATTATACTAAAATTAGAAAGAGTAAATTATTTTGTGAGAAAGAAGAACGCAAGACCAAATTAATCTTTTTGAATCTTTCAAAGAGTCCGGGAAACGGTCAGCGTATTTCAAGCTATATGAATTTTATAATCATCTCAAATCAATTTGATGAATGAACTTACCTGAGAAATGTGATTGAATCATTTTTTAAAAGGGAGGAAATCAAAATGATAACGCTTACAAAAGAAGAGAGAAATTTAAAAAACTTTATTAACGGTGAATGGACAGAGGTAACAAATAAGGAAAAGGTCTATAATCCGGCAAATGGAGAAGTAATTGCAGAAGTTCCTAATTCCGGTGCAGAAGCAATTACACAGGCAGCAGAATCAGCACGTATTGCACAAAGGGAGTGGGCACTGGTACCTGCGCCGCAGCGTGCAGAACTATTGTATAAAGCAGGAACAATGATGAAGGAACGGAAGGAAAGGTTATCTCAGCTATTAACATTGGAAAACGGGAAAGTCATTGAAGAAGCACGGGGAGAGGTTCAAGAAGGAATCGATATGGCTTTTTATATGGCAGGAGAGGGAAGGCGTTTATTTGGGCAGACTACCCCTTCTGAATTAAAGGATAAATTTGCGATGAGCGAGAGATGCCCAGTCGGGGTGGTCGGGATTATCACGCCATGGAATTTCCCGATTGCAATTGCGACATGGAAATCGTTTCCAGCAATTGTTTCCGGGAATGCAGTTATCTGGAAGCCTTCCTCGGAAACCCCGCTTATGGCAAATGAATTAGCAAGGATTTTTGAGGAAGCAGGACTGCCAAAAGGAATTCTTCAAGTTGTCTATGGTTCTGGTGCTATCGTCGGGCAGGCAATGATTGAGCATGATGCAATCCGTGTTATTTCATTCACCGGCTCCAATGAAACAGGCAGAAAGGTAGCAACGGAATGCGGGAAACAATTGAAAAAGGTTTCCCTTGAAATGGGCGGGAAGAATGCTGTGATTGTAATGGAAGATGCAGATATTGATTTAGCCGTAGAAGGGATTCTCTGGAGCGCCTTTGGAACAAGCGGCCAGCGCTGTACCGCCTGCAGCCGCGTTATTGTCCATAAGGCTGTTCGAAAAACACTGGAAGAACGTTTATTAAAAGCGATGAAAAACCTGACGATAGGAGATGGACTTGATTCCAATAATAAGATTGGTCCAATCATTAATCAGACCGGCTTAGATAAAATCTTAAAATATATAGAAATTGGGAAAGAAGAAGGAGCAAAATTAGCTGCTGGCGGCAAACAGCTTACTGTAGAAAATTATGAGAAAGGCTTTTACTTTGAACCGACGCTATTTACTGACGTTTCGATAGATATGCGAATTGCACAGGAAGAAATTTTTGGGCCGGTTGTTTCACTCATTGAAGTAAATAATTTTGAAGAAGCCATTGCTGCAAATAATAAGGTGAAGTATGGCTTATCCAGTTCTATATTCACCAAGGATGTCAATCGAGTTTTTCAAGCGCAGCGTGATTTAGATACGGGGATTGTTTACGTCAATGCCGGAACAACAGGAGCGGAAATCCATTTACCTTTTGGAGGAACAAAGGGCACGGGGAATGGTCATCGTGATTCCGGTGTGCAGGCGCTTGATGTTTTTACAGAATGGAAGGCAGTCTATGTCGATTATAGCGGGAAGCTGCAGCGTGCCCAAATTGATACAGATGCATAGACTATCATGATAGGTTGCCTTGAAAAGCAGGAAGCGAAAAGGAGGAATTAGCATGAAAATAGGAGTGTTAGGAACCGGCCTCATGGGAAAAGAAGTTGCAAGAGATTTGGCAAATAGTGAGGGCATCAAAGAAATTGGTCTTGCAGATATCGATTTAGGGCGGGCTCAGGATATTTGTTATCAGCTTCAATCGCCTCTGATGACGGCCTATCAGGTAAATGCAAAAAATGAAGCGGAGCTCGCTGATTTTATGAGCCGTTTTGATGTAGTAGTGAATGCTTTATTTTATACCTTTAATGAGACGGTTGCGAAAACAGGCATCAAAGTGGGCACCTCGGTCGTAGATCTGGGAGGTCATATTGACCATATTACGGATAAAGTGCTGGAGCTGGAAGGAGAGGCGAGGGCTGCCGGTGTAACGATTATCCCTGATTTAGGTGTAGCCCCCGGTATGATCAATATATTATCCGGTTATGGTGCCAGCAAATTAGAAAAAGCAGCTTCCATTCAATTATTTGTAGGCGGGATTCCTGTCCAGCCGGAAGCTCCTTTAAAATATAATCATGTATTTTCTATGGAAGGTGTATTAGATCATTATACCGATCCATCAGAGATTATCCGGAATCATAAATTAATCACCGTGCCATCCTTATCTGAAATAGAGCCGATAGAATTTGCTGATTTTGGAGAGTTGGAGGCATTTCACACCTCAGGCGGAACGTCAACACTGACAAAGTCTTTTCCTTATTTAGAGACATTAGAATATAAAACAATACGTTATCCCGGGCATGCAGAAAAATTCAAGCTACTGGTCGATTTGAATTTAACCAGAAACAATTATGAGGTGGTTATCGATGGCGTAAAAGTCAGCCCCCGCAAGGTTTTGCTGAAGGTGCTTGACCCCATTGTTGATTTAAAGGATAAAGAGGATGCTGTTTTATTACGTGCTGTGATTACAGGCTATAATAAGCGTGTAGAAACAATATTCACCTATGAAATGGTAACGTATAAAGATCAGGAGACAGGCGTGACGGCGATGGCACGGGCGACAGCAAACACCATATCTATTGCTGCACAGATGATTGCAGGAGGGGTTGTCACCAAAAAAGGAGTGTATCCGCCTGAAAAAATCATCCCGGGAAAAGCTTATATTAACGAAATGGCGAAAAGGGGAGTAATAATAAAAGAAAAAATATCGATGGAAACACACTCCACAGTTTCTTGACAAAGATAAACTAATACAGAAAACGATTTCATTAAAGAGCACGAGAAAAAGAACTCCCCTATTGGTATTTTAAAAAAAGGAAGAACCTTTGGTTGATTTTACTCAAAAGAGACGATTGTACTTTAAATATAAAAGATGGAGAGAGAAACTAAGTGAGCTCGTTGCTTCGTTTCTTTCTAACATTCTTTTAGACAGCTTTAAAAAGCCCTTTAAAACTCTAATTTTTAAAAGGAAAAGCTATTTTAATCATATACAGGGGTTATAAGTCCCCGTATATGATTATGATAGAGCAAAAATGAATTAAATATCGCAATTTATTCTATTTCTGGGTGCACCTCAGAGAAAAATAAATTCTATTTTGCTGCTTTTTGTAATTTATGAATCATTTTCAACGCCCGTCCAGTTCCAATAGCAACAGATTCTAACGGATTTGGAGCAATATGAACAGGAACGCTAAGCTCTTCTGCAAGCCACTCCTGCATTCCATTTAGTTGAGAACCGCCGCCTGTAAGAACAATCCCGTTATCAACGATGTCACCACTCAATTCTGGCGGGCATTCTTCTAATGTTGAACGAATCGTTTCTAAAATTTGTTCTAAAGATTCTTTTAAGGACGCATAAATTTCGGTAGAAGTAACTTCGATTGTTTTTGGAAGTCCAGTAACCATATCACGGCCGCGGATTTCCATTGTTTCTTCTTTATGATTTGGATGTGCATACCCAATTTCCATTTTGATATTTTCGGCAGTGCGCTCTCCGATTAAAATATTATATTGCTTCCGGATATGCTGAATAAT
The DNA here is from genome assembly GCF_000821065.1 of Oceanobacillus oncorhynchi. Classification (GTDB taxonomy): domain Bacteria; phylum Bacillota; class Bacilli; order Bacillales; family Amphibacillaceae; genus Oceanobacillus; species Oceanobacillus oncorhynchi. The sequence continues at coordinate 3,056,382 of NZ_CDGG01000001.1, forward strand.
TTCTTCATCCATTTTATCTCCTGCAGTACGTACAGAGTTACAGGATACAATACCTCCAAAGGAAATAATACCAACCTCTGAAGTACCGCCTCCAATATCCACGATCACATTTGCATAAGGCTCATCCACCGGTAAATCCGCACCGATTGCTGCAGCAACAGGCTCTTCAATTAAATGAACTTGTTTTGCGCCATAGCTTGATACCGCATTATGAATCGCTCTTCTTTCTACGCTTGTGCTGCCTGATGGGGTACATACAATGACATTCGGTTTACGCATAGACATCCCTAATGTTTTGCTTACCTTTTTAAGTAATTCCTTCAGTAATTGAGCAGTAACGTCATAATCTGCAATTACCCCATCCTTTAAAGGGCGGATCGGGATGATATTCTTCGGCGTCTTACCGACCATTTCCTTTGCTTCTGTTCCGACAGCCATTACTTGCTTTGTATTCACGTCAATTGCTACTACACAAGGTTCGTTTAAAACAACTCCCTTTGATTTTGAATACACCAGAATATTTGCAGTTCCTAAATCAATACCAATTTCAGCACTTGAAAACATATATAAAATCCTCCATTATAATTCCATTTTTATTTTTGATTCTAGACAGAAAAGATAAGCTACGGCACTTTTCCATATAAGTACGTGTTCAAAAAGACCAGTAAATAAGACCAAGAAGTTCCTTTTCCAACGCCTTATTTTTATTGGATTTCTAAATTTCCTCTGTAAGTGAATATTCAATAAACCTCAAAAAGAATGAAAAAACATTTCTTTATATCAGTCTGTTTCATATCCGTTTTTATACATTTCATACATATACATATCTAAATTTAAATGATTACATTTTTTGATTCTTTATAGTAATAATGTACAAATCACGACAAAATATCGTAACCAGCGCAGCGTGTATTTTAAATCGGCTGCTGCTATAGGTCTACTGGTTATCGATAAATAATAACAAAATTATTTCATTTTCTTAAAATACTATTCTATCAAATGATTGCTTTTTTGGGGGTATTGAACTCCCTTTATTATATAGAAAGAACTAGTTTTTAAAATAAAACATAAGCAAAATGAAATCAAGTAACATTTCTGTTACAAATGTGCTTATGATGTAACATTAGACCTGCTGTAGAAACTTGTCAATATTCATTTTATAGAAATGATTTCCTGTCAATTGAGTAATTTCCAAAGCAGGAGAATTATACTTCATTTAGAATAGTAGATTTGATAAGGTTTTACAAGTTTAGAAGCAAAAAAATAGAGTGGGAAAAAGAGCTCTGGTAAACCTTGCCTTGATTATTTCAAATATTACAGAAAACCCTGTGTTATGATGATTTCGCACAAAACAAAACAACAAAAAAAGGAGTGTATGTGCATGTTTAAGAAAGTAGGCATTGCTACTGCATTGTCAGCAACCGTATTATTTGGAGGAGCGTTCGTTTCAGATGTAGAAGCATCTGCAAATTCAGGGGCCTTTCCTCAAAATTCCGCACAGAACGATTATACTGTGAACGGGCAAGGTTGGGACACATTAAATACGAGCAATTTCGATTGCTTTAATACGATAAACGGAGAAGCAGCTCCAAATACAGAAGCTGAGGCGCCAGCTGAAAATCAGTCATCTGAAGAAGCAAATCAGGAAGAGGCTGGAAATCAGGAAGCAGCTCAGCAAAATCAAGAAAATAATCAAGCGGATGGAGAGGTAAGTCAATTTGAGCAAGAAGTAGTTGACTTAACTAACCAAGAAAGAGAAAAAGAAGGTCTTGCACCGCTTGAAATAGACACTGAGTTAAGTGAAGTCGCTCGCGCGAAATCACAAGATATGCAAGAAAATAACTACTTCGATCATAATAGCCCGAACTATGGTTCTCCATTTGATATGATGCAAAGCTTCGGTATTGATTACAATACTGCGGGTGAAAATATTGCTCAAGGACAGCAATCTCCAGAAGAAGTTGTAGATGCATGGATGAACAGCCAAGGACACCGTGAAAACATCATGAATGGTGATTTCACTCACATTGGAATTGGTCATGTAGAAGATGGCAACTATTGGACTCAAATGTTTATTGGAAAATAAACAGATTCTTTTAATAGAATAAGATAAATGAAAAACCTTCCGCGTGAATGACAATGCTTTTTATTGAAGAGCCATTCATACGGGAGGTTTTTTACATAAGATGCTGAATATATCCGCTCCAACGGGTTTCATGGGGTGAGTAATCGCAACCCCAGAAATACACTTCGCTTTCCGTAGCGGACATCTCTTCGGCAAGAACACCGATGTTTTAAAGACCAAGCGGTATTCTTGGTTTTTCTTACATAAGATGCTTCATGCTACAATAGTGAAAACCACAAAAATGCAGTAATGACAGAAGTTTTTGTGGTTTTTAGCTGCCGAAAAAAGGAGTGCTTTTTTATCATTTGGTTGATTGTTCCGGCCAAACTCTCTGTCAGGTAAGAAAATAAATGCATCATGGAAAAGATTGACGGCTAAAATGATGATTTACGGGGTATAGTTTTTATAAGAAGTTTTAGAATGAAGATAGTTTCAATATATAGTAAAGGGGTGTCAAAATGGTACAAGGACATGTGAATTTAAATACAGAAAAAACGGAGCAATGGATTCAAGAATATGTAGATGGCTGGGTAGAGTTTTTTAAAAAACAGACAGACACTGGAAAAGTTGCTGATTATATACCAAAATTAGAAGAAGCAGATCCCAATTCTTTAGGCATTACGATTATTGGTAAGAAAGGAACAGAAATCCGCTCTGGTGATGTGGAGCATGAGTTTTCTATTCAAAGTATTTCTAAAGTTCTTAGCTTTATTACGGCATGTATGGACAGAGGAATAGCTTATGTCCTGCAAAGAGTGGATGTGGAACCGACAGGGGAAGCGTTTAACTCTATTATGCACTTAGAAGTTAAGGGACACCAGAGGCCATTTAATCCTCTGGTCAATTCAGGAGCAATTACTACCTCATCATTATTAAGCGGGAACACATCAGATGAAAAGCTGGAGCCATTATTTCAATTAATGGAAAAAATAATCGGCCGCCGTCCGGAAATTGATATTGATGTATATGTATCGGAACGTGATACTTCCATGCGAAATCGAGCCATTGGTTATTACTTATTAGAAGAAGGGTATTTAGAATCGGATTTAGGAGTAACCTTAGAAACATATTTTAAGCAATGCTCGATTAATGTTACGACAGATGATTTAGCCCGTATAGGCCTGGTTCTTTCGAATGATGGCATTCACCCTGAAACAGAAGAAATAATTATTCCCAGGAATATCGTACGTATTGCCAAATCTTTAATGTTGACATGCGGGATGTATGATGCTTCAGGGAAATTTGCTTCTTATGTCGGTATTCCTGCAAAGAGTGGTGTTTCAGGCGGGATTCTGGCAGTTGTCCCTCCAAGAGTGCGTGAAAATGAGTTGCCATTTTTAAGCGGCTGTGGTATTGGTGTATTTGGACCAGCTTTGGACAAGCAGGGAAATAGTGTTGCAGGAATTAAATTACTCCGTCATATTGCGAACAGCTGGGATTTGAGTTTGTTTTAACTAAATATTTTTCGACAAAAATGGAAACAGAATAACAACTTTCTGCAATTTAGTCTTTGCTTATCAGACTAAGTTGCTTATAATGGAGTTAATGTAGAATATCCCAGCCTTTTTTTAATATTTGGGGTATAGAATGGGAAGAGCTTTTTTAAAAGCAGTAGAGAGATAAGTAATGAGGTGTGTAGGTATTGGTGCGTGTATTATTTGTATGTTTAGGGAATATCTGCCGTTCCCCGATGGCGGAAGCGATATTTCGAGATTTTGTGGAGAGAGAGCAGCTGGAAAAGAAGATTCAGGTTGATTCTTGCGGAACCGGCGACTGGCACCTTGGGGAATCACCGCATTCCGGGACAAGGGAGATACTTGAGCAGCAGGGGATTTCCTGTGATGGAATGGAATCAAGATTGCTTACAGCAGATGATTATGAGCGATTTGATTATATGGTTGCGATGGATCAGAATAATTATAATTCACTTACAGAATCCAACAATCAGGAAAAGGCAGCTATCGTGAAATTAATGGAATTTGTGGAAGACATAGAAGAAGAGGATATCCCTGATCCATATTATACCGGGGATTTCGATCAGACATATCGATTAGTTTCAGAGGGCTGCCATGGGCTGCTTCAATTTTTAAAAGAAAAGCATCATTTAGATTAAAGGAGAGATACTAATGGGAAAACGTAAAATTATTTTAGGTGTTGTAGCAGGAGCGGTAGCAGGAGGTGCAGTAGCGTTATTGGATAAAGAAGCACGCAGTTATGCCTGCGGAAAAGTAAAAGAGGTAAAATCTGCTTCATCTTATTATATCAGCAATCCTTCTGAAGCAATTCAAGGTCTGCAAAGTACAGTGGACAAGGTGAACGAAGCTTTTGAAAGCGGGTCAGCCAATGCAATGAATGCTTTAGAGCAAGTAGAACAAACATTAGATAAAGTAACGAATAAATTTTCAAATAAAGAAATAGAATAGTATAGGATGTTCAAATTTGAAGGATTAAAGTGCGTGTTCAAAAATTCCAGCAACGCAGAAATTTGCCGTGGCATTTGTATTGGGATTTTTGGACATCCCCTTAAAGTGAAAGTTAAAAAAAGGAATGTTTATCTTTGGTAGCATCGGCCTTCTCCTTTTTTGAACAAGCCGTCTTCAAAGTGGGAAGGGGAGGTAGAAAAATATTCGAAATCTGCAGAGTGTGGGTAAATATTTTTGGAGGCATTATGGGGAAGTGGATGTGTTTGGACTAGCAGCTCAGCTTGCTTACTTCTTTATTTTGTCTTTATTCCCTTTTTTAATCTTCTTACTTAATTTGATTCCGTATTTGCCAATTGATATGGATTTAATTTTAGAAACAATTGGTGATTTTGCACCGGAACAGGTGATGGGGCTGATTACAACAAATCTGCAATCATTAACTGTTCAAAACAGCGGACTGCTTTCCATCAGTATTATTGGAACATTATGGGCAGCATCCAACGGGGTCAATGCAATTACAAGAGCATTTAATTACGCTTACGGGATAAAAACAGACCGGTCATTTATCGTTTCACGGCTTGTGGCGATGGTACTTACTATAGGGATGGTTTTAATTATTATTTTAGCCTTACTGCTTCCGGTTTTCGGAAAAATGATTGGCACGTATCTCTTTTCATGGATTGGTTTTACAGAATCTTTTTTAGCAGCATGGGGAACCTTGCGCTGGGTTGTGTCTTCTTTTATCTTCTTTATTGTACTGCTCTTTTTGTATAAGCTGGCACCTAACCGGAGTCTCAAATTTTCACAGGTTGTCTGGGGCACTGCATTTGCAACGCTTGCGTGGCAGCTGGTTTCCTGGGGGTTTTCCTTTTATGTACATAACCTGGGGAATTTTTCTGCTACCTATGGCAGCTTAGGTACTATCATTATTTTATTGATTTGGTTTTATTTATTTGGAATCATTATTATTATTGGCGGTATTTTTAATGCAGCCCTTCTAAATTGGAAAAGAGATTAATAAAGAAACGGTGAGTCAGCTTGCCGTTTCTTTTTTTAGGATAGGAAAGCATAAAAATGCTGAATATAGGGCTCTAACGGGTTTCATGGGGTGAGTGATCTTCAATGTTGTCAGGTTAATGCGACCGCTGCGACGGGTTATGGTTGGGTGAGTAATCTTAGGCCCCAGAAAAACACTACGCATTCCATGGGCCCCGAGCTCATCTCCTTTACAGAAGACTTGCTGATTGGCAAGCCGACAGGCGCAGACAGAAGCAAAGTCGCACTTATGCCCTGCGGGTGAAAAGAAGACTTGCTGATTGGCAAGTCGTGAGGCGCAGACAGAAGCATAGTCGCACTTATGCCCCGCGGAAAGCGACTTCCCGCAGCGGACATCTCCATGGCAAGAACACCGATGTTTTAAAGACCAAGCGGTATTCTTGGTTTTTAAAAGAATGAAATTAAAAAGCATGTGCCTCCGATTTATTTCTGTACTAATATAATAAATTGAAAAGCCTAAACAGGATACTAAAGTGTTTTCATACAAATCTTTCTTTGTTATACTGATTTTATGCAAAAAGTATAATACAGGGAGGGTTTCGAATGAGAAAGAACATATTTGTTTTTAGCTTTATTTTTCTAGCGACATTGTTGCTGGCTGCTTGCGGGTCTGCAGACCAGGAAGAGGGAACAGATGAACATTGGGAGAGCATACAGGAAAAAGGGGAAATTGTAGCAGGGACTTCTGGAACATTGATTGGTGCATCCTACTACGATGAAAATGATGAGTTGACAGGCTATACCGTAGAGATTATGAGAGAAATTGGGGAGCGCTTAGATTTAGAGGTATCATTTGAAATCATGGGAGCGGATGATTTAGCAACCGCAATCAATAGCGGCAGAATTGATGTAGGAGCAAATGATGCTACGATCACAGAAACCAATCAAGAAAAATTTGGATTTACGGATCCATATAAATATTCGTACATTGTCGCAGCAGTCAGAGAATCGGATAATTCAGGAATAGAAACATTGGAAGACTTAGAGGGTAAAAAAGCCGGCGGGGCAGCCTCGACTATCTACAGCCAAATTGCAGAACATTATGGAGCAGAAGTGGTAACCTATGGCAATGCTCCGAATGAAGCTTATCTAAGTGATATCAGTACAGCCAGAACGGATTTAGTATTAAACGATTATTATTTAACTAAATTTGGGGTAGCAGCATTTCCTGATTTTGATTTGCACTTGCACCCAACCTTAAAATTTAATCCGACGGAGCAGGCTCTTATGATGCCAAAAGAATCTACAACGCTTCAGGAGGAAATGAATGGTGCTTTAAATGATATGCGTGAAGACGGAACATTAAGTGAACTGGCCAAAGAATTTTACGAAGAAGATGCTTCACAAGAACCGGATGTAGAAGTCGAAATTGTAGAAGGTCTGGATTTTTAGAGGTTTAAAATGAATATAACCAATATTGATTTTGGCGGTTTTTTTGATGTTCAATTAGCTTGGGAGAGCCTGCCATTTGTTCTTGGCGGGCTGCCGATAACATTACTGATTTCCATCGGCAGTATGCTGATTGGACTTGTTTTGGGGCTGTTGTTAGCTTTGGCAAGAGGCTCTAAAAATATTTTCCTGAGATGGCCGGCCAGACTATATATATCCTTTATGCGGGGAACACCAATTATTGTTTTTTTATATATCCTCTATCTGGGTTTACCCTCTGCTGGAATTCAGCTTGTCGCTGTCCATGCGGCAATTATTGGATTAGGTCTGAATAGTGCCGCATATATTGCAGAAATCGACAGATCGGCATTAAATAGTGTGGAAAAAGGACAATGGGAGTCTTCACGGGCGTTGAATATGTCTTATTGGCTGACACTGCGTAAGATTATACTGCCCCAGGCTACACGAATTGCCATTCCGCCTTTAACAAACGTTTTTATGGATATTGTGAAGGCGACGTCTTTGACAGCAGTGATTACAGTGCCTGAGTTATTTCAAAAAGCGCAAATTGTCGCTGGAAGAGAATTTGATGCAATGACCATGTACGTGCTGGTGGCGCTTATTTATTGGCCGGTATGTATTTTAATCGGCATGCTGCAGGATCGTTTAGAGAAAAAATATAGTGTATTTGTAAAATAAGTGTATTGCATGAAATAACAGAATCTAACAAAATGTAAAAAAGAGACATTCCGGTGTCTCTTTTTTACATTGCTCCGCTTGCTTTATAATTTCCAAAAAGTCTCAAGGCTTCTCGTGTATAGTTTCCCTCCTTTCAGAAAAAATAAAACAAAAAGAAAGGAAGGTACGGGAATGATAAAATGCAATCGTGCTTATTTTTTTACACTTCTTTTATGTTTAACCTGGCTTTTGATGCCGATCAGCAGCTTTGCTGAAGAAATAAAAGAAGGATTGAATATACCCAGCCATGTATTGGATATCTCAAAAGAAAACACATTTCCGAATTCAACAGAAGACCAGGAGATTATTGAACCAAGCAAGTTAACGAAAGAGTTGATCGAAGACGTCGGCATTCCAATCGAAAATCCGGAGCTGATTAAGATTTTGAATGAAAGCAGTATCAAACCATCTCCTATAGCAATTGGATATCGCGGTATGGTTTATCTGGGAAGGTGGCCAATCAATTATCAATCTGCGGAATCAAATATTAATTGGGAATACCAGCATATCAATAAAAATGAAATGAATAATGTCGGCGGTGAGAAAGCCCAGGAGATGAGCTATTATCAGCAGGAAGAAAAAGAAATAAATGGCGCCCTGACCAGTAAAATAAGTAATCCAGAACAAATAAAAACGATGATGCTGTTAAAAGCCAGCGAAAATACAAAGCTTCCTCTTTCGTATCAGGCCGTTATCGGTCATAATACAAAATTAACTAATTCGTATAATATCCCAATGGAAAAGCATGGAATACTGGATGCTTATGCGCCGGCCGTTAATGAGAAAGGGCAGGTGACATTCGGGGAAGTATATATTGAATTAAAAGGATCCAATAAAACCATTCAAATTAAGAATGTAACTAAGCAAGGAATAGGAGCTTGGATCCCTGTACAGGATTATTTATCTTTCTCCTTTAAAGTGAAATAAACGTCAAAGGATTGTCGAAAAGACAGTCCTTTTTACATATTCAGCAAAAATATATTGCAATTTAATTTTTATTGCTTTATTATGGTAAAGTATTAAAGAGAAATGTGATGATTATTGGGGGAAGAAAAATGGAATGGGTTGTTCTTTCAGCAGTCCTATTAATGACTGTTTTATGTTTATTAAAGGTTAATGTTATTTTATCTATTTTAATTTCAACAATTGCTGCCGGGTTAATGTCCGGGTTAGGATTTGCAGATTCTGTTGAATTGCTGGTAGCTGGTATGGGGAACTCTGCAAATACAGCATTAAGCTATATATTGTTAGGAGCTTTTGCAGTGGCTATCAGTTATACAGGGATTACAAAAATTTTAGTGAATTTTATTATTCGTGTATTAACAGGGAAGAAAACAATGATGCTCTTTGCATTAGCTGGTGTTGCGTGTTTATCACAAAATGCGGTGCCGGTTCATATCGCTTTTATTCCTATATTGATTCCTCCCCTGTTAAAAGTATTTGATCAAATGCGGATGGATCGCCGGGCTGTAGCATTGGCTCTGACATTTGGTTTGAAAGCACCTTATGTGATGATTCCGGCCGGTTTTGGTTTACTTTTCCAAAGATTGATTTTGGATGGCCTAAACTCCAATGGGGGAGAAATTACTTTATATGAAGTAACCTTATCTATGCTTATTCCCGGTTCTGGAATGATTGTTGGACTTTTAATCGGTATTCTATTTACTTATAGAAAAGATAAAGCATCTAAAGATTCAATGAAGGAAGAAAAAATAAAAACAGAAGATCTGGTCGAAGAAATCACTTTCGGCAAACAGCATGTAATGACGATTATTGCTATTATATCGGCACTTATCGTTCAAATTATAACGCAAGATTTGATTCTGGGAGCATTGACGGGGATTATTGCTATGTTCGTTCTGGTAGCATTGCCATTTAAAAAACTGGATTCTGTGATGGCAGGAGGAATCTCCATGATGGGGATGATTTCTTTTATCATTTTTGCAGCTGCCGGTTTTGCAAATGTTTTACAGGAAACAGGAGCTGTATCGGAATTAGTGGAGGTATCTGTTTCTGCATTAGGAAATAATAAGCCGTTAATTGCATTTGTTCTGTTACTGCTGGGTCTGGTTATTACGATTGGTATCGGGACATCATTCGGAACAATCCCGATTGTTGCTGCTCTATTTGTTCCTATCTGTTTGGCAACTGGCTTTTCGCCTTTAGCAACAGCAGCTTTAGTCGGTACAGCCGGAGCATTGGGAGATGCCGGTTCGCCAGCTTCAGACAGTACGCTTGGACCAACTTCCGGACTCAATGCGGACGGAAAACATGACCATATTTGGGATACATGCGTGCCAACCTTCATCCATTATAATATTCCCTTATTTATTTTCGGATGGATTGCTGCAATGGTTCTTTAAAAAGTGAATAAAATGAAGTTATAAAGGAAAAGGTAAGAGAAAAAAGTAGGTGAACTTGAAATGAAAAGAACAATCACTTTGCTGCTTTCACTTGCCTTTTTCTTATGCGTATTTCCAATGAATACCGGCTACGCATACGGATGGGGATATCAAAAGAACTCCAATCATACACCGCCTCAAATTGGCTCTTATCAGGAGGTATTGGATAAATACAATGCTTTTTATGTGGACGATTCCGGTGATAAAAACCTTTATCTGACATTTGATAATGGCTATGAGCAAGGGTTTACGCCGGAAATATTAGATGTATTAAAGCAGGAAGAGGTTCCTGCCGCTTTTTTTGTGACAGGGCATTATGTAGAGAGTGAGCCTGAACTGGTCAAAAGGATGGTCGATGAAGGACATATTATTGGCAACCATTCCTATCACCATCCGGACTTTACCGTGATGGATAAGGAAGCCATTAACAAAGAACTGCAGGATTTAGAGCAGGCCGTTGCAGAGGTCAGTGGTCAGGATGAATTAATTTATGTCAGGCCGCCCCGGGGAACCTTTAGTACAGATACATTAAAATGGTCAACAGAGCTAGGGCTTGTCCATGTATTTTGGTCATTAGCCTTTAAAGATTGGGAAACCAACTCACAAAAAGGTGCAGATTATGCTTACGATGAAATTATGAAGCAGATACATCCAGGAGCCATTATCTTACTTCACGCAGTTTCCAGTGATAATGCAACCGCTTTGGAAAAAGTCATTCAGGAGTTAAAGAAAGAAGGGTACCAATTTAAAAGTTTAGACGATTTATGGCTAAGCAAGCAATTGCCAAAACAGTTTCCTTATTAAGTTGAACTGTCCTTATATAGAAGAAACGGATGAAAGTCAGAAGAAACAATTCTGATAAACCGTTACGCTTCTAAAAGGACAGTTTTTTTGATATACTTCAAAAACAAATCATCCTTATGGAAAAGAAAAGTCTTCTTTTTATAAGAAATTTGTGTGTGTTGACCTCTTTGGCCAAAAATCAGACGAATATATAAGCTGTTAAATCTCTTGCGGGCTAAGGGGTTAGCCTATATGTAAACTAGCATAAAAGATAAAGGTCAAAAAAAAGTAAAAAAATTTGACTAAAACACTTGAAAGTCAAAGAAGGTCAGAGTATAATGTAAATATAGTCAAAGATAGTCAAAGTCAAAATAACGAATAAATAGGCTATCTGACTAAGTTATAAGGAGGAATGAGAAATGAAATGTCAAAACTGTGGACAAAATGAGGCAACGATTAATGCACAAATGCAAATGAATGGACAGCGTATGGAAGTGCATCTTTGCCATGAATGTTTACAAGAAATACAAGGAAATATGATGAACAGCGACTTTTTCTCTAATTCTCCATTTGGCAATATGGATCAATCATTTGCCAACAACTTTTTCCAAGGAAATCAGCAAAGTGGTGCAAACGCACGCACGAGAACACAACAAAAATCAAACAATGGAAATGGCTTGATTGATCAGTTAGCAAAAAATATTACTGATCAAGCACGAGCAGGAAAGATTGATCCTGTCATTGGCAGAGATAAAGAAATTAAACGAGTTATCGAAACATTAAATAGAAGAAATAAAAACAATCCGGTATTAATCGGTGAACCAGGTGTTGGTAAAACAGCGATAGCAGAGGGACTGGCTGTAAATATTGTAGAAGGAAATGTTCCTGCTAAATTAATGAACAAGGAAATCTACTTGCTGGATGTCGCTTCTTTAGTCGCAAACACTGGTATCCGCGGTCAATTTGAAGAGCGGATGAATAAATTGATTGCTGAGCTGCAAGAGCGTAACGACGTGATTGTATTTATCGATGAAATCCATTTGCTTGTTGGAGCAGGTACTGCAGAAAGCTCACAAATGGATGCAGGCAATATCTTGAAGCCAGCTCTTGCACGCGGTGACCTGCAAGTAATTGGCGCAACAACATTGAAAGAATATCGCCAGATTGAAAAGGATGCGGCGCTGGAAAGACGTCTGCAGCCGATTATCGTAAAAGAACCATCCTTAGAGGATGCAGTGAAAATATTAAAAGGTATCAAGGACCGTTATGAAAAATTCCATGAAGTCCGCTATTCTGATGAAGTCGTTGAAGCATTTGTCGGTTTATCCAACCGGTATATCCAAGACCGCTTCCTGCCGGATAAAGCAATTGACTTAATGGATGAGGTCGGTTCCAGATTAAATCTTGCTAATGCTCAGAAAGATTCTGATTCCTTGCAAGAGCGCTTAGATGAAGTAGTGAAACAAAAACAGGAAGCAGCCGAAAAAGAAGAATATGAGCGTGCTGCAAATCTCCGTTATCAAGAAATCCAATTACAAAAACAATTGGAAAAAGTTGAAGACGGCGAGAAAACACTGGATGTAGACGTTTCTGATATTCAATTAATTGTAGAAGAAAAAACAGGTATACCTGTAACGAAAATGCAAAAAGATGAAAAAGAAAAAATGAAAAACTTAGCTGACGATCTTCGTTCCAAAGTTATCGGACAGGAAGAAGCAGTAGAGAAAGTTGCGAAATCCATCCGCCGCAGCCGTGCCGGATTAAAAGCAAAAGAGCGTCCAATCGGTTCCTTCCTATTTGTCGGTCCTACCGGTGTTGGTAAGACAGAGTTGACGAAGGTACTGGCTGAGCAAATGTTTGGTACGAGAGATGCGCTGGTTCGTCTGGATATGAGTGAGTATATGGAAAAACACGCGGTGTCTAAAATTATCGGTTCACCGCCAGGATATGTCGGTCATGAAGAAGCTGGACAGCTGACCGAACGCATCCGCAGAAACCCATATTCTATTCTGTTGCTGGACGAAATTGAAAAAGCACATCCAGATGTGCAAAATACGTTCCTGCAAATCATGGAGGACGGTCATTTAACCGATTCTCACGGCAGAAGAGTAAGCTTTAAGGATACGGTTATCATTATGACAAGTAATGCTGGAACTGGTGAGAAAAAAGTAAGTGTCGGGTTTAATGCGAAAACACATGAATCTGTTGCGACAATGGAAAACTTAAGCACCTATTTCAAACCTGAATTCTTGAACCGTTTCGATGCGATTGTAAACTTCAATGAATTAAAAGAAAAAGATTTACTGCAAATTGTAGACCTTATGCTGCATGATTTAGAAGCAACCATGAAGGAAAATCAAATTACCATCACTATCTCTGATGCAGCAAAAGAACGTCTTGTTCAATTAGGATATGATACACGCTTTGGCGCACGACCATTACGTCGTGTTATCCAGGATAAAGTAGAGGATCAATTAACAGATTTGATCCTTGAAGGAGAAGATGTAACAGACATTCATGTGGATGTTGAAGACGAAGAAATTGTTGTTTCCAATGCATCTTAATATAAGGTGAAATGGTATTAGGCATATCAAATAAAATAAAGCATAAAATAGATCAGCTGACTCATTGATTGCGTTAGCTGGTCTTTTTTTATGTATAACTCACTTTCCCACCTAAGAATACATATATATCTTGCTATTTCAGAGTGAACATGTTCTCCAGTAGCATGCTTGCTTTTGGCTACATATCCGGCCATTTTGGAATTGTTGATTGTGCATAGCTCCGCTCCGACCAACCACTCCGCTTTCCATAGGGACGGCTTCAACTAACTTGAAAAGAAGATCGCTTTTCAAGTGGATCTTCAGCTCGCCCTGTTCCCATAGGAGTCTCCGTGGTTGGCCTCCGCTTAGTTAGGATTCTACAGCGAATATAAGAAATAACATCCTGTTGATTTGGATGAAATAGTATCTCTATCACTTGATGACACGATCATTACGTTATTTCAAATGGTTGGTTTAGCAGTTCGAATGATGACAGCATGAATAATTAACATCAAGAATAGCTTTCATGCACAAAAAGTAATCATTGCTGAACATTTTACCATGCACCATAAAAAATCTCTTCCATCTGAACTGTCTGAACTATCTGAACAATCTTTTGTTTGTTCAGATATTTCACGTATAGAACACCTTACTGGCGGAGGCGGACCGTTTTGACTCCTGAGGGATCAGCACCATCTGAAGATCCACTTTTGCCAAGCGATCTTCTTGGCAAAAGTTAGCTGAAGAGCGTGCCCCTAGGAAAGCAAAACGGTCCGCCGCAGCGGTATTTTACACTACACCTCTTATTACTTTATTAAGGGAGTTGCCAAAGAAAAAATCAACTCCTATTTCTACGGAAAGGAAGTTAACTTTTTAAGATGCGAAAGTTGAGTGTATAATATTTCGAGAAAAATTAACCTCCTGCTTTAAAGCTGACGATCCCGCTGTATAAAAGAATTAAAATGTGTGAGAAAGTAAGGTTTTTTTGTGCAATATATGGTATAAAAAGAATAAGGACCAGTTTTTGAAAATCAAAGCAATAGAATCGTTTATCACCAGATAGCATCTGTATAAAAAGCAAAAAGATGTTTTCAAACTCGCTTTAACCGCAATGGAAGTTTTTCTAATATTATGTATACGATAAAAACGGATGGAGATGAAAGCGTGAAGATTTGTATCATTGATGATGAACCATTGGCGTTGCAGTATTTGGATTTTCTCTTAAATAAAATAGCAGGAGTACAGGTTACCGGTAAATTTAACAATGCGACAGAGTTAATAAATCATGTTCAAACGGAGGATGTAGATGCCGTATTGATGGATATTCATATGCCTGATATACTAGGAATCGATTTAGCTGAACAGCTGTTAAATATCAAGCCCGTTCTAAATATTGCTTTTGTCACAGCCTATAATGAGTATGCAGTCAGAGCATTTGAACTGAATGCGTTAGATTATATTTTGAAGCCGGTACAGTTAGAAAGGCTGCAATTGACCATTGAACGCATCAAAGAGAAGGATGAAATATTACATAAAACCCCGCTAAAGGCAGCGTATCATATCAAAAACCTGGGTGCAGTTCGATTTTATAAGGAAGAGAGCCCGATAGAAGTAAAGTGGAGAACGTCGAAAGCAAAGGAGCTATTTTTTTATTTTCTTCAAAACCATAGAAATACCATTCGAAAGGAAGAATTGATAGATTTCATGTGGACGCACCTCTCCTGGGAAAAGGCCAATTCACAATTGTATTCCACCGTGTATCAAATAAGAAAGGTAATTCAGCAAATGGGATTCCCGATTAAGATAGTCAGTCAGGAGGAATCTTATGAAATAACTTTAGGAGAAGAAGTGGTTATTCAATCTATTGGCTGGAAACAAGCAGCATGGAGAGCCTTGCAGGAGAATGATATATCAGTTAAAGCACATATGAAATTATTAGAAACATATCAAGGGGATTATCTGCAAGGGATAGAATCGGATTGGATTTTGGAAGAAAGAAAGGAGATAAGGAACATTTGGCTGCAGATCGTAGATAATCTGATAAAGGATACTCTTCAAAATAAGTCTCCTTCATCTCGTAATATTTCTCAAATAAGTGCACTGGTAAGCTTTGACGAAGAAGCTCGAATATTAGTAAATGAAAAACTATAGCATTAGAAAATGGAACTGGAAGAGTGGAGAAGAATGAAAAAAAATGCGATTCAGCTGACAGTTATTTTGCTTGTTTTTATGCTTTGTTTATCTGCTTTCCGTTTGATTTGGACGGGGCTTTTTCAAGAGGAGGTACAGCCCGATATTCAAAATGGGATGCTTGATATCCAAACTTGGGATCCGGGAGAGGAAGAAACACTGGTTTTAGATGGAGAGTGGGAGTTTTACCCTTCCCGCTTTATTATGGAGGAGAGCTCGGTGCAGGGGGAATCAGATATTATAGAAGTCCCCAGAGGATGGAATGATATACTAGGTTCTTCCTATGGATATGGCAGCTACCGACTGCAAATAAAAGTGGATCGTGATGCAGAACAAAATTATGGATTATACATACCAAGTATTCGCAGTTCATCGGAGATCTATGTTAACGGAAGGAAACTGGCATCATCGGGGGAGATAGCTGCAGAAGAAGAACAATATACTGCAAAAAATTTACCGCAGAGAGTCGTTTTTACAGCAGATGAAGAAGGAATTATCGATATCGTTATTCAAGCAGCCAACTATAAAGATATCAGAAGCAGCGGTATTATTCGTTCTGTGAGATTTGGGACAGAGCAGGCTATCTCAAGCGGAACGCAGCTGTCCAGTTATTTTCAAATCAGCATCATTGTTATCTTTTTAATTCATGCAATATATACCTTCATTTTATATCTGATAGGAAATCGAGATAAGTATCTATTGTATTTTTCAATGTTGATGTTCTGCATGATTATGACATCTCTTTTAAGTAATGGAGAAAAACTGATTCACCAGTTTTTCAATATACCTTATGATTTCGATTTTCGCATAGCGAATACCTTGCTTCTGCTGGGGTGTTATGCTTTGCTGCAATGTACCAATCATCTGGAGCTGCCATATTGGAAAAGGATATTTCCTTTTTATAAATGGAGTATATTTACCATGATGGGAATAACCTTATTTTTGTCCATACCGCAGATTCTATTTTTATTTCCTGTTTATTATCTATTTGCTTTTATAGTTATTATCGTTACATTTTGCTCTATAGTCCGGCTGTATAGACAGAATCCTGCAACGAATATGTTCCTTGTACTTAGTTTTTTTGCTGTCGTTCATCATTATATATGGGATTTAACATGGAGGGAACAAAGTGTTTATTTAACGTTTTATCCATTTGATCTGATTGTTGCGGTCGTATGCTATATCATTGTCTGGTTTAAAGGGTATTTTCAAATGCATGAAGAAACAAAAGAATTGGCGTCCAGCTTACAGCGGATGAATCAAGAAAAAGATCAATTTCTGGCGAATACTTCTCATGAGTTCCGCAATCCTTTAAATAGTATCATGCTGCTTTCTAAGGCTGTCATGGATAGGGAAGAAGCAGTATTGTCAACGCGGAGTGTAAGTGAACTTCATACGGTATTGAACGTCGGAAAGCGAATGAACCTTTTATTAACAGATTTGCTGGAAGCGAGGAATTTAAATCGTACGAAACCGCGGTTGAACAAGCAGGCAGTTGCCCTGGAGCCTATTGCAACCGGCGTCCTGGACTTATTACAGCTTTCATCAGATATGAAGCAGCTGCAAATGGTCAATAAGATACCTAAGGAATTTCCAGTAGTTTATGCGGACGAAAATCGCGTAACGCAGATTTTATTTAATTTAGCAGGAAACGCTGTTAAATATACGAGTCAGGGAGAAGTCATTATATCCGCAGCAAAAAAAGAAAAGTATGCGGAAATCCATGTGACGGATACAGGTATTGGAATCAATGAAGAAATGCGAAAACGGTTGTTTCTTCCTTATGAACAGGATAATGCAACAAGTGGAATGCAGGAGGGCGGATTCGGGCTGGGATTAAGTATTACGAAACAGCTGGTTGAGCTTCATGGAGGAAGTATTTGGGTCTCCTCGAAAGAAGGGGAGGGAACAACTTTTACGTTTACTTTAGAATTAGCCTCTCCGCAATCAGCTGTACAGCTATCTAATCAGACGAAACAAACGGATGTCAAGTATCCGGAAAAGGCAGATGCTGAATTAACACGATTACATGACGGTCAGACTCCGGCAGTTTTACTGGTTGATGATAACCCGGCGAGTTTATTAGCATTAAACTCCATTTTATCAGAAGATGCATACGATACGATGACGGTGACCAGTGCGAAGCAAGCGCTCGAAGAACTGAAGAAGCGGGACTGGGACCTAGTCATTTCCGATATTATGATGCCGGAAATATCAGGCTATAAATTTACCGGCATGATTAGAGAACGTTATACCCTGACAGAACTCCCTGTCCTGCTGCTGACCGGAGGAAATACTGATATTCAGGCGGCCTTCTTGGCCGGAGCAAATGATTATATTACCAAACCTGTGGAGCCAGTCGAGCTGAAAGCCCGGATGGACTCTTTAATCACAATGAAGCGTGTTGCTGAGCAGCAATTACAATTAGAAACCGCATGGCTGCAGGCTCAGATACAGCCGCATTTCTTGTTTAATACACTGAATTCGATTATGGCCTTGAGTGAGTGGGATGTAGAGGCAATGCGCAAGCTTCTCGATGAACTCAGCAATTTCTTGAGAAGTAAATTTCGGTTTCAGCAAATGAAGGATCTGATACCTTTAGAAGAAGAATTAAACATTGTTCGTTCTTATCTATTTATTGAGCAAGTCCGTTTTGGAGAAGCTTTGCAGGTAAAATGGAAGCTGGATGAACAGGAGGGATTCAATGTACCTTTTCTATCCATCCAGCCATTAGTGGAGAATGCGGTTCAGCACGGAATTAGAAACAGACAGGGAAAAGGAACGGTGACCATAAGCTTTCAAAAAGATCCTGCCCGCTCCAAAGCAGTGATTACCGTAACAGATGACGGGGCAGGAATAGATGAAGCAGACATTCCTAACATTTTAAAAGGAGAATCGGATAGCGAATCAGGAGTAGGTGTATTAAACGTAGAAAAAAGATTGCATCAGCATTACGGGAAAGGATTAACCATTATCAGTTCTTTGAATAAGGGAACGAGCGTATCCTTTGAAATAGATATATAATATATTCAGTGTGGGGTATTCTGCCGCCTTCATTGAAATAGAAGTACCTGATAAGTAAGGTAATAGTAAAAAAGAGCTTCATTCGTCCGGAAAGAAAAGTATTCCTGTCGGATGAAGCTTTATTTACTCATCCTATCGTATGTTCGGATTTTGAAAAGTGGAAACAGCAATAAATAATTATTTATTCCATTTAATACCGGTATAAAACTTCTATAAAAAGCAAATTTATATCGCGTAATAGGATATTATTGAAATAACAGAAAATTTCATAATCATATTTTGAAAGCTGAAGCAGGGGAAAGACAACTGGAAGTATGGATGATAACGCAGGCGTTTGTATAGAATTTGTATAGAAAAAAATCAGATAGCTACTATTTATCATCATGTATCCTTGAATATATATATGCTAGAAATACTAAAAGATAAATAATCAGGGGGAGATTCTATGCTTCAAATTGCTATTATTGATGACGAACCTTTGGCATTACAATATTTGGATTTACTGTTGCGTAAAATAGAAGGAGTGCATGTTTCAGGGAAATATATGAATCCAGAAGACTTGATTCAACATATTCAGACTGAACAAATAGACGCTGTATTTATAGATATACATATGCCTGCTATGAAAGGCACAGACTTAGCGGAACAGCTATTAAACATCAATCCTTCCTTACATATTGGTTTTGTTACGGCATATGATAATTATGCGATTAAAGCTTTTGAACTAAATGCAGTAGACTACATATTAAAGCCTGTAAAACAGGAACGTTTAGCTATAACTGTACAGCGGATAATTGAAAGAAAGATGACAGATCAGGATAAAGCAGTTGAAAACCGGACGACCGTCCTTAGGGATTTAGGAGCTTTGCAAATATACCAAGGGAATAAGCGGATTGATATAAAATGGAGAACGTCCAAAGCAAAAGAATTATTTGCTTATTTTATTCATCATCATGAAGATACTATCCGGAAAAGTGAATTGATTGATTTGCTGTGGAGTAACCTTCCCTGGGAGAAAGCGAATGCTCAGTTGTATACAACGGTATATCAGATTAGAAAGGTCATGCAGCAAATAGACGCACCTATTAAAATTATCAGTCAAAAAGAATTTTATCAAATTGATATCGATTATGATGTACAGATTCAGTCGCGAGAATTTAAGCTTGCAGCGTATGATTTATTAAAAAAAGAGAACATAAATACCGAGCAGTACTTCAAAGTACTGGACGCGTATCAAGACGAGTATTTAGCCGGCCTTGATTACCTTTGGGCTGTTAGCGAGAGAAAAATACTGAGAGATTTATGGCTGGAGCTTATCATTCGATTGTCAGCATATCTGCATCGTTATGAGAAATCGTCCTCCTACAATATTTCAAAATTAAAAGGTTTAACCGATTTTGATGCGGAAGCGGCAGAGATTGTAAAAGAAAAATCATGGATTTAGAGATATCCATGAAAAAGAGTTGATATAAATGAAGCGGGATACTATCCGATCGGGAATTTTTGTGATTCTCTGTATAATCAGTTTGTCAGTTTTGCGTCTAATTTGGGCAGGGTTATTTCAAGAAAATATAACTCCCGATATTCAAGAAGGAAAGCTTGATTTAAGCTCATGGGAAGTAGAAGAAGGGCAATCGATGCTGTTGGACGGGGAGTGGGAGTTTTATCCCTCGCATTTTTTGATGCAGGATGATGTCTTCTCTGCTGAAGTGCCGGAAACAATTCAAGTGCCCCACGGCTGGAAGAATAATCTGGGCTCTCCTTTTGGTTATGGGACTTATAGGCTGCAGGTAAGGGTACAGCCGGAGGATGACCGGAATTTTAAATTATACATACCAAACATCCGTACATCATCGGAAATCTATGTGAATGGACAGATAGTAGCGGAGACGGGTCGGTTGGCGGAAACAGAAGCTGCGTATGTTGCGGATATTATGCCTAAAACAGTGACTTTTTCAGCGGATGAAAATGGAAATATAGATCTTGTCATTCAGGCTGCCAATTTTATCGACAGCAGAGATGGCGGTATTTATCTCTCGCTTCGGTTTGGGACAGATGAAACGATTACGAGAGAAATACAGCTCACAAACTATTCACAAGTTGTCATTGCAGCTATTCTGTTCATGCATACGGTATACACCTTGATTATTTATTTTATTGGGGGAAGAGATAGAAAAGTACTTTCTTTCTCGTTGCTGGCCTTTAGTTTATTTTCAGGTTTTTTGTTTTATACTGGTGAAAAATTGCTGCAGCAATTTTTTAATTTGAATTATGAATTAGAATTTTGGATGATCCATACGGT
This sequence comes from Oceanobacillus oncorhynchi, assembly GCF_000821065.1. Lineage (GTDB taxonomy): Bacteria > Bacillota > Bacilli > Bacillales > Amphibacillaceae > Oceanobacillus > Oceanobacillus oncorhynchi. The sequence continues at coordinate 3,077,357 of NZ_CDGG01000001.1, forward strand.
GTATTTAATCATTTTTTATGCATTGGTTCAATGTACCGATCATCAAAAGCTGCCTTATTGGAATAAAATCTTTCCATTTTTTCAATGGGGGATGGCAGTATTAGCTGTGGTCACTATCTTTTTGCCTATGCCGCAAATTTTAGCGCTTCGCCCCATATATAATATATTTGCTTTTTTTACTGTAGTTGTTACCAGCACTTCGATTATTCTGATGTTTAAGAATAATCCAAAGGCGAAAAATCTTATGCTCCTTGGGTTTATTGCAATTTCCAACCATGGGATATGGAATTATATATGGTCAGGAAAAAGTATTTATTTGACTTTTTATCCGTTTGATATGTTAATGGCAGTAACCTGCTATACGATTGTCTGGTTTCAGAGATATTTTCAAAAGCATAAGGAGACAAAAGATTTAGCGGAGAGATTGAAAAAAGTGAATGAGGAAAAAGATCAATTTCTGGCAAATACATCTCATGAATTCCGTAATCCTTTAAATAGTATATTATTGCTTTCCAAGGCGGTGCGGGACAGGGAAGAAACAAATTTGTCCAAACAGAGCATGACGGAATTGAATACCGTCTTGAACGTAGGGCAGCAAATGAATCTGCTGCTGGCAGATTTATTGGAAACTAGAAACTTACAGGTTAATAAACCAAGTTTAAATCGACAGGTGATTGCATTGAATCCGATTATCACAGGGATTATTGATGCATTGCGTTTTTCATCCGATTTAAAGAATGTGCCCATCGTCAATCTGATTTCTAAAGACTTTCCTCCGGTATATGCAGATGAAAATAGGGTGAAACAAATTTTGTTTAATTTGATAGGAAATGCTATTAAATTTACCCATCAAGGTTCAATCACAGTTTCTGCTTCTATCAAAGAATATGACGCAGAAATTCAAGTAACAGATACAGGCATCGGAATCAGCGAGGAGATTCAAAAGCGCATTTTTCAGCCTTATGAACAGGGGCACCCGGAAAATAAAATGTCAGAAGGCGGTTTTGGATTAGGATTAAATATTACGAAACAGTTAGTAGAACTTCATGGCGGGAAAATCCAAGTTTCTTCTAAAAAAGGAGAAAAGACAACCTTTACATTCACGTTAGCACTGGCAAGGAAAGAAGCGGCAGCATTGGTCTTTGAAAGCACAGTAGAAAAGCCGGTGCCGAAAGAAGATAAGAAACAAACAGTACAGCCAAACAAAAAGAATGCTCAGATGCCATCTGTCCTGGTTGTCGATGATAATCCGTCAAGTTTGTTGGCTTTAAAGGCGATTATTCCCGATGATGCATATCAGCCGGTATTTGTTTCCTGCGCTAAACAGGCTGTGGAAAAAATGAAAAAGCGGGAGTGGGATCTCGTTATTTCAGATGTAATGATGCCGGAAATATCAGGATATGAGCTTACCAGAATAATTCGGGAACGCTTTTCTCTGACAGAATTGCCTGTCCTGCTGCTTACCGGAGGAACAACGGATATACAGGCAGCTTTTTTAGCCGGGGCAAATGATTATATCACCAAGCCTGTCGAACCGGTTGAACTGAAAGCACGTATGGATTCTTTGGTAACATTGAAGCGTGTTGCCGAGAAGCAGGTACAGATGGAGACCTCTTGGCTGCAGGCACAGATACAGCCGCATTTTTTATTTAATACATTGAATTCTATTATGGCGTTAAGCGAATTAGACGTAGAAGGAATGAGAAGACTCCTGAACGAATTAAGTAATTTATTGAGAAGTAAATTTCAATTTCAGCATATGAAAGAGCTGGTCCCCTTGAAGGAAGAATTAAATATCGTCCGCTCCTATTTGTATATTGAACAGGTACGCTTTGGCGAAGCTTTACAGGTGAAGTGGGATCTGGAAGATGAAGAGGAGATCTATGTTCCATTCCTTTCCATCCAGCCATTAGTGGAAAATGCGGTACAGCATGGTATTCGAAACAAACAGGGCAAAGGAACCGTCACCATCAGATGTATAAAAAATATCTCCCGAAACAAAGCAACGATTACGGTGGAGGATGATGGGGCAGGTATAGAAGAAGCGGAAATGCAAACCATTTTAAACAGAGAATCTGACAGTAAATCAAGTGTTGGGATTTTTAATGTGGATAAACGATTGCATCAGCATTTTGGGAAGGGGCTGCAGATAGTAAGCTTGAGGGAGCAAGGATTGAAAGTATTTTTTGAGGTGGACTTGCCTCCAACAGAATAAGATGTACATTCATGGAACCTTCCTTTTATTAAGTGTTTTATCTGCTTAATAGAAGGAAGGTATCTTTAGTTAGTTTCATACAGATATTGGTATATTTCTGGATTATCAGGCTGTATAGAATTTGTATATATACATACTATTTTCTGGGTATACTCCGTAAGTTATGATAAAAATGACTACAAAAGCTCATTTCTAATATAACGGGATAAATTGAAATTTTACTTCATGAATACTAGAAAAATGGTACGGATTAGAGGATGAGTGTGCAGTCAAATGAAACTTTAAAATGTTTCTGTCAGTTGAATAAGTTTAAGGTCAGAGCGTTTTTGTGAATAGCAATCATCTATTCATCTATTAGAACACGTTCTTTTATGCTTTTCAGCAGAATAGAAATCATTTTAAAGATACAGAGATATTAGGAGGTGTCGGTTTTCCGTATTCCAGCAGTGATTAAAAACTAAATAAAAAAGGAGGACTGGAATAATTGAAGAGAAGAGCAAAAAGAGCCAGTATATTTATGATTTTTCTTCTTGTTATGCAGTCCGTTGTAACAGGTATTGCACCTATACAAATGGCGTATGCAGAAGAAAACAAAAATGATACGTTCTTTGATTTTGAAAGCATTTCTGAAGGATCTTTTTCCGAGGAAGATGATGGTTGGCTTCTACATATAGACTGGTCGCTTGCAGACTATGATTTAGAAGATGTAAACCAGCCTGTAGATTTTAATTCTCCTGTAGCATTAATCGAACAGGAGGGCACAATATCTTCGGAAGGGGAAGAGGTGGAAATTGCCTCCTTTGAAACAACAGAAGATATAATTCGTGTCACGTTTAATGAATCGGCACTGGAGCATTCAGAAGCTGAGGGTACATTGAAGCTGCAATTGCCTTTAGAAGAGGAAGAAGAAGTTGTTGAAAGAGAAGAGACCACTGAGGAAGCTGTAGAAGAGGGGTCAACGGAAGAAGGGACCGGAGAAGCTGTAGAGGAAGAAGTGGCTGAAGAAGAAGGGACCGAGGAAGCTGTAGAGGAAGAAGCGGCTGAAGAAGAAGAAGGGACCGAGGAAGCTGTAGAGGAAGAAGCAGCTGAAGAAGAAGGGACCGAGGAAGCTGTAGAGGAAGAAGCGGCTGAAGAAGAAGGAACCGAGGAAGCTGTAGAGGAAGAAGCGGCTGAAGAAGAAGGAACCGAAGAAGCTGTAGAGGAAGAAGAGGCTGAAGAAGAAGGGACCGAGGAAGCTGTAGAGGAAGAAGCGGCTGAAGAAGAAAATATTGCGCCTTCTGCTGCCTCTGAGGTTGGACCTCAGGCTGAGTTAGGGAATATCTTTACCTTTGAGTGGTTTAGACTAGATGGTGAAAATGTTGAAGACGGTCATGAAGTTGATTTTGATGGAACTTATGAGGTTCAATATAGCTGGGAAACAGATGAAACCATTCAAGCTGGAGATACAGCATCTATGCCATTGCCAGATGTATTTCTACATTGGGTAAATACGCCAGATCAACCTATAATGGTAGAAGGTACCCAAGTAGGAACATTTACCATTAATGATGGTGAATTGATTTTTACATTCGATGAGAACATTGAGGATCAAAGTGTTCAAAATGGATACGTAGGTTTCCAATTAAATTTTGACCGAGAAATATTCACTGAGGAATGGGAGCAAGAGATTGATTTTGATGGCGATGGTGAAAGAGATTTAACTGTTCAAGTTACACCGACAGAAGTTAATACAGATTTAGATAAATCCGGTCGTACGGATAGCCCTGTCAATGCAAAAGAAGTTTATTGGACAGTTAATATTGTGAATGGTGCTGACGAGGCAATAGAGAATGGAATGCTGGCCGATGTTATTCCAAACGGTCTTGGCGAAGCACGTGATTTTGAAGTTAGAGAAATCACTATCGATGTGGATGGTAATGAAATCGTAGGAAATCCAATTGACGATTTTAACGCCCCAACTCTTACTGGCGATGGGTTTGAAATGACATTCGATTCTATCGATGGAAGAAGCGGGTATCAGGTCAATTATACAACGTCAATTGAAGATATTAATGTAGCACAGTTCACCAATGATGCGACATTTGTAAGTGATAATATTGACTTGGAAGCACAAGCAACCGTTTCTGGAGGTGAAAGAAGTAATCCGATCCAGAAAGAAGGAAATCGAGTTGATTCAGAATCGGGTGACCAGATTGAATGGACCATTATCGTTAATGAAAATGGTATGTCTATTGATGATGCCAGGGTTGAGGATCAATTACCAGACGGTTTAAAAATTGTTCCAGGGTCTATTAATATCTCTTTAAATGGTGGAGATTCTGGTATCGAAGCTGATGACTTCCCAATCGAATTAGGTCAAGTAAGCCCAGATCAAACATATACAATCACTTACCTGACTGAAATTAATTGGTCAGAAGTTAATGAGGGTGAATACCAAGAGAATAATGGGTTCACAAATACAGCCATTCTTTTTGATGGTGATGAAGAATTGAACGATGATGACGCAACAGTTCAGTTCGATAGAGGCCCGATTCTTGAGAAAGTAGAAGCGGGCAACATTGATTATGAAAATCGTACAGTTACTTGGAAAGTTACTGTAAACAAAGCAAAACATCTATTGGGCGATGTTACCGTAACAGACCAATTGCCAGAGGGATTAACATTAACAAACATTACAATTACAGGTGAAAATGGTAATGAATTCCCTGGAGCGACTCATGATGAAGAAGATGGCTTATTAACAATTGATTTGCCAGATGTTGGTACGGAAACAATTACAATTGAATATACGACTAGTATTGATAATTTCAATAATGCGGATGCATTTACAAACACTGTAGGTATGGAAGGTGACGGTGTTGGTGAAGGTGGCGAAGATAGAGATGCTACAATCCGTCCACATGCAAATACGTATCAAAAGAGTTTTGATGGAATTAACTATAATGAGAAAACAATTAATTGGCGTTTAAATGTCGATCCTACGAGAGAAGACATCAATGAAGGTTTTACCATTACTGATACCTTCACAAATGATGGGCTAATCTTATTGCCAGGGACAGTTGAAATTACTCTTGGTAATGAAAATCTTGTTTCAGGAGAAGATTATACACTTGCTCCAATTGAGGGTGGATACCAAAATGGCTTTACAATTGTATTCAATCGGGAAATAGAAAAAGCAGAATTAGTAGTGAACTATACTACTTCTTATGACGAGCAATTTGTGGATGAAGACGTAAATTCATTGATTCCTCATTCTAATGAAGATGAAGCTGGTCTTTATAGAAACCACGCACATTTTGAAGGAACAACGGAAAATAATCGTGAAATTAACGAAGAAGACGATGCTAGCCAACGTGTAATAGAAAATGCTTGGAATAGTGGCTTTAAAGAAGGGAATCTTGTTGATTCAGATAGTTGGTCCGATGCATCTGATAGAAGAATCGCTTGGCAAGTGTACTTTAACTATCATCAGCATAATCTTGGGGAAAATGTTTCAGTTACTGATACATTAGGTTATGACGGAGAAATCATTGAAGACAGTATCACAGTATCTGTTTATGAAGTAGATGCAGGTGGTAATACAACAATTACTGATACTGAATTAACTCTTAATGATGATTATACTGTAGAAGTTGAGGGTAATGAACTTACTGTTAACTTTAATGGTGAAGTAACTGAAAGATATGTCATTCAGTTTGAAACAAGAGTTCCAGACATTTCAGAAGAAAATTATGTAAACCATGCGGAAGTAACAACTGAAGAAGGAGAATATCCTTATTCTTCATCTGTGCATTATGACAGATGGGATAACGTGTTGAATAAAGAAGTTCTGCCTGATGTAAGCGAAGTTTATATTGGTGAAGAACTTGAATGGAAAATCACTGCTAATGAAAGCCTTTCAAGAATAAGTGATGCAACACTTACAGATACAATTAGTGCTGGTCTGTCATTTGTAGAAGACAGCTTGACTATTGTTACAAGTAGTGGTGAAGAGATTGGTTATACGCTTGAAACAGAAACTACTGAAGATGGCCAAACAATTTTAAATATCTCTTTTGATGAAGATTTAACGGAAGCTCTAACAATCACTTATACCACTATCGTTATTGCCGAAAATGGGCAAACTGTTAATAATACAGTAGACCTTAAGGGGAAAGAAATTGAGACAGTAACGAGAGAAACAAACGAAATCTCAGCAAGACAATTTTCATGGGTTGGTGGAGAATTCCGAATAGATCGTGGAGCTATCCAACTTTCTAAAGTTGATTCAGCTACTGAAGAAGTAATCAAATCTTCAGGAGCAACTTTTGAATTATATCGAGTTGTAAATGAAGAGAGAGTATTAATGGGCGAATTTACTACTGAGAATGGTATTTTAGAAGTAGGAAACTTATTCTTAGGGACCTATATCTTGGTAGAAATTGAATCACCAAATGGCTACGTGTTATCCGATAAAGAAATCGAAATTAATGTAGATGAGCCATATGGTGAAAATGAAATCGTTCATGAGGTTAATTTCGAAAACACCAAGGAAAAAATTAATGTAACAGGCACGAAAGAATGGCAAGGCGGCGAAAAACATCGCCCGGAATCCATTGAACTGCAATTATCCAGAGATGGAGAAGCAGTTGGAAATCCGGTAACCTTGGAAGACGGTGAAACAGAATATACATGGACGGACTTGGATAAAACTGATATCGAGGGTAATGAGTATAACTATACGGTCGATGAAGTAACTGTCCCAGAAAACTATGAAAAATCTGTTTCCGAAGATGGATTAACGATTACAAATGAATTCGTATCTCCAACTACTGAAATTCCAGTGGAGAAAGCTTGGGAGGATGCGAACAACCAGGATGGCAATCGTCCTGAATCCGTTGAAGTTGCATTATTTGCAAATGGTGAGGAGACTGATACGGAAAATATCACGCTAAGCAATGAAAATGAATGGCAAGGATCATTTACAGATTTACCGGAGCTGGATAATAGCGGAGATAAGATTACTTATACCGTTGTAGAAATAGACGTACCAGAGCAGTATGAGAGTGATATTGCCGGAGATGCAGAAAACGGATTTGTTATCACAAACAGCTATACACCAGGTACGGTAGATATCCCGGTAGAAAAAGTATGGGAAGATGCAAATAACCAGGATGGCGCCCGCCCAGACGGCATTACAGTACGTCTGTTTGCAGATGGCGAAGCAACACAGCGCTTCATCATTTTGAATGAAACTAATAATTGGGAATTTACGTTTGCCGGTTTAGATGAATACCAAAATGGAGAGCGGATTTACTATACTGTTGCAGAATCAAATGTGCCGGCTGGATACGAAAGTACTGTTAGTGGAAGTACTGAAAATGGCTATACCATCACAAACAGTTACTCGCCGGAAATGACGGATATTACAGTAGAAAAAGCATGGGAAGATGCCAATAACCAAGATGGAGCACGACCGGAAAGCATTACGGTTCATCTTTATGATGATCGTTCTAACGTTGTAGCAACGGAAGAAATAACAGCTGATGACGATGGAATTTGGTCACATGTTTTTGAGAACTTACCAAAATATCGTGATGGCGTAGAAATTGCGTACAGCGTGGCAGAGGATACAGTAGAAGATTATTCCACTTCTATTTCCAATAATGGTAATGGAACATTTACTGTAACGAATGAACATACGCCAGAGCAGACTTCTGTTACCGTCAATAAATTCTGGAATGATAAAAATGATCAAGACGGTCAGCGTCCAGACAGCATTCGCGTCCAATTGCTTGCAGACGGAGAAGCCTTAGGAAATGAGGTGCTCATTACAGCAGCAGATAATTGGTCCTACACATGGTCTGGTTTAGATGCGAATCGCGATGGCGGAGAACCGATTGATTATACAGTGAAGGAAGTCGATGTTACAGCAGGATATGAGTCAGATATAAATGACGAAAATCACGGAGCAATTTCGATTACCAACAGCTATGAGCCGGAATTAATTGATATTCCAGTTTCAAAAGTATGGGATGACGGCAATAACCAAGATGGAAACAGACCAGAGAGTATTACGCTTCATGTCATCAATGGAAAGTCTGAAATTGTCCAGACAGCAGAAGTAACTGCAGATGAAAATGGCGAATGGTCTCATGTGTTTGAAGGATTACCGAAATTTGATAATGGGAAAGCAATCCAATACCGTATTACAGAAGATGCCATCGAAGGCTACGGGGCAACTGCTGTAAAACAAGCAGATGGATTTGTCATTACCAACAGCTACACGCCAGAACAAACATCCTTGACTGTTACGAAAGGATGGGATGACGGCAATAACCAAGATGGCGTCCGACCAGAACATGTAACCGTTCAATTATTCGCTGATGGAGAACCCGTTAACAAACCTGTTCGCTTATCATCAGAAAATGATTGGACGCATACTTGGACAGAATTAGATGTTTACCAAGACGGCGGTCAGGAAATCAACTATACGGCAGAAGAAACAAATGTCCCAGAAGGTTATGAGGAGCCAACTGTAGAAAAAGTTAATGGAAACGTGTTGATTACAAACAACCGTACACCAGATACAGTTGAAATTCCTGTTACCAAAGTATGGGATGATGCAGAGAATCAGGATGGGGTCCGCCCAGACAGCGTGACTGTAAATGTCATCAATGATGCATCGGAAATTGTTGGAACAGCTGAATTGAATGAAGAAAACGGTTGGACCCATACGTTTGAAGATTTGCCGAAAAATCGTAATGGAGAAGAAATTGGATATCGTGTGACGGAAGATTCCGTTGCGGAGTATTCAACCGAACTGGAAACCGGTGATGACGGCAGTGTGACTGTCACTAATGCTTACACGCCAGAACAAACATCGGTTACTGTTTCAAAAGGATGGAACGACAATGATAACCAAGACGGCATTCGCCCTGAACAGATTGAGGTTCAATTATATGCAGGGGAAAATGAAGTTGGCGATACGGTTATTCTGTCTGCAGAAAATGACTGGATGCATACATGGTCTGAACTGGATGCATACCAAAATGGCGGTGAAGAAATTAACTACACCGTAGAAGAAGTATCTGTGCCAGAAGGCTATGAAGTCTCTGTCAATGATGCCGACCATGGAAATATCCTGTTAACCAACCATCATGAACCGGCACAAACCAGTGTTCATGTTTCTAAAGCATGGGAGGATGCGGAAAACCAGGATGGCATTCGTCCGGCATCCATTACAGTGAATTTACTAGCTGATGGGGAAGAAATAGATTTCATCGAATTGAATGAATTAAATAACTGGCAATCAGATTTTACGGGCTTGGATAAATTTAAAAACGGCGAATTAATCGAGTATACGGTGGAAGAAGCAGCCGTTGACGGTTATGAGGCAGAAACAACTGGAAATGCGGAGGACGGCTACGTCATTACGAATACGCATGAGCCAGAGTTGATTGATTTAGAAGGAACGAAAATCTGGGATGACAATGATTATGTTGATCAACGCCCAGATTCCATCACTGTTAGTTTGTTAGCAGATGGAGAAGAAGTGGATTCAGCAGAAATCACTGCGGACACGGGTTGGACATTTGAGTTTACAAATATGCCTAAATTTGCAGCTGGAGCAGAGATTACCTATACAGTGGAAGAAGCAGCTGTTAACGGGTATGTAACGGATAATGTAGAAGGAAATGCGGCAGATGGATTCACTATCACTAATCGCCCGGCAAAAGTAAGTGTAGGGGATTATGTATGGATTGATGTGAACAAAGACGGCCTGCAAGACGAAACGGATATTCCGCTCCCAGGAGTCGTCTTAACGATTGAAGATAAAGACGGAAATCCAGTAACAGACGTCTACGGAAATCCAGTAGGACCAGTAACCACAGATGAAAATGGATATTATATCTTTGAAAATCTGCCAATCGATAAAACGTACATTGTACGAATTGATCGTGAAGCATCCGCAGAAGCCTTGGAAGGATATGTCCCAACCTTGGAAGAAGTGGGCAATGATAATTCAATTGACTCATCTATATGGTTTGCAATATCTCGACATTTAACAGAAGACGGAGAACATGATCCAACATTAGACTTTGGTTTTGTGAAAGCAGAATCAGAAGAGCCGACAGATCCTGAAACACCAGGAGAGCCGGGAGAAGAGCCGACAGACCCTGAGACTCCAGGAGAGCCGGGAGAAGAACCGACAGACCCTGAAACACCAGGAGAGCCGGGAGAAGAGTCGACAGATCCTGAGACTCCAGGAGAGCCGGGAGAAGAGTCGACAGATCCTGAAAAACCAGAAGAATCAGGGGAAGAAGCAACAGATTCTGGTGAATCAACCGCTGATGGAAAAGGCAAAACAGATGGAGATTCCGTTGAACAATCGGGAGACCCTAAAGTTGGAGAAGGTGCTGAGACCGATAAAGGTGATGATGGAGAAGCATTGCCAGGTACAGCAACATCCATGTTCAACTTATTGCTTATCAGCTTAGGATTACTGGCAGCCGGTGCAATTCTAATGATTGTATACCGAGTTCGTAATCGCTCCTCTCACTAGATAGAACGGATTTAATTAAAAAAGAGGTTATTGCCAATTAAAGGTAATAACCTCTTTTTCTGTTTTAAAAAGAAAAAATTAAATGTGACATCTTACTTACATATCGCCTGCATAAAACAATGGCAGAAATTCCTTTCAACAATTACCAATCACCTGTCGTCATATCGAGCTTTCTTTTTGCTCACACTAATGAAAAAGAAGGGAAGGTATTTAAAATATGCGAAAAAGCGTTTTCATCCTCTTACTAATACTGATAACAATACAATTTCATATCCCTTCAACCGCCCATGCAGAACAGGAAATGCCTGTAATGAAGGTGCATTTTATTAATGTTGGTCAAGGAGACAGTATTTTAATCGAGACGCCTTTAGACCGGACTATTTTAATTGATGGCGGACCTCCGGAGGCTGGCGATGCTCTGGTTAACTATATTAAGGAACGGCGGATTAATGAAATTGATTTAATGATTGCTACCCACCCAGATGTCGATCATATTGGCGGTTTAGTAAAGGTCCTGGATGAGATAGATGTAGGCGGTGTGCTTGATATCGGCAAGCTTCACCCGACAAAAACATTTGCAGCGTACATGAACCGGATTCGTGATTTACAAATACCGCTGACGATTGCTGAAAAAGATACTCCGATTGAGATTGATCCAATGATTTCACTGGATATTTGGAATGCAGCGCAGTCTTTGACTTCTCCTAATGCATCCTCGTTAGTTTTAAAGCTTAATTATGAAGAAACAGATATGCTTTTTATGGGCGATGTCGGTAAAAAAGAAGAAAAAGAAATACAAAAAAAACATGATGTCGACGCGGAATTGATTAAAATCGGGCATCACGGTTCGAATACAAGTACGGGTATGTCTTTTTTAGAAGCGGTAGACCCTGAAATTGCTATTTTAACCTACAGCAAAGATAATAACTACGGTCATCCTGTTCCTCGGGTGATTGAACATCTATACGAAATTAATGCGCTGATTTATTCTACTGCTGCTTTAGACAGTATTACAGTTGAAACGGATGGGGAGACGTTAATTGTAAATCCGAGAATGAATCCAATCCAAAAATTTGTGGAGGAACAGGCAGTGTAAACATCATATCTTTTACAATTTAATACAAAAATGATATCATTATAGTATAATAAAGATATGAAGGAGCGGATTTCATGCAGGAACGTAAAGCTTGGAGCATTAATGGCGCAATTGGAATCGGTCTGATTGTTGTTTTACTTGCATTAGGGGTATTCAGTATTGTTCAATCGTATGTTGTTTTAGGGGTTGTGCTTGTTTTAATTGCAGGTATTCTAATTAGCGGGATAACCATCGTGCAGCCTAATCAATCGATTGTCGTTATTTTCTTAGGTAAGTATATGGGAACGGTACGGCGTGAAGGAATTTTGATAACTGTGCCATTTTCTGTGCGCAGAACAATCTCCTTGAGAGTTCGTAACTTTAACAGTAATCGATTGAAAGTAAATGATGTAAACGGAAATCCAATTGAAATTGCTGCAGTGGTTGTTTTCAAAGTGGTAGATGCAGCCAAAGCCGTTTTTGACGTAGATCAATATGAAGATTTTGTGGAGATTCAAAGTGAAACAGCTATTCGCGCTGTGGCAACAACGTATCCATATGATTCTTTCACCAATGAAGAATTAACCTTACGTGGAAATGCAGATGAAGTATCAAACCAATTAACAACAGAGCTTCAAGATCGTCTGCAGGTTGCCGGAGTAGAAGTGATTGAAGCGAGGTTAACACACTTAGCATATTCTACAGAAATCGCTCAGGCGATGCTGCAGCGTCAGCAGGCAAGTGCAATTATCTCAGCCCGGGAGCAAATTGTTCAGGGTGCTGTCGGAATGGCTCAGGATGCTATTTCCCGCTTGGAAGCAGATAATGTAGTGGATTTAGATGATGAACGCAGAGTGGCGATGATTAATAACCTGCTTGTTGCCATTGTCTCCGATCAAGGAACACAGCCGGTAATCAATACAGGATCGCTTTACCAATAAGCAGGGGTTACTATGGCGAAGAAAAAAAACTTTCCATTACGTATCGATCCGGAGCTTTATGACATATTGCAGCGCTGGGCAAAGGATGAGTTTCGCAGTGTCAATAGCCACGTTGAATTTTTGCTGAGAGAATCTGCTAAACGAGCGGGAAGGCTGCCGAAAAAACAGGATAAGAAAATTGGGGAAGATTAAAGAATTTCGATGGAAATCCCAAACGAATAGCCTTAAGAAATCATCAGAAGCTGTTATTTCTTAAGGCTATTTTATTTAGGATACTTCCTCATCAGAGTTGACAGCAGCTTCTGAGTGAAATTGCTGATAGGACAAGTAATGCTTTTTTGTAATCACAAATAAATCATATATTGCTTCATTAGAATGTGCGTTAATGCGTTTATACATAGAGTCGTATAACTCATTTGCAAAAGTAACGTAAGGAAGCTTTAAAACAGCTTTTAAGGAACGTTTGTTACTTTTTTGCACTTTCATAAAGATACCATCAATGCCTTTAGTAGTAAAAAGTTCATGAAAGAAGGCATCTTTTGCTTGGCGATTATAGCCTTTACCAAAATACGGCTTACCGATCCAAGTAGCTAAAAATCCATAATTATCCTCTATATCAAAAAGATTAATCGTACCAATTGGCTGCTGATATTCATCTAAAATCGTTCTGGAAATTAATTCTCCACGGTCTTCCGCTTCTATTGTCTGCTTGGTTGAAAAGTAAAATTCATCCACGGTTGCAGCTTTTTGCCTGACAAATGGGTATACCTCGGGGGCTGTCATCAATTCATATAAAGCTGGCACTTCCATTAAATCACGTATTTTAAGCATAAAAATACCCTCCTTTTTCCAGGCGGGTACATTCATTAGCAAAAAAGCCGCAGCTAGTGAGTCACCCGCCCTCGAATTTTTATTTTTAAAGTAGCTTGGAAACAAAAATTCGGGGCGGGAATCGAACCCGCTAGAACCAGGAAACCCCGGTGGCGCACCATTTGCCTTCCCTATTTAATTGATCTTCTATCAATACAGCCGAATAGGCTGTTCATCAGCTCTTTTCAAATTCATTTTTGATAATTTTATTGTATGATTTTTTTGGTAAAATGCAAGTGTTTTTTTAATAATAAAGCATGAAATTTTTGTAAGTATATTTTGGACCAGCACAGCAGCTGCTGATTCGAAACTAGAAGGAGAGAGAAAGAAGCAGGAGAGAATGGTTACCGCACAAAGATAAGAAAATAGCATAAAAAACAACTTGATTGAGGAACATTTGTTCTGTATGATTTGTTTAGATAGACATCTCAGAAACTCACCTTATCAAAATAAAAGGATGTGTTTTTTATGCCCCAAATATGTCTCCGAAAAGTATACTCCTCATCAGAAACACCCTCTCTGCATGTACAGGAAGAATCCAGGTCATACAACAAATATCAAAGAAGAAAAGAGCGGACTAACAAAGCACTGCATCGAATACCGGATATTCAATTAATGGATTTAAAAGTAGACTATGCTTTTAAACAACTATTTGGAAACGAAAAGAATAAGGATATCACTGTCGTCTTTCTCAATGCCATTTTAGCCAAATCAGGAAGAAGCCCGATTCAGCAGCTTTACTTTCAAAATATCGAAATCGGCATTAAAAATAGAAAAGTCATGAAAATTTTAAGTGGAAGATCTAACAGCCAGTAACGGCCCGATTGGTTCAACTAAATGTTCAGTGGGGTGTAAAGAACCCCACTGAACAAAGTTTCACTTTATATAATGATATCTATCAAGAACTGGAGGAGATTGCGATGGTCGATAAAACGTTAAATGTTGCGATGCGGGTCTGGGAAGATTTAAGCCGTACAGAAGAAGAACGGCGGGAATATGAAATCCGTTTGAAGCAAATTTTAGATGAGCAATCTAAGAAGCAGGATAGAGAGTTGTTAGAGCAGGAAATGGAAGAAATGAAAGAGCAAAGAGAAGAAATGAAAATGGAGAAAGAAGAGCTGAAAGCAGAGAATGAAGAAATAAAGGCGAAGAAAGATAAAACAAAAAAACAAAAAGAAAAAGCAGAGAAACAGAAAGAAGAGGCGGAAATCAAAAGAAATGAAGCGGAACGAAAAAGGCTTGAAGCAGAGTCCGCACTAAAGGAATCTGCAAAACAGACGGCACTCAAAATGTTAGAGCAGGGGATAAGCCGAACGGCCATTTTACAGGTGACAGGTTTAACCTCAGAGCAATTAGAGCTGATTCAGCAAGAGGCATCAAAATAAGAGGATTGCAAAGTGCCTCATAAAACGGAAAATAACAAGGAGCATGCAGGAAAATAACACGGCATGCTCCTATACAAAACCAGCATTTTTTTCTTTGCTCTTTTAAGTGAAAAAGCATTTACATGATTTAATTATTTTTCAAATCTAATAAAGCCTGATCGAGGGAGGGGAAATCATACGTGAATCCGTGTTCGAGCGCCTTTTCTGGATACGCGTACTGTCCTTTTACCAGGAGCTGCGCCATTTCTCCCAAAGTAAGATAGAAGAATACAGCCGGCAAATGAAGCCAATTCGGCCGTTTGTATACCTGTGCTGCTTTTTTCATAAAATCTTTATTACGTTTAGGAGTAGGAGCAGTAATATTGACCGGCCCTTTTAGGGTATGATGTTCTAAGCCAAAGGTGATTAAGTTTACGGCATCTTGAACATGGATCCAGGAAAGCCATTGCTCGCCATCACTGATGTGTCCGCCTGTATATAATTTTACCGGCAATGACATAAGCGGAAATGCACCACTGTCCTTGCCAAGCAGTATGCCAAACCGGGCGTAGATTGTTCGAATTCCCAATTCTTCGGCTTCACTCGCTTCATTCTCCCATTGCCTTGTTACAGATGCAAGAAAATCAGTACCAGGCTGCGTTGTTGCCTCAGTGTAGATAAAATCTTCAGACATCCCGTAGAATCCTACTGCGGAGCCGCTAATAAATACATCTGGTTTTTCCTTCATGGCTTTCATTAATTGGACAAGATACTTGGTGACACGAAGGCGGCTGGTAAGGATAGTTTCCTTCTTTTTTTTCGTCCAGTATCCAAACAATGATTCTCCTGCAAGATTAATGACAGCATCTATTCTCGGAAGTTCATCTGCGGTCGTATCATATCCCTTAAAAGTCAAGTGCGATGTATTTGATTTTTTCTCAGGAGAACGGGTCAGAATGTATAATTTATGATTAAGGCCAGTGAGGTGTGCAGCTAATTTACTGCCAAAAAACCCTGTACCTCCGGTTATTAGTATGTTCATAATATTGAACCCTCCTTTAGATGATATTTTAAAGTATATATTTCATGTTATCTGCTTGCTTCATTTTTTGCTATGATAAAAAGAGAGGTGAATGAAGTTGCGGAAAATTACCCGAATTACAACGCAAAAAAAACAGAAGCATCGCTACAATATATTTTTAAACACATCAGCTGGTGATGAATATGGATTTAGTGTCGGTGAGGATATTCTCATTCAATTTCGTCTGGAGAAAGGAATGGAATTAGATAATGAACTCATCGAAACACTGAAGGAACAAGATAATCTCCATAAAGTATATACCCTTACTATTCACTTTTTAAGCTATCGAATACGTTCGGAAAAAGAAGTGATTACGTATTTACAGAAAAAAGAAGTGGAAGAGGAACAAATTGCTGTTATTATGCAACGATTGAAGAAAGAAAAACTGCTTGATGATCAGCAATTTGCTGAAATGTTTGTGCGCTCGCGTATGAATACAAGTTCAAAAGGTCCAAAAGTCATTGAACAGGAGCTGTTTGAAAAGGGGATTAGCGGACAAATTGCAGTAAATGCTTTAGAGCAATATACGTCAGCCCTGCAGAAAGAAAAAGTTCAAAAGCTGCTGGGAAAAAAAATAAAGCAAAGCTCGAAGGATTCTTTTCAAAAACAGATAAACCAAGCAAAAAATACGATTCTTCAAAAAGGATTTAATCAGCAGCTTGTTTTTGAAGCTATTCAGACTATGGATCAGGAAGAGGATACAAATCATGAGTGGGAGGCCTTGAAATTTCAAGGAGAAAAGCTGTATCAAAAACATGTAAAAAAATATGAAGGCTTCCAGCTCAAGCAAAAAGTAATGGAAGGTTTATATAGAAAAGGCTTCCATTTCGATATGATTCAGCAATTTGTTGAGAAATACATGGAAAATCAGGAATAAATGTAGGTTACTTTTCTGTTATATTTGGTACAATAGGAATCGACAGTAAGGGGGAGAAGAATGAAATTTCGATATAGTGATTATTCCATAGAACAGCTGCACCAAGAAATTGGGAAACTAAAAGAGCAGGCTCAAAAAGCAGAGCAGCTCGGGAATATTTCAGAGATGCAAATATGTGAAAGAAAAATGCAAGTAGCGCTTGCATATACAATGAGTCCGGATGATTTTGAAAAAGAGAAAATTTATCAGCTTAAAATGGAAACAGGCTATAAATTCAGAATATCCTATATTAATGGGGTATTTGCATGGGGTTATCGTATTGATTTATTAAATGAAGAAAGTGAAAATATTGAAGCCTTGCCAATCTCCTTATTAGGAAAAAAAGTGAGCTGAATAAAAACAACTCAGGCGAAATCCGTTTCACCTGAGTTGTTCCTTTTAGTTATTGAAATAAGGTACCGCTGTTTCAAACGCCTGAACCATTTGCGGGGTTACCGTATTCACTTCCTGTATAAGCTTTAAGGACTTGAGTCGCTTGGTATCAATTTACTTTGAAGCTTCTGTTCTGAGAAAATCCAGCCTGTATAGGAAGTAATTACTTCCAGGCTCTTATCCAGCTTTACCACAGCTACAAATGGATAATACCCTTTGCTGCGATAGCGTAAATCAATAAAACGGACTTCTATAATATCCTCTTCATCCGTATTTATTTCCCAGCGGTACACCGGTGAAAAATTTAAAAATGAAGAGATATTTTTATCTTTTATCGCAGCTTTGATGACATCTGTATCGGGTAAAGGAACTCGATAAAATTCATCAACAATCTCAATGTGCCGATTCTCAACGCTGCCTACATAATAACGGTCGCTTGTCGTAATAGCAACGCGCCAATAATTTTGTTTAAGCGTAGGGGACGTAGCGACAATCTCTGTATCAGGAAAATATTCTTTGATTTTCTGGACGATTTCCCTTTTGTCCATATAGCGTTTGATGTAATATAATACAATGACTGTATAAATAATCAGCCAAGTGTATCCGGGATTGGCACCTAATGCCCATGCAACGATACCAGCTACATTCAAGAAAAAAATGTAAGGATCAAATGTATTAATAAACCCTTTAGCAATCCATTTTTTGGTAAATGGCCGAAATGCCTGTGTACCATACGCATTAAATAAATCGACAAATACATGGATGGACACAGCTAACAAAGTCCATAGCCAGAGAGTCAAATAGCTCACTTCTGGAACAAATAAATAAATTACTCCAGATACAAGCAGGCTCCACATAAGAATAGCAGGGAGTGAATGAGACGCTCCGCGGTGCTGTCTTATATACGTTGCATTACTTTTTAATTTAAAAATTGTATCAAAATCAGGAGCGTGTGATCCGACGACTGTTCCAACCAATACGGCATGAAATAGAGTAGGATTACTTTGCACATTTGGGTCTAATGTTGCTAAACCGCCAAGTGCAACACCCATAACAATATGCGTACCAGTATCCATAGTTACATATCCTCCTTAAGTTGCTTCCATCAAAGCACTCCAATATTATTTTAACACATAGGACGTGAAAACATGAACGATAAAAGATTAGAACAAATAAATATTTCCGCTTTTCAAGAAGATTTACTTAGATGGTACGAAGAAAATAAACGTGATCTACCTTGGCGCGAAAATAATGATGCTTATCGCGTCTGGGTCTCAGAAATTATGCTTCAGCAAACAAAAGTAGATACGGTCATCCCTTATTTTAATCGGTTTATGGAGAAATATCCAACGGTATATGAACTGGCTGAAGCCGAACAGCAGGATGTTTTAAAACAATGGGAAGGCTTAGGTTATTATTCCCGCGCAAGAAATTTACAAACAGCAGTACGCGAGGTTGTGGAAACATATGATGGAAAAATCCCGGATGACCCGAAGCAGCTCGGTGACTTAAAAGGAGTTGGCCCTTATACGAAAGGGGCGATTCTTTCTATTGCTTATAATCAGCCGATTCCGGCAGTAGATGGTAATGTAATGCGTGTTTTCTCCCGTGTATTACACATTGAAGAAGATATTGCTTTAAGCTCCACCAAAAAGTTGTTTGAATACTACGTAGCGGAAATGATTTCAAAGGAAGATCCCTCCTCCTTTAATCAGGCTATTATGGATTTAGGTGCGACAATATGTACACCGAAGCAGCCTATGTGCATGTTCTGCCCAGTGATGGAGCATTGTCAAGCATACGTTGATGGAATCCAGGAAAAGCTGCCAGTGAAAAAGAAAGCGAAGAAGCAGCAAAAGAAAAAATATATTGCATTGCTGATCCAAAATCAGGAAGGGAAATATATTATTGAAAAAAGACCGGATTCTGGACTATTGGCAGGATTATGGCAATTTCCAATGATTCCTGCCGATGATATTGTAAAAAAGGACTGGCAGCCATGGCTGGAAGAGAATTATGGGTTAGATGTGGATATCAAAGCATCGTGTACATCCATCAAGCATGTTTTTTCACATATCATTTGGAATGTAGACGTACGTAAAGCAATCACAAATCAGGAAACAGTAAAGGATGACCGCTTAAAATTTGTTTCTTTAGAAGAGCTGAAAGAATTTCCTTTTCCTGTTCCACATCAAAAAATGATACCTTTTTTAGAAGGAAAATGAAATTTTATTGAATGCAACGAGGAAATATAAATCCTGATAAAAATTTTTGTCATCAAAAAAACGCCTTAATGCTTTATTTACCGGGGTTTTCAACACGCTAAAAATATTTCTTTAAAAAAGTTTGGATAAAGAAATGCGCTTCTGGACAAATTAATTATTGCGGAGGTGATATTGATGGCTAAAAAACAAAATCAACAAAACCAACAAAATCCTGCAAAAACAAACGCAGCTGAAGTAAGAAAGCAAAACCAACAAGCAGCTCAAGGACAATATGGTACTGAGTTTGCTCAAGAAACAGATGCACAAGAAGTGAAAAAGCAAAACCAACAATCTCAACAAAACAAGCAATAACATCTGTTTTACCCAAAAGGGTTTCCAATTACGGAAACCCTTTTAATGATTCTACATATCAATGAAGAAACCATTATGGAAATAAAAAGGACTTATCCTTTAACTTTTATGGCTGAAGGCTTATAATATAAGATAATTCATAAATCACTGTATGAAAATGGAGAGGGAGATTTTGGATGGTTTCTCCAAACGCTGGTTCCAAAATGATGATACAAAGTTATAAACATAATGGACAACTTCATAGAATCTGGAAAAATAGTGTCGTATTAAAAGGGACGGAAAGTATTATAATCGGAGCGAATGATCGGACAAAAGTCATTGAAAGCGATGGTCATTCCTGGATGACGAGAGAGCCGGCCATTTGTTATTTTGATGCGAAGCATTGGTTTAATATTATTGGTATGCTTAGGGATGATGGAATTCATTATTACTGTAATCTCAGCTCCCCATTTGTTTACGATGAGGGTGCGGAATCGCTAAAATACATTGACTACGATTTAGATGTGAAGGTATTTCCTGATATGACATTTAATCTTCTTGATGAAGATGAATATGAAGAAAATAAAGTTTTGATGAAATACCCAGAAGAAATTCATCATATTCTTTATCAGCAATTAGAAGTATTAATTCATTGGATTCGCCAGGGAAAGGGTCCTTTTTCTCCGGGGTTTGTCGATGATTGGTATGAAATGTACTTAACGTATCATTAAATTTGAAAAGAAAACAAATATTTTTAGCGATGTTTGAGCGGTTTGATTGCAATTCGACTGAGTAAAAGGGTATCCTTGTTACGGATGACATAACGAGGATATCCTTTTTTTATTTAGAGGGATATTAAAACGAAATACCTTTTCAAGTAGAGGAAGTTGATAAATGAGCAGCATCAAACAGTATATGAAATTTGTAAAACCATACACATGGAAGATTATTTGGACATTACTCATCGGTGTTGTTAAATTTGGTATTCCGCTGTTAATGCCTTTGATTTTGAAATACGTTATCGATGATATTGTTACGGTAGAAAACATGACCCAATCCGAGAGAATAACCCGTTTATTCTGGATTATGGGTATTTCTTTTGTCGTATTTTTAATTGTCCGCCCGCCGGTTGAGTATATTCGTCAATACTTAGCGCAGTGGGTCGGGAATAAAATTCTTTTTGATATCAGAGGAAAATTATTCGATCATCTTCAAAAGCTAAGCCTGAAATTCTATTCGAAGACCAAAACAGGTGAAATCATCTCAAGGGTAATTCATGATGTGGAGCAGACGAAAAATTTTGTGATGACCGGGTTAATGAATATTTGGCTGGATGTCACAACCATTTTAATTGCTATCATTATTATGTTTACCATGGATGTGCCGCTCACCTTTGTATCGATTATTTTATTCCCGCTGTTCGGGATTTCTGTCAAATACTTTTTCGGGCGCTTACGCCGTCTGACAAGAGAAAGGTCACAAGCTCTGGCAGAAGTACAAGGCCACTTGCATGAGCGTATCCAAGGGGTGCCGGTGACAAGAAGCTTTGCGCTGGAAGATTATGAAGATGAGCAGTTTGATAAAAGAAACCGTCATTTCCTGGACCGGGCTTTAAAGCATACGGATTGGAACGCCAGAACCTTTGCCGTGACCAATACGATTACTGACTTGGCGCCGCTGCTCGTCATTGCTTTTGCAGGTTATCAGGTTATTATGGGCAACACCTCACTCGGAACGATGGTAGCCTTCGTCGGGTATATGGAGCGGGTGTACAGTCCATTACGCAGACTGATCAACTCATCAACGACGTTAGTACAATCCATTGCGTCTATTGACCGTGTATTTGAATTAATGAATGAGCCATATGATATTACGGACAAAAAGGGTGCGGTTGATCCGGGAAGACTGAAAGGAAAAGTATCCTTTAACCATGTCTCCTTCCGATATGATGAGGAAGAAGTGTCAGTGCTTAAGGATATCGACCTTCATGTCCAAAAAGGAGAGACCATAGCCTTTGTCGGAATGAGTGGGGGAGGAAAATCGACACTAATCAGTTTGATTCCACGCTTTTACGATGTCACAAGCGGGTCGATTGAAATCGACGGAATGGACTTAAGGGATATGCAGGCCCGGGCGCTGCGGGACAATATTGGAATGGTGCTTCAGGATAATATTCTGTTCTCCGAATCAATTGAAACGAATATCCGGATGGGGAATCCAGAGGCAACGAGAGAGGAAGTCATTCGGGCGGCTAAAGCAGCAAATGCGCATGACTTTATTGATGAAATGCCCGAGGGCTATGAAACCATGGTGGGAGAACGCGGTGTGAAGTTATCTGGCGGCCAGAAGCAGCGGATAGCTATCGCGCGTGTTTTCTTGAAAAATCCGCCGCTGTTAATTTTTGATGAAGCAACATCAGCACTTGATTTAGAAAGTGAACATCTTATTCAGGAAACACTGGAGAAGCTTGCTTCAGACCGGACAACGTTTATTGTTGCCCACCGTCTAGCAACCATTACTCACGCAAATCGCATTGTTGTTGTGGAAAATGGGGAAATTGTAGAAATAGGTTCGCATGAGGAATTAATGCGGCTCCGCGGTCATTATTATGATTTGTATCAGATTCAAAATTTGGATGAATAAAATTCATTTACAGGATAAAAAAGCATTTCCCAGAGGTTGAACTGTGCCCCGTCAAGTAGACAGTAAAAAAACAAAAACTCTATGCAACAGCCTGGTCCCGATATTCCAACGGTGTCAGGCTGTTTAATTTCTCCTGGTAACGTTCTTTATTATAAAATTGGATATATCGATCAATATCCTCTACTAATCGGTTTCTTTTCTTCCGTCACCTTTTGTACAATCTCCATACGTTCTTCTAGCGTATGTTTGGTTATTCTTTTAGACATTAAAAATACTCCCTTCCTAGTAGGAGAGAATTTTTATTATTTCTCTGTCTACTATAAAGGGAGCATATCAGGTTGATTTCTCCGGGAAATGCTTTTTTTATCGTGCCATTATATTATTTTTTCTCAGCCATTTTTGCAAATGCACGACCTGCAGCATCGATGGTATTTTCAATATCAGAGTCTGTATGCTCTGTTGTTAAGAACCATGCTTCGTACTTAGAAGGAGCTAAATTAATACCTTCGTTCAGCATAAGCTGGAAGAAGGTTGCAAAGGCCTCTCCGT
Source organism: Oceanobacillus oncorhynchi (assembly GCF_000821065.1). Taxonomy (GTDB): domain Bacteria; phylum Bacillota; class Bacilli; order Bacillales; family Amphibacillaceae; genus Oceanobacillus; species Oceanobacillus oncorhynchi. Next base: position 3,100,504 of record NZ_CDGG01000001.1, read on the forward strand.
CTGAAGCATCTGCTTCACTGTAATTGGTTACTTTATCAACGCCAAAGTATACGGTTAAAGCTCCGCAAAGGCGATTTATAGTAATGTGGATACCAAATTCTTCTGCTTTTTCCAAGATACCTTCTTCAAGCCGTTTTCCAAGACGTTCTAATTCTTCATATACCCCATCTTCTTGTAACACCTCTAGGCATGCAATACCCGCTGCCATTGAAGCGGGATTTCCGGACATGGTGCCGGCCTGATAGGCAGGCCCGAGTGGTGCAACCTGCTCCATAATATCCTTGCGTCCGCCATAAGCGCCAATTGGAAGACCGCCGCCAATGATTTTACCCATTGCTGTTAAATCAGGCTCGATATTGTAGATTTGCTGCGCACTTCCATAGGTGAAACGGAAGGCAGTAATTACCTCGTCATAAATAACTAGCGCACCGGCACGATGGGTAAGCTCATTTACTTCTTGTAAAAAGCCTTCGAACGGTTCGACAATTCCGAAGTTTCCTACAATCGGCTCAACCAGCACAGCTGCAATTTCACCTTCCCAGCGATGAAGGGCTTGTTTAAAGGCATTTAAATCATTAAATGGAACGGTGATTACCTCTGCAGCACTGGAAGCAGGAACTCCGGCTGAATCCGGCGTGCCCAGTGTAGAAGGCCCAGATCCTGCCTCTACCAATACAGCATCGAAATGGCCGTGGTAGCAGCCTGCGAATTTAATGATTTTGGTACGGTTTGTATAGGCGCGGGCTACACGGATAGTCGTCATCACAGCCTCTGTGCCTGAATTATTAAAACGTACCTTTTCTAATGAAGGCATTGCTTCTTTTAACATTTTCGCAAATGTGTTTTCCAGCTCCGTTGGTGTCCCGTATAGAACACCAGTTGTGGCTGCTTCAGCAATCGCTTTTGCGATATGCGGGTGAGCGTGGCCAGTTATTATCGGTCCATATGCAGCTAAATAATCAATATACTTATTATCATCCACATCCCAGAAATAAGCACCTTGTCCTCTTTTCATATAGACAGGAGAGCCCCCGCCTACAGCTTTATAAGAGCGGGAAGGAGAATTCACCCCGCCGACAATATGTTGTAAAGCTTCTTGATGCAGCTTCTCAGAATTTGTAAATTTCATTATTTCGTTTCCTCCTCATTCTTCCCAACTTGTAAAGGTTATGACACGCTTTTACAAGTTCATTTAAAAGGTAAAATGAACAATTTGGTTTTCTGTAATATTTTACCCAGTTACTAATATAACAAAAAATTGCATAGAAAACTTGTACAAACTGTTTTGGTTTCTGCATATACATAGGAAAAGCGGATATTACAAATTGAGATTCCTCATATTTTGACGTTTGCATCTAGTTGTTTTTTTAATGAGGGAAGGCAGTAGGGGAGGAGTAAAAGAGATGAGTATCCCTTGGATATTCCTTATTACGATTATCATTTTAATTGGAAAAAGCATCTATGATTTCATTCAATATAAATTAGTTCATTCACGTATACAAATGAAGGAAGGACATTTTTCTTTAGAAATTTTTATTGCTATGCTGATTGTTTATTGCATTACAATGGTTGGCTACGGCTTAATCTATTTTATTCTATCCTTTCAAGGAATCGTCATTGTGGAGCATGGAGAGCTTAGAGAAGTGACGATATGGGGATCGGTTGTTCATTCTATTTATTTCAGCGGGGTCACTTTGCTGACTCTCGGCTATGGTGACTTAGCGCCCGTCGGCATCGGCAGAATCATTGCTATCTCAGAAGCGCTGATTGGCTACATATTGCCGGCTGCTTTTGTATTAAAAGTTGTACAAATCAGCAGCAGAGACAATGATAAATGAATCTTACCCTGCAATGTGCTATATTTAAGGAAGAAGATCGATTGTTTAAATGGAGGGATTGGATGCAAGTCGAATTAGGAACAAAAGTAAAAGATTTTACCCTGCCCAATCAAAACGGGGAGGAAGTCAGCTTATCAGATTTTCAAGGAAAGTACGTTGTTTTATATTTTTATCCAAAAGATATGACACCAGGATGCACCACAGAAGCATGTGATTTCAGAGACCATCATGAAAGATTCAGAGAGCTGGATGCGGTTATTGTCGGGATCAGCCCGGATCCGGAAGCACGTCATCAAAAGTTTATCGACAAGCATGAACTGCCATTTACCTTGCTTTCTGATGAAAATCATCAGGCAGCTGATCAATTTGGAGTATGGAAGCTAAAGAAAAACTTTGGCAAGGAATATTATGGTATTGAGCGCTCTACATTTATTTTAGATAAAGAAGGAAAGCTAATCAAAGAATATCGGAAAGTCCGGGTTAAAGATCATGTTGTAGATGCGTTAAATTATTTGAAGGAAAATAAAGCGGATTAAAATATAGAGGGATTGGGGTGGAGCAGCTTTGCGAATCTATACCAGATCAGGAGATAAAGGACAGACATCGTTAGTCTATGGGCAACGCGTACCAAAGAACCATCTAAGAGTAGAGGCGTATGGCACATGTGATGAAGTGAATTCCAGTATTGGCTTGGCAGTAAGCTATATCGAAGAAACGGATTGGGATAAAAAGGCTGCTTTTCTTGATCAGCTGCACCGCGTACAGACCATTCTTTTTCATGTTGGTGCAGAATTATCGACGCCAAAGGGGAAGGAAGTTTATTGGAAGCTTGAACAGAAGCATATTGATGAGATGGAAAAACAGATTGATGAATGGGACCAATCACTCGAACCTTTAAAGAATTTTATCCTGCCATCTGGTCACAGAGCAGCGAGTGCCCTTCATCACGCGCGTACTGTAGCAAGACGGGCAGAGCGTTTGACTGTAGGATTGGAAGATGAAGTGGATAATAAGCTTGTTTTCGTTTATTTAAATCGGTTGTCTGATTATTTATTTGTTGCTGCCAGGTATGTCAATCAGCAGCTTGGCGGAGATGAAAAGTCTCTCCATGTGGATGTTTGATTAACGTGAATTAATTGACATTATGCACACAGGGCGATACACTAATTATAAGAATTATAATATAATAATATTATTAATTGGGAAGAGAGGTGTTTAGGGTGTCTGAAGTTAAATTACGGCAAGCAATCGATACTTTGAAAAAATCAGGCGTCCGGATTACACCACAGCGACACGCCGTGCTGGAGTATTTGCTTAATTCAATGACTCACCCGACTGCGGATGATATATATAAAGCACTTGAAGGAAAATTTCCCAATATGAGTGTTGCGACCGTTTATAATAATTTACGTGTATTAAAAGATATCGGACTGGTTAGAGAACTCACATATGGAGATGCTTCGAGCAGATTTGACTGTAATACCTCAGATCATTATCATATCATTTGCAATCAGTGTGGAAAGATTGTTGATTTTCACTATCCTTCTTTAGAGGAAGTGGAATCACTGGCTGAACAGGTGACAGGTTTTGATGTAAGCCATCACCGCCTGGAGGTTTATGGTACATGCAATGCCTGCAAAGAGCAGCAGGCAGCAAATGAACAGTAAAGCATGTTAAAAATCGGGTTCGCTGATAAGAAAACAGGCGAGGCCGATTTTTAATTATTATATAAAAAAAGCACCATGTTTGCGGGATGTTCCTTTAACGAAATCCTCCAAAGCATGGTGCCTTTTTATTATTTGTTTTCTTCACGGAATTTGCGATGATTATACCGTTCATCAAAATTTTTACCTTCTAAGTTCTTATCCAAAGTCAGCGGTTCTTTGCAATGCATGCAAGCATCTACACGTCCCAGCATTTTTGTAGGTTTTTCGCAGTTTGGACAAACCACAGGAACTGCCCTCAAGGATAAGGTGCCAATCCATATGTATACAACACAGCTCAGTACAATCATCAGTATGCCCAATATAAACAGACCGAGCATGAGCCACTGAATATTACGAACCATAAGCCCGCCATACATGATTAGTATACCAGCAAACACAAGGATTAAGGCAAAGGTGCGTATTTTATTTATTTTACTTGAATAAGTCAATTGTTTCGCCATTTAAATCCCCCTTAAGTTACAAATTTAGTATATCATAGAATATTAGAAGAATGAATTTTAAAGAAAATATAGCGAGGTCAGCCATACAATGACGGCGAATCGTTTCCGTTTGATTGGGGATTCCGTATTTTTCTCCCGGCGAGAAATCAAAAATTAAAATTTTATCCTTTCTTTACGATGCAAAAAAGGTTTTTTTAAAGTATATATCGAATTATGTTTATTAGAGGCAAAACAGGGAGGCAACAATAGACATGGAGAATTTTCAAAGAATGATTTATCAGGAGCATGCAAGCAATCCAAATACATTAGGAATACTTATTGTGGAGAAAACACTTTTTGATCATCCAATTACAGATGAATTTGATAGCATCTTATTGATTATTGTCGAAAAACAAGAAGTCGATTGGTTTGTAAAACATTATGAAGTAAATGGTCAGACCGTAGCGATGCACATTGTAACGAAATCACTTCTGATGGATTGGATTGATACGAGCGGATATCGACGTGCAGCAGAATGGGTGATTTATGGAAGAAAAGCCTATGACAGGAATGAATTTATAAAAGAATTAAAAGAGGAGCTTCAATCTTTTCCAGAGGAAAAACGTACACTTAGAAAAATAATTGACTTTGGAAAGCTTCTAAAAAACTATAGTGAAGGAAAAGCGTTATATGAAGCAAAAGAAGTAATGGATTCATACAGCAAAATTTTAAATGCACTTCATTATTTAGCGAGGCTATCCGTTATTGATCAGGGCTATTATCCAGAAGTAACTGTCTGGAACCAGGTAAAGAGCATTGATTTAGAAGTCTACAAGCTATATGAAAAGTTAATGGACAGCACAGAGAATTTAGAAAAGAGAATTGAGCTTATGCTGATTGCAATGGATTTTGTCCTGCTGAATAAAGCGGAGTCTGCTTCAACACATTTATTAAACTTATTAAACGAAGAAGAAGACTATTGGTCATATGCCTCTATTAAAGAATTGCCGGAAATTGAACACTACAGTCTGGATTTACATGCGATTATTTCTTATTTAGAAGAGAAGGATATTATTGATATGAAACTTGTCCCCACCAAAAATCCAGATGTGTTTCAGAGAATGTATAAAGTAAAGAAGTTAGAAGAAGTATAATGAGGATTTCTAAATGGAACATTCCAGAAAGAAAACAAATTACTTATTCTGCAATTTTTGAAATTGTAGCGTAAGTAATTTTTGGTGTCTACTATATATTATCTTATATCCGCAGAAGGTTATTTTAGAATAAAAGGAATCTGGGGATGGATGAGATTATAGAAGAAGGAACTTTTTCTTCATTGTTCAGTATAGAATTTAAAAAAACGCGTTGAATAATGATTTACTGTATAAGTGGTACTGAGAATTTGAATGGAATCCCCGATAAAAAAGAGTAACAATTAATTGGTGATTATAATAACTTAGAGAGGAAGCAAGACTTCTTATTACAAATTTATATATTAAAGTTTTTCCTAATTATGCTTGAAGTGTGTGGAGAGAGTGTAACTTGTTTTTTGATAAAAAGAAAATTTGGACTGATTTTCATCTGCTTTTTAAAATGGGAAGAAGAAAAGTTAAAAAGAACGTAGTTATTTTCTGTCCATTTGCTTCTTTATAATGGAACATCTGCAAAGAGAAAAGGATGAAGAAACAAAATAGCAATAAAAAGAAGAAGTATATTCTCCATTGCTGTAATATGTAAAGTGAGCTCTCTGAAAGCTGGTATGGCAACGTTTTGTTTCGTTGTCTATCATTTGTTAAACTTACAGTTCCCCTATATGAAGCTGTTTTTAAAATCCACTTCGGATAAATTTTAAAATAATCGTTGACTTTCTATTTTCAGCATGGTAAAGTTAATTTCGTTGCTGATTTGAGCGGGCGCTCAGCTAACATGAAATAAAAAAAGTTGTTGACAACAAATTTGCTTTCATGTTATATTAATAGAGTCGCTGCTTGAAGCGAAGCAATACAAATTGCTCTTTGAAAACTGAAGTGAGTAAAATCCCTCAGAGACGATGAGGTTGATAGGTCCGAGGTGGAAGCGTGGCGACACGTGCAGCTGACGGATACTAATCGATTGAGGACTTATCTAAGTTTTTTCATGTCACGTTACTCTTATTTAGTTTTCAGGGTGCAAATCCCTGTACAAGATAAATGAACAAGTCTGGTGGCGAGAGCGAAGAGGTCACACCTGTTCCCATGCCGAACACAGAAGTTAAGTTCTTCAGCGCCGATGGTAGTTGGGGGCTTCCCCCTGCGAGAGTAGGACGTTGCCAGGCAATAACTTATTTCACAGTACCTTCATGGTAGAATATCGGTTAATCGCCGATTAGTCGTAGATTTGAAATTTAACTTTTAATATCTGCCTGTGAAATTATTTATTTGTCTATTAGTTGGAAAAAATTAACTGGCCCGTTGGTCAAGCGGTTAAGACACCGCCCTTTCACGGCGGTAACACGGGTTCGAATCCCGTACGGGTCACCAAATGGAGGATTAGCTCAGCTGGGAGAGCACCTGCCTTACAAGCAGGGGGTCGCAGGTTCGAGCCCTGCATCCTCCACCATGTAAGTTCTTAAATTCATATCGCGGGGTGGAGCAGTCTGGCAGCTCGTTGGGCTCATAACCCAAAGGTCGTAGGTTCAAATCCTACCCCCGCAACCAAAATGGTCCGGTAGTTCAGTTGGTTAGAATGCCTGCCTGTCACGCAGGAGGTCGCGGGTTCGAGTCCCGTCCGGACCGCCACTTAAACATTTGAAATAAGATTTGGCTTGGTAGCTCAGTCGGTAGAGCAGAGGACTGAAAATCCTTGTGTCGGCGGTTCGATTCCGTCCCGAGCCACCTTTCATTTAGTGGAGGGATAGCGAAGTTGGCCAAACGCGGCGGACTGTAAATCCGCTCCCATCGGGTTCGTAGGTTCGAGTCCTACTCCCTCCACCATTTATAAAATATCATAGGGGTATAGTTTAACGGCAAAACGAAGGTCTCCAAAACCTTTGATGTGGGTTCGATTCCTACTACCCCTGCCAATATGGCGGTCGTGGCGAAGTGGTTAACGCACCGGATTGTGGCTCCGGCACACGTGGGTTCGATCCCCACCGGTCGCCCCTTTTTTATTTAATACTACATAAATCAATAATAGAATCGTTGGGCCATAGCCAAGCGGTAAGGCATCGGGTTTTGATCCCGTGTACCCCAGGTTCGAATCCTGGTGGCCCAGCCATTTTTGCGGAAGTAGTTCAGTGGTAGAACACCACCTTGCCAAGGTGGGGGTCGCGGGTTCGAATCCCGTCTTCCGCTCTAGAATAAATGGCGGTATAGCCAAGTGGTAAGGCAGAGGTCTGCAAAACCTTTATCACCGGTTCAAATCCGGTTACCGCCTCCAAACACATGCCGGTGTGGCGGAATTGGCAGACGCGCACGACTCAAAATCGTGTTCCGTAAGGAGTGTCGGTTCGACCCCGACCACCGGTATTCATTAATCCCCGTTAAAGCTGTTGAGATGCAGCTTTAACGGGGATTTTTTCGTAGAGAACCAACTGACATACTCAATATTGAGCGACTAGATTAGCTTAATTAAACGCACGGGGAGAGTAGTGGGCGATGTATAAAATGTACATTTATCTGAACGACTTGAGTTACTCTGGTTATAGTGGCACTTTCCATCGAAGATACTACTTATAGAGAACTTAAGTATGAGCATTTATCAATGTAAATATGCTGGGAATTTATGCTGAATAAAAACGTCAATCCGTTAATATTAGCGCTCTGGTAGGTTCTATGTAGATTTAATTGACTGACCATCCTTTGTCGAAATGGCCAGTTTCCGCAAGGTGATTACCGTGGCTGTCAACGAAGTATACGTATAGGAAATCGCTCGCTGGCGTTGCAAACAGTGTTGCTCTTGTAAAGTTTTCTATTTTATTACCTAACTCGTCTACAATAATTTGTTGATCAGTTTCCTCTAGATACTTGAATTCGTCAGTCAGCATAACGTAAATTTGGTCGTAATTATCTTCTTGAGAAATCTCTAATATAAGCCCGTCTGTTTCCACAATAAGTTCGTTGTAATAGTCAATAACTCGTTGTTCGGTTTCTTCTGAATACTTTCTTCTTTCATTAGATGATACATTTTCTTCTTCGTTTTCATCTTCCGCAGTATCTGTAGGATCGACGGATTCCTCTGCGCTCGCTGCTTGTTCCTCGGAAGCTGCTTCGCCCGAACTCACGGAATCATTAGCTACGTCCTCGTCATTGTCGTTCGGGTTAGTTACGTTAATTATGATAAATGCAATTGCGATAACCCATATTGCTGTTCCGATAATGGCACGGGAAGGGGTTATCTTCTTTTTCTCTTTCGCCATGTAAACGAACTCCTTTTCCATTAATGGTAAATTTCACGTTGGAGTTAGCGTAACATATCGGTGGATAATTTTACAGGGGATTTACATTGACGTTTCAAAGAACGCGAGAATGTGTCGTGGAGGTGGAAATCTTGCGAAGTGGTTAGGAGTTTGGCGAAGTTTAATCGACTTCTATCCGCATAAAATATAGGTTTAAGCATTTCGAGATACCTTGGCACGACTCAAAACCGTGTTCCATAAGGAGTGTCAGTTCGATCTCGGCCATCAGTAGTCATTAATCCCCGTTAAATCTGTTATGGCGCAATTTTAACGTATTTGTGGAAGCATTCATTAAGTGTAATATTCTAGATTTCGAATCACACGACTAAAATCGTGCGTGTAGATATGTAAAGCACATAAAAGAATTAGTGCGATAAAATATTTTAAATAGACTTTAATAAACATCTTTTCATTCTATTGGAAATAATGTAGTATGTTAGGGGTGAGCATATTGAGCTTAGAAAAATAGGGGGGAATTAGTAAATGAAGAAGATTTTATTAACGGTATTATTCTTATTACTATCATTGGTTCTTTTTGCGTGTGGAAGTGAAGCAGAAGGCGAAGAGGACGCGCAAAATTCTGAAGAAAGCACGGAAGAAGAAAACAAAGGTAACACAGAGGAGCAAACGGAAGATTCGGAATCGCCACAACCGGGCGAAACAGAAGAAACAGAGGACGGTACTCGCACACTACATAGAATGTGGGAAGAAGGCGAAACTTTCGAAACTGGTCCAATTGTTCTAACGATTGATAAGATTGCTACTGCTGAGGCTAGCTTTGAAGGAGAAACAGCGGATATGCTGGAGACGGATCATATCGAGTATATTCAAGTAGATGTTTCCGTAGAGAACACGTCGGATAATGATGTTACTTTCTACGCTGGACAAGGTAGAATGGCTACAAGTACGGGAGAGCAGATTGAGCCTGATTTGTGGTTAAGCGGACATATTGACGGAGAAATGATGGCTGGAACGAAAGCGAACGATACTTTCTATTACATGCTTGAAAATTCTGAAGCAGAAGACGTAGAGTCTGTTCGATTAGTATTTTCTGCTCCATATGATTCGGAAAGTTACGATGATTTAGGCGAAGAACTCGATTTCGAAATTGAGCTTCCAAAAGAATAAAAGAGATTAGTAACGACAAAGACTATGCAGTGGGACGCTCTTTGTTGGATTTATATAAAATATGAATTTGATGTAGATTTTTTCGAGAGATAATTTAAATATTTAACACGCTCTAACGTAGAATAATGTTACGTTAGAGCGTGTTTTTGTTTGTAAAAGTTTCCGTCGCTAACAATAGCAATATAACCAATGAAATGGCTTCTACAACAGAATTAGAAAAACTGCCTTCCGCCAAATTCAGCGGCTATCCACAATACTTGAATGGTTATCTTAACCTTTAAAATGGTAAACTTAAAATAACTACCCTAATTAAGAAAGAGGCAAAACAATGGAACTAAAACACATGATTTATTTTATAGAAATCGTCAAAACTGGCAGCATGACTAAGGCATCAGAAAAGCTGTATATTTCACAGCCTACGATTAGTAAGCTTTTACGGGATCTAGAAGCAGAATTAGGAATGGAATTATTTGACCGTCATAAACGGCAAATGGTGCTTACTGATGCGGGAAAAGCTTTTTTACAGCAGGCAAAAGAAATTGTCCGGTTATATGAAAATCTTCCGACAGAAATGAATAATTTGTTAGGAATGAAGCAGGGGCATATTAAAATAGGGCTGCCTCCGATTATGAATGTAAGGCTGTTTATTCACACGCTTGGAGAGTTTCATGAGAGCTATCCGGATATCAGCTTTGAATTATTAGAAAGTGGCAGTAAGCGGATTGAAGAGAGCATCATTAATGATGAGGTCGATGTCGGTATTACGGTGCTGCCGACAGATACGGATACCTTTCATCAATTTTTTCTGCTTGAGGAGCAGTTGAAATTGCTGGTCCCGCGCTCTCATAAATTTGCTGATAGGGAGAAAGTAAGTCTTATTGAATTAAAGGATGATGACTTTATTTTATTTAGTGAAGATTTCATCTTAAATGATCGTATAACCGAGGCGTGTAAGACTGCTGGTTTTATTCCTAAGGTGATTGCGGAGAGCTCACAGTGGTACTTTATCGAACAGATGATTACGGCAAGCCTTGGGGTAAGTATTCTCCCGGCAAGTATTATTGACACGCTAAAGGAAGACGTTGTCAGTATTGAAATTGCGGATCCTTCGATTTTATGGCAATTAGCAATTATTTGGAAGAAGAATAGCTATACTACTTTTGTTACCAAAGAGTGGCTGAAGTTTATGCAGGAACAATTGATGTTTAAAGATGGCAAAAAATAATTAAATATGGCGCTTCCATAGATTTCATCTATAGTTCAAATAAATAATTACTATTTTTATTATAGAACGATAGGATTTAAGATAAGTATAGAGTAAAAATAAAGCAATTTTATTAAGGAAGGGAACACTTGAAATATGAACAGTTATAAGCATCCAAACGAAAGCAGAGTAGTTAGTACGGATCAAGTGCTAATCAATGATTTAAATAATTACAATACCCTCTTTGGAGGTGTATTGATGAAGAAATTAGATAATAATGCCACGCTTTCTGCAAGAAGGCATGCCAGAGTGAAGGAATGTGTCACAGCCTCTACGGACTCAATTGATTTTCTTCATCCGATTCGTCAGTCTGATTCGGTATGTATTGAATCCTTTGTTTCCTATACAGGCAATACATCGATGGAGATTTTTTGTAAGGTGATTGGCGAGGATATGATTACAGGGGAGAGAAAAATTGCTGCCACTGCTTTTCTTACCTTTGTTGCCCTGGACAGCAACAAAAAGGCTGTGAAAGTAGCACCCATTGTACCGGAATCAGCAGAAGAAAAATTCTTATATGAATCTGGCGAAAAGCGGGCAGCGATGCGCCGGAAGCGAAGAGAACACAGTAAAGAGCTGACACAAATTATTGGTTTGGAAAAACCATGGGAAAGAGGAGATATCTATGTTTGTTAATATAAATAGTTTATATCATATAGAGGAAGAGCTTGACCAGCTTCAAAGGGATTACAGAGAATTGTATGAGTATTTACAGCATATCGTGAGTCTGACTAGACAGTTGCAGATTCCTTATAAATATTTAGGGGAACTATTAGTAAGAAATGAAGAAGCAACCAAACCTCCTTTTATTCGGGAGTCTGTTATACACCTTTATCAGAAAGAAGTGAATTTATTAAAAAAGCAAAAGGATTTTGAAAAATTGCTGTCTATCCTGCAGCGTTTAGAACAAGTTTCCTATTCACAAGTATTTCTGTTAGTGCTGGGGGCAAAGCCGGAGCTTATTCAGGTCAATACAATCATTAAATAGCAGCCAGGGCTTATCACCATGTTGTTTGGAGTGATAAGCCCTGTTTTTGCGATTGTGGGCACGTAAATAAAATAATCATGATTATATCAGCAGCTTTGTGTTAAAATAATTTGAATAATATTACTTTAATTAAATTAGCTGTTCTGTGAAATATCTATCAGGCTTTACGAAGAATGGAGGCTTTCTTGATGAAAAAGTATTCTTGGATCAGTTATCTATCACTCGGGCTGCCTATACTATTATTTCTATTATTGTTTGCCGTGGCTGATATAGAACCATTAGTATTAGCTCAAACTATACTTATTGCTCAATTTATTGGCGCTCCGTTATCAATCATCTTAAGTGTAGCTGCTCTTTTTAAAAAGAATGAAAAAAAGGTTGTTGCCGTATTTGGATTGATAATTTCTCTCAACTTAACGGGAGCACTTGTTTATTTGCTTTTACTAGGTTTTGGTATGGGGGAGGCGTGAGAAGGAGTATAAGCAGGGGGGAATAAGATGAATAGAAAACCTTAAGTAGCTTTGTTAGTTTAATCTGGCGGATGGGATTAACGTCAGGGCAGGCATTCAGACGAAATGAAATCACGCTGACTACCCAGCACGCTTTTCTACACAATCCAATTATTTAACATCTCATTCTGAAACCTTTACAATAAACAGGGAGAAGTCAAAAAGAAAGGGTGAGTGTGTTGAATATCTTAGTAGTTGGAGCAAATGGACAAATAGGGAAGCATCTGGTCAAGCTGATTCAAGACAATGGGGATCAGGCACGTGCGATGATTCGCAAGGAAGAACAAGCGAATTATTTTAAAGATTTAGGTGCGGAAACGGCCGTTGTTAACTTAGAGGATGAAGTCGATACAATTTCTAATGCAGCAGAGGGTGTGGACGCGGTCGTATTCACAGCTGGTTCCGGTCCGAAAACTGGAAAGGATAAAACCCTGATGATTGATTTGGATGGAGCGGTGAAAACCATTCAAGCGGCAGAACAGGCGAATGTTAAACGTTTTGTCATGATTAGTTCGTTTGATACCAGCCGTGAAGCTATTCAATCAGCCCCTGAATCGTTTGCACCTTATGTCGTAGCGAAACACTATGCAGATGAGTGGCTGTTAAACTCCGATTTAGACTATACCATTATTCATCCAGGACTATTAACGAATGAACCTGGCACCAATCAAGTAAATCTTGGAGCCAATGTGGAACGTGGAGAAGTCCCTCGGGAAGATATTGCGAAAGTAATTTATACCAGCTTGAAAAATGATACAACCATCGGCAAGAGATTCCGCGCAGTAGCTGGACAGACAGCTGTTGAAGAAGCGATACAGTCGGTGTAATAAATAAAAACGTCAGATTTTCTAATCTGTCTAGAAAGACCTGTGCTATGTAAAAGATGGGCACAGGTCTTTCTTTGTTAAATAGCCTTTTAATATGGGAGCAATTAATATCAGCTTGAGGTAATAAAAAAATAAAGAGGGCATAATGGTATCATTTCATTTCAATTTAAATAATTAGAATTATAAAAATCAATATTGTATAAGAAGAGAGGAATTTATAATGAATGCTTTAATCAAAAAAGTCTTTGAACAAGTAAAAACAGAAAATCTAATTCTTCGAAAGCCATCAGAAGCAGATGCTTATGCTGTCCTTGAGATTGAAGGAGATCCTAAAACAAATACATACCGGCCTTCCGGACCAATGAAAAACATGGATGAAGCTCTGGAAAAGATAGAGCTTTGGAATAAGTACTGGATAACACATGGCTGTGGTTATTGGATGATTTCTGAGCATAAGGGCTCGGATGTAGTAGGGATTGGAGGCGTAAGAAATATAAATTGGCAAGGGCGCGAAGTGTTAAACTTGTACTATAGATTTTCACCAAAAGTTTGGGGAAGAGGATATGCTGCGGAGGTAGCCAGATATTCTGTGTATTTAGCTCGTGAACACCTTTCTGAATTACCAATCATATCGAGAGTTCGTCCATCTAATATACCTTCGTTAAGGGTTGCGGAAAAAAGTGGGCTGCTGCGTCACCCAAGTTTAGATAGTGCGGAGCATATTGTATTTACTTCAGGATGGGATTGAATGTTGAAAAATATATTCAAATAAACTGGGAGGTTTTAAGGAAATTGAGATTTCTTAGAATGTATTTTCCCAGCTAATTACAACAACATTAGGAATATGTTAACATGAAAGAACAGAATATATAAAATTCTCACAATTAAATCGTATTGAAATAGAGAAGGGGATTAATAAATGATGGGAAATATCGGAATACCAGGAATGATTATTACGGTGATAGCTGTTGTCCTTGTTATTTATCTGATTAGAAGACTGTTAAAAAGATAGAGGGGAACGCTTTATTTCTTTATTAAATAAGCTTTCCTCTTGATGTTATCAGATAAATGCGCGAAATAATAATTAATCTGCAAATCGATATATTGAATAATTATTCTTGTTAATTAAGCTAATAAAAAAATAATAGAATAGCAGGAGGAATGAAAGTGATAGAATCCAGAAATCCAAAGGATATACATAAACCGTTAGCTCCGTATAGTCATCAAATCGAAGTCTCCGGAGACATACGGTGGTTAAATTTGTCGGGCCAGTTAGGGATGGATGTGGAAGGCAATGTATCAGAGGATTCCGTGGAGCAATTAAAAATGGCCTTTGAAAACATTCGCATCAATTTACAGGAAGCGGATATGGACGTAGAAAACCTGACGAAGCTTGTTTTTTATATTGTCGGGGAAATGGATGCGGATAGAAGAAGAGAAGCAATTGGCGAATTTTTAGGGGATCACCTTCCTTGTACAACGATGGTCTTTGTTGCCGGGCTGGCCGGTCCGCAATTTAAAGTAGAGATAGATGCATGGGCATGTAAAGAAAATAAATAAGGAGCTATATAAAATGGATTGTCCAATTTAACAATCTCTCTTCATACATGCAACGGAATGATGAAACAGGGAGATACCTACAAAACAGAACAAGCACTATGGCGGGTAGGAATATCAGTTATACGCAGATAGGAATTTTTTCAGGCATTTCCTGGAAGCAGTGTATCTCCCTTAAAGAGGAGAGAATTAAATTGAAATCGATACTCATTAACCAAGATTTTAGACGGATGTGGGGTTCAGAGTTTCTTTCTATTTTAAATGGAAGGTTTAGAGAGCTATTGATTCCTTTAGTTGTATTAGGTCTAACCAGTTCGCCGCTAGTTACAGCCCTTGTCGCTTTGTCCCAGCAATTGGGTACGGTTCTATTTGCCATCCCAATCGGAACATGGGTAGAAACGAAGAATAAGGTCAGAATTGCATCTTCTTGTCATTTTTTATATGGAATAGGCATTTTTATGCTCGCCTTTCTTCTGGCAACACAGAATGTCAATGCAGTAATTATTGCTTCCTTGCTGTTCGTAATGGGGTTACTTGCCTTAATCAGCAGAACGGCGTTTACTTCAATGATTCCTGCCATTGCCGGCAGAGAAAATCTGTTAAAAGCACATACCAATATTGAAGCTGCTGATGCTATTGCTACTGTTATCGGCCCTGCGTTGGGTGGAATATTATTAGCAAAAACAGACTCGGTATTAACGCTGCTTATTTGCGGGATTTTATCTCTTCTTTCTGCTCTGTTGATTGGTTTTATTCGTAATAAAGAAGGCTTTATCAAAAAAAGGAGAGAAAACTCCCTCTTCAAGCGCGTAGAGGTAAGGGGGGAGATGAATCTCCAATACACAAAAGATTGCTTTGGAGTGTCTCGACTGTCCAACACTAAATCGAACAAACGTTCCAAAATCATCCTTCTTCTGATATAATGGACAGGAGGAGGTAAGAAGCTATGAAAGTAAAAAAAGCATTTCGTTTTCGTATCTATCCGAACAAAAAACAAATCATCTTCATCCAGCCAGCTGTGTTCCCATTGTGGACACCAAAACCCAGACGTTAAAAATCTTGCTTTGCGTGCATGGACGTGTGGTATCTGTCAATGCCATCACCAAAGAGATAGGAACGCAAGCAGGAATCTTCGTAAGGAAGCATTACGAATAACCGCAGGGACTGCGGGGCTAGCCTAATCCATAACTGACCAATGGGTTGGTGTTCTTAGGAATCTCCCACTTCAAGCAACCTTGAAGGTTGGTAAGAGGGGGTAGTTCAAAGAAACAGAGACGGAAGAGCTGCAAAAAAGTAAATGGAATGTGTTTTTAAGAAGGTCCATCGCTGGATTGAAGATTTTAATCGCTAACCCACAACAGCTGATTAGCACAATAGCCATGGCAATATTAGCTTTCACAACGGTGTTTATTACATTAACTATAATCTTTTACGCTCGGATTACATTAGAGTTGTCTGAAGGGTTTATTGGTATTTTGCTATCGAGTGCTGGCGTAGGTAATATTGTTGGCATCTTTTTGATCAATAAATTCAAAAATCTAAATTGGGTGTTGCTGATGAGTTTCTTGCTGATTATCTCTGGGATAGGAATATTAATGATTACAGCAACAAACGTTTTTATTATGATGTGTTTTGGGATGGCCGTTTTTGATTGTGCGCTATCTATGGCTTTTATCGTACAAGGCGCTGTTCATCAAGGGATCACGCCAGATGAATTCTTAACAAGAGTCAGGAGCTCCACCTATGTTATTGGCGGACTATTCTCCATACTGGGAACTTTTTTAGCGGGAGCTATTCCGGAATTATTTACGGAAAAAATTGCTTTAATGATCGGGGCTTTTATTCTTTTGATGCCAGCTTGCATCTTCCTTCGTTTTGGAAAGGCTGGCGTTGCATTGAGCAAAGTAGAGCCAGTTTATAACAAATAGGAAAGTATAAACGAAGCAGCATATTAAAATTCTCGATAAGTATTTCGTTTTTCCGTCGAGAATTTTAATATGATTACGGGAGGGACATAGCATGAAATCGGTCAAAGTATATCATTATGATGCATTTAGTAAGGTGCCGAATAAAGGAAACCCTGCTGGAGTTGTTTTAAATGGGGATGAGCTGACAGATGAGCAAATGCAGGAAGTCGCATTTAAAGTAGGATTCAATGAAACGGCATTTCCAGTTAAATCAGAAACAGCAGACTTAGGGATACGTTTTTTTACACCTGGACATGAAATGAATTTATGCGGTCATGCGACCATGGCAACGGTGTATGCGTTAAAAACAAAAGGACTGTTCGGAGATAAAACAGAATTAACGATTGAAACTAAAGCAGGGATTTTACCAGTAAGGCTTGATTCTGCTCCTGAAAAGGAAATAACGATAACAATGACAGGCTGCACCGGAATTTGTAGCGTTCCATGGCTCTAAAATGGATTTAGCTCATTCGATTGGGATAGAAGAATCGGATATACATGATAACTTACCAATTCTTTATGGAAGCACAGGTGCTTGGACACTGCTGATTCCAATAAATAATTTAGAAGCTTTTCGTAAAATGAAACCAGAGAATAAAGATTTTCCTGCAATTTTAAAGGAGATGCCTAAATCGTCTGTACATCCAATTTGTATCGAAACGTATGATACAGATGCGGATATGCATGCAAGGCACTTCTCTTCTCCATTTTCAGGTACTGTAGAGGATGCAGTAACAGGAACAGCGTCGGGAGTAATGGGTGCTTATTATACTGACTATATAAGAGAAGATAGGAAAGATGTGATGAAGCTTGTGGTGGAGCAGGGACATGAAATTGGTAAAGATGGCAGGGTAGGTGTTCAGGTATCTAAGAATGGGGAGTCATATGATATTCAAATTACCGGGAATGCTGTTTTTGTGAAAGACTTTGAGATCATGTTGGAAAATTAGAAGAATACAAGTAATGTATATTGATGAAAATATCTTACTGTGAAAGTCAAAATCAAGGAGTGATTATTCTAATGAAGGTTATAGATAACAGAGGAGAAACGCATGAGTGGACGCTAATCGCTGTTGCATTGTTATCTCTGATTACTTTCAAGAAAATAAAGAAGGTAGAAAGATATAAAAATAAATTAAAAGGGACTTTTATTCCGTATTAAAGAGGTGAGGAAGTATGAAATCGGTAATTTTTGATATGGACGGAACATTATTTCAAACAGATAAAATTTTAGAATTGTCATTAGAAGATACGTTTACCTATTTAGCTTCTTTAGGGAAATGGGGAGACTCCATCCCAATTGATAAGTTCCGGGAAATTATGGGAGTTCCATTGCCGGTAGTATGGGAAACTTTACTGCCGAATCATTCTGTGAAGGAAAGAGAGCAAGTCAATGATTATTTTCAAGATAGATTAATTGAAAATATAAAAAACGGAAAAGGTGCATTATATCCGAATGTACAGGATATTTTTGAGTTTTTATTAAAGGATGGTTATACCATATTCATCGCCAGTAATGGAGTACCAGCCTATTTAAAAGCGATTGTGGATTATTATCATTTAGATGACTGGGTTTCAGAGACTTATAGTATTGAACAAATCGAATCATTTAGTAAATCTGATTTAGTCAAAACTATTTTAACGAAATATGGAATAGAGGAAGCGGCGGTGGTTGGAGACCGGATATCAGACATTAAAGCAGCAAAAGATAATGGATTGACAGCTGTAGGATGCAGCTTTGATTTTGCGAAAGAAGAAGAGCTTTCGCAAGCAGATGTTGTGATTAATGATTTAATTGAATTAAGAAGAATGCAATTCACCTAAAAAATAACGGATATTCAACAGACAGGGGGATATAATGTTTCTTAGCTCAAAAAAGAATAAAGATTTTGTTCCTATAACAGAACATGTCCTAAATACAGCGGAAAAGGTAACCTGCTCCGGAGCTGCTGCTTTTGTAATTCACAACGATAAAGTAGTATTAGAAGACTATTTTGGAAGCCAATCAAACAAATCAGGTTCAAGAAAAGTTCAGGAAGATACCCAATTTCATGTAGCCTCTGTCAGGAAAAGCTATATCGGATTTGCTGTGGCATGCGCAGTCTATTATGGGAAAATTAAAACCATAGATGATTTGATACTGCATTATTTGCCTGGACTTAATGAAGATATATGGAAGGATACAACAATAAGGCATGTATTAACCCATACACATGGTTTACATAAAAAAGAAGATACGGTATTTCGAGAATTTCCTGCAGGAGAAAATTGGTCATATAGACAGGTTGGAATAGATGTATTAACGGAGCTCATAAAACAAACAACTGGTAAAACGGTATCTGAAATTGTTCATGAACAGGTTTTTAATCCTTTCGAATTTAATGAATCAGATTGGTACGCACAAAAACATGAGAAGCTTGTGGATGTTATCCTTGGAGATGAATCTGATAAAAATTGGAATGTTAGTGAAAGCACGGAAGGCAACAAAATGAATATGTATGTATCTGCACGTGAATTGGCATATTGGGGCTATGTCCATCTTAAGGAAGGCTATCTAAACGGAAAACAAATGATACCGAAAGAAATAATACAGATGGCTGCAACGGTACAAAGCCCATCAACGGTAGATAAAAACCTTCCGCAAAATGGCTTTTTATGGTTTGTGAAAGACTTACCGGCTGAAAAAACAGAAATTGGACAAAGCGTTCCTAAAGAATCGTATCAGATACTGGGATATACAGGAGTAACGTTATTAGTGATTCCACAGGAAAATATAGTAGCTGTACGGATGTTTAACAGCTTCGGGTCACCTGAAGGGTATGATTATTTATCGGATGTCCGATCATTTGGAGATACGGTGATGCGTTGTTTATCATGAAGAAGAACAAAAACTCCCGCTGCGTGAAGTTTCGTTATATTGGTTCCACTCCTTTTTACAACTAGACTAGAGGTTTTGACCCCCCTATATAAAATAATAGTTCTTAGTCAGGAGGAAATCGTGTTGAGAAATGCTATTGAACTGCCAAAACAATTCAATTTTAAAGCTGCTGTTACCGATCACGGATGGTATTTACTGCCGCCTTTTCAAGCTAACGATGACAGAAGTGTTTTAAAAAGGGTAGAAGCGCTTTCAACTGGTAAAATCGTTCTGCTGCATATAACACAGAATCAAAATACATTGATGATAGAAACAGTGGGTAAGCAAACGTTAACGAGAGAAGAAAGTGAAGAGGTTGTTCGCAAGGTTAACTGGATGCTTCGTTTAGATGAGGATTTTCGTGCTTTTTATCAAATGTGCAGCGCTGACCAGAATATGCAGGAAATCGTAGCGGAAAATAAAGGAAGACTTTTACGCTCCCCAAGCATCTTTGAAGATATTGTAAAGACGATTTTCACAACCAATACGACCTGGAGCCGGACCATTGCCATGACAACGAATTTTGTGAGTCATTTAGGAGAAAGATACTCGAATGAGTCGGAATTATTTACTTTTCCTGCACCAGAAGCAGTTTTAAAAAAAGATAAAACCTTTTTAAATAAAAGCATCAAATTAGGCTATCGAAGTGATTATATTTATGATCTTGCATTAAACATATGTAATGGTGTATATGACTTAGAGGAACTTACCAATCCAGAAATGCCGACTGAAGATGTCGTTCACAAGCTGAAAGAAATTAGAGGCGTCGGACCTTATGCACTCAGCATTATTTTAATGTTATTAGGAAGATACGACTTTTTGCCAGTAGACAGCGAATTTAAAAAGCATGTAAAAAATAAATATTTCGCTGGTGAACTTCCACCTAAATCACAATTGCAGCAGCTATATAAAGAATGGGGAGAGTTTAAGTTTTTGGCTTATTGGTTTGATAAGTGATATGAAAATGCCGGGAATAATGGAATGGGGAGTATAATCGATTATGTTCACTTCACGCCCGGTCTTATTTCAAAGTATAATTTTATCTTAGAAAACTGTCTGTAAAACTCCCGTCAAAATCAAACGTAAAAATAAATTTATTCAGGCGTGGAATCAGATGAGCTAACTTCCTGAATCACTTAGGCTAACGCAGTGAGAGAAAAACAGCAGACTAAGTTCGCAATCTCCTGGGGCTGCGATTACTCACCCCATCGAAAACATTTGTGCGTTGAAAACTCCCACTGAATGAAGTTGCGTTTTATATGCTTCATCATAAATTTTTTCATAACGATTTAATAAATAAACCAGATTCTATTGCGAAATAAGCAATATAGAATCTGGTTTATTTTTGTAGATATATCAGTGTGTTTGTACCTTCCGTAGAAATTATTCAAAACCAATTTAGTTAAAAGACTTGCATTTTTATAAAATAACTCTTATGATAATTAACATAACTTTATATGTTAGGTAATATAACATATAAAGTTGTTCGAAAAATTAATATAAATTGTTGAAGCTGGCTATGTAATCTATTCTTCAATGCTGGATTAGAAATACCAGTTTGCATCCCAATAATTATCGAACTATTGGGAATAACGAGATGATTTTTTAAATGATGTATCATCATGTAAATCAAGGAGGGAAGCTGATGAATCTGTTGCCAAGAGAAACGGATAAGCTGATGGTTGTTGTTGCTGCTGACCTTGCAAGGAGAAGAAAGGACAGAGGTTTAAAATTAAACCATCCGGAAAGTGTTGCACTGATTACTTATGAATTAATGGAAGGCGCAAGAGATGGCAAAAGTGTTGCTGAATTAATGCGCTTTGGCACAACCATACTTACGGAGGAAGACGTCATGGAAGGGGTACCTGAAATGATTAAGGATGTTCAGGTAGAAGCAACGTTTCCAGATGGAACAAAGTTGATAACTGTGCATCAGCCAATTAAATAGGAGGGATTTTGATGGTACCTGGAGAAGTGCTGCCGAAAGAAGGAACGATAGAAATTAACCAAGGAAGAGATACAACGAAAGTAACCGTCATTAATTTAGGAGACCGTCCAGTACAGGTTGGATCACATTTTCACTTCTATGAAATCAACACACAGATACAGTTTGACAGGGATATCGCTTTTGGAAAAAGGTTGAACATTCCAGCAGGAACTGCCGTCCGTCTGGAGCCAGGGGATGAAAAGACGGTGGAGCTGGTGGACTTTGCCGGAGAGAAAAAGATATATGGGTTTAATAATATGACAGATGGAAGTGTCGGGAAGGAGAAAGTAAATGGCTTATAATATTCCCAGAAAACAGTATGAGGAAATGTACGGACCTACAACGGGTGATCGAGTGAGGTTAGCTGACACGAATCTCATCATTGAAATTGAAAGGGATTATACCTCGTATGGGGATGAAGTTGTTTTTGGCGGAGGAAAAGTCATACGGGATGGCATGGGTCAAAATCCGCTTGCTTTAAATGATGAAGCTGCAGATACGGTATTGACAAATGCAATTATATTGGACTACACAGGGATTTATAAAGCGGATATCGGCATTAAAGACGGTAAAATATGCGGAATCGGCAAGAGTGGTAATGCGCTGGTGATGGATGACGTCGATATTACCATCGGTGCAGCGACTGATATTATCGGAGCGGAAGGTAAAATTGTGACTGCTGGCGGGATTGATGCCCATGTTCATTTTATTTCACCGCAGCAGATTGAAACGGCGCTTGCATCTGGTTTAACAACATTGATTGGCGGCGGTACAGGACCATCTTCCGGTTCAAAAGCAACAACCGTTACGCCGGGGAAATGGAATATTCATAAGATGCTGGAGGCTGCAGAAGACTATCCGGTGAACATTGGATATACAGGGAAAGGACAGGCTGCTTCGATGGCTCCGTTGGCAGAGCAAATCGAAGCCGGAGCAATCGGTTTAAAAGTACATGAGGATTGGGGAGCGACTGCTTCTGCGATTGACCATGCGTTGACAGTTGCGGATAAATACGATGTACAGGTGGCGCTGCATGCAGATACCTTAAACGAAGGCGGATTTGTTGAAAATACAATGGCAGCACTGAAAGACCGCGTCATTCATATGTATCATACAGAGGGTGCAGGCGGCGGACATGCTCCGGATATCATTAAGTCAGCACAATATCCAAACGTGATTCCTTCTTCTACCAATCCGACCATGCCTTATACGGTCAACACGATTGAAGAGCATGTCGATATGCTGATGGTTTGCCATCACTTAAGTCCGTCGATACCGGAGGATGTAGCGTTTGCTGACTCTCGTATCCGCAAAGAAACAATTGCTGCTGAGGATGTTCTGCATGATATGGGTGTACTCAGCATTATCAGTTCCGACTCACAGGCAATGGGGCGGATTGGCGAGGTTATTTTAAGAACTTGGCAGACAGCGGATAAAATGAAAAAACAGCTCGGTATACTTGAGGGAGATACAGAAACTGCAGATAATAATAGAGTAAAACGTTATGTTGCAAAATATACGATTAACCCGGCGATTACCCATGGTATTTCCGGGTATGTCGGGTCGGTAGAGGCTGGGAAATATGCTGATTTAGTTGTTTGGCCAACGGAATTTTTCGGTGTGAAACCAGAATTGATTGTAAAAGGCGGCTCGATTATTGAAAGTGTGATGGGAGATGCCAATGCATCGATTCCAACACCACAGCCGGTTATTTATCGCCCGATGTTTGCAGCGCATGGGAAAGCAGTGCAACGAACATCCTTAACATTTGTATCCACTGCAGCCTATGAAAAGGGGATAAAGGAAGAGCTGGGTTTAGAGAAAACGGTATTGCCTGTAAAGAACATTCGTAATCTGACGAAGAAAGATATGAAGCTGAATGATAAGACACCAACCATTGACGTGGATCCGGAAACATATGAAGTAAAAGTGGACGGTGAAGCCATAACCTGTGAACCGCTGAAAGAGGTGGCGATGGGGCAACGATACTTTTTATTTTGAGGTGATGACCAATGCTGGTTGAAAAAATTGAGATGAATATAAATGATATAGAAGAAGCAGAGCTTGCAAAGCTGCATAAAGAAAAGGTTTACCTGGATAGTGCCGATTTGCTGAAGCGTATTTTACGGGTGAAAACAGACCATGGAAAAGATATTGGTATTTCCTTAAAAGAAAGACAGGCCCTGACAAAGGGTGACGTTTTATATAAAGATACATCCAATATTATTTTTATTGATGTCTATCAGGACGACGTGATTGTTATCCGCCCTAAAGATATTCATGAAATGGGCGTCATTGCGCACCAATTAGGAAACCGTCATCTTCCTGCACAATTTGAAGCGGATAATATGATTGTCCAATATGATTATCTTGTAGAAGAATTGCTGAAACAGCTAGACATTTCTTATCAGCGGGAAGAGCGCAAATTAAAAGAAGCGTTTAAACATATAGGGCATAGCCATGACTAATTCATTGCTCACCTTTGTTCAGTTATGCGATTCAAACTTCCCTATTGGCGGTTTCAGCCATTCATTTGGACTGGAAACCTATATTCAAGAAGATGTTGTGAAGGACAGGATCTCATTTCAAGAATGGCTGGATACGTATTTCAGGGAACAGGTGAAATATACAGAAGGGCTTGCTTTTCAACTTGTATGCGAGGCGCTGTGTGAAAATGATTTGGAGCGGATTTGGCATATGGACCGGCTGCTTTATGTCCAGAACCTTCCAAAGGAAACAAGGGAAGGAAATACCCAAATGGGAGTCCGGATGCTGAAGCTGGCAGAAAGTCTGTTTGAATACGGAATACTTGCAAATTATCTAAAACGAATAAAGCAAGGGAAATCATTCGGGCACAGCGCCATTGTCTTTGCAGTTATTGCGCATTATCACAGGATACAACCTCGGGAGGGACTTGGGTTTTATTTATATTCCCTGGTTTCCAACCTGGTACAGAATGCAGTAAGAGCTATTCCGCTGGGGCAGACAGACGGGCAGAAGATATTGCTGGAGAGTCAGCAATTAATAAACAGTGTCGCGGAAGAAATAGCTGCTTTAACGATAGCGGATTTTGGGATTGTTTCGCCCGGTCTGGAAATTTCACAAATGAAGCATGAGCATGTAAAAGTAAGGATATTTATGTCTTAGAAGGGAGATTTGGAGATGGAACCGATTCGAGTAGGTATTGGCGGTCCAGTAGGGGCTGGAAAAACAGAGTTAGTAGAGAAAATAACAAGACAATTAAATAATGAAATGGACATGGCGGTTATTACGAATGATATTTATACCAAAGAAGACGCTAAAATTTTAATGAAAAATGGTGTGCTGGAGGATGACCGGATTATTGGTGTGGAAACGGGCGGGTGCCCGCATACCGCTATCAGAGAAGATGCCTCCATGAATTTTGCTGCTATCGATAAATTAATAGAACGTTTTCCCGACGTAGAATTGATCTTCATTGAAAGCGGCGGGGACAATCTGGCAGCGACATTCAGTCCGGAGCTTGTTGACTTTTCTATTTATATCATTGATGTAGCCCAGGGAGAGAAAATTCCCCGTAAAGGCGGGCAGGGCATGATTAAGTCGGATTTATTTATTATTAATAAAACGGATTTGGCGCCATATGTTGGAGCGGACTTAGATATCATGGCAAGAGATACGAAAGAATTTCGAGGAGATAAACCCTTTATTTTTACGAATTTGAAAAATAATGAAGGATTGGACGAAGTAATTGATTGGCTGAAAGATAATGTACTGCTTCGAGGGATCGTCTAAGATGCAGAAGGAATGGACCGGAGAGCTTCAGCTTGAATTAACGGAGAAGAAGAATAAAACGGTCCCTGCGGATGTATATTTCCGAGGTGCCTTCAAAGTGATGCGTCCAATCTATTTAGACGATTCCGGGCAATTAACCTATTATCTATTAAATCCTGGAGGCGGCTATTTATCTGGAGATACATATTCCATGGATATTAGGGTGAATGAAAATGCCCGGGCAATTTTGACAACGCAATCTGCAACCAAAGTATATAAATCCCCAGGAGAGCCTGCGTATCAGTATGGGAAGTTTACCTTGAAATCGAACAGTCTGCTGGAGTATATCCCTGATCCGCTGATCGTTTATCGGGAAGGGTCGTATAAACAGCTCAACCAATTTTATGTAGATAATACCTCGACATTGATTTGCTCTGATATTATTACACCTGGATGGTCACCAACCGGAAAGCAATTCAGTTATGACAAGGTAGATTTGCAAAATGAAGTGTTTATCCATAAGGAATTAGGCGTTTTTGACCGCGTTGTAACGGAACCGGCTAAAAATAATCCTTCTGTGTTTGGAAGAATGGAAGGGTATAGTCATTTAGGCTCCATGATGGTTATTAGTCCTTATATGACAGATGAAGTAATTGAAAATATCTATGATATGATGGAGCAGAAGGACGTGAACTTCGGTATCTCGAGGTGTCCGGTCCCGGGGTTTTCTTTGAGAATATTGGCCAACCAGACGCAAATCATCGAAGAGATACTGCAAATGTGCCATGGGTATTTACGAGAAGTATGGTTTGGCATGTCTCCTGTATTTTTACGGAAATATTAAAAGAGTTTAAAAACGGTGGGGAAGACAAGCGGGATATCTGAGAGCAGCTTTAGAGATGTTCGAAAGCTTGCTTCCCCGGCCTTTGGAAAGGTAGTTAAGATGGAGCGACAAATTTCTGGAAAATATTATTTGATCAGTACGCTGCACAGTTTTTCCCAAGTAATCCTGCTGGCGAATTGGAAAACAGGACTTTTCATTTTTTTGGGCATTCTTGTTGTTTCCTGGCAATTTGCCGTAGTATCCTTATTAAGTGTGATAATAGCGAATGTTATAGGCTATGTGCTCACGAAGAATAGAAGTTTTATAGAGGATGGATTAATGGGCTATAACGCGGTGTTAAGCTGTTTAGCTATTCTCATTTTTTTGGATGGGCCGTATCTGTGGCTGCTTGCTTTTGCAGGAACTGGATTATCCGCATTAGCAACCGTAGCTTTAAATAATTATTTTGTGCGTATTCCGGTTCTCACTTTTCCATTCATTATTACATCATGGCTGATATTTTTATTTCCTTATAAATTAGATTTATTCATAATGAGTGATCAGCTTATACCGCAGAATCTAATGCATTGGGAGTATATTGAAGGAAGCGGAATGGACTGGATTACCGCATTTTTTAAAAGCATCAGTGAAATCTTTCTATTGGATTCTGTGTGGGCGGGAGCGCTGATCCTGGCAGGAATTCTGATTGCCGGGATCAGAGTGAGCGCGAGCACCATTATATCCGCTGTCGCTGCCTTAGCTTTTGCTTACATATTAGGGGCAGAAAATGATCAGATGCAGCTTGGGCTGTATGGATACAATGCGATTTTGACGGCCATAGCAGTGGGCCATACATTCAATGCCAAGGGGGCGAAAGGTATGTTTGTGTACGGTCTGATAGGAGCACTATTGACGGTTCCGATTTCTGCGAGCTTATCTATTCTGCTTATCCCATACGGCCTGCCTGTATTAACCATTCCATTTGTAATCATTACATGGCTGCTGTTGAGCGCATCAAATTCTATCTTAAAACCGGGAAATAGAGTATAATAGAAAATGAATTTTTATGATGAAGCGTTGTTGCAGGGTAACATCAATAGAGAAACGAGTTGATGTTGCCTGCAGCTATGAAGAGAGAACAACATGAAGGAATCAATCAGAGCAAGGAGACGCTGATAGGAAATGTCTATACAAACACCTGTAAAATATCGTGTGAAACAGGTTGAACAAAAGGACGCTGCGCAGGTAGTGGATTTTATGACAACGATTCGAAAAGAAGTATTTCCGATGTTGGATCATCAGCAATTACCGCCGGATATGCTTCATTTTTATGCACATTATATAGATAGAAGGGATGCGGCGTTATTTGCAGCTTTAAGTGAAGCGGGCAATGTGCTTGGTACAATTGGTTATTTGCCCTATGACAATCGATTTGACGAGCTGCAGCAATTTTACGCGCAAACGAAGACCACGGAATTGGTAAGATGCTATATAGATCCGGCATATAGACGTTTAGGAATTGGCACTGCCCTCTATCAAACGGCTTTAAAGTCGATTCAAACAGTAGGATACGAGAAGGTTTATCTGCATTCTCATCCATTTCTGCCTGGCGGTATTCCCTTCTGGAAAGCGCTGGGCTTTGAAGAAAGACTGGCTGAGTCAGATCCAGTCTGGAAAACACTGCATATGGATAAGGTCTTATAGTATTCCTTTTGCGTGAGCTGCTTCATCAGGCATGACACCAAGAATAATAGGAGTAATAAAATGAGAAAAATAAATATAGGGCTGCTTTCCGTATTGTTTTTGTTTTTATTGGCAAGCTGCAGCAATTCGGAAAATGATAAAGCAGCTAAAGATGAAATCGTATATGCCAGCTCGAAGGATATCCGCGATATTAATCCGCATTTATACAGCGGGGAAATGGCAGCCCAGAATATGGTGTTTGAATCACTGGTCAAGAATACGGAAGACGGTGTAGAGCCTTGGCTGGCGGAGAGCTGGGATATCTCAGAGGATGGGCTGGAATATACCTTTCATTTAAGAGAGGATGTTACCTTTTCTGACGGAGAAAAGTTCAACGCAGAGGCGGTAAAACAGAATATGGATGCCATCATGGATAATGAAGAACGTCATGCTTGGCTGGATTTAGTCAATTTGATTGACGAAAATGTGGTAGTGGATGAATATACGTATAAGCTTGTGTTAAAGCATCCGTATTATCCGACGTTAACGGAATTGGGACTTACCCGCCCGTTTCGTTTTTTATCTCCCAATGACTTTGTGGATGGAACGACAAAGGATGGCATCAGCGGTTATTCGGGAACAGGGCCGTGGGTTTTATCAGAACATAAAGAGAATCAGGAGGCTGTGTTCACTGCCAACGAAGAATATTGGGGAGAACAGCCTAAAGTGAATGCAGTAAGATGGAAGGTGATGCCGGATCATCAGACCATTCTGCTTGCCCTTGAAAAAGGAGAGGTCGATCTGATTTTTGGATCCGATGGAGATATGATTGACCTGGACTCTTTCTCCGCGCTGGAAGAGCAGGGAGAGTACGTAACCGAAATGAGTGAGCCGGTCGCTTCCAGAGCGATTTTATTGAACTCCAATCGTCCCATCACTGGCGAAATCGAGGTAAGAGAAGCGCTGCAATATGCGGTTGATAAACAATCGATTGCGGATGGTATCTTAAATGGATCAGAATCTGTTGCGCCGACCTTGCTTGCATCGACAGTTCCTTACAGCGACCTTGGACTGGAGGAAAGGAAATATGATCCGGATAAAGCTAATAATCTGCTCGATGATGCCGGCTGGGAGTTGAATAGTGATGATGGATATCGTTATAAAGATGGCGAGAAATTAGAGCTTAACCTGTATTATAATTCGGATAATGCACAGGAAAAGACGATCAGTGAATATATTCAGTCTGATTTGCGGGAGATAGGTGTGGAGCTGCATATCACTGGAGAGCAGAAGCAGGCGTTTTTAGACAGACAAAAATCAGGAGAATTTGATTTGCAATATTCCTTGTCATGGGGAACGCCTTATGACCCGCAATCTTACCTGTCCTCCTGGAGAATCCCGGCGCATGGCGATTATCAGGCGCAGACAGGGCTGGACAAGAAAGCGTGGCTGGACGAAACAATTACCGATTTGATGATTGAGCATGATGAGGAGAATAGAGAAGCGATGTATGCGGAAGTGTTATCGTATATCCATGATGAAGCAGTATACATCCCGCTCACATACTCACGTACAAAAGCAGTCCATCGACCAGAACTGCAGGGTGTCACGTTTAATGTCTCTCAATATGAAGTTCCATTTGAAAACATGTATTTTGATACAGAGTAAATTAAAAAAGCGGATGAAGGTCCGCTTTTTTGGTTCTTTAATGTAAGAATGTAGGTGGAGTAAATGAAGCGTTATATTACGAAAAGAATCATAAGCATCATTCCCTTATTAATAGGAATATCCTTTTTGGCGTTTATTCTCATTAATCTGAGCGAAAGTGATCCGGCGGAAGTCGCGCTGCGGGTAAATGAAATCACACCGACAGAAACAGCTGTTGCAGAGATGCGCGAGGAGCTGGGCCTCGATAAACCATTTTTTGAAAGATATATTACATGGGTGACCAGCAGTATCAAAGGTGACTTCGGAAACAGCTTTGTTAATAATAAACCGGTGATCGAAGAAATCGGGCAGGCATTGCCAGCTACGCTGATGCTTGCGTTGGTTGCCTTCGTAATGATTGTTTTTATCAGCGTCTCTGCCTCCATTCTATGTACGATTTATGAAGGAAGCATCATTGATCGGACCATTAGAGGCTTTGTCTTTATTGCAGAGGCCATGCCCGGTTATTGGATCGGGCTTTTGCTGATATGGTTTTTCTCGATTAAATTAAATCTGCTGCCGACAAGCGGGATGAGCTCTTGGACATCTGTTATTCTGCCGGCAGTAACGTTAGCTTTTGCTTATATTTCCACCTATGTGAGATTGATTCGAAATAATATGGTGCAAAACAAAAACGAGAATTTTGTACTTTATGCAAAAGCCCGCGGGATGAAAGAGGGTATTATTTTAAAGCGTATTTTCAAAAACTCTCTTCAGTCTGCTATTACAGCACTGGGCATGTCGATTCCCAAATTAATTGCAGGCACTGTCATTGTCGAGAATATCTTTGCCTGGCCGGGGATAGGCAGGCTGAGTGTGACAGCGATATTCAATTATGATTATCCCGTTATCCAAGCGTATGTCTTTCTGATGGCGGTTTTATTTGTCATCTGTAACTTACTGGTAGATATTGTTACTGCCATATTCGATCCAAGAATGAGAAAAGAGGTATAATCATGGGGGGTTTAAATAAATTGATGAGAGATCGTTCCGCCATGATTTGTATCATTTTCTTAACCCTTGTGGTACTGGCAGGAATTTTCGCGCCATGGCTAGCGCCGCATAGTCCAATTGATGTCAATGTAAAAGAAAAACTGGCGGGAATAAGTACAACCTATCCGCTTGGTACGGATCAGCTGGGGAGATGTATTTTTTCAAGGCTGTTATACGGGATTCGCACGACGGTTTTCATTGCCTTTATAACCATGATTGTCACGATTGTGATTGGAACATTGATTGGAGGAATCGCCGGACTGTTTCGCGGGAAAATCGACGAGATCATTATGAGGATTTGCGATGTCTTTATGTCCTTTCCAAGTGAAGTGATGATTCTGGCCATTATCGGAATGATGGGACCAGGGCTTACCAATATCGTGATCGCCAGTATTATTGCAAAATGGGCATGGTACACACGTATGGTCCGTTCGATTATCATTAAATATGCCGATAAAAACTATATTCAGTTTGCCCGAGTCTCCGGCTTCAGCAGATGGCATATTTTCAAAAAGCATATCATGCCAAATACGGTAGGCGAGATTTCGGTCCTGGCCACACTTGATGCAGGTTCGGTGATTTTAATGATTTCCGCTTTATCCTTCCTCGGGCTGGGAGTGCAGGCACCGACGCCTGAATGGGGAATGATGTTAAACGAAGCGAAGAACGTGATGACCATCTATCCGGAATTAATGCTTGCTCCGGGAATAGCAATTCTTGTTGTGGTAGCGGCATTTAATTTTCTTGGGGACAGTCTGCAGGATGCCTTTAATGTTAAGCGTGGAAAGCGCGGTAAAAGAATGAGGTGATTGCTTGGTTATGCTGGAAGTGAAAAATTTATCGATACAAGATACACAATCAAACGAGGTTATCGTTGAAGATATATCTTTTAAATTGGAACGCGGCCGCAGTTTGGGCATTGTCGGGGAAAGCGGCAGCGGCAAGTCAATGACGGTGAAGGGGATGCTGGGGCTTATAGCGCCCTGGATAACCGTTTCCGGTGCAGCCTATTTTGAAGATGCGGATATGCTGAGGATGAAGACAAAATCAATTCGAGATATAAGAGCCCGGCATATCAGCATGATTCTGCAAGATGCCATGTCCGCCTTTGATTCGTTAGATACCATTGGAAAGCAGATGCAGGAAACGCTATGTGAGAATTTGATAATTTCCAGGACAGAGGCAAAACAAGTATCCTTGAGAGAATTAGAAAGAGTGGGGATAAAGGAAGCTGCACAGGTGCTGAAGAAATATCCGCATCAATTGTCCGGCGGGATGCTCCAGCGATGTATGATTGCCATTGCAGCAGCCGTACAGCCTGATATTATTATTGCGGATGAACCAACCACTGCGCTGGACGCTATTACCCAAAAAGAAGTCATTGCAACATTTCAGCATCTCCAGGCTCAATCGGGGACTACCTTTATTTTTATTTCTCACGATCTCGGCGTTATCCAACAGCTGACGGAAGATGTGCTTGTGATGAAAGACGCGAAACAAGTGGAATATGGCAGGACAGAAAATGTATTTCAGCATCCACAAAATGAATATACAAAATACTTGGTGGATACAAGAATCAAACTGACCCGTGCGTTTGAACAATCGATGAGAAAGGATTCCTATCATGCTTGAAGTAAAGAAGGTCTATAAAACATATCCGAAAGCAGGAAAAGGCTTCAGAAAAGAAAGGTTATCCGTCTTAGCGGACGTATCCTTTCAGATTCATGCGGGAGACTGGGCTGCCTTAGTCGGGGAAAGCGGCAGTGGGAAAAGTACATTAAGCAGATTGATATTAGGCTTGGAAAAAGCAGACAGCGGCAGTCTGTTGCTGGAGGGGGAAAATCCAGCAGCGTGGAGGAAGGAAAAGAGAGGGCAGATGAGTGTTGTTTTTCAGGACTATACGTCCTCAGCCAATCCTGCTTTCCAGATAAAAGATATTATCATGGAACCCTTGAAGGCTTTCAGCCGGAATCATCCGATACAGGAAACAGCGGAAAGTTTAATGGAGAAAGTCGGTCTGTCTAAGGAGTTAGCAGAACGTTATCCGCATGAGTTAAGCGGCGGCCAGTTACAGCGGGTGTGTATCGCCAGGGCAATTAGTACGAAGCCAAAATTTTTGGTTCTGGATGAAGCAGTCAGCTCGCTGGATGTTTCTGTTCAAGCACAAATCCTAGATTTACTCGATACGTTAAAAAAAGAAATGGATATGACGTGTCTATTTATCGCACATGACTTGCAAACCGTTGCTTATCTATGTAATCAAGTGATGTTTTTAAATGAAGGAAAAATCGTTGAGCAGATAGAGACAAAAAATCTGGCAAATGTGCAGAGTGCTTATGCGAAGAGGCTGTTGGAAGCAGTGGTTCGGTTTAGAGTGGAATAGAATTCTACTATATAAAACATGCCACTTGCCTGCTAACCCGGCAAATGGCATGTTTTATCTTTTATAATAATTTTTTCGTGCTTACAAGAATAATGCATGTACATAACACGTCGATTGCTTTTTCCACTTCTTCTAACGATGGGAATGATGGCGCAATACGAATGTTTCTGTCACGAGGATCTTTCCCATATGGAAAGGCTGCTCCGGCTCCAGTTAAGGTGACTCCAGCCTCTTTGGCAAGATGGATTACTTCAGAAGCACAGCCGTCCATCGTGTCTAAGCTGATAAAATAGCCTCCATCCGGTTCTGCCCATGTTGCAATGCCATAGGAATCCAGTTTGGAATGAAGTATTTCTATTACGGCATCAAATTTAGGCTTCATAATTTCCGCATGCTTTTTCATGTGTTCCAGGAGATTACTATAGTTTTCAAAAAAGCGGACATGGCGCAGCTGGTTTACTTTATCAGGACCAATTGTCTGCACACTTAACTGCTCTTTAATAAAGCTGATATTTTCCCTGCTTGCTGCTACGACTGCAACACCAGAGCCCGGGAAAGTCATTTTGGAAGTAGATGCAAACATAAATACTCTGTTTGGGTTTCCATGTTTCTTACATGCTTCCAATATATTTTTTAATTTTGGAGGATGATCCGTCAGATCATGAATGGCATACGCATTATCCCAGAAAATTTTAAAATCCTTTGCTTTTGTTTCCATTTTAGCTAAACGTTCCACGACCTCATCACTATATGTAATACCCTCGGGATTACTATATTTCGGAACACTCCACATTCCTTTGATGGACGCATCGTTGCGTACAAGCTCTTCCACCTTATCCATATCCGGACCGTCATTCAGCATCTCTACCGAAATCATTTCGATATCGTATTGTTCACAAATCGTAAAATGCCTGTCATAGCCAGGGACAGGGCATATAAATTTAATTGCATCTTCTTTACCCCAAGGAGTTTCGCTATCAATAACGCCTTTAATCAATGCTTTTGAAATCAAATCATGCATGATATTCAGGCTGGCATTACCTCCGATTAAAATCTCCTCTGTATCTACTTCTAATAGATCTTTAAATAATGCTTTTGCTTCTGGCAGACCATCTACCATCCCATAATTTAAAACAGAAAAGTTATCCCCAATATTTTTAGAAGTAACGCTGTCTAACAATTCCAATGACAATTGCAGCTGCTCAGCGCTTGGCTTTCCTCTCGCCATATTTAAAGATAGATTTTCTTTCTTGATTGCATCCAATTCTTTCTTTGTTTTTTCATGAAGATGTTGCAGACTGGAATGATCCATCTGTTGTAGCGTACTCATTTTATCCCTCCGACATGTGTAACTTAATTTTATCTCTTGTTAATTATTTTATTTCATTCAATAAGAATTGCAAGGGAAAACATGAGAAGTTTACAAATCTATTTAACAAGAAAGCATTTCCTCTATAAACTGTTGAATAATTGAAACATTTCCCGGCTGTAATCCGTAAAGAAAGATAATAAGAAAGGAGAGGAATAGCATAATGAGTGACTGGTGGGAAAAGAAGAAATCGAAAACAAGGAAAAGCAAAAAGGGGAAAGGAGATTATACAAAGACCGATTTGTTTTTTGATATTCTTTTTTGGATTCCGGAAGTTATCATTCTTCCGATTCGGATTCTCTTTTGGTCATTTAGAGGCGTGCTGAGATGGGTGACGGATGTAATGTGAAGCAGGGAAGGGGAAAGTTAATTTGGAGATCATTTCTGCATTAATAAACTGTTTAAATTCAACTATAAGAGCAGGAGTTATAGTAAATATGTAGAATTCTATAATAGGAGCAGCTGCAAATCAGCTAACAGAGCAGCCTTAATTATGCTGCGCTATTTTGTATCGAAAATAAAATAGGGGTATTTATATGGGAAATGTAATTGAAAGACCATTCAGGTTAAAGCTGGGTTTTCATCTGTTAATTGGGCTTACAGGTTTTATCAGTGTTATTTTACACGTTGCCTACTCTCCGGACCCTTTGGTATCAATAACGAAATTTACGTTTCAAGCGAATTTAATGGTCGCGATAACCTTTCTGTGCAGCAGCCTCGCCATTTTAAATCGTAAAAATCAGAGTCCATTCTTGGATTTTTTCAAAAATGCTTCCGTTATATATATGTTTGTCTGCATTTCTACCTATCATTTTCTTCTTGCCAACGGGGGTGAATATACTGGCATCCGCACCATCACGAATGTGACGCTGCATTATTTTATTCCGATAGCCGTCTTTATCAATTGGCTTCTTTTGGAGACGAAGAAAAGATACAGCTATCAATATATTTTTTATTGGATGATTTATCCGGTTATTTATTGTGTTATTTCAAGCTTGAGAGGATTAATGGACGGGTTTTACCCCTATTTCTTTTTAAACCCCAATGGTGAGATTCCGGCAGGCGTGGGAAGTTATTCAAATGTTGCAGGCTTTATTGCCGCTTTTTTATTTGTTTATATTATTCTTGGGTTTCTGCTGATTGTATCTAATCGAATATTTTTGTATATCGGTCATAAGAATAGAGCTATTTCGTCGCGATAGATTTGCATGAAAGAGTTTGAGGAAATGGATATATAATAAAAGGAAATAAAGGAGATTTTAATGGTGCTTCAAAATAGAGAAATTATCGTCACTGGTGCAGCTGCTGGAATAGGGAAGGAAGTGGTCCGGCAGTGTATAGAGGAAGGCGCGGCTGTTATAGCGTGTGATAGGAATCAAGAAGGACTGGATGATTTAAAACAGAGGATAGATCATCGCGACAAATTATTTACATATGCATTAGATATCAGCAGCTATAAAGCAGTTTCTGCATTCTTTCATTATCTGGAAACAGAACATCCCGAGTTAGACGGATTAGTGAATAATGCGGGTATCTACTTAGCAAAAAATATTGCAGATTATCAAGAGGATGAAATAAACAAGGTATTAGATGTGAATGTAAAGGGAGGCATTTATTTCTCGCAGCTGTTTGGTGAAAAGCTGCTTCAAGCAAAGCAACCTGGCGTGATTGTCAATATGTCCTCCGTTGCAGGGATGGAAGGGAGCTCGGATGCAATCTATGGTGCTTCAAAAGCAGCAATTCTGGGGCTGACGAAAAGCTGTGCCATGAATTTTTCTCCATACATCCGGGTAAACGCTGTTGCGCCGACGATGGTGGACACCTCGATGATGGAAGTCATCCCTTCGTGGAGAAAAGAAGAATATTTACATAGCGAATTAGTTGATACACCAGTAACTGCTAAGGATGTTGCTGAAACAGTAGTGTTCTTGTTATCGGATAAGTCGAAACATTATACAGGAGCTACTTTTGATATCAATAACGGCGGTTATCTGAGATGAAGCTGCACGTCAGGGGGGAGCGAAAAAATGAACAGACAGAATAAAGAGACTCGTCCTTATTTGGATGAGAACATTTCGGTAGAAGATTTTTTAGATTTCTATTGGTTGAAGGTGGAATTGCAGGATTTTTGCAGAAAGAAAGGAATGCAAACTTCAGGAGCTAAAACAGAAATTGCAGAACGTATCATCCATTATTTAAAAACAGGGGAGCTATCACAAGCTGCCAAGTCTAAAAAAGCACCTGCATATCCAGAAAAACGGAAAAAAGCAGCTTCGATGAGTTTGGAAACGGTGATTGAAGCCAATTTTAAATGCACGCAGGAGCATAGAGAATTTTTTAAACGTGTGATTGGCCCGAAGTTTCATTTCTCTGTAGCCTTGCAGAATTATCTCAAAGCCAATGCTGGAAAAACATATCAAGACGTAGTAGATCATTATTATCAATTAGAAGAAGATAAAAAGAAAGGAAAGCGTACAACGATTTCCGGACAATTTGAATATAATACGTTTATTCGTGCTTATTTTGATGATTCGGCGAATAAGGGAAAATCACTGCAAGACGCAATCAGTGCCTGGAAGGAAGTTCGGAGCAGACGCGGCGATAATGTATATCGATCTGCATCTGAAGCGGAATGAAGTAAGTTAACACGAATCTGGATTGGGAGATTACAATCGGCTGCTCCCGCTTTGTCTACAACTATTTTACAGGAAAACAAATAGGTGATACATATGATGAAAATTTGGTGGACAACAAGTATCGTTTGGATACTATTTTTTATAGCAGCATCTGTTGCTATCGGCGTTCGAGATGTTGACGGAGCAGGGGTGGTACAGACTCCTGAATTAAGATTTCTTGCATTTATGGTTTTAGGCGGATTTTTTGTACTTGTTCTGATAGGTCAATTGATATTTTTATATTTTGCAAGGAAAAGAAAGCATCCGTCTCTGGCAAAGAATTAAAAATAAAACAATTTACATATCAGAAAGGATGGATGACATGCAGGGATACGAGAGTAAACAAGCTCTAATTGATGAAATCACTAAGAGAGCCAATTTATTTATTAGTGAATTTGATTCAGTGAATCATTCAGATAAAGATGTCTCTGTAGATGATGTAGACAGAACGCCGGCACAAATGATTGCTTATCAGCTGGGATGGATGAATTTAATCTTATTCTGGGAGCAGGCCAATCAAAATGGGGAAGATGCTATCACGCCAACGCCGGATTATAAATGGAATAATCTCGGCGGCCTTTATCAAAGCTTCTATGATACGTATGCAGATGATTCATTGGGAAATCTGATTGAGAAGTTTCATCAAGATGTTGACCGGGTCATTCAGTTGGTAGAAAGCTATCAGGATAAAGAGTTATTTGAGCAGGGTGGCAGACAATGGGCGACGACGACTCCTTCCAGCTGGGCGATTTGGAAATGGATCCATATTAATACAGTGGCGCCGTTTAAGACATTCCGGACGAAGATTAGAAAGTGGAAAAAGGTTCGGGGAGTATAAGTTTGCATTGCTGCAATCTGCAAAATAAGCAGATACTAAAAAAGAATAGGAAGTTAATCGGGAAATTACTAACGTATCATGTTATTAATGGAATCCTATTAATCAAGAGAGGAGTTTATAATATGAATGGAAAAGAAATTTATCAAGCATGGATGAATGCCTGGAATGAAGACATATCTATTCTGCATGACATTACTGATGAGGATTGCACAGTACATCAAGCAAGAACAGATGGCAAAGATTCGGGCAGCGCAAAAGGGATAAAAGCATTAAAGGATGTTGTTGAATCTGCTAAATACTATTTTGAAAATGTAAACATGTCCCTAGTGGTTCAGCCCATTGAAGAAGGAAACTATGTTTCCGCCCGCTGGAATTTTGAAGGCATTTATAATGGTAATATGGAGGGAGCAAAAGCAGAGAAAGGAAAGCTTGTTTCCTTTGATGGAACGGACATATTCCGTATTGAAAAGGGTAAAATCAAAGATTATTGGGTTTCTTCTGATGTAATGGATTTTATGAATCAGCTGGAAGTATTTTAGTGGTATGTTCAGTTGGACTTACTTGAAAATTCATTAATTTTTGCTAGCTCTATATGAAGGATGAAGCTGTTGATGTATAGTATGATAACCTTTTGAAAATTAGTTCGGAAAGCGAGTAAGTTTAAGAAACATAACGTTCTAATCAAAATCTAGTTAAGAAAACACTGAAATGCAGCTGCTTCAGTGTTTTTTGATTTTTTTGGCGGGAACAGATGATTCATTTCGTGAAGACAATTCAATCATTAAGGGCTTCAAAAACTTAATGATTGAATGAATTTAAATGGCATTTTTGAAGTAACAGTCCGCAAAGTACTTCTTGACATTCAAGTTACTTAAAGGGTTATGCTTATAGTTAAGAAAGGGAATTGGAGGAAAACATATTGATGACGATACAGGTCTTTTCAATACAGACTGGAATACCAAAAAGCACCCTTCGTTTTTATGAAGAAAAGCATCTTCTGAAATCAGTAAGGGAGGAGAGCAGTAACTACCGCATGTATGCCGAAGATCAAATTCCTCTCGCCAAGCTGATTGCAAGCTTGCGGGCAGCTAAGGTTCCTATCCGTGATATTCAGCTTTATTTAGAAGCGAACGAAAACAGCCGGAAGCAGATGAAGAAGAAATGGATTCAAACCATAAAAGAAAATCAGAGACAGCTGGAAGTCAGTCTTCGCTATTTAGAAAGTGATAATGAGAAAGAAGAGATTTATATGTTTGAAAAAACGGGAGAGAAAGTCATTTGGTTTGAGGCAGAATCCGCTGCGGGACAGTTTAGCCGGGAGTTTGTTTTCAGAAGAGAACAGATGAAACAGCACTATATTCCGATTAACAACATGTATTTACGGTATATATCCGGAAACAGAAATCAAGTCAAAGCAGAGATTGGCTTCGGTGTATCCCGAGAAATAAATACAGCACTCTTTCCAGATGCTTTTTCAGAAAAAATGCGGGGCAGCTTCTGTGTCGGTCTTCCTTTTAATGAAGACTTTTCAAAAATTGAAAGAGCTTATCGCAGCTTAATGGATTATTGCGTGACAAACAGCTGGACTCCTGCTGGTTCTATTCTGGAATGGTATCGCGGTGACCAGATGGAAACAGCCGACATCATTATGCCTGTCAGTTATATAGGGGCGAAGCAATGAAGCATAGAAAAAAACTGCAGGTGGAAGTCATGGAACTAAAAGGGAAGATGTATGAAATCGGCAGGAAACAGGGCATTGCGCTGAAATCGAATGCAAAATGGAAACAGCAAACGGAATTACAGACGAATGGAAACATGCTGGAAGCAAGAAAACAAATAGAGAAAGTTTCGCCAAGTCTTTTGAACGAGATAGAGGGGCTGGCTGCAGGGATGAACATTCATGTAGATACAGCAATGCAGCTGTTTGGAGGGTACAATATACAAATGCCTTCCATGGGCTGTACCACACTGGCCAATGACTCTTTGTATGTGAGAAATTATGATTTTAGTGATGCATTATATGATGCTCGACTGGTTCTGCTCAATCCGGATAACAGCTATGCAAGCATCGGGTTCAGTCAGCAGATTACTGGCAGACTGGATGGCATGAATGAAAAGGGGCTTGTGATTGGGCTGCATTTAGTAAATGAAAAGGTCAGTCAAAAAGGCTTTTTGGCAACGACGATATGCCGAATGGTCTTGGAGCAATGTGCTGACATTTATGAAGCAATTTCACTTATCAAACAAGTTCCCCATCAGTATTGCGTGAACTTTTCCATCATGGATAGAGAAGGAAATAATGCTGTTGTGGAAGTATCACTTGAGCAACAGATTGTTTATAAAAGGACACCGCTGATATGTACGAATCATTTTGAATCTAAGCAGCTAAGTGAAAAAAATAGAGCATTCATTCAAGGTTCGCTGCACCGTAAAAATTATTTGGAAGCCTTGGAAAAGAAAAATGTTACTCCAATTTCTGCGTATCATATATTTAACGATGAAGAATCGCCATTATTTTTCAAGGATTATAAAGAATACTTTGGAACACTTCATACGGTGGTCTATTGCCCTAAAGACCGGGGTGTAATGGCGGGGATTGGAGGAAATGGTGATCCCTATTTCCTTTCGTTCAACGATTGGCTGAAAGGAAAAGAAAAACTGCCTTGTTTACTTGAAGGGGAGATAGCAAGCGGGAGCTTCCTTTATTAATATGGCGGGTTTAGATTGAAATCATGCCATCCTTTAAATACATCTTTTCTTAACCAAAGCGCGTTAAATTTGTTGTTCTCTGCTTTAATTTCTTACCTTGCTATGGCGGGGAAATGTAAAGCACAATCGTCGACAAAACGAAATCATTCCTGTAACATGGTCACTATTGTAATTTGTTATATGAAGGAGGGTGTCATAGAAAAGTGCAATCATTTAATAAAACACCTATCATTATCGTACTTCTTACAGGTGGGTTCATATCAATTTTAAACCAGACGACGATGATTACTGCCATCCCGCCAATCATGGACGAAATGGATGTAAGTGCCAATACCGGACAATGGCTGACGACGGTTTTTATGCTCGTCAATGGCGTTATGATACCAGTCACGGCATTTTTAATGGCACGTTTCACGGCTAGGCAGCTGTTTATTACTGCGATGACCGTGTTTGCTGTCGGAACCGCTTTTTCTGCCATGGCTCCGAACTTTGGTATGCTGCTTTTAGGAAGGATCATTCAATCCAGCGGTGCAGGCGTAATCATGCCGCTGATGCAGACTGTGTTTTTACTACTTTTTCCTGTCAGGAACCGCGGCGTAGCGATGGGATTGGTAGGGCTGGTAATCTCTTTTGCTCCAGCGATTGGTCCTGCATTGTCCGGATGGATTATCACGAATTACTCCTGGCGCGCCGTATTTCTTCTTATTCTGCCTATAGCAATTATCGTTATTGTATTTGCAGCTAAAGTGATGAAAAATGTTACGGAATTAACGTATCCGAAATTGG
Organism: Oceanobacillus oncorhynchi; assembly: GCF_000821065.1. GTDB lineage: Bacteria > Bacillota > Bacilli > Bacillales > Amphibacillaceae > Oceanobacillus > Oceanobacillus oncorhynchi. The sequence continues at coordinate 3,141,786 of NZ_CDGG01000001.1, forward strand.
ATATGTTATCGATTATCTTGTCATCTTTCGGTTTTGGCGGATTTCTATATGGATTTACAAGTGCAGGAAACAATGGCTGGGCAAGTCCCATTACGATTACTACCCTGATTGTCGGAACGGTAGCGCTAGTATGTTTCATTATCAGGCAATTACGTATGGAGACGCCTATGCTGGAGTTTAGGGTATTTAAAAATCCTATTTTTACTTTATCAACGATTATTCCCATGATTGCATTTATGGGATTGATTGGCACGGAAACGTTAGTTCCGCTTTATATGCAGAATGCACGCGGTTTTACTGCGATGGAAGCAGGAATTGCGCTTCTTCCCGGCGCTTTAGTGAATGGAATGATGTCTCCCATCACGGGTAAAATATTTGACCGTTTCGGTGCGAGGTGGCTCGCAGTAACCGGGCTTATCATTATTACCATCTCTACATTTGCATTTACCAATCTGGGACCGTCCACATCAATGTTAATGATTACGATTCTGTATGCGATCCGGATGTTCGGTTTGTCTATGGTCATGATGCCTGTAACAACTGCCGGTTTAAATCAGCTGCCTAGAGACTTGATTCCACATGGTACGGCGATGACGAATACGATGCGTCAGGTTTCAGCCTCTGTTGGAACAGCAATTGTCATTACCATAATGACAACAACGGAAATGTCTGCAGAGCATAATCCGGATATATCTTATCCAATGATCCATGGTGTTAATACAGCCTTTATGGTCATTACAATACTCTCTCTGATTGGGGTTGTAATCAGCTTCTTTATGAAGAATGGCAATACCCCTGCTGAAGAGCAAAGTCATATGCAGCGGGATGAAAGAGAAGAGCGGACAGTTCGTGAATCGAGGTAAAACAGGCCAGAGGGAAAATGAAATGACTTATCCAGCAGGTATTTGATTGAACTTGCGTAAGGGTATTTTGAACTGTGTGTTATTTTATCTCTTAAAGGTTTTTTTAGCAGTTTGTTAAAGTGTTATGAAAAATAGAGTTTGAAACAGCGTCAAGGGGACCCCTTGACGTTTGTTTTTCAATAAAGAGACAAAAGCAAATGGAAATGATGAATAGAATTTATTCAAAAGTGATGTTTCAAATTTGGATTTGTGCAGGACTCTTTCCATTTGTCTATTATAAAATTTGTTTGCCTTTTATAATTATAATTTACATTATTCATAATATTTAAATAAATATTTTTTTAGACTTTTAGTTAAAAATTTTATAAAAAACTAATGTCGATTGATATGCTGAAGAAAGTTGTTTAAAGCTTTGTGAAAAGGATTATATCAATCATTAGATATTAAAGTGAAATCCTACGAATACCGAAACAATGATAAAACATAACGGACTTCTAGAATATCGGCAGTCTGGAGACATTAAAATAATGCGTGAAATGAATTTATTTAGGCGGGAAATCTGGTGAGCTAACTTCCTGAATTACTCAAGATAACTCAGTGGGAGAAAGGAAACAGACTAAGTTCGCCACGCCTTGAGACTGGGCCTGCGATTACTCGCCCACTGAAACCATTGCGATTACCTACCCCGAAGAAGAACTTTTGTGTGTCTAAAACTCCTGCTGCGTGAAGTTTTTCGTTTTATAATTAATGAAGGTATTGGCTTCATATTCTGCATTGCTAAAAATATTATCGTTAATGACATGGAATATTTCCCGGGAAAGCGCATAATCTGACATTTTTGTTGAAAATGAGGGAAGAATAGCGAATATTGCTATAATGATTGGAAAGAATGTGTTTAGGCAGTTTATCTAAGTAAAATAAAAAAGTCGTTGGAAGAAGTGCCTTCAATTATGCGATGTTACTTTTATTGGATTTACGCCATCTGGCAGCATAGATGAGAGAAGTAGAGGCTCACCATGTTACACTGAGAAATATGGATTGGAATGATTTGATATAGAATGATAAATACCATGCATTATATTTTACAGAACCTATCATATATTTTTTATTACGTAGAACCGTCCGAAAAACTCCCACTGACTGATGTTTCGTTTTATGTTATAATTAGTACCAGATAATAATACTAACTTCTAATTATTTTGGAGGGATTCGATGATTGGAACAAGAATGACTGCGATCGGAAGCTATGTACCTGAGAAGAAATTAACGAATTTCGATCTGGAAGAAATGGTGGAGACAACAAATGATTGGATTGTACAGAGAACTGGAATTCACGAACGAAGAATAGCGCGTTCAGATGAATTTACGAGTGATTTATGTGTAGCTGCTGTGGAAGATTTAATGCGAAGATATAATAAAACAGTGGAAGATGTCGATATGATTATTGTAGCAACCAGCACGCCGGATTTTCCTTACCCGTCTGTTGCAAGCATTATACAGAATCGGCTGAAAATCAAGCAGGCAGGGGCCATTGACTTAGGTGCAGCGTGTGCGGGGTTTGTCTATGGTCTGCATACGGCGAATAGTTTAATTCGTTCCGGCCTTCATAAGAAGGTGCTTGTGATTGGAGCAGAAACGCTCTCAAAAGTAACGGATTATACCGACAGAAGCACCTGTATTTTATTCGGTGATGCTGCCAGTGCAGTGTTAGTGGAAAAAGATGAGGACGCTGAAGATTTTATCGGCTTCCATTTGGGCAGCGATGGTAGCGGCGCACAGCATGTATATCAAACCAGCTTAGCTAACAAGGTGAATGATGTAGAGCTAATTGACACAAAATATCTTGTCCAAAACGGGAGAGAAGTTTTTAAATGGGTAGTAAGGAAGGTGCCGAAAAGCATTGAACAGCTTTTAGAGAAAACGGAAGCCGGCTTAGATGAGGTAGATTGGTTTATTCCGCATAGTGCCAACCTGAGATTGATTGAACCGATTTGTGAAAAAATAGGACACCCGATCGAAAAAACACTTTATAGCCTTGAGAAATTTGGGAACACTTCAGCAGCAACCATTCCTTTGGCACTGGACCTTGGTATTCGGAATGGGAAAGTGCAGAATGGAGATAAAGCGCTTCTGTATGGCTTCGGTTCAGGCTTGGTGCATGCAGGGCAGCTGTTAAAAATAAATTTTGATGAGGAAGTTAATACGCCGAGACCATTATAATTAAATATGTATAGGAGAGGATTTTCGTAATGCATTTATGTACGAAAGTCCTCTTATTATTTTTTATAAAATCGTGGCGATACAAACCGTTAAATTCTAAAAATAGTTAAAGTAGTATTTATTATATACTCAACTTTCGCACACTGAAATAGACATGTAACCCTTGATATAGTTAGGTAAACCTGCCACCCATTGCTGTACTTGATTTTTGATTAATTTTTGTATTGCTTTATTGGTATGCTGGATGACATCATCAAGAATCTCGATTAATTGCTGTAAAGCAACAGCCCAATCCAGTTCATCAATTTCATCACATAATTCATAAAATAAGTCGCCTAGTGTTCGATCATCCGAGTTACAACGGTTTTGCCAAGAAAGCACGATATACCTTGTAAATACAATCGTGGTATGACTGATAAGGGCATCATAAGACCGGCTTTGGAACTCTTTTTGTAGATTCAAAAGCGATTTGGTTGTCTTGAAAAAGACTTCAATATCCCAGCGCATCCCATAGATACGAATAATTTCTTGATCGCTAAGGGTACAATCTGTACTCAAAATAGCGAGCCAGTCGCTCTTTTTATTACGATTACGCACAAATACGACTTTGACCGGCACACCGTTGGCTTGTGTGGTGTGAATGGAACGAAGAATGTTTTTCTTGCCGAATGCCGGTTTTGCCAGACGATAAAGTTCTTTTAAACTGACATGTTTGCCATCTACCAGATAACGTTGTTTTAAATTTTTAACCATGCCAACCACATCAAGTCCTTGTTCTTTGATGTCTTTGATCAGAGGCGGTTGGGTAAACCAGGAATCCATTAACACATAAGAAGCATCTATCCCGGCATTCATGGCACGCTGAAGCATACCCGGAATTTGTTCCGGTGCGGTTTGTAAGGCTTCCTGGCGACGTTTATATCCAGAACTGCGCTTATCGATGTCTTTAGAAATACCATTGATCTGATGCTTTTTCGAACTTAATAAAGAGAAGTCTACAGGCATAAAAGTTGCGCCATCGGACCATCCCAAAGTTAACATGCGGAACCCTTTATAAAACCTCATCTTTTGAGAAGCATGATCAAAACACCGGGCTAATAACTCTACTTTTTTGCTTCTATTCCGGTCATAAGAGGAATCATCGATGATAAATACTTTAGGACGACGATGACTCGTAAAGGCAGATACTTTTGAAATGACAGAAGAAGCCAAGACAAGCAGAAAACGCCGCCAATTAAAAGTAGACTTGTTTAAAAAGCGATAAACCGTATCTTTCGCCGGAAGATCTGCGGACTTCTTACTATCCAGCATACGAAACCAATTTTTATGTTCAAAGATGAGACGAAAGATTAATTGAAAAATAATAGCACTAGAAATGCCAAAAGACTTGGTAATTCCAGCGTTACGCAAATGTTTTAGAACACCTAATTCTTTAAATACAGATTTTATTTCAGTTGGCAGTTGCTTATTCGGGGCATTATTCGCTATCATGGTAGGAGACACCTCTTCTGTTTTGGTAGTGATTCTAGACAAATCAACTATACCAAACGGAAAGGTGTTTTTTCATGTTTAAAATCTGTGTCAAGCAACCTACTACAGTAGCTACAAGTACTTGAGCTTATTGATTTTATTAAGTTTTTCTAGGTGCGAAAGTTGAGTTATATATAACTGGCTGTATGATACGCCATTATAAGAATAAAAAAAGATAGCTCTTTTGATTGTTTATTTTTTACAAAGAATTTTTAGTTGAAGAAAAATCCATACTGTTTATGATAAAATCAAAATGAAATATAAATTATAAAATACTTAAAAAGTGAGGATACACAATGATTGCAAAGACAGAAGAAGACTTTCAAGGTCTAAAAGAGATCGGTAAAATTTGTGGAGCCATTCGAAATGAATTAGTTCGATGTACAAAACCTGGAATCACAACGAAAGAGCTGGATGAAATAGCAGGCGAGATGTTTGAAAAAGAAGGAGCACAATCTGCACCAAAAGGAGAATATGATTTCCCTGGATATACATGCATCAGCGTAAATGAAGAAGTAGCCCACGGTATTCCGGGAAAACGGATTATTCAGGAAGGCGACCTTGTTAATATTGATGTGTCAGGCTCAAAAAACGGTTATTTTGCCGATACTGGAATTTCCTTTGTAGTCGGAAATGGAGAGGAAATCCTGCAGAAAATATGTGACGTTGCTAAAGAAGCATTTGATGCTGGTCTGAAGAAGGCAAAGCCGGGTGCGAAAAAAAGTGGTCTTGGAAAAGCGGTGCACAATGCAGCCAAGCAAAATGATTTAACTGTTATAACAAACCTTACGGGGCATGGTGTTGGCCGATCTATTCATGAAGCGCCGGACCATATTTTCAATTACTACTCCCGCTGGGATGATGAAATTTTAAAAGACGGTATGGTTATTGCTTTTGAACCGTTTATCTCTACACTGGAAGAGGAAGTTTACCAATCGGATGACGGGTGGACTTTCCTGACGGATGAGAGCTTTGTAGCGCAATATGAGCATACGATTATTCTGACGAAGGAAGGCCCGATTATTACTACATTGTAAGTACGTTTTTAATGTTTTAAACCAGATTGTTTAAATAGCCATTTTGTTATTGAGGTTAGTTATCTCCATCGTTATTTAATAACAAGAGATTATCATTCCATTAAAGGGCGGTATGGCATATTAAAGGCCATTACCGCCCTTTAATAAATTCGATCCAGAAACAGAAGTAAATTACTGCCCATCCATAGGAAAATCGCAATTTGAGTCAGGACATAAACGATTCGTTCCACGGCTGTTAATTTTCTTTCCTTTTTGATTTTTTTTAAATGAAAATAATAATAAACAGCGCATATCAGGAGGATTGCTCCAGATAATTGGGATATGTTTTCTAATAAGCCTGCCAATAAAATCCCACTCTTTCCTTTGTAAGGTCATTCGATTGTTGAAATGTCGAACCCTGCTTCCTAGGGTCATTGTATCAAAATTTCCAATCTACAAAAAGCGTACGAAATACAGCGGCTGTTAGTTATGATTTTATAAATATTTTACAGCCAGTTACACTGCAATATTCAAACGGAATATTAAATAATTAAAGTAAAGGTTATTTGACGTCAAGTAACCTTTACTTTACCATTAATCATGAAGGGGCTGAAATCGATTGAAAAATAATATGGTGGAATTCAGACGAAAATTTGATTATTCTCAGGAAAAACTTGCTGAGCTGCTTGGCGTTTCAAGACAAACCGTTATTTCAATTGAAAAAGGAAAATACAATCCATCACTTCCTTTAGCCATGATTATAGCCGAGCTTTTTCAAATAAATGTAGAGAATCTTTTTATTTTAGAGGAAGAAGATTATAAGAAATAAATGAGCAGGGGGATATCGTGAATAAAGATGCAAACCGGGGACTATTCTTAATTTTAGGTTTTTTTCAGGCAGGTATGTTTGGTTTTATTGTATTTGCAGCGGCATAGACTATTTTATTTTCTAAAGTGAGAAATGAAACAATCTCTTTATTTTTTGTTTCCGTCAATTATCTGTGGCCTTTCATATAACAATTAAAATAGCATCAAAAAATCTGTGAGCTTTTTTAAAAGTGATATTAAATTTGTGATTAATCCCTTTGCTGTTCCAGATACGCTTTCTTTTTCAGACCAGGAAGAACTATTAACAATTATAGATAAAGCAGCAAATGATACAAATATTATTAGAGAAGCAGGGAACGAACAGGAAAATAGAGATTGGGTAGGAATTATTCCCTTTTGGTAGTATAATGAACGTGATAGATTAGTATTTGTACAGGAAGTGTATATGATGAATAAAACAGGATTTAGAACTGAAAAAGATTCTTTAGGACAAAAAACGATTTCTCAGGATGCTTATTATGGCGTTCAAACGGTACGTGCTCTTGAGAACTTTCCCATCACGGAAATCCCAGTTCATAAAGAGCTGATTCTCGCGCTTGCCGAGGTGAAAAAGGGAGCGGCACTGGCCAATATGCATACTGGAATGCTGCCAGAATCTATTGGGGGAGCAATTGTAAGCGCTGCCGAAGAAGTGATGGAAGGAAAACTATTGGATCAGTTTGTCGTGGATTCCATTCAGGGAGGAGCAGGCACCTCCATTAATATGAACATGAATGAGGTGCTGGCCAACCGTGCTTTGGAAATATTGGGAAAAGAAAAAGGCGACTATAATTTCTGTTCGCCTAATACCCATGTCAACATGTCCCAGTCCACCAATGATACGATACCAACGGCATTAAAAATAGCTTCCTATCGCATGGCTCAGGAATTGATAGCGACCTTGAAGCGATTGGAAAAAGAACTGGTGAAGAAAGAAGCAGAATTTCAGAATGTGCTAAAAATGGGACGAACTCACCTTCAGGATGCTGTACCAATCCTGTTAGGTCAGGAATTCAGCGCTTATTCGGAAGTGGTTAGCAGGGATATTAATAGAATTACGCAGGCAGCAGAGGCAATGCTGACGGTCAATATTGGTGCAACAGCTGTTGGGACAGGACTTAATGCCAAACCCGAGTACATGGAAAAGGCGGTAACACAACTATCTAAACAGCTTGGTGTAAAGCTTCATTCAGCGAAAAATTTAGTGGATGGCACACAAAATACAGATGCTTATACGGCACTTTCAGCGGCATTGAAAGTGTTGGCAATGAATATGTCCAAAATTTGTAATGATTTGCGTTTGATGGTATCCGGACCAATGACAGGCTTTCAGGAAATCATTCTTCCTGCAAAGCAGCCGGGTTCTTCCATTATGCCTGGGAAAGTAAATCCGGTCATGATTGAAGTGGTCAACCAGGTTGCTTTTCAAGTTGCAGGCAATGACCAGTCGATTTGTATGGCATCTGAAGCCGGGCAATTTGAATTAAACGTGATGGGGCCTGTTATTATTTTTAATTTGCTGCAGTCTCTTAAAATAATGGATAATGGCTTAGATGTATTTACAAGCTATGCAGTAAGCGGTATAGAAGCAAATGTAGAGAGATGCCGTGAGTATGTGGAAGAGAGTTATGGCATTATCACCGCATTGAATCCACATTTAGGATATGAAACAGCTGCCAAGGTAGTTAAGCAGGCAATTGAAACAGGGCTGACTATCAAAGAAATCTGCAAGGCGCACGACCTTTTATCAGAGAAGGAACTGGATACGATTCTGGATCCAAAAGAGATGACAACACCTGGAATTGCCGGGAATGAGTTTCTGATGAAAAAATGAATATCAAAAAGGTAACTGATTTCTTGCTTAAAGAACGCAGTTACCTTTTGATTATCACTTCCTTCCAAAAGAAGCGCTCCTCACTAAATAACTAGTTAGGATTATACCGGTGAGAGCAGTTCACTGTGAAGACCTATCCTTCTAATCGAAAAGCCAATTTCCCCAATTTCACACTATACTTTTTGTTTTTTAGGGAAAAGTGTATAGCTGAAACTTATTACAAAATCGATGATTACAATAAGAGACCAGAGCAGCATAATACGCATTAATGATTCAGTCTGAGCATAATTGTTAATATAGAGAGTGATGATTATTAATATCCCGCCGCCGATGAACAAGGAGAGCAAATGCCGGTACCATCCTTCACGTTCTTTTCTGGCATGCGCTTTCCCGTACTTTATTTTTACCGGCTTATCACCGTTTCCGAATCGATAATTAAAATGGCCGTCTGCCCATTGAATCATCCGGTGGCCAAAGGCTATACTTACACCAATATAAACCGCGGCTATTCCATGTATCGTAGTAGCAACAGCGCCATTTTTTAAATCAATGACCGTTACAATAAGCAATATGAGATCTACAACAGGCGTACAAATCAACAGGAAGGTACCTAGTTTCTTCTTTTTCCATACATATCTGGAACATAATCCAGCTAAAACAAACACCCAAAATCCAATTTCACAAGCTATAATCAGCCAACCAATCAAATGAAACACATGCTATTATTAATTTAGTACAACTGTATTAAATTAATAATAGCATGATTGTTTATTTAATACAAGTGTGCTAAAATAAAAATATGCCAAAAAAAGTAGATCATCAAAAACGTAAAATTCAAATTGCAGAAACGACATGGAAAGTTATTGTAGAAGAGGGGATTGAACATGCAACCGTCAGAAAAATAGCGCAAGCTTCAGGTTTATCAGTTGGTGCTGTCAGACATTATTTTGCAACGCAGTCGGAATTGCTGCACTTTTCCATGGAGCTTGTATCTGATCGGGTTATTCAAAGAGCGAAAGCAAGGAAATTTTCAAAAGACAGGGATCCGTTAGAGCTTGTGACAGAGGGTGTAAGTGAAGTACTGCCTGTCGATGAAGAACGAAAAATAGAAATGGGGGTATGGTTAGCTTTTTCAGCAAAAGTTCTGGTCGATAAAACACTTCGGGAGCTAAGTGATAAAGTCTATGGTGACATGCATGAAGGATTTAAAAATGTTGTTCACGCATTGCAATTATTAGATATAGCAAAAGATGGACTTGACATAGAGATGGAGGTTAACAGGCTTCATGCTATCGTCGATGGGATGGCGATGCATCACTTATTAAATCCAGAGCAGTTTACACATGAAGAAATGATGGAGACTTTAAAGTATCACTTTCATTCTCTTATAAAGTAATCTAAAGGCATCTAGCAGAAAGAAAATCGTAATTTTCAAATGTATAATCCAGTATTTCTTCTGCTACAATTTCATCCTCCTCTCTTTCTTCTAAAGAAAAGTTGTTAGAAAATATAGTAATGATTAAGATAAAAAGAAGAATTCCTGAAAATATAATTATTCTTTTCTTTTTCATATGAAGGTTCCTTTCGTATTTTTCTCTTCATATAAATAATAGCAGAGGGGAAATAGAGTGTCTAAGCCATATTTTCTGATAATATAGTATTAGTAGTCTGAGAGGGAGGTAAGGTTATGTTAAATGATCCATGGTTTACCGTTCGAAAAATAGATGAAAAAACATATGCCATTAGTGAGCTTGGTCATTGGGAAAAAGTGCATTCATTTTTGCTTATTGGAGACACAAAAGCAGCATTAATTGATACTGGCTTGGGTATTGATAATATGAAGCGAATCACAGATCAGCTGACGCCTCTGCCCATTGATGTTATCACGACGCATGTACATTCCGATCATATTGGAAGTCATGGAGAATATGACCGGATATTTGTTCATGAAGCGGAAAGAGCTTGGCTTGTTCATGGTATTGTAGGGTTGTCATTAGAACAAATAAGACAAAATACAGCAAGGGATATTACGATTCCTGTGCCGGAAAGCTTTGACCCGAATACATATAAACCCTTCCAGGGTGAGCCAACTGGAATTTTAAAAGACGGTGATAGGGTGGAGCTGGGGAATAGAACATTAATTATCTACCATACTCCCGGCCATTCTCCAGGTCATATTGTGATTTTTGATGAAGAGACCGGATATTTATTTACAGGGGACTTGCTATATGATGAAACTCCAATCTATGCTTTTTTTCCGACAACCAATCCGGCAGACTTAGTAAATTCGTTAGAGAGGCTCACGCAAATAAATCATGTCTCCATGATTTATGGAGCGCATAATACATTGGGACTTCTTCCTGAAATTTTAGATGAAGTTAAAAATGCAGTGGAGTATTTACGGAAGCATGATTTTGTGCGATTTGGCACGGGAGTTCATACTTTTCATGGGTTTCGTGTGCAGTTTTAACTTCGAATATCATTAAGAGGGAAGGGAAATTCAATAGCTGAATCGAGGAGTGAAAAAAATGAATGTAACTGAATTTCAACAATGGGTAAATAATTATTACGAACATAGAGGCTGGTCGGAATTAGATATTTTCATCCGGATCGGTTTTTTAGCAGAGGAAACAGGAGAAGTAGCAAGAGCCATAAGAGCACTGGAAATTGGCAGGGACAGACCGGATGAGGCAACGGAATCAATTGCCGAAAATAGAAATGCATTAGCAGAGGAATTAGGAGATGTACTGGGGAACGTTATCGTCATCGCTAATAAATATAACATCTCCTTGGAGGAAGTATTCCAGTCTCATAAAGAGAAGCTTTTAGAGCGTTATTCTGCGGACGGATAATATCGTATTTTTATAAATAAGGAGCTGTCAACATGCAATCAGCGTATACGGAAAACAAGGAAGATAACAAAACAATCCTAAAGGAATATGTAGAAATCAATGGTGCAGAGCAAGGAATCATTGTAGAATCTTTAAATCAAAATAAGCCATTACTTTTATTCTTGCACGGCGGACCAGGGTTTCCAGCTTATCCCGTCAATAAAGCACATGGGGTAAACCTGGAGCAATATTTTGATGTGTGTTATTGGGACCAGAGAGGTACTGGAATGTCGTATGATGCGGATACAGCTAAAAAAGGGGTTACGGTGGAGCAGTTAATTGAAGATACAATTGAGGTAACAAATCATCTAAGAGATAAATACGCACGGGATAAAGTGTTTCTTCTTGGTCACTCCTGGGGCAGCTACCTGGGCAGTCTGGCGGCGCAAATACGTCCGGATCTTTTCTATGCGTATATTGGAGTGGGGCAGATAGGTTCTCAACTGGAATCAGAAAAAGAAGCCTATCAATATATTTTAAAAACAGCAAGGGACAGGAAGGATAAACGTGCTGTCAAGCAAATTGAAAATGTGGCTTTTGATGAAAATTTTTATGAAAATCGAGCTTATGGCGCCATCAGGACTAAATTTACCGAGAAGTATGGCGGGGGGTTTTAAAGAGAGGGTTACTCCAATCTGGAAAGGTTGAAGCACGTTTTTTCGTGTGCGAATTATACATTTAATGAACGAATCAATAGTTTTAAAGGGGCTGTTTTAGGCTGGCAGTCACTGGGGCATGTAATGGCCGCCGCAGATTTAGCAGAGCTTGTTCCCAAGCTTCCGTTGCCTGTCTTTATACTTCAAGGTCAGCATGATTATCAAACAACCTACACGCAAGCGAAACATTTCTATGATTCCATCGAAGCTCCGTTCAAGAAAATGTATACCTTTGAAAATTCCGCACACACGCCTTTTATTGAAGAACAAGTGCTATTTTATCAAATTATTGAAAATGATATTTTGCCTGTGGTTGAGGAAGAGATCTATTCTATTTAAATCGTGTATTCAAATAAAAATATTAAAAAGCAGGTGGCAGTATGAAATTTAATAATTTTTCAGCAGTGCAAGTAAGGATAGCCAGACCGACAGATAAATTTGATGAAATAATCAGCTTTTACGAAACGGGTGTAGGTTTAACAAAAATAGAAGTATTTGAAGGAGACAGAGGGATTAAGGGAGTTATCTTCGGATTGCCTCATACAGACTATCATTTAGAATTTACATCTCATCAAGACGGAAGCCCATGCCCTGCACCTACGAAAGATAATCTGCTGGTTTTTTATATAGAAAATAAAGATGAAATCATGCATGTCGTAAATCGTTTGGCCCAAATGGGATATAACGAAGTAGAGCCAGAGAATCCCTATTGGAAAGACAAAGGAGTTACCATCGAAGATCCAGATGGCTGGAGAGTCGTTTTTATGAACCGCTCCTATGATTAAAATGAGATGTGTTATTTTTTAGAAAATTAGTAAGCTATCCTACCTTTCATGCTGATGTTAAAATGTAGTAAAAGAGGAGGTAATTATCATGACAGAAAAGAACGGGAAGGAAATTCTTTTAGCAGAGAGCGAACAGAATTTTAAAGCGTTATTTGAAATCATTGAATCTATACCCCCTAGAAAAAGAAGTATGACAATAGAGACAGAAGAAAGAGATAAAAATTTTCGGGATGTATTGATGCATTTATATGAATGGCATGCCATGCTTGAAAGATGGTACAGAGAAGGGATGGATGGAGATACGCCGTTTATGCCGGCACCAGGTTATATGTGGAGAACAATCAAGCCGCTTAATATGCAAATTCGGGAAAACTATCAGGATGTAACGATGAATCAAGCCATAAAAAAATTGAAGTTAAGTCATCATCGGGTAATGAAGTTGATCCAATCTCATACAAATGAAGAAATTATGACGAAGAAATATTATAAATGGACAAAGACCAGTAATTTATATGGATATTTTGCTGCGAATACTTTCAAACATTACATATGGGCAATCTCCAAATGTGAAGCTATTGCAAAGTCGATTAAAGAAGGGGAAAATAGCTTGAATAAAAGAAGAATAATTAGGTAAAGATTTGAGAAGGCATACTGGATATACTTCAGAGGACATGGCTTATACAATAATCAAGAAGAGCGAAATGATTTTCTTAAATAATTAATGTGCACAGCGTACATCACAGCGCTTTATAATGCTGATAACTGGGAGAAATAAAACATCATTTGAAGTAAGCCGAATTTGCGACAGCTCAAATGATGTTTTTTCCCATAAGGCTATAGGATAAATCAACCCAACTTACTCGTATCCATACCAAAGGATTTCTCTAATCCTTTTATTCCTGTATCAGTAACTTTTACAGCACGGCCAGGTAATCTCTCAATCCAGCCTAAATCAAACAATTGAAGTAAAATGGCATTTCCGAGAGATCCTGCCAGGTGATAACGTCTTTCACTCCAGTCCAGACATTTTCGGGCAAAGTGTCTTCGTTTTTGTCGTAAAGCATCCAGGTCGATTTTAAAGCTGTTAAAGAATTCTTCTCCAGCCTTCGTTACTATAAAAACGTCTTGATCTTCCGCCACATATTCTTTTTCTACCAAGGCCTCTGTTATTAATACACCAAGCTTACCTGCTAAATGGTCATAACATGTTCTGGCAATTTGAATTTTTTCAGAGCGTGAAAAATCCTTCAACGAATTCACCTGGGCAGACGGAGCAAGAACAGTCAACATTTCGATTGCCTGAGCAACCTCGGCGTTCGCAATTCGAAAATAACGATGCCGGCCATGCTTTTCCACGCGAAGTAAATTTCCTTCTACCAGTTTTGATAAATGACCACTTGCCGTTTGCAAAGATACATTTGCCCTTTTTGCTAATTCGCTTGCAGGAAGTCCATCAAGATCAAGAAGAGCTTCTAACATCGCAGCTCTTGATGAATCAGCCATTAGTTTTGCAACATATGAAAAATCAGGTCTGCTGCCCATTATTATTCCTCCCAAAACATTTATACTTCGATTATAGCCGAAGTATCTGCGTGCTACAATAGGTTATACAATATGACAGGAGGATTATGAAATGAATACAAATGAATTGATTACTCTTAATTTTGAAGAAGTCCGGCGCAGAAGCGAAAAAGTTTGGAGAGCAATCCCAGAAGAATTGCTGCAATGGAGACCTGATGAAAATGCAATCAGCTGCTCTGAAATGATTAGGCATGTATTAGAAGGGGAGTTTCTCTATCATCAAATTATCCTTGGCAGAGGGAGTAGGGCGTTAACCAATATATCTAATCCTTTTGAGGATAGAGTATTTACAACAGTGGATGATGAATTGGAATTAGCTAAGAAGTACCGCAATGAATTTATTAAATATATTAAGACAATACATATAAATGATTTAGAAAATATTGAAATTGACCGTTCAGATGTTGGTTATAAAAGAAAACTGGGCGATATGTTATTGCGGATTGCATATCATGAATCTGTGCATACAGGACAACTGTTAAGTTATATGAGAACAATGGGGGTAGAACGTCCTAATATATGGGATTAATTTTTTTCTTTATTATGATAGATTATAAAAAGCTGTTTTAAGTTAAAATAAATTACCAATCATTTTAAAACCATTCATGTATCTCATCAATAGAGCACGCAATGGTTTTTTTATGAAATTAAACAGTGTACATCGGAAAAGCTTTTCATCAGCTTATCCATATTAACCAAAGCAAAATCCTTTGATGTAAAAAGGGCTTAACTGAATAAAAATGTTACAAAATAAGCGGAATGATTTGTTGTTCTCTTTCAAATATGATATTGTGTTCTATTGTTGATTAAAAAGTAAATATTTTGTAAGGAAGTTGGTATAAAATGGAAAGCGAAAATACATTTGAAATTAAAAAATATATTCCGCTTTTCGCGGTATTATTATCCGGTGCTTTTGTCACCATATTGAACCAGACGCTGCTAGGGACTGCACTTCCACCCATCATGAAAGATTTGAATTTAAGTGAGAGTACAGCGCAATGGCTACAGTCGGTTTTTATGCTCGTAAATGGGATAATGATTCCAGTTACGGCTTTTTTAATTGATAAATTCACAACACGTAAATTATTTATGACTGCAATGGGATTGTTCACTATCGGCACGTTTATTGCAGCAATTTCACCAAACTTTTCATTGTTATTGGTTGGGCGGATTTTGCAGGCTTCAGGGGCCGGCATTATGATGCCGCTGATGCAGACGATATTATTCCTGACCTTTCCTGTTCATAGAAGAGGTACAGCAATGGGACTGTTTGGACTAGTTATTGCATTCGCGCCGGCGATTGGCCCGAGTCTCTCAGGCTGGCTCGTGGATCAGTTCCCATGGCGCAGTGTATTCTATGTTGTACTGCCGATTGCTATTTTAGATATGATAGCGGCTTACTTCTTATTGAAAAACGTAACAGAGCTGAAGAAACCGAAATTGGATATTTTATCGGTCATCCTTTCTACAGTCGGCTTCGGTGCAATTCTATACGGTTTCAGTGTCGCCGGCGACGCAGGGTGGCTCAGTCTTCAGGTCATTCTTACGATTGTTATCGGCAGCATTTCTCTCTATTGGTTTATTACCAGACAGTTGAACTTGAAAGAACCGCTTCTTGAATTCCGGGTATTCAAACACAGCACATTCACGTTAGCAACGGCGCTTGGAATGCTGGTCTTCGCTGCGATGATTGGGACAAATGTTATTTTGCCGTTATATATGCAGAATATGGTTGGCTTCTCGGCGCTTGAATCTGGGCTTGTCTTGTTGCCCGGTGCGATTATAATGGGATTCTCCAACCCGATTACCGGTTATCTTTTTGATAGATTCGGAGGAAAATGGCTTGCTCGAGGCGGCTTGTTACTGCTAGCCTTGACAACTTTTGCATTCACGAATTTATCTGCGGATACAAGCTTCAACTATCTGGCAACCACGAATGCCATTCGCATGATTTCGATTGCCATGGTAATGATGCCTATGACAACCATGGCATTGAACCAGCTGCCTAACGAATTGATTCCGCACGGGACAGCAATGAATAATACATTCCGCCAAGTAGCTGGCTCGGTTGGTACAGCAGTGCTTGTAACAATCATGTCCACTGCAGCTATACCAGGTGAGGATATCAATGGTATTATTCATGGTGTGAATGTTTCCTTTATCGTAGCAGCAATTATTGCTATCGTTGGATTTATTCTTTCTTTTAAATTAAAAGAAGAGATAAAACCGGGAAATCGTGTCAGCTAAGGCTCTAATATCAAGCTAAATAAAGTACCAGGCATTGTAACAATTTATCATTGTTAGATGTCTGGTACTTTTTTGATGTAGAACGGGGGAACGAAATTGTGTATTTCATCCCTTAAAGAAGTCTTAGTAAAAGATATGTGTAAATATAGTGGTAAAATAAAGATATATATTAAAAAACTTCAAAGAATGATAACAATGAAATTATCATATAGCAATATAAGACAGTTATTAAGATTTATAAGTGCTTTTTGAAAGTTAATACGATTTGGCGTTAAAAACGTGTTATAGCATATGGAGGGCTCTAACCATTGTGAATAAGAAACAAATAGATTGCGACCTTTATTGCCAATCTGCTTATTGCTGGTCTGCTAATAGCTAGTATTACGGCTATTGTCGTCAATCCAATGTTGATAACACATGGATTATCTAATATTTTAGCAGGCTGGAAACTTATCGAAATACAATTTTTTGATACTGTTTTTATGAATTTTCTTTACTTCGGCGGGTTTCTGTTTCTGTCTTATGTGTTGGGGATGCTGTTTGATTTGTTATACATGTTAATCCTTGAAGCAGCGAAAATAAAGCAGACAAAGGAAGTAATGCTTTTGAGTTATGTGGCTCAATGGTTCCTTAGTGTTTGTTTTTATAAATTTTTTATTGAGTCCTTATTTACGAGGAATAGTGTATCGTGGGAAGGAGCAGCTATTTTATTTTTCTGCTTGTATTTGGCTGCTTTTGTGATTAGTGAAGATTATAAAATTTTTTCCGATAAAAAAAGTTAACGTAATCTTGATTTAAAATCAATTGCAGCAAGGTTCCTATATTTTGGGATTCTCCTTGACGAATTCATTGCTTCCATGTAAAGTAAACTGTAATTATTCGTATAATTCCATATATTCTTATCGAGAAAGGTGGAGGGACTGGCCCGCTGAAGCCTTAGCAGCAGACGTTGATTTGTACTGTGCTAATTCCAGAAGCATTTTTGCTTGAAGATAAGAAGAGATTTTATCATATCGAACCTCTTCTATTTTCGGAAGGGGTTTTTTTAATGGAATATAGAATGAATATAGCAGATAAAGAGGAAGGGGTATTCGATGGCAATATCAGCAGAGACAAAAAATACACGGGCTCCATTCAGAGCAGATCATGTAGGGAGTTTTCTTCGTCCTCAGCGTTTAAAAGAGGCGCGTGCACAAAAGGCAAAAGGGGAAATCAGCTCAGAACAATTGCGTCAAATGGAAGATGAGGAAATTATCAAACTGGTAGAACAGCAGAAAGAAGCAGGACTTCAATCCGTGACGGATGGGGAGTTTCGCCGTGCCTGGTGGCATTTTGATTTTCTGGAAGGCTTAGATGGCGTGGAAGGCTATAGCGCGGAACAAGGCTTGCAATTCACTGGTGTGGAAACGAAAAAAAGAGGCATTAAGGTAACCGGTAAAATTGGTTTTAGTAATCATTATATGATTGAGCATTATAAATTCCTGCATGGTATTGCTGGAGATGCGGTTGCAAAATTTGCGATTCCGAGCCCGAACATGCTCTTTTTCCGGGCGGAGTTTGAAGAAGGAATTTATGAAAATGATGAAGCCATTATTGATGACCTGGTTGCTGCTTATCAAGGGGTGATTCAGGCATTATACGATGAAGGCTGCCGCTACTTACAGCTGGATGATACGTCCTGGGCAACCTTTTTCTCAGAGAAGGGCAGAAATTCGTTGATTGAAAAAGGAAGAAATCCAGAGAAAACAGCTGAATTATGTGCGAGAGCAATCAATGAATCGATTGCGAACAGACCAGATGATATGCTGGTAACAATGCATATTTGCCGGGGAAATTTCCAATCTACCTATATGTCAAGCGGCGGTTACGAGGCGGTGTCAGAAACGATTTTTGGCGGCCTACAGGTGGATGGTCTTTTCCTGGAGTTTGATGATGACCGCTCGGGCGGATTTGAACCCTTGCGTCATGTGAACCGTGATGATTTATTTATTGTGCTGGGTCTTATCACGTCTAAGTTCAGCGAGCTGGAAGATCCGGAAGCTGTTAAAGAAAGAATTACAGAAGCGGCGGGCTATGTACCGTTGAATCAGCTTTGCCTGAGTCCTCAATGCGGGTTTGCTTCTACAGAGGAAGGAAATTTATTGAGTGAGGAACAGCAATGGGAAAAAATCCGGCATGTTGTGCGAATTGCTGAAGATGTGTGGAAATAAGGGATATGAGAAAAAGGAGATTTGGAGAGGTGGGCTTTCCAAATCTCCTTTTTGTCGAACTTTTTTGAATACGTACTATGAATCATTTAGAGAAGATTGTTTTGAATGAAAATACTTTTGAGCTAATAAACCAGTATTGAAAACGGAAGCTAAGGTGATGAACAAAAATAAATTTGCCATTATGTTACTGATTTGATAAGTAAAATTAAAAAGTAAGTAAGTGTTTATGATGAATAATATTGAAACAACTGACGAAAGGATGAATTGATTTTTAAACGATTTGAACAAAAAAACGCTCCTCTCTTTGTCAACCTAATTTAAATCAAGGTTAACATACGGGCGTGAAAAATTAAATATAAATTCCAAAAAAATTCAAACAAAGAAAGAAATCATTATAATTTTTTGATATATTAGTAATAACAATAAGAATATTCAGCTGTTTTATCATGGTAAATAAAAGAATTTATACGAATGATAGTACATCGTTTCAAATAAAAGGGAGAATGTAGAATGGAAATTCGCAGTTTACAAAGTTCGGATTATGATGTCCTGATTCCGCAGATAAACGACTGGTGGGGCGGGCGTGATATGGCAGGAATGCTGCCTAAATTATTTTTTCAACATTTTAAGAATACCAGCTTTATCGCAGAAGAAGATGACGAGATAATAGGTTTTTTAATTGGATTTTTATCTCAAGATCAGTCAGATGAAGCATATATTCATTTTGTCGGTGTACACCCGGATTACAGGAAGAAAGACATTGGAAAAACACTTTATGAGAAATTTTTCACCAAAGTTAAAATGGCTGATCGGAAAATCATCCGCTCCATCACTTCTCCCGTAAATAAAACATCGATTGCGTTTCATCAAAAAATGGGCTTTGTGATCGAGCGAGGAGACAAAACAGTAGATGGTGCAGCAGTAAAAGCAAATTATGATGGGTTTGGCAATGATCGCGTTCTGTTTAAGAAAGAGCTGACATAAAAAAGGAGGAAATAAGATGAAAGCGGTTGTGATGAATGAATTTGGCGGATCAGACGTGCTGCAATTCAAAGAAATACCAAAGCCAGAACCTCAACCCGATGAAATTTTAATTAAAGTGATTTATACCAGCGTGAATTATGCTGATATTAAGAATAGAACCGGCAACAAAGCGAAGGCGAATTTCCCGATGATTTTAGGTTTAGATGCCGCTGGAGCAGTCGAGAAGGTTGGAGCATCTGTAGAAAGTGTCAAGCCTGGTGACCGCGTTATATGCTTTCCAAAAGGGGGCGCCTATGCGGAATATGTCCTGGCCTCGGAGTTACTTACTTTTAAAATTCCAGATGAATTAGATTTTAAAATGGCTGCAGCATGCCCGACTGTCGGATTTTTATCTTATAAGTTAACACATGATTTAGCGCAAATAACTCCAGATGATACGGTTTTAGTCCATTCGTCGGCCGGTGGTGTCGGTTCAACGATTATTCAGATGGTCAAATTGCTCGGGGCCAAACGAATTATTGGTACGGTCAGCAGCCTTGAAAAAAGCAGCGTGCCGCTTGAATTAGGAGCGGATGATGTTTATACATATACGGATTTTGATGAAAAAATAAAAGAAACAACAGATGGTAAAGGTGTAGATATTATTTTTGATTCGCAGGCTGGAGAGATAACAGAAAGAAGTATGAAGGTTTTATCTCATTTTGGCAGGCTGGTTCATTTTGGGAATTCATCAGGCGGCATTGGAAATTTTAATACAAAGGACGTGCATGCGAGCTGCCGGTCTGTACTGGGATTCAGCTTAGGTACCACTAGAAAAGAAAGGCCGGAGACATTGGAAGCCGTATCTCAAAATGTCCTTGAATTGATAAGGAGCGGAAAATTAGAAATAAAAGTCGGTGCAGTGTTTCTTCTTGAAAAAATAGCGGAAGCACATGATTTTATCAGCAGCAGGAAGAGTACCGGGAAAATATTGATTCATGTTTCTGATTGATGGGAATGCGATGAGGAGTAAGAGAAGAAATAATGTCTTAACTGGAAGAATGTAAGATTTTAATCATGTAGAAGCTACTATTGACGTCTATTGGAGGAAGCAGGATGATACGAAAGCTGACAAAAGAGGATCATGCAAAAGTAATGGAGTTAGTTGAGCCTAAGGCTGCAGAAAATTTGTTTATTATTCCGAGATATTGAAGCGTTTGGCTATGATTCAGATATTCAAGAAGTCTGGGGAGAATGGAAACAGGAAGATTTAATCGCTGTTCTCCTGCGCTATTGTGAGAATTTCATTATTTACAGTGAAGGGGAATATGATGTAAAAGGGTTTACAGAGATAATTAACGACTATAAACAGCGGTGCAATGTGAGTGGTCTGAAACTGGCTGTCACCCCTTTGCTTAAACACATGGATAAAGTCATTCATGTACATAGAGAAATGTATTATGCAGCTTGTGAAGAATTAAGCTACACAACGACTTTAGAACAAGCTGAGCAGGTAGAATATTTGCAGCCTGTTGATTATGAAGAGAACATCAAAATGCTGGAGTCTATTCCGGAATTTGCAGCAAGTAATATAACTGTTGAATCGAGGGAGCATGCAGAGAAAAATAAGACAGGACGCACCTATTTTATTCGTGATGAGGAAGGGACGATGGTTGCATCTGCATCGACGACCGCTGAAAATTCCCATTCTGCCATGATCGTTGCTGTTTGTACGCGCCCAGGGTATGAGCGTCAAGGCTATGCAACGAAGTGTATGGAGAAATTATGCACTGCATTATTAGCAGAGGGGAAGTCGCTTTGTCTTTTTTATGATAACCCTGCGGCTGGAAGCATTTATAAACGAATGGGCTTTAAAGATATTGGGATGTGGACGATGATTCGTTATGAAGCGGAATAGGTTTTGCGATTTAATCAGAATAGGGGGCTGGTTCATTTGAAGATTATTTCGTTTGAGCAAGAATCCGGTGTATCGATGGATTCAGAGACAACGAAATTTACTGCGCATCGTCTTTTATTTGATGCCGATGATATAAGAATGAGTTATATGTATTTAAGAATAGAGGATAACATTCCTTTCCACGAAGCACAGGCGGATCAGCTTTTCATGATTGTATCTGGAGAAGGCTGGGTCTGCGGCGAGGAGGAGAACAAAATCCCTCTGACTGCCGGTAAAGCAGCATTTTGGGAAAAAGGAGCGCTTCATGCTGCAGGAACAGATTCTCAGATGACTGTTTTATGTGTGGAGGGGAAGCATTTAAACACAGAAAACATGCCTATATTAAAGAATGCTGTAACAGGTTATTAATTGATTATTTTTTCTATATAAAGGAGTATGCATTTTAAATTTCCTATGCACTCCTTTATTTGTTTTGGTGAAGATTTAGACAGGTGCACTTTTCAAACGACAAAAGAGTGATTATTATAATAAAGTAATAGCAATCATACAAAAGTGAGTGGTAAACGTGAATGAAGAGAAACGAATTTTAATTATTGAAGATGATCAGGAAATCAGCAAACTGCTGCAGGTAATTTTAACAAAAATGGGGATGGCGCCAGTTTCTGCTTATTCAGGGACAGAAGGTCTGCTGCAGCTGAAAAGCAATCCATTCGATTTGATTTTATTAGATTTGATGCTGCCGGGGATAAGCGGCGAAGAATTTATTACCCAGGTCAGAGAGGAAAGCGCAATCCCCATTATTGTGATTTCCGCAAAGGTTGGAATAGAGGATAAAGTCCAAGTCTTGAAAATGGGAGCCGATGATTATATAACCAAGCCATTTCACCAGAAAGAAGTAGAAGCCCGTGTAGAGGTTCAGCTGCGAAAATCGATTGGCCAGCCCTCACAAAAAGACGAAAAGGTATGGCGTGGTCTGACTATCTTTCCTGAAAAGCTGTCTGTCACACTAGAGAACAAATCATTGCAGGTAACCAATGCGGAGTTTGATATTTTGTTCTTATTTATGAGTCATCCGGAGCATGCTTTTTCTAAAAGAGAGATTTACGAAAAAATTTGGAAAGGCACGTATGTCGGGGATGATAATACCATTAGTGTCCATATCTCCAATCTGCGCAGAAAAATGGCTGAAGTCACACCTGAAGAGTATATCAGAACCATTTGGGGTGTCGGGTTCATGCTGGTTTGATTCTGTTCTGTCTTTCTTTATGAATTCTTTATGATTTGCTTAAAGGATTTTAATGGCTCTTGCGCTAAACTGGAAACAAGAAAATAGAGTGAAGGAGCCGAGAAAATGAGTGCTGTTATTCAGACGTATACATTAACTAAGAAATTTAAGCAGGAAGAAGTCATTAAACCGCTTGATTTTTCTGTAGGAAAAGGAGAGATTTGTGCCTTAATTGGTAAAAATGGTGCTGGTAAATCGACTATTTTTAAAATGCTTGCAGGGCAGTTAACGCCGACAACGGGAGAAATTTACTTGTTTGGTAAGTCCGGCAAAGAAATGATGCAGGCGAAAAAAAGAATGGGATTTATGATAGAGACGCCGGTCTTTTTCCCGGATTTTACAGCAATTCAAAACCTGGAGTACTTCCGGATTCAAAGGGGAGTTGCGGAAAAGAAGCGGATATATGACGTATTGGAAATTGTCGGGCTGGCCAATCAAAAGAAGAAAAAATTTAGAGAATACTCTATGGGGATGAAGCAGCGGCTGGGAATCGCGCTTTCTCTTTTAAGCAGCCCGGATTGTTTAGTGCTTGATGAACCAATTAATGGTTTAGATGCGGAAGGTATTACGGAAATTCGCAGGTTATTGATCCGGTTAAATCAAGAAAAGCAAATAACCATCTTGATTTCCAGCCATATTTTAACGGAATTGCAGCTGTTGGCAACGCGGTTTGTATTTATCAAAAACGGGGTGATTGTCGAGGATGTAAGCAAGCAGCTTCTGGATGAAAAAAGCAGGAAACAAATCCATTTAAAGGTGGATGACACAGCCAAGACAGCACAGCTATTAGAACGCACTTATGAGGATATCCAATATAAATCCCTTCCTGACCAGGTTATCACGATACAAAACCACATTGAGAAGGCTGGAGAAATAAACCGCCTTTTAATCAAAAATGATGTATTGGTGATGGAATTCCGGCTAGAAGCACTGAATTTAGAGGGATATTTCTTAGGTTTAGTGGAGGGGGGTGGCGAAAAATGATTAACTATTTGAAAAGTGAAAACTACCGTATATTGCATAGGAAAAGCTTATATCTCACTACTGCTATCTTTTTTCTCCTAATTACAGGTGCTGCATTTTGTTTATATTTTTTTAGCAGTGTAGATGCAGATTTCCGTTACGGCACAAGCAGCTTTTTCTATTCGAATGTCATTGGTATGGGGATACAAATAATTATTATCTCTTATTTGTATAATAGCATATTGACTGGTAAGGATATTATGCTGACAAAACAGGCAATTTCTTTCGGTATCTCTCGAAGCGTCATCTTCTGGTCAAAATTGCTTGTGACGCTAGGTTATTTTTTGTTGGTTTGTGCAGCAGGTTTACTTCTGATGATAGGATTAGGGCAGAGTCTTTTTGCGGAGGACCAAGGAGTAGTCAGCAATTTCTTCATTGCAAGCTTTAATATGCTGCCGATTGTGCTCAGCGGTTTTATTTTGATACATGCATTAAAAATGCTGAAAATCGCTGATATATATAATATCATTATTGTCGCAGTTATCTATATTTTTTTCGATGATGTGTTGCTCCTTATTTTCCGTCAGGTGAATGGATTAAATGAGTTATATACATTTGCTCCAGGTGCGTTATTGACGGATAATTTAATGCACTTTATGAATCAATCTGTACAATTGGATTATCGTTATTGGGTGACCGGTGCTGTCATTAGCATCATTGCTTTGTGGATAGGAGCGGGCAGATTTACGAAACAGGATATGGATTAAGGAGGAGGGGTGACAGTGAGCAGCTGGTTGATTATTGTTATATTGAGTATATTATTAGTCGTTTGTATCAGCATGCTGCTGTTACTTTATTGGGATATCAGAAGGATAACCAGTCAGCTCAAAGGCATTAATGAGAACTTTGGCACAAACGAACTAATCCGTACAAATACACACAGCAGAGGTTTGCTCCGGTTTATTGAAAATATCAATCAGTTAATTCATCTATTTAAGCAGGATCAACAGCGTAAGCAAAGGAGAGAAGAAGCATTAAAGCAGGAAATCACCAATCTCTCACATGATTTAAGAACGCCGTTAACATCAATAAAAGGATTTTCTGAATTGATGGCAGATCCCTCTTTGTCGGATGCAGAAAAAAAAGATTTTTTGGCTATTATTCAAAAGAAAATTGATCATTTAACGATGATGGTGGATCAGTTTTATGAGCTTTCCCAAATAGAATCTTCGGACCAGAAATTCAGTATCCAGCAGGTATCTTTGAATCAGCTGGTAGTGGATACGATGCTGCTGTTTTACCATGATTTTGAGAAAAATAAGCTGCAGATAGAAATAGACGAGACGGCTGTACCCCCCATTTTAGCAGATGAAAAAGCAGTCCATCGGATTATCAGTAATATTGTTCAAAATGCGTTACGATATGCGGAAAGTTATTTTACCATCAGGCTGGCAGAAGAAGAGGAATGTGTCAGGCTGGAAGCAGAAAATGATATCACCGTATTGGATGACAAAACGGAACTCCATCGGATTTTTGACCGGTCGTATCGGATGGACAGCAGCAGAGCTGGCGGACAGCTAGGATTAGGCTTGCATATTGTCAGGCAATTGGTTATGAAATTAGGTGGTCAGATAGACGCTAAGCTGGAGGATAATAAATTTCAGCTTGTTGTATTATTCAAGAAGTGGTCATAAATCGCATGGAATAAATAATCGCAGGGCGACTAGGGGCAATTCACAGATTTTCATAGAATGATTTCCCGGGTTTTCTTTAAAAAAGTATATAACATGGGTGCTGCCACAGTATTTTGTACTGTGGCATGTTAAATGGGCATTTATACCTTTTTTTCTCTTTCTCTCTAGTCAACCAGTTGTTCTCTCCGTATAATATATGTATAACGTTTACATTAAAAAAGAAGGGAGAGGGAGCTTTATTTTGAAAAATTATATCTTTGGAGCTGGATTCATTATTATTTTATTTTTAGCCGGGTGCTCCGAGCCTGAGGCTGCAGAGGTTTTGGAGGAAATGGAGCAGTTGGAGCAGGATATGACCTCGTTAGACGTGAAGTTTGAAGAAAATATCGAAGGCGAAACGTTATCGGGGAATGGCGTGTTTGACTTTGAAAAGGATATCGATTATTACAACCTGGGGAACTTTGCTCTGTATAGAGACAATAGTGACTTTTTGATGGAAACTGCTGAAGGGGAGGTCATGGAGAGCTTTGCAACAACAACCGCTGATCAGGAGGAACTCGAACATATCTTTAATAATCAATTAGGCAGGATGAAAATGCCATTTGCCTTTTTCGTATCCATAGACCCGGATATTCATAACAAATTTGATATGGAAGCAAGAGATGAAGATTATGTCCTTACATACAATGGGGATGAAACAGATATCGAAGAGTTAGGCAGAGGAATCGCGGAACAAACACTCCGAATTACCGAGGGCTCGGAAAGAGTGGATTTTGACCCCGCCGATTTTGACATTGATAAATTCACACTTGAAATGGTTATTGAAAAAGAGACCAATCATCTGCAGGAAATGGAACAGGAATTTACGTATACGTTTCATGATTTGACGAATGATCAGAATTATTTGTATACATACTCTAATCATAATGATGCTGAACCAATTGAAATTCCGGCAGTCACTGTGACAGCAGAGGATACAGAGCCCGCAGATGCGGAAACAACAGATATAAGCGAGGAAGAGAGGGAAACACTGGAAACAGGAGCATCGGATTATTTGGATGCACTTATTCAGGCGACGGTCTTCCAGGATGCGGAAGCCTCTATCGAGCGTTTGCCAGACACTTATTCGGAAGAAGAGAAAACAACAGAAGCTGAGACACAGCGGGATATGTTCAAGGATATATATATCCAAAACACGGAACGAAATATGCAAGGGACCAATGTGACAGAACAAGAAATTATCGAATTAGCGGATGCTGTGATGTATGCATTGTCTACTGCGGATTATGAGATTGTTGAAGCACAGGCGGAATCGGCAGATAGTATTATGGTTACGGTTTCCATAGAAGGAATCAGTGATACGTCCATTTATCAGGAAGTAGACCAGGAATTGCTTGAGCTTATTGAAAATGGTGACATTACACGTGAAGAAGTTGATTCGAAAACCATCGAGCTGTTGATTGAAAAATATAATGCCATCGATACGCTCCTGCCTCCTGTAGAGCTTACTGTCCATGTGATGCAAAATCCTGATGGCAGCTATGTCGTTATCGCGCAGGATCAATATTTAGCAGGATTTTTTCAATAAAGGATAACGAATGCCTTAGTTGGGGCTGGGACTGCGATTACTCGCCCCATCAAAACCGACTTGGTACCTAAAAATTTTTACTACATTGAAATTCTTCTTCGTTAAAATTTTATGCTTTCCTAACGTGTAAATAAAAGATAAGGCGGCTGGAATAGATACTTTCCAGCCGCCTTATCTTTAATCGATATTATATTCAATCAGGCTTTCTGCAAGAATCCCCAATCGTCTTAATCAATAATATACATTTTTTCAATAATAGCTATAACATCTTCCTCTTCACCAGGCTCAATGGTGACCGTCTCGGTATTTTCAATCATCTCTCGCATATCTTCCTTTACCTCTTCTAAATCAACATCATCCGGACGAGGCATTCCTCCGTACCAGCGATTTCCATATGGAATGTCATATACATTAATGGTACCGTCTCCATTTCCGCTATACGTAATCATGCCATCTGCGATACGGGAACCGGAGACCTGAATCACCTCTTCCGGGTAGCTGATATCATTTTCTTCATCGTTGGGATCAAGCGGGGTGCCGGCTGGAATATGTTCGACGTATAGTTCATCGATATCTTGATTTGGCCCAAGCTGCAGCCAGACGCGGGCATACTCAATTTCTTCGGAAGAATAGTCCGATAATGCCTGATCGTTCCCCGCTTCTTCGTCTTCCGAAGAACTATCGTTACTTTCTTCCTCTTCAACAGAGCTATCTTCCGAAGCATCTGTTTCTGCTTCATCACTTGACTGATCATCAGAGTCATTTTCGGAGGAATCTTCCGATGAGTTATCTGATTCTGAAGGGTCTTCTGATTCCTCTCCATCCGGTAAGTCTTCATCGTCTGCTGTACCCGGTTCTTCAGTAGTTTTATCTGTGGCAGAACCAGAGTTATCTTCATTATTTGTATTGTCTGAACAGGCAATAAGCAAAAAAATGAGAGGCAGCAGAAGACTGTAGCAGGAGAATTTTATATGTTTTTTCATTTTTAGACTTTCCTTCCTTTTGTGTAATTTCAATTCAATAAATAGGTAAGTATGTTAAATTAATCATAAAGTATTCTAGCCGGGTTGTAAAACTTCGATAGTCAAAGTAAATGGACATATAGAATTGTAAAAACTATTGGGAACGGGTTTGGCGACAGGAGCATAAAAAGAAATATTTGCACTAGAAAGAAATACGCAGGATTTTAACCAGGTACGGGCTTTGTTTTGAAGAAAAATACAGTGGCAGCAGAAGCGATAAAAAATGGAATCAGGCTGTGAAGGAATTTTTAAAGAAGATGTTTTCAGGCAGGGAAATGATGAAGATATAAAGCGGACAGGGCTTCTTTGACCCTCGTCTGTTTTTAGTATAATGGATAGCAACAAACATTTCCATATAAATATGAAAAAAGGGAAGCGGTTTTACAACTAGGCAACAAAAAAGCTGAGTCAACTGGTCACTCAGCCCTTTCGTAAAGATGCTACCTTTTTCGTTTGTTTTTCTTATTGTCTAAGTTCAGAAATTCACTATTTTCACTCGCAAACTCTGTATCATTGCCTGTCTTATTGTGTTTATTGCGATTATTTTGCTTTCCTTTATCCTTGTTGCGATTTTTATTTTGCTCAGACATGGGGGCACCTCCTGTAAGTAAATATGGTGATTACAATCACCAATGAAGCTAGTTTAACCATATAACGATAAATTATAAGCGAGCACGAATGATAAACTGCGGTTTTAGGTATCTATTAGAAAAAAAGTGAAATCTATGGCATAATAAGATATCGAACGAATGTTTCTAATATAAAAAAATGATAGCGAAAAACCAGCTGATATGGCTTTTAAGGAAAGGCGATGAATTCGAAATGGGAGTCCGATTAATCTTAGCAGAGAAACCATCTGTCGCAAAAAATATTGCAGATGCATTAAATATAAAATCGAAGAAAGACGGTTATTTTGAAGGGGAGCGCTATGTGATTACCTGGGCATTTGGCCATCTTGTCGAGCTGTATGATGCAAAGGACTATGATGGGAAAATGCGAAGCTGGAAAATGGATAATTTTCCTTTTATCCCTTCTGAATTTAAATATAAAGTGAAAAGCAATCCAAGAAATCGGGCGCAGACAGATGGCGGAGCTGCAAAACAGTTAAAAACGATTCATGCTTTAATGAAGCGGAATGATGTGGACGAAATTATTTCAGCATGTGATTATGACCGGGAAGGACAGCTGATTGCAGACAGTATCATCTATCGGGGCGGGGTGAAGCCAAAGGTAGCTGTATATCGCCTGCTTTTAAATGAATGGACGCAAAATGAAGTACTGCAAGGCCTGGAAAATCTCCAATCAAACGATAGGATGAAGCCGTTGCGCGATGCGGGAATCAGCAGACAATGGGCAGATTGGGTTATCGGTATTAACCTGACATCCGTGGCAACGTTAAAATATCAGCAGGGTAAAAGCAAAGCGTTAAATATAGGCCGGGTGCTACTCCCAACTCTAAAAATAATCTATGACCGCGATCAAGAGATTGAAAATTTTAAGCCAGAGGATTATTTTAAACTGACTGCAACCTTTCAAACGGCGGCTAACCACGAATACGAAGGGACTTATGTCGAAAACAAAGAGGATAAATTTAAGAAAAAAGAGTTATTGGAGCCAATTAACGAAGTGATTCAGAACAAACAAGCCATAATTACCGATAAGCAGGTGGAAAAGAAAAAGGAATTTCCGCCGTTTCTATTCAATTTATCCAATTTGCAAGGGTTTATAACGAATAAGTTCAAGGGATGGACATCTGATAAGGTATTAAAGGTGGCTCAGTCACTTTATGAGAAAAAACTGATTACCTATCCGCGAACTGCGAGTACTGCCTTAGAAGAAAGCCTGGTTGGAAAAACAGCCCATGTCTTAAAGGTGCATTCCGAAGAGCTTCCTTATAAGGATGAAATGAAGTTTATGAAAACAAAGCGTGTCTTTAATAACGCAAAAGTGGAAAGTCACAGCGCAATCATTCCCACTTATATGAAGCCTAAACGGCTCTCGGCAGATGAAGGAATTGTCTACACAGCCATCAAAAACCGCTTTATTATGCAATTTATGCCGATAGCAGAATATGAAGAGACAAAGCTGACTACCAAAATTCTGGATGTGGATTTATCTGGTGTTTTCCATTCAAAAGGGAAGGTACAGCTGGTAGAAGGATGGAAAAAGGTAGAGAATATCCAATCTAAGGATACCCTGCTGCCATCGGTGGAGAAGCAGGAGCGTGTCCAGGTGAGCGATTCTGAGGTCACTTCCCATGTTACCAAGCCGCCGAAGCATCATACTGAAAGAACCTTGCTGCGTGTCATGGAAACATGCGGGAAAAGCTACCAGGAGGATGAAAGCGAGGAGCTGATGGGCAGTATTTTGACCGGTTTTAGTATTGGCACTGCTGCAACAAGAGCTGAAACCATTAAAAAGTTGAAGGATATAGGCTATATTACAACGGAAAGTAAGCATTTGCTTTGTACAGAGCTTGGTAAACGGCTGGTTACCACTTTTCCTGTAAAAGATTTATTTGATTTAGAGTTCACCGGACGTCTTGAAAAAGCCTTATCGGATATTCAAAAAGGAAAAGCGGGCAAGCAGGAATTTCTCCGGCTCGTTTTTCATTTTACATCAGAATCCGTTGAAACAATCAAGCATGGAGAGGACGTTATTATCAATAAGGTAACGCAGACACGGGCAACCAATGAAGTAGTGGGAACCTGTCCGCAGTGCGGAGGCAAGGTAATAGATGGCTATAAAGCCTTTAGCTGCAACAACCGAAAGCAGGGCTGTACATTTGCCATTTGGAAAAATGATAAATATTTAGCTTCGATGCGGAAGAAGCCGACGAAAACCATGGTGAAAAAACTGTTGAAGGATAAGAAAGTCTTTGTGAAAGGTCTGACAAGTAAAAAAGGAAAGAAATTCAATGCTTATTTAAGCTATGAAAAGAATAAAGAAAATGACTACTACAGCTGGAATATGGAGTTTTCAAAGTAGGTTCTTCGAAGTTTTCAAGCTTTTAAAGTGAAAGTAGTGTATACTAAAGAGTAGAGGTAGCATTATTTAATAAACGGAGATTTTAAGAATGATATTTACCATGCTAAATTTTCCTCTAGACAGGATGACAAACATGAAAAAAGTTATCGTAAGTACAAAGGAAAATCTGGATTATGGTACTTTAATATGGATTTACGCAAACAACCGTAAAGTTTATCGCAGCAGTAAAAGCATTGATTCCGAAATGCCGTTCCATCATTACGATTCGCATTATATGGGAATGATGGAAGAACTGTACAGAGATCAGGAAAAACATCCCCTTTTATTTAAACAGATGATTGAGGAATCGAACCGGATTTTTGGCGTTTGCCTGAATAAACGCCGTAATGAGGATGGTTCCAGAGATATGAAGGTTCTTTTCTTTTCAGATTGGGACAGCGTCCAGGACTTTGCTGAAGATACTTATCCAAAGCTTGTAAAAGCAGAAGTAAAGCGAAGGAAAGAAGCCAAACAAAAATGGCTGGAAAGAGGGAAGCTCTTCTCCGAAAAGAAAAAAATGTCACAATAGATGTTACTGCAATGCAGTCTGGCTGCTCCATGAGGTATTTTACTTTATGGGGCAGCTTTTTTATGTGGAGATAGTTGTTAAGAAAGCATAGCACGTTTCATTTTATTTATAATAAAGAAGATTAATAGCGCGATATATAATTAAACAGTATACTGAAAAGTAGAAGTATTATTTAAATTCACTTGATCTTAATGGTTCATTGGATTGCTTAAACAAATAAGAGCAGGGGGGATTTATTTGGAAAGGAAATACAATGATTTAATTGGAGATATGATTAAAGAGAACGATTATAGCTATGAAAAGAATTTGCCGGGAAAGGGAAAACCGCTAACGAAGGATTATATGGAAAAGGATACGTTCCAGCATTTTCAAAAAATAGCGAAGGATGCAGGCTATTTACCGCCATGGTTGAAGCTGCAAAAGGAAATCAGTGTATTTGTGCAGGAAGCTCAAACTGAAAAGGATATTAAGAAAATAAATAAACAAATAAAAATGCATAATCGCATTTGTCCGCCTCCAATGCAAAAGAGCTTTATCAGTTTAACTGATTTGGAAAACGCAAAAAAAGTGTGGTGAATATAAACAACTGGACTTGCAAGATATATCTTACCTTTGCAAGTCCAGTTGTTTTCTGTAGAGTTATTCTACTTTCTTCCCTTTTTTATAAACAATTTTATCCGCTTGGACAGCTTTGATATCCTCCAATGGATTTTCTTCAATAATAATAAAATCAGCAAGCTTGCCTGTCTCAATAGAGCCTGCATAATCATTTATTTTCAACAGTTCTGCTGCATTGATAGAAGCTGATTGTAATGCCTGCAATGGTGTTAAACCAGCATCGACCATCTGTTCAAGCTCTTGAGAGGGCCCTTTCTCAAAGTCATTATAAGCAGTTCCGGAGTCTGTCCCCATTGCGATTTTAATTCCAGCCTTCGCTGCTTTGCCAATACTTTCAATATGTGCTTCTTGAACAGCAAGTGATTTTTTTACCATAAAATCAGGCAGTTTTTCCGGATGTTGATTGATTGCCCAAGGTGCCATTAAGGTTGGAACAAGATAAGTATCATTATCCAGCATCATCTGGATGGCTTCATCATCTAAATAAATCCCATGTTCAATCGAATCTACTCCAGCACGGATGGCGTTTTTGATTCCTTCTGTTCCTTGAGCATGTGCACAGGCAGTATAGCCTTTATGATGTGCCTCGTCCACCGCAGCACGCATTTCCTCGACGCTAAGCTGAACATCATTAGGTGTTTCCCCATCCATACTGACGCCGCCGGTTGCCATGACTTTAATATTTCGTGCTCCATTTTTAATATTGGTGCGGGCATGTTTACGAATCTCATCTACGCCGTCCGACTCCCATCCGAGTTCTACGCCATGCCCGCCTGTCATTACGATGGCAGGACCGGATCCGATAATTCCAGGGGCTGTTATTTTATTTTCTTTTTCTAATTTAGATAACTGTAAATCAATGTTGTCAGAAGAACCAACATCACGTATATACGTAACGCCGTGTTTTAAAAGTTTATTCAGGTTATCAATTGCAATATACGTGTTTACGACGGCTCCCGTCTGAGATGCATTGACCGAAGAAAGGCCGCCGATTTTGAAGAAAGGATCTAAGATAATATGCGTGTGGGCGTTGATTAAGCCGGGCATGACATATTTCCCTTTTAAGTCGATCGTTTCATCTGCGTTTGCTGTTTCTTTGTTGATA
The DNA here is from genome assembly GCF_000821065.1 of Oceanobacillus oncorhynchi. Classification (GTDB taxonomy): domain Bacteria; phylum Bacillota; class Bacilli; order Bacillales; family Amphibacillaceae; genus Oceanobacillus; species Oceanobacillus oncorhynchi. Next base: position 3,175,198 of record NZ_CDGG01000001.1, read on the forward strand.
AATTGGCCTGCTTCTGTATCTACAGCAAAGTCAATCCCTTCAAAATCCGTATTTTTGCCGGTAAACACCTTGGCATTTTTAAATAAGATGGTTGTCATTCTTGTCTCTCCTCGTGATAGGTTTTTCTAAGGGTGTGTGAAATATTTTAGAATAAAGAACAATATATCATAAAAAGAGAAGAAATTGTGAGAAAAAGTTCTAGTTAAATTGAGGAGATGTTATAAACCTACTATGTGTATTTTGTTTGTAAGGGTTTTCTTTCATGTGACAAGAACAAAAGAGATAATCCATATTGTATATAGAAACAGGGCTACAACGAATCTAGTTCTCTTGCCCCAACACCAGATTTCCGATAAACTGATAATGCCATTACATAAAACGAAATAGACTCATGGATCAATAGAAAAGGAGGTATAAATGTTTTCTTTGATTAAAAATATGACGATTCGAAAGCGGATTGTCTTTATATTTCTGACTTTATCTACTTTTCTTATTTTATTATTTATTTCTGTGTTTGCTTATTTTGAGATTGGCAATGCCCAGGATACATACAAGCAATTATCCAGACAGACGGCTAATGGACTGGCCTTTATGCCGGCTTTGGAGGAAGCTGTCAGCAGCAGTGACCATGACGAATTACAGGGAATTATTGACCGTGTGCGGCTGCAGGCAGAAAATCCGGTTGTGACCGTAGTTACACGAGACGGAGAATATATTATCCATCCAGATGAAAACCACATCGGTATAACGGAAGAAACAGAGCAATTTGACCAGACGCTGTTATATGGCTCTTATGTGACAGAGTCTGGGGAAGGGGCGCTTGGACCTGCTATTATGACCACTGCACCAATCTATGAAGAGGTGGATGCCAATGGCGGGGAAAGAATTATCGGTGCGGTTACAGTCGAGTATTTGGAAGAATCGATCAACGCTATCATAGTAAGTAAGCTCACAAGATTAGTTATCGTGGCATCCATTGGGATGATTCTTTGCGTTGGCGGAGCGTTGTTTTTAGCCAGAAGTATTCAGGAGGATACGCTGGGCATTGAGCCTGCAGTTATCGCAGAAATGTTCCGTGAGCGGGAGGCCATGTTAAACGCAGTAAAAGAAGGGATTATTGTGATTGATGATAAGCAAGCGATTTCCTTGATTAATCCCTCTGCGAAGGCATTACTAGATTCATCGATGGAGCTCCGGCAGTCGATTCAACTGCTTGGCCTGCCGGAGACGCTTTTCTCTGGAAAGCCGAGCTATGATGAGGAAAAAGTCTACCAAGGGAAAACATTTATTACGAATTGCATTCCTTTATATGAAAATAAACAGATTGTCGGTGCGATTTGCAGTTTTCGAGATAAAACAGATATGAAGCAGCTTCAAGAAACAGTGATGCAGATAGAGGGCTATGCAGATAGCCTGCGTGCCCAGACACATGAATTTAAAAATAAGATGTATGTGCTGTTGGGGTTAATCCAGCTTGAGCAATATGAGGAAGCGTTAAAAGTGATTCAGGAAGAAACCGCTGATAAGCGACAAGCATTCCCAATGTTAAAGAACATTAAAGACCCTGGAGCGCAGGCAATTTTATTAGGGAAACTAGCGAAGGCGGCTGAGAAAAAAATAGCACTTATCATAGAAGAAGCAAGTCATCTGGATAAAACGAAAATAGCTGCTGCAGATATGGCTATCATGCTTGGCAATTTATTAGATAACGCCATGGATGCTGTACTAGAATCGGAGGAACAGAGAATCACCGTGATGGTTACTGATGTTGGAAGTGATATTGTGATAGATATAGAAGATACAGGGCCGGGAATGACGAAAGAACAGACTGGGCAGATTTTTACCAGAGGATATTCCAGCAAAGGGGAAAATAGAGGCTATGGTCTGTTTCATGTCTATGAAGCGGTGAAAAAGTATTGTGGAGAGATGGAAGTGACTTCCCCAGCTGAAGGTGGAACTGTGTTTTCTATCTATTTACCAAAAGGAGAAGAGGTGAAAAAATGAATGTGGTTATTGCAGAAGATGATTATCGGGTAGCTTTATTGCATGAAAAGTATCTGCAGGCTTTTTCAGAGATCACAGTTGTTGGCAGAGCGCTGAATGGCAAAGAACTCAAGGAGCTGATAGAAAAAGAGAAAGTAGATCTGATCATCCTTGATATTTATTTTCCTGATATATTAGGGACAGAATTGCTTCATTACCTGCGAATGCATTCTCCGGATCTGGATATTATTATGGTCTCTGCATCTACAGACCGGCAGCATTTGCAGCTGGCAAAACGTTATGGCGTATACCAGTACTTAATTAAACCAGTGACGGTGGATGATTTTACAAATACGGTAAAACAATATGTAAAGGATCGGATATGGTTTGAAGAAACGGGAGAATTTAAAGCGAACGATACCGATTATTTTTTGACAGGGGGATACCAGCGAAGCATAGAAGAAAAAGGGACAAATATGCCTTTGCCGACAGGGATTGATTCCATTACATTAGAAAAAGTAAAAGCAGCGTTAAGGGAGCATCCAGAAGGGGTAACCATCGATAAGATGTGCCAGCTGGTCGGGATTTCAAGAACAACGGCCAGACGATATTTGGAGCATATCGTATCTGACGAAGAAGCTACTACCATTTTAAATTATGGGGTTATCGGCCGGCCGGAAAGAAGATATATTTTACAGTAAAACCTCAAAACATCCTGGTATCAGGGTGTTTTTTTATTCTCTTTTTTTCACTTAATGGATAAAAAGGACGAAAAGGCATTAAAGAATGTTAAGTGAATAAAATTCGAAATATTGTTTTTCCTCTTTGGGTTTGCAATAATTACCCTATCATTGAAAGCGTTTACTTAATTATTTATTTTGAGAGGTGTTGACATGAAGCGTTTATGCTTATTATTTATTGGCTGTATTCTTCTGGCAGGATGTTCAGAGAATACCAGTGAAGGGAAAGGGACCTTTCCTGAAAAAAACATAGAGATTATTGCTCCGGCAAGTCCGGGCGGCGGATGGGACAGGACAGCGCGTTCTGCACAGCGGGCGATGAATGCGGACGGGACCGTAGAAGAGGATATTACAGTAGTGAACAAGCCTGGAGGCGGCGGGGAAGTAGGCTGGCAATATTTGATGCAGCAGGATGCGCATTTTGCTGCATTAAATTCCAGTCTATTAATTACAGGTCCATTGCTTGGTCAGACAGAATTAACCCATGAAGAATTTACGCCATTAGCCATGTTATCTACGGAATGGCTTGCTGTGGCAGTCCGGGAAGATGCAGGGATTGACAGCGGTACAGAGTTATTGGAGCAGTTGAAGGAAGATCCAAAGTCGCTGGTGATTGGTGTCAGTCCATCTTTAGGAAGCGGGAATCATCTGGCCTTTGTCCAAGCTGTGATTGAATACGGCATTGATCCGACAGAATTACAGTTCCTTGTTTACAGCAGCGGCGGCGATATTATGAATGCATTACTTGGCGGACACATCGATGTCACCAGCAATTCGTTATCTGACCTGTCCGAACAATATTTAGCAGGAGAAGTGGATATATTAGCTGTTACATCGCCAGAAAGACTAGACGCATTTCCGGATATACCAACCTGGAAAGAGCAGGGTATTGATATGGAATTTCCGCATTGGCGCGGAATCATGGGCCCTCCGGGAATGAGTGAAGAGGAAATTGCTTCCTGGGACCTTTATTTGAGTGAAATGGTAGAAACAGAAGAATGGCAAACAGATTTAGAGAATAATAATTTGGAAGAATTCTATATGAACAGTGAAGAAACAAAGGAATTTTTACAAGATCAAAATGAATTTTTTGAAGGTATAGTAGAGGATTCTGGCTTAACGCCTTAGGAGGGAAAATAGGATGCAGGTAGCAATACGGTATGCCATGCCTGTCATGTTTATTATTGGCAGCGTTATCTATGGCACGATGATTATACAATTAGATCCGGCAACATTAGGCAACCCGGATGGACCAAAGTTTTTTCCTTTATTTGTTTGTGCTGGATTGCTGGTATTTTCTATCGCAGATTTAGTCAATGTACGTAAACAAATATATGCGAAGAATAAAGATTTAGAGCTGATTGCCCAGCTGAAATCATTTAAATTAATTGCAATCATTATTGGAATTTGCGTGATATATACGCTTATTTTTGAACATGTCGGTTATTTGATTGCAACGATATTATTTATGGGAGCACTTATGTTTTATTTAAACGGAATGAAGAAATGGCTCTTAAATGTAGTTGTAACACTGGTTGTTTCTGTTTCAACCTGGTATGGCTTCACAGAGCTGCTGCAAATAAGTCTGCCTTAGAGGAGGAGTGCGAGAATGGATGTAAATATTATTTTAGATGGATTATGGACAGCGCTCCAGCCTGCTAATTTGTTATGGCTTTTACTTGGAGCAGTTCTTGGTACAATTGTCGGTATTCTGCCGGGGCTTGGAGCGGCAACAGGAGTGGCAGTGCTTATTCCATTAACGTTTGGAATGGAGCCGGTCAGCGCATTGATTTTAATGGCAGCGATTTACTACGGAGCTTTATTTGGAGGCTCCCGCAGCTCTATTCTGATTAATACGCCGGGAGATGGTTCTTCGATTGCAGCTACGTTTGACGGATACCCGATGACGAAGAAGGGGCTGGCAGGGCAGGCGATGTCTATTGCTGCGATGGCTTCGCTGATTGGCGGTGTGATGGCAATCTTCGGATTTATCTTTTTAGCAATACCGCTGGCAAATTTTGCATTAAATTTTGGGCCGGCTGAGTTTTTGCTGTTGTTCCTATTTGCCTTATCTGCTGTGGTGACCTTATCGCAAGGAAATATTATTAAAGGCTTTTTAACCATGTTTTTAGGATTGGGTATCAGTACAATCGGAGTGGATTTGCAATCCGGCGTACACCGCTTCACCTTTGGATTGCCGCATTTAACAGATGGTATTAATTTTATTGTGATTATCATCGGTATTTATGCCATAGGGGAAGTGCTTTATAATTTACTTAAACCGCAATACTCTGGAAAATCAAATGGGCAGGACATCGGGAGCAAGTGGTTTACGAAGGAGCAGTGGAAGCGATCGCTTGCCCCGATTATCCGAAGCGGCCCGATCGGATTCTTCCTCGGTGTACTTCCCGGTTCTGGCGGAACGATTGCTTCTTTGTTATCTTATAGTACAGAAAAACAAATATCCAAAAATAAAGATGAATTCGGCAAGGGTGCTGTAGAAGGACTGGTTGCACCAGAATCCGCAAACAGTGCATCGGCTGTCGGCTCGCTGATTCCGATGCTGACCATGGGGATACCTGGGTCCGGGACAACAGCAGTGATGCTGGGAGCACTTGTTATGATTGGAATCACACCGGGACCTTTGTTATTTGAAAATAGTCCGGATACGATTTGGACGCTGATCAACAGTATGTTTATTGGAAACATTATCTTAGTAATTATTAATATCTTAATGGTCGGTATGCTGGTGAAAATCTTAAAAACACCGCCGAATGTGCTTTATCCGATTGTTCTTATTCTTTCCTTCTTAGGGGCATATACGCTTGGATACAGTACAATTGATTTTTATATTTTAATTATTGCCGGTGTTATTGGGTTGTTGATGCGTATTCTGAATTACCCTGTTGTACCGTTAATTCTTGCTTTGATTGTTGGAGGAGATATGGAGCAAAATTTCCAGAGAGCAATGATTGTTTATGATTCTCCAATGGATATTTTATTTGCTTCTCCGATTGCGATTGTTCTTGCTTTGCTGACTGTTTTATCCCTTTGTTATCCATTGATTGCGAAGGTTTTTAAGAGAAGAAAGGCAGTGAAATAAAATATCATATACAAAAAAGCGAACATCTATTATTAACAAATAGGTGCCGCTTTTTTTGTTTGTAATTCTTTCGCACATTAAAAAGTAATTTCAATTCTATAGAAACAGGCGTTGATCGTTCCTTCGATAACACCCTTGACAAAGAATAAAAGGTGAAGTGTAAAGCACCGCTGTGGCGAACCATTTTGCTTTCCGACGTACAAATGTTTTCGATGGGACGAGTAATCGCAGTCCCAGGACGTACTAGTGCAGACGTTGCAACAACTCTTTTCGATGGGGTGAGTAATCGCAACCCCAGGACGTTGCGATGTTAGTCTGCCTAGGGGCACGCTCTTCAGCTAACTTTTGCCAAGAAGAGCACTTGGCAAAAGTGAATCTTCAGATGGTGCTGATTCCTCAGGAGTCAAAAGTCAAAACGATCCGCCTCTGCTAGCAGGATATTCTATCCGTGAAAAACAACTCACCAAATAGACGTTTGATCAGATAGAACATATTTTATATGCTTTTGATAAAATATTTGGGAATATTTTAAAAGAGTAGTACGACCTAATGAAAAAGTATTTAACTCTGCGAACTATTTTGAATTACCATCGGTCTGCCCATATAGCGTGCATTATAGTAAAATACATAACAATAAACTTGTTGCGTTTAAATATATAGAGGGAGCAATAATATATGTCGGCAAGAAAGACATTGCAGAGCTTAGCTAACTTGGAGAAAGCAATCGGAAGACTGGAAGATGCTCTAAATGAAGGTGCAAAGAATAGCTTGTTTATCGATGGAACAATTCAACGTTTTAAGACTGCGTTTGAGCTTTATTGGAAAACGTTAAAACGAATGCTTGAAGAAGAAGGGATTGAAGCAAAATCCCCCAGAGAGACATTAAAACAAGCATATGCAGTAGATTGGATTCAAAATGAACAAGCTTGGCTGCAAATGCTCCGTGATAGAAATGAAACCTCCCATGTATATGATGAAAAGAAGGCAAGAGATATTTATGAAAATATTGCAGGTTATTTCCCTGAAATGAAGGAGACCTTTAAATTTCTAAAAGAAAAGTATAAAGAAGGAGGGAGTGGATTTTACGATGATTGAGCAAAAAATCATAAATCAGTTAACTCATGTTGGTCAACGTATCAATACCATTCATAAAATTATTCTTTTTGGATCAAGAGCTGTTGGGGATTATACACTAAAATCTGATATTGATTTAGCATTTGTTGCTCCAAATATGACGAAGGAAGAATGGGTGGAATTAACATTTGCTTTAGAAGAGGAGTTAGATACATTGCTATTTTTGGATTTGATTTAAGTATGAAGATGCTCCAGAAGAGTTAAAAGAGGAGATTTTGAAAAGCGGAAGGGTGATTTATTCGGAAGGAGCAGTTATTGATAAAAAGACTTCTTAGAAGCAAATACACTTAACTATAGCATAGTTGATTTTTATATTTTAATTATTTTATTGCCTGTGAGATAGATTTATTATTGAATGCAGGAGGAGGAAGGCAGTGAAATAAAGAAGATTTCAACATGTAAACACAGTATCTATGGTGATTTCTACATCGATAGATGCTGTGTTTTTTAACGTATACGAAACATTATTTGTACGGTTATCACAGGTGAAATTGAAATGAATTCTCTTATAAGACTATGGTATACTCAGTTGTAGAAGCATAATCAAGATAATATAATCAAAGCATTTAGCATTATATTTTTGGAGGAAGATAACATGCTGCAAATGAATTCACAAGAGCTATTAAATGAAGAAAATGGTCAAGCCGGCAATTGGATGAGAAGGAATCCGGAGATCATTTATTTAAATGAAACTGTAAAAGCTGCAGCAGCGCTTCTTCATAATTTGGCAGCCGATTTCCTTCCTGTTGTAGGGGAATCTATGAATCCGGTTGGAATCATTACGTCCAAAGCAATCCTGAAAGCGTACCTGGATGGGGAAAACGAAGCGTCGATTGCGAATTATATATCACAGGAGGATTTTTCGATTATTCGAGCCGATGAGTTCATCATCGATTTTTATAAAATGCCGTATACTTACTTTTTTGCAGTTAATGAGAAGCAGCAGCTGACAGGCGTATTAACAAGAAAAGAAATACAGCAATGTTTATCGTTTTATATGAACGAGCTGAGTCAAACCTCTCATACTGCCGAAATTTTGGATGTTATTCTTGAAAGCGCTTATGAAGGGGTTGCTGTTGTTAATCAGGAAGGAATCATTATTGAGTTTAATGAAGCCTACAGCCGTTTTACTGGAATTGATCAGAAGGATGCTGTCGGACGACCAGTACAGGAAATTATTGAGAATACCAATCTGCATCATACAGCCAGAAATGGAATGCCGGAGCGGGGAGTTATCCAATACATCCAAGGGCAGCCGATGGTGGTGCACCGGATACCGATATGGAGAGAAGAAAAGCTGGTGGGCGCAATCGGGATGCTTATTTTTGAAGGCGTAACAGAGCTATATCAAATCTATGATCGGTTTTTGGAAAAAACGATGCAGACAGCTGTAAATAAAGACAGAGTGAAGCAGCCTTTGCAGGAGAACAGAATAGAGCATGCATCGATTGAAAAAATTAAGGGATCCAGTGAACAGATAACGGATGTGAAGCGGATTACCCGAAAAGTTGCCAAAACAGATGCAACCGCTTTAATCACAGGGGAAAGCGGAACTGGGAAAGAAATGTTCGCTAAAAGCATCCATGAGCTGAGTTATTATCAACATGGTCCATTTATCAGTGTCAACTGCGGCGCCATACCGGAGCAGCTTTTTGAGTCTGAAGTATTTGGCTATGCAGATGGTGCCTTTACAGGTGCGAGAAAAGGCGGGAAACCGGGAAAGTTAGCATTAGCTAAAGGAGGGACACTGTTTTTAGATGAGATTGGTGAAATGCCTGAGATGATGCAGACAAAATTATTGCGTGTGCTGCAGGAAAAGGAATTTGAACGGGTAGGAGCAGTTCAAAAAGAAAAGCTGGAGGCAAGAATCGTTGTAGCGACAAATCAGAATTTGTTAGAAATGGTTCGGGAGGGAACCTTTAGAGAGGATTTATATTATCGGATCAACGTTATTGAAATCCCGATACCGCCGTTAAGAGAGCGTCCGAAAGACATCCCGGTACTGATTTCTCATTACTTATCGAGTTTGTGTAAGAAATATGATGTTCCGGATAAAGAAGTAACACCTGAAGCAATGGCTGTTTTTATGAATTATGCCTGGTATGGAAATATCCGAGAGCTGATAAATACAATGGAAAAGTTAGTTATTTTAGTTGAATCCGATACCATCGATGTAGACCATCTTCCAAACTATTTGAAGCGTTTTGACCTGCTGGAGACGCCTTACGTCTTCCAGCGGGAAGTGAAGAATAAAGAAAAAGAAGTTCTGATGAAAGCGCTGGAAGAGAACAGAGGCAACAAATCAAAGGCAGCGAAGGAACTCGGGATGCACCGTACGACATTATATAAAAAAATGAAAAAGCATGGTTTGGATAAATAGTGTAGCAGAATAACTACAACTTTTCAGTGAAGTGTAGCTGTTTAGCTACACTTTTTGTTTTAAAACGCTTACAGCAGAGCTCTAAAAATTTGGCATGATTTTTGCTATTTAAAAAGTGAAAGAAAGAGAGAAGGAGAGATACTTATGGGAGAGAGTAATGTGTTTCGTACACCACAGACTATTCATTATGGAAAAGATGCTTTTAAAAAGATAGGGAAGGAAGCATCGGAAAAAGGGCAGAAGGCGCTGATTATCAGTGACCGTATCATGGAGAAGCTTGGTTATGTCAGCGAGTGCAGTGATATCCTTTTGCAGGGACGGATTGAAAGCGCTGTCTATTTAGGGGTTGAATCAGAGCCGACAGATGTTTATGTTGCTGAGGCATTGGAATTATGTAAAAAAGAAAAATGTGATGTCGTTATTTCCGTAGGTGGAGGCAGCTGTATTGATACGGCCAAGGCAGTAGCTGTCGCTGCAGTAAATGGGATTTATATTGGAGAGTATATGGGTGGAAAGAAACAAATAGAGCAGCAGCCGCTTCCGCATATAGCAGTGCCGACTACAGCCGGAACAGGTTCAGAAGCAACAGATGTTACCGTAATCACTGATACAACGAATGATGTCAAGATGATGATTAAGCAGCCATTACTGATGCCGAATGTAGCGATTGTAGACCCTGTTCTAAGCATATCATCGCCTAAATCCGTTACAGCTGCTACCGGGATTGATGCTTTAAGTCATGCGGTGGAGGCTTATATTTCGAAAAAAGCACAGTCCATGACAGACACGCTGGCTTTATCGGCGATTGAACAAATCGTAAAGAATATAAGAACGGCCTATAACGAAGGAGAGAATGTGGCTGCCCGGGAAGCAATGTCTATTGGATCCATGCAGGCGGGGATGGCTTTTTCCAATGCCTCGGTGTGCTTAGTGCATGGTATGTCCAGACCGATTGGAGCGTTGTTCCATGTACCGCATGGGATTTCTAATGCAATGCTTCTTCCTGCTGTGCTTGATTTCAGCAGAGATGATTGTGTGAATCGATTAGCTGATTTAGCGAAATTTTTTGATGCGGACGCAGATAGGCTTTCTAAAGAGGAAGCTGCAGATCTGACGGTTTATGAAGTAAAAAAACTGTGCTATGAGTTAGATGTTCCTAATTTACAAGGCTGGGGAATCGATCAGAAGAATTTTGAAGCAGCTGTCAGTAAAATGGCGGAAGATGCAATGGCAAGCGGCAGCCCGCAAAATAATCCGAGAGTACCAACAAAAGAAGAGGTAGAGGAGCTTTATCATGTTTGTTTCTCGTATCAGTTTAGCATAGAAAAAACGTCGTAATAGAAGGGATGATATCAAGGGGGATAAATGGGATGGAAATAATCAGTTTTATCGGATTGATAGCTGCGCTTGCTTTGCTCGTCTATCTGACAATGAAGGGAATTCATATTATCGTTGCTGCGCTGATCAGCTCAGTAGTTATAGCTGTTACAGGGGGATTGAATTTAGAAACAGCATTACTGGATAATTATATGACGGGCTTTACAGGGTATTTTGCTTCATGGTTTTTAGTATTTTTATTGGGTGCTATTTTTGGAAAGTTTATGCATGAAACCAAATCAGCGGAAAGTATTGCCCAGTGGATTAAAAAGAAATTCGGCGTCAAACGGGCCGTGTTTGCCGTGGTAGCGGCAGCAGCAGTGATGACATATGGAGGGGTAAGTTTATTTGTAGTTGGCTTTGCGGTCTACCCAATTGCTGTTTCCCTGTTCCGTGCGGCCAATCTGCCGCATCGTTTTATTCCTGCTGCACTTATTTTTGGATCGATTTCGTTTACGATGACTGCACCGGGATCACCGGAAATACAAAATATTATTCCAACAGAATTCTTTGGAACTACACCGACAGCAGGCGGCTGGATTGGAGTTTTATGCTCCCTGCTGATTATGATTGCCGGCGGATTGTACCTTGGATCAATGGTGAAGAAAGCGGTTGCCGGCGGGGAAGAATTTTCTCCTCCAAAATCCGTTCTGGAAAAAGAAAAAGAGGAGGCAGCTGCCGCTGTGGAAGAAAATGAATCACAGGCGCTGCCGAATATTGTGGTTGCTATTTTACCTCTCTTTTTAGTTATTGTTTTACTAAATATATTAGGTCAGTTTATGAACCCGACAACGGCATTATTAATTGCATTAATTGTAGGGATTGCTGTTTCCTGCTTAACGATGTTGAAATTTCTTAAGGAATTTTGGAGTTCAATGGCAGCAGGAACACAAAATGCACTGGTTGCACTGGCAAATACCTGTGCGGTCGTTGGTTTTGGAAGTGTTGCCGCAGAGGTATCGGCATTTGATACCTTGATAACTGGACTTGTTAATCTGCCTGGACCGCCATTATTGGGACTGGCTATTGGGGTAACGGTTATTTGCGGAATTACTGGTTCGGCCTCTGGCGGATTAGGGATTGCACTGCCTATTCTAGCGCCTATTTATTTAGCGCAAGGAGTAGACCCTGGTGCAATGCATCGTATTTCTGCGTTAGCATCCGGCGGTCTGGATTCGCTTCCGCATAATGGAGTCGTTGTTACGACGGTAAGAGCTATTTGCGGCGAGACGCACAGCCGGGCATATAAACCCGTTTTCCTTGTTAGTATTATTGTTCCAAGTATCGTATTAGTATTGGCGATTGTGCTTTACAGTCTTATTTAATAAAGAATATTACAGGAGGTTTTTTCATTGACACAGACAACAGTAGAAACATTAAAAAATTATGTAGGCGGAAAATGGATCGAAGCGAAAACAGCAAAAACAGAAGAGGTAGTGAACCCGGCGACAGGAGAAGTGCTTGCTCACGTGCCGTTATCTACTTTAGAGGATATTAATTATGCAATAGAAACAGCTGCAGAGGCATTTGAAACCTGGAAAGAAATTCCGGTACCAAAACGTGCCCGGATTCTATTTAAATACCAGCAGCTTCTTGTTGATAATCATGAGGAACTGGCAAAGCTGATCACTCTTGAAAATGGTAAAAACTTTGCGGAAGCGTATGGAGAAGTACAAAGAGGAATCGAAAATGTAGAATTCGCAACAGGAGCGCCGTCATTGATGATGGGAGAGCAGCTTGCTTCGATTGCAACAGAGTTGGAATCCGGATTATACCGTTATCCAATCGGAGTTATTGGAGGAATCACACCGTTTAATTTTCCAATGATGGTGCCGTGCTGGATGTTTCCGATGGCGATTGCGACTGGAAATACGTTTGTAATGAAGCCTTCTGAACGGACACCGCTGCTTGCCAATCGTTTAGCGGAATTACTGGAAGAAGCTGGTCTCCCGGGCGGTGTGTTCAATATTGTTCACGGCGCACACGATGTCGTAAACGGATTATTAGATCATCCGCAAGTGGCAGGGATTTCATTTGTCGGTTCGCAGCCGGTGGCCGAGTATGTCTACAAGCGCGGGACGGATAATTTAAAACGGGTACAGGCTTTGGCAGGCGCAAAGAATCATTCGATTGTTCTGCAGGATGCCAACCTGGATAATGCTACAACACAAATTATGAATGCGGCATTTGGTTCGGCTGGCGAGCGCTGTATGGCAGCTTCTGTAGTAGCAGTAGAGGACAGCGTTGCAGATGAATTTATCAAGCTTTTGACACAAAAAGCCAATGGAATTCAAATTGGTAATGGTTTAGATGAAGGAATTTTCCTTGGACCAGTGATACGTGACAAGCATAAAGAACGTACGTTAAGCTATATCGAAGCTGGACAAGAAGAAGGGGCTAATCTGGTCCGGGATGGCCGAAAAGATGAAGCTGTGAAGGAAAAAGGCTATTTTGTCGGTCCGACCATTTTTGATCAAGTTACTTCGGAAATGAAGATATGGCAGGATGAGATTTTTGCGCCTGTATTATCTATCGCTCGTGTGAAGGATTTAAGTGAAGCAATTGAACTGTCTAATCAATCACGCTTTGCGAATGGAGCATGTATTTTTACCAGAGATGGGGGAAGCGTCCGTCAATTTCGGGAAACCATTCATGCAGGAATGCTTGGTGTGAATATTGGTGTACCGGCGCCAATGGCATTTTTCCCCTTCTCCGGGTGGAAGGATTCGTTTTATGGGGATTTACATGCCAATGGGAAAGACGGGTTACATTTCTATACGAGAAAGAAAGTTATTACGACGAAATGGGTGTAAGGAGAAAGAGAGGTCGCTGTATTTTTGCAGCGGCTTCTTTTTTTTGTTTGTAAGCAAGCTTCTAGTCATCAAATAAGTAAAATAGATTTTATAATTTTTAAAATAGTATATTGCAAAGCTAACTTATCTGATGTATATTATATTCATCAGATAAGTTGAGAGGAGGTATCTTTTTGAGAGGGAATTTTAACACAGTATACGATAAATTAAAAGACGAAATTATGAGCGGAAGTCTTGAGGAAGGCACAAAGTTACTTTCTTTGGCTAAGTTATCTGATAAGTATGATGTTGGCGTGTCTACTGTCAGAGAGGTATTGAGAGCGCTGCAAAGCCAGTCTTTTGTTAAAATCGAGCAAGGAAGAGGCACATTTGTTACATACGATGCAAAAAGAAGCAATGACTCTATATCGAAATCAGAAGTAAGAGATTTAATGGATTTAACCAGTTTTAGAACAATGGTGGAACCTTCTTTTGCTGGAATTGCTGCAGTACAAGCATTTCAATTTGAGATTGATTTAATTGTTGAGTCAGCAAATAAGATGGCGGAGTTAGCTAAAAAAGGAGAAGACACCAAAGAAGAGGATTTAACTTTTCATCTATTAATAGCTAAAGCAACGCATAATGCTTATACGATAAAATTTTATGAGGATTTTCAAGAGCAGTTATCGATGGGAAGAAAACATACCAATGTTCCAGGAATGATTGAAAAGGCAGCACATTATCATTTGATGATAGCGGAAGCAATCAGAACTAGAAATAGCAGTCAGGCAAAGATGTACATGCAGGCGCATATGGAATCAAATGAAGAATTAGCTTTAAATTTGTTATTCTAAATTTCTTAATTTTTAACAACGAGGTGAACTGTTTTGAAAAGGGTTACATCATATGGAGACAAAGGATTTAGTGAGTATATAAAAATGGCGTTTCAAAGAAATCTTGGATATGACGAGAATGATTATAATAAGCCTATTATTGGGATATGTAATACGTTTAGTGAAATCAACAGATGTCATGCACATTTAAAACCGATAATTAATTCTATAAAAAATGGAATTTTAATGGCAGGAGGGATTCCTCTTGAATTTCCAACGATTTCTGTTGGAGAAATGTTTACCAGTCCTACTACGATGCTGTATAGAAATCTAGTAGCGATGGACACGGAAGAAATGATAAGTGCACAGCCTATTGATGGTGTTGTTCTTATTGGAGGCTGTGACAAAATGGCCCCAGGACAATTGATGGGAGCTTTTAGTGCCAATAAACCTGCCATTCTATTTACTGGAGGTCCGATGGAAAATGGTGAATATAAAGGGAAGACTCTGGGAGCCTGCAGTGACTGTAGACATTATTGGCAAGAATACAAGGCAGGGACAATCTCGGAGAAAGAATTATCCGAGATAAATGCCCAATTAGCTCCAACAAATGGACATTGTATGGTCATGGGATCAGCGAGTACGATAGCTGCTTGTTCAGAGGCATTAGGCATCATGCTTCCAGGGAGCTCTACTCCTCCAGCTACAGTGAATGAACGATTAAGAATGGCAAAAGAAACAGGAAAAGCTATCGTTAATTTAGTGGAAAAAGATATAAAACCTGCCGATTTTATTACGAAAAATTCATTTGAAAACGCTATCACCACTTTAATGACAGTAGGCGGTTCAACCAATACGGTTATACATTTAATAGCAATAGCTAAAAGACTTGGGATTGATTTAACATTAGATGACTTTGAAAAAATATCGCAAAGAACTCCGATATTAGCTAATTTAAGACCGGCAGGAGAATTCCAAATGCAAGAATTTTATCATGCGGGAGGCGTTTCTGCATTATTAACAGAGTTAAAACAGCTGCTGCATTTAGAAGAATTAACGGTTTCGAATAAAACGCTTGGAGAAAATATTGAAGGTGCAGAAGTAATAGAAGAATATAGAAAGATAATTAAACCATTTCATAAGCCGCTTTATAAAAATGGAGGGATTAAATTATTAAAAGGGAATCTAGTACCTTCCGGGGCAATTATAAAGCCCAAAGCAATAGCAAACCCTAAATTAATGAAGCATACTGGAAAAGCTATCATATTTGATTCCATACAAGAGATGGAGGAGAAAATAAATGATGATAATTTGCAGGTAGATGAAAGCAACGTGTTGGTATTAAGAAATGCCGGACCCGTTGGTGCGCCTGGAATGCCAGAAGCGGGAGGGATCCCTATTCCCAAAAAACTTTTAAAAGAAGGAATCAGGGATATGGTTCGAATTTCAGACTGCCGGATGAGTGGAACGGCTTCCGGTACCGTGGTTCTTCATGCTGCACCTGAAGCCGCTGTTGGAGGGCCGTTAGGTCTTTTGAAAAATGGAGATAAGATACATTTGGATATAGAAAATGGAATTCTTGAAGTACTGGTTTCTGAGGATGAATTACAAAAGAGAAAAGAGTTTTGGAAGCCTCCTGTATTTAAAGAAGGACGAGGCTATCCCCAGTTATACAGAAATCATGTTCTTCAAGCCTCAGAGGGGTGTGATTTTGATTTTTTACTCCCTTAAGCAATAGTAATCTAGTGAATACCCTTGAATAGAGCAGTATATAAAAGAAGGAGGATTAATATTTTATGGAAAGTACTGCGTGGATTATTACGGTAGGAATACTAGCGATGGTAATATTACTTTTTCTGATTATCAGAACAAAGCTTCAAGCCTTTTTAGCCCTGATTATAGCCAGCTTATTTGTAGGGCTAGCTGTTGGCATGCCGCCGCAGGAATTATTGGCACATATCGAAGAGGCGATGGGTGGTACGCTTGGTTTTGTGGCATTAATTATTGGAATTGGAACAATATTCGGGGAAGTATTGAGAGCATCCGGGGCATCTGAAAAATTGGCTTTAACCTTGATGGACAAATTTGGAGAAAAGAATATTGTCTGGGCGCTAGGGGCAAGCGGATTTCTGATTTCTATAGCTGTTTTTATTGATGTTGCTATCGTCATATTGGTTCCGTTAACCTATGCCTTAGTAAGGAAATCAAAAAAATCATTACTTTATTATGGAATTCCTTTAACAGCTGGTCTTAGTGTTACGCATACGTTTATTCCTCCAACACCCGGACCTATTGCAACTGCAAGTATAATCGGTGCTGATTTGGGTTATGTCATTTTATTTGGAGTAATTGCAGGTATCCCAGCCATGATAATTGCCGGACCGCTTTTTGGAAAATTTATATCGAAAAAAATTCATGTAGATGTTCCTGAACATTTTAAAGAATCAGAGGTAAACTATGATCCAGATAAACTGCCGGGATTTGCCGGTGTTGTTATTATGTTGATTGCACCGCTGATTTTAATTTTAGGAAATACTACGGCAGATTTATTATTGGATGAAGGGAATATAGTTAGAGAAATTCTGATGTTTATTGGAAATCCTATCATTGCCTTATTAATTGTAAGTCTTTTAACCATATGGTTATATGGAACAAGGCGAGGTTTTACTAAAGGGGAACTGCAAAAAATAACTACAAGAGCTTTAGAACCGGCAGGGATAATCATTTTGATAACTGGTGCTGGAGGAGTATTTGGACAAACGTTGATAGCTACTGGAATTGGAGACATTCTTGCAGATTCAATGCAGCAAATTAATATGCCGATTATCTTATTCGGATTTATCACTGCAGCATTAATTCGAATTACACAGGGATCAGGAACAGTATCAATGATTACTGCTGCCAGTCTGGTTTCACCTTTAATCCAGCATTTTGATGTCAGTGAACCAATGCTAGGATTGGTAACAATCGCAATTGCTTGTGGAGGGACTGCTTTTTCTCATGTGAATGATTCCGGTTTTTGGATGGCGAATAGATATTTTGGAATGAGTGTAGCCGACACGTTAAAGTCTTGGACAGTTATGAAAACGTTAGTTGGATTAACTGGATTAGCAGTTGTTTTAATATTAAGTTTATTTATAAAGTAAATATAGAGTGCTCCATCGATCTTATGCCTTTTAGAAATATATAAGATGGATGGAGTTTTTATTTAAAGAATAGGAAAGTATATAAAAAAGCTGAAGATAGCCGCTCCAACGGGTTTCATGGGGTGAGTAATCGCAACCCCAGAAATACACTCCGCTTTCCGTGGGCTTGAGCTCAGCCTCCTCGAAAAAAGAAGTTCGCTTTTTTCTGCGGGGTCTTCGCCCTGCGCATTCCCACAGGAGTCTCCGTGTATTTCTTCTGGGACTGCGATTACTCGTCCCGTCAAAAACGTCGCTAGAATTAGCGTCATTTCTTTGTAAGAAGAAAACAAATAAACATATTTCTTCTTAGATGGGAGCGGATGTTGTCGACTCCTGCGGGAAAAGCAACAGGTAGACCTGGCAGGAAGCGGTTTTCTTCCGAGGAGACTGAGCCGTTGCCCGCGGAAAGCGACTTCCCGCAGCGGACATCTCTTTAGCAAGAACAGCTGTGTTTTAAGGACCAAGTATTCTCCTTGGTTTTTCTTATTGCTTTAAATAATAGGAATTCTTTTTTGCCTCTACTTTTCAAAATTTATCAAGGAAAAACATCCGTAAACCTCCCGCCTCAAAATAAAGCATGAAAATAAATTTATCTTGTTGAATAGTTATCTAAAAACGGAATGAGCTAGAATCTATGCATTTTAAAAAACACTATGAGATACTGTACACAGAAAATTAGAACTATAGTTAGAAGAGGAGAGATAATCATGAAAATACTATTAGTCGGAGCAACCGGATCCATCGGAGAAGTAGCGTATGAAGAATTAAAGGACGATGCAGAAATCATCCAAGCCAGCCGGAATTCTTCAGAATATCCAGTAGATATTACTTCAGAAGAGAGCATCAGAGCGCTTTTTGAAAAGGTAGGACAGGTGGATGGCATCATTTGCGCTGCAGGTTCGGCCCATTTTGCCACAGTGGATGAACTGACACCGGAACAGAATATGATTGCGGTAAACAGCAAGCAGCTGGGACAGGTAAATGTAGTATTAATCGGTTTACATTATCTGAGAGATAACGGAAGCATTACGCTTACAACGGGTGTTTTGATGGATGATCCATTGAAAACTGCATCCTCATCGGCGATGGCCAATGGCGGTGTATCCGCGTTTGTTAAATCAGCAGCCATTGAAATGCCGCGTGGAATCCGGATTAATCATGTCAGTCCATCGATGCTGGAGAAATCAAAAGAAAAATATGGTAAACTATTCCAAGGGTTCGAACCTGTTTCTTCCAAACGGATTGGCTTAGCTTATCGAAAAAGTGTCTTTGGAGCGCAAACGGGTCAGGCATATAAAGTATATTAACCGATTTTCTGGTGCGGGGCCTAAAATGGATTCTAGTTTTTAGGCCCGTGAACAAGGGGGATAACATGGGTGAATTTATAGGGCGATTAAACGATATTGTATGGAGTCCAGCGTTGGTTATTTTTATTCTGGCACTGGGATTGTTTTTCTCCATAGCAACGCGTTTCATTCATTTTCGATATATTAAGGACATGTTTAAACTGACATTTACTGGCGGAAAGTCGGAGGCAGGTATTTCTTCGTTTCAAGCATTATCGATGTCGATTGGAAGCAGAATTGGTATTGGTAATATAGCCGGTGTAGCGACTGCAATCACATTAGGGGGTCCGGGAGCTGTATTCTGGATGTGGATTTTGGCTTTTTTCTCTGCCAGTATTGCTTTTATGGAAACCACGCTTGCACAGATTTATAAAGTGAAGCAGGATGGGGAATACCGCGGAGGCGTCCCGTATTATATTGGTAAAGGGTTAAAGAAAGAATGGTTTGCTGTCATTTTTGCAGCCGTGACCATGGTTTCTATGACGATTCTTGTCCCGGGGATTCAAGTAAATACTATAGCGCTTTCTCTTGATGACGCATTTGGTATAGCTCCGGCAATAACAGGTATATTACTCGTGATTTTACTGGCTGTTGTTATTTTTGGAGGGGTAAAAAGAATTGCAAAAACGGCGGAGACGATTGTTCCAGTTATGGCAATTGGTTATATCGGCGTATGTGTTGTTATTTTAGCTGTTAATTTCACATCCATACCAGATGTACTTTCATTAATTGTTTCCAGCGCAATCAATCCAAGTGCAACATTTGGCGGAATCATAGGTTCAGCAATCGCCTGGGGCGTACAAAGAGGAGCCTTTTCGAATGCCGCCGGCTTTGGAAGTGAAACCTTTGAAACAGGAGCAGCAGAAGTTTCCCATCCTGTTAAACAAGGATTAGTGCAGGCATTATCCGTGTATATCACCACCCTGGTTATTTGTTCTGCTACAGCATTTATGGTCTTGATTACTGGTATGTATAATGTTCAGCTGGATGATGGCACGATGGTTGAGAACAATATTGGTGCTGTGGAAGCAGGTTCCAACAACGTTCAATTAAGCGTTGAAACGATTTTACCGGGATTAGGGGGACCTTTCGTTGCTGTTGCGATCTTCTTCTTTGCATTTACCAGTTTGATTACGTACTCCTATAAAGCGGAAACCAGTCTGGCCTATCTTAACAGTAACCGTAAAAAAAAGCTGCAGTGGCCATTAACTGTCTTGAAATGCGGCCTGTTAGTCACCGTTTTTTATAATAGTACAAATTCAGCTGCCCTGGCATGGAGTTTTGGCGACTTAGGGTTTGGGGTCATGGCTTGGTTAAACATGATAGCATTGCTATTTCTGACAAAACCAGTCTTAAAGGCCGTAAAGGATTATGATGTGCAGAAAAAACAAGGAAAAGATCCAGTATTTGATTCGTTGAAAGCTGGAATTAAAAATGCAGATTTTTGGGAACCGGAACAAGAGGAAAGTGTGCAGCCGGCTAAAAAAGAACGAAAAGTTATTTAGTGTATTGTAAGCGTTTGCTGGTTGGCCCAGTTTAGTTTAATGGTGTCTTTAGATTCTTTTGGGGCAGGTTAAGAAAGCATACGGGTTCATTCGGTTTTTAGGAGTGGTCGATTTTATGAAAACAGTGGTTATTACAGGTGCTGGAAGCGGTCTGGGTTCAGAATTAGCGTATGCTTTTTCTGAACTTGATTATAAGGTATGTCTGTTAGGCAGGACGCGTTATAAATTAGAGGAGGTGTCCCAAAATTTAAAAGGAAAATCTTCCATCTTTGAAGTGGATATTACAGATTCCTTAAGTGTGACAGAAGTATTCAAGAAAATAGATGAATCACATGATTCCATAGACTGTCTCGTAAATAATGCAGGGGTCGGTATTTTTAAATCATTAGCTGAAATGGATAATAAAGAAGTCGATTTGTTGATTGATACAAATGTAAAAGGAGCGATTTATTGCACCAAAGAAGTTTTACCAGATATGCAACGCAGGAATAAGGGAGATATTTTAAATATTATTTCCAATTCTGGAAAAGCTGCCAAAGCAGATGAAATCATATATAGTACCAGTAAATTTGGAATGCGGGGGTTTTCAGAAGCATTAACGGATTTAACAAAAGACACAGATATTAGAGTGCTTGCGGCATACATGGGGAATATGAACACCAGCCTCTGGCGGGAGGATAAGCCGGCAGAACGGAAAAGCTACGCAAGTCCAAAAGATATGACGAAAATAATTATGGATCATTTCCAGGATAGAGAAAATGTAGTTAGTTCGGACATAGTTATAGAAAACCAATAGAATCGAATGACTTTAGATAACTGCTAACAGAGGAAATCGCAGTAAGATTAAAAAATCTGAAATAGATAAGGGAGAGTTATATGAGCGCATTTATAGATTGGTTAAGCGGAGCTGTCTGGAATCAGTATTTTATTTTCAGTTTTTTAGTGATTGGTTTATTCTTTTCTATTATGACCAGATTTGTGCAAGTGACACATTTAAAAGATATGATCAAGCTAATGTTTGTGAGAAGATCTTCTGAATCCGGCGTGTCTTCCTTCCAGGCAATTTCAATGTCACTGGGGAGCAGAATCGGAACTGGTAATGTTGCAGGAGTTGCAACAGCAATCACACTTGGGGGACCGGGAGCAGTATTTTGGATGTGGGTAATGTCTTTCTTTGGAGCAGCTACAAGTTTTATTGAAATTACATTATCGCAGGTTTATAAAAGTAAAGTGAATGGAGAATTGCGTGGCGGGACGCCATATTTTATTGAAAAAGGTCTTGGATTTAGAAAACTGGGTATTATTTTTGCAATATTAACAACTTTGGCAACAGGATTTTTTCTGATGAATATTCAATCTAATACGATTGCGGCTTCAATGGAGGGAGCTTTTGGGATTCCGCCATATGTTATTGGGATTATCCTTGTTCTTTTAATGGGGTTATGTGTCTTTGGCGGTGTAAAAAGAATTGCTAAAACTGCGGAGTATTTAGTACCTTTTATGGCAATTGGTTACATTATAGTCTGTATTATTATTTTAGGGCTTAATTTTCGGGCTATTCCAGATTTGTTTTCATTGATTATATCGAGTGCATTTGGTGCAGAAGCAACGTTTGGTGGCATGATAGGAGCGGCTATATCATGGGGGGTTCAAAGAGGATTTTTCTCGAATGCTGCAGGAG
Source organism: Oceanobacillus oncorhynchi (assembly GCF_000821065.1). GTDB lineage: Bacteria > Bacillota > Bacilli > Bacillales > Amphibacillaceae > Oceanobacillus > Oceanobacillus oncorhynchi. The sequence continues at coordinate 3,197,257 of NZ_CDGG01000001.1, forward strand.
CAGGTTCAGAAACTTACGAAGGAGCTGCTGCTGAAGTATCTCATCCGGCAAAGCAGGGGCTGGTTCAGGCGCTGGCTGTGTATGTAGATACTTGGATTATATGCTCGGCAACTGCCTTTATGATTCTTATTACAGGGATGTACAATGTAGAAGGGGCAGCATCTGTCGTGAATGTTCCTGGTGTAGAAGCTGGCTCAGTAAATGTGCAGCTGGCAGTAGATACCGTTTTGCCGGGTATTGGATCTGCTTTTATGGCTATTGCCTTATTTTTCTTTTGTTTTACCACAATGATAACTTACTATTATAAAACAGAATCTAGTGCTACGTATATTATTGGCCATTCCAATAAAAAGGAAAAATTATTTTTATTTCCGTTACGTATAGGCATACTTATTTTTGCCTTTGTCGGCGCTATTGTTTCCGCATCTACAGCATGGGCAATGGGAGACATCGGATTAGGAAGCATGGCGTATTTGAACTTAATCAGCACGTTGCTGTTATCTGGGGTAGCACTCAAGGTTTTAAAGGATTATAAAGAACAGAAAAAAGCAGGTAAAGATCCTGTGTTTGATCCAGTAAAGCTAGGAATTAAGAATGCGGATTATTGGGAAACACGACAAGAAGAAAGTTCCCGATCATCTAAAAGCGGAACAAAGGTTATTTGAAGTATTGTAAGCGTTTGCTTAAGTGTTGAAATAATTTAACATGATAAAGTGCGAATTCTTCGTTTAATGGAGAATTCGCACTTTATCATGTAAAGTAAGACACGCTTTCAAATTATTGAAGGAGGAGTTTCATGGCCGGTGCTACATGAACAATCCCAGTTCCGCTTGTATCTGTCACAAAATCTGCACCAATCACGACATATCCGTTAGAAACAGTGATAAAATTGAATGGAGGATGGTAGGAGAGACCAATTAAATCCTGTCCTTTGATAATTTCTAAGACGTTATAGTCTTCCTTCATCACATTTTGGACTAATGATTTTGCTGCGATATATATTTCATTTCCCTGCTGCACACGCATATACTCCATTTCCGGATTCACTGCGAGAGCCACATTGGCTGGAAGTGTCCAAGGTGTTGTTGTCCAGCCTAATAGATATTCATTGTCTTTTCCTTTAATCTGAAACTTGGCAGTAGCAGATAAATCAGTGACGTCTTTATATCCTTGAGCCACTTCATGAGAACTTAGAGACGTCTCACAATGGGGACAATAAGGAACAACACGATGACCTTGATATAAATAATCCTTCTTGTGAATGTCAGAAAGGATATGCCACACCGATTCGATATACGCATTGTTCAGTGTGACATAAGGGTTCTCCATATCTATCCAATATCCAAGCGCATCGGTGAATTGCTTCCACTCATTTTCGTAGGTGAAAACACTTTCTTTACATTTCGCGATAAAGTTCTCCACACCATATTCTTCAATTTGTTCCTTGCCGCGGATATTCAATTGTTTTTCTACTTCCAATTCAACAGGTAATCCATGGGTGTCCCAGCCAGCTTTTCGTAAAACCTGATAGCCTGACATGATTTTATATCTTGCTACAAAGTCCTTGATGGTTCTGCCTAGAGCGTGGCCGGCATGCGGCAGTCCGTTAGCTGTCGGCGGTCCTTCGTAAAAAACAAAGGTTTCTTTACCTTCTCTGTTGGAAATAGAGTGCTGGAAAGTATGATCTCTTTCCCATTGGTTTCGAATTCTTAATTCACGAGCTGCACTTGATTCCTTCAATTTTTTTCACCTCATTATCAAAATTAAAAAATCCCGATTCTGCGCAGAGAGAATCGGGAGGCTTACATTCTTCATAAAAATAAAAAAACCAACATAAGCAGTGGTTTTCGGAATGGATTTTCACTACGTACTATCATACGCGTTCTGGATATCGGTAGAATGCCGTCAAAGTTTAATGTACTGTCTAGTTCCAAGCGTCAAACTTTAGAGATTTCACGTCACGCCCTACGATAAGTCAACATCGGTTCGTCACCTCACCGTGTTTCCTTTATCTCAGTTGTGCCGCTCCAATCTCTATGTTTTTAAACGGGCACTTTCCACTTTTCTCTTCAACTTTGCTTCTCAGGGAGGATTTTCATTAGCTTTCTTAACGTTGACTTTCAGCACAGGGTCAACTCTCTGTAGATAAGAAGGAGATAATTACTCTTTCCCGTCATCGAATTAGATTTTAAATTAACAACAATAGTAAACGATTAAAATTGAAAAGTCAACCTGCTGGATTTCTTGATTAACAATACTTCTGTGATTCATCATTTTTCATGATTCTTTTTGTTATCAAGTGAAATCTTTAATATCACGACCAGCAGAAAGAAAATAGTTAAATCAAAGAATCCGCGTAAGTTCCCAACAGTAAACAGGTTGGCTATAAAAGGGAAAAAGGTTATGACGGCAATGGAAGCTATCATGCAAAATAATACGGTTAAAAAAACATCTTTCATGATTTGTAAACTCCTATATACTGGAATATGAAATGTTCAGTATATCAATATTTACATATATTGACTAGTCCTATTTAACGGAATATATTTTGGATAGAGTATTTCCAAATAAATAACAGAATTATAAAAGTATTATGATGGATATTTTTCAAAAAATAAAATAATCCTCTATAATAAAGAGAGAAGGGAGAAGGTTAATATGAACATTCAAAAAATCATTATTGCCAGTCCAATGGTAAAAGAACTGGAAAAACACATAGAACATTATAATCTGGATAAAGAAATTCGTTACATAACAGAGGACGCTTTAACAGAGGAAGACTTGGAATGGGCGGATGCTCTCTGCGGGTTTCAGCTGCGGAAGGATACGGACTACAGCAAAGTGAAATGGGTACATTCTCTAGGCGCCGGTGTCGATGGATTTTTGTATGATCAGAATTGGAATGAAAATGTATTATTAACACGTACTGTCTGCTCGTTTGGACAGCGCATCGGGGAATATTGCTTAAGCTATATGTTAAGGGATACCCAAGCGCACCAGACGTTTGCAGCCCAGCAAGGGGAGAAGGTCTGGAAGGAATTTTCTCCTGTATTATTGAGTGAGAAAACAGCAGTGATTTACGGAACCGGTGAAATCGGCAGAAGACTGGCAGAGATTCTATCCGGATTTGGAATGAAAGTGTACGGCATTTCTTTAAGCGGAAAACAGAAGGCACCTTTTAACCAAGTTGCAGCTATTGACTCCCATTTTTCATTTATAAAAGAAGCGGATTATGTAATCAATACATTGCCGTTAACAGAGAAAACAGCAGATTTATTTGATAAACGCTTATTTGATCAAACGAGCAATATTGGATTTATCAATGCAGGAAGAGGAAAGTCTGTTGCTGAAGCGGATTTGCTGGCTGCCTTGGAAAAGGAGCAAGTACGGTTTGCTGTACTGGATGTTTTCCATGAAGAACCGTTGCCTGCATCGCATCCATTCTGGGAGCATCCTGCTATTACAATAACACCTCATATATCTGCTGTGACAACGGCAAAAGAAGCGGCGGATTGCTTTGTTGACACCCTGAAAAGAGTGGAAGCAGGGCAGGACTTGGAAAATAAGGTGGATATTCAAAAAGGATATTAAAGCTAATTTTATGCTGGTTCAAATAAGAGGGGAGGCTAAGCTGATTTATAATCCGAATTTGACAATGATTCCAAGGAGCTGGTCAGCTTTCCTTCATCTCTACTATAAAAAATAGCAGTACAGACCATGGCTTTGGTCTGTGCTGCTATTTTTTATAGTATGTTTTTCTATTTTAATACTGCTTGCGCTACAGCTAAACGAGCGGCTGGAATACGGTATGGTGAACAAGAAACATAATCAATGCCGATTTGTTGGAAGAAAGCAATCGATTCTGTATTGCCGCCAACTTCGCCGCAAATACCGATCATCATGTTTTCTTTCGTTTGTCTTGCTTTGTCGACAGCGAGCTTAATCAATTCGCCGACACCGCTTTGATCCAGAACCTGGAACGGGTCTTGCTGCATAATCTGTTTTTCTTTATAGGTATTGATAAACTTACCGATATCATCGCGAGAAAATCCAAATGTCATTTGAGTTAAATCATTGGTACCGAAGCTGAAGAAATCGGCATTTTCTGCTAATTGGTCAGCAATGATACATGCGCGCGGTAATTCGATCATGGTCCCGATTTCGTAAGGGAAGGGCTCCATTTGATGCTCCTTGAATGTAGCTTCGATGGTTTCGGTTAAAAAGCTTTTAACGTAGTCCAGCTCGGCTTTTTCTGAAATTAAAGGAACCATGATTTCTGGACAAATCGTCAAGCCTTCTTTTGCTAATTGAATGGCACTATTGAAAATCGCTTTGACTTGCATTTGATAAATAAGTGGTTCAGTAATACCTAAGCGGCAGCCCCGATGTCCCAGCATTGGGTTGGTTTCTTGTAATTTTTCGATTTGTTTCTCCACAGCAGACGGGTATCTGTTTAGTTGATCAGCCAATGACTTGATTTCATTGGCATCATGCGGCAAAAATTCATGCATTGGCGGATCAAGCAAACGAATCACCATTGGTTTATCTTGAACTGTTTTTAACATTTGATAGAAATCTTCTTGCTGGAAGCTTAGTAATTTATTTAAAGCGGCCTGGACTTCCTCTTCATCTTTAGCGAGAATCAAGCGGCGCATTTCCAGTACACGCTCTTCCCCAAAAAACATATGCTCTGTTCGGGCTAAACCAATTCCTGTTGCACCAAAATCAATCGCTGTTTGTAAGTCTTGTAATGTTTCAGCATTCGCACGAACCTTCAACTCAGCGCATTCGTCTGCCCAAGTAAGTAATTGCTGCAAGCTCTGATCGTTTTCAGGAACAATTGTCGGGATTTCCCCTAGATATAAACTTCCAGTACTGCCGTCAACAGAAATCATATCGCCTTCCGTCAGGGTATGGTTACCACATAATACAGTTTTGGCACTTTCATTGACTGTTAATGCTTCACAGCCGGTGACACAGCAAGTTCCCATTCCTCTGGCAACAACTGCTGCGTGCGATGTCATTCCGCCGCGGCTCGTAACAATTGCTTCGCTGACCACCATGCCTTCAATATCTTCTGGCGAGGTTTCTTGACGAACCAGAATCACTTTTTTTCCTAAAGCAGTGTATTCTTTTGCTTTATCAGCTGTAAAGACGATTGATCCGGTTGCTGCGCCTGGACTGGCAGGTAAACCTGTTGCGAAAGCATCCACTGCTGTCAGTTTTTCGGTATCAAAGACCGGATGAATCAATTGATCGATCACCTCAGGAGAGACGCGCATAATCGCTTCTTCCTTTGAGATTAAACCTTCAGCTGCTAAATCTAAAACTATTTTCAAGGTAGCTTTGGCGGTGCGTTTTCCATTTCTGGTCTGCAGAATATACAGCTTACCATTTTCGATTGTAAATTCGATATCCTGCATATCCTTATAGTGCTGCTCCAGTTTATGAGAATGTTTAATAAAATCATTATAAGCTTCTGGCAAAATGGTTTGCAAAGATTCAATCGGCTCCGGTGTACGAATCCCTGCAACGACATCCTCTCCCTGCGCATTGATTAGAAATTCACCAAATAATTTATTATCACCGACAGAAGGATTGCGAGTGAAGACCACTCCTGTTCCGCTTTCCTCACCGCTGTTGCCAAAGACCATTGACTGGACATTAACCGCTGTTCCTAAATGATGAGGAATATTGTGCAGGTCGCGATATACCTTCGCCCGCTGGTTATTCCAGGATTTGAAAACAGCCTTCGTTGCTTCGAATAATTGCTCCATTGGATCCTGTGGAAAGGCTACTTTATTCTTAGAGAACAAATTCTTATACGATTCAATCAATTCTACATGCTCTGCTTCGTTAAAATCAGTTACTTTTTTATTCAAACGCTTCTCCATTTGATGCAGCAACACATTGAATTGTTCTTTATGGATTCCGTAAACGACATCACCGAACATTTGCAAGAGACGGCGGTAGCAGTCATAGGCAAAGTTCACATTGGTCAATTTGGCAAAATCTTGAACTCTATGATCATTTAAGCCAAGATTTAAAATGGTATCCATCATGCCGGGCATGGAAAAGACAGCGCCGCTTCGAACAGAAACTAATAGAATATTTTCAGTAGATGTAAAAGATTTCCCTGTTTCTGACTCTAAATTTTGAATCGCTTTCAAAACTTCTGCTTTTAATTGCTTTTCAAAAAAGGAAGCATCTGCTAAATAATTCATACAACATTCTGTAGTAATCGTAAAGCCCTCAGGTACAGGTAATCCCAAATGAGTCATTTCTGCAAGATTGGCTCCTTTGCCGCCCAGCAATTCTTTGTTCCCGCTTCGTCCTTCATCAAATGTATAAATTAATTTTTCCATAAGAAACCTCCAATGATTTAATTGTATGTCACATTTATTTAATAATCATCATATATGACAAAAATATGTGTGTCAATACATAAATATGTGATTATTAGTTTAAAAGATTCATTAATATGTGTATAATGAAAATAAAATATTAACATTGTTTGATAGCTTTATTTGGAGGTCCAAGTATGAAATTAAGTGAAAGACAAGAACAAATCATCCAATTAGTAAAAGATTATCAGCCGGTCAGCGGGGAAAAAATATCTGAGCTGTTAGATGTTTCTAGAGCTACGTTACGTTCAGATTTATCGTTTTTGACATTAGCAGGTGTTTTACAAGCTACACCTAAAATCGGCTATACGTATTCAGGTTCGGATTTAGAAGCCTTTTTCTTTTTTAAGACCTTTGATACGAAAATCGATGAAATTATGATTCCACCCTTAGTGATTAACCAAAATACATCGATTCGAGATGCTATCACTAATTTGTTTATTTATGATGTTGGTTCCCTGTACGTGTTGGATGAAGAAAAACTTCTCGTGGGTGTTTTATCCAGGAAGGATTTATTAAGGGCATCATTAAATTCAGATATTGATAATACGCCAGTTGTAGTGTGTATGACACGAATGCCGCATATTAAAGTCTGTCAAAAAAATATCAATATACTGGAAGCAGCCACTATCTTACAAGATTTTGAAGTTGATTCACTGCCAGTCGTTGAAGAAGAAAATCACAAAAAAGTGATTGGTAAAATTACGAAGTCTCGAATACTTAATTACATTACGCAGCAAGCCAGAAATGCAGAATTAAATAAATAAATAAATAAAAGGGGATATCCATCTATTATGAAAAATGAAATCATCATCTACTCTATTTCTGATTCACTCGGAGAAACATCACAAAAGTTACTAACAGCCGTCAGTGCACAATATCCGGATTTGAATTTTAATAAAAGCTATCGCTTTCCATTAGTAAATCGAGAAGAGGAGTTATTGGGAATTTTGCAGGATGCCTTAAAGGATAAAGCGATTGTTGTTAGCACCTTAGTTAATCATCGTCTAGCTGAAACTGCCCGAAATTTCAGTCAGCAGACAGGTCTCATGTATTTAGATTTGATGCACCCATTTTTTGAAATGATTCAAGCAAGAACCGGTTCAAGTCCCATTGAAGAACCTGGAACAGTTCATAAATTAGATACGGAATACTTTAACCGCATCGCAGCTATTGAATTTGCGGTCAAATATGATGATGGCAAGAACCCGCAAGGCTTTATAGATTCCGATTTAGTGTTGTTAGGTGTATCACGAACCTCAAAGACACCATTAAGTATGTATTTAGCGAATAAAGGGTATAAAGTTTCCAATTTACCTCTGATTCCGGAGGTTCCCTTACCACAGATACTGGAAGATGTAGATCCGCATAAGCTGGTGGGGTTAGTTTGCCATCCAGATAATTTATCTAGAATTAGAAGTAATCGTTTAGATTCATTAGGTTTAAATCATTCCACCAGTTATACCGATTTAGAAAAAATATATAACGAACTCGACTATTCACAACAGGTTTTCAAACGATTTGGTATTTTTACGATTGATGTGACAGATAAATCGATTGAAGAAACAGCGTATGTGATTGAAGAACATTTTAAAGAAATGGAATAAAAAAATCTTGTTATGGTATGTATTTATATGAGTGACAACTGTCTTTTATAAAATAGGGAATAGGTATTTTTCATGACTTTATATTCATTCTGCAGGGTTTTATGTAGTATTATTTGCTATAATACTAGAAAAAGAGAGAATCTTGTTAATATACCATGCTTTTTATGATAGATTTTATTCTAAAAAATATAAAAGAATTGGCCAAGTCGTGAAGTGAGATGTTCTGGAATGGAGCAATCTTGCTGTCGTTCAGCACCCCTCAATGGGTGCTGATTCTTATAAAAAAGGCTGTTCTTTAACAAATAACGGCAGGGCGGTCGCTGCGATGAAAAATAAGAATACCTATACATACTTCAAGGTTTTTGCCATTTTATTATTATTTTTTACGTGCCTGATCAGTTTTCGATTCATGTGGATTAATTACCATAACAAAGGAGAGCAGCCTGTCATCACAGAGGGCGTGCTTGATTTAACAGATTGGGATTTTTCTGACAAAGAGACGATTTCTTTAATGGGGGGTGGGTTTTTTACCCCAATCAATTCATAGATACACCAGCTAATTCTTCTGCGGCGGACCAAACGTTGATTCAGGTTCCTGGTGATTGGCAAAATGAGCTGAGGATGGTTAATGCAAATCAGGAAAACAGCTTGGGATATGGCAGTTATTATTTGAAGGTGTTGCTACCGGATGCGAGTCCTCCTTTTCTGGGACTCCGTCTGAATAACATACATACGGCAGTTAATATCAGGGTAAATGGTCAGCTTGTAGAATCGGTGAATTACCCAACTGCCGAGAAAACGGAACAGTCACATATCCGCGGGCCGATTACCAGTCTGTTTTATGCGGATCCGGATAAGCGTGAACTGGAAATTATCTTGCAAATTTCGAATCATGAGCTTCCGTTTGCAGGTGGAGTAGATCAGACGGTTTCCTATGGAACGGCAGAAGATGTCAATCAGGAAACCAATCTGTCCCGCTTCCTTCAGTTAACCGTTATTATCATTCTATTCTTGCATGCCCTGTATGCTTTTGCCATTTTCCTTATGAATAAAGGGAAGCGGCAAACCTAATTAATTTATTTTGGATTCATGTCATTCTTGATTGCTGTGGGGAATTTATTAGACGATGAAGTATTTGTTCAATTGCCATTTAGTGCAGATGTCTCCTTCCGGCTGCTGGTTGCCATCTATATTTTGGTGTTATTTGTCTTGATTAAATTTATTCAGCATTTGTATCAAATGCATTGATTCGATACAAGCATTGTCATAACAGTTGCCTTTCCGGCTCATGCTTGTGATGATATGATGTTTTCTTATTAGTGCTTGATACTCCTTAGCTGCATATTGACTGCCTCTATCGGAATGATGAATCAAGCCTTCTTGCGGCGTTTGCTGATTAATAGCCCGTCTTAAAGCTGTGAGTGTTAATTCTTTGGTCATCCGATGACTCATTGCCCAGCCAATAATCCTTCTAGAAAATAAATCCATTACGGTCGCTAAATACAGCCATCCTTCTTTGGTCCAAATGTAAGTTATATCACTTACCCATACTTTTCCTGGTTTATCTGCCTGGAAATTTTGGTTTAGTAAATTCGGATAGACAGGGTGCGAATGCTTGGAATTCGTTGTCGCTTTATATTTCTTCACCGTTTTCGAATGCAAGCCATTTTCCTTCATAATACGAGACACTGTTTTTTGGGAAACAGGTGTCCCTTCACCACGTAAAACCTGGGTGATTTTAGGACTTCCATATCTTTTTTTCGACTCAATAAATACACGTTTTATTCGGGCCGTCAGTTTTTGTTTACGGTTGGCTCGATCGCTGACAGGACGATTTCTCCACTCATAATAGCCACTCTTGGAAACACCTCATACTTGGCACATCTTCTCGACACGAAATTCGTGGCGGTGTTTATGGATAAATGCATAGATTACCTCTACTTTTTGGCGAAGATGCCCATTGCCTTTTTTAAGATAGCTACCTCCTCTTCCAAATCACGGATTCGCTTATCTTTTTCATATTCCACTTGATCTTTGGGGCTGCGGTTTCCGCTACCTACAAAACTATCCTCTTGTTCTTCCTTATACCTGGCTACCCATTTGTGCAGCGTCTGGGGTACTAAGTCTAATTCTCTTGCTACTTCGGTTGCTTTTCTTCCATCTTCCACTACCAATTTTACTGCATATACTTTAAATTCTTTATCATATCGTTTTACCATCCTGGACACTCCTAAAGATTATTATATTTAGTATAAAAAACCCCATTTGGTATGTCCAATTATTAGACTAACATCACTAATAGTAATAATCCTCTTATTTTATTTGGATATATTTTTGATAAATGCTGTGCACATAAACCGCCATAGGAATGTCCTATAAGAACGACAGGCTCGGTTATATTTAATTTCTCTAGTATCTGTATAATTTCTTTTGTAACATTTTCAGTAGACTTTTTTGTATTAGTGAACTCACTTTCACCTAGCCCTGGACGATGAAACATGATAATTTGACTGTTTTCCTCGAGAGCAGAGATAATTTCTTCCCATTCATAAAAAGGAGACCCCATTCCAGCCAAAATAAGTATTGCTGGTTTACCATTCCTTTTAGATAGAATTTCTATCTTCTTACCGTTCATGTCAATAAACTTCAAAAAATCACGTCCCTTCATAATAAAAAATTTATTATCATTGTTAATGATTCTGAAAACTCCACTAATTGACATTTCGTTTTATCTTGATACTTAAAGCAAGTTTATCATATTGGCGAAGTTTCATTTTATTTCAAAATGAATTTTTTTGATTATAAGAAGCAAGCTTTACAATTAAAATGATTTGTTAAAGAAATGTGCTTATAGAGATGTATAAGGATATAGAAGATTTCCCAAAGAATAATGTGAAGAGCAGGATATAAAAACAAGCAATTATTGATTTGAAGGATTGTAATAAGCTTTTAGATTATTCGGTAGATGAGACAAATCTGTTAGAGATGGAAAGAGCTATCAAACAATCAATCCACTTTGCAACCAAGCTGCGAATAAAGTTATCAAATCATCCCTTTATTCATGACAAACCAGTAACTTATCCGATATAGTATAGATAGATATGTCTAACGTGATAAGAGGCGAGTTAAAATGGAAAACAATGAACCAAAATTAACGAAAAAACAAATCGCAATATTAGAAGCTGCAACGGATTTATTTGCAGAAAAAGGGTATGCAGGCACATCAACGAGTGAAATTGCCACGAAAGCAGAGGTGGCAGAAGGAACGATTTTTAAGCATTTTAAATCGAAAAAAGGACTGCTGATGGCGGTTGTTTCGCCAATGATGGTGAAATGGCTTGCTCCCATGATAAAAAAAGATCTGAATAAGGTGCTTGATCAGGAATTTGAATATATTCAAGATTTTATTCGGGCGATGATTGAGAATCGAAAAGAATTCATCCAAAAGAATTTGCCGATGTTAAAGATTTTAGTGCAAGAAATTCCGTTTCATCCCGATTTAAAAGAAAAGTTTATTGAATATGTAGGGAATGATATTTTTGATAAACTGAGGGAAATCGTCACGTATTATCAAGACAAAGGACAGCTGGCTGACATGAAGACAGACACAATTATACGCACGGTTGCTACATCGATCTTATCGTATATTGTGGCGCGTTATGTGTTTCTTCCGGAAATAAATTGGGATGAAGAAGAGATAGAGACAGAAAGAATTATTCAAATATTGGAAAGCGGGATTATACAGAAAAACAGCGGGCAATAGGTATGCGTTTCTTTATCAAAAGATTCCTCAGACCTTCCCATTAACGGAAAGGTCAGGGGAAACTTTTTGCGTTTATTAAAATAGACAATTCGGCTATTATTTTCTGCGCTTTTCCTTTATCGGATATAAAATATAGTAAAAGATTGCCCCCGTGAAAAAGGAGAGAAAACATCCTAATAAAGATATTTGAGAGTAAAATCCGCCTTGACTCGTCTCCATTTCAAATAAACCGGAGCCAAAGATAGAAGCATGCTGAGGCAGACCTAACAGATGAAGTAATGTTAGAATGAGTGGTGCGCAAAGTATAATAAGGACATAAATCATTACAAAGCAGAAACCAGATAAGATACTTTGGAATATTTTCATGATATATCACCCTCCTTCAATACATCATTCATCGTTATTTACGGTTACCTTACTATGTTATACCCTAAAAATTATTATTTACATCATTTGTGTAGGATATGAAGGATCTGTTAGGATAAACAAAATGCCCGCATGGAAGGAAAAAGGAATACGAATATCTATTTTTTAACAGGTATCATGGCCATCATGAAACCTGCCGCTTTTCCAGAAATATATCCGTGATTTTTCCCATTCTATTTTTTGATGATAAGTATCATTTGTTTTGTCAGAAATAAAACGAAAGCTGAACAGGTTTTTTCTTATGTTTCCTTATTATTAGCAATAGGAAGCAAGGTTCTTTTTTACTTCTTTTAAAAAGCAAAAATAGTGCTTCATGAAAGGAACAGGCGTGATTCCTCTGTCATTCTATGATGGAGGAATCACGCCTGTTTTGAGATGTAAGCAGAAGCTTTCAACTCTAAATAAATGCGGATGCACTATCTCTTTAACGTATACCATCTGCTAAAATCTTGGCACCATCCAATGGGAAGGTTGTTGATCCTTGTATACATAACAGGTCTTGCGCGATTGCTTACTACGATAGAAGCTAATCCCAGCTTTTGCTGTACGATATGACGTGTCAGCTGCAATTCCGCTATTTTAGTTCTCTTAGATAAGAAAAATTTTGTATTAAAACCGCCAGTCTTAATCTGTACAATGGAGTCGTTCACTGTATAGCGCGTCTGATAGAAATAAAGCAGTCTTGACATGATTACCAGAATGAAAATAAAGACAGAAAATATCCACCAGGGTATTTCCAAGCCTAAAAAGTCAGGTTTAACATAATAAAGCAAGCCTGTTGCAATCATCCAAACCCAGCTGGGCTTTAGCATCTGAAGCAGCCAAGCTTGTTTAGGCAAACGATTCATTTCTGAAGTTACCTGATAAGACGGTAATATTTCTTCAATCATTGTGTATGCACGCTGTACAGGAAGAAAAGGATACAGTCTGTTCACTTCTGCATCTTCACTGCCTGTATTTCCTGCACAAATCAATTTTATTTCCGCAATTCCAAGAGCTCGTTTGATCCATGATTGATGTACGCTGACAGCTTGCACATTTGCTTTGGAAATACGAAAGGTAGTTCTCTCTGAAAATCCCTGTGTAACGTAAATCTTTTCGATATCAGAAGCAATTTCATATTTGCCAAATCGAAATATGGTTAACACGGTGCCGGCAGCTATCGCAATCAGTATGATCAAGATGATGGAAACGAGAATAATCCACCAGGGCCAAGCGTCCAGAATATCGGTGAACACATCTTCCGCTTGTGCGCCGAAAGAAAAGAATTGTATGAAGTTTGATAGAAGCGACCATACAATGGGAAACACAGCTATAAAACTAAAGGATGCTAAGGAAGCTTTGAAAATATCATAGGCTGTCGGCGAGAAATGAACGATAGGATCTGCATTATACGTATCTGTTTGAATGTTTTCAGATACCGGGCCCGGGAATTCTTTCTCATAGGTATTTTCTGAACGGTTCAAGCTTCTTGTTGCACGAATGTGTTTTTCCATTTCCTGTGCTTCTTTCTGTGTTAGAACATGAAAGGTTACCGTGCTATTATCTCCAGCTGTACTCGTTTCCAACGTAAGTGAGGTCATGTTGACCATGCGATGGAATAGGGAAGCTTTCCGCCTGGTATGCTGAATTGTTGCATAGGGTATCGTTCGGCTGCTTGTTATCACGAGACGCCGGTTTAGCTGCAGATTTTCATTTCCAACTTTATATTTGCTGGTAAACCATCGAATGGGAATGGCCAAAAGAATAAGCATAAATATCAAAACGATTGCCAAACGTCCATAGGTAAACAGCCAAAAATCAGAATTTGCTCGAATAATAAATAAAAACAAGAATAAGAAGAACATGTTTTTAATCAAGCGCCAAATATCGTAGATCATAAGCAGGGGATGATACCGTTTTTCTTGATTCATGCGTCCCGCTCCTTTACATTCGCATAGGTTGCGATTTGCTGTCGCAGTTCCATGGCCTCTGTTTCATCTAAGGCGGGAATGGTATGCTTTGTTGTTATCGTGTTGACCTTCAGCTGATAAAGCTGATATTTTCTCATGAATGGTCCTTGATGAATGGATACGGATTGGATCTTCGTCATGGGTATCATCTGATGTTTTTGAAAAAGCGCTCCTGACCTTAATTGTAAAAATTCCTCACTGACCCCAAAACGCCAATGCTGATACCGTCTTTGGAGCTTGAAAGGGGTGAAGCTCATATCAATAATCGTGAACAAAATCAGCCCCATGATGATCCAAACTATCCATTCTCTCCATGAAAAATAATAGCTAAGATAGAGGAATAGACCAAGTATACCTAAACCAATTACATTCGAAAGGACTTCATTCATAAGCCAAACCTTGATACTATATTTGGATAGTTTGCGTTGTGGTGCTGGAATGTCTTTTATCAAATTAAATCACCTTTCATTTTTCCTGCTTTGTTATACAGACTTCATTTACTCTAGATTAAGAAAAATTTCCTCAAGGGACGGTTCTTCTACTTCTAACCGAAATACATCGATGTCCTGTCTTACAAATTGTTTATTTACATGCGGAATATACTCTTTTGAAGCCACAATGATTTCGGAAGATGTTTCTTCGATTTGAATTTTTTCGACAAGCTCTGTGAAGGAAGTCTGTAAGTGTACTTGCTCCTTTTCAGAGAGGGAGCGATGATGAATATGAATCACGATGTCCTGCTGATACTGTTCCCGCAGCTGTTTCATCGTTCCCTGTGTTTGAATGCTTCCCTTGTTCATAATCGCAATCTCATCACATAATTTCTCTACTTCATTTAAATTGTGAGAGGTTAATAGAATCGTAGTTCCTTGTGCAGCAATTTCCTTGATTAATGCATGAATGTTCAAAACGGCGTTGGCATCCACGCCGGATGTTGGTTCGTCTAAAAAGAGCAGCTTAGGCTGATGAATAATGCTTTGAGCGATGCCCAGTTTCTTTTTCATTCCAAACGAATACTTTTTCACTTTGACATGGACAGCGTCCTCTAAACCGACTTGGGTGAGAACATGGATAATATCCTGTTTGGAAAGCGATTGTTTGACTAATTTTTGAAAGTAGTTTAAATGATGGTATGCTGTTAAATCATCATAAAAGGTAGAGTAATCCGGCAGTACACCAATTTCTTTTTGAATCGATTCCAGCCTTTTTTCAGGCTGACCTAAAACTTCAAAGGAACCGGAGCTGGGCTTGATAAGCCCGGTTACCATATTAATAAACGTGGATTTACCTGCTCCATTTTTCCCGAGAAAGCCAAAAATCGTACCCTCGGGAATGTGTAAATCAACGGAATCGACAACTATTTTCTTTCCGTATGTTTTAGTTAACTGATGTGTTTGCAAAGCTTCCATTTATAAATCCCTCTTTCTAAAGATGAATAAGCTTAATACAATAAATAAAACGGGGAAAAGCACTACGAAATAAGCATAGTAACTGTGCGTTTCTTCCTGTATGTAATAAAAATAAGGTGTAATATAGCCAATGGCCTTCACAAAAAGATTGTCTGTCCCTGTACTCCATAAACCAAGCACCGGCAGAGCAACCGAAATAATGATTCCTAAAAACATACTTAAAGATGGCTTTGGAATAACGGTTGATAGAAATAGTGTCAGGCCGATAAAGTAAGACACAAAAATAATCGCTTGAATCAGATTTAAAATAGAAAACGATTTTGAAAATGGAATGATAAGTAACAAAGCGACAGTAAGGCATACAGCCCAAAATAAAAAACTCCCGATAAATTTGCCAAGAATAATATGATTCCGACTTGTCTTTGTTGCTAAAAAACGGATGGTTCGTGTATCCATTTCTTTATTGACGATGTTGTGGGATAAGCTGGTTACAAACAAAGGCGCGGCTAAAATCAATAAGAGCATTAATCCCATCACGTAAGCATCCTGTCCAAGTCCTAAATCCTGAAGGGGAGCTTCAAATTGGCGGACTAATCTGGCAGCACCGACTGTGACACCAAATAAGACGGCAATTATTAAACCTGAGCGAATGCTCGTAAATAAACTTTTAAACTCTCTAAAAGCGACTGTAAACATAAATTCATCTCCTCGTTTCCTAGGTATGCTTGCTGGCAGAAGCGCTGCGGGTTATCACCATGATTCCGGCAATCAAATAGATCATACCGCCAAAAATCCCTAAACCGATTGTTGAAAGCGTGCCAAGTATGGCTATTCCAATTAATAGAACCCCAGCCGATTTTCCTCTGGTTTCTTTTTTCAATAAGTAAATAGCTGCGGACCCTAAGATTATCCAGGTGAAGGAAATGACAGCTAAATAGATAAATAAATAACCTATATAAGTGATGATTTGTTGTTCGCTGAATTCAACTATATTTTCATCCTCCATAAAAGACTGGACTAACTCCAGTGTCTTGGGGCTTCCTTCGACATTGCCATACAACAGGATGCTTCCTGCGAATAGTACGCCAAATAATAAAATGCCAATGGCTGTTAAAACCGTTTCTGCTTGGTGCTTCATATCCACTACTCCTTCTTATGTTTCTTTACGTTCACTCTAGCAAACGCAGCTGTCTGCTAGTTGAACAGAACATTACCAATAAATTAAAAAAGCTTCGATTTGTTCAACTGTTCGTAAACTTGCTATGGTACGATACCAATGGAGGTGTCATACATGGAGGATCAAACAGATATTTTGATTGTGGATGATGAGAAAGCAATTGTAACTATGTTAGAAATGATGCTGAAGAAAGAAGGATTTCAGCGTGTACATAAAGCTTATACCGGGCAGGAAGCCATTCAGATATTAAAGCAACATAAAATAGAAGTGATTATTTTGGACGTCATGCTTCCGGATGGGAGCGGCTTTGATTTTTGCCCGAAAATCAGAGAGCTGACAAATGCGTATATTCTCTTTTTAACGGCAAAAGTTTCTGATTTAGATGTGTTAACAGGATTTGCAACAGGGGGTGATGATTATGTCACCAAACCATTTAATCCGTTAGAGGTGGCGGCAAGGATTAAAGCGTATTTAAGAAGATCTGCTAAAACAGAAGCCGCTATACCAGAGAAATCCAGCAAATATAACTTCGGTCGTTTTGTGCTAGATGAAAGCGCAGGTATGTTAACGGTTAATGGAGAGGATGTTCCATGCCCGACACAGGTCTATTTGCTGCTTCTTTATTTATGTAAGCATCCAAATAGAATTTTTTCCAAAGCAGATTTATTGGAGGCGGTTTGGGGCTTTGAACATTTTGCAGATGAGAATACGGTTTCGGTACATATTAGAAGAATCAGAGAAAGAATTGAGGTCAATCCGAGTAAACCAGAATTTTTACTCACTGTTCGGGGATTGGGGTATAAATTGGTGAAAGGAAATGTCTCATGAAGAAATTACGGAGCCGGTTGTTTTTTCATTTTTCAATTCAGTTTGGGTTTATTTCTTTGTTGATGATTGTTGTTGTAGTCGCTGCTTTTTTTATCGGTTTGTATTCCCTTTCTAATGTGGAAAGAGATGAGGATTATTATCAAACGCAGCTAGAAGAACTTGCAATTGAGATTGGCGATCCGTACGAATATAAAGAATTTGGGAACGAAATCAGCGATGCATTACCTGAGAAAACGTGGCTGCAAATTATTGATGAAGAGGGAAAAGTGGTTGAATCTGCAAATGTACCGGAAGATATAAAAGAGAATTACAGCAGTTTTGACATTGTACAAATGAAGGAGAGAGAGCAGCTAGGGGAATATGCTATCAAATATACATTAGAAGAGCTTTTATTTGCGAGTGACGATGCATATTTATTTGTGCTAGGTTACCAAGAACCAGGAAAAATTCTTATTAATGAATTATCAGAAAATACGAATGCAAACGGCAGAATTTCCGAAACAGACCAGCCTGAGGTGGAAGAGAAATTAAACCAGCTTGAAGGAACACTTTCTATTTATGATGAAACAGGAGCTATTATTCAACAGTTTGGTAATCAGGAGCAAATAGAAGGGCAGCCATTAGAAATAATTGAAAAAGACACTTCTCCCGATCTTTTCACTGAAAAACAGTATACTTACCTAGATAGAGGTTCAGGTAATTCGTGGATTTTATATACTTCAAATGAACAAAGTCAGGATATGCCATTAACATTGTATAGAGATATTACGCTAGTATTCGTTGGTTTAACTGGGGTTATATTGCTAGTAACATTCTTAATCTCTTTTTGGACGAGTTTTCGTTATGGAAGCCCTTTGTTTATTTTTTCAAATTGGCTCAACCGGATGGGGGATGGAAACTATAAGGAAGTTTTAACAGCACAGGAGAAGAAAAAAGTATATCGAAAAAATGGCAAATTAAAAAGAAGATATAAGTTGTATAAAGAGGTTTTTCAGGCATTTGATGAGATGGCAGAAAAGCTGGATGCTTCCCGAAAAGAAAGAGAACAGCTGGAAAAAAGCAGAGAGGAATGGGTGGCAGGGATCTCCCATGACCTCCGCACACCTCTGACCACCATGGAGGGCTATGGGCGCTTGCTGGGAAATAAGGAATACGATTGGTCGAAGCAGGAGCTTCAAGAGATTGGAGATACCATCACTGAAAAAAGTGATTATATGGTAGATCTAATTGAAGATTTTACGCTCAGCTTTCGATTGAAAAATGATGCCAGCAGCTTAACGTTTAACTCGGTGAGTATCAATGAATATATGGAACAAATTTTAGAGAAGTTTCAAAAGGATGTTACCTTTAAGGATTATCCAGTTGTATATGAACCGATTCAATCAGATAGAAAAATAGAAGTGAATGAACGGTTGTTTGAAAGAATGATTGATAATCTGATGTATAATGCCTGGAAGCATAATCCGCCAGAAACTGCTGTAAAGGTAGAAGTTGCTCAATCTGAAGAAGAAAAAGCACTGGAAATCAGAATTACCGATAATGGAACGGGAATGGATGAGGAAACGCAAAAGCATTTGTTCACCCGCTATTATCGCGGCACCAATACAGAGGAAAGAAATGAAGGGACAGGGCTTGGCATGAGCATTGCCCTGCAAATCGCCAAGCTGCATCAGGGGGCTATTTCGGTACAATCAGAAAAAGGTCGTGGCACCACCGTAACGGTATTTTTGCCTTATGACAGAGATTAATCAAAGAACGCGTTACAGCAAGGGAAAACTGTAACGCGTTCTTACATAGAAATTATTAACTAAAAATAAAGAATTCAAAGACAGCGTCATGCATGATTTATACTCAAAGTAGTCAGAGAGAGGGGTTCCAATGGAAGAGAGAACAAACATTTTAATTGTAGAAGATGATTATGAAATTGCCCGGATTATGAAGGATCATCTGGACAGGGAAGGGTTTCAAACGACATGGGCATCTACTGGTGTAGAAGGCTGGGAGGATTTTAAAGCAGGTGACTTTTCCATCATACTTGTTGATTTGATGATGCCGGAGATGGATGGCTATGATCTGTGTGAAAAAATCCGTTTGGAAAGCGATGTACCCTTATTAATCGTCAGTGCAAAAGGAGAGGATGACAGTAAAATACGCGGATTGAATTTAGGTGCAGATGATTATTTAACCAAGCCGTTCAGTCTTAAGGAATTAACGGCGCGGGTTCAATCCCATTTAAGAAGATATCAGCGTTATACAAGTAAAAGCTATGATGCGCAAATGTCACAGTATGCACATGGATTAGCGATTGATTTCTTAAATGACGCAGTATTTTTGGAGGGTGAGCTTCTTGTTCTGACGGCGAAGGAAAAGGAAATTTTATTCTTACTTGCCCGGAATCCGTTTATTACGTTTGAGAAAGCACACATTTATGAGCATATTTGGCAGCTGAAAAATGTGAACGGTAATAATACGGTGACCGTGCATATTAAGAGTCTTCGCACGAAATTAAAGGATACTGGAAAACAGGCGAAATTTATTCAAACAGTTTGGGGAGCAGGCTATCGTTTTGTAGGAGAGCCGTTATCATGAAGATTAAAAATTGGCTGATGGTGAGCCATCTTGTGGTGATGCTGCTGCCGGTTGTGGCGGTGTATCTGCTTTATGTCAGTTTACAGAGTTATAATCAAGAAGAAAATTTAAAAGAATATGTTGATTTTCAAATACTAGTTTCCAATCTAAATGAGACTTTGAATGATGTTTCTTTATATCAATCTTTGGATAATAACCGTTTTCAAGAATTAACAGAGATTGGTGATGATAATCTGAGCATCGATTTATATCGTTATGATGGCCTTCATGTATTCTCAACGATGGAGGGGAATACTGGATATTATCCATTACAAAATCAGGATAGAATACTTAAAAATCTAAATGAGATGCAGAGACGACCAAAAACGTATGTGTATAAGAGGCCTGTATTTGATGAGAATGAACAGCTGACTGGTGTTTACGAAATTACACAAGGAAGAACGGATTGGGTTGAGACCTCCAATCAGCAGCTATTACTTACAATCATTCTTTCAGGGATTTTTTTCATTCTGCTCTATGTTATTGTCATACGAGCGATAAACCGTAAACTGAATCGCCCGCTGCATCAGTTACAAGCGCATATGCAAGCTTTTGCTGTTGGGAAAAATACAGATAAAAAACTAAATCAATCAAAAGATGAAATTGGAGAATTAAATAACCAATTTGAGGAAATGAAAAAACAAATTACGGAAACAAGAGAGGAACTTGTCAAACAGCAGGAAGAAAAAGAATATATGGTAGCTGCTTTATCACATGATTTAAAAACACCTCTGACGGTAATCCGCACATATACGGAGGCTATGGAAAATCATGATTTATCAAAGGAAGAAAGGACAGAATACCAATTGATTCTCAATGATAAATTAAATCATATGAAGCAATTGATTGATGATTTATCTATTTTCACAGCACTGCAATCCTCTAAGAATATTCTCCAACCGGTGCAAGTAAATGGAGAAGAGTTTTTTGACATGTTATTTTCAGGCTATGAAGAACCCTGTGCGAAGAAAAATATTCAGTTAACTACTGAATGGCATGTTAGAAACGCTTATGAATTGGATCCAAAACAAATGATTCGGCTGGTAGATAATCTCATGGATAATAGTATTCGTCATACACCAGAGCATGGTGAAATTTGGATAGGGGCAATAGCATCAACAAAATCACTGCCAGATTGGGTTTTCCCTGAATTAAAAGAAGAAGTAAATCTGTGGAGAACAGATGGAACGGTACTTCTGATTCAAAATGAAGGAAAAGGAATGGAAGAAAGCCAGATGAAAAAAGTATTTGAACCATTTTATCAAGATGATATTTCCAGAGGGAAAGGAACAAGCTCAGGCCTTGGCTTAAGTATTGCAAAATTTATTATGGAAAACCATGAAGGAAAAATAAATATCTGGTCAACAGCAGGAAAAGGAACGTTGTTTGCCTGCTGGATTAAAGAGAGGAGATAAATTATGTCTAAATTTAGATGGAAAGCAAGCTTGATAGCAGCTAGTATTTTGTTTCTGGTATTAGGTGGATGTTCACAAAATGTGGAGGTATCTGCAGAGGAGATTATTCATAATGTGGTGGAAACAGAGGTAGAGGAAATAGATGAATTTTATGGAAAATCTGAAATGACAGTATATGAGGGAGAAGACATCATAGAGGAATCGGTAATGGAAGAATACGCTTCAGGAAATAATCGGAAAATAATCATGCGTGGAGATATAGAAGCAGGGGAAGAAGAAATAGAGACGCTTAATAATGGTGAAAAAATGGTGATGTATAATAAAAGTGACGGAACAGCGCAGGAAATGGATACATCCGTTTTCGAAGG
The DNA here is from genome assembly GCF_000821065.1 of Oceanobacillus oncorhynchi. Taxonomy (GTDB): domain Bacteria; phylum Bacillota; class Bacilli; order Bacillales; family Amphibacillaceae; genus Oceanobacillus; species Oceanobacillus oncorhynchi. The sequence continues at coordinate 3,219,234 of NZ_CDGG01000001.1, forward strand.
TATTCAAATCAGTCCAAAAGAGATTTTTCAAAATATGCTGGCTGGAATGGAAGACTCTCATGACTATGAAGTAATTGGAGACGAACAATTATTGGATCGAGATACCTTTCATATGAAGCTGGAGGCGAAAGAAGCGAATAGTTTAATGGGAGATATGGAGATTTGGGTAGATAAGGAAACGTGGATAATTCTAAAAACCATTTCAGAAACAGGTGATTCTAAAATGGAATCAGTTTATACAGAGCTGGACTTTTCGCCTGATTTTACAGAAGATACATTCACACTTGATATTCCGGAAGAGATAGAAATTACAGATATGGAGGATAATTTTTCTTCTGAATTTATTTCCGTAGAAGAAGCAGAAGAAGAGCTTGGGCAAGCTTTCTATATGTTTTCTGAAGAAGATTATCATTTGGGCGAAATTGAACTATATGGTTCAGACGGGGAATTGCAGAGAAAAGAATTAAATTTAACCTATATATCAGATGATGAAATACCTATGTTTAATTTATCTATATTTGAGTCTCCAGCGGACATGGAAATAGAAGAATCAGATGTTGAAATTAGAGGGAATGTTGCAGCGTATGAAGAATCCATCAACAATTATTACTGGGATGAAGATGGTTTGCGTTATTCTTTACTGATTAATGATCCGGATATGGAAGAAGAAGTTTTGGAGTTGACGGAAGAGATGATATTAAGTTCAGAACAATAGAAAAGATCAGTTTTTCAAATGCATTTTCCACATCAAAAAGGCTGCATACCGTCCAATGTATATAAAAAGAACATAGGCCCGTATGCAGCCTTTTACCAAATCAGGAGGCGAAAAGATATGAACGTATCTGCTGAAGAAATCATGCGCAAGGCGGTTGAAGCAGGAGAAGGAATGGATCATTATTATACGTTATCCGAATCAAAAGTATATCAAGGAAATGCACTAATAGAGCACAGTATCTTAAAAGAATACGTCGCAAATGGCAAAAGAAAAACCATTACGCATGACCAGCTGGCAGGGAAAGATAAAAGAACGGAAGCTTTGAATGATGGTACAAAAACAATTATCTATGATAAATATAATCATCGTGCGTTCGAGATGGAAATAACAGCAGAGGAAGATGCAGAATCACATGATTCTAAAGGGAAAATGAATGGAATGCTGGGCATCACGAAGTATTCTCATGCGCTTGAATTAATGGGGGAAGAAAAAATACTAGATTTTGATACATTCCATATAGAAGCAAAAGCAAAAGTTTCTGATCATGTATTTGGAGATACAGCATTGTGGGTGGACCAGAAAACTGGATTTATTATTAAAATGATTTCCGAAGCGGGCGGCATCCGAACAGAACTGGAATATAAAGAAATCGATTTATCACCAGTATTTGCAGCAGATACCTTCGCTTTGAATATTCCAGATGATGTTGAAATAAAGGATTTAGAATCATTTGCTCCAGATACAGTAACATTAGCAGAGGCAGAAGAAATTCTCCAACAAGCATTTTATCTGTTTCCCGAGAATGAATTTGATTTAAAGGATATCGAAATGCATCACATCGACGGAATAATAACCCGTAATGAGTTAAATTTAACGTATTATTCCAAAGCGGATATGCCCATGTTCTACTTATCTATTTTTCATTCTCCTGAAGAGATGGAAATTGAAAAAGCTGATGTGGAAATCCGGGGAAAGAAGGCGGACTATGAAAGGGTTGTCAATAGTATTACTTGGGATGAAGAGGGGTTAAGATATTCCATCATTATGATTGGTTCCGAAGTTGAGAAAAATGAAATGATAGAGAGGGCGGAAAGTATGGTGTTGAGCTCGGACTTAAATAAACATCCTTGAAACAGGAGGTGACTCCCCGTGAAAAAAGTAAAGATACATCCGCTTATTATTGTCGCTTTATTCATCAATACATTAGGAAACGGAAATGATCTTCTATCAATGTTTGAATGAAGGAATTTTTTATGGGAAATACAACGATCTTCGCTTTATTTATCTTCGTATTCACTTCAATGATTTAGGATTTTATGTATATTTGTATTTTGATAGATACAGCAGAGAATCATTCCCATCTAAAAAGGCAAGAGAAATTTTTTATCGTAGCAATGGAGATTATATTTATAAGTATGCAGCGTGCAGAATAAATAGTGAAAATAAACTTATGAATTTCATTATTTTGTAAAAATACCGATAATAAAGGCAACAATGTTTTATAGAGGGAACTTTTTTGGAAAAACCAGCAATGAAATTAATTGATTTAAAGAAAACAATTGGAAAAAACGAAATTATTAAAGGGCTAAATTTTGAGATTAAATCAGGCGAAGTCTTTGGCTTTATCGGGCCAAACGGTGCGGGTAAGACAACAACCATTCGAATGATGGTAGGCCTGATAAAAATGTCCGGCGGGGATGTACAGATATTAGGAAAAAGCATTAAAAACGATTATAAGGAGGCCATTAAAGAGGTTGGCGCAATCGTTGAGAATCCGGAAATGTATCCGTTTATGACAGGGATGCAAAATCTGATACATTTTGCACGTATGCTTCCTAATGTCAGCAAGGAGCGGATACAGGAGGTTATTTCCTTAGTAGGCCTGGAAAAGGCGATCAAAGAAAAAGTCGGCAAATACTCGTTAGGAATGCGGCAAAGGTTAGGGATTGCTCAAGCCTTATTACACAATCCGTCTGTTTTAATCTTAGATGAACCGACAAATGGTCTTGATCCTGCTGGTATCGGAGAAATCCGGTACTATATTCGACGTTTGGCTGAAGAGCAAAATGTTGCAGTTATTATTTCCAGTCATCTGTTATCAGAAATCGAATTAATGTGTGACCGGATTGGGATTATTAAAAATGGAGAGCTTATTACGATTCAAAATGTTCATGATGCAGCAGATACAGAGCAGGATTCCCATCAGATTCAGATGGAAGTAACCCCTGCAGAGAAAGCAATGGAACTGTTAAGCACAGAGTATGAAATTGAGGCTGTTCTAAAAAGTGATTTGATATCCTTTCAAAGTCAAAGAGAAGAGATCCCTAACATCATTCAAACATTCGTGCGGAATGATATTTCCATTTACCAAGTGGAAGTATCCAGAGCAACATTAGAAGAAAAATTCTTTGATTTGATTGGAGAGAATGTCATTGAGTAACCTGGTGAATTTAATCCGAAACGAAATAAATAAAATATATATACAAAAATCCACTTGGATCATGTACATACTTTTAGCAGTTATTATTGCGGGATATGGCATGTTAACAAGCTTTTTTGGTGACGTAAGAGAGGATTACAGTCAGGATTCATGGCGTGCGGAGCTGCAGGAAGAGAATGAAGAGCTGACGAAGGAGATGGAAGAGGAAGAGCTCCTGGAAGACTTTAATATGGGTTTGATTGAGCAAAACAATTACTATTTAGAAAATGATATTCAGCCGGCGGGGTATGATGCGTGGCAATTTGTGATGGAGATGAACATCATGCTGTCCATCGTAAGTTTATTAACGATCATTATCGCAGCAGGGATTGTTGCGAATGAATTTAGATGGGGTACGATAAAACTTTTACTTATCCGTCCTATCTCCAGATCAAAAATACTATTATCCAAATATTTGGCAGTCCTGCTATTCGCTTTGATTACACTGTTATTTGTGGTTGTCTTTTCATGGGTGATTGGTGCCGTGTTCTTTGGTGTGCAAGGATTAAATCCGCAAATCGTCATGGATAAGGTCGGCGGTTTGGAATACGTATCGGTTATTCATGAGATAATTACAAACTATGGCTATAAACTCGTTAATTTAGTAATGATGGCAACCTTTGCCTTTATGATTTCAAGCATTTTCCGCAATAGTGCACTTGCCATTGGAACAGCGGTATTTCTAATGATGGCTGGGAATTCCATTGTCAGTTTTTTCTCGGAGTATGCATGGGCTAAATATATCTTATTTGCGAACACAGATTTAAGCCAATATGCGAATGACGCACCTTGGGTGGACGGGATGACGTTGCCGTTTTCCATCATGGTTTTACTTGTTTATTTTGTAGTGTTTTTAGCAGCTTCTTGGGGAATATTTACGAAGAGAGATATTGCAGGTCAATAAGAGATTTAGGGAGGTATAAAGATAATGAAAAGAACGGTTGAAATTGTATTAGGTGTCATTGGAATGGTCGGATATGGACTGGTTGCAGCTTTAGGCGGGTTTATGTTATTTCTGCAAAATAATGAAGACCTCCTTCAAGAAGTAGTAGAGCAAAATCCAGAAATGGATCTTAATGATCTGAATACGGTCATGGAAGGAATGGGCGCAGGAGGGTGGGCGCTTCTCATTACTTCTATCCTCGCGATTATTTTAAGCCTTGCAGCGATTTTCTTGATTAAAGGGAATAAACAGCCGAAAATTGCAGGTTCGATTTTCATTGTGATTTCTATCTTAGGATCGATTGTTACCGTAGGGTTTGGTATTATTCCTGGCATCTTCCTGCTTATTAGCGGTATTATGTGTCTGGTTCGGAAGCAAGGGACTCTATAAGAGTATTTTTAAGTTTAAAGAGAAGGGGCTGTCATCAAAGGAAGGATATATTTGATGACAGCTTTAGAGTTTTATTATTTAACGTTGAATCGAAAGAAATTGATGAAGCAAAAAGGAAGCGGAGGTGTTAAAAGTGAATAATAAGATTACATATGTCATATTTGCAGTAAGTATGCTGCTAATTCCATATTTTATCTTTCAAATTATTCATCATAAGGGTAATCTAGGCTGGCAAATTTATTCAGGTTTGATGATTAATTGTTCAATTATCGCTGCACTGCTTATTGTCAGTCATTGGAGAGACGTGAAAATCAATAAGTTATGGCATGATGAAATCTATTTAAAAAGCTAGTATCGTACTTTAAACTATTTTACACGCAGGGCAGGATTTGTAATAATTAGGGTGCTGAGTAATTAATAATGCACATATATTAGCGGAATCTATTTGAAAGGAATTAATTGAAAGTTAATAATATTTATTGTATAAAAAAACAAATAACAAATGTATTGATTTGATTGTTGAAGAAATAGCAGAAAATTAAAGTTACTCTTTTACCGAATAAATGAATGGGATATACAAGGAGGCAAAAAATGAGTGAACGATCTATCAAAATTTTAGAGCTTGAAAAGAAATATGGAAATCAAGCTGCTGTCAAACAGATTAATTTTGAAGTGAGAAAAGGCGAACTGTTTGGATTTTTAGGGCCAAATGGGGCAGGAAAAACAACGACGATTAAAATGATGACTGGATTGCTTGAGCCAACAAATGGAACGATTGAAATAAATGGTTATGATATTTGGAAAAATCCGCTTGAAGCGAAAAAGCAGATTGCTTATGTTCCAGACCAGCCAAATTTATATCCGAAACTGACTGGATGGGAATATCTGGAGTTTGTAGCATCTGTATTTCAAATATCATCGGATCATTTTAAAGAACGGGCGGAGCAGTTACTGTCCATATTTGGACTGACGGACCGGGCTAATGAATTAATAGAAGGATATTCTCATGGGATGAAGCAGAAAATTGCAATCTGTGGAGCACTCGTCCATGATCCGGAAATTTTATTTTTAGATGAACCAACCGTGGGGCTTGATCCTAAAAGTGCACGGAATCTTAAAAATTTGCTCAGAGAAGAATGCGATAAAGGCATGACGGTGTTTTTAACAACACATATTCTTGAAATCGCGGAACAGATGTGTGACCGGATCGGTATTATTTCAGATGGTGCTATCATCGCACTTGGAACAATGGATGAATTAAGGGAAAAAGACGGACGTACAGAGGGAAGTCTTGAAGAAATTTTCTTAGAATTAACAGGCAGTGATGACCAAGAAGCGATTATTGAGGAGATGGCGAAAGAAAATCAACCAGGTGGTCCATCATGATAAAGGTTTTGCTCAAGAATCAGCGCAGAATATTTGTAAATACACTCAAATCACAAAATCTTAAAAATTATTTTGCCTATCTTTTTGTTTTTGCAGTCTTGGCTGTTCTGTTGTTTTTTGTCTCTCAGGCGATATGGAACATTGCCGGTTCGGTGACTGAGCCCATTTTAGATGGGATCTTTTCTTTCAGCTTGTTAATGATTATTGGAATGATTATTTTAATCGGGATGCCAGAAGTGTTTAAACACTTGTACTCGGCAACCGATTTAGAGTTTCTGTTCACCATGCCGATTAAAACGAGACAAATTTTTATAATGAAGTACATGCAAAGTTTTATCGGCGCACCTTTGACTGTTTTTTTATTTCTTTTAGTACCACTTACAGCTTATGGGGTGGCCAGCGGCGCAAATATTATCTATTATTTCGTACTTGTATGTATGTTGTTTACAGCGGCTACCATTGGGCTTTCCATTGCCTACCTGCTTAATTTGGTTGTCATACAGCTTATTCCTGCAAGACGAGCAAATGAATTGATGACAGCGATGACCTTTCTGTCAGGATTGTTTGTCTATTTGATATTTATGTTACCGCAAATATCAAATAACCGTTCATTATCAGAGTCTCTTATGGCAGGGCTTCCAGTTTTACCGGATTGGGTACCGGTAAGCTGGGGAAGTGATGCATTAATTCAGGCAGCAAATGGTTCAATGAGCTTTTTCCTGCCAATGATTTTATTGATACTTTTTGCCGGAGTGTTGATTTTACTTACGACGACATTAGTTGAAAAAGGATTCCGCACGGGTTGGGTTAGACTAAGTGAAGGAAGCGGGAAAAAGAAAAAGCGTAAACCTAAAAAAGAGCGTGCGCAGGGTGTATCACATCCAGTTATTGCGATCGGGAAGAAAGAATGGTTTTCCATTAAGCGTGATATGAGAGAATGGATGACATTTTTACCGCTTGCCTTTTTCATCGTTTTTCCGGTTATTGGTTTCTTCAGTGGTGGCATCCGCTTAAGTGATCTTCGCGGATTTAATGATATTTCATGGCCCATTGCTCAAGGCTTCTTTTTATTTATTTATGCATTGTTTAACGGACAGCTTGCTGCTGCGGCTATTGCACGGGAAGGATTGTCTGCGTGGATTTTACGCACGCTCCCATTATCAGGCCGCGATATTGCCTTAGGAAAGCTATGGATCAGCTGGCTGCTGCCATTTATTATTTTAACGATCTTGGAATGTATTGTAGGAGTATTTCTTGGCTGGGCATGGTGGCAGTTCATCTTTGGAATTGTGGTGAAAGCTGGAATTACCATCGGAATCAGCTCCATCGGCATTTGGATCGGAACAATTGGTGCACGGTTTAATCCGGGCAATCCCCAGCAGCGGTTAACCTTTGGAACGTCTATGTTTCTATTATTGTTGGCATATGTGTATTTGGCTGTTTTAAGCATCCCTTACGCATTAATGCTCGTACCTGGTGAGGCAGCTCCATTTGTTGTTGATCTGGGCGCGGAAAGTTCTGGATTTTTCGGTTTCGTATTTAGTTTATTTGGCGTTTTACTTACATGGAAAGCAAGTAATCCAGTGATCGTAATCAGTCTGGGCTTGCTGCTGATGTTCGTATTGTCTATTGGTCTTGCGTGGTTGTTCTTGTATGAGAGTGCGAAGCGGATTAATCGTGGTGTTACTATTGATATAGTGAGTGAGACGAGTGGAAAGACTTTGTTTAAACAGAAATCTGGAAAAAGTTTGTATTAAGCTTTATTTTTTTAGTGAGAAAGCCAATTTTGCTGAAAGATAGAGCAGTAGTTAATGTAAATATAACTATTTTATGTTCGGTAAACATGAATTAGATAAGGCGAAACATCCTTCAGCAGGGGATGAAAGAACCCCGCTGAAGGAAGTTTCACTTTATAATGTTTACGAACATTTAAGAGTTTATCGATTAATATTTTAGTGCAGTATTTGCCCAAGAGGTTAGTCTTCTCTTAGCCTCTTTGAGTATTTTCATTAATCATATTCTCCAATCCAGTATACTCAGAAAGAGGACGGAATATCCGATTGTTTTCTGCTTGCTCCAGAACATGAGCACTCCATCCGGCTGTCCTGCTTGCAGTAAATGTTGGTGTATACAGCATTTCCGGCAGATCTATAGCTTTGAAAACAGCTGCTGCATAAAACTCAACATTGGTATAAAGTCTTCGTCCAGGTTTATATTCTTTAAGCAAGCGAATTGCGGTATTTTCCACATACCTTGCAAGGGCAAACCAATCATCATTAGCCGATAAACTTTCAATGACATCGCTTAATGCCTCAGCCCGGGGATCATTTGTTTTATAAACACGATGTCCGAATCCCATCAGTTTTTCATTGTTATTTAGTTTTTTTCTCAACCAATCTTCGGTATTTTCCATTGTACCTATCTCGTTTAACATTGACATGACACCGGTTGGTGCACCTCCATGTAATGGCCCTTTCATAGCACCAATTGCTCCACAAACGGCAGAAAACAAATCAGATTCAGTAGATGCAATTACCCTGGACGTGAACGTTGCGGCATTCATACCATGTTCTGCCGTAAGAATAAAATAAGCATTTAAAACTTTGATATGTGCGTCTTTCGGTATTTTACCAGTAAGCATATACAAGTAATTGGACACATGATCTAATTGATGATTAGGCGCAATAAATTCTAAATGGTGTAAAGATCGATAACGATAAGCAAGTATAGTTGGTATGATAGCTGTGATACGGGTTGCTTCTTCTAATGTTGGCGGCCATTCTGGATTCGCTTTCAAAGAAGATATACTTGTTCTTAAAACAGCCATCATTTCCATATCTTCTGGTAATTCATCAATAATACGAATGATGTACTCCGGTAAATTTCTTGCTTCATGAAGCTGCTTTTTCAATTTTTTTAATTCATTTTGTGCCGGCAGTTCCCCATACCAGAGTAAATAGATAACTTCTTCAAACGTATACTTACGAGCTAATTCATCTGCATGGTATCCACGAAAAATCAAGCGGCCATTTTCACCATCTACAGAACTCAAATTGGTTTGTACTGCTGTAATACCTTCAAGACCAGGTCGAAAATTCATTATAATTCCTCCATTTTTACTATTTGTGTCTATTATAAATGAGATATATAATAATGAATATTAGTTATTTATTAACTAAATGATTAAAAATCATAATCAATCAGGGGGAAGAGATGAATATAAATTGGTTACGGACCTTTATTATGGCTGCAGAAAGTGAAAATTTTAGAAAAACGGCAGAAAAGCTATATATGGCACAGCCAACGGTAACGGCACATATTAAACAGCTTGAAAGAGATATTGGCACACAATTTTTTAGCCGGTCTGGACGTAATATCATTCTTACGGAAGCTGGACGCCGATTTTTGCCGCATGCCCGGTTAATATTATCCAGCTATGACCGTGGAACTCATGATTTACTGGCTTGGGAACAAGGGTATAAAAGAAAGTTAACCATCGCTATTTCTCCATTATTAGCTGCCTCCATTCTTCCATATATTATTAGACAATTTATGGAGCGGCACATGGATGTGGAAGTGATTGTGCAGATAAAAGAATCCATGGAAATAAGCGAAATGATTGAAAAGGGTGAAGCAGATCTCGGGCTATTGCAGATGAAACCGGTACAAGGATCATTGCAAGTGGAGAAAATAAAAGAAGATGATGTGATTTGCGTATGCTCCCATGATGGCGGTGATTTAGAAAGCAGCCCGCCAATTGATATTCATGATCTATTTGAAAATCAGACATTATTCACCTATAATCATCCAGAATACTGGGATGATCTATTAAATGCGATCCATGTAAAGTATCACAAGGTACGTACTATGGTTGTTACACAGGTCCACATTACGAAAAAATTTATCGAGGAAGGGCTAGGTTTCTCTTTTCTTCCTAAAATCGCTTTGAATCGGGAACTAATAGAAGGGAGATTACTGGAAGTAAGAACACCGGAGTTAAAGCTTCCAAAGGCATCTACTTATATCGTTACTCGTGCGGATACAGAAGAAAACAGGTTGTTCCAAGATTTTCTTGGAGAATATTTCTCGTATTAATATATTTAGATTGGCAAGGGATAAATATTTGAAAGAATGCTTTCTATATTTAACTGCAAGCCCCTTTTAAACAGCTTGCGATTGGCAATATTTTTATACATTTAAGTAAATCTTAGTACTATAATTGTTTCAATATTTTTGCGCCTGGTAATTAAGGGGTTTATTGAGTGAAATTTCAGAGTAATTAATTACATATATATCTTTTACATTGGGTTTTAGAGAAAATGAAATGATATTTTATTTTCCATAACAAAATTAAGCTTACTCTCTATCGAAATCAGAATAAAAGTTTAACTAATCCGAATAAAGGTCTTAAAAATCTTTAAAGAGTAATCATAAATAGTTGACGCAAACATGATATCTTGACAAAAGAAAAAACATATTCTTATAATGGTACTATATTACGAACGCGAGTTTATATACTGAACTAATTCATTGGTCAAAGAGTTATATTTTAAACAAATCATATATAGTCCTTTGTAAACAGATAACGTAATTGGGGGGAGCTAATTGGAAAAATATCACGTACCAGCTTTGGAAAGAACAATTAAAATACTAAAACTTATTAGTGAGTCGAAAGATACATATACGGGAACAGAAATTTGTAAAATGCTTGATTTACCAAAAGCTACGGTTTTTGCAATTATGAAGACGCTTGAGTACCATAATATGGTTCAAAAAGATCTCAATGGTCGTTTTCAAATTGGTCCCAAAATGTTTCAAATTGGAATGACGTATGTATCTGATAGTAATATGATAGAATTGGCAAAACCATATATGAAACGTTTGATGGGAGAATCGGGTTTTACTGTACATTTAGGCATCCTTCATGAAAATCAAATCATGTATATAGCAAAAGAAGAACCGGATAGTTTCATAAAATTCTCCACGTATCCCGGCCTGAAGACGGAAATTCATTTAACGGGATTAGGAAAAGCAATAGCAGCTTACTTGAGTGAATCGGAGCTTGACCAAATAGTGACATTTGAAAATTTGGATAAGGCAACACCGAATACAATTACTGATATGACGACTTTCAAGGAATCTCTTCGTGCTGTCCGCCAGAACGGTTATGCTATTGAAGATGAGGAAGGCGAGATTGGTGTTAGATGCATTGCTGCTCCGATAATTAATGCTCGCCATACTACTCCAACTGCAATTAGTGTAACAGGCCATACCTCTCAATTACCTAAAGATCGATTTTCAAAAATTGGAGAACTAGTTCGTGAAACAGCACAAGACATCGCAAAAAGTATATAATAGGTGATTTCGTATACCTGTTTCTTTATGATTTATATGACATTAAAAGAAAATGGTATGTGATATAAAGGAGAGTCCGAACCGATTGAAATTCTAACATTCATTTGAATTTCAATCGGTTCGGACTTTTTCATGTATTTTTCAACGGTTAACAGATAAAACAGAAAATTAACTATTGACAAAACTAATATTAGCACATTATACTTGTTCAACAAGGAGAACTAAGTTCAGTATTATGTATTTCGTTTGCTTTATTCGTTAGGAAATGTCTCATGTGTATTTATTTTGTAGACTATTTTAAATTGTAAAGGGGAGGATCATTTTAAAAACAATTAGAAAGCGCTTTCGTTTGGTGATGTCGTTTCGCTCTACATTTTGCATAATTAAAAATAGGGAGGGTTTTTAGAAATGTTGAATACGAAAAGTAAAGAATTATATGAAGAGGCAATAAAATATACCCCTGGTGGCGTACACACTTCTATAAGAAATGTTGATCCTCATTTAATTTTCACTAAATCGGAAGGCGCTTACATTTATGATGCGGATGGAAACAAATATGTTGATTATCAATCCGCATTCGGACCATATATATTAGGTCATAATTATAAAGCAGTAAATGATCGAGTAATTGAAGCTCTTTCAACAACAGACTTATATGGAGTAGGTACCACTGATTTAGAGATTAAATGTGCAGATAAAATTACAAAAAATGTTCCTTCAGCAGATCAGGTACTGTTTTGCAATTCGGGTTCAGAAGCTACTTATCATGCTATTAGACTTTCAAGAGCTATAACAAATCGAACTAAATTAATTAAATTTCAAGGGTGCTATCATGGATGGCATGATTATGTAGCAAGAAACATGTTAAGTGCTCCTGATATGATCGGCAAACGTGATCCGGGTTCTGCTGGAATGATGGATGAAGCAATTGATAATACACTGATTTGTACATTCAATGATTTAGACGATGTTGCAGCTACTTTTCATAAAAACAAGAATGAAGTTGCGGCAATCATTGTAGAACCAATTCCACATAATATAGGCTGTGTGATGCCAGAAGATGGATTTTTGCAGGGGTTGCGTGATTTATGTGATGAAAACAACGCGGTATTGATTTTTGATGAGGTGATTACAGGATTTCGTCATGACTTAGGAGGTTTTCAAAAGGTTGCTGGTGTAACGCCTGATTTGACAACAATGGGGAAAGCAATGGCGAACGGTTTCCCGATGGCCGCAGTCGCCGGCAAGAAAGAATATATGGAGCGGTACAATACCAATCCTGGTGGAGATGTTTGGTTTGCTGGTACATACAATGGGCATGCTGTTGGTACTTCAGCAACGATAGCTACTATGGAAATTATGGAAACAGAACCGGTTCATAAACATATTTTTGAACTTGGAGATAGGATGAGAAATGGAATTCGCGAAATACATGAAAGACTAGGCATGAAAGCATATGTAGCTGGATTTGGATCTGTTTGGACAACATATTTTATGGATTTTGAACCCAAAAATTATACAGATTTAATGAAGAATGATGCTGAAATGTATGTCAGTTATCGAAAGAAACTGATTGAACGAGGCTTTTTCAAAATGCCGATGAATATTAAACGGAATCATATTAGTTATAGTCACACCAAAGAAGATATTGATAACACATTGCAAGCAATAGAGGATGTTTTAAAAGAGTTAATTTAGTATCTTTTTCATTCATTCAAAAATTTTAAAGTAGCTTCGTAGAGTGGGATCATTTAATATATGAATAATAACCATCCTCAAATGCTAAAAAATGGATTTGAGGATGGCAGCAAACAACGACCATGAATAAAAAAGTTAAACAAAAGATGTTACATTAGCTCGTTTAATTTGTAAGTTTCATAAATTTATTTAGGAGAGATCTTATATGAATAAACTGAAGATTGGAATAGTTGGTACAACACGAGGAGCTGATTTTTATAAAGATTTTAACTTATTTAATAATGTAGAAGTAAAAGCCATTATGGATACGGATAAAGAAGCTCTGATGAAGTTTTCAGAAAAATATGGTGTGAACAAAACCTTTTCTAACTATGAGGAATTCCTTAACGATGGTATTGATGTCGTTGTGTTAACATCTCCTATTCATATGCACGCGCGTCAAGCAATTTCAGCTTTGAATAAGGATATCCATGTACTGTCAGAAGTAACCGCGGCAACAACTTTGGAAGAATGTAAATTATTATTGGATGCAGTCAAACGAAGTAAGGCGAAATACATGATGGCGGAAAATTATTGTTATATACGAGAAAATGTTGCTATACAAAATATGGTTAAGAAAGGTTTATTTGGCGAGATTTATTATTCGGAGGGAGCGTATATACATAATGTGAAACATTTACAATACGATGAAAATGGTGATCCAACGTGGCGGAAAACAGACACCATGGGAAAACGCGGTTGTAATTATGGGACACATAGTCTTGGGCCTATATTAAATTGGTTTAACGAAAGCGTTCAATATGTAAATTGTTTAGGTTCCGGATCACATACATCTCCAGATAATGAAATTGATGACACAACGATTATGTTATGCAGAACAGAAAGTGATGCGCTGATAAAAATACGATTAGATTTAACTTCTAATCGACCACATATTATGCGGTATTATTCCTTACAAGGAACCAAGGGTTGTTATGAAGCACCAAGCGTTCCTGGAGAGAAGCATCGCGTATGGTTAAAAGATTATAATCCATCTAGTGAAGAATGGATGGATCTTGAAGCATTTTATCCTGAATTTTTACCAGAAGATTATTTGAAAATGCCGGTTGAACCAAAAAACGCTAACCATTGGGGAGCAGACTATTATATGATTAAAGATTTCCTAGATTGCATTATGCATGACAAGCCTCTGAATATTGATATCTATAAGGCTTTACAACTGACATTGCCTGGAATTTTATCTGAGGAGTCAATCACTTCAGATGGAAAACAAGTCACAATGCCAGATATAAGTAAATGGTAAATGTTTCAATCTTGAAAAGAGAGAGGGTGTTCATGTGCAAAAAAGAGTGTTAGTTACTGGAGGAGCTAAGGGCATAGGAAAGGGGATTGTTCAAAAGTATCTAAAAAACAATTGTCGTGTTGCCATATTGGATAACGATGAAGAGCACTTATCCATTTTAGCTGCGGAGTGTCGTACCTATCATAATCGAATTCTGCCCATTGTCTGTGACTTGCAAAATGTTGAAGATATAGAAGAAAAAGCGGAGAAGACTTATGCCTATTGGGAAGGGATAGATATTTTAGTTAATAATGCTGGTTTAGCTGTTAGGGAACCTGTTATTGAAATTCCAATAGAAAATTGGGATCAGATCATGCAAGTGAATCTTAGGGCAAATTTTATTCTCAGCCAATGGATAGCAAAGCGAATGATACAAGATCAAATTCCTGGCTGCATTGTAAATATCTCATCTAAAAATGGCTTGGCTGGCAGTTCGTACTTAGCCCATTACAATGCTTCAAAAGGGGGAATTAATTTATTGACACAATCGTTAGCTGTAGAGTTGGCACCGTACAATATTAGAGTAAATGCAGTAGCACCCGGCTTTATTGATACACCATTGGATAAAAAATTAAAAAAAGGAGATGAGACATTGAATTTAACGGAGAAAACACCTATGAAAAGATTAGGAACAGTGGAAGAAGTAGCGGATGGGGTCTACTTTTTATCTTCTGACCAAGCAACTTATATTACGGGTACTGTTTTAGTCATTGACGGTGGTCATTTAGCCAATGCGAGCGAATTGTAAGACGAGTGTTTTTAAATTAGTAGTGTGGTGAGGTGGGATAGTTGGATAAAACTTGGGAACTAGTCCAAGATGAAAAGGCGCATTTAGGAGAAAGTCCTTCCTGGGATAGCGAAGGCCAGGTACTCTATTGGATCGACAGTGCTCGAGGGAATTTATATATATATGATCCTAAAAATGAACGAAATCGAAAAATGGAAATAGGCGAGCATATTGGAAGTGTTGCTCCTAAGAATGAACAGGAAGTGATTATGGCCACAGAAAGCGGCATTTATTTATTCCATCTTGAAACGGAAAAAAAGACATTTATCACGAATCCCAATAAGCATTCTGAAAATATATTTAATGATGGCAAATGTGATCCATTCGGACGTTTTTGGGTAGGAACTGTTAATGGAGTAGATGCTGAAAAGTTTACTGGGGAATTATTTTGTCTCCAACTAGATTATTCGATAGCAACGAAGATTCAATCTGTTGGATGTTCCAATGGCATAACCTGGTCTCCGGATTATCAAACCATGTATTATATTGATACGTTAGCATATAAGATAGTAGCTTTCGATTATGACTTGAATACAGGTGATATTAACAATAAGAGAACTGTTGTGATTATACCAGAGAAATTTAAATTGCCTGATGGCATGTCAGGTGACATGGAAGGGAATCTATGGGTGGCACATTGGGATGCAGGGGTCATTTGTTGCTGGGATCCTAATAATAGAAATTTATTAGAAACAATCAAACTGCCAGTGCCTCGTGTTACTTCTTGTGTCTTTGGTGGAGAGAAACGGAATGAATTATACGTTACGAGTGCTCGTACAGGATTAACAGAAAAGGAGTTAGCATCTCATCTTTATTCTGGGGGATTATTCCGTATCAACATGGATGTACAAGGGTTACCAACATTTTCATTTAACAATCGATAGGAGGTACTGTCTTTGAGTAACGAAACGAGAAAAAGTGAGACATATTTTGCTGATCAAACCCTGTGGGGATTTGTACATCGTTCTTTTACAAAATCAATGGGTTATACGGAAGATGATATAAAGAAGCCAATCATTGGTATATGCAATACGTTTAGTGAATTAAACAAGTGTCATTCGCATTTTAACGAACTCGTTGAACATGTAAAGAGAGGAGTCTGGCAAGCGGGTGGAACACCAATGGAATTTCCGACGATCTCTCTTGGGGAGCCATATATTAAACCAACATCTATGCTGTTACGAAATTTAATGGCCATGGATACAGAGGAAATGATGAAAGCCCATCCTATTGATGGAGTTGTTTTATTGGGAGGCTGTGATAAAACGGTCCCCGCTCAATTAATGGCCGCTGCCAGTGCGAATATACCATCCATCATCCTAACGGGAGGGCCGATGTTGAATGGCAGGCTGGGCGGGGAAAGCCTCGGTGCTTGTACAGATTGTTATCGTTTTACCTTAGAACATAAAGCAGGAAATTTGGATGGTGCTCAACTTGCAGAAGCAGAAAATGCTATTTGCCGGAGTGACGGACATTGTATGGTAATGGGGACAGCTAGTACGATGGCATCGATTGCAGAAGGATTAGGAATGGCTCTACCTGGGTGTGCAGCAATACCTGCTGTCGATTCAAGAAGGCGTCATATGTCACAGATGACAGGGAATCGAATTGTTCAATTAGTAAAAGAAAATTTAAAGCCTAAAGATATTATGACAAGAGAAGCTATCGAAAATGCGATCACCGTAACGATGGCGAGTGGTGGCTCAACAAATAGTATTATTCATATGGTTGCTATTGCCCAACGTCTCGGTATGAAACTTCCGTTAGAGACGTTCGATGAGATAAGCAAAAGAACGCCATTTTTATTGAATTTGCGGCCATCTGGACAATACCAAATGGAAGAGTACTTTGAAGCTGGTGGTGTACCTTCTCTAATGAAAGAGTTGGAACCTCTTTTACATAGAGAATGTATGACGGTAACAGGTAGAACAGTGGAAGAGAATTTGATGGATGTCCATGTCTTGGATAGAAAAGTTATCTTTCCGTTGACTGAGCCAATTGAATCAGACGGGGGCATTGCTGTTTTAAAAGGAAACCTTTCCCCTGGTGGTTCACTTATTAAGAAAACA
This sequence comes from Oceanobacillus oncorhynchi, assembly GCF_000821065.1. Taxonomy (GTDB): domain Bacteria; phylum Bacillota; class Bacilli; order Bacillales; family Amphibacillaceae; genus Oceanobacillus; species Oceanobacillus oncorhynchi. Next base: position 3,236,398 of record NZ_CDGG01000001.1, read on the forward strand.
GCTGTATCCAAGAAATTCTTTCAACATAAAGGAAAAGCAGTAGTATTTGATTCTTTGGAAGATATGAAGAAGCGGATTGATGACCCAAATCTCGATGTCGAGGAGAATAGTGTATTAGTTTTGAAAAATCTCGGGCCAAAAGGTGCTCCAGGTATGCCGGAAGAAGGGCAAATACCTATTCCACAGAAACTATTAGAAAAAGGTGTGCGTGATATGGTGCGTATATCTGATGGAAGAATAAGCGGAACTTCTTATGGAACGTTGGTAGTTCATATATCTCCAGAATCCGCTGTCGGAGGACCGTTCGGATTAATTGAAAATGGAGATGAAATTAAATTGGATATCCATGATCGGCGTCTTCAATTACTTGTTGATGAAGAAGAATTAGAGAAGAGGAAGTCAAAATGGGTACAGCCAGAGCCATTTTATGATCGTGGCTATGGGTTGTTATTTGAAAATACAGTTTTACAAGCGGAGTTAGGATGCGATTTTGATTTTTTACTTCCTAAGGAATTGAGGGATGAATTAAAAAGCAACAGTTAAATAGAAGGTTTATCAACAAATAGGAAGAATCAGAATAAACGAGGAGGGGTTGCTTGCCATGATACTTGATAGTCACACCCATTTATTTGGACCTGGTCATGTAACGGGGGCGATGAGAGAAGCCTGTCAAAGAGCCTGGGGAGAAAAACATGAATTAATTGCATTACCGGAAGACCATCAAGAAAGTATAAAAGATGTAGATGGAGCGATCGTTTTAGCGTTTGATGCACCGGCAACCGGCACGAGGGTTCCGAATGAATATGTTTCTGAATATGTTTCCAAACATGCGGATAGATTATTTGGCTTTGCGAGTGTAGATCCGAACAATGATTTAGCGCCTAGTATATTAGAAGATGCAGTTAAGAATTTACATTTAAGCGGATTAAAATTGGGGCCGATGTATCAAAATTTCTATCCGGATGACAAGAAACATTTTGCCTTATATGCAAAAGCGAATGAATTAGATATTCCCATACTATTTCATCAAGGGACATCTTTTGTTCCAGAAGGTTTTTTAGATGCATCAAGACCAGCCGCTTTAGATCCCATTGCAAGGGCTTTCCCAGATTTAAAAATAATTATTGCTCATATGGGGCATCCCTGGGTTGGTGAATGCATTTCAGTAGTTCGTAAAAATCCGAATATGTATATGGATTTATCCGCTTTAGGGGGAAGACCATGGCAATATTACAATGCAATGGTATTAGCTATGGAATATGGTGTAACACATAAAATCTTTTTGGGTTCAGATTTCCCGTTCTTTACCATAACACAAACCATAGATACATTGTGGGAAATTAACGATGTTGTAGAAGGAACCAAGATGCCAAAGATTCCCGATCATATTATAGAGGATATTATACACCGGAATGTACCTGGAATTTTAAAATTGCGTAAAGGATAGTCGACATTATGAAATTGGATAGAGAGGAGAATAATGATGAAATTTTTAACTATTCAGAAGGAAGATAAAGAGGTTTTAGGAATTCAAACGGATAAAGGTATTATCGATTTCGATGAATTGCTCCAAAATCATAGGAATGCCACTATTCCAACGGATGTGATGGAAGTTATCCATGGAGGAAAAGATGCGGTGAAAGAAATAGCGAGTTATATAGAACAAGTAGAAACGGAATCGATTCGTTATTTGAAAGAGGGAGATATTCATTGGGGACCAGCTATTACCTCACCAAGTAAAATTATTTGCGTTGGGTTAAACTATCGAAAACATGCAGACGAAACGGGTTCACCCTATCCCGAAACACCGATTCTTTTTAACAAATTTAATAATACATTAACAGGACATAAACAAGCTATTAAAATTCCGAAAACCACAAAAAAGCTAGATTACGAGGTAGAACTAGGAATGGTCATTGGAAAAACAGCAAAAAATATTCCTGTAAACGAAGCACTAAATCATGTATTTGGCTATGTTACAGGAAATGATTTATCCGCTCGCGATTTACAATTTGTTTCTAGTCAATGGTTGCTTGGCAAGAGCTGTGATGATTTCAGTCCAGTCGGTCCCTATTTAGTAACTAGTGACGAAGTGGAGGATCCAAATAATTTGCAACTTAAAACGATTGTAAATGGGGAGGAAAAACAAAACTCAAATACTTCCGATATGATTTTTCATTGTGATGAGATTATTAGTTATATCTCTAAGTATATGACATTAACACCAGGCGATCTTATTTTAACCGGCACACCAGAGGGAGTGATTATGGGGGAATCAGAAGATAAACAAGTATTTTTAAAACCTGGGGATGAAGTAACTGTGGAAATAGAAAAACTAGGAAGTTTAACAAATAAATTTGTATACGAATGATTTTGAAAGCGCCTCAATTTCATCAATTTCCAATTGATTTGAGTTTCATATTAGCAAGGTAAGAGAGGTATAAAAATTCAAGAAACTGCTTCACATGGGAAAAGTAGGCGAGGAGGAATGAGCGGTTAATTCTCTACAAAAATCAATGAACGACATTAGAAAATAATTATTTTGTTAAAAACTATTATCATAGGAGGCCTTCAATGTCATTCATAACAATTATATCGTTTTTGTTTTTTATGGGATTGGTTGCTCTGATTTCTTATTTTTATACGCGAGGTGAAAACCTCCAAACTACAGAAGGCTATTATTTAGCAGGTAGAGGGCTTTCTGCATGGGTGATTGCTGGGTCGCTATTGTTAACAAACCTTTCTACAGAACAGCTTATTGGTTTAAGTGCGGAGGGGTATCAGTTTAGCTTATCTTCCATGGCATTTGAAGTAATAGCTGCCATTGCTCTTATTATTGTAGCGATATTTTTTCTTCCTCGGTATTTAAAAGGGAATATTATAACGATTCCTGATTTTCTGGCTGATCGTTATGATGAACAAACGAAACAAATTGTTACCATTCTTTTTTTACTTGGGTATATCACGAATTTAATGCCTCCCGTTCTATATACAGGTGCTATTGCATTTAATGGTATTTTTAATATTGACGAAATTCTGGGCGTCAGTAGATTAACCGCATTTTGGATCATTTCTGTCACTGTTGGAGGAATCGGTGCCATTTACGCTATTTTCGGTGGACTAAAAGCTGTTGCTATCAGTGATACGGTAAATGCAGTTGGTTTGTTCATTGGAGGCCTATTAATACCAATATTAGGTCTAGCCGTTTTGGGAGATGGTTCCATATTTGAAGGGATAACCACGATTGTTAATGATACACCTGAAAAATTAAATGCTATCGGCTCATCCGCAGAACCGGTCCCTTTTAGTACTTTATTTACCGGGTTGCTTTTAATCGGACTATTCTATTGGGGGACCAACCAACTTGTTATGCAACGTGCACTTGCAGCCAAAAGCTTAAAGGAAGGGCAAAAAGGGTTATTAATTGCGGCGGCATTTAAGTTATTCACGCCGATAATCATTATCTTGCCTGGAATTATTGCTTTTAATATATTCGGTCCTGAATTAGTACCTGAAGATGCGTATCCTAGACTTGTGGAACATGTGTTACCGAGCCCGTTACTTGGATTTTTTGCTGCTGTTTTAGCAGGAGCAGTGTTATCAACATTTAATTCAGCACTCAATTCATCGGTGACTCTATTTATGATAAATGTTTATAAGCCTTATATTAATCCAAATGCAACACAAGCGACTCTTGTACGAAAAGGAAAGTATATTGGTACTGGCATTGCCCTTTTTGCTATTATTGTAGCGCCGTTAATTGCACTGGTTCCGGAAGGATTTTTTGTTTATTTACAAACGGTCAATGGGTTATACAATGTGCCAATCTTAACAATTATAATTGTAGGATATCTGACAAAACGTGTACCTACCATAGCGGCGAAAATATCTTTAGCAGTATTTATCTTCGCTTATGCTTTAACACAATTGGTCTGGGATTTTGGATTAAATTACATTCATATCTTAGGAATATTATTTGTTATTTGTGTAGGATTGATGTTGATTATCGGAAAAATCAAACCGAGGGAAACAGAATTTGTTCTGAAAGAGAATAATTCCGTTGATGTTACAAATTGGAAATATTTATATCCGTTCTCTTTGGCGATAATCGCATCGATTCTTCTGATGTATATCTTTTTCTCTAAACTGGGTATTGCTGGGTAGATAAAGTGTGAATATTGTATCTTTTTAGAGAATCGAAGTAATGAGTAAAGTAGCACGACATACAAAAAATAATATGATGTTTATATAAAAGATGAGTTCGTAATTGAACTTACTATTGTTTTAACACATAAACATTTCAGGGTAGAAAATCATTTATATTCTTAGTAAATTTTAAGCAATGCTTAAGTTGGCAATCAAGCAAATATTAAATATAAAAATAATCACTACTTTGTAAAAAACAAGTAGTGATTATTTTTATTTATAAAGCTGTTGAGGATTTATTAATCAGATACTTCAAATTATTATTGTGGCATGTTAATAATCTTCACAGAAGCGACAAATTCTTTCTGTAATTTTGTTCTAAGCTTCTAACAAGGAATGGATTACTAAACTAACTTCAAAAATCCAAATAAGTCAAAATATATGTGAATTGAGAATAGATAAGGTAAACTAATCTTATTAAATAGAGCGGAGAAAGATATAATAAAAAAAGGAAGTTTTACAGCATTTATTTTTGTTCTGTTTTTATTTTTAATTGCTTGCAATAATGAAGAAACCAAAACAGAGAATCAAGAAAATGATCAGGAAAAGACTGCGGATGAGAAAGAGATATTAAGTGAGGAAGTGGAAGCCTCTTCTAATGTAGAAGACCCCGAATAAGAAAAGTTATTTGATGTTATAAGACACAATATTTTAGCTAAAAATCAAGAGGATGAAGATAAGTTTTTGTCTTATTTCCATAGTGAGTCGCCAATAATGCAAGATGTTGAGGGAGAACTCACAAGCATCATGGATATAGGTGGGGAAACATGGATTACAGATATCGTTTTGGAGGAAAAAGAAGAAGATAACGCAATTATCTATACGTCACAAGAAACATATTTTGAAGATGAGTCCATACATAACTATCAACAAACGATACTGTATTCACTCCAAAAAGAGGATAGACATTGGAAAATCTATTCGATGGCTGGTACCGAAATCAGTTATATTGATGAATATGGAAATTTCCTGGAAGATATCTCTGGTTCTAGTGAGGGCGTCACATCCATTGATGAATTAGAAGGAGACTATGCAGCCCTTTTGAAAGAGATAGACTTGAGTTCGATAAACGAAGAGCTGACAGTGGATTAAGTGAACAGAATATTAACGATGGAGGTAATCGTCGGCCTTGGAAACTACTATTCAACAATGGAAGATTTAGACGGCGTACCGAATTTATTTAATTTATATCGTGTGTTTTACGAACAAACATCAGACATAGAAGGTGCGAAAGCGTACATAAAGCAGCGTTTAGAACACAAGGGTTCTGTGATATTTATGGTGAGAGATCATCAAATGTATGTCGGATTTACCCAGCTTTATCCGACATTCTCATCCATATCTATGAAAAAAGCATGGATACTAAATGATTTGTATGTAGATGCAGAAGCAAGGAATCAGGGAATAGGAGAAAAGCTTTTAAATAAAGCAAAGGATCTTGCTATGGAAACAGATGCGAAAAGCATTGTTTTGGAAACAGTACCGGATAATACTGCTTCTCAGGGATTACATGAAAAGAATGGATATATCCGGGATTCACAATTTTATCATTATGAATTAAATTTAAGTTAATCGCTGTTTGGATGCGTATTTGATTAAAGGGAGGACTCTATATCTTAGTAAATATAATTGGAATAAGCTCATTCATTATTATCTTAGGCATGGCTATTACACATACTTCTTTCAGTAAGGTTGTAGTTGTATTATTCTTTAGTTCTTTAGCTCTGTTTATCGCGAGGCTAACGATGGAAAAGGAAAGCCTGCTGCATGCTTTTATGGATTCGTTTGGCTTATTTTCTTTGATTGCTTTTATCGTGATTGTTATCAATTACTTTCGAAATCGTTCTGTTCATAATGAAACTTAATGAATCATATAATTAAAGGGAATAAAATCATATTAATTACAATCCGGCTAATAAATAAGCTCTCTAAAAAGGGCTTATTTATGCTTTGCTGGGAGTTTTAGAAGTATCCTATAGAGCATTAGCATTTAAACAACTACTAGTTTACTAAAGTGATATACAGCAAGTGAATCAGCGTGAGAAATAAGCAATGGAATTATGTTATAATAAGTGCGAATATTGCATAAGAATGAACTTAAATAATAAGATGGCAAAATGAAATGCCACCCTACCAAAACTGGGCAAGTCATTGAAGTAGGCTTCAAATCTTTTTAAGACTGTTTATTCTTAAATGTGGGAAAAGCAATCGAATTTTGGTCATTTACAATACCTTGGTAGTACCAATGGGCAGACAATCGTGACTTTTAGTATGAATAGCACTTGTTATGTTTGGCTTGTCTGTTTGTAGAATGAACTTTTGAAACAAAATTACAGGAAAAAGCGATTGGAACAAACTTGTTGATCCTGCGCTAGATTCCACTTAGGAGAATAAAAATGAGAGAAGAAGAAAAAATCTTTAAAGGTACCCTTTTTTCACCTGGAGAACCGGATTTAAAAAAAATAAAGCTGAGAACTCATAACCTATGCTTCGAATATAACCGCACGTTCGAAGATGAAACGGAAAAGAGACAAGCACTCATTTCAAATATTTTCCATGAAATTGGAGAGAACAGCCGTCTGCAAGGTCCTATTTATATTCACTACGGAAAACATACAAAGATTGGTAATCATTTTTTTGCAAATTTTAATTTAACCATTCAAGATGATGCAGAGGTGGTTATTGGCAATCATTGTGATTTTGGTCCAAATGTGACGATCGTTACGCCTGTACATCCAATGCTTCCAGATGAACGCCGCGCCATTATGGATAAAGACGGTGTGCCTAAGCATATGTGTTATGCGAAACCGGTTAAAATTGGTAATGATTGCTGGCTTGGAGCAAATGTGGTTGTTTGTCCGGGAGTAACAATCGGGGATAATTGCGTAATTGGGGCAGGAAGTGTTGTTGTGAAGAACATTCCAAGCAATACCTTTGCGGCTGGCAACCCATGCAGAGTGATTAGAGAAATTACGGAACTGGACAGCATGAAACATAAGCCGGAAATTTTGGACGATAATAGAATTATAGAATAAAAATATTTCGGACTATGAAAGGCCTTACAGATTCCCGTTTAATACTGCGGGGCAAACGTAATTGGCGTAGTGGTTGTAATCAAGTTTTAAGAAAATATTCTACTCACTAAAGTAATTAATGGGCTATATTTTGAGTGAGAATAGAATCGTATTCGTACAATTTGACTTGAGTTGAGGGCTGTTACATAATCAGGTAATTGATTATGTAACAGCCCTTCTTTTATCAAAATAAAAAAGGAATCTATTTGAAAAACACCTGCATATCTTGAAAGCTTATATTTCCAGGTGGCGGCTTTATTCATGCATTCCGGATTTTTGATTGTTCAGTTTGTATGCAAATGCTAAGTATAGAAAAGCAAAGAATGAGATAAATATAATCACTACTAGAAAGTAAAGAATGGTCGTTGTATTTGCCAGTATATCCAATATAATTGAAACACTTACTACACCAAAAATACTGCCAATTTGACGTGCAAGGTTTACTAATGAAGAAATTTCATTATGATATTTTTCTCCCGTTGATAAAAAAGCTGCATTCATTAATACGGGAGCTATAGCTCCAGAAAAACCGAAAAGAATAAAACTAATTAAAATAAAAACAGAGTATGCTGCTATTGTGAAGTAGGTAAACAAAAATATACTGCCTGCAATAATAGCCAATAAGCATAGCTGCTGAGTCCATTTTTGTCCTAATTTATTGACCAGAACAGGTGACAAAAATGAGGATATTAGCATACCGGAAACCGTTAAGGGCAAAAATTTCACACCCGTCTCAAGCGAAGACAAAAATAAATGTTCCTGAAAATGAATAGAAAGGAAATACATCACTCCATAGATTGAAAAATTATAAGTAAATCCATTTATTAAGCTGGCAACATTCTGTTTTGTGAATAGTTGCCGCTCTATTACTTGTGTCTGATTATTTCTAAACTTGATACTATATGCATATCCAAAAATTAGTAAAGTGATTCCTCCTAAAGTAAATAACAGCGGTAACTGATAGATTACTTTATATTCCTGTATCATAAATACGAAAATTAAGATAAACAATGCAACCAGCACCTGTTCCTTGAAAAACATCGGAATTTTTTCTTTTTCTGTATCCTTGATTGCAGCAAGTCCAGTCCAGATGACAATTAAAGAAAAAGGAATATTGATAAGAAAGGTGCTTTGCCAACCCCACAATTCATTTAAAAAACCACCAACCATCGGCGAAAAGGCAAATGCGATGCCTGATGTTCCGGACCATATACCAAAGGCAGTCGCTCTTTTTTTTGGCTCTGTTACTGTCGATGATAAGAGCTTTGTTGCAATAGGTGCAAACATAGCTGCACCAACTCCTTGAATAATCCTAGAGATTACCAATTGTTCATAAGTGTTAGAGAAACCACAGAATAGCGAACCAACCATAAAGATTGAAATCCCCGTGATAAAGGCATTTCTTGCACCTATTCGTTTACTGAACCTGGCAAAAAATAGGATGAACGAAGCAAATACCAATACATAGCTATTTACGACCCAAGAGGTTTGTAAATTGCTTAAATATAATTGTTCTCTCAAAGGTGGAATAATTATATTTACGATATTTGTATCTAGAATAATTAAGAAAGATCCGATGCAAATACTGATTAAGCTTATTGTTTCTCGACGTGTGTATTTCATAAAAATCACCTTATTTCAATTTTTTTTGAACTGTAACTATTATTTCAAAAAAAATTGAAATGTCAAGAGGGAAATGTTATAATAAAATTATGAAAAATACTCATGTTACTGATATTTTTAAGGTACTTCAGGATCCAATTAGAATTCGAATTATTGAGATGTTGCGATTTGATCAAGGAAGGAGGGAGTTTTTTCCGGATTCATCTGAAGCAGAAGGTGGCTTTTGTCCAATGGATATCCTGACGATTTTGCAGGAAGAAGGGATCCATATTTCTAATACCAAATTGTCTTACCATCTCAAGGAAATGAAAAATACTCATGTTATTTACTTAGTCAAGGAGGGGAAACGTAATTTTTATCTGTTTAATAAAGATAGACTGGAAATGATTCAATCCTGGATAAATTTTATATTAAAAGGATAACCACGCATCAATTATTAAAATTAAAAATGTTAAACATTTTATTTTTAACAGGGATAATGAGTGGGTTCTTTAAGGCTAAATGAATAAAGAAAACTCTTTCCCATGAAAGCGGAGAAAGAGTTTTCGATTGATAATAGTTATAACAAATCCGTATTCTTTTTAACCTGCAGCAATCACATTAAATTCTCACACCTTCCGATACCGCCGCATACCCAAAATATTCAACGTTACAAAAACAACAATAAATAAAAACAAAATAGAGAGGGGAGCCAGAATCTCTCCAAATGTAAATCCTTTTAAAACAACATCGATCATCGCATTTCCTGCATAGTACAAAGGCATAATCGGCGCAATCCATTGCAGCCATGTTTCCATAGTATCTACATTCAGCATTCCAGAGAAGAATATCTGCGGAATAATAACGAGCGGGATGAATTGAATCATCTGGAATTCACTGCTGACAAAGGTAGATAATAAAAGGCCAAGTCCAAGGGCAACGAAGCTTAAGAAAATATTAATAATAAACATATTGCTGATGGAACCGGCGATTTCCATATCTAATATATATACAGAATATAGGATGATAATCGCTGTCTGCAGAATAGCAAAAATCCCATAGCCGAATAAATAACCAAATACAATCTCAGATTTTCTGATTGGCGTGGATAATAGTTTCTCCAATGTACCGCTGCTTCTTTCTTTTAACATTGACATGCCGGCGATTAAAAAAACAAAAAAGAATACAAAGAAGCTGACTAAAATGGGATTTAAAATTTCAAAAAAGGTATTGCTTTCATCGCCATAGATATATTCTACAGAAATCGGATCATTATCCATATCGATTTCAGAATCGATGTCTGTATTGATATTCGTGTCCATATTTATATCCATGTTCTCTGCGACCTCAGGAGGTAGCTGCTCCATCATTTCTTCTACGCCTGCTGACATATCTTCCATATTACTTATCATGTTATCGATATTATCCGAAAGATCATTTAAATTTGTTTCCATTACAGCCTGTGAGCTTCCCTGAATAGCAGGACCCTCATCCATCGGGTTATCATTCAGAATGGTCAATGTCCAATTCCCATCCTTTTCCTCTAAAACACCGCTGGCATTTCCTTCTTCCAGATAAGATTGTATATCCATCTCGTTTTCCTGTTTTACGATGATATCATTATCTTCTAAAATATCGATTACCTCATCATTGACATTAACTGCAGCGATGGTTACCTCGTCATCCGGATCTGGAAAAATATAATTCAATAGCGTAATGACAAAAATAGGAGCCAGAAATAATAATGCAAGCGTACGTTTATCACGTAGAACCTGTTTGCAAATTCGTTTAATCAGCTGAAGCATTCGCATATTCGATTTCCTCCAATTTTAAAAAGACTTGGTCAATATCGCTGACGCCAAAGTTCTCTAATATTTCCTGCGGCGTACCGCTTGCTGCAATTCCTTTATTTTTCATTAATAACAGCTGGTCACATTTCATGGCTTCATCCATAATGTGGGTCGTAATTAACAGCGTACTTTCCTTTTTCAAATCATGCAGTTGATCCCAGATATTTAATTTAAGCACGGGATCAATCCCGACCGTAGGCTCATCTAAAATCAAATACTCAGGCTGATTAATTAAAGCAATCGCAAGTGATAAGCGGCGTTTCATTCCGCCAGAGTAGTGGGCTACCAATTTATTTTTATCCTGTTCAAGCTGGACGAGATTCAGTGTGGACTGAACTGCCTTATTGGATATTTTCCTCCCGTACATATGAGCAAAAAATTGAATGTTTTCCAAACCGGTTAAATCATGGTATAGCGAATCACTTTGCGCCATATAGCCGATTTTGTTTAAAAGTTTACGGTTGGGAACCGCTGTATCATCGATTTGGATAGAACCAGTATCGTATTTTTCCATTCCCATCAAGCATTTAATCAATGTCGTTTTCCCTGTACCTGAAGGACCAATCAATCCGGTGATTTGATTGGCGCTAATATCTATGGAGACATCTTGCAGAATCGTTTGTTTTCCAAAGCTCTTGGACATATTGGATAATTGCATCATAAAACACAACACCTTTCATATAAAAGTGAGTACTCACTCATTATAATATCAGAGTAAGGCTATGATGACAAGAATCTTTTTGGAGAAACTGCTTGGGTTTACGATAAAAAATGATTGCAACAAATACAAAGTTTATCGGATCGCTATTTTGTCGCTTCTCTGAAAGTGGCAATGGCTGGTTTGCTTATAATCCATTTTTTGTGTATCTTTTTTATTGAAAGGGCTGATAGGATAAACATAAGCTACTGTTGGTGTTTCATTCCTTATCGCTTTTCTGACAGATGTATAAATAGAGGGTTATGGAAATACTATCGGAGAAAGAGAGCAGTTTTTCGTTTCCCGATATATAGACCGGAGGCAAAATGATGAAAGTACGAATCGAATATACCTATCAGACACCCAAAGGGGTTACTGCAGCTTTTACTTCTGAGGACATGGAGGCATCAAAAGCGTTATTCATCGTTGAAGATATAAGGAAAATGGGACGTATGAAAAATGTCGTATTCGTCGATTCTCATGAGCATACATGGAGTTTAAAAGAATTACGTAAGCAGATGGAAGAAATTCAAACAGAACCGCATGATATAACTGTTTATTTTGATGGGGGATTTGACCTCGAAACAAGCCATTCCGGTTTGGGCTGTGCCATCTATTATCAACAGAATAATACCTTTTACCGTTTACGAAAAAATGCAATGGTGGAAGAACTTTGTTCGAATAATGAAGCAGAATATGCTGCATTGCACTTGGCACTGGTGGAATTGGAGAGACTGGATGTCCATCATCTGCCTGTCTCTTTCTATGGCGACTCCCAGGTTGTTGTGAATCAATTAATGGGAGAGTGGCCTTGTTATGAGGAAGAATTAACAAAATGGGCAGATCGAATTGAAAATAAAATGAATCAATTGGGAGTTATCCCGGAGTATAAGCACATTTCACGTAAAAAGAATCGGGAAGCGGATCGATTGGCTGGTCAGGCATTGAAAGGGATGGAAATAACAAGCAAAAAAGAACTAGCGGAGTGAGGCAGGGAAGGGATTCTCTGCTTCTTTTGCATGTTAACGTCATTTGACTCCATACAGCTTGCATGATGACAAGCAGCTAATAACATTAAAAAGACAAGGATTATCCCTGTCTTTTTGTCGTTATGCTTTCCCATTTTCTTTGTTAAATGCTCTTGCAGCAGAAATCTTCCGGGTAATATATTTCTCGATTTCAATAATGGTAAAGGTCATCAATCCAATCGCAAAAGGATAGACCCAGTATTGCGCCTCGATTGGATATAAATCAAATACATTCCTTAAGAATGGAATATACGTCACCGTTAATTGAAGAAGGATCAGAACGCCCGCAAGCATAAAAGCGATCTTGTTTGAGAAGAAATCCTTATTAAATGCAAAATGTCGTTCATTTCGCACATTAAACACATGGAAAACCTGTGCGATTACAATGGAATGCAGCGTAATCGTTGTTAACTGTTCCGGTGTATAGTGTTCCGGATCACCAAGCAGGGTTACATTCATGGTCATAATGGCTCCGCCGACAAGCAATGATACGAGAATAATCCGGAAAATATAGTAGGGACTGAGCAGTTTTGCGTTAGCCGGGCGCGGCGGCCGCTCCATTGCTCCTGGCTCCAGTTTTTCGAATGCCAGTGCGAACGAAACGGTTACTGCTGTCACCATATTTACATAAAGGACTTGAATCGGGGAGAGCGGCATATTTATTCCTACGATTAAAGCAGAAACAATCAAGAATGCTTCCGCGCCATTGGTTGGCAGGATAAACAGAATCGTTTTTCCTGCATGGCGGTTACCAACTGCAGTTTGTTCTCCGGACTGGTGCGGGCGAAAACATCTACCTTTTGGGCTGCAGTCAGCATCTCCTCTTCAGACATCTGGTCTAAATCGCGACCTTCGAGAACATTGTCTTGTTCGGTAATGCCCATTTGCTTAGCGATAGCCAGAGCTGTTACCTTATGATCTCCTGTAATCATTTTCACCTGGATGCCAGCTTTTTTACAAACTTTCACTGCTTCCATCGCTTCTTCTCTAGGAGGATCCAGAATGCCAGCCAAACCAATTATGTTCAATCTTTCACAAACATCTTCGTGATCAATCTGTGTTTTGTTGTTATCAACGTATTTATATGCTGTGCCGATAACTCTTTCTCCTTTGCTGGAGAGTATGAGCGTTTTATCCTCCCAAAGCTTGCGTTGTTCAGAACCTTCTGCCAAACCTGCCATATCAAACAGCCGGTCGGGGGCTCCTTTGACATAAATGATTTTTTCTCCGTCTTATTCCACGAGTCCTGCCATGTATTTATAGCTGGAATCGAAAGGAATTTTAGAGAGGAGGGGAAGCCGGTCTATTTCTTGATTTGCTTTTTCTGCCAGCGTGACCAAACACCCTTCTGTCGGTTCACCGCTGATTGTCCATTCTTCATCGTTATCTTTTCGCAAATAGGCATCATTGACTGTTAATACGTTACTTAAAAACAGTTGCAGCTCTTTATCCTCTGCAATATCTATTTCTTGATTGTCTTCAAGAATTTTTCCTTCAGGTGCGTATCCGGTTCCTGTAACATCCAAGTGTCTGTCGGAGAGTTCAATGGATTGGACGGTCATTTCATTTTTGGTAAGCGTCCCTGTTTTGTCCGAACAAATCACGGTTACTGCTCCGAGTGTCTCTACAGACGGCAAATTACGCATAATGGCATTGTTTCTGGCCATTACCTGCATACCTAAGGAAAGAATGATGGAAAGAATAGCAGGCAATCCTTCGGGGATAGCAGCAACAATTAAGCTGATAACGTAGAGTAACAGCTCTCCAATCGGATAGTCATAGAAAACTGCTGCAAAAACAAATAATAAAGCAGCAATGCTGACGATAGCGATGGAAATCATTTTTCCAAAATGCGCTGTTTGTTTTAATAAAGGAGTTTTTAATTCTTCTACTTCTGCAATCGACTGATTGATTTTACCGATTTCCGTATTTGCTCCGGTAGCTGCAACAATCCCTTGCGCCGAACCGGATACAACCGCTGTACCGGAAAAAGCCATATTTAATCGATCTCCAAGGACCGTATCCTCCGGCAGGATGTCTGTATTTTTTTCGACGGATGTCGATTCACCAGTGAGTGGGGATTCTTCTATTGTCAGCCGGCTGGCGACAGTTAATCGTAAATCTGCGGGAATTTTATCTCCTGGAGACAATAATACGATATCACCCGGTACCAGATCGCTGGAAGCGACTTCCTTGCGCTCCCCGTCACGAATAACTGTTGACTCCAAAGAGAGCATCTTTTTAATGCCTTCCAATGCTTTCTCGGCTTTGTTTTCTTGGAAATAGCCGATAACCGCATTAATCAGAACCACCATTAATATAACGACAGTGTCTGCATAATGTTCTAAAACAATCGTAAGAACAGCGGCAGCTAATAAAACATAAATTAACGTGTCATTAAATTGGCGTAAAAATTTTAGCCATTTTGGATCCTTCTCCGGCTCCGGTAATTCATTTTTTCCCCATTTTTGTCTGCCTTGTTCCACTTGCTCTTTGCTTAAACCATGCTTTATATCTGTTCCAAGCTCTGATTCCACTTGCTCTGTCTGCATGTTAAACCATTTTTTCTGTG
Organism: Oceanobacillus oncorhynchi; assembly: GCF_000821065.1. Classification (GTDB taxonomy): domain Bacteria; phylum Bacillota; class Bacilli; order Bacillales; family Amphibacillaceae; genus Oceanobacillus; species Oceanobacillus oncorhynchi. Next base: position 3,251,427 of record NZ_CDGG01000001.1, read on the forward strand.
CCATAAGCACGTGCCCCTTTCTTCCTGAACCCGTTTTATCTTTTACGAATAAATAGGAGTAAAACGTTTCAAGGAGGTTTAAACTAGAAATGAACGTTAAGGGGTGTTTTTCTGCTGCTTATGAATCGTTGATACAGAGGTAATGAAAAGTATCCAGCAGAAAATCACGCATGATTTTTTATAGCTGTAACCATCATCCATCACCTCTTTCTATCTTGAAGTAAATGTATCCTCACTTATAATGATGAAGGATATATAAGGACAGTTCAAGGAGCATTGGTTGAAAATTTTCGACAATTTAGTGATGGTCTTTTTGTTAATACGGTATGAATGCTTTTAAAATGGAGGCAAGTAATCTGAAAGGAATTTTTACAGTACAGCTATGCGAAATGAATACTCCCACCACTTAATTTCTACTGAAATTTGAAGTGGGGGTTTCTGGGGTGTCGACTTTCAAGATGACGATTAACCACCAGTGGAGTTGACACGTTGGTGTGCTAAAAACACCCAACCCCGCTATCCCATTGGTCCTGCCTTTGGGACTACTTTTATTTGAGAATGATTGCTGCCGGTCGAAGCAGCATCTCAATGCAAGCGAAGGGTTCTTCAAATGCTTCCCGAAATATTTTCCTCATAATATTTCCGGCTCCATTGACATCGGCGTTCATCATAACTCCATTCTTGGACTGATAAAGCCCGCGTTTTATTCGCTTACCTGAAAAAGCTTTTTTTGAAGTCTTTTCACCGTAAACAGGGATTTCATCCTGATCAAGAAAGCTCGCTTTCGATGTGTAGGATTCTTCTGTCATAATGACTTTGATTCCATGTCTCTGAGCTTTGTATTCAATCATTTCCATCAAAAGACGATGCGGAATGGTTGTAAACGATTGGTTGTTTCGTTTCCCCATCTTGGCATGTTGTTTCCACGCTTTATTTTGCCCAATAATGATGGTATCAATATCCTCTTCCAGGGCTATTTTTTCGATTCGGTAACTCGCTTTATGAAATAAATCTTTGATTTGATTAAAGCGTCTGTAGTTGATTTTCTCCAATCGTTTAGACGTAAACAGACCTTCATTGGTGTTTTTACCCTGTCTAAGAATTCCGTGGTAATGTGCTTTCAATTGGTTGTAGCGTTGATTGATGGATTTGATATTTTTGCCCTTCACTACAACAGGCTTTCGTCCTGTATTGGTGACAATGGTTGCAAGGTTATCCATTCCTAAATCAAGGGACATGTACCGTTTTTTCGATGCTTCCCTGACGGTACTTGAAAAACCAGTTCTACGACGTAGTGACCATACTTTGGGATAAGGCGGACTTGTTTCAGTCTTCCTTCCGTAAACCCTAATTTACCGATGTTTAAACGTTCCTTCGTTTTAGGAAACTTCATAAACTTATTCTCTTTTATGACACAATCTTGGTTTGAAAAAAGAACTTCTTTTTCTTTCTTACGACTATATCCTGGAATTTTTGGTCTTGCTTAAACTTTGAAGGGTTCGTTTTATATTCTCGTAAACTGCCATAAAATGCTTTCCAATTTTGGAACACCGTTTTCATAACCCCTTGGCTCGATTGCGTTGGCAGAGAGCGATAAAGTCTTGTGCCATGGATTTAAAAAGAGCATCCAAAAAATTGTAATCAACATAAGGGTTTTCTCTAGAAGGTTCTTTGAATACATGACACTTGATTTCTTTTCGTTCTCGGGCGGGTTTGGAATGTTCTTTTACGACCTTCTTTTGATAAACAACGAATTGGTTATCGTTGATTATTGGCATATGTTTTTGGATAGCGTCTAACACTTCTTCCTGAAGCGGCTGCAACGCTTTTTCCTGCGTGAAAGCTGTAAATACTTGCCGGATATAAAAATTGGTCGTGTTATGCATATTCTTTGCATTTTGACACATTTCTTTGAAATATCCGTACATACGGTGATCTTTTACCCATATTTGCATCGTTTGGTAATTCGCCATTTACTTTCCACCCCTCTAAAACGAACTAACGTTCTGTAATTTATTTTACTATAAAGGGAATAAAAATTCTAGCGAAAAAACCGCCAATTCACCTCCCACCTAAAATTCCATCGAATTTTTGAGGAAGGAGTCCTCTTGGCTGAAATGATAGATTGAACTAATAATAATCAAAATAGTTTAAAATAGGATTCGATATGTTAGCATGGAAGGGAATTGAAATAGAACACAGGGGTTGTGATATGCTCCCAATACAGTGGACAGAGAAATAATAAAAATTCTCTACTACTGTATTGGGGGCATTTTCTATGTCTAAAAGGAGAAGTAAACATACTTTAAATGAAAGGATAGAGGCAGTATTACGTGTGATGGAGGGGAGCGTGTCTGTAAGCAGGATTGCTAAAGAATACGCTGTCGACCGAACGACGATTAACGTATGGGTTCGCAAGTACAAAGAAAATGGGGGCTATGGTTTAAAGGATTTGAGGACATGGAAGGGATATTCCAGCGAGCTGAAAAGGGAAGCTGTTGAATTTTATTTAAATGGAGAAGGCAGTTTGAGAACGACTTGTGAAAAGTTCAATATTTCATCTCATTCGGTTTTACGTCAATGGATAAATCAGTATACTAGTGGGAAAGAGATAAAATCTACTAGTAAAGGAAGAGGAACCGTGACTAAAGGGCGTAAAACCAATCTTCAAGAGCGTATCGAAATTGTACAATATACGATTGCCAACGACCGCGACTATCATAAGGCAGCTGAAAAGTATAACGTTTCTTATCAACAAGTATATAGCTGGGTACGCAAGTATGAAAAAGATGGGGAACAAGGTCTTCAGGATCGTCGTGGAAAGTCCCTGGAGTCAAAGCCTACACTTACAGAAGAGGAAGAATTACAGCTTCGTATTAAAGAGCTGGAACACCGTAATCAGTATTTAGAGGCGGAGAATGGCTTATTAAAAAAGTTGAAGGAAATCGAAAGGGGGATGGGACCGCGCGACTAGGAACACATTTAGCTAAATTCCAAGCAATTCATGATTACCAACAGGAGACAGACACTCCGATTCTATTACTCTGTGAAATCTTAGTTGTATCACGCTCCGGATACTATAAATGGTTGAACTATGACCCAACAGAATCCGAAAAAGAAAATGAATGGCTCATGAAAGTAGTGAAAGAAGAATTTAAAAAGTATCACGGTAACTTTGGTTATCGTCGAATAACCATGGTGATCAACCGCAAATATAAGAAGCAGTATAACGAGAAAAGAATTCGACGCTTAATGGATCAAATGGGCCTAAAATCGCATATTCGCCGGTCGAATGGTTATTCAACGAAGACAAGTCACGAAAATATTGAAGAAAATATTTTAAACCGAGAATTTACCGCAGAGAAGCCGAATGAGAAGTGGGTAACGGATATTACGCACATGCATTATGGTTTTGGCAGTAAAGCTTATTTAAGTGCCATTAAGGACCTTTATGACGGCTCAATCATTGCTTACCAGGTTGGACGCTATAATGACAACCCTCTAGTTATGGATACCATCAAAGCGGCTATACAAGCAAATCCTGACACAACTCCATTGATTCATAGTGATCGAGGTTCGCAGTATACATCAAAGGAGTATCGTTATATTACTACAGAAGCTGGCATGACGCGCAGTATGTCTCGTGTCGGTAACTGTATTGACAATGCTCCGATTGAGAGCTTTTTCGGTCACTTTAAATGTGAATGTTACAACCTAAAGCAGTATAAGTCGTTTGAGGAGCTAAAGGAAGATATTGACGAATATATAACGTTTTATAATGAAGAACGATATCAAGCAAAATTAAACAGCCTTGCACCGTTAGAATTCCGGCACCAGGCTGTCGCATAGATTTTTTGTTTTTTCACTGTCTACTTGACAGGGCGCAGTTCAGTTGTGATACAATGCTATGGTTAATTTTATTAGCTGTTCTGATTTTAGGGGGTTATTTGATTATCAAAGGTTCAACCAGAGGGTATAAGATACTGGGATATGTCATTATAGGATTCACAGTTGTATTTGCAGTGGTGATTTTATCCAGTATCGGCGTAAAAACAAATAACATAATAAATGAACAGCCCTCAAATGAGGGGGATTCCATAATTGTTGATTAACATAAGAAAACCGGACCGCCTTTTGCCCGGTATTCTTATGTATCCTTAGGTGTATCCTTCGGGAAGAACCATAGAATAATAAAAGTCAGTGTACCAATTACGAATAGACCAAAGAACACCGTGTGAAATGCCTGGGTTAACCCATCCTGCATTAAAGCCAGTGTATCTGGCGGGATAGATTCTCGTAATCCTTCATTTAAAATAGCATCTGTATTTGGCATATCTTCATCGATTGCTTGCTGCTGATAATATTGCTGCAGGCGCAGATTAAGAATACCGCCTAACAATGCAGTACCGATTGCACTGCCAATGATACGCATAAACATATTTAAAGAGGTAGCCGACCCTCTTGCCTGCCAGGACACACTATTTTGAATGGCTACGATAAATGTTGTCGAAGTCAGCCCCATTCCTATTCCAACAATAAAAGAGCTGAAACCGGCATAAATGGGCCCTTTTTCTGCATCAAGCAGGAAAAAGAGAAATGTGCCCACAAATAATGCGATACCGCCAAGAAATGCTGTTTTTCTAAAGCCGATTCGTAATACCATATGACCGGCGGCAGTGGCTGCAATTGGCCAGCCAATGGATAAGGTGCTCAAGGTAAAACCGGCCACAATCGCTGATTCTTCCATGACTCCCTGTACATACGTAGGAAGAGAGCTGCTTAAACCTAAAATAATCATACCGGAAAGTAAGGTAGCGATATTGGCAACGATCATTAATTTGTTCTTCCATAAAGATAAAGGCATCATTGGCGCTGCGCATCTCTTCTCCTGCCAAATAAATAAGGAAATACAAATGACAAAGAGTCCAAGAAGACCGAGCGTTTCTGGTGACAACCAAGCCCAATTTGTACCTGCCTGTACAAACACGATAATCAGCGATGATATGGCTATAAAAAAGAAGCTTGTCCCAAGATAATCGATGGTTTTCTGTTCTTTATCCACTTTTTCATGAAAGAATAAGACAACTCCGGCCAAGCCGATAAGGCCAATCGGAATGTTCATCCAGAATATCCAAGCCCAATCAATGTATTGTACAATGACTCCTCCCAGAAGCGGGCCGGCAACAGAGGATATTCCCCAGACACTTGCTAAATAACCCTGTACTTTGGCGCGTTCTTCCAAATTATACATGTCTCCGACCATGGTAGTTACTATCGGATGAATGGCCCCGGCGCCCAGCCCCTGGATAAGCCGGAAGATAATAAGGGTGGCCATCGTTTCTGCTAATCCGCATAATAAAGAACCAATCAGAAAGATAACCACACCAATGACAAAGATTGGTTTGCGGCCAAATAAATCAGCTAATTTGCCATATATCATCGTGGTGACTGCCTGCATTAATAGGAAACTGGAAAAGACCCAGCTGTACAGCGTGAACCCGCCTAAATCGGATACAATGTTAGGCATGGCAGTGGCAATAATGGTTCCTTCAATTGCAGCCATAAACATAGATAATACGAGGGCCATAAGCACGATAGGCCGTTTGGTTTGTTTATGTACCATCTATAATTCCTTCCTTTACTCTAGCTATTTGTTGCTACCCACTGTGCAAGACTCTCTGGCCACAGGTGATTTTGCGAACTATCAAAAGTCTTTTCAAACAGCAGTACTAATCTATAATCCAATTAGCTTTATTGTAGCAGATGCTTTCTTATTTTGTAAGAAATGGAATGCCAGTTTCATAGTTCATTGTCCGAAATGCGTCAGCAGGGGAGGATCGTTGAACAGATTTAATATTCCTTTGTTGCAAATCGGATAATCTATTCTTTGTTATGATATTTTCATAGAGGGTGAGGAACTATCAGTTAAAATGGATAGCTCCTATATTTTTCGCTTTCATTTTAAATTGATTATAACTGCCTGCAATAATAAAGAAAACTTGGTTGTCACCTAGACTTTAAGTGACAACCTTAGTTACACTTATCCAGTAAGAAAGTGTAAACTTTCTTAACTGCCAAAAAAAGGCTATTGCAGCCTTTTTACCGTCATTTAAACTAACTCTATTTTATATACTCCACGATCCGTAGTAATAAAAAACTTTTGTCCATTAAATTCAAATAAAGAGTTATCCTCCAAAGGGATTTCATAATTGGATGACGGAAGCGGTTCATCGCTCATCGTTGGCAGCGCTTCGATTTGACCGTCTCCGTTTAAAAGTAAGCTATGTTTTGGTACATAGTCATCAATTCTGCGGGTATTCTGGTCATAGGATATGCTTTGCAGATGGATTACTGTTTGATCAATATCATTTATTTCATGCTTTGTAATTTTAATTGTTCTTCCGTTCCACTGTTGTATCAGCGTATTAAACTCCTCAATAGTTAAAAAACCGTGCTCCATAGAACAACCCCTCCTGTGTATAATTTTCCTAAATACAACGGAAATATACAGGAAGAAAGTAAATAAAAAATCGTAATATTTGTACGCGGACTTTGAGAGGTAAGAGGTAGAAGTACTTAAGGATAACGTAACGGAGCGATTCGGTTATTGAACCGAGTCGCTCCGTTGTACCAATTATTTTTCATGTGCCCGTTTATCAGCAGCGCGGCTTCTTGCTTGAGCTTTTCTGTCTTCTGCATCAGCAAACTCATCTGAAAATTCAACATCTATGCCGTCAGATATTTGATTTTTTGGAGTTTGTGACAAAAAATTATTTTTTCTTTTCTTATGCTCATCTCTGCCCATTGGGAACACTCCTTTTAGGTTGTATATAATTGGTTAGTCGAACATTCGGCCAGACAGATTGAAGATTGCAATACATCGAGCCGCTCTGTGAAGGCAGCTGCTGCACCGCCTTATCCCCTAGATAACATAAGGGAAAACTGTACTGACATATCTGTATTTTTAACAGGTTTACGATACTTATTCATTTTTTCCGCTGGTAAAATTAGAACATACTGTACCGCTTAAACTTGTGGCAGTAATCTGTGACGGTTATTAAAATTTGTTCAAGCAGAAATTTTCGCATAATAATGTTTAGTAATCTGTTTAGAAAGGAAAAGTATTAAAAAGACACAGAGAGGTGGATGAAAATGTCCAACAATGAAAAGCGTTCTTCAAAAAGCGGAAAACCGAATCGGAATGAAGAGCGAAGAACCATGCTGGATGAACATGAAGAGCAGATGTTTGTCGATGACGTTCCATTGGAAGATTTAAAAATAGAAGCTAAGGATGAGAAACGAAAGACGAAATCGAAGGATGATTCGCAAAGTGAAAAGAAGCATAAGGAGAAACAAAATAAAGACAACGACAGTAAAAAACCCTGAGCATTCTTGCTGAGGGTTTTTTTGATATGGAGAGAATCTCTTGAAATTCATTAGAAGCTGCCATCGCAATGAATTAAGTTCTCTATAAATAAATAGACGGGTTTAACTGTGTAGCCAGTTATTCAGTATAATTATTCGTTAAAATGCATAAATATTAGGTATTTTGTTTCATTTATTTTTATCTTTTCCGTGATAGAATAAGGAACATATATTAATTAGCAATAATTTTTATTTTCAATTTATCATGGAGAAAAGCAAAACTCCACTGAATGAAGTTTCGTTATCTTATGAGATGAAATAACTGATAAGGATGTATGTACATATCATTCATACTTCATTTAGCAAAGCATCAAGAAAGAAGGAGAGGACAGATGGAGCATATGGGATGGCTATCGCTAGTTCCGCCAATTTTGGCAGTGATTTTAGCGATTCTAACGAAAAACGTTATTATTTCATTATTTTTAGGCGCCTTTGTCGGCGTACTTATTATTGTAGGAGGAAATCCATTAACTGCGACAACAGAAACGATAGGGAATTTTCTTTTTCCGCAACTGACGGACAGCTACAATGCGGCAGTGCTTGTCCTGCTATTTTTTATCGGAGGATTTGTAGCTTTAATTGAAAAATCAGGGGGAGGCGCTGCACTTGCAGCAAAAACCGTCAAATCGATTAATTCCAAAGTGAAAGCTCAATTATCTGCCTGGCTGGGCGGTTTGATTATTTTCTTCTCTGATTTGGGAACACCTTTGATTGTAGGCCCTATTTTTGAAAAAATATTTGATAAAGCAAGAATTTCCAGAGAGAAGCTGGCGTATATCATTGATTCCACGTCATCACCAGTTGCAGTACTGATTCCTTTCATTGGCTGGGGCGTCTATATTATGGGGCTGATAAGAAGTGAATTTGATGCGCTGGGAATAACCACATCGGAATTCGATACCTTTGTTCAAGTCATTCCATTTCAGTTCTACGCTATTTCAGCGGTGTTAATGATTCCATTAATGGCCGTATTTAAATTAGATTTTGGTCCGATGGCAAAGGCAGAACGGAGAGTGAGGGAAACTGGAGAACTGTACTGGAAGGATTCCAAGCCGCTGCGGAGACCGGATAAGGAAGCAGATAGTAATCAAGAAGGCAAGGCTATTTTAATTTGGCTCCCTTTATCGGTCTTATTCGTTACATTGTTTGGCTTGCTTTCCACAAAAGGATTTCCATTTGAGCCGGTGGATGGAAATGACTTTCGTGTCTCGTTGACCACAGCTTATCTATTTGCGGCTATTACCATTTTTGTTTTATTAATCAGCTTCCGGCTGAAAAAGTTTGCGGAGATATTCGATATTTATACCTCCGGGATGCAAAAGATGGTGTATGTTGCTGCGACATTAGTGCTTGCATGGTCGCTTGGAACGGTTATCAGTGAGATGGGGACAGCGAATTATATTGTAGAATTGATGCAGGGAAGAGTGCCGGCGTTTATCATACCAGCATTACTCTTTGTTATCGGGGCAATCGTTTCTCTTGCTTCCGGCTCTTCCTGGGGAACCTTCGCCATTATGCTTCCAATCGCTATTCCGATGGCGGTTGCATTAGATGCCCAAGTGCTTGTCTGTATCGGCGCTGTATTGTCAGGCGGTATTTTCGGAGATCATAGCTCCCCGATATCTGATACAAGTATTCTGTCATCAACAGGAGCTGGTGCAGATCATATCGATCATGTGAAAACACAGTTCCCTTATGCATTGACGAATGCAATCATTGCGATAATCGGTTTTGTGATTGCAGGTGTGACTGGCAGTCCGTGGACCGTAGTACTGACAATTGTATTGCTTGTGTTAGCAGCTTTTGTATTATCAAAGTTGACAAAAAATAAATATGAATCGAAAATGAATATATAACAGAAACATGCCTTGCTGGTGAAGTGAGGCATGTTTTATTTCAATTTTTTAAATGGAGGAAGTAATAATGCAATGGAAAAAGCCTGGTAGTGATGATTACGCTGCCTTAATTGAATTATGGGAGAAGTCTGTTTTGGCAACACATGATTTTTTAGCATCAGAGGATAGGGAGGCGCTCAAGAAGGAGATTCCTGCTTATTTTCCGCAATTAGATATGAAAATGTGGTTTAAAGATACTACATTCGTTGGATTTTCCGGTGTGAATGCGTCTCAGCTAGAAATGCTGTTCTTAGACCCGGATCAAATAGGGAAGGGGCTTGGCAGCAGGATTTTAAATGATTTAATTGAAAAGGACGGTATTAAGACAGCAGATGTCAATAAAGATAATACATCGGCTCTTGCTTTTTACCTGAAAAACAACTTCCAAGTTACTGGAGAGTCAGAACAGGATGACCAGGGGAGGGATTATCCGATACTGCATTTGTGTTTGAATGCGAAATAATATACGGACGTAAAATTGCAAGGTAAGGAGAACGAGTATTCTTTTTAACAATAGCATAGGAAAAAGGACCATTAAATAAAGCCGCTTGCTTCTTCGTGAAGCAGCGGCTTTATCTTATAGTAAATTCTTTTCGTTAGGCAATTTGATGCTTTTTCACTGGTACTGCCCGGTCAAAGCTTGCATGTTTTTCTCTGACAGTAATAAAGCAAACAGCTCCAATCAAGCTTGGTACGGCAAATGCCATAAATGCATGCTGCGGGTCTAAATTGGTTGATAACAGGAGGGCGATGGCTACGGGAGCCATGATACCGCCAATCCGTCCGACACCGACAGCGATACTTAATCCGGTCGTACGAATTTCCCTCGGGTAAAATTCTGAAATATACGGATTCACTAAATTTTGAGTACCTACTGTACAAGCGCCGGTTAAGGTAATGATTAAATACAGTAAGAGCGAGCTTGTAGTGATGCTTAATAAAACAAAACAGAGTGAACCGATAAAAAACATCAGGATTAAGACGGAACGATGACCGAGACGATTCACTAACATCCCGCCGAATATGGAACCGGAAATTTGACCGACAGCAAGCATCAGATTAAAGGATAAGCTGGATGTCAGACCGTGACCGGCGTCCACCATAATTTGCGGCAGCCAGGTTGTCAGCCCGGAAATAACGAGCATGGAGCAGGTAACTGCAATCCAAAAGGCGATGGTACTGCTGGTTCGCTTATTAGAGAAGACCTTTTTAATCGGAATTTCCTTCGTGCTTTCTTTAAATGATTCATATTCATAGTTATCAGACGCTTGATAGTTACCGCCAGGATCAACTTTATTGAGAATCTCTGCAATTTTATCGCCTTTTTTCTTGGTTAGATAATAAGAAACGGATTCCGGAAATTGCTTTAAAAACCATGGCAGAGCAAGAAGCGGAATAATACTAATCCAATATAAAAGTCTCCAGCCCATCATTTCCATCAAATACATACCAATCAAGGAGGCAATAATCGCGCCGATGGAATAACCGCAATACATCGTAGCAATGGTTAACGGCCGCTTCTTCACCGGAGAATATTCACCCATAATAGCTACGAGGATTGGCATGATTCCTCCCAATCCCAGCGCCGCAATCACTCTCATTATCATAAAAAGGGTGGGGTTCTGTGCAAATCCGGCTAAAAAGGTAAAGAGGCTGAATAAGATTAAGCAAATCGCAATCGCTTTTTTACGCCCGATAAAATCTGAAATAGAGCCCAGCAGAAAGGTGCCGACCATGGTACTGATCAGCGTATAGCTGCTGATTGCACCAGCCTCAATTCTGCTGATATTAAAATCCTCCATCATCAATGGCAGCCCAATCCCATAGATGGCCACATCAAAGCCGTCAAAGGCAATGGCGAAAAAGCACCAGAGAAAAATAAGTAAATGAAATTTATTAAATTTACTATTCCCTAAAACCTGTGTTGTCTGAACCGTCCGCATGTTTAAAACGTCCTTTCCTTTAATTGATCGAAGTGTAATAAGTAAATAAAATATTACCATGAAACAATGGTTATAAGGTAATTGTAAAAAGGTATCGTTCGCTATAGGTAAAAGCTATATCAAAAAAGGAGAGGATAGAAGCAGTTGTTTGTAATAAATAAGGTACGTAAAAAAATCCTCTGATAGAAGCTATTCTTATCAGAGGATTTTAGAAAGTAATTTATTCTGTTAAAAGCGGATAATATCCTTCTTTATTATGCGTTTCTGTTCCAACTAACGGCGGGTTGAAGACACATACCATACGCATTTGGGTGCGTGCCCGCAGACGGTGCTTATCATTTTCATCTAGCAGATACATCGTGCCAGGCTTAAGCTGGTGTACCTCTCCGGTGGAGACCTTTTCGACTTCTCCTTCACCTTCAATGCAATAAACCGCTTCAATATGGTTCTTATACCAGAAGAAATTATCTGTCCCTGCTTTGATAATGGTATCATTCATGCTGAAGCCGACACCATCTTTATTTAAAATAAAGCGGCGGCTCTCCCAGTTTTCCGATTTTGTTTCATCTTCTGTTCCAATTAAATCTTCCAGTGATTTTACGATCATTTATAAATTCTCCTCTCCGTAAACCATATCTCTATTTTTTTAAAACATGCTTTATACTGTCTTCCAGAATGTCTAAACCTTTTACCAAACCTTCCTGATCAATAATCAAAGGCGGCAGGAATTTCACCACTTCATCATCTGGACCAGAGGTTTCTACAATAAGTCCGCGTTCAAATGCCTCCGCACAAATTTCACCTGCTAAACCTTCCTTCTCCACAGCAATGCCCTGCATTAAACCTCTGCCTCTAGCTTCTCCGTTTAACTCCGGATAGTGGTCAATCAATCTGTTGATTTCTGATTTAAGAAATGCGCCTTTTTCTTGTACAGCATTGGCAAAATAATCATTTTCCCAATTTTTCAGTGCTTCGGTTGCAGCAAGAAAGGCCATATTATTGCCGCGGAAGGTTCCATTATGCTCGCCCGGTCCCCATTGATCATATTCTGACTTGATTAACGTAATCGCCATCGGCAGACCAATTCCTCCAATGGATTTAGACAGGCAGACTACATCTGGTTTAATTCCCGCCGGCTCAAAGCTGAAGAAGGTGCCCGTCCGGCCATTTCCTGCCTGGACATCATCCACAATCAGGAGAATGTCCCAGCGTCTGCATAGTGCTTCTACTTTTTTCAGCCATTCCATGCGTGCAGCATTAATCCCGCCTTCTCCTTGAACGGTTTCCAGAATGATGGCAGCAGGGAGGGCAACACCGCTTCCGCTGTCTTCTAAAAAGCGATCCAGATAAGCAATCGAATCATTGTCCTCCACATAATTATCAAATGGCATCGAAACGGCATGATGCAATGGAACTCCGGCACCATGGCGCTTGAAGGAGTTTCCTGTCACAGAAAGGGAGCCAATCGTCATCCCGTGAAATGCATTGGTAAAGCTGATAACTGTTTCTCGTCCAGTTATTTTTCTGGCGATTTTCAGCGCGCTTTCTACGGTATTTGTACCGGTAGGGCCAGGGAACATAATTTTATAATCCAGATTTCGGGGCTTGAGAATGACGTCAGTAAAGCGTTCCAGAAAATCTTTTCTGGGAATCGTAGCCATGTCCAGGCTGTGAATCACGCCGTCATTTTTAATATATTCAATTAATTTCTCCTGCATCGCATCGTCATTATGGCCGTAATTCAATGTACCTGCGCCTGCAAAGAAATCAATATATTCTTTTCCATCGGTATCCCACAGCTTATAGCCTTTTGATTTTTCAAAAACAGTCGGCCATCCTCTGCTGTAGCTTCTTACTTCAGATTCTAAATTTTCAAACGTTTTCATTTTCGCATCATTCCATGTTGCTGTTGTCAATGAAATCATTCCTTTAATTATTTATTTTCTGTAGCAATCGGTCCAATTGTAAACAGTAGCTCATCTTCATGTTCTTCCTCTTCATCCGGAAAATCATCCGTTACATAGCAGTCACTGATATGACACTCCGTATCAAGCTTTTTAGCGAGACCTTTAAATAAAGACTGAGAAGGTTGATTGGATGGAGAAACGGTTGCTTCTACATAATCAATCTTTTTACAAGCTTCGCGCTTTAATAATTGGCGCAGCATTTTCGTTGCTAATCCGTTACCTCGAGCGGAAGCATCTACAGCAACTTGCCAGATAAATAGTTTATTCGGATTATTCGGATTTTTATACCCGGAAATAAAACCGAGCGTTTTCCCGTTTTTTTCTGCAATGATGGAGGTCCCTGAAAAGATATCGCACCACATTAAGTAACTGTAGGAAGAATTGAGATCAAGCACCTTGGTAGCTTTAATCAGTTCCCAAACAGCTGCCCCGTCATCTTTTGCAGGTTCTCGAAAATAAAAATCGTTTTCTTTTTCAATAGTCATTGTCATATTATTTGTTGTGTTTGTATTAATGCTCTCACCTCCTGAGTGGATTTTTTACTTACCATATTAGATTAACATAAGGAAAAATAACGTCAAAACGCATATAACGGAGAATAACGCGATTATTCGTGATAAGAAGGGGTGAGGGTAAAATGATTGCCATTGGCTATAAATAGCTTTGAATATAACAGAAATAATCCGTTTTATAAACTTTTGGGGAAAATAAAATAATGAATTAAATAGATAAACCATATTGTGGGGATAGAAAAGGATAACTGTAAGCTAAAAATTTATTATTGAAGAACAAAACAGCTGTCCGCTCATTTTTAGGGGAGTAAATGATTAAGGGACAGCAATAATAAAGCTTGAATTGATTAATTTTCTTTTAATTTTTCATCCATTTCCATCATTTCAGATACTGTAATGGTTTTATATTGGTTTTCAGCTAAATAATCAAGAATAAGCGGGAGAGCTTTAACTGTTTGCTCTCTTTTTCCTCCTGCATCATGAAACAGTACGACATCCCCCGGGGAGATATTGCTGATGACGTTATCTGCAATGGTTTTATAATCTACTCCGTCCCAGTCTTTCGTATCTTGATCCCAAGACCACAGTGCAACATGTAATTGGTTTTCTCGGGCTTTCTTTACAATCGCATCATTATAACTGCCGCCGACCGGCCGGAAAAGCTTTGGCCGATTTCCTGTGATGGCGTAAAGGATATCAGAGGTTTCTTTCATTTCTTGACTAAGTCTGCTGAGTTTCATGGTGTGATCATAGGTGTGATTGCCGAGTTCATGCCCTTCCATTACTTGCCGATGGATGATATCTGGGAATTTTTCTGCGTGAGCTCCGAGCACAAAGAAGGTAGCTGCGGCTTCGTATTCAGCTAATATATTGAGAATGGCAGGAGTGTATTTTGAATGCGGACCATCATCAAATGTTAAAGCAATTACCTTTTCCTCCGTTTTTGCATCCCAGAAAATATCTCCGTCTTTCTCAAAATCAAATCTATCTTTCGCATATATCTGCTCTTGGATGAATAGAAAAGCACAAGAAGTCAGAAGCAGGTAACTAATCGCATAAAATATTTTTTTCTTCATTTCACACCTCTCATTTTCAAAAAATAAGTTAAACTTTAAGTATTTATGGACGTAATTAGTTATTAATTAAATCTATTATTTGCTAAGAAGCACGTTTTTATCATAAGCAAATTTTGGAGAAGAAAAGAGGAAGGCTAAACCAACTTCTTCATTTTAAATATACTGTAAGAAAAGCTGTATAAAATGGATGACTTAAAAACGCATGATGGAAAGATGCTTCCAAGAAAAGGTTTTGAAAAGCAGGAGCAGAAAGGTGAAAAAATTAATTACTAAAAAGGCAAAACTTAATTAATTCCTCCAAAAGTTTAGCTATAAAAAGATACCTGAATCAGGATTACTCTCCAAGGATTCAGGTATCTGACAAAAACAGGGCTTAACTATTTGCGGTTGCGGTTATTGCGTCGCTCGTTGTTGTGGTTGTTGTTATCTTCGAAAGCATTCTCGTCGATAAATTCATTTTCATTGGCAAATTCCACGTTATTGATTTCTTGATTATTGCGGTTCTCATTATTGCGGTTTTTGCGTTCATTTCGGTTAAAGTTACGTTTATTGTTATCCATGGAAAGCCCTCCCATTATTCTTTATGAGAAAAACATTCATTTTTGAAGCGTTACTTGAAGCAGAAGCTTCCAGTACAAATGTCGTCCTCGAATTATATTTTACCCCCTTATCAAAAATTCACTCGTTATTTCGAAAGCCATATTTTGTTATTTTTTACCGTCCAAACCCATTGGAACGGCAAGGCTCGGTGTGCCGGTTAAATTAACTGGAACAAATGGCAGACATCTTCTGATAACTTCCAGATTTTGCTCTACCCATTGTTCACTATAGATATGAGGCGTGATAGGTATGTTTGGACCGAGCAATATATCGACCTGTTTAAAAGCTTTCTCAAAACCTTTCACCAATTGTCTCCGGGCCTGCTGCGCCTGATATATTGCGGTGTTTCAGTTAAAGCGCCGGCCAGAAAGAAACTCCGTATGTCTGCAGAATATTCGTTTGAATGGGTCTGGAGCCATTGGTGGTGTAAAGCAGCTGCTTCGCCAGCCGCTATCGTATAGCCGGAAAAGGTTGATAAAGCTAATTCAGGAATTTCTACATCCACTATTTCAGCACCTAAATAGAGGAGTGTTTCCATGGCATGTTTGAAAAGGATTTCTATATCAGGGGCCAGGTCTTGGAGAAAGTATGCAGGGGTACCAATTTTGATTCCTTGGATTCCATTATTTAAATCGTATATATAATTTGGAACGGACACATCCAGACTTCCCGGATTATTTGCATCAAAACCTGCCATATAATAAAGCATACATACTAAATCAGAAACAGATCTTGCCATGGGACTGGCAGTATCTAAAGTCATAGCTGTAGGAAAAATACCATGCGTACTGACTAATCCATAAGTTGTCTTCAGACCGTAAATACCGCAGATGGAAGCGGGTAAGCGAATGTATTAAAATGTATCTGATCCAGCTGCAAGCTCATGCAAACTTTGCTTTCCGAGCATATTGCCGCTTGCTCTTACCAATTTATCTCCGGTTGTCGCATTTTTTTAGAAATAAAATCTATAAAAAGTCTGGAATGGAGTATATTCCGGCGTAAATGGAAGGCAGACAGAGACCGCGTCTCCCTTTGGACGTTCTCTTTAATCATGCTGAGATTTTCGAATATAACTTTTGATTCAGTAATCCAAAGAAAGGATGATTTTAGGAAGTACAAGTTCAGGATTTCTCATATTGTACTAAAAATGGTGTTCTAATTTAAGAAAAATCACGTAAATATTGAAATGGTATGTATACTTAAAGGTTTGAAAGGGTGATTGTGTGGATGAGAAATCATCAAGAAATCAACATTCTGATAATAGAGACGTTAAGCAGGACCAACTAGATCAGTTTCGCGTAAAGGATTCAGGGAAGCCGATGACAACACAGGAAGGGAAAAAGAGATCACAGGACCAGGACCAATTAAAGGCTGGTATACGCGGACCTTCCTTACGTCAGGATTATGAGTTTTTTGAAAAAATGTCGCATTTTGTCCATGAAGAAATACCGGAAAGAGTAGTTCATGCAAGAAGCTACAGTGCTTATGGTGAGTTTGAATGTTATCAGTCCATGAAGCATGTGACAAAGGCCGGTTTTTTGCAGGAAGCCGGGAAAAAGACGCCAATAACTGTTCGTTTTTCTACGGTGCAAGGGGCTAAAGGATCGTATGATACCGCGAGAGACTTGCGCTGCAAAGGCGTTAAGCTGTATACCGAAGAAGGAAATGTTGACCTGACAACGATTGCCATGCCTGTATTAATTAACCAAGATGCGATGAAGTTTCCGGATGCGATGCATGCGTACCAAGCTAAGCAATCTGATGATATCCCAACGGCAAGCGGAGCCCATGATCGCTTCTGGGATTATGTTGCTAATAACGATGAAGCCCTTCATATGGTACTGTGGATAATGTCTGACCGCGGGATTTTAAGAAGCTATCGAATGATGGAATCATGGTCGATTAATACGTATTTATTTGTTAATGACCAGGATGTCGCAACCTTTGTGAGGTATGTTTGGAAACCTGTTCTTGGAGTGCACTCCCTGCTGCAGGATGAAGCGCTGAAAATCGGCGGGCTCGACCCCGACTTCCATAGAAAGGACCTTCGAGAGGCCATTGATAAGGGGGCTTATCCTGAATATGAACTGGGTGTTCAATTAATTTCGATGGAGGATGAGTTTAAATTCGATTTCGATGTGCTTGACCCTGCAAAGTTTTGGCCGGAGGAGCTCGTTCCTGTTCAAATGATTGGTAAATTGACATTAAATCGAAATATTGATAACTATTTTACAGAATCAGAACAAGTTGCATTTAATCCTGGCAATGTTGTTCCGGGAATTGATTTTTCTAATGATCCCGTTTTGCAGGGCAGATTGATGGCATATCGAGAAACGCAAAACCATCGGCTAGGCAGTGCCAATTATGCGGAATTACCAATTAACCGTTCTGTCTGTCCATTTCATAATAATCAGCGGCGGGGCTTTATGAGACAACGTATCGATGTTGACAAGGTAAATTATCATGAAAATTCACTGGCTGATAATACGCCATATACAGTGCCTCCAGAAGAGGGTGGCTACAAAGATTACCCTGGGAAAGTAGATGGCTATAAAATTAGAGCCAGGAGCGAATCGTTTAAAGATTATTATTCACAGCCGAGAATTTTTTGGAATAGTTTAACCCCGATTGAAAAGCAGCATACAATCGAAGGATTAAGTTATCAGGTTGGAAAAGTAAAAAGCGAATCTGTCCGGCAGCAGGTGGTTGATAAACAGCTTGTCCATGTTGATAAGGAAATGGCGTCCATTGTTGCTGATAACATTGGAGTGAATCGTCCAAGCGGATCCAATGTGTCTGTTTCTTCAAGCTACCCTTCTCTTAGCCAGTCCAATACCCCTCGTTATGCATACACGCAGAAAGCAGGTGTATTGATTGGTGATGGTTTTGGAAATGAGGTCACTGAGACGCTTAACGTTTTAGAACAAAATGGCGTTTTTGTTGTCATCATCAGTGACAGACTCGGTACTGTTGCTGGTGCTGGAGGAAGAGAACTTAAAGTTGATGACACTTTTATTACGACAAGTCCCTATCTGGTAGACTCTCTTTATATTGTTGGCGGCAGTTCCAAGCATCAGGCAAAATTCGATTCCCAAGTTACAGAATATGTGCATACAGCTTATCAACACTATAAACCAATTGGTGTTGCTTCTACAGGGCAGCCATATATTCAAGCATCCCAAAATAATAATTTAGCTGGTGTTGTTTTTGCTGCGAATAATACAGACTTTGGAGAAGAATTTGTTTCTGCTATTGCAGAGCATCGTTTTTGGAATCGAACATAGTATGGAAAAAGAGCATTGTAAAAAGATGCTCTTTTTTATGTGTGCGCCAGGCATGGCGACTATCTAGGTGGTGGAAATCCACTGTGGAGGTACACATCGACCAACCACTAGAGAAGCGCAAAGCATTTATCGTGAGGTAAAGGCTGAAGGAAGCGTGTATCAAAATCTTGGCTCGACGAACAGAAATCTGATACGAAGGCTCTGTAGGCGGATAAGGCTCCATAACAAGTCAAAATCCAAAAGATGTGCGTAACCCTGCAGAGTAAATTAGGCGAGTAAAAGAGGAAAGATAGTTGTCTTACCCTGGGAGGTCTCACGGACAGCTGAGGAGTCCCCTAAAAAGAAAGCTGGTCGAAAAAGGTTTATCGTGAGAAGTCAGCCGATGCCGTAGTAGTGATGAAAATCATGAAGGGCTGAACAATTTATAGTGTTTCTACGCCATGAATGCACGAAGAATAAACTTCTGAATGTGTTAATGATGAAAGTATGAGCGTATCTCAGAGGATAGTCAAAATAGAAGTGTTCTCCGTCACATGAAAGGAAAGGAAGAAACGAGTGTGGAAATTTTAGAAAAGATTTTAAGCGATCAAAATATGAACGAAGCCTATCTTCGAGTGTACCGAAACAAAGGTGCAGGTGGGGTAGACGGCGTAACAGTAAATGAACTGAAAGCATACCTAAGGAAACACAAAGAGGAATTGCGAACGCAAATCCAGAAAAGAAAATACAAACCAATGCCAGCACTGCGCGTAGAAATTCCGAAAGAAAATGGAAAGATGCGCAAATTGGGTATTCCAACAGTGGTTGACAGAGTTGTCCAACAGGCAATTAGTCAAGTGCTCAGCCCGATATTTGAAAAACAATTCAGTGACTACAGTTATGGTTTCAGACCAAGAAGAAGTTGCGAAATGGCAATCACGCAAGTATTGGAATATATCAATGACGGATACCAGTGGTTAGTGGATATTGACCTGGAACGATTTTTCGATACTGTCCATCATGATAAGTTAATGCGAATAATCTCGCACACAATCAAAGATGGTGATGTCATTTCTCTGATACGAAAATACCTCGTAAGTGGTGTGATGGTCGATGGGAAATATGAAGATACAACTATAGGAACCCCACAGGGAGGCAACCTTAGTCCACTTCTAAGTAACATTATGTTGAATGAGTTAGATAAGGAACTGGAGGCAAGAGGTCTGCGTTTCGTAAGATACGCAGACGATAGCCTTATCTTTGTCAAAAGTGAAAAGGCGGCAAATAGAGTTCTTACTTCCATTACAACATTTATCGAAGAGAAACTGGGGCTAAAGGTAAATATGGAGAAAAGTAAAATCTCACGCCCTACGAAAACAACATTTCTAGGCTTTGGTTTTTACTATGACTCAAATAAGAGGAAATTTCAACCGAGACCCAGTAAAACGTCGGTTCAAAAATTCCAAAGGAAACTGCGCCGATTAACAAAGCGAAATTGGAGTATTTCCTTAAACGACAGAATCATCAAGTTAAAACAGGTCATGTATGGTTGGGTCAACTATTTTAGGGTAGCTAATATGAAGAGCGTTTTAGAGTCTATAGATGCGAAGTTGCGCTCCAGAATAAGAGTAATTATCTGGAAACAATGGAAGAACAACAAAAAGAGAATTAAATCTCTCATACAACTTGGTATACCAAAGGAAGAAGCCAAGGGGCTAACCTATTGTAGGAAAGGTTTCCGATTTACTGGGTTGTCGAAAGTTGTTCAGAGAGCATTGTCTAATAAAAGACTAAAGCAAAGAGGTATCCCCTTTGCCTTAGACCGTTATCTAAAAGTACACACTGAAATATAAATTGAACCGCCGTATACGGAACCGTATGTACTGGTGGTGTGAGAGGGGCGAAAAGTTATTTAGCTTTTCCCTCTACTCGATTCTTAAAATATTTCCTGGACTGAATCCAAAAGTCAGCATTTCCAACGAATATGAAAAGCATAGACCAAAGCAGTTTTGCCATTTGATAAATTGACTATTTGGGGCGATTTATTTGTAATTATACGATATGCGTCAAGGTAATGGATTAGAAAATGCCATTACTAAAAGCGTTGATTTATTTAATTTTTATTATGCTCCGTTTCCTGCTGTCGTTCTTCTGAGCAGGTAAAACAATACAAGCGGCCCCGTTCGTTCACACCATCTAAAAAGCCGTCTTTACAGTAAATTTCTTTATTGCATGTTACACATGTACCTATATATACCTTCATCCGTCTCCCTCATTCCTTCTTTGAATTTTATTTATTTGAACATGAAATCCACCGCTTTGTTTACATCGATATATCTCCATTGTATCTAAAAAGGGAACCAACATGGATAATTTTTAATTAATAGAAGCCTGACAATATGAAATGATTGATGAATGAAGGAGGCAGTTATAAAAACTGTTTCCTTATTAACTATAGATGGAATTTTTATTACGGTGCTCATGTGCCGTAATATGTATACATTCATAAAAAACTAAATACTACTTTTTAAATCGAACAATAAATATAGAGGGGGCAATGCACTAATGCCCAATAAACCAAAATGACTTCCTCAGAACTCGGTGCTCTATGGATGACATACCAATAAAAAATATTGATTCTTCGATATTTGGAATATTTTATAGAAACAGCAGAGAATGAAAAATCCCGAAAACTCACGTCAGGGTTATGAGAAGCACTTCATCCCAAAGTCGAAGAAATGGAAATGATGATTCAAGCGGAAAGCGCAGCCCCCCAAAGGATTTACGCATGAAGATGTGTACCTGGATGCACCAAGGAACTTTCCAAAGAAATTTTAAATGAGACGGGGGAAATTCTTCTTCGGGATGATATTCAAGCGCCAGGTACCTCCGGGGGCACTGTGACAAGTTCAACATCCGCACCTTTTTCAGATAAACTTATATGATGATAACAACCTTCTTTTTTTGTAACGTATCTCTTGGCACTCAAAGCTTTGGTGCTAATTTCAGTATGCGTAATGATTTGAATGCGAGTCTTTGAATAATGGCTGGATGGAGGAGCCGCCGAGAATGGATGTTTGAACAGCTAAATCAAATTCTTTTTCTTTCCTGCTCTTTAGACTTTTTTTCGGAACAAAAGGTTCAGCAATGACACGACATTTAGAAAGGGAGTTCGACCATATGATAAATGAAGATAAAAAAATAAATGCAAATAGTAAAAATGAACAATTAGAATATTTTCGGAGTGCGGATAGCGAGGATAAAGAGCTGACCACGAATCAAGGTGTGAAATTATCGGAGGATGAGGAATCTTTAACAGCCGGAGAAAGAGGCCCTACCTTAATGGAAGATTTCCATTTCCGTGAAAAAATGACCCACTTCGATCATGAGCGAATCCCGGAACGTGTTGTGCACGCACGCGGCTTCTCTGCTCATGGAGAATTCGAGTTATATGAATCGATGAAACCTTATACGAAAGCAAAATTTTTGCAAAATCCGAATGTAAAAACCCCAGTCTTCACCCGTTTTTCTACGGTTGTCGGTTCACGCGGCTCTAAGGATACCCCCAGAGATGTTAGAGGATTTGCAACGAAATTCTATACAGAGGAAGGAAACTTTGACTTAGTTGCCAACAATTTTCCTATCTTTTTTATTCAAGATGGTATGAAATTTCCTGATGTTGTCCACGCCATCAAACCTGAGCCGCATAATGAAATGCCGCAAGCAAGCGGTGCTCATGATACTTTTTGGGATTGGGTTTCACAAAATCAGGAGAGTGCACACATGGTTATGTGGCTGATGAGTGATCGGGCGATTCCCAGAAGCTTTCGAATGATGGAAGGATTTGGTGTTCATGCGTTTCGATTTGTGAACGATGAGGGCAAAGCTCATTTTGTTAAGTTTCATTGGAAACCGGTATTAGGGACTCATTCCCTTGTGTGGGATGAAGCGGAAAAACTAGGCGGGAAAGATCCTGATTTTAACCGCCGTGATCTGTGGGAATCCATTAATATGGGGAATTATGCGGAATACGAGCTAGGTGTCCAAATTTTAGAAGAAAAAGAAGAGTTTAACTTTGATTTTGATATTCTTGATTCCACGAAACTTTGGCCGGAAGAGGATGTTCCTGTCCGTATTATTGGAAAAATGACCTTAAATCGAAATGTAGATAATGTTTTTGCAGAGAATGAACAAGTTGCTTTTCATGTGGGGAATGTTGTACCTGGAATCGACTTTACGAATGATCCGTTGCTGCAAACACGCTTATTTTCCTATACTGATACCCAGCTGCTCCGTCTTGGCGGCCCAAACTTTCATGAGATACCGATTAACCGCCCTGTTTGTCCGTTCCATAATAACCAGCGGGATGGGTTTCACAGACAAACGATCAATAAGGGGCAAGTCTCTTATCGAAATAATGCTTTAGCAGGTAATTCACCGCATACAGTAGATGAAAAGAATGGCGGGTTTGCCCACTATCAGGAAAAGATTGAGGGAAGAAAAATTCAATCCCGAAGTAAAAGCTTTGAAGACCACTTCAGTCAAGCCAAATTATTTTGGAATAGCATGAGTAATGCAGAAAAGCAGCATATTATTGATGGATTTAGTTTTGAAGTTGGAAAAGTACAGTATAAGCCGGTGCAACAAAAGATTGTCGATATGTTCGGTAAAGTGGATCACGGGCTGGCTGCTGCGATTGCACAAAAACTTGATGTGAGCGTACCGCCTGCAAATATTCAAAGCAAAGTAACTAAAGCATCGCCTGCATTAAGTCAGGAGAACACACCAAAGTTAGCAGAAACGCGTAAAACAGCTGTTATTATTTCAGATGGATTTAATGGGGCGGAGGTAAAAAAAGTTATTGAGAATCTGCAAGCAGCCAAGGTTCAAGTTGCGATATTAAGTGACAGACTGGGCTCTATCACAGCAGATGACAACAGTACACTTAAAGCGAAGCATACCTTTCTTACGGATTCGTCGGTTGCTTTTGATGCTGTGTATATTGCCGGAGGAATGAAAGCAGATAAAATGTTTGAGAAAAAGGCTAAAATGTTTATGCAGGAAGCCTTTGATCATTTCAAACCGATTGCTGTCTCGAACGAAGGGGAGCAGTGGTTTAAAGAAAAGCAATTACCAAGTAAAACGGGTGTTGTTATCAATAAGCAGCAGCCAGATGATTTTTCCAAGCAATTCATTGATGCAATTGCAGCGCATCGCTTCTGGGACAGAAGTATATTATAAGGAAGAAAAAGGGTTCTCTGCATGTAAGAGAGGCCTTTTTTCTTTAATAAGTGTCGTGTAGCTGTGTTGCCAATTTGAATTATAAGGAATAAATATCCTCCAAAAATGATCTGACAGTAGCAAGTTCAAGCCTGGTACTTGTTGAATCATTTTCCTTAGCTGCCGCGATAAGATTGTTAATACTTTCATGCAATCCTTCATACTCATCCTCATCACCTATTAATTGGATTTTCCATTTGTGATTTTTGAAAATAGTTTTTAATTCTTCCGCTAGAGTCGTAATTTCATCCCATTTTGGTTCGTCTAAAGATTGTTCCAGCTGATCAATGTGGTCAAAGAAATAATTTCCTCCGACTTGATTTTCGCATCCGGAAAGGACGATGAATAAAAGCGTAAAAATGATTATTTGCTTCTTCATTTCTCATTCTCCTTATTTAATGAATTGTTATCTATAGTTTGTCCGATAATACTAATATATTACGTATTTTAGAAAGGTGAGGGATAGGAGATGCCTGAAATTGTATTGGTACTAATCCGTTCCATAGCTGCTTTCTTTTTATTATTTTTAATGGCGCGGATGATGGGAAAAAAGCAAATTTCACAGCTCACTTTTTTTGATTATTGTGTGGGAATTACTATCGGTTCCATAGCTGCTACGTTGTCAGTGGACCAGAATGTAAAAATTATTAATGGATTAGTGTCACTGACTATTTGGGGGTTTTTCCCGATTATTCTAGCGTACCTTGGGATGAAATCAATTATTTTTTCAAAGATAACAGATGGCAAAGCAACGATATTAATTCGAAATGGCGAGGTATTAGATAAGAATATGAAGAAGAGTCTAGTAACAATTAATGAGTTATTAATGCTATTAAGGGAAAAAGGAACGTTTAAAGTTTCTGATGTAGAAATGGCTGTTTTAGAAACAAATGGAGAGCTGAGTGTTATGTTGAAGACCAATCAACAGCCGGTTACTCCGCAGACATTAGGCGTTCCATTAGAACAGGAGCATGGTCCTGCCATCTTAATTATGGACGGTAAAATAATGAAAAAGAGTTTGGAGAATCTTGGTTACTCGAAGGAATGGTTAATAGGAGAAATCCAAAAGCAAGGAGCTGAAGAGGTAAGAGATGTTTTTTTAGCTCAAATTGATTCTCGCGGCAGCTTGTATGTTGATTTATATGAGGACCAATATACAAAAACGGAGGTAGAAGAAAGACCACTGCTAGCAGCTTCGCTAAAAAAAATACAGGCTGATTTAGAGGGGTTTTCACTACAGACAGATGATTCGGAAGCTAAGAAATTATATACTGAGCAAGCAGCTGAGGTTCAAAAAGTGCTGGATACGATCTTGCCTTATTTGAAGTGAATGAAAAAGAATTTTGATTAAATTATGAATTACTTGTTATACTCTTCTAAGTCGTATAATAATGATTTATCTCTTACATGTTCGTGATAACTTGTCAGTGGAGACTGTAAAGGAGCGGTTAACAATAGAAGGGAGGAAACGGCTAATGTCTATTGCCGAAAAAATAAGAAATGAAGGTATGGAAGAAGAAAAAATAAAAGTAGCTAAAAAGTTACTTCTGTTAAAAATAGATGAAGAACAAATAAAGGAAGCAACAGAACTAACAGCACAAGAAATAGAACAAATTAAGAAAGACCTATAGTCAAGATATGACGAAAAAGACATGGCATTTACTCACGAATATTTAGGAGTAAATGCCATGTTTTTTTATTACACATTAAGAAGTATAAAGAATTCAAGGAATAAAGTATAAGGGCAGTGCTTTGGATGGGGCGAGTAATCGCAGTACTTGCCCCACCTCCAATCCCAACTAAGGCATTCGCAAAAGGCTTGCACTCCAGAGTATAAGGGATTCTAAGAAAGCAAAATACGCTTTCAAGACTCTCTTTAACGAATGCCAAGTTTTCTTTAAAGCCGATTCATTTCATTCGTCTATCGCAAATATCTGTAATCTTTCAGTTAAGACTTTTTCTCTCAATATCATTTCTATAATATTTACTTCAATGAATATGCGGATAAAAAGGTTCATATACAGGATCGGTATAATATGGCGGTCTGATTTTAATCGACGGTGTTTTCCAGCTATAGTTCAAATAGTGCATTTCCAGCTTTTCTGCTTTATTTTCTAATAAGCGTTTGACCTTAGGGTAAAATTCAAATTCCAACTTACTGCCTCCTTCTGTAAAATTCTATGTTGTTTTACGGGGCGTGTTTTACATATGCATGGGAAACGAAAGGGCCTAAATGCCGTATTGCTTCACATATGCAGCCGCCTAATCATAGCCTATGAAAAGGAGGGAGAGATCGTTATGAAAAACAAAAATAATGACCGGGATCTATCCTTATCAGAGGAAGCGCTAAAACAAATTCGGGCATACCAGCAATGGTTTGAAGAAAATAAAATAGAAGATCCTTATCCGTATTACCCGATATACGGTAAAATTACGCAATACGAAGAGGTGCCTCTTACACAACCGGAGCAAAGACAGTTGGTTCAGCCGGGCGTTGAAAAATTAATGGTGCCCAAACCGATTATTGAGAATCCCAATTATAAGGGCAGTGGGAAATTAAAAGGAAAGGTTGCGCTGATAACAGGTGGAGACAGCGGGATGGGCGCAGCGGCAGCAATTGCTTTTGCGAAAGAAGGCGCTGACGTTGCCATTGCCTATTTAAATGAGCACGAGGATGCTAACCGGACCAAAAGAAGGATCGAGGAGCTTGACCAGAAATGCTTATTATTACCAGGAGATTTACGTGAAAAAAAGCAGTGTGAACATATTGTTATGGAAACGATAAATCATTTTAATAAATTGGATGTACTATGTAACCATGTCGGGATTCAATTTCAGCAAAATGATGTGACTGAAATTACCGATGAACAATTTGATCAAACCTTCAAATTGAATATTTACTCGCATTTTTACACTACGAGAGCAGCACTGCCTCATTTAAAAGCGGGCAGCTCCATTATCGGAACGTCCTCTGTAGTTACTTATGCAGGAGAGCCTTTATTAATGGATTATGCGGCTACCAAAGGAGCTATTGTCGGATGGACACGTTCTTTAGCCAAAAACATTGCTAAACGACAGATTCGCGTCAATGCGATTGCCCCGGGACGAATTTGGACACCACTAATTCCAGCAAGCTTTTCTGCAGATGAAAATGCCTTGACTGGAGGGAATTTATTTGGCCGGATGGCTCAGCCTTTTGAAGTAGCGCCGACCTTTGTTTACCTGGCATCAGATGATTCCAGGCATGTCACTGGTCAAGTGCTTCATGTAGACGGGGGAGAATCCACCAATTCCTAAGCGTGGTGTATATAGAAGGAAGATATTAAAAATAAATTTAAAGGATATTGCGGTTTCGGATAATTTTTTCTTGAAAAAATGGAAAAACATAATCAAATTCCAAGTTCTTTAAAACGGTCAAGGTCCTGTAATCTCCAAGGTCTATGAACAATCACTTCAAATTAATGGGAGACATGAAATCTGTTTAGTTAAGAGCTCAAATAAGCTTACTTTCTAATTCATGAAGCCATCAAACCTTAAATGAGGCTTCATGAATATTCATTATTGATTTCCTTTACCGCCCCAATCGTCCCGCTGAGGATGTTCAAATGGTTTGTCTTGCTGCTGCTCATCTTGCGAAGTACCGCATCCAAACAACATTCCCGCAGAAAGGATGCAAGTAATCATACATATAGTCAGTTTTTTGAATTTCATTGCTATCACCTCACTTCAATGATAGGTATCCCATTTTAATGATTTCCTTTTTCTCTAATCTTATGCTTATAAAAATATCATGGAAAATAGAATGCAGTTTCGTTTTATGATTTTCGTCCAGCCCTTTGTGTACAAAAAACGATATTTTAATGAATGTGTACAATCTAACCGATTAAAAAGAACATAAATTATTTTATATCTAAATGAAAGGAGTGTTATTTATAACATGAAACAGACGTTGTTCTGAAAAAGTCCATTCCGCTTCCTATTAAGTAAGGGGAGAGGCTTAAAGAATGTTGCTCTGATATATAGCAATAACGACTCTAAATACTGGGACAAACACTCTGGTATAACTGCTGCATAAGAGGGGATACAGTCTAACCATGGCAAGTAAAGTTACAGCAGAATGGGGAATCATTCAATCTTCGGAATACGTCGAGATTTCATGCGTAGACGCACAAATAGCAAATTCCTTGCAAAGCAGTACCCAAATGGTGAGGACAGCCCGTCTGGGTGGTGACGCTAAAAGGAATAAATGAGGAGGGATATCAGCTGTAAGCAAGGAGCAGTTGATTTCTCAATTATGTTGTGGGTTTTCTAATTACTGAAAAGACGCCCCCAAAAACATCATGGAAAGGAATGAACAAGCTTGGCTAATTTAACAGAACGGCAAAGAAGGTTAGTAAATTTGTTAAACCAGTTATCACAAAATTTAGTTACGGCCAATAGCGCCAATGATAGCAATAATGACAGCACACTAAGTAATAACTTTTCCCTGAATTTACCAGGGTTTAGTCTCGATTCTAATAATAATCTAAATTTGGGTTTTGGTAACTGGGGAGGAGGAAAACCGACACCGCCCAGCACGCCGACGAACATTAGAGAAGTCCTGCTAGGCTTAGTAAACGAACAAGTGCAGGTCACTACTCCTTTTGACACAATCTCTGGAACGCTGCTTTCCGTTCAGGATGATTATGTTGTAATTATTGAAGCTTCTGGTGCACAGGCGCTGGTCCGAATTGAAAAAATTGAATTTGTCAGTAATTCGTAAAGGAGGAGTTTAAATGTTTCAAGCGACGTTTGCTGCTGAATTGGCAAATCGAATTGGATCAAGGGTCGAAGTAGCTACGGATAATAATTTGATCGAAGGTATTCTTTCCACAGTTACTGCAGATTTAGCCCTGGTTATCGATGTGACAAGCGGTTATGGAGATAATGTCAAAATATATATTTCAGTAGATGCAATCAACTTCGCCCGTTTTCCTTTAGCGGCGTAGAAAAGATTATTTCATGGAGAATAATCCGTGAAACTTTCACTGAATGAAGGTTCGTTATATGAGCTTCCCATTTTGGGAGAATAGAGGGATAAAAGATACCCTGGCTTGATAGCCGGGGTATTCTATTCCTTTTAATTATTCTAATGATGCCTCAGAGGCTTATTTTGGCGTTATTTGTGACTAAAAATGATGTCACGCACCATTTCGACCTATACTGTTGTTAATATATTACTTTAATAAAATTGGAATTCGGAGGTTATTTTATGGTCAACCAGCCACACGGCGGGAGGTTAGTCTGCCGTGAGTTAACAGGAAAGAAAAAGGAGGAAGCAATCAGAAATGCGAAAAGTCTTCCATCCATGACGGTGAATTCCTGGGTGCTATCTGATATAGAGTTGATTGGAACAGGAGGATTTAGTCCGCTGATCGGATTTATGGGGCAGGCTGATTATGAAAATGTTGTTGCGCATACGCGTCTTGCAGACGGCACAATCTGGAGTATTCCGATTACATTGCCGGCAACAGAAGAACAGACTAGCCTTTTTAATATTGGTGAACAAATTGCTCTTAAAGGGAAGGATGGCATCATTTATGGAACCATCACCTTGGAGGAGAAGTATGCTTACGATAAAAAGAAGGAAGCGCTCCATATCTATGGAACAACGGATGCAGCACATCCAGGTGTGAAGAAAGTGTATGAAAAAGAAGCAGTTTATCTTGGCGGACCGATCACACTGCTTCAGCGTCCGGATCACAGCCAATTTGCAGCGTATTATATGGATCCGTCCGAAACACGGCAAATGTTTGCAGATTTAGGCTGGAAAACAATCGTTGGTTTCCAGACACGTAATCCGGTGCACCGGGCTCATGAATATATTCAAAAGATTGCTCTTGAAGCGGTAGACGGGCTGCTGTTGAACCCGCTTGTCGGCGAAACCAAGTCGGATGATATTCCAGCTGATGTTCGGATGGAAAGCTACGAAGTGATTTTGAAAAATTACTATGTGAAAGACCGTGTACGCCTCGTTATCTATCCAGCCGCCATGCGTTATGCAGGGCCGAAAGAAGCGATATTGCATGCCATTGTCCGCAAAAATTACGGCTGCACGCACTTCATTGTAGGGCGTGACCATGCCGGTGTCGGTGATTACTACGGAACGTACGATGCACAACTGCTGATGGCACAATATGAAGAAGAACTCGGTATTCAGATTTTTTCATTTGAGCATGCGTTTTACTGTAAGGTCTGTGAAAATATGGCATCTGGAAAAACATGCCCGCACGGCAAGGAAAATCATGTTCATTTAAGCGGTACAAAGGTGCGCGATATGCTCCGTAATGGCAAACGTCCGCCAAAAGAGTTTTCACGTCCTGAGGTTGCCGATGTACTAATTAAAGGAATGGAGCGAAAACAATAAATCATGTTCAAAAATAATCTTTTTGAACATGTATGAAAAGAGGGTCTGATACCCAATGACATTGGAAATGATGTTTGTTCTGATTTTACTTCTGGCCATGTTTGCTGCACTGGTTTTCGAAGTCGCCCGGCCAGACATGGTTATTTTTTCCGTGCTGGTTATATTGATGCTATCCGGCATATTGACAGCTGAGGAAGCATTGAGCGGCTTTTCCAATGAAGGAATGCTGACAGTTGCGTTATTATTCATTGTTGCGGGTGTGGTACAGAAAAGCGGTTTGATCCATCAAATGATGGAAAAATGGCTGCGAAACAGTCGTAGCCCCAGAGATTCAATGATGCGATTTTTTGTGCCGACGTCGGCATTTTCGGCTTTTTTGAATAATACACCGATTGTGGTGACCCTCACCCCCATTATTAAAAAATGGTGTGAAGACCGCGGAATCGCTCCATCAAAGTTTTTGATCCCATTGTCATATGCTACCATTCTGGGCGGGATGATAACGCTAATGGGAACGTCTACCAATCTTGTTATTCATGGTTTGCTGCTGGATTTTGGGCTCGAGGGGTTTTCGTTATTCACTTTAGCTGCCGTTGGTATTCCAGTCACGCTGGTCGGGCTCATTTATTTATTTACAATCGGATATAAATTGCTGCCGGATAACAAAGGCTTCAGCCAGAGACTGAAGGAAGAACCGAAGGAATATATTGCGGAAATGAAAGTAACAGAAGCTTTCGGGAAGCCTGGCAAGCGTGTAGAGCAAGTCGGCCTGCGAGATTTAAAAGGACTTTATCTGATTGAGATTATCCGCGGGAAGGAACGGATTTCACCGGTCAGATCCACAACGGTTATTCAAGTAGGGGACCGCTTGATTTTTACCGGCTTGATTTCCACCATTGCCGACCTGCAAAAGATAAAAGGGTTGGAGCTGGAAACAGGGACGAATATTGATCTGGATGATTTGAAGGATGGAAAAATCAATTTAGTGGATGCTGTGGTTTCCGACCAGTCATCCCTATTATCCAAGTCCATTAAACAGTCCCAGTTTCGTTCACGGTATGATGCTGGGGTCATTGCAGTACACCGGAATAATGAACGGATTAAGAGCAAAATTGGGGATATCGTTTTGAAGCCCGGAGATTCCTTATTGCTTTTGACCGGAACAGATTTTGTTGAGAAATACCAGCGGTCGAATGATTTTTTTGTTGTATCTTCATTGGATACCCCCGCAGTCCTGAAACAGAGTGCAAAAAAAAGCTGGTTTTCCATTCTCATGCTGCTCGGGATGATTGGGGCAGTTACTCTTGGATGGCTCAGTATGTTTAAAGCGATGGCATTAGCCGTATTAGTATTTTTGGCTGCGAAAATTATTACACCTCAAGAAGCTAAAAAATATGTTCACTTCAATGTTTTATTGCTGATTGCCAGTTCATTCGGGATTGGCGCAGCGATGAGAAAAACAGGACTGGCGGAATGGATCGCAGATGTCTTGTTGGACATTGGTAAGCCGTTGGGGCTGCTGATTATATTGTTTATGATCTATTTCTTGACGAATTTGTTCACAGAAATGATAAGCAATAGCACAGCGGCTGTTATCATGCTTCCGATTGGAATGGAAATGGCACACACACTTCAAGTCGATCCAATGGGAATAGCTGTCCTTATTGCGATAGCCGCTTCGGCAAGTTTTGTTACACCAATCGGTTACCAGACAAATCTGATTGTATATGGCCCTGGCGGATATACGTTTACAGATTACGTAAAAGCAGGACTTCCGCTAAGTCTAATCGTCATGGTGACGTCTGTTTTGATTATTTATCAACAATGGTTTTAGGAGGAATTGTTTATGCCCGAATCAGAAAATATAAAATGGCATTATTCGAAAGTAACAAAAGAACATCGGAGGCGTTTGAATAACCATAAGAGTGCTGTAATATGGTTCACCGGGCTATCAGGTTCTGGAAAATCGACTATTTCAGTTGAACTGGAAAAAGAATTGCATCACTTAGGTGTCCGGACTTATCGTTTGGACGGAGATAATATCCGCCATGGATTGAATAAAGACCTTGGCTTTGGACCGGAAGAACGTAAAGAAAATATCCGCCGGATTGGGGAAGTATCCAAGCTGATGGCAGATGCCGGATTGGTTGTATTGACAGCATTCATCTCACCGTATCGTGCAGATCGTGATGATGTACGTAACCTGATGGAACATGGGGAATTTATTGAGGTATTTGTAGATGCAAGTATCGAAACATGTGAATTGCGTGATCCCAAAGGGCTTTATAAAAAAGTACGTGCTGGTAAGCTTACAGGGTTTACTGGAATCGATGCACCTTATGAAGCTCCGGTGAAGCCGGAAATTACAGTGAGTACGGATGTAGAGAGTATAGAGAAATCGGTACAGACAATCATTTCTTATTTGAGAATGAAAGGATACCTCATCAGTGATTAATATAAACGGAGGACTGCGCTGGATATATCACTGGAAATCAACGGTCTTCTAAACAATTTAATAGTCTTGTTAATCTAGCTGATTAGCCTCGCTAATCTTCCAGCATTTTTAATAGGATGGTTCGTCATATGCAAAATGGTCAGCATCTAATGAAAGGCTCTAACTATACGGACAGCAAATTTGGACCCGCAGCAGCTGCCTCTTTTATCTTTATTTAAACGTCTATCATGTACAGTCTACCAGTTTTTTCATAAATTGATTTAGAACCTATTTGAATGTAATGATGCCAGTAACTAAGCAGGGAATAAACGAACGTTGAAACCTGTTTGAGGGAAATTCCTGTCATCCAAGTCATCAGTGGTGTTCTAATGTATCTATTATACTGATGATAAAAACAATAGGCATTATTCCTGGAGGAGTGTTTAAATGTGTTTCAAAATACAACGATATTGATTACCGGAGGAACCGGTTCCTGGGGACATGAACTTGTCAAAAAGCTGCTTTCATTTCAACCGAAGGAAATAAGGATTTTTTCACGTAATGAATTTGCTCAGGTAAAAATGAAAAGAGAATTCCTGGATAATCCTTGCTTAAAATTTGTGATTGGAGATGTAAGAGATTTTGAAGCGGTAAATGAAGCAGCAAAAAATGTGGACTATCTATTCCATCTTTCCGCACTGAAGCATGTACCCATATGTGAAGAACAGCCTTTAGAAGCGTTAAAAACCAATGTAAACGGAACGGAGAATATCATCAAAGCAAGTTTAAACCAAAAAGTGAAGAAAGTCATTGACGTTTCCACAGATAAAGCAGTGGAACCAGTCAACTTTTATGGACTGACAAAAGCAATCGGAGAAAAATTAATCATTCAGGCTGACCAATTAAGCGATCATACGCGCTTTGTCTGCATCCGCGGAGGCAATGTTATTGGGACAAATGGCAGTGCGATTCCGTTTTTTAAAGAACAGATTGTCAAGCATCACACCGTGCCGCTTACATCCAGAGAAATGACGCGTTTTTTCCTGACGGTTTCGCAAGCCATTGATTTACTGATATATGCTTCCGAAAAAGCCGTTGGCGGGGAAATATTTGTTATGAAAATGAAAGCATGTGAGATTGTCGATTTAATTGGTGTTCTAGAAAAACACTTTGCTGAAAAAGCAATTCATATGAAGGAAATTGGCATTCGTCCAGGTGAGAAAATCCATGAAGTATTAGTGTCAAATTCGGAATCCCGGAACGCTTATAAATATGATGAAAATTACTATGTTATTTTGCCAGACAATGCTTCCGAAGAGGTGAAGAAAAGGTATGCCGGCTTACCAAAGGCAGGCTTCACCCGATACCAATCGGATGATGAATTAATGTCATTCAGTGAAATTGAACAAATTCTTATCAAGGCAAATGTTATTACAGTGTAAGTTCTTTATTAATGCAACAATCTGGAAAGAGGTACAAAAGGAATGGAACATATTCAAAAACACTAATTTTAGGGATGGATCTGGGACAGCCCCCAGAAAAAATGAAAAATAGTGAGCTCTCCTGTAAAGGCAGACTCACTATTTTTTTGATGGGTTTTTAAAATAAAAGCTAACGTAAGGCCTTATAATATGCTCGTTATCTGGCGGGTTAATTGCTCTGCCCGATGAGCGGTTGAATGATGATTATGAACAAAGCGCCAGCCAGCTTCGGTTATTTGTTCCCGTTCTTTCGGATGTTGCAGATAGTATGCCGCTTTTTCCGAAAAGTTTTCCTCGTTTATATCCACAAAATGCTTTCCCGGTATCAAGCCAATCTCCTCAAGCTCTGGTAAGGTCGGCGCCATTAACAAGGTGCGGCACGCCGGCACCTCAAAATATTTAAAAGTCACAACCTGACGTACGGAGCCGCAGGCAAAAAACAATTTCGCCTGATTGATGGTCCTGGCATAATTTTCGCCAATTAATGATTGCTCCGCCTGTTCGCTTGTAAAATCTCGCCATCCCGGGTGAGGACGATGATAAAAATGAGGAATTCCTTGATAATGCTGTAATATCTTTTCTCTCAACGGGTAGATTTGCGGAAAAGAAACTTCTCCCAGCATCATTAAATCAATTGCTTTTACACTGCCATAGTTTTTAAAGATGGAGGTATTCGCGAATTGTGGGAGAAAAAACACCTGATGCTGTTTTTGGTGAGGGTAATGCTGGTAAAAATTATGCCGGCATATGACAAAGAATGTCTTGATTTGATTACGCACTATAAATCTTCTTCTTTGTTCCACAAAACGATGTGCATCATTTACCATCAGACCTGCAGGCGTGTCAATATCAGCTAAGCCGGTAACAACAGGGACAAATGTTTTTCCTACATCATTTATAATTAAAATAAAATCCGGTTTGTCAGGGATCCTGCGTAATATTTTATTGATTGGTCCAGATTTTCGATACACCATCAAATTTGTTATTTTTGCTAATTCCTGCTCCAAAGCAGCATAATTATTATTTGTAAAGCGAGAAGTATCAGCTGCGATCAGTAATAGCTTTAGCATTGGTTCATCACACCTTCCTAAAGTAAAAACGCCTTCTGTGCTTAGAAGGCGTTTTGAGCTAGCTTTTTATTATGGAGAAAAGCAGCAGACTAAGTTCGCAACGTCCTGGGACTGGGACTGCGATTACTCGCCCCATCGAAAAGAGCTGTGTGTCAAAAACTTCCACTGAATGAAGTTTCGCTTTATTTATACCCGAGTTTTGATAAAGTCTTATCAAAAGCTTTACTGATTTGCTGCTGCTGTTCTTGGCTTAAAACAGATTTCCATTTATTTGCCTTACCTTCTCTTACAAAAGGAAGCGCAGGATTAGTAAATTGTGAAGACCCATTTAAATGCTCTTTTTGTTTTTGTTCCAATGCTTTCATATTATCGAAAGAAGCCCAATGGACTGCTTCATTGATTTCTTGTTCGGTTCTGTCTAAGTGTAAAAAGTTTATTATCCTTTTAGCTTCTTTCGTCGTATCTGCAAGAAGATCTTCATATTTCACAAGCAGAAAGCCGTTTTTGACCTTCTCCTGATTATCGAGCCAGCTGTCTGTCTGCGTGTCCCACGATCCAGGCGCAATATCCCCATTCATAAAAGCTGCAAAAAAAGTATCAAAATCACGACTTTCTCCATGATATTTCTGGAAATGATGATAATAGGAAATGACAACATCCCTTGGATCCCTTACCAGGTAAATCACTTTAGGATAGGATGGGTCATAACTGTCATGGCTCCATACAAGGTGTGGAGAGGGCAAGTTTTCGATTGGTTCACTTGATGCGTTTTGAATCATCGCTCCTTTCGTGGCCCAGTCCATTTTTTTTTGATATAACAATGTGGCGACGAGAAATAACAAGAAGTTATTCCCGGATTTTGGATAGGCTACAAGACAAATATCGTCTTTTTGACATATATATGTTTGATTCGTTGACATGAGGTTATCATCCTTTCTGTTCATCCGTTTTATTCGGCTGAACATCTAATGAGATTGTATCCGGGTTCTCCGGATCAAATATTTCATTGGCCCAAAACAAAACAATTATTTCTTCTTCCGTTATGTTTTCAATGGAATGGGTGTACCCTGGAGGGATGTCTACTATTTCAATATTTTGACCTGTAACTTGATAGGTGAGCTGGTTGTCCGAATCAATCTTCCTTAATTTAATGCGTGCTTCTCCTTTAATAACACAAAATTTTTCTACTTTTGTATGGTGATAATGGTTTCCTCTTATAACACCCTGACGTGATGTTGATATAAAAACCTGCCCGGCCTGCTGTGATTTGATTAATTCAACTAAACTCCCTCTCTCGTCCCGGTGAGCAGGTAATGCATAGGATAAGTTATCCATTTCTAAATAAGACAGATAGGTCGTATAAAGGTATTTTGTGAATTTATCAGACAGATCAGGGATAATCAGAGATTCTCGTACGTTCTTTATTTCATAAAGCTTTTGAGCGAGCTCGCCTACTGTCGTTTGGAAGGTCTGGTTAATATGGTTATAGAGCAGCTTATCCTGTTTTTTCTGATCAAGACAATCTATAAAACTGTCTATGACATCATCAATATATACGAGGTCAAGCTTTTTATCAGCGTCATGGATTTCAATCTCTTTATCATGGGAAATTTCATGGCAGAAGGTAGCGACCACCGAGTTATAATGCGGCCTGCACCACTTGCCGAAGACGCCTGGCAAACGGTAAATGCACACATCTGCACCAGTCTCTATACGATAATTTTGAAGCACTTCTTCTGCAGCTTTTTTACTCAAACCATAAGGTGTATTCCCCTCTGCTTGAATGGATGAGGTAAAAATGATTTTCGGTGTTTTATGATGTTTTTTCAAATAGTTGACAATGGATTCTGTAAGTCCTCTATTAACACTAGCAAACGCATTGCTATTTTGGGGTCTGTTTACTCCTGCCAAATGATAGATAATATCTGATTCGTTTAAATACTCATGCAGCAGTGACAGGTCGTCCCCATGATGATATTGCTTGAGAGAAACACCTTTCATCCTCTGTAATCTATCAACCAGATTCTTGCCAATAAATCCGCCTGCACCGGTTACGGTTACGTTAATCATGTTTATATTCCTCCTGTTTCTATTACCCACGCAATGGTCCAATTGGTGATAGCTGGACGATTGTTCAACACTTTTAAATACTTTTCTACATATTATGGAGTACGCTGCGAAATGTGAAAAAATAGGGCATAGGCAAGGTTGTTAATTGAAAAAGAGGGGATGTATATATGGTAGATTTATCTATTCATACAAAGGATTGGCTTGAAAAAATAACGCCAATAGCAGATATACATGATTTTTATAAGGAATTCTATACAGACGAAACGGTAACATATACGCTTCCAAAAGGAGATTCACCGGAATGGGTCGACTGGGTAAAGCCACCAAAGTTTGGAGAGCGTCATAAGTTTGACAAAGCTTATGTTTCAAAGATAGAAAATGGAAGTGTATGGATGTGCGATAAAGGGGAAGGCATGGTTTATACACTGGCCCCTGACAACACATACTTTCACGATATGGTTTTCCATTTATATTGGAATTATTTTGAGAAGATTGCAGTTAACTCCATTCCTTCCGCTTCCGCTTATGAGGGGACGCTGGGTGTTTTGGCTTGGGCCGGGCATGCCAATTACTGGCATTGGCTGCATGATACATTGGGACGCTATCATTTACTGCAGCTCAGCGGGTTTAAGATAGATAAATATGTTCTACCCCCTCTGACGTTGCCATTTCAACGGGAGACGATTAAACTGCTTGGCATTCCAGAGGAAAAAATCTTACAGCTTACACCGGGAATGCATGTGAAAGCAGAACAGCTGATTTTGCCATCTGTGCCATTCAATGCAGGAACTTGTGTGAAATGGACAATTGAATTCCTCCGAAGCGCATTATTGAAGAAGGATTCCTATCGCTCTGCAAATCCCGAAAAGCGAATCTATATTAGCCGGGAGGATGCTTCGTGGAGAAAGGTTGCCAATGAAGGAAAGCTTTTGGAGCTTTTGACCAGAAAAGGATTTAAAAAAATTGTATTGAGTACGTTGACGGTAGAGGAGCAAATTGCTCTCTTTTCCTCGGCCGATGTAATCATAAGTCCAAACGGTGCCGGACTTGCAAATCTCATGTTTTGTCAGCCGCGGACAAAAATCATTCAATTATTTACAGCTACATCAGACGAATTTATAAAAATTGGACAATACCTGGATTTGGATTATCGTTTTTTGAAGTGCAGGAATGCCAATCCCGTCTCCACAGAGCATGAAGTTATCAAAAACCTCGTGGTGGAGTGCAAGAAAGGCAAACCCGTCTTCACAAGGCAAGAAGTTATCCAAAACCCCGTGGTGGATTTGAAAAAAATAGCTGAGATTTTGAAGGAGGAAGGGATAGATTAGTAAGGAATATTTCAAAAATGCAGGCGCTCAGAGAAGCACCTGCATTTTTAAAGGCATTGTTATTTCAGCAATCTCAAAAATTCATTCCAGTCTGAACGGCTGGTTCTGGTTATGCTTTCCTTATGCTCCCGTACATTATATATCGTAAAATCATGATACTGAAAACGAGCGCTCTGAATCAATTGATTTAATACGCTCACATCCTCATAAAGCTTTCCTTCTTTAAATGTTATCACAGGAAATCCTCCAATTCTTTTTAAAGCAGAAGTGCGGTATATCCTTGGTCCGAGAGGGAATCGATAGGAAAGAAGGTCAGCTCTTCCATGGATATGCCTTCCCTTTGCTGTTCCTTTAAAAAGAACATCTCCCGTCAGCTGTTTCCACTTTCGAAGATTTCCATATAATACGGATACATTTTCAGAGAGAGTTGCCAGACGTTTTTTTATACTGGAAACAGCGTCCGGATCCAGCCAATCATCTGCATCAAGTTCTAAGATGAAATCGGATGTCACGTGAGGTAATAAATGGTTGAGAGCGACAGCTTTTCCCTCGTTCTTTTTTTCGAAAAGCTTCACCAGCTGTCTGTCGTGCCATCGTTTGAGCCGATGATAGGAATTGTCTGTTGAGCCATCATCCATAATTAGTATCTGTTCCGGCAATTCATTTTGAAGCAGGCAGGAAACAACTGCAGTTTCTGCATGATTTTCCATATTATAATTGGAAAGGATGACAGATAGACTTGGACTTGCTGTTTGGATTTTATTCAGCTGGTACTTCTCTATGAATTTTTGTTTTTCTAATGTGCTGGTTGAATTGCTTCTTCTTGACTGCAGCACCAGACCTTCCTCATAGCGTCTTTTTAAACTCGATTTATCATTAAGCCAGGCTGGCAAAAGAGCCTCCTTAAACGGCAGCTGGGTGTTTAATAGAAATTGCTGGTTTTTAAGAAAAGGAGCAGACACTAGAAATGGCCGATGAATCACACGGTTTTGATACCGGCAGCCAGTTGTTAAAAATGACTCTGATTGGGAAAGGTGAAGGGAATCAGCTTGAATAGCTGGAGAAAGGTAATCTGTATCATGCAGAAATAATACATAGGGATTGGTGATTTTTTGAATCACATCATTCAATGTTTTCCCGGAATCATTCTCTTTGCATATAATCGATTGGATTTGCTTGATAGGAGTGAAATCTAGTATTCCTGCTAAAGACACGTTCTGTTCATGGAGAACCATCACAGAATGTAATCTGGATTCAATCCTTTTTAAAGATACTAATGCTTTATGAATTGCTGCTACATCAGAATAAAGAATGAGAATCGCAGTGATATCCTTCAATCGGAAGCCTCCGTTCTTTTACGATATTTCTATTTATCACGGAGAATCGTCTGTAAAACTCCCACCTCCAAATAAAGCGTAAGAATAAATTTATTTAGGCGGGAGATAACGGACGCTACCTCCTTGAATCACTCAACTAATCCTTCAGTGGGGAAACGCAAAACTTCCGCTGAATAAAGTTTCATTACATATATATGAAGCTAATCTAATTTTATCCCATGTAAGTAATCAATGTGGCCTTCATGGCATCCTTTTCAAATGAATATGTAATTGAAAAAGGTTTATACAACCATTTTTTCATTCTCCGTTTCCGATAACACCTTTAAAACATATATTATTACATCTTGTGTATTGGTGGTGTAGATATATATGATAAAAGTAAGCCTTTGTATGATTGTAAAAAATGAAGAAGAGGTGATGCGGCAATGTCTGGATAGTGTAAAGGACCTCTGCGAGGAAATCATCATTGTCGATACTGGTTCTACAGACAAAACGAAAGAAATCGCAAGAGAGTACACAGATAAAGTCATTGATTTTAAGTGGATTGATGACTTTTCAGCTGCCAGAAACATTGCCTAATCGGAGAGAATTAATCTGGATGATGATACACTAAGCAGAATCATTTCCTTTCTGTCTTATTCTTTGTAGACTTAGCGTATAAATAGTTATCGATTGACTAATGGGGATTTATTTTAATGTAAATAATGCTGCTTAAGTCCAGTTTTGGTCTAAAGGTCTTTTGATTTATGGTGCTGACACAGTCTAAATGAAGTGAGTAAGCACAGCTTATCTTTGTTTAAAAGATAAAAAATTAACTGAATATAGCTTCAGTTTATGAGCAGCTGCTGCGGGAGGAGGAATTAACTTGAAAAAAATATCATCAAGTGTTGTTCAATTTCGGGGAACACATTATGAATTTGGCTATCATCAAGGTACTTTATTAAAAAATCATATCTTAGTAAAGAATCGTGAAAATCAATGGAAGGTAAGAACGTCTTTATTTTCTATTGATATCAAAGAAACAAAAAGGATTTTTCAAGAAATAGCACCGGCAATATGGGAGGAATTATTAGGTTTTGGTGACGCGCTTGAATGGCCGATGGAGAGAGTACTGCTTGAATTTGGAGGGTATCGGGTAAATTTGAACCGTTCCGGATGTTCCATTATAACAGGAGCAGATTATATGATCAGAAATTATGATTATCATCCGAAAACATACGATGGCTTTTATTCCGTATTCCAACCGACGGATACAGGATACGCAGTTATAGGAGTTACGCAGAAAGTAACGGGACGTTGTGACGGAATGAACGAAAAGGGTTTAGCAATGGGATATACCTTTATGCATCGTAAACGCCCGAAAGATGGATTTGTCTGTCATATGATTGGAAGAATGATTTTAGAAACATGCGCTAATATCGAAGAAGCTGTTTCGTTGCTAAAACAAATTCCGCATCGGGGATCATTTAGTTATGTGTTGTTTGATAAAGATCATTCGGAATCAACGATTGTTGAGGCTTCTCCAAGAAATGTAGAGGTAAGGACTGGAGCATCATGCACGAATCATTTTCAAATACTGAAGAAGGAAAACCGTCATTATTTGAAGGATTCGAAAAGACGACTGGAAATTATGGAAAGCAGCTCAGCCAATCTTCTTCATGGGAAGGAAGCTTTTCAGCTTTTAAATGGAACAGAGAATGGTGTGTTTTCTAAATTATACGGGCAGTGGGCAGGGACAATACATACTACTGCGTATTTTCCATCGAAATTAGAAGCATGGATTGCCCTTGGCGGTGATCAGCAGCCGGTGAAATTTGATTTTGCATCATGGCTGAAGGGGAATGATTTCCCTGTTTCTGAAGTTACAGGAATGGTAGATACAGATATTCCTTTTGTTCATATGGAGAAGGCGGATTGGTATAAGAAATAATTTTATTTACCATGGTGTCTAAATGAGGCAGATTCACGATAGAGAGAGGAGCAGCCTCTTTTGCAGGAGGAAGCTGCTGCTCATATAATCTCATAAATCCTAGTTGACAACTCGGGATAAAATAGGTAGACTTATATAAAATTCAGAATTTATTTCTGAACATGTGTTAGGTAAGTCATATATACTATTGAGATGGGCGGAGATTAAACAGTGAGCACAGTAGATAATAAAATAATACATTCCATATTTAAAGAATTTGATGCAAACTTTGAAGAAGTAAAAGACTGGAGAAGGTATATGCACCAGCATCCAGAATTATCCTTTAAAGAGGAGAAAACAGCAAAATACATAGAAGAAAAATTAAAAAGCTTTGGTTTAGATGTTCAAAAAAATATCGGAGGGCATGGTTTAATAAGTGTCTTGGAAGGAACACAGCCTGGCAAAAAGATTGCTTTAAGAGCAGATTTTGATGCGCTGCCAATTGAGGATGAAAAAGAAACCGCTTATAAATCTACTAATCCCGGTGTGATGCATGCTTGTGGTCATGATGGGCATACAGCAGCTTTATTAGGCGTGGCAAAAGTAGTAAGCCGATATAAGGAAAATCTGAAAGGAAGCATTGTTTTTGTATTCCAGCCAGCAGAAGAAACACCGCCTGGCGGAGCGAAGTTCATGATAGAAGAAGGAATTTTAGATGATGTAGATTATGTATTTGGAGCTCATCTTGCATCAGACATACCAATCGGGAAAGTTGGTGTAGGAGCGGGATATCAAATGGCGGCAGTAGATAAGTTTGCCATTGATATTAAAGGACATGGCGGTCATGGCGCCCGGCCGCATGATACTACGGATTCACTGGTAATAGGAACGAGCATTGTCGAGGCTTTGCAAAAAATAGTCAGCCGGCAAATTGATCCGTTAAAATCAGCTGTGGTGACAATTGGTGTTTTTCAGGCAGGGAACGCATTTAATGTCATTCCTGATACAGCACGTATTGAGGGAACGGTGCGCAGCTTCGATCCAGAAGTACGTGATAAAGTAGAAACGGAAATTCGTTCGATATTAGATGGAATCACCAGTGCATTTCATGCGGCTTATGAACTGGACTACTTAAGAGGATATCCTGCATTATTCAACCATCTAGAAGAAACAGACCTTGCCAGAGATTTATTCAAGAAAGCTTTTGAGCATGAGAATGTAGTAGAATTTTCTCCGGCTATGGGGGCAGAGGACTTCTCCTACTTTTTAGAAGCAAAGCCGGGGACCTATTTCCGGGTTGGTTCTAGAAACGAAGATGTAGCCACACATTACCCGCATCATCATCCTCGATTTGATATTGATGAACGGGCATTGGTGAATACGGAAAAAGCATTTGCAGCAATCATTAATCATTATTTATTGTAGAATAAAAAAATGCAGGAAAGTTTCAGCAGAAAGGAATTTAAGCATGACTCGGCCAAAGATATCTTTAATGGAAGCGTATATGATTGAAACAATGCGCGTAAACGGAATAACAAATGAAGAAATAATAGCAGGTGTAAAAGCTAAAGATGTATCAGGGTGGAAGCAAATAAATGAAAAATTTGATTTTGAACAGCTGATTGCATTAGCGGAAAAGGATTTAGCAGCTTTTGAAAAAGTAATTCATGATGGTTATGCTGTTAAATTTGTAACGGTTGGCGGCTTGGAGAGATTATTGAGTTTGAAATTTGGGAAAGAGGATGGAAAGGATTATCAAAAACAGCAAGCAGGGGTAATTGATTTGAATTTGGATGAACCTGCTCTGAATGAGTTAAAGCAGATTCTTTCCCTTAATTGGAAAGTAGAAGATGGAGCAGAAGGTATTTCCGTGTTGTTGAAAGACCAGAAGGATTTTTCTTGAAATTTCCAAAGGAGCGCTATAAACCTAATTTTGGGTTTATAGCGCTTTTCAAATATCTAAACCTTAAATTAGGAAAGCATTAGGCATATTTGACTTTACACTGTATAGATTCTATGATTAATATAAAGAATAAAGGAAGTTTAATAATTAGTATTTATAAACTGTGAAGAGAGCGGATGTTATGCTAAGTTGGGAAGAACGGCGTTTAATGGTTAAAATTGCGCAATTATATTACTATGAAGGATGGACACAAGCAAAAATTGCAAAAAAGCAAAATGTTTCACGTCCTATTATCTCGAAATTGTTAAATAATGCCAAAAAAGAGGGTATTGTAGAAATTTATATTAAAGATGAAACGTTACATAGCGTGGAGTTGGAAAACGCTATTATGAAAAAATTTGATTTGAAAGAAGTTAT
Organism: Oceanobacillus oncorhynchi; assembly: GCF_000821065.1. Lineage (GTDB taxonomy): Bacteria > Bacillota > Bacilli > Bacillales > Amphibacillaceae > Oceanobacillus > Oceanobacillus oncorhynchi. The sequence goes on from NZ_CDGG01000001.1 coordinate 3,295,743, forward strand.
TGTGGTATCCACAGCGGGCTTTGCTCCTGAGATGATAAAACGCCAGCTGGGAAAATCAGCTGCTTCTTATATAGCGAATCACTTAACGGATGTAAAAAGCTTAGGGCTTTCTTGGGGAACAACGCTATTATCTTTCGTAGAAGAGTACCCTTATAAATATAAAAAGGACACACATATTGTTCCAATTATTGGCGGAATGGGAAGCGAGTATGTTCATTTACATTCCAATCAATTAGTTTTCCATCTATCACAAAAAATGAATTCAAGCTGCTCTTATTTATATGCTCCAGCGATGGTAGAATCTATTGATTTAAAAGAAAGGTTAGTTGAGTCAAAAGATATTTCTCATGTTTTAGAGCAAGCAAGAAATGTTGATATGGCGGTTGTTGGTCTTGGGAATCCGTTTAAAAGCTCAACAATGGAAAAAATAGGGTATCTAAACCAGAAAGACCTCGCATCTTTACGTAAAGCGGGAGCGGTAGGAGATATCAGTTCGAGATTTTACGATGCGATTGGAAAAGAATTAAATCATCCCTTAAACGATCGTGTTATCGGTTTAGACTTAAATGAAATTAAACAGATACCCGAAGTTATTGGAATAGTGGAAGGCTCATATAAATTAGAAAGTCTAGAAGCGGCATTACAAGGTAAATATTTTGACGTATTAATTATTGATGATCGAACGGCACAGGAATTGGTTGAAAGCTATATATAAGAAACGAGGCTGGGACATAACTAGCCAAAAATAATGAACAGATGGATTTCACATCGGATTTTAATGTGAAATCCATCTTTTTTTGAAATCATTGATAGGTAGGTACATAAAAAGCGGCTAGAGGCAGCGTATCTTCTCAGATTCACTGCCATTAAGGCGAATCCCAATTCATTTTCCACTTTGGGTTTTCCTCGTACAGAGAAACGAGTGAAACCCAAATTAGCCTTCAAGAATCCAAAGAAAGGCTCTACATCTATTTTACGTTTTCCGTAAAGCTTGCCCATTTCTTCATCTGAAAGCTGTTCTCGTATCGTCTTCTTTTGTGCTTCCCATTTTCCATTATAAAATATTTTTCGGTTGTTGCCTTCCTTTGCTTTGGTACATTGCTCTCGTAAAGGACAGCCTGTACAATCTTCACATTCATAGACCTTAAATTGTCGCTGGTAACCATACTTATCTGTCCGCTTGGCATCATAACGATAGGTAACAGCTTGTCCGTTTGGACAAGTAAAGGCATCTTGTTTGGCATCATAATCCCAGTTGGCGGTGTTAAAAGGATTGTTTTTATATTTTTTCTTCTTCTCCTTACGATACATATTGTAAGTGATAAGGGCAGTTCGTAATCGTTCCAGGGTGACATTTTCTATATTCTGTTCACTTCCATAAGCTGCATCTGCTACGAGGAAATCAGGCAACGCAAAATAATCCTTTTCTATCCGATCTAAAAAAGGAATCCATGTTCGTGTGTCCGTAGGGTTCGGAAAAATATCATAGGCTAATGCGTAACGTCCTTCCGTTGCCAATTGCACATTATAAGCAGCTTTCAACTGCCCATTCTTCATATGATCATCTTTCAACCGCATAAAGGTGGCGTCATGATCCGTCTTAGAATAGCTGTTACGTTCTTCTAAAATCTCCAATGCTTCTTCATATTTTTCTTTACGGCGAATGAAATCGTGTACCTTTTTTAAGGCTTGTTTTGGTTGCTTTCGTTCCGAACGCAAAACTTTTCGGTCTTGTGCTTCTTCCCTTGATTCGATTTGTTCCGTATAGGTTTGGACAGACTTATCCAAATCCGTTGCCATCTGTTGAAGTTCCTTTGTCGTTAGAGCCTCAGGGCTTTCCCGTTCGATTTCTGGAATAATTTCTTTTTCTACCAGTTCTTCATAGAGTGCATTCGATTTCTTGATAAGGTTTGCTTGATAGCGTTCAATCGATTTTCGCCAGACAAACGTGAATTTATTGGCATTGGCTTCGATTTTGGTTCCATCGATAAAGATAGCCTCTGCATCAATCAACTCTTTTTCCACCAGCTGACAACGAAACTGAACGAAGCACTGACGCAATAGTTCTTTTACTTCCGGATTCACACGAAAACGGTTGATGGTACGATAGCTGGGCTCATATCCTTGCGCAAGCCACATCATCCGCACACTGTCTTTTAATAATCCTTCGATTTTTCGGCCAGAGAACACTGACTGGGTATAAGCACATAAAATAATTTTCATCATCATACGCGGATGATAGGCTGGACAGCCTGTCTGACGGATAAAACCGGTGAAAGCTTCTTCTGGAATCTGTTCAATAAATTCATGGACTGTATAAGCTATATCATTTTCTTGTAATTTCATCTCGAAATCTAATGGCAAAACGATTTGATTTACGTTATAATATTTATACATAAGGATACCTCGATTCTGTTTTTGTAGTGGTACTTTAACTTTATCAGAAGGTATCCTTTTTTTGTACATTTATTTCATTTTTTTTATCCAATTAAAAAAGTGACTTCCTACTTGCCTTAGTAGAAAGTCACTTTTTCTGTTTTTACTGGGTTTTGTCCCAGCCTCGTTTAAAATTTTTATTATTTCCAAGGGGTTACTACGCATTTCAAACCGTTTTTATCAAGAGCGGTTTGAAACGCTTTTTTTGTATTCTGCAAAGAGAATACATCTGTGACAAATGGAGTGAAATCAATTAGTTCTTCATCAATCCATTTCACTGCTTCTACATGTAAATCACGCGGAGCTCCGTGTGTACCAACAACAGTTAATTGTTTATAGATAAAATGATTTGTATTAATTGAAGTTTCAGTAACCTTCTTATTTCCTGAGAAATATAATACTCTTCCTTTTTTTCGTACAATTTCCAAAGCCTCATTTTGAACATAAGCAGAGGGAGCAGTTACAATGGCAACATCAGCACCTAATCCACCTGATGCATCAAGAATGGTTTGCAATGTATTATCCTTAGTTGGGTCGATAACTATATCAGCGCCGATTTGCTTAGCAAGCTCTTGCCTTGCTTTGGAACGCTGTACAGCAATAACTTTCCCGGCGCCCATTTTTTTAGCTGCAGCAATATACATACACCCAATTGCGCCTGCTCCATAGACAACGACTGCATCACCGGCATTGATCTTTACTTCAGTCAGCCCGCTAAGCACACAGGCGAATGGTTCAGAAAGGCTCGCTAATTCATATGATGTAGTATCTGCAATGCGCTGGATAGATCCATATTCAATAAAGTTTCGCGGCAGCACCATATATTGAGCAAAGCCGCCATCGATTTGGTAGCCAATAGATTCTCCTTTTACACAAAAGTGGCTGTCATTTTTTTGGCAATAGTAGCATTCGCCACAAGGGAGATGTGCCCAAAGTGTGACGCGGTCTCCTAATTGAAATGATGAAACATATTTTCCTTTTTGGATGATTTCTCCTGCTATTTCATGTCCGATAATTCTAGGAAAACTTACCCGGCTGTCCCCGTTTTGGAAGATTCGTAAATCGGACCCGCAAACTCCAGTGGCATGAACCTTTAATAATATTTCATGGTCATCGATATCAGGAATCTCCTTTTCCTGATATTCGAGCTTTTCTTTACCAGTTAATGCGACTGCCTGCATCATATTTGGTTCCCCCTAATCTTCTTTGAAATGGAGTGCTTTTTTGATTTGGTATTGCATTTGACGGATTTCTTGTTCTTTAACGGCGTCGTTCCACTGAAGAATATCAGCAATCTCTTTAGTAACTATTTCTAATGTTTCTTTAACAAGCTCTAAATCAAATAATAAATAGCTTGTACGACGATCATAGAAATCAGTTAATGTTGAAACCATTTCATGCTCGATTGTATAACGAAGTTCTCCTAAAATGTTCCTGTGTACGTGTTTTAGTTGCTGCCCGTTATAGCTATCTATTGTCTGCAGTAATTTTTCAGTGTTTGATCCATAACGCAATACATAGTTAGTGATGTTCTGCTGTGAAATTTCTAAATGACTATATCGTCCATGAATCCGATCCGCATACTCATAAAGTTCTTTAATATTGTTAAATTGTGATCCGGATAGTTTTAAATTTGCTGTTTTAGTTGTAGGAAGATTTAATTTGTGTTTTTTATCGATATAAGTTAGAATGCGATCTGCCATTTTACGATAACCAGTCAATTTTCCGCCAGCAATGGTAACAACACCAGAATTTGATTCGAAAATTTCATCATGACGAGATAATTCGGAAGGTTTTTTTCCGCTCTCGCCAATAAGCGGCCGAATTCCTGCCCAACTGGATGATATATCCTGAACCTGTAATTTTACATTTGGAAACATATCCTTTAAGCAGCCTAATAAATATTGAACTTCGCTAAGATGCACATGTATATCATCCATATCTTTATTGTACAGTGATTCTGTTGAACCGACATACGTACGGTTTCCTACTGGAATAACGGCTATCATTCTTCCGTTATGTTGAAAATAAACAGAGGATTTCACTGGTAATTTATCATAAGGAAATACAATATGAATTCCTTTCGCAAGAACCATATGCTTCCCGGTTATTTTCTCATCCTTCTTACGAACTTCATCAACCCAGGGGCCAGCAGCATTTACAATGTGTTTAGCATAAACAGTGAATGTCTGGTTAGCACAGTGGTCTCTTCCTACGATTCCTTTAACCATGTTATTTTCATCTTTTAGGAATTCGGTCATTTCGGCATAATTTAAAATTACAGCGCCTTTTTCTTGTGCTGTTTTTGCTACTTCCAGTGTTAAACGGCTGTCGTCTGTTCTATATTCAATATAACATCCGCTTCCTTGAACGATCTTTTTGTTAAAAAGGGGTTCGTTTTGAAGCGTTTTCTTTTTTCCGTATAGGCTATGGCGTTCCTCTTTTTTTACACCGGCAAGTTTGTCATAAAGGGTGAGTCCGGCTTTTAAAGTTACTAAATTATAAGACTCTTTTTTTATCAAAGGAAAATTCATAGTAATCGGGTAAACGAGATGAAGGGCATTATTATAAACAATATCGCGTTCTGATCCAGTTTCTTTTACAACAGGAAAATCAAAGTTCTGTAAATATTTTAAACCTCCATGGATTAATTTTCCTGAGCGGCTGCTTGTTCCTGATGCGAAGTCATAACGTTCTATTAAAGCTACTTTTAGTCCTCTTGTGATAGCATCTAGGGCAATTCCGCTTCCTGTGATTCCTCCGCCAATAATCAATAAATCGAATTGTTGTTCTTCTAATTGGTGAAGGGTGCTGTCACGATGAAGTGTAGAAAAAGAATGATTATGAGACATGTCGAATCCTCCTATATTTTACAAATGTTCAAAAACAAAAATTTTGTAATTTTATAATGAGTATATAATTTGGGGAGTAACAAGTCAATAATCTAGATGGTTAAAAACCTTTATTCATGTTTGTTTATAATGGCGAGATGATTCACACAATTGGAAAATAGCTGTAGTTATACATCAATACACCAAGGATAAAGAGCTGCAAAATGGTGTTTTGCTTCTTTGTAAAGAATAAGTGTCCGCAAAATTTCAGCACAGTGAAATTTCTTCAAATTTGAATGCGTTTGCATAAAATCTGAAGAAATATGATATAATCGTGTTACATTTGTAAGGGGGTTGAAATTATGAATATTGAAGAAAGAAGATTAATGACAAAAGTAGTCAAACTGTATTATTTAGAAGGTTGGACACAAACGGAAATTGCAAAAAAAATTAACAAATCCAGGCCAATTGTCTCTAAACTTCTGAAGCAGGCAAAAGAAAAACAAATAGTTGAAATATACTTGAAGGATAGTACTGTACATACGGTTCAACTAGAGAGAGAACTGGAGCAAAAATATAATTTGAAAGAAGCAATTGTGATTGAATCCGCACATAGCGGCCCAGAATTAATTATGCGCAAACTTGGGGTAGTGACAGCGAGATATATTGAAAAAAAACTGGATCAAATAAATACAATTGGTATTTCATGGGGAACTTCTGTATATGCAGTTGTCGAAGCTTTTCAATATCAAGCAAATAAACCCGTTCATCTTATTCCGCTGATTGGCGGTATTGGACAGAACTATATTGGTTACCATACCAATTCACTGCTTTTTGAGCTTGCTCAGAAGTTAAATTCAACTTCTTCCTATCTGTATGCTCCAGCAGTTGTCGAAAGTGAAGAGTTAAGGAATCATATTGTACGTTCTAAAGATGTGAAAGAAGTTCTTACTAAAGGAAAACAAGTTGATATAGCGATCGTAGGTATTGGGAATCCAGGAATACAAAACACGATGACAGAAATGGGTTATTTATTGGAAGAAGATCAGCAAAGTCTTTTGAATGCTGGGGCCATTGGTGATATCAATTCAAATTTCTTTAATAAAGATGGTGAACTCGTTGACCACCCATTAAATAATCGCACAGTAGGAGTTAAGTTGGAAGATATTAAAAATATTTCAGAAGTAATTACAATTGTAAGAGGAGATTACAAATTATTCCCGTTGCATGTTGCACTTGAAAATAACTTTATCACTACATTAGTTATTGATAGTGATACCGCAGAGAAACTTTTGAAAAAATACAAATAAATGTTGACAAAGTTTTGAAAGCGTTTTATTATTCTATTTACAAACGTAAATTAATATTACATTTGTAAATATAAGAGGGGGATAAGTTATGTGGGGAACTTTCATTTTAATTTTTGCCTTTGTGTGGGGAGTACAGTTTCTAATGACACAACTGCAAGTAAAGCATTATCGTTCAAACATAAAGAGCTTTACCAATCGAAAGTCAGGTTTTTTAGGAACAGGTTATTTTAAAAAAAGGTTTGGAACAGGGGCGTTGGTTTTATTAGTATCTGATGAAAATTTGCAGGTAGTTGAAGCAAAAATAATGAAAGGGATTACCGTTTTTGCTCGCTTTAAAGATAGAAAAGAATTAATCGGCAAGGATTTATTTGAAGTTGAAAATATGGAGATTCTCGATGCTAAAGAGAAAAATGCCGTTCAAGGAGCAGTCAAAATGATTGAAAAAGAGTTTGAGAAGAAAGGGGAGAAAGCAGCATGGATTTCTTAATCAGTATTGCAGAAGGATTTATTGGAATGTTTGAAGAAGGCGGAGAAACTTTCATGGGGCTAGTAACGGGTATTATTCCAATGCTCGTTGTATTAATTACAGCAGTAAATGCTTTAATCAAATTTATTGGGGAAGACAGAGTAAATAGTTTTGCACAAAAGTGTACAAAATATTTTGTTTTACGATATACTGTTTTTCCGTTTTTAGCCGTTTTTTTCCTTACTAATCCAATGTGCTATACATTTGGACGTTTTTTACCGGAGAGACAGAAACCAGCTTTCTATGATTCAGCTGTTTCATTTGTCCATCCAATAACCGGGCTTTTCCCACATGCAAACCCGGCAGAATTATTTGTATATATGGGAGTAGCAGCTGGAATTACAGAACTGGGTTTATCATTAGGGCCGTTAGCTTTAAGATTTCTGTTGGTCGGAATTGTCGTTATGTTGATTAGAGGAGTTGTAACAGAGATGATTACAGCCCGTATGTTAAAAAATAAGCAAGACAGCGCAGCGTAATAGTTGAACAATTATGGGAGGGATAGAGAGTGAGTGAATTTAAAGCGGTAAAAGTTCATAAAGGACCTTCTGGATGGGGTGGTCCATTAGTAATTCAGCCTAGTGAAGAACAAAAATATATTATTTCTGTAACTGGCGGGGGAATCCATGAAGTTGCACAAGCTTTAGCAGAACAAACGGGAGCTATTGCGATAGATGGTTTTGAAAAGTCTGTACCGAAAGAAGAAATAGCAGCGGCAGTTATTAATTGCGGTGGAACGGCGAGAAGCGGGGTATATCCGCGAATGGGAGTAAAGACAATTAACACATTTAGTAATTCGCCATCCGGGCCATTAATGAAGTTTATTAATGAAGGTAATTTCGTATCAGGAGTAGAGAGTCAAAGTCAATTTGAAAGTGTGGATGCATCTGGAGAAGCAGTTACAACGGCAAAAGTTGAGAATGATGATGCACCAGATTTAATGGATAAAAAGGTTGCCCAACAGGTAAAAGAAGAAGCAAAATCAAAAGTAGCTGAATCTAAGAACGGTAATGGAAAGAAAAAGAATCCGATAATGAGATTTATTGAGATCCTGGGAAATAAAGTGGGGAATGTCGTAAGTGTCTTCTTCCAATCAGGACGAGATACAATTGAAACGGTTATTAAAAATATCTTGCCGTTTATGGCTTTTGTAAGCGCATTAATGGGTATCATCACATTTACAGGAATCGGTGATATGATTGCTAATTTAGTTGCTCCGTTAGCAACAAGTCTTATTGGAATGCTAATCCTGTCATTTATCGCTGCCATTCCAGTAATATCTCCATTACTCGCACCGGGCGCAGTAATTGCTCAGGTTGTCGGAGTACTCATTGGTGTGGAAATCGCAAATGGTAATATACCTCCACAAATGGCATTACCGGCATTGTTTGCTATTAATCCGCAAGTTGGTACAGATTTTGTGCCAGTTGGATTAACGCTTGGGGAAGCAGAAGCAGAAACGGTTGAGGTTGGAGTTCCGGCAGTATTATTCTCTAGATTAATTACTGGACCAATAGCAGTAGTTATTGCTTATCTTGCTAGTTTTGGACTTTACAGTTAATTAACTCGAGATTTTTTACAAATGTAAATATGTATAACATTTGTAAAAAGGTGAGATGTCATGTATAGTAGATTTATAAAATAAAGATTATTAGAAATTCTTACAGAAAATTTTGTGCGTTGAAGGGTGATTTAGATGAGTCAATTACAATTAGATTTAAATGTAACTGAAGTTGGGGAAGATGTAGAGCTGATGAAAGAGGAAGGTATATTGATTTTATTTAATAATACCGTGCCAGAAGATTTGAAAACGATTGCTGTTATTCACGATGGCGCATTTCATCAAGACATTAAGTCTGGCGATAACATGATAATCAACGGTGAACTTTTCCGTATCCTTCATGTTGGAGATAAAGCAAATGAAACGTTGTCACAGCTAGGCCATGCCACATTTAATTTTGAAGGTGAAACGGAATATGATATGCCGGGTACGGTTTATCTGGAAAAAAAAGAAATTCCTCATATAGAGACAGGTTCTACAATTTCATTTCACAGATTATAAATTAGTCATAGAAGGAGTGCGTGTCCATGTTAAATTTAAATAGAAAACTTGAAAAATTACAAAACGAAGGATCTTATATCAAAGTTGGTCTTGTAGGCGCCGGACAAATGGGAAGAGGGATGATTTCACAAATTGAGGGTATGAAAGGGATGCGGGTAGTAATTACTTCCGATTTAGCAGTAGAGAATGTGACAAATGCTTATAAACATGCTGGAATCGATGCTGCCAGTATTCAAGAAACAAATGATAAAGAGGCAGCGTCTAAAGCGGTTCAGGAAGATAAAGTAGTTGCTACAAAAGATATGAAACTTGTAACCTCTCTCCCTGAAGTAGACGTTGTAGTAGATGCTACGGGTATTCCAAATGTAGGAGCAGAAATTGCCTGGGATTCTATTTTAAATAATAAACATATTATTATGTTAAATGTTGAAGCGGATGTTACGGTCGGACCGCTGCTCAAAAAAATGGCGGATTCTGCCGGCGTCGTATATACAGGATCTGCAGGGGATGAGCCTGGAGCAATTATGGAATTATATGATTTTGCGGATGCGATGGGATTTGAAATTGTAGCACTCGGAAAAGGGAAAAATAATCCGTTAAATTTAGAAGCGAATCCGACAACGGCGGAAGCAGAGGCTAAAGAAAAAGGGTCATCCCCTAAAATGCTTGCATCCTTCCAAGATGGAACAAAAACAATGGTTGAGATGAATGCTGTTGCAAATGCAACTGGATTTTCACCAGATAAGCCCGGAATGCACGGTTTTGAAGCCTCTGTTCAAGAATTGCCAAAAGTCTTTCTTGAAAAGGACAAAGGCGGAGAGGTAAATGGAAAAAGAATTGTAGAGTTTATCAACGGAATCGCACCAGGCGTATTTGCCATCATTGCTTCTGATAAAGAAGAAGTTAATGCAGAAATGCAATATTTAAAAATGGGAGATGGACCAAATTATGTGTTATATCGTCCATATCATTTAACTAGTTTAGAAACGCCATTATCCATTGCTAAAGCATATATTGATCATGAGGCAACGATTGCTCCTTATTATGGATTACAGGCAGAAACGGTTACAGTAGCTAAAAAAGATTTGAAGGAAGGGGAGCATCTGGATTATATCGGCGGCTATACCGTTTATGGACATATTTTAAAAGCTGAAGAAGCTAAAGAACAAAAAGCTCTTCCGCTAGGGTTGGTTGATAGAAATGTTGTATCGAAGAAAGATATTAAAAAAGGTGAGATTATTACCTATGATGCCGTAGAACAAACAGAAGAATCTACTATTTGGAAGCTTCGTTCTATTCAAGATAGAGAGTTTTAATAAACTGGGGTTAATCAGGATGTGTTTTGCGCTTTAGCAAGGCATATTCATTTACACACATTTTTACATTTGTGCCTAATAAGAACAAAAGGAAAGGATGAAATTTATGTCAAAATTAAACGTTCCAGATAAGATTACAAATGAAAAACTGGTAGAACTCTATAAACAAATGTGGACAATCCGTTTTTTCGAAGAGAAAGTAGATCAATTCTTTGCAAAAGGTAAAATCCATGGAACAACGCACTTAGCAGTAGGACAAGAAGCAAGCGCTGCAGGCGTATGCGCTTTACTAGAGAAAGAAGATAAAATTACCAGCACGCATCGCGGGCATGGTCATTGCATCGCTAAAGGAGCTACGCCGGATAAAATGATGGCAGAGTTATTCGGCAGAACAACAGGCTATTGTAAGGGAAAAGGCGGATCCATGCATATTGCAGATGTAGAAATGGGTAATCTTGGTGCAAACGGTATCGTTGGCGGAGGGATTCCATTAGCTGTCGGCTCGGCATTAACAGCATCGATGAAAAAGTTAAATTATGTAACTGTCTGCTTTTTTGGGGATGGCGCTACGAATGAAGGAAGTTTTCATGAAGCAGTGAACCTTGCTGCAGTTTGGAATTTGCCAGTTATCTTTGTTTGCGAAAACAACCAATACGGCATGTCTGGCCCTGTGAAGGAAATGGTGAAGATAGAGGATATTGCAACAAGAGCAAAATCCTATGGCATCCCTGGAGTGGTAGCTGACGGAAATGACCTTATTGAAATGATGAATGTCACAAATGATGCGCTTGAGCGTGCTAAAAACGGGGAAGGACCAACCTTAATTGAAGCAAAAACCTATCGTTGGAAGGGTCACTCGAAAAGTGATGCTAAAAAGTATCGTACCCGTGATGAAGAAACAGAATGGAAAGAAAAAGATCCAATCAAACGACTTAAGGAACTGTTAATCAGTGAATCTATTATCACGGAAGAACAGGCGGAATCACTGCGAAAAGATGCTTTAAAAGAAATTGAAGACGCAGTTGCTTTTGCTGAAGAGGGCCCGATGCCTACGAAGGGTGATTTATTAACGGATGTATTTGCTTAAAGTGAACGTTCAAAAAGTCCTCAAATGATAAGCGGCAGGAAAAGGAGCTTCTACTAAGAACGCCCACGTCGTGTGGGCAACGTAGAAGCCACCGCATCCTGCGGAAGTGCGTTGACGTGTTTTTTCCGATACTCACGTATCTATACACATAGGGGAACTTCTGTTAATACCGTCCACGTCCTGTGGACAACACAGAAGTCACCAGATCCTGTGGAAGTCCGTTCATAAAAAACACGTCGCCTTGAACTTCTTGCTTCTAATTTGATTACTTTTTGAACCTGTATTTAATAAGGAGGAAAGAAAATGAGAGAATTAACATATTTAGAAGCAGTTCGTGAAGCAATGAGCCAAGAGATGCGTCAAAATGAAGATGTTTTTATTCTTGGTGAAGATATAGGGGTATATGGAGGAGCTTTTGGAGTTACCCGGGGAATGATTGAAGAATTTGGTCCGGAGCGAATACGAAATACGCCAATCAGCGAATCTGGGATTGCCGGTGCGGCAGTTGGTGCAGCGTTGACTGGGATGCGCCCGATTTTAGAGCTGCAGTTTTCTGATTTTATTACGATTGCGATGGATCAAATGGTGAATCAGGCCGCGAAGATTCGTTATATGTATGGCGGAAAAGGAAAAGTTCCGATGGTTTTACGTACGCCAAGCGGATCAGGTACAGGAGCAGCTGCACAGCATTCGCAAAGTTTAGAGGCTTGGGTGGCTCATGTTCCTGGTTTGAAAGTTGTTCAGCCTTCTACAGCGCATGATGTAAAAGGACTATTAAAAGCAGCGATGGATGATGATAATCCGGTGATTTTTTATGAGCATAAATTACTTTATAAAACAAAAGGGGACGTACCGGAAGAGCAATACAGCATCCCGCTGGGAAAGGCAGATATTAAGCGGGAAGGAACAGATGTAACAATCGTAGCAACAGCTATTATGGTACACCGTGCTTTAGAAGCGGCTGAGGAGCTGGAGAAGGAAGGCATCAGTGCAGAAGTTGTTGATCCGCGCACATTAGTACCGCTGGATACAGAAACAATTATTCAATCTGTTTCCAAAACATCTCGTTTAGTTGTTGTCCATGAAGCGGTAAAAAGAGGCGGTTACGGTGCAGAGATTGCCAGTATGATTGCAGAGAGTGAAGCATTTGATTATTTAGATGCGCCGATTAAACGATTGGGCGGTGCCTCTTCGCCGATTCCATATAACCCGGAATTAGAGAAAATGCATGTGCCGCAGGTTCCAGATATTATCCAGGCAGTGAAGGAAACATTAAATAAAGCATAGAAAGGAGGGATTCAGGTGGCTAAAGAAATATTTATGCCTAAGCTAAGCAGTACGATGGAAGTGGGCACCCTGCTTCAATGGTTTAAAGAAGAGGGAGATTCTGTTGAAATGGGGGAGCCCCTATTCGAAATTATGACGGATAAAATCAATATTGAAGTTGAGTCATATGAAGAGGGCATACTGCTAAAGAAATATTTTAAAGTGGATGATGAGGTCGAAGTAAATGCTTGTATTGGTTATATAGGAGAAGCAGGAGAAAAAGTTCCTGATAATCCGCCGGCAGCTTCCGAAGAATCTGAATCAGTAGAAAATGTCCAGGAAGAAGCATCTGCTGAGGGACAGGAGCAAACAGTTAGTACCGATTCTGATCAAGAAGAAAATAAGGACGGAAAAGTCAGAGCGACTCCTGCTGCCAGACGAATTTCCCGCGAGAATGATCTTTCCTTATCCGCTATTTCCGGCTCTGGTCCAAATGGAAGGGTACATCAACAGGATGTCGAAGCAGCTCTTGTCGCAGGTGTGATAGCTGTGACGCCGTTGGCAGAGAAAATAGCAGCTGACCATGGAATTGATTTAAATCAAATTACGGGTACAGGGGCGCGCGGAAAAATTGAAAAGCAGGATGTACTTTCTTATCTGGAAAAAGCAGATGAAATTTCAAAAGAAACGGAATCTGAGCCAGCAGAACGTATAAAGCTCAAAGGACTTCGTAAAGCGGTTGCTGACAAAATGGTACAAAGCGTTCAATCCATCCCGCATGTAACCTTGACAAGCGACGTGGATATGACGAATGTTATTGACCTGCGTAAATCATTGCTTCCTGTGATTGAAAAAGATACGGGATACCGGTTATCCTTTACCGAAGTGATTATAAAAGCAACTGCCAATGCACTTATGAAGCATCCAAAATTAAATGCCTCTTTAATTGGTGATGAAATTGTGATGAACAATGAAGTCAATATCGGACTGGCAGTTGCTGTAGATAATGGATTGATTGTGCCTTCTATTAAAAATGTAAATCAAAAAGGTCTGGCTGCGTTAACTCAAACTAGTAAAGAACTGGGCAAGAAGGCAAGAGAAAATAAACTAAAACCGGATGAAATGCGCGGAAGTACCTTTACCATCAGTAACTTGGGAATGTATGCCATTGATGCCTTCACTCCTATTATTAATGGACCGGAAACAGCGATTTTAGGTGTTGGAAGAATTGTTGAAAAGCCTGTTGTTGTAGATGGAGAACTGACAGCTCGTCCAATGATGGTGCTTAGTCTGTCCTTTGATCACCGTGCAATTGATGGTGCACCAGCTGCAGCATTCTTAACGGACTTGAAGGCGAATCTTGAAAATCCATACAGTTTATTAGTTTAAGGGGCGGAGTAAATGACAAAATTTGATGTAGCGATAGTTGGCGGCGGTCCCGGAGGATATGTATCGGCAATCCGAGCTGCAAAGCTGGGCTTGTCTGTTGCGCTGGTAGAAGGAAGAGACCTGGGTGGAACTTGTTTAAATCGTGGCTGTATTCCTTCTAAAACATTATTAAAAAATGCAGAAGTGATCAATCAAATAAAAGATGCGAAAAAGTTTGGAATCCAGGTTGATTCATATTCATTGGAATTAAAAACAATGATTAATAGAAAGAATCAGGTTATTCAGCAGCTACAAAACGGGATTAACAGTCTATTAAAAGCGAATAAAATAAAGCTATATTCTGGTTATGGAACAGTGGATAATCAAAAAATAATTACGGTTGATACCGGAGAGAAAACAGAAAAGCTGGAAGCGGAATCTATTATTCTGGCAAACGGCTCCAAGCCTTTTGTTCCTAACCTTCCGGGGCTTAATGAAGTTCCTTATTATACAAGTGATACGATATTCGATATAGAAGAGGTCCCGGAGCATTTAGTTATTGTCGGCGGCGGGGTCATTGGATTGGAAATCGCCTGCATTTTTCAAAGCTTAGGAACGAAAGTAGAAATTGTGGAAATGGCAGATCGTATCATTCCTGCAGAAGACAAGGAAGCAGCTGATTATCTAGCAAATGAGCTGAAAAGAAAAGGGATAGGCATGCATACCAGTGCAAAGGTGCTGGAATTGAAGAAGGATAAGAAAACGGTGGTCAAATTAGAAAAGGACGGAAAAGAAACGAGTCTGGAAACAGATAGTGTCCTTGTTTCTGTGGGACGCGAACCTAATTTGACCGGATTGAATGACCTTTCTATTAACTATGAAGGCAAATTTGTCAAAGTGGATAAATCGATGCAGACCAATGTAAAAGGGATTTATGCTATCGGAGACTTAATTGGCGGATACCAGCTTGCACATGCAGCGAGTGAAGAAGGAATTCGTGCAGTCAGTCATATTTTAGGTGAAACACATCCAAAAGATTTCATTATGCCACGCTGTATTTATACATTTCCTGAGATTGCAAGTGTTGGGATGACAGAAGAGCAGGCGAAAGCAGCGGGCTATCAGGTGAAAGCTCAAAAAGTAGACTTAGCCGCTAATGGAAAAGGAATAGCTTCTGCCGAAAACAGCGGATTTATGAAAATTATCTCCGAAGAAAAGTATGGTGAAATCCTCGGTGTGGTGCTTGCTGGCGCCCATGTGACGGAAATGATCAGTCAGGCAACTTCTTTCATGTACTTAGAAGGGACGGTAGAAGAGTTGGAGGATATGATTTTTCCGCATCCAACCTTAGCGGAGGGAATGTTTGAAGCAGCTGCAAAATGGCTGGATAAAGGGATTCATTATTAAAAAAAGAAAAGTGCTGTATATTCCATTTGTAGTCGTAATTTCATGTAGTATAGCAGCACGATTTCAACAGGATATACCATGCCTTTATAAGAGTTGATTTAAAATACAGTTGGTAACTAAACCGATCCGAAGAGCTGGATATATTTCCAGCTCTTCGGATCGGTCTTTTATTTTCGTAATGCGTTTGATTTCCCTTCTAGTCATCGTTCTAACTATACTGTTTGTTTTCAATTGTTAAGCATTTACGCCCTTATCTACAATATCCACTTTTTTTCTCTTATTTGCAATCAATGTAATCGCAAAAGATAATATAAAAGCTGCAAGCATGGCGATGATAAATCCGTATGGATTATCAGATAAAAATGGTGTGGTGAATGTTGGAACGTAGGCGGTCCCGCGAACGTCGAACAGGCCGACTAGGGCGCCGCCGACTCCGGCAGATAAAATGGCACCGGCGAATACGATTTTATTTGAGAACATGAACGGATAGGCTGCTTCCACAAATGTTCCGAATCCCATATTGATCAAGAATCCTGGGGTTGCAGCAGCTGCTTCTCCTTTTTCCCTTGGAGCAACGATGTTTGCTAAGTTGATTCCAGCAGATACCATAACTAAACCAACCATATCAATGGCTCCTAAGAAGCTTACGCCTGTTTTTTCCATTTCTAATAATACGATTGGCAAAATAGCTGCATGGTATATCCCGCCTAAAATGGCCGGCCAAATAAGCAGACCGCCTAGTAACCCCGCTAAAATAGGGTTATATGCAATGGCTGCCTCGATTGCAATTTTAATTCCATCCCCGATGAACAATGCGATCGGCGCGAATAAAAAGTAGACTAATAGCCCTGCGGATAAACCGGCTAGGCCTCCAGTGACGATATTTACGGTTGTCATCGGAAATTTCCAGCTGATGCATTTTTGAAAGAAATAATGTACGAAAACTCCTGCTAAAATACCACCAATGAGACCGCCAATAATACCGCCATTAACGGATAATACACCAGCTACAACCCCGGCTACAATTGATACCTCGTCTAAATTAGACACTTGTTTGGCGGCAATTGCAGCGATAATAATCGGAAGTGCTCCAATCATTATATCAAAAATATCTTCTAGACCACTGAATATCGGAATCTTACTTAACGCAAGAACAAGTGCCATCGCAATAAAACCAGGCAATGCAGAAACCATGATACCGCGAATATTCATATTTTTCCAAATGCTTCCGCTGTTTTCCGCATTCATTTTACTCGTGGTTCCAATAATTGGTTTATATGTTACATCCCAATATTTTGCAAGGGAGCTAATGAAAGAAATTGCTCGCGTTCGGTTCGTTGTACCAGTTGTTCCTGATTTAGCAATAACATTCGCACCTTGTGCGCTGATGGTTGCCATGGACGTTCCGCCTGTTCCGACGATCGGTATGTTCCTTTGAATGGCTGCGTTAATGACATTTTGATTGGCGCACTTTGGATCCGCACTCATGACGATTAACCCATCCACTGTTTGATTAAGTATAAGCGCAGCTATCTGCTCGTCTGTCTGTTTTGCTTGTTCGTTTATTTGTTCTAATGTATTTGGAGGGCTTTGTGTAACTTGCCCTTCTTCATCTAGACTAAAAAGGCTTGTTTTCGAGCTTGCTTTTGCTTGGTCCATGGAAACGTCAGAAGCAATAAATTGAACGGCAGCGATGTTAAAATCTGCAGCACTGCATTGGTTTTCAATTTCGTCTAATAATTTCCTTGGATTTTTTCCTCCTAAATTGTACAGGTTGCCGCCGGAGCTACCTATGATAGCTATAGTTTTCAAGATTATTCCCCCAGTAGAAAATTTCAATAAACAGGTTTTTAACACATTAGTATTTTAACATACTAAAGCGATAAAGTCTTTAAAGATTTAAAAGAAAGTGATTTGAGCGGCTAGGGAATAGATTTCTAAGATTCTGTTTAACAGATATCTTCATATTAAATGTTTTGTATTTGTTGAAATGAAATTTAACGCAGTGTAACTGGCTGGGGCTGGGGCTGCGATTACTCGCCCCACCGAAGAACTGTTGTGCGTCGAAAAATCCCCACTGAAGGAAGTTTCACTTTATCGAATGCTGTTTTTGTTGATTGAATGATTTCATCGAATTTTGTCTTATTTTACTTTAGATTCCTCTTTTGATATAATCATCAATCATTGAGAGCAGTAAAGGAGAAGATGAAATGGATTGGATAGAAAATATAAATTGGGAGCAGCTTCTATTAGATACTGGATTTATTCTTTTAAAATTGATTGGAACGCTTATTGTATTTTATATTGTACGTGCTATTGGAAAGCGATTTATTCGGAATTCCTTTTCCAAAGCACAAGTGAAGAAAAAAATGTCGGCAGGCAGAACGAAAACGCTGCAGTCTTTAACCATTAGTACGTTTTCTTACGCTTTACTATTTGTTACGCTAGTGGTTGTTCTTGGTATTTTTGATATTAATGCCACTGGTTTAGTTGCCGGGGCTGGTGTGGTAGGACTGGCTATTGGCTTTGGTGCGCAAGGATTAGTCAGTGATGTAGTTACAGGCTTTTTCTTACTGCTGGAGAAGCAGGTGGATGTTGGTGATTATGTAACAGCTGCCGGATATGATGGGGTTGTAGAAGATGTCGGGCTCAGAACAATGCAAATTCGCAGCTTTGATGGCACGTTAAACTATGTACCTAATCGGGAAGTTACCTCCCTAAGCAACCACACCCGCGGGAATATGCAGGCTTTAGTGGATATTGTCATTCCATATAGTGATAATATTGATGAAGCAGTTGGCATTATTCAAACCGTTTGTGATGAAATGAAAGAAATGAATTCTAAAATCGTAGAAGGGCCCAATGTAATTGGTGTCCAAACGTTTGATACAGCTGCGGTAACTTTACGGGTTATTGCTAAGACAGAAATGATGGAGCAATGGGCAATAGAACGTGATTTACGAAAAGCGATTAAAGAAGCGCTTGATGCAAATCAGGACGATCCTGAAAAAACATATGCCGAACAGCCTCAGGGATAGGTGAAGACATAAAAATACATTTAGTAAGAAGAATAATGTTATTTTGAAACAAAAAGGCTTTCGATCAATCGATGCCTTTTTTGTTTGATTTTATTTAAAAGGGGGATAAAAGATGAAACAGGAGTGGTCTGGTGATTATAAGGAATAATCGCTATTTATTTTCTTAATAAAAGAAATAATCTTAATTTTATAATAGGACTTTTGAATCAACTTTATTTCTGAAGCAGATGTTTTTTATTTAGAGAGTCATAGATGCACGCACATCCTGTATAATAGTGTCATGATAAAGATACATATACAATTTTCTTTTACTAAGAAATAGAAAACAAACAAAATTTTGATTGCTGAGCAGGTAAGAAATAATGAGCATTTGCAAAATAAGCTTTAGGAGTGAGTTGGTTGAGAAGTATTTTTCGTAAAGATGAGAGAGAAGAGAGTTTATTGGAAAGCAGTAAAGAAGTAACTGTGGTTTTAGAGAAGCTGCAGCAAACCGATTTAGCGTTACAGCTGAAAATATCCAGGTTAACAAAGCAGGATTTGGCTGTTGCCAGATTATTGAAGCCGGTGATTCAAGAAAATATTGATATTATTATCGATGCTTTCTATGCTAATTTGGCACTTTCTCCAGAGTTAATGGATATTATCGAAGACAACAGTTCGGTCAGCCGATTAAAACAAACATTGGCAACACACGTTATAGAAATGTTTTCCGGAGAAATTAATCAAGCATTTATTGACAAGCGCCGGAGGATTGCCCAGGTGCATGTACATATTGGTTTGCAGCCTAAATGGTATATCGCTTCCTTTCAAGAGCTGTTCTTTCAAATATCCAAGCTAGTATCAGATACATATCAGGACAAAGAAAACTTTTTGTATGCGATACAGGTGGTAAATAAGCTGTTGAATTTCGAGCAGCAGATCGTCTTAGAAGCATATGAAGCAGATATTGAAGAGAAAAGAGCTGTGATGGATGAAAAGAATCAAAACCTGATTACTTCCATGAGAGAAACAGCTGAGAACTTGAGCTTCTTGTCTTCGGAAACGAATCAGTCTGTGATAAAAATGGTAGATCAAGCAAATCGAATCAATCAAATATCCAAGCAAGGGGAAGAAATTGCTGCCGCCACAAGTGAATCAGCACAGCAGGGGATGGAGCAGACACAGACAACGAATGCAGGCATGTCCCATTTGGATAAGCATATGGCACTTGTCGTAGAAAGGTTGGAACAATTAACGGGCAGTGCCGAAAAAATCAAATCGGTGATTTCTATTGTAGAGTCGATTGCGGGGCAGACAAATTTATTAGCTCTAAATGCGTCTATCGAAGCAGCAAGAGTTGGTGAGCAAGGAAAAGGCTTTGCTGTGGTAGCGGATGAGGTGCGTAAACTTGCGGAGCAATCAGCGAAAGCTGTTGCTGAAGTAAGCGATTTGATCCTGGAGACAAACGAACAGGTTGCAAATAGCCGGGAAGCGATTAGAGAAACACAGGAAGAAGTAACATCCGTCCGTGAACAAACAGCGAAAACAGCAGAAATATTAAGGAAGGTTTCGGAATCTATGGCCCGTATTTCGCAAAACAGCAGTCAGATTCAACAATCATTGGAAGAAAATCAGCACAGTATCAGTGAAGTAGAATCTTCCATGGGTGAGATTGAGAATTACTCTCTGAAATTTAATGAAATGGAATGATAGTTTGTTATTACCGCAATTTTAAAAACGCTTAAAGAATCTTGACGGAATGAGGAATATACATGAGACAATCCTATTTTTATTTAAAGCTGGAATCCCACGAGCTGCCAATGGCTTATAAAAAAGAGAACCGTCGTGTGCGGGTATTATTGCCAAAGGATTATGGGAAAGAAAAGGATCGGCATTATCCTGTTGTGTATATGCATGACGGGCAAAATGTTTTTTACAGCAGTGAAGCCTACAGCGGTTATTCATGGAAGGTGATTCCGGCAATAAAACGGAATCCGGATTTGCCCAAAATGATTATTGTCGGGATTGATAATGGCGAAAGAGACCGCATTAATGAATATACACCATGGAAAATAACGGAAAGCCCGCTCCCGGAGGATATTGAATTGGGAGGAAGAGGCGCTGAATTTGCTGAATTTATTATGACAGTAGTAAAGCCTTTTATCGATGAACATTATCGAACTAAACCAGATAAATACCATACGGCAATGATTGGCAGCTCCCTTGGCGGAAATATTTCTGCTTTTATGGGAATTGAATATAAGGATCAAATCGGCGGCCTGGGGATTTTTTCGCTTGCTAACTGGATTACTAACAAAGCATTTGACCATTATATGGAAAGAGAAACGTTAGATCCGGAACAGCGTGTGTATGTCCAAGTCGGGACAGAGGAGGGTGACGACGCGGACCGGCAATTAATGTATGGTAATATGAAGCAGGCGTATATCGACTGTTCGCTAAAGTATTATAAACAGCTGGTCAAAGGCGGTATTCCTATCGACCATATCGATTTAAATATTTTTTCGGATGAGGAGCATAATGAGGAAGCCTGGTCAAAGCATCTTCCGGAATGTTTTCGATTCTTAGGTGCAAATTGGTGATAGAGATAGCTGTTTAAAAATTGATAGAATCCGTCGGAAATCATTGTGAGTTTGAGTTGGTTCATGGTTGATTAACTTCATCAAATTGGATGAAACGGCGGTTTCTTTCGAGTATTTTTTTATTATCTAATCTTATTTGACAATTTTCTAAAAATTATATTGATTTTAAATTAAAAAAATGGTATTTTAACAGGTAATCTAATGATTTTTACCTAGGTAACGAAAGGAGAAATAATATGAATTATATCCTAATTTCACCATATTATCCCAAGAATTTTCAGACTTTTGCGCATCGTTTAAAAAGTGCAGGCGTTCAAGTATTTGGAATTGGGGAAGAGCTTTATGATCAATTAGGTTCAGAATTACAAAAATCGTTAAGCGAATATTATCGGGTCAATAGTTTAGAAAATGTTGATGAAGTAAAGCGTGCTGTAGCGTTTTTGTTTTTTAAGCATGGCCCGATTGACCGAATTGAGTCTAATAATGAACACTGGTTAGAGCTTGATGCGCAGCTTCGTGAACAATTTAATGTGTATGGGAATAAAACAGCTGACTTGAAAAAGGTAAAGTTTAAATCGGAAATGAAAAAGCTGTTTAAAAAAGCTGGTGTGCCAGTGGTAGAGGGCTATGTCGTAAAAAATAAAGAGGATTTGTCGAAAGCTGTGGAAAAATTAGGGCTTCCTGTAATTGCGAAGCCGGATAGTGGTGTCGGCTCGGCTGCGACCTTTAAATTGAGTTCAGATGAAGATATACGTCATTTTGAAGCGGAATTGCAGGAAACAACCGTTTATTTCCTGGAGCCTTATGTGGAAGGCGGAAAGCTGTGTACGTTTGATGGCCTGACGGATCAAAATGGAGATATTGCTTTTCAGACAAGTTTTACATATAATGTGCCGACATTAGAGCTCGTTCAGGGGCAGCTGGATCTATTCTATGTTATTCAGAAGGAAATTGATCCGAAGCTTGAAGCATACGGGAAAGCGATTGTGAAAATCTTTGGCATGAAGGAACGTTTTTTTCATATTGAGTTTTTCCAATTAGAAAATGGAGATTACGTGGCGCTGGAGTATAATAACCGTCTGGCTGGCGGCTACACCATTGATATGTATAACTATGCTTACTCGATTGATTTATTTGCACAGTATGCTTCTTTGGTAACAGGAAGCGGATTTAAGAAGCCGGATGTTCCGAATCAATATTGTATTGGAGTTACCCAGCGGGACGCCTATCAATACCAAAACAATACCAAAGCAATCCGTGATAAATTCGGAGACAGGGTAAAGTTTGCTGAGCGTATGCCGGAAGCATTTGCCCATCTGCAGGGAAATCAATTTTATGCAATCAATGCGGATACGGAAGAAGAGGTTAATGAAATTACTCGTTTTGTACATGAACGAAAAAAATAGAGACAGGGGATTTGACAATGCAGATGGAACAGTTAAGCCATTGGAGCGGAGAATTAGGAAGGGAGATGCCATTAAACAGATATGGACACAGCGGTACACCAATTATTGTGTTTCCATCATCCGGCGGGTCACATTATGAATACTATGATTTTGGAATGATTGATGCGTGTCAGGAATTTATTGAAGCGGGAAAGGTGCAATTTTTCGCGTTAGCCAGCGTGGATAGCGAGAGCTGGCTGCATGATTCCAAGCCGCCGCATGACCGCGCATTAGCTCATGAGGCGTACGATCGTTATGTCATTTCAGAAGCAATTCCATTTATTCAACATAAAACAAACTGGTTCCATCCAATGATGACAACCGGCTGCAGCATGGGGGCTTATCATGCGCTCAACTTTTTCTTAAGGCACCCGGATGTTTTTCAGACGACGGTGGCCCTCAGCGGTATATACGATGCACGCTTCTTTTTCGGAGATTATGGAAATGACCCGCTTGTCTATGAAAATTCACCGAGTGATTATATCTGGAATCAGAATGATGGCTGGTTTATCGATCATTACCGTTCAGCCGATATTATTGTCTGTACCGGCCTTGGGGACTGGGAGCAGGATGGACTGCCTTCATTTTATACATTGAAAAAAGCGTTTGAAGAGAAGCAGATTCCTGCCTGGTTTGATGAATGGGGCGAAGATGTTTCCCATGATTGGATTTGGTGGCGGAAGCAAATGCCTTATTATCTGGAAAAATTGTTTTCCTAAAATGCTAAAACACTAGTACAATAAAAGTGCTGGTGTTTTTTAATGGGGAAAATTTGGTAGAGGGAGCAGTTATATGCTCCCTGCTGAAAAATAGATGGATAAAGAGGTTAAAAGATGAAACGAACTAAGAAAACCAAAAACAATTTAAAAAGAGGGATTATATTAAGCGTTCTCCTGCTGGCAATGCTTTCATTGCTGATTAAAGTATATTTTGATACAAACACTTTTAAGATTAATAGAGAGCAGTTTTCCAGTGTGAAGCTGGAGGCTGATAAGGAGCTATCTGTACTGCAAATAACGGATGTACATAGCCGGTTGTTTGGGGAAGATAATGAAAGGGTGCTCGAAAAGGCGAGAGAGCTGGATGCGGATATCATTGTGCTGACAGGAGATTTGATTGACCGGAAAACAGAAGATCTGGAGATAGCCTTTGAACTGGCAGAGGCTTTAGTACAGGTAAACCCGGATACCTATTTTGTCACTGGCAATCATGAGCATGAAAATCCGGAGAAAGAGGCTTTTTTGGCCGGATTAGAGAAGAGAGGAGTACGCATTCTAAGCAATGAACATACACAATTTGAAAAAGATGGCCAGCTGTTTAATATGGTTGGCGTGAATGACGTATCCACAAATCATGAAGATATGTCTTCGGCTTTTTCCAACGTAGATACGGATAAATATACCATTCTACTTTCTCATGCTCCCGCCGTTATTCAGAAATACCCGGAGGTTGATGCGGATATCGTGTTAAGCGGTCATACCCATGGCGGACAGGTAAGACTGCCGTTCATAGGGGCGCTTGTTGCTCCGGATGAGGGACTGCTGCCGGAATTACAGAAGGGCGTATATCCATTAGGCGATGCGCGTTATTTGTATATTGACAGCGGTCTGGGGACTTCTGCATTGCCAATACGATTTCTTAACCAGAGTCAGATCAGTTTGATTACGATTCAACCGGAACAATAGCATGAAAGAAGCAATGCCTGTTTTTTTACGAAGGTATTGCTTCTTTTTATGCTAAAAACCTGTCATTTAATTTACGGAATATATAGTGATATAATAGAAAACAAATCGCATTTACATAAAATAAAGACAGTTTAAGGGGGATTTTCTTTTTCATGGGCAATCAACAAGGGCTAAAGACAGCTAAAACGGTAAATGAAAGAAGAGAGGAGTTATTGGAGGCTTATCCTGTTTGGAATCGGGATACTATCGCTGCTCATTTTCAAAAAAGTGTGGAAGCTTATGCGGATCAAGCTTTCATGCATATTAACGGGATGACGTATACCTATCAAAATGTATGGGACCATGCTGTAGAAATAGCAAAAGCGCTTATACATAATGGAGTGAAAAGGCGCGATCATCTTGCTGTTTTACTGGATAATGATGCAGCCTATCCGTCTCTTATGATAGCTTCATCGATGGTCGGCTCTGTGTTCATTCCACTTAATTCCATGCTTTCGAAAGCGGAATTAACCTATATATTACGGCAGTCAGATACGAATCATTTAGTTGTGCATGAGACAGTGAAGGATAAGCAACACGCTCAAACAGTCGCAGCGTTATGGCAAACAAAAGAATTTCAAGATGCTTCACTGGAAAAAGTAATCTGTATGGAAACAGATGGAGATACGGAAATCTTGGATTCCTTTATTAAATGGGAGGATTTCCTGCACGCAGGCCAGGAGGTTTCTGATACAGAATGGAAACAGCGTTGGAATGCCTCCCTATATCCGGATGAAGCAGCTATTATTATGTACACTTCTGGTTCAACGGGAAGTCCTAAAGGGGTTATGCTGACACATGATATGCTGCTTCGCTGCGCGTTTAGTACATGCTACAGCCGGGCTATTGAGAAAGGCCGGATTACATTTGCTCCATTGCCATTTTATCACTGCTTTGCCATTGTAGAAGCGATACTGGCTATGTCTTTTGTTGGCGGTTCTTTCATTTCTGCGCTTGGAGCATCCCCGTTAAAATCACTGGAATTAATGGAAAAATATCGTGCGAATGATTACTTATGTGTTCCATCTACCCTGGTAAACTTATTAAATCATCCAAAGGTGTCAGAATTTGATTTGTCATCGCTTTTTGCGATGTGGTGCGGGGCTGCACCTGCTCCCGTTCCCGTATGGAAAAAAGCCATGGATACGCTGGGATTGACGGAAATGATTACCGGGTATGGGCAGACGGAGGTAAGCTCCTCGGGGCTGACAACAGAACTGGGGGATTCTTTAGAAATGATTTCGACAAGAGTAGGGCGTCCTAAATTAGCGGGTTCCAGCGGGCTTTCGGAGTTCCAAGGGCACGCAACAGAATATAAAACCATCAATCCGCAAAATGGAAAGGATTTAGAAGCGGGAGCTGTTGGGGAATTAACTGTCCGCGGTCCATCTGTGACAAGCGGATACTATAATAAGCCTGAAGAAACAGCGGCAGTTATTGACAAAGATGGCTGGCTGCGTACCGGCGATGTCGGAAGAATAGATGAAAATGGCTATGTACAGCTTTTAGGCCGCAGTAAAGAAATGTATAAGGTTTCCGGAGAGCTGGTTGCTCCAAGAGAAGTAGAGGCGGTTATTTCCGAACATCCAGCCGTTGCACAAGCGGGTGTGATAGGGGTTCCTGATTCGATGACAACAGAAATAGGGGCTGCGTTTAT
This sequence comes from Oceanobacillus oncorhynchi, assembly GCF_000821065.1. Taxonomy (GTDB): domain Bacteria; phylum Bacillota; class Bacilli; order Bacillales; family Amphibacillaceae; genus Oceanobacillus; species Oceanobacillus oncorhynchi. The sequence goes on from NZ_CDGG01000001.1 coordinate 3,321,795, forward strand.
TGAAGTGTATGATGGAGAAGCTGTTACGAGAAAGGAAATCGTCCAGTGGTGTACAGATAAGCTAGCACGTTTTAAAATACCTAGATATGTCTGGGTTATATCAGCTTTTGATTGGCCGCTGACAAGCACTGGAAAAATTCAAAAATTTCGTTTGCAGGAAATGGCGGAGGAGAAGTTAAACCGCCCATAATAAGTAAGATAGAGAAACGTATAGGAGGAAATAGGAATGGCACAAGAATGGCATCAGCACCAAATGCGAGTGCAATACAAGGATACAGATCAAATGGGGGTTGTTCATCACGGGAACTATATTACCTGGTTTGAGGTAGCGCGGACAGAGTGGATGAGGCATTTTGATATGTCCTATCACGCGATTGAAGAAGAGGGGCTGCTTTTACCGGTATTGGACGTGAATGCTGTATATAAAAGCTCAGCAAGATTTGATGATTTGGTTGTATTGTTCACACGTATTGAGCAGTATTCCCCGATTCGGTTAGTTTTTGAATATGAAGCGAGAAGAATAACGGAAGAAGATTGGAAAGCTAACGGGTTGAATCATGCCACAGCGGATGAACCTTACGGGGAATTACTCACCACGGGAAAAACAACACATATGTGGGTGAATAAGGCGTGGAAACCGGTGAAGCTTCGAAAAACACATCCAGAACTGTATGAAAAAATACAGCGAATTGCTGACTAGAGGAATAGGGAGGGAGCTCAAAATGGAATACGATGTGATTATTATTGGTGCGGGATCCATGGGGATGTCGGCAGGCTATTATTTAACAGAAGCGGGCCAAACAGTGGCGCTTATTGATTCCGATGACCCTCCGCATGAAGAGGGTTCTCATCATGGGGAAACAAGACTGATCCGTCATGCCTACGGAGAAGGCGGAAATTATGTTCCATTGGCATTACATGCACAAAAGCTGTGGGAAGAGCTGGATGAGAAAACGGAGGAACGCATATTTTTAAAGACTGGTGTTCTAAATTTTGGTGCAAAAGGAAATGTGTTTTTGGAGACCGTTCAAAAATCAGCAGAGGAATATCAGCTTCCGCTGGATGTCATGACAGCAGAAGAAATTAACAATCGCTGGCCGGGATTTCAATTAGATGCTGACGCTGTCGGCTATTTTGAGAGAAATTCGGGCGTATTGTTCAGTGAAAATGCTGTTCGCGCCTATCGGATCTTAGCAGAAAAAAATGGTGCGGATTTATATACAAACAGATCTGTTCAAGCAATTGAAACAACAGCTGATCAAGTTACAGTAAAATTAACCGATGGCGAAATAAAAGGGAAGAAGCTACTTATCTCTGCCGGAAAGGGTACCAATCAAGTGACAAAGCTGCTCGATATCTCGCTGCCTCTTACGCCTGTGCGGAAGACATTTTCCTGGTTTACGGCAGCTGAAGTAGCGAATTATACGGAAGAATCGTTTCCGGGCTGGGGACATGTTGACCAGGAAAGTACATATTATGGTTTTCCGAGTATCGATAGCGCCGGATTGAAAATTGGCAGACATGATGCAGGGCATCCTTTAGAGGACCCGGGAGAGCTGGCTCCGTTTGGAACATATTCTGAAGATAAACAGGAGACACTTGCCTTTGCGCGTAAGCATTTCTCGAAGGATATAGACCTTAAAGAAGGCAGGGTGTGTACATATACAAACACACCTGATGAAGATTTTATTATAGATTATTTGCCGGGGCATACCAATATTGTCGTTGCCTGCGGATTTTCCGGTCATGGTTTTAAATTTGCCAGCGGAATTGGGGAAAGCTTAGCCAGGTTATTAACGGATAGGGAACTGGCAGTGAGTTTAGAAAGCTTCCAGCTAAATAGATTTGATGGGTATCAATAGAATGAAAACAAAGGTGCATCCGCTTGTTTAATAGGATACACCTTTGTTTTTAAGTATTTGCTTTCTCTTGATCTACTAAATGACAAGCTACAAAATGCCCTGGCTCTCTTTCCTTGAATACAGGTGTTTCATTTTTACAAATATCCATAGCAAATGGACAGCGAGTATGAAATTTGCATCCGGAAGGGGGAGATGCGGGATTAGGCAAATCTCCTTTCAACAAAATACGTTCGCGCCGTTTGGTCGGGTCAGGAATAGGAACCGCAGACAGCAATGCTTTTGTATAAGGATGCTGCGGGTTCTCGTATAATTGATCCCTGCTGGCCAGTTCCATCATGGTACCCAAATACAGTACACCTATCCGGGAGCATAGATGCTCTACCACACTTAAATCATGAGAAATAAATAGATAGGATAAGTTTCTTTTTTCCTGCAGTTCTTGAAAAAGGTTAATAATTTGCGCTTGTATGGATACATCTAGTGCGGAAACTGGCTCGTCCGCTACAATAAATTCCGGGTTCATAATCATCGCACGGGCGATGCCGATTCGCTGACGCTGACCGCCGCTGAATTCATGCGGATATTTATTGATATGGTACGTCGGCAGTCCGCATAGTTCCATTGTTTCCATCACTTTTTCCTTCACATTCTTTTTTGTTGCTAAGCCGTGGTCCAGTAAAGGCTCTGCAAGGGCATCGCCAATCCGTAACCGCGGATTTAAAGAGCTGAATGGGTCTTGAAAGACAAATTGCATCTTCGTACGCAAGTGACGCATTTCTTTTTTATCTAATTCAAAAACATTTTTTCCATGATATTTGATTTCTCCATTGGAAATATCTTGAAGGCGCAGAATTGATTTACCAATGGTGCTTTTCCCGCTGCCAGATTCTCCGACTAGTCCAAATGTTTCTCCTTCTTTAATATGAAAAGTTACATTATCAACGGCTTTGATATACTCATTGTTTTTACTAAACATTTTTTCTTTTGTTTTATATTTTTTCTCGAGCTGATGGACTTGAATAAGCGATTCCTGCGTCATTTGTGTACCACCTCATTTTCGTAAAGCCAGCAGGCGACTTTATGTTCACTGCTGTCATCGCTTTTTAGCTCGGGTGTTTGCTGTGTGCAAATCTTCATGCAGTGTTCACAGCGGTCAGCAAAGTAGCAGGAGGGCTTTAAATCAACCAGCTTCGGAACCTGCCCTGGAATGGTATACAGTTTTTTCTTTCGGGATCCGAGGACGGGCTTGGCTTGCAATAAACCCTTTGTGTAAGGGTGCTTCGGATTAGCAAATATCTCTTCCACCGTGCCTTGCTCAACTACTTTACCGGCATACATTACTACAACCCTGTCTGCTACTTCAGCTACGACACCAAGATCATGTGTGATCAGCAGCATGGACATATTTGTTTCTTCCTTTAAATCCTGTAATAAATTCAATACCTGTGCTTGTATCGTGACATCGAGCGCTGTTGTCGGTTCATCTGCAATAAGCATCTTCGGGTCGCAGGCAAGGGCAATGGCAATCATTACGCGTTGAAGCATGCCCCCCGACAATTGATGCGGATAGGATTTGATAATTTGTTCACCGCGTCCAATACCAACCATTTTTATCAGTTCAAGTGATTTCTTTGTTGCTTGTTTTTTGGAAATCGCCTGATGCTCTAATAAGACTTCTGTCATTTGTTCTCCTATTGTCATAACAGGGTTTAGGGAAGTCATTGGCTCTTGAAAAATCATAGATAGCTCATTTCCCCGAATTCTGCGCATATTTCCTTTCGAAAGCTTGGTGAGATCTTTACCTGCTAAATTTATTTCTCCTTCTACCTTTGATGTATCGGGAAGCAGCCCCATAATAGACATGGCTGTAACACTTTTTCCACATCCTGATTCTCCGACGATGCAGACAGTTTCTCCTTGATAAACGTCAAAGTTGATTCCATCCACAGCTTTTACCAATCCGTCTTCTGATTGAAAGTGTGCTTTTAACTGATGAACGGATAAAAGCGGTTCTTGTTGTGCCATGTAATTACCTTCCTTTCATGTTTGGATCAATGGAGTCGCGCAGTCCATCGCCTAATAGATTTACCGCAATAACCGTAATGAAAATGGCTACACCAGGAGGAATCCAAAGCCATGGTCTGTTGGTAAAATCGATTAACGTATTCGCTGTATTAATCATGTTTCCCCATGAGGCAGTCGGCGGGACAACACCCAATCCGAAGAAGCTTAATACCGATTCGCTTAAAATAGCTCCCCCGACACTTAATGTAGCCGTTACAATTAATAAAGGAACGACGTTTGGGAGAAGATGATTTAATACTTTTCGTTTATCACGCAGCCCCAATACTTCGGTTGCTACCATAAACTCTCTTTCTCTTAAACTGAGAACCTGGCTGCGGATCAATCGCGCGAGGCTCGGCCAGTTTACCAGACTTAACATAATCATAACAATATATAATCTTTGCTCTGCCGGCACCTGCCACTCTGACATAATAGCAGCCATGATAAAAAGAAGCGGAAGGCCGGGTAAAGTCATTAAAATATCAGCAATACGCATTACAATTTGGTCGATAATACCACCATAATATCCTGCTAGAATACCAAGAATGCCGCCAATTGTTACGGCCAGGAACATTGCCCCGATTCCGACAGTCAAGGAAATTCTGCCGGCCAGCATTAATCTGGTAAGTACATCTCTTCCTAAGTGATCCGTTCCAAGCCAGTGTGATAAATTAGGGGCCTGGTGAATAGCTTGCGAGTTAGTGCCAGCGGTCATATATGGGGAAAAGAAAGGCCCGACGAAACTGAATAAAAACACTAATAAAAGAATAAGTAATCCGGCAATAGCCATTTTTCTTTTTAAAAAACGTTTCAAAACTTCTTTCCATAAAGAAGATTTTTGAACAGTGTGACCTGATTGAATCATTTCATTACTTGAATAAGCCATTGTGCTCGCCCCCTCTACTATTTAACTCTGACACGAGGGTCAGCAATTCCATATAGAATATCTGCGATTAAATTACTAATAACAGTTAGTACAGCAATAAACATGGTAAAGCCCATTAATAAAGGGTAATCCCTTACAGAAAAAGCCTGCATATAGATAGCGCCGATTCCCGGCCAGTTGAAAATCTGCTCTGTGATAATTGCTCCGCTGAATAGTGCCGGAAGCTCAAAAGCAAATAAAGTGATGGCGGGGAGAAGGGCATTTCTTAATGCGTGTTTATAAATAACAACTTTTTCCTTCAACCCTTTTGCTCTTGCGGTACGCACAAAATCCTGTTTTACTACTTCCAGCATATTTGTTCGGAAATACCTGGTCAGGCCGCCAATTCCAAGCATGGTCAAAACAATGACAGGAAGCACCATATGCTCTGCGATATCTTTTATACGGGCCCAACCAGTATAATCCGCTCCTGAAGTTGTCATACCGCCGGCAGGAAACCAGCCTAGGTCAACAGCAAAAAATTTAATAGCGATTAGACCGAGAAAGAAAGAGGGGATGGCCATTGCTCCGAAAACAAGAATCGTCACAAAGGAATCAAAAAAAGAATATTGTTTCGTTGCTGAGATAACCCCGATAACAAGTGCGATTCCCCATGTTAAGAATAAAGATGCAAAAGCAACGATAAAAGAGCTCCATATGTAATCATTAAGAACTTCCGTAACAGGTCGCTGGAATTGAAGGGAGTAACCTAAATCTCCCTGAAATAAATTTCCCAGCCAAATAAAGTAGCGGGTAATGGTAGGCTGGTCAAAACCGTACAGGGCATATAATTCCGCTTTTCTTTCCGCTGTTAAATTTGGATCTGTATCAATGAAATTACCTGGAATCAAGGAATACAAAAAGAAAATAAGAATAGATGCGCCAATCAGCGTTGGGATTAAATAAAGCAACCGTTTGACAAAATAATTGTTCATGTTGATGCCCTCCTTTTAACTCATGATTGATATAAGGCTGCAAATTTTAAAAAACAATATGTAAAAAGTTTTTATTTCTATAAAAAAGCAAGAAGATTCCTATCTAAGATGAAGACAGGAATCAACTGCTTTATATCATTGGACCTGTATGAATAATCACTGCTTAACTATTTATTCCGGTTTTATTATTCCGCGATTCGCAAAAGCTCCAAGCTTGGTGCAATGCCGCGAATGCCATTTGGTTCAAAACCTTCTACCCGTGCATTTGTACCTGCTAATACTTTATTATAATTAAGCAGGATCATCGGCGGATCCTCTTGCAGTTTTGCATACAATTCATGATAAGCTTCTGCGCGTTCGTCAATATCGCTGACAGCTACGGCAGCATCAATCAATTCATCCACTTCTGGATTATCATAACCTCGAAAGGTGCTGTCATTATATTCTGAGTGGAATGCCTCTACACCAATATGCGGATCTGGCTGCATCGTAGTGGAGAAAGATACAAGATCATGGTCTCCGTTATCTACGCGAGATAATAATGCATTGAAGTCCATTTGTTCAATTTGCAGGTCAACTCCAATATCACGGTAGTTTTCCTGTGCTAAAGTGACAAAAATATCATTTCCGCCGCTTCCATCTGTTGTAAAGAAATAAACTCTTAATTTCTCACCATCTTTTTCACGAATGCCATCAGATCCTTCTTCCCAGCCTGCTTCTTCCAGCAATCGTTTTGCTTCTTCCGGATCATATGGGAAAGCCTCAATCTCATCTGTGTGAGCCCAGGAAACAGGTGCAACAGGAACATTAGCTAATTCAGCATAGCCTTGGAACCGTGTATCGATGTACGCTTGACGGTCCAGCCCAAGATTGAAAGCAATACGGACATTAGGATCCTGGAAAATTTCAGATTCATGGTTAAATGCAACATAGCTGTAATTAGAAGACGTGTAAAGGTCAATATTTGCATAACCTAAAGACTGTAATAATTCGAAATTATCCTGATCTGCCGGGAAAGTACTATAATCTAATTCCCCAGTTTGGAAGAATTGCTGTGAATCTCCTTCAGAGGTTCTATAAATAAATGTATCTATTTCCGGCTCGCCATTATAGTAATGCCCGTTAGAAGTGAAGCGGATTTCTTCCCCTGGATTATAAGCTTCAAATTTAAACGGACCAGCACCGACTGGTTCTAGATGATAATCACTAATATAATCTAAATCACCTTTTGAATAATCAGCACCATAGTATTCTTCGCTGAGAATTTGACCGCCAAGCATGGTTAATGCTCTTGCATTGGGCTCCTCCAGCTGGAATTCGATTGTTTGGTCATCAATGACGTTTATGCCTTCAATTTCTTCTGCATTGCCTTCTTTGTAATCCAGTCCGCCGACTACATTGGCTTCAGTGATATCCGTGGAACCTGGATAGGATGGGTCATGAAGAAGCGTGATAGTAAATGCTACATCCTCTGCAGTAAAAGCTGATCCATCATCAAATTTTAAATCATCTCTTAAATGGTATGTATAAGTTAGTTCATCATCAGAAATTTCCCAATCTTCAGCTAGACGAGGGTAAGGTTCACCCGTTTCATCAATATCAACCAAGGGAGGGAACATAACGGATTGTACATTGCCATCATAACCGCTTGTATTAAAATATGGTGTAAATACACCGCCTGGTTCTTGCAGACCGACAACTACTGTATTGCCTCGATTAAGTGCTAGTTCTGGAGAGCTGTCCGGATCACTTGCTTCAATTTTTGTATCTTCTACAACATCTAATCCTTGTTCACCTTCTTCGGTTGGGGCAGCTTCACTTTCTTCGTCACCTCCCATTTCCGTATTACATGCTGCTAAAAATAAAATAAGTGCGGTAAACAAAATTAAATAGTACTTTGGAACTTTCATTGAACTTCCTCCCTGCATATAGTTTTAATGAATAACTATAATTTAACCTCATAAACCCGATAAGTCAACAGGGGATTTAAAGTAAGATTTTTCTGTTAATCTGATTTTTTATGAAAATATTGGGAGAAGCTAAGTATCGAAAGGTTTTCCGATTCAGAATAATTTTTAATTAGAACAGGAGAAGCAGTAGTAATACTTGTTTCAACAAGCCGGATTATTATATGCTTAACGCAGATTATTTTTTACTTAAACCACACGAAGCATAGAACGAGAATAATAGAATATAAAGGAGAAGAAGGATGTTAGAGCTCGGATCTCTGGATTGGATGCTGATTGGCCTGTGTGCTTTGCTGATAGGATTTTCTAAATCTGGTCTGCCAAACTTAGTTATTTTAGCAGTAACCTTAATTATGTTCGTCTTTCCAGCGAGAGATTCTGTCGGATTTTTGCTGCCGATGCTGTTAGCAGGTGATTTGTTTGCGGTTACATATTATAGAAGGAATGTGGTATGGAAATATTTAATCAGCCTGGTGACGTGGGTATTGATTGGGATTATTATGGGCTTCTTTGTTTTGCAGAATATTGATGATGCGCAGCTAAAACCGGTTATCGGTGTCATTGTATTAATGATGATTGCATTGAATTTTATTCGGCAAAAGCTGGGTTCCCGCTTTAATGAGATGCTTCCGAACTCGCTATTGTTTATAGTTTTTATGGGGATTCTTGGAGGATTCACTACGATGGTCGGAAATGCTGCAGGCGCGATAATGACTATTTATCTGCTGGTAAAAGGGCTGCCGAAAAAAGCATTTATTGGAACAAGCGCCTGGTTCTTTCTGACAGTAAATTTGATTAAATTTCCTTTTTATGTTCATCTCGATATGATTACGTTTGATACTTTCACTGTCAATATGATGATGGTGCCGATTATTTTAGCCGGCGCATCTGCCGGAGCAAAAATACTGAATTTTATTCCGCAGCGGGTATTCACCCTGTTGATTTTAATTTTCGCAACACTTGGCGGATTGAACTTGATTTTTAATTAAAAAATATATGAGAAACAGCCGTTATTCTGGAGGAGAGCAGTCGATTTTTATGGTTTGTATTGTATCTAAAAATAGTTCAATAACTTAAAAAGGGAAAGGTTCATACTTTCTTACGATTCAGACATAAATAGTTAATGAAGTACTGAAAAAAGGAAAAGAACAATCAAAGGATCCATTTATCTGGAATGAAAGGGTGGAGAGAATATGAATAGCAAAGATTCCGTAGTGAAAACTGGAGTTGGGTTCGGTTCTGTATTGGCTATAACTATCTCTTGGAGTGTAAATCAATCTATTCTATGGGCTATTATTCATGGTGTTTTTGGATGGCTCTATGTAATTTATTATGCATTAGTGAGATAAAAGAGACATGTATTTATGCAAAATATCACTTTATCAAAAATACGAAATCATTCAAATAATGAGTATTTTGGTATTTTTTAATGGATTTATGATTATAGGTATTGTTCAATTCTTAAATCGTTTTGAACACCACACTAACAGCCGATATCACTAACTCAAAAGGAGAGAGAAGACAAGATTTTTTCTTGTGTGAGAGTAAATGAAAATGGTCTGTCCTTTTTATTCAGTGATTTTTTACAAAAGGTCTAGACGTATTTATTTGATATTTGGTATGATAAAGAAATATCTTTTATTTCTTGCTAAAAAGGAGAAATGCAATGTGGCTTCCATTGAGTTCTTTCTTTCAGGGGATAGAAGATTGAATTATTTGAATTTTTATGATAAGAAGCCATTAATGAACGTATTTTTAGGAGGATTTGGAAGTGAAGATTTTAGAAAGAATCAGTGCCTTTGCAGGTAATACCTTTGCTTTATGGGTTATTTTATTTGCCATCGTCAGTTTTCTGTTTCCAGGCGGATTTACTTGGATTGCGCCGCATGTAAGTATTTTATTAGGAATTATTATGTTTGGGATGGGGTTGACACTTACACCTCAAGATTTCAAGGATGTATTAAAAGCTCCTAAAAGTGTATTCATTACTGTACTTGCACAATATATTATCATGCCGCTCTTAGCATATGGTTTGGCTGTTGTTTTTCAGTTGCCGCCTGAAATTGCAGTCGGTGTTATTCTTGTAGGGTGTTCACCTGGCGGAACGGCATCCAATGTCATTACATACTTAGCGAAAGGGAATACGGCCTTATCTGTATCCGCAACAACGGTATCCACTTTATTGGCGCCTGTGTTGACCCCGGCATTAACACTTCTATTGGCGAACCAATGGATGCCGGTTTCATTTAAGGATATGTTTATCCAAATATTACAGGTTGTCCTTGTTCCAATTATTTTAGGGTTTGTGATTCGGTTATTATTCAGTAAACAAGTAGAAAAAAGTATTTCTGTACTGCCGCTTGTTTCTGTGATTGGTATCGTCGCCGTCGCCGCAGCAGTTGTATCTGTAAATAAAGAGGCCGTAGCAACATCTGGATTACTTATTTTTGGTGTCGTTGTGCTGCATAATCTATTAGGATTGTTGCTTGGTTTTTCGATTGCCAGACTGTTTAAATTGAACTTTTCAGATCAAAAGGCAGTCTCTATTGAGGTTGGTATGCAGAACTCTGGACTTGCCTCCACCTTAGCATTAACATTCTTTTCCGCTACGCCGATAGCTGCTGTGCCAAGTGTGCTCTTTAGCATCTGGCACAATATTTCTGGTCCGGTGCTTGCCACATTCTGGTCAAAATATGATGATAAAACGAATCATTAACAAAAAATCTCTAGCAGATAGATATTCTATCTCTAGAGATTTTTTAATGTAAAGCGTTCATTTCATTCTTATTTATTTTTTCTCCATAGGCGGTTACCGTTCCATCAGATATTGCTTTTAATAGAATTTGTCCGTCCTCTAATGCACTGCTGGGGAGGATGGACGGAATAGGTCCTGAAATTGATTTTCCTTCTATATCATAAAAAAGGAATCCTTCTTTTTCATCCTTAATAAAAGCATTTACTTTCATGTTTGGGGGAATAAGCAGCGTTAATTTATCTGTATCATTCCAGATTACCTTCACTAATAATTTTTTTCTCTGTTTATTTTCAACAAATGCTTTCCATTTCAAAATGGAGATACTTTCTTCCATACGGATTCTTTCCTCCTGTGTAAATTGCCGGATCATTCACTTTCAAAAACAGTATAACAGATTCCGGTTATTTTTGCTTGAGAAACCTGAATTTGGGGATTTACCTATGAAAAAGAAAGGATTTCCGATGAATTCCAAGTTTAAAGAACGTAATCAGCGGGTGATGAGGTGAAATCACAAAATTTGCATATATTTTCTGAAATATGGGTTAATAATGAATTTTTAATAAAAATAGAATTTTGTTATACTTAGATGTATGGTACTTTATTTTATCCATATAAATGAAACTAATTCGTAGGGGGTATTTTTGGATGTTTAGTAAAAAGAAAACTTGGGTTTTCATGCTGGCACTTATTTTATTACTAGTTTTAGCTGCGTGTGGTGGTGGAGATGATACTTCAGGAGATGATGGGGAAGCAGACGCAGACAACGGTGATTATGATTTAAATGATTCGTACACTGTTGTAAGTGATAATTCTTTCGTTCCATTTGAATTTATGGAGGATGGGGAGCTAGTTGGTTTTGATATTGAATTAATTACTGCAGTTGCAGAAGAAGCGGGATTCGAAATTGATGGAGAAATTCAAACAACGAATTTCGATGGGATCATTCCAGGTTTACAAACAGGGCAATTTGAAATTGCCGTTGCTGGAATAAGTATTACGGAAGAACGAAAAGGTACAGTGGATTTCAGTGATCCTTATTATGAATCCGGTATCACCATTGCTGTCCCAGAGGATAATAAGGATATTAATAGTTTAGAGGATTTAGAAGGAAAAACAATTGCAACCCGGTTAGGATCTACCAGTTCACAATTTTTAGAGGAAAACCTGGAGGATAAGACCATTGATACTTATGAACAGCTGGATCAAGTATATATGTCAGTTGAAAATGGGAGTGCTGATGCAGCCGTATATGATCTTCCTAACGTAGAGTACTATATTGCAACAACTGGTGATGGATTAAAAGCAGTTGGTGATACTTATCAGGCAGAAGATTATGGTATTGCAATTTCAAAAGGAAATGAGGAATTAGTAGCTGCGATTAACGATGCATTGGCAACGTTACATGAAAACGGAACATATGATGAGATCTATGATAAATGGTTTGGCGCTTCGGAGTAAGAAATAAAGCAACAAATGCTTAATTGAAAAGCGAACCATTAGTGCAGTTGACTTGGCAGGGATAAAATAAGGAGCTGGCAATCTTATGCACGGCTCCTTATTTTATGTACCAGAGAGGTGAGGAAATGTTTGATTTTACACAGGTAATTGATTTTTTACCGCAGTTAGGTAAAGGCTTATATTATACGCTATTAATTTCTATTATTGGCTTATTAATTGGTTTTGCTTTAGGCGCTATATTCGGTTTAGGCAGGATATCAAAAAATAAATTCTTTTTTATTATTGCATCTATTTATGTAGAAGTTATTCGAGGCACACCGGTACTTGTTCAAGCTATTTGGATTTTCTTTGCATTACCAATTATTACCCAGTACAATATGGATTCCATTACTGCCGGAGTTGTTGTTATTGCGATAAACTCTGGAGCATATATTGCAGAAATCGTTCGCGGATCGGTTGATTCGATTGATAAAGGGCAAATGGAGGCTGGACGTTCTTTAGGACTAAATAAACACCAGACAATGCGTTATATTATCTGGCCACAGGCTTTTAAGCGAATGATACCGCCGCTTGGTAATCAATTTATTATCAGTATTAAAGATACCTCCTTATTGTCTGTTATATTAGTTCCAGAATTAATGTTCCAGGGCAGATATATAGCATCGAATCATTTTAACGCAGTAGAGATTTATACAACAGTAGCTTTGTTTTACTTAGTAATTAATTTCAGTCTGTCCTTATTGCTGCGTTATATAGAAAGAAGGTTGAAGTATTGATGATTACAGTGCAGGATTTACACAAGCGTTTTGGAGATAATGAGGTTTTAAAAGGAATTCATTGTGAAGTGGAAGAAAAAGAAGTCGTGTGTGTGATTGGGCCCAGCGGATCAGGTAAGAGTACGTTTTTACGGTGTCTTAATTTATTAGAGGAAATTACAAGCGGAGATGTGATTGTAGACGGCTACAATATAAGGGATAGGGCAACAGATATTAATATGATTCGAACAGAAGTTGGAATGGTTTTTCAGCAGTTTAATCTGTTTCCGCATAAAACGGTGATTCAAAATGTGATGCTTGCACCTCAAAAGGTTCGGAAGCTTTCTCCAAAAGAAGCAAGGCAAAGGGGAGAAGCTTTATTAGAAAAGGTGGGACTTGCTGAGAAAGCAGATCAGTATCCGTCCCAATTATCCGGAGGACAGCAGCAGCGTGTAGCGATAGCAAGAGCTCTTGCTATGGAACCGAAAATGATGCTTTTTGATGAACCAACCTCTGCACTTGATCCGGAGCTTGTCGGTGAGGTTTTGGAGGTAATGAAGCAGCTTGCGAAAGAAGGCATGACAATGGTGGTGGTCACACATGAAATGGGATTTGCCAGAGAGGTTGCGGATAGAGTATTATTTATGGATGAAGGTATTATTATGGAAGAAAATACACCGGATATCATTTTCAATAATCCAGAGTCTGAGCGAACTAAAGACTTCTTAAATAAAGTTTTATAATTATAGAAGAGAGCTGGTTTCATGATTCCTCCAATCATCGGTAAACCTGCTCTTTTTATTTCCTCCCAAAAAGCGTATACTTATTATAATTATGGATATATCCTCAAGGATTATTTCATCTGGAAAGAAGGGAGCTTATTTTGGTTAAATCATTTCGATGGTTATTTTTTTTGCTGGGAATAATGATTTTCAGCGGCGGTATTTCACTGACCATTAATATGCAGCATTTAGGCATCCACCCGTGGGATGTATTAAATGTCGCGATGTTTGAAAGGGTCGGGTTTACAATTGGAACATGGAATATTATAATTTCCATGATTTTGATTGTTGTCTGTTTTATTTTAGACCGCAGATACATAAAGGCAGGTACTTTTTTTAATGCCGTTCTTGTAGGGTCATTTGTGGATTTCTATCATTGGACAGGAATTCTTCCGGAAGCGACCAATACGTGGGTGGACATTCTATTTATATTAGCTGGTATTTGTATCATGGGGTTTGGCGGAGGACTGTATAATGCGGCAGGTGTCGGATCCGGCCCGCGTGACGGCTTTATGCTTTCGCTTGCAGATAAATTGAAAGCGCCGATTGGCAGAGTCCGGATTATCACGGAATGCAGTGTGCTTGTTATAGGGTGGATTATTGGTGGACCGGTATTTATCTTTACATTTATTTTTACATTCATTCAAAGTCCGATATTTCAAGCTACTTATTTAAAAATGGGGGAGTTTGTTTTAAAGGTAGAATACAACCAAAATAAGAAAAGAAAGGAAACCCATGTTTCCTAAGGATAAAAAAAGAAAGCGGCTTGATACAGAGCAGAGGCAGGGAAATCGTATGTGCGTATTAGAAAAATAGATATACTTGTGTCAAAAAAAGGACCGGCTCAACCGGTCCTCAGGCTGTCGAGAAACCCTCGGCAGTCTATTTTTATGTGGGAAACAGCCCCAATTGACCGTAATTATTTGGTATAATAGAAGTACCAAACAAAGGCGGTGATGAGCTTGTTTCACACGAGAAAACACATGCAAAATGAAATGGAATTTGTTTGTTTAGAAGATTTAGTCCCCCAAGACCATTTACTACGGAAAATAGATAAATACATTGATTTCTCTTTTATTATTGAAAAAGTAAAACCTTATTATTGTGAAGATAATGGTCGTCCCTCTCTAGACCCCCTTATTTTATTCAAAATGATGTTTGTTGGGTATTTTTTTGGCATTCGTTCGGAACGCCAACTTGAAAAGGAAATTCAAACAAATAATGCTTACCGCTGGTTTCTAGGTTTAAAACTGACAGATCCAGTTCCTCACCATTCTACCATCAGTTGGAACCGTCGAACCCGTTTTAAAGATACGGAGATTTTCCAAGAAATTTTTGATGAAATTGTTCTCCAAGCTATGAATCACCGTATGGTTGGAGGAAGAGTTCTTTTTACGGATTCCACTCATTTGAAAGCGAATGCCAATAAACATAAATTTAGTCGGGAAGAAGTCGAAGTGGAAACACGAGACTACGTAGAAGAACTAAACCAAGCCATTCAAGAGGATCGTAAACAGAATGGAAAAAAGGTCCTAAGAGATAGAGAGGAAGTGAAACAAGTCAAAACCATTCGGAAAAGTAAAACAGATCCGGAAAGTGGTTTTATGTCTCGGGACCACAAACAAGAAATGTTCTGTTACTTAGATCATCGAACCACAGATATGAAATATAATATTATTACAGACGCGTACGTCACTCCGGGAAATGTACATGATTCGGTCCCTTATCTGAAACGGTTAGACCGGCAAATCAAACGGTTTGATTTTATCGTGGAAGCAGTGGCTTTAGACTCCGGTTATTTAACGAATCCAATCTGTAAGGGATTAGCTGATCGGAATATATTCGGCGTCATCGCTCACCGTCGCTATCATCCAACGAAAGGGTTATTTCCGAAGTGGAAATTCCGTTATGATGAAGACCGAGATAGTTATACTTGTCCGAATGGAGAAGAATTGCCATATAAAACAACGACACGAGAAGGTTACAGAGAATTTAAATCAGACCCAAAAAAGTGTATATCCTGTCCGCTTTTGAAACAGTGTACCCGCTCGAATAATCATCAGAAAGTAGTCACCCGTCATGTTTGGGAAGAACATAAAGAACACGTGCGATTAAACCGGTTATCCGTTTCCGGAAAAAAGCTATACAAATTTAGAAAAGAAAAAGTAGAGCGAAGTTTTGCAGACTCTAAAGAGCTGCATGGACTTCGCTACTGCAGGTTGAGGGGATTGCAGAATGCGGGAGAGCAAGTATTACTCACCGCAGCCTGCCAGAACATGAAGAAGATTGCCATCTACCTATCCAAGCAAGGGTAGGTAGATGGGAGTTTATTTTCATGATATATCTTATTTTTCTCTTGATTATTTTAACCATATAAAAAAGCTTGCAGAGAAAATACCATACTTTCTCTACAAGCTGAGGACCGGCTCAACCGGTCCTTTTTCCAATATTTATACTAAGTAATCAACTAAAGCTGCAATACTTTCTTGATTCTCATTAAAGTTCTGCAGCCATAACCAGGTAAAGAAGCCTGTCAGGAGAATCAGAAGAAGAATAATAAGAACAACATAAGATCCCTTCAAATGAGCCACCTCTTTTCATTACTGACGCTTTAATGCAGATGATACATCATAATGCTCTAAAATGATATCTGTTTCTTCATGTAAAGCTAATTTTGCAAGCTGCTGTCCAAGATAAGGGCCCATCGTCAGTCCGGATGAACCGAGTCCGTTTGCTAAAAGAATATTGGAATATGCAGGCAGTTCGCCAATAACCGGCAAGAAACCGGGTGTGTACGGGCGAAAGCCGACCCGGGTTTCCAAAATGGTTGCTTCTGCTAACTCTGGTGCAATCTCAAGCCCTTGATCTAAAATTTCATGTACGGCTGCTGCGGTGACGCGATAATCAAAATTAACCTTATCCTCATGAGTTGACCCAATGACGAAGCGGTTGTCATCCTGCGTGAGTAAATATTTTGTTCCAGGAGGCATAACTACCGGCCAATGTGCTGTGTGTAAACATGGAATTTCCAGATGCATAATTTGTGCCCGCTGGAACGAAACATCCAGATGGATGTCCAAAGGGTCTACGGTTTCCTTCATCCAAGCTCCGTTCGCCAAAATGACTTTTTCGGCATC
This sequence comes from Oceanobacillus oncorhynchi, assembly GCF_000821065.1. Taxonomy (GTDB): domain Bacteria; phylum Bacillota; class Bacilli; order Bacillales; family Amphibacillaceae; genus Oceanobacillus; species Oceanobacillus oncorhynchi. The sequence goes on from NZ_CDGG01000001.1 coordinate 3,338,435, forward strand.
AATGACCTCATTATTATACTCCACACCGGTTACCGTATTACCAGCTGTGTATAATTTGGCATCTCCAGATAGAAGGGAAGCCCCATTTGCTTTGGCAGCATTTCTTAAAGCCTTTACTAATTTTCTTCCATCGACCCGCGCTGCTCCACTGATAAAGACAGCCTGGTAATCCTTTTGCAAAATGGGAAAGCGCTGATATGTTTCTTCGGCATCCAGACGGATAATATCACCGATTTCTGGAGCGTCTTCCCGGCGTTTATACGCTCTTTCTTCCATACCGTCTACTTTTTTGGAGTCTGTATGGAGGCTGAGTGCTCCTACCTGTTTATAACCGGTATCCTTCTCGCCGAGATTTTCTAAATCCGCTATAAGCGATGGATATATCCGGGCGCCATTTTTAGCAAGATGATACCACTTTTTGTTACGGCGCTGGGAAACCCACGGGCAAATAATTCCTGCTGCTGCGTCCGTTGCTTGACCTTCATCGTGCCGGTCAATCAGAATGACCTCTGCACCTTGTTTTGAAAGATAATAGGCGGTGCTGGAACCTAAAATGCCGCCGCCAATAATAATATAAGGTTTACTCATTTTTATCCCTTGAAATAACCTGATACATGCCTTTGATTTTACCCAAAAGCTCTGCTTCGCGGAAGGAAAGCATAATCAGCAAATCGCCCTGAGTCTCAACGCTGCCGAATGGAACTTTAAATTGTACATTCGATTTCCAGAATAAATCATTAAATTCATTAATACGCTGTTGTTGCAGCTCTAATGCTTCTAATAACGTTTCTAAACTGGGCGGTTCTTCCGTCCAATCCTTTGGGCTTGTCCCAGAGCTGAAAAGTTCAGCATAGCCAGCTGGTATATTTTCTGATTTTACAGGGTAGCGGAATAAGAATTTTTCCATGGTTACGAGCGCGTGGCCTAAATGCCAGCGGATCGTTGTATCAAAATAGTCTGCCTGCACATCGATACTATTATCATCCAGCTCGGAAGCAAAGGTGAGCAAAGCAGTACGTGTTAAGTTAAATTGTTTTCTTGTCATTTCATCAATCCTCCAATGATACTAATTATAATCTAATAATGATTATTTTTACAGTATTTTGAGGCGGAATCAATAATATTTCCAGCATTTTTTTACAGAAACAAGATTAGGGCTGGAGCATAGGACATTAAATGTGATAATCTATATATGGAAAGTTTGTCGAGGGAGGAAATCAAAAATGTCAAAAACACTTATTTTCGGACATAAAAATCCAGATACGGATACTATTTGTTCCGCATTAGCTTACGCTGATTTAAAAACAAAATTGGGGGAAGACGTAAGTCCTGCACGCTTAGGTGAAGTAAATGGGGAAACAAAATTTGCTTTAGAGCAATTTGGAGTAGAAGCTCCAGCACTTGTTCAGAAATTAGAAGATGGCGCTGATGTTATTTTAGTAGACCATAATGAATTCCAGCAAAGTGCTGATAACATTGAAAACGCGGTTATCCACGAAGTAATCGATCACCACCGTGTATCCAATTTCCAAACCAAAGAGCCGCTTTATTTCCGTGCCGAGCCAGTGGGATGTACCGCAACTATTTTAAACAAAATGTACAAAGAAAAACAAATTGAATTAGATAAACACATTGCAGGATTATTATTATCCGCTATTATTTCCGATTCTTTATTATTAAAATCACCGACGTGTACAGAAGAAGATGTAAAAGCAGCGCAAGAATTGGCTGAAAAGGCTGGAGTGGACCTGGAAGAATACGGTTTAGAAATGTTAAAAGCCGGTGCAGATATCAGTGATAAAACGGTTAAAGAATTGATTACCATGGATGCTAAGGAATTTGCAATGGGCGATGCAAAGGTAGAAATCGCTCAGGTAAATGCAGTCGATGTCAGTGAGATTTATCAGCTTCATGATGAATTAGTAAGTGAAATCACGGCAACTGTAAATGAAAAAGGATTGGATTTATTCTTGTTTGTTGCAACTGATATTCTAAATAATGATTCCGAAGTATTAGCAGTAGGACCAGAAAAAGCTAATGTTGAAAAAGCATTCCATGCCACTTTAGATGAAAATGATCGTGCTTTATTAAAAGGTGTTGTTTCCCGTAAGAAACAGATTGTGACAGCTTTAATAGAGCAATTTTAAAACGGTATATAAAAAAGTGAAATCCCCTTACCTGATTGGTGAGGGGATTTTGTTGATATCGATTTACTAGTAGAAGGATGTTGAGCAATTGATAAGAAATTTTAAGCGTTTTGATTTGATAAACTGAAAAAGAGGAGGGATTTTGATGAAGGAGGAACCGATAAAAAGAAGGGTAGACACTGCATCAAGAGTGATTATGGCATCCCCACAAACCATTTATCAAGCATTTATAAACCAGGAAGCACTGATTTCATGGCTGCCGCCAAAAGGAATGTCAGGTCATGTGGATGCATTTGACCCTAGGCAGGGAGGAACTTATAGGATAACTCTTACGTACGAAATGGATAGTGCGCATTCTGGTAAAACTACAGATAATACAGACGTAACGCAAGGCAGGTTTTTGGAGCTGGTTCCAAACAAGCGCATCGTTCAATCCGTCAATTTCGATTCCGGAGACTCGTTATTTTCAGGAGAGATGATTCAAAAATGGCTTTTTGAAGACGCTTCAGAAGGCACAAAAGTTACTGTCATTTGCGAGAACGTACCTGAAGGAATACGAAAGGAGGATCATGATATAGGTTTAAAATCCACATTGGAGAATCTTGCTGTCTTTACGGAATAAAAAAAGTAACCATTGTTTTAAATCCTCCCTATAGAAAAATGATAAATAAAAAAAGCTGATCAATGATGATCAGCTTTTTTCGATTATCTGCTTATTAGTTTTTAACAACGTTAGCAGCTTGTGGTCCGCGGTTTCCTTCTTCGATATCGAAAGTAACTGTTTGACCTTCTTCTAAAGTTTTGAAACCTTCGCCTTGGATTGCAGAGAAATGTACGAATACATCGTCTCCACCTTCAACTTCGATGAAACCGAAGCCTTTTTCAGCGTTAAACCATTTTACAGAACCTGTGTTCATTCTTTTACCTCCACGTGCAATTGTTGCACTGTTTATTACTATTTAGTTCAAAGTTAAATTTCAAGACGAAAGATGTATCCCATCCTGTATTTCTACCGAATCTAAATAAGTATCCTTATTATAGCATCTACAATGATAAAAGCCAACCTTTTTAGGAAAAAAGTTTCTAAACCTGCTTATACACAAATTTTTTAACCGATTATTTTTCTGAAATCACTTAAAGAGCGGGCTTTCCGGCTATTATTAAAAATCAAAATAAATCTGGGTATCTGTCTTGCTCGACTTGTACGTTTATCACATATAGTAAAAAGAGAGAACAAAAAGGAGGAAGAAACGATGCAAGGTAAAGAGCGATTTCATCCGCAGCGATCGAATGAAAAGACCATTGTGCATCCGACAAAGCATCAATATGTCCACACGTCATCCGAATCTGTTGTTAATCATATTCATCCTGTCCATACAACGTATGTAAATCACCATAGTATAAAAAAGCAGCATCCGCACCCGTATGGAAAAAATGCCTTTATGGGCAGACCGCAAATTGGACCACGTCCGCCATTCCCTTCTGCGCCGTTCGCTTTACCAGGACAAATGCCTCCTGGACACATGGGAGAAATGAGAAATCACCCAGGCATTCGTCCGCCGAGAAGACCGGGAATGTGGTGAAAATAACAATGGGCAGTGCGGACTGCCTTTTTGTTAAACAGAGACAAGCTTTCAAATCAAGTATTCCTGCGTTAAAATAGGAGATAACTTAAGCTTGTAAAGAAGAAAGGATATTACTGTGAAAATTTTACATGTAACAGGCTATAAGCCGACGGAATTAGGCATCTTCAAAGAAAATGATCCCAGAATTGTTTTTATTAAGGCAGCTTTAGAGAAAAGGCTGCGCACCTTTATAGAAGAAGGATTAGAATGGATTATTATTTCTGGACAGATGGGTATTGAGCTGTGGGCTGCTGCTGTGATAATGGATTTAAAAGAAACCTATGAGGTACAAGTAGGTGTTTTTCCGCCGTTTGAAAATCAGGATGAACGTTGGCCGGACCCGATCAAGGAAAAATATGAAGAATTAATGATGACAGCCGATTTTTTCAAACCGCTGTATAGAGGTGGGTATCAGGGGGCGTACCAATTTCGGGCGAAGGATTTATGGCTGATTGATAAAAGTGATGCTGCTTTACTCCTCGTGGATGAAGAATATCCCGGCAGCGTTCGCTATTTTTATGATGCTGTGAATCGGACGTCCAAGGAGTACCCCGTTTTTACGATTACACCTCAGGACTTAGAGGATGTTGTCGAAGAACTGCAAATGCAGGACCCCGATTACTGGGATTCTCCGGATAATTATTGAATGGTACAGCCCTTATACAACATAGGATGGTATGAGGGAGGGATGTTCGCAATGTATTATACTTATGGACCGCCTAATTATGGGCATAGAATGTATGAGCGACAAAATAATCAGCAGGGGACCATCACGGTCACTGGCGTGGGCACGGTTATAGTTTCGCCGAGTATTGCCCGTATTCAATTGGTTGTTTCCACCGTCAGCAGCTCTTTAGAGGAAGCGCAGAAAGAAAATACAGGACGAATGAATCAGGCTCTGGATACCTTGCAGCAAATTGGTGTTCCTAGAGAGCAGATTCAAACTACCAGCTTTTCTGCAAGACCGATGTATAGCTATCAGGATGGCAATCAGATATTACAGGGCTACGAGGTTCGAAATGAAATCACTGTAGTTACGGATGATATGGACCGAATTGGAGAAATCATTGATCGTGTCACCGAAAATGGCGTAAATGAAGTTGTTTCGATTGAGTTTTCGGTAAATGATCCGGAGAACTTTTATATGGAAGCATTAAGCTTTGCACTTACAGATGCAAAGAAGAAGGCAGAAAGCTTAGCTGAACAGCTTGGCGCTAATTTAAACACGGTTCCATTAAAGATTAACGAACAGACTGCTTCGCCAGGGGTTGGACCTGCGCAGGTATTCAAGATGGTGTCTACGCCAATTGAACCGGGAAATCAATCGATAGAAGCACGCCTGGAAGTAGTGTATCAGCTTTAAGAAAGGAAATATAAAAAAATACAAATCAAGCATGTTGAAAGTACTTGATTTGTATTTTTTTATTGTAAGCGTGGCATTCCCTATATACAAATAGAGATAATGTATAAAATGATTGCCGCTATAAACAGCAGTCCGTTAATCATTAAAAATAAGCCATAGTATTTTAACATTTCTTCCAAAGCCTGCTTGCTTTTTCTGTCCGACCTCAAAAGACGGCCTGCTTCCATTCCGCTTTTATACAAATAAACACCCAGCAAAATAGATGCGAGCCCGGGAACAGGCCCGATAATGGACGGGAAATTCTGAATGATGATGAAAATTCCGTACAGAATGATGATAATACCGAGAAATTTGCTTAAAATATGAATCCATTTAAAGTATTTTGGGTGCAAGTATTCCAAAAAAATGCTCCTTTCCGAAAGTGATGTTTTTTATTTAACATCTTTTCTAAAGCTCCAAATCGCTTAAGTATCCTTCCCCTGTGTGAATATATTGGTATATCTCGTATAAATCCTTATCCAATTTGTTATCTTTAACGGTTTCCTCCATATTCTCTGACATGTAGTCCGTCGCTTTGAACCATTCCTCATTCTCGAGTGCTCCTTCCGGATAGGGAATGTCAGGGGAGATAGCGTGAACTTCCTCGAGCCTTTCTATCATTTGATACGTACGCCAACTTGGATATAATTTGATATCCCGCCAGTTCTCTTTCTCTCTTAATAGATTTTGTTCCTTTATATCTCCATCAATAATAATGGCATATAAATGCCAAAAATCAGATGCTTCTGCGTTTTTATCAAGATCTGGCTCCCATTCTTCAAGATCTTTTTCTTCCAGAATGTCGGGAATATTGTGGAATGCAGCATTCAGCGGATTTTCCAATCCAGAAAAGGCCCTGTCGATAAAATCCTCTTTGATGGCAGAAGCATATAATTCTTCCAATGATCCAATAACGGCTTCTTCGTCTAACCGCTGTAAAACATCACCGGAATATGTAAGAGGATCAAAGCGAAAAACATTTGCTTGACGCCCGTCATCCAATACGATATTGAGTGCATAATCATTAAAAGAACGTCCTTTGTAGTTTATTTCCTCTATTGTCAGGGATTCCTCTTTTTCCGATATCATGAAAGCATAAAAATATTCCAGCATTGAAAAATATAATTTGTCATAGCTGTCATTATACGATTCTTCCTCATTTATACAGGTGGAGTAGACGGCGGTTGCGAGTTCTTCTTCTAAGTTCTCCTTAGAAACCAATACATCCTCATTAAGCTTTTCCTTTAAAGGTTCATACGTATCCCTTTCAAAAAGAGAAACTCTTTCCTCCAGCGCTTCTTCTGTACCTGCTTCCATAGAGCTGCAATTTACTTCCACGTCAAATGAACTTTCTTCTAGGTTGTCTGTTCCACAAGCTGAGAGGATAATGGTCAAAATCAGGATAAATGATAATTTTTTCATATTAATTCCCTCTCTCCTATGTAATAAAAATAAAAAAGATAAGATAAAACAAAATAATTAAGCTGGCCAATATGCTAGTCAGCAGCAGGAACCAAAGATGATTTTTGAAAAATTTTCTAATACATATATTCTTGATGCATCTTTTTTGAGTTCTCCCGCAAACTTTCCCGTTTTAAATAAAAAGCTTCCTAATATCATCAGGATAAGCCCCGGAACAGGAGCAATAAGAGCAGAAGAAAAACCGGTGAAAAATAGAAGCAATCCATAGATAAATAAAATAATTCCGACAAATATTCCCCAAATCTGGATGCGTGTCAGATATTTTTTGTTTAGCGTTTCGATACCTATCCCTCCTTATTTTTTGACACACCTCTGAATTATTAGTAGATAATGAAACATATTACCATAATTTTGTTTTAAAATGGAAGAGCAGTACTATCATTAAATGAAGTTTCGCTTTATAATAAAAACATCATTTTGTTCAAAGGGAGTGAGCTGTATGAATTACCATGTAAGATTGGCAGAAGAGACAGATATTGGTGCTGTTCAGCGTATTGTTTGCCAAAGCTGGCATGATACATATGAAGGCATTATACCCAGAAGCATTCAGGATGCATTTTTAAATAAATCATATAGTAATCAAACCATGCTTCAACGTATCGAACTTTCCAGTCTATATGTTGTGGAGTCGGATAAACGAATAGAAGGGTTTGCGAATTTTAGCCGGGTATCAGAAAAAGGAATCAGTACGCTTTATGCTATTTACTTGTATCCGGATACACAAGGGAACGGAATGGGAACAGCGTTATTAGAATATGGGATAGAGGATTTGAAACCTGCGTTTATTCAGCTAAATGTAGAAAAGGAAAATGCAAAAGGGATGGCGTTTTATAAAGCAAGAGGTTTCAAGATTATTTCTGAATTCACCGAAGACCTCAGCGGGCACACGTTACATACCTGTACAATGGAATTAGAAGTAAATCGTTCCTCTAATTAATCATTAGAACACGCTTCTGATTTTTGCTATACTAAGGAACATAACCGAATTGGAATAGGAGAAGTTGACATGGCGACAACACTACTAACTAGAATCAACGAACGGCTCCATCAATTTTCTAAAACTGAGAAAAAGATTTCGAAGTATATTTTACATCATGCAGAGCTTATTCCAAATATGACGACGAAAGAATTAGCGAATAAGGCGGATGTGAGCGAAGCAAGTGTTATTCGTTTTGCAAAGACAATCGGAATTGGAAGTTTTAAAACCTTTAAAATTTCCTTGGCACAGGAGTTAGCGGTAACAGATGATTATATCACTGACTTTTCTATTTTACAGAAAAAAGATTCTCCCTATGAATTGTTTCAAAAAGTCGTTCATGTGAATAAAAATGCGATCGAGCTGACGATGGAATCTTTAGAAAAAAAAGAGCTGGATGATGCAGTCAACGTGCTAAAAAATGCTCGTAAGATTATATTTTATGGTGTAGGCGGCTCATCGATTGCTGCGCTCGATGCGGTATATAAATTTACGAAACTCGGATATGAAGTGGAGTTTAATGCAGATTTTCACTACATGCTGTCAAAGGTGCCTCATTTTAACAGCCAGGATGTATTTGTAGCCATCAGTATGTCTGGAAAGACGAAGGATGTTTTAGATTTAGCACGATTGGCTCAAGAAAAAGGAGCTAAGGTTATTGCAATAACGAACATGAATAAGTCCCCGCTATATAAAGAAGCAGATATTCGATTAGCGACACCGAATGTAGAGCAGGATTTCCGGATTGGAAGTATTACTTCAAGAATGACCCAGCTGACGATGGTAGACAGCTTGTATATCAGTATTTTTAATATCATCGGTGAAAATGTGCTGGATGAATATCAAGAAGCTAGAGATTATGTTGTGAAATTAAGAAGATAGCTTCTTTTTTTATCATAAAATGAAATTTAATTTCATAAAATATATAAAACTTATTGACTTTTAATTTCAAAAACATTTAAAATAGAGTTATAAGCGAATAGAGGAGAGTGATGATATGCTCGATAAGTTAACAACAGAAATGCGAAATCAGCATTCGATGCATTTAGATGAGATGTCGACAATGGAAATTTTAGAGACAATGAATAAAGAAGATGAGCAGGTTTTAACAGCAATCAAGGAGCAGCTGCCGCAAATTGAGAAAGCTTCAAAATATGCGATTGAATCGTTTAAGAAAAATGGAAGACTGATTTATGTCGGAGCTGGTACAAGCGGCAGGTTAGGCGTTTTAGACGCAGTGGAATGTGTTCCTACATTTGGTACGCCGTCAGAGATGGTTCAGGGAGTTATTGCGGGTGGTATGAAAGCGCTTTACGAAGCCGCAGAAGGTGCGGAGGATAATCCGGAGCTCGGCGCTGCTGACCTTAAAAACATTCAGCTCTCAGAAAACGATACAGTAATTGGAATAGCTGCGAGCGGACGTACACCGTATGTTATCGGCGCTTTGCAATATGCTGATTCGAAAAAAGCGAATACAGTCAGCGTATCCTGTAATAAAGATGCTGTCATGAGCCAGTATGCTTCTGTAGCAATTGAACTGAAAACAGACGCAGAGGTGCTGACTGGTTCTACAAGATTAAAGGCCGGGACTGCTCAGAAAATGACTTTAAATATGATTTCGACTGCAGCAATGGTAGGCATTGGCAAGGTTTATCAAAACTTTATGGTGGATTTAAAGCCGACGAATGAAAAATTATTGGAAAGGTCTAAACGAAACATAATGGAAATCACTGGAGCCGACTATGATACAGCAGCCTCCTATTTTGAAAAGGCAAACAACCAGGTGAAGGTTGCGATTGTGATGATACTGCTGGAATGCTCCTATGATGATGCGGTGAATAGATTGAATAATTCGGATGGATTTGTTCGACATGCGCTGACAAAATAAAGGGAGGGTTTACCATGAAGAAAGAACAGAGAATGGCCGCGGAAATTTTAGAACAGGCAGGCGGTAAAGGTAATCTCCAGCGGATTGCTCACTGTATGACACGGCTGCGCTTATCTTTAAAGGATGATTCGAAAGCTGATTTGGCAGGGTTAAAACAGATTGATGGCGTAATGGGCGTGGTTGAAGATGAGACACTGCAAATCGTAATCGGGCCTGGTACTGTCAATAAGGTTGCTGCAGAAATGAGCCAGCTGACTGGATTTGGCATCGGGGAAGACGCAAATGCGGATGATTTAACGTTTGAAGAAAAAGCAGCACTGGATAAACAAAATATGAAAGCAAAGAACCGGACCCCCTTTAAAAACTTTTTACGTAAGCTTGGAAATATTTTTATACCTTTAATTCCGGGCCTTGTAGCATCAGGAGTTATTAATGGCGGAGCGAACTTTGCAGTCAACGCAGGGGTGGATCCAGAGCAAAACTGGATGCAGATATTGCTCTTGTTTGGCGGTGTTATCTTTGCTTCCTTAGGAATCTTAGTAGGCTGGAATACTTCAAAGGAATTTGGCGGAACTCCGGTATTAGGTGCTATAGCAGGAATGATTTTATTTAGCCCGCAGCTTGAAAATATTGCGATTTTTGGAGAGGAATTAACTCCCGGCAGAGGCGGTTTGTTTGGTGTTATCTTTGCCGCCTGGCTGATGACGGTTGTTGAGAAAAATGTGCGTAAAGTGATGTGGAATGCAGTTGATATTATTTTTACTCCTTTAATTACCGTGCTGGTTGTTGGATTTGTATCCTTATTTGCCATTATGCCGGCAGCAGGTTTATTATCCGATGGAATCACTAAAGGGTTGATTGCCTTGATTGAGACGGGCGGCGTTCTAGCAGGGGCCGTTCTGGCAGGGTTCTTCCTGCCATTGGTTACGGTTGGCCTGCATCACGGTTTGACACCGATTCACTTAGAGTTGATTAATGCGTTTAATGAAACGGCACTGTTGACCATTTTAGCGATGGGCGGCGCCGGGCAGGTTGGCGCAGCGATTGCGATTTATGTAAAAACCAAAAATAAGCATTTAAAAAATATTATCAAAGGAGCTGCTCCGGTTGGCTTCTTAGGGATTGGTGAGCCGTTAATGTACGGGGTGACCCTGCCGCTTGGAAGACCGTTCTTAACCGCTTGTTTAGGAGCATCCATCGGCGGAGCGTTCCAGGCAGTGATGAATACAGCAGCTGCAGGAATTGGCGTTTCAGGCTTATCATTGATACCATTAATAACAAATGGGCAGTATATAAGCTATTTTCTAGGACTTGTTATTTCGTATGTATTTGGTTTCTTATTTACGTATGCGTTCGGCTTTAAGGATAGTATGGCAGATGGAATTTAACAATTAACAGGAGGCTGCGGCCTCCTGTTTCTTCTTATATAATAGATGGAGGGATAGTTATGTTAGGAATTTCTATTTATTTAGGGAATACACCAATAGAACAACAGATTCCCTATATTCGAAAAATGAAGGAAAGTGGATTTCATTCCATTTTCACCTCTTTGCATATTCCGGAGGATGATCAGACAATATACAAAGAGCAGCTTCAGGCGCTTGGTAAAGCAGCGATTGAATTAGATATGGAACTCATGGCGGATATTTCACCAAATTCGTTGCAGGCATTAGGCTTTAACTGGGAGAATGCAGATCAATTACTAAACTGGGGACTCTCCGGTCTAAGGATTGACTACGGTATTGATGACCAGACAATCATTGATTTATCACATAAAATGCGGATTGCATTAAATGCCAGTACCATTGACGTGGACGCGTTAAATCATTTGAGGGCGAAAGGTCTCCATATGGAATCAGTAGAAGCATGGCATAATTATTATCCGCGTCCGGAAACCGGGTTAGGGTCCGTAGATTTTATTCAAAAAAATAGGGCATTAAAAGAAGCTGGTTTAACCGTAATGGCTTTTATACCGGGAGATAAGCAATCACGGGGCCCGCTATACGAAAAATTGCCAACCTTGGAACAGCACCGCGGGTATTCCCCATTTGCTGCATATCTGGAATTAGAAAAATTTGGTGAAGCTGATAAAATCGTTGTTGGTGATGTTGAAATAGGAGAGGATTCTTTGGAACAATTTCAGGCCTATATCGAGAAGGATGAAATACTAATCCGGGCTGTTTCTGATAAACGAGCAGACTCTGAAATAATCCGTAAAGCAGCGGCTGCAATGACCAACCGGGCGGATTATGCAAGAGATTGTATCCGTGCCGTTGAATCGAGAAGCTATGCGCAATTTGGAGAATCAGGTGTTCAGGCTCAAAATAATGCGGAGCGTCCTGTAGGTTCTGTAACGATAGATAATGAAAAATATTTGCGTTACCAGGGTGAAATTCAAATCACCTTAGCCGATTTACCGGCGGATGAAAGGGTAAATGTGCTGGGGCAGGTAATTGAAAATGATTTACCGCTGCTTCCATGGATTAAGGGGAATCAGAGATTTCGGATTGAATGGCTGTAACGGACTAAATCCTGCAGGGATATCCATTAACTAATGATGAGCTTTTTCATTTTATACAGAGAGGGGAGAGCTGCGGCCTTTCATTTTCCTAGCCATATTATTTCTATAACAGATTAGGAGTGCATCTTATTTTATTTGATAATCAGATGATATGAGATATTTATTCACCTCGAATGAAAAATGTGAAATAATATAGGAAGGTTACAGGAAAAGTGGGGATGCTTAGTGGATATACATATTGTTCGGATGACACAAAAGTATGCAGTGGAGGCACTTTGCTGGAAGTACGAAAAACCGTATGACTTTTATAATAATGTGTTAACGACTAGTGCGATTGTAGAATTGCTTGGCGGCGGCTATTACGCAATGGTAGATTCATCTCACAGGTTAATTGGTTTCTTTTGCACTGGCCGTTCAGCCAAGGTTCCTGCCGGAGATAGAAATGCAGCTTATATAGAAGATTGTGTTGATTTAGGTTTGGGAATGAATCCACAGTTGACTGGAAAAGGAAACGGAGATTCATTTTTAAAAAGAATTCTTCATTTTATTGAGCAGGAGCATAGAGGCAAGGCGATTCGGCTTACCGTTGCGTCTTTCAATAAACGAGCAATCCAATTATATGAGAAAAATCACTTTATTAAAGAACATCAATTTCGATATAAAGGAATAGAGTTTATAACGATGAAACGTAACAATCCAGCAATATAGACAAAACGTACATTTATCGGATTAATAGTTATTTGCGTAGGACAAAACCGCCTTCTTTCATAAGATGTATTATGCATTGGAAAGGAGGGAGTCCGAATGAGCCGAGATAAATGTCAATGTAGCCGTTGTCGCAATTCGAACCGGGATGAGGATGTACGTGTTCATCCAACAAGGCATGAGGTTCGTACTACTAATAGCGTGAAAACTGTAAAAAACATTCATCCGACAGAAATTAAAAATGTGCATCGCACAATTGTCCGCAATGAAAATTATTATCCAGTCAGAGAATCCAATGTGAACGAAACGGTTGTTGAAAATTATGATTGTGGCAGCGACGTAAACGATTCAAGTAACTGCCGCAGAGTAGGTGGTTCAAATAATGGCGGGGGTGGAAATCACCATCATTCCGACCATTGCGGCAAACGTTCTGAGAACCGCTGCGAAAGAAAACGTTCCTGCGGTTGCGGCAGAAACCGTAATTGGTTCTTCTAAAAATTGAAATATTATTAGCTGGAGAGCCTGCGCTTCTCCTGGTTATCATGATGTCGTAAAATAACTCTTATTAAGAAAGCTTTTTCAATGGGAAGAAGATAACCCGTGAAAGGCTTCTTAATAAGAGTATTTTTTGTGTTTTAGAAAGGCGTTTTTCTTGAGCAGATATCTTGAGGTAGATAAATGATTATGGTAATAATATTAATTGTGTTTAAAAAACGACAAGCATTTGTGATAAACATAACATTTTAAACGAAGAAATATTGGAGGTATACGAATGAAAATTGCAGCAATGATTGGAAGCAACCGCGCAGAATCTTACAACAAACAACTTGTTGAATATATGAAGGACCGTTATCAGGAAAAAATAGAAATTGATATTTTGCCGATAGAAAAATTACCTTTCTATAATCAGGATGAGGAATTAAATCCGCCAGAAATTGTAAAAGAAATTCGTCAGCGTATCAAAGATAGTGACGCTATTTTATTTGCTACACCTGAATACAATGGGTCTATTTCGGGTATGTTAAAAAATGCAATTGACTGGTTCTCCCGTGTTGATTTAGTTATGGTAAATAAACCTGGAATGGTAGTAGGAGCTTCAATGGGAGCCCTTGGTACAGTAAAAGCTCAACTACAGCTTCGTCAAATTTTAAATTCTCGCGGAGTCGGGGTATTGACTCTGCCAGGAAATGAAGTATTAATTGGTTCCGTTCAGAACAAAATGAACGAGCAAGGAAATCTGACGGATGAACAAACCATTGATTTTCTTGATTCCGTTGTTCATAACTTTATCGAGTGGTGCGATACGTTAAAGAATTAATTTTATTGCGGTCCCGTGAAACTGCGGGTCGGCCTTTGTTCTTTTTAAATTTCAGCAGGGGTAACTCCCGCTGAATAAAGCTTCAGTTTATGCCGGTGATTTTACAGTCACCGGTTTTGTCTTTTTTCACACTGAAACCATTCAATTGGAGAACCGAAAGCTCCGGCTGAATAAAGTTTCGTTTTATAGTGAAGCAAAATTGGGAAAGAAATAACTATATGAAAAATAATGACTCACCGATAGCTAAATAAAAATATATTTTTAATGAAAGAAGGGTCGTAAATGGATGAGAGTCATGAATCATCAATAGATACAAAAAATATTAGCCGGGCGCCCATTCTGATTGTTTTATTATCCGGAGCCTTTGTAGCTATTCTGAATCAGACGTTACTAGGAACGGCATTGCCTCATATGATGGCGGATTTAGATATTGATGCAAATACAGTACAATGGCTGCAATCTGCTTTTATGCTCGTGAATGGGATTATGATCCCGATTACAGCCTTTTTAATTGGGACGTTTACGACGCGAAGTTTATTTCTAACCGCGATGTCCTTGTTTACAATAGGTACACTGGTTTGTGGCGTTGCACCAGAGTTTTTCTCACTACTATTGGGGCGTGTTCTGCAGGCAGCGGGTGCCGGAATTATGATGCCGCTGATGCAGACCATTTTGATTTTAATTTATCCAAAGGAAAAACGGGGCAGTGCAATGGGAATGTTCGGTTTAGTTATTTCCTTCGCACCCGCCATCGGACCGACGCTATCTGGGTATATTGTAGAGCATTTTCCTTGGAGAACATTATTCTTCATGGTTCTGCCAATTGCTATTTTAAACATAATTATCGCTTACTTTTTACTTAAAAATGTGACGAAACGAACCTTTCCTGAATTAGATAAGTTATCCATTTTATTATCTACACTTGGTTTCGGCGGTATTCTATACGGATTCAGCACCGCTGGAAATGCAGGCTGGTTAAGCTATCAGGTTATCGGTTCCTTAGTCATCGGCGGAGTTATGCTGGCATGGTTTATTACCAGACAAATGCATTTGAAAACACCTATTTTAGAATTTCGGGTATTTAAATATCGGATATTTACAATTACTACGGTATTAGGTATGGTTACGTTTATGACAATGATCGGAGCTGCTGTCATTTTGCCGCTTTATATGCAGCAAATGTTAGGATTTAGCGCCTTTCATTCAGGACTGGCTCTGCTGGCAGGTGCTGTTATACAAGGGTTAATGAACCCGATTACCGGAAGGCTTTTTGACCGATACGGTGCCAGGTATTTGGCAATGATTGGTTTAGTGCTGATTGTCGGTACGACCTTTATGTTAAGCACGTTAACGACAGAAACAAGCTTTATATTTATCGCAACGATTCATGCCTTGAGAATGCTGGGGGTGGCTATGGCGATGATGCCTGTTACAACAGCAGGTCTCAATGTATTGCCCGAAAAGTATATTTCGCATGGCACAGCAGTGAACAATACTTTAAGACAGGTTTCCGGAGCAATCGGTACAGCATTGCCAATTACCATTATGTCTACAGCATCTATCCCTGAACAGGGAATCCAAGGGATGGTTCATGGTGTCAATGTTTCTTTCCTTGTCACTGGAATAATTTCTATCATTGCGCTGGTATTGACATTCTTTATCCATGATCGGGATTAACTATTTAATATAATGAAAAAGACCTTAGAACACCGGATGTTCTAAGGTCTTTTTCATTATACGCTGAATACTTCTACTTTTTTGCTGTCTGTTTTGTTGTAAGCTCCGTGCATCACAGGACCAACATACTCGTTTAGCTTCCAGCCGTTAGCAATAGCAGCTGCAACGAAGGTTTTTGCTGCTTTTACGGCATCGTGCACGTTTTCACCGTGAGCTAAGTTTGCAGTGATTGCCGCAGCGAAAGTACATCCTGCTCCATGGTTATAGCTTGTTTCTATTTTTTCGCTTTCTAATAAGTCAAAGTCTATTCCGTCATAGAACAGGTCAACAGCTTTATCGTGGTCAAGCTGTTTTCCGCCTTTAACGACAACATTTTTTGCACCTAAGGCGTGAATTTTTTTAGCAGCTTCCTTCATTTGCTCTATGGTCTTAATTGGAGCCATTTGAGCTAATTGCGCTGCTTCAAACAAATTAGGCGTTACAACCAGAGAACGAGGCAATAATTCTTCACGCATCGCGTCTGTGTTTTCCGGCTGAAGCACTTCATCTTCCCCTTTACATACCATGACAGGGTCAAGAACATACTTCTCAATATTGTATTCATCAATTTTTTTTGCGCCTAAATTAATAATATCTACAGATCCCAGCATTCCGGATTTCATTGCATCTACGCCGACAGAAAGGATCGTGTTCAATTGTTTTTCAACGACTTCCGCATCAATCGGTGTAACGTCATGTCCCCAGCCTTCTGGATTCATTGTCACAATGGAAGTCAGAGCGGTCATGCCATATACATTATGCTCCTGAAAGGTTTTTAAATCTGCAGCAATCCCGGCTCCGCCGCTAGAGTCAGAACCAGCAAGGGTTAATGCTTTTTTCATAGTCATTGGTTTTCCTCCTTAAAGTCAGTTATACTCATAAATTAAATGATGCTGACTCTCTAAAAATTACTTTTCCTTTGTTGCTAGGATAATCCTTTCTAACTCAATTGTAAAGCCATCGAAATGCGACAGGCAAGATGCCGCTATACGTTAATAAACGAATCGGTTGCATTAATCTGTCCCTTTATCTTCGTTGCATGTAATTTTTCTCCCTGCAGCCATTTTTGAAAAGAGAAAATAAATGGCTGACGATTGCCTCCCAACGCAAACCAAGCAGCTTGTTCTTTTGGCAAGTACAGTGCTGTATGCAGTGTCCCTGCCCATGCACCGTATTTTTCAGAAAAGATTCCTTGTTCGATATCATTTAACATACGAAACGCTTCATAAGGTGTATGAATATCCCTCTGCTTTGTTAGGATTCTCTCCAGCCGTTCCATTGATTCATCTGAACGGTACCGGTTCTCTTCTGTTAATGCATTGAAATGGTTTGTACAGCTGCTATCTTCCCGGACAAAGAAAGAGCGGGGGGAAACCTCCACAACGAGTGATTTTCCAGTTGTATCTAATAATACATAGTTGAAGGTATTCCGGTGCGGGATCTCACGCAGTAATTGAACGGCTTCTTCCACAGTGGCACAGTTTTCTAAAAGTAGTCTGCCGATCATATTGCAGACAAAGCCATCGCCGGATTTTTTACGGTTGACGAAATTATAGCCCATCGTCAGCCCTTTTTCATTGATTCCGTCCGTACGCCCGGTGATTTGCATGGAAGGACCGGCACTGGCATATCCGGAATCAGAGGGGGCGAATAAAACATAACGGCCTTCATAGGAATGGGGGGCATTATCATAATTTCGTACCAGGTAATCCTGCTTGGTATTAATGGAACAGCCGCTGCGGCCGTATTCATAATAGTAACCGCCGAATTCGCGAATGGCATCATTCCAGGGGATGCCTAATCCATCACTTAATCCTTTTATTTCTTCCCAAATAGCCGGAGAAAATGCTTTGAATACTGCTTTTACTTCTTCTTCATCAACAAGGAAGTTTCTCCAGCGTTTGCTGAGCAGTGCTTTCCGATGGTTGATTATGGGTGAATTCTTTAGTTTTTCCGCCTGAAAAAGTCCGAATTGATAATGGCCTCCACGGAATTGTATAATATCAGCATGAACAGATTTCATTGTTGCTCTCCATTTCTTTCGTAAATGTATTGCTAGTGTATCTTGTTTAGAGTGATTAGAAAAGAAATCAGCTTTATCATGGAGAATCGTTCGTAAAACTCCTGCTAAGTGAACTTTCGTTTAATGGAAAAAGAGGAGATTCAGATGACAGAAAAGATAAGCTATACGGAATTATATCAAAAATTATTTCATTACTATGGCCCTCAAGGGTGGTGGCCAGCAGCTTCTGATTTTCAAATGCTGATCAGCGCTATTTTGGTTCAGCGGACAAATTGGAAAAATGTCGAGTTGGCTCTGGCGAACCTGGGGAAAGATGCAGCTGCTGAGCGTTTAATACAAATGGAAGAAGCAGTGCTTGCCGAAAAAATACGCCCAAGCGGCTTCTATCGAATGAAAGCGAAGAAAATTAAGGCCTGGCTGCATTGGTTTCAAAAATATGACTTTCAGGTAGAGAGGATTCAAAGCGTTGATCAAGCTGTTCTCCGTAAAGAACTGCTGGCAATCCATGGAATCGGAGAGGAAACTGCGGATGCGATGATGCTGTATGCTTTTGATAAAGCCGGTTTTATTGCGGATAACTATGCGATGCGGTTGTTTCATCGAATCGGCTATCAGCTTCCCAAAACCTATCATGCGCTTAAAATTGAAGTGGAAAATTTCTTTCCGCATGACTTAAAAATGCATCAGGAATTTCACGCATTAATTGTGGAGCATGGAAAACAATATTGTAAGAAGACGCCGTTATGTGAAAACTGTCCGCTTCTTTCGTTTTGCTGGACGGGGGAGAAAAAAGAACGGAATCTGTTAAGTTAAGAAGAATAAACTTTTAAAAAGGTGAATCAGGGACAGGAAATGAATTATCTACTGCCCTTGATTCTCTAATCGATCTATTTTTTTCTGTAAAAGGTCAAGCTGCTGCTGCATTTCTAACAGCTGGCGGCTCGTAACAGGTGAATTTTCTTCAAAAGCTGCTTCTTCCTCTTCTACATCTTCATTGTATAGAATCGTTGATCCGACGAGGGACATAATACTTCCTAATGTAGTAACCACTCCGCCATAATAAAGTAATTTATCACCAAGGCTTTTCTCGCTCACATTAAAATTTGTTGGGGTGTTAAGGAAAAAATTAGACATGATAGGACACTCCTGTAAATCTTTTTATTATTGTCTTATATTCATGGAATAGTTATATATAGGTTAATATATGTGTTTCCTAAAAAAACTCTACAAATAGCGGATGTTCATAAAATATTCATTTCTAAATGGTGCAGCGCACTGTGTGGTGAGCGGCGAAAAGCATGCTGTTGTATAATGGAGTAGAGGATATATTGTAATTGATTATGTTGTGTTTAAGGGTGGTGATCCGTTGTTAAAGGAATTTACAAAAGATTTTCGGAGCAGGATGATTTGGATGGGGGTGGCGTCCCTTTTTATGGCACTGGCCATCGTAGGGCAGAGCTATCTCGTGGTAACGATTATCCAGCAGCTGTTTTTGGATAATGCGGCATTTTCATCTATTCTTCCTGCTGTTTTTATATTGATTGGCATGCTTTTGGTACGAACGGTTTTTCAATATATGATAAAAGGCTCCGGCATAAAAATGGCTCAGACTGCGAAGGTTTCGATACGGGAAAAATTGCTCCGTCATTTTACCAGCCAGCCTATGATCGATGCAGATAAAGGACAGTCTGGCCGGAAGACAAGCTTATTTATGGATACGATCGATGAAATAGACGGCTATTTCAGTCAGTATCTCCCTCAGGTTATTCAATCTGTCGGCATTGTTCTGATTGTCTGGTTAGTTATTTTTATTCAAAATTGGACAAGCGGACTGATTATTCTTGTTTCCGCTCCCTTTATTCCTGTCTTTATGATGATTATTGGTATAAAAACAAAGGATAAATCAAAGGAACAGCTGTCTGAATTAGCAGCTTTTTCAGGAACGTTCCTGGATACATTACAGGGTCTGCCGACGGTGAAATTATTTGGCCGGTCTCAAGAGCAGAGAAATAAAATTGATCAGGATAGTACAAGCTTCCGGGATGCAACGATGGGCGTGCTGAAGGTTGCCTTTACAAACTCCTTAGCGCTGGAATTTATCGCTATGCTGAGTATCGGTCTGATTGCTTTAGAGATTGCAATCCGGATGATTATTTTTCAAAATCTCAGCTTTTTTACGGGCTTTTTTGTTTTACTTCTTGCGCCGGAGCTGTTCAGTCAATTGAAACAGCTGGGCTCCGCTTTTCATTCCGGACGCGCAAGTATGGGCGCAGCCTCACGGGTGGAGGATGTGCTTGATGAAGAGACGACTCCAGTTTCTTGGGGAACTGCTTCATTAAAAACCGATAAAGCACCCGAATTAAGGCTGGAACAGGCTTCCTTTCATTATGAAGAGGGAAACTTTCAATTAGCGCCGGCTTCGATGCGGATTTTACCGTATGAGCAGGTTGCCATTATTGGTAAAACCGGTGCAGGTAAGTCAACCTTGCTGCATGTATTAGCTGGTTTTCTGCCGGCGAAAGAAGGAAACTTTCTAATTGACGGTATTGCGCAAGAAAAGGTAGAAAAAGCAGATTGGTTCGGCCGGATTGGTTATTTATCGCAGCAGCCCTATGTGTTTTCTGGAACCGTACGGGATAATATATTACTCGGCTCTCAGGAAGAACAGCATGATAAAGTCATACAGGAGGTTGCGGAGCATGCAGGAATCTGGAAGTGGATTACTGCTTTACCAGACGGATTAGATACAATCATCGGAGAGGGAGGCAGAGGCTTATCGGGAGGAGAGAAGCAGCGGATTGCGATTGCCCGCACCCTTCTGAAAAAACCGCAAATTCTATTCTTTGATGAGCCGACAACCGGTCTCGATATCCAGACGGAGCATATTTTGCAAAAATCGTTAGATACCTTAAGAAACCAAACAACGATGATTACCGTTGCGCACCGCCTGCATACAATCCGTAACGCCGATAAAATCTTTCTGCTGGATCAGGGAGAAATAGCAGGAGAGGGGACACATGAACAACTTTACAAAAACAATGAAATGTATCGAAAAATGATCCATACACAGCAAGGAGGGCGGGAAGCATGAAGGATATCAGTCTGGTCTTAAAAATGATGTTGAAAGAAAAAAGGGATATTCTGATTTCTATCTTCTTTGGATTTTTAGCGGGGATTACCGCTGTCTCCTTATTTGCAGCAAGCGGTTATTTGATTTCACAAGCCGCTTTTGCACCGCCGATCTATACCTTGATGATTCTGGTAGCGAGTGTGAAGCTGCTGGGGATTACCTCAGCTGTCAGCAGATACGGGGAACGCTATTTTTCTCATCGCGGTACCTTTACGATTCTGAAAAATATCCGCCTGAAGGTTTATGATCAGATAGAGCCGCTGGCAAGCAGACTTTTGCAAAAATACAGAAGCGGGGATATTCTGGCACGGATCGTCGGTGATGTAGAGAGCTTACAGCATTTCTTTTTACGTGTGTTTTATCCGCCGGTGGTATTGGCAGCTGTTTTTACAGCTACGATTTTCTTTACGATGTATTTATCCATAGGGGTGGCTATGACAATGATTGGCGGTGTGATTATCGTACTGGTTGTTTTCCCATCCATCTTTTATCTGTTTCAGAAAAAGACAGCTGTAACGATGCGGGAAAAAAGAGGTGCATTGTCCTCGGAATTTACAGACTATCTGTACGGGTTCCGGGAATTGACAATCTTTCAACAGGCGGAAAGAAAAAAACAGCAGCTCGATAATAATATGAAGCAATACGAAGAAATAAAGGCGAAAGAAAATCGCCAGCTTGCTATCCGGGAAGCCGTTGTTATCTTCTTTTCTTTTTTCATTGCAGTAATTATTCTCGTGCAGGCAGGGTTTTATGTATCAGAGGGAAACCTTGCCGGAACACTGTTAGCGATGCTGTTTATGATTGCCATTACGGTGTTTGAGGATACGCCATCGATGGCAGTGCTTCCTGCGCATTTAGAAGAAAGCAAAGCTTCCTCTAAACGTCTCACCGAGGTTTGGGAAAAGGAGACGCAAACCGAAGTGGCTGTTCATGAAATTGAAACGGATGTACCGATTCAATTTGATTTTAAGGATGTTTCCATTCAATATCCCACTGAAAAGAAGCCGGCTGTGCGTCTCGCTGCTTTTCAAATCAAGCCGGGAACAAATATCGCCATTGTCGGGCCAAGCGGCTCAGGGAAATCGACGCTGATGCAGGCGATGCTCACTTTTGCTCCCATCCAATCCGGTCAACTTTTAGTAAATGGGGAAGAGCTTGATAAAATTGCTCCAGACAGTCTTTGGAGACAAATGAATGTATCCCTGCAGCATAATCATTTTTTCTACGGAAGTATTTATGAAAACCTGCGATTTGCGAATAAAGAGGCGGGGGAAGAAGCCTGCCAGGAAGCATTAGAAAAGGTTCAATTAAGCCATTTTTCATTAGAGGACCAAGTATTGGAAAAGGGAACGAACCTGTCTGGCGGAGAAAAACAGCGTCTGGCACTTGCCCGTCTGTTTTTACGGGATGCTTCTGTCTGGCTGCTGGATGAGCCAACCTCATCTTTAGATGCGATTACAGAGCAGGAAATAATGGAGGAAATAGAAAAGGCAACAAAATATCAGACGGTGGTAACCATCAGGCATCGTTTAACAGGCTTGGAAAAGATGGATCAGATTATTGTCATGAACCACGGAGAAGTCGTTGAACAAGGCACTTATATGGAGCTGATGCGGAAGAAAGACGGCTACTTTAAAGCGATGAAGGAGCTGGAAAATAGTCAACTGGTGTAACGGCAATAAACAGTCGTATCTAAAACGGATATTTTGTATTTTTCGCTTATATGGGGAACAAAAAAATGCCCTCAGCTAATCCGATTAAAAAATCGGTTAGCTGAGGGCATTTGTGCATTATCTATCCTTAGCTGCAGCGACAAATGCTAAAGCAATTGCTGCAATCAGGACGATGAAAGGAGCGATGAAAATCAGAAATTGGTTCAACATGTTATCACTTCTTTCCTTTAATATAGTTTTTATCAAACAGGAATAGCTTTAACAATAAATACAGAGACGGAACTAAAAGCGCCATACCTAAGATAAAGACAACGATAAGCGAGATGGCCATTGCCGGATTGGTAAACCCTTCATGAATGCTGATATGAGGGTATAAAAGGTATGGATAATGGGCTATCCCGTAACCGAAGAAAGCAAAGGCAAATTGTCCGGTAAGGAGCCAAAATGCTATTCCATAATTTCGGCGCTTCCAAATCAGGATGACGGTCAATATCCATAACACAAAGGAAATAGCAAACATCCACCAGAGACTTAAGAGATTTGCAAAATGAGCTTCGTTATGGAAGTAAAGCTCGACAATTATTCCTGAAGCGGCAATAATCAAAGGAATGGACCAGCCTAATGCGTACTTTCTCATTAAGTTTGTTGCATCCATATCGCCTGTTTCATTTGCATACCAGGTTAAGAACACTGCTGAGATATATAGCACAGCCACAATACTTAAAACAACAATGGACCAGGTTAACGGGCTGAAAAACAGGGCGCTGTAATCTAAGACCGGATTTCCATCCTCCATAAAGACAAAGCCGCCCTCCGAAATGGTCAGAACAATCGACAGGGAAGCCGGAATAAGCAACCCGGATAGCCCGTACATAATGGCATATCCTTTATGCCCCTGTTTTCCGTAGGATTCAAATGCATAATAAGAACCCCGTATCGCCAGTAAAATCAGTGCCAAGCTGCCCGGAATCAGTAAAATGGTTCCGAAATAGTAAGCAGACTGCGGGAAGAAGCCGACGATTCCGACAAAGAAGAAGACAAAGAATACATTGGTAACCTCCCAGACAGGGGACAGGTAACGCTGAATGATTTTCGAAAGAATATGCTGCTTTCCGGTAACGATGCTGTAGGCATTGAAAAAGCCAGCTCCGTAATCAATGGATCCAACAATGATATAACCAAATAAGAATAACCAGAGTACGGAAATACCGATAATTTCTAATATCATGATTCGTCACCACCTTGCATACGTTCTAAATCTTTTTCAACCGGGTTTTTCCGGAACATATACGTTAATACAACAACCGTTCCGACACCCAGAATAAGGTAAAGGATGGCAAATAACACAAACATCCAGCCGACATAATCACTTGTTGTAGCAGCTTCCTCAATGGTCATCAGCCCTCTTAAAATCCATGGCTGGCGCCCGACTTCCGCCATCCACCAGCCGGCTTCAATGGCTAAGAAGGAGAGCGGTCCGCCTGCGACGATCAGCCAGCGGTACCATGTTTTTTCAACGAACGCCCATTTTCTCCGCATTCCAAACCAGTAAAGCAGAGATAAGGCAATCATAAACATCCCGATGGTGACCATTGTATCAAAGAAATAATGGATGACGAGCGGAGGCTGTTCTTCCGCCGGAAATTCCTCCAGACCGGTTACTTCTGAACTCGGGAAGCCATGTGCAAGAATACTCAAGGCATAAGGAATATGCAGGGCATAATTGGCTTCATTATTTTCATCTAACACGCCCCACATCACTAATGGCGCTTCCGTGCTTGTCTCAAAATGCCATTCTGCCGCAGCCAGCTTTTCGGGCTGATATTCTGCTAAGTATTTACCGGATAAATCACCGATCAAAGCTGTTGCGATTGCAAAGATTAAACCAATCTTCATAGCCATATGCAGGGACTTTTTATGATACTCCTGATTTTTCTTTTGAAGCAGCCGGAATGCCGCAATCGCAGCGAACATAAAGGCAATCGTCATATAGGCTGTAGACAGCACATGAGCAACCTTAGTCGGCATGGATACAGTAAACATGGCCAGAACCGGATTCGCATTAACCAAATCTCCGCCTATGATGTCAAAGCCTGCCGGGCTGTTCATAAATGAATTCACCACGGTAATAAAATAAGCTGACATACCGCCGCCGACAGCTACCGGAATCAATAAAAGCAAGTGTTTTTTCGGATTGTCAAAACGATCCCATGTATATAAATAAATTCCTAAGAAAATCGCTTCAAAGAAAAAGGCGAACACTTCCATAAATAATGGCATCGCGATAATATTTCCTGCTAATTCCATAAAGCTCGGCCACAGCAGAGATAATTGAAGTCCGATAATCGTACCTGTTACTACTCCGACAGCAACGGTAACAACAAATCCTTTCGCCCAGCGTCTGGCCATCAACAGGTAATGATTATCGTTATTTTTGATCCCGATCCACTGGGCAATCATAATCATTAAAGGAACACCGACACCGATTGTGGCATAAATAATATGAAATGATAATGTCAACAGCGTCAGCATTCGGCTGGCATACGCCGGATCCTCAAATAAGGTCATGGGTCAACCTCCTCTATTATGTGTTTTTTTACTCTATTTTTTTAACATTCCCTGTGTATGCAGTTTTAATCAGATTCTGTCAAAAATTCATATTGCTGAAGAAATTCCTCCTGATCATACGTTTTTTCAATAAAGGTCAGCTTGTTATGGTGATCGATGAGTACAATAGTGGATGCTCGGGTGCCATAATCAGGTGTTTCGATAAAGATGGAAGACAATGCTTTTTCTAAATCTGCACGAATCCCTGTCTGGGGCAGAAGTTCGCTGTCAGCTTGTGTCCTGTTTTGTAAGCTGTGTAATAAATCTTCTGTTTTCATTTCCGGGTGTGACTGAATATAATCCGTCAGTTCCTTTTTAGAATGTTCGACTTTTGGCCAGGGGGTATTTAGCGTATCGTTGCTTAATCCATGAACCCCTGCTCTTATCTTAGAACCCTGATTATACACATTATTATAGTGATACAATGTGTCCTTGTCACGGAAAAGAATGTTATATCCGGCGTAGTTATGACGATTTTTTGAAAGCTGCTCTAAAAACAATTCCCCGTCAAAATTCTGTAACAAAAAATCTACCGGGAGTTCTCCGCGGGAAAATGTCTTAGATGCTGGAAGAGAAGGGTCCCGATAATTAGTCACTGCTGCAAATTTTCCCTGCTTGGAAACGGCCAGCCAGGTTCCCAGCTGGAGCAAATCTCTGCCGGCCAGAATATCCGGCATGTCATCCCAAAAAGCTGCCGGGAGCGTTGGTCTATGATAAAATTCATCCCGGTTACTGAGTAAAATGAATTTATATTTTGGATGTGCATGATAGGCAAAGGTGATTAAGCACATGGAATAGCTCCTCCTTTTTCTTTTAATATCGAATGAATAGCTTGTCTTCAGTATACTTTTCTGATATTTTAGAATCAATGTTATCGCATTCCCTGAAATAAAATGCATTTCTCTATTGACAACGAGAAAAAATCTGATAATAATTAATATCAATACATCGAACGTTATGGAAGGACTAGTAAGTAAGCCGTCACAATGACAGAGATGGAATCAGAGGATAGAAGCAAATTTTAATTGCATTTGTCCAATGCTGTGAGATTCCTCATTGTTGATTTACTGAACCTGCCTTTATCAGTCTTATGCAAAACATAAGCGTCTTCCGAACGTTATCTCGGAATAAGTGAAATACGGTTGTCCAGGCGGGCGCAGTTAAAGAATCGTATTTAAGTTGTGGTGGTACCGCGGAAGTAAACTCTTTCGTCCCTTCTGTTTATAAGGGATGGAGGAGTTTTTTTATTGCCTGGTTGAAATGCTTTTAGAAAGTGAGAGGTGGGATGACAATGGCAGCAAAACGTATTGTCGTTAAAATAGGAAGCAGCTCGTTAACCAATACGCATGGGGAAATTGACCAACAGCAGCTGGAGGATCATGTGCATGCCCTCGCGCTGCTTCATCAGAATAATATGGAAGTGATTTTGGTTTCCTCGGGAGCAATTGCTGCAGGGTTTAAGCAGCTGGGCTATTCTTCAAGACCTGTTACGCAAAAAGGAAAGCAGGCTGCAGCGGCAGTCGGTCAGGGTCTGCTGATTCAGACCTATATGGAAAAGCTAAAAGAATACAATATTACTGCTGCTCAAATCCTTTTGACCAGAAGTGATTTTTCTGATCAGGGGAGATATCGAAATGCTTATGCGACAATGGAAGAATTGCTGGAGCGGCGGGTCATCCCGATTATCAATGAAAATGATACGATTGCCATTGACGAGCTTACGTTTGGAGATAACGATATGCTTTCTGCATTAGTAGGCGGTTTAATTCATGCGGATCATTTAATTCTTTTAACTGATATCAATGGCATATATGATAAAAATCCCACTAGACATCCGGACGCAACACGCTATGACCATTTAATGAAGCTCAGCACAGAGCTGATTGCACAGACAGACGCGACTGGCTCCAAAGTAGGGACAGGCGGGATGAAGTCGAAGCTGATGGCTGCGAAAATGGCATCCTCCGTGGGCATTCCGGTATTTATTGGACGGGGTTACGGAAAAGAGAAGCTGGCAGCTATTTTAGATGGGAAGGGCGACGGCACCTATATCGACAGTGAAAGAAAAGCGCATTTACCGGCGAATAAACAATGGATTTCCCTGCATTCGGATTTAGATGGCCGGGTAGTTATAGATGAAGGGGCAGAAAAAGCCTTAATGTATCATGGCAGCAGTTTGCTTTCCCCAGGTATTACGGCGGTGGAGGGCTATTTTGTAAAAGGGGATGTTGTCGAGGTTTATGGAAAGTCCGCTTTATTAGGGAGAGGACAGGTGAAATGTTCCTCCGAAGAATTAGATGCCGTTATGAAATTGCGTGAATCAGATTATATTCACGCTGTACCGACAATTGAGGTGATCCACCGTGACAAGTGGGTATCATTTGAGACAATGAAAGGGGAATTATCATGAGTGAAGTAATCGAAAAAGGAAAGCTTGCTAAAAAAGCCAGTTATCAAATTGGAACATGCACGACGAAGGAAAAAAATGAAGCATTATTAAAAATTGCCAATGGTTTGAGAAAAAATGAGGAAGCGATTCTTGCAGCCAATCGATTGGATATCCAGGCTGGAAAAGAGAAAGGCTTGTCTGCGTCACTGCTTGACCGTGTGGAATTAAATCAACAGCGTATTGCTGCCATTGCGGATGCGATTCTGCAAATTATTGATTTAACTGATCCAATCGGCGAAGTACTTGAAACGATTGAAAAGGATAATGGCCTAAAGATTATTAATACACGTGTCCCAATCGGCGTTGTCGGCATGATTTACGAAGCAAGACCAAATGTCACTGTTGATGCAGCAACACTTGCTGTTAAAACAGGAAATGCCATTATCCTACGAGGCAGCTCATCTGCGATTCATTCCAATTTGGCAATTGTCAAGGTAATCCATGAAGCATTGGAAGACAGTGCGGTTATTCCTGATGCGATTCAATTAATTGAGGATACAAGCAGAGAAACCGCAAGTGAACTATTTCGATTAAACGCATATTTAGACGTGCTTATCCCGCGTGGAGGGAAAAACCTGATTGATACCGTTGTCAGAGAGTCACGTGTTCCAGTAATCGAAACAGGTGCCGGAAACTGCCATGCTTATATTGATGATACAGCAAATCCGGAGATGGCAAAGGAAATTACTTTAAATGCGAAGCTGCAGAGACCATCTGTGTGTAATTCGATTGAATCGCTGCTTATTCAATCAGATTGGTTTGAACAGCACGGAAATGATTTAATCGCTTCCTTGATGGAACAGGGCGTTACAGTTCATGGCGATGCACGTATTGTAGAAAAGATACCTTTTGTTCAAGAGGCGGCAGCGGAAGACTGGAGAACGGAGTATCTTGGTTTAGAAATCAGTGTGAAAACCGTAGCGAATGTGCATGAAGCAATTGATCATATTAATACGTATGGCACGAAGCATTCAGAAGCAATTATTACAGAAACGGCAGCTCACGCTGAAACTTTCAAGCAAAAAGTAGATGCAACAACGGTGTACCATAATGCTTCTACGCGCTTTACGGATGGCTTTGAATTCGGGTTTGGTGCAGAAATTGGCATCAGCACACAAAAGCTGCATGCGAGAGGGCCAATGGGCTTAAAAGCATTAACATCGAATAAATTTATTGTTTCCGGTGAAGGGCAAATTCGGGAATAAGAGATAAATGTAGAAGGGAGCGGTTTTCGCTCCCTTTCTTTTGTGAAGAACACTAAATTAAATATGCTAAAATGAACTGCTTTTATTTGAATTTCAACATTATTTTTCACAGACTACGGGAGACCAGAGCTCTTCTTTTTCCAATGTAACACTTTCTTCTTCATGCAAGTTCTCCATACACTTTTCAATAATCAGCTCGTTCGCTTTATGATTGTTATTAATTTGTATAGCCAAAATACTCCCAATGGTAATAATCGTAGTGCAAACGATAATTGCAAAGATAATATTCAATGTATCTTTTTTCAATTTTATCCGCTCCTTTCACCTTATTTAGACTACCAGTAATTGGTTATTCTTTAAAGGCTGGACACCAAGTCATTGCCAATTGTCAGTATCTTTCAGTTTGCAAAAGCAGGAAATCGCGATAGAATAACAATATAAAGGATGCAGAAAAGAGAGGTTCGACATGCTAGAGCAAATAACAGATGACATTTACCGTCTTGTTGTCCGGTTTAAAGGGGCTATGGGAGAGGTAAACAGTTATCTTATCAAAGGCGACAATGGTTATACCGTGATTGATACAGGAATCCATGCACCAGAAACAAAAGCTTTATGGGAGCGTGTTCTAAGTAAGTATAAAATTGAAAAGCTTGTGCTGACACATACGCATGAGGATCATATCGGCTTAGCTCGCTGGTTTCAAGAAATCTATGAAATTCCTGTGTATGTGTCCAGACGCGGTTATGAAGAAATGCATAAGGGAAGAGATGCGAAAGCTCGTAAAAATCGAATAAAGCGTTTAATCAAAAAACATGGAGCTCCGCCGATTCCTTTAAAAATAAGAGATGAATCCCATATTTATAAATTTGAGCCGAAAGGATTTTTTGAAGATAATGATGAAATAACACTCGGAAACCGGTCATACCAGACGATATGGACGCCTGGCCACGCACCTGATCATTATTGCTTCTATCAGCCGGAAACAGAAATCATGATTATTGGTGATCATGTATTAAACCATCTTTCCCCGGTAATCGGGTTATGGATGGGAGAGGAACACAATCCGCTGGAAGCTTATTTTGAAGCACTGGAGCTATTGAAGGGCTATCAGGTACGCCAGGCATTGCCGGGGCATGGTGATATCATTGAAGACCTAAATGAACGGATAACAGATATATTCCAACGTCATGAAAAACGGCTGCAGCAATTATTGGAGCTGATGGAAGAGGAAGAAATGACTGCTTTTAAATTAACAACAAAAGCGTATGGTCCGATGAAAAGTCTTGCCTTTGCCAGTCAATTTATGGCGACCTTGACACGATTGATTTATTTAGAGGAACAGTCAAAAATAAACGTGCAGACTAAAAAAGGGAAGAATTTTTACGAACTACCGGCCAAAGATTTACAAGCTATTAGGAGCTGATAACAGATGAAGTTTGCAGCAATTGATTTTGAAACAGCCAATGAAAAAAGAAACAGTGCCTGTTCAATAGGTGTGGTCCGTTTTGATGAGCAGGAGATTTTGGACGAGTATTACTCCCTGATCAACCCGATGAGTGATTTTCGCAGTATGAATATCCGGATTCACGGTATCAGAGAGGATGACGTGCAGGATGCGCCTACTTTCGAAGACCTGTGGCCTGCCTTGTATGAAAAACTGGAAGGGCATATTATAGTAGCGCATAATGCCAGTTTTGACATGAGTGTGCTGCGTCAATCGCTATTAAAATATGATTTAAGACATCCTGACTTTACTTCCTTATGCACTGTGAAAATATCCCAGCGTGTATGGCCACATTTAGAAAATCACCGCTTGCATACAGTAGCTGATTATCATGATATTCCATTAATTCATCACCACGCTTTAGAAGATGCAAAGGCTTCTGCGTTTATTTTGATGAAGGCTCTGGAAGCACAGCAGGATGGGAATGCGGAACACTTTTTAGAAAGATGGCTGGCGTCAAAAGCTAGCAAACGCCGAAGCTATCCCAAAACAGGCTCTAAAAATAAGACAGGGCGGGGATCAACGAAGCTGTATTTATAAAAAATAGAATTTGATTTCACAGGAATTGATATCAGAAATCAAAAAAGATGGTTACTTTTTAACTGTTTAAAAAGAAAAAATTAGGCTATCCTTATCATTGCTTTTTTTAGAAAAAAGGCGTATGATAAATTCTACAAGCTACATTGTTCGTATCAATAAAAGTTTTAACCTCTAATGTTGGAATAGGGAGTTTTACATCGAAATTGAAATGTCGAGCCGTCATAAAGGAATGGAAGACAGGAAGGTTTCTGCGGACACCCACTTTGCGAAGTGGTGGTTTAAAACTTTTTATTGCATGGTACGGCAAATGTGGCCTGTATACATAATTTATTATCCTATCCCGGCAGCGGCCTCGCTCCCGGGATTTTTATATGTGCGCCAGGCATGGCGACTATCTAGGTGGTGGAAATCCACTGTGGAGGTACACATCGACCAACCACTAGAGAAGCGCAAAGCATTTATCGTGAGGTAAAGGCTGAAGGAAGCGTGTATCAAAATCTTGGCTCGACGAACAGAAATCTGATACGAAGGCTCTGTAGGCGGATAAGGCTCCATAACAAGTCAAAATCCAAAAGATGTGCGTAACCCTGCAGAGTAAATTAGGCGAGTAAAAGAGGAAAGATAGTTGTCTTACCCTGGGAGGTCTCACGGACAGCTGAGGAGTCCCCTAAAAAGAAAGCTGGTCGAAAAAGGTTTATCGTGAGAAGTCAGCCGATGCCGTAGTAGTGATGAAAATCATGAAGGGCTGAACAATTTATAGTGTTTCTACGCCATGAATGCACGAAGAATAAACTTCTGAATGTGTTAATGATGAAAGTATGAGCGTATCTCAGAGGATAGTCAAAATAGAAGTGTTCTCCGTCACATGAAAGGAAAGGAAGAAACGAGTGTGGAAATTTTAGAAAAGATTTTAAGCGATCAAAATATGAACGAAGCCTATCTTCGAGTGTACCGAAACAAAGGTGCAGGTGGGGTAGACGGCGTAACAGTAAATGAACTGAAAGCATACCTAAGGAAACACAAAGAGGAATTGCGAACGCAAATCCAGAAAAGAAAATACAAACCAATGCCAGCACTGCGCGTAGAAATTCCGAAAGAAAATGGAAAGATGCGCAAATTGGGTATTCCAACAGTGGTTGACAGAGTTGTCCAACAGGCAATTAGTCAAGTGCTCAGCCCGATATTTGAAAAACAATTCAGTGACTACAGTTATGGTTTCAGACCAAGAAGAAGTTGCGAAATGGCAATCACGCAAGTATTGGAATATATCAATGACGGATACCAGTGGTTAGTGGATATTGACCTGGAACGATTTTTCGATACTGTCCATCATGATAAGTTAATGCGAATAATCTCGCACACAATCAAAGATGGTGATGTCATTTCTCTGATACGAAAATACCTCGTAAGTGGTGTGATGGTCGATGGGAAATATGAAGATACAACTATAGGAACCCCACAGGGAGGCAACCTTAGTCCACTTCTAAGTAACATTATGTTGAATGAGTTAGATAAGGAACTGGAGGCAAGAGGTCTGCGTTTCGTAAGATACGCAGACGATAGCCTTATCTTTGTCAAAAGTGAAAAGGCGGCAAATAGAGTTCTTACTTCCATTACAACATTTATCGAAGAGAAACTGGGGCTAAAGGTAAATATGGAGAAAAGTAAAATCTCACGCCCTACGAAAACAACATTTCTAGGCTTTGGTTTTTACTATGACTCAAATAAGAGGAAATTTCAACCGAGACCCAGTAAAACGTCGGTTCAAAAATTCCAAAGGAAACTGCGCCGATTAACAAAGCGAAATTGGAGTATTTCCTTAAACGACAGAATCATCAAGTTAAAACAGGTCATGTATGGTTGGGTCAACTATTTTAGGGTAGCTAATATGAAGAGCGTTTTAGAGTCTATAGATGCGAAGTTGCGCTCCAGAATAAGAGTAATTATCTGGAAACAATGGAAGAACAACAAAAAGAGAATTAAATCTCTCATACAACTTGGTATACCAAAGGAAGAAGCCAAGGGGCTAACCTATTGTAGGAAAGGTTTCCGATTTACTGGGTTGTCGAAAGTTGTTCAGAGAGCATTGTCTAATAAAAGACTAAAGCAAAGAGGTATCCCCTTTGCCTTAGACCGTTATCTAAAAGTACACACTGAAATATAAATTGAACCGCCGTATACGGAACCGTATGTACTGGTGGTGTGAGAGGGGCGAAAAGTTATTTAGCTTTTCCCTCTACTCGATTTTTAAATAAGCTCTCTTTCATTAAGGTGAAAGAGAAAATTTGCATTGTCATTAGCATCAGTTTGGAAAAAATGGTTATCTTTTTCCGACTTGGAAACAATACGATTTAATGAATTGAACTGAAGTACAGAAAGGATGTATTGAAAATGACAAGTCGATTTGATGATAAGGTAGTGATTGTAACAGGCGCAGCAAGCGGGATTGGAGAAGCAACTGCGGTGAAATTTGCTGAACAGGGTGCCAAGGTAGTACTCTCTGATATGTCCGAGAAAGGGAGACAGCTGTCAGATGAACTCAATCATAAGGGACTGAAGACAACTTTTATCCAAACGGATGTGACTAATGAAGTGGATATTCAAAAATTAATACAGGAAACAGTTGCCGCATATGACCGTCTAGACATCGTTTTTGCAAATGCAGGAATCGGGAACAGCACAATCCTGCATGAATTGTCTTTAAAGGATTGGCAGAAGGTAATCGACGTTAATTTAACAGGCGTATTTCTAACGAATAAATATGCGATTAAGCAAATGTTAAAACAAGAAAAGGGCGGCGCCATTGTAAATAACGATTCAATCCATGGCTTTGTCGGCAAAGCAGGGGTCAGCGCCTATGCTGCTGCAAAAGGCGGGGTGAAGCTGCTGACTCAGACAGCTACAGCAGAATATGCAGCAAAAGGAATCCGAATCAATAATGTCAATCCTGGCTATATTGATACGCCATTACTCAAAGATGCGCCAGATGAAGCAAAGCAAGATTTAATAAGACTTCATCCTATTGGAAGACTTGGGAAACCAGAGGAAGTAGCGAATGCCGTTCTATTCTTGGCAAGTGAGGAAGCTTCTTTCATTACAGGGGCAAGCTTGCTGGTTGACGGCGGATATACAAGTGTATAATTTGAATAAAAGTCTCCTGATACAGGGAGATTTTTTTCATTGGGGGAGATTAGCAGCTTTTATCCAATAAGTAAAACAAATACAAATAGATTCAAAAATACGATTTTTACTTCTCGCCTCATCCTGCTATGCTTGATATAAGCTTTCAATCCAAAGGAGGAAGAGCAAACATGACATTTCAATTAGAAAAATTAGATCATATTCAGCTTTCTGCACCAAAGGGTTCGGAGGAAACAGCGAAAAAGTTCTACCGTGATATTTTAGGGTTTGCAGAAGAAGAAAAACCGGAGTCGCTAAAGGCAAATGGAGGGGTCTGGTTTAACAAGGGAGACATCGCGCTTCATATTGGAATCGAGGAACCATTTTCCCCTATGAAAAAAGCACATCCTGCTTTTAGTGTATCAGGAATCGACGCGTTGCAAACTTATTTAGAAAATGCCGGCTTTCCGACAAAAAGAGACAGTAAACTTCCGAATGCGCGAAGATTCTATATCAAGGACCCGTTTGGAAACAGGCTGGAATTTTTGGAATGGGAGAATAAATAAGAAAGGCATTTTTTAATCGGAATTATTAGAAAGATTTTAATTTTTCCCTTATGCTTGTTTTTGTGATTGTACGTGCTATACTATAGGCATTCTTTATTTTTTAACTCAACCCAAAAATGAATATTTTTCATATAATCGTGGGGATACGGCCTGCAAGTTTCTACCGGTTTACCGTAAATAAACTGACTATGGAAAAGTATTAAAAAGCTTGTATTATGTCTGAAAACAATGCACGCTTGCTTGATTATTCGACAAAAAGCTCGAAAATCTACTTTTTCCATGGTAGATTTTCGGGCTTTTTAATACTTTAGGAGGAATCATTCATGGATTTACTAAAAGAAAAAATTGTAACAGAAGGAAAAGTATTATCAGATAGCGTGTTAAAAGTAGATGCTTTTTTAAATCATCAAGTTGATCCTGTATTAATGCAGGAAATCGGGAAGGAATTCGCGAATCGATTCCGTGACAAAAAGATAACCAAAATTCTTACGTTGGAATCTTCAGGCATTGCTCCTGCGACGATGGCAGGGCTGGAGCTTGGTGTTCCGGTTATAT
Source organism: Oceanobacillus oncorhynchi (assembly GCF_000821065.1). Lineage (GTDB taxonomy): Bacteria > Bacillota > Bacilli > Bacillales > Amphibacillaceae > Oceanobacillus > Oceanobacillus oncorhynchi. The sequence continues at coordinate 3,373,587 of NZ_CDGG01000001.1, forward strand.
TTGCAAGGAAACGTCAATCGTTGACGTTAACAGATAATCTCTTAACTGCTGAGGTTTATTCATTTACAAAACAGACGACAAGCAAGGTTTCTGTTTCCCATGATTTTATTAAAGAGGGCGACAACCTGCTGGTTATTGATGATTTCCTGGCTAATGGCCAGGCAGCACTTGGGTTAATAGATATTGCAGAGCAGGCAAAGGCGGATGTTGCCGGTATCGGCATCGTCATTGAAAAAGGCTTTCAAGAAGGTGGACAGGCACTTCGTGATAAAGGAATTAAAGTAGAATCGTTGGCTATTATTGACTCCTTAGAAAATAATCAGGTGGCTTTTAAAGAGGAGGCTCTCAGGCAATGAAAATGGCAGCATTAGGTTTCCAGCACCTATTAGCAATGTATGCAGGAGCAATTTTAGTTCCGCTGATTGTCGGGGATGCTCTCGGACTGAGTACAGAGCAATTAACGTACTTGGTAGCAATTGATATTTTAATGTGCGGCGTGGCGACACTGCTGCAAGTATTAAACAGCAAATTTATCGGTATCGGACTTCCGGTTGTCTTAGGGTGTACCTTTACCGCAGTTGCTCCTATGATTGCTATCGGCGGACAGTATGGCATCACGGCGATATACGGTGCGATTATTGTATCCGGGTTATTTGTCGTCGTCGTGAGCGGATTTTTTGGAAAGCTGGTTCGCTTTTTTCCGCCAGTCGTTACCGGTTCCGTTGTAACGATTATCGGAATTACCTTGATTCCTGTAGCCATTAATAATCTGGGCGGCGGAGAAGGAGCAGGCGATTTCGGATCAACTGCGCATATCGCGCTTGGATTTGGAACATTATTATTTATTATTTTAATGTACCGGTTTACAACAGGATTTTTAAAATCCATTTCCATCCTGATTGGTTTAGGTGCAGGAACGATTGCAGCTGCATTTATGGGAAGAGTTGATTTTTCAGCTGTTGCAGAGGCTTCTTATTTCCATATGGTTCATCCATTTTACTTTGGGACACCGACCTTTGAATGGTCGGCAATTATTACAATGATTTTAGTTGCGATGGTGTCACTGGTCGAATCAACAGGTGTTTATTTTGCATTAGGTGATATTACGGATAAAAAATTAAATGAAAAAGATTTATCCAGAGGGTATCGTGCAGAGGGATTAGCGATTTTCCTTGGAGGAATCTTTAACGCATTTCAGTACACAGCCTTTTCTCAAAACGTCGGTTTGATGCAGATGACAGGTGTGAAAAAAAGACGTGTCATTGTGATTACCGGGGTGATGCTGATTGTATTGGGATTTGTCCCTAAGATTGCTGCCGTGACAACGATTATTCCGACCTCTGTACTGGGCGGAGCGATGTTAGCGATGTTTGGAATGGTTGTTGCACAAGGCATAAAAATGCTTGGTGCTGTAATATCCGAGTCGCCGGAGAATTCCATGATTATTGCTTGTTCAATTGGAATGGGTCTCGGTGTGACAGTCGTGCCGGAATTATTTGATGTACTTCCAAACTCATTGCAAATTTTAACCAGCAACGGCATTGTTGCAGGAAGTGTTACTGCGATTGTATTAAATATAATTTTCAATATGACACCGCGGCGTAAAAAAGAAAAGCAGGTTACTGGAACAAGAGAGCTTGCTGAAGAAGTATCTTAAATAAGCATTAAAACTGTCACTTCGGTGGCAGTTTTTTAATTGTTGTTTCAAAGATTACTGGAATTCAAGACCGGGTTACGCTAAAATCGAAGTATATATTTTCATGTATTTTAAGAATGTATAGAGAATTTAAGGAATAACGTATGTTGGACATGATATGAAGCGTATAAGGGATTCTAAGAAAGTAAAAATATGATTTCAACGCTCCTTTAATGAATGTCAAGTTTTCCTTGAAAAATGGAAGGAGGAGTCATCGGGATGACTGATTTATCAAACGGCACGCTCCTTATCTACGGTCTGGTTATATCAGCTGCATTGATGATTGGTATTATCCAATGGGTGAGAAGACGATTTGAAGTGTTGGCCGTTCTAGCTATTATTTTATCTCTGTTATTACCGCTTGCAGGCTTTCTATATAGCATTAATCGTCCAGAGGGTATGAATGAAATAGCATATATATGGCAGCAGGCCAGAGGAAGAAGCGGTATAGGAGTCTTTCTCTTATTAGGGCATCTGTATATCCTTTTTTGGGTCTTATTTGGTGCAGAATTTAAGCGGCTATATGAGTTTCTGTTCCCCAAAGTAAAAAGAATGATTCAATGGGTTAAAAACCGTGTTCGGAAACAGGACAAAAACAAAATGAAAGAGGAGATGTAATGACAACAGAAAGAGAGAAGATGCAGGCAGGGGAAATATATAATCCGGGAGATAGTGAATTAGTAAAGGACCGGCTGCATGTCAGAAAGATGATGCGTTATTATAACGGGCTGACAGAGGATGATACGGTAAGACGGACAAGCTGTCTGAAAGAAATATTTGGCTCAACAGAGGGATCTCTGTTTATTGAACCTGATTTTCATTGTGATTATGGTTATAACATTCATGTTGGGGAAAATTTTTATGCAAACTTTAACTGTGTTATGTTAGATGTATGCCCGATACGAATTGGTGACAATTGCATGCTGGCCCCAGGTGTACATATTTATACAGCAACGCATCCAATCAATCCCGTAGAGCGTAACTCCGGAAAAGAATTTGGTAAGGCAGTAACCATAGGTGATAATGTATGGATTGGCGGCGGGGCAATCATTAATCCTGGTGTAACGATTGGAGATAATGCAGTGATTGCTTCAGGCTCTGTCGTAACAAAGGATGTTCCTGCAAACGTTGTTTACGGAGGAAATCCGGCTAAGTTTATTAAAAGTGTAGAATTGTAAAGATGTATTTGTTAAACAATCTTTTTAAAACAGGGTTCAGGGGGAGGGCTATCATGGATAAGCTTCAATCATTTGCGCCGGTTATCGGGAATCAGCCTAGAGTGCTGATTGTCGGTTCCATGCCAAGTAAAAAGTCATTAAAAGAACAAGAATATTATGGAAATCCCAGAAATCATTTCTGGCCGATTATGTATCATATTTTAAATGAAAGAGCCGCAGATACGTATTCTGAAAAATTACATTTAATGAAAAAGCATCACTTGGCGTTATGGGATACTGTCGGCTATTGCTATCGGCAAGGAAGTCTGGATATGCATATTGAAGAAGAAGAGCCGAATGATATTGCAGGACTTTTAAAGGCATATCCTTCTATTCAGCTGATCGCTTGTAATGGAACAAAAGCATATCAAATGTTCCATAAGTTTATTGCTCCGGCGCTCCAGCAGGAAGTCGATGTGATAAAGCTTCCTTCTACAAGCCCTGTTCCCGGAAAATATAATAAAACATTTGAAGAGAAGATAGAAGTCTGGCGTGTAGTTACTACCTATTTAGAGGATATAAGGTCGTAAATCCAGAGGGGGACAGGATGAAACAATTTTGGCTGCAATTTCTGTTTTTTTCAATATTATGGGTTGGATTACTCTTATTTAACAGTACATTTATCCCTTATCATTTCTTTTTATTTGCACTGAGTCTGGCTTTTTTCTTTCTCTTATCGTTTCGAACGAAGAATCTGTATCTTTTCTTAGGCAATACCATCATTATTCTATGCGCCGGTTTCTTTTTCTCGGAAAATGTTTTATTTTCTATCAGTTTAATATGGTTTTTGCTGGTATTAGCTGCCAGGCAGGTAGAAACACAGGCATATTATACGCTGTCAGCTGCAGCAATAGCAGCGTGTATGTTCTTTTCTTTTTTTTCATCGATTTCCCTTGAATTATTTCTTGGAAGCATTTTTATTTTGGGAATAAGCATTCTCCTGCATCAGCAATGGAGTCATAACCAGTATTATAAGCGTTTATACGAGGAGTTGAATGATTCCTACAGGCAGCTGAAACGGCAGCATGTGGATGCGGAGAAAAATGCAAAAACAGAGGAAAGAGCACGTATCGCCAGAGATATGCATGATTCTGTCGGACATCATTTGACTGCATTAATGATGCAGATAGAGATGCTGTCGATTCAATATCCAGAGCTGGAAGTTGGACAGATGAAGGAATTGGCAAACAGAAGCCTGCAGGAAACCAGGGATGCTGTCAAAGCTTTAAAAGTGGAGGAATCGGAAGGTATCGCAACGGTCGTCCAGCTGATCCGGAAGTTAGAAAGTGAAAGTCATTTGAATGTGCATTTCACGATGAAGAACGGGGTTTTATCCGTGCCGATTTCTAATGCTAAAAGTGTTGTTCTTTATCGGGTGATTCAGGAAGGGATTACCAATGCCATGCGTCATGCCAACAGCCGTGAGGTTTTTGTAACTTTAAGTAAATCTGCAGATCAGGCAATCCATTTTGAAATCAGTAATAAAATACATCAAGTAAAAGCATATGAACCAGGATTTGGACTGACAAATATGCAAAGTCGTGTGGAGGAATTCGATGGGAAATTAGAGATTCTTCAGTTACCTGATAAGTTTGTTTTATCAGGAAGGATTCCCAGCTGATATTGATGACGGAAGGAGATGATAATGTATGTTCCACGTGATGCTTGTGGAGGATCAGGAAATCGTACGTCAAGGGCTGCGTATGATCTTGGAGCAGGATGAGCAAATTCGGATAAGCTGTGAAGCAAGTAATGGCATCGAGGCGATGGAAAAGATGAGCGCGCATCGTGTTGACATTGTTTTTATGGACATCCGGATGCCGGATATGAACGGTATTGAGGCGACTAGAAAAATCAAAGAGCGGTGGCCGGATGTGCCTATTCTCATTCTGACGACCTTTAATGACGATGAATATGCACTGAAAGCACTGAATGAAGGAGCAAGCGGTTTTTTGTTGAAAACCTCTGACGGCAAAAAGCTTATTGAAGCAGTTTACAGCGTGATGAAAGGCGGCTTGGTGCTGCATGATGAGGTGACCGCGAAAGTAATGCCGAGATTGTTAAAGCAATCTAAAAAAACAAGCGCTGCAGCAAATATTGAGCTAACAGAAAGGGAAAGAGCAATTATTCAGAAGGTTGGACAGGGAAAAACGAATAAAGAAATCGCTGCTGAATTGTATCTTTCTATAGGAACGATAAAAAATCATATTTCTGTTATTCTGCAAAAGACTGATTTACGTGACCGGACGCAGCTTGCCATTTATGCGCTTACTCATGATATTTCGTAAATGAGGAAGTTTCAAGAACGAATGTCAAGAAATTGTACGAATTCCCTGCTGAAGTCCGCCGTTACATAATTTAAAATAGAAGTAACCTTAAATAAAAGTTTGGTGAAGAAGAGATGATTGCAATATTTTTAGATGAATTTCATTTTTCAACCCTGTGGAATGGCGGAATCTTTTTGTTTTGTGCATTTATGATTGTTTGTTATTTTTTTATGATTCCTTCCAAGGGAAAGAGCGGTATGCTTTATATTATCTCTTTTCTCTTCGGCATGGTTGTCTTATTTCTGTCTGTGGGAAGTCCATTAAATATTATTGGCAGGCTGACCCTGCAGGCACATATGTATCAAATTGTCGGTTTACTTTTTGTTGCGGCTCCCTTGCTTGTTATTGGATGGAGGCCAAAATCGTGGATCAGTGAAAAAATCAGCTGGATACAAAGCGCACTTGCTTATTTCCGGAAGCCTGCAGTAGCTATTACCCTGCTGACGGTCTTTTTTTACGGTTATCATCTGCCATTTATGTTTGATATTGCCCGTATAGAGCTGTACTGGAATCATTTCTTTATGATGTGTCTGTTTTTGGCTGCATTGAATTTCTGGGCTGCATTTTTCTATTATTGGCTGAATAATCGTGTCAGATGGTATGTAACGGCCGTTCAAATATCTGCATTCTTACCCTATTGCTTTTATGGTCTTTTAGCAGGTTCAGGCATTTATCAAACCTACAAGGATCCGGCTGTTTTTCTAGAGTCCTTACGCGTATGTATTCCGGTCGATTTGCAAATGCCGGATGAATTCTATATTGGTTTTCTGCCTTTTGACCCGGTTTATGAGCAGCAGATGGGAATTTTGATTTTTCTGTTCAGCATCGCACTCGTATTCGTTATTACGCTGGTTTGGTCTCAAAGGCAATTTAAAAATGAAAAAGGATGAATTACTTAATGACAGCAGAGCTGAAAATCAGTTCTGCTGTTTTTGTGTTAAGCAAGGAAAGAAGAAGTGTTGGATGAAAAAATGACTGGAGTCACTTTTTTTCCATCCGATTAGTGACGGAGGAAAGTGTTGCTTTGCTCGGGAAGACGATAAAATATAAGTAGATTTGACAGGAGGGGCTAACATGCTGGAATTAGTTGATATTTCAAAGCATTTTAAAAAAATAGAAGCAGTAAAGGCATTAAATATGTTTATTGAACAGGGAGAAATCGTCGGTCTGCTCGGTCCGAACGGAGCTGGTAAATCAACGGCTATTTCTATCCTTTCTACATTGATTGAGCCGACACAGGGAGACGTCCGGTTTTTGAAAAAGTCTGTCATTAAAAAGCCATCTCCATTACGGAAAGCCATTGGGGTTGTACCGCAGGAAATCGCACTTTATCCGCAGTTATCGGCGGAAGAAAACCTGCTTTTCTTTGGAAGAATTTATCGTTTGAAGGGCTCAACTTTAAAACAGCGGGTGAATGAGATTTTAGAGCAAATTGGTTTAACAGAGAAGCGAAAAGCGCTGGTAGAGTCTTTTTCCGGAGGGATGAAAAGACGGTTGAATATTGGGGTAGCTATGCTCCACAGCCCTCAAATTTTAATTATGGATGAACCGACTGTCGGCATCGACCCGCAATCCAGAAGCTATATTTTGGAGACTGTCAAACGTTTGAACAAAGAAAATCAAATGACGGTCGTCTATACAAGTCATTACATGGAAGAAGTAGATTATCTGTGTGACCGTATTTATATTATGGATCAGGGGAATTTAATTGCTTCTGGGACGAAGGAGGAAATCAAGCAGATTCTTTCTTCCGAAAATACGATTTCAATCCAGGCTGACCATTGGAGTGAAGCATTTATTGCCCGTTTGAAGGACCATGAATCGGTGACAAATGTGCATGTGGAAGAAAAAGAGATTACATTAATTACGCCAAAGGAAGTCAATTTGTTTTCTGAAATTATTTCGATGACGGATAAATATGATATTTCTTTACGCTCGCTGCATGTGAAGTCCCCAACGCTGGAGGATGTATTCCTGCACTTAACCGGAAGAGCATTACGTGATTAGAGGAGGATTGCTATGATATTTCAACTAGTTAAAAAACAATTGCTCCTGCTATGGCGTAATCCTGTCCAGATTTTTTTACTTCTGGGGTTGCCGATTATCCTTATTCTTATTTTAAGCTTTGCATTGGCAGGGTTTATGGAAAGCGGCAGTCCAAAGCTTGAATTAAAAGTAGCCTGGCTGGAGCATGAAGATGAAGCGGATCAGGTCGAGCGATTTATCAATGAAATGGAAGCAATTGGTGCGCCGGCAGAGGCGTTTGGTGACAGCGAAGACCTGCATATGATTACGATGCTCCGGGAGGATATTTTTCAAGGGGAAGATTTGCAGGAAATGATTGAATTAGAGGTTATACAGGAAGACGAAAAAGCAGATGTGCTGGCGGATGATTCCTTTTCCGGTTTAATCGAAGTACCAGAAAATTTCACCTATGATATGCTGCAGGCTATCTCCGGGCAGGACACTGCCAAACCAGATTTAACGCTGCATGTCAATCAGGAGGATGGAATCTATTCATCTGTCTTATCACAAATTTTGGAGCAATTTGATGAGAATCTGACTACGCAGGCCTTTCTGCAGCAAAATGATTTGGATGTAGATATGAATGAAATGCAGGCTGCCTCAAACGTTGGCGAGCAGACACAGATTGAACAGCTGGATCCGATTTCCTCTCGTGATTATTATACGGTTGCCATGGCAGTTTTTACCGGGTTATATGTTGCTTCTACCATTGGTTTCTTTGCAACCAGGGAAAGGCAGGATCAGGTGTTTGACCGTATTATTGTCGGTGATATGCCGAGATGGATGTACTTCTTCAGTATCCTAATTTCTGGTATGATCATTGCCTTTATTCAGCTATTAATTATTTTTGGTTTTTCTTATGTTGTTTTCCAAGTCACATTTCAGGATGTGCTGGCATTTTTGTTAACTACCTTTTCCTATGCTGTTGCAGTAGGTGGAATCACCGTACTATTAACGGCTATCAGCTATCGTTTTAAATCAGATGCGATTGTTGGCTTTTTCTCAGGGGTTGTTACTTCTATTTTGGCATTTATCGGAGGGAGCTTTTTCCCGATTGGAGAATTATCGGAAATGATTCAGCGTATCGGTAATATGACACCGAACGGCTCTGGATTAAGTGCTTATATTCAGTTACTCCGGGGAAGCGGCATAGAGGAAATTTCGAATTATCTTATTTACATGATTGGTTTTGGTGCTCTGATGATTATAGTTGCTGCGATAAGCTTTCCAAAAAGGGGGTCCACACGATGAAAGGCATATTATTAGCACGGATAAGGGAGTTTATTCGTAATCCATTTACTTTTCTCCTTTTTACAGGAATGTCGATTGTCTTTGCCTGGGTTATTTCTTCTTTAAATGTAGGGGAAGGAGGCGGTGGAATTCCAGTTCCTGTCTATGTGGAAGATGGAGCAAGTGATTACCAGCAATCTCTGGAGGAGCAGGAAGCCTTTCGTTTTTATGAAGTTGATAAAGAAGCATTGCAAGAAGAGTTAAGGGAAGGGGATGCAGATACGGGCGTTATCTTATCTGTGGATCGTTTTGATATTTTAGTAGGAGTAGAATCTCCGAATGCAGGTCTGATCCAACAGACGGTCCAGGAAGTATATACAACAGATATGCGAGAGGCATTAATCCGGGAGGCAGCAGACGCAGAAGGAATGGAAGCCGATCAAGTCGTTTCATCCTACCAGGAAGCTGCCTCGGAAGGTACATTTGATTTGTCGGTACACAGCTTTTCAGGAGAGGAATCCTGGCAATATGATGATAATGTACATCGTGTGGGCGGCTTTGCATTATTTTTCGCTATTTATACCATCGCGTATGGGGTAGTCAAAATCCTGACAGAAAAAAGAATGGGTGTCTGGGACCGGATGATTTTATCGCCAATTAAGAAATCAGAAATGTATATTGCGAACCTGTTTTACAGTTTTATAGAAGGCTATCTGCAAATTATAATTATTTTTAGTTTCTTCTATTTCTGGCGGGGAATTACCTTTAATGATCGAATGATTGAAATTTTACTGATGCTGATTCCATATGCTTTAGCTATTGTTGCTATGTCTATTTTGATTACAGCACTTGTTAAAAATGTGGAGCAGTTTAATGCAGCGATCAGTATTATTACAGTAAGTTTAGCCATGATTGGCGGCGCATTTTGGCCGTTAGAAATTGTCAGCAATCCTGTCCTGCTGTTTTTAGCAAATTTGAATCCAATCAAATATGGTTTAGATATTATTCAGGGAGCAGCAGTGTACGGTTATTCCTTTACAGAGCTCCTGCTGCCGATCAGTATTTTAACATTGATGACTGTCTTATTTACCGGACTAGGCATTCATTTAATGGAAAGACGACATATTTAATCAAAAAGCATGTGTAAAACGTATAAGGCTTTGTGCGCTAACAAAGCCTTATACGTTTATTTGTGTATGTACGATTAAACAAATTTCCTGGCATTCTCCCATAACTTGGATTATATACTTCAGGGAATTTCTAGTATAATAGGTAGTTAGAATGTTAGATAGAAAAGAGGGTCAGGGTGTGAAGAAAAAGAAGAAATGGATTTGGATTATTTCAGGAGTTGTGCTGATACTCCTTATTATAAATTTTGCTGCTGCGATTTTCTTTTATAACCTCGCCATTGAAAGGAATGTAAAAGATTTTTTAAACGATAATGATGACCTGGAAGTGGAAGCAGAGACACTGGATATTTTATTAGAAGGTGATTGGCGGGACTGGTCGGATGAACAGCCGTTTGAAACTTGGCATCAGACTTCCTATGATAATCTTGATTTACAAGGATATTATCTGGAAGCAGAACAGCCTACGAATAAAGTAGTTATTTTTGCTCATGGTTATTTAGGGCGCGGAAAAGATATGGCTTTATACGGACAGCATTATTATGAGGATTTAGGATATAACATTTTTACAGCGGATATGCGCGGACATGGAGAGAGTGAAGGAGATTATATCGGCTTTGGCTGGCACGACCGTTTAGATTTGCTTGATTGGATTGATAAAGTAATGGAACGTGTCGGTGATGATGCTGAAATTGTATTACATGGCGTTTCCATGGGAGGCTCCTCTGTTTTGATGGCAAGCGGGGAGGAACTGCCGCCGAATGTGAAAGCCGTTGTAGCGGATGCTTCTTATACAGATGTCAATGAATTATTCTCTTACCAAATTGACCGGATGTTCCATTTGCCTTCCTTTCCGTTTATCCCATCTACCAGTCTCGTAACACAGCTGCGCGCCGGTTACGGGCTGAAGGAAGCCTCTGCTTTAGATCAAGTTGCAAAAGCGGAAGTTCCGATATTATATATTCATGGAAAAGAAGATGTCTTTGTGCCGACTGAGATGACAGAGGAGCTCTATGAAAATACCAAAAGTGAAAAGGAGCTTCTGCTTGTGGATGAGGCGAGCCACGGGGAGTCCTTTGTGAAAGATGAGGAATTATATAAGGAAACATTGGATGGCTTTCTGGAACGGTTTGTGCGGGAAGCTGAATGAAGATGCAGGAGGACTGCATAAATTTTTTTCTGTTAGAAACAAGAGAAAATAACAGGAATCTGAGTTGAGATACTACGAAACTTGATTTAAGGATGCTTCAAAAACTCCGATATACAAAGGTTTGGATTCCATTTATTTAAGATGTGTGATAAGAAAAAGACATTGATCATAAAGCTTGATCAGTGTCTTTTTTATTCATATATTATACAAGTAAACAATTAATCTGAAGAAATTTCATTAATATTTATAAATTCCCTTGCATAAACATACATAAAAATTTATAATAATGAATAATTCATTTTTCAGACAAGGGAGAGAGCGTTTTTGAAGAAAGCAGCAATTATTGGCGGAACCGGGTATGGGGCGATTGAACTTATCCGGCTTCTCCAATCACATAAAGAAATCGAGATTACTAAAATTATATCACAATCACAGGCAGGAGAGGAGTTATCAGCTACTTATCCGCATTTAAACGGTATTATTACGAAAGAGATGGAAGCATTAAATACCGAGGAGCTAGAAAAAGAGATTGATATTTTATTTTTAGCAGCCCCAGCTGGTGTCGCTAAAAATATTATTCCTTCTTTCCAGGATACTTCCGTTCAATGTATCGATTTATCTGGCGACTTCCGGCTTACTTCAGAGGAATATAAGGAATGGTATGGAAAAGAGCCTGCTTCTGCAGATGTGCTGGAGAAAGCAGTATTTGGACTCAGTGATATTTTTACAGAGGAAATCAAATCAGCGTCGATTATTTCTAACCCGGGCTGTTTCCCGACTGCTGCTTTATCCGCATTAATCCCGCTTATTGATGGGAATAAAATTCAGACAGAGGGTATTCGCATCGATGCGAAAACAGGGATTTCCGGAGCTGGAAAAGGTTTAAGTGAAAAAGCCCATTTCTCTTCAGCAAATGAAAATGTTGTTCCTTATAAAATTGGTCAGCATCAGCATATCCCGGAGATTGAACGTTATGCATCCCAATTTGCAGATAATGATGTAAAGGTTTCTTTTACAACGCATTTGATTCCAATGACAAGAGGGCTGTTATGCACAATATATGCAGATTTGAAAAGTCAGGAAACCACCGCCTCCATTTTAGATTATCTACAGGAATACTATCAGGAGAAATCCTTTGTCCGTATTTTGCCAGAAGGTCATTTTCCGGCAACAAAAGGGGTAACGGGCAGTAATTACTGTGATATTGGAGCGTATGTAGACGAGCGGACAAACAGCATTGTGATAGCGTCGGCGATTGATAATTTAGTAAAAGGAGCGGCTGGCCAGGCAATTCATAATGCTAATCTGATGAACGGATGGGATGAGACAATGGGATTGGAGTTTATTCCAGTATTTCCATAATCTAAAAGAGAACAACTTTGAGGAGGAAAATCATAGGTGGAACATACATTATCGAAGTCATTTAAAATTTTAGAAAATGCACATATTGATCAGCCTAAAGGATTTACTGCAGGAGGCATACACGCAGGGCTGCGGAAATCTAAGCGTGATTTCGGCTGGCTTTATTCCGATGTACCAGCAAATGCCGCGGGAGTGTATACGCAGAATACATTTCAGGCAGCCCCACTGGATGTAACACAGCAGGCACTAAAGCATTCCGGCCAGCTGCAGGCAGTCGTTGTCAATTCTGCTAATGCCAATTCGTATACAGGTGAACAAGGCTATCAGGATGCGTTAGAAATGCAGCAGCTTACAGCCAAAAAAATAGGAATTGACTCTTCCTTAGTGGCTGTTGCCTCCACGGGAGTCATTGGTGAGATGCTTCCAATGGATGTTATTAAAGGAGCCATTGCCCGTATTGGGGAGAGTGAAGCAGCTGTTGATTTTGAACATGCCATTTTAACAACGGATACGAAAACGAAGCATATTGCTGTCGAGGTTGAAATAGATGGAAAAGTCATCACCATTGCCGGCGCTGCGAAAGGGTCGGGTATGATTCACCCGAATATGGCGACCATGCTTTCCTTTATTACAACCGATGCAAACGTAGAAACGGAAAGTCTCCAGCAGGGATTAAGACAAATAACCGATCAGTCCTTTAATCGTATTACAGTGGACGGGGACAGCAGTACGAATGATATGGTACTTATCTTAGCAAACGGAATGCAGAATAATGAAACACTTCATCCACAGCATCCGGAATGGCATCAATTTATGGAAGCGTGGCAATTCGTCAGCCGGGAGCTTGCAAAAATGATAGCTAAGGACGGAGAGGGAGCAACCAAGCTGGTTGAAGTAAGTTTAGAAGGAGCTAGATCGGAGCAGGAAGCGGCGCAGATGGCGAAAGCAGTGATTGGCTCCAGTCTGGTAAAAACAGCAATTTATGGTGAAGATGCCAACTGGGGAAGAATCATCAGTGCTCTAGGTGCAAGCGGCGTAGCATTTGATAAACAGGGGTTATCGCTTGCGATTGGATCAGAGCAGATTATTAAGGAAGGGCAGCTGCTTGCCTTCCATGAACCGAATTGTGTAGAGGAATTGGTTAAAGATACGGTTCACCTTTTTATCGGGTTAACAGACGGCGTGGAGAAAGCAACTGTCTGGGGCTGTGATTTAACCTATGATTACGTACAGATCAACGCATCCTATCGAACGTGAGGTGTTCTAATGACAAAAGTAGTATTTAAAGTAGGCGGAAGTATTTTGCAGGAGCTGCCAAAGGCTTTTTATGAGCTGTTAATCGAGCTGAAAGAAAAAAAGATTTGTGAACCTGTTATTGTTCACGGCGGCGGTCCGGAAATCAATCAGGCGCTGGAGCAGATGAATATTGAAAGTACATTTGTCGATGGGCTTCGGGTTACTACGGAAGAAGTGTTAGAAGTTGCGCAAATGGTAATGAGCGGAACCATTAATAAACGGATTGTCAGTTCCTTTCAAAATCAAAATGGAAAAGCAATTGGTCTTAGCGGAGTGGACGGCAACCTGCTGCAGGCAAAACAAATTCAAAATGGGAAGCTTGGTTTTGTCGGAGAGGTTACCAAGGTGGAAACGTTCTGGATTGACATGATTCTGGATGCAGGCGGTATTCCTGTTATTTCCCCGATTGCAGCAGGCGAGGGAGAAACCCGTTTCAATATTAACGGCGATACAGCGGCTGGTGCAGTAGCAGAGGCATTAGGCTGTAAACTTGTTCTGATCAGTAATATTCCGGGTGTGATGGAAACAATCGACCAAAAAGAAGTAATCCACCACCATTTAACCAAAAAAGATGTTGAAGCATTGATTGATTCCGGCGTCATTTATGGCGGCATGATTCCCAAGGTGCGTTCGGCGTTGGCAAGCTTGCAGGGCGGCGTAGAGGAATCGGTTATTTTAAATGGATTAGAACCTAATGATATTTTGAAATATTTAGACGGAGAAAAAGTAGGGACGATTTTAAGTGAAAAGGAGTTTGAGCATGTCTAATACAATGACAACATCAGCATTAATGAAAAATTATCAGCGTTTGCCGCTTACTATTGTAAAAGGAAAAGGAAGCTATGTATGGGATGACCAGGGTGTGAAATACCTGGACTATACATCCGGGATTGCAACATGTAGTTTAGGCCATGTGCCGGATTATGTACAGGGAAAGTTATCCGAGCAATTAGAGAACTTATGGCATGTTTCTAATTTGTATCAGATTCCCCAGCAGGAAGCATTGGCAGAAAAGTTAGTTTCGTTAAGCTGCTTTGATCAGGCCTTCTTCTGTAACAGCGGTGCTGAAGCAAATGAAGCAGCAATCAAATTGGCTAAAAAATATGCAAAGGACCAACAGAAGCTGGAAAGAACAGAGATTGTTACTTTTTCAAACTCCTTTCACGGAAGAACCGGTTATACGATGGCTGCAACTGCACAGCCTAAAATCCATAAAGGCTTTACCCCATTAACACCTGGTTTTACTTATTTGCCGTTTAATCAGCCGGAAGCGCTGGAGCAAATAGATACCGATAAAACAGCGGGCGTCTTACTGGAGCTGGTCCAGGGAGAAGGCGGCGTTCATCCGGCGGATGCAGAGTGGATAAAAGCACTGTATGACTATTGTAAGCAGGCAGATATTCTGTTTATGGTCGATGAAATTCAGACTGGGGTCGGCAGGACGGGTACTTTGTTTGCCTATGAACAGTACGATATTGAGCCGGATGCTATCACCTTGGCTAAAGGATTAGGCTCTGGTTTCCCGATTGGAGCATTACTAGCAAAAAGTAAAGCTGCGGACAGTTTTTCACCAGGAACCCATGGCAGCACCTTTGGGGGAAATCCGCTGGCAGCAACAGCTGGGCTGGCTACATTAGAGAAAATTGCAGACCCGGCATTTTTACAAGATTTACAGGAAAAATGCACCCTGTTAGTTGAAGGGTTAATGAAGATAGCTGAAACCAATTCACTTATTACAGGGGTAAGAGGAAAAGGATTTCTTATCGGGCTGGAAGTTGAAAATAAAGCAGGGGTCTGGGTGGAGAAATTAAGAGAAAAACAGGTTCTTGTATTAACAGCAGGAGAGCATGTCGTGCGTATTTTGCCTCCATTAACAACAGAGAAAGAAGAGTTATTCACTTTTATCGGAGTGATAACGGCTATTGCAGCAGACATAGAGGAGAAGGGAGAATAAGATATGCCAATACATCCAGGGATGAAGAAAGTACTTGTTTTAGGATCGGGGCCGATTGTTATCGGGCAGGCGGCAGAGTTTGATTATGCCGGGACGCAAGCCTGTCTTGCTTTAAAGGAAGAGGGGCTGGAGGTTGTGCTTATCAATAACAACCCTGCGACCATTATGACAGATGAAACCATCGCCGACCAAGTCTATTTAGAACCGTTAGAAGTAGAGGTCGTCGAAAAAATTATTGAAAAGGAAAAGCCGGATGGTTTAATTGGAACCTTAGGCGGGCAGACAGGGTTAAATCTATCCTTAGAGCTTCATGAGAAAGGGATTCTGAAGAAACACGATGTAACCCTGCTCGGGACCTCCATTGCTTCCATACAAAAGGGAGAGGACAGAGAAAAATTCAGAGATTTAATGATTTCCATCAAGGAGCCCATTTCTGAATCACAAATTGTGACAAATATAGAGGATGGCCTGGCGTTTGCAGAGAAGATAGGCTATCCGGTTATTCTCCGTCCAGCTTATACTCTTGGCGGAGAAGGCGGAGGATTTGCAAATAATAAGGAAGAATTTTGCGAGCTGTTGGCAAAGGGGCTCCATCTAAGCCCGATTACGCAGGTGCTTGTTGAGCGCAGCATTAAAGGCTGGAAAGAGATGGAGTATGAAGTGATGCGCGATGAGAATGACGCATGCCAAATTATTTGTGACATGGAGAATGTCGATCCTGTCGGTGTGCATACCGGCGATTCCATTGTAGTCGCTCCTGCTCAGACATTAACTGCTGAACAAAGTAAAATCCTGCGTGACGCGTCGATAAAAATAATTCGTGCGCTGGAAGTGGTGGGCGGCTGTAACATTCAATTTGCCTTCCATCCGGAAACAAATGAATATTGTATTATCGAAGTAAATCCCCGCGTTAGCCGTTCTTCTGCACTGGCTTCGAAAGCAACAGGCTATCCGATTGCCAGAGTGGCAGCAAAATGTGCAGTCGGCTATCATTTGGATGAATTAGTTGATCCCGTCAGCGGAGCGACCTATCTTCATTTTACACCGGATTTGGATTATACCGTTGTAAAAATCCCGCGTTTTCCATTTGATAAATTTTCCGAAGCAGATCGTACGCTTGGAACACAAATGAAAGCAACAGGAGAAGTCATGTCCTTAGATAAAACCTTCGAAGGCGCATTAAATAAAGCGGTCCGCTCTCTGGAAATGAATATTCAATCCTTCCGCTGGACAGCCTTTGCAGAAAAGTCAGATGACGCATTGACAGCATTGCTTGAAGAGCCGAATGATTTACGTCTTTTCGCTATCGGTGAAGCCTTATGGCGCCAATTCTCTGTAGATGAGATTGCAAAGCGGACACTGATCCAGCCTTATTTTCTGGAAAAAATAGCAGCTATCATCCAATTGGAAAAGGAATTGGCAGCAACCGGCTGGGAGAATATAACAGAAGAGAAAATCTTGCAGGCAAAGCAGTATAATATCAGTGATGTCCAATTAGCAAAACTTCTCCATATTGAACCGGCTGTACTGCGTGAATTTTATAAAAATCATGGGTTGTCGCCTAATTATCGTTTTGTTGATACGTGCCCGGGAACGTCGGGGAAACATTCTACCTATTTTTATTCAACCTGGTCAGGATCCAATCAAGTGCAGACCGTATCGGATAAGAAAAAAGCGCTGGTTATCGGATCTGGTCCTATCCGTATCGGGCAGGGGGTTGAATTCGACTATTGCTCTGTGCATGCTGTGCAGGCACTGCAAAAAGCCGGGTATGAGGCAATTATGATCAATAATAACCCGGAAACGGTGAGTACGGACTATACAGTAGCTGATCGCCTTTATTTTGAACCATTGGCTCTGGAGGATGTACTAAATGTCATGGAAAAAGAGAATATTCAAGACGTCCTCGTCCAATTTGGCGGACAGACAGCTATTAACCTTATGAATCAGTTAAAAGAAGCCGGTGTTTCTGTTTTAGGAACAGCGCCTGAAAATATGGATAAAATGGAAGACAGAGAGCAATTTTATACCTTCTTAGAGCAATTAGATATTGCTCACATTCATGGCGAAATTGTCCATAGTGTGGATGAAGCAAAGGAAGCAGCCCATCAGCTCGGATATCCTGTTCTGATTCGTCCATCTTATGTGATTGGCGGTCAGTCGATGTTTGTCTGTTACAATAAAGAAGAATTACTCAGCAATGTACAAAGAGTACAGGTAGATACCTACGATCAATGCTGGCCGTTATTAATGGATTCCTATATGCCTGGATTAGAATGTGAAGTCGATGTCGTGAGCGATGGAGAAAATGTGATTATCCCAGGGATCTTTGAACATATTGAAAAAGCAGGGGTGCATTCAGGAGACAGTACGAGCGTATTCCCGGCTATCACATTAACGGATCAGCAAAAAGCGCAAATCTATCAAATCTCTAAAAAGATTTCCAGAGAGCTTCCGATTATCGGGATGATGAATATCCAGTTTGTTCTTTACCAAGATGAAGTATATGTTCTGGAAGTAAACCCTAGATCTTCCCGTACGGTTCCGGTTGTCAGCAAGGTAACAGGGATTCCGCTGGTGGCTTTAGCTGTCAATGCACAATTAGGGGAGTCTCTGCAGGATTTTATGAAAGAATTCTCTTCTTACCAGGAGCCGGAATATTACACGGTGAAAGCACCTGTCTTTTCTAAGAATAAATTAAAAGGTGTTGACCATATTTTAGGTCCGGAAATGAAATCAACCGGGGAAGCTATCGGGATGGATATAACGCTGGAAAAAGCAATTCGTAAGGCGGTGTTTCCTTCCCAGCACAAGCTGCATGATACAAAAAAATGGTTTGTATCGATCAGTGATCACCATAAGGAAGAAAGCATCCCGTTTATTCAGGAAATTGCCGGAAACACAGAAATAATCGCTACACAGGGAACGAGTACTTACCTGGAGAAAAACCAGATTCCTTCTACTGCGGTAAACCGTGAAATAGCTAACCTCAAAAAGCTGTTTTTACAAGATCCGCCTGCCTATGTGATTAATGTGCCAAGCGTCGGCAGAGATAAAGAACGATTTGGTTTTCAATTGAGAGAGCTTTGTACACAGCTGAATATTCCGTATTTCACCAGTCTGGAAACGGCAAAGCTCGTATGGCAATACCAGCACTTGAAGAATGAAGATATTCAATCCTTACAGACGTATTTACAGACATTGCGAACGCAGGAGGGTTATCACGCGCCAAAAGTTGGCAGTGTATCATCATAGGATAATTAAAAATAGAGGCTGACAGAAATTGTCGCCTCTATTTTTTAATAGACATTATGCTTATTGCTGAGAAGCCATCTGCAAAACTTCCGTTGAGTGAAGCTTCGTTTTACAAATATTTATTAAACCAGCGACAGATATTTTCCAGCCGGGCTGTACGCAGAGATGGATTGCCGCTTCGGCTTAATTCATGATTAGCATCCGGGAAACGGACGAATTCCACTTCTTTATTTAAATGCTTTAATGTGATAAACAATTGTTCTCCCTGTTCGATTGGACAACGATAATCTTTTTCACCATGCAGGATAAGAAGCGGTGTCTCCACGTTTTCTGCATATTTCAACGGAGATATATCCCACAGTCCGGTTGGATCCTCTAATAAATTCACGCCGTGCTCCCACTTGGTAAAGAAGAAGCCGATATCACTGACTCCATAAAAGCTTAACCAATTGGAAATGGATCGTTGTGTCACTGCTGCTTTGAAACGGTTCGTATGACCGACAATCCAGTTCGTCATAAACCCGCCGTAGCTTCCGCCGGTCATACCCAAACGGTTTTCATCAATGAAGGAATACTGTTCTAAGCAATAATCGACCGCCTCCATCAGATCGCGATAATCTCCTTTGCCATAGTTCTCCCGCACCCCGTTAACAAATTCCTGTCCATACCCATGGCTGCCGCGCGGATTGGTATAAAGGACAACATATCCTTTCGCTGCAAGAAGCTGGAGTTCATGGAAGAAGGTTTGACCGTACATGGCATGCGGACCGCCGTGAACCTCCAGAACAAATGGATATTTCTTTCCCTCCTGAAAGCCGTAAGGGCGAAGCAGCCAGCCTTGAATTTCTAAGCCATCGCTTGATGTATAGGAGATTTCTTCTGGTTCACTTAAAGCTGCTTCATGAATAAAGGCTTTATTTACATCTGTCAGCTGCTTTAAGGTATTATCTGCATCCAGCTTATAAAAATTACAAGGATCTTTTGGTTTGCTGATTCCTAAAATAAAGCTGTCTGTCTCTGGATGATAAGAAAAGCCGAATACGTGATTATCATCGCTGTAACGTGTTTTTAAATTTCCTTCTAAATCTGTTTCATATAGATTGACAGCTCCAGCATCTGTTCCAAGAAAATAAATGGATGCATTGTCATGTGACCAGACAGGACCAGTTTCCGAGCTGCCAAGACGCATGTCCGCGACCATTGTATCACCTGGCTGGATGCTCCAATCTCCAGAAAGCAATTTTCTTTCTTTGCTTTCTACATCGTATAGAAACAGCTTAGTGAGCGTTGCGCCTGCATATTCAAACTCATGCCCGCAAGCAATAATTTTTTTACTGTCTCTGGAGAATTTGGCGTCGTGGTAGCTGCCTTTACTGTCTGTTAATTTAGTTATTTCCTTTGACTGCAGCTCCAGTAAATATAAATCAGAAACCAGGGAAGCATCCGCATCTTCTTCAAAATTAGCTGCAAAGACAAGATGTTCGCCGTTCGGTGCAAGGTCAACCAAATGATGATCTGCCTCTTGGGTTGTAAACTGATAAAATTTGTCTGCGTTTATATCATATTGGATGATTTGTACAGTGGATTGGTCATGGAATCCTCTGGCATCCGACTTGTACTTTAAACGGTCGATAATAAGCGGTTTTGTTTGTGCTTCTTTTTGTTTTGCCTTTTTTTCTTCGTTGCTTAACTCTTTTAAGGAAGCAATATCATCATCTTTTTCCAGAAAGGAGCAGAATATAATCGACTTTCCGTCGTTTGCCCAGACAGGGGAGGAGACGCCGTTTGGAAAAGTAGTAATCTGTTTTGCTTCCCCGCCGTCAACAGCTATTAGCCAAATCTGTGAAGCTCCGCTGCGGCTGGAAAGGAAGAAGGATTTATCCTTATTCGGAGAAACGCGGAACGTGTGATTCCGATGATTGTCTGTAGTCCATTGCTTGTGAGAATCATCTTTCAAGTTATGTACATAAATCTGTGATTCATAGTCTTTATCTTCATTCACAGAGGTGATGACATAACTATATTTATTTTTTGAAATAAACTCCGGTTCACTAAGAACCTTAATATTCTGAAAATCGGTTGTGGTAACGGGTCTTTTTTCTGTTGATGCAGACATGTAATTCCTCCTCAATTTTTAAATGAATTTCATTCTATATGATTTTAGTTTAAACTATTTCGGAATGCGAATCAATGAGGATTAACTGTACAGGTGGGATTAGCTATAGAGCTTATTTGTATATTTTTTAAATGTATATCAAGTAAAATATGGTAAAATAAAGAATCAATAGAGTGATACGAAATTGATTCGGAGGTTATGATGTTGGGTGCACAGGAAGTTTATTTATACGTATCAAAAGGGAAGAGTTTTTTAGCTCTTATTCTCTCTCTTACTTATTTTATACTGGGAATGGCGGTATGTATCTATTCTTTTAAGGAAGGGAATACGGTAGATGGTTATATTTTTACTATCCTTCCCTTGATTTTTGGGGGTTCCACACTTCTTGCGATTAAAATGCTTGTTGATTTAAAACCGTATCTCACGCTGACAAAGGATATGTTTATTATCAAACATCCATTAAAACGTGCGATTTTTATTCAATGGCAGGATATTAAAAGGTATCAAATATATAAACATCAATTTACCAGTTCGATAGAAATTTATTTAGCGGATAAAGAAGAATATAAAGCATTTCGAAAACGTTTAGTTGCAGGAAAGCTATTAGCCAAGCGTTTACAAATAGACGAGATTCCTCATATTATAAAAGTAAATTTTTTATTAAGCTTAATCAAGCGGAAGGATAGAGCAAAACTGCTGAAGGAACTGGACAGACGTACGTTTGGAGCAGTAACAGATGAGCGTATGTTTGAAATAGCAGAGCACAGACAGCTGTTTGGAATAACGGCATCAGATACGGTGCCGTCGAAGATGCTTTCTTATCAAGTGGAAAAAGAAGCAATGAAAGTAGAACAACCTAGTAAAATAAAACGGAAATCCTTCTTGAAAATTATAGCAGTCAGCCTAGTAATAACGATTGTTATAGTCTTTCTTTTATATCAAATAATCGGGAAATGAATTGTCGTTGATTTTAGCATTTTGCTTATATTTTAAAGACTATAAAAAATGAGCGTGTTCGGTTGCGATCTTGTCATAGATATACATATACAGGAATAGGATAAAACTAATTTGGAAGTTATGACGATGGGTACATAGGAAGTCTATCTTTATCCTCAAAAGAGAATGTATGAAAAAGATAACATTTGAACTGAAATGACGGATGTTAGTTAAATACTATACTAATTATCTCTAAAAGGAAGAGTAGTTAAATACCTTTTACAAGAATTTCGATTTTAATAAAAAGATATTGTTGTTAATAAGGGAAATCAATATTAAACAAACTGCTCAGATTGGGAATTAAGTATAATTTAATTAAAAGCGGGGAGGACAAAATGAGCAATATTATCTTGATACAGCATTGTCAATCGGAACATCATCTAAATAATATGTCGGGTGGTTGGACAGATACTCCTTTAACTGAAGCAGGAAAGGGTCAAGCGAAAAAAATTGGAGAAAAATTAAAAGAATTTGTGGAGAAAAATGCCTGTGTCTTGTATTCATCTGATCTATTAAGGGCGTTCCAAACAGCAGATATAGTTGGAGCAGAATTAAAATTAGACGTTATTCAGGAAAAAGGATTACGTGAAATAAACAGTGGTGTTGCTGCAGGGAAAACAAAGGATTGGGCAAGAGCAAATAGAAATCCCAGAGCAAAAAGTGAATTTGATCTAGATTATCGGGAATTTCAAAGCGGTGAAACCTGGCGAGAATTTTATAGTCGGGTTTCCAATTGTATGGATAGGATATGTGAATTAGAAAATGAGAAAAGCATTTTAATTGTTACACGCGGAGGAACATTAGGGTACATACTAGCCTGGTGGTTGAAATTTGAACCAGAGATGATTGTTAATGCATACTTTTCTTCATCAGCAGGTGGTGTAACTGTTTTAAGCCAAAATAGTTTTCAGCAGAATGTAGTGAATAAATTTAATGATACCTCCCATCTGGAATATTAAGAAATCGGGCGTGATTGTGGAAAAAAGTAAAGAAGAGAAGGATATTATACATGACTAATATGTTTATCTTCTTATTTTTTACGGTTGGAGTCTTGATAATAAAAGAAATAACTTAATATCACCGCAAATTATATTCGATTAAAAAAGGAATCCATTATTTAAATGAACGCAGTGGGAAGAGTAATATGATTAACTAGTCGATGTGATGTAAGGCTGTCATTAGCAGGGTTTCCGGATATTTATATCAGGATAATAAAACTGCCGCCCATGGTCAAGGCGACAGTTTTCATTACACATTTTTAATTAACTTATCAGTAATTTTAGCATCCTGTTCATACGCTCTTTGCAAGGTACGGGTAATTTTCCCGGGTTCACCATTTCCGACAACTACATTGTCGAGCTGAATAACAGGCAGTACCTCTGATGTACTGCTGGATAAAAACATTTCATCTGCATGCTGGATATCTTCAATTTGGAAAGCCTCTTCAATCAGCGGAATATTTTCAGCTTTTAAAAAGCGCTCCACTGCCATTCGTACACATCCATGTAAAATATTATTAGTAGCTGGATGCGTGTATACTTTTCCGTCTTTTACGAGATAGATATTGGAAGAGCTGCATTCTGTTACCACGCCATCTCGATGCAGAATGGCTTCATAGCAATTATTTTCTTTTGCTGTCTGCTTTGCTAAAACGTTTGGCAGCAGATTTAAGCTTTTGATATAACAGTTTTCCCATCGGACATCACGCTGTGAGATGGTCTTTACCCCGTTCTCCAGAATCTTTTCATTTCTGGGCAGATCCTGAAGGTAAGCATAGATATTAGGTGTGACTTCATATGGAAAGGCATGATCCCGGGGAGCTGAGCCGCGTGTGATTTGCATATACACCTTTCCATCATTTTTCATATTATTTTTTTCCATTAATTGATGTAATAGGTCTGTCATCTTTTCTTTATGATAAGGGATCTTGATTTTGATGGCTTCGGCAGAACGGTACAGGCGATCCACATGTTCTTTCAGGAGATAATACTCTCCTTTATAAATCCGAATCACTTCATAAACGCCATCGCCAAACTGTAATCCTCTTTCTTCAAATGGGTAGCTGAGACTATCCTTATCTACAAATTCCGATTGGGTAAGAATGGTTGAATATACTGACATTTTAAAATTCTCCTCTCCGTGAAGCATAATAATAGTTTATTACGCGACCAGACGAATGTAAACAGATTATACGAGAAACATTTGGGCATTATAGAAGTATATGCACTGGTATTATAAATTATTCTTAGGTATATTTTCATTAAATATTAATTTTCGGTTAAGTTTTCATGAAAAAAATTAAATTTATTGTTGATTTTTATCGAATACGTTGCTATAATAAATTTTGTCGTTGAAAACAACTATAAATCATGCGGGTGTAGTTTAGTGGTAAAACCTCAGCCTTCCAAGCTGATGATGAGGGTTCGATTCCCTTCACCCGCTCCATACATATGTGATAACGCAGTGTTTCGTACTTAGTCTACGAAGTGTTGCGTTTTTATTTTGTAAAATATTTGTTTCCTCACCTATAAGAGGAAGTTCAAAAAATCCAATAAAAATGACACGTCGGGAAAAGGATCTTCTACTAAGAACGCCCACGTCGTGTGGGCAGCGCAGAAGCCACCGCATCCTGCGGAAGTGCGTTGACAAGCTATTTCCAATGGGACTGCGATTACTCGCCCCACCAAAACCGTTACTCACGTATTATAAAACAAAGAGGAACTTCTGTTAAAACCGTCCACGTCCTGTGGACAACACAGAAGTCACCACATCCTGTGGAAGTCCGTTTGGAAATAGCTCGTCGCCTTGAACTTCTTGGTCCTATTTACCGGACTTTTTGAACTTGCACTTTAAGTATAGTACCCTGTTTATAAAGAATAAAGCAGAATGGAGGAGCCAGGATGAAGCGTCTTGAAAATAATTTATTACAAATTGACCGAAAAAGCTACAAAGCATATAAACAAATTGCGGGAAGCTACACGTATCCGAGGTATACACTTTATATCGACTATGTTCAAGGAGACCCATTTGCCAGCCCTTCTAAAATAAGAATCGGGATTCCAGAGAAGGAACGGCATATAGCTGCTGAGTGGCTGGAAACAAAATCTCGACAGATAGCAGTAGAGGATGCGTTTGCGAGAGTGATTGATAAAGCAGTGTATCAAAATAAAACATTTATTAAAGGTTCTGGCAAAAGCGGCATGATTGCTTTTGATGGACCGGGCCAGGAGATATTAGAGCGGACAGCAGTACGTATTTCCGAGCAGGGATTAACGGTTTGTCTGTCTGCAGGTCTGCCGGCTAATGGACGATCCATTAATGGAAAGGAAGCAATCAAGTTATTCGATGAGGTAATTCCATCTATCATCGAGCATTCTGTTTTTCATATTCAGGATAAAACGATTCAGCAGGCGGTTCAATTAGCTGATCAGCAAGAGGCCATATGGCAAGCAATGAAAGAAAATAATTGGGTGAGCTTTATTGCCAATGGCTCTGTATTGCCAAGAAAAAGCGGCGTAAGTAATCTGCCTGCCAAAGGTGCGATTGCTTTTCAAAGTCCGCAGGAGGATGAGGTAGAATTAAAGCTTCCTCATGGCAAAACAATAACAGGAATGGCGGTCAAGCAGGGAGTCACCTTGATTACCGGAGGCGGTTATCACGGGAAGAGTACACTGCTTCAAGCGATCGAACGCGGCGTTTATCCTCATTGCGAGGGAGATGGCCGGGAATTTATCTGTACAGACCCGAGTGCTGTCAAAATTCGGGCAGAAGATGGAAGGGAAATCTCATCGGTGAATATTTCTCCATTTATTTCTAACCTTCCGCATGGAAAAGATACAACTGCTTTTTCAACAAGTAATGCAAGCGGAAGTACTTCTCAGGCGGCAAACGTGATGGAAGCTTTAGAGATTGGAGCAGACACCCTGCTGATTGACGAGGATACCAGCGCAACCAATTTTATGATTCGCGACAGCCGCATGCAAAAACTGATTGATCATAAAAATGAACCAATCACCCCATTTATACACCGTATCAGACAATTAGTCGATGAAGCAGATAAATCAGTTATTTTAGTAACTGGCGGCTCAGGAGAATATTTTGCCGTGGCAGATACGGTTATTCTTATGGAGGAATATAAGCCAAAGAATGTCACACAAAGAGCACAGGAAATTATAAAAGAAGATCCTATTGCCGATAGTAAGGTAGAGCAGACGAATTTCAAGAACGTAGAAAAGCGGCATCTGTCTGCTTCTACATTTCCGAAGCAGACAGATAAAAGGTTTAAAATCCAGGCTAAAGGCCAATTTCAAATTCTATTTGGAAAAGAACCCATTTCTTTTGCTTATACGGAACAGCTGGTAGATGCTTCGCAAACAAGAATGATTGCAGAGATTATCCAATATCTTTACCGGAATGAAAAGAAGCATTTTTCTTCGTTTGCAGCATTGATCGATCAGATTGATAAAAAAATGGATCAAGGATTGGAAACTTTGACGAAAAGCAACGGGAAACATCCAGGAGATTTAGCCAGACCAAGGAAAAATGAAATTGCTGCGGTATTGAACCGGATGCGAAGAGCAAGATTTTTCATGGATGCATAACTGAAATCCCGGTCCGGATGTTTAAAGCGAGTTCATCAGGATAAAAAATAATAGAAGGGAGGCGGTATGGTGAAAGTAGAAGAGCTGAAAAAGGATATCCAGGCCTACGCGAAAACAATCGGTATCGATAAAATTGGTTTTGCAACGGCTGATATTTTTACAGAAATGAAAGAACGGTTAAGACGTCAGCAAGAACTAAAATACCAATCTGGTTTTGAAAAAGGGAGTATTGAGGAAAGAACGGAGCCCAGGCGGTTACTGCCGGAAGCGAAGTCTATCATCTCCATTGCCGTCGCCTATCCTTCGAGAATGGAAACAACACCGAGAGGGACAAAAGGAGACAGACGCGGCATTTTTGCCCGTGCTTCATGGGGGATTGACTACCATGTTGCCTTGCGGGAACGGCTGGATAAGCTGGGAGAGTATATAAAAGATAAAGTGCCGGATGCTGTTATCAAGTCAATGGTAGATACTGGGGAATTAAGCGACCGGGCTGTAGCTGAACGAGCCGGCATTGGCTTCAGCGGAAAAAATACCTCCATTATTACCAAGGAATATGGCTCGTTTGTTTATCTGGGAGAAATGCTGACTAATATTCCGTTTATCCCTGACTCGCCGGTAGAGGACGGCTGTGGTGATTGTACAATTTGTTTAGATGCCTGTCCTACAGGTGCTATTGTACAAGGAGGACAATTGAATGCGCAGCGCTGTATTGCGTTTTTAACCCAGACAAAGGATTTTCTGCCGGAGGAATTCCGTAATAAGATAGGAAATCGTTTATACGGATGTGATACGTGTCAGCAGGTATGTCCCTGGAACCGGGATAAAGATTCTCATTTCCACCAGGAATTAGAGCCAGAGCCAGAATTGGTTAAACCAAGACTTAAACCAATGCTTCATTTATCAAATCGGGAGTTTAAAGAAAAGTTCGGGCATATGTCCGGCTTTTGGAGAGGGAAAAAGCCGATTCAGCGTAATGTTATTTTAGCGTTGGGCCATTATAAAGAAGCATCCGCGGAAACTGATTTAATAGCTGTTATGGAAAACGATCCGCGGCCGGTTATTCGTGGTACTGCTGCCTGGTCATTAGGGAAGATAGGAACAGATGCTGCGAGAGAAGCGCTCTCTAAAGCCCTGGAAAAAGAGAATCATGAACAAGTACAATTTGAAATGGAAAATGCGCTGTCGGCCATGACAGTAAAGTAGAAGAAATACTCACGGCCATTCCAGCGGTTTCTAAGACCTAATTCGCCTCCTTTATGCATAAGCTGTGATGAGGAGGCGATTTTTTATGGGCGATATTACAACATATTGGCAGCAATTTTTCGAGGGCAGCAAGGAGGGCCAAGATTGGTGGCGTAAGAAGCAGAGACTTTGTAAGAAGCGAAAGGCGCAAATTGTGAAGATAAAAGGAAAAGGCCTCGTCTTCAGCAAACAGTCCTATGACACAACCAGAAGCACGCGATATGCGGTACACTTGGTATATTTAATGAAGCAGGGCGATTTTTTTTATACGGAAGAGCAGGTCGTCCCTTATCAGCTTGTGAAACAATCGGATAGAGAAATCAGACATCAATCGATTGAAAAGCCTCCAGCGGAAAACGGCAGTAATCAGCCCCCTGTATTAAAACAAGGAAACCTCAAGGATAATAATCGTGAAATAGAATATAACCGGCTGGGAGCAGTGAAATATGCAGAGCGCTGGTGGAACAGCTATAATCCGGAATATCGTCGCTTTGAAGATGATTGCACGAATTACATTTCCCAATGTCTGCGGGCGGGAGGAGGCCCGATGTGGGGGGAGCCGGTCCGGGAGCGGGGCTGGTGGTATGGAAAAGATTCTTGGAGCTTCAGCTGGTCTGTGGCGCATTCGTTCAGATGGTATTTAAGCGGTTCAGAACGCGGAATCAGGGGAATCGAGATGCAAACACCGGAAGAATTAAATCCCGGAGATGTGATTTGCTATGATTTTGAAGGCGACGGTACATGGAATCATACAACGATTGTAGTAGCTAAAGATGCTGATAATATGCCGCTTGTCAATGCGCATACCGATAACAGCCGCAACCGTTATTGGTCTTATGAGGACTCGGCTGCCTGGACTCCGGAAATTGAATATAAGTTTTTTCGGATTGAGATAAGTTAGTGTATAATTGATTTTGGGATAGAAAGAAGAGAACCAGCTTTTAGGGATATCCACTTTTAGAATTTGCAATTGAAGGAGAATGAATGGTGAGTTTGCATGTAGTATTATTTGAACCAGAAATCCCGGCAAATACGGGGAATATCGGGAGAACATGTTTAGCGACCGGGACGACGTTACACCTTATCCGTCCGCTTGGCTTTTCAACAGACAGTAAAATGGTGCGTCGCGCCGGTTTGGATTACTGGGAGCATGTTGATGTTAAAGAATATGATTCCATCGATGAATTATATCAAACCTATCCGGCAGGGAGCTTTTACTATATAGAGAACTTTGGAACCAAATATTATACTGATTTTGATTTTTCCTCCGTGGAGCTGGATCAATTTTTTGTATTTGGAAAAGAGTCTACAGGGATCCCGCGGGAACTGCTGACAGATAAAGAAGATAAATGCCTGCGAATTCATATGAATGACGAGGTTCGTTCATTAAATCTGTCCAATACAGCTTCCATTATTATCTATGAAGCGTTAAGACAGCAGGGGTTTCCTGATTTACATTAAAAAAGATGTCTCCGCAAAATGGAGGCATCTTTTTTTGATTGTACATAAAGTGATTTCTATAAAGTTATTTTAAATCTTAAGTACGCTGATCTTCTTTTGGTACTCCCGGTTTTGCTTCGTAGCCAGCTGAAAAACAGGAAACAATAAATGTAACAGCAACTCCTAAAATCAATGCTAATTTCATGATAAGATTCCTCCTTTTATGTAGTGATGGTATCCAATTTTACATCATAAAGAAATGCGTTGTATTTTCATTTGGGTTATGGATACGCTTTTATCTTGCAGCAGCTGTATGTAAACATATCTCTTCTGTTATAGAAATTGTTGAAAGAAGAATGAAGAACTGCCTGCAAGCCTGAAGCATGTAACTGCCAATCTGCAGAAATCGAAATGCTCTGACAGAATGAAGTTTTGTTTACTAATTTGTCCTTATTATAACGGAAAAATCACTGGTTGTGAACTATTCCTATATTAATTTTAATTAAATGTATTTTTACCGGAAAATATGTGTTCAAAAGTCACTGAATTAATTGTTAGAAAAATATAAAAAAGGGACTGTTTTGATATATTTTTATGGAAGAATAGAAAATGTCGAATTATCCCAATAAATCGGTTCTGATTCCTTGTAACCTCCTTAAAAATCATGTATATTAGTTGGTGTAAAGAAATCAATAGGATTATTAATAATTTGAACCGTTTTCACGAACGGATTAGTTAATTCAATGGGGGTATCAGTCGTGCCAGGAAATGAAGAGTCTGCAGAAAAATTTTGGGGACAGTTTCACGGACCAAATGCGGGGTATTTAGAACAACAGTATGAATTGTACAAAGAAGATCCAGAACAAGTGGAATCTTCTATTAAAGCATTGTTTGATGCATATGGAGCGCCTGCTTGGATGACAGGGGCAGAAGTAGTCTTTCCTATCAGTGAACAAACAGCTTCCAATGGGAATATATCAGAAGATTTTGATGTGACGAAATTAACCTCAGCAATCAAACTTGTTGAGGCTATTCGGCGTTACGGTCATACAGATGCGGATATTTATTCTGTTGGCGGCTATAAAAGTGCTCCGTCCGTAATGCTTGATTTAAAGCATTACAATTTAACAGAAGAAGATTTGAAAAAAATCCCGGCCTCCTGGATCTGGGAACGGGAAAAAGAAGATGTTCAAACAGGTTTGGATGTTATTAACCTGCTGAAGAAATACTATACAGGAACTATTACGTTTGAGTATGACCATGTCAATAATGATGAAGAGCGGACCTGGCTGTTTGATTTGATTGAAGAAGGAAATGCAAGATTTGATCCTGATCAAGAGGACAGAAAGGATATTTTAAAGCGTTTATATGAAGTAGAGGGTTTTGAAAAATTCCTTCATAAAACATTTGTCGGCCAAAAGCGTTTTTCCATCGAAGGCTTAGAGTCAATGGTTCCGATGATCGACTATCTCGTAAAATATGCAAACGAAGATAACATTGAACATGTAATGATGGGAATGGCGCACCGCGGACGTTTAGCTGTGCTTGCGAATGTATTGAAAAAGCCATATGATAAGATTTTTTCCGAGTTTAATTATACAAGAGACAAGGAATTGATGCCGTCAGAAGGTTCTAAAGCAATTAACTATGGCTGGACCGGAGACGTAAAATATCATTTTGGAGCAGAAAAAGAAGTTATCCATGGAAGTAAAGTAAACACAAAAATTACACTTGCGCATAATCCGTCACACCTTGAATTTGTCAACCCGGTTGTGGAAGGATTTGCCCGTGCGGCACAGGATGAACGTGATGTAAGCGGTTATCCTGTTAGAGATACGAATAAAGCAATGCCGCTGATTATTCATGGGGATGCAGCCTTTATCGGGGAAGGTGTCGTTGCAGAAACGCTTAATTTAAGCGGATTGCCGGGGTATACAACAGGCGGAACTGTTCACCTGATTGCGAATAACCAGCTTGGTTATACAACAGACCGCGTAGACGGACGCTCTACACGCTATGCAAGTGATTTGGCTAAAGGTTTTGAAATTCCGATTATCCGGGTCAGTGCAGATGATCCGATTTCTTGTATTTCTGCAGTGAAAATAGCTTGTGAGTATCGTAAAAAATTCCATAAAGATGTTTTAATTGATTTAGTAGGTTATCGCCGTTATGGACATAATGAAATGGATGAGCCGAGAACGACACAGCCGCAATTGTACAGTGAAATCGATAATCATCCATCGGTATCTACCTTGTTCGCACGTGCGATGGAAGAAAGAAACCTATTGGAATCCGGCGGATTTGACGAAATTAAAAACGAGATTGATACAAAACTGTCTGATATTTACAAGGGCATGACAGAAACGGAAATAGGTGAGCCGCAGCCGAAGTCTATGCCGGAAGTATTATCTAATAGATTAGATCAATTTGAAACTGCAGTAGATTTAGAGACTTTAAAGGGAATCAATAAAGAACTTCTAAAACGTCCGGAAGGTTTTGAAGGCTTTAAGAAAACCGAAAGAATTCTGAAGCGCAGAGAAGATGCATTAGAAGAAGGAAACAAAGCTGACTGGGGAACCGGGGAAGCGTTAGCATTTGCCTCTATATTAAAAGATGGCACACCAATTCGATTAACAGGTCAGGATACAGAAAGAGGAACCTTTGCGCATCGCCATGTTGTCCTGCATGATGTGAATACAGGTGAAAAATATAGTCCGATGCATGGATTGTCAGATGTCAAAGCCTCCTTTGATGTTCGCAACAGTCCGCTATCAGAAACAGGAGTTTTAGGCTTTGAATATGGCTATAGTGTGTATTCTCCAAGCACACTTGTTATCTGGGAAGCACAATTCGGTGATTTTGCCAATGCGGGTCAGGTGATTATTGACCAATTTATTGCTTCAGCGAGAGCGAAATGGGATGAAAAATCAAATATGGTATTGCTGCTTCCTCATGGGTATGAAGGACAAGGGCCAGAGCATTCCAGTGCCCGCTTAGAACGTTATTTACAGATGGCTGCAGAGAATAACTGGATCGTAGCGAATGTTACTTCCTCAGCGCAGTTATTCCATCTGCTTCGTCGTCAGGCAGCAATGCGTTCCCGTCCAGAGGCACGTCCTTTGATTCTGATGACACCGAAAAGCAGTCTTATCAGAGATTATAAGATGGCTTCCAGTGCGGAAGAGTTTACGACCGGTGGATTTAAAACGTTGCGTGAACAACCATACTTTGATACAGATCCGAAAAAAGCGACACGTCTGTTATTGGGAAGCGGTAAAATAATGATTGATATTGAAGGGGAAATGGAAGAAGCAGAAGCGAACTGCGATTGGATTCGCGCCTTACGTGTAGAGCAAATCTATCCGTTCCCTAAAAAAGCAATTCAAGAAGAAATCCAAAAACTTCCTAACTTAAAAGAAATCGTCTGGGTGCAAGAAGAGCCAAAAAATATGGGTTCATGGGATTTTGTAGATGATTATTTAAGAGAGCTTCTTGAAGAGGATCAGGAATTACACGTTATCAGCAGACCGAAGCGTGCAGCACCAGCTGGAGGCATACCTACTGTGCATAAAACAGCGCATCAATATATTATTGACCAGGCATTGAACGAATTTGAAGGAGGAAAATAAAGTGCAAGAAATTAAAATACCTGAATTAGCGGAATCTATTACAGAAGGAACAATAGCAGAATGGCTTGTAAAAGAAGGCGATAAAGTAGAGAAAGGCGATGCAATTGTAGAGTTAGAGACGGATAAAGTAAACGTGGAAGTCAACTCAGAATTTTCTGGTGTTATCGCTGAAATTACCAGTAATGAGGGCGAGGATGTTTCTGTAGGAGATATCATCGGCAAATTAGATGAAAATGGCGAAGCGGGTGCATCTTCCGGCAAGGAAGAAAGTAAGACAGAAGAAGCTGATAAAAATGAAGAAGCTCCTAAAGAAGCTCCTAAAGAAGAGCCTAAACAGGAAGCTGCACCTGAACAAAGTAATGGTGATGTGATTGCTTCTCCTGCAGCAAGAAAACGCGCTCGCGAACTGGGTATTGACTTAAGTGAAGTACAAACACGTGATCCGCTTGGCAGAGTTCGTCCAGACGATGTGAATGCTCATAATAATGCTCCTAAAAAAGAGTCTGCGCCATCGAAGCCGGCGAAAAAAGAAGAGCCTAAATCAGAGAAAACAGAGTTTGATAAGCCGGTAGAACGTGTTAAAATGACACGCCGCCGCCAAACAATTGCTAAAAACCTTGTAGAAGTACAGCATAATACAGCTATGTTAACTACATTTAATGAAGTAGATATGACTTCTGTAATGGAGCTTCGTAAGCAGCGAAAAGATAAATTCCTAGAGAAAAATGGTGTCAAGCTAGGGTTTATGTCTTTCTTTGCTAAAGCTGTAGTAGGAGCATTAAAAGAATTCCCGCTTCTGAATGCAGAAATCCAAGGCAATGAATTAGTCATTAAAAAATTCTATGATATCGGTATTGCCGTTTCTACAGATGATGGTCTTGTTGTTCCGGTTGTTCGTGACGCAGATCGCAAGGACTTTGCAGGAATTGAGCAGGATATCGTTGATTTAGGTACGAAAGCACGTGACAATAAATTGTCCTTAAATGACTTGCAAGGCGGTTCCTTTACAATTACAAATGGCGGTACATTTGGTTCTATGATGTCTACACCAATTTTAAATGCGCCGCAGGTTGGTATTTTGGGAATGCATAACATCATTAAGCGCCCAATCGCTATGCCGGATGATTCCATTGAAGTGCGTCCGATGATGTATATTGCATTATCCTATGATCACCGTATTGTAGATGGAAAAGAAGCCGTTCAATTCTTAGTTCGAATCAAGGAAATGCTTGAAGATCCATATGATTTATTGCTAGAAGGTTAAAAATGTAAAAGTCTTGATATGAGCTGATATCAAGACTTTTTTTATAAGAGTAAGAAAGGGCTCTCGTTCTGAGGTCGGGGTTGGGACTGGGACTGGGAATGCGATTACTCGTCCCATCGAAAAGAGTCGCATCGGAAATCTTTTTGGCAAGAACACCGAAGTTTTAAAAATCAAGTGGTGTTCTTGTTTTTTTCTTATATGTCAAGAAAGTAAAATTAGCCTCTTCAGTAAATATCTAATTATATGATTTATTTAACATGACACAAATAGAGTATTTATCCTAAATATTACAATTTATTTCTAATTTTTTTAATTATTAATTCTCTTTTCCAAGCATTGAAATTATTTTCAATTACTAATATGATAGTAATTGAATGGGAGTTCTTAATTAAATAATTACATTTATTTTTTTAGGGATTGCAATGTTTTGTATTGTTTTAATATGTAGATTTGAAACTTTTCCTGTAAATTTTTTATTATATATGATAAAGCGTTTACAGGAAATAATGTGGAGGAGGCGGTAATATGGACATTTTGTTGGGGATTTTGGCAGTTATCATTACACTCGGCCTAGCATTTTTAATGTCGAATGATAAGAAAAGAATCAACTTCTATGCCATTGGTATTATGTTAGTTATACAATTGCTTATTACATGGTTTATGTTTTCCACGCCAATTGGTGAAGACATTATCAGGTGGATTTCAAACTTATTCAATAAGTTAATTGAGTTCGGACAAGAAGGTATTGGATTTGTGTTAGGTGGATTTGAGTTGGCAGAGGGCGGCGTATTCTTCTTCAATGTGCTTCTCTTAATTATCTTTTTTGCAACCATTCTCTCCGTTCTTACTTATTTAAAAGTTCTTCCAATAATTATTAAGTATATTGGAGCTGTTATTTCCAAAATAACAGGATTACCTCGAATTGAATCATTTAATGGTGTAAATAGTGTTTTCTTCGGTCAATCTGAGGCATTGATTGCAATACGCTCGCAATTTCACCATTTAAATGAAAATCGTTTATTTATTGTCTGTGCCTCGGCAATGAGTTCTGTATCAGCTTCTATCGTGGGGGCGTATATTCAAATGCTGCCTCCAGAATATGTTTTGGTTGCTTTGCCGTTGAATATGTTCAGCTGCTTGATGATCGCTTCAATCATTGCCCCTGTAAACGTTCCAAAGGAAGAAGACAAAGTGGATATCTCGGACGTCAGTCAGGATAAAAGTATTTTCGAAGCAATGGGAAATGGTGCATTAGAAGGCGGGAAAATTGCACTGATTGTTGCTGCAATGTTAATTGCTTTTATTGCCTCATTAGAACTGGTTAACTGGATTATCCAAGCTGTTTTCGCTGGAATTACCCTGCAGGAAATTCTTGGTTATATTATTTCTCCACTAGGCGTACTAATGGGAATTGCGCCAGGTGAAGTTGTTCAAGCTGGATCGATTATGGGTACAAAAATTGTAACAAATGAATTTGTAGCAATGCTGGAATTACAACCATTGCTGGATCAGCTTTCTGAAAAAACAGTTGGTATTGTAACAGTATTCTTAACAAGCTTTGCTAACTTCTCTTCTATCGGTATTATCGCAGGTACTGTAAAAGGGATTGATAATGCCAAAGCTGTCATTGTTTCTAAATTTGGAATGAAGCTTTTGGCAGGGTCTATACTGGTATCTATTCTTTCAGCAACCATCGTTGGACTATTCTTGTAGGAATAACATCAAAGCACCATGAATCAATCAAAATGATTCATGGTGCTTTTTATAATTCTTATTAAAACATTTTCAACCGCGCTTTGCTTTACGCTGAATGTGTAATAGTCGGAGCAGCAGAGCAATTGCGCCTGCACTTAAACCGACAATAATTCCAATCCAGTAGCCAAAGGCATCAAAATTGGTATATTTGGCAAATAAAAATCCAACCGGCAAGCCGATAAGCCAATAAGAAATTAATGCGAGAATAAGGGTGACGTTCACATCCTTATATCCTCTTAAAGCTCCTTGGATAGGAGCCCCGATGGCATCTGCAAGCTGATAAAATATCGCAAACAGAATAAATTGTTTTGTTAAGGCAATCACTTCTGGGTTATTATGGTATAGCGCTGCAACGGCATCATCGAATACAAACAAAATAATGCCGATAAATAGAGCAATAATCATCCCGCCTGTAATTCCAAGATACGTATAGGTTCGTGCATCCTGAAAACGTTTCGCTCCTATTTCAAACCCGACTGCAATAGTAAGCGCCATTCCGACGCTTAACGGCAGCATGTATAATAATCCGGCAAAGTTCATTGCTGCCTGGTGGGCTGCAATTGTATTTGTATCATACACACTCATCATCATCGTTACCACAGAAAAAATACTTGTTTCAAAAAACATTGCCATTCCGATTGGCAGACCAATTTTTAATTGACTGAGCCAATAGGAAATCTGTGGTTTAAAGCGTACCTGAAAGACTTGATACGATGTAAATGGAGCAACCTTATGTATCATATATAAAGAAATGATACTGACTATCCAATAGGTAATACTCGTTGCAATTCCAGCGCCGATGCCGCCAAATGCCGGTATTCCCAGTTTGCCAAAAATAAAGATATAGTTCAAAAAGGCATTGATTGGCAGAGAAATTAAAATAATAATCATAGAAGCTCTCGTCTGTCCAAGCCCATCCATAAAGCTTCGGACTGTGTGAAAAATAAATAATGGCATAATACCCGCAGCAAGAAAAATTAAATAATATTTCGCCACATGATGTACATCCGGTTCCAGGCTCATCAGCTGTAATACAGGTTCTAAAACAAAAAAACCGGCAATGAGAATAATGAAGGATAAACCGACAGATAAATAAATACCCTGCTGAATAACCTGCGGAATATCTTTTTTCTCTTTGGCGCCAATAAGTTGAGAGATAATTGGAGTTATTGCGAGAACAATCCCATTTACAGCTGTTAAAATTGGTATCCAAAGGCTGGATCCGATTGCAACCCCTGCTAAATCAACGGCGCTGGCTTGGCCGGACATGACCGTATCAAAAAAATTCATCAGATTCATACTGACTTGGGTCACAAGGATTGGCAGCATAATGATAATAAAAAGTTTGATTTTTTGTCTTCGATTCGTTGTTTCGTACATCATTCATCTTCCTGACATTTCGTAATTCGGTTTTTCATTACATTTAATAGGTGCATTGCCCATTATACGCTGATATAATAATCTGGGAAAGGATGAATTGATCCATGGAAAAAAGAAATAAAAAACGTATTTTATTTACTGGCGGCGGAACTGCCGGCCATGTCATTGTTAATTTAGCACTTATACCATATTATCAGGAGCAGGGTTATGAAGTAGATTATATCGGTTCTTATGAAGGAATCGAACGGAACTTGATTGAAAAATTAGAAGGCGTGACCTATCATCCGGTATCTACCGGGAAACTGCGCCGCTATATGTCCAAAGAAAACTTTAAAGATCCGTTTAAGGTATTAAAGGGAACGATGCAGGCTTTCCGTATTTTAGGAAAAAGAAAGCCATCTGTTGTTTTTTCAAAAGGCGGATTTGTCTCTGTCCCGGTAGTTGCAGCAGCAAAATTAAGAGGCATCCCCTCAGTGATTCACGAATCTGATTTCACACCGGGACTTGCAAATAAGCTTTCTATTCCATTTACCAAAAAAGTATTGGCGACATTCCCGGAGACCATGCAATATCTTCCGGAGAAGAAGGCTGCTTATGTTGGAGCGGTGATTCGGGATGAATTATTTACAGGTGATAAAAAGGCAGGGTTAGCATTTGCCCAGCTTTCAGGAGAAAAACCCGTGCTTTTGGTTATGGGGGGAAGCGGCGGATCGGAAAAAATTAATTCAACGATCCGTGAGGCGTTGGATGATTTACTGACGCATTTTGAAATTATTCATATTTGCGGAAGCGGAAAAGTAGATTCAGCTCTTCATGTTCCAGGATATGCGCAATTTGAATACGTACATGAGGAACTAAAAGATATTTTCGCGGCTACGGATTTTGTTGTATCCCGTGCCGGCTCCAATGCGATTTTTGAATTTTTAGCTTTGCGAAAGCCGATGCTGTTAATCCCGCTTTCTCGCGGGGCAAGCAGGGGAGATCAGATTATTAATGCAAATTCTTTTAAAGAAAAGAAATATGCGAAGGTTGTTGAAGAGGAGACGTTAACAACAGAAAAGCTGATTCAAGAAGCGGCTGCACTAAAAAAAGCTGCGCCAGTCATGCTGGATGAAATGAAAAAATATAAGAGTGAAGAATCAAGAGATAAAGTTATTGAAATTATTCAATCGATTCAAAAGAAATAAGCTAATAGCATTTTTAATGTTTAAAAAGGGCCTGCTTCATAAAATGAGCGGGCCCTTTCTTTGTATTATTTTAGTCTTCTCTGGAAACGACGTCTAATTTTCCAGTTTCCGGGTCAATAACAAGCCCGTGAACCTTCACTTCCTTAGGAAGAAGCGGGTGATTGCGAATAATTCCTACACTTTGAGTCACAGAGTCCTCAATTTTCTCGAAACCATGGAATTCTTTATGAAGGTTAATACCAGAATGCTCCAGGGTATGTAACGTGTCTTCCGATATACCGCGGTCAAGCATAGTTTGTTGTAGCGCTTCTGTATCTACATTGGACATTCCGCAGCCATGATGACCGATAACAACAACTTCCTCTGCTTTTAAGCTGTAAATAGCCACTAATAAGCTTTTCATAATACTGTCAAATGGCTTCCGGATAATAGCTCCGGCATTTTTCACCATTTTCACATCACCGTTCCGGATATTCAGTGCTCTGGGAAGCAGTTCCACTAAACGTGTGTCCATGCAAGTAAAAATAACCATGCGTTTATTCGGGAACTTGTCCGTTGTATAAGCTTCGTAATCTTTGCTGTCTACAAATTTTTCGTTGAAATCTAAAAGTTGATCTAAATTCATATCTCTCATCTCCCTTAAATAAAAATAATAGCACGGAATTTATTATATGAAAATAAATAGGGTGAAAAAAATCGTGAGAAACATATAAAAAAATGCTTTCAAATAATATAATTTTATTAAAATTAAAAAAACAATTGACTTGGGAATTGTAGGAATATATAATAAAAAGGTATTCAATTTTCAAATAAATAAAAAAGGAGGGAATCACAAAATGATGAATTTACAGTATCAAATCAACCAATCAAATCAAATACAACAGAATACAATTTTGTGGCCTCCAGTAAACGGGTTTGCTTTCTCTTAATTTTTTTAGGGAGAAGTGTTTGTATGGTCGCAGGTTTCCGTGTGGCCGGCTGATAATGGAATAAGCAGGATGATTATTATAAGCGTATGCCGACAGATGGCGTGCGCTTTTTTTGATGCATTTTTCAACCAGAAAATGGGGTGTGAATAAGGAGAGGCGACCTGGCTGCCGTTTACTATGTGGAATTGACGTGTTTTCTTAATAATTGAAGCAGGGAGGAAACTTCCAGGTCGTTTTACGGGGAGGATTTCAACAGAAAATGAATTTAGAATGCAAAACTTGGTATAGAAAGCAGGTGAAAGGATGTTTGCCGTATTTAAGAAATTAAGCTGGTTTTTTGCGCATTACTGGAAACGATATACGTTCGCTATTATCGCTTTAATTTTGGCAAGTGCAGTTGGATTGATTCCTCCAAAATTAGTCGGATATATTATCGACCATATCCAATTTGAAACATTGACGGTACAAATTCTGACGGCAGTTATTACAGGTTACATTGTACTGCTGATTGTCCATTATATTATTTCATTTTTATGGGATTATACGCTTTTTGGCGGAGCGGTTATTTTAGAACGATGGATGCGAAGCAAGCTGATGGATCATTTTTTATCGATGTCTCCAACGTTTTTTGGGAAATACCGTACAGGAGATTTAATGGCAAGATCGACCAATGATTTAAAAGCAATCAGTCTGACAGCTGGTTTTGGTGTCCTGACATTGGTTGATTCCAGTATATTTATGCTGATGATTATTGCGGTAATGGGGCTGACCATCAGCTGGCCGCTGACTTTTGCAGCTTTGCTTCCATTACCCATTATGGCTGTTATGATGAATTTTTACGGAAGCGCGATACATCGTCGTTTTACCAAGGCACAGGATGCTTTTGGGGAAATGAATAACAGTGTTTTAGAATCCATTCGCGGTGTTCGTGCAATTCGTGCTTTTGTCCAGGAAGAACAGGAAAAAACACGGTTTGAGAATATGACAAAAGATGTGTATGACAAAAATATGGAAGTTGCCCAAATCGATGCGTTATTTGAACCGACAATGAAAATTCTGGTCGGCTTGTCTTATACAATCGGAATTGGCTACGGAGCAATGCTTGTCTTTGAAAACAGGTTAACTTTAGGAGATTTAGTGACTTTTAATGTTTACTTGGGGATGCTGATTTGGCCAATGTTCGCAGTTGGTGAGCTAATCAATATTCTCCAGCGGGGAAATGCCTCCTTAGACCGGGTGAACCAGACATTGTCCTACCCGCCTGATGTGCGGGATGTCAGGGAGCTGAAGCAAGTTGAAGCGGTGAAAGAGCTTCAATTTCATAACGTATCCTTTGCCTATCCAAATACGGCAGAGAAGGCTTTAAAAGCAGTTTCTTTTAAGGTGCGGGTTGGAGATACGATTGGAGCTGTCGGGAAAACAGGAGCAGGGAAAACAACGCTGTTTAAATTATTGCTGAGACAGTATCCGGATGTACAAGGAAAGATAGTGATTTCTGGAGAGGAAATAGAAAGTCTCCCGTTAAAGCAGCTACGTGAATGGATAGGGTATGTTCCTCAGGATCAAATGATGTTCTCCAAATCCATTCGGGAAAATATTCAATTTGGCAAAGAAGCTGCGACCGATGAAGAAATATTCCGGGCACTTGAGCTGGCGTATTTCGCAAGTGACATTCTGCAGCTGCCTGAAGGGTTAGACACCCAGGTCGGTGAAAGCGGAATTACATTATCCGGGGGTCAAAAGCAGCGTGTGGCTTTGGCACGTGCCTTTATTAAAAATCCGGAGATTCTTATTTTAGATGATTCGCTATCAGCAGTTGACGGTAAAACAGAGGCAGCTATTATTGCTCATCTGAAAGAGGAACGAAAAAATAAAACAACATTTATAGCTGCGCATCGCCTCTCTGCAGTAACGCATGCAGACCATATTATCGTTTTGGAGGATGGCGAAATAGCGGAAGAGGGCACCCATGAGCAATTGATGGGGGAAAAAGGATGGTATTACAAACAATATGTTCAGCAGCAGATGGGAGACTAGGGAGGTGGAAAGATGAAGAGTACGGAAAGGCGGTTATTTCAATACGCCTTAAAATATAAAAAAGGGATTATTTTAGGTCTTGTCTGTTTAATGATAGCAGTTGCTTTGGAATTAGCTGGACCATTGATTGCTAAACGGGTCATCGATAATCATATTCTCGGTGTCGAAGGATATTGGGAAGCTGTAGAAACAGCAGATGATACAACAGCTCCTTATAACGAACAGCTGTTAAAACGATCGGACCGCGTGGAAAACGAAGATACCCCCACAGGGGCTACCTACACCTTATTACAAATCGGAATTTCTTATTATGTTTTTGAAGGTGAGCTTCCTCTGACAGGAGAACGGGAGATGAATAATGGAGAGCTGACGATTACCTTGAATAATGATATTGTTCGAGCGGAAGGGGAACAGTTATCTGTTCAAGAAGCATATCCGTT
This sequence comes from Oceanobacillus oncorhynchi, assembly GCF_000821065.1. GTDB lineage: Bacteria > Bacillota > Bacilli > Bacillales > Amphibacillaceae > Oceanobacillus > Oceanobacillus oncorhynchi. The sequence goes on from NZ_CDGG01000001.1 coordinate 3,415,245, forward strand.
CTTCGAGCCGGAGAAGACACCAATCATCGGTTTGCTGGTATTATATATGGTTTTATTGATTATTGCAGGTGTTTTTCAATTTTATCAAACCTTTTTATTACAAAAGTCTGCAAATCAGATTGTCAAGCGGATGCGGACAGATTTATTTGCGCATACGGAGCGGCTGCCGATTAATTATTATATCGACCAGCCGGCGGGAACCATTGTTGCAAGAATCACCAATGATACAGAAGCGATTCGCGATTTATATGAACGCGTCCTGTCGATTGTAGTCGCCAGCCTGGTTTATATGGCAGGAATCTTTGTTGCCTTATTTATTTTGGATCCGCAGCTCGCAGCACTTTGCCTGCTTGTGATTCCATTATTATATGGCTGGATGCGTTGTTATAAGTATTTTGGCGGTAAATATAATCAGGTGATCCGGAAAACGATTAGTCAAATTAACGGTAACATCAACGAAGCGATTCAAGGTATGCCGATTATTCAAGCTTTTAACAGAGAAAAAGCAATGAAAGCGGATTTTGAAGAATTAAATCATCGCAATTATACATTCCAAAAGAAATTAATCCGCTTAAGCGCGCTAACCTCTTATAATTTAGTGACTGTATTTCGTAACATCACCTTTGTCGGGTTTATCTGGTATTTTGGAGCTTCTTCTTTTGATATGGCAAGTATGATATCAATTGGTGTTCTGTATGCTTTTGTCGATTATATTAACCGCTTGTTTGAGCCAGTAACAGATATCGTGAATCAGCTTCCATTAATTGAACAGGCAAGAGTAGCAGGCAGCCGTGTATTTGAGCTGTTAGACCAGCCTGCGGAAGAAACGGATAACCGGGCAATCGATAAATACAGAGGAACGATTTCTTTTGACCATGTATCCTTTGCTTATCAAAAGGACGATTATATCTTGAAAGATATTTCCTTTCATGTAGGCGCGGGGCAAACCGCTGCTTTTGTAGGGCATACAGGCTCTGGCAAAAGCTCGATTATGAATTTATTATTTCGTTTTTATGATCCGCAAAAAGGAAGGATTACCATCGATGGGATGGATACATTCTCCTTGTCCAGACAGCAGATTCGCAGTCATATGGGGATTGTGCTTCAAGATCCATTTCTATTTTCGGGTACGATTTTGAGCAATGTCACGATGCAGGATGAAAAAATAACGAGAGAAACAGCGATTGCTGCCTTGAAAGCGGTCGGGGCAGACCGATTCATTGAAAAGCTTCCAAACGGTTATGATGAAGAAGTGACGGAAAACGGATCTACCTATTCATTAGGAGAACGGCAATTAATTTCCTTTGCACGGGCGCTTGCCTTTGACCCATCGATTCTTATCTTAGATGAAGCTACAGCAAATATTGATACGGAAACAGAGCTGCTGATTCAGCATGCACTGGAGGTACTGAAGCAAGGAAGAACGACACTTGTTATCGCTCACCGCTTGTCTACTATCCAGCAGGCTGATCAAATTATTGTTCTGGATAAAGGAAGACTTATCGAACAGGGGAATCATGATACTCTGATTGCAGAACGTGGAACGTATTATCAAATGTATCAAATGCAGCAAGGTTCTTTGAAGGTAAGTGTTTAAGTATAATAATTAGTTAATATAAGTAACTCAACTTTCGCACCTAAGAATAAGCAAATATATCTTGCTATTCCAGGGTGAACATGTTCTTCATTACCATACAGCATGAAAAACATGTTCTCTCGGTTCAAACTTCTGTTTGGTAAGTTGTTTTTCACGTATAGAATACCTACTAGCGGAGGCGGACCGTTTTGACTCCTGAGGGATCAGCACCATCTGAAGATCCACTTTTGCCAAGTGCTCTTCTTGGCAAAAGTTAGCTGAAGAGCGTGCCCCTAGGCAGACTAATGTCGCAACGTTCTGGGGTTGCGATTACTCACCCCATCGAAAACATTTGTACGTCGGAAAGCAAAATGGTCCGCCGCAGTGGTGCTTTACACTTCACCTTTTATTTTTTGTCAAGGGAGTTATCGAAGGCACGATCAACCCCTGTTTCTATAGAAATGAAGTTACTTTTTAATGTGCGAAAGTTGAGTAAGGAAGAAGAAAGCGTATCTCCGCCTAAACTGCAGGGGAGATACGCTGTTTTAATAGAAAAGCAGGGCTCCTTCTATTAAAATAAAATGAAAGTGATCCACTAAGCAGAGAAAGGAGGCCGGACGTTGAACGAAGAAGAGGAAAATGACAAGTTCAAAAAATCAATGGACGAAGATTTAATAGAAGATATTGATGAGGAAGAAATGCAGGAGCTGGTTACGCAAGCAAAAGCAGAAGCGTGGGAAAGAGCCCGCGCAGAAGAAGAGCCTAAACCGAAGCGCCGTTTTCCGAAAGTATTAGCCATCCTGATAGCCTTTGCGATGACGTTATATGTACTTTCCTTATTCCCGAAAGTAATTTCGGTTCCTGCTGTAGATTTCCTTCAAGCGTCCAGCCGGTTATCGCAGGAGGAACAGATAGCAGCATCCAAGGAAGCTGTCGTGGTTATTGAAACAAATGATGGAAGAGGCACCGGTTTTGCTGTCTCCGATGATGGCACAATTTTAACAAATTATCATGTGATTGAGGATGAGCAGACGATAACGGTTGCTTTTCCGGAAGAAGGCCTATTTCAAGGAGAAGTAGTGGAAGAAATGCCGGAGATAGATTTAGCAGTTGTGGAAGTTGAGGGGAATGGCCTTCCTTATTTAACATTAGATGAAACAGCACCCGTCGAATATGAAGACGATATCCGTTTTATAGGCAACCCTTTATTTTTTAACGGAATTGCCAATGAGGGCACGATATTAGGTCCGCTGCAGCTTTCCGGCTGGGAAAAGGAAGTCATGATGATCCAGGCCCCCGTTTACCGGGGGAATAGCGGCAGTCCTGTTATAAATCAGGAAGGCAATGTTATTGGAGTTATTTTCGCAACGTTAAATCATGAAGAGCATGGACGTGTCGGTCTTTATGTGCCAATAAGTTATTTTACAAATAATTAACAATTATAATAGATTTGTTTAACACCTTGCTGAAAGGGTATTAGATAATAAAATGATTCAGGAATTCAGCCCGCTTGATCTTCCGTCTGTATTATGCATTTTCATTCTTTATAATAGAGGCGTTAGAGCGGAGTTTAAGGGCGATTTCCAGGATAAACCCTTTTTGGAGGTGTTGTCATGTTTCTAGGTTCAACATTAACGAATTTAACTATTCATGCAACAGATGGAGAAATAGGAAAGGTAAAAGATTTATATTTCAATGATGATTGGGAGCTGCGATTTATTGTTGTCGATACAAGAAAGTGGCTTCCGGGTAAGAAAGTAATGCTTCCTTTCCATGTACAGGAAGAAATTAATCTGGAGGAAGGTTATCTTAAGGTAGACAGGGATAAGGAAACGATTCGAGAGAGTCCTGAGGTGCCTGAAGATAAAGATTTCGTTTCTTCCTATCAAGAAGTGGTATTGGATTATTTCGGGTGGAACAGCTATAAGGAAAACGCGGTGTTAGATTCTGATCACGGTCCGGTAGCAACTGGAAACGGACAGCTGGAGGATGCCAGTGTACCGCCGGAACCGGATTTAGCTGCACCTGAAAATGCAACTGATAACCTGAGAAGCATAGAAGAGTTTATGGAATTTAAAGCACATGCAACAGACGGTAAAATTGGACTCGTCGATAATATTATTTTAACAGAAGTAGGAAAGATACAATATCTTGTAGTAAACAGCAACGAAAGCTATGTAGAAAATAACCTATATTTATATCGGACAGATCAGGTGACATCGGTAGATTGGTTTGAAAAAGATTTGTATCTGGATGATTCTGTGGAAGGTTTAGAGCAGGTAACACCATTTAAAGATAAAGAAGAAGTATTTCATCACTTAAATCATTCCTAAGTGGATTCATGCAATGCAAGATGCTGATTCATAAGATAGGGGAGTGGCCCCAGTGAATTTTAAATTAAAACAGATTATCCTTTCTTTGACTTTTATAGTGATAGCAGTAACTTTAAGATGGACTGTGGGCTTCTCTGTCTTAACAGATAGCTTCGTTTTGCTTTTCTTTGTTCTTTTGGGATGCTGCTTTACTTACGAAAATGGTAAAAGGAAGATATGAAGATTAAATTCCCCGAAATAAAATAGTACAAATGTGATGTTTATACAAATTGAAATTAATAATTACCGCTGCAGGAAAACACTACGCTCTCCCGCAGGAGTCTCCGTATTTTTTTTTCGCTAGTTACTGTTTTTAATCATTATTTCGTCATGGCATACGCATAAGCAGCACCGAGTATAGCAAAAGCCAAATGCAGTGACTACGGCATACCAATCTCCTGATAATTTTCTTTAATCTTGCATTTCTTCAAACGGAGTATTTGTAATATAACCCATTTTAGCAATAGGCTTATCTGCATCACAGCTTACAGCTTGAGGTTGAACATTTTCTTGCTTTCCTTCACCATTATCTTTAGAACAAGCAAAGCATTCGTAACAAGTACTGCAGACCAGATTGACATGATAATCTTTCTTTTCGCAATTAGTCTCTTAGTATTAGTTATTTTGACCTTTTATGTAAACGGAAACATAAAAGGGTGAAGAAGTCTGAAAGTTTGAGAGGGTGAAAAATCATGAAGCCTTCGATAAAATCATTAAAAAGATATTTAATTGGAAATATAATAGTTGCTACTTTGATAACAATCGTATCCTATCTTAGTTATCAAAGTAATGATTTCCCGTTATTCTCTGTAGTAAATTTTCTTCTTGTAATCGCAGTTACTATGTTAATTATTTCAATAATTGCGTATGTTTCAATAAAAATATATGAGAAAAGGGAAAAAAAATCGAATAATGCCGATTATTTTATCCTGTTTTGCTAAAGGCAGAAAAATTCACTTGATTTTCCTCCGCATTTTCGATAAAGAATTTAATTCAAAATCCCAGCAGCGAATGCTGGATTAGCAATCCTTTTTAAAATTCATTAAATCCCAAACCCCAGCATTTCTCCTTTTTTCATCATAGACAAAGGATAATGCTTTTTCATTTTTACATATTTATTTCTTATTTAAACATTTCATTACAAATTCCAACATTTTTCGAGGATGTTTTACAAAAATATGGATTTTCGTCATATTAATTTAAATGAAATGTTATTCATTTGTGATAGTAACCATTTTGGATATAGGGTAGTATTATATGTACAGGCTAGAATGGCCTGTATATATTTAACCAATAAACTAGATTTTATTGCTACGAAAAATAAAACGGATTAGACAAATAAATTTTGATACGTGTGGAGAATATCCTCACCTACGAGAAGCGGTTCAGGAAATGATTGTCCATCCTCTCTCCTCATATCAGATTTGCTTTCCTTTTGAATTTTGAGGAGAAAGGGTATGGGCGATGATACCGCAATAACTAATAAGAATGATAAAAATGGAGATTATTTGATATGAAAATAATAAATAAAAATAAATATTTGATGAATATAAATTTAAAACCCGGAAAAATAAAAATAAAAACGAATGATATAGTGTTAGGGGGAGCTGACAAATGATGATGACCAATCAATTAACAGACACCCCTATTGAAGAAAAAATTGAAGCAATCCAAAAAGGAGATATTGTACTGCAAAATGAACTGCTTCATACGTATAAGCCATTTATCGCTAAATGTGTATCAGAAGTTTGCAAACGATATATTGATCCTAAAAAAGATGATGAATTTAGTGTCGGATTAATGGCTTTTAATGATGCTATATTTTCTTATGAACCAGATAAAGGCAGTTCATTTCTATCCTTTGCAAAGCTTGTTGTGAAAAGAAAAGTGATTGATTATATCCGCTATCATCAAAAACGCCCGAATCTGCTGTCTTTAGATGAAATAAATGAAGAGGAGCAAATGGAAAATCCGCTTGTTATTGCTGCCGCAAAAGAAAAACACCAAATGGAAGCAGAGAACAGCAAAAGACGGGAAGAAATTATTTTATTCAAGGAGAAGCTAAAATCATACCGGCTTACACTGGAGGAGTTGACAAATGCTTCCCCCAAGCATCGGGACGCCAGGGAATCTGCAGTACAGGTAGCTTATATTTTATATCAGGATAACCAGTTAAGTGAGTATGTTTATCGTAAAAAAAAGCTGCCAATTAAAAAGTTATTAATGAAAGTTGAAGTAAGTAAAAAAACATTAGAACGGAATCGCAAGTTTATTTTAGCTATTTTTATTGTGCTAGGCAGTGAATATGCTTATCTTAAGGACTACCTTAAGGATTACCTCAAGGATTACCTCAAGGATGTGGAAAAATGAATAAAGGAATTGTGATGGAAATCCATCGCAAATACGCCATTTTGCTTACCAAGGATGGCAGTTTTGAGAAGGGAATTATATTAACAGAGCATGCGGAACGAGGGGATGAAGTTATTTTTCAACCTGTATCTGGAAAGCCCAGATGGAGAAGGTATTGGGATAAGACGCCTATCGCAGTAAGATTATCAGCTATTGTACTTTTGATGCTGTTGATTTTCGGATATCCGCTTTTTCACGGAATGGGTGATACAGAAACGCATGCTTATGTTGCCATTGATATCAATCCCAGTATTGAATTAGAATTGAATGATGAATTAATGGTTACAGACGTCAATGCATTGAATGGTTCTGCAGATAAGCTGCTGGAGGAAATCAACAGTGTTCAAGACAAGCCCATCCACTCTGTATTAACGCATATTGTTGATGAGAGTGAAAACAGAGGACTGGCAGAGCAAAGAAGAATGATTGTAGGAGTGAGCTGTGAAAATCAAAACGGAAACCCGAGAGAGCTCATTTCGCAAATTAATCCTTACATAGAAACCTTGCCTGATTGGGATGTTGCAACGTTGATTATTCCAGAAGAGGTGAGGGAATTAGCAAAAAATGAAAATAAATCAATGAACGAAGTAATGGCTACAGAATTGGCAAATCATAATGTAGATGTAGAACAGGCACATTTTGATATGACAGACGCAAATAATCGTGCAATTATTAATTTTTTTTATGGTGAACAAGAGTCTGATATTAACCGTTCTATAAAACAAGAAAAAACGCCAATAAAACCAAAAAATAATGAGTTAACAGATGATGTTTCTGATGATGAAGACAGCGGCCAGGATGAATCATTATAGAACAATGAAGTACAAACGTGATTAAAATTTCACCAGGTTCGTTAACAGCCGTCTACAAACAGACATTTGAATACCAGTTAAAGCTGTAAAAAGCAGATGGAATTCCAGTTTTGACCGGCATCTGCTTCTTCAGCACGGTAAAGTGAAACTACAGCTGGTTACATTGCGGTAAATTATTCAAATTCATACATCCATGGACTGCTGAATTGAAGGGCATGCTCTAAATAATAAAGCAGAGTATCGTGTGATTGATCAACATATTTTTGACTGGAAGAATGATGGTAGGCATACAGAAAATGCTCAATTTTTTTAGCGAGTAAATCATCATTAGTCCGTGACATTAATATGAATAAATTGTCCCACTGTCCCCATATGGTGTAATATAAAGCTTTATCATAATCAGGTATCAACATTTTCACTCCTTTATCAAGAAGGAATTCCGGTAAACAATCTTATTGGTGAAAGGCTTCTTCCATAGCTTCTCCATTATTTCTTAAATATCACCGCTACTTTCATGGTCAGCTTTCCATAAATTAACGTTTTTCATATGCATAATTCCTTATCTGTCTAACCATAATAAGAGGCAAATAGGTAAGGAGGAATGAAAATGAAATTACGCTTATTTGCGGTATTAACCGTTCTTATGATGGTCTTAGTTGCTTGTCAAAATACGAATAACGACGATACCAATCCGAATAACTCGGATGGAAATGTGGAGCCGACTCGATATCAAGGTCAGCATATCGATGATAATGCAAGAGACCGTAATCGTGACCATACGATAGACAGAGTTTCTGACCGTAATACAGACGCAGAATATAATGTGTCCAAAGAGGCAGCTGAGAAAATAACGGATGAAATGGACGAAATTGATCATGCTTATGTATTAACAACTAGAAACAACGCTTATGTAGGAGCCAACTTGGATATAGATAATGAAGGAAACAGGAATAACCAAGAAAATAATGAAGGCAGTATGGAGATTACAGATGATGTAAAAGAACGAATTGCAGATATTGTACGTTCTGTTGACTCATCCATTGATAACGTATATGTAACATCCAATCCGGATTTCTTGGATTTAGCTGACAGATATGTCAACGATATGGACAATGGAAATCCAGTTGAAGGCTTCTTTGATCAAATTGGCGGCATGATTGACCGCGTTTTCCCAGACGCAAAATAATATCAAGCATTTTATGATTCGCGTTTTTTCAATCGTATAACATGGTACAAATCCAATTCCGTTAGCTATATAAAACTGCGGGATTGGATTTTTTTAATCGGAATCTGACATAGAAGGATATATCAGCTGGTATACATCAGCGCTCTCCACTTTTCTTACACGTTTTTTTCATGTATGATGGAAAAAGATACAGTTCCTGCTAAAGGATAGAATAGAGAAGGGATGAAGGACAATATGACCCAAAAAATGAATGTGGAGAGTTTTAATTTAGATCATACAAAAGTAAAAGCTCCTTATGTACGGCTTGTAGGTATAACAGAAGGAGCACACGGAGACAAAGTCCATAAATATGATATCCGTTTTACCCAGCCGAACAAAGCACATATGGAAATGGACGGATTACATTCCATAGAGCATTTAATGGCTGAAAATATTCGTAATCATTCAGATGCCGTATTAGATATCGGTCCGATGGGATGCCAGACCGGTTTTTATCTTTCTTTAATAAATCATGATAATTACGATGAAGTTCTTGATATGCTGGAAAAAACACTAAAGGATGTTTTAGAAGCAACAGAAGTTCCGGCATGTAATGAAGTACAGTGCGGCTGGGCAGCTAACCACAGCTTAGAAGGTGCAAAGGAAATAGCAGAAGAAATGCTGAAGCATAAAGATGCTTGGCATGAAGTATTTTAAGAAAAAAATGGCAGTTGCCTAACAGGTGATATTTGTTATGCGACTGCTGAATTTTGCGTGCTTGGAATAGATATCGTGTTTAGTGGAAAGCTTTTTGACACAGTGAAAAGGCTAATATTTAAATGCTGAAGGAGGAATAAAAGTAATGAGTGAACAAGCAATTGCTTATCTGAAAGAAAATCAGGAAGCTTTATTACAAAAGCTGTATGATTTTTTAGCAATTCCAAGTGTCAGCACGGACCCGGCGCATAAAGAAGATGTACAGCGTGCGGCTGACTTTTTAACAGGATACTTAAATGAGTTGGGATTTGAAAATGTAGAGAAAATGGAAACAAAAGGTCATCCGCTCGTTTTTGCAGAATATACAGAAGCAGGACCAGAAGCACCGACTGTTTTGCTTTATGGTCATTATGATGTACAGCCGGTGGATCCGATTGATTTATGGGACAGTGAACCCTTCCAGGCAGAAGTACGCGATGGAAGAATCTACGCCCGTGGATCAAGTGATGATAAAGGACAAACTTTTATGCATCTTGCTGTTTTTGAAGCTTTCTTAAAAACAGAAGGAAAATTGCCGATGAATGTAAAAGTTTGTATTGAAGGAGAAGAAGAGATAGGCAGTGAAAATCTTTACGAGCTCCTTCAGGATAAAAAAGAACAATTCCAAGCTGACTTTGCCGTAATTTCGGATTCCGGGATGGCAGAGAAAAACCAGCCGACGATTTTATATGGATTGAAAGGATTTACAGGAATTGAAATTACATTAACCGGTCCAGATCATGATCTTCACTCTGGAATGTACGGTGGTGCAGTCCGAAATCCATTAATGGCAATGAGTCATTTGCTGGCATCGATGAAGGACGAGAAGGAAGTTATTACAATAGACGGATTTTATGATGACGTCGAGGACTTAACATCAGCAGAGAGAGAACTGATGGAAAAAGCGCCAGGAGAAGATTTTGTAAAAGCAACAAATATTCCGGAAACTGTATCGGAAAAAGGATATACAGCAAAAGAACATACGATGGGCAGGCCGACATTGGAAGTGAATGGATTATTTGGCGGTTACCAGGGAGATGGGACAAAAACAATTATTCCATCTACAGCAACTGCTAAAATTACGTGCCGTTTGGTTCCCGGCCAGGACCCGCAGGATATTCAAGAAAAATTAGTGAATCATGTTCAAAAGTTTGCACCGTCGGGTGTACATGTTCATGTTGAAAAAGAAAAGCTCTCTGCGAAAGCTTATAAAGTAGAGCCAGATCACCCTTTGATAAAAAAGGCTGCCAAAAGTTACAGCAAGGCTTTTGGAAAAGAAACGGTTTTCCTGAGGATGGGAGGATCCATTCCGGTTGTTGAATGGTTGGAGGCAGCTTATCAATATCCAATTGTTCTGTTAGGTTTTGGTACGCCAGAAGACAGATTACATTCTCCAAATGAAAGCTTTCCGGTAGACAGCTTTCAAAAAGGGATGGAAACATTAGCTTATTATTGGAATGAACTTTAACTTGAAAATGAAATAATTAATAGAAGGATGTAAAAAAGATCTGCTTTCAATGCGTAAGACCTTGTTGAGAGGGATCTTTTTTATTTTAGAGAGGATTTCTGCTTCTAATTTTATAAGGCAAAACAACAAAAATTTCATGTGCAAAATATAGAAAAATGGGGAATAGAATAATAATTAGAAATAGAGAGGAGCAGAATTTATGGAGACTGCAATCATTACAGGTGCTTCCAAAGGGCTGGGAGCATCCGTTGCTAAGCTATTCTTGGAGTCTGGAATAAATGTGATAGGAATTTCGAGGACGGATAATACCAAGTTATATGACTATGCGAAACAAAATAATGCGACTTATCATTTCATAGCATGTGATTTATCTGAGCAGGCCTCTCTACAAAAAGCATGCAAAAGCGTGGATGAAATGCTGTTTCACGAAACGTTATCTAAAGTATACTTAATTAATAATGCGGGCTTAGTTGATCCAATTGACCGTGCCGAAAATATCGAGATGGATGATTTGATGAAACAGGTTCAAATCAATACAGTTGCACCAATGGCTTTAACGAATCATTTCTTAAAAAAAGCTTCGGAACATCATGTCCAGCTTCTGGCAGCGATGATAACTTCAGGAGCAGCAGAAAAACCGAAGTATGGATGGAGCGTATATTGCTCTACAAAAGCCAGTATAAATATGTATACGCAAGTGGCAGCAATAGAACAGGAAGGAACAGAGCATGCTGTTATTGCATTTAGCCCGGGTGTAATGGATACAGAAATGCAAGAGACAATCCGTTCCAGTTCACAGGAAGCGTTTAAGGACGTAGACAGCTTCCGCGCTCTAAAAGAGAATAATCTGTTAAGGGGAGCAGACATCATTGGAGGCATTTTAATCGACATCTTAATGGATGACGAAAATGTTAAAAACGGAAAAATTTATGATGTACGAGAGTATATTTAATCCATTCAGTTTATTTTTACTCAGCTTTTGCACATTGAAAAGGAACTTTATTTCCATAGAAAATGGGGTTGATTATTCCTTCGATAACGTTCCTGACAAAGAGTAGAAGGTGAAGTGTAAAGCGATGGACCGTTTTGCTTTCCGACGTCCTGGGCCAGCGATTACTCGTCCCATCGAAAACATTTGTACGTCGGAAAGCGGAGTGGTTGTCCGGAGTAGAGCTACGCACAATCTGGATGCTTATAAAGGGATTCCGGCTTTATGATGGACAGCGCTTACCGATGTTGTCAGGTTCATGCATTTTCTCAATTTATCTCAGATAGCAATAAAACTATCTAGTGTAGTGTTTTTCCAGGGGACGGTTACGCGCCTCACCATAACCCGTCGTAGCGGTCGTACTAACCTGACAGCATTGCTGCAATTACTCGTCACGAAGGAATTCACCAGAATGCTGAAGCCGGTGTTCCTTGATTGAAGCGAGGAGAAATATCTGCATTATTTGAAAGCCCCTTTCATAAAAATGTATAGATATTGTCATAAATTTGACTTTTATTTTTTAATTTCTCTGTTAGAATAGAAATGATTGAGTAAGGGGGGCTTCATATGGAAGAAATTAATGTTTTCTTGGCTTTTGCAGCTGGGTTTCTTTCATTTATTTCGCCTTGTGTTCTTCCGCTGTATCCGGTGTTTCTTTCTTATATTACCGGGATGAGCATGGATGAAATAAATCAGGATAATAAACGGCTTGATCGAAAAGCAATATTACATACGGTCTGTTTTTTAATTGGTTTTTCAAGTATTTTTGTAATGATTGGATTTACGACGACATATGTATCCGAGTTTTTAATGACCTATCAAGATACCATCAGACAGGTTGGCGCAATTTTAATTATCTTTTTTGGCTTGGTTATTGTGGGTGTATTGAATTTCGAGTTTCTTATGAAGGATCGTAAAATTCATTTTAAAAATCGTCCAGCAGGGTTTTTTGGTTCTTTCCTTATTGGAATGGCGTTTTCTTTAGGCTGGACACCATGTACCGGACCAATTTTAATGGTGGTATTCTCATTAGCTGCAACTAATCCTAATCTTGGACTTGTTATGATGATTAGCTATATTTTAGGTTTTTCCATTCCTTTCTTATTACTTGCTTTCTTTATTGGTAAATTGAAATGGTTTCGGAAACACAGTAAAAAAATGGTGAAAATTGGCGGCTGGGTAATGGTTTTAATGGGAATCGCATTATTCTTTGACTGGATGACGAAGGTTACTGCATTTTTAGCTAATCTATTTGGATTTACCGGATTTTAAAATGAAATAATATGATTTAAGATCAGGGTTAAGACATTATTTTTATGGAACGATGAAAAGTATCGGCCTAAATCGTTTTTGCCGATATTTTTTCAGCGTATAAAGAAAAGAGTTGTTATGTATGTATTTAGCAATTGCAACTACTGCTGTCTTTGCATTTATGGCGATTGTGATGATATTTGTACGTATGCGCGCTTCTAGAAAGCCGGCATCTGTAAAAAAGATTATATTACCGCCATTTTTTATGAGTACGGGAGCACTGATGTTCTTGTTCCCCATGTTTCAGATAAGCTGGCTTCAAGTCGCAGAAGCACTGACTGTCGGAATAATATTTTCTATCTTTTTAATTAAAACATCAAAATTAGAATTCTCGGACGGAGAAATATATGTTAAGCCGTCAAAAATATTTCCGGTTATTTTAATTGGATTATTAGTTATCCGAATTATAATAAAACTGATTATTGGTACAAGCATCTCAGTTGGCGAAACTTCAGGAATGTTCTTTTTGCTGGCGTTTGGGATGATTGGTACCTGGAGAATAGCAATGCTTTATCAATATGTACAATTAACAAAGAAGCAAAGTGCGTAAATTTCTGCACTTTGCTTCTTTTTCGCTAAACTAAGATTTTTTCTGCTTGTATTTTTCTTCCCAATTTTCCTGATAATCCTCTTTGGATTGTTGGAAGAAAGGCTCGTAGGGTGCGATATCGATATTTTTTTCTTTTAGCTTTTTTCGCAGAAATTTATGGTCTCTTTTGGGGGTTGCTAAAATATACCCTTCAATCAATGTAGAGCGTGTAATGCTTTCCTCGTCCTTTTGAATAGAAAGCTCTCCAATTTTACTGGCGATTCTTTGTCTGGCGACATCTCTGAATAGTTCGGGAACAGGAGAAACCAGCTCTTCCAGGAAATCTTTTTCTGCTTGAGACCATTTATGTAATGTTTTTTCGAAATAATATTCCTCCCAATCCATAATGGAACGCCCATCCTCTTTAGGGAGCCGCTTTAAAAACTTTCGAAACATAAAATACCCACCGATTGCCATCAGACCAATTAATAAACATCCCCACAGGATAATAAACAGTGATATCATCGTACACCTCACCTTAATTTTACATAAAAAAATTACGAATATTGCTAATTTATTATCAACTATCAATTTATTTTTTTAGAAAATTGTAGTAACATTAATTTAACCTTTGTTATTATTCCTCACTTGTACATTATAAAGTTATTAAGAAATATACACAAGTAATCATAATTGTTTCGTCATAATCATACATATTATTTATCGCAGTTAAACTGGCAGTAAACCACTCACTTCAAAAAACGAAAAAATATGTAGAAAGGGTAATTAGGGACTAATTGCCGGTATAAACTCGATTGGTTCAATGAAAATCGTTTTTTATGAGTGAGTAATCTAGCGTTTTATTCCCTTGGGAACGCAGCAAAATCCCAATGGAATGAAATTATACTTTTTAATAACTTCTGAAAGGAGCATGGGTATGGATAAAAACCACAAAAATAAGAACCCCAATGACTTGCAAAGTTCTGAAAGTCGTCATAATTTACACCCCGATGCAACGCTTTCAGCGGCCATTATTTCTTGGCTGAGTAAAAAAACAGAAGGAATAGTGATCGTGATTAATACAGATAGTGAAATAGAATATATAAGTGATTCCGTATATGAGATTCTTGGCTATGAGCCAAAAGAAGCAGTCGGGAAAAAGCTGGGCGATATCCCGGTTAAAATAGATTCAAAAATCATTTCACAAGCACTTGTTGGCAACGAAATAAAGCATAAAAAGCTTTTAATAGATATTCCGACCAAAGAAGGGGAGAATTTATCTTTCTCATGTGAGTTAAATGATGTTTTTCAGGATATTGATGTCGAAAAAAAGTTTTTACTTTATTTAGAAAGAAAAACAAAAGATATGAGGCTGGATGATATCATGATACGTTCAGAGAAGATGAATGTAGCTGGACAGCTTGCAGCAAGTTTAGTTCATGAAATACGCAACCCGCTGACATCATTAAAAGGATTCCTGCAATTGCTTCAGGCTGGTGCACAGCATAAAGAAGAATACTTTCATGTGATGATTGAAGAAGTGGAGAAAATTGAGTCAATCACATCGGAATTGTTATTTATTTCAAAGCCCTTAACAGATAACCGTTCTAAAGAAAGTGTTACAAAAATGATGCAGGACGTGGAATTATTATTACAGTCCCAGGCAAATCAAAAGGATATTCAAATTAAGCTGCAAAGCAGTACAAATGCATCCGTTCTTTGTGATCGTTCCCAGATTAAACAAGTTTTAATTAACCTGATTAAAAATGCAATTGAAGCTATGGAGCAGCCTGGAAAAATAATTGTAGAAGCAAAAGAAGCAGATCAAAAAATAATTATATCTGTTATTGACGAAGGCTGCGGATTATCTGAGGATATTTTACATCGGCTTGGAGAGCCATTTTTTACGACAAAGACATCGGGTACAGGGCTAGGGTTGCTGATTACCAAGAAAATCCTCCATAATCATGATGCAGATTTTCATATGTATAATAATGAACATAAAGGAAGCACATTTGAAATTATTTTTTCAAAAGCTGATTAATGCGTTTTATCAGAAAGAATAATTGTAATTTCGCAGAATTTCTATCTTTTTTGCAGGCAGCTATTATTTTCACTATTAATAATTCAGTAATTATATAAGTAATATTTATCTCTTGGCATAACTTTTTACTATCTACTATTTAACAATAATTATTTGTTTTATTTGCTAGATTCCTATATTATATATATTGAAGGCTCTATTTAGTTGAATAGCAGTATGGATTAAAAAAAGTAATACCTTCTCATTTATTTGCGAGAAGGAGAGGAAATGAAAGGGGTAACACAATATGTCGAACACAAATGCGTACAATGCAAAAAAGCAGTTCGAATTAAACGGTAAGACGTACAATTATTATCGTTTAAAGACGCTGGAAGAAGCGGGGCTAGGTAAAGTAGATCGTTTGCCTTTTTCTGTCCGTGTTCTTTTAGAATCATTATTAAGGCAACAAGACGGCCATCAAATCAAAAATGAACATGTTGAATCATTAGCACATTGGGGAACGGATAAAGCAACTGGAGCAGATGTTCCATTCAAGCCTTCCCGTGTTATTCTTCAAGATTTTACAGGGGTACCTGCAGTCGTTGACCTTGCGTCCCTCCGTAAAGCAACGGTTGATCTTGGAGGAGAGCCGGATAAAATCAATCCGGAAGTTCCAGTAGATCTGGTTATTGACCACTCTGTACAGGTTGACCAATATGGTACTCCAGATGCGCTGCGTGCAAATATGGAATTGGAATTCGAACGTAATGCAGAGCGTTATCAGTTCTTGAACTGGGCACAAAAAGCGTTTAATAACTACCGTGCAGTTCCACCGGCAACTGGTATCGTTCACCAGGTTAACCTGGAGTATCTGGCTGACGTTGTACATGCGCGAGAAAATGAAGATGGAACTTATGAAACGTTCCCTGATACACTTGTAGGTACTGATTCTCATACAACAATGATTAACGGTCTGGGTATCCTTGGCTGGGGTGTTGGCGGAATCGAAGCAGAAGCAGGCATGTTAGGACAGCCTTCTTATTTCCCTGCACCGGAAGTCATCGGGGTCAAATTTACTGGTTCCTTCCCGAACGGAACAACAGCGACAGACCTGGCGTTAAAGGTAACGCAGGTGCTGCGTGAACAAAGTGTAGTTGGCAAATTTGTAGAGTACTTTGGTCCAGGACTAAAGGATATGCCATTGGCTGACCGTGCTACAATTTCAAATATGGCTCCAGAATATGGTGCTACTTGCGGATTCTTCCCGGTTGATCAGGAAACACTTGATTACATGAAGCTGACTGGACGCAGTGATGAATTAATCAGCGTTGTTGAAAAATACTGTAAAGAAAATGATTTATGGTATGACGCAGATGGTACTGATCCGGAATATACAAAAGTAATTGAAATCAATTTGTCCGAATTAGAGCCGAACCTTTCCGGACCAAAACGTCCGCAAGATTTAATCGCGCTTTCTGACATGAAGAAAGAATTTAATAAAGCAATTACTGCAAAAGAAGGTAACCAAGGATTCGGATTAGATAAATCTGAATTTGATAAAGAAGTTGAAATCAACCATCCAAATGGAAAAACTTCTGTTATGAAGACAGGAAGCCTTGCTATTGCAGCAATTACATCTTGTACAAACACATCTAACCCATATGTTATGTTAGGTGCAGGTCTGGTTGCTAAAAAAGCTGTCGAAAAAGGCCTGGAAGTTCCTGAATACGTAAAAACTTCCTTAGCACCAGGATCAAAAGTGGTAACTCGCTACTTAGAGGACGCCGGTTTACAAACATATTTAGATAAACTGGGCTTTAACCTTGTAGGTTATGGATGTACAACATGTATCGGTAATTCCGGTCCTTTACGTGAAGAGATTGAAGAAGCGATTGCAGCAAATGATTTAATTGCATCTTCCGTATTATCTGGTAACCGTAACTTTGAAGGTCGTATCCATCCGCTGGTAAAAGCAAACTACCTTGCATCTCCACCGCTTGTTGTAGCATATGCGCTTGCTGGAACAACAGATATCGACCTTGTAAAAGAAGCGATTGGTAAAGATAAAGATGGTAACGATGTTTACATGAATGATATCTGGCCATCACTTACTGAAATTAAAGAAGAAGTGGAAAAAGTAGTTACACCTGAAATTTTCCGCAAAGAGTATGAAAATGTATTCCAATCTAACGAAAAGTGGAATGAAATCGACACGACAGATGAGCCTTTATTTGAATGGGATGAGGATTCTACTTACATCCAAAACCCTCCATTCTTTGAAGGATTGACTCCGGAAGCTGGAACAGTTGAACCGCTAAGCGGATTACGTGCTATCGGATTGTTTGGCGATTCTGTAACAACAGACCATATTTCACCAGCAGGTGCTATCGCAAAAGATATGCCGGCAGGTAAATTCTTGCAAGAGAAAGGAGTTTCACCAAGAAACTTTAACTCTTACGGTTCTCGCCGCGGTAACCATGAAATCATGATGCGCGGTACATTTGCTAACATTCGTATCCGTAACCTGCTGGCTCCTGGTACAGAGGGCGGTTATACAACTTACTGGCCAACTGGCGAAGTCATGGCAATCTATGATGCTGCAATGAAATATCAGCAGGATGGAACAGGTCTTGTCGTTATCGGCGGAAAAGATTACGGAATGGGATCATCCCGTGACTGGGCTGCCAAAGGTACCAACCTTTTAGGAATTAAAACAGTAATTGCTGAAAGCTTCGAGCGTATTCACCGTTCTAACCTTGTTATGATGGGCGTATTGCCGCTTCAATTTGAAAAAGGTGACAGCGCGGAAAGCTTAGGATTAACTGGTAAAGAAACATTTGCTGTAGAAGTAGATGAGTCTGTTAAACCAGGCGATTTAGTGAATGTAACTGCAACAGATGAAGACGGAAAAGTAACTTCATTTAAAGCAGTTGCCCGTTTCGACAGTGATGTAGAAATTGATTACTATCGTCATGGCGGTATCCTTCGTATGGTATTGCGTGAAAAAGTAAAAGCATAAGCAGTCAGCTGCTTTGTAAGAGAAAAAGGGTCTTTGCTTTTTATAGAGCAAGGCTCTTTTTCTATGCATTCCTATTGAGGTCTGTATTCTTTACAAAAGTGAAGTTTCTCTTTACGATAGAAGTAGGAAAACAATGTGGATGGTGGGAGATACAAATTGTATAAACGGATATTTTCGCTTGTTTTATTATTAGTGCTCGTTGGAATTGTTATCGCGAATGTGCTTCAGAACAGAGCTGCGGACAATGCTGCTGAAGAAGAGGAAGCAGTGCTTGTAGACGATGGATCTTCCAGTCAGGGAGCTGCGATTGCACCTGCGGAAAGTGCCGGAGTAGAGCCTGGTGAGCCAGCTCCAGATTTTGAACTGGAGACATTAGAAGGAGAGACTTTCAAACTTTCTGATTTGCAAGGAAAGAAAGTGATTTTAAACTTCTGGTATTCCTGGTGCCCGCCTTGTATTGAAGAAATGCCTGAGATACAGGAATTTTATGAGGATTATCAGGATGAAGTTGAAGTTGTTGCTGTCAATATGACGAAGCATGAGAATCAGCTTTCGGATGTTGGCGATTTTATCGATGAGCATGAGCATACCTTTACGGTTCCTTTAGATAGAGAGGATACGTTATCGGAGCCGTATGTTGTCTATGCCGCACCGACGACATATTTTATAGGCACGGACGGAAACATACAACAGCCTAGAAGAATCGGACCGATGGACTATGAATTTATGGAAGAAATGGTTCAAGGAATGGATTGATTGAGAGAGAAGCAAGGAGGAAGAAAGTTTGTTAGTTACAGAAACACCAATAGAAGTAAGATACCAAGAAACCGATCAGATGGGTGTCGTCTACCATGCAAACTATCTTGTTTGGTTTGAAATCGGGCGTACAAAGTTTGTAGAAGCCTTGGGGCTTAATTACCATCAAGGAATGGAACAGCAAAATGTGGTTTCTCCAGTGATTGATGCTCAGATTTCATATAAAAACGCAATTCGTTATAGTGAAAAACCTGTTGTAAGAACGTGGCTTGATGCTTATGACGGCTTGCGTACGGTTTACCGTTATGAAATTTTGAATGGATCTGGAGATTTAGCTGTCACTGGTACGACGACCCATACGATTGTTGATAAAGATACGTTTCGGCCGCTGTCTATTCGAAGAAAATTTCCTGATTGGCATGCAGCATATCAAAACCAGCTTGGCAGTTAAGAAAGTATAAACTTTCTTACTGCATAAGTGTAACTAAGGTTGTCACCTAAAGGCTTGGTGACTACCAAGTTTTCTAAAGAAAGAGGAATAGGAATGGCTTTTGGATTAAAAAGAGAAGAGTTAAACGAGTGGAAGCGGAATGTCCGTGCCGGAAAGATTGATTTTATTACTCATTATTGGCTGGATGACCGTTTTCCAGGCTGTAATACAGTAACCAAAGTGGGTTGCAGTGATTTGGAAAAGTTGAAAGAATGGGGTAGAAAATATCAATTGGATGAATCCTGGATTGATTTAAAGCCCAAATATCCCCATTTTGATTTATTCGGGGAATACCAGTGGAAAATTTTAAAATCAGAAAACCGGCTGGAACAATTAGAGCGGTTTAAATAATTATTCAACTTTCGCACATTAAATAATAACTTCATTTCCATAGAAACAGAAGTTGATTGTTCCTTCGCTAACACTCTTGATAAAGAATAGAAGGTGAAGTGTATATCACCGCTGCGGCGGACCGTTTTGCTTTCCGACGTCCTGGGCCGGCGATTACTCGTCCCATCGAAAACATTTGTACGTCGGAAAGCGGAGTGGTTGGCCGGAGCGGAGCTATGCACCATCACCAATTCCAAAAAAGCCGGATATTTAACCAAAATGCAAGTATGGTAATGGAGAACATGCTTACCCTGGAATAGCAAGATATATTTGCTTATTCTTAGGTGCGAAAGTTGAGATAATTAAAAAACGCAGGCGGACATATGTCTTCGCCTGCGTTTTTAGCATATCATTTTTACAATCAGTTGTTCTCAGGATATTCAATTTTTGGTTCTTTTTGTGTCTCGTCATAAGAAACAGATAAGTCTGCACCTTCAAAATACCAATCATCTGATTCTTCGATAAAGAAATGAATGCCTTCTACCAATGTAGAAGCAGATTCATTTTCGGGTGCTTCTGCTTTAATACCGAGGGAAAAACCGGCAATTCTGCCGCCGACTCCGCCATATCTTGGGAAGAATCGTATATTCTTTTCGTTTTGTAAATCTAATTCTTCTTTATACCATTTTGCTGCTTGTTCTGATACGGTGATTTCCATTATATCTCTCCCTTTTCCTGCTGTTTTGTCTTCTTCCTTTTTTTCCGGAACGTAATCTACGCCGCCTGGGTGAAATGGATGACATTTACTTATTCGCTTTATAGTTAATATTCCACCTTTAAAAAATCCAAAACGCTGAAATGCTTCTAATGCATAAGCTGAACAGGTTGGATAGAAACGGCAGGTTGCTGGTGTAAAAGGACTGATGGCAAGCTGGTAAAAGCGAATCAATCCAATAAAAATATATTTCATTTGTCGTTACCCTTGTCTGTTGCGTTTATCATAGGTAACAGAAGCAATTGCATCATGCATATGGATCGATTCTTCATTACGGCATGCTACATGGAACTTCATCACTGCCGGCAGCTCGTAAAGATCGGCAGCAATTAAACGAACCATATCCTCTACAAATCGGGGATTTTCATAAGCTGCTTCTGTCACCATTTTTTCATCCGGTCTTTTCAGGATAGGGTGAAGTCTGGCGCTTGCATTACTTTCTGCAGCTTCTAATAAAATGCCTTTCCAATCCCCGTCTGTATTAGAAAAACTTGGCTCCAGCTCAGTTTCCACGGTTACATTACCACGTTGGTTATGAGCGCTGTATTCACTGATTTCTTTGGAGCATGGGCATAATGTTGTTATTTGTACGTTTAGAGAAACAGTGATTTGATAATCCTCGTATTTGGAGTAACGTACGGAAACAGATGCTTCTGCATGGTTTAAACCAGCAGCATAGGTTTGAGGTGCTTTCCGCTCATAGAACCACGGGAAGCTGACAGAAACCGTTGCATCTGTTTGTTCCAATTTCACGGCCAGATCCTTTGCGAACTGTTTTAATTCATCAATAGAAACGGTAAATCCGCCTTGATGATATTGCTCTAACAGCTCCATAAAACGGCTCATATTCGTCCCTTTGCTATTCGCAGGGATGCTGGATGAAAAGGTGAACGTGCCGACGGTGGTTTGTTCAAATGGAGCTTGTCCGCTTAGGACACGGACAGGGTATTTTACATTAGAAACACCGACAACATCCAAATCAAAAAGAAAATCACGTTTTACATTTTGCAGGTCAGCCATTTCGTTTTTTTCAGTCGGTTTTTTCTTCTCACCAGGAGGAACAGAACCGAATAATTTATGTCTTTCTTCCTTTGAAGGAAGTTTTTTTAATGGAATCGTGTTTAATTGATGCATAAAAACGTCCTTTCCTGATAAACATCTGAAAGCTTAGACTAGAAGCTCAAGGATGTTCAAACAATCTTTAATTATAGCCACTAGTATACTGAATTCGGCTTAAATATTCAATTTATCGGCTTTCTACATCCAGGTTATTTTAGGTTCTGTTCCGTTTATTATCCGTTTAATATTGGCCCAATGCCGATACGCTACAAAAGCAGTTAATATCAGGATAACGACAGTCAACCCGGTATTTTGGAAAAACAGCGACGCGAAAAAGGCCACAACTCCCGTAATCATAGAGGAAAGGGAAACATATTTAGATAAATATAATGACAGTAAAAATGTTGCAATCATAATAATAAATAGGATAGGATTAATCCCTAGTATCATCCCTCCTGATGTTGCAACAGCCTTTCCGCCTTTAAATTTAGCAAAAATCGGATAAGTATGACCTAATACAGCGATAATACCTATAATCAACGGATAGGCATCCGCATGAAATAATTGAGGTAATACAGCAGCAGCCGTTCCTTTTAAAATGTCGCCTAAGATAACGATGCTTCCAGCTTTTATTCCAAGTACACGGAAGGCATTGGTGGCTCCAAGGTTGCCGCTTCCATGCTCACGAATATCTATTTTATAACCAAGCTTGCCGATAATTAAGGCAAATGGAATAGATCCTAAGAGATATGCGATAATCCCGAAAATAATATAATCCATACGTTCCCAACTCTCTTTTTCAAATTCTTATTCTATGTTCCTATGGCTATTTTAGCATGAACCAATCTGTTTAAGTACAAAAATTTTTAAGAAAAACACAGCAAAGCTTTCCATTTACTAATTTATTGTTTTCCTTATCCTTGATTTAAAGTGAAAAATAATACAGCAGCAGGTTTTTAAATAGTCACAAGCGGGAATCTTTTTATGAAGGAGGTTATTCTTATGATTACATTTAAAGATATTACAAAAACATACCCTGATGGGACAACCGCTGTCGACCAGTTTAATCTGACGGTCGAAAAAGGGGAATTTATGACACTTATCGGTCCCAGCGGCTGCGGTAAGACAACAACAATGAAAATGATCAACCGTCTGATTGATCCCTCTGCAGGAACAATATACATAAACGAGAAACCGGTAAGTGATTATTCCATTGACGCATTACGATGGAATATTGGATATGTTCTGCAGCAGATTGCTTTATTTCCTCATATGACTGTTCAGGAGAATATACAAGTTGTTCCAGAACTCCTGAAATGGAAAAAAGGAGAAAAAGAGAAACGAACAGATGAATTACTGGATATGGTGGGGCTCGATCCATCAATTTTTAAAAAAAGATATCCAAGCGAGCTTTCGGGAGGACAGCAGCAGCGTATCGGTGTTATCCGGGCATTAGCTGCAGACCCTGATATCGTATTGATGGATGAACCATTCAGCGCACTCGATCCAATCAGCCGGGAGCAATTACAAATGGATATCGATAAATTACAAAAAGACATCAAGAAAACGATTGTATTTGTTACCCATGATATGGACGAGGCATTGAAAATGAGCGACCGGATCTGTTTAATGAAAGAAGGGAGTGTGGTTCAATGCGGTTCGCCTGAACAATTAATGAAACACCCTAAAAATGATTTTGTGGAGGAATTCATTGGAAATCGAAAATCAGCCTGGCTGACATCTGTTCAGAAAGTTATGAAAAATGATGTACCAGCTGCTCATGACCGGGAGCCGGAAAATGTCATGACAATTCCTGCAACGAGTACAATAGAGGATGCATACGCAATAATTCAATCAGTAAATCAGATTGATTTTCCGGTAGTCGATGACAATCAGAAAACCATCGGAATTGTTACAAGAGATGAATTGCTTCAATACTTCTATCAACAGGAGAAGGAAGGGGCGAGCGTTTTATGAAGGAATTTATAAACGTGTTCCAGAATCGGCAGGATATGCTTCTTCAGGCGATTTGGGAGCATTTGCAAATTTCTTTGATATCACTTGGAATTGCGATTTTAATCGCTGTGCCAATCGGCATTATACTGACCAGATATCCACGCATTGCCGAGCCTATCATTGGCACATCCGCAGTTCTACAGACAATTCCGAGTCTTGCTGTATTGGCTTTTTTGATCCCGTTTTTAGGAATCGGTATCCAGCCGGCTATCGTTGCCCTAGTCCTTTATGGGCTGTTGCCAATCCTAAGAAATACATACACAGGGATAGACGGTGTAGATCCTGCCTTACGGGAAGCTGCCAGAGGCATGGGGATGAATACAAAAAAGCAATTAATGCGAGTAGATCTGCCAATTGCGATGCCGGTTATTATGGCTGGTATTCGCACCTCCATGGTTCTTATCGTTGGTACTACAACTATCGCAGCTTTAATCGGTGCTGGCGGACTCGGAGATATCATTTTACTCGGTCTGGACCGGGGCGGCGATATTCCGCTTGTATTATTAGGTGCGATACCGGCCGCTTTATTAGCTGTTATGCTTGATTTTATTCTGCGTTTATTTGAAAAGCTGTCTAAAAAATATGGTATTCAGGCATTTATTGCGATGCTTGTTATTGTTGTACTTGTCATCGCCATTCCCTTGATGATTCCAAGCAGCCAAAAGGGAGAAATTGTGATAGCCGGGAAATTAGGAGCTGAACCAGAAATTATTATGAATCTCTATAAAATTTTAATTGAGGAAGAAAGTGATATCACTGTTGATATAGAACCGAATCTTGGAAAAACAGATATGGTATTTAACGCACTCCAGCAGGGCAGCATTGACATTTATCCGGAATTCACAGGGACGGTTATCGTTTCGCTGCTTGATGAACAGGCGGAATCCAATGAAGCAGAGGAAGTATATGCACAAGCCAGAGACGGTATAAAAGAAGCATATAATTTGGAGCTTTTAGAGCCAATGTTGTTTAATAATACGTATACAGTAGCAGTTACAGAAGAATTTGCGGAAGAAAACAATCTGGAGGATATCTCTGATTTGAAGTCGATTGAAAACCAGGTAACAGCCGGATTTACATCCGAGTTTAATGACCGCTATGATGGCTATGTCGGGATGCAGGAAGTATATAACCTGGACTTCAACGAGGTAAACACAATGGATCCAGGCCTTCGTCAGGGAGCCATTTCGGGCGGTGAGGTAGATGTGATTGATGCCTATGGAACAGACAGCTATATGGTAGAATTAGGGCTGGTATCCTTGGGAGATTCTGAAAATCTATT
Source organism: Oceanobacillus oncorhynchi (assembly GCF_000821065.1). Taxonomy (GTDB): domain Bacteria; phylum Bacillota; class Bacilli; order Bacillales; family Amphibacillaceae; genus Oceanobacillus; species Oceanobacillus oncorhynchi. The sequence continues at coordinate 3,440,381 of NZ_CDGG01000001.1, forward strand.
TCCGCCGTATCAGGGTGCACCGTTAATGCGAGCAGATACGTTAGAGGAATATCCAGAGATTGAGGACATATTAAATCAGCTGAGCGGACAAATTACGGATGAAGAAATGCAGGAAATGAATTATCAAGTGGATTATGAGGATGCAGCTGCAGAAGATGTTGCCAGGGATTACCTGATGGAAAATGGTTTTATTGAATAAGTGGAAAAAGAGATTCTAAACACAAACTAAAGGAGGAATTACCATGTCCATTGAAAACCCAAGTAAAGAAAGAATAAAAGAAATCCTGGAGAATGCGAAGACGATTGCGGTTGTAGGCTTATCTGCTAATCCAGAGAGAACCTCGTATCAAATAGCTCATAGAATGCAGGAGGAAGGATATAAAATTATTCCTGTCAATCCAACCATTGATGAGGTTCTTGGAGAAAAAGCCTACAGCTCCCTGGCAGAGGTAGACGAACCAATCGATATTATCAATGTTTTCCGCCGTCCGGAGCATCTGCCTGATGTCGCGAAAGATGCTGTACAGACGAATTGTAAGATGTTCTGGGCGCAGCAGGGAATTGTGAACGAAGAAGCTTATAATTATTTAAAAGAGCATGATTTTGAAGTCGTTATGGACCTTTGCATTAAGGTGTTACACGCAGTTTTATTAAAATAGTGTATAAACAATTAAAGACTGAGCCAGGCATGATAAGCCTGGCTCGGTCTTTTTGTTTCAGCGGATGCAGCCGGCAGCTTGCCCGGGTGAAAAGCATCTTCTGCTGACTATGCGCTTATCACAGAGATCATGCAACGGTTATTGCAGCAAAAAACGGCATTAAATTGCCCCGCATTGGTGCAGTTACTTGTCCTGCCGGAGAACTTTTACATATATTCTCATTGCTAAAAAACGGGTTCAACAATTGGCTGTGGTTCTATGCAAATAAATGATTATCTTGCTTTTCTGCGATTTTTCCCATAAGATATTAATGATGTAAATATGGATATAGTGCGTTTGCCCTTTATGTGGAATAAGCATGTTTAGACTAGACGGAGAAACAAATTTTGCTCTATAGTGTATAAACAAGGTTTTATTTATCACCGATAAGCGTTTATAAACTTTCCTCGAAAGGATGCTTCATGTTATATAGATAGAACAAGGGTTGAAAGAAGCGTAATATAAGTATAGCTGCCTCTAATTCTAACCTGCAGATTTTTATCAACAAAAATTGTTTTTCTGTTAGAAGATTGTAATGAAGTTTCACTTTATTAGAAAGCATGGCATTTTTTAAAAGGGCCTCTTGAAAGTGCAAGCTGCTTTTCCGAAGCTCCTTATACTTTTAATCATGTAAGTCCTGATTGAATCGCTGACTCGTATCGAGGATAAACATTTATGAGGAACGCTAATACAGGAACATCGTGTTCGTGTTACAAGCAGGATAATTTTCTGTTTGCTTAATAAGAACGAATGTTCTATGATGTATATAGAGGTAGTATTGAAAGGAGAAGATGATTCGTGGAGAAAGAATATCAATACTCTGATAGCTCCATTCAGGTGCTGGAAGGACTGGATGCTGTACGAAAACGCCCAGGGATGTATATTGGAAGTACAGACATTCGCGGGCTGCATCATCTTGTTTATGAAATTGTTGATAATGCTGTTGACGAAGCGCTGGCTGGTCATGGCAATCAAATTACGGTAACCATACATAAAGATGACAGTATTTCTGTGGAAGATAGCGGCCGCGGTATGCCGATCGGAATGCATGCAACCGGAAAACCAACTACTGAGGTTATATTTACGGTGCTACATGCAGGCGGAAAGTTTGGGCAAGGAAGCTATAAAACAAGCGGAGGATTGCACGGGGTAGGTGCTTCTGTTGTTAATGCCTTATCGGAATGGCTGACAGTAACCACTTACCGCGACGGTCATAAATATGAGCAGCGTTTTGAAAATGGAGGACATCCGGCAACGACCTTAGAGGATAAAGGACCTTCCAGAAAGAAAGGTTCCTGCATTCATTTTAAGCCGGATCCATCTATCTTCTCGACAACGGTATTTAATTTTGAAACAATTTCCGAGCGTTTACGGGAGTCTGCCTTCTTATTAAAAGGGCTAAAAATTGAACTGAAGGATGAACACAATGGAGAGCAGCAGGTTTATGAATATCCTGAAGGCCTAAAATCTTTCGTAGAGTGGCTTAATGAGGAGAAGGACGTGCTTCAGCCAGTTGTTTCATTTGAAGGGGAGCAATCGGAAATTGAAGTTGAATTTGCTTTTCAGTTCAATGACGGCTTTGCTGAAAATATGCTTTCCTTTGTAAACCATGTGCGGACCAGGGACGGCGGTACACATGAATTTGGAGCCAGAACAGCAATTACCCGTACCATAAATGATTATGCAAGAAGAGCAGGGTTATTAAAAGAAAAAGATAAGAACTTGGAAGGGACAGATATCCGGGAAGGATTAACTGCGATTGTGTCCGTCCGTGTTCCGGAGAATAAGCTGCAATTTGAAGGGCAGACAAAAGGCAAGCTGGGAACAACAGAAGCCCGTTCGGCCGTTGATGGCGTAGTATCTGAACATCTGACATACTTTTTAGAGGAAAATGCAGAGATTTCTTCTTTGCTGATTAAAAAATCTATCCGTGCAAAAGAAGCACGGGAAGCTGCCAGAAAAGCACGTGAGGAAGCACGTACCGGAAAGAAACGAAAACGAAAAGATACGTTGCTTAGCGGAAAGCTGACCCCGGCACAATCAAAGAACCCAAAAAAGAATGAACTTTATCTTGTAGAGGGAGACTCTGCCGGCGGTTCAGCAAAGCAAGGGCGCGACCGTAAATTCCAAGCTGTGCTTCCGCTCCGGGGAAAGGTTATCAATACGGAGAAAGCTAAGCTGGAGGATGTCTTTAAAAATGAAGAAATTTCAACGATTATCCATACGATAGGTGCCGGAGTCGGCGGAGATTTTAATTTGGAAGACGTCCAATATGATAAAATTATTATTATGACCGATGCAGATACCGATGGAGCGCACATTCAAGTGCTGTTGTTAACCTTTTTCTATCGATATATGCGTTCTTTAGTGGAGTCGGGAAAAGTGTTTATTGCTCTCCCGCCGCTGTTTAAAGTATCAAAAGGAAAGGGAAAACAAGAAAAAACACGTTATGCCTGGGATGAAAATGAACTCCAAAAAGCAGTGAAGGAATTAAAAAATGGCTATGATATTCAGCGTTATAAAGGTCTCGGGGAGATGAATGCGGATCAATTGTGGGAAACAACGATGAACCCGGAATCACGTACCCTTATTCGTGTATCCATTGATGATATAGCGCGTGCAGAACGGAGAGTAACAACGTTAATGGGGGATAAAGTAGAACCCCGCCGTAAATGGATTGAAGGTCATGTTAAATTTGGTTTGGAAGAAGATGCAACCATTTTAGAAAATGAAAATATTCATAAGGAAGATTAGTTCGGATTGTAAGGAGTGATTCCATTTGGATCAAACAGAGAAATATTTAGATCTCCCCTTAGAAGAAGTTATCGGAGATCGCTTCGGAAGATACAGTAAATATATCATTCAAGATCGTGCGCTGCCTGATGCCAGAGACGGCTTGAAGCCTGTACAGCGGCGTATTCTTTATGCCATGCATGTAGAGAGAAATACGCATGACAAGAATTTTAGAAAAGCTGCTAAAACGGTTGGAACCGTAATCGGTAATTACCATCCACATGGAGATTCTTCTGTATACGAAGCAATGGTCCGCTTAAGCCAAAACTGGAAGGTACGTAACAGACTGATAGAAATGCACGGGAATAACGGCAGTATTGATGGAGATCCCCCTGCAGCAATGCGTTATACAGAAGCAAGATTATCTCCGATTGCGTCAGAGCTTCTTCGGGATATTGACAAAGAGACAGTTGAATACATTCCTAACTTTGATGAAACAACCGATGAGCCGGTTGTTTTACCGGCGAAATTTCCGAATCTCTTAGTAAATGGTTCTACAGGAATCTCCGCAGGCTATGCAACCGACATTCCTCCTCATAATTTAGGAGAAGTAATCGATGCAGTGATTATGCGAATCGATAAACCGGGATCAAGTGTAGATGATTTAATGCGTGTGCTGAAAGGACCTGATTTTCCGACCGGCGGCATTATTCAAGGGGTCGAAGGAATCAAAAAAGCATATGAAACCGGCAAAGGAAAGGTTGTCGTTCGCGGAAAGGCAGCCATTGAAACGTTAAAAGGGAACCGTGAACAAATCGTTGTGACAGAGGTACCTTTTGAGGTGAACAAAGCAGCAATGGTGAAGAAAATGGACGAGCTCCGTATTGACAGGAAGGTCGAGGGCATTGCGGAAGTACGCGATGAAACAGACCGGACAGGCCTCCGTATTGTTGTTGAGTTAAAGAAGGATGCAAATAGTGAGGGTATTTTAAACTTTTTATATAAAAACACAGACCTGCAGATCACATACCATTTCAATATGGTTGCTATCAAAGATAAAACGCCGACACTCTTATCCCTGCCGCAGCTTCTAGATGCGTATGTCAGTCATCAGCGCGAGGTTGTAACGAATCAAACCCGATTTGATTTAAATAAGGCGAAAAAGAGAGCACATATTGTCGAAGGCTTAATCAAAGCAATTTCGATTTTAGATGAGTTGATTGCCACCATCCGCGCATCAAAAGATAAGGCGGATGCAAAAAACCAAATTATGGCTAAATACGGTTTTACCGAACCACAGGCGGAAGCAATTGTTACTTTGCAGCTTTATCGGCTGACAAATACGGATATTGTTCAGCTTGAGGAAGAAGCTAGCGAATTAAGAAAACAAATGGAGAAGCTGTCTGCTATTTTGGAAAGCGAAAAGAAATTATTGCAAACCATTAAAAATGATTTAAGACAAATCAAGAAAAAATTTGCAGATGACCGCCGCACCCATATCGAGGAAAAAGTGGAAGAACTGAAAATTAATATTGAGGTGACCGTGGCAAGTGAGGATGTGTTAGTTTCCGTAACCAGAGACGGTTATGTCAAACGAACCAGCCTAAGGTCCTATGCAGCTTCCAATAGTGAGGATTTACCGCTGAAGGACGATGATCATCCGATAAGTCTCCTGGAAATCAATACAACGGATAATATCATGTTATTTACGAACAAAGGAAGATATATTATTTGTTCTGTTCACGAGCTTCCGGATATACGCTGGAAAGATATGGGACAGCATATTTCGCATATTGTTCCGCTGGAAAAAGAAGAACATTTTATTAAGGTCATACCTGTACGTGATTTTAAAGAAGAAGACGGCTTTCTAATGTTCTTTACTCGAAATGGCATGGTCAAACGCAGCGAATTTCAGCTTTATGAAGCGCAGCGACGTGGTAAGGCGTTAATTGCGTTAAATCTGAAAAATGATGATGAACTGGTTCATGTAAGCCGTACAGATGGCGGGAAAGATATATTTATCGCAACCAACAAAGGCTATGGTCTATGGTATGAAGAAGCAGAAGTGTCCATTGTCGGGCAGAGAGCAGCCGGAGTAAAATCGATCTCTTTAAAAGAGGATGATTTTGTTGTCAATGGACAAGTATTTGATCTGGAAGCACCAAAAGATTTATTTATCATTACGCAGCGCGGAGCCAGCAAACGCATGAAGCTAAAATCCTTTGAAAAAGCAAGCCGGGCGAAGCGCGGATTGCTTATGCTGAAGGAATTAAAGAAAAAACCGCATCGGATCCAAGGATTCTTTATGGTAAATAATCAGGAAATGATTTGCTATAAAACGAAAAATGGCGATACACAGAAGGTATATCCGCTGGAGTTATCCGCCTCCGATCGTTATGGCAACGGATCGTTTATGATTGATGCCGATCAGACCGGTGAAGTGATGGAAGTATATAAAGAAACAGTGTATGAAAAACCATTTGAAAATAATGATGAAGAATCGTAAAAAAATGATATTAACTCCCTGACAATGCCAAAACATTGTTAGGGAGATTTTTGTATTTTAGTTGAATAAAGAAGTCAGAGCAGCTGCTCAAGAAAAAGATTTTTATCTTTTCCTTTGCCTAATTCCCAGCTTTTGATAAAATGATAATGTAAGCGTGTTCAATTCGTCAAAAGGGGGTACGAGAATGGATTTTGATTTAACCAAGGAACAAAAGATGATTCAGCGGATGGTTTCTGACTTTGCTGAAAAAAACATCCGTCCAAGAGCAATCGATATTGATGTTAATGCAGCTTTCCCGGAAGATATTTTTCATGACATGGGAGAGCTTGGTTTATTAGGGATTCCATTTCCTGAAAGCTATGGAGGCTCGGGCGGTGACACCGTTTCCTATGCCATCGCTGTAGAGGAAATCGGCCGCCGATGCGGAAGTACGGGCTTAAGTTATGCCGCTGCAGTTTCTTTAGGTGCCAGCCCGATTTATTATTTTGGAACAGAAGAACAAAAGCAGCGGTTTTTAAAACCAATTGCTGAAGGCCGTTCTCTTGGAGCTTTTGGTTTAACAGAACCGAATGCAGGGTCTGATTCCGGGGGGACAAAAACTACTGCTAAATTAGACGGAGACGAATATATTATTCAAGGAGAAAAATGTTTTATTACCAATGCCAGTTTTGCAGATTTTATTATTGTAACGGCAGTCACGAAAAAGGATGCAAATAACAAGAATAAAATATCTGCCATCATTGTGCCGACAGATGCTGAAGGGCTGACTGTCCGCAGTGATTATGACAAAATGGGCGTGCGCGGGTCAGATACCGCAGAAGTCATCTTGGATAATGTCCGTGTTCCCAAAGAAAATTTACTTGGTACAGAACATCAAGGCCATCAGCAATTTTTAAAAACATTAGATGGAGGAAGGATTTCTATTGCGTCATTAGCTGTCGGTATTGGTCAGGCGGCTTTAGACCGTTCCTTGCAGTACGCGAAGGATCGTAAACAATTTGGCAAATCCATTTCCAGTTTTCAGGCGATCCAATTTAAATTAGCAGATATGGCGATGGAAATTGAGCTTGCTCGTAATATGGTTTATAAAGCAGCCTGGTTAAAGGATCAGAATAGAAGCTTTTCCAAAGAGGCAGCATACGCAAAATTGTACGCAACGGAAATGGCATTTCGTGCGGCAAATCAGGCGATTCAAATTCATGGCGGTTATGGTTATATGCGTGAATATGAAGTAGAAAGGCTGCTCAGGGATGCTAAGTTATTGGAAATTGGAGAGGGGACATCTGAAATCCAACGCTTGGTTATTGCAAGACAGCTAGGCTGCTAGAGAAGGAGAGAAGATCATGATACAAAAAGTATTGATTGCTAATCGCGGTGAGATAGCCAGAAGAATTCTTCGCAGCTGCAAAGAATCAGGTATCAGGACGGTAGCTGTCTATTCCGAAGCAGATGAGAATGCTTTATTTAAACAAGAAGCTGACGAAGCTTATCCTATCGGTCCTTCACAAGTGCAGCAAAGCTATCTTCAATTAGATAAAATTATAGAAGTGGCCAAAAAAACAAATGCCGATGCAATTCATCCAGGCTACGGTTTCTTGAGTGAAAGCCCTTCATTCGCTGAACGCTGTAAAGAAGAAGGAATTATTTTTATTGGACCGGAAGCGGCTATTTTAAGTCTGATGGGAAGTAAAATTGAAGCTCGAAAAGCGATGATAGCAGCGGGGGTGCCTGTAATTCCCGGTACTGATCGTGCGGTGGAATCGCTGGAAGAAGCGGTCACTTTTGCTGAGCAAATTGGCTACCCTGTGATGTTAAAAGCATCTGCAGGCGGTGGAGGTATCGGAATGGAGGTTGTTCACACTTCGGATGAACTGCGAAAAGCTTTTGAAAATAACTCCAAGCGGGCCTTGTCTTTCTTTGGGGATGGAGCAATGTTTTTAGAGAAACACATAACAAACAGCAGGCATATTGAAGTACAGGTTTTAGCAGATTGTCATCAGCATACGGTTCATTTATTTGAAAGAGAATGCTCTATTCAGCGCCGGAATCAAAAGGTCTTAGAAGAAGCCCCATCGCCATCTATTTCTGAAGCACTTCGCATGAAATTAGGAGAAACAGCTGTTATCGCTGCGGAGGCAATTGATTATACCAATGCCGGAACAATTGAATTTTTAGTTGATGAATCGGAGCAATTTTATTTTTTGGAAATGAATACACGTATTCAGGTAGAGCACCCCGTCACAGAAGAAATAACAGGGATTGATATTGTCAAAGAACAGATTCGTATTGCCAATCAGCAGGCACTGTCTTTTACACAGGAAGAAATCACCCGAAACGGGCATGCGATAGAAATAAGAGTTTATGCAGAAGATCCCATTCGATTCTTTCCATCGCCCGGAAAAATCACAGCACTGGAACTGCCTGAAGGAGAAGGTGTCCGTAATGAATGTGCTGTTGCATCCGGAGATATGGTAACTCCTTTTTATGATCCAATGATTGCAAAACTGATCGTTTTTGGGGAAAACCGGGCAGAAGCGAGGAATAAGCTGGAAAAAGCGCTTGGTCGATTCAAAATAGAAGGGATAAAAACCAATATACCGATGCTTCAGGAAATTATCACCTATGAGGCATTTAAAAAAGGAAATACACCAACAAACTTTTTAGATAAATATTATCAACCAACTACAGGAGGGAATTAAGATGGAGATTAAAGCATCGATGGCAGGAAATGTGTGGAAGATTACAGTGCAACAGGGAGAGGCTGTGGAAGAAGGGCAGGATGTCGTTATTCTAGAGTCAATGAAAATGGAAATTCCGATTGCTTCAGAGGGAAAAGGGATTTTGAAGGAATGGAAGGTGCAAGAAGGAGATTTTGTTAATGAAGGAGATACGATTGCAATCGTTGACTAAATCAGTTTGGAGTGAACGCCTATGCAACTTGTAAACGTAGAAACAGTGGATAATCATATCGCTGTTATCACATTAAATCGGCCGGAAGCAGCCAATGCATTATCTTTCGCGTTACTAACAGAGTTAGAGAATTGTATTCAAAAAATCAGTACGGATCGTGCTATACGCTGTGTGATTATTACAGCCAGCGGAGAAAAAGCTTTCTGTGCCGGAGCAGATTTAAAAGAACGAAAGGCAATGAATGAGGAGGAAGTTGTTGCTGCTGTACAGAAAATTAGCAGACTTGCCGATTCCATAGAAAAAATAGAGGTTCCTGTAATTGCTGCTATTAATGGCGTCGCCTTTGGAGGCGGACTGGAAATCGCTTTAGCCTGTGACCTGCGCATTGCGGCCAATCATGTAAAGCTGGGGTTGACGGAAACCTCTCTGGCGATTATACCCGGAGCCGGCGGGACACAGCGTTTGCCAAGATTAATTGGAATCGGCCAGGCGAAACTGCTTATTTATACTGCCAAAACAATTTCAGCAGAGGATGCATTAGCCATTGGACTGATTGAGCGGTCAGTCGCCACTTCTTTTTTACAAGACGAAGCAATAAGTATTGCCCGGAAAATAAGCCAAAATGGACCGATTGCTATGAAGCAGGCTAAACAAGCGATTAATCAAGGAATGGATCTTTCGATAGATGAAGCGGTTCAATTGGAACATGCAGCTTATGTAAAACTAATACCGACAAAGGACAGAAAAGAAGGATTGCTTGCATTTCAAGAGAAAAGAAAGCCTGATTACCATGGAAGTTAAAGCCGGAAAGGAGAATGCTTATATGCCTGTGAATCAAGAACTTAAGGAGCGTATAGAAAAAATAAAAAAGGGAGGAAAACAAAAGTATCACGACAGCAATGCTGAAAAGGGCAAGCTTTTTGCTAGAGAAAGAATCCAGCTTCTTTTTGATTCTCATGAGACACTTGAGGATGGTTTATTTGCCAATGCGATGGATGAAGACCTGCCGGCAGACGGCGTGGTTACAGTAACAGGAAAAATAAACGGTCAGACAGTTTGTGCGATGGCAAATGATTCGACCGTCAAAGCAGGAAGCTGGGGACAGCGGACGGTGGAGAAAATTTTACGTATTCAAGAGACGGCTGAGAGGCTGGAGGTGCCCATGGTTTATCTGGTAGACTCTGCCGGTGCCCGAATTACAGATCAAATAGATATGTTCCCGGGAAGAAGAGGAGCGGGACGTATTTTCTATAATCAAATTAAGCTGTCAGGAAGAGTGCCGCAAATCTGCTTATTGTTTGGTCCATCCGCTGCCGGCGGTGCCTATATTCCGGCCTTTTGTGATATTGTTGTCATGGTTGATGGGAACGCATCGATGTATTTAGGTTCACCGCGAATGGCTGAAAAGGTCATTGGCGAAAAGGTTTCTTTAGAGGAAATGGGCGGAGCAAAGATGCACTGTACAACCTCAGGAGTAGGCGATGTTTTAGTAGATACCGAAGAAGAAGCGATTCAATTTGCACAGAAGTACTTAACGTATTTTCCTGCTAATTTTCGTGAGAAGCCAAAAAAAGCAGCATCTGTAGAACCAAAAAGCTTTGATAAGCCAATCAGCGAAATTATTCCAGAAAATCAAAATGCTGCTTTTGATATGTATGAACTGATTGACCGTACAATTGATGAAGGCAGTTTTTGTGAAATAAAAAAGCGGTTTGCTCCAGAATTAATTACTGGGCTGGCCCGTATCAACGGTCAAAGTATAGGAATCATTGCTAATCAGCCACGTGTAAAAGGAGGCGTTCTTTTTACGGATTCAGCAGATAAAGCAACAAAATTTATCCAATTATGTGATGCGTTTGAAATTCCGCTGCTGTTCTTAACGGATGTACCAGGATTTATGATTGGAACAAGAGTGGAGAAGCAGGGAATTATTCGCCATGGAGCCAAAATGCTGTTTGCAATGAGTGAGGTAACGGTACCTAAAATTTCTGTTATTGTCCGAAAGGCTTATGGAGCTGGTCTATACGCGATGTCAGGGCCGGCTTTCGATCCGGATTGCTGTTTAGCCTTTCCAAATGCACAGATTGCTGTTATGGGACCGGAAGCAGCAGTGAATGCAGTAGAAGCAAATAAAATCGCTCAGCTTCCAGAAGAAGAAAGGGAGGCATATATCGCAGAAAAGCAGGCCGCCTATAAAGAGAACATTGATATTTACCGCTTAGCTTCCGAAATGATTATTGATGATATCATTGATCCAGATCATCTTCGGAACGAGCTGACAAGACGTTTCACCATTTATCAGAATAAGAAAAAGCAATTTACCGAGAGAAAACATGGGGTTTACCCAGTGTAAACAAATAATGGAAACGCTTAGGCTAGAATGTGGTCTAAGCGTTTTTACTGAAAACAAAAAAACATTAATTCACCATAATTTTATTATGTAAACTAAATGATGAATTTTAAGGACACGATGAAAAAAGCTGCTCAATCGATTTAGCATCGTACTCTATAGCAGGAAAATATAATTACATGTGATAAAACAACCAGTCGCCGCTTACAGCAAAAAGATATCTGCTAATATTATCAATAGATTTTGATCAAGAAACGCTTCATTAAATTAAAATTTCCACTTGACATATTTTTTAGAATTCGATAACATATGAAGAAATCTTAAAAAACTAAATAATGTAATTCCTTATCAAGAGCCGGGGGAGGAACTGGTCCTATAATCCCGCAGCAACCATTACTGGAAACGCAGTAAAATGGTGCTAATTCCAGCAAGTTTTCACTTGAGAGATGAGGCAGTGTGTAAAGAAACCCTCTTCTCCTGGAAAAGGGGTTTTTTCATTTTTAAACAAGGGTAGGGAGGGAATAATTTCAAAGGGGCAAGCATGGCTTAAAACCGAGTAATTAGATAGGTAAAGTTTAATTATTATGGTGGCTGTAAGAAAATTAACGAGATGGATTTACAATTTGTATGATTTTATCGCAGCACAAATCAGTGGGCAAAGGAAACAGACCAGGTTCACGATGTCCTAGGACTGAAACTGGGACTGGGACTGCGATTACTCGTCCCATCGAAGAGCTTTTGCGATTAACCGTCCTATTATAAAGAGTTGTGCGTCGAAAAACCTTCACTAATTGAAGTTTCACTGTATGACAAACCAAAATTTTAAATGTATGAGGAGAGATTTCATTGACTAAAACAGATAGTTTATATCAAAAATCTTATTTTAACCGGATAACAGAATTAAAAGAATATGCACCGGAAGCGTTTCAAACTTTTTTTGCTTTTAACGATAAAGCATTAGCTGAGGGTGAATTATCAGTTAAATTAAAGGAATTAATTGCGGTAGCCGTAGCGCACATTACGGGGTGCCCGTACTGCATTGATTTACATGTGGGGAATGCTAAAAAAAATAACGCTGATAAAGAGGAAGTAACAGAGGCCATTTTTGTTGCAACAGCTCTAAAGGCTGGTTCAGCGGTTGCTCATGGTGTGAATGCGCTAAATGCGTTTGATGAAGAGGAAAAAGACGAGCTGTACAAAGCATCCTATTTTAATAGATTAACCGAATTTGGTGACATTGATGCGGATACATTCAAGGCATTTGCTGCTTTTGATCATAAATCTATCAAAGCAGGCAAATTGACCGAAAAGGAGAAAGAGCTTATCGCGGTGGCATCAGCACATACCACAGGCTGCCCGTATTGCATTGATCTGCATACGAAAAACGCCAAAAAAACAGGATCCAGCCTAGAGGAAATATCAGAAGCGATTTTTGTGGCAGCAGCTTTAAAAGCCGGGTCCGCAGTGGCACATAGTGTGAATGCCTTAAATGCTTTCGATGAATCTTAAGTAATCAGCAATTCAGAAGTAAGGGCCGATACCAAAATCAATGGCTGACTGCATCAAATGAGAGATAGTCAATTATAGATTTTGGTGAAGCGGTCAAGATGAAAATTTATGAGAAAAGGAGCTTATCGAAACGATGACAAAACAAATTCACCTGAATGGATTTATTCAAAATTCACCTTCCCCTCACTCGACAGGATTATGGAAGCATGAAAAGGACGAGGGGACAAAACATAATGACCTGTCATATTGGATAGAAACAGCAAAAATCCTGGAACGCGGTAAATTTGATGCCATGTTTATTGCTGATGTGCTTGGAACCTACAGTGTATATGAAAATAGTCATGAAGCAGCTGTCCGGCATGCTGTACAGCTTCCGGCTCATGATCCATTGATTCCGATTTCTGCTATGGCGGCTGTCACTGAAAATCTCGGCTTTGCGCCAACAATTTCTGCTACATATGCACAACCATACGCACTCGCAAGGCAGCTATCTACACTGGATCATTTAACGAATGGAAGAGTTGCCTGGAATGTGGTGACTTCTTATTTAGAAAGCGAGGCAGTCAATCTTGGCCTTTCCAGCCGTCTTCCTAAGGAACAGCGCTATGACCGTGCAGATGAATTTCTCGAAGTCGTTTATAAACTTTGGGAACACAGCTGGGATGACAATGCTGTTGTTCATGATGGCGCAAAGGATACATTTGCACAGCCGGATAAGGTTCGTTTGATTAATCATGAAGGTGAATTTTTCAATGTACCTGGTCCGCATTTGGTTGAACCTTCTCCGCAGCGTACGCCTGTTTTATTCCAAGCAGGAGCTTCACCAAAAGGAAGAGATTTTGCAGCGAAACATGCAGAGGCGGTTTTTACTAAAAATCATTCCTTGGATGCGTTAAAGGCCTATGTTGCAGATATTCGGAAACGAACAGAGGAACAGGGCAGAAATCGGCAAGATATATTTGTTTTTCCTATGATTTTGCCAATCATTGGGTCAACGGAAGAAGAAGCGCTGGCAAAGTATGAAGATTTAACAGACCACGTCAGCTACGAAGGAACTGCGTCTCTCCTTTCCGGACATACAGGAATCGATTTTTCAAAATATAATCCGGATCAGTATATTGAAGATATACAGACAGAAGCAGTACAGGGAAATCTGGATATGTATACAAAAGATCCTAATAAGAAATGGACACTGCGGGAAGCTGTTAAAAATCATGGACTCGGCAATGGTACGGTGAAATTTATCGGAACACCTGAACAAATTGCAGATCGAATGGAAGAATGGGCATTTGAAGGTGACGTGGATGGTTTCAATATCGCGCAGACCTATTCTCCGGATACATTTCGGGAATTTGTGGATTTAGTTGTTCCTGAATTGCAAAAACGCGGCATTTACCGGACTGAATATGAAGGGAAGACGCTTAGAGAAAATATGTTTGGAAATGGAACACCCCATTTACCCGATAATCATCCTGCGCGAAAGCTTGGCAGCTTTCAGCCGAGATAACGGAGAAGTACATTTCCTGTTTTACTCGTATGTGCAAGGAGGTCAGAGATGAGTACAATTATGCTTTATACATGGATCGGTTTTGCAATATTTCTAGCTGTCATGCTGATCCTTGGTTACATAAGTGCTAAAAAAACGAAAAACATCAGTGATTTCGCTACAGGCGGCGGAAGTCTGGGACCCTATGTACTGGGCCTGTCCTTTGCTGCTACTTATCTAAGTGCAGCAACTTTTCTGGGTTACCCGGGATGGACTCATGACTGGGGATTGTCTAACCTCTGGCTGTTTTTGGCGATGATCGGCGGCGGGCCAATAGGAGTGCTGATGGTAGCTAAAAAAGTAAGAAAGCTGAATACAAAACAAAAGTCCCTTTCCCTGCCGGATTGGCTTGGTGACTTCTATAATAGTGATATTTTAAGAGTGGGAACTGGGCTGATTTTACTTTTTAACATTTTTTATATAGCAGCTCAGTTTGTAGCAGGAGCAAGAATTTTTGAATACCTTTTGGGGATGTCTTATACAAGCGGATTGATATTTATCGCAGTCATTGTTGTTCTGTATGTTTATGCCGGAGGAGCATTTGCTGATATTTATACAGATGCTGTCCAAGCGGTTATGATGGCAATTGCAGGCTTAGCTATATTTATTTCCGGAATTATTATTTTCTGGGAAGGAAGTGTTACAGCAACCTTCACTGGCATTACAGATAATCTCAGCGTGCAGAATGGGAATTTAGTAAGCGTATTTAACCCTGATTCGCTCCATTTCTATTCGTTTGGAGCAATATCTGGCGCGATTATTATTCAGTGGGCCTTTGCTTCTGCACCGCATTTATTCAATAAAGTGCTTGGCTTAAAGCATGAAAGAGACCTGGGAAAAATGATTCTAACCTATGTTATTACCGCAGCCTTTTGTTTGCTTGTTCTTTTTGGAGGATTATACAGCAGAACAGCGCTTGGGGACAATGTTGCAGCCGCTGATTTAGCATTGATGGAGTACGTAGTTTGGGCCTTTCCGGCAATCTTTGTAGCTCTTTTTGGAATCGTTATTCTTGCTGCAGCCATGTCCACGACGGACGGGATATTCGTCTCCATTTCTACGGTGTTCGCGAACGACATTTTCCTGAAATTCCTCGTGAAAAAGAAAATTATCAAGCTAAGCAGTGAGAAGGCGCAGAAAATTGCGCTGAAAATCAGCCGTCTAGCTGTTCCACTGGTAGGGTTGATCGCCTTTTTAATTGTATTGCGGCCGCCCGCATATATGGGCGATGTCATGTGGATTGGGATTTCTGGTATTGCTGCAGGAACGATGGGACCGATATTACATGCTATCTATAGTAAGAAAAAAGCTCCAGCAAGAGCGGCAGAAATCTCGATGGCAGCAGGTCTGTTTTCCTACCTTCTTATTTACTTTACTGGTATTATCCCAAGTACCATGTCTGCAGGCGCAGCGGCTACTTTTATCGGTATAGCAACGATTACGATTCTAGCAAAAATATTGAAAAATCCTTCTTTACCACAAGAGAAGGAAACAGAAAAAAATCAGGCCCGGGCAAATTAAAGAGGGGGTGAGTATGGATGTTTGTTAATCCGATGCTTTCCGTATGGCTTTACGGATTTATTTTTTGTCTTATTATCATCGGAATCTCCCTTTGGAAAGGCTATTTTAGAAAATAAAATAATCATAACATGCTGTTAAATGATAAAGTAATAGATTGATAACCTCCTGCTTGCAGGGGGTTATTTATATGTTGTTGTGTTTGCATACTGTGTTTGCTCGTCCTATCGAAGGGCTTTTGTAAGACACCCGTTTTAAAAACAAAGAAGGCTTGTCAGTTTCACTTTATCAGAATCTGATTAGCACCTAGAAATCAAAACAAATATTGCGTATAATGAAGGTGTTATATAAAGTACTTAAACCACACCTCGTAAAGACAGAAAGACACGTCATAGACGTTAAAAGTAGATATGAATAAGTTGAAAAAGGGGTAAAGGCTTGTGATCACGTATATGGAAAAAAGAGTAACAGAACAACAAATTGCGTTTCTCTATAATGAAATGAAAAACAAGGGAGATCAGGTAAATGCAGATAAGATGCTTGATATCTTGGAAAAATACGTTAACCAAGAGTTTATTATCACCTTAACAGGTCATTTTTCTGCCGGGAAGTCTTCTTTGATCAATCATTTATTAGGAGAAGAGATTTTAGCGAACAGCCCGATTCCTACCAGTGCGAATGTTGTTAAAATCTCATCTGGAGAAGGTGCTGTCAATGTGTTTTATCACAATGGAGACGTGGTGGAATATCACGAACCGTATAACCTGGAGCAAATCAAGCAGTTTGCGACCAATAAAAATGATATAAAAAAAATGCATATCAGCACAGGGGATAACATTTTGCCGCCGGATACGGCTATTT
Source organism: Oceanobacillus oncorhynchi (assembly GCF_000821065.1). Classification (GTDB taxonomy): domain Bacteria; phylum Bacillota; class Bacilli; order Bacillales; family Amphibacillaceae; genus Oceanobacillus; species Oceanobacillus oncorhynchi. The sequence goes on from NZ_CDGG01000001.1 coordinate 3,457,012, forward strand.
TAGATACGCCGGGAATTGATGCTGCAGATGACGTAGACCGGATGCTGACAGAAGCTTCACTTCATTTATCGGATTATCTTATTTATGTAACGGATTATAACCATGTGCAATCCGAAGTGAATCTATTATTTTTACAGGCAATGCAGGAAAATGAACTGCCATTTATGATTGTTATCAACCAGATAGACAAGCATAATGAAGCAGAATTGCCTTTTGTCGAATTTGATAAAAAAATTAAACAAACGTTTGATCAATGGAATCTGCACCCTTCTTCCATTTTCTACACATCTCTTAAAAATTCGGAAGCACCGCACAATGAGTGGTCAGAGCTGAAAGATAAAGTGTTTCATATGCTGCAATCGAAGCATGAGTATATGACGATGGAGGCAAGCATTCGACAAATTGTGCGTGACCATAAAGAAAAGGTGCATCGGGAAATGTCGAATCAGAAAGCATCCCTGGATGACGTTGATGAAGCATTATTGGCTCAGAAAATAGAAAGCTTAACAAACGAAATTGAAAATCTGGAGCAGCAGCCGGAAAAGATAGCAGCCGGTTTTTTAACGGAGGTGGATCAGACTGCGAAAAATGCTTATCTGATGCCAGCTGATTTAAGAGAGCTTGCGAAGGAATATTTAGAATCTGTACAGTCTGATTTTAAGGTCGGCGGGTTATTCACTAGCAGTAAAAAAACAAAAGAAGCTAAATTAGAACGAAAACAAAATTTCATGGAAGCTTTAGAAAAGAATGTCGAGACAACATTAAAATGGAAGCTTCGTGATAAGTGGTATGAGTATATTGAAAGCAACCAGCTCGACTCTTCCTATCAGGAGAAAGGAGTTTCTTTCCTGGAATGGACATTAAGTGATGAGCTGCTGGAAAATAATTTGCGTAAAGGTGCTACGATAAACGGCGACTATGTTTTAAATTATACAAATGAAATTGCAGCCAGTTTAAAATCATATTTTAAGAAACAGATGAGACAGCTGGCTAATGAAGTGAAAAAAGAACTTGAAAATAAAAATGAGAGTAAATTAAATGAGTTAAAACAAGCATTGGAGGAATGGCAGAAGAAAGCATCAGAACGAAAGGCTAATCAGGCGCTTGATAAGGAAGAGTCAGCTTATTTCAACTATTTAGATGAGGCGGAAGAACACCCGGAAGTGCCGGCAGAAATTATTACGGAAATGAACGAGGAGCTGCAAGCCCGCCAAGTGATTCCAGAGCAGGGCACAGCTGCTTTGGAAATATCTAATGAGGAAATACCGGCAGATGAGCCTGAGGAGGCACAAGAAGCCTTAGAGAAGGAATGGCATGATAATACAGCTCAGGATGTCGTCCGTGATATTGATCATGTATTGCAGCTGATTCAATTGCCGGGATTCGAAAGCTACCAGCAGGATTTAAAGAAACGAAAAATATCTCTGACAGAGCGTTCCTATACGATTGCTTTATTTGGTGCCTTCAGTGCCGGAAAATCATCCTTTGCCAATGCCATTCTTGGGGAATGTGTCTTGCCGGTTTCCCCGAATCCGACAACCGCTGCGGTCAATCGGATTCGTCCGGTTACCAGTGAAAATCAGCACCGGGATGTTATAGTAACCTTTAAATCCGAGGAAATGCTGGCCGACGATATTCAAACACTGGCAAAAGAATGTGAACCGCCGGAAGCTTCTCTGGACGAGCTGATTACATGGCTGAAAACAGAGAACGTGCTGACAGATGCGCGTTTGCCAAAAATGTATCAGGCTTATTTACGTGCGATGCTGGAAGGTTATGAAGAGGCAAAACCGGCAATTGGCACTCCGATAAAAATAACCTTCGATGATTTTCAGTCATATGTGACAGATGAAGAAAAAGCGTGTTATATTGCATCGATGGATCTTTTTTATGATTGTGAAGTAACAAGGCAGGGAATTACGCTTGTAGATACACCGGGTGCAGATTCGATTAACGCCAGACATACCAATGTATCCTTTGAATATATTAAGCATGCAGATGCTATTTTATATGTGACCTACTATAATCATGCTTTATCCCGTGCAGATAAAGATTTTCTGATGCAGCTGGGACGTGTAAAGGATGTATTTGAGCTGGATAAAATGTTCTTCATCGTCAATGCCGCAGACCTTGCCAGCAATTTGGCAGAATTAAATCTGGTAACCACTTATGTTAAAGAACAATTAGCGCAATTGGGAATTCGTTTTCCACGTCTTTACCCAGTTTCCAGCAAGCTTTCTTTGGCAGAAAAAACAGACCAGAAGACCTTGAACGAACAGATGGAGGCTTTTGAAACACGGTTCTATGACTTTATTCACCATGATTTAACTGCCCTTGCGAAAAGAGCTGCAATCAGCGATATTGAACGTTCCGGGGAGGCATTGGACCAATTTATCCAATCCTTAAAACTGGATCAATCTGCAAAAAAGAAACGGAAAGAAACATTAGAGAATGCGTATCAGCAACTTGTTCAACATGTAGAAAAACGGGATATCTCTTCGACCGAAAACCGCTGGCATCAGAAATTAGAAAAGCAAACGTACTTTTTGAATGGACGTTTTACCATCCGTTTTCATGACCTGTTTAAAGAAATTTATAACCCGACAACCATTACAGAGTCTGGAAAAACAGGACGGGAACAGCTCACAAAGCAATTTGAACAGCTGGTTCAGTACATGGAATCTGAATTGCATCAGGAATTATTAGCGATTTCTTTACGGATAGAACAGCTGTTAAAAAGCTTGTTAAAAACCAATCAGCAAGAAATGATTGAAGAAGCGAAAAAACTGGATCCGGTTTTTTCCATTTCGGAGTGGGATATGACGGCTTTTGACACACCGGATATAACGATAAAACTATCGATCAACAAGCAGAATGAGCTGCAAAAATTATTTGCTAAGTTTAAAGATACGAAAACCTTCTTTGTTCAGAATCAAAAAGAAGAAATCAAAGAACAGCTTTATACAATTATTGAATCAGACATCCAAGCATTTGTAGAAGAAGGCGGAAGGTTAATTCAGTCTTCTTACCAAGCGCAGTGGGATAAAGGAATAGAACAGGAAAAAACAACGCTTGTACATGAAGCGGATGTCCTTTATCAGCAATTTATTGACCGTCTGTTTGTAGAGGTGGATATGGATGATTTAATGGAAATGAAACAACAGATGGATGTTATCCTGACTGGATACAGAGAGGAAGGAAATGAAGTATGACAACAAAAAAAGTTTTATTAGTAGATGGCATGGCGCTCCTGTTTAGGGGCTTCTTCGCCACTTCTTTCCGCGGAAATTTTATGTATAATTCAAAAGGAGTTCCGACAAACGGAGTTTATCAGTTTTTACGCTATTTAACAGATGCCATTCATACATTTGAACCGTCTCATGTGGTTTGCTGCTGGGACATGGGGAGCAAAACCTTCCGCACAGAAATGTATAACGGCTATAAAGCCAATCGGGATGAACCGCCGGTGGAACTGATTCCGCAGTTTGATTTAGTAAAAGAAGTAGTAGAATCCTTTGATATTCCTAATATCGGTTTAGAAAACTTTGAAGCAGATGATTGCATGGGAACCCTTGCCAATATGTATAATCCGGAAAATGATGTGTTTATTTTGTCAGGAGATCAGGATTTGCTGCAATTAGTCAAGGAGAATATCCGCGTGATTATTATGCGGAAAGGTCAGGGGAACTATGAAGTCTTTGATAAAGATAACTTCTATGAGAAAAAAGCACTTACACCAGCACAAATTATAGATTTAAAAGGGTTAATGGGAGACTCCTCGGATAATTATCCAGGGGTAAAAGGAATCGGAGAAAAAACAGCCTTGAAATTATTACAGGAATTCGGAACCATTGATGAATTAGTAAATAATATAGAAAAGCTTCCAAAAGGGGTGCAAAATAAATTACAGACAGATATGGATATGCTCTATTTATCCCGGACGCTTGCCGAAATTAAATGTGATGTTCCGATTAGTTGTGATTTAGAGGATTCTAAATGGAATTTTAAAGAAGAGAAAGTGACATCAGCATTAGATAAGCTGGAATGGAAGCATGTAGACCGGTTACTGGCACCTATAAAGGATCAAACATCTGTATCGTTTTAATTTATCTTTAGAATAAACTGGGGTATCCTTTGTGCCTCCCCTGGGTATAGAGAATACCCCTCTTTTTGCTTTTGTCTGTACTCTCTGTTTCGGATGAGAATGTACATAACCTCTAGTATATCTTCCTTTCTATAAAGCCTGAAATTATTTTTGTTCTTTTTAAAGAACATATTGTGAGTCAGTATAAGTTTTCCTTATTGTTAAAAAAATAACAGAAACGGATTGCTGAAGTTTGGTATAAAGTCATACAAAAGCTATAATAAAAGAAGGAATATTGTTCGAATGAATGGGGGAATTGAATGTATTTTAAATCAAAGAAGGATAAATGGATGGCAATCGTTCTCTGGGCTATTGTGATTAGCGGGGTGCTCATTCCCCTATTCAGGGGCCAGGTGATCAATGTAGCGATTATGCTGCTGTTATGCGGTATATTGCTCTGGTTCTGGTTCCGCACGGGGTATAAAATTGATAGAGATCGGTTAATTGTTTATTATGGCCCTATCCGGCAAACGATTTATATAGAAAATATGGAATTGATTCTTCAATCTAAGATGCCGCTAATTGCACCGGCATTATCATTGGACCGTATCCAGATTCGAAGCGGAAAATATGATCTGATAGCTATTTCGCCCAAGGATAAGCTTGCTTTTGTAGAAGAATTGGCGAAGTTAAATCCAAATATTTCAGTAGATAAACGTTTATTAAAGGATGAGGAAGGAGAATAAAAAATGAGAGTAGCGGATAATATTACAGAGCTCGTGGGAGATACTCCTATGATAACACTAAATAAACTGCAGCCTGAAAATGCTGCAAAGATATATGTGAAACTGGAAATGTTTAATCCAAGCGGCAGTGTGAAGGACCGGGCTGCAGTGCATATGATTCATATTGCTGAGCAGGAAGGACTGATAAAGGCCGGAGATACGATTATTGAGCCGACAAGCGGAAATACTGGAATCGGATTGGCCATGGCTGCCTCTGCAAAGGGATATCAGGCGATTCTGGTAATGCCGGATAATAGTACGCAGGAAAGACGAAATCTTTTGAAAGCATATGGAGCCAAAGTGGTTTTAACACCAAGCAGTGAAAAAATGCCGGGCGCTATTCAAAAAGCATTAGAATTGCAACAAGAAATACCAAACAGTTTTATTCCACAGCAATTTAAAAATATAGCAAATCCAGATGCGCATCGTAATACAACAGCACTGGAGATTTTAAATGATTTGAATCATCAATTGGATGCGTTTGTTTGTACTGCGGGTACAGGAGGAACTGTAACAGGTACAGGAGAATCGCTAAGATCTTATATTCCGGATTTGCATATTGCTGTGGTGGAGCCTAAAGGTTCTCCCGTACTATCCGGCGGAGAGCCTGGTTCGCATAAATTAGTGGGAACCAGCCCGGGTTTTGTTCCTGAAATCTTAAACACATCGGTTTATGATGAAATCATTCAAATCAATGATGAGCAGGCATTAAGTTTATTAAAAGAGCTTGCCCAAAAGGAAGGCCTGTTTGTCGGACCATCAGGAGCGGCTGCTATTTATGCAGCTACAGAAGTTGCCAAGCGCATGGAACCTGAGCAAAAGGTGGTTTGTATCGCACCTGATACCGGAGAAAGATACCTGTCTATGGATTTTCTGCAAGAGGAAGAATAGAGGGGCGGGGGAATCACCTATTTTTTTATTTTGCATAGTTTACCAGTAAAGAAACTTCATCATGTTTTTTTAACACCATGGAGGATGCGCACGCTGTAAAGCTTTTTTGGCTCTTTTGAAAAAACCTCTATTTTTCAATTGTGTTTCTCTGTTATTCTTGCTATAATACAGACAAATTCATTATTCATAGGTGAACGGTAGAGGTGCAAAAACCATTAGTAAATATGCTGAGACAGAATAGGCTGACGATGAAGCATATGGAAAGGGGAATTTGCCGAAGTATAATAAGCCTTATTCTTATTATACTGGTACTGGTATTGAATAAATCCAGTGCTGTCATATAGGAAACTATGTGGAGGGCTATCAGCTGAGAGGACATTAAGTGTTTAAGCAGCAGCGGTCTCCGTTGGTGCTTTTTATTTTGTGGAAATAATTGAAGTAATGCATGATGATAAGAGAAAAGGACCCTGAAAAAGTTGGAACAAACAATAATACGGATTCTGCTTATCTTTATTACTTTCCACCCTCTAGTTTTTAAGGCACTTTACTTCGGTGCTATCCGTCTATTTTTCATCAAAGAATGTTGATATTATATAAAGGGTGTGTTGTTATGAATTTTGGAAAAGTGGTTACGGCGATGGTAACGCCATTTAACGAACAGCAGGAAATTGATTACGGGGCATTAGATCAGTTAATCGAGCATCTTATCGAAAATGGTTCAGACGGATTGGTGGTAGCTGGAACAACTGGAGAGTCACCGACTTTATCAGATGAAGAAAAACTGGCATTATTTTCACATACGGTACAAAAAGTAAATGGAAGAATTTCAGTAATTGCGGGCACCGGTTCTAATCAGACGAAAGGGTCTATTGCGTTATCACAAGCAGCTGAAAAAACTGGTGTGGATGCGATTATGCTTGTAACGCCTTATTATAATAAACCTTCTCAGGACGGTTTATATGAGCATTTTAAAACAGTGGCTGATTCCGTTCAGCTGCCGGTCATGCTATATAATGTGCCTGGCAGAACTTCTGTTGATCTGGCGGCAGATACCGTTATTCGTTTGGCTGCGGTTGATAATATTGTGGCGATCAAAGATGCAAGCGGCAATATGGATAAGATAACTGAAATGGCGGCCCAAACAGATGCAAGCTTTTCTGTATACAGCGGAGAAGACGCTTTGACCCTTCCGTCTCTTGCAGTTGGAGCTATAGGCATTGTTTCGGTTTCCGGGCATGTTATCGGCAATGAAATGCAGGAAATGATTGCTGCATATGAGCAGGGAGCCGTGAAAAAAGCTGCTTCCATACATCAGCGGATTCTGCCGGTCATGCAGGAAATGTTTGCAGCACCGAGTCCAGCTCCTGTAAAAGCAGCATTAAATCGCAATGGTGTCCATGTCGGCGGTGTTCGCTTGCCGCTGCTTCCATTAAATGATGAGCAGCTGCAAGCGTTAAACCATAAATTAGCGTTATTAGAGCAAGTGAAATAATCCTGTTGAAAACCTCTCTGACAATGGTTAGAGAGGTTTTTTTGATGGGGATTTTTCTGCATCATGATAGGTTAATTTCAAAAAAACACTCCACAATACCTAACAAATATTTAAAATGAAGTGGTAAAATATGATACATACAACCGAAAATAGAGAAGGGGTGGGGAGTGGATGAAAGAAACATTGATTCAAGCAGATGATAGCATTACGCTTTGGGGGATTATCATTATTTGGGCGTCTGTCAGTATTTTTTTAGAACAACGCTACAGCTGGGCTTCCAAGGTGACTGGGGCCATTATTGCATTAGTCGGGGCGATGGCTTTATCCAACTTTGGAATTATTCCCACAGAATCGCCGGTATATGATGCAGTATGGTCTGTTATTGTACCGTTAGCAATACCGCTTTTGTTATTTCACGTTAATCTTAAAAAAATATGGAAGGAAAGCAGCAGATTGTTGCTCATTTTCCTATTGAGCTCCATTGGCACAGTTGCAGGAACGATTATTGCATTTTTTACTTTACGGAATCACATACCTTTTTTAGACCAATTGAGTGGGATTTTCGGTGCTTCCTATATTGGAGGAGGCGTGAACTTTGCTGTTATGGCAGCTAAATTCGAAACCCCGGGGGAAATTATTTCTGCCGCTGTTGTTGCGGATAATTTAATGATGGCACTGCTGTTTATTATTCTAATGATGATTCCTGCACTTCATTTTATCCGTAAACGTTACCCGACGCCGCATGTGGAAGAGGTAGAAAAGAATCAATCGGATGATGATAAAACGTTGGCAGAAAGCTTCTGGAAAAGGAAAGAAGTTTCTTTGAAGGACATGGCACTTTCGATTGGAACAGCTTTTTTTTTAGTTATAGTTTCCTTAAAAATTGCCGAATTTTTTGCCGGGATTATTCCAAGTGGAGAAGAGGCTTCTTTCTTCAATAATCTGTTGAATGGAATTATCGGAGATCAGTATTTAGTATTAACGACGCTTACCTTTGTCGCTTTAGCAGTATTTCCAAATTATTTTTCCGGATTAAATGGCAGTCAGGAAATAGGAACGTATCTGATTCACATCTTTTTTGTCGTAATCGGAATACCTGCTTCTATCACGTTAATTGTTCAAACGGCACCATTATTGCTTGTTTTTGCATTTATTATTGTAGCAATCAATTTAACGCTGTCTCTTATTTTTGGAAAACTATTCCGGATGAGTTTAGAAGAAATCCTGCTGGCAAGCAATGCAAATATCGGCGGACCAACTACTGCAGCCGCGTTTGCGATTGCGAAAGGATGGAGGCAATTAGTCGGTCCGATATTAATTGTTGGGACACTGGGTTATATTATTGGAAACTACATTGGAACTTTCCTTGCAGTGTGGTTTGGGACCTTGATGTAGGAAGAATAGAAAATCCGTTTCTGTTATAAATACAGAAGCGGATTTTTTCATTTACGTTGACGTTTTCCTGAATAAAAAAGGTTTAGATTTGTTGAAAGTAATTTGGAGATAGTATAATTTATATAAGTCAGCGGGCTGACTATTTTTTAAGGGTTAGCCAAGGTTGATTTCGTAAAGAATAGAATAGCAGCGGTAATCCTTCTGCTGCATTAAAGTATTTAAAAAGGTTGGGATAGCTATTTTCAAGCGATTATTATTATTGCTGTTTATGATACTGTTAGCCATTTGGACAAGGCCTTTATGGGAAGACCCGGTCCGCGATGTCATCCCCGATGCTGTCAGTGATACGTTTTCCTCTGCAAGCGATTTTGTTTCAGAAGCGATAGATAATGACTTTTACTTCCGTCAAGTAGCAGATGAAGCAACTTCTTTTTTTCAATCCTTTACTGATTCTGAAACAGGCACCTCGTATGAACAAGTAGAAACACCGGAGCTCACTACTCCGGAGGAACAATCATTCTCCGTTGGCAATGTAGAGATAGGTGACACAAGAGGACAGGTGGAAGAAATGTATGGTGAAGCTAAGCGGCAAAGTGAGAATGAGTATGGAGTGGAATGGTTCACCTATCATGAAAACTATCAAAACTTTATGATGGTTGCTTATGATGAACAAGACATGGTGCGTGGACTCTTTACCAATCAGGATTTACTATCCTCTCAGCAGGGTATTGCCTTGGGAGATTCCAAGTCGTTTGTAAACGAGACATTAGGGGAGCCGGAAGAAATGATCCGCAATGGCTGGTTTAATTATAAAATTGAAAGCGAAGGCGAATATGATGTATATCATATGGATGGAACCTACGCAACCATTTTTTATGACCTGCATGAATCAGAAGAAGTAACAGCAATTCAGTTAATAGATGAGGATATGGAATCTGCCAAAAGCACCCTTTATACACCTGGCAGTGAGGCTCTAAAAGAAGGCTTGGAGTATCAATTATTTGATTTGACCAATGCAACTCGCGTAAAGCATGAGCTGTCTATTTTAGAATGGGATGAAGCAGTAAGAGAAACAGCGAGAAAGCATAGTACAGATATGGCCGCAAATCAATTTTTCAGCCATACTAATTTAGAAGGACAATCTCCTTTTGACCGGATGAAGGAAGATGATATTTCATTCTTAAGTGCAGGGGAGAACCTTGCATATGGGCAATTCAGCAGTGTTTTTGCGCATCAGGGATTATTGAATTCGGAGGGGCATCGAGAAAATATTTTACATCGGGATTTCAGCCATCTAGGGATTGGCGTGGACTTTAATGAAAGTGATCAGCCGTTTTATACTGAGAATTTTTTCAATAACTAATGGGGATGATTAAGTAAGTGCTTGTATCCATATGTATCTTTAAAAATCAATTGCGTAATCAAAAAGAAGGAATGCTTTCATTAAGAAAAACCAAGAACACCACTTAATCTTTTAAACACCGGTGTTATATGGAATTTGAATTATACGAAATCTTAAGCAAATCAATACATTTATTTAATGGGGTGAATGGTTATACGTTCATCCTCTTTTTATATGACCAGAGAATAAGCCATTTTGTTTTTCGAATGTTTGTTTAGGTATGTAATATGTATTCTTTTTTGGATTTAGATAATAATAAAGCTTGATTATCCATAACAGGAAAGTATTTCAAAACGGAGAGAACAAAATTAGAAAAGCAAGCATGAAGATTTCAATTGATTACGTGGTATTTCGGAAAGGAGAGAAGTAATTTGATTTATATATACAATGATTATGGAGGCACGCACACCACTTCACTTGCAGCAGCCTATCATTTAAAAAAACTACCTTCAAATCGAAAGCTGACCAAGGATGAGATACAAAGCGTCAGGTATTTTAATAAATTAACGAAGCATGACCTCGGTAAGCTTATTTTTCATGGTATCGATGAAGACAATAATCCGGTATACACTATTGGAAGAAGAAATAGTAAATATGTTGTGCCGGCAATACAAGAGTTTGCTGCTTTGTTACAAGAAAGAAATCAGCTAAGTGAAAAGGTTATTATTTCTAATACCTCTCCTACTGTACCATTTGTAATGTCTGTTGGTGGCTTCTTAGCAAGAGGGTTAAATATTAATTTCTTAGGCGAACCTTTACTGGTTGCCGGCGCGAAGCAATGTTGTGAAAAAATTGACCGATTAGTAGAGGAAACCAAAAAAATGAGCCATTCCATGACTGCCAAAGTGATTGTACTGGAAAACAAAAAATTTCATTGATTTATTCCGTAAGCAGCTGTCCAAGCTCCCTGACAGCATGAAAAAAGAAAGATAAGTAAAGTATTAGGGATAAGCTGCGTTTTCCAAAATAAAAAAGAACCATTTTCTAACGAACAGCCCAAGCTATCAGATTTCTACCTCTGATAGCTTGGGCTGTTTTTAAAAAGTGAGGGTTATCTGTCCGCAAGCTCTAATTAGTAGAAATGGTTACAGCAAAAACAGAACTTCCTTTTATTTCTGTTATTATCGCAATGGTTCGATTCACGACATCGGTGATGATCGTTTCTGTGACCGTCCCGGTTACAACAACCATTTTCATGCTTGTTTCCGCATCTGTGATGCTGCTCGTTTCCTTGATGTTTCCGGCAGTGACAATAATTTTCATGCCTGCTTCCACATCTGTGATGATTTTGATGTCTGTTGTCACAATGATTGGATTTATGATCTTTTTGACGATAGTCGCCCCCTCGACGACTTGTGTTGCGACAAGGATCTTCGCATTTTTTTCTGGATGAGTGATGACCGCACATAGCTTATCCCTCCTTTCTCATTCAATATACGCAAGGAAGAAAAAAGAGATTAGACAAACTTAATAGGAGCTAACACATTTTCACGTGGAAAATGTAGATTCATAAAATAAAACTTCATTCCATAAGATTTTTTCGAACGATTGTCCTTAATAAACGAAGTATTTAAAAATATTGGTGAATTTGAAACTTTTATTCCATTCTTTCGTATAACCTGATTAAGAAGAAAGATTGGAAGAGGAGGACTAGAATTGACAGAAATTGCAATGGAATTAAAAAATGTGAGTAAGCGCATCAAGAATAAAGAAATTATTAAAGATGTCAGCTTTCAAATAAAACAAGGGGAGGTGTTTGGCTTTGTCGGGCCGAATGGAGCCGGTAAAACGACAACAATCCGGATGATGGTCGGTTTGATGAAATTGACAGAAGGGGATATCCACATTGTCGGTAAAAGCATCCAAACGGATTATAGTGAAGCCATCAGAGAGGTTGGCGCGATCGTGGAAAATCCGGAGATGTATCCCTTTTTAACAGGAAGAAAGAATTTAGAACAGTTCGCCCGGATGATTCCAGGTACGACAAAAGAGCGGATAGAAGAAGTTGTTCGATTAGTTGGACTTGAAAAAGTGGTCAATGACCGGGTTGGCGGGTATTCTCTCGGAATGCGGCAGCGGCTGGGGATTGCCCAGGCCTTGTTACATAAACCATCGATTCTCATTTTAGATGAGCCTACAAATGGACTGGACCCCTCTGGAATGAAGGAAATCCGCCAATATATTCGTACTTTGGCAGAGACAGAAAAAGTCAGTGTGATTGTATCCAGTCATTTATTGTCTGAGATTGAACTGATGTGTGATCGTATCAGTGTTATAAAAAATGGTGCTTTAATCGCTGTAGAGGATGTAGAGAAGAACCGAAAGGCAGAGGACAGTGATATTTCAGAGTACGCCATTTCTGTAAGTAATGCGCAGACTGCAAAAGCGCATTTAGATCGTTTGGAGGAGGATGCTTTATTTGTAGAGGCAGTGGATGAAACTACCTTAAAAACGGCGGTCAAACGGGAACAAATCCCAGTGATTCTTAAAGAATTATTAATCCATGATATCAATGTATATGAGGTTCAAGCTGCCAAAGGCACGTTAGAAGATAAATTTTTCGATTTGATTGGAGAGAATGTCATTGAGTAATTTAAGCCAGCTTATAAAAAATGAATTTATCAAACTGCATCATTATAAATCTACCTGGGCAATGTATATTATCCTGGCGATTCTCCTTATTGGCAGTGCACTTATTACAAACTTTGTAGTGGATCAAAGCATGATGATAAATCAAACCTTCCAAGGGGAACTCATGCAGGCATATCAGTCGATGGGGTTAGAGGTTCCGGCTTATGATATGTGGGCTTTCGTGGCGGAAAATATCTCCTATATCAGTTTTATCACGATTTTTATTATTGTTGTTGCCGCTAAAATTATTTCAAATGAGTATAAATGGGGCACGATTAAATTATTACTTATCCGACCAGCGGGAAGAGGGACTGTGTTAGCGTCAAAATATATTACGGTGTTACTTTTTGCAGTTGTGTTAATCCTCTACACAATCGTTTTATCATTACTTATTGGACTTATTTTTTTCGGTGTGGATGCTTGGAATCCAACCATTGTAGATAATATGGGTTCCGGCTATACGGAAGTCTCTATCATTGCTTCCATTGGTAAGGATATCCTCTTTCAGCTTGTACCGTTAATTATAGTGGCAACCTTATCCTTTATGATTGCAATTTTATTCAAAGGAAGTGCCATGGCTATTGCGGCAAGTATTGTTATTTATATTGCTGCGCCGATCATTACGATGATGGTAAGCCAATACGAAATTGCGAAATATCTGTTGACCGCACATCTAAACCTTCAAGAAATCTTTGAAGGAACACCGATAATTGAAGGAACATCACTTGGTTTTTCCATTGCTGTTCTTCTTGTTTATTATATCGTATTTATGGCAGCAGGATGGCTCACCTTTAAAAAACGGGATGTGGCTGGAAATTAATCGGAAAGGGCGGGATTTCATGAAGAAATTTTATCCTTTATTGTTTGTAGGTCTTCTGGTTTTCCTCGGAGCTTGTTCCAATGATAAGGAAGAAGAGCGGGAAGCCGGTTCAAATGATATGGAACAAGAGGAAGCTTTGGAAAAAAACAAAGAAAATCTGGATCCCGCAACTGGACTTTTGATGGAATTTATCGAGGAAAACCAAGACTCGGACCGGGTTGCTTTTCTAGCCACCTGGAATGATGAGGCCTTAGCAGAGATCAATACAGATTTAGCTATGCCGCTTGCCAGTGTTGTTAAAATAATCATTGCGATTGAATTTGTCAGCCAGGCAGAAGAAGGGGATATCGATCCTGCTGAAATGGCAGCGATGGAGGAAGTAGATAAATACTATTTTCCGAATACAGATGGCGGAGCACATGATGCCTGGAAAAGTACATTGGAAGACGAGGAAGGCGACGTTTCCCTGGAACAAATTGCACGAGGTATGATGGATTTCAGTTCCAATGCCAATACCGATTATTTAATTGAAAGATTAGGGTTAGAAGAAGTAAACAATCGGATAGAAGAACTCAATTTGAACAATCACGAGCCTATCTATCCGTTAACAGCAAGTATTATCATTCCCAAAAAAGTAATAGAGGATAAGGGGATTGAAGAAGGTCAATTAGAGGAAGCATTACGTGATTTGGATGATGATGCCTACCGGCAAATAGCGGTTGACCTTTTTGAAGAATGGCAGGAGAATCCATTAGACGAAGCGGAAAAAGAGGAAGCCGCTGCCCCGCTTAATGATATGTCGATACAAAAAGTTTGGTCCGATCGGCTGACGCATGCTACTGCGGAAGATTATCATCAAATCATGAAGATGTTAAATAATAAAGAACATTATTCGGAAGCTTTTTATGAGGAATTGGATGCTATTTTCAGCTTAGAATTAAAGAATGACTCCATTATACGTACAGCGCAAAAAGGCGGAAGCACTGCTTTTGTTTTGAATCAGACCGTTTACGCAGAAGATGAGGACGGAAACCGGTTTGAGATGATTTTATTTACAAATGATCTCAATCTGTCAGAACTGGAGGTTGCAGCAATGCAGGTGCAGGCATTAACGGATAAATTAGTAACGGAGGAAGATTTTCGTGAGGAGGTAAGAGAAGCGTTAGCTGAATAACAATAATGATACTATCCCCCTGATGATGGAATTATACATCGTGTCAGGGGGATTTCATATATACTGGAACTATCTTATAATAAGAATAAATAATGAAAAGCGGTGCATATGGATGTCTCTTTATATCAAAAAAGTAAATAAGGAAAATTGGCGAGAAATTGCTGGGTTAGAAGCAGCTGAAAATCAAAAAGCATTCATCGAGCCTGTGTCCTTTTGTTTAGCAGAGAGTTTTATTGAACAATTGACCACATCGCTTGGGCTCTATGCTGGTGAGAAACCCGCCGGCTATGCTATGGTCGGATTTTATTCTGACGAAAAAAGAAGTATCTGGTTTGACAGGTTTATGATTGATTACCGCTATCAGGGACAGGGCTATGCCAATCAGTTCATCCCATTAATTGAAGCGTACATCCATGAGCATTATGATGTGGAAATCATACGTTTAAGCTTTGTGCCGGGAAATAGCCAAGCAGAACGATTATATAAAAAGCACGGATTCGCCCGGACAGGAGCGTATGATCCGAAGGGAGAAATAATCATGGAGAAGCGTCTTTAGATAACCATAATTATATTATGTAAACTAATGGGTTAGAATGTTATTCTTTAAAATGTAAAATAAGAAATGAGGAAATCAGATGACTAGTCAAAAACAAAGAAAAGTATGTAAGAATGGACATGTTTTCTTTAAAAGTTCAGATTGTGAAAGCTGTCCGACTTGTGACAAAGAAAATAAACCAAAGAGCGGCTTTCTAGCAACGCTTTCTGCTCCGGCAGGAAAAGCACTTATCCATGAAGGTATCTCAACAGAAGAACAGCTGGCAGCTCATACCAAGAAAGAAATACTAGCCCTGCATGGCATTGGTCCAGCATCGATGCCGGCTCTGACAAAGGCGCTGGAGAACAAAGGACTTACATTTAAAACAGAATAGGCAGAATAGAAATGGAATGGTATCTCAGTCAGAAGAGGTATCATTCCATTTTTGCATTTTAGCAGCTGTTGCTTGTTGGCTTGTAACTGTGCTGCTTAGGAGGTTTAGAAGGAGATAGACCTTAAGGCTTAGACAAAGATATTGCTCAGGCTCATTACGAGAAAACAAAATCCCCGGTAAGATAAAGATACAATAACAAGAGGAGGAAAACGGAATGAAAAAATTCATGTTGTTTATTGGAGGGCTTGTTGCATTACTGATACTGCTCGCAAATCTTGGCCCGATGGTATTACTTGCATTAAGTGTATGGCTGCTCTATATATGCTTTAAAAAGTTTATCAGCACAGATTCCACCGCTGCTAAAGTAGGATGGGTAATCCTGGGATTGATAGTTGTAAGCATCACATTCTCTAACATTTATGCAGTTTTAGGTGTTGCCGCAGCTTATGCACTTTACCTTATCTATAAGAATTGGAACACACCGGAAGCCTCTGTTGTCCACGAAATAAAGGAAGAGGATGACCCATTTACAAATTTTGAAAAACAGTGGGCAGAGTTAAATAAATAAAATGAATAACATTCAAAGGAGAGATTGATGATGTCAACAAATATTTTTACACGAATGAAGGAATCTATTTCTGCAGATTTACACACGATGATGGACAAAAAGGAACAAAAAAATCCGATTGCAGCACTAAACCATTATTTACGCCAAAGTGAACAGGAAAAAGAAAAAGTAAGAAAGCTGATTGACCGTCAGTATAAATTGAAGGAAGAATTTGCTCGTGAATATATGAAAGCACAAGATCTTGCAGATAAGCGCTTAAAACAAGCACAAATTGCCGAACGTGCGCAGGAAGAGGAAATGCATGAATTTGCTTTAAAAGAGCATGAAGAATATCAAAATCGTGCTGATCGCATGAAAGCGTCCAGAGAAGAGGCAATCACGCAGCTGGAAAATTTGGAGCAGAAATACGAAGAAATGAAGCATCGCCTGAAGGATATGCATCTGCGCCGTATGGAGCTGATGGGCCGGGAAAATATAGCCAAAGCAAATCACCAAATCAATCGTGTCGTGGATGAGTCACCAGAAAAGCCTTTCTCCAAGTTTGAAGAAATGGAGCAATATATCGAAAACCTGGAGTACAGAGTAAACAGTGCCTACTATCAAAGCACGTTCGATAATAAAATTGCTGCGATTGAAAAGAGACTGGACGAAAAAGAAATAAACTAGAATTGATAGCTGGAAAATGAAAAATCATGGTATACTTATACAGGTGCAGGCTGTTCTTGCGCCTGTATATTTTACATATGAAATCAAGGAAAGGAGAATGGAAGGATGTTCAAGCAGATTCCCACAAGAAACCTAAATTGGATATGGATTACCGTCGCCATTCTTCTTGTTTTTGAAATTGTCTTCTTCCATGGAGGAGCCCTGATATCGGCATTAATTTCCGGTTTCTTTGTTTACTTCAGCTGGAAAAGGCTGCATTCCCTTGGGTGGAAGATTGTATTTGCAATTGCTGCAATATCCTTCGTTCTAAATGTTTTTAATTTACTTGCGGTACGGTTTTTAATTGTCGTTGCTATTGCCATTATTATTTTAAATTATATCAAATCAACGAAAGAACCCAGCAAGGAGAAGCCGGAGCTGCCTAATAAATCGAGTTTGACAGAGGAAGAACCCCTTGTGCAGGTGGATCGTTTATTTGATGAACGATTTTTTGATGATTTTCGGACGGAGGAAACGGCTTATCAATGGAAGGACGTCAATATGCATGGGATATATGGAGACCGTGTGATTGATTTAAGTAATACGGTCCTTCCTTATGATACAGCGGTCATCTCCATCCGGCATCTCGCAGGGAATATTGAGATTTATGTGCCTTATGAAGTAGAAGTCAGTATTCATCATAGTTCCATCTTTGGCAGAGCATCTATTTTTGGAGTGTATCACGGGCGGCTAATGAACAAATCACTTCACTATGAAACAAAAAATTATAATACGGCACATCAAAGAGTGAAGATTGTAACCTCTTTATTTTCCGGGGACATTGAGGTGAAGCGCGTATGAATACAATTATCCGTTTTGTTCTCTTGTCTATCGCCTGCAGCTTTGTTTTGGCTATTGCCGCGATTGTTACAACCTTTGTTACATTTACCGTAGATGAATCAGCGGGGTGGAGCGCGCTATGGGAAGGGAAAATTGGTGATGTTTCCTTTCTTTTGACTGTGCTGGCTTTTGTGATTACATTTGGTTCTATTGTTGGGGCTGTTATTGGTTATTATTGGAAAGGTAATTTGAAAAAAATTGAAAAAATGCTTACGGGCATTATCAAGGGAGAAAGGTATCCTGATACAGAGGATGTGCCTAAAGAGCTGGAGTCTATTACGGAACGGATGAATCAAGTCCAAGAAAAACTGCGGATACAAACCGAACACGTACAAAAGATTGCAACGGAAAGAGCAACTGAACGGGAACAAAGCCTGCAGGAAGTAGTGGAACAGGAAAGAAACCGCTTAGCTCGGGAACTGCATGATTCCGTGAGTCAGCAGCTTTTTGCAGCTTCAATGCTGATGTCGGCAATCAACGAGGCAGGACCGCCGGAGGATCCGGCATTAAATAAACAGTTAAATATGGTGGAAAATATGATTCACCAATCGCAGCTGGAAATGCGTGCGCTTCTTTTACATCTGCGTCCAGTTGCATTAAAGGGCAAGTCATTGCAGGAAGGGGTAGAAGGGCTCTTAAAGGAATTAACCCAAAAAGTACCTCTAGAAATCGATGCAAAAATAGAAGCATTCCAGGTTGATAAAGGGGTAGAAGATCAGCTGTTCCGCATCTTTCAGGAATCTATCTCCAATACATTGCGTCATGCGAAAGCGGAAAACCTGCAAGTTTTATTACTGGAACGTGATGAAAACATTATTATGCGTGTTGTGGACGACGGGGTTGGATTTCAGACAGAAGCTGTCAAAACAAGCTCTTACGGAATGCAGAACATGCATGAACGTGCTTATGAAGTTGGCGGCACATTAAAAATTATCAGTCTCCCAAATGAAGGTACACGTTTGGAAGTAAAGGTGCCTATTTTAAGAAAGGAGGATACAACGAATGATTAACGTTTTATTTGTCGATGATCATGAAATGGTACGAATCGGCGTATCTGCATATCTTTCTTCACAGCCGGATATTGAGGTAGTTGCAGAAGCAGATGACGGCTCCCGCGCAATTGAACTGGCATTAGAGCTCCGCCCGGATATTATCTTAATGGACCTTGTGATGAAGGAAATGGACGGAATCGAAGCAACGAAGAAAATAATTGAATCCTGGCCTGAGGCGAAGATTATAATCGTTACCAGCTTTTTAGATGACGAGAAAGTGTATCCTGCATTGGAAGCGGGAGCTACAAGCTATATGTTGAAAACATCGAAAGCCAGTGAAATTGCCAAAGCGATTCGTGCCACCTACGAAGGGCAGTCTATTCTGGAGCCGGAAGTCACCGGGAAAATTATGAACCGTATGCGCACAAAGCAGGAGACAGTTTTACATGAGCAATTAACAGAGCGGGAAAAGGAAATTCTATTGCTAATGACAAAAGGAAAAGCAAACCAGGAAATTGCCGATGAATTATTTATTGCTTTAAAAACGGTAAAGGTTCATGTCAGCAATATCTTAGGAAAGTTAGAGGTGCAAGATCGGACTCAGGCTGTGATTTATGCATTTCAGAATAAGCTGGTGGAATAATTTGCGTACTGAGAGTAGGGCGTAATGAAGGTAAAGGGGATATTATGATAAAACAAGAAACAACGGACGCTTTTATAAAAGAGAATGAGGATGCTTTATTTCAAGATAGTGATGAAAGTTCTCTAAGAGAAAAAAGTATGGAAGAAATATTAATTGCACGATCGCAATATCCTGTTGAATCGAAGGAATGGGAACGTTTAAATAAGATAAAATCAGACGTTTTACAAAAGAATAAACCGAGTACAAAAGAAAAAATTTTATATTTCAAAGAAACGGATTTAGAAAGAATTCCATTAGGATTCAGCAAAGCAAAGCATTTGCCTCTCATGGATTATAGAATTGCAGAACGCAGTTTACTAGAGTACCATCCAAGTCAACGCCATCCAATTCCCTATGTTATTGTCCGGTATAACGGGGAATATTTCTTTATTTTGCGGGGAGCAAATGTCGGAGAAAGCAGATTAGCTGGAAGAAAAGGGCTATTAGGAGGGCACGTTGGAGAAAAAGATGCAGTGCCTGGAAATATTCAGCTTTCTATTGAGAATGGGCTTTGGCGCGAATTGGAAGAAGAAGCGGGAATAAAAGCAGAAATGGTTAAAAAGCTGGAAATGAAAGGTATTATCAAATCGAATGATGGTGTGGATAGTGACCATCTGGGGATTGTTTATGAAATCGTGTTAAATCATAAAGATATTCAGTCAGAGGAAGAGGAGCTTACAGGGCTATGGATGACAAAAACCGAACTGAAACAACATTTCGATACGCTGGAGTCATGGTCAAAAATAGTTGTTTCCAATCTTATTATTTGCAATTAGATCTGCTTTTTTAATAGTTATTTAACCATAAATGAAAGGATATATGCTTTTTATAAAAGTATATCCTTTTTTAGCTGCGATATAGATTTGCTGTCTGAAAATTAGATGTATAGCTGATGTATTAATCAGAAACCTAAAGAATTATGTTTCAGAATAGAGTCTTAATAAAAATGGAGGGAAATATGAAAGTAATCATTTACGTGTAAGATGGCATAACCATGCTTGATGCCATAGGTCCTTATGAGGTTTTAAGGAATATGGACGATACAGAAGTATATTTTGTTGCGGAAAAAAGGGGAGAAATAAAAGCAGATTCAGGTTTTGTTGATATTAATGTGAAATATAGTATCGGCGAAATGAAAAGTGCGGATATTTTAGTAATACCAGGTTCAACAATTGGATTTATGAAAGAGATGAAAAATAATCGAGTGTTGAAATAGATAAAGGAAGTAGACAAAACCACAAGCTGGACGACGTCTGTTTGTACAGGATCCATGCTGTTGGCTGCAGCTGGGTTGCTCGCTGGGTTAAAAGCAACCTCTCGTTGGAAGCCAATCAATCTACTAAGTAAGTATGGAGCTGTTCCTGTTAGAGAACGAATCGTGGAGCAAGAAAAATATATTACTGCTGCGGGTGTGTCGGCAGGGATAGATATGGCTTTGTATTTATCGGAGAAAATAGCTGGAGAAGAGGAAACCAAAGCGATTCAATTAGCAATTGAATATGATCCGCAACCGATATTTAATGCTGGTAATTATTCTAATGCGGAAGAAAAGATTAAAAACATAGCTGGGGCGAAATTAACGAAAGACGCAAAAAAAGGGATTGGATTACTAGGCATGATAAAACATTCCAAAAGTATCCTTAAAATGATGAAATAAAAGCGAAATACAACTCATGTAATGTAAACTCTAGTATAAAGGTATTAAAATTACTAGGTTAGGAGGAGATAATTTGGAGCTGAAAAACATGGACCTGGAAGAACGGATGAAATTTTATCATGTTCCTAGCTTGAATATAACAGTGCTTGAAAACGGTCAAATCAACAGAACGGAAAATAAAGGCCAGCTGGAAGGTGGAGGAAACAGAAAAGTGAATGATGATTCGGTATTTAATGCTTGTTCTATCAGCAAGTTCTTAACAGGATTCCTTGCTGTAAAACTGGCAGAGGAAGGAATGCTTCATTTGGATGAGGATGTAAATGAGCGATAAGCAATCTGATTCAAAACAGTATGAACCATAATGAGGATGGCTGTACCATTTATCTGTCTATTGCTATAAGAGAAAGTAAATGTATTATTTCGGTTGAGGATAATGGTAAGGGTACAACAGAGGAACAAATTCAACATTTAAACAATACACCGCACTATATGCTTGAGAGCAATCGTTCTGGTGAGCTTAGGCATGGGTTAGGGCTCTTGATTGTGAAACAGATTATTTCTTCCCATGGGGGAGAGACAGTGATTAAACAGAGCAGGTATGGCGGTTTGGAGGTACGGATAATATTGCCGACAGCTGAATGTTAGAGATAGACTATTTTTCGTTGCCAGCTTTTGTTATAATCAATCTGTAAAATTATATTTGGAGGTAATTGCCATGGGAATTACATCTATTGCAGTTGTAGATAAGCGTCTGTTCTTCTAAAAAATTGATAGAGGAGGGCAGGCATGGGGATTTGCAGCATTGCTGTTGTTAAAAACGTTCATTATAAACCAAGAAAAATACAAAATGGTTATAATGAACAGTAAATAAAGTTTGTTATAACCAATGGGATAGAGGGTTATAATGAACAGAATAAATCCAAAAGACAGTCAAAATTTTATTACGTCGAAAAAGCATATTCATGAGATATTATCTCGAACAAATATTAATAAACAGGATACCGTTATTGAAATTGGTTCAGGGAGAGGTCATTTCACAAGAGAGCTTGTGAAGATATGTGATTTTATTACTGCTGTTGAAATAGATCCTAAATTTGTATCTATGACGCAAAAGTCTATCAATCGTTCTGAAAATGTCCAGGTTGTCCATGCAAATATATTAAATTATAGGTTTCCAAAAGGAAATCAGCCGTATAAAATTTACGGAAATATTCCTTACAATATAAGTACAAAAATAATAAAAAAGATTGTATTTGAAAGTGCTGCCGAGTTCTGCTTTCTGATTGTGGAAGAAGGGTTTGCGAAGCGGCTGACAGATTATCGAAGGGCTTTAGGATTATTCATATTTCCTGAGGTTGATATAAAGGTTTTAAGAAGAATTCCTAGAGATTATTTTCATCCCAAACCCAAAGTTGATTCTGTTTTTATTCAACTTACAAGAAAAGCATCTGAAATTCAATCCAGGGACAAAGATTTGTATCAACATTTTGTATATAAATGGGTAAATAAAGAATATCAAAAGCTATTTACAAAAAATCAGTTTAACAAGGCCTTGAAGCATGCTCAAATAACAAATTTAGATTGTTTAACAGGCGAGCAGGTGTTATCCATGTTTTATAGTTATAAATTATTCTTGAATTAAATAAAAAGGAATAAAGAAGGGAAAGCATTCAGAAGAAAATCTTTTGAATGCTTTTCTCTATATCACAAAAGGAATAATTATTAATCAAATTAAACCCTTCCAATAGGAAATGCTATGTCAAAATGGATTTGATCTCCTTTTAACGCTGCCGTTATCCCCCCATCCATTGCTTGAATCAGCGTATCTGTTATATAAAGACCTAACCCAAGATGCCCCTCAGCATTGTGCCCTTCTTCCGTATAAAACCGTTCAAAAATGCGATCGATATCCGTTTTATTTAGACGGGCTCCATCATTTACTATGTGTATTTTAAAATAGGCAGCGTCAACACTAATTTTAATCAATAGAAAATCTCTCATATGTCGATAGGCATTATTTAGAATATTTTGCAGCGCCCGGTCCAATTGATAAACATCGATACTGATACTGGAATCATCCTTACTGTCAATATGATTTTCTAATTGGGCATGTCTATCCATTGTCTGGCATTCTACAAGAATATTATCCAGCCAGTCCACGGCCCATTCATAGCAGTTAATCGGTTGTGTTTCCAAATGAACCGTTTCGGGCGTTTCATAGCTTAAGTTTAATTGATTGGAAAGGTCACTTAATACATGTATCTTTTTTTGAATGACCTGTAAATATCGCTGTTCTTCCTCCGGGCTCTCCGCAATATTATCCTGTAATGCTTCAATATAAGCAGAAATCGAAGCGGTTGGTGTTTTTAAATCATGGGAAATACTGTCTATAAAATGTTTACGCTCCTTTTCAAAGGTTTGCTGCTGCTGCTCTTGCAGATGTAATGTGTTTCTCATCTGATCAAAAGCAGTGATAAAGCGTCCAAATTCATCGTCTTTTTTGTAGGAGATTCGATGTGATAAATTCCCTTGAGATATTTTTTGAGCTTCCGCAGCCAAAATGGAGAGAGGAGCGATCATTCGTTTTCTCACATAGGCAATCATCCAAACAGAGAATAGAAAAAAGGGCAGGGTCGTTATCAGGATAATAATGAAAATAATATTTGACTGCACTATCATAAAAGCAATCAGCAGCGGAAAACAGGCTGTAACGATACACATCCAAATAAGTTCTTTTACAATACGCTGCTTCATTGTATTTCACCGTCGAAACGGTAGCCTATTCCGCGTAAAGTAGTGATGTATCTGCTGTTCCCCAGCTTTTCTCTGATTTTTTGTACATGAATGGTAACGGTGTTGATATCTCCATATTCATGTATTCCCCAAACATTGTCATAGAGCTGTTCTTTACGGAAAGCCTGATTGGGAGACTGTGCTAAGAATACCAGCAAATCAAATTCTTTCATGGTCAGATTAACAATCGCTCCATCCTTTGTTACATTTCTCGAAGACCGGTCAATCATGACATCATCAAATGCGATGATGTTACTTGAAACAGGGGAGGATGCAGTATAATCATAGCGCCTGAATAATGCCTCTACCCGTGCAACAAGTTCTTTAATCGAAAATGGTTTCGTAATGTAATCATCTGCCCCGATTTTTAAACCAAGCACCCGGTCTACCTCTGCTTCCTTTGCACTGATAATAATAACTGGTAATACAGAGAAGGCTCTTATCTGCTTTAATATTTCCAGTCCATCCATTTCAGGCAGCATTAAATCTAATAGAATCATATCCGGTCGATATTGTTTTATGGTGCTTAGAGCCTTATCCCCTTGTCTGCAAATTACTGCATCATAATTTTCCCGGGATAAATAATTCTCTATCATTTTTGCTAAATCAGTATCATCTTCAACAATAAGTATTTTTTTCTGATTCATCGGTACCTCCTAAATGAAAAGGTCTTGTTTACGGAATATCTTTATTGTACCAATAAATAATAAAAGGGTGAATATGACATAGCTGCCAATCGAAATGAATGCCGTTAACAAGCTTTCTGAAATAAGATCGTCTAAGCTGACTACATACATCGTTGGAAAATGTGCTGAAATAGCTGGATCAAAACCTTCTACTAATATTTGCAGGAGTACAAGTCCTAGTCCCGTGCCAATAGTGACTGTTTCTTTTCCAGAAAGGGTAATGACAAAAGACAATAGAGCTGAAAATAGGAAAAGAGAAAGAAAAGCTCCCAAGAAAAGATAGAAGATGTTGAAGTAATTTAATTCCATTCCTGCTGCAGCCGAACCGATTACTATCCAACTTGTTATAACATGTGTCAATAAAATAAATACGCCTAATATTGTTGCAGTCATTATTTTTGATAAATAGTAATCGCTGCGGTTGGATGATTTCGGAATAATATTTTTAAATGTTTGCGAATGATAATCTGTTGAAAGCAAATCGGCTATCAAATAAGCACAGAGTAACCAAAAGAATTGTCTAAAGTTTTCAAATGAATGGATTAAAATATCTTCTTCTATCTTTACATTAACAGCAGTGTAAATAGTTAATCCTGCTGTCAATAAAATGGTAAGTAATATCAATAACCGATATTTCCGATTATAGATGATATAAAATACATCGTGCTTTAATTGTTGCATCCTATACGTCCCCCTTATACATACAGATCTTGCTTTTTAAATAGATAATATCCAGCTGTTCCAATCACCAATAGATAAGCGATAAGTACACCAAAGCTAGTGACACTATAGGAAAAGGACTTTTCAAATAGATTAATGTGGAAAAATAATAAGTGTTCATAAATCGCATATTGTTTTACTTGATCATAAATAATGATATATTGTCCGACGAGTGTAGATATTCCCATCAGCATTGCTAACGTAGAAATCCGCTGAATAAACTGTGAAAGCAATAACGCGATTAATCCAAAAATGAAATAAGCAAAACCAAAAGCTAATCCGGCTAAAAGCGTAACACCTACACCGTGCCATCCGCTTGTAACCACGGAGTAAAAAACAAACGTATCTCCCCATCCAAAGAAAGAAATACCAACCACATAACCAATAAAAAGCATGATGGATGTTAAAAGAAGCGAAAATAAAAGGATGGATAAAATTCTTGAAAGATAATATTGAAATCTGGAAACAGAACGTAATAAAACAAATTTGATGGTACCATTATTTCGTTCCTGTATGAGAACTTCTCCTACATAAATCGCTATAAAAACAGCTGTAAATGTTAAACTGGATTGAAGCATTTCCACAGGGAATGATTGGCCATACCCAGCAACTACGGTAGAATCCGCACCATAAACATGAAAAAGGATGCCTGTTAAAACATACATTGCCGTAAAAATAAGGGTATAGACAAGCAGCATTTTGGAAGTCAGCGTACGTTTGAACTCGAATGAGGTCAGTGTCCATATATTCTTCATTACGTTAACTTCTCCTTTATACATGCAAAAAATAAATCTTCTAAATTAGTGACCTGGTAGACTCCTGACAATTCGGAGATATCTCCTTCTTCGACGATTTTCCCACCTTGAATAAATGCTGCTTTATGACATAAATCCTCCATTTCCCGCAGCATATGGCTGGAAATCAGAAATGTAATCTTCTCTTTTTCTGCCAAATGCTTAATTAATGTTTTCATTTCCCGAAGGCCCATTGGATCAACGCCATTCGTTGGCTCATCCAGTATTATTAAGCTGGGATAGCACAATAAGGCATTAGCAATTCCCAGACGCTGCTTCATTCCTAAAGAAAATGTTTTCACCTTGTTATCCATAGCTTCTTTTAAATCAACAATGGATAAAACTTCATTGATTCTTGTTTTTGGCACGTTGACGGCAGCTAATTTAGCACTCAGGTTTAAATTCTGTTTAGCAGTGAGATGAAGATAAAAAGCAGGGTTTTCGATAATACTTCCTACTCTGGAAAGGGCTAAAACAGAATCATTCTTTATGGAATGCCCGTCGATAAATATGTCGCCAGAATCAGGGAATATCAAACGGGTAATCATTCGTAATGTTGTTGTTTTACCAGCACCGTTTGGCCCGAGAAATCCGTAGATATCTCCTTTTTGAATCGAAAAATGAATATGATCGATTACGGTTTGCCCGCTAATTTTTTTGCTTAGATTTTTAATTTCTAAAATAGGTTTCTCATTATTTTCTTGTACCATGTACTCAGCTCCTTTTCGGTAATTTAAAGAATAGCAAAGCAAAATAAGCTGCGCATATAGTTAACATAAAGTTTTGATAAAGTATGATTTCACTGGGGGATGGGGAGTGTTCTTGTGATAGCGGTAATTTATCGTAGTGTAACTGACTGGGAGTGGGACAGCGATTACTTGTCCCATCAAAAAAGTCGCTAGTTTGTCTTATTGCTATCTACATGTATCAAATATAATTTTCATCTCGAATGGAATTTTTATTTAAAAAACAATTAGAATTCTGCCTGGTTTCATTTGTTTCTGTTATGATAGGTTGTAATAAAACAGCTTTAAAATATATCTAACGGACGGTTTATTTTTGTAAAGAATGAATTGGTCTATCTAATACGTGAAAGGGTGTGGCGGGATTAATGGAAAGAATACTCGGTACTTATTTTGTAAATGGTCAAACAATCGAATATTCAATTACTGGAAAGGAGGGTACACCGATTCTCGTAATGCATGGCGGGCATTCTAACTGCTATGAGGAATTTGGGTATAAGCCGCTGGTTAAGAGCGGGTTCATGCTAATTACACCATCAAGAGCAGGATATGGAAAGACGTCAAAAGAAATTGGAGAAAATTTATCCAAAGCCAGTGATTATTATGTAAAGCTATTAGATTACTTGAAAATTGACAAAGTACATCTGCTTGCTATCTCAGCTGGCGGTCCGAGCGGTCTTTATTTTGCAACTCGCTATCCTGAGAGAGTTAAAACATTAACTTTACAAAGCGCTGTTACAAAAGAATGGCTGACACCAGAAGATAAAATATATAAGGCAGCACAGATTTTATTTCGTCCTGCTATGGAAAAAGCAACATGGAAACTGGCTTCCAGTCTGAGTAATATTTTTCCGGAATTTATGTTTAAGCAGATGATACCTAGTTTTAGTAATCTTTCATATAAAGAAATAAAAAACAGTGTGCTGGCTAAAGATATCGATGAAATCCAAAGAATGAGCAAACGCCAACGATCGGGCTATGGATTTTTAATAGATTTATCTCAAACAAAAGAAATTACCTCTAAAAACCTGCAGGCTATTTCGAGTCCAACGCTTATCATGCATAGTGAATATGACGGCTCTGTTCCATTAGAGCATGCTTATTATGCGGATCAACAAATACGAGATTCTGAATTATGTATACTTGATACGTGGGGACACTTAATATGGCTTGGACGTGAATCTGATAAAGTAAATGAAAGGCTTGTGAAATTTCTTAATAAATTCACTTTATAAAATTCAGACAAGGAGGATAAAGAAAATGCAAAATAGAAGGGAAGGAGCTATAAGAAGAAAAGCTCAAACAGCAAATTGAGCTCTTCTTCTTATAGTGATAGATACATTATATTTCAATTTTAAAGGAGCTATAGAAGATGGTTAGCGGGCACCGCCGCCTCCGCCTCCGCCAGCTCCAGCGCCGCCCCCGACGCCGGTGGCGCCACCGCTGCCGCCTGCCGCAGTAGCAGCTGAAGTACTGGAATGAAATCCGCCGCTGGCTAGCCCGGTGGTCCAGCTTGCACGGGTGTAGTAAGTTCCATACCAGAATTGCAGGTATACCCGGTCCTCTTCGTACCTATCTTCAGGGACTAAATCCTCTAGTTTTTTAGATACTTTATCGCTTTTACTTAGTAAAGCACTCCATAGCATCATATCTTTCAAGGAAAGTGGCTTGGAAGCATTTGAAAATTGATTGATATCTGATTCCTTCAAGTAATTATCAAACTGAATCAAACGGTCCGCTAGTTTTTCTCCCTCATCACTTGGCACCATAATAGATTGTAAAAATCCAAACACCTTTATTTCTTCAAAAGAGAACAATCCTTGCTGCTCCAGATAGGCTTCGGAATAATCCTTGAGATAATCGGCAAATGTACTGACTTCCTTCGCATGCTGTTCACCCCATTTCTGGATGGATTTATCCGTAACGACGCCATTCCTGTCTGCAGCATCCAATAGCATTATCCATAATGCCATTTCATACGTTCCTTTGTAGGATTCATCTTCTATTTGATCCGTAAGCTCACTAAAGGCTAACGGATAGTTATTCTGTTCTTTTTCAATATCGTTGATAGTAAGGGCCGTGCGATATTTTTTTCCAAAAACCTTGCTTTCTTCTTCTGCTTCCATCGAGATGTTCTCATTCACAGACCATTTTAGCAGATAAGCTTGGAAGATATCTTCAAAATATCCAAGATTCATCTGCGTTAAAAGGGCACTTAAACCTGCATAGTCTTCTCCATCGAAAGGCACGGCTGCATACGTTTTCCCTTTATTTTCCGCTATTCGTTTATGGATAGGCTTCAACGCGCCGGCTTCTTTTTTTACTTGATTTGTTTTACGGACAAAGAAGAAGGTTCCAATACCGATTAATAAAGAAAAACCAACGGCTGCGCTAACGATGATAACAATTAGCGTAGAATTGTCACTTGAATTATAAGTTGACCCATCCATTGCTTCTTCTTGCTGCTCAGATAAGGTCATGTCTACTGTTCGTTCAGCTTGGAAGAAATCAGCCGGAAATTGCGTTAAAACAATTACATCTCCATCGGCTTCACCATTTGACTCCCATACAATACGATCGCCTTCCAGCTGTATATCTCCATCAAAACCAAATCCCCAGAAATTAACGTTCTCCTGTGTAAATGGTTGAAATCCAGAGATTTCAACTGTCAAATTTTGCGCAGGAATATCGGAGAAGGTATCGAAGTTCCAGAGCATAGCCTGACCATCCTCTAAATTACGTACAAGATCAGATAATGTATAGGTTACTGTATACGTATTTTCTCCGTATTCCCCAATTCCCCAAACTAATTCAACTCCATCATCTGTAGATACTGTTCCATATTTTCCTGCCTTTTCTTCCCGTGAATCATCAGAGTCCCAATCGGGCTCTTCTGTAAACCCTTCAACTGAAAAATCCAGTACCTCTGACTCGTCAAGGTTGACCATATTGATGAAAAGCTCAGTACCTTCATCCATATTCATTTGACGATGTTCTGTCACAACGCCTGAACCATCCTCCTGCAATTCTACTTCAATATGTAAATCGCTCATTTCATTTTCAGCAAATGCTGTGAGTGTAAGTACCATGTTCATTGAGATTGCCATCGTCAAGGCAGCAAGTATCTTCATCCATTTATTCATTTGTGTCCATCGCTCCCTCTATTCATTATAATGCAGTCTTTGTGAATGATTTTATTATGTTTACCCATTTTAAAGTACTGCTAATCAGAAATTTATCTTTACTTATAGTGTAGCAGATTATTACTTTGGATGGGATATACATGTGGGGAGCGGGCCGCCTAAATCAGGAAATGACGAATCGAAGAAAGAGGTAAAAAATAATTATAATCGTTTTCCCCCTTGTTCAGAAGGGGCAATATATGAGTTAATAAGGGTGTCGGACCGATAGAATATCGGAAAGGAGGCTGATTGAAATTGATCACAAAATATGAGGTGATTTCCGCATAGCGGAAATCATAAAAAACGGGGCCGCATTTATGTTGCGGTCTCCTTTTCTTTCCTAAACTAATGTATACTAAAAGTGAAAAGGCTTACGTAAAAAATCAAATGAAAGGAGTTTTTAATGATGAATAAAAAATTAATGCATGTCCGGACCATACATCTTGATAGAAAGGATGTTCCAGCTTGTCATATAAAAATGGAAAAGAGGTGCTTCCACCTCATTTGTTGAAGGAGCTTCAGAAATATATTCAAGGAGAGCTTGTTTATATTCCAAAGCAAACCAACCGGAGGGCGGGATGGGGAGAAGCGAATGGATCACGTCTTGCCCTGACTGAAAGAAATGAAGAGATTTACCGATTATATGAAAAAGGCTATTCATTTGAAGAATTGGAGCAAATCTATAATCTGTCGATGGATAGTATTCGTAAAATCATCTATAAAACA
Organism: Oceanobacillus oncorhynchi; assembly: GCF_000821065.1. GTDB lineage: Bacteria > Bacillota > Bacilli > Bacillales > Amphibacillaceae > Oceanobacillus > Oceanobacillus oncorhynchi. The sequence continues at coordinate 3,487,703 of NZ_CDGG01000001.1, forward strand.
CGTGAGCTCCATAGTGACGTAAAACAATAATCAATAATCAGGCGTGTTTACATCTATAGGGATTGAGACCAATCCCCTTTAATTAAAAGAGTGGCGTTCGCTAACGTCTTAGTGAGCCACTCTTTATTACTGTATAAAAATCCCCGCCCCCGAATGAAGATTCGTTTCAAAAATATTCATATCGATACGTATATTCCTGCTAAGGAAGGCTTTTAATTTTTTTCATGAATTCTTTGAGCTCTTGCCAAGAATGAATATGAATGAAATGAAGCTGCTCCTGGTATTTAATCTTTAATGACTTTATCTGAGAATCATTTTCTTTCTTATAATTCCAAACAAAACGCAGGAAAGAAAAATCCAGCCTATCTGGATTCCCATGCGGATTTTTCTTTCTTTTGTTTTTTACATAGCGCTTGAGTATACGATAGCAACAGATGCTGCGGGGGAAATCTAACCAAATAACCATATCTGCACATTCCATTCGCAAGGCTAACGTTCTGGCATAATTCCCGTCCATAATCCATTCCTTTTTTTGAATTTCTTCTTTTAGTTTAGCATCAAAAGTTGCTTGAGGGGCGGTGGTATTATCGTCGATCCATTGAATGCTGTCTAAATGTACCAAGGGGATATTTCTTATTTGAGCAATTTGAGCGGATAATGTCGATTTACCTGCGCCAGGACAGCCAATGACCATGATTCGATTGGCAATGGACTTATTTTCTTCCATTTTCTTTCCCTCCAGTCTTTTCAATAAGCAATATCATCACAAGAACATCACTGGTTTAAAAATGTATACTAATATTTGATGCTGTTGAGCTGCCTACAATAGAAAAGGGGGTAAGCACAACCTTCTCTTTATTAAAATATATCATTGCTTATTCCATCGTAGCACGTTTGATCTAAAAGACAGCCCCCATTTTCAGTTGTCCAAAAAAACATTAAAAATCCAAAATGAATGTCATTTGATGATTGAAAAACGAAAAACATTGCATACAAATCCCCATTTCGCAGGCAGTTTTTGCAGGAGAAATTCTATTTTACCGTTTTGCCTTCCACATACAAAACCGCTATGATGAAAACAAATTTATTATTACTTGGAGATGTGATAAAATAATGCTAAACACAGTCAAAGAAAATACAAACAGTTATCGCGTAAATCATCCCGATTATGATGGGCTTTGGAAGAATTTGATTGAAGAACTTTTTCAAGAATTTATGGCCTTTTTTGCACCGGATTTGTATCCGGAAATTGATTTTGAGCAGGGAGTGGACTTCAAAAACCTGGAGCTTTTTCAGCTTGTGATGAAATCCAAAAAAGGGACCAAGTATTCAGATAAAATTGTTAAAGTGCAGTTGAAAAATGGAGAGGAAAAATATATCTTCATTCATATCGAAGTGCAGGCGGTCGGGAAAAAAGAATTTGCAGAACGCATGTTTAAATATTTTTACCGGATTTACGACAAAACGAAAACAATTCACCAGATTTATTCCATCGCTCTATTGACGGATGCCAGTCAGAAAGATCATCAAGATACATTCTATTACTCTTTTTATGGTACCGAATTAACCTATGCCTATAACACCTACCGATTTCACGGGAAAGATACGGAAGAACTGAAAAAATCGGATAATCCATTTGCTTTAGCCGTGCTTGCAGGAATATATATCAGCAATAACAAAGGAAGAGAAGCTGAAGATCATGAAAAAAGGTTTTGCTACAAGCAACAGCTTATCAGCCTGGCATTTGAAAAATATTCGCACCACACAAATTACCTCGTCGCATTATTGTATTTCATTGATTATATGATGCTGATTCCATCGGAACTGCAGGAACAACTGTATGAAACGTTGCCCATTGCACAAAATGAAAAGGAGGAGAAAAAAATCATGGGTTTGGAAAAGTTAAGAGACACGCCGACATTTGGAAGACTGTACAGAGAAATCGAGGAAAAAGCAACCAGAAAAGGGTTGGAACGAGGTATAGAACAAGGTATAGAACAGGGTATAGAACAGGGAATTGAACAAGGCATCGAAAAAGGCATTGAAGATACGGAAAGAAAGTTTGTTAAAAAACTTCTAGATAGGAATTATTCAGAGAAAGAAATATCTGAATTAACTGGTTTGGAACTTAAAGAAGTAAGGAAGCTTCAGGAATCGCTTGAAAATGAATAAAAACAAATGTGAAAAAGAATCTGTATCTGTTAATTAGTTCACATTAGCAGGTATAGGTTCTTTTCATTTTGTGAAAATAGCTGATGAAGACGTTGCATTTAAGTATAAATGGTGTTGATGGATATTTTCAGCTTTAAAATAGGCGGATAGAAAGCAGAAAAGAGAGTAATCTTACATGCTAGAGAAAGATTCGATTTTATCCATTTGTATCGTAAGCATTTGACATTCTAATATATTCATCATATAATACTCAACGTTAAGTAAAGGGTGTGACATTAATGACAAGATTGCTTGTGCTCTGCATGTTAGACGCAAAACCGATGGCCGGCTATGATATTCAACAGGCACTGCGGATGACAGATGCAGAAAGATGGGGCGGTGTATTAATTGGCTCGATTTATCATGCGCTTAAAAAATTGGAAAAGGATGGGTATATTGCGATTGATAAGGTGGAACAAACTGGTCACCGTCAAAAATTTACCTATCGAATCACCGTAGAAGGAAAAGAACACCTTAAAGATTTGATTCGTGAGGCGTTAACCAGCTCATCCGTTCAATATCCTTCTTCTTTATATGCAGGTATTTCTTTTTTTGATAAGCTGCCTGCAGAGGAAGCACGTCAAGCTTTGAAAGAGCAGCAAGTTCTTTTGGAGGAAGAATATCAAAGTGTGCAGGATGGCTGGAAGGAAAAAGAGGCAGCATTGGACGGTAATATTCCTCCCATGGTGCAGATGGTTTTTGATAATATGTTTGCTATTATCAGCCAGCAACAGGATTTTGTACGGAAAGCATTGGCTTATTTAGAACAAAGCAATAACTAATTCTCTCTCTGTTACAGGAGAGAGAAAAAAATACCTGTATAGTCAACGTTGACTATACAAAGTTGATTGAGACGATATTCATTATTTAAGAATGGGTAGCGGCAGTAACATAACAACAGCAATGTCTTACTGCAGTTATCGGTGGAGGCGGAGTGTTAATGAGGCGGTAAAAACGGATTCTTCTTTTTCCTCTTGAGGATGAAACGCAGAAGGGAGGAAATTTATCTATTGCAAAAGGGAATATGCAGTTGATGAAAACAACAAAGCTATCTACAGAAAGTAGGAAAGAAAATGAATCAAAAACGAAATTTAAAAAAAGCTCAAAAGAGCGCCTTATTTGTCGTCACGCTGGCCATATTCACCGATATGCTGCTGTATGGAATGATTGTTCCTATACTGCCAGATTATGCTGATTCTTTAAGCATATCGCAAACTGCGATCGGTATTTTATTCGGCAGTTATGCAGCAGCTCTATTAATCGCTACTCCCGTTTTTGGAGTAATCTCCGATAAAGTTGGACGACGTGGTCCGATGCTTTGGGGAATTTTAGGGCTTACGCTTGCAACCCTGTTATTTGCATTTGCAAATACGTTTTGGCTCTTGCTTATTTGCCGCATTTTACAAGGAATTGCAGCAGCAGCCACCTGGACAGCAGGGCTTGCGCTTCTAGCCGATTTCTACCCATCTAAAGAACGGGGGAAAGTCATGGGAATTGCGCTGTCGGGTCAAGCAATGGGGACCCTTCTAGGTCCGACATTCGGAGGCTGGCTCTATCAGCTGGGCGGATATATGCTTCCGTTCTTTGCAGCTGCGGGGATTGCCCTTATTGATGGTTTGCTGCGTATATTTCTATTGAAGGAAGAACCTCATCGAAAGGAAGAAGACGCATCAGGAGCATGGCAGTTATTGAAAAACCGAACCTTGCTTTTGGTTGTTGGAGCAGTTGTTATCGGAGCTGCCATTCCAAGCGTGCTGGAGCCGACATTTCCAATGCATCTGCAAAATGTTTTTGATGCATCTCCAGGAATCATCGGTTTATTATTTGGGGTTCCCTCCCTCGCTTATGCGTTTGCAGCACCAATTGTCGGAAGTGTTTCAACAAAGATTGGCCATCCTAAAACAATTACGATTGGATTAGCAATTACTGCAGTATCACTGACGCTTGTTGTTATGCCGACAACGATGTGGCTGCAGGTTGCGGCATTAGGGTTGATTGGCATCAGTATGGGAACAGTTCTTGCGCCGACGCTTCCTGAACTTGCTGATATTGCTGAGCAAAGCCAAACTCAAGCATATGGGGTTACCTTTGCTATTTACAATACGGCTTACTCTGTAGGAATGATGCTAGGCCCGATAAGCAGTGGTGCAGCCTCCGATATTTTCGGATTGCAATTAAGCTATTTTGCAATCGCTGTTATGGTGTTGGTGTATATGCTGTTTTTTGCAATAATGACACAGTTAAAAAGGAAATAATAGAGAAGTTAAAGAAAGTTCTCATTAAAAAATTAGAAGACTTGATAAAAACGAAACTTCATTCAACGGGAATTTTTGCTTTTTTCCTATTGAATGAAGTTCGTTTATCACCTCATAACAGTATATTTATTATTCTTTATCTTTCCAATTATTTCCGAAAGATGCCTGCTCCGATTCTACATGTCCTCTGTGTCCATAGATAGTAACCGCTTCAAGAGCATTTTCAATGGATTCAATTTCTTCTTCTGTTAAACGCACATTCCACGCTCCAAGGTTTTCCATTATTCTATCTTGATTTTTGGATCCTGGAATCGGCACTACGTTCGGGTATTTATGAAGCGTCCAGGTGACGGCGAATTGGATTATACAAATCCGCTGCTCCTTCAGCTTCTTCTGCACCCAAGTGAAATTTTGTTGCTAGAATAACCTTGTCTCTAAAAGGTTCGACAGCTTTGCCCAACAATTGTTCATTATGCCCTGGGTAAAACATTTCTTTTCCATAGACTTCTGCTGTGTCGAAAAACGTACAGCCTAAGCCATAAGCTTTCCGAATGGCTCCAATGGCATAGCTCTCATCCGGAACACTGCCATACCCATGGGAAAAACCCATGCATCCCATACCAATAGGAGATACCTCTAGATTTCCAATTTTTCTTGTCTTCATATCGATATTTCCTCCCTCTATTATTTAAAGTATAATTACTATATCAGGTTAGAGTAACACGAAGTCAATGCTTATTTGTAAAGGAGAAATGGTAATGTACACTGTAAAAGAAGCTGCCAGGATTCTGGAAATGAGCGAGCATACCATTCGTTATTACACGGATTGTGGTTTAATTCCATCATTAACTCGAGATAAAAATAAACAGAGATTGTTTAATCAAGAATCAATGAATTGGCTTAAAGGCATAAAAATCTTAAAGGAATGCGGCATGACCATTAAAGAAATAAAGTGCTATGTATCACTGAGTCTTCAAGGAGATTCGACTATAGAGGAGCGTTATCAATATTTTTGAACTTAAAAGAAATAGCGTATTCTCAACTGGAAGAAGCAAAAGATAGAGTAAACTTTCTTGAAAATAAAGTAAAACATTATGAGGATATCGTAAGTGAGAAAATAGCTGATGATACGAATCCAAAAAAGTGGAGCGAGTCAGAAGAAGAGTAACAACAAATAGAGTGTTAGATAAAGCAGGTTATGTAAGCGGAAGATCAGGTAAGCCAACTCCCTGAATTTCTTAGGTTCATTCAGTGGAAACAAAATTCCTACTGAATAAATTTCGTTCTATATACAAAAGTCAGACCAGAGACCAATAGCGTATTTGAGGTATATTTCTTATAATTTAATTACACCACATTACCGACAGACTGCCGGTCTAAAAATGAAAGAAGGGAGATTAATGAAAAGAGCCAAAAACGCAGAAGAAAGAAAAAATGAAATTTTGGATGTGGCTGAAGCTTTGTTTAATGAGCAGGGCTATGACAGAACAAGCACGAAGGACATTTTGAAGAGCATCGGGATTGCCAGAGGAACGCTGTATCATCATTTTGAAAGCAAAGAAGCGATTATGGATGGAATAATTGACCGTTATAACAAAAAAGTGATTGAAACGGCTCAATCCATTGCCGGGAGGAAAGAAGTGCCGGTTATTGAACGGTTACTTATGGCGATTACTTCTTTAAACGTAAGCAGCACAGTCTCTGAAGAATTGATGACACAGATTCATAAACCGCAAAACGCCCTGATGCATCAGAAAATCCAGAAGGTGTTGATTACAGAAGTCACACCGATTTTTACAAGTATTATTCAAGATGGATTAGAAGAAAATCTGTTTCATACAAACTACCCTTATGAAAGTGTGGAGATGCTGCTTGTCTATGCTTCTACTGTTTTTGATGATGGAACCATTGAATTATCGAAAGAAGCACAATTGCTAAAAATGACAGCTTTTGCTTTTAACGCAGAAAGACTGCTCGGAACAAAACAAGGAGCAATCAGTGAGAAGCTGCTGAAAATCTTGGCAAAAGAATAGAGGAGAGGGTATGTATTTTCGAGTTATACGCAATGATCTTTTTAGAAACAAGCTGATTAGTATCACGACGATGTTATTTATCTCTGCGGCAACAGCACTTGTCTGCTTAGCAGCTATTTTAAGCCTGAACCTTATCGGCTCGATTGAGACACTCACGAAACAGGCGCAAGTGCCAAACTTCCTGCAAATGCATAATGGGAATATCGATAAGGAGCGTTTAAATAACTTTGCAGAAGAACAAGAAAATGTAAAAAAATATCAGGTGTTGGATTTTTTAAATATTACTAATTCTAGTATTCAAGTAGGTGGAAATAACCTGATTGATAATGTTCAGGACAATGGTTTTACTACCCAAAGTTCTTCCTTTGATTTTCTGCTTGATTTGGAGGGAAGGCCAATCCATCCGGCAGAGGGAGAGCTATACGTTCCCATCGGCTATATGACAGATGGAACAGCTCAAATCGGGGATGAAGCAATGATTGCCGGAAAAGCATTTAAAGTTGCCGGATTCCTCAGAGATGCGCAAATGAATTCGCCTTTAGCTTCCTCCAAGCGTTTTTTAGTGCACGAAAATGATTATCAAGATCTGGTATCAAAAGGAACGCTGGAATATTTAATTGAATTCCAGCTGCATGATACATCTAAAACCAATGAATTTGAAACAGCATATGCCGATGCAGGATTAGAAGCCAATGGCCCGGCACTGACCAGTACTTTGTTTAAAGTAATTAACGGTTTATCTGATGGAATCATGATTGCAATCATCCTGCTGGTTAGTTTTCTAATCGTACTCATTGCATTTATGTGTATTCGTTTCACGCTATTAATCCAGATAGAAGAGGATTATCGGGAGATTGGTACGATGAAAGCAATCGGTCTAAGGCTGGCTGATATTAAAAAAATCTATCTTGCTAAATATGCATTTCTTGCTTTGGCAGGGAGCTTGCTTGGGCTGTTAGTATCTTTTATTTTCAGTAACCCTTTATTAGAGAATATCCGGCTGTATATGGGGGAAAGCCAATATGATAGCTGGAGTATTTTTCTTGCCATACTTGGAAGTATATTTGTTTTCCTGCTGGTGATTGGTTACATTTATTTCTTGTTGAGACGTTTTAGAAAAATCTCTGCTGCATCAGCAATCCGTACGGGCAGTCCGGAGGAAAACACTGCCCGTAAAAATTACTTCTTACTCAGTCAAAATAAGCTAATGTCTACCAATGTTTTTCTAGGGATAAAGGATGTACTATCCCGTAAGAAGCTTTATGCAACAATGCTGATTGTTCTACTGCTTTCTTGTTTTATCATAATTGTTCCCTGGAACACATACCATACCGTATCTTCACCATCTTTCACAAAATATCTTGGCTTTGGAGAAATGGACCTGATGGTTAGTATATATCCATCTGAGGAAATGGAGGAGAATAAACAACAGATTGTAAATTATTTAAATGATGATGCTTCTATTCACCAGTATGTTGAGATTACCTCCAAATCCTTTCGAGCTGTAAAAGAGGATGGTACAGAAGAAAAAATAATCGTTGAACTTGGCGATCATGCTGCGTTTCCAATCGAATACAATGCAGGAAAAGCACCAGAAGCACCGAATGAAATTGCATTATCCTCTTTGAATGCAGAGGAGTTTGGAAAACAAGCTGGTGATACGATTGAAATCATTACCGGTGAAGGTCCGGAAAGCTTTGTCGTCTCTGGGATATACTCCAATATTTTAAATGGAGGTAAAACGGCAAAAGCTGCTTTTTCAGATGAAACCGCTCCAGCGATGTGGTTAAACTATTATATCCAGCTTAATCATGCTAACCAGGCTGCTGTTACTGCTAAAAAAATGTCACAGGTTTTGCCATTTGCCAGCGTAACAGATGCGCATCACCATAAGCAGCAAGTATTTGGTTCTACGATGGATTCGATGAAAACAGCAGCGAATGTTGCCTTAATCGTGGCTTTGTTCATAACAGGTCTAGTAAGCTTGTTATTTATGAAATTAGTGGTTACTAAGGATCGCTCGGCAATTGCCACGTTAAAAGCAATTGGTTTTACGAATCAGGATTTGACCAAACAATATGCAGCTCGCGGAATTTTCATTTTGATAATTGGCGTAGCAGGAGGCAGTATCTTAGCGAATACCTTTGGGGAAGCAATCGCAGGGATGGCTATTTCTTCCTTTGGTGTAGATTCGATTGCCTTTATCAGTCATCCGTTTATCTATTTGGGGTTTCCATCCCTTATGCTTATTGTTACTTTATTGGCAACAAAATTGGGAACCAATCAAGCTGGTAAAATACCAATTGCAGAAAATATAAAGGAGTAAATGATGAGAAAAATACTGGATGGGCAACAAATTCATAAATCTTTTGATATAGAAAAAGAAAAAATCAACGTTTTACAGGGGGTATCCATTACCATTTACGAAAGCGAATTCATCTCTATTATGGGACCATCGGGATCGGGAAAATCAACGCTTCTCTATGCTTTAAGCGGGATGGACACCGTTGATAGCGGCGAAATAATATTCAATAATCAACGTCTGCCAGCATGTGGAGAATCAGAGCTTGCTGAAATCCGCCGCCAGCAAATGGGGTTTGTCTTCCAGCAGCCGACATTTTTAAAAAATTTAACAATTATTGATAATATCGTACTCCCAGCTGTGCGAGATAACAAGAGAAAAACAAAAGAATTGGCGAAGAAAGCACAGCAGCTTTTAGAAAATACCGGGATTGGCGATTTGGCATATCGCATGACGAACCAGGTTTCTGGAGGGCAGCTGCAAAGGGCAGGAATTTGCCGGGCTTTGATCAATGAACCGAAAATCATTTTTGGAGATGAACCAACAGGGGCTTTAAACTCAAAGACTGCGGAGGGAATGATGGACTATTTCCTTCAGGTTAATCAAGAAGGAACAACGATTATGCTGGTGACACATGATGCGAAAGTTGCTGCCAAAAGTGAACGGGTCTTATTTATGAAAGACGGGCAAATTGTTGATGAATTGCGGTTAGGGAAACTAGCGCATCAACAGGGGATGGATAGCCGGATAGAAAAAGTAACAAGGAAGATGTTACGGATAGAAATGTAGCCTACATCAAGAGGAGGGCTTTGGACAAAAATGCTTAAAATGATTATTTTCGCAATGGTTCCTATGAGCATTAGCATCTTCTATGCCTGGAGGTTTGCTTCGCGAAAACGTGAAATTCCTTGTCCATTCTGGCTGCGTTGGCTGGTGGAACTGGATAATCCCTTTACCAAACCGAATAAAGCGAATGAAATTATTGAGCAATCTGGCATACAGCCGGGAATGCATGTGATTGATTTAGGGTGCGGACCTGGGAGGGTGACGATTCCAGCAGCAGAACGTGTTGGCTTCAACGGAAAAATAACTGCGTTAGATATTCAGGATGAAATGTTACAAAGGGTAGAAAAAAAAGTGCAAAGAAGAAATTTAAAGAATATTGAATTGGTGCAGGGAAAAATTGGTTTGGGTCAACTGCGGCAATCACCTTGTGATCATGTCTTGCTTGTCAATGTCTTAGGGGAAATACCAGATCGGCAAGCAGCATTGGAAGAAATTTTTAATATTTTAAAGCCAGGTGGTATCCTGACGGTAGCGGAGACCATATTTGATCCACATTTTCAGAGGAGAGAAGAGGTTTCAAAGCTTGCCGATAAAGCAGGATTTTATGAAGCGGGTTTTAATGGGAATTGGGCGGCGTATTCGCTGTTATTAAGGAAACCAGTTTCTCGTTAGAAACAAGAACGGACTATCAAAACATAAATAATCTTCATGGCTATTTTCAAAAGTATGATTTTTCAAGGAGAAGCGTCCGTAAATCTTCTGTTTTAAAATTAAATTTATATAGTAGGGAGATTTACGGACGCCGCCCCTGTGAATTACTGAGGCTAGCTCATTTCCATGATTCCTGTCTAATCAAATGATATATCCTCATAATCGATTTTATAAATAAGGTTTCCAATAACTCTAATTCGCGTTTCATCCAATTGCTGCAAGAACGCAATATAGTACATTTCCCATTCATTCTCTGTTTCAACGCCGTCAGCAACCATATTGGAGAATTCATGAGTACCTTCCCGTAACTCCTCATAAAAAACAATTTTGGCTAAAATAGCTAGCTCGATATCTCCAAAAGTTTTAAAAAGCGCTTCATAATCACCATTAAACAGACATTCAGCATGGAGAAGATCCAGATAATCATGCAGTGAAACAAAATTATTCCGGATAAGTTGTACTTTTTCTTCAATATTGTCAATTTCTAAGATACGATCTACCAGGCTGCGTAAGTCCATATCACTCATCCGATCATTCTCATTTAACTTGAATTCCATTGTTTTTTCGGTTTCTTTTATTTCTCTGATGATAAGTTTTTCGAAGCTGCCGATTTTTGCAGCGTGATTCACCCTTTGCATCAATTCATCCCGGTACAAATTGATGTAATCTGTAAGTGCTTGATCCGTTTGCAGAGATTTTTGCAATTGATTGACTGCTTCATGAATCAGCTGCGTCCTTTGATCAGTAGGGGAGGTTATTAATTTTCGATTTAACTGTTCAAATTGAACTTCCGAAAGTCGAACATTATTAGGCTTTCCCCCAGATAGCAGTGAAAAAACAACATTGTTTATCATTAACTCAAATATATTGAATAATTCAATTTGATATTGAAATCGGCTTATTTTCCCGTAATTTATTAAGATATACATGACATCCTGATGACTAAAAAAATGGCAGAATTCTGTCTCCATTCGTAAACGTTCTACATACTGCTTTATATAGAAAACGCCTTGGAGCCGCATATCGTCTATGGCTAAAGGATAATCAATGCTCGCCATGGTATTTTGAGCTTCAAAAATAATATCATAGTGCTGCAAAAATAGAGGTAATGATTCATCGATAGTCGTATTGTAAGCATCGACGGGCACATCTAATTTTATCTTTTTCACTTCTTGATATATTTTTTTCGTCTCTTCAAAATAGTGACGTAGTAATTCAACTCCTTTAGAATGTATATCTTTTATGTTTTTCATATTTAAATGAGCAAGCGCTTCTTCAGGATGCTTACATTGAAGGGCGTAAGCATCGATAGCATAAAGCAGAGAGGTCATGATTCCTTCTGCTGTTTCCATTGTCACTGATGTACTTTCGCCTTGAGTATGCTGCAGAATCAATTGCTGCAGAACCTGCATCATCTCTGCTTGTATCTGGTAAGCTTTTTGACTGGAGATGATAGCTGACCGCTGACCTTCTTGCAGCAGGGTCAAGGTGTATTGATTTCGTATTAACCGCGATCGGTCAATTATTCTATTAGAAATATGCCGGAAACGAGCTGATTTGTCATCTGATTCCATGCGTTAATCATCCCCTTTGAATAAAGAATTGGGAAGTGCTATATTTCTTCTGAAATTCTCTGCAAGTTCCTCCATTTTACTTCTTAACAATTCGATAGACCCTGCACAAGACCCGTTATAAAACTCATTCATCAGTTGAATAAGCTTTGCATCGCTAAACTTATCTTCGGTTTCATTCCTAAGATAATAAAAGATCTCTTGAAGTTCGTTCAGCGTATCAACATAATGTTCTTGATCCATATAAGGAGAAGTAGAAAATACCTCAATTAGCTCTTTTAACACGCCGATGCTCAGCTCAACTCTCGCATGATCCCGCAACACTTTATTTCTGGACACTACCAGCGTTTTTGCATCGTCTGGCGTCAGAATCAGGCCCCATTCTTTCGTTTTCTCATTTAAACGAACAAGTTCCATCACTGCATTAGAATTCTGCGATAATTGGATGGAATTCAACATATCGGATAAATCCATAACGTATCACCTTTCCTGTAAGGATATTTAGAACGCAAAAAAGGGTCCCCTGGCCAAGGGAACCCTATTATATAATTAAAGATAATAAAAGTAAATTATAGCATAAATAAAATTTTTTGTCAAATATTTAGATTGGATAATGAACCCTGATAGCAGTGTGGTTTTTGGGGGAAAGTCTTTTGAGTTATTGTTTTCTGGGCAACCCTCCTTGATAGCAAAAAAATAATTAAAGGTTTATTATTTTCTATTTCACTCCCTGCCTAGGAGATGTATTCATTCTGAGTTAGGTTTCTTTTGCTGGAGTTTTAACAATGTAATCTATTTGTTATCTCTTGTTTATTAATTCAAATGCGGCAGTTTATTTTTGGCATCTATACTTGATAATATAACGATAAAACAACAGAAAGGAAATAATAAAATGGCTGCTGAAACATTATTAGAAACACATAAACTGACGAAATCATTTCAAGGGAAAACAATCATTGATAACTTAAATCTTAATATAAAAAAAGGGGATGTATATGGATTTCTGGGCAGAAATGGACAAGGCAAAACAACAACGATCCGAATGTTGACCGGCTTGATTTTTCCTGATTCGGGAGAGGTTGTCATTAATGGCTTGAATCTAAGGGGAGATTTTAAACAGGCAATTTCACAAATCGGAGCGATTGTAGAGAATCCTGTCTTTTATGATTATCTTTCCGGGTATGAGAACCTGTCACTGATGGTCAATTTAATCCCTGGTATTGGTAAAGAGAAAATAAATGAAGTGTTAGAACTCGTCGGGCTGACACGGAGAGCAAAGGATAAAGTTGCTGCTTATTCACTAGGGATGAAGCAGCGTTTGGGGATTGCCAATGCGCTTTTAAATGATCCGCAATTAATTATTCTCGATGAACCGACAAATGGACTGGACCCACAAGGGATGATAGAAATCAAAGAAATGATTCTGCAGCTTTCTTCGAAAAAAGAGATTACTTTCTTTATTTCGAGCCATTTACTGCACGAAGTTAGCCAAATTTGTAACCGTGTTGGGATTCTTAATGACGGAAAACTTCTTGCAGAAGGCGATGTCAGTGAGCTGATTAATGATAGCGAAACTCATTCCTTGGAAGAAGCCTTCTTTAACATAACCAGCGGGGGTCAACATTAATGGGCTTATTAAAAAATGAGTTATATAAACTTTTTAAAATGAAAAAAATCTATGTGTTTGCAGCAGTTATGCTGGGAATCACCTTTTTGAATTTATATGATTATCAACCAGGTGGTTCGGAAATGACGGTTTGGGATTTTTATTATGGTCAATCTGTTCCGCTATCGATGATCCAGATTTTCTCTCAATTTATGATTATTTTTATTCCAATCGTGATAGCGGATTGTATCAGTAATGATTACCGAAATGGAACATTAAAATTATCCCTGCAGCGCCCGATTGCGCGATGGCAGCTGTTATCGGCAAAGCTAATGGCTTTGTTTGCATTTATTATTGTTTCAACGGTTCTCTTTTTGATTTTATCCTATACATTAGGAGTTTATTTTATCGGCTGGGGAGAGGTGACAGAGTACTTGGGAGTCAGTTATCCGCCAATGAAAGGAATTGGTGTAACCGTAGGGGTATATGCTTTATTTATGCTGCCGACGATGGCGTACGGAATATTTGCGGGCTTTATTGCCGTTTTAGTTAAAAATATGAGTACGGCGATTATTATATCGCTGGTCCTGATTACGGTTGGATTAAATTTAAATGGTGTCTCAGCTATTGCTCCGTATTCCTTAGCGCATCATTTAATGTATTTTCCTGAAGAGTTGATGCAGATACAGGGTTGGTCTGGAATACTGCAAAATATTGGAGTTGTCCTCATATACGGAGTTTTATTTGCAGGATTATCCTTCTGGTTATTTAAAAAGAAAGAAATCTTATATTAATTGATTTAATGGGAAGCGTGGAGGGAATTAAATGACAGGTTTAATCAAGAATGAAATCTACAAATTCTTTAAACAAAAAAACTCTATTTGTTTATGGGGGTTATGATTGCCGTTCAGCTGGTAAATATATTACAGTATCAGGCGGACAGGGGAGAGCAAGCTGCTTATCTATTGAACGGACAGTCGTATCCGCTGGAGGCGCTAGCCGAATCCTCCCTTTTTATCATCATGTTCCAGGCTATTTTTATTGCGGAATCGATAGCGGAAGAATATAAGCGTGGCACCTTTAAACTGGTATTATTACGCCCTGTTACTCGTATCCAATTTTTAATAGCAAAGTCAGCCGGCGTATTGGTCTGTATCTGTTTTATGGTTGTTTTTACCACCCTCACCGCTTACGGTACAGGCTTCTTTTTCTTAGGCTGGGGCGAGCAGCTGGTGGTTCAAGGAGAACCGCTTTTTTCAGAGGGGGCGTCTATCTATGGTGGAGAGGGGATCGTGCTTACCTACACAGCTGCGTTTGCTTATATTCTGCCTGTATTTGGTTTTGCTATGCTGCTCATGTTTATTGCGTTATTATCACTGAATGTTGGAATAACCATCGGTACAGCATTGGCTTTATTTATATTTGCCCCTTTATTAAATGGAGAGATTACCGCTTATTCCATTGTCCATATCATGAACGCATTTCCTGCTTTATTTATCAACCAGGAAGCATCCCGGGAAATCCTTTTTGATACAGGAGTCATCTTTGTTTATATCGTCATTTTTTACATAGGCAGTCTTATTTTTATCAAAAAGAAGGATGTATTGTTATAATTATTAATATTTAAGACGGGATTAGGAGGGGCTGCGTCATGCGGGATAAAAAGGTTCTGGTCGTTGATGATGAGCTGGAGATTGCGGAATTAATCAAAGATTATTTGGAAGAGGAACAATATGATGTTGAGATTAGTACGGACGGGGAGGAGTGCCTTGCGGTCTTTCGGGAATACCGGCCACATTTGATTGTGCTGGATATTATGCTTCCTGGATTAGACGGAATGGAAGTATGCCGGACGATAAGGGCGGAATCAGCTGTCCCTATCATTATGCTGAGTGCAAAAAAATCAGAGATAGATAAAGTTTTAGGTTTGGGGTTAGGAGCGGATGATTATGTGGTGAAACCGTTCAGCCCAAGAGAAGTAGTTGCTCGTGTAAAGGCGCAGTTAAGAAGATATGATCAGCTTTCAACGGTAGAAAAAGAGGGAAGCGCATCAACAGAATATAAAACAGAAGTCTTAACCTTTGATAATATAGAGATTAATATAAATGCTTATACAGTCAAAATAAATGCAAAACAAATAGAGCTGACAACTAAGGAGTTTGAGGTGCTGCGTTTTTTAGCTAAGAGCGCTAACCACGTTTTGACCCGCCAGCAAATTTATGATCACGTGTGGGGAATCAATGAGTATGGCGATTTAAACACCGTAACCATCCATATTAAAAAAATCCGTCAAAAGATAGAAGAGGATACTGCCACCCCTAAATGGATCCAGACTGTCTGGGGCGTAGGCTATAAATTTGTGGGAGATAAAGAATGAGGCTGGGTGTAAGAGGGAAGCTGATTTTGTCCTTTTCATCGATGCTGGTGCTGCCGATAGTGGTTGCGCTGCTTTCTGGAGTCAACTCAAGCAATCGTATTTCCTTTAGCACGCTTCTTCCGGTTTTGCTGGCTCTGCTTATCCCATTTATTATCGGGGCCCTGATTACTGGCTGGGTCATTTCCCGGAATGTTTTAAAGCCCCTAGGAGAATTAGGAAAGGCAACAAGAAATATCAGGGAAGGAAATCTTGATTTTGCTGTTTCCTATCGGGAAAATGATGAGATAGGTGATTTATCTCGTGCTTTTGATGAAATGAAAGACCAGTTAAAAGAATTACGGGAAAAAGAGGCTGCTCACGAAACAGCGCGAAAAAACTTGATTGCCAGTATTTCACATGATTTACGCACGCCGATGTCATCGATTAAAGGCTATGTAGAAGGTTTGCAGGATGGAGTTATCCATGACAAGGACCGATTTCAACGCTATATTTCGGTAATTAAAAATAAAACGGAAAATCTGGATCACTTAATTGAAACACTTTTTCAATATTCGCAATTAGATATAAAGGCAGCAGAAGAAAGCTTTTCTGTTTGGAATTCCCAAGAACTGCTGGAAACAATCATCCATCCAATAAAGCTGGAGTTTATGGATGCGCCGATGCAATTAGAAGTGATAAAGCCTTTTCCGGAGGTGAATCTGCTTGTTAATGCAAACGAGCTCGCCCAGGTTTTCGATAATTTAGTAAGCAATGCGAAAAGATATGTTGGTGAAGAAGGGGTTATTGCGATTAGAGTGAATGTGGATAAACAAAAACTAAAAGTATCTGTAACAGACAATGGAGCAGGTATCACACAAAAAGATCTGCCGTTTGTATTTGAACAGTTTTATCGTACAGAAAAATCCCGATCAAGGCATTTTGGCGGGGCGGGACTCGGGCTAGCTATCTGTAAGAAAATAATTGATAAACATGGCGGTGAGATTTGGGCAGAGAGTGAATGGGGTAAGGGCACATCCTTTTATTTTACAATTCCAGTTTCGTTTTAGATGGATATATATACGTGAACTGTATTGCCATGCGCGGAAAGGTGATGATTATAATAAATATTTGAACATCATTCAGGCACTTTGAAAACCCAGCTGTTTTTTTAGCTGGGTTTTTAATTCTTGACAAAAATAAAATAACGATTAAGGAATCATTATATTATCCGCAATATAGTTCAATCTTTTCCGGTTCTGTTTTATTACTTTCGAGATAATTTCGATTCCTTTGTCTATTTTATTCTCTTCGATTTTTGAAATGCATATTCTTATCGCGTTTTCCTTATTAAAATCATCTAGGTACATATCTGAGCAATCTTTAACGTACACGCTTTGTTCTTTCAGTATATTGGTTATATATGCCGCCTTGATATTGTCAGGTAAGTAAATACAAATAAAAAATCCATTATTGGGTTTGCTGTATTTAATAGAATCATCAAAATATGTTTTGCACGCTTCAAGCAGAATATCTAACTTGTTTTTGTATACCTTTTTTATTTTTTCAATGTGAGTATGAAACATACCGCTTTTAAGGTATATTTCAAAAGCTCCCTGTGAGATGGCCGGACTATTAAAATCAGATGTAAATTTATACTTAATAAACTCATTTTTCATCCTGTCAGGTACGATAATTGAAGCAATCCTCATCCCTGGCAGAAAAACTTTTGAAAAGCTTTTGATATAGATAACCCTATTTGTGTCATCGAAGCTATAAAAAGGGTCGGCTTTCGTATCTAAATCTAATTCGCTTAAATAATCATCTTCAACTAAGTAAACATCGTATTTTTGAATTAAAGCGAGGATTCTTTTTTTATCTTCATTCGAATAACTGAAGCCGGAGGGATTCTGAAATCTGGTTATGACATAAAATAATTTGATATCATGATTTTTTAAGATATGCTCCAGACTTTCTAAGTCAATACCATTTTTCGAAACATCCAGCCCATAGATATTGCAATCGGTATTTTTGATAGACTCCAAGGCGCCATAATATGTAGGCTGTTCCACGAGAATATTCGTTCTTTTATTAGGCAAGGGCATATTTACAGCTAAATTAATAGCTTGTTGCGCTCCGGTGGTTATAAATAGATTATTCACATCTGCGAAAACTTGAAAATCCTGCAGGTATTTTTGTATTTCGCACCTTAAACTATAAATACCTTCAAAAGGGGAGTAGGAGAATATTTCATTTTTATATATATCTATTGCCTGATTAATACAATGTTGAAAATCTTTATACGGCATGACATTCAAATCAGGACTTGCCGATAAAAAATCAAAAACTTCAAGGTTATCTTCCTCACGTTCCATGCTTTCAATTACATAATATCCGCTTTTGCTGATGGAGTATATATAATGTTTACCCTCCAATTCTTGATAAGCCCTAATAATGGTGCTTTTATTGCAGGAAAATTCTTCTGCCATTGCTCTGATCGAGGGCAATTTATCACTTGGTTTTAATTTCTCCTCTTTAATCAAACTTATAATATAACGAACCACTTTTTCAAATTTATTCATTAAAATACCTCCCTGCTCAGGTTTGTACCGGTACACATCGTGATAACTCTTCTTTTATGATGAAAATTATTATATTAGTATGTTATATGTACCGGTACAATAATTCAATGAAAAGGAGCAGTATTTATGGAAGAGCGTAATCATTTATCGGGTTTTGTTTGGGGGATGCTTGGAGTGCTATGTTTCAGCCTCACATTACCAGCAACGAATGTAGCGGTTCAATATTTTAATTCTACATTTGTTGGACTTGGCAGAACAATACCAGCCTCGCTATTGGCTGTCTTATTTTTGATAATCAATAAACAACCTGTACCGACCAAAAAACAATTCAGAGATCTTTTTATTATTGCGTTTGGGGCAGTTTTAATTTTCCCGCTGTTAACAACCTATGCAATGGCAGATTTACCAGTATCTCACGGGGCAGTTGAACTAGCATTGCTTCCGTTGGCCACAGCATTTTTTGCGATGATTATAGCGAATGAAAGGCCTGCTTTTAAATTTTGGGTAGCTAGTTCGATCGCTTCTTTATCTGTGATTATATATGCATTTACTTTAGGATTAGGAACTATCCATTTGGCGGATATGGCGTTGATTATATCTGTCATTATATTGGGATTGAGTTATGCGATGGGGGCTAAATTAGCTAAAGAAATAGGCAGCTGGCAAACAATAGCTTGGTCCGTCATTATTGGAGCTCCCTTATTTTTAATACCTGTTATTCGTTCTATTCATGCAGAAGAAATCTTAGCTGTGCCTATAACGGGCTGGGTGAGCTTTATTTATTTAGCAGTAATCAGTCAATTTTTGGCGTATGTATTTTGGTATAAAGGATTGTCTGTCGGCGGAATTTCCAAAGTAAGTCAACTGCAATATTTACAACCTTTTTTAATGATTACATTCTCTTTTTTATTTCTGAATGAAGTATTTAATTTGTATACCGTAATTATTGCTGTTGTAACCGTCAGCTGCGTGATTATTGGTAAAAACGCAGCATGAATGAGGGGGGCGTAAAAGAAAGTACCGTTAAAGTTTAATATACTTTTATTAATCAGCGGCTGGAAAAAACATATTTTCCAGCTGTTTTTTGAAGGTGAAAAAATGACTTTTTGAAATCAGTAGTATTTGTATACCTGGTCCTTGTTTATAGAATTGTAATCTTTCTGTTAATAGACGTATATGAAGTCAAATGCAGCAGTTTATTTTTCGCTACTATACTAAAGAAGTACATGAAAAAAACGATTGGAAGAAAGGGAGCGATGTATTTGCATGCGAAAAATAGCAGGACAGGAACAGAAGCGATTGCAGTTAATAATGTAACAAAACGATACGGCAAGAAAACAGCCATTGAAAATGTATCGTTCACAGCACAACCAGGCCGGGTGACTGGATTTTTAGGGCCTAACGGAGCAGGGAAATCGAGTACACTGCGCATTTTACTCGGTTTGGATTTTCCTACCAGCGGCACAGCGCTTATTGAAGGTAAACCATTTGTTAATCATCGTCAGCCATTGCGAACAGTTGGTGCGATGCTAGATGGTGCTGCGGCTGTTCTGGAGCGCCGGGGTATTGATCACCTAAAGTGGATAGCTGAATCGAATCGTATTCCAAAAGAAAGAATCGTTCAAGTACTGGAAATGGTGGGTCTTTCTAATGCGGCAAAAGCAAGAGTGAAAAAGTATTCTTTAGGGATGAAACAGCGTCTTGGTCTGGCTGCTGCATTACTTGGAGAGCCCCGAATTCTTATACTCGATGAGCCTGTAAATGGGTTAGATCCTGAAGGTATCCGGAGTGTGCGGCGACTTCTGCAAGACTATGCACGAAATGGGAATACGGTGTTACTCTCCAGTCACTTAATGGACGAAACGTCGAAAATAGTGGATGATATTGTGATTATCAATAATGGAAAGATTATTGATTCAGGATCGCTGGAAGAGGTTGTTGCAGATCATGATTCTCTTGAGGAAGCTTTTTTTGCCTTAACTGGTATCAAGAGCGAAGAAAGCTGGTGATGAGCATGATAGCAGCAATACGATCTGAATTCACAAAAATAATTACATTGCGAAGCGTTTGGATTATCACCTTTATCTTATTGGGTGCCGGTCTCTTATTTCATTATTTTAGTGGAACTGGCTTCTTGGGAAACCTAAAAACGTTAGATGGGAATGGCATGCACTGGGAGTATAGAAGACCCATCAAAGCAGAACTAGATTTTTTCAGCACCATCGGTTCAGCAATATTTAATCCTGGAATCCTGTTCCCATTACTTGGTGCAGTCATTGCGGGTGCTGAATTTCAGTCTGGCCAATTAGGAATTAGTTTGCTTGCAGTGCCTTCCCGAAAGCAAATGATTATCAGTAAGGTTATTGCGACAATCCTTTATACACTTGGCATTGGAATTGTTTATGCCATCATATCGCTGGTTACAGCGTACTTTATGGTCAAAGATTGGCAGCTAGATATCTTATCGTCACCTGAAGTGTTTATCCGGATTTCAGGGGGTATCTTTTTCCTTGTCGCGATTACCTTGATATCTTTAGGCATCACGCTTATTACCCGGCGAACCCTTTTGGGTATTTTAATCATGGGTGGATTTATTGGGGTGACCATGTCCCAAGCGATTGCTTCATTTGCGCCAGCCGTGGACGCATGGACACCAATTAGCGCAGCTCGTAATTTTTTATTACAAGAACCAGCTATGCCTGTGATAGGACCGCCATTCAGTTCGAGTAATCTAATGGGAGGGATGGTGTTAGCCCTCTGGCTTATTGGCGTATTAATTGTTTCACTCATTCTAATGAAGCGGAGGGACGCCCGATGAAGGTAGCTGCTTCTGAGCAAACTGTCATTTCTTTCTCGGATGTAGTTCGATCTGAATTCACTAAGATTATCTCACATCCAACAATCGTACTATTTATCATTATCACCACGATTATGAATCTTGGGCTTGCTATATTGGACACAAGTGGTCTTGTTTTTTATCCTGGAAATGATATGCCTCCGTCTACAGTGGCAGATTTTGGTCTTGTTATGTTTGCTCCTATTTACGCGTTTCTTATTCTGCCTGTTTATGCAGCAAGCAGTGAATATCAAGAGGGGCAGAATCGTATGACGTTAATTACTGTTCCTAATCGTCAGCTATTAATGAAAGGAAAAATAGTTGCGGTGGGACTGGCGGTGTTATGCGGAATATTGGTTACTATCATCCCGTCACGATTAATTATTCATATCTTTTCGGATGTAGATATGAGCTGCATTTTGATTGATCTCACACGCTGGACAGCGGTCTACTTGCTAATGTCTATCATTGCTTTTAGCATTGCGGGATTAACGCGCAGCGCCATCGTACCACTTTCCATTTTGATTATGATTCCTATATTTATTGCGACTGGTATTTTACAATGGCCAGGAGGACTGCGATTCCTGCCGGATCAAGCGAGCATGAGCTTACTCGGAACGCCTGCTTATGAAGTGACCGAACTGTCACCGTGGATTGCTTTCTTTACGCTTTTTGTTTGGGGGGTAATATGTGCAATTGCTTATTGGCTGTCTTTTCTTCGGAGGGATAGCTAAGCAGCGATAAGAGAGAAGCAGCTGCAGCTAAAAGCTTCGCAATAATTCCCTTGATCCTCTATTATTCGCATCTTGTTTTAAAAAAAGCAGGGTGCGGATTGTTTATCTTATAGTATTTTCATATTATAAGATTGTTCCTCACTCATTTATAAAATCTCATTAAAAGTCTAAAAAAGGTCAATACTAAATTACTAATGTAAAAAGAGTGGTTATTTAATTAATTACTCTTTTATGAAAATACAATATTATAATTATGAGTTTCATATATTTTTTTAAATGTATTAATATCTGGTATAATAATATTTATAGATATTTGAAATGATAAATCTGTTTTATATATAATTACTTTGACAGGAAGAGTAATCAGTTGATTTATTACTCTACCAGATATGGTTATGTGATAAGGAGGATATGTTATGATTAGAAGTGATATTATACGAGGACATTTAGAATCGATTATACTGCGTCTGATTTATGAAAATGATCAGTACGGTTATGAAATATCAAAGCAAATCAGCTTACGGACTGAAAGTCGTTTTCAGATTAAAGAAGCGACACTATATGCCGTTTTTCAGCGTCTTGAAAAGAAAGGATTAATCGAATCTTACTATGGTAAAGTGTCTCATGGCGGAAAGCGAAAATATTATAGAATTACGATGTTGGGGAAAGCATATTTAAAAGAGACAGCCAGAGAGTGGGAGGAAACAAAAGAAATTATTGATTTGTTTATGGAAGGATTAGATTGAAGAAGACGCAGTATTAATTTGAAATTGTTTTTTGGTATTAAGAAGTCTGAAAGGCAACGATTTGATGTCTTTAAACGAACACGGATTTTTTACGGGGAAAAAGAGGACATGGATAATGTAAATGATTTATTTGGCGAATTAAAAATGAAGCCGTTTTAAAAACAGGTGTTGAAGAAGACAGGGTTAAGTTATATTATTTAGATATGGGATATTTTTGGAAGTTTATAAACTACTATGCATCTTTAGCGCATTATTACCTGTTCCATATCAGGGCACATTTTCGGAATAGGTAACAACGTGCAAGTATCTTTTTAAAGAAAAATTTGTGAAGGGAAGGAGAATTTTGTTTTGTCAGCATCTGTAGGCGGATTAAATATGGGAGACGTAATAATTCAATTACTCTTTTTGTTACTTGTTATTTTGCTCGTTATAGGAATCGTATCGCTCGTCGTCATGTGTATCAAAAGAAATAAAAGAATAAGTCAATTAGAAGAAAAAATTGATAAATTACAGTCAGAGAAAGATAAATAGCTTTTCTTGTGAATGAAATTACGCTTTACTCCCAAATTGACGGTAATGAAAAGGGGCGATTTTTTACAGCAGATAGGGTTGGTAAAATGAATAATGATAAAAAAGCAGGATTTGGTCAGGAAATGGCATCTAAATGGTTTTTAAACGTGCCAAAACGGCTCAGGTTTTCCATTATATTTGGAGCTTTAATAGTGTTGATTTATTTAGTAAATAAAGGATAGGTTATTAACAAGTTTCCCAGCATGGATTTATATATAGCCTGCCAGTTTTTTTGCTCTGACGCTCCCTCTGTACGATCGTTTGCCACTTCCAGTTCTGCTCTATATTTCTGGAATGACCGTCTCTGTATTCAGGCGGGATTATCTTACATTCGAATTATTACATAATTACTTTGGGGGAGCGTTTGCCGGTTTGGACAGTTACATTGCTTGTCGCTGTTCTGTTCTGTATTGGTCGTGAACTGTTTATTCCTTAACGATTTGCTCCAATTTAAATTTTTCCGGCGTGAAGCATCTTTATCACGGGAATGGTGAGGCATCTCTGCGGACCAAATTAGGAATTACATACGTAATATTGTTTCCGCACCTGTCATTTTACTTTATTTTTGCTTTTAATTCGTTTTATGTAAAGAAAAGCGGGAAAAGCAACGCTTTAGCGGCTGCTTTGTTGTAAGCTGTCCTGAAAAGGTCGCAGCTTGATACAGTTTCTGAACAGGAAGTTGAATACGTTAGGCAGCGAATACATCAGCTGTTTGTTATAATATCTACTATTTCTTTGGTTGCTTCTCTGGCCTCTGGAATGGGGTAAAGCACAAAGATATGGTTCATTTCCGGATATTCAAAATAATTAATGTGGATGTCTTGCGATGCAGCCATCTCTTGAAATTTTTTAGCATCTGGTAAAAGAACTTCATGTGTCCCAATAAACAAAGTAATTTCTCCTATCCCATGTATCTCTCCATTTATCGGACTTAGTAAATAATTATCTCGGTCAGTACCTCCTGCATATGCCTTTCCCATTTGAATCAGCCCATAGATACCTAACATCGGGTCTTTAGGTTCGAGTTCATGAGCTTCTGGATTTTTCATCGTAATATCAAGCCAAGGCGAAATTAATATGATATGTCGGGGCTGTGGTAGCCCCTGTTCCAAAAGCAATTGTGCTAATGCTAATGCAAATCCTCCGCCAGCAGAGTCACCCATCAAAATAATATTATCGCTATCGGTTGTTTCTAACATCCATTTGTATATTGGAAGCACTTTTTCGAAAGACTCTTTATAATGATGATTGGGTGCTTTTGGATAAATAGGAACATATATGTTAGCTTTGGTTTCTCTTGCTACTTTCCCAAGAAAATGCCAGTGATATAACGAGGGCTGCTTGATATAACCGCCTCCATGCAAATAGAGGATGGATTTTCCTGAGTGATTCTCTTCTTGATTAAAGATATACCATTCCATTCCATCAAACATCTTTTTTTCAATGTTGAACCTTGTCTGGATATATTTTGGCAGGTCATATGGTTTCTCATTTTCTTTTTGTTTTTCTTTTAGAAACGATTTGAATAATTGAGGATCGGTAAAACTGTCTTTATTACTCAGCCGTGTAAGTATACGTTCCGCAATCCGGCTTTGAAAACTTCTCATATTCTTTTCCTCCTGTAGGTCACTATTCACCAGCGTTTAATAAACCTCGGACAATACGCAGGGGGGGCCTCACTTATAATATCCATTTCCTAATTTGTAAAATATGTATCCATCAGGAATACCTGCTGTTGACTTTTCTTATCTTTATACTAGCAGTAATCGTTTAGCTTTGTACAACCATTAGCACTTTTCTTTGTAAGCATAAATCCCCGTATAACTTCATTTTTAAACAAAAGGGAATGGCTGTATCCTTGAATTTCTATCTTACCGTTCTCGATTATGCACTTTTTACATGAATACAAAATGTCTGTCTCTATTATAATATATAAACTGCAAATTCTACATACCATATAGGTATATGCTGCTCTCCATTATTTAACGTTTTTATAAAATTTAACTCGCCTACCGAATTGAAACCATCAACATATTCCTGTCATTTTACCTAATCATTATTCTCTTTATTCTTTAAGCTTTTGGGTAAGATGATTAGCACCAGCTGTTATAGAAAAAATGATATATGTTTTTCTTGTTAAGGGGGATTATATAAGCATATATAAAGCTTTAAAAAGAAAAGAGGAGTAAAATGAAAATTGAGAATATAATGTAACATTATTGGTTCAATCACATTTTCGGGGTCTCCATTTACTGGCTTCTTCGAGATAATCATGAAGTTGATTTGATACGAGATAGCCTATTCATTACCCGTATTTTGTGAATAATTCAAATCATCCAAAGGAGGAGAAGTAAGTTGAAAAAATTCTATCTTTTGTTTTTAGCATTCACTTTAGCAATTGTACTTGCGGCTTGTGACGGTGATAATGGCAGTGACAGCGGTGATGAAGGGGCTGATAATACGGAAAACAGTGAGGAAACGGAATCATCTGATCCAGGGGGAGAAGCGGAAGATGGAGAATCTGCAAGTATTGAAACTGGAGAAGAAGTTTTTCAAAATAATTGTGCCAGCTGTCATGGTCAAGATTTGTCAGGAGCAGCCGGTCCAAATTTAACCGAAGTTGGCAGCAATTATTCACAGGATGAAATTGCTGATATCGTTGAAAATGGAACAGACGGAGGAATGCCGGCCTTTCCGGATCTTGGTGATGATGATTTGGATGAACTTGCGAAATGGCTGAGCGAGCATAAATAATATAGTGCAATGATCAGAAAAACAACAGTTCCCATGCAGCTGTTGTTTTTCTTTTGCCATATCCGTAAATAAAAAGGGATTTAAAGACTCTCTGAAGAAGTATGAATATATAAAAATCATTTTGGGGCGGAGAAGCTTTGTAATGTGAACGTTATTTCAAAATAATTGGCCAGTTTATTTAGAAGCTTATTTAACCAAAAAGAGAGAAGGGTAGCAAGATGATAAAAAGAATCAGTATTTTTCTTCACATAGTTTTTTTCAGCTTATGTTTTCCCTATACTTTTTCAGCGGCAGAAAATACAACGCCATCTGGTATTCCAATAGAAGAACTGGAGCAGTTCGTTGACGAATATGCTGAAGAATACATAGGTAGCACTGTAGCAGGAGCGGCAATCATTGCTATTAAAGACAATCAAATTGTTCTATCTAAAGGATATGGGTATGCCGACGTAGAAAATCAAATTCCAATGAATCCGGATACAACTGTTCTCGAATGGGGATCGATTACAAAATTATTTGTATGGGTCTCTGCGATGCAGCTTGCTGAACAGGGAGAACTGGATTTAGAGGAGGATATACGAACTTATTTGCCGGAGGAATTTTTGACCAAATTAAATTACGATGACCCCATTACCATCTTGAATTTAATGCATCATAATGCAGGCTTTGAAGAATATATTTTTGATTTGCTGTTTGAATCTCCGGAGCAGTTGGTTGACTTGGAAGAATCCTTAAAATTAGCAGAGCCGGAACAGGTTTATAAGCCTGGAGAAGTTGTTGCTTATTCCAATTACTCAACTTCTTTAGCAGCTTATATTATTGAAGAGATTACCGGACAGCCGTTTTATGATTATGTGAATGAGCATATTTTTGATGAATTGGAAATGAATCATTCCACCATGCATTTACCTGTAGAAGATAATCAGGAAATTACGCGTCATAAAGGGATAGGTTATTTTCCTGGAGAGAATGGTGATTTTATGGAATCACAGTCTTTTTATATTTCTATGTATCCCAGCGGGGGAATAAATGGAACAGCAGCCGATTTAGCAAAGTTCGCACAGGCTTTGATGCCGTCTGAACCAGAAAAGACTTCTTTATTCCAAGAAGACCAGACACTTCAAAAATTACTTACAACAAGCTATGCTCCAGAAGAAGGAGTTCCCGGACTTGCTCACGGTTTTTGGGAATATGATGGCGAATACAGAGGATTGACCCATTCCGGTAATACGGTCGCTTACTCCAGTAATATGCAAATTGTTCCTGAAGATAATTTTGCGATTGTCATCTTAACTAATCAAGCAGATGAAATCGATCTTTTATTTGGTCTGACAGATGAATTAGTGGGCAGAGGGGATCAAACAGTTCGAGAAAACCTCCCGCCGGCTGCTGAAGTAGAAGGATCTTATTTATCGGCACGCCGTACGTTTAATGGTTTTATGAATCTTTACGCATATCTTGCACCACTCGATGTTAAGCCAATGGATGACAATGAAATTGAATTGGATTTAGCAGGGTTCAAAGCAACTTATGTACAAACAAGTCCTTATGTTTATAAATTAAAAAGCGGAGATGACGTATTTATACCAAGTAATGTCATGTACTTTCATGTAAATGATGGGATGTCCGAACAGATTTCAACTGCTTATGCGGATTATCTTCCTATGGACAAAAATACTCCTTTTCTGCTCATTAGCTTAGGACTGTTTATTTGGTGCATGGTTTATTTTTTAATTTCTCCTTTTGTGTTAATGGTGCTGGCATTTTTTCGAAGGAGACGAAAACGAAAAAAAGCGCCAATTGCAAAGTGGAATTGGTTATTAATGCTATCTGGAACTTTACTGGCAGTGAATATAGCGGTTCTGATTATCCGTATGCTATCTAACCCGATGCGCACCTATTCCGAGCTGCTGCCACACTTTATAGGGAATTATCTCTTTACCGCGACCAGTATTATCGCTGTTGTAATGATGATTTTGGTCAGGAAAAAAGCTCCGTTGTCCAAAATGCAAAAGACCGGCTATCTGCTAACGGGTTTCAGCAGTATTCTGTTTATTATTTGGCTGATTATCTGGCAGATGTACGCATAAAAATAGTTGCATTTTTTTACTATGAAAGCTTAAGTTAAATGTGAAAGCTATAATAGAAAATGAACAGACAAAATGAAAATAGAGAGAGGGTGTATTTTCTTGGTTCTTCAATTAAATATTCAAGTAAAAGATGTGAACCCCGCGAAACAGCGAACACTAATCGTATCGGAACAGAGTACTTTTGAAGAATTGCATCTATTCCTGCAGACTGCATTTGCGTGGTCTGACGAACATTTGCACTTTTTTTCACAGAAAGGTACCTCGATTGTGCCACAAGCAGGAGATCTACTTGAACAGACAGGGGCCGTTGATGAAAAAACGGCGATCTTAACGGATTTCTTGAAAAATCCCGGTGATAAGCTGACCTATATTTATGATTTGAATCTGGATTGGCAGCATGAGATTATTTTGGAACAAAAAGTGGAGCTGCCGATGGATCTGCCATTACCATTCTGTCTTGCGGCAGAAGGGAACCAGCCTTTGGAAAAAGGTTTCGAGAATACGTATACGTTTTCCGACAATGAGGAACTTGTAGAATACATCAATCATCAATTAAGTGTGTTTTACGAAGACTGGCTTCTTGGTGAAGAAGGCGCTGAGGAAATAGAGCCGGATGAATCGGAATGGAATCAATTATTTGATGCAGCTGATCAAGTGAAAGAAAAACAACCATGGCTTGAAATTCAAGATAATCAATTTATTGCAGTCTGGTCGGATAGGGTAAATGATTATGTCTATTGTTCCATCATGGGGAATGCAGGAGAAAGTTATGGCGTTTCCGGTTTTCTGGGTAGCAGAGGGTTATTATCTTATCTGGATCTGCTGGATGACGATCCATTTGATGATAATTTAGCAGTTGTTTTCATGCAGTATTCTCTTACAGTTAATTTTAATAGCAGAGAGGAATTGAATGAGGACGAATATGATTTAATTAAAAGTCTCAACAGAAAGTATCGCGGGAAAAATCAATGGCCTTCATTTACCAGCATGATTCCGGATACCGTCCCATGGAGTTTTAATCAAGAAGAAAGTTTGATTTTCACAGAAGTGATGTCTAAACTGGAATCATTCCTTTCACGTACGGATAATCTGTCTAAAATAACTCCGAGCTTTGATAGCGGCAAAATACTCGCTTTAAATAAAGAAGGCGAACAAATCATTTTGTCAACATTTGATCTGGTTGAAAAGGCTGTCCAAGACCCTGATTTAGAATTGGATATGTCAGAAATAGAATGGAAACGGATGAGGAATAAAATAGATAAAATCAATGGCGTGGAGGCGGAGCTGGCATTCATCCAAGCAGGAGAGCCGGTACAGAGGACACCTGAATCCCGGCCATTTCTTCCATATATCCTTGTACTTCTGGATCGACAAACGGGAGCGGTATTACATTATGATTTAGTAGACTCGATTTATTACTCAGAAGGTATCCAAGAAAAAATATTTCAGCTTTTCGAAAAAATAGAAGCCTTGCCGCAAGCGGTCCATATGTTTGATGATTTCTTTGCAACACAAGCGGAACCGTTGTTTGATAAATTGTCTCTTCCTTTAGTAAAAACCGAAGAATTACATGGGATGAATCAATTTATTCAAATGATGGAAGAGGATAAGCCTTTTTAGGAAGCTTCTGAGTATAAATAATAGAAACATCCTTTCTTTGTGATGCACATACACATAGAAAGGATGTTTTTCTATCATTTGATTGAATTGAAATAAAAAAGAACAGGAGACCGGTATATGAAGAGATCCATTGAAATAAGCCTAAGCCTCCTTGGCGGGTTATCTTATATATTATCAATCGGATTGTACATGGAAACCATCGATAAGGCATATGGAGATTCAAATCATTTGGGCGGATTATTAGAAGCATTTACCATCGGTTTCGGCATTATGGGGATAGCAATTATCATTTGCATCCTTGCCATTATATGGTTTAAAGGGGATAAGAAATCAAAAGCTGCTGGCATTATACTGCTTATTTTTGCAGCGGCTACGTTACTTATCACCTATGGCGGCGTATTTATCGGGGCTTTCTTTTATATGATTGCGGGTATATTTGGGGTTGTACGTCAAACAAAGACTGGTTAAGTGTCTATCTATAGCAGGTAACACCGTAAAAAATCCAAGCCGAAATTTCAGCCTGGATTTTTTTATGGTAGAATTGACCTCAATTTGCTTTTTTTAATTTCACATCTCTTTTATCGGGTGATTTATTTGCCCAAATGGTTGCGATAATCGGCCCGGAAATATTATGCCAAATCGCACCCCAGACACTTGGTAAGGCCGCAAGCGGACTGAAATGCGTTGTTGCCAAGGAAACGCCGAGCCCTGAATTTTGCATGCCCACTTCGATGGAAATGGCTCTACGATCATTTTCGTTAAGTCCTATCAAACGGGCAGTAAAATAACCTAAAAATAATCCGAAGCTATTGTGTAAGAACACTGCAGCAAATACAAGTGCTCCTGCAGAAGCAACATTGGCAGCATTGGCAGCTGTTACTGCTGTTACGATAATCAAAATGGCTGTAACGGATATTAACGGAACAACGGCAATACTTTTTTTAACGGCAACAGGGAAGAAACGCTGTACCAAGAAACCAAGAATAATAGGGATAATAATAACTTGGATAATGGACAAAAACATGGCTACCGGATTAACGGGCAGCCATTGACCGGCTAATAAATAAAGCAGTAATGGTGTCATAATTGGAGCCAGCATCGTTGAAAAGGAAGTCATCGCAACTGACAGGGCAACGTTCCCTCTTGCTAAATAAACCATCACATTGGATGCGGTGCCTCCTGGGACAGAGCCTAATAAAACAAGTCCGGCTGCAAGCTCTGGGGGCAGCCTTAATAAATAAGCGATACCAAAAGCAACAAGGGGCATAATTGTATATTGTGCCGCTATGCCGATAATTACCGGCAATGGTTTTGTAACAATTAATTTGAAATCAACAGGCTTTAATGTCAGCCCCATACCAAACATAACCACGCCAAGCAAGAGTGTAATAAAGCTTCCAAAAACAAGGAAGGCGGAAGGGAAGATAAACGAAATAACAGCTGCTATAATGACAAGTACTGCAAAATATTTACCGGCTAATGCGCTTATCTTCTCTAATGTTTTCATAGCTTATCCTCGTTATCGATATCTACTATTTTAGTAGGATTTAAGATATTATTTGGATCTAACGCTTTTTTAATATTTGTCATAACGTCGAGAGCTGCTCCATGCTCCACGCGTTGATAAGGTTTCTTTCCAACGCCGACACCATGCTCACCTGTACAGGTTCCGCCTCGCTCCAGCGCATACTGAACGACTTTTTCATTAAATTGTTTTGCTTTTTTAACTTCTTCTTCATTCTCCATATCAATCATAATCAATGAATGGAAGTTTCCGTCACCGACATGCCCTAATATCCCTCCTGGAATAGCTAGTTTTTTTAATTCTTCTCCGGCATAGATAACGGAATTTGCTAATTCTGAAATGGGAACAGCAACGTCTGTCAGCATCATTTTTTTACCGACATAATCATGAATATAAGCGTATGCCAAATTGTGCCTTGCATCCCATAAACGGTTACGGGCGGCATTGTCTGTTTCCGAATTAAAATGGTCACAGCCGTGATCTTGCATAATTTCCTTAGAAAATGCAAGGTCTTCTTGTAAACCAGATTCATTTCCGTGAAATTCCAGGAAAAGCGTCGGCTTAACAGGATAATTGGTTTCACTGAATTTATTGATTTGTTCCACTGAGGCTTCATCTACAAACTCCACTCTGGCGATAGGGATGCCCGCGTGCAAAATAGAAGTTACCGCTTCGATGGCATTCGTCAGACTCGGAAACGTTGCCCGCGCAGCAACAATATGTTCTGGTATGCCATATACCTGAAGCGTTAGTTCGGTAAAGCAGCCAAGTGTTCCTTCAGAACCAATGAAAAGACCGTTCAAATGATAGCCGGAAGCAGACTTTGCAGCCAAATTCCCTGTATGAATTACACTCCCATCCGCAAGAACCACCTCCATATCTCGAACCTGATCACGCATGACGCCGTATTTTACGGTTGTGGTACCGCTGGCATTGGTTGCTGCCATCCCGCCAAGCGTTGCGTTTGCGCCAGGGTCAACGGTGAAAAAGAGACCATATTTCTTTAATTCTTTATTCAGCTGCTCTCTTGTTACACCCGGCTGGACCCTGACAAGTAAATCACCTTCTTTTATTTCCAGAATCTGATTCATTAATGAAAAGTCTATGGTAATACCATTTTTATAAGGGATGACATGTCCTTCTAAACTCGTCCCAACTCCAAATGGCGTTACCGGCGTTTGGTATTCTTGGGCAATCTCCATAATATGCGTAACATCCTCAGTTGATTTTGGGAAAACAACGATATCCGGAAGACTTGTCTGTTGATAGGTTTCGTCTTTGCTATGTAGCTCTCTCACCGTATCATTGTCAGAGATTTGATCGTGCGCTAATTTTGTACCTAATGCTTGTATTACTTGTTTCATAGCTTTACTCCTTTCAATCGTTAAAATGGAAAATCCGTTGTAAATATATCCTGCTATAAGGATAATATGTATTATCCTTATTATAAAGATTTTTCAGATTAATTCAATGATTTAAAAAAGAAATCCTGCTGGATAGGGGACTAGTCCAGAAAAGTTGCATAAAGCCATTTATAAAACGTAAACATCCCGGCTTGTTTATGTTAATTCTGGTAACAAGCCGGGATGTTTGAACACACATGTATAATGATTTCTATTATTTATTTTACTTCACTGGGTTCAGCATTCTTTCAATCTTACCCATAATTAAATCTGCTGCAATTGCCATCAAGGCTGTAGGAACAGCACCTGCTAAAATAATCGCTGTTCCATCGGTAGCGTTTGTTCCGCGCACAATAATAGCACCAAGTCCTCCGGCGCCGACAAACGTTCCAATTGCTACAACGCCAATCCCAACAACAAGTGCTGTACGAATTCCAGCCATCATGACACTGATAGCAAGGGGTAATTCTACTTTCATCAGCAGCTGGAACCGTGTCATTCCTGAAGCGTAGGCAGCTTCCTTCACCGTTTGATCAACCCCGGTTATCCCTACATAGGTATTTTGAATAATTGGTAATAGGGAATAGAAAAACACAGTTGTTACGACGGTTGTTGTTCCTAATCCCATCGCAACCATGGTGATGGCCATAAAACCTAATACAGGAATAGTTTGAATAATACTTCCAAGTGTGAGTACCCACCCACTTAATTTTCCATATCTGGCAATAAGCACACCAATAGGGATGGAGACGATGGAAGCAAACAACACGCCATAAGCGGCCATTAAGAAGTGACGGTAAAATTCTGTCCAAATATAAGAACCATTTTGAGATACATAGGTTATCAATTGCTCCCAGACACTCATTACATGCCCTCCTTATCTTTAAAGTAGTTGTTTTCTTCCAGAAACTCGCGGGCAATGGTGGCAGGACTGACTAATTCCACGTCACCTTGATAGTTCATTTCCTGCATATCCTCTGTTGTTACGGTATCGCTAAGCTTTTGCATGACTTCTTTGATTTCCGGATTTTCCTCCAAGATTTCATTTCTCGCTACAGGAGAAGCATCGTAAGGAGGGAAGAAGTCATCATCCAATACTTTTAAATCATACGCCGCAATTCTTCCGTCTGAAGAATAACCAAGAACCGCGTCCATATTACCGGAAGCAGCAGCTTCATATACTAAGCCTATTGCCATTGGATAGACATTGCCGAAAGCAAAGTGTGTTTCTGTAAAAGCCTCGTACCCGTCACCTGAACGGTTGACCCAGGCATTATCTACACCAAAATTCATGTCATCGGCAAAAGGCTCCAGATCATCCACATGTGTAATGTTTTCTTCATCTGCAAATTCTTGTGTAATGGAAATCGTATAGCTGTTTTCGAAACCGTAAGAGTCGCCCCATGTCTGGTCAAATTTTTCATCAAATTCCCGCTGTACGATTTCCATCGCTTCCTCAGGGTCAGTAATATCTTCGTAATTTAAGACGCCGGCAATATCTGTGCCGGTATATCTGGTAGCAGTCATATCTACTTCCTCCTGCATCATTGCTTGATGAAGGACCATCGTTGATCCTAAATTCGTTACTAACTCCGTATCTAAATCTGTATAATGCTCAATCATCTGAGACAGTATATTACCCCAAATTTCGGATTCTACCGTATCTAAGGTTGCAATTCGAACCGTACTTTCTGAAGGCCCACTGAGACCTGGCAGGGCACATCCTGAAAGGAGCAGCGCCGAAAGAAGGGGAATCAGCAATAATTTCTTCATTTATAATCCTTCCTTTTTAAACAGTTTTCCTTAAGGCTTTAGGTGTTAATCCTTTTTCAAGAAGCGATAATAATCCGCTGGCAAGTAAAGCCAAAATCGTTGCCGGCACAGTACCTAAAACAATAAGCTCAGGCTGATATAGATTCAGACCATCGAAAATAAGATCACCTAAACCGCCGCCGCCAATAAATGCTGCCAGTGTTGCCCAGCCGATTAAATAAACGGTTGCGAACCGTATGCCTGACATAATAACAGGCAAAGCAAGAGGGAGCTCAACTTTTCGGATAACTTCAAAGGTGTTCATTCCCATGCCTTTACCCGCTTCTTTTAAACTTGTATTTACTTCCATGATGCCGGTATACGTATTTCTAAGTATGGGAAGTACGGAATAAATAAATAAAGCAATAATCGCAGGTACAACACCTACGCCTAAGAAAGGCATCAAAAAAGCTAAAATAGCTAAACTTGGAACAGTTTGTAATATCCCGACAAACGAGATAAACCGATCCGCTGTTTTATTCGGTATGCGAGTGAGTAAAATTCCCAAGGGGACCGCAACCAGAATACCTAAAACAATCGCAGCGATAGAAATGTACATATGTTCTCCTGTTTTTTCGAGCAGCTCCCATCCATAGGATGCAAGTGTATCTCTAATAGCTTGCATTATTTTTTGCCTCCTTTTTATTCTATAGCAGTAATATCTTCTGTTTCATCGCCCCAAATAGTGTTAAAAACCATATCGGCAAGGGTCGCCCTTGTTACGATTCCTGCTAATTTATTATTATCTGTTACAACGGGTACGTAACTGCTGCCACGACGAAGCATACGATGCATTGTATCCCGGAGCAGGCTGTTTTTATCCACGGCATATTTTGCTGTATCCATCGCTTCATGAACATAGCTTTTCTTTTTATAATTGGAGTCGACCATTTCAATATCAATGTACCCTTTTAAAATTCCAGCTCCATCAACTACTAACAAGGAGTCGACACGATTGGCATGCATTTTTTGAATAGCTTCTTTTAAGCTGCTTTCTTCTTCAATCGTAATCGGGTTTGGATTCATAATTTGTTCAACGCGTGTTACTTCCGGGCGGCTTTCTAATAACCGGTCTTTTCCGATAAAGTCTTCTACAAACTCATTGGCCGGATGGCGAAGAATATCATCTGGTGTGCCGACTTGAACGATTTCTCCTTGATTCATAATCACGATTTTATCAGCAAGTTTTATCGCTTCATCCATATCATGGGTAACAAAAACAATCGTTTTATCCATTTCCTTTTGAAGTTTTTTAAACTCCTCTTGTAAGCTGTCACGAGTGATTGGATCAAGCGCCCCAAATGGTTCGTCCATTAAAATCAATGGGGGATTCGTAGCTAACGCTCTCAGTACCCCGATTCGCTGCTGCTGTCCTCCGCTTAACTCATGTGGGTAACGATCTAAATAATCCTCTGGCAGGTCAACCAGTGAAATAAGTTCTTTTGCCCGTTCTTTCTGTTTCTCCTTATTCCATTTTAAAAGCGATCCCACAAGAGAGATGTTTTCTCCCACAGTCATATGGGGCATAAGACCAATTTGCTGAATAACATATCCAATGGATCGACGTAATTGGACAGCATCCTGCTTGAGGACATTCACGCCGTCTACAAGAATTTCTCCCCCGGAAGGTTCAATTAACCGGTTAATCATTTTCATCGTAGTTGTTTTCCCGCACCCGCTTGGGCCGATAAAAACAACAAATTCTCCTCGTTCTACTTTCAGGTTCAGTTTATGAACGGAAGGAGTATTATTTCCTTCGAATTTTTTAGTTACTTCTTTAAATTCAAGCACTACAAGCACCTCCATTGCTTATTCCGTAAAACTAAAATTTAGACTTACTCAGTATAATAAACAGACAGGTAAAAATGAAAATCCGAAAAAAGCGATTTAAACCGTAAAATCTGTGCAATTTAAACTTTACAAAGTATACAGTGCAGTTTATCTTAGAATTGCTTACTTTTACGCTCATTTACTATCAAACTTGATTTTTCCAATTTTATTTAATCCGTGTTACAGTGACACATATACAAGTTAAAGGGGAGCTTGACGATGGAATCATTTTCAAATAATCAATTGCTTCAAGAAATCAAATCCTGCGAAGAACTGCTCACAGATCGAATCGCAGATAACATGGAAACGTTCGGCGTATCCTCGACAGTCGGACGGCTGCTTGGCATTATCTATATGAATCGCGAGGCAATGACATTAGATTCACTGGCTGAAGAAACTGGAATGAGTAAAACAAGAATGAGTCAGGTCATGCGACAGATGATCTCATTTAATATCGCTGAGAAAGAATACGTGAAAGGCAGCCGCAAAGATCATTACAATGTAGAACGCGATTATGCACAAACATTTATATCCTTATTTACAAGTAACTGGTCAGAGGTTGTAAAACGTAATACGAGTTTAGAACGCCGTCTCAGAGAACAAATTCGTCATTTAGAAACTTTTTTGACAGAGGATTCCTCAGAAGAAGTAAAAGTTCGAATGGAGAGATTACAGCAGGAGCTGGATGAATGGAATGCCTATTATAATTGGATAAATAATCTTGTTGCGTTTTTTGAAAGTGGCGAGATTTTTAACCATGTTCCTATTGTCACCCCAACCAAAAAGGAGGAAGCAAAAAATGAAGAATAAACGAATCATCACTGCAGCACTGACTGGTGCAGGTGATACAACAGAGAAAAGCAGACATGTTCCAATTACGCCAAAAGAAATTGCGGAATCTGCTATTGAATCAGCAAAAGCAGGTGCTGCAATTGCACATATCCATGTTCGTGATCCCAAGACAGGGAAACTCAGTCACGATGTGGCCCTTTTTAGAGAAACCGTGGAACGAATCCGTGAATCCGATACAGATGTGATTATTAATATTACGGCTGGCGGGGGCGGCGACTTTGTTCCAAATCTAGAAAATCCAACTTGTGGAGGAGAAGGGACTGATATTCAGACACCAAAAGAGCGTCATGAACCGGTCGGGGAATTGCTTCCGGAACTCACCACCTTGGATTGCGGCAGTTTAAACTTTGGCAATCAAGTTTATTTAGGGCCGGAAGACTGGCTTCGGGAGCACGCAAAGCTGATTAAAGAAAGCGGCGTAAAACCCGAAATGGAAGTATTTGATACAGGACATATCCGTCTTGCTAACCAATTAATTTCTGAAGGACTAGTAGAAGGAACACCAATGTATCAATTTTGTCTTGGTATTCCATGGGGCGCTGATGCGGATGCAGAAACAATCGAATATATGAAAAGAAGAGTGGTTGATGGCGCGCATTGGTCAGCCTTTGGTATTGGCCGTATGCAGCTGCCGATTGTGGCACAGGCTGCTTTACTCGGCGGGAATGTCCGGGTCGGTTTAGAAGATAACTTATATTTAGAAAAAGGTGTACTTGGTACAAATGAACAGCTGGTTGATCAAGCTGTCAGCATTTTAAATAGTGTCAAGCTGGAGCCGATGACGGCTGCAGAGGCAAGAGAACATTTAAATCTTAAAAAATTTAATTCCTAAGAGGTGAAATATGGCGCAAAAAACAATGGCAGTTTTAGGAACCGGCGTGATTGGCAATGGCT
The DNA here is from genome assembly GCF_000821065.1 of Oceanobacillus oncorhynchi. Classification (GTDB taxonomy): domain Bacteria; phylum Bacillota; class Bacilli; order Bacillales; family Amphibacillaceae; genus Oceanobacillus; species Oceanobacillus oncorhynchi. The sequence goes on from NZ_CDGG01000001.1 coordinate 3,525,779, forward strand.
GGATTGCACGCTTTTTAGCAAATGGTCATAAGGTCAATGCTTTTGATCCGGCTCCTGATGCAAAAGAAAAAACAGAAAAAATGATAGATGCTATTTGGACAACATTAGAAGAATACGGAATAAGCAACGAAGCTGCAAAGGAGAATCTGACCTTCTACAACGAGCTGGAGGAAGCTGTAAAAGAAGCCGATTTGATACAGGAAAATGTTCCAGAGCAGGAAGCCTTGAAGAAAAAGGTATTAGCGCAGGTGGATGCTGCTGCTAAACCGACAGCGATTATCGCTTCAAGTACTTCTGGATACATGCCTTCTGTCCTGCAGGAAGATTGTGTGCATCACCCAGAACGAATCATTGTTGCCCATCCATTTAACCCCGTTTACTTAATTCCATTGGTGGAAATCGCAGGAGGAAAGCAGACAGAGCGCAGTTATATGGAAAAGGCAGAGGAGCTTTATGAAAGCATGCATATGAAGCCGCTTGTGATGAAAGGTGAAATTGACGGCCACATTGGCGACCGGCTTATGGAAGCAATTTGGCGTGAAGGGCTTCATATTGTCAATGATGGCGTAGCGACAACGGAAGAGGTAGATAAAGCCATTGTCTACGGCCCTGGTCTTCGCTGGGCACTGATGGGACCATTTCTAACGCTTCATTTAGCAGGCGGTAAGGACGGGATGCGGCACATGCTTGAACAATTCGGCCCTGCATTGAAGCTGCCTTGGACCCGTTTAGTGGCACCTGAACTGACGGAAGAATTAAGTGAAAAAGTGATTTCAGGGACTGCTGAACAAAGCGGAGAGATTTCTATCGATGACCTTGAACATCGCCGGGACCGTTTCTTGATTAAATTAATGGGGCTTTTAGAGGAAGAAGGCTTCTGGCCGGCAGAAAGGCTGATCTCCTATGACAGAAAGTAAACAAGTATGGAAGGGCAATGTGTTACGTGCGTGGGTAGACTATAACGGACATCTGAACGATGCATACTACGCATTGATTTTCAGTTATAGCCTCGATGCTTTCATGGATGTGATCGGTCTGGATGAAGAAGGACGAAAAGCAAGTGCTTATACCATTTTTACGCTGGAAGCGCATATTAAATATGTAAAAGAGGCGCATGAAAACGAGGAGCTGCTTACAAAGGTCACTGTGTTGAACCGGGATGCAAAGCGTGTGCATCTTTGGTTTGAAATGAAAAACAAAGAAAATGATACTGTGGCAACCAGTGAACAGATGGTGATGGGGATAGATCAGTCATCTGGACGCCCTGCGCCGTTTCCGGAATCTGTTGATGTACGGATTAATCAATTTCCAAGACTGGCAAAAGAAAACTGGCCAGCAGGGGCAAACACGCTTATGGGGATTCGTGAGAAAAAGTAAAATATACAATAGCAGCTGAAAGCAGAATTTCATGCAGTAATCTGTAATGATGCTCCCTTTATCGTGGATAATGAAACGAATAAAGGGAGCTTTTGTAATATTAAAAAGAGAGAAAAAGCAAACACTGCAAAGCCAAACTGGTTGATGAAACGTAATTTCATGTTTGAAAAAAGAAATCAGGATAACATCATCAGGAAATATATGTTATACTGCCAATTGTAAAAGAAATTGAATAAAATCTACGATACAAAGTAGAAGAGGTTCTAGCTAACACCCTCTATAAAAAACTAAGGATACCCATACCGCGCCTTAGGTATGGTTTTTTGCATTTTTCGGGTGTTTAGAATTCTCTTTTTCAAATTGGAAAGGGGATTTTTTTATGGAAAAAAATAATCGAGCAGTTGTTGTATTCAGCGGTGGTCAGGATAGCACCACCTGTTTATTTTGGGCATTAGAAAAGTTTGAGCATGTAGAGTTAGTCACTTTCAACTACAATCAGCGCCACAGCTTAGAAATTGAGGTGGCAAAGGAAATCGCTGGAGATCAGGGATTGAGTCATCATATTTTAGACATGTCTTTACTGAATCAATTAGCGCCCAATGCGCTGACCAGGGAGGACATTGAAGTAGAGAATGCAGAGGATGGCGGCATACCGAATACGTTTGTTCCGGGAAGAAATTTACTGTTCCTTTCTTTTGCAACCATTCTAGCCAAGCAAATTGATGCCAAACATATTATTACGGGAGTTTGTGAAACAGATTTCAGCGGATATCCGGATTGCCGGGATATCTTTACCAAATCATTAAATGTCACCTTAAATCTATCCATGGATGAAGATTTTGTGATTCATACGCCATTAATGTGGCTGGATAAGGCAGAAACATGGGAATTAGCGGATGAACTGCAAGCCTTTGATTATGTCAGAGAACGGACGTTGACCTGTTATAACGGGGTTAGAGGAGCAGGATGCGGAGAATGTCCTGCATGTCAATTACGCCAGCGTGGATTAGACCAATACTTAGTTAGAAGACAGGAGATGAATCAGTAATGTTCGGGTTTCGTATTGTCGAAGAGCTGCAAAAGCTGGATAAAGATATTCATAGAAAAGAATTGGCCTATCACCAAAAACGCGTGATGGTAAGTAAAGAGTTTTCCTTCGATGCAGCGCACCATCTTCATTGTTATGAGGGGAAGTGTAAGAATCTGCATGGACATACGTATCAGGTTGTATTCGGTATCAGCGGTTTTGTAGATAAGGTGGGTTTCGTAATTGATTTTGGTGATATAAAAGAGATTTGGAAGAACAAGATTGAAACATTTTTAGATCACCGTTATTTAAATGAAACATTGCCCAAAATGAACACAACTGCTGAGAATATGGTCGTCTGGATTTTTGAACAAATGGAAGCGGCAATTCAGGAACTCCCTAACCAATGCCAGGTGGAATTTGTTCGGTTATTTGAAACACCGACAAGCTATGCGGAAGCAAGACGGGAGTGGATGAATCATGCGTAAAATACCGGTCTTAGAAATATTCGGCCCTACAATTCAAGGTGAAGGAATGGTAGTCGGAAGAAAAACCATGTTCGTCCGAACTGCTGGATGCGATTACCGATGTGCCTGGTGCGATTCCGCATTTACATGGGACGGAAGCGCCAAAGAAGATATTGTTCAGATGACGAGTGAAGACATTTGGCAGCGGCTGCAAGAAGTAGGAGGAAGCTGCTTTGATCATGTGACGATTTCAGGAGGGAATCCGGCTTTGTTATCTGCTATTGATAATCTGATTGATTTGCTTCAGGAAAAGTCTATTGAGGTTGCACTGGAAACACAGGGAAGCCGCTACCAAAACTGGTTTGTAAAAATTGATGATCTGACCATTTCTCCTAAACCGCCAAGCTCTAAGATGAAAACAAACTGGGAGACGCTAGATGATATCATCCATCAATTGGAAATCAATGATCGATTAGCGCATGCCAGCTTAAAGGTAGTAATTTTTGATAAAGAGGACCTTCGTTATGCAGAAAAAGTGCATCAGCGCTATCCAAAACTGGCTTTTTTTCTGCAAGTTGGAAATGATGATTTAGAGGAAATCGAACCACAGCAATTATCCCGGCATTTATTAAATAAATATGAATGGTTAATTGATCAGGTAGTGGCATCCACAGTGCTGAATCGTGTTCGTGTTCTTCCGCAGGTACATGCATTAGTATGGGGAAATAAGCGGGGCGTATAGTAAGGGAGATTAAAAGCTATTATCCTATTAAAAAGGCAGTAAGAGCTGTCGCCTTTTTGATAGGGTAATCTTTTCTTTCACTTTCTGGCTTTTCTCCGAATGGACAGGAATCTAAATCAATAAAATAATCCCGCCGATTAACGGCACAGCAACCATTGCAATTTTTAATATCATTGGATTCAGACGAGTGGTGAATTTCGCGCCGATATAAGAACCTATAATTGTTCCGATAACTACTTCTGCAAATAATTTCAAATCGAGAAAACCGACAGAATAATAACCGATACCGCCTACCAGTGCGATTGGTATAATAACAAGCATCGTCGTGCCTGCAGATAGCTGAATCGACAAACCAAAGAATACTAGCAACCCGATTTGGATAAACGGCGTTGAGCCAATCCCGAATGCACCTGATAGTAAGCCGGTAATGATGCCGATCCCAGCAGCTGTCATCCAAAATCTGCTTTTCGAGGAACGGTTTTTCTCAGCAAATTTTTGTGTGGCAAACTTGCCAAATCCTGCTGTTACACGAATCCACAGCAATATGGCTGATAAAATGAGCATTCCGGCAGTAAAAAATTTCAATTCACTTTCCGGGATAAAGCTTGCCAGCCTGGAACCAAAAAAAGCTCCAACTGCACCAAATAGCCCAGTTGCCAGCCCGATTTTTACCATGGTATTTCTTTCCCGCAGGTGACTGAGTGTGCCCGATAAGGATGTGAAGACCATTGCAGCCAGAGATGTTCCAAGCGCTGTGTGGATAGGAATACCAAAAACTTCCGTCAATATAGCAATAATAAATCCGGAACCGCCAGCCCCGACAAAACCAAGCAACAATCCAATCACTAACATCGTACATAAAACAATCAAAACAAAAATCCCCTTCTTTTTCTTTACTACATAAGTCATTATAGCATAGCGGGCGAGAAATTTTGGGATGAAGGCACTTGAAGTATATGTTGACAGTCTATTCAAGTTATAGTGAATACAGCTTTTACTATTATCAATATTATATTTTATTGACTCAACTTTCGCACATTAAAAAGTAACTTCATTTCTATAGAAACAGGGGTTGAAACACCCTTGACCAAGAATAAAAGATGAAGTGTAAAGCACCGCTGCGGCGGACCATTTTGCTTTCCGACGTACAGGACGTACTAGTGCAGGCGTTGTCACAACGCCTGCACTTGCACGTCCTGGGACTGCGATTACTCGCCCCATCAAAAACATTTGTGCATCGCAGGGCGAGCTGAAGATCCACTTGAAAAGCGGTTTTCTTATCAAGTTAGCTGAAGCCGCCCCCATGGCAGACTAGGACCGCAACGTCCTGGGGTTGCGATTACTCGTCCCATCGAAAACATTTGTACGTCGGAAAGCGGAGTGGTTGGTTGCAGGAGCTATGCACCATCACCAATTCCAAAAAGGCCGGATATTTAACCAAAATGCAAGTATGATAATGAAGAACACGTTCATCTTGGAATAGCAAAATATATTTGCTTATTCTTAGGTGCGAAAGTTGAGTTACTGAAAAAAGAAAAGCGATATGGAAGCATACATAATTCAGCTTCCATATCGTTTTTTCAGCTCGTTATAACAATCCAACCCACTGCCAATAGGTTGCACTAAACAGAATAATAAGCAAATACCCAATCACAGTAAGCGGCACACCGGATTTGATAAATTGTTTTAAAGTAAATGTACCTGTACCATAAGCGAGCATATTTTGCGGAGCGCTGACCGGCAATAGGAAGCCAAAACTGATCACAAATTGCATAATCAAGACAAGACCTGGACCATTAAAGGCTGCTGGCTCCATTGATCCGACCAGAGCAATAACGATTGGAATAAAAGCAGATGCCAGGCTGGTGGCACTTGCAAAGCCCAAGTGAATCAAAATATTAAATAAAGCAAGTACGGCAATCATCGCAACCAGAGGCAGGGAAGACACCCCGAGTATTTCAAAGGAATTAGAAGAAAGCCAGGTTGCTCCCTCTGTTGCTAACAGAACAATCCCTAATGAAATTCCTGTTGCGAATACAATTAATGTGCCCCAAGGTACTTTTCTTTGCACTTCTTTCCAGGAAAAGATACCGATAACAGGTGTCAGCATGATGGCAACTGCAACAATGGTAACTGTAGTAGAATCTAAGGGATGCAAAACACCTTCCGTCGACCAGAATAATAATAACAAGCCGGCGATAATGATTAAGCGCCATTCTTTTCCACTGATTTTCCCGAGCTCCTTCAGCTGGTTCGTTATGCTTACTCCTTCCTTTATTTCCGACATATTTGGTTTAATTAGTTTAACCATAACAATATAAAGTACGATAGACATGATAAATGCCCAAGGAGCAGCGTAGAGAAACCATTCTCCCCATGTCACATCTATACCAAAAGCAGATTCCATAAATCCTAAAGCAACCATGTTCTGTGCGGCCGCTGTTTTTATTCCGACGTTCCATATAGAAATAGATTGTACGGCGGTAATCATTAATAATGCTGCAAGCTTACTTTGCTTTGCCAATCCAAATGCAGCTACAATTCCTAATAGGATAGGGACAAGCGTACCTGCACGCGCGGTGGCACTTGGTACAAACAGCGCCAGTACAAAGCTGACAATAATGGTTCCGATCACAAGTGCTCCAGGCTTTGTTCCAACCTTTGACATAATATACAATGCGATGCGTTTATGAAGACCTGTAATCTCCATAGCAGTAGCCAAAACAAGCGCTCCTCCAACAAGCAGCACAGCGGAAGAACTGAATCCTTCTACGGCCATGCTTAACCCCTGACTTGTTCCATATATCGTACCTGGATCTTCGATAGCAGGGGAGATTCCGATAAGAACGGCCAGCAGACTGACTATCATTACCGCACTGACAGGATAGGAAACTGCTTCCGTAACCCATAAAACAACCGCAAATGCTAAGACAGCAAGCGCTCGCTGTCCAACTAGAGGCAATGAATCAGGATTAGGCAGAATTAAAATAATAAGAAGAACTAAAAAAGCTGCAATAAGTGCAATAGCATCTTTCTTTTTCATGAAAACCCCTCCCTTTAGTTACTTTAATTGTAATATAAAATCCTATATTTGTGATTGATTTCACATGTTACAAATAAATGAATTTGTGTATTTATTCACAATTCATTCAAAAAATACATTTCATTTTTATAAACTGGCGCTTAATAGAGCCGCATTTTAAATAACTGTTATCCAATCATATAATCGAAAGCTGATTGACGAAGGATATACATTATATTAATATATTCAATATACGAATATAGAATAAAGAAGAAGGTGACAAAGTGGAGAGAAATTTATTTGTACCAGCTTTACCGAAAACAGAGCTGGATGCAGTCCGTTCCTTAGGAGTCTATATTTTTACGAATATCCAGCTGGCGGATTACGATTTAAACAGCTCCTCAGCGCAGAATCGATGGATAAGGAGTTTATCGGATAACTTATCAGATAACGCTAACAATGATTTGAAATTATTAAGAACTGTTTTTGCGCATGGAGTGATTTTAAGGGATTTCTATATCCAAAAGACCGCGGATTTAACCATGGATTGGGATGCTTTTATCGATTGGTGGAAGCAGCTAGAGGAGTCAGACATGATGGAGCTTCTTATTTATGGAATTAGAGAAACAATGGACTATTACTATAAATACCTGCCTCGTATACCGGTTGTGGAAGAGGCAATGCGGGAAGTTTACCTGGACGAAAGGCAATTACAGGACCCTGATAATCGTAAGAAAGCCGTGAAAGCAGTACTGCTCAGCTGGTCTGTCCCGATAGAAAAAGTAGAAAACAATGCAGCGGATTATGATAGTTTATCCGATATAAAAGAAAGCATTATCCGATTGATAAGGGCTTTTTGGGCTGCCGGTTTGAAAAAACAGTGGGAAGAAAAGCAGAAAATGCTAGCAGCATGGGTAAGACAGCAAGAGTCTTTACTGTCAAAATCCTATCGTACCAATGGAGAAGCGATTTTTGCAATCACAGGCTTGTATCCAGATACCGCAGAATTGGAGAACATTAACAGAGCAGAAATGATAACCTTTGTTCCTGTTTGTAATATGGAAAGGCTGCTTTCTTTTATTCAATTTGATAAACATGTTTACCTGATGTTTGATCCGCAGATAGAAACGGCAGGAAATAAAGAAAAGCTGGCAGACTATTATACTGCTTTTGAAGGATTGGGTGACAGGACAAGACTGCAAATCATTGACTTATTAGCTGAAAATAAAGAGATGTTCGCCCAACAGATTATCCAGCAGCTGAACCTGAAGCAAAGCACGGTTTCTCGTCATTTAAATCAGTTGCTGCAATCTGGTCTTGTTATGGTGCATCAGGAAGGAAATACAAAGTATTTTTCACTAAACAGAGATGAACTGAAAAAAGTAGCGGAAAGCCTCCATTCATTTTCCAACATGTAAAGAAGAGGAGAATAAAGATGACAGATTTTCGAATCGAAAAGTTAAATACAATCGTTGTTCCAGTAAAGGATTTAGACAGATCCATTGCATTTTATAAGGATATATTATATTTAGAGCAAGGTTTTACTGATCAAAGTATGGCCTTCATTTCTGCAGGGACTTCAGAGCATGAACTATATTATTGCATATCATTGATGAGCCAGAACCGGTAGAAAAAGGAATGGTAATAGAATTTCTGGTCAATGATGTCAGCTCAGCTGTTTCATCTCTAAGAAATCGAAACGTAAAAATTATACAAGACCCGATTGAGCGTCCCTGGGGTGTGAAGGAAGCGGTTATTGCCGATCCGGATGGATATCGAATTTGGATAGTAGAAACCATATATCGGGGTTAAAGAAGGGAGGAATCAAAATGGATATAGCTATTGAGACAGCAGTCACAGAGCATGTCAAATCCATTGCTGCTATTTGCTCCTTTGGCTGGAAACAAACTGTAGAAGGTAAGTTAAGTGAGAAGTACCGGAACAAGCATGCAGAGGAATGGTATAACCACGAACGAGTAAAGGCGGATATAGAACAAGGCTCTTATACCCATGTTGCTATCGTTAATTCAAAGGTGGCAGGCGTTATTGGCGGTGCAATAACGGAGAGCAGAGTCAGCCAAGTTTTTGTATTATATGTAGAGGAAAAATATCGATACAAAGGAATAGGAAGACATTTATTAAATATACTTACAGAAGAACATAAGAAAGCAGGAGCAACAGAGCAATGGGTGTCTGTACAGGATGGAAATCAAAGAGGAATCCCTTTCTATGAAGCAAGAGGATTTCGGAAGCAGGAAAAGAAAAGCGGCGTGACGGATACAGGCGAACCATTTGTTAATCTTCGGTATTCGCGAAGCTTGTAATATCAACTTAGTATTAGCTTAAATTTATTTTTTGAAAATATCGTCTATTTATTATGGTAAAATAAAGATTACCTTGGTTTATAAAGGTTATTAAAATGAATTTCATTAAACGTGGATCATTTTTCCATAGTAAGAAACGCAAAGGAAGATTTATTTCACCCTGCACATGATTCATATAGATAATTTGATAGAAAAGCGGCATATACCTGTGCCGCTTTTACTGTTTTGAGAATTATTTCACGAAGCTCACGAGACAAGTATCTGTTAGCAAAAAGTTTTGTGAAAACAGTCTTGGATATGTCTTCCATTTATGTTCCATTTGTACTATAATAAAAATGTCATTTTAAAGAATAATTTGTCAAATAGAGGAGGATAAAATGAATAAACAGCGAATTATTATTTTTATGTCATTATTACTATTTATTGCCGGATGCAGTACGTCCGAGGAATCCACTGCATCAGAAACTTCTTCATCTGAATCTTCCGAGGAAAACACGAATTCAGAACAAGCAGAGGAAGAGGAAGAAAACGAATCGGGAGCAGAGGAAGAGGAAGCGGAACAATTATCATCTGGTTCAAGCACCAGTACATATTCATTATCAATGAAGCTGCAGCCTCTATACGCGAATGGAGATTATGAAGAAGCTTTAGAGCTAATCGAGGAATCTCTGGAAGATCACGCTGAAGAGCCTTTCCTTTATAATGATAAGGGTTTTATTCTCATTGAACTTGGACGACCGGAAGAAGCAAGAGAAGCGTTAGAAAAATCAATTGAACTGGATGACAAGATGGAAGCTGCTTACAGCAATCTTGCATATGCGTTAATAGATCTGGGCGAATATGAAGAGGCTATGGAAGCTGCGCAGGAAGCGATTGATTTAAATCCGAATGCACCGGAACAATATGTTGCTATGGGAAATGCACTATCTTTTCTTGATGAAGATGAAGAAGCTCTGACTTATTTTGAAGAAGCTTTAGAAATTGAACCCAAGGCAGATTTCGCTTTATATGGTATGGGAGCCAGCCTGCTCTATTTAGATGAAACAGAAGAAAGTATTGTTTATTTAGAAGAATATTTGAAACAGCATCCGGAAGATGTCGATGCACTGGATATGCTTGTATATGCTTATGAACTTATAGAGGATTATGAAGAAGCGTTGGAATACGCTGACGCCGTATTAGAAGTAGATGATGAAATGCATATCATTTATAATCTGGATTATAAAGGCATCCTTTTAACAAAAAATGGGCAGCTGGATGAAGCAGAAGAACTCTACGAAGAAATGCTAGAGGAGCATCCGTTAGATAAAGGAATTGCTTATTACGGCCTGGCTTTTATCGATATTGAGCGCGGGGAGATAGAAGAAGGCTTGGATCATTTGGAAGAGGCAATGGATGAGGACCCCAGCTTAATTGATTATGCTGTGACAGATCCTTTATTTGAAGATGTTTTAGATAATGAAAGATTTATAGAACTTGCTGAATCCTATGAGGACTCCTATAACGAGCTGTAGTTAAAAAAGCAAAAGATGATTGATAGTTGTAAAACAATCATTTTTTGCTTTTTCGTTTATTGGAAGCATTGCGGAACAGGATGCTTCATCGTCAAATAAGGATATACTTGGTGTCCTTTTATCATGAGAGGATAATATATTGAATATTATTGCAAATAGAGAGAGGTTGGTATTTCAACACTCGATCTTTACCTATTCAAAACATTGCATTGGTTAAGTTTTAAGAAGTTTAAGTGGATAGAACGTCAGATATTACAGATTCAACGGGATCTTGAAACTGCGAAGAGCAGGAAGATTTTTTGATATGAGAAGACGGTGAATGAGCGAATAAAGGCTTCTCTTGCCGAGTCAGAAGGAGAAAAAACAGCTTTCTCATAAGTACAGCTTGTATTTCTCCTTGAAAAATTTCTCTGAAAGTTATTTTTCATTTTATAAACTATGTTCCGAAATCTTTTCTCTATTGATTCTCCAAATTCCAAAAGATACACCGGCGATAATAAAGAAAATACTAATCGATTTTCATACGGAGGGGAATGACAATTGATAAATAAAAGAATAAAGCAGTCCAAATAAAGACTCAAAAACAATCATCATCCCTGCCATGGAAACCGTCAGACGGATGGAAGTTTGGTTCCATGCCCATGTTGCCACCCACAAAGCAACGATGCCCAACACGATAATACCAATCAAATATGCAGCGGATGGACTGTTAAAAAAGGAATTAGAGGAGGTATTGGATACCCTTCCTCTCCGGGAAGAAAGTATTCTCCGTCTCCGTTTTGGATTGGATGACGGGAAGTCACGAACGCTGGAAGAACTGGGAAAAGTATTTGGCGTGACCAGAGAGCGTGTCCGTCAGCTTGAAACAAAAGCATTGCGGAAATTAAGGCATCTAAGACACAGTAAACGTTTAAAAGATTTTCTTGATTAGCGTAGGCCGGAGTTATATGTTTAACGGATAATTAATAAAATTTATTTCCATGCATTTAAGCCCGGTAACTTCATTGTGATTCGGGCTTTTTTGCTGGAAAGAATAAAATCTGGATCATTTCATCTGTGAGTTGCTTATTTAGGTCATTGTTCGCTATGATAGTAGAAGATATCTTTGTTTAGCAGTTTTATTTTTGTATCATTTTATTTAGGAAAGAATTCCATAAGATAAAGTTTAAAATTAAGAATATATTCATTTTAGTATACGAATAAAGAGCTTTGGGCAGTATTATTCACTGCGCGTTTAAATCTACAACACAATCGAGGAATTCACATGAATTTTAAACTTGACCGTTCAGCGAAAACACCACTATACAAACAAATCGCATCATATATCGAAAACGGAATCTCTACTGGTGATTTTTCTCCGGATATCCCGCTGCCATCAGAACGCCATCTGGCAAAAGAGCTGCAAGTTAATCGCAGCACGGTAGTGGCCGCTTATGATGAATTACAATCCATTGGAATTGTTGAAAGAAGGAAAGGCAGCGGGACGCATATTAGTACGGATATCTGGGGAATATCCGATAAAAGAATTCCCAACTGGGGAAGGTACGTGGAGGATGGTTCATTCCTTCCTAATTTGCCGTTAGTTCAAAAAATACGGACGGAAACACAAAATAATGAGATGATCAATATGGCAAGCGGAGAACTGGCGGCGGATCTATTTCCGGCCGAACAATTTCATTCCATTTTTAAAGAGAAGCCTTTTACAGAGCATCTGGGATATGATCACCCTCAAGGCAATGTCCGTTTAAGAGAAACGATTTCTAATCATTTGTATAAGTATAAAAGAATCTCTATCGATGCAGAATCAATCCTGATTACCTCTGGTGCGCAGCAAGCTCTTCACCTTATTGTGCAATGTTTACTGAAGCCTGGTGATGCTGTCGCAATAGAAAATCCATCGTATGCTTACTCATTGCCATTATTTAAATCAGCAGGTTTACGTCCCTTTCTTTTAAAGAGCAGTAAAAATGGGATTAATCCGGATGATATCGTCGAACTGCATAAAAAACATCGCATTCGAATGGTTTTTATCAATCCGGATTTCCAAAATCCGACCGGAGTGCAAATGCCTTTAAGCAGGAGGAAAAGAATATTAGATATTTCCTCGGAGTATGGCATTCCTGTTGTAGAGGATGACCCGTACAGCATTACGACATTTGATGGAAACGTATCAGCTTCTTTAAAACGAATGGACGATAACGGAAATGTATTATATATCAGTTCTTTATCCAAAATCGTTGCATCTGGATTACGAATCGGCTGGATTGTTGGACCGAAAAAAGTTATTCAACGCTTAGCTGATGCAAAACAGCAGATTGATTTTGGACATAGTATTTTTCCGCAATGGGTTGCAAATGAGTTTATCGGATCTCCGCAATTCGATGAACATATTCATAAAATCAGGAAGCAGCTGGAAGTACGGAGAAAGCAATTATCCAAAGCACTGATTCATTTTTTAGGCGATCAGGCAGAATTCATGGAACCAGATGGCGGGATTCATTTATGGTGCAAGCTGAAAGATCCGGTGGATGAATTTCAATTGCTGGATGAATCATTGAAGAGAGGAGTTGCTTTTGTTCCAGGCTCTATTTTTGGTGAGAGCAAAGGATTTGTTCGTTTTACGTATGGCAGGAGTACGCCCACAGATATTTGGGAAGGAATATCCAGATTTTCGAAAGCTCTTCAGCATTTGCGCGGAAAATAAAAAAGCGATAAAAATCTGTCTGCTCGTAAAGTGGATGGGGGATTTTTATGCGAATTGGATGGTATCATTTTTGGGATATCCAGTACAATAAAACTAGGTTAGGATAAAATCAGCAAGCTGTGTAACCTTATATCAAAATTAGAAAGTGATAGTTTATCAGGGAGATGGAATTCGAAAATGACATGGACATTTATATTAATTACGCTGGCAGGAATTATATTGAAATTTTTAACCAGCCCGCCAAGCGCTTTGGTAGGATGGGTTTTAAATAAATTTGAACTGCATCCTAAAATTGATGCAGGAAACAGTACGATAACCTTCGACGGAGCACCGCTTGATGGAGATGAAAAAAGGAGATTTATAGATTCTTTTAATGAAGCTCAATTTTTATATAAGAATCATATCTTTCCAGGGAAGGAAGCTTTGTTTCTTCATCCTGAAACAAAGATGCCCCCATATATTATTCATTTTAAAAAGAAAAATAAAGAAATGACCTTCCATGTTTTCGGATATGAAAATCGGGTAGATGTCGTGAAACAATGGAAGAAAAAGACCGCTTCCTATACGCTGGATTCAGATTATCTGCAACAGGCTGCTTTAACAAATAATCAGCTGCATAATGCCTGAGGTTATTGTTATGCGGCTGCGTTGACTATTTTATAAAGGTGGGGAAAGGGAGATGTTGAATACCCTTATCATACTGGTGATTATCGTATGTGTTCTTGCATTAATCGGAACACTTTTTGTCACAAAAAAGCTGGACGATACTTACGAACGAAAGAAGAGTTTTTCAAGTCTTACTTATATTTATTTTCTTGGACTGCCCGCGATTATTTTGGTTTCTGTTCTTATATGGGTTTTCATTTAAGATTGGGTTCAAATAGAATAGGCGTAACAATAGAACTTCTTATGAAATAGGAAGTTCTATTGTTATTTAAAGGGCATTTTCAATTATTCTAATGTTGAAAATTCGATGGATTAAAGAATGCTTTCCTTACATAGATCGTATAAGCTAGCATAGCCAGAGAAGGAAGCATATTAACTATATATAGCAGGTGGGTTTGATTGTTTACGAGCAGAGAGCTAATCATTCCAAAATAGACTAAATAAGCCACCATTGTCCAAAAGCCCCATTTTTCAATTGGATATAACCATAGACCATTACTAATGAAAATAAAGCTACTATTGCTCTCATTAATTGCTCAGGTATATTCGGTAATGCAAAACGTTCCGCTATACTGCGCATGGAATCGGTATCCGCATCATAAAAAATAGCAGAAAATAATAAAAGCATTGAACTAAAAGCAAATATATAACTTATTATTATAACTCCCAACGGTCTTTTCAAACGTTGTGACACCTCCCATACTTTATTTTTTTAATAAGTATAATTGCTTGTTTTTAACTTTTCTTCTAATTGCAGTCTCTATCCGCTGATGCTGACAGGAAAAGAGTACAGACTTATAGAAAATTTACCCTCTTCATCGATTCTTTACACTAAAATAACAAATTCCTTTCATTTATTATTTGCTTATATTCGTTCTTGTTCGCTATCATAAAGGTATAAACTGGATGAAAGCGAGAGGAACGACTATGCGTAAATTAAATATTGCTAATTTGGATACACCCATTAAAAAGCTGGAAAAACTCAGTAATGAACTTGGGAAAAATATTTATATCAAACGAGATGATTTTACAGGAGTGGAAGTCTCGGGAAACAAAATAAGAAAGCTGGAATACCTTATTGCCTATGCATTGGATAATAAATATGACACAATCATTACTACAGGAGCCTGCCAATCAAACCATGCCAGAGCGACAGCCGCGATTTGTGCCATGATGGATTTAGAATGCCATCTGGTGCTTAGAGGTGAAGCGAAAGAATATGAAGGAAACCTGTTTCTTGACGATATGCTTGGAGCGAATGTAAATATTATTCCGCCGGATGCATCCCGAGAAGATGCGATGGAGGAGAAGAAGCAGGAGTTAGAAGAACAAGGGAAAAAGGTATTGATTATTCCGGTAGGTGCTTCAAATGCCATCGGGTCTTACGGTTATATTAATTGTTATAATGAAATCATGAAGCAGGAAGTAGAGATGGGTGTTCATTTTGATTCTATCAACCTTGCAATTGGTTCTGGCGGAACATATGCAGGGCTATGGTTTGCAAATGAGGGGGCAGATACCAGAAAGAAAATCATTGGCTATTCTGTTGACCAAATAGCAGAAGTGTTCAAAGAAGATGTGATGGAAATAGTAAATGATTTGGAAAACATCAGCCATCATTTTGATTCTATTACTATTAATGATAACTATATTGGACTTGGCTACGGTCAGGCAACTGATGAAGAACTGGCATTTTATTTGGATATTGCTAAAAATGAGGGAATGATTCTTGACCCTGTTTATACAGGGAAGGCTTTTAAAGGGTTAGTGACTGAAATTAAAAACGGAAACTATGTTGACCAGGAAAATATCCTTTTTATTCATACCGGCGGACAGCAAGGCTATACGAAAGAGATGAGAGAAAGAGTGAAGGATATTTTAAGAAAGAATGATGGAGAATAATTTTTGTTAAATGATAATGCAAGCATTAACTAAAAGGCAAAGGGTCAGTGTGAAAACAGCGTCTCTTTGCCTTTTGGCATAAGTGCTGCTTGTTGTACAACCATAGTAGGTTGCTGAATTCGCAAGCAAAATATAAAACAGATCTTGAAGATAGGGGGGACGAAGAAAGTGAGAAGCTGGAAAGAAAGTAAAAACTGCATTTTCATAAAAGCACCGGAGCCGTTTAATTTTAAAGTGAATGTAGACTATTTCCTGAGGGATCCAAATGAATGCATGTATGAAATAGAGGAGAATACGATTACCCGTGTGATTGAAATAAATCATCTGCGTACATTGATACAGATAAGTGAAGCAGGAAGTGACTATCTGGCTGTTGAGTGTTTAGCCGGTACAAAACCGGAATCATTTGAAGATAAAGAGACCATCGTAAATTATATTTGTGAATGGTTTGACTTTGACACCGACCTGCTGCCTTTTTATGAAATGGGTCGCCGGGATTTGTTACTGCAACCAGTCATTGAAAGATTTTACGGACTTCGGATTATGGGTTTAAATGATTTATTTGAGGCCTTATGCTGGGGGATATTAGGCCAGCAGATTAACCTGAAGTTTGCGTACACATTAAAACGTCAATTTGTTGAAAAATTTGGAGAACATTTGGATTATAATGGAAAAAATTATTGGATTTTCCCTTTGTATGAAAAAATCTCTAAATTAACTGCGGAAGATATGGCTGATATTAAAATGACAAAAAGGAAAAGGGAATATATTATTGGTGTAGCAAAGTTAATGGCAAATGGAGATTTATCAAAAGAAAACTTATTACATGTAGATGATTTGAAGCAAGCGGAAAAAGAATTGATCCGTATTCGCGGGATTGGTCCATGGACAGCGAATTACGTATTGATGCGCTGTCTTCGGTATCCGGACGCTTTTCCTATTGATGATGTGGGATTAATCAATGCCATCCAATTTGTAAAGGGAATGGAACGAAAGCCGACAAAAGCTGAGATTAGAGAATTATCGGCAGCATGGTCAACCTGGGAAGCGTATGCTACGTTTTATCTGTGGAGAATGCTGTATTGAACGGCTGATTGGAATGCTAGATGGTTCTTCCTTTTTTCTTAACATCTGCGTCTAAACCTGCTCCAATCGCTATACCAACAGCTAAGCCAATTGGCAAACCTAATGCAAGGCTATCGAATAAGAGTCCAAAAACTAGTCCTAAGCTGAGACCACAGGACATATAGATACTGAGATAATAGTCTTTCGCAACTAGTTTGTGTTTTTTCATGAGGTGTGTACGGATGTTATTTAATATTTGGTGATGGTTTTTAAAATCATTTTTTGTCAGCTGATCTGACTTGTCTAAAAGCTGGGCTATATGACCTTCTAAATCAACAAAATATTGGTTACATGCTTCACAGCTGGAAGAAAGCTCAACCAATCTTTGAATCATTCGATGACAGTTATCCAAATCAAGCTTTTTGGAAACTTTTTCTTCTAAACTATTTTTTAAATCTTCTATACTGGCGTTAAGTTTGTCAGCAGCTTGGGGACTTATCATCATGGTTGACCTCCTTGTATGTCCGGATAAGAAATGATTAGATATTTTCAATATGTAAAAAAGCTTAGTTTATATAATTATATTCAAATGGCACAAGCGATGCAAATTTCATTTAAAATGAAGACTAATATAAAAAGTTAAGTATATCATTTAAAAACTCGATTTAAATATACAACTGTGACTTGATTGTTCTTTATATCAATTGAGAAAGATTTTAGCAGGAAATTTAGTCCGATTTGTCGAAAGGAGGATATAGGCATTACTAAAAATTATTAAAATAGCAACCTGTCTTGATATAAAAGTGAGGGAGGAATTCAAAATGTATGAAAAAATAGTAGAAGCAGCAAATCGCCTAGAAGGAATTGCACATAAAACCCCAGTCCATACGTCAACATTATTGAATGAATTAACCGGAAACCAAATGTTTCTCAAGTGTGAAAATTTCCAGCGGATGGGAGCATTTAAATTTCGGGGTGCTTATAATGCGATAAGCTCTCTGCCGAAAGCGTCCCAAAATAAAGGAGTAATCGCTTATTCTTCCGGAAATCATGCAATGGCTACGGCTTTAACCTGCAAAATACTTGGTATCCCTGCGACAGTAGTCATGCCGGATGATGCGCCGCAAGTCAAAGCAGCAGCTGTGAAAGACTATGGTGCAACGATTATAAGATATAACCGCAAGACGGAATCCCGAGAGGAAAAAGCGCAGGATTTAATAGATGAATTTGGTTATACATTAATTCCTCCTTTCAATGCGGAGCCAATTGTAGCCGGACAAGGCACCGTTGCAAAAGAATTGATTGAAGAAGTCGGGGAGCTTGACTATCTGCTCGTTCCTTGTGGAGGCGGCGGGTTGATAAGCGGATGTGCCATTGCTGCAAAACAGCTGTCGCCTCAATGCAAGGTGATTGGAGTGGAGCCTGTGGTATCCAATGATGCGACGAAATCATTTAAGGCAGGAGAATTGCAGACGATTGAAGCTCCAAACTCGATAGCTGACGGTTTAAATACACCTTCGTTAGGAAAAATTACTTTTTCTTTCATTCAAAAGCATGTAGATGATTTTATCACGGTTTCTGAAGAAGAGATAAAAGCTGCTATGTACTTCCTATGGACGCGATTAAAACTTGTTGTGGAGCCATCTGGAGCAGTCGCTTTAGCAGCATATCAAAAGCTTTCTGTTAAAAACAAAAGAGCAGGTGTCGTATTAAGCGGCGGAAATGTGGATGTAAGAAAAGCCGGGGATTTGTTTAAGGATATAACAGATTGATTTGATGAGGGAGTTTGCATAATGATTGATGCACATATTCATTTAGATTGGTACCAGCCTGACGAGCAGGAACAGTTAATTCAAACGCTTCAAGCAGATGGGATGATAGCCGTTTCAAGTGATTTTGAGAGCTGTCAAAAGGTATGGTGGTTAGCACAGAAATATCCGTTTGTTTATCCTGCTTTCGGCTGGCATCCGGAACAAGCATTGCCGCCTGATCAAGAAATCAATCGTATCTTTCAGGAGATTGAACAAAAATTCGAAAAAATCGTGGCTATTGGAGAAGTAGGGCTTCCGTATTATACCAAACGTAATGATGACTCGCTGGATATTGCACCTTATCATGCCATATTAGAGCGGTTTGTACAGGCTGCAAAAAAGTATAATCTGCCAATCGTATTACATGCTGTTTATGAAGATGCCTCTGTTGTCTGTGATATGCTTGAAAAATATCAACTGGAACAAGCCCATTTTCATTGGTTTAAAGGGGATAAAGCTACGATTAACCGTATGATAGATAATCGATATATGATTTCTATCACGCCTGATTGCTGGTATGAAGAGGAGATTCAGTCTTTAATCAAACAATATCCGTTAGAACTTATTATGGCAGAAACAGATGGGCCATGGCCGTTTAAAGAGCTTTTTCAAAATCAGATGACACATCCAAATATGATTATCGATGTGATAAAGAAAATAGCTGAGGTAAAACAGCTGCCTTTTGATAAAGTTCGACAACAGCTGACGAATAATACGTATCAGTTTTATCATTTAGAACGGTTTAATAAATAAACTGTAAAGGGATTAATATCCATTCAGGTTTTGTGAAAAGAAATGGAATGATAGCCCGGACTCTAAAGGGAAGTACGTTAATTAATTTCAAAATAAGGGAATAAGATAGTGAAAGAGGATGCTTTTTTATAAGGGATTAAAAATAACATCCTAAAAAAATCCTGACTTGATAAGTTAGCATTCCTGATTGGATTCAAATTAAAAGGGTGAAAACCATATCTAAAAAAAGCATATATTTGAATTTATAATGGGAATTATTTATCTTATTGTTTACGGTATTGTGCCTATCATTTGGGGACCTATTATGTACTCTGGTACGGGTGAACCATTATTCCTTGTGCTTCCATTAATCGGGGTTGCAGCTATTATGATAGCGATTGTAAAACTAAAAAGTTCTAAACGTAAAATGAAAGATTCGTAATATTCCCCCTGAGCAGCTCATTACAGATTGTAATTTAAAAGGAAGTCCAAAAAACGTAATCGAAGGTAAAAGTGTCACCTAGATACACTTTTACCTTTTCATCCGTTGATTTTAGCTGAAATAGTCTTCTAATCCGGCAATAATACCTTCTGCTGCATGATTTTGATAATTATCCGTTTGAATTGTCTGCTGTTCCTCTGAATTGCTGATAAAACCAAGCTCAATTAAAATCGCAGTTTGCTGATTCTCTCTTAGTACTTGGAAATCTGCTTGTTTAGCTCCACGATTGTCGAGATGAACATGACTCATCAATGACGTTTGTACATACTCAGCAAGCATCTGGCTTTCGCTTTCATTCTTGTAAAAGGTTTCCACTCCATGCGCAGCCTGGTCTTCCGACGCATTATAATGCAGGCTGATAAATGCATCTGGATTGGCAGAATTACTTATGTTGACCCGTTCTCCCAATGAGAGATACGTATCATCTTCTCTGGTAAACGTAACAGAAGCTCCTTGATGGCGTAATTGTTCTCCTAATTTTTTTGCTGTGGTTAAAGCTAATGTTTTTTCATGTGCTTCGGATCCCACTGCACCGGGATCTTTCCCGCCGTGACCTGGATCAATCACAAATTGACGGCCGGCAAGCGGATTTTCAGTGCTTTGTTCCGCTTGAACTTCTTTTGTTTCGCCATTTTCCTTTTCGCTTTCACCGTCTTTTGGCTCAGATGTTGCTTCTGACGCTTCATTTTCGGTTTCTTCTACTGTTTCTAATGATTCTGTTTTTTCATTTTCTTCTGATGTGTCACTATTTCCATTTGATTCGTCATCTTTATCAAGTAAATATAAAGTGATCCATACTTCTTCATCATGATAATATGTTTTGCCCCAGCCGTACAATTCTTCAAAAATAGTAACCTTCTCACCATGATTCATCTGCGTAACGACAGCTGCATTCTTATCAGGCGCATTGCGTACATTTACTGCTGGTGCTTGAATTCGGTACAGTTGTCCGTTTTCTGCTGGTTCGGCAGTTTCTGTATTTGTTTCTGCTGCAGCAGCTGCTGTTTCAGCTTGATTATCTTCTGTATCGGATTGTTCGTTTTCTGGCTCTGTCTGTATCTCATCCACTGCTGATAGGTGATGTAACGCGACCCAAGCTTGTTCGCCGTTATAAAATGTTTTGCCCCAGCCATTGGATTCTTCAAAAATAGTAACCTTATAGTCTTTTTTTAATTCACTTAGAAGGACTGTATCCTGAGCAGGCGCATCCATTAACTCTGTTGTTTCCGTATCAACTTTGTACAATGTCCCATTATCTGCATGTACTGTTGGTATAAAAATGAATAGGCAAATAAGAAAAGCAATGCCTATCATTAGGTTGTACTTCATATTGGAAATACCTCCAATTAATAGTTTGTTATATTGACAGGCTCTCCAATAAATTTCATAGATATACCTTTTATTCAAAATTATTAGATTGGAAGTTTGCGGGTACAGGTTAATATGAAAACTGTTTCCTGGATGAAGCTGCGTTTTATCAGTGTTAACACATTGGGGCATCGCAGAGCAGATGCGTTGATTGCAGTCTATTAAAAATGGGTGTCTTGACAATAGGATGTACATTGCCATAACATATATATATTGTGCAAAATTATTCCTCCTCCTTTCCTGTAAAGGGGGTGGAAAGTAGAAAAGAAGGTATTAGATGGAGAAAAATAGAGCAAGAACAAATAGTCTGACTGAGGAAGCATCCTCTAATAAGAGAATGCTATATTTGATTGCTATCATGGTGATTGGTTTTAACCTGAGGCCGGCAATTACTTCCGTTGGACCGTTGTTAGGGACCATTCGTGATCAGATTGGACTGGAAAACTGGAGTGCGGGGACGATTACCAGTTTACCGCTTATCGCATTTGCCATAGTATCGCCGCTTGCGCCAAAGCTTGGCCGGAAGCTGGGGAATGAAGGAGCGGTCTTGCTTGGCCTGATCCTGCTGTTCGCCGGAATAGGCACCCGGTCCATTCCATATACACCGACATTATTTATCGGAACAGCTATTATCGGGGTTGGCATCGCAGTAATGAATGTGCTGCTGCCGGCAGTCATCAAGGAAAAATTCCCGCATAAAGTCGGTCAAATGACGAGTGTCTATTCCACATCGATGGCAATATTCGCGGCCACGGCTTCTGGACTTTCAGTTCCGCTTGCAAAAGGAGCAGGCTTAGGATGGGAATTGGCTTTATTATCGTGGGCTGTGCTGGCTCTTGTCGGAATCATTGTTTGGATTTTTGTTATCAGCCGGAACCCTGCGCCTAAAGAAGAACAAGTGGAGTTAAGCAATAAGCCTTTTAATGACAGCAACCTGTGGAAATCCCCATTGGCTTGGCAGGTTACGTTATTTATGGGTCTGCAATCTTTTATATTTTATGTAATGGTATCGTGGCTGCCAGAAATCATGCAAAGCTTTGGATTTTCCGTATCTGCTGCCGGCTGGCTGATAGCTTATGTGCAGTTTGTCGGATTGCCGTCTACTTTTCTGGCACCGGTGCTGGCAGAGAAATTCTCTAACCAGCAGGGGATCGTACTGGGAATCAGCGGCGGTGCAGCAGTTGGATTTATCGGACTGCTAATCGGGGGACCGCTTCCGCTGATTTTCATCTGGGTAACACTGATTGGAGTTACTTTTGGAGGGGCCATCAGCCTGTCACTTGCTATGCTTGGCATGCGCGCACGTAATGGACGTCAGGCTGGAGCGCTGTCTGGGATGGCGCAATCCGTCGGTTATATTTTTGCTGCCATTGGACCGTTATTTATCGGGCTTCTATTTGATATTACGCAGGCCTGGTCTGCGCCGATTATTGCTATCATCGTTGTTTGCTTGTTAATGATGGTTGCAGGATTAGGTGCTGGCAGGAATAAGTTTGTGTAACGATCTGCCCTTTGATAATTAATAAGAATGTTTGATAAAAATCCTGCTACGAGCAGGATTTTTTGTTGTGTAGAGAGTTAAACGAGAGCTCCAGAGTGTTTACAGGATCCACTGACCAAGTCCAAGGGGGCCTATTTTTGATTTTGCGTTAATCTTCATCCCGGTTTATTTCTCGAGCATGAAAAAGAATACATCAGATTTTCAGTAATTGTGTCCATTAATTTAAGAATGACTTGTGTTCGGGGATATTGTCTTATTTCATATGAATGTCCGTTCCATATTGTATTAAATGTAATTTTCTTGCTACAGATTGGGATGCAAAGTTATCCCAGGAGGTACTATACAATGCAAGTAATCCTTGACTTTGAATTTCAGCTGCCCAAGCAATGGAAGCGTCTATCGCGTATGCTCTTCCACGATACGTTTCAAATGTAGCTAAGCTTGCTTCAGCCGCTTCATTAGTTTGTCTCGCGCTGCAGCAAACGGATACAGCTGCTTCATCTTCAATAATAGCAAAGCAAGGCTGTTTATATTTAAGCACTTCGTAGATATATGGGAAATTTTGCTTCAGGCAGTCTTTGTTGAAGTCGGTAATTCGTATTGCTTTTGTTGTTATGCTGCTGACATCAGGAAACACGAAAGCAGGTCCAGTCCAAAAATTGCTGATTTGCCGGTCTGTGTTTAAAATGGTGATTATTTCTGCCAAGTCTATAGCAAAATCTGCATGAATGCTTCGTTCCAGCTTCTTTATTACGTTCTCCTCAAGGGCATTGGAGTATCTTACTACATTACCAAGCTGCGTCCCGCCAATGAAAATACGAGGTGCAGCCTCGTTTGGCGGCTCATTCACAAAGGTCATTCGATTATTATCATCCTTTTTAAATAACACGTTTACATGATGTTTCATCAATGCTATATCAGATACCAATAAAGTGTTCCTCCCTTTCCTAACCATTTGCTTAGCTAACAATATGATTTTTTAACAGAATATTATATGTTCTTTTTACCATAAAAGGCATCCTTAGGCAAAGTGCATCTATAAAGTGCAAAGGAATGTGTTAAACTTTATGAAATACCTGTAAAAATCTCTGTAATATATAAAGAGGCAGGCAAAAGGGTATAGTCGGCAATAAAGATAATAGAAATCTATTAAACTAAAATTTCATAGGAGGCTGTCTCACTTGAACAATAACATTCTCATCGTAGAAGATGATATCTCAGTAAGCGAAATGATACAAAATTATTTAGAAAAAGAAGGCTATAAGGTAGTTACTGCTTTGGAAGGCGAAGAAGGAATGCAAAAATTTCAAAACGATACATTTGATTTAATCATTCTTGATATTATGATGCCGAAATTAGATGGCATAGAGGTAATGAAACAAATTCGAAGGGACAGCTCCGTGCCGATACTAATTGTATCAGCGAAGGATACGGACGTGGAAAAGGTGCTAGGCCTGGAGCTTGGTGCAGATGATTACATAGCGAAGCCTTTTTCCATGATAGAGCTTTCCGCCAGAGTAAAATCGGCATTGCGGCGTGCCACCAGTTATTCGGAGACAAAAAAAGAAGAGCAGGTGATAAACCATAAAGATTTAACAATTGATATCAATAATTTCTCTGTTCAAAAACATGGTAAGGAAATCAAACTGACTTCCAAGGAATTCGATATTTTAAAGCTGTTTCTCAAGCATCCCAATAATGTTTTTACAAAGGCTCAAATATATACCACGGTCTGGGGAAACGACTACTTTGGAGACGAAAATGTCATCAATGTTCATATTAGAAGACTAAGAGAAAAGATTGAGGACAACCCGGCTGAGCCTCATTATATTATGACCATTTGGGGAATTGGCTACAAACTAGGGGAATAGATGTGTGAATATCTTTTGAAAAGGGGGGAAAAGGCATGGCTTATTTCTTTATAGGGATTACCCTGATTTTAACCGGGATTATCATTTTTCAATATAAAGCAAAGATAGCAAGAGACAAGCAAATAAAATATATGCATGAAAAATTGGATAAGATTATCGCTGATAAAACCAGTGAGAATCTGCTTGTTTTTACCGATGATAAAGAGCTTATTCCTTTATTGATCAGCATCAATCATCTTTTAAACCATAATCAGAAAATATTGGCGGATTATACAAAAAAGGAAGAATCGATTCGGAAAATGATTTCAAATATTTCTCATGATTTAAAAACACCGCTGACTGTTATTGTTGGATATTTAGAAATCATTCAATCGAATAAAGTTATCGAAAAAGAAGCGGGCAAAGAGGTTCGTAAAGCACATGAAAAGGCGGCAGAGCTGCTGACATTGATCAATACGTTTTTTGATTTGGCAAAGCTGGAGTCTGGAGATAAGGAGATAACACTCGAAAAGATACATATTAATGAAATTTGCAGAAAGAGCATTTTAGAGTTTTATGAAATGTTAACTCAGCAAGGATTAGATGTTTCCATTAACATTCCAGATGAGCATATCTATGTAGCTGGAAATGAAGAAGCTCTGGACAGAATCCTTAGAAACCTGATATCGAATGCCATCAAGTATGGAAAGGATGGTCAAGTAGTGGGGTTAAACTTAAAACATGATAACGCATTTGCTTACATCGAGGTTTGGGACAAGGGGAAAGGTATTGATGAAATGAATAAAGAAAGCGTATTTGAAAGATTGTATACGCTTGAGGACTCGCGAAATAAGCTGTATCAAGGAAGCGGGCTGGGGCTTACCATTACGAAAAGATTAGTCGAAAGTCTGGAAGGTGAGATATCATTATCCAGCAAAGCTTATGATAAAACAGTATTTACTGTGAAA
Organism: Oceanobacillus oncorhynchi; assembly: GCF_000821065.1. Classification (GTDB taxonomy): domain Bacteria; phylum Bacillota; class Bacilli; order Bacillales; family Amphibacillaceae; genus Oceanobacillus; species Oceanobacillus oncorhynchi. The sequence continues at coordinate 3,551,321 of NZ_CDGG01000001.1, forward strand.
TTAAAGAAACTGTCTTCGCAGGAAAACTAAAAATCCGCTTCCGTCCCGTTCTTTGCAAACTTAAGAAATTCGTAAGACTTTGTTAAGAAAAAAGATAATTTTAATGTTTATGATTATTAATATAGCAATTTTGCAGAGAAAGGGAGGGATTTATTATTATGGAATACATTTTAAGAACACATGATTTAGGAAAATCTTTTCATGGAGGTCATGTTGTTTCCAATGTCAATATGAATATCAAGAAGGGAGAAATCTATGGGCTTTTAGGCCCGAACGGCGCAGGTAAAAGTACAGTCATGAAAATGATTTTAAATCTGTTTAAACCAAGCCAGGGTGCCGTTGAAGTGTTTAACGAAACATTGACGAATACTTCTTATGAGTTATTTAAAAGGATGAGTGCAATTATCGAATATCCCATTTTTTATGAGAAGCTAACTGCAATGGATAACTTGGATTTGCATTGTGAATACATGGGTTATCACAATAAAAAAGAGATAGAGACCGCTTTGAATCTTGTGAATCTAAAAAACATCGATAACAAGCCGGTTAAAAATTTCTCTTTAGGTATGAAACAACGGCTGGGAATTGCCAGAGCGGTAATCACGAAGCCAGAGCTGTTGATATTAGATGAGCCGGTTAATGGACTGGATCCAGTTGGCATTATTGAGATGAGAGACTTACTGGCAAGCCTGAATAAAGAGTATGGCATAACCATTCTGATTTCAAGTCATATTTTAGCGGAAATAGAGCAAATTGCTGACACAATAGGCGTAATGAATAATGGATATCTAGTAGAAGAAGTTTCCATGGATTCGATTAGAGAAAATAATGCAGAGTATATAGAATTAGAAACCGATGATGCCGGGAAAGCAGTATATATTATTGATTCAGAGCTGAATATAAAAAATTTCAAAGTACTTGATACGAACAAAATAAGGATATATGAATCAGGGACATCACAAAATCAAATCTATAAGAAGTTAATGGAAAAGGATGTTTCCATTACATCAATCAATACGAAGTCGGCTTCATTAGAGGACTATTTCTTGTCCTTAATTGGAGGCGGAAAAAATGTTTAAATTAATTCGTTTAGAATTAAGAAAAATAAATCTCAGACAGTATGTCTTTGGTGCTTTAGCAGCAATTTTTATTCTTGCCGGATTGTTATTCTTTGCAATGTATACGGATAGAAACACGATTGGTGCCACCAGTGAAGATTTTTTCTTTGTTGTTGACAGCACGAGAATGGTTTTTATTGTGTTTGCAGGTATATTAATTTCGAGGCTGTTTATTGAAGAATACAATGATAAAACCATCTCTTTGATGTTTACGTATCCCATCAGCAGAAAAAAGATTTTTATCTCTAAATTATTGATTATCATTTGTGCTACATTTTTCCTTATACATGTATCAAGAATCTTTGTAGCAGCAGTTTTATACATGTTAAACAGCCGATTGGATTTTATCGATGGAGGCATAACGATTCATTTGATAATGGAATATTTTAAAAACACCGTGATCTATGACCTTTCTTTCAGCGGTATCAGCTTAGTTCCTTTATTTTTTGGGATGCTCAAAAAATCTGTTAGAACAACCATTATCACATCGATTATTATTGCCATTTTCTTTGGCATAAGTAATGAAAATCTATCAGACCTTTCGATAGGTTCCTTCATTGTCAGATCATTGGTATTTATCATTATTGGTGCGGCTGCTTCGTATTTAGCGATAAGAAATATGGAGCGCAAGGATGTAACGTAGCGATGAGGGTATTCCGGAATATTACTGCCAACAATGTAATTTTCAATGTCAATAGGAAGAGTGGTGAGAAAAATCTTTAAGTTAATGAGTTTGGAAATGAGAAAAATAAATTTTAGCCGATATATAAATAACTCCTTAGCGGCATGCTTTGCCGTTACCGGATTTTTATTCTTCATGCTATATATAGACAGGGAACAATTTGCTGCCAGCAGTACAGATTTTTTATTTCTGATTGACAGTATAACACGAATGGTATTCATCGTTTTTTCAGGAGTGTTAATTTCAAAATTAGTTATCGAAGAATACAATGATAAAACCATTACCTTGATGTTCACATACCCAATCAGCAGAAAAAAGATCATTATCTCGAAGCTATTGATTATCATAGGCTTTACCTTTTTCTCTATGCTTCTGTCCAGAATTTTTGCTGCATTTGTTTTATCTATGTTAAACAGCAACTTAGGATTTATTGACAGTGACATAACGATTCCCATGCTCATCGAACATTTTAGAAATACGATTTTATATGACCTTTCTGCCAGTGGTGTCAGCTTAGTTCCTTTGTTCTTTGGAATGCTTAAAAAATCAGTTAGGACGACCATTATTACCTCTGTTATTATTGCCATTTTCTTTGGTGTCAGTAATGAAGACTTATCGATAGGATCCTTTATTGGTATTCCGGTGACACTTAGTCTTATTGGTATCGTTGCTTCTTACTTATCAATAAAAAACATTGAGCACAAAGATATATCTTAATGACATAAGGTCTCTATTTTGAAAAGACCGAAAAATCAAAATATACAGGAGTTACTAGCGATGAAACAAGACTACATTTATTTGTTATTTACAAACACTGGTACTTTATTGACGAAAGCTATTAGTCTGTATACCAAAGCAGAATACAATCATGTTTCGTTAGCCTTGGATTTGGAATTAAATGAAATATACAGCTTTGGCAGGAAGCATTTACGCAATCCATTTTGGGGAGGATTTGTGAAGGAAAATACAGAAGAGGAACTGTTTCAGAAAGCGGACTGCTCCATCTATGCTTATGCAATCAGTTCAAAACAAAACAAGAAATTACAAGAAACGTTAGCATTTTTTAAGCAAAGAAAAGACAATTACCACTATAACGTAATAGGACTGTTTGGAGTCATGTTTAATAAGCCCATTCCACGGTCAAATGCTTACTTCTGCTCGCAATTTGTGGCTTATCTGCTGATGGAAGCTGGTATGGTTTCTTTTGACAAGCCGCCGGAGCTTATCACACCGCAGGATATTCAGCAGCTGCCTGGATTAATTTCTATCTATCAGGGCAAATTACAAGGCGCAGTTTAACCAGAAGAGGGAGGCTCAAATTTCATACATTTTTTACCGAATAGGAGGATGCTGTTTGAAAAGATTCGTTTTATTAGTTTTCATGCTGATTGTATCCATCGTAACGTTGTTTGTCACTGCTTATTTTCAACGGGATGTCAATACACTGTCGTTAAATGATCCGCAAGTTATCCAAGCAAGTATTATCATAATGATTATTTTGTTCATTCCTCCTGTGTTATTATCTTTTTTCAACCATAAATTTTGGAGGGTTATCTCAGCGATTTATCAATCTATTTTTTTCTTGGGGTTTATCATCCTTGTACCGACCGGTGTATTCAGCTTCCAGGCTGTGGGTATCAGTATTGTGTCATTAATCGGTGCAGTTATCAGTCTTTGGAGCATTTTTAGCACATTGCCAGAAAGCTTTTTTAAAGAATATTGATTTAGCGTAGAGGTAGGAGACTTTCTGTATAACCCAGCATCCGCAGTTCAAGAAATAACATACGACATTGTCTCGGGAAAGGGTCTTATCCATGGTAAGGCCTTTTCTGTATGGGATAAGACCCATCTTACTTTTATTAAAAAATGATCGTTTAAAAATTTTTAACAAAATCTTTTTGACTGTAGAATGACTTATGATACTCTAGCGATAACTTGCATGACTCGAAAAGTATGTTGATATGTAACCAAGTGAATGCCGATTGTACAGCACAGCGTATTTCACTTTGAAAAAATGGAATCATAAGACGAAATATTATGCAGTGGGAGTCAGCGCCGTTATCCCCCGCTAAAATAAATTCATTTTCCACGCTCTATTTGAAGGCGGAAGTTTTACGGGCGTTTCTCCGTGATAAAAAGTCAGGTTCGGACGTTTACAAGTTTGATTTATGGTGAATAAAGCAAACTATAAAAGATTTTTTATTAAGTCTCGATATCCTCTTAGCTTTTCTTATTGTAGAAAAGGGAGTTTTTTTACAAATATACCCGATAGATTGAATCGTTTCCCGAATATTTCTATTAAATAGGTATCTGGATTGTCTTAAAAGATTTCAAATAAATCAAGGTGGTGAACCGCATGGAAGTTTTATATTTTTCAGCTGGACGTTCTCTTTATGAAATGAAGAAAGAGGCACAGGAATGGATAATGGAGGAAAGACCGGCCCCGGTTTCATTTATATGCCTTGCTGCAGATCCCAGCCGGAAAGGACGGCTGTATGGAGGGACCTTTAACGAAGGGTTATGGATAAGTAATGACAGCGGCAAGACATGGGTACCCGCTGGATCAGGAATATCACATAACAGGGTGATGAGTGTTGCGGTCAGTTCAACAGAGGTTAAAAATGGATGTCATGTCGTTTGGGCAGGCACCGAACCGAGCGGGCTTTTTCGTTCAGAAGACGGAGGAGAAACCTGGGTTGATTGCCCGGCTTTACTGGATTTACCTTCAAAATCTTCCTGGAGTTTCCCGCCTCGGCCGTACACGCATCACGTACGTTGGATTGAACCGGATATTCATGAGAAAAACCGCATATTTGTCGGCATTGAACTTGGCGGCGTGATGAAAAGTGAAGATAAAGGGGGCAGTTGGGAAGATCGAAAACCGAATTCCCAACATGATTGTCATGCTTTAACAACACACCCGCAAGCTCCAGGACGGATATACGAAGCTGCGGGCGGCGGGTATGCTGAAAGCTTTGATAGCGGAAACTCCTGGCAGACGTTCAATGAGGGTTTGGAGCCTTATAACTATTTGGTTGATATTGCCGTAGATTCAGGGGATGCAGATACAATGGTGGCTGCTGCGTCCAGGAGTCCTTATGAAGCATACGATCCATCCCGTGCAAGAACGATTTTAGTACGGCGTGAAGATGGCGGTTCTTGGTCGCCTGTATACAAAGGCTTGCCGGATGCAGAATGCTCCTCTGTTTTTGCGTTAACTTCTCATCCATTCCAGTCAGGTATTTTTTACGCTGTGAATAATCTCGGCTTCTATCTTTCTTTTGATGCAGGACAAAGCTGGGAAAAAGCACCGCTGGATTGGCCGGATGATTTAACGGGAGAAAGAATTCATGGATTCGCGATGGTCGTTTCCGAGGATTAAAAGACCATCGTGTCCATGGTCTTTATACGAATACGGGAATGTTAGATAAATGATATTTAACAAAAAAAAGCGCAATGACATCATGGAAGGAGTTGCATTCATGCAGGTGAAAAGGCGTAACCAGCGCCAGAGCAGTTTAATTTTTACTTTTACCGCAACGGTATTGCTGTTGCTTAGCGGATGTGTCTCAGAGGAAGAGACGGACCAGCAGCCTGAGCCGAATCCATCAGAAGATGAAAGCGAGAGACTGATTCCGCCAGAAAATGAAGAAGAGCCAGAACCTGAAACAGATGTGCCAGAGGCTTATGGTGTCAGCGCAGGGCATCCAGATGCTGTAGAAGCTGGAATGACTGTTTTGGAAAATGGAGGTAATGCCGTGGATGCGGCCGTTGCAGCGGCGTATGCCATTTCTGTTGTAGAGCCCTTTGCATCAGGAATTGGCGGCGGCGGAGTAACACTCGTTCAAGAGCAGGGTCAAGACCCTGAGGCATATGATTATCGTGAAGTTGTCCCTGAAGGCGGCATTCCTTCATCAGATATTGGTGTACCTGGATTTGTAGCCGGGACAAAGGAATTACATGATGACTATGGGACTGCTGACTGGGAGACAGTAATTGACCCGGCGATTGATTTGGCAGAAAGTTCGGAGGTATCTGCAACGTTAGCACAGCAGCTTCAATCTGCTCAGGACCGTCTGCCGGTTGAGCAGCTGGAGCATTTCTATCCGGATGGGACAGCGATTGAGGCAGGAGCCACTTTAGAACAGCCGGCATTGGCCGAAGCATTGCGTGATATCCGTGATAGTGAAGGAGCTTCCTTTTATGAAGGGGATACTGGAGAAGCGTTAGCAGCGATTCAAGGTCTGGACGGAGACTCACTTGCTGACTTTCGTGTCGGACGGCATGCCCCCGTGACCGGAGAGTTTGCTGGATACGAGGTGACTGGTGCTCCGCCGCCGCTTCCTGGTGCCAGCGTCATTCAAATGCTGCAAATCCTTGAAGAGCGGGGAACATTAGAAGAAGAACGGAATAGCACGCCATTTGTGCATGACATTGCGATGTCGTGGCGAATCGCTCAAGCATTTATTTATACGGATTTCGGTGACCTTTCGTTTGTGGATGTTCCGGTTGATTCTTTCGTTGACCGTGAACAGAATGCTGCTTTAGCAGAAGAAATCTCCGGTGACAGCTTGCTTCCTGAGGACGAAGAGCGGAGTTATGACGACTCGGCCCCTAATACGACACATATTACAGTGATTGATGACAACGGCACTGTTGTTTCCATGACGAATACACTGACCAATTTCTTTGGCTCCGGTGTCTACACAGAAGGTTTCTTTTTGAATAATCAAATGTCTCGATTTGATATTGGTCAAACGGAGCAAAATGAACCTGAGCCTGGACGGCGTTCCGTTACCTGGTCCTCTCCAATGATTGTGGCAGATGAGGAGGGACCTGTTTTAGGGATTGGCAGTCCGGGAGGCGAACGTATTCCAATTATGCTTACGCAGGTGATTGCTGACTGGGTTCAAGAAGACTCGGACCTGGAAGCTGTTGTTGAAGCGGATCGTTTCCACCTGACGGATAATGCGCTTGTGATGGAATCCGCTCCGGAAGCAGATGTAAGGGAAGGATTGCTTAATATTGGGTATAACGAGATTCGTGAAGCTCCGACTCCGCTGTATTTCGGGTCTGTTCAGGCTTTGATGATCGATCGGGAGAATGATGACATCTCTGGTGCGGCTGATCCCCGGCGAGAGGCTGATTGGCGTGTAGAACCACGGGATTAAGCAAGAATCTAGTATTCTAAAAAATGTACTTGGGCATTTTAATGTAAGGAGTTAAAGAGGATTCTATGACATCAATGAAGCAAAAAAATCAACATCAACGAATTGCTATATTAGACCAAATGCGGGGCGTTGCTTTACTTGGAATCTTTTTAGCCAACGTCCCGGGGCTGTCTTCCGTCGATACGGAAAATTTGTCTCCGGTTAATGAAGTACTAAGAAGCTTAGAGGAGATTATATTAACAGACAGTACCCGGCCGCTGTTTGCATTCATGTTTGGCCTGAGCCTTATGTTACTTTATAATCGCCTAAAAACGAAGCAAATCAACCCTTATCCAGTATTATTCAGACGATTATTTTTGCTTGCCCTCGTTGGTGCTGTGCACGGTTTTGCAATTTGGTCGGGAGATATTCTGCTCATGTATGGGATGGCGGGATTTTTCCTTCTGCTGTTTATGAATTGGTCAGCAGCCGGATTGGTTATTACTGCTTTCCTTTTCTGGATCGGCTATACCATTGGAGCGGATGTAATCAGTTATTTCTCATCCTATCATTTGTCTCTGGAAGCCGGTTTGAAAGGTCTGTTGCCTGACTCAAAAGAGCCGCCGACAGGAACAGAATATCTTATTATTGAATTTTCTTCCATGGTCGCACACATCAGCTTTTTCCTGTTTGGTATGTATGCGTATCGGAAGGGGCTGCTTACAATAATCGAAAAGCGAAGAAAAACCATGAGCTTATTGTCAGTACTTTTTCTTGTGATTGGGTTAGCAGGGAAAGCAAGCCTTTATGATAGAATTGCATTACATCCATTGGAAAGCTTCTACCCCTTTTTGGTGACAATCGGCATGATTTTATTCATTGTCCTTTTAGGAACTAGCAAGGGGAGCATGTCGAAGTTGCTTGTCCCGTTCACATCGGTCGGTAAGATGGCGTTTACGAATTACATCATGCAATCTCTGGTTTTTGTAAGTTTGTTTCAATCGAGCGGACGAACGGTTTTTATCAATTTAGGGATTTGGGAGGAACCAAGCTATGCGTTCGCTCTTGGGGTTGGAGTCATTTTATTCGCGGCACAAATGATTTTCAGTCATCTCTGGTTGAAAGAGTTCTCCTATGGACCGTTTGAATGGCTTTGGAGGATAGGGACTTATGGGAAAATGGTTTCTATCAAAAGAAAAGCAGAATAGATACATTTTATATACTAATGTAAAAAAATCCAACTAGCTTGCAGTTGGATTTTTTTACTGACTATTACTAATGAGCAAATTAAGCCCAAGCACCTTTTCGGAAGACCGGAACACGGCTGCCGTCTTCTTTAATGCCATCAATATCCATTTGATCCGAACCAATCATGAAGTCAACATGTGTTGCTGAACGATTCAGACCAGCTTCTTTTAATTCTTCTTCTGACATCTCCGTTCCGCCTTCTAAGTTGAACGCGTATGCAGAACCCAGCGCTAAGTGATTTGAAGCATTCTCATCAAATAACGTATTGAAAAAAGTCAATCCGGATTGAGAAATAGGGGACGCGTCCGGAACTAAAGCAACTTCTCCTAAGCGGGAAGCACCTTCGTCTTGCTGGACTAATTTTTGAATAACCTCTTCGCCTTTTTCAGCAGTCACTTTGGTTACTTTCCCATTTTCAAAATGAAATTCCATCCCTTCGATGACAGAACCGGCATAACTTAATGGCTTGGTTGATACGACAACGCCATCGACCCGGTTGGCATCTGGGGCTGTAAATACTTCTTCTGTCGGCATATTGGCTATAAAGCGTTCTCCGCGGGAGTTAAAGCTTCCAGCACCTTCCCAGCGGTGGTTTTTCGGCAGGCCGACCGTTAAATCTGTACCCGGCGCAGTGTAATGCAATGCTGTAAATTGTTCCTTATTCAATGATTCCGCTTTCGTTTCCAGGGTCTTATCTTTATCCTCCCATGTGCGGATCGCATCGTCATCATACAAGTGAATCGCTTTGAAAATAGCATCCCATAATGCATCCGTTTGTTCTTCCGCTGAATCTAAATCCGGAAAGACTTTCGCTGCCCATTCCGGACCGGCTGCAGCTGCCACGACCCATGAGATTTTATTCGACTGTGTTGCTTGCGATAATGGCTGAAATGCTTCACCAGACGCTTTTTGCGTTGCAGCGATTTTTTCACCATCTAATCCTTTTAAGGCATCCGGATCATTGGAAACAACATTGATACGGCTGGCACCTTGTTCAATAATATAGTTCATTTCTTCAATGCGATAATCTGGAATATCTGTTAGGGTTTCGGTTGATTGATGCTCAAACCCAAGTCTTGAGATTTTATCGTCTCCCCATTTGACAATAACACGTTTTGCGCCTTTTTCATAAGCAGCTTTTGTGATTTTACGTGCTAATGGAGCCTGTTCAACATCAATCGTTAGAACGACAGAATGTCCTTCTTGAATGTTGACACCGGTAGAAACGATTAATTCAGCATATTTTTGCAGGTATTCATCAAAATTTTCCAAAGCCATACATAGAGCCTCCTTGTGAAGTTGATATACGATTTTATCGTAGCACAATCATTTATGAATCACAAAAGAGGAGCTAGGCATTGATTCACCTCAAACGATTTTTCTTCATAACGATAACGTAAAAATGAAAAACTCGGCTTTTTTATTCCATTTCCAAGCCTATATTGCCAAATTGATTCCCGGATTTCATTCTCTCCAATGCATGTTCGATTTCAATAAGCGGATAAACGCTATCAGCACCGGTTTTATGTTGTGATGCGTTATACTGTTCGAATTCTTCCTTACTTTCCATAGAAGTTCCTAAGATATTAAATTGCGGGTAAAAGAGGGAGGGTAAAGAAAGGTCAATACTGTCTCCGGAGCTCGCTCCAAAATTAACCAAATTTCCATCTGGCTTTAAGACATCAATGTATTTTCGGGAAGAGTGCCGGCCCAATACTATCTAATATGATATCGAATTTTTCATCTTTCATTTTAGCTGTCCAATCCCTGTCTGTTTTTAAAAGATAATCCGCTCCGAGATCTCCAGCTTTACGCAGCTTCTCTTCATCTCTTGAAGTGACGCTCACCTTTGCTCCGATACAAACTAGATGATATAAAGAAAAATAGCATTTATTCATAAAAACTGATTTTATTGATTAACTTACCTTAGAATGTCTTGATTTCTTTTTTTGCATTAACCAAAATAACGCCAAAAATAATCACCGCTGCGCAGATAATATGGTAATAATGAAAAGGCTCGTTTAAAATCAGTACTCCAGACAGGATGGTAATTAACGTAGCCACATTATTAAACACACTTACTTGAATAACCGGCAATTTGGACACAGCATAAATAGACAATAAAGACGTTCCAAATGTAGACAGGACACCCAAAAATAAAATTGATAATAAATATGGAATTTCTGTCAGGGAATCGATATACTCGCCGGCAGAACCGCCGTTTATGAAGTAGATGACATTAAAGAACAGAAAACCAATGAACATGATATATATCGTAATTTGAATTGGTGCGATAGATTTTGTTGCACTTCTGGACATTACCTGCCAAATGCTGTTGCAAGAATAGATACGATAATCAGCAGGTTGCCAAGCAGATGAAAATCATAGCCTCCCGAGCTGTTCATCAGCTGCAGGAAAACGACTCCGGCAATGCTAAAAACGATTCCTAATCCTTGTACTATTCGGACCTGTTCCTTCAAAAATACACTTGCTAAGAGAACAGTTATGGCCGGAGCAATCGCCTGAATGATTCCTGCTTCCGTAACCGTTGTTTGATCAAGACCAAGTATTTGACTGCTGAAAAATATAATCGGGTAGAACAAGGAAATAATAATCATAATCATGATTTCCTTCCGATTCAACCGTAAATGGATTGGTTTTATGACAAGAAATAAAAGCAATCCCAAAAAAGCAAATGTAAATCGCTGCGCCAATATAAGTAATTGCCCTTCATACGTCAAAGAAATTTTCACAAACATAAAGGACAATCCAATAATAATGGAAAAAGTGACTGCTGCCAGTAATGCATTATTTTTTTTCATGACTTCCTCCTCCTTCTATTCCAGAGTATAGAAAAAATGTCTAAACGGAAGCAATTCTTTTTTTAGGTGTATCGATACAAACATAAAGGAAAATACAATTGAAATAGTTTCATGGTAATCTGTTTGTAGAGGGGAAAGGGGCTGCTTATGAAGAAATATCAATTCGTAGCTGATAAAATCTTAAAACGTATAGAGGAAGGAATATATATAGATAGACTGCCGACGGTACGTAAATTAATGGAAGCCTTTGGAGTAAGTCAAGTGACGGTAACGCAGGCGCTTAAATATCTAGTTGAGAACAATAGAATATATGCCAAGGTCGGTTATTATATTATTTCCAGAAAAGAAAAAGCTGCTGCTTTTAACGGGGTATATGATTTTTCAACTGCTTCCACTTCCTGGACGGACTTTCCATTGGACAGCTATTCGTAATGCTTGGAAGCTGCTATCCAAAATGAAAAAACAGAATTATTTACGTATGGTGCAACGACCGGCAATGAGGAGTTGAAAACCTTATTTCAGAAGCTGTTGGAGGACCAGATATTCACAAAAAAAGAGCAGATTATGATTACAAGCGGTACACAGCAGGATTTGCATATTCTTGCTTTAATCATGCTGACCAGAAAGGAATCCATTCTAATTGAACAGCCCACCTATCATCAAGTCATCAATCTTATAGAACGCCTTCAGTTAGATTATGTCACATGCTGCCGAGGGCTGGATAAAATAGATTTGCAGGAATTAGAGAAAACGATTAAAATCAAGCGTCCAAGCTATGTTTATTTAATGCCGCGCCTGCATAATCCGCTTGGTACAACCATGAATGAACAGGAAAAAAAGCTGCTGTTGGAATTAGCAGAGAAATTTGATTTTTATATGATTGAAGATGATTACCTGGGAGATTTTGAAGGGGACAACAGTTATAAAACACTCTACGAAATGGATAATGATCAACGTGTTATTTACTTAAAAAGTTTTTCTAAAATCATGTTTCCAGGGCAGCGGTTAGGTATTACTGTCGTGCCAGAGAAATTAATCGAGCCCTTTCGGAGTTTTAAAGAAATTATTGATATCCATACCAATTCTTTGAGCCAGGTTATTATGCAGACATTTATGGAGAGCGGTCTATATGCACACCATAAAGACAAAATCGTCTCCAAACATCAGCAGAAAACAGAGATACTGCGGCATGCATAAAATACTTGTTTTTCCGGGTATGCATTTAATGACAATCATCAAATGCATACCCTAATCAAGCTGCTAAAACAGATAAATATACAGAAACTTCATGAAGCATTAGCGAAACGTCATGTTTTAGTCGATGACTATAAAACAAATTATATAGCTGATTATAAGCAGAAACATAAATTCTTAAAGTTGAATACAACGAGTATTCAAGAAGGAAGAATCCATGAAGGTGTTCAATTAATCCATGAAGCAATAGAAAGCAGCAAATATCTCTAAAGCAAGAGGCGTCTGTATCGATACAGGCTTTACATATTTTTAAACAAAGGGAGGTCACTTCTATCATAATGAAACGTAACAAATAAGGTAGGAGTGATTTTCAATGGAATCAGAATATTTTTTAAAATGGATGCAAGAGCGAAAAAGCGTCCGAAGCTTTACAGAGCAGGAGGTAGATACGAATCTGGTAGCTAATATTATCGATCATGTCCGTTTGGCTCCGAGCGGATTCAATGCACAGCCTTGGCGATTTGTTATTGTGAAAGACAAATCCATGATTCAAAAGCTCTACCAATATTCCGCTTATCAAAAGCAATTAGATACTGCCTCCTGTGTCATCGTGCTATACAGTAATCTGATGGATGTGCGGGAGAAAGCAGATGATGTCCTTCATCCGGAAATGAATTTGGAAAAGAAGAAAAGTGACAAGGAAGCTCTTTTAGAAACGCTGGATATGGCTCCTGAGGTGCTGCAATCGCAAGGGTATATTGCGCTTGGGTATTTGCTGTTAGCGCTCACCGCTTACGGTATATCCAGCGTTCCGATGCTGGGTTTTGATCTGGAAAAGGTAAAAGCATTATTGGAGATAGAGGGGAATATTCTTTCTGTGGTTGCAGCAGGATATGGAGCTGACGAGGGGCATAGTCACCACCGTCTGACTTTGGGAAAAATTGTTCGTATATATTAGAGGTAGCAGGATATCATGGTATTTTTAAGCTTCTGTGTGCAGCATCCTATTTAACAAACCTGTATCTGCTGATAAAATGAAGAAAAGCAATTTACCCGTTTAATTTATCAGATGAAGGTGATTTTAGTGAGCAGAGATGCAGTTATACATTATGCAAAAAGAAAATACGATACAGAGCCAGATTATCCTTGGGCTAAATTTTCTAATTACGCTGTGCTTCGGCATAAGGAAAACAGCAAATGGTTTGGGTTGCTGATGGATGTGAACAAAGAGAAATTAAATATAGAAGGAGAAGGGACTGCAGCCGTTTTAAATGTCAAATGCGACCCGGAATTGGCATCGATTTTAAGAAAAGAAAATGGAATACTGCCAGCTTACCATATGAACAAAGAACATTGGATCAGCATTCTGCTGGACGGTTCTATTTCAGAAGAGGAAATATTTGAACTTTTAGATGCCAGTTATCATTTAACCATGTAGACAAATCATGACTGCAGCAGACAATAATGTTTGCTGCATTTTTGAATAAAAGGAAATTAATTGAAAGAAACGTATGTTCTTTTTCTTAGGATAGTGTTATGATAAGATAACGCAATTTACAAATGAAGGAGAAAAAAGAGCATGACAGGAAAAACACATATTATGGCTGGAATCACAGCGACGACAGCCATCGTCGCCATCACAGATGCATATCAGCCCGAATGGTTCATTGCAGCAGGCGCAGCAGGGGGCTTGCTTCCGGATATTTGCCATAGCGGCAGCAAAATCGGACGGAGGTTTCCAGCGGTTTCGAAAGTAGTTAATACCCTCTTTGGTCATCGAACCTTTACACATAGTTTATTATTCTTAGCGCTGGTGGCGTTTATTTTATCTAAGTTCATCAGTAATCCGTCGATCACCATGGGGATTTTAGCTGGTATGGTTACGCATTTTATACTAGATGCTGCGACAAAGCAGGGAATCAAGCTGCTGTACCCTGCAAAGATTACGATTCGTTTTCCATTCGCTGCAACAACTGGCGGAAAAGCGGAAGGGGTTGTTTTACTGGCGTTGACAGTAGTTACGCTATTTTACGCCAACAGTATACTGGCATTTTTCTAAGCATGTGTTTTTGACCAGCTTCACAGCAGGCAAGGAGGTTATCATGGAAATTCAAATTTCAAAAATACAGAAAGAACAAGCATGGGAGCTTAGGCATGAAGTCATGTGGCCGAATGAGGATTTCAACTACATAAAGTTAAAGGATGATGCTTCGGGTATTCATTTGGGACTTTTTAAAGATAATATACTGATTTCCATTGTTACGCTGTTTATAGACAAAGAGGAAGCTCAATTTAGAAAATTTGCGACGCTGATATCAGAACAGGGAAAAGGGTATGGAAGCAGATTGTTAGAGTCCGTATTTGAGGAAGCGAAAAAACATGATGTGAAAAGAATTTGGTGTAATGCCAGAAAGAATAAGAGCCATTTTTATCGGAAGTTTGGTCTCCAGGAAACAGATAGAAGTTTTATGAAAAATGGGGAGGCCTACGTTATCATGGAGAAATTTCTGTAGTCCTCCAATAAATGAAAGAAGCCGTCTGTGCAGCACAGACGGCTTCTTTCATTGTGGAAGCTCGGACGTCTTCCCGACTAATTATGGTGCATGGTGTATTAAAGTTGTTCCAGTCATACACAGAAAGAAACCTTCAATGAATACTTTTCATTTTTTTGCTAAAAATAAATTCTATTACCATAAGGAACAGCAATTAGAACCATCTATTCGGGATACCCGTAATCAAGAGATGATTTCTAATGAAGGGAAAAAGATCGTGGATGATGAAAATTCACTGACTGCCGGAGACCGCGGCCCGACTCTGATTGAAGACTTTCTTGCCAGAGAAAAGATAGCGCATTTTGATCGAGAGAGAGTACCGGAACGGGTCGTGCACGCTCGAGGAACAGGTGCTTATGGAGAATTTGAACTGTATCAATCTATGAGTGAAGTGACTATGGCAGATT
The DNA here is from genome assembly GCF_000821065.1 of Oceanobacillus oncorhynchi. Taxonomy (GTDB): domain Bacteria; phylum Bacillota; class Bacilli; order Bacillales; family Amphibacillaceae; genus Oceanobacillus; species Oceanobacillus oncorhynchi. Next base: position 3,566,494 of record NZ_CDGG01000001.1, read on the forward strand.
TCTTACAGGATCCTTCCAAAAAAACACCGTTATTTGTACGTTTTTCACAAGTAATCGGTTCACGGGGCTGTAATGAAACCGTTCGCGATGTACGAGGTTTTTCTATTAAATTCTACACAGATGATGGAAACTTTGATATTGTGGCCATCAATTTCCCCATTTTCTTCATCCAAGATGCGATTAAATTCCCTGATTTGATTCACTCTGTCAAACCGGAGCCTGATAATGAATATCCTCAAGGGCAGACGGCACACGATACATTTTGGGACTTTATGGGAAGTAATCCGGAGACGACTCATATGGCGATGTGGATTATGTCTGACCGGGCTATTCCAAAGAATTTTCGTACCATGGAAGGCTTTGGCGTTCATACGTATCGTTTTGTAAACAAAGAGGGAGTTGCTCATTTTATCAAATTTCATGTCAAGCCTGTCCTGGGTGTTCATCCATTGATTTGGGACGAAGCACAAAAACTTGGCGAGGATGCCGATTTTCATCGAAGAGACCTTTGGACAAATATCAAAATGGGCAATTATCCGGAATATGAACTTGCTGTACAGATTATCAGTGAAGATCAGGAGTTTATGTTTGATTTCGATATTTTAGACCCGACAAAGTTTTGGCCGGAGGAGGAAGTCCCGCTTCAAAAAATAGGAAAAATAACGTTAAACAAAACGGTCGATAATGCTTTTTCGGAAACAGAACAAAGTGCGTTTCACCCAGGGAATATTGTTCGGGGAATGGATTACTCCAATGATCCGCTGCTGCAAGGGCGATTATTTTCGTATACAGATACACAGCAGGTGCGAATAGGCGCAAATTATCAACAGCTTCCTATCAACAAGCCGGTTTGTCCGGTTTTTAACAATCAGCGGGATGGAAACTCGCGTCATGTGATTGACCGAGGAAAAGTATCTTATCATAAAAACATATTAGCGGATAATACACCATCAGAAGTTCCGCCAGACAAGGGAGGCTTTGTTACGTATCCTTCCACCGTAGAAGGGTTGAAGCAGCGTAAAACAGCGGATTCTTTTAAAGATCACTATACGCAGGCAAGGATTTTCTGGAACAGCATGACACCTGTAGAGCGGGAGCATATTATTGGAGCGTATAGCTTTGAGCTGGGAAGATGTCTTCATGTACCTGTGCGTCAGCAGATGGTGGACCGCTTGGCAAGGGTCAGCAAAGAGCTTGCAGAGGCTGTTGCGTCAAATGTTGGTGTTACTGTACCAGACGTAGAAGAGTCAACTGCTACGAAATCATCGCCGGCTGTAAGCTTGATGAATACCAATTTTGTGGCGAATACACTGAAAGTAGCTGTTTTTCTGGCAGAAGGTTTTCCGGGTAAGGAAGTGGATGCTTTGCTCAAGCAATGGAAGAAGGCCGGGATGCATCCCGTTATTGTCAGCAATAAGCTCGGTGAAGTAAAGAGCAGCGAGGGAATGAGGTTTGATGTAGACCAAAACTTTCTGACAGGATCTCCGTTAAGCTATGAGGGTGCATATCTTGTTGGCGGTACCGGAGTCAATGACTATTTTCATCATCAAGCCCGTACCTTTATTATGAATATGTACAATCATTTCAAGCCGATAGGTGCTAGAGAAGAGAGTGCTCATTTATTGAAGGAAATGGGTATTGAAGGACAGCCTGGAGTCGTGATGGATATCGATTCGCAATTCGGACAGAAGTTTATTGATGCGATGGCGAAGCAGCGTTTTTGGGAGCGTCCGAGTTTCCTTTATAATATGTAAGGTAAAATAAGAAAAACATCAAATTACGATAAAGTGAGTAATTTGATGTTTTTTTTATTTGGGATTTCATTCTGTGTAAGGTTTATGGCGGGGAAGGGAAGCTTTTTATTGAATAATAATTATCGCCATGCAATGGAATAATGTTCCGCTTTATTGTCCCTTGTCATTCTCCATCCTTTCTGCCTTTAATTTTGATTGAAAATTCCTAAACCAGTCGATTTCAAATTTAATTTTCTCTATACCTAAATCCAGCGTTGCATATTGGAAATAGGCAATTGATTTTACTCCCTCTTCCGTCATAAATTCTGTTGCACCGCCAGCTTCTTTTAAATTATTTATATAGTCACGGCTGAAATTATTTCTCTGATCAATCGTTATGTTAATAGCTTCCAAGCGATGTAATTCTTTTTCTAATTCTTCCAGATAGCTGTTGATAAACGCTTCGTGCTCTGAATGATCTGCGAACCCTTGAAAGAAAAATTTACTTAATTCCATATTTTTTTCCTTGTATAACATAGGTGTTGATATATTTTCTCTAAAATGTTTTACTCCAGCTTCTGTAATATAATATGTTTTTTTGTTTACACTCCCCTCTATGTGTACTTCAAAAGTAATCCATTCCTTTTTCAATAATTTTTTGATTCCTGCTTGAATACTGCCTGTGCTGTCGCTGCTGACATTAGATAAGGTTTGTTTGATAGATTGCCTTAACTCATAAATCGTTGAACCTCGAATCATCAGAAAGCCTAAAATAATAGTATCCATCGTAATCCATTCTCCTTTAGTTAAAAAATGCTGTAATAAAAAAACACATAGATGACAAGAAAGACAAAGGGGTCATAACATACTTTTCCTTTTTGCTGGAAGATATGATGTTCATCCCTGTATTCAATAATAAATAAAATCCAAAGAAAATACATAATCCTCTTTCGATAGAAAAAGGGAAATCTATTATAATTATCCCGCCAACGTCAAGTATCGTTATAATTGCAATCATTTGGATGACCAGCGAGATTCCGCTTATTATTCGCATTTTTATAGGTAAGATCCTGAATTTACCTCCTAAAGTAAATTCACCTAATGGCAACCCTAAAGTTACCAGCAGCGTAAAAAGTGCAATGAACCCAAAAATAAACGCACCTAGGAATGAAAAAGAAAGCATCACAGTTCCTCCTTGGTCAGCTTTTAAAGCTGACGTTACTATTAGTAATATTACTAATAGTAACATTAATTATAACCATTGTCAGCATTTTTTAAATAATAATGAAATGAATTAACTGGAGTAAAAAATCAAGAGAGAATAGATAATATAATAATTTCCAATCTTCCTTAAGTATGGGATTATCAAGTGAATTGCTGTTAATTGTTAAAAAGAAATTCGTTTGATACTATTAAAAATGCAACAGAAAAATATGCGCTGGAGGTTTTGATTATGAAAGCAATTATTATCGAACAATACGGCGATGCAAATCAGCTAAAGGAAAAAGACGATATTCCCGTACCAGAAATAAAAGATAACCAGGTATTAGTAGAAATGCACGCTACGTCCATTAATCCGATTGACTGGAAGCTGCGTGAAGGTTACCTGCAAGAAGGGGTGCCTTTTGAATTTCCAATTATTTTAGGATGGGACGCGGCAGGTGTCATCAAACAAGTCGGTAAAAATGTAACCTCTTTTCAAGTGGGTGACGAGATATTTGCTCGACCGGCCCTTACACGAAATGGCACGTATGCTGCCTATACAGCGGTTGATGAAAAACTGCTGGCGATGAAACCAAAAAATATCAGCTTTGAAGAAGCGGCAGCAGTTCCGCTTGCAGGTCTTACTGCCTGGCAATGTCTTGTGAACTTCTCTGAAATAAAAAAAGGCGATAGAGTGTTGATTCATGCCGGTTCCGGCGGTGTTGGCAGCATGGCCATTCAGATTGCTAAAAGCTTCGATGCCTATGTAGCTTCGACTGCCAGCGGTAAAAATGAGACGTTTTTAAAAGAATTAGGTGTCGATCAATTCATTAATTATAAAGAGGAAGACTTTGAAGATGTTCTTCAAGATTATGATATTGTCGTGGATACGCTGGGCGGTGAAATCCTGAATAAAAGCTTCCATGTATTAAAGGAAGGCGGACGGCTCGTTTCCATTGCAGGACAGCCAGATGAAAAGTTAGCCAAACAAAAAGGAGTCAAGGCAGGATTCTTATGGCTTGAGCCAGATGGAGGAGAACTGTCTGAATTAGGGAAGCTGATGGAGGATGGGAAATTAAAACCGTATATTGGACATACTTTCCCGCTTATCGAGAACGGATTGAAGGAAGCGCATCGATTGAGCGAAACCCATCATGCGAAAGGAAAGATTGTGATTCAAATTAAGTAAGTACGGTGATTCACCAAAAATCAGGCTGCTGAGCAATATTCAGCAGCCTGATTTTTTTGCTGGAGGAAAGGGGGCAATCTAGTGAAAGTCCTTATCGCTTACATAAGAACTCCTTGTACAACAAGTCCAAGCACCAACCCTAGAAAAATAGAAGACAGCGTACCCAACAAGAAATATTCTGCCCAGTTCCGGTCGTTTAACTGCTTAAATCGGGCAATCGACTTGGCGGCAATGATAAATGCAATCGACTGATATGCGCCTGCTGCTGTTAATAGTATCACCAGCAATCTTTCCAGATAGCCGATAAGCTTGCCGCGCGAACGAAGCGGGGGAGAGTAAGTGAAATAATGATATTCCTCTGTAAAACGATTGTCTGTGCTCGGTTGGATTTTTTCCTTTCCGGCAGCTATTTGGTTTTTCAACGTCAGTTCACCTTCAAAATTAGCAAATTCGGATGGTAATGAACCAATGATAAATTTTACAATATGCCCGCTGACACTTGTCGCCAAAATATAAATGATGACAAAAAATAATGCTGTGTTGAGCAGAGTTAAACTGCTTGACCCATTCAGGTTTAAAAGACTTGCTGTCATCTCTGCAATTGTCATATGAAAGAATAGGAAACAGGTCAGGAGTATCATCATAACGTGTAAGACCTGATCTGCTAGAAAATATCCGAGTTTCTTCATATTATCCGTCGGGCTTTTGGGAAGGGAATCTACAAATTTTATTTTTAATAAATCAATCAAAAGGTGTGTGATTATAATAAAAGCTAAAGGTGAAATAAAACAGGAAATGACATGCTGAAACTCATATTGATAGCCCCATATTACCGCAAGTACAATACTTGTTGTCAGCAGGTGGTGAAGGATGTGTTTTTTTAAATGCTTGATTTTATGTTTCACCATCTGGTCAGATTGCAGCCAAAAATCAGCAATCAAATGTGCGAGAACAAGCAATAATATTGTCATGATAATCTCCTTTCCTCAGGGAAATAATCAGATAGATGTGTGATGATATAATGGTTAATATTTGTTTGCAGCTTATCTGTTAGACGATGGTTATCTTGTGCACCTAATGAATCCAGCACCTTTACAATATTATCAAAAGCATGCAAGATGATTTGCGTTTTGCCCTGTTTCATATGGTGGGATATGGTAGCTGTTGTTCTTTTAAGGTGTTCGCTTACCTTTTTTTGTTGACCGAGTATGAGATATAACGAACAGACGAGAGATTGTATGTCAGTTTGTTCGTTGATTTGTCCCTGCTTCAGCATTAAATTCGTATTAATCAAGATTTCGAACTGCTTGCTAAAAACCGTGAAGTCTTGTTCATTTGATGAAGCAGGCAACGCAAAACGAAACAGCAATCTATCCGGCTGTTTTTTCAGATGATTATTAGCGTTCCTTGCTTGTTTCATCAATGGATGAATCCATGTCTCTATATTTATATCCCTTACATCCTCTTTAATCGTTCCGAATGACAGGCCAAAATAAGGCGGATGATCAGTAAATTTCCAGATGCGGCTGATATAAAAAGCAAGAGTATATGCTGTTGCATAGCCGTTGCTCACAAGTACCAATTCATCTCCGGCGCGGTGACTGATTTGTGTTCCAGCTGTATTTTTGGTCCATAGAGAAATACTTTCTTTTAATTGTCCCAGGTAATCACTTAATGCCTTCCCGATATTTTCTTTTGACGAATTACTTATATCCATAATGAAGATGGAAACTTCCGTTGACATGAATAAAACAGCTCCTTCCTTATTCATCTCAGAGAATAGTTTGATTATATCATCGAATATATCAAAAGTTAGATGAAATAGTCAAACTTTGTGGAAGTTAGATGATTTAGTCTAATATAATTTGAAATATAAAAAAGCATACCATGACACACCAAACAATAAACAAATCATGTAAAGCTTATCCAAGTCATTTTTTCATAAATGACGCCTTTTGTATCACCCTAATTACTTTAGTATACGTGTACATCAGTTTTGCACTTTTTTGCTTCTAGTCACATTTACTATTACGAAAGGATGTTTAAAAAGTCCAATAAAAATGCCACAGCGAATTTCTGCGTTGACAGGATTTTTCCAATACTCACGTATTCAAAACATACGCTCCGTTCGTAAAAATCTCATCGCCTTGAATTTCTTGGTCCTATTTATCGTACTTTTTGAACACGCATTATAAAGAAATGGGGTGAATACGAATGCGCCGTAAGCTAGAAAAATTTGTGGATCCACTTCCTAATCTACAGCCTCTAAAGCCTGATAAAAAAACAGGGGACGGGGTTCACTATGAAATCACGATGAAGCAATTCAAGCGTAAGCTGCATCGTGATTTACCAGCAACCACTTTATGGGGGTATAACGGTCAGTTCCCCGGCCCGATGATTGAGGCAAATCGGGATGAACCGGTTCACGTGGCATGGCTTAACCAATTGCCGAATAAGCATCTGCTTCCAGTTGATGTATCGATTCATGGCCTTGAACAGCTCCCCATCGTACGCACGGTGGTACATTTACATGGTATCGAAACAAAAGCTGACAGCGATGGACATCCGGAAGCATGGTACACAAATAACTTCCAAGAAACCGGACCTGTTTTTTCAAGAGAAACATTTACGTATCCGAATCATCAGCGCGGAAGCCTGCTTTGGTATCATGATCACGCTATGGGAATTACGCGGCTGAATGTATATGCAGGGCTGGCAGGGATGTATATTCTTCGGGATGAGCACGAGAAATCATTGAACCTGCCTGCTGGGGACTATGAAATTCCGCTTATGATTACAGACCGAAGCTTGAACGCAGATGGTTCCTTATTTTACCCATCACAGCCTGATGATGCAGCAAAAAAACTGCCAAATCCGTCTATTCTGCCTGCATACAATGGAGATACAATAATCGTTAATGGAAAGGCATGGCCGTTCTTAGAGGTGGAACCAAGAAAATATCGGTTCCGGATTTTAAATGCTTCCAATACAAGGTCCTACCAGTTACAGCTTGATTCTAATATAAACTTTCAACAAATCGGTTCGGACGGCGGGCTGCTCAGGCATCCCGTTGAAATCGAAAAAATCGGTTTTCAGCCGGCAGAACGAATCGATGTCATTATTGATTTTTCAAAAGCAGCTGGTCAGTCCATTCTATTAAAAAATGACTTAGGACCAGACGCTGATCCAAACGATGACACTGGAGATATCATGCAGATCCGTGTTACAAAGTCATTGAAAAATAAAGATAGAAGCCATTTGCCACAAACTTTATCTGTTATTCCTTCATTAAAGCAAAATGATATTTCTGGTATTCGTTATTTAAAATTAGTTGGATCTGCTGATGAATTTGATCGTCCTTTATTACTTCTCAACAACAAGCACTGGCATGATCCAATCACGGAAAATCCGCAGCTAGGGACAACAGAGATTTGGGCTTTTACAAACACAACCAACTTCTCTCATCCAATTCACATTCATCTTGTCCAATTTCAGGTGCTGGAGCATCAGCCTTTCGATCTGGAGCAATATAATCAAGATGGCAAAATCATATTTACCGGACCGCCTGAGGCCCCCGCAGCAAATCACCGCGGCTGGAAAGATACCATTGAGGTTCCTGCTGCAACCATTACCAGAGTCATCGCTAAATTCGCTCCATATAGCGGAGAGTTTGTGTGGCACTGTCATATTTTAGAGCATGAGGATTATGATATGATGCGGCCTTATATGGTGGCAGATGATGACAAAAATAATACTAAATTTTAATTATATAGACGAAAAGGGTTTGAGTTGAGGGATAGCAGAAGCAGACCATGAAATAGAAAAAAGCATGAATGAGATAGATAGCCTCCAGTATAAAAACTAAAAACACCTGCTAAAAGCGTATATAAAATTAACGGTTTTTAGCAGGTGTTTTTATGAACTATATACAAAATTTAAAATAAAGCTGTGTATAGAGCTTGGATATATTCTGTAGGGGATAAAAGACAATTAAACAAAATCAAACAGAAAAGTATGAACCAAACCCATATAAAATACTGTGAAAGAGAGGAACTTATCCTTTTTGGAGCAACTCTATAAAATTTTGAGCAGATTTAGACAAGCTATGATCTTTGAGCCATATCAACCCGACTGGTCCATTTAACTCCATCGCACTTGATATCCGATAAGCATCTACAGGGTACCCGCGATATCGTTTCAGCAGAGTTTCCGGAACAATAGATGCGGCGAATCCAGACGCAACTAAATCCATTAAAAGGCTAATGTCAGAGCACTCCCCTATCTTATTAGGGTGCAGTTTAAATCGAGAAAATGCCTCTAAAATCAAATAGTGCGCACCTAATCCCTCTGTGCTTGGAAACAGGAGAGGATAATGCTGGATTTCAGCAAGTGATACTTCTTTATCAAATGATGTCTGCTCCTCAGACGTAATGAAATAAAAAGGATCGTTATAGAGATGGAGAACAGAAAAATCGTCCAAATCTAACGGCATTCGGATAATTGCCAGTTCCACAATTCTATCCCTGACTAATTGGCAAAGATGGGAGGATTCATTTTGTTGGATTTTATATGTGATTTTTGGGAATTCCTTTTGAAATTGTTCAAGTATATGTGGCAATTCGCTAACGGAAAATGTGTTAACACCAATAGTGAGTTTCCCATTTACCCCTTTGCCAACCTCTTTTACCTCTGTTTCGGTTTCTTCCATCCATTGAGTTATTTGCAGCGCATTTGTATACAGAGCTTTCCCTGCTTCTGTCATTTCTAAAAATTTACCGCTTCTTTCGACTAATGTGGCACCGAGTTCTTCTTCCATAGCTTTTAATTGTTGACTTAAGGGTGGTTGGGACATATGAAGTCTTTTAGCGGCGGCAGAAATTTTCCTTTCTTCTACAATAGCAATAAAATAGCGCAGCTGCCTAATATCCATCGTAAACATCCTTTCTACTTTAATCGCAGAGAACCGTCTGCAAAGCTCTACCTATAATGAAGTTTCATTTTATATATTAAAAAAATAAGTAAATATAATTAAATTAATATTTTTCATATAGCTACCTCCATGATAACATATTTATATAGGGGTAAAGGTTATGATAAAGCTGAAATATTTTTATCGCAGGGCAGCTGCCAAAACAGGGGAAGGTTTTTCAACACAGAAAGAAAAGAAGGAGGAAACCAATTTGGATCAAAAGTTAATTTCAGCAGCAGAAGAAGGAAATACAGAAACGGTTTTAAAATTAATAGAAGCTGGAGCAGATATTGATGCAACAGATGAACACGGTGTAACCGCAGTAATGGCTGCGACGCAAAAATATCATACAGATACTGTCAAGGCGCTTATCGAACAAGGAGCAGATATAAATATCCGCAATAGCAACCAGGATAATGTGCTTCTATATGCTGGAGCTGAAGGATTCCTTAAAATCGTGAAGCTTGCTGTTGGAGCAGGAGCAGATACATCATTAACAAACCGGTTCGGCGGAACGGCGCTTATTCCCGCTTCAGAGCGCGGGCATGTTGATGTGGTAGAGGAGCTTTTAATGAACTCTGACACAGACGTAAACCATATAAACAATTTACAATGGACTGCATTATTGGAAGCGATTATTTTAGGAAACGGCGGGGAAAATCATCAGAAGATAGTAAAGCTATTAATAGACCATGGTGCTGACATCCATATTGGTGATAAAGATGGCATTACTCCTTTAGAACATGCAGAGCGCCTTGATTTTAAAGAAATTGAACGTATTTTGAAAGAATCTCAAGCATAATTGGTAAAACGAAACATCATAAAGGAGAGGACCAACATGTCGAACAAAGAATGGATGAAACAAGCAGTCAAATTAGCGAATGAAAATGAACAAAAGCATCAGGGAGACCCATTTGGAGCAGTTGTTGTCAAAGATGGAAAAGTAATTGGGTCTGGTGTGAATGAAGTAACAGCAACGAACGATCCGACTACGCATGCGGAAATTCAAGCTGTTCGTGAAGCCTGTCAAACGTTAAATACAACGAATCTTAAAGGGTGTGAGATATACGCCAGTACAGAGCCATGTCCAATGTGTTTAAGTACGATTTATTATACGCAAATAGATACCGTGTATTTTTCTAACCCCAGCAACCCTGATCAAGACTATATATACAATCAGCTTTCCTTATCACATGATGAAAGGGATATTCACATGATTCATTTAAAAGAATGACTAAATAATTCAGCTGAAGCAGAATCTCCAGGTGTAAAAAAGATGATATTAGCCTTAACTGGAACAAAGATGACCGCAAAATCGAAATGGAATAACAGGATAATTCACTACGGAAGGCCCTTTGCGATAACATTTCGCGAAGGGTTTTTTTATTCATCTCAGCTTTCCATATATTAACACGACTATTTAAACGGATTTATGTTGACCATAGGAATATACGTTCGTATAATGAGTATACAAACACCCATTCGTATTAGGAGAGAGTATGATGAAAAACATTATCATGATGGATTATTCGAAGGAGCCTCGGCGGGACATTATATGTATAGATGTCAAATCTTTTTTCGCAAGCGTAGAAGCTGCCGAACGTAAGCAGCATCCTTTAAAATCCCGGATTGCAGTTGTATCCAAGCCGGATAATCAAGGCGGTTTGGTGTTAGCCGCTTCTCCTTTAGTAAAAAAAGAGTATGGCGTGAAAACAGGAACAAGGATTTATGAAATCCCGCAGAAAGCAAATATAGATATCGTGGAGCCTCGTATGGCAGTGTATTTACAAAAGAATATGGAGATATTACGTATTTTTAAGCGTTATGTAGCGAAAGAGGATTTACTTGTTTATTCTATTGACGAATCGTTCCTCGACGTAACGAAATCACATAAACTTTTTGGCAGTACGCATGACATAGCGAGGAAAATCCAACGTGATGTATGGAGAGAGTTGGGATTAGTGTTAACTGTGGGAATAGGGGATAATCCGCTTTTAGCAAAATTGGCACTCGACCATCAGGCAAAGCATGACGAACAACGAGGCTTTATTGGGGAATGGCGTTATGAAGACGTTCCATATAAATTATGGAAGATAGAAGCCTTAATTGATTTTTGGGGGATAGGACAAAAAACGGAAGCCAATCTAAATCGGATAGGGATTCGAAATATGTATGATTTGGCTCAATATGATATTGGCAAATTAAAAGAAAAGTTCGGTGTGATTGGTCAACAGCTCTATTTTCATGCACATGGAATAGATCGAACCGTGTTATCGGACACGTACACACCGGAAAGTACCTCCTTCAGCAGAAATCAGATACTAAACAGAGATTATTCGGTTAAACACGATATTGAAACGGTTATTCGGGAAATGACAGATGAGAATGTGGCAAGGTTAAGGAAGCACCGGCTCATGACAGGTGTTGTCAAGCTGACCATTGGATATTCGAGAGATACAGTACTAGGCGGGTTTAGCCATCAGATAAAGGTTGAAGCAACGGATTCATCCAGAAAATTAAAAGCGCACATGCTGTTTATCTTTCATAAACATTATAAAGACAATATGCCCGTACGAGTGATTAATGTTACTTTTGGAAAACTTCAAATAAAGCAATCATTGCAACTGAATTTATTTGAATCGGCAGAAGAAACAATGGAAAACGAAGAGCTGGATAAGACGATTGATTTTGTAAGAAGAAAACATGGTTATACTTCCCTGCTGCATGCTTCTAGTCTGCTTAAAAACGGAATGGCGAGATACCGTGCGAAATTGCTAGGCGGTCATCGTTCTGGAAAGGAAGAGTGAACATGGAAAAAATATCGATTACACGAGTTACGCCTGAACAGTTCGGGTATAAGGACAGAGGAATTATGAAATGGTTAGGCATGATGTTAAGCGACCATTCAGAAGCGCTCAAAAAAGAAGAAATGAATGATCAGCTAATCGAAGTGAAAGCAAAAGAAGAGATGACTGAGGAAGCCATCGCAAAAGTATTGAACCAAGCTTTTGCAACGAATTCTCCTGTTTTGATTCAAGCGAATGTGATGCGAAACGGGAATTATTATAAAGACTTGGAATGTAAAGTATCTGGATATGGAGAAGGTCAGATTCATCTATTTTTAAAAGATGGACGGGGAACGAATTGTTCCATAGAGGAAATAAGAAATGTGGAGTTTATGAACACACTTGACTGGTATGATAAAAGAAAATGATTAAGAAGTTATTTTTTGAAATCATTTGCTGAACCACTGGAATATTTGTAATATAATAAATAAAAGAATGAATACTAAAGCTATAGGAAAAGGAGAAATATATGGACGGACTTAAAGGGAAACAAGTTGCTGTTGCTGCATCTCGTCAGGCAAAAGCAATTGATACACTAATCAGTAAACATGGCGGAAACACAATTCAATTACCGATTCAAGGAGAGTATCAGCTGAATGATTCGATTTGTCAGCAGGATGTAAAAAAGCTTGTAGAAAACAGATTTGACTTTGTCATACTAACTACTGGGATAGGAGCAGAAACGTTAGAGCAATCCGCAAAGAAACTCCATATCCATACCAGCTTCATAGATAAACTAAAAAGCTCAACCCTTGCCATTCGCGGCAGTAAAACGACAAAGTGGATGAAACAGCATCACCTGATACCAACCATTCTTTCTGCAGATGGAACAATGGAAAATTTGCTTGCATCTTTACCTCCGGTCAAACAGGGCGAAGAAAAACAAATTTATTTGCAGACATATAATGAGGATGACGTGTATTTAAAAAGAAGTCTGGAACAGCTTGGGTATGCTGTTTATTTATCTAAACCCTATTCTTATAAAGAACCAGACCAGCAGATTTTATCGATACTAAAAGAAACCATTACCTCTCAAAATGTAGATGTTGTTGTTTTTACCAGTAAAACACAGGTGCGAAATTTATTTATGAAGGAGGATAAGGAGAAATTGGCGGAAGCCTTTAATCAAGGAATTTTAGCAGCAGCGATAGGAAAGGTGACTGCGGCTGAATTAGAGAAGAATGGCATTGAGAAAGTATTTCAGCCGAAGAAACCTAAAATGGGAGCGATGGTTGTAGAACTAAATAAACAGTTCTCATAGAATATATAGTGAAAAAGCTTCGAATATTTTGATGGCATTCTATTTCAAAACCCTTCGTTTTAAACAGGCTTTTGCGCTTCTTTAAGTACTGTTATTTTAAAGCACTCCTTTTAACTAGAAACGAGATAAAGGAGTGCTTATCCTACTTGATATACTGCTTAAATTAAACATGTATGCAGATTTTTTGTCTGATACGGAAAAATCTCCTGATTCGCTTTCAGACGAACGACCAGATCTGGATTAGCTATAAATAATTGTCCGAATGCTACCAAGTCTGCCTGATTACCTCCAATAATGGACGCCCCTTTTTCAGGTGCTATATTTCCAACAGCAATAAGCGTTTTATCCCAGTATTGCCTGAATAATTCATGAAGCGATTTTTGATTATGTTGAAGCATATCACCGTAGTTTTCTGCCGATGGATGGACAATTTTTAGTTGATGCTTGGAAAGAATCCCTGTTATAGCGCATACCATTTCTTCTGGATGCTCCCATACATAATCCTTATCATCATCTTTTTTTTCAGAAATTCGAATGCTGATTCTATTTTTAGGAACAACTTTCTTTACTTCTTTAATAATTAAATCTAAAAATCGCAGTCTATTTTGTAAGGAACCTCCAAACTCATCCTGACGGTCATTTGTTTTCTCATTGATAAATTGATCGATCAGGTAACCATGCGCAGCATGTATCTCAACTCCGTCAAATCCGGCTTCCATCGCATTTTTTGCTGCATCCTTGTAATCAGCTATTATTTGATAAATTTCCATATTATTTAAAGCTCTGGGAGCTTGGAAAGGTTTCCTCAAACGATGCACATGTCCGTTGGCACCGATAGGAGAGGGCGCAACAGGGGCATTCCCTTTTAGAATTTCCTGATGACTTACTCTGCCAACATGCCAGAGCTGAGCAAAGATTTTTGTTTTATATTGATGAACTTCCCGCGTGACTTTTTTCCAGCTTAAGATTTGACGATGCGTATATATCCCTGGTATCCCATAGGTTCCTTTGGCCAGTTTGTTGATGGCGACACCTTCCGTAATGATTAATCCTGCCCCGTACCTTGCCCGTTTTCCATAGTAGTCTGCAATCAAGTAATTCACTTCACCTGTTTCGTTATCAGCAAATCCTCTTGTCATTGGCGCCATTACAATTCTATTATCTAATGTTAAGTTCCCGATTTTATACTTGGAGAAGATAGAACACGTCATATTTATCACCTCATATCAAATTTTAATTCGATACTGAATTGTTTACAATGGAATGATTAAAGTATATGCTATGGAAAACTTTAAATTTTAAAGTAATTGGAAAGCTGGTGAAAAGGATGTTGGATCATATCGATCATCAAATATTAGATTTATTAAAAAGAAATGCCAGACTTACCTATACAGAAATCGGCAAGCAAATAAATATGTCATCTCCTGCTGTGAAAACAAGGATAGAAAGGTTAGAAGATTATGTAATAAAGCGTTATACGGTTGAGGTAAATAATAAAGAGCTCAATAAAGGAATCCATGGCTTCGTTTTATTTAAGACCAAAAGCTGTGAAAAGTTAATGAATTACTGTAAGGAGAATAGTAATATAATAGATTTATGGAGAATTGGCGGAGAGTATAATTACATGGCAGAAGTGGTTTGTGAAGAAATGGAGGAGCTGGAGCAAATCTCTAAGGATACCACACATTTTGCTTTTTCAAATATACTATCTGTTCTGGGAAATCATCCTGTTAGTAATGACTAAAAATAGAAACGCATCAAAAAACCTGGCGATTTCAAATAAAATCATCAGGTTTTTAATATTTTAAGTAATGTCTGCTTCCTCATTTACAGGTTAATTTTGTCACCCCTCATGTTTTTATTCAGCTCAGTAAGAAACCCCTTTTGCAATATGAAGAAATTCCTTTACAGCCGGTGAGGCTTCCGCAATAGATTGGCAGGCAAGTGCTACTTCACGGCTGTTTCGAATCGTTAAATTACTGACCTTTATGTTTTGCTGCGTCTTTAAAAACAGCTCAGGACCAACCGTGACCCCCAGGCCTTCCTGCACCATATTCGCAATCGTTGTACAGTCATGCACTTCAAAACGAATAGAAGGTTTTATTTGTGCTTCTTCAAACAATGCTTCTACATGGGATTGATACATCCCTGTGGGCATAATAAAAGATTCTTTCGCTAATTCAGCCATATCCACTGTATCCTCGGATTGAAATCGATGTGCCGGGTGATAGGCAACCACCATATCATCTTTGATAAGAGGGACAAAATCGAAATTTGGATTAGCTTCTCCTTTTACAACAAATCCAATATCAATCACTCCAGAGCTCAACCACTCTGTAATTTCTTCGTAGGTGCCTTCGTAAAATTTAAATTCTATTTTCGGATGTTTTTTCTGGAATTTGGCAAGCAGCTTTGGCAATAAGCAAGAAGAAGCACTTGCAAATGTACCGATGCGAATGATACCAGTCTCTAAGTTAGTTGCCAGAGCGATTTCTTGGTGAATACTTTCCATTCTCTTCAATACTTCCCGGATATGAGGGAGCACTTTTTGTCCTACTTCCGTCAGGGTGATTCCTTTTCTGCGGTCACGAATGAATAAAGAAACATCCCATTCAGATTCCAAACCGGCAACTGCATGACTTACTGCCGATTGTGTCATATTTAATTTTTCAGCGGCAGCGGTAAAGCTTCCCAATTCAAATACGGTCGCAATAATTTCAAAACGAACAATGCTCATGAGTAATTACTCATCTCCCTTATTAAAAATATCAATTTTACTTATGTTAACACGGGATTTACAATAAATTCAATGTTTAAATAAGGGAGAGGATACAAAATGAAAAACAATATAAACCAATTTACAATTATTCTTTTGGCCTTAGGAGCTTTTGTAACAGGAACAGGGGAGTTTGTGGTTTCAGGAATATTGGAACTGATTTCTTTTGATTTGGATATTTCTATTTCAACTGCCGGACAATTGATTACGATTTATTCCTTATCTTATGCTGTTGGCGCTTTGGTATTGGTTATCTTAACCTCCAAATTTGACCGTAAAAAGGTCCTTTTATACGCCATCGTTATGGTTATTCTAGGAAATCTGGTTGCGTTTTTCAGCTATCATTTTATCGTTCTTATGCTGTCCAGAGTTATCCAGGCAATGAGCGGAGGATTATTTATTGTAGTAGCTACCAATTATGCTGCTCAAATTGCAGCACCTGAAAAAAAGGGAAGCGCCATGGCAACAGTGCTTACGGGTTTTACTATCTCCTTAGTACTTGGGGTACCCTTAGGAACATTTTTAGCAGGATATGTAGATTGGCGGTATATTTTCCTGATTATTGCACTTGGTACGGTATTGTTATTAGCAGGACTGTATAAATTATTGCCGGCTATTGAAGGAAACCAGCCGCTGCCGTTTAAACAGCAATTGCTGATTATCAAAGATAAACGGGTGCTTACAGGGTTATTGACGACCATTTTTTGGATTTTAGGGTATACCATGGTCTTTGCCTATATTGCTCCATTGTTAAGTAATACAGCTGGCTTTTCCATAGAGATAACAAGTATCGCTTTATTTGTTTTAGGAGCTTTTGCTTTTATCGGCTCCCTTTTTGGAGGATACGCGGTAGATAAATGGGGGCCTGATCGAACCATATCGCTTAGCTTATGTATCCACATTATTGTGTTATTTGTTTTGGCATTGACACAATATACCATGACAGGCGTATTTATCACGTTGGCAGTTTGGGGAATAGCAACATGGACAACCACGCCGGCAAAGCAATTTTATTTAGTATCTTTAAAGCCGCAAACATCTGAAACCGTACTGAGTTTTAATACTGCATTAATGAATGTGGGAATGATGTTAGGTTCTGCGCTGGGCGGTCTTATTATTCAGTATATAAATATCGTCCATTTAAGCTGGATTGCCGGATTATTTGTAATTATCGCGTTTATTTTCATCCAGTGTTCTTTCTACTTAAACAAAAACGGGCAAGGTAATTATGAAATGAATGAATAGATAAAAGAACCCCACATTCTCTGACAAGTTGGGGTTCTTTTCCTTGAATAAAGGTTTATTCCTGAATAATTACATGAGGAGATCGTTTTTTTAATTCCGTGATAAATTCTCTTCTATTCTTTGGTGAAATCTTTACACTGCCAAGGATGGCTGAATCGTAAAATAATTCAAGTCCATTCCTGGCAGATAGAATGCGATAACCAGTAAAGATATCTTTTGTCGACGAAATTTTCCTTATGCTTTGATAAGCGATTTTACTCTTGAATGGTCCGCCTTTCACTAACAGATAATTATCATAGAAAATATACTTGATCGAAAAAGACATCCATAACAAGGCTCCTGCTAAAATAATAAAGATAGCAGTCATTATTATGACGATGCCCATGGATGCCTCTTTATCAATGAGTGGAGGTAAGAGCGTTACGGCACCTATTAATAAAAACCACAATGGACATAAACGTTACGAAAAAACCATCTATTTTTGAACGGAAAATCATGGCGCGTTCTCACTTTTCTTGCAGTTGCTTTCCAAATATATTTTCTTACTGTTTCTATCCAGCCATTATAAGGGGTTTTTCTCTTTATTTCATTCACCCCAATGCAGACTCTGCTCTTTCATCAATGAAATCATTGCTTGCATAGCAGGGGAGAGCTGTTTGTTTTTATGGTTCACAATAAACGTCGCATTTCCTGTATGGTTTAATGAAATAAATTCACCTAGAATTTGTTCGGAAGCAAGTTCCTTTTCTACCGCGAAATAGGGCAAGATGGAAAAACCGAGTCCGGAAAGCACGCATTGCTTAATTGCTTCCAAACTGGAAAAGTTTAATGTATTTTTTGCCTCGATTTGTTCTTCCTGTATATATGCTTCCAGCATGCTTTTATAACTGCAGCTTTCTTCGGTGGAGAGAATCGTATTTTCACTATCTTCTGGGCAGACAGGCCGTACCAGAACAATCGATTCATCCTTTATTTTTTCAATCGTCAGCTCTTTATCAAACCAGACATTTCTTTCCAAAACAAAGGCCATATCAATTTGTCCGTTCTTAAGCGCGGCAGAAATCTCCTTATTTTCAAGAGAACGTAAAGATAACGACACATCGGGGTATCTTTTTTTGTACTCCATCAGAATGGACGGAATCCTGTATTGTGAGAAGATTTCTGTAACTCCGATAACAAGACAGCCCTTTGGCGCATCATTCATATTCATGGTTTCCGCTGCTTCATTGTATAAATCAACGATTTTAACAGCATATGGGTGAAATTGGGTTCCGTAGTTTGTCAGAAATACTTTTCTGCCAATACGGTCGAATAAAGGTTTTTTTAATTCCTTCTCCAGCTCCTTCACGTGTACCGTCACCGATGACTGTGAATAATCCAGATATTCCGCTGCACGTTTAAATCCGCCTTTTTCCACGATTGTTTTAAACGTGATTAAATGACGTAATTCCATCTATTTGTCCTCCTTGATGAATAGTTTAATATTATTAAACTATTCATTTAAAAAGATTCGTTTTATTAAACTTTTATGTATTAGTATAATCAAATCATGTTCTGTTGGAAAGGGAGAGAGCAGAAAAACTTAAAAATGAAAGAGAGGGCTTTAGATTGAAAGAAAGATATCCAACATTATCACAGCCGGCTACATTATTAGGGTTATTTATTCTTTTGTTAGCCGGTTTTATGACCATTCTTGATCTTTTTATAGTGAATGTGGCAATTCCGAGTATACAAGGAGATCTGGGGGCAAGCTTTTCACAAATCGCTTTTATCGTTGCTGGTTATGAACTTGGTTTTGGCGTGCTTTTGATTACTGGAGGCAGGCTCGGGGACCGTTTTGGGCGCAGGCGTCTGTTTATCGTGGGGATGTTTGGCTTTACTATTACATCTGCATTATGCGGGCTGGCAATTAATCCAGATATGCTGATTATTGCTAGAATACTTCAAGGCCTGACCGCCGCGATGATGCAGCCGCAAATCTACTCTTCCATCCGGGTCAATTTTTCAGGCAGAGAAAGAGGAATTGCTTTCAGTTTGCTTGGGATGGTATTAGGCCTTGCTGCTATTGCGGGTCAAGTGCTTGGCGGTTTTATTGTAGAAGTCGATTTTGGAGGACTCGGCTGGCGGATGATCTTCTTAATCAATATTCCCATCGGCATTTTCTCCATTCTAACGGCACGATTCATCCCGGAATCGCATGCTCCGGAGCGTCCACTGCTGGATTGGGGCGGAGTAGTTATTGTCAGTCTTGGACTGATTTTATTTCTTGTCCCGCTTATTGAATCACAGAATCATGGCTGGACGATATGGAGTTTCTTATCCCTTGCGGCGGCAGCATGGATACTATTTGGTTTTTGGCGGCATCAGGAAAGACGGCGCCTTGCTAAAAGGCAGCCGCTGGTAGACACCATGCTCTTACGCCAATCCCGGTTTGCCATGGGCGGCAGTCTCGTCTTGCTGATACATTCTACTTCGTCCGTGTTTTTCTTATGCTATGCGTTATTAGTACAAACAGGGCTGGGATTAAGTCCGCTTTCCGCCGGGATTCTTTTTGTGCCCTGCAGTATCGGATTTACTGCTGCTTCGATAGCAGCGCCCCGCCTGGTAGAGCGTTTTGGAACGATGACGATCTTTTGGGGCGCTGTCTTTTATACCTTTTCCTTTGCTGTATTAATCTGGCAAGTATGGACTGCAGGAGGCGATTTGGTAGCTGTTCATTTAATTACAGCACTTGTTTTTGTAGGGATTGGCCAAGGATTAGTCATGACACCGCTCTTAAACCTGGTATTAGGGTTTGTAGAAGAAAGCAAAGCAGGCATGGCCTCAGGAATTATTTCTACTTTACAGCAGGTTGGCGCAGCTGTCGGCCTGGCAGCAGTAAGCATATTTTTTGGGAGTGTTGTTGCTGATGCTGACGGGGGAAACAGCGGTCTATATGCTTCTGCTTTCGTCAATGCGATGTTTTATAATCTTATTGCTTCATTAGTTTCCGCAATTCTGCTTTGGAAAATGGCAAAAGAGCGGGTGGAAGGAAGCTGATTTATTGTTTTAATACTATAAAACAGATAAATGGGGAGGATTTTGTTAAAAAGCACTATTCTTTAATATGTACTTCTTTATTGCTATTTGGAATTGACGGCTATCATTTATCTGCTTGATTAACATTTAGTTTTAATTTAAGTAAAGGATAACCATGGTATATTTTATGCTTAACGTTTGAAAACTGGAGTAAGAAGAAAAACAGATCACTTGTATCATTTATTAAAAGATAACAAGTGGTCTGTTTTTATATTTTAAAATTCACTCTCCAAACCAGCATTTCAATTATTTATTGCAGACCTCTAAAGCATTTTTATTTTTCTCCATAAATTCCTCATGCGTAAAACCCCACGCACACATCTCTCTTAAAATAGGCTCCAATGATTTTCCATGTGCTGATAAAGAATATTCTACTCTTGGCGGAATTTCCTGGTAGACAACACGATGAACCAGTCCGTCTTTTTCTAACTCCCGAAGCTGCTGTGTAAGTACCCCCTGCGTTATTTCAGGCATGAGGTGTCGTAATTCTCCGAAGCGTTTTGTGCCCTTTTCTAAAAGGATGAATAAGATATGCGGTTTCCATTTACCGCCAATTGCTTGAAGCGCAGTTACAATTCCGTATTTTGATAAATCGTCCAAAAGAACTTTCCTCCTTATAGTAAAAGCTTTCAGTCACTATTTCATACGAAGTATGTTAACCATACCAGAGAAAATAAAGAAAAGTAATCAATTTGCCTTACAGCATTCTGGCTTTGTAGATATGGATAAAAATTATAAAGCTGTAACCCGGACAGGGCTTTATTTGTACCTTTTACCATACTGAGTATGAAAAATATGTCTACTTTTCAAGTGATATTTTGCTCACCATAATAAAAGGTGTTAATAGCTAGTAACCAAAGGGGGATAAATCCATGACATGCACGTGAAAGAATTAAATGGCATTTACTGCTTGTGGAAAGTGGGAGAGGAAAAGCTTTTCTTTATATATGCTGATGCAGAAGACGAACAAAGGATACGGAAGAAGCTAAACACAAGATTTGGACGATATATATGAATTTTTATGGAACATCATAATATAACGCTTACTCTGTACTGTTCCGTAAAATAGAATATAAATTTGGAGTGGATACAATTGCCTTTTGCAGTTTTTATATTAGGTTTTCTTATATTTTCGCAAACAACATCAGAATTTATAGTGGCTGGAATTATGCCATCTCTATCAGAAGAATTTAACGTATCGATTGCAGCCATCGGTTATCTAATTTCAGCGTATGCAGTAGGGATGATTGCAGGCGGACCGATTCTAACCATTGCTTTACTAAAGGTTCCGTTAAAAAAAGGATTAATGGCTTTAACACTTGTCTTTCTGATTGGACAGACCATTGCTGCCGTTTCTCCCAATTATGAAGTGATGATGGCGGCACGTGTCGTACAAGGGATAGCTTCTTCCGCAACGTTTGGAACAGCTATGTCGCTTGCCTATCAACTCGTCCCTGATCAGCTACGAGCGAGGGCGGCTTCCATTGTATTAGGCGGATTAATGATTGCAACTGCTGCCGGAGTCCCATTTGCGATGGTGTTTAATTTGTATTTAGGCTGGCGTGCCAGCTTCTGGGCGGTTGTTGTCTTAGTATTTATCGCAGCCATATTCGTACAGTTCCTGATTCCAGCCTTCGAATCAAAGGAAAAGAAAAGTATCCGTATCAAAAAAGAAATCAGTTCCTTTAAAAACGGTCGGTTATGGGCTGCCTATACGACGAATGTATTTATTATCGGCGCTACTTTTGCAGCATTCAGCTATTTTACGCCAATCCTGACTGAAGTCACAGGATTTAGCGCTGGTGTTGTTCCTTTTATTCTAGGAGTCTATGGTGCAGCAACGGTTATTGGTAATATTATTGTCGGCAGATTAGCAGACTTGCATATGATGCCTGTCATGACAGTTGGGCTAGTTATTCTGACAGCTGCACTGATTCTGTTTGGATCCTTTGCGGAAATTCCTGTCATCGCTGTTGCCGCAGTTATTATCATCGGTTTAACCGGAGTGTCTTTAAATCCGGCGATGGCAAAAAGGGTTTTAAGTGTTTCAAATACAGGAACGCTGGTAGCCACAGTAAATAACTCTATGATTAATCTTGGACTCATGATTGGTTCATCTGTTGGCGGATTAACGATTGATGCCGGGTTTGGAGTCACTTCTCCTTTATGGGTTGGCGTTATCCTGGGGATTATTGGATTGACTACATTGCTTCCGTTTATTCGAAGGGATAAATTTACTGTAAATGCTTAGCGAGGAACTAAACGCATTTGTGAAATTCTTCTAAAACAAATTGTTGAACTCTGCTTACATTTATATGTCTCATCCAACCTCAGAAAGCAAACATCGTTTTATTTTTTAAATCCCGGGAATAGTTTTAACTAACGAAGCCATTATTTTGGAGGGATTATTTTGAAAAAAATAGGCGTTGTTTTAGGACTGTTTTTATTTAGTTTCGTATTGGCGGCATGCAATAATACAAATGAAACAGATTCTGCAGAGGAAACACCGTCAAATAATGAGGCAGATTCAGAAGAAGATGGAGATGAGACAGATTCAAACAATCCAGAGGAGGATGCTGCATCTGATAAGAACCCGGTGGAAAACGAGGAGGAAAACAACCATTCCGATAACGAAGCAGAAGAGCAGGACTATACAGAAGAACAAGTCTCCGGTGACTACCTGATTCACGCCGAGTGGCTGGATGGCACGGATTTATTGCTTTACTTCACGCGGACAGCGGATGAGATGACACGTGAAGAGCGGATACATCAATCATTAATGGAAAGTGATCCTTCACAACGTGATCTGTTCTCTGCTACGACCAATTTTGAGGTCGACGGAACAGCAGTGAACTTGTACTATAATGAAGAGGATGATTTAAGTATGGCATCCACGGAGTCGGCGATGTTTTGGGAAGCGCTGAATGAGATTGGCTTTCGGTATGGTTTGGATGAATTTAACCTTTTTAATCAGGATGGGGAAAGAGGACTGACTTTTGCGGAAAATCATTGGCAGGATCCCGTTGAAATCGAACAAGAGCCGAATCGCGGATACTATGTTATGTCTCCAGAAGAAACAGAGCGAGGGGAGCACACGTATATCAGCGGGGCTGTAGCGGGAGAAGAAATATCTGCGGAGGATGGCGAACTATTTGATTTCGGCCAGACAATTGAAGCGATGGCAACCACAACGAACGACAACGGGTCTTATCACTCCGGAATCTACGAAGGTCTGGAAATCGAAGAAGCAGAGGTAGATGGGAATCAAGCGATGGTGACATATCATATCAATGAGGAGGCAGAACCGACTCAACAAGAACGTGAAGATTTTGAGCAGGTTCTTCAACTAACTGCGCTCGATTTTCAGGTCGAGGAGCTCCAGCTGGTAAATGAAACGGATCAAGTTATTTCCACCTACCCTTTATTGAATGAAGCAGGTGACAATAATGGCACAGCAGAAGAGGATGATAACCAATCCGAAGATACTTCAAACGCAAATGAACAGGAGGAAAACGGAATAACGGAAGAGGATGCGACAAAAAACGTGTTTGACTATGTAGATGAGCATAGCGACACTAACCGGGAAGATGTAAAAGCCATGGTACAAGATGACGAGGACGAAGAAGGCTATTATACTGTTCAAGCATTTGTGTTTTCAGGAGAAGAAGGGGAAGCGCAGATGACAAACACCATAGGCTGGTATCTGGTAGATAAAGAAACCGGGGAAGTCAAAGAAAAGGAGCTTTAACGAACAGAATAGCTTGATGGTTATTCATATAGAAAGAACTTGTTTTGATTATTTTTCAAAATAGGTTCTTTCTATTTATTTATCAGAATATTATTGCACATCAGGAAGAACTTGTATATATTGATAGTACAACATGACAGATTACCAGCTTATATTCCATCTGATTTATTGAGATTTATAAAGTCGAAGGAGGGGACAGTGTGGAAGAAAAGATAGAAAAAGTAATACAAGATATTTATCCCGATGATTTTTCCTGGTGCTATGGATGCGGCCGACTAAATAAAGATGGTCACCACCTGCGGACTGGATGGCAGGGAGATAAGACAATTACCATTTTTACGCCTGATTCAAAGTACATGGGAATCCCGGGTTTTGTTTACGGCGGGTTGATAGCTTCGTTAATGGACTGTCATGGGTCAGGTTCGGCTGCACTTGCTTTACACCGCAAAAACGGAAATGAAATTGGTGATGGTTCGGTACCGCCCAGATTTGTCACTGCAGGCCTCCATGTGGAATTCCTGCAGCCAACTCCACAGGATACGCCGCTAAAGGCCATTGGAACAGTGGAGGAAATTCATCCGAAAAGATGGAAGGTCCATACAGAAATCTTTGCAGATGATACTCTCTGCGCACGTGGAGAGGTCGTTCTTGTCGTTATGCCGAGTACGTTTTTAAAATAGAAATTTTTTTGAATATCATGCAGTATAGTGCGTTAAGTTAACATAAAGGAAGTTATCAAAATCCCAAATACCAAGTTACACTTTTTAGGAGTGAGTTGGTATTTTTTTAGCAAAAGGGACTTACCGAATAAGTCTCGATAAGCCTGTACCAAAAGGGAAGGGACGTATAACTGGGGCCGACTTGGCTACATCGATGATAGATCAGTTGGAAAATCCAGATTCTATCGGCAGCGTTGCCTATGTTTGCGCCAAATAAAAGTTAAATTGATTCATAGATAAAAAGACTAGCAGGATTTTCCCGCTAGTCTTTCCGCCTTAATTACGAATTAAGTGATCAAATGCACCTAAAGCCGCAGTGGCTCCAGATCCCATTGAAATAATGATTTGTTTATATGCGCTGTCTGTGCAGTCTCCTGCAGCGAATAGGCCGGGAATATTGGTAGAACCGCGTTTATCTACAATGATTTCTCCAAATTTGCTGCGTTCCACCGTGTCTTCCAGCCATTCCGTATTTGGCACAAGGCCAATTTGTACAAAGACACCAGCAAGTTCGATGCTGTGTTCTTCTTCCGTTTCACGGTCAACATAGCGAAGCCCTTGCACTTTTTGATCACCATAGATTTCAGAAGTACGAGCATTTGTGATAACTGTTACGTTTGGCAAGCTATATACACGCTCTTGTAAAACCTTATCTGCTTTCAGTTCGGGAAGGAATTCAAGAACTGTGACATGCTTAACGATTCCGGCTAAATCAATGGCTGCTTCAATCCCGGAATTACCGCCGCCGATAACCGCTACATCTTTTCCTTCAAAAATTGGGCCGTCACAGTGCGGGCAATAAGCAACCCCTTTATTTTTGAATTCTGCTTCCCCGGGGACGCCAATATTTCTCCAGCGTGCACCGGTGGAAAGCACAACTGTTTTACTTTTCAGTGTTGCACCATTTTCCAGTTCTAATTCAAATAAGTCTTTTTTCTCCAGTGATTTAGCACGCATCAAGTCCATGATATCAACTTCATAATCGCGAACATGCTCTTCCAGGCTTGCTGCCAATTTCGGACCTTCTGTATATTTGGTAGTGATGAAGTTCTCGATGCCCATGGTATCTTGAACCTGTCCGCCAAAGCGTTCCGCTACGACACCGGTACGAATTCCTTTTCGTGCTGCATAGATAGCTGCGCTGGCGCCAGCAGGACCGCCGCCGACAACAAGCACATCAAATGCTTCTTTATCGTTCAGGCCGGATACATCCACAGTCGTAGTGCCTAATTTTTCAAGGATGCTTTTTAGAGTTTGGCGTCCGTTAACAAAGGATTCTCCATTTAAGAAGACAGATGGGACGGCCATCACGCCATTATCGTCTGCTTCTTCTTTAAATGCAGATCCTTCAATCATGGTATGCGTAATTGCAGGGTGAACCACGCTCATTAAATTCAAGGCCTGGACTACGTCAGGACAATTATGGCAGGAAAGGCTGACATACGATTCAAAATGGAGCGGTCCCTGCAATTGCTTGATTTGTTCCAGGAGTTTCACATCTGCTTTCGGCGGACGGCCGCTCACTTGCAATAATGCAAGAACAAGAGAGGTGAATTCATGCCCAAGTGGAACACCGGCAAAAGCAATGCCTGAATCTTCTCCAGGTCGATTTACGCTAAAGGTCGGAGTGCGCGGGAATTCACCTTGTTCGATTGTGATTTTATCAGACATTCCGGCAATTTCATTGACCAGTTCCTCTGCTTCTTTGGAAACATCGTCAGCGCCAAAGCTTACTTTGAGTACAATGTCATTTTCCAATAGCTGCAAATATTCTTTAAGTTGTGATTTGATTTCTTGATCGAGCATAGTAAACCTCTTTTCTCTATTAAAATCGGAAAAACTAAAATGAATCTCTTTGTTCATAGCTGTCTCGGAATTTCCCCTGATGGAGAAATCTGTATCGATAGGCTGTATAACACAAAGGAAGTTCGACGCACGTAACGCCGAACCCCGTTTAAATTTAAATTACAGCCGTTAACCGGCTAACCGTGCTTTCTTAGATTTTTCCAACTAAATCTAGGCTTGGTTTTAATGTTTCTCCATCTTCTTCCCATTTAGCAGGGCAAACTTCATCTGGATTTTCACGTACATATTGTGCCGCTTTGATTTTATTGATTAATGTGCTGGCGTCACGGCCAATACCATCAGCGTTAATTTCTACAGCTTGGATAACGCCGTCTGGATCAATAATAAATGTACCGCGATCAGCCAGTCCTGCATCTTCTCTTAATACTTCAAAGTTACGGGAAATTTGCTGAGAAGGGTCACCAATCATCGTATATTCAATTTTGTTGATAGCATCTGATGCTTCATGCCATGCTTTATGCACAAAATGTGTATCTGTAGAAACAGAATAAACCTCTGTACCAAGATTTTTTAATTCAGCATATTGATTTTGTAAGTCCTCTAATTCGGTCGGGCAAACAAAAGAGAAGTCTGCTGGATAGAAACAAACAACGCTCCATTGACCTTTGAAATTTTCTTCGGATACATCTACAAATTCACCTTGATGAAATGCAGTTGCTTGAAATGGTTGTACTTCTTTACCTATTAGTGACATAATGTATGTCCTCCTTGCAAAATAGTAATCTTATAATTATTGATTTTTATCAATAAAAACAATAATTATAATCTAGTAATAATTATTCTAAATTAGAGATAATTTGTCAAGGAACCCAAGTGAAAAAGTGCATTATTTCACTTGAATTATTAACAAATTGTGAACGAAATAAGCTGTCTTATATTGTTCTTTTATTCTAAAATTGAATAACTAATTGAGAATAGAGTATAACATTTGCGAACGGATTCGGCAAATGAAAAAGGGGCAATTTGTGTTTTTCTTCACAGAACTGCAAAGAACAATTCCAGAAACAGATAAAAGCAGGGGCGGCGTTTCAAAAGAAATCATAGAAGGGCGTCATAGAATAGAAATGCTTCATCTATTTGGCCGCCATACAATAATTTTATAATATTGTTTGCCATACAATTATTGTGTTGTATGGTTTTTTCATTCGTGATAAGCTATCTAAATATTATGATTGTTACTAAAAAAGAACTGTATTAGTATGAAGGCGGGATAAAATGGCGGAAGATAATGAAATAAAACTTGGAGATAGTTCAGCTTGGCTGCAAGCATATATTGACTCTCCAGAAAAACAAAAACAACTGTATAAGAAAACATTAATGGTTGTCATTATGTCTCAAATATTTGGAGGCGCAGGTCTTGCAGCGGGAATTACCGTAGGGGCGCTCCTCGCACAGGATATGCTGGGAACAGATAGCATAACAGGGATTCCTACAGCATTATTTACCTTAGGATCTGCAGGGACAGCGTTACTTGTAGGACGGCTTTCTCAACGCTACGGACGTCGTTTTGGACTTTCAGCAGGTTTTTTAACTGGAGGGATTGGGGCCATTGGTGTCGTTATGGCTGCATTAATGAACAGCATTGTCCTTTTATTTATTGCGCTGTTTATCTACGGGGCAGGAACAGCCACCAATCTGCAAGCGCGTTATGCAGGAACAGACTTGGCAGGTTCAACGCAACGGGCTAAAGCTGTAAGTATGGCCATGGTTTCTACTACATTAGGCGCTGTTGCCGGACCGAATCTGGTGGAATTTATGGGAGATGTTGCGATATTTCTGGGAGTACCTGCTTTGGCAGGCCCATTTATATTAGCAGCAGCAGCTTATATACTAGCAGGATTGGTACTTTTATTTTATCTGCGTCCTGATCCGCTGCTTGTAGCGAAAGCCATCTCTAATTCCGAGAAAAGCAACAGCCATTCAAAGACAGAAAAAAACATGGGTGGGCTACCCAAAAACAGGAAAGGTATTTGGGCAGGAGCTGCAGTAATGGTTTTAACGCAGTTTGTTATGATTGCCATTATGACTATGACGCCGATACATATGGGGCATCATGGGCATGACTTGCAGGCTGTCGGCCTAGTGATTGGTTTTCATGTTGGCGCAATGTATTTTCCTTCTTTAATAACCGGGAGCTTAGTCGATAAAGTCGGCCGGGCTGCGATGGCTGTTGCTTCTGCGGTTACGCTGCTTGCTTCTGGTGTTTTAGCTGCGTTGGGATCTGCGGATTCGATGACAGTACTTATTACAGCGCTCGTGTTACTTGGTCTTGGTTGGAATTTTGGTTTGATTAGTGGAACCGCAATCCTTGTAGACTCTACTTCATTAGACAGCCGGGCGAAGACGCAGGGAACCGTAGATGTCTGGATTGCTTTGTCCGGAGCGTTAGGGGGCGGAATATCTGGAATGATTGTAGCAAATTCCAGTTATGCATTCCTTTCCATTGGTGGTGCGATTCTTTCATTACTGCTTATACCTATCATTATTTGGGCAGATATTAATAAACAGAAAAGAGCTTCATAGAGTGATGCGTATACATCTTTTGATATAAGAATGAAATAACACATATATTTATCTAAATGCCTGAATCCTTTCATCTCAAAAGTTCAGGCATTTTAGATGCTTTCAATCCTATGAAAGGATGCTGTCTAGTAATCGTTTAAGAATAATCAGGCCATGCTCGAGCTCTTCAGTTGTTTCCGGGGCACAAACGGCAACTCTTACAGCTCTTTCTGGAGAACTGTTACCAACTACAAAGCGTTCTGCTGCGTAGACCTGTACACCTTGCTGTGCGGCAAGCAATTCAAATTGCGCACCTGTTATTTTGCCTGGCAGCAGCACCCAGCGGAAGATGCCTATATCAGCCCCCAAGCATGTGCAATCAGCCAAATAACGGTCAAAAACTTCATTCCTGCAAATCGCTTCATGAAGATGTCCTTCAATTAAATCTTCAAACTGGTTGGATACAATGGTCCGTGCTGCCAGTTCTGCTAATAAGGGAGAGACGGATATATTTAAATTATACAGTGCTTTTGAAATGAGCTCCTTATATTGTTTCGGCGCCGCCACATAAGCTAATCGCAGCCCTGGTGCTATGGACTTTGATAAACTGGCAACATAAATGGTCTGTTCAGGCGCAAAAGCGGCAATTGCCGGATATGCTTTTTTATGATGAAGGTTATATGTCGCGTCTTCTATAATAATCTGGTTATACTTTTTAGCAATTGCTGCGATTTCTTTTCGATTTTCGACAGGCATACAGCAAGCTGTTGGATTGTGGTAGTCGGGAACTACATATATCCCTTTGATATGCTCGTTTTTACAGGCATCTTCAAAAGCAGAGGGGCTCATGATATGATTCTCTGCTTTGATCGGTATGATGTGTATACCAAACATTGCGGCAACCGTTTTTAATCCAGGATAAGTATGGGAATCAGCGCCAATACGGTCGCCGGATTTATAGAGACTGGCTAATATAGCCGTAATGGCATTTTGTCCTCCATTTGCAAATAAGATATGGTCAACAGTCGTTTCATAGCCGCCTCTTTTGATAAATTTTACGGCAGCGTCTTTTTGCCAAAGACTGTCTCCGGCACGGCCATAACCAAACCATTTTTCATAGTCTGTTTCCTGTGCCATGCTTTTTAATTGGAGCTGAAGTAGTTTATAAGAATCATTATCAGGCAATGTAGCGCCCATTTCGATTAAATGCTTTGGCTTTGTATCCTCTAGTAAATAGGCATTGGATAGCGCATCGTAAGCTACAAAAGTTCCGCTGCCGACAGATGAACTTAACAAGCCTTTTAACCCGCACATTTTAAAAGCTTTTGAAATGGTACTTAAATTTAAATCTAAATAATCAGCCAACTCTCGCTGAGGGGGAAGCTTTGTTCCTGGCAATAAATTTCCATTTAGTATATCGTCCTCCAATTGCTGGGCGAGAGTTTGATAAACTGGCTTTTTGTTTTTATTGAGCAACGGTTTCCAAGACATCGGATAGTTTTCAAAAGAATTAATAGACATGTTCTTCCCCCTCTTATACAATTTTACGCTGTTTATTTCGACAGTTTCTTACAATTTCAATGATTTCTTAAAATACTGAATAACATCCTTGCTTTATATTGTATAAGCATATTCTTCCCATCTGCAATTCTTTTTTTGAATTTACTAAACCTCATGATGAGTTAATGCCTTAGGAAGCAATTGCAATTGCAGAGCAAATTGCCGATCCTGACAAACTAAAAACCAAACCTTCCAATAAAATAAGGTTTGGTTTTTAGTTTGTTTGTCATTATCGAGCAAACGGCTGCTCCGCTGTGTCTTTTTATAGCAGGGGGTAAGCAGCTCCGGGTTCAACGCATAATCTACATACTCTTTTGTGATTTCAGCAAGTTGTTCCTCCTTGATGACCGACACCATTCAGCGCAAATGGCGGTAAATAATGTGCACCGACAAAGTTAACAGCTGCTTCCAATGGAGGGACGCTGTATCAATAGAAAGGAAATTGAAAAATAATACGATCATGATTTTCTACCAGCTTTTGTTCCTCTTGAACATCGATTTATTCCTTGGAATAAGCTCTATAAACATCGTGGAAAGTAACGTTAGGCTGCTTCTTTATTCTTCAATTAAATACTGGTTTCCACGAGATTTAGCCAAATTGGGGTGAAAAACGAATACTAATGTTTTCATTTTATACGAACACCTTCTATAAATCGCTTTATCAGCGCTTCATCGCAGCTGAAGTATTTTCCGGAAAATAAATCTATATTGCGTAGTTCAAACGATAAGTCTGTATTCATTTGGTTACTAAAATCATCGTAAATCCAAAGTTTCTTTTTTGAGAAGCAGGCACTTTAATTAAACATTGTTCCTTTTAAGAAACCAAATGGAGTAAAAGAAGTTATCTATATATTTAATTGAATTGACTGTTTAGAGATGACCTGATTGCCATAGAATATTAGAAATAACAACAAACCAATCTTCGTATTTTTTGACTTACAAGGTATATGACCATCAGAGAAAACATATAGATGTAATAACGAACTAAAAACTAGTGAAAGTATCAAAACGTATAGAGAGAACATAGAAAAATAAACTTGAAATAAAGAAAGGGTACGCAAAGCAGGAAGTTTTAGAACGTATCCAAATGGAACGAAACAGCCAGCTGCACCTACTGTAAAAGAAGAGGAGAATTTCAACCAGGCATTAATGTATTTCACAAGACATGCTGATTTTAATACGCTTGGTGCAGCGACGGAGCGTATATTTCCAGAAGATGATAATGGACCTGGCGCGTTAGCTCTTGGAGTTCCCTATTTTATTGATCATCAGTTAGCAGGAGCATATGGAAATAATGATAAAGAATATATGCAAGGTCCCTTTCGTAAGGGAACCCCTTTTCAAGGCTATCAGTCTGCATTAAAACGTCATGAAATCTTTATGCAGGGAATTCGTGCATTAGAGCAGGAAAGCCAAAATGATTATAAGGAGTCTTTTATAGATTTGGAAGGAGAACAGCAGGATAAAATATTGCAAAAATTTGAAAATGACGAAGTAAAATTAAAAGGGGTTGCGTCCTCTGAGTTTTTCAAAATGCTGCGTGCATCGACACTCGCAGGTGCTTATGCTGATCCTTTATATGGCGGGAATGATAAAATGCGCGGTTGGAAAATGAAGGAATATCCAGGCAGTCAAATGAGTTATACCGATAAAATTGAGGATGAAAGCTTTATAGAGATGGAACCAAAAGCATTAAACGATCATTTGTAATACGATGAGGAGGCTGTTGATATGGCAAAGAAATTGGACAAGGTAGATGTTGTCACTGTTGGGGTTGGCTGGACAGGCGGTATTATTGCCGAGTTGACAAAGGAAGGATATAAAGTCGTTGGTCTGGAACGAGGCGGTGACAGAGGAACAGAAGATTTTCATATGGTTCATGATGAATACCGTTACGCTGTCCGTTATGGGCTGATGCAGGATACCTCGAAAGAAACCATCACATTTCGGAATAAACGGGATGAACATGCATTGCCCATGAGACAATTAGGTTCATTTCTTCTGGGAGAAGGTGTCGGCGGTGCTGGAGATCATTGGAATGGACATACGTGGCGTTTTTTGCCATATGACTTGGAAATCAAATCGGAAACAGATAAAAAATATGGAAAGGACAAGCTGAGCGACGATTATACATTACAGGACTGGGGCATCACTTATGATGAGCTAGAGCCTTATTTTTATAAATTTGAACAAATTACTGGCATCAGCGGAGAAGAGAATCCAATGGGAGCTCCTCGGAAGAACGATTATCCGACAGGCCCAATGAAAAGCACTCCCATCTTGGATCGCTTTAAAAAAGCTGCTAAGAATTTAAATCTTCATCCTATCCAGATGGCGTCCGCAAATTTATCGGAGGCATATGAAAATCCGGATGGGGAAACAATCAATGCTTGTCAGTATTGCGGTTTCTGTGAGAGATTTGGTTGTGAGTACGGAGCAAAGTCAAGCCCGAATATCACCGTTCTCCCTACTGCAAAAAAAAACAGTTTCTTGATGAAGGAGGCCAATTGGTCCAAGTGAGTAAAAACAGCCAGCATGTTTAATGATAGAATAAAAGAGGAGGGAACAGGATGGGGCTTTCCAATATCGGTATCCCAGGCTTGATTCTGATTATTATTCTGGCTTTGATCATTTTTGGTCCCCAAAAACTGCCTGAAATTGGTTCTGCCTTAGGGAAAACACTGACTTCATTTAAAAAATCAGCAGAAGGCATCATAAGTGATGAAGAAGCGAGTGAAACAAAGGAAATACCGAAAGTCAACAGAGAAGGTTGAAATCTTATGTTAATATTCTGCAATGCAATAAGCGTATCCGATGAATATGAGTTTGAGGTTTATTAGTATAGCTGTTTTCATAGAAAGAAATTTGAAGCCTTGTACTAAAAAAGAGAGCTGCACCGGCAGAATCCTTTAGGTACAAGACTTTTTTGCTGTGTATGAGATGACTTTTACCGGTTTTTTAAGTAGCTTAATCAGGAACGAAAAGATAGAAATAAAAAAAGACACATTGACATTTGTAATGATAATGATTATCATTATCATTACATAGTAGGATTTCTTTATCTAGCGGTTTTGATGGGACGAGTAAACGCAGTCCCAGGTCCAACTAAGGCGTTCGCGAATTGAAGTAATTGAAGACATTTTTCATCTCCCAATTTGCGCATCATTCTAGATATTATCCAATATTTTAGCATGTGTTTTTTATCGATCTGGTGTGAATCCTCACGAATATTAGAAAAAGAATACAGAAAATTTAACTTATGGAAGGTTGTTAGACGATGACAGAATGCAAAGATGTAACCATTATAGGCGGTGGCCCGGCTGGATTGTATGCGGCCTTTTATTGCGGGATGCGCGATCTATCTGCCCGCATTATCGAATTTAAACCAAACCTCGGAGGGAAGGTTCATATCTATCCTGAAAAAATGATTTGGGATATAGGAGGACTAACACCGATTACCGGCGCTCAATTGATAGAGCAAATGGAAGCGCAGGCACGTACATTTAACCCGAAAGTTATTTTAAATGAAAAAGTGGAAAAACTTGAAAAGAATATGGAAGATTGTTTTGTGGTGACAACCAATACAGGACATAAATACGTTAGCCGAACGGTTATTTTGGCAACTGGCGGAGGTATTCTGGAACCAATTAAATTGGATATAGAGGGAGCGGACCGTTTCGAGGTAAGCAACCTTCATTACACAGTACAGAGCCTTGACAGGTTTAAAGATAAGAAAGTGATTGTTTCCGGCGGAGGAGATACGGCCATTGACTGGGCTACCGAATTAGAGCCCATTGCGGAACAGGTATCATTGGTTTATCGAGGGGAGGAATTCAAAGCGATGGAAGCGCATATCGCTCATCTGGAAGCCTCCTCTGTCCATATCTATAAAAATACAAAAATAGAAAAATTGCTTGCAGACGAAGAAGGTCATCATGTCAAAGAAATATTGACGAAAAACCAAAAAACCGGGGAAAAAGTTCGTTTTGAAGTGGACGATTTAATCATTAATCATGGATTTGACAGAGAGCTGAAATTTATTAAAGAAAGTCCGTTGAAAGTAGAACTTGAACAGGACTTTTTCGTAAAAGGATCCGGAAAAGCTGAAACGAACATAGCTGGTTTATATGCTGCCGGTGATATTCTTTCATTCGATGGAAAGGTGCACTTAATTGCCGGCGCGTACAATGATGCAGCGAATACAGTGAATCAAGCAAAGCTGTATATGAAGCCGGATGCCTATAATGAGATTTATGTCTCTTCTCACAACTCAAAATTTCATGAAAAAAACAGAAAGCTGCTTTCTCACTTGTATACGAAATAATAAGGCAGAAAATATGAATTTAAATGATACATGCCATCTTCTTATTGACACTATCTCGAACAAAGATAGTGTTTTAATTTTGGAGGAAATGGAATGCCTTACATTGAGAAGCTGTTCTAAGAAAATAGAGGAAGAGCTTATAGCACATTGTATTCTATAAAAAGAGAAAGATCGCACGTTTATTTATCGTATATCAACACGCATGTTACAATGAAGAATATGTTCTTAAAAAATTATAGCTCTCTATTTTTCCAAAATAGTATAGGATGACGTATTTATACGCTTGGCAAAACAATACATATCAAAGAGGTGTAGCGGAATGAAAAAGATGAAGGCAGCAGTTCTGAATAAGCCATTGGATATTGAGGTTAAGGAAATAAATATACCAGAACCAAAGGAAAATGAAGTATTAATCAAAGTGCAGTGTATCGGTGTATGCGGCTCTGATGTGCACTACTACGAACACGGAAAAATCGGGCGTTATGTCGTAGAAGAACCACTCATTTTAGGGCATGAATTAGCAGGAGATATTGTTAAAGCTGGCAGTCAGGTTGAGAATCTTGCGGCAGGCGACCGTGTAGCTGTCGAGCCGGGTGTGGTATGCGGAACTTGTGAATATTGTAAATCAGGCCGATACAATCTCTGCCCGGAAGTACAATTTATGGCAACTCCGCCAGTTGACGGAGCTTGGTCTGAATATGTCACGATTCGCAGTGATTTCGCCTTTAAAATACCGGATCAAATGAGCTATGAAGAAGGGGCTTTAATTGAACCGCTTTCTGTTGGCATTCATGCGATGCAGCGCGGAAAAGTTCATCCCAATGATAAAATGCTGATAACCGGTTTAGGACCTATTGGGCTGTTAGCGATCAAGGCAGCGAAAATATTCGGAGTGAACGAAATCTATTGCTCGGATGTGGTACCATATCGCAGAGAATTAGCGAAGAAATTTGGCGCGACAAAGGTATTTGATCCAACACAAGATAATATTCATGAGGAGATAGAAAAGGCAACAGCTGGCAGTGGTTTGGATATCGCCGTTGAAACTTCAGGTAATGGCCGGGCGGTTCAGGATGCACTGACGATTACGAAACGCGGAGGAAGGATTGTATTAGTTGGATTACCTGCATCCTCAGAAATACCTGTAGATATTACCCATATCGTCGATTCAGAATACGACATTCACGGTGTTTTTCGCTATGCAAACAGTTATCCGACAGCAATACAGGCAATTGGCAGTCAGGACCTTGGTCTCGAGGATGTAATTACCCATAAGTATCGTTTAGATAATATCAAAGAGGCTGTAGAAACCGCCGTAAATCAGAAGGATACTAGCATTAAGATAATGATTTATCCATGATAACGAGTGAAACACACTAGTTTTTTAAGCTTCTTGGAAACCTATTTTTTTAATAGATTTGATTATTTCTTTGCTGATTTTCTTATAAACAAAAAAGACTTGACTTAACAATTTGTTCTGCTACCATAATAGACAATCGAATACATTTCAATTTTCTGCTAGGGGCGCCGTAACGGCTGAGATAAATGTATATTTAGCACCCTTAGAACCTGATCTGGTTAAGGCCAGCGGAGGGAAGTAGAATAAGCAGACAACCATGCGCTATTTTTTCGTGTGTATGTTTTTGTATGCAGATGCTTCCTTCTACGAGTCTTTAGAAAAAAGATTAAAGGAGGATTTTTTTTATGAAATTTACGGATGAATTACGTGCTGCAACGAAGGAAAGCTGGGAGCAAAGTTTACATCACCCATTTGTGCAAGGAATCGTGAAAGGAGATTTGCCGCTAGAAACATTTAAGTATTATATTTTACAAGATATTTACTATTTAAAACATTACGGTAAGATCCACGCGACTGCAGCATCCCAGGCCGAAGATTTTAAGCTGACTGCTCTTTTAGCTGATAAAGCGCGCTTTACAGCAGAGGCTGAACTGACCGTGCATAACGAGCACGCTGAGATTTTAAATATTACACAAGCAGATTTAGATAACTTCAAACCAGCGCCAACTGCGTATGCCTATACTTCGCATTTGTATCGAGCAAGCCTGTCTGGAAATCTAGCACATACTGTGGCTGCCATACTGCCATGCTATTGGTTATATGCGGACATCGGAAAAGTGAATGAAAATGCCACTCCAGAGCCGGAAATTTATCGTAACTGGATTAAAATGTATGCGAGTGACTGGTTTCAAGATTCAACTACCGAAATGATTAATTTACTAAACACTTTAGTTGAAGATATGAATGATAAGGAAAAAGAGAAGGTAAAAGAACAATTTATTATCGCAAAAGAATACGAACTCCATTTCTGGGAAATGTCCTACAATCTTGAAGGCTGGCTTTCAGAAAGTAAAAAAGTGAACAGTCGTTAAGAAGAAACAGAACGGCTTCCAATTTCTTAATGGGTTTGGTTTATTCGTTCCATGTTAAAGAACTCTCATTTATCTGATGGTTCTTTTTTTGGACTGGAAGGGAAAAGTATTTATTATACCAACTGCGCAATTTTGTTAAAAACACGATGCAGCTAATTTACTTGTGATACAATTTTCGTAATGGCAAGAAGCAAACAAGCCGAAGCCGGAAATTTAGTTTAATAAGCATTTATTCCAAAGAAATGAATACTTGTAGATAGTGAATTTAATCTTGTGTCTGACACGGAGGAGGGATAATCGTGAAAAACACTCAAGTAACAAGAAAAGCTTCCGAGCAAATCGTATCCGCTATAAATGGATACCTGAAAGGACGAATCAGCCCCGTAGTGGTGGCTTTGGACGGGGGGAGCGGTGCAGGAAAATCTACGCTGGCTGCTGAGGTTGCTTCACACGTAGGAGCAACTGTTATTCAGTGTGATGCGTTTTTCGACGCGACGATTACAGACGAGGAATGGAATACTTCTACATCGGAATGGAAATGTCGCAGATGTATTGACTGGCAACGTCTGCATAAAGAAGCATTGTTACCGCTTATAGCCGGGGAAAGCGTTCAATATCATCCTTTTTCTTTTTCAGCTGAAAGCGGTCTGGCCTCATCCTCCATAACGAA
Source organism: Oceanobacillus oncorhynchi (assembly GCF_000821065.1). Lineage (GTDB taxonomy): Bacteria > Bacillota > Bacilli > Bacillales > Amphibacillaceae > Oceanobacillus > Oceanobacillus oncorhynchi. The sequence goes on from NZ_CDGG01000001.1 coordinate 3,604,574, forward strand.
AGAGCCCTCAAAGGTCATTATTCTTGATGGAATTTATAGCTCGCTGCCCGAATTTTCTGATGTTGTTGATTTGAAGATTCTAGTGGATGTATTACCTGAGGTTCGCCGTTATCGGCATAATGTAAGAGAGGGGCATGCGGATGAGGCTTGGCATAAGCAATGGGATCGTGCAGAGGACTACTATTTCTCCGTTTTGTGCCCGCCGGCATCATTTGATTTAATCGTCGTGAACGGGTAAGGCACCGCTTAAATGCAATGATTCCATTCCCTAAAATAAATAATATTGTAATTATGTATTGACAATTCAAGTGATAATGATTATCATTATCAATGAGGAATAAGGTTTCTCTATCAAATTGTTCTGTATAAATCAGATGACTCATTGTGTTACCCCCCAACCAACATATTAGAGACTTGATAGAGATTCCTTCTCTTTTTTACAGGCTGTTTTATATAATTGGACAAGAAGGAAAATGGGATAAAATCATTGCCTTCATTATTTTAAAATTAAAAGAGGAAGATAAGACGGAGAGAAGAATAATTTAACAGATTACCATACAACTATAAATTACGCACTAAAAGCGGCGAAAAAGTAATTCATTGATTGGTCATCTATGGAAAATAATCAATAGAATAAAATATATTTCTATTTTTTCATTTTTATTACAATTAGATTAAATAGATAGAATTTGAGTTTATAAGCTAAGAAGTGGGGTAGATAGTTACTATCATATTGGAGAGGAAGGTGTTATTATCAAGTATATTTTTTCAATTTTTCTTGCTTTGGCTGGATTCGTGCTCTTTACTGGGGCGGCAGCAGCTGAGCAGCAGCATGAAGTGCAACCGGGAGATAATGTCTATCGTATCGCACAAAACTATCAAGTAGATGTCAATGCGCTTATTGCAGCAAATCCATCCATATCGGATGCTGCATATATTGAAGCTGGGCAAACAGTAACAATACCAGATCAAAACGGAGCCTCTTTTACAGTGACAGCTTATACAGCTGGTCCAGAATCTACTGGTAAAGAACCTGGTGATCCAGCCTATGGTATCACAGCATCTGGTGAGGAAGTAGAAGAAGGAAGGACCATTGCATGTCCGCAATCGCTTCCTTTTGGCACGAAAATACATATCCCGGAGCAGGATGAAACTTACGTGTGCGAAGACAGGGGTAGTGCTATTACAAATGGCCATCTGGATATTTATAAGGAAGACTTAGACGATGCATTGGAATTTGGAGTACAAGAACTTCAAGCTAAAGTGTGGACCTATTAAGTATAGGGACTAGATGACAGATTTACTTTATGTTAAAAACCTTATCGCGATTTAACGCAAAGAAAGCAACCGCCTATGAATCTTCTGTAGGCTGGTTGCTTTTTCGTATATAAGAATATGTTATAAGTTATTATATTAAGCTATGAAAACACGTATTAACATTCGTATAACTAGTGTAAAAATACTAAAATAGATACGAACAAAGAATAGTAAATGATTACTCAATATTGCAGCAATAGACAGATTCTCCACTTGAATCGTATAATGTGAATAAAAAGATGTGACAGAGGGATAAACGATGGAAATGCCAATTATAAGCGTATCTCCTTTCACTGATCATGATGATAATATAGAATAGAGAGCAAGGAAATGAGGAGACAGATATGGAGAGCTTCCCTGAGCGAATACAGTTTAAATATTCATGGAGATCTTATCAACAAGCTATCATAGATGATATGGACACCTATCTGAATAAACGTCATTTACATTTAGTAGCTCCTCCAGGTTCAGGAAAAACAGTTATCGGATTGGAGATGATGCTGCGTTTTAATCAGCCTGCATTAATACTGGCACCGACTATCGCCATCCGCGACCAATGGGTGGCCCGTTTTGTAGAATTATTTGATCAGAGCGGTAATCAGCCGGAATGGATGACAACAGATTTAAAGGAAAAGGCTTTGGTTACAGTCGCAACCTATCAAGGGTTTCATCAATGGATGACTGGTCAGGAGGAAGAAGTACAGGAAAAGCTTGCTTCTTATGTAAAGACATTGGTACTGGACGAGGCACATCATTTACGCACTGCATGGTGGCGTTCTGCTGTTTCTTTTAGAAAAAATCTTACTAACCCAGCTATTGTAGCTTTGACAGCTACCCCGCCATATGATGTATCCATCCAGGAATGGAACCGCTATTTGGAGCTGTGCGGCGAGATTGATGCTGAAATAAGCATAGCAGAGCTGGTACGAGAAGCAGAGCTCGCTCCGTTTCAAGATTATGTCTGGATATCCGACCCCCTCCATGAGGAGCAGGAGGAGATCAACCAATTTCGAAGTCAGGTCATAGCATTTCAAAAATCCATACGTCACAACCCAGCACTTATTGATAAAATAGAAGCACATCCATGGATCACCGATCCGGATACATATGCAGAAGAAATTCTGTCGGAGCCGGCTTATTTGTCCAGTATGCTTATTTTCTTAAAGGAAGTGGAAAGTACTGCCTGGACAAAGCCGCTTCCGATAATGGGCTTGAAGAAAAAACAAATTCCGGAGTGGAGTTTGGAATGGCTGGAACTCATGCTGACACATCTTCTATATCAAGATAAGCATATTATGGATGAAGAGGAGCCGGTACGAAAAGAAATACAGTCTTACCTTCAACGTCTCGGAGCTGTTGAAAAGCGCAGGGTGGTCTTAACAGCGAATGATCGAATCAACCGTTTATTGGTGCAGAGCCCGTCGAAATTAAACAGCATCCAGCAAGTGACAGCCTTTGAGGCACAGGAATTAGGAACAGAGCTGCGCCAGGTTATTCTTACAGATTATATTAGACGAGAAGATTTGCCTAAGAAAGCAGAAGATGAGCAGGATCTCCGGCGTTTGGGAGCTATACCTGTTTTTGAACAATTGCGCCGCAGGGAATTGGATGTCTCGCTTGGGGTTTTAACTGGATCGATTGTTATTATTCCCAAGAAGGTATTGGCAGCCTGTGAAGATTTAGCCGAACAATGGGATGTTGCTATAACAGCAGCGGAACTGTCCTATGATGCATCTTATGTAGAAATCACTATCAATACCAGTGCACGGCATCGAATGGTGCAAATGATGACAAAATTATTTGAACGTGGCGAAATCACTGTATTAATTGGTACAGCTGCATTACTTGGAGAAGGCTGGGATGCACCGTTTATTAATTCATTAGTCCTTGCTTCTTATGTTGGTTCTTTTATGCTGTCCAATCAGATGCGAGGAAGAGCCATTCGTGTAGAGAAAAACAATCCGCAAAAAACAGCCAATATATGGCATCTTGTTTGCTTGGATGCTACCAATTCAGAAGGCGGGGAGGATTACCTTGCATTGAAAAGACGTTTTAAGGCCTTGATTGGTCTAGGGCATCAGAAGAATGTGATTCAAACAGGGATTGGTCGACTATCATTGGCCGAACCTCCCTTTTACAGCATCGATAAGGAACAGTCCAACCGGCAGATGTGTGATTTGGCAAGGGAGAGAGGGCAGCTTTTCCGGCGCTGGAAGTCGGCAGTTGAAATAGATGGGACTTTAACGGAAGAGATATCTGCCAAAAAACAGCAGGTGCCGCGTCCATTATTATTTACGAATACCATCAAGGCTTTGATTCTCGCGATACTTTCTATCATTTTTTTCTTTGTAGATAATGTACTTGGTGAAATAACGAATTTCCGCATTCTGGAAGGTAATTTTCGTGCTTTTTTATGGGTAGTTGTTATTATTATAGCTATTGCTCTTATTATTGCTTCTCCATTCATTTGGAGATTACTTAAAATCTTATTTCGTAATATTAGTGTCGAGAAAAGCATGAGTGAAGTTGGAACTATCGTATATCAGGCCTTATTTGAGTCAAGTTGGATAGAGACAAAGCCAGCTGTTTCCCTCATTCAGACAGAAGAAGAAAATGGCGTCATTACTTGCTGGTTAGAGAATGCCCCCATCTATGAACAAAAAATATATGTGGAGGCATTGCGCGAGGTACTGGATCCACTTGAGAGTCCCAGATATATAGTTGTCCGAAAACAGCGGACATTATGGTGGAACCGTATCGATTACCATGCTGTTCCTGCGATACTGGCACAAAATAAGGAAATGGCAGAACTTTTCCTGGCTTGTTGGGAAAAGCACTTAGGTAAAGCGGAACTGGTATATACGAGAACTCCGGAGGGAAGGCAAGTATTGCTTCAAGCGAGAGCAAAAGCCATGTCTGCGCAGTTTGTATCTAAATCGGAGCAAATATCCGTATGGAAGTAGCGGGGGCTAAAGATAATTTTTAATCTAGTGTTTCGGCTTAATTTGATTGGTTTAATATGATTAATGTAAAAAAAGTGGTATAATTATTTTTGAGATTAGATTAATACTATTTATGAAAGAGGATTTATACATGTCCACAACTATTCATAAAGTCGAACAGCAGTTTGCCAATCTAGTTCGGTCCTATCGTAAACAGCATATCGGAAAAGGCCCCGAGAAAATAAAAGTCTCATTTCATGGTACTTGGGCTATTGCTTATATGAATGGGAGCCTTAGTCCTGTAGAAAAGTTTATCGCTCAAACCGAGGAAGGGCATACAATGATCTGGCAAGCCAGGACACAAATGGTGAAGCAACTGTATGAAAAAGTACGGCCTTCAGATTTAGAAGAATTAGTTGGTGCAAAATTTTTAAAACTATTTGCGGATATTAATGTGGAAGATGATGAAGCTATTTCAATATTTATATTTGACAAACCAATAGATAGACTGTAAAGCTATTACACTATTTTAGGTAGCTTAGCCAATGGTACGTAGGTGCTGATTACTAACTACGGTCATGATATTGATATCCAGCTATGTTATCAAATAAATAAATTGTTTCGGTTTGTATCCGATTAATGCTTGAGAACAAAATTGCTTATTGTTGTTAAATAACTTGAATTTAATATAGAAATAAATGGCGGATTGGTCTATGGTACCTTATGTGCTAATTACTAACCACTATCTTGTAAAATCGCTTTCGATTTTTATAAGATGGTGGTTTTTTCTATATAAAGGGGGTGTTATATGGAGAGCTAAAGTAAATAAAAAGACCCTGAAGAGAGAAGTAAGAAAATTTATAATGAAAAGGAGCAGGATTATAATGAAAATCGTTGCATTATTTCCAGCGTCAACAGGTTCTTCACAACTTCTAACTAAAGAGGCATCTTTAGGCTTAAGAGATTTTCTGAACGGCACAGAAGATGAGTTAGTATTGATAACTGATGATAAAGAAATCGATCAACATATTGAAGATATGGATGTTGTTATATCATCTCCTTTTTTACCGGCATATATTACAAAAGAACGTGTCGAAAAAGCAAAAAATCTTAAACTGGCAATTACTGCAGGAATTGGTTCTGATCATGTCGATATAGAAGCAGCAGCAGAAAAAGGGATTACGGTAGCCGAGGTAACTGGCAGTAATAACGAAAGTGTTGCGGAGCAAAATGTAATGGAAACATTGCTGCTCTTAAGAAATTATGAAGAGGGGCACAAGCAAGCGGAAGAAGGTGAATGGGATCTGCCAAGAGTAGGTTCTGGTGCCAATGAGCTATTAAATAAAAAAGTCGGCATTTTTGGCTTTGGCCGAATTGGTCAATTAACAGCAGAACGATTAAAAGCTTTTAATGTAGAATTGCAATATAATGATCCGTTTAGAAAGAAAGATGCAGAAGAAAGAATCGGAGTCGAATATGTTACGTTCGATGAACTAATTAAAAGCTCTGACGTAGTGATTATTCAATCACCTTTAACTGCAGATACTGAGAATAAATTCGACCAGGAAATAATAAGTCAAATGAAAGAAAATGCTGTACTTGTTAACTGTGCTCGCGGTGCAATTGTAGATAAAAATGCAATTGTTCACGCGGTCAATGATGGTCGTATCAGATATGGCGGCGATGTTTGGTATCCACAACCAGCTCCAGTAGATCATCCATGGCGTTCTCTTAAACAAACAGGATTAACAGTACACTATTCTGGTATGACCGTAGAGGCGCAGGAAAGAATTCAAAAAGGCGTTATCGAGATGTTAACGAATTTAATGGAGAATACACCAATAAGAGATGAATATATTATTGTAGACAAAAATAAAGTTTCACACCAAAGTTATCAGACAAACAAAAATAAATAAGCGCATTAGCGTAAATGTATGTCTCTCATTTTAGGAAAGAAGCTAAACTCTACAGTTTTACAGAGATAATTTAAAAGAAATCTCTAACTAATTTAGATTAATAATAGCAAAATATATTTCTAAAAAAATTAGAAAAAATAGCAGGCAAAGTTGCTTATCAGTGATTTTGCCTGCTATTTTTTAGGTAGCTATAAACCTCGGCAAAAACAGAAAAGTGATTCTTTTTATATGATATAAAAATATAAAAGTGAACCATGTTATACAGATTAGTAAATTATATTTGAAGCATTTAATATAGTTTACTAACACAAAAGAATCTCTCTTAATTTAAGTTGAACTTTTTTCGTTTTATAGTTGAATACTCGCAGCATATATAGACCGTTTATTACAAAGAATACAATCGCCTTTAAAACAAATAAAATATAGAAGTGCCAACGTCACTACAACAAGCTGCCTTATTTGCTATTTTAGAAAAGTTTAATCTAGAGGCTCGTTGATTATATTCGAATTTGGCTCCTAGTCCATAGATTCGGTTTCATTTATCAAATGGATTTAACAGTTGAAAATGGAATATATGTTTTATGAAGATTATGCGCTTTATTCCTATATCGACTACTATATCTTTAGAGAAATTGTAGTCATAGTTCGTCTGACAGGGATAAGGTCGTATACCCAGGAGCAGCGCTAATAAAATGAGATAAGAGACCTCATTTTATTGGCGCTTTTTTGTAAAGCTATCGATCCACGTTTTGTAGCTTTTAAAGTGAATGGCGAGTCAGCGCTGCGATATTTACTAACTACCTCCCTCATCACATAATTTCAGTATTTGTCGATATACAACATAAAATCTCTTATAATTTATCATGTTATGCTTATAAGCCTATAAATGCATTAAACAGGTGAAATACACTGTATTTGGCGGCAAAAAAAGATCGCAAGACTAGTATATATTTAATGCATATACTATTGAAAATAAGTATCAAATATCACTAAGATGTCTGCTTTATGTTCGTAATTGGAACTATATGTAAATTATTTGTAATTATTTAACTATTGAATATCATGTATTTATAACATATTATAATAGGTGATGTTCGGTTATTAAGGAGGAATATTAATGGTAATTCGATATGGTTTTTCAGAAAAGAAAATTAATTATATTAAAGTTAAGGGGTTAAGCGGTTATTGTCCTGTTAGAGAGTGTAAAGGAGAACACGATCCATTATTTGTTAAAACTCATACATTTTTTGATGAATCCAATCATCATTACTTATTTTTCATATCACTTGATGTGATAGGTATTGACAGTACATTACGTTATAAAGTTAAAAAAATAATTAAAGAAAATGTCTTAACTGATTCTCATAAATTCGACTTGTTTCTTTTTGCAACACATACCCATTCGGGCCCCAGTGGAATGATTAATACAAATAAAAAAATAAAGAGTGGTTTAACAGGGATTTTTGGAGACTATGATAGCTACATGGAAGAGCATCTTATTTTATTAATAACTGAATCAATAGTATTGAGTAAATATAAAATGAAAACTTTTAATTACAGTATCAGTAAAACGAATATTCATAAAGTTGCTACGAATAGACATCAACCTTCGAAAAAGATAGATCAAATAATGACCGTATTTGAAATTATTACTGATACAAGCAAAACAGCTATAGTTAATTATTCATGTCACCCTACTGTTTTGTCTTCTAGTAATTATTTAATTTCAGCAGATTTTCTATCTGGTTTTTATGAAAAAATGAACGAGTCTTTTGATTTAGTAAGTTTTATCAATGGAAGCAGTGCAAATATTAGTACACGGTTTACAAGAGAAAAACAAAGTTTCAGCCAATCTAGATTTTTTAGTAATTCACTATATGGCCAGTTTATAAGAGAGAAAGAGTACTTAAAAGAAAAAGAAACATTAGAACGAATTTCTTTTGTCGAAAAATCAATAAGATTAAAAACTAAAGATGTAAGTAATATTTCTAAGAGAGAGGAACAAATTTCTATAGAGGAATTAAAATGGAAGTTAAAAGAGGAAAATAGTGTAGAAGAAAGCAGATTAATTGAAGTAGAAATTGAAGGAAAGCGTGCCACTATTAAAATGAAAGACACCTTAAATGATATTTCTTCAATTAAAGTTCCTTTTTGGATAGGCCTATTAGATAGTCAATTAATTGTCTTTATACCCGGAGAAATAACTTCTAACTTAACAGAGAAATTGAGAAGCAAATATCAAGCTTTAATTTTTAGTCTTACAAATGATTATTTATTTTACTTTGCAGAAAAGGATTTATATAAAACTGATATGTACGAGGCTGTAACTGCTAAACTAAAGTAGACCATTATTGCTTGATAAGAATGAACACTTTTCTTGGGGGATAGGCATGTAACAGGCTGTTGCCCCGTAGGGGCGGCAGCCTGTTACATGCTCGCCGTTCCGCTGGGTACCAACTAACAACTATTGCAATCTTTCATTTACTGTATAATACATGTTTGTACGATACAGAAATGGGAGGAGTAAGAAAGGTGGAAACATGGAAAGTGTATATGGAAATCTATCAACTAAAACAAGAAGGATTTAAAATACGAAGAATAGCTAGAAAACTAGGTATATCAAGGACAACGGTATATAAATACCTTGAAAAGTCTCCTCAGGAAATGGCGGAGTGGGTAGCTTCCACACAGACAAGAAAGAAGAAATTAGATGCCTATGAATTACTTATTCATACTTGGCTAACGGAACATCCGGACCTTTCTAGTGCTCAAGTTCATGATTGGTTAAAAGAAAGGTTTCCAACTCTACGTGTTGGAGAAAGTACCGTTCGGAGTTATGTCAAAGCCCTCCGGGAAAAATATCATATTCCAAAGACAGAAATGAAGCGTGTCTATCAAGCTATTCCAGACCCACCAATGGGGCAGCAAGCCCAGGTAGATTTTGGCCAGACGATACAGAAAACATCCCAGGGAAAGGAGAAGAAATTATATTTTATTAGTTTCGTGCTTTCGCACTCACGTTACAAATATGTTGTGTGGCTCCCCCGTCCTTTTACAACAAAGGATATGATTCAAGCTCACGAAGATACTTTTCAGTATTTTGGAGGAATTCCACATGAGTTAGCTTATGATCAGGATTCCCTTATCGTAGTAAGTGAAAATGAAGGAGATCTCATTCTTACCAGTGAGTTTCAAGCATACAGGGAAGAGAGAAAATTAAAGCTCTTTGTATGTAGAAAAGCTGATCCAGAAAGTAAAGGGAAGATTGAAAATGTCGTAGGATTTGTGAAGAAGAATTTTGCGAAGAACCGCGTATTTCACCATATAGATAAATGGAATGAATCCTGTTTAGCATGGCTGATTCGAACCGGAAACGGAAAAGTGCATAATACAACAAAAAAAAGACCAGTCGAAGTGTTTGCCCTAGAAAAACAACACTTAAGACCAGTCAACAAAAAAATTTCAATTTCAAATATCGATAATAGTATAACAAGAAATGTTCGTAAGGACAATACTATTATCTACCAATCAAATCGTTATTCCGTACCGCTTGGTACATACAAGAAAGATAAAACAGTTTTTATTGAAATAAATGAACAGAACGAATTAATCATACGGGAAAAATCGGATGGGGCGATGATTGCCAAACACACGTTAAGCATAGAAAAAGGAAAACTTATTCAAGATTCCCAGCATACCAGGGATCGTTCTAAAGGAATAACCGCCTATATAGAAACGGTATCGACTTACTTTGATGATAAGGAAATGGCTTCTGATTTCCTTCAGGAAATTCATCTTAGATATCCTCGATACATACGGGATCAATTATCTCTTATTTTAAAGGTGTCCCAAACATTAGCAAGAGAAATAAGGAATCAAGCTTTAGAAGAGTGTGTAGCACGCAAAATATATAGTGCAACAGAGTTTAGAGATGTCGTAGAGTTTATCCAAAGACAAGCTGTTTCTAATCAAAGACCACAGCAAGTAGAAGGTATCCAAACATTGCATGGTATGGACGATACGCTACTTCAAATCAAGCCAAAAACAAGAGAATTGGATACTTATATAGAGTTATTGAAAGGAGCACCGGTATGAGTCATTCGATAGAAGAAATACAACAGCAATTTCGATCGTTGAGACTCACAGAGACGGCAAATTATTTGCCCTCTCTGATTCAACAAGCAGAGTCAGAAGATTGGACGTATCAAGTACTTTTGAAACGATTATGCGGATATGAATTAAAACGGAGAGATGAAAAGTTAATCGAAAAACGATTAAAATGGGCTGCATTCCCTTCTTATAAGACATTAGATGAGTTTCATTTAGATGAGCAACAATCGCTCAGCAAAAGACAGGTAAATCAGTTAAAGGAGTTTACTTGGCTGGATCAACTTTATAATTTAATCGTTTTAGGGCCGCCAGGCGTGGGGAAAACGCATTTAGCCACAGGGCTCGGAATAGAAGCTATACAAAAAGGATATAAAGTCTCTTTTGTTTCCATGGGGCAACTGATTCAAACATTAAAAACAGAAGAAGTTACCAGAAAATCACAAACTAGAATGAAACGAATTCGTTCCTCTCATTTAGTGATTATTGATGATTTAATGTTTATGGCAATGGATACACGTGAAGCGAATTTATTTTTTCATCTTATTAACGACCTTTATGATAAGGCTTCTATTATATTAACTTCTAATAAAGGCCCAAATGAATGGGGAGAATTACTAGGTGATCCAGGGATTACAACTGCCATTCTAGATAGAATTTTACATCGAGCTGAAGTCATACATTTTCATGATGATGATAGTTACCGAATGAAACACCGTTCTTCCATTTTTATGGAATAAAGTGTCCAAATTTAATTAGCAAAAAGTGTTCATTTCTACTTGACGCTCACAGAGGCTCAAAGTAGTTTCTTTAAAGTAGGCGAGGCGGAGAAATTAATTAATAAAATCGAAGAACATATTAAATCCTTTACTTGTTATAACATGTTGTGTTAATATGAATTCATAATAAGAAAAGGTGGAGATCAAATGACTACTAAAACAGAAGTTAAAAAGTTTTTGAATTATTTGAGCAATACATGGGAGCAAGTTGTGCAAAATGAAGAAAAATCAATTGATAAGGCTACAGAGTTAATTTTTGATAGTTGTAAAGATGGCGGTCGTTTTTATATTTTTGGATCAGGTCACTCCCATATGGTAGCAGAGGAAATTTATATTAGGGCAGGAGGACTAGCTTATGTGAAAGGTATTCTCCCACCTGAAGTAATGTTGCATCAAATGCCAAATAAAAGCACTTATATGGAACGATTAGATGGATATGCCAAGAATATGTTATCTCTTTATAAAGTTGAAGCCGGGGATTCAATTATGGTCGTTTCTAATTCAGGAAGAAATAATATACCAGTTGAAATGTGTATTGAAGCTAAAAAGCTGGGAGCAAATGTGATTGCTTTGACGTCTATGGAGCATACCCAATCAGTTTCTTCCCGGCATGAGTCAGGGAAAAATATCTATGAAATTGCTGATGTCACTATTGATAATCATGCTCCAAAAGGAGATGCAGCTTATCGAATAGAAGGAGTAGAAGCAGATTTAGGGCCTACATCTGATTTTACAGGAATTGGAATTGCGCAATCGGTTATTATTGGTGTAATTTCACGCCTAAAAGAAGCAGAGTTAGAAATACCTGTATTTAAGAGTTCAAATTTAGATGGTGCTGATGAGTACAATGATAGACTCTTTAACCAATACTACGGTTATTGGAAATAATTTACAAAGTGATTAATATTCTTTCTGATGGTATAATAACAACAGATTATAATAGTTAGAGAGGATATTTATTATGACTAATAACGCACCTAAATATGAGATTGTTAAAAATTATATACTAAGTCAAATTAAGGCGGGTATTTATCAACCACATCAAATTATTGAATCAGAATTAGAATTATCTAATAACCTTTCAGTGTCAAGAATAACAGTTAGACGAGGAATTGAAGAACTTGTTAATGAAAAAATACTATCCAAAAAAAAGGGAATAGGAACTTTTGTTAACCCCATACCAAAATTTTTTGGATTCAAAGCTGGAATTGGATTTACTTCAGAAGTGAAAAATAGAGGAATGGAACCTTCTACAAAATTACTTAAATTGGAAAAAGTAAAAGCGAATGCTGTACAAGCTGAAGATATGAAAATCGCTGCTGGAGAAGAACTTTGGTTAGTTGAACGAATTAGATATGCTGATAAAGTGGCAGTTATTTATGAGATAGAATATTTTGATGCATCAATTGTTAAAGATTTAAATGTGGAAATTTGCGAAAACTCTATTTATGAGTATTTAAATGAGCAAGGAGTATCCTATGAATTTATAGATCAACGAATTAGTGCTACCTTAGCTAATTCAAAAATTGCTGAATTTTTGGATGTTGAAGAAGGAGCACCGTTAATTGATACAAAAATTATTGCTTGTATGAAGAATGGAAAGCCTTTTAATTTAGGGTTTGCACTGTATCAAACAAAAAATTACTATTTGATGCATACTATATATAAATAAACCCGACAGAGGTTAACATTCTCTAGACACTCTTATCTTGGAGTTTTATTTAGATTAATAAAACTCCAAGATAAGATGAGGAGGAAAACAATGAAAGCTTTTATATTATGTGGTGAAATAGAGCCAAAAATGTTTCCTTTTGATAAACATTATCAAATTAATAGCCTTCCAATATTGAATAAAGAAATGATTTTTTGGCAAATAGATAGATTATTAAAAGTCGGTATATTGGAATCGGATATCTATGTATTTCTTAGTTATAAACCAGACCAAACTAGAAATTTATTACGAAAGTATCGGGAAATAAATTGTATTGATCCAACCCTAAATTTAGATGTTTTTTTACGAAACAATTTAGAACAATTTAAGGAAGGAGTTATTATTCAAAAGGGGAATTGTCTTATAAGTCTAGACGATTTGACATATCTTAAGGAATCAGAAGAAGATACCAGTGTTCTACTAATAGAAAAAAAACAAAAAAGTATTGATATGATTGGGGCTTTTGTAGAGAATAATCAAGTAAATCAATTTTTAGCCCATGCTCGAGAACACTATGTTAATTCTGAAGTTGCAGGAGTATTTAAGTTAGATAAGCATGCATTAGAAACAATTTCGTACGCTAATTACGGATTCAGTCAACGTGTGACAGGGGCTATGATTCCTAACCAGTTATTTATTGAAAATGGATTGAATGATTATTTAAAAGAGGGAAACAAGATTCAACCGGTATTTGCTCAGGATAAAGTGCATAGTTTACAATTTCCATGGGATATATTAAATGTGAATGCATACTATCTTAATTCATTTACTAAGGAAATAAACGGATATTCTATTGGGGACAATTCATCTGTTTCTAAAGAATCAACTATAAACGGTAATATTCAGATAGGTAATAATTCAATTATAGGTAAGAATGTAACCATTAATGGCAATGTCATTATTGGGGATAATGTAAATGTTGATACTGGTGCTATTATAAATGGCCCTGTTTTAATAGGAAATAACTCGTATGTTAAAGATTATGCAAAACTTGAACCAAATACTGTAATTGGTTGTGAGAATAGGATAGGACATAATGCGGAAGTTGAGGGTGTTACAATGAAAGGTATTTCTGCTATTCATTATAGTGAAATGTATGGTGTGATTGGCCAATATGTAGATATTGCTGCAGCCTGTGTATGTGGAATCGTAAGATTTAATGACACTCCTCAAATACACAAAATAAATGGAAGAACTTATTCAGATACCTATTCTAATGCGATTTTTATTGGTGACTATACTAGGACAGGTATTAATAATATATTCTTCCCAGGTGTAAAAGTAGGAAGTGAATGCGCACTATATCCTGGTTTAAATGTGGAAAAAGATATACCTCACGAAACACTCGTTATAAAAAAAGAAGAGCATATTGAAAAAGAATGGGGATATAAAAAATACGGCTGGTAGGAGAGAATTAAATATAAAGTATAGAATAAAGAAGTAATTAATAATTGAAACGTTTAATTAGCTTATTACCGGTTATTTAGATTTTCTAGCACCTTTGTTTGCTACTATTAAAAGATGACTCATTGAAAGCTAGTAGAATAATCATTTAATATTTTTGATATTACTAACTCAATTAGGGAGGAGTGAATGGTAGTGAATGAAGAATAAAGGCACTTCGTATCCTTAACTTCATTAAACTACTCTTCTCTCCTTTCTCTTTTTTTTTTTTATGAAAGCGCTTCAAATATTGAAAAATCATTATTTAGAATCGGCTCATACAAGTTTAATCCTTAACAAACATAAAAAGGAGGTTAAAAAGATGGTAGGAATTATCATTGCCAGCCATGGTGAATTTGCGACAGGTATCTTGCAGTCTGGAGCGATGATCTTTGGAGAGCAAGAGAATGTCAAGGCTGTTACGTTGATGCCGAGTGAAGGTCCGGATGACGTAAGAGCAAAAATGGAAGAGGCCATTGCTTCTTTCGACAATCAGGATGAAGTATTATTCTTAGTCGATCTTTGGGGTAGAACCCCCTTTAATCAGGCAAGCAGCTTGATGGAGGGACATGAAGATACATGGGCTATCGTTGCTGGGTTGAATGACGAAGATTTATCTTGGATAGAAGTGATTTCCTGCTTACGTAATGCGAATGTTTCCATCGCTGATTTAAAAGAAATGATGAGCTTTTTAAAAGGGGATAGAGAAGTATTAAGTGAACGAATTGATATTTTAAAAGCGCATCAAAAAAACTTCAGAAGCATCAGGAAGAATTAAAGAAAACAGAAGAAATGCTAGCCATTAAAATTAACCAATTAAAACAATTGGAGAATATAGATCTCACAAGTTTAAATAAACAAAGACTTTGTTAGTTATTTTAAGAGGAGGGATAAACCCCTCTATGATTTAGTATGAGGTACGTTCGTTTAAAAAAGGGAGTGTAAAAATATATTATTCTAGAATTTCTACACCCCAATCTAACTACATAATGCTTTCTTTATCCAGATTAAATAACATGAAGCGTTTTTGATCTTTTTTGTTTTATCTGTAAAACATGCTCTCCTGCCATATGAATGCAAAGAGGAAGAGAATCTTACCAGAAAAAAGGGGGAAATGGTAACAAATACTTATTATGTCTACAGAAGATGAGATATCAATCTTTCTTCCAGTGCACTCCAAATAATGGTTCAGTGGTAAATAAAAATAATAAGAGTAAAATGTTATAGATAAAAATAATAACGGCGAACAATTAAGTAAAGTTATAAATCTAGTGAACATTAGCGCATTTAAAGTAGTCTGACAAACAGGTTTTAGTTTCAAAAATCTCTTTTCAGGGTACCGCTATTCAGACATACTAACGAAAGAGAGAAAAGAAATGACATTTACAAAATTTAAATCTATTTTCAACAAAATTGGTATTATTGCTAGTTTACTCGTGCTAACTGGCGTGTGTGTTTTGCTTTGGCGCACATTTTTTGCTAGTGGATATGGTTCCTATTCAGGCCAAATTTCATTTTACCTGCTCACATTCCCTGTAGCATTATTCATTTTAGGTGTAGCAGCTTTCATTATTTTACTCCTTCTTATTTGGAAAAAATCTGCATTATTTTTAAAAATGATTTGGGCGGTCAACTGTATTTCTTTTTTAGGAATCGCGCTCCTATCTGGGATTCAAAACCAATATTATGCAGATCGTATTGACGCAGAAACTGCATTGATGGATAACTATACATTCTCTTTTTCTGGAACAGATACGTATTCCGATTTAGAAGAAGATGTTGTTTATAAAACTGCGGAAGATGGAGATTTATTACTGGATGTATGGGATACAAAAGTGAATGATGAAAATCGTCCTGTTATCGTAAATATTCATGGCGGAGGATGGAGCAGCGGGGATAAAAATGAGGTTTCCTCATGGAGTAAATGGTTTAATTCGAAAGGATATGTTGTATTTAATGTGGAATACAGTCAAAATGGACCCGACATGTGGCAAAAACAAATTTCAGATACACATGATGTGGTAAACTGGATTGTTGAACGTGCGGATGAATATCATTTAGATATAAACAGAATTAATTTAATAGGATCTTCTGCCGGGGGCCATTTAGCATTGTTAACAGGGTATACGGATTTAAAGGAAAACAGCCTTGCTCCCAGAGAAACGGATTCCGATTCCACCGTGGAAATAAATTCTATTATTAATCTATATGGGCCATCGGATTTATTACAGCTCTATGATGATACTAATAGTAAAGAATTTATTCAGCCACTGCTTGAACAGCTCATGGATGGCCAGCCAAAAACAGAAGAAATCAAACATCGTTATCTTCAAATGTCTCCTATCCAGTATGTAAATGAAACTTCTGCACCCACGATTTCATTTGTCGGTCTAAAAGATAAAGTAATACCTGAAGAGCAAATAGAGATACTGCATGAAAAACTCGAAGAAAATAATATAGACAACCAAGCTTATTATTTTCCGTTTTCTGATCATAGTTATGACACTAACTGGGAAAGTACAGCTAATCAAACAACCAGACAAAAAATAGAAGAATTTTTAAGTGAATACAACTAGTATTTATTGCGTCAGAGGGAAGCTCTTATCAATTTAAAGGTATATTGATTATAATGTCTTTGGAAGAGATTTGGAAATGAATGACAAAAATGAGAGGGATTATACAATCCACTCATTTTTTATTCTTCCATATCAAACGCATCAATTACTTTCTTTTCATAGGAAGACAGCACAATATTTGTTGATGGTGTTCCATATTGCATCGTTTCATCAATAAATTGTTCTAAGCTTTCCACTGAATGTGTGGCTAATTTGGCAATATAGCTCACTTCTCCGGCAACTCGATAACACTCAAGCACATCCGGATGATTATTACAAAAGTTCGATAACGCTTTACAATCAGTAGATTTAAACATGACAAGTGCAATAATGGGACGATGCAGCTTTTTTAAGGAGACATGCGCATGATAACCTTCGATAATTTGCTGCTCTTCTAATCTTCGTACTCTTTCTATGACGGACGGGGAGGTTAAGTGAACGGCTTTTGCTAACTCCTTCATGGAGATTTTCGCATTCTCCTGTAATATCCTCAAAATTTCTCTATCGATTTGGTCCATATAATACCTCAACCTTTTTTTATAAAACAGAATAACTTAAGTTCCTAATTATGAAAAGCCAAACACTCAAATTTCCTTTTTAAGATGATGTAAAAGCTTTGCCTTTTTATATAAAATAAGATGTTAGAAGAGGAGAGGCATAAAAAGAATGATGGGGTGATGTTATGGAAGGAAAGAAAGCTATAATTATGATTGATGTGCAAAAGGCATTTGATGATAAAAAATGGGGTGAACGGAATAATCCTGATGCAGAAGAACAGATGAAGGAAGTATTAGACAGATGTCGGGAACATCAATGGGAGATTATTCATATTCAGCACATTTCAGATAATCCGGAGTCTGTATTTTATTATAAAGGAAAGGGATTTCCTATTAAACAAATGGTCGCTCCTTTGGAACAAGAAAAAGTAATAACAAAAAGAGTGAACAGTGCTTTTATTGGAACGGATTTAGACGAATATTTGCAAGCATGTCATATTGATACCATTGCAATTGTTGGTTTAACCACACCGCATTGCGTATCTACCATGACAAGAATGAGCGGGAATTTAGGGTATAAAACGTATCTGCTTTCAGATGCCACTGCTGCGTTTGGAATGAAAGATCATCATGGTAAGTTCATCGATGCGGATACCATCCATCATTTGTCGATGGCAACGATTCATGATGAATTTGCTAATGTGTTAACTGCGCGGCAGTTTATTCAATCAGTGCTGTGAAGACACTATATATTGCGGGTGCGAAAAAGACAATATGAAGAAGAGCTGTTTTGAAAAGCTGTTAATCTAAAATTAATATGATATTTACTCTCAAATGCAAAACTATCGATAAGCAATATTGTATCCAATATTGCTTATCGATAGTAAAAGGTGTGCTGGTTCTTTTATAAAAGAAGCGCTCCCTTTATTATTCTAGTCCACTATTTTTAGGTGGATTAGAATTGTACCGCGAAAGCAGTAAATTAAAGGTGATTAAATATGATGTCGTTTGTTAATTTCAATCGTAATAAACTCCGGCAAATAGCTGGGAGTACATCCTTTTGCTACTATTTCATCCTTGTAAAGGCCCGTTTTCTCGCCAAGTTTCATACAGCGGGTACGATTCTTTTCATCATAAATACCTATCCAGCCTGCTGTGAAATTCATAGCCCATTGAACTTCCGGTTCTTCCTGCATAATATTAGCTTCTAATGCAGCTAGCAGCTCTGCAGTATTATCAGGCGGTGCTTGTTCGGTCCATCTCAAGCGCGCTTGATAATACCAGAAAGCTCGCCTTTGGAGAGCGCGGGGGCTATTTTCCCATGACTGCATCAATGCAATTCTCTTTTTGTCCTTGGTAAGCTGATTAGCCATTAACCAGTCCATTAAGTTATTTCGTTCATCAAACGTGTGAATTTGCATATCCTCATCAAGCTTATTAAGCACATCTTCTGAAAGAAGCTTTTTATCCATAATTAAGATGGCTAATAGTCTGGGTAAAAATGCTTCGGTCGACCAAAGCTCCAGAGCTAGTTCATGATCTTTTTTTATCTCCTTTGCGATTTTTCGTAAGTCTCCCAGCTTCGTTTTACTATTAATTTGAGCTAGAATGTCTTCTGCTTTTGAAGAACGTTTTATTTCTGCAGTTATTTTTTCATCCATTTTATACATCTCCCTGATTGTATATTTTCGTGAATTTATTTATGAATTTGATTATACATTTCTCCCCACCTTTCAACAAAAGCAAACGCATATGGAGATACAGCAATTACCGCTGCCGGGTAATTTAATAGAAAGTGACTATCAGGATTTACTGAAAAAATTGAGTGCAGCACATTCTCAGCTGGAAAATACAAAAGCGGAAAAAGAGCAGGAGATTTTAGATTATTTCACCATGTGGGTCCATCAGATAAAAATACCGATTTCTGCCCTTCATTTAATTCTTCAAGATGAGGATAGGGAAGTGACGGAAGAAATGAGGGAACAGTTATTCAAAATCGATCAATACGTCGAATTGATATTACAGTATGTACGTTTAGGAAGCACTTCGACGGATTATCATTTTCAAAAAGTGGACTTGGATGCCATGATTCGTGAAAGCTTCAAAAAATATGCTTCTGTCTTTATTCGGAAAAGACTATCTGTTCATTATGACGGGATAGATCAACGCATCGTTACCGATTCAAAATGGCTGAGCTTTGTGCTCGAGCAAATTGTATCCAATGCGTTGAAATATACAAAGGAAGGAGCCATCTCTATTTACTTGGAAGAAAATGCTGTCGTGATAGAGGATACAGGCATCGGTATTCGCCCAGAAGATATCCCTCGTGTAGCTGAAAGAAATTTCACAGGGTTTACAGGACGCGAGCATAAGAGCGCCAGTGGAATTGGGCTTTACCTTTCCAAGCAAATCCTGACGAAATTGGAGCATCAAATAAAAATTGAATCGGAGCCTAAAAAGGGAACGAAGGTTTCTATCGTGTTTGATGATAAACAAATGACAACAGAATAGCCAATCTAACAAAAATGTTAGAAACAAAGGAGAAATGTCAGATAGAACTGTAGATTGACATTTCTCTTTTTTGCTATTCTTTACCTATCAACAAGAAAGTTGTTGGAAAAAAGGAGATGTACCATGACACTTTTACAAGTTCAACATTTAAGAAAGGTCTATACAACGAGGTTTGGAGGAAATCAAGTAGAAGCACTTTCTGATGTCTCTTTCAGCGTGGACGCAGGAGATTATATAGCTATTATGGGGGAATCCGGCTCCGGTAAGACGACGTTATTAAATATTCTGGCGGCATTGGATAAGCCAACACGCGGTAATGTATTGCTGAACCGGAAAAATATTGTGCAAATACCTGAAAAAGAAATTTCTGAATTCCGGCGTAATAACCTCGGATTTGTATTTCAGGATTTCAACCTTTTAGATATGTTCTCGATACAGGATAATATCTTTGTTCCACTTGTTTTATCCGGAAAAAAGCATAAGGAAATGGAGCACAAACTAATGCCGATAGCAAAGAAACTTGGCATCGAGCATATCTTGACTAAATTCCCGTATGAAGTATCAGGCGGTCAAAAGCAAAGAGCGGCAGTTGCCAGAGCATTGATTGCTGATCCGGAATTAATATTGGCAGATGAGCCGACGGGCGCCCTGGATTCCAAATCTACAGATGAATTACTGGAGCATTTCGGACAAATTAATAAAGAGGGACAAACGATTTTGATGGTAACGCATAGTATTAAGGCAGCAAGTCACGCGAAATGCTTGCTTACGAAACCTTATATATTGCTGTATTCAGCATGGTCGTAGGATTTGTTGCAGGCACCATCCTTAATAAAGTTTGTGTATTATTGATTCGCCAAATGATTGGTGCGGATGTAGCTCTTGGGTCTGAGTTTTCTTCCGAAGCGGTGATATGGACACTAAGCTTCTTTAGCATCATTTTTCTATTGATTTTATTGGGGAACATCTCTCAAATTCGATTAGCCAACCCGATAGAGCTTTTAAAAAGCGGAAATGTCGGTGAAAAAGAGCCAAAAACCAAAATCTTCTTTTCGATTCTTGGTGTTTTATTAACTGGGTGGGGTTATTATATTGTGTTAACCCTGCAATCTCCCATTAGTGGTATGCCTTATGCTTTTCTTGCAGCAGTATTGATTATTGCCGGTACGTATCTCTTATTTACCACCGGAAGTATTGCTGTACTCAAAATTTTAAAAAATAATAAAAACTATTACTATCAGACCAACCATTTTATCCCTGTTTCCGGCATGCTTTACCGGATGAAAAAGAATGCAGTAGGTCTTGGGAACATTACCATCTTATCTGTCGGTGTGATTCTTTTACTTTCGATTGCGGTTTCCTTATATATCGTATCTGAGAGTGATGATGCAACCTATTCAGGTAATGTGATTTCAGAGGTAAGATTACCAGAGGAGACAGATGAAACAGAGGAAGAAATCAAAGCAAAATTAAGTGAGCTGATTGATCAAACAGCTTCTGAAACCAACAATACCGTTACCGGTTCATCTTCTTATACCTATCTAAATTTTGTAACACTTGCTGCGGGCGATGGCTTCGAAGTTACAAAAGATGCCTATTCCATGTTAGCGAATGAGAGTCCGATCAATTTATATATGACCGATCAGGAAAGCTATAATCAGTTAACTGGAGATAACCTGTCGCTTGATGAAAATGAAGTATATGTACATGGAACAGGGGATGAATATACAAATGGAACGCTTTCACTGATGGATTTTCAATTTCCCGCCACTGTCATGGAAGATATGAAAGAATTTTCTATAGACAATGAAACGACAAGTTTAATTAGTGACACCTATTACATGATTGTTGATGATATAGAAACCCTTCGACAAATAGAGCACCAGCAAAAAGAAATATTGGGTGACTATGCTGCAAGCACAAACGTTTCTACACAAATCAGCTTGGAACAAGGAGTAAATGACGATCAGGAAATAGCATTTGGAGAACAGCTGCGCTCAAATATGAAAAA
This sequence comes from Oceanobacillus oncorhynchi, assembly GCF_000821065.1. Lineage (GTDB taxonomy): Bacteria > Bacillota > Bacilli > Bacillales > Amphibacillaceae > Oceanobacillus > Oceanobacillus oncorhynchi. The sequence goes on from NZ_CDGG01000001.1 coordinate 3,626,423, forward strand.
GGAAGATATGGATATTGTCGTTGTAGACACACGATCAGAAGCAGCAAGTGACTTGATTCTGATCATGATTAATCAGGTGAACTTATTCCCAATCAGTGTGCTGATCGCTTTTCTGGTTTTCCTGATTGTTTATGTGGTCATCTACCGAATAACGGCACGCGTTTATTACAAAATTGTTCAATAAGTTATGTTATATGTATGAAAGAGGGGACAGGTTATGCATTTAAGTCTAATGGAGCTGCTGCTTATCTTTGTTGGAGGAGTTTTGATTTTAGGAATCCAGTTTTATTTATCGACTAGAAAGAATCGATTTATGGGGCTTTTATTCCCGATCGTATCCTTCGGGTATTCCATATATATGTTTTTAAAATCAGATTTCTTTTCCGATATGACATTCAGTATAGGTGAAAAAACAATTATTAATTTTAGTCGCTTTTACTACTACTTTTATTATACTTGTTGGATGCAGTTCCTCCGGATCAAATGATGATGAAAACTTTTTTAGTGAAAGTATACGAAAAGCAGGCGATAAACTTACCGGTTTTTTTGGTGAACCCTCCTTAACAAAAGATAAATCATTAGAAGGAGAAAGAGTATTTGGAGAAGATGATTATACAGGAACGTATGAAGCGGTATATCAACATTTTTCAGGCACAGAAAATTTATTTGGCGGGGCATCACTTGATGGAAGTGAAGGAAAGGTGATTCAGATTACCTATAACGGAAACATCGAAAGCGGAGAAGCAGAAGTATTTTGGAATACCGCTGATTCAGAGAAGAAATTATTGTTTGAAGGCCACGGAGAGCATACAGAAACCATCAGTTTACAAGGCGGCTGGGAATATCTCAGTTTGGAAGGGGATGAACTGGAAGCAGATATTCGGGTAAAGATTGAATAAAAGGATTGGTAAATCAAATTTAGCAGCATGGCAGCTATAGCTTCATCGGATGAGATAAGAGAACAGGTCGTTCTACAACCACTATTTGGAAGTAATTATCGCCATGCTATTACAACGTTTTGTACATACTAAAAGATAAGGAGGTGGCAGTAATGAGCAAAAAGAATAAAAATAAGAAAAACCAGCTATTTGAAGATAACAAAGGCGTTCAAGCTGTGCAAAATCAATTGAATGAAAGTTATCAAAGCGGAGTGGTTGAGGATCAATTAGAAAACAATCGGGGAATTCACCATTTTAATAATAAGAGCAGATAAAACGAAAATAACTGAGGCTGGGATATAACACCAGTCACAATCAATTTAAAAATGGTTCTGGTCATTGTTTTTAATGAAATGATTGGAACCATTTTTGGAATGAAATATTCTATTGCGATGGCTCGAATGCTGGTTTCGAGTTCATCGTAATTTTTTTACCTGAAAATATAAAGCAGGCGAAAAAATATTAATACGTTAATTCCCGACAGATAGCGTTTTTTTACATTTATGTCACGTAGAGAAAAAAATTGAGCAATCGAGAAGAAGCTTTTATAATCCATTTATAGTAAACTGATGAAAAGGAGGCGTTTTAATGACTGCAATGATTTTTGTTAACTTTCCAGTCAAGAACGTTGCTAATGCCACTGATTTTTACGAAAAACTAGGATTTACAAAGAACGATGACTTCTCTGATACCCATGCAAGCTGTATGGTATGGGACGAAAATTTTTATATTATGCTTTTAGAGCATGCTTTCTATCAACAGTTTCTCCAAGGTAAAAAGATTGCCGATACTCAAAAAGAAAATGCTGTTTTAATCTGCTTTAGCTTAGAAAGTGCTGAAGCAGTCAAAGAATTCGGCCGATTAGCGAAAGTAAACGGCGGTGATGCTTATCATGTCGACATGGGGATGCCGGAAGAACAAATGTATGGCTTAGAGGTGTCTGATATTGATGGAAATATGCTAGAACCGATGTGGATGAAGCAATAGGTATGGAATGAGTTTGAAATAAGTCTGTGAAAGATATATGCTATTGGTTTAGAAGTTAAAATTAAAAAACAGATATTAAGTGAATTATTCAATTAGATCTATACGTAACTCGATCCAATCCAACTGGCGATTATTTTTCAGTTGGATTTATTCTTTGAATTATTACTTTGAATAAATCCGGTATTTTATTCAAGAGAGAATATCAACATGAACAAATAGGGGGCAGGCAAACCCAAACAAGCTTTTATGTAGAGGGCAGGCAGAGAAAAAAGATTTATTTATTGGTGTATATAAAATATCATCCAAAAAGATTATTACGTAAAATATAAATTTGACGTAATAATTGCAATTCTGATTACAGTCCTGTAAAATTTATCTATGAGGTGATCTAATGGCAAATCATTCAAAACAGCAACTTTACAATAAACTTCAAACGCTTCTTAAGGAACTTCCTTGGTATGTCGAGGAATTTATCAATCATAAAGAAAGAAAATTATCAGCAGCTTCATTACTCAATTACGCACACGATTATAAAATTTTTTTCAATTGGCTTGTGACCGAAAATTTTTATTCTGGTGAATTGAAAGATCTGCCCCTTGAGTCGCTTGAATCACTAACTGTTCAGGAAGCTGAACGATTTTTGACCTTTCTTAAATACCAATTACATAACAAGGAACTCACAATAAATCGCAAGTTATCTGCTTTAAAATCGCTTTTCAACTACCTGCAAAACATTGCTGAAACACGTGATTTACAGCCATATTTAAAACGTAATGTGATGGCAAAGCTTGAATTCAACGACATCAAAGAAAGTATGGAAACAACTGCAAATAAAATGGAAGGAAAAATCTTAATTGGTGATGAATATGAACGATTTCGCCAATTTGTTGCCCATGATTATGGTGAGCTTTATAAAGACAACAAAAAGCTTGCAAATTTTCACCGCCTAAATCGTGAACGTGATACAGCGGTTGTCTCGCTTATTTTAGGCTCTGGATTACGACTTTCAGAGGTTGTGAACCTGGATTTAGATGATATTGATCACAGCAAATTTACTGCACGTGTTATTCGTAAAGGAAACAAAGAACAATATGTTTATTTCAGCAAGCAAGCGATGGATGATTTAGATGAATATTTACAAATCAGAGCAAAACGCTATCATGTTGAGAAAACAAACAAAGCTTTATTTATCGCTGCTGCAATGGGACCAAAAGGCACACCAAGACGACTAACTGCGCGTTCTATTGAAAAGTTAATCGAAAAATACGCGAATGCTTTCGGAAAACCATCCTTATCCGTTCACAAACTAAGACATTCTTTTGCTACGAGGTATCACAATGAAATTAATGATGTACCGAAGTTAAGGCGCCAACTCGGCCACTCATCGATACAAACGACGATGATTTATACGCATATTAACAATGATGATTTGAAAAATGCTGTAGATAAAATGGATATGCCTAAAGGTGATGAGTGATTACTAGCGTATTATCCAATTCACTATACGATAAATTTTTAAATTCTCCTAGGTTTCCACTTGATTATACGAACGTTTGTTTGTATAATTAGAGAAACCAAACAAAAGGAGATAAAAAAATGCCTAGAAACCCAGGGGTCACGGACGAAGCTATTATTAGAATGTATAAAAGCGGTATGCCTTATAAAGAAATGGTTGCACGAGTCGGTATCTCTGATCGGGCTATTCGCAATGTAATCTATAAACATGGAGTTAAAATGAACAGAGAGCAATCTTCAGGGCAGCCGCGAAAGCATAAAGTTAATGAAAATTTCTTTAAAACGTGGTCACATGAAATGGCGTGGATTTTGGGGTTGTTTATAACTGATGGTTGTATCAATCAGAGCATCTCTAGTGTTTCCTTAACTCAAAAAAATCAAACAATACTTCGTCAAGTGGCGAGATATATGGGTGCAGATTATATTTTATCGAAAAAATATAAAACAAGAACAACAGCAACATTGGTTATTAATTCAAAAGAAATTAAGAATGATTTAGCGAAGTTGGGAGTACTGCCTAATAAGTCATTATCTGTACAATTTCCTGAGCTGCCAAATGAGTTCCTCCCCTCTTTTATTAGAGGAGTTGTAGATGGTGATGGCTGGGTTCAAAAGAAAGGTTATGTGATGAATATTACTACAGCCAGTTTTAGCTTTGCCGAAGGACTTCTACTCGTTTTTCAAACATGGAAGCTGCGTAGTGAAATAACTGAAGAAATTACTCAATCTGGTAATCCAGTTTTTCGGGTTTGGGTAAAAGGTAAATTGTATCTTCCCAGACTGGCAGATATTATATACAATGACGAAATAGAGCATTATGAATCCTATAAAGAAAATTACTTAAGGCTTCATTCAAAAGCATATAATCAAATAATAAAGGAGTAATATAATGTGGAAATTAATTGATGGAAAGCTGATTCAGACAACAGATACATCGAGAGTAAAATTTAGAACAAATGTTAGCAAATCGATTATTGATCAATTAAATACATTGGCCATTCAATATGATACACACCCAAATTATTTATTAGAATCAGGCTTACAAGCGGTTTTAAAGCAAGGAGTTATTCAGTTTGATAAAAAATCTCGCCCTAAAGATCGTATTCAATATAAAACAACCTATGATAAAGAGTTATTACTTGAAATAAAGGATTTTGCAAAAGCACATAAATTAAGCGCCAATGATGTGCTAGAATATAGTGTTCATTTTATTGATTTTAACTCTGTGAAGAAGAGAAGCTATAAATATCGAATTGAAAAGCTTTAATTTTTTTATTTCCTATAACGCCCCCTACATAATATTTATTATGAGAACTAATAAAACAATCTATCTCACAACCAAGTATACTTTAGATAGTGAGACAAAATTAAATTTTTAACACTTTTGATTTTATATTCCATTGTTCATTCATACGGCTAAATCAAAATGATTTATTAATCTCAAACCTGATATTCATAAAGAGCTACAAAAAATTCACCAACCGTCTTTTGGCCGACTTGCTGAAATCCCTGACACTCATAAAAATAACATAAATTAGGTCTGTCAGCTGCACAATCCAATCTTATATATTTTTTCAGTTGCATTTTGGCTTGCTGCTTAGCCCAATCTATCAGGTTAACAGAAACGCCTTCTTTAGCATACTTTCTGCGTATAGCGATTTTATGCAAATATAAAGCGTCATTTTTATTTTCATGCGGCCAAAATATGTGATCCTGTTCCTGAACAATTATTGTTCCAGCAGATTCCCCATTTAAAAACCCAATAAACAGTTCATTCAGTGCATACTTTTCTAATAATGCTTCTTTGGTAAGTTCGCTAGTATACCACATTTCCTTATTTGTTCTCTTTAACCATTCGGCGGCTTCTTTTAAAATCGATGCAAATTGGTCTATCTCTTCCATATTAATATTTCTAATCATCCATTCCATATACGTCCCCTCCCTCCTTGCTCAGATACTTTGATTAATTATTCTTTTCATTTTATAATTTTCAGAATATTTATGTATGTAATTATATCACTTTACTGTAAATTGATAAATAAATTATGCTATCATATCTATTAAGAGGTGATTTTCTATGAAGTATGTATCTGCTAGAGTTCAAGGACGTGTGCAAGGAGTCGGGTTTCGGTACTTTACCCAACATGCTGCGATGAATCATGATATTGTCGGCTGGGTAAAAAATGAAGATGACGGTGCAGTAGCCTTTGAAGCATATGGAGAAGATAATAATGTAGACCGTTTTCTTGAAGAAATTAAAAAAGGCCCCTCTCGATTTGCAAAAGTAAATGAGATGGATGTCAATAAGCTTTCCGGAGATCCGGAGTATACCTCTTTTAACGTTAAATATTAAAAATAGAACGGGCACAGCGTGATAAAGCTGTGCCCGTTCTATTTTATAGAATTGGTGAAAGCAAACGGGAAATATCTTCTTTAAATTTAATCCATAAGGATCGTTTATGGTAGCGTTCAAGTGTTAACTCTGAGCTTAACTTACAATCTTCTTCAAATATATTATGCAATTCATTAGAAACGGCTTCATCATACGTAATCGCATTTACTTCAAAATTCAACCGGAAGCTTCGGGAATCGATATTCATTGTTCCGACAGAAGCCATTTTCTTATCCACTACAATGGTTTTTGCGTGCAGAAAGCCATTCTCATAAAGCAATATTTTCGCTCCATATTCTAATAGATCTCCTGCATATGCCCATGTAGCCCAATACACGAACGGATGATCCGGCTTGCAAGGAATCATGATTCGTAAGTCTACTCCTGATAAAAGCGCCATTTTACAAGCATCCATGAAACTCGTATCCGGTATAAAATACGGCGTTTGAATACAGACACTCTCTTTTGCAGAGAGAATCATCTTAATATACATATTCTTTAAATGCTCCGTCTCAGAGTTTGGACCGCTGGAAACAACTTGCACCGGGCTTGTTCCATGGTGCTTCTCTAAATGGAAGCAAAACTTCTTATAATCATCATGAAGCTTATCCTTTCCAGCCTGGTGCCAGTCCATAATAAATCGGACCTGTATGTCGTTGACAGCATTTCCGTATATTTTCAAATGCGTATCGCGCCAGTAACCGAATTTTTTATCCTCTCCAAGGTACTCATCGCCGACGTTGAAGCCGCCAATATAGGAGAATTCACCATCAATAATGACCATTTTTCTGTGATTTCGATTATTGATTCGGAAGTTAATCAGCTTTAAGAAGGATGGGAAGAACACACGCACTTCTCCTCCCGCCTTTTTTAAGTCATCAAAGAATCGGGATGGCAACTTTTTTGATCCTACTTCATCGTATAAAACGCGGACCTTTACGCCTTCTTTTGCTTTAGTAATTAATGCGTCTCTTAATCTTTTCCCAAGTTGATCGGGCTGAATTATATAATATTGCACATTGACTTCTTGTTTCGCTTCCTTGATGTCATTCAGCAGAGCATCAAACTTTTTATGGCCATCCTTAAATATGAAAATTTCATTGTCCTCTGATAATCTGCCGTGAGAAGAGCGTAAATTCATGGTGACAATGTCATTGTACTGATTTAACCATGGGATATCATCCCGTTTTTCTTCCTCTATCAGTTTTAGTTGTGTGTCTACTTCTTCTTTAAGCAGTTTTTGTTCTTCTGCTGTTAAGCCATAAAAGTTATTCTGTTTTAGACTGCGGCCTAAAAAGATATAAATTAAAAATCCAACAATGGGCAAGAAAAATAATATAAGCAGCCATGCCCAGGTATAGCCGACATCTCTTTTTTCAAAAAATAGCACACCTAGTGCCAGTAATAAATTAATAAAAATGACGATAGAACCAATCATCGTAATAATATTACCTATTTCCATTTCCAATATGATCACCTGCTTTTTTCTAAATTTGAACTATTTTTTTATCCAAATTTATTAGATTCATCCATATTACACTAAATGGGATTAAAAGTTAAGTCAATGATTGCTGCATAAAAAAAGGAACACTTTTATTTGAAAAAAGAGTGTTCCTTTTCTGTATTAATCATCCAGAGATAATTTTCTTAAGGGTTCTTTCGCAGGTCCTGCCAACACCTCGCCGTCATAATGGTAACGAGACCCGTGGCAAGGGCAATCCCATGTTTTATCAGCACTATTCCAATTGACCTCACAGCCTAGATGCGTACAAGTCGTATCCAAAACATGCAGTTTTTCCTCCATATCCTTATAAACACCAGCGCGAGAGCCTTTTACCCTTGTAATGACGGCTTCATTTATTTCTAAATCATCTATTGTCCCTGGCGGAATAAAATCCAGCTTACCTTTTAAAAGCTCTGCGGCAACCTCCATATTAAATTTGAATAGATTCTTTAGCATCGGCTTGGAAGCGAAACGTGCCGGAGAAAATAATTCATTGTATGGATTTTCATCCTTTTCAGCAATACTATCTGCTATAATATTTGCAGCTAATGTGCCATTGGTCATCCCCCATTTTCGATAGCCTGTAGCAATGAAGATAGAAGGATCATCGTCAGTTATAGGGCCAATGTATGGCATTTTATCCAGCGTGGTAAAGTCCTGTGCAGACCACTGATAAGAAATGTCCGTTATCTCAAATTGCTCTTTAGCAAACGCCTTTAAATTGTCATAGCATAATTTCTCCTCCGTGCTTTCTCCTGAGCGGTGGTTTTCGCCGCCAATAAGAAGATAGGTATCTTTATTATTTAACGTAGCTGTCCGGATAGAACGGGTTGGATTTTCTACATTAATATACATTCCGCCCGGGTATTTACCTGTGTATTTTCCTGATACAATATAAGATTGCTCTGCATACATTTTGGCAAAATAGAGACCTTGATGATCAATATACGGAAATTGAGTAGCTGCTATCAGATAATCACATGCAACACGGTGCTTATCCTTTGTTAAGACCGTATGCTGTCTATTATATTCCAGCTTCATTGCAACAGTTTGCTCGTAAACCTCTGTGCCGTTTTTTACAGCTTCCTCTAGCATAAATTGTAAATACTTTAAAGGATGAAATTGGGCTTGTCCAGTCATTTTTAACGCTTTTTTAAAAGGAATCTCCAGCGGCATCTCTGAGGTAAGCTCTCCTGGAATATCTAAGGTCTTATATGCTTCTGCTTCCTTGTCTAATTGCGCTAAATAAGCGTTATCATTTGTATATAGAAACGCATCCTGTTCTTCATAATTACAATCAATCTGGTTTTCCTTGATTTCATTTTTTATAAAATGCATGGTTTCTTGCATGGCCTGATAATATTGTTTTGCTTTTTTCTCGCCCATGGTTTCAATCAGTTCTGAATAAATGATACCATGCTGGGCAGTGATTTTTGCTGAAGTATGTCCAGTCACACCACTCAGCACACGGTCAGCTTCTATCAGGATAACTTTTATGCCTTTTTTCGAGAGCAGATACGCAGCAGTGATTCCTGTTAATCCGGCCCCGACGATGCAAACTTCTGTTTTCTTTGATTCATCGAGCTTGGGAAAGTCTTGGAATGCGGTATCTGCCTGCCAAATTGATTTTATATCCATATTTAATGCACCTCACATTTACATATTTTCTTTAGTATCTCCTGTTCACGTAATCATTACTCAACAGAAATAGAAAAGAATAAATATGAGGATATAGAAAAAGACTGCTTCTATAAAAGGAAGCAGCCTTTGTATAATTAACGATTTTCAAAAAATAACCGGTTCAATGAAATATATTCATTCTCCTCTTCCGGCACTTCATCCTCCATATAGATTGCTTCTACTGGACAAACTGCCTCACATGCACCGCAATCGATGCAAATATCCGGATCGATATAGAACATATCTTCGCCTTCTTCTATACAATCAACAGGGCAAACTTCTACACATTCCCCCGCTTTTTCTGTTTTACATGGTGAAGTAATAATGAAAGCCAACGAGATTCTCCTCCTCTTTACCAATATTATTGACATATTAAATCATTATAACGCATTTTAAAATAAAAAGAAACGCTTTATGTAAGCATGAGATAAGACTTTCTCCAAAGCAGAAGGCTTATCTCATGCTATTTTTTGCTTTATTTTTCTTCAAAGTAATCTTTTCTGAATCCTGCTATCCGATCGCTATTGTCAATAATAAAGTAAAACTCTTCTGTTTCATTTTTTACATCATACACCTTCCCCGGTGTAAGCTTACGGTCAACGATAAATTTCTTGGCATTAGCATGTACACATGTGATTTGTTTAATAGTTTCGCTGTTCTCCCAGTCTTTATGAATCATTCTTTTGTTCCCCTTCTCTTGTTTACATAATAATATTATAATCTATTTGAATAGATATAAAAAGTTTCCATACCCTTCTTCTTCCATTTTGTCCTTTGGAATAAAACGCATTGCAGCAGAGTTCATACAATAGCGTAATCCTCCCGCTTCTTTTGGTCCATCTTCAAAAACATGTCCCAAATGCGAATCAGATTGTTTACTGCGTACTTCGGTACGGATCATACCATGAGAAGTATCCGTCACATCTGTAACCTGCTGCGGGTCAACTGGCTTGGTGAAGCTTGGCCAGCCACAGCCGGCATCGTATTGATCTTTTGATGAAAAAAGAACCTTGCCGGAAATAATATCGACGTAAATACCTTCTTCTTTATTATCCCAATATTCATTGTCAAACGGACGCTCTGTCCCATTTTCCTGCGTGACATGGTATTGCAGCGGTGTCAACTTTTCTTGTAATTCTTCTGCAGAAGGCTTATTTTGCCAATTCTCTTTGATAAATTCTTCTCGTCCAGATCCTTTTTTATACATTCTATAATGAAAAGAGCGTTTCTTATAATAATCCTGATGCTCTTCCTCCGCTTCATAAAATGGTTTAGCCGGAAGAATCGGCGTAACAATATCTTTTTTAAATTTTCCGCTTTGCTGCAGCAATTCTTTGGAATGCTCCGCTATTTCTTTCTGTTCTTCATCGTGATAGAAAATAGCTGTTTGATAGGATTCACCACGATCATTAAATTGGCCGTCTGCGTCAGTCGGGTCAATTTGCTGCCAAAATGTTTCTACAAGCTCTTCATATGGCATAATGCTTGGGTCATATTCTATTTGAACCGCTTCAACATGTCCTGTTGTATTGGAGCAAACCTGCTCATAGGTTGGATTTTCTACGTGACCGCCAGTATATCCGGAACGAATGCTGATTACCCCGGGACGTTCATAAAACGGCTCTACCATACACCAAAAACATCCTCCTGCAAAAGTGGCGAGTTCTTTTTGTTGTGACATACTTTTTTTCCTCCAATCGCTATTTTCCTTCTTTTCTATACTCTCCCCCTATTTTTCCTTTTTTATAAAAAAAAATCAAGCAGAAGGCTTATTTTAATCATAATTTCAGCCTTCTGCTTGACTTAAACATATAATCTCGGTGTAGAAACACCCTTTTCTCTATTTTGTACAGGTTCTTCTTTGATTTTTGCCATCTGCTCCGGCTGCTTATTGATTTCTGCTGTTTGATTTGGACGTTCTGGAGGAATACGCTCTTCCTCTGATATTTCCTCACTGTCTTCCTTGCTGAATGTTTTAAAAGCCTTCATCATCCTGTACATCGAAGGGAGATTCTTAATCATCGGTCCATACTCTTGCACTAAGGGTGCTGTTGATTGTACAACACCCAGAACCTGCTGTACCCCTCCCAACGTTTTAGAAAGCGTAGAAACGCCTCCTGATTGAGCCAGGCTTTGCGTGACACCTCCGCCTCCCGACCCGGACAATAAACTTGCTAATCCTCTTGATTCGCCTTTTGTATTTACAGCTCCGTTTGTGTTTCTTATTTCTCTCGGGATTCCTCTCAAATCATGGCGTCCATTACGAAAAGGGGGCTGCGGCGAACGAGGCATTTGATTTCTGCGTGGAAAAACCATCACTATCCACCCCTTATCCATCCATATTTACTCTTTTTTGTGTTCTGCTATAGAATATGCGGAAGCCATATAACTGTGTAGACATTCCCCCGTATTCATGCAATCATTTCCCGGGAAACCGCAGGAATCACCAATTAAACAGCTGGGAAGCCAAAAGAATGTCGAAATCATCCGATATTCGTCAAAAAGTCATTAATCAAACGTTTGTTTAACTTCTTACTTTAAGCTTTTGCGATGAACTAATATGATTTCTCCATGAAAAAAGCAGCCTGTTTCAGCTGCTGTGTTTCCATTCATATTCCGACCAAAGTGCATCAAACGCTGCCAATGCAGCAGGAAATGGACTATTCCATTCAAGGTATTCGCTGATTTCATCATACGTTTCAGCGTATTTCGGGAAATGATGATCGTAGAATGCCCAATCTGCTAGTTGAGAATAATCATCCTGCTCCAATTTCCCGCGATGTGTTAATAAGAATTGATAAAAAGATTGACGCATAGTTCCCCTCCCCTATTCATTCATAAAGGCTTCATGTTGTGCTTGTTTCTTTCGATATACCATCTTACATAATTGGATACTCAGTTCATAAATAACGATTAACGGTATTGCTACAACAATCTGCAGAAAAAAATCAGGCGGTGTTATCAATACCCCGACAACAATTAAAATAAAATAAGCATATTTACGGTTTTTCACCATAAATGCCGGAGTTAATATCCCCAGGCTTGTCAGGAACATGGTTACCACCGGAAGCTCAAATAAAAAGGCGAATGGCAGTGTTATTTTTAATAAAAATCCAAAATAGCGATCCACGGTAAACATAATATTAAACATATCATCATTCAAAGATAATAAAAATGGAAAAATCAATTTAATAAATACCACATAACCAAAGACAAGCCCCAGTACAAATAAAATTAATGATCCCGGTATGTACCCTAAGGATACTCGCTTTTCTTTTGCGGTTAAAGCGGGACTGACAAATGCCCAAAGCTGATATACGATAACAGGTATCGTTGCGGCAAAGGCAAGTAATCCTGCGATGGAAAAATAGATCCAAATAATCTCAGCTGGGCTGATGACTGTCAGCTGCATATCAATATCATCTACAAAAAACTGATAAATGCTTTTCACATTAATAAAACCGACAATAAAAAACAATAAGAATATAATCGCTGTAACAATTAAACGATTTCGGAGTTCTGTCAAATGTCCTCCAACGTTCATTTCTTTTTCTCCAGGTATCTGCTCTTCTGGTTCAGACATAGTTCACCCCACCTTTTTAACTGATGACACAAAAGAGATGCAAGGAATAATCCCTACACCTCTGCATTTGATTATTGTTTCTTTTTAGGATTGTCATTTAAAATATCCTGACTTGCATTTTTAAACTCTTTTAATGTTGTTCCAAGCGCTCTTCCGATTTCAGGAAGTTTATTTGGACCAAAGACAATTAAAGCAGCAATAATGATTAAAATTAAACCGGGAAATCCGATATTTGAAAATATGTTCATTATCCTTCACTCCGTATATGAGACTAAACTCATTTTTCTTCTTTCACAATCGACTTAACCTCTTTTGTCTCATCTGTGATATCCTGCGTTAAATCACGTGTAGAACTTTTAAATTCCTTCAGCGTTTGTCCGGCAGCCTTCCCTATTTGCGGAAGCTTATTAGGTCCAAAGATAATAAGGGCTAATATCACGATTAATATAAGTCCTGGAACGCCTATACTTGCAATACCCATCATTGACACCCTCTTTATTCATATTGTGTCCTCTAATAGAACATAATCTCTTTCCATCATAGCATGTTTAGAAATCGTTAGACAAGTTAATTTTTGCGGTCGTACTGCAGAAAATAATAGTCATACGGATTTTTCTCATTTTTTATGCCTTTTTCCTTTTCCGTCAGCTCCCACGCCGCTTCATCAAAATCCGGCGCAAATGTATCGCCGGGGAATTCTTCGTCAATCCGTGTAATATATATGCGGTCAGCGATAGGCAATGCCTGTTCATAAATCTCTCCGCCGCCGATGATGAAATATTCTTTCTCTGGGTGTGCTTCGTTCCAGCGCTCTACATCAGATAAGTCATGAATAATTTCTACCCCGTCGAGTGCAAAATCTTTATTTCTGGTCAGCACAACATTACGCCGCTTCGGAAGAGGCCCGTTCATCGATTCTAATGTTTTTCTTCCCATAATAATCGTATTTCCTGTTGTCTTCTCTTTAAAAAATTTTAAGTCCTGCGGCAAATGCCAGGGCATCCCATTTTGATAGCCGATCACATTATTCCTGCTAGCGGCAAATAGTAATGAAATCATGCGTTAGCCTCCATTCAGTTGTGTATGCTTCATTATTTAAACGGCAATTGGCGCTTTAATGGCTGGGTGCGGGTGATAATTTTCGATTTCCAAATCCGTTATTTCAATATCAAAAATCGATTTTCCAGAGGCATTTATCTTTAATGCCGGCATCTCCCGGATATCTCTTTCTAACTGCTGGTTGACCTGTTCTATATGATTGGAATAGATATGTGCGTCTCCAAAGGTATGAACAAACTCGCCCGCTTCTAACCCGCATTCATGTGCAATTAAATGCGTTAACAGTGCATAGCTGGCAATATTGAACGGAACACCGATAAACACATCCGCACTGCGCTGATAGAGCTGACAGGATAATTTTCCATCCGCTACATAAAACTGAAACAGCGTATGACATGGAGGCAGGGCCATCGTCGGAATATCCTCCGGGTTCCAAGCAGATACAATGTGGCGTCTGGAGTTTGGGTTGTTTTTAATTGCTTCAATGGTTTCTTTTAATTGATCGATGGATTCTCCTTTAGATGTTTTCCAATCTCTCCACTGTTTCCCATAGACAGAACCCAAATCGCCATACGTCTGAGCGAAGGTATCATCCTGGAGTATTTTCTCTTTGAACAGCTCCATTTGCTGGTCATATTCTTTTTTAAAGGCAGCGTCCTCTTGGCTGCGTATCCCAAAGTTTGTCATATCCGGGCCTGTATACTCCGCGCTTTTAATCCATTTCTCAAAAGCCCATTCGTTCCAGATATTATTATTATGTTCCAGTAAATAACGGATGTTTGTATCTCCTTTGATAAACCATAATAATTCAGTAGCAACCAATCGGAACGGAACTTTTTTTGTAGTTAACAACGGGAACCCCTTCTGTAAATCAAATCGGATTTGATGGCCAAAAACGGAATAAGTACCTGTGTTTGTCCGATCATCACGATTCTCTCCCGTGGCTAATATTTTACGGCATAAATCTAAGTAGCCTTGTTCTCCCTGCATTTATAATCCTCCTCTATATAATATGTCTCCTGAACTTAAAATATTTTAGCAAGAGCTTATATTGACTATATTATTTCATTTCCCTTTATCTATCCTTAGGTTTTTAAACAACCCTATTATAACAGAAATTCATGGCCTATATGTTTCTCAACTTTAAATTAATCCATTTAGAGAAAAGAAAATAAATCATATATATTCAAAACCTTTTGATTATTATAGAAAATGGTAAGGTTTTCTTGACTACGAAAAAAATTTAAGCTAATATGGGTACAAGCAAAGAAGATAGCACGGAATCATTAGAAAGTAAAGGCAGCTTCGATAGACAGAAGTGGATGATTATGATCCCGTTCTTCTATCGGAGGCTGCCTTTTTCATATTTCGTTCTTCTGCTTTGTAATCACACGCGTTTTACGTGGAAGTATTTAGGAGGAAATTTAACATGGAAAACGGAGTAGTAAAATGGTTTAATGCAGAAAAAGGTTACGGGTTTATTCAATTAGAGGAAGGGAATGATATTTTCGTACATTATTCTGCTATTCAAGAAGAAGGCTTTAAAACATTAGAAGAAGGACAAGAAGTTGTCTTCGATGTAGTGGAAGGCGAACGCGGTCCACAAGCGGCAAACGTTGAGAAAAAATAAAAACTATTATAGATGCAAGCAGGATCCTTGAGAGGGGTTCTGCTTTTTTTATTGGTAATCAAGAATGATTCCTTCAGGTAAGGTCTCACCTCTGCTGCGGATGCCATCGAAGTGAATAATCGAATTGCCTTGCCTGCTTTTGCAGGAAACATAGAAAATCTCATTGCTTTAAACAAACCAGTCCAACCCTCCGTCCCCTTTTTATATCATGCATGATGCAATGCTTCCCTCATAAGGAGATAGGCAAAAACCCTATAAAATGGACCATACTTTTTGAATCCGTACTATTACATTTTGTCAATGATTTTCTTTATTTGTTCACCAAAAAGACATAAACTTTTCTAACCAAAAAGTTTGTAAAATAGTCAAATCACCTTATTTGTGAATAAGTGAACGAATTGTGAAAAGTGCGATTTGATAACGTACACAAGACTTATTTTCGATATGATAGTCATATAGGCAAGAAGTTACAAAAGGGGTGAATCACATGAAAAAACCTGAACCTAATTTAAAGGGTACATTTTTTTCCGTTATCACTATAGGGGTTGTTATTCTTATCAGCTGGTTTGCAGTATTTTTATTATTTTTATCGCGATAAAGAAGGAGGAGAAAGAAGATGCACTTACACAAATACGAGAAGATATGGCTTATCTTCGGCGGCGGAGCACTTGTATTATTTCTGCTGATACTTGGATTCGGGGCATTCTATTTAGGTACACATCCGCAAAGTCACGGTGCGACCATTGACCCTGAGAATGTAGAAACAAACGAGGCCTTCGAGAGAGAAAACCTCGGACTGACACAAGTAGATGATGATAGATATATTGTTAATATTGTTGCGAGTACCTTCAATTACGATTTAGGTGATGACGAGGAAGGTAACGCGGTATCTCACATTGAAATACCTAAAGGATCAACCGTTTTATTTCAGGCAGTTACAACCGATGTTATCCATGGATTAAATATCGCCGGCACCAACGTCAATATGATGGTGGAGCCCGGATATATCAGCAGCTTGGAAGTAGAGCTTAATCAAACGGGAGAATTTACATTAGTATGTAATGAATATTGTGGTGTAGGACACCATATGATGTTTGCGACAGTGGAGGTGGTCGACGATGAGTCTGGCAATGAAACAGCAGCCGAATGAAGAAATTAATGTAACACCCTTACCGATTACAAAACCGGAAGCGAAATTATATCTTTCCTTTATGTATGTTGCATTTATTTCCTTATTTATTGGAGGATTAATGGGGTTATTACAAGTATTGGTGCGTTCAGGCGATTTTGAACTTCCGCTTGGTATCGGCTATTATCAAATTCTTACTTTACACGGCGTTATCCTGGCATTAGTACTGACTACCTTCTTCATTATCGGCTTTCAATATTCCTTATTAGGTAAAACCGTCGGAATGTCCGATAAACAACGGAAGCTGGGCTGGCTGTCTTTTTGGACGATGACGATAGGAACAGCTTTAACAGGAACAGCCATTTTACTGGGAGAAGCAAATGTTCTATATACCTTCTATGCGCCATTAAAAGCACACCCTATCTTTTATATCGGGCTTGCGCTTGTGGTCGTTGGCTCTTGGATTTCGGCTTTTGTAAATTGGCATCAGGTCTATGTTTGGAAAAAAGCGCATCCAGGTCAGAAAACACCGCTGTTAGCATTTATGGTTACGATTAATATGATTATGTGGGTTATTTGTTCCATTGGTGTGGCAGTCGCAGTGCTGGTCCAATTTATCCCATGGTCATTAGGGTATGCAGAGACGATTAATGTTCTGTTAAGCCGGACATTATTCTGGTATTTTGGCCATCCGCTGGTTTATTTCTGGTTATTGCCTGCATATATGGCATGGTACGCGATTATACCAAAGATTATTGGCGGAAAAATATTCAGTGATTCGTTAGCAAGGCTTTCCTTTGTTTTATTCTTATTTTTCTCCATTCCTGTTGGTTTTCACCATCAGCTTACAGAGCCTGGAATTGATCCAACATGGAAGTTTATTCAGGTAGTTCTTACCTTTATGGTTATTGTACCAAGTTTAATGACTGCATTTTCAATGTTTGCTATGTTTGAAACTACAGGCAGAAAACAGGGTGCAACCGGACTGTTTGACTGGTTTAAAAAATTGCCTTGGAAGGACGTCCGTTTTGTAGCTCCGTTTGTCGGAATGCTTGCGTTTATACCTGGCGGAGCAGGCGGTATTATTAACGCATCTCACCAATTGAATACGCTTGTTCATAATACGATTTGGGTAACAGGACACTTTCATTTAACGATTGCAACGACAGTACTCCTCACTTTCTTTGGGATTGCATACTGGTTAATACCGCATTTAACAGGCAGAAAGCTGACGCCAAAGATTCATAAGCTGGGAATTTATCAAACCATTATTTGGGCTGTCGGGATGCTGATTATGTCTGGGGCAATGCATATTCAAGGACTTTTAGGAGGACCAAGAAGATCCTCCTTCTCCGAATACGGCGGTACCGAGCAAGCGGCAGAATGGGTTGGTTATCAGACTGCACAGGCTGTTGGAGGCACCCTCTTATTTATCGGTATTGTACTGATGGTATACATTTTTGTGGATTTAATCGCATTTGCTCCTAAAGGGGAAGAAGAATACCCTATTGCGGAAGAAGAAGAGGATGCACAGCCTACACCGCAATGGATGGAAAATTGGAAGCTGTGGATTGGAATCACAATTGCTTTGATATTATTTGCATATACGATTCCGATGATAGATATTATTCAAAATGCACCGCCAGGATCTCCTCCATTTGACGGTATTTTATAAGGGGAAGAAATTCAATAAATGATGAACAGAAAAATATATAAACATCTCGAAACTGATTTTAAGCATAAGCTGGACCGTGAGTTAACGGAAATTGAAAAAGAATTTTTTAAATGGATTGCAGAAAAGCACGTGTCTGAACAAGACAAAAAGAATTCATTTGAAAAATAATAAAAGACGGCAGCAGGTAATCGTTTTCCATGATTACCTGCTGCCGTCTTTAATGCATGATTACGAGGGGTTCTAATCCTCTTTCTGCCCGAAATATTGATAATAATTCGTCTGGATAAAACCATTAAACAGCTTACGTTTCTTTGTAGCTGGTTTACCAAATACTTTTTCAAATTGCTCATACGCCGTAATAATGTATGCGCTCCAGGATGGATGATGACGCATGATAGTCCCCAGATCCTGATACATTTTCTCTACTTCTTCCCTATCGCTTAAACGTTCTCCGTATGGCGGGTTCGTGATTAAATACCCGTCCTTTTGCTTGATTGTAAGATCGCTGACCTGCATCTGCTTCCACTCAATCAAATCACCAAGCCCTGCTTCCAGCGCATTTGCCTGTGCTGTTTCAATCAGCTGATGGCTGATATCCGAACCAGTGATAAATAAAGGCTGGTCATAGTTCGCTACCTCTTCTGCTTCTCCAAAAGCCGCATCCCAATGCTTCTGTTTTACAAAACTCCATTCCTCTGAAGCAAATTCACGATTAAATCCGGGTGCAATGTTTTGGCCGATGAGTGCAGCCTCGATTAAAATCGTTCCAGAGCCGCAGAATGGGTCGATTAAGGGCTGGTCAGGCTTCCAGTTGGTTAATTGAACAAGCGCTGCTGCAAGTGTCTCTTTTAAAGGAGCTTCCCCTTGCCCGACACGGTATCCTCGCTTGTGTAAGCCTGTCCCGGAAGTATCAATCGTCAGTGTTGCTTCATCCTTTAATAGAGCAATTTCTGTTTTGTAGAGCGCTCCGGATTCCTCCAGCTTATTTATGAGTCCATATTTTAATTTCATTCGTTCTACAATTGCTTTTTTCACAATGGCTTGACAATCTGGCACACTGTATAGCGTCGATTTGACAGATTTGCCTGATACAGGTATCTGCCCTGTTTCATCAATATAACTTTCCCAGGGAAGCGCCTTAGTCTGTTCAAATAATTCATCAAATGTCTTGGCCTGAAATTTGCCGACAAGAATTTTTACGCGGTCAGCGGTTCTTAACCATAAATTACATCTTGGGATAGCGGAAATTGGCGCATCAAAGATAACTTTTCCGTTTTCTACTGTGGCTTCATATCCAAGATCTCTTACTTCTTTTGCAACAATTGATTCAAGTCCCATCGCTGCTGTAGCAATTAAAGTTACTTGTTTCATTTTTAAATATTCCTCTCGGTCATTAGTCATTATTAGTAGGTTTATCATTAAAAGAAAAAAAGATTCTATTTCATTTAATTGGAAATAGAATCTGTTTGTTCATCAGCACGACCTTTAAATGTCCGGTAAGCCATGTTCTGTTCCATTGTACTGCAAACGGTGGTCAAGCCTTGTACGCCGGTTGTAATCATCTATCTACAGCTGTTGCTGTCCCTTGTTCGGTTCCATTCCCTACTAAAGGATGCCCCTACCATTATTTGGGTTGCTCACTCGCGGGGTTTACCTCGTTCCACCTGGTATGTTTCCAAACCAGCTACGTCACTGTGGCACTTTCAAGAGAGCTGACATATCACAAAAAGTGACTTAGTACAGCTCGTCTGCCGTTAGTTTATTAAAAACTACCTTGACTTATGATTTCATCAAGCGCGAACACTACAGGCATCGCAGCCTGTGTGAGCATGGACTTTCCTCTACATCCAAAAATGGACATAGCGATTACATAGACATTTAAGCAGCCTAAAACAGTTTAGCAAAGTTCTTTAAAAAAATCAATCATCTCTTCAGTTATTCTTCTGAATCAGCGTATCTTTTTCCAAATACAGCTTTTTCAAGATTGGATAAGCGTTTTAACACGTCATAATTAACCTGTGAGCTTTGCTGTGTAGAACGTGCTCTAGGTGTTTCTGCTGCTGGACGATTGCTTTTCAATTTTTCGATCTCTTCGTTTAGACGATCAATTTCCTGTTTGAAATTATCATAATCCTGAATAATGATATCTAAAAATTCATCTACTTCTTCCTGAGAATACCCTCTGATTCCTGTTTTAAAATCTTTTTCTAAAATTTTCTTTCCATTAAGTTGAACGCGATCAATACTCATTACCAAATCACCTCTGAAATATACTATTACTTATCATTTTTCATCATGTGTTTTTATTTTAACATTATTCTATATTTATTAAAGCTATTATAACATAAAAAAGGAAACTGAATATCAGTCTCCTTCTAAAATTTATAAATCTCTCCAATATTTCCATTTAAAAAAAGTTTATCATTGCCGGTTTGACGCTTTCTGATAAACGCAAAGGCTTTTTAATCCATATCTTCCTTTTGGAATGAAAAAGGTAATAATTGATCTGTAGTTAGCGTCTGTACATCTTTGTTTAAATTAGTTAAGTGGATGGTCATATCAGGAGCAAAAAATTCACTCATCACCTGCCTGCACGTCCCGCATGGAGGCACTGGACGTTTTGTATCTGCTGCAACAGCCATCTCTGTAAATTCTGTCTCTCCGTCCGAAATAGCTTTAAAAATAGCAACCCGTTCTGCACAGCAGGTAGATGGATAGGCAGCATTTTCGATATTGCATCCCGTATAGATTTTCCCTGAGCTTGTTAACAGTGCGGCACCTACCGGAAATTCGGAATAGGGTACATACGCTCTAGCTCTGATTTGAATTGCTTCTTCGAGTAATTTTTCTTTCATGTGAATGTTCCTCCTGACGCTTTCGCATCTCTCTTTATTTATCTTCTTCTTCCAAGGTATCCAGCAGTAAATCAAAAACATATCGAATGGATGTATATAATTCCATATATCTTTTTCTTCTGACATCCAAATAATAACTATGCATTAACAATAATTCCATATTCTCCCTTGTTGATTGAACTTGATTTGGGTGAACGGACGCTTTTCTTTCTTTTACTGCGGCTGAAGCATCTCTCTCCCAGCTTTCTAATAAATCATAGATAGGAGCTGTTTCTGCTTTTACCATATTAAAAAATGAACGGTCTTTTCGGTCACTGGGAGCTTCGCTTTTCTCAAACCTCTCCCGAAGTGTTTCTAAATGGTGATTTAACTTCTCTGTTTGTTCGCTGAGTTTCATTTTAAATAGTCATCCTTCAATTTCAAACTGCATGCTTTTATATAAAATCGTTAAATAAATTTTATCATATAATAGATAGAAAAGTCATGAACAACACATAAAATCACCTGTAAATGATTATAATAGCTGTTTTAGTCTTTGAAATTCCAGTTCGGTTTGTTTTAAACTATTTGTTTTTGTTTGAAATTGCACCCATACTTCACTATCTACTTTTGCTTTTAACTTAAAATGAATTAATGCAAGCTGTTCCTGAATTTGTTCTATTTGTGCTTCCATATCCTTTTTGCTGTATCCTTTATTTTCTTCGGGAAGGGCAGATTTTGAAAGTAACATATTTTATTCTCCTCCTATATATTTAAAAATAAAATCGTTCGTTTCTAAAAGTGGATGCGCTACTTATTCCACGTGAGAAGGGAAACCTCCTTCCCATTCGACAAAACTAGAATAATCAAAACAAAACTAGTGCAAAACTGTAATGATTTGCACAAAATTAGACAAGCTATATATTGAAGCCTTATGCTGCTGGAGGTTTCATCAACTCTTCCTTCAAGAGGAATACAGTAAATAAACGAAAGCAGCTATTTACAAGGAAAAAGGAGGTTAATATTCATGAAACCGTCAAAAGGACAGCAAAAAACGAATGCAAATAACAAAAAGAATAACAATGAGAAAACAAGAGATAAAAAAATAGCAGGTCCTGACCGTCCTTCCACTTAAGTTAAAAAGTATTTTCAGCAAATAACCTAATTTTATTTTGCGGGTGCACCCTGCCCGCGAAATATAATTAGGTTATTTTTTAAGCTTCAACCCTTATGAATAGATGCATTTTTGCGTAGACTATGTAAGGCTGAGGCAAAGGAAAGTACATGATTTGATTTCTCCATATTTTGTCCATATCTTTTCAGATTTCGCACGCTATAATTCGTTTCCTTCTTGAATTTATATTATAATATATGGTGTACTGGTTTTATATGTATCCTGCCCGAAACAGTAATGTTTCAATATTGCTGTTTTTCATTTAGGATAGAGTGTTAGGAGGCTTGGCAAAATGAATTATCCAAATGGTCAGCGGAAACCACTAACCATAAAACCAAAGCAAACAAGTTTTAGCAGGAGAGGAATGACGCTTGAAGAAGAAATAAATGAAACCACTGATTTTTATCGAATACAAGGACAGGCAGTTATTCATAAAAAACCGACACCCGTGCAAATTGTAAATGTCCATTACCCAAGACGGAGTGCTGCAGTAATTACCGAAGCATACTTTAAACAAGCATCAACTACTGATTACAACGGCATTTATAAAGGAAAGTATATTGATTTTGAGGCAAAGGAAACGAAAAATAAAACATCCTTTCCGCTTGCCAATATCCATGAACATCAAGTTCATCACATGCAGCAAGTAATAAAGCACGGTGGAATCAGCTTTATTATTTTACGGTTTAGAGCTTATGAAGAAACTTATCTATTCGATGCAAAAGATTTATTTGTTTGCTGGGAGGAGCAATTTGATGGTGGTAAGAAATCAATTTCTTATAATCATGTAAAACAATTGGGACACCCTGTCCCCTTTCATTACCAGAAAAAAGTTGATTTTTTATCTGTTGTTGATAAGCTCTACCTATAGATATGGAGGTATAAAAAATGGCAGATCAAACGAGCCAAACAAGAGCTGCTAGAAGAAAGCAGCAAGGAAAGAAAACAAAGAAGAAAAAGAAACAGCCGATTTGGAAAAAAATCATTAAAATTACTTTGTTATTATTATTGATTTTATTCTTAAGCGGAACTGCTGTTGGTGCCTATTGGATTGCAACCGCACCGGATATTGATGAAGATCAGTTAACAGTTCCTTTTGCTTCGACACTTTATGATAAAAATGGCGATCAATTTGCCAATTTAAGTTCAGATGAACAAAGACAGGAAGTAAGGTTTGAAGAACTGCCGGATTTACTAATCGATGCTGTAACAGCGACAGAGGATGTCCGCTTTTTTGACCATAACGGAATCGATGTCAGACGTATCGGCGGAGCAATCCGTGGAAACTTTACTGGCGGATTTGGCTCTCAGGGTGCAAGTACCATTACACAGCAGGTGGTAGAGCGTGCATTTTTAAGTAATGAGAAAAAAGTAAGCATTAAAGTCCAGGAAATGTGGATGGCGATGAAGCTGGAAAGACAATATAGCAAAGAAGAAATCATGGAAATGTACTTAAACAGTATTTTTTACGGCAGTCATTCCTATGGTGTTGCTCAGGCAGCAGAAACCTATTTTGGAAAAGAGGATTTAAATGATCTTACTTTGCCGGAAGCTGCTATTTTAGCTGGTTTGCCACAGCGGCCGACAGCCTATAACCCATTTGAAAATCCGGAATTGACGGAAGAACGAATGAACACCGTGTTAAATTTAATGGTGCGCCATGGCAAGATTACAGAAGCAGAGGCAGATGAGGCAAGAAGTGTCGATGTTACTTCTCTATTAACAGAAGACCGTCCTGATCCGACACCATACGATGCATTTATTGATCAGGTTCGTCAAGAA
The DNA here is from genome assembly GCF_000821065.1 of Oceanobacillus oncorhynchi. GTDB lineage: Bacteria > Bacillota > Bacilli > Bacillales > Amphibacillaceae > Oceanobacillus > Oceanobacillus oncorhynchi. Next base: position 3,650,305 of record NZ_CDGG01000001.1, read on the forward strand.
ATCGACGAAAAACTAGACGATGTAGAGCTTGATGCGGATGGGTTGAAAGTATATACAACGCTTGATCCCGATGCACAGCCATATGTTGAAAGCCTGCTTGATGAAGAAGAATCGTCAATCAGTTATCCTGATAATACACAGGGAGCCATGGTTGTATTAGATACACAATCCGGTGCTATTCAAGCAATCGGCGGCAGTCTGAATAACGAAGGCGGTTTTAATTATGCTACAAGAGGTACAACACAGGCTGGTTCCACTGCAAAACCGATTATGTCTTATGGACCGGCGATTGAATATAATCAAATGTCAACGTACCATCAGTTAGATGATGAAGGCCCTTATGAAATTGAAGGTTCGAATCCAATAAGGAATGCCACTAGAACCTATAACGGCTGGGTAACTGCGAGATATGCACTGCAGCAATCGCTAAATGTCCCAGCAGTAAAACTGATGGAAGAAGTCGGTCCTGAAAATTCCAAGGAATTTGCTGAAAATCTGGGCTTTGAATTTGATTCAGATAACCTTGATCTCCGTGAAGCAATTGGCGGGACAGCAACAGAAGTTACCCCGATGCAAATGGCTGGAGCATATAGCGTATTTGGGAATGAAGGGAATTACACAGAGCCATACGCCGTAACCAAAGTAGAATTCTCAGATGGCCGGGAAATTGATTTAACACCGGAATCTGAACAAGTGATGGAAGATTACACGGCTTATATGGTAACGGATATGCTAAAATCTGTTGTCAGCTCTGGTACGGGCACAAATGCAGCAGTGCCTGGAGTGAACGTTGCTGGTAAGACCGGAACAACGACAATGGATGGTCAAGAAGGAAGCCGGGATGCCTGGTTTGTCGGTTACACGACCAACTATACGATAGCAGCGTGGACTGGCGGTTATGATTCAGAAGGCAGCGGCCGTGTACCACTCCAGGATACTACCCTGTCTCAGCAAATGTTCAGACAGACAATGAGTCATTTATCAGAAGGAATGGATACACCTGACTTTACGCGTCCAGATTCTGTTGTTGAGTTGACGATTGAAAAAGGAACGAATCCGGCTGCCTTAGCAAGTGACAGTACACCAAGTGATAACAAAGTAACAGAGTTATTTGTCAAGGGCACGGAACCGAGTCAGGTTTCTGAACGCTATGAAGAGCTGGACGCAGTAAGCGGACTGTCTGGAAGCTATAATGAAGACAATAATTCCATTGAAGTCTCTTGGGATTATGATACTGATTCGGAAGAAGACGTTAATTTCGACGTAAGTGCCAGCATTGATGGCGGCAGTATGCAGTCCCTCTCTTCTACCAGTGACACATCCATGGAAATTTCGGATGTGGAAGAAGGCGCAGAGTATACGATACAGGTTATAGCCGAAAGAGGCTCATTAAGCAGCGACCCGGCTACAACAAGTGTTCAAGTACCTGGCGGCGAGGATGACGAAGAAGAGGAAGAAGAAGAGGAAATACCAGAAGTGAGCGGTCTTTCCGCTGAATATGACGGAGATGAAACCATTAATGTTTCATGGAGCTATGATGGCCCATCCGCTAACTTTGAAGTAAGCGTAAATGGAGATACTGAAAATGTAGGCTCAAATAGTATCAACATAAGCGGAGTTACCCCAGGCGACTACAATATTTCCGTCACGCCAATAAGTGAAGAAAACAGCGATCTTCGCGGCCCTTCTTCATCTACAAGTGTGACTGTGCCTGAAGCAGAAGAGGAAGAAGACGAAGAAGAAACGGAAGAGGAAGAGCCCCCAGAAGATGAGAACGGGGAAGAATCGGAATCTGACTCTGGCTCCGATTCCGATTCGGGATCTGACTCTGAATCGGATTCATCCGAAGATACGAATACAGATGATAATGATTCAAATAATGGGAATGAAGAAGAAAATAATGATTCCTCCGATAATGGTGACAGCAACGGGGATTCAGATAATCAGGAAGCGCCGCAGGAAGAAAGCAATTCCGATGAGGAAAGCACGGATGACCCTGCGCCTCAGAACGAATCAGACAACAACAATGGCAATGATGAAGAAAACACAGAGGAATAAAAAAATAATCCCGGTCCTTTTTGATGGGCCGGGATTATTTTTTATTGTTTTTTCTAAGGAGCTCATACCTCTATTTTCTTCATCCGCTTTTTTCCCTCTCTGCAGAGATACAATAATGGACACTCGGGACAATTGGGATTCCTGGCTTTACAATGATAGCGCCCAAAGAAAATCATCCGATGATGTGTGACACTCCATTCATCTCTTGGGACCTTGCGCATCAGTGTGTTTTCTACTTCTACAACACTGTCCTTCCATCTGCAGATACCTAAGCGCTTGGATACCCGTTCCACATGGGTATCCACGGCAATTGACGGTTCATTAAAAGCAACAGAAGCAACGACATTTGCTGTTTTTCTGCCGACACCGGCAAGTTTAACCAATTCGTCTTTCGTTTTCGGGACTTCCCCATTATAATTATCAATTAATGTCCGGCAAAGCTTTTGGATATTTTTTGCCTTGGACCGGTATAAACCAATAGAACGTATATCATTTTCCACTTCTTCTAATGGCACCGCAAGATAATCCTCCGGTGTTTTATATTTTTGGAACAAATCTGCTGTTACCTTGTTAACCAATTTATCTGTACATTGTGCAGAAAGCAAAACAGCAATAACTAACTCAAAGGGATTAGAATGCACAAGCTCCCCCTCTGCATCTGGAAACATTTCTGCCATGGCATCTAAACATTCTCTAATTTGTGTATTATTCAGCATAAACTCAATCTCCTTCCAGCCAATTATAATAAAAGGATGTATCTCTTTTAGGATGTGTATTGGTTTGATGATTATTATCTGATTTGCCCTGATGAAATTGCTGACTTGCTTTTCTGGCGTCCTGTACTGTGTGGATCCCTTTTTTCTTCCATTCTCTTAAAATACGGTCAATGTATTTGAAATTTAATTTGCTCATAAGTACCGATTCACGCAGCCCTGCTTTTATTAATGATGGTTCTATTCCGTCCTCATCCAGCCAGCTGTTAATAGTTTCTATTTCAAATGGCGACAAAGGTCTTCCAAATTCCTGTTCAAATAAAATAAAGATATTCCCTATGTTTTCTTCATCACGATTAACTACAGCGGCATCTTCCTCATATAATTTTTCCATTAATGGTTCTAGAGAATATGATTCACTGATAGGCGTCTGCTCAGAATCATTTTTTTCAATAGACAGAAACCCTTTCTGTACTAATTTTCGCAGCATACGGGCCGCCTCTTCTTCTGAAAAACTCCCTGATTGGGCCAATTCAAAAGGGGTTGGAAAATGGTTTCCTTCATCAGCAAAACGGGTAATCTGTATGAGTAAAATAAGTTCTGTTTCATTTAGACCTAATTCGTAATAAGTTGTTAGCAATTTTTTGGATACAGTCATTTGATCTTGGATAATTTCTTGGTAATTTATTTTTTTATTCATTCTAGCACCTCAGATAACAGTATAGCATTTTTTCATAATGAAGATAGGAAAAACCCCTCGCTTACGAGCAAGGGATTTATGGATAATCATAACGTAATCCAGGGATTGCGTATTTGTAAAACAGAGGTTCCAACGCCTCTGATATGACACTTAAAGCTTTTTTAAGGGTATAAACGATTCAGCAGTCTTGGGAATGGAATCGTTTCGCGAACATGTTCTACTCCGGATAACCAGGCTACCGTTCTTTCCAGGCCTAAGCCGAATCCGCTGTGCGGAACACTGCCATATTTGCGAAGTTCCAAGTACCATGCATACGCTGGTCCAGTAAGTCCATGCTCTTCATAACGGCGCTCCATTAATTCCAGGTCATCAATACGTTGTGATCCGCCGATAATCTCTCCATAGCCTTCCGGAGCAATCAAGTCAGCACATAGCACAACATCGGAACGTTCCGGGTCCGGCTTCATATAGAAAGCCTTGATGTCTTTCGGGTAATTTGTAATGAAAACAGGCTTATCATAGCTTTCGGCAATTGCTGTTTCATGCGGCGCACCGAAATCTTCTCCCCATTCGATGTCATCGAAGCCTTTTTCCTTTAAGAATTCTACTGCATCATCATAGCTGATACGCGGGAATGGAGCTGTGATTTTCTCGAGTTTAGATGTATCTCTTTCTAATATTTTCAGTTCTAAATTACAGTTCGCTAACACAGACTGTACAATGAAGCTGACATAGTTTTCCTGTACCTGCAAGCTGTCTTCGTGGTCCATAAATGCCATTTCTGGTTCAATCATCCAAAATTCAATCAAATGCCTTCTTGTTTTTGACTTTTCTGCGCGGAACGTCGGCCCAAATGAAAATACTTTCCCTAATGCCATTGCCGCTGCTTCCATATAAAGCTGTCCGCTTTGAGATAAATAGGCTTCTTCATCGAAATATTTCGTATGGAAAAGCTCGGTTGTACCTTCAGCAGAGGAACCGGTTAAAATAGGCGGGTCCACCTTTACAAAACCGTTCGTATTAAAGAATTCATAGGTAGCCCGGATAATCTCGTTGCGAATCTTCATAACGGCGTGCTGCTTTTTAGAACGAAGCCATAAATGACGATGATCCATCAGGAATTCCGTGCCATGATTTTTTGGCGTAATCGGGTAATCTGTTGCTTCATGAATAACCTCCAGATGACTTACCTGCATTTCATAGCCGAAATCAGAGCGCGTATCTTCTACAATCTTTCCGGTAACATATAAAGATGTCTCTTGCGTCAGATTTTTAGCATCTGAGAATACTTCCTCCGAAACATCACTTTTCACAACCACACCTTGCATAAATCCGGTACCATCACGAAGCTGTAAGAAAGCAATTTTGCCGCTTGATCGTTTATTTGCCAGCCAGCCGCCAATGGTTACCTCCTCGTTTACGTGTTTCGGTGCTTCTTGAATTGTTATCTTCATCTTAAAATCCTCCAACTTGTTATTAAACGTTTCTTATTTGTTGTGTCTTTCTGCTAAAAAAGATGATTCTTTTACTGTTTTCCGGCAGCTTCATCCGCTTATGGGAACATTTTATCGTACGTGTATCTTTCTTCCAGACTCTGTCCATCAATCGAATAATAATCCATGACAAACCGATTATCTTTATCATGATACGTAATTTCCCACAGAGCCTGACCATCTTCATAGGCAGGGCTGATATCTGCAAAGCGGCATGTATCACAGCTGGATGACCAGGCATCTATGATAGCCTCTTCACTCATCATATCCTCCGTATCAATCGCAATTAATTCACGTTCCTCCCCTTCTAACGGGAGAAAAACAAGACGCTCCTCATTGTCTTCATTACTCGCATAAAATACGTGGTAATTATTTTCCCCATAGTAGCCCTGTATCGAATGAACATTTTGATAAGAGGTCTGCGATTCTATTTGATTTTTCGTGTTATCAAATCCTGCTGTCCGGCTATCGTTGATTATTTGATATAAATAAATGCTGTAGCCTATTCCGATAAGCAAGAGGACTGTGATTATAATCAATGTCCATAATACCCATCTATTTTTTGATTCCCTCATGTCATTCCATCCGTTTCTTCTAAGATTATCTTTCATCATTTACTATACCTAGATGTGCGGTTTCTGTAAACAAATACCGTTAAAAAATAACTTTGCATCAGCGGGGAGGAAATATTCCCGCTGATGAGCAGCTGTTCTTATTTATTGATGAAACCATTCTTCGGCATTACTTATCAAATGCCGTGTTGCTTCATAATGAACAGGTACGGAGGGGATGGATTCCAAAAAGTATTTCCCGTATTTAGCTGTTTTAATCCGTCCATCGCAAATAAATACAATTCCTCTGTCTTCTGAGGAACGGATTAACCGCCCAAAACCTTGTTTAAATTTAATAACTGCCTGTGGCAAGGACAGGTTCATAAACGGATTTTTTCCTTCTTCTTTCATCTGATGCGACTTCGCTTCAAAAACAGGATGGTTTGGCGGCTGAAAAGGCAGCCTTGCCATTACAAGCGCCGATAAATCCTCTCCTGGTATATCTACGCCCTCCCAGAAAGAGCTTGTTCCAAGCAGGATTGCCTGATCATAGGATTGAAAATTTTTCTTTAACCTGCTTCGGCTTCCGCTTGTCACTCCCTGGGCAATAATGACGTATTGCTGCTCTGTCATCATTTCCTTTAACAAATCATTTGCCTTTTTCAGCATGTCATAGGAGGTAAACAAGACAAGCATTCTGCCTGAAGTAATCTCTGCCAGCGACAAGATTGCTTCACATACAGCATAAACAAAATCATCAATGTTTCCATATTTAATATCTGGAAAATCAGTTGGAATCAACAATTGCACCTGTTTATCATACTGAAACGGGGAAGCAATTTGCTCTGTTAATAAATCTTGCTCAGCTACACCTAATCTTTCTTTTATAAATGTAAAGGAGCTTCCCATTGTTAATGTCGCACTGGTGAAGATGATACTCTCTTTTTGGGAGAAAAATTCTTCAGCCAGTATCGGCGCGATATCCGCCGGCTCACTGTAAAGGAATACACTATGATGCTTTCCTTTTAAATCTACTTCAGCCCATTTAATCAATGCTACCTCATTTTGTTCCTGGAACATCACTTTTAAATCTTCTATATATTTTACTAACGCATCCTGCATTTGACCGATATCTTCCAGAAATTGTTTTTCATCTCCATTGTCCACGGAATATGTATCCATTAATTGAGATAAAACTTCCAACAGCCTCTGAAAATGCATACGCAATCGTGCCGCCATATCCTGAGCAAGCTGCCAGGAATCCTGCTGATAGGTTTCCGGCTTGATACGATATTGGACTCTTCCCAAATCACTGGTTGCTTTATCGTTCTTCTGCTGTGACCTGACAAAGCGCTCAATCAGATGAAAAAGTTCATCAATATCATACTTCGCTTCTCTGATAGCTGTATTCCATTTATGAGCTAATGCTTCTCTTTGTCCTATATCAGAAGCTTTCAGAACGGAACTGAATTGTTTATCCTCATCAGCTGTCCCTAAATAATTACATGTAAATTGCATTTGTATGTAATCCAATTTTAGCCCGTAATGATGGGATGCTGTTTCTTCAAAATGATGCGCCTCATCGATAATGGCCTTTTGATAGCTTGGTAAAAAAGCATAGTCATTAAACATATCCGTACAAAGCAAGGCGTGATTCGTAATGACAACATCAGCTTTTTGTGCCCTTCGTCTGGCCAGCTGATAATAGGAATGGTGAAACCAGGGCGATTTTGGGTTCATTGTTTTCTCTACATCAGCAGAAACCTTCTGAAAGAAAATATAGCCCCCTGCCGGCAGTTGAATCTCATCAATATCCCCTGTTTCTGTCTCCGTGATCCATACAAGTAATATCGCTTTTGTCAGGACAAAATCATAATTATCCTTTGGACCGTAATCAAGCTCATAAAGAAACTTCTCTAAATTTAAGTAATGATTTTTTCCTTTCATTAAAGCCACTTTAAAAGGGCTTGTGATAATTTTCCTTAATAAAGGAATTTCTTCTTCCAGCAGCTGGCTCTGCAATTGAGTTGTATACGTGCTGATGACGAGGCGTTCACGTTGGTTAACCGCCTGGTAAACAGCTGGCAATAAATAAGCTAAAGATTTTCCTGTGCCGGTGCCCGCTTCGATAAACGCATGTTTTTTTGCAGAAAAGGCATCATAAATCGTCTCTGACATTTGCCGCTGCCCTTTCCTTGGCTCATAGGAAGAAAAGGCTCTCGAAAGCGATCCCTGCTCTTTATAAACGGCATCTAAGTATTCTCCGAACGATATGTCTATCTGCGCATCAGATTTCATCTCTTTTTCAGACATACGAAAAGCAAGACCCTGATAATGCTTTATTTGTTTATCCGGATGCTCTCGGAATGCTATTTCTTCCAGGCGGTTATCCAGGATAGCCGCTAAGTCGGATTGCAGTTTTTCTTCGAGATTTTTTAGTTTAAATAACGTTTCATATGGGAGATGATCTAATTTCTCTTTTAACTTCATAAATAGCTTTGCCGTTACATACGCATCTGATAAAGCACGGTGCGGATCGTCATGATGCAGCTCGAAATGCGCAGCCAGATGACTCAATTTATAACTGGATATACTCGGGAATAATATTCTCGACAGCTCCACTGTGTCCAGAACCTGATTTTTTAATTCGGGATAACCGTTCGACGTTAATTCCATATTGAGAAAGCCGACATCAAAGGCGGCATTATGTGCAACAATATAACTGTCCTTTAAAATCCGGGTGATTTCTTCCGCTTCATCGCTAAATAACGGGGCGTCCTTTACTTCTCCATCATGAATCCCTGTCAGATGAGAAATAAATGGAGGGATAGGCTGATTCGGATTTAATAAGGTCGTCTTTGTTTCTTTAATTTCATCATTTTCAATCGCAACCATGCCTATCTCAATTATTTTTCCCGACTTTGACGGAGAATTTCCGGTCGTTTCCAGGTCAATCACAACATATCGCAACAGATCACCTCCAATCTAATTTTTATTTTTTCTAGCGGTCAAACCATGTGATTTCAGCAGAATAGAGCGTTACAGGACTGCCTTCCGCTGATTCCACAATCAGGGCTCCTTCGTCAGTAATCCCTAAAAATCGGCCGGTCCACTCTTCATGAAATGTTTTGATTTTAATATTTTCATCTATTTTAAAGGCATGTTCTTCCCATTCCGATTTAATAGCTTTAAAACCATAGTTTAAATACATCTCATATGTATTTTCAAAATGCTTTAATATTGTCTGAACGATTTTAATCTTATCCCAGCTGTTCCCGGACTCTCTTTTTAAGGAGGTTGCAATATCCCGAATGGAAGCATCCCAGCTCGCTTCAACCTGATTCACATTTAAGCCGATACCAATTAAAACATAATTGATTCGGTCTTGCTCTCCCTGCATTTCTGTTAAAATACCGCAGAGTTTTTTATCTCCGATCAATAAATCATTCGGCCATTTGATACCGATGGGTAATCCGGTCAGCTGATGGAGTGCTTTTCTTAAAGCAACTGCTGTTAACAGCGTCAGTTCGGAAGCTTTATTTGGTGGAATAGGCGGTCTGAGCAGGAGGGTCGCCCATAAACCTTCTTTATCCGAAAACCAATTCTTTTTCATTCTTCCTCTGCCTGCTGTCTGTTCCTCTGCAATGATGATCGTGCCATCCGGAGCATTGTCCCGTGCTGCTTCGTGTCCAATGATTTGAGTCGACGGTGTTGCCTCTTTATGAATAATATGATGCCCCATCCATTTTGTTTCCAAACCCCAGCGGATCGTATTACTGCTGACTTTATCCGGAAACGAAACAATCCGGTAGCCCTGACTTCTTTTCGCATCAATATGATAGCCATCACTTTCCAAATCCTTCATATGCTTCCAGATTGCATTCCGGGAAATGCCTAATTGTTCAGAGAGCGCTTGGCCAGAGATGTAGCTCATTTTATTTTCGGATAATAGTTTGATTAATCTTGAACGGGTAGATTCCATTGTATCCAGTCCTTTATTTTCGATTTTTCATTTGCCAGCTTGGAGGTAACAATTTGATATTCTATTGCATCTAATTGCTGCTTTATCCATTTACCTTTTGGACGTTCAGGAAACCATTTCATTAAATCATATCCATTCACGCAAAGCTCTTTTTTAGATAAAATAGGAAGCTTCTTCCGGATAGAATAAAATACTTCTATATCGATGATTTTCTTATCTGTCTGTTTTACTAAGTATATGAAAAAGTCCCACTGTTTCCTTGGCAGCTGATAGACAAACCAGGCATCTATTCCATTCTCTTTATAGCGATGATATGCATCTACAAGCGTGTTTGCTTGCTGCTTTAATTGATTGGAACATTTATAGGCCTTGGTACAGTCTGCTGCTGTGATAGACTCACTATTTAGCTCGACAAAGGCAAAAACAGGAGCAAGCGAAGCAACAGGTTCTATTTCCTTTAACAGCAGCGGAGTGTCTTTAAAAATAGGCAGGTGGTGATAGAGCTCTAATTCAAAAATATACTCCACTGCTTTGCTAAAATAAGCACCAGCACATAATTTTTCTAATTCAACGGTTAACCGTTCCACTGCTAATTTATCTATTAATGCTCTGCAGCTTTTCATAGCTTCTTTTGTATTAACTTCAATGGAAAACCCTAGTTGGCTGGAAAAACGCAGCGCACGGATAATGCGCAAAGCATCCTCTTTGAACCGGTCTGCTGCATCACCTACCGTCTGGATTCGTCTGCCGGCAATGTCCTCTCTTCCTCCAAAAGGGTCTAATACCTTGCCATTGGCATCCATGGCAATGGCATTCATGGTAAAATCTCTGCGTTTTAAGTCTTCTTTTATATCGCGGACAAAATGAACTTCATCCGGCCGGCGGTGATCTGTATAGGTCCCTTCTGTCCGGTAAGTAGTTACTTCAAAAGATTCCTGTTCATACCGGACAATCACAGTACCATGCTCGATTCCCACCGGGATGACCTTCGGGAAAATTGCTTGTATTTCCGAAGGGAAAGCTGATGATGCAATATCTACATCATGAATAGGACGGCCGATAATATAATCGCGTACACAGCCGCCGACGAAGTATGCTTCGTAATGATGCTCTTCTATGATGGAAATTATGTTTGCTGCCTTATGGAAAATAGATGGTAGCATGCTTCTAGCCTCTTTTCCCTTCTTCTAAAACCTTGTCGTATAAAGCTTCATATTGGTTAACAATCTTTGCGGATGCAAAATGATTCCGCACATGCTCGATAGCTGCTTCTGAAAATTGGTGTTGCTTCTCCGGATCTGATAAAAGCTCAATAGCGTATGATGCAGCCTGTTCGATATCTCCAAGCTCTACAATATACCCTGTTTTATCATGGGTCAATACTTCAGGAATACCGCCGACATTGGTTCCAATCCCAGCCACGCCGCAAGCCATCGCTTCTAATAATACTAGCCCGAAGCTCTCTTTTTCAGACATAAGCAGCATTACATCTGCCATTGCCAGTATATCACTGACATTATTTTGTTTCCCCAGAAAATGTACTTCTGTTTTCAGCCCTAATTCATTAACATGCTGAACCATATCTGAATATTCCGGGCCGTCACCAATTAATAATAATTTGGAAGGAATGCTTTCATTAACTATTTTAAAGGTATCTATGATATCTTGGACCCGTTTTACCTTCCGAAAGTTCGAGATATGAATCATAATTTTGTCAGAAGCATTTATCTGAAATTGGCTGCGCAGCTCCGCCCCTTTTTGGGGGTAGTATTCATTTTCATTAATAAAGTTATAAATTACATCCATTTCTTTCTGGATATCCAGCATGTCTACAGTTTGTTTACGCAAGCTTTCTGAAACAACGGTAACTGCATCGGATTGTTCGATACCATGACGGATAATAGGCTTTAACGTGTTATCTATGCCCAGTATAGTAATATCTGTTCCATGTAAGGTAGTGACAATTTTTACAGGATGCTTCGCCATATCTCTTGCTAAAATACCGCAAATAGCATGCGGCATCGCATAATGAACATGAAGAATATCCAATTTTTCGCGGTCGATCACCTCTGCCATCTTGGCAGCTAAAGCTAAATCATAAGGCGGATATTGAAATACAGGGTAATGACTCATCTCTACCTGATGATAATACACATTCACATACACTTTTTCTAAACGAAAGGGCATACTGGAGGTGATAAAATGTATTTCATGACCCTTTTCCGCTAATTTCTTACCTAATTCTGTAGCGATTACTCCTGAACCGCCAATGGTTGGATAGCATGTAATTCCTATTTTCTTCACAATTCCCCTTCTTTCTTAATCTTCCTTCACGATTTCTCTCCACTGAAAATCGCCCCGATTCAGCCCGTGCATGAAAATTTCCCCGCCGGCAATATTGGTCGCTAAAGGAATTTGATACACATCACATAACCGCATTAACGCGCTGATATCAGGCTCATGCGGCTGGGCAGTCAACGGATCCCGAAAGAAAATAACCATGTCCATTTTATTCTCTGCAATCATACTGCCTATCTGCTGATCGCCGCCAAGCGGACCAGATTTAAAACGATGGACCGAAAGACCTGTTGACTCCATAATCCGGGTCCCTGTTGTTCCTGTAGCAAATAAGTGATGATTCTTTAGTACATGTGTATAAGCAGTTGTAAACTCGACCATATCTTCTTTTTTCTTATCGTGCGCAATTAATGCAACATTCATGACGGCTCCCCCTTTATTTATATCTGTTATTTCTTATAAAATATTTTCTAAACCATAAATAAGCTCGTCCAAATCCATGACCTGGTGGACACATTCTTTGATGCCGTCCATAAAGGAGGCTCTGTTCATCGAATCATGCTGGATGGTTAACGTTTGTCCGGCACCGCCAAACACCACTTCCTGATGGGCTACCAGACCAGGGAGACGCATACTGTGAATACGCATGCCATCAAAATCTCCCCCGCGGACACCTTTAATGGTTTCTTCTTCATCGGCATGACCTTGCTTTTTCGATTTTCTGGATTCCTGAATAAGCTCCGCGGTTTTCTTCGCCGTACCGGATGGCGCGTCCAATTTTTGCTCATGATGCTTTTCAATGATTTCCACATCCGGAAAATAGGCAGCTGCCATTTTTGCAAATTTCATCATTAACACAGCTCCGATAGCAAAATTAGGCGCAATAATACACCCGGTTTGTTTTTCTTTTGTCAGCTGTTTTAACTCTTCTAACTGCTCATTTGTATATCCTGTAGTTCCTACCACTGGACGAATGCCATGATTCAAAGCTGCTTTTGTATGTTTATAACCGACTTCAGGTATCGTTAAATCAACAAATACATCAGCCTGCTGCTCGGAAAAGCATTTTTCGATGTCTGTGTAGATTGGGGCATTAAAATCACCTGAAAAGCCTTCTAAATCACTTAATTTCTTTCCGTCATTTTTATGGTCTAAACAAGCGGTCAATTCAAAATCAGCTGTGTCATAAATCATATGGACTGCTTCTTTTCCCATTCTTCCTCTCGGACCTGCTACGATTATTTTAATTGCCATGATTATTTTCCTCCTCTTTTCTTGTCCAGCGATTTTTATCTCTTGTTTCAAATTTTTGCATCGATTTTTCGAAGGAATCCGACAAATCAAAATCCAGCGAGTTAGCTAAACAGGCCAATACAAAAAGCATATCGCCGACTTCTTCCTCCACTGTATTTTCTTTCTCTTCTGCTTTCTTTGGCTTCTCACCATGGTAATGATTAATTTCTCTTGCTAATTCTCCTGTCTCCTCAGATAATCTTGCCATCAAAGCAAGCGGAGAGAAATATCCTTCCTTAAATTGAGATATGTATTGATCCACACGTTTTTGGACATCTTTTAATGTATGGCTGGTATTCTCCATTTCTGACACCTCTTTAAAATCAATATACTTTTTTTCTCTTCTTTCATGTTAGCTAAAAGCAAGGATTTTGACAACTAATTGGTACAGTATGCGGATTGTTACTTGATTTTATATTGGCTATAATAGATATTGGCTATAAACAAGCTGTAAATACTAGGAATTGCATACATAGGCACATCGTCAGCTTTACGGTTGAAACGTGAACATAAGGAGGCATAATAAGTTGAAGGTTCGAGTAAAAAATATTGTATTTATTTTAATAGGAGCAGCCATCTTTTCCTTTGGACTTGTCCATTTTAATATGCAGCACAATCTAGGAGAAGGCGGTTTTACAGGTATCACCCTGCTGCTTTTCTTCTTATGGGATATCGACCCGGCAATCTCGAATATTGTCCTTAATATTCCGGTATTTTTTATTGGATGGAAAATACTAGGCAGGAATGCGTTTGTCTATACCATGGTTGGAACTTTATCCGTGTCTCTTTTTCTCTGGATTTTTCAAATCTATCAGATTCAAATTGGATTAGAGGATGATATGACACTTGTCGCTTTATTTGCAGGTGTGTTTATCGGTATTGGATTAGGAATTATTTTCCGCTTTGGCGGGACAACCGGCGGAGTGGATATTATCGCTCGCATCATTAACAAATTCACTTCTTGGAGTATCGGAAAAGCGATGTTTGTCTTTGACTTTCTTGTGATTATCACTTCTATTCTGACATTCCTTGAGCTGTCTGAAGGAATGTACACTCTGCTGGCTGTATTTGTTGGCGCGCGGGTGATTGATTTTATTCAGGAAGGCGCATACGCTGCAAAAGGAGCATTTATCATCTCAAATCAAAGTGAAGAAATCGCAGAACAGATTATGGAAAAAATGGAACGGGGCGTGACAATTTTAAATGGTCAGGGGAGCTTTTCCAAAGAGAAAAGGAATGTGCTCTACTGTGTAGTCGCACGAAATGAAATTGTCCGGATGAAAAACATCATTAATCAGACAGACCCTTCTGCCTTTGTTTCGATGACAACCGTGCATGAGGTGATGGGAGAAGGTTTCACATTGGATGAGAATAAAAAGCCGTTAAATGATTAGGCAAGATAAAAAGGAGCTTAGGAAATTATCCTTAGCTCCTTTCTCTTACATAGCTGAATGATTGGCTAATAAGAAATACACTACGCTTTCCGTGGGCCCCGAGCTCATCTCCTTCAAAGAAGACCTGCTGATTGGCAAGCCTATAGGCATAGACAGAAGTAAAGTCACACTTATGCCCTGTGGGTAGAAAAAAGGAGTTCGCTTTTTTCTGCGGGGTCTTCACACTGGGATTGCGATTACTTGCCCCATCAAAACCATCGCTAGAATTTGTGTTATTTCTTTGTAAAAAAGCAAATAAAAATGTAATTCCACATAGATGGGAGCGGATGTTGTCGACTCCTGCGGGAAAAGCAGCAGGTGAAGCCCCCGCAGAAAGTGGGCTTCTTTCGAGAAGGCTGAACGTTGCCAGCGAAAAGCGGCTTCCCGGAGCGGACATCTGCCCGGCAAGAATACCAATATTTTAAAGAACTAGTGATTTTTTTGGTTTTATTTATATTTATTCCTTAGCTAAAAAAAGATGACCCCTTTCGGATCACCTTTTTTTACATATCAGTCTCTATTTGCCGCAAAGATAAGAATAAAGCGGATAAGCTCAGCAACGGCAACCAATGCTGCAGCAACATAGGTCATTGCGGCGGCATTTAATACTTTTTTTGTTTCCCGTTCTTCATTGTTACGGATAATACCCGCTGAAACCATCTGGGTCATCGCCCGATTTGAAGCATCAAACTCAACTGGCAGTGTCACTAATTGGAAAAGCACTGCAGCTGCGAAGAAGATAATTCCAAGAAGCAGCATATTACTTGCTTGCATAAGCATACCCGCAATGATTAAGAACATAGAAATATTAGAGCCGAAGTTTGCTACTGGAACTAAAGCACTTCGAAAGCGTAAAAATGCATACTCTTCCTGATCCTGGATCGCGTGGCCTACTTCATGTGCTGCGATAGCAGAAGAAGCCATCGATCTGCCGTTGTAATTATTTTCAGAAAGGTTTACTTGCTTTTTACGTGGATCATAATGATCTGTTAATTCCCCTTTAACCATTCCAATCTGTACATCATGCAAACCATTATCATCTAAAATTTTCCTGGCAACGTCTGCGCCCGTCATTCCGGAAGATGTTGGTTTTTTAGAGTACTTTGTATACGTGCTTTTTACTTTTCCTGATGCAAGCATCGGTACAATCATTAATAAGACAAAATAAATCAAATAAGCGACCATTTCTTAATACCCCCATTACTGTATCATAAGGTCAATTTTAGTCAGTATCTCTATTTTAGTCAACTGATTTGTCGTTTTTGCGGACCGGCTTATTCCCTGCATTTTCCCCTTTGTATTTTTTCCAACTTACATAAGATAATGTAACAATAATGCAACCGCCTACAATTATGACACCTAAAATAAACGGAGACGGCGCTAAGCTGTTATAGTAAATGTTTCCTGATGGAATAGAGGCAGCATGAACATCGTTTGCATGGTAAAACATCCCTATGAATCCGATTGTCATCACACGAAGCAGTTTCTCTGCCATAGAGATCACCTCTGATCTTTTGATGTATATTCTAAGTTTATGATGAGAGGCGACTTGGTATGACGGTCAGGTTTTTCTGATTAGTAAGAATAGATGAAATAGTAACATAAATACTTTGGAAATAGCTATATCTTGCCCGAAATTCTGAGGGCTCTAACTTCAGGAAGCTTCTTATATATGCCGTTGTTTCTTGTGAACCGTCAGGTAATAAGCAAGCAGAACAGACACCACGCTTAACCAAAATGTAAAATAACCAATTTCATTCATATACTCTGTTAAATCGGAATAAATAGGCATTTGGCCAAAGACATAATCAATAATATCATTATGTAACACAACAATCCCGGCAAGTGTTAAATGCCGCAGCTTTATTTTGTAATACGGTGCATAAAGCAATCCTTGAATAGCCATTCCTAAATGGGATGCAATCAGCATGTAGCCTGCTTCGCCAATATTTCCACCAGTTGCCACGGTTAATAAATTCATAACGACGGCCCAGACGCCGTATTTAAATAAAGAAACAATTGCTAATGCCTCGATGTAGGGTATGTTTTTCCCAAAAATAAAAAACAACAGGAAAATCGTAAAGAACAGACTGGCTGTCGGACTGTCCGGGACAAACGGAATAAATATCGGCGGAGTTATTTCTAATTGTGATCCATACCAGTAATAACCATAGATGGTCCCCAGGAAATTTATCATGAAAAGCAGGATCAAAAATTTTTTATCTAATAATATGTATGACAGCATTTTCAATTCAATTTCTCCCTTCTGTCATTATCATCAATAGAGAAAGCACCTTTGCCTTATTGTGGACAAAGGTGCTTCTGACTATTCTTTATTCTGCTGCTGCTTCATTGGTTTCAATGATAAAATCTGCTAATTGTTCCAGTTCTTCATCCGTTCCTTGGAACTGATCGGCAGGCATGGAACCAATACCATTGACAGCAATATCCATAATTTCTTCTTTGGTGTGCTCATTTCCTCCGACTAACGCAGGACCTGCTCCACCTTCCAATTCTCCGCCATGACAGCTTAGACAGCTTGTTTCATACGCTGCAAATCCAGGGTGACTCTCATCAACAATAGATTCGCCTGGAGGAATTGGTTTGTTTTGCTCGGCACGCTCTTCCCAGTCAACTGGTGCTGCAGAAGTATACGTTAACCAAATAACGGACGCTAGTCCTAAAAGCATCATCCCAACAGCAATTGGACGGTGACGCGGACGGCGCCCAGGACCGTTGTCCAAGAATGGAGCAAGGAATAGCGCTCCAAACCCAATTCCCGGAATAACAAGAATTCCAAGAATAATCCAATTACCACTTGCAAATTGATACTTTAATAATTCATACAAGAATAAGAAATACCAGTCTGGCAGCGGGATATATGCTGCATCTGTCGGATCAGCCATTCCTTCAAGCGGAGATGGGTGTGCCAACACCAAGCATAAAAACCCTACAAGGAAAACTGCTCCGGCCAACCATTCTTTTAATAAAAAGTTGGGCCAAAAAGCTTCTGTTCTACCAGGATACTCGGAATAATCTTTTGGTACTTTTGATGTTCTTTCCGCTGTGATCCGAGAATCACCAACGAATTTCATACCTTTACCCTTATGCATTGGTTGCCCTCCTTTTTATAGTGGTCCGGAAATACCTTGTCTACGGATTAAGATAAAGTGAATTGCTAATAATGCAAACAATGCTCCCGGTAAAAAGAAGACATGGATTGCAAAGAAACGTGTCAGGGTTTGTGCACCAACAATGGTAGCATCCCCAGCTAGAAGCGTTTTAAGAGCTTCTCCAATAAATGGTACTTGTTCCGCGATTTCTAGTCCCACTTGAGTCGCAAAGTACGCTTTGTTGTCCCAAGGAAGCAGGTAGCCTGTAAAGCCTAGTCCCAGAATAACAAAGAAGATAAGAACTCCTACCATCCAGTTAAGCTCACGAGGTTTTTTATATGCCCCTTGGAAAAATACCCGTAAAGTATGTAATAATAGCATTACGACAACGACACTAGCGCCCCAGTGATGCATACCGCGGACAATTTGAGCATGTGCTACTTCTGTCTGCAGGTAGTAAACAGATTGCCATGCGTTTTCAATATCCGGCACATAATACATTGTTAAAAACATACCGGAAAGAATTTGGATTACTACTACAAAGAATGTTAATCCGCCAAAACAGTATACAAATGCGGAAAAGTGATGCGCTGGATTAACGTGCTCTGGAACCTCGTGATCGGCAATATCTCGCCATATTGGCGTAATATCAATGCGATCATCGATCCAATCATAAATCTTCTGTAACATTGTTTATTACGCCTCCTCATGTGGTCTAATATTACCTAGGAACAGCATGCCATCCCTTTCTTCCTGTTCATAAACATCAAGCGGTTGCAATGGCGGTGTTCCAGGAACATTCACCCCATTCTTGTAATAACGGCCATTGTGGCAAGGACAGAAGTACTCCTCTGGATAGTCGTCATTTCCTTCCCAAGAAACAAAACAACCTAAATGTTTACAAACTGGGGAAAAGGCAACAATTTCGTCATCATCATTTCGATATACCCAGGCTGTTTGATTTACTTCTGATTCATACCAGCCATCTACCTGATCGACAGTCCAATCGACACGCTGTGGATCAGAAGTGATTTCAGAAACTTCTAGTCCAACATTTGCAAAATCTCCGCCTTCACCGGACTTCAATACAGGATCGATTGCCATCCGAACAGGTGATATCAGCAAACCGGCAGCCATAAAGCCCCCTACGCCTGTAAGCGTATAATTTAAAAATTGTCTGCGGGATATATCGCGTTTTTCATCACTCATGGTTTTCCCCCCTCTGTGTTCAAATAGTCACGGACATTTTTAAGATAAAATCAGATTACTAGGACACTAATAATGATAGCGTAAACTATTGGTTCGGTCAATATATATCCTAGGTTAACTGTAAATGTTTTGATAATTTTGTTTTACTCTACCAAAAGGACTTGACTAATTCTGCTGTTTGCATAGTCTGGTCTCTTATCATGTCTTTTATTGCAGCTGGTTCGGCATCTTTTAAAGGAATAGTTGGAAGCCAAATAAATTCTCCTTCTAAATCATTGGCTATTTTTCGCCAAGACGGATCAAAGCTGATATAGAGCACCTGTTTAAAAGGCTGTTCGTTAAAATGAGCTGTCCACTGATTTAATCGCTCTGCCTCTTCGGACCTCTCTGCCGAGTTGATGTATGTATAAGTCGGAGTAAGCATAATTCTGCCCATTAATTCTTTCTCCAGCTCTCTGGCAAAAAGCGTTAAAATCTCATACTGATCTGCATTTTTAGCAGTAGCATCTAAAGCACCAATTTGAAAAGGTGCTAACGGTACAATCACTGTATCAATATACTCCTTCGCTTGTTCATATTTCTGCAAATCAACCCTTGTCCATTTCATAAACAATCCTCCCTTCCAAAATACTTGCCTATATTGTAACAATTTTTCACACATATAGGAAAGGATAAATTGTCAGCAAATACAACTGATAGACAGACAGGCCCAGGCCATGACAAACACGGTCTCTTTTTCGCGATTCCAAGCTTATTTGCCAATCTTTCTTATTCTATCCATGATGAATAATATTTAATCTATTTGTTACAAATTCAATTTTCACACCTAAGAATAAGCATATATATCTTGCTATTCCCGGATGAATATGTTCTCCATTACATGCTTACTTTTTGATTAAATATCCGGCCTTTTTGGAATTGGTGATGGTCCATAGCTCCTGCAACCAACCACTCCGCTTTCCGACGTACAAATGTTTTCGATGGGACGAGTAATCGCAGCCCCAGGACGTCGGAAAGCAAAACGGAACGCCGTAACTCCTGTTTCTATGGAAATGAAGTTACTTTTTAATGTATGAAACTTGAGTTACGAAAAAAAACAACCCATAAAAATATAGGTTGCTTTTAAACATTATCATTTGATTTATACGTTTTTAAGCTTGCTCTTTATGATTTATTCAGCAGTTTCTCTAACTCTTTTGTCAGCTCTAAAAATTTCGTATGATTTCCCGAATCTAAAGCCTCATCAATCGCTTCCCGCAAACGTTCCTGTTTTTGATTAATCAGGAGCTGATCCAATAATTCAGATGTGGTCTGTTTGTCATCTTTTGTTAAATAGTAATCATCCGGCAAGAATGGGTTTTCTTCTAATACAGCAGCATAATAAGCGCTTTGGTTTGCCTGATGAAAATTTAATTGGATAAATAACGCTTCCTGTTTGTTTAACCGGATGTCATGAAAAGTTTTCTCTGCGTCCGTTGTTACCAGATGATTTTTGTAAAATCGAAATGGTATTTTCTCTGAACAGCGACTGGAAATCATTACGCCTCTAGGACAATACTTTACATCTCTAACAAAATGCACATGTTCTAAAATATCCATATGGTTTACTAAGTAATTAAGTATCCATACACTTTCCCGTTTTTTTAAGCGGTAATGGTTTAAAAACCACTGGATGAAGTCCTTCTTATCTTTTGCAGTTACAGATGATAGCATTCCGCTCTCCCCTCTCTCCTCTCTAAAAGCTAGACATGTCACCTACAATAAATCTTGTTCCAAGCGTTCCACATGCTCACGCACATCTTCATCAATAGGCTGCTGGCCGAGATATGCTTTCAGGACTGGAATGGCTTCTTGCAGTCTTCCTTCCTCGGTCAGGAAATAGCCATACTCTTTTAAAAAGTCGCTGTCATGCTGTAAACTAGTATATGCTTCCTGATAGCTATTTAATGCATCACCAAACGATTCTATTTCAACATAAGCTTTGGCCAGTTCCCAATCATAGAGTGCATCCTCTGCACCAGAGTTTTTAATACTTTGGATTAATTCAACAATCTCATCAAATGCTTCTCTTGCTTTAAGCAGTTCAATCAAAAATAAGACAGCTTCCTTATAATCCGGCTCTAAAGCGATAGCCTGCCTGACATACTCTTCACTTTCCGCATTTCTCCCTAATTGGTGAGCAATATCTCCAGCCAGGAAATAGAGTTCTTTTTGATAGGAGTCTCTTTCCAAACCTTGTTCCGCAACTTTATAAGCTTCTTCCAGCGTCCCTTGTTCCTTATATACATTGGCAAGCTGGGTATACGCCGCATAATAGTCTTGATCGATTTCCAACACATGCTCCCAAGCTTTTATAGCGATGTCATTACGATCAGCCTGATGGGCGGTGATTCCATATTTAAATAAATTATCCGGTTCCGGGTCTTCCTCTTCTTTGTAAAATTCAAGTGCTTTCTCATATTCACCAGCAGCAGCATATGCTTCTCCAAGCCGGTCTTCTATAGCAACATTCCCTATTTCTTTTGCTTTCGCATAGACGCGCTCATAGTAGTTGATAGCCTTTAGGTATTCGCCGATAGAAAAGAATAATTCTCCGAGCGCAAAGTCAATAACGCTCTCTTGAGGGTCGATATGCTTTGCTTCCAACAGCTTTTGCTCCGAAACTTCAAATAATCCCTGAGCCTGATATAAATCCGCAAGCTGGATCAACGCCTGAACATATCCTTCATCTTCTTCCGGAATTTCATTTAATATCGTAATCGCCAGCTCATCTTCTTCGGATTCAATAAAAATATCAGATAAGGTAAGCTTCAGCGACGTTTCTTCAGGATATTTTTCAATCAATTGTTCGAGGATGGTTCTAGATTCAATTAGAAATCCCCACTGCAGGTATAGTTCAGCTATTTGAAACAGAGAATCATCATCTGCGTTTTTTTGGTAATCACTTAATAATGCTAACGCCTTTTCTGTTTCATTTTTTTCAGCCAGTTCGATTGCTTGTTGAATGGTGTTCATTTAAAAGAACCCCTCTCTTTTTGTGTTTCTTTTGCTTCCAATTTATCATACAAAAAAGATAGCTACAGTTCAAATAACTAGAACTGTAGCCAGAATTTAAATATACGAAAATGTTATTGCAAAATTGCTTCCAGGTCATCAAAAAATGTCGGATACGATATATTGATACTGTCTTTTTCATCCATTTTTACCGGGCTTTCTGATACGAGCGCTGCGATAACACCCATCATGGCAATCCGGTGATCCATATAGGAGGAAATGGTGCCGCCTGTTAGACGGGTTGGTCCTTCAATAATCATTCCGTCCTCGGTCGGTGTGATATTTGCTCCCAGTGTTGTTAAATTTTGACACACTGCTTCAATGCGGTCTGTTTCTTTTACCTTCAGTTCTTCGGCGTCCTTGATTACCGTTTTTCCTTCTGCCTGTGTTGCCAGCAAGGCAAGTATTGGAATTTCATCAATCAGGCGGGGGATGACTTCCCCTTCTACTGTCGTCCCTTTTAAGGCAGTATATTTAATGGTTAAATCACCAATTTTTTCACCGCCTGTAGTGCGCTCATTAGAAACAGTAATAGCTGCCCCCATTTGCTTGACTACATCTAAAATGCCCGTCCGGGACGCATTTAAACCGACGTTCTTTAACGTAACTGTACTTCCGGGCACAATTGCTCCGGCAGCTAAAAAGAAAGCAGCTGAGGAAATGTCGCCGGGGACTTCCACGTCACAAGCTGTCAGCTTCCCTTTGTTTGTAACGACAATTCCTTCTTTCTTCTGCTTTAAATCAGCACCAAAGGCTTGAAGCATAACTTCTGTATGGTTTCTTGTTTCAGTGTCTTCTTGTACGACAGTTTCTCCTTCTGCAACCAAGCCTGCCAATAAAACAGCTGATTTTACTTGAGCGCTTTTCACCGGAAGGCGGTAGGTAATTCCTTTTAAGGCGCCTCCATGAACGGTAATCGGGAGATATTTTCCATCTTCCTGCCCATGAATTGCAGCACCCATTTCTCTTAATGGCGTAACCACACGATCCATCGGACGCTTTGTAAGAGAAGCATCCCCAAAAATCTTCGTTTCAAATGGCAGTCCAGATAATAGACCCAGCATTAATCTGGTCGTGGTCCCTGAATTACCAAAATCGAATGCTCCAGCAGGCTTTTTTAATCCTTCTAACCCATTCCCATGAACGAGTACGGAGCTTCCTTCTTTTTCAATCTGTACTCCCATCTCCCGAAAAGCATCAATCGTTCTGTGACAATCCTCCCCGTCAAGGAAATTTGATATTTTTGTAATTCCATGTGAAATACTCCCGAAAATAATAGAACGATGTGATATCGACTTATCTCCAGGAACGATAACTTCACCTTCTAATCTTGGTGAGGTGTATTCAAATTGAACATGCGACAATACGTTCTCCTCCTTGCCGTTAAGATTGGATCATCGTTTCAAATCCACGTTGTTTTAATATCTTCTGACCGGCTTCTTGCGCTTCTTTTGTGTAAAAGCTCAAGCGCAGTGCACCAGTAATTCCTTCCCGTACTTCAAGGATTTCAATGTTTTTAATACTTAATGATGCATTTGCCAGAATAAGCGCCACTTCAGCTATGGCACCCGGCTGGTCTGCAATATCAACGATAACATCGTAGAACGCCGGAATTGCACCGCGTCCGCCTTCATTTAATCCATCACGGTAATTTTTGGCGCTGTCTAAATACGTAATAACCTCTTCTTTTTCATTATCTTCAATCAGCTTTTTCAGCTGCTCCATTTCAACAATCCAATCATCCAGCATGGCAGACATTTTCGATTGATTGTGATAAAAAATATCCTGCCACATCACCGGGTTACTGGAGGCAATCCGGGTAATATCCCGAAATCCGCCTGCTGCAAGCTTCGGAAGGTAGGAGTGTTTTTTCTCCCATTTTCTCGCCTGATGGACAAGTGATGATGCTATAAGATGCGGAAAGTGAGAAATAACTCCTGTCATTTCGTCATGTTCATCAGATTGCAATACAACAAAGTTGCTTTTGGTTGCAGATAAAACGTCTCTTAATGTATCTACATTCTCCTCAGTTGCATTATCAAGAGGGGATAAAACATAAATGGCATTCTCAAATAAATGTTCCTTCGCCGCTTCAATCCCTTTCTTATGGGAGCCCGCCATTGGATGCCCGCCGATAAAACGGATGGCTTTATTGCTTAAACCATTTGCAGCAATAAGTACAGAACCTTTTACAGACGCTGTATCAGAGACAATCACATCTTTTTCGAAAGGAATGTCATCCAGTCTGGAAACAAGCTGAATCGTCTCTGAAATAGGTGCAGAAATAATAATAATATCCGCCTTTAATGCAGCTTCTTCAAAAGTGGTAAAAGCTTCATCAATGATACCATGATTCGAAGCAAAATGGAGTGTATTTTCGTTTACATCAAAACCGATTATGTAATGTTCGGACTCTTTTCTAATCGCTTTAGCAATGGACCCGCCTATGAGGCCGAGTCCAGCTATCAATACCTGCTGCTTTTTCATACATTCACCTTACCTAATTTAATTGTTCTTGATAATCTCTTAGTACGTTCTCCAATACCTTCATATCCTCTTCTTTTCCAATCGTAACACGAATGGTATTTGGAATACCTAATAATTCTCCAGGTCGGACAATAAAACCATGCTTGATTAAATAATCAAAAGCATCCATTCCGCTTTCCGGTGTTTTCACAAGTAAGAAATTCGCTTCTGATTCATAATAATCCCAGCCGATGGAAGTTAAAAAGGATTGAAATTGCTTTAATACTTTTTTATTTTTCTGATACGTATGCTGAATAAAATCCTGGTCTGAAAAGGCAATAACAGCAGCCTGCTGTGCTGCAGACGTTGTATTAAACGGACCACGGACTTTATCTAAGGTTTCCACAATCAATGGATCGGCGATTCCATAGCCAATACGCAGTCCTGCCAGTCCATAAGCTTTTGAAAATGTACGTAAAACAATCAGGTTTGGATATTTATCCAACAGTTTCAGAGCATTTAAATCCTTCTCAGGCTGCAAAAATTCAACATATGCCTCATCTAAAGCAATAAGTACATCTGAAGGGCATTTATTTAAAAAGTCCTCCAGCTCTTCTTTGGAAAGCGCAGTGCCTGTTGGATTGTTCGGTGTACAAATCCAGATAATTTTTGTATTATCCTGAACCGAGTCAAGCATCTTATCAAGCGGATGACTTCCATCCTCATTTACAGGATGCTCTATGATTTCTGCACCTTCGATTAAAGCATAATGCTTATATTGCGGGAATGTCGGTGTTGCCATAATAACCTGATCCCCTACAGTAAGATAAGAACGGCAAAGCATCTGAATAATTTCCTCCGAACCGCTTCCGAAAATAAGCGATTCCGGTCTTACATTTAATTTTTCGCTGATCAGATAGCGGAGTTCAGATGTATAGCCGTCCGGATAGATATTAAATACAGGCTCATTTATCTGGAAGACTTCCTTCACTTTATCTGAAAATCCATAAGGATTCTCATTAGAAGCCAATTTAACGATATAATCAAGACCGAATTCTTCTTGAATATCCTTTGTCTGCTTCCCTTGTTTATATGGACTAAGCTGTTTTAATACTTCTTTGCTTCTCATTACTTAACTATCCTTTCTTTCTAAAAGATCCGGACGCAGCTTTACAGCCTCTCTTTGAAATGTATGCTCAACCTCTTTTTGCTGTTTATCGGTATTGACAATCATCATAATTCGAATACATTTGGGCAGGCTGCCGGGGACATCGATTTCCTGCATACACATAACTGGGACATATTTCCATCCCTCAATGTCACGTAAGGCTTTCGCAGGGAATGCTGCGTTCACGTCCTTTGTCACTGAAATAAAAGCATGGGAAACGTCCTCTGCCTGAATATTATTTTTCTCTGCCATTTCCTGAACCAGTGCCCTGGTATGTTCAATAATTTCATTTGCTTCGTTATTTTCTACGGTTGTAGCACCGCGCACGCCTCTTGTCATAGCTTGTTCATCCTCTCTATATATGTTCTGATATAAGCCTCCACAGAGGAATCATGTAAGTTTGCGACAGTCGGCTCGCCCACTTGGTTCAGTAATACCATCTGAATATGTCCGGAAACGGACTTTTTATCTGCCTTCATGCTTTTGACGAGCTCGGCGATACGCTTTTCTTCTATGTCGATAACAGGATATTCATTTATTTTCATCCAATGGTGCAGTTCATGAAAAGGGAGCTCTTCCCCTGACATATCCTCGCTTACATGAAGCGCAAATAGCATTCCATTCGCAACGGCCTCTCCATGAGTTACCGTTCCATACCCCAATCTAGCTTCTAACGCATGTCCCAATGTATGACCGAGGTTTAAATATTTCCGGACACCAGATTCTCTTTCATCATCTTCTACGATAGCTGCTTTTACTTTTATACCAGCCTCTAAATGATTTTCCAGCTGCGCAGTGGTAACCTGCTGTAAAGACAGCGACAATAATTCTTCTGTCAGATGAATATCAGAAATAAATCCTTCTTTTAAAATTTCAGCATAGCCACTCCGAATTTCACGGTATGGTAAAGATGCCAGTGTTTCTGTGTCATATAAAACAGCTGCCGGAGGATAGAAACAGCCAATCAGATTTTTACCGGATTCATGATTGATAGCTACTTTGCCGCCCACACTGCTGTCATGTGCTAAAATAGTCGTCGGCATTTGAATATAATCGATTCCACGCATAAAGGTTGCAGCAACAAATCCGCCTAAATCACCTATAACACCGCCGCCCAAAGCAATGATGAGCGATTTACGATCTAAACCGCTCTCGATTGCCTTTGTCTGCAATTTGTAATATTGATCCATGTTTTTAGAAGCTTCCCCGGCTGGAACAATGTAAGAATAAACGTGTTGTCCCTCCAGGCTGCTTACAACATCCTGTAAATATTTATCAGCTATTTTATCGTCTGTTATCACCAAAATAGAGCTGTATTCCTTCTTTAACCACTTCTTTACGTGAAACCGTAATCCAGCTTCCATCACAATAGGATAGCTACGCTGGCTGGACTGGATTGTTAATTGTTTCATTTAGAAGCACCTGATTTCTTCTCTGTACTGATCAATTGCCTGTTTTAATTGCGGGAATCGGTCACTTGAAAATTGTTCTGTGACGGCTTTTGCAATTTCAAACGCGACAACATGCTCCATCACCACAGAAGCTGCCGGTACTGCACAAGCATCGGACCTTTCCACTGTTGCTTTAAATGGTTCTTTGGATTCAATATCCACACTTTGTAATGGGCGCTTCATCAATGTAGGTATAGGCTTCATTACCCCGCGAACAATGATTGGCATCCCTGTACTCATTCCGCCTTCCAAACCGCCAAGACGATTCGTTGTCCGATGATATCCATCTTCTTCATTCCATGCGATTTCATCATGTACTTCGCTGCCGTTTAAGCGGGCTGCTTCAAAACCGATTCCAAATTCCACACCTTTAAAAGCATTAATGCTGACAACACTCGCTGCAATTTTGCTATCCAGCTTTCGATCATAATGCACATAAGAACCGATTCCGGCAGGCAGGCCCTCTACATAAACCTCACAGATACCGCCGATAGAGTCGCCAACTTTTTTCGCTTCATCTATTGCATCCATCATTGGCTGTTCCACATTAGAATCTAATACCATTACAGGAGAATCCCCAGAAATTTCAGCGCGTTCTTTCGCTGTTAAATCATTTTTTTCTTCTGCCCGAATCCCTGCGATTTCTTTCACATATCCAGTAACATAGATACCCAATTGCTCTAAAAGTGATTTTGCCACTGCACCTGCAGCAACTCGAGCGCCCGTTTCTCTTGCAGAAGAGCGTTCTAATACATTACGCATATCACGATGCCCATATTTCAGACCGCCATTTAAATCTGCATGTCCCGGACGAGGTTTTGTTACGACTCTGCGCAGTTTGGCTCCGTCCTCCAGCGGATCTGCTCCCATAATATCTGTCCAATGCTTAAAATCATCATTATGTATCACCAGTGACACAGGAGATCCCAATGTATATCCGTGACGTACTCCGCTTGTAATATCTACCGTATCTTTTTCAATTTGCATTCTCTTGCCTCTGCCATGCCCGCCTTGTCTTCTGCGCAGGCTCTCATTAATATCTTCTGCCTTTAATTCCATCTGTGAAGGCAGGCCCTCGATAATTGTCGTTAATTGTTTTCCATGTGATTCTCCAGCTGTTAAGTAGCGCACTACACATTCTCCTTTATCTTTATAAAGCTATTAAAATAAGATACGTATAAACGTTGTTATTATCCATACATTTTGCAATATGAACATGTCATATTTTTTAGATAATATCGAATATACTTTACCCATTTAAATAGTTGAAAGTTTTCTAATTACTATACCATATAAAAGCCCGTTTCGGGTAGTATAAATTATTGTTTCCGATAAAAAAAGCTGTCTTCTAAATAAAAACCAAACTGTTCTGCATTAAATATCTGTTCTGTACTGCCGACGAATAAGCAGCCTCCTTTCGTTAATGCTTTATTAAAATGATGGAATATATTATTTTTTGCTTCATCGGTAAAATAAATCAATACATTTCGACAGACGATAAGATCTACATCTCTAGGGTAAGTATCTTCTAATAGATTATGGCGTTCAAAACGAATATGCTTTCTTAAAGACGGATCAACTTGAAAAATGGTCCCCTGTGATGTAAAATACTTTTTCTTCAGAGCAGCCGGGAGTTCTTTTAAAGAACGCTCTTGATAGTTTCCTTGTTTTGCTGCGCTTAAAACAGCCTGATCAAAATCTGTAGCACGAATCTGGTAACGTAAACCCGGAAAGTATTCTTCCAGCATCATTGCGAGACTATATGGCTCTTCCCCAGTAGAACAGGCAGCGCTCCAAATCGTAATTTTTCTTTTATTTTTTGTTAATTCTGGAATAATCTTTTTTTGCAGAACATCCCATCGATTTGGATTCCGGTAAAATTCCGATACGTTTATAGTTAATTTCTCTGTGAATTCTTCCAATAACTTGGTATCCTTTTGACAGGCTGAAAAATAATCTATGTAGCTTCTAAAACCATGTTTATCTCTTAAAGTCGTGATTCTTCGTTTCATCTGCGCTTCTTTATATAAGCTCAAATTCAGTTTAAGTGATTGATGCACCTTCTGCTTCATTAAATCATAATCATCTTTCATTCGTTAACCTCCTCTGCTTGTACGCAAAAACCCCCGTATATTTAACGGAGGTTTCGACAACGCTTTCAGTTTAATAAATCCACGCATCCTGTTGTTTGTTATAAGAATTCAATTCCTTCTCGTCAAAAAAGAGGTCAATCTCTCTTGAAGCGCTTTCTAAAGAGTCCGAACCATGAATGATATTCTTGCCAACATTAATGCCGTAGTCGCCCCGGATTGTTCCCGGGAGTGCTTCTGATGGATTCGTTTTCCCCATCATGGTACGAGCAGAAGCAACGACATTTTCGCCTTCCCATACCATGGCAAAAACTGGTCCGGAAGTAATGAAATCAACCAGTTCCCCAAAGAATGGGCGCTCCTTATGCTCGCCATAATGTGTTTCAGCTAAATCTGTAGATATTGTCATTAATTTAGCTCCGGCTAATTTAAACCCCTTTTGTTCAAATCGTGCAACAATATCTCCAATTAAGTTACGCTGCACACCATCTGGTTTTACCATTAAAAAAGTTCTTTCCATTAAAATCACCCTGCCCCTATGTAATTATAATAAATGAAAAATGTAGCCTCTAAAATAGTAACAAATTATCAGACAAATAACAATATCTTTATTTAATCAGGAACGCCTTTTTCCAATAAAAGTAGCAATATCTTGTAAACTTTTCTTTGCCCTGGACGATTTCAGGCCATCTAAAGATTTCAACGCTTTTTGCAGATAAAGGTCGCTGACTGCATAACTTCTTTGAATAGCATCTGTATTTTTTAAGCAGGCAATCAGCTTCTGCATTGTTTTTTCATCAATGTCCTGATTGCTGTTGATCAATGTCACCAATTGATTTCTTAATTCCTGATCCTCCATTGCATATAGAACAGGGAGCGTGATATTACCCTGTAATAAATCATTTCCTGCCGGTTTCCCAAGTTCTTTTGCAGTAGATGTAAAATCTAGGATATCGTCAATAATTTGATAAGACATGCCGACATTATAGCCGTAACGATACATTTTATTTGCATCCTGTTCACTTAACCCGCCGACGAGCGCACCCAGTTTGCAGCTGCACGCTATCAGTAATGCCGTTTTCCGTTTTATCCGGCGCAGATAGTCCCGAAAATTTTGATTCCATTGGTATTTAAATTGAATTTGTTCAATTTCCCCAATGGATACTTCAACAAGTGTTTTGGATAATAAAGTATGTATTCTCGGATCATCTATTTTTGTTATTTCTTCCAGAGCTCTTGCAAGAATGAAATCGCCTGTGTACATTGCAATCCGGTTTCCATATTGAGAAGCAGTTGTCGGTTTCCCGCGACGCAGCTCAGCTTCATCAATCACGTCATCATGAACAAGCGTTGCCATATGAATAAGCTCTAGCGTTACAGCAACTTTTTGTATTTTTTCAAAGTCATAATCCCCTATTTGACATGAAAGCAAAACAAAAACAGGACGAATGCGTTTCCCTCCTGCTTTCAATAATGCTGTAGAAGCGTCTCGAAGTACGGGATGTTCAGCCTGAATGCTCTTCTGTAATGTTTTTTCAATAGTGTCCATATCTTTTGTTAAAAATCCATAAATCTTTGGTAGTCTCATGTACGTCACCTTATTTTACTAGTAAATTCATTCTTTATTTTAAGATTTATGCCCCATATGCATCGCAGCACCGCCACCGGCATACATTTTGACATCGACATGCTTGAAGCCTGCATCAAAGAACATTTGCTTCAATTTGTCCTTCCCTGGAAAATCCTTTGCGGATTCCTGCAGCCAGGAATATTCTTGATAGCTTTTCGCAAATACTTTTCCAAAAAGCGGCATAATAAAACGGAAATAAAAATAATATAACTGCCTATAGCCAATCAGTGTAGGCTGAGAGGTTTCCAGACAAACCACCATTCCTCCCGGTTTAACCACCCGGTACATTTCTTTTAAAACCGCCATATAGTCAGGAACATTTCGTAAGCCAAAGCCAATTGTTACGTAATCAAACTGATTGTCATCAAAAGGAAGCTCCATCGCATTGCCATGCATCCATTCAATCTCATCCAGCTGTTCCTGCTTTCCTTTTTCTCTGGCAATAGACAGCATGTTCTCACTGAAATCAATCCCTATGACCTTTCCTTCAGCTCCGACAGCTTTCGCTAAGGAAATAGCCCAGTCTCCTGTACCACAGCATACGTCCAATGCACTGTCTCCCGGCGATACGTGCATTCGTTTCATAACATCTTTACGCCATAGCGTATGCTGTTTAAACGAAATTACCGAGTTCATGGAATCGTAGTTTTCATATATTTTCTCAAAGACGTGATGGACACGTTCTTCCTTGGATGAAAAACCCATAATTCATTACACTTCCTTTTAAAGTCTTGACGTTCTTATTTCTTTCGTTTCCCGGGAATAAATAAATTGCTCCATAAATAAACTAGAGCTGGATAATTCCGAAACATCACGGTAAACAGCTTTTTCAAAATCCCGAATCAATTTCCCGTCAATCAGCGGAATCGAAGTTGCTTTATTATTACGTGCTTCCCACTCTTTGCGCAGTAAAGTATATCCGTTATCTGCTTCTTCTGTATCTAAACGGCGATACATCAGCCAGTTTTGAATAATCGATTCTAATTCAGGATCATGCAGATATTTAGCAACATGTACCAGCACGGATGCATTTAATTTCATTTTGATATTTAACCAGGTTTCAAGCGGTAATTGTTCTTCATAGTATAAAGTAACTTTTAGTTCATTTATTTCACGAATCGCATTCGCGAGTATCTGGATAAACTGAATTTCCCCCGCTTCTGCAAGCAATAAATAATACAGTCCGCTATAATAATCTCCTGAGAGGACCTGAAGCTGCTTCTCAATCATTTCATTTTCTGTATCAGCATGTTGTTTGACCGGAACAAAATCATGTGTATCCAGGGCGATTTGAACAAGCATGGTTGAAATAATATACTTTTCACGCTGCAAAGGAGTTAATGATTTATGTTGTTCAACAAGAAATAGCAATAAATTCCACTTTTCTTCATCGATCACTGGATAACGTATATGCTTATGAATGTAAGAATCATATAATTTATTTTCCAGTATTTTTCTATAACCTCTATCTGTTGTAATAAATGTAGTCAACACTATCACCCGGACCCTTTCAGCCTTTCTTTGCTCTAGCTATTATAGCACATTTTAAATGTTATAAAAACGAAAGAACTTATTCTATTATAGGCTTGGTCTTAGAAAACCTCGCATTCGCTTGTTTTTCAGCGAATCCACAGCCTTCCTTATCCTGTCCTATCGTGCAAAAAAATAAAAACCCCTATTCCAACTGCTTCTGTCAGAGAAACAATATCCAGAATATTTTTCGGCATCGAAACATCGCCGCTGCTCACAGAAATGAACAAGTCTTTATCTCACATGGACTGGAAAACAAATAACCTTCCAGCTGTTTCCTAACTTTCTTCAGGTGGAGTTGTTTTTGAGCGAGGCTATGGATCACTTCGTAAAATACTAATAAGGGGATGTTATTATATTAATTTTCTATTTCGCCATGACTTGTTTGAATAAGTGCTTTACCGCGAACTTTAATAGCAGAAGTATGTTCTGTGAATTGAGCAATCATAATTTCGCCTTGGTCCAGTTTTTCAGAATGATGGAATTTTGTATTGCTTCCACGCGTCAGGCCAATAACATGAACACCGTCTTCTAATGCTTTAATAACGAAATAATCTGCTTTTGCGTTCTGATCATTCATACATTACTCCTCCTTAAATGGAATTCTTTATGTAAAATAAATCTATTTAAATAACATCTTTGCTTTAATAGGCTGTTCAGCCCCTTGATGCTTTTCTCATGCAGAAATAAGGAAAGGGACACGTTTATCAACGTATCCCTCCCTTTTGTACACTCCTGTCCGGATATGTAAAATATTATTTTACACTATCCTTAAGAGCTTTACCTGGTTTGAAAGCAGGAACTTTGCTTGCAGGAATTTCGATTTCTTCTCCTGTTTGTGGATTGCGTCCTTTACGTGCAGAACGTTCACGAACTTCAAAGTTACCAAAACCGATTAGTTGTACTTTTTCACCATTCTTCAGTGAATCCATGACTGCATCAAATACTGCATCCACAGCTTTTGTTGCATCCTTTTTTGAAAGATCGCTCTTCTCAGCCACAGCATTTACTAAATCTGTTTTATTCATGACATTCACCTCCTCCCAGGATGTTCTTTAGACAAATAGGCTAGTTAGTCTGCCTATCCCATGGTCTGTTTCATCAAAGTCACCCTAATATGTGATGACAAGGCTTATAATAAACGAGTTTGGAATAAAATTCAACAAAAACTATCGATTTCTCTAGAATTTATTGAGATTTTACATAAAAATTCCTTTTTCTTAAGAGAAACAGGCTAAACTCTTATGCAACAAGCATTGTCACCTTTCCATAAATCTATACGGTGTTTTGCAGATTTTTTAGCCGTTCTGACAAAAAAATTATAAAAAAAATAAACAGCTATCAATTTAGCTGCTTATCGAGAAGTGTTTTTTTATAAAATAATAGCGATTAAACCGCCTGACCCTTCGTTAATAATTCTCTCTAGGGTATCTTTTAATTTATATCTTGCATTCTCCGGCATTAACGAGATTTTAGCTTGAATACCTTCTCTGACAATCGAACTGAGCGATCTGCCAAAAATATCTGATTCCCAGATAGACAGCGGATCTTCTTCAAAATCCTGCATCAGATAACGGACCAGCTCTTCACTTTGTTTTTCGGTTCCGATAATAGGAGAGAATTCAGATTCTACTTCGACCCGAATCATATGAATAGACGGGGCAACAGCTTTCAGACGGACACCGAACCTGGAGCCCTGACGGATGATTTCCGGTTCATCCAGCTGCATATCCTCTAAACTGGGAGCAGCAATACCATAGCCGGTTTGTTTTACCATTTGCAGAGCACCTGAAACTTGATCATACTCTCTTTTCGCATAGGCAAAATCCTGCATTAGCTCTAATAAATGGTCTTTACCTCGAATCTCCTCCCCGACAATCTCCTTCAGAACATGGTCATATAACTGATCAGGGGCATGCAAGTCGATTTCGGCAATACCCTCGCCCATCTCCATCCCTGCTAAATTGGCACCTTCAATATGTTCATAATCTCTGAAATGGCCAACGATATGGTCGACATCACGCAAGCGTTTTATATCCTTTACGGTATCTTGAATGGCCTCCTGATAATTTTGACGAAGCCAGTGATCTTCTTTTAAAACCATTACCCAGCTAGGCAGGTTTACATTTACCTCAAGTACCGGAAATTCGAATAATGCTTCACGCAGTACACTATAGACATCATGTTCTGTCATTGTTTCTACGCTCATCGCTAATACCGGAATATCATGCTGCTCCGTCAGCTCTTCCCGAAGCAAAGTTGTTTTTTGACTGTGCGGTTCTGTAGAATTGATTACCATAATAAATGGCTTGCCAACCTCTTTTAACTCTTCAATCACTCTTGTCTCAGCTTCAATATAGTCTTCTCTATCTATTTCACCGATAGTACCGTCTGTTGTCACGACAACGCCAATGGTAGAATGCTCCTGAATTACTTTACGGGTTCCTATTTCTGCTGCATCATGAAACGGGATAGGGTCCTCGTACCACGGTGTATGAATCATACGCGGGCCATTTTCGTCCTCAAACCCTTTCGCCCCTTCTACAGCGTATCCAACACAATCAACAAGACGGACATTTACATCTAATCCATCTTCCACATTTACTTGAACAGCCTGATTCGGAACAAACTTTGGTTCTGTTGTCATAATGGTTTTTCCTGCTGCGCTCTGCGGTAATTCATCATGTGCTCTTGCTCTTTCACTTTCACTTTCAATATTAGGAAGTACAACCAACTCCATGAATTTCTTAATAAAGGTGGACTTTCCCGTACGGACTGCTCCGACGATTCCAAGATATATGTCGCCATTTGTACGTTTCGATATATCCTTAAAAATATCTGTTTTTTCCAAAAGATCCCCTCCCGATCTCCGTACTTTGATATACATCACCCGTAATAGTTGGACACTAACAGTCTATGACGTTGTCCTATTAGATTATGACTAAGTTTTACACATTTTTATCACACGTCCATCAGACGTCATATTTGACTTTAAAAGGTCCTCTAAGCAAGCTACAAATAAAACACAGGTGTTTATAAACAAACTTTATATCTCATGTATATGCAGCATGAATCTATTTATTCTGTTTTGTTTGAAGACGACAAAGAAAACCAAGAATATTGGTTGGTCTTTAAATCACCGGTGTCCTCGCCGAAGCGATGTCCGCTGCGACGGTTTTCGATGGGGCGAGTAATCGCAGTCCCAGGAAGTCGCTTTTCGCGGGCAACGTTCAGCCTCCTCGGAAGAAAACCGCTTCCTGCGGGGTCTTCACCTGTTGCTTTTCCCGCAGGAGTCGACTTCCCTCCGCTCCCATCTTTGAAGAAATATGTTTTATTTGCTTTCTTTCAAAGAAATGAAGCTGATTCTAGCGGTGGAAAAACACGGAGACTCCTATGGGAAAGCGCAATGGTCTTCGGTGGGGCAAGTAATCGCAAAAGCTCTTCGATGGGACGAGTAATCGCAGTCCCAGTCCCAGTGTGAAGACCCCGCAGAAAAAAAGTGAACTTCTTTTTTTCTACCCGCGGGGCATAAGTGCGACTATGCTTCTGTCTGCGCCTGACGGCTTGCCAATCA
The DNA here is from genome assembly GCF_000821065.1 of Oceanobacillus oncorhynchi. GTDB lineage: Bacteria > Bacillota > Bacilli > Bacillales > Amphibacillaceae > Oceanobacillus > Oceanobacillus oncorhynchi. The sequence continues at coordinate 3,686,111 of NZ_CDGG01000001.1, forward strand.
GCAAGTTTTCTTTAAAGGAAGCTGAGCGCAAGCCCATGGAAAGCGTAGTGTTTTTCCGGAGCGGCTATTTTTATAAACATTCTTATTCTTCAAAAAAAGCCATACAGTTCAATTATTGAAACTGCATGGCTTTTCTATTTAGTCTTCTTCCATAAATACGGCTTGTCCATCTTCTACGGTATAAGGCAGGGAATATGCTGGAACAAACGGATAATTATCCACTAAAAGATAACGGATATCATCGCCCTCTTCATAGCCATGATTATCCTCTTCCAGCGCCTGATTCAAATCATAAGAATAATCAATATATAATTTGCCGTCTAAATCCATCACAATCGGCAAATCAGCCTGCGAATAAGGACTTTTCGCAGTCGGCGGTTCACTTAATCCGAGCTTTTCATAATCCACCGTATATATTTGATCTGTGATCTGCTGTCCGTAAGCTGGATATGTGTGCTCTTGCCTGTAAACGTCTAATCGTACATTGACGCTTCGCAATTGCTCCGTGGTTTGTAAATCAATAAGGCGGACTTGCAAATCGTCTTCCGGGTCAATAATCGTATACTGATAGACGCCGCCCTCTTCAAAAGAGTTTCCAGGCAGTTCAGACAAATAACCTTTCTCCAGCATCTGCTTAAAATCAATCAAATACTTTTCAAAGATATGTGTGTCGCTGTCTTTCGTCTGAATCGGCACTAAACCATCTTCCTCTTCTCTATAGGTTTCAACTGCCTGCTGGACAACAGCTAACTGTTCTTCATTCGGAATCTGATTTTCCGACCGCTCGCTTTGAGGATACATACAGCCGCTTAAAAGCAAGAACATAAAGGGTATCGTCAATAAATATGTATATTTCATCATGAAACTCCTTTTCCTATCTTGTTGGTCCACTAAATGTAACATATAAAATAATCAAAGCACCGCTGACGAGACTTATATAAGCTAAAAATGTAATAATACTGCCAAACCAGCCTCGCAGCTTTGTTCTGCTCCAGACGATCAAGCCTGTAGCTAAGATTAATAAAAACATCCCGACAAAGGATATATACATCATTAACATGGATACTGACAAAGCGTTCACCTCTATTTCAATCAAAATACATTTTACCAGATGCTATTATAACATAACTTCTGGGCGATGTACTCTAAGATAACTGACGAAACATTGAACATTTTAAACGCTTTCTTTCGCATTCAGTTGAAATTGTCTTTTCTTCATATAAAAACCTGCGGCAAAGGGGGTATCTTCACCACAGGTTGACTAAATAATATCCTCAGCAACTCTATTCCTTGAATGCTGGTGCGATTTATCTTATGCAGTATTTTGAAAATCTGTATACTCAACTGCCTATAAAGTGAAACTTTATTCAGCGGAGATTTTTTTATCCCCGCTGAATAAAGAACAAAGGCTGGGACCGCGGTTACTCGCCCCATCGTAAAATGTTATCTTGGGCGCCTTTGTAGCATACATCCTGCAGACCCGATGTATCAGGCCGCTACTGGCTGCCACTATTCCCGCATAGAATTTTCGAGTTCTCTCATTTTCGTGACACGGGAATTGCACAGCCAGTTATACTGTGATAAAAACCTATTTCTTAAATAAATTATTTAACGAATTGACATCCCCAGGCATTTTATTTTTGACAATGGATTGTACAATTTTGTCTTCTTTTTCTTTTGAAAGGGGTTTACCTGCCATCTGTGAAAGCTGTTTCACAAGATTTCGAACGGTTTTTTCATCCGAAAAATTTGCATGCTTTACCGAATCAGCTACTTTATAGACTTCCTCAGGACGAATGTTTGTGTTCTTTTGTATCTTATCAAACATACCTTTTTGAAAATTATTCACATGATTTCCTCCTTGCAGTTCATTCGTCACAGTATATGCAAGAAGGAAAGTTATGTGTTACTTATCCGAATAACGTTCTTTTAAAAGATTGCTTATATCATCCATTTCCTGACGCTTATTCCGGCTCATTAATTCGTCTACAACGTCCTTTGGTTTTTTATCCTCAAAAAGCACTTGGAAGATTCCTTGGGTAATCGGCATCTCAACACCCTGCTCTTCCGCAAATTGGTGTGCTGCCTGCACTGTCCGGACACCTTCTACCACCATGCCCATTTCTTCTAAAACCTGGTCGAGATTCATCCCCTTACCTAACAGGTTTCCAGCTCTCCAGTTTCTGCTGTGGACACTTGTACAGGTAACAATCAAATCTCCTACACCTGACAGACCAAGGAAGCTTAATGGATTAGCTCCCAAGGATGTACCAAGGCGGGCAATTTCGGCTAAACCGCGTGTAATCAAAGCTGCTTTTGCATTATCTCCATAGCCGAGACCATCTGAAATACCGGCTCCTAATGCAATAATATTTTTGAGAGCTCCTCCGACTTCGATCCCCAAAATATCATCGCTTGTATAAACACGTAAATTTTCACTGTTGAATAAATCTTGCGCTTGACGGGCCCTGTCCAGATTGACTGCTGATACAGATACTGTCGTCGGATGACGCAATGCCACCTCTTCTGCATGACTCGGTCCGGATAACACCACAATGTTCTCATAAGGGAAATCAGGAATCTCCTCCGAAATCATTTCAGATACACGTTTCAACGAACCGGGCTCAATCCCTTTTGTCGCATGGATAATCTGTGTGCTTGAATGAATATCATCTTTTAACTGCTGACAAACCTCACGAATTGCTTTTGTCGGAACAACGATAACAACTGCATCTGCATCTTTTACAGCTTCCTTCATGTCATGAAATGCAGTTATAGCGTCGGGAATATCAACGTCCAGGTATTTGTTATTCCGGCGAGTTTGGTTGATTTCGTCTACATGCTCCTGTCGATGTGCCCACAATCGCACCTCATGCCCATTATCAGCTAAAACTATTGCAAGTGCTGTTCCCCAGCTGCCTGCTCCAAGTACTGCAACCTTACGCATCGTATCTCTCCCCTTTACTGTCTCCGCCGTGCAAATATTTTTATCGGAGTTCCTGCAAAATCAAAAGCATCTCTAATTTTATTCTCTAAAAATCGTTCATAAGAAAAATGCATGAGTTCCGGGTCATTCACAAACACGACAAAGCTAGGCGGTTTCACAGCTACCTGTGTCGCATATAACACTTTCAGCCTTCTCCCCTTCAATGTTGGCGTCGGATTCATTGCAATGGCATCCATAATCACGTCATTGAGAACATTTGTCTGAACACGCTTCGAATGATTTTCGCTTGCTAATTGAACCATTGGAATCAGCGTATGAAGCCGTTTTTTTGTTTTTGCAGACAAAAATACAATTGGTGCATAATCTAAATACTGAAAATGCGCCCGGATTTTTGTTTCAAAATCCTTCATTGCTTTTTCGTCACTGTCCACCGTATCCCACTTGTTTACAACGATAACAATTGCCCGGCCTGCCTCGTGTGCATAACCCGCAATCTTCTTATCCTGCTCTCTGATGCCCGTTTCTGCGTCAATTAATACCAAGACCACGTCTGAGCGTTCAATCGCCCGCAGCGCCCTTAAAACGCTGTATTTCTCTGTACTTTCATAAACCTTACCGCGTTTACGCATTCCAGCTGTATCAATAATCACAAAATCTTGGTCATCTTTACGTAATTTCGTATCGATAGCATCTCTGGTTGTGCCTTCTATTTCACTTACAATCACGCGATTTTCATTTAATAAAGCATTTACCAGGGAGGACTTTCCTACATTTGGTCGGCCGATTAAACTAAAGTAAATCGTATCGTCCTCTTTTTCTGTTTCCTCATTTTCCGGAAAGTGAGCCACTACTTCATCCAGCATATCTCCCAGCCCGAGACCATGTGTTCCGGAAATAGGAAACGGCTGTCCAAATCCCAAGGCATAAAACTCATACACCATTTCACGCATTTCGGGGTTGTCCATCTTGTTCACGGCTAAAACAACCGGCTTATTGGATTTGAATAAAAGCTTTGCAACCTCTTCATCGGCTGCAGTAATACCTTCTCTGCCGTTAAGCATAAAAATAATAACATCTGCTTCATCAATGGCAATTTCAGCCTGCTGTCTCATTTGATTTAATAATGGCTCATCGACCATTTCAATACCGCCAGTATCTATTATGTTAAATGTTTGATTTAACCATTCTGCTTCCGAATAAATACGATCGCGGGTTACACCAGGTGTATCTTCCACGATAGAAATTCTTTCTCCAACTAATCGATTAAATATCGTTGATTTACCAACATTTGGTCTACCAACAATTGCTACTACAGATTTCCTCACGTAAGGAACATCCTCTCTTTTTTCAAAATTCCTTCTAAAATATCAGCAGGTTATACGACCCAGTAATACACAATCTCACTGCATCTCAGTCTTTATTCTAGCAAAAGTAGGAAAGTTCCACAACGAAATATATTAACGCTTGTTCAAAATGATTTTATTTAAAGCAGCCTCTTACTTTTAGTGTTTTACAATAATATAGACCTCATCACTCAAACGATGTGCAATGCCGTCCATAATCGCTTCCAGATTGGTTGAAAATAACTGAAGCTCCTCATTCGAGGCACAGATAAAGATAGGAGCTCCTCCTCCAACTTGCTCTTCTTTAGTAGTGATGACAGCTAAAATCGCTTTTTCGACAATCATTTACTTTTTACCCCCTTTTAAAAATGTAGCTTCTGAAGGCATTTTAATCGCATTTTCTAATACAGGAACCGAGCCGATTACTTTTTTAGCCAGATCTGCATCCCGGACAAGCGGTAAAATAAAAACACCCAGCCTACCGTCATCAAGATCACGTTTTATCAAAGGGGCTAAAGCAGGGGTTCCCGAATCTTTATAAATTCCTAAAGTAGCAGAAACATCATGTAATATGGCCTGCCGCTGACCCAGGTTGCTGATCGTAGTGATAACATTTATATTTTTTGGTGTGAGGATAAACCCCATTCCATATTTTAAAATCTCTTCCTGTCTTTCTTCTATCCCGATATTCATAATATAAATATTATCAACATACAAGCCGGCCCCGTCAAAGGAGATATCTGATTCTTCGATTTCGACAATGTCTCTTAACGAAGACCCGCTCATAAAGCTAAGCGCTGCAACGATGGTTAATACACCAACAACGGTGGAAGGAAACCACCCCCAATTTATATAAGCAAACGTTGTTAAAAAGGCTGCAAACATAACAAGATAATTTCTTCCTTCAAAAGAAATAGCAATTCCTTCAATGTACGTGCTGCCTCTGGAGACCAGTTCGAATTGATCCAATTCTGTTAACGTATTTCGCTCCATATTCCGGACATCTCTAAATTGAGTTGCGGCTACCGTTAAGAAGGTTACAGCAGTAAATTCCATTTCCAATAAAGCAGGAATAGCCAATGCACCAAGTGACGCAGCTATAAATCCTAATGATAAGTGAATAATCCGGCCATGCAGATAGGTAGGATACTGCCTATAATCACTACGTAATGTGATTAATCTGGCCAGTGTCCCTGCAACCACTCCAAATAAAATTGCTTGTGCGTAATATTCAATTTCCATACAAACCACCTCTTTTTCTTATGTGTTAGTATGGCTATTTTTTAAACGGATTATTTATAAATTTACCCGGTCTTATTGCCTGAAAAAAACTGTTCATCGATAGGCACAGTTTTTGGGCAACAAAAAAGCATAAACGTCTTTTACTGCATAAAAAAAGAAGATTGTCCCTTGATACTTCGAGACAATCTTCTTTTTCTAATAATCATTGTTATTATTTTTTGTATTTATCTAATTTATTTCCAATCACATCACCAAGCTGAAAGCCGGGCTGATCATCGGATTTTTCATATTGCTTGTATTCTTTTTCTTCTTGTTCCTGCTCCAATTCTTTGATGCTTAAAGAAATGCGCTGTTCTTCTTCATTCACATCTAATACCTTCACTGTAACAGGCTGTCCAATTTCAAGGACTTCCTGTGGTGTGCCGATATGACGGTTGGCAATTTGAGAAATATGAACAAGGCCTTCAACACCAGGCAATAGTTCAACAAATGCTCCAAAGCTGACCAGTCTCTTGACAACACCTTCTGCAGTGGAACCAGGTTTAATTTTTTCACTTACTTCTGCCCAAGGTCCAGGGAGCGTATTTTTATGAGATAAAGAGATACGTTCACTGTCTAAATCGACAGAAATAACTTCTACTTTGATTTTATCTCCTTCAGAAACAACATCTGAAGCTTTTTCAACATGCTCATGCGCTAATTGGGAGATATGGACAAGCCCATCAACTCCTCCTAAATCAACAAATACACCAAAATTGGTAATACGTTGTACGACACCCTCAATTACATCACCAGGGTTTAATGATTGCAGAACTTTTTCTTTTCTGTCTTTTTCTTCTTCCTCTACAATCGCACGATGGGATAAGATCACCCGGTTTTGGGTCCGGTCCATATCCGTGATTTTCACTTTTAACGTACGATCTAAATAATCACTGAAATCTTCCACGTAATAGGTTTCAACTAAAGAGGCAGGAATAAAGCCGCGTACTCCTACATCCACAACTAGTCCGCCTTTAACAACTTCCTTCACTGTTGTCTCAAAAGTCTCACCCTGTTCATATTTTCTTTCAAGCTCTTCCCAGGATTGTTCTGCATCTACAGCTTTTTTTGATAATACAACTTCATCATCATCGATTTTCTTTACTTTTAAAGTGACTTCTTCCCCTTCAGCTAACACATCAGTTGTAGACTCTACATGGAGCGTGGAAAGTTCGCTTATCGGTAAAATACCTTCTGTTTTATATCCGATATCAACAAGAACTTGTTTTTCTTCTAATTTTACAACTGTTCCCGTCACTGTAGCACCAACTTCTAATGCTTGAAGGTCTTTATTTTCTTCACTCATATCCTTAGCCTCCTAGTTACAGTTCGCCTATTCACACATTCGAATAGAAAAAGATTATTCATATGTTCTACCTATAACTTCTAATAATTAGTTTTATTTGTCAAGTAAAGTCAATTAATTTTTATGAATTTCGTATAAATTTCTGATTTCTTCCATAATTCCCTCTGACATTTCTTTTGCAGAAGATTTATTTTTTCGAAAAGCTTCTGCATCCATTGGTTTTCCATAAACAACCTTCGTCCGACGAAATAATTTATAATCACTCATAATGACACAGGGAACGACTTCCGTTGTGATCGGAGTGCAAAAAAGCCGACTCCAGGCAATGCGTTTCCCGGTTTGCCATCCTTACTTCTTGTCCCCTCCGGAAACAAGCCGAGCGTTCCTCCCTCTTCTAAAATTTTCAGGCCGCCTCTTAAAGCATTCCGGTCAGCCAGGCCCCGATTGACCGGAAAAGCGTGGACCCTTTTTAAGATACCACCTAAGATTTTTCCGCTGAAAAGCTCTTCCTTTGCCATAAAATGGATTGTTCTAGATGCTGTCATTCCTACCACAGGCGGGTCAAGGTTAGAAGTATGATTGGAACAAATAATGACTGGTCCTTTTTTCGGTATATGCTGTCTGCCAGTCACTTTAACTCGAAATAACGGATAAAAAAGAATACTTATTAAAAATTTACCCAAATAATACAGCATGGAGGCCCGCCTCCGGTTTTTAAACTTTTGCATGGAACAGGGGAAGGTTATTCCCCCATTCACATACAATTAACAACGAAGGTATTCGTTAACAAGCTTACCCTTCAGAGTCCAAGGTATTCCAAAAAAGCAACACGTTAGCGAATGCCAAGTTTTTCAATGAATGGCTGGCATATCTCGAGAATTTTATTTGTCACATCATCAATGGATAAGGAAGTAGTATCCAATTCAACCGCATCTTCCGCTTTGACCAGCGGGGATGCCTCACGGGTAGAGTCGAGTTCATCCCGCTTTTCTATTTCTTTTTCCAGTGTATGTAAATCAGCGGGGATGCCTTTTTGCCTGTTTTCCTCGAAGCGGCGCTTGGCTCGTTCTGTTACAGAAGCGATAAGAAATATTTTCACATCCGCATCCGGCAAAACATGCGATCCTATATCGCGTCCGTCCATGACAACACTATTATCCTGTGCAAGCTCTTGCTGAGCAGCCACCATTTTTTTTCGAACCAATGGATGCTTCGCAATAACCGAAACGGACGCTGTAACATCCGGATAGCGTACTGCCTCCGTGACATCCTTCTCATTGATAAATACACGCTGTCCTTCTTTATCCTGTGCAAGCCTGATATCAATCTTATTTAAAATTTCCATGACCGCTTTTTCATCTTCCAGATCAATATTCTCCTGCAGGGTCTGATAAGTAAGCGCCCTATACATCGCTCCAGTATCCACATAAATAATACCCAGCTTTTTTGCAATCTGTTTAGCAACCGTACTCTTTCCAGCTGCTGCCGGACCGTCAATTGCAATTGAAATAAGCTCCATTCTCTTCACTCCTGCCATTAAAAAGCCTGACAATTGCCAAGCGAGTTCTACACTACTCTATCATAACATATTCCCAATTTATTAAACAGTCGAGAACACCTGCAATTTTTCTTGAACATTTCTATATCTCTGCTTTCAGGATTCTAAAGTCAGACGCTCCATAAGACTTCTTATTTGTAAGAATAACAAAGAAAATTGCCTTCGAAAATGTATAAAATAAATTCTCGAAGGCGGTTACTATTAAGAATGTTTTTACTTATATTACAGAATTGTAATTAATTTCCGCATCTGTCATTTTCTCAATTTTTTCTTCTTCCCCTGTTTCAGCATTAATAAATATGCGATACGTCGCGTCATCTCTGGTTCCTAAAAATTCATAGGTGAGAATCTCTTCACCCTGATTATCATCAATAATCGCTAGATGGTTTTCTTGAATTTTCACACCCTGATTTACTGCATCACGTGCTTCTTCTTCTGAAATAGCCGGTTCTGGTATATCCCGTTCTGTATGATTTTTAAAGTAATTATTTGCCGTCAGACCGGTAATATCTCCATTATCTAAAGCTACCTTCACCTCGACAGCATCCGAAAAAACTCGAACTCCATCATCTTCATAGACAAAAGAATATATACCGACTTGATCATATTCACTGCTCTGGAAAAGCTCCATTTCATCAAATCCCAGCTCTGAAAGGTAATCCTTTGCTATTTCAAACCCTTCATTCAAGCTTAATTGCTTGCCGCCTATTTCTCTTGAAACTAATAAGTTAAGCGGATGGCCGCCCTGCACAGTTAAATCTGCGTAGCCTCTTTCCCCATTTTCATCATAGGAGACACTATACATTGGCGTTAATGCCCCGTCCCCAGATTTTGTAACCGTCCAATCGGTTCCGTCTTCTTTGCCAAAAAGCTTTTCGGCTTCCTTCATGGCTTCTTCTTCTGAAAGATCGTGACCTGCTATATTTTTATAAGAATGTTCTTCCGTTTCTGTACTGGTTGTACTGTTTTCAGGCGTTTCCTCCGTAGTGGTATCAAAAGTTTCTTCTACCGCTTGGAAGCTATTGACCATATCATTATCTTTTTCGTCATTTGTATTTAATAATGCTTGTTCTACGTCCATCCATTTCGAACCATCACTTAAGGAGTGATGCTGCGCTTCTCTGAGTTCATCCCGTATTTCTCCAGATTGTTGATAGAATTCTTCCAGCTGCGCTGTTTCTTCCTCTGTTAATGGGTCGTTATCCAAGTCACGAACAGCCGTCTGATAAGTGAAATCTCCTAACTCTGAGAGAAATTGCTCTGTTTTATGAATTGGCAACAATCCCATTGGCAAGTGCCCGGTATTGGCATGTGCATTGGAACTGATTCGCCAAATATCGACAAACTGCGGTGATAATTTATCTGGCGAATTCATTGCCAGTGAGGTCCCAATCTGGTCGTTTAACACATCCATATTGTAGGTGAGTTCATGGAAGGATCTCTGATATTCATTTTCTGCTTGAACGTATAAATCATTTTTTTGTTTATTTGTCTGGTAGCCCCAAATGGAAACAGAAATAAGGGCTACGGTTAACAATGTAATGGTAATCCAACGATACATTTCATTTCACACCTTTCTAACTGCAGAATATATGTTTTCCAATTGTCTTAATCTGTGGTCTGGTCCAAATCCATCCTGAAGTTGCGGTATCTGGATTGAAATAATAGAGTGCATTACCAGAGGGGTCCCAGCCATTAATCGCATCCAGCACTGCTTCTCGGGCCTGATCATTCGGCTCCAGCCATATCTGCCCATCCGCCACTGCTGTAAATGCTCTCGGTTCAAAGATAACTCCGGATACTGTATCAGGAAACAGCTCACTGTTTACCCGATTGAGGATAACTGCTGCAACTGCCACTTGGCCTTCATAAGGCTCTCCCCTTGCTTCTCCATATACTGCGTTTGCCATTAGCTGGATATCATTATTAGAATATCCTTGCGGGACATTTACCGAGCTGGTAGGGGTACTTTCTTCTCCTCCATTATTCCCTCCGGATGGAGCAGAGCCAGTCCCATACATTTCTTGCTTCACCTTCTCTTTATCGAATTCTGTCGCCTGCGTCAGCTTATCCTTTGCTGCCTGCCCGGCCAGCCCATCGATTTCCATTCCAAATTCATATTGAAAATTTCTTAAAGCCCAGTAAGTTCCCCAGCCAAAAACACCGTCTATTTTGCCATTATAAAAACCGATATGTTTTAATCTGGCTTGTAATTCAATAACGTCATCTCCAACTGCTCCTTGTTGAATCACTTGATCACTAAATGCACTTGTCTGTTCTGGTTTTGCAAAAATAAATGCAGATAGAAATATAAAAAGGGTAAAGCTAAAAATCATAGGCTTGCGATGTCTTTTCATATTGATGCCTCCATTTTCTTCCTATAAACCTTTCTTTTCATACCAGCTGCTTCTAATATTTAAAGGGATAGCCGGCAAAAGATTGGCAAATGAGAAATTTTCTCACGGAGAACCGCCCGTAAAACTCCTGCCTCGAAATAGAGAGTGAAAATATATTTATTGAGGTTGGAGATAACAGGCGCTAACTCCCTGAACCACTCAACTAACATCCAGCAGATAATCTTAAGCTGAATGAAGTTTCGTTTTATCTACGTCTATTTTTTGTGCAATTCCTCTTTTTATTCATAAACAATGAAAATCGAATTAATTGCTTTCTCGCGGATACATTTTCTGTCCTGTTTCATGCCGGTTTTAATCGTCTTTTTGCCACAAAAAAAGCTGACGAACAACTATTTCGTCAGCTTCTTATCTATTACTTTTATACATTTTGTCTGGGAGGAAACGGATATCATACATTCTGGCATGCTTTAAACGATAAATCGCAAAAAACCATACACCAGCTAAAAATATCGACAGGATAATAATAAATTGATTTAATCCGAGTAATATGTAGTTATATATTCCATGCAGCAGAAATGGAAGTACAAAGGCAATCGTCAAGTATTTGTGTTTGTTTTTTGGTTTCATTTTTGCTTTTCCTAAATAATATCCCATAATAATTCCAAACAGAGCGTGTGAAGAAACAGGATACAGTGCACGCATCCATGCAAATTCAACTCCATTTGATAATAAATAAAATACATTTTCCAAGGAAGCAAATCCTAAACTGATTGCACTGGCATACACAATTCCATCGTAATGGTTATCAAATTCATCATGCTGATAAATTAAGAACATGAACATAAACCATTTGAAGAACTCTTCCAGAAACGCACTAAATAGAAAAGCTTCTGCAACAATCGGGATATTGTCCAGCTCCGCATGAATACCATACTGAATAAACATAATCGGCAACACAATCAATGCGCCGGCGATAAACATACGTACTATCAGCCAAAGCGGCTCTGTGATACGGTCACGCAAATAAATAAACGTCATAAAAGCTACAGCAGGGGCTATACCAGCAGATAGAGCAGCTATCATTGATTCTTACTCCTCTTCTTTAGTCGGTAAACAATTATATATCAAATAAATGTTCCAGTTCCGCGTTACTTGCCATTCCCACAAGAAGTTTAATTCTTGCTTTTTTACTATCATAATCTCTTCCCAAAAGTACTCCATTCTCCATAAGATCATAGGTACTTCCTTCATAATCATAGGTAGGATAAACTTCTCCTTCCACAGCAGAGGTCGTAATTACTACTTTTATCCCTTTTCGGATACATTCTTTAATCGCAGGCATCATAGCCTGAGATACTTGTCCTCTGCCGACACCTTCCAGAACCAGTCCATCTACTTTATTGTCTATCGCTGCTTGGATATATTTTCCGTCAGTTTCCATATATACTTTAATAATATCTACCGTCGGGAGCTCTTTTTTTAACTCTAAATGCTCCCGGTACGTCGGCTTTTGGAATACTCGAACCGTGTTGTTATCAATAATTCCTAAATAGCCGTAGCCAAAAGCATTAAAACCTTGGATATTCGAAGCATGCTCTTTTCGGACATAACGGGAATGGAAAATACGCTCATTGAATACAACCGTCACACCGACATCCTTTAAATCTTCACTGCAGGCTGCCAAAATTGCATTTTTAATATTTATAAAGGAATCTGTCCCCACCTCTTTAGGTGAACGCTGCGATCCGGTGTATACAATTGGAATATGGTAGTTTGAAATAAGGTGCATAAAATAAGAAGCTTCTTCCAGTGTATCTGTTCCCTGTGTGATTACAATCCCGTCGAAAGCTTCTTCATTTAAGTACTCGTCTAACTTTTCTTTGATTTTTATTAAATCAGAAAAGTTTAAATGCATACTAGCTTTTTGAAAGAAAGAATCCACCTTCACCTGAATATCGGAGGGAACATCACATTTTTCAATAATATCTTCTCCAGTTAATACACCAGAAGCCAGTTTACCGCTCTCCTCGTTTTTATCACTTGCAATGGTGCCTCCTGTTGCAATCATCAACACTTTTTTCATGTTATTACCTTCTTTATTGGTTAGTTATCTGCATCATCTATTAGTATATCACAATAATTTTTACTGAAATAAAGTTCAAGCTGCATGCGGCAGCGAGAGGAAGAACAGGCCTCCCGCTTTATCTGTTCCAAAGCATGTCATTATCTGGAGCAGATAGATGCAGCAATTTGCTCTCCATGGAAACGTCCATTTTCAATAAATACTTTGTTATTATCATATCCTGCAGCTACTACGCCGGCAATATATAAATTTTTCACATTTGTTTCCATCGTGTTCTCATCATGAACAGGCTTGCCATTCTCCAGATTAATCTCCACACCAGCTTGCTTTAACAAGCTATAATCCGGACGATAGCCTGTCATAGCAAAGACAAAGTCATTCTCGATCGTTACTTCCTGCCCCTCTTTTTCATAAGTTAAATGCGTATCGGTTATTTCTGTTACAGATGCGCCGAAAACCATATCCACTTTCCCATTTCTGGCAAGTGATTCAAACTCTGGCAAAATCCATGGCTTAATACTTTCCGAATAGATATCTCCACGATAAATGACGGTGACATCTGCCCCGGCTTTATGCAGTTCCAGCGTTGCATCTACAGAAGAGTTTTTACCGCCGATAACAGCAACTTTTTGATTAAAAAATTCATGTGCCTCTTTAAAATAATGGGTTACTTTAGGCAATGATTCTCCTGGGACATCTAAGTAGTTAGGCTGGTTATAATATCCAGTAGCCATAATTACTTTTTCCGCACGATATTCATTCTCACTTCCATTATTTTTAACAGTTTTTAAGCAAAAATGCTCTTCATCTTTTTCAATAGACACTAATGTTTCAAACGCATTTATACGCAGTTCATTTCGTTCGGCAACTTCCCGATAATAGACCATTGCCTGATTGCGCACCGGCTTTTTATTTTCAGAGATAAATGGGACACCGCCAATTTCTAAACGGTCACTTGAGCTAAAAAACGTTTGGTGAGTCGGGAAGTTGCTGATTGTCTGAACAACATTTCCTTTTTCAATTAATAAAGGGTTTTCGCCTTTTTGCTGAAGCTCTAAAGCACACGCCATTCCGCATGGTCCAGCTCCAATAATAATAATTTTTTCGTCTAGCATTTCTTATCCTTCCTTCATCCATCACTTAGAAAAACGATTCATCCGCTATTAATCAGAGAACCAATCGCTGATTTATTCTATATTATCACGTAAAAATTTTTCATTTACTATCGTACAACGAAGCAGACTGCATCGCAATACAAAAGCTTTTCTTCTACACAAATAAAAAACTCTTATCATGGAAGAGTTTTTTATTTATTTCCTTATGAATTAAACCCAGCCTCTAAAACGGGAAGCTTCAGCCATTTTCCTTACACCTATCATATAAGCTGCCAGCCGCATATCAATTTTTCTTGTTTTTGCCATATGATATATATTGTTAAAAGAATTAATCATGATTTCATGTAATCGTCTGTCGATTTCTTCCTCTGTCCAGTAAAAGCCCTGGTTATTCTGTACCCATTCAAAGTAGGATACTGTAACTCCCCCGGCTGATGCCAGAACATCCGGAACGATAAGGACATCCCTGTCGGTAAGGATCTTCGTTGCTTCCATTGTCGTCGGGCCATTGGCTGCTTCTACAATAATTGAGGCTTTAATATTATGTGCATTATCTCTTGTAATTTGGTTTTGTACCGCTGCCGGAACAATAATATCACAGTCCAGCTCAAATAATTCTTTGTTTGTAATCGTTTTATCAAATAGTTTAGTTACGGTTCCAAAACTGTCACGGCGATCCAGCAGATAATCAATATCTAAACCATTCGGGTCATGTAATGCCCCATAAGCATCTGAGATTGCGACAACTTTTGCTCCGGCATCATGCAGAAATTTTGATAGAAAGCTTCCTGCGTTCCCAAATCCCTGAATAACGACCCGGGCTCCCTTGATATCGATGCCTTTCTTTTTCGCCGCTTCATTTAAAGCAATCGTTACCCCTTTAGCTGTTGCCGATTCTCTGCCGTGAGACCCGCCGAGAACAATTGGTTTTCCGGTAATAAAACCAGGATTATTCAATTTATCGATTTTACTATATTCATCCATCATCCATGCCATGATTTGTGAATTTGTAAATACATCTGGAGCCGGAATATCTTTTGTCGGACCGACAATCTGACTTACCGCCCGAACATACCCGCGGCTTAAAGCTTCCAGTTCTCTAAAAGACATTTCCCTCGGGTCACAAATGATACCGCCTTTTGCTCCGCCATAAGGCAAATCTACAATCCCGGCTTTTAAACTCATCCATATCGAAAGTGCTTTCACTTCTGTTTCCGTAACATCCGGATGGAAACGAATGCCGCCTTTTGTCGGACCAATCGCATCATTATGCTGAGCTCTATAACCGGTAAAGACTTTCACCTTACCATCGTCCATACGGACTGGAATACGAACAGTAAGCATACGCAAAGGTTCTTTTAATAAATCAAAAACTTCTTCAGGGTAACCAAGTTTATTTAATGCGGTTTCCACAATAGATAACGTTGAATTTAACACATCCGTATTTTCTTGTTTTTTAGCTTGGGAAGCATCTCCTGCTTTATCGCCTGCCATTAATATTTACCCCCTACCATTATATCAATGTTTTACTCACTCATGGTTTAGTATACACTTTCATACAAAATATGCAATGAAAGAGGTGACCGGCTGGATGAGAAGTTTTTAATCAAACAAGGGGCTTTCTGCTTCCCCATTTGTCCATCCTTTTAGGAAGCAAAATAATGATTGATTTTAGCTATTGCGTCGCTTTCAAAAATAATCTTGCCGTATTCCTGTAAACGATGGGAAGTTAAGATACTTGGATGAGCAAATTCTGACATCAGTCCTATAATATTTTCCTTATGCCGGGCTGTTTGCACATAAGGATCCAGCATCATAAAATAACGGTTCTCCATAAAATACACATTCGATTCTTTGATATGCATATTCGGTAAATAACCGGCCACAGCAATTACATCTTCAAAGTCATCAAATGAAAATATAAGCTCTTTGCTTTCATCAAGTGTCACTTTCATTTCAATATATTCATCATCTATTTCAATATCGGCATCGTCGTATTGATGGGTAACAAAAATATGCATTCCCTGAGCTTGCATGAGATGCACCTGTACAAGTAACATTCCTTCAAACTCCATTCCCAGTTCACTGCTTGCTTCGTACATCATATCACTAAACAGCGTACGAACATTAGATGCATCATGCCACAAGTCCTCACGGGTAAATCCTCTTTCTATTAGATCATCGAACGTGAGAAAAATTTTAAACTGGTCTGTTGAAATTCGTTCGATCCGCATACTGCATCCCCCTTATCTTCTTCACTTTTGCAACAAGTATTTATATTAATATATGCACTATTTTCAAATGATGAACATAACCTGCTTGTATCGTTTTGAAAATGGGTTATAAATGAGCATAGCGTTTATTTATTATATAAACCTGTTTATCACAGAGATAAGCAAAAACTTCTGGTGAATGAAGTTTCATTATATATATTCTTCCTATGCTTGTACATTTATTATAACATTTTATGTGATTATTGAATGATATGATGCTTGTCTTAATTTAAGTAAACCAAAGAAAGACACCGGCAAGTGCCAGAAGAACCACAACCATGAAAATAAAACGCAGTAATGGAAGATTCAGTTTCCAGCGCATTTTATGGTTGCCTTTATGTACTTCATTTCTTGGAGGAAGATTCAATATATCTATTTCAACAGATGCCTGTTCCAATTGTTCTTCCTCATCTGAGCCTGCTTGTCTGGTTTCTTCCGGTTTATGTTCTGTTATATCTTGAATAGCTTGTCTTAATGCTTCTGCCTGATCATTTTGTTTGGAACTCAATGCCATCACCTCATTTGTTTAACCGTATAACTAAACCAAGTAGAAAGTCAATAAAAAAATGCATGACAATAGGTACAATTAAATTAGCTGTATGTTCATAAACCCAGCCGATATAAAAACTTAAGGCTAATACAGCGGAAAATAGAACAGGCTTCTTAATATATCGTATGTGAACAGCAGCAAAAAGAATACTTGCAAATACATACCCAAAAGCTGTCTGGACAACACCTCTAAATAGAAGTTCCTCGCAAATGGCCACCGTCAGCGTGAATATAAAAATAAAACCAATCGGCTGATTTTTAAATATAAGTTCATTGATTCCGCCATCATCCCACCACTTTTTTGGCATTGTATACACGATAGCAATTTCAATTAAAACAATTATAACAGCAGATAAAAAACCAAAGATGAAAATTTCTTTTGTATCCCATTTGAAAAGGTGCATCCAATCGAAAAAGGAATCAAAAAGGAAAAAACTCATAATTATCGCTATCAGGAATAATAAACCTTGTGAAAAAAATAATTGAATCCTTCGCTCTTTGACGGACATTTGCTTTAACAGGTCATATTGTTTCATCTTATACCTCTTCCAAATGTAAAATTCGCTGAAGTTTTTTACGCCAGTTCACAGGATAAGAGGCTTCTGCAGTTTTGAAAGACGATGAAGGCATCCACTTACTCCAATCAAATCCGCAATTGCTGCAGCATTGATCAGACGGCTTCTCAAATCCATTTTGAAAAGGATGGTAAAGTGTTTTCCGCAAACAATTCTTTGTCTGGATCCATTGATACAATTCATTGAGCTTCTTGTTTTTATATAATTGTCTTTTCTCCAGATAGTTCATGACACTAACTCTAACCTGCTTCCACTTCTCTTCATCTATCAACCATTCATTATCGCGAAGGAGCCCATGCTTTTGGAGCTGTCTTTGAATAAAACGTGCTGCTCCTTCGTTGATATCCAAAAGCATATGCAGCTGTTCTGGAGACGGTAAATCCATATGCTGACGCTGAAGGGCAACAATCGTCGAAACCAGATGGTCTATATTCTCTATCGCCGGCAGTTCATTTTTCACCATGTTCGCCGACAGACGAAAATCACCTTTCTGATAAAGAATCATACCGACACTGGATTTTCCATCTCTCCCAGCTCTGCCTACCTCTTGAATATATGACTCTATCTGAAGTGGAAGATGGTAGTGGATGACCAGCCGTATATCCGGTTTATTAATTCCCATTCCAAATGCGCTTGTACAGCAGATGATATCAATATGATTGCTCATAAATTGCTGTTGGACCCGCAGGCGCTCTGCTGCTTCCATTCCTCCGTGATAATAGGCAATATTTCGTTCCGGATGCTTGGCGGCCAGAGACAAAGCAACCTCCTCTGCAGCCTGTCTGCTTGTAAAATAGATTAATGTGGGAACAGCATACGATGCAATAATTTCTGTAATGCGCTCTAATTTTTCTTGATCATTTTCTGCTTCCTCTACACAAAAAGCAATATTTTTCCGATCCATTGGATAGATATGCTTTTTCATATCTGGTTTATGCAGGCTCTGGATAATGTCTCTTTGCACGTCTGGAGTTGCTGTAGCACTCAGCGCTAATACCCGCGGATGATTTAATGCTGCTATTGCTTCATGCAGCCGCTGATAATCTGGCCGAAACTCGTGTCCCCATTGTGAGATACAATGCGCTTCATCGACGACAAACAATTTAACAGGCAGCTGTTTCAAATAATTTAAATGTGCACTTTTTTGCAGCCACTCCGGCGAAACATAGATAAGCCGGTAAGCATCTAAATTTTTTAATATTCTCTGCTGTTCTTGAAAAGGTAAAAAACTGTTTAAAGCAATTACTTCTTTAAAGGAAGCCGCTTTTAATTCCTTTACTTGGTCGACCATTAAAGAAATAAGCGGTGATACAACAAGGGTGATGCCATCTAACAGCTTTGCAGGCAGCTGATAGCAGATAGATTTACCAGAGCCGGTGGGCAATACGCCGAGGACATCCTCTCCACGCAGGACATCAGAAATGATTTCTTTCTGTCCCTGACGAAAGAAATCATAATTAAAATGTTGATGTAATGCTTCTTCTAAGTGAATGATTCTCACCCCCTATTTATTATATAAGACCAGTGCCAAGCGAATTTGGAAGTAGCTGATATCCGGATGAACATTATTTTTAATTTCTTTTAAACGATAGGTTTGCTTTTTATGTACAACTTCTTTAATTTCTTCGTAAATCGTTGAATCTAAGTAATCAAAAAAAGGAAACGCTTCTTCATGCATGGCAATCTCCACAAAATGATCCTGTATCGTATTTGCTTTTAACCGGCGAATTTGAATGATTTCCTCAAAAGTATGCTGTTTTTTCAATAACCGGCGTGTAAATTGTGCTGTTTGGCTTAAAGGTGTATCCGCAGTACCCAAGTCTTTAGCGAAAAGCTTAAGCATTGAATATTCTTCGCCATACTCCTGTACGTATAATAAATGATAAAACACCTTCTGCAAGGTTAAATAACAATCTGGAATAGACTGCTGATAATCCTGGGAAAGCTGCTGCAAACTGCTTCCATAAGAAGAAAAACTCGTCAGACGGTCAACAAACATCGAGGCTTCTAAATCAGACACCATCGATAAGGCATGTTCTAATTCCTTATACAGCTGCTGAAGCAATACCATGGAACGATGCTTATATTGTTTATAAAAGCCTTTTACAAATTGTTCGATTTCGTGATTATCTGTAATAGGAATGAATCGATATTCGTTCTTAGCAATGTTTGTAAAGGTCTGAATGAAAAGCAGAAACCGCTGCTTGAAGGACTCAATCATGTTTTTGTAAGTCGAACCATAAAATCCAGCAAGCGTTGTTTTATTGGCTGTAAGCCACTCCTGTCCTTTTTTTGTTATTTGCAGCCTCTGCTCGTCATCCGCCAGCAAATAATTCCTCTCCAGTAATTGTTGCAGCTGTTGATAATAGTCTGTTTTCGTTAAATCAGGATAAATGCCGTAGTAGTCAGCAATATGATAAAATCTGGCATCCTGTATAGTCTGAATGGCTTTTTTCCCGATTAAAAGATTGTAAACACTGGAGGTTGTACGCTCTTGATTTATTTTTTGGAAACATTCAATAAGAATCCCTTGAAAAAGCATCCTGACACCACCATTCATACAAAAGCATTCTCTTAAAAAGTTATAATACAGACTCTTTCATCCAATTGATTAATAAACCCTCTTGATACAAATCTCCAGGATAATCCATTTTCTCTATCCTGTCATTTTCATAAAGGTATTGTAATAATTCATTCATTGCACCCATATATTCCTGATACAGAAATTCATAACTGATGGTTTCCTTAGGCATGATATTATCCGCACAGACTTTGGGATTCGTATAATTCACATAGGTTCGGCACGGCAGCGGGCGTACTTCATAGACCATACAAGCATTCGTTTTCAAGTTCAAAAATGGGCATGGGAGCTGCTCTTTTTTGTATTTGTATTTTGCATCTGGATCAGAAATGATATCGATGCCACTTAGCTGCTCTACTTTTTCTTCATAAACTTGATAATAATCGCTAAGATGATTTTCAATAAAATGCTTTCGATCTGCAGGCATTTTAGAAATAGCATCTTTGATCAGCATAGCTTCCATCTTATTTGTAATAATTGGAAAGTAGCAGCAAAAAGCACAGCCCATCTGACATGTTGGCATAAGATCAGCTGTCGATTCCATATCACTGATTTCTTCACTTACCGCCTGAAGCAGCTGAGCGAATGCTTGAGCAATTTTATCATCCGCTGACACATCTTCTTTAACCAGGATGCCATCGACGATTTCATCAAATCGTTCCTGGTTTATTTCATATTTTGCATTTATCTCCTCGCATTTGAGCAGAATTTCTTCATAGGTTAAAAATATAGACATTTGTTTGACTCCTGTTTTTATATCATAAAAATTCATTTGATTTCATAGAAAAGTATATCACGAATGGATGGATGTTTATATATGCAGGATGATAAATGATATTTCTTTCAAGCGGATTTTCACCTCTGCTGAATGAGACTACTTTAACTAAGTTTGTCAGATTAATGCCACCGTTGGCGAAAACAATACGCTTTCCATGTTTTCCCCAGCCAGATAGTTTCACTTACATTCTTTCTTGATATTGGAGCCTTGCAGTCAGCTGCACTTCGATAAAATGCGTGTCTGGAAAGGATAAGAAAAAAGCGTATGTTTTCATTGCTTTAATAGCAATGGGCTTTTTCTACTCCTTCACTAATTTACTTCAAACTTCCATTTTCTTCGCAATAGCCAGCTTAGCGACATGTATTTTCTTTATTATTGTTCTATCTGTCTGGTACAGGAAAAGAAATAAACAATAAAACGACCGAAAAGGCTGCCGTTTAGCAGTTTTTCGATCGTTTACCGGTTAATCCTTTATTCGAAATCTATTTTTGGCATATCTTTGAAATAATGCATGAAGCAATGGATATAAAAGAGTGATAAACACTGCATTACCAATTGCATGTGCTGTGTCAAAAGGAAGTCCTGCCAAATAATATGGCCAAAAATATCCTGTTACCTGATACGTGGTTAAAGAAATAATAAATCCGTAAAAATAACCGCTGACCACAGAAAAAATAATTATAAAAATAAATGGTACTCTTTTCCAAGTGATTCCCATGATACCTGCGATTATGCCAATGACACACCATGAAATAATTTGCCAGACAGTCCAGATTCCCATTCCAAGCAGCATATTAGAAAGAAATACTACTAATATTCCTAATATAACAGCTGACATTGGTCCAAGGAAAATACCTGTTAAAATAATAATTGCGGTAACAGGCTGAACATTAGGGATAAATTGAAACGCATATCTGCCTACAACAGCCAGTGTTGCAAGGAGTGCAAGTAATGTCAGCTTGTATGTGTTCATTTCTTATTCCATCGATTGTAAATCAAAGATAATTTCTTCGCCGCCATTCAATTCATATTCTCCAGCGCCGACTTCTGCAGCTTCACCATCTACAAAATACATCCAATATTTTCCTTCATCTGCATCATCTGATACACGTTCAATAGAAGTAATAAAGCCGCTGTCTTCCTCTACATAGAAAGTATCCTTCATCACATCCAAAAGAATATCTCCTTCTTCTACTTGTACGACCTCTTCTGATACATTCTCGTTTCCTTCATCAATCGTTATCGTTATACGTACTTCATCTTCGGCAAGTTCCTGAGCTTCTCCGCTTGACTCATTGGTGCTTACCGAAGTATTAGAGCTTTCATTTTCTTCAGCTCCCTCATCATTACCACATGCCGCAAGAAAAACGAAGGATAACAGCATAATACTTAAAAACTTCAGCCACTTATTCATTTCTTATCTCCCCCCTATAGCCAGCTCCATCTTATTCGTAAAGAAAGTCTGACCGGCTGTGAACCTATATCAGTACCCTGTCCGCTGCCGTTTCTTTATTTTAATATATAGAGCTGGAGAAAGAGAAGGCATGCCAACTGAGGCGACCTTCCCGTCTCTCAATAGATATTTAAATATACCGTTATATTATCATATCTTTCCTTTTTTAGGAATGTTTCATAGGTATTTCAAAACTAAAAGTTGTGCCAATATCCAGTCTGCTTCTCACTTGAATTTTCCCTTGGTGGGCTTCAATAATATTTTTGGCAATAGAAAGTCCCAGGCCAGTTCCCTGTTTCTCTTTCTTTACTCTTGATTTATCCGCTTTATAAAAACGTTCAAAAACAAATGGCAGATCCTCCTCCGGAATGCCGCTGCCGTTGTCTTCTACCTCCACATGAAGGAAATCGGAATTACTAAGCGCATGTACTTCTACCTTTCCGCCTTTTTCCGAATGACGAATGGCATTATCAATTAAATTGGTCAATACTTGTTCGATACGATCCGCGTCCATCTCCCCGATTTGTTCATGCATATCTAACGTTAAGGTGAGCTCCACTTCGTTATCCTGGGCGATACCTTGAAATTTATGAACAATACGCTCTACAAAGGCCTGAACAGCAACAGAATCAACATGGAGCTGGATTTGCCCTGCTTCCATCCGTGCTAAATCAAGTAATTCATTAACTAGTCTGCCCATCCGGAGCGATTCCTCATAAATAATTTTAGCCAGCTCATTCTTGTCTTCTTTTGTTTCGGCAATATCATCAACGATGGCTTCACTATACCCTTGAAGCATGGAAATAGGCGTACGTAATTCATGTGACACATTTGCGATAAAGTCCTTGCGCAATTTATCAAGGCGGCGCTCTTCTGTCATATCACGGATAACAGCAACACAGCCGCGGACATGAGATTCATCATATAAAGGAGTGACGAGCATCACATAGTTCCTTCCTTGTAGAACAGACTCCTTTAAAACCGCTCTTTCTTCAGCTATCACTTCATTAAGCGCATCCTTGAGTTTTGTCGGAAGCTGTCTCTCTTTATGTTCTCCCTGTTTATGCTCATAATTCCAATTATCTAAATACGCTTCCGCAGGCGGGTTGATGACAACAATTTCACCATCTCTGTTCAATGTAAAGACACCATCGGCCATGGAGCTTACAATACTTGATAATTGCTCTTTCTCCTGCCTCAAAGCTTGAATATGATAATTAAGCTGGCTTCCCATCCGGTTAAATTCAATCGCTAGATCACCGATCTCGTCCCGTGTCAGCACAGGTACTTTCGTGTTGAACTCCCCGCGGGTCAAATTATAAGCTGCCTCCCGCATTTTAATTAATGGTGCTGTAACCCGGGATGATAAGAATACGGCAAAAAAAGTTGTTAAGAGAATAGCAATTCCGCCGCTCAATAAAATCAGCTTGGTTGTCTGATCTCTTGTTTCGTTAATCATATCCAATGATTTAAATACAAATACTGCCCCGCCGTCCTCTAGAGGAGAGCCTACCGAAATAACCTCATTTTCGTCCACGACTAATCCTTGTGAACTCTGTGATGCCACCTGGCTGGTCAAGTTTTGTGCTTCTGCATCGTTTATTATCCACGATTCATTAATAAAATCCAAATCCGTATCCTCAGTGCCCGAAATCCACTGTTCCTCATCAGCATAATAAATGACAACACGGCTGGAAGGATCTCTCAGCATTTCTGTTGCATCCTCAATAAATTCCGTATCATAATCTGAATCTACCAACGAAGAAATTTTCTCAGACATTTGTGACATATCATTTTCAGCTTCTTGTATATGATAATTTTCAAAGAACTGCATTAAAAAAAACATCAATACACATAACACAAAGGATACTAATAATAAAATCGTTAATGATAATTTTCCGACAACGCTTTTCCAAAACATCAGTCTTGTTCAACCTCAAATTTATAGCCGATTCCCCACACTGTCACAATCATCTTCGCAGCTTCGGAAGAAACAGAATTTAGTTTTTCGCGTAGACGCTTCACATGTGTATCGACTGTACGAAGATCGCCGAAGAACTCATATTGCCATACTTCTTTTAATAATTGCTCCCGATTAAATACTTTATCCGGAGAGTTTGCCAGAAAACAAAGCAGCTCATATTCCTTTGGTGTTAAGCTGACTTCCTGATTATCTGCTGTAACCCGGTGTCCATCATGGTCAATAGTCAAGTGTGGAAACACTAATAGATTTTTGGCAGTCGTATCGGATTGCTGATAATTCAAGTTAGAAACTCTGCGCAGAATCGCTTTCACCCGTAATACTGCTTCTCTCGGGCTGAACGGCTTCACAATATAATCATCTGCACCTACTTCAAATCCCTGCACACGATTCGATTCTTCTCCGCGAGCTGTCAGCATAATAACTGGTGTATCCTTTTCTTTTTTCAGCTCCTCACATACTTGGATGCCATCCATTTCCGGCATCATAATATCTAAAATAATAGCGCTGTAATTATTTTGCAGAGCCATTTCCAAGGCAGTCTTCCCATCTGCCGCTTCATCTATTTCAAAGTCCTCTTTTTCTAAGTACATTTTTATTAAACGTCGAATTCTTTCTTCATCATCTACCACTAATAATTTCTGTGCTTCACTCATTTATATTTCACTCCTCATATCAACTCTAATTAGCATTATAAACGAACCCGTTTGAAAAGTTAAGGAATTAAGAGCATTCCTCTCTGTTATGACGCCTATTAAATTTATGTCCATAGAAAAAAGAATTGCTACCAGCTCTGTGATAACAATTCTCTTTTCTATCGCACACCCTTCCTGCATCCTTCTGCAACTTACATTATGCGTAAGAGTGCAGACTGGCAAGGACCAGGTTTACGACAATCAGATTGAACATAATAATGGCAAAACCAACAACCGCAAGCCAGCCTGATTTTTCCCCATGCCAGCCTCTGGATAGCCGCAAATGCAGGAATGCTGCATAAAAAAGCCAGGTAATTAATGCCCATACTTCTTTTGGATCCCAGCCCCAGAACCTTCCCCAGGCAATCTGGGCCCAAATCGCCGCGAATATCAAACCGCCTAAAGTAAAGACAGGGAAACCGATTGCCACTGAACGATACATAATTTCATCCAGCATATCCGGTTTGACCCCTTTCAGAAGAGGCTGCAGTCTTTTCCCGATTCGTTTGCGGGAAATTAAAAAGGCAATTCCATAAATAATACTTCCTCCAAAGAATGACCAAATCACCGTATTAAATTTTCTGCCTGCATCATCACCATGCATCCAGCCAGGCACTTCAAACCACGGACTCATAACATTTTCCGATAATAACGTGCTGTCCTGAGGGGCTGCAATAGGCGGAAGATGATATTCCGCAACGGTTTGCTGTCCGTTCCCTTCCACTTCAAAGGTTGCTTGATACGAAACAGCATTAAATATGCTTGTCATGACAATAAATCCAACAAATAAAAAGATACCATAAATAACTAGTTCCAGCATGGTATTACGCAGTGTTGCTCTGGTTTGGTCAATCTGCCGAATTAAATACATTAATCCGGCAACAAAGCTGATAAATAAAATGCCCTGTGCCAAAGATACTGTCGAAACATGAATTGGGAGCCAATAACTTTGTAAAGACGCTACCAATGGCGCCACATCTGACGAGAACATACTTGCATATGCAATAATAATCGTAGCCAAAGGTAAAGCAAATACCCCTAAAAACGCTGTTTTATAGTAGATGTAAATAATAATAAATGCTAAAATCATCGACATCCCTAAAAAGGTTGTAAACTCAAAAAGGTTACTCACCGGCGCATGACCAGTCATCACCCATCTTGCTATAAAGTATACGAGCTGCGAAGCGAAACCAATTATTGTAATAACTAAACCGATAGTCCCTGCTTTTGTTTTCTGATGACGCTCGTTTTTATTTTGACGAATTGCTCCTCCAAAAAAGAAGGTGGCAACCAAATATAAAAGAAAAGCAATAAGCAGGGCGGTACTGCTAACACTGTATATACCCATTCATTTACCTCCAATCCTTTCTCAACCATTTCATTTTTACTCATCTAACTCCTGCTGGTCTTTCACCATAGTGACATTCGTACCTTCTACTGCTTTTTCAATATCACGTTTGAGTCCGAACCAGTTTTTGTTTGTATGAGCTGCGAGAAGCAGTGTATTGTCCTTTTGTTTATTAATCCAAATACGCCGGTGCTGCCAGTACATTCCCTGAATAACCCCAATCATAAAGATCATAGCACCAATTAAAAAGAAAGGAAGCGTCCGATCGGAACTAACTGTAATACCGCTGACATCCCTGAATTCCACACCGTCAATTGCTACTTTGTATTGGTTCTCTCCTGTAGCATCTACATTCATGCCAATTCCAAGAAAGCTGACCTCTCCTTCTTCTGAATCAGGAGGATACACAGTCACTACAAATGCCGGATTTCTGGGATAGTCTGTTTCTGAAGCCGGTGTTCCTTCTTCCGTCATAATATAATCTGGATAATAATTCGTTAACTCTACCTGGAAACCGCTGTCTAATTCATACACCCGGTCTGGATTAGTTAAGTCAATCGTGAAAGAGCCTAGAGATTCTTGCGTTTCATCATCTTCTTCATGAATATAAAAAGTCATATTTTCAAATTCATTTAACTGATAACCTTGTTGATATAAGGTGTATCCATCAAATTTTGCCGGATTATTCATTTGGATTGAGTAATCAAGAATTGGCTCCAGCTCCGGTTCAGCACCAACGATATCCGCATTCGTTGCTTCATAAATAACAACATCGGTCTGGAAATTCGTTGCAATTTCATCATCAACAGATCCCTCTTGAAAACCGTCTTCTCCTTCTCCATTGTGTGTTTCCACAATAAAGTCTTTATTCTCTATGTAATACTGGTTATCTGTGCCGGGAATAACTCTCTGCTCCCCTTCACGAAGCCACATATAATCTTCAGAGAACATGATAGGTGTCGTACGCAAAATAGCTGCAATTAATACAATAATTAAACCAATATGATTTACGTAAGGACCCCATCTTGAAAACCGGCCTTTCTCAGCTAATATATGGCCATCTTTTTCTGTTATTTTATATCTGGAATTCTTTAAACTCTTTACCAGCTTGTCTACATCCGCATCAGCTGCATTAGCTGATTCACTGTATAATCGCTGTCTGGATAAAAACTTCTTGTGTTTTTTAGGCTTCTGATGTTTTAATGCCCGGTATAGCGGAACAAAACGGTCTAAGCTGGCTATGACCAGCGAAATACCTATTAACGCGATTAAAGTGATAAACCACCAAGAACTGTACATATGATGGAATCCTAACTGATAATACATCAACCCTAAAATACCATACGTTTCTTCATAAAAAATGGCAGGGTCTCTTGATACAGCATCCTGCGGGATAAATTGTTCCTGCGGATAAATCGTACCCATAATCGAGGCAATTAACGCTAAAACAATCAGCCATACCCCTACTTTTACAGAAGAGAAAAAACTCCAAATCTTATCAATGATTGATTTCTGATATGTTTGTGAACGGCGGGCACTGCCATCATATCGCATATTCAACAGTTTTTTATCATCATTTCCGTCGATATGCTGATTTCCCTCTACCGGTTTTCCGCACGCTTCACATAATACGGTACCTTCAGGATTCATGTGGCCGCATTCACATTTTATTTTATTCATTGTCTGCCCCCATTCTCATGGATTATCATGATGCATCCGGTGTGATTGCGTCTAAATGCCCCTCTAATCTTTCTAATGTCAAAGCTCCTTGGACAACCTCATTTATCGTACCATCCGGATTAATGAAGAAGGTTGTCGGCATCGGCCTGATTCGATACAAGTCTCTGACATCCGAATTTGTATCATGCGGAATAGCGAAAGTCAACCCATAATCTTCAATAAAATTATCAATAACTAATTCGGTTCCATCTAGACTGACTGCTACAATTTCAACGCCTTTTTCCTTGTATTTCGGATATAATTCCTGCATATACGGCATTTCGTCTTTACACGGTCCGCACCATGTTGCCCAAAAGTTTAGCATAACCCCTTTGCCTTCGAAATCGCTGAGCTGTGTAACATCTTCATCAACTGCGTCATTTACTTGAGTCAATTGAAAATCAGGAGCAGCGTCGCCTGCACGGTATATCTCATCCTCGTCCTTTGAATTTGAAAATAGTGCAAATATGACTGCGCCAACCAACACAACTAATATAGAAGAACGAAAAATGAAGCGATTTCGTTTCTTTTTTTGTTTTTGAATATCTCTTTCTTCCCTGCTCATAGTTTTCCGTCCCCCTTTCCCAACTCATTATAACATTGACTAAAGCGTTTAAATTTGAATATTATCTTACAATTTTGTGGACATATTCCGAAGCTGATTGACTTCTTTCGGCGTGAGTGCTCTATATTCACCGGCATTTAATCCGTGCAGTGTCAAAAAGCTATATTGCTCACGCTTCAGTTTCATTACTGGAAAGTCAATCGCTTCCAGCATTCTTCGCACCTGTCTGTTTTTGCCCTCATGCAGCGTCAATTCAATAATGGAAGTTTTCTTTTCTTTGTCATTGGAAAGCATATGAACATCGACGGCTTTTAATTTCTCTCCATCAGATACAACACCCTTCCGTAATTTTAACAATTCCTTTTTATGAGGAATACCTTTGATTTTTGCTACATACACTTTATTAATCTCTTTACTTGGGTGCATCAGCTGATTAGCGAATTCCCCATCATTCGTTAACAGTAATATTCCTGATGTATCATAGTCCAGCCGGCCAACCGGAAAAATGCGTTCTTCGACTTCCGGAAGAAAATCGGTAACTACTTTTCTATTTTTATCATCTTTCACGCTGGAGATGACCCCTCTAGGCTTATACAGCAAATAATATACAAATTCCTCTTTTTCTAGCGGAACCCCATCTACCTCTACTTTATCCTGGGAGGTTACCTTTACCCCCATCTCTGTAACGATTTGATCATTTACTTTTACTTTTCCATCAAGAATCAATTGCTCAGCCTTTCTTCTGGATGTCACTCCGCTTTGAGCAATAACCTTTTGTAATCTTTCTTCATGCTTTGACATATAAATCTCCTATCTTTTTCTTTTATTTTCCCCAAAATGGATAACATACTGTAACTGATATCCGAGCTCCAATCCATGTATCGCTTTCTTATATTATACTATTTTCACTTGTTATACCTAATAATCTGCTGTTTTCACAAAAATAAGAAAGCCTATGATAAAGATATTTTTTCACATATCTTCATCATAGCCTTATTTTATCTGTTGGGAAAGTATAATTTTAGGGAAAAGGTATTTCCACTTCAGCTGATTATTTACCCAAACATCATTGTAACAAGAAATACAGCTGCAAGTATAGCAATTAAATCAGCTAATAATCCTGCCTGCAGTGCATAACGAATTTTTTTAATACCGATTGCACCGAAATAGATGGTAAGTACATATAAGGTAGTATCCGTGCTTCCCTGCATAACCGAAGCAATTGTCCCGATAAAAGAATCCGGCCCGTAGGTGGCAATGATTTCAGTTGTCATCCCTAACGCTGCAGTTCCGGAGATTGGGCGGATGAGTGCAAGGGGTAAAACTTCTGCTGGAAAACCAATAAAGGCTAGCAGAGGAGATAATATATCTACAAACGCATCTAACGCCCCGGAGCTGCGCAATATCGAAATAGCAGTAATCATTCCTACTAAAAAAGGGAGTAAAGAAACAGCTGTTTTTACGCCTTCCTTTCCTCCTTCCACAAACAAATCATATGCCGGTAATCTCTTCATGCTTGCCGCGATCATAATGAACAAAATAAAACAAGGAATCATCCAAATACTAATTACACTGATAAACCCCATCATGATTTCCTCCACGTACTCTTATAATAAAAAAACCGATCAATAATCAGTCCGGCAATGGTACCAATACAGGTAACCAATAACGTCACTCCGACAATTTCAGTAGGAGAAGCAGATTCGTATTGCATCCTGATACCGATAACCGTTGTGGGGATTAGTGTCAGTCCGGTGGTGTTTAAAATAAGGAAAGTTATCATTGAACGAGATGCTGTTTCTGAATGCTTATTTAGTTTTTTCATTTCCTCCATTGCTTTAATTCCTAAAGGGGTAGCAGCGTTGCCCAGCCCAAACATATTTGCAGTTAAATTAGATAAAATATAGCCCAACGCCGGATGATCCTTAGGTATTTCCGGGAATATTTTCGAAATAAGCGGACGAAAAATTTTGGCAAGTCCCCGTAAAATACCCGCTTCTTCCGCAATGCGCATCATGCCCAGCCAAAATACCAGGATACTAATCAATCCTATAGCCAACGTAACCGCCTGTGCGGCACTTTCAAAAATAGCTTCATTCACCGCTTCCATATTGCCTGAAAACATTGCATAAATAATTCCAATGGCAGCCATGCAGATCCAAATCCAATTAATCATTTGCATCCCACCTTATTATCGAATGAAATACATGCATTACCTCACTCAACAAATCTTCCTCATGATGCACGTGATGCGCATTACTTGTCTGAAGCACCGGCCGGTTTTGTTCGAGATAAACATCCTTTGCCCAGTCATCATGCCTATTTTTATAAAGCGGTACCTGGACAGTATCTTTTGTTGTCTCCCTATTTGTTATCGTTTCCCCGTTCATATCGATTTCTTTCATTTCAAACTGGTCAAATCCCCATTCAAACATCGAAATATGATCCTGCCAGTCGTTTGGAGCATCCAGTGTTACTGCAATTAACTCCATTCCATCCTTCTCCGCAGTGGTAATAAGCGTCCGGCCTGTCTGCTTGGTGTACCCTGTTTTCCCTCCAGTACAATATTCATAAAAATAGGTCAGCAGCTTGTTTTTATTTTGCCAGTGGTACGTCCTGTTCTCCGATAAATAACTGGTTTCCCCGCTTATCTCTTGAAAAATTGGATTTTCCATTGCATATTGCATGAGAATCGCCATATCATGAGCGCTTGAATAATGTGTATCAGAATCTAACCCATGTGGATTATCAAAGTGTGTATTCTCCATCCCCAGCCATTTAGCCTTTTCATTCATTAAATAGACGAATCCTTCTTCACTTCCGCCAACATGCTCCGCAATTGCTACAGCAGCGTCATTACCTGAACGGAGCATCAGTCCATACACTAAATCTGTCAGCTTCATCTTTTCGCCCTGCTCTAGATAAATTGATGAGCCTTCTGTATAAATGGCATTTCTGGAAACCGTCGCCTGTTCATTCATTTTTCCAGACTCCACAGCAATAATTGCAGTCATTATTTTAGTAATGCTTGCTATTGAAGCTGGTTCCTCTGCATTTTTTTCAAATAAAACTCTGCCTGAGGACTGTTCAATTAAAATAGCATGCTGTGCGGATACATTTACCGCAGCATGTCCATGAATTGGGAATGATAAAAAACTAATGATAATGACAATTATCCATATAAACAAACGCATCAGCTTGGCTCCTCCTCATTAAACACTGCATTATTTCTAACTCCTTGTCTGCCAGCCAGTCATAACATGCTTCTTGTTTATTTATATGTGAGGAACAAGCTATTATGTATATTGGGGAAAGAAAAAACCTTACAGATAAGCGGGAATCACTTATCTGTAAGGTTTTGTTATTTACTCGTTCGGAAACTGGTCGAAAAATAAATCAACATCGGATGCATCCGCTTCAGAGTCTAAGGAGGTTTCTAATTCCGGTAACTCTTCAAGCGTAGACAAACCAAAAAAGGTGAGAAATTCCTTTGTTGTTCTAAAAAGAGTCGGGCGGCCGACTGTTTCTTTTCTTCCACATTCCTCTACTAACATCCGGGATACTAAGGTTTGCAAAGGTCTTTCACTGCGGACACCCCGTATCTCATCGATTTCTGTCCGTGTGATCGGCTGCTGATAAGCAATGATTGCCAATGTTTCTAACGCAGCCTGAGACATCCTGCTTGGCTTGGGCTGAATAACCCATTTCTTAAAATATTCACTGTGATCCGGTTTGGTTGTTAAGCTGAGCATCCCATTAGCATTGAGAATCATCAGCCCCCGATTCTGTTCTTTATAATCTGTTTGAAGCTCATCTACAATTTGACGAACCTCATCTAAGGAAACATCAAGGACATTGCTCAGCTCGCTCACGGTTATTCCTTCATCACCGCCGGCAAATAACAGGCCTTCCGCAACCCCTTTTAAATAATCTAATTCCACGATGACTCCTCCATGCTATAAACATATAATTCTTCAAAATGATTTTCTTGGATTGCATATACTTCTCTTTTTTTCATTAATTCCAAAACAGCTACAAAAGTGGATACGATATATGATTTCGTAGGAACAGGAAATAAAGCATAGAATGCAATGCCATTTTTACTGCTTTTAACCTGCTGCAGTACTTCATCCATCCGTTTTTCTATCGGTATTTCCGTTCGTTCGATAACGGTATCTTGCGGCTCTTTCCATTGATTTCGCTGCATCATTTTTTTCAAAGCGCCAATCATATCAAAAACAGAAGCATTCCCTGCATTCACATTTTCAGGCAGAACATCTTTAAAATCAAAAACAACTGGCGAGCGCGTATAGACCTGCTGCTCTTTCGCCTCTTTTTCTTTTAATGCTTCCGCAGCTTCTTTATATTTTCGATATTCAATTAAACGCTGCATCAGTTCTTCACGGGGATCCTCCATATATGCTTCATCCATCTCTTCCTCTTCGAATTCCTGCTTGGGAAGAAGCATCTGGCTTTTGATTGCCAGCAAGGTAGAAGCCATTACCAGATATTCGCTGGCAATATTTAATTCCAAATGCTGCATCGTATGAATATAATCCATATACTGTTGTGTAATCTGAGCAACCGGAATGTCATAAATATCGATTTCATAGTGATTTATTAAATGAAGCAATAAATCTAATGGCCCTTCAAATTTTTCTAATTTAACTTCATATCCTTGAATCATCGCTGTAATTCCTCTCAAGCTGACCAAAACAATCCATCATTTACTTTAAAAAGTAATAATTTAATTGCAAAAGCCCATACACTATTTGCTCAGCTTACATAAGTTATAACGTAATATAAATGTTAGCACAAAACATTTATGGATTGAACTAAAAAGGAGGAAATAAAATGAGT
Organism: Oceanobacillus oncorhynchi; assembly: GCF_000821065.1. Lineage (GTDB taxonomy): Bacteria > Bacillota > Bacilli > Bacillales > Amphibacillaceae > Oceanobacillus > Oceanobacillus oncorhynchi. The sequence goes on from NZ_CDGG01000001.1 coordinate 3,719,478, forward strand.
GGTTATTCTGGTGGTTACGCAGGTGGATTTGCTTTAATCGTTGTACTATTTATTTTATTAGTAATTGTAGGAGCAGCTTGGTACTAAAATACTTGAAATAAATAGACTTTGCAACGAATGAAAAGCCAACCCGTATCAGGGTTGGCTTTTATCATCATCTTTTGCTTTCTCGTAAAAGGCTTTTACACTTTCAGAGGGCACAATCTCGTATTTATTTGAATAAATACGATGAATCTCAGCAATCATTCGTGAACCGATTCCATGATCCCGATGAGATGGATTCACGGTAAGGTGGTTAATAACCAATTGATTGTCATCCACGATTTGTACGCCGATTGCTCCGAGGACATCATCGCCTTCTTTCCACAAATGTAAATGCAAATCTTCATTTTCTTCATATTCACGAATCGTTTCTTGCAATTTTTTTACATCTTTTTCCTCAGGCATAAATGATAATAAGCCCATAGCAATTTTTTCTAAGTTTCTTTTAAAGCGAATTAACATAATTACCCCTCATTAAATTTCTTGTATGGTAATCCTTTTAAATTTTAATCAGTATTTACTCTGAAAGTATAACGCATTTCCAATATAATGAAAAGCACCATTTTAAAATTTAAGTAAAAAAAACGATAACGATGAAGCGAGAAATATAATGTTATCCTTCGACACGAATCTCTTTCATTACATCTCCGTTAGACATTGCTTTTGCTAGCTCAACACCGGAGGTCACTTTTCCAAAAACTGTGTGAACGCCATTTAAATGCGGCTGCGGCTCATGAACAATGAAAAATTGAGAGCTTCCTGTATCTTTTCCGGCATGCGCCATAGATAAAGAGCCTTCCTCGTGTTTATGCGGATTCCCTTCTGTTTCACATTTGATTGTATATCCCGCAGAACCTGTACCATTACCGACTGGACAGCCGCCCTGGCTGACAAAACCGGGGATTACGCGATGAAAAGTCAATCCATCATAAAATTTTTCATTCGCTAATTTTTCAAAGTTAGCTACAGTTCCCGGCGCTTCATTTGGATACAATTCAAATTCAATTTTATTTCCATTTTCCATTTCGATATAACCTTTTTTCATTTCAGCAAATCTCCTTCTAAAAACAATTATACTTTATTTTACCACTTATTCCGTTCAAGTAAAGCTCTTTATCCCATCATAAGACAGATCATTTTTAACAATATCTTGATATGTTTCTCTCTTGACGACAAGGTGATCCTGCCCTTCTTCAATAAACACAACAGCAGGTTTGGTCAAACGATTGTAATGGCTTGCCATCGAGTAATTATACGCTCCTGTCGAGAATACAGCCAGGATATCCTTATCTTCAATACGCGGCACTGGAAGGTCCCAAATCAGCATATCGCCAGATTCACAGCACTTCCCTGCAATAGAAACTTCTTTTTCCGGACTGGCTTCCGGACGATTTGCAATCACCGCATCATATTTTGATTGGTATAGTGCAGGGCGAATATTATCTGTCATCCCGCCATCAATGGAATAATATTCTCTCACACCAGGAATTTTTTTGTTAGATCCGATTGTATATAACGTAATTCCTGCATCGCCTACAATGGAGCGGCCGGGCTCAATCCAAATCTCTGGAAATTTCATCTTATATTTATCGCAATTTTCTTCCACGCTGTCAATCATATCTTTCACATATTCCGCCAGCGGAAGCGGCTGGTCATCTTCGGTATAACGAATGCCGAATCCTCCACCTAAATTTAACACATCCGCTTCAAATTTGTATTTCTGCTTCCAATCTTCCAGCTTAGCAAAAAGGATAGCCGTTGCTGCTCGAAAACCATTTGTTTCAAATATTTGTGAACCAATATGACAGTGAAGGCCTTTCAGATGGATTCTCGGATGTCCCAACACCTTCTTAAGAGCAGCTTCTGCCTGTCCATTTTGCAGGTCGAACCCAAATTTAGAGTCTTCATTCCCTGTCATAATGTATTTATGCGTCTTTGATTCCACACCAGGGGTTACCCGGAATAACACATCCATCGTTTTCTCCTGTTTGATAAGCTCTTGGTCCAACAGTGCAATATCATGAAAATTATCAATCACGATACAGCCGATGTCATGCTCCACAGCCATCGCGATTTCCTTTTCATTCTTATTATTTCCATGCATATGAATTCTTTCAGCAGGAAACTCTGCTTGAAGTGCTGTATATAATTCACCTTCAGAAATCACGTCTAGACATAGTCCTTCCTGTTTGGCAACCTGTAGCATCGCAATAGTTGAAAAGGCCTTGCTCGCATAAGCAACCCTTCCGGTAATTCCAGCATCACGAAATGCTTGTACAAAAGCTCTGGCATGCTTTCGGATCATTTCTACATCGTAGACATATAAAGGTGTTCCATATTTTTCTGCTAATTCGATGGTGTCCACACCACCAATTTCTAAATGTCCCTTTGTATTGACGGTAAAGGGGTGTGCATCAAGTATCATTCTTTTTCCCCCATTGTTTAAATAATTAAATACTTTATCACAAGACAGTAAATAATGAAAGCAAAAAACAATACTTCAGCCAGAAGGAGATGAAACAATCAATAAGCTGTCATAAACAAAGGTTGAGGGATTGCTGTATTTCCTTTTCGCAGTCCCTCCATTTTACAGGCGGCAAGTAACTGGAAACCGATCATGCCCCTGTCTTTTTGAATAATCGTTTCAAGGACGGCGATAGTTATTACGAGGATGTACAATACTCGGGCGATGTTTGTTATTCGGAACCGGCATCCGAAATATAATTTGTTTCATTGCATTTAAGTTAAAAGGAAGCAGAGGCCACATATACGGCGTTCTCATCGATCTGATCTGAACAATAAAAAATATATAAAGGGTGATTCCAATCATATAGCCGGGAAAACCGAATAATCCTACCGCAAGGACCAGAATAATTGTAACTACCTTATTCGCAACACTTAACTCGTAACTTGGTGTCACATAATTTCCAATAGCAGCCGTTGAAATGTATAAAATAACCTCTGGCGAAAACAATCCGACTTCAATCGCTATTTCCCCAATTAAAACAGCTGCAATTAATCCCATCGCTGTGGATAAAGGAGTCGGGGTGTGTATCGCTGCCATTCTTAAGAATTCAATCCCTATCGTTGCAATAATAATCTGAACGGTTATTGGAATGTTCCCTTCATCATTGGGCCCGATAAAACTTAATTTATCCGGCAGCAAAGACGGTTCAACCGCAAACAGAAGCCAGGTCGGCAAAAGAAATAATGCAGCCAGCACAGCAAGAAAGCGAATAAAACGAATACATGTACCGATTGTCGGCACTTGCCGATATTCTTCCGCATGCTGCAAGTGATGAAAAAAAGTTGTTGGAATAATAATGGCACTGGGAGAAGTATCGACAAATATAATGACATGACCTTCTAATAAATGACTTGTCGCTACATCTGGTCTCTCTGTATATCGAACCAGCGGATATATATTCCATTTTTTAACCAGTAAAAATTCTTCTAATGATTTATCAGACATCGACATACCATCGACCTGAATTTTTCCAATCAGATTTTTTAAGTGCTTTACTAAATTCGGATTAGCTATATCTTCAATGTAGGTGATACAAACATCTGTTTTCGAACGTTCGCCAACCTTCATCATTTCATTCCGCAAACTTTCATCCCGCAAGCGTCTTCTGGTGAGCGCTGTGTTTTCTACAATATTTTCTGTATACCCATCTCTTGATCCACGAATGACTTTCTCTGTATCCGGTTCTTCTGGAGTTCTTCCGGGATAATTACGCACATCAATAATTTGTGCATATTCTTTTCCATCAATAAATACAGCTATCAGACCGCTGAGTACTTCATCAACTGCTTCATCCATTGTTTGAACATGTTCTACCTGCTGATGGACCAGCCGGTTTTCAATGATTTTTCCAATCTTGTCACTTTCTGATTCATTATCATTGATTTCAACCATTACTCTTAAAATCTGTTGTACAACGGAGGTATCCGTAAGACCATTTACATAGTACATCTGGATACGCTGATTCAGGACGACTGTCTCCCTGTAGCCCAAATCATACGATTTTTCTAAGCCTACCCTCTTTTTCATATACGCATAGATATCATCAATATGAGGAGAGATTGGGCTCTTTTTTTCTTTATCTGTCTGCATGTAATCACCTTCTGTTTGTCAGCTTATATTGGAAAAGCAAAACTGTTTTGCGTCTCAGCTTCTTGTTTGGAAGCTTAAATTATCAAGAATTAATAATTTTGGATAAAAAACCTGCTGTATTTTACCGGACAAAATAAACCCACTGAAACAGCGAACCAAATACTTTACCCAGCATCAGGGCCATCATAAATAAAATCACATAGCCGTCCATACCTATCCTCCGTGAGAGAATCGGGAAAACATTTAATACTTCTGTTAATGCTGCAGCAAGCATTCCGTTAAAAATGCCATGAAATAATCCCCATAGCATCAATGCAAACACAGATTGTGATGTGGAAATAGGAGCAAAAGAGAAATAAGTCCCGATTAATAACCCAATAATAACTGCCGCTCCATAAACTTTGATGTATTTCTCTGTCTTGCTTAATTGAATCAGTCTCGGAATAATCCCCAATACCGTAATAAAAGCAACAAAACCCGCACCCACTGCAACCCCGCTGCTGAAGCCAATAAAAATTTGCAGGATATTAAGAAGAATTTCTTGGATCATTCAATTCATTTTCCATTGTATTGATATACTGCTGTAAATCCTGCTGATAATTAAAAATTTCTACTTCCAGCGGACTTGGCTCTTCATTAAATCTTTTTTTAAACCAGTGATTAAAAAAAAGAATGGTTCCTACGCCGAGACCTAATGAATAAGGAATCTGAATCCATAAAGGATACTCATTTTCGGTGCCAGTCAGGAGAAAATGCAGTTTTTGCTGGACGGGCTGCATGCTTACATCATAATGAAAGTTCATAATAGTCATTGCCGATCCGACAAACAGCAGCAGCCAGACAAATGTAAGAACCAAAGGATGGGTTGCTTTTTTACGCGGTTCAATTTGTATCAGCGTTTGTTCCGGTCCGAGCAGCTGAAATTCAATATCGGAATATTCCTTTGTAAGGTGATCAATTACCAAAAAGCTGTCAATTACCAAGATATTTTTATCTTTTTTGGATAGGCGGTAAATCGACGTATCTTCCAATAATTCCTTTTTGTTTGACTGTGTGGATATATAAGCAATATCTTTTAGTTTGAGCTCCTGCCATGTTTCTAGGACTATTTTTTTCCGCATTCTTATATATACAAGCTCTGCCATGGTTAACTCACCCTTATCTTCATTTCCTTAACCAATAGTATTTGTTAAAAGAGAACAAAATATAAGCCTTAAATGTAAAACAAGGCTTTACTCAGCGGGAGTCTTACAAAAGTTCTTCGATGTGAGGAATAATCGCAGTCCTAGTCCCAGCTAGTTACACTGCGATAAATACAATTGAACGAAAAAAAGCTTATCTGTGTGAGTCACACAAATAAGCTTTCCTCTTAGCCTGCATCCATATTTTTTTTCATATCCTCTAAAATCTTTTTCTCCAGTCTGGATACCTGTACCTGAGAAATTCCGAGCCTTTCAGCCACTTCGGTCTGTGTCTGGTCTTTATAATATCGTAGGTAAATAATTAACCTTTCCCGTTCAGTAAGCGATCGTACGGCTTCCTGAATGGATAATTTCTCAAACCATCTGGAGTCCTGCTCCGCGATTTGGTCTAATAAAGTAATGGAATCTCCATCACTTTCATAGACCGTTTCATGAATGGATTGGGGTGATTTTGCCGCCTCTTGTGCATGTACAATTTCTTCTGGTTCCAGCTCTAAAGCTTCTGCCAGCTCATTTACAGATGGAGAACGACCTAAATCTTTCGACATTTCTTCCCGTTTGCGGCGGATTTTATTCCCCATCTCCTTCAGAGATCGGCTGACCTTCACACTGCCATCATCACGAATAAAACGTTGTATCTCTCCAATAATCATGGGAACGGCATAGGTAGAAAATTTAACATTATAGGATAAATCAAATTTATCCACTGCTTTAATCAGCCCAATGCTCCCAATTTGAAATAAGTCATCTGGATCATATCCCCGATTAACAAATCGCTGCACAACAGACCAGACAAGCCGGACATTTCGGCGGATCAGCTCTTCTCTTGCTTCGTTATCACCGGATTGGCTTAACCGGATCATTTTCTTTACCTGCTCATTGGAAAGCTGCTCTCTTTCCTCCGTTTTATGAATATTCACGACAGAGACCTTAATTATATACCGTTTTTGATTTGGATAATTGCTTTTTCATATAAACGGAAGTCCCTTTTTCAGGAGCAGAAATGACTTCCACGGTATCCATGAAATTTTCAATAATCGTAAAACCCATGCCGGATCGTTCCATTTCTGGCTTTGATGTATATAAAGGTTCCCTTGCTTCATCAATGTTTAAAATACCTTGTCCCTCATCACGGATGGTCAGCTCTATTTCTCCATCGTATAGAACGCAGTCAATATATACCTTATGATGCGGTTCGCTTCCATAGCCATGAATGATGGCATTTGTCACTGCTTCCGAAACAACGGTTTTAATTTCTGTTAATTCCTCCATTGTCGGGTCCAGCTGTGTGATAAAAGATGCGACAGCAACTCTGGCAAAAGCCTCATTTTCACTGATACTTGAAAAAGAAAAAGACATTTCATTTCTCATGATGTCACCCCCAAGCCTTGAAGTGCGCGTTCTTCATTTTCTTCTAAACGTATAATTTTGTAAAAGCCTGACATATCAAATAGACGATGCAGTGAAGGAGACACAGAACAAAGAACCATCTCTCCTCCCAATTGAACAATTTCTTTATAACGTCCTAAAACAACCCCCAGCCCAGAACTGTCCATGAAACTAACTCCGTTTAGATTCAAGATGATATGTTTAATGGAATGCATATAAATCCAATCCTTCCACGTATCTCTCAATCCTTCTGCCTCATGATGATCCAGCTCACCTTCCATACGTACAATCAGCACATCGCCTCTTACTTCAAATGTTGTTTGTAATCCCATGTGCAAATGCTCCTCCTCTTTGTTGTGAAATAGTTGTGTTTTTGCTTAAAATACATGTTCAGAAAGTCCGGGAAAGAGAACAGGAAATTTCTTTCTCAAGCTCTTTTTACAGACTTTCGGAACGTCCTTAGTTAGTGTATTCTCTAAACAAATGACTATTTCCTGCTACTCGACAAAAGAAGTGGAAATCCGTGTTAATCGGCTGCTTTCACCATTTTTTGCATGGTACGTTTTGCTAATTCTAAAACAGATGCTTCGCTGATATCCTCGTTCACAATAAGCGGGGTAGCGTATACAGGCTCATCATTTTCTTTGACGGTGAGCTCTCCAACCACGGTGCCTTTTTTAACTGGGAATTCCCAATTATCCTGAATGGAAACTTCTGTTGTGACAGCTGCTTCTTCCTGCCCTTTTTTCTGCAGGGTATGCACACTCTGTTCAGTAACAATATCAAAATGATGCGGGTCTGCTTTTATTTTGTTGAGCTCCATCACAGTTTCTTCTTTGGCAAAAAGCTGTTCTGTTTTGTAGCTTTGGAATCCATAATCCATTAATCCGGATATCATTTTGTTACGTTCTTTAGGCGTTTCTGCTCCCATAACTACAGCGATAACCCGCATATCATCGCGTTTGGCTGTAGCTGTAAGACAATACTTTGCTTCATTTGTATAACCCGTCTTCATGCCATCTGCCCCCGGGTATGAACGAATCAGCTTATTTGTATTTACCAGCCAAAACTCATTTTCCTCCCCCTGTCGTAAATAATCTTCGTAAATGGATGTATAATTTGTGATATCTTCAAAGTGTAATAATTCTCTCGTCATTACTGCCATATCATAGGCGCTGCTATAATGATCGGCTGCCGGCAGCCCGGTTGTATTCGCAAAATGAGTATTCTCTAACGCAAGTTCTTCCGCTTTTTTATTCATCGCCCGGACAAATTCCTCTTCTGTTCCAGCAATCTTCTCTGCCATGGCAACACTGGCATCATTTCCGGAAGCAATCGCGATTCCTTTTATCAGATCATCAACTGACATTTCTTCCCCTGCCTCCAAAAATACCTGTGACCCTCCCATTGAAGCAGCATATTCACTGACGACAACAATGTCTTCTTTGGAGATTTCCTCTTTTTCTAAAGCTTCCATAATAAGAAGCAAGGTCATTATTTTAGTCATACTGGCTGGCGGTAATTGTTCATGCGCATCTTTATCAAACAATACGGTGCCTGTGTTTTGTTCGATTAAAACACTGGATAACGCATCCTCAGCTAACTTTGTTTCTTCTTTGTTCTCTTCATTCGCTAAAACAGTTGAATAGTTAAAAAATATCGTTCCAATAAGTAATCCAATCATGCATAAGATTCGTCTCTTCATACTGCTTCCCTCCAAATTACAATAATACTGTTAGGATTTCCATATTGACGCTATTTCATACTATTTTTTTGATTAACAAATGAAGGAGAGAGCATCTTTTTTGTTGTTCAGCAAACTCTCATCTATACTAGGATGAGAATTGGGATAAAGAAGGGAGTTTTGGAAATGAGTCAAGATATCAGGGGAAAAATTGCTTATATAACTGGCGGAAGCAGCGGAATTGGCAAAGCGACTGCGCGCCAATTAGCAAAAGAAGGCGTTCATCTAGGTTTAATTGCCAGAAACCAGGAAAAGCTGGAGAATGTCCAAAAGGGATTAGAAAATGAAGGTATTTCTGTTGTCACCTGCAGTGCGGATATTTCGAAGCATGACCAAGTCAAATCTGCGGTTCAGACGCTAGAACAGCAATTAGGCAAAGCAGATATTTTGATTAATAATGCAGCAATAAGCGATTACGGTAATTTTCAGGATATGGATGAGGAAGTATGGAAGCATATTTTTGAAGTGAATGTTTTTGGAACATATCATATGCTGAAGGAAGTGCTGCCGCATCTTGTCAGCAAGCAAAAAGGAGACATTATCAACATTTCTTCCAGCAATGGATTAAAAGCAACCGCAGGCTCAACTGCCTACAGCGCATCTAAATTTGCTATTCAGGGCATGTCAGAAGCATTGATGCAGGAGGTACGCAGAGAAAACATCCGTGTATTTACCATGACCCCCAGCTTAGTCGCAACTGAGCTAGCTTTTGGCGATGAATTAGAAGAAAAGAACGAAGATAAGTTTATGCAGCCGGAAGATATCGCCGAATATATCGCAGCTCAATTAAAATTAAATCAGCGTATTTTTATTAAGCAATCTGCACAATGGGCGACCAATCCATTTTAAAAAAAGAAAAAAAGAGCTTTAGACACTATACAGTGATTTCTAAAGCTCTTTTTCCACTCATCTCTATTTAATGGATAACACCAATAACACTTGGATTTACTTGAACGGGAGTTTCTGTAATTGTAATTGCATCCTTTATTTTCTGAATGACAGCTGCATTATCTTCTATATTAGTATGGATGGTTGCAAGCTTATCGCCAGCCTCCAGCTTATCACCCAGCTTTACATGAAAGGTGATTCCTACTTGATGATCGATTTGATCATCCTTTGTTTTTCTGCCGGCGCCGAGCAGCATAGCAGCCTCTCCCATCTGCTGTGTTTCGACAGAAGAAATATACCCTGCCTTCTCTGCAGTCACATCAATAGATTGCTTTGCTTCGATTTCATGAATACTGGACATATCCCCATCTTGTGCCTCAATAAAGGTAACAAACTTCTCATAAGCATCTCCATTTTGAATCACTTCTTCAACCAATTTTCTGCCTTGTTCTTCCGTCGTTGCTTTTCCGGCCAGATAGACCATTTGCGCAGCAATCTCTACAGAGACATCATATAAATCCTGACTATATTCCTGGTCACGTAATAATTTTACTGCCTCCAGCACTTCATTTCCATTACCGATTTCTGTGCCAAGAGGCTGATCCATATTAGTTAAAACAGCCACGGTTTCCCGATTTAACTTTTTCCCGATGGCAACCATTGTTTCCGCAAGCTTCCTTGCTTCCTCTTCTGTTTTCATAAAAGCGCCATTGCCGACTTTAATATCTAATACGATGGCATCTGCTCCGGAGGCTATTTTCTTACTCATGATGGAGCTTGCAATTAATGGAATAGAGTCAACCGTACCTGTCACATCTCTTAAAGCATAAATCTTTTTATCCGCAGGTACTAAATTCCCTGATTGTCCGACCAGCGCGATACCTAATTCTTGCACCTGCTCTTTAAACCTGTCTAACGGAAGCTCTGTATGAAACCCTTTAATCGATTCCAGCTTATCTACTGTTCCGCCGGTATGACCGAGCCCGCGTCCGCTCATTTTTGCAAAAGGGATGCCTAAGGACGTGATAATCGGAGCGACTACTAAACTGACCTTGTCCCCTACGCCGCCAGTAGAGTGTTTGTCTACAACTGTGGTATTTAAAAAGGATAAATCAATGGTTTCCCCAGACTTCACCATGAAGTCTGTAAGTGCAGAGGTCTCATCACTGTTTAAACCTTGAAAATATACGGCCATCAACCAGCTTGCGATTTGATAATCCGGTATCGTATCGTTGACATATCCATCTATCATATACTCGATTTCTTCATAAGATAATGCTTCTCCGTATTTTTTCTTATTGATTATCTCTACCGTATTCATGTTAATCTCCCTCTCTATTTATTTAATATCGTCTAAAAAGCTCGTACCATGTTCCGGTAATGTAATATTAAAATTGTCTGCAATGGTTGCACCGATATCCGCAAAGGTTGTCCTGACCGGAAGCTCTTTCCCTTCTTCAATACCTATGTGGTAAACAAGCAGCGGCACATATTCGCGGGTATGATCCGTTCCGTGATGTATCGGATCATTTCCGTGGTCAGCTGTAATAATCAATAAATCATCTTCCTGCAGCTGATCAAGTATTTCCGGCAGCTGTTTATCATAGGTCTCCAGCGCTTTTCCATATCCCATTGGATCTCTGCGATGGCCATACTTTGCATCGAAATCAACCAGGTTAAGGAAGCTTAAGCCGGTGAATTCCTTTTTCAACGTATCACTTAATTTCACCATTCCATCATCGTTATCCTTTGTACGGACTGCCTCTGTCACTCCTTCCCCATCATAAATATCAGATATCTTCCCAAGTGCGATAACGTCAATTCCGGCATCTTTTAATTCATTCATCACTGTGCGCCCAAAAGGTTTTAACGCGTAGTCATGTCTGTTGGATGTACGTTCAAAAGCCCCCGGCTCTCCTACGAACGGACGGGCAATGACACGCCCTACCATATACTTCTCATCCAGCGTGAGCTCTCTGGCAATTTCACAAATCTGGTACAATTCATCGATTGGAACCACATCCTCATGAGCAGCAATCTGCAGAACAGAATCTGCAGATGTGTACACAATCAAGCTGCCCGTTTCGACATGTTCTTTTCCAAGCTCTACTAATATTTCTGTTCCAGATGCCGGTTTATTGCCAATTACTTTTCTTCCAGTCTTTTCTTCTAATGCTTGAATAAGCTCATCTGGGAATCCATCCGGGAACGTTCGGAATGGCTGGTCAATACGGAGTCCCATAATTTCCCAATGACCAGTCATGGTATCTTTTCCATTAGAAGCCTCCTGCATTTTTGTATAATGTGCTTTAGGCTTGTCCGCCGGAGCAATCCCTTTAATTTCACGAATATTGCTCAGGCCTAGGCTTCCCATCGTCGGCATATCCAGCCCATTCATTTCTTCTGCAATATGGCCTAGTGTATCCGCTCCCAAATCATCAAACTTCGCGGCGTCCGGTGCCTCTCCAATCCCTACTGAATCCATGACAATTAAAAATACACGTTTAAATGATTTCATTTGTATCTACCTCCTATGTACTATATTCCCGAAACTATGGTTCCGTATGATATTTATTATAGATGTTAGATGTCTGACAACAAAAGGTCAATGAAATTTTTGCTGAAACACTTTTTTACATTTAATAAAGATAAAATTAAGCTCTCGGATGATAAGATTGATAGATATCCTTCAGCCTAGCTTTCGTTACATGCGTATAAATTTGTGTTGTCGATATATCCGCATGTCCAAGCATCTCTTGTACAATTCTTAGATCTGCTCCGTTTTCCAATAGATGGGTGGCGAAAGAATGCCTTAAAGTATGCGGAGTGATTGTCTTATGAATATCAGCTTTTATAGCCAATCCCTTTAAAATTTTCCAAAATCCCTGTCTGCTTAAAGGACGGCCATGCTGATTTAAAAAAAGTGCACTCTCCTGTTTGTTTTTCTTCACAAGCTCTTTTCTCGCCGTTTGTATATAATCCTCCAGAGTCTTTCTGGCTGTGTCTCCCAGTGGAACAATCCTTTCTTTCGAGCCTTTCCCCATACATTGGACAAAGCCCATCGTCAAGTGTAAATCCTCCAGTTTTAAGCCTATCATTTCAGATACACGCAAGCCCGTGGCATATAATAATTCTAGCATTGCCTTATTGCGCAGTGACAGCGGTGTTGCAGTGTTTATGCTTAATAATCGATCTACTTCCTCCTGAGAAAGTGTATCCGGAAGCTTCCGGTCTTTTTTCGGAGTTTCAATATGCAGACTGGGATCTGTATCAGCAATTCTCTCCCGTATTAAAAATTGGTGAAAGGATCTGATAGAAGAAATATGCCTCGAAATCGTAGCAGTCGACTTACCGCTGTCTTTTAGCTCATACAAAAAGCGCATAATATCATTTCGGGTGATTTCATTCCAAACATTATAGCCGATTTGGGTCAAATGTTTCTCGTAAGCAGTAAGATCTCTCTGATAAGAAGTGATGGTATTATCTGACAATCCCTTCTCTACCCGCAGAAAATGAAAAAAATCCTCTAATGCATATTTCAACATATTTATTCCCCTTTCAGAAAATCAAATGGAAACCAGGGAATCCCCTCCTCCACCACCTTAACCGCTGGTCCTTCCGGCAAATCATAACGATGCATTTCTTGAAACTCTTTATATATAAAATGCAGACAAACCGAAAAAAAGCAAGCACCTATCATAAACCAAATAAATATTTTAACAGTTTCCTTAACATGCTTCTCCATACTCTAACCTCCCTGTGCTGTTACGCTGTATCGCAGCCAAACACGTTTATAGTTAGAATATGCAAACAAGCTCTTCAAAAATACAAGAAAAAGATGCGGACAGGAACAAAATCGGTACATCTCCTTCTGTTAATATTATACAATGATTGGAAGCAGAGTTAAACTACAAACACTTTTACACTTTTGTGTCGTCCAGATTTTTGCCATACTAAAATTAATCAAAAAGGAGGTCTTACAGGTGCTTGAAGAAAAATTAAAACAATTAGGTGACAACTCCGCTATCGAAACAAAGACGCCCATTTCCGGCGGCGATATTAATCAGGCTTACTATGTAAAAACCGGAAAGCAGGAATATTTTATAAAAGCGAATCAAAGTGCAGCCAGTGATTTTTTTCAAATAGAAGTAAATGGACTGGAAAAAATTCGTTCGACACAGACAATTGCTGTACCGGAAGTATACTACTTTGATAATTCCGCCGGAAATGAAGAAATGATGCTGATTATGGAGTGGATTGAGGGAGAAGAAACTGCAGCTGCAGAGCAGCATTTAGGCAAACAGCTGGCCTCGATGCATTTAGTCGGCGGCTCCACAGCATATGGTTTAGATCAGTCAACTTATGTTGGAAAATTAACTCAGTCAAATGAGTGGTACACCAATTGGGTGGATTATTATCGTGAGCATCGGCTTCAGCCCCAGTTAGATTTGGCGGTGCAGTACAATCGGATGAACCAAAATAGACGTTTAAAACTAGAGGCATTGATTCGTGATTTAGATCTTTATCTCCCCAGTCAGCCTAAGGTTTCCTTATTACACGGTGATTTATGGGGAGGCAATTGGATTATAGGGGGCGCAGGACAGCCTTATCTGATTGATCCCTCTATACTTTACGGGGACCATTTATTTGAACTAGCTTTCACGGAACTCTTTGGTGGGTTTTCCAATACGTTTTATTCGCAATATCAGGAAGCAATGCCACTAGCTGATTATTATCAGGACGTGAAGCCGATTTACCAGCTTTTCCACTTGCTTGTTCATTTAAATATGTTTGGCGAGGTCTATGGCGGCAGCGTAGATCGCATTTTAAAAAGATATATTTGATTTTCTTCACCGCCTCAGCCCGGCGGCAGTATGTAATGACATTCTGCCGCCGGCTATCCCTGTTGCTGATCAATATGTATTTTGCTCCAAATAAAAATAAAACCTTTCTCTCCCGGAAAAAGGTTTTACTCTCATTACTTATGTTGCTTTTTGAACATCTTCTTTTTCTGCTGCAGCTGCTTTTTGACATTGGCGACAAATCCCATGAAAGGTTAAGCGATGATCCTTCACCTCAAAGCCCCAGTCATTTTCAACGATTTGTTCTACTTCACCTAATAAATCATTTTCAATCTCTTCAACAGAGCCGCATTCAATACATACTAAATGATGATGGAAATGCTTTGCGCCTTCTTTACGCAAATCATATCTGGATACACCATCACCAAAATTAATTTTGTCTACTATTTTCAATTCGGATAATAATTCTAATGTACGATAAACGGTTGCCAGACCAATTTCTGGTGATTTCTCCTTTACAAGAAGATACACATCCTCCGCACTTAAGTGATCGTCTTCTCTTTCCAGAAGCACTCGAACCGTAGCTTCCCTTTGGGGAGTTAATTTGTAGCTATGCGAATGTAGCTGTTTTTTTATTTTTTCAATCCGGTGTTCCATGGATAGTCGCCTCCCTCACTCTACATTTTTATTATATGCATCTATCTTCCATGTGTCAAAGGTATTCTCAATTGTTAATAATAATTATTATAAAATAACATAAATTATTATATTAAAACAAATACCTTTTATCAAGCAATAAGCAAGTAATGTAAAATGTAAAGGAGTTAAGATAAAGATACTTTATTCTCCCGCAGGAGGATTATCCATGGTACCTCTCTATCCATTCTAACAGAAGTGTATTTGACAGATAAGCTTCCATCAATGCTGCTAATGCTGTACATACAATTAAAATTGCAAAAGTGATAAGCAATCTTATAAAAGGCGGCCATACTTCCTGGTACTGATGCTTTAATAAAAGCTTCTGCCATAAACCAATTGAAAATATCATAGCCACACTTCCTGCAATGATATATATAGGAATAATCAATAGGTTTTGAGGAGCAATCGATATCGTTGATAAAAGAAGCCCTTGCCCTCCCAGCTGATTGACCATAAAACCGACTGAAAAACCGACAACGAGCCCTTTCATGAATATCATAATCCAAATAATAGGGAGCCCAATCATACTCAATGCCAATAATATAATAAAAGAAAGATACTTAATATGATAAAGAAGACTTTGAATAAATATATCCTGCCGTCCAATAACTTCTCCTTCATTTGTTTGCTGTGTAAAGAACCGTTCCAAGTAAAAGAACAGATTTTGTTTTTGTACAAAATCCATACTATTTACCAAGATAGCCCCGAACACGATGCCTGTCAAAAAAAGAATGGCAGTAAATACATAAATGGTCGTGTGCCGTTTTATATGCCCGATTAATAAATGTTGAGAGGTATTATACATTGAGATCCTCCTGACTTCACTATAGTTCCTATACTTCAAACTATGAGAATCCCTCTTAAAACATACCTATTAATTTTTATCTTTTAATAGAGCAGGTAGAACGCGTCCGGTGAAAACCTTTTTTCTTATTTCGTTAAAGCATGTAAATAAAGAACAGCATAGTTCGTTTTTGCGTCTTGAATACGCCCTTTTTCCACGAGGTCTTTTGCTTCATCTAACGTTACTTCCATGATTTCCACAAATTCATCGTCATCGCCCGCCGGCGGATTTTCCATTTTAATTAAATCATTGGTGACGTAAACATACACCAGTTCATTAGCAAAGCCTGGAGAGGTGTAAAAAGAGGTCACTTGCGAGAGATTAGTTGTTGTATACCCTGTTTCTTCTTCCAGCTCACGGACTGCGGCAGTTAATGGATTTTCATTCTGCTCCAGCTTCCCTGCCGGAATTTCTACTAATGTTCTTTCCAATGGTTTGCGATATTGTTCTACAAGTACAATTTTATTATCTGGTGTAATTGGAATAATCGCTACGGCTCCTGGATGATAGACAAGCTCTCTTTGAGCTGTTTCTCCATTGGGAAGCCGTACCTCATCTAGTTGTACATCAATAATGTTCCCTTCAAATATTTTTTTGGATGTCATTGTTTTTTCTTCAAAACGTTGCATATATGCTACTCCACCTTTTCGTCATTTAGTGCAGGTTAACAGGCTGACCCGCCAGCAGTTTGAACAAGTACTTTTTTATGGACAATCGCCTGTGAAATTCCTGCTGAATGCAATTCCCTTATATGTGTCTTTCCATTCATTTTATTCGCAGAACTCTATTGTAGCAAGTCTATTTCTTTTTTTCTTCTGATTCGATTTCTTTTTTTATGACAAACGGTATTTTATTTCTTAACCATTCATTACTTTCAGACACTGATTATCATTCCCATCCGCCCCACAAACTATTTGATAGAAATGACTTATTTCATTCGTTAAAAAAGTGTATTAATTGTATTCTTTTCTATCACCCTCTACAATATATGCATACCGGATTTACAAGGAGGAATAGCATGAAGAAACGGCAGCTTGGCAAAAGCGATATCGAAATTTCTGATTTAACTCTCGGCTGTATGTCGCTGGGAACAAATGTACAGCAAGGTAAAAAAATGATTGATTATGCGTTAGATAAAGGAATCAATCACTTAGATACGGCAGACCTTTATCACTTTGGCGAGAATGAAAAAATCGTTGGAGAAGCAATAAAGCATCGCAGATCGGATGTAGTTGTGACTACAAAGGTCGGAAACCATTTTGAAAAAGGTAAAGATGATTGGTTCTGGGATCCTTCGAAGAAATATATCCACAAAGCCGTCCGGGATAGTTTACAAAGACTGAATACAGACTATATTGATGTCTACATGCTTCATGGCGGCACATTGGAGGATCCAATCGATGAAACCATAGAAGCTTTTGATGAACTAAAGAAAGATGGTCTAATCCGCACCTATGGTATTTCGTCCATCCGTCCAAATGTTGTCCGGGAATACGCCATCCGCTCCTCTATTGATATTTTAATGACACAGTACAGTCTTTTAGACAGAAGACCAGAGGAAGCCATTCTACCGATTGCAGAAGAAAATAAAATCGGTGTTGTTGCCCGCGGTCCGCTGGCACAGGGGCTACTAAGCAATAAAGCCGATGAAGTTCTCGATAAAAAAGCGGAGGACGGCTACCTCGACTATTCCTACAGCGAATTAAAATCACTTTATTATGAATTGGAACAGGCGTTGCCGGACAGTTCTCTGCAGCAATTAGCGATGTATTATGCAGCTAATCATCCTGCGATTACGTCAACCGTCTTTGGAGCAAGCTCTCTGGAACAATTAGAAAAAAATATTGCAGTTCACCAATCAATTAACGAAATCACCGATGCAGCTTATCCTATTCTGCAGCAGCTGTCCAAAGCTTCACAGTATGAGCAGCATCGTTAAAAAAGGCGGAGTTTCCGCAACTTCATAAGCCTTTTACAGCATTGCCAAAGAAACAGGTCTGCTTTCACTGAGAGATGATGCTCAGGAAAAGCAGACCTGTTTTATAAGATATACTTACTCTATTATTTTTTATCAAATTGAGATTGAAGGAGTTTCTCCATTAACCCTGGAAATAAGCGATACAGAATACTGCCAGCTTCCATCCACCACGGCATATTGATTTCTCTTCTATTAGAAAATAAAGAATGCACTACCTTTGAAGCTACTTTTTCAGGAGAAAGCATATACTTTTCTACATTCTGCTGGTATTTGCCCTCCTTATCAGCCATCTCAAAAAAGTTTGTTTTCACCGGGCCCAGATTAACAGAAGTGACCGTCAGGCTGCTTCCCCTTGTCTCTTGTCTGAGTACATTTGTAAAGCCCAGCATCGCATGTTTAGACGCAGCATATCCTGCTGCTTTTGGTGTTGGCAATTTTGCAGCCTGAGAAACAATATTAATAATATGCGATTTCCCTTTAAACTGCAGAAAATGTGGCAGGAAGGCTTTTGCATATTGCATCCCTGCTAAAACATTCACCTGAAACATTTCCTCTACCTCATCCATATTTAATTCTTCGATTGAATCAAATACACCAAAGCCTGCATTATTGATTAATCCATGAATACGCTTCTCTGTCTCCAACATATCATTAATCTGTTCTTCAATTGCTTCCCTTGAAAATCTGTCAATGGGATAAACCCTGCAAATGCCGTTATTTGCTTCTATTTCATCTGCTAATTCTTGCAGCAATTCTTGTGACCTTGCGATTAAAATAGGTATGCCGCCATGAGCAGCGATTTCTATAGCAATCCCTCTTCCAATTCCTTTTGATGCACCGGTGACAATAATTTTTTTATCTTTAACAAAATGATTTCTTCCTATTCTCATATTTATCGACCCTTACTTCATATAATGATTTAAAGTGTGTGACCTTGCTTTCAAAGTGTGAACATCATTTATTAGATGGATATCCTGTGTTTATATATATTGTACAACGAAACAATCCTCCCGTACACTGGTTTAAACATTGACTTACGGGGGAAAATCTAACACAATAAGATTGGGGGTGACACGATGACGTCCATTATCGCACACCGGGGTGCAAGCAATTATGCCCCTGAGAACAGTTTCCCGGCTTTTGAGCTTGCTTACGAGATGAAGGCTGATGGCATTGAAACAGATGTCCAATTAACAAAGGATAATATTCCTGTCCTTTTTCATGATGAAGGTTTGCAGCGTATTTTTGGAGTAAAAGGATGGATTACTCAATTTACGCTGGACGAGCTAAAACAATTAGACATGGGCAAATCCTTTCACACTGAATTTGCAGGAACACGGATCGTAACACTGGAGGAATTTCTAATCTGGATCAAAGATAAACCTTTGATTCTTCATTTAGAATTAAAAAATAATAAAATTGCACATAAGAATCTGGAGAAAATTACATATCAGCTTATTAAACAATATCAAATGCTGGACCGGACATACTTTTCTACATTCTCTGATACCAGTATAACGCGCCTGGCAAGTTTTGATGAAATTTCAAATATCGGTTGGTTAACCAAGCGATCAAGAAGAGATTTATTAGCATATGCCTTGTCTATCGGCGCAACAGCCGTTCATATAAAACACACGCTGCTGCGTCAGCAGCTCATAAATGAAGCGATGAAAAACGGGATTCCGGTAAGAGTGTATACGGTGAATTCAACCCGGCTTTTAAATCGATGCTTTTCTTACAAAGTAAATAGCATATTTACTGATGTACCCAATCGGGCGTTTGCTGTACGCAAAGCATTATATCGCAGTTTTTTGTCTTGATTGAAGAGCGCTTCCTAATTTTTGACCTTCTGCGTTGATGATTGTCGTATATTTGGGTAAAATTTTAAATTATAATATAATATTAAGGTGAGATTGAAACATGGAAATTACTTTCTTAGGCACCGGAGCAGGACTTCCTTCTAAAGAAAGGAATGTAACAGCCGTTGCACTCAGCATGCTGCAAGAATTAAATGAAGTCTGGTTGTTTGATTGCGGAGAAGCCACGCAGCATCAGCTTCTTCATACTAAAATTAAACCGGGAAAAATAAATAAAATCTTTATTTCCCATATGCATGGCGATCATATTTATGGATTACCGGGATTTCTCAGCAGCCGTTCATTTCAGGCAGGCGCAGACAGACCATTAACCATTTATGGTCCGGAGGGTTCAAAGGAATTTATCCAAGCTGCTTTGAAATTAAGCTATACGCATTTAACGTATCCTCTTACTGTTATAGAGATAAAAGAAGGACTGTTATTTGAAACGGAAGCCATCGAAGTATATGCAAAAAAACTTGTCCACGGTGTACCAAGCTTCGGTTTCCGTATTGTTGAAAAAGACAAGCCAGGTGAGCTTCTTGTAGATAAATTAAAAGAAAAAGGGATACGTCCCGGTCCAGTTTACGGCGAAATAAAAGAAAAACCTTCTGTCACTCTGGAAGATGGCACGATAATTTACCGTTCTGATTTTATCGGCTCGCCCAAAAAAGGAAGGGTTATTTCGATTCTTGGGGACACCACCTATCAGGCGGCGCATAAAGAATTTGTAAAAAATAGCGATCTGTTAATTCATGAAGCAACCTTTGCTGCAGATAAAGAGACACTTGCAGAGGACTATTTTCATTCAACAAATATACAAGCCGCTAAAATAGCGCTTGATGCAGGATGTAAACAGCTAATCTTGACACACATATCTTCAAGATATCAATTTTCAGATATGGATGCGTTTCTGGAAGAGACAAAAGAAGTATTTTTGAATACATCCATAGCCGGCGATTTTAGTGTGTTTCAATTATAGTTTGTGCATCGTTTACAGCTTGCACATCCTCTTGAAGTGAGAAAGGGAGAGACAGATTTGATGACCTTACAAGAAAACTATCAGCAAATTGTTGATGATCATCGAAAATATATTGATCAAGGAAATACCGTTGATTATACGTTTCGTAAACAACAATTAGAAAAAATCAAAAAGATTTTCAAAGATAATGAAGAAGAGATATATGATGTATTAAAAAAAGATTTAAATAAACCTGATCATGAAATAATACTTACGGAGATTGGCATTATTCAAAGCGAATTGGAAGTAGCCATTAAAAATCTCCGCTACTGGATGCAGCCTGAAAAAGTTGCCTCTCCATTAACGCATAAAGGCTCGAAAAGCTATATTATAAAAGAACCGCTCGGTGTTGTGCTCGTTATTGCACCATGGAATTATCCTTTACAATTATCATTAGTACCTGTTATCGGAGCGATTGCAGCAGGTAACTCAGTTATTCTAAAGCCGTCTGAACATGCTCCGCATACATCCGATTTTCTTGCCAGAATCGCAGAAGAGCATTTCGACCCGTCTTATTTCACTGTTGTTCAGGGTGCTGTCGAAGAAACAACAGAGCTGTTAAAACAGCGTTTTGATCACATTTTCTTTACTGGAGGAAGTGCAGTTGGAAAAATCGTGATGCGGGCCGCAAGCGAGCATTTAACTCCGGTAACGTTAGAGCTGGGCGGAAAAAGTCCTGCAATTGTAGATGAAGATGCAAACATCCAATTGGCAGCTAAACGAGTTGTATGGGGAAAATATACAAATGCCGGTCAGACCTGTGTGGCGCCGGATTATTTATTAGTACAAGAATCTGTTAAATTCAAGCTTTTAAAAGCAATGAAAAAGCAAATAAAGTCTTTATTTGGCAAGAATGTACTCCAGGGTGAAAATTATTCAAGAATCATAAATCTGGATCATTTTAACCGCTTAAAAGCATTTTTAAATGAAGATCATATTGTTCATGGCGGAGAATATAATGATGAAGAATTAATCATTGAACCTACTATTCTTGATAAAATAGATTGGGAAGACCCTATTATGCAAGAAGAGATATTTGGACCGATTCTTCCCGTATTATCCTTTGAGAATATAGAGGACGCCCTTTCGTTGATTAAATCAAGAGAAAAACCATTAGCACTATACTATTTTGGAGAAAATCCGAGAATGCAGTCTCAGGTAATGGAATACGTTTCATTTGGCGGCGGTTCTATCAATGATACATTCTTCCATTTAGCAAACCCGTATCTTCCGTTTGGCGGAGTCGGGCAGAGCGGAATGGGAAGCTATCACGGGAAAGCCAGCTTTGATACATTTTCACATCAGAAAAGCATCTTAAAACAAACAACGAAATTTGATTTGCCATTCCGTTATTCGGGCGGTACGGTTACTTCAAATATTTTGAAGAAATTCTTATCTTAAAAAAACAAAAGCCTTGATTTTATTCTATTTCAATAGATATAAAATCAAGGCTTTTTATAATCATCTAGGAAATCTTTTTGAAAGCTTGTCCGTGGCTGCTGTTTGTCCTTCTCTTCATTTTTTAAAGATAAAAATATATCTTTTCCGTATTTATCCGTTAATGCTTCCATGGTTTCGTAGAGCTTTTCTTTTTTAGCGTTATCGCGGTAAGTAAACAAATCAAGCTGTTCTCCTACTTGACTCTTCTCCTCTACACTTTGCAAAGAGACACCCAATAGCCGTACAGGCTCTTCATTCCAATGTTTTTTTAATAGCTCCTTTGCGACAAAAAGAATATCTTCTTTTTCATCGATATACCCTTGCAATGTTTTACTGCGCGTAATCGTTTGATGGTTGTGAAAACGAATCATTAATTGAACGCTTTTTCCTGTCGCATTTTTTCGTTTCACTCTTCTTGCTACATTGTCGGTAAGCTGGCCTAACAGCTGGTGAAGTTCATCCCAATCTGTTGAATCATGAGCCAATGTCTGTGAGCTACCGATACTTTTGAAATCATGTACCGCTTCTGGATCCACAATCCGATAGTCTATTCCATTGGCCAGGTTCTTCATTCTTTCTCCATTAACCCCTAATAGCTGCTTTAATTGATAGACATCATGTACAGCTAAATCACCGATTGTATGAATAGATACTTTTCGAAGTTTTTCAGCAGTCTTCTTCCCGATTCCGTGCATTTCTTCAATTGGAAGTGGCCATAATACGTTAGATAATTCCCGCTTTCGAAGGATAGTTATTCCTAAAGGTTTTTTCATATCTGACGCCATTTTTGCCAGAAATTTATTCGGGGCAATACCAAGACTGCATGGGATATCCAGCTCTTTTAATATCCGCTGCTGCAGGTAATTAGCTATTTCTACCGGCGTTCCGAATCCTTCCGTATCAGTAATATCCAGGTAGCCTTCATCAATCGAAACCGGCTGGACGAGCGGTGTAATTTCTGAAAGCATCTTAAAAATAGCCCGGGACGCTTCCCGGTATCTGTCAAAATTAGGCCGCATCAATAATAAATCGGGGCATAATTTTTTTGCCTGCCACACGGGCATCGTCGTTTTCACGCCTTTTGCTCTGGCTTCATAGCTGCTTGTAACAATAATCCCCTTCCGCTCTTCCGGGTTTCCGGCGATTGCAATCGGCTTTCCTTTTAATTCCGGATTATGCGCCATTTCTACCGAAGCATAAAAGCAGTTCATATCTATATGGAAGATAACTCGTCTTTTCGAATTGACCGGCTGTTCCATCATAACACCTCTATTCTTAACAAAAGAAGAACACACTCCATCATGGAATGCATTCTCCTTTTTCACAGAAAGCCGCTCCAAGAATGGAAGCTTTATCTTATTTTGCTGCGATTTTAACAATTTCCACAACAAATTCAGTTACTTTCACAAGATCTTCCACTTTAATCCGCTCATTGGTCGTATGAATCTCCTCGTAGCCAACTGCCAGATTAACGGTAGGGATTCCATACCCTGCAATCACATTGGCGTCACTGCCTCCGCCACTCTGTTCTAATTTACTTTCTCTGCCGATTGCTTTTGCAGCTTCTCTGGCAACTTCAACCACCTGATCTCCCGCTTTAAAATGATAGCCGGGATAAGCGATTGCTATCTTTACATCAGCGGAACCGCCAAGCTCTTCAGCAGCCTCTTCAAAAGCTGCTTTCATTTTCTCGACCTGTTTTTCCATCTTCTCTTCAGACAAGGAACGTGCCTCTGCTAAAATTTCTACATGATCTACAACAATATTTGTCTGTTTGCCGCCCTCAAAGCGTCCGATATTAGCAGTTGTTTCCTTATCAATACGTCCCAAAGGCATTTTAGAAATAGCTTTAGAGGCAATCGTAATGGCAGAAACACCTTTTTCCGGCTCCAATCCAGCATGTGCTGTTTTGCCGGTTATGGTTGCATGGATTTTCGCCTGCGTAGGTGCAGCCACAACAATATCACCAACGTTTCCATTACTGTCTAGCGCATATCCATAACGAGCATCTAACTTCGAGGAATCTAACGCTTTAGCGCCTACCAGACCAGATTCTTCTCCTACAGTAATAATAAATTGAATCTGGCCGTGAGGAATATTGTTTTCCTGAAGCACTTTAATCAGCTCAAACATGGCAGCTAAGCCTGCTTTATCGTCTGAACCTAGAATTGTCTCTCCCTCTGAAGAAATCACGCCATCTTTAATAATTGGATGTATACCCTTCCCGGGAACAACCGTATCCATATGGGAAGTAAAATAAATAGCATCCGCACCGTCTTTGGTTGCAGGCAATGTACAAATTAAATTTCCTGCACCATGACCTGTCTGCTCTTTTGCATTATCTTCTTCCACCTGCACACCTAGAGCTTCCATTTTTTTGGTTAAAACCGATGCTATCTCTCTTTCGAAACCTGTTTCAGAATCTACCTGCACAAGTTCTAAAAATTCATTAACTAATCTTTCTTCATTCACACTCATTTGCGTAACCTCCTACCTTCTAGGCTACTATATTTTCTCTTTTTTTTACAGTAGAATGAATTGGAGTCTAAGTTTCTCTCATCCGTTAATTAAAATCCGGAAGAACATTTTAAGAAAAACCATACGATTAGCTTGTCGGATGAATCATTTCACGTTAAAATAGCGGTAGATGATATCGGATTCTAAAGGGGGATATTTCATGGCAGCAAAGCAATCTGTGCAAAAAAAGCGTTCAAAACGTGAACGCCGCACGAAAATGATTATCTATTTCATGGTCGCTCTAATGCTTATTTCAGCAATTACAGCTGGACTGGCTGCATTTGTTTAAAAATAAAAGGCTGTGCCAAAATGATTATTTCATTTTGGCACAGCCTTTTGATATGGTTCCAATCTTATGTAAAAAGGAAAAGCTAAGCTTCTTTTTTCCTTTTCTTCCAAGGCGTTACGTCACTTTTTTTGAATTTATTTTTTATAATCAAGTACTCTTCTATTTCATGTAATAATTGAAATAAGTGCGCCCTTGTTTCAAACGCTTCTCTCGTTTCCGGTAACTCCTCCGCGTGAAATTCCCGCTTTAATTCTTTTAACTGCTCTAAAAAAGTAATTGCTGTATTTCCTGGATGGACAGCTTTAGATAATCGCTCAAAGAAATCTGCAATCTCAAGGGCAATATGATCTGTCTTTGGAAGATGCGTAACAAGCGGAAGCATTTTCTTCAACAGCTCAAACTGTCTTTCTCTCATCCTAAAATAATTATAATAGGTATGCTCATTTCGTAATAAATGGTTATCTCTATCCCGGATAACTAACTGTTTTGCTTCAGCCAGGATATCCTCTGTAGCTGCTATTTCTTTTCCTTGCCACGCGTCATTTTCATCCCGGATATACAAAGAATATTCATATAGAATACGGCTGAAATTCTTTTCTAACTGTGCTTGCAGCTTCTTTAATTTATTATCCAAGCTTGGCATATAAATATTCAACAGAAGTCCTACCCCCAGCCCAATGGTAATTAGAACGAACTGCTCGCCGACCAGAGAAAGTGTTACACCTCCAGAGCCATATAAATTCAGCATGACAACGGAACTGGATGCAATTCCTGGAGTTGCTTTTAATCTAACCGTTGCTGGAATAAATAAAAGAAGCAGTAAAAATATAGAAATTGTATGATAGCCTATTAATTCAAAAATAACACATGAAAAAACAACGGCTGCTGTACATGCAATAAACCGCTGCCACGCACTTAAAAAAGAAGATTTTCTCGACGGCTGGATACAGAGAATCGTTAATATTCCAGCGGAAATAAAATTTGAAAGACCAACCCATTGTGCCAACGAAATTGCAATGGGAGTTCCGATAGCAGTTTTTAGGGTACGATATCCAATTTTCACCCTTTATAAACCTCCTGATATAAGAATACACAAAGAAGGCTGCCTGATGACAGCCTTTTAATATCTCTTATACTTCTTCGCAATATTGATCAAACAGGCCTTGAAGCTTCGCAGATACTTCCATGGCGCTATGTCCTTCAATCTCATTCCGCTCTACCATATCAAGGATTTTTCCGTCCTTAAGCAATGCGAAACAAGGAGAGGATGGCGGATATCCTTCAAAATAAGTTCTTGCCTGCTCTGTCGCTTCTTTATCCTGTCCGGCAAACACCGTGACTAAGTGATCTGGACGCTTATCATAATGAATCGCATTCCCTGCTGCTGGACGGGCTACACCGCCGGCACAGCCGCATGTTGAATTCACCATGACAAGTGTAGTTCCTTCACGAGTCAGCGCGGCATCTACTTCCTCTGCTGTACGTGCTTCCTCATAACCTGATTCTGTTATATCTGTTCTTGCAACGTTAACAACATCCTGCATAAATAAATCGAAATCCATTGTACTTCACCCTTTTTACTTAAAATATAATTATAGCTTATCAGCTAGCAGTTAAAAATTCAATCTATTCGTGTTGGCTTAATAAAGGGTTATAGTTGAGTCGTTCATCCCTTCAAGGATTTCTTTCACACTAGATAAAAATCTTCCGCATACAAGACCGTCTAAAATACGATGGTCTAAAGAAAGAGATAAATTCACCATATCGCGGGCAGCAAACATATCATTGATAATGACAGGCCGTTTTACGATAGATTCGACTTGTAAAATCGCTGCTTGCGGCGAATTGATTACTCCCATTGACGAAACCGAACCAAAGGAGCCTGTATTGTTGACAGTAAAGGTACCGCCCTGCATATCCTCCGGTGACAGCTTACCCTGACGTGCTTTGGATGCTAAGGTAGTAATATCACGGGCAATGGCTTTAATCGTTTTTTCATCTGCATGCTTAATAACTGGAACAAATAATTCTTTGTCTTTCGCCACAGCAATGGATAAATGTATATCTTTTTTCTGAATAATTTTATCTCCGGCCCACATGCTGTTTAATTCAGGAAATTCTTTTAAACCTTGAGCCACAGCTTTTACAAAGAAAGCAAAAGGAGTTAACGAAAAGCCTTCCTGCTGCTTAAATGATTCCTTTACACTGTTCCGGTATTTTACTAAATCTGTAACATCTACTTCCACCTGCATCCATGCATGCGGGATTTCCTGTGTGGACCGGACCATATTCTCTGCAATTACTTTCCGGACACCTTTTACAGGGATTTCAATATCTCCTGCTGCGCTTTGGATACTTTCTTTTTGCGCAGCAGGTGTTTCTTTTCCAGCAGCAGTATCTGATTTCTTTTCTTGTGAAGGGGCTGGTTCTTCTTGCGCAGAAGCACTGCTTCCAATGTGTTTTTCCACATCTTTTCTGGTAATTCTGCCTCCTCTGCCCGTTCCTTCGATTTGGTTCAAATCAATGCTGTGCTCTTGAGATAAACGTAGTACTGCCGGTGAATATCTTTTTTTCATAGAGCTTTCTGTATTTTCAGCATGCTCAGCTGTGTCCTTTTCCACTGTATTTGTTTCTTTTTCAGGAGCTGCTTCCGCATCCTCTGAAGCGGCTTGCTCTGTCTCTATATAACAGATTAGGGAACCAACTTCTACCGTTTCCCCTTCTTCTGCTGCAAGCTCTGTTATTTTACCTGTATAAGAAGATGGGATTTCGGCGTTTACTTTATCCGTCATCACTTCAGCAATCGGGTCGTATTTATTCACTTGATCCCCGACGGAAACCAGCCAGGTACTAATCGTTCCCTCTGTTACACTCTCACCAAGCTGAGGCATTGTCATTTTTTCCACACTCATATTTCTACCTCCAATTAATATTCTGCAAGGTCACGCATTGCTTTTTCCACTTTATCCGGATTTAACATAAAGTATTTTTCCATGGACGGTGCATAAGGCATTGCCGGAACATCCGGACCTGCCAGGCGTTCAATAGGTGAATCCAGGTCAAATAAGCAGTTTTCCGAAATAATTGCAGCCACTTCACTCATTACACTGCCTTCTTTATTATCCTCTGTAACAAGCAAAACTTTTCCAGTCTTACTGGCTGCCTCAATTATAGCTTCTTGATCTAACGGATATACCGTACGTAAATCAAGAATATGCGCATGAATGCCATCTGCTGCTAATCTTTCCGCAGCCTGCAATGCAAAGTGAACACAAAGTCCATAAGTGATGACAGTAATATCATCCCCTTCTCTTTTTACATCTGCTTTACCGATTGGCAGAACATAATCCTCTTCCGGAACCTCTTCCTTTAACAGACGATACGCACGTTTATGTTCAAAAAATAGAACAGGGTCATTATCTCGGATTGATGCCTTTAATAATCCTTTCGCATCATATGGATTCGACGGCATAACAATTTTTAATCCCGGCTGATTCGCAAACAATGCTTCTACTGATTGGGAATGATATAAAGCACCATGTATCCCGCCGCCGTATGGAGCACGGATGGTTATCGGACAATCCCAATCATTATTGGAGCGATAGCGTATTTTGGCTGCTTCGGAAACAATCTGGTTGACCGCAGGCATAATAAAATCTGCAAACTGCATCTCAGCAATCGGCCGTTTCCCATACATAGCTGCACCGATAGCAACACCGGCAATTGCTGATTCCGCTAATGGGGTATCTAATACACGTTCTTCACCAAACATATCGTACAGCCCGTCTGTTGCTTTAAATACGCCGCCCTTTTTCCCTACATCTTCCCCAAGAATAAAGACATTCTCATCTCTTTGCATTTCTTCCTTTAAAGCTTTTGTAATTGCTTGTATATAAGACATCACAGGCATGATTATTCCCCTCCCTTATCCAATTCCTCATAAACATACTTCAACGTATCCTCTGGAGCTGCATATGGGGCTTCTTCTGCATATTCTGTTGCTTCGTTCACAAGTGTATTGACTTTATCATGAATTTCTTTTTCTTTGGCTTCATCCATTATTTTCTTTTCTTTTAGCTTTTCAGCAAACGTAACAATGGAATCCTTCTTTTTAGCTTCTTTTACTTCATCCATTTCACGATAAGCACTGTCATCATCATCACTGGAATGGGCAGTAAAACGATAGGTTACCGCTTCAATCAATGTCGGCCCCTCTCCTTTTACCGCTCGTTCTCTCGCTTCTTTTACAGTTTGATACACAGCTATTGGATCATTCCCGTCCACAGTAACTCCCGGCATGCCATAAGATGATGCCCTCTCTGAAACCGTTTTGCTGGCTACCTGCTTATCATACGGAACAGAAATAGCATACTTATTATTTTCCACCATGGTGATCACCGGCAGCTGATGAACACCGGCAAAGTTTAATCCTTCATGAAAATCACCCTGATTAGAAGAGCCCTCTCCTAATGTCACAAAGGTCGCAATATCCTTTTTATCCATTTTCGCTGCTAATGCAACGCCTACTGCATGAGGAACCTGTGTTGTTACTGGAGAAGAACCGGTTAAAATACGATTTTTCTTCTGTCCGAAATGACCAGGCATTTGACGTCCGCCTGAATTTGGATCCTCAGCTTTGGCAAAGGCAGATAACATTAATTCTTTTGCTGTCATTCCAAAGCCTAATACAAGACCCAGATCCCGATAGTACGGAGCGGTATAATCGACCGTTCGATCCAGACCAAAGGCCGCTCCGACCTGTGCTGCTTCCTGTCCCTGACAGGAAACGACGAATGGTATTTTCCCCGAGCGGTTTAACAACCACATTCTTTCGTCAATTTTTCTTGCTAATAACATCATTTCAAACATTTCTAAAGCCATCTCATCACTTACATTTTCCCAAGATGTTTCTGTCATTATTTTTCCCTCCTTCAGCCATTTCACATGATGACATCATGCAGACTGCCCAGATAGTTTAACCATGAATTTGTAACCCGTCGACTGCCAGTGCTGCTTCACCGATAATTTCTGATAAGGACGGATGCGGGTGAATAGTCTGGCTGATTTCCCATGCTGTTGCGTCGAGCACTTTTGCTAATCCAGCTTCTGTTATCATATCTGTCACATGGGGACCAATCATATGAACCCCAATTAAATCCTGTGTCTTTTTATCTGTGATTATTTTGACAAAACCATCTGATTCACCATAAACCAATGCCTTTCCTACTGCTTTAAATGGGAACTTGCCGATGACAAGGTCATATCCTTCTTCTTTGGCCTGTGTTTCCGTCAAGCCGACACTTGCAGCTTCCGGACTGGCATAGATACAGCTTGATACCGTCTGGTAGTCTATCTCTTGTGTATATTCCCCTGCCATATGCTCCACAGCAGCAATTCCCTCATGGGAAGCCACATGAGCCAGCTGCATGCCTCCAATAACATCGCCAATAGCGTAAATATGTGATTCTTTTGTTTGATAAAACGCGTTTGTGTCAATCGTATGATTAGAAATTTGAATTTCCGTATTCTCTAAACCAATATTTTGGATATTCGCTTTTCTGCCGACAGATACAAGCAGTCTGTCAGCTTCAAATCTTTCTTTTTTATCACCGATTACTGCTTCTATCACGATGCCGTTATTTTTTTCTATTGTATCCGTCTGAACATTGGCTCCGGTTATAATATTGACGCCTCTTTTTTTCAACTGTTTTTCCATCTCTTTTGCGATATCTTTATCCTCTGTCGGCAAGATTTGCTTTTGAAATTCCAAGACGGTTACATCAACTCCAAAATCGTTTAGCATGGAGGCCCATTCGATGCCAATAACTCCGCCGCCTACAATAAGCATTGATTTAGGCAGGTCCTTCATTTCTAAAGCTTCATTTGAGCTGATGAGGTACTCACCGTCAAAGTCCAGACCAGGTAATGTATTCGGCTGCGATCCGGTCGCAATTAAAACATTTTTAGGAAGCAGCATATCATTTTCATTTCCATTTTCATATTCAACAGAGATAGTTCCAGGCATTGGAGAAAAGATACTTGGTCCAAGAATGCGGCCGAACCCTTGATAGACATCAATCTTTCCCTTTTTCATTAAACCCTGGACACCTTTATGCAGCTGTTCAATAATCTCATTTTTTCTCTGCTGGACTTTTGAAAAGTTTAAGACTGGTTCGTTTACCTCTACTCCGAATGCATCTGCTTTTTTTGTCTGCTGAAAAACCTCTGCACTGCGAAGTAATGCTTTAGAGGGTATGCAGCCTCTGTGTAAGCAGGTCCCTCCCAGCTCAGATTTCTCTACTATTGCCACTTTCATGCCTAATTGAGTGGCACGAATAGCAGAAACATAGCCTCCTGTTCCGCCCCCTAAAATGACTAAATCGTACTCAGTTGCCATCTAATTTGCCTCCTCTGCAACATATATCTTTTCTTTCTGGGTATTGTTTAAAACCTCTAATACGCCCTCATTCATCGCTTCTAAATCATTTTTACCAGGAAACACCATCACATCGGCAATCCAATTGACTCTTGGAATAACCGCATCAATAACAAAATCATTTTCATTGATTTTTCCAGTAAAAACAATGCCATCTACTTCTCCATGCAATACCGTGCTCATTGCTCCAATTTCTTTAGCAATCTGGTATGCCTGTGCCTCAATTACTTCTTTCGTATACTGATCACCTTTCGTCAGCCGGGAACGGATGATGGAAGGGTCCTCTGTATGCAGATATGCTTTGATTCCCCCATCCTGCTGGACATGATTCCACAAAAAATCTTCATCTGTAGTGTATTGTTCAGATAGATAAGTCAGAAATCCTTTTAACGGTATACTGCCGGATCGATCGATAGTAAACGGACCCTCTCCGTCTACGCCATTCGTTACATCAATAATTTTGCCGCTATGATGGGATGCAATGGTAATCCCTCTTGCAATATGAATGGAAATGAGCTTTAACGAATGATAGGCTGAACCAATTTGTTTTGCCGCAATCCGGCCGGCATGACGATGATTTAGCGAATGAAAGATACTGGCTCTCTCTATTTCCGGTATACCTGTATATTTTGCAATGGTTTGCAGTTCATCTACTACCGGCGGGTCAACAATATATGCTTGTATATTTAAATTCTCAGCAATTTCATGGGCTAGAACAGCTCCCAAATTGGATACATGTTCCCCGTAAGCATTTGTTTTTAAATCATATAGCATCGCGTTATTCACTTTATACGTTCCGCCGCTGATTGGACGCAATAGTCCTCCCCGCCCGCATACACTAATAAAACGTGATGTATTCATTCCATCCAAATCAAGCTGTTCAAATATAGCCTGCTTTCTGTACGGCACTTGCTCCATCAGCTGTTCAAAACGATGCAGTTCATCTTCGTTATGTGAAATTTTTTGCTGATATAAAAGATGATTTCCTTCAAATACACCGATCGTGGTGAAATACAAGTCGGGGTAGATAACTAAAATACTACCACGTTGATTCACAAAATACCCTCCAATATGCCGTTCTTCCAAAGCTGTAAATGATAAGTACAACAGTAAATTTCTATTGTCGGCGATCTAAAATATTTCGCTCATTTGTAAGAAATTGACTGCGTGATTGTTGTTTTGCTTGAATTCTTTCCTCAGCCAGACGATCAGCCGCAATATAAGTCGGTACCTGATCACGATTAGAAATGGCAAAGACCTGCTCCAGATTTTTATAGATGCGCTGTACATTATGTAAAGCGCGATCGCGATTGTAACCAACCAGTTCATCTGCAACATTGATTACCCCGCCTGCATTGATCACATAATCAGGAGCATATAAAATTCCTTTTTGATGCAGAATATCTCCATGTTCATGACTCTGCAGCTGATTATTAGCCGAACCTGCAATTACTTTAGCTTTCAGCCTCGGTATCGTATGATCATTAATGGTTGCTCCAAGTGCGCAAGGAGCATAGATATCGCATTCCACATCATAAATATCATCTGGATCGACTGCTTTGGCATTAAAATCATTTTCCGCACGCTTCACAGCTTCCTTATTAATATCTGTAACAACTAATTCTGCGCCCTCTTCATGCAATAATTCGCATAGGCTGTAAGCCACGTTTCCGACTCCTTGAACTGCAACAACTTTGCCCTCTAAAGATTCTGATCCGAATGCTTCTTTTGCAGTTGCTTTCATCCCCTGATAAATTCCCCATGCAGTAACAGGGGAAGGATTGCCGGCAGTTCCGCTGTAGGAGGACAATCCCGTTACATATTCTGTTTCAAGCGCAATTTGATCCATATCTGATTCATTCGTTCCTACATCCTCAGCAGTGATGTATCTTCCATTCAAGCTTTGGATATAACGACCGAATGCACGGAACATTTCCGGATTCTTATCCTTTTTGGAATCTCCGATAATTACTGTTTTTCCGCCGCCGAGATCTAAGCCGGCTGCCGCATTTTTATATGTCATTCCGCGAGCTAAACGCAGTGCGTCTTCGATAGCTTCTGCTTCTGAACGATACGTCCACATTCTGGTCCCGCCTAATGCTGGTCCTAATGTCGTGTCATGAATGGCAATAATAGCCTTTAGCCCTGATTGTTTATCCTGACAGAAAAGTACCTGTTCATAATCGTATTTTTCTAAGTAACTGAAGATTTCCATCTTAACCCCTCCTGTAATACATCGTGATTCACTAATCATACATACTTATTTAAAATGACAAATGAATCCAACTCCTGAATGGTATGCTATTGTAATACATTTGTCAGTATTCCCTATTTACCACGGAGAACCCTCCGTAAATTTTCCACAGCATGATATACCTGCCCTCCCTGCAAAATGTTGCAGACACCTTATTCAAGCTGATATTTTTCAAGCTTATAATACAAATTGCGGACAGATATTTGTAACGCTTTTGCTGTCTTTGTCTTGTTTTTATTACATTGCAGATACACTTCCTGCAAGTATTTTTTTTCAAAACGATCTAACGCTTCCTGTAATTTTAATGGTTTATCTGTCTGTACCATATCCGGTCCTGCTGTCATTTCTTTCGTTTGCAATTTAGGCAAATGAGATACTTCAATCTGCTCCTCCATGTTGCCGATAAATATCATGGAATGACTGATAACATTAGCCATTTCCCTGACATTCCCCGGCCAATGATATGCCATTAGTTTTTTTAACGCTTCATCCGATATCTTTTGCACATTTTTTCCATATTCTTCGTTCAGCTGATGGATGATATGCTCCACCAACTCAGGGATATCCTCCTCCCGTTCCTTTAGCGATGGGATGGATATTGGAAGTTTATTAATGAGATAATAAAGATCTTCACGAAATTTCTCATTCATCACAGCCTTCTCCAGATTTGTATTCGTTCCGGCAATCACGCGGACATCAACCGGCACCGAATTGGATGCGCCGACTGGAGTGACTCTGTTCTCCTTGAGTACATGGATTAATTTTTCCTGGATTGATAAAGATAATTCACCAATTTCATCAAGAAAGATGCTTCCATTGTTCGCCTGTTCAAACAGACCTTCCTTTTTTTTCAAATGTTCTGCCTGCTCCTCTGCCGAACCAAACAGCTCTTTTTCCAGCATTGGTTCTGACAATGCAGCACAGTTCACACGAATAAATTTATTAAATTTCCGATCACTTTCATGGTGTATTGCATGGGCGAATAATTCTTTGCCGGTGCCGGTTTCCCCTCTCAAAAGAACAATAGCCGGTGCTTTGGCAGCTACTTTTGCCTGTTCTAAAGCAAGCTTCATTTCGGATGAGTTACCAATAATATCATCGAATGTATACCTTGCTTCCAAATTACGGATGATTTGTCTGGCACGCTTTAACTCCCTTGTCACAGATTGTAATTCACTGACGTCATGGAGCACGCCGACACTGCCTTTTATCTTTCCTTGTACAATCACTGGCGCCCCGTTAACGATAACATCTTTTTTTGACGGTCCGACCTTCATATGTACACCGCGAACAGCACGCCGGTTTTTTAAGACCTTCATGTGCACACTGTCCCCTTCAGATATATCTACTGTTGCCGGCTTCCCTATTACTTCCTCTTCGGTCAGACCAGTGATTCTCGTATAGGCGGGATTAATAATTAAGCCTTTTCCATGCTCATCCACCACACTGATTGCCTCATCCGAAGATTTAATAATGGCTTCCAGCATGGTTTTGATTTCATTTAAATCGGTATTTTCTTCTGCTAATTGCACTACTTCCGTAATGTCTTTAAAAACAGCAAAGGCTCCCACTAAATCTCCTGTTTTATTAATAATGGGGATACGTGAAGCAATCACTTTCTTGCCATTATCTAAAATTGTCTTTTGGTTTAACTCTTTTCTTTGACTCCTTAACACGTGAGATAAACGATTTGTTTTGAGTAAATCTTTGATATGCTTCCCTTTGTAGTCTTTTTCTTTTTTGCCGAGAATTTGTTCCGCCCGGCGATTCAACAGCTGAACCTGTTCCATTTTATTGACAACAATCATGCCGTCATTCATATGGTTTAAAATTAATTCCAAACGGCTCGCCTGTACTTTTACTTCATCTGTTAAAACAGTTTTTTCATGAATTAATTCATAAATAATATTGGCTACAGAACCAGGGATGATAATTGTCTTTCTTGGAAACAGCTCAATCATCTTTTCAAATAATTCCTCTTCGCCTGTTACGTTAATTACAATATCAATGTCATGGTGAATCCAATCTTTCCACTCTGTACTTGTATGAACATCCATTTCTTCCGCAAGCTTCATAGCAGGAGCGTCTGCGTCCTTGTCAACGATTGCACAAATCTGCATGCTTTTTGTTTCTTTAAACAGGCGGAATAATGCTGTACCACCTTTACCAGCGCCGACTATCAGAATTTGCTTCATACTTTTCATCCACCTTGAATTTATTTGCACAGTTTCATCATACGATACCATGCATAATTTAGCAAATGAATTCTATTTCTATTTTTCGACGTATTTTGATATACTTATAATGAAGTTTTAAGAAATTATTTGATTAAAAATAAAGAGGCATCTGAACGGACAGAAGATTGATGAATGATTGCAAGTATATCTATAAAGGAGCAGGAGTTTTTATGCAAAGAAACCTCGCTTTAATCATCCTATTTATTCCAGGGGTGATTGCAGCTTTTGGTATTAAATTGATGCGGGATACGCTTTTTGATACATTTTATCCATTTTTTATTTTTGGAAGCATTCAATTTATTGTTGGTTTAATTCTTTTTCTCGGCGGTTTGTTATTCCTTGGCGGCTTTATTGTCTACAGAGACAGGAAGAAGCGCAGTCAAGAAAAGGAATCAGCAAGCTGATCTATCCTGTTTCATTGAAACGGGATTTTTTCATTTAAACTACATTTCCGCTACACTGTTCATGCTTGCAGTGATACTAAAAATGGAATTTGATTCATCCCTGCTAAACACTTGTTTTTCCTTCTAAATGGCCTAAAATGGTAAACATTTGTCCAGCAAAGAGAATAAAAATGGTATTTTCGTTATTTTTCTTTCTTTTTTTCATTTTCCTCTTTAATTTAACAGAAAATATGTTATATTAGTAAAAATAAAAAATACCACGCACTAAAAATCTTCGTAACTAAAATAGCTAGTTTATAGTGGGAATTTTGAAATGGGGTATCATGTAAATGAAAGTAGCAAAATTTGGAGGAAGTTCTGTAGCAAATGCAAAACAGATTAAAAAGGTAGCGAATATCATTAAGTCTGATTCCTCCCGAAAAGTGATTGTTGTATCTGCACCAGGGAAACGCTTCTCAGATGACGTAAAAATGACAGACTTATTAATCGAGCTTTGTTATGCAAAACAGCAAAATCAAGATCATGATTTGCAGTTACAAAACATCATGGTTAGATTTCAAGAAATAATAGAGGATTTGAGCCTTGACCAGTCTATTTTAGAAGATATTCAGCAAACCATTGAAAAGTATCTTCAGTTTGATATATCACCTATGGCACAGCTTGATGCTTTAAAATCCATCGGTGAAGACAGTTCTGCTAAAATCGTAAGTGCTTATTTAAAGCATTTAGGCTTAAATGCAAGCTATGTCAATCCAAAAGAGGCTGGAATTTTTGTCAGTAATGAACCTGGAAATGCTCAATTATTGCCGGAAAGCTTTTCTAGAATTTATAAACTCAGAGAACGCGAAGGTGTATCTGTCGTCCCCGGATTCTTTGGTTATACCGAAAATAATGATTTAGTTACCTTCTCCCGGGGCGGTTCCGATATTACTGGAGCTATCTTAGCTGCAGGTACCAAAGCAAGCTTGTACGAAAATTTCACAGACGTTGATTCAGTGTTTGCGGTAAATCCAAACTTTGTAGAAAATCCTAAAGATATTACTGTTCTAACATATAAGGAAATGCGGGAATTATCTTATGCCGGCTTTTCTGTATTTCACGACGAAGCGCTTATCCCGGCTTTTAAAGAAGAAATCCCGGTCTGTATCAAAAACACCAACAACCCGGAAGCGCCCGGCACAATGGTTGTTGCAGAAAGAGATTCCACAGATCAATGTGTAGTAGGCATAGCAAGCGACGTCGGCTTCTGCAGCTTATACGTCAGTAAATTCCTGATGAACCGGGAAGTCGGGTTTGGCCGAAAGCTGTTAAATATTTTTGAAGATGAAGGAATCTCCTTCGAGCATGCACCTTCTGGAATTGATGATATGTCTGTTATTTTCAGAGATCATCTTTTCACACCTGAAAAGGAACAGATTGTTATTGACCGTATCCGCAATGAATTGCATGTGGATACCGTAAGTATTCATCGTGACCTGGCTGTTGTTATGGTGGTCGGAGAAGGATTGGTAAACACAATTGGTGTTGCCGCTAAAGCTACCGCATCGTTTGCTAAAGCGGGTATCAATATTGATATGATTAACCAAGGCTCTTCAGAAGTATCCATGATGTTCGGTGTTCACGCAGTTGATTTGGAAAAAGCAATTCAGTCGCTGTACAAAGAATTTTTCACAGAGGATGAATCCAATTTAACTTTCCCTTCTGCAGTCGCAAGAGGCCATCAATAATACGAAAGCATAAAACATCGCATGAGAGCAAAATTTCGCTCTCATGCGATGTTTTTTGAAACAAATCCCGTTTTGCAAACGTATAGTATAACAGCTATCTACTGACAGAAAGGTGTTTTAGTTATGAAAAATGCTAAAAAAATCACCTCCTTACTTGCAATATCTTGCATGCTTTGT
Organism: Oceanobacillus oncorhynchi; assembly: GCF_000821065.1. Taxonomy (GTDB): domain Bacteria; phylum Bacillota; class Bacilli; order Bacillales; family Amphibacillaceae; genus Oceanobacillus; species Oceanobacillus oncorhynchi. The sequence continues at coordinate 3,757,541 of NZ_CDGG01000001.1, forward strand.
ATTATAGTCGGTCCGTTAGGTATTTGGATGGTATATCAAAAAGCAGCATTCCCAGGAGAATTATCAGCAAGTGGAATAGAAATAAATGAATCCTTCTCGCCGGCAGACAATCGTAAAACCACAGAAATTTGGGCCTACCCGGCAACAACTAATGCAAATGAAGTGCGGTGCATTACAGAAAAGAATAGTGAAGAAGTTTCTTTGGATTCTAAAAATACAGAAGTCACCTTTTCAGATACAGAGGTAACTCACCTTTTTACCAATGATGGCGAGTACTCTCATTTTGACCGCATACAATGTCAGGGCGGAGATGTAGAATCCATTTACATTTCCTCTCACTTCTCTGACCAGACGGCGCATCGTTTTATTTTTGCTCTCTCTATAGCTACGCCTATTTTAACCGGATCTGGATTTATCTTATATCGCAGGAATCAAAAGTAAACAAATAAAGACACGCAAGCAGGTTGAAGCACGAACTGCTTGCGTGTCTTTATTTACAAGAGCAATAAAAAACCATTCCATCATATTTTTTCGAATTATTCCACGCATCCAAAATCTGTCCCTTTCACAAAAAAAGGTACTGTGCTAAAACAAAAAGTCTATGCACAGTACCTAAACAGCTGTTATTTATTAATGTTTAAGAGATAGTAATTCTTTACGTCTGAATTAATAGTTCGTCAGATACTGCTCGCGCTCCCATGGGTGCACAGTTGTACGGAACATATCCCACTCAATATCTTTTGCTTCAATAAAGTGTTCGAATAAATGCTCTCCTAAAGATTCAACAAGCACTTCATCCTGCTCAAGCAAATCCATTGCTTCTTTTAAAGTAGACGGTAAATCTTTCACACCATTCTCTTCGCGCTCTGCTTTATTCATAACATAAATGTTGCGGTCGACAGATTCTGGCACGTCTAACTTTCTCTTAATGCCGTCTAAGCCAGAAGCTAATAGTACGGATAATGCCATATACGGGTTAGCAGCCGGGTCAACACTTCGTACTTCTACACGAGTACTTAAACCGCGTGAGCTCGGGATACGAACAAGCGGGCTGCGGTTAGATGCAGACCATGCCACGTAACAAGGCGCTTCGTATCCGGGTACAAGACGCTTATAAGAGTTGACTGTAGGATTTGTTATCGCTGTAAAGTTTGTCGCATGATCAATAATGCCGGCGATAAACTGATAAGCTGTCTGACTTAGTTCTAACTCACCTTTTGTATCGTAAAATTTATTTTCTTTTCCTGAGAAAAGGGACATATTTACATGCATTCCTGATCCATTCACTCCAAATAATGGTTTCGGCATAAATGTAGCGTGTAAATTATGCTTTCTGGCAATGGTTTTTACTACCAGCTTGAAGGTTTGAATATCATCTGCATGCTTCACTGCATCCGAATATTTAAAATCAATTTCATGCTGTCCAGGGGCAACCTCATGGTGAGATGCTTCAATTTCAAAGCCCATTTCTTCCAGCTCTAATACAATATCACGTCGGCAGTTTTCACCCAGGTCTGTCGGCGCTAAGTCAAAATAACCGCCGTGGTCATTCAATTCCAGTGTAGGTTCTCTGTTTTCATCCAATTTGAATAAGAAGAACTCCGGCTCCGCACCAATATTAAATGCATCAAATCCTAATTCCTCCATTTTTTTCAGGTTGCGTTTCAGGTTATAACGCGGGCAGCCTGCAAAAGGAGTACCATCCGGATTATAGATATCACAGATAAAACGCGCCACTTTTCCTTTTTCAGAAGTCCAAGGGAATACAATGAATGTATCCAAATCAGGATGCAAGAGCATATCTGATTCTTCAATACGGACAAACCCTTCGATGCTGGACCCGTCAAAAGCCATTTTATTATCTAATGCTTTGTCAAGCTGGCTTAAAGGGATTTCAACGTTTTTAATGGTTCCGAGCATATCTGTAAACTGCAGGCGGATAAAACGTACATTCTCCTCTTTAATCTGTGTAATAATTTCTTCTCTGGTTAATTTCTTAGCCATTTGTTCTCCTCCTAAAAATTCATTTAAGTATGAAAAGAAAACCTCCACTACACTGTCTTTGCAGCGAAAACTCTTTTAACCTGATGTTAATGCTTTATAAAAAAGCGTGCCAGTTCTCCTTGCCTCATACTGGCTTTTCCGTATCTTCCCGCTTCGTTTAATTCATTTTTCAAGATTCCTCTAAGCTCTTTATCCGTTAAATTAGCCGGTGTTTTTTTCTCTTTCTTCGGAGCTTCTTCCGGAGTTTCTTTGTTTTCTTCATCCAGCAGAAGCTTGATGCCAGCCATATTTAATCCTTTGTCTAAGAGATCCTTGATTTGAAGCAGCCTGTCTACATCGTTAAATGAAAATAGACGCTGATTTCCTTTTGTCCGCTCGGGAGCAATTAAATCATTTGCTTCATAGTAACGAATTTGTCTCGCAGTCAGTTCGGTTAATTTCATAACTATTCCTATTGAGAATAAGGGCATTGAACGACGATCTTGATCATTCAAAAGATGACCCCCTTCTTTATATGATACATTCAGTATAATGGATGTCAGTTTTAATGTCAATGAAATGTTAGGTTATTTGACATATAAATTATTCGATACTTATTTTTACCCTCACACTAAGAAATAAAACCTTGATTTTTTAATGTTTTTACTGCTTCGATAATGGCAATTTTTACATGCGTATAGGTTAAACCGCCCTGAACATAAGCTGTATACGGAGCACGAATAGGCCCGTCCGCAGACAACTCAATACTCGCCCCTTGTATAAACGTTCCTGCAGCCATAATCACTTCATCTTCATATCCCGGCATTCCACTCGGATAAGGTGTTACATAAGAATTAATAGGGGAGTTCTCTTGGATCGCCTGACAAAAAGCAATCATTTCCTCCGCTGTATGAAAAGTAACTGTTTGTATCAGGTCTGTTCTTTTTTCGTGATAGGACGGCGCTGTCCGGAACCCGGCCAGCTCCAGAAAACGTGCTGTGAACAAGGCGCCCTTTAAGGCTTCCCCTACGGTATGCGGCGCCATAAAGAAACCCTGATACATTTCCTGAAGCATACCGAGAGAAGCTCCTGTTTCCTTGCCCAGACCAGGAGCTGTCAGACGGTTTGCACATAAATGGATCAGGTCTTGACGGCCTGCAATATATCCTCCTGCCCGGACTAATCCGCCGCCAGGGTTTTTAATGAGTGAACCGGCAATCAAGTCGGCACCGACATGCAGCGGTTCTTTTGTTTCTGTAAATTCCCCATAGCAATTATCAACAAATACGATAACAGATGGATCAATAGCTTTCACAAAATCCACCATTTCTTTTATTTCACTAATCGTGAAGGAAGGTCTGGCATCATAACCTTTTGAACGCTGGATAGCAATAACTTTCGTCTGCTTTGTCCAGCTGCTTTTTATCGCTTCAAAGTCAATTTCCCCTGTTTCTTTTAAGGCAACCTCACGATACCCAATTTGAAAATCAGCAAGCGATCCTTCTTCTTTGCCGGGCTTCCCGATTACTTCTTCCAACGTATCATATGGATGCCCTGTAATATAAACAAGCTCATCCTGCGGGCGGAGCATGCCGAATAAAGCTGTTGTAATAGCATGTGTACCCGAAACAATCTGCGGCCGCACAACGGCATCCTCTCCGCCGAAAACCTGCGCATATACCGCTTCTAAGCCTTCCCGGCCTAAATCATCGTACCCATAGCCTGTTGTCCCTTGCAGGTGTGCGTCACTAATCCGATGATTTCGGAAGGCCTCCAGAACACGTCTTTGATTTTTCTCTACAATTTCTTGTATATACTGGTGACCTTCTAAACAATCTTTTTCTGCTTCTATTATAAGTGATTCTGCTTGCATCGTTTACTTCTCCTCTACAAATCGGTGAAATGGATGATTTTTTCTGACATAGCCCTGCACATGAAATTGGTTCGTTTCCTCCAGCAGTTCTTTTTTGACAACTAACGCTGCTGACTGAAGCTGGTACAACAAATCTCCTTCACTTGAATCTAACACAATGTCAAATAAATCCCATTCTTCTTTTAATACTTCTTCCATTTTGATTAATAATGCATGTAAGTCTTCTTCCTCTAATGCACTAATTTGAATATTAGGGAATTGGTTTGCCAAAAAGAAATCGGCCTCCAGCTGATCCTTTTTATTATACACGGTCAATACCGGGATATGGCCGGCGTCTAATTCCTGCAAAAGCTTGCGAACGGTTTCCTGCTGCTGTAATAAATCAGGATCTGAGATATCGACCACATGCAGAAGAAAATCTGCTTCTGTCACTTCCTCCAGTGTTGATTTAAATGCAGCAATCAGGGCTGTCGGGAGATCCTGAATAAACCCGACTGTATCTGTTATTAAGCTTTTCAAACCGCTGGGGAATTGAATACGGCGCGTGAGCGGATCCAGCGTTGCAAATAGTTGGTCCTCTTCTAATGAATGACTATTTGTCAATCTGTTAAATATCGTTGACTTCCCCGCATTCGTATACCCGACAATCGCTATTTGGAAAACATCGTTTGATCGTCTGCGCTTCCGATATTGATCCCGCTGCTTCACAACCAGCTGTAAGCGGCGTTTGATATCATAGATTCTTCTTTCGATATGCCGGCGGTCTGTTTCCAATTTTGTTTCCCCTGGCCCTCTTGTCCCGATTCCACCGCCAAGTCTGGACAAATTAGCCCCTTGTCCATGCAAACGGGGAAGCAAATACTCCAACTGAGCCAGCTCGACCTGGAGCTTCCCTTCCTTCGTTTGCGCGCGCATCGCAAAAATATCCAATATCAATTGACTTCGATCAAGGACACGAACATCCAGTGTATCGGCTAAATTGCGAACCTGACCAGCCGATAACTCATTATTAGCTACTACCAAATCAATTCCCTCTGCGCGAATGATTTGAGCTACTTCCTGAAGCTTTCCTTCTCCGATATAGGTAGCCGGATGGATACGTTCCCGATTTTGTGTGATAACGTCCTGAACCTGCCCTCCTGCAGTTTTACACAGAGAAACAAGCTCATCTAAAGAAGAATCGAATTGAGGTTCAGATCTTTCAGATTGGTTAACCGCAATTACTAATACATTTTCTACTGTCATAGCCTACCTCTTTCTTAAAATAGTTCTTATACTATCATACCCATTATTTCTATTCTAGCAACAAATCCTGGTCTGTTAAAACAATTAAATCTCTGGATACCATTTTGTCAGAGTTAAGCAGCCGGACCGCCTGCAGCCGGATTGCTTTTTCAATTACATTCCGCACATATCTCGCATTCGAAAAATTATAGTTATCTTCCCGCAATTTTTTGGCCAAATGATTGCGAAACTTCCATTCCGCCTGTTTTGATAATTGATACTGTCTTTCACTCAGCATACGGTTTCCTATATTTAATAATTCATCCACAGAGTAATCATCAAAATCTAAAATAAACGGAAATCGAGATTCGAGGCCGGGATTCATCGAAAGAAAACGATCCATTTCGCGCGGATAACCAGCAAGGATGAGAACCATATCTTCCCGTCCGTCTTCCATATGCTTTACAAGCAGATCAATCGCTTCTTTACCAAAATCTTTTTCTCCGCCCCGAGATAAAGAATAAGCTTCATCAATAAACAGAATACCTCCCATCGCCTTCTGGATAACCGCTCTTGTTTTTTGCGCTGTCTGGCCGATATATTCTCCGACTAAATCGGCACGCTCCGCCTCTATAAAATGCCCTTTTGAAAGGATATTCATATCATGATAAAGCTTTGCTAATTTTCGGGCTACCGTCGTCTTTCCCGTTCCCGGATTCCCCTTAAACAGCATATGAAGAACCTGTTTCGAACTTTTTAACCCTTCTTCCTTTCTCTTTTCATTGATAAGAATACTCGCATAAATCTCTTTAATGGACGTTTTTAAGTCATTTAATCCGACAAACGATGCAAATTCTTTATCGACGATTTCAAGCGGCGAATGCTTTTGTTTTTTTACACGGAGATTCGCGCTGGATTGCGGTGTATTCTCACTTAATATAATATTAATACGGCCATTTTTATACCCTTCTGCCTGTGCCAATTCTCCATCACCCCTTATTCCCTAACAATATACGCAAATACCTAAAAAGAGGTGACAGATGCCTATAAAGATTCGCCATAGGCTTATCAAAGCATAATGCTTTTACCTCCATTAAAAAAAGTATATTCATACAATAAGCGAGTTACCCATCTATGCTTAGACAGGCAACTCGCTTATTTATCACGTTGCTATTACATATTCGCAACAGTCGGCAAGGAAGTGGTTCCCATTAAATATTCATCAACCTGGTAAGCCGCTTCTCTCCCTTCATTAATTGCCCAGACAATTAAGCTCTGACCGCGGCGGGCATCTCCTGCTGTAAATACATTTTCTTCTGTCGTTAAAAACTTTCCATAAGCTGCAAGCACGCGGTTTCGCATCGTTTTCACCCCAAATGCTTTAACAGCTGTTTCCTCAGCACCTTCAAAACCGATAGCAATTAACACAAGCTGTGCCGGCCACACTTTTTCAGTTCCCGGTATTTCCTCAAAAAAGAAGACACCATTTTCATCCTGTTTTTTCTCCATTTGAATCGTATGCAGCTCTTTTAAATTCCCCTGCGCATCTGTTACAAATTTTTGTGTCTGGATAGAATATTCACGAATATCCTTCCTGAATTTTTCTTTTGCTTCCTTGTGCGCGTATTCCAGACTGAATACCTGCGGATAAGCCGGCCATTGATTGGAGTCAGCGCGCCTTACCGGCAGCTGCGGATGCTTTCCGAATTGGACAATGCTTTTAGCTCCCTGACGAAGTGCTGTGGCGATGCAATCCGCGCCAGTATCTCCGCCGCCGATAACAATCACATCTTTTCCTTCTGCATTTAACTCCTCTTCCAACTCGATGTCTGCATCAAGCAGCTTTTTCGTTGAACGCGTCAAGTAATCCATCGCAAAACGGACTCCCTTTCCATCTCTTCCTTCTAAAGGCAGATCACGATGCTTCTGGGCACCAGTACAAATAATCACCGAATCAAAGCTTGCTTTCATATCCTCGGCTGAAATATCCTTTCCTACCTCGGTGTTCAATACAAAATGAATCCCTTCCTGCCGTAGCAATTGAATACGCCGTTCAACGACTCCCTTATCCAGCTTCATGTTTGGAATACCATAGATCAATAATCCGCCGGCACGGTCTGCACGTTCGTAAATAGTTACTTCATGCCCCGCCTGGTTTAATTGATCTGCTGCCGCTAATCCAGCCGGCCCCGAACCAATCACAGCGATTTTTTTGCCAGTACGCACTTCTGGAATTCGCGGTTCAATCCAGCCTTCTTCAAAGCCTTTATCAATAATTTTCTGCTCAATATTCTTGATCGATACAGCCGGGTCATTAATTGCTACGGTACAAGAACCTTCACATGGGGCAGGACAAACTCTTCCAGTGAATTCAGGAAAATTATTAGTTTTCATTAACCTGTCTAGCGCTTCTCTCCATCTGCCTTTATAAACAAGGTCATTCCACTCCGGAATCAGATTATAGACAGGGCAGCCTGAGGCTGCCCCCTCGATTTCCATGCCGATATGACAAAACGGAATACTGCAATCCATGCAGCGCGCACCCTGCTGGCTTGCTGCATCATCAGAGAAGGTGCCAGCGTACTCTTTCCAGTCTTTTATTCTTTCAAGCGGGTCACGCTCCGTTGCTTTTTTTCTTTTGATTTCCATAAATCCAGTTGCTTTACCCATTTACTCTGGCCCCTTTCTCTTCCTTCATCAAGGATTCCTCATCTAACTTTACGGTCATTTCGTTATTTTTCTTTGCCATAAACGCTTCATAACGCGCATCTTCTGTACCTAAGCCCTGTTCTTTAAACCATTCAATCTGCTGAAGCATTAATTTATAGTCTGTCGGGATTACTTTGACAAATTTCTTCACTTCTTCCTTCCAGTGCTTTAAGATAAATGCTGCTTTCTCACTGTTGGTATAATCTAAATGGTTGATAATCAAATCTTTTACTTCTTCCTGCTCTTCCAAATCTGTTATTTCTTCAAATTGAATCAGCGCCGCATTCGTTAAAGCACGGAAGGCAGGAACATCATCCGGTCTTACATAAGCAATTCCGCCAGACATTCCGGCTGCAAAGTTTTTACCGACATTGCCAAGGATAACAACTCTGCCGCCTGTCATATACTCGCAGCCATGATCTCCGACGCCTTCTACAACAATTTTTGCACCGCTGTTTCTGACTGCAAAACGCTCGCCTGCATAGCCATGAATATATGCTTCTCCGCTTGTCGCACCATAGAAGGAAACATTTCCAGCGATGACATTATGGCTGGCGTCAATGGTTGTAACTTCTGGCGCACGCACAATCACTTTCCCTCCTGAAAGCCCTTTGCCTACATAGTCATTGGCATCCCCACTTACTGTCATGGTCATACCTGAAGGGATAAAAGCACCAAAGCTTTGCCCGGCTGAACCGGTAAAATGTAAATTGATTGTATCCTCCGGCAGGCCTTCTTCTCCATATTTAGCCGTTATTTCACTGCCGACAATCGTGCCTGCCACACGATCTGTATTTTTTATAGAGAAGCTTGCTTCCATTGCTTCGCCTGTTTTTAATGATTCTTGAACAGCAGGCAGGATTTCTTTTATGTCTAAGGATCGATCTAATTTATGATCCTGCTGCGTGGTGTTTCTTTTGGTTCCTTCCACCTGATAAACAAGTGTTGATAAATCGAGATGCTTCGCTTTCCAATGTGCGTCAGCACGCGCTGACCTTTCCAAATATTCTGTCCGCCCAATCATCTCATCCATTGTCCGGAAGCCAAGATCTGCCATAAATTCCCTGACCTCTTCCGCAATAAACCGCATATAGTTCACAACATGGTCCGGGTCTCCGGCAAACTTTTTACGAAGCTCTGGATTTTGGGTAGCGACACCGACTGGACAGGTATCCTTGTGACAGACACGCATCATCACGCAGCCGACAACAATGAGCGGTGCTGTAGCAAACCCATATTCCTCTGCTCCCAGCAAGGCTGCTGTTACCACGTCTTTTCCAGTTAACAGCTTGCCGTCCGTTTCTAAAATAACACGGTCTCTCAGTCCGTTTAGCATTAATGTCTGATGCGCTTCCGCCAGACCCAATTCCCACGGCAGACCTGTATGCTTAATACTTGTTTTTGGCGAAGCCCCTGTTCCTCCATCATAACCGACGACAGAGATAACGTCCGCATTCCCTTTAGCCACACCGGCAGCAATCGTTCCGACACCTGATTTAGCAACAAGCTTAACACTCACTCTTGCGTTGCGATTCGCATTTTTTAAATCATGAATCAACTGCGCCAAATCTTCAATGGAGTAGATATCGTGATGCGGAGGCGGAGAAATTAAATCGACTCCAGGTGTGGACCTGCGCACATCAGCAACCCATGGATATACTTTTTCCGCCGGCAGCTGACCGCCTTCTCCAGGCTTCGCTCCCTGCGCTACTTTAATTTGCAGTTCTTTCGCATTTATCAAATAATTACTGGTCACTCCAAAGCGGCCGGATGCTACCTGCTTAATTGCGCTGGATCGTAAATCCCCATTCGCATCCGGGGTGAAGCGTGCTGTATCCTCGCCGCCTTCTCCGCTGTTGCTTTTACCGCCGAGGCGATTCATGGCAATCGCCAATGTCTCATGTGCCTCTTTACTAATAGATCCGAACGACATCGCTCCTGTTTTAAATCGTTTTACAATCGTGTCCACAGATTCTACCTCATCGATAGAAATCGAGTTTGTCTTTTTAAAGTCAAATAGATTTCGTAAAAAGCCGATACGCGCTTCATTTGATTCTTTAGAAAATTGCTTGAACAGCTTATAGTCCCCACGCCGGCAGGACCATTGCAGCTTATAAATCGTTGACGGATTAAATGCGTGATGTTCACCTGTTTTTCGCCATTGAAACTCACTTCCTGAATCCAGAAGCTGATCAAATGCTTCCTGGTACCCTTCCTGATGACGTTTTTCTGTTTCAAGCTGAATCACACCCAAATCAATTCCGTCTATTTGCGAAGCCGTTCCGGTAAAATAATCTTCAATGACCTGCTTGCTGATGCCGACCGCCTCAAAAATCTGAGCACCGCGATAGCTCTGTACAGTTGAAATTCCGATTTTAGACATTACTTTGATAATGCCTTCTGTCGCCACGGCAATATATTTTGCCTGTGCTTCTTTTGGATTTAATGCTAATTTACCCGTATCAAATGCCTGATGGTAGGTTTGATACACGAGATATGGGTAAATCGCATCGACTCCATAACCAAGCATGGCTGCAAAATGATGCACCTCACGCGCTTCCCCTGACTGGATAAGAATACTCGCTTTTGTACGGATACCCTCACGAATTAAAAATTGATGCAGCCCGCTGACTGCAAGCAGTGCCGGGATTGCTTTCTGCATTTGATTCATTTCTGTATCCCGCAACACCAATATATTTTTCCCTTTATAGATTGCTGCTTTCGCCTGCTCAAACACTTGTTTCAGCGCAGCTTCCAAATCATCTGTAAATAATGCTTCAATGACTTCCGCTTTTAAACCGTCTATTTCATTATTTTCAATTTTTTCCATCTGCACATTCGATAAAATTGGTGAATCCAGACGGATTCGTCTTTTCTTTTCAGTTTCCGGGTGAAGCATATCCCCCTCGCTTCCAAGCCAGGTCAGCATGGATGTCACTAACTGCTCCCGATAAGCATCAATCGGCGGATTTGTCACTTGAGCAAAGAGCTGTTTAAAATAATTGAACAGGCTTTGCGGACGTTCGGATAGAACAGCTAACGGAGCATCATTCCCCATTGCACCGATCGGGTCCTTTCCATCCTGTACAAGCGGAATCAAATACTTTTCAATATCCTCCATCGTATAACCGAATGCTTTCTGTTTATGATACAATTGCGGATCCATTTCCGTGCTTTCATCAACTTCTGGAGCTAAGACGTCGGTTTGCTCCTTTACCCAATCTTGATAGGGGTATTCTGTTGTAATAGCAGATTTTATCTCTTCATCGGAAATAATTCTTCCTTTCTCGATATCTATTAACAGCATTTTCCCAGGACTTAATCGTTCCTTTAATAAAACATTGCTTTCCTCTACGTCAACGACACCTACTTCAGAGGAATAGATAATGTAATCATCCTTCGTCACATAATACCTTGCCGGACGCAGCCCATTTCGATCTAATATTGCTCCGATTTGCTTTCCATTCGTAAAGGTAATTGATGTCGGCCCATCCCAAGGCTCCATCATCAGACTGTGATATTGATAAAAAGCACGTCTTTCCTGATTCATATGGCTATTCTTATCCCATGGTTCTGGTATCAGCATCATCGCCGCATGAGCAGGCTCTCTTCCTGCAAGTGTTAAAAATTCCAGTGCATTATCTAATGTTGCTGAATCACTTCCGTCACTGCGGATAATGGGAAGCAGCTTTTCTAAATCATCGCCAAATGCATCAGAAACAAATTGTTTTTCTCTCGCCCGCATCCAATTGACATTTCCACGTAATGTATTAATTTCGCCATTATGGATTAAATAGCGGTTCGGATGCGCCCGTTCCCAGGATGGAAATGTGTTTGTGCTGAATCGGGAATGAACGAGTGAAAAAGCTGAAACAAAATCCGTTTCCTGTAAATCTAAATAAAATCCATTTACCTGCTCTGGAGTCAGCAAGCCTTTATATACAATGGTTCTGGCAGAAAGACTCGGAACATAGAAGCGAATATTCTTTTCCTCAGCCCAATGCTCTGCTTGCTTACGAATCACATACAGCTTTCTTTCAAAAGCCATTTCGTCTGCCGCCATAGTCGACCGAATAAATACCTGCTTAACTTCCGGGAGCGTTTCTACTGCACCTTTACCGATACAAGCAGTGTCTACAGGCACATCTCTCCATCCAATCAACTGCTGTCTCTCCCCCGCAATCAGCTGATTGACTTGGTTTATGACTGCTGTTTGCTCTTGTTTATCTTGAGAAAGAAAGATCATACCAACAGCATATTCTCCTGCAGACGGCAGTTGAAATTCCGGGCAGACTCTTCTGAAATATTGATCGGGAATCTGCACCATTAAACCAGAACCGTCGCCCGTCATCGGATCACTTCCCTGTCCGCCGCGGTGCTCCAGCTTACAAAGCATATCCAGCCCTTTTGTAACTGTGTCATGCGTCTGCTTCCCTTTAATATGTGCATATAAGCCAATGCCGCAAGCATCATGCTCAAAATCCGGTTGATATAGACCTTGTGCTTTTGGCAAATCTTGAAATATCATCTTTGTTCCTCCATTCCGTATCCATTAATATCTGTTTCATTCAGCGGGATGCTCTTTTCATCTCACACTGCAATAAAAGTGGGTAAAATATATTTTATGTTTTTTTATTTATCGAAACAATATATAATAAACATAGGAATAATCTAATTTTGATATGAGGTGGAAATATGGAACTGCGCCAATTAAGATATTTTGTTGCTGTAGCAGAAAGAGAACATGTATCAGAGGCTGCCTTCGAACTGCATGTTGCCCAATCTGCAGTCAGCCGGCAAATTTCAAATTTAGAAAGTGAATTAGGGGTTCAGCTTTTTGAAAGAGCTGGGAGAAATGTACATTTAACACCTATTGGAAAAATATTTTTAACTCATATAAAATCCGCTTTAAGGGGAGTGGATTATGCTAAGAAACAGGTCGATGAATACTTAGACCCGGAAGGCGGTTCAATAAAAATAGGCTTTCCGACAAGCTTAGCCAGTAATCTCTTGCCGACCGTTTTATCCGCATTTAAGAAAAGCTATCCTAATATCCGTTTTCAATTAAGACAGGGATCTTATAATTTTCTAATTGAATCTGTCCGGAATAGAGAAATTGATTTAGCATTCCTTGGCCCTGTTCCCGATAATCAGCCGGACATCATTGGCAAGGTTCTATTTATGGAAAATTTTTATGCTCTTATTCCCAGTTCTCACGCTAAATCAAACGAAGAAAAAATTTCTGTCGCAGAGTTAGAAGCGGAGAATTTTGTATTGTTTCCTGAGGGGTATGTGCTTCATCAGCTAGTTATTGATGCTTGTATCCGTTCCGGGTTTACACCGAATATTCAATCCCAAGGAGAGGACTTAGATGCCATTAAAGGATTAGTTGCGGCCGGGATGGGGATTACGTTACTTCCTGAAAGTGCCTTTAATGATTTAAATACCGCTTATAGCGCCAAGGTAGCTATTGATAATCCGCCTCTCAAGCGGGCAGTCGGTATTATCATTCCGAAAAACCGTAACCTGGCTCCATCTGAACGAGTTTTTTATAATTTTATTCAGGATTATTTTGATGTTGGGGAGTAAAAGGATACCCGTCCAGGTCTTCAAGGATGATATTTCACAAAGAAATACCAATGCATTAAAAAACTCGTATTCGCTCATTAGCAAATACGAGTTTTTCTAACTAAACAACTTATAATTCACGAACCATTTTTATAATCACATCCGCTGCATTTTTTGCTGCTTTTTCTAAAAATGCATCAAATGAAACCGATGATTTCTTTCCGGCAATATCTGATAATGCTCGAATAATGACAAATGGCGTTTGATATTGATAGCATACCTGCGCAATTGCAGCAGCTTCCATTTCTAAAGCAAGCATTTCAGGAAAACGTCCACGGACAACAGCTGTCTGATCCTCACGCTGCATAAATGAATCACCAGTTGCAATAATACCTGTTTCTGCCTGAATACCTGATTCTAATACTACCTTACCTGCCAAATCTATCAAATCAGGCGAAGCTGTATAGACTGCAGGCATCCCCGGAACTTGTCCATAGACATAATTAAATGCTGTCGCATCCACATCATGATGCAATACCTCGGTGGAAATAACAACATCTCCAACCTCCAGGTTTTCAGCAAAACCTCCTGCAGACCCAGTATTAATAATTTTATCCGGATTAAACCGTTCATGTAAGATGGTTGCAGACATGGCTGCATTTACTTTCCCGATACCGGATAGCATGAGGACAACTTTTTTCCCTTCCAGGTAACCTTGATAAAAATGAGTCTTTGCTATTTCAATTTCTCGTACATCAGTCATGCTTTGTTTCAGTAATTCAATTTCTTCATCCATTGCTCCAATAATTCCGATAGTCATTCTAATCCTCCATTATTGTCCCGCGTCAATTTAATTCAATTCTTCTACCTGAGTCGGCTGCCAGCCTTCACCGTCAACCCAGTCTAGGAATACACGATAATTCTCTGAATTGCTTGAATCGGAAACGGTAGCAATTACTTTGTCAGGTCCATTATTTCCAACCCAGTGCTCTATCATACCATCTTCACTTAAACCAGTAACTTTAGAGACTGCTCTCTTAATTTCAACACGGTCTGAAGATCCATCACTAAAATCTGTATTATGGTCGCCTTCCTGTTCTGTACCGATCGGATCCCAGTCACCGGTATAGGCCTCCGCAACGTCATCACCGGAAGGTTCTGCAGACTCTCTGTCTTCGTAGGAATTATCTTCTTCATTTTCTTCCTCATTCTCATCTTCTTCATTGGCTGCATCTTCATCAGCATCCTCGTCTTCATCTGCATTGTCTTCTTCTCGATTTGCGTCCTCATTGTCAGATTCATTGTTATTTTCTTCATCTTCATTAGATTCCGGATCGGTTATTAAGAAGCCATTATCATCTTCTCCGCCGGCCTCCCCATTATCTTCCTCTGACGTATTTTCGGATGCATCCGATTCAGTACCTTCCTCCGTTGTATCATCTCCGCCGCCAAACACCCATATCGCAAGAAAAATAACTAAGACGATTCCTGCAGCAATAGATAGAATGGTAATTGCGTTTGTATTTTTTCTTCTTTTTTCAAATTTGTTTGATCTTGTCTGACTCACCAGAGATTCCCCCTCGCTACACTATTTACTTTATACTATCCTATCGAATCCAGCGATTTTTGTCTATTCTATTTTAGCACAAAATTACTGTTTATTTCTTGTTTAAACTTAAAGGATTAAGAGAATGTGATGAAGATAGACACCTTATTTAAATCCTTAAAAATTCGGGTATGTAATACTATTCGTACATATTGTTTGGTTTTTAACGTTTTAATTAGAAAACTATTGCGGTTCCTGTTTTACAACATCGCCGCATTAATACAGCAAACAGGTTTATATTTTCAAACAATATAGAAATATATAGAAGTACGAAAACTTACAGTTGTGTTTAACTGTAAGTTTTCGTACTTCAAAAATATACGTTTGGATAACCTTTCTACTGGTCAAAGATAATACCTTTTTCTCAGCAGCTTCAATGAGATAAAAGTTTACGCAAACGCTTTCCAATTTTTATTCAACATTGGTTATGCGGACTTCAATGTCTCCAGCTGGTGTAGCTACGGAAACTTCCTGTCCAATTTCTTGTCCTAACAGGCTTTTTGCCATTGGAGAATCATTGGAAATTTTCCCTTCAAAGGGATCAGCTTCTGCACTGCCGACGATAGTATATGTTTCTTCATCCCCATCAGGTAATTCCACAAATGTAACTGATTTTCCCATTCCGACTACATTAGGATCTTCATTATCATTCTCAATAATTACGGCATTGCGAATCATGTTTTCTACTTGGGTAATACGCTGTTCCACAAACGCCTGCTCATCTTTTGCCGCATCGTACTCCGAGTTCTCGGACAAATCTCCGAAATCACGAGCTACTTTTATTCTTTCAACGACCTCTTGGCGACGGTCCGTTTTTAAATAATGCAATTCTTCCTCTAACTTGTCTTTCCCTTCTTGTGTCATGTAAAAGCTTTTTTCTGCAGCCATCTTCTAAACACTCCTTCTAATTTCTTTTCTATCTGGTAATAATCGCAGCTTATTCTCAAACCTGGTTTATCCAAAAGAACACAGCTGCCTATTCCTAGTATATATAATTTAATTAATAAAATTGGCTATATAGCTTATGTGCTAACTCTTCAAAATATACTAATCAATACTATGGCAGATATTACCTAAAATATCAAGAAAAATAATTATAAATTTGAATTCTTTACTAAGATATTTTCAATTTTAGATGCCATAATATCCACTGCAACATGATTTTCTCCGCCCTCTGGAATAATCAAATCTGCATATCGTTTTGACGGTTCAATAAATTGCATATGTGCCGGCCGGACCACTTGAATGTACTGGTCAATGACTGAATCCAATGTTCTCCCGCGATCTTTAATGTCTCTTAATAGCCGGCGGATAATTCTCAAATCTGCATCGGTATCGACAAATACTTTTATATCCATTAAATCAACGAGGTTAGCATCCTCTAAAATCAGAATTCCTTCAACGATAATGACTTCTTTGGGCTCAACATGGATTGTTTCTGTTGAACGGTTATGCACCTTATAATCATATATAGGCTTTTCAATTGATTTATATTCAAGTAATTGTTGAAGATGCTCTACTAATAAATCGTTATCAAATGCCAAGGGATGGTCATAATTTGTTTTTAATCTTTCCTCAAAAGGAAGATGCGACTGATCCTTATAATATGCATCCTGCTCAATTACCAGGATGGACGTTTCCTTAAAACGCTCATAGATAGCTCTTGTAACGGAGGTTTTTCCACTGCCGCTTCCCCCGGCAACACCGATTACAACGGGTTTATTTTTTTCCATGCTGCTAACTCCTTACACACCTTACTTTTTATAGCTAATGGAGACACCATCATCCATCGGTATAATCGATGTATGATAATCCGGATGATTCACTAGCATCTCATTGTACGATCTTAATTTCCGTACCAGTGTTTTATATTTTTTAGGCACCTCTTCATTCGAGAAGACCATGCCCCGAAATAATACATTATCGGTAATCAATACACCTCCGGGCATCAGCATTTTATCTGCTAAATCAAAATAAACTTGATATTGCCCTTTTGCTGCATCAATAAAAATAACATCATACTGTAATTTTTTTTCAGCTAATTCCTGCATGACTTCTGCGGCGTCTCCAAAAATAACTTCGATTTGATTATCACGTTTCTGTTCCTTGATATTTGTGATTGCTTCCTGATAACGATTGGCATCTTTTTCAATGGTAACGATATTTGCTTTTGACGCTCCTTCCAGCATACGCAATGCGGAATAACCAATCGCTGTGCCTACTTCTAAAATCTTTTCCGGCTGCTTCATCTTTAAAATAAGATTAATCATATGCATGCTGCTCCGGTTGATAATCGGCACATGATTGATTTCGGCATATTTTTCAAGAACGTCTGCAGCTCCTGAAGAAGCAGGAAGCAGATTTTCCAAGTAGCTCTCGATATCTTTTTCCATTTCATCATTTCCTTTTACATTCAACCATTATAATTGGTTCTTCACCAAAATCGATGGGTGACAATGCAGCTTTATTTTTAATATTAACAACCGCTGTGAGGGCATGACGGGTTGAGCAATCGCAACCAATTCTTAGAAAAACACGACCCTTTCCTGACGGCTAAAAAAGAAAACGGAAAATGGAGAAGCTCTCCATTAGTCCGTTTAAGAGTGAGCACTTTTGGAACACACTTTAATTGATATATTTTTCCCGGTTTTCTACATGTTCATCAAATGTTTCAGCAAAATGAATATTACCATCTTCATCATGTAAGAAATACAGATAATCGGAATCTTCCGGTGAGATTACTGCTTTCAAGGAGTTTTCCGCAAAATTCGATATCGGGCCTACCGGCAGTCCATCCACCAAATAGGTATTGTAAGGTGACTCGGTTTCTAAATCATCAAAGGTGACCACTGCTTGATGTTCTCCTTTTGCATACAATACCGTTGGATCTGTCTGCAGCTGGATATCCTCATCCAAACGATTCTGGAATACGCCGGCAATTTGTGCGCGCTCCTCTTCATGAGCAGTTTCTTTTTCCACTACGGATGCAAAGGTTATCGCTTCGTGTGGAGTAAAACCTCGATCTGCAATCTCTCCTTCATATTGCTGGAAGATAGAATTTGTTTGTTCTACCATACGATCTATTATCGATTCAATGGATGGTTCTTCTTCATAAAACTCATAAGTGGAAGCAAACATATAACCTTCTAAAGGGGTACGAATATCTTCATCCAGAATATCCTCCGTCAGTAAGGAAGGATATTCCTCCATTAATTCCTCAATAAAATCTGGATCATTGGCAACCTCCAGGAAATCTTCCTCCGAAAAAGAAAGCTGCTCACTATATATTTCAGCAATTTGGTCTACAGTCAATCCTTCAGGGATTGTAATAGTATGGACCGCATCGACAATAATTCTTCCATGCTGCAGCGATTCAATAATTTCATCCATGCTCATGGCTGTATTGAATGTATAATTTCCAGCTTGAAATTCGTTCACATTATTAAATTTTGTATAAAAACGAAATACACGGGCATCCTTGATAATTCCGTTTTCTTCAAGTATCCCGGCTATCGTTGAGCTGGAAGACCCAATCGGGATTTCCACTTCTACAGGAGTTGAATTTTCTTCATCAATAGGCTGTAGTGCAGAATGAATATATAAATAACCTGAAATTCCGCCGATTATTAAGATGAGCGTAAAACAAACAATAATAATTGCGACAATCTTTCTT
Organism: Oceanobacillus oncorhynchi; assembly: GCF_000821065.1. Classification (GTDB taxonomy): domain Bacteria; phylum Bacillota; class Bacilli; order Bacillales; family Amphibacillaceae; genus Oceanobacillus; species Oceanobacillus oncorhynchi. Next base: position 3,776,177 of record NZ_CDGG01000001.1, read on the forward strand.
ACTTTAGAAGCATCTTTTGCTCTTTGTATAAGATTCTTTTGGAATCCGTTATGCTTGTCATCTTTTGACACTCTGTGTCCCCCTTTCATCCGCTTCATTATACTAAATTCATATAAAATTATCCAATATTCCTGTTATTTTATTTCATCCTTCTACATCTTAAACAAAAAGATTCATTTTCAACAGGAATTTTGAAAAAAATATATATTTTAGCAGGTATGAAAAGGGATAGAAAGCAGCAATTACACGGGAAAAGAAAGCTGATGTCACAAAATGTGAATGTCAGCTTTCTTTTATCTCTTTACTCTTCTTCTTCAGCTAATGTGTTTAACATTTCCTCTACCATGCTCCACTCTTCATCGGAATCAATCGGGTACAGGGTAAAATCTTCATTCTCCTGTTCTTCGTAACGGAATGCGTATACCTCTACCTCTTCATCCTCTGCTTGTTCAGCAGGCACGACAGCAATATAAGATTGTTCTGTTTCATCCACATCAAAGGTGAATAGCACTTCAAACAAATGCTCGTCCCCATTTTCGTCGGGGATAATAATGCGTTCTTTTTCTTCTAATGTCATTACATAATGCCTCCTTTTGAATCTAGATAACCCTGCAAAATCATTGTAGCTGCCATCTTATCAATTACTTTTTTCCTTTTCTTACGGCTCATGTCCGCTTCCAGCAGTACACGTTCCGCTGCCATCGTGGTTAAACGCTCGTCCCATAATACCACAGGCAATTCATACTTTTCCTTTACATACGCAGCATAGCGCTCGGACGCCTCGCCTCTTTCACCAATCGTGCCGTTCATATTTTTAGGGAGTCCGATTACAATCAGAGATGCTTCATTTTCCTCAATCAGACCCTTTAGTTCTTCATCTGCAGATTCAAATTCATTCTCATCCCAATAAATAGTGGTTAACCCTTGCGCTGTCCAGCCAAGGGCATCACTTACGGCAACACCTATTGTTTTTGAACCCACGTCTAAACCTATCGCTTTCATGAATTCTCCTTATTCTGTTCTAGATAAAACTTTACAAGTTCTTCAATAACTTCATCCCGTTCAACTTTACGTATCAAATTACGCGCATCATTATATCTAGGAATGTATGCAGGATCACCTGACAATAGGTATCCGACAATCTGATTGATCGGATTATATCCTTTTTCCTGTAATGATTCATGAACAGTCATTAAAATCTTTTTAATATCCTGGTCAAATGGTTCTTCGGAAAAGTTGAATTTCATTGTTTTATCAATTGAACTCATAATGACACCTCGTCCTTCATTAACCTTCTACTTCTATTTTAACATGTTTATCTCTATCATTATACTTATTAACGAGAAAACATACAACCAAGGATTAAGCATTTGTCACGTCTGTTACATAAGTTAAAGCACTTTGTAATGCTTCTGTAACTTTAGATGGGTCTTTTCCCCCAGCCTGTGCCATATCCGGACGGCCACCACCACCGCCGCCGCAAATTGCAGCTGCCTGCTTCACCAAGTTTCCGGCATGGAGATTTTGTTTCATCAGGTCTTTTGTCACTCCTGCAATAAGCTGTACTTTATTATTATTGACAGCTGCGAGAAGAATTACACCTGATTCTATTTTTTGTTTTAATTCATCTACCATCGAACGTAACTGATTCATATCTTTTACATCGACTTGTTTAGCCAGAACTTTTACATTATTTACCTCTTTTATTTCATCTAAAATAGAAGATGCTTCGAGATTAGATAGTTTAGCCTGCAGTGAATCTACCTGTTTTTGTGTTTCTTTTAATTCCGATTGTAAAGCAGTCACTTTTTGCGGAATCTGCTCGTCTTTAGCTTTTAATAATGTACCTGACTGCTTCAACAATTCGATTTTATTATTTAAATAGCTGTAAGCTTCTTTGCTTGTAACAGCTTCAATCCTTCTTGTACCTGCACCTATGCCGCTTTCTGATACGATTTTAAACAAGCCTATTTCAGCTGTATTGCTCACATGGCATCCGCCGCACAGCTCAATACTGTAATCATTGATTTGAACAACCCGGACAACATCGCCATATTTTTCACCGAATAAGGCCATTGCCCCCATCGCTTTTGCTTCTTCAATTCCTTTTGTTTCAATCACAACCGGAATCGATTCCCATATTTTTTGATTTACTATTTTTTCGATTTCATCCAGTTCTTCATCCGTTACACTGCTGAAATGAGAAAAATCAAAGCGGAGACGATTGGTCCCGTTCAATGAACCTGCCTGATTAACATGAGAACCCAGTACATCTTTTAATGCCTGATGAAGTAAATGCGTCGCCGTATGGTTTTTAATGACATCATTCCGAAATGCACGGTCAACAACCGCTTCTGCTTGCTCCCCAACCTGTAATACGCCCTCTTTTACTTCTACACGGTGTATATGCTGGCCATTTGGAGACTTTTGCACATCCGTAACGACCGCATAGGCATGATCTGTTTGAATGAAACCAATATCAGCAACCTGCCCACCGCTTTCCGCATAAAATGGCGTTTCCTTCAGCAGAATATATGCTTCTTGTCCTGCTTCTGCAGATTCTGTTGTTTCTTTGCCCTGAATGATTGCTTGAATGACCGTTTCTTTTTCTAATAAAGAATATCCTACAAATTCACTTTCTACATCTATCGTTGAAAAAACAGTGTCTTGAACCTGCATGGAATCCACTTTTTGCCGTGCATTTCTTGCTCTTTCACGCTGCAGCTTCATTTCATTTTCAAAGCCTTCTTGATTCACAGTAAAACCAAGTTTTTCTACATATTCTTCTGTTAATTCCTTTGGAAAACCGTACGTATCATATAAGCGGAATACTTCTTCCCCAGGAAATATCGTGCTTCCTTTTTCTTTTTCTGCTTCCATAAGTTTGGTTAAGATTTCTAATCCATCATTTAACGTTTCATGGAAGCGATCCTCCTCCACTTTAATTATTTTTTGAATGTAGTCTGTTTCCTTTACAACCTCCGGATAGAAATCTTTCATAATTTCAGCTACTACCGGAACAAGACGGTACATAAAGGCTTCATGGATATTAAGGTCCTTCGCAAAACGGATAGCACGGCGAAGCAGCCGGCGCAGGACATAACCTCTGCCTTCATTCGACGGCATGGCCCCATCACCAATGGCAAAGCTGACTGTTCGAATATGATCAGCAATTACTTTAAATGCCGTATCCGCTGCATCATCCTCCCCATATTTGCTGTTTGCAATCATTTCCGTTGCCTGGATAATCGGCATAAATAAATCTGTTTCATAGTTTGTAGGTACCTCTTGAATAATGGAGGTTAACCGTTCTAATCCCATTCCTGTATCAATGTTTTTCTTTGGCAGCGGTGTATACGTATCGTCTGGATTATGGTTAAATTGCGAAAACACGAGATTCCAAACCTCTAAATACCTGCTGTTTTCTCCCCCCGGATAAAGTTCTGGATCAGCCGGGTCATTTCCATAGCTTTCGCCTCTATCATAAAAAATCTCGGTATTCGGTCCGCTTGGGCCTTCTCCAATATCCCAGAAGTTTTCTTCCAATCGGATGATCCGCTCTTTTGGCAGACCAATTTTTTGCAGCCAAAGATCATACGCTTCATCATCTTCCGGGTGAACCGTGACAGATAATTTTTCCGGATCAAAACCTATCCATTTCTCATCTGTCAAAAACTCCCATGCCCATTCAATCGCTTCTTCTTTAAAATAATCACCAATGGAGAAGTTTCCTAGCATCTCAAAAAACGTATGGTGACGCGCTGTAAAACCGACGTTTTCAATATCATTTGTACGTATTGCTTTTTGTGCATTCACAATCCTAGGATTATCCGGGATAATCCGGCCGTCAAAATATTTTTTTAATGTTGCCACCCCGCTATTAATCCAAAGAAGCGTAGGGTCTTCATGCGGTACTAAAGAAGCACTTGGTTCAACCTGATGCCCTTTCTCTTTAAAAAAATCAATAAACATTTGCCGAATTTCTGCGGAACTTAAAAATTTCATTATCATTTTCCCTCCTTTTTTTATCAAACAAAAAATCTCCTCTCTGCATCATTGCAGGGACGAGATTTCGCGGTACCACCCTTATTATGAACAATCCATGTTCATCACTTTCATCATTATAACGGTATGATACCGACGGGGATTAGCCGTACTCCAGTGTAGCTTTCCATAACAGTATAATTAGGATTCCTTTCAGCCGGGGGAGTCCCTCTCTTGAAATATCATGTCATGTACTTAATACCTTCAACGTGTTCTACATGATTAAAAATGACAGTTTTTTATCATTTCCTGTTGTTTGTATGATTATAGCGTTATTATAGTGATTTTTCCGCTGTATGTCAATTTTTCGCCTTTAGAAAATACATAATGAAATACTTATTTCTAATTTAGCCGGCTTTTGAAACCTGATACTGCTGAATCAATACTTTCAACATGGTAAAAACAGGGACTGAAATAACCATACCAATGACGCCGGCCAGTTGTCCGCCTAATAACAAGGCGAAAATAATGCCGATCGGATGAATCTTTACTGTTTTTCCCATTATATATGGCGATAACAGATTACTCTCAATCAATTGAATGACAAAGATGATCACGATAACGAATAATGCTTTTTCCGGTTCAACCATATAAGCAACGGTTACTACCGGGATAGCACCAAGGATCGGACCAAAATAAGGAATGATGTTGACGATTGCCAAAATGATTCCCAGCAATAAAGCATAAGGTAAATCTAACCACATCCAGCTCAAGGTGGAAATAACGCCGACTGCTGCGCTGATAATAAACTGTCCACGAATATAACCGCCGAGTCCTTTCCCTATTTCTTTGCATACATTTCCTGTGTCGCTTCGATATTTATACGGGATAAGTCGAAACAGAAAGGATTTGATAAATGGATAATCCTTTAAGAAATAAAAGACAAGGACCGGGATAATCGTTAAGAGAATAACCGCATCCATCATTCCATTAAAACCGCCGATGATTTTCCCTGAAAAGTTGTTCATCGCATTCTCTAGGGATTGAATAAACATATCCATCCTGTCATGTACGGTCTCCGGTAAAAAAGCAGTAGAGGTATATACCTTATTTAACCCGTCTTGGTACAGCGCGATAAATTCTGGAAAGTTACGGCTCATTTCCTTCACCTGTTCAACAATTAATGGATACGCGCGATATATTGCGTAGCCGGCACCTCCAAAAAAAAGCAGATATATCACTAATATTGCGATCCCGCGATGAATCCGGTATCGATGCAGCCACTCAATCAATGGGTGCAGCAAGAAAGCCAAAATTCCGGCAATCAAAAATGGAAGCACCAGCTTAAAGACAAAGGAAAAAAATGCCGCATAATATGGTTTGGTGATAGCTAAAAAATATAAAAGAATAAAAGAAAGGATAGCAATCACAAGGAAATAGATGACTTGCTTTGCCTTTATTTTTTTCCACATAATAATCACTCCCAGTCCATGGTAGTGTAACCAACAGACTGGGAGTTTATAATAGGATGTTCAAAAAGTTACTAAATGATAATCGGCGAACTTTTTCTTTTTAGCTGACGTGGTTTTTCCGATGGGGCTAGGACTGCGGTTACTCGCCCCGCCGAAAACCATTGCCCGATTTAGAAACCCATATTATAATAATCTTCTTTCTTCTTTTGAAAATAGATCGTCTAATGAACTGAGTGTCCCGTCCGCTTCTACCTGGTGGATGTGTACTTCCTTTCCAGACACTGTTAATTCAATCGAACACACCCAGCAATAATAACTTGTGGGGCTTAATTTTCCTATTTGTTTTTCCCGGCAATTTGGACATACTAGCATACATCTTCATCCTTTTTCTGCTTCTATCAGTCCAAGTATTGCCCCAAATAAAAATATTTATACATTTAATCCATAAAATCGTAGGGAGACAGTTCTTCCTCCGGGATGTCCTCTACCGTTTCATATTCCTTCTTCTCCGCTTTTTGATTCGCTAATTGAATGTGCAGCATTTCCTGTAATGAAGTATATCTGCGATTCGTATCTTCCGTTTGCACACCTTTAATAAAGGCCTCTTTTTCACCGCAAATAATCAATGACTCTTTTCCTCTTGTAATTGCTGTATACAAAAGATTTTTTCGCAACATGCGGTGGTGTGAATAAACCACCGGAAGAATCACAATTGGAAATTCACTTCCCTGTGATTTATGAATGGAAATACAAAACGCATGAGTAAAGTTATTATAATCTTTTCGAATGAAAACAACTTCTTTATCTTCAAATGCAATTACAATCTGTTCTTCATTCTCTGCATTTTCTTCCGGTTTAAACATGGCGACAATCTCTCCAATGTCCCCATTGTATATGCCATCCTCAGGCTGATTGATTAACTGTATTACACGATCGCCGACACGATAAACCACATCCTGAAATGCAATCTCCCGTTTTTTCTCGCCGGGAGGATTAATCAATTGCTGCAATGCTTCATTGATTGCATGAATGCCAGCTTGCGAACGATACATGGGAGACAGCACCTGAATAGAAGAAGAATCAATTCCTTTTTTTTGCGCTTTATCAATAATAGATGTCAACACATCTGTCATCTGATAATCATGACAGGAAATAAAACTGAAATCACGCGCATTCTCCAACGAATTTTTATCACAATCGGTGTTTTTAATTTGGTGGGCAAGCTGAATAATTTTAGAGCCCTCTTTTTGACGATATACATCCGTTAATGAAATAACCGGCAATACCTCACTTTTCATCAAATCAGTTAAAACCTGACCCGGCCCCACCGATGGAAGCTGGTCTTCATCACCAACCAGAATAATCTGCATTGTATCGGGAATAGCTTTAAATAAGTGATTGGCTAACCAGGTATCAACCATGGAAAATTCATCAACAATCAGCAGCTTTCCGGATAATGGTTCATGCTCATCTTTTTCAAAGCTGCCCATACCGTTCCAGCCAAGTAATCGATGGATGGTCACAGCCGGCAAGCCAGTTGACTCAGACATCCGTTTTGCTGCCCGCCCGGTAGGAGCTGTTAATATAAACGGAAAATTATCTTTCTTTTGATAATCCGATAGATTTAAAGAAAGCTCGTGGATTTGGGCAAATGCTTGAATAATTCCGGTGATTACCGTTGTTTTCCCCGTTCCCGGTCCGCCTGTTAAAATCATAATTTTTGAGTGGATTGCCTGAACAATGGCATCAAATTGTTCTTTTCCATAGCTCAATGACTCTTCTTCCTCAATCTCACCCGTTATCTTCAAAAGCTCCGCCAAAGGCACTTCATCCTCTATCGGTTTGGTAAGAATTTTTTTCAAGCTGGCAGTAAAGTTATCCTCTGCATAATATAACGAGGGCAGGTAAACACGTTCATCAATGACAATAACTTTTTTCTCTGTATTTAACTGCATAATTACATCAGAAACAGAGCCTTGGTCTGGATTAGGCAGATGAAGTAAATAAATAACCTCCTGCATACATTTTTCAAACGGAAGATACACATGACCTGCCTGAATGCTTTGCTGTAGAATATAAATGACACCTGCACCAATACGGCTTTCATGTGTATGTGAAATCCCTTGTCCGGAAGCTATTTGATCTGCCATTTTGAACCCGAAGCCTTCAATATCAAAAACATATTGATACGGATCTTTTTTCAGAACCTCTAATGCTTCATCTCGATAAGTCTGATAAATGACCTGAGCCATTTTCAGACCAATTCCGTACTCTGATAATTTAACAGCAACCCGTTCAAATCCTTGATTTTCCCGGAGACGCTCAGCCAGCTTTTTTCCTGTTTCCTTGGATACGCCGGAAACGCCGTCTAAAACAGAGGGATCATCCATAATTTTAGACACAGCATTCTCTCCAAGCTTCTCTACAATTTTTAAGGCACTCTTTTTTCCGACACCGTAAAATAAATCACTGGATAAATATTGGACAAGCCCATCCTTTGTGGTCGGCAGAATGGTCTCATAGGATTGTACTTTTAATTGTGAACCATAGCGGGGATGCTTCTCCATCACTCCATAAAAACAATAGGCAGTCTGATCCTGAAGCTGATCAAAATACCCCTTTACAATGATTTCTTTATCTTGATAATCAAGGTTTGTTTTTGTTATTTTAATTCGGACGATAGAGAAATGTTCTGCCTCATTGCGAAAAATTGTATTGATGACGCTCCCTGTTACAAAAGGCAGTGCTTCCTTTGTTTCTATCTGGTTTCCCATGATGATTACCCCTTATTTATCCTCAAATTGCTCCATATACTGTAATGCAATTTTCTTTCCGTTTGCAGCTAAGACATGATCTGACTGCAATTCCAGTGCTTTTTCAAAATAACGCAAAGCTTCCTCTATTTTCTCATGGAATAAAGAAATCACACCCAGATTATAATAAGCATCGCTATGCGCTTCATCCAATTCAAGCACTTTTTCAAATGTTTTTTGCGCTTCATCTAACAATTCAACCTGAGCCAAGGACAAACCATATTGAAACAGAAAGCTCTCATCCTGAGAATCTAGTTCGGTTGCCCGCAGTAAATAAGGTAAAGACAGCTTCCACTGTTCTTGATTCCGGAAGCACATCCCGAGCATAAAGTAAGCATCCGCTTCCTCCAGCCCCTGCTCAATTGCCTTTAGAAATTTTTGCGAAGCTTTCTGGTAATCTTCCTTCTCAAAATATAAATTACCTAAACCATAATAAGCTGTTGCTGCTTTTTCATCCAGTTCAACAGCACGCTCAAAAAAGCGCTCTGCCCTTTCTGTCTCATTCAGCTGCATTAAAAGGTTGCCGAAATTAATATAACCGAGCGGATCGTTGGGTGACTCTTCAATAACGTCGTTAAACAGCTGTGCTGCTTCTTCATACTTTTTTTCATTTAATAATGCAATTGCCTGCTGATTTTTATCCATTTATCAAACCATCCTACTAACCAACATATTGTAATGCTTTATTATCTTTAATAATTTCATCAATCGTTCCGCCGCCGAGACAAATATCGCCTTGATAAAATACCACGGCTTGGCCAGGCGTAATTGCCCGCTGGCTTTCTTTAAATGCGACATAGGCTTTATCGTCTTTCACTGTCACCGTTACTTCTGAATCTTTCTGACGATAGCGGAATTTCGCTGTGCAAGTAAATGTTTCTTCAATTTGATCCGGCTGTACCCAATTAATATCCGTTGCTACGAGCGAGTCCGAATATAGATAATCATTATGATAGCCCTGTGCAACATATAAATAATTATCTTCTAAATTTTTGCCCACAACAAACCAAGGGTCACCAGAACCGCCGATGCCAAGCCCTTGACGCTGACCGATTGTATAGTACATTAACCCATCATGATTTCCTTTTTCAATCCCATCCAACGTCATCATTTTTCCTGGCTGTGCCGGCAAATATTCACTTAAAAAGGTTTTAAAATTTCGTTCTCCAATAAAGCAGATGCCGGTAGAGTCTTTCTTCGCTGCCGTTACCAAACCATAATCAGCTGCAATTTTGCGGACCTCCGGCTTTGGCAGATGCCCTAACGGAAACATGACTTTTTCTAATACATCTGAGCTGAGTTGATTTAAGAAATAAGTTTGATCCTTATTGTCATCCGCCCCGCGCAGCATTTGAATACTGCCATTTTCATCTCTTGCCACCTGCGCATAATGTCCGGTAGCTAGATAATCTGCCCCTAAAGAAAGCGCATGGTCAAGAAATGCTTTGAACTTGATTTCTTTATTACACATCACATCCGGATTTGGCGTTCTTCCCGCTTTATATTCATCCAGAAAATAGGTGAATACCTTGTCCCAGTATTGTTTTTCAAAATTGACTGAGTAATAGGGTATATCTAATTGATTACAGACCCGGACAACATCATCAAAGTCTTCTGTCGCGGTACAGACTCCAAATTCATCTGTATCATCCCAGTTTTTCATAAAGATCCCTACAACATCATATCCTTGTTCTTTTAATAGTAGTGCTGCAACGGAAGAGTCGACACCGCCGCTCATACCAACAACAACACGTGTATTTTTATTCTCTTTCATTTCCGCCCCTCCTTTAGCTTGTTAATCGTTTTACGATTCCGGCAATTCTTTCTGCCGCTTCCTTTACATTCTCTTCTGTATTTGCCAGTCCAAAACTGAATCGAATTGAATTTGTCGTAACCGGACTTTCTGAACCAAACATGGCTGACAATACATGAGAAGGCTCAACACTTCCTGCTGTACACGCGCTTCCACTTGAAGCCGCAACACCGCTCAAATCAAAATTGGCAAGCAGTGCTTCTACATTCGCCCCTGGAAAACGGACATTGATTATCGTGGAGACAGTCTTCTCCGGATCTCCATTGATACCAAAATCAATGCCGGATTCTGTAAAGGTATCTATTAAAATTTGTTTATATTTCTCATATTGTTGATTTCTTGCAGCTTTCGTTTCCATTACAATATTCGATGCCAGTTCAAAACCGACTGCCGCCGGAATGTTTTCTGTACCGGGGCGGCGTTTCCGCTCCTGTTCCCCGCCAAATTGAATCGGACTCATAGCTACTTTTTCATTTGCATATAAAAAGCCAATCCCTTTAGGACCGCCGATTTTATGTGCAGTTGCTGTCAGTAAATCAATGTTTTGTGCATGCACATCAATATCCAGCAAACCGTAAGCCTGCACAGCATCCGTATGAAAATAAGCCTGATGCTCCTTTAGCAATTCTCCAATCTCACTGATAGGCTGAATAACACCTGTCTCATTGTTTACATACATAATAGAAACTAAAATCGTATCATCCGTTAAAGCTGCTTCAACATCTTGCGTCGAGACCAGCCCTTTTTCATCAACAGGTAAATAGGTTACACGGAAGCCTTGTTTCTCTAACTTTTCAGCTGTATGCAAAGCAGCATGATGTTCCTGAATGGAAGTGATAATATGGTTCCCTTTATTCCGGTTTGCTTCTGCAACGCCTGTGAGCGCCATATTATCCGCCTCTGTTCCGCCGCTTGTAAATATAAGTTCCTTTTCATTTGCACCAATAGATGCTGCCAGAGCCTGCCTTGAAGCATCCAGCTGCTGCCTTGCCTTCCGTCCAAAAGAATGAACGCTTGATGCATTGCCAATGATTTCTTCATATACAGGAATCATTGCCTCCGCAACTCCTCTTGCCATAGGAGAAGTAGCGGCATGGTCTAAATATATTGCTTCCATGAGTCAAAATCCTTTCCAGCCCTTAAATATAAAACATATATGCCTCTGCAGGTCCTTCATCACTTTCATCATAATTTGCCAAATCTTCCAGAGTCGTTTTTTCTAATACATCTTTTACCGCATCTCTGATTTGCAGCCATAAGGATGCCTGTGCCGGCTTCTCATTTTCCATGCCTTCCACAATGGTTAACGGACCTTCCAACACCCGAATCACATCACCGGCTTTAATTTCCTCCGGTTTTTTAGCAAGCTGGTATCCTCCATATGCACCGCGTATACTTTTAATTAATCCAGCATTTCTTAATGGAGAAGCTAGCTGCTCTAAATAATGTTCTGACAGATCATTATCCTTTGCAATAACCTTTAGGGAAATCGGCCCGTTCCCTTCGTTTTTTGCCAAATCTATCATTATTGTCAGTCCGTATCTTCCTTTAGTTGAAATTTTCATCATTTACACCTCAATTTTTTTAACTATCTTCTGTCATTTATATAATGTACTATAATAAGTTGTTACAAAGGGAAACCTCATACAGTCCGGCTTCACTTTACCTTTTCTAATAAACGGGACTGCAGCTGCCCGCCCCGCTGAAAAACTTTAGCAAGTAAAGTTCCATCAAGTTATGAAACGTACTCAAACTTCCTTTTTAATCCCTGAAGTATAAAGGTCTTCAAGCGGACGAATAATAGCTGAAAGATTCTATTCAAACCTATTCTTTCATTATACCAACTTTTAATTCCACCTATACAAATTTGATTATTTATATTATCAATACCTATTATAGCATGACTGCTAACCTCTTGCATTTCTTCTATATTCGCTTTAAGCTAATAGAATACGATACCTAAACAGATGAAGGAAGTTATGTCATGTATAAACAGCCACTCGCATTTCGAATGCGACCAAAAAACATAGATGATATTATAGGACAAGAACACCTGGTAGGTCAAGGGAAAATAATTGATCGGATGGTAAAAGCTAACCAGCTTTCTTCCATGATTTTATTCGGCCCTCCCGGAACAGGAAAAACATCCATGGCATTTGCCCTTGCAGAAACAATCGGACTTCCCTCCAAAACCTTAAATGCCGTTACAGATAAAAAGAAGGATATGGAAATTGTTGTCGAGCAGGCTAAAATGCAAGGTCAAACAGTTCTTATCTTAGATGAAGTACATCGTCTGGATAAAGCAAAACAGGATTTTTTATTGCCGCATTTAGAGAATAATTTACTGACCTTGATAGGCTGTACAACCAGCAATCCGTACCATTCCATCAACCCGGCAATCCGGAGCCGCTGTCATTTATTTGAATTACGCGGGTTAACGCTGGACAATGTTAAAACGGCACTGCAGCGCGCTGTCCGGGATACATCGAACGGATACGGAGATAAAGCGATTCATATCCATGAAGATGCTATAGAACATTTTGCCATCTCAGCAAATGGGGACTTGAGATCAGCTTTAAATGGCCTGGAACTGGCGGTCAGCTCTACCCCGCCGGACGCAGAGGGGCAAATCGAGATAACACTGGAAATTGCGGAAGAATGTATGCAGAAAAAAAGCTTTTCTCACGATAAAGACGGAGATGCTCATTACGATGTTTTAAGTGCTTTTCAAAAATCAATCCGCGGAAGCGACGTGGATGCAGCGCTTCATTATTTAGGACGTCTGATTGAAGCCGGCGACTTAGACAGTATTGCCAGAAGGCTGATTGTCATTGCATATGAAGACGTAGGTCTGGCAAGTCCGCAGGCTGGCCCGCGCGCCATTGCTGCTGTTCAAGCAGCTGAACGGATCGGCTTTCCGGAAGCGCGGATTCCTTTAGCTAATATTATTGTGGAATTAGCCCTTTCTCCCAAATCAAATACAGCCTATAAAGCTTTGGACGCAGCCTTGGAGGATATTCGCAAAGGCAACAGCGGTGATATTCCAGCACATTTAAAGGATGCACATTATTCAGGGGCAACTAAGCTTGGCAGAGGAGCAGATTATAAATACCCGCATAATTACCCAGGGGCATGGATCAAACAGCAATATTTACCTGACACCATTAAAAATCGAAACTACTATACACCCAAAGACACAGGAAAATTTGAGACTGCATTAAAACAAGTATATGAACGAATTAACAAAAATTAGATAAAGTGACCTTTTTCCGCCCATACACATCCATTCTAGACCTGATGTGTATGGGCTTTTTTGCACTCTTCACTCTCTTTAAAGAACAGGAGGCTTCATTTTATCAAACTTTTGAACTCACACTATAATTTTAAAGCAATGTATAATTTTAAACTCCTCTGGAAAGAATAGAGATTACTATAATCTTTCTAGTACGTTAGGAAATCTCACTTTTTAACGTGCAGGTGTAAGAAAAACTGTATATTCATTAAACGATAAAGGATGACAGATTTTCTACGTATTTTTATAATTATGAGGAGTGAATAACATGGTAAAAGTAAGACAAGACGCTTGGTCTCATGAAGATGATTTGCTGTTGGCAGAAACTGTCTTGCGGCATATTCGTGAGGGCAGCACCCAATTGAACGCTTTTGAAGAAGTGGGAGATCATTTAAACCGTACTTCAGCAGCTTGTGGATTCAGATGGAATGCAGAAGTGCGTAATAAATACGAAAATGCAATTGATTTAGCAAAAAGACAAAGAAAAGAAAGAAAAAGAGCTTTAAACAAAACCATTCAAGCTGTTCCCAAAGCAGAGCCTGTTGAAAGCACAGAAAATATCCCGCCACTGGAGACTTCCGTGGAGGTGCCGGCCGTACAAACAAGTGCTGAACCGGTTGCAGCATTTAATTTAGATACTGTTATTAAGTATTTAAAATCACTAAAAAAAGAATTATATACTTCCAATCAATCGAGATCGTCGATGCAATCGTTAGAGAGTGAGAATCAATCCTTGCAGACAAAAGTCGAAGAATTAAAAAAGAAATTAGCAGATACGGAACAACAGCTGCAAGCGATGAAAGAAGATTATCAGACATTTATCCAGATTATGGATCGTGCCCGCAAGATGACAGTTTTTGAGGATACCAATCTTGTGAATTCTCCTTCCTTCCGTATGGATAAAAACGGAAATCTTGAACAGATTGCACAAGGCTCTAACTAGTTTGAATCAGACATATATATTGGAATGATGGAGGGAGTCGGAATTCCTTTTTTCAATATACAAAAATACTGCACAAAAAATGTGCAGTATTTTTGCGTAATCCCGATAGTGCCGTCAAACAATAAAGTTTTGATCCCGCTTTTGGCAGGTGGGTGTCCTGCTTTAAAGGTTTTATGCTTCCTGCTTGAGGCATGCATGCACTTTAAAGACCAATCGGACTCCCTAACTTATAGGTGTTCGGTCAAAATACCAATTGTTAACGTACACATCAGGATGATTAACGTTTTATTTGAATTAATCTTAGCATACATTGATTCAAAGTTCAAATATATGAAAGCCTATTTTTTATTTAAATAATTCCTTGTTCTGCCATAGCATCTGCTACTTTCAAGAAGCCTGCAATATTAGCCCCTGCAACAAGATTTCCTGATTTACCATATTCATTTGCGGCTTGGATGCTATTATGATAAATATCATGCATAATGCCTTGCAGCTTTTCATCGACTTTTTCAAAGCTCCAGGAAACGCGGCTGCTATTTTGCGCCATTTCCAGAGCTGATACTGCTACACCGCCTGCGTTTGCAGCTTTCGCTGGGGCGAATAAAACATTATTTCCCTGGAATTGGTTAATTGCATCTAAGGATGATGGCATGTTAGCACCTTCACCTACTGCAATAACACCATTTTTGATTAATGTTTTTGCTGCAGTTTCGTCGATTTCATTTTGTGTCGCACAAGGTAAAGCAATCTCACATGGAATCTCCCAAACGGATCCGCCGGCAACGTATTCTGCATTTGGATAAGTTTCTAAGTATACATTAATACGCTCTCTGTCTACCTCTTTGATTTTCTTTACAAGTTCCACATCGATGCCGTTCTTATCATAGACATATCCATTAGAGTCACTGCAGGCAACAACTTTTGCCCCAAATTCAGCTGCCTTCTCCATGGCATAAATCGATACATTTCCTGACCCGGATACAATAACTGTTTTGCCAGAAAAGTCCTGCCCATTATCTTTAAGCATTTCCTGTACAAAGTAAACTGTACCGTAACCAGTTGCTTCCTTACGTGCCAAGCTGCCTCCAAAACCTAAGCTTTTTCCTGTTAGAACGCCTGGTTCTACAGCGCCTTTGATTTTCTTATATTGCCCGTAAAGGTAGCCAATCTCTCTGGCGCCCACACCAATATCTCCTGCAGGCACGTCTGTATCCTGTCCGATATGTCTAGCTAATTCTGACATAAAACTCTGACAAAATCGCATAATTTCTAAGTCTGATTTTCCTTTTGGATCAAAATCTGATCCACCTTTTCCTCCGCCTATAGGCTGCCCGGTCAAAGAATTTTTAAAGATTTGTTCAAAGCCTAAAAATTTAATAATACTTGTGTTTACTGTTGGATGAAAACGAAGCCCGCCTTTATAAGGTCCGATTGCACTGCTGAATTGAACACGATATCCGCGGTTTACCTGAACCCGGCCTTCATCATCCACCCAGGGTACACGGAAGGCAATCAAGCGCTCTGGTTCTACAATTCTCTCTAAAATGCCTAATTCCATATATTTAGGATGCTTCTCAAAAACGCCTTCTAAAGATTCGACAATTTCTTCTACTGCTTGCAAAAATTCTGTCTCGTGGCTGTTTCTATTCTTTAGTTCCTCATAGACTCCCTGCACGTACTCTTTTGCTGTTCTGTTTTGATATTGTAATTTATTTTCCATGGCCTCTATCATTCATCTCCTTTATTTATTTCAACCGATTCCTCAACTAGAAGGTTTTTATATTTTATATGAAAAACCAAATAAACACAAGATTCTTGAGGATTTGTTGCTTTTAATTCACATTTTTCAGCAAATATTCCTGAAATGATATGCACGATATTTTAAATACCGTGCATATTCTACTATTTCTATTCTTTCATTTCATGATTTGACAATGTAATTGACAATTCCTGCAATTGATCTCTGCTCACTTCACTCGGAGCTTCTGTCATCAAATCAGATGCAGACGCTGTTTTAGGGAATAGAATCGTATCACGCAGATTCGAGCGTCCTGCCAGAAGCATAATGATACGGTCCAGACCAAGCGCAACTCCTCCATGAGGAGGCGCACCATATTCCAGTGCATCCAGCAAGAAACCAAACTGTTCTCTTGCTTCTTCTTCTGTGAATCCCAGCGCTTTAAACATCTGGTTTTGAAGTTCCGTTTGGTGAATACGAATGGACCCGCCGCCAAGCTCATATCCATTTAATACCAAGTCATATGCATTTGCCCGAACATTGATTGGATCAGTCAATAATTTTTCCTTATCCGCTTCAATTGGCGATGTAAATGGATGGTGTGCTGCAAAATAACGGCCCAGTTCCTCATCATATTCAAATAATGGCCAATCTGTTACCCATAAGAAATGAAACGCTTCTTCATCAATTAACCCTAAATCTTTTCCAAGCTTTAAGCGTAAAGCGCCTAAACTATCATAGACAACAGCTGATTTATCAGCTACAAATAACAGCAAATCTCCACTGCTTGCATTGGCTTTATCCACAATCGCTGCTTTTTCATCATCTGACAAGAATTTGCTGATTGGGCCTTTCACTTCTTCTTCCTCTACTTTCAGCCAAGCTAAGCCTTTTGCACCATAAATATTGACAAACTCTGTTAATTTATCAATATCCTTTCTAGAGTAGCCGGCAGCAGCACCTTCCACATTTAATAAGGCTACTTTACCGCCATTCTCTACCGCCTGTTTAAATACTTTAAACCCAGAATCAGCTACAATATCAGATACATGGATTAACTCTAACCCAAAGCGGGTATCCGGCTTATCCGAGCCATAACGATCCATTGCTTCATCATAAGGCATCCGCTGTAAAGGTAATTGAATATCGACGCCCTTTACTTCTTTAACAACCTCTTTCATCATTTCTTCCGTCATTGTCATAATTTCATCACTTGTTAAAAAGGAAGTTTCAATATCAACCTGTGTAAATTCCGGCTGACGGTCCGCCCTCAAATCTTCATCCCGGAAGCAGCGTGCGATTTGGTAATAACGTTCAAAACCGCTCATCATAATCAATTGTTTAAATAACTGTGGAGATTGCGGCAGCGCATAGAATTCACCAGGATGTACACGGCTTGGCACCAAGTAATCACGGGCTCCTTCCGGCGTGCTTTTCGTTAAAATCGGAGTTTCCATTTCTAAGAATTCATTTTTATTTAAATAGTTGCGGATGCTTTGCGTTGTTTGATGCCGTAATTTAAACGTTTCTTGCAAGCCTGGACGGCGCAGATCTAAATAACGGTATTTCAAACGGATATCTTCTGCAATATTTACATCATCCTGAATCATAAACGGCGGATTTTTTGCCTTATTCAATACGGTGATTGAACTGGCCAGCACTTCCAATTTACCAGTTGCAATAGCGGGATTTATGGTTGCCTCGTCACGTAAAACCAGTTTTCCGACCACATCGATTACATATTCCGAGCGGATGCTTTCAGCTATTTCTAATGCTTCCCCGGAATAATCTGGGTTAAAAACGATTTGGATGATTCCGGATTTATCGCGTAAATCAATGAATATAAGTCCGCCAAGATCACGGCGTTTTTGGACCCAGCCTTTCAGCCTGACCTCCTTTTCAATTTCTTTTTCAGTTAAGTGTCCAGATAAAACACGTTCTGTCATTTTTTAGCTCTCCTCCAATAACACTTTAAATTCGCTAACAATATCCTTCATCGGAACTTCCTTTTGGTCCCCGGATTCCATATTTTTAATGGTTACGATTTGTTTTTCAAGTTCATCATCGCCTAAGAAAATCACAAATCTAGCTTTTAACCGGTCTGCTGCTTTAAGCTGGCCTTTCATTTTGCGGTGCTGGTAATCTGTGTCTGCCTGGATACCGGCCATACGTAGCTGATGAACAGCTTTCACAGCCTCTGTACGCACCTTTTCAGAGCCAAAACCTGCTACAAAGCAGTCTAACTTTGTATCTACGGGGATTTCTATATTTTCTACCTGAAGAGCCATTAACAAGCGCTCTAATCCCATCCCAAAACCGATACCTGGAGTGTTAGGTCCGCCAAATTCATTGATTAATCCATCATATCTGCCGCCGCCGGCCAGTGTTGTGATTGCCCCAAATCCATCTGCTTCACTCATGATTTCGAATGCAGTGTGATTATAGTAATCTAGACCGCGAACCAAATTAGGGTCTACGGTATAAGAAATATCCATTGCATCCAAATAAGCTTTCACTTGCTCAAAATAAGCCTGTGATTTTTCATTTAAATAGGTCAAGATGGATGGCGCAGTTTTCATTGCTGGATGATCACGATCCTTCTTGCAATCCAATACACGTAATGGATTGTTATCTAATCGTGATTGACAGTCGGAGCAAAGTTCCTCACGATATGGATCAAAATGAGTCACCAGTGCGTCACGATGAGCTTGACGACTTTCTTTATCGCCTAATGAGTTAATCACCAGCTTCAAAGATTTCAAGCCTAAGCTGCGATAAATATGCATTGCCAGGTCAATCACTTCTGCGTCAATTGCAGGATCTTCACTTCCCATTGCTTCGACGCCAAATTGATTTAGTTGACGCATTCTTCCTTTTTGCGGCCGTTCATAACGGAACATCGAGCCGAAATAATAAAGCTTCTCCGGTAAATTGGGACTGCCAAATAACTTATTTTCTACAAAAGCACGGGCTACAGCAGCTGTGCCTTCTGGACGGAGGGTCAGACTTCTTCCTCCGCGATCTTCAAAAGTATACATTTCCTTTTGTACAATATCCGTAGAATCTCCCACCCCACGCTGAAATACTTCTGTGTGCTCGAAAATCGGCGTGCGTATTTCGTGATAGTAATAGGCTTCACAAATTTCTTTAATTTTGTTTTCAACATACTGCCATTTCGCCGTATCTTCCGGCAAAATATCCACTGTTCCTCTTGGAGCCTTCATAGCCATTTTATTTCCTCCTTTGCGAATATACAGAACACGGATGAAAGTAATTTTCTGGTTAGCGAAAATGATAACAAGCAATGTTTGACGGCTGCCCCATATTTTTATTGGACAATACAAAAAACCCGTCCCTTATAAAAAATAAGGGACGGGTTTTTACCCGCGTTGCCACCCTAGTTGATATCTGAATGATATCCACCTTTATCAGTTAACGCCTGCAACACGTTTATATCTACTCATCTATTTCGATATAACTCCTCCAGAATGTCTTTCATATAAGTCGTATAGATAGTTGCTTCCAGCCGTTGACAACTACTCTCTTGCTATCTGTACTTACATTACTTTTTCCTTCAATGGTTTTTATCATTTAATTTTAAGGAACTTCTACTAATACCGCCCACGCCCTGTGGACAACGCAGAAGCCACACCACATCCTGGGACTGAGGTTACTCGTCCCGCTGAAAACACTTGTGGAAGTGGAATGATTATAATAATAAGGTTAGTTGCTCACAATGTCAAGAACGACCTAAGCTTTTTTTCAATTGCTTTACTTCCTGAATGGAAATTCCAAGCTCCATTGCTATTTCTAAATAGGTTGATGATTTTTCCATTTTCATAAAATGATGGAAATCTGTCATCATCAATTCAGAATAATTATTGGCATTGCGTTGTTTTGTGTGTCGATGCATAACTTCATTTCTCCTTTTGATTCGGCCTCTTTAAGTTTTTATAGCATCTCCACAAAACAAGAATCTTATTCTTTAATCGTTTTTATCTGTCTTTGCTGTCTAAAATCAATGTAACAGGTCCGTCATTTACCAGCTGGACATCCATCATTGCGCCAAATTCTCCTGTTTCTGTTATGACGCCTTCTGTACGTAATGCTTGATTAAATGTATTATACAATGCTTCTGCTTCGGCCGGCTTTGCTGCTTTGATAAAGCTTGGTCGTCTGCCTTTTTTAGTGTCTCCGTACAATGTAAATTGCGATACAGATAATATACCCCCGTCTACATCTTTAATCGAACGGTTCATTTTTTCATTCTCATCTTCAAAGACACGCAGGTGAACAATCTTATTTACGAGATATTTTACGTCTTCCTCTGTGTCTTCGTGAGTAATACCAACAAGCAGCAAAAATCCTTTTTGTATTTCACTTATTTTCTCTTCCCGGACGGTGACAGAAGCTTCTTTCACCCGTTGTAATACTACCTTCATAAAAAACAAACGCTCCTTATTGAACTGTTCTTGTTACGGTATATACTTCCTGTATTTGCTTTATTCGATCAACTACTTTTTTCAAGTGATTCGTATTGTGGATTAAAATAGTTAATTGGATTACTGCCATTTTATTACGATCAGATCTGCCATTCACATGTGTGATATTTGTTTTTGTTTCGTTGACCGCCTGCAATACTTCATTAAGCAGACCGCGGCGATCATATCCTGTAATTTCCAGGTCTACATGATATTGCTTTCGTTCCGCGTATTGGGTTTTCCATTTTACATCGATATAGCGCTGCCTCGCTTCTTCGGTTTGTACATTCGGACAATCCGCACGATGAACAGACACTCCTCTGCCTTTTGTAATATACCCTAAAATATCATCACCGGGAACTGGATTACAGCATTTTGCAATCCGGACAAGTAAATTATTTACTCCTGCCACTTCAATACCCGAATCCTTCTTAGAGGATGGTTTTGCTTTATTGGTTTTTACTTCTTCTATTTTTGTCTCTAAATCCTGATCTGCTTCTCTCAAATGACGAATTCGTTCTGTTAAACGGGTTGCTATCAGCGCTGCGGTAATTCCTTGATAGCCGACAGCAGCATACATATCTTCTTCGTTTGTAAAATTAAACTTATCGAATACACGCTGCAGATTATCTGGAGTCAATACTTCTTTAGGCTCAATATCAAAGGCGCGAATTTCTTTTTCCACAGCTTCTTTTCCTTTGACAATATTCTCATCACGCTGCTGTTTTTTGAAAAACTGCTTTATCTTACTTTTAGCCTGTGAGGTTTGAACCATTTTCAGCCAATCCTGCGATGGTCCATAGGAATGCTTCGAAGTCATCACATCCACGATATCTCCATTTTGCAACTCGTAATCCAAAGGTTCCATTTTCCCATTGATTTTCGCTCCAATGGTTTTATTACCGATTTCAGTATGAATCTTGTATGCAAAATCAATTGGGATGGATCCAGACGGCAGCTCAATTACCTCGCCTTTTGGTGTGAAAACATAAACCATATCTGAAAACAAATCAATCTTCAGCGATTCCATAAATTCCTCTGCATCATGTGTTTCACTTTGCCACTCCAGAATCTCCCGGAACCATGACAATTTTTCCTCAAAAGAGCTTTTTCCTTTTGCTTGCTTTCCTTCCTTATAGGCCCAGTGCGCAGCAATCCCGTATTCGGCAATATCATGCATTTCCTTGGTACGAATCTGCACCTCCAGCGGGTCGCCCTTTGGTCCAATAACTGTTGTATGCAGGGATTGATACAGATTTTGCTTCGGCATCGCGATATAATCCTTAAATCTTCCGGGCATCGGCTTCCAATTTGTATGGATAATACCTAAAACAGCATAACAATCTTTAATATTATCAACTAAAATACGGACAGCAAGAAGATCATATATTTCGTTAAATTGCTTTTTCTGATTGACCATCTTTTGATAAATGCTGTATAGATGCTTCGGACGCCCGGACATCTCTGCTTTAATATTTACAGCTTCAAATTCCTGGGAGAGGTCAGCAATAACCTCCTGGATATAAGTTTCTCTTTCCTCCCGTTTTTGCTTCATTAACTGAACAATACGATAATATTGCTGTGGATTAAGATAACGTAATGCCGTATCCTCCAGCTCCCACTTTATTGTTGATATTCCCAGGCGGTGGGCAAGCGGAGCAAAAATTTCCAGCGTTTCATTGGAAATACGCCTTTGCTTTTCTGGCGGCAGATGCTTTAACGTTCTCATATTATGCAATCTGTCGGCAAGCTTAATCATGATAACACGAATATCCCTCGCCATCGCCACGAACATTTTTCGGTGGTTTTCTGCTTGCTGGGCCTCTTTTGTTTCATAGCGGATTTTCCCAAGCTTCGTTACCCCATCTACAAGCGCAGCTATCTCATGATTGAATTCTTCTTCCATCTGTTCAAATGTGACGTCAGTATCCTCGATTACGTCATGAAGAAAGCCTGCTGAAATTGTTTCTGCATCCATTAATAATTCAGCCAGTATCCCTGCGACCTGTACCGGATGAATGATATACGGCTCACCAGATTTGCGAAATTGATCTTTATGAGCTTCTTTTGCAAATTCATATGCATGTTCAATTAAAGCAACATCGTCATCAGATAAATACTCTTTTACTTTTTCTACAATATCTGTAATGTTGACATTTTCATCTTTTGCCATGTAATCACCTTTATTTACCTTCAGTATTCAATAAATTGTATAAAAATAAAAATAGCAACAAGTATTTTAGAGCTTGAAGCCATCTTTTGAATTAAAATCTCTTACATTTCTTCGATTTAAATACATTATTCGATAATAATTACTATTATAAGACTTTTTTTATATGTCTGTCCAACTAAAACCTAATATATACGGATAAATTAATCTATACAAAAAGAGTCAACACAGTATCAGAATCTGTTTTGACTCTTTTTTCCATAGCTTTTAATAGGTCATGATGGTAAGTACATCGTAGCCTTCCAGCTTATCCTTGCCGTCCAGATAACTTAACTCCACCAGGAAAGCGCACCCCGCAACAATTCCGCCAAGCTGTTCAACTAAATTAATCGTTGCTTCGATGGTACCGCCTGTAGCTAAAAGATCATCTGTAATTAATACACGCTGTCCAGGCTTAATTGCATCCTTATGAATAGTTAATACATTCTCTCCGTACTCCAGACCGTAATCAACTTTAATTACTTCCCGCGGCAGCTTGCCTTCTTTGCGAACAGGAGCAAACCCAATTTCTAAGGCATAGGAAACCGGACATCCTACGATAAATCCTCTTGCTTCCGGACCTACAACCACATCAATTTCTTTTTCTTTTGCATATTCTACAATTTCATCGACAGACGATTTGTAAGCTGGTCCATTAGCCATCAAAGGCGTAATATCTTTAAACCGGACACCTTCTTTCGGCCAGTTCTCCACAATCTCAATATATTCTTTATAATCCATATACTGCTTCCTCCTTCAGGTTGTTGGGCGTGTCCATACAAGCTTCAAACCATTTTTTTAAATCTTGATAATTCGAATAGATAAGTATATTTTCTGCTTCTTTTTGTTTCATGCAGGATTGATAAATTTCGGATTCGGATAAATCCTTTTTATTCCCTGATTCCGCATAACGGAGCCATCCATCCTTTTTCTCTGCAAAACCTAAATCTGCAAAAACTTCCGACATAAACATTACTTTTGCTTCATTCCAGCCCCGGTGCTGTTCAATCGCTTTCTGCATCTCTTTAATCTGAAACTTCTTATGCTGTTTAATCAAGCTATAATAGTCTACAAATTCTTTCCGGGAAGGGAATTGAAATGGATATTGATTTGGCACCTGACGTATCGCGATGACAATATTTTCAGGATTCACCTGCCGGATAATCTTCTTCATATCATCTAATGAAGCCGGCAACTCAGTAAAACCAATGGTCTGATAAGCATCAAGTTTCTTAGAAAGCGCCTCTTTATAGGTAAATGTCTCCTGATGCTCTCTCAACCGGAGAGGCTCTCCGCAAACAAAAACTTCTTTCACCGTTTCAGAAAGCAATTGCTCTGCTTTTTTTCCGCGAAAGTCAAAGAGCTGCCGTTCCGTAATTTTTAAATCTTCCAGCATTATTTGCGCATTCCTTCTCCCATTCCACTCATTAACAGAAAGCTCGCCGGCAACGGATACTTTAGTGTATGGCGAAATAGCTTCTTTCAGCTCTCCAAATCCAAAACCTACTGTATCTATTTGGGCATTGGAAGAAGCAAATTGCATTTTCAAGTGATTCTTTCTGCTTCCGATTTGACGGACTTCCTTTGGTATCTCCTTTATCTCAAATAACGGCTTTGAGTTGCCCATACCAAACGGAGAAAGCTTTCCTATCTCCTCGATAAGAGAAACATTGATATCTTCCATATCTAATATAGCATTAATATATAATTCCTGCTTAAAATCTTCTTCTGATAAATTTTCAAAAAGCAGCTTATTTAAAGCAGTTTCTAACGGCTCTAGATTTTCAGCAGGTAATGTCATCCCCGCTGCTTGGGCATGTCCGCCAAAGTGTGTGAACAAATCTCTGACTGTCATACAGCCCTCGAATAAATCAAATGCAGGAATACTTCTGGCTGACCCTTTTACAATTCCCTGTTCCGGCTTTTTCGCAAGCACAATCGCCGGCCGATCATATTTTTGAACTAATTTTGAAGCAACTATCCCTAATACGCCCTCATTCCAGCCTTCTTTAGCTACAATAATAATCCGCTTATCTGTTTGAACCATGTCCATTGCTTCATCTACAATATCCTGAACTATTTTCTTACGCTGTTCATTTATGTGATTCAATTCATTCGCCATTTCCAGAGCAATTTCCGCGTCCTCTTCCAGCAGAAGATCAACAGCCAGATCAGCATCACCCAGTCTTCCTACAGCGTTTATACGCGGTCCAATGCGAAAGCCTACATCTTCTTCGGTTATGGTTTCTTCCAGCTGACATACTTGTTTTAATGCTTTCAAGCCAACATAATTTGTGCGTTGCAATTCTTTTAGACCAAATGCAGCTAAAATTCGATTTTCAGACACCAGCGGGACCAGATCAGCTATCGTACCTATCGCTGCATAAGGAAGCACCTCCACAGGCAGTTCTCCGAGAAGAGCATGTGCTAATTTTAAAGAAACACCAACACCTGCCAGTTCTTTAAACGGATACGCTTCAGACAGCTTCGGATGAATAATGGTATAACAATCCGGTATCTCCGCTTGGGGCTCATGGTGGTCTGTAATAATTAAATCCAACCCGAGCTCCTTTGCTACTTCGGCTTCACGAATTGAAGCAATCCCGGTATCGACCGTTATAATTAATCCAAATCCAGCTTGATGAAGCTGCCTGAAGGCAGCTTCATTGGGACCATATCCTTCTGTAAACCGATTCGGGATATAATATTCATAAACTGCACCAATTTTATTCAATGCGTGCAGCAAAACAACCGTAGAACTTACTCCATCCGCATCATAATCTCCGTATACAACTATTTTTTCGTTATTATCTACCGCTTCTTTGATTCGCTTTACGGCTTTTTCCATACCGTTTAAACAAAATGGATCAATCAAATGGTTGAGATCGGGCTGCATAAATTGTTTTGCTTCTTCTGTTGTCGTAATTCCTCTTTGTAAAAATAAATCTTTTACAATAGGTGACATCGCAATGTCGAGCGACTCTCTCTCCTCTACAGGAGGATTATCTATATATTTCCAATTCGCTTTACTTGATAGCATAAATTCACCCCTGACCTAGTTATTATACTAAAGTAAGCCAGGGGCATCAAATAGATTTCTCTGATTATGAATTAAATTGATTAAACAGATTATTCTTTATCTGTTCTTTTCGCATTTCTTCTTTCCACACGCATTTCTTTTCGGGATTCTTGGTAATCTTTTTTATCGTTTCTGCCATTTTCATTATCCAGTTCATCCGTCATTCCATTTGCTGCCATGCGCTTTTTAAGACGCTCATTTTCTGTGCGGAGTTTTTTCACTTCGTGATGTGCTCTGTATAGTCTGATAGCTCCTACTGCTGCAGTAATCAATCCTCCCATTAATACAGAAAAAAGAATAACCAGAATTAAAGGAGACTCCTGTGTCCAAAATAAATAGTTCACTGCAACAGGGTCCACATTGATTACAGCAAAAACGGCAATAATAATTACAAATATAATTGCGAGTATGACATAAACTTGTGCATTCATAAAACTTCCTCCATTAAAAAATATTTACTACCTGTTTATTACCCGATAAGGAATCATTTTAAGCATATTAATGAAAAAAGAGAGCTTCCATATTGCAAATGATACTGTACCCGGCAAGGTCCGTGATCAGACGTATTCGAATACATTACCATATTACCATGTTGAAAGCTCTCTTTTTCATCGCTCTTATCCATTTTATTTAAAGAGGATATTCAAAAAACCCAATACACATGACATAGTGAGTGTCCGTACTTCGGGCTTTTTGAATACGCACTCTAAGGTATTTATACTTGCGGTCCTTCCACTCGTTCTTTCTTTCTAAAGTCTACCGGCTTATCCTTCACTTTTCTGCCTCTCCATACTAACCAGATATGGGAAGCAAGGAATAGAGAAGAGTAAGTTCCGGCAATCAATCCAATTAAGAGAGCGAAAGCAAAAGCCCATATAGACGCAGCTCCAAGTACTAGGAACGCAACAACAGCAATAATAGTAGTGATCGATGTATTCATTGTTCGGATAAATGATTGAACAATACTCTTATTCACAATTTCTGCAAGCTTCTTAAAGGATTTGACTCTTTTCTCCTGACGAATGTTTTCCCTGATTCGGTCAAAAATAACGAGCGTATTATTCAAGGAATAACCGATAATCGTCAGAATTGCCGCTACAATGGTGACATCAAATTCAATTTGCGTGATACTGAAAGCCATCAGCATAAACAGGACATCATGCAAGAGGGCAATAATTGCTGTAACCCCAAAGAAGAATTCAAAACGTATGGCAATGTACGCAACAATAAATATGGATGCGATAGCAACTGCATAGATTGCATTTTTCACAAGCTCCTGACCGACAATTGGTGATACAACACTCACACTAGGCTCATGATCATAGATTTCCAGGAAGTGCTGCTGTACGGTATCCACTTCCCCTTCGTCAAGAACCGTGTCAAACCGGACAACTCCGATATCGTTATTTTCACCTGATAAATTCACGGAGCTGACTTCATAACCAAGCGTTGCAAATTCCGATTCTATTTCTTCTTCTGTCAAGCTTTGGTCAGCTACTACTTCTATTCGCGAGCCGCTTGTAAAATCAACACCCGGATTAATTCGAAAGATGCCAATAACGAGAGCTCCAATAATTACAAGTATTAAGCTTACAGCAAAGAACTTCCTGCGATGATTTGTAAAGTTAACCTGTTTTCCTAAAACGGTCGGCTCTGCTTCTTCGCCCTCTGCAATATCTTTGATTTGATTCTTATTGACACCAAGCCATGTCTTTCTTTTTTTCAAGAAGCCGCTTTGGACCCATAAAGCCAGAAGTCCCCTTGTGCCAAATACTGCAGTGATAAAGCTGACTAAAATACTGATAATCAGCATCGTTGCAAAGCCTTTAACAGAACTTGTCCCAAATATAAATAACACAGCAGCTGCAATTAAGGTTGTTATGTTAGCGTCTAAAATCGTTACAAAAGAGCTTTTATTTCCAGATTGAAAGGCAGCTTTCACCGACTTGCCGGCACGCAGCTCTTCTTTAATACGTTCAAACGTAATAACGTTCGCATCAACTGCCATTCCTACTCCCAGAATCAGGGCTGCTATTCCCGGCAATGTCAATACGCCATTCAGTAATTCAAAAATCAATACAACTAAGAATACATATACAGCCAAATTAATGGAAGCAATAATCCCGCTGAAGCGATAAACTACACAGAGATAAAGAACGATTAAAGCAATCCCAATCAGTCCTGCAATAACTGTCTCATTTAATGCCTGTTCGCCGAATTGTGCACCTACAGATGTAGAGAAAATTTCATTCATATGTACATCCAGTGAACCAGAATTAATGATATCTGCCATTTGCTGAGCCGACTCTACCGTAAAGTCTCCTTCAATCATGACATCACGAGAATGAATGGGCTCGCTTACTGCCGGCGCAGAGACAAATTTAGGATCTTCTTTCGTCACCTCTTCTGAAAAAGAATCCTCACCTTCCTGATAATCCATCCAGATTACTAAACGGTTATCTGTCATTTGGCTAATTTCTTCGGTTACTTCACCGAACTTAGATGCATCTTGTAATTGCAAGGTAACAATCGGCGCATTGGTATTCGGATTATAATCCTGACTGGCGCTTCCTTCTACAATATCAGATCCATCAAGGTATTCTTCATCATCAACATCCCTGAAAGACAATTGTGCGGATGTAGACAGCAATTCTCTTGCTTCAGCTTGGTTGTCAACACCTGCAAGCTGCACTCGAATCCGGTCATCTCCTTCTATATCGATAACCGCTTCACTTATTCCCAGTCGGTTCACCCGGTCATTCAGCGTCTGGACCGTCCCTTCCAGTAAACTACTTGAAATCTCCTGACCATCTTCAACAGGCTCTACTTCATATAAAACCTCAAAGCCTCCCTGCAGATCCAAGCCAAGGTTCACATTGCTTGCCAGATTACTAAACGTTGTTCCAATTACTCCTGCCAAAATTGCGATGACAAGAAAAAAGGCAACGATTCTGCCTCTTTTTTTCATCGTTTGCACTTCCTCCTTCATATATCAACCATTTCATACGTGTTCAAACGAGTATTATTTACCCGTTATCTGGTGAATTGCCTATAAGTGCTTCGATTGAAGCGGCTAAATCATCATTTTCATAGGATTGAATCGTTAAATAGCTTAAATAAACAGATGATTTCAAATGAAAAATATCTTGAACGATTTCATGTAACCTTTTTTCCGGTTCTCCGTTCCAGATTTTTACACAAAGACACTTCCACACGCCCTCTGGAGTCGCTTGTTCATAACCTAGCATTTCTAATTCTTCTTGTTTGCTTTTCAGTGCCGGATAAATCATTTCTTTCCATGTGTCTACATGTCGGCTGTCCATTTCATCCCACCATTTCTTCTTAAGCATCCTTGTTAATCACCATGAAGTACTTTCTTATTGTACGACTTTTTTATTCAACTGTCATGGTTTGTCCATTATACAGCATATATATCATTGTATATCAAATTTATTTTTTTGAGAAGGCGGGGCAACACAAATGACAAAACAATCCTTTATCCAAGGAGCATTGATTCTAATTATCGCCGGGATGCTGACCCGTTTTATGGGCTTCATTAACCGTATGGTCGTCGCACGCTTTATGGGTGAAGAAGGTGTCGGTCTCTATATGATGGCTTTGCCTACCTTATTTCTGGTAATGACGCTGACGCAATTCGGTCTTCCTGTGGCTATTTCCAAGCGTGTAGCCGAAGCAGATGCTCAAAATGATTCGAAAAAAATAAAACAAATCGTTGCCGTCTCCCTTGCGATAACTTTAAGTGCAAGTATCCTGTTTACTGTCATCTTGATTCTCGCAGCACCCATTTTATCGGATACCTTATTCACGGACAAACGTGTACTGCTTCCTCTAGTGGTGATTAGCCCGATTATCCCTATAGCTGCTGTCTCCGCAGTATTAAGGGGATATTTCCAGGGAAAACAGAATATGAAGCCGCAAAGTATCGCACAAGTTCTTGAACAAGTTGTACGGATTGCCTTCGTCGGTATATTCATATATATCCTTTTACCTTACGGGGTGGAATATGCAGCGGCAGGCGCTATGTTCAGTATTATTATTGGTGAATTCGCTTCTCTCTTATACATGATTCGAAAATTTCGTCAAAAAAGAAAGCTGAAAATACGCAAACACTTTACAGAAACAGTTTTATCCGGAAAAGAAACCGCAAAAGAACTATTATCTATTTCTATGCCTACCCTGGGGAACAGAATGATTGGTTCGATTTCTAATTTTCTCGACCCAATCATTATTGTCCAATCTCTTGCGCTGGCTGGAGTAACTACAGCTGTTGCAACGAAACAATACGGAGAATTAATGGGCTATACCATGCCTTTATTATTTTTACCGACTTTTATAACAAGCTCCCTGTCAATAGCACTTGTTCCTTCTATTTCGGAAGCTGCTGCCAAGAACCAAAAGGAACTGATTCATAGCCGTATTCACCAATCCATCCGAATTTCCTTTGCTTCAGGGGCATTAGCCACCATTGTAATGACTTTATTCGCTGCTGATCTGCTAAATCTTATGTATCGTTCGGATTCCGCTGCCCCGTTGTTGATTATTATGGCACCTTTTTTCTTATTTTTATATATTCAAGCCCCATTGCAGGCAGCACTGCAAGCACTTGATTTAGCCCGGCCGGCAATGTGGAACTCATTGATTGGAGTCATTTTAAAATTCGGAGCGATGATACTGCTGGCAACCAGTTCCAATTTAGGAATCCAAGGAGCAGCAATCGCTATCTGCGCAAATGTTGTTCTCGTTACTTTTCTCCATATTATGGTATTAAAAAAGGAAATAAATTATTTTCCTGCCTGGAAGGAGATTATCCGCATGATTATTTTATGCGGAACTACTTTCCTGCTGACGTTTTATATAAAAAACCAATTTTACACAGCCGATACAACTTTAATCTCGTTTATCCTGCTGCTCATCATTATTGCTCTAATTTATATGATATTGCTGATTCTATTACGATTTATTCGAAAAGAAGAATTAAGACAGCTGCCGTTTTTCTCTAAAAAGAAATAAATTTAGAGAATTTATCTGTCATTCTCCTATAAATATTTCTTCTAAATAAAATGTCCGGGCATAAATTTAATTAAGGGACAAACTCAGAGGAGATGAATCAATGGTAAAAATTCAATGGACATCCTTACTCTACGGTTGGATTATATTATTCGTTTTACTTTTTCTCACGAGCTTTGCATTGGGCTTGTTATTAAAATTCGTGGACATGACAGAATCAACTTTATCATGGGCAACCTTTGTCATTGGTCTGGTTATTTTATTCACCTGCGGAATAATTACTGGTTTAAAAGGAAAAGCAAAGGGTTGGCTTTTAGGAGTACTGGTTGGTTTAGGATTTACCGGATTTGTTTTTCTGGTGCAATTTCTCGGCTACCAGCAGGGTTTTACATGGACACAAGCAATGTATCACGGGTTTTATCTGATTGCAGCCATATTAGGCGGGATTATCGGGGTTAACTTTTCAAGTCCGGCTGAAGAAAATTGATTCGTAAACGATAGTAATCCATAAAAAAAAGCTAATGAATGTTACTCATTAGCTTTTTTCATTGATTATGCGTTTTGTTTTACTTCTCTGATTGCTGAACGGTCATATGTTAATTTTGTACCTTCTTCAGTAATTAACACAATGGTGCCTTCGTCAATCGCATGGATTTTCGCATGTAATCCACCGATTGTTATGATTTCATTACCTTTTTGCAGGCTATCTTGCATTTCTCTTACTTGCTTCTGACGCTTTTGCTGCGGACGAATAAGTAAGAAATAAAAAATAGCAAACATAAGTACGATCCATAAAATAGGTGTAACCATTTCCATATGTTCCAACTCCTTCCTAAAAGTTCTTTGGATTCTCTTGATTCAATCCATATTGTTCAAAGAATTCCTCTTTGAAATCACCAAGTCGATCATCTTTTATAGCAGTTCGGACTTGCTCCATTAATTTTAACAGAAAATGCAGGTTATGATAAGTCGTAAGTCGGAATCCGAATGTTTCATTGCATTTTATTAAATGTCGGATGTAAGCTCTTGTATAATTCTTACAAACATGACAGTCGCAATGCTCATCTATCGGTGAAAAATCACGTGCATATTTCGCATTCCGAACTACTAATCGGCCGTTTGAAGTCATGCACGTTCCATTTCTGGCAATCCGGGTCGGCAGAACACAATCAAACATATCTACGCCACGAATCGCCCCATCGATCAGTGCATCCGGGGAACCGACTCCCATTAAATATCTTGGCTTATTCGACGGCAATAGAGGTGTAGTAAATTCCAAGACATGATTCATCACATCTTTTGGCTCCCCAACAGATAATCCGCCAATTGCATAGCCGGGAAAATCAAGAGAAACTAAATCTTGAGCGCTTAGTTTTCGTAATTCTTCATATTCACCGCCCTGAACGATACCAAAAAGACCTTGGGTATCCGGACGCTTATGCGCCTCCAGGCAGCGCTCTGCCCATCGGGAGGTCCGTTCAACAGATGACTTCATATAATCATAGGTCGCCGGATACGGAGGACACTCATCAAATGCCATCATAATATCTGATCCCAATGCATTTTGAATATGCATTGCTTTTTCAGGTGAAAGAAACAGCTTCTCTCCATTTAAATGATTTCGGAAGTGTACACCTTTCTCTTCGATTTGACGCATATCGCTTAAGCTGAACACTTGAAAACCGCCTGAATCTGTTAAAATGGCTTTATCCCAGTTCATAAACTTATGCAGGCCGCCAGCCTCTTCAATAATATCTTCTCCGGGGCGCAGCCATAAATGATAGGTATTCGATAAGATAATATTTGCCTGCATCGAATGCAATTCTTCCGGACTCATTGTTTTTACTGTTGCCAGTGTCCCCACCGGCATAAAAGTAGGCGTATCAAACGAGCCATGCGGTGTATGGACACGGCCAAGTCTTGCCCCTGTCTGTTTATCTGTCTTTATTAATTCATACGTTATCGGTGTCATCATTTATCTTCCCTTTTCTTCAGCCTAAACATATCATAACGTATTTATACCTCGTTAGGCTAGATAATTAGCATCGCATCTCCAAAACTAAAGAAACGATAACGTTCTTTTACAGCCTCATGATATGCATGAAGCACCTCATCTTTCCCGGCCAGAGCACTTACAAGCATAATAAGTGTTGATTTGGGAAGGTGGAAATTTGTAATTAATCCATCAATCGCCTGATATTGATATGGCGGATAAATAAAAATATCTGTCCAGCCGCTCGTTTCTGCAAAGGAACCATCATAATCCCGGGCAATTGTTTCCAGTGTCCGAGTGGAGGTGGTTCCTACTGAAATAATCCTTCTGCCCTCTACTTTGGCTTGATTCAAAGTGTCAGCCGCTTCTTCGGACATACGGTAAAATTCACTATGCATCGTATGCTCTTCAACAGAATCAACACTTACCGGCCGAAATGTCCCCAAACCAACATGAAGCGTAATAAAAATAATCTGGACGCCTTTTTCCCTTATCTGCTGTAATAATGCATCGGTAAAATGAAGACCGGCAGTCGGAGCAGCAGCAGATCCTTTTTCTTTTGCGTAAACCGTCTGATAACGGTCTTTTTCAGAAAGCTGCTCCTTAATATATGGCGGCAATGGCATTTCTCCAAGTTCATCTAATATTTCATAAAAAATACCCTGGTAAGAAAATTCGACTGTACGTCCGCCATGTTCTTTCGTGCCTGTGCAAACAGCCTTTAACAGCCCATCTCCAAAATCAATGACTGTCCCTTTTTTTACTTTTTTCGCCGGCTTTACTAACACTTCCCAACTGTCGCCTTCTTCCTGATGCAGTAAAAGAACCTCCAGCTTCGCACCTGTATCTTCTTTTACACCATACAGGCGGGCAGGCAACACCTTTGTATCATTCAAAACAAGGCAATCTCCAGTTTGAAGGTAATCTATTATATCTGAAAAATGCTGATGCTGTATTCGGCCTGTCTGTTTATCCAGCACACAAAGCCTGGATGCAGTCCGATCCTTCAGCGGTGTCTGCGCAATTAATTCTTCAGGCAGATCAAAATCAAAATCTTCAATATTCATGTCCATCCCTTACTTTCCTCTTATCATTAAAACCTATCTAAATCTGCTGATAATAAATAAAATCAGCGTTAATATGACACTAACAAGAATAGAAGTCATTAACGGAAAATGAAAGGTCATATTTCCTTTTTGAAACGTAAAATCACCCGGCAGCCTCCCGATAAAGGTCCAAATCAAGCCGATGATAATTAGCACGATTCCAGCAATAATAAATAATTTACCCATTACTCTTCCCCGTTTATCATTGGTATTCCAAAATGTTCATAGGCTTTGGGTGTTACTTTTCTCCCTCTGGGTGTACGCTGGATAAAACCTAATTGAAGCAGATACGGCTCATATACTTCTTCAATCGTCTGCGATTCTTCACCAATCGTTGCCGCAATGGTATCCAGCCCGACTGGCCCGCCATTAAAGCCTTCTATAATCTCCGTTAACAATTTATGATCAATATGATCCAAACCGGCGTCATCCACCTGCAGCATTTTTAAAGCCTGTCTGGTCGTTTCAAAGCTAATTTCTGTTTCTCCTTTTACCTGTGAAATATCACGTACTCTTTTTAATAAACGGTTTGCAATACGCGGCGTTCCCCTCGATCTGCGGGCAATCTCTATAGCCGCATCTTCTGAAATCGTCATATGGAATATATCGGCTGTACGCATAACAATTTGACGTAAATCCGCCACATCATAGTATTCCAGACGGCTGAGTACACCAAACCGGTCACGCAGCGGCGCACTCAAGAGCCCAGATCGTGTTGTTGCTCCTACCAGTGTAAAAGGCGGCAAATCAATCCGGACACTGCGCGCACTTGGCCCGCTCCCAATTACAATATCAATAAAGAAGTCTTCCATAGCAGGATAAAGCACTTCTTCCACAGATCTCGGGAGACGATGCACTTCATCAATAAATAATACATCTCCAGGCTCCAAAGAAGATAGAATTGCTGCTAAATCTCCGGCTCTCTCTATTGCCGGGCCAGAAGTAGACCTGAATTGCACACCCATCTCATTAGCAATAATAGAAGCCAGTGTCGTTTTACCTAACCCCGGCGGCCCGAACAGCAATACATGATCCAGCGGCTCTTCACGCATTTTAGCTGCTTGGATAAAAATACTTAAATTTTCTTTTACCTTTGGCTGACCAATGTAGTCCTCTAGCTGTAACGGCCTTAAACTTTGCTCTATCGACACATCCTCATCATGCAGGTTTCCGTCAATCATACGTTCATCCAAAAGGAACACTCCTTTCTATTATTTTGCTAACAGACTAAATGCTTTGCGAATAACCTCGTCTGTATTCGTGAGCGTCTTATCTGATTTCAGCTGCGGTGTGATTTTTTTCAGCTCACTTGTGGTAAAGCCTAATGATTTTAAGGCATCCAATGCTTCAGACACAATTTCACGCCCGCTAGTGCCTGCTGCTTCTCCGGAAGTCTGTTCCTCTGTATTTTCTATTGCAAAATCATGAACCAGCTTTCCTTTTAAGTCTAAAATAATCTGGCGCGCTGTTTTTTTTCCGACCCCTGGAAAGGTTGTTAAAAATTTTTCATCTTCATTTTCAACCGCCGCAATAAAGCCTTGAATATTCACGCCGGCTAAAATCGCCAAAGCTCCCTTAGGACCGATGCCTGACACTGAAATAAGCTTCGTAAATAAATATTTCTCATCTGTATTCCGAAAGCCGAATAAAATTTGTGCATCTTCTCTGACATGATGATGCGTATGTATTTGGACTTGCTGATTCATTTCCGGTTCAAATACGTAGGGATTGGGGCAAATCAGCTCATACCCAATCCCATGTACATCCACAATGACAGCATTATCTTTTATCGTCGTAAGCTTTCCTTTTATATATGCAATCATATTGAGCTCCCTTTATTTTAAGTGCGTGTTCATAAAGACCAATAAATAAGAACAGGTCGTCTAATAATGTGCCAGAACGTAGGTGTTCATAGCAAAAAATCTTTTCCCCGCCGTGTCATTTTTTATGGACTTTTTGAACATCCTCTTTAAACAGAATCAATGAATAAACTTCTATTTATCCTAAATAGAAGTTTATTCATTCGACTCCAGATTATGATGAACATCTTGAACATCTTCACTTTCTTCTAATGCATCCACTAACTTCATCATCTTCTCTTCATCTTCCGGAGATAAAGAATTATAATTTTGCGGAATGAAAGTGACTTCTGCATCAGCTAACTTATAAGACTGCTCCTCCAAATAAGAGACAACATCCTGGTAATCCTCGGGGCTCGTATAGATTTCATAAGCTCCATCCTCTATACTGACATCTTCTGCACCGGCTTCCAGTGCATCTAAAGTCATCGTATCTTCATCGATAGTATCATCTTCATTTTCAACGACAATGTAGCCTTTACGATCAAACATAAAAGATACACTTCCATTTTCACCAAGATTTCCGCCATTTTTCTTAAAAGCGTGTCTGATTTCAGCCGCAGTACGGTTTTTATTATCTGTTAACACATTTACAATAACCGCAACACCGCCGGGGCCGTAGCCTTCATAGGTAATTTCCTCATAGGTGGCGCCATCCAGCGTGCCGGTTGCTTTTTTTATATTTCGCTCTATATTATCATTAGGCATATTATCAGCCTTTGCTTTATCCACAGCTGTTCTTAAAGCAGCATTGGTATCCATATCTCCGCCGCCGCTTTTCGCAGCAAGATAGATATCCTTCGCATGCCTCATAAAAATTTTACCTTTTTTTGCATCCTGTGCATTTTTTCTCTTCTGTATATTTTTCCATTTGGAATGTCCAGCCATTAGACATACTCCTCTCTCGAAACTCTTTTTTTACTATATCAAAAAAAGTCCCATCAGAAAAGGAAAACCGTCTTTTTTCCTTAGCTACTCGAACAGATTTTCAAACATACGTTCCATATCTTCTCCCATTTGGTTTGCTTCATCACGTGCATAAAAATCTTTAACTTGCTCCCACTTTGCCACATCATTATAGATAAAAAGCTGTTTATCTGTATCCAGAATTTGTTCGATTTCCTCACTTATTTCTTCAAAATCACGCTGATCTGTCCCTTTCTTCATTTGAACAGCAACAACCACTCGATCTCTTCCTGTAACAATCCGAACATCTTCTGCATCAACATGCTCGCTGACCAATTTTTGAAATGCAGCTGATTCTTCCCGGTCAAAATTCTCTAATGACGGGGCCTTTGTTTGCTTTTCAGCATCATTCTCCGAGGTTGTTCGGTTTCTGTTTTCCTCATAATGAATTGGCTGAACAGATTGGTCATTGCCTGCATTTTTTTCTGTAGCTGTATCGGTATCTGAACAGCCTGTTAATATTATCATGGTGAACACTGCATAAACTATATATTGTATTTTAAACATAATAAAAATCCTCCCTTATACTTTAGTATGGATAAGGAAGGATTTTTTACACCTTTTTTATCAAAACTTTTACGAGCTGGAATCATGTTTATCGTCAGGCTGTTCCGGAAAAAATGGCGGCTTTGGATAGAATGTATTTCCATGTGAATTAGATAACGGCGTCTGATGAGGCTGAAAATAGTGTCGATTTTCAGAGAATTTCGGACTCTGTTCCGGTGGCTGCTCCAAAAATGATGCTGATGTTGGCAGATGATTAGCTTTATTAGAAGACAACGGTTTATCATTATCGGACTGTTGTTTAGAATGCAATGCTCGGTTCGTTACTGACTGATAAGACTCAGGCATCGGCGTTTGCTGACTTGCTTCATTTACAGACGGCTGCTGATAAGGCATCATTTCTTGAAACTGCTGAGGAGCTGCTTCAAACTGTGATTCATTAAAACCAGCCGGGATTGGGGTAAAGTTCCCTTGCATCGGCGGTAGTGGTTGCTGTCCTCCACAGCCGCAGTCTCCCGTCGGCGGCATCATTGAAAATCCATGCTGCATTCCCGGATGAACAGGATACGGGTGATACGGATGTACCGGCGGATGCATTGGCGGACAAGGTATATAAAATACTGGCATCATCTGCGGTAAAAACGGCATAGGTTCACAAGGCATCGCTGCCGGCTGCTGGTAAGAATCAAAGTCAAATACAGGCTGTTGCTGTTCTGGCGCTTGTGTTTGCGGTTCGGTCTTACTTGCTGGCTGCTGCTCTTTAGCTGGTGCTGTTTTTTCTTGCTTATGTTCTTTAGGCTTCGGCGGCTTTGGCATTTTAGCTGGTTTCTTTTCTGTTTTCATTTCCTTTTCTAAAATAGGCATAGCAGGCGCCTGTGGCATTTGAGGCATTTTGGGCATCACTGCTTCAAATTGTTCCTTTTTCTTTTCTTTTTGATCATCCTCTTTTAAAACAGCAATTGGTGTCGGTGTTTTATGCTTATAAGGATGCTCTTCTTTTTTCTTTTCTTCTTTTTGCACCGGTTTTTTTTGTTCTTTCTTGGTTGTTTTTGTCTCTTCTTTGGAAACCGGCGTCATTTGTTCTTTCTTGGATTTCTTTTCTTCCTTAGATAGTGGTGCTGTCTCTTCTTTTTTAGATGTACTTTTTTGTACCGCTTTTTTTGATCCGGGTATTTTGATCTTCATTCCAGGCATTAGTTTCTCCGGGTCAGCCAAATGTGAATTTACCTTTTTTAATTCCTCAAAAGAAGCATTATACTTCTCAGCCAATTTCCACAACGTATCTCCAAGCTGCACAATGTGTATTTTCAAAAATAACGAACTCCTTTCCCTTTCATGATTGAAATGGGCTAATGCTCTATATCAGCATATGCATGAAACAGAAAAAAGTTGCACATGTATGGTTACATGCTTGTTCATTTTCAAGCTTTCAATCCAGCATTTTATATTGATAAAGAAATATGCCAAATTTTTTATTTCATATTCCTCACAGAAGAGACGACCTGTCAAAATAGTGTCCATATCCATAAATGTTTCAATCTGATTTGTACATACTAACCAGAGAAAGCATCGTTTAAATAACGTTTCTTGTGTCGGGTATTTATTTGGACACGCTCCAATCATAGGTTTTGTTTTAGTCTGGAGTCTGTTTTCATGCTGGCCGTAAATGTTATAGCGTCTGAGATGAGTCGTTCATGGCAGAGATTATTTTTTATGCTTGCTTAGGAAACTGGATTCTAAAAAATAATAAAAATCATTGTAGGTATTTTTTAAATACTGGAAGGAGAAAATTATGAGCAACCCCTCTAAAAAAAGGAAAATATCTGATGTTTTCATTTATGCCTCTATTGTTGTAGGTATTTTAGTGATACTTGGTGCAGTATTTCCAAATCAATTCGGACAAATTTCCGGAAACGTATCCTCCTGGATCACGAACTATTTTGGCTGGTATTACATGATTCTTACTGCGATTCTTGTTTTCTTCTGTTTATTTCTTATTTTCAGTCCTATAGGAACTTTAAAATTAGGGAAGCCAAGAGATAAACCAGAATTCAATACAATTTCTTGGCTTGCCATGTTATTCAGTGCCGGGATGGGGATTGGATTAGTGTTCTATGGTGCCTCTGAGCCAATTTCACATTATATTGCTCCACCTACAGAAGATCCAGAAACCAATGCCGCGATGCTTGAGTCGATCCGCTCCACTTTTTTACATTATGGGTTTCATGCCTGGGCGATATATGGCGTAGTTGCTCTTTCTCTCGCATATTCCCAGTTTCGAAAAGGAGAGGTCGGACTATTATCTAAAGCCCTGCGTCCATTATTCCATGATCGTGTGGACGGTATATTCGGCACTGTCGTAGATGTATTAGCCGTTTTTGCAACTGTAATTGGTGTTGCCGTATCGCTCGGTGTCGGAGCTTTACAAATCAATGGCGGGTTAAACTACCTGTTCAGTGTGCCTAATAACTCAATCGTTCAGGGGATCATTATCGCTATTGTAACGGTGCTATTCCTTATCAGCGCCTGGAGCGGAATAAATAAAGGGCTTCAATATTTGAGCAATGCAAACATGGTGTTAGCCGGCATCATCTTTCTTACTATATTAATTGTTGGACCAACTATTCTAATCTTAAATATGATGACAAGCGGAGCAGGCTCCTATCTGCAAAATCTTTTGTATAATTCTTTAGACGTCGCGCCGCTAAATGCTCAAAAGC
This sequence comes from Oceanobacillus oncorhynchi, assembly GCF_000821065.1. Taxonomy (GTDB): domain Bacteria; phylum Bacillota; class Bacilli; order Bacillales; family Amphibacillaceae; genus Oceanobacillus; species Oceanobacillus oncorhynchi. The sequence continues at coordinate 3,816,177 of NZ_CDGG01000001.1, forward strand.
GTGAATGGATGGCTGACTGGACGCTTTATTATTGGGGCTGGTGGATGAGCTGGAGTCCATTTGTCGGCATCTTCATCGCCCGTGTTTCCAGAGGCCGGTCAATTCGAGAATTTGTTTTGGCTGTAATGCTTGTTCCTACAATCATTAGTATTTTATGGTTCAGTGTATTTGGCGTTACAAGTATTTCGATTGCCCAAAGTGCTCCGCAAATCTTTAATATGGGCCCGGAAACGCAATTATTTGCAGTTTTCAATGAAATGCCGCTGGGCACCATTTTATCCATTGTTACAATTCTGCTCGTAACCATATTCTTTATAACTTCTGCGGATTCAGCAACTTTCGTTTTAGGGATGCAAACATCCTTTGGGTCTTTAACTCCAGATAGGAAGATAAAAATTATTTGGGGGATTGCATTATCAGCCATTGGATATATCCTTCTTTTGGCAGGCGGAGAAAATGGCCTCGATGCACTGCAGTCCGCCGCAATAACCGCTGCCTTGCCATTCAGCATCGTGGTTATATTGCTGGTGATATCCTTCTTTAAAGTTGCTAACGAGGAAAGGAAATTTTTAGGTTTATCTATAACTCCTAACAAAAAAAGAATGCAGACATATCTGGAAAATTCCCCAGAGGAATACGAAAAGAATTTAGAAACATACCGGGAAAAGAAAAAAGACGATACCAAAGGAATATAAAATAAAACTTCACTCAGCGGGAGTTTTACGGACGGTTCTCCGTGGTAAATAAGTATGCAAACAAATTAAATTCTGTGGACGCCTCTCAGCTTGCTTCTCCGTCAGACTCTGTGCTGTTGCATGCTTAGGGACAGGTTCTGTTATGAAAGATTTTTGAACACTGATTAGATGCTTAAAAAGTGCTGGGAAGAAAATAACTCAGCGCTTTTTCTTGTACCGTTTTATTTTATCCCGGGCTGTCCGCCTGAACAGAACCTGCAAACAACAGGCACCTTAAAAATGGTTTTCTTTTTTCATTGGACAGTTCATTTATTCTGTTGAAGGCGCATTTTGATATAAAAATGTTTTCTTTTATCTTATAGAGGTATATAGATATAAGGGGATATCCTGAAACAAGAAGCTTAATAAAATTTAAAATCCATTCTTACCGCTGTACAATAAGGCTTTCGCTTTATTTTTATCCAGATTGCAGTTGATTTTATGATGGTTCCTTGTTAGGATATGAAAGTCTATAAAATACAAAATTCAAATTTGTATTTAGGATTGTTTTAAATACGGGAAGGAGCAAATTATGAGTAAAAACTCATCAAAAAGAAAAATGTCTAACGTTTTTCTTTACGCCTCTATTGTTATTGGCATTTTAGTAATACTTGGAGCAGTTTTTCCAGAAGGATTTGGAAACATTGCAGGTAATTTATCAGATTGGATTACAGAATATTTTGGCTGGTATTACATGATTCTTACAACCATCCTCGTTTTCTTCTGTATTTTTCTTATTTTCAGTCCAATCGGAACGTTAAAGTTAGGAAAACCAAAAGATAAACCAGAATTCAATACCGTTTCTTGGCTTGCTATGTTATTTAGTGCCGGGATGGGAATTGGGTTAGTGTTCTATGGTGCGTCTGAGCCTGTTTCGCATTATCTTGCTCCGCCAACAGCGGATCCAGAGACGAACGAAGCGATGCTTGAATCGATGCGCTCTACTTTCTTACACTATGGCTTCCATGCATGGGCTATATATGGTGTTGTAGCATTGGCACTCGCATATTCTCAATTTAGAAGAGGGGAAGTTGGACTTTTATCCAAAGCATTACGCCCGATATTCCACGATCGCGTTGATGGACCATTGGGCACCGTGGTAGACGTTCTTGCAGTTTTTGCAACCGTAATCGGTGTTGCCGTCTCACTTGGTGTAGGTGCTTTGCAGATTAATGGCGGTTTAAACTACTTAATCGGTATACCTAATAACATATTCGTACAAGCAATTATTATAGCTGTGGTAACAGTGCTGTTCTTAATCAGCGCTTGGAGCGGTTTAAGCAAAGGAATCCAATATTTAAGTAATGCAAACATGGTATTGGCCGGAATTTTATTTCTAATCATATTAATTGTCGGACCGACTATTTTAATCTTGAATATTATGACCTCCGGCACTGGCGGCTATCTGCAAAATTTCGTATATAATGCTTTAGATGTCGCACCGCTGAATCAGCAAAAAAGTGATTGGATGTCCGACTGGACGATTTACTATTGGGGCTGGTGGATGAGCTGGAGCCCGTTTGTGGGAATCTTCATTGCACGTGTTTCCAAGGGTCGTACAGTACGTGAATTTATTCTTGCTGTATTGCTGGTTCCTACAGTAATAGGTATTATATGGTTCAGCGTATTTGGAGTCACTGGCATCTCTATCGGTCAAAGTACTCCACATATATTTGATATGCCGCCCGAAACACAATTGTTTGGAATTTTCAACGAACTTCCAATGGGCGTGATACTATCAATTATTGCGATTCTGCTTGTATCCATATTCTTTATAACCTCTGCCGACTCGGCAACTTTCGTTTTAGGAATGCAAACCTCCTTCGGGTCTCTGACACCGCCTGGAAGAGTGAAAATTGTTTGGGGAGTTTCCTTATCAGCTATTGCATTTATTCTTTTATTAGCGGGAGGAGAAACTGGTCTTGACGCATTACAATCAGCTGCGATAACAGCTGCTCTGCCATTTAGTATTGTAGTCATATTGCTGGTTATATCCTTCTTCAAAATTGCTAATGAAGAAAGAAAATTCCTGGGGCTAACGATTACACCGAACAAACAGCGGGTGAAAACTTATCTGGAAACATCGCCAGAGGAATATGAGAAAAAATTAGAAACGTACAGAGAAAAGCAAAAAGACGATACAAAAGGTATATAAGCAAGAAAAAAGTGCTGGGCGTAATCACTCAGCACTTTTTTCTTTTGTTCTCCTATATTCTGTTTGCAAATTGTTACCTATCTTTTATTTTAAAATATTATATTATCGCTGTTATCACTTCTAAACTTCAAATAGGGACAGGACTTTTAACTTATAAGATATCATAAACAGAATATGATCCCAAAATTGTAACCTGGCATCCTAATGCTTCCAGTTCAGCCTTTACACCGGGAAGAAGAACGTCATCATAGGCTTGATTCACATCAATAATAAAGAAATAATTGCCTAATCCTGTTTTCGTAGGCCTGGACTCAATCTTAGATAAATTCAATTTACGCCACGCAAAGGCAGAAAGAATTTGATGCAGTGCTCCTGCCTGGTCACTTGGCAGCGTAATTAAAAGCGTTGTTTTATCACCCTTGGCTTCGCTTTTGATTTTAACCTTCTCCGGCTGGTGAGAAAGGACCAGGAATCGGGTATGGTTATTTGGATAATCATGAATATTTTCTTTCATTATTTCCAAGCCATACTCTGAAGCTGCTGCCCGATTTCCGATAGCTGCAATGGGCTGATCAGAATTGCTTACGATTTCAGCCGCTTTCCCCGTTGAGGAAGTAAAAGCAATTTTGGCATTATGTAAATTCTGGTGCAAATATTGATGGCACTGAGCAATAGCATGACTATGCGAATGTACCTCTTCTATATCGGATTCTTTTTGAACTATATCACTGCGCACCAATAAATGCTGTTGAATCGGGACAACGATTTCTCCCACTACAGGGATTCGCACTTGATGAATCAAATAATCCACCGTCAATTGTACAGTTCCTTCAATAGCGTTTTCTAACGGAACAACTCCAATATCAATTTCTCCTTTATCTACGGCATCGATACATTCTGGGATTGTTTTAAAAGCTTCTTTATGTTCTCCGTTAAACGTTGCATCTACTGCTAATTTTGTAAATGTTCCTTTGGGGCCTAAATAACCAATACTCGTCAACTTCATTTCCTCCTAAATAGAAAAATGCAAAGCACCTGTTAAACAACGCCGAAACTTGAGCCCCTGTTCATTTAGAGCGGTTTAACTTTGATCTGTCCGCACCTGCAGGCTTGCAGGCTGCTAAGTTTTTCCGCCGGGGCTCATGTGTTATTTCTTCGTTTTTGGCGCTTGGAACTGAAAATTAAAATCTATTCAATAAAATCAAATTCATAATCTAACAGCCGAACCGTATCACCGTCTTGTGCTCCGCGCTCACGAAGCGCTTTATCTACACCCATTCCTCTTAATTGGCGTGAAAAACGCTGAACAGCTTCATCATGTTGGAAATCAGTCATTTTAAATAATGTTTCGATTCGATGTCCATAGAGTACGTATGCACCATCCGGATCTCTTGTGATATGGAAAGGATCCTCTTCCTTCTGGTAACGATAAACAACCGTTTCATCCGCCTGCTCTATCTCTGGCTCATATTTTGGAATCTCTTCCAGCTTATCTGCCACTGCAAATAATAAATCTCTCAGACCATCCTTGGTAACAGCTGAAATTTTATATATCAGAACTTCTTCCCCAAGGTTTTCTTTGAACCCTGCTAAATTCTCTTCTGAACCCGGCATGTCCATTTTATTGGCAGCGATGATTTGCGGTCTTGTTAAAAGCTTCTTATCATACGCCGCCAGCTCTTCATTAATCTTAATATAGTCTTCATAAGGGTCGCGTCCTTCTGTCCCTGCCATATCAATCACATGAACAATAACTCTTGTACGCTCCACATGGCGCAGGAATTGATGGCCCAATCCAACCCCCTGGGAGGCGCCCTCTATTAAACCGGGTAAATCGGCCATCACAAAGCTGCGCTGGTCTCCTGTGTCCACAACACCCAGATTTGGAGCAATCGTTGTAAAATGATAAGCAGCAACCTTTGGCTTAGCCGCACTGACGACAGACAATAATGTAGACTTTCCAACACTTGGAAAACCGACCAATCCCACATCAGCAATCAGCTTCAGCTCTACTTTAATATTACGCTCCTGCCCCGGTTCACCGTTTTCTGCCATATCGGGAGCTGGATTACGCGGACTGGCAAACCTTGTGTTACCTCTTCCTCCCCGTCCGCCTTTTGCGATAACAGCCTCTTGCTCGTGAGTTGTTAAATCGGCTATTACTTCTTCTGTATCTTCATCGATTACAGTTGTTCCGGGTGGTACTGGAATCACATAAGCAGCAGCATTTTTACCGTGCTGGGTTTTACTCATTCCGTTTTCACCGCGTTTACCTTTAAAATGACGATTGTAGCGAAAATCCATTAATGTATTTAAACCTTCATCTACCTTAAAGACGATATCCGCTCCATTACCGCCATCTCCACCTGCGGGGCCGCCTTTTGGAACATATTTCTCCCTGCGGTATGCAACAAGTCCATTACCGCCGTCTCCGGCTTTCACATAGACACTTACCTGATCAACAAACATGGCTATTCACCTCTTTCTTCCTTTGCTATTTTCCAATTAAAGCTTGTTTGTTCTTTTTCATTCGTCATAGAAATCCCATATTGTTTTTCTACGTTATTCATATTTATTTTCTCAAGTACGACATCATTTATGTTCATCCCGATTTCCCAATGGGTTTCTTTTTCTTTCATATGGAGAAAGAGTTCGTGCACATGGAACGCTTCTGCAGCATCTGATAAAACAGCTAATAATGCTTCACAAGCAGAGAGAAGCTTTTGCCCGTCAATGGATTTTTCCATTGATTCCAGCAAATCTATACGATAGGTTAATGCAAAAGAAGGGTAGTTATCCTGAAACCGCAATACCCAGATCATAAATGCATCAGCATTCAACCGCATCAGTTTTCGTTCCTCTTCATAAAACTTGATTACATCATCTAAATTCTTTTTTGCTTTATCTGCTTTTCCCATACTCAAATAACCGGAAACAATTTGTAATCGGTTCATTAGATCATGTCGATACTTCTGGATTAAACCAACTGTCTCCTTTTCGTCCATTCCTTCACCTCATTAAAATTGAGTATAGCAGAAATCAGAGGAAATCAAAAGTCGTAAACAGGGTTCTATGTCAAATGTGGTGGTGGAATATCATTCCTCCACCTCTTTATTTATAAGCTTGCTTTAACACAAGCTTTACCTCTTGTTGCCATAGAATTTTCTTTCTCATTCGATCAAACTGTTTAATTCCATAAGATAATCTTTTTAATACTTTAATCGTATTATTAACGCCTTCTATGTAGCCATTATTAAAAGGATACATAAAAGAATGCAGAATTTCTTGTTGCCATCTTTTAAATGTACGTGCGACACGATGAAATCCTTCTAATCTGGATGCATTCAACTTTTCCAGACATGCTTCTAATCCCGCTGTGGCATTGTGCGCATCACTTTCCTTAAACCACGTATCCAGTTCATGCTTTAAATCATAGGCTTCCTTTAAACGGAGATCTATCTTTAATAATTCCTGGACTTTCTTCTTCTGATCATCCGAACAGGTTGTCCATGATTTCCACAGAAGTTTTTTGGAGCGTTTCATTCGAATTCGATCTTTCTTGGGCAATTGCTTTTGAACTTCACGGCGGACCTCATCCAAAGCCCAGTAGGCCTGACGCATAAAGTGAAAACGGTCAGCGATAATCAATGGGTTTCCCAGCGCTTTTCGAATCGCTTGTTTAAACGCTTGAGATAAATCCATTACTACCATTTCCACTTTACCTGTATCGCAGGAATTTAAGTACGCTTCAATGGTCTCCACTTTTCGATCTGGCAAGATATCGATAATTCTTCGGTTCTCCACATCGACCACATTCAATTGAAACCTCTCTCCATCTGCGTCGCCTTTAAACTCATCGATCGCAATGACTCGCGGTAACACTTTGCTGGTGGGCAGTTCCTTCTGATCAAACCACCGTAACACACGATTCACTGTTACTCCCGTTACCAGCGCCGCTGTACGAAAGGAACTTACAGCGGCATGCATCATCGCTGCCGTTTGCACACTCGCCGTACACCGTTGATACCGATGGATCATTTGGAGACGCTCATAAAATGTGTGGTGACACGACATACAAATATAACGTCTCTTTCGCAGAGATATATGAACTTCTTTTGTCGTTAACACTGGTCCTTGGATGCTTTGCCAGCGGTAACTGTGTATCCGTTTCGTTCTTTTCCCGCAACAAGGACATTTCTGCATACGCTGTTTCGTGAATAATTCCGCAATCAAATAACTTTCTTCTTCTCTGATATCCCACACATCTACATGTGTATCTTTAATTCCTAATAACTCTGTGATAAAATGATGTTGCACTCTTTTCCTCTCCCATTCCTTTTGTCTCGACAACTCAAGGTTATCAGAGAGAGGAAAAGGAGTGTATTTTTTTGCCTCCGTTCCATCTGGCGATGGAACGGAGGACACCACCACATTCAGTATAGAGCCGTAAACAGCAGAATCCGGCTATACTTTAGAAATCAAAGAAGGCTGCCGAGAGATTATCTCGACAGCCTGTCTTGTTCGTTTCTTAACTATACTGTTATCCGAGCATTATGCTTCTTTAGCTACAGGATAAACACTGACTTTTTTACGATCTCTACCGAAGCGTTCGAATCTCACAACACCATCGATTTTAGCAAAAAGCGTGTCATCCCCGCCGCGGCCAACATTCTCACCTGGATAAATTTTTGTACCGCGTTGACGATAAAGGATAGAACCGCCAGTTACAAACTGTCCATCAGCACGTTTAGATCCAAGTCGTTTTGATTCTGAATCACGACCGTTTTTTGAGCTACCTACACCTTTTTTAGATGCGAAAAATTGTAAATCAAGACGTAACATGAAAATGCACCTCCTTATGAAAATTTCAGTTCAATATGCTCCCCATAACTTTCTTCAATGGTTTCTAAAGAGACAATCATCCCTTTTACCAGCCACTGTATTTTTTCAAGTTTTTCGGAGCTTATATTTGTTGGAAGCTTCACAGCAAGATAACCGCCGTCAGCTCCCTGATCAATATCGAGGTCTGTCTCACATAGCTTCATAATTGCATTCACAGCACCAAATGTCACAGCTGAAACTCCTGCACAGACAAGATCATACCCATAAGGACCACTCTCTGCATGTCCAGTAAGTTTAAATGCTGTAACCTGATTGTCAGATTGAAAAACCGTTACCTGAATCATTATGAACAACAGATCCTTATAAGCTGATTTTATCGATTACAAGTTTCGTATATGGTTGACGATGACCTTGTTTACGATGATAGTTCTTTTTAGGCTTGAACTTCACAACGTCAATTTTCTTTTGACGGCCATGTTTTTCAACCTTAGCTGTTACAGATGCGCCATCCACATATGGAGCACCAACCTTCACATCGTCTCCGCCGACGAATAGGACTTTCTCAAAAGTCACCGTGTCATTCACTTCACCAGTAACTTTCTCTACATAAATTTCTTGTCCCTCAGTTACTTTAACTTGCTTACCACCAGTTTCAATAATTGCGTACATTTATATGCACCTCCTCTTTAAACTCAGACTCGCCATTCAGGTACTGCAGACAGCAGTTTTAAAACCTGTTCTGCGCGGTTGTAGCACGGGTGCTACTTTGCATAACAGATAAATCTTATCATTTTACAGGTTTCATTGTCAACCTTTTTTAAAAAATACCTTTATATTCGTCCATTTAGACGGAGTGTCTTTCAAATTATATAAAATAATGCATCCTTCTGCAAGAACCTTACCTTTAATTACACTGCGATATATCCGTTGATAAAGGGATAAATATCAATCATCTTCAGCCTGCACAGTCTGTCATTTATCTTTCTTCCATTTACTCATATATACAGCTTGTTCCACATATAATGAATCACACCACGCTATAAAGGATTGTGAGATGTATGGATAAAAACTTAAAAAGAATTCGCAAAGCCATTGAAATGCGTCAAAAAGCAAAAGGATTAAATCGAACAAATCGGAGCCAGCAAGAAGATTATCTGCAAAGTAACGCGTTACCGGAAATGGAAGAGTCTCACGGTTTTTATCCTTCTATATCCGCCAGCCATACAAATTCAGCAAGTCCTGAGAACAATTCCCGTATTACCAGTATTGCTGTGAAGGCTCTTTTGTCCGTTTCACTGTTTCTGGGGACCGCATTCGTTACAGAAATAGACAGGCCATTTATGCAACAGCCTAAAGAGTGGCTTACTTCCACTTTAACGAATCAATTTCCTTTTGCAAAAGTAAATGCATGGTATTCTGATGCATTTGGTGCTCCCCTGTCATTCAGGCCGAGTACAGTTTCAGAAGAAGTAACCAACGATGCAGGGTATCTTCCAGTCAACGGCATCATTTCAGAGCATTTCCATGAAAATGGGCAAGGCATCTATATTGAACCGGAGGGAGAAGAAAATGTAGCAGCTGTCCAAGAAGGTATTGTTGTGTTTGCCGGCAACGACCGTTCCACAGAAAAAACAGTCAAGATTCAGCATGCAGATGGAACCACGACACAATATGGCTTTTTAGATTCCATCGAGGTTCATTTATATCAGCATATTGCCAATGGGCAAGTTCTGGGAACCTCAGGAATGGAAATGGAAAGCGAAAGTTCATCTGTTTTTTTCGCAATTGAGCAAGAAAACCAATATATTGATCCTGAGCAGGTGATTCTGGTTGATCAACAGCCTTAAAAATTCCGTACAGCTTATTCATCTACATCCGATTCTTTGGATATTCTTTGTCATTTCCTTTTTAACAGGTTCTTTTACTGAACTTGCTATTATATTCAGCCTTGTTTTTCTTCACGAATTAGGGCACTATATTGCTGCTTCTTCCTTTAAATGGCGAATTTCCGCTATTATTCTTTGGGCTTTCGGCGGCGTCATGAAGACAGATGAACACGGGACTCGCCCCGTCCGTGAAGAAGTAATTGTTATACTGGCAGGTCCGATGGTACAAGTTTTCATATTTGGCTTCCTTTATAGCGCATTTTCCTTTGGAATGATACCAGACTATTACTACGGATTAATTCTTTATTATAATACAATCATCCTCTTATTTAACTTGCTGCCTATTTGGCCGCTGGATGGCGGAAAACTTGTTTTCTTAGCTTTAACTACTTTCTTAACCTTTAAAAAGGCGTATTATGTAACTATCATCAGCTCTTTAGTAATTTGTGCCCTGATTATTCTCGCTCAGCTTCTTTTCTTTCCATTTACACTGAGCAGTTTTCTTATTTGGCTCTTTTTAATACATGAAAATCGAAAAGAATGGAAATATCGCTTTTATGTATTTATCCGTTTCCTTTTAAAGAGATATGAGAGCGGACATTTTGTACGTGCTATCCAACCGATTTATGCCTCTCCTCAAGATAGCTTTTTGGATGTATTAGCCCGGTTTCATCGTGAAAAAAAACATACTATTTATATTGAATACCCTGATAGAGAACGCATTTCTGTGGAGGATAATGAATGCTTGGATTTCTATTTTAATGAGAGACCTTATCGAAAAACGATTGGAGAAGCTTTTACTGGCTACTGAATAAATAAAACATCCGCCACGGTACTTCCGCAGCGGATGTTTTATTTATAAGATTATTATATTTTAAAGAATGCTTTTACCTTTTGCATAAAACTTTTTTCTTCCTCGAGCGACTGAAGCGGAACGGTTTCGCCTAAAATCCTTCTGGCTATGTTGCGATAGCTGATAGAGGATTTAAAATTTGGATGCAGCGCAATGGGTTCTCCTTTATTAGAAGCTTTAATCATTTCTTCACTATCCGCTACAATCCCAATTAAATCAATTGCTAAGAGCTGAACAATATCGTCTACATCGAGCATATCGCCATTCTGCATCATATGATTACGGATTCGATTAATGACGAGTCTCGGCGGTTCGATCATATCTTCTTTTTCAATCAATCCGATAATTCGATCTGCATCGCGTACACTGGAATTTTCAGGTGTTGTGACTACAATCGCTCTGTCCGCACCAGCAATGGCATTTTGAAAGCCTTGTTCAATACCTGCCGGACAATCAATAATGATATAATCGTATTCTTGCTTTAATTCTGTCACGATCTCTTTCATTCCCTCTGTGGTGACAGATGACTTATCGCTTGTCTGTGCGGCAGGAAGTAAAGAAAGGTAATCAAAACGTTTATCTTTGATTAAAGCCTGCTGCAGCTTACAGCGTCCCTGAATAACGTCAACAATATCATAAATAATACGATTTTCCAGCCCCATAATTACATCGAGATTACGAAGGCCGATATCTGTATCGATTAAACAAACTTTTTTATCCATTAATGCTAAAGATGTCCCAATATTTGCAGTTGTCGTTGTTTTACCAACTCCACCTTTCCCGGATGTAATTACAATCGCTTCACCCATTATTCATTCTCCTCTCAAATGCGCTAATCACCTTTCTCTGTTTAGAAAGTATTTTGATAGAATCAATTACAATCTTGTTCTGATCCGGATCAATGATTCCGCATTCCATGTATACTCCATCTGCTTCATAATCAGGTGCCCGACTGATATATTCTGCAATTCGAAGCTGTGCCGGTTTCATATAAGAAGCAGCTATAAAAGCTTCTTGGTCCCCTTCTGTGCCAGCATGTGCAATTCCTAATAAGTTCCCCATGATATAGATGTTTCCTCTGGCTCTTACTCTGCCTCCAGGGTTCACATCACCAATCAGCAGCAAATCGCCTTCTGTTTCAAGAACTTGTCCAGATCGGACAATCTGGTTAACTACTTTTAATTTACTCTGATCCAGCCAAGTTTTTGCATCTTTGATTGGTATAACTTCGGATTCCATTGCTTCAATCTGGAAACGATTCTTCTCTTCAATAATTTTCTTTAATTGATTGCGCTGTTCCTCGGTTAAATAACGGTGTCCGAGTTTTACTTTTACAGAAACTACAGGTTCCTCTTTTTTCGGGCTGCTTTCATCAAGCTTTTTGATTAAATCTTGGACAATTTCTTCAAAAGAAGAATTTTCATCTATAAATAAAATCAAACCATCTCTTGTCCCTTTAATCGTGATGGTCGGTTTGGTTTCTTGCACGATATATTCACCTCTTTTTTCTACAGCCAGCATAAAAGCAGATTACTGACTGAGCAGAGTCCGCCGCTCTTTCATAAATATACGTTTGAACAGATTTATTTCAAACGGTCAGATCAGGTTAATTCTCTTCCCCATTTCCGTATCGGTTTTATTATTAGCGGATAGATTAATACCAGGAATAAAAGATTCAAAAGAATAGTAGGCACTAATCGATTCAATAAGTATACTTCTATCGGCATATCTGCTAATCCAATCACAGTGAAAACCGTATAGACACTTAGATCAGCCAAAGCTATTCCAAAAGCGGAAAGGATTAACAGCACATAAAAGTTACCTTGCAGCATTTTCTTTAAACCGCGGACAATGTAAATTACCAGTGCATAAGAAAACATATAAACACCTAAAATACCTGTATACACAATATCAAAAAGCAATCCAAAAATAAGTGCATATAAAACAGCATAATAAGTATCATTACGGTCGTAGAATATGGCAATGTAAATGAGCATAATAAACAGCCAGTGCGGCACAATCATATATGTACCCATTAATAACTGTTGAGGTAAAAGCTCTAAAGCCACGCCGCTGAGTACCATGACGACGAACAGAATCAAAGGGAATATCACACGTCTAGTCAAGACTCGTCATCCCCTTCTTCAACATCGTCTTCCGGCTGGTCAATAGAACGGTTCACAACAATAACATTGCGGATGTCAAATAAATCCGCCGCCGGTTCGACCATTGCGATTCTGGTCAATCCATATTGGTCGGCAACTACTTCATTTACTTCACCAATGGTTATGCCAGCAGGAAACTCTCCGCCAAGTTCTGAGGAATATACGGTATCTCCTTCCTCGATATCTGTATCCGATTCTTCAATAATGCGGAATAAGAGCATCTCTGTCTCTTCATCGAACCCTTCTATCATTCCAAAAATATCACTGTCGTCTTCTCTCAATACAGTTGCAGAAACACGGTTGAACTCGTCAAAACCTGTCAGTAATTGTACCGTGGCCGTACCCCCTGATGTATGAAGCACTTTTCCAATCATTCCTTCAGCTGTACGCACAACCATATTTTCCTGTACCCCGTCATTCTCTCCGCGATTAATGGTTACCTGATTAACCCATTGCTCCGGCGAACGGGCAATCACTGTTGCATAGATTGGTTCATAGTCTCGAGCTGTTTCCGTCATATCAATCATGGAACGCAGCTCTTCATTTTCTTCTTCCAGATTTTGCAGGTCATAGGCTACACTTTTTTGTTGAGAAAGCTGCTCCCTTAATACCTGGTTCTCTTCATATGTTGTCTTGAAATCACTGATATTGGAAGCAATATCAGTGACAAACGTTACTGGAGCCTGTGCAACATTCTGCACCCACCCCACGGCATCACTGACAATCTTTTCACCAACGTTTAAATGTCCGCGATTGTTTAGAGAATATCCTATTAATACGACGAGTACAATAAATCCGATAAGGATTATAAATAATTTCTTGCTTCGAAAAAAATTCATACAAACACCTACTTATTAATTTAACGCGCGTGAAGACACACTCGGAGCTGAACGGAATTGTTCGATGTAATCTAGTGATTTTCCAGTTCCAATTGCCACGCTTTCCAATGGTTCCTCTGTAACAAATACAGGAATTTTCGTTTCATCACTAATGACTTTATCCAGATTTTCTAATAGAGCACCGCCTCCGGATAAGACGATTCCTCTATCCATGATATCAGCCGATAATTCTGGCGGCGTTTTTTCCAATGTTGTTTTGACAGCATTCACAATTGCATCAATATTATCATCCAAAGCTCCAGAAATTTCTTCCGATGTAACTGTAATTGTTTTTGGCAATCCCGTCAACAAATCACGCCCTCTAATATCCCGTTCTTCTCCAACAATGCCTTTTTTCGCTGCTGCTATATCCATTTTAATCGATTCAGCGGATCTTTCTCCAATCATTAGGTTATATTTTTTTCTTATGTAAGAGATAATCGCTTCATCCATATCATCTCCTGCAATTCGAATGGAGCTGCTCGTTACAATTCCTCCCAATGAAATAACAGCGATTTCCGTCGTTCCTCCGCCGATATCAACGATCATACTTCCTGTCGGTTCCCAGACAGGAAGCCCTGCTCCAATTGCCGCTGCAAAGGGCTCTGCAATCGGATAGGCTTCTTTCGCACCGGCTTGCTTCGTTGCATCAATAACTGCCCGTTCCTCCACCATGGTGATGCCAGATGGAACACAAATCATTACATTAGGTTTCTTAGCAAAAAGAGAACGTTTCTTCATTGCTTTTTTCATATAGTAGTTCATCATGATGGAAGTAGTATCGTAATCTGCAATTACCCCATCCTTCATCGGGCGGACAACAGAAATATTTCCGGGTGTACGCCCAATCATCATTCTTGCATCACTTCCAACAGCCTCGACGGCCCCAGTCTCCAAATTTTTAGCTACAACAGAAGGCTCCCGGACAATAACTCCTTTACCTTTTACATAAACCAATGTATTTGCTGTTCCTAAATCAATTCCTAAATCCTGTGAAAAGTTAAATATCCCCATAAATTTCATCCTTTCCGTTCTTCCATCAAATATTAATTTTTAGCTGTTCCTCTATCACGGATAGCCATCCGTAAAATTCCCTTGGAAGGCAATTTCGTTTTATATCAGCACTCTAGAATGTATTCCTTTCGCAGTAAAGCTTCGTTTGCAGGGGATGAAAAGAACCGCCCTGCAGAATGGAGTGATACTTTATACAATTCTAAGAAGCGCCACTTTTATATTTTCCGAAAAATGGCGCTGAAAATTAATTCCAAATATAATTATACGAAAAAAACGCTAAAATAGATAGTATTTATAAGTATCCTTTTTGTTTTAATGAAACAAAACACTCATTCCCAATAACTAAATGATCAATAACCTTTATTCCAATGATATCTCCAGATTCGACAAGACGCTTTGTAACAAGAATATCTTCTTGTGAGGGGGTTGGATCTCCGGAGGGGTGGTTATGGCAAACTAGTATGGAGGCGGCTGACCGTTTTACAGCTTCCCGGAACAGCTCACGGGGGTGGACGATAGAAGCATTCAACGAACCGATAAAGATAGTCTGCCGGTGAATGATTTGATTTTTAGTATTTAAAAAAAGCGCTACAAAATGCTCCTGTGATAAATTACGCATCTCTTCCATAACGTAATTCGCGCCGTCTTCTGGAGAGCGGATTACATAGGCATCCACCGGCTTATAGCTGCTGATTCGCTTTCCAAGCTCAATGGCAGCCAGTATATTTAAACTTTTTGCCGTTCCAATCCCTTTAATCGCTGTCAATTCTTCCACGGTGGCATCTCTTAGCAGTTTAATTCCTTCAAAATGCATCAAAATACGGTCTGCTAGTAATTGGACAGGTTCATTTTTAGAGCCGCTGCCGATTAGAATAGAAAGTATTTCCTGATTGCTCAACTTATCCGCTCCATGCTTTAACAAACGCTCCCTCGGTCTGTCTTCTGTAGGTAAATCTCGTATAAAAATTGGTTTTGCCACGGGTATCCCGCCTTTCGTTTATTTATTGCAGTTCAACTGGCTGTTGGTCACAAATGTCCCGGAGACGGCGTAAACTTAGCCTTTGTTCCTTCTTCAACGGAGATAAAACTTTCGCTGAATGAAGTTTCCTTTATATCATAGCGAGAACACACTTTTCCTACAACTTGACAATTATCCATTTTCAATAAGAATTATCTAGTAATAATCGTTGTTTTCTAATAAAAAATTGTTGTTTTGATAACCTTGTACTACTATAAAAATAAATTTTATGTAAAATCAGCAGTTCATTATAAAACCCTTAGAAAGCGGGCATCTCAATCCAGCTTTCTAAGGGTTTTATAACGTCTGCTCCCTATAATTCGTCATAGATTTTCATCCAGGTCAACAATTGGTAAAAAGAAGGCTCTCCTTGCATTTCGGTTATGCTGCTTAATAATTCATCAATCGCCACAGTCTCTGCAGGAGCCTTGTCCACTAGAGCAGCTATCTCTTCCTCAGGAATCGGCTGATTGGACTCTGTCTGCTGAAGCTGCTCCTCAAAAAAAGCTTGAAACGCTGTGATCCATTCCCTTTCTGCTTCGGTCATTTCTATGTCCTTTGTCTGCGTTCCCCATGCCTTCACATAAAGCTCTGCTTGATTATCGGAAAGGGATGCAGCAAGAGCCTGTGCAGCATCCTCTGACGATGCAACTCCTGCCATTAGATAAAACTCCCCATCCCTGTCAAAAAATACAGATGGAATATTTAAATTCTTCAAGCTGGCGATTAATGGGTCAGCATTTTCTTGATCTGAAAAAACACCTGCTTGAAGGATATAGGTTTCTAACGAAGCGAGTGTGACAGCAATAACATCTGGACTGGCTTCTTCTTTTTCTGCCGGCGTTACCGCTGGGGTTGTTTGGGATGGATTTTCAGCACTTGTCGGTGTATCAACCTGCAGAAACATCCGGAAAATTAAAAAACCAATCAAGGTACCGACAAGCACAGCACTTCCCCCACTAATCAGGATTGTTTTCCATACAGGATTTCTTTTTAATTTCCCCTTATTCGTGCCTTTAACGGCTGTCAGCGTGGTGATGTCTGTTTCTTCTGGTTCGTTCTCCAGCGTTGCTGCCGATGTTCTTTCTGCACTATCATCTTTGGAGGATGTATGGACTTTGTATGTCCAAGTACCTTTCGTATCTTTTATTCTATGCAGTTTATGTTTTGTCATTCATCCAGCCCTCCAGTGCCAGTTTTGTTTCACTCTAGCACAGCCCTTGTAAAAAGTAAGGCGAATCATGACACTATCTATTATAATCGTTCTACAATTTTCTTAATAATCCTCCCTCTATTCAGACGCTTCAAGTGACTTCACAAAAGAACGGATATAATCAACAAAATGAAAGGAACCTGTTATCAGGATCGGTGCCATTGACGTTTTTATTTTTTCTTTCATCCATGCCTGCCAGTCCTCGACCTGCTCTCCCTTATCTTGCAGCGGATAATCGGTTAGGGCAGCTGCCCGGGGATGATCAAACGATGTTATATATAAGTTTGGAAAGACATCTGCCAGCAGACGCTGCATTTCTTCTATATCCTTATCTTTAAAAGCTGCAAACAGTACATGTACTTTTCTTCTTGGATAAATAGCTCTCACAGTTTTAATAAAAGCTCTTACTCCTGCTTCGTTATGAGCACCATCTACTAGAATAAACGGGTTATCATGAATCTTTTCCATTCTGCCGGGGATGGTCACTTTTTGGATTGCTTCGATGGACGTGTGCATATCCAGATGACCGAATCGATTTTTTAACACTTTTAACGCCTGTATCGCTACGGAAGCATTATGATGCTGGTGTAATCCAATTGTCCGAAGCTTTACTCGGTAACGTGAGCCAAGGTTTTTCCATTCAAATTCATCTATCTGGATATTTTCCATCGTAAAGTCCATCCCAAAACGATATAATACTGCTCTATTTTTATTTGCTTCATTAACAATTGGAGTGAGTGCCTCTCCCTCTACCCCTGTTATAATCGGAGTATGAGGTTTTATAATTCCAGCTTTATGCGCTGCGATTTCCACAAGTGTATCTCCCAAAAAAGCAGTATGGTCCTTGGAAACCGTGGTAATAATGGATAAAACTGGTTGTATCACATTGGTCGTATCGTCTCTTCCGCCCATACCAGCTTCAATAATAGCTATATCAACATTTCTGGAGAAATATAAAAATGCCATTGCTGTCATAATTTCAAAATGGCTTGGCGGTTTGCCTTCTCGATCCATTTGTTCAATGACCGGTTCTATTTCCTCAAACAACTCTGCAAATACATCTTCTGAAATAAATTCCCCGTTGTAAAGGATAAACCCGGTTAAACCGTTTAAACTCGGTGATGTAAAGGTTCCAATCCGATAACGATTTGCTCTTAAAGCAGCCTGCAAAAAAGCTCCTGTGGACCCTTTTCCGTTTGTACCGGCAATGTGGACCGAAGTAAACTTCTTCTCCGGATGATCTAAAGCTTCTAATAATGCTTCTATCCGGTCTAGTCCAGGCTGTACACCAAGCTGCTGACGTTTTTCAAAAAATTCATGGATGTTCGTACGCATCTTTCTTTCCTCCTTTATCTATTTCATCGTATACTAATTATCACAGCATAAGCGTCTGTGCTTTTCCCTGCTATATTACATACAGCTAAAAATTTTTTTTATACAGGGAAGTGGCCGCTTCATCTCCTCAGTGACTGCCTTAAGGTTATCAGGAGAAATTGACCAATAGCTAAATTTTCACCCTTTAGCAGAAAGGATGTACAACTTTGAATTATACTGGCTGGATTATTATTAATGGAAGTATCGCAACGGATAAATTTATCGATTATGCAACTATGATTGAAGAAGCCGCTGCAAAACAAAAAATGAAAACCATTTGTTTAAAAAATGATGCGGTTTTAACTTTATTATGCCCGAAAAATGGAACGGTGTCACCTATACCAAACCATAATAAACTGCCTGATTTTGCTTTTTTTATCGACAAGGATATTTATCTGGCAAGACAGCTGGAGCAGTTGGGGGTTCGTGTCTTTAATAGTTCACTTGCTATCGAAATCAGCGACGATAAAATCTACACCTATCAAATGCTCATGAGAAATCAGCTTCCTATTCCGGAAACGGTTATTGCTCCTAAAAAATATCATGCAGATAATCTGCCATCCGACTATATCCAGGAAATAATCAATCATTTTGGATTTCCGCTGATTGTGAAAGAAGCATATGGCTCCTTTGGTGAACAGGTTCATTTAATCGACAATCAACAGAGCTTAACAGATATTATCTCGAATATTGGCGAGCGCCCCTTCGTATTTCAGCGTTATATAGAGGAAAGCAGAGGCAGGGATATTCGCGTTCAGGTAGTTGGTGACAAAGCGATAACTGCTGTGGAACGGCAAAACGAAGTAGATTTTCGGGCAAATGTAACTAATGGAGGCAAAATGCTGCCCTTTCCCCTTAATGAGAATACAGAAAAGCTGGCTGTAGCAGCAGCTAAAGCCATTGGAGCTGATTTTGCCGGTGTCGATTTATTGTTTGGCCAAGACAGTGAACTGCTGATTTGTGAAATAAATGCGAATGCACATATCCGCAATCTTTATGAGTGTACGGGCGTCAACGCCGCTGATTACATGATAACTTATATAAAAAAGGAGCTTTCCCGATGAATGGATGGCTGATATATACGAAAGCAGATTCAATAAGAAATAAAAGCTATATCGACTGGTTTATAGATGAAGCTAAAAAGCAATCCATCTATCTCAGATTATTGATCAGGGAAGATCTATCGATTGGCATAAATCAAAATAAACAGGTTATCTATGCGAATGGAGAAGAAATCTATGCAGATTTCGCAGTTATCCGGACAATGGAACCTCTGCTCAATAAACAATTAGAACAAATGGGAATTACCGTATTTAATCACTCTATAATCTCAGAAACATTTAATCATAAAGCATATGGCTATCTCGCTATCCAGCAACTAGGTATTCCTGTTCCGGAAACCTATTTTTTCCCCGGAAAGATAGCCCCTCCCTCCTTGCCTTTTAACTTCCCTTTTGTTGCCAAAACAGCTAATGGGAAAGGAGGAAAGCAGGTTGCGATGCTTCATAGCCAAAAAGAATGGGAAGCATACCGCCAGAGCCTGACCGAAGACTATGTACTTCAGTCTTCTCAACATATTCAGCCGGGCAAGGATTTACGCGTGTTCGTGATTGGTACAAGGATTATAGCAGCTGTTTTACGTGAGAACTTAAACGATTTTCGAGCAAACTACTCTCTTGGCGGAACAGCATCTCTGTATACGTTAAATGAAACAGAAAAAAGTATCGTTCAAACAATTATAAATGCTTATGATTTCGGCCTTGCCGGTATTGATTTTATGTTCACGGAAAATGGAGAATTTATATTTAATGAAATTGAAGACGCCGTTGGTTCGCGTACGTTGAGCAAACTCAGCGATATCAATATATTAGAAGAATATGTAACGTATATAAAAGAAAAAATGCTATGAGAAATTGTCTCATAGCATTTTTAATTACTGTTTTAATTCTGCTAAACGGGCTTTTACTTTCGCCTGTTTATCCAGATAATCTTTTTCTTTTTGTTTTTCTTCTTCCACTAAGGATTCTGGTGCTTTGCTGATAAAGCCTTGGTTAGAGAGCTTTTTCTGCACTCTTTCTACTTCTTTGTTCCATTTAGCGAGTTCGTTTTCCAAACGTGCGATTTCTTTATCAAAGTCAATCAGGCCTTCTAAAGGAAGGAAGATTTCTGCACCTGTCACAACAGAGGTCATCGCTTTGTCCGGTGCTGCAATATCTTCTGCAATTTGCAGAGAGCTCGGGTTACAGAAACGCTCTAAATACTCCCGATTCTTTTCTAATTCCTGCACAAGCTCTTCATTTTCTGCGGAGATAAGTATCTCAATTTGCTTAGACATCGGTGTATCTACCTCTGCCCGGCTGTTACGTACAGATTTGATAATAGCAACTAAGCGCTGCATTTCAGAAACTGCTTTTTTATCATCAAATGCCGGATTTACTTTTGGCCATTCGCTGACTGTAATAGATGCTCCTTCATGCGGAAGCTGCTGCCAGATCTCCTCTGTAATAAAAGGCATAAACGGATGCAGCATACGCATCGTCTGGTCTAATACATGTGCCAATACAGAACGGGTTGTATTTTTCTTGGCTTCATCTTCACCATACAGCGCCAGCTTAGCCATTTCAATGTACCAATCACAGAATTCATCCCAAATAAAGTTGTAGAGATATCTTCCTGCTTCGCCAAATTCATATTTATCTGCATTTCTCGTTACATGGTCAATTGTTTCATTCAATCGGGATAAAATCCATCTGTCTGCAACCGTTAAGTCCCCTGTTAAATCAATATCCTCATACTGGAACCCTTCCATATTCATCAGAGAAAAACGGGAGGCATTCCATACTTTATTGGCAAAATTCCAGGTAGACTCGATTCGTTCCCAATGAAAACGCAGGTCCTGACCAGGTGTAGAACCAGTCATTAAGAAATAACGCAGCGAATCGGCACCGTATTTATCAATGACATCCATCGGGTCTACACCGTTCCCCAGGGATTTACTCATTTTTCTTCCTTCAGCATCACGAATTAAGCCATGCAGCAATGTATCCTCAAATGGACGTTCATTCATAAATTCCTTTGATTGGAAAATCATCCGGGATACCCAGAAGAAAATAATATCATAGCCTGTTACCAAAACATTGGTAGGGAAATAACGTTTCAAATCAGCGGATTCTTCATTCGGCCAGCCCATGGTAGAGAACGGCCATAAGGCAGATGAGAACCATGTATCCAATACATCCTCATCCTGCTCCCAGTTTTCAACATCCTCCGGCGTTTCTTTACCTACATAAATTTCACCTGTTACTTTATGGTACCAGGCCGGAATCCGGTGCCCCCACCATAATTGTCTGGAAATACACCAGTCACGGATATTATCCATCCAGTTGAAATATGTTTTTTCAAATCGCTCTGGTACAAAGTTGACTTTTTCCGCGTCAGAATCCTGCATCTTCAAAGCTGATTCTGCCAACGGCTCCATTTTTACAAACCATTGTGTAGATAAGTAAGGCTCTACCACTGCACCGCTTCTCTCCGAATGCCCGACCTGATGCGGACGTTCTTCGATTTCAAAGAGCACACCCTGCTCTTGCAGGTCTTTAACCAGCTGCTTCCGGCATTCAAAACGGTCTAATCCCTGATACTTCCCTGCATTTTCATTCATGGTACCATCTTCGTTCATCACAAGCACACGCTCTAGATTATGACGGTTCCCAATCTCAAAGTCATTCGGATCATGAGCAGGTGTAATTTTAACTGCTCCGGAGCCAAGCTCCATATCTACATAATCATCTGCAACAATTTGCATTTCTCTTCCTACAATCGGCAGGATAACCGTTTTTCCGATTAAATGCTGATAGCGTTCATCTTTTGGATGCACCGCAACCGCCGTATCACCGAGCATAGTTTCCGGCCGGGTTGTCGCAATCTCAATTGTTTCATCACTATCCTTTATCGGGTAGCGCATATGATAAAATTTCCCTGGAATCTCTTCATAAATCACCTCAATATCAGAAAGAGCTGTTTTCGTGGAGGGATCCCAGTTAATAATATATTCGCCGCGATAAATCAATCCTTTTTCGTAAAGACGGACAAATACCTCCCGAACAGCTTCAGACAAACCTTCATCTAACGTGAAACGTTCCCGGGAATAGTCTAATCCAAGTCCAAGTTTCTCCCACTGCGAGCGGATAAAGCTTGCATATTCCTCTTTCCACTCCCAGGATTTTTCAAGAAATTTCTCCCGTCCAAGCTCATAGCGGCTGGTTCCCAATTCTTTTAATTTTGCTTCTACCTTCGCCTGGGTAGCAATCCCCGCATGATCCATTCCAGGAAGCCATAATACATCATAGCCCTGCATACGCTTCATACGTGTGATTGTATCCTGCATCGTGGTATCCCATGCATGCCCTAAATGCAATCGTCCTGTTACATTTGGCGGCGGAATCACAATGGAATACGGCTCCTTCTCCGGATCATCTTTTGCTTCAAAAAACTTCCCATCTAACCAAAATTGATATCTTCCTGCTTCCACTTCTTGTGGATTATATTTAGGAGGAAGCTGATTTTGTTTATCTGACATGTTAAAAAACCTCCTTCATTCATTCAACTAAAAAAACCTTTTCATCCTTATACATAAAGGACGAAAAGGTATATTTCCGTGGTACCACCTTTGTTTGCTGATCAATAAAAGCTGCTGCAGCTTCATTAAAGCACACTCAAGGTCATGGATATCGGCTGACAACCGGAACCTCCTACTTCATTTTTCAGAGATTCTACATCAGAGACGACTTCAAGAACAACCTTCCCGGGAAATTTTCAGCACAGGATTTCCCTCTCTAAGAGCGTTTACTCTTTACTACTTCTCTTCCACGTATTCGTATGTTTTCTTAGTAACATTTATTTTATCGTTTCCGCTTAAGAACGTCAACTAGATTTTCATATATTTACCGATAAATAGGCTTGTTCCCAGTTCATTAAAAAGTGTATCTATATTATTGACACACTTTTCGAGCATTTATACATAACATATTATATATCATTCCTGAAGTCACACTTCATTCAAAAAAGGAGGGAAATAAATGTCCCGTTATTATCGTTATCGTATACCGCTTTGGGCCAGAAAATGTATTTTCGTTGTAGAAGCCTGCGTCACACCAATTCTGGTCTTTCAGATTATCCGAACGCTTTTAATACCAACAGCATTTGATATTTTAATACTAGCTGTACTAATTGGCCTTGCCCTTTCTTTTTACATGCAATGGATTTAGTCTGGCTGTTCTTCTTTGGACTCATATGTTTCTTGAATAAACTCCACCCAATTCATCCCAAATTCTAAACGGCGGAATTGCTGCTGCAGCTCTTTGACCTGATTAACCATCGATTTCTTTGTGCGGCGGTCTGTATAATTCTTAAGTACACTTAAATAGAATGATGGATTTAACAAATAGACAGAAACAAGATGCATTTCCTTTACAGTCAGATGATTTGTTTTTTGATAGACCGTAAATGCCTGCTGTATTGTTTCCTCAGGCTGGTTATAAGCTCCTGTCAAGCCCCGGAAATAATGTGATAAATCACGTGCCGGATGCTCGAATCCTCCTGATTCCCAATTAATTAAATAGCCCCCCTTTGAATGCGTATCGTCGACTCGCTGATGACATAAGCTGGAAGACCATAAAATCTCCGTTTCTTCCTCTCCATAGATTTGATACAGTTTATCTTGCAGCAGCCCTACAGCATGGCAAACCCCTTTATAATGCGTGCAATAAAGCAGCTCAAACGGCGACATATATTTTCTGCTTTCATAATCGGTGACACGGGCATGGAGCTGATCTAAGGATTGTTTACAAAAGCTTGAAAACCCTTGAAAGGATTCTTTGAGACGATCAGATTTAATACGGCTGGTCTGCCTTGTCTTTTTATGAATTTGTGCAAGTGTCTGCAATGTTCGCTCAATGTTATACGCGGAATCTGTGACCTCCGGAGAGTCAATCCAAGGTGTTAAATAATAGTAAAAATTTTCCTCCTTATGAAAAAATGCATTGTCCCGGGTTAAATACACAGGTAAAATCTCTGTCACATTTTTTTCACGAGCAATACGGTAGACATGCTGCCAATTCTCCATCGTCTGTTCTGTTAAAAAACTGCGCTTCAAAGCATATTCCTGCATACCGTCAAATACTTTTACAACACGCTCTGTCTGTTTTTCAATACTGACGGGATAGATATGATATGCTTCCAGGACCTTCTTCCATATATTCACCACATGTCACCCCTTATTTGTAAACTTGAAATTGCTCGTGTATATCAAATCTGCATTACATCTGAATATTAACCTGCATAAAATAATTAAAAACATAGATTATGTAAAACTCCGGCACAAATAATCTTATTCATTATTTGTGCAGAGTCTTTATTTATTGTTTAGACGGAATATAAAGCAGCTGTCCTTCATTTACTTCTAATTCTTCTTCTAATTGATTATGCTTGATTAATTGCAGCGGGCTGATTGCAAACCGTTCTGCTATGGTATCGATCGTATCATTCTCCTGAACAATGCACAGACGCATTTTGGCATAATGATCCTCGTCTGCTTCGCGGAAAATCTGAGATAGTAACGATTCGCTTTCTGTTCGTTCCTCCTCTTTTTTCGGTTCTTCAGCCACCAGTATTTCTTCCTCCCTGGGTGTATCTGGATAGAAGGTATCTTCTATATAATCAATCACCTCGGATTCATCAGCGACATCCCAGCCTGGCTCCTCCCCTGTCATCTCCATATCTTCCTCAGCCTCTAATACCTCTTCCACCTGCTCTTCTTCTTCCGACTCATCCTCTGAAGCCTTTCCTTTCGAAAGAGACTCGAAATATTCAGAAAGAGGCTGTGACTTTACTTTCCATCGATCCGGGTCATCTTCTGGCTCCTCTTCTGAATAGCTTTCTTCCAATGTTAATAGTTCTTCCATTTTTTTCTGATCCTTCGATATCGCTTGCTCATTACGAATTAATGCTTCTTCCGGGGGGCTTTCTTCCAATATCGGTTCAACTTCCGGTTTAATTTCTTCTTCTGACGCTAGCAGTTCTTCTAATTTTTGCTGATTTTCCGATATCGTTTGTTCATTGCGGGTCAATGCTTCTTCCGGAAGTTCTATTTCGAAGGAAAATGTATCTCCTACCTGTTCTTGATCCGCTTCTGCTGTTTCCCAATTTTCTTCTGACGGACGATATGCTTCATCCTGTAAAATCCCTTGAATCTCAACTGCAGCAGTAATTTTTAAACTATCTGCACCTAATAAATCATAATCAAAGGATTCAATTTGTACCGTGACATCTTCTATTTTATTCACCCGATGAGGCGGCACAGATATATCTACAGGAAATTTATGGGTGAATACATACAGTCCATTTACCTCTCTAATACTTTCGACATAACGCTTAGCCTGAATTTGATCAAAGTCAAAAATCTCTTCTCCTTCTTCTTCACCATTTACTTTTTGATATTCTCCCTGCAGTTCAAGATTGCCATGGATAGAAATATAGTTATCTAATGATTCGATTGTTATTTCTGGTTCAATGGAAATTCCTCTGAGCTCTTCTACTTCCTGTCCTTTTTCAAAAAACAGTGATTCTTCCAGTTCAAAAACAAATGAATTAGAATCTACTGACAAATGTATTCCTCCTCTCGCAAACAGTCCAGATGCGAATCATTCGTTATCATTTATATGATAAGAAACATTGGAATATGCTAAGGAGGAAGATTGGTTTAAAGCAAACAAGAAAAGCAGGGGTATCGTTTATGTTAAACGCGCTTCAAGAAATCACTCTGTTTCCGGGTATTCCATTAACCAGCAATCCCGATACTCGCCCTCGTGCAGTTCATGGCAAGGAAGTAATTTTATTTTCTTAAAACCACTTTTCTCGTAACAGCGAATCGCTCTTTTATTCCAGGCTTGGGGGTCCATGACGACTTTATTTACATGTTTCGTATTCATTAAATAAGCAACCATAGACTGGATCAGGAGTTTGCCAATACCTCTATCCCAGTATTGCGTTTCTCCTATAAATTGGTCTATTCCCTAAATAACATTATTATCATTTAAATAACCATACTTTTTTCTCGTGTCTACATTTAATAGATAATATTGAATATAACCGATTTCAATATTATCAAAAGCTATGATACATCTGACTACATTGTCTTGAAGCGGATAAAATTTTTCATTCACTTTTTCTAAATCAAATGGATTATCTCTCCCATCGTAAAATTGAAGAACTGCCGGATCGGAAAGCCACTTTGCCAGTAAATAATTATCCTCTTTTGTTAATTCACGAACAGTTAGCTTATTATTTTGAAACAGCATCTTTGTATGACCTCCACTTGAATTTGAGAAAGTAATATTCTGTCAGTAAAAAAGAGAAACCCGCATGGATTTCTCTTTTATTTTCTCTTTATCATTATTTTTCAATCTTAGAAAAAGCAGTATGCACCGCTTCAATTGTCTTTTCAATATCCTCATCTGTATGTGCAGTAGATAAGAATAATCCTTCAAATTGAGATGGCGGTAAAAATACGCCTTCTTCAATCATCGCACGGTAATATTGCGCAAAGTAGTCTAAATTAGAGGATTGCGCCGTTTCAAAATCAACGACTTCCTGATCTGTGAAGAATACACCGACCATGGAACCGGCACGATTAATATGAAGCGGTATATCATATTTGTCTGCCGCCTGGCGGAACCCTTCTGTAAGACGGTCTACTTTCTTATTAATTTCTTCATAAGACGCTTCTGTCAAGGAAGCTAACGATTCATAGCCCGCTGTCATGGCTAACGGGTTACCGGATAATGTACCGGCTTGATAAATTGGACCAGTCGGTGCAATCTGTTCGATAATTTCCCGTTTTCCGCCGTATGCGCCGACAGGAAGACCGCCGCCGATGACTTTACCCAGACAGGTTAAATCAGGCGTAACATCAAAATGTCCCTGCGCACTGTAATAACCGACGCGGAAGCCTGACATTACCTCATCAAAGATAAGCAACGAACCATTTTGCTCGGTAATATCGCGTACAGCCTGTAAGAAGCCTTCTTTTGGAGGCACGACTCCCATATTTCCACATACAGGCTCCATAATCACCGCTGCGATTTTATCACCATAATGCTCAAAAGCAAGCTTTAAGCTCTCTACATCATTATAAGGAACGGTAATGGTATTCTTAGCGATATTTTCTGGTACCCCCGGGCTGTCTGGAAGACCAAGTGTTGCAACACCAGAGCCGGCTTTAATCAGCAGGGAATCCCCATGGCCATGATAGCTTCCTTCAAATTTAATAATCAAATCCCGGTTTGTATAACCCCGCGCCAGACGAATCGCACTCATCGTTGCTTCTGTCCCAGAGTTGACCATCCGAACCATTTCAATCGATGGAACACGGTCAATAACGAGCTTAGCCAGCTGATTTTCTAATAATGAAGGTGCTCCAAAGCTTGTCCCTTTTTCAACAACTTCCTTTAAACTTTTCGTCACACGCTCATCTGCATGTCCCAAAATTAACGGTCCCCAGCTTAGTACGTAATCAATATACGTATTGCCGTCAATATCGGTAATTTTAGAGCCCTTTCCTTTTTCCATAAAAATCGGATCAAGCCCCACTGATTTAAATGCACGTACCGGAGAGTTTACCCCGCCGGGCATTAAATCAACAGCTTCTTTGTATGCATCTACTGATCTTGTGTTTACCATGCTCTTCCTCCCTTATTTATCTTCTTGCAACCATTTTGCCACATCTTTTGCAAAATAGGTAATAATTAAGTCTGCTCCTGCACGTTTCATCGATAGCAGGGTTTCTGTTACTAATTTTTTCTCATCAATCCAGCCATTTAAAGCAGCCGCTTTAATCATGGAATACTCCCCGCTCACGTTGTATGCAACGACGGGCACGTCAAAATTATCTTTCACTTCCCGCATAATATCCATATAAGACAGGCTCGGTTTGACAATTAAGAAATCAGCGCCTTCTTTAATATCCGATTTCGCTTCACGAATTGCCTCTAAACGGTTAGCCGGGTTCATCTGGTAGGTTTTCCTGTCTCCAAATTGAGGTGTGCTGTCTGCTGCATCACGGAAAGGACCGTAATAAGCGGAAGCATATTTCACCGCATAGGACATAATCGGAATATGGTGAAAACCGGCTTCATCCAAAGCATGGCGGATGACAGTTACAAATCCGTCCATCATATTGGAAGGAGCAATAATATCGGCACCTGCTTTTGCTTGAGATACAGCTGTTTTAGCTAACAGCTCCAGAGAAGCATCGTTGGCTACATCTCCGTTTTCAATCACGCCGCAATGTCCATGCGAGGTATACTCGCATAAACAGGTATCCGCAACAACAAGCATTTCCGGATACGCCTGTTTCACGATTCTTGTTGCTTCCTGAATAATTCCATGATCATGAAAAGCCTCGGATCCGATTTCATCCTTTTCTTCTACCACGCCAAATAAAATAAGCGAACGGATTCCTAATTGATACGCTTCCTCCACTTCTTTCAATAAATGATCAAAAGAAACCTGGAAAACTCCCGGCATTGACGAAACCTCATTACGGATGTCTTCTCCTTCAATAACAAATATCGGATAAATAAAATCCGTTGCCCGTAAGTGTGTTTCTTGAACGAGTGCGCGCATCGAAACGGATGAACGCAAACGCCGATGTCTGTCAAATGTGAATTCACTCATGATTTATCTTCCTTTCGTTTGCAATCGTTGAAATTAAATCCAACATCGCATCTGTTGTATATGGTATGGACGTATATACATCAGGAATCCCTAATTCCCTTGCCTTATCTTCCGTCGTATTACCGATACAAATATAGGTTGCATTATTCGGTATACATTCCGCTAATTGTACAAACGCCTCTGCTGTTGATGGGCTTGTAAACGTTATATAATCAACAGTTGGAAGCTCTTGATTCAACTTCTGTTTTGATTCCACACAATACGTTGTCTCATACACTTCCAATGCTTCATAAGCAATCTGGGCTTCTTTTAGCTTTTCTGGAAGCGTCGGCCTTGATAAATTACCCCGTATCAGCAGCACCGGCTTATCCGATGTGTAAAAAGAGATAAACGCTTCTGCCATCGCCTGCGCATCAAAGGTTTCCGGAACAAAGGAAGCAGCATAACCATATCGATGCAATACCTTTTCTGTTTTCTTGCCGACGATTCCTATCTTCAATCCTTCCGGAAACGTTATCTGCTGTTTACGGAGCAGCTGAAAAAAACCATCCACACCGTTAGCGCTTGTCATGAATACCCAGCTGAAATCCGAGAGGCGTTCCAGTATAGCAGTATCCTCAAGTTTTTCTGGAAAATTTATTTCAATCATTGGGACAATAACTGGACTACCGCCCAGCTTCGTGACTTTGTCAGCCATTTCAGCAGCTTTTGTCTCTTCTCTCGTAATCAATATGCGCTCCCCGTGAAGCGGCTTTCCCATGATTATTCCATCTCCTCTTTGACACGGTCAACGATATCTTTAGCTCCCTGATTTATTAATATTTCAGCCGCCTGCTTACCAACTTGAACAGAGTCATTACCGCGGACGACTTCTTTCAGGATTGTTTTTCCGTCAGGGGTTCCTACTAAAGCAGTTAAGACGATTTCTTCGCCATCTAAATAAGCATAGCCGCCGATTGGAACTTGACACCCTCCCTCTAATAAATGCAGGAAAGTACGTTCCGCTAATACTGTTTTGGCTGTATATTCATTATGGATCCTTTGAACGATTTCTTTTAATTCTGTATCATCTTCACGGCTTTCAATGGCAAGCGAACCCTGTCCTACAGCAGGTACACAGATTTCCGGATCCAGGTATTCTGTAATCAGATTCTCACTTAAACCAACCCGCTTCAAACCGGATACAGCTAAGATAATGGCATCGTAGTCTTCCTCATTTAATTTTCGGATACGTGTTTCCACATTTCCACGAATCCATTTAATCTCTAAATCTGGTCTGGCTGCAAGAATTTGTGCCCCTCTGCGTAAGCTGCTTGTGCCGATAATCGAGCCTTCTTTCAGGTCTGCTAATTTGATATTATTTTTCGCAATATAAGCATCGCGGTGGTCTTCTCTGTCAGGAATAGAGGAAATCTCCAGCCCTTCTGGAAGAGAAGAAGGCATATCCTTCATACTGTGTACGGCAAAATCAATTTCTTTGTCAAACATCGCTTTTTCAATTTCTTTTACAAACAGACCTTTTCCACCAACTTTCGATAGGGTTACATCCAGGATTTGGTCTCCCTTTGTAACAATCTTTTTAATCTCAAATTCATTTTCTACACCAGCTTTTTTCAGCTGATCAATAACCCATTTCGTTTGTGTCATGGCTAAATTACTTTTTCTCGAACCAACAATTATTTTTCGCATGATGTGTCCTCCTCGACCTTTCCAGGTTTCTTCTACAATAAAAAGCAACCAGAAAGTAAATGAAATGACCTTCTGGTTGGATGTGAATGATGTAAACAGAATGAATCCATCCTGCTTAGGCAGTGGTTACTCGTTCAATAACCTTGAATGAGGAGGCTTCCTCTTGCGTAAATTTGGTGAATGCATCATTCTTTTTCAGCTGTTTCGCAAATTCTTCTCTTACCTCATTCTCAATCCCAAAAATATCAATAAATAATTGCAACGCCTCATCTGCCTGCTCAGCACCTGCCAATTCTTTCGCCTGCGTAATCGGCTCTTTCAGTAACTGATTTATAATACTTTTCGTATGCTTATTAAGCACTTTTTTCTCGCGATCCGTTAAGCTTGGAATTTTCCGTTCAATACTTTGCATTGTTTCGGATTGGATAGATAGCGCTTTTTGTCTTAGAGCAGATATAACCGGGATAACACCTAATGTTTTCATCCATTCCTTGAATTGGACAATTTCTTCCTCTAAGGATATTTCAATTTGTTCTGCTGCTGCTTTTCGAGACTCCAGATGTTCATCCACAATATTCTGCAGGTGATCAATATCAAATAAAGCAACTTGATTAACTTCAGCAATTTCCGGATCAATATCCCGGGGAACCGCAATATCTACTAAGAATAGTTCTTTATCCTGCCGTTTACTTTGTACCTTTTCAATATCTTCTTTTGATAAAACAACAGACTCTGAACCGGTAGAACTAATCAGGATATCCGCTTCTTCTAATACAACAGATAGTTCATCCATCCCGGCAACCTTAGCTTCAAATTTCTCTGCCATCATTTTTGCTTTCTCCTGTGTGCGATTAATGACAGTGATATCCTTTACTCCAGCACCTTGAATGTTTTTCGCTGCTAATTCGCCCATTTTACCGGCGCCTAAAATAGCTACATGCTTATTACTCAAGTCTCCGAACTTTTCTTTTGCTAATTCCACAGCTGCATAGCTGATGGAGACAGCATGTTCACCGATACCTGTCTCTTTATGCATCCGCTTCCCGAATGTAATGGCCTGCTTAAACAGTTCATTAAAAATGGTACCCGTTGTATTTGCCAGTTGTCCTTTTG
This sequence comes from Oceanobacillus oncorhynchi, assembly GCF_000821065.1. Taxonomy (GTDB): domain Bacteria; phylum Bacillota; class Bacilli; order Bacillales; family Amphibacillaceae; genus Oceanobacillus; species Oceanobacillus oncorhynchi. The sequence continues at coordinate 3,847,845 of NZ_CDGG01000001.1, forward strand.
AAAAAGCCTGCTTCAGCTGGCCAAGAATCTGTGTTTCGCCAAGAACCATGGAATCGAGTCCAGTCGTCACGCGAAACAAATGCTCCATTGCACCATCATCCTCCGTAATGTGCAAGTAAGTTGAAAAGGTTTCTTTTTCTTCTCCAAACCAATCTGCTAAAAATTGTTTAATATAATATCTGCCAGTATGAAGCTGATCAACAACTGCGTATACTTCCGTCCGATTACATGTTGAAACAATTACATTTTCCAGAATACTCTTCTGTTCCTTCAATACAATCATTGCTTCTGACAATTTTTCTTCATTAAATGTAAACTTTTCCCTAATTTCTACAGGGGTTGTTTTGTAATTAAAACCAACCTTTAAAATATGCACCGTACTACCCCCATTATGATTAAATGATTCAAACTTTTTATGATTATTATCTAATAATCATTATAACATGTCATGAAGTGCTTTTCGTGCTAAAATGTGAACAGAATCTGAAACAATTCGTACGTAACATAAAGATATGTATGATAAAATGATTCATTCCAGCTAAATAAAAACGACCGCTGCAACAACTTATTCCGACTGTAATGTAACATAACTGACCCATTATAGCAAGGAACTCACTTTAAGAGACAATGTACTTGCTTTTTAAGGGGGTGTCTGTTACAACAGGTATCATCATTTGCAGCACAGAAACAGAGACATTTGGGAGGTTTTTCGATGAAAAGAAAGCATTCACTGCTTGCTTATTTATGTATCGGAATCGGTATTTTTCTTTTACTGCGGGAGCTTCGGGTTCCTTTTTTTGTTGACCTTTATTCATGGCAATCTTTCCTGATTGTAATTGGAATTGGTATCATCATTCATAGCTATACAACAAAAACATACCAGAATTTATTTATAGGTACATTACTTTTTGGAATCGGCATTCATCTTCATGGAGTCAAACATTACTCTTTTTGGATCGATGACTGGTCTGTTTATTTCATTATTATAGGACTTGCCTTTATTATCCGTTATACCAAAACAAAAAAAGGATTTTTCTTAGGTCTTTTCTCTATTTTATTAGGCCTGCTATTTCTTTTTTCGGAACAGCTTTCTATATACACCAGCTGGCTTGAACCGATTGTTTCGCTCTTAGAACGATTTTGGCCGATTCTGCTTATTCTCTTAGGTATGTTTATGCTCAAACGCAAATAAGGATACAGCCAGAAATTTTAATTTCTGGCTGTATCCTTATTTTATCTTCTCTTATAAGAAAACTTCACTCAGGCGGAAGTTTTACGGACGCTCCTCCGCGATAAAAGATTTTATCGCTCCCCAAACCGCATCCTTGCCTTCGCCGGTTTCTGCGGAAAAAGGAATAAAAATATCATCTGGATCTATTTCTAAAACCTTCTTAGATCGCTTAATATGCTTGTCCTTCTTTGTTTTTGGGATTTTATCCAGCTTTGTCCCGATTACGATGACCGGAAGCTCAAAAAACTTCAAATAATCATACATCTGAACATCATCAGTCGTCGGTTCATGGCGTAAATCAGTAATTAAAATAACAGCCCGGAGCGGTTCTCTGTTTTTAAAATACTCTTCCATCATGCCGCCCCATTTTGCCCGTTCTTTCTTAGATACCTGTGCATATCCATAACCCGGAACATCGACAAAATAAAGAGATTCATTTATCAGATAGAAATTTAACGTTTGTGTTTTTCCCGGCTTGGAAGAAGTCCTTGCCAAGTTTTTCCGGTTAATCAGCTTGTTGATTAAGGAAGATTTTCCGACATTTGAACGGCCAGCCAGCGCAAACTCAGGATATTGCTCCTGCGGATATTGCTTCTCACTGACAGCACTGATTACAATTTCTGCTTGATTAACTTTCATTTGGTTCATCCTCCTTTACCAACGCGATTTCTAATACTTCATCTAAATGCTTCACCGGGATAAACTGAAGCCCCTCACGGACACTTTCTGGAATGTCTTCTATATCTTTTTCATTATCTTCCGGAAGAATAATCGTCGTCAATCCGGCGCGATGTGCACTTAATGCTTTTTCTTTTAATCCGCCAATAGGCAAGACACGCCCGCGAAGTGTAATTTCACCGGTCATTCCTACTTCTCTTTTGATAGGACGCCCTGTCAAGGAAGATACGAGGGCTGTTGCAATGGTAATTCCGGCTGACGGACCATCTTTAGGTGTTGCACCGGCAGGAACATGGATATGAATATCGTATTTTTCATAAAAATCGGGTTCTATATTCAACTGTTCTGTACGAGAACGCACATAGCTAAACGCAGCTTGCGCCGATTCCTGCATAACGCCGCCAAGTTTACCAGTCAGCTTTAGGCTCCCTTTCCCCGGATAATGCGTTACCTCTATCGATAAAATATCTCCGCCAGCTGTTGTATATGCAAGCCCTGTTGCCGCTCCAACCTGATTTTCCTCTTCAATCAATCCATATCGGTATGCCGGCTTGCCCAGATATTCTTCTACAATGCGATCGGTTATAATAATCCTGTCCTTGCTTTCATCAGAGACAAGCTCTTTAGCCGCTTTCCGGCAAAGCGTCGCAATTTGTCTTTCTAAACCGCGGACGCCTGCCTCCCTCGTATATGTGCGGATTAATTTCATGATAGAAGACTCACGAATTTGTATTTTACTTTTAGTCAGTCCATTTTCTTTAATTTGTTTTGGTATAAGGTGACGTTTCGCGATATGCAGCTTTTCAACCTCTGTATACCCCGGGATAGAGATTAATTCCATCCGATCCAATAACGGCTCTGGAATACTGTTGATGTTATTTGCAGTAGCAATAAACAATACATTAGATAAATCATAGGTCTCTTCAATGTAATGATCACTAAAGTTATGATTTTGTTCTGGATCCAGTACCTCCAGCATAGCTGAAGAAGGATCGCCCCGAAAATCATTGGACATTTTCTCAATTTCATCTAATAAAAATACCGGATTAACCGTTTCAGCCCGCCGCATTCCTTGCATAATTCTTCCCGGCATGGCGCCGATATAAGTTCGGCGATGTCCGCGAATTTCCGCTTCATCCCGAATGCCGCCTAAAGAAATACGGACAAAATTCCGGTCGATTGCGTTGGCAATCGACTTCGCTAGAGAAGTCTTCCCGACTCCAGGCGGTCCGACCAGACATAAAATCGGCCCCTTTATCGTATTAGTAAGCTTTTGAACAGCTAAGTATTCTAAAATGCGTTCCTTCACCTTTTCTAATCCATAGTGATCTGCATTTAACACTTTTTCAGCTTTCTTCATTTGAATATTATCTTCTGTTTTGGTTTGCCATGGAAGCGCAACAAGCCACTCAATATAATTTCGGATGACAGAGCTTTCAGCAGATGACTGCGGGACCTTTTCGTAACGTCCTAATTCCTTCATCGCAACGGTGGTAATTCTTTCAGGCATATCAGACTGTTCAATTTTTGTTCTGAGCTGTTCCAATTCGCCAGTTCTGCCGTCACGGTCTCCCAATTCTTTTTGTATCACCTTTAATTGCTCTCTTAAATAATATTCTTTCTGAGTTTTTTCCATGGAAGTTTTAATCTTTTGACCGATTTTCTTTTCAATGGATAAAATCTTCCGCTCATCCGCAATAATATCCAGAAGCTTATGTATTCTTTCCGTGACATCAAAGCATTCTAATATCTCCTGCTTGTCATCCAGCTTTAAAGAAAGATGTGAGGTAATCATATCCGCTAAGCGGCCCGGATGATCAATATCGCCAACGGTTTCAAATGTTTCATCCGTTAATTTACGTGAAACCTTTATGTACTGTTGGAATTGTTCAAGCAGCGTACGCATTAAAGCTTCAGTTTCATAGCTGTCTCCAACAATCTCCTCTTTTTCTTCTGCCTCTACAATAAAGTTTTCTTCTTCTTCCAGATAACGAATAACCTCCGCCCGATAGAACCCTTCTACAAGTACTCGTTGTGTTCCATTCGGCAGCTTCGTAATCTGTTTAATTTTTGCAACGGTTCCAATATTGTAGATGTCAGCAGAACTCGGATCATCTGAATTCATTTTTTTCTGTGAAGCTAAAAATATGTATTGATCAGCTAACATAGCTTGTTCCAAAGAAGCAATAGACTTATCCCTTCCTACATCAAGGTGTAATACCATCGACGGAAACACAATCAACCCCCGCAGAGGCAGCAGCGGCATTTTTAAATAGTTTGCTGTCATACATTCACCCCCTATTTTCATTTTTTATGTATTTTCTCTGTAAGGCTCTTTCTAAGTGTAAAAAAAAATCAACAAAATGTAAACACCATCATACCTTCTTTTATTATAAACAAGTATTCAGGTATCTATGATTATTATAGTCATTTTATAAAACGAAACATTTATTCATCAGGAGTTTCGCCAATCGGGCATCGTGATAAAAGAAGATTTTACTGAAAGCACGTCCTATACCAGCAGAAAAGAGGAAGAATGCAGATTCTGACCAGAATCTGCATTCCTCAACCGTTTATGCTTATGCACTTTCCTTTGGTAACTTCTCATTTCCTTCTTGAACGGTACCGTCCTGGAAAACAAGTTTTGGACTTCCATCTTCCTGGATAACAGTGTCCTTTGTAATGATGCATTTTTCTACGTCTTCTCTAGAAGGAAGGTCGAACATAACATCTACAATGATTCCTTCTATGATAGAACGAAGTCCGCGTGCACCAGTCTTCCGTTCAATAGCTTTCTTAGCAATTTCGATAAGCGCATCCTGTTCAAATTCAAGCTCGACATTATCAATTTCAAACAGCTTTTGATACTGTTTAACAAGTGCATTCTTTGGTTTAGTCAAAATTTCAATCAGGGCATCTTCATCCAGCGGAGTAAGACTGCCAATTACCGGAATACGTCCAATAAATTCTGGGATTAAACCATAGCGTAATAAATCTTCCGGAAGAACTTTAGACAGCAATTGTGCTGTATCCAATTCTTCCTGCTCTTCATTTGCACCAAAACCAATTACTTTTTTACCTATACGACGCTTGATTACTTGATCAATACCGTCAAATGCACCGCCGACAATAAATAAAATATTGGTTGTATCGATTTGGATAAATTCTTGATGCGGATGCTTCCTTCCACCTTGAGGAGGTACGCTTGCTACTGTTCCTTCTAAGATTTTTAGAAGCGCCTGCTGTACGCCTTCTCCGGAAACATCTCTTGTAATCGATGGATTTTCAGATTTTCTTGCTACTTTGTCAATCTCATCAATATAAATGATTCCTTTTTCTGCTTTTTCTACATCATAATCAGCAGCTTGGATCAGTTTGAGAAGAATATTTTCTACATCCTCTCCTACATATCCTGCTTCTGTTAATGATGTTGCATCAGCCATTGCAAATGGTACATTAATAATTCTTGCTAATGTTTGAGCTAAGAGTGTTTTACCGCTTCCTGTAGGCCCAATCATGGCAATATTACTTTTAGAGATTTCTACATCCCCATTATGCATGCCGGAATTAACACGTTTGTAATGGTTATATACTGCTACAGAAAGATTTCTTTTGGCTTTATCTTGACCAATTACGTAATCATCAAGTGTATCACAGATTTCTTTTGGCTTTGGAATCTCATTCATTTCCATGCCTTCCTCGGTGCCAAGCTCTTCCTCAACGATTTCTGTGCATAATTCAATACATTCATCACATATATAAACACCGGGACCAGCTACCAGCTTTCGTACTTGTTCTTGGCCTTTGCCACAAAAAGAACATTTTAATTGTCCTTTTTCTTCATTAAATTTAAACATTACTTTTCGCCGCCTTCCTCAACAATCTCTGAGACTTTCCTAACACATTCGTTACATATATAAACGCCAGGGCCAGCTACTAATTTCTGAACTTCTTTTTCGTTCTTCCCACAAAAAGAGCAATTTGATTGTCCCATCCCGGCTTCTAAATTCAACATATTCATTCACTCCTACATGTGCCGTATCGGATTAGCAGTCAGCTTTATAATTCATCATATCAGATACAAATAGAAATACAAAACAATATACTTTTTATATTTTCTAAAGATAATCCTATGATAAGTGTGTCTATACAGTATGAATCAATTCTTTTAAATGTCAACTATTTGCAATTCCATCTGTATAGTATACTTTATATCCTGGAACAAATACCGCTTTTGACAAAATCTTCGTTTATTCGACACTGTCCTAATTAACAGGAAAGACAAGGCACGTCTCTCGGCGCACCTTGTCTTATTTATCCTCTTTTTTCACTTGTTTATAAAAATTATTTTGTTTTGCTGTTTTCAGCTAAGAATTCAATTGCAGCACGCATTTTTAAATCATTTTCTAATGTTTCTGTGGAACCGCCAAGCATTTGTAGAAGCTGTTCTTTCTCAACTCCGTACATAGAGCCCATTTTTTCAAGCTCTGCATCGATATCCTCTTCTGTAGCTTCAAGATTTTCAGCTTCAGCAATTGCTTCTAACGTCAAGTTAGTTTTTACACGCTTTTCAGCATCTTCACGCATTTGTTCTTTCAAAGCATTCTCATCTTGTCCTGAGAATTGGCTGTACATTTCTAATGTCATGCCTTGCATTTGAAGCTGTTGTTCAAATTCGCGAACCATCTGATTTACTTCTGTGTCTACCATTGCTTCTGGAATCTCTACCTCGATATTATCTGAAGCTTGTTGAAGTAATTCTTCACGCTGTTCATTTTCAGCTTGTTGTTTTTTGTTTGTTTCCAGTTCTTCACGTTTTTTTGCTTTCAATTCATCAAGTGTTTCTACTTCTTCATCAACATCTTTTGCAAATTCATCATCCAGTTCTGGTAATTCTTTTGCTTTTACTTCATGAATTTTCACTTTAAAGACTGCGTCCTGACCAGCTAAATCTTCCGCATGGTACTCTTCAGGGAAAGTGATTTCTACTTCTGTTTCATCACCAGCTTTTTTACCAATCAATTGTTCTTCAAAGCCAGGGATAAATTGTCCGGAACCAATTTCCAGTGAATGATTTTCACCTTGTCCGCCTTCAAAAGCAACGCCATCTTTGAATCCTTCAAAATCGATAACAGCAGTATCGCCGTCTTCGATTTCGCTATCTTCTTTTACAACTAATTCTGCTTGGCGTTCACGAAGATTTTCGATTTCCTGTTCTACATCTTCATCAGTTACTTCTACAGATTTTTCTTCCACTTCTAAACCTTTATATTCACCAAGTTTCACCTCTGGTTTCACTTCTACTTCCGCAGTGAAAACAAGCGGTTGTCCTTTTTCAATCTGATCAATGTCGATAGAAGGCTGTGCAATTGGGAAAATCTCAGCTTCATCAACTGCTTTAGAATAAGCACTAGGAAGTACAATATCTACTGCGTCCTGATATAGAGATTCTACGCCAAAGCGTTTTTCAAAAATACTGCGTGGAATTTTCCCTTTACGGAAACCAGGAATCTGAACATCCTTCGATACCTTTTTGAACGCTTGGTCTAACGCTTGATCAAAGTCTTCAACAGATACTTCAAACGTTAATACTCCTTTATTACCTTCTTGTTTTTCCCATTTTGTTGTCATTATTATTCCCTCCAAAATCAAATCTATCATTGCATTTCATTATTCATTTGATCAATCATTTTTCCTGATTTACAACCACCTCATTATAACACATATCTTTTGTGTTTCAAGCATTTTACTACCTACTCTTCAATGATACTTAAATAAAGCGAGTTACAAATTTTTATAGACTCTATCCATGATTGGGCAGTTTCATTCAATTCGTCCAGCTGCAAATCCAGCTGTAAATAGTCATTTCCAAGAATATAGACGGCTTCTGCAAAAGAAAACATATCACTCTCTTTCGGTGTAAATGGATAAGTCACGTAAAAGTATCGATATACAAGCTGCTCAATCAAATTTAATAGAGATGGATTGGCTTCTGCCCTTTTTTCTAATTCTTCCGTTATAGCTATATAGCTTTTCTCTTCAGATATCTGGATCAATTCCGTCGGCTGAGTAACCATCATTGCCTCAAATTTATGTATGTAGACAGATCTTTCTACGCCTGTTTCTTTGAACCATTCTAATAAAGCAGTTTTAATAACAGGATGCACTTGAGGATTTTCAAGCAGTCTGATATTTTCTTCCTCCGGATTTGCCTGTATCCGCCGAAGGTTATCAATGATATTCCATTGCTTCAGATAATCATCATCCCTTACAGCTTCCTTAAGTTCTTTCATAAAACTGACGGCATTATCTTCATCGATCCCAATCTTCATATTGCCGCTCATTTCATATAACTGCTGAAAAGGCTCTTGAAGCATGTCAGGAATCATATTATGCTCAAATTCTATTTCTAACAAATCCATCAAATGCTGATACTGGCTTGTTTGAAAAAGAATGGTTAAATAAATATGGAAGTAATGATAATAATGTGCGTCTTTTCTGGCCAGCAGTTCTTCACTGAGCTGCTCTGCATCCTTATACTTTCCTAATTCCATCAAACACATTAATTTACCAATGTATATTTCATGGCTTCCTTCATGATATGCAATCAGACTGTTTAATTTATCTAATGCCTCTTTGTACCTTTTTTCCTTTAATGCATGCAAACCTTCTTCTTCCAATTGTTTTTTCGTATTCGGAAATAATATCACTTTAGCACTATCTTTCATTTGTTCACCTCTATTCTGGGTTTCCAAAAATTTTCTTCAAATCTGTTATACCCTATCCTGCACTATTTAAACTATTTTTTTCAGATTATATCTGCAGCAGGTTTAACCTTCCTGTCTCATTATCATGTTACCCTTAAAAAAGCAGCGGGTCTATATTAATTTGCAAAAGATAGTTAAATTCATTTTAGGCACTTCATCAAAATCTATGCATTATAAATCATTCGTGATATAGATGTAAGCTGCTGCACCCGAAAAATAACGTCAGCTAGTTTCTTTCTTAACTGAATTTATTCATATCCCTGCAAGCCCAGTTTTTAATATAGAGCCAATTATCTTTTTCTAGAAACCAAAAAAGCTCAAAACCTTATTAATTGAGGTTTTGAGCTTTTTAAACTGTTTACGTCCCAGGCAGGATTCGAACCTGCGACCCACAGCTTAGAAGGCTGTTGCTCTATCCTGCTGAGCTACTGGGACATGATGGAGCGGGTGAAGGGAATCGAACCCTCGTCATCAGCTTGGAAGGCTGAGGTTTTACCATTAAACTACACCCGCAATTACCGTGTTTTATGTATGAAATGATGTGCACCGTTTTTAACGGACAAGTAATATTATATGTGGGATAGAAGTTTTTGTCAACAGATTTTTAATTTTTATTTCTCGGCTTCATAAAAATGACGAAAACCCTCGGTACACAAGGGAAAAACAGCTTGAAAATTCTCTAGTGAAAGCAATAAAAGCAGTTCACATTCTCTTTTCAGAAAAATATGAACTGCTTTTATCTTATTTATCACGGAGAGTCGTCCATAACATTATCAATGTATGAAGTTTCGTTTTACAAAGAAGTACGATAGCTCATATCTTCTATTTTTCCATCTTTTAAAGTGTAGAAGTCTACCTGCACTTCATCTGTATTTTCCCAGCTTAAAACAGCGTATGTTTTTTCCACACGATTTCTAGGCATACGAATACTCCCTGGATTGATAAATAATTGATTCCCCATTTTTTGAGCACCGGCAATATGGGTATGACCAAAGCATACGACATTTGCAGCATACTCTTCTGCTGCATAGGATAGGTTGGTCAAGCTTCCTTTCACTTGGTGAAGATGACCATGCGTTACAAAGAAACGAAGACCATTTAAATCTAACATTTCTTGTTCTGGATAAAGCGAATCAAAATCACAATTTCCTCCAACTTTATAAAAAGCGCTCAACTCTGCCGCATCAAAATCCAGCTCCGAATCACCGCAATGGATGTATAAATCTGCAGCATGCTTTTCCGTCATTTCTTCCAGTTCTTTCGTCAACCCGTGACTGTCACTTGTAATCAGTACGCTTGTCATTATACTCCTCCTCTTTATTCCTTAGAGCAAATGTATATTTTGTTCCAATTGATTCATCGCTATTTTCCGATGGCTGATTTGATTTTTTTCAGCCGGATCCAGCTCTGCCATTGTTTTTTCATAACCCTCCGGTACAAAAATAGGATCGTAGCCGAAACCATTTTCTCCACTCTGTTCCGTTTGAATATGACCTTCACAATACCCAGTTACAAACAACGGCTCCTGACCAGGCTGAGCAATTGCTAAGACACAGACAAAGCGGGCTCCGCGTTCGCCTTCAGGAATTTCCTTCATTTCCTCCAGAACCTTATCAATATTCGCTTGATCATCTGTCGGTTCGCCGGCATAACGGGCGGAATACACTCCGGGTCTTCCTTCTAAACTGTCAATAACCAGCCCTGAATCATCAGCCAGCACTGTCTTTTGGAAACGATTAGAAATTTGCTCCGCTTTGATAGCTGCATTTTCTACAAAGCTCTCCCCTGTCTCCTCAATATCTGGAATGTCCTCGTCTAAATCAAGCAGGGAAACTACCTCAATATGATGAGGAGCAAAGAAATCTCTAAATTCTTTTACTTTTCCTTTATTTTTTGTTGCAATAATAATCTTCTTCATGGTATCTCCCCCAATGAAATCAGTCTTGGTTAACCAAATCTGCAATAGAGCCAAGCGTTTCTTTCTGCTGGCTGATCAATTCCTGAATACCTTGCTCACCTAAACCGAGCATCGCTTGTAATTGCTTTGGACTAAATGTAGCTTCTTCTCCAGTTCCCTGCAGTTCTACAAATTCCCCTTTACCAGTCATCACAATATTCATATCGACATCCGCTGTACTGTCTTCCTGATAATTCAGATCAAGTACCTCACATCCCTCAGGCAATACACCAACTGAAATTGCCGCTAAGAAATCAGTTAAAGGAAGCTCCTTCAGCACTTTCTTTTCAACAAGCTGATGAAGTGCAATTGCCATAGCGACATAAGCACCTGTAATGGAAGCTGTTCTAGTTCCGCCATCCGCTTGAATAACATCACAATCAATCCAGATGGTCCGTTCCCCGATTTTGGAAAGGTCAACAACTGAACGTAGTGCTCGTCCAATCAAACGTTGAATCTCCATCGTTCTGCCGCTCACTTTTCCTTTAGAAGATTCACGAATATTACGCTGCTCTGTTGCACGCGGCAGCATTGCATATTCCGCTGTAATCCATCCTTTTCCCTGGCCTCTCATAAATGGCGGCACTCTATCTTCAATACTCGCATTACAAATAACCTTTGTCTGGCCCATTTCAATTAATACAGACCCCTCCGGATGTGTAATATAGCCCGGTGTTATTTTTATCGGCCGCAATTCATTTGGTTTTCGATTATCCTGTCTTTCCATCTATTTTCCTCCTTATTTCACATTACATAGCTTATCATATTTTCGAAAAAAGAAACATGAGAATGCTGTTAAAAGAAGTATGTATCTTCAAATTATCCGTTCAAAGAAAAAAGCACCTCAAGAACAGGTAAACTGCTCTCCAGATGCTTCATCGCACATTGCAATCCTTTTATAATTCTTCACTTGGTGTATATATATCTGCTGACACCGGTGCAGAATAAGGCTCTCCATTTTCATTAAATACTTCATCCACATTTTCAACCTGAACATTTACCGCATCGATGTTTGGCCGCTGCGTTAACGTTCTGACCATAGTCTCCATCACTTCATCTGAGATAATATTTTGCTCGGAATCCATCAGGATACCTTCATTAAATGTCAGATGGACAACTCCTTCCTCTATAACCGGATCTGCTGTCAAGGCTGCTTCCGGGCTAAAAACATTCACAACATGATTTTGATAGCCTGGACCGTCTACCAGTTCATTCACAACGCCTGTTAAATCATTTTCATCATCCATCTCGACATATTGTGTAACAGGAACATAATAACGGTTATTTTCCTGTTCTACCGGATAAAACATGGTAACTGGACTACTGTTAAAATAGTCTAATGTATCATTATTGGTCAAATTGATTCCCTTTGCCCGTGTATAACCATTATTGATCGGTGTACCATTTACTGGCATTTCCTTTAAATCGACTCCATCCACCCGAAGCTTGACCTTATTAACATTCTCAAATTGTGTCAGCGTGTGTGTAACAGCTTCTAAAATAGGAAGCTCAGATGCTGCTTCATAATCGGAAAATTCTCCGGATAAATCTACGACAATTGTACCGTCTTCTTGAAGATCAATGCCAAGGACCTCTGTATCCTCCGGAAGCACAGCTTGGAAGCCGTTTGGCAGCATTGGAGTGATTGGACCGCCTTTAACCATATATTCAATAACTTGCTGCGCCACTTGATTTGTTTCAGGAATTGGAAGCTCAATCATTTGTGAGGCAACCATCCCGTTTGAATCAATTAAATACAACTCTCTAGAAACCGTATCTTCTGCTTCCTCAGGAGGAGCTGCAGCATCTTCCTCGTTTGCTGCTTCATCATCTGCTGTTTCTTCCCCATTTACTGCTTCTGCATTTTGCGGAGGATCCACCTCTTTTGATGACTGTTCTCCTTTAAAACATCCTGCCAACAAGACTAATATTCCAAAAGCCACGATTAATCGGATTATCATTTTACTCATGCAACTACCTCCCAAGATGGTTTGTACTATTAATCATACGAGCCCACCCCGAGAAATAGACCATGATTTAGATAGTTTATAAAGGAAGTTTCATTTTATATCTGAAAAAAGACCACATAAACTGAAACTTTAATCAGTGGAGGTTTCGACGCATGGCTCTTTACGATGGAGCGAATAATCGCAGCAATGTTGTCAGGTTAATATGCAGCTGTGAGAAAAAACTCCTATGCAAAGATTCACTCTCATCTGCATAGGAGTTAAAGCTACTGAGATTAAACATGACGCAAATCTGCATGTTTAATTGTCAGCACACCAAAATTACTATCTTTAAAAATCTTCTGTGTGATTTCGATAAAAATATTCAAATCTCCTGTCGCATAAAATTCATGGGGCGGCATCGGGTCATCGCCATTCGCAATTTGATGAATATCTAATGTTGTACTCGTCTCTCTTGCCGTTTCTTCACTGGAAGAAATAACAGTAATTTTCTCTCCTGCCACCGCTTGAATAGTATCCTTTAATAGTGGATAATGCGTACAGCCTAAAATCAATGTATCCATTTGATCATGCTCTAAAATAGGCACCAGGGTTGTTTCCACTACTTGTTTTGCTTCCGGCCCGTCCAGGATCCCTTTTTCCACCATCGGAACAAAAGCAGGGCAAGCTAAAGAAATAACCTCAATATCAGACTTGATTTGACGTAGTGCATAACTATATGCACCGCTCTGCACCGTTCCTTCTGTTCCAATTACACCGATATAATTATTCTCCGTAGATTTGATTGCAGCCCTCGCGCCAGGCTTGATAACGCCAATAACCGGAATATCCAATTTTTCTTGTAACTCTTCTATTGTAAATGCGGTTGCCGTATTACAAGCAATCACAAGCATTTTTATATTTTTTTTAAGTAAAAAACGGACCATTTCCCATGTGAATTGTTTTACCTCTTCTTTCGTTCTCGGTCCGTATGGGCATCTTTCTGTATCTCCTAAGTAAATAAGCGGCTCTTTAGGCAGCTGTCTCATTAGTTCATGAACAACCGTTAACCCGCCCACTCCTGAATCTATTACACCAATTGGCTGTTCCAAAGCGCTCTCTCCCTTTTTGCTATTGCTACTTCTCATTAACTTGCTTCATTTCATCATGCAAAAAGCCTAACAAATCATTCAACGTTTCTTTCTGCTCATCTGAAAATGAAGATAAAACATCCTGCAAATATTCCTGACGTTTTTGGATTACTTCTTCAATAATATGCTTCCCTTTTTCCAGAAGATGGATGCGCACCACGCGCCGGTCATTTGTATCACGGACACGCTCTACTAATTCATTTTTCTCTAAACGGTCAACTAAGTCTGTCGTCGTACTAAATGCATGGCTAATACGGTTCGACAATTCGCCAACGGTCAAATCTCCTTCTTCCAGCAGCCACTGCAAGGCAATAAACTGCGGCGAAGTAATCGGATAATGATGTAATATTTTCCTGCCATTTTGTTTAATCATGCCAGAAATATACCTTAATTGTTTTTCCATTTTATTCACTGCTTCTACATCTTTATTCTTTTCCAATTCTTTATTTTTTTCCACATTGATACCCCCTAAAAGTAAGAATTGCTCCTGGTATTTTAACACTAATTAAATAGCAATGGTTATGAAGTCATTTTCTTGCTGCTTGTATTACATAGTAAACTAAAAATCGCTTCTTGAAAACTTTTTTAAAGCCGTCCAAGGCAAATACCTTTAAAAATGTACGCACTCTTTTGTTTCAGCCTTCATAAGCTATATCGACTAAATAATTTCCCTTCATGATGCAGTTCTATAAAGCAAGGAGGGGGTAACATTTGAAGGATAATGGGTATAAACCGAAGCAGCTGCTGACCAAACGCGAGAAAGAAGTGTTTGAACTATTGGTACAAGATAAAACAACAAAAGAGATTGCCCAAGAGCTATTCATCTCAGAAAAAACTGTGAGGAACCACATTTCAAACGCGATGCAAAAACTGGGGGTAAAAGGCCGTTCACAGGCTGTTGTTGAATTGCTTCGCATGGGCGAATTAAAACTGTAAACACACAAAAAAGAAAAAATGATACACCAGCATGTCGTTCGAGATCAAAATACATTTATTTTCTTTTTTATTCTATTTTTGTTTTGAACTCAAATCAATACATGCATTCAGTGGTGAGATGCTACGGCAGGACTCACCATACAATCGTATACTTTATCGTCATTCCTTACAGGTATAAACTAAGGCTATATGAAGGTGCTTTTTAGTCTGAGCTTTGAAAAAAGAGCTCAGACTTTTTATTTTTAAAAGTAATGAAAGGTTTAACAATCAAATGCTCGCCGCATAATAAATCTGCCCCTTCAGATTTTATATAAGAAAAAGCCACCCTATTTTCAGGGTGACTTTTATACTATTTATCTTTTTAAAAGCCTACTTGCTCTGCAGCATACGTAGCATGCTCATTGCTGAACCCTTCAAACACGAGCTGATCAATCAAGCCGCTTTTGGAAAAACTGGAATAAGACAAATAATCTTCTGCTGTTAATACTGCTTGCTCCTGCCAATTTACATCTAATTGACTGACTGCATTCACCGCATGTTCATTGCTGAATCCTTCAAATTCCAGCTGTTCTACCAAGCCGCTTTCTGAAAAGCTAGTAAATGCTATATAATCCTCTGCCGATAAAACTGCTTGTTCTTGCCAATCTGCATCCAATTGATTGACTGCATAAACAGCTTCTTCATTTGTAAATCCTTCAAATTCCAGTTGTTCTATCAAACCGCTTTCTGAAAAAGCTGTAAAATTTAAATAATCGCCAGCTGCGCTCACTGCATTTTGTTGAGAGAAGCTTTCTCCAGATGCTTCCTCTTCAACAAGTTCTTCTTCAACTTCTTCCGGTTCTATCACTTCAGCCAGATCCTCTTCTGCCTCTTCGGATTCCTCCACTTCAGCCGGATTCTCCTCTGCTTCTTCAGGCTCCTCCGCTTCAACCGTTTCTTCCTCTATTTCTTCCGTTTCTTCAAGCTCCTCCGCTTCAGCAAGTTCTTCTGCTTCTTCAGACTCTTCCTCCTCGGCAGCTTCTTCCTCTGCTTCTTTAGTCTCCTCCTCATTATTCATTTCATCTTGATCCGGTTCTTCTGCTGCCTCTCCTTCATCCCCGCAACCGCTTAAAATTGCTGCGGCTGCGATTATCGCGATTAGAAAAAACTGCCATTTTTTCAAAACACGCTTTCTTTCTTTTGACATATTGATCACCCCTGTATATGTAATAAGTAAATTTTACCATATATAATCAAATAGTAATAGATAGTATTTATCTTTTTTATAACTAAAAAATTTTCTTAAATTAATTAAATTACATTACATATGAATAGGAATATCCTTTCCTTATTCTGCATTTCTTTTTCATTTTTCTTTAGCTCCAGAGAATATCTCACCTATTTATTAAACCATTTCTTTTCTATTCCTATCCAACATCTAAATTTGCTGCTACAGGCTTTCAAGAAATGTATTTTGACTTTTTTAGTTTTTCACGTCTCCCTTATTAAGGTTACAATTGATTACAGTTTCATATTGTTACTTTTTTATAGATTTTTATATGAATAGTCGCTATTTGTTACATTCCATTTCAAGTAACACATTGTTACTGTAAAATATAGTTATAGGGAGGATAAAAATAAATGCTTAATCAAAGATTAGCAGCATTAAGGAATGAAAAGAAAAATACCCAACAAGAAATATCAATTATTATTGGTGTCACTCGCCCTGCATATACTGCTTATGAAAAAGGAACAAGAACACCAGATTATAATTTAGTAGTTAAATTAGCTGACTATTTCGAAGTAAGTGTGGACTACCTGCTAGGCAGGACAGATAATAGAAATTTAGAAAATGAATTCAATCCAATCTCGGAAATCAGTCGTTTGATTAAAGAATATAGGGTGGAGTGTTCGAGATTCCACGAAATTGATCGATGGGAGGCAATGGGCTCGGATGAAATGAAAGAATTAGAGAAATATTTTACATACATTACAGATATGGCTATGAAGAAACAAAAGTATAATAAATAAACTATAAAACTGGGGGACGAAATGATGGGAATTTTAGATGGTTTAATGGGAAATGCTTCAAACGTAGATGAAAAGGAAATCATGAAAGAATACGAGCAATTATTTATTGAAGGGGAAGAAGTAAGCGCAGCTTTTAAAGTTATTCGTGATTTATTTATTTTCACCAATAAACGTCTGATTTTGGTTGACAAACAAGGTTTAACCGGCAAGAAAACAGAATATCATTCCATACTGTATAAAAGCATCTCCCATTTCAGCGTGGAGACTGCCGGACATTTTGATATGGATGCGGAACTTAAAATATAGATTTCAGGCGGAGTCAATCCGCTTGTTTCTAAAACATTTAAGAAAGACACTAATATTTATGATATTCAAAAAGTTCTTGCTTCAGTAGTAGTTTAAATTCATTTAGAAAAAATTAGCTACTAACTAGAAGAAAGGAATTAAAAACTAAGAAAGCTCTTTGAAAGCAGCGAAAACAGAAGAGCTAAATAATGCGCAAGCTGGATGGACGATAAAAAACTATCATCCATCCAGCTTTTTCTATTTAGACGTTCAGCCTGGCTATTCATTCTCTTCGTGTCCATCTAGTTTGAACGCGATTAATATAGATCATGTCTCCAGCAGCTTCTGCTTTAATGCATCAGACAGCTTTTTTGGGGCTTTCTTTTCTGTATCAATATAAACTAGCCTTCCTCGAGCTGTCAGGATGGCCTCCTCTTCTCTCATCACCTTATAGTGAATATCAAAAGAAGTATTGCCGACAGATGCTGTTTTTACATAAACACGAATATCATCGCCAAAATAGAGCTCCTTCAGATAATTACATTGCAAATCAGCAACAATAATTCCGTCTTTTTGACGCATATCCTTTGATAAAAAACCGATACTGTTTAAATAGGCAATACGCGCTTCTTCAAAATAAATAAATGGGGAAACATTATTCACATGACCATACATATCTGTTTCAGAAAATCGGACAGATATAGGGATATAGAAAGAAAAATCTTTCTCCCATGCCGAAAAATCTTCAATATAAGGAATACGGGGCATACAACTTTTTCCTCTCTCTTGTACAATTTTATATCAATCTCTATCTTTTAATTAAAACGTTTTCATTTTCAGTTGAAGAAAAACCCTGACCGGATTAGTGGTTAGGGTTTTTCGCTTGTTATCCATCACCTATTAAAGTGCTGTGTCGCTTCCAAAGAAGTTTTTAAATGCTTGGATATTGGTCGCGCGGTTCATTGCTGCGATAGAAGTTGTCAGAGGAATTCCTTTTGGACAAACTTGTACACAGTTTTGAGAATTTCCGCAGCCGTCAATTCCGCCGTCTTCCATTAAACCGTTTAAACGGTCACTGGCATTCATTTCACCAGTTGGATGCGCGTTAAATAAACGTGCTTGGGAAATAGCAGCAGGACCAATGAAATTGGAACTGTCATTTACGTTCGGACAAGCTTCCAGACAAACACCGCATGTCATACATTTAGACAGCTCATATGCCCATTGGCGTTTATTCTCCGGCATGCGCGGTCCAGGACCTAAATCATGCGTACCGTCGATTGGAATCCATGCTTTTACTTGTTTTAAAGCTTCAAACATGCGATCACGGTCGACGATAAGGTCACGGACAACATCGAATGTGGCCATCGGCTCTAAACGGATAGGCTGCTCCAGCTGATCAACCAATGCCGCACAGGACTGCCTTGCTGTTCCATTAATAACCATTGAACAAGCGCCGCAAACCTCCTCTAAGCAGTTCATGTCCCACATGACTGGTGTGGTTTGCTCTCCTTTGCTGTTTACAGGATTTTTTCGGATTTCCATTAAAGCAGAAATAACATTCATATTCTGTCTATAAGGTATCTCAAACGTTTCCTCATAAGGAGCAGCGTCCGGACCGTCTTGTCTAGTTATAATAAAGGTAACTTTACTTTGTTCAGCCATTTCGTTTACTCCTTTCTAATGTTTTGTTGTATAATCTCGTTTCCGAGGGGGAATCAAGGAAATATCTACATCTTCATAACTAAATACAGGCTCATTCTTTTCCGCATTGTATTCAGCAACAGTTGTTTTTAACCATTCCTCATCATTTCGTTCCGGAAACTCCGGTTTATAATGTGCTCCGCGGCTTTCGTTCCGGTTATATGCACCAATGGTAATCACTCGTGCTAATTGAAGCATATGCTTTAATTGACGGGTGAACATAACTCCTTGGTTGCTCCAGCGGGTCGTATCATTAATATTGATATTTTCCCAGCGCTCCATCAATTCGACGATTTTCTCATCCGTTTTTAACAGCTTTTCATTTTCACGTACCACTGTTACGTTATCTGTCATCCAGTCTCCAAGCTCTTTATGGATTTGATATGCATTTTCTGTTCCCTGCATATTCATCAGCTTTTCAAAATCGCTTTGTTCTGCTTCTTCACGAGATTGATAGAGTTCATCCGGAAGCTCTTCCACATGCTCCTCCAGCCCATCAATATATTCAATAGCATTTGGACCTGCCACCATACCGCCATAGATTGCGGATAACAGGGAATTCGCACCCAGGCGATTTCCGCCATGCTGTGAATAATCACATTCACCTGCAGCAAAAATTCCAGGAATGCTTGTCATTTGCTTCTCATCAACCCATAATCCACCCATGGAATAGTGAACTGCAGGGAAGATTTTCATCGGCACTTTACGAGGATCTTCACCGACAAATTTCTCATAAATCTCAATAATTCCGCCGAGTTTTACATCAAGCTCTTTTGGATCTTTATGCGATAAATCAAGGTAAACCATGTTTTCCCCATTGATACCAAGTTTTTGGTTTACGCAAACATCAAAAATTTCACGTGTTGCGATATCACGAGGAACAAGGTTACCATATGCCGGATATTTTTCTTCAAGGAAGTACCAAGGTTCTCCATCTTTATACGTCCAAACTCGTCCGCCTTCCCCACGAGCTGATTCACTCATTAATCTTAGTTTATCATCTCCCGGAATAGCAGTCGGATGGATTTGGATAAATTCTCCATTTGCATATTTTGCACCTTGCAAATAAAGCTTACTTGCTGCAGAGCCTGTATTGATCATGGAATTTGTTGATTTCCCGAAAATGATACCAGGTCCTCCAGTTGCAAAGATGGTTGCATCTGAACGAAATGCTCTAATTTCATGTGTTTTCACATCTTGAGCCACAATTCCTTTTCCTACACCGTTTTCATCAATAACCGCTTCAAGGAATTCCCAGCCTTCAAATTTAGTGACCAGTCCTTCCACCTCATAACGGCGAACCTGCTCATCTAATGCATATAATAATTGTTGTCCTGTCGTTGCCCCTGCATATGCTGTACGGTGCATCTGCGTACCGCCAAAACGTCGGAAATCTAATAGCCCTTCCGGCGTACGGTTAAACATGACTCCCATACGGTCAAACATATGTATAATACCTGGTGCAGCATCACACATTGCTTTTACCTGCGGCTGATTGGCGAGAAAGTCTCCGCCGTAAACTGTATCATCAAAATGCAAATCTGGAGAATCCCCTTCTCCCTTTGTATTAACAGCTCCATTGATACCGCCCTGTGCACATACAGAGTGAGAACGTTTTACAGGTACGATAGAAAATAAATCTACATTTACTCCTGCTTCAGCGGCTTTGATCGTAGCCATCAAACCGGCCAGACCGCCGCCGACTACAGCAACTTTTTTACTCATTCGTTAGCTCACTCCTTCTTTCATTCCATTACTATTTATACACCATATGCGAATGCAAGTAATGATCTTATACCTAGATAGCCGACTGCTAAAAATACAATCAGACACACATACGTAGAAATGCGCTGTGATTTCGGTGTTTGTGTAATACCCCATGTTACCATGAAGCTCCACAATCCATTTGCGAAGTGGAATACAGCCGAAAGAACCCCTACCACATAGAACCAAAACATCGGCGTGCTGGAAAGGATGCCTTCCATCAAGCTATAGTTGATATCCACATTTCCTAAAGCAAGCTGAACGCGTGTTTCAAATACGTGCCATGCAATGAAGATAACAAGGATAATTCCAGTAACCCGCTGTAGTGCGAACATCCAGTTACGGAAGAATCCATAACGTCGTGTACTGTATCTAGATGTAAAAACAATATAAACACCCAGAATCGCATGGAACAAAATTGGTAGATAGATTACTAATGTCTCCAGCAGCAATACAAATGGTAATTCGTGCATAATACCAGCTGCTGTATTAAATACTTCTTCTCCATACACAGCAAGATGATTGATAAATAAATGTTGTACTAGGAAAATACCAATCGGCACAACTCCCAGCAGCGAATGTAGTCTTCTAAAGAAGAACTCACGTTGTTCTGCCATGTTTACCCCCCTTTTGAAACGTAATCCCTATAATATGTATACTATAAAAATAAAGCGCTTTACAAAATTGTAAATATTTATTTTTATAGTACAGCCAATAACATCTATTATTGTACTTCTTACATTGTAAAGCGTCAAGAATTCCCGACCGGCTTCTTTAAGAAAATGAAAAGTATTTATTAAAATCTCTATTACTCAACTTTCGCACCTTAAAAAGAAACTTCATTTCCATAGAAACAGGAGTTGGCCGTTCCTTCGAAAACACCCTTGACAAAGAATAGAAGGTGGAGTGTAAAATACCGCTGCGGCGGACTGTTTTGTTTTCCATGGGGACGGAGCGGAGCTATGCACTATCATTAGTTCAAAAAAGCAGATTTAACTAAAAAGCAAGCACAATAAAGAAGAACTTGATAATCCTGAAACAACAAGATATATATGCTTATTCTTAGGTGCTATAGTTGAGTCTATTACATGAGAAATTGAATTATATTATTGCATCATTCTATAAGATAATCGCCGTTTTTACATCAAAATGAAACAAAACCATACGAAAACCAAGAAAAAGATTTAGAAAAGTCGCAGAGAATGTTATTATAATAGAGATATTTAACTTCGTTTGCGGTTCCAGATGATGTTAATCTCTTGGATAATCTATTAATTTAATGGCAGTGTTCAAAAATCTCGAAATATAGCTGACAGGAAAAATAACCGAATGACCGGACGACAGGCGGTGAAGGAGTCCCCTTTTCCTGCTCAGGCTGAGACCTGTATGAACACGCAAGTAAAGTTAAATTATCTAGTTCCTATACTTGCTAATCAACAGACAACAATACATAATAACCATAGACATGTAACACGAGCGAGACGTGAAGGAAAGGATGAAAATAGTGTCAAAGTATGGCAGCAATCAAAAATTAGATGTAACTGAGTTAGAGCAATTATATAGTGACGGCGCGGGATATGATATTTTACGCTATATTGGTCTGCCGGAGCTTTTTGGGGAAGAAAAAGATACACTTCTTTATTTTTTAGGCAGAAATCTGGCACGGAAATTTGAGTTCAGCAGTCTGGAAGATTTAAGTTTATTTTTTGAAAAAATGGGTTTAGGGACCCTGGATTTAGTAAAAGATAAAAAGAACGTAAAAACCTTTTACCTTCTATCCGATACAATTGTTGCGAAATTAAAATCAAATATGGAGACCGATTTCCGTTTAGAAGCCGGAATAATAGCAGAGGCGCTGCAGCAGCTGGAAGACGTAGATTGTGAATGCCTTGAATCTGTTCACCGTCGCCTGAAACAAGTTGAATTTACGGTTTATATACAGGATTAATAATCTTTAAAACTGAACAAAACGATCGCGAAACTTATTCGATTTCACGATCGTTTTGTTCTGCTTCCTGCTTCTTTAAATGTCCGATAACCTCTGTAGCTATATTTTTGGGTATGCCAATTTTACGCATATCTTCTAAAGAGGCATTTTTAATTTCTTCTACTGATTTAAAATGCGTCAATAAAAGCTTGCGCCGCTTCGCTCCAACCCCCGGGATACGGTCAAGCTCGGATTGAAACAGTCCTTTTCCTCTTAATTGCCTGTGGAAGGTAATGGCAAAGCGGTGCACCTCATCCTGTATCCGCTGCACTAAATAAAAGGCCTGCGATTGGCGTTTTAACGGAATGACCTCTGGAGGTTCCCCATATAATAATTCGCTGGTTTTATGCCGGTCATCCTTAGCAAGTCCAGCAAGCGGAATACTTAAACCAAGTTCATTTTCCAGCACATCTGATGCTGATGTCATCTGGCCTTTTCCCCCGTCAACAATAATTAAATCAGGTAAAGGAAGCTCCTCGCGAAGTACTCTTGTATAACGTCTGCGTATTACTTCCCGCATGGTTTCATAATCATCTGGTCCCTTGACATCTTTGATTTTATATTTGCGATATTCTTTTTTATTCGGTTTTCCATCCTCAAAAACAATCATTGCCGATACAGGATCTGTTCCTTGAATATTCGAATTATCAAACGCTTCAATCCGGCGAGGTGTCTCTATATTTAAGTAATCTCCTAAATCCTCCATTGCTTGGTAGGTTCTTTCCTCATCCCGCTCAATTAATTGAAATTTCTCGTTCAAAGCGATTTTTGCATTTTTTTCAGCTAATTCTACCATTTCTTTTTTTCTGCCACGAAGCGGTGTATGGACATTGACTTCAAGTAATTTTTCCAATATCTCATCATCAATGCCTATCGGAACTAATACCTGCTTTGGCTTCAGATGGTTTTCCTGCAAATAAAATCGTGCAATAAAACTGACGATTGCTTCTTCCGCATTATCATAAAATGGGAATATACTGACATCGCGTTCTATCAGCTTTCCTTGCCGGATAAAGAAAACCTGTACACACATCCAGCCTTTATCATAGCTGTAACCAAAAACATCCCTGTTCACTAAATCATTAGCAGCCATTTTTTGCTGTTCCATCGTTGCATCGATGTATTGGATAGTGTCTCGAAGTTCTTTTGCTCTTTCAAAATTCAGCACTTCACTTGCTTCTGTCATTTCTCTTGTCAAACGGTTGCGAATATCCTTAAACCCACCATGTAAAAAGGAGGTTATCTCTTGAACAATTTGCTGATACGTTTCTTTAGAAGGCGGATTTTTACCACAGGCTAAGCATTGCCCCATATGATAATAAAGACACGGTCTGCCGGGAGGATTATTACATTTCCTGAGCGGATAGATTCGGTCTAAAAGCTTTTTGGTTTCCCTTGCCGCAATCACGTTAGGATAAGGACCAAAATATTTTCCTTTATCTTTTTTTAACTGTCTTGTGACAATTAACCTCGGGTGCCGCTCAGATGTAATCTTCAAATAAGGATACGATTTATCATCCTTCAGCATTACATTATATTTAGGATCATATTTTTTTATTAAATTCATTTCTAAAATAAGTGCTTCAATCTCTGATGACGTAACCATATATTCAAAATCTGCAATATCCTGGACTAAACGCTGCGTTTTCCTGTCATTCGCCCCGCGAAAATAAGAACGAACGCGATTTCTTAACTTTTTAGATTTTCCTACATAAATAATTGTCCCATGCTTATCCTTCATTAAATAACAGCCAGGCTGCATTGGAAGAATAGCCAACTTTTTTTCAATTGCTTCTTTCATCTATAACCAGCCCTTTATACATCAGAAAATCCCTTTTCATCTGCTTGATGACAAAGGGATTCTCTTTTTTCTAATAGAAATCAAAGAATCCGTTCTGTGATAAGGTATCACCACAGAACGAAAACGTGACTTTATCAGGCATGTTTATTAATTAAATCTGTTAATGCCTCTTTAGGTTGGAAACCAATAACCTGGTCTACCACTTCTCCATCTTTGAATAAAAGAAGTGTCGGTATACTCATTACACCAAATTTCCCAGCTGTTTCCTGGTTTTCATCCACATCTAATTTGACGATCTGTACTTTTTCTTCCATTTCTCCATCAATTTCTTCTAAAACAGGAGCAATCATTTTACAAGGTCCACACCATGGAGCCCAAAAGTCTGCAAGTACAAGACCTTTTGATGTCTCGTCTGTAAAGTTTTGATCCGTTACATGTTTAATTGCCATTATTTTTACCTCCTTAAAACATCATGCAGCTTATCATAAGCTTAGTATGAGTATATCATCGTATAAGTATACTTCCTAATAGTTTGCTTGAATTGATTAAAATTACTTTCAAAAGGCCTGTGTCTCAGCATTTCTCACAGACCTTTTATTTCCTTTATGCCTTTACTTTTTTAATTTCTTCAATAAGCAGCGGGATGACTTCAAATAAATCACCAACAATTCCATAGTCAGCAATATTAAAGATATTTGATTCAGCATCTTTATTTATAGCAACAATTACTTTGGAATTAGACATTCCGGCTAAATGCTGAATTGCACCGGAAATACCTACCGCAATATATAAATCAGGAGTTACCACTTTTCCGGTCTGCCCAATTTGCAGCGCATAATCACAATAGTCAGCATCACAGGCACCTCTGGATGCACCTACAGCACCTCCCAGTACATCTGCAAGCTCGTAAAGCGGTTTAAATCCCTCTGCACTTTTCACTCCTCTTCCGCCTGCTACAATAACATTTGCTTCTGAGAGGTCAACCCCCTCCGAGGTTTTTCGGACAACATCCTTCACAATGGTACGTAAATCTTTAATATCTATATCCTTGGTATTTACTTCGCCAGATCTTGAAGCATCTTTTTCAAGAGCAGCTATATTATTCGGGCGAATCGTTACAAATATAAAATCATCTGCAAATGTCTTCTTTTCAAATGCTTTTCCAGAATAGATAGGACGAATAAATACATTGTCATCGCCATTTTTTTCAATGTCTACTACGTCAGAGATAAGTCCTGCTGACAGCCTGCTTGCAACCTTTGGTGTCAGGTCTTTTCCAATAGAGGTATGCCCCATGACAATTCCTTTTGGAGATAATTCATCGATAATTTCTAAAACCGCCTGTCCATACCCTTCTGATGTATACGTTTTCAAATTGTCGTGCGTGACTGTAACAACACTATCCGCCCCATAAGCAATTAGTTCTTCACCTGCACTGGTTAAATCACTATCACTGAATAAAACACCCACAATTTCAGCATCCGCATCAATTTGCTTCGCCGCTGCAATTGCCTCAAAGGAAACATTTCTTATATCATTATCTCTTACTTCACCAATCACTAGTAATTTATCGCTCATTATTATTATCCCCTTTCACTATCAGCTGCATTATCATACAAACTTTCTCTTAAAGTACCTTTTTGTCATTTTTCAATAAAGATACCAATTCCTTCACCTGATCCGCTACCTCTCCCTCTAACACTTTACCTGCTTCTTTTTCAGGCGGAAGATAAATATCGATTGTTTTCGTTTTTGCTTCTACGTCATCCTCATCTAGGTCCAGATCATCGATTTCTAATTCTTCAAGCGGTTTTTTCTTCGCTTTCATAATTCCCGGCAGTGAAGGGTAACGCGGGTCATTTAAGCCTTGTTGACAAGTAACTAGTACAGGAAGGCTGGTTTCGATGATTTCAACATCTCCTTCAACGTCTTTTTCTATCGAAGCAGTATCCCCATCGATAGACAGGCTCGTTATCGTTGTAACGCAGGATATTCCCAAAAGCTCGGCAAGTCTCGGACCGACCTGACCGCTTGCTTCATCAATAGCAACATTCCCTGCCAAAATCAAATCAGCTTCCTTGTCTTCAAAAAATGCTTCTAAAATTTTGGCAGTTGTAAACTGGTCTCCTTCTTCCAAATCTTCTTCTGTATTAATTAGAACTGCTTTGTCCGCTCCCATAGCAAGAGCTGTCCGAAGCTGCTTCTCAGAGTCTTCGTCACCAATGGTAACCACTGTGACCTCTCCGCCATGCTTATCTCTTTGTACAATCGCTTCCTCTACTGCATATTCATCATAAGGATTAATGATGAATTCTGCACCATCATCTTCAATTTTCCCATTTTGAACAGCAATTTTTTCCTCTGTATCAAACGTTTTTTTCAATAATACATAAATATTCATATTCTTTTTCCTCCTTGTCACAAACTAGAATGTATGTTTAAAAAGCAGTCAATAATACTTCATCCTCTTATCATTCGAGTAATTTGGGAACCGCCAGAAAATCTATTTATCCTGAAAGTTTGCTGCTCTTTTTTCTTTAAAAGCGCTTACACCTTCTTTCGCATCATATGACCCGAAAATTTCACCAAACAAGCCCGCTTCCCTGTCAGCTCCTTCTGCAAATTGGCTTGTATTTGCATAAGGAATCAATTGCATAATCCGATTGATTCCAGGCTTGCTTTTAGCAGCAATTTTTCCGGCTAATTGACGAACTTCATTTTCCAGCTCATCTTCTTCCACAATCCGGTTAACAAGCCCCCATTCTTCCGCCTGCCTTCCGGAAATCGGTTCTCCGGTTAAAATCATCTCATATGCTCTGGCATTACCTATATATCGCGGCAAACGCTGTGTACCGGCAAAACCAGGAATAATGCCTAAATTCATCTCTGGAAGCCCTATTCTGGCATCAGCCGTTGCATACCTTATATGACAAGCCATTGCGAGCTCTAATCCTCCGCCTAATGCAGCGCCATGTATGGATGCAATAACAGGAAGCGGAAAATGCTCTATCCTGTTAAAAATGTTCTGGCCGTCCTTAGCTAAAGTTTCATACTCTGATGCCTCTTGAAGAGCGGTAAATTCTTTAATATCTGCCCCAGCTGAGAAAAACTTGCCTTCTCCCTGCAGGACAACCACTTTGGCTTCCCCTTCTTGTTCAATCTGTGTTAACAGTTCATCTAATTTTGCGATCAGCTTAGAAGATAATGCATTAGCAGGAGGGCTTTTGATTGTTAAATAAGCAACCTTCTCCTCTACTTTTAATTCCAAAACGGACAAATCAATCACCTCTTTTTTATATTTCATTATCTGTTTATTTTGAAGTTAAAGCACTAACGAGCATTCTATGAATCTCAGGCGCCATGTCAACAAGATGATATTTCTGTTCCTTCATCACCCAATTCGTAACAATCTCATCAAGTGTACCGAAAATCATTTGCCTGACCAGAGGAATATTCAAATCCTCTCTAAAATGCTGCTGCTCCATTCCTTTTTGAATAATACCGTCAATCACGGTTAAGTAAGGCTTCAAAACTTGATTAATCTGCAGTCTTAAAGAAATATTTGATTGTCTTAACTCCAGCTGGGTCACAATAGCTAAATAATAATCTGAAGACAGCTGCGTGAAATGCATTTTTATTAAGGTATACAGCTGATTAGAAGCAGAATCATTTTCTTCGATTGCTTTTGCTATTTGATCGATAAATTCTCCCATTTTCACTTCGAATAAAGAAACAAGAATATGTTCTTTGTTCTTAAAGTATAAATAAATGGTACCGTCAGCAACATTCGCTTCCTTTGCTATTTTGGAAACCTGTGACCCATGGTATCCATTTTCGGCAATCACTTTTACAGCAGCTTCAATAATTTGATGATATTTTGGTTTTTGATTATTCATGATTTACTCCTTGATTACATAATTAAAAATGAGTGAATGGTCATTCATATTTTTAATATACAATTCTTGAAGTTTAATGTCAATGAAAAGCTGTTTTATTTAAAACGTTTTCGATATAAATACATTCCGATTCTCTGCTTAATTAAATTACCTGTCAAGCTGCTTTGGAAAAGAAAAAAAGAGCACGAGGCTCAAACAGATGCTGCTTCTTGTTTCTGTTTCTCTTCGTCAATCAGTTTTCTTCTTAAGATTTTCCCGACTGCTGTTTTTGGCAATTCATCACGGAATTCATAAATTCTCGGGACTTTGTAGCTTGCGAGATGTTTTCTTGCATATTCATTTAACTCTTCTTCCGTAAGAGCCGCTCCCTCTTTCAACACAATATAAGCCTTTACTGTCTCTCCTCTGTATGGATCCGGTATACCTGCTGCTACCGCTTCCTGGATAGCTTCATGCTCATACAAAACCTCTTCGATTTCTCTTGGATAAATGTTAAAACCGCCTGCAATAATCATATCCTTCTTTCTGTCCACGACATAGAAAAACCCGGATTCATCAACATATCCTAAATCGCCGGTCAAAAGCCAGCCATCTTTCAGGGTACTCGCCGTCTCTTCTTCATTATTCCAATACCCTTTCATTACTTGCGGTCCTTTTACAGCGATTTCGCCGATTTCTCCAACCGGAACTTCTTCTAATCCCGCTTCACCCATTTGAACAATTTTAGCATCTGTATCCGGCCAAGGGACGCCGATACTGCCGTTAATACGTTCAGCATATACAAAATTTGCATGTGTTACAGGGGAAGTTTCTGTTAATCCATATCCTTCAACCAGCTTTCCACCGGTAATTCTTTCAAAGCGCTCCTGAATCTCAACTGGCAATGGGGCTGACCCGCTAATACACGCATCTATAGAGGATAAATCATATTTCTCTAATTCCGGGTGGTTTAACAGACCGATATAAATCGTTGGGGCGCCTGGAAAAAGATTAGGTTTCTGTTTATCTATTACTTTTAATAAGTCACCCGCATCAAATTTTGGTATCAGAATAATCTTGGAGGCTTTTTTTATCGCAAAGTTCATCACAGCTGTCATCCCGTATACATGGAAGAATGGAAGAATACCTAGAACTACATCCTGACCTTTTTGTTCTTCGCTGCGCGAAAGCCATGTTTCGCACATTTGCACATTGGCACTTAAATTATAATGCGTCAGCATTACTCCTTTAGGACTGCCTGTTGTCCCGCCGGTATATTGTAAAAGTGCAAGGTCTTCTTCCGGATTAATAGGGGATTCTAAATAATCAGCAACCGAGTGCTCCATCATCTTTTTCCATACATGGGTATCATTGCTGGGCTCTACCTTCACCACCAAATTGTATTCTCGCTTCTGTATAAATGGATAAATCATATTTTTAGGGAAAGGAAGATAATCCTTGA
This sequence comes from Oceanobacillus oncorhynchi, assembly GCF_000821065.1. Classification (GTDB taxonomy): domain Bacteria; phylum Bacillota; class Bacilli; order Bacillales; family Amphibacillaceae; genus Oceanobacillus; species Oceanobacillus oncorhynchi. The sequence continues at coordinate 3,877,399 of NZ_CDGG01000001.1, forward strand.
TGCCGGTTACAATAACATGCTCTAATGTCGTATGTGAACGGGCGCTGTTTACACGCGGAAGTAAAATATCTAAACAAATAATTGCTCTAGCCTGCGCATCATTCATTTGAAAAATCAATTCTCTTTCCGTATAAAGCGGATTTGTTGGAACAGCTATTGCTCCTGCCATCAGGATACCATAGTAGCTAATCACCGTTTGAGGAGTATTTGGCAAAAAAATAGCAACCCTGTCTCCTTTTCTGATTCCAATAGATTGCAAATAATTCGCTGTTTTTTTCGCCTCTTTATACAGCTCTTTATAAGTCATCTCCTTACCCATGAAGTAAAGCGCTTTCTTTTCTCCGTGATGCTTCGCCGCATCAATTAAATATTGATACAGAGCGCACTTATCATATTCCAGTGTTTTAGGTAAATCCTCAGGGTAGCGATCATGCCAAGCCCTTTTTTCCAACATAAATCATTCCTCCTTCAATTTAGTCTATACCTATTATAACGGTTAATTGCTAACTTTGAAAATATTATCTAATATTTAGAGAAATAAATAAACCAATCCTACGATGAAAAAAATAATTCCAACTGCCATTAATATTTTTGCTAAACGTTCAAATATCACTCATTGCCCTCCTAACCAACGATGCTTGCTCCGATAACATAGGCTAACCCGACAGAGATGACCATCGAGATAAAGCCGACAGCCTTATTGCCGTTGCCGATTTCTTCATCCACTTTCATAAATGGAGTTAAAAATTCAAAAAATAAATATCCTGCTATTAATAATACAAAACCAAAAATCCCCCAGCCCATCGATACCATTAAACTATCGTTATGCTCAATGGAGAATCTGAAAATCATGGCTATGCCGAATAGCTTTCCTCCGGTAGCCATCGCAACGGCCAGATTCCCTTTTTTTATTTCCTCCCAGTTTTTATAGGAGGTTACCAGTTCAGCAATTGCTAAAAAGAGCAGAGTGGATAAAATAAATACACTATACCTCGCTGCAGTGATTACTAAAATATTTTCCCAAAAGCCTTCCATTTTTCTCGCTCCTTCATTTGGAAAAAGGGATTTGTTGCCAATATTAAATCCATCCCTTTTTCCGATCTTACAAAACATTTAATTCGATTACTTATTCAAAGCGAATAACTGTAACGCCGCTTCCGCCTTCTCCTGCTTCGCCTGACCTTGAGCCTTTAATATGCGGATGCCGCTTCACAAATTCCTGAACACCCTTTCGCAAGGCGCCAGTCCCTTTCCCATGAATAATAGATGCTTGAGCGTAACCGGATAGCAATACATCATCCACATACTTCTCCAGCTTGTGCATCGCGTCCTCATAACGTTCGCCGCGTAAATCCAATTCTGTTTTCACATGCTGATTATTGCCTCTAACCGTGGCCACTGGCTCAGCCTGCTTCTTTTTCTTCTTCTTGACAAGCTCTAAATCAGACCGTTTTACTTTTACTTTCATAATGCCGACCTGCACCATATATTCCCTGTCATTTACCTTTTCAACAACCTCGCCGAGCTGATTTACGGTGAGCAGCTTAATCTCGTCTCCCGGCTTCAGCTCGCTCTGCTCTTGTTTCTTCTCAGGCTGGACAGCTGATTTATCCCTGCTTAGATTCGGCATTGCCTCGTCAAGCATCTTTCTGGCTTCAATCCACTCATGTTCCTTCATGCCAGACTGGTCTTTCATATTGCGCATCATCTGCACAATTTCTTCTGCTTCCTGACGCGCTTTCAGCAACGCTTTTTCAGCCTTCTCTTCCGTTTTTTCATAAATCTTTTGCTTCTTATCTTCCCATCGGTTCATTGCTTTTGTTAATTCTTGATGCAGTTTTTCACTCTCTTCCAGTACCTGATGCGCTTTTTCATAGTCTCGCTCTGCCTCTGTATGGGATTGTTCTAAGGAAGCAATCATATTTTCTACTTGGTGAGAATCCACACCAATCAGCTGCTTCGCTTGATTAATGATATTTCCGTCAAGCCCTAGCCGCTTCGAAATGTCAAATGCATTGCTTCGTCCTGGAACGCCAATTAGTAACCGGTAGGTCGGCCGCAATGTTTCTACATTAAATTCTACAGAAGCATTGACCACCTGCGTCCGGTTATATCCATAAGCTTTTAATTCCGGATAATGGGTCGTCGCAATAACACTTGCATTTTTAGAAAGCACCTCATCCAGGATCGACATTGCTAAAGCAGCTCCTTCTTGCGGATCTGTACCAGAGCCTAATTCATCAAATAAAACCAGCGACTGATCCGTGACATGCTTCATAATTTCCACAATGTTTGTCATATGAGAGGAAAAGGTACTCAGGTTTTGTTCAATCGACTGTTCATCACCTATATCAGCGAAAACCTCATCAAATATCGGCATTTCACAGCCATCGAGTGCGGGTACCTGTAAACCCGATTGAGCCATCAATGTACAAAGCCCAACCATTTTCAAAGTAACCGTCTTTCCGCCTGTATTTGGTCCTGTAATAACAATTGCCTGATAGTCCTGGCCCATTTCCACATCATTTGGAACAACGTGATCATCTGGAATATATGGGTGTCTTGCCTGCTGCATCTTTATATAACCATGTATATTCATTTTAGGTCTTACCGCATGCATTTTTTGAGCAAGTTTTCCCCGGGCGCTGATAAAATCAATTTCCGAAAGCCAATAGACATTATTTAAAAGCTCTTGTTCATAGGAAGCGATGTGCCTGCTGAGTTCCTTTAAAATCCGTTCTATTTCTTGTTTTTCTTTAGAAAATAAATCCTGTAATTTATTATTCATATCCACTACCGCTTTTGGCTCCATAAATAATGTCTGACCGGATGATGACTGATCATGGACAATTCCGCCAATGGCAGCACGGTATTCCTGTCTTACCGGCAAAACATAACGATCATTCCGAATCGTGATAATCGAATCGGAAAGCATTTTACTGTTAGAGCGTGTATAGCTTTCTAACTTGCTGCGGACACTGCTTTCATATGTCCGTATAGAGCTGCGGATAGAACGTAAAGCTGATGAAGCACCATCCATTATCTGGCCATGATCATCGATGCAGCTGTTAATATGCTGTTCTAAATCCCGGATTGCGATAATATTTGCTGCGGCAGATTGAAGAATTGGTATTTCTACATCCTCGACCTGTTCTAAAAAACTTTTGGCCTGTCTGCCTCCATATAACGTATCCCCAATGCGTAAAACCTCATCCGCCGAAAGAATGCTCCCTATTGCACTGCGTTTCACACTCGGTCGTATATCAGATATACCACCTAAAGGAATCACTTTATTCAGCCGGAAAATTTGAACGGCTTCGTCTGTCTGCGCTTGGAGTTCCTCCACTTCATCAAGCGTCGACTTGGGTTGTATCTTAGATGCTAAATCCTTTCCTATAGAGGTTTCTGCTTGATCACGAACCTTTTCAACAAGGCGGTGAAATTCAAGCGTTTTTAATACACGTTCGTTCATTTTAACCCCTCTTTTATTAAAAATTAAAATCTATGCTTTGAGCCAGTTTCCGTATGAGAACACTGGCTCACTTATTTCCCCTGGTTAAAGAATGCGGCTAATTCTTCTTTTGTCCATGTGTTGATTACCGTGGACGGTTTGATCCATCCTTTTCGGGCTGTAGCTACGCCATATTGCATATGCTCAAGCATCTGATAGTTGTGCGCATCAGTATCAATGACAAGATTTACGCCTGCTTCCTGCGCTTTTTTAGCCCATTCGTGGGATAAATCTAAGCGATTGGGATTAGCATTAATTTCTAATGCGGTATTTGTTTCTTTTGCTTTTTCAATCAATTTTTCCAGGTTCACTTTATATCCATCTCTTCTTCCGATTAGTCTTCCTGTCGGGTGAGCAATAATCGAAACATATGGATTTTCTAAGGCGTTAGTCAGCCTGTGCATGATTTCCTCTTCCGATTGTTGAAAACTGGAATGTATCGCACCAATAACAAAGTCCATTTCTTTAAGAAAGTCGTCCTCAAAATCTAAGCTGCCATCTGGCAGGATATCCATTTCCACACCCGAAAAGATATGGAAATCAGCGTACTTTTCATTTAATGCATTAATTTCCTGACGCTGCTTACGAAGGCGTTCTTCATTTAATCCATTTGCTACGCGCAAGTATTTAGAGTGGTCTGTAATCGCCATATAGGAATAGCCCATACTTTTTACCTTTTCAGCCATTTCGTCTAAAGACTGTGCTCCATCACTCCAGGTGGTATGCATATGCAAATCTCCGCGAATATCGGATAGCCGGATTAATTTCTGTTCCTCTGTAAACAGGTCTACTTCTCCTGTATTTTCACGAACCTCCGGAGGAATAAAATGCAGATCAAAATGATTAAAAAAGGCTTCTTCCGTTTCAAACTGGAGCGTCTCTCCTGTTTCTTCCACCTCTACACCATATTCACTGATTTTTTCACCGCGCGACTTTGCCAATTGCCGCATAGCTACATTATGATCCTTTGAACCGGTAAAGTGATGTAAAGTAGAAGCAAATTCCCCGTCAGAAACCATACGAAAATCAACATTGATATCATAAGCTTCTTCTAAAGTGATAGAAACCTTTGTATCTCCGCTTGCAATAACATTTTTGACAGAAGGCAGTGCGATTAAAGCTTCTTTTACCTCGCCTGCATCATCCGTAGCAATGATAAAATCAAGATCCTTTACAGTTTCACGCATACGCCGGATGCTCCCTGCCTGAGAGTAACGGACAATACCCGGAATATCCTCCAGGTAAGCTTCTATCTTCTCAGCAATCGGAAGCATCATTGCTACCGGAAGCCGTTCCGGTCTCTTCCCCGCATCCTCGATTGCTGCAACGATTTTCTCTACAGATTTTTTTCCAAATCCAGGTAACTCTTCTACCTTTCCAGACAGACAAGCTTCTTTTAACGTTTCCGCATCTATGACGCCCAGCTCCTGATAGAGCTTGGATAATTTTTTCCCGCCTAAACCTGGCAAATCTAATAACGGTACAAGCCCGGCCGGTACTTCTTTCTCCAATTCCGCTAAGGTTTCTGAATGTCCAGCTTCGATAAACTCGGTAATTACTGCTGCAGTTCCTTTTCCAATCCCTTTCATCTTTGTAAAGTCATCTATCTCATTTAAGCTGCGGTCATCCGTTTCAATCGCTTGCGCAGCCTTTCGATAAGCGCTTATTTTAAATGGATTTTCTCCCTTCAGCTCCATATAAACAGCTATATTCTCCAGCAAACGAATGATATCTTTCTTATTCATTTTCTTTCACCCTATTCTGTCACTATTTACATAAAACGAAACTTCCTTCCGTGGAGATTTTTCCTTTTCCACGGAAGGTTAGTTAATCAGGAGATGAAGTGACCGTTTTCGCCCATACATATTAAAATAATTGTTCCATATATAGTTAGGGCGAATTACGGACACTCATGCCGTGATAAAACTGACTCAAGCTATCCATGTTAGTTTGAGTCAGTTTTGCTTTCTATACTTGCTAATGACCTGTTATATTATTTGGTCAGAGATTCTGTCAAGTTAAACCATAATTCAAAAATACGATCTGAGAAATATGGTGTCTGTTCAATAATCCGCATTGCCAGAGAAGAACCTTGGATTGCTTCCTGCACTCCGCCGACAGGCGTTAACGCCAGGATATATAAAATAATGAAGCTGATGAGATATATCTCAACAAACCCCAGCGCGGCTCCTAAAATTTTATTGATAAAGCTGATGATGGGTATTGCCGCCACAAAATCCAGCATAGAAGCAATAATCTGCAGAATAAATTTCACCGCAAAAAAGATAAGCGCAAAGGAAATCGCATTATAAAATGCCGATTCGACTGGCAGGTTTTCTAAAAACGCTGACCAGGCTCCATCACCTGAGAGGTCTGGATAAGGAATATATAAGGAAAGTCTTTCTGCAACCGGGTTATAGTACATTACTGCTACAATAAAAGCAACAATAAACCCTGTTAAATGAAATAGCTGAAGAACAAATCCTCTTTTTAATCCCATCATAATCCCAAATAATAGAAGAATAATTATAATTAAGTTAATCATGTTTGTTAGTCCTCTTTCTTTCGTAATGAACCTAAAAGTGTTGCATAATCCTCTTTTAGTTTTAAATAATCGTTCATTGTATTCACAGCCGTTAATACTGCTAAGCTGGCTGTATCTAATTGTTTATTGGCATCATGAATTTCATTCATTTTTTGATCAACTAAATTAGCCACTAGCTGAACATGGCGTTCTGATTCCGTTCCGATAACATGGTATGTCCGATTGTATATTTCAACTGTTACGCGCTGTTTTTCATTGTCTGTCATTTTAACTTCCTCCTGTGTAACGTTGATTCTAGTATATATTAACATGAACTTTGCGGAAAAAGAAGTATTTCAAAATCCCGTTATATTTGCTATAGTCTTAGGTATCCGATGATTGGAGGAATGAAGCTTTGGGCCAAGAAGTATTAACAACATCTGCTGATAAAATCAAACAAATGAAAAAGCATTATCATACTTACTTACAAAAAACACCGCAGGGGGCTGTTTTCCGGGCAAAAACACCTTATGCTGTCATCACAGCATATCATTCTGGGAAGGTTCTCTTTCAGGGCAGCCAGCCAGAGAAGGAAAGCACCCAATGGAAGGATGCATCTGCTTCGACACAAGCAGCTAAAGCGAAGCCCTCTTCAAGTGTGGACACAGCTATTTTTCAAAAAAGTCATATAGGGTCCGATGAGTCAGGAACCGGCGACTATTTTGGACCGATAACCGTTGCGGCTGTTTTTGCAGACAAAGCGCAGCAAGTTCAATTAAAGCAGCTGGGTGTGGAAGACTCCAAACACTTAAAAGATGACGCCATCCACCGTATTGCACAAGAGATCATACAGCTTCCTATTTCATATACCATCCTTAAACTGGAGAATGAGAAATATAATCGCCTGCAGCTTAAAGGCTGGTCGCAGGGGAAGATGAAAGCAATGCTGCATCATCATGCCATTGACAAATTAATTAAAAAATTAGATGGTACAGATTATGATGGAATCGTCATTGATCAATTTTGTGAGCCTGCCGTTTACAAACGCTATCTGCAATCAGAAGCATTAAAGCTTCATGAAAAAACTACTTTTATTACAAAAGCAGAAAGCCATTCAATTAATGTTGCTGCTGCTTCTATTTTAGCCAGAGCCCGGTTCGTAACAGCAATGGATAAATTATCCCAAGAAGCAGGCATTACCTTACCAAAAGGTGCGTCCGGTAAAGTGGATAAGGCAGCAGCCAATTATATAAAAGCTCATGGCGAACAGCAGCTGGGACATGTTGCTAAGCTTCATTTTGCCAATACAAATAAAGCAAAGAAATATTTACACTAAATGAGGTGCTACAATGAATATACCTTTAAAAAACGATTGGGGACAAGTTTTAGAGCAAGAATTTGAAAAAGACTACTATAAACACTTGCGGGAATTTCTAAAAACAGAATACGGTTCTCACACGATATATCCGGATATGTACGATATTTTTAATGCTCTTCGCTTTACAGATTTCCAGGAAGTGAAGGTCGTCATTTTAGGTCAGGATCCTTATCACGGCCCTAATCAGGCACATGGCCTGAGCTTTTCCGTACAGCCTGGTGTGCCAGTGCCTCCTTCCTTAAAAAATATGTATCAAGAGCTGGCAGCTGATGTTGATTTCAAGATTCCCTCCCATGGTTATCTGAAAGAATGGGCTGATCAAGGGGTGCTCTTGCTTAACAATGTTTTGACTGTCCGGGCACATCAAGCACATTCTCATAAAAATCAAGGCTGGGAGCGGTTCACGAATCAAGTAATTGATGCTTTAAATCAGAAGGATCACCCGGTTGTCTTCTTATTATGGGGCGCAGCAGCACAGAAGAAGATAGAGTTGATCGATACCGATAAGCATTATATTTTAAAAGCGCCACATCCAAGCCCTTTATCTGCACACCGGGGTTTCTTCGGGTGCCGTCACTTTTCAAAAACAAACGCTATTTTAAAGCAGGAAAATCTGACTCCTGTTAATTGGCAGCTTTCTTTGACGGTAAATCCTGATAAATAAATCAAGTCTATTTACGCTAAAAGCCGCTGGCACAGCTTCAAAATCTGTGCCAGCGGCTTTTTATATCATGATCAGGAACGGACATACGATCCAAATTGATTATTTACTTTTTCAACAACCGCCTGATAAGATGTCTCCACTTCATCATCTTTCAACGTACGGCTTGGGTCCTGATACAGAAGACGATAAGCTACAGATTTTTTGCCCTCTTCCATATGCTCTCCCTGATATACATCAAATATAGAGACTTCTTTTACTAACGGAGCTCCTGTTTCCTTAATCACTGCCTGAACCTCTCCAGCAGGAACATCATTATCCAGGATAAAGGCGATATCTCTTGTTACAGATGGATAACGCGGAATATCCGTAAAGGAAGGTGTTGCTTGATGTACAGAAAATACAGATTCCAGATTTATTTCAAAAACATAGGTTTCCTTTACATCAAAATCTTTGGCAACAAGCGGATGAATTTGGCCGACATAGCCGATTCCTTTGCCATTTAATCTGATTTCTGCACAACGTCCCGGGTGCATATCTTCCATTTTAGTCTGTACAAAGGTAACATCTAATTCTAAATGTGCGAATAAGCCTTCCACGATTCCTTTTGCTACATAAAAATCAACCGGCTTCTTCTCTTGCTGCCATGGGTGATTATGCCATAAACCAGTTAACGCGCCGGCAACATGCAAATTCTCAATCGGCTGTTTGGTTATCTGCTCTTCTTCAGAAATGAATACTTTTCCAATTTCATAATACGCTAAATCTGTTTGTGTTCTCGCTACATTATGCTGGAGTACGCGAAGCATCTCTGGAATAAGACTTAGGCGGAGATGGCTGTGCTCCTCACTCATCGGCATTGCTAAACCGACTGTATTAGCAGTCCCTTCCTCCATATCAGGTGTCAGGAATCGCGATGCATCCTGTTTATTTGTTAAGGAGTAGGTTAATGTTTCCATCAATCCGGCGCTGGATAAGTAATTTTTGATTTCCCGCTGCAGCAATTGGACATCTGTTAATCCTCCTGCCTGTACCCAGCCTTGCGGAATCGTATATGGCAGATGATCATAACCATAAATACGAATAACTTCTTCTAAAATATCTTCAAAAATAGATATATCCAGACGGCGCGTTGGAACTTGAACAACAATTTCTTCTCCATTTTTACTGAATTCAAATTGCAGCCGTGCGAGGACAGAGGTCACGTCTTTTTCATCTAACTCCATTCCTAATCGCTGGTTCACTTTCGAAGTTGTAATGGTCACAGACTTCTCCGATTTATCCAATTCATCTACTTCTACAACACCAGCTGCTACTTTTCCGCCAGCATATTTTTGAAGCAGACTGCATGCCCGGATACCGGCGCGTTTCACGCGATTTGGGTCAACCCCTTTTTCAAAACGCGTGCTGGATTCACTGCGCAGGCCGGTCTGTTTGACCGTATGGCGAACAGAAGCGGCATCAAAATAAGCAGCCTCCAGCAGGATATTCGTGGTTTCATCGGTCACCTCAGAATCTGCGCCACCCATGACCCCGGCTAAAGCAACCGGCTCTTTGCCATTCGTAATAACAAGATTCTTCTCATTTAATTGACGTTCCTGATCATCTAAGGTAATCATTGTCTCGTTTTCTTTTCCTTGTCGGATAACGACCTCTTTGGAGCCAAACCGGTCATAGTCAAACGCGTGTAACGGCTGTCCGTACTCTAATAATACAAAGTTAGTAATATCTACAACATTGTTGATCGGACGGATACCAGATGCCATTAAATAATTCCGCATCCATAGTGGCGCCGGCTTAATTTCCACATCTCTTATAACAAATGCTCCGTAATATGGGTTATTTTCAATGGAATCAATTTTCACATCAATATAATCCTCAGCCTGGATAGATTCATCTGCATTCAGGTTTTCATCTGGTAAATGGATTGGCTGATCTAAAACAGCTGCTACATCATACGCTACACCAAGCATGCTTAATGCATCTGGACGGTTCGCTAAAACATCTAAATCTAACACCGCATCATCTAGATTTAACAGCTCCTGTACAGGTGTACCAACCTCTGCATCTTCTGGAAAAACAAAAATCCCTTCTGCGACGTCGGTAGGAATGTATTTTTCATCCAATCCGAGCTCCTGCAGGGAACAAATCATCCCATTTGATTCCACTCCGCGCAGCTTAACTTTTTTGATTTTCATCCCATTTGGAAGCTTAGTCCCAGGTTTTGCAACAGCAACCTTCTGACCCTCTCCAACATTCGGCGCCCCGCAGACGATTTGCAGGGATTCTTCCCCGACGTCTACTTGACAAAGATTTAATTTATCTGCATCCGGATGCTTCTCACAGGATTTCACATATCCCACGACAATATTTTCTACAGCAGGGGCCAGATATTCCACTCCCTCTACTTCAATCCCGGATCGTGTTATTTTTTCTGCTAATTCTTCTGGTGTTACATGATCTAAATTGACATAGTTTCGTAACCAATTATATGAAACAAGCATGTACTCTCCTCCTTCTTCTCTTACGCTTGATGATATTGTGATAAGAAACGGACATCATTGGTGTAAAAATGACGAATATCGTTCACACCATATTTCAACATCGCAATGCGCTCCTGTCCCATTCCGAATGCAAACCCGCTGTAAACAGTGGAATCATAACCGCTCATTTCCAATACACGTGGATGGACCATTCCGCCGCCCAGGATTTCAATCCAGCCGGTATGCTTACAAACCGAGCACCCTTTTCCATTACAAACCTTACAGGATACATCCATTTCAACAGAGGGCTCTGTAAATGGGAAGAAAGATGGACGCAAACGGATTTCGCGGTCTTTCCCGAACATTTTTTTCGCAAACACATCTAATGTACCTTTTAAATCACTCAAGGTAATATTTTTATCTACTACTAACCCTTCGATTTGTCTGAATTGATGAGAATGTGTCGCATCATCCGTATCCCGGCGATACACCTTGCCCGGGCAAATCATCTTGATTGGGCGCTTTCCTTGATATGCTTCCATCGTACGTGCCTGCACAGGTGAGGTCTGTGTACGCAAAAGCAATTCATTTGTAATAAAGAAGGTGTCCTGCATATCCCGCGCCGGATGGTTTTTCGGTAAATTTAATTTCTCAAAATTGTAATAATCTGTTTCTACCTCGGGCCCTTCTTTCACTTCATAGCCCATGCCGATAAACAAATCCTCAATTTCTTCCATAATGCTTGTTAATAAATGTCTGCCGCCGACATGAACCGGATTTCCAGGCAGTGTCACATCGATGGTTTCTGTTTCCAGCTGCTCATTTAAAGCTTCTCTTTCTAATTTTTCTGTTTTAGCTTCCAATGCCTCTGTAATGGATTCCCGAACATTATTAGCAAGCTCGCCGATAACCGGGCGTTCTTCCTTTGATAACTTTCCCATACCGCGAAGAACGGTCGTCAGAGAACCTTTTTTTCCTAAGTATTTCACTTTCATCTCCTGTACAGCCTGGCTGTTTTCTGCCTTTTCAATAGCTGCGAGAGCCTCCTGCTCTATCGCCTGCAATTCTTCTTTCATCGTCCGAAATACCTCCTTTTAATCATTTCCTGTGTTTGATGGACTTTTTTAAACATAAAAAAGCCCCGTCTCCCAAAAAGGGACGAAGCTATATGGTCGCGGTACCACCCTTGTTGACTGGATAAACCTATCCAATCCAACTCTTGCCTCATAACGGATGGCGTCCGAATCACCTTTACATTTTGATATGGTCCAAGTGTCCGCTCCAGAGTGAAACGTAATTGCCGACATGATAGAAATGCTTCCAGTCAAGGCATCTCCTCCCTAAATCATTTATACAGGCAGTTACTTGCTCTTTCATTGCGTTTAGTTGTTTGTTCTTTTCATAACAAAAGAACGTATCATTTACTTTATGATGTATTACAGTTATTATAGAAAAATTATCGCTGCATTGCAAGGTTAATTCTTTAAATAATATAGCAACACGCCTGCTGCGATGCTGACATTTAATGATTCTGCCTTTCCGAGGATGGGAATGGTTACCCGTTCATCCGCTTTTTCCAACAAGGATTCCTTTACGCCGGCTCCTTCATTCCCAAAAATAAGCGCTGTTTTTTGCGGGATTGGGAGATCTTTGTAATTCTCCGCTTTTTCTAATGCTGTAGCCCAAACACGGTAATCAGCTTCTTTCAGCCGCAACAGCTTCTCTTCCAGATCAGCATGTATAATTGGTAAATGGAAAATGGACCCTTGTGTGGCACGAATCACTTTATCATTATACAAATCGACACAACCGCTGCCAAGGATAATTCCATCTGCACCCGCAGCGTCCGCAGTACGTATGATTGTCCCTGCATTCCCCGGGTCTTGGACTGCATCCAATAAAACAACTACCTCTCCGTTCACTGCTTCTTCTTTCTTTATTTCAACGACAGCCATCATCCCTTGAGGCGAAGCAGTAAAAGAAAGTTCTTTAAACACCTGTTTGGTGACCTCAGTAACAGGAAGATGCTTTGCCATATCCGGCACAGCAACCTCTTCGGAAACAATAAGCTCCTTTACTTCCCAATCGCTCGTCAGCGCTTCTTCTATTAAATGCTCCCCTTCAACCAAGAATGCATTCATTTGCTTTCTATATTTTCTTTGGTGCAGCTTTTTTAAACCCTTTATTTTCTCATTCTTCACAGATGTAATCACTTTATTCATCCTATCCAATTTTAAATTCTAACTACATCATACATAAATTCACAACTTATGGTCAAACTACTTTTAATATCACAATTAAAGGAGTGAACAGGAATGGATTTAAATATCCGTAAAGCAATTTACGCTAACATATCAAATAATAATCAAGAACAATTAGAAGCAACCATTGTGGATGCCATTAATAATGGAGAAGAAAAAATGCTTCCTGGTCTCGGGGTTCTTTTTGAATTGATTTGGAATCATTCAGATGAAAGTAAAAAACAGGAAATGATATCTTCCTTAGAGGATGGAATTCAAAGCGATTTATCCTAATTGACATCAGTTATATCTTTATTATGTCATCCTAAAAAGCATGCCGCTCTCTGAATGAGAAGCCGGCATGCTTTTTAGGATGTTTCAAAAATTTTAATCCATTAAGAAAAACCAATAATACCGCTTGGTCTTTAAAATATCGGTGTTCTTGCCAAAGAGATGTCCGCTGCGGGAAGTCGATTTCCGCGGGCAACGTTCAGCCGCACGGTAAGAAAAACGCTTCCTGCTCAGGTCTACCTGTTGCTTTTCCCGCAGGAGTCGACAACATCCGCTCCCATCTAAGTGGAATTATATTTTATTTGCTATTTTACAAGGAAATAACGCAAATTCTAGTGACGGTTTTGATGGGGCGAGTAATCGCAATGGTTTTCGGTGGGACGAGTAATCGCAGTCCCAGTGGGAAGACCCCGCAGAAAAAAAGCGTACTTCTTTTTTTCTACCCGCAGGGCATAAGTGCGACTTTGCTTCTGTCTGCGCCTGTCGGCTTGCCAATCAGCAAGTCTTCTTTTCACCCGCAGGGCATAAGTGCGACTTTGCTTCTGTCTGCGCCTGTCGGCTTGCCAATCAGCAAGTCTTCTTTAAAGGAGATGAGCTCGGGGCCTATGGAAAGCGTAGTGTTTTTCTGGGGTTGCGATTACTCACCCCACCATAACCCGTCGCAGCGGTCGTATGAACCTGACAACATTGAAGATTACTCCCTCAATGAAACCCATTGGAGCGGATATATTCAGCATTTTTTATATACTTTCTTGTTTTTTCGAGAAAAAACAAGAACACCACTTGATTTTTAAAACATATAATTCGACAAATTTAGCAAACTTTGAAACCTTTTCCTGTTTCGTTCCGTAGAAAATAGTAGAATAAAAGACAGCATGTTTTGACAAAAACTGCTTCCAGCCTGTTTATTTTTATCCTATTTAGGGAATAGGAAATCAAGCTCAGTCGATATTTAGTCTTAAGAACCAAGGCTTGAAACCGATTGACTACTTATTTCTTTAATGTTATAACAGGTTAGGGTCATTTTTCATCGTATAAATTTTTGATTCTAATTCTCAGCTGATGAATATAATTTATAGTATGAAAAAGATACAGTAGCCTGGCAAAACTACATACGCTGAGCTTTTATTGACCATTCTAAATTGTGCAAATTGCGCAAATATAGTTTCAAGAAAGGAGCATGAACTTTGGTAGAAAATAATGAGGAACAACCAAAGAAAAAAGGAATTTCAAAAGGAATTATTGCTATTATTATTGCTGTAATCGTCCTCGCCGGCGGTGGTGCAGCTGCATTTTTCCTAACAACATCTACACCTAAAGCAACCTATTTCCAAGCTGAGAAAAATTCAATTGAACAACTGCAAGATTTTATGGAAACACGATATGAGGATGAATATAATTGGTATGAACAATCCATGGAAAATCCTGTTTCCCAAAACGTGAGCCTCGGTTTAAACCTGGAAGGACTTGAAAATCAAGGCTATATAGACCCGCAAATTGCAGCGATGCTTTCAAACGCTGAGCTTGCATTCCATTCAGAGACAGATATGGAAAACAATCAGGCTTCTACGGAATTATCCGTAAATGTTGCTGGCATGAACTTCGATGGGCTGGCAGGTTATGTAGAAGGCTCTGATGTGTATGCAGAACTTCCTTTCCTGGAAGAAGTACTTAAGATTTCTGATGAGGATATCGGCAGTGTATTGGCTGAAATAGATCCTTACACATTCACAGGCAATGAGCAACTAGGAATTGAAGAGCTGATGTTTGAAAATGATGGTCAGCTATTAACAGATGAAGAGAAAGAATACCTTCAGGATGAATATGTCATGTTCATTTATGATGAGCTTCCAGACGATGCATTTGAAAGTGAAAATGAAGACGTAGAAGTAAATGGTGATTCAATCAGCGCTGAGAAAATCACGATGAATCTTTCTGAAGATCAATTTAAATCTCTAATCACTTCTGTTTTAGAAAAAATGAAAGGTGACGAACAGTTTCAGGAAATTTTAAGCAATCAGCTTGAAAGAGCTGGAAGCACTCCATTAGAAGACCCCGAAGTCTTCCAACAGCAGATTGATGAAGTATTAGGAGAATTTGACAGCGCCATGGATCAAGGCATTGAAGCAGTAGAAAACTTCCAATTCCCTGATGGCGTCCAATCTACACTTTGGGTATCTGATGATAAAGTTGTCCAACGCGACTTCTCTATCAGTCTAGCACCTGAAAACGAAGATCCTGTTACTTTCAATTTATCCGGCGGCCAATTATTTAATGATGATCAGATTTATTTTGACCATACATTAACAATGGGCGATGGATCTGAAGATGTAACGATGGCGTTCGATGGAGATTTCCAAGGAACTGGAGACTCTGTAACAGATAATGCTAACTTTAGCTTTTCATTTGACGATGGCTACATGCCAGTTGAATTCGCTGGTACGTATACTGGCGATGAATCGTTAGATGGGTCTACTCGTGATTTTGACCGTCAACTGCAATTCACAGTAGAAAATGAAACAATAAATCTTGGCTGGACTGGTGACTCTACCTACGATGGCGACCAAATGAGCTCAAACAATAATATTGCATTAGATTTCCCTGGATATGTTGAAAATGTTTCCATGGACATTAATTCTGAAGGTGCAGTTATCGATGCGGTAGAAGGTGTTGATACATCAAATGTCGTTGACCTCGGCGCCATGTCTGCCGAAGAACTGCAGCAATACTTCGAAGGTGACTTCAGCAGTCAGCTTGAACAATGGTTAATGCAGTTTGGCCTCTAAGCCAGTATTTGAAAGACTGAATTAGAAAGAAAAGAGTGTGCATGATCATGATTTTTCTAAAGCAAACTGGGCTTTTTATCAAAAATCATATACGGCAGCTTAAGAGGAAGTGGTATTCACTTCCTCTTCTTTTCATATTTCCGCTTGCGTTGGCGGGTCTTATGATGGTGATTGTTGTCAGTTTTTTTTCCCAGGATGAAAATGAAGCCATCCAATTAGGTTTAGTTGATTTAGATAATTCAACAGAAACAGAAATGATGGTGCAATTATTAGAACAGTCCTCAGGCTTTATTGATTTTTTAGAAGTCAATCAATTATCCGAGGAAGAAGCTATTGAACAGATTGAATTAAACAATTTAAGTACATATATCGCTTTTCCGGAAGGCTTTATTCAGGATTTATATCAAGGATACTCTGTGGAAGTTCCCATCGTCGGCAATAAAAAACAGCTGCTGGAAAGCTACATGATGAATGAAACGCTGCAGAGCGTTGTCCGTCACATTCGTTCCTCGCAAGCTAATATTCTGGCAATCAATTATTATGCAAAACAATTTGAAATGGACGATGAAGAAAGAAATGACTTTGTTTTCGAGCAGTTCCAAGAGTTTTTAATGTATACTGTCGGCAGAGACCAGGTCATAAGGGAACGAACCTTGTCCAATCAGGCAAGTTCCTCCCCTGTTGCTTATTTTAGCTTGGGAGGCTGGTTTATTATCAGCAGTCTCTGGCTCTTTTCGTTATATTATTTTTTCACAAAAGAAAATCCGGCATTGATTAGTCAGCGTATTCGTTTGTATGGAGCTACACAGCTCAGGCAAATGCTCGCTAAGATAATGGTTACGCTCGTACTCTCCCTTATGTTAGCCTGTCTGTCCTTTTGGGCATTACTTTCTTTTTTAAATATAGAGCTGAATCAAGAAAATATTGTTCGCTCTTTCATACTTATTATTTTGTATCAAGTTGGGTTTATTATCTGTTTGGCCATTTTTGAAGTGCTTATTTCTTCTTTAAAATTAAGACTGCTCACACAGATATTATTTACATCCATTTTGATAATATTTAGCGGCGCACTGATTCCGACGCTATACTTTCCATTAGGAGTTCAGGATTATCTTCCCTACTCTTATGCTTATAACAGTCTTTACTGGCTTCAGGAAATTGTACTTAACGGGAGACATTATGCCGAATATACTTCCAGCCTTCTGCTAATTGGAGTTTTGTTATTTATACTGCTGGGACTTTTAAGCTGGAAGGAGCGCAGAAGCATATGATGGATATTCTGACGACACGTTGGCTGCATTTGAAAAAGCAGCTTGTATCTATATTATTTTGGGCAATCTCACCTATCCTTTTCACCTGGCTGCTTCTTTCTGGTACAGAGCTTATTCAAAACCAAAGCTCGATTCCAGTTGGAGTTATACTGGAGGAAGAAACAGAGATGGCAATGCAGTTAAGAGAAAAGCTCGATTCCTCCGATCTCATTCGTGTAGTAGACATAGAGAATGAAACAGAAGCAAGACAAATGGTAGCGACGCATGAGCTGGATAGTGCATTTATTATTGAAGAAGGATATGAAGATGCTATTCAGGCTGGTCAGCGCAACCGGCTGATTACAAGTTACCAGACAGATTTATCTATGGGTTATACACCGGTTGTAGAAATGATTGCTTCCTTTGTTCAAGAGGATAGCGGAAAAGCCAAAACAGCATATACCATTATGGATTTAGGGGAGGCTTTAAACAGTTCATCCATTCTCTCTTTTGATGAAATAATGAATGAAATTTATTCTATTGAAGAAAGTGAGAATCTGATTTTCACTAATTTCACTTTGCTTGGAGAAGACACTGAAACCGATGAAGGGTTTTCTTTATTCCAAAACCCATGGGGCTTATGGTCCGTTTTTTCACTTTTATCTACCTTCTTTTTATTTGATTGGCTGATAAAAGAAAAAAATGCAACAACCCGCATCCGTTTCATATTTAATCGTTTTTCTTTTCCAACCTATTTGCTGTCCAACCTCCTTCTTTACAGTATGGGGTTATTTGTATTAGATATGCTGACATGGGGCATTTTCCATATTTTATATGACGAAGGCTTTAGTATATCGCAATTAGTTTATCTAGTCAGTTTTCGTGTAACGGTTTGTATGCTTGTTTTTTTGACAGGATTAGCTTTTAAAAAGCTGCTCCCCTATTATATAACTGCTGTTTTGATTATTTTAGTAACGATAATCATCAGCG
Source organism: Oceanobacillus oncorhynchi (assembly GCF_000821065.1). GTDB lineage: Bacteria > Bacillota > Bacilli > Bacillales > Amphibacillaceae > Oceanobacillus > Oceanobacillus oncorhynchi. Next base: position 3,895,513 of record NZ_CDGG01000001.1, read on the forward strand.
GAATTATATTACCCATGGATGGGGTTTATAAACATTTCCCTTGGGTTGCATATGCAAACCCGTTAAGACAGATTGTTTATGAAGAGATATGGAGCGGCTGGACATTTATAGCACCAATTTGTCTCATCGTCTGGTATGTGAAAGGAGTTTTTGGCAATGCAGCTGGAAATTGAAAAAGTATCTAAATCATTCGGAAAAAAGAAGGTGCTTGAAAATGTATCCTTCCAGGTAGAATCCGGCGAAATCATCGGTTTGGTTGGAGAAAATGGCGCGGGAAAGTCCTCTCTGCTCCGTATTTTAGCAACAATTTCTAAAGCAAATTCAGGCAGTATACGTTTAGGTGAATGGACATACGGAAAAAATCGAAAACAGCTTCGCAGAATTGTAGGATTTGTCCCTCAAGATATTGCTTTGTGGGAAGACATGACTGTGAAGGAAAACATGATGTTTTTCGAAAAACTTTCATGGGTCCATCGCTCAAAAGAAGAATTAAAAAAGCTTTGCGAGGATATGGAGCTATTTAAATGGAATGAACCTGTTCATACATTATCCGGCGGAATGAAACGTAAATTAAACATGGCTATCAGTCTGATCCATAATCCGGAATTGCTGCTGCTGGATGAGCCGACCGTGGGTATTGATTTACGGTCCAAAAAAGAAATAGCTGGTTATCTGAAACAAAGAGCGAAGGTTGACCATAAAATGATTATGTATACCTCTCATGATATGGATGAAATTCAAAGTATCTGTGACGCTGTCGTGTGTATTGGAAATGATCCATTCTACGAAAATTTATTGCGAGAAACAAACATGAAAATAATTTCTATATAATATTGCTTAAAAATTGTAAAACAGATAAAATAGAATTAGTTAATGTGCGTGAAACTAAAAATTTTTAGTAATAATTATTCATTTTATATCGTGATTACGCAGGATAAAGAATCTATTTTTCAGTAAAATACGGACGGTGAATGCGAATGGAAATCAATACGAATCAACTTACAAACCCTTTAGGCATGCTAGGTTCTGCTCCAGAAGCAGGAAATGTGGAAGAAAATACAGGCTTCGGCGGAAAGTCTTTTCAGCAGCTGCTTTTAGAACGAATCCGGGAGGCAGAAGAACGAACAGCACAGGATTTTGGATCGAATATTCAAAATCCTGAAGTTGTTTCTTCTCCTATGGCACAAATGGCTTCTTCTGCACAGCCAGCTGCAAGTCAGCCTGTCAGTGGGGAGGCATCAAATTATCAAGGTATCGTTCAGGAAATGGCAAACAAATATAATGTAAGTGAACGATTAATCAATGCTGTTATTCAGCAGGAATCTAATTTTAATCCGAACGCCAGAAGCCATGCCGGCGCGCAAGGTTTAATGCAATTAATGCCGGGAACAGCTTCAGGTTTAGGTGTTACGAATTCGTATGATCCCCGCCAAAATATTGAAGGCGGCACAAAATACTTAAGTCAGATGCTTAACCGGTATAACGGAAATATAGAATTAGCTTTGGCTGCGTATAACGCCGGACCGGGCAACGTAGATAAACATCAGGGTATTCCGCCGTTTAAGGAAACAACAGCTTATGTATCTAAAGTAATGGGTACATACCGTTCTTAAAAATAGATTTAACGTTAATTTAAGATATATTTCTTAAATTGTACAAAAAAAGATTCGTTTATCAATGGACAGATAAACGAATCTTTTTATTTTATTCATATTCTTTTTCAATGGTTTTTGTACTGCGGACCGTATCGATTTCTCTTACCTGACTTTCAATCTGTTCACGCTGCGGCTCAAGAAATGGCGGCAAGGCTAATTTCTCTCCCACTGTTTCATACGGCTCATCCTCCATAAATCCAGGACCAGCGGTGGCTATTTCGAATAATACCTGTGGCGCAACTGGCGTATATAGGGAACCAAAATAGAAGCGTTCCACAAATCCAGAGGTGTTAAAACCAAATTGTTCTATTCTTTGCTGCCATGTATCTAAATCTTCCCGTTCGTCCACACATAATGCGGCGTGATGCACGGTACCATAGCCCTGTCTTGCAGGAGGCAATTCTTCATTATGCTCTACAATGATTCGGGCGCCGTTTCCTCCTTCGTCCACTTCAAATAGATGGAATGCTCCCTCGTCTGCAATCTCCTTGTACATAAATACTTTTTCCAGCACTTGCTTGAAAAAGTTGAAATCTGCCACACGTACCACAACAGGGCCAAGTCCAGTAATTCCAAATTCTATTGGTATTGGGCCATTTTTCCATGGTGTACCGGATGCTCTTCCATTATTATTCTCATCTGAAACGAGCTGATATTGTTGATCATCAAAATCAGCGAAGGATAATGTTTTTACATCAAATTGCTGTTTGATTCCTGTATGTGCAATTCCCAGGCGATCAAAACGTTTCACCCAGTATTCGAGCGCCGCATCACTTGGAACACGTAAAGATGTTTTATAGATTTCATTTGTTCCATGAGAACCTTTCGGAATACCTGGAAAGTCAAAAAATGTCATATCTGTTCCGGCGCTGCCTTCATCGTCCGCAAAGAATAAGTGATACGTTTGGATATCGTCTTGATTGACTGTTTTCTTTACTAATCGCATACCGAGTACATAAGTGAAAAACTCATAGTTTTTTTCTGCGCTGCTTGTAATTGCTGTAACGTGGTGCATTCCACGGATTGGATTCATTGTAAAAACTCCTTTTATATTTAATTAAATATTTTTTAATTAAATATAATTTACCATAGCTTTTTCTATCTGTCAATAATGGGCATCTTATAGCACCCTCTTTGATAAAAAATCGTACCTTTTAAATTGATTAAAGGCACGATTTTTTTATCATTATTAAGCTTTAATTAAAGCATCTACCGTTTCCCGGTCTAATTTCTTTATGACAGCTGTCAGCAATTTCACCGCATTTTCATAGTCATCCCGATGAAGAATCCCTGCATGGGAATGAATATAGCGGGTTGCTACTGTAACAGACAGAGATGGAACACCATTGCCCGTTAAGTCGATGGAGCCTGAATCTGTACCTCCGCCAGACATCGAGGTAAATTGGTAAGGAATATTATTCTCCTCTGCTGTATCCACAACCAAATCACGAAGTCCTTTATGTGAAATCATGGAAGCATCATACAGCACAATTTGCGGTCCTTCGCCAAGCTTGCTGTCCGCTTCTTGTTTCGCAATCCCCGGTGTGTCTCCTGCAATGCCGACGTCGACACCGAAACCAATATCCGGCTGGATCAGATGGGCGGATGTTTTTGCCCCGCGCAGACCGACCTCTTCTTGAATCGTACCGACTCCATAGACGGTATTAGGATGTGCTTCATCTTTTAATGCCCTTAATACATCAATGGCAATTGCTAAACCGATACGGTTGTCCCAAGCTTTTGCCATCAATAATTTTTCATTTTTTAATTGGGTAAATTCAAAATAAGGAACAATCGAATCTCCAGGTTTTACACCGAACGATTCTGCTTCTTCTTTACTAGTAGCACCAATGTCGATAAACATATCTTTTATTTCATATGGTTTCTTTCTGGCTTCCGGACTAAGTACATGCGGAGGCTTGGAACCGATAACCCCTGTCACATCTCCATCCGAACCCATAATCGTTACACGCTGTGCCAGCATAACCTGATTCCACCAGCCGCCAGCTGTCTGGAAATATAAAAAGCCATTTTCATCAATGCGTGTAACCATCAGGCCAATTTCGTCCAAATGCCCTGCAACCATAATTTTCGGTCCATTTTCATCTCCGGTTTTCACTGCGATGGCACTGCCTAAATTGTCTGTTGTCAGCTCATCCGCAAAGGGCTTGATATAGCTTTCAAATACGTCACGCACTTCTTTTTCATTTCCTGGTATTCCCTTTGCGTCCGTTAAATCTTTAAGCATTGTTAAGGTGTTGTCTAATTTTTCCATATTCAAAATCTCTCCTTTAAAGAAAATTGGCTTGCCTGGTGTAATAAAGCTTCAAATTTCCTTTGTTTTGCATTCATCAACAACAAATACAACACGAGGACTCGCCGCTTTCAATCATTTGCTATAAGCTTACTCTTCCCCAACGTATGGAAAAGATTTAATAACCTTGATCCTGACGCTCATAATTAATTTTATTTTTCTCCCAATAAGCCTGCTGGATATCCTCATCCGTAAACCCAAGCTGATTTCCTAATCGCAGACTCCAGCTGAACAGCTGCTGATAATTTTCATTTACCGGGTTTTCCCGGTAGGTAATCGCCTTCTCATATACGTGATAAAAACATTCTGATTCGGTAATGTCCTCTTCCAATTGTGTTTTATCCGCTGGTTGATAAATAAGATCCTTTTCTATACCAATGGACATTAAAAAATGCAGAACATCTACGTATTCTTCTAAAATAACCTGCCCGCTATTTCTTGGTTTGGTACTCCAAAATTTAAAGCATCTTGTCTCATTTGCAAGCTCTCCAAGCTCTACCAGCAAGGCAAGATGCTTTTCACGAAATAAATTTACATTTGACAAATCATGATTATTTTCAATATATGTATCTAGTTGCTTCTGCATATCAAATAGCTGATTCCAATCCAACGTAACGCCTCCTCTTCCATGTTCTCTTCCATTTTATCACAGACCTTTTAGAAAATCTTTTTATTCCCATTGACCATCTTGATTTGAACGGCTTTCCAAATTTGTCAAAACCAGTTCCAATCCGATTGTAAAGCTTTTTTCCAGCTCCTGCGGAAGCCCAAATCCTTCATTTATCTCTAACAGCGTAAACCCATGCAGATAGCTTCGTAATACCCGAATAAAATGAATCGCTTCCTCTTCGGATAACGTATATTTTTGCAGTATTTTTAGAAAGATAGCTACAATCTGCTCAGATATTTGTTTCGTTTCCTCGCTATTCCAAACATTCACTTTTTGCGCTAATTCATATTGTCCCGGATTGTTTTTTGCAAAATTTCGATACTCCTGCGCAATCGCCCACAGCGCTTCTTTCTTTTCCAATCCAATACTGGCTGTGAGCAGTTTCTCATACAAATTCCGCATACTCCTATTAGCTGCTATATCTAATAGGTCTTCTAAATTTTCCACATGATTATATAGGGATGGCGGCTTGATGCCTAATTGTATGGCTGTATTTTTTATGGTTACACCGGCTATTCCCTTCTCTTCCACAATTTCTAGCGTTGCATCAATGATTCTTTCCTGGGTTATCTTTTTTCTCATTTTTCCATGCCTCTTTCTGCAACTTTTATCGCTTTTTTCATCTGCTCCTCTGGCTGGACGAGCATATTACCATGTCCTACTGCAAGTAATTCGGGATTTAAATCCAGTAATTTTTTTGCACTCTCTACAGCCATTTTCCTGTCCCAAGTTGCTATTTTAGGAAAAGGAAACTGCCACTTTAAGACCCCGGAAACAGCAAGGCCTCCCCTTGTTTGGAATGCATCTCCGGCAATAAGCATTCGATGCTGCGGTTCAAAAAAAGATACAGCTCCCGGAGTGTGCCCCGGACTCGAAATTACCTCCAAAGAATCAATGAATTCTCCGCTTTCAAAAGTAAAATCAATCGGGATAATGTTTTTAGGAAAGCCTCCCTTTACAGGTTTATCCGGCTCGTCTTCCTGCAAGCGAAAATCTTTTTTTAATAAATAACTGTCTCTTTTTGAAATTCCCACCAGTACTTCAGGAAAGACTTTTTTAAAATAGGGTATCCCGTTTACATGATCTCCGTGTGCATGGGTCAAAATTAATGTATTCAATGGCTTTCCAGTTTGATGAACCATTTCTTTTACCGTATCAGCAAACTTCCCCACTCCCATATCGATACAGATTAAATCTGCTTCCTGCTCTACAACAAAGCAGTTAATTGGAAAAAGATACGGCAGAAAAGTAATTTGATATAAATTATGATATCGTTTAATTATCATTTAATCACCTCAACTAATGTTATTAACATTATAACTAATCGAATTAGTTTAAGTCAATAAAATAATATAAGGATTTAAAATCAGAGAAGATCCCAGTATGACAATCAGGAAAGGCAGGAAATATTAAATTTCAACATTTTTTTAATAAAATAATATTTCTCTGAAACTTTTTTGAATCTCATCCGTATGAAGGGGTAACAGGACGTTCTAAGGAGTAGATAATTATGGCCATCATTCTCTTTCGAATATTATTAGTGATTGCAATTGCACTATTAATTTATACATGGATTCAATACTTAAAAAATCCTGAGCGAAAGCTGCGTCTTTCTCAGGAAAATCAGGGTTTTTATTTATTAGATGAACAAAATAACAATAAGAAAAATTTCCAATTAACTTATAAAGGCTGCCTTTTTATCGGTGAAAAATACTTAGGGACCACCGAAGATGCTTTTGAAGTCGTGGATATTCATGTTACCGTTAAAAATCCATTAGAGCTTCGGGGATTGACGAGAGAGGATTTGTATTTTCTGGAGCAGGAAATATTAATTCACTATCCGCACGCTTCCATTACGTGGAAGCATCCGATTAATGAGTTGATTATAACGGAGATTACAAAAGACTAACCAGCCCGGACAGGACTGGTTATTTTTCTATACAAAAGGAGCTTCTTTGTCGGTAAAACGGTAAAAATAAGGGATAATTAACATAAAAATAAGGAATAAACAAAAGCTTACTGGAATAATAATCACCCAAGAAAAGTTCCATACATTCATGATGAAAATAACAATCATTAGAATCGGACTGAAAAGTAATGTATTAAACCGGCTTTCTTTTGTTAAAAATTGCTTCTTTTTACAGCTTGGACAGCGCATTCTCCAGCTCCAGACAAGCTCACGAAGTTTAAATTCATGCTCACAATTCCAGCACGACGGGAGTTCTATATCATACATCACCTCTTTTAACCCCTTTTTCTTACTTTTATTTTAAAACAACCAGCTCTTATGCTCAAGAGCTGGTTGTTTTACTTGGTGTAAGAGGTTTTGATAATCCATGATGCCGATGCTCCGTACCCGACGTTGGCGAAGCAAAAAACTCCTGCCATTTAATAATAATCTCTTTTCTCCTTAACAGGTACAGGGATGGGAGTAAGGCGATGATAAATGCAGCGATATATACCGGAGAAAGCTGAGAGATCCAACCGCCGATGCTTGTGTAGACAATTGCCAGAGGTATGTTTGAGATAAAGGAAGATTTTATATATCCTTTAAAGGTTTGATTCGTTTCAATCAAGCATAAAGATAATAAGTGAAAATGAATAAATGGAACAAGGCGTAACAGCGTAATCTGAGCGGTTGTCATTTCTGTATGCTTGCCAAGTAACCGCTGCTTCAAAATAATGAGTTTATCAATAGATTTCGGCATCCAGCCTGCCATGATATAAAAAAGCAAACTCGCCATTGTTATCCCGATAATAGAATAAACACTTCCTGCAATTGGACCAAATAAGATACCGCCAGAAATACAAATAAACACAACTGGTAAGAATAACATGGGCCGAATGAGATGAAGAATAATAAACAGCAGCGGAGAAAGCACGCCTCCCATCTCAACAATCACCAGCAAATAATTCCCAACGTATTCCATGGCTACCCCTCCTCTGAGGAAGCTGGTTTAATTTCTATTTATATATATGTTTCAAGACGAGCTGTGTATGATAAAAGAATTACGCTGGTTTTTCTATTAAAAAAATGCTCCATTAAAATGAAGCACTCCCCCCCCTAGAAATAGACAGTCAGGCTAATAAAGCTGATTATATTAATCGCGATTAATACCGGAATACCAATAGTAAAGCTCTTATGCTTTGTTTTATGCCGGAAAGTCTGCATGCCAATATATACACCGGCACTTCCTCCTAAAATAGCCAGCAGCCAAAAGGTCCGTTCAGGAATTCGATATGCTCGCTGCTTTGCCTTTTGTTTATCTTTAAACATCAAATAAAACCCAATCGTATTCGCAATAAGTATATATAGAAGCCATGATGATATGTTTTCCATTTCTTCCTCCTGTTTTCATGAATGATACCTTTTCATCATAAAGAAAGTCTCTGTTTCCTGCAACACTGAGCGCCTTGGTTCGAAAGATAAAAAAAGATCGCTATCCAATTTGGATGCGATCTCTCATTCTTCCTATTATTTTAAAGCTTCTTTTGCTTGAGATACTAATTGAGAAAATGCTTGTTCGTCATTAATAGCTAAATCAGATAGCATTTTACGATTAATATCGATACCAGCAAGCTTCAAACCGTGCATTAATTTGCTGTAGCTCATATCGTTTAAACGAGCAGCAGCGTTAATACGAGAAATCCAAAGTTTACGGAAATCACGTTTTTTCTGTCTGCGGTCACGATAAGCATATTGACCTGATTTGATAACCTGTTGTTTTGCTGTTTTAAATAGAGTTCGTTTCGAACCGTAATAACCTTTTGCTAATTTTAAGACGCGTTTACGACGACGACGCGTAACTGTTCCACCTTTAACACGTGGCATAAGAAATCCCTCCTGTATTCAATTACATATCTAAATTTATTATTTTGGCAGCATTTGTTTAATGCGTTGATAGTCCCCAGAAGAAACTAAAGTACTCTTACGTAATTTACGTTTTTGCTTCTGAGATTTGTGTGCAAACATATGGCTAGTGTATGCATGAGATCTTTTTACTTTTCCAGATCCAGTTTTTTTGAAACGTTTTGCTGAACCTTTATGAGTTTTCATTTTAGGCATGATTTTTTCCTCCAGTCATTGCAATAAAAAGCTTATTTTTTTTCATTCAATGGAGCGACCATCATAAACATATTACGGCCTTCCATTTTCGGTTTTGTTTCTACTGTTCCGAGATCCTTCACTTCTTCAGCGAAACGGTCCAGTACTTCTTTCCCTAGTTCTTTATGGGTAATCGCACGACCGCGGAAACGAACCGCAGCTTTAACTTTATCCCCTTTTTCCAAGAACTTACGTGCATTTTTAAGCTTCGTTTCAAAGTCATGGTCACCAATTCCAGGAGTAAAACGCACTTCCTTCACATTAATAACCTTTTGCTTCTTGCGAGCTTCCTTCTCTTTCTTCTGCTGCTCAAAACGATACTTCCCGAAATCCATAATACGACATACCGGTGGTTTTGCGTTTGGAGCAACTAATACTAGATCAAGGTTTCGTTTCTGAGCAATATCTAATGCTTCGTTACGAGATTTTACTCCAAGCTGATCCCCATTTGAATCAATGAGACGAACTTCTCTTGCACGAATTTTTTCGTTAACATTCATATCCTTGCTAATAGCCAGCCACCTCCGAAATTTTGTTACTGATCTATCTGGACAAGTCATTTCAATACATAAAAAAAGTGTCGGTACATACTTGCACCCACACATCTCCTCATTCGTAAACATGAATCGTGATGAACCAGTCAACTATCCTCCAGGGACGTCAAACAGGTGAGAAGCGGGTGCTTCTGCTTGTCGTTAGATCATATCATTAACTTTTATAATATAGCATTTTATCGTTTTTTTGTCAAGGACTGTATCCTTTTGTTTTAAACAACTATTGAATCATAGCACGGTTATTTTGAAGTGTCAATGTTTTTAGCAAAATAGAAGTAAGACGGTTAACGTGGAAATGCTCTCTCACAAGAAAAACCAAGAATACCGCTTGGTCTTTAAAACATCGTTGTCCTCGCCGAAGCGATCTCCGCTTATACTTTCTTATTCCACAAAAAAGCTATTTTCATATTAAATATGAAAATAGCTTTTCCCTTTTAAAAATCATGATTACTGCTTATTTCTTCTGATTAATTTCTTCCTTGATAAAATCAACAAATTGATCAAACGGAAGTGTTTCTGTATCTTGTTCACCGTAACGGCGATAGTTCACACTGTTTGCTTCCAATTCCTTATCTCCCAGAACAAGGGCAAATGGAACTTTTTGTGTCTGTGCTTCACGTATTTTATAGCCCAGCTTCTCATCACGGCTGTCTAATTCAACACGGACACCTTCCTGGCGTAATTTATCCTCCACCTCTTTAGCGAAATCAAGATGCGCCTGCAAAGATACCGGAATGATTTTTGCTTGTACGGGAGCAAGCCAAGTAGGAAAAGCCCCTTTGTACTCTTCAATAAGAAATGCAACAAAGCGTTCCATCGTAGAAACAACACCACGGTGAATAACAACGGGACGATGTTCTTTTCCGTCTTCTCCGATATACGTTAAGTCAAAACGTTCTGGCAAGTGAAAGTCCAATTGCACTGTAGATAATGTTTCATCTTTTCCTAATGCTGTTTTCACCTGCACATCCAGCTTCGGACCATAGAAAGCAGCTTCTCCTTCTGCTTCTACATATTCCAAGTTCATATCTTCCATGGTTTCCTTCAGCATTGCCTGCGCTTTATCCCACATGGCATCATTATCTACATATTTTTCCTTATCTTCTGGGTCACGATAGGAAAGACGGAAATAATAGTCATCGATTCCAAAGTCTTTGTAAACACGCTGAACCAGTTCTACCACGCGGATAAATTCTTCTTTTAACTGATCCGGGCGAGCAAAAATATGCGCATCATTTAATGTCATTGCACGGACACGCTGCAGACCGGCAAGCGCCCCGCTCATCTCATGACGATGCATGGTTCCTAACTCTGCTATACGGACAGGCAGGTTACGGTAGCTCCATAGTTGATTTTTGAAAACCATCATATGATGCGGACAGTTCATTGGACGCAATACAAGCTCTTCATTATCCATTTCCATAGTCGGGAACATATCCTCCTGATAATGGTCCCAATGTCCGCTTGTTTTATACAACTCTACATTACCAAGAACAGGTGTATACACATGGTCATAACCTAAGCGTTCTTCTAAATCAACGATATAACGCTCCACGTTACGACGAATAGTTGCTCCTTTTGGCAGCCATAATGGCAGACCCTGTCCTACTTTTTGCGACACGGTGAAAATACCAAGCTCTTTCCCAAGCTTCCGATGATCTCTTTCTTTACGCTCTTCCAAAATTTGCAGATATTCCTCTAATTGTGATTTTTTCTCAAATTCGGTTCCATAAATACGTTGCAGCTGTTTATTATTACTGTCTCCACGCCAATAAGCGCCAGAAATACTTAATAATTTAAATGCTTTGATTTTACTGGTAGAAGGAACATGCACTCCTCTGCATAAATCAAAGAACTCCCCTTGTTCGTATATGGTTACTGTTTCATCTTCAGGGATTGCATCCAGCAATTCTAATTTTAAGTCATCACCAATTTCTGCAAAGCGGGCTTTTGCTTCATCACGAGATACTTCTACACGAGTTATTTCTAAGTTCTCGTCCACGATCCGTTTCATTTCTTTTTCTATTTTCGGAAGGTCTTCCGGAGTTAAGGTATGCTCCATATCAATATCATAGTAGAAGCCTTCCTCAATCACTGGACCGACACCTAATTGCACATTAGGGTACAAGCGTTTTACAGCTTGCGCTAATAAATGAGCTGTAGAGTGACGTGCTATTTCCAAGCCTTCTTGGTCACGATACGTAATAATTTCAATTTTTCCGCCCTTTGGAAGAGGACGGCGTAAATCTACAGGCTCTCCATCCAATTTAACTGCAAGTGCCTGCTTTTTTAAACCTGAAGAAATAGAAGCAGCAATATCTTCTCCTGTTGTTCCCTCCGGAAAGGCTTTTTCAGCTCCATCTGGAAAAATAATTGTTAAATCAGCCATGTTCATCGAACTCCTTTATCAAATGTAAAAAAACGCTCTATCTCTTTGCGCTATGCAAAGGGACGAGCGTTTTATGCCGTGGTTCCACCCAAATTCCTGAAGATAAACGAATCCTCTTATCCTCAGCTTCATTGATCTTTAACGCAGATAGGACGTTACTGCCTACTTTCAATCGTTTCAGCAGCAATGCTCCGAGGCGGTAATTATTTCTTCACGAAAGGAAGCTTGCAGCCAAATGACTTCCCTCTCTGAGTACGTAATCAGGAAATAATGTTGTCCTCATCTCAGCAGCTTATTTTCAAACTCTATTCGTATTATATTCCTTTCAGGTTTGAAAAGCAAGTCCAATGGATTATTCTCCGCGAGACAGGATAGAAGTTCCTTCCGTTTCAAATTCCACCCTTTCTTGAAAGATATTTGTTATTGTCATGATTTTCGGATCGTCCGGATCATTTCCATACACTTTTATTTTTGCTGGCGACATGGCAATAAGCGGACTTAAATTAAATTCATTTTCATGCAGGCCCAATGCATATAACGGTGCTTGAAACATCCACATACGCAGCATATCTTTAGAAATTACTTCTCCTTTATCATTATAAAAAATAAAATTCTCTCCCTGTTCGATATAAACCAAATCAACACAGGGATCTTTTTTCTCGATATAATGACGGAGCATATCTATAAATGCCTGATGATCCTCTTCCCGTTTAAATTCTTCAATTGCTTTCCCGACACATTCGTGGACAAATTCTAAAAAGGAAGCAAGCCGAAAATGCAATATTGCACTAAAATGAATGCTTTTATGTTCTTTTAAATGACGAAAAAAAATATCCTGCAAAAGCTTTATAGTATTCACATGTTCTCGCAAATACTGATTGTCTGAATCTGTTTCAAACAAAATCCACATAGAAAAATCATAAATACGGTTGATTTCATCCGGATCTGAAAAATAATAATTATCGGTAATCTTACCAATAATGATGTCAGAAAGATGCTCTTCTATAAAAACCTCTGCCATCACGGAGCTTATCACATGGATGAACTCCTTCTCTGCTAAATCACCTTCCAGCCTTAATCTGCTGCTCCAGGCATTTGTTTGTTGATGTACTCTGATCTGCTTTTTATATGGAGTCAACTGATTACGAAAAACCGTTACTTCTTTATCCGATTCAAAATACAGTTCCAACAATACATATCACCCTCATCCACTTACAAACTGTTACAATTATATGGACAAGGTTATATAAAAATGCGTAAACTAGTCAGACTAGCAAATGAAAGTCATGTAGTATAAGAAAAGTTGAAACCAAACCATGTTTGATAACCCTGCCAGTCAGCAAGTTTTCTTTAAAGGAAATGAGCTTGGGGGCTGCGGAAAACGGTGTATATTTCTGGGGTTCAGGATTACCAATGTTGTCAGGTTAGTGCGGCCGCTACGGAAAAACACTACGCTTTCCCATAGGAGTCTACGTGTTTTTCCTCCGCTAGACAGGTTTTATTACTATCTATATCAAATTTAATAAAATTCATTAACCTGACAATATTGTTAGGTTTACTCCCCCATGAAACCCTCTAGCTTTTTACCTACGTTTCCTGTTCATAAAAAAAGATTTCCGTATCTGAGCGGAAATCTTTTTTATGAAGGCAGATTGTGAATCATGTGTGTTCAAATCGTTATTCGTCTCTTCTATTTTTACCGGACATTTTTACCACACTGCTAACCTGCTTAATCCGTTCAATAATCCGGCCGGCTTTCACTTCTTCCACACCGTTTCTGGTGCTTGCCAATTCTTTCTCCAGTTCATTCAAATCAAAATTGGAGGAGAAAAAGACAGGCAATCCTTCCATCATCCGGTATTGCAGTACGGAGCCCAACACTTCATCCCGAAACCAGGCAGATTGCAATTCCGCTCCAATATCATCTAACATTAACACATCCGCTTTCTTAAAGAAATCTATCTTTTCGTTAAATGAATCATCTTTAAAGGAACCTTTTATTTCCCGGACAAACTCTGGCATGTAAATCAAGGTAGTAGAGTAATTTCTCTTTTTCAGCTCATTTGCTATCGCGCCGAGCAAATAGGTTTTTCCAATTCCAAATGATCCATGAAGATACAATCCTTTTTTCGGCAGCCCGCTTTTTGCTTCTTCTAAAAAGCTGATAATCTCACCAATAGCTGAAATTCTTGACTTATCTTGGATCACTTCTGACATTTTTGCTTCTAAAATCTCCTTCGGCATATAAAGGCTCTGAAAAAGCTTCTGTTGTGCTTCCTGTTCCTCAACCTGAATACGTGAATGACATTTTTCATAGCTCAGTCTAATTTCATTTTTATCCATACTTAATACCGGAGAGTAACCCTGCATCAAATTCTGGCACTCTCCGAAAGATGCACAACGGTCACATTGTTTCGATTGTGATTTATATTCATAGAGCCGCATTAAATTCTTTTCAATATCGTGGTCAGTCAGTTCCGGATGGTCACGCAAAAATGCTTTAACAGAGGGATCACTTAGAATTTCATTTTTTATTCTAGTGTAATTGGTTTTGAAGTTCTCATTTTTGTCCATCCATGCTTTTAATTCGGATTGTATCGGTTTCACCTATTATCCCTCCTTTTCATCTCAGCTTTCATTTAAATATTTTTGCAGCTTAGCTTCAATTTCCTGCTGCTCTTGTTCGCTTATATTGCTGTCTGTTGTATTTTTTGATGGTGTCTTTTTCCGGTTATTAAACCAGTCCGGAACAACTTCTTTTTTATAGTTGTTATTATAATTATAATTATTACTTTTCCTTGGTTTACTTTTGGATGATTTATATTTTTCCTGTTCTTGTTTAGCAAAGTTCATGGCATCTTTTGCTGTTTTCAATCCAACTCTTGACCAATGGCCCGCAATGGTTTCCATATACGCTTTAGACAGCTTCATATTGGATTGCAGCAGAACATAATGAATCAGTACATTCATGACAGGAGCTGGCAGCCCCTGTTTAGTCATCACTTCCCGGACTACTTTAATATCCTGCTCCGAAGCATGGTTTCCGTCAGATAAATCCTCCAATAACTGCTTTGGTGATATGTTCTCCAGCTCGTGAATCAGCTGCTCTTCTTTTGTCGCAGGCTGCTTCATAGAAACTTGTGTATCAACAGCTGCCATTTTTTCGTTTAAACGGATAGCCTGTCCATTATTACGGGAGATAAACATATCATGGCAAGCAGATTTAAATTCTTCCTGATTCAGTTGGTTATCTTCATCAAGTGCCCATAAAAGTGCTTTTTCTATTTCTATACTTTCTGCATCATATAATACCTTCATCTGATAAATGAGTTTTTTATTTACAGAATGTAAAACTTTTTCAGCCGGAATAAACCGCTGACGAAGCGACTGTTCTATCCATGAAAAATCCATTAAATCCGTTTCTCTATTTTCTTTTTCATTTTCCATATTCAGAACAGCAGACGAAGAAGGTGTAATCGTATCAAACACTTCATTAAAATCAGCTGTTACCTCTTCCCCATAAGCGATGCTGTCCTTTACATAACGAGCATAAAGCTCATTATATTTCTGTTCTCCTATATGATGTAATAATAGCTGGGACAGCATAGGTTCTCCAAAAAATTGATTGGGGGAATAAGGACGCTGCACACTATAAGTATAATAATCTCTGTTGTCCTCTCTTCGTTTATAGGTCTTTAATAACCCGATAGCTTCCAATTTTATACGTGCACGGTAAATATTATCCAGCGTTAAATTCAAATATGTCATTAATGTATGATGTGTCTGCGCTTTTTGCGCATAATCTACCTCATAAAATAATGTATAGTATAACGAAATTGCCTGAACCCCAATCAACGGCTGATAAAAATGCGTCAATGATGCATTAAAATCAATGAAAGGCTGTTCATCCATAACAACATGGTACCCATCAATAGGAAGGATTTTTCCGATTACATTCATTTCAACCCATCCTTTATTTTATTCTTCCTGTGTTTGTTTATCTGTCTTGATAATTTCTTTCAACTCATCCAAGAAAACAGTTATATCCTTAAATTGACGATAGACAGAAGCAAACCTGACATAAGATACTTCATCCACCTCAGCAAGTCTTTCCATCACCATTTCGCCTACATTATGACTGGAAACCTCTGAGTTCCCTTCATTCCGTAATTTCTTTTCTACATCTAAAGCAATATTTTCTATCGTATCTATCGCCACAGGGCGTTTCTCACAAGCTCTGATAATCCCTCTGGTAAGTTTTTCCCTTGAAAACTCCTGACGCATGCCATCTTTTTTCACAACAATGAGTGGTACTTCTTCAATCCGTTCAAAAGTGGTAAAACGAAATCCGCACTTCTCACATTCCCGGCGTCTGCGTATAGCTGCTCCCTCTTCAATTGGACGAGAATCTAACACTTTCGTATTTTTATTATTGCAGTTAGAACAACGCATTTCGTTCACTCCTTCTTCATTTACCCTTCTATTAATGGTAATTGTTCATTCACATGCTGATACATTCTTTTTATGATTTTATTACTGTAACCAAAATCTATCTGGAGAGGTGTTTCTGTAGTCACTGAAAAGTCAAGCGCTGTATAATACGGCCGGACCATAATGACTGTAGCAATAATGAAAACTTTTTTACCTCGTTTACTGACAGCACTAATCTCCCCATGCTGCTCCGAGCTGGCATGAATCGAAAAGTCAGAGCTTCCATTAAAATACGTCTCTAGTTCCTGAATAACAGTATTCTTACTCGCTTTATAATATCTGGTTTTTAAGCTTGCATCTATATGATGATCACTTGTTTCTGCATGATTACTAAAAAAACGTTTCATTTTATACCCTATTGACATAAACATACACATCCTATATTTATCGCTATAAAAAACTATTCTACAAGCATCTCTTTTCTCTGTAAACAGCATTGCAGCGTATTTATTCTACCGTATCTTCCAATTCTTTTAAACATATAAATACATACATATATGTATATATTATTTTAACATGATTTGTACATTTAAACTACTTTCCCAAAATAGAGTAAACTGCGGATTTAATATAAGCACATTAAAAAGACATTTATAGAACATAAACCCGTTTAAATTTCTTGGTATTATTCTCATGAAATAGTCATAAAGACTTATTACATATTGTTCAACAACAACCGATAAAGTAATTAAGAAAGCCATTATCCATAAAGATGTCATTTTAAAAAAGAAGGAGTATGTTTTAATGAGTGTAGGAAAGAAATTGAATTTATCTTTTACTGTATTAATTGTTTTATTGGCTGTTTCTGTTGGAAGCAGCATCATGAATTTGAAAAACATTGAAAATGATGTAGGGGAGGCAATGGATTCACGCCTGGAGCAGCTTATATTAATTGAAAATATCCGCTATG
The DNA here is from genome assembly GCF_000821065.1 of Oceanobacillus oncorhynchi. GTDB lineage: Bacteria > Bacillota > Bacilli > Bacillales > Amphibacillaceae > Oceanobacillus > Oceanobacillus oncorhynchi. Next base: position 3,912,601 of record NZ_CDGG01000001.1, read on the forward strand.
ATGTTGCGATGCAGGCGCTCCATACCCGTTCAATGATTTTAGAACCGGAGGAAGATATCCATAGAGAGAATCTTATAGCTGTCGCTGCAGACCTTGACGGCAATTTAGATGAATTACAAGGCTATTTAGCATCTGAGGAAATGAGATCATATTGGGATCAGGCTAATGCCCCGAATAATGATTTCAATGAGGCAATGCCAGATATTATAGCTGATGTGGAAAATGGGAATATCGAAGAGGCGACAGAAATCGTCAATACAACTGTACAGGATATCAATACTGCTATGCTTGATGCAGCTGAAGAAATGGAAATCTATCAAACTGGACAAATGGATAATATCGATAGCGAAATAAGCTCTGCCATTGTTACTGCCCAGGTTATTTCATTCGTTGTTCTGGGTGCAAGTATACTCATTGGTATTGGTTTAATGTTCTATGTTCGCCGTTCTATCACAGCCCCATTAGTAAGTGTCATGGATGTTGCAAGGAAATTTGGTGATGGTGATCTATCTGCAGAGGATATAGCTGTTAAATCTAAAGATGAACTAGGTCAGCTGGCTGCAATTTTCAATGCTTCTAAAAATAATACCCGGACTTAATTATGCGTATTCAACACAATGCGGAACAGCTGGGTGCATCATCCGAAGAGCTTTCAGCAAGCGCTGAAGAAGCATCTGCAACAACGGAAGAAGTGACGAAGCAGGCTGCGGAGACTGCGGAAACTTCTCAAACTGCAGCACACGCCGCAAATGAAAGCTCCATTGCAATGGGAGAAACCGCTCAGGGTGTTCAGCGAATTGCTGAAGCTGCGCAGTCACTTCATGCTTCTTCCAGCGAAACAAGTGAAGCCGCACAAAATGGAACATTGGTTATCGGGGACGCTCAGCAGCAAATGAATCACATAAATGAATCTGCTTCTTCTGTCAATGATCTTGTGCTGAAACTGGCAAAACAAACCGAAGAAATTGAAAATATTACGAAGGTCATTACTGATATCACAGATCAAACCAATCTATTAGCATTAAATGCAGCGATTGAGGCAGCCCGTGCAGGTGAACAAGGAAAAGGTTTTTCAGTTGTAGCAGATGAAGTACGCAAGCTAGCTGAGCAATCCAAAAAATCAGCCAGCTCTATTAGTCTGTTAACCACAGAAATCAAAAATGATACAGAAAATGTGGAGAAAGCCATGCAAACTGCTTTACCTGCTGTTCAAAAAGGAGTAGAGGTTATTACTGAGGCCGGAACATCTTTTGAAGCGATTGTGACTGCTGTCCAAGGAATGACACACGAAATCCAGGAGGTTTCAGCAACCTCACAGGAGCTTTCAGCAAGCGCAGAACAAGTTTCTGCCTCCGTTACAGAAATTTCAACCGGATCACAGGTCATGTCTGGCAATATTGACACGATTGCCGCTTCAATGGAAGAACAATCTGCAACGATGAATGAAGTTGCCCATGTCGCCACCTCCTTAAGTGAAACTGCTCAAGGATTGCAGGAGGAGACACAGAAATTTAAAGTATAAGACAGAAAAACATCCGCATAAACGCTCAAGCGGATGTTTTTCTGCTGTTATAAGAATCTCTTTTCGGGAAAAAGGAAGCTGATATAGAAGCCTGCTTCCCTTTTTTATCGTTCTATGATGTTAAACGCACTTTCTGTTCCAGTCTATAACCTACATAGCTGACTAAATCGACAACACGTTTAGAGTAGCCCCATTCATTATCATACCAAGCAATAATCTTTAATTTATTATTATCCATCACCATCGTGGAGAGCCCATCAATGGTTGCAGAATAAGTGCTTGTAGTATAATCAATAGAAACCAGAGGTTCATCCGAATATTGAATAATCCCACGCATACTTCCTTCTGATGCTTGTTTGAATAAAGCATTCACTTCTTCTATCGTAACATCTTCTTCAATATCAATTACTAAATCTACCAATGATACATTAGGTGTTGGTACACGCAATGCCATTCCATGTAATTTACCTTTCGTCTGAGGCAGCACTTCTGCAAGCGCTTTAGCAGCCCCGGTCGTTGTCGGAATGATAGACTGCGTGCAGCTTCTTGCCCGGCGTAAATCTTTATGCGGATTATCAATATTCTTTTGATCATTTGTATATGCATGAACAGTCGTCATTAATCCGTTCTTTATCGTAAAGTGGTCATCAATTACTTTAACCACAGGAGCTAAACAATTGGTTGTACAAGATGCATTCGAGATAACATCATCTAATTCTGGATTGTAATCATTTTCATTTACACCAATAACAATTGTCTTATCCACTTCTTTTCCAGGAGCGGTGATGACTACTTTTTTTGCTCCAGCCTGCAGATGACGCCCAGCTGCCTCTTTTGTGTTAAATTTGCCAGTTGCTTCGATAACAACGTCAATTTCAAGGTCTTCCCATGGTAATTTGTCCGGTTCTCTGAAATTCACCAAAAGAACTTCCTTCCGGTTAACAATCAATTTATTCGGCAGCGCTTGCACTTCTCCATTAAAAGGACCATGGACACTATCATATTTAATTAAGTGAGCAAGCGTTTCTGAAGGATAGCTCGCATTAATGGCAACAACTTCTAAATGCTCCTCTTCCATTGCTTGACGAAAAACCATTCTACCAATTCGACCAAAACCTGTAATTGCAATACGCGTTTTTTCCATAAGCACTATCTTCCTCCCGAAAATGTTATACTTTTTATCTTTTGTTGTAATTAGTATAACACATATAAGAGAAAGTGTGTCATTAAATATTAAAATGTTTCACACATTTTTTGAATATCCTTTGTAAGGAACAGATGGATGTCCATTTAAACAGGGGGATACATATTTTGACCATGACAAAGATTTTTTTATCTTCTTTTTTCCAGAACCATTTTCAGCATTTCTTTTTCTGATATAAAAAAACACTATCTGAACGGTGTAAATTACCGTTCAGATAGTGTCTTTTCACTCACCTATTCCATTACTTCCCATTTTTTCAGCAAATCAAATAATTGCTTCTTGCTTTCTTCCACGGAATGATTATTATCAATTACTTCATCAGCAAGCTTTGCCTTTTCTGCTAATGGCATCTGTGATTTAATCCGGTCCATTGCTTCCTGTTCACGAAGCTGATTTCTTTCCATTAAACGCTCTAACTGTGTTGCTTCATCTACAAACACGACGACTGTTTTATCCGCTAAAGAAGCCAGCTTGCCTTCAAACAGCAGCGGGATATCCAGCACAATGCATTTTTCTCCCTGCTCTGTGTACGTTTCTTTTTTCGCCAGCATCCGTTGGCGGACAGCCGGGTGAACAATTTGGTTTAATTGTTCTCTTTTTTCTTCATTTGAAAAAATAATAGATCCCAGCTTCGGGCGATCAATCGACCCATCTGCGCCTACTATGTCTTTGCCAAATACCTCGATAATCTTTTTATAAGATGCTTCTCCAGGCTCCACGACTTCTCTCGCTATCACATCCGCATCGATTACCGGGATATCTAATGCTGTAAACATTTTCGCTACCGTGCTTTTCCCGCTGGCAATGCCTCCGGTCAATCCAATCACTAAACTCATAAAACATTCACCTTTTTTTGCGGCTGGCAATGAAGACATAGGTGCGTTCCCCGTCCGCCAACCTTCATTTTTATAATTTCTTCCCCACAGGTTTTACATGGCTTCTTATCTTGACCGTAAACATATAAAACCTGTTGAAACATTCCCATATTCCCTTGGCTGTCTACGTAGCTTCGGATGGTCGTACCACCAGCTTTCACAGCTTCTTGAAGAGTTTCAATGGCTGCAGAACGAATAACAGACGCTTCTTTTTTGGTCAGTTCATTGCATTTTGTTAACGGGTGGATCCCGGAACGGAATAACGTCTCGTCAACATAAATATTTCCAAGCCCCGTGACCAGATTTTGGTCCAAAAGCGCCGTTTTAATAAACCGGGAGGATTTTTTCAGCTTTTCGTAAAAATAATCCGTCGTAAATGCTTCTTCAAACGGCTCGGGGCCAAGCGCAGCTAAAGGAGCCTGCGTGAATTCACTCCCTTTGGCCAATAAATGCATGGTTCCAAACTTACGAACATCGTTATAACGCAATGTCTCTCCATTCTTTAAATGGAAGACAACATGCGTATGCTTTTCTATCTCTTCTCCCGGCTGATGCAACCGATATTTTCCTTCCATTCGTAAATGGGATACAAGCACATATTCATCTAGATAAAAAAGCAGAAACTTCCCTTTTCTTTTTATTTGTTGAAAGGTTTGTCCTTCCAGCAGATGCTTGAATATCTCCGCATCATCCGGCTGTTTTATTATATTTGCCCAAAGAACATCTGCTTTTTCAATCGTCTTTCCTTGAACAAGCAATTTTAACGTCTCTTTAATGGTTTCTACTTCTGGTAATTCCGGCATTTTCCCTTCCCCTTACTTCGCGTCAAACCAGCTTTCTCCATAAGAATAATCGACCTTGAGCGGAACAGAAATGTCAACCGTTTTTTCCATCATTTCTGGAACGATTTCCTTTAAGATTTCAATCTCGTCTTCCGGTGCTTCTAATATCAATTCATCATGGACCTGTAATAAAAGCTTGGCCTGCAGTTTTTCTTGTTTCATTCGATGGTCTAAATCAATCATTGCTTTTTTGATTACATCCGCTGCACTTCCCTGAATAGGTGTATTCATCGCTGTTCTTTCCGCAAAACTGCGTACATTAAAGTTCCTGCTCGTAATATCAGGCAAGTAACGGCGACGGTTCATCAGTGTGGATACATAGCCTTTTTGCTTTGCTTCAACAACAATGTCATCCATATATTCTTTAACGCTTGGATAGCTCTTAAAATACCGTTCGATGAATTGTTTCGCTTCTTTCCGAGTAATCCCTAAGTTCTGGGATAGTCCATAATCACTGATTCCATATACAATCCCAAAGTTGACAGCCTTTGCCTGCCGGCGCATACCCGAGGTGACTTCGTCTCTCTCGACATGAAATACATCCATTGCTGTCTGTGTATGAATATCTAAATCATTTTTAAAGGCAGCAATCAATTTCTCATCCCCTGCAATATGGGCAAGTACCCGTAATTCGATTTGCGAATAATCAGCAGCAAACATTTTCCAGCCTTCTCGAGATGGGACGAACGCCTGCCGTATCTTTCTGCCTTCCTCCAGACGGATAGGGATATTTTGCAAATTGGGATCAACTGAGCTCAATCTGCCTGTCTGTGTTAAAGCCTGATTAAAGCGTGTATGAATCTTATGCGTATCTTTACGGACCACCTTTTGCAAGCCTTCAATATAGGTTGATTGCAGCTTCCCTAACTGACGGTACAAAAGTAATTTAGGAATTATTTCGTGCTGATCTGCCAGCTGTTCCAAAACATCTGCTGCCGTAGAGTAACCAGTCTTCGTCTTCTTGATTACAGGAAGCCCTAAATCTTCAAATAACACCGGCCCGAGCTGCTTCGGTGAGTTCAGATTAAATTCCTTGCCAGCTAATTCATATACTTCTTTTTCTAAATTGCTGAGCCTTTCTTTTAAATCGTCTCCCATTTCTTTCAGCCGGTCCACATCTACTAAAACACCCTGATGCTCCATCTCAGCAAGAATCAAAGCAAGCGGCATTTCTAATTCCTTTAATAATTTCGCCTGTTCATTATCCTCTAATTCCTTCTCCATCGCCGGATATAATTCAAGCAGTACATTGGTTTTCCGGATCACATGCTCACTGAGAATTGCTTCTTCCGGAACCTTTTGTTTTGCGCCTTTTCCATAAACCTCTTCATCAAAGGATACGTCATATTTTCCTTTTCTGCTTGCAATAGCAGGTATATCATGACTGTTTTCAGCAGGATTGATTAAATAAGAAGCAAGCAGCGCATCAAACACTATGCCTTCTATTTGTATATCATTCCGTAATAAGGCAACTTTTGTCCGCTTAGCATCAAATACAATTTTCTTTTTCTGAGGGTCCTCTGCCCATTTTTTGAAAATAGGCGAGTCCATCGCAACCGAAGTAGGTATGAAGCTTTTTTTATCGGCGTTGACAATGCCAATACCTTCTATTTGAGCTGTATGATAATTTTCACCCAACATCTCTATTACGAGTACATCTTCCTCTGAAAATAGATCTTCCGTTATTTCTTCCACTATGTCATATTGAATCTCTTTATGCTCTATCGCCTCTTCTTCCGTTTCGTCGGAGCCGGCAAGACGCGTCAACAGAGATTGGAAGCCTAAATCCATAAACATTTGACGGACGGAAGCGGCAGAGTAGCCTTCATAAATAACATCATCCAGACTAACCTCGATGGGCGAGTCCCGATTGATTGTTGCTAAATCTTTACTCATTAGCGCATCATCTTGGTGGTTTGTTAAATTTTCTTTAAGCTTTTTCCCGCTTACATCGTCCAGATTCTCGTAAACCTTCTCTAACGTATGAAATTGTGTTAACAGCTTCGTTGCTGTTTTTTCACCGACACCCGGCACTCCCGGGATATTGTCTGAACTGTCTCCCATCAGTCCTTTTAAATCAGTAATCTGTTCAGGCGTTACCTGCATTTTCTCAAGAAGATAAGACGGTGTATATTTTTCAATTTCACTGATTCCTTTTTTGGTTACACTGACCGTCACGTGATCCGAAACAAGCTGCAGTAAATCCTTGTCGCCAGAAATAACGGTTACTTCCCAGTCTTTATCATCTGCCTGTTTTGATAATGTGCCAATGATATCATCTGCTTCATACTGATCTAACTGGTAATGCCTGATGTCAAAAGCATCCAGCAGCTCTTTTAAGACTGGAAATTGTTCAGAAAGCTCTGAAGGTGTTTTTTGGCGTCCTCCTTTATACTCTTTATAGGTTTGATGGCGAAATGTTGTTTTCCCTGCATCGAAGGCCACGAGCATATGCGTTGGCTTCTCTTCCTCTAAAATACGGAGCAGCATCGTAGTAAATCCGTAAACGGCATTCGTATAGACGCCTTTTTCGTTATTCAATAATGGCAGAGCAAAAAAAGCACGATAAATAATACTGTTGCCATCCATTAGAATTAGCTTTTTGGTCATAATTCCGTCTCCTTTATCTATCAACTGTTTAAGTAACTTCATTTTATCATGTTTGGGGAAAACTTCATAATGCACACGTTCTTATTACATAGTTTTTCCAATCTGTACACATCGCATAACCAGTTAAACTCGTCTCTATATGACATCGATATCTTTCAGAACCAAAAGCGCAATGGTCTTCGGTGGGAAGATAAAGAGCAGCAATGTGGTCAGGTTAATGAATTTTATAAAAATTATATTTAATACTAGTAGATAGCAATAAGACTAATCAGCGAAGGAGAATCATGGAGACTCCTGGCCAGCTAAGAACGGTCACGTCCTTTGACCAACGGCCGACTCTAGGACGCCCTGTCCATCGTGGGAAAGCACGGAGGGAAGCCCCCCGCAGAAAAAAAGCCATCACTATAACGCTAGTGATGACTTAATCTTTCGGAATATAAACGTGAATAGCAGTTCCTTTATTCACTTCGCTTTCTACAACAATCTCCCCTTGATGAACCTCTACAATATGCTTCACAATTGCAAGTCCAAGTCCTGTTCCTCCAGTATTCCGGCTTCTGTCCTTATCCATTCTGTAAAATCGTTCAAATACTCTTGGGATAGCCTTTTTTTCAATCCCGATTCCTGTATCTTCGATTGAAAACAACACTCGATTATTCTTTTCAGAGACGTTTAGACTAACGCTTCCGTCTGATGACGTATAATTAATTGCATTGTCTGCAAGGTTGATAATAACCTGTTTCAATTTTTCTGCATCTGCATACATATGAATATCAGCTGGAATAGATGTCGTAAAATGCAACTCTTTTTTCTCTGCTTTTTGTTCTAAAGACGGCAAAACCGCATCAATCATCTGTTTGACATTAAAATCTGCTTTTTGAAGTTGAAAATCTTCTCTTTCTAAACGGGAAAGCTCGAGCAGATCCTCTATAAGCAACTGTAATCGATGGCTTTCCTTAAAAATAATATCAATAAATTCTTCTGCTGCTTTTTCATCATGCTGTTTTTCCTTTAGCGTTTCCGCAAATCCCCGGATAGAAGTTATTGGTGTACGCAGCTCGTGAGAAACATTGGCAACAAAATCTTTGCGCATTTTTTCTAAACGCTTTAATTCCGTAATATCATATATAACCAGGACAGCACCCTTAATCATATTATGCTCATTAAAAATAGGAGCTGCAATCACTTCCATATAGTTTTTAGTCAGACCGCGCTTATTTTTAAATTGTTCTTTGACAGGCTCTTCATACAGAAATGTTTTTTGGACAACGTCGTGCATTGCCTCGTTTTCAAATACTTCATAATATAGATGACCGCGGTATTGTTTCTCTTTTCCTTGAAACATTTCCGTAAACCCTCGATTCACCAGATGAACGTATCCTTTTTCATCAATCAGCGCAAGCCCGTTTTTCATATTATCAATAATAGAAGTTAATTGCTCGGCATGCATTTGTTCCTGAATCGTAATTTCATTCATATTTCGTGCTAATTTATTGATATTTTTGCTTAACTGCTCCATTTCTTCACTATTACTGTTATTAAAACGGGCAGAATAATTTCCTTTAATCATTTCATTTACTGTTTTTGAAGCTTTATTAAGCGGTCTTGTGTATTTATTGTAGAATTGCATAAATATAATGGAAATCACTAAAAATTCCACTAAAATAATTGCTGCGATAAATATCCAGTTTCCTTGAGCTTGTACCATTAACCAGCCCGATAAAACCAGGACAATCGTGATACCTAGTATATTAGGAAACAAGGGTTTCGAAAATAATATTTGCATTTAAACCGGCTCCTCCAATTTATAACCTAATCCGCGGACTGTTTTAATATAAACAGGCTTTTTGGAATCAGGTTCAATTTTGTCCCGCAGATGACTCACATGAACATCTACAATTCTCGTATCTCCAACAAAATCATAATCCCACACACTGCTGAGTAATTGATCTCTGGAGATGACCTTTCCCTTATGTTTAGCCAAATAGTACAACAGTTCAAACTCTTTTCGTGTGAAAGTAATCAATTCTTCTTTCATTTCTGCTTCATAACGTTCCGGGTAAATCGTTAAATCCTTTATCCGTAGCGCTTGATAATGATTCTCGAGCGGACGCTGTGTTCTTCTGATAATTGCTTTCACACGGGCAATGACTTCTTTCGGGCTGAACGGCTTTGTCAGATAGTCATCTGCGCCAAGCTCCAGACCGAGGATTTTGTCTATTTCTTCATCTTTTGCGGTGAGCATTAATATCGGTGTATCAATATCATTCTTTCTTAACTTCCGGCATACTTCTATTCCATCCAGTTTTGGAAGCATTACATCTAAGATAATTAACTCATAGTTATCTGCAGCAGCTTTTTGATAGGCTTCTTCTCCATCGTATGCTACCTCTGTTGTGAATCCGGCATTTTCCATATTATATTTTAATAAAGTAACAATCGATTGCTCGTCATCCACAATTAGAATCTGTTTTCCCACTTAGAAAATCCCCCTTATTCATATATACGTTCTCTTAGACAAAAATTCCTTCTTTTAAAGCTCCCTTTTTTTGTTAAATGAAGATGTGAGAATGTATCTTTATATATTTTATTTTCTTTATTCTACCATTATTCACGTTCAACGCCTATTCCATAAGTAAATGTTAATAAAACTTAACAAAACTATCCAAATAAAAATAATGGTTTAAGAAAAACCTGAAGCAAGATGTGCTACAGGTTTTTGTGTGAGGGAGTTTTCTTTTGTTATACTTTTCCTACTAATGTTCTCGGCTGTTTATAAAACAGGAGGAACACAATAACAAGACTTAAAATAAAGGATGGAACCATATAGGATGAATTATATATTAATGAATAAAGCCACGCCGGCTGTCCTTCGACGGCTGAACCAAAGAAAACCATTCCGGCAATATAATGACAAATAAAACGAGCAGCTGATCCCAGAAATACACCTACGGATATATAGACAAAGGATTTCTTTACCCGCTTGTTTTTCATGCTTTCGATAACCTGCTTCGAAAACACTCCGGCAAGCCCTACTACCGTAAAAGCTAATCCATACTCAATGATTCCCTGTACGGGATGCAGGATATAAGCTGTACCAGTTGCCACCTGTAATATTCCCCAAAGGAAACCGGACAACAAACCTCCTTTCAGACCCCAGCGAAAGGCTACAATGAAGACAGGAATCATTGCAAAAGAAACGGAGCCTCCTTGCGGCCAAAGCTTAAATCCTAACGGTAAAATGTCCAGCAGTAATGCAAGTGCCGTAAAAATAGCTACTTCTACTAAAAATAATGTTTTATTCTTCAATCGTCTCTCCCCCATTTACATCGAACAATCTTTTTTTAGACAACAAAAAAGCAATGCCAAGGGAGTCTTCTTGATGGCGGTATTCTTTAAAAATACATTTTAAGAGAATACCTTAAACTCCACTCACACATTGCTTTTATATCCATCAAAAAGTCCACAATCCCTACGCCAGCGCTAACTGACAGGTTCAAAGGGTCAGAACATAGAAAATGTCCACTCTCAGCCAAAGGCTCCCCTTGCAGGCTTTTTATATTCACTTTTTTGTATAGGCTTAGTATAAATCACTTTCTAAAAAACCGCAATAGCCCCTGTTATTTTTCAACTTTCTTCGCTAATTCCAAAAATTCCTGCACATCCTGTTTACATATTTCGATGGCATTTTCCCAAAACTCAGGCTTGGACAAATCTACTTGCAAATGCTTTTCAGCAAGCTCTTCTACGGTCATTCTGCCGGTATCCCTTAATAAAGCAGTATATTTTGCTTCAAAATCTCCTTTATAATCCTTTGCATAAGTATAAATTCCCTGGCTGAATAAATAACCAAATGTATACGGGAAGTTATAAAATGGCACACCAGTAATATGAAAATGCAGCTTGGAAGCCCAGAAATGCGGATCATATTCGGACAGACTTCCGCAGTAAGCTTCCTTCTGTGCTTCCACCATAAGTTCATTTAACCGTTCCGTACTGACCATACCTTGCTTCCGTTCTTCATAGAATTGTTTCTCGAATAAAAAGCGTGCATGGATGTTCATGAAGAAAGCCACACTGCGCGATACTTTATCCTCTAACAACGTTAATTTTTCTTCATCTGTCGCCGCCATTTTCACCGATGCATCCGCTACAATCATTTCTGCAAAGGTCGAAGCAGTTTCCGCAACATTCATTGCATAGCCTTGATTCAAACCGTTCATATCGTTCATCACATACTGGTGATAGCCATGTCCCAACTCATGAGCCAGGGTAGCTATATTAGAAGGTGTTCCAGAGTACGTCATAAAAATACGAGTTTGTTCACTGAGCGGAAAGCTTGTACAGAAGCCCCCCGGACGTTTTCCTGCACGATCTTCCGCTTCAATCCAGCGTTTTTCAAACGCCATTTGTGCGAAATCCGCCATTTGGGGACTGAAGCCGCGGAATTGCTCTACAATAAAAGCAGCTCCTTCATCATAACTTTTCTTTTCCATTTTTGATTGAATCGGAGCATTCACATCGAAAATGCTTAATTTATCCAAATTTAACAGAGAAGCCTTTTGATGTAAGTAGTCTGCAAATAGGGATTTATGCTTTTCAATTGCTCCCCACATTGTATTTAATGTTTCTTCCTTCATTCGATTTTTTGCTAACGGCTCTTTTAAGACTTTGTCCCATCCATAATGTTTATAGGTCTGCAGGCGAAATCCAGCCAGGTGATTTAATGTCTGCCCAAATAAGTCCTCATTCGCTTTCCAGGCATCACTTATTCGCCGGTAAACATATTCTCTCTGCTCACGGTCAGGTGTCGACAGCTTATTAGCAGCCTGCCCAACAGAGTATTGTTGAACTTTTCCGTCCTCTTCTATATCAATTTTCATATTGCCGACTATTGTTTCATACATTTGGTTCCATGCATGGTATCCATCTATTGCTAAATCCCCGATTAAAATTTCTTCATTTTTAGATAATTGTTCACGTGCCCGCTCTCTTCTTTCTGTTAAAATAAATTGAAGCGGCTTTATCGCTTCCCTTTCCAGCAAGAGGTCCCAATTCGCTTCAGTCACTGCTCCCAGCTTCTGGTCGACTATTTTTGTTAACGCACTGTGCGCAGCCGCTATCTGCGCTCTTTTGGCAACATAGATATCTGCCTGTTTATCCGTTACATCCTGTGCACTTAAACAGCTGATAAACGCTCCCATCTCACGTAATTTTTTTGTAATAAGCTCGATTTGTTTTAAAACATGCTCCCAATCTTCTCCAAATCCGTTTGCTTCAAGATTATTTACGCTTTCGGTGACAGTCTCAATTTCTTCACTTAGCTCATTTACAAATTGACGAAGCGCTTCAGAATCGCTTTGCCCTGGAAAAATAACATCTAGATCCCATGTTGGTTGTAATTTTTGAGTCATCAGCTTCTCTCCCTTTTTTTATTCTATTATCTAATATTTAGTATAACGAAATTGTTAAAACAAAGCATTAAAAAAAAGCCTGTAAAGAAAATTTATTCTATTACAGGCATTTATTTCCCATCTATTTTTAAACAGCTATCTTATTTCTTTTTAGAAGACTTCTTTTTTTGTTTCTCCTTAGCCGCTTTTTTCCGCCTTATCCAAGCATTTAAAACCGCCGCAATGGTGAATATAGCAGATAATAGTTGTTCTATCAGGGTACTATCGATAAGCATCGGTGACTTATCTAATAGCACAAAAATTTGATTTGTTGCTGCGATAATCACGGCTATTATACTAATCATAGTACCTTTGTCCACTTTCTCCCCCTCCTTATACAACCCTATATATTATTATTGCAAAAACAAGGTTTTAGGAACGGCAGAAACCTTTAGAAGTTTCATTATCTATTTACTTGGGTATCATACATATATGCATTTAAAATATTTTTAATTAAAGATACTTGACTTTCTTTATTTATTATTTTACACTTGGTAACAGAAAGTAAGTAACTAATTATTTAGGAGGAATCGTAAATGGCAAAAGTAAACTGGAATTTAGACACAGCGCATAGTGAAGTAGGATTTTCTGTAAAGCATATGATGATTTCAAAAGCAAAAGGAACCTTCGATAATTTTGATGCAAAAATCGTTGCAGATGCAGAAGATTTAACCGATGCAGAAATTGAATTAAACATTGATGTGGAAAGCATCAACACTCGTAACAAAGACCGTGACGACCACCTTCGTTCTGCTGATTTCTTTGACGCAGAAAATTACCCTAAAATCACTTTCGTTGCAACAGATATCAAAAAATCTGGGAATAACTACGAAGTAACTGGTGATTTAACATTAAAAGGAACAACTAAACCGGTCACTTTGGATGTTGTTTTTGAAGGTCAAAGTAAAGATCCAATGAGCGGAAGCATTGTTGCAGGCTTCAGCGGTTCAACAAGCATCAACCGTAAAGAATTCGGTTTAACATGGAATGCTTCTCTCGAAACTGGCGGAGTTCTGGTAGGAGAAGAAGTAAAAATCAACTTTGAATTAGAATTACAAAAGGCTGAATAATATCACTAGCCTTTCCATCATAAAACAGCAAGCCCCTGATTTTACGCTGAGCAGTAAAATCAGGGGTTTTTTGCCTGAAAAAGAGAAGCATCGCGACTCGTATAAACAGCGACCGTCATCACTCCTTCTTCAGCCCTTGCTTGAATCAGCACCGGACGGTTATATTTATTACGGAACGCAAAATCCGGCCCCCACCAGCTCACTGTAGCATCTCTGCCCTTCGGAACATAAGGGACCTCTCTGCTGTGTGCATAGCGTTCGGTTATTTCAATGCCTTGCAGATCCACCGCATTAAATAATGTTGAGGATACCTGGCAAATCCCTCCGCCAATATCTTCACTAAACTCCCCTTTTACGATTACCGGAGCCGGCAGGTAACCTCTTTCTCTTGTCCGCTCTCCCACGATTTCATTAAAGGAAAAATGCTCACCGGGAAAGATCACTGTATTATTGATTGCATCTGCAGCCAATTCAATATTGCGTGTTCTTTCAGTATTCCCTTTTTTAAACCTTGTCGTAAAACGATTTAACTCTTTCTCCTTTAATTCTTTTAAAAGGTCTTCATTCACGCGTGCCGGAATCATTTGTTTTGGTACTTGTAGCCGGTTTTTCCCTGCCCCGCCATAATAAGCTTCGTTAATCAGAGTATGAAATTGGTTTACGTCCAGGGTAAATCCTTGTTTTTCTTTGATAATTTCTCCATTTTTATCTATATAAGCATTTTCCGGTTTTTTATAGACCTGCTCCTGCATATATTTTGTTAACCCTTGAATCTCATTCCAATCCAATAACGCTTCATCCATTTCAAATATATACGGCTTTAAATCGATAAGCCAAGAATCATCCTGTTCATCATAAAGTTCCATAACAGCAGCATTCGTTGTATGAGGAAATATAAGAAATAAAAATAGCAATAAAAGTACAATCGTTCGCATCATGACACACCCCTTAAGACTTAGTATGTTTGGGATGCTTTATTTCTATACAGTGAATAAGCTAGGATTTACTGTTACGCGGTGGAGAGTATTCCTTGTTAAAAAGCAAAAAAATTGCCGGGAGATTATCCCGGCAATTTTTAAAAGCTTATCTAAAGTCCCTGTTGTCTTCTAAATATTCACTTGCAACACGGTAGCCTACCAGGGCTGTCAGAGCAAGTAGAACGTAACATAATAAATTCTTCATATCGCTTACCTCCTGTGGAGTAATTTATCAAATACAACTTCAATTCGAATGTTATTTGGTTATTAGAATGGACGGAATTTACCTTTTTTAAGTAATGTTTTAGCACCGCCGACTAAGAATAGAGAACGGTCATCAACAACTTTTTTCATTGCTGCCGCTGCTTTACCGCTTAGTTTTTTACCATCAAGCACGTTTCCGATACCATCAGATAAGCCAAGAGATGCAACTGTTCCTTTGTTAGAGAAAACAAAGTCAGTAATCACTTCATCACGAATCAATGCAACAATGTTATCTGCTGCTTTCGCGCCTTCTTGTACAGCCAGCTGACCAGTTGGAGGGAATGGTTTTCCAGTTTCCGGATCCATTGTCCATGAGCAGTCTCCAAGGATAAAGATATTTTCTTCTCCTTCTGGACGTAAATCTAATCCAACATTTACTTTTCCTTTGAATAATTCAAATCCGGATTCAGCCAATACCGGGTTACCCATTACGCCGCCTGTCCATACAACTGTACCAGCTTTGATTAATTCGTTATCTTCGCCGACAACAAATCCGTCTTCTGTACATTCTTTGATGGCAGTACCAATACGGAATTCTACGCCACGATTTTCTAAGGACTGTTTTCCGTAAGAAACTAAATCTTCATCAAACATAGGTAAAATAGATGGCATTGCCTCTACGTTAATAATTTTTGCTTTGCTGCGATCGATATCGTATTTTTTACATAGCTCAGGTACTTTGTCTGCAAGCTCACCAACAAATTCAATCCCTGTGAATCCGCCGCCGCCGACAACGATGGTAAGCTGCTCGTCACGTTTTTCTTCGCTTGAAGAATACTGAGCAAACTGATATTCAATGTGCTCTGCAATTAATCGGCTGGAATCAATATCTGTGATTGCATAAGCATTCTCTTCCATACCCGGAATGCCAAATGAGTTGGATACAAATCCAAGTGCAAATACAAGATAGTCATAAGCCACTTCGCTGTTTTCAAGAACAACGCGTTTTTCCTCACGCTTCACTTCCGTAACGGTATCGTAAATTAAACGTACACGCTTAGGGTTAACTACATCTGTTAGCATAAAACGTGCCTGATTCGGGGTAATCGTACCCGCTGCTACTTCATGTAACCATGTACTTTCATAATGGTAATTATGTTTGTTGATTAACACAATCTCAGCTTCTTCAGGAGACAGCTGTTGAGTTAAACGTCTTGTTGCAACTAATCCAGCATAGCCTGCACCAAGAACGACTACTTTTGGTTTACTCATAATTCATCTTCCATCCTTTCTATCTTCCACAAATAAAATGTAATGTAATTTCGAACTATCACGTTTAATAGTCACTGCATCTATTATAATATCAAATTTTGCGGGATTAGGCTAATTTTCATTATAATTTCTTTAGAAAACTTAGCGAAACTTGTTTTATCAAAGAACCCGCATGATATATATGCTTATTAATAGGTGCGAAAGTTGAGATTTTAATATTAAAAAACTGCAAATTCGCCAGGCTACAGCAAATTCGCAGTTTTATTTTACCTTATTAATTTAATTATGAAACAGCTGCTTTCTTTCGTAATTTAATCAGCATAGGTGGATGCAGTATCGACCTCAGAACCTTTGTGCTCTTCAGAACCTTTATCTGTTTCTGAGTCTGAGTTTTCTCCCTCTTCTTCAGTCTCATGCTCTCCATTATTTTCTTCTTCTTCAGGATTTCCTTCCTCTGATTCCGGCTCTTCACTCTCTACATCTTCAGAATCGGGTTCCTTGTTGTTTGCATTATCATCGTTGCCATTTTCTTCCTCTTCCGGCTGTTTCGGCGGTTGATCCGATTTATCTTTTGAATCTTCTTTCTCTGAATTCTCTTCATTCCTGTCATTTGTGCCGGGCGCCTCAGTTTCAGCTCCAGAATTATTGGAATCAGAAAAGCGGCTATTTTTTTCAGATTGATTCTGATGTACAGAAGCTGTGGAACGTTGCGTATTATTCGATTCTGATTCTCGGCTTTCTGTATTCTCATTATTTTCACCAGCTGCGTTTTCCTTATTTGAAGCGTTACTGCTTTGTTCACTGTCAGCTGGCTCATCATTTGTTATTTGATTAGATGATGCTTCCTCAGAAGCTATATAATCTTCTTCCTGCACCTCTGTTTCTGGATTTGTGTATGTTTCTTCCTCTGTTTCGGTACCTTGAGTCACAGTACGCTCTTCCTGCACTTCTATTTCATTGTCTTCCTGCTGAAGTATGTTGCGATAATCTAAATTAGCTGTTTGATAAATTTGTTCATTGTCTCCTAATAACCGATTATTCCAGGAGGTTGTAAAAATCTCTACGCTTTCTCCAGTTTGTCCAGTTCCGTCTTCTGTACTCACTTCCATTGAATATTCTACAGAGCGGTTATCCTTATAAATCCCCATGCCAATGATGATAATACAACCTGCTAACATAGAAATGTTTACCCATAATAGCTTTTTTTTGCGCATATATCTTCTTCCTTTTTAAATAGTTTCATTCGGATATTTATTATTTCACCCTTTTTATTATCAGACATATCCAACTCATTCAGAGTAATTGTCCATTTTATAACCATTCAACAATACGTTCACTACACTACCATTGTAATCGTCATCGGAGTCCTTTTCAAATACTTTTCGTTTTTTTCAAGCTTCTTCTTTCTATACACAGCCTCTAAGCCAGTGTTGCCGGCTTTTTCATTTTTAAAAAAATCAAGACTTGATTTTTTTTCCTCGCTCTTGTAAAGTTAACGTAATTATAATTTAATAAAATTCCAATTCTTATCCAGAGAGACGGAGGGACTGGCCCGACGATGTCTCAGCAACCAGCTGCTTCTAGCAAGGTGCTAATTCCAGAAGGGAACTCCCCTTTAAAGATAAGATATGTATCATCACGATATCATACCCTTCTTATCTCATCTCTGGAATAAGAAGGGTTTTTTATTGATTTCACATGGGAAAATCATAAGAAAACAGCATATTCGCGAAAGATAAGCGAATTCATGTTTCTGGATTGAGGAGGCTGAAGGAAAATGAGAAAAATAGAAACAGCATTAGTACAGTTAGGTAATAAAACGGACGAACGGACAGGGGCTATAAATCCGCCTATTTACATGTCAACAGCTTATCAGCACCAGGGAATTGGCCATTCCACAGGTTATGATTATACGCGTACCAAGAATCCGACCAGATCTGTTTTAGAGGAAGGTTTCGCAAAGCTGGAAGAAGGAGATGCTGCTTTCGCCTGCAGCTCAGGAATGGCAGCTATTCAATTAGTTCTCTCCTCCCTGTTTCGTATGGGCGATCACCTTATCGCGACAAAAGATATCTACGGAGGAACTTACCGTATTTTTAATCATTTTGAAAAAGCTTATAATATTTCCGTGACCTATGATGTCTGTCAAAATATCACGGAAACAGAACGATGTATTAACGAAAATACAAAGGCTATCTTTTTAGAAACACCGACGAACCCGTTACTTCAGGAGGTGGATATTGAAAAGTATGCGGAGCTGGCTAAAAAGCATAACCTGCTGCTTATTGTTGATAATACATTTTTAACACCTTATCTCCAGCAGCCAATTACGCTTGGTGCGGATATTGTAGTGCATAGTGCGACAAAATATATCGGCGGCCATAATGATGTTTTAGCCGGTCTGGTCGTAACCAAAAGTCCTGACCTTTCCGAAAAATTATTTGAAATGCATAATGCGTCAGGAGCAACATTATCTGCTTCAGACAGCTGGCTGCTTGTCCGCGGGTTAAAAACACTTGCATTGCGTATGCAGCGTCACGAGGAAAACGCACAAAAAATTGCTGCTTACCTGCGAGACCACTCGTCAATTGGACAGGTTTATTATCCAAATAAAGGCGGCATGCTTTCATTTTGTTTAGAAGATGCCGACCAGGTGCGTTCTTTCTTAGCTAACCTCAACTTAATTGTATTTGCCGAAAGTCTGGGCGGTGTAGAAAGCTTTATTACCTATCCTACAACACAAACACATGCCGATATGCCGGAGGAAGAAAGAGATAACAGAGGAATCGGTGATGACCTTCTTCGTTTCTCTGTAGGAATTGAAGATGCGGAGGATTTAATAGCAGATATTGAGCAGGCGCTGCAGGTTGTCAGTAAAATTTAAAACAATACCCCAAAAAAGAGGCAGCTCATTTTAAAGCTGCCTCTTTTTTAGAGTAAAGATGAAATTATATTCTTCCTTACATATTATTTAATTTGCTCAACATTCAACATATGGAAGCATACAGCCATTTCATCGTATGCTTCCATAATTTAAGGTTCATTTAAGGTTCGTTACCCTTTTATTAAACCTAAATCCACTTTCCATTGTAACCATTGCAGCTGTCTCGTTTTACGAGGTAAGAATTGACGAATATCTTCCTCATGGTACCCAACTTGGAATCTTTTTTCATCCACCAAAATTGGACTTTTCAGCAGTCTTGGGTATTTGTGAATTAATTTCAATAAAGTTTGCAGAGACAAATCCTCTACATTCAAATTCAATTCTTTAAAAATTTTAGAACGGGTTGAAAGTATCTCATCCGTGCCTTCCACAGTCATTTGTAAAATATTCTTTAGTTCGTCAATTGTCAATGGTTGATGTAAAATATTTCGTTCCTTATAAGCAATTCCATTTTTGCGAAACCATTGTCTCGCTTTTCTTGTAGATGAGCAAGATACTCCGTAAATATGCACTGTCATATTCATTCTCCTTATTATTTGACATATTCATTACAAGATTCAAAGTGATTATGATGAAATGAAAGTAAAACATTTCTGCTTCTTCATTCCATTTTTTCTATCTTAGTTTCACTTTAGCATGGAAATGTGGTAAAACTATGGTAAGGTCATAAAAAAAACATGAAATGAAGCTTAATTCATCGAAATAAAGCTTGCTGCTATTATTCCTTCGCTCTATAAATATGCTTCCCCGGCTTCACGATTCCACAATACGCCCTTAAACTTCTGTTTAATAACAGCTTAAATCAAATAATGAACCCCCCCCCCAAAAAACAAATGACAAAGGTCAACACCATTCTTCTATCTCCGCCATTATCGCAACCAGTTCATCTTCTAATTCTTTTCCTGTATCCGTATCTAATAAATGATTTAATAAGATGGAAAAGATAAGCCGTTCTCCCTTTCCATTGGTTACATAACCGGAAAGAGTGCTGACACCTTCAATGGTTCCTGTTTTTGCCTGAACATCCAGTCCCTTCATACGTTCACGTAAAGTGCCTCCAATCATTTTATCGGCTTCTCCAGCTGCCGGCAGACTGGCTAAAAATTCAGGGAACCACTTTTCCTGCTGGATTTCGTACAGTAAACGCGTCAGTTCTTCGGCTGGAATAAAGTTAGCTGCTGAAATTCCGGAACCATCCTTTAACTGGATTGTATCCAGATTGATTGAATAGGTAGCCAGAGCTTCTTTCACTGCTGCCAGACCCGATTCCCATGAACCGTCATCATATGTTTTACGCCCTAATTCTTTTGTGAGCATCTCACCAATCCCATTATTGCTAAGCTTCATAAAGGGAATAATAATGCCAGTTAATGGCGGTGACTGTTTATGGTAAATACACGCTGCATCTCCCTGAAGCTTTCCTTTTTTTATCCGGCCTTCTAACGCAATACCTTCCTTTTTTAATATTTGCCGGATTGTGTCTGCGATATAATTTTCAATATGTTTAATAGCCATATATACTTCCTGCTTTCCTTCTTTCCTGCCGATTTTTCCTGATATAAAAAAGTGATTTGCTGAATTATTCCGCCTTACAATCAATGCTTCTTCATCTGCTTCTTCTGTCGTTACAGCATCGTTGGTCACCGTAATTCCTTCCGTATGCGGCAGGATTTCTATCTTTGGGGTTGTATGCAATTTTTCCGGGGTAATGATTAATTTAATAGCATTCGTATCATAATCTGTATCTGGAGCAAGTGTTAAAGCAGATACTTCTGAACCATACCCGTATTGCTGATCAGCCCAAATTAAATCATCAGACCAGCGGATATCATCGTACCAGCTGTCATCAAGAATAAAGTCTCCGGATATATTTTTGATCCCACGCTCTTTTAAAGAAGCCACAAACTGTTTATAATCCTTTTCTTGTAAAGTCGGGTCTCCCTTTCCAACCAAATAAACATTACCATGACAGGTTTCCTCCACTACTTTCCCCCCCAAATGAAGCTCGGTTTGAAATGTATATTCAGGACCTAATTTCCTTAATGCCGCTACTGCTGTAAGTATTTTCAAGTTGGAAGCAGGCTGCAGCCGTGTTGATGCATAATAATTAAACAAGCTTGCACCGCTTGTCCCGGAGCGCACACTTATTCCTGAAACACTTCCTTTGTTGTGACATTTGTTTAATAAAAAGTTATTTAGTTTTTGCATCGATTCCACCTCGGATGATGTATTACGTTCTTAATTTTCTAATTCGATATCTATAGGTTAAAATCCTTTTTTCTAGTCAAATACCCTCTCAAACATAAAATCATTTCATATAGTAAACATACAGGGGGTGTAAAAAATGAGTAATTACAATGAATTTGGCGGAGGTTTTGCTCTACTGGTAGTCCTGTTCATCTTATTGATTATTGTAGGTACTTCTTATTGGGGATTCTAGTGATGCCATGATAAACAAATCTTTTCCTCCTCTTCCCTATAATTAATTAGCTTTACGTACGGCTGGCTAAGAAAATAGATCGTGATTATGAACGCTTGTAAAGATAATGCATCAACCTCTTTACAAGCATTTTTTATATGTAATATAAAAACAAGGCGCATGATGGAAAACTACATCGGCGCCTTGTTCCTCTTATTTTGACGGGTCCTTTTCAGGCTCATCATTATCTTCTTTTATTTCTTTCTTTTTGTCTTCCTCAGACATTATATTATTTGCTGAATTTTTGAATTCCCGTAAGGTCTGTCCGGCTGCTTTCCCGATTTCCGGAAGCTTTTTGGGACCGAAAATAATTAAGGCAATGATAACTATCAATATCAAACCCGGAATACCTATGTTTGCTGGACTCATGGAACAACACCTCCATTCTGATTTCATTATAAATCATTTCGATCTATTTTTTAATGGTTACACCCATAAAATTATAACGATTTGCCTTCTTTTTGTGAAATTTGCAGAATGAGCTGACGCATTAAATATGGAAATTGCTCAAATGCATTGGTAACATGCAGCCTTTCTGTACGTTTATGTGCATCATGTCCGAACGGACCTACATTTAATACAGGTGCGTCCAATTTACGCATCAATGAAAACGGCAATTCATACGAATCCCCCCATACCGGCGTATTTTCCTCGTAAACCTGCAGGCCTGTATCACTGCCTTGATAATGTACATAACTCAAATCACAAATTCCATTTAAAAAATGACTCCGTTTGATATCTAATTGAAATTCGTTTTTCGCTTCTTTTTCAACAAAATCAACACAATATTCTACAAAACCGTTACCGCTGGAATTTACAGCAGGATAATAAGGAGGTGCAAATAAAATCACCATGGCTGGCGCAAGCTCCTGACAATGAATCATTAAGCTGTCCGTAATACGAAGCGATTTTTCCCGGTCATCATAGTCATCATGAAAATGAATATCCTTTTTCACATCTTCAACAAATTCCCTGCCCAGTTTATTCCCTGCATACTCTAATAACTCTTTATAAGTAATTACTTTTACATGACCAATCGGCTGCACTTGATTATCCTTGCATATCTTTTTATACCGTTCATTACATTGTGCGGCAGCAGTCTTGGCAACCTGTTCAAATAAAGCAAAAACCTCTTCTGCTGTCCGTTCTAAAAGAAAAATATTGTATAAAGCGGAAGAACGGTACGGAGTCTGAGTGGAATACCGCAGCCGCAAATCTGTTTGCTGCAGTGTAACCGGCAGCGGAGCGGTTTCACCGAGTACCGTTTCCTGAAAAATGGGATTCCATTCCATCTCCCTTGTTAAAAATGAAGAGATAAATGGAGATGTCATTCCGCTCAATGGTTCTCCTGCATGGGTTTCCTTCCCGTAGAATAAAGCTCCAGCTAAAACTTTCCCGATTGTCCCGCTGTAAATATAGTGTGTATTGTCCTTTGGGTCATGCCGAAATGTCGGCTCACTATTTAAAAATAACGTATAGGTTAAATCATGCTGTTTTTGTAATTCCGTCAGAACAGGGATAGCATAACGCATGCCTGCTGAATTCACTTCTTCGTCGGGCACAGTTAATAAAAGCAGGTTAATTGGCCATTCCTCTATACTGGCCTGTTCAATCAGACTCATATGCATCACAAGCCCCATCTTCATATCCATTGTGCCGCGCCCGAATAAGAAATCACCTGATTCTATATCTGCACGAATCTCTCTCGAAAATGTATCCTTTTGTTCCAGATATACTTTCGTAAGCTCCTCCGGCTGTGTTGCGAGCGGCTCAAGTGAACCATATTCCTCGGTATTTACCGTATCAAAATGGCTGATCAAACAAATCGTCTGCGTAGCTTCCGGATGTTTATATAAAGCAGTTAAAAGCTTCCGGCGCTGGTCTGCCTCATGCAGTTTTAAGTAAGCAGGATGGTCATGAAAATAAGTTAAATCCTGAAGCTTTGCATATAGCTTTCTGGGAAATTGCTTTTCTCCTTCTGAAAGACTGATACTCTTCCAGCTCACAAGCTCATTTAAGAGCTGACGTAATTCATCCGCACTGTTCCATTGAAATGCCTCCACGAAAACCCCCGCCTTTCTATTAACCTTCCTTTCTATTATATCAGCAATTGAACACGTTTACATTATTAGCAGTTATTCTCTTTCCAAATAATTTTCCATAGCCAGCTAGATAACAGTTCAGTCTTAGCCGCAAAATATGATATGATTTATAGTATAGAAAATTCATCAGGAGGTTATGTATGGGGAAAAGAATTACACTGTTTCTTTTAACAAATATTTTGGTTATGACGACAATCGTCATTGTCTGGTCCATCCTTACAAGTATATTTGATATTGGACCAAGCTATCGTTCAGATGGCGGAATTGATTATGTTTCTCTCATGATATTCAGTATTGTTGTAGGTTTTACCGGTTCATTTATTTCTTTAGCAATGTCCCGTTGGATGGCTAAGACCATGATGAAGGTGAAAATAGTTGATCCGAATAATATTA
Organism: Oceanobacillus oncorhynchi; assembly: GCF_000821065.1. Classification (GTDB taxonomy): domain Bacteria; phylum Bacillota; class Bacilli; order Bacillales; family Amphibacillaceae; genus Oceanobacillus; species Oceanobacillus oncorhynchi. Next base: position 3,936,548 of record NZ_CDGG01000001.1, read on the forward strand.
CTACACAGCAAGAGCGTGACGTTTATGAAAAAGTAGAACGGTTGTCCCGTGCTGCCGGACTTTCACACACACCAGAGGTTGGTATTTACCCGTCACATGAAGTAAATGCTTTTGCAACAGGTCCAAGTAAAAAACGCTCTTTAGTTGCTGTTTCTCAAGGGCTGCTGGACAGTATGGATGATGATGCCGTAGAAGGAGTCATTGCACATGAGGTGGCTCACGTTGCAAATGGCGATATGGTGACAATGACTTTATTACAGGGAATCGTCAATACATTCGTCGTCTTCTTATCCCGGATCGCTGCAATGATCGTTTCCAGATTTGTGCGTTCCGAGCTGCAATGGATTGTTCAATTTGCTGCAATCATTATTTTCCAAATCTTATTTTCTATTTTAGGAAGCTTTGTCGTCAGTGCTTATTCCAGACATCGGGAATATCACGCAGACCGGGGCGGTGCAGATTTAGCAGGCCGTGATAAGATGACACATGCGCTACAATCGTTAAAAGCTTATATCAATCGTGCAGAAGCAGACGATCACACAAATGATACAGCAATTCAAACCATGAAAATCAGCAATAAATCCAGTATCCTTAATGCTTTATCTTCTCACCCGCCGCTGGATGAACGAATTGCTAGATTACAACAGCGCTAAGAAAATAAAAACTTCCTTCTGCGGAGCGTTTTCGTACTCCTCCGCAAAAGGAAGTTTTTTTATAGCTAATTAGGAAAGAAACTTCACACAAACCACTTCTGGAACATCGATTACCTGATCTGTCTGCGTTAATTTCCCTGTTTCTGCATCTCTTTTATACAATACTACATTTCCGCTATGCTGGTTAGAAGCAAGAAGGAAGTTTTCAGTCGGATCCAATACAAAATCTCTTGGCCATTCACCACCGGATGGTGTGAATTCAAGAAATGTCAGCTCCCCGCTATTTTCATCTACTTTGAATGAAGCAATACTGTTATGCCCACGGTTTCCTGTATAAAGGAATTTTCCATCTGAAGTGATATGAATCGCACTCGCATCATTTGTTTCTTCAAAGTCAGCAGGTTTCGCAAGAATCGTCTGTTTCTCCGTAAATTCGCCTGTCTCCTGATTGTAATCTAAAACAATCACCTCTGTAGAAAGCTCTGTAATTAAATAAGCAATTGGTTTATTCGGATGGAACGTAATATGTCTTGGTCCGCTTCCCGGCTTTGCATGAAAAGTACTCACTTCCTGTAATGAGGAATCTTCCACCTTGTACGTCACTAAACGATCTGTTCCTAAATCTGCAACAACGATAAATTTCTTATCTGGAGTAAATCCAGTGAAATGAACATGGGGTTTTTCCTGTCTTTCATGCGGTCCGTTTCCTTCATGCTTGGTAAATTGCCCTTGCTCTACTTCTCCATCGTCAGTTGTAAAATGAAGACCAATATCGCCCTTATGGTAATTTCCTGTTACAACCAGGTTTTCTGCTGCCTCTACATGACATGGAGGGTTCCCTTCTACCAATTGACCATTTAACGGAGTTAGTTCACCGCTCGTTTTATCAACACGGAAAGCATTTACCCCTCCCATATCATCTTCCTGCGCAACAGCATATAAATAATTCTGGTTTTCATTAAAATTAAGATATGTTGGATTTCCAAGCTCTGCTGCTACCTCTGAAGCAGACAGCTGTCCTTTTTCTGCATCCAGGGTGAATCGATATACTCCCTGGCTTGTCTTTCTTGTGTAGGTTCCTGCGTAACCAAAGTATTTGCTCATTTGAATGCATCCTTCCTTCAAAAACTATTCTTTCATTTGTTCATTGTATCATTTTCGACAAAAAGGTTACATACATAAGCATTTTAAAAATTCAATTTGCTACTAAAACGGTTATCCTCCAGCCTGCGTTTGCTCACCCCATCGAAAACATTTGTACGTCGGAAAGCCAAACGGTCCGCCACAGCCGTGCTTTACACTTCATCTTCTATTCTTTGTCAAGGGTGTTAGCGAAGGAACGATCAACTCCTGTTTCTGTGGAAATGAAATTACTTTTTAGTGTCCGAAAATTGAGTAATAAGAAAAGAGCCGGAGTTACACACCCCGGCCCTATTTCTTATTTATTCTTATGCTCTTGAAGCCTGCTCATGGTTTCATTAAATTCCGCTTCAATTTCTTTGTTAGGCTTATACGTTTTAAGGCTGACTAAAATAATGACTGCTGTACTCAGGATAAACCCGGGTACTATTTCGTATAAATATCCGGACAATGGAGAGTAGCCCCATGCAAATACAACGACTGCACCGACAATCATCCCCCAAAGCGCCCCAGATCCTGTTGTTTTCCTCCAAAATAGAGACAGCAGCACGACCGGTCCAAAAGAAGCGCCAAAGCCTGCCCAGGCAAAGGAAACAAGCCCTAAGATGGTGTCGTTTTGCTGCCAGGCAAATATCATAGCAATAAGTGAAACAGCTAAAACAGCCAGTCTACCCAAATTCACATAGGTTTTATCCTTTGCATCTGCATGAAACACAGCCTTGAAAATATCCTCCACCAGCGCAGAAGAAGTTACCAGCAGCTGGGAAGACACCGTACTCATAATTGCGGCAAGTACTGCCGCCAGCAGAAGGCCGGCTATGAATGGATGAAATAATAATTGCCCTAAAACAATAAATACAGCCTCCGGATCGGCAAGTGTCAATTCTGGATTGGCTTGAAAGAATGCAAATCCGGATATCGCTGTTGCGGCAGCACCGACTAATGAAATGACCATCCAGCTGATGCCGATACGGCGGGCAGAGGTGGTTTCTTTTACCGACTTGATTGCCATAAAACGAACGATAATATGCGGCTGTCCAAAATAACCCAATCCCCATGCTAAGGATGAAATTACCCCCGTTGCTGATGCAGCAGCAAAAAAGCTTAATATATCGGGATTGACGTCTTGGACGATGGTTACTGTTTCGCCAACTCCTCCAAGCGAAACGATGGTCAATGCCGGTACCAAAATCAGCGCCAGAAACATCATCGTTCCCTGCACTACATCGGTAAAACTGACTGCAAGAAAACCGCCGACAAGCGTGTAAATTATTGTTACCGCTGCTACAGTCATTAAGCCAGTATGATAGTTTACATCAAAAGCGCTCTGAAAAAATACGCCTCCTGCAACCATCCCTGAAGAGACATAAAATGTAAAATAAAGCAATATAACAATACCGGATGCGATGCGTAATACCTTCGTATTGTTTTTAAAGCGGCTGTCTAAGTAACTCGGAATCGTAATGGAGTTATTTGATACCTCGGTATAGGTCCGCAGTCTCGGAGCAATAATCAGCCAGTTTACCCAAGCCCCGGCTGCCAGACCGATGGCCATCCATCCCTCGGCCAGACCAAATACATAAATTGCGCCGGGAAGTCCCATTAACAGCCATTGCGACATATCGGAAGCACCGGCACTCAGTGCAGATGTAACAGGCCCCAGACTTCTTCCGCCCAGCATATAGTCATCTAAATTTGATGTCTTACGATAAGAATATAAACCAATAGCAATCATCACTAAAAAGTACAAGACAATCGCCATAATTTGATAGGTTGTTTCTGACATCCTTCCCTCTCCCTTTGTAAGTAATAAAACGAAACTTCATTCAGTGGGAATTTTGGTTCTTCTCCCACTGAATTAGCCTAAGTAATTCAGGGAGTTAGCTCACCTGATCTCTCGCCTAAATAAATTTGTGTTTACTCTTTATTTGGAGGCGGGAGTTTTACGGACGCTTCTCCGTGATAAAATTTATAATAACAAGTGTAAAACTTGTAATTTGTATTTTGATCATCATCCTATCTCTAGCGACAGGCGTTGAAAAAGACGGTATTAGAAACAACCCTTTTTAAGTTATCAGTTATTCTGCTCCTTCTTCCTCCGTCTCCCCAAAAAAAGCAACAATGTTAACGCTGCAGTTCCAATAATAATCGGCTGCTTTTTCAGCTTATCCTCCTCAGTATAAAAAACATCTTTCATAAGAAGATTCAGGTTCTGCGGTCTCTCTGCCAAACGGCGCATAAAATATCCGAACCAATCCTCTCCAAAGGGGATGTATGTGCAGAATCGAAATCCCTCTTTTACTAGTTGATGCTGCATATCGACTCGAAAACCATAAAGCATTTGAAATTCAAAACGATCTTTTGAAATATGATGTTCCTCGATAAACTCCTTTAATTCCTGAATGATACGATGATCATGCGTTGCGATAGATGTAAAAGCTTTTCCAAGCAACCTTTTCTTTGCTATCATCAGGAAATTCTTATCAATGTCCTCTTTAGAGGAATACGCAACTGTACTGTCTTCCTTATAGGCGCCCTTTACGATGCGCAGACGCACATCTTCAAGACCGCTTAAATCCTTCTCTGCATCAAGCAAGTATGTCTGTATAACAGTACCGACATTGGTATAGCTTTTTCGAAGACTTTTCAGAATCTCCAGGGTTTTCTCATAGTGGATATACTTCTCCATATCTATGTTCACAAAAATGTCACATGCATGAGCCACGTCTAGAATCTGCTCCACATTTTCAATACAAAAAGATTCTTCAATATCCAGCCCCAGCTGCGTCAGTTTGATAGAAATATGGCAATCCAAATGCTCTTCCTTGATTTGGCGGAGCATCGCTATGATTTTCTCTTTTGCATGCACCGCTTCATTTCTATCTGTTACAAACTCTCCGAGGTGGTCCATTGTACAAGATATCTGTTTTTGATTCAACTCTCTTATCACAGGAACAATGGCATCGAAAACGGTTCCGGCTACGAAACGTTCTGCTCCAAACCGCGTTCCAAATTTTCTCGCGCTTTTATTTAAAAAGTCATTATTGGAAAGTCCTATAAAAAAATTTCTAGCTAAATTAGCCATAACCCAATATCCCCCCATCTTCAAAACAAGCTCTTCATTTTAAATGCTTCCTGTGAACAGAAAAAACGATTTCTGCTTCTGTTCACAGGCAAGCTGCTATCTATTAAAATTGTTCTGACACAATTTTAGCCTCTAAGAAATGCTGCAGGTAATCCGGACCTCCTGCCTTTGAATCAGTTCCTGACATTTTAAACCCGCCAAACGGCTGGTAACCGACAATTGCTGCTGTACAGCCGCGGTTAAAATACAGGTTGCCGACATGGAAATCCTCCCGGGCACGTTCTAAATGAGCGCGATTTGTAGAAATAACCGCTCCTGTTAACCCATATTCCGTATTGTTTGCAATCTCTAACAGCTCATCAAAGTCTTTTGCCTTTGCAAACGCAACGACAGGTCCAAAGATTTCCTCTTGCATGATACGTGCTTTAGGGTTCAGATCCTTGAAAATAGTTGGATAGATAAAGAAGCCTTTAGAGTCATCTGTTTCTCCACCGAAAACAAGCTCTCCTTCTTCCTTGCCAATTTCAATATAGTTTTTGATTTTATCAAATTGTGTCTGGTTAATGACCGAAGCCATATACACATTTTCTTCGGATGGATTGCCGACAGTTAATGTTTTGGCAATTTCAACTGATTTCCTGATAACTTCATCGTAGACATCCTCATGGATGATTGCACGGGAGCATGCAGAGCATTTTTGCCCGGAGAATCCGAATGCAGAATGAACAATTGACTCAGCAGCCAAATCTAAATCAGCTGTTTCATCAACAATAATTGTGTCCTTCCCGCCCATTTCTGCAACAACCCGCTTCAGATGCTGCTGTCCATCTTGTATTTTAGCTGCACGTTCAAAAATACGGACACCAGTCGCTCGTGAACCGGTAAAGTTAATAAAATGTGTATCTTTGTGGTCTACCAGATAATCGCCAATTTCCTTTGGATCACCCGGCACAAAATTTAATACGCCCTTAGGCAGACCAGCTTCTTCTAATACTTCTACAAGCTTATATGCAATCACTGGTGTATTTTCAGAAGGCTTCAATAAGACCGGATTTCCAGCAACAATCGGAGCAGCAACCGTTCCGCACACAATAGCAAATGCAAAATTCCATGGTGGGATAACAACGCCGGGACCCATTGCTTTATAAAAATATTTATTATTTTCCGTAATACGGTCTTCTACATGTTTTCCCTGATCAAGCTCCAGCATCTGGCGCCCATAATATTCTAAAAAGTCAATGCCCTCTGCAATATCGCCATCCGCCTGATCCCAAGGCTTGCCGGCATCCTGAATCAGCCAAGCAGAAAATTTATGCTTACGGCGGCGGACAATAGCGGCCGCACGAAATAAAACATGCGCACGGTCTTCCACAGGTACTTTTCTCCAGGTTTCATAAGCTTCTACTGCTGCCTGAAAAGCCTGTTCAACATGGTCCTTTGTTGCTTTTGATACGTTTCCAACCACTTCTTCCTTATTAGCTGAGTTAATGGATACCAGTTTATCCTCTGTGTAAACTTTTTCTCCGTTGATAACCAGCGGATAATCTTTACCCAGCTCCGCGCGAACAGAACGTAATGCTCCCTCCAGCTCTTTTCTATTCTCTTCTTTCTTAAAATTTGTAAATGGTTCATGTGTAAATGGCTGCACCATGTAACATACCTCCTAGTAGATAATTTAATTCTGTTTTTCTATCAATCTATATGCAAAAAACATGCCAGTATTATCATTATTAATAAAAACACCTGATGAAAGCTTGTGAATAATGGAAGCGATTTCATTATTTTGTGATTTTCTATTGCCTTTTACTGCAAATCACCTTTACAATAGTGTAAAGGAAAATTACACATATTGTATAGACGGTTTACAGATTACTTTACACTTACGAGGTGAGTTTATGAATGAACTTTTTTTCTTTGAGGAATTATTACAATCTGAAGATGACGCCATTACCATTGTAAACACGGAACAAAAAGTAATCTATTGGAACCATGCTGCCGAACAAACCTATCAAATCGATAAAGAACAAATTATCAATCAGCCTATCACAAACTTTTTTTCGCATGATGATCTGATGGTGATGAAGGTTTTAAACACAAAAGAGCCTGTTAAAAATGCTTATCACAGACCAAGGAAAGATAAGCATGTTGTGGTTAATTCCTCACCTGTCTTTAATCAGGAAAATACTTTAATCGGTGTGATTTCGATTGAACGGGATATTACCCACATCGTGAAGCTGAACGATAATTTAGAAAGCACCTCCCAAGAGCTGCAGGAGCTAAAGCAAAAAATGACTCCCGCCTCTTCCAGCTCTCCCTTTGCTAAATTAAAAGGAGACAGTCAGGCACTTCACCAAATGATCCGGCTCGCCAGTAAAACTGCCGGAACCGATGCAACCACCTTAATTCTTGGAGAAAGCGGTACAGGGAAAGAGGTATGTGCCCGGGCGATTCATGATGCTAGTAAAAGAAAGAATGCCCCTTTTATTCCTGTCAATTGCGGCGCCATCCCGCAGGCGTTGTTTGAAAGTGAGTTATTTGGCTATGAGAGCGGCTCCTTTACCGGTGCTGAAAAAGGAGGGAAAGCTGGGAAAATCGAAATGGCTGATGGCGGCACAGTTTTTTTAGATGAAGTAGGTGAGCTTCCCTTAGATATGCAGGTAAAGCTTCTGCGTGTTCTGCAGGAAAACCGTATTTACCGTATCGGCGACTCAGGCGGAAAACAAATTGATGTCCGCTTTGTAGCTGCAACAAATCAGGATTTAGAAAAGCTGATGCAAGAGAATAAATTCAGATCGGATCTATTTTACCGATTAAATGTTATTCAATTGACCATGCCTCCTCTGCGTGATAGAAAAAAAGATATCAGCATTCTGGCAAAAACATTTTTAAAGCAATTTGCTGCGAAGTATCAGACTTCTATTCCAGAGATACCTGACGAAACAATGGAAGCCCTGCAGCAATATCATTGGCCTGGGAATATAAGAGAAATCAGAAACCTGATGGAAAGAATCATTATCCTGCATGAGGGAACAACCTTAACCAGACAGGATGTATTAAGCTTTCTCCCGGTCTCCTTTTCAAATCCTCCCTTGCCGCATACGGAAACACTGCCGCTGGAGAAGGAAAATTTGGAGAAAATATCAATTGAACAAGCATTGGAATTATGTAACAGCAATAAATCAAAGGCAGCTAAACAGCTTGGTATATCCCGTGTTACCTTATATCAAAAAATTAAAAAATACCATCTCGACATTTGATATACCTTCTTTTTCATTAACGTTTAAAGCTGTTTCCAGGTCTAAAAATATCCGCGGACAGATGTCTTTTTTTATGAAATCAAAGACAGTTAAATAAAAAGAGAGTTTTTTTCTCTCTTTATTTAATTGGTTAAAAAGCAAAACATTACTTAATTAACAAGCCAAGCTTTAGAAAAATGCATGTTAGCCTTATAGCTACCGTGCTTGCAAAAAACGGTTCCCCTCCCCGCTGTGAAATAAGGAGACTATCTTTGTAAGAGTGCACCGCACTCTTCTTTAGAACAACATCATATTTTTACTAAATATATCGAAAAATCAAATATTAATGCATATTTCCGAGGAATACACTCGTGCACTGCTAATTAAACAGAAACCTTCCTCTACAACCAGCTAGATAATGGCCTGTATTGATATATTTTAAAGGAAAAGGAAAATAATGATGCCCGATTATTCAGTAAAATCACTAAACTACTATTTTATGAGTAAGACTCTCAGACCATTTTTTAAAAAAATGAGAAAGAAAAACCACTAGTTTTGTCGAAAGCATTTCATTTTTTTTCTCTTTTTGCGATAATTCTTTTGGTACTTTAATAATAAGCTTTTATTACATTATTCATCGCAGCCAAATATTACTAAGAAAGGTGCATCGTAAAGGATATGAAAGAAGAAGTAAAGATTGATGAGTACAACAGGGAGGCCATTGTACTATCAATTGTTCAAAAAAGAAGTGAAATGTTACAACAAGCACAAAAGAATGGCTTGGGAGCCAAAGAAACCGTTAACTGCAGCCAAGAATTAGATGAGTTAATGAATCAGCTAGTTCTTTTAGATACTTAACATAAAAACGTACAAACAAAACCAATACACTATTAAATAGGGAAAGAGGCTCTTTTCATAAAAGAGCCTCTGTTTTATTATAATAATATAAAACGCATCGTTTTCTCCAAAAAATTGAAACCAAACTGTAACAATAAACGTACATATAAGTAAGACAAGGAAAAAGGGAGGGTACATATTGACTTTATTTGGTTACGCTATACAAGATTTATATTTATGGATACTGATTATAGCAGCAATTTTAACCGTTGTTGTTTTATTATTTGGAGATTTATTGGATGGCATTTTTGAATCCATCCCTTTCCTGCATCCGGTGCTCGTTCTTTCCTTTTTCATTTTTTTATCTGCCATGGGATATATTCTCGAATGGTTCATGGACTGGTCAAGTCTAGTCATTCTAATTATTGCTTCTATATCAAGTATCATTTTTGTAACTCTCCTGCATTTATTTGTTCTTGTTCCAATCCGATCAGCTGAACAATCATGGGGATATTCAGAAGATGCTCTCATTGGCAGTGTAGGGACTGCGATTGTATCTATTCCGATAGATGGTTATGGAGAAGTAATGGTGCAATGGAAAAGCGGAGTTATCTCAAAACCGGCTGTCAGCTATGATAATGAAGCAATCTCTCAGGATGAGCGTGTTTTAATTATCGAAATTAAAGATGGTGTTTTCTATGTCAGCCCCTATCAATCGTTGGATTAGCTAATTAAAGATTAGCTTTTCACATATACTGAAGCTTCATTCCTTTTTAAATAGAGAGAATGTTAGTGAAGTATTTCCGGCTGCTCCCCTTTTACCCGCAGGGGCCGGCAGCCGGAAAAATAAAACTTAGAGGAGGAAAATCATGTCAGAATTGTGGATTGTTATTATTGTAGCAGCTGCGCTTCTTTTGGCACTGCTTGGTCTATTTGTAACCAAGTACCGTACAGCCGGTCCCGATGAAGCGCTCATTGTTACAGGAAGTTATTTAGGTGGAAAGAATGTTCACGTAGATGAAGCCGGAAATAAAATTAAAATTATTCGCGGCGGCGGAACATTCGTCGTTCCTGTCTTTCAACAAGCAGAACCACTTAGTCTTTTATCTAGTAAATTGGAGGTAACTACTCCAGAAGTTTACACAGAACAAGGTGTTCCTGTTTTAGCAGATGGTACAGCAATTTTTAAAATAGGCGGATCAATCAGTGAAATTGCTACAGCAGCAGAACAATTCCTTGGAAAATCTAAACAGGACCGGGAGCTGGAAGCGAAAGAAGTACTGGAAGGTCATCTACGTTCCATCCTTGGTTCGATGACGGTTGAAGAAATCTATAAAAACCGTGACAAGTTTTCTCAGGAAGTACAGCGGGTTGCTTCTAACGACTTAGCTAAGATGGGATTAGTTATCGTATCCTTTACGATTAAAGATGTAAGAGATACAAATGGATACTTAGAATCACTTGGTAAGCCCCGTATTGCACAAGTAAAACGTGATGCAGATATCGCTACAGCTGAAGCAGAGAAAGAAACGAGAATCAAGCGTGCGGAAGCAGCAAAAGATGCAAAACGTGCAGAATTGCAACGGGCAACCGAGATTGCAGAATCAGAAAAAGAAAATCAATTAAAAACATCTGAATACCGTCGTGAGCAGGATACTGCAAAAGCACGCGCGGACCAAGCTTATGATTTTGAAACAGCCCGTTCCAAACAGGAAGTTACGGAACAAGAAATGCAAATTAAAATCATCGAGCGTCAAAAGCAAATTGAATTGGAAGAAAAAGAAATTTTGCGTCGTGAGAAGCAATATGATTCAGAAGTTAAGAAAAAAGCAGATGCGGACAGATATTCCGTGGAGCAATCTGCAATTGCTGAAAAAGCAAGAGAAATGGCTACCGCAGATGCGAACCAATATCGTATTGAAACAGCAGCTCGTGCAGAAGCTGAAAAAATCCGTGTTGACGGTCTTGCGAAAGCAGATGCAGAACGTGCACAAGGGGAATCAGAAGCAGAGGTTATCCGCTTGAAAGGTCTTGCGGAAGCAGAAGCGAAAGAAAAAGTCGCTCAAGCCTTTGAACAATATGGAGAAGCAGCTATTCTTGATATGGTTATCAAAATGCTTCCAGATTATGCAAAACAAGTTGCAAGCCCATTATCCAATATTGATAAGATTACAGTAGTCGATACAGGAAGCAATGGCGCTAATGGCGGAGCAAACAAAGTTTCCAGCTATGCAACCAACTTAATCAGTACATTGCAGGAAAATCTAAAAGAAACCTCTGGAATCGATATTAAGGAATTACTGGCAGGTGCATCGAAAGGCAATGCTAAACCGCAATCGAAAGAAACTCCTGCACCAGCGGCATCAGAAGTAGCTGCAGCGAAAACAAGCGAAGAAAATAATGATAACTAATGTAAGGCAGCAATAGTTGCGGCACGGCAATAAAGTTGTTTCTCTGACTATCCGGATGTATCATGCTTTACTTTGAATAAAGAGGTGTTAATTTGAAAAATGAACCTGATAGGCTGAAAAAACATGGCCTTATTAGCTATTTTGCTCTTATCATAGGTGTTATCTGCTTTTTCATCGTTTTCATAACCCCTACAAGGATAGCTAACATAGGAAACTTAGCTGGTGATTATATCACATTTTTTCTTACAGCAGCAGGTATCATATTATCAATTATTGGATTAGGAAAGAAAACAGAAAAAAATATCATTCCGATTATATCTTTTATGCTTTCTTCTTCTTTCTTTATATTTTGGATAATCGTATTTATCTTATTAATTACCGGCCAAATGGACTTTGCTCCATAGCCCAATAATATGTCCAATCATAACCAGAGGTATTTAGGAACAGCTTTATTGTTATAAAACCAGAAATCAAATGCAGCAAAAGATAAAAATCTCTGTTCATTTTAAAATGAGCAAAGATTTTTGTTTACTTTCTATTTTTTATTATGCAGCCTTTTTCTGGCGGCAGCCAGATTAATTTCTTTCTTCCCCTGCCGTCTATTTAATGCATGCTTAAACAGATAACGTATGCCCTTTCCTCTCATCTGTTCATCTTCATAGCGCGGCAATACATGCAGATGCGCATGCATAATATGCTGACCAGCTGCCTCCCCGCTGTTCCAGCCAATGTTATATCCGGAAGGCACATGCTTTTCATCAATCAGATTTTTGGCTCGCTGTAAAAGATCTTTTATTGCCAGCCATTCTCCATCTGTTAAGTCAAATGGATAGACTCGATGTGCTTTGGTCACAATCACTCCAGCTCCTTCGAGTGATCTCCCTGGTTCCTTTGCTTCCTCTAATTGTAAAAACATTGCTTTTTCATTTTCCAATATGATTTGCTGATTTTTTATTAAAGAAGGATAACAAAAAGGGCATTCAGGTGAATTCATTCTTCTGCCTCCCAGTATAAAAAACGTTATATTGATTAATTAGACCTATGTTTCCTTTCCTTATTCAGACTCTGTCAATAAAACAGGTCAACACCCTTGCCTCCTGTTCATCTACCGGGAGAAATAAATGTGGTTTGGACCCTGCGAAATAAGCACTGTCGCCTGTTTGGAGCAGCTGCTTTTTCCCATCATATAATAATTCAATTTCCCCTTCCAATATATAGATAAATTCGTCCTGTGAATGCGTATACGTTTTTTCATCACGCAAATTCAGAGACTTTGGAGTAACATGGACAATCGTCGGTTCAATCCCGCTATATTGGGAGCGGTTAGCAAGAATTTCATAGGAATACCCCATGCTTTCATCCCCTACTTTTTGCGGGCGGTTACTCTTCTTTTGGATAACAATATCCTGCTCTTCTTTATCATCCAGCACCCATGACAGCTGTATATGTAAAGCGTCACAAATTCGGGATAACGTCGCTATTGCGGAGGCAGTCTGTCCATTTTCAATTTTAGATAACAGACTTTTAGAGATATTGGAAGCGTCCGCAATTTCTTGCTGTGTTTTATCTTCCCGGCGTCTTGCATACTTAATTTTCTCTCCAATTTTATGTAATTCGATGCTGCTCATTCCTTCCTTTGCCAAATAGTCATTCGTGTTCTATTATATTTCTTGAACATCCTCTTATAGTATATTTAATCATAATCCAGACAAACCAATAGAGTCAATCTATTCTCGAATATCATTTACGGGAAACGATACTTAGCAACATACCAAAAAGCCTTGCCATCACTTGCTCGACAAGACTTTTCCGCTGTTTGTTTTATCTTCATGCATTTTTCAAATAAGCTACCGATCTGCTCGGCAATGTTTTTCCAAGCTTATTTTGAATATATATACTTGCTTCCTGAATACGTTTCTCATTTATTCCTGTCTCAATTCCCAGCCCGTTTAACAAATACAGCACATCATTGGTAGCAACATTACCTGCAGCTCCCGGTGCATAAGGACAACCGCCCAGGCCGCCGATGGTACTGTCGAAACGGGTAATTCCCATGTGAAGCGCCGTCATGATATTAGCTATTGCCATTCCTCTCGTATCATGAAAATGTAGTATCAGTTTATCTTTTGGAAAATAAGGAAAAAGACCTTTGAGCAATTTCTCCACTTGCGTCGGCACAGCTGTTCCAATGGTATCACCAAGGGAAAGATAGTCCACTCCGCTCTCAATTAATTGGTCACATACACTGAGCACATCCTCTACTGCAATCCGTCCCTCGTATGGACAATCAAATACCGTAGAAACATAGCCTGTTACTATTTTCCCGGCATTTTTAGCTTCTTTGATAACCTCAGTTAATATCGGATATGTCTCTGGAATTCGTTTATTAATATTTTTGAGGTTATGCGTCTCACTCGCCGACATAAACACGGAGGCACCGTCAATACCAGCCTCTAAAGCGTGCTCCAGCCCTTTCATATTCGGTACTAAAGCAGAATAGACGACCCCTTTTTCACGGTTGATCCGTTTGCCTACCTCCCTTGCATCCTTCAGTGCAGGAATCATTTTTGGATGAACAAAGGATGAATACTCAATTTCCGAGACGCCGGTTTTGGAAAGCATATTAATCCATGTAACCTTATCCTCTGTAGAAATCCATTTCTGCTCGTTCTGCAGACCGTCTCTTGGTCCGACTTCCTTTAAATAAACATTGCTTGGTAATCCACACATTCATACCCCTCCTTTGTATGCGTTTTCAATTCAAGCTATGAAAATATACCTCGATTGTGCATGACCCGCCAAATAAGCCAGCATAGATATTGCAAGGTATTACAATAACCTCATGCAAATTACCCCTCTTTATATACTACAAATAAAATTCAATCCAGTTTCCTTCTGTTCAACTTTGTTGAATCAAGTATATAATAAAATTTCTGAAAATGTCAATCCTGCCTGCTGTCAAAATGAAACAATTTTGATAAAATATATTCATAGTGCCATTTACAGAATACTTTCCTATTTAGGGTTTACAAATCGTCTGTAAAATGATTCTGTCCGTTTTTAATATACGTTTTGAACGATGTAAAACATACGATAATTTAGATAAGGAGCGTTTCCATGATAAAGATATATACCAATGGGGTCATACATACATTTCAAACTTCGCAGCCAGTTATACAGGCTGTTGTTATTAAAGATGGACATTTCATAGATATGGGATCCAATGAACAAATGCTTTCTTTTTGGAGCGCAAAAAGTGATGCGGTAATTGATCTGGGTGGAAAAGCTGCTACGCCGGGGTTAACAGATACACACCTCCACCTTTCTATGCAGGCAATGAAGTTTATTGATTTAGATGTGACCGGCGTCACAAAGAAAGAAGTATTTTTAAATAAAATAAAACAGCGTGCCGATACATTGGACAAGGGAGAATGGCTGCTTGGCGCCGGCTGGGATGAAAATCTATTCACTGACGGCGGTCTGCCTACGAAAGAAGAGCTTGATGCGGCTGCCCCGCACCACCCGCTTTTTCTGACAAGAATATGCGAGCATGCAGCCGTTGTTAACTCGAAGGCGCTTGAGGAAATTAATTATTCCAGCACGCTTGCTGTTCCAGAGAGCGGCGAGATTGTAACGGATGCAAATGGAGAACCCACCGGTTTAATTCTTGAATCAGCAGCGGTATTATTTAAAGCAAAAATCCCTGATAAATCCTATCAAACATGGAAAAAAGCACTTCGTAAAACCATTTCCACCGTTTCTGGATATGGTGTAACCAGTGTGCATTCCAATGATCCGGCTTATTTAGGCGGCTTACAGCAAACCTACCAGCTCTATCAGGAATTATTAAATGAAGAAAAAATGGGTCTGCGGGCAAATCTATTAATTGATTATCCTTTCTTAGAGGATCTGCATACAGCGGGAATGTACACCGGATATGGGAATAATATGCTGCAAATCGGAGCGGTAAAAATATTTGCAGACGGTGCTTTCGGCAGAAGAACGGCACTATTGAAGGAAGCATACTCCGATCAGCCCGGGCAATTTGGAGAAGCAATGCTCTCGCAGGATACATTGTACACTATCGTAAAACGCGCAAGGGAAATGGGTATGCCTGTTGCTGTTCATACAATTGGCGACCAGGCATTGGAAAATGTCCTTGATACCCTGGACCAATTTCCGGCATCCGCCTATAGAGACCGTCTGATACATGCGCAGGTCATTAATCCAGACCTAGTAAAGCGCCTTGCAACGCCGGATCGTATCGTTGATATTCAGCCTCGCTTCCTTGCAAGTGACTATCCATGGGTTACAGAGCGTCTTGGCGAAGCACGCATGCCTTATGCCTATGCCTGGAAAACATTACTTGATAATGGCATTATCTGCGGCGGTGGCTCAGATGCACCTGTTGAACCGTTGAATCCTTTACTCGGGATTCATGCGGCAGTTACCAGAAAAGCTCCCGGTGAAACACACAGCGGCTGGTACCCAGAACAAAAATTAAGCATGCACGAAGCTTTTTATCTATTTACAAAATACGCAGCTTATACAACAAATGAAGAAAAGCTAAAAGGAACCATTTCCCGCGGCAAGCTGGCAGATATGACGGTTTATTCTGCCGACCCATTTCAAATGAAGAATGCAGACGAATTAGTAGATACCAATATTGAAATGACGATTGTTGATGGAAACATTGTATATAGGAAAGGATAGAAACAATAAATTCGATGTATTGCAGTGAAAAATCCAGCATGATTTTTCACTGCTTATTTATTATAATTAATCTTTAAAATGGCCAAATCAACGGCACAATGACAACGCATACAATCAGCTGAATAACCAAAAATGGAAAACCGCATTTAATATAATCAAGGAATGTATAATTTCCCGGACCATAAATCATTGTATTAGGCGGTGTGCCAACAGGAGAGGCATAGGCTGCAGATGCACCTACACAAACCGTCATTAAAATTGCTTTTGGATCAACTCCCATACTTGCTGCGATAACTAATCCAATCGGAGCCATAAGTGCTGCCGCTGCTGTATTGGACATGACAGAGGTCAGTACAGTGGTTACTCCGAAAATTAAAGCGGTAATAACATACGGTCCGGCGTTGCTTCCTGCCATCTCCAGTACATAATCCGCAATCATCTGTGCAGCGCCTGTTTCTGCTAAAGCAGTCGCCATCGGCATCATGGCGGCTACTAAAATGATTGTGGAGAAATCTAAGGAACGGTATGCTTTTTTCTCCGACATCGTACGTGTTAAAACAATAACCATTGCCCCCATAACAGAAACAATATGCAAAGGAATTCCAAATTGCTCTTCAAAGATCATAAAAACGACTGCTGCCAGCAAAACTCCAATGGCAACCATTTGTTTCCATGTGGCTTCTTCGCTTGTAGCTTCTTCTTCATTTTTCGTATCAGCTTCTTCCAAAGCCGTTTCCCGATTCGGAATAAGCTTATAACCAATCGTCATCATGTAAATAATACCAATAATCGTTAGAGGAATTCCGATATAGGCAAATTCAAAGAATCCGAATACAGGTGTATTTTCATTTTCCATCACACTCTGAACGGCGAGGTTGCCGTTCGTTCCAACCAGTGTTATCATGCCGCCTAAAGCAGTTGCATAGGCTAAGGGCATTAATAATTTAGAGCTGGAAAAGCCGGAAGAAGCAGCAATTGCAATAACAATCGGCATCATTACTGCCGTTGTACTTGTATTTGACAGAAAAGCAGATAAACCTGCTCCAATTACCATCACAGCAAATAGCAGCTGCTTTTCCGTTTTAGCAAATCTCGTAATTAAATTTCCCATTCTTCTCGCTACACCTGTTTCAAATAATGCTGCACCAATAATAAACATCCCTGAAATAAGCAGTACAACATTATTTGTCAATCCAGAAAATACGGTTTCAGCATCTATAATTCCAGTAAGGTATAACAGCATGGTGGCTAGAAGTGCGGTCAGTGCAACTGGTATTACCCCAGTTAAAAATAATATCGTTGCTAACAATAAAATAAGTAATGTAATTATCGCCGGGCTCATTTTACATACCTCCTAGTTGATAGATGTATCCTGATTTCCCCATTTTTCCTCTACTCTCGAAATAAACGTTTTACATAACCCAATATAGTTCTTCGGCTCCAGCAGTTTTTTAGCTTCTTCCTCACTGATATGATTCGTAATTCGTTCATCGGTCAAAACAACATCTATCAAAGATTTCTTTTCTTCAAATGCTTTCATAGAGACTTCATAAACGATATCATGCGCCTCGCCCCGGCCCACAAATTCACCTAAGGACAGCATTAAATTTTCAGATACGATTAGACCTTGTAAAAGATTTAAGTTGCGTTCCATATTATCTGGATACACGATAAATCGTTCCAGCACGCCTTGTATCTGCTCCAATCCGCCGCTTGTCAGCATACATATTTGCGGCAGGTAGGACCATTCCGTTGTCCAAAAAGTCATATCTCTTTCATGCTCTTGGATCATTGCATCAAAACTTAAACTGGCATTTCTTTGCACTACTCTAGTTAAACCGACAACATACTCACAAATCATAGGATTCCGCTTATGCGGCATGGTACTGCTGCCGACTTGTCCCATCTTAAATCCTTCTTCCATTTCCCCTATCTCTGACTTTTGCAAATTAATTATTTCATTTGCTATTTTTCCTATCGTTCCTGAAATCATCGCAATAATACTTGCAAATTCTGCAAATCCATCTCTTTGTACATGCCAGGTAATCGTAGGCTGTACTAAACCTAAGTATTCACAAAAACGTTTTTGTACCGCCAGCCCGTCATTATGAATCGAGGCCAATGTGCCGGCTGCTCCCCCAAAGGAACCTAGTAAATATCTTTCTTTGCCTGCTTCTAATCTTTCAATGTGCTTACCTATCTCATCTGCCCAAATAGCAATCTTGTAACCTAGTGTAATGGGAAGCGCATGCTGCCCATGTGTTCTTCCAGGCATCACGGTTTCTGCATGCTCTTCTGCTAATTGCAGCAGCTTCTTAAGAAATTGCTTTAATTGCTTTACCAACACCTCTTGTGCTTGTTTTATTTGCAATACAACTGCGGTATCCATAATATCCTGGGTCGTAGCTCCCCAATGAATATAACCGCCAGCCTTCCCTCCAACTGATTTTGTAAATTCCCGTATTTGAACAATTAAAGGATGGGTCGTATCCACAATCCCTTTTCGAATAATTTCCCGATCAAAATCATTAATATCTGCTTTCTTTTCAATTTCTTCCGCCGCAAATTTCGGTATAACACCAACATCTGCTTCTGCTTTTGCTAACGCAATCCAAGTATCCAGCCATTTCTGAAGCAGGCTATCATCTGAAAAAACCTCTCTCATCTCTTCTGAAACAAAAATGCCACGCAATAAATCGGAATCCAAAACACTTGATTTCATTATTTATCCCTCCAAGGTAATCGCTTCCATAAAAGGAAAACGTTTTTCTTTTTGTGTTTCCATTAATCCTATTATAAACAACCATCTATAACGATTATTTATAATTATTATAAGGAAAACGTTTTTCTTATATGTTTAAAAATATCCTAAGGTATAAAATGTTCCTTGTCAACTCTTTTTTTACTTTTCAATACTTATTGACTATTTACTAAACTGATAGAGCCCGAATTCACAAAAATATCTTGATTATAAACAAAATAATCCATAATACGTTATAATGAATAGAAAGAGGAATCGTTACCAGAGAAAGGACGTTGCTGCACATTGACTACTTTAAAAGAGGTTGCCAAGCTGGCAAATGTACATCCCTCAGTTGTTTCCAGAGTGTTAAATAAGGACAATACATTAAATATCAAAGAAGAGACAAGAACAAGAATTAACGAAGCCATTAACGAATTAAATTATAGCCCGAATTCCGCTGCGAGAAGCTTAAAAACAAATCAATCCCGAATGATTGGAATGGCAATCCCAGACTTTAACAACCCTGTTTATTCCAGTATTATTCATGGGGCTGAAGATCATGCTGCTATGGAAGGCTACCACCTGCTTGTCTACAGCATGAAACAAAAAGGCTTGGGAAAGGATTTCTTTTCTAAATTGCTCAAGGAACGCATTGATGGGCTTTTAATCGCTACATCAGACATTAATAACAAGCATATTCTCAGCTTAAATGAGACCAAAAAACCTTTTGTGCTTGTCAACAGAATGATTCAGGATGTTGAGAATTATGTCATATTGGATGATGAGCGCGGCGGAAAATTAGCAACGAAGCATTTAATTGATCTAGGGCATCGTCATATTGCCCATATTACCGGACCGCTATATACAGGAACTGCTTTAAAAAGATTTCAAGGCTACCGGGAAATGCTCCAGGAGAAAAACATTCCATTTGAAGTAAAATATGTTCAGGAAAGCGACTACACCATGGAGGGCGGATATCAATCCATGGAAAAACTGCTGGAGCTGGATTCTCCTCCAACAGCAATATTTGCAGCAAATGTAATGGTAGCAATGGGCGCAATCAAGGCTATCCATGATAATGGATTTCAAGTACCAGCTGATTTTTCCGTTATCGGTATCCATGATGTTTTCTTCGCGTCAGGACTGTCCCCTTCTCTGACTACTGTCGATATGCCTTTATATGAAATGGGATCCAGAGCAGTTGCCCAGCTGATAAATGCAATCAGCGAACGAAAGCTTAAGTTCCCAGGAGAGACTATCGATGGAGCTAACCTTATTCCACGCGAAAGTACACGCTCATTGCTGGATGAATAAACTGGAGGTACATATTCTGATATATTCATTGAACCGTAATTCTATATTAGTTAGCAGACCAGATTAAGAACAGCATTCGCAGACAACTGGTTTTTCGAGTAAAAAACTTCATTTTATTTGTCAAAAGTGCGCAATATAAAATAAAGCCTAAATCCAATTATGTCTAAGGATTTGGCTTTATTAGCAGGTTATAATTTTTTAAAATATAGGAGCGGCGTATTGTTCGTTTTACAGGCATATAAGAAATCTCACCACTCTAACGGTGGTTTCCATTATGTTCTAGTTTCACTTGAAATTTTAAATCAAAAATTCTTTTATAAAAGTATTAGCAAGCTATGAAACATCAATAAGACAAATTGAAAAATATATTTACCGGTGTATATTATAAAAGAAAATTAGCCAAATGAAGTCCAGTCTAATATCGAATTAAATCCAGCCATTCAAAAGTATAATAAAAACTTTAACTTTTTGGACCGCCACCTATGTAAACTTTTTTATCATCATTTGCTCCCTATCGAGGAACAAATTAGGATAATTCATTATTATCTCCACACTTATCGACAATACGTTTTAACATGGTACCTATTATAATAGTTGACATAACAACAATGAAAGTAGTCCAAAAAGTGAGTTCAATTTCAAAAGTACCAATTATTAATATCCAAACAAATAGTACAATTAAACGCCAGATATCTTTTTTTAAATTCTTAATTTTTTTTAATGCATTGTGTTTCATATTTCTACATCCTCTACATGATTTACTCTCTTTCCGCAATTTCTTTTAATCGGATTTTAACATGCAAATTATTGATTTTTTGTTTAGATTTTTTTCACCAATTTCTAATGAAAGCTTGGGTGATTGGCGGGGTAAGATCATATTTTCACACAAAGTCCGTTTCTTCATTTTGTTTTTGTGCTGTTTCAAAGATTGAAGTTTCGTTGTTTACTTATTGTTGCATAATCAGATTTAACGTCTCTAGTAATCGAGAGCGATCTTGTTTTCGTGTAGCTTTTGGGTTAATCGTAAATGGAGAATAACCAGTTACTCGATTCATACATAATCTCACTTTATTATGAAAGGATAATTGAGCAAAATAATCACCTTCGTTATATAAAACAATCTCGAAGATGCTTTGAGATGAGACTTTAGATACCTTTATGTATTCGATATCCGTAAAATAAATGGTTACTTCACTTTTTGTATATGAATCTAATTGCAGATATTCATCTGTTATCGTGATATAAGGATAACCCCGGAATATTTTCAATATATTTGCAATGGTAAAGAAACTAAATAAAACCATAATAAACAATGCCAAAGCGATAATTAGTATAGCTTCTTCTATATAGGCAATATACATTATTAAGGTCCCAAAAACGACAAGTAATAATGAAAAAATGATTCCGAGAAAAAGCTTCCCTTTTGAATGATAAAACTCTATTTTATTTTCTATCAAATTAAACCCCCCTTACAATTAGAAATACTTTTTTGTTATTAATATGCCTCTTATTCAATAAGGTAATAAAATTTTTTTTGCTTATTTTCTTCATGAACTTTCTCTTTTATCTAAAAAATTTCAATAAAATTTTTCTTCAATTGATACTAACTTTTTAACTGCCCTTATCATATCCCCATCAATTATCAACTATCATTTCTTAAAAAATCAAATAAAACAGGTAATTTTCTTCAAAAAAGAATAATTTTTTATGACTTTTTACATTTTTCCACCTAAAATTATGTTACTATTATATATATTTTAAATATATGGAGGTATTAGATGTCAAAAAGAATGCTTTATGTTCTTCTTGCAGCGGTATTCGCAATCGCTTTAACTGCTTGCGGCTCTAGTGATGAAGATGACGCAGCAGAAGCGGAAGAACAAGAAACAAATCAAGAAGAAAACGAAACAGAAGAAGACTCAGAGGAAAAAGCTGAGGAACCAGAACAAATGGAAGAAGAAGTAGAAAATGAAGATGCTTCTTCCGATGAAGCAGATGCAGAACAAGAAGCCGAAGAAGATGCTGATGAGGAAGAACAGGCTCAAGCAGAATCTTCTAATGCAGATTTTGATGCATTAATTACTGCAATGGAAGAGGAAACAGAAGGTACTGCTACGCTTCTTTATGAGAACGATGAGTCTCAATCTCATGAAATGGAAGGCTTAACTGTAACACTGGATGCATACCAATTAGTAGAATTAGAAGATTTTCATACCAATTTCAGTATTCCTTTTAATGACGAAACAGATGGCGGCGTTATTTTAGCTCAATATACGGTAGAAAATGATTCTGATCAGGATTTACATTACATGCCTTCATTAGATTTAGATTTTGTTGGAGCAACAAAATTCTATACAAATTATCGGGAGCTTCTCCCTTTAGATGAGCAATTATCAAGTATGCTAAACCCCGATAATGAATACTTAGTGGAAGCTGGAGATGAAGTGACCGGCTATTACGCTTATCCTTTTGGATCAGAAGATTTAGGAGCAATATTGGCAGAAGGAAATGTTATTTTGGATGTTCCTACGCCAACTACAGAGTATAATGAATATTCTTCCAGTATTGGTTCTGGTACCGAGTTTAGCCTTCCTTTAGATGGTGACAGTGCTGAAAAAAATGCGGAAACAGAGAGCCAAGGTTTTTATCAGGATGCACTGAGTGCTGAAAATATGGGCGATAAAGAAATGATTGAACAAGAAGATGGCATTGGGGAGAGCGACGAATTAGGAGACGTAACAATTACATTAGATGGTTATCAATTTGTTGATTTTACTCCAAATGCCGAAGAAGCAGCTCGTTATGAGGATCCTGATAACATCGTAGTTGCTACGATAAGATTTGAAATTGATAACCAGGGTGATGAAGAAATTGGCTTAAGCTCTCTTTCTTCAAGGCTCACAGTAAATGATGGATCTCAATATCTTTTAAGTGAAGGAATGTTTCATCCTTATGACAATAGTAGTAGTATCGCATCTGGTGAAGAAGGAGAATTGCTGCAAACTTTCCTGTTAGACAAAGAAATGTATGAAAAAATTTGGAAAGATAAAAGTATGGAAATTGAAATTGGCCCGATGAGAAATATGGATGCTGAAGATATTTCCAAAGGACATGAAGTAGAGTTTAATTTAAAATAAGTATAAAAAAGCTAATGGTGCAATTTGAACCATTAGCTTTTTCCAATGAAAAAGGTTAGTGCATTAACGCATCACAGCCCCGCCCGAAATTTTCACCGACTCCCCTACAATATTTCGCGCAGCATCCGTCAGCAGGTACGCAATCGTATTGCCCACCTCATCCGGAGCTGTTATTTTTTGAGAAGGCAACGAATCCTCTGCTGCTTTTCTTACCTGTTCATAGGATTGATTCGTATTTTCCGCTTTTGCTTCAAATAAACCTTGTACCATTTCTGTATCAACAAAACCGGGACAAACTGCGTTGACACGAATATTATATGCAATTGCTTCCAAAGCCATAGACTGTGTCCAGCCGATCATCGCAAATTTAGAAGAAGCATAAGCACTATTTCCATATGTCCCCCGCAAACCGGATAAAGACGCCACGTTGACGATATTCCCCTGCTGCTTCTCTTGCATCTCCTGATAAATTTCTTTGGTCAGACTGAATGCAGATAAATAATTTACAGTAAGCATGGCTTGTATATCCGCTTCTTCCAGCTGATTCACCGTCTTGTTTCCCGCAATTCCAGCGGCATTGACTAAATCAGAGATAAATCCCAATGCGTCCCGTGCGTTGCTGACCAATTGCGTTCTTTCCGCTTCCTCTGTTATATCTGCCTGCTGCACAAATAGCTTCGAAGCATCAGTAAGACCTTCCAGCTCCTGTCTAAGTTCTGCAAGCTTATCGGCATTCCGTCCGGTTATGGTGACCTTAGCCCCCATCTGTGCGACAATCTTCGCTGTTTCTCTTCCTATTCCGCCAGTTGCGCCGGTTATTAATACATGTCTTCCTTCTAATGCATCTTTTGAAAATATGGCCATGGTGTATTCCCCTTCCAATTCATTACTTTGATATGATTATCCTCCAATTATAGCATGATTGTTCTTTTCTAATTAAACGTTGTTGTCGCGTATACAATACCCCCCCTTACCTTTCCCCCTATATTTATTAATCCAACTATAGATTGTCATGAAGTGCCTTATTTTTCAAATTATTATGTCGATAAACAGGCATAAAACATTGACAAAATACCTGGATTGGGTTAAATTACTAAAGGCGAATGTTTTTAATATCCAATACAAAATTTATTCGTGTTTAGGAGTGTTTTAAATGGAAAATGTTTTTGATTATGAAGATATCCAATTAGTTCCCGCAAAATGTGTAGTAAATAGCCGGTCAGAATGTGACACCTCCATTGAGTTTGGCGGAAGAAGCTTTAAATTACCGGTCGTTCCTGCAAATATGCAGACGATTATTGATGAAAATATTGCAACTTATTTAGCTAAAAATAATTATTTCTATATTATGCACCGTTTCGAGCCTGAGAAACGTATTGATTTTATAAAAACAATGCGAGAACAAGATTTATTCGCTTCAATCAGTGTCGGAGTGAAGGATGACGAGTATGCTTTTGTGGAATCACTTGCTGAAAATAACTTAGTTCCAGAATATATTACCATTGATATTGCACACGGTCATTCAGAACCTGTTATCCGTATGATCAAGCATATTAAAAAACATTTACCAGACAGCTTTTTAATTGCTGGTAATGTTGGTACTCCTGAAGCTGTACGTGAGCTGGAGCATGCCGGCGCGGACGCTACAAAAGTAGGAATCGGGCCTGGTAAAGTATGTATTACTAAAATCAAAACTGGTTTTGGAACGGGCGGCTGGCAGCTGGCAGCACTGCGCTGGTGTGCAAAAGCTGCAAGTAAACCAATTATTGCAGACGGCGGAATCCGTACACATGGCGATATTGCGAAATCTGTACGTTTTGGTGCATCCATGGTCATGATTGGTTCTTTATTTGCCGGTCACGAAGAATCTCCTGGAGATACCATTGAAAAAGATGGCAAGAAGCTGAAGGAATACTTCGGTTCTGCATCAGAGTTCCAAAAGGGAGAAAAGAAAAACGTAGAGGGCAAAAAAATGTACGTAGAGCATAAAGGTGCCCTTCAGGATACATTGACAGAAATGGAACAGGATCTTCAATCCTCTATTTCTTACGCCGGCGGCAGACAGTTAGATGCTATCCGCACAGTGGATTATGTGGTTGTGAAAAACTCTATCTTTAACGGCGATAAGGTATTCTAAATAGCATTTAAAAAAGCTTATGTCAGGAAAGGGACAAGCCCTTCTGACATAAGCTTTTTCTCTGTTTAAAGCTAAAACCTTCCTGACCTGAATATCGCAAAGATAAGCCATATAAACATCAGTACAGCAACAACAAAGCCAATTTCGATAACTGGCAGACTCCAAAAATAAGAAACCTCTCCCGCGATTGCTGAACCGACAATTAATCCAACCATAATAATACTGAACGATAACAGGACGATACTGAACGATAAACGGTTACTGATTCTGTCCAGCTTCTTAAGAATCATATCCACTCTGGAAACGGATATTTCCAAGGGCACCTTACCCTTCCGAATCAGCTTATAGACCGCATTAACATGCTCCGGTAAATCTAAAATAATATCCTTATAATCATCAACCTGCTCGTAAACTTCCTCTGCCATTTTTTTAGGTCGATATTTCTCTTTAATCAGCCTCTTTCCAAAAGGCTGCGCTATTTTAACAATACTGATATCCGGGTCTAATCTTTCTACGGTCCCTTCCAGGGTAACCAGCGTTTTCCCGACTAAAGATAAATCTGCGGGAATACGAATTTGATGCCTGGAAGCAACGCTGAATAAATCATTCACCGCTTCTCCCAGACTAACCTGGCTAAATGGAACATCATAATATTTATCCCGCAGCTCTTCAATATCTGCACGCATCATATCATCATTGACCTCATCAGGAACCACACCCATTCGATAGATAGCCTTCACGATAGCATGCGTATTTTGACGGGCCAGCGCAATAATCATATCCGTCAGATGCTCCTTCATTAACGGTGTGAGCCGGCCGACCATTCCAAAATCCATAAATAACAGCTGATGACCAGGGAGTATCATCACATTACCCGGGTGCGGGTCTGCATGAAAAAAACCATCTAATAATATTTGTTCAAATAAATTATGAATTAATTTTTCTGCAATTACCTTGGGCTGATAGCCTTCCCGGATAAGCTGCACATTCTCATCTAACTTTATCCCTTTGACAAATTCCATTGTCAGCACACGTTCGGTTGTATATTTCCAATACACATCAGGGACTTTCACGCCTTCTTTATCATTTTTGAAATTCATCGCAATTTTATGCGCGTTCCGTCCTTCCAAAGTGTAATCTAATTCGGCCAGGATGGATGCTTTAAATTCTTCAATGATTTCGGTGATTTTATATTGATAAGCCCACTCTAAACGTGTTTCTGCAAGGGTGGCAAAATTCATTAAAATCTCTAAATCCGTATGAATTTTCTTTTCAATATTCGGGCGCTGTACCTTCACAGCTACTTCTTCCCCGCTCTGCAAAATAGCATAATGAACCTGTCCGATGGAGGCGGCGGCGATAGGCTCTTTGTTAAACTCTTTAAATATATCATGAATCGGCTCTCCCAATTCCCTCTCGATAATTTCCTGAATTTCGGTATAGGAGACTTTCCCGACCTGATCCTGCAGCTTCTCCAGCTCTTTAATAATACCTTGGGGAATCAAATCACTTCTTGTGCTTGCGATTTGTCCAAGCTTCACAAAGGTCGGACCTAATTCTTCCAGGAAAAGCCGAATTCGCTCTCCTGTTGTTTTTCTATGTATTTCCTTCTTCCCTTTAAGAACTCTTTCCGGCAAAGAAACAACCTTTTGCAATCCCAATTCCTTTACAATATACCCAAAGCCATTACGGGAAAATGCAACAAGTATTTCTCGATAACGTTGTATATGACGAATACGTTTATTAAGAATCGCGGTTCCCTCCTTTCCCGTTTAATTCCTATTGATAGTATACCCATTCTTATCCATCTGTTAACAGGAAATCCAGGCTATTTTACAAAGAGGAACTGTTTTCCCTATGACAGCTCCTCTTTGTAAATTTATGCCTCGTTCTTATTTGTTAGTTTTATAATGCTTATTTTCACATATAACCCGATCAGCATACAAATGGATGGCAATATAATAGCCAGGAAAATCAATTGTCCATTAATCAATGCTAAATAAAGATACGGCAAGGAATAAAACATAAGTGCCTCAGATACTGCCAGCGGGACCAAGGTGTACATTATCAGATTAATGATAAAAACCAGGGAAACCGTCAAACTATTTTTTAAAAGCGTTCCTTGATTTTTCAATGCAAATCCAAATAATACATACGCGATTAAAACTCCGAAAAATACCATTTGCAGTTGATTCGTGAAAAGTACCATTAGCATGGCAAACACTGTCAGGAAAAAGTGAAAAATCAGCGCCGGCAAATTGTTTTGTAAATATGCTTTGATACCGCCGTTTTCTATGTTGTCGCTAGACATTCAATCATCCTTTTACGTCTTTAATTTTGAATAGAGCTCTTCAGCTGCTGATCTCTTTGATGTCTTTCGATTGCCAGTTCAATTAATTTCTCTATCAGTTCCCGATAGGAAACGCCGCTCTCTTCCCAAAGCTTTGGATACATACTTATCTTCGTAAATCCGGGCAATGTATTAATTTCATTAATAATAATCGTATTATCCTCTTTTAAAAATACATCTACTCTGGCTAAGCCTTCACAATTTAAAGCCTCAAAAGCTTGAACAGCAGTCTGTTTAATTCGATCTGCCACGTCTTTGTCCAATACAGCAGGTATTTCTAAGCTTGCTCCAGATTCATCAATATACTTCGCTTCATAAGAATAAAATTCGACGGTTGGAAGAATCTCGCCTGGTACAGAGGCAATCGGGTTTTCATTACCTAAAACCGAACACTCTATCTCTCTTCCTGAGACAGCCTCTTCAACTAAAACTTTGTGATCATACATAAATGCATCCTGAATAGCATGGTTAAATGCTTCTTCCGTCTCCACCTTGTGTACGCCAACAGAAGAGCCTTGATTTGCCGGCTTAATAAATAATGGTGTTCCTAATTCCGCAGCAATATCCTGATAAGAGATTTGATTTTGTTTGGCTTTACGGAAGCTGTATCCGCGGGCAACATGTAAGCCTGCATCGCTCAGCAGACGCTTGGCAATATCCTTATCCATGCTGATAGCTGAACCAAGTACAGAAGAACCTACAAATGGAATATTGGCCATTCTCAGCATACCCTGCAGGCTTCCATCTTCACCGAGTGTGCCATGGACAATTGGAAAAATAACATCTAATTGGTCCATGCTTACACTTGAGCCGGTCTCAATAATTTGATTCTCTTCCGCTCCAGGGACAATGGCAATTCCCTTCCCTGTTTTATTTAATGCAATCAGGCTTGGATCCTCTTCATTTATTAAATAGTGAGAACGGTCATTGACATGCCAATTCCCCTGCTTATCAATCCCCAGCAGATATACTTCATACTTATCTAAATTAATTGCGTCCACAATATTTTTGGCAGATTGCAGAGAAACCTCATGCTCTGATGATTTCCCTCCAAAAACAATACCAACTTTTTTCTTCATTCCAATCCTCTCCTCATTGACTCTAATGACATAATTACGATTGTTCCTATATCCTATGTGTTTATATCATTATTTGTTTGACCTGTATCGCTATTTTATCATAGAGTTCATTTGGAAGGGGACTTTAATGTCAATAATTCATCCGAAGCAGTGATTCTGATTATTAAGAAATAATAAATTTTCAACTTCTCTGCCTAATCCGGGATCCTGAATGTATTAAAAAATAATTAAAGAAAGCTAAAAAATCTTCCCAGGCTGATTTTTTAGCTTCCCCTTTATTCACTAATTGCTTTTTTTCGAAATAAATAATCATTGGAGGAACGAATTTGCACATTGATGACCAGCCCCATCATAATCAGATTGGTTATCAGCGAGCTTCCTCCATAACTGATAAAAGGCAAGGTAATCCCAGTAATCGGCATTAAACCAATGGTCATCGCAATATTTTGAAATACTTGAAAGGCAAGAATTCCGATGATGCCGACGCAAAGATAGACCCCGAATAGATTATCTGCTTCGAAGGCAACCTTTGTAATTCGATAAAGAAGCAGGAAATATAATAAAATCAGAATACTTGCTCCGATAAAACCATATTCTTCTCCAATTACTGTAAAAACAAAGTCTGTATGTGCTTCAGGTACATTCCCATTTTGAATCTGCATCCCCTGATTAAATCCGGCGCCGCTCAATTGTCCTGAACCGATTCCCATGATTGCCTGCTGAAGCTGATACCCATAATCAGATGCATACTCCGCCGGATTTAACCACCCATAAATACGGTCCATTTGATGTGATTGAAATAACCGGGAAAAAATATCTTCATTATAAGAATACAAAAAAATTAAACCGCCTATAGAAGCAGCTATGGTGAATAGCACCGGTAAAATAACTTTAACAGAGATACTGGAAACAATAATCATGGAAAAAGCAATGGCTAATACAATCAAAGCAGATCCTAAATCCGGCTGTAAAAATATAAAAACAAATGGAATTAATGTTACTGCCACTACTTTCAGCGTTAATTGAATACTCTTTTTTAAGGGCAGCTTTCGATTGCCATACTTCTCTAATAAAACAGCTAAGTAGATGATAAGAAATATTTTTATAAATTCAGATGGCTGTATCTCAAAGATTCCTAAATTCAGCCAACGTTGAGAACCGTTGCGAAAAACCCCAAAAAAATGAACGCCTAATAAAAGGAACACGCCAATCGCATACAACTTAAATGCCTGTTTTTTTAAGAGCTCATAGTCAAAGAAAATCACTGCCAGCATTATCAACGCACCAAAAAAATACCAAATACCTTGGCGAATCACAAAATAGTAAGGCTGTGATTGCGCATATTGTCCCGAACCGCTATAAATTGCAATTAAACTAATTAATAATAACAAGAACAAAATAGTGATTATACTGTAATCCAAATTGTATTTCTTCCGATTCATATCCAAACCCTCATTAATTACGTTTTATTAGCAAGTGCATTCATTACCACTTGAACTGCTACAGCATCATCTAAATAACCAACAGGAAAAAGATAATCCGGAATAACATCAGCTGTACTGATGAAATAAACTAGTGCTGCACCCATTAAAATTAATTCTTTCCTTGTTCCTTTTTTATGACAAATCCGATGAAAAAAAGTGGAAAGTTTTTTCATATAGGCCCCGCGGGCTCCTGCATCTTCTTTTTTCTGATGAAATGTATCCAGAATGAGACGGCGCCCTTCTTCCGTTTCTGCATCTTTTTCGTAACAATCCAGTTGTTTTTTTAATTTTTCCATTGAAAAAGAATCATAATGATCATCTGATTGCTCTAAAAATTGATCTATCATTACAATAGATGTCTGTATATCATTAGTATGATTCTCTGAAGATTTGACCGGCAGTCCGGTTCTCTGAAGTAATTCATCAAAAGGAACATCCAGTGCTTTTGAAATTTCCACTAAATGCTGATTTGTCGGTTTACGCTTATGGTTGATAATTCGGGATATCGTCGAAACATTAATATTCGTCTGTTTACTTAGTTCACGCATAGAAATATGTTTTTCCTTTAGCTGCTCTTTTAAGTAATCTCCTATATTTTGGCTCATTCGTTATACAAACCCTTCTATTTTCAGTTATCTTTTCCTCTTAATTCTACTATACGAGGGATGTTGACAAAATGTCAAATACAGCTGCAATTGAATTAGGATAGATATATAAGCTGGATTAATTTTGAAAAAACCGCTTTCTGCCTTTCTTAAATAGCAAAGACGAATAAAATAAAAAAACCCGCATCTAAATCAGGAAGTTCCTTTTTAGATACAGGTTTATTCAGGCCTGCCGATATTATTAAATGGGTAGAATCGGAATGTTACTTCCCCAATAATTGCCTCTTCATTCAGAAAGCCGAAGAAGCGGCTGTCATTACTGTTTCCGCGATTATCGCCTAAAACAAAATAGGTATTCTCCGGAACAATGGAATAGCCTGTTAATTCTTCTAATGTAAAATTACCAGTTTGAAAACCCATTTTCGCCGGACTGTCATCATTTATTAAGTAGGATTCCTCCACTGCTTCTCCATTTAAATATAACGTATTACTTTTATATTCGATATGATCGCCTGGTACACCAATAACCCGTTTCACGTAATAATTGTCAGAGTCAGGGGCCTGGAATACAATCACATCAAACCGGTCTATTGAAGCTACTTTATTAACAATGATTTTATCCTGATCGAAAAAAGTGGGCTGCATCGATTCACCCCATACGACCGAAGGAGCTAAAAGGAAATTTTTAACAATAAATAATCCGATAACAACAAAAAGAATAATTCTGCAAAGCAAATAGAATTCTTTCTTTATTGCGCTCCGCTCCATACTGGGCACCTCCTTTAAACAAATACTCTCTTCTTTTATTATACAATATAAGCAGGAGAATGGAACGATATATATTTATATATTCTAAAATTATTCTATACATAGGGGTGAATAAAGTCCCTAAGAAAGGATGTTCCAAACGTACAATCATAAAAAACATGCGTCAGTAATAAATCAGACACATGTTTTTTATGCAGTTATATTTCAAATTCACCAAGGTAATTAACAGTATTAATTGTCTGCATGCTCTCTTTGCTTCTGCTTTCTTTTTAATAGTACAACAGCAATCACAAATAATAAAAGAACAGAAATAATAAAGCCGATAAATAACCAATTAAAGCCTTTATCTTCTTCTAAAAGATAGACTTCTACAGATTCTCTCGGTATTCCAATCCGATAATTGCCCTCTTCATTTTCACGGACTAAATTATCCTCTAAAATACCGGTCAGCTGCATACCAGATTCTAAATTAGTTTCATCAATATATGCTGATTCACTTCCGTTATTAATAGCGACATACATCACTTCGTCTTCATAGCTGCGGCGGAAAACCAGCATGGATGCTTCGGAGCCGACATATTCAAAATCTCCCAACCTTAATGCCGGAAATTCATTGTGCAGCGCAGCAATACGCTTATGAAACTCCCTTAAATCTTCATCTCCGCTATTAAAAGGAACAAGCCGCTGCGATTCTTCCGCATCCATTCCGTACATGGGAAGCTCTGTCCCCTGCGTTACCATTGTTGCCCCCGGTGTAGTATACATATAGGTCAAGGCAAGCGTCCAAGCAGTGACAGCATTACGTTGATTCTCTGAAAAGATATTTGTAAAACGTTCTTGTTGAAGGCCGTCGATTTGCTTATAAAAATCGGTCAGCCTTTGTTCTTCCCACGCATCAAAAATGGCTGAAACATCCTGATCGCTATCTGCAAATGTTTCGCTTAATACTTGATTGAAACCCGGATAATTGATGAGATCGAGGGATGTATTTTCCATTAACGAAGCTGCTTCATCAATCGTTGCCGCACTTGTATCACCAATCAGATAAAAATCAGGACGGTTTTCTTTCAAAGCTGCTGTCAGCTCTTCGACAAATGGCTGCGGCGCCATGTCTGCATCATGAAGCTTAAATCCATCCACTTCGGTTTCTTCCTGCCAATATCTCGCAGCGTCTAATACATATTCCGCAGCCTCCGGATTTGTTAAATCAAATTGAACTGTTTCTGACAGCCATTCGTCATTTGATTCAGGTGCTCCAAGCCACCAATCTTCCTTGTCCGCATCATCTGTTAACGGACTGGTATCCGCAGCATAATTAAATACAAAATCAATCATTATTTTCATATCACGATTATGCACTTCGGATACAAGACGCTCAAAATCTTCCATTGTTCCAAATTGCGGATTGATCTCATAAAAATCATTGATCCAATAACCATGATATCCTCTTTCTTTATTTTCCGTAATCGGACTCAGGGAAATCGTGGTAATTCCAATATCCTGCAAATCATCTAATTTATTTATAATTCCCTGAAAGTCCCCTCCATGGTAATGATAAGGATCGTTAATATCTAATTCTCCTTCAATTTCCGTATCCCCATTATTAAAGCGGTCAATCAATACCTGATAAAATACTTCATTATGTATATCTTCGTCCTGTGCATGTACCGGTATTTGCATGATAAACATACTGATAACAGCAGCAAATCCAATACTTATTTTTTTAATCATAGATTTTCCCCCAATGATAATAAAACTGTAATTACGATTCCACCCTTGTTTTATTATCACTTATTTTCTAAAAAAATCATACCTTGATTGGAATGATGTAAAAAAGCGTTCACAATTAAACAGAAAAAACAAGAACACCACTATCTTTAAAACATTGGTGTTCTCGCCAAGGAGATGTCCGCTACGACGGTTTTCGATGGGGCGAGTAATCGCAATGGTTTTCGGTGGGACGAGTAATCGCAGTCCCAGTCCCAGCCCCAGGAAGTCGCTTTCCGCGGGCAACGGCTCAGCCGCACGGTAAGAAAATCGCTTCCTGTTCAGGTCTACCTGTTGCTTTTCCCGCAGGAGTCGACAACATCCGCTCCCATCTTTGAAAAGATATGTTTTATTTGCTTTCTTTCAAAGAAATGAAGCTGATTCTAGCGGAGTATTTTTTCCGTAGCGGCTATTTCCAGCTATTTTTATAAACATTCTTATTTTAAAATAAAGTGCCTCGGCAATGGACCAAGGCACTTTGTCTCCTCCTGTTCGTCGAGAATGTATTACACTATCCTCACAGGAGTGTTCGTCATCCTCTTATTTTAGAAATAAAAACCCATTGGAAGACGGAAAAAGCCTAAAACAATAACAATAATCAGTGCGATAAAGAATTGAATCCATTTGCCGGTTACTGCTTTTCCTTTTTTCGTAGAAACCAGAATTCCTTCCATTACCACAACAATCCAAAGACCGGCAAGTGCTTTTACAATAGCTTCCCCAAGAAGCGGCATGCCATAGCCTTGAATATAGTCCCAAGTTAATAATCCACCGGTAACGATGATAAACAAATACACAAGTCGTAAAATCATATGAACAATGGTTGCAGGCTTGTTACTGTTTTTCTTGTAAAGGGCTAAAGCTACTAAAAATAGAATCAGACCCAGCGCCCACGATGTAATATGCATATGCGTCATTCATGTTCCCTCCTTCAATTTTATAAATACATGTCATCATCATCTGTCATATTTCACAAAAATGACTAATAATTCGTTTATAATGATACCATTTTCTTCCCTAAGATGACATTTAAACGTATCTTTGTCAACAAATTGCCATGATTAGCGTTTCATTGGCTGTAATTTTTTATACGTAATGGATCGCCATGCCCATTCCACGGGACCAAACCGAAAATATCGAAGCCAGATCATACTTCCGATAATCTGTAAGCAGAAAATCACAATCACGAGACCGATTTGATGAACGGGCCGGATTTCCCCGTATAATCCAAAACCGATGCCATAGAAAAGCCAAAAAGAGATAATCGATTGCAGCAAGTAATTAGATAATGCCATTTTTCCGATCGGCTTCAGGACACCAAGTACCTTCTGCGCCCTATCCTTCTCCCATAATAATGTAATCGACGTCAGGTAGAAGACGGCCGATGCCGTCCCGCCAATATTATCCTGAACTAGACTAAACCAGAGCGGGTTGCCAAATGTATACGGTCCTATCTTAAATACGATGAACACAACTAGAGAAATAACCCAAACCTTTTTCAATATTCCCTTATGGACAAGCGGCTCATGAAACCATCTCTTTCTTGCTAAGTACATCCCAAATAAAAACAGCGGCAGGAAAATAAAAGGAAACAGGAAAAAGCTGAAAATCCCGTTTGATAACTGCCAATCCTGAAAATTCTGCGCCAGAATAATGGAAAAATCATTGGATTGATAGCTTTGA
Organism: Oceanobacillus oncorhynchi; assembly: GCF_000821065.1. Taxonomy (GTDB): domain Bacteria; phylum Bacillota; class Bacilli; order Bacillales; family Amphibacillaceae; genus Oceanobacillus; species Oceanobacillus oncorhynchi. The sequence continues at coordinate 3,971,690 of NZ_CDGG01000001.1, forward strand.
AAAGCTTGGTTTATTTCCGCTGTATAACTTATATCAATAAAATTCCTTGCCGCATACTGCAGACCTGTCAAGGCAAGGGTAGATGCACCTAATAAACCAATCGCCCAGCCCATTAAAACCTTCTCCCCGCTGTATAAGAAGAATAATAGCAAAAATCCCATTGTTCCATAAGTCAGAAGAATATCTCCGCTCCATATCGCAAAGGCGTGAATGATTCCAAAAATAATCAACACTCCCAGCCTGCGTCCAAAAAAGCCGTATGGAGAAATATCCTTTTTATCTAAGCTGTCCTTTTGAATTTGAATCCCAAAACCAAAAAGAATCGAAAACAGCGTGTAAAAGCTCGCTTGAAAGAAAATATCAATAAAAAACAAGCTGTACTGATCTATTTTAGCCGTCCAGGCATCCTCTGCTCCGCCATAGAGAAAATAAGGAGCAGAAAATGCTCCTATATTGACCATAAATATTCCAAAAATCGCAAAGCCTCTTGCTGCATCTATCCATTCTAATCGTTTGTTTCCCTGATAAGGTTGCACCGGCTACTCCCCTTTGATAAGCAGTCCTTTTGAAAAGAAATAGAGATAGGTTTCCTCCACAGGCTGCTTCCAGATTTCTTCTATAGCGTATCGATAAAGCTCAAGCTGGGTCTTATATCGTTTTTTCAATTTTTCTTCCAATTTCTCTGACATTTCTTCTGTAATCCGGTCTGTTTTATAATCAAGAATAATCCAGCCGTTTTCTGAAGGGATAATACAGTCAATAACTCCCTGGATCAACACTTTTTCTGAGGAGGCCCCCTGCCAGTCAGCATATACCTTTTCGGCCGGCAGCATTAAACTGAATGGCACTTCCTTATACAACTTTTTCTTATCAAAAATCTTTTGTGCAATAGCGGATTCTAAAAATGCGATAATATCCGAAGTGGATACACTTTCTGCTTCTGCAGCTGTCATTTTCTCCTCCTGCACCAGTTTTTCAATAAATTCCTCTACTTCTTCATTTGCAAGCATGCCTTTTAGAGGAAGATGCTGCATCACGGTATGAAGTGCGGTCCCTTTTTCGGCCGGTGTTAATTTCTTTTCCGCTTGCATAAATCTTGGTCTTTTCGTAATTGGAGCCTTCGTCGCTGCAGGAAGCATTTTTTCATCACTATACGTATCCTTCTGCTCCTGCTGACGTTTCAACTCGGTTACAGATTGCTTCGCACGTGAATGAGCAGCTTCCTGATAAGGATACTGATAAGAAAGACGGTGATCCACCCAAGCATCTAACGCTTTATCTTTCTGTTCAATCGGATCCCAATTTCTGATATGCGTTTTTAAGGCATCCTGTTTCTCCTGTACCCGATTTTCAAAGGCAACGATATCCTGACGTGGATAAATATTTGCCTCCCACTTGGACGCATCCTGCGTAATCGCAGATAAAACCTGATTACCTATCTCCTCTTCCCGCAGGACTTGTCCCTGCGGATGACGGATAAGCGCAGGGCCAATCCAATCCAGATAAGCCTTTGCTCCAACCCGGAAATAAGCCGGCAGCACCCAGTCTGGATGGTGTGCAATCCAGGACCATGCTGCTTTCCGCTTCTCCGCCGAATCCACTGTCCCTACCATAAACAGCTTCTCTTCCGCACGTGTCAAGGCAACATACAATAGACGAATTTCTTCAGATAATTGTTCTCTCCTGATTTTTTCCCGCATCGCATGATAAAACAACGTAGAATATTGAATTCGTTTCTCGGGATCAATAAATTTACTGGCAAAGCCCAAATCCTTATGAAGCAGATACTTTTGATTTAAATCCATCATATTAAACGATTTGCCAATGCCGCCGAGGATAACGACCGGGAATTCCAGTCCTTTACTTTTATGAATCGTCATTATCCGGACAACATCTTCCTGCTCACTGAGTGCACGGGCAGCACCTAAGTCCTTTTGCTCTTCTTCCATTCTTTCAATGAATCGCAAGAAGCGGTATAAACCGCGAAAGGACGTTTCTTCATAGCTTCTTGCCCGGTCATACAGCGCCCGTAAATTTGCCTGACGCTGCTTCCCTCCAGGGATACCGCCGACAAAATCATAGTAGCCGGTCTCCCGGTAAATCTGCCAAATCAATTCCGAGAGCGCTCCCTGCTGGGCAGATAACCTTAAATTATCCAGCAGCTCTTGAAACTCCTTTAATTGCTCAGTTACGCTGTTATCTTCTTTTGCCATGTATGCTAAGAGAGCATCATAAAAATTACCGTGACGATCAGCTAAGCGGATAGCCGCTAAATCATTTTCCTGCAGCCCGACGATAGGCGACCGCAGTACTGCAGCCAGCGGAATATCCTGACGCGGATTATCAACAGTCTTTAATAAACTGATCATGACTCTGATTTCAATCGCTTCAAAATAGCCAGAGGTCAGTTCAGCATAGACAGGTATACCTTGTTTTTTCAGCTCGTCCATAATTACCGGGGCCCATGTCATTGAACGCATTAAAATAACAATATCCCGGTACATCAAATTACGGTGCTGCCCTTTTCCTTTATCCACCACCTGCATCGGTGTTCCATTTTCTCCGGTACCAATCCATTCCTGTATTTTTTTAGCATAGGCGCGCGCTTCAATTTGCGCCTTTTCTAAATCTTCCTCTGTTTCTTCTCCTCCATCGGATTTCTGTCCCTGTGGAGAATCAATCAGCAGCAATTCCGGATTAGAGTCGAATGGAAATTCATCGTACATGCGGTTACCATAAATCAATTCAGCATCCTCATCATAGGCAATATCCCCGACCGATTCATCGAACAGCTGACGGAATAAATAGTTTGCACCAATCAACACTTCTCCCCGGCTCCGGAAATTCCGGTTAAGATCAATTCTTTCTGCGGGATCATCGTTTGCGGCAAATTGTTTATATTTTTCGATAAACAGGGAAGGCTCTGCATGACGAAACCCATAGATACTTTGCTTCACATCGCCAACCATAAACATATTCCCATTATCTTCCGGGTTGCGGACTAATTGCAGAATACTTTCCTGCACCAGGTTCGTATCCTGATATTCATCAACGAGTACCTCTTTAAACTGCTTTTGCAGCTGGAAAGCAATCGAAGAAGCCTGTCTGCTGTTATCCTCTGGATTTGTCTCTGTTAAAATGTCCAGACAATAATGCTCCAAATCATTAAAATCAACGATAGCCTGTTCTTTTTTTCGATTTTGAAACTTATCCATATAGTCTTCTACCATCAAGGTCATTTGTTTCAAAACAGGTGCCATTTCCTGCATATCCTGAATATGAGCAGGCAAGCTGCGGACAAACCATTTTTCCTTCATCTTGTCCCATCTGTCCTTGACTTTTTTCCGAAAATCCTTCACTTGCTCCCGTTTCTCTGGATTATCGTCTGCTTTTTTTCTGGATAAAGCAGCAAACTTTGCATCTTGGACAAATTGGTGTAATGCCTCCCAATGCGTTATTTTTTCCATCGCTGTATCCAGTATCGCCGTATCCTTTTCCAAAGCATCCAGATAATGATACGGTCCATCCGGCTCTCTTGCCACAGCAATAGCTAATGCATTCTCCTGCTTCATCGCTTCTAATTGACCCGATATTTCTTCCTTCACCTCCTGAATCCAGGGGATGGTCTCTTCCGTCCAATTCTCATCTATTTCATAATTAGCCGTCAGCTGGTGCAGCCATGCTTTGGGTGATGGATGCTGGACTGCAAAATTTGCCGTCCGTAAAATTAACTCTTCCACATCTCTGTCACTTCGGTCATTAGAAAAGCGGTTCACCACTTCAAAGAACGTTTCCTGCTCCGTATTCGAATCATCATACCAGCCCTCCAGCAGCTCATCCAGAACCTCCCGTTTGATCATATCCATCTCTACCTCATCGGCAATCCGGAAAGAAGGATCCAGCTCGATCATATAGGCATTTTTTCGTACAATATCTAAACAAAAAGAGTGTAATGTCGAAATAGAAGCTCTCTGTAATAAGGACAGCTGCTTTTTTAAATGAAGTGATCCAGGCTTTTCAGCCAGAGCCTTTTCTAACGCTGCTCCAACTCTCGCCCGCATTTCCTGGGCAGCAGCATTTGTAAACGTAACGACGAGTAATTCATCGATATTAATTGCATCTTCTTCCTTTAATAACTTCTGAATAATACGTTCTACAAGGACAGCTGTTTTTCCGGAACCAGCTGCTGCGGCTACAAGGATATCCGTGCCGCTTTGATAAATTGCCCGTTCCTGTTCCTGTGTCCATTTAACCACGGATTTCCCCTCCCTTTAGCCGTTCAATCACTTCTTTTTCTTTCATATTTGCTATTTTTCTATAATTATTTCCTTCTAACGCAGGATCGAACTGACAAACTGCATGAAAAGGACAATACGTACATGCTTCGGTCTCTTTTTTCAGAAACGGATTAATTTCTACTCCGCCTGAAGTCATATCCAGTCCTGCCTGCTTCAGTAATCCATGGATATGATTTTTCAATTGTTCAAATGTATCTTCATCCGCAATTTTCGAATTGCTGTTGAATGTACCATCTTTTTTCAGTCCGGCAGGAATAATATGACTGTTCCCAGATTCTAATGACTCATCCATCATTCTGGCGATGTCCTCATCAGATAAGAGCAGTCCTCTCATTTTATAAGACTTAAAGATTTGCTCCTCGATATCGCTGTCTAATTTCTCTTTATCCATATTGATCATTGGATTATGCACATGGAAATAAAGAACGCCTGCCGGGCTCGCCTGCTGACCGAGCCATTTTTCGGAATGAGTCAGTACAACATCTAAATACGTCAGCATTTGCAGGGCAAGTCCATAGTAAACTTCCAATAAATCCAGCGCACGGGAGCTTGATTTATAGTCGATAATCCGTAAATATAAATCCTGATGAAGCTGTGCTTTATCTACCCGGTCAATTCTTCCGCGCAGCAGCAGTTCATACCCATTTTCAAGCGGCAAAATAAGCGGAGGCAGCGGGCTATCCTTCTCTCCAAAGCTGAGTTCAAGACCAATTGGGCTGAAATCTGTCTGTCTTGCCTGCTCACTTAATATAAATGCTGCCCTGGCAATAATCTCCTCCAGCTTTTGCTGAATAAATGTGTAACGGTTCGAGCTGTGCAAGATTTGATGCTGCAGTACGGGAGATAATTTCTGGATTGCCCGGTGTGCATAATTTGCCGATGTCTCCCTGGTAAGCTGCTTAAAGTCTGTTTTTTCATTTTGAACCCACTCTGTAATGAGGCGTAATGCTTCGTGGAATAATTGTCCGATATCCGGAGCATCCAATTTATATGTTTCTCTTTCTTTCAAATTCAAGCTGTAACGGGCAAAATGCTGGTACGAACATCTGTAATAAGATTCCAGACGGCTGACGCTTGCCTTGATTTGTTTTGGATAAAGTTCTTCCGCTGTTTCCTTTTTTAAATGCTCCGGCTGGTTTTTATAAAATAAGCCTTGTAATATGCGATAGGTCATACGGTATTTCGGCTGATTTTTTACATACCAATTATATACAGCAAACCAGGCATGATCTATTTCATAGCCGCGCTGCAATCTTGCAAATTGCGTTGTCAGAGCTGCTCTTGTTTTCGTTTTGGTCGTAATAAATCGCGTTGTATCCGCAGTATCCTCCACATCTTGAAATAATACATGCTCTTGCGTTGCCGGAAACAGGCCTTCTATTCGATGAACAACCTGAGAAGGGACCTTCGCTTTTCCTTCCTCATCACTAATTGGATAACTAATCATCAGCTTATCCTTTGCTACAGTTAAAGATAAATAGATATAAAACCAATCATCCAGCAGCTGTCGTTTTCCATTATCCGCAAGCTTCAAGCCATTTTGCTCCAGCAAATCTCTTTCTTCATCGTCAATCATGCCATCAATTGTCGGCTTCATTGGCCATATTCCTTCATTCACACCAAGTAAAAACATGCAACGGACATCAGACATTCTTGACCTGTCAATCGTTCCTACTAACACATGATCCATGGTCGGGGGCACATGTGAAAATTCCAAAGCTTCTGCGCCGGCATTGATGGAAGCATTGAAAGTAGTCATATCCATTTCTTCGTCACCAGCTATTTCTACCATTTCATCCATTAATTGGAGCACTGCATCCCAGACCTGCTGCTGCTCCCTTCCTCTTTCAGGAATGCCCTGTTCATCGAAGGATGCACGCATTTCTTCCAGCTTTTCGGGTGCGCCTAGCGATTCCAGCCAAATAAAAATAGCTTCACAGCGCTCTTTTACACTTCCTGCTGCACGAAAGCTTTCATCAAAAGGACGGAGTGCATGCGTTATTTGGTTGCGATAACGATTGATTTTGTCCTGCATCTCCCTTTCCGTGTTTGTCTGCGCAGCCTGTTCAAAGCCGCGGAAACGTTGATATTTCCAAGGTTTATCATCTAACCACTGCTTCCGGTAACGAATACCATATTCTATCGTATAGTTCTCTAATTGATCAATGGCGTCACTGGTTAAAGGAAACTCCTCATCACTGGCAGGGATAAAGCCGGTTTTTAAAACCCGGAAAATGGCATCGGAACGCCAGCCATTTTCAATTGCCTCCAGCATCGAACGAATCAGTTCAATCAATGGGTGATGCAGCATCGAACGCTTCTGGTCAATAAAAACAGGAATATCATAATCGCCAAAAATCGTTTCTATTAAATCATCATATACATCCGGCTGTCTTACTAAAATGGAAATATCCCGATAGCGGTATTCTTCGTCTCTGACAAGGGAAAGAATTTCTCCCGCAACACCCTCTACTTCTGCACGCGGATGCACTGCTTCAGCTATTTGAATCGGAGCCTCCCCTTTGTATTCCGGTAAAGGCCGTACGTCAAAATTCTGTTCTAAGTGAGCAAAGTAGGCACGCTCTTTAAACTGATCCTTTGCCGGATCTAAATAAACAGACTGTTCCAGCGAAATACCGTTCTCTTCCGCTGCAGCTGTTAATTGGTGATGGGTTTGATTCGTCTGGTAGAAGATATCCAGTTCCTCCAGATTCTCTGTGGCTGTCGGATCTAATGTCAAACCAATATGAACCTGCGCACATTTCTTCATTAATTCCGTGATTACGGACAGCTCCTGCGGCGTAAAGCGGTGGAAGCCGTCAATATAAATATGTGCTCCTTCCAGCGTGCTTGCCTGCGGAATTTTTTCCATTAATATCTGCAGTCTGTCTTCACTGTCCATATACATATGCTGCAGCTGGTTAAGAAGCTGTTCATAAATGTAAATGAAATCATCCAATTTTCGGACTAACCCTGTTTCCGAGGGAGATTGATGCACAAATTTATTGAATTGCTCCTGCTGTAACCGAAGTGCATCAGGTGTAATTTCATATCGCTTAAATTCTTGAATAACAGATTCTAACTGGTCCAAAAATCCTTGTTTTTTGATTGCTTTTTGAAAAGCCATCCAATCTCCGCTTTTTTCAGCAATGATTTTCCGAAGCATCATTTGGGTTCCAACCGAACTGATAAAAGGCTTTAATCCGCCCCCTGTTTCCTGTAAAATCCGCCATGCAAGCCGTGAAAAACTGGCAACCTGCGCCCGGATACTCCCATTTAAATGCTCCCGGCTGAATAAAGCTGTTTCTAATTGAAAGGTCATTTGATCCGGTACAATATAAAAAATAGCCGGACCAATCGGCTCCTTTTGCAGACGATGTTCAATATCCTTCATCATCCACTCGCTTTTATCTGTACCGGACCTGCCTAAAATAAATCGCACAGTCAATCTGATACACACTCCTTTTTAGTGGTATATGTATGGATTACGGATAACCTTCTGCAAATTTCCCGCAGAAAGCAGTTTCGTTATTGTTTGTTTCACATTATACCTTACTTGCCTCAAAACAAAAGCTTCTATCCTTATTTTATCAAAGATAGAAGCTTGTTCCTAATAAAAGTAATTTATCGCAGTGTAACTGGCTGAGACTGGGACGGCGATTACCAATGTTGACATGTTAACGCGACCGCTGCGGAAAAACACTACGCTTTCCATGGGCTTGCGCTCAGCCTCCTCGAAAAAAAGAAGTTCACTTTTTTTCTGCGGGGTCTTCACACTGGGACTGCGATTACTCGCCCCAGCGAAAACCATTGTGCTTTCCCATAGGAGTCTACGTATTTTTCCTCCGCTAGATAGTTTTATTGCTATCTGTTTTAAATTTAAGAAAATTAATTAACCTGACTGACAACATTGCTACGATTGCTAGCCCCACCGAAGGGCTTTTGTAAGACTCCTGCTTCCAGAAATGACGAATACATGTTATTGCTAAGCGGGAGATCCAACAGCCAGTAACGGTCCAATTCGTTCCGGCCTACAGGATGTAGGTCACAAAGGGGTTGCGACAACGCTTTTTGATGGGGTGAGTAATCGCAGCCCCAGGACGTCGCGAACTTAGCCTTTGTTCCTTTAGTCCTTCAGTGGGGGGACGGAGCACCCCCACCGAAGGAAGTTTCATTTTATTTTCATCTGTTTCATGCCTGCACTAAAATGGTGAATGCTAGGATTGTTCATACATCTTACACGAACATATACCTGCTTTCCATCCGTCTTAGTGCGGCTGCTTAAATAACTGTGTTATCGGCCAATACGTCACATCCACCTTGCCAACTACTTCCTCTACAGGGACGAAGCCGATTGATCTGCTGTCTAAGCTGTCTCTGCGGTTATCCCCTAATACAAACAGTTCATCTTCCGGCACCGTTTGTTCCCCAGTCACCTGCAAAAGTGTAAAGTCTTCTGTCAAAGGTGTCGCTTCCGTCTTTTCTTTTTCTTCCTGCAGAAAATCCTCAGGGATATACTCGCCATTTACATATAATTGGTCATCCTTGTATTCTACTTTTTCTCCCGGAAGCCCGACAACCCGTTTTACATAATCATTTTCTTCCGAGGCATGAAATACAATCACATCAAAACGGTAAATATCTGAAATATCACTTGTAAACGTATTAACCATCATTAAATTTCCGTCATACAGTGTGGGTTCCATGGATTTTCCGTTAACCACATAGTTTTCGAATAAAAATGTCCGGATAAGTAAAAACACAGCGATTAACAAAACAGCGACAATAGAAACTCTTACATAGTTATATTTTTTCACTGTTATTCTTCCTTCGCTTTAGTTTAATTATTAATATCATACCCCAAAGCAAAGAACTTTAACCTTTTATCCGCAGACAGTATTCGTTTAATTTAAAAAAATATATGAACGTCTTTTTATTCTTTTTGTTATACTAGCTGATTTGACTTCTGTTACTATACTTGATGCTTGTCCACCTTTTTTTGAAGTCTTTTCTCTAAATACTTGCCGAACACCCAAAAAATGATAATACCTATTCCCACTAAAATGGTCCGTACCGGATTTTGTGCAAATTCCATAATACTGGAGCCAATATAAGAAATAGAAAAAATCATCACGGTCTTCCCTAACAGCACCGCTAATAAAAATGGGTAGAAACTGATTTTTGACAGCCCGGCCACCACATTAATAACAGATGATGGAGAAAATGGGAAACATAATAATAAAAACAAAGGTCCAAAGCCATGCCGTTCTACCCAATTCGTAATCCTGGACACCTGCTTGTTATGGCGTATCCGTTTTAAGAGTCTTGTATTTCCTAAACGCCGGATAACAAGGAACACTAGAACAGCACCTAAACTGGCACCAAGCCAAGAATAGAGAAAACCCTCAAACAAGCCGTAAGCAGCAGCATTTCCGAGTACAAATACAATAAGCGGCAAAAATGGTAAAAAAGCTTCAAAAAAAGGAAGCGCAATACCAGGCAACGGACCGAGCCCTTCATATTGCTCCAACAGCTGGCGGATAAATTCCTCCCAGCCTTCTTCTTTTAGAAATGTCTGCCAATTTGAAAATGTAATATTCATTACGTACATACGGTCAGTCTCCCTCAAAATTCCAACAATCTTATTGATGATTATATGCTACTGCAGTTTTTTTGAAAAGTATAAACTTCTCTGCCCAATGAAACTCAATCTATCACCAGGGTACCCTATTATAATTATATTTATTATCATCATGAATGGAAGCAGAGAAAGTTTTATAATCATATTCTTAAGCAATAACATTATTTTATGCAGAGGCCTGCCAAAATACCGGCTTTTATTCTAGGTAGCTTTATATTATTATGACTGAAGTTGGCTGAGGTGATTTTGAGAGGAGACTGAGGAAAAAGCAGAAAAACGAAGATAAAGTAACAACTCTTCTAATCATTTATTATCTCTTAATCCCATTTGAAATCCTGTACTGCAGGGTTACTAAAATGCACTGCCCCGCTCATCCATAAGATAGCGTATATGAGCGGTACGCTGTATTTGATTAATAACGATGCCGTGAGAAATATCCAATGTGATGCTTCGTCCATTTTTAAATAAAATTTCCGTCGATTTACTATCTATTCTTTTAACATCTTCAATATGAGTATGTGATATCCAGGAACAGCTCTCATGGGATGGAGATTTTGTGGGAAAGAAATACATTTTATTTCTTGGATCAATCGGTATTGGAGTTTTATGTGTAATGTGGGATATACTTTTGATGCCATTTTGCCGGCCTTTTAAATCAGATCCAAAATATGCGCATGCGTATTCAATCACTTTAGTCGGCCTGCCTTTTAATACATACTCTACTTCATCTTCTAAAATACGGGTGATATTCTTTCCATTTTCGTCCTTATCCGACAATATTGCCATCGTATAAGGGGTGATTTCTCTCATTTGCATTTTATTTTTCCTCCTTATTCCCTAGTGATATGGATGAGTTAAAAGTATTATAGCACCAAACTGAGGAAAAAGAAATAATTATTTTAAAAATTTTGCATTATTTTAAAAAACAAAGAAAATTCAGGTGTTAAATTCTAGAATTAATATCGACAAAAAACTTCATTCTGCGCAGAGCTCTTAACGCTTCAGAATGAAGTTTTATTAAATGATTCGTATTCTGCTAGAAATTTTAGTAAAGCAATTCTAGAAATTCTTCTTTAGAAATTCTGCCAAGATAATGGGAGACATCAACCTGATCTACAGCTTCTTTGACAGCATCGCGGTTATGGCGGATACCGGTCAGTGCATCTTCTAATACTTTTACATCGCCCAAGCCAAAGAAATCGCCAAAGATGGTACAATTTTCAATGATGCCTTTCTTCACATCTAAACGAACATCAACAAGCCCGCCTGGGAATTTTTTAGACTCCTGATAGTTAAATGAAGGAGATTTTCCATAGTTCCATTCCCATTGCTGATAACGTTTTTCGGAAATCTCATGAATTTTTGCCCAGTCTTCATCGGTTAATACATATTGCGGTACATCGTTAACGTCTTCCACATCAAAAATATAGCGTAAAATCAATTCCTTAAATTCATCCATAGATATTGGGCTGTCCAGATATTCAGCAATATTTGCCACGCGGCTGCGAATTGATTTAATTCCTTTTGATTCAATTTTAATCTTTTTCACCTTTAACGCTTTAGTTAACTCTTCTAATTGGGAATCCAGCATTAACGTTCCATGGCTGAACATACGGCCGCGGGTAGAGAACATCGCATTGCCAGATATTTTTCTTCCCTCTACAGCTAAATCATTTCTTCCTTGCAATTCAACCGGCACACCGATGTTATTCAAAGCATCGACAACTGGCTGTGTAAATTTAGCGAAATTCTGAAAGCTGTTGCCATCATCCTTCGTAATAAAGCTGAAATTTAAATTTTGTTCATCATGGTAAACTGCGCCGCCGCCGGAAAGACGTCGAACAACTTTAATTCCTTGTTCATCCACATAATCCGTATTAATCTCTTCAATTGTATTTTGATTTCGTCCGATAATAATAGAAGGACTGTTTACATAAAATAAGAGGTATGTATCTTTCTCACCAAAATTTTCAAGAATATATTCTTCAATAGCCAGATTAATTTGAGGGTCTGTGATTCCTTTATTATCAATAAATTTCAACTTACTATTCCTCCCTTTATTTTCACTATTTTTATTCTAACGTATAAATTATTGCAAATCAAAACTTCTACCTGCAAATAGGCGTTTAAAAAGCCCGATGATAACTCGTCACCTTGAAAACCTATAACAGCTTTACTGAACACCTCTTATAAGTTACTTCCAAACATACCCTTCCTCTGCTAATATAACCGGACCTGTATATATTTGTTCAGCTTCCTCCTTCAACTGTTCTAGTACACCAAACTGAGGCAGGTGGCTAAGCACTAATTTTCCCACATTTGCAGCCTGCGCAATGCCGGCAGCTTCCTCACTATTCATGTGTCCGGCTGCTGTTCCATCCTGTTCTTTAAAATAATTGCAATCTGTTATAAGTACATCCGCATCTTTTGCGAATGGAATCCACACTTCTGTGTAGCTGCTGTCTGCAGTATATACAATCGTCTTTTTCCCGTCCGTAATACGCATGCCAAAGCATGGAACTGGATGCGCTGTTCTTAGAAATGTAATGGAAAAAGGCCCTATTTTCAATTCTTCCTCCGGGTTATAAGCAACCCCCTCTGTATACTGGTGGGACAAGGACGAGAAGCCTTCTTCATCTTCTGTATGTCCATATATTTTTAGTTTTTTTTCATTATTATGCACATAATAATCAATCAGTTTTCCATATTGGAGTACACCGATATCTGCTACATGATCATGGTGATAATGCGATAAAATCACTGCATCCAGTTCAGGTACAGATGTGAATTTCTGCAGCTTGGACAGGGCTCCGCTCCCCATATCCAGCACCAATTTATAATCGTCTTTTTCTAATAAATAGCTTGAAGTAGCGCCATCTTTATTTGGATAGCCGCCCCAAAAGCCGATAATAGTTAATTGCATCTTAAAAACAGCTCCTTAAAATTTTTAAAAATTGTAGCAATACAGTGTTGACATCAATATTCTGTTATAGTACAATACTTTTAAATCATTTAAAACATTAGGAGGAATCGAAATGACTGGAATTATCGAATTTTTTAAAAATCTGCCAAAGAAGAAATGTGCAAAATGTGGAAATGCAATGGTAAATGAAAAGGCAGATTGTTATGGCAACATTTGTGACGATTGCGATTATCCAGGGCGTTAATAGATGTTACCAGTAAAACGATTAGTAAGGCATTACTGTTATTCTCGCTCTGTTTAATATGAAGAATTCCCATAAGTTATATCCTTCTCCTGAATAGCCTGTACTCGGCTATTCTCTTTTTTTTGCACATTTATTGCTTCTGTGATAAAACGCTATAAATTTCCCCTTCTGTGTACTATAATTAATTAGGTAATCGAATTAATGGCTAACATATTGCTGTATCTATATTTTCTTTGATAGACAGTAATATTTCAAGCATTTGGGAGGAATGACAATGATAGAAGAAAGCAGAAGATATCGAAAAGATGTGCCTGTTGAACAGACATGGGATTTAACAGATCTTTTTCCTGACAAAAAAAGCTGGGAGAAAGCATTGAAGGACATTGTCGAAGAAGCTGATCAAATTACCACTTTTAAAGGAAAGCTTTCTGAAAATGCAAACACTTTATTACAAGCTATTAACTCTGTAGAAGCTTACCAGCAGAAGGTTATTCATGTTGCCGTTTATGCAAATTTATTAGTAAGTGCAGACGGGAGCGATCCTGTGAATCAGGGGGCTGCTGCAAAGAGCGGGGCTGCACTTGCTGCAATCCGCTCCAAGATTTCTTTCTTTGAAACAGAGCTTCTTAACCTGACTTCATCTGAAATCGAGCAGTTTATAGAAGATGAGCCTGGACTTGAAACATACCGGAAATATTTGTTTGATATTTTAGAGCAGAAGGAGCATATTCTCTCACCTGAATTAGAGGAGGCTTTATCTGCGCTGGGTGAAGTTTTAGAAGCTCCACACAATATCTTTTCACGAAGCAAACAGTCCGATATACAGTTCAAAAGTGTAACAGACAGTCAGGGAAAAACACAGCCAATGAGTGAACCGTTATACGAAGAAAGTTATGAGTATTCAGAGGATACTGTATTGAGAAGGAACGCCTATGAGTCCTTTATAGAAACATTGGAACAATATAAAAATACGTATGCTGCTGCCTATCAGACAGAGATTACAAAACAGGTACAGCTTTCCAAGTTAAGAAAATATGATTCTGTCACGGATATGCTTTTAGCACCACAGCAGGCAACCACGGAAATGTATCATAATCAATTAGATGTTATCCAGGAAAAATTAGCTCCGCACATGCAGAAGTACGCGAAATTACTAAAAGAAAAGCTCGGGCTGGAAGAATTGCGATTCTGTGATTTAAAAGCTCCGCTGGACCCTGCGTTTAATCCGAGTACATCCTATGAAGAGGCTTCCGAGACCATTTTAAACGCACTCGATATCATGGGGCCGGAATATATCGAAGGAATGAAAAAAGCATTATCAGACCGTTGGGTAGACCGTGCTGAAAATGTTGGTAAGGCAAGCGGCGCATTCTGTTCGAGCCCATACGGAGCACATCCATATATTCTGGTGACCTGGGCCGATAAAATGCGCAACGCCTTTATTCTTGCACATGAATTAGGGCATGCCGGTCACTTCTATTTAGCCGGTAAAAATCAGACGCTTTTTAATACACGACCGTCAACTTATTTTATTGAAGCACCTTCTACATTAAATGAACTGCTGCTTGCTGATCATTTAATGCACGCAAACAAAGATAATCCGCGGATGAAACGCTGGGTGATTACCCAATTATTGGGGACCTATTATCATAACTTTATTACACATCTATTAGAAGGCGCATTCCAGCGTAAGGTTTATGATTTGGCTGAAAAAGGTACTCCGTTAACAGCTGATGTTTTATGCAGAGAGAAACGTCAAGTATTAGAATCCTTCTGGGGAGACACCGTCACTTTTGATAATGGTGCAGGCTTAACATGGATGCGCCAGCAGCATTACTATATGGGTCTGTATCCATATACCTACTCTGCCGGTTTAACCGTCTCAACAACCATGGCTAAGCGGATTCGTGAGGAAGGACAGCCTGCTGTGGATGACTGGTTAAACGTCTTAAAATCAGGCGGTACCAAGCGCCCGCTTGAGTTAATTAACGATGCAGGCATTGATATGTCCAATCCAAAAAATATCGAGATTGCGGTGGATTATGTCGGTTCATTAATCGATAAGTTAATCGAAAGCTATTCGGAATAATTTGTTTTAAATTTTAATGCTTTCTATCTAACTTGACAACAATCGTAATAGCAGTCCCAGCTCCGCCAAAAAGCCAGACAGGTATTATGCCAGTCTGGCTTTTTGGTATTTTTGGAAAAGCTGCGCCTCACCTGTCCCACTCGGCTCGCAATATCCCATATACTTCCCGGTCATGAATCGTATCCCCTATCACTTCATCCGCCCGTATGGTTCCTTCATGTTTAAAACCCAGTCTTTCAGGGACCGCCGCACTTTTTTTATTCTTTACGGCTGTTTTAATCTCCACTTTATTTAATTCCAATTCGTGAAATGCATAATTCACCATTGCAGCACAGGTAAGTGTCATGATTCCTTTATTTGTATATGCTTCTCCAAGCCAGTATCCAATTTCCGTTTTCTTTACTTTCCAATCAAAATATAAGAAACCGATGGACCCGGCTAATTTTTCCTTATACCATATCCCGGCCCAAAAGCCCTCTTTATTTACGAAACGAAATAAGGACCTTTTAATAAAACTTTTGGAATCCTCCATCTGATTGGTTACAGACGGAAAGGATAACCAGTTGCTTAAAAAATCTTTGTTGGCGCTGACTAAATCAAATAAGTTTTCTGCATCGTTTTCTTCCAGCAACGAAATCATGATCTCTGGATTGACTTGATTATATAGCAGCTGCTCCCCCTCCTCCTTCTCGTTCATTCGCGTTTAAGCTTCACGTTTTTTCATGATAAACGAATGCCTTTTTTTAAAACAAGTTATTTTCTTCATTCTATCACTTATTTACTTCTGTCCATAAGAAAAACAGCTACAGAAACAAATATTCCATAGCTGTTTTAAATCATATATCCAACTTATTTATTTTGAGTCAATGCTTCTATTGCCAATTCTGCACCCTTTTGTCCGTGCTCAATACAATCCGGAAGTCCTGTACCGTCATAGGAGCTGCCAATCAGCTCCAGGTTTGGAAGCTGGCTGGCTACATAATCGCGGACCCTGCTGACAAGCTCTAAATGCCCTGTGTGGTACTGTGGTCTTGCCTCAATAAATCTAGTAATCTCATAAAATAAAGGCTTTCCCTTTACTTTCATTACTTTATTTAAATCCTTCAAGACAATATCCACAAGCGTCTCGTCTGATTCTTTTACAATCTCCTGATCATCAGGTTTTCCGACATAACAGCGCAATAAAGCTTTCCCTGCAGGTGCAGTTCCTTCCCATTTACGATGGGTCCACGTGCATGCAGTGAAGCGGTAATTACTATTTCTAGTAACCAAAAACCCGGTTCCATCTAAATCACGCTTAATTTGTTTTTCATCAAAAGCAAGTACGACATTTGCTGTGGATGTCGCCGGAATAGCATATAATTCCTGCAGCGGAGCATGCTTACTCAGCATTCCGGGAACCTGAGTATGCGGAACTGCTGCTAAAACAAAATCTGCTGCTAACACCTCTCCTGAATCTAATAGAAGATGATACCCTGTTTCCTTCTTCTCTATATGATTCACTTTATTTTCACGGAGAATTTTCACCGTATCCAGCTTTGCTTCAAGCGCATCAACAAGCTTCTGTAAACCGTTTGTAAAAGAGAAAAACTGTCCTTGGGCAGGCTTACTGTTTTTTGCCGGTTTCGACATGGTCTTACGGAGACCTTTCATAACACTGCCATATTCCTGCTCCATTTTTCCAAAAACAGGGTATATTGCCTCCAGACTCATTTGATCAATATCACCAGAATGAATTCCGGAAAGCAGCGGATCAATTTGATTAACTACCACTTGGTCCCCAAAACGGCGACGCATAAAATGTCCTAATGATTCGTCCCCGGACCGTTTTTTTCTTGGTATAATCAGATCCATTAATCCACGGATTTTACCTGTCAACGTAAAGGAATTTGAACGCAGAAGCGGTCCAACTTCTTTTGGCACACCCATAAATGCACCCTTTGGCATTTTATGCAGCCGATTTTTAATCAGCATAAAGGACTGCCCGGTAGAATTACGTCTTGTTTGATCAAGTATACCCAATTCCTCTGCCAAATTCATTGCAGCCGGTTTACGTGCTAAAAGTGAGTCTGGTCCTTTCTCAATCGTAAACCCGTCTCTTTTTATCGTATGAATGCGTCCTCCCAGCCGGTTAGAACCTTCCACTAATGTAATATCAATTGGAAGGTTTGCTGATTTCACTTGTTTTTGCAAGTGATAGGCGGCTGATAAACCTGTCATCCCGCCGCCGACAATTACTACTTTTTTTCTATCCATCAGGAAGCACACTTTACTTTCTTTAATACAACATTTGCTAATGTTTCAATAAATGCTGGGTGAGCGTTTGGCATCTCCGGACGGTAGTAGCTTGCTCCAATCTCATCACAGACTACTTTACATTCATAATCATTATCGTATAGCACCTCAAGATGATCTGCTACAAATCCGACAGGTGTATATATAAATGCTTTGTACCCTTCTTTGTTATACAATTCACGAGTTAAATCCTGTACATCTGGACCAAGCCAAGGATCTGGTGTGTTCCCTTCACTTTGCCAGCCTACTTCATAATTTTTCACATTAGCAGCCTCTGCTATTAATTGTGCTGTTTCCTCTAACTGCTGTTTGTACGGATCGCCATTTTGAAGAATTTTCTCCGGCAAACTATGGGCAGATACGATTAATACCGCATTCTTTTTTTCTTCGGCAGGCATTTCTGCAAAGGTATTTTGCACACCTTTTGCCCAGAAGTCAATAAACCCTGGTTCCGTATACCAATCCTGTACAGATTCAATGTTTATACCATGTTTTTCAGCAGTACTATTCGCCCGTTCGTTATATGATTTCACGCTGAATGTAGAATAATGTGGCGCTAAAACAATGGAAACTGCTTCTTCAATACCGTCTTTTGCCATTTCCTCTACGGCATCCTCAATAAATGGAGCAATATGCTTTAAACCGATATATGCTTTAAATTCAAATTCATCCTGTACTTCATTCAGCTTGTTTTCTAAAGCATTTGTTTGTTCCTTTGTTATTTTTGCTAAAGGGGAAATGCCGCCAATTGCTTCATAACGATCCTTTAAATCCTGTAAGGCTTCTGGATCAGGTTTTCTGCCGTGACGAATATGTGTGTAGTAAGGTTCAATATCTTCTTCTTTATATGGCGTACCGTATGCCATTACTAATAATCCTAATTTCTTTTTTTCCATTTCCAATACACCTCGTTACATTTTGTTATTCCGTAGTTAGAAACTATACCATTTTATACATCTGTTTGACAGATAGGATTTAACTGTTTGACCCGGGCTTCATTAGCCCGGGTTTGTTCCTCAATTTTGGTTGGAATAGCTGTGAATAAAATCTGTCAGCCGTTTTAAGGTTTCCGGCTTAATATCAGGAGTAACACCATGACCAAGGTTAAAGACATAGCCTTCTGTGTTCATTCCTTGATCAAGAATCGCTTTCGTTCTTTTTTCAATTGTCTCCCAATTACTAAGTAAAATTGCAGGGTCCAGATTTCCTTGTAGTGCTTTCGTTACACCTAAGCTTCTCGCTTCTTCCACGGAAGTGCGCCAATCCAGGCCAATGACATCGACAGGCAGGTCATTCCACTCGAGCAGAAGATGTCTTGCTCCTACACCAAAGGTAATCAGCGGTACATCATATTTTTTTAACGCTGAAAAAATATCCATCATGACTGGTTTCATAAAATAACGGTAATCTTCCACGTTTAATGCGCCGACCCAAGAATCAAAGATTTGAATCGCACTTGCACCAGCTTTAATTTGCGCTTCTGCATAACGAATAATCATTTTTGACAATTTATCCATTAATGCAAACCAAGTCTGTGGTTCACGATACATTAACGCTTTTGTTTTCGTATAGTTTTTTGAAGGTCCGCCTTCAATCATATAGCTCGCTAATGTAAACGGCGCTCCGGAAAAGCCGATCAATGGTACATCAAGCTGTTCCTCTGTCAGCAGGCGTATGGTATCCAGCACATAAGGAACATCACTTTCCGGATTGATCTCACCAAGCTTTTCTATATCCTGCATACTCCGGATTGGCTGGTCGATCACTGGTCCAATTCCGCTTTTGATTTCTACATCTACCCCGATAGCCGGCAGAGGCGTCATAATATCCTTATAAAGAATCGCCGCATCCACTCCGTAATTTTCTACCGGAAGTCTTGTAACATAAGCACAAAGCTCCGGCTGATGAGTAATTTCAAACAGGGAATATTTTTCTTTTAATGCCCGGTATTCTGGTTGGGACCTTCCAGCCTGGCGCATAAACCAAGCTGGCGTGTAGTCTGTTTTCTTTCCGCGATATGCGTCTAAAATAGTTGTATTTTTTACTTTTGCCATGCAACGTTCATCCTTTATATTCTTTTTCCATCTCTAACTATATCTATTTATCGCATTTCTGTATAGGGTTACGATTTGTTTGTCATCAAATTGTCTCATTTTATAATCATTCTAAAAAGATATTTCTTATAAAACGAAACTTCACTCAGTAGGAGTTTTGTTCTTCTCCCACTGGGTTAGCCTAAGTGATTCAGGGAGTTAGCGTCCGTTATCTCCCGCATAAATAAATTTATCTTTACGCTTTTTTTTGAGGCGAGATTTTACGGACGGTTCTCTGTGATAAAACGAACCGGCAAGATATTAGAAAAAGGATACGGATGTGGAATGAGAACCTTCCATATTGGTAATGGGATCAACCGGAACGACATAATACGTTTCGTTGCGGAACCAAACATCATCAACGATAAATTCTGTTTCTCCTTCCACTTCTCCGACCAGCTCATCTGTACCTTCTTCTTCTTTATAAATACGGTAGACGACTCGATCATCTGTGGAGCCTTCCCAGCTAAGCTTTCCTTTCAATAAAGCAAATCCGCCAAAGGTATAGCTTGCATCTACATGCTCGATGACTGGTAAATCAATCGGCTCCGGCAAAGCTTCTACACCTTCTGGCATCTCAAAGGACGCTGTTAATCCAGAACCCGTCTGGTTATCGATATCGGTCAATATTTTTTTGGTCAAGGACGTCGGGTAAGAACTTCCTCCTGTCAAATAATGCTCTGCATCAGACCGATCATAGCCCATCCACATAGCCGTAACATAATCGGGTGTATAGCCTACAAACCAGGCATCCTTTGACGCTCCGTCAACAGCTGGATGCTGTGTTGTTCCTGTTTTCCCAGCAAGCTCCTTACCATAGTAGCCGGAGCTTGCTGTCCCTGTCCGGACGGTTTCTTTAAGCATTTCTGTCATATCCCAGGCAACCTGCGGGGTAAATACTTCTTCGCTGCTTGATTCCGACTGATAAATAATTTCCCCGTTACGGTCTTTTATCTCCGCTATTGCTGTCGCTTTCGACATTTCTCCATTATTTGCAAAGGTCTGGAAGCTTTGGGCCATTTGCAGCGGCGTGACCCCTTTATTTAAACCTCCCAGTGCAATCGACAATCCTTTATCCTCGATTGGCATCCCCATTTTCTCCAGATAGGATTTCGAATTGTCTATTCCAATTTCGTTAAGCAGCCAGACTGCAGAGGTATTTGTTGATTCAACAATCGCTTGATAAATCGTTATGTTATTCTTATATTCTCCACTAACATTGGTTGCTTCATACCCGTCTATATCCATATATTGATCAGGGATAATTGTATAAGGATTATACTCGTCTTCCTGCATCAACGCAGGTCCATACACAGCAACTGGTTTAAAGGTTGACCCCGGCTGCCGCTGTACATTTGTCCGGTTTAAATCACCAAAGCTATAATCCCGTCCGCCGATAGCCGAGACAATATGTCCGTTATTCTTATCCAGCATAACAAAGGCTCCCTCTGTCCCCTCTGTATTCCCAGGGAAGAAAGCATCCTCTTGAAAGTTCTGATAAGCAACCTGCTGAAAATCTTCATTCATATAGACAGTAATATCATAGCCTCCGCTTTGCAATTCGGCAAAGCTTAAGTCATGCGCTTCCGCAGCCTCTTTTATAGCAATATCAACATAGCTGTCGACCCAGGGATTCGTTCCTCTTTCTTCTTCTTTCAGATTGATTCCTAATCCTTTTTCCTGCTCTGCAGCCATTGTTTCTTCATCTATAAAGCCGGCTGATTCCATGGTCATTAAAACAACATTTCTGCGCTCTGCTGCTTTATCAGGATGATTTAAAGGCGAATATCCATTGGGTGCCTTCATTAACCCGGCAAGCAGTGCTCCCTCAGATATCGTTAACTCATCAACATCTTTTGAAAAGAAATATTCTGAAGCCTTCTGCAGGCCATATACTCCCTCTCCAAAGTAAACCTGGTTCACATATAACTCTAATATCTCGTCCTTGCTGAGTCTGCGCTCCAGATAAAGTGACGCCATCATTTCTTTTATTTTTCTTGTCCAGGATTTATCATTTGACAAAAAAAGATTTTTAGATAATTGCTGTGTGATGGTGCTTCCGCCCTCTACTTTGCTTCTCGCTAAAATATCACGGTAAACAGCTCTGCTGATCGACTGCAGATCAATTCCCTGATGCTCATAAAACCGGCGATCTTCCACTGCAACAAATGCTTCCAGAACATGGTCTGGTATATGGTCTGTTGAAACATACTCTCTGTTCTCGTTGTATAATGTCCGGATAACTTCTCCATTCTCTGTGCGGATAGTGGTCGTCAAATCAAGCTGTAAATCTTCCTCATTGGCAATCATTTTCCCGCCTAAAATGAGCAGACCATAGCCGCTTAATAATAAAAGAAAAACAGCAGCGACGGCTATTCCCAGCCATTTGATTTTTTGTCGAAAAACATTCTTCTGCTGTTTTTTGCGTTCGTTTCTTTTTTCATTTCTTCGCTCGCTTCTCATAAGTTCACCTCAAGTAGCATATACGCATTCATTATACGTTATTCTCATCTTTTGATAAAGAATGGACATCCTTAAATTACAAGTACATTCGACAAAAGGGTATTATTTTCAATATTATTTGTATTTGTGTACAATTTAATTATAAGTAGATATTCAAAGAAGGTCGACAATTGAAGGAGGAATTTTATGAAAGCATTTATGTCCAGAGGAACGATTCATTTTTTAGAAACATTGGAGAAAAAAAATAAGCATATTGACTTTTACTTTATCGCCAGTAATGATGGCGGTATCGCCTATTATGAAAACAGCTCTAAAAATATTTTTTCAGCCGGTCAAGCCTTTGATGTATTAAAATCGGTTGGCGAATTATCTAAGGAAGGGTATGTGGTTATGAATCATCTCCCTATCTCAGAAGACAGCAGCCCCGCCTTTGAATATCGTATGAAGCATAGTGACAGCGGCATTGAAAAAATGGAAGGCTTTCAAGCATGGCGTTTTTTACGTCAGGAAAAATCAAGTAAATATGTGGTTTTAACACAGTGGAAATCGTTTGCTGATTTTGAGAACTGGAAAAACTCCGATCAATTTAAAAAAGCTCATGATTCGCAGCAGGCAAAACAGCCGAGTTACTTTATGGAGCGTCCGTTTGTTATTTCAGGGCATATGCATGAGAAGGAAGAATAAATACAGAAAACGAACATCTATGCAGCAGGTTGTTTTCGGACAATTCCCTTTAATAATCGTTTCATCAAGAAAAACCAAGAATACCGCTTTGTTTTTAAAACATCAGTGTTCTCGCCAAAGAGATGTCCGCTACGGGAAGTCGCTTTCCGCGGGCAACGTTCAGCCGCACGGTAAGAAAACCGCTTCCTGCTTAGGTCTCCACCTGTTGCTTTTCCCGCAGGAGTCGGTTTCCCTCCGCTCCCATCTTTGAAGAAATATGTTTCATTTGCTTTCTTTCAAAGAAAAGAAGCTGATTCTAGCGACGCTTTTTGATGGGACGAGTAATCGCAGTCCCAGTCCCAGAAGAAATACACGGAGACTCCTGTGGGAATGCGCAGGGTGAAGACCTAAGCAGGAAAAAAGTGAACTCCTTTTTTTTCTACCCTCAGGGCATAAGTGCGACTTTAGCTCTGTCTGCGCCTGTCGGCTTGCCAATTGCTAAGTCTTCTTTAGAGGAGGCTGAGCTCAAGCCCACGGAAAGTGTAATGTATTTCTGGAGCGGCTATCCTTAACATTTTATACTTTCTTATTCTAAAAAAAGTTGTTCCCCTGCGGACAACCTTTTTTGTTGGTGGCGTATCTTCATGTGAAGCGAATCAATCTCCTGCTGTTTTAAATAATTGATTCCTGTGTACGTAAACAGCAGCCTGGGTTCTGTCATTCACTTCCAGCTTACTTAAAATATTGCTTACATGTGTTTTCACCGTTTTAATTCCGATATAGAGTTTTTCACTGATTTCTTGATTGGTCATTCCATCCCCAATACACAGCAGCACTTCTAATTCCCGTTCGGTCAAATCTTCATGGGGTTTTTTCGCAGGGGTGCGAAAACGGTTCATCATTGTGTTAGCAACCTTTGGTTCAATCACATTTTCATCTTTGGCTGCTTTTCGTACAGCTTCTGCAATTTCCTGTGCATTAGAGGTTTTCAGCAAATAGCTGAATGCTCCTGCTTCCAAGGCAGGGATTACCTGTTCATTATCATAATAGGATGTCAAAATAATCACCTTGCATTCTGGATAAGAAGTCATGATCTGTCTGGTTGCTTCGATACCATTTCCATTTTCCATAATTAAATCCATCAGCACGACTTCGGGCTTCTCCTGGATAACAAGCTCAGCTCCTTTAAATCCGCTGTCCGCCTGCCCTGCAATTTCAATATCATCCTCCGTCTGTAAAAAAGAAATAATTCCTTTACGCACTACATCATGATCATCAATGACAACTACACGAATCATAATACATTCTCCCCTTTTTAATTCCCCTGATTGGGAATTCGAATATAAATATATGTACCCTGCCCTTCTTTGGAACGAATGGTAAATGTTCCACCTAATTCTTCGCTGCGTTCCTTCATTGTTTTCAGACCATAAGAAGCTTTATTATTCTGCTGATCATCTGATTCAAAGCCGATGCCATCATCTTCAATACGGACATAAAGCTCTTCTTGCCTCTGTTTTATTTCTACCTGAACCATATTTGCATTCGCATGCCGCAGGATGTTCGATAAGGATTCCTGAATAATTCGAAAAATGTGCTCCTCGACTACTTCTTTTAAATCTAAGCCTTCATCCATATCGATTTGGAATGTCAGATTGCTTTTTTGTTCTAAAGCATCGATTAATTTCTGAATGCCTTCTTCTAACGTTTCTCCGCCGGTAAGATAAACCGGCCGTAAATGAAGCAATAATGCACGCATTTCCGCCTGTGCCTGATGCGCAGAATGTACGACTTCCTCCATTTGTTCTTTCGCTGTAGCAGGATTTTTATCAAATAGCTTTAATGCTGTCTCTGATAGCATTGCCAGCCCAAAAAGCTCCTGGCTGACAGCATCATGAAGGTCCCGGGCAATCCGCTGCCGTTCTTCAATAACTGCTGCTTTATGTGCTGATTTCGCATAATCTGATTTCTCATCGGCCATCCGCTGTAAGGACTCCACTTGCCGTTGCAATTTATCTCCTAAATCATTCAGCTCAGCAATAATTCGATCTGTTTCATCCACATCCTCATGAACATTCGTGATTTTAGAAGTATAATTTCCGTTGGCAAATTGCTTAATTTGGATGGAGATAGCATCTAAACGAATTTTTAATAAATTACCGATTTGTGTAAATCCGGCCTGCAGGGACAAAATAAATCCAATGATAATATATAAGCCGATAAATAAAAAGATACTTTGTGCCGTTAGCCAGTCCGGCTCCAAAATAACAAATAAGGATAGAATAATAGCCAGCAGGATGCATGTTGTTAAAAATAAAACATAAAGATGAGATTTTATAAAGCTGAATCGGATACTTTTTCCCCAACGTTTCATTTTCTCCCCCCTCCCATCTTATACTCGATCTACCCGAATAGAGCCTGCCTTTAAGCGAATGTCGATAAATAATTTTTTGGTAGCAGTTTCAAACTGATCCGTTTTATAAAACAAGGATGTATTGATTCCTGTCGATTCCTCATCCAAAATATTGATATCTCCAGCCTTAGCTGCTGCTTTGGCTTGAAATTCCACTTCTCCGGGAATCAGGATAGTGACATCGCCCGCCAGCGAACGAATATTTATTTCTGTTTCTTCATCCGGGATATACGCATCAGTCAGGTCTAAATAAAAATTGCCTACCATGGTGCTAATATTCATCGGCTCCAAATTCCAGTTTCCCTTCTTCTCCATATCACCTATCGTGAATGTTGCATCATTCTTTTTAGGTTCAGAGAAGGCATACCAGCGATCTTTTTTTTGTTTTTTCGAACTGCCGCTGTACACAGTCAAAAAATGAAGTCCGCGAAATAGACTGATTCCTATAAAAATCAGAATCAGCGGCCAGAGCTTAAACACATTCCAAAATGTAAAATCAACCAGCCCAAACCGATCTGCTAACAAGAGTCCTCCAAAAATGAGCAAGAACGTGCCTATCATCCACCTGCCGCCTTTTCTGATTACAGCACTTCCCAGCAGCACAGCTCCGGCAACCACAAAGAATAATGGATAAATATATGTCCAGCCAAAATTTAATTCAAAACCATCTATATTTAAACTGTTTACAATTAACATGATTCCAATCCAAATGAAGCAAATTGCTATAAAATAAGAAAAAACTCTCCTCATGTGTTTCATCAACCCCTTTCTCTATGACTCTATTTTACTTCAGAATAGGATTAAAAGAGAACCAGCTTAAGCAGGTTCTCTTCTCCGTCTTAAGTCTGAGACGTTTTTATCTATACGAATATAAATATAAAGCAGCGCAAAACCAATTGTAAATCCGGCGATAATATCTGTTATATAATGTACATTAATAAAATAGCGGCTGATTCCGATTAAACAAACGAGCATTCCTGATAGAATCTGCACCGTCAGCTTTCCTTTCTCTGAATGTATTTTTTTACATAGTAAATAAGCCAGCAGCCCGTAAAAAACCATGGAAATCATACTGTGTCCCGATGGAAAACTAAATCCTTCAGCATTTAAAGTAACAGAGACACTCGGCCTTTCTCTGGCTACAAGCTGCTTTATCCATGTATTAAGTAAATGCGCAAATAACGTTCCTCCTAAAAGCAGCAGCGCCGGATACCAATGCTTATACAACAGCATAAGTCCTGCCGCTGCAGCAATGGCTATCGGGATAAGCACATGCGAAGAGCCTAACTCCGTAATCACTCTAAAAAAATCAAATAAACCTGTTCCATGCACATGAGGAACGATTCCTCTGGTCCATTGATCGGTATATGGCAAAATATCACGTTTTATTTGTATTATCCAGACAATACTAAGTAAACAAGCAGCCATCCATACGCTGAACAAAACTGCTGCTGTTTTATTTTTCATATAATCTCTCCTTTTCTGTTCTCTTTTTTTATGCTAAACAGGTTTGACAAAAATAACAATGGGAAATATATATAAAGAAGTAAAAATCATAAAGAAGGGTGATAAAGTATGGATGCAAAATTACAAGAATTAATTGACGGGTTAAATGAAGATTTATCGAATGAATACGCTGCAGCTATCCAGTATACGTACAGCGCATCCGTTGTCTCAGGTTTATACAGGTCCGCGCTGAAACCATTTTTTGAATCAGAAATAACAGACGAATTAGGACATGCACTTTATTTATCCGAAAAAATCAAATCACTTGGCGGCACTCCGACTACAGAAGCAGCTTCTGTACCGCAGCCTTCCCAAGTTGTAGATTTATTGAAGGCTTCCCTTCAATCTGAGACAGATACGATCAAGCGCTATGAAAAAAGAAAAGCACAGGCTGAGGAACTGGGGCTGACAGAGCTGGTTGTGAAATTAGAGGACTTGATCTCTGATGAAACACATCATAAAGAAGAAATAGAGAGACTATTAGAAGACCCGCGTATCCATTAAGAACAATTGATATGAACTTCTTCCTGACCATGAAGCGATTACTGCTTCATGGTTTTTATATTGCAGACATAAGCAAGTATTTTTATCCTCGAAATATTTGTTCTACAGCTGCATGGATTAGTGATATAATGAAAGAGATTGAAATTAGAAGGCTTTTCTCTATTTTTCGTAAGCTCAACTTTCGCACATTAAAAAGTAACTTTATTTCCATAGAAACAGGAGTTAATCTCCAAAAAGGCCGGATATTTAACCAAAAAGCAAGCATGGTAATCGAAAACATGTTCATTCTGGAATAGCATGATATATATGCTTATTCTTAGGTGCGAAAGTTGAGTCACAAGGCTATCAATTGAAAGAGGTGATTAACATGTTATCAGCAATTCATTCACTCCTTGATAACACATATGAAGAAATGGTAGACATCCGCAGATATTTGCATCAGCATCCTGAGCTGTCATTTCAAGAAACAGAAACTGCTAAATACATCGCAAACTATTATGAAAAATTAGGTATTCCATATGAAAAAAATGTTGGCGGTAACGGTATTGTAGCAACATTAAAAGGGGCAAAGCCGGGCAAAACCGTTGCTTTCCGGGCTGACTTTGATGCACTGCCGATACAGGATGAGAAGGATGTTCCCTATAAATCCCAGATTCCGGGTGTTATGCATGCTTGCGGTCATGACGGACATACTGCTACCCTGCTTACCTTTGCAAAAGTAATGCAGCAGTTTCAAAATGACTTGGAAGGAAGTATTGTCTTTATTCATCAGCATGCAGAAGAATATGCTCCCGGCGGGGCGAAACCGATTGTTGAAGCTGGTGCTCTGAAAGATGTAGATGCTGTATTTGGCACACACTTATGGGCAACCCTGCCGCTTGGAAGTATTTATTCTACACATCAGGCAATCATGGCAGGTACGGACCGGTTTGAAATTACGATTCAGGGAAAGGGCGGTCACGGCGCTATTCCGCAAGATACAAAGGATGCCATCGTGATTGGTGCTGAGGCAGTTTCCCAACTCCAGCAAATTGTGAGCAGACGATTAAGCCCATTATCATCTGCCGTTATCTCAATTGGTATTTTTGAAGCAGGGAATGCCTTTAACATCATTGCCGACCAGTCTAAATTGGTCGGAACCGTCAGACATTTCGATACAGCAGTGCAAGAAAAAATCATTCAAGAAATGGAGCAGATTCTAAAAGGGGTTTGCGATTCTTTCGGCGCTTCCTATACGTTTGACTATGTTAAAGGATATCCGCCGGTTATCAATCATCCAGAGCAGACAGATCTTGTCCTTCAGACAACAAAGGAAATTGACGGTGTAGACATTGCCGCGATTACAGATCCGTTAATGGTCGGAGAAGATTTCGCTTATTATTTATTAGAAAAACCAGGTGCTTTCTTCCTGACAGGTGCGAATCTGGAGGGAAATGATTATCCGCATCATCATCCGAGGTTTGATATTGATGAAAAAGCAATGCTTATAGCTGCAAAAGCTTTTGCAAATATTTATTTGACCTATCAGGAACAAGCCAAATAAAACAAGCTGACGAGGCTATTCTCTCGTCAGCTTGTTTTTTATACCTTATCCAGTTTAGGTTGCACGTAGAATGTTACGTATGCCCAGACAAAAGCAAGACCGCCAATTAATACAATAATACTCCCCAGCCACTCAAGCTGAAAAATAAATAAGAAGGTAAAAGCAAATGCCTGCATATAGCCGAGCTTGCGAATAATTTTAATCACTGCATCCAGTTTTAATCCGGGCTTCAGCGGATACAGATCCAGCCACATTTGCGTACGATGATGGTGATATAGAGCCATCATCTGAAAAACACTCAAATAAATAAACAGAATAGCAAATAATAGCTTTATCCAGACATTAGGAATGACCCAGATGAAAATACCGCCGATTACCACAAGCCGGAGATACATCCCTAAATAATCTCCGCTGCGGAGAAAAGAAATCTGATACAAGTAATCATAGGCAGCTGAACGCTCGAATGGGATTCTGCTGATAAAGGTCTTTGTCAGCCATTCTCTTCTTTTTACTTTATTCTTCAAATGCGGAACATCCGCAAATAAATTCGCAATCCGGTAAAAGGATTGCAGGCGGATTTGGTCCTTTTCTATTAACAATTCCCAAATAATGCCCGGCTGTTTTGCTGCCACAATAAAATCATATACAATTACAAGAAGCAGCAATACGATCGTTATCACAGCGTATAATGCCTGTCCTTCAATCACAAAGTAGGCTGTTACAATATTAAGCAGTGTACGTGCTGTTAAATCAATGGTTCGCAAACTCTTCTCTCTTACCTTCAGCATATTCCAGTTTGCCAGCATATTCATGCCTTTAAAAACCAGAAATAACAGAAGCGTAACAAGGTATATGCTTCCTGCCCGTCCGCTGAAACTGGCGAAATAAAGCGGACTGAATGCAGCCGCTGCAAGTACAATGAGGTACGTCTGGATCGCAAAGCTGTAAATCAAGCTATTACGGAAATACGATCCCATCTGCTGCTCAGCAGCAATAAGAAACACCAAATCCGGCTCCTGCAATAATGTGCGGATTGGATTATAGCTGATCAGCAATCCTAAAACAATTCCCATGATGATTCCAGTCGGAAAATTCTCCGGTAATTGTTCCAGCCACTGCTGATAATAATAAGCAGTTGCAGCAATGAAAAAAAACATGGCAAATGCAATATGTCCGTTGAACATATATTTTAAATATCTGCTTAAATTTTTGACATGGGAAGATAAACGTTTTTTATAAAGTGCGTGCGAATCAAACATGATCATCTTCCTTTGTCAGCTGTACATATAAATCATCCAAAGTCGCCCCTGGCATCTGGAATTGCATGCGAAGCTCCTCTAATGTTCCTTCCGCACGTAATTTTCCATCATGTAAAATAAGAAAACGGTCACAGTATCTCTCCGCTGTTGCCAGAATATGCGTGGACATTAAGACGCCTGCCCCCTGCTTTTTCATCGAGTCCATCATCTGCAGATAAGACTGGATACCTAATGGATCCAGACCAACAAATGGCTCATCCACAATATAAAGCGGCGGTTCAATCAGAAAAGCACACATAATCATAACCTTCTGCCGCATTCCTTTTGAGAAATGGACCGGGAACCAATTCAATTTCTTTTCTAACCGAAACTCTTTTAAAAGCTTAGGCAGCCTCTGCTCAAACACCTCTTCTTCAATTCCGTAGGCCATGGCTGTCAGCCTGAGATGTTCATATAAAGTCAGCTCATCGTACAGGATAGGCATCTCCGGAATGTATGCCATCTGGTTACGATACCCTTCAGGATCATCCTGAAAGCTTTTCCCCTCTACCTGTACCTCCCCTTTTTTTGGCTGCATCAGACCGATAATGTGCTTAATGGTTGTACTTTTTCCAGCACCGTTTAATCCAATCAGCCCGACGATTTCTCCTTTATTTAAATCAAATGATATATCGTGCAGTACATTTTTATGGGTATAGCCTCCATACAAGTTT
Organism: Oceanobacillus oncorhynchi; assembly: GCF_000821065.1. Lineage (GTDB taxonomy): Bacteria > Bacillota > Bacilli > Bacillales > Amphibacillaceae > Oceanobacillus > Oceanobacillus oncorhynchi. The sequence continues at coordinate 4,002,337 of NZ_CDGG01000001.1, forward strand.
TCAATATGTAATAAGGAACTCACCTTGTTAACCCCCTTTGTTCACTAATCTGATTTTATCATCATTCGAAGAAGATTCCAAAATGAACCGTTCTACAAATTACGGGAAGTTTTTTAGACATCCTTTAACAAGTTTAATACAGAACCCTTTACTTTACCCGGTCCAACTCTATACAATAGATAAAAGATTACATTTTAAATTAGATAGGGAGGAACAAAAGATGGCACATGAAGATTGTATTTTTTGCAAAATTATCGATGGAGACATTCCCTCTGCCAAAGTTTACGAGGATGATAAGGTTTATGCTTTCCTCGATATCAGTCAAGTAACCAAAGGGCATACACTTGTTATTCCTAAAGAACACACTAAGAATATTTATGAAACACCGCCAGAAACAGCAAAAGAATTATTCAGTAGAATACCCGTTATTGCTAACGCTATTCGCGATGCCTATCAGCCATTAGGAATCAATCTGCTTAATAATAACGAACCGGTTGCTGAGCAGTCAGTCTTCCATCTGCACGTTCATTTAATTCCGCGCTACGGCGATGGAGATGGGTACACACCAAATTGGATAACGCATACAGAGGATTACACATCAGATGATTTACAGGCGGTTGCAAAAGCAATCAATGAGCAAATCAAACACTAGAAACAATCCATTTCGTTCTTTTTATTTTCAACAGCATTTGATATACTGACTATAACCTTTCGCGGCTGGCGATGAGCGCACAACCGGAAAGCAGAGTATAGAAAAGTAGAGGAGAGTTAAGTAATGAAGACAAAAATTTTAACCATTCTTGCCCTTTTGGTAAGTATCGGAACCGTACTGCATTTTGTAATGCCCCCGCTATTATTTGGTGTAAAGCCTGATATGATGCTGGCAATGATGTTTTTAGGTATTATTTTATTCCCTAAATGGAATTATGTTATTCTGCTTGCATTTGCAACAGGTGCTATTTCCGCATTGACCACAGCGGCTCCGGGAGGGCAAATTGCCAACCTGATTGATAAACCGTTGACAGCAGTTGCTTTCTTTCTGTTATTTTTGCTGGTAAGAAAGCAGATGAATACAAAAGTAACAGCTTCTGTATTAACATTTGCCGGGACACTGATCAGCGGCAGTATCTTTTTATCTGTTGCGCTTTTCTTCTTAGGATTCTTAGAAGGCGGTTTTCTTGCTTTATTTGCAGCTGTTGTTCTTCCAGCAGCAGTAATGAATACCGTTATCATGCTGGTTGTTTATCCAATTGTAGAGGGAATTATGAAGCGAAGTAAAGTAGCTGCGGTTTCGTAAAGGAGATCAGAGAGTTAAAAATACTTTCAGCTCTTCTTTGTCTTCCGAAGCATTCGTTCCATTTTAAATTGGAGCGAATGCTTTTTCCATTCTAAAAAAGTATATTTATCATATCTTATCTATTTTGTGTTAAAATAAAGATAGTAAAAAAACATTCATACTAGCAGAAATTGATTCTTTTTCCTATAATATGTATATTGCATTTATTTTGCAGGAAGATGTTTAAGTACATATCGTAAAAGGAAAAGGTATATGTGAAAGAAGAAAGGAGTGCATTTCCTATTATGTCTAAGAAAAAATCATTAACCCTGGGTTTTATCGTTGGAGCATCTGTCAGTGCTGGCATTGCACTATTAAGCACACCTGAATCAGGCAAGGATGTTCGTGTAAGAGTCAAAAATCAATCCTTAGAATTAAAAGAACTATTGATGAATTTAAAAGAAGACAGCATTCGAATCAAAGAGCAGCTGCTTCGAACTTCTAAAGAAGGTGCTGTTTTAGTCAAAGAATTGACGGAAGAAATGCGAAAATCCGTTGAAGACTGGAAAAACGCTGTAGAACCTCAGCAGGATAATATTCACCAGTCACTGGAACAAATTGAATCAAGTATCCGTGAATTAGAAGAAAAACTTAAAAACACAAATGCCAATTCATAGAAAGAAAGCTTTTGCTGGCAAAATTCCGCTGGTAAAAGCTTTTTTTTACTTTATTACAGCATGCGTGTCCGCAGCCTCTCTATCGCAATCATAAAAATATGGTTTTACAGGAAGAGAAAAAACGTGATTTACTCTATTAAGTTGCGCTTTATGACTGTTCAATGCGATTTGTTTTTGATAGAGTTAGAGAAGTAGCATTATTGTAAAGGGGCGTACATAGAACATGGCTATTTTTTATATCATTTTTGGTTTTTTTATATTACTTATTTTTAATGTGATGATTAGTGCTTTAAGTACAAAAATGGAGCTTTCCAAGCAAAAATCAGAAAGAATGGATCGGGTTACGAATATGATATTGGTAGCTATGCTAGTTTGTTCTTATCTGCGTGTTTTAAATGTGACAGTTTAATGTGATTTTTTAGTAAAAAGTTGAAAATAATTATTTAAACTGGAAAAGTATGATATATTAATCATGGTAAACAATAAAAGTAAGATGAGAAAAGAGTAGAGGTGTGTATCAGACATGAAAAAATGGACATTAGCAGCAACAATATCTGCCAGTGTGCTTGCATTGGCTGCATGTAATTCTTCCGATGATGAAGTGGTCGCGACTACAGACGCAGGCGACGTCACAAAAGAAGAGTTTTATGATGAATTAAAAGAACGTAATGGAGAAGCTGTTCTTGAAGAGCTTGTTACCATAAAAGTGTTAGAAGACCAATACGAAGTGACTGACGAGCAAGTAGATGAAGAAATCGATACCATGAAAAATGAACTTGGCGAAGATGAATTTGATTCCATGGTGGCTCAGCAATTCGGTGATGAAGAAGAACTTAGAGATTTAGTCTATGTAGGAATGCTTCAGGAAGCCGCTATTTCTGAAGATATGGAAATTACGGATGAAGAGCTGAAGGATTACTATGACAGAAAGAATTCAGAAGTAGATGCACAGCATATTCTTGTGCAGGATGAAGAAACAGCAAATGAAGTAAAAGAAAAATTAGATGATGGGGAAGAGTTTGAAGACCTTGCTTCAGAATACTCAACAGATGGCAGTGCAGAAGACGGCGGTAATCTTGGTTACTTCTCTGCCGGCGATATGATTCCTGAGTTTGAAGAAGTTGCATTCTCTATGGAACCAGGTGAAATCAGCGACCCTGTGCAATCTCAATTTGGTTTCCATATCATCAAAGTAAATGATGTACGTGAAAAAGAAGAATCCATTGGCGATTTTGAAGAATTAAAAGATGAATTAAGAAGCGAACTCGTTCTTCAACAAGCAAATCAGGAAGATATTCAAGCAAAACTTCAAAATTTAATTGAAGATGCGAATGTAGATATCTCTGCTGAAGGACTTGAAGATTTATTTGAACAGCCTTCTGAAGAAGAGCAGCCTGCAGAAGACACGGAATCTGAACAATAAAAAAATCGCTATCCATTTTGAAAATGGGTAGCGATTTTTTCATTTTATTACTGCTCTCTTTTTTTCAATCGTTCCTTTTGAATACGTTCCATATATATCTTACCTTCTCGTTCAATAAACTGCCGATCCAGCTTTCTTTCAGCTAAAAACGCACGCACTGCCATATATCCGCTGAATAAAATTAACAGAATCACTGCAAAGACCCAAATTGGAATCGAGCTCATCTTAAATCCCCCTTGTCCACTCCTTAATAAATATATATGAACAAGTAAATAGAAAATGACATAATCTTCACAGCAATCCGATGGATTCAATATTTTTTAAGAGCTACTCAAAGGAAGGCTTGTAGAAAGAGCGATTGTCCATTGCAAAAAGCCGCTCTGTAAATTCGCCCGGCTGCACCTTATCCAGTGCTTTATCCAGCATATTCATTTTTGCATCAATCAAATCAATTAAATGCAACAGTTCAGCTTCCTTGACCATTGGAGGCTTCGGACTGCCCCATTCTGCTTTTCCATGATGACTTAAAATCAAGTGCTGTAAAATAAGCACCTCTTCCTTATCCTCTACTTGCAGCTCCTTCGCCATTTCTGCTATCTCTTCTACCATAATGGTAATATGTCCAAGCAATTTTCCTTCCAGCGTATATGTTGTTGACACGACACCAGATAATTCCTTTATTTTTCCGATATCATGCAGGATAATACCTGCATATAATAAATCTTTATTGATGGAGGGATACAGTTCATGAAGCTGACGGGCAACCCCCACCATGCTGACAATATGATAGGCGAGCCCTGATGCGACATCATGATGATTTTTCGCAGCAGCCGGATAAATGAGTAATTCATGCTGATATTTTTTTACAAACCCCCGCACAATACGCTGCAACGTTGGGTTCTTCATTTCAAAAATAGCTTCTGTCAGCTTTTCTCCCAGCTCTTCTTTGCCTACGGGAGCCTTACCGACAAAGTCACTGACCTGAACCTGATCTGTTTCCTGAGATAAGCGGATGGAATGAATGCGTAGTTGATTTTTCCCCCGAAATTGATTAATATCTCCCGTTACATGGATAATCTGCTCGCCAACCAGGTTCTCTTCATCTTCTTTGGTAGCATCCCACAGCTTCGATTCTATCTCGCCAGATTCATCTCGAAGCATTAACGTTAAAAATGGTTTTCCGTTGCTGGTCGTACCCTTCGTAGCATCATTGATCAATAAAAATCCTTCAAATTTATCACCGACTGTTAAATTTGCGATTCCTTTTTTCATTTTTTTCCTCCCTCCAAATCAAGCATCCCTAGTATTAAGATGAATGATTTCTCCATTTGCAGCTTCAGCCAGCTCTCTATGGCATGTAAATACAATAACCTGCTGATTTTCCGCCATCCGCTCCAGTACCTGTTGCATACGTTCTGAACGTTTCCCGTCAAAATGCACTAAAACATCGTCCATCAGAAATGGCAGACCGCTCGCTTTTGCCATCACCTCATTAATCGCAAGGCGCAGGGAAATATAAAGCTGATCTCTTGTTCCCTGAGAAAGCTCCTCCACGCGAAACCGCCGTTTTTCCCTGCTGTTTTCTACTTGAAAAGGCTGCTCTGCTGCAGGTGAATATATTGTATCATATTGATTTCTAGTAATCTCTTTAAAATAGATTTGGGCGGTTTCAATTACAAGCGACAAGTATTTATCCTTGTATTGGCTTTTCGCAGCAGCCAGCATCCGTAAAGCTGTTTTTTGTACAGCCCAGGTTCTGACCAAGTCCTCCAGTTCTTCCTTCTCCATTGCCAGCTGGTGCATTTGCAGAGATATATCCTCCGCTCTTTCCAGCTGTTCAATACGTAATTTCAATTCTGCCTGCTGACTCTTTAGTTGTTCTAACGCTTCTTCCTCATCCGCTAAAGCCAGCTCTAATTCTTTTTTCTTTTTATAATGGTCAGCACCCTCTATGGAAACATTTATCCATTCCTGCTGCCATTTCTCCGGAAGCAGGATGTGGATTCTTTCTCTCAGTTCTTCTTGTCTGGCGTACAGTTTATTATATTGTTCTTTTCTTGTCTTCTTTTCAAAATAAACTTCTACAGACTCCACTTCTGCCATATTTAACAGTTTATCTATTTCTTTCTTATCATGGTTTCTTTTTTGGATGAAAGCTGCCTGTTTATTGCTGGTGTCCTTTATAAATTGATTCAGCTGCTGAAGCTCATGCTGGCGCTGCTGTTCTTGCTGTTCTATTTCTTCAAGGGCATGCATTATTTCATCCATATGAGTCTGCTCCGCCAGCCCTTTATGCTTCAGCCAACTCTTGGCCTGGTCTGAAAACTGCTCTATCCGTTCTTTTACTCTGACTAATCCTGTATAGATATGCTGCTTTTCATTCGTCAGCTGAAGCAGCTTTTGTAATAAATGGTAAATATCCTGCCAATAAAAGACATCGATGGATTGTAAAAATGGAAACTGATTTTGCTGCTTCCGTCTGCCCTCTTCTAATTTATTTTGCTGCTTGATTAGGTTAGATTCAGCCGTACCCTTCACTTTTAGCTGATGAATCGTTTCTCGTAACGTCTCATTTAAAGCAGAGAGCTTACTGCGCAATATTTGCTGCTTTTCCAAAATTTCCTGTGCTTCCAGATATTCTGCTTCTGTCACGTCCATTTCCTGTTCAGAGGGGGCGGTCTGCCGGCTTTCCTGCTGCTGTTTTAATTTTTGGATATCCTGCTGTTGTACATGCCGGAAATAATATATACCAATTCCGCCTGCCAGGCTTAATAAAAAAAGCCACGGCATGCTTCCTGCATATCCAATAAAGGCTGCTGCCAAGGAAATCCCTATTCCAACAGCTGTAAATCTTTTTGTTTGCTTCTGCTTCTCTTCTATCATTTGACCAAGCATTTGATGCATATACTGTTGCTGTGTTTCGCTGCGTTGATTGGTCTGGTGATAAGCTTGGATCCGCTGTTTTAATTCATCTACGTGCACGTCAGCAAGCAGTTCTTTTTCTGCTTGCTTCTGCTCCTCCTCCATTCGTGCTTTTTCCTGGGCCAAATGGTCTTTCTGCTGTTGATTATCAGCGATGCTTTTTTGTACATTTCCCAGCTCTTCACGTAATGCCGCCCATTCCTTTTCAAGATAAAACGGTAATTCCAGCTGTTCTAAATCTTCAGCGGTTATACGAATCTGCTTTTCCTGAATCATCTCTGTAATTTCACGGGCTTTATACTGATAATCCTCTTCCAACGTTTTCTTTCGTTCTATCATAAAGGTTATTTCTGCTTTTTGATTCAGGAAATGATTTAATTTTTCTTTTTCTCCGTCCTGCAGGGAAATCGTTTCTAAATCTTGTTTTTTCTCCATATACGTGTCTAAGGTAGCCTGATGGGAGCTGATTTCTCTGTCTGCCTGATTCATATCTGCATGGATTGTCTCTATTTGCTTCTGATAATCTAATGAAAAATCACGGACATCCGCCAGTTTTTGCAATTCTTCGGAAACACGAAGCATTTCTTTTCGTATAGGCAGTATTTTTTCCAGCTGCTTTTCTCTTTCCAGCTGTTCATTTTTCTCTGCAATCTGCTCTTTTTTCAACCTATGTTTATTTTCCAATGCACGCATTTTTTCTATTTGTTCTTTATATGATTTTTCCAGCTGCTTGCTTTCTCCAGTCTGTTTATCTTTGATTCGTAACGCACTTAGTTTTTCATTGATAACCGGCTTGGTGCCAGAAGGCTTAAATTGCTTCTGCAGCTCTGCCTGCAGCTTCTTTTCCACTTTATAAATCGCTGTTGAACCTGTTAAACCGACACTTAATAGAAGCTCACTGATATCCGATTCATTCATATCCTGCATCACGGTTAAATCTTGATTAGAAAAGGAATAAATCGATTGAAAGGTTTCCAGATTCATATTTCCCAAAAAAGCTCCGAACCAGGTCATGTCTCTTTCCGCTCCAACGTTATCAAAGCATCTGACCTCAGACGCATCCAACCGTTCAATCATTATATTTCCTTCCGCAGGATGCTCTAATATCATCCTTCCTCCTAATTTACTGCTGGTTTTGGGACGATAAAAATCACATTGCTTTTTGGACATTCCAAAAAGCATATATAAAATAAATTGATGCAGGGTTGTCTTCCCGGCTTCATTATCGCCTAAGAGCGTTATCAAATTAGAACCAGAGAAGGAGAAAGACTGGTCGACCCATCTGCCAAAGCCGTAAATCGTAATTTCCTTTATCCTCACTTTGCTCTCTCCTTCCGCAATAGCGTATTCAGCAACTTATAAGCATCCGATTTAATTATCTGTTCCTCTTCCTCCGACAGAGGGGATAAAAACTTTCGCGCATCCTTGTGATGATAAATTTCATTTAATCCTTCCTGAATAAATGCCATATCAGCTTCTTCTAATATATCTTCTAAAAAAGCGTCTTTCAGCTGAGCTGGTTCTTCCTCCAAAACAAGCTGATAACGGTAAATATACTGCCATGGAAAAGCTTCTGTCAAAGATTCATTTATCACTTCAACTAACTCTTGAACAAGGATATCATCCGGGGAAAATGCATCATTTTCTCTTGCAGTTATGTTCAAATACAATAAGCTTGGAACACTGTGTTCCGGCAATTGCCTCATAATGGCTTTTTCTGCTTGAGAAGGAGTGAGACAATCCCGAATGTCCACCTGTGCTTCTTCATAACGGATTGCCTGAAGCGGCAGGAAGGTTTGCTTTACCTGATGTCTGCTTAAGTTAACCAGATAACAGCCTTTTTCTCCCGTCTCCTTTCGGTGCCTCCCTTGTATATTGCCCGGATAAATAACCGGAGGATCTGTATGGAGCTGCTGCCGTTTATGTATATGGCCCAATGCCCAATAATCCATGCGTTTGTTTAACAGGTCTTTCAGCTGGAATGGCGCATAAGAGTCGTGCTCTGTATTTGTTGCCACGCTGCCATGCAGCATAGCGATATGAAGTGGAAATTCATCCTCTGTCCGTTCATATTCTGAAGATTTATTTTCATATACAGCTCTATTTTCATAGCTGAATCCGTATATAGCCGCAGCCGCTTCTCCATTCTTATAAAAAGGAATAGATGTTACGGATTCATCAGGAAAGATATATACATTATCGGGGTATTCCACGACAAAGGCATCCCCTTTTCTGAAATCATGGTTTCCATAAGATAAAAATACTGCAATATTTTCATCGGCCAGCCTTTCAAATGCGCGTCGCAGTCTTATTTGCGCTTTTAAGCTTTGTGATTCTTGATCGTACAGATCACCTGTTAATAAAACAAAATCTACCTTATTGTTTATCGCTTCATCAACCAGGTGATTCAAAGCAGTAAATGTGCTTTCTTGAATTTCTTTAAATAGATTGGCAGGCACATGCCTCAGGCCTTTAAATAAGCTGTCTAAATGTAAATCAGCTGCATGAATAAAAGTAACTGCTGCATTCACTGTCTCCACTCCCAGTTTTATGATATCCTTATTTTAACAGAGGCAATAACAGAATGCACGTTCTATCCGCTGATTATTCTCCAGCACAATAAAAAAAGCCTACCGTACGTGTAGACTTTTATCATGATTTATTTATTATTTTGTAAACTGATTCAGCACATCCATCAGTTCGTCAATTGCTTCATCGCCTTCTCCAGATTTCACAGCATCGCTGACACAATGCTTGATGTGACGTTCAGCAACTTCAAATCCAACACGCTTTAACGCGGAATTAATCGCACTGATTTGAACAAGAATATCTACACAGTATCTATCTTCATCAATCATCTTTTGAATACCGCGGACCTGACCTTCAATTCGTTTTAAACGATTTGTCACTGCTTTTTTCTCGGCATCTGTTCTTGGTTTCAATGTATGCTCATGTAAGGAATCCATCGTATCCCTCCTTTAATCTTCTCTTTTAATATACCACCCTACCGTATATATGTCAATGCAGAAGACTTCTGCTTAAAAGTCCATTATATCATTAATCAAAATAAAACGTATCCTGAACAGGAGTTATTTTTAGAGTCTGTTTCTATAGGTTTGTATAAATCATCCTGCTGATAATTTCTTCCGGTTCAACCATCATTATCTTTCCCGTTACTCCTTTAAAATAACCGCTTCATATGCCACACAGGCAAAGCGGTTATTTTAAAATCAATCATACAGCTATTCTTTTTTTGATAAATTGATGGCACGTTTAAAATCTTTTAACGATCCTGATTTGCCATACATCAGTACCCCGCCTTTGTATACGCGGGCTGCCAATGCAGCAAACAAAGCAATCGTTACAATCATAATCCCGATAGACAAACCAATTTCCCAAAATGGGATATTGAGCATACCGATACGTAAAAACATTATCATCGGCGTAAAGAATGGGATATAGGATGTCACCGTAATCAATGTTGATTCAGGCATACCCAGACCTGTCATTGCAATGACAAAGGCAATGACAATCAGCATCGTCATCGGCATAATCAATTGATTAACATCCTCAATCCGGCTGACTAACGATCCGAGCATGGCCGCCAGAGTTGCATAGAGGAAATAGCCTAATAGGAAAAAGACAATTGCATAAATGTAAATAACCGGATCATTATCCATAATTCCCATTACTTCAAAAAATTCCCCTGCTGCAGAATCTTGATTTGCTTGAATGGCAAAGTAACCTCCGCCCAGCAGGATAATCATTTGTGTCAATCCTAACAAAGCAATCCCGACAATCTTTCCAAACATATGCATCATAGGCGGAGCACTGGAGATAAGAAGCTCCATGACGCGGGATGATTTTTCTGTTGCAACATCTGTAGCAATCATCTGACCGTATAGAAGAACGGTCATATACAGAACAAACAGCATGACATATACCAGACCTCGAGATTGATTCATTTCTTCTGCTGTTCTGGCACTGTCATCCAGCTGCTCTGTCTGCAGGCTCACCGGGGCATAAATCATATCTAACGTTTGCTGGTCAATTCCCGCCTCCTGCGTTCCAACAACCACCTTCAGCTGCTGCAAAATCTGCTCAATTTCTACCTGTTCGCCCGTTTCCGAAATACGGTTCGCATAATAGTCTCCTTCGGGCAGATTATTTTCATCGGCAGCAATGACAAGCAAGCCATCATATTCTTCAGCAGAGACTGCATCCTTCGCTTCTTCCTCTGTTCCTTCAAAATTCTCAAAGGCAATTCCGGCGCCTTCACTTATCCCTTCCCCCTGCAAATAATCACCGTATATTCCGGATTCATCGATGACAAGCACTTGATCCGATTCTTCATCACCTGAAAACATATCAATAATAGAGGATATATTTGCAAAACCAATAATGATAGCTAATGTAATTGCCGTGGTAATAATAAATGATTTCGATTTTACCCGCGAAAGATACGTATGACCAACAATCGTCCAGAATTTATTCATAGGAAGCACCTACCTTTTCAATAAAGATATCATTTAAAGAAGGCTCTTCAATTTCAAATTTCCGGACAAAGCCTTTCCCTTGCAGCTCTGAAAATATATCTTGTGCAATTTGTTCATCCTCAATCTGCAATGCACATCCATCCGGCAGTTCTTTATAAGAAGCCACACCTTGATAATTCTTTAAAAATTCTGTTGAAAAATCACCGCGGATATCAAGATTTTTCTTTCCAAAGCTGTGTTTGATTTCGCGTAAGGAGCCATGAACAACTGGCGTTCCTTTTTGCAGAATACAGATATGCTGGCACATTTCCTCGACATGCTCCATCTGGTGAGAAGAGAAAACAATCGACGTCCCCTGATTTTTTAAATCTTTGACAGCATTTTTCAGCATTTCTACATTGACTGGATCTAATCCAGAAAATGGCTCATCTAATATTAACAGTTTAGGCTCATGAATCACGGCAGAAATAAACTGTATTTTCTGTTGATTCCCTTTAGACAGCTCCTGCACTTTTTTATCTAAGTACTCCGGTACTTTAAACCGTTCCAGCCATTCATCCAGCTTTTTAAGAACCTCTTGTTTTTTCATTCCCCGCAGCCGTCCTAAATAAATAATTTGCTCTTTCACCGTTAATTTCGGATACAGCCCTCTTTCTTCCGGCAAATACCCAATTAAATGACTCTCATTATAAGAAATCGGGCCGCCGTCCCAGGTAATATCGCCGGATGTTTTATCCAGCAGGCCGAGAATCATACGAAATGTTGTTGTTTTGCCTGCCCCGTTTCCGCCTAAAAACCCAAACATTTCTCTTTCAGGAATTTCCAGAGATAAATTGTTTACTGCAGTATGATTTCCAAACCGTTTTGTGACATTTGATAGCTTTAGCACATACTTCTCTCCCTTCTGTTGACTATACAATTGAACGAATCAAAAGGTTCATATAACTTTTCAAATTTTTATTCATCCACTTGTTATACGTACAAACATATCCATTCGTTTCATTTTTTTATTATATCTATCCTGTTTACTATCATTACCTCCCCGGCGCTTCTATCTAAATCATTATGATTAGAAAACCAAGAGCACAACTTGGTCTTTAAATCACCAGTGTCCTCGCCGAAGCGATGTCCGCTGCGGGAAGTCGCTTTCCGCGGGCAACGGATCAGCCTCCTCGGAAGAAAATCACTTCCTGCGGGGTCTTCACCTGTTGCTTTTCCCGCAGGAGTCGGCTTCCCTCCGCTCCCATCTAAGAAGAATTATGTTTTATTTGCTTTCTTTCAAAGAAATGAAGCTAATTCTAGCGACGCTTTTTGATGGGACGAGTAATCGCAGTCCCAGAAGAAATACACGGAGACTCCTGTGGGAATGCGCAGGGTGAAGACCCCGCAGGAAAAAAGTGAATTTCTTTTTTTCTACCCTCAGAGCATAAGTGCGACTTTAGCTCTGTCTGCGCCTGTCGGCTTGCCAATTGCTAAGTCTTCTTTTCACCCTCGGGGCATAAGTGCGACTTTAGCTCTGTCTGCGCCTGTCGGCTTGCCAATTGCTAAGTCTTCTTTAGAGGAGATGAGCTCGGGCCCATGGAAAGTGGAGTTTATTTCTGGGGCCTAAGATTACTCACCCCATGAAACCCGTTGGAGCGGCTATATTCAGCATTTTTTATATACTTCTTATTCTTCAAGAAAAAATGAATACCAATTCATAACTATTGCAAGAAGTATTTCATCTGTTTTATAATTTAGAGTAAAGCGATTACATTTTGGAGGAGGTCATTCGATGGGGACATATTATTTAACGGTATTTTCACAATCAGGAGAAAAACTGCTTGATACACAATTTGATGCTTCCACGCATGCAGAAGCAAAGGAAATTGGAAAGGAAAAGCTGGATAAAGAGGGGTACGCTGAACATACACATCGATGTGTCAGCCCAAATGCTAAGCTGGTGCTCTTTCATCGTTAAAAAGTTAAAATCCCTGCTGCTGCAAAAGGTAAAGCAGCGGCAGGGATGTATCCGTTCATTTTTTATTCAGCTGCACCATAAAGTTCTTCTAATGGTTTTGTAATGGTTTGAGAGATTTCATTAATCACATTGTTTAGTTTCTGCTCTTCTTCCATTAATTTTGAGATGGCATCATGCTGTTGAACCGTCTCAACGATTTGTCTTGCTTTTTCAATTTCTTCTTCAGAAATATCTTGACCTTGCATATGCTTTTCCTGCAGGTTTAATTGTGTTTCACGGAAGTTTTCAAACATTTGCTTTGCAATTTCGTCAGACATTACTGCTTCATAAGCTTGTTTTAAATCCTGAAATTCTTTGCTTTCACGAAGTGCTTGTTCTAATTGATTTGCTTGTTCTTGTAAATTTGACATTAATATAACTCCTCCTTCATCGTCTCTTGCTACTATAACAAAGCTGTTAACGTATGTATAGCCATATCTATTTAATGGATTAAAAAATAAATCCTGCATTTTCATAGTATAATAAAAGCAGCATGCAATAGAACTGCTATCTCAGTTTAAAAGGAGGAATACGATTGCATTTACAACGATTGAAGAAGCTTTACCCCAGTTTGACAGAGCTTCCCAAAAACCAGAAAGAAGTAAACCCTGATTTTAAGTGGTACCAACTGGAAAATACCGTTATCGGTATTGATAATAAAGAATTAACAGACAGAGATAAAATCCTTCTGGGCACTTTTCTTACTTCTTACCATGTTCAGTTGCCCATTCAAACACCTAAAGAAAAACAGTGGGAAGCACGGATTCACCGGCAAAAAGACGCAAACCTTGGTAAAGCCGGGCGCTACCGTTATATTTTTTTTCGAATCGAACAAGGACAGATTGATACAAATGTATTCAGAAAAACGTTACAGGAATTTTTTTCAGGAGATTTATCTATATTATGGAATCATACAAATGAAGGGTTTATTATCGAGGAACCGGCCAGTTTTTTAGAGGAGGGCATCACTTATCACCAGATCGCCGATACATTAACAGGTGAATTATATGTGAAAATCATGTTTTTCATCGGCCCCTACTTAGAAAATGATAAAGACTTGGCAGACTGCATAGAGCAAATTACCACCATGGCAGAGAGAAGCTTTCGAAAAATGGACACAGCTGTGATTGATTATACCGAGGTATACCCTTCGTTTCTTATTGAAATTCTTTCCCATAAGCAACGGCAGCAATTAAGTGAATGGGTTTTGAAAGAGTTTTTAACAGACTTGGAGGCTTTAGAAACGATTCGAATGTTTATTCAATGTAATTTAAATGTATCTGAAACAGCAAAGAATTTATATATCCACAGGAACAGCCTGCAGTATCGACTCGATAAATTTTATGAAAGTACAGGCATTGATATCAAGCAGTTTGATAATGCATTTACCGTTTATTTAGCCATTTTAGCAAATATGCACAATATCCAGTCATAATTTTGTGCAACATCTCCATATTGTTTTTACAGCTTTTTCAGTAAAATTAAAAACATAAGAAAAACGCTTTCATTTTATTTTAACACTAAATCATTTTAAGGAGATGTCATCATGGCAGAATTAAAATTAAATCATATTCAAAAGAAATACGATAAGGATGTATTAGCGGTAAAAGATTTCAACTTACATATTCAAGATAAGGAATTTATTGTATTTGTCGGGCCATCCGGGTGCGGGAAATCAACTACATTGCGCATGATTGCCGGCTTGGAAGAAATATCTGACGGGGAACTGTATATTGATGAGAAATTAATGAATGATGTTTCACCAAAAGATCGAGATATCGCAATGGTATTCCAAAACTATGCCTTATACCCTCATATGAATGTATATGATAATATGGCATTCGGACTTAAGCTTCGCAAATTTAAAAAAGAAGAAATCAAAAAACGTGTTGATCAAGCGGCTAAAATTTTAGGATTAGAAGCATACTTAGACAGAAAACCAAAAGCATTATCCGGCGGACAAAGACAGCGTGTTGCTTTAGGACGTGCGATTGTCCGGGATGCCAAGGTATTCCTGATGGACGAACCTTTATCTAACCTGGATGCAAAATTGCGTGTGCAAATGCGTGCAGAGATCCAAAAGCTGCACCAGCGACTGCAAACCACAACTATCTATGTGACTCACGACCAGACCGAAGCAATGACAATGGCAACAAGACTCGTTGTAATGAAAGATGGTGTTATTCAGCAGGTTGGTGCTCCTAAGGATGTGTATGACTTACCGGAAAACATTTTTGTAGGCGGGTTTATCGGATCTCCATCTATGAATTTCTTTACTGGCACATTGCAGGGAGACAAGTTCCAAATCGGTGACCATTCCTTCCTGATTCCGCAGCCAAAGCTTGCACCGCTGAAAGAACAGGGCTATGAAGGAAAAGAGCTGACTATCGGTGTTCGTCCGGAAGATATTCATGATGAATTAGTCTTCTTAGAATCCTCTCCTGAGTCTAAATTGACAGCCAAAATTGAGGTTGCGGAATTGATGGGAGCAGAATCTATTCTTTATTCCAGTATCGATAATCAAGAATTTGTTGCGCGCGTCGATTCTCGTGCAGATATTCAAGGCGGGGATGAATTAGAGCTTTCCTTTGATATGAATAAGGTCCACTTCTTTGATAATGAGAGTGAACAGCGGATACGTTAAGACAGAAGATATTGGTAAAGGGGAACTCATTATAAGTTCCCCTTTTTAGCCAGTAATATTTTATTTAATAAAATTATTTACCATGCATTTGTTGTTGAGCAGTCTGCACTAGGCGTTTTGTGATTTCTCCACCTACAGAACCGTTTGCACGAGAAGTTGAATCTGCACCAAGGTTTACACCAAATTCTTGAGCGATTTCATATTTCATTTGATCAAGAGCTTGTTGTACTCCAGGCACTACTAATTGGTTTGAATTGTTGTTTGCCATGATTATCACCTCCTGTACAAGTATCTTCTGCAGTTTCGTCCAACTTATGATAGCTAATTTTTGGAAATTAAAAAAGCTGAACCCTATGCATGGATTCAGCTTTTTGATTGCTTCATGTTCGTATTCAAAAGTACTGCTTTCTAAGCTTATTTGGGATGTGTCATTTCCTCTGGTCTTACATACTCATCAAATTGTTCAGCAGTCAATAAACCAAGCCTAACTGCTGTCTCTTTTAATGTTGCATTATCTGCAAATGCTGTTTTGGCGATTTTTGCAGCATTTTCATAACCGATATGCGGGTTTAAAGCAGTTACCAGCATTAATGATCCATGCAGGTTTTTCTCAATTTGCTCCAGGTCCGCTTCAATTCCGACCGCACAGCGCTCATCAAAGGAAAGAATGCTATCTGCCAGCAATTGGCTGGATTGCAGGAAGTTATAGGCAATCACCGGTTTAAAGACGTTTAGTTCAAAATTCCCTTGACTGGCAGCAAATCCGATTGCCGCATCATTTCCCATCACCTGTGTCGCTACCATCGTTACGGCTTCACTTTGTGTCGGATTTACTTTTCCTGGCATGATCGAGCTTCCAGGCTCATTTGCCGGTATCGTAATTTCTCCAATACCACAACGCGGTCCGCTCGCTAACCAGCGTACATCATTGGCAATTTTCATCATATCTGCAGCAAGACCTTTTAACGCCCCATGCGCATAAACCGTCTCATCATGGCTCGTTAATGCATGGAATTTGTTTTTAGCAGAAATAAATGTTTTATCAGTATATGCTGAAATAGCTTTACAAACCTTTTCTGAAAAATCCGGATGTGCATTTAAACCCGTTCCGACAGCTGTTCCACCGATAGCCAGCTCCCGCAGATGTTCATTACTCTCTTTAATCATGGTGTATGATTTTTCTAACATCCGGTGCCAGCCGCTGATTTCCTGGCCTAACGTCAATGGGGTTGCATCCTGCAAGTGGGTCCGCCCTATTTTTACAATGTCCGTAAATTTATTTTGTTTTTCTTCCAGTGTGTCCTTGAGTTGCTTCACGGCAGGAAGTACGGTATCTTCCAATTTCAATACAGCTGCTACATGCATCGCTGTAGGGTATGTATCATTTGAACTTTGTGATTTATTTACATCATCATTCGGATGAAGTTTTAACTCGCTCCCCTGCTCTTGAAGCCATTGATTACCAACATACGCCAATACTTCATTTACATTCATATTTGACTGTGTTCCGCTTCCTGTTTGCCATACTACTAATGGAAAATGGTCATTTAATTTATCTGCTAATACTTGGTCTGCAGCATATTTTATTGCTTCCGCTTTTTCTTCCTCCATTAACCCCAGTTCAAAGTTGGCAACAGCTGTACTTCTTTTTAAAATTGCAAACGCTTTAATGATTTCGACAGGCATAGTTTCCTGACCAATCGGGAAATTCTGTTTACTGCGTTGTGTCTGCGCTCCCCAATATTTGTCGGCCGGCACCTTAATTTCTCCGATAGTATCTTTTTCAACACGATAATCCATCCTAATTCCTCCTTGAACTTTTCCTCGAATCATATCTAGTGTATCAAATTTTTTGATTTTTTTCGATTTCTTTTTCATGATATGATAAGAATAAGCATATTTCCAGAGAATATCAGCTATTTTTACGTATACCAATTGAATTGAAGAAAGGAAGAATAAATCATGCCGAATATCTGGACACATATTTTTTTCGCAGAAGATGCTTGCAATGCATTATCCTGGGATATCCACCATTCCCCTTCCAGACATGCTCTCTTTCTAGGCGCTCAAGGACCTGACCCTTTCTTTTATTACCGATTCTGGCCATGGCTTTCCAGTCAAAAGACCGGACAGGAAATCGGCAACACATTGCACACAAAAGAATGCGGCCCTTTTCTAATATACCTGATTGAACAGGCTCAGGAAGGGTCTGATGAAGTAAAAGCCTATGTGGCAGGTTTTATCACCCACCATCTGCTGGACCGTCATACACACCCTTATATCCATTACCGGGCCGGGTATCAGGGCAGTAAACACCAAAAGCTGGAAACCCTTATTGATACGAAAATGGCTTTAGACACACGTAAAATGGAACTGTGGAAGCATGCGGCATATGCAGAAATCAATGTTGGTGACACATTGCCTGTATCCATTTTATACATATTAGATGATGCTATCCGCAGGTTTCACCCCGAATTATCTTTTCAGACGAAGGATATTCAGATTGCTTACCAGGATATGATTACTGCTCAAAAACTTTTTGCAGACCCGGGCGGCTGGAAAAATAAAATCTTAAAAGCTTTTATCAGTTCTTATTCTCATCAGCCCATCCATGAAAATATCGATTATCTTAATGAAGAAAATAAGCTGTGGGTGCATGCAGCTACTGGAGAAAAACAGGAGGAAAGCTTTGCAGAGTTATATACGGATGCATTAAATGATGCTGTCAGCCTGCTTCCTTTGGTTACGGATTATTGGAATGAAGGCGGAGAATCAGTAAAAGCGCAGCTTATCCGCCGTATCGGCAATATTTCATATGATACCGGCACACCTGTAGCGAATCATGATATAAACCGCTTTAGTGTACCAATTATATAAGAAAAAGAAGCACATGCTCTTTGGTTCAAGACTCCTCTCAGCATGTGCTTATCTTTATTGCGGGCGTACGTTGACTTCCTCTTTTTTATTCGAAGCTCTCCTTGCCTCTTCTATTCCTTTATCAATATCCACGAATTTCAAGAGAATGATTCCGATAATAAAGAAGAAAATAAGCGATAAAATGCCTAAGCGGCTGTTTCCCGTCAATTGTCCAATAAGCGCAAATATAAATGGGCCGACTACTGCCGCGAACTTGGATGAAATACCATAAAATCCAAAAAACTCCGCATGCTTTCCAGTTGGTATCATACGTCCAAAAATGGAGCGGCTCAATGATTGTGCTCCTCCTTGAACCATTCCTACAATAATTGCCAGCATATAAAAATGAAGAGCAGTGCTCATAAAATAACCAATAATGACTATTCCTAAATAGATGTACAATGTGATAAATAATGCTTTCTTTGCTGTAATCTTTGTTGCCAGCCAACCGAAAAAGAAGGTAAATGGTATGCCGACAAATTGGGTAATCAATAACGCAATAATCAAATCATTCTGACCAATCCCAATCTCACTTCCATAAACAGTTGCCATTCGGATGATGGTAGAAATTCCATCATTATAAAGCCAAAATGCAATCAGAAAAATAGCCAGCTGTTTAAATTGCTTTATCTCCCGGAAGGTGTTTCCGACTCTGGAAAAACCAATGGCTATATATGATTTTTCCCGCTTTACTTTCTCTTTTTTCTCTTCTTTTATATTTTTCAGGAGCGGAATCGTAAAAATCAGCCACCAGATACCTACAGAAGCAAGCGAAATTCTGGTTGCCCATTCTGTATCAGGAATCCCGAACCAGGATGGGTTTAATATCATCATCACATTAACAGCTAATAAAATACCGCCTCCAATATATCCATAGGCAAAACCGCCTGATGATACTTTGTCCATCTCTTCTTTTTCAGCAATCTCCGGTAAAAATCCATCATAAAAAATATTACCGCCCGAAAATCCAATCGAACCAATAATGAATAATAAAGAGGCCAGTAAATAATCTCCCTCACTGATGAAGATCATTAAAATACTTGCAATAATCCCCATAAATGCGAAAAAACGAAGAAATTTTTTCTTTGCTGCTGAAAAATCACTGATGGCACCAAGTATCGGTGCAAGAATAGCTACAATCAGCACAGAGATAGATTGTGAATATCCCCAATAGCTTGTTGCTAAATGATCATCCAGACCAGATGCAGCAACTGTTGAATAATAAACGGGTAGTACTGCAGCCATCATCGTTGTTGCAAAAGCTGAATTCCCGAAATCGTACATCATCCAGCTGCGCTGTATTTTCTTTCTCGATTTTGCGTCCACTTTATCCCCCTCCTTTACTTGCATTATAATGGATTTATTTGGTTAATCCTATCTATTTTTTTAATTTAATATTATTTCTTAAAAAAACCTATATTCCGTCTTTTCTGCATGCAGTATATGCTGACATGAATGTTCTCACAACTGCTATTTACTTGGAGCGTGCAAAAGATAACTGCCATACTCCAAATAAAAAAACAAGAATACCGCTTGGTCTTTAAAACATCGGTGTCCTTGTCGAAGAGATGTCCGCTACGGGAAGTCGCTTTCCGTGGGCAACGGCTCAGCCTCCTCGGAACAAAACCGCTTCCTCCGGGGTCTTCACCTGTTGCTTTTCCCGCAGTAGTCAACTTCCCTCCGCTCCCATCTAAGAATAAATATGTTTCATTAGCTTTCTTATAAAGAAATAAAGCTAATTCTAGCGACGATTTTGATGGGGCGAGCAATCGCAATGGTTTTCGGTGGGACGAGTAATCGCAGTCCCAGTCCCAGCGGGAAGACCTCGCAGAAAAAAGCAAACTTTTTTTTTACTCTCGGGGCCTAAGATTACTCACCCCATGAAACCCATTGAATCGACTGCCTTCAACTTTTATAAGGTTTCTTATTCCTAAAAAAAAGGTATAGGCGCACTTGGTCTCAGGCACCTATACCTTTATAGTTAATCTTCCCACACATATTGTTTATAAGCTTCACTATATTTTTTAAAATCTACATAATTATTTGTTTCAATGGCTTGATTTATTTCTTCTTCTAAATGAGATTTGTTCCATTTAAATACAAGTTCGTCCAATAATAATTGAGCAGCAAGCTTCTCTTCAAATGCCATTTCTTTTCGTGCTGTTAACGGTTCTCCTACATACTGAAAAAAACGGTATACGACTTTTTCTTGTTTCATGGAAGTTTCCCCCTTAAAGCCTTTTACCCATTATGCACAAACTTTCAATAAATTTCAACTTATAAATATTATCCATTTTTTTCTTATTTATTTTCATCTATGCAAGCGCCTTATTTTCTGAATCATTTTATATATAAAAAGAAACAATAAATACTGCCATAGCAATGATTGTTTCCCAAAGGAAAATATGCTTACAATTCTCAATAACTCTTCCTGTGGTCTGTTATTTTTCTCTAGACCCACCAGTAAGTGATTTGATAGACTATATAAGCTAACTTGAATATGGTATGGAGATATCTAGTTAATTTTAGAATATGGTGGGATTAAAGATGAATAATCATAATGAAAACTTAAAAACCGGGGAAAAAGGAGCTTGGCTCAGCATCATCGCTTATATCTTTTTAGCCATTTTAAAGCTTTATATTGCCTCCATCGGAAATTCAGAAGGGCTGCGCGCTGACGGTTTAAATAACTTTACCGATATTATTGCTTCCGTTGCTGTATTAGTCGGATTAAAAATAGCGGTCAAACCTGCAGATTCCGTCCACCGCTACGGCCATTACCGTGCAGAAAGTATCGCTTCTCTATTTGCCGCTTTTATTATGATGTTTATCGGCCTTCAAGTCATATTTACTGCAGGCCGGACACTTTATGCATCCGATTATGAACAGCCTGATATGCTGACAGCCTGGGTAGCTATATTCGCTGCATTGGTTATGCTGGGTGTCTTCCGTTATAATTTAAAACTGTCCAAAAAAATCGGAAGCAGTGCACTTTATGCGGCAGCAATGGATAACCGTTCAGACGCTTTTGTAAGTATTGGCGTATTTATCGGCATTATCGGAGCCCAATTCGGACTATTTTGGTTAGATCCGATTGTAGCGATATTGGTCGGATTAATCATCTGCAAAACAGCATGGGATATTTTTAAAGATTCTACGGTTACGCTGACAGATGGATTTGATTATAAGAAATTAGATGAAATGAAGGAAGCTATCCGCACCTTTAAAAATGTACGGGAGGTTGTTGATATTAAAGGCCGTATTCATGGCAATCAAGAGCTTTTAGATATAACTATTTTAGTGGATCCCACCTTAAATGTTGTTGACAGCCATGCTATCACAGAGCATATTGAGGAGTATCTTTACAAAGAATACGGAATAAATCACGCATTGATTCATATTGAACCTTATGAAGAAAATAAAAAGTAAACTTCAGAAACAAGATGAACCATTTTCTATATCCTTAGAGAATGGTTCATTTTAATATTTGTATTTTCCTTTTTTATAAAATGAAGCTACATTTGCTCCTCTGTCAAAATAATTTCGTCCAATGTCGATAGCAGGAAAATTTCTCTGTTGTTCCTGTCGTCAAAGTTATCATTCGTTTTTTACCTCTTCTGCCCCCTTCTACCCCTGACAGTGAATACTAACTAATTATGAATCCTCCTTCTAGTTCAAGTAAGGTCCTCATATCACGAACAAGTATTTCCAACCTCCTTTCACGTACTCTATTTATTACAATCCAGGAGAAAAACGCTGCGTAATTTGACGAATTGTCAACACCCCTAGTATATTTAATAGGAATTACCGAAAACCATGATTTTTAAGTATTTCAATAATAATCAGCCTGGCCGGCAATATTCAATTATGGGAGGCAAACATGAACTGTTCTCAAAAAAGAGCATTCATGCATGATTTTTATATAGTTAGGATGAGAATATGCTTTGGGCAAAAGTAAAGAAAATGGACTTTTTGTTAATTGGTGCGGTAGGTATTTTATCAATTTTTGGACTGTTGATGGTATACAGTGCAAGCTTTCCAATTGGACAAATGTACTATGATAGCGGAAATTACTTTTTTGTAAAACAGCTGCAATGGCTCTTAATCGGCATAGCCTTCTTTACCTTGGCTGCGTTAATAAACCCTGCACTATATGCCAGATGGAGTCCCGCGCTTGTAATGCTCTCGTTAATTCTGCTAATAGCTGTTTTAATACCAAATATAGGAGTAGAACGCAACTTCTCCCAGCGCTGGATTGCGATTGGCGGATTTTTATTTCAGCCGTCAGAAGTGGTGAAGATATCCATGGTCATTTACTTTGCCTCGATTTATGCAAAAAAACAGTCGTATATCAACCATTTCGTACATGGCGTCCTGCCTCCGGTCATCATCTTGCTGCTTGTTTTTTTATTCATTTTATCACAGCCTGATTTAGGAGCAGCCGGAATTATTTTGGCCGCTTGCGGAATTATTGTTACATGCAGTGGTGTAAAAAAACGGCATATTTTTTTATTGGGAAGTGTTGCTGCTGTAGGTACGGTTTACTTCGCCCTAAGCTCAGCCTATCGTTTGAATCGTTTGACTTCCTTCAGGCAGCCGTTTGAGGAGTTTTCAGAGAATGGCTACCAGCTTGCAAATTCTTTGCTTGCAATCAATAGCGGCGGATTAATGGGAAACGGAATAGGTAACAGTACACAAAAGCTCGGCTATCTCCCAGAAGCACATACCGATTTTATTATGGCAATTACGATAGAAGAGCTCGGAGCAGCAGGCTTACTGATAGTTCTTGCTTGCTATATGATTATCCTGTTTAGAGGTATCTTCATCGCCAAACAGCTGTCCAATTCCTTTTATCAATTACTGGCAATAGGAATCACTTTTCTGATTATGATCCAGGCAGTGATTAATTTAGGAGCGATTTCTGGTATGTTACCGATAACGGGAGTAACATTACCATTCGTCAGCTATGGAGGCTCTTCCATTATTATAATGATGGTTTGTGCCGGAATTCTTGTGAATTTGTCTGCGAAAAGAGAAAGCTAAGTCAACTTTTGAAAAAGGCATCATGTACACTTATTGTTCTCAAAAAATAAATACGTAAATAGCAATTATTTGAATCTCTTATTGACAATTCAAGTAAATTAATTGTATAGTCATTATTAACAATTCAATCGTTTTGACAGTAAAAGTCCGCAGTAGATTATTATATGACAGTTATTTAGAGACAAGGTGGCTGGTGCAAACCTTGGTATATAATAGTTGAATTACAGGCTTTATTTTAAAACCTGTCACTGAAATCAAGCGGATGTACTTATGTGCATCAACTAGGGTGGTAACGCGGAGATTTACTTCGTCCCTTTCTATAGGGGCGGAGTTTTTTTATTGGTTTAAAACGATCATGCTGCAGCTTTTTACATTTCTTATAGAAAAATAGGCATATCTTATACATATGCAAAGCCAAGGAGGTAATTAAAAATGAATTCAATTAAAGCAAAACACCACCCTTCATTACTTGTTTCCGTCGTTTTCCTCATCCTGCTTGTGGGGATTATCAGCTTTTTTATGATTGGACTGGAAGCTGCACCGCATATTCCTATCCTTATCGCTATATTTATTTTGGTTGGTTATGGATTATGGAATAAAATCACTTACCAATCTCTGCAAAAGGCGATGGGCTTAGGAGCCGGTTCTGCAATGGGAGCGGTATTCTTATTCTTTGTAATTGGTATTCTAATCAGCAGCTGGATGATAAGCGGAACCATTCCTGTCTTGATGACAACTGGTTTATCTCTTATCTCAACTACATGGTTTTATGCGGTTGTTTTTGCTATTACCGGTATTATTGGTATCTCTTTAGGAAGCTCCCTGACTACTACTGCAACTGTCGGCGTTGCTCTGATAGGAATGGCCGGGGCGATGGACGCTTCTTTGGCGATTACAGCAGGAGCAATTGTTTCCGGAGCTTTCTTTGGTGATAAAATGTCTCCATTATCTGATACAACCAACCTTGCTTCAACGATCGTCGGTGTCGATTTATTTGAACATATTAAACATATTAGTTTAACAACGATTCCTGCATTTATTATTTCGTTTATTGCTTTTGCAATACTATCACCAAGTGGCTCCCATGCCAGCAATAATATTGCACAGTATCAGGAGGCATTACAAGGAACAGGATTGATACATTGGAGTTCCTGGATCCCATTGATAGTATTGATTGGCTGTACAATTATTAAATTGTCTGCTTTCTTATCTTTATCTATAAGCAGTGTCGTTGCCAGTATCATTGCGATTGCTGTTAATAAATTTCCTTTAAGCGCTATTCCTGCTATCTGGTTTGGCGGCTATACTGGAAATTCTGATTTTGATCCTGTTAATGAATTAATTACAAAAGGCGGTCTGGAAAGCATGTTCTTCACGATCGCCCTTGTACTTCTCGCTTTAAGCTTTGGCGGATTATTGTTTGTTACTGGTATTTTGCCGGCCATTTTAGAAGCACTGCAAAAACGACTTAAAAGAACAAGGTCCATCATCGCTTCCACTGCAGGGACGGCAATTGGGGTGAATGTTTTTATCGGGGAGCAGTATTTATCAATTCTGTTAACCGGCGAAACATTTCAGCAAATTTATGAAAGAGCCGGGCTAACGAAAAAAGCATTATCCCGTACGTTGGAAGATGCAGGAACAGTAATTAATCCGCTTGTTCCCTGGAGCGTATGCGGAGTGTTTATCGCAGATGTCTTAGGCATTCCTGTACTGACCTACCTGCCGTTTGCATTTTTCTGCCTGTTAAGTCCCGTGATTACTATTTTATTTGGAGCCCGAACAGCGAAAAAATAATCGAAAAAATACTCCCTAATGCGAAATTTCATGCTCACACATTAGGGAGTATTTTTATTATTTATCCTGCTCTGTTAAAATAATCGGCTCTTCCTTTGTAACAACGATTTGATGCTCAAACTGGGCGGAGCGTCCTTTATCAACCGTTCTTGCAGTCCAGCCATTATCATCCATCTTGCTGCGCCAGTCGCCTTCATTGATCATTGGCTCAATCGTAATAACCATTCCCTCTTTTAAACGAATGCCTTTATTTGGCAGTCCGTAATGTGGTACATGCGGATCTTCATGAATCGTCGGTCCGATTCCATGGCCGGTAAAATCTCGCACAACAGAAAAACCTTCCGCCTCCGCATACGATTGAATCGCGTGGCCTATGTCACCCAAACGATTGCCGTGCTTTGCCTGAGCAAGACCTTTGTACAATGCTTCCTTCGTTACTTCAATCAGCTTCTGTCCTTTTTCGTCTACATTGCCGACAGCATATGTCCACGCAGAATCAGCCAAGCCTCCATTTAAATTAACAACCATATCAATAGTTACAATATCTCCGTCTTCTAAGGGTCTATCTGTTGGAAAGCCATGACAAATTTCATCATTTAAAGAAGCGCAAATCGCATAAGGATAGCCATTATAGCCTTTTTGCTCCGGCGTTGCTCCATGCTCTTCTAAAAATCTTTCTACAAATGCGTCCAATTCGAGTGTTGTTACGCCCGGTTTAATCCGTTTTGCGATTTCTTTATGTGTGGCTACCAGCAAATCAGCTGCTTCCTGCATTTGCTGAACTTCCCGCTTACTTTTTCTTGTTATCATTCATTCTTCTTCCTTTCTGTCTTCTATATACACGATACTTTATAAGAAATCCATTAAATATTAAATGAGGTTTCATACCCAGAGTCCATTGTAAATTCTAACACAACCTTTCTGAAACGAACAGTATCTTACCTTTGCTTGTATGAGCATTGCTCATTTTTTAAAAAGAAACCATACTGCTGGCTATTATTTGCAAGGTGATAAATCCAATCACCTTCGAAAAGAAAATGCCTTTTATTTCTTAAAGATGGGAAATTAATTTTGTGAAAATGCAGCCGCATGTTACGATAAGTTTATATTTACCTGACAATACAATTTCTAATATAAGTGTAGAAATGGAGGTTTTTGGATGATAGAAATTTCTCGAATCAATAAAAGCTTTGATGGACATCATCATATTATCCAAGATTTATCATTGACCATCCCAGATGGAAAAATCGTCGGCTTTCTTGGACCAAATGGCGCTGGGAAATCTACCACAATCAATATGATGACCGGTATCTTACCCATCGATAAAGGAACAATTACTTTAAATGGCATTGATATTGATAAAGAGCCCTTAAAGGCAAAAGAGATTTTTGGATTTGTTCCAGACCGTTCTGATATTTTTCTGAGGCTAAAAGGCTTGGAATACCTTAATTTTATTGCTGATATTTATCAGGTTCCTGAGGACGTGCGGCAGGAAAAGATAGCCTATTATACAAAACAATTTTCAATCGACCATGCCTTGGGAAATTATATTCAGAGTTACTCTCATGGAATGCGGCAAAAAATAATGGTTACTTCTGTACTGCTGCACGATCCGGATATTTGGATTTTAGACGAACCATTAACTGGTCTGGATCCAAAATCGTCCTATGCTTTAAAACAAATGATGCGGGAGCACGCTGATAAAGGAAATACGGTTTTCTTCTCCAGCCATGGCCTGGAGGTCGTAGAACAGCTCTGTGATGAAGTGGCAATTATTAATCACGGAGAGCTTTTATTTTATGGAACAATTGATGAACTGCAGGCAGAATATCAAACCGACCAATCTCTGGAAAATGTATTTTTGGAGCTAACCAATGATGCGTAATACATGGACAATTACAAAAATAATGTTAAGAATGCAGTATTCTTCAGCAGGCAAACAAAGTAATACATGGATTTATATTATTGTTTCCCTGATTCTTATTCCATTTTTTATTATGCTTATGCAAGGAATACATTCTATGGTTACACATGCTTATCACATGCTGGCTGAAGTAAACCAGGAAAGTATGCTACTCGGTTTGGCATTGCTTTTTATTGCAGCTATCCTGTTTTTTCTTTCATTTATTATGATTTTATCTGCTTTTTATTTTTCTGATGATATTACAGCTTATATTCCACTGCCGGTACATCCTTATCAATTATTGGTTGGCAAAGCAGCAAATCCGCTAATTTATAATTATGGCATTGCAGCACTTTTATTTCTGCCATTTTTATTTATGTATGGAAGTATCAGCAGTGCGCCTATTCTATTTTATGTCTATGGCTTCATTTTGTTTATCATTTTTCCAATTATTCCATTTAGTCTTGTAGCGGTTATCCTGATGTTTATCATGCGTTATGTCAATATCGCCAAAAACAAGGATCGCTCCAAAATCTTTATGGGTATCGGTTCCTTACTATTTGTTATTCTCGTTAACGTACTTGTTCGTCTCAACATGGACGATGCGGCAATGCTTGATACGTTTACGACCTATATGCAGGAGCAAGAAGGTTTACTGCGAATGATAACCATGATCTTTCCACCGGCTTATTTCGGAGCAGGCAGTCTCCATTTTGCGGCTGATTGGTCCGGTCTTCTTTTCCTGCTTGCACTTCTGGCTGTGTTTATCCTTTGTGTTCTCTTATTTATTTGGGCTGGACAGCGATTTTATTTGAAGGGTGTCCGGGGAATGAGTTCGGGAAGCAAAGGAAATTTATCAGCTAAAGCATCTCAAAAATTAACACAGCAGCGTTCAATTTTAAAAACATATCTGCTGAAGGAATTTAAAATGATTTTTCGCACCCCTGCTTTTCTAATGCAGTGTGTCATTCAGGCATTATTTTTCCCGGTATTTATAACGGTGATTCTATTTTTGGATATGGGAAATGATCTGGCAGCACTTGTCTCTGCTGCACCAGAAAAAAATCTTTTTCTGACCTTATTTATGATATCGATTTTTTTATTAAGTACCAATGTTACAGCCTCCACTGCTATTTCCAGAGAAGGAGCAAGCATAAAATTAAATTTATTTTTGCCAATACCATTTCAGCATTTGATAAACGCAAAATTATATGTTGCCTATCTTATGTCTATGCTGCCGTTTTTATTGCTTATTGGTGTCGGCATTTATGTAAACATTCCAATTCATATATTCATTGGCTGGATAGGAATTACCTTGCTGTATAATTGGTTAGCCGTCGTGATTAACTTCTTTATTGATGTCTATCATCCAAAGCTTCACTGGACAGACGAACAGGAATTATTTAAAGGGAGATTCATCCCTTTCTTTATTTCGCTTGGACAAATTGCTCTTTTCGGGATGATAACGATTATTCTTTGGAATATGAATATAACGAATGTTTATCTGATTATGCTTATTTTACTGCTTTCCACGTTCATTGTTACCGATATAGCACACATTTATTTACGTAAAAAAGTATCGTTAAAAACATTGCAAAACCTGGGAAACTAATTGAAAAAAGACGCCCTGGCAATTCATCCGCCAGGACGTCTTCTTGTTTTTCAGCAAATAGGGCATTCGAGCAAAGGCTTGGGCGCCAGTGCATAAGAGATTTTTGAAAGCAGAAGCCCGCTTATCGAAATCCCTTTCACGAATACCAGGTTTTTTAATCATTAACAGTAGTAGCCACCCGTGTAGCACTGGTTGCCGCCGGAGTATGCTGTTCCAATAATAATCAACAAAATAAATAACACAACTAATAACGCAAAGCCCGCTGAGCCAAAGCTTTGACGATTATCACAACATTCTTCTCTACCCATGTGTATATAACCTCCTCTATTCGAACTACTTTAACTTATGCAGCTTCATTCAAATTGGGAAGGCGAATGACTATTTTTTTTGAAAAACTCCCCTTCGTTAAGCTTTACCTGGATGACCATATACTGATTCCAACGTGTCCGCACATCCTATGTATACTGACAAAGCGCTTCTAAACCCGAGCACTTTGATCCTGCACAATTTAAATTTTTACTATGCTGAAAAAAATTTTGACCAATAAGAAAAACCACCTTCTAAAAAGTGGTTTTAGTGCTTGTCCATAAAATAATTATCAATTATTTCCCAGACTGATTCTGATTATTCATCGCCCGCATCATTTGATTAATTTTCTTCTGTGACGGCTTCTGGCCCATTTGCATCATCAATGTACGAAGCATTTGCTCATTTATTGGCGGATTCTTTTTCAAGTAGTTCATCATATATTTTCTAGCAATGAAAAATCCAAGAGCAACACCAGCAATTAAAGCTGCAATTGCAATTAATACTACCCATATCGTACTCATGTTACAAAATTTCCTCCTTCGTGTTGTCTCTAATACAGTATATTAGATTAGAGGAAATTATACAACACTTGACTTTCATCATTGAGCTCTTTTATAGATTTAGGAGAAATCCATCCATATTGTGGTGTATCTTTTCCTTGGACAAAGAAATAAGGATGAATATCTTCTAATATAGGAAAAAGCAGTGATACCGCAACGGCTAAATGGCGACACCTTAAAATCAATTCCCCATTTTCAATATATAAGCAGAGTGATTCTTCTCCTTTTTTTACAAGCACTCTATTTCCAATTCGTTTCACATAAATATCCGGCGAAGAAAACGTCTTTAAATGCATAGCAAACTTGTAAAAATGGATTTTTCGAGTGATAAATCGAAATTGCTTTCTAATTATTACTTCGTCCTCTTTTTCAGCACATTCTAAAAAGAAACGATGTAATAAATCACTTTTATGATAATAATTTTTTGCTACATTTTCTTCTATCCAATAAATTGCGTATTCATTCATCACGTATTCCCCCTTTGACTATCATTATAGAGGAATCTATTTCCGAAAGTTGTCATAATAGTGTGCAAAGAACAACTTCTTTTGTCGAAACAATAAAGAAAACTTGGCGTCTACTTTTCTCTTTCAGGAATTTAAGAGAAGTCTGTCAATCTGCTGATTTTTGATTTCTGCTTTCCCCTACTTGAATTTCTTTTGAAACATTTTTTCCATATCATCATTGATACAATTATCATATCAAATAATTATGTTATACTATCAAGGCTCTTCACCAAAATCAATGGTTGATATTAATGAATAGATATGAGTAAAGAGACTAATTAGCGCAGTATTTTTCCGTAGCGGTTACCACTATCAATTTAACTACTGTCTGTCAACCATTGATTTTGGTATTGATCCACTATCAAACAACCAATTACATTCACCAAAAATGGGAAGCAGCATAAATTAATTAAACAAAAGCCCAAAATTTCAAATCAAAAAGGAAGTGTCTTCTTGAGAAATTATTATTATGTTACGGCAAATACAGCGGTGGGATTTGTGAATTTACTGCCTTCCAATTTAGAACGTATACAGCAAATCTTTCGTTTAAAACACTCTTCTCAAACGGTGAAAGCAAAAATTTTAAAAGATATAATCACAAAATA
The DNA here is from genome assembly GCF_000821065.1 of Oceanobacillus oncorhynchi. GTDB lineage: Bacteria > Bacillota > Bacilli > Bacillales > Amphibacillaceae > Oceanobacillus > Oceanobacillus oncorhynchi. Next base: position 4,033,025 of record NZ_CDGG01000001.1, read on the forward strand.
TGAAGCTACCTATGAAGTAGAAGTGTTAAAAAGTGCGTTGGGTGAACATTATTTGGATGGTGTGGTTATACCTGAAAAGAGACTCGCTTTTTTAAATGATTCCATTATACCAGATGATATGCGTGAAGGAATCGAACTGGATTTAAATCGATTTACACAAGACATTTCGGTAAGAAAAGAGAAACTAGAAGAAAAATTCATTCACTACACAGAAAAAGCATATAAACATTTGGAAACAGGGTTACGCATACATGATGATCTGGAAGAGATCTATATTAAAGAAATGAACTTTAAGCGGGCGAATGAAATTGCCGATACGTTTATTCAAGAAGTCTTAGAAGGACAATCGAAGAAGGATCAAGATGGCCACGAGTATCACCGCCTTTTTGGTACCACAACTGTAGATGGTCCGGTCAATGTCGTCCCTCATATTACAGAAAAACTATCCTGCGTTTTTTATGTAAAAGGGAGAGCTGGAACAGGCAAGTCAACATTTATGAAAAAAGTAGCGAGTGCTTGTATTGAATATGGTTATGATACTGAAATTTATCATTGTAGTTTTGATCCAAATAGTATTGATATGGTATTAGTTCCAGATTTGGATTTTTGTATATTTGACAGTACTGATCCCCATGAATTTTTCCCAACTAGAGAAGGGGAAGTAGTTATTGATTTATACGAAGAAACCGTCACGCCTGGAACAGATGAGAAATATGCTGGTGAAATTAACAAAATAAATAACCATTATAAATCCTATATGAAAAAAAGCGTTGCAGAGCTGAAAAAGGCTGGAAAATATTTGGAAACTATAGAGCAACAGTTTTCCTGCACCGAACAAGAACGGAAAGAAATCATCCATTTTATCGAGCAACAATTATAATAGATACGAAAGAAGAGAGATGCTAGCATCTCTCTTCCTCATGACATAAAATATTTAAATATTCCTTATTTCGTCACTTCTTCTACTAATTGAACAACGTTATCTACTGTAAAACCAAATTTCTCAATCAATAAATCGCCATTCGCAGAAGCACCAAAACGGTCAATTGTGAGTGTTTTTCCTTCAAAGCCTACATAACGGTCCCATCCGAATGACGCAGCCATTTCAATCCCGACTCTGGCTGTGACTTCTTTTGGAAGTACTTCGTTTTTATATGCTTCATCCTGCGCTTCAAAGCGATCCCATGAAGGCATACTTACTACCTGTGCATCGACACCTTTTTCCTTCAATGCTTCCTGTGCTGCAACTGCCAGTTGAACCTCGGAACCGGTAGCTAAAAGAAGCGCATCCGGTGTTTCTTTTTCGGATTTACTTACAATGTACGCACCTTTTTTAACCCCTTCATAGGCTAATTCTGCGGTATTTGCTAAGGTAGGCAGGTTTTGACGTGTCAATACAAGCGCTGTCGGCTGATCTGTTGATTCCAAAGCTAAGCGCCATGCTGCCTGTACCTCATTCGCATCCGCTGGACGGATTAATGAAAGATGAGGCATCGCACGTAAAGCAGCTAATTGCTCCACAGGCTCATGGGTCGGACCGTCTTCCCCGACTGCAATCGAATCATGCGTAAACACATACGTTACCGGCATATTCATAATCGACGCCAGACGAATGGATGGACGTAAATAGTCACTGAAGACAAAGAAGGTTCCACCGAAGACATGAAGTCCTCCGTGAAGCGCCATGCCATTTAAAGCAGCACCCATTGCATGTTCACGTACACCAAACCAGATATTACGTCCGGCATAATCTGCCTTGGTAAAGTCCGCTTCGTCATTGATTGTTGTTTTGTTCGAACCGGCAAGGTCGGCACTTCCGCCAAAGAAATTCGGAACGGATTTAGCTACAGCGTTTAATACTTCCCCGGAGGACGCACGTGTAGCAAATTTAGATCCTTCTTCAAATACAGGAAGATTTTCATGCCAGTTTTCAGGAAGCTCTCCTTTTAAAGCAAGCTCGAACTGTTTTCCTAATTCCGGATAGGCTTCTTGATAAGCAGCAACCAGCTCGTCCCATGCTGCTTCTTTTTCGGAACCGTCATTCACGATTTTTTCTTTAAAGTCAGCATATACTTCCTCCGGCACATAGAAATCTTCATGCGTCCATTTATAGGCTTCTTTAGTCAGTTTCACTTCATCTGCCCCAAGCGGTGCGCCATGGGAAGCACTGGAAGCAGATTTATTTGGAGAACCATAACCGATAACTGTTTTTACTTCAATCAATGTCGGCTGGTCCTGGTTTTGCTGTGCTTCTTTGATTGCCTGGCGAATGGCGTTGACATCATTGCCGTCTTCCACCCGCAATACCTGCCAGCCATATGCTTTAAAGCGTTGTTCCGTATTCTCAGAGAAAGAACGGTCTAAATCGCCGTCTAATGAAATATCATTGGAATCATACAAAGCAATCAGTTTACCTAAGCCCATATGGCCGGCTAACGATGCAGCTTCATGCGAGATTCCTTCCATTAAGTCTCCGTCACTGACAATCGCGTATGTATAATGATCGACCACATTATACTTTTCTTTATTATACACAGCACCTAAGTGTGCTTCCGCCATTGCCATTCCTACTGACATCGCAATGCCTTGTCCCAATGGACCCGTTGTTGCTTCTACACCATCCGTATGATGCACTTCCGGATGTCCCGGTGTTTTCGAATCCCATTGGCGGAATCCTTTTAAATCATCGATAGATACATTATAGCCTGATAAGTGTAACAGACTGTACAGCAGCATGGAACCATGACCTGCAGACAATACAAAACGGTCACGATTGAACCATTTGGAATGCTTTGGATTGTGATTCATAAAATCTGTCCAGAGTGTATACGCCATCGGTGCCGCACCCATCGGTAATCCCGGATGCCCGGAGTTTGCTTTTTCAATTGCATCGATGGAGAGCGTGCGAATGGTATTGATGGATAGTTCCTCAACTTGTTGTGTCATTGTTTTTCTCCTTCCACTTCAAAACATATTCTGTTTCTTCCTCTATTTTATAATGAAATCCGATACGATACAAGCTAAGTTAATATGATGTATCAGTGTTTCTTATTACGTTCCTGGTAATCACGAAGCTTTTGCGGGGTCACATCATTCCCGGCCGGGTCAATGACTGTCATCCCTTTTAGATGATTTTTAAAAGAACCCCGTACATTTGCCAGGTATTCTTTTCGAAGATTTTGCTGTTCTGTTTTTTCTTCTTCTGTTAAGCCTTCACTTTTCGCTTTATTAGCTAACATATTTATTCTATTTAATTTATCTTTAGACAACATAGCTTGTCCCTCCTTCGATTAAAAAAACAGGAGTTAAAATAACCTTCCTGTTTCTTTATCTTACGTCACGATTCACTTTCATTCAAGGAATTGATATATTCCTGGTAGCGGCGATGGATGGTTGCCTTTGATGCATGAAATCCAAGTCCTTTTAAAACTGTTGTGATTTCTTGAAACGTTAATTTATTCTGCCGCAGCCGCACAATCTCTTCCATCGGAATTTCAGCGCGTTCTCTTCCCGGGGATTGATTGATATGATGTAAATTTTCTTGAGGGTTATACCCATTTGATACAGCACGTCGCATTCCCCTTTTTATTTTCATATTATGTAGTTTACGCTGATATTCTTCCACTATACCGACGATGTTCAACACCATCGAATCCGCTTCATTCAGCTCAAGTTCTCCTTCATGGGTAACCGTGTAAATGGGGATATTAATTTTCCGGAGCTGATGAAATAAAGCAATTTTTGTATTTCCTCTTCCAAGCCTTGTTTCATCTTGAATACAAAGACAATCAGCTTCTTGATGAGAAAAATAATCAAGAAGCTTAAATATGCCATCTCTATCAATGTCATAGCCGCTGGCCTTCTCCTGAATACAATCCACAACCGTAAAATTTAATTTATCGGCCAGCGCAGATAACTCTTCATATTGTCTTTGAAGTGATGTTTCTTGTGTTTCTTTTTCTGTACTTACCCGACAATAAATAATCGTTCTCAATGTTTTATCCTCCAATAATAAACCGCTCTTTTTCAACTTTTCGGTGACAATTCTTTACAGAATCTGTCTTACCAGCATATTTGCTCTCTACAAAATAAGCAAGGAAATCAGTCGTCTGGTCAATCACTTAAATTGTAACCATCATCGTATATAAAAATATTAACGCAATAATAAAAGCTACAATATAAAAAGCATCAGACTTCATCAGTTTTTCAAACATATTAAAACTCCCCTTCGATATTTTATCTGGTTCCGGAACAGTTGTTCTTACTATAGTATATTCAGAACAACTGTTCCTGTCAATACTTTTTAGAACATTTGTTTGTAAATTGATTCATTCAATGCTATACTATGAATAACAAATACCTATGCTAGAGGGGAGTAAGTCATGACAAAACTATCAAAAAGACAGCAGATGATTTTTGACTTTATTAAAGATCAAGTAGAGCAGAAGGGCTATCCGCCTTCCGTACGTGAAATTGCAGTAGCTGTCGGGTTAGCTTCAAGCTCTACTGTTCACGGTCATTTAGAAAGATTAGAAAACAAAGGATATATTCGGAGAGACCCGACCAAACCTCGTGCCATCGAGATCATATATAATAATGAGAATGATGCGCCTAAGGATAAGGCCATTTATGTACCTGTAATAGGGAAGGTAACAGCCGGAATCCCGATTACTGCGATTGAAAATGTGGAAGAGTTTATTCCCGTTCCCAGCTCTTCTGCCGGACCGGAGGATAATCTGTTTGTACTTGTCATTGATGGAGACAGTATGATTGAAGCAGGCATCCTCGACAAAGATATGGTTATCGTAAAACAGCAAAGCTCTGCGGATAATGGAGATATCGTTGTAGCAATGACGGATGAAAATGAAGCGACTGTCAAACGTTTTTTTAAAGAAAAGACCCGTTTCCGCCTCCAGCCCGAAAATGCAACGATGGAACCTCTCTATTACGAAAACGTATCTATTCTCGGCAAGGTAATCGGCTTATACCGTCATATCCACTAAAAGGAATGTGCTTTAGAGCAGGAGCATGCGGGCAGTATAAGCTGCACATAGCAGAAACGTTAGAACATCCTCTATAGGTGATTTTATCGGCCAGTCAAAAAAGGTTAACGGGCACATTTGTCAGATGTGCCTGTTAACCTTTTTTCTAGTATAAAATTAATCCATTCATAATATGCTTAATATAAAGTACAAGTATAAGGAGTGTATAAAATTGACTGAAACGTTAAAAAAGAAACGCTGGCTTTATCTTCCAATCACCATTATCAGCTTTATTCTGGGAATTATCTATTTAACAAAGGTTGCAGATTATTTAACACTGCCATTTTTATCAGCTCTTCTCATCATTGTCACTTTTTTAGAAGTTTACCCGGACAAGAACTATTTTTCCAAAAAGAATTTGATAAAAATCATTTCTGCTCTTGTGATTATTGCTCTTGCACTTTGGTACCAGGTTGCTGTTTTTATTCTTGGATAAGTGAATAAAGCATATACACAGCCTTTCATTTTATAAAAAGAAAACCGTTCTAATCAAAAAATAAGTAATGTCCCAACTTTTTAGAATATTTATTAAAAACACAAATTTTGCAATTTACTTATAACAAATAAAATTGTACAACTCTTTTCTTCATAAATGGCTGTACTGCTTCCTGTTTATTGGATGCATCGGCAGGTTTTATATAATTTCCTTCTGTGACAATACGGGTTGCTAGTTATTTAAAGCTTTTTGTCAATACTTGCAGGCCATATTACGATACCTTATGCTCCAATCGTAATCGGTCAGCTACCATCGCAATAAATTCAGAATTCGTCGGTTTTGCTTTAGAAATATTGATGGTGTAACCAAATAATGCTGAAATGGAATCAATATTCCCTCTGCTCCAAGCTACCTCTATTGCATGGCGAATTGCTCTTTCTACACGGGAAGCAGTTGTATTGAATTTTTTGGCGATATCCGGATAAAGCACTTTTGTGATGGACCCCAAAAGATCAATATCATTATAAACCATAGTAATTGCTTCTCTTAAGTACATATATCCTTTAATATGCGCAGGCACGCCTATTTCATGAATAATATTGGTTATATTCGCTTCCAGGTCCTGCTTTTTCTTACTTTCAATATTTGTTTTCGTCACATTTGATACTCTGGAAACCGCACTTCCCTGAACCTGCAGAATTTGATCAGCCAGATTCTGTATGTCAAACGGCTTCAGGATAAAATAAGAAGCTCCTAAATCAACTGCCTTCTTCATCACTTCTTCCTGACCAAATGCAGTCAACATAATAATATGTGGTTTTTTAGTTAATTCCATTTTTTTAATTTCATTTAAAACAGCTATTCCATCCATATGCGGCATAATAATATCTAATACCAGCACATCCGGTGTTTTCTCTTCAATCAACGGGAGGCAGTCCCTTCCGTTTAATGCTGTTCCGACAATTTCAATTTCTTCCTGTTCCCCAAAAAAGTCCTCCATTAATTGTATTAACTCACGATTATCATCAACAAAACACACAGATATTTTACTCACTAAAAAATCCTCCTTTTGCTTTTTATGCACCTATATCATATTCTACAAAAAACATAAATATCCTCTTTAAAATCAAAAAACTTTTGATTTATTTCGATTTTCTCAAGTATTCTTCGTTTTTCTCTTTTTTTCACCAACTTTCGACACAATTTTCAACGTATTATTGTATCCGTTTTCATTATATCAGATAGTAGTTGGAAATAAAATGCATATTTCCAATAAACATACTATATTTTAATGATTATTTAAAAACTAAAAAATGTCTATAATAGCAAACGCTACTACAGACATTTTTAATTATTGATTTATTATTTTATTCTGTTAGGGAAAAGAAAGCTTAACCGGAATGACAGCAGCTGCTACGCTGCAGCTTCATTCAAATCAGATTGAATAATATCTGCATCTTCAAGCATCCATTCGATATGAACACCGTATCCCGAGGTAGGATCATTTACAAACACATGTGTTACTGCACCGATAACCTTGTCATTTTGAATAATAGGGCTTCCGCTCATTCCCTGAACAATTCCGCCAGTTAATTCTAATAATCGCGGATCGGTAATTTGAATAACCATTCCCTTTGTAGATGCTGATTTTTGAGGAACACTGCTGATAATTTCAATGTCAAATTCTTCAATCTTCTCTCCATCCACTACAGTAAGAATTTTTGCAGGCCCTTCTTTGACTTCATGGGATAGTGCGACAGGAAAGGTTTCATCATATTTTTCATGATTTACCTCCTTTTCTAATACCCCAAATATTCCATAATCCGTATTTTTCGTGATATTACCAATTCTTTTTTCTTGCGTTTGAAAGGAAGCTTGTTTTTCTCCCGGTAAACCATTATCACCCTTTTCAATTGCAGTTACAGAAGAATGGATAATGGATCCCTGCTTGATGTCAATCGGTTTCTTCGTATCCATATCCGAAATAACATGTCCTAACGCGCCATATTTCCCTGTTTCCGGCTCGTAAAATGTCATTGTTCCAATACCTGCTGCTGTATCTCTGATATATAAACCAATTTTGTAAGCATTTTCTTTTTTGTCGAAAATCGGCTGCAGGTTTGTTTCAATATACTTATCTCCGCGTTTCAGCTTGATTTGCATTTTTTTATTTTCCTTACCGCTGTGATCAACAATCGGTTTAATGTCTGTCATATGATTGATCTTTTGACCATTTATTTCAACAATTGTATCACCAATATTTATTTTAGCGGCTTCTCCCGGAGACTTTACTCCTTCAGACATTTTCACTTGATGATGACCGACAACCAGTACACCTTTCGTTTCTAACTGCACTCCAATGGATTGTCCTCCCGGTACTACTCTTACATCCTCCAGACGTTGATGCTGCCCCTGATTATCCTCTTTATTCGTATGCTCTTCATTATTGAAAAAAGGAAGGATAGGATAGTCTTGAAAAACCTCTTTATACCCTTGCATGGAAGTATCTGCGTGGATAAAGGAAGGGGAAATAAAAAACAATATAAAAGCAAGCGATAATAGCGAGCTGATTTTATATGTCCATCTGATTTTGTTTGTTTTGCTCATAAATCGTCTCCTCCTCATACAAAAAATATTATCTTTCTGTACATATACTTTTTGCAGTTGGAGGGCAGTTTAAACTGGAACAACCTATGTGATATGTGTATCTTTTCCTCTAAAAATATAGATAAACGGACGTATAGTGTTGTTATTCTTAAGATGCAAAAGGACATGTGATTAACGAAATTTGTAAGTACAGGAAAAAGAAAAAACCGGTACAGTTATTGTCCGATTTTTTTAACGTTTTTATCCCTTTAATTTGATTTTTTAAAACGATCTGCCAATGTTAACATTTCTTTCGCATGTTCTTTTGCTGTATCTGTTAATTTTGTTCCAGTAATCATCCGGCTTAATTCCTCAATCAGTTCCGTATTATTTAATTCAATAACAGAAGTAAAAGTGCGATTTTCCTTTTCCTTTTTCTGAATAAATTTATGCGTATCTGCCATAGCAGCGACCTGCGGAAGATGTGTAATACACAGAACCTGTGATTCCAGCGATATTTCATGGATTTTTTCAGCAATTGCCTGTGCGACTCTTCCGCTGACTCCGGTGTCCACTTCATCAAAAATAACACTCGTAATGCCCTGATGCTTTGAGAAAATCTTCTTCAAAGCAAGCATGATTCTTGATAATTCTCCTCCTGAAGCTATTTTTGTGAGGTCTTTTAAAGGCTCGCCGACATTGGTGGAAATGCGGAAAAGTATTTTATCATAGCCGTTTGATTTCAGCTTCCGCTGCGTTGAATCCTCAAAATCAATGGAAAAGGTCGTCTTTTCTAAATAGAGGTCTTTTAATTCCCGGTGGATATCGTTCGTTAATGTTTCCGCGGCTTGTTTTCGTAAGTGATGAAGCTGATCTGCTTCTAATAAAGCATCCTTTTCAACCTCATCAATTTCTGTTACAAGTGTATTTAAATGCGTTTCCCGATTTGTAATCTGTTCGATTTCTTCTTCAACGCGTCCTAAGTAGTCTAACATTTCTTCCACCGTTGGACCGTATTTACGCTTTAATCTGTTCAATTCATCCATCCGCTGTTCAATCTCATTCAGGCGCTCCGGATTAAATTGCAGCTGGTCAAGATAATTGCGAATATCATACGTGAGTTCTTCCAGCATATAATAATGATTAGATATACTGTCCAATTTTTCAGCAATAAAAGGATCTAAATCTGCTCCGTCCTGTAAAGCTGATTGTGCGTGGCTGACTAATTCTAATCCATGCTGCTCGCCATATAAAGAAAAATAAGCATCCGAAAGAGATTGATGTATCCTTTCATAATTTGCAAGCTGATTGCGCTCTTCTTCAAGCGCCGTATCCTCATTCGGGATAAGCTGTGCTTCTGTTAATTCCTGCTGTTGGAATTGGAGCAGATCCAGGCGCTGTGCCATCTCCTGCTCATTGTCATTCAGGCTGCGGTACTTTTTCTTCAGATTTTCCAGACGGTTATAAATATCCTGATAATCCTTTTTTGCTTCCTTCATGTCATCTCCAAGATAGAGATCTAAAAAATCAATATGCTGCTCATTATCCATCAGCGATTGCGTCTCGTGCTGACTATGGATATCAATCAATGTTTTTCCAAATTCCCGGAGAATAGCCAGTGTCACTAATTTACTATTTACACGGCAGATGCTTTTTCCAGAGGAGGTTATGGTCCGCTGAAGTACAATTTGTTCATCACTGATTTCAATCCCATATGCTTTTCCTACTTGGTAAATAGGGTGCTTTTCGTGATCGATGAAAAATAATCCTTCAATCTCCGCTTTATTCGATTCATGTCGAACAAAGTCTACAGAACCTCTTGCTCCGGCTAATAATTGGATAGCATCAATGATAATCGATTTTCCTGCACCAGTCTCCCCCGTCAAAACAGTAAGGCCTTCTTGAAAGTTTAAGGATAATTCTTCAATAATCGCAAAGTTTTTTATAGATAATTCAGTTAACATGCTGCCTCACCCCGACTAAATAATTTTAAAGCATTCCAATTAATCGATTTTTGATATCCTCCGCATGTTCAGGTGTCCTGCATATAATTAAACAAGTATCGTCCCCGCAGATGGTTCCCATGATTTCTTCCCAATCCAAATTGTCGATCAAGACGCCGACTGCGTGGGCATTTCCAGGGAGTGTTTTTAAAATAATAAAATGACTTGCATTCTCTATTTTGACAAACGTATCCACAATCAACCGCTGCAGTTTTTGCAGCGGATTAAAACGCTGATCTGCAGGCAGGCTATACTTATATTGACCTGTATTCGTCGGTACCTTTACCAATTGCAGTTCTTTAATATCCCGTGATACGGTAGCCTGTGTGACGTTATAGCCAAGATTTTTTAATGAATCGACAAGCTCATCTTGTGTTTCAATAATGTTTTCTGTGATCAGTTCACGAATTTTAATATGGCGTTGTATTTTACTCACGTATAAACCCTCCTTATAGTGCATACATCTTCTTATAATGTGATATGTCATGTGTTCCAGAATTATTGAGTCAATGCCTGCTGTGCTTCCCTGACAACTTCTTCTAATCCGATTTCTTTTGGCGTTTCTTCATTTCTCCATTTGAAATGTGCCAGAAATTCAATATTGCCTTCTGTTCCTTTAATAGGAGAGTATGTTATATCTACTAAAGTAAATGAAGCCATCGCTGCATAATTTACCACTTTTTCGAGAACCTCCAGATGAATTGCCGGATCTCTGACAATCCCTTTTTCACCAACCTGGTCTCTTAAAGCCTCAAATTGCGGCTTTATTAACGCAATAACATCATTCTTTTCATGCAGTAATGTCGCCAGAACAGGGAATATATGCTTCAGCGAAATAAAAGAAACATCAATAGAAGCAACTTCAGGCAAACCATACTCGAGCGTCTCTGGTGTAACATGTCTGAAGTTTGTCCGTTCCATCTCAATCACACGAGGGTCGTTCCGGAGCTTCCAATCTAATTGATTATAGCCGACATCAATGGCATAGCATTTTTTAGCGCCATTTTTTAAAGCACAATCTGTAAAACCACCTGTCGACGAGCCGATGTCCATAAAAATTTTATCTGAAATAGACACTGAAAATAATTGAAGAGCTTTTTCAAGCTTATAGCCGCCGCGGCCTACATATTTTAAACGTTTATCTTTGATTCGGAGCGGCTTATTGACAGGAACAAGGCTTCCCGGCTTATCCACACGCTCTTCTCCTGAATAAACCAGTCCCGCCATCACCGCACGTTTCGCTTTTTCCATATCTTCCGCCAATTCTCTTTCTACTAATAGCTCAGCAATTTTTTTCTTTTTTTTCATAACCCGTTTCCTTTACATAATATAATGTGTCAACACACGCTTTTAGTGGTCTCTTTCACTAAAGTAATCCGTCAACGCTTTTAAAAGAGAATCTTCTGCGCCGGCTAATTTCAAGTTCTCATATGCTTGTTGAACGTATTTTTCTTTTTGCGCAATTGCACCTTCCAGGCCTAATAATTTAGGGTACGTGCTTTTTTCGTTTAATTCATCGCTGCCTACCCGTTTTCCCAGCTTTTCTTCCTCGCCGGAAACATCCAGGATATCATCCTGCACCTGAAAAATAAGCCCTAAATAATAAGCATATTTCTCTAAATAACGTACCTGCTCTTCTGTTGCATTTGCTAAATACGCTCCTGCAAAAATAGCGAAACGAATCAGTTCTCCTGTTTTCAAGGCATGAATTTCTTCCATGGCTTCTAACGAAACAGATTGTTTCTCTGCTTCCATATCAAGAATCTGTCCGCCGACCATCCCTTTCGGACCGCTGCAGGCAGTTAATTCTCTGGTGAGCGTCACCTTTTCATCTGCAGTAAGCAATGGATCATTTAGAATTAATTCAAAGCTGTAGGTCAACAAGGCATCGCCCGCAAGAATGGCTGTAGCTTCATCAAATTTTTTATGATTCGTTAACATACCGCGCCGGTAATCATCATCATCCATGGCCGGCAAATCATCATGAATGAGTGAATAGGTATGTATCATCTCAAGAGCAATCGCCGATGACATCGCTTTTTGAACATCCTGGCCGTATGCTTCATAGCTGGCAAATAATAAAATAGGACGCAATCTCTTTCCTCCGGCATCTAAGGAATAAAGCATGGACTGTTTTAAATTACCCGGTATTTCCAGCTTGTTAAAACAGCTTGTATACGCTTTTTCGAGCTCCTCCTGATAATACGTTAAATATGCCTGTAATCGTTTATGCGCCATCTTATTTGTCCTCCTCTACTTCAAACGGCTCCAGTTCACCCTGCTCATTTAAAATATGAACCATTTTTTCCTGTACATTGGTTAATTTTTTATTGCATAGCTTAGAGAGCTTCATCCCATCATGATAATACTCAATCGCTTTTTCAAGAGGAACATCGCCTTCCTCCAGTTTATTGACAATAACTTCGAGCTTTTCCATCGCTTGCTCAAAGGTTAATTCATCATATTTCTTTTCTTCCGCCACTCTGATCTACCTCCTTTATCTTTTGTACGTTTGCATGCAGATATCCGTCCTGCAGCCGTACATCGATTGGATCTCCTTCGTTCACATCCTTGATGGATTTAATCACATCACCATCTTGACTATAGCTGATCCCATAACCTCGTGCCATAACAGCAAGCGGGTTAACCAGTGTTAATTTGTTGATAGAAGTCTGTAAGTCGCTTTCTGATTTTGCAAACAGCTGTTTCATGGATCGGTTTAACTCCGCCAGCAATTTACTATTTTTATCTGCTGCTGTTTTTATTTCCTGCTCCGGATGCTGTGTATCCAGCCTCTGTTTAAGATGCGTGTAACGAAGCTGCTTCTGTTCCATTCTTGCTTTTAACGACTTGTTTAATGAATCCAGCATCGAATCCAGTTCTTGTTCTTTTTGGGCAATCAGCTGTTTCGGGTATTTAAATGCATAGGTTTGGCTTAATGATTCCAATCGTTTACGATGCATTTGTATATCTGTACGCATCACCTGTGACAGACGCTGCGCTAAATACGATACTTTATCAAGCTGTTCCTTTTGCGAAGGGACAGCTAACTCAGCTGCTCCTGTCGGCGTCGGCGCACGTAAATCAGATACAAAATCAGCAATTGTTGTATCTGTTTCATGCCCCACAGCAGAAATAACAGGAATCTCCGATGCATAAATCGCTCGTGCCACTGCTTCTTCGTTAAAGCTCCACAACTCCTCAATCGACCCGCCACCGCGGCCGACAATCAAAACGTCATACTCCTCTGGAAAAGCATTCGCATATTGAATCTTTTTCACAATGGAACTGGTCGCCTGCGGACCCTGCACAGATACCGGCAGCACTGTAATCTTCACAGAAGGTGCTCTTCTTTCAATCGTTGTCACAATATCACGGACAGCTGCCCCGGTTGGAGATGTAATGACGCCGACATGATTCGGGTAAGCAGGAATCTTTTTTTTCTGGTCATCAAGAAATAAGCCTTCTGTTTGCAATTTTTCTTTCAATTGCTCAAAAGCCTGATACAACGCCCCGATGCCGTCTGGCTCCATGTCACGGATATAAAGCTGATATTGCCCGCTTGCTTCATAGACACTTACCTCTCCCCGAATAAGCACACTCATGCCATTTTCCGGACGAAAAACAAGCCTGCTGTTATTCGAAGAGAACATCACTGCCTGGATACGGGCATTATCATCCTTAATGGTCATATACATGTGTCCGCGGCTATGGTGTTTAAAGTTAGATATTTCCCCTCGCAGCCAAACCTGTCGCAGATGGGGGTCTGTATCTATCTTACGCTTCACATACCTGGTTAGTGCAGTAACCGTCAGATAATTATCTTTCACTTTTCAGACAGTCCTTTAGCAGCCTTGATGGTATTTTTTAAAAGCATTGTAATCGTCATCGGACCGACACCGCGGGGAACTGGTGTAATATAAGATGCTTTTTCCTTCGCACTTTCAAATTCCACGTCACCAGTCAGCTTGCCATTGTCCATGCGGTTAATACCAACATCGATAACTACTGCTCCTTCTTTCACATAGCTTCCGTCAACAGCATGCTCTCTGCCCATGGCAACTACTAAAATATCTGCTTCCAACGCAAGTTCACGAAGGTTCTGCGTACGGGAATGACAATATGTAACTGTCGCATTTCTCTCTAACAGCAATAATCCCATCGGTTTTCCGACAATATTGCTGCGTCCGATAATCACAGCGCGCTTCCCTTCTATTTCAATATTTTTAGATTCAAGCATCGTCAGAATCCCATAAGGAGTACAAGGCAAAAAGGTTTCTTCTCCATTTACAAGCTTTCCAATGTTGACCGGGTGAAAACCATCTACGTCTTTTAAAGGAGAAATAGCGTGGATGACCTTTTGTTCGTCAATATGATCAGGCAATGGCAATTGAACAAGAATACCATGTACATCCTTATCATTATTCTGCCCTTCAATCACTTGTAACAGCTCCTGCTCGGAAACCGATTCCGGCAGCTCAATTAAGTTGGACGAGATCCCCGTGAAATCACATGCTTTTTCTTTCCCTTTCACATAAGATTTAGACGCAGGATTATCTCCTACCAGAATAACCGTTAAATGCGGGTGGATATTCTGTTGCTTTAAAATCTCTACTTCATGTTTCATTTCTTCTTTTAACTCATCTGACAGCTCTCTTCCGTTTAATAACTCTGCAGTCATGATCAATTCCCTCCTTATGAAATAACCTTTGATAAGACACCATTAATGAATTTACCGGATTGTTCATCTCCAAATGTATGCGCCAGCTCTACCGCTTCATTGATAGTTACATTTTGGGGGATATCCTCCATGTATAATAATTCATAAACAGCAAGTCTTAAAATAGTGCGTTCTACAGATGCAACTCGCTCGAGCGACCATTTTTCCAGGTTCTCCGATATTTTTAAATCAATTGTTTCTTTATACGTAATTACGCCTTCAATCAACATAGACAGAAATACGTCTTTCCGCTCTTCTTCCTTCAATGATTCCATTGCTAAACTTACCTCATCTTCATTCATATCTAACTGAAAAAGCGTCTGAAACGCTTTTTCTCTAGCTTTATGTCGATTCATCACACGTCTCCTTCTACATTCTTTCATTTACTGTTAAAATCATAACACGTTTCCCTTATTTTTGGCTAGGATACCGTATGCCCGCTTTTTTAAGAAAAATAAAAAAGAATTTACAAAGCTGAAGCCTTTTTTGCCAATTTATCAAAAAGAAAAACACAGGTCATTTGCCTGTGCTTCTCTTTGTTTTAAAACGTATATTCATACATCTGTCTTTATTTTTATTTTTTGAGGCATGAGTCATAAGGTATGTTCAAAAAATAACTAAATCTTTCCGCTTCTCATTTGAACATTTATTGTACTTGTATTTATACAATTTCCTGATTATCCATTTGAATACCTGCTACATGAACATTAACTTCTTCCACCTGGATAGAAGTCATGGTTTGAATATTATGCTTAATATTCGTCTGCAGCTTGGCAGCAACCTTTGGAATCGATTTTCCAAATTTAAGGATTACATAAATATCAATAATAGCACCATTATCCGTTAATTCTACGCGGACCCCTTTACCGTGGGATTTTTTGCCAAATTTCTCCGCAACACCCGTTGCAAAGCTGCCGTGCATTGATTTTACCCCATCTACTTCCGTTGCAGCAAGTCCTGCGATAACTTCAAGGACTTCCGGTACAATCTGTACACTGCCTAAGCTATCATCTTCAAGTATCTCTAATAATAGTTGATCACTCATTGCCTTCACTCCTTATTTGCTATCCTCATCTTCCTTTTCTTCGATGATTGGATATTCAGTTAAGAAATTCGTATTGAAGTCTCCCTCTTTAAACACAGGATGGCTCATGATTTGATATTGGAATGGAATGGTTGTATGCACTCCTTCAACAACAAACTCTTCCAAAGCACGCTTCATACGTTCTACGGCTTCATTTCTGGTGGAAGCATAAACGATAAGCTTCGCGATCATGGAATCGTAATATGGTGGAATTCTATATCCGCTGTAGGCGCCGGAGTCCACACGAACTCCAAGTCCACCAGGCGGCAGATACATTTCAATCTCCCCTGCGGAAGGCATAAAATTCTTATATGGATTTTCCGCATTAATACGGCATTCGATTGCATGTCCCTCAAATGTAATATCTTCTTGGGTAAACGCAAGCTCCTGACCGTCTGCAATTCGAATTTGTTCTTTAATCAGATCCACTCCGGTAACCATTTCTGTTACAGGATGCTCTACTTGAATACGGGTATTCATCTCCATAAAGTAAAATGCTTCCGATTGTCTGTCAAAAATGTATTCAATCGTTCCTGCACCGACATAATCCACGGCTTGAGCAGCTTTTACAGAAGCATCTCCCATCCGTTCTCTCAGTGTTTCATTGATTGCAGGGGAAGGTGATTCCTCCACTAATTTCTGCAGACGGCGCTGGATGGAGCAATCTCTTTCTCCAAGATGAACAACATTTCCATGCGTATCAGCCAGTATTTGAATTTCTACATGTCTAAAGTCTTCGATATATTTTTCAATATAGACACCTGGATTTCCAAAGGCGGTTTCCGCTTCCTTTTGTGTTAATTCCATTCCTTTTATTAGCTCTTCTTCGGAGCGGGCCACGCGGATTCCTTTTCCGCCGCCCCCGGCAGTTGCTTTAATGATAACAGGATAGCCTATTTCCAAAGCAATTTCTTTTGCATGCTCTACCCCTTCAACAATTCCTTCTGAACCAGGTACAACCGGTACATCAGCAGATTTCATTGTTTCCTTGGCGACATCCTTAATTCCCATTTTTTGAATGGCTTCTGGTGTCGGACCGACGAAGATTACATTGCATGCTCTGCAAATCTCTGCAAAGTCAGCATTCTCTGCTAAAAATCCATACCCCGGGTGTATCGCATCAGCCTCTGTCGACAATGCAACACTCATAATATTAGTTATGTTTAAATAACTGTCTTTACTCAGTTTTGGTCCAACGCAATATGCTTCATCCGCCAGCTCCACATGTAATGACTCTTCATCCGCTTCAGAATATATTGCAACTGTCTCTATGCCCATCTCCTTGCAGGCACGGATAATTCGGACAGCTATTTCTCCACGATTGGCAACTAATAGCTTTTTAATCAATTATTCCATCCCCTTACTTCTTCTTTACTCTAAATAATGGCTGACCATATTCTACAAGCTCGCCATTTTCAGCTAAAACTTCCACAATCTCTCCATTGGTTTCCGCTTCAATCTCATTAAATAATTTCATCGCTTCCACAATACATACGACTGTATTTGTATCTACTGTGCTTCCTTTTGTCACAAAAGGATCGCTGTCTGGAGAAGAAGAAGTATAAAATGTCCCGACCATCGGGGAAACAATCTCATAATCATAATCCGCTGAAGCCTGCGGCATTTCCTCTGCTTTTATATTTGGCTGTGTGTTTACTTCAGGCTCTGGTTCTTGAACTGCCGGAGCTTGAGGTTCTGCTGCGGCTTGAGACTGTGATTGAACGGTAGTAGTAACAGACCCTGTATTTTTTTTCATAGCTATGACTGCACCGTTCGCCTCATAAGAAAATTCGGTTAATGATGATTTATCGACCATTTGAATAATTTCTCTAATTTCATCTACTTGTAACATATTGGCACTCCTCATTTCGATTGTTATCTTTTTATAATTTCATGCTGGCTGTTTCATTACCTTCTAATATATTACGATAGAATGAACAAAAACATCAAGTCTACCGTAATCAAATCTGTATTAACTGGATGAAAAGCTGTTTTTATTATTATAACAGTTAATGCCTGTTAATGTTGGGATAAACTTGTTTTTTACATTTGTAAAGCCAGCAGCCCAAGGCGGGCTGCTGGCTTGTTGTTTTACTCTTCCGTTTCGGTTGTGTCTTCTGATTCTTCTCCTTCTTGGACTTCTCCCGTTTCTTCTGTCTCTTCTGTTTCGGCTGCTTCTTCTGTTTCCGTTGTATCTTCCATGTCTGTCGTTTCAGCAGTTGGCTGGAAATTAACTTCTGCTTTGACATCTTCTCCAAATTCATCACGGGCCATTTGCATGATATTCGCTGCTTCTGTTACAGGCAATTCTTCGGTTTTTACATGGATATGAACTTTTCCATTATTGGAACGGACAAGTACATCCTCATATTCCGTAGAAGCCAGCAGCTGCTCCTGAAGAATCAATTCTTTCGTTTCTAATTCCTCTAAGCCATCTATTTCTTGCAATGCTTCATCTTTTTCAGTAGCTGATGCATTAGCAGAAGCCACTACATCCGTTAACTGGCTTTTCTTCCGGCTGCGTTCATCCTGGATTTCCATACGGATGGTTGTAAACAATTCATCGCTGTCTACATTTTCTATATTATCCACTTCAATTCCTTCCTCAGATTGGGTTGCAGGAACCACATCCTCTGAAGCTGCGTCCTGCCCATCGTCCACAAAAGCTAAATCATTCCCATTTGCTGAAAAGATATAATAGACACTTAAAACAACCATCAAGCTTAACATCGTGAGTAACCATACTGTTTGTTTTTTTAACATACATTCTACCTCCTTAATTTTTAGGCATCACTGAGATTTTATGTGAAGGGACATCTAATACTCTGGATACTGCTTCAATGACTTGACTTTTCATCGATTGACTTTCCATGCCTTGTGCTACAATAAATACGCCCCGTACTTCCGGCTGTTTGGTTTGTACCAATAAAGGTGTTTCCTGATCGCCCTGACGATAAAGCACGACCTGATGATCATCCGTCTGATCCTCAACCACTCTAGAACCTCCGTTACGATCCGTTTCGTCTGTCGTCTGTTTACCTGTTGTTCTATTTTTTTCATAGACCTGCTCACTTGTTGCTTCTAAATTGATCATTACTTCTGTTTCTGAAACACCATCCATCTGATTCAGCATGCTGGATAATTGTTCGCCTAACTCATTCTCCAGGTCTTCTACTTCACCACCTGCCGATTCTGAAGCCGCTTCTTCCGAAATTTCCAGCTGTGAATCGTCATAAGGCACGGGCTGAACCTCCTCTTCCGGTTTTAATACATTACTGATAATCATAAATAAAATTCCCACCAGTCCTAAAATAACAATAAATCCTATTTTTTTAGACGGCTGCTTTTTTTCTTTCCCCGAAGCTTGTTCGCTATCCGTGGTCTGTTTTAAAAAGTGAGTCAGTTTATTTTTCAAAATCCCTCTCCTTCCCAATAGACCGTTATTTCTTTATCCTCAATTTCCCAAATTTCTTTTAAACTGGCCTCCATCTCTTGTAATGGCTCTTCCGAATGCGTTTCCTCCTCATTGCCCCATTCAATAACCACATCTTCAACCGTGTTCATCGCTCCTTCCCCTGGTTCTGATTCTGTTATATAAACAATGACCTCTGTCAGCTCCTCGTAGGATACGGAGTCCATTACAGAAAATTGGAAATCAATAGAGGCAATCTCTGCGTTAAATTCCTCTTTTAATGGTTCTGCCGCTATTTTTTCCAATTCAATAGCCATTTGTTCTAAAATATATGCATCTTGTCCACTTTCTATTTCTTTTTTTTCTAAATCTATTTGATTTTCTATCGAAGGCTGTCCTTGAAACTGACTTTCTATTTTGTTCATTGAGCTTGATATAGCAGTATTTATATCCGTATTAAACAAATAAAAAACAGGTTGAAGCAGAATCAAAATCAAGATTAAACTAATCGCCAGCCGCACATATTTTTGCAGATGATTTGCCGGCACAAGCAAATCGATTACGGAGGCCAGAATGATAAATAAAATAATCTGTGTCACCCAGTCTGTAAATATTTCGATTCTCATCAACCCCTATCTTAGTAAGACGGTTAAATTACTTGCTGCGACAATGATGACAATCCCAAGAAAGAACATCAGGGAGACTGCCAGCAAACAGGCTAAGATAAATAAAATATACGTGCTTACTGTATTTAAGCATTGCACGATCGGGCCCCCGCCAATCGGCTGTAATATTGCTGCCGCCAGTTTATAAATTATTGCAATGACTCCCACTTTCAAAGCCGGGAAAGCGACAATAAACAAAATAATAAACAGGCCAATCATGCCGACAGCATTTTTTAAAATGAGGGAGGCACTAAGAATGGTATCCGCAGCATCGGTAAATGTCCGTCCTAATACCGGTATAAAATTTCCTGTTACAAATTTAGCTGTTTTCATTGCTACTCCGTCTTGGATTGCTGTCGCAGTCCCCTGAACAGAAATAACCCCCAGGAAAATAGTTAAAAAAATTCCCAGACTGCCTACAGCAACGTTTCTAAAGAGATTGGCCAAATGCGTTACTTTAAAATGACTATTTAAACTGCTGATAATAATCAGCATGGCGGAAAGAAATAATAAAGGTAAAACAAAGGCTGAAATAAATACACCGCTAAAATGAATAAAGAATATAATAATCGGGTGAAAGAAAGAAACAGAAATCACATTGCCAAAGCTCGCCATCATTCCCAATACCAGAGGCAGCAGTGCAATCATAAAGCTTTGCATCGTATCAATCGCATCTTTTGTATATGAAGTTGCCAGATAAAAACTATTCAGTACGATAAACAACAGGACTAAAAAAACCACAAAATAAGCAACCTTGCTGACGGTTGTCTGCTCAAATGCAGATTGAATCGACTGGAGCACAACAGCAAATAAGGTCAGCATTAAAAGAGTCCCTAAAAGTTTTCCGTTGATAATCAGCTCATGGAGGAGGTAGCGCAAAAAATGCATCAGAATATCTTGAATGGAGAAGCTGTTTCCATTTTTAATCCATTCATAGATACTGATTTTTTGTAAATCAGGTAAGTTATCTCCGTACTCCATGATCAGCTGGTCCCAATAGGATTGAATTTCATCCAGTGAAATCTCATCTAATAAAGAGTTTTGAAGGGTTTCCTCCTCCTCTTCGGTCATTGGAGCATCCTCAGCTTGGACAACTGCTGAATTTCCTTGGCTAATAACAAGAGCGATAAATAGCATACATAGTATTCGGAGTAAGTTGACAGGTCTTTTAGACAATCTGGATACTCCCTTTCCCGGCTTCATTTTCTTTCGCCAATCAAACATTAGGGATAAAACCGATAATCGCTTCGATTACCGCAGTAATAATTGGAACAGCAAGCAGTAAAATAAATATTTTTCCTGCTAATTCAATGTATTTGGATACAGAATTCAGACCGGCGTCCTTCGTCAGATGAGCTCCGATTTCAGCAATATAAGAAATACCGATAATTTTTAAAATCGTTGTTAAATAAAGTCCTTGCACATTCGCCTGGTCGCCCAGCTTCCGAATGGTTTCAAATATTAATTGGACTTGCTGAATGATGGAGAAAAAGATAACAATACCCGTAATAAGAATAATTAAAAAAGCAAGCGAAGGCTGTACCTCTTTTACCAGGATATATAATATACTTGCGAGTACACCTAAAATCGTAATCTGGAGAATATCCATATCCAATCTCCTTAAAATAGAAATACAGATCTGATTTGCTGAAATAAATCTGAGAGTCCGTTCACCACGATGAGCAGAACAAGTATAAAGCCGATCAACGTAGCAAATTGGGCAATTTCTTCCTTGCCCATCTGTTTTAAAATCGTATGGATAAGCGCTACAATTATGCCTATACCAGCAATCTGAAATAGTATCAATGCATCCACAAACATGTACTTGCTCCTTCCCTGATGCCACTCATTTCATTACATAAACAATAGTGCCAGAAAGATACCGCACAGAAGTCCCAGCACGTTTGACAGCTTTCCATACGTTTGAAAACGTTCTGTGGCATTTTTCCACTGCTCTTCTAAATAGAGATTGGTTAATTTTATATGTTTTTTCTGCTGCTCAATATCATGCTGTCCCAGTGTTCTGCCAAACTGAAGCAATATCTCCAGATCGCTTTTTTGCAACGCAGATTGTCCAATTAACCTTTGCGCACATTCTTCCCATATCTCATCAAAATCTTTTTCTTTATTTTCCAGCTCCTCAGCCAGCTCCTGATAAAATAAAGCAGTCGGACCCTGCAGTTTCTTACTGATTAGTTGAAATGCTTCTTGTAATGGGACCTGGCTGTATACCATTTCCGCCTCTAAAATCTGAAGCGACTGCAATAATAATTGAATATGCTTGGGCCGCTGTTTTAATGATCTTCCCCATTCCCAGCCAAGTACTGTAGACATACTAATTAAAAGCAGCACGCCAATCCACTTCACCTTCACCACCTCTTTGCTTAAAACTGATCGGATTCCCGTCTTTGTCAAAGGCACAAGCTAGCTTTCCGATTTTTTTTCCCTGCCCTAACAGCAGGTAACGCTCAAAAATTAATTCCTGAACTATTTTTTGCATAATAGGGCGGCGGTATAAATCAGCCATATCTCCTGCATGCACTGTACAAATAACCTTCACACCTGCCTGGGATGCTTCGATAATCGCCTCCACATCCTTTTCTGTGCCAATCTCATCGACAATCAGAATATCGGGAGATAACGTACGAATCGCCATCATCATCCCTTCTGCTTTCGGACAGGCATCTAACACATCCGTTCTCATCCCTATATCATGCTGCGGAACACCGCGGATGGATGCTGCTATTTCGGAACGCTCGTCCACGATGGTTACTTTTTTAGAGCGGCCCGTAGCAGATTGACTGGCTATTTGCCTGCAGATATCGCGTATTACCGTTGTTTTTCCAGATTGCGGTGCTCCAAGAATCATAGTGTGATGGTATATCCCATCATAGATATAAGGCATCAGCATATCTGCACAGCCTTTTTTTTGCTTGGCAATACGAATATTAAAAAATGAAACAGGCTGAATCGCTTTTACTTTTTGATCCGCTGTTATAATACCTCCTGCAATACCGACACGATGGCCGCCCTCAATGGTTATAAACCCATTACGCAGCTCTTCTTCCAGCCGATACAGCGAATATTCACTCAGCTGGTTCAGAATAAAAACAGCTTCTTTCTTATGTGGCAACGGCTCGTCCAGCCAGCAAACAGCTGAGTCGAAAATAAATTCTATTTTTTGATGAATACGTACTCGAATTTCTTGAAGCTGTGACCAGCGATGACCTATAAGACCGTCTATCCGGTCCTGAAAAGATGGCGGAAAAAGTCGTAAAATCTCATTCATTCTAAAACCCCGCTTTTTGAAAATACAAAATCAGCTTGTTTTACTTAGAGATATATGTTTTTAAAATGAAATTATGCCCTGAGAGCTTTTTCTTTATTGAAAGGTTTGAAAGAGAGAGGAGTGATAACAAAGGGATTTCAAAAAATAGCTGAAGCCCGTCATTTATTTTTTTACATAAAAAAACAAGCAGTCTGCCGAAGATTCAGCAAACTGCTTGTGTTTATTAAATTATGCTCTGGAAACATATTTCCCATCCGCAGTATTAATAACGAGCACATCTCCTTCGTTAACAAAGAAAGGAACTTGTACAATATGTCCGGTTTCTAACGTAGCCGGTTTGGAACCTCCGCTCGCTGTGTCCCCTTTAATTCCAGGCTCTGTTTCTGTTACCGTAAGCTCTACGTTATTTGGAAGATCTACTCCGATAATTTCACCCTGATAGGTGACCACAGAAACTTCCATGTTTTCTTTAATAAATTTCAATTGATCTTTAATTTGACTTTCTGGAATTTCAATTTGTTCATATGACGCTGTATCCATAAATGCATGCGCATCGCCAGAAGCATATAAATACTGCATTTTGTTATTTTCAATATGCGCCTTTTCTACCTTTTCGCCGCCGCGGAACGTTTTTTCTTGAATATTTCCATTACGTAAATTACGGAGTTTTGAACGTACAAACGCCGCTCCCTTTCCTGGTTTTACGTGCTGGAATTCAATAACCTGCCAAATATCATTGTCTACTTCAATAGTTAAACCTGTTTTAAAATCATTTACTGAAATCATATTTTTTCCTCCTGTACCCTTTTATAATTGGATTAATTCTTTGGGAGCAAAGGTCAATCGCTCATTGCCGTCTTTTGTAATAACGATATCGTCCTCAATGCGGCAGCCGCCTACCCCTGGAACATAAATACCCGGCTCTACCGTTACGACCATGCCCGGTTCTAATATTGCTTCAGAACGAGTCGACAATCCTGGGCTCTCATGAACTTCCATTCCCACTGCATGACCTGTCGAATGACCGAAACGATCGCCATATCCTTTTTCCGTAATGTAATCTCTGGTCAAAGCATCTGCCTCTTTCCCGCTCATGCCAGCTTTTGTTCCTTTAACTCCACGAAGATTCGCCTCTAATACTATATCATAAATTTCACGCAGCGCCGCAGAAATTTCTCCAACAGCTACCGTTCTTGTGATATCAGAGCAATACCCTTCATATAATGCACCATAATCCAGTGTCACCAGTTCGCCCTCTGCCATTTGTTTATCAGATGCCACCCCATGCGGCAGAGCAGAACGTAAGCCGGACGCTACAATGGTATCAAAGCTGGAAGAAGTCGCTCCCTGTCTGCGCATAAAGAACTCTAATTCATTCGAGATATCGATTTCCTTCACTCCAGGCTCGATAAATGATTGAATATGCGCAAATGCGTCATCTGCAATTTTCGCAGCCTTTTTCATAATTTCCAGCTCATCAGGGGTTTTAATCATCCGTAGTGCCTCAACAATTCCTTCTACAGGAATCAACTCTTGAGAAAATTGATTTTGATATGTTTCAAATTGACTGTAAGTCGTATAATTTTTCTCAAAAGCCAGCCTCTTTACACCAAGCTTGTCGATTTGGTTCGCAATTTCCTGAATCATTCCTTGTTTATGCTCTATAATTTCAAATGCTGCCGCTTGTTCAGCAGCCTGCTCTGTATAACGAAAATCTGTAATAAATAGAGCCTTATCTGCAGTAATCAATGCTGTTCCAGCTGTGCCAGTAAAATTAGTCAGGTAACGTCTGTTATACGGACTGTCAATAATTATGGCGTCTGCTTTGTTTTCTTCCAGTTTTTCACGTAAGCGGTCCAATTTCGTCAAAAGGTTTCATCCTCTCCAAAATCTCAAGTATCATAAGTATTTTATCATATATAGATGCGTTTGAATAATCACAGAAAAATCCTAGCTTTTCTTTATGATGTCTTCGGTTTGCTGCGAATCCATATAATCATAGGAGATGGAATAGCCAATAAATGTGCCATATAAAATAAATAAGCAGATGGTTGTTATCCAGGTGTTCAAATTCCATTCCGTCACAGCAGGAATATCGTTAAATATGGGACGGAATAAAAGGAATATAAGAGCCCATAAGACAAAGCCGTATATAACTCCCACCCACATATACTTTATTTTTCTGAAAATCATATAATATACAAACGCGGTGAGCAGAGAAACTACCCCAGCCAGAATCGTTGTAAAGAAGATACCGAGCCACGTGTTTGTCCATCCTTCTGATACCCAGGAAGTCAGCAGATAAAACTTTGGTGCGACCTCCAAAAAATTAAAGTAATACATTACACTTGCAAGTAAACTGAATACAACCCCGCCTACAAATCCTGTGTACATCGATTTTTTTAATACAGATTCCTCATTATCATTTATTTGTTGTTTTTTTGATAAGCGCCTCATTAATAAACACCTCCACTCTCTAGTATGACCAAATCATGAAACTCGTATGAAGAAATAATCTTTCTGTTAATCTGCGGGAATATTTTTTATGAAAGAGGGAATAATTAATTAACAAGCAAACAGTTTCCACAGGATAACGTGATTTCTGTCCAGCCTTCGAGTATCTCGGATAATCATCCGACCGATATATATTAGCGGATTGGCAGAAGCTCCTTCACAGGCATCCTGCAGCATGATATGGTAAAATAGAAGTATAAATAATGTGTGAGAAAGGAGGATTTCAATTGAGAAATAAAGCAGTATCTATTTTTGTTTATTTGATTATTGCTTTTGCAGCTTTCGGTTTATTTACACAGCTATTTGGAAATACCGTTGCATTTCTTTCAAGACTATTGATTTCTATCGGGATAGGGGCAGCTATTTTTGGATTGGTTTATTTCTTTCTCATACGCAATAGGCAGCCTTCCGGACGACAGCGTGACAACATGAAAAAATATAAGCAGGCAGTAAAACAATCTAAATCCAAGTACGGTCATAAACAGGCTGTGAAATCGGCTGGTTCCAGCTATCAGAAAGCAAACCAAAAGAAAAGAAATCCTAAAAGAGCAAGTCATTTGCGTGTTATCGAAGGAAATAAAGCGAAGAAAAAGAACCGTGTTTCTTCTTAGAAATAAATTATTATAGAGCAGACCCTTGCAGGAGCTTAGATTCTAAGCTCCTTTTTTATATTCTCCCATTTCCCACAATAAAGCGCGTTCGAATATTATCCCATTCGAACGCGCTTTATCCATTACGTACCTCTGAAAAATAATAATTAACCACTCCATTTACGCAAAAATTTTTCACTGGATTCTTTTCCAATCCGACGCAGCTTCTCTCTGTTCTCCTCTGTTATATTAAAATTCATGGAATTCTGTTCAGGGGTGGGGACAAAAATAATATGATCTGCTTGATGCTTGGAAATATATCGGTTATCATGCGCCTGCTTCATTGTTGTGAAAAGGGAAGGAAACATATTGAGCGCATTTCGAATCTGACGCGGCTCTACAGATGTGGAAGAATCTGTTAACTTTACACCGATGACAGGACGTACCTGCTTCTCTTCTGCTTCTGAAAAAATCCACAATGGAAAATTGCTAAGCAATCCCCCATCTACGATAATGCTTTTTTGCTTATTTTTACCCTGTATGGATTTCGGCATAAAAAAATAAGGAAACCCGGCGCTCATCCGAATAGCGGCGGCTACCGAAAACGTATCTGGACGAATGCCATAAACTCTTTCTAAATCATCTGGGATTACAACCAATTTACCAAGCGATAAATCACTGACAACTACCTTTAACACACCTGGTTTTAAATCGCCAAACCGATATATATTCCGCTTGGATAATGCATCTCCCAGCCATGCTTCCAGCTTCTCCCCTTTATATAATCCTAATTGAAAATACAGAAATAACCACTTTGTAGCCGGCAATAATTTGGATAACAGCGGCGGATCAGCTAAACTCTGAACATCCAATGTTTTCATTAATTCTTTAATATCCTTAGAATGATAACCTGCTGCCAAAAGCCCGGCTATAATAGCTCCTGCAGAAGTTCCAGCTGCACGCTCCACCTGCAAATTTTTCTCCTCCCAGGCTTCCAACACGCCGACATATGCAAACCCCTTCACTCCCCCGCCAGAAAATACAGCATCAATTTTCATGACATCGCTCCATCCCTTATAGGTGCTTATTGATTTATACGTCTATCAGCTTGTTTATTATGCTTTTTCGCACCTGAAGATGAAGAAATGACCAGTTAAACCGCATCAAAAAAACCAGTCATTCCTGAGAATAACCGGTTACGTTTTATTAACTTCATTTATTTTTTGCAGATCTTTTCTCCGCTGTTCATCTTCTTTAAAATAAGCAACCACATCTGCTATCCTGTCAATCGAATTCCAGCTGAGATGATGCTCTATACCTTCTACATCATTATATATATGTTCTTCGTCCACTCCGATTAACTCCAGAAAATTTTCTAACAGATCATGTCTGAAGACAAGCCGTTCACCGATTTTCTTCCCCTTCGATGTCAGTACAAAACCGCGGTATTTTTCATAATCTAAATAATTATCCTTGTCCAATTTCTGGACCATCTTTGTCACAGAGGACGGGTGCACTTCTAATGCTTCTGCAATCGATGAAACCCTGGCATAGCCCTTTGCTTCAATTAAATTATAAATAATTTCAATATAGTCTTCCATGCTCGGTGTAGGCATAAAAAAGCTCCTTTCTATGTTTTGCCACAGAGAAACGTGAACACCTTCAATAAGAACGTTAATTTTTTTTATCAAAGGAAACTTTTTTTCTAATTTAATAATAGCTGATTTCCTTATAAAACTCAAGTTATTATCCTTTATTTGTATATTCACTTCCGCTTGCATCCTTTGCAGCAGGCAATAAGAAAAAAACAGGACTTCACTTGTTCTTTAAAACATCCGTTTTCTTGCCAAGGAGATGTCCGCTCCGGGAAGTCGCTTTCCGCGGGGTCTTCACCTGTTGCTTTTCCCGCAGAAATCGGCTTCCTTTCGCTCCCATCAAAGAAGAATTATGTTTTATTAGCTTTTTTACAAAGAAATAATCCAAATTCTAGCGACGCTTTTGGATGGGCAAGTAACCGCAATTCCAGTCCCAACTATAGCTCTGTCTGCGCTTATCGCTAAGTCTTCTTTAAAGAAAATGAGCTCAGGCCCAACGGAAGGCGAAGTGTATTTCTGTGGCCTAAGATTATTTCCCCCATGAAACCCGTTTGAACGGCTATTTTCAGCTTTTTTATTAACATTCTTATTCTTGAACAAATTAGCATATATTCCTTCAGATACGTCTAAAGACGGAGGTTATTTCCTTCGATGGATTGTTGTTCGGATTTTTGCTAATTGCTACAATTATTTCAGAAAGAGGAGGGATAACGTGGAAAAGATAATTGAGATCAGCCAGTTAAATAAAAGCTACCGGAAAAGAAAATCAAAAGAAATTGTTCAAGCGGTCAAAGACGTTGATTTTAATGTTTATAAAGGAGAGATTCTTGGTCTGCTTGGTCCTAACGGAGCCGGAAAAACGACTACGATCAAATTAATATGCGGTTTGTTATACCCGGACAGCGGCGAAATAAAGATAAAAGGAGTACCTAATACCGCGAAACGCTTAGAATCGTTACATCATATCAGCGCCGTGCTGGAGGGCAACCGTAATTTATATTGGCGGCTTACGGTGAGAGAGAACTTGGAGTATTTTGCCGGAAACAGAGGAAGGTCAAGAAAGGAAGTTAAAGAAGAGATCGATGAACTGCTGCAAATATTCCGTTTGAAGGAAAAAGAGAATGAGTTGGTAAACCGGCTTTCCCGCGGGATGCAGCAAAAATTAGCAATAGCTGTAGCGATGCTTGCTAATACGGAAGTCATGCTCTTAGATGAACCGACGCTTGGTTTAGATGTGCAAACCGGATTGGAGGTTAGAGAAATCCTGAAATCCATTGTTCAAAATTATCAGCGTACCGTTATCATCAGCTCTCATGACATGGAAGTGATTCAGGATATTTGTGATCGCACCGTTATTATTAATCAGGGAACTGTCGTTATCGATCAGCGCGTCGATGAACTGATAAAACTGTTTGAAGTACGCTCCTACAGACTGACTTTAAATGAAGCTTTGTCACCAGATCAGCAAAAAGCCATTTCCGCCCGTTTTCCGGCAAATGATTATGTAGAGGACGAACTATTCAGCTATCTTACTGTACAGCTTGAGAAAAGCGAGGATATTTATCAGATTTTTCAAGTATTACAATTGAACCGTACACCAATTGATTCGATTGACCGAAAATCGATTCGGTTTGATGAAGTATTTTTAAAAATTATTGAAGGAGACTTTCAACATGCTGTGGATTAATCTATTTCGAGCAAACCTGCGAAAGGAATACTTGGAACTGAAGCGTTATTTACCAAATACTCTTGCCCTTGTTTTAACCTTTTATTTTATCTTTTTAGGTTTATTTGGAGTAATACACTTTTTTGGGGATCCATCAACACAGGATGCGAATATTCAATTTGTGATTGTTAACTATATCTTCTGGTTTTTGGCACTTAGCGTCATTCAAATGTTTGGTTTCGAAATTGTAAATGAAGCCATTCGCGGAACGCTTGAACAATTGTCGATGTCACCGATGGGGATCTGGCGTATTTTAAGCACAAGGCTGATTGCCAGTACAATTATTTACGGAATCATTATTTCTATTTTACTGGTTATTACCATGCTGACAGCAGGACAATGGCTTAATATTGATATTGTATCTATTTTCCCTGTCTTTGTATTAACTGTTTTCGGAATGTATGGCGTCGGATTAATGGTCGGCGGGCTGGCCATTGTTTATAAACAAATTCAAGCCTTCCTGCAGATATTGCAATTTTTATTGGCTGGGCTGACCTTTATTCCGCTTGCTGCATCCCCTCTTATGTATTTTCTGCCTTTTGTTATTGGCGTTGATTTAGTCAGAGATATCATGATCGACGGACAGACTTTAATGGATATCGGCTGGCTGCCGCTGTTAATTTTATTTATAAATGCTCTCGTCTATTTTATCGCTGGTCTGCTCTTTTTTAAATACTGTGAACGCATGGCGATGAAAAAGGGATTGTTGGGGCAGTATTGATATAGGTTTAAATCTTGATGAATCATCCTGTCTGATTTTATAATCAGCAGGATGATTACTAACTTTCATAATGATTTTTTAAATATTCCGATTTATTTTCAGCTTATTTTAAGCGTATTAACCATGAAAGAGATGGTTATGGAAGAATAATCAGCTGCAGGCGAAATAGACTTTATTTCCTTTTTCACCTTTATTCCGATTAAATATGCAATAAAGCTGATAGAACAGACAGAAGCAATGGGCAATCAATGACCCTACAACTCCTTGATTAATTTATGCGCATTTACTTATTCCTAAACCAATTTAATGCCCGCTGTTCTACCCCCTCTACAAATGTTCTTTTTGCTTTACTGTAAAAAGTAGTATCATCGTATTTTAAGGCCAGTTCTTCTTTCAAATTACTCTCTCTCTCTGCTTCAATAGGGTGGTTCCTTAAATAATCTCGGAATACTAGGTGTCTCTCAACTTCGGGATTATTATATTGGTAAACATGAATATGATGTGTTCTGTTTTCCCCGCCCTTTCGGAATAATCGTCTATTTTTTATTCCCCACTCTCCAGCAACATCGTATCCCAGCAGACGCATCTGATCATTGAAAGCATCCATTTTATTGATATCTTTAACAATACATATCATATCAATAACAGGCTTTGCCTTCATTCCTTTGACTGCTGTGCTTCCGAAATGTTCAAATTTTATTATTTCACTTCCAAACACTCCACTTAAAAGTCGCACCTCATTTTCAAACATTTCAATCCATTTTTCGTTGTATTCAGACAGACGGATTTTCAAATAAACCTCTCCCTGTACATAGATTTTATATATCAAACTGTATTATATACCAAAAAAGAGGGTTCTGTTTATAAACAGAACCACTCTTTATGTCTTACAATCCACATTTCAATTGAGCACCACAGCTGGTACACGTATTACATCCGCCGATATCTTCTACACTGCCTTCTCGGCAGACTGGACAGGTATCTCCCACCTCAGATCCGATTGTTACATTTGTTTTATCTAATTCCTGAATGGTGTCCATAAGAACAATTTTTTTATCTTCTTTCTCATCCGGGAATAATTCTGTCTGCTCCCCTACTTGGTTATCCTCTGCTTTTAAGGTTAAGACCTGCGAATCTCTGCTTCCATCCACATAGACCGTACCGCCTTTGGCACCGCCCTTATACAGACGGCGGTAAACACTTTCTACCTGATCAACGGTATATCCTTTTGGTGCATTTACTGTTTTGGAAATCGAGCTGTCCACCCAGCGCTGAATCACACATTGTGTATCCGCATGCGCTTCCGGACTTAAGTCCATTGCGGTTACAAACCACTCCGGCAGCTCTTTATCCGCTGCTTCTGGATGTTCATTTAAATATTCTTCCACAATATCCGCTTTTACTTCGATAAATTTACCTAATCGTCCGCTTCTGTAGTAAGAAAAGGAGAAGTATGGTTCCAGTCCTGTGCTTACTCCGACCATCGTGCCTGTACTTCCAGTTGGAGCGACAGTCAGCAGATGCGAGTTGCGGATACCATGCTCTAATACGCCTTCCCGAATGTCTGCAGGCATTTTTTGCATATATCCCGTTTGGATGAAACGTTCACGGAGCGTTTTTGTTTCTTCCTCTGTTTCACCCACCAGGAAAGGAAAGCTTCCTTTTTCTTTCGCCAACTCGATTGAAGTGCGGTAAGCAGTAGCTGCCATGATTTCAAACACTTGGTCAATCAGCTTATTTCCTTCTTCTGAGCCATAAGCTGTTTCACAATAAATCAATAAATCATGCAGTCCCATCACGCCTAAGCCGACACGTCTTTCTCCTAAAGCCTGTTTTCTATTTTCTTCTAAGAAATATGGCGTTGCGTTAATTACATTATCCTGCATCCGCACACCAGTTTCTACAGTATCTTTTAATTTTTCTACATTTACCTTTTTGGTATCTTTATCTGCCATTTCAGCAAGGTTGACGGCAGCCAAATTACAAACAGAAAACGGAGCAAGCGGCTGCTCACCGCAAGGGTTTGTCGCAACAACCTGCTGACCATACGCTTTTGCATTTGTCATTTCATTGGCATTATCTATAAAGAAAATGCCCGGTTCTGCAGAGTATGTTGCACAAATATTAATCAAGTTCCACAGTTCTTTTGCTTTCACTTTCCGGTAAACCCGAACGCCATAGCCCATTTCTTCCCATTTACGGACATCGCCTACCTCATACCATTGTTCATTATAGGCTTTCATTTCTTCCAGTGTATAATTTTCTACATCTGGAAAGCGCAGCTCATAGTAATCGTCTTTTTCCACGGCTTCCATAAATTCCTTTGTAATACAGACAGAAATATTTGCACCTGCCAGGAAATCCGGATTATGGACGGAATACGTTCCGCCATCACGCAATAAATCCGTTGCCTGCTTCATGGCAGCATCTGTGAACCCGCCTTGGCCGGGGATGGCTTTATAATTGACAATTCCCTGGTACAAATCAAATTCTGTTTCTGTCAGCGGGGTGAATTTTAACTTCTCATTTGCCAGCTGCTTCATCTGCTCATCTTCTGTATTTTCTACTAAATAGCGTAAAATACGCGGATTCTGCATTTTTGAGATAATAAATTCCACAATATCCGGATGAGAATCAACGAGCATAATCATCTGTGCACCGCGTCTGGAACCGCCCTGTTCAACCAGATTCGTCAATTTGGCGATATCGTCCAGCCAGGAGACACTTCCTGAAGATTTTCCGTTGACCCCTCTGGCCAGTGTATTTCGCGGTCTTAATGTGGAACCGTTCGTGCCGACACCGCCGCCGCGTGACATAATCTCCATTACCTGTTTACGATGATCGGAAATACCTTCGCGCGAATCTTTTACAAAAGGCATCACATAACAGTTAAAATAAGTTACATCGGTTTCAGCGCCTGCTCCATATAGCACACGGCCCGCCGGGATAAAATTCATAGAAGCCAATTGGTTATAAAAGGCATCAAATGATTTGGCCTTTCTTTCTTCGGTTTCTTCTACTTCTGAAAGACCGGTCGCATTTCTTTTGGCAATTTGTTCATAATAAATTTCCAACGGTTTTTCGATAACATCGAGTGAACGCGTGATCATCCCGCTTTCCCGTTCTTCTTCCTTATCCAAAACCCCGACATAATCGGATGCGACAGCTACTTCCGCCTTGTTTTCTTCCCAATTAATATCTATAATAAATCCTAGACCCCGAGCGGGAAATTTAGGGTCTGCTTTTACGGTCAAGACAACAAAATCACCTTTTTTTAATGTTTTTTTCTCTGTATCTTTATATGCATACCGATCCAGCATGACCAATCTCGACACGCCTTGATGGGTGATATGCATTTCTTTGGTAATTGGATGCACTGCTTCAAATTTTTTTATATCTTCATTAAGCGCCCCGATATTAACCTGCCTTAATGACTCTAAATGGATAGTCAATGTTATCGCTCCTTGTCTTGCAATTGATTACTTATTAGTTTATCATAACTCTTCTTCACAAAACAATATATAGTATCCAATTCATTATTCTGACACAATATATAGTTAATTATCAGAAAAGCAAGTACCTTTCATACAAGCGCTGATTACTTTTTTTATTCCCTTAAAGCGGACTAGAAACACCCCTTTTTTCTAAACATAATATCTGCAGCCTGAAAGTTGATTATTATTTTTAGCTCTTCATCAAAATCTATGAGTAACATAGTAGATATAAATTTGCGGCCAGCGACTGCTACGGAAATACACTACGCCAGCGAGTTGCTTTTATCTCATTTAACTATATTTTCCAACCATAGATTCTGGTGTTAACCCTTACTTTCAGATGATTTTCCGTCTGCAAAATAAAAACTTTGAAAAATAAAAACGCTGCCCATATAATAAGAGTGTAGAATATAAAGATAGACGGGGGAAACAAAATGACATTTTTACTCATTGCTTTAGTTGTTCTGCTTGCGATTACTATTTTTCGCTACTATAGACAACGCACTTATTTAAATGTACTGACAGAAGATCAATTTGTAGAAGGCTACCGCAAAGCACAATTGATCGATGTACGTGAGCCGCAGGAATTTGATAAAGGTCATATTCTCGGAGCGCGTAATATCCCGGTAACGCAAATGAAGCAAAGACTTGTGGAATTGAGAAAGGACAAGCCGGTCTACCTGTATTGTCAAAACAGCAGCCGTTCCGCAAGAGCTGCGCAGCTCCTGCATAAAAAAGGATTTGAAGAAATTTATCAGCTTAAAGGCGGATTTAAAAAATGGACTGGAAAGATTAAAATGAAAAAATAAAGCCTTTGTTTTCCATTTTGTGAAAGCTGTTAATTGGGCTAAAAATAAAAGCTGATTCAGAGCATAACCTCTGAATCAGCTTTTATGATGGTTTACGATTCTTCGTACCGCAGGATTGGTTTACGTGCAGCGGTTGCTTCATCCATCCGCTTCACAATTGTATGATGTGGTGCCTCCTGTACAGTTTCCGGGTCTTCTTCTGCTTCTTTTGCTATACGGGTCATGATATCAATAAAGGAATCGAGCGTTTCTTTCGATTCTGTTTCAGTAGGCTCAATCATCATCCCTTCTTCCACATTCAACGGAAAATAAATGGTAGGTGGATGAATATCAAAATCCAGCAGCCTTTTCGCCATATCTAATGTTCGGACGCCAAGTTTTT
Source organism: Oceanobacillus oncorhynchi (assembly GCF_000821065.1). Taxonomy (GTDB): domain Bacteria; phylum Bacillota; class Bacilli; order Bacillales; family Amphibacillaceae; genus Oceanobacillus; species Oceanobacillus oncorhynchi. Next base: position 4,068,093 of record NZ_CDGG01000001.1, read on the forward strand.
TCTGAATGCTCCCCGACAGTACAAATTCATGCTTACAATGCTGCGGATAAGGCAGTTGAAATACTTTTTCTAACTGACGCATCATATAATTCGCATTGAGTACGGCATATTCGCTGACCTTTTTCAGGCCCTCTGCTCCCATCGTACGAATATACGTATACGCACGCAGGTTAATACCAAAATTCCCATAGAACGGTTTTATCCGGCCGATAGACTGCGGTCTGTCATAATCAAAGCGAAACGAGTCCTTTTCCTTCATAATTAATGGTTTTGGCAAATATGCTGCCAGCTCTTCGCTGACTCCCACCGGTCCTGAGCCTGGACCGCCGCCGCCATGCGGACCTGTGAACGTTTTATGAAGATTTAAATGTACTGCATCAAATCCCATATCTCCCGGTCTGACATAACCCATAATCGCATTTAAATTAGCGCCGTCATAGTAAAGCTTACCGCCGGCATCATGTATTATTTCTGCCATTTCTAAAATATCTTTTTCAAATAATCCTAACGTGTTCGGGTTGGTAAGCATCAAGGCTGCTGTATCTACCCCGACAACCCGCCGCAAATCATCCAGATCCACTAATCCTTCTTCATTTGATTTCACGGTAACTGCTTCAAACCCGGCTACTGCTGCAGACGCCGGATTGGTTCCATGGGCAGAATCCGGTACAATGACTTTTGTACGGTTATAATCCCCATTGGCCTCATGAAAAGCACGAATCATCATTAATGCAGTCCACTCTCCCTGCGCACCGGCAGCTGACTGTAATGAAACCTCATGCATGCCAGTAATTTCTTTTAATGACTCCTGCAAATCATAGAGCATCTCCAGAGCACCCTGCACCGTGTTTGGATCTTGATAGGGATGAATATGACTGAAGCCTTCCAGACGCGCAATGTCTTCATTAATTTTCGGATTATACTTCATCGTGCAGGAACCAAGGGGATAGAACCCGGAATCTACCCCATAATTGCGGGATGCCAGCCCAGTGTAATGACGAATAATATCCAGTTCACTTACTTCTGGCAGCTTAGGAGGTTCTTTGCGAATATAGACGTCCTCTAATTCTTCCTCTAAATCAAAGGCATCTATTTCCAATTCCGGCAAGCTGTAGCTCGTTCTCCCTTCTTTACTGCGTTCAAATAATAATGGAAAATTTTTATCAGCCATGCATATCCCTCAATTCTTTTGCAAGTTGGTCTATCTCTTGTTTTGTACGAATTTCTGTCACAGCCACAAGCATCTGACCATGATAGGAAGGGTCGATTTTTCCCAAATCAAAACCGCCAAGAATTCCTTTTTCAAGCAATGCAGCATTTACTTTAGTAATGTCCTGATTTAACTGAATGACAAATTCATTGAAGAATGGGCCATCATAAACTATCGAAATACCTTCTTCTTTCAATTTCTTCTTTGCATAACGGGCTTTTTGCATATTCATTTCGGACATTTTCCATATCCCATGCTTGCCGATAGAGCTCATCGCAACAGAGCTTGCTAATGCATTCAGCGCCTGATTGGAGCATATATTGGAAGTTGCCTTGTCACGTCGAATATGCTGTTCCCGTGCCTGCAGCGTCAGCACATAGCCTCTGACTCCATTTTCATCCTTTGTCTGACCGACCAGACGTCCCGGAACCTTGCGCATTAATTTTTTACTTGTTGCAAAATATCCGCAATGCGGCCCGCCAAATTGGGCTGGAATCCCGAATACCTGCGTGTCGCCGGTTACAATGTCCGCACCAAATTCTCCCGGCGGAGTCAGATAGCCGAGGGCGAGCGGATTGCTGGACACGATCAGCATGGTCTTCTTTTGATTTTCTAACAGCTTTTGGATTGCTTCCATTGGCTCTATCTGCCCGAAAAAATTCGGATATTGGACGACAACACCCGCAATATCCTCATTCAGAAGTTCCTCCAAATGGACGAGATCTGTTTTTCCATTTTGTAATGGAATCGGAATTATTTCAACTTCCTGTCCTTTCGCGTACGTATGAATAACCTGTTGATATTCAGGGTGGACGGCGTCTGATACCAGCACTTTCTTACGTTTGGTCTGGGCGGCACTCAGATTTACTGCTTCTGCTAAAGACGTACCTCCGTCATACATAGAAGAATTTGCGATTGGTAAAGCTGTCAGTTCAGAGATCATTGTCTGAAATTCAAAAATTGCCTGCAATTCTCCCTGGGAAATTTCCGGCTGATAAGGTGTATATGCTGTATAAAATTCAGATTTCGAAATGACATGATCAACAATGGAAGGTGTGTAATGATCATATACACCTGCCCCAAGAAAGGATACAACGTCTTTCGTGGATGTGTTTCTATTTGCCATCGCTGTTAATTCCTTCATCAATGCATATTCATTCTTTGGTTCTTTTAACTCCAATTCCTTCTGGAGACGAACGCTGCCTGGGATATCTGCAAACAGCTCCTCCGTATTCTCTATCCCTATGGTCTCCATCATTTCTTGTTTATCTTCCCTAGTCATCGGTAAATAACGAAACTCCATCTTTTCTCCCCCTTATTTTACTGCACTAATAAAGTGAAACTTTTTTCCCCGAACTCTTTTTCCTGTGAAAATGTACGATGATTATCTACGGTAGAACGGTGTCTCGACCACCTTCGCTTTTAAGCGGCGCTTTCGGACCTGAACCTCCACCTCTGCTCCAATCTTTGCGGAATCAGATTGAATCAGTACGAGCCCAATATTTTTGTTTAGTGTAGGTGACTGTGTACCGGAAGTAACAAAACCAATCTCGCTCTCTCCCTGGTACACTGGATAGCCGTGTCTTGGAATGCCCTTATCAATCATTTCGATTCCTGCAAGCTTTCTTTCCGTCCCATTAGCAGCTTGCTGTTCAAGTGCTTCTTTTCCGATGAAGTCTACTCCCTTATTCAGCTTCACAGCAAAACCTAAACCAGCTTCCAATGGCGAAATATCAACTGACAGCTCTTGCCCGTATAAAGCAAGATTCGCTTCAAAACGCAGTGTATCTCTTGCTCCCAAACCGATTGGCTGGATGCCTTCTTCCCTTCCCTTTTCAAGCAGTATATTCCACAAATATTTGCCATTTTCAGAATCAAGATAAATTTCAAAACCATCTTCGCCTGTATAACCAGTTCTGGAGATGAGGGCCTTTCCTTCTATTCCTTCCACTTCGATATCCTTTTTAAAACGGAAGAAAGAGATATCTTGAAGCGGTTTTTTTACAATCTTTTGTAAAATCTGCTCCGCTTTTGGTCCTTGCAAAGCTAATTGCGCATAATTTTCCGAAACATTTTTTATGGTAACATTCGGATTGAAATTATTTTGTTCCTGCAGCCAGGCAACGTCTTTCTCCGTATTAGCAGCATTTACAACAAGCAAGTATTCATTTTGAGCCAGCATATATACAATTAAATCATCGACTGTTCCTCCATTTTTATAGCACATAAACGTATATTGTGCTTTGTTTGGCACTAGCTTTGTTACATCATTTGTTAATATCGTCTGTAAAAAATGGACGCTTTCCGGACCGCTCACCAAAACCTCGCCCATATGGGACACATCGAACAGACCGGCTTTTGTCCGGACCGCTTCATGCTCTTCTTTAATACCTGAAAACTGTACCGGCAAATCCCATCCGCCGAAATCAATGGTCTTGGCAACCCTTTCATAAGCTGGAAAAATCGGTGTACGCTTTAATTCACTCATCTGCTTCTCTCCTCACTAAGGTTGATTGAAATACATGAACATCCTTATAACATTTGCTGGTGATTTTTTTAAAAATTGATTTTAAGCACAAAAATAGAGACTCCTCCTAAAAGAAGTCTCTGTCCGCAAACCAGAAAGTTGCATATTCACAAAGAAAACGGTCTTCATCATGTGAATATTTGCTTCGTGGGTGGTCTATAGACAGCTGATGCCTATAAACGCTCTCCAGAGTAGCGTCCTACAAGAGTCTTTTTGCCTGAGAGATTCGCTCTTAACTTGCTCCTTCGGCGTTACATAAACTGTAAGCTCTCCCCTTGTATTCATCCGCTGATTGAATATATTCATGTTGGTTATACTAAAGGATATATAATCCTTCATCATATATTATGTTAGCAGGAAAATCTATTTGACAAAAGTATATCATAACTCTTTAAAAAAGTAATTGAAAAACCATATTTTACCCGAAAGGATGTGCATCGAATAAATGGATTCTATTCAAATTCAACAAGACAATCAATTCATTACCGGCTTAGAGTCAGCCTTTCGTGATGAAAATAATTTAACAAATTGGGAGCTTTTTCGTATGGCATATCAGGCTGCAAATCTAACAAAGCGCCCTTCTTTCAATGGCTTGCAGGCGCTGGAATATTTGCCGCATCTGGATATTTTAGATCATCAATTACAAGCTGCTGAACAAGTAATTGAAACGATGCATGGCCGGGCCATTTTAGCGGATGAAGTAGGACTTGGAAAAACAATTGAAGCAGGGCTGGTTCTAAAAGAATATATGGTAAGAGGGCTGGTGAAAAAAGCATTAATTCTTGTTCCGGCTTCTCTCGTAAATCAATGGGAAAAAGAATTAAACGAAAAATTTCTCATTCCTGCCATTGCCTATCGTAAAAATTACAGCTGGGACGATAATCCAATTATTATATCTTCCATCGATTCCGCCAAGCGTTCTCCGCATCGGGAGGCTATTTTAGATATAGATTATGATTTTATCCTGGTGGATGAAGCTCATAAACTAAAAAATGAGCAGACAAAAAACTACCAGTTTGTCCAGGAATTAAAGAAAAAGTATTGTCTCTTATTAACCGCTACGCCGGTACAAAATAAGCTGTTAGAATTATTTAATCTTGTCAGCCTTTTAAAGCCTGGACATTTAGGGAATTATAAAAGTTTTACAGAGAAATATGGAAAGGACCGCAAAAAAATGGAGCAGGATCCTTATCTGAAGAAGCTTGTCCAGCAGGTAATGGTCCGTAATACAAGGAAAGATACCAGCTTAAACAATTCTAAAAGAAAAATCCAAACCATTTGGACTTCTCTTCCAGAAAGCTATCACAAGGTTTACCATCAATTAATGGAGCTGTCTTTTGGAATGGCATCCTTTGCTAAAATCACTTATTTACGTGAATTCTGTTCTTCCAGAGAAGCTTGCTTTACCTCTTTACTGAAATTAGACCAAGATGGAAATCATGAAGCTATTCAGGAAGTTATCGGAAACATTGAACAGCTGGAGCAGCATCCCAAAGCGGAGGAATTAACCAATCTGATTAAATCGCTGAATGGTGAAAAAGTGATTGTTTTTACCGAATATCGCGCTACACAGTACTATCTGCAATGGTATCTGCAGCAACATGGTATTTCTTCGGTACCTTTTCGCGGCGGCTTTAAACGAGGAAAAAAAGATTGGATGAAGCAATTATTTAGGGATCATGCACAGGTTCTGATTGCTACCGAAGCCGGCGGCGAAGGAATTAATCTGCAATTTTGTCATCATCTGATCAACTATGATTTACCTTGGAACCCGATGCGCTTAGAGCAGCGAATTGGCCGTATTCATCGTTTTGGTCAAGAATCAGATGTGCATATCTACAACATTGTCACTAAACAGACGATTGAAGAGCATATATTGTCCATGCTTTACGAAAAAATAAACTTGTTTGAGAATGTAATTGGTAATTTAGATGCCATTTTAGCAGAGTTAAAAGTAGATAGTATGGAGAAAGAAATAGAATCTATCTATCAGGAATCCACTTCAGCCGGAGAAGTTCGTATTAAGCTTGATAACTTGAAATACGTGATGGAGCAGGCAAACCAGGAAATACAAAACGAGGAGCAATATAGAGATGGAACAGCAAATTGATTTATCCGATTTTCTAACCAGCTATTTTGAAACCAAACATTGTACCATTCTTTCTAAGGATGAGGGACAAATCCATATCCAGCTTACCGAGGAAATGGATAAAGAATTAATGAACCGCCCTTTCTACTGGCATTACATTAAAAAAATCGGCCGGGAAGGAGAGCCCCAGGCGCTGCGTCTGATTACGGACAAAGAGAAAGCGAGTGAACCAGGGGAATGGATTCATTTTGGGAGTCCGAGACTGCATCAAATTATTAATAAATTAACGGAGAAAGAACGTTATACCAGATTATTTGAGGAGGTCCGCACATCGGAAAACACTCCCCTGTATCCTTGGCTTGTAGTCAATATAAAAATCAGCTATCGTGGTGTCCAGCATAGGGATGAAATATTTTCAGTAGGCCTGCAGCTGCTTCATGGACATATGGCTTTAAATATGATGGATTATTTAGAACGTATCCCGCTTGATAGAGCCATATCCGATTATTGTTATACACTGACGCCGATGATTAATCCCAAAAGCGGATTTCTCCGTATTCAAAACGTTTTATTACAACATGTTCAAAACCAGGATAACGCATGGGCTGCTGCATCTATCAAACAGCTGGAATCGGAAAAAGCTACCTTAAAGCATTTTTATGCGGATGAACTTGATCATCCAAGGCATGTAGAAGAATTAGAAGCATTGGAGAAGCGGTTTAAACCAATGATTACATTTCAAGTGATTAACGGAGGGATTTTTTACTTAACTGCATCCACAATGAATGAGAAATAGCCGGATTAATCCCGGCTCAGCTTGTAGAGAAAGTATGGTATTTTCTCTGCAAGCTTTTTTATATGGTTAAAATAATCAAGAGAAAAATAAGATATATCATGAAAATAAACTCCCATCTACCTATCCTTGCTTGGATAGGTAGATGGCAATCTTCTTCATGTTCTGGCAGGCTGCGGTGAGTAATACTTGCTCTCCCGCATTCTGCAATCCCCTCAACCTGCAGTAGCGAAGTCCATGCAGCTCTTTAGAGTCTGCAAAACTTCGCTCTACTTTTTCTTTTCTAAATTTGTATAGCTTTTTTCCGGAAACGGATAACCGGTTTAATCGCACGTGTTCTTTATGTTCTTCCCAAACATGACGGGTGACTACTTTCTGATGATTATTCGAGCGGGTACACTGTTTCAAAAGCGGACAGGATATACACTTTTTTGGGTCTGATTTAAATTCTCTGTAACCTTCTCGTGTCGTTGTTTTATATGGCAATTCTTCTCCATTCGGACAAGTATAACTATCTCGGTCTTCATCATAACGGAATTTCCACTTCGGAAATAACCCTTTCGTTGGATGATAGCGACGGTGAGCGATGACGCCGAATATATTCCGATCAGCTAATCCCTTACAGATTGGATTCGTTAAATAACCGGAGTCTAAAGCCACTGCTTCCACGATAAAATCAAACCGTTTGATTTGCCGGTCTAACCGTTTCAGATAAGGGACCGAATCATGTACATTTCCCGGAGTGACGTACGCGTCTGTAATAATATTATATTTCATATCTGTGGTTCGATGATCTAAGTAACAGAACATTTCTTGTTTGTGGTCCCGAGACATAAAACCACTTTCCGGATCTGTTTTACTTTTCCGAATGGTTTTGACTTGTTTCACTTCCTCTCTATCTCTTAGGACCTTTTTTCCATTCTGTTTACGATCCTCTTGAATGGCTTGGTTTAGTTCTTCTACGTAGTCTCGTGTTTCCACTTCGACTTCTTCCCGACTAAATTTATGTTTATTGGCATTCGCTTTCAAATGAGTGGAATCCGTAAAAAGAACTCTTCCTCCAACCATACGGTGATTCATAGCTTGGAGAACAATTTCATCAAAAATTTCTTGGAAAATCTCCGTATCTTTAAAACGGGTTCGACGGTTCCAACTGATGGTAGAATGGTGAGGAACTGGTTCTGTCAGTTTTAAACCTAGAAACCAGCGGTAAGCATTATTTGTTTGAATTTCCTTTTCAAGTTGGCGTTCCGAACGAATGCCAAAAAAATACCCAACAAACATCATTTTGAATAAAATAAGGGGGTCTAGAGAGGGACGACCATTATCTTCACAATAATAAGGTTTTACTTTTTCAATAATAAAAGAGAAATCAATGTATTTATCTATTTTCCGTAGTAAATGGTCTTGGGGGACTAAATCTTCTAAACAAACAAATTCCATTTCATTTTGCATGTGTTTTCTCGTGTGAAACAAGCTCATCACCGCCTTTGTTTGGTACTTCTATTATACCAAATAATTACGGTCAATTGGGGCTGTTTCCCACATAAAAATAGACTGCCGAGGGTTTCTCGACAGCCTGAGCCGGATTAATCCCGGCTATTTTTTCTTTCATGGTACCAGGACTGAATGGAAAAAGGAATAACCCCCAGCCATTTGTTACCATAGATCGGATAAGATGATTTCTTCTTTTTTTGTTTGCGCTCTGCTTTTTCTTCTGAAGATAAGTTCATGTATTTCACCGCTTCTTCTGTCAGAAAACGGATATAGTCATTGCTTTTCATACTCTATCATCGCTCCTTTTTGAAGACCGTTCTATTTTTAGTTTAAACAATTAAAAAAATTCTATTCTTTTTTGATAAAAAGAAGGACATTTAAAAAGAATGTCGAATTATAAGTTATGTCAGAAATAGTTGTAAAGGAGGTGAGCTAATGAATCACGTCACAAAATTATCTGACGATCTCTTTCAGTCGGCCACGAAGCAGCATGCATCCGATATCCACTTCTATCCCTATGAGCAGGAAACAGAAATTTACTTCCGCATCCACGGAAAACGTACCTTCATCCGGACCATTTTAACAAAGCAATATCAGCTTTTAAGAACATTTTTTAAATTTAGTGCGAATATGGATATCGGTGAAAGCAGAAAGCCTCAGGCAGGTACGATGATCTGGAGTTTCGAATCAAAAGATTATGCACTTCGTATCTCAACCCTTCCTCATTATCAGCAAGAAACGATTGCCATCCGGATTCTTCCTCAAAATGACACTTTACCGCTGGATTATTTATTTCTTTTTCCAAAACAAATAAAGCAAATGCGAAGATGGATGAGCCATGAATCGGGCCTTATCCTGATAACCGGGGCAACAGGAAGCGGGAAATCATCTACATTATATTCCCTGTTAGAAACGGAAATGAAAGAAAGACCTTGTCAAATCATTTCTTTAGAGGACCCCATCGAAAGAAAAATAAAGCAAATTCTGCAAGTTCAAATAAATGAGCGTGCAGGTATTTCCTATCAAGCGGGATTAAAAGCTGCGTTGCGTCATGACCCTGATATTCTGATGGTCGGGGAAATACGGGATAAAGAAACTGCGCACTTTGCCGTAGAGGCTGCTCTGACCGGTCACCTCGTCCTTAGTACGCTGCATGCAAAGAATGCTGTCGGTACGATTTTCCGTTTGAAAGAGATGGGTATCAAAACAGCCGATCTTCATCAGATTCTGATTGGAGTAGGTGCTTTGCGCCTTATTCCAATCAGAAGAAAGAATAAACAGCAGCGGAGTGCTATCGGAGAATTGATTGAAGGAATCCACCTGACAAAAGCCATTGAAGGCAGCCTGCAAGCTCTCCCGGAAAAGCAGCAATTTAAAAATTTACAAAGAAAGGCATTTGCTTATGGCTTTACTGAAACGATTTCTCCCCAATAATCAAAGGTTAACGATTACCACCCAGCTGCAATTTTTACATGTTTTGCAGCGCATGCTTTCCAGAGGCCTTACCCTCGTCCATTCCTTAGATGCAATGAAATATTACGGTGAGTTAGAACACATTTCCAAACAGGTTTTAAGTAATCTGGAAGCGGGAAAGCAGCTGGATGAAGCAATGGATCAGGCTGGTTTCCACCATTCCATTGTCTCTTACCTTTTTGTAGTAAGGGAAAAAGCAGATATTTATGAACGAATCGAGCATTGCTATCAATTATTTCAGCAACGCGTTCACTACATTCGTAAATTTCAGCAAACAGTGCGTTATCCCCTTATATTAATGATAATTTTCAGCGGGCTGTTATTTTTTATTTATTCACGCGTCATCCCTTCCTTCCAGCAGCTGATGTTTGGTGAGCTTCCCATGCTGCTGCAGACTGTTATTTTTCTTTCTGCATGGCTCGGATATTCTCTCCTAATTCTTCTTGTTTTTTCCACCCTTGTTGTACTTGTTTGGCTATTTTCAAGAAATAATATCTCTTTAGAAACAAAACTGTCTATATATAAACGAGTGCCTCTCTACCGCTCTTACGTAAAAAGACAAACATCCTTCCACTTTGCCGCATTATACAGCTCTCTCCTGCAAACCGGAATGCCGATGAAGGAATTATTAAATTATATGTCCCGGCAGACTAAGCTCCCGATTATTTCTTATTACGCGAAGCAGATGCAGCTGGAATACTTTAAAGGAAGAACCATTCACGGACTGTTAACAACAATGGAATTTTTAGAGAGTCATCTGACGGATATTTTATCCTCTAATATGGATGCGAAAAGCCTGGCGAAGGATTTAGCTATCTATGCAGATATTTCGATTGATACCATGTATCAGCGGCTTCAAAAAAGCATTGTTTATATCCAACCGGTTTTTTTCTCAATTATCGGCGCATTTATCATATTGATTTACGTTAGTCTGATGTCGCCTATGTTTGAATTGATGAATACAATGTAAAGGAGCGGTTTTATGTTAAAAAGTTCAAAAGCATTTACACTGATTGAAATGTTGATAGTTTTAATGGTTATCTCGGTAATAATGATTTTAATTATACCGAATCTGGGAAAGAAAACAGGGGATGTTCACTCGAAGGGCTGTGATGCATTAATTTCTGTCGTACAAGCTCAGGCAGATGCTTATCATATTGATACAGGCAATTTACCTTCCAGTATGAATCAGCTGGTAAGCGCTGATTATATCACCGAAGACCAGCGGACATGCTCAAACGGAAATGAGCTCTCCATTTCTAATGGTGTTGTAAATGCTTCAAACTGAACGAGGGTTTACACTGATTGAGGCATTATTCGCATTATCCATCCTGTCGATTATTCTTTTACTCATTCCAAGGCAGCAGGTGGAGCAAATAGAAAAATTAGAGCTGCAGCATTTTTTTGATACATTAGAAATGGATGTGCTCTACTTGCAAAGCACAGCAGGCATGCAGGAAAACGATATCCCATATGTACTAAAGTTTAACCCGGACAGCTACAGCATTGTGCTTGATCGATTCAGAGAAATCAAGCGGGAATATCCGGCTCAATTTTCGTTAGTAACCTCATTTCCCAAAAATGTTGAATTCTACATCAGCGGGGTTATAAAAAACCCCCAGACGATTCGAGTAAGCTTGGCAGGAGAGCCTTATCAGATTGTATTTCCGTTAGGGAAAGGCAGATACTATGTGGAAAAAAGATAAAGGGTTTACCTTATTTGAAACTTTAATCGCATCCCTGCTTCTATTCTCCATGCTCACGATACTTTTGCCGCTTCTCTCCATCATTGCCAAAGAACAGTACAATTCCATTGAAAAAGTACAAATCACAAGTAAATTACATGATGACATGCAGGGCGTGCTGGCGGGAGCGGCACCTTTTCAGGACTACTACACCGTAACTCCATATCAGACGCCTGCAGCCTTCTCTTTTTCGCTGGAAGGTGAGTACCTGAAAGGATGTGCTGAATGGACTAATGCAAAACAAAAAAAAGAGAGTAAATGCCTCTACGCGATTATGGAGTAATACAAAAGGTTTTACATTCATTTCAATGCTTGTTGCTATGACCGTCCTGGTATTAACACTGCCTTTTGTATCTTACGCTCTGTCTGCATTGCAGCTGAAACAAACAAATACGGAAGCCTTATCTGTACAACAATTTTTCACTCAATTACACTATGATGTCATGTCTTCCTCTTCTGCGCATGTAGCGAATAATCAATTATATATCCGTGCTGCCGATCGAAACGACCATACAGAAAGTATAGCCCGCGTCAGCCTCTACAATAATACGGTACGCAGGCAGGTAAATGGATTAGGCCATGAAATTTATCTTCGTCAGGTTGCTGATATTACGTTTGAAGAACATGCAAACGCCATTTATTTAACCATTACCAAAGAATCAGGTGACGTTTATGAAAAAACGATTTACAATTATCCATAATCAGCAAGGGTTTTTATTATTTCATGTCGTCTGGGTAATTCTTATTGTATTTCTTTCAATCCAGTTTTTGCTTTATCATTACCATACGTCAAAAGCTGTCGCTCAAAACCAGCTGTATCATATAGAAATAGAAACACTTTTTCAAATGGCATATCAGCAATTACGGAACGAAACAGGTGATGATGAGATTTCTTTTCCCTATCAGACTGATTATGTTTTTCCTCAAGGAGATGTTACCATAACACTTCACAAAGAAAGAAACAATACAATTTATATCGTTTTTTTAATCAAACCGACAGATAGCAATCATACTTATCGATTATCCCGCCCTTACGTATAAAAGGACAGATTCAGCATTAATGTGAATGATTTTTCATTGTTTTGAAATTAAATCTATGCTAATTGGGCATGATATCTTTAAGAATCGTTTACAATCCTTTCTTGCTCGTATATAATAACTATGAGAACGTTACCTATAAAGGAGGGGGAAGACATGGACCGCATGTTTCGTGTTCTTGCCTTTTGGACAGGTATTTTTACAGTTATGTTTTATGTAGGTGACATGCTGAATACTGCACTATTATTCCTGGTTCAAACGGCGTTTTTCCTTACACTGAGTTACTTAAAGCTGTCTGAACGTATGTACATGTATCTATTTGGTGCATATTGTACGGTATTTATTGTTGGATATACTTGGTATTCTGAGTTTATCCTGGTACCTGGATTTGGACATTAAAAACATCGAAAAAAGACCATCTGTATTGGATTATAGATGGTCTTTTTTCTATGTGCGCCAGGCATGGCGACTATCTAGGTGGTGGAAATCCACTGTGGAGGTACACATCGACCAACCACTAGAGAAGCGCAAAGCATTTATCGTGAGGTAAAGGCTGAAGGAAGCGTGTATCAAAATCTTGGCTCGACGAACAGAAATCTGATACGAAGGCTCTGTAGGCGGATAAGGCTCCATAACAAGTCAAAATCCAAAAGATGTGCGTAACCCTGCAGAGTAAATTAGGCGAGTAAAAGAGGAAAGATAGTTGTCTTACCCTGGGAGGTCTCACGGACAGCTGAGGAGTCCCCTAAAAAGAAAGCTGGTCGAAAAAGGTTTATCGTGAGAAGTCAGCCGATGCCGTAGTAGTGATGAAAATCATGAAGGGCTGAACAATTTATAGTGTTTCTACGCCATGAATGCACGAAGAATAAACTTCTGAATGTGTTAATGATGAAAGTATGAGCGTATCTCAGAGGATAGTCAAAATAGAAGTGTTCTCCGTCACATGAAAGGAAAGGAAGAAACGAGTGTGGAAATTTTAGAAAAGATTTTAAGCGATCAAAATATGAACGAAGCCTATCTTCGAGTGTACCGAAACAAAGGTGCAGGTGGGGTAGACGGCGTAACAGTAAATGAACTGAAAGCATACCTAAGGAAACACAAAGAGGAATTGCGAACGCAAATCCAGAAAAGAAAATACAAACCAATGCCAGCACTGCGCGTAGAAATTCCGAAAGAAAATGGAAAGATGCGCAAATTGGGTATTCCAACAGTGGTTGACAGAGTTGTCCAACAGGCAATTAGTCAAGTGCTCAGCCCGATATTTGAAAAACAATTCAGTGACTACAGTTATGGTTTCAGACCAAGAAGAAGTTGCGAAATGGCAATCACGCAAGTATTGGAATATATCAATGACGGATACCAGTGGTTAGTGGATATTGACCTGGAACGATTTTTCGATACTGTCCATCATGATAAGTTAATGCGAATAATCTCGCACACAATCAAAGATGGTGATGTCATTTCTCTGATACGAAAATACCTCGTAAGTGGTGTGATGGTCGATGGGAAATATGAAGATACAACTATAGGAACCCCACAGGGAGGCAACCTTAGTCCACTTCTAAGTAACATTATGTTGAATGAGTTAGATAAGGAACTGGAGGCAAGAGGTCTGCGTTTCGTAAGATACGCAGACGATAGCCTTATCTTTGTCAAAAGTGAAAAGGCGGCAAATAGAGTTCTTACTTCCATTACAACATTTATCGAAGAGAAACTGGGGCTAAAGGTAAATATGGAGAAAAGTAAAATCTCACGCCCTACGAAAACAACATTTCTAGGCTTTGGTTTTTACTATGACTCAAATAAGAGGAAATTTCAACCGAGACCCAGTAAAACGTCGGTTCAAAAATTCCAAAGGAAACTGCGCCGATTAACAAAGCGAAATTGGAGTATTTCCTTAAACGACAGAATCATCAAGTTAAAACAGGTCATGTATGGTTGGGTCAACTATTTTAGGGTAGCTAATATGAAGAGCGTTTTAGAGTCTATAGATGCGAAGTTGCGCTCCAGAATAAGAGTAATTATCTGGAAACAATGGAAGAACAACAAAAAGAGAATTAAATCTCTCATACAACTTGGTATACCAAAGGAAGAAGCCAAGGGGCTAACCTATTGTAGGAAAGGTTTCCGATTTACTGGGTTGTCGAAAGTTGTTCAGAGAGCATTGTCTAATAAAAGACTAAAGCAAAGAGGTATCCCCTTTGCCTTAGACCGTTATCTAAAAGTACACACTGAAATATAAATTGAACCGCCGTATACGGAACCGTATGTACTGGTGGTGTGAGAGGGGCGAAAAGTTATTTAGCTTTTCCCTCTACTCGATTTAATTTTGGTCCCCGCAATAAAGATACTACCTTTCTATGCCGGAAAAAAAGGATTATTTTTCTTCTCATAGCCGATTGTCGTTGCTGGCCCGTGGCCGGGAAGAACCGTCAGATCCTCCGGCAAACGATATAATTTCTCCCTTACCGAATGCTCAAGAATATCTATATCTCCATCGACTAAATCTGTTCTTCCAATCCCCTGTTGAAACAGGACATCTCCGCAAACAGCAAAATTATCTTCAGGGAAAACAAAGCTGATGCTTCCCGGCGAATGACCAGGGGTGTGTAATGCCTCCATGAAAAATCCGCCAGCTTCCAATGGTCCTTCTTCTAATTCTTTATCTGCCGCTTGCGCAGTTACAGGCTGACCCATTAATTTAGCTGATCCATTTAATTTAGGCTCCCCTAACCAATCCCATTCAGCTTTATGAAGATAAACCGGTGCATTTGTAAATTCCCGAATCCCTTCCAAACCACCGATATGATCAAAATGAGCATGGGTCAGTAATATTGCCCTCACGTTCAGCTGATGTTTTTCAATGGCAGCAATAATCTTCTCCGGTTCACCGCCGGGGTCGATAACTAAAGCATCTTTTTCTTCTTTTTTGTAAACGATATAGCAATTTGCCTGGACTAAACCTACCGGCATCGCAATAATTTCCATACCTATCTCTCCATTCTTTTATAATAACTCGACAAACACTTGGAAATACTATAAAATATAAATAGTTTAACGATAATTACATAGTATTAAATACTGACTTTTTACACAAGAATAATTACGTTGAAAAGGAGGAAAATTTCGGATGAGCCATATTATATTAGGAGTTATATTTTTAGCAGTTGCACTATTAGCGGTCGTATCAGTGATTCGTCAGTTGAAATATAAAAATATACTGGCGCTGTTATTTTCTGCTCTGACTGCAGTTGTCTTTGGATTCTTCTCCATCGCGACTATTATTTCAGAAATTACGGGCTAAAACGAAACGGACAGATTCTTTTTATGTTGCATAACATGAAAGGAGTCTGTTTTTTATTGCACTTTTAGGAGTATCTAAAAAGTTGGTGGCGGCCGCTTCAACGGGTTTCATGAAGTGAGTAATATCAGGATTCAGAACTACACTCCACTTCCCGCAGCGTATATCTCGTTAACAACAACACTGTGTTTTAAAAGTCTAATAGTGCTCCTGATTTTTCTTATCTTAAAAAAGCCTGTTCTCCAAATAGTAAAAATAAAAAATACCACAGGAAGCAAAATAAGCCTGATTAAGGCATCTTCACTTTTATACATACTCATTTGCAAGTAATTATAAATACGAAGCCAGGAGTGATTAAATGCGACTTTCTAAAGCAGACCTGCTGGGCAGCATCATTATGTTCATCACTCTTTGTGTTTTTTTATTTATTCTTTTATGAAAGAGCCGAGATTCTTTAATATTGCATTTATAGCAATCGTTTTTGTTTATTTTATTAGATTATTTGTAAAGCAAAAATACAACAATAGAAACAGCTGATTAATTAATACAGAAAAAACGATGCAGGCGCTCATCACCTGCATCGTTTTTATTATTCTTCTTCCTCATCTCCAAAATCAACAAATCGGAATAAGTCTCCGTATATGATGGAGTCGGAATAAGAAAGCTCTGTATCCACTTGTTCTTGAATGGAGTCACAAGCACTTTCTACTTGTTCTAATTCTTCACTTGCTTCTTCCTCAGAATCAGTCTCTTCTTCAATGGCCTGATCCATTGACTCTCCGGTTTCGCGGTCATAACAGATTCCAGCTGTACTTACATAATCATCACTGACAAAATCGCCATTACGTAATGCGATATAGTCTTTTCTGTCATCACTGAATAAGTCATTACCGAAATAGATATCCTCGCCAGGGTCGACATCAAGCATGTTCAACATGGTTGGCTTCAAGTCGATTTGACCGGCAATCTCATCCATTACTTGGCCATTACCGTCTCCAGGGATGTGGATAAATAATGGTACACGCTGCAATTGCACCTGATCATACGGAGTAATTTCATCCTGATCTAAATATTGGGCCATCGCTTTATTATGGTTTGCGCTGATTCCAATATGGTCACCCATAATAACGATAATGGAATCCTCATACATACCGGATTCTTTCAATTCATCAAAGAATTCTTCAATTGCCTCATCCATATAACGGACAGTTGGGATATAACTGTTCAGTGTATTGGAATTGGAATCAAATTTATCAATTGTTGCATCTTCCTCATCTAATTCAAACGGGAAGTGATTTGTCAGTAAAATCATTTTGGAATAGAACGGCTCTTCCAAATCCTCCAGAAGCGGGATAGATTGTTCAAAGAACGGTTTGTCTTTCAAACCCCATCCTACAGAATCTTCTGGTGTGACATCGTATGATTCCTCACCAAGGAATTCATCGATTTCTAAGCTGTCATACATAGCATCTCTATTCCAAAAGCTTTTGTTGTTCGCATGCAATACGGAAGAAGTATAACCGGCTTCTTTAATCATTTCCGGGAAGGAATGATAATCATTTCCTCCGTGGGTAAAGAATACAGCACCGCGGGACAGCGGGTACAATGAATTTTCTACTAAGAACTCGGAATCAGATGTATTTCCCTGACCAGTTTGTTCATAGAAATTATCAAAGTAATACGTATCCTCATCTTGAGCTAAATCATTCAGGAACGGCGTAACCTCTTCCCCATTAACTTCACTGTTCATCACAAAATGCTGCAATGATTCTGCATTAAGGAAAATAATATTTTTATCCTTCGCAACACCATTCATCTCTTCACTGCGCTCATGATCTACATTTTCTTCTATAAATTCCTGAATTTCAGGAATTTCATTTCCGTCAGCAAAAACACGCTGTGATTCATTTTTAGAATGAACAACTACATCGTATACATGATAGTTAAGCAGCCCGATATTTTTCACTAAATATTCGCGATCAAAACCACGGGTGAATAACTGCGGTCTTTCCATTTCTGCTAAGAAAAAGTTACCTGCAAGTAAAACTAATGAAAACGCCAGAACACCGACTTTTCCACTTCTAGGGTACAAGACAGATAAACTTCCTGCAAATTTCTTACTTATATACCAGACAATCGCCACATCAGCAAAAATGAAAAGGTCCCATGGCTTAATCAAAGTTAAGATACTGGATCCTAAATCTGTCATATTGCTTCCCATAAATAATTGCGGGATGGTGATAAAGTCTGTGAATTGGCGATAGAATACCAGATTTGCCCAGACAATCAGTGACATCGCCAGCATCGCATACCGAATATATTTCATTTGTCTGGAAGACTTTTTAAACCAGACCCCTAATGCCAGTATTAAGAATGCTGACACAAATGGATTAATAAACAGAATTAATTCCTGCATGGAGTTATCAAGTTCAATATTAAATACAAATCGATAGACAATATACGTTTTCAGGCCAAGAAGTAACGCCGCTATGACATAGAGCGGTATCTTTGGCTTTTTAAATCGTTTCATTATATCCTCTCCTAAATAATAAAAACAGGAATTCGAGTTTATCCTTTAACATACTTCTTCCCATTTTATAAACTAATGTAAACCTACAATTAATGAATTCTACATCTTTTTCATACGATTTGGCAAGCAAAAGGTTTCACATTAAATCATTTTATTTTAATACCCGTTCATAAATTACTATTTTAGTAGATAATCTAAAAAAATCAAGTCTGAAAATCAATTAACTATTATTTTCATATACCAGATACGCTCCGCCGATAATGCCTGCATCATTGCCGAGCTGACAAACTTTAATCGTACATACCTCGCTTATCCTTGGCAGTGCGTGTTTTCTGAATGCTTTTGTAACAGCATCGATTAAATAATCCCCTGCATTGGAAACACCGCCGCCTATCAAAATATTGGAAGGATTAATAATCATTGACATATTTGCCATCGCTTTACCTAAAACATCTGCGGTATAGTCAATAATCTCCTTGGAAGCCTGGTCTCCCTGTTTTGCCAGCTCAAAAATATGCTGCGTGGTAATACTTCCCTCTGATTGAAATAATTTCGCCAATTTGGAGTCCGGATTTGTCTGCACCTTTTCCATTCCCTGTCTGACGATGCCTGTTGCTGATGTAATAGTTTCTAAGCATCCTCTTTTACCACAGTTGCATAAATAACCATTCTCTAATACTTCAATATGGCCAATTTCACCAGCCATTCCATTGGCACCATTTAAGATGGACCCATTTGCGATAATTCCGCCTCCAACCCCTGTACCAAGTGTGATGGCAATTAAATTTCTGGATTGATTCCCTGCACCGACCCAGTTCTCTCCTAATACGGCAATATTGGCATCATTCTCAGCATAAACGGGAACGTTCGCCAGTTTTTCAAGCTCTTCCGCTAAATGAATATCTTTCCAGCCAATATTTACAGCTTCTGCAATAATACCGGCATGCGCATCTACAAAGCCCGGTGCTCCGACGCCAATTCCTTTAATAGAAGCATCCTTGAATGACGGCGTCTGTAATTTTGATTCAATGCTTGCCCAAATATCTGGAATGATATGGACCCCTTCATTTGTTAAATCCGTAGGGATTTCCCATTTTTCAATGATGTCTCCATTTTTTGTAATAAATCCAATTTTAACGGTCGTACCGCCGATATCTACGCCTGCTAATAGTTCACTCATTGTTTTCCGTCCCCTTTTTATATTCTCTTATCTCTTTTTTCAGAAGCAATAACGCTTGTTGAAATTGCTCTACACTGATCAATTTCCATTCATATAGTTCATTTATTTCCATTATCATTAATTCTAAATCACCTAAACGATCTGCTGTATAAATAAAAGTACCAAACTTCAACAGCAGTTTTCGTACATCGTGTATATTCTCCATGCTATCACCAAAAACATTATACCAAAAGGGCATGAAAATGGGAAATGCGAAAAAGACCCAAATCGAATCAACGATCTGGATCTTTCGGCCGTAATATGGATGGACGCAGATGTCTCTCTGGTAATGGAAAACGAATAAAGGTATCACGCATATTCTTTGCGGAGAATGGAACCAGCGGCCAGAAATAAGGCGTATCCAACGTTCTCATTTTTATTAAAAATAACAGCCAAATGGTTACACCGACAACATATCCGCCGACACCGAACAAAGCCGTTGTAAATAATAAAAATAAGCGGACAAGGCGGTTGGCCATCCCTAATTCATAGCTCGGCGTGGCATACGAGCCAATGGCTGCCGTCGCAATATATAAAACCACCTCATGGGAAAACCAGCCGACTTCTACCGAAACCTCGCCAATCATGATTGCAGCAACCAGGCCAAGAGCCGTTCCCAGTGCTGATGGCGTATGAATCGATGCCATCCTTAAAATATCTAGGCCCAGCTCGGCGATTAAAAATTGAACCAGCAATGGAATAACACCTGAATCTTCCGGTCCGATAAAATCAAATGCTGCCGGCAGCAGCTCCGGCTGTACTGAAAATAAATAATATAACGGCAGGAGGAGAAGAGAAAAAAAAATGGCAATAAACCGAACAATTCGTAAATACGCTCCGACACTCGGTTTTTGACGATATTCTTCTGCATGCTGCAAATGCTGCCAGAATGTTGTCTGCGTAATCATCACACTGGGAGTGCCATCAATAATAAGCACGATATGACCCTCTAACAGATGAGAAGCGGCTGTATCAGGCCGCTCGGTATAACGGACCGCCGGATAGGGATTCCAATATCGGCGGCTAAAAAATTCTTCAATCGACTTTTCTGCCATTGGCAGCCCGTCTGTATCTATGCCGTCAAGTAACTCTTTCAGCCTCTCCACCTGTCTGGAATCAGCTATATCTTCTATGTAACTGATAACCACATCTGTTTTAGAGCGTCTGCCTACCTGTGTAAACTCCATTCTTAAGGAGCGATCTCTGACCCGGCGCCTGGTTAATGCCGTATTAAATACGAGGGTTTCCACAAATCCATCACGGGGGCCCCTGACAACCCTTTCCAAATCAGGCTCTTCTGGAGACCTTGCCGGATATTCTCTTGCATCAATGATAATTGCCTTATCCATTTCATCCACAAATAAAACAGTGGCTCCAGAAAGGATAAAATCGACTATTTTATCCATTTCTTTCATTTCTTCCAGCTCAATATAGGGAATATCTCTCTTCATTAATTTTCGTAATGTATCGGTATCCAGCTCATTCGGCTGAAGCCTTTGCAGCGATTGCATAATATAAAGCATGATATCGTCTTTTGCAAACCCGTCGACCATAAACATAGCCATATCCTTCCCGGCATAGTTTAAGTCTAAATTAATTATGTCGAAGCTTTTATCCACTCCCAGATAAGACTTTAGATAAGAAACATTGGTTTCTAAACTTGAAGCTACTTTTTTCATCTGATTGGTCAATTTTATCACCTTATATCATAGGATGTAGATAGTTTATATCACCAGATGAAATCTATACATGCTACATCATTTAAAACACACTAAAAAACCAGATTGCCATTCACGTTCAGCAGTCTGGTTTTTTAATCAGTAAGGTTGCAAATCATCCTTCAGCTTGGATAATTCTTCATCATCTGGAAAATGAGATAAGCCTTCATCAATAATAGCTTCGATTTCTGCGGTACTTGCGCCTTGCCTTGAATATAAAACGGCCAGGTTATTGTACATTTGCGGCAGTCTATGGTCGTATTGAACAGCCTCTTCCAAATCCTCTGCAGCATCTGTATACTCTCCTTCTTGAATATACGCAAACGAACGATGGAAAAGGAAATAAGGTATCAGCGTCTCATCATTCGTATCATCCAAAGCTTCTGTTGCAATGGAAATGGCTTCGTTAAAATGATTCTCTTCTAATTGCATCTCTACTTCAATTAATTTCAACTCTGGAGATGAAGAATTGAAAGACCAGCCATAAATAAACAATCCAAGACTTAGCACAACAAAACCAACCAAAGCAAGCAGCTGATTCTTTTTATTTTTTTTGTTTGGGACATAGGCTGCTGCAGCAATCAAAAACCCGCCGGCCAGTCCGCCAAGGTGCGCTCCCATATCGATTTCAGGAATAGTAAATCCAATCACAAGGTTTATCCCTAAAATAAGCATGATATTAAAGCCCATTGTCTGAAGGAAGATTTTCTTATAAATCAACCCAAATAAGAGAAGTGCGCCAAACAGAGCGAATATAGCGCCCGATGCCCCTGCTGACACATTGATAGAAAAAGCAAAGCTTGCAATAGAACCTGTTAAACCGCCCAGGAAATAAATAAAAAGAAACCGGATCCTCCCGAATATCTGTTCAATGGCTGCGCCAAGGTAGAATAAAGCAAGCATATTCATCATCAAATGAAGAAAATTTAAATGTAAAAACATCGATGTGAAGAATCTCCACCATTCTCCTTCCATGACAAGCAGATTAAAATTTGCCCCCATATCAATTAAATGCTGTGTATTCTCCATTTCTCCGCTGGTTATTTGAAAAATAAAAATGAGTACGTTGAAAGCAATCAATATGTATGTAAACAACGGTTTCGAAAATGAAAATATTTTCTTACGATTCTCCATTTCTTCCTGTATTTCTTGAAATAAAACATCTTTCATGCGCTTTGCGGCAGTTTCTTTATCAGTTTCTGTTACATACTTTTCTCTATCCGAAGATAATGAAATATGTAGATCATGGTTTAATTGACTGATTTCTTCCTCTTCATTTGCTTCAGCAAGATAATATGTATGCATCTTTGGAGCTTTCTTTGTTCCTTCTCCCCGCGGGTGCTTTACGTCTTCCCAATCATCCACCGGCAGTTCTTCTGCGATATAAATTGAATAGAAGACAGCATTTGAGCTCGCAATAGCCTGCCTGATCCGCTGCATCTGCTGGTAGGCAATCTGCGAATCCTGACGCAGGTGATTCGACCAATCAAACGTTTGCGGTTTCACTCGAACAATAGCGGATTTTCTGTCAGCTTTGCGCTCCAGCCAGATTTCATCCGTTTTATAGTCACCGGCAATAATTCGAAAACCTTGTGTTGTTAATTTATTCACCAGCTCATACGCCCGATATTGCATAGGTATGTCCATAAATCATCCTCCCCTCTTTGAAGCATACCAAATATTTATAATCAGGTACAATTTTCCGTTTGCAGTAAACCAGGGTGCAAAGATAATTTTTAAACAGATTCGTAAAGCACACCTGTCTTACCATCCTGAGTAAGCTCTCGTTTCGATTCGCCGACAAAGAGGGAGCATGCAGATGAATGGTGAAGAAAATAAAAATAGTGATTTAGAAATTAAACCATTTCCTTTTTCTTTTTCCACAAAATCATATTACCAAGCAGCGGTACCAGGTACTTTCTCCCCTGTTTCCAATTTAACATGCTGTTTAAAATGCGGTACCTCCATTTCATAAAAAGGAATGCAATGGATAGCAGCATCGCAAATACAAAGATAAAGCGCATCATTTTCCTGACCTCCTTCGAGATAGTACCCTTTTTGAACAACCTCTTTTACATCTTTTATTGTCAACGAAGAAAGCCATCTTATACATCAGATATGCTATTTGGAAGTTTTTATAGTTCGTTTTTCTGTTATAATCAGCTCTACAGGCAAATCATGACTTTCTCTTGGAATACGATCAACTAGCTGCTTTTCCGTACACAGTGAAATCGTTACACCCTTATAATCAGCCAGCATACGATCATAATACCCGCCGCCATAACCGATGCGATAGCCGTCCTTGTCAAAAATAACACCAGGCACCAGCAGCAAATCGATATCAGCAGGCGCTATAGGTGTCGTTTTTTCTGGAATAGGTTCTTTTATCCCGGCATAGCCAGCTTCGATTTGATCGAGCTGATTCCAAACATAATATTGCATTTCTTTCGTTTTCACAATACATTTAGGGGAAGCGATTATCTTTCCTTCCTCCCATGCCTTTTCCATGATGGAAGATGTAGCCCACTCCTGAGCCGTGGAGATTGTGATGCCTATTGTCGCAGCCTGCTGAAACACAGGACTTGCCACTAATTGATTCTGCAGTTTTTCTTCTATATTTTTCCGTTCAAATTCCGACAATCCGCTTATATACGTCAGCATATGCTGCCGCAGCATCTTTTTTTCTGACATGAGAAATCCACCTCCATAGATAAAAAAACTCTTATCCAATAATATCAGATAAGAGTTTTTTATGAATGCTTATTTAGTTTCACGGTGTAGGGTATGTTTTTTAAGACGTGGTGAGTATTTCATAAGCTCAATACGTTCCGGATTATTACGTTTGTTTTTTGTAGAAATATAGTTACGATCTCCTGTTTCCGTGCAAGCTAACGTTATATTTACGCGCATATCTATCCCTCCAAACTTTTCAACTTGCCTTTTTACATAACTGTACAGACTTTAATTATATTATCAAAGTTTCTTCAATTTATCAAGAATGTTTCTTCAAAGAATCCGAAAACTTTTCATACATTGATTTATTAAAGTTAAAGCAGACGTTTATCAAGATTTCTCCAGCTTTTAGCATAGTCACTTCTTTTAATTTATGGTATAACTATAAATGATACATAAAGTGCGTGTTCAAAAAGTTTCCAATGGTATTCGGCGGGACGAGTAATCACAGCAACGGTTTTAATAGACCGAGTAATCGCAGGTCTCAATGTGGTCAGCTTAATGCAGCCGCTGCGACGGGTAAACGCGGACCTATTACGCTGCGTACATTTGAAGGCTTTTGAACATCCTCATAAAGGGAGGGAATTAAAAATGTTAGTTGCCATTTTGGCAGTTGTCGTCATTGGAATTGTTCTATTTATCCTGTCATTCTTTATTAACGATCGTCTGGAAGAAGTAGAGAGTCAGCTTGAACAATTGTCTATTACAACAATGCAAGATACATATCAGCTGAAAAAGAAAGTATCTGTTTTAGAAGAAGAATTATTGCCTCAAAATATATCTGACGACGCTGTATCGTCTCAACCTAAAAATAATAATTAGAGGAGTATTATCATGAAACAACATGTAAGAGCGTTTGCTGTCGGTCTATTAACCAGCGGTGCCCTGCTTCTCGCTATTTATCTTTTTGGCGGTCAATCCTCAGGCAATCTGAAGGATACCGAGCCGGAAGAATTGATTTCGGTTTTGGAAGATCAAGGTTATGCCGTATTGACTCAGGATGAATACATTGCCTATAGCGTTGGCAGAGAAGATGGGGAAGAAGAAAATTCCGATGCAGATGAAGGAAACGGAAACGAAGAAGCAGATTCCGATTCAAACAACGATTTGGATGAAAATGATAGCACAGATGAAGAAGAAAATAGTAATGATGAAGAAAGCAATGAGAACGAAGATAGTAATGATAACGACTCAGAAAGCAATGAAGATGACGAAGCATCCGAGGATTCTGATGTGATTGAAGTAGAAATCACACTGGAGGACGGCGCACCGCCTTCCACTATCAGTAATGCTTTAGAAGATGCCGGTATTATTGATGACGCGTGGGACTTTAATGATTATCTGGATGATAATGATTTAAGCGGCAGTGTCATACCTGGAACCTATGAAATCGATAGCGAGATGTCGTTCAGCGAAATTGGCGATGTCATCACCACGTATTCCGAATAAAATCATCAAATTTAAAATGAGCTGTTCCATCCGGGAGCTGCTCATTTTTTATATGATTCACAAAAAAACTTCCACCCGTTACGGGTAGAAGTTTTTTTATTCTTCGTTTTCAGTTTCACTGTCTTCGGAAGAATCACCTTCCGCATCTTCATCATGCTCTTCTTTTATTTCGAAATACGTATCTAAAATACGTTCACCAATTTTCAGGTTGACCTGGTCTCCTTCACCAATTCCAACATACGGTACAACCACGGCAAAAGCAACCTCCGGATCATCATAAGGCGCATAGCCGACTAATGTTAAATTATTAAGGGCAAACTCCTGGCCGTCTACATACTGAAATGACTGCGCTGTTCCTGTTTTTCCTGCCGGATTATAGGATTTATTCGCAAAAAAACCGCGTCCTGTTCCCTGTGATCCTTGATAGGAAAGACGGAATCCTTCCTGCACACGGCTGATTTGGTCATTTGTCATTTCAATCCGGTTCATTACCGATGTGTTTTTGGAATAATACAAAGGCCCCAGCTCATCTAAAGAAGCGATTGGATCACGCGCTTCCTTTAAGAAATGCGGCTGGACACGGTAGCCGTCGTTGGCAATTGTTGATACATATTGTGCAAGCTGCAGGGTTGTGTACGTATCATACTGGCCAATAGCAAAGTCAAGAATATTACCAGGGTTATCCGGGGCTTCCCCTCTAACGCCGGTACTTTCATATGGATAATCAATCCCCGTAGATGCTCCTAAGCCAAACTGATTAAAATAGTTTTGCAGCGTTTGTAAGGTTTCTCCTATATTTATGCTCAAGCTGGCATTATGCGGCATTGGGTAACGATAGTCTCCCCCTAACCGTAAAGCAACATAGAACATGTAAACATTGGATGACCTTTCTAAAGCACTTAAATCGTTAACGGTTCCCATTGCTGAAACAGATTTTTTCACTGGCGCTCCAGCTAACTTCATCGGCGCATCATTGAAAGCATCGCCCGGTGAAATTACCTCCGAATCATAACCAGTAAGAATTGTTGCTCCTTTAATACTGGAACCAGGCTCATGCGCATTGGCTAAAGCCATAAATGCTGCATCGCTGTACTCATTCTTCTCCGAATCATAGTTCAGACCGGAAATAGCAAGCAGCTCTCCTGTTTTCGGATTCATAACCACAGCATACGCATTGGTTGCAAATCGATTTTCATAAGGGCTTTTTGCTTTCATGGACTGAAACTCATCTAATAAAATCTCATCCACTTCCTGCTGAAAATCTAAATCTGTTGTTAACACCAAATCTTTGCCTCGTTCTCCCTCTACTATGGTTTCCGAACCGACAATCGACCCGTTTTGGCGTGTCGTATATTGAATCTGTTCTTTACGCCCGCGCAGAAAATCCTCATACTGCTCTTCCAGCCCGCTCCTGCCGACACGATCGTTCCGGCTGTATCCCTTCGTCAGGTAAGCACTCATATCCTCTGCCGGAATTCCCTGCTCCTGGCTGGAGATACTGCCTAAAATACTTGTTAATGTATCACCGTTTGGATAGACACGATTCCAATCCGTTGTAGCATTAATACCAGGCAATTTATCCAGATTTTCCGCTACAGAAGCATATTCCTCTGCGGAAACCTCTTCATTCTTTACAATTTGAGGGGTTAGCGCATATGCTTTATCGAGTTCTTTTTTGATTGCAATAATTTCCAATTCGCCACCGGAAAAATTTGCAATTTCTTCATCCGTAATCAAATCCAGCGTCGCATTATAAACCTCAGAATTGTCCATTTCTTCTGTATCAATTTCCTCTAATCGCTCTTCTATGTCTTCTTGATGTAACAATAAATAATATTCTCTTTTGTCTCTGTCTGTTATTCGATCAATATATTGGTCGTCACTCATATCAATATATTGTGCCAATGTTTCCGCTACTTTCAGACGGTCATCCGCCTGCACACCCTTGGGAGGCGTATACGTAATGGAATACATCGCTTCATTATCTACAATTAATTTCCCGTTTGTATCATAAATCTTCCCCCGGGGTACAGGTATACTTGTCGTATCTAAATTGGTTCTCTCAATTTCGTCCTGATAAGCTTCCCCGTTTAGAATTTGAACAACACCTAACTGAAGTATGAGTGCAGAAAATAATAAGAAGATAGCAAAGAAAAGAATATTCATGCGAACGGGAAGCTGAGCCCGTTTTTTCTTTTTCTTCTTGTCTACCACTTTTCTCCTCCTTCACATCTATTTTGAACTTGCATCGCATTAAACTGTATAGCTCGTTTAAAAGTATATACAATGAATCATTTATGTGCATCTTTTTAAACCTTTAAATTATAAAAAGAAACTCCGCCCTTCGGGGCACAATTACCTTCCGCTTATAATCGTTCAAGTTATAATAGAGACCACTGTTTGATTTTACCACATTTAGCGACTTTTTTCGTCCGTAAAATCTTCTTTTAATGCGATTTTTTGTTTTTTTGACGGTCCAATAAAAATGTTCCGGATGCAAAAATAGATGATGGCATGTCCAGCGCCGAATATAATCAGTAAAGAAGGGATAATCACGTCATGCGGAAATAGGAACATGCCAAATATAAACACGGCAATCGAAGCAATTCTTCCCAGATTCAAATAAATTTCCCGGACTACAATGTATTCCACTCTTCTCTCGCTGACCATCCGCGCTCTGCCAATTACATCATAGGTCAGGGATTGATACGGAACGGTCAGAATTGGGAAGGCAATTCCGATAATCACCGCGTATACAATCAACCAGAACAGACTCATTTCAAAAATAATAATAAAAATAGAAGCAAACAGTAAGATTCCGCCAAATAAAATGGCTTTTTTTCTTAATGCAGGTTGAATCCATTTTAAAGCAACAAAATAAAAAATAATGGATAATCCTGAAAGAAATAAATTAAAAACCCCTAAAATAAGCTCACTGTTCGTAACAAGAAAAATCCAGATGGTAATATAGAAACCATAAATACCTTCTCTCAGCCCTTGAAAAAAGTGAGCATGTAAAATACGCTTCCAATTTTTATTTTTCTTTCTTTCATTGATGACAGCAGGTAAAGCAAAGCTTCCTCTGCTTCCCTTTCGTATAATAAAAAAGCTTACAATAATGGCAGCAATAAACAGGCTTAAGGAAATGATAAAAATAGCGGTATAGCCAAAATCCCCGGCCATTTTTGAAATCATCCATCCTGCAAGCAACGGTCCAATCATACCTGCAAACGAGGTCAGTGTGCCGGAAATGCCATTAAACCAATCTCTTGTATCCGGTTCGGTAATCTCAAAGGTCAGTACATAATAAGCTAACCAAAAAAAACCGTACCCTATTCCCAATAAACAACCGAGTATAAAATTATAATATGCAGCCAGCTCGCCGATCCAAAGAACGAACAGAAAAAAGAAACATAAAAAAAGAATTCCGATTCGCAATATAATGATGCGATCGATTTTTTTGGATAATTTTCCAGCATAAATAAAAGATAATGCCTGGAATACATAGCTTGCCAAGTGATAATTAGCAATCACAAAAAAATCTCCGGATTGCTTCCATAGGTACACATTAACAAATGTATTTGATAAAAAGATTCCTGCTGCATATAAAGCGCCGATAAGCAAGAGTATCCAAAGATCCCGATATTCATCTTTTTGTTGTTTATATCTTCTGTACTGCTGTTGTAATTGCATAGAAAACGACTCCTTCTTCTTTTATTTTTAGCGAAGGAGCCGTATCTATACAAAAAGCTTGCAGAAACATAAAGTTATCTGCAAGCTTTTATAATTATTCTTTATTTTGCTGCTTCGTAATTGTTTGTTACTTGATCCCAGTTAACAACATTCCAGAATGCAGAAATATAGTCCGGGCGTCTGTTTTGATATTTAAGATAATATGCATGCTCCCATACATCTAATCCTAATAGTGGCGTCTTACCATCTGTTAATGGAGAATCCTGGTTTGGAGTGCTTGTGATTTCAAGCTCGCCATTGTTTAATACTAACCATGCCCAGCCAGAACCGAAACGTCCTGCTGCCGCAGCTGCAAAATCCTCTTTAAATTTGTCAAAAGAACCGAATTTGCTGTTGATTTTATCGGCCAGCTCGCCAGTTGGTTCTCCGCCGCCGTTTGGTGACAAAGTCTTCCAGAAGAAGCTGTGGTTAGCATGTCCGCCGCCATTGTTGCGTACAGCAGTACGGATGCTTTCAGGAACCTCATTTAAGTCCCTCACAAGCTCATCAACTGATTTGTTTTGCAGATCTTCATGTCCTTCTAATGCATCATTTAATTTGGTAACGTAGGTGTTGTGATGCTTCGTATGGTGAATGTTCATTGTTTCTTTATCGATAGATGGTTCCAATGCATCGTATGCATAAGGTAATTCCGGTAATTCAAATTTTGCCATGTGTAACTCCTCCTTAAAATAAATGATGATTTTATTTCTACAATTTATACGTTATCAAAGGTAAGAATTTCTTGCAAATATTTTGCACTGATATGTATCAAACATTCCTTATTAAATAACCGTTTACATATTATTGACTATCCCATTTTGATTTAGGGAAACTTTTTTCCCTTAAAGAAACAACAAAATATTTATAAAAAGAATCAGATTCCGCTTGCAAAATCTGAAAAAAGCACACAAAAAAACAAGCTTTGTGCTTGTTTTTTAGATGGCTCGGGACGGAATCGAACCGCCGACACAAGGATTTTCAGTCCTCTGCTCTACCGACTGAGCTACCAAGCCGTACATGGAGCTTTGATATAAAAGCTCTCCATCATTCTGTTGTGAAATATGTATGGAGGAGGTAGAGGGATTCGAACCCCCGCGCGGTTTGACCCGCCTCTCGGTTTTCAAGACCGACCCCTTCAGCCAGACTTGGGTATACCTCCAGACAGAATAAATGGTGGACCCTGCAGGACTCGAACCTGCGACCGATCGGTTATGAGCCGATAGCTCTAACCAACTGAGCTAAGGGTCCTTTTACTATTATTGAATGGGGCGACCGGTGGGGATCGAACCCACGCGTGCCGGAGCCACAATCCGGTGCGTTAACCACTTCGCCACGGCCGCCATGAAATAGCAAATGTATGTATATTTTTTGGTAGCGGCGGAGGGGATCGAACCCCCGACCTCACGGGTATGAACCGTACGCTCTCGCCAGCTGAGCTACACCGCCATGGCTCCACAGGTAGGATTCGAACCTACGACCGATCGGTTAACAGCCGATTGCTCTACCACTGAGCTACTGTGGAATAATGTTTGTTTTAATTAGCAACAAAATATAATTTATCATGTTCTGTTGATTATGTCAACAACTTTTTTTGCGGTGTTGCAAAAGTTTTTATCAGAAGTTGACTGCAAGAATTATAATAGCATGTAATATAACATATTTCAACAAAAACTTATAAAAACTTTTTTCATTTCCGGTAATATATAGAAAAAGCTGTATTTCTATCGCATCTGTTATCCCCTCTTTTTAATATGCATGCTTCAAAATAATCAGATGTTCCATAAATGCTGTTGATAAATTATGCACCTCCGCGCTGCATAATAATGACCGACAGTTATCACGTTAAAAGCGTTCTCTTCCCCTTTTATCCCGAAATAGATGAAATAAGGGCTCTATCCGCTTCATTACAACAGATAGAGCCCTTTTATATCAGATCATCCTTAATGGTCTCCTAAGACGTTCTGAGCAATGTTTACAGCATGATCGCCAATTCGTTCTAAATTACTTATGATATCGACAAAAACGATTCCTGCTGATCCATTACAAGTGCCTTCATTCATACGGATAATATGGTTTTTACGGAATTTCCGCTCCATTTTATCGATTTGGTCTTCTTTTTGAATAACTTCTAAAGCCGCTTCCCGATCGTTTGCCTCTAAAGCCTCAACAGCCTGTTTAACTGTCATATACGTTAAATCAAACATTTTGTTGAGATCTTCAATTGCCTGATCTGTCAGCGAAACTTTGTTGGACATTTTATAGTCCACCAGTTCAACCACATTCTCAAAATGGTCGCCAATTCGTTCAATATCACGAATTGTACTCATTAAGCTGGTATGTTCTATACTTTCCGGTTCTGTTAAGTTGGTAGAAGCGATATCCACTAAATACTCCGTTATTTTACGATCCAGATTATTCAGCGCTCCTTCAATTTGCAGAGCCATCTCGGAATTTTTCGGATTCTGCGTAGTGACATAACTGTGGGTTTCCTCTAAACCTTGATACGCATATTTCCCCATACGGACAACTTCCATCTTAGCCTGGCCCAGTGCCAGCGAGGAAGACTGCTGAAGGAAAATAGAATCCAGATGCTTTGGTTTATACTCAATAATGACATCATCTCCAGGCACCAGCTTCGTAATGAGCCATGCCAAAGCACCGATAAATGGAAATTGAATAACCGTATTTGCGATATTATAGCTTCCATGCGCAAACGCAATGGTCATCTCCGGGTTTAAACTTAAGCTGGATTGTAAATAGTAAATAAATTGAGTAAACGGATAGAGCAAGATAATAAAAATAATCGCACCTAGTAAATTAAACGTTACATGTGTATAGGCAGCTCGTTTGGCAGCAACAGATGTACCTATACTTGCAATAACAGCTGTAATGGTTGTACCGATATTATCGCCAAATAATACAGGAACAGCTGCCTTTAAGTCAACTGCACCCTGAGCGAATAATCCTTGCAGAATACCAATGGTTGCTGATGAACTTTGTACAATTACAGTAAATACGGTACCAATAACTACTCCGAGAATTGGTGTATCGCTCATAGAAACTGTCAAATCTTGAAATGCCTGTAAAGAGCGGAGAGGTGTCATCCCGCTGCTCATTAATTCAAGCCCATAAAATAGACCTCCAAAACCGAATATCGCCTGTCCTACCGCTACAATTTTTTGCTTCTTAAAGAAAAAGATTGTAAACGCACCTAAAGCTAAAAATAATAACGAATACTCCCCAACATCTATTCCAATAATAAAAGCAGTTATGGTTGTACCGATATTCGCTCCCATAATAACACCGATTGCCTGTCTTAATGTCATAAAACCGGCATTGACAAGCCCTACAGTTAAAACAGTAGTTCCCGAACTGCTCTGAATAAGCACAGTTACAATAATCCCAGCAAGCACACCCAGGAATGGATTGGTTGTAAACCGGTCCAGAATATCCCGCAAGTGATCTCCTGCTGATTTTTGGAGTCCATCTCCCATCATTTTTATCCCCATTAGGAATATGCCGATTCCTCCGAGAAATTCAATAATTAAACTTTGAACATCGATATCCACGAAAACTTCATCCCTTCTACCTCTTATGTAAACTTTTGTAGAATTTTGCGCCTCATTCATTATTGATGATTCTAAAGAGAATGTAAACATGTTTGATGAAAAATTTACATAGATTTAATATTTGTTTACATTCGAATAGAAAGGGATGCTTAGTATCTGCTTTTTTCATGAAAATATGTATAATATTAGGACCAATCGCATACAAATACAGGATTCATCTCCAGCTTTATGAAATGAATCCTGTTTCAGGGTTATTCTATTTAATTACGAACTATTAATTAATCTTCTTTAAGCTCCTCTATCCGGACACTGGTTCCATCCACTGCCACTACTTTAATCGGCGTTCCTTTTTTAATCCAGCGTCCGCCAGATACAGCACTGTAATGTTTTTTATTCACTTCAATCGTACCGGAAGGTCTAAAATCGGTCAGCGCAACGCCTTCTTCTCCCAGCAAAGCTTCATACTCTTTACTGAGCGAGCTGTAGCCCTGTTCATTTGTAAGCTGGTCCATTAAAGCGATTTTCGTCCACATCTGTCTCCGTTTAAATACTTTTAAAAACGCCAGAGATGAAAATGCTCCAATGACGATACTGATTACCGCATAAAGACCGTTTGCAAAATCCGGCTGCGGCAATGCAACGGCAACGATCATCAAAACCAGTCCAATTGTAGCCAAGGTTCCATCGTTCAACACTTTGCCATCAATAATAATCAGTAATATTCCCAGGAAGTATATAATAAACATGAGTAAGACCGA
Organism: Oceanobacillus oncorhynchi; assembly: GCF_000821065.1. Classification (GTDB taxonomy): domain Bacteria; phylum Bacillota; class Bacilli; order Bacillales; family Amphibacillaceae; genus Oceanobacillus; species Oceanobacillus oncorhynchi. The sequence continues at coordinate 4,101,477 of NZ_CDGG01000001.1, forward strand.
ATTGGTTTCTGTGTATACCGTAAAATAAACAGTTATAAATCCCAGCCCTAATACACCAAATATACCACGCATATTTACAAACATTTCACCTAATATAAATAAAGTTCCAAAAAATAAGGCAAGAAATCCAACCCATTGTAATTCAACCACGTCCATACCATTCACACCCTCTCGTTGCCCTGCTTATCATGTATATATAAAAACGATAAGAAGGACTTTTTTGACATCCTCTTCTATATTATATGTACGTATGAGGAAAGAAAATAGTTTCATTAAAGGAGATTTTTTATGGAATTTTTGCGTAGAATTTCCCTGATTACGTTTATTATATTAGTTGCAGTCAGTATTTTTCAAGACTTAGCTCATTCAGACGGGACAACCTCCGTTTCAAATAATGAAAATTTGGAACTGCCTCCTTTTGAAGCTGTTCCGGTAAAAGTAAATCCTGGAGATACGGTTCTCAGTATTACAGAAGAAATCCAAACCATAACGGTCAACACTGTCTCTGTTGAGAATATTTTAAAGGCTTTTGAATCATTGAACCCAAACATCTCCTCCAATGACATCCATGTACATGAAGTTTACTATTTCCCACAATTTCAAGAGGAGCATTAGAAAAAGCAAACATCCGCTTTATTTTTCAAAGTGAATGCTTGCTTTTTATTATGAAATGCAGCTTTTTGCTAAATAATTTTAATGCTTAGAAATGCCGCCTAGGAAAAGAAAGGGATAATGAAAAAAGCGGAAATCAAAGAAAGAGCTCCTGCTATAATTCCGATAATACCAAGAATATTTGTCCCTCTGCTTCGTGCTACAAACCCGAATACAATGCTGGCGGCTCCTAAAATAACCGGCCAGGTAAAAAATGAAATAATTGCTAAGATGATACTTCCCCATCCATATATTGTCCCCGGGTTAAAGCTTTTCTCATCTTCAAATTCCAACAGGTTGGCATCGGTTAATTCTGTTGAAAATTCTTCCATTCTTTTGCTGTCTAACTGTTCATTTGTATGTTCATGCTGTGGTCTTTGTCCATGGTTCGGCATATCCTGTATACGTTTGTCTTTATCATTATCATTCATGAGATAAACTCCTTATACTTTAGAATTATATGATTAGCATACGGAATCTACAGGTTTTCATACAGGTATCATGCGGAATTTTTAGCAAAGAATGGTATAATCTTTTTGTTGTCTGCATATATTTACATGATGGAAGAAAATAAGAGGATATTCAAAAGGAGGGATGATATGTCTTTCTTTATCAAAGAAATGATTAAAAATAAACTGCGTAAATTAACCCCAGATGAAATTTTACATTATAGTGCCGAATACGGCTTTGCTATCACACGTACACAAGCAGACCAGATTGTACATTATTTAAGAACTTCTGCACCTAATCCATTTGACCAGGCAGATCGTGACCGCTTTATGATGGAGCTTACAAAAATCACGGATCAGAAAACAGCAGCAGCAGCACAGCAGTTAATGGATGAGGTCATTAAATCATATGGGATGGAGCATTTATTTGAAAACTAAAACCGGCTGAAATTAAAAAAGATGAGCATTCCCATATATAGGGTGCTCATCTTTCTTAATTTATCATGATTAATTGACCATAAACCCCCGCTGAATAAAGTTTGATTTTATACGGGACTAGCCTTCCATAATGATTTCCTTTAAATTCTCTTGAAAATCACCTTCGCGCAGCATTGCTATTTCATACTTGTACGGTGCTTTTTTATTTTTCTTATCTGTGCCTACATAAGGTGTTTCAAGGATTTTAGGAAGCTCGCTAAGCTGCGGATGATGAACAACCTTATGGAGGGCATCAAAGCCAATGTAGCCAAAACCGATGTTTTCATGACGGTCTTTATGAGCTCCGCGGTCATTTTTACTGTCATTGACATGGACTACTTTCAGACGGTCTAATCCGACGATTTTATCAAATGAATTCAATACCCCATCAAAATCATTGACGAGGTCATAGCCTGCATCATGAATATGACATGTATCCAAACAAACAGAGAGATGTTCATTGTGCGTAACACCAGAAATAATTTCAGCCAGTTCTTCAAATGTACGGCCCATTTCGGAGCCTTTTCCAGCCATTGTTTCTAATGCAATTTGAACATCATTTTTTTGTTCAAGCACTTCATTTAATCCTTCGATAATTTTCGGAATACCCTTGTCGGGGCCTTCTCTCACATGCGCTCCCGGATGAAGTACGATTTGTTTTGCCCCCAGAGCCTCGGTACGTTCGATTTCACTCCGCAGAAAATTAACGCCCAATTCAAATGTCTCCGGTTTTACCGTGTTGCCGATATTAATAATATACGGCGCATGCACAACAATGTCAGCTATTCCATGAGATGCCATATGTTCTAATCCAGCTTCAATATTTAATTCTTCAATCGGCTTTCTTCTTGTGTTCTGCGGTGCGCCTGTATAAATCATAAAGGTATTTGCCCCGTAGGAAGCAGCTTCTTCGCTGGATCCTAATAACATTTTCTTGCCATTCATTGAAACATGAGAACCGATTTTCACCATATTTATTCCTCCTAACGCTTCTTCCTGTTTTGCTCTTTTGTCAGCTGTCTTTTAATTTGTTGTTGCTGCTGCTTTTGTTTTTTCTTATAGCCCGGCTTTACTTTCTTTGCTTTTCTTACGCGCTTCCACGCTTCCCGGTCATTACTTGTGTCTTCAGTTTTCCGGCGTGTTCTTTCATTCCAGGATTTATCCTCGGTCCATTCACCCTGCTTAACCTCTACGAACGAGAACGTGAGTCCCTTTTGCTCCAATCTTTCGATTAAACGGGCGTCCTCTTCGCTGTAAATACTGACTGCTGTGCCCTCTAGTCCGGCTCGTGCTGTCCTGCCGACACGATGAATATAAAAATGCTCTTCTTTTGGAAGCTGGGCATTAATTACATGGCTGACACCCTTGATATCAATTCCCCTTGAAGCTAAATCTGTTGCGACTACGTATTGATAGCGCAGCTGCTGTATCTCTTTCAATACACGCTTTCTCTCCCGGGGCGTCAGACCGCCATGAATGACACCAACATCCAAGCCATAGCCTCCAAGCGCTTCTGCCAGCTCATTAGCCTGTTGTTTCCCATTTGTAAATACCAGCGCTAAATAGGGATGGATTGTCTTGGAAATATCCCAAATAATCTTCGCTTCATCCCGATGCTTTTTCAGAATAAGCCGATGCTCCATCGTTTCCGGAGAAAAATGCTCTTCCATTTTAATATATTCCGGATTTCTTAAATATTTTTTAAAGAAATGCTGTAAGCGCTGTGGAATAGTTGCCGAGAAGACCAGCAGCTGAATATCCTGCTTCGCGCGTACTAATAATTGATCTACTTCTTCAATAAAGCCTAAATCAAGCATCAAGTCCGCCTCGTCAATCACAAACGATTCCGCACTATAGATGGATAATGCTCCATCCTTTACCAAATCTAAAATTCTCCCTGGTGTCCCCACCACAATCATTGGCGGTGTTTTTAATTTCTCAATTGCCTTTTGTTTATCGGTACCGCCGACAAGCAGCTTGGCTGTCCATTTTTCTGTCTTATCCGCAATTGTAATGATTTTCCTTACTTCATTGTAAAGCTGTGTTGCCAGTTCCCTTGTTGGCGCAGTAATTACAAACTGCACTTTCTTTTGATTCTCATCCAGCTGTTGAAACATCGGCAATAAAAATGCATGCGATTTGCCGGAACCGGTCCGGGATTGACCAATAACACTTTTTCCATCCAAGATAGCAGGTATTACTTTTTCTTGGATTGCAGTCGGATTTCTAAAATCCAATTCTTGAATAATATCCTGGATATCCATATCCAGGGATAGTTCTGCAAATGTTTTTTCCATCTGTTTCCCTCCTTTGAAATCTTTTCTATAATAAGTTGAAATAAAACGAAACTTCACTCAGCGGAAGTTTTTGTTCTTCCAACGCTTTCAGGTTAATAGCCAGCCGCTACGAAAAAAAACTACGCTAGTTAGATTTTTACTACCTATTTATAACAAACATAAAATTCATTAACCTGACAACATTGGTTTATATTCTTCACCCACTGAGAGTTAGTTGAGTGATTCAAGGAGCTAGCATCCGTTATCTCCCGCCTAAATACAAATACATTTATTTTTACGTTTTATTTTAAGGCGGGAGTTTTACGGACAGTTCTCCGTGATAAATATCCAGCCTATGACATTTTCTACCACGTGTTATAGAGGGAGACCTCAAAAACACTATGCTGGTTAAAATGCTTATCACTCAAATAAATCATTTAACTATCTATTTCACATAAATACGAACGGGTCTGTATTTACTTCAGATACATAAACCTTTGACCTGAATGCAGGTATTTCCTGTATAAGTTTTTCCTTGGTTGCTGTTTTCATTATCTTCTCGATATAATGACCGGCATCAATGACTGTCAGTCCCATCTGCTCTGCATCTTGAGCAGCGTGAAATGTCATATCTCCTGTAATATATACATCCGCTTTTTTTCGGAGCGCATGACTGACATATTTCTCCCCGCTTCCTCCCAGGACAGCAACTTTTTTTACATTCTTTTCTATATTACCAGAAACACGCACGCGAGGCATGTCTAAATTCTTTTTCACCGTTTCAATGAATGCCTTCATTGAAACCGGGGATTCCAGGACACCAAAGCGTCCGATTCCAATCGACTGTCCTTTATTTTCCAATGGATACATATCATAAGCCGGTTCTTCATAAGGATGGGCTGAAATAACAGCATCTATCACCCTGGCTAGATTTTTCTTAGGAACAACGGCTTCCAGCTTCTTTTCATCGACAAAAGTCATTTCATTCTGCTCGCCAATATACGGGACAGCCTGCTCTGACGGAAGAAAAGTCCCTTGTCCGGCGCTTTGAAAGGTGCAATGACTGTAATCGCCAATTTGGCCAGCTCCGCCCTGATGCAGAGCATCCCGTAATTCCTGTACATGCGACTCTGGAACAAAAACAACAATTTTAAGCAGCGACTCTTGTTCTAACACTTCTAAGGGTTCTTTATTTTTCAATTCAAGGGCGCCACTTAATAAATCATTTACACCACCCTCGGCGATATCCAGATTGGTATGTGCAGCAAAGACCGTTATATCGTTTTTTAAAAGCTTTTGTACCACTCTCCCCTTCGGATGATCGACATTAATCTGTTTTAAAGGCTGAAACAGCAAAGGGTGATGGGCAATAATCAAATTCGCCCCTTTTTCAATTGCTTCATCAACTACTTCCTCCGTCACATCCAGTGTAATCAGAATTTGAGATGTCGTATCATGAAACCGTCCAGTCTGTAAACCGATATTATCCCAATGATAGGCAAAACTTTTCGGTGCCCAGCTGTCCATAATCCGAAAAAAATCAGCGTGTTTCGTCGTTTGTTCCTTCATGATCAAGTTCCTCCTTCATCCAGTATAATTCTGTTTGGAAATCAGCTATTTTCTCATGATTTATTTGCTTTGCCTGCTGCATTTGCAAAATGATTCGTTCGATATTCATTATTTCCTGTGACCACTTTTTAATAAAAGCAGCATTCTTCTCTTTCATTAAATAGGGACCTAATAAAAGCTGCCTGCCCTTCTTCAGTTCATTATCGCTGTATGGTGAAGAGGCTTCTGTATAACGATCCGCAACAAGCACTTCATAGATATGTCCCTGCTCATCCACAATCTCTTCTGCTCTCAGTATAAAATCATTTTGATCAAACCATCGTCTGACTGCTCTTGCGTCTACATTAGGCTGTGCAATAATTCGTTCAGCAGATTTAGCAATAGGAGCATGGTTTTCTAAGATGGAAGTAATCAATCCTCCGCCCATCCCTGCAATGACGATTTGTTTGACCTCGCCTTCATTTATGACAGATAAACCATCTCCTAAACGGGCATCGATTCGTTCCTCTAATTGATGAAATCGAATTGTTTTTTTGGCGCTGTCTAAAGGCCCTTGATTCACTTCTCCGGCAATAGCGCTTGCTGTTTTATCTCTTTGGCAGACATAGGCAGGCAGATATGCATGATCTGAACCAATATCTGCGAAATGCGCTCCCTGAGGCAGATATTCAGCAACTATTTTCAAACGATTCGATAGGGTGACATTCTGGTTCATTATTTGTTCTCCTTTTAAAGACAGTTCTTTTCTGTATTTCTCCAATAAGAAAAGCTTTCTGTACGAATCAGAAAGCTTTCATTTCTTTTATTATATATTATTCATGCTCGCTTAACCACTCGCTGAGTGCATCTAATTCTTCACCTGCAAGCTGAGGGAAAGCCGGCATGCCTCCGTCAGTTCCATTTTCAATGATATCAGCAATTTCTTCTTGAGAATAAGTGCTTCCAACTTGTGTTAAATCAGGAGCAGAACCACTTGCTAAATCTTGACCATGACAGCTGGCACAATTGGATTGGAAAACCTCTTCTCCAGCATCAGCACTGGTAGACTCGCCGCCTTCTTCTCCTCCTTCTGCCTCTTCTGTCTGTTCTCCACCATTTTCTTCAGCATCTTGAATAGCCTGTCTTTGATCAATACCAATTACAGAAATAATAATGACAGCTATCAGCCCCAGCCCGGCAATAATTGCATATGGTATAACCGGATTCTTTTTCATTACGCTTCCTCCTTATGTAATCCAAATATTATAAATTAATACTACTATTAGTTTACTCGAAATCTAAAAATTTTTAAAGGATTATCCAAGATATTTAAAAAAAACGACAAAAGTGATGATTCCTATAGTCAAAGCTGCTCCCAAATAACGAATAACAGGCAGCTTTTTCAAATATCCAAAAACAATCCATCCAATGCCATTGGCAGTAATCATAAAATTATTATAAGCTCCTAATCCAAAAGTATCCATAATACAAATAGAAAGCTGCAACACATATAACAATTGAATAGATATAAATAAATAACGATAACGCCGTGATGCATTCTTTCCAGTTCCTGACCAGATTAGAATATTTATAAAGAAAACAAAACTTAAAATACCTGCCCCGACAGAGCCGGCTAATTGATAATAATAATCTAAAAAGATAACGCTTACCAATATCATCAACATCATGGTAAAATGAAGCTTTTTCCATGTAGATAGCCAATTTTTATTTTTATTGGTTATTTCTATTTCTCCGCCTTTAGTATATAATGCTAATAAAAAATCACATTGTTCTTCCGGCAATAAACGATTCTCTTTCCACTTTAAAATTTCCTGGATAATCAATTGGTTTTTTTCATGATTATTCATAAATCCACCCCGGAAGCGTCACCATTTAAATGTTAAAAAAGCAAAATCTTATTTTATGGACTTTTGAATATCCTCTATGAATTCATATAAAACAATAATTGGAATACGCAAGCCGTTAAACGGGAACTTGCATATTCCAGTATTCAGAATGAACTTATTTCAGTATAACACCTTAATCAAGGAAGTCTTTCAATCGCTTGCTTCGGCTTGGGTGTCTTAATTTACGTAATGCTTTCGCTTCGATTTGGCGGATACGTTCTCTGGTTACCCCAAATACTTTCCCTACTTCTTCAAGTGTTCTCGTTCTTCCATCATCTAATCCAAACCGCAGACGAAGCACATTTTCTTCTCTGTCTGTCAATGTGTCTAATACATCTTCCAGCTGTTCTTTCAGTAATTCGTAAGCTGCATGATCGGATGGAGAGATTGCTTCCTGATCCTCAATGAAATCACCTAGATGTGAATCGTCTTCTTCTCCGATTGGTGTTTCTAAAGATACAGGTTCTTGAGCGATTTTTAGAATGTCGCGCACCTTATCCGGGCTTAATTCCATTTCTTCGCCGATTTCCTCCGGTGTCGGTTCACGTCCCAGATCCTGCAGCAGAGAGCGCTGTACACGGATTAATTTATTAATGGTTTCCACCATATGAACCGGGATACGAATGGTACGGGCCTGGTCCGCGATTGCACGGGTAATTGCCTGTCTAATCCACCAGGTTGCGTAGGTACTGAATTTAAACCCTTTGCGGTAGTCAAATTTCTCAACAGCTTTGATCAGACCCATGTTTCCTTCTTGAATCAAATCGAGGAAAAGCATCCCCCGTCCAACATAGCGTTTTGCGATGCTGACAACGAGACGAAGATTGGCTTCCGCTAACCTTCTCTTTGCTTCAATATCTCCCTCTTCAATTCGGGAAGCGAGTTCAATTTCTTCTGCTGCAGAAAGCAGGTCTACTCTGCCGATTTCTTTTAAATACATACGGACCGGGTCATTGATCTTTATCCCTAAAGGAACACTGAGATCATTCAGGTTGATTTCTTCTTCTTTTGCGATTTTCTGCATCTCGGGGTCATCCTCAGACTCACCTAACACATCGACACCCTGTTCTTCCAGATACTCATAAAACTCATCCATTTGTTCGGGTTCCATGTCAAAATTAGATAAACCGTCAGCCACTTCTTCATACGCAAGTGTACCGCGTTTCTTACCCATGTCAACCAATTTTTCTTTTGCTTGCTCTAATGTCAGTTCGGGTTCTTTCATATGCGAAGGTTTTTGTTCGGCCATGAGTCCCCCTCCTTCCAAATTGTTGAATTATTTTTCGTTATTTTGCTTCTGCAGCCGGATTAACTCCATTGCCAAGCGGGCAGCCTCCAATGGATCATTTTCCTGCTCCGCTTTCCTTTGCTGCTCTTTTAAGCTTTTTTTCGCCGGACTTTGATCCGCCTCCCGATGAATCATTCGCAGATAGTCATCGATTTCTTCCTCTGTACTATGCTGGACATCGCTGGACATCGCCAATTCAATGACTTGATTCTTTAAATGTTCATCAGACAGTCTCTCCATAAATAAACTAATATCGGGTGAATTACCTTCTTCATAAAAAGCATATAAATGTGTTGCAACAATTTTATGGTCATTTACATTAAATCCCGCTCCAAGCTCATATTGTACTTTTTCAGCTATATAGGCATCCTGAAGCATATAGGATAAAATTCTTTTTTCAGCATTAACATATGCCGGAAATAACTTTTTCTTATTTGCAGGTACATATGGCTTAGTATAACTCTTATCACGCTGATTATCCTTCGCGGAAGGCTGGCTTTTCTGATACTGAGCCAGCTGGCTCATCAAGGTATCTACAGACAAATCAAATTCCTTATGCAATTCCTGAATATAATATTCCCGTTCCAGCGCACTCTCAATCATAGAAAGTTCTTTTAAAACGCGCTCGATATACTCAATACGCTCACTTTCCAGCTGCAGATTGAAGTGTCTGCGCTGATATCGCATGAAGAAACTCATATAACTGTCACTTGTGCGCAGAACCCTTTCTTTAAAAGCTTCGCCTCCATGCTCCCGGACGTAGCTGTCCGGGTCTTCCTCTGCATCCAAATTGGCAATACGGACATCACAGCCGACAGACCTCAATAGAAGTGCCGACTTATAACGGGCTTCTATCCCTGCACTATCCCCATCAAAACAAATAATAACCGTATCGACATAGCGGTTTAAAAGCTTTGCCTGCGTTTCTGTCAAAGCGGTCCCCATCGTAGCCACTACATTTTTCACGCCAGCCTGATAAACAGAAATAACATCCATATAGCCTTCCATTAAAACAGCTTCATTTTCTTTTCGGATATGGCGCTTTGCCAAGTCAAAATTATATAAAAGCTTACTTTTTTGAAAAAGTTCGCCTTCCGAGCTATTTAAATATTTCGGACCGCTGTCATCATGCATTGCTCTGCCGCCAAAACCGACAGTGCGCCCCAATGCATTCCGTATAGGGAAAATAATTCTGCCGCGAAAACGGTCGATGACTTCATTATTATCGTTTCCTGCTAAAATACCGCTTTTCAAAAGCAATGGTTTAGAATATCCTTTTTGTATAAGAAACTTCGCTGTGAAATCGCGCTTATCCGGAGCATATCCGATTTGGAATTCTTCTAACGTCTCCTTCGTAAGCCCGCGGCTTTTTAGATACTCTAATCCATCCTTCCCATCTTTTTGATACTTTATGAGATGATGATATAATTTTGTCAACCATTCATACGCAGAGAGCATCTGCTCTGTTTCCTCTGATAAAGAAGTTTCTTTGGGAATGGATGCTGTCGGCAGCTCTACACCGCTTCGGTCAGCTAAATATTTCAGCGCCTCATAAAATGTGAAATTTTCCATTTCCATTAGAAACGAGAATACATTTCCGCCTTTTCCGCAGCCAAAGCAATGAAAAATCTGTTTATCCTGGGTAACTGAAAATGAGGGTGTATTTTCGCCATGAAAGGGACATAGACCAAAATAGTTTTTACCTTGTTTTTTTAATTGAATGTACTCTCCAATGACATCGACAATATCATTGGTTTTTTTCACTTCCTCAATAATTGGTTCAGGTATTTGATTAGCCATGTTTACCACCAACTATTCTATTTGATTTTATAGGATGCTAAAACACATTTTAGAGAGATTATGCAAAATCCTCCTTTTTAAACTTAGTTGCTCCATTTTTCATGATTCGACATATTTTTTTCTTATTCTCAAAAAAAATAGCCTTAACATAGATTCTACAAAGGATACATAGATTCCTTCTTTTTCAGAGCAAATTATGATTAAAATTGCATTTTATTTAAATCTGCTCATACGATTTACCATTATAATATATTTTTTAATAGATTTCTATTAATTTGTATATAAATCTATGGAACAAAGAAAAACATTCCGTGAGAGTTGCGTACAGAATGCTTTTCCTACCATTTTTATCCTGAAAATATACTGTTATTATATCTCTTGCAAAGCTTTAAAATGATTATTATTGTCTGCTTTGCCACATTCTAATAATTTGGTTTGCTGTTTCTTCCACTGCTTTATGAGACACGTCAATAACAGGACAGCCAATTTTTTCAACGACATCATTAAAAAATTCGAGCTCCTGTTCAATTCTGCTTACATTTGCATACGTTGCCTGGTCTCCCAGTCCCAGCGCTTTTAAACGTTCCTTCCGAATGCCATTCAATTTTTCTGAAGAGATACGTAAACCAATACATTTTTTAGGGTCGACCATCATCAGCTCTTCCGGCGGGTCTACCTCTGGAACAATCGGAACATTTGCTACTTTAAAGCGTTTGTGTGCCAAGAATTGAGACAGTGGCGTTTTGGAGGTTCTGGAAACACCTATCAATACGATATCGGCACGGGTGATGCCCCGCGTATCTCTCCCGTCATCGTATTTAACAGCAAACTCAATCGCTTCAATCTTTTTGAAATAATCTTCGTCCAGTTTATGAACAAGTCCTGCCTCTAAACGGGGCTGATCACTAAAAACACGCTCCATGGCGTCCATAGTCGGACCCATGATATCAATTGCTTCAATATCAAGTTCAGCTGCACGCTTGTTTAAATGCGCTCGCAATTCTGGATTAACCAGTGTAAAACCGATAAGACTTGAATTCAATTTTGCCTGTTGTAAGAATTCATCAATCGTTCCTTTATCTTCTACATAAGGAATACGCTGAATTTTATAATCCCCGCTTTTGAATTGGCTTAAGCCTGCTTTAATTACCAGCTCGGCCGTTTCTCCAACAGAATCAGATAACACATAAATAACTTGCTGCTCCTTCATCTCGACATCCTCCCCTTAGCACCTAAAAAATTATATTGTATCTTCCATTGTTAATTCAACCAACAGTTTCGTCATCGTTGTTTTTGTAATACGGCCGATAACCTCAAGACCATTTTCGGTATCTTTTACTACAGGGACACCATCGATCTGCTTGGATATAAGCTGATGAGCTACATCGACCAGCAGGTCATTTTTTCGGCAAACAGTTATATTAGGCATTCTTGTCATAATAATCGGTACAGGGATAGAGCTCAGGTCCTGCCTGCCCATACTTGAACGCAGCAAATCCTTTCGGGAAAGAACTCCCACCAAGCATGAATTTTCATCGACAACAAAAAGTGTGCCGACATCTTCCAAGAACATCGTTGATATTGCATCGTATACTGATACCTTTTCATTTACAGCTACTGGGACCTGCTGAAATTCATGAACCTTATACCGCTTTATCTTTTCTGTCAGCAATTCTGAACCTGTTTTACCTGTATAAAAGTAGCCAACACGAGGACGTGCGTCTAAAAAACCAGCCATCGTCAGAATAGCCAGGTCCGGTCTCAATGTGGCCCGGGTCAGCGCCAGCTGGTCTGCTATTTGCTCCCCCGTGATGGGACCGTCTGCTTTTACTATTTCTATAATCCGCTGCTGTCTTTTCGATAAGTCCACTTTTTCACCACCTAAACTGCCGCATTATTTGCAAATAAATAGGATGCTTTCCAGATATCAGCTGCATCAAATTTGGCATATTGAAGGATAATGTACCATGCTTTTCATATTTAAAACATGGTACATTCATTACTATTCGACTCTATTCACTAAAAAACCTTTTTTTAAGAGAGAAAACCTTTTTAAACATCCTCTAAAGTGAAGAAAGTTTAAAATTGTTTAGATTAATTGTCGTCATCGCAGAAGTCTTCCTATATTTCTATGCATGCTGCTTCCACGCTATTTTTCGTAAATCCGCATATTGCAAAATAAGCATAGAAAGCTCATGAATCATAGATAGACGATTTTTTCTTACTTCTTCATTATCGTCCATAATCATATTATGATCAAAGAATGCGTGGATATTATCAGCAAGATCCGCAAGAAGCTGTAATGCCGCTTCACTGTTTTGTGCCTCTAAATGTGCAGCATAATTTGATTTCACAGATTTCACAGCATCGTAAAATGCTTGTTCTGATTCTGTTTGGATAAGCGCAGCGTCTGCTTCATGATTTTTATCCTCTACCTTATTTTCCAGATTCAGAACACGCACCAGCGCCTCCTGCGAGTTTTTAAAAGCTTCATCTGCTTTTTTCACAGATAAAACATGTGCTTTATCTACTGCAAAATGAAATACGCCAAGCTGATTGTCTGTAATTGCATGAATAATATCTGATTCTACGTTCTCTTCACGGAGCAAATAGGCAGCACGGGAGCCAAAAAATGTGCGCAAATCAGCATTCGCAGAGGCATTTACAGTTAAACCGGCATCCGCTAATACAGATAAAGTATAGTTAATGAGTGATTCTACTGTCACATCCCAATGCTGATCCTGCAAAATACGTAAAATTCCCGTTGCCTGTCTTCGTAAACCATATGGATCCTGTGAACCGCTCGGGATAAGTCCGACACTGATACAGCCGGCAATGGTATCCATCTTATCTGCAATACTCAGTACGGCGCCGACTGTTGTTGCAGGGAGTTCACCGTGAGACTGTTTTGGTAAATAATGTTCACGTATGGCTTGAGAAACTTCCTTTGTTTCTCCAAAATATGCAGCATATTTCTCGCCCATTACGCCCTGTAATTCCGTAAATTCATTTACCATATTGGTCATTAAATCGAATTTGCTGATTTCTGCAGCTCGGGCAATCTCTTTTCCATCTTTTAAAGCAAGTTCTTCAGCTAAATGACTCGCAATTTTTTTAACCCGGTTTACTTTGTCTGTATACGTACCCAGCTTTTCCTGAAATACAACTCTGGTCAGCTTCTCCTGGAAGAAATCAATTGAAAGTTTTTTGTCCTCTTCAAAGAAAAACTCTGCGTCCGCAAGACGCGCGCGAAGTACCTTCTCATTTCCCCGGATGACGGTTTCCAATTCGTAATCATCACCGTTTCTTACTCCTACAAATTTAGGCAGCAGCTCTCCGTCTCGTTCTACCGGAAAATAACGCTGGTGCTCGGCCATAGACGTAATAAGTACTTCTTTGGGCAGAGCAAGGAAAGAATCTGCGAAACTGCCTACGAAAGCAGTCGGATATTCTACAAGGTTTTTCACTTCATTTAAAAGCTCTGTATCCACCGGAATCTGAAATCCATTTTTGGTTTGCAGTGTATCCAGCTGCTCTACAATTTTCTCTTTACGTTTTTCAGCATTTGCAATGACATAATTCTCATTTAACAGCTGTTCGTATTGCTTGGGTTCCCCTATGGTCAGCTTATCGCTGAGAAAACGATGTCCGTAGGTGAAATTACTTGTTTTCACATGCGCAATCTCAAAAGGAATCACTTTATTTCCATAAAGTGCTACCAGCCAGCGGATCGGTCTGGCGTAGCGCAATGTTTCATTTGCCCAGCGCATATTTTTCCCAAATGTGATGGACTCAATAATATCCTTAAATTCCGGGAGTAATGATTGCACTGTTTTTCCTTCGATGAATTTTTTTACATAGATATAGGAAGTTCCCTTGATCTCTTTGATATAAATATCATCGGTTGTTTTTCCCTGACCTCTGGTAAAGCCTTCCGCGGCCTTTGTCCAATTTCCCTCATCATCTTTGGCAATCTTTAAAGCAGGTCCTTTTGCTTCCTCTTCTATGGATACCTGATTTTCTGCCACTTCTTCTATAAGGACAGCCAATCTTCGCGGCGTTGAGAAGGAGACTGCAGACGAATAGGAAATACGCTGTTCATCCAGCCATTTGATTGTTTTATCCAATACTTGCGCTTCTGCATCATCTATAAATCGAGCCGGCAGCTCCTCTAATCCAATTTCAATCAATACATCCTGTGCCACTCTAGTTTGCCTCCTTTTTCAACATCGGAAAACCTAATTTTTCACGTTCTTGTACATAAATTTTTGAAATACTGCGGGCAAGATTACGAATTCGGCTGATATAGCCTGTTCTTTCTGTTACGGAAATAACCCCTTTTGCATCCAGCAGGTTGAAGGTATGTGAACATTTTAAAACATAATCATATGCCGGGAAGACAAGTCCTTTCTCCATGGCTGCTTTGGCCTCTTGTTCATATTTCGTAAATAAATCAAATAACATATCCGTATTGGATGCTTCAAATGTATAGACAGAATGCTCATATTCCGGCTGATAGAAAATATCACGAAGAGTCACTCCATTATTCCACTCTAAATCAAATACATTTTCTTTATCTTGGATATATGAAGCCAACCGCTCAATCCCGTATGTTAATTCGACCGTTACCGGATTTGCTTCCAAACCGCCGATTTGCTGGAAATAGGTAAACTGTGTGATTTCCATCCCGTCCAGCCATACTTCCCAGCCCAGACCGGCTGCGCCAAGCGTCGGGTTTTCCCAGTTATCCTCTACGAAGCGGATATCATGCTTAAGCGGATCAATCCCTAATTTTTCCAAGGACTCTAAATACAGTTCCTGAATATTCTCAGGAGATGGCTTCATGATTACCTGAAATTGATGATGCTGATACAGACGATTCGGATTTTTCCCATATCTGCCATCCGCCGGTCGTCTGGAAGGCTCTACATAGGCAACATTCCACGGCTCTGGTCCCAAGCTTCGCAGCAATGTCATAGGAGACATCGTTCCTGCACCTTTTTCAGTGTCATATGCCTGCATTAAAATACAATTTTGATCTGACCAATGATTTTGCAATGTTAAAATCATTTCTTGAATATTCATTTACTCCACTCCTTTAATGGATCGAAATTTACTGTAAGTATTTCCTTTGGTGATGATAAAAAACCTCATTATAGCCACGCTATCAGCTGAAAACCTAAAAAGCCGTCCCTATGTCTGCTTGAACGACAGACATAGGGACGGCTTAAACCGCGGTTCCACCCTACTTGCTCTCTATAACAAGAGCCTCTTTTTCATACTGCTCCGAAGTTCCTTCCAAAAGCCTCTATACATCCGGCTCGCACCAATCCCGGACTCGCTTATTACAGAATATGCTTCCGTACTTCTCTTCATCATTGCAGTTATCATGTAATTATCAACTTGTATAAAATTAAAATACGTTAATTTATGTACAAATCATACTCCATTACCCTGCAGCTTGTCAATTAATTCTTAAACAAATCGAGCTGATCCAGAAACTTGCGGGATTTAATATAATATCCGCCATAGCGTTCGTAATAAGCTTTTAAAATAGCCTGAAACATTTTCACATTGTCCGGTTTCATTTGAATTGTTCCGATACGCTCTAATCCTGCTTCAGAAAAGAGATAGAGAAGCTTTGCCAGTTTCGGCGCAAGCTCGATTGCTTCCGGATCCAGATGACGGCATTTCGGACACAGGAAACCGCCCTCCACTACAGAAAACACAAAAGGCTGCTGCGTCGACCCGCAATTGATACATTGATTTAACACTGGAGCGAATCCAGCTTTTTTATAAAGTTTTAATTCATACATCATTATCGGGATTTCAGCCTGATCATTCTCTTCAATCCAAGCTATAGTCTGTTGAAATTGATCGAATAGGTACGGATCTATATTTTGGTTTTCCAGCAGCTTATCTGTAAGCTCTGCAATATAGGAGCAATAAGCCGTCTTCACAAAATCCTCACGTATCTTACGATGGGAGTTTAATAATTCTCCCTGTTGAATCGTACTCAATCCGCTTCCAAGATAAACAAAAAAACGGGCAAAAACGAATGGCTGAGTAACTGCAGCCATTCGACTTTTTGGTTTTTTTGCACCTTTTGCCAGAGCTTGGAATTTACCAAACTTTCCGCTGTAGATAGTCACTAATTTATGTGTTTCACCATAATCTTTTGTTTTTAATACCATACCATCTATCTGTTCCAGCACGTAAAATCACCCGCCCTCATTTGTTATCACAGTTTCACTAAATTCCTTCAGGGAGATGAAAAATCCCCGGCTGAATAAAGCTTCACTTTATCGCAGGAATTATCATGCTTCAAGCGACATGGTTACAAAGATGGCAAATCTATACCGTCGCCCATAGAAGATTGGGTATTTTCATTTTGTCTTTTTTCCTGACTTAATTGTCCTTGCTGCTCTAGTTCTTTTAATAATAAATAGGTTTCAATGTTTCCTGTTTGATAAAACAAATTCCATGTTGCATCTAACACAAGAAACCCCACCTTTCTAATTATTTTTTTGCTGTAACTGACTCATCACAAATAGGAAAGAAAAAACTTTTCTATTTACTTCTCAAGTGCAACCAAGCATTTTCTAAAGCTTTGACTTTACTGCAGAAGGGATTCTAAGAATACGAAATCCGGTTTTAAGACTTCCTTTAACGAATAAGACGTTTTTCTGGCGAAAGAGGACAGCCTGACATGAATGCCCCGCTTCTTTTATAGGTTGGTTCGATTTAACGTTTTCATTAGTATAAAATATTACCATCTTTAAGAGGATATTCAAAAAACGAATCAAAACAGCGTATCCGGTCTGCCATATCTTTTAATATTCATCAAGCCGGAAGCCATATTCATGTAATTGATTCTGTTTGTTTCTCCAATCCTTCTTCACTTTCACCCAAAGTTCTAAATATACCTTAGACCCAAGCAATGCTTCGATATCGCGGCGTGATTGCTGGCCGATTTTTTTCAGCATACCGCCCTGCTTGCCAATCAAAATACCTTTTTGAGAGCTTCTTTCCGTAACAATCGTTGCTTGTACCAATAATTTATCATTTTCGTTCTTCTCTATATTTTCAATGACAACGGCAATCGAATGCGGAATCTCTTCCTTCGTATGATGCAATACTTTTTCGCGGATAAGCTCAGAAATAACAAACCTTTCCGGATGATCCGTGATTTGATCTTCCGGATAATATTGCGGACCTTCCGGCAATTGCTTAGCGAGCACCTCTAGTAAATGATCTACATTATTCCCTTCCAATGCAGAAATAGGAATAATTTCCTCAAATTCATAAAAATCCTTATATTGATTAATCAGCTGCATAAGCTTTTCCGGTTGAATCTTATCGATTTTATTAATGATCAGATACACCGGCTGTTTTATTTTTTGAAGCAAATCAATAATATATTGGTCCCCGCGGCCGTAACCTTCATCCGCATTAATCATAAATAAAATATGATCTACTTCATTCAAGGTATTCTCTGCCACCTGTACCATAAAATCGCCTAATCGGTGCTTCGGTTTATGAATTCCCGGTGTATCAATGAAAATCATTTGATATTCCTTTGTTGTCAAAACACCTTGTATTTTATTTCGTGTTGTTTGTGCCTTATCACTCATAATAGCGATCTTTTGACCAATCACTCGGTTCATGAATGTTGATTTTCCAACATTTGGTCTGCCTATAATAGCAATAAAGCCTGATTTGAAATTATTTGTCATGCTGTTTTCCTCCGAATTTCTATTCTTGATTAGGCGAGAGGACTCCCAACCTCAAGGAATGTGCAGGGTAAAATCCAATGAGTAAATGAGAGATGAATCGCCTTTTTGCATTCACGAACTTAAGTTCGTATGTTATAATGTTCTTGAAAGACGCTCTTTGAAAACTGAACATTGCAGGTTGTGGCGAGAATCGTTGCTTTGCCACGTAAAATGTTCAAGCCAAATATGTCAGCCAAGGCACACAAATGTGTGAACCTCAGGTAAGCTGAAAAGTAGCCCCAAAGGCAGGACCAATGGGATAGCGGGGTTGGGTGTTTTTAGCACACCGATGTGTCAACTCCACTGGCGGTTAATCGTCATCTTGAAAGTCGACACCCCAGAAACCCACACCTCCAATTTCTTTAGAAATGAAGTGGCGGAAGTATTCATTGTTTGCTTGCTTCCTATCATACTACATTTTTTAATTAGTTTCACTATATCGACAAAACCTTTAACAATCATACAATGAATTACAAAAAGGGAGGAGCTTGGTCAAGCTCCTCCCTTTTGACAGTTAATTTCAGACTTTCTTAACTGCATTAACGCAACACGGTTGCCGGCAAAAGGCCTGATGACAACCACATCTGCTAATAACGTTATCAAGCTGGATAATCGTTCAATAAACATTATTTTTATCATACTATTATATAAATTGCATTATTTTAGGACCAAAAATAAGTATTCCGACTACAACGGATATCAGCGCCGTCACGAGGACAACACCAGCTGCAATATCCTTTATTTCCTTTATTCTTTCATCATAACCCGGCTGAATAAAATCCATGACCCGCTCAATGACACTGTTTATCATTTCAGTGATAAGCACTAAACCAATGGTTAATAAAATAACCGCCCATTCGATGAGAGAAAGATGGAAAAAGAAGCCTGCTGCAACTACAATCGTCATAGCGGCAAGATGCAGCTGGAAATTCGACTCCTTTTTCACCACCGTTTTCAGCCCTGCCCAAGCATAACGGAATCCAACAACTCTTTTCTTATCTTTCAATGCCAAATGCACCTAAAATTTCGTCTTGTCTCTGAAACATTTCCTTCTCATCTTCTGCATTCATATGATCGTACCCAAGCAGGTGTAAGAATCCATGTAACGCTAAAAAGGCCAGCTCTCTCTCAAAGCTGTGATTGTATTCTTCCGCTTGCTCTTTGGCTTTATCTATCGAAATAATAATATCTCCCAGTACAACCGGCAGCCCTTCGCCAACAATTTCAAGTTCTTCGTCTTCCATTTCCTGCATTGCAAATGAAATAACATCCGTCGGTTTATCTTTATCCCGATAATCTCTGTTGATTACTTGAATTTGTTCATTATCCACAAAGCTGATTGAAATTTCCGCTTCAGCAGCTGTTTTTTCTTCTTTTCCGGCAAAGGTCAGCAGCTTTTCGACAAGCGCTCTATGTTCATCAGACACAGCATTGGTTTCATCCTGAAAATCAATAAGCATTATTTATCCCCTTCCTTCTTCGGATACTGAATTCTAGAATGGAAAATTCCTTTCAAAGAATCACAAACCGTATGTTGAATGATTTTTAACTCTTTTAATGTTAAAGGACTGTTATCTAATTGTCCATCTGAAATTTTGCCATTGATAATCGATGACACAATGGAATCAATCGTCTCCGGTGTCGGTTCCTGCAAGGAACGGACTGCCGGCTCGACAGAATCACAAATACAGACAATCGCCGTTTCCTTTGTTTCCGGCTTCGGCCCGGGATATCTGAAATCTGCTTCCTCTGTTTCCGAATTCAGCTCCTTTGCTTTCATATAGAAGAATTGCACTAAAGAATTCGAATGATGCTGCTTCGCAATATCAATGATTTCCTTAGGCATTTTATGCGCCTTTAACAAATTTGCTCCATCAGTTGTATGGCGGATAATAATATCTGCGCTTTCCTTAGGCGGCAATTTATCATGTGGATTTTTATTTGGCATCTGATTTTCAATGAAAAAGGCCGGCCGCACAGTTTTGCCAATATCATGATAGTAAGCGCCCACCCGTGCCAGCAAACCATTTGCTCCCACCGCTTCACAGGCAGTCTCACTAATGTTGGCTACCATTACCGAATGATGATACGTTCCCGGCGCTTCCACCAGCAGCCGTTTTAACAGCGGCTGATTAGGATTAGATAATTGCAGGAGTTTCATATCTGTCAATATACCTAAAAAGCTTTCGAACAACGGCAATAATCCAATTGCCAAAATAGCTGAAAGGCAAGCTGCAACTATCCCTAAACCAAGGTATAAAAAGACATCGAACCACGTATATTTTTCAAAGGACAGGAATAGAAATAAGATAATGACAGCAGAATGAATTAAAATCAGTCCAATCGCTGTTTTTAAAATAACAAGGCGTTCACTTAATTTCTTCATTAACACAATTGCGGCGAGCTGAGAAAAAAGGAAATAGATAGCCGCTTCGACGTGCAGCATTCCGGCAATATAACTGTTAAACATAAATGCTGCTAAAATTGCATATAAGATACTGAGACGTACTGCTGAACGATCGCCGATTAATACTTTTAATAAAATAGCAATAGCTGCAATAGGTGTTACCAAATAGAGTGCATTTGACTGGTCAAAGAAATAACTTTGGATTTTCATAACAAAAATAGCCAGTGCACTTAACAGGGAAACAGCTACAATCGGCAGAAGGTTCCATTTCTTATCTTTTGCAATTTGCAGACATTCCATCCCGAAAAAGTATGCAATTATCGCTGCCAGAAATCCCAACGCCAGAATTGGGTAAATATTGCCCTCCTGTGATAATACGCCTACCAGCTCCAGCTGCTCGTAGATTTCATTTGTAATGGTCTGGCCTTCGCGAACAATGGTTTCACCAGCACGAATAACAACAGGATCCACAAGTGTTGCGGCGTCCTTCTTCTCTTGAGCCGTTGCCTCATAGTCAAAGAAAGCATTTTCTACGACCGCAAATTCTGCTAACTCCATTAAATCTTCCTGTAAACCTTCATTCATTTCCGAATAAGCTAAATCACGCTCTATATTGGTAATTCCAGATTGAATATTCTCTGCTCTGATACCTTGCTCTAATACGCTTTCCAAACTCTCGGAAAATACTGCCCCCGCTTCTTCCAAGTCCTCTTCCGGCTGCTGCAGCAAGGAAATCAGCACATCTTCCGAAATTTCTGAACGAATTTCTTCCGATAGTAACGCTCTTAATTCAACTGCTTCTTCTTCATATACCTCTTCTAAAGCTCCTTCATCATGTTCCGCAATGATGGTTAATACAGCGTCAAAAATTTCGTTTACATAATTTAATCGCTCCTCTGTCACCTCTTCGGAAATGCTGTACCGATCAGGAACGGCATTGACTGCTTCCCTGATTCGCTGATCCGTTTCTTGCTTATTTTCAATCGTTATCGGGGAACGTATTGTCTCTTCAGAAACAGCAAAACGCTGAATATCATATGTATCTGTACGTACATTATCTAATAACGTCAGAAAAACAAGTACTCCTATAATAAGAGCCGGGACAATCGCAATAAAGTATTTTCGATTATTTTTAAAAAAAGGAAGTATTTTCTTCCATCTTTTTTTCAACACCTTCACCTCCTCTTTTTATTTTACCACTTCCATCCAACGGATTGGGATGAAATTATCTAAAATTAAGTGAATTCCTTGATCATAGCAAAACAACAAAGTCACATACTGTTCACCTGATATTTTTACTTAATTTTCCATCATTAGCTCTAAAAAGCCTTTGAAAAACTTTGTCCATATGCAGCATGGATATCTAAACGTTAATCAGAGATTAATTTTATGATGAACAACAAGGATGAGACATTCTTTTGTCTCACCCTTCGTTCTCACTTTCTGTTTCGTAAGCATTTATTATTTTTTGAACGAGTGGGTGGCGCACTACGTCAGCAGCCTGCAAATGAACAAAGGCTAAGCCTTCGATTGGGCTAAGCATCCGCTCAGCAACCCTTAATCCGGATACAATACCTTTCGGGAGGTCTACTTGTGTCATATCTCCCGTTATAATCATTTTCGAGCCAAACCCTAAGCGCGTCAGAAACATTTTCATTTGAGCCGGTGTTGTATTCTGGGCTTCATCCAAAATAACAAAAGCATCGTCTAAGGTTCTGCCCCGCATATAGGCCAACGGCGCAATTTCAATCGTTTCCCTTTCAATTAAACGAGCTGTATGCTCTGTGCCTAATACATCATGCAAAGCATCGTACAATGGCCTCAAATAAGGATCTACCTTTTCCTTTAAATCACCTGGCAAAAATCCTAGGCTTTCGCCTGCTTCCACGGCAGGTCTGGTTAAAATAATTTTTTTCACCAGTCCGTTCTTCATCGCATGAACGGCCATCACCACAGCCAGGTACGTTTTTCCTGTTCCGGCCGGGCCTATGCCAAAGACAAGATCCTTTGACTTGATTGCCTGGACATATTGTTTCTGTCCAAGTGTTTTTACACGAATGGACTTTCCTTTATAGTTCTTTGTAATTTCATCTTCAAATAACGTTTCAAACTGTTTTATCTTACCTTTTTTCGCCAAGTCTACAGCATAGACAACATCCCGTTCCGAAACTGTCTGTCCTTTCCGGATAACGCTTAAAATAGTCAGCAGAATCTCTTGTACTAACTGCACTGCTTGATTCTCTCCAGAAACGCGGATGGATTCGCCTCTGGATATAATGTCTACATCAAGTAAAGCTTCCAGCTGTTTTAAATGTTTATCATTTGTACCAAATAAAGCAAGTGCTTCATTGGCACCTTCTAATTGTAAATCAATATCCACTAAGTTTTCGGGCATAATCAGTCTCCTTGAATAATAAGTTCTTCTTTTACAATATTTTCTTCTACCGAAAGATATAAGACTAATTCAACTTTACCATGCTCTATATGTTCATGTAAAATTTTTTCCGATAATACCGTCGCTTCTGGCCCCAGCTCATTTAATAATTGTATTTTAGCCTGCTCCACCCCTGCCTTAATTGCTTCCTCATTGGATCGCTCTTCATCTGTTTTTTCTGTCTCACTAATTTCACTGGAAACATAAGAGAAAGGAAGCTCCCATTTTAAAAAATGAATGGGCTGTTCTTTCCGCTCCTCTTGTGAATGGGAATAATCGGGGTTTTTAAATCCCCAAAATGGAAGCTGTACATCACCAAAACGCAAATAATGCTTCGTTTTCTGATTTCCTGTTATCTCTTCTGTCTGGTATTGAAGCGGCACAGTGACATGAACTTCATACCACGTATTTGCCAACACCTCTGCTTCTGCAGCAATTGGTTTGTCCGGGTCTTCTTCCGTTTCTGTATTATCTTCTCCTTCCTCCGTATTTAAATTACCAGACACTAATATTTTCCCCGGAACCACGTAATCATTCACACTAACTTCAGCTCGTCCTCTAGAAACATACATATTAGTGATAACACCTTTTTTCGTTGCCACTAAATCTCTTGGTTCTCCAGGAGGGATTTCCTCCACAATCGTTTTTTCAACAGCCTCCAGTTGCAATGAGGTCCCTTGAAGCTGAACGCCTGTCCAGAGCAGCTCCGGAACTTCATTTAAGAGCTGCCGTTGGATATCTTTTGGAGTAGCAAGAGAGAATAACCAGACACCGGGATACACTCCAAACGCCTCCAGCTCTGTTTCTATTTTTTCTTCAATTTCTTTTGGCACGCCAGTGATATGAACAGACCATAATAAATTAGACAAAATGAAAAAAAATAAAAAACCAGTAAAAATACCAGCAAGTAAGAATTTTTTTCGGCTGAGCCTCGAAAGAAAAAAAGGAAAGCCTTTTTGACCGGCAAAGGAAACTTTATACAAAGAGTTTCTCCTTAACTTTCTTAAGGCTCCCAAATCTTTAAACATAATTGTAGCCTCACAGCACGCAGCATCTATTTTTTTTACATCCCAAATAGGGATGCCCTTGCTGGCACATTTTTGCAGAAATAATTCCGGTTTGACACCTTTCACACGAACAGTAACGTAAGCACGTATCGACGGCGGATTTTGTTTTTTCATTTCAACCTCCCATTGCTTATCTGCTATCCTGAACTTTACATAAAATCATGCTGCGCTTATCAAAAGACGTTTTCTAAAAAGGAAGTTTCCATCAGTTTTGTAAATATGGAAGCATCAATCTTCTTTTTCACCTTCATGATTTAAAAAAATTACCTCAGAAATCGTTCCCTCCAGCATAATTTCTTTTGGAAGCATCATTTTAAGCACAAAGGAATGTCCTTTAATGCTTACAAACCCATTTGTTACCTTTAGTTTAAGCTCTTCATTTGTATACAGTGCTAAGCCTTGATGATTTTCAATATAAAAATGCAAATGTCCAATGATAGTTATGCGCGGCATTTCCATAACAACATCGGATGGAAGAGAGAATTGCTCCATTAAAAGCGAACGGATTCTTTGTTGCCATTTTTTCAATGATGATCCCCCCTCATTGATACATATGTAAATAATGCTTTGAACAGAACTAGATACGAGGAAAAACAAAGAAACACCTTAACCAGCATAACAATGCCGATTAAGGTGTTTGATATTTCCTTTTATTTTCTTCTTTGCACGATACTTCTATACGGCTGTTTCGCACGCGGCGGTCCTAAGACTTCTGCCATAATAATACCGTTGACTAATCCTTTTCCATCAAGATTTCCAGAAACACGCTTCTTCATTTCGTTCTTTCCTGGGCTATCTGCTTCATCCTTGCGATCCACAATCAAGTCTTTGAAATTTTGCTTTGCGTCTTCCACATCTTCTTGAGAGGAGGTTTGATAGCGATTTGTCATCCGCTCCATCTGTTTTCTCTGCTGCTCTTCAATACCTCCAGCAGAAATATCCGGACGTGCTCCCTCTCTGTAGACTTGACGCTCGGCACGAGGCTGCTCTCTTTTTCTTTGTGTCTGCTGCCTCGTTCTCATTTCTTGCGGGGAACGCTGCTGTCTTTGTCTTGACGGCGCCTGTTTATTTGGAGGTCTAGACTGCTCTTTTTTCTGTTCTTCCTGTTTCTTTTTAGAATCCCCCAGAAATGCAACTATTCCAGAAATAATGATAATAATAAGAAACAGATTTTCAAATATCCAGTCCATATGCCCCCTCCTTTATTTTCATTTTAATTACTTATTTTGGTCGTCATCCTTATTATCTGTAGAAAGCTTACCAATGGAATCACGCATATCTGTATCAGCATCAATATTTTGATAGTTCATATAATCCATGACACCCATTTTGCCTGAACGCAATGCTTCTGCTAATGCAAGCGGTACATCTGCTTCGGCTTCTACTACTTTCGCGCGCATTTCCTGTACGCGGGCAAGCATTTCTTGTTCTTGTGCTACCGCCATTGCACGGCGTTCTTCCGCCTTCGCTTGAGCAATATTCTTATCTGCTTCAGCCTGGTCAGTTTGCAGGATTGCCCCAATGTTCTTACCGATGTCCACATCAGCAATATCAATGGATAAAATTTCGAAAGCAGTTCCAGAATCAAGACCTTTACTTAATACAGTTTGAGAAATCATGTCTGGATTTTCTAAAACTTCTGTATGTGCATTAGAGCTACCAATGGTACTTACAACCCCTTCACCGACACGGGCGATGATTGTTTCTTCACCTGCACCACCGACTAAGCGGTCAATATTGGCACGCACGGTAATTCTGGCTAATGCCTTTACTTCGATGCCGTCCATTGCAATACCGGCAATAAATGGTGTTTCAATTACTTTCGGGTTTACACTCATTTGTACCGCTTCTAATACATCACGGCCCGCTAAGTCAATCGCAGCTGCACGTTCAAATAATAAATCAATATTTGCCCGCTGTGCTGCGATAAGTGCATTTACTACTCTGTCTACATTACCGCCTGCCAGATAGTGGCTTTCCAGCTGGTTGGTTTTCACATTCATCCCGGCTTTATGCGCTTTGATAAGCGGATTAATAACACGGTTTGGCACTACCCGGCGCAAACGCATACCGATAAGTGTAAAGATACTGATTTTTACTCCGGCTGCCAAGGCACTAATCCATAGCGCAACTGGTACAAAAGTAAATAAAATAGCTAAAGCAATAACGATGACCGCAATAATAATAAGCGGCATTAAAATATTTTCGTCCATGCTGATTCCTCCTGATTTAAAAAATAATTATTTCACTTCCCTAACAACGACACGAACACCTTCTACACGAATTACTTTCACTTTCTTACCCTTGTCAACAAAAGTGCCGTCTGACACGACATCAATTGTTTCATCATTTAGTTCTACCAGTCCAGAGGGGCGCAGCGCTGTTAATGAGTTTCCTTCAAGTCCGACAAGTTCTAAACGGTTTACTGAGGATACATAACCATCTTCTGTTGCTGTACTGTCTCTTAAAACAATATGGCGAAAAACCCCTTTATCCATACCTATTCTTCTAAATAAGATAATAGCAAGAATCACAGCAATCAAAAAGGCAATCCCTATGCTCATTGACATGTGGACCATATCATACCCTGACATGAATAAGGAACCGATCACCGCAGCTATTCCCAGCACTCCCAGAATCCCGCCGGTTACAAAGAATTCTGCTACAATCAGACCAATACCGATAATAAGAAGCAGCAGCGCCTCCATGCCTGCTAATCCGGCAACAACATGCCCATAAAAGAATAATACTAAGGATACCAGTCCTAATATTCCCGGCACGCCAAAACCTGGAGAGTACAGTTCTACAATCAAACCGATACTGGCAACAGATAATAAAATAGGAATAACAACCGGATGCGTTAAAAACCTCGCCAGTTCTTCTGCCATCGAAGTTTCTGTTTCTACAACCGTTGCTTCAGACAGATTAAGCTCTTCCAGAAGTTCAGCACGGTTAGAAACAATTCCTTCTGCATATCCAACTTCAACTGCTTCTCTCGGGCCGAGTGTCAGGAACTGTCCTTCAGGAGCTCCATACTCCGGTAAATCAATACTGTTATCAGCCATTGCCGCAGCATAAATAGGATCTCTGTCATTTGATTCTGCAGCACTTCTCATTTGCGCAAGCCAGGCAGATTGTGCTTTCTCATCTGCTGCTGTTCCATCTTGATTAATAATCCCGCTCGCTCCCATGGTTGCATGCGGATTAAAATAAATATTATCAGAGAACAACGCAATATAAGATCCGGCAGATAATGCTTCATTGACAATATAAGCCGTTGTCGGGACAGTTATACTTTGGATATGCGAACCAATTTGTCCGGCAGAGTCAACACGGCCGCCAGGCGTATCGATTTCAAAAATAATATGATCTGCCCCGCTTTCCATCGCCTCTGTGGTAGCCCGGTCAATAAATGCTTCCAGGCCTCTTTCCACTTCCCGTTCAATTGGAACAATATAAACTGTTTCACCTTCACCCTGCTCAGCCTCTGTCTGCGTTCCAGTAAATATGGATACGATGGTTAAAACTGTTACAAACAATATGTATACAGCTAACCGCTTACGATGTCTTTTCAACTTGAGTCACCCCCTCCTCCTGCACCTTATCTATATTTACGAAAGTAATCCCTAAAAGGTTTCATTTTTCGTGGATGGGTATACTTTGATAGTACCATATCTCCTCAGGTTAGAGAAAGCTTCATCTAAGTTTGACAAGTTGAATGATTCTTTCATTTTTCCTTCGTTTCACTGCGGCCATTGGTTTTCTGGACAAATTAAAAAACCAACCCCGATTTAGGGTTGGTTTTCTTTATCGCAATTGCTGCTCTACTATTTGTTTAATTTTGGCACCGTCTGCCTGTCCTTTAACCTTAGGCATCACGGAGCCCATTACTTTCCCCATATCTTTCATGGAGCCAGCATCAACTTCTTTTATTGTTTCCTGAATGATCGATGTTAATTCTTCATCTGAAAGCTGTTTTGGTAAATACTGCTCCAGTATTTCCAATTCTTTTTCGGTCTTTTCAACCAAATCTTCTCTTCCAGCATTTTTAAATTCTTGGAGGGAATCTTTTCTCTGTTTAACTTCTCTCGAAAGAATAGTTAATTCTTCGTCCTCAGATAGAGTATCTTTTCCAAGCTTAATCGATTCATTCTGAATAGAAGCTTTTACCATGCGAATAACGCTCAGGGTTTCTTTATCTTTGTTCTTCATCGCCTGCTTCATATCTTGATTTAATCGATCAAGTAGCGTCATACGTCACACCTTCTTTAGAATTTACGTTTTCTAGCAGCCTCTGATTTCTTCTTACGGCGTACACTAGGTTTTTCATAGTGTTCACGTTTACGATATTCTTGTAATGTACCACTTTTTGATACACTACGCTTAAAGCGACGAAGAGCATCCTCAAGAGACTCGTTTTTACGAACGCGAGTTGTATTTGACATGCTAATTTCCCTCCCTCCGAAGCACAAAACCATTTTTAATGCGAGCATGAACATACTTTCATGCCTTTTTAAATTATAATATAATCCCGCTAAGCGGTCAATGGTTATTTATTAATAATCTGAAGTTCCTTCTTTACCAGAGACAATCTCTACTCCGGCGCTTGCACCGATGCGTGTTGCTCCAGCTTCAATCATCGCTTCCGTTGTTTCCAGATCTCGGATTCCCCCAGATGCTTTTACTCCCATCTCCGGTCCGACAGTTTCGCGCATTAATCTGATATCTTCCACGGTTGCGCCGCCGCCAGAGAATCCTGTCGAGGTCTTTACAAAATCTGCTCCAGCTTCTTTTGCTAATTGACAGGCTAATACTTTTTCCTCGTCTGTTAATAGAGCTGTCTCTATAATGACCTTCGTTAAAGCTTTGTTTTTTGCGGTATCTACAACTGCTTTTATATCTGCTTTCACCAATGCTTCGTTGCCAGCCTTCAGTTCTCCGACATTAATAACCATATCTACTTCTGTTGCTCCATTTTCGATGGCCTCTCTCGTTTCATAAACCTTTGTCTTTGTCGTCGTAGCTCCTAAAGGAAAGCCAATGACTGTACATACCTTCACTGGGGAATCCTTTAGTTCACTCACGCAATAAACAACCCAATGCGGATTAACACAAACAGATGCAAACCTATTTTCTTTTGCCTCTTCGACAATTTTTGCAATTTGACTTTTTGTCGAGTCAGGTTTTAATAATGTGTGGTCAATATAAGATGCTAAATTCATGATTGTTATCTCCTTTTATGCGTTTTTTTCTGCAACATGTGTCGCGTGATCCATCACACGTACGAAAACACCTTTATTCACAGGATATCCAGACTCTATTATCTTCACTTTAACAATTTTACCAATCAAATCAGCTGAGCCTTCAAATTGCACTTTCATATAGTTATCTGTATAACCGATAAGCTGATTATCTTCCTGTTCACTTGCATGCTCTTCCGGAATGACTTCCAGCACTTCGTCTTGATATTTGGAAGCATATTCTTTTGCAAGCTGATCCGATAATGTAATCAATTCATGCACACGTCTTTCTTTTACTTCATCTTCCACCTGGTTGTCCATTCTTGCTGCCGGCGTGCCGGTTCTTCTGGAGAATGGGAATACATGAAGCTCCGAATAACCGATTTCTTTAATGAAATCACAGGTCTCTTGGAATTCTTCCTCTGTTTCTCCAGGGAATCCGACAATAACATCCGATGTAATAGCAAGTCCAGGCAATGCTTTTTGTATCTTTTTCACTTTCTGACGGTAAAAGTCCGTGGAATACTTACGGCGCATTCTGGCCAATACCGGGTCAGAACCAGATTGCAGCGGAATATGCAGGTGACGGACGATTTTTTTACTTCTGTCCAGCACACGTATAACCTCGTCTGTAATTTGACTCGCTTCAATCGAACTGATACGGATACGTTCTAATCCTTCTACCTGCTCCAGTTCTTCCAGCAGCATCGCAAAATTATAGTCTTTTAAATCTTCTCCGTATCCTGCTGTATGTATTCCGGTAAGTACAAGCTCTTTATATCCTGCTTCTACTAATTTATTTGCCTGCGCAATAACATTTTCAGGATCTCGGGAACGAAGCAGCCCTCTTGACCATGGAATAATACAAAACGTACAGAAATTATTACATCCTTCTTGGATTTTGAGTGATGCCCGTGTACGGTCTGTGAATACTGGAACATCCATTTCCTCAAACACACGGTTTTTCATAATGTTCGACACGCCGTTAACAGGTCCCTTTGTTTTTTCATGCTCTTCAATATATGCGAAGATGTTTTTACGCTCCTGTGTGCCGACAACCACGTCTACTCCGGGAATCTCCATGATTTCACCAGGAGAAGTCTGTGCATAGCAGCCTGTTACGCAAACGACTGCGTCAGGGTTCTTTCGGATGGCACGACGGATGGTCTGCCTGCTTTTTTTATCCCCTGTATTGGTAACTGTGCATGTATTAATAACATACACATCTGCATCATGATCAAAGTCTACTCGCTCATAGCCCTGCTCTTTAAACATTCTCCAGATGCCCTCGGTCTCGTAGTGATTTACTTTACAGCCAAGCGTATGGAAGCTCACTGTTTTTGGCAATTTTTCAGCCATTTATATATCATCCTTTCATTTCATTCACAGTTAATTTTAGTTTATCCGTATTTAATGATATCATAAATAATTAGAAATAGAATACAAAATGAATACAGCGGACGATTTTTAACCACTTGAGCGGTCTTTTTTACCACCGATTGAGAGAAATAGAGCCACTTTCTGCTGAGGCAAGAGCCATTAATAATACAACAGCTTTTTAAATAACAATAATAAGAACCATAGCAAAGCTGCTTACCGTTGACTGTAACACCCGATTTTTAGTATTTGATGGAAGAGGTCTGGATTCATAGCATACTATCAAGTTAACAAAAGAGGGGCTCTACAAGGTCTCATCTTTGTTAGCTTAATGACTATTGGGTCTAGGCCTCGCCAACAGATCTTAGAATTGATTTCCTTTGGTACGCTATTGATAGGGATAGAGTCGTAAAAGGCTTATTTTTTCACTACCTTCTATAAATTTCGCTTTCAATCACAAAAAGAAACAAAGCCAAGAGTGATGAATTCGGAATAACCACCTTACTTGATAAATAATAGGGCACACCTTCAAGGAATCAATCTACTAATTTGTTAAATATTAGTTTACAATCAAAAAACACCAGTTCACACTAGTGGTCAGCTTGTAGAGAAAATACCATACTTTCTCTACAAGCTTTTTTATATGGTTTTAAAAAAACAAGAGAAAAACAAGATATATCACGGAAATAAACTCCCATCTATCTACCCTTGCTTGGATAGGCAGATGGCAATTCTTCTCTATTCGGACAAGTATAACTATCTCGGTCTTCATCATAACGAAATTTCCACTTCGGAAATAATCCTTTCGTTGGGTGATAGCGACGGTGAGCGATGCCACCAAATATATTCCGATCAGCTAACCCCTTACAGATTGGATTCGTTAAATACTCCGAGTCTAAAGCTACTGCTTCCACGATAAAATCAAACCGTTTGATCTGCCGGTCTAACCGTTCCAAATAAGGAACCGAATCATGTACATTTCTCGGAGTGACATAGGCGTCTGTAATAATATTATATTTCATATCTGTGGTTCGATGATCTAAGTAACAGAACATTTCTTGTTTGTGGTCTCGGGACATAAAACCACTTTCCGGATCTGTTTTACTTTTTCGAATGGTTTTGACTTGTTTCACTTCCTCTCTATCTTTTAGGGACTTTTTCCCATTCTGTTTCCAATCCTCTTGAATGGCCTGGTTTAGTTCTTCTATGTAGCCTCGTGTTTCCACTTCGACTTCTTTCCGGCTAAATTTATGTTTATTGGCATTCGCTTTCAAATGAGAGGAATCCGTAAAAAGGACTCTTCCTCCAACCATACGGTGATTGATTGCCTGGAGAACAATTTCATCAAAAATTTCTTGAAAAATCTCCGTATCTTTAAAACGAGTTCGACGATTCCAGCTGATGGTAGAATGATGGGGAACTGGATCGGTCAGTTTTAAACCTAGAAACCAGCGGTAAGCATTATTTGTTTGAATTTCTTTTTCAAATTGGCGTTCCGAACAAATGCCAAAAAAATACCCAACAAACATCATTTTGAATAAAATAAGGGAATCTAGAGTAGGACGACCATTATCTTCACAATAATAAGGTTTTACTTTTCAATAATAAAAGAGGAATCAATGTATTTATCTATTTTTCGTAATAAATAGTCTTGGGGAACTAAGTCTTCTAAGCAAACAAATTCCATTTCGTTTTGCGTGCGTTTTCTCGTGTGAAACAAGCTCATCACCGTCTTTGTTTGGTACTTCTATTATACCAAATAATTACGGCCTATTGGACATAAAAATAGACTGTCGAAGGTTTCTCAACAGCCTATTTTTACTGGGTTTTGTCCCAGCCTCTTTTCAAAAATCATAATAAAATACCGACTGTATTTTATTAATTCTCAAGGATAAACGTAAATTCATTATCTTTTTTATCCTCTGAAACAGTAAATTCTTCATATTGAGTTGTATAGTCACTTATAACAAGAGCAGCTTCATAAGTCTCTCCTTCTGCTAATTCCATTTCAGTCCTACCATTAACATCAGTAGGTTTTGGTTTTACACCTATATCTGGAGAAGGCTCGCTTGTTTGTACAATAGTTATAGTAAAATTTTCTACTGGTGACTGATCCTTATTTAAAATAATAAAAACTACTCCTGACTGTAAATTAGCCTCGTTTGAGGATTCTTCTTGTTGACAACCAAATAAGACTAGAAAAAAAATAGTTAGACAGCTTAACAAACGAATCAATTACTCATTACTCCAATATTGAATATTATCAAATACATCTTGTGTTATACGTGTTCCTCTATTTAAAGGGGGATTAGTTCCACCTACTCCATAAGCATGGATGGCTATTGCAGTATGACCAGTATCTGAATAATTTCTGTGAACAGGTGATCCGCTTTGACAACCATATGTGTCTGCATCATATCCTAATTGTCTGTCAGTCACAGAAAGAATAGTTCCAGAATCTGTCCACATAGTACCATTTGGTTTGTCACAAGGATATCCAGTAACATTAAAAGTTAGCCCAGATGGATTTGATTCTGCATTTGTAGTTCTATATCCAAACCATCCAGTATCGTTTCCTGGAGCTCCTGCTAGTTTAATAGCTCCATAGTCATATTCTGAGTTTTGATCTGCTCTCCACCCAGTAACTGTATACAACGTTTCAAATCCATAGCTACCATATGGGGCTGCATTTTCATTTCTGCCGGGTAAAGAGGTCACTTCTTCAGCCCAGCCTCCTTTTCCATGGTCATAAACACAATGTCCCGCAGTTATAACAGTATCCTCATTTACTAAAAAACCTGAACAACCAATTAAATTATTTGGCTCATTTGGGAATTGTATTACTAAACTTACAACAGCTCTATTAGGAAAAGCAGTAGTATTAGTTATACGAGTTCTTTGATCGGGACCTATAATACTATAATTATCGTAAGTTCCTTCAGTAACATCAGATAAATCATCCTCAATCAATGTATGCGAGGTATTGCCTGTCCCTTCAGACGGTAAGGATACATTATTTTCAGAATCCCTTTGTATTATAGGTGCGACATTTTGATTTTTTTCTTCCGATTCTCCATCGTACGATATCGACTCATTCATCTTAATTTCTTCTTTAGCCAAACTATCACTTGATTCTGCTGCTAATACATTTCCCGTAAAGAACAGTAACAACAAAAACGTCAGAAAAAACAACATTCCTACTTTTTTCATTTTAATCATCCTTTACTTTTTTGTATGCGGCATAGCATCTACAAGACTAAGAAAAAAATATCACTCCTTTAATACAAATTACAAGGAAATTAATCCTTTCTTCCTTATATGTTATCATTCTTTATTTGGAAACGCTATCAGTAATGTTTAAATATAGAAAAAATCTCTAGAGATTCATCTTAAAAAAGGATTTTTTTGTTTTTAACTCAACTTTCGCACACTGAAATAGACATGTAACCCTTGATATAGTTAAGTAAACCTGCCACTCATTACTGTACTTGATTTTTGATTAATTTTTGTATTGCTTTATTGATATGCTGGATGGCATCATCAAGAGTCTCGATTAATTTCTGTAAAGCAACAGCCCAATCCAGTTCATCAATTCATCACACAATTCATAAAATAGACCGCCGAGTGTTCGATCATCCGTGTTACAACGGTTTTGCCAAGAAAGCACGATATACCTTGTAAATACAATCGTGGTATGACTGATAAAGGCATCATAAGAACGGCTTTGGAACTCTTTTTGTAGGTTCAAAATCGATTTGGTTGTCTTGAAAAAGACTCCCCAGTGCATCCATAGATACGAATAATTTCTTGATTGCTAAAAGTACAATCTGTACTCAAAATAGCGAGCCAGTCGCTCTTTTATTACGATTACGCACAAATTCGACTTTGACAGGCACACCATTGGCTTATGTGGTGTGAATGGAACGAAGAATGCTTTTCTTGCCGAATGCCGATTTTGCCAGACGATAAACTTCTTATAAACTGACATGTTTGCCATCTACCAGATAA
Source organism: Oceanobacillus oncorhynchi (assembly GCF_000821065.1). Classification (GTDB taxonomy): domain Bacteria; phylum Bacillota; class Bacilli; order Bacillales; family Amphibacillaceae; genus Oceanobacillus; species Oceanobacillus oncorhynchi. Next base: position 4,136,181 of record NZ_CDGG01000001.1, read on the forward strand.
CGTTGTTTTAAATTTTTAACCATACCAATCACATCAATACCCTGTTCTTTGATGTCTTTGATCAGAGGGTGGTAGAGTAAACCAGAAATCCATCAACACATAAGAGGGATCTATCCCGGCATTCATGGCACGCTGAAGCATACCCAGAATTTGTTCCGGTGCAGTTTGTAAGCCTTCCTGACGGCGTTTATATCCGGAACTGCGCTTATCGATATCTTTAGAAACACCGTTGACTTGATGCTTTTTCGATTTTAATAAAGAGAAGGCTGCAAGCATAAAAATTACGCCATCGGACCAACCCAAAGTCACATGCGGAATCCTTTATAAAACCCCATCTTTTGAGAAGCATAATCAAAACACCGGGCTAATAATTCTACTTTTTTGCTTCTATTCCCGGTCATAAGAGGAATCATCGATGATAAATACTTTAGGACGATGATGGCATACTTTCGAGATGACAGAAGAAGCCAAGCAGGAAACGTCGCCAGTTAAAAGTAGACTTGTTTAAAAAGCGATAAACCGTATCTTTCGTCGGAAGATCTGCGAACTTCTTACTATCCAGCATACGAAAACAATTTTTATGTTCAAAGATAAGGCGAAAGATTAATTGAAAAATAAACGCACTGGGAAAGCCAAAAGTGCTTGAAAGCCAGTATTTATCTCTTTTTATTTCTCATATATTCCTTCTTGATTCCCTTATTATGAAGTAATATATGATTGACGCAGTCAGTCCTTTAGTTCACATCAGATAGTTAAATCTTCAATTATCCCTTTACCTCATCCTTTTTAACAAGGGTAAAGAAAACAATAGAGCCCATGAGCGTGGTGGTAAATATGATTGCCCCCATCGGAACAGCTGATGCCTCATTAATACCTGCAAGCGGTGAAAAAATAGAACCAAGTAGTAATGGAAGCATCCCTAAAACGGCGCTGGCGCTTCCTGCGCGATGATCCTGCTTGGACATCCCCAATGTAAAGGTGCTTGTCAATATCATTCCCATTGTAATCATATAAATAAATATGAATAAAACAATCAATGCTAAAGGTCCTTCGATAATGGTCATGATAAGCAATAAGGTTGTGACTGTAAGTGCAGTGATAACCGCTGCTTGAAGCATTGTTTTTTCTGCTATAATCCCGCTGAAGCGTCCAATGAGAAAGCTGCCTGTGATAATTGCCAGTCCATTGATACCGAATAATACACTAAACACTTGCGGGGAGACCCCATAGATATCCTGATAAACAAATGGCGTTCCAGATACATAAGCAAAGCTTCCCCCGTGGATAAAACCAACGACCAGGGCATAGCCGATAAAAGAACGGTCTTTCAGCAGACTGCCCATTGTTTTTAACGAAGCTCCTGCTGAGCTTGGAATACGCTTATGCGGCGGCAGCGTCTCTTTAAGCTTTATTGCCACAATGGTAACGGTGAGCAGTCCGACCGCGCTTAAAAAGAAAAAGATACTCTTCCAGCTGGTCGAATCAAATGACAGAATAAAACCGCCTATCATCGGAGCGATCATGGGAGCAATCGCATTAATAACCATCAATAACGAAAAAAACTTCGTAAGTGCCTGTCCGCTGAACACATCACGTACAACTGCGCGGGAGAGAACGACTCCTGCAGAGGCAGTCAGGCCTTGTAAAAAACGCATGGCAATCAATAAGATGATATTTGGAGCAAAAGCACATAGTATAGAGGCTACCGCAAACAGGCTCGTAGCAATCAACAATGGCTTCCTTCTGCCCTGAGCGTCACTGATGGGGCCGGCAAATAATTGCCCAATCGCCAGACCTAGCAGACACGCTGTTAAACTCGCCTGTACGAGTGTAGCGCTTGTGTCTAAATCTCGCGCAATCTCAGGAAAACTAGGTAAATACATATCGATATTAAGCGGCCCTAAAAAAGCAAGCAGACCAAGAAGCAATGCTAATCCTAATCGGGCTGCTCCCGTAGGATTATGCTCTATCGATTTTTCTCTTTCAAAATTCAATCATTCTCACTCCTAACAGCGTCATGGCAAATGACTTTAAACAGTAAAATTTTATATTTTCCTGGTGCGCCTGTCAAATCTTTCAAACACAATAGTTGATTTATTAAATGAACGCATGGTTGCAAAGTATATCAAGTGAGTATGTCATGATTAGATGATAAACTAACAGTATATGCAAGTCTATCAAAAACAATGGGGGTTTACCAATGATAAAGGCAATTGCAGTGGATATGGACGGAACTTTTTTAGACTCCAGCAGTAATTATGACCGGAAAAGATTTGACGGTATTTTTCAGCAGCTTCAAGAAAATGAGATAAAATTTATTGTTGCAAGCGGAGATCAATACGCCCAATTAACATCTTTTTTCAAAGGAAAAGAAGATAACATTTATTTTGTAGCGGAAAATGGAGCGATTATCTATGACTCTCCTAAACTGGAAACAATCGACAGCTTTCCTAATGAATTTGTTCAAAAAGCGGTTGACTATTTAATACACAGCATAGATAAAGCAGCGTTTATTTTATGTGGATTACACAGTGCATATATTTTAAAAAGCGCTGACAACGATTTTAAAAAATTTGCCAAGCATTATTATCACCAATTAAAAGAAGTGGAACATTTTGATTCTTTGCCGGATGATACGTTTGTTAAATTTGCTTTAAATGTAGAAGTCAATCAAACCAGTCACATCGTTTATCAATTAAATCAAGCCTTTCAAGGAGAGATGCAGGCGGTTTCCAGCGGCCATGGCAGTATCGATATGATTATTCCCGGAGTAAACAAAGGAAACGGATTAAACATATTATTAGACAGATGGAATATCTCCCCACATGAATTGCTCGCCTTTGGAGATGCCAATAATGACTTAGAGATGCTGGCTTTAACAGAACACAGTTATGCAATGGAAACCTGCAGCCCGGAAGTGCAAAAGACCGCTAAACATAGAGCTCCTTCCAATGATGAATCCGGCGTCCTGCAAATAATAGAAGCTTATCTGAATTGACATATCGCCGGGCTTAAAATTATGGATATATAAGAAAAAAGGTAAAACAACCGAAAAGAGGCTGGTTTACCTTTTAATTCTTATTCCTTAATTCTTCCATATGATAAGAAATACTGGCAAGCGCATATAACGCCGCCGTTTCGGTACGCAATATCCGCTTTCCAAGCCGGATTTGCTGGAAGCCGGCACCTTTCAAACTAGCAGCTTCTTCTGCAGAGATACCACCCTCTGGACCTATTACCAGCAGAATGCGGTCATGATCAGACAGGTTATCCAATACAGATGCAAAAGCAGAAGTATTTCCTTCCGCTCCCTTCGCCTCTTCTTCATATGCAAACAGCTTTACATGATAGGTTTCACTTTCTTTTATCAATGTTTTTAACTGCATCACCTGTAACAGCTCAGGAATCTGGTTGCGATGACTCTGCTCGCTGGCTTCCTTTATGATTTTACCGAAACGTTTTGCTTTTTTATGAAACTTTTGTTCATCCCATTTAGCAACAGAACGATCCGCTGCAAAGGGAATAAATTTCGCTGCACCGAGCTCTGTTCCTTTTTGGAGTATCCATTCAAATTTATCACCCTTAGGAATTCCTTGTGCAATACTTACTTCCACTGGCAATTCAACAGATTCATCCAACCAGCTTTCGATGACTGCCTGCACTTCTGTTTCATGTATTTCTTCAATCTTACAAAGCGCTGATTTTCCGTCATCCGTATTGCAAATAATCTCATCGCCGGGCTTATTTCTCATCACCCTGGCGATATGGTGCACGTCTTCTCCAGTAATTTTGATTGTCTGATCTTCTACTTGTTCTTTCGAAATAAAATAGCGCTGCATCAGCCATCACCTGCTTTTATTCTGGTTTCTTGGCAACAATGGAAACCCAATCTTCCAATTCACTGACAGAGATAATCTCAAAACCAGCTTCTGTCAGACGATCACGGACAAATTGTTTCTTCTTCTGAATAATTCCTGAAGTGATAAAATGACCACCAGGTCGAAGGTTTTTATAAGCATCTTCTACAAATCGGACGATAATTTCAGCAAGGATGTTGGAGACAATGACATCAGCCTGACTGTCTACCCCATCAAGTAAATTATTTTGTTTCGCCGTCACTTGATTTTGAAGATGATTTAGTTTCACATTCAAATTGGTGCTTTTAACAGCTATATCGTCCAAATCAAAAGCCTGTACAGATTCAGCGCCTAATTTAATCGAAGCAATGCTTAAGACGCCTGAACCACAGCCCACATCAATAATCTTATCATCAGGCTGCACATACGCTTCTAAACCTTGAATACTTAATATGGTTGTAGGATGGGTCCCTGTTCCAAAAGCCATCCCCGGATCCAGTTCAATAATTAATTCATCCGTAGAGACCGGCTGATAATCCTCCCAAGTTGGAGTGATTGTAATCCGATTGGATATTTTAACCGGTTTATAGTACTTTTTCCAGGCACTCGCCCATTCTTCTTCATGAACCTCACTTAGGCTTACTTCGTTTTTCCCTAAATCAATATCGTAAAGCAGTAATTGGTTGATTGCCTGTTTGATTTCTTCAACCGTTTCACCTAAAAAGCTGTTCATCGGCAGATACGCCTTGATACGGACACCCTCATCCGGATAATCTTCGGGATCAAGCTCCACAATTTCTCCAAAGCCTTCCCCTTCAAAATGCTTTAAATCTAATGGATCTTCAATAACTAACCCGCTCGCACCTGTTTCATGCAAAATATTTGAAATAGGCTCCACTGCTTCATTTGTCGTAAGAATTGTAATCTCTGACCATTTCATGTTGTACACCGCCGTTCTTTTGAAATATCTATAAGCCAAAAGCGCAAAGCGCCCGTTTAAAAACGTAGAGATTGCGCCCCGAACTTTGGGGTGGTTCGACCTTGGTCGAACTTCCATTACTTAAAGAGATAAAGGAAACACGGTGAGGTGACGAACCGATGTTGACTTTCACCCACAGGGCATAAGTGCGACTACGGCTCTGACTGCGCCTGTCGGCTTGTCAATCACCTAGTCTTCTTTATCGTAGGGCGCGACGTGAAATCTCCTAGTTTTTGGCGCTTGGAGCTGGACGTGGCTATTCCTGAATAAAAATAAGTTCATCCAAAAATTTATATTTAATTATACCAAGAAACAGAGATGCCTCCAGCCTGCTTATCTGAAAATATCATCAAAACTACAAGCTGGAGGACTACTCTGATTAGTCTCCTTTGAACGCTTTACGAAAACGCTGGAAAATATTATCCTCTTGTTCATCGGTGGATTCATTTCCGCCTAATTCATTAAATTGACGCAGTAAATCTTTTTGTTTATCTGACAGATTTGTCGGCGTCATTACTTTTACTTTAATGTGCTGGTCGCCCTGGCCTCTGCCATGAACATTTGGCGCCCCTTTTCCTTTTAAGCGGAAGGTTTTCCCTGCTTGAGTGCCGGCAGGAATTCGTAATTTAACCTTCCCATGGACCGTAGGCACTTCAATTTCATCGCCTAAAGCCGCTTGTGCAAAGGTAAGTGGCAGTTCACAGAAAATATGGTCACCTTCGCGGACAAAGAAATCATGTTTACGAACACGAATAACAACAAATAAATCCCCTGCTGGACCGCCGTTTTTCCCAGGGTCTCCTTTGCCGGCTACACGGATTTGCTGTCCTTCATCGATACCGGCTGGAATATCAATATGAATTTTTTTCTTTCTATTAACTGTTCCAGCACCGCCACAGGTCTCACATTTTTCAGGAATGATTTTCCCTGTACCATTACAGTAATGACACACGCGGCGATTGACAACACGGCCAAATGGCGTATTTTGTTCTTGATTTAATTGACCCGAGCCGTGACAATGGGAGCATGTGTCTACTTTTGTTCCCGGTTTGGCTCCTGAACCATGACACGTATCACATTCTTCTTCTTTTGGAACTTCAATATCGGTTTCTTTTCCAAAAATCGCTTCTTCAAAATCAAGAATCAGCGTATATTGTAAATCGTCGCCCTGCTGTGGCGCATTCGGATCACGTGAACGTCCGCCGCCACCGAAAAACATATCAAAAATATCACTGAAACCACCGAAGTCTTGAGCTCCGCCACCGCCGCCAAAGCCTCCGAAGCCTTGACCCTGTGCGCCTGCATGCCCAAATTGATCATATTGTGCTTTTTTCTGATCGTCACTTAATACTTCGTAAGCTTCTTTTGCTTCTTTAAATTTTTCTGCTGCGCCCTCTTCTTTATTTACATCCGGATGATATTTACGAGCCAGTTTCCGGTAGCTCTTCTTTATCTCATCTTTTGAGGCGCCCTTATCCACACCTAAGACATCATAATAATCTCGTTTTGCCAAATTATTCACTCCCGATACTCTGATTGCATAAGTTTAATCATATCATCATTCATTTGTCTATGGCAACAATGAATATCAGCTTCAAACTAATTTACCTGTAAGCACTATCTTGCTTCTATCCTGTCTGTAAAAAAGCCAAAGCCAAGAGAATCCTGACTTTGACTTTTATTCAGCAGTTATTCATTATTTATTTTCTTTATCGTCATCATCGACTTCTGTATAATCTGCATCAACAACATCGTCACCTTGCTGACCTTCTGCATTTTCTGCTCCTTGTGCTTCTTGAGCTTCTTGTTGTACCTGCTCATAAAGCTTAGCAGAAAGCTGCTGTACTTTTTCTTCCAAAGCTTCTTTTTTCGCTTTAATTTGTTCTTGGTCATTAGACTCTAAAGCTTCTTTCAATTCATCTCTTGCAGCTTCTGCCTGTTGTTTATCTTCAGCAGAAACCTTATCGCCTAAATCTTTCAATGTTTTATCTGTTGTGAATACAAGCTGATCTGCCTGGTTGCGAAGCTCTACTTCTTCACGGCGTGCTTTATCCGCATCCGCGTTTTCTTCTGCTTCTTTGACCATGCGATCTACTTCATCATCAGATAAACCGGAAGAAGACTTGATCGTAATTGATTGTTCTTTATTTGTACCTAAATCTTTCGCTCTAACATTAACAATACCATTCGCATCAATATCAAAGGATACTTCGATTTGAGGCATTCCGCGCGGTGCAGGCGGGATATCTGTTAATTGGAAACGGCCAAGCGTTTTGTTATCTGCCGCCATTTCACGCTCACCTTGAAGTACATGGATATCTACTGCAGTTTGGTTATCTGCTGCTGTAGAGAATGTTTGAGATGCACTTGTCGGAATAGTTGTATTACGTTCAATCAGTTTTGTAAACACAGCGCCCATTGTTTCAATACCTAAAGAAAGTGGTGTTACGTCAAGTAATAATACGTCTTTCACGTCTCCTTGAAGGACACCGCCTTGGATTGCTGCACCAAGTGCTACAACTTCATCCGGGTTTACGCCTTTAGAAGGATCTTGACCTAATTCTTTCTTGATTGCTTCCTGTACAGCTGGAATACGTGTAGAACCGCCGACTAAGATAACTTTATGAATATCCTTGTTCGACAAGCCTGCATCAGAAAGCGCACGGCGAGTCGGTTTCATTGTACGTTCTACTAAATCAGATGATAACTCATCGAATTTCGCACGTGATAATGTCATTTCTAAGTGTAATGGACCAGCTTCACCTGCTGTAATAAATGGCAGAGAAATTTGTGTCTGTGCAACACCAGATAAATCCTTCTTCGCTTTCTCTGCAGCATCTTTCAAGCGCTGTACAGCCATTTTATCTTTAGAAAGATCAATGCCATTTTCTTTTCTGAATTCTTCTACCATATGCTTGATAATGACTTCATCAAAGTCATCTCCGCCAAGACGATTGTCTCCGGCTGTTGCAACAACTTCGAATGTGCCATCGCCAATGTCAAGGATAGATACATCAAAGGTACCGCCGCCAAGGTCATATACAAGAATCGTTTGATCTTGATCATCTTTATCAATACCATAGGCAAGCGCTGCAGCTGTTGGTTCGTTGATAATACGTTCTACTTCAAGACCAGCAATTTTACCAGCATCTTTTGTTGCTTGACGTTCTGCGTCATTAAAGTAAGCAGGAACCGTAATTACTGCTTTATCTACACTTTCGCCAATATAATCTTCTGCATAGGATTTAATATGCTGCAGAATAATCGCTGAAATTTCTTGCGGTGTATAGTCTTTATCGCCAATCGTTACTTTATAGTCAGTACCGATATGACGTTTGATAGATTGAACTGTATCCGGGTTGGTAATTGCTTGACGTTTTGCAACCTCCCCAACTTGTCTTTCTCCATTTTTAAAGGATACAACAGATGGTGTTGTACGATTTCCTTCCGGGTTAGGGATAACGACTGCTTCGCCACCCTCCATCACTGATACGCATGAGTTTGTTGTTCCTAAGTCGATTCCGATAATTTTACTCATTCTTTATTTCCTCCTTCAATACTTCTGCGACACTTTTTTTAATTATTTGTTTACTTTTACCATTGCAGGGCGGATAACCCGATCTTTTAAGAGATATCCTTTTTGCAGCTCTTCCACTACTTTATTTGCTTCTACAGAATCATCTTCAATCTGCATTACTGCATGGTGCACATTCGGGTCAAAGTCAGCACCTTCTGTTTCAATAACTGAAACACCCTGTGACGTAAATACATCCTTTAATTGACGATACACCATATCAATTCCTTCCAGGATGCTCTTATTTTCTTCAGATACTTCTACTTGCAGCGCGCGTTCGAAATTATCCATCACAGGAAGCAATTCCTGAACCATATCCTGTGCTTTGTATTTACGATCTGCTTCGCGCTCTTTTAATGTACGTCGTTTATAATTATCAAACTCTGCCTGCAAACGAAGCATGCGGCCTTCCAGTTCTTCTTTTTCATTTTTCAGTGCTTCTATTTGAGCTTCTGACGCATCATTTTCTTCTGCAGTTTCTGCATCTGTACCTGCTTCTTCAGCTGTCTCTTCTACAATTTCCTGTTCTTCTTGCATTGCTTCTTCTTTTTTTTCATTCTCTGACATCTACTCAGGCACCTCTTTTCTAATTTCCAATTAAAAACTATACCATAGAAGATATAGTTAGAAAACTAAAATCCTTGTTTTCCTTATGATTTATCACTATACCATTTCCCCATTGCACCAGTCATTTCCTTTGAAATGATTTCCATTAAGGATAATACTTTTTTATATTCCATTCTCGTAGGACCAAGCAGTGCAATGGTACCCATCTGGCCGCCGCCAATGTGATAAGAAGCAGTAATTAAACTCAAGTCTTTAATCTCTTCCACTTCATTTTCATGGCCAATAGAAACTTTAATACCTTGATTGGAGTTTTTCAAGAGATTTACAATTTCATCCTCACGCTCCATCAGGGAGTAAAACGAACGAATTCGATCCACATCATTAAATTCCGGCTGCATTAAAATATTGGCTTTCCCGCCAAAATAAAGCTTAACTGCCTGCTCTTGCGTGAAGAGCGTGCGAATCCAATTGATAGAAGAATCAACTCCATTCATATATTTCATCATCAAGGAAGCTACTTCATTTTGAATCACCTCGGGAATTCGATAAAGCGGAACGCCCTGAAGACGGTCATTTAAAATATTGACGAGCTTTTCGATATCAGATGATGAAACTCCTTTTGGCAATGTAAAGGAACGGTGCTCTACATGCCCTGTGTTTGTTACCAAAATCGCTACTGCTGATTGATCGGATAGTGCTAATACCTGAATCTGCTTTACGGTTGCTTCAAACATTTCCGGTCCAAGAATGATAGACGTATAATTGGTCAGTTTAGAAAGGGCTTCTGCTGCCGTCTGCACAATCTGTTCAAACTCATATATCCCGTTATTTGTTAATCTTTCAATGATACCCAGTCCATGCTGATGGATTTCAGGACCAATTAAATGATCAACATAATAACGATATCCTTTTTCTGAAGGCACGCGTCCAGAAGATGTATGCGTCTTTTCTAAAAACCCCGATTCTTCTAAATCCGCCATCTCGTTTCGAATGGTTGCGGCACTGTACGGCAGGGTATCTTTTTTAGATAATGCCCTGGAGCCGACCGGTTTAGCAGATTCTATAAAATCATCAATAATCACCTGCAATATCATAAGTTGCCTATCTGTTAACATGATGATCACCTCTGTTAGCACTCTCATCTTTTGAGTGCTAAATCTATAATAAAATTATCAAATTCAATTTCTTTTGTCAAACCGTTTGGCTTTTTACTTCCTTTATTTTTTGTTCAAAGTTCTCCAATAATAAAAATTGCTGAAAAACCCTGTCCCCGAGAAGCATTCCTCTATTTGTCAATACATAGCTTCCATCATGGTAAGTTACTAATTTATCGTTTGTTAACTGAAGTAACTCTTCCTGATATAATTTATCCAGCGATAGTCCATATCTTTCCCTGAATGCTTCTGTATTAATTCCTTCTGCTTTTCGGAGCTGCAGAAATAATTCTTCTTCAATCTGATCCTGCAGGGTTATTTCCTCAAAATGTTCGACTGCTGATCCGCTGCGGCTAATTTCCTTCATATAAGTCCCCAGCGGTTTATAATTTGCCGTCCGCTTTCCCGGTAAATAACCATGAGCCCCTGCTCCGAAACCAAAATAATAATCATTATTCCAATAGGTTAAATTATGCTTACTCTCAAACCCCGGCTTGGCAAAATTACTTATTTCATATTGATAGACGCCCTGCTTTTTCATATTTTCCTGAAGCAGCTGATACATTTCTACTTCATCATCCTCTGGTGGCTGGTGCAGGGCTCCTTTTCTCCGTTTATGATAAAACACGGTCTTCGGTTCAATTTGCAGCGCATAGGTTGAATAATGCGGCAGACCGAATTGCAGTGCTTCCTTTAAAGTTTTTTCAAAGTGGGCAACGGTTTGATCCGGGAGAGCATAAATTAAATCCAGGCTAATATTAGAGAAATTTGACTGTGTAAGAATATCAACTGTTGTATAAACATCCTTCACTCGATGCATGCGCCCGATTTTTTCAAGCATCTCATCATCCATTACCTGAACTCCAAAAGAAATTCGATTTACACCATAACCGTGAAGTAATTTTGCTTTATCCGTATCAATATCCCCCGGATTGATTTCGATTGTAAATTCTTCGCAGGAGGAGAGGTCAAACTTTTCATTTAAAAACTGAAAAAGCTTCTGCAATTGCTCCATCGACAAAGCAGTTGGTGTTCCTCCGCCCATATAAATCGTCCGAAAGACATTTTTCCTTCCTGGGATAGCTGTGTCTATTTCTTTTATTAAAGCATCTATAAAGGCATCTGCCTTCGTCTCCATGTAAAAGTATTTTACAAAATTACAGTAATGGCAGATCTGCTTGCAAAAAGGAATATGAATATATACTGACTGAACTTGCATCGATTGAACTTCCTTCCTTTGTTAAAAAAACAGATAAGATAACTCTTTCTTGTTTTCCTCTTCAGAAACACCAGTTGTTATTTCTGAAGTTATTTTATAATACTTTATGTCCTCTCGCAATGTAAACGAAAAATCGGCCTGTGACCTCCTAATTCAAAGGCAAGAACATCGCTTAGTCATTAAAACACGATATTCTTGCCAATCAGCAAGTCTTCTTTAAAGGAGATGAGCTCGGATCGGGGCCCATGGAAAGCGTAGTATTTTTCCGCAGCGGCTATTTACAGCTATTTTTATAAGCATTCTTATTCTTTAAAAAATCCCGCAACCGGCAGAAAACACGGTAACGGGATTAATTAATAGCGACAATAGATTATTTCAGCAGTTAATCCTCATCCATCTTCAGGACTGCCATAAACGCTTCCTGAGGAACTTCTACAGAACCTACCATCTTCATACGCTTTTTACCTTCTTTTTGCTTTTCAAGAAGCTTTCTTTTTCGGGAAATATCTCCGCCGTAAAGCTTTGCTGTTACATCCTTACGTACCGCTTTGATATTAGAACGGGCTACAATTTTGTTACCGATTGCTGCTTGAATCGGCACTTCAAATTGCTGTCTTGGAATTAGTGTCTTCAGCTTTTCAACAATCTGCTTTCCGCGTTCATACGCAAAGTCACGGTGGACAACAAGCGATAACGCATCAATTGAATCGCCATTAAGCAATATATCCATTTTCACAAGACGGGAAGGCTGGTAGCCGATCAGCTCATAATCAAATGAAGCATATCCCTTTGTCTGTGATTTTAACTGGTCAAAGAAGTCATATACAATCTCCGAAAGCGGAATATGATAGACTACATTTACACGAATATCATCTAAATATTGCATATCTACAAAATTCCCGCGTTTCTTTTGGGCAATTTCCATCACTGCTCCGACGTAATCGTTCGGAACCATAATTGTAGCTTCTACGTATGGCTCACGTACTTCCTCAATTACTTGTGGATCTGGCATTTCAGAAGGGTTATCAACCGAAAATACATCACCATTCGTCAGCTCAACTTCAAAAATAACACTTGGAGCAGTCGTAATTAAACTGATACCAAATTCTCTTTCAATACGCTCTTGGACAATTTCCATGTGGAGCAGTCCCAGGAATCCGCAGCGGTAGCCGAAACCAAGCGCCTGGGAAGTCTCTGCTTCGTATTGCAGGGAAGAATCATTCAGTTCTAAACGTTCTAACGCTTCTCTTAAATCATTGTAATCATTAGAATCTACCGGATATAGTCCGCAGAATACCATTGGATTCAGACGGCGGTAACCAGGCAGCGCTGTATCCGCTGGTCGATCAGCCAACGTAATCGTATCTCCGACCCTTGAATCACCGACATTTTTAATCGATGCAGTTAAATAACCAACATCCCCGACCGTCAACTCTTTTTTGGCAAGCTGCTTCGGTGTAAATACCCCGACTTCATTCACTTCAAATTCTTTTCCGGTAGCCATCATCTTAATTTTGTCTCCGACTTTCACAGAGCCTTCCTTCACACAAACATAAGCGATAACCCCGCGGTAAGTATCATAAAGCGAGTCAAAGATTAACGCTTTTAACGGGTCCTCAGCCTCTCCAGGGGGCTCTGGAACAACCTCTGCTATACGCTCCAGAATTTCCTCAATCCCTATATTTGCTTTGGCAGAAGCTAGAATTGCTTCATCGCCGTCGATCCCTAACACATCTTCCAGCTCTTTTTTCACTTTTTCCGTATCAGCACTCGGCAAATCAATTTTATTAATTACCGGAATGATTTCTAAATCATTTTCCATCGCTAAATAAACGTTTGCCAAGGTCTGCGCTTCAATCCCCTGTGCTGCGTCTACGACAAGAATCGCTCCTTCACAGGCTGCCAAGCTTCTGGATACCTCATAAGTAAAATCAACATGGCCTGGCGTATCGATTAAATGAAAAATAAATTCTTCGCCAGCCTGGTTTGTATATTTTAATTGTACTGCATTCAGTTTAATGGTTATTCCGCGTTCACGCTCTAAATCCATTCCGTCCAGCAGCTGGTCTTTCATTTCACGTTTTGTCACGGTTTCTGTATTTTCAAGAATACGATCAGCTAATGTAGACTTCCCATGATCGATATGGGCAATAATCGAAAAGTTTCTGACCTTTCTTTTTTTATTCGTCATTTCACGCACACTCCTAAGTTTTTCCTGTAGCCCCTATTTTTCTTCCCATAACAAAAGGCGTCAATTACTAGCATTGATTATAGCAATTGACGCCTTGAGATTCAATGATTAACTTAGGTGTTGATTAAAAAAACAACTCTCCTATTCCATACATGATGGATACAATTACTTCAAATAATTGTTTGACGATGCCTCCCATAGTAGCTGCTGTACGGTTGGTCAACGAATAATTTCCACCTTCAAGTACATCTGTTTCTGCAACAATAATCTCTTCCTGTTCCTCTCTATCTTGCGCTTCATCCTCTATTACTTCAACTGCAGGAGTGTCGGAGGATACCGTTTGTTCAGCCGGCTCATTCTTCTGCATTCCAAATACGAGTCCGCTCAGAAAAAAGATGACGAGCAATAATAATATAATAATATTTCGCATCAAATCGCTCCTTACATAAGAATATTCACATACTTATTCATCAGACTGAACGGCTTCGGCATCCCAATAATAGTCGCTGAATACTTCTGCTAAGGCATCAGCAGAACGATACAGCTCATCCATCGTGTTATCTACACCGCCAAATTCAATCAACAATGCATTTTCTGCCATATCCTGATTGTAAACGCCATTCCCGCTTGATCCGTCCTTTTGGAACACTCCCCGGCTTAAACCCGGATATTCTTCTTCCATCAATCCATGCAGCTCTGTTGCTACTTTCAGATTCCTTTCATAATCCGGATGCCCGGTGCCGATAACAAATAAAATCTTTGCATAATCTTCGCCTTCAATCGTTTGTGTCGTCTTGTCTCTGCGAAGGGCGTCTCTATGAAGGTCAAACATGTATTGAATCTCCTGATTGCCGGCCACTGCTTCCGCAACAATATCCCGAGAGACTTCGTAGGATTGATGATATCCCATGCCTCTTTCATTCAGGAGCTCCCCGAAATCTGTATTATCTACTTGTGTGCCAATTCCTTTCCTTTTAAGACCTTCTGCTAAACGATCACTGACATTTGTGATATTAATCTCCCCATGCATGGCGCTATTGGGGTCTGTTTCATCTGGCAAATGCGGTAAAAACGACTCTCTGTTGTGGGTATTATAAATAAACACAACATCTCTGTCTCCAGTTGTTTGCTTGCTTTCCGTTTCCTCTGTTTCTTCTGCATCTCCTGTCTCCTCCTCATCTTCACCTGTCAGCACCGCTTCCCTTTCCCTTAATACTTCCTCTAAAGGCGGATTGGACTCAATCGGAAAGTGAGTAAAATCATTTTCACTTGCCATTAATAATTGATTGTCAAATATCGAAAAACCTGGAATTTCATTACCAAAAAAGCTCCTGGGATCTGTTGGTTTCACATTAGACGTAAGCTCAAGAAACACACCAGATAATTGAGGTATTTCTGCTTCCCCTTCCGGAAAACTCTGCTTATAAGCACGATTTTCCATTGTAATCAAATGATAAAAAATCGCACTATCCATTTCCTTCGTCCAATTCGATAACGTATCTGATGAAAATCGATAGGCAGGCTGGACTGCCGTTAATATACTTATTAAAAGAAATATACTGACAAAAAATATAATATAAAGCCCGCTTCGTCGAGAAAAGGTTTGTACCATTTTGCTCCAGTTATTTTTTTTCATAAAAATACACGATGCCACCTTTCTCTAATAACTCTATAGTCCAACCTATGAGTAAACTAGAGAAAGTAGAACCGTGTAAAAAGAAAAAATAGACTTGATAGAGGATGTTAAAGCTTCATACGGCTACCTGGAATAGCTTGAAAAATTATCAATCGTTACTGTCTCATGTAATGCAGCGTTCAGCCCATTTGCTATCACTTCAGCCATATCAATCATAAAGCCGTCTACCTCTTTAGGCGTAACCATTAAATTATGACCAATCGGCGTTAATACTTCCATTATCAGCTGTCTTTTTTCTTCTTCCGACAGGCCGCCAACAATGCCGAACAGCTTTTCACGCTGTGCTTTATCAGGCAAGTCCTCATCTGTTAACTGCTTCGAGCCGAAATTCATACCAGCAGGAGTTAAGGATTTAGATGGATCATCTCTTTCATTCCATTCTCTACCGAAGTGTTTCAATAAGTAATCAATGGTATCGCTTGTAATAGTAACTGCATCCACCACCGTTGGCACGCCAATAGCAATCACAGGTATACCGAGTGTCTGACGGCTTATTTCTTTTCGTTTATTGCCAACCCCTGAACCTGGATGTATACCTGTATCCGATAATTGAATGGTTTCATTCACTCTGCTGATAGATCTCGATGCTAGCGCGTCAATGGCAATAACGAAATCAGGCTGGTATTTTTCGATAATCCCAAAAATCACATCGCTGGTTTCTATACCTGTCACTCCCATCACACCCGGTGTAATCGCAGCTACTTCGCTATATCCTTCTGCCACAGATTCCGGCTGAAGACGAAATAAATGACTGGTTACCAGCACTTTCTCTACCGTCATCGGACCCAAAGCATCCGGTGTTACATTCCAATTACCTAACCCCACAATCAGACAAGAGGCCTGATCAGGCAAGTCTTGCTTTCTCATTAATTCCTCCAGCTCTTTTGCTAAAATCTTCGCTGCTTGATGCTGTTTCTCTGTATCTTGCTTTTTGACACCGTCAGTATGAATGGTGACATAGTTCCCCGGCTTCTTCCCAATTTGTTCAGCGCCTGCCTCATCAATCGTCACATAGGAAATATTTATATCCTTTATCGTGCTTTCTTTAAATGTGACACCCGCAACTTCCTTCTGTTTATTGTCTTGCTTTTCCGTATACATATCCTTTGCTTCTACAGCTAAGTCTGTTCTTACTTGAAAATGATCCTCTCTATTTTTCATTACACCGCACCCCTTTGTTCAATATGCTTTATTCTGATAAAATAAAATTCCATTATCTAAAAATAAAGCTTTCCTTCTACACTTTATTTTTAGATGGAAATTTCACCGGATAAACTCCTGTTTTCAAACATTCTTAGCATGCACGCCTGGAATAAATTCATACCAATTTATTGATTAAGCAACAATTCTATTGAAAAGATTAGGTAGCTTTGGTAAAATACTCTTGTCGTACTGTGAATATAGACAATTGATGAAAGCATACAAAAGGGCATGTTCAGAAGCAATTCAGCTTGAACAACCTCTAAAACATGTTTTTTAAAATCGTATACTTTTTAGGAGGTGAATAAACATGGCAAATATTAAATCTGCAATCAAACGTGTAGAAGTTAACCAAAAGAAACGGGCTAATAACGTTTCCCAGCTTTCTGCAATGCGTACGGAGATTAAACGTGTAGAAAAATTTGTAGAAGCAAACGATGTGGAAAATGCAAAAGCAGCATTCCAATCTGCGAACAAGCAAATTGATAAAGCGGCTCAAAAAGGAATTATCCACAAAAACGCTGCTAGCCGTCAAAAATCTCGTTTAGCAAAAAAAGTTAACGCATCATAATAAATAAAAGGTGAAGTAAGTACGGACAATTGCCGTAAATACTTCACCTTTTATTATGTTTTTGAAACGCAGCTCACTATACTAAATCCATCAACAGTAATTCAAATGCCAGCCCTTTTTCCATCAGTCCCTGCTTCATTTTGGCATCCGTTTCTGCAAGCTGGCAAAGGATGTAAGACAGACGCTCTTCGGGCAGTTTAGCTTCTCTGGCCATTGCTACTTTAATAACATATGGATGTGCGCCAATATGCTTCTGAATTTGGAATTGAGAATACCCCTTCTTTTTCAGCTGCTTCACTCTTAAAATCATACGAAATTGGTAAGCAAGCAGTCCAATCATCGCAATTGGATCCTCGTTCATTTTCTCTAAATCCTGATAAATTTGAATTGCTTCCTGAATACTTCCTTTCATAACTGCATCGACAAGTGCGATAGACGTAGTGGTCGGGGTATGTGACACTAACTGCTGTGCAATATCTTTTGTAACAACCCCATTTTCTCCAACATAAAGAGCCAGCTTTTCCATCTCGCTTTGCAGGAGCTGGATATTATTAGAGACCTCTGCTTCCAATATTTCCATCGCCTCTTGTTCAATTTCTATCTCATATGACTTCATCAGACTTTGAATCCAATTTCTTGCATCTTTTTCTTTTACTTGTTGACAATCCACGGGGGACGCCAGTTTCTTTAATTGTTTTGTTACTTTTTTACGCTCATCTAATTTTTCATAAGGCGCTATAACCAATAACACCGAATACTCAGGAGGATTTTGCAGATACTCCTGTAAATACGTTAAATCATGTTCAAACGGTGTTTTATCGGGTTTTGTTTTCACAAAAGAAGCATTGGCGGCAAATATTAATTTGCGTTCACCGAAAAATGGAAATGTTTCTGCATCTGCTAATACTTCCTGTATGGAGGTTTCTTCTAAATCATAAAGGGATAAATTAGTCTTATCTCCGTCTAAAACTGTTTTTACTAACCGGTCTTTTAATTGTTCCAGAAAAAAGGATTCTGTTCCAAAAGCAAAGTAAACCGGATGAATCTGATTAGTTTTTATTTTTTTTATTTGGTCCATCATGCATTTTACGCTTCCCATCTAGACATTATTTCGATACTGAGCATGTGAATGTTCCATGGATAAACTCGTCTCTTTTTATCCTATAAGGAAGCAGACATAAACGCAACAAAAAAATAAAGGAAGAACCGCAAAACTTTTGCATCCTTCCTTTATGAAGCATCTATATTAAACGCCTTAAAATAAGCTCTAGAAACAAATTTTAAGAACGATATTTGCTTATATATAATTTGCGCTTCTGTGCAAAAACTATAGATGTCAACTGTTGCTAAAATTGGCTGTTACCATATAGAAGAAGGAATCATGTAAAGAATGTAGATTTTTTTATGTGGATGATTTATACTATAATAGTGAGCAGAGGAGGGGTATATCTTGAACGAATTCGAAAAAGATCCGCAGTACAAAGGCAGCGATGTTGTAGACTCCATTAAAGGATTTACCTTTTCATTTCTCTTTTTCTTTATCATTTTTGCGGTGGGCGTTACCATCAGCGTAATTGGTCAATAATAAAAGAGATAGAGGGTCAAAAAGAAGGGATGCTATCTCTTCTTTTTTTGTTGTCCGGTAAGGTTTATTCTTTTATTTTTATTTTATGGTAAAAAGGTTGAAAAGGTTCCTCCTTCCGCCGTGTAATAAAATTGAATCGCCCCATCCTCATCCGTGCGGTACGCTTGAATTCCATTATTTTCTAATATGTCCAATACTTCTTCATTTGGATGATTATAACGGTTATTTCTCCCGGCTGAAATTAAAGCGAAACGCGGCTGAACCGCTTCTATAAATGCTTCTCCTGTAGATGTTTTACTGCCATGGTGTGCCACCTTTAAAATATCGACTTGCAGTGCAGGATAATCATGTATTATTTTTTCTTCAATCTTCTTGCTGATGTCTCCAGTAAACAGCCATTTCAAGCCAAAATTTGTATATAGAACAATCGAATTGTTATTTGAATTTCCCGTATCTATATCCGGCGCCAATACCTGAAAGGAAATAGCATCATGAAAGTTCAGTACATCCCCTGATCCAATCTGCGTTATATTTAATGATGGCTGAATTGCTTGGAACTCTTCTAATAGCACTGGATCAAAATAGGCGCTTACCATTAATTCCTTTACGTTTACCTCTTCTAAAATAAAACGGACACTCCCAAAGTGATCGACATCGTCATGTGTAACAATAATCGCATCCAGTTCTTTAATCCCCCGCTGATGAAAATAAGCACGAATAATATTTTTATACACTCCTCTGGTCGGTTCCATATCTTCAAAATGAAAAGCAGAGCCAGCATCGATCATAACAACTGCTTCTCTTCTTGCTGCTTCCACTAAAATAGCATCCCCCTGCCCCATATCAAACATGGTCACAATACCTTCCTCCTGAAAATACGGCTTGGCTGCCGTCATTAAAACTGGAAGGATTAAAAGAACCCCTGCAATCCAAGCTGCTTTTTCCTGTCTTCGCTCTAAAAACTTCATAAACAAGAAAAAACAAGCAAAATAAAACATGACGCTGAAGATGGATAACTGATCTAGATACATAGGCGGAACGAATGTATTATCGACCCATTCAATAGCTCCCAGAACCCTTTCATGAATAAATGTAAAAGGCTTATCCAATATGACGAGCATACTATCTGGTAAAAAATGAACAACTGCAAAAACGTACATAAGCGGGATGACGAAGAAGGTAAAATAAGGAATAACTGTCAGATTCATCAGAATAGACAACGGATGAAAGATATTGAAATAATAAATCTGGAGCGGAAGAATTGCCATTTGAGCAATAAAACTCACTTGAAAGAACTTCCAAACAGGTGATTTTGACTTGCTGATCCATTCCTGAGACAGAAGTATGGAAAAGGTTGCTGCGAAGGAAAACTGAAATCCGATATGGTAAATGATATAAGGATCCCAAAGAATAAACACCATAAAGATAATACACAGCAAATCGGAATACGGCAGTTTCCATCGAAACTTTTGAAATAGAAGGAGTCCAACCATCATTGAAGCAGCACGGAGAACAGGGGGATTCGCTCCAGCCAATATGGCGTAAAGCGGCAGAAACAGGATTAAAAACAGCTGTGTTTTCTCTTTCGTCAGCAGGTTTCCTTTCACTAAAATCAAATATAAAATAGCAATGACCAAGGTGACATGGGTGCCTGAGATAGCAATAATATGCGAGAGACCAAACCGCTGAAATAACTCTGTAACAGGCTCTCCCATTGCTGAGGTGTCTCCAAAAACGATAGCATTAATCCACGGGGCAGTATAATCACTCCAAGTACCCTCCATTTCATTCAGCAGCTCTGTCCTCACCTTATAAAGTAATGGAAGGATGCCTTTTTCAGCGGCACAGTTAATTTGATTAAAATCCTCTAAAACAGCCTGATGGGTAATTTGTTTTTGCAGTAAAAATTGACGGAAATCAAATTGTGCGGGATTTGTACTGGAAGGGGGAATTTCAACTGTTTGCTGAATGGTGCAGGTGGAGCCGTGAAATAAAGCATGCTCAAGAGGAATTTCACGAAAATCTTCATCCTTTTCAGGAAAATACGTAACTAAAAGTTTAGAGGAGTTTTGTAGAGGTTGGAGGGTGAATTGGATTTGTTTGGAGCTAAGCTTTACTTCTCCTTCGATTTTCCCGGTAATTTCTGCATCTATCGAGCTTTCTTCATAGACGGTCTGGGGAATAATCGGAATAATAGATAGAAAGGTGATAAAGCTGAACACTGTAACCAGCCAAACGGTGACATTCATTTTTTTCAGAAGCTTGAGCCAAATGAGCCAGAGTATAAAAAGAAGGAGCAGCCATTTCATATCCAATAAATGATATAAAATGGCTGACACGGCGGCAATTGCAGGAAAATGCCAATATCCCCTCACTGCTTTCTCTCTTCATTAAAAAACAGCCGCTCTGCATCGGCTTTTATTGTCTCTGTTTCATCCGGCGTCAAATTGGATGCATCCAATTTTTCCATCAGCGCATGTATAAAAGCAGTCTTTTCTTCAAACTTTGTATCCACTACAGCATCAACCAACGGTACTTTTTGTGTCTGCACGCCAGCCTCTTCAAATAACTGGACTGCATAAGGGTGATTCTTGTAATCTTCTGCATAAAATAAATTTTTAATACCGCTTTGAATCAGCTGTTTTGTGCATTGCAGACAGGGAAAATGGGTAACATATACATCAGCGCCGTCTGTCGGCACTCCGAATTTCGCACATTGCAGCAGTGCGTTTGCTTCCGCGTGAACCGTCCGTACACAATGTCCATCAATGACGTAGCAGCCCTCATCGATACAATGTACATCCCCAGAAACGCTTCCATTATAACCTCCGGCAATAATACGTTTATCCCGGACAATCGTAGCGCCTACCATTAAGCGGGTACACGTACTTCTTAAAGCTAGTAGATGACTCTGCGCCATAAAATATTGATCCCAAGCAATTCTCTCCATGATGATCCCCTCTTTCCCTTATTTTCTACGGCACTTGGATATGCTCGATCAGCGTCTCCAGTGTTTTTTCTCCAATACCAGAAATCTCTAATAAATCCTCTGGTGTTTGAAACAATCCATGATTATCACGATGGGCAATAATCGCTTCCGCTTTAGCAGGTCCGATACCAGGAAGCTGGGTCAGCTCCTCACTGGAAGCCGTATTTATTTTTATCTTATTGTTATTTGTCTGCTCCCCCGCAGGAGCATTCACTGCAGGTTCTTCTTGGCCGACAGCAGGTATCAAGACAACCATCTCATCCTGAACAACCTGTGCTAAATTCACTTGTAGAATATCTGCATTTTCGGTAAACCCGTCAGCTCGGTCAATAATATCCCTGATCCGGTCACCTTGTTCCATTTCATATACTCCCGGCTGCATCACTTCTCCTTTTACATCGACCACTGCTGTTCGTGCTTGTTGTTCTGCCGGAGTTTCCTCAGTAAGCGGGGCTTCTGTTGGTTCTTCCAAATCTGAAGATATTAATGAGGCGGATAACGGGCTGGACGGTTCTTCTTTGCTGATAAATATAAAAAAAATAATAACAGCTGCAATCACAATAAAAATATAACTATTTTTCTTTAACCAATACAAAAGGTATTACCTCCTTCTTTGTCAAAATAGTACCCTCTTACTTAGTATTTCGACAAAGAAAGATAATCTCCTTTTCCTCAGAAAATAGATTAAAATACACTTTTGCAGCTTATTTTTCAGCCAAAAAGAAAATCCTTTCTGATTGTTCATCCCAATTATCTGCTTCTAATGAAAAATCAGCATAGATATGGATTTTCTTAAAACCGATATTTTTTAAAATATTTTTATATACTTCTATCGGAAATGTCCGTTGATGATGTTCTTCTTGAAAACGAATAAAGCGGTCTTCTTCTTCTTGATGGAAAAAGGTAACATGGTGGTACATTTCTCCTTTTTCCTCTCCCGGGATACACTCCCAGATATAAGCCGCCTCCTCCATTACATCGGAAAATGTCTGGCCGATATAGATATCCTCTACAGTGTGCATGGAATGGACATCAAAGAAAAATATCCCGTCTGGTTCTAACAACTGATAAACATTCTTAAAAGCTTGCTCTACAGCTTGAAGGTCTGTTACATAATTTATTACATCACAGCAGCTGATTGCCATGTCATAACGCTGCTCCACACCATCCAGCTTTGTCATATCTGCTTCTAACCAGCTGATACCATCTGCAGGTTCTAGATCCTTTTGCGCTTCATGCAGCATGTCCCCGGACTGGTCTACCCCCGTCATTGTATATCCTCCGGCAGCTAATTTCCGGGTAATGACTCCGGTACCACAGCCTAAATCAATAATTGACTGCACTGGTCTTTCTGTCTGAGCTATCATTTGCTGAATAATAACCACCCAATCATCATATGGGACATTATCCATCAGCCGATTATAGACCGCAGCCATTTTTCGATACACCATTTTCCTTACCCTTCCTGCGTAATATTCAGCGCAATACGGTCCGCATCGCCCCATAATTTTTCTAAATTATAATAATATCTTTCATCCTTATGGAAAACATGACAAACGATATCACCGACATCAACAAGAACCCATCGCGCTTCTTCAAAGCCTTCCATTCTTTTAATGTCTTTTCCATTTTCTTCTGCAGTTTCTTTGATTGCCCGGGCAATTGCTTGTACCTGCCGTTCATTGCTTCCGTGGCAAATCACGAAATAATCAGCGACTAAAGATACTTCGTTCATATCTAAGGCAACAATATTTTCTGCTCTTTTATCATCGCAGGCTTCTGCAACTACTTGTATTAATTCTTTATTATTCATTTTTTTATTCCTCCAAAAATGTGTTGATTTAAGTCGTTATAAGCATGAATGCTGTCAGGATATACAGTGTTGTCCCTTTCCATCAAGAAACGAACCGTATTCTTTGCTGCCTGGTAACATGCTTTTGTTAAATCTGTCTTAGCTGTCTCTCTCACTTCCTCTACCCCGGGGAAATTTCTGAACGGCTCAATATAGTCAGCGATAAAGATAATTTTATCCAGCTTTGTCATATCCGCTCTTCCCGTTGTATGGAAGTAAATAGCATCTTTTATCTCTTGATCCGTAATTGCATAATTTTCTTCTATCCGGACCGATGCAACTGGTCCATGCCATAATTCATGATGAAATGAAAGAAGCAAATCCGGAAGTTCGCTGCTCGTTTTAATGGTTTGCTTCATTTCCTCTAAGGAATCACATTTACAGTAATCATGAAATAAGGCAGCGATAGTAGCATTTTCTACGGATTCATGAAAGTTTACAGCAAGCTCTGCTGCTGTATCAGTTACTCTCAACGTATGCTCATATCTTCCTTTCGTCAGTCTTTCCTTCAAATCTGCCTTCAGGTTATCTATATTCATAAATCTGATTCTCCTTAATATAATTCATCACACCATCAGGAAGCAAATAACGAACTCTCTCCCCTTTTTCTAATCGATTTCTGATAAAGGTAGAGGAAATATCCAAAGGATGTATCTCCAAGCGTTCCACAGGATAAGGCGTATCTAATGTATATCCCGGTCTCGATACACCTATAAAACGAACCATATGAACTAGTTCCTCTACCCGATTCCATTTTGGCAGATAGTCTACCATATCCCCGCCGATAATAAAGCTGAAATCAGCCTCAGGAAAGTCCGCCGTCAGTTCCTTTATCGTGTCATAAGTGTATGATTTCCCTTCTCTTTCAAGCTCTAGCGCGTTTACTTGAAAATAAGGATTATCCTTGATTGCCAAATGAAGCATCCGCAAGCGATGGGATGCATCCAAAACGACGGTATCTTTATGAGGTGGTGTCCGCGTCGGAATGAACCATATCTCATCCAATTGCTTTCGGATTCTTACTTCTTCAGCAATCCATAAATGTCCTATATGCGGCGGATTAAATGTTCCGCCTAAAATTCCAATCTTTTTCAAAGACTCACCTTCTGAAATTATTAATATGCTTTCAAACATGAAGCGTCATTTGGATTACTCGTCCCATTATGACCGCTGGCGGTTTTATGAACAGCCTCTGTTTATGGTAATTTAATTTCTTTATGGTCCGTTGACTCTTTATACAAAATAATCGTATTGCCGATGATTTGTACCACTTCTGCTTCCGTGCCGGCAGAAATCTGTTCAGCAACAACATGTTTATCCTCTACACAATTTTGAAGAATACTGACCTTTATCAATTCTCTCTTCTCTAATGCTTCGCTGATTTGTGTGACCATATTTTCATTTACCCCATCTTTCCCAACCTGGAAAATAGGCTTAATATGGTGCGATTCACTTCGTAAAAATTGCTTTTGTTTATTGGTTAACATCTGCTTTATCCCCTTTTATCTTGGTTATCATCTCTTCATCCATTCCAGTGACGTCGACATTTTTGTTGGTCCAGATTTCAAATGCCTTCTGTGCTTGATAAAGCAGCATCGTATGTCCATAATGAATCCGGCCGCCTTTTTCCGCTGCCTGCTTTAAAAACTGTGTCACAAGCGGCTGATATACAATATCACTGACAATCGTGCCTGCTTTTAAATTAGACAGGTCTACGATTTGCTTTGCTTCCTCCATCCCAACAGAGCTGGTTTGAATAATAACATCATATGCTGCAATGTTTTTCTCAGCCTCTGCCAGCGTGATAACAGAAGCACTGGTTCCTTTTATAATATCTTCACATTTTGACTTCGTCCGGTTGGCAAGCGTCAAATTCGTATAGCCTGCCTGAATCAGTCCATGGAAAATACCTCGTGCAGCTCCGCCGGCACCGAGTATTAAAATAGGAACATCTATATTCCTGTCCATATCAGGAAACTTATCGCGCAATGCCTGCACATAGCCAATTCCGTCCGTATTATACCCGACCCATTCATTTCCTTCCAAAGAAACGGTATTGACTGCCCCCACGCGTTCCGCAGTAATATCAATTCTATCCAGATAAGGAATAATTGTTTGCTTATAAGGAACCGTAATATTAAATCCATTCACTTCTTCTTCTCTCAACTTCTTCATTTCCTCACCAAAAATTTCCTTACTTGCTATTTCATGCAATCTATAAGAACCTTCCAGACCGGAACGCTCTAAAAAGGAAGTCTGAATCCAAGGTGATAAGGAATGCTTGATGGGATAACCGATTAATTTCAATTTTAAACTCAACGGTACGCCTCCTGTCTCTCTTCTCTCTATGATAAATAGTTGGATCCGATATTATTTTTGTGTTCTCTCAGAAGTTTACCTGCTTACTGCTGGCCGGATAAAAGGGATTTTCTGGTGGTTACGGAAACCCCTTTGGGACTGTGGGCTGCTACCGTAGCCCCCTCGCCCTGCACACTGATCCAGCCTAATCCCGGAAAAACAATATCTACTTTTCCTTTTTCTATTTTAAAGCTGTGTGCCGTAAGCGGCGGGAAGTTCTCCAACTGTTCTTTATACGGCGGAGACAACAGCTCCCCGGCATGCTTCTCGTATAATTCATCCGAATTCTCCAGTTTTGTACGGTGAATCGTTAAGTCATTCGAGAAGTAACATACAAACGATTGTTTCTCTCCTTTAATAAAGTCCATCCTTACTAAGCCGCCAATGTATAGGGTCTGCTGTTCCTGCAATTGATAAACCCTGGCCTTAATTTCTTTTTTGGGTGTAATCATTTTTAATTCTTTTTCAGAAACATAATGTGCCATCTGCTGTTTATTAACGATTCCCGGTGTATCTACTAAAAATGAATCTTCATCTAATGGTATTTCGATAAATCCTAATGTAGTTCCCGGGAAGTAAGACGTCGTAATGGCCTCTTCTTCTCCTGTTGACTCTTTAATTAAACGGTTGATAAATGTTGATTTCCCGACATTCGTGACACCAACAATAAATACATCCTTGCCAGACCGATGCGCTTCTATTTTTTCCTTCAGCTCATCTATTCCTTTTCCTTTTACAGAAGAAATCAATACAACATCCTTTATTTTGATTCCCAGCTGGCTCGCTTCATGACGCAGCCACTGTTTTAACTTATTTTCATTTGTCGATTTTGGCAATAAATCCAGCTTATTGCCAACTAAAATAATCGGGTTGTCCCCCGTGATTCTTGGCAAATTACTTAATAGCGTACCATCTACATCAAATACATCGATGATATGCACTATCAATCCATTTCTATCACGTATGGAACTGACCATTTTCAAAAAGTCTTCATCCGTTATCGACACATCCTGAATTTCATTATAATGCTTCAAACGAAAACATCTTTTACATAAAATAACGTCTTTCTCTAATGCACTGACTGGCGCATATCCTGCTTCATTCGGATGCTCTGTCTGAATAATACTTCCGCACCCTTGACAAATATGTTGCTCCAACCTTATTCCTCCTTATAACGCTTATCCTTGTTCTTAATTCTTTTTAAAATAATTCTTTCCATAAAACGGTTAATCTTTGTTATTTTTCCGTCTGTCTGCACTACAGGAATGACCAGTACAGTATAGAATCCGGCCATATTGCCTCCGAGGACATCCGTCATCACCTGGTCACCGACGACTAAAATTTCTTCTTTTTTTAAATCCATTTGCTTTGCAACAGTCTTAAAAGCTCTGCTCAAAGGTTTTCTGGCACTAAAAACAAAGGGAGTTCCAAGCGGCTCCGAAAAAACGGTGACACGTTCTTGATTATTATTTGATATGATGGTTACTTTTATATCATTTTCTTCCATTGTTTTAAACCATGTAATCACATCAGGGGTTGCATCTTTCACATCCCATGCAACAAGCGTATTATCCAAATCCGTGATAATCCCCTTGATTCCCTTTTCTTTTAATTTCTCTGGTTTCAAGTCAAAAATTTGATCAATTTGCTCATCCGGCAAAAATTTAGAAAACATATACACACCTCAAGATTTCCAATAAATTAACATATTTGTTCCTTGCATACTATAGTGCTTTACTTATACAAACATTGTTATTTAACTTAATCCGCATATACAAGATAAAGAAATTCTATCATCATTAGGCGAAAGGAATCCCAACCTCAAGCCAGGCTAACCCCGCAACGTCCAGGGGTTGCGATTACTCGTCCCATCGAAAACATTTGGGACTGCGATTACTCGTCCCATCGAAAACATTTGTACGTCGGAATGCACAGAGTGAAGCCAAGCAGGTAGGAACTGAATCGTCTTTTTCCACATTTGCGAACATAAGTTTGCATGGTATAATATTTTTGAAAGATGTTCTTTGAAAACTAAACCAATAAAAGGTTGTGGCGAGAATCGTTGCTTTGTCACATAAAATGTTCAAGCCAAACATTTCAGCCAAGGCACATAAAGTGAAACTTTATTCAGGGGGTTCTTTCCCCCTGGATATTAGTTGAACGAATCGGGCCGATACTGGCTGTTGGATCTCCTACTTAGAATTTTGAGTTCTCACCATTCTTAAAGTTGGATTCTTACAAAAGCCCTTCGATGGGACGAGTAATCGCAGTCCCAGCCAGTTACACTGCTACAAACGTGTGAACCTCAAGCAGGCTGAAATGTAATCCCAAAGGCAGGTCCAATGGGATAGCGGGGTTGGATGTTTTCAGCACATCAATGTGTCAACTCCACTGGGGCTTAATCGTCATTTGTAAAGTCGATACCCCAGAAACCCCCACTTCAAATTTCAGATGAAATTAAGTGGCGGGAGTATTCATGCTACATCACATTATACCTAATCCTACTACAACTGACTAGCGTTTCAAAGAATTATTGCCTCCATTAGGAATGTTCGCCTAATCGACAGCGATTTCCAATTTTTTCTTTTGTTGATCGGAAACTATGCAGCCTGATCCCTAAAAATACATCTATCTCTAGAAAATCGTTCGACAAATTCTGATATTTTTCGATTTTGTGGATAACTTTATCAACATAAAAATGTTTTAATAACAACAGTAAGCAGGGTTACCCACCTTCTTATACACAACTTATATACAACTATATGTAGATAAGTTATAGCTTGTTAACACAAGATACACGTGTTAAATTATTATTAACTTAATAGAAATGCTGACACTTGAGGAGGTTGTATTGTGGAAACATTATCGGACGAACTATTACTTGAATCATATTATAAAGCAATATCATTAAACTTAAGTCCTGATTTTCTTTCTTTGTTTGAGGAAGAAATCCATAAAAGATCTCTATCTCATAAAATTAAAGAATCTGTATAATTTTGTCTTGTTTCCCAAACTTCAATTTAAAAATTGAAGTTTTTTTTCGTTTTTTCCCTTGTTTCTTCCTATTTAAAATACAAGCTTTCCATCCTGATCATCACATTCTTTTTGTATGCATCCATCTTCTGAATAGGTTATAATCAAATGTAGCACTCTAACTTTGTGCAAAAAAACCGTAAAGAGATGGAGAACAAATAGAAAGCATGGTATTCCCCCTTCATTATCACACCGAATAACCTTTATGTGCTCTGTAAAAAGAAAGCTTCCACCCCTATTTCTTATTCATAATAGGCAGGCTTTTTGTTTTCAACATTAGAAATGAACTTGAACACTTTTAACTGAAGGAATATTTAAAGTATTTTATTTTGCTCTACAGTTAAAAGGAATTCGCTATTTTTGTAAAAGGAGGAATTACTTTTGACGTTACTACACTGGGCTGTTTTATCACCGTTTATCGCAGCCATACTTATTCCATTCTTGTATAAGTATTTAAAGAGAATACATACTGGCTGGTTTGTTTTGATTCTGCCTCTGGTACTATTCATTTATTTTCTATCTTTTATACCTAGAACATCATCTGGCGAAGCAATTTTAAATAATTTGGACTGGGTTCCTTCCCTCGGAATAAACTTCAACGTATATGTTGACGGTCTAAGTCTGCTCTTCGCATTATTGATTACAGGAATCGGAGCACTCGTTGTTCTCTACTCTATTTACTATTTGTCGAAACGAAAAGAAAAGTTAAACAATTTCTATGTCTATCTTTTAATGTTTATGGGTGCTATGTTAGGAGTCGTTCTTTCCGATAACTTAATTGTTATTTATGTTTTCTGGGAAGTAACAAGTATCGCTTCTTCATTATTAATCAGTTACTGGTATACGAGAGAAAAATCTATTTATGGTGCTCAAAAATCAATGTATATCACCGTTTTCGGCGGATTATCCATGCTCGCTGGTTTTTCTTTACTTTACGTTATTGCCGGCACATTCAGTATCAGGGAGCTGATAGCAAATGCGGACATTGTGATGGCGAGCGGATTATTTATCCCGGCAATGATTCTGGTTTTACTAGGCGCATTTACCAAGTCGGCTCAATTTCCATTCCACATCTGGCTTCCAGATGCAATGGAAGCGCCGACACCCGTCAGTGCTTATCTTCACTCTGCAACTATGGTAAAAGCAGGAATTTATCTTGTTGCCAGATTGACCGGGGTATTCGGAGGTGCACCAGAATGGTTCTGGATTATTACCATTGCCGGATTAGTTACCTTAACATGGGGCTCTATTTCAGCAGTACGGCAAAAGGATCTAAAAGGAATTCTGGCCTTTTCCACCATAAGTCAGCTCGGTTTAATCATGAGTTTACTTGGGACAGGCTCTGCTGCGTTCTATTTTCAGGATGGGGACAATGCGTTATACATGACCGCCATCTTAGCAGCGGTATTTCATCTGGTTAACCATGCAACCTTTAAAGGAAGTCTGTTTATGGCAGCCGGAATCGTTGACCATGAGACAGGTACAAGAGATATCCGTAAACTGGGCGGTTTAATGACCATTATGCCTATTACAGCAACCATTTCTCTTATTGGACTGGCTTCGATGGCAGGATTGCCTCCATTTAATGGTTTTTTAAGTAAAGAGATGTTTTTGACAGGGATGCTGAATGTGACGGAATACGGTATTTTCCATTTAGAAACATTTGGATTTATCATTCCGATTATTGCTTGGATTGCCAGCGTATTTACCTTCTTATATTGTATCCTGATGTTTTCAAAGACGTTTATGGGTAAATTCGATAGCAGTAAGCTAAAAGTACAACACGTGCATGAGGCTCCGATCGGTATGCTGATTAGCCCTATCATACTCGCTGTTCTTGTTGTTGTATTCGGGCTTTTCCCTAATCTGTTAGCGTACTCCATTATCGAGCCTGCTATGGCTGCTATCGCACCCGGCATTCTTTCTCCAGGAGAGTTTTTTGATGTACACATCACTCACTGGCATGGCTTTTTAGCACCAGAGTTATGGATGACAATCGGTGTGGTAGTATTGGGTGTCATCTTATTTATGACCTTTAAAAAATGGGAAAATACCGCATTCTACCGCGGGGAACGTGATTTGTTCAACTACGCCTATGATTATGGATATGACGGCTTAGTAAAAGGGTCTCAATGGCTAACACGTATCCAGATGACAGGCAGGTTAAGAGATTACTTCATCTATATGTGTACATTTATCATATTGATAATGGCCTATACGATGTACCGTTATAATTTACCGGCGATCCAATCGCTTGATTTATCACCGGTGCCAATTTACGTATGGTTTGTCATTGCAGTATTTATCGGGTCTGTTATTGTTATTCCGTTTATTAATAATCGGGTAGCATTAATTATTGCAACAAGTGTCAGCGGCTTTATCGTAGCTCTATTGTTTGTTCTGTTCCGAGCTCCGGATTTAGCATTGACGCAGCTGCTTATCGAAACCGTATCCGTTATTTTGTTTATGCTTGTCTTTTATCACTTGCCGAAATTGAAGAAGGTAAAAACACCTCCAAAATTGAAGGCTGTTAAATTAATCATTTCCATTGGATTTGGGCTGATAATTACACTTGGTTCCCTGTCTGCATTTTCATTGGGACAAGAGGCAAATTATTCTTCGATTTCCGAGTACTATACTGAAAATGCCAAGGAAGAAGCTGGAGGATATAACATCGTAAATGTTATCCTGGTGGATTTCCGTGGTCTTGATACCATGCTGGAAGTGCTTGTTGTCGCTTTAGCGGTATTAACCGTTGTCAGTTTAATACGATTACGTTTTAAAGGAAGTGAGGACGTATGATGAAAAAACCAAATAATATGATGCTGCAGACATTGACCAGACTCATTATTTTGATTGTCCTCTCCTTCTCTATCTATTTACTGCTCGCAGGTCATAACAGCCCTGGCGGAGGATTTATTGGAGGTCTAATGACTGCAAGTGCCATTCTTATTTTGTACCTCTCATTTGGCTTAAATTCCATTAAGAAGGTCATTCGATTAGATTATATAAAAATAATCGGCATCGGGTTACTTTTTGCCAGTGTAACAGGTGTGGTCTCTATGGTTTTTGGTTTTCCTTATCTAAAACAATTCTTTGACTATTTTAGACTGCCAATCCTGGGAGAGGTTGAATTGACCACCGCACTGCCTTTTGATTTAGGTGTTTACTTTGTTGTACTGGCCAGTGCACTTGCAATTATTCTGACGATTGCGGAGGATGATAAATAATGGAACTATTAATGTCAATTGTCATAGGAATTGTTTTTAGCGTAACGATTTATCTGTTTATGTCTAAAGACCTGCTCCGCGTTGTTGCAGCTACATTATTACTTTCTCACGCCGTGCATCTTTTATTATTAACGATGTCCGGTCTGCAGCGCGGCGCTGCTCCTGTTTTAAGTTTTGATGCAGAAGCATATACAGATCCGCTGCCTCAGGCGCTGGTACTGACAGCCATCGTTATCGCTTTTGCTGTTACTGCTTTATTGTTAGTTATGTCTTATCGGACATATAAAGTGCATAAAACAGACGATTTAGAAGAATTAAGGGGTTCTGCTGATGAGTAATGTAATTATTCTGCCGGTTATTATACCTTTCATAATCGGCGCTATACTTATACTTTTATACAAACGACACACGATACAGCGTGTGATAAGCGGAATTACAATGCTTGCTTTACTGGCACTTTCCGTTTATTTAGCAATTTATGTATACCAGCACGGAACGCTTGTATTGGAAGTCGGCGACTGGGAGGCACCTTTTGGAATTGTTATCGTTGCAGATTTACTTTCAACACTGATGCTGCTTTTATCTACTTTAGTAGGTACCGTTTGTCTGTTCTTTGCTTTCCAGACAATCGCCAGAGACCGTGAAAAGCAGTTTTTCTACCCGCTTTATCTTTTCTTAATGATTGGGGTCAACGGTTCTTTTTTAACAGGCGATTTATTTAATCTATTTGTGTTCTTTGAAGTAATGTTGATTGCCTCTTATGGATTGATTGTTCATGGAGGGACAGGCTATCAGTTAAGAGAGTCCTTTAAGTATGTAATTATCAACATTTTTGCATCCGCCCTCTTTATTGTAGGGATAGCATGGATTTATTCTATTACCGGAACAATGAATATGGCGCATATCGCCCAGCGTGTTTCGGAATTAGACCAGACTGGCGCACTCAATATAGTAGCTATTATGCTGTTTATTGTTTTTGCTTCTAAAGGAGCCTTATTCCCGCTTTATTTTTGGCTTCCGAAGTCCTATTACGGTCCTCCTGCTGCTATAGCAGCCTTATTTGGGGGTCTGTTGACCAAAGTAGGTATTTATGCGATTATCCGTACATTTACTGTAATTTTCAATCATGATACAGGCTTTACGCACAAAGGATTAATTGTTACGGTTGCCGGTTTTACCATGTTATTCGGAGTTCTTGGAGCTGTATCGCAATTTGATTTCAAGCGTATTCTCTCCTATCATATTATCAGCCAGGTCGGCTATATGGTGATGGGTCTTGGTATCTTCACTCCTTTAGCTGTTGCCGGTGCCATTTACTATATTGCGCATCACATGATTGTAAAAACAGCACTTTTCTTATTTGCTGGAGCAACACAGAAAATTACGGGAACAACTGATTTAAAGAAAATGGGCGGATTGATTGGAACCCATCCTTGGCTTGCCTGGCTGTTC
The DNA here is from genome assembly GCF_000821065.1 of Oceanobacillus oncorhynchi. Lineage (GTDB taxonomy): Bacteria > Bacillota > Bacilli > Bacillales > Amphibacillaceae > Oceanobacillus > Oceanobacillus oncorhynchi. The sequence goes on from NZ_CDGG01000001.1 coordinate 4,169,688, forward strand.
TTTATCACTGCCATTTCCTTAGCAGGTATTCCGCCGTTAAGCGGGTTCTTTAGTAAGTTCCCGATAATATTAGCGGGCTTTGAGGAACAACAGTATGTCATTTCTGCGGTAGCGCTCCTGGTTGGGCTTCTGACCTTATTTTCTATGATGAAAATTTTCAGTTACGCTTTTTGGGGCAAGCAGAAGCATACAGCGGCACAAGCAAAGATTCCCGTAGGAAAACTGTTACTGCCGATCTTACCGCTTGTTGCACTTACCATTATTTTAGGATTTGCAGCGGAACCAATTTTCACCTATTCGATGGAAGTTGCAGAAGATATTATGAATCCTACAAATTATATTGAATCTGTGCTGAAGGAGTAGTTGCTATGCCTTTTCAAATATTAATAAACGTTTTGCTCGCGATACTCTGGATGTTTTTACAAAATGAGTATACATTCGTAAGTTTTCTTTGCGGTTATTTCATTGGGATTTTAATTTTAATTGTTATACGACGTTTCTTAAAGTTTGATTTTTATTTAAAAAAAGTCTGGGCGATTATGAAATTAATTTATTTGTTTATGATTGAATTAATCAAAGCAAATATTGATGTTGTAAAAGTAGTGCTTAATCCGAAGCAAGATCATCAGCCTGGAATTGTTGCTGTCAGAACACGTTTAGAATCAGACTTTGAAATCTCTATCCTGGCAGCATTGATCACCTTGACTCCTGGAACGATTTCCATGGATTTCTCAGATGACAGCAAAACCATTTATGTACATTCAATCGATGTGCCAGATAAAGAAGTTATGATCAAGGATATCCAGGACTCTTTTGAAAAAGCAATCATGGAGGTGACGAAATAATGTTTGATACAATTTTGATTGTTGCATTGAGTGCACTTTCCGTCGCCCTCGTTTTATTGTTTATCCGTGTTATGATTGGTCCGTCTACACAGGATAGAATTCTGGCGTTGGATGCTATTGGTGTTCTGCTTGTCGGTTTTATCGGGATACTGATGATTTTACAAGACACATCCGTGTTCTCTGACATTGTTCTCGTACTTACTATTTTGGGTTTTGTCGGGACCTTGACCCTTTCAAAATTCCTGGAAAGAGGTGTTGTCATTGACCGCGATGATTGAAACAATTGTAACTGTCTTTGTTGTCATTGGTGTATTTTTTGCCGTAGTGAGCGCCATCGGTATACTCCGGCTAAAGGATGTCTACAGTCGTGCACATGCTTCCGGTAAAAGTGCGACGTTAGGTGTTATTTTTATTATGCTGGCTGTATTTATCCACTTTTTAACCCAGGGCGAAATGAACGCAAAAATATTATTAGCTATTCTGTTCTTATTCCTGACAGCTCCGGTAGCCAGTCTGATGGTTACAAGATCAGCTTACCGGAATGGAGTAAAACTCGATAAAAATACAATAACCGATGATTTAAAAGAAATGTACGATACAGATCAAAACCAATCAAATTAAATGAAATAAAAGCTCCGATTTCTCCTGTTATCAAGAGAAATTGGAGCTTTTTATATAGATCGTTCCCTTATAAAAATCCCGAATTGGCGAGGAAAATAAAATTATTTTCTCCTTTTTAGCTTTTCCATTCTGTATGGACAGACACGTTTTTCTTCTTCCACACATAAGAATAGGCTATAGGCAATTACCTAGAAGGTTGAAAGATGCTTACTCTTGGAGGTGATGGGATTTGTCCATGATATTATCTGCACTTGGACTGTTTATTAAAGAAGCTTTATTTTTCGTCTCGTATGTCAAGAACCAGTCTTTCCCCCAGCCACTATCCCCTAAGGAAGAAGCAAAATACATCCAATTGATGCAGGAAGGAGATGAAGAAGCCAGAAACAAACTGATTGAACATAATCTCCGTCTCGTAGCCCATCTGGTTAAGAAATTTGAAAATACCGGAGAGGATATGGAAGATTTAATTTCTATCGGCACCATCGGCTTAATCAAAGGAGTCGAAAGCTTTTCTACAGGAAAAGGTACCAAACTGGCCACCTATGCCGCCCGCTGTGTGGAAAATGAAATACTGATGCATTTAAGAGCACTTAAGAAAGTCAAAAAAGACGTCTCCCTGCATGATCCAATTGGGCAAGATAAAGAAGGAAATGAAATCAGCTTAATTGATATATTAGAAGCTGAAAATGAAAATGTAATTGAGTATATCCAATTAAATATGGAAATTTCAAAGATTGAACAGTATTTTTCTATTTTAGACAGCCGCGAACGGGAAGTAATTGTGTATCGTTACGGATTAAATGATCAGGATGAAATGACTCAACGTGAAATTGCAAAGAAGTTAAACATCTCCAGAAGCTATGTTTCCCGGATTGAAAAAAGAGCGTTGATGAAGGTATTTCATGAGTATTACCGGAATGAGCATCCTTCCTTGTGATTGTGTGATTAAAAAGAATCCAATTTATATTTAATGAAATATGTTGGCTGGTAAGTAAACAAAATGAAGTGAAGCCTTAAGCCTCTCTTGTTGATTAAGTTCAAAGAGAGGCTTATTCGTGTATCACGTATAATCCTAACCTGTTCCCCATATCAAAAAGAGAGAAGCTCAACCAAGCTCCTCTCCTCACATCTCTATTCTTTTTCAATTTCCACATTCTTCGATGGAGAGAATGTAGAAATAGCGTGTTTAAAAATAAGCTGCTGCTTGCCGTCTGTTTCCAACAGCACCGTAAAGTTATCAAACGCTTTGACCGTCCCTCTTAATTGAAAGCCATTGGTTAAAAAAACAGTGACAAAAACATGATTTTTTCGCAATTGATTTAAATATTGATCTTGAATATTAACGGATTGAGCCATAAAATAAGTTCCTCCTCTTTTCTATCTATACATCTTTATTCGATTTATGATTCTAAAAATCCTGCTAAATCATTTAAAATTAATTTCATTTGTTGTGCAGCTTCCTTCTCCGTGAGCTGATACCAATTTACATCCAGCTTATTCCGGAACCATGTAAGCTGTCTTTTCGCATATTTGCGTGAGTTTTGTTTAATCGCGTTGACAGCTTCTGCTTGTGATAAGCGGTTGTCTAGATAAGCTGCTATCTCCTTATAGCCGATCGCGTGCATCGACTGGCAGTTTTTATAGCCATTTGCAATAAGAAACTTGACTTCCTCCATTAATCCAGCTTCTATCATATTATCCACGCGGCGGTTAATCCGTTCATATAATATAGCCCGGTCCATATCTAATCCGATAATATATGGATCATAAGGGGATTCTGGCTGCTGCTCTTTCTGATACTCCGACATTGTCAGTCCGGTCAGCTCATAGACCTCTAAGGCGCGGACAAGACGCCTGTGATTATTCGGATGAACTTTTTTGGCCTGCTCCGGGTCAACCTGCTTCAGACGCTCATACAGGCTATCCGGACCTTCTGCTTCGATCTGCTGAAATAGCTTTTTCGTTAACTTCTCGTCGCGGCGCTGGTCGGAAAAATGGTAATCAAACAGTACAGATTGAATATACAGGCCGCTCCCGCCAACAATGATTGGAAGGTTGCCCCGTTCGTGGATTGCTTCAATATGATATTTCACGTGCTCCTGAAAATCGGCAACAGAAAATGGCTGTTCCGGCTTAATAATATCAATCATATGATGAGGGATGCCTTCCGTTTCCTCCGGTGTTACCTTAGCTGTACCGATATCCATCCCCTTATATACCTGTGTGGAATCTCCGCTGATAATTTCCCCCCGGAACTTTTTTGCAGCAGCAATTCCTAATGCTGTCTTTCCGACTGCTGTTGGTCCTACGATAGAAACTACTTTTTTCTTCATTTATTTATTCCTCAACTTCATTATTTTTTTGCTTCTATTCTACATAATACGCTTAAACATCTTTTCTAATTCATAGGTAGAGAAATGAACAATAATCGGCCTTCCATGCGGGCATGTAAAAGGATCGGTGGTACTTCGTAAGTCTTCGAGCAGCTGGAACATTTCCTCGCTGGTTAAATAATGATTTGCTTTGATCGACCGTTTACAAGACATTAATATCGCTGCTTCTTCCCGTATTTTTTCTACATTCACTGTTGATTCCTGAATAAACTGCTCCACCATTTCCCGGATAATTTCTTCCTCCAGGCCAGCCGGAAACCAGGTTGGATGAGAACGTATAACATAGGTCTGGTGACCAAACGGTTCAAAAAATAATCCGGCTTTTTCTAGCGTATCCTTTGCTTCTTCAATAAAGATAGCCTCTTTTTTAGAAAAATCAAAGGTCAGCGGTATTAAAAGCTCCTGTGACTCATTGATTGGTTTGCCGAGCTTTTGCTTAAAAAATTCATATTTTACCCGCTCCTGTGCAGCATGCTGATCCACCATATACAGGCCATTTTCATTTTGTGCCATAATATAGGTTCCCTGCAGCTGCCCGATTGGATACATCATTGGGACCCGAGGCTGAACCTGCTCGGATGCTTTTTCTATCGGAGGAACGGGAGCGTCCATTATAAGCTCCTCAGAGACGTTTCCTTCTGGGGCAGGTGCTGATTCCTGTTCGCGCCTTTGAACTTCAATATGGGTGTTCTCTTCACGAAGAAAGGCGGGGTCTTCCTCCTGATACCGATTGTCTTCTCTGATAACAGCATCAGATGGTTTTTCCGCTTCTATTTTTTTCTCTTTCTCCTGAAATGGAGAAGCAGGCTCTGTTTCAAATTGAAACGTATGCTGTTCTGATTTTTGCTTCGGCTCCGGCTTTTTCGTTACTTCCGGGATAAGTGTCATTTTCCGAAAATGAGCCTGGATCATATCTTTGACTGCTGCATACAGCTCTTTTTCTTTACTGAACCGGACTTCCAGCTTGGCAGGGTGGACATTCACATCCACCAGAATCGAATCCATTTCAATAGAAAGAACAACAATTGGAGAACGGCCGATCGGCAGCAGCGTATGATATCCTTCAATAATTGCTTTATTCAGGGCAATGTTGCGGACAAATCGGCCATTAATAATCGTTGACATATAGTTTCTGGATGCTCTTGTCACCTCCGGCTTCGCAATATAGCCGGTAATCGTAAAATCCAGCGTCTTATGTTCAACTGGGGACATTTGCTTGGCCACACTCATTCCATACACTTGCGAAATGACCTGCAGCATGTCATCATTGCCTGAAGTTTTTAGGAGCCCTTTGCCATTATGCGTTGCTTCAAACCGAATTTCCGGATGCGCTAATGCCATCCGGTTCAAAACATCTGATATATGTCCCAGCTCAGTATGAAGGCTTTTCATATATTTCAACCGTGCCGGTGTATTATAGAATAAATCACTGACAACAATCTCCGTACCTTGGCGGGCATCGCTCTTGCCTCTTTTGACAACTTCTCCGCCTTCTAATTCAAGCGATACTCCGGCAACGTCTCCTTGGGAGGTCTGGATAGACAGTCTGCTGACAGAAGCTATACTTGCCAGTGCCTCTCCACGGAATCCAAGTGTGGTCACATGGAACAAATCGGTTTCTGTGCTTATTTTACTGGTCGCATGCGGCAAAAAAGCCTTCTCCACATCCTCTGCAGCAATACCAGCCCCATTATCGACAATGCGTATTTCCGATAATCCGGCTTCGTGTACATCGATGCGTATCCAGGTGGCACCTGCATCGATACTATTTTCAATGATTTCCTTAACTACCGAAGCAGGACGTTCTACCACCTCTCCTGCTGCGATTTTATTTGCCAGACTATCCGGCATTTGTTGAATTGGCATATTATCACCTTCCTCTAAATGCGTGTTACTTTAATTTCTTCTGCAGGCGATATAATTCATTCATAGCTTCTAACGGGTTCATCTCTAATATATTTAAGCTTTTGAGCTCCTCTAAGGCTGCATTGTCTTTATTAGTTAACTTCGCTGGCTTATGTTCTTTACTGTTTTCCTCTGCAAAAAAGGATAATTGAGCTGATTCGGCCTCTTCTGGTTCAAGAGAAGGAGCTTCCTCTTTCTGCGCTTCTTTGGAATCATTATTTTCAAAGCTTTCCAGAATAACAGAAGCACGATTGATTAACTCATCCGGCAAATCGGCCAATTTAGCAACATGGATACCATAGCTCTGGTCTGCTGCTCCTTCTTTGATTTGATGAAGAAAAACAACATTTCCTTCATGCTCTTCCGCACGGACATGAATGTTTTTTAAATGCTCTAAGGAATCCTCCAGTGCTGTCAGCTCATGATAATGCGTGGAGAAAAGGGTTTTGGCGTGAATATGGTTATGGATATACTCTACAATCGCCTGAGCCAAGGCCATGCCATCGTACGTACTTGTTCCACGTCCTATTTCATCTAATAAAATCAGACTGTTGGCGGTAGCATTTTGAATCGCATGCCTGGCTTCCAGCATCTCTACCATAAAGGTACTCTGTCCAGAAACTAGATCATCCGCTGCACCGATCCGTGTAAAAATTTGATCAAAAACAGGCAAGATTCCTGATTCAGCCGGTATAAAGCAGCCAGTCTGTCCCATGATAGCGATTAATGCTACTTGACGCATATAGGTACTTTTACCAGACATATTCGGGCCGGTAATAAGCAGCATCTGGTTGTCAGCATCCAGCTGTACATCATTTGGTACAAAGGTTCCGGTCTTCATCACCTGCTCGACAACGGGGTGCCGTCCTCCCTCTACAGAGAAGACACCTTCCTGGAAAGCCGGACGTTTATAATTATTTTCTTCACTGATTGTCGCAAAGCCCTGCAATACATCTATTTCACTGATAATTTGCGCAAGCTGCTGAATTAACGGAATATCCTGCTTTATCTGCTCTCTGATTTTAATAAATAAATCATACTCCAGCTCTACGCTTTTTTCATCTGCTTCTAAGATAAGTGTTTCTTTTTCTTTCAGCTCCGGTGTGATAAAGCGTTCTGCATTGGTAAGCGTCTGCTTCCGTTCATAGCGGTCATCTTGTAATAAAGGCAGGTTAGGTCTCGTCACTTCAATATAATAGCCAAACACACGGTTATATCCTATTTTCAGCGACTTGATTCCAGTTACTTCCCGCTCTTTTTTCTCCAGGGATGCAATCCATTGTTTTCCGTTTTTAGACGCATCGCGGTATTTATCTAATTCTTCATGATAGCCTTCTTTTATCAAAGCCCCTTCTTTAATAGAAAGCGGCGGTTCTTCGACTAAGCTGTTTTCCAGCACTTCAACAATAGTATCAGGATAAATCAGGGCATCTGCCAGCTCGCTCACTTCAGGAACATGAAGCGCATTGAGCGTCTCTTTTATCGCCGGAATATTTTGCAGGGATTGCTTTAATTGGATTAAGTCTCTTGCATTGACATTCCCAAATGCAATTCTTCCGGATAAGCGCTCTAAGTCATATACCGACTTTAAGCTTTCCCGCAGGTTTTCCCGTTCCATAAAAGCATTCAGAAAGGTCTCGACGACTTCTAACCGCTGATTTATTTTAACTTGATTTAACAGCGGCCGCTCCAGCCATTTTTTCAGCATTCTTGCGCCCATTGCGGTTACCGTTTTGTCCAAAACCCATAATAAGCTGCCGTGCTTTGATTTTTTCATAATCGACTCTGTCAGCTCTAAATTGCGTTTGGAATACATATCCAGGCTCATATATTGCTTGAGCTCAATCACTTCTGCCGGCTGCAGATGATCTAAGGAACGCTTCTGTGTGTTCTGGATATAATTCAATAATCTGCTGAAGGCCTCCATCAGACGTTCATCATTTAAATTCTCACTCAGCTCACGAAATTCCGCATTAAAATTCACTTCATCCTGATAGGATAATGTAACCTGCAGCCGCTCCTTGAGCTGCGCTTGCAATTCTTCCGGCAAAGAAGAGGAAATCACGATTTCCTTTACCGGCTGATGATAAAATTCATGAATCACACTGTCCCAGCCATCCTGCATTAAAGCCAGGCGGCTCTCTCCAGTTGATAAGTCATTATACGCAATGACAAAGGAACCATCTCCAAAATGAGACAGGCTGCCGATATAATTGTTTTCACCTTCCACAAGCATATTACTTTCCATCACCGTACCCGGGGTGATCATTTGGACAACCTCCCGTTTGACCACGCCCTTCGCTGTCTTCGGATCCTCAACTTGCTCACAGATGGCTACCTTGTACCCTTTATCGATTAATACCTTGATATAATTTTCTGCAGAATGATAAGGAACACCGCACATCGGAATCGGATCATTGCCCCCGGCCCGCTTCGTTAAGGTAATTTCTAATTCCTGCGCAGCCTTTGTAGCATCCTCATAAAATAACTCATAAAAATCTCCAAGCCGATAAAATAAAAAAGCATCCTTATATTGCGACTTAATGTCTATGTATTGCTGCATCATTGGTGTTAATTTTGTCATGAAATAGTTCCTCCAGCTTGCTAAATTATCTATTTTTTTCACGTATCTTTAAATGGAATCGAACTCCATTATAGCATAATCTCCCCGATTCTTGTCCCATCCTGTTCTTAGAAAAACGAAACATTCACTAAAAAAGAAAGGAATGCTTCGTTTTTATCATTTCCTTAGGGTGTAAAAGAAAACGAGAGTATGGCTACCCTCGTTTCATGTTAATCTTTGTGTTTGTGATGGATAAAGTCCGGTCTGATATCCTCTGCCTCATCATCAGTCATTTCATAGTCCCACATAAAATCATCTTCTTCGTCATCGCTCTTCCAGTTAGGTTTTACTTTTACACAGATTTTGGTTTCGCCAATAATTTGAACGACAAATTCACGTTCAATATCGACGGTAATACTGCCGCCCTTATCTGAAATCATGCACTCTAAACAATTAGGCTGCTGAAGTACCTTTGCGATAATATCGTATTCATCATTGATACAATTATCGTCCTTAACAGATAACGGAACTACATCTGTGTATTCCACCCTTTCTGTGATAACCTCTGTTTTCGTATTATCATTGTAAGAATACCATACATTAATATCATAACTGCCACTGATAATGACAGTATCCTCAGACTTCTTCTTCGCGTGGTATAAATGATTGATCACCCAGCACCCAAGAATACTTGTCGGACGATGGCTTGGAGTTATTGTATGGGTATCTTTTGTGAATTTTCTGCCTTTACCACATACTGCTTTCGTAATGATTTCTCTATATTCTTTATCAAGAAAAGTCATGATATATTTTACCTCCTCTTTTTTCATAGTCATTTTATGCACGGCAAATACCTAAAGTGCATAACTATTGCCAAGAAAAAAGAAAAGCAGGCGCGAAGGAGAGCTTGAAAGGTTTTTATTTTGAAAAAATGGGCTATCATCGGATGCCCAAAAATTGCTTATTGACAACTTGAAACACGCTGCGAGGTAACAAAAAGCCGGACAGCTCACTGCCCGGCTTCGTCTGTTTATTTATTTTATTAAACAATCCTCAGTTTAGTGCGCACAGCTGGAACTATTCTGTGTTTGGGAGCCGGTTTCGCCTTTAAGCACATCGCCGCCTGTTGATTCAATAATATCATTTGTAACCGTACGGGAGATTGTTTTGGAAACCAGCTGTAAAACATCATTGACCACGATTTGTGTCTCTTTAAATTCCTGAACTACCGGAATTTCATCAATTTCATTTTGCAATCTGTCAATTTCCTGCTCGATACGCTGTAAAGCTTCCTTCTTATCATATGCTTGAAAATTAACTGCCTGTTTTTGCAGCGTCTTAATTTTCTTAATCAAGCTTTGGACTTTTTTATTTTCATTTAATTTAGCTTCTACTTGCTTAAAACGCTCGATTTCTTCTGTGTTCGATAGCATTGCCGCTAACTTTCTGGCTTCATCAAGTACTTCTTTACGTTCATACATCGCCATCTTATTCCACCTCAACTCTATTTTCTACCATAATACCATTCAATGACCAGGTTTTCGTTTCTGTAATTTCTACTTCTACAATTTGGCCAATCGCGGATTTTGGTCCTTTAAAGTTTACTAATTTATTTCTTTCTGTATAGCCGGCAAGAACATCTGGATCTTTCTTGCTTTCCCCTTCGACAAGCACCTTGACAACTTCACCCTGATAAGATTTCATGGAAGCTGCTGATTGTTTATTAACAAGTTCATTTAAACGATATAAGCGCTGTTTTTTTACTTCTTCAGGTACATCATCCTTTTTCCTTGCAGCCGGTGTCCCTTCACGAGGTGAATAAATAAATGTATAAGCTGCTTCAAAGCCTACTTCTTCCACTAATGTCATTGTTTCTTCAAACTGCTCTTCTGTTTCGTTCGGGAAGCCTACAATGATGTCTGTAGTCAATGTGGCATGCGGCATGGCTTCACGGATTTTTCTAACTAACTCTAAATAATCTTCCCGTGTATATTTCCGATTCATTTTCTTCAGTATTTCACTGCTTCCGGATTGAACCGGCAAATGAATATGATCCAGAAGATTCCCGCCCTGAGCCAGCACTTCAATCAGACGGTCATCAAAGTCACGCGGATGGGAAGTTGTAAAGCGGACACGCGGAATATCAATCTTATGAATATCATCCATTAAATCGCCCAAACCGTATTCGATATCTTCAAAGTCCTTTCCATATGCATTCACATTTTGTCCAAGAAGAGTGACTTCCTTATAGCCCTGTGCGACGAGGTGGCGGACTTCCTGAATAATATCCTTTGGACGGCGGCTGCGCTCTTTCCCGCGGGTCATAGGGACAATACAGTACGTACAGAACTTGTCACAGCCATACATGATATTTACCCATGCTTTGGTCTTTCCTTTACGTACTTTCGGCAGATTCTCAATTATATCGCCTTCTTTAGACCACACTTCAACAATCATTTCTTTTCCGAATAACGCTTCTTTAACAAGGTGCGGTAGACGGTGGATATTATGGGTCCCAAATATTAGATCGATATGCTGGTGTTTTTTCAAAATCCGGTTAACTACGGATTCTTCTTGTGACATACAGCCGCAGACACCGATAATAAGATCCGGGTTTTCTAATTTTAATGGTTTTAAATGGCCAATTTCACCGAATACTTTATTTTCCGCATTTTCACGAATAGCACACGTGTTAAGCAATATAATATCGGCCTCTTCTGTTACATTGGTGGATTCATAGCCCATTTCAGACAAAATACCGGCCATCACCTCTGTATCATGCTCATTCATTTGGCAGCCATAGGTGCGGATCAGAAATTTTTTGCCCTCGCCAATTCGCTGCATATCCTCCGGGATGGAGAAATCATAATGAAATTGAATATCCTCCTTGCGACGCTTTCTTGCTTTCTTTATATCTGGAGATTGCGGCTCATACTCCATTTGAAAATATTTAGCAATGAACTCTTCGCTGGATGTATTTTTAATTCGTTCTATATTAGCTTCTTCGTTACGAATCTGGGCCTGTTGTTTTCGCTGTTCTTCGTTCATCAGGTTGATCCCCTTTCTTTCATCGATTCATATGTATTGATGCACTAACTTACAGTATAAAGCCTACATAATAATTGTACAATACTCAACGTCTGAAACATATAAAAAATCTCTTTTTTCACGTAGGAAAAAAGAGATTTTTCTGCTTCATAAAGGAATAAGTCCTAAATCACCCGTTAATTTGAGAAGGGCATGCCCCTATCCAATCCGGGCTGCCTGTTTTTCTTTTGGAACGACAACCCTTTGAAATATTCATTACCTCGGCTCAATAATTAACTTAATCGCTGTCCGTTCCTCATTATCAATTAGTATATCTGTAAATGCCGGTATACAGATTAAATCGACTCCGCTTGGTGCTACAAAACCGCGAGCTATAGCAACTGCTTTGACGGATTGGTTCAGCGCTCCCGCACCGATTGCCTGAATTTCAGCCGTACCTCGTTCCCTAAGTACATTTGCCAAAGCCCCTGCCACTGAGTTTGGATTTGATTTTGCTGAAACTTTTAAAACTTCCATCACTAGTACCTCCTCATGTGCTATTTATACTTTTATTGCTACTATTTCTTCTGGAGATGTATACCTTGTTCGACTGCATCACGGGCAAATACTATGCAAAGAAAGGATGATCATCATTAATAAGGATCCGTTCAATCTTTGCTGCTTTCCCCGTCGAATCGTCCGTACTAATGAATACTCCATTTAGTTGTGTTCTTCCCTTTTTTTCAATTTCAAAACGTACTGGAAGGGAAGTTTGGAATCTTTTAATAACAGATTCTTTCTCCACACCTAATATCGCATCATACGGTCCTGTCATCCCCACATCAGATATATATGCAGTACCTCTGGGCAATATTCTTTCGTCTGCAGTTTGCGTATGCGTATGCGTCCCGACAACGGCCGTTACTCTTCCGTCCAGATACCAGCCGATTGCTTGTTTCTCACTTGTTGCTTCACCATGAAAGTCTACAAAAATCGTATTGGTTCTTTTCTTCGCTTCCTCTACTAATTGATCTGCTTTATCAAAGGGATCATCAATTGGCGGAAGGAAGGTTCTTCCCTGTAAATTAATTACAGCAACTTCTTTTCCGTTAATGTTTGTATAGGCAATTCCTTTTCCCGGATTATTCTCTGGAAAATTCGCTGGACGAATCAGCGCAGGAGCCTGATCGATAAACTCAAAAATTTCTTTTTTATCCCACGTATGATTTCCCATTGTAATTACTTGTGCTCCAGCTTGTAAAAATTGCTTGTAAATCTTTTCCGTAATACCCTTTCCTGCAGCAGCATTTTCTCCATTAATAATAGTTACACTTGGCTTATATTTTTCTTTTAATTTAGGCAAATACTCTGCGACCATATCTCTTCCTGGAGAACCTACCACATCACCAATAAATAAAATTTTCATTTTTTCTACCTCTCTTCTTTCCATATAAACGATATCATTATGTTATCTCAGCCGCTATGAAAGACAACAGGCCAAGCATTCACTGTACTCGTTTGTATCTTTCCCTGATTTGTTTTGTGACATAACGCTTTTTTTGCTATTCTAAGTCAATCGAGTAGAGGGAAAAGCTAAATAACTTTTCGCCCCTCTCACACCACCAGTACATACGGTTCCGTATACGGCGGTTCAATTTATATTTCAGTGTGTACTTTTAGATAACGGTCTAAGGCAAAGGGGATACCTCTTTGCTTTAGTCTTTTATTAGACAATGCTCTCTGAACAACTTTCGACAACCCAGTAAATCGGAAACCTTTCCTACAATAGGTTAGCCCCTTGGCTTCTTCCTTTGGTATACCAAGTTGTATGAGAGATTTAATTCTCTTTTTGTTGTTCTTCCATTGTTTCCAGATAATTACTCTTATTCTGGAGCGCAACTTCGCATCTATAGACTCTAAAACGCTCTTCATATTAGCTACCCTAAAATAGTTGACCCAACCATACATGACCTGTTTTAACTTGATGATTCTGTCGTTTAAGGAAATACTCCAATTTCGCTTTGTTAATCGGCGCAGTTTCCTTTGGAATTTTTGAACCGACGTTTTACTGGGTCTCGGTTGAAATTTCCTCTTATTTGAGTCATAGTAAAAACCAAAGCCTAGAAATGTTGTTTTCGTAGGGCGTGAGATTTTACTTTTCTCCATATTTACCTTTAGCCCCAGTTTCTCTTCGATAAATGTTGTAATGGAAGTAAGAACTCTATTTGCCGCCTTTTCACTTTTGACAAAGATAAGGCTATCGTCTGCGTATCTTACGAAACGCAGACCTCTTGCCTCCAGTTCCTTATCTAACTCATTCAACATAATGTTACTTAGAAGTGGACTAAGGTTGCCTCCCTGTGGGGTTCCTATAGTTGTATCTTCATATTTCCCATCGACCATCACACCACTTACGAGGTATTTTCGTATCAGAGAAATGACATCACCATCTTTGATTGTGTGCGAGATTATTCGCATTAACTTATCATGATGGACAGTATCGAAAAATCGTTCCAGGTCAATATCCACTAACCACTGGTATCCGTCATTGATATATTCCAATACTTGCGTGATTGCCATTTCGCAACTTCTTCTTGGTCTGAAACCATAACTGTAGTCACTGAATTGTTTTTCAAATATCGGGCTGAGCACTTGACTAATTGCCTGTTGGACAACTCTGTCAACCACTGTTGGAATACCCAATTTGCGCATCTTTCCATTTTCTTTCGGAATTTCTACGCGCAGTGCTGGCATTGGTTTGTATTTTCTTTTCTGGATTTGCGTTCGCAATTCCTCTTTGTGTTTCCTTAGGTATGCTTTCAGTTCATTTACTGTTACGCCGTCTACCCCACCTGCACCTTTGTTTCGGTACACTCGAAGATAGGCTTCGTTCATATTTTGATCGCTTAAAATCTTTTCTAAAATTTCCACACTCGTTTCTTCCTTTCCTTTCATGTGACGGAGAACACTTCTATTTTGACTATCCTCTGAGATACGCTCATACTTTCATCATTAACACATTCAGAAGTTTATTCTTCGTGCATTCATGGCGTAGAAACACTATAAATTGTTCAGCCCTTCATGATTTTCATCACTACTACGGCATCGGCTGACTTCTCACGATAAACCTTTTTCGACCAGCTTTCTTTTTAGGGGACTCCTCAGCTGTCCGTGAGACCTCCCAGGGTAAGACAACTATCTTTCCTCTTTTACTCGCCTAATTTACTCTGCAGGGTTACGCACATCTTTTGGATTTTGACTTGTTATGGAGCCTTATCCGCCTACAGAGCCTTCGTATCAGATTTCTGTCCGTCGAGCCAAGATTTTGATACACGCTTCCTTCAGCCTTTACCTCACGATAAATGCTTTGCGCTTCTCTAGTGGTTGGTCGATGTGTACCTCCACAGTGGATTTCCACCACCTAGATAGTCGCCATGCCTGGCGCACATAAAAAAACAAAGGCGACATCTGCCGCCCTTGCTTTATTTTGCGTATTCAACTGCTCTTGTTTCCCGAATAACCGTAATCTTAATATGTCCAGGGTAGTCGAGCTCCCCTTCAATACGTTTTCTGATATCACGTGCAATTCTCGCTGATTCCATGTCATCAATATCATCAGGACGAACCATGATACGAATTTCACGACCGGCTTGGATGGCAAATGACTTCTCTACGCCTTCAAACGACTCAGATATCTCTTCTAATTTTTCTAAACGCTTGATATAATTCTCAAGGGTTTCGCTTCGAGCTCCCGGTCTGGCGGCAGAAAGTGCATCTGCAGCTGCAACTAATACAGCTATAACAGAGGTTGCCTCCTCATCTCCATGGTGGGAAGCAATTGAATTAATAACCACTTCTGGTTCTTTGTATTTCATTGCTAATTCTTTACCAATTTCAACATGACTGCCTTCTACTTCATGATCAATCGCTTTTCCGATATCATGCAGCAGACCAGCTCTTTTAGCAAGATTTATATCTTCTCCTAATTCCGCTGCCAGCAGTCCTGACAAGTAAGCAACTTCCATTGAGTGCTTCAAGACATTTTGACCGTAGCTTGTACGATATTTTAAACGACCTAGAATCTTCACAAGATCCGGATGTAATCCGTGGATACCAACTTCAAATGTTGTCTCCTCGCCCACTTCACGTATATATTCGTCAACATCACGTCTCGATTTTTCAACCATTTCCTCAATACGCGCAGGGTGGATTCTGCCATCTTGTACAAGTCTTTCTAACGCCATTCGTGCGATTTCACGCCGTATTGGGTCAAAACCGGATAGAATAACCGCTTCAGGTGTATCATCAATAATTAAATCAATTCCTGTCAATGTTTCTAAGGTACGGATATTTCGGCCTTCCCGTCCAATAATACGGCCTTTCATCTCATCATTCGGCAAATTCACAACAGAAACCGTAGTTTCAGCAACGTGGTCAGCTGCGCATCTTTGCAGTGCAAGCGATAAGATATTTTTTGCTTTCTTATCAGCTTCCTCATTCGCACGATTTTCAGCTTCTTTAATCATGACTGCTGATTCATGCTGTACTTCTTTTTCGATGCGCTCTAAAATAACTTGTCTCGCCTGCTCGGTTGTATATCCTGAAATGCGCTCAAGCTCAGCTTGCTGCTCGTCTTTCATAGCTTCCACTTTGCTTTTCATTTCTTCCATTTGTTGTTGTTGTTCCACAAGAGTTTGTTCTTTCTGTTCGAGCAGAACCTCACGTTTGTCTAATGTTTCACCTTTTCTGTCCAGATTTTCTTCTTTTTGCATCAGACGATTTTCTTGCTTCTGAGCTTCCATACGACGCTCACGAATCTCATCTTCGGCTTGGCTCCGAAGCTGATGATTCTCATCTTTTGCTTCTAGAAGCGCCTCTTTCTTAGCAGTATCTGCATTTCTGCGTGCTTCTTCCATAATTTGTTTCGCTAAGGTTTCCGCACTAGAAATTTTAGCTTCTGCAATAGATTTACGTACCAGATAACCAACAACAAATACGACGACTAGAGCAAGCAAAATGGAGATGATAATAATCACAGTGTTCATAACTTCACCTCCTATTGCCTATAAAATTGTAAATTGCGTATTTGTCGGCATATCACATTTTCAAATGCATAAAATAAAGGTAATTTCATAATACAAATTATAAAATTATACACTATTAATATTAATTCTCACAAGCTTGAATGTCAAGGAACTCCCGATATAAATTATAATATATTGGAAATCTTGATAAATCATCTGCGTACATACTGAATATGTATTTTAGAAGATACTAAAAAACCATAGCACTGACTATGGTTTTTTAGTTTATATTAAAGGTCCAGACTTTCTTGCTCTTCTTTTGATTTTTCTTCACTTTGTTCCGGCTCTTTGTCCAGTTCATAGTGATCACGGATGGTCTTGCTGATTTCTTCAAATACTTCTTCATTTTCTTTCAGGTATTGTTTTGCATTTTCTCTGCCCTGACCTAACCGTTCTCCATTATAAGAATACCAGGCACCGCTTTTTTGTACGATATCAAGGTCTGAACCAATATCCAGAACTTCCCCTTCTTTTGAAATGCCCTTGCCATACATAATATCTACTTCTGCCTGCTTAAATGGAGGCGCTACTTTGTTTTTTACAACCTTAATACGGGCTTTATTCCCTACAGCGTCATTGCCGATTTTAAGGGTTTCAGCACGGCGCACTTCCAGTCTCACAGAGGAATAGAATTTTAACGCACGGCCGCCGGGAGTTGTTTCCGGATTCCCGAACATCACGCCTACTTTTTCACGAATCTGATTGATGAAGATAGCTGTTGTTTTCGATTTATTGATTGCTCCTGAAAGCTTACGGAGTGCCTGTGACATTAACCGGGCCTGCAAGCCGACATGAGAATCTCCCATTTCCCCTTCAATCTCTGCCTTCGGTACAAGTGCTGCTACAGAATCGACGACAACAATATCTACTGCGCCGCTTCGTACAAGTGCTTCAGCAATTTCTAAAGCCTGTTCCCCTGTATCTGGCTGTGATAATAAAAGCTCATCAATATTCACACCAAGCGCTCTTGCATAAACAGGATCAAGTGCATGCTCTGCATCAATAAAAGCAGCCTGCCCGCCCTGTTTTTGCGCCTCTGCAATAGCATGGAGCGCTACTGTTGTTTTACCGGAAGATTCCGGACCATATATTTCTACTACTCTTCCTTTTGGATATCCACCAATTCCAAGGGATACATCCAAAGCCAGCGATCCGCTTGGAATCGTAGCAATCTTCGGTATTTCATTCTCTCCCATTTTCATAATGGAACCTTTACCAAATTGCTTCTCTATTTGTCTTAAAGCCATATCTAAAGCTTGTTGTTTATCACTCACCGAAAATTCCTCCTTTATCTATCTGTATCCATCATACAATGATTTCATCAATTTAACAAGCAAAAAGACGAATAAATGTTCTTATATTTTCAAGACAGAATTTGCCTTAAAATTTAAAATCACTTGTAAAAACGTATTAAAAAAGGAAATCTCTAAGTCAGGTAAGGGTTAATTATTAAAACTTCCTTTTTTAAACTTTTATTTCAAATATTGATATAATAATTCAAACCCTTTTAAAGCAGCTCTTTCACGAATATTATTACGGTTGCCTGATAAAAGAATAGAACTTGATTCCACTATTTTCCCCTCATCGTAAATGGCAATATAAACTTGTCCGACCGGCTTTTCTTCCTGCGTTTCCGGACCAGCGACTCCGGTGAAGGAAATAGCGGTAGGTGTATTTAATTTCGTGGCAGCCTGCTCTGCCATTGCTTCGGCACATTCCTTGCTTACGACCCCATATTCCGAAATCCATTCCGGCGTCAAGCCCAATAAAGCTTCTTTTGCTGCTGTCTGATACGTTACCAGACTGCCGGCAAAGACATTCGATGCTCCAGCCGCCGATACAAGATTGCTAGAGAATAATCCGCCTGTTAAACTTTCTGCGGCAGCTAATGTTTTTCCTTTTTCTGCCAACAGCTCCATTACTTTATTCTCAATCGTCTGCTCATCCTCACCAAAGCAGTATGCTCCAATACGCGCTAAAATTTCTTGTTTTTTATCTGCAACCAGTTTTTGTGCCTCAGCCTTCGATGCAGCACTCGCAGTAACCCGGATAACCACTCCTTGGTCTTGTGCCAGCGGAGCAATCGTCGGATTTGTCTGTTCATGAATCATATCTGTTAATTCATGCTCCAGATTGGATTCGCCGATGCCGATAAATTTCAACACAGTAGATTGAATAACCTGCTGTTTACCCGTTAAGTTTTCCAGAAATGGAAATAGCTCTTCTGAAGAAATTTGCTTCATTTCCCGAGGAACGCCCGGCAGAAAGAACCAATGCGTATCCTGATAGTCGATATACATTCCCGGAGCCATCCCTGCATTATTTTTTAATACAGTGGCACCTTTGAAAACACGGGCCTGCTTCCGATTATTCGGTGTCATCGTGCGGTTTCGCTCTTTATAATAGCTTTCTATCTTTTCCATTGTTGTTTTATCTTCTATAATTTCAAGGCCTGTTAATTGTTCAAAGCCTTCCCGTGTCAGGTCATCTTCCGTCGGTCCCAGCCCGCCAGTAACAATTACAATATCTGAACGTGACTGCGCCAGACGAAATGCCTGTTCAACACGATCTAAATTATCTCCCACCACAGTATGGTTATAAACATTTATTCCATACGTAGCCAGCTGCTCCGACAGCCACTGTGCATTTGTATTCGCTATTTGTCCAAGCAATAACTCTGTCCCTACTGCAACGATTTCTGCTTGATAATTTTTTGTCATTTCGAATCCCTCATTATACTCCAGTTTTTAACAAAGTAGTCCACCCCTGAAATGATGGTGAATACTAAGGATAGATATAACATAATTGTACCAAATGGAAAATTCATATAAGAAAATGGAAAGTTATGCAATAACAAAGCAGCAATTGCAATCATTTGTGTTGCTGTTTTTAATTTGCCCATGCTGCCGGCAGCCATTACGGTTCCCTCGCCTGCTGCAACGAGTCTTAATCCCGTAACAGCAAACTCTCTGCTGATAATAATAATAACTACCCAAGCCGGAGCCAGTTCAATTTCTATTAACAAAATGAGAGCCGCCGAAACAAGAAGTTTATCCGCTAAAGGATCCATAAACTTCCCTAAATTAGTAACTAAGTTATACTTCCTTGCATAGTAGCCATCCACCCAATCTGTGCAGGCTGCAATGATAAAAATCAAGGCCGCCGCAAAGTGGGCAACAGGCAATTCTGCATTTCCAATATCCCAGCTTCCCCATGGAAACGGAACACTCATCAATATAATAAAAAGAGGTATCATTAAAATACGAGAAAAAGTTAACTTATTTGGTAAATTCATTTTACACCCTCCATCAAAAACTTGCTGCGCAGCTTTCCTATACTTTGTTGTTTAACATGTTAGCTGCGTTGACATCCTTCTTAAAGACCATACCAGAATTATTAGCCCTATCGAAGGATGCATTTATTTTATAATTTCCCAATGGGCAAGAAGTAAACCCTCCTATATAAAAGGAGGGTTTACTTTTACTCCAATCATTCATTGTTCATCTGTAAATTGATGCGCTGATGGATAGCAGAAGTCGGATACTCGATATCTGTTCCATCGATAGAAATCGTCACTGCTGATGAATTACCTATGTTCAACGAAATCGATTCTTCATCAGCTAAATCAATTTCTACAGGAGATGCTTCTGCATCAAAATTCCCGCTAAATAAAGATTCATCATCTGTTCCGGTTATTTCCAGCCAGCTGTTCTGTTCATCATCTGCAGATTCCAAAATTAATGTAGCTTCTTCACCAGCACCAGTGACTTCAAGTTCAGAAGTTGGAGAATTACCTGTTCCTTCTTCAACGACCTCTACGGAGACTTCTTCATTTTCTTCTGTCTCCTCCTCTTCTGCCGATTCATCTTCCGTTCCACCTTCACTGTCATCTGCATTATCATCCGCAGCGCCATTACCGTCTCCCTCACCGGAATCATCAATAATCATGCCGCCATCGTTGCTGTTTTCTTCCTCAACTGGTTCCCCGTCACTCGGAGAAGAGCTCTGACGGATGAAAAAGATAGCTACCGCGATAATAGCGATAATCAATAAAACCACAGTTACCGTTGGAATAATAGACGAGGAACGTGATTCTTTATCTGATCTGCTTTCTTTTCTCGTTCGCTGTATCCTGCTGTATTGTACATTCTCTTCTTCTGTAGCAGGAAGCTCCTCTTTATGATCGGTCATGATTTCATCCGGATTAATTCCTACTGCTGTCGCATATTCTTTAATAAATGCACGTGTGTAGAACTTTCCCGGAAGAATATCAAAGTTGCCTTCTTCAATGGCAACCAAGTATCTTTTTTGAATTTTTGTTTTTTCCTGCAGGCTGTCCAAAGAAATATCCTTCGCCAGCCGTGCCTCTTTCAGCTTTTCACCAACATCCATTTAAAACACCTTCCACCTTTTTAATTAAACTAAGAGAGTATAACTTATTCCGTAAATTTAATCTCAAGCTAGAGATATAACTGTCTAGCTCCGAGCGCCAAACTTTAGAGATTTCACGTCACGCCCTACGATAAAGAAGACTTAGTGATTGGCAAGCCGGCAGGCGCAGACAGAGCGATAGTCGCACTTATGCCCCGCGGGTGAAAGTCATCATCGGTTCGTCACCTCACCGTGATTCCTTTATCTCAGTTGTGCCGCTCCAATCTCTACGTTTTTAAACGGGCGCTCTACGCTTTTCTTTTTAAAACATCGAGAATCCGTCTTGTCGCAAATCCTCATTTTCTACTGTCTCATAAGTGATTTCTTGATCTTCATGTGTTCTCAGCTCAATAATGTAATCAAAATCTTGTATGCTGTATTCTGTAGATTGAACGAATATATCTGGATGCTCAATTACTTTAACGGTCGGCAGCTGCATAATCTCTCTGATAAGCTGCCAATGCTCTTCTTCGTTCATTTTTCTTTTAGAGACAATGCCGTCAATAATGTAGATATTGTCCGAATCGTATTCTCCTTCAATTAAGTTTTTGCGTACTGTTTGTTTAATCATGGTGCTGGATACAAACAACCACCTTTTGTTTGCACTGACGCTTGCTGCAACGACGGACTCCGTTTTTCCTACTCTGGGCATCCCTCTTATCCCAATAAGCTTATGCCCTTCCACTTTAAATAATTCAGCCATAAAATCAACTAAAAGTCCAAGCTCATTTCGCACAAAACGGATTGTTTTACGGTCTTCATTATCGTGATGAATAAATTTTCCGTGCCGGACGGTAATTTTATCCCGCAGTTTAGGCTTACGAAGCTTATGTACTTTTATTGCATCCATTGTTTCTAAAATATATTTAAGTCTTGTTATATTTTCATCATATTTAGACAGGATAAGCATGGCTCTCCGGGAATTTTCAACCCCATTGATCATAATAATATTTATTGAAAGCATTCCAAGCAGAGAGGAGATTTCACCTAATAATCCCGGACGATTTTTTAAATTTTCATATTCTAGATACCACTGTGTTCTATCCATTGTAAGCTCCTTTTAGAAGTAGTTTTTTCTGGTCAGGCAACTTATTATGTCATACTATGTACTATCATATCGAAAAATAGATGAACCTTCTATTATAATATACCATTTTTTCTATATTTCCTAAACTACTAATCCCTTTTTCTCCATTCATTTTTTGCACTTTGAGAAAATATAATGAATTCAAGGAAAAAAGTATAAGCATCATGGTTTTATAACTATCTGTATCAAAATTAATAAAATTCACTAACCTGACAACATTGGTAATCGTAGTCCCATCCCTGACGTAGAAAATCCTACGCCTTTACAGGTTTGGCTTACTCCGTTTTCTTTAACGTTTTTTCAAAATAAAAAAATGAATGATGTTTTTTTACTGCATCGAAATACTTTTTGGCACAAATGAAATCCATTTCTCAAAGGATACACAAAAAGAAGCTATATAGATAATCCTATACAGCTCCTCTTCTTATTATTCATCATTTTAATCATGCTTTTGGACAAGTTTAATCATCGCGCTGGCAAGAGCTTGCTGCTCTTCTTCAGAAGCTGTGCTCCACAGCTCCTTCAATACCTCTTCTTCCGGTGTTTTTGCATCTACACTTTCTGCGAGGTAATCACCGACTTCAGCTGCTAAATTTGTTAACGTATCATGGTTGATACCATTTTCCTCAGCTTGCTGCAAACGTCCTTTTAAAAAGCCTTTCCATGAATCAAAGTTATCTAATACTGACATTTGGCCATGCCTCCTCAAACGTATTCTTGTGCAAATGAAGGATTCCTCCATCTGCCTGCTGGTTACTCTGCTGCCAAAGATAAAGCCTTTCAGCCTAAAGCATTACTATAACCCCGCCTGATACGGGCTTTTAAACAGCATGCTCTGTAACTCGCCTTAAGCATCTTTAGTATTTGAGGAAATGAGGAATTTATACATGTCCATTTGTTCTTATAATCCGCCATTAATGCGGATAATTTCTCCCTGGATATAACTGGATTCCTCACTGAGTAAATAACTGATTGCATTAGCAACCTCTTCCGGTCGTCCGGCACGATTAGCAGGGATCTCGTCAATAAAAGCATGTGTCTCTTCCGCAGATAGGTTATGGTTCATTTTCGTATCAATAAAACCGGGACTTACTGCGTTTACACGAACATTTGATAACGCCACTTCTTTCGCCAAAGCTTTTACAAATATATTTTGAGCGCCTTTTACGCTGGAGTAAACCACTTCGTTGCTTGCCCCATGGTCTCCCCACATACTTGTCACAAATAAAATAGCGCCCCGTTTCTGGCGAATCATATCCGGTAAAAAATGGTGGGTAATCAGCCACGGTGATTTCACATGAACCTGTAGTAAATCATCCATTTCTTTCGGCTTCATATCCTGAAACAGCCCATAATGAGCATGACCGCCGGCGAAAACAATCCCATCCACCGCAAAGGATATTTCTTCGATAAACGCATTCACCTCTGCTTCATTTGCTAAATTTGCCTGATAAGCAGCTAAAACAGCATGTTGTTTATCGACTTCCATCAATGCTTCTACTGAGGCCTGATTGGAATGATAATGCAGGATAAGGTGATATCCATCACTCATCAGTTTTTTGGCAGCAGCAGAACCGATATCTCCGCTTGCTCCGATTAAGAGGATATTCCCCTTCATTTTTCCACCGTCTGCTTTTGAATCGTACAGGTTGCCAGACGGTCTTCTTCAATCCATGTATTTAAAAAGTCATTGATATCCTGGACAGTCAGTTTTTGGATGAATGGCACGATATCAAGTAAATTCACGTCTTTAAACGATAATGTAGCAAATTGATTAGCAATAAACTCCAACGAATTCATCGCACGGAGCAGCTGCCCCATTTTTTTCTTTTTCATACGTTCAAAGGCAGCTTCACTAATTTCCATCTCTCTGGTTGATAATAGCATTTCTTGTACCCGTGCAGAGAATACGTCAGGCTGGTTCGTATTGGATCCGATGGAAACATAACCAAAGGAGGTTTGCAGATTACTTTCAAAAAAGAAGCTGTTATCAATGATATCTTCCTCATATAGTTTTTGATAAAATTCCCCGCCGGTTGAAAAGAAATAATCGAGCACCATATCTGTTAATAAATCACGTTTTAAATAATCCTCTCCCTGTAGCTGCTGGTTAGGCTCTTTGATACCGACAGCGCATTTCGGGATAGACACCGGCATATTAATTTGTAAATTCTTTTCTTTCACGTAATCAGGCTCTTCCGGAAATTCCCGCTGAATCTCCTCTAACTTGTCAAATGATTTTTTCTCCTGGTTCTCTAAAATCAATTGCATCATCTGCTCTGGATCAAAATTCCCCGTGACAAATAAAATCATATTTTCCGGATGATAAAATGTATGATAACAGGTATACAAATCATCCTTTGTAATCGTGTAAATAGAATCTACCGTCCCGGCAATATCAATATTGACAGGATGGTTATGGAATAATGCTTTATTCGTTCCCATAAACAGGCGCCAATCAGGCTGGTCATCGTACATATTGATTTCCTGGGCGATAATCCCCTTTTCCTTTTCTACCGATTGCTCTGAGAAATACGGATCCTGTACAAAATCAATCAATGTTAAAACATTTTTCTCAATATTGCTCGTTGCAGAAAATAAATAAGCTGTCTCGGTAAAAGAGGTAAATGCATTTGGAGAAGCCGCCTGCTTGGTAAAGTCTGTAAAAACGTCGCGATCTTCTTTTTCAAACAATTTATGCTCTAAGAAATGAGCGATTCCATCCGGTACAGTGATTGCTTCCGTCTGACCTATAGGAACAAAGCTTTGGTCGATCGAGCCGTAATTTGTCATAAAAACACCATACGTCTTTGTCAGCTCCGGCTTTGGCAACAGACAAACCTGCAGTCCGTTATCCAGTTTTTTTTCATATAGGGTTTCGTCAACTGTTTCAAAATACCGCTTATTCATGACCCGCCCCTCCTTCGCTTGTTAATAAGTAAACCATAGCTTCCTGCACTTGATTCGCTACTTCAATAACCTGCTCTTTGGTTACCTGCCGAATGCCCTCAAAAAGCTCATCCACCGGCATTTCTTTATGTCCCACCTCTTGCTGATACATAAATTCAATCATGCCCTGCGCATGGTCTAAGGTTTCTTTTAATTGATTAATAATAAGCAATTTCGTTTCTTCTAATTCTTCTTCTGTGAAATCACCATTCTGCATTGCTTCCTTCTGTTCACGGATAATCGCAAGTGCTTTCTCATAGTCCTCCGGCGCTATCCCGCTCATCACAAATAATAACCCTTTATGACTCTCTACGCGAGAGACAGCATAATAAGCCAGGCTGTTTTTCTCTCTTACATTGATAAATAATTTAGAGCTTGGAAAACCGCCAAACATACCGTTAAAAACCTGCAACGCCGGATATTTTTCATCCCGGTAAAGAATATTCGTCCGATAACCGATATTTAATTTTGCCTGCTGAATCTGATCTTCTTCAATCAGCTCTTTCTCATCAGTTGTCCGCTTTAAAGCTTCCTGGTTAAAAGGCGTGCTTTCCTTTTTCTTGAGCGTTCGTTTAAATTGACCGGTTAAGAGCTGCAGCATTTGATCCGCTTCAAAGTCACCGCTCACATAAATATCCATCACTTCTTCGTCGCGGATAGTTTCATAATACGTAAACAGTTCTTGATTAGAAAAGGAAGAAAGATCCTTTTCATAACCTTGCGCATGAATACTATACGGCTCTCCGTCACACATTTCATCTACTAAGCGAATGTTCGCATAACTTGCCTTATCGTCTTTGATGGAATGTATATTTTGACGAAGAATCCCTTTTTCCCTGTCAAATACCTGCGGAGAGAATCCCTGTCCTTCCTGATTCGGTTTATAAACAATTTCATGCAGCAATTGAATCGCCCGTTCAATCAGAGAACTGCTGTCTGGAAGGAATTTTTCATTCGGCACTTCCAAATAGAACGTTATAATGTGGTTTTCTCCTTTTTTAGCACCGCCAATAGATAATACTGCGCCGTACAATTCAGCTAGCTCTTCCTGCAATTCTTTACGCGTTGGAAAAGAGGCCGTACCTTGTTTCAAGATATAGGGAAGCAGTGCCCGTTTCGTGATAGTTTTCCTTTCCAATGGGGCACGGAACTTAACTGCAAAAGTAATTGTTTTATGCTTTTTATTGGGAAGCATATGAAAGTTTATATCATTTTCCACCTGTTTGATTTCCTTCACGCTCATAGTTATCCTCCATTCTTTACGATCTATTTCTATTTTACGCTTTTCTCTCCTTTATAAACCATTATATCGAAAGAAAGCCTGAAATATTTGCTTTATATATCATACCCTTCTCCGGACAACCTGAAAACGAAACATATCTGCCCGAAAATAATTCATCGAATATAAAACAGCTTCATCTTCATTTGTATAATGCATCTGTTTTAATAAAAGAAGTGATTCATCCGGTGTACACTGCAAAATACTATAGATGCGTTCATGATATGTAATTGGCTCAATATCCGCTACTGCATAAGCGATTTGCTTATTGGAAGCTTCTTCAATCGTACTGAATATAGATGCCTTCTCCCATAGTTTTTCTAAAGACAGATAGGACGACGGTGCCGTATCTATACAAAAGACAACCGGAGCGTCATCAGCAGTGCGGATTCTTTCAATGGTCGTTACAAATTCTAGATCAGGTAAATTGAAATCACGCTGCTCTTGTTCAGCAGCATCTAATACCTCTGTACTGATATATTGTGTTCCCGGCTTCTTTCCCGATTGTTTGATCATTTGTGTCACACTGTTAAGCTCCTCAATGCCTGCTTGAAACAGCGGCTTTGAATTTACAAACGTGCCGACGCCATGTCTGCGCGTAACAATATTATCCTCTTCCAGCATTCTTAACGCCTCTCTCAACGTTGCCCGGGAAATCCCTAAATGTTTGGAAAGCTCATACTCTGACGGCAATTTTTCTTCCTCTTTATACGTTCCAGCTTCAATACCTGCTTTTATTTTATCCATTACCTGCAAATATAAATGTCTGGCATCTTCACGTAAAGTCATTTCTTCACCTCTTTCAGTAAAAATGATGTGTTCGTCTTTTACACTGAGCGGCGGATGTACATTCCGCACACTGTTGGCAGTCTAACTTTATCCTACCACTTCTTCTGTAAATTTTGAACTTTAATAATTCCGTATTTTAAAAACGCGGCTTATCCTTAGCAGATAAACCGCGTTTCTCTATGATGTCGTGGAATGCTCTTCTTCCTGATTCGATACCAGAACCGAACGAGGCTTGCTTCCTTCATATGGCCCGACAATGCCACGTGCTTCCATGGCGTCAATCAGCCGGGCTGCCCTGGTATATCCAATCCGGAAACGGCGCTGAAGCATGGAGACACTTGCACTTTGCATTTCAAGTATCATCTGGACAGCATCTTCATAAAGCTCATCGTCCACTTCTTCTGTTACTTCATTCGTTTCTTCCGGTATCATTTCTTCCTGATAGCTTGCCTGCTGCTGTTCAATACAGTGGTCTACAATACGCTCGACCTCTTCGTCTGACAGAAATGCTCCCTGTACACGGGTAGGCTTGGAGCTTCCGGCAGGAACATAAAGCATATCGCCCCGGCCCAGTAACTTCTCAGCTCCGCCCGAATCAAGGATAGTACGTGAATCCGTTGTAGATGAAACACTAAAAGCAATTCTGGATGGAATATTGGCTTTGATTACACCCGTTATTACATCTACGGATGGACGCTGAGTTGCAATGATCAAATGGATTCCTGCAGCACGCGCCATCTGTGCAAGCCGGGTAATTGCATCTTCTACATCACTCGAAGCCACCATCATTAAATCGGCCAGCTCGTCCACAAGAACCACAATATACGGCAGGTAAGGCTGCTGTTCCTCCTCGCCTGCATTTGCATTTTGTTTGCGGATATATGCATTATAGCCTTCCATATTTCGTGTACCGCTATCGGAGAACAGATCGTACCTCCGCTCCATCTCCGCAACAATTTTTTTCAGCGCTCTGGATGCTTTTTTCGGATCTGTCACAACAGGTGTTAATAAATGCGGAATGCCGTTATACACATTCAACTCTACTTTTTTCGGGTCAATCATCATCATTTTCACTTCATGCGGTTTGGCACGCATTAAAATACTCGTAATGATGCCATTTACACAGACACTTTTCCCGCTTCCTGTCGCCCCGGCAATCAGCAGGTGAGGCATTTTATTCAATTCGCCGGCTATCGCTTCTCCAGAAATATCCCGGCCTAAAGCAAATGCCAATTTATTTGCTTTAGACGATTGTTTATCTAAAACCTCCCGGAGCGAAACCATCGATATTTCCTTGTTAGGCACTTCAATTCCGACTGCTGATTTGCCAGGTATTGGTGCTTCGATTCGAATATCCTTCGCAGCAAGAGCCAGCGCAATATCATCATGAAGACCGACGATTTTACTCACCTTCACACCAGACTCTGGATATACTTCATATTTCGTTACCGCCGGACCGACATGCACTTTGGCTATTTTCGCTTTGACGCCGAAGCTTTGAAACGTACGATCCAGCTTGCGGACGGTTGCTTGAATATGCGATTTCTCCTGCTGCTGTGAATTATGAGCCGGGCTAGCTAATAATTCCATAGAAGGCAATTGATAATCATGATTTTCTGTTGCTGTCATTGGCATGGTTTCATGCGTTTCTTCTTCTGTATCGATATTGGCCGTTTTTTCCTTGGAAGGGGTTGTTTTCCCTTTGTTCTTCTCAGGTTCCGGCTGGTCTTGATAGGCAACGTCGGTAAAATTATTAATCAGAAGCTCTTCAGCACTGTACTCTTGTTCTTCCGGAACCGCATTGCCAGCCTCTTCCTGATTTGGCACGACCGTGTCGGCAATCTCTTTCTGCTTCTGTTCTTCTTCTCTCCGCTCCGCCCGATTTGCTCTGGATCTTTGGATACGTTCCCCAAAATAAGCAAAAGTGGCTTTAAACCCTGCTGCTACCTTTTTAACAAAATCGCCGATAGATAGATTTGTCATAAAAATAATCCCGATCAATAAGCAGAAAAATACAACTATCCGGGACCCTGCAATTGAAAATAAAAAGAAGGAGACGGTAAATAACAGCGCGCCAATCATCCCCCCGCCAGTCTGCACCAAGGTGCCTGTCCCATCTAAATATTGAAAGTAAAGCTGCCAGGTCAGCCGAAGTATAGATACATCTGCTGTATTAGCGAGCAGCCTTTCCATGACTTGTACATGGGTCAGCAATAAAACACCGGCCAGCAAAATATAAAAACCTATCAGCCTTCTTGTTAAAAAATCTGGCGCCTTTCTTTTGAAGATAAGATAAAAACCAATCAAAAATAATGCAACAGGAATAAGGAAATGCCATATCCCCATAAAAAACTGAAAGATATTTCCTAGCCAATCAGGGATGGCACCGCCGCTTAACATAGCTGCCCCGCTTCCGAATATAGCAATAAAAATCAATAATAACCCGGTCAATTCCATTTGCAGGCCTTTCGTCTGTTTCGTTGTCCGTTTTTTTCTTTTCTTTCTCTTTTTGGCAGCCATTTTCTCACCCCCGTATGTAAAACAAATAAAGATTACTATAATGCTAGATTTAAAATAAGAAAAATATTCTTCTCCCGGGTAACAAACAAGGAAACTGGAATCAGTTCTCTTTATGCTGACAGAGAGACTTTATCAGGAAAATAAAGTATTCATGCTTCTTTTCCAGGTCTGCTCTTTAAAGAGGCTGCTGTTCCAGTTATAATATCACCCAGTATTGTTTCTTCATTTTATCTCTTTACCATTTCTATATTATAGCATAGATTACCATCAGCTGATAATTCTTCCTGGTAAAAAATCCGGATTCAGATAATCATTCGGATTACTCGAAATTAGCTGATTAATTTGGTAATGGCCATCGTTATTTTTTGATACAAAAACCGTTCTTCCCTGCCACTCTACTGCTTGTATTTCATTTCCAGTTCCTTGCGATTCCGGAAAAATATCCTGATAAGATAATGGTGTATAGAGGATCATGAAGCATCTCCTTCTTCTTTTTCGGGATGTACCCCTTGAATCATATGGTTTAACTTTTGTATTGCTTCCTTAACCCCGCCGACTTCATCAATTAATCCATAATCCACTGCTTCCTTGCCAACTACATTTGTACCGATATCACGAGTCAGGTTGCCTTTTGCAAACATCAGCTCTTTCAGCTTTTCCGAGTCGATATTGGAATGCTCCACAATAAACTGAATGACCCGCTCCTGCATCTTGTCCAGATATTCAAAGGTTTGCGGAACACCGATAACCATTCCTGTTAACCGGACCGGATGGATTGTCATGGTTGCTGTCGGCACAATAAAGGAATAATCGGTAGCAACGGCAATTGGCGCACCAATGGAGTGACCGCCTCCTAATACAATCGAAGTAGTCGGCTTCGACATCGACGCAATCATTTCTGCCAGAGCCAGTCCAGCCTCTACATCCCCGCCGACTGTATTTAAAAGAATAATTAATCCTTCGATTTTAGGATTTTGCTCTACGGCGATCAGCTGCGGCAGCAAGTGTTCATATTTTGTTGTTTTATTTTGCGGCGGCAGCTGAAGATGTCCCTCTACCTGTCCGATAATGGATAAAACATGGATATTTGAATCGGGCGCCTGCGGAACATTCGCCTGTCCCAGCTGCTGAATTTTTTCGACAAGAGAGGATGCATTCGGCTGATTTTCCTCTTCTCCTTGATTTTCGTTGTTATCATCCGTATCCATTCGCATACAAAAACTCCTTCCAGCTATTTATATACGATTAGTATAAACAATCGGTTAAAAATCATACGGAAGAAGAGATGCAGAAATAAAGTGAAATTTCCGGTCCAAACTTATATTTTAGAGTCCATAAAAAAACATGAAGCAGCCAAAATCCTGCTTCATGTTTTTTTACATGATTCTAAAGCGATACTTCCTCTGTGCTTAAACCAAACACATCATGTAATGCATTAACTGCTGTAACTAGCTCGTGGTCATGTACCAAGACCCAGATAGTTGTATGACTGTCTGCTGACTGCAATATCTGCACTCCAGAATCGGTTAATGCCTGCACGATTTTAGATGCAACGCCGGGTACTCCTGTCATGCCGGCTCCTACAGCTGATACTTTTGCACAGCTCTCGGTAATTTCCGGCTGGAAACCCAGCACCTCTAAAATTTCAATTGCTTTTGCCGTAAGCTCAGCCGGCACAGTATAAGCAACACCTGTCGGCGAAATATTAATGAAATCCACAGAGATACCTGCTTCAGCCATTGCCTTAAATACTTCCGACTGTACCCGGTACGCTGATTCTTTCGTCTGCACCTTAATCTGTGTCACATTTGCAATATGCGCAATACCCGTTATCATTCGTTCGGAAATATCTGCGCCAGCTTCTTCAATCCGGGAAGATGTGACAAGTGTTCCCAGCCGTTCCGAGTAGGTGGAGCGGATACGCATCGGAATTTTCCCCTGCATGGCTATTTCTACAGCACGAGGGTGAATGACCTTTGCCCCTTGATAAGCAAGATTACAAATCTCTGTATAGGTTACTACATCAAGCGGACGCGCACTTTTTACGACACGCGGATCTGCGGTCATGATTCCTTCCACATCTGTAAAAATCTCAATACGCTCTGCGTCCAACGCAACACCTAAGGCAGCTGCAGAAGTATCACTGCCGCCCCGGCCAATCGTTGTTATTTCTCCGGACTCGCTCTGGCCCTGAAAACCAGCAACCACAACGACATCATGCGTTTCTAATTCCTGTAAAATACGGGCCGGATTGACTTCTTTTATCTTTGCACGATTAAAATCTTCACTCGTTACAAAACCAGCCTGTGCACCAGTCAAAGCTGTTGCAGAAACATGGTTTTTTTGCAGCTCATTAGAAAGCACAACGGATGAAATAATTTCACCGCATGACATCAGCAAATCAAGCTCCCGATTTGAGTTTTTATTCGCCGGAAAATCAATTAAGCCTAATAAACTGTCTGTTGCATAAGGATCCGGTTTTCTTCCCAATGCAGAAACAACAACGACTAACTTATATTCTTGAACAAGTGCATCTTTAATATGACGGATAACATGTTCCCGGTTCGTTTCTGATTGTACGGAAGTTCCTCCGAATTTTTGTACTAATACTTGCAATATTAACACCTCAACACTATCCAAGAAGTTACACTCTGGATGTCTAATAGATTGATTACATCATTATTTACAAGAAGGTTCAAGAAGGGAGATGAAAATATTATTCCAGAAAAGCATCTTTTCTTTTATCAGCCTTCTTAAACACATACTAAGATATCTAATTACTTTTTAAAGCCGTCACTTTTTACTAACGTTTGTGCGATTTGCACGGTATTCCATGCTGCGCCTTTTAATAAATTATCAGATACTACCCATAAATGGAATCCTTTTGGATTATCTAAATCTTTCCTTACGCGCCCTACGAAAACTTCCTCTTTGCCTTCAGCAGATTGCGGTGTCGGATATTCCTGCTCCTGCGGATTATCCTGAAGGACGATTCCATCTGCAGATTTCAGTGTCTTCCAAATATCTTTTACATTCAGGCCTTCCTGATCTACTTCAATATAAACACTCTCGGCATGGGAGGTAGCAAATGGAAGGCGCACACAGGTTGCCGCAACATTTAATGCCTCATCATGCATGATTTTCTTCGTTTCATTAATCATTTTCATCTCTTCAAATGTAAAACCATTATCTTCAAAAACATCAATTTGCGGCAATGCGTTAAACGCAATCGGGAAATGCTTCTTATCTCCTTTAACCGGCAAAATCTCTGCTTTTACTTCGTTACCGTCTAAATATTCTTTTGACTGCTCATATAACTCTTCTACCGCTGCATTTCCGGCACCAGATACTGCCTGGTAAGTAGAAACGATGATTTTCCCTATACCAAATGCATCCTTTATCGGTTTTAAAGCTGCAACCATTTGAATGGTAGAACAGTTTGGATTGGCGATAATCCCTTGATGTTTTGCAATATCTTCCGGATTTACTTCTGGTACAACAAGCGGTACATCTTCATTCATACGAAAAGCACTTGTATTATCTACCACAACTGCCCCTCTTTTAACAGCTTCAGGTGCCAGTTGTTTAGAAATGGAACCGCCCGCAGAAAATAGTGCAATATCTACTCCTTCAAATGATTCTGGCGCAGCTTCTTCAACAATAATCGTTTCCCCGTTAAAAGTTTCTTCTTTTCCTGCCGAACGGGCAGAAGATAGTAATTTAAGCTGGTTTACCGGAAACTTTTTATCTTCGAGTATTTGTTTGATTTTCTGACCTACTGCCCCTGTAGCACCTACAATGGCTACATTATATGTTTGTTGCTCTGCCATTCCAATAACTCCCTCCACTTATTAAATGTCAACTAAACTTCATTTTAACACATTTTTCGTGGAATAAGGTACAATAATCGGCTGAATTTGTTTTCCTTTTAACGCTGCCTCTGCAGCAGGGATTAATTGATCCAGATTTGCTGAGAGCGAGGAGGGCTTCTGATGCGGATTATCCTGCCCGAACGGCACAAAATAGATGTGCTTTGCATTAAGCAATACAGCTAGATTCTTGGCATTTAACCCAAGCGCATCATTGGTTGTTAAAGCTAATAATAAAGGATGTTCATTTCGGAGCGTTGATTTTGCAGCCATTAAAACCGGATTATCTGTATGGGCATTCGCCAGCTTGCTCATCGAATTCCCTGTCAGCGGGGCAATCACCATCACATCAAGTGGTTTATCCGGTCCATAGGGCTCTGCATCAGGAATAGTGGTAATAATAGGATGATTGGCTGCTTTTTCAAGCCTCTTCACGTTATCCGCAGCCTTTCCATGCTTCGTATCGGTGTATTGAACCATTTCTGTTATAAATGGAATGACTTCTGCTCCCTGTTCAATCAATTCCTCGATAATTGGAAAAATATGAGGAAGGGTATGATGCGATCCTGTTAAGCCAAAGCCGATTCGCTTATTCTTGAATGTCATTCTGACGCACGCTCCTCCTCCAGAATTTGTTCCATCACATTAGCAAGGATTTTCCCCGCTGTTCTTGGTGCTACGATTCCCGGCAGACTGCGCGCCAGTATAGCTTGAATACCACGCTTTTTCGCAAAATCAAAATCTGTTCCGCCGGGTTTGGATGCCAGATCAATAATAACTGCATTTGTCGGCAGATTTTGAATCGCTTCTTTGGTTACTACTAAGCTCGGAATAGTATTGATTAAAATATCACAGTTCTCTGTATGATTGCTTAATTCGTGTAAAGGCACAGCCTGTAAACCCATTTCCGTAATACGCGCTAAATCCCTTATACTCCTGGCACAAACAGAAACCTTGGCTCCCAGCGCAGAAAATTTATTCGCTACCGTATTCCCTACCCTTCCAAATCCTACAACCATCACCCGGGAAGAGTGGACGGTCTGATCGGTATGCTCAAAAGCCATCATAATGGCTCCTTCCGCTGTTGGAATGGAGTTATAGATGGCAACATCATCACGATCAAGCAGCGGCACTAAGGTAACGCCCGCTTTTTCCGCCATACTTGTTAAGTACGCATTCGTCATCCCGGTAAAAATCATACATTCCGAATGTAATTTTTGAAACCAGGCTTCATCTAAATGAATTTTTTTATCTGTAAAAACAGTTTCTACGTTCCCTTTTGAATCAGTACCTGTTATCGGTAAAACAACGACATCCAGCTTGCTCTGGTCCAATTCATCCAGTGCTGATTCGTTTAATCCTGTAAATCCCTGCTCTAATTTATCAAAACCACAAAGAATTACTTCATTAGCATGATTGCTTTTCAATATTTTTATTAACTCTAAATACCTTGCATCTCCACCAATTACTGCAATCCGTCGACTCATTTTACGTATAACCTCCAGACAACTTTTCACGTATTCATGATTCGATATAGTTTATGAATTTTTAATTCAGTGGTGAACAATTTAGCCATTAAAATACCGACTTCCTGGCAAGAAGGGTGAAAACCTATTTTCGAAAAATAAGAAAAACCAAGAATACCGCTTGTTCTTTAAAACATCGGGTTCTTGCCGAGTAGATGTCCGCTGCGACGGTTTTCGATGGGGCGAGTAATCGCAGTCCCGATGGGAAAAAAACATAGAAAAAAAGCCTGTTTATCCGGCAGGAAAAGGTGTGTCTGATTACCTTGTTCTGCAAAATAAACAAGCTTTACATTGTTTAGCCTTCTTCAGGGAGTTCTGTATCAATCATAATCATATCTGTCCCTATTTTTTTGATAGACTTCCAATGGATTTTTGTTTCTTCTCCCTCTTTTACAAGGCCGAACCATTTATAGCTCGGCACAATAAACGCTTCGATTTGCCCGGTTTTCGGATTGATTTCTAAATCGGTCTGCCCAAGCATCCCAAGCCTTTTCCCTTCGTTCACGTTGATGATTTCCTTATCTCCCATATCTCGAAAGCGTACCATAGAAAAACTCCTTTTCTCTGTTCTGAAGGCAGTCAGTCACAGCCTTAGAATAATGAAGTTTCGTTTATATACTATATGTCCAAAATAAGAAAAACATGCTTTTACTTGCGCGTATCTTCCGGTGCTATCAATGCCCGTGACGGCTTTTGCTTAAACACATTTTTAATAACATCTGTAACTTGTTCATTGGTAATCCCATCAATCTCTAAAATCAAATCATCTAAGGTACGATGTCTTTGCAATAATAATTCATTCCGTCCATTCCGTGACATTCGGCTGTTGGTGCTCTCTAATCCCAGCATCAGATTTCCTTTAATCTGTTCTTTGCTGTTTCGTAATTCTTTTTCTGTTAACCCATGCTCTATAAAATGATGAAGTGTAGAATTCATCACTTCTTCTAATTGACCCAGCTGATCTTTTCTTGTGCCGGCATAAATGGTCAGCAAGCCATCATCTATAAATGCTGCATGATAAGAAAAAACAGAATAGGCCAGTCCTTTTTTCTCACGTATTTCTTGGAATAAACGTGAGCTCATGCTGCCCCCAAGCACGTTATTCATGATAGATAATGGATATAGATGCTTGTCTCCCGCTTCATATCCATTATAGCCAAGGCAAAGATGTGCCTGCTCTGTATCCTTGCTCCGGTAAATTGCTTCCTGCAAGAAGGCGGGCTTGATGATTGTTTCTTCAGATGCCTTTCTTGTAAAAGAGCCAAAATAAGCATCGATCTCATTGATAAATGAATGGGATACATTGCCGGCAACCGAAACAACTACATTATCAGGTGTATAATTAGCTTCTACATACTCCTGTAATTGCTTTTGATCAAAAGATGCCAGCTGTTTTTCTGTTCCGAGAATTGGATATCCCAATGGGTGTTCACCATAGGCAGCTTCGGCCAGCAAATCATGAACGATATCATCCGGTGTATCCTCGCACATTTTTATTTCTTCGTAGACAACCTTTTTTTCTCTTTCCATTTCATCTTCATCAAATGTAGATTCAAAAAACATATCCGCTAATACTTCCAAAGCAAATTCTTTATGTGTATCTAAAACCTTTGAATAAAAACATGTATATTCCTTCGATGTAAAAGCATTGATTTGCCCGCCGATAGAGTCGAATGCTTCTGCAATATCCTGTGCGCTTCTTGTTTTCGTTCCTTTAAAAAACATATGCTCTAAAAAATGAGAAATGCCATTATTATGGAGATTTTCATTTCTAGATCCAATTTTAACCCAAATACCAATCGTGACGGAACGTACCGCCGGCATTGATTCTAACACAATCCGTACTCCATTACTGCTTGTATATTTTTCTACCAATACATATCCTCCTAAATATCTCAGCTTAACGTGATTCACTTAACAACGATTCTACGGTTCCTATTTTATAATCTTTTTTCTTGATAATGGTAATCATTTGCTCTAACGCATTCGTTGTTGCCTGCGTTGGATGCATGAGAATCATCGCTCCAGGGTGAACATTTTTTTCTATCCGATTAACCATAACAGATACCGATGGATTCTTCCAATCAATTGTATCAACTGTCCATAAAATTGTTTCCATCTCCAGCTCTGCAGCAGTTTCTACTGTTTCATCTTTAAAGCTTCCGCTTGGGGGCGCGAACCATTTAGGCTGTTCTCCTGTGATGGTTTTTAAAATTTGATTTGTTTCCTCTATCTGCGTATAGGCATTGCTTTTATCAAGTGCAGCCATATCCGGATGATTATAGGCATGATTACCAATTAAATGTCCTTCCTCTTCAATCATTTTAACAAGGTCAGAATTATTTTGCGCCCATTTCCCTTCAATAAAAAAAGTGACTTTCACTTGATGGTCTTTTAAAATTTGCAGCATTTCCGGGATATATGCTTCCCCCCAGGAAACATTGATTAAGAAAGAGACCATTTCTTTTTTGGGATGCCCTCGATAAATTGGAGCTGGTTCCAGGTTCTCCAGTAAGATATCAGGAGAGGTTTCATTAAAAACAAGTAAGCTTTCATTCCATTTATCTGCTTCTTTCATTTTCTGATACGATTCTTCCACATTCACTTCTAATCCATTTCTTCCTGGTGTCTTCTTCCAAACCTCATCAATATAAGCATTTTCTGGTTCTTCCTGGTAAGCCCCTTTCTTTTCTTCAATCTCCATATAAAGGGCATCATTTGTTGCACTCACTTCTATTTCTGATGGTTCTATCATGACCGTCTCTGTTTGAAAAGGATTATATCGTATATCAAATACCGTGAAAATTAGAATCAGGAAAACAAGAACATGGACATACTTAAAATACCGCTTCATCTTTAATCCCTCCCTCTTCGTATTTTTATGCTTTTAGAGGGACAAGTATGAATGTATTTTAAGCGATGCATTTTTTATTCTGTCTCCATAAAAAAAGAAACTGAATTTAACACCAGCTTCTTTTTTATCACAGAAATATATTTTCTTCTTTAATTAATTATTTTTCTTACTATGATTTAGCATTTTCTTTCTTTTCATCTTGCAGTACTGCTTTTCTGGAAAGGTTAACTCTTCCTTGACGGTCAATTTCTTTTACTTTTACCATGATTTGATCGCCGATAGAAACAGCATCTTCCACTTTATTTGTACGTTCTTCCGCCAGCTCGGAAATATGGACAAGCCCATCTTTTCCTTTGAAGAGCTCAACAAAAGCACCAAATTTTTCAATACGTTTCACGGTACCAAGGTACAGCTGACCGACTTCGACTTCGCGGACAAGATCTTCAATAATTTTCTTCGCTTTTTGATTCATCTCGCTGTCTGTAGATGAGATAAAGACATTACCATCTTGTTCAATATCGATTTTCACGCCTGTTTCATCAATGATTTGGTTGATTTGTTTTCCGCTCGGCCCAATGACGTCACGAATTTTATCTGGGTTAATCGACATGGTCAAGATTTTTGGTGCATATTCAGATAGCTCATCTTTTGGCTCCTGAATGGTTTGAAGCATGGAATCCAGGATATGCATACGGCCTTTCTTCGCCTGTGTCAATGCTTCCTCTAAAATCGCTCTGGATAAACCGTCGATTTTAATATCCATTTGCAGCGCAGTAACACCTTTTTCTGTACCGGCTACTTTAAAATCCATATCTCCAAGCGCATCTTCCATCCCCTGGATATCAGAAAGAATCGTATAGTCCTCTCCTGATTTCACCAGTCCCATAGCAATACCAGCTACTGGCGCTTTAATCGGAACACCTGCATCCATCATTGCTAATGTACTTGCACAGATACTTGCCTGAGAAGTAGAACCATTAGACTCAAGTACTTCAGATACTAAGCGGATTGTATAAGGGAAATCTTTTTCATTTGGCACTACTTTTTCCAGTGCGCGTTCTCCCAGTGCACCATGGCCAATTTCACGGCGGCCCGGTCCGCGGATAGGTCCAGTTTCTCCTACACTGTATTGCGGGAAATTATAATGATGCATAAAACGTTTTGTTTCTTCTAAATCCAGTCCATCTAAAATCTGCACATCACCTAATGCTCCCAATGTACATATGCTTAAGGCCTGTGTCTGTCCACGTGTAAATAAACCAGAACCATGTGTACGCGGAAGGACATGGATACGGGAAGATAATGAACGGATTTCATCTACTTTTCGGCCGTCTGGGCGTACTTTTTCTTTGGTGATTAAGCGGCGTACTTCTTCTTTCACAAGACTGTTTAATACAGATTTTACTTGCTTAATCGTTTCTTCTTCCGCTTCTTCTGCTTCATACTTTTCAACAATTTCCTGCTTCACTGCATCAATTGCATCTTCGCGGGCATGTTTTTCAACAACTTGAATTGCTTCAAGCAGTTTTACTTTTGCTTCTGCTTCCACTTTTTGTACAAGTTCTTCGTCAGTTTCTGCGATTTCGACTTCGAATTTTTCTTTGCCGAATGCTTGTACAATTTCCTCCTGGAATGCAACGAGGCGTTTGATTTCTTCATGACCAAACATGATTGCTTCCAGCATAACATCTTCCGGCACTTCGTCGGCACCAGCTTCAACCATATTAATGGCATCCTTTGTTCCGGCAACAGTCAATTCGATATCACTTTTTGCTTCTTGTTCTATCGTAGGGTTAATAATCAGTTCTCCATCGACACGTCCGACATGGACACCTGCAATCGGCTGTTCAAAAGGAATATCTGAAATGCTTAACGCAATAGATGACCCGATCATTGCAGCAATTTCGGAAGAACAGTCCTGATCGACACTCATTACCGTGCTGATTACTTGCACCTCATTACGAAATCCGTCAGGGAATAACGGGCGGATTGGACGGTCAATCAGTCTGGAAGACAGGATTGCTTTTTCGCTCGGACGTCCTTCGCGTTTAATAAATCCTCCTGGTATCTTGCCTACCGCATATAATCTTTCTTCATAATTCACGGTTAACGGAAAGAATGGTAAATCTTTTGGTTCTTTGGAAGCTGTTGCTACAGATAATACCGACGTGTCTCCATAATGAATCATGCAGGCACCGTTTGCTTGTTTAGCCAGCTCCCCTACTTCAACCGTAAATTTCTTTCCTGAAATCTCCGTAGAGAATAGCTTTTTTTCATCTGCCATTGGTTTTGTTGCTCCTTTCAAGGCTACAGTAATTTAAGTATATATGTAGCTCTTCATATATTACATTTTTCTTCTATTTTCTATTATTCACAAAAGAATCCCTTTTTATAGAATAAACGATAGCCTGTCAGGAATCAATCACTACCTTTTATATGGCGTTCAAAATACATCCTGATTGAACAATCCTATCGTTTTATAGTGTGTGTTCAAAAAGTCCGATAAATAGGACCAAGAAGTTCAAGGCGACGAGCTTTTTACGAACGGACTTTCACAGGAAGTGGTGACTTCTGCGTTGCCCACAGGACGTGGGCGCTCTTAACAGAAGTTCCTCTATGTCTTTAAATATGTGAGTATCGGAAAAAGCTCGTCAACGCAGAAATTCGATGTGTCATTTTTATTGGACTTTTTGAACATCCTCTTATAGGATTATTTACATAAAAGAAAAAGCAGGATTTCTCCTGCTTTTTGCGTTTATTAACGACGTAAACCAAGTTTTTTGATTAATTCACGGTAACGAGTAACGTCTTTATTACGTAGGTAAGTTAGCAAGTTACGGCGTTTACCTACCATTTTCAAAAGACCGCGGCGTGAATGATGGTCTTTTTTGTGTGTACGTAAATGTTCGTTTAATGCAGTGATTTCTGCAGTTAAAACAGCGATTTGAACCTCTGGAGATCCAGTATCTGTATCGTGAACCTTGTACTCATTAATAATTTCGTTCTTGCGTTCTTGTGTAATTGCCATGATGGCACCTCCAAAATAAAATTTGTTATCCCCAATCCCCTAGCATACGTCGGAGTTACGTGATGCCAAGCGATGGTTGTACAAATATAAGAATAGCGTTTTTGAAGAGAAAAATCAAGTATTAGTTTTTCTATTTGCTAAATAAGCCCTAATTTCTTCCTCATCCTGCTGCATTCTTTCAATCAAAGCTTCCTTTGAGTCAAATTTTATTTCTTCTCTTGTATAAGATAACCATTCTATCGTTAATTCTTCCCCGTATAAATCACCGTCAAAGTCAAACAGGTATACTTCGACAGACATATTCTCCATCGTTTCTGTAAATGTCGGATTCGTTCCGATATTCGCCATTCCGCCATATATTTTATCCTGATGACGGACGAGCGTTGCATATACCCCCTGCTTGGGCAGCAAGGCATCTTTGGATATAGACAGATTAGCAGTTGGATAACCAAGCTCACGCCCGCGCTGTGCTCCTTTTACGACCAATCCAGTTGTTTCAAAGGCTCTTCCTAACAATTGTGCTGCCTGCTCCATATTTCCTGATGCTAATTCCGCTCTTATTCGGGTGGAGCTGACCTTCTCTTCATCTAATGTGATTTTACCGATGGTTTCCCATGTAAATAAATCTCTAGCATAGTCCTGCATATCTGCCATCTTGCCCTGCCCTTTATGGCCGAATGAGTAATCAAAGCCTGCTACAAGGTGCTTGATATGTAAGCCAATAATAAAGTGGTCAATAAAAGCCTGCGGACTGAGCTTCGATAATTCTTGATCAAACCGGATGATATACAGACGGTCTACTTGAAGCTTTTCCAGTATGGCCTGTTTTTCAGAAGATACGGTTATGTACTTCACCTGATGGACATCTTTTCTCAGCACAACCGATGGATGCGGAAAAAAAGTAATAACTGCACTCTCCATATTATTTTCTTTTGCTTTATCAACTGCCTGCTGAATGACCTTTTGATGTCCTTTATGAATACCGTCAAAGAAACCGATAGCACTTACTGTTTCTGGTAAATCCTCCTTATGTAACATATGCGGATAGGATAATTCCATTGTTTTCATCCTGCTACACCTGCACTTTCTCTCGTTAAAATACCCTTAATGGTTTAATTTGATCCGGTTTTTCCGGATGCTTTTCGTAAATGGCTAATACTTCTTCGTTGTTTGTAAACACAAACGGATTATTTGTCAGAGGAGCATCGGTAACAGCTAATTTTTGACCATTTTTAATGCGAAACATTAATGCATCATCTACTTCCTGATGTACTAGATGACTTACCCCCTCTGAAATCGGGCTTAATAACTGCTCTTGTTCACCTCTGGCAGCCGCCTCTTCTATCATAGCAAAAGTGACCGTATTTTTCTTGGAAAAACTACCGGTTTGGATTCTTTCTAACTGCAGCATATGTGCCGGATATCCTAATTCCTTCCCGATATCCACACATAATGTTCTGATATAGGTCCCCTTGGAGCATTCTACATAGATGTCAAAAGCGTTTTTTTCCTCATCTATAGACCCAAGCTGTATATCATGAATAAAGACTTCCCTGCTTGGTCTTTCTACTTTTTCATTTGCTCTGGCATATTCATACAGCTTTTTTCCATTGACCTTTACAGCAGAATACATGGGCGGTATTTGTGTAATCGTTCCTTGAAACTTTTCTAACACCGCTTCAACCTCTGTTCTTCCCGGCATGTGCGTAACTTCTTTTTCTTCTACAATATTCCCTGTGGCGTCCTCTGTTTCTGTAGTGGATCCTAATGCAACTGTCCCAACATAAACTTTTTTTGTATCTGTGAGAAAGGGAACAATTTTGGTCGCATTGCCAATACAAATAGGCAGCACGCCTTCCACTTCCGGATCCAATGTCCCTGTATGACCAACCTTTTTCGTATGGAAGTAGCGGCGGCATTTAGCCACACAATCAAAAGAAGTCATTCCTTTTGGCTTCCACAGCGGCAGGATACCATTCATCGTCATTACACCTCTTTTTCCTTTTGAAATAAATTTTAAGAAAAACCAAGAATACCGCTTGGTCTTTAAAACATCGGTGTTCTTGCCAAAGAGATGTCCGCTCCGGGAAGTCGCTTTCCGCGGGCAACGTTCAGCCGCACGGTAAGAAAACCGCTTCCTGCTCAGGTCTACCTGTTGCTTTTCCCGCAGGAGTCGACAACATCCGCTCCCATCTAAGTGGAATTATGTTTTATTTGCTTTTTTTTCAAGGAAATAACGCAAATTCTAGCGACGGTTTTGATGGGGCGAGTAATCGCAATGGTTTTCGGTGGGACGAGTAATCGCAGTCCCAGTCCCAGAAGAAATACACGGAGACTCCTGTGGGAATGCGCAATGGTCTTCGGTGGGGCGAGTAATCGCAGTCCCAGGGTGAAGACCCCGCAGGAAAAAAGCGAACTTCTTTTTTTCGAGGAGGCTGAGCTCAAGTCCACGGAAAGCGGAGTGTATTTCTGGGGTTGCGATTACTCACCCCATGAAACCCGTTGGAGCGGCTATATTCAGCATTTTTTATATACTTTCTTATTCTTGTAAAAAAACTGATCCTTGCCAAGGAGCAGAGGGATCAGTTTTTTAGCATTACTTATTAAGATCTCTTAAGATAGAGTCTATTCGGTTACCTTGCTCGATTGCTTCGTCAAATTCAAAGGTAAGTTCAGGGGTTTTGCGCAAACGAATTCGCTTGCCAATTTCTGAACGGATAAACCCTTTTGCTTTTGCAAGCCCCAATAATGTTTCCTGCTTTTTCTTCTCATCACCTAATACAGAAATAAAAATCTTCGCCTGCTGCAGATCACCGGTTACTTCTACATCGGTAACCGTCACAAAACCAACGCGGGGGTCTTTGATTTTTCTGGATAAAATATCACCCAGTTCTTTTTTCATCTGTTCTGCAACTCGATGAGCTCTTAATTCAGCCATTTATCTCACCTCACATAGCTCTATGCATTTTCGTTATAATCGTTCGATATTCGTTATAGTTCTTTCTAATTCAGAAAAAGAATCTATTGTGTGTAAAGCTTGTTGTATTACTTTTTCAGCATGCACATAATCCGTCGAAATAATAACTATCCCAAGTTTGGTTCGTTGCCATAAATCGTGAAATTCAAGCTCAGTTACAGAAACATTAAACGATTGGCGCAGTTTATTCATAACCCGCTTCAACACGGAGCGCTTTGCTTTTAAGGAATTCCCTTCATACAACATACATTCTACTTCTGCATAGAGAATCATTTTCGTTCCATTTCTTCCATTACATAGGCTTCGATAATATCGCCTTCTTTAATATCATTAAAGTTAGCCAATGTAATTCCACATTCATAATTCTGTTGTACCTCTTTTACGTCATCTTTAAACCGTTTCAATGCTTGTAATTCACCTTCATAAAGAACCACACCGTCACGAATAAGACGAACGCTCGAATCTCTGGTAATTTTTCCGTCTGTTACATAGCTTCCTGCAATGGTACCAATACGTGATACCTTGAATGTTTCACGTACTTCCGCCTGACCAATAACTTTTTCTTCATATTCTGGATCCAGCAGACCTTTCATTGCTGCTTCAATTTCTTCAATCGCACTGTAAATAACACGGTGCAGACGTAAATCGATTTTTTCGGATTCTGCAGCTCTTTTTGCATTGACATCAGGGCGGACATTGAAACCAATAACGATTGCATTGGATGCCGAAGCTAAGATAATATCGGATTCTGTAATCGCTCCTACGCCTGTATGAATGATTTTAACATTGACGCCTTCTACTTCTATCTTGCGTAAAGAAGCGGCTAATGCTTCCACAGAACCTTGTACGTCCGCTTTCACAATGATATTTAATTCTTTCATTTCACCCTGCTTGATTTGTTCAAATAAATCATCCAGGCTGACAGTTGATTGGCCGCCGCGGTTTTCATCGATCCGCTTCTGTTGACGGGCAATCCCAATTTGACGCGCTTTTTTCTCATCAGAAAATGCAAGGAACTGGTCTCCTGCCTGCGGAACATCCTGTAACCCCGTAATTTCAACTGGAGCTGACGGTCCTACTTGATTTACGCGTTGTCCCAAATCAT
This sequence comes from Oceanobacillus oncorhynchi, assembly GCF_000821065.1. GTDB lineage: Bacteria > Bacillota > Bacilli > Bacillales > Amphibacillaceae > Oceanobacillus > Oceanobacillus oncorhynchi. The sequence goes on from NZ_CDGG01000001.1 coordinate 4,214,540, forward strand.
TTACCATAGCACGAACTTTACCATACGTACTGCCGACAACAAGCGGATCTCCTACATGCAGAGTACCGTTTTGCACAAGCAGTGTTGCCACAGAACCTCTGCCTTTATCTAACTGCGCATCGATTACTGTACCGAAAGCTTTCGCATCTGGATTTGCTTTTAATTCTTCTACCTCTGCAACTAATAAAATCATTTCCAGCAGATCGTCAATACCTTCCCCTTTAAGTGCAGCAAGGTTAACAAAGATGGTGCTTCCTCCCCAATCTTCAGGAATCAGTTCATGCTCTGTTAATTCCTGCATCACGCGGTCCGGATTAGCGCCTTCTTTATCCATTTTATTAACAGCAACAATAATTGGTACTCCAGCAGCTTTCGCATGGTTGATTGCTTCCACTGTCTGCGGCATCACGCCATCATCTGCTGCGACAACTAAAATAGCAATATCTGTTACTTGTGCACCGCGCGAACGCATACTTGTAAACGCTGCGTGACCCGGTGTATCTAAAAATGTAACTTTCTTGCCCTCATTTTCAACTTGGTAAGCGCCAATATGCTGTGTGATTCCACCAGCTTCACCAGCAGTAACCTTCGTATGGCGTATAGCATCTAATAACGTTGTTTTCCCATGGTCAACATGTCCCATAATGGTAACAACAGCAGGACGCTCCTGCAATTTTTCACTGTCATCTTCTTCAATATATTTATCAAGGTCTGTATCTTCTAAAATAATTTCTTTTTCGACCTCTACATTATATTCATCACAAATCAGCTCTACAGCGTCATCTTCAAGGTCTTGGTTTTTTGTAGCCATGATACCCATAAACATTAATTTCTTGATGATTTCTGCAGGTTCTTTATGAAGTTTTTCTGCTAAATCTTGTACGGTCAATATACCGTGGTACGTAATTTTACTTGGAGTCTCTTTCACTAACGACTGCTCCTTTTGTGGTTGATGTTGTTTACCTTTGTTAGAGGTTTTTTGTTTTTTATTTTTCGGATTATCTTTTTTAGGATTCCGATTTGTATTTGGTTTATTTCCAGTATTTTTATTCTTTTGCTGTTTATTCGTATTTACTTGATCGTTTTTCTTTTTATCTTGTTTTGGCTGCGGGTTAAATTTTTCATCCAATTGTTTGATTTCATTGTCAGAAATCGTAGACATATGGTTGGAAACCTCCACATTCTTTTCTTTTAAAAATTGAATGACTTCTTTACTCGCTACCTTATTTTTCTTTGCATATTCATATACACGTATTTTGCTCATGCGTTCACCCCCGGATTTATTTATCCAACTAGAGTAAGGAGTTTTTTTGCAAAGCCTGAATCTAGTATTGCTATAGCTACTCGCTGTTCTTTCCCGATTGCCTGCGATAAGATATCCCGGTTATCAACAAGTCGATACGGAACATTGTACGAGGTACATTTATCCGAAAGTTTCTTTTTGGTTTGCGGTCCAATATCTTCTGCCAATAAAACAAGCTTTGCACGACCTTTACGAATATCCTTTAAAATAGTGTCTTCTCCTGTTGAGCATTTCCCTGCCCGGACAGCGAGACCAATGATGTTCAAATAATTAGGATTCATGTCATTCTCCCTCTACTAAAGCTTCTAACTCATCGTAGATTGTTGGACTTACTTCTGCGTTCAAGATTTTGTTAAGCGCATTGGTTTTCCGAGCCTGTTCTATCACAGACTTATTCTTGGAAAGGTAAGCTCCTCGTCCGTTTTTCTTGCCAGTTTCGTCAACGAACACTTCCCCTTCTTTATTCCGGACAATGCGGATCAATTCTTTTTTAGGCTTCATTTCATTTGTCATAACACATTTTCTCTCTGGTATCTTTTTCTTCTTAGCCAAGTTAAAATACCTCCTTATTCAAACAAATCTTCATCGTTGTCAGAATAAGCTTCTTCTATTTCTGCATCATCCAGCAAACCTTCTGCTCTTGCATCCGTTTCACTTTTGATATCAATTTTCCAGCCTGTAAGTTTAGCGGCTAAACGTGCATTTTGTCCTCTTTTACCGATTGCCAGAGACAGTTGATAATCTGGGACAACAACCGTCGTTGCTTTTTCTTCCTCATCAACAAATACTTTCAATACTTTAGAAGGACTTAATGCGTTCGATACATAAACGACAGGATCCTCAGACCACTCTACAATATCGATTTTTTCACCTTTTAATTCTGTTACGATGGCTTGCACACGCTGCCCTTTTTGTCCCACACAAGATCCCACCGGATCAATTTCCGGGTCTGGTGCATGTACAGAAATTTTAGAGCGGTCGCCAGCTTCACGGGAAACAGATTTAATTTCAACAATTCCATCATAAATTTCAGGAACTTCCATTTCAAATAACCGCTTTAACAAACCAGGGTGTGACCGGGAAATATAGATTTGCGGCCCCTTGCTTGTATTCTCAACCTTTGTCACGTAAACCTTCAGCCGGTCATGAATATGGTATTCTTCTGTAGGCATCTGTTCTGCCTCTGCCAGCTTGGCTTCAATTTTGCCAAGGTTCACATAGACGAAACGTGAATCTTTACGCTGAATAATTCCAGTCATGACATCTTCTTCTCTATCAATATACTCCGAGAAGATAACGCCTCGTTCTGCTTCACGCACTCGCTGGGTAACTACTTGTTTAGCAGCCTGGGCAGCAATACGTCCAAAATCTTTCGGTGTTACTTCCACTTCAATCACATCATCTACATCATAATTCGGATTAATACTTTTTGCTTCATCAAGAGATATTTCCAGCTGCGAGTCTTCTACATTTTCGACAATTGTTTTTCTTGCGTAAACAGCCATCTTTCCAGTAGTTTCATTCAACTCTACCCGAACATTCGATGCGGACTTAAAATTCTTTTTATAAGCAGAAATAAGCGCTGCTTCCAAAGCCTCCATCAATATATCCTTGTCTATCCCTTTTTCTTTTGCTAAATGATCAATCGCATCAAACAACTGCGTGCTCACTTTTTCTTTTCCCCCTTTTGGATGTTGTTCTCGTACTCTTCATTAAAACAAGACTGCCAGTCTTGCTTTTGCTACCTTATCATAAGGTATTTCTACGATTTTCTTTCTCGTTTTTATTTTGTATTCAATAGAAAGGGTATCGTTCTCTACATTTTGTAAAATGCCTTCATACGTTTTTTCACCATCAATTTTTTCATATAACTTCACAAAAACATTGTTTCCAATATTCTTTTTAAAGTCATCCAGTGTTTTTAACGGTTTTTCAACTCCCGGGGAAGATACTTCTAGAAAATAAGCTTCTTTTATCGGGTCAGCTTTATCCAGTTTTTCACTTAACTGTTCAGAGACCTCACCGCATTCTACAATGTCAATACCACCTTCTTTATCAATATAAACACGTAGAAACCAGTTTTTCCCTTCTTTCACATACTCGATATCAACTAATTCTAAATTTTTCTCTTCTAAAATCGGATGAACTAATTCGGTTGTTATCTCAATTATCTTGGAACTCAAGTGTAAACCTCCTTTAACCATGTCCTCACGCCTTCAATCAATATAAAACCCCTGCCTAAAATACGGCGGGGGAAGCAGAGAGTCTTGTTTAGGCGAGGTATGAATAAAGAGTGGGTGTGCACCCACTCTTTACATTCGTACGTATCGAACATTCTAAACAAAAATAGTATAGCATATTCTATACCCCTTTGCAAACCTCCAAATCAATACTACAGCGCTTTTTACCCTCAACTAATTTCTTTTAGTTTCTCCAAAAACAAACGGATTTATGCGTATGTCTTTCACATTTAGAATAAGGAAAGCTGGTTTTTTTCTTCCATACCTTCTAAGCATCCGTGTGTATCTAAATATTCCAGCACGGTTTTGGAAATTTTACTTCTTTCTCTTAAATCTTCTTTAGAAAGAAATTCTCCTTCTTCACGGGCCTTCACAATATTTAATGCCGCATTGGTGCCTAAGCCGTCCACAGCATTGAAAGGAGGAAGCAGCGAATCACCGTCAACGATAAATTCGGTTGCGCTTGATTTATATAAATCTACCTTTTTTAAAGATAAGCCGCGTTCACACATTTCTAATGAAAGCTCAAGCACAGTCAATAAGTTCTTCTCTTTTGGCGATGCATCATTGCCCTTATAATTAATCTCTTCCATACGTTTACGGATAGCATCCGAACCTTTAATCATCGTATCTAACTCAAAATCATCCGCACGAACGGTGAAATATGCCGCATAGAAAAGAATCGGGTGATGCACTTTGAAATAAGCGATTCGTACAGCCATTAAAACATAAGCTGCCGCATGGGCTTTCGGGAACATGTATTTGATTTTCTTACAAGATTCAATATACCAGTCAGGTACATTGTTTTTCTTCATTTCCTCAATCCATTCATCCTTCAACCCTTTACCTTTACGGACAAACTCCATGATATTAAATGCCAAGGAAGGCTCTAAGCCTTTATGCATTAAATAGACCATAATATCATCACGGCAGCCGATAACATCCGGAAGCTTACACGTGCCGTTATTAATCAGCTCCTGTGCATTGCCAAGCCACACGTCGGTACCGTGGGACAGACCTGATATAATTAACAGTTCTGCAAAGGTATTTGGCTTCGTATCCTCAAGCATCTGCCGCACAAATTTTGTACCAAATTCAGGTACTCCCAACGTGCCAGTTTTACACTGGATTTGCTCTGGAGTAACTCCTAAAGACTCTGTTCCGCCAAAGATTTTCATCACTTCTTCATCATCGGTCGGAATGGTTTTAGGATCAATTCCGCTTAAATCCTGCAGCATGCGGATAACAGTCGGATCATCGTGTCCAAGTATATCCAGCTTCAGCAGATTATCATGAATCGAGTGGAAATCAAAATGTGTTGTCCGCCATTCACTGTTCCGGTCATCCGCCGGGAACTGTATCGGTGTAAAATCATAAATTTCCTTATCATCGGGAACAACAATAATTCCCCCGGGGTGCTGTCCGGTTGTTCTTTTCACCCCGGTACAGCCTTGTACAAGACGGTCAATCTCTGCATTTTTATAAACAAGCTGATGATCGGAAGCATAGCCTTTTACATAACCATAGGCAGTTTTTTCAGCTACAGTTCCAATTGTTCCAGCCCGGTACACACTATCTATACCAAACAGTTCTTTCGTATAGTTATGGGCACGCGGCTGATAATCTCCGGAGAAGTTCAAGTCAATATCCGGAACCTTATCTCCTTTAAAGCCTAAGAACGTTTCAAAAGGAATATCCTGTCCATCCTTTACAAGTGCAGCACCGCACTCTGGACAATTTTTATCTTCCAGGTCAAAACCGCTCGCTACAGATCCGTCTGTAAAGAACTCAGAGTGCTTACAGCTTGGACAGACATAATGCGGCGGAAGCGGGTTAACCTCTGTAATTTCGGTCATCGTAGCAACAAAGGAGGATCCGACTGAGCCCCGTGAACCTACAAGGTAGCCATCATCCAAGGATTTTTTAACCAGTTTATGGGAAATCAAATAAATTACCGCGAATCCGTTTCCGATAATACTTTCTAATTCTGTCTCCAACCGTTTGGTAACAATTTCCGGTATCGGCTCACCATATACTTTTTTCGCCATATCATAGCATAAATCACGCATTTCCTGTTCCGCGCCTTCGATATTCGGCGTAAACAAGCCATCCTGAATAGGAGAGATATCCTCTATACTGTCAGCTAACTGCTGCGTATTTTGAACCACAATTTCTTTTGCTTTTTCTTTTCCTAAAAAGGAGAAAGCACCAAGCATTTCACCTGTCGTCCGGAATGGTGTATCCGGCAGTGTCTGCCTGTTTAATGGATTACCAGCCTGCGATGCAATCAGGATTTGCCGGTACTGCTTATCAATATCTTGCAAATAATGCACATTCCCGGTCGCAGTTACTAATTTCCCCATGCGTTCCCCAAGATTGACAAGCTTTCGTAATATATCTACTATCTGTGCTTCGTTCTGCACTAAATCTTTATCTACCAAATGGACATAGTTTTTAGGTGGCTGCACTTCAATATAATCATAAAACTCAGCAACCTGCTCCGCCTCTTCCTCGGATTTTTGCATCATCGTTTCAAAGACTTCTCCTCTGTCACAAGCTGTCCCGATCAAGAGACCTTTACGGTATTTTTTCAAAATAGACCGTGGCAGTCTCGGTTCACGGTAGAAATAATCAATATGCGCATGGGATACAATTTTATATAGATTTTTTAAGCCTTCCTGCGTCTGCGCTATAATCGTACAGTGAAAAGGTCTGGAGCGCTGATAAGCATTGTTTTCTCCCATATGATTATTTAAGTCCTGATGATTGATGATTTCTCTTTCCATTAATTTCTGGACCAGGTTCCACAATAAATAGCCTGTAGCTTCCGCATCATAAATGGCACGGTGGTGCTGTGTCAATTCAATCCCTAAATGCTTACATAATGTATTTAAACGATGATTTTTAAGCTCTGTAATTAAAAACCTTGCTAATTCTAGTGTATCAATGACTGGGTTGGCTGCTTTTTCATAGCCAATCCGTTTAAATCCTTGATTTAAGAAGCCCATATCAAAGCTTGCATTATGCGCTACTAAAATGTCTTCTCCCATCCAGGCATGAAAATCTTTTAAGACATCGCCGACTTCAGGAGCATCCTTAACCATATCATCCGTAATCCCTGTTAAATTCGTCGTTGTCTCAGACAGCGGATGATGCGGATTAGCAAACGATTCAAATCGGTCAATGATTTCACCATCATGTACCTTTACCGCGGCTAATTCGATGATCGTATCGTACACAGCAGAAAGCCCTGTTGTTTCCACGTCAAATACAATATAGTTTGCATCTTTTAATAAACGGTCACTCTCATTGTAGGCAATCGGAACACCGTCATCGACTAGATTTGCTTCTACCCCATAAAGCACTTTAATGCCATGTTTCTTACCTGCATAGTAAGCGTCTGGGAATCCTTGTACACCAGCATGATCTGTAATTGCTACAGCTGGATGTCCCCATTTGGCAGCCTGTTCAACCAATGCATCCGGAGAAACGACCGCATCCATTTGGCTCATTGTCGTATGTGCGTGCAGCTCTGCTCTTTTTTCACCCTCAGGCGCCTCATCTTGTTTTTCTCTTACTTGTACCTCATGAATATCCTTTGCCATCATTGCCAATTCATTAGTATACATATCCGTTTGGATGCTGCCGCGAGCTTTTACCCACATCCCTTTTTTAACAGATTGAAACTTATTGACATCCTCATCCCCTTTGGAGAACATTTTTATTTGCAGGGAATCGGTATAGTCCGTTGCTTTAATAATCAAAAGGCTTCTTCCAGACCGCAGCTCTCTGATTTCTGAATCAAATACATAGCCTTGTACAGTAATCCGTCTTTCTTCTTCCAGGATTTGATTCATCTCTGCCGGCTCGTCCTGAATCTTATAACCGATCGCCAGCGGCTGGCTGACAGGCGTATCCTTTTCTTTATCCCGCTTTTCTTTCTCCTGTACGGTTTTTTGGACAAGCGCCTGATCTTCCTTCGCCTTATTGTCTTGGAATGCTTGCATTTCACTTTGATCAGCATTTACTTCTAAATCAATGGAGTAAGGTCTGGAACCAATTTGATAACAGAATTGACTGAATGCTGGTTCAAGTCTTTTCTTCAAAATATTTGATTCTGCTTCATTTCTTGAAGTTAAGATTATCTTATTTTCCACAATTTGAGGCGTTTGCTGCATTACCATTTCCTGATATGCAGGTGAAATGGAAGTTGTTGCTAAAAAGTGTTTCCAATATACACCAATATCTTTTTCATTACATTGCTTATTATCTGTATGTAATGTCAGCTCGACCTTCTCGGCAATGGATGAGAAGCTTTTTTGCAAAGACTGTTGGAAATATAAATATTCATCGAATGGAAGAACATCCTCTAAATGAATATAAAAATGCCATTTTTTCTCTTGCTTATAAACCTCTACTTTTTCTAAATAACTTGAAGCAAAATACGTTTGAATTGATGTGTCAGACAGCTGAATTTGCTCAAGCAGTAATCTCATTTTTTCTTGCTTGGAAATACTCATCTCTACCCCTCCAATTGTAGATAGATATTTGACTACACAGGAAGAAAATTTCTCCTATTTAGTGTGTGTTCAAAAAGTCCGGTAAACAGGACTAGCCGGCTAAGAACGCCACGTCCTGGGACTGCGGTTACTCGTTCCATCGAAAACATTTGTGCGTTGAAAGTTCAAGGCGACGAGCTTTTTACGTACGGACTTTCACAGGATGTGGTGACTTCTACGTTGCTCACAGGACGTGGGCGGTTTTAGCAGAAGTTCCTTTAATCGCAGTGTCATTTTTATTGGACTTTTCGAACCTCCTCTATTAATTAAAAACACGAAACCCTTGTCTATAAACCGACAAGGGTAACCTATTGGATTTACTATTTTATTTTACAAGAATAATCGCTGAATGTCATTCCATGTGACAACAATCATTAAGAGCATCAAGAGGGCAAACCCGACAAAATGGAAGACTCCTTCTTTTTCTGGAGCTATCGGTTTTCCTCTGACGGCTTCCAGTCCGACAAACATTAAACGGCCGCCATCTAATGCTGGCAGAGGAACTAAATTAATAATTCCTAAATTAATACTCAACATCGCTGTCCACATTAAAAAGTTTGTAAAGCCAGATTGAACAACCTGATCTGTCGCATCATAAATTCCTACGGGTCCTGATAGCACATCAATGGAAAGCTGGCCCGTAACTAACATGACCAAATTGTTAAGTATAAGCTTCGACGTTTCATAAGTTGTCTCAAACCCAAATGCTAATGTTCCAAGGATATTTTTTTCATAAGCCGGAGTTACACCGATTTGTCCGATATGAATTGGGTCTCCTCTATCGTCCACGGTCTCCACTTCAGCTGGGACAACCGTCAATTCTTCCTCTGTGTCACCTCTGGAGATAACCAATTCTAATTCCTCATCTGGGTTTTCCCGGACAATATCCGTAAATTGATCCCATGTTGAGACAGATTGGTCTCCTATTTGTGTAATAACATCATTTTCCTGCAGCCCCGCTTCTTCTGCCGGGCTTTCCGGTTGAACCTCACCCATTTGTGCTTCCTCTACCGGAACGCCTTGAATCATTCCCATAAGCAGGAAGATAAAGATAGCAAGGACAAAGTTCATCATTGGACCGGCAAAAAGCTGCATGGCACGCTGTCCGACCGTTTTAGATGCAAATTGTCTATCGAAAGGAGCAATCTGTGTTTCCTGCTCATCCACGATAAACATCGCTTTGGGATCGACATCGAAATGTAGCTTTGTCTCTTCGTCATCCAATTCATAGCCTTCGATATACAGCTTATGGTCAAGGTCGACCTTCTCTACTTCAATCGTGCGGGCATTCGGATGCTTTGATTTGTTATTTACAATAATTTTAGATACTTTTCCATCTCTGTTAAAATCAAGCGCAATATGATGCCCTGGTTTTAACTCTACAATTTCCGGGTCATCTCCAGCAACACGGACATATCCGCCCGCCGGAATTAACCGGATTGTATAAAGTGTCTCATTTTTTGTGAATGACAATATTTTGGGCCCGAAGCCAATTGCAAATTCACGGACAAGCATGCCTGCTCTTTTTGCAAAAATCAGATGGCCCCACTCATGGATGGAAACGAGCAAACCAAACATCAATATAAACGCAATAACCGTTGTCATGACAGCACCTTCCTTTTTTATAAAGGTAGAAAGAGGTTGTTAGGGAGTATTTAACCATTTGATTCTCCGCAACAAGTTCACATAACAATCATTTATTTCTCATCCATATAGTATCCTTCAGCAGGAACTATACATGTATGTGCCGGGACAAGAATAACATATATGCTAACTTGTCCGATAATGTAATTTTGTTATGTATTATCCAAAAGAAAGCTCTTCACCTAGTATATTCAATAAGTCAGCTTACTTTACCAATTCTACAATATTCGCTTCTATTTGTTAAAAAAAGTGAATAAAATGCAGTAATGGAAAAACAAAAAGCATGCTGTCAAAGCGATCTAAAATGCCGCCGTGTCCAGGAAGAATATTCCCGGAATCCTTCACATGATACACACGTTTAAAGGCAGATTCAACCAAATCACCGATTTGTCCAAAGGCAGAAGCTATCATCGTAACAATAATCAATGTCAGCCAGGATTGCTCAAATGGTGCTATCAGGTGAAAAATCACAGCTACAACTACAGCTACAAAAATACCTCCCAGCGCGCCTTCAACGGTCTTCTTCGGGCTGATAGTCGGCCATAATTTATGCTTTCCCAGTTTGCGTCCAAATAAATAGGCTCCTGTATCTGTTGCCCAAATAATGCAAAATGCAAATAAAATATTTCTCAGCGCATTTTCTCCATCTCTAGTCTGCAGCAAATAAAAGAATCCTAAACCAACATAAAACGCCGCAAGAACAACAAAGCCCACCTGATCAAAAGTAAACTCATTTTTTACAAGCACGGTATACGCCAATAAAACAAAAATAAAGATAGAAATCAATTCATACTTCGTCAGCCATTCAATATCAGCCAGTAATTCATTAGGCAGTAAAATAACCCACGTCAGTAAAGCTGATAAAACATACGGAAAAAAATTCTTGTCAGGATGGCGCATCCGCATTAATTCAACTATCCCTATCGTCGCTAACAGATAGACAAAAATAGTAAATGGCAAACCGCCAATAATAATAATCGGCACAAATACAAGCAGAGCTATAATTGCTGTTATCGTTCGTTGCTTCATTAAATCATCATCACCTTATATACCTCCATATCGTCTTTTCCGATGCTGATATGCAAGTAATGCTTCATAGAATGTTTCTTCTGTAAACTCCGGCCATAGTTTATCTGTAAACCAAAACTCCGTATACGCCATTTGCCAAAGCATAAAATTACTTAAACGGCATTCGCCGCCAGTACGTATTAACAGGTCCGGGTCAGAGACACCAGTTGTATATAAATATTTTGAAAAGGTTTCTTCATCTAAGCTGCTCATATCGATATCATCTTCTTTTACTTCCGATACGATTTGCTTGACTGCTTTTAAAATCTCGTATCGGCCGCCGTAATTAAGGGCAAAGTTTAAAATAAGACCATCATTATGCTTTGTTTTTTCTTTTGCATAGTTTACTGCTTCCTGTGTGTGGCTCGGCAATGCCTGAAAATCGCCTATCGTTTGGATACGAACATTATTTTCCATTAAGCTTGGTAAATATACATGCAAGAACTCTTTTGGAAGTTTTAAAATATATTCCACTTCTTGTTTTGGCCGTTTCCAGTTTTCTGTTGAAAAAGTATAAAGCGTTAAAACCTTCACATTTGCTTTCACAGCGGTTTTAACGATTTTATTCACCGTAGATACACCCTCTTTATGACCAGCAAACCTGGGTAATCCCCGTTTTTGTGCCCATCTGCCATTCCCATCCATGATAATAGCAACATGATTGGGAGCATTCTCTTCAGAAAGTGAATCCGATTCTTTTGGTTGTTTTGATAAAAAAGGAATTTTAATAGACATTTTCCGTCCCCCGAATGGTTGTTTGTTCATAACCCTCTTCATCTTTTTTCGAAGAACAAGGGATGAAAGGCATGACCATGCCAATAAATAATATGACTGTATTTCGTTTAACATGTATGAAATCGACTGTTTTTTTTAAAATACGATAACATGACACATCTAGAAAAGGATTTTCCGCTAACCGCGACATACAGCGGATGCGGAAGTCTTTTTTATCCACTCATATATAAGTGCATGATAGCCAGTAACATTAATACAAAAACCCCCTTTAATAAGAGGGCTTAATGGCATCTTACTACGTTAGCAGAAAACTGTCACCTTTAAACAAAATATATTTTGCCAGGGTTTGTGCTGTTAAGATGGATAGAAGGCATGTATCCCCTATCACACTTCCATAATTTCATTTTCTTTGGTTTTTGCTAAATCTTCAATTTGCTTAATATACGCGTCTGTTGTTTCTTGAACATCATCTTGAAATGCTCTTAAATCGTCTTCTGTCATATCACCATTTTTTTCAGCTTTTTTAAGCTGGTCATTTGCCTGGCGGCGAAGATTTCTAATTTGTACACGAGCTTCTTCTGCATATTTCCCTACTACTTTAACCAAGTCTTTTCTTCTTTCTTGGGTAAGAGCAGGAATATTGATGCGGATGATGTTTCCATCATTTGATGGAGAAAGTCCCAAGTCCGCTTTTTGAATTGCTTTATCAATATCACCAATTGCTGACTTATCGTATGGAGTAACGGTCAGCAGTCTTGCTTCTGGAGCACCTACCTGAGCTAGTTGGTTCAGCGGTGTAGAAGCACCATAATAATCAACATAAACCGTATCTAATAGACTTGGATTGGCACGTCCAGCACGAACAGAAGCTAGATTTCTTGAGAAAGCTTGAACAGCTTGTTCCATTTTTTCCTTCGTATCTTTTATCACTGATTCTGACATGTTTAGTTCCCCCTTATCGTTGTTCCGATATTTTCACCTTGCACAACTCGTTTAATATTACCTTCTTCCATAATAGAGAAGACAATCAGCGGCAGGTCATTATCCATACATAATGAAGAAGCGGTAGAATCCATTACACCTAATCCTTCATTTAACATTTCTAAATAAGTGAGTGAATCATATTTCTTTGCTTCTTTGTTGATTTTAGGGTCATCTGTATAAACGCCGTCCACGTTGTTTTTAGCCATTAAAATCACTTCTGCTTCAATTTCTGCAGCCCGTAATGCAGCTGTTGTATCTGTAGAAAAATAAGGATTTCCAGTACCAGCAGCAAAAATAACAACACGCTTTTTCTCCAGATGGCGAATCGCTTTCCGCCGTATGTATGGTTCAGCAACCTGTCTCATTTCAATGGATGTCTGTACTCTGGTCTGTACACCAATCGTTTCCAGTCCGTCCTGTAAAGCAAGAGAATTCATAATTGTTGCAAGCATCCCCATATAATCAGCTGAAGCTCTATCCATGCCCATTTCTGATCCTACTTTACCGCGCCAGATGTTACCGCCGCCGACTACTACAGCAACCTCTACACCAAGCTCTACAATTTCTTTAACCTGTTCTGAAATGGAATGAATGATTTTAGGTGAGATTCCGTATCCTTCTTCTCCACTTAATGCCTCTCCACTTAATTTTAACACAACTCTATTATAATGTGCTGTCGTCATAATAACCTCCAGAGAAAAAATATATTTACAATATATAGCTATAAGAGGATGCTCAAAAGGACGAATTAAACTTTTCAGTTTTCACTCGGCCTTTTGAAAAACCCCTACAAAGAAGGGAACAAATTAATGTCCCCTAATTTGCACAACTTATTTTTTGATTTGGCTCATTACTTCTTCCGCGAAGTTATCTTCACGTTTTTCCATTCCTTCGCCTACTTCATAGCGAATAAATGCTTTTACAGAAGCACCTTTATCTCCAACATATTTTTTCACTTTTTGGTCTGGATCTTTTACAAAGCTTTGTTCTAAAAGAACGATTTCTTCGAAGAATTTACCTAGACGGCCTTCTACCATTTTTTCAACGATGTTTTCTGGTTTTCCTTCGTTTAATGCTTGTGTTTTAAGCACTTCACGCTCACTGTTCACTTCTTCTTCAGCAACTTCATCACGAGATACATAACGAGGGTTGATAGCTGCTACATGCATTGCAACATCTTTCGCTACTTCTTCGTCTGTTGTACCTTCTAACAATGAAAGTACGCCGATACGTCCGCCCATATGAAGGTATGCACCAAAAGCATCATTATCTGTTTTTTCTAATACAGTGAAGCGGCGAAGTGAGATTTTTTCTCCAATTTTAGAAACCACTGTAGTGATTGCTGCGTCAACTGTTTCAGAACCATCTAAAAATGGCTGTTGTAAAGCTTCTTCAACAGTTTCAGGATTATTTTTCACAATGTGTTTTCCAAGGTCAGAAAGCAATTGCTTGAACTGATCGTTCTTTGTAACGAAGTCTGTTTCACAGTTTACTTCAATAATTGCAGCTCTGTTTCCGTCTAATTCAATATGCGTTAAACCTTCTGCAGCAACACGATCCGCTTTTTTAGCAGCTTTCGCCATTCCTTTTTCACGTAGAAAATCAATTGCCTGCTCCATATCTCCATTTGTTTCTGTCAGTGCTTTTTTACAATCCATCATTCCAGCACCTGTTTTTTCACGTAATTCTTTAACCATTTTAGCAGTTACTGCCATGTTAATTCCTCCTAAAAAACGTTAATTTTTGTTATTCCTTCTTCTTTCCTGAAAAAAGGGTGATAAAAGGCTTCTATCCTCTTATCACCCTCACCTTTTAAAAGATTACTCTTGGGAAGCAGCTTCTTCAGCAACTTCTGCTTCTAATTGGTCTTGTTCAGAAACAGGTTCTTCTGTTTCTTCACCTTGTTTTACTTCTAGAATAGCATCTGCCATTTTTGAAGTAAGAAGTTTTACTGCACGGATTGCATCATCGTTTGCAGGGATTACATAATCGATTTCATCCGGATCACAGTTTGTATCAACGATTCCGATAATCGGAATGTTTAGTTTGTGTGCTTCTGCAATTGCGATACGCTCTTTACGAGGATCGATTACAAATAATGCATCTGGAAGTTTTTTCATTTCTTTGATTCCGCCTAAGAATTTAACAAGACGATCTTTTTCTTTTAATAAGTTTACTACTTCTTTTTTAGGAAGTACTTCGAAAGTACCGTCTTCTTCCATTTTCTCAATATCTTTCAAACGGTTAATACGTTTGCGGATTGTTTGGAAGTTTGTTAATGTTCCACCTAACCAGCGTTGGTTAACATAGTACATGCCTGAACGCACTGCTTCGTCACGTACAGAATCTTGAGCTTGTTTTTTTGTACCTACGAAAAGTACTGTACCGCCGTTTGCTGCGATTTCCTTCACGTAGTTATATGCTTCATCCACTTTTTTAACTGTTTTTTGTAAGTCGATGATGTAGATGCCGTTACGCTCCGTAAAAATGTATTTTTTCATTTTCGGGTTCCAACGACGTGTTTGGTGACCAAAGTGTACACCAGCTTCTAGCAATTGTTTCATTGAAATTGCTGCCATAATAAATTCCTCCTAATTGGTTTTATTCCTCCGCATTTATCTTCTTTATAAGAACACTGTATATCAGCACCAACCTTATAAATCCAAATGCGTGTGATTTTTAGCTAACTAATCATAGATAGACTATTTACACCAAAGGTTACTATACCACAACCTCTCCAAGGAGGCAAGTGATTTCTACGACTTTTTTTGATGCATTTTGATAATTATTTCAGCTTCTGTTTTTCCACAGTTTAACTTTTTAGCTATATCGTCTATTGTTTCTCCGTTTGTGTGAAGCTGCAGTATTTTGGCTTCCAAGGATGTTTCTACTTCATCTTGATAAGCAGCAGGTTGAAAATCCTCTATAGGCTGCGTTTCTTTCTCTGTCATCGCAGCTCCCTCTTTCTTCTTCTCTGCAGGGGGGAAAGGAGGATACTTTTTTATGCTGTCATGCTTTACAGGACTTTTGTCAGGCTGTTTATCCTCTTCCAGAAGTCTTTGCAGCATTCTGTTCTCTTTCCTTATTTCTTCCAAAGTCTCTTTCAGTACATTTTCTGCTTGTTTATTACCATTAGCATTCTGCCTGTTCTTTAATAATAAATAAATAGCTAATATTGAAATGCCATGTAGTAAAAAGCTGATCATCCATAGTAATGTTGACATATTTTTTCCCTTCCATACATGCTCATATTAAACCTGGGTGATTTTTTGCAGCGTTGAGCGTAATTTTGCAATGCTTCGCTTATGGATTTGTGAAATACGGGAAGTCGTTAATTCCAATACTTGTCCAATCTCTGTAAAGGTTAATTCCTCTTGATAAAAAAGACTGATAACAAGCTGTTCTTTTTCATTTAATGACTTGATTCCTTCTATTAATTCGTCCTTCCACTCTTCTTGGATAAGCCTTTCTTCTGGCCTGAGCTCCGGTTTATCTGATACATTGTAGCCAATACCTTCTTTCAGGTCATTCTCCTGCCCCTTTGGTTTATCTTCAATAGAAAGCATGTTGCTCAGTACCATATCCCGTAATGTTATTTCGACGTCCTGAATAGGCATTCCTGTCATTTCGGCAATATCCTCCGGCTGTGCTTCCCGTTGATTTTTTTGCTCAAAAATCTCACTTGCCTGCTCCACCTTTTTTGTTTTCTCACGAATCGAACGTGGCAGCCAATCTTCTTTTCTTAATCCATCCATGATCGAACCTTTAATTCGAAATGAGGCATATGTATCAAATTTCAAATCACGTTTCAGCTCAAATTTGTGCAATGCATCATACAGACCCAGCAAGCCATAGCTGCGGATTTCTTCACGATCCACACGATTAGGCAATTGACTTACAATTCTTTCCGTATGAAAGGAAACAAGATACATGTAGTTCTCAATGAGTAGATTTGCTGCTTCATTATCTTGACTGGTCATCCAATGCTTCCATAAAATTTGTTCTTGTGAAGGCTCTAATGAACTCACGATGACACACTCCTTTCAAATCGGTTAAATTGTAAAGACATTCTGATTACGTTTTCTGATGGAAAGCTTGGACGTTACTGGATCAAACTCAATCGTTCTCCCCAAATTACCGCCTACATCTGAGGAAACAACTTTAATATTTAATTTTCGAAGCGCGTCCTGGACTGCTTCTATATTCTTATCACCAATCCGCATAAAGCTTGTTCCTTTACCAACCTGAAACATTTGCGCTCCCCCGGCCATTTTTGCTTTCATATTTCTGGCTCCCTGTTCCTGAAGCATTTCTAACAGCTGCGGGATGGCTGTATCTGCATATTTCATCTCACTTATACTGCCGGCTCTTGCTTGGCTGGAGTCAGGCAATAAAATATGAGACAATCCAGCTATTCCACGCCTTTCATCGTATAATACCGTTCCAATACAAGAGCCAAGCCCCAGCGTTCGAATCGTATTAGGGGATCGAACAATTTTCGTATCTGCAATACCGACATTTACAATTGTTTTCGTTATACTCATCTTAAGACCATCCTAATTTGGCAAAGAGCTTTTGAAAAGATTCTGGATCAGGAATAAAAAGGAAATTCCCTCTAATCTGTTCATGGCCTCGTTCCTCTTGCCTTATTTCCGTATCAATAATAATTGCATAATCTGTTACCTGAGAAATTTCTAATAAGCCCATTGTCATAATAGCACCAGCCATATCGATTCCCAGATGTGGAACAGAAGGCTGCAGATTCATACCAGTAAAGTCAGAAAGCGCGGTAAGATACGACCCGGTCAAAATATTTCCTATTTCACTTAATGCAGACATAGCAATCTCTAATTCTATTCCATCCGTCTCTTCTGATAATCGAAATTCCGGATTATGCGTCAGCTTTTGTACCAGATACTCTGCTTCTTCAATATCAACGACAATAGCCATTACACCCGTTATTTCCCCTTCCACCTGAAACATCAATCCGACAATAGGCTGTTCCGGTCCGCCAACCAATTCAATGACTTCGTTAAAATCAGCAATCTCCACATTAGGAACCAGCATATCTATTTTATGACCCAACAGCTGTGATAAGGAGGTTGCAGCGTTTCCAGCACCTATATTCCCTATTTCTTTCAAAATATCCTTCTGAAAGCTCGTTAATTGGAAAACATCCATCATTGATCATCCAATTCTTTTGTTTTTATTTCTTCTAAATTTAATAATTTATAAATATCTAATAATACAATCAGCCGATTATCCAGATGAGCAATAGAATGGATGTATTCTTTTTTTACAGTGCCAATGGTTTCCGGAGGATTTTCCAAAAGATCAACCGGGATGTCTAGCACATCATTTGCATTGTCTATAATCAACCCAACTTGTGTCTCATCAATCTTGGTGATGATTATCTGATCTTCTTCCTTGTTATGCTCCGGCTCTTCTTCCAGCCGAATGCGCAAATCAATGACAGGAATAATCTTCCCTCTAAGATTAATCACACCTTTAATATAATTTTTTTCGTGCGGGACGCGTGTAATAGGCAAGGATGTTTCAATAGACTCTACAAAGTTCACCGGCAACCCATACTCACTGCCATTCAAATCAAAAATGATTGTTTTTTCTAATCTTTCTGGAGTTAACTGTTCTTGTGTCATGCCAATCTTTCCCTTCCGGTTATTTGTTATTTAACAAGATTGCTCAGCTGGCTAGCCATTTGATTTAATGGCACTTGATAATCAGCTAGCCCCTCATTGATAATAGACTTCGGCATTCCATATACAATAGCTGTCTCTTCTGTCTCTGCAAGTGAAACGACATGAGAATTTGCTTTTTTCAATGCTTTTAAGCCAAGCGTACCGTCATTCCCCATCCCTGTTAAGACGCAGGTTACAATCTGATAATTCTTAAGAGAACACAGAGAGCGGAATAATGTATTGACGGACGGACGATGACCATTATCCAGCGGTTGTTGATTTAATGAAATCATTAATGCCATGCCGCTGCTTTTCACTTCCATATGGTATCCGCCCGGCGCGATGTAGACCGTTCCCTTTTTCATTAATTCTCCATGTTCCGCTTCTTTAACAGTCAACCGGCTAATTTGATTTAACCGTTCTGCCAGAGACGCAGTAAATCCAGGAGGCATATGCTGTACAACAGCAACAGGAATACCAAGATCTTTCGGTAAAGCGGTAATGACTTTCTGCAGCGCTCTCGGGCCTCCAGTAGACGTTCCGATGGCAACCATTTTTTTGGAGGAAAGAGAGGGCTTCGCAGGCATTGTCAATGGCTGCTGTATACGTTCTATCGGCACATGCTGCGCTGCTCCATTTATTTTTTTATGTACTTTTACGGTTGCTGCTGTATAGACCTTGTCGCATATTTCTTTTTCTACCTTTTTTATATCTAATGAAATCGCTCCGGACGGCTTTGTAATAAAGTCAACCGCACCTGTCGAAATAGCCTGGATGGTATAATCAGCGCCTTTTCTTGTTTCACTGGACAGCATGACCACAGAAACAGGACATTCCTCCATAATCTGTTTTAAAGCTCCTAAACCATCCAGCTTCGGCATTTGGACATCCATGGTTACGACATCCGGATGCAGCTTTTTTACTTTATTTACCCCATCTTCGCCATGTACGGCAGTTCCAACTACATGAAATCTGCCATCCTCTGTTAAAATCTCAGAAATCATTTTTCTCATAAATGCAGAATCATCTACGACAAGAACATTAATTAGAGTCATTTCTTCACCCCTTCATGAAATGTTTTATCCGTTCTATGAAACTGCCAGATTTACGTACCGTTTTGTTTGTGTCATTTACGTACATTTGCAGGATCGACTCCATTGCTTTGGAAGCCTTCGTTTTCGGATATAACTTGGTATACGGTTTTTGATGCATGACAGCTTTCATTATATTTCCGTCTTCTGGAATACAACCTAATCTTCGAGCCTCTGCGTCCAGAAAGCGGCGAATAACCGTGTGGAAATTACCGAGAATATTGCTGCCCTCTGTTTTATTCCTTGAACGATTTAAAATAGTATAGATTGGCATATCCGGCTGATTAGATAATATATGCTTCACCATTCCATATGCATCCGTAATGGACGTCGGTTCAGGCGTAGTGACAATAAAACATTCATCTGCTGCCAAAATAAAAAATAATGAAGTCTCTGTCACACCAGCACCCATATCAAATAACACATAATCATATTCTCGCCATACCTTTTCCAGCCCTTGATAAAAAATAGCTTTCTTATGCTCATTAATTTCTAAGAAATCGTGCAGGCCAGAACCTCCGGGAATATAATCTATGCCATAAGGACTTTTTACAATGGCGTCCTGAATGGAAATTTTATTATTTAAAACATCGGCAATAGAATAGTCTGTCTGCATACCAAGGAGTAAATCGATATTTCCCATTCCTACATCTAAATCAAATACCAGGATTTTATGATTCTCCTGTGCAAGTTTCATCGAAAAATTAAGTGTGAAATTTGATTTTCCTACACCGCCTTTTCCGCTGCAAACAGCAATCGTTTTTGCTGTCCTTTCAGGGGATAGCCGGTTTCGGAGCTGTTCAGCCTGGTCATAGCTCATTGTTCATCACCTATTATATAACGGCTAAGCTGATTTAATGTTGGACTCAGCATGTCCTCGGGAACATCCTGCCCATTTGTCATATAGCCAATCCGGATGTCAGGATAATGAAATGCAGCATTCAAAATATTTCCGTATTGCTCTGTCTCATCTAATTTTGTCAAGATAAGCCCATGAACACCGATTGCTGTAAACTTTCCGTAAATATCCAGAAAATCTTTCGGTTTTGCCGTCATTGATAATACGAGATAATTTGTTACTTCTCCAGGGCTTATCCAGTCCGCCATATCTTTCAAGTAAGTTTCATCCCGATAATTTCTTCCGGCTGTATCTACTAAAATCACATCATAATCCTGCAGCTCCGCGATATACTGATGGTATTCCTGCTTGTTATACGCTACATGTACAGGTATATGAAGAATCTTTGCATATGTTTTCAGCTGCTCAACTGCTGCTATCCGGTACGTATCCAGTGTGATAAACGCAATTCTTTTATTTTCTGTCAGCTGCATGCGGGCGGCGATTTTTGCAATCGTAGTTGTTTTTCCTACACCAGTCGGGCCGACAAATTGAATCACTTTATGGTGATATGTAAAGCCTAATTGCAGCCCTTCCAAGCGCTTTTCTATTTCTTCATGGATTCTTTGCTGGAGGACAGCAGTCTGATTTCCCCCTTCCTTGATGAGCTCCAAAGCAATATCAGGAAGAACCTCCTGCGCTGTCAGGCGGTCATATATCAGCTGTTCATCCGGCGTTAACCTGAGCTGGAGCTGTCTGTTCTGCGCTTCCAGGAGTTTATAAACCTGTTCCAGTTCTTTAGAATAAGAAACATCTGCTGCCGCTTCCGGAGTCTTCTCCTTTTGCAGTGCAGGAGCTTCTTTTTTGACAGTTGCTTTTTTAACAGGCTGAACCGGTTCCGGATCATAGCCGGCAACTACCTCTATATAATTCTTTTTAAAAAGCCCCAACATGCCGCCTGATTTAATTTGCCTGGATTGTAAAATAACTGCGTCTGTGCCAAAATCTTTCCTTACCTGCTTCATTACTTCCGGCATAGACGGCGCTTTATATTTCTTTATCTTCATGCGATATTCACCACCCCAACACTTTGTACCTCCACAGTCGGTTCTAGTTCATTGTATGATAATACAACAACTTGAGGTAAGAACCTGTCTAACAATTGTTTTAAATACATCCGCACCGCCGGCGAGCATATAATAATCGTTGTTTCTTCCTGAAGGGATACTTTTTCCGCTTCCTTATGAATCGCCTGCACAATTTCCTGCTGCTGATCCGGGTCTAACGCTAAGTAATTGCCGTGCTCTGTCTGTTGAACATGGTCAGCAATTGCTTTTTCAATCTTTCCGGATATCGTAATCACCTTCAACGCATTATCATCTTTTACAAAGCTTTTTGTGATTTGTGATGCTAACCCTTGTCTGACGTATTCTCCCAGCACATCTGTATCATTAGTCAATCTGGCAAAATCAGCTAATGTTTCAAAGATTACCGGCAGATTCCGGATAGATACACCTTCTCTTAAAAGCTTCGACAGTACTTTTTGAACATCGCCGACGGACAATGGTTCCGGGGTTACTTCCTCGACTAAAATCGGATTTGTTTCTTTTAAGTGATCAATCAGCTGTTTTGTTTCCTCTCTTCCCAAGAGCTCAAATGCATGTTTTTTAATCACTTCTGTCAGGTGAGTCGATACAACAGAAGGAGGATCAACGACCGTATAACCGGATAATTCCGCTTCGTCTTTTACATTTTCACTTATCCATTTTGCAGGCAGCCCAAATGCAGGCTCTTTTGTATCAATTCCTTCTATATCATCCTCTAAAAAGTCGGGAGCCATCGCCAAATAATGATCCAGCATTAATTCACCGCTGGCAACCTTGTCTCCTTTTATCTTTAATTGATATTCATTCGGCTGCAGCTGGATATTATCCCTGATTCTTACTACAGGTATTACGAGTCCAAGCTCAATGGCCAGCTGTCTCCGTATCATAATGACCCTGTCCAGCAAGTCTCCTCCCTGGGATGTATCCGCTAAAGGAATTAATCCATAGCCAAATTCAAATTCAATCGGATCCATATTCAAGAGGCTGACCACATTTTCCTGCTGTTTGAGAGCGGTCGATTCGGTTTCTTCTTCCTCTTCCTCAGTAACTTGTTCCGGCTCCACACTTTTCTTCTCCATCCAGTACCCGCTGAAGGCTAAAAAAGCGGCCAGAAGCGTCGTTAAGAAAAAGTTGATTGGAGTCAGACCAAGCAGAAAGATTGTTCCTGCTGCGATATATAAAAGCTTCGGAAATTGCAGCAGCTGACCTGTTACATCCGAACTTAAATTACTTCCCCGGGCAGACCTTGTAACGACAATCCCTGTTGCCGTTGAAATAAGCAAAGCAGGTATTTGACTGACCAGTCCGTCCCCAACAGTAAGACGTGTAAATAATTCAACGGACTCTGACAAAGACAAGCCCATTTGAGCCACCCCGATAATCATTCCGAAAAGTACATTGATCAGAACGATGACAATCCCGGCGATAGCATCTCCTTTAACGAATTTACTTGCCCCGTCCATGGATCCATGAAAGTCGGCTTCATTTTCAATTTTTTCCCGCCGTTCTTTCGCCTGGCTCTCTGTAATTAAACCGGCATTTAAATCCGCATCGACACTCATCTGCTTCCCGGGCATCCCATCGAGGGAGAACCTGGCAGCAACTTCCGATACACGTTCTGCCCCTTTGGTAATAACAATAAAATTGATAATAACTAAAATAATAAATACAACAAACCCGACTAAAGGGTTATTTCCAATTACAAAGGAGCCGAATGTTTCTACAACTCCTCCTGCATTACCTTCCGAGAGAATGGCACGGGTTGTGGACACATTTAAAGCTAACCGAAATAATGTCAACAACAAAATCAGTGTTGGAAATACGGAAAATTGCAATGGTTCCGTGGTATTCATGGCTACTAAAATAACAACCAATGCAAGTATTATATTAATTAAAATGAGAAGACTTAAAAATTCTCCAGGCAACGGGATAACCAGCATAACAATAACCAGTATAACGCCTATGAGAACCGCAATATCCCGGAATTTCATTTCCATTCTCTCCTAACTTCTTACGCTTTTTTCTCCATTTGATATACATATGCAAGAACCTCTGCTACAGGCTGAAAGTATTCTTCCGGAATAACTTCGCCGATTTCAGTTGCAGCATACAGCGCTCTTGCCAATGAACGATTCTCTACCATTTGTACATGATGTTCTTTCGCAATTTCCTTGATGCGCTGTGCAATGCTGTCCGTCCCTTTCGCAATAACAAATGGTGCTTCTGCCTTTGCTTCATCATATTTAATGGCAATGGCATAGTGGGTCGGGTTGGTAATAATGACATCCGCTCCCGGAACCTCGCTCATCATTCTTCGGGTTGCTATCTGTCTTTGTTTTTCTTTCATTTTTGATTTAATTAACGGATCCCCTTCGACATTTTTATACTCGTCTTTAATGTCTTGCTTGGACATCCGAATGTTTTTTTCAAAATCGTATTTTTGATATAAATAATCTAGCACTCCTAAAAAAATCAATAAAGCAATAGCCGAGAATGCCATGATGGTAGTAACCCGTGCAAAAAAGCCCAACGCTCCTTCAGCATCTAAAAATGCAGTCATCAGCATCTGATCTTTATTCATCCAAATGACGGTAAATGTGACCGTCCCAACCAAGGCGATCTTCAATAATGATTTCAAAAATTCCACTAATGCCCGAATAGAAAAAATCCGCTTAGCTCCCTTAATCGGGTCAATTTTTTTCAAATCAAACTTTAACGGCTCTGTTGAAAACAGAAATTTGACCTGAAGCAGATTTGCTGCTACACCGGAAATAACGGCTATCACCATAATTGGGGCAACCATTAAAACCGCTTGAAGGAACGAATCATTAAACATCATTTGAACCGAGTGATTCGTCACATCCCAATGAATGTATTCTGTAAATGATTTTCTGTAAAAGCTCGTCATATATTCCAGAATATAACCGCCAAAAACAAACAATCCGATAAAGCAGCCGAGCAGCAGGATAGCTGTATTGATATCCTGACTTTTGGCAACACGTCCTTTTTTACGTTCGTCCTGCCTTTTCTTTGGAGTTGCTTTTTCTGTTTTTTCCCCTGCAAAAAATTGTAAGTCTAATGTCAATTTCACATTAAACACCTCCAAATAAAGCCATTAACTGCTCCATTACACGGAACATTGCTTCAAAAACAGATTGCAGCAAGCCGATGTAAAGTGCTAGAAATACAAGAATTGCTACAAAGCTGACAAGGATTTTTAATGGCAGCCCAACGACAAACACATTCATCTGCGGTACTGTCCGAGCCACAATCCCTAAGGCAACATCCACTAAAAACAAACAGCCTACAATGGGAACTGCGATTTGGAAAGCAATCAGAAACATTGTGTTAAACGTTGTCAGCACAAGTTCAACAATGCTTTCCTCTCCAAATGGAATAAATTGATTTAAAGGGATATATGTGAAACTGTTCATCATCCCATTCAAAATCATATGATGGCCATCTACGGATAATAGAAATAACAGAGCAATAATATAGAAATACTGGCCTGTCAACGGACTTTGCGCCCCAGTTTGCGGATCTATCACATTGGCAATCGCAAATCCCATTTGAAAATCAACAAATCCCCCGGCAACCTGAATAGCTGAAACAAGAATAAAAGCAATCAATCCGATACAAATTCCAATGAGAGCTTCCTTAAACAGCAGGAATAAATATAAATCATTCAGCGCAACATTACTGATATCTACCGTAGAAATTAAAATGGGTGTCAGAAAAAAACTGATTCCTATTTTAAATTGAACAGGAACAGACCGATAAGAGAATAGAGGCATAATGACAAAGAAAGCCATAATCCGGACAAATATTAACATGAACGCAGGAACAAGGTTCCAATTTATCATTTCAATCATCAGATCTACCCTATGTATTGGTTAATATTCATATATAGACTGGAAGTAAATTCAACAATGGTTGTTAACATCCAAGGTCCAAAAAATACGAGACCAAGTAGTACCGCCAAAATTTTTGGAATAAATGCAAGTGTCTGTTCTTGAATTTGTGTTGTTGCCTGAAAAATACTTACAAGTAAACCTACGGCCAAAGCCAGCAGCAATACAGGAACCGTTATTAATAAAATTGTAAAGATTCCCCGTTCAGCCAGGGTTAATACTAATTCACTACTCATTAATTATACTCCTTCCACTTCCAATACCACTTTCAATACGGCTCTACTAGAAACCACCGAGCAGTGACTGCGTAATCAAATACCACCCATCAACCAACACAAATAATAATATTTTAAATGGCAATGAAATCATTACCGGCGGCAGCATCATCATCCCCATGGACATTAAGATACTTGCGACAGCCATATCAATAATTAAAAATGGAATAAAAATCATAAAGCCCATCTGAAATGCCGTCTTTAATTCACTGATTGCAAATGCAGGGACTAAAGTGGTTAACGGAATATCCTGTACCGTTTCCGGCGGTTCTGCCTCTGTATAACTCAAGAATAATTGCAAATCCTTCTGCCTTGTATGCTGCGCCATAAATTCTTTTAACGGAACACTTGCATTTTCATATGCTTCATCCAACGTTATCTCCTCTTCAAAAAGCGGAGATAATCCTTGTTCATAGACTTCCGAAAAGGTAGGAGCCATGATAAAGAACGTCATAAACAAAGCAATACCGATGAGTACCTGATTTGGGGGCATCTGCTGCGTAGCTAATGATGTACGTACAAAGGATAAAACAATAATAATCCGTGTAAAGCTCGTCATTAAAATTAAAATTCCCGGAGCTAAGGAAAAAATCGTTAATAATAACAGGAGCCTCACAGAGGTGGCTATATTCGTCGGGTCAGAGCTAGAAAAGATATCTATAAAATCATTCATTTGAATCGTCCTTATGCTTATTAATTAGATTCTGGCGATTTTTACGAATCGATTTCAGCTCTCTGGTAAGTAATTGATCAAAAGACTTGCCAGACGCTTTCTTCCCATTGTCATTTTTTTCTCTTGAAAAGAATGATAATGGATCTGAACCCTTCTCTGCTGACTGATCAAGTAACTGTTCTATTGTTTCTGGATCATCGATTTCCTCTAAAAGCTCCACATTATCTCCAACGCCAATAAGATAATATTTGTTTCCTGCACGGATAATTTGAACAGATTTATTTGCTCCGACAGATACTCCGCCTACATTTCTTAAGAGACCCGGCTGCTGATTAAACCCGTTTCTCTTTCCTAAAAACTTTAATACGACATAAACTAAACCTAATACGAGTGCCAGACCAATAACCAGACGCACAATCTGCCAGCCCATGGATGAATTAGAAGCTTCGTCCTCCACTAAAAATTCATTGTTATTGTCTATGATTGTATCTTCATCGTTTACATCCGGCTGTTCATTATTTAAATTTACTTCTTCTTCATTACACTCCTCTTCATTTTCGAGGCAGTCTAACACATTTGCTTCTGCGCCTACGCTGATTGGGAGCAGCAGAAATAATAGAATCCCTGCCCCCAACGCATATATACGCCATAATTGCTTCTTCAATCTCGTCAACTCACTTTTTAAATTGAAGTCTATTTAGCCGAGTGCTTTTTGAATTGCTTCAATGACACGATCTGCTTGGAATGGTTTAACAATAAAGTCTTTTGCTCCGGCCTGGATAGCATCAATAACCATTGCCTGCTGTCCCATAGCTGAACACATAATGACTTTTGCATTTGAATTAACCTGAAGAATTTCTTTTAATGCTGCTAATCCATCTTTTTCCGGCATCGTAATATCCATTGTTACTAAATCAGGCTGAAGTTCCTTATATTTTTCAACAGCTTCGTTGCCGTCCTGTGCTTCTCCAACCACTTCAAAATCATTCTTTGTTAAAATATCCTTGATCATCATTCTCATAAAAGCTGCATCATCTACTATTAAAATCTTTTGGCCCATTTTTTCTCTCTCCTTCAATATACCTAATTATGCATATCTATTTTCTTAAATGCTGGATTCTATCATGCTGACTGACGATATCTGTTACACGAACCCCAAAGTTTTCGTCAATAACTACGACTTCTCCTTCAGCAACTAATTTTTCATTTACCAGAATATCTACAGGTTCTCCCGCCAGTTTATCTAATTCAATAATAGAGCCGGCTCCCAGTTCTAATATTTCCTTGATAGACTGCTTTGTCCTGCCCAATTCCACAGTGACTCTTAATGGAATATCCATTAACATATCTAAATTCCGCTGCCCTTGATAATTGAGCGGAGCCTGCTCGAATTCAGAAAATGCTGCTTCCTGGACATCCGCTTCCTGGGAGCTTGGTCTTCCTAAAATCTCATCATTTTTTTGATTCGTAGTTCCTGTATTTCCAGCAGGCCTGACAGGTTGTTCTTGTTCAGCCTGTTTCTCTTCAGTTACCGGCGCAGCAGCAACTGCTGAATGCGTATTTACACTTGCTGCAGTCTGACTTACTGCTGTTTCTGGTTCCTCTTTGACAGAAGGCTCTTCTTTAGCTTCAGGAGCCGGATTCATTAATTGGTGTACTAATTCTTTAGCAAAATCCAACGGAACCAGCTGTACCATATTGGAATCTATTAAATCTCCAACCATTAACTTGAAAAATACTTTAACGTACACTTCGTCTTTAAATAAACCTTCTTTTTTTTGATTTTCCAGTCCATGAATAATCTCAGGCGGTGAAATATCTATTTTCTTATTAAATACAGTAGACATGCTGGTAGCAGCTGCTCCCATCATCTGATTCATGGCTTCTTGAACGGCACTTAGGTGCATTTCGTTCAGTTCTTTATCCGGGTTTGTCCCGTCTCCGCCAAGCATGATATCTGCGATTACTGCCGCATCCTCTGATTTAATGAAAAACACATTATTGCCAGTAAAGCCTTCTATGTAATTAACTTGAACACTCACAGGTTTAAATGTAACTTCTTCTTCTAATTGATCCTTGCCAATCACCGTGACAGCCGGTGTAGTAATTTCTACCTTCTGGTTTAACAGTGTAGACAGTGTAGTAGCAGAGCTTCCAAAGGAAATATTACCGATTTCCCCCAAAGCATCCTTTTCGATACTTGTTAAAAATGCTTCGTCTGCCGTCTGCTCCTGCTGGTCATCCTCCTGTTCATCTGCAGGCACCTTAAGCAGGGCATCTATTTCTTCTTGTGACAGCTTGCCGTCATTCATCATTTTCCATCACCCCATTCAGTTCCTCTAATACTTGGACAGACATTTTATGCCGATACTTTCCCGGCTGTACAAGAAACTTAAATTCATCATTTACAGCCATTTTTAATGGTGCATCAATTGCTTGATCCAACGCAATCACATCGCCGACAGAGAACTTCAAAAATTCATCAATATTGATGGATGCTTCCCCCAGAACAGTTTTTACTTCTACATCGGTATTTTGAAGATACTTCGACATTCTTTGCAGACTTTTTTCATCTTTGTTTTTATTCGTCTGCATCCAATAGCTTGCAGAAAGCTTTGGTATAATCGGCTCCAAGATAATATGCGGAATACATATATTAATCATCCCGGATACCTCTCCAATCATAGCGGTTAACGAAACAACTACCACCGTTTCTGTGGGTGCAACGATTTGCATAAATTGGGGATTCTCCTCGAATTCTTCTAAAATGGGTTCGATATCTGCAACAGATGACCAAGCTTCCTTTAAGCTGACTTCTGCTTTCTCAAATAATTGTGTGAGCAAAATCTTTTCAATTTCTGTCAAACTGCTTGTTTTCGAACCAGTAGAACCTTTTCCTCCAAGTAATCGTTCCAATAATGCAAATGCTACATTGGGATTGATTTCCATGATTAAATTGCCATCTAATGGCTCCAAACTATAAATATTAAGTACGGTCGGCTTCGGTACAGAGCGTATAAATTCCTCATAAGGCACTTGATCGACAGAGGTAACATTAATATTCACGTATGTCCTGAGCTGTGTAGCAAAAAAAGTTGTCAGCAACCTTGCATAATTCTCATGCAGTCTTGAAATGCTGCGTATCTGGTCTTTTGAAAAACGTAACGCTCTCTTAAAATCATAAACACGAATGCGTTTTTCATCTTCTTCTTTTTTCAATTCTTCCGCATCCATTTCTCCTGATGTTATCGCTGAAAGCAAGGCATCAATTTCATTTTGCGATAATACCTCATCCATAAACTTTGGTCACCTCCTGACATGATAGAATCTATTGAAGTATTTTCTTAATGGTATATACTTCGGTAACCGTTCCTTCTGTCATCATTTCATTTAAATCTGTTTTCAATGTATCCTCGAGCTCGTCCAGACCTGTTTGAAAATCATCCACTTCCATAACGGCCAATTCTTTAATTAATAAATTCGTAATTTGAAAGCCCCGTTTTTCTAATTCTTCCACTGCTTTATTATCATCTGTAATAACTTGAAATTGAACCTGGACATATCGGTCGTCCTTAATATCTGTAGTCACCTCTGGCGTTTCATAAGAATGGCTTACCATATCATCAATCGATTGCTCTCCAGAAGTTTCTTCCGGCTCATTAACATAGATAACGATAATAAGCGTTGCTACAACGCCAACAAGTAATGTAATAATAGATGTCATAGCTATTTTTACTATTTTACTCATTCTTTTCACCTGCCTTTAACGGGAGTGCGGGAAACCCAATCTGGTGATAAAAGGCTGTTACCTTTTCAATAATTTCTTCTTCGCTTTCTTTGACAAACACCTTTTTTCCGTTTAATAGAGAAATGCTTGTATCGGCATATGCCTGTACCTGCTCAATCATGATAGCATTCAGAACAAAAGGTTCATTATTTAATCGGGTTAATCGAATCATACGTTATCGGGACTAACCTGATGTCCATTCAGGTCAGTCCCCTTCCCCCTTTGCTTATCGTTTTAGATTAACAAGCTCTTGTAAAATTTCATCAGACGTTGTAATTATTCTCGTGTTTGCCTGGAATGAACGCTGTGCTGTAATCATTTCTGTGAACTCTTCGGATAAGTCAACGTTGGACATTTCCAATGCACCGCTGATTATTTCACCAGTTCCATTTGCTCCCGGACCTTCTAGACCTGTACCAACTAGTCCAGCATTATTTGTAGCGGCGTACAAGCTGCCACCAACTTTTTCCAATCCAGCTGGGTTGGAAAACTTCGCTAATGCGATTCGTCCTACTTCTTCTGTATTCTCATTAGCATCCGTATAGGTGACCGTTCCATCCGGCTGCACACTGAAACTCTCGGCATTTTCCGGAATGGTAAGATTTCCTCCTCCTTCAGCCTGTAAATAATATCCGTTTGCATTAACGATATTCCCGCCAGCGTCTAAGTAAAAGTTGCCTGCGCGGGTATAGTAATTTGTATCACCCTCCTGTACGACAAACATCCCATCTCCTTGGATCGCAAAATCTAATGGATTATTCGTTGTTTGTCTGGAACCTGGAGTATGTGTATTTGAAATGGCACCTTCCTGTGAACCAAGACCAACTTGAGATGCATTAATCCCGCCACGTCCATTTCCCGGTCCTTGTGCTGCTGAGGTTGTCTGACTCAGCATATCCTGAAAATTAATATTCGATTTCTTATAGCCTGATGTATTCACGTTTGCAATATTATTACCGATAACATCTAATTTTGTTTGTGAATTTTTCATTCCTGAAATACCTGCGTACATTGAACGTAACATGATTATTTCCCCTTTTTATTTTCATTTGACCGCTTCTGTCATTCCGCGGCAATAGGCTTCCCATAAAGGGTCCGGCCTTTTTTACAATAAAATTGTTCCATCAATATTGGTAAATACTTTTTTATCTGCTTCTGATTGGTTTAGCGCTGTAATCACTGTATTATTTTTGACACTGACTACCATTGCATTGCCATCAATTACGACCAATGCATCTTTTACACCTTTTTGTTTTGCTTCTTTTACTTTCTCTTGAATAGACTGCCATTCTTGATTGCTAAGCTGGATATTCCGCTCTTGCATCCGTTCTGCGGCATGCTTACTGATTGTCAGCTCTTGCTGGTTTTGAAGAATATCTCTAAAGGAAATTGCTCCTTTTTTCGGTGCCGCTTTTTGTATATGCTGTTCCTGTGATATAGGTGGTACGATTGGTTGGATTGGGCGAACCATTATTCTTCTCCCTCCTCATTTTCCGAAGGGTCTGTCACCTCATTTTCTGATTCATTATCAGTTTCTTCTCCGGATGCTCCTACTTCAATAACGGTATCAGCATAGATTTTTTCGCCATTTTCTAAATGAAAAACAGCCCATCCATCCTGTTGAGATACAGAAATAATTTTGCCTGATTCCACACCTGTTTCTCTTCCGGTCTCTTTATCAAAGGTTCTATAATTTACCGTTTCTCCAATCATATGGCTATATTGAATAGCCGGAGATACGAGCTGATTATTTACTAAGAGTTCCATCGAATTAGACATATTCGTCATTTGCTCCAGGGAAGAAAATGATGCCATTTGCGCTATAAATTCTGATTCATCCATCGTATTCATCGGATTCTGGTTTTGCATTTGGGCAATCAATAATTTTAAGAATTCGTCTTTTCCCAGTTCAGAAGACGGCTCTCTTGTTTTTGGCTGATTACTTAAGTATAAAGATGGATCTATAGAAGTGATCGTTGTCACCGCCTTTCAAATTCCGGCTACGTTTTTGTGCAGCTGTGGTTATTATTAAACTTGCTCCTCTATATTTTGCGATAGCAGTTTCTCCATAAATGATTCAAAGGATTCTGTTTCAGAAGACGAATCCTGTTCATTGGAGTCAGAAGCTGTTTCCTGGTGCTCTGAATGCTGCTCACTTTGATTTTCTTTCGCATTTTTCGATGCATCTGTCTGCGAAGCATTCACATTATCCTGCCTCTCAACCGATACCTGATGCGGTGAAAACACATTTCTCAGCTGGTGCAGATTCGATTCCAATACTTCCTTCACCGCTTTAGAAGAAACAAGCATCTGTACTGTCAACTCTCCATTTGTCTGTATAAAACGTATCGTCATATCACCTAGGTTCTCCGGTCTCAATTGGATGGAGATGGGATTTTGTCCCCGCGCAAAATTTTGCAGGCGCTGACTTTGTACAATTGTTTCAATTTTCTCGATCAGCTCTTTACCTGATAAGCCTTTTGATGAATCTGTCTGCCCCATCTGAACAATAAATTGTTCTATCTTGGAGATAGGAAGACTATCCTGCTTAAAAACAGCCGGCGATGCATCTTGGAATGACGTTTGCAGCCAGGCTGCCATTTTCGGCTCGATCCGAGGAACAACTTCAGCTTCCGCTTTTACTGGCTGGTGGTAACCTGTTTCATTAGCTGTCTGCCTGACTAATTGGACATCGTTATTCTGCTTGATAACTCCAGGAGATACTTCTTTAAAAATGGATTGCAGCCACCCTGCAATTCTAGCCTCCACACGCTGTAATCCTTCTGCATCTAGTCCGGTTTTATCGGTCTGTTCGACCACCGCAGAATTTGCTTTACGGTTGTTTAGCATTTGTTCTTCTGGCAAGTTGGCGGCCAGCAATTGATGTGCAATTTGATTTACTATCTGACTAGAAACGGAGGAATCTGCTATTTGGAGCTGCTGGCTTATACCTTGGATGAATTGTTGTATTCTGGCTTGCTGCTCTGCTTGTTCAGCCTCAACCCAACTGCCTTTCATCTGCTCTTCAGTCATTAAACCGGCTTCAATCAATAAATCATCTATCTTTTTTTCTATTTGCTCCGCTGTTGCCCCATCGGCTCTCAGCATAAATTCATTAAAATCTTGCAAAGCCTTGATTACTTCCACATTTTCAAAGTCGTCAGCATCATTTATTTCTTCTTCCCGCAAGCCAGCTTCAAGCATTTGATACGCCATTTGATGTACAGTCTGTTCAAAAATGGAGGAATCAGCATGTTGCATTTGCTGGTAAATACCGTCCAGCACTTCCTGTTTATCTATCTCAGGATTTTCTTTAAAAAACTGCTCCCAATCCTGCAGCAATTGCGCTAATAAGCTGGATGTATCATGTATATCTGCAGTTTGTTCTATTCCTTGCAGCTGCTTGGTTATTTCGTTATAAATGTCTATCGCAGGCTGTAAATCTGCCATTGAGGATATTTCTGGGTGCTCCGCAAGCGCTGAAGATAGATATTGGCTAAGCAGATTCTCTATCTGTAATCTTTGCTGATCACCATTTTTTTCTAAAGAACTCTCTTGCTGAGTTACTGCATTTTCCATTAACAAAGCAACGATTTCTTCCTGCAAAACATCATTATCTTTCAAAATAGCAAGTACTTCATCAGGAAGTGATTCTCCTACCTGTTCAAACACATCTGCTAACTGCTGCTTCTGATTTTGCTGAAGCGGGGTTTTTATATCCCCCCTGGCAGGTAGTGACCCTGATTGCTGTAATAATAAATCACCAAAACGGGAGCCTTGCTGTGTTCTTGACTTGATACTCGCCTGATTGGAAAACATAAGATCAGCTATATTCAGCCTCATCGCATTCACTTTTTCACCTCCTTTCAAGTTTCTTATATTGTTACTCCATTAACATTTGCGTATAGGTCGTCGCCGCTTCCACATTCATTTGCTGTAATATATCACCGCGGTCCCCAGTAGACATTTCTTCTAAAATAGTTACGGCTAAATCAGCTTCCAGGTTTTCTAGAATAGCAGCTGCTTCCTTACTCTTCATACCTTCCAATGTTCTTGTCATCGAACTTTTTTCTGAAACGGCACCAGCCTCAGCTTGCGCCTGCTCCCCGCCTTGCTGCTCATCGCTTTGTTCTGTATCCTCGTTATTTTCGTTTTCTTCCTGTTCTTCTTCCAAACTGCTAATCTCGCTTTCTAAATCAGCAATTGTTTCTTCAAGCTCTTGGATTTGTTCATCTTTATTATTGATGATTTCATTTCTGCTTTCCAATTGATTTTGCAATGCCTGTAAATCATTCAATTCACTTATTTCTTCATTTGATTCGTCTGTGAACATTTCTCCGACAACCGGAATGGATTGACCTCGTTCCTTCAGCCAATCTAATGTATTAAATCCGGCAATATGTAAAACAAAGACGACAATAACAGCCAGGATAAAAAGTGGCATAGCTATTAAAAACAGCTTCATAAAGATACCTGGAGACTTCTTAACTTCCGGTTCCGTTTCACTTTGTTTTTTATTTTTATTTTTCATTATTTTCACCTTTGATTTTGTCTCAGATATTGTTGCATGGACATTTCATCCATAAACGCAGCTTCCTGCTTTTTTAATACGGCTTTAGCTTCCTCTTTTTTTAAATCAATCATCTTATCGTATTTTTTATACTCAATATAAGCTTCCGATAATTTCGTTTGCTTGGAATTCATGTCATTTCTTGCTCTCTGTACTAGCAGCTGCACCGTTTGAATTTGATTGGTCAATTTTTCTATATAAGCAGACTGTTCTTTTATTTTTTCAATAGATGTAGATGCTTGAATCGCATTTTCAAAGGTACTTTCTGCCATTTCTTTTTTCTTCAATAAGCTGTATAATTCTCTGGCAATTTTCTCAAATGTTTCTTGGGATTCCGCATAAGCCCGCTGAGCTACTTGCTTCTCATTATCATGCAAATCCCGTATTTTAGCTAAACTGGATATCTTAGCCATTTAAAACAACTCCTTTATTGAACCAGGTTTTTCATCATCTGTACGGTTTCTTCAAAACTAACTTGTTCATAGACCCCTTGTTTTAAAAAAGAAACAATATTTGGATATGATGCCACAGCTAAGTCCACTTCAGGGTTTGTTCCTTTTTTATATGCGCCGATAGAGATTAATTCGTTATTTTCTTCGTAGACAGCGAGAAGCGTCCTTAATTTTGTAGCAATTTGCTGATGCTCATCTGTTGTAATCACATTCATGACCCTACTGATTGACTTCAACACATTGATTGCAGGATACTGGCCTCTTTCTGCGATTTTCCGATCCAGAACAATATGGCCATCCAATATTCCTCTTACTGCATCAGCAATTGGCTCGTTCATATCATCGCCGTCAACGAGCACGGTATAAAAACCCGTAATCGAACCATTTTCAACTGTCCCAGCCCGCTCTAAAAGCTTGGGTAAGATTGAGAACACACTCGGAGTATACCCCTTTGTCGTTGGCGGCTCTCCAACAGCCAAACCAATTTCCCTTTGTGCCATTGCAACACGGGTGACAGAATCCATCATTAAATTCACATTAAATCCCTGTTCTCTGAAGTATTCACTGATTGCCGTTGCTGTATATGCCCCGCGAATCCGCATAAGTGCAGGCTGATCAGAGGTTGCTGCAACAATAATGGATTTTTTCAGTCCTTCTTCTCCTAAATCATGCTCAATAAATTCCCGGACCTCTCTTCCTCGTTCACCGATAAGAGCAATAATGTTCACATCCGCATTGCTATTCCTTGCAATCATTCCCAGCAATGTACTTTTTCCTACTCCGCTCCCGGCAAACAAACCGACACGCTGTCCTATTCCCATTGATAAAAAACCATCAATTGCCCGGACGCCAACCTGTAGCGGCTGCCTGATTGTCGGCCTGGAAAGAGGATTCGGCGGCTTTCTCTCCGTCTGATATCCTGTTAAGCCTTTAGGCAGTGCTTCGCCGTCTAAAAGTGGTTTTCCCAACGGATCCAGCACATGTCCTATCAAGCTCCGGCCAACTTTTACGTTTAATGGATTTCCAGTGGCTTCTACTAAACAGCCTGAACCCACTTCGTTTACTTCCCGATAAGGCATTAAAATGATTTTTTCATTTTGAAACCCTACCACTTCTGCTAAAATAGGCTCTCCCTTATCAGAGCTCGTATGAATGTAACAAACCTCGCCGATGTTTGCTGCAGGTCCTTCCGATTCAATCATCAAACCTACAACACGAATCACTTTCCCATACCGTTTATATGGAATGGTCTTCTCTATGACTGAAATCAAGGCCTCTTTATTCATTCGGCATCCTCCATGACATAATCCATTAATGCTTCCCGGATTTTTTCAAGCTGTGTATTCACACTTGTTTCTATCTGACCGTGCGGGTATTGGATAATACAGTCTGTCGGCTGAATGTTCATATCAGCGTGGATAGAAAGTTTCGTTTCATCCCCGATTATGCGCTGCAGTTCTTCCTGATAGGAATGAACCTCCTCATAATAATCCGGGTGGATAACAATGCTAATAATTGGCTGAGATTTCACTTCATCAAGTGCATCCTTTATTAATGTTCTAATATAATCCGGCTGCTCCTTCAGCTCATTATGTAAAACTTTATTCGCTGTCGCCATGGCTATTTCTACAATACTTTCTGATTGCTTTTCCAATGTTTGATGATAGTCCTCTTTCGCTATATCAACGATATGATTTGCCTCCTGCAGTTTGTATTCAAACTGTGTATAAGCTTCTTGTTTTCCATCCTCATAACCCTTGTGGAATCCTTGTTTCCGGGCAAGCTCTATTAGCTCTTGCTTTTCTGTTTCCCATTTTTTCCGTGCTTCCTCTATCTGGTTATCCGCTTCTTCTACCCGCTTTTTCTGCTTTTCTTCAATGGAAGCTAATTCCTGTTTTTGGCAGGAAATCGCCTCCGTTAATTGCTGGTGTACTTCTTTTGCGTCATCTTGAGGAGCATTGGCTCGTGTAACAATAGACTCAATTGGTTTAATCGATATTTGTTTTTTTACATCAGACAATAATATCGTCTCCTCCGCCTCGTGCCACAACAATTTCTCCTTTTTCTTCCAGCCCGCGTATCACATTGACAATTCTTGTTTGTGCCTCTTCCACATCTTTTAGACGCACCGGCCCCATAAATTCCATTTCCTCTTTAAAGGTGGTCACCATCCGTTCAGACATATTTTGGAACACAATGTCCTTCACTTCATTGCTTGCTACTTTGAGAGATAATCGCAGGTCATCATTGTCAACTTCTCTGATAACACGCTGAATCGCCCGGTTATCCAATGTAACAATATCTTCAAATACAAACATTCTTTTCTTGATCTCTTCCGCCAAATCCGGGTCCTGTGACTCCAGAGCTTCTAATATCGTTCTTTCTGTAGAACGATCGACTCCATTCAGTACTTCTACCACCGTTTGGATACCGCCCGTCTGTGTATAATCTTCTGTCATGGATGAAGATATATTTTTCTCCAGCACCTGCTCTATTTGACTGATAATCTCTGGAGAGGTGGAGTCCATCGTAGCAATTCTGCTGGCCACCTCCGCCTGTACATTTTTGGGCAGTGCAGAAAGGATTTGACCGCTCTGTTCCGCATCCAGATAAGAGAGGATCAGTGCAATAGTTTGCGGATGCTCTCCCTGAATATAATTCAAAACCTGCTGCGGGTCTGCTTTTCTCGCAAAATCAAACGGTCTCACCTGCAAGGAAGAAGTCAGGCGATTAATAATACTGGATGCCTCCTGCTTCCCGAATGCTTTTTCCAACACCGTTTTAGCATATCCAATCCCTCCCTGAGAGATATAGTCTTGTGCCACAGCAATTTGATGGAACTGATTTAATATATCTTCTTTTAAATTAGAATCTACCTTTTTAACAGAGGAAATATCTAAGCTCAGCTTTTCAATTTCTTCCTCTGATAGATACTTATACACTTGTGCTGATACATCCGGACCTAATGAGATTAAAAGAATGGCTGCTTTTTGTCTGCCTGTCAGTGTATTTTTTCTTGCCATAAATAAAACCTCCTAATCCTCATTCATCCAGCTGCGTAATAATTTCGCAAATTCTTCTGGTTTTTCGTTTGCAATTTTCTCCAATTGTTTTCTCCTGATAACTTCTTCTGTATCTTCTCTAGGAAGTTCAGGAATAATTGGTTCTTCATTATCTGCTACAGAAGCTAACGGCTGCTCTTCCTCAATTTCCTCTTCCAGCCATTCTTCCTCTGTACGGTTCCTTCTGAGCATAAAGAGTAAAATAATGATGACAATTAGTAAAATTCCGCCAACAATATAAAGCCATATAGGGATTCCTGCTCCTGACGGTTCTTCCTGCTCCCCGACTGAAGGGCTGAATTCCTGAAACACAATCGAGGTATTCGGTTCAGCTTCTTCCTCCATATCCTGTAAATCTCCGTCAACCGATGTTTCTATGATGGAATTCAAAATGGATTCCACACCTTCTTCCACATCTGTCTGTTCCTGCTGGTTTAAAAATTCTATTTCTCCATCTTCTCCTTGTCTTGTGCTGTTAACTGCCACCTGTATGCCAAGGTCTCTGATTTGATAAGGGCTTTCCACTATCTCACGGCGGATACGGTTAAATTCATAATTGATTGTTTCTCTATCTAATTCATAGTCCCCGTCATTGTCCCCTTCTTCAGCAGGAAAGTTCGCAACATCTTCTTCCCCGGCTCCTGCAACGCCATCCGGGGCTC
This sequence comes from Oceanobacillus oncorhynchi, assembly GCF_000821065.1. Lineage (GTDB taxonomy): Bacteria > Bacillota > Bacilli > Bacillales > Amphibacillaceae > Oceanobacillus > Oceanobacillus oncorhynchi. Next base: position 4,253,199 of record NZ_CDGG01000001.1, read on the forward strand.
CTTGACCAGTGTAAGATTCTTGAATCGTCTCCAGACTGACCGGTATTCCTTCCATTGCTTCAAGATCAACAGGCTCCACTAATTCTTCTGTACGGTTTTCTTGTGAAAAATCAATATCTGCCGTAACGGAAACAACAATATTTTCATTTCCTACCATTGTTCCGAGCATTTGCTGCAGCCTGCGCTGAATATCACGTTCTACATCTTTTTTAATGGTTTGCTGATTTGAGTATGTATCCTGACCGCCGGCTAATTGCGTTTCCTGGTCATAATATTCAAAGTACTGATTCATAATAATAATATCTTCTGCATCTAAATTAGGGATTGCCTTTGACACCAGATGATATAGACCGTCTACTTGATTTCCCTCAAATTGATATCCCGGCTGTGTATGTAACATAATAGCAACACTGGCTTCTCCTGTTGCTTCATCGGCAAACACAGGCTGTTCAGGCATGTTTATCATGACATTTGCATCTTGTATACCTTCAATTCCTGAAATTAAATTCCCGAGCTCTGTTTGCATCGCATCTAGTTTCATGACACTGAATTCATTCTCCGTAATACCCCATGAGGCATTTTCACTAAAAAAAGAATAATCTATACTCCCGCTGTTTGGAAGCCCCATAGAAGCAAATTCTAATAATAACGAATCAACCTGCTCCTCAGGCACCAGAATGGTAGTTCCGCCATTTTCAAGCTCATATGGCACTGTTCTGGTATCTAACTCCGTTGTAATTTGGCCGGCTTCCTGCATGGACAAATTATTATACAAAGGAACATAGTTTGAATTGGAACTAAAAAAAGTTACCGCAGCAATTAACAAAACGATTAATACTGCTCCGCCGATCATCGTCCCTTTTTGCCCCTTCGATCTGGATTTCCAAAAAGTAAAAGTGGATTCTCTCCATTTTTGTAATTTCTCTTTCATATACACTACCCTCACTAAATTCAAAACTATTCTCTGTACACTTAAGATTGTTCAAAAAGTCCAATTAAAATAACTTATCATAAAAACTTTCTATGTTAAGAGCAGCTGCATCATGTAATTCCTGCATTGGAATATTTTTCGGATATAATGCATCACCCTATCCAAGCCGTAAGCTGATTCTTTGTTTGTACTTTTTTGAACAAACATTTTCAGCTTAATTATTATCATTATACCTGCATCCGCATAATCTCATTGTAGGCATCGATTACTTTACTCTGTACTTGGACACCTGTTTCCAGTGTGACGCTTGCTTTTTGAGCAGTTATCATCACATCATGCAGATTCTCCACACTGCCATTTGCTAATCCATTCGTTTTATTATCAGATTCTAATTGAATATGATTTAAATCCTCTATAGCATTTTTTAACATGGAAGAGAAATTACTTTGTGCTTGACTTGGAGTTAACCGCGAAGATTGCCCTTCTTCAACCGGGTTTACTGGAGGGAGATAAGTTCCAATCGTATTCATTTTGTTCTACCACCTTTACCTTTTTATTGTCCAATTTCTAATGTTTTCATAAGCATTCCCTTACTCGCATTAAAAGCAGTTACATTTGCTTCATAGGAGCGGGAAGCACTCATTAAATCAACCATTTCTTTTAACGGGTCTACATTGGGCATTTCTACATAGCCGTCTTCATTTGCATCGGGGTGCTCCGGATTATATACAAGTTCAAACGGTGTCTGATCCTCTACTATTCCAGTTGCACGCACACCGCCGCCAGAGGCATTATTTCCTTCTGCATGCTTTAACATCTGCTTAAAGGAAGGCTGCCCTGTGCCAAATGTTGCCATTTTCCGGCGATACGGTTCAAACTCTCCATCAGCATTTTGGGTTGCTCTGGTTGTCTGTGCATTTGCCAAGTTAGAGGACACCAGATCCATACGTAATCTCTGTGAGGTCAAACCGCTTGCGCTGGCATCCATTGATTGAAAGATAGACAATTTTAATTACCTCCTCGAATGACAGATTGTAAGCTGCTGAATTTTCCATTCATACGATCGATAAGGCTATTGTAATAAATTTGATTTTTAGCCAGTTCTGACATTTCTCTATCAATATCGACATTATTCCCATTGTGATTATATGTAGTTGACGCGTCCTTCACAATACGGTACGGACGGTTCTCTTCTTCACCAAAGTTCAAATGACGTTCATTGGTTGTTCTAGCTTGAAGTCCAGACATCTCATTTTCTAAAGCGGATTTAAAACTTACTTTATCAGCTTTATAATTTGGTGTATCAGCATTTGAAATATTATTAGAAATAACATTATTTTTTGCAGAAGCGTACTGTATCGAATTTTCTAAGTTACCAATCGTGCCGCTAAATAAATCCATTTTATTCTTTACACCTCTTTTTTTTCATAAACACCCATAAATTACATTGTTTATACGAATTAATTTTAAATTAAGTGATAGACAAAGTCTATGCAATTTCTACATTATTATTGACAAATTAAAAAATCATTCATTTTTACTAGACCAAAAGGCCCTATAAATGATTTTTATTTGTTGTTTTCCACAAATGCCCTCGCAAGCTTTGTATCAGCTGCAAATTCTATAATACATTCTCCATAACCAAATATACATAGAAAAACAGGTCATTAGACCTTATTTCCATTCTACCTTTTAAAATAAAGGAATTCAATATACTCATTAAAAATATTTATTAAATATAATTTACTAATCGTTCTTGTTCAAAAAGTCGCCAAAATAAAATTAGCCTGCTAGAACCGCAGACTTTCCGTTGCTATTATTACTGAACATAAAAAATCGGGACTTTAGTTAGTCATCGACAGAAAATATGTTATAAAACGCAATATCCTTCCTTATTTGCACATAAAAAAAACTGTGAAGAAATATTTCCCTCACAGCATTTTTAAGTTTATTTACTTTTTAGCGTGTACGGATTTTTTCTAATTCTACTAAGAATTTATCATTTAATACTTTAATATACGTTCCTTTCATACCTAGAGAACGAGATTCGATAACTCCTGCACTTTCCAGCTTGCGAAGTGCGTTAACAATAACAGAACGGGTAATTCCTACACGGTCAGCAATTTTACTTGCTACTAATAAGCCTTCTTTTCCATTTAACTCTTCAAAAATATGATCGATTGCTTCCAGTTCACTGTAAGACAGAGAGCTGATTGCCATTTGTACAACAGCTTTGCTTCGAGCTTCCATTTCAATTTCTTCCGTTTTTTCATGAAGAATCTCCATGCCTACTACCGTTGCACCGTATTCAGCCAACAATAAATCATCATCATTAAATGTTTCGTTCACACGGCCGATGATTAACGTTCCTAAGCGTTCTCCTCCGCCGATAATTGGAACAATAGTCGTATAGCCGTCTTTGAATAACTCTTTATTTTCTACAGGGAATACTGTGTGTTTGTTTTCAATATCCAAGTTTGCAGTTGTTTCACGGATTTCTTGTAATCCTTCTGTATATTCTACAGGAAATTGTTTTTCTTCAAGCATAGATTTCATACGGTCATTTTCAACCTCTTGGTTCACTGCGACACCTAATAATTTTCCGCGTCTGCTGACAATATATACATTCCCGCGAATCACATCACGCAATGATGCTGACATTTCATTGAAATTCACTGACTTTCCTGTTGCTGTTTGTAACATTGCATTAATTTTTCTTGCTCTCGTTAATAAATCCATTTGATATTCCTCCATTTTGGTATTTTAAATTATAATATAAATTGACTGAGATCCTTGTTTTGAGCAATTGTCGAAAGCTTATCATTAACATACCCTTTTGTAATTTCAACTTCTGTCATTGAAATATCAGGAGCTTCATAGGATAGGTCCTCTAATAATTTTTCCAAGATTGTGTGTAATCTGCGAGCCCCAATGTTGTCGGTCTCCTGGTTCACATCATAAGCAATTTGCGCAAGTCTCTCTATAGCTTCGTCCGTAAATTTAAGTTTTATACCTTCTGTTTCTAGCATTTGCTTATATTGTTTTAATAAGGCATTGGAAGGCTCTGTTAAAATTTGCTTAAATTCATTGATTGTAAGCTTCTCCAACTCTACGCGAATTGGAAACCTGCCTTGCAGCTCAGGAATCAAATCAGAAGGTTTCGACATATGAAAAGCTCCTGCAGCGATAAATAGGATATGATCCGTCTTCAAGGTTCCATGCTTGGTGACAATCGTTGATCCTTCCACAATCGGCAGAATATCCCTTTGTACACCTTCTCTGGAAACATTTGCAGAGCCTTCTTGTTTGCCTGCTACTTTATCAATTTCGTCAATGAAAATGATACCTGTTCGTTCAGAGCGGTTAATCGCTTCTTGAGTGACCTCATCCATATCGACAAGCTTTTGCGCCTCTTGCTGGGTCAACACTTTTCTTGCCTCAGAAACGGTTAGTTTCCTTTTCTTCTTCTTTTTGGGCATGAACTGACCAAAAGCATCCTGCATGTTCATCCCCATTTGTTCCATTCCCGAACCTTGCAGCATGTCAAACATTGAAGGCGGAATTTCTTCTACTTCAATAGAAACATAATGGTCTTCTAACTCACCTAATGCCAGCTGATGAGCTGTTCGTTTTCTTTTGGTCCTTATCTCTGATTCTTCATTCGAAGCATCATCTTCTTGATCTTCATCTGAATCAGAGCCTTGAAACAACATTTCAAAAGGGTTTTTCACGGAGTTTTTAGTTTTTGTCTGTGGTACAAGCAGTTTAACAAGTTTTTGATTTGCTTCCTGCTCCGCCCGCTCCATGACATCTTCCATCTTTTCTTCTTTCACCATTCGTACAGCTTTTTCCACTAAATCACGAACCATTGATTCCACGTCTCTGCCGACATAACCAACTTCTGTGAATTTTGTAGCTTCTACTTTAACAAACGGTGCACCGACCAGCTTTGCAAGCCGTCTGGCAATTTCTGTTTTACCTACACCAGTAGGACCAATCATTAAAATATTTTTGGGCACGACCTCATCTTGAAATTCTTCATCAAGCTTCATTCGCCTATAGCGATTTCTCAGAGCTACTGCCACCGATTTTTTCGCTTGCTTTTGCCCTATAATATATCTGTCTAATTGATTCACTATTTGCTTTGGCGTTAAATCCACCGTCATCAAAAGCATCCTCCTTTGTCAAGACTTCATTAAAAGCGTTCATTCAAAAAGAAAGAAACGATTATTCCAGTACTTCTAACGTAATCTGATCATTCGTAAACACACAAATATCTCCTGCAATTTCTAACGCAGTTTGCGCAATCTCAGCAGCAGATAACTGCGGTGCTTTTTGAAGCAATGCTCTGCCGGCGCTTAACGCATAGTTGCCTCCAGAACCAATAGCAAGTATCCCGTCGTCCGGCTCAATAACTTCTCCTGTGCCGGATACAAGGTACATATTTTCTTTATTCATGACTATCAGCATAGCTTCGAGCTTTCTGAGAACTTTATCAGAACGCCATTCTTTTGCTAATTCGACAGCAGCTCTTGTCAAATTGCCATTAAATGCTTGTAGCTTACCTTCAAATTTCTCAAATAATGTGAAGGCATCTGCCACAGATCCGGCAAACCCAGCCAGAACTTCTCCATTATACAAAGTTCTCACTTTTTTTGCGGTTTGCTTCATAATGACGGCATTGCCAAGTGTCACCTGGCCGTCACCGCTCATGGCACATTTTCCATTATGCTGCACCGCAAATATGGTTGTAGCATGCATTTGGGAGTCCATATATCCACCTCACTTATTTTTTATCATTTGCGCGCGGATGGCTTTTCATATAAGCCTTCTTCAAATGCTCTTTTGAAACGTGCGTATATATTTGGGTAGAGGATAAACTTTCATGTCCTAATAGTTCCTGCACAGACCTTAAATCAGCTCCCTCATTCAACATATGCGTTGCAAAAGTATGCCTGAGCTTATGAGGATGCACTTGAATATTTATAGAAGCTTTTTCTACTATTTTATTTAACACAGTACGAATGCCTCTTGTGGTTATCGGATTTCCTCTTGCATTTAGAAATACATTCTCTGTTTTGTTATTTGATTTATTCAGTAATTTTTTCCTTCCGTGGAACAGATACTTTTCTAAAGCCGCTTCCGCGAAACTGCCAAAGGGGACATAACGTTCTTTCCGCCCTTTCCCTTTTACAAAAATAGTTCCAATCGAAAAATCAATATCCTGCAAGCGCAATTGCTGACACTCGCTGACGCGGATTCCGGTTCCATACAGAACCTCCAGCAGCGCTTGATTGCGCTGCCCTAAATTTGTCGTCAAATCACTCACACAAAAAAGCTTCTCCAACTCCTCTTCATACAAAAAGCCTGGGACAGGTTTTTCTGACTTAGGGAGTGAAAGCTGCGTAAACGGATTCCCCACAATCAGCTTCTCCCGTTCCAAAAAACGGTAAAAGCTTCTCAGTGAAGATATTTTTCTGGAGACAGACCTTTTGCTTAACGCATTGTTATATAACTCTGTAAGAAATATCCGGACTTCCCGGTAGGTTACATGTTTTAAATCATATACTTCTTCTCTTTGCATAAAAGCTTCGAATGTTTCTAAATCAGTCCGATAAAATTGAATGGTATACGGTGAGGCATTTTTTTCAATTTGTAAATACTCTATAAACTGGTCCATGTATGTTTTTAAATTCACAAAGAAGTCACCTCATCATCGTATAACGGATAAAGCATAGCACACTCCTTCTGAGATTGCAATGAATTTAACTAAATTGTAATAAAATTCAGAAAGGTGCTTAGAGTTATGAATATTCGATGAAGTGAAAAAACAACGAAAGGGTGGTTAGGAGTATCTGAAGATCCTGTTTATTTCCATTCTATAAGTGTATCCACAAAACGATAAATAACTGCTCCAATAGCTTGGGGTCTTCCTGCTAAATAGTTGAACAGCTTCTGTAAAGGGAAATGCCTTACCAAATAGATTTTAATAACAATTATAATTTTAGTCAACTTTAACGATTATTATACGTCTAATTCAACGTTTCTAACTAACACGATGCATCTCTTTTTATTATTTATTTTACATTTCTTCACACACAGCAGAACAGAAGCAGCTGATGATATCAGCTACTTCTGTGCAACTTCCTTATATTCACAATTAGAGCATTGAACTTGCGTTTCTTTTTTACTTTTCTTTTCAACCAGCATGGAGTCACATTTTGGACACGTTCTGGCAATCGGTTTATCCCATGATACAAAATCACATTCCGGAAATTGGTCACAGCCATAGAAAGTTCTTTTTTTCTTTGATTTCCTTTCTACAACATCCCCCTCTTGACATTTCGGACAAGTGACACCAATTTTCTTTAAAATCGGTTTTGTATTTCTGCATTCAGGGAAATTGGAGCAAGCTAGAAACTTCCCATAGCGGCCCATTTTATATACCATTTCGTGTCCGCATTCTTCACAGGTAATTCCGGCAGGCTCATCACGTATTTCTACCTTTTCCATCTCAGCATCTGCTTTTTCAAGCCGTTTGCTGAAGTCCTGGTAGAAATCGTCAATAATTTGTATCCAGGCTGTTTTCCCTTCCTCAACAGAGTCTAAGTCTGTTTCCATTTTGGCAGTGAATTCTGCATCAATGACTTCAGGGAAAAACTCTTCTACAAGCTCGCAGACGATGGTTCCAAGCTCCGTTGGCACAAACCGCTTATTATCCATGGATACGTAGCCTCTGCGCTGAATCGTATCCAGCGTTGGTGCATAAGTAGACGGCCGGCCAATGCCCATTTCTTCCATTGTTTTAACCAGTCTTGCATCAGTATACCGTGGAGGCGGCTGGGTGAAATGTTGATTCGGCTTCACTTCTTTCGATTCAACTTTCATTCCCTCTTCCAGCTCCGGCAATATTTTATCTTCCTGTTTTTTATTGTCATCGTTGCCTTCCACATAAACTTTCATAAACCCTTTGAATTTTATCTTTGAACCGGTTGCACGAAACTCCACCCCATTGTTTAACAGGTGGACAGTCATCGTATCCATTACAGCAGGCGCCATTTGACTGGCAACAAAGCGTTCCCAGATCAGTTTGTACAAACGCAGCTGATCTCTTGATAAAATATTTTTTAATGCCTTAGGGTCCCGTAAAGTGGAAGTCGGGCGAATGGCTTCATGGGCATCTTGCGCGCCGCTTTTATTTTTAACAGGGCTTTGCTTGCCAAGATACGTTTCGCCATAGTTCTCTTTGATGTAGCCTTTTACTTCTTCCTTCGCCCCATCTGAGATTCGTGTGGAATCTGTACGCATATACGTAATTAATCCAGTAATCCCGCCTGAAGAACGCCCTAAATCAATACCTTCATATAATTGCTGGGCAATCATCATCGTTTTCTTTGCACGGAAGTTAAGTTTTCTTGCTGCTTCCTGTTGAAGGGATGAAGTAGTAAATGGATGTGCTGGATTTCGTTTTCTTTCTCTTTTTTTCACACTTTGAATGGTGAACTCTTTTCCGTCCAGCTTCTTTTTAACCTCTTCCACATCATCTTTTGTTTTAAGCTTTGTTTTTTTACCATTGACACCATAAAAGGCGCCTTCAAATGTTTCGTTTCCTTTTGCAAATAATCCGTCGATAGACCAGTATTCTTCCGGCTGGAAATTCTCAATTTCTTTTTCTCTATCAATAATCATTTTTAAAGCAACAGACTGTACTCGTCCGGCACTCAATCCTTTTTTCACTTTCTTCCATAGTATAGGACTGATATTATAGCCTACTAAACGATCGAGAACGCGGCGGGCCTGTTGCGCATCAACCAAGTCTAAATCTATCGCCCGGGGATTCTTAAAGGATTCTTTAATGGCATCCTTAGTAATTTCGTTAAAAACAACCCGGCATTTTGAATTTTCATCCACATTTAAAACATGAGCTAAATGCCATGCAATTGCTTCTCCCTCGCGATCCGGATCGGCTGCGAGATAGATTTTTTTGGCTTTTTTTGCTGATTTTCTTAAATCTTTAAGTATATCCCCTTTTCCGCGGATAGTAATATACTTTAATTTATAATTTTCCTCAACGTCTACTCCCATTTGACTTTTTGGCAAATCGCGAAGATGCCCCATGGAAGCTTTTACTGTATATTTTTTTCCTAAATACCGTTCAATCGTCTTTGCTTTCGCTGGCGACTCAACGATAACGAGATAATCTGACATGTACGTTCCTCCCATAATGAGGTTGACAATTTACGAATAGAAATCTTTCCTAATACTATAGATAGAATACGTTTTTGTCAAACACTATTTATTGAATAATCGAAAACTATAATTCCATTCTGTGTAAATATCTTCAGCAGATTGAATTAATTTTGCACCATCCTGAATAATTCGATTACACCCGGCACATTGTTCCAAAAGCGGATTGCCCGGTACAGCGAACACATCTCTTCCTTGGTCAAGGGCTTGATTCACCGTAATCATCGTACCGCTCTTCTTCATTGCTTCTATCACTAAGGTTCCCATTGTCAAGCCACTTATAATTCGATTTCTTTCCGGGAAATGATATTTTTGAGGCGGTGCGTCTGGCGGGTATTCAGATAAAGCCAGTCCTTGCTTTACAATCTTTTGATAAAGCGGCAAATGCTCTCTTGGGTAAATGGATCGAAAGCCGCCGCCTAAAACAGCAATCGTATTTCCCTGCCGTTTCAGTGTCAGCCGATGTGCCATACTGTCAACACCTCTTGCCATTCCACTGACAATCACCCATTTCGCATCAATAAGAGGCGCAATCGCCATAAATAGCTTTCCAAAGGCCTCATTTGACGGATTTCTTGTACCGATAACGCTGAGCATCGGCTGCTTTGCTAAAAGATCCAGATTTCCTGAACCATATAAAACGAGGGGTGCGTCTTTAATTGTATTTAACATAGAGGGATAATATTCGTCAACTATTGTGATGATATGAAAATCTCTAGATTCTTCCAATATCTTCTTTTTTAATTGCGGATTATGAAGGTCTTTCAAGAGGGTTTGTGCTTTTTGATGAGGAATTCGAATAATTTGTGACAATTCGTACGGGGACAGCTGATAAATCTTTTTTAGTTCAGGATCTGTTCGTACCCACTTGCGTATAAAAGTACGTGTAGCATAACGGCACCGGCTGAGATGAATAAAATCCAGCCGATCAAAAAGATAATTCAATCCATATCCTTCCCTTCCTACTTAATTGAGGCTGAAAAACCCGGACAAAATTCTACTTCCTTCTATATTATAGAAGGAAGTAGAATCCTCTGCCCAGGTACCTTAAAGTACTTCAACATGCTTAATGCGTTTTACATTTTTCCTCTAAACCATTTTCTTTCAATGCTTCAATCATTGTTTCTCCCATAACAGAAGGAGTTGCAGCTACTTTAATTCCGCAGGATTCCATTACACGGATTTTTTCATCAGCTGTTCCTTTTCCTCCGGAGATAATAGCACCGGCATGTCCCATACGTTTTCCTGGAGGTGCTGTTGCTCCGCCGATAAATCCGACTACGGGCTTCGTCATATTCGCTTTCACCCACTCAGCAGCTTCTTCTTCCGCGGTACCGCCGATTTCACCGATCATAATAACAGCCTCCGTTTCAGAGTCTTTGTTAAATTCTTCTAGTACATCAATAAAGTTTGTCCCGTTAACCGGGTCGCCGCCAATACCGACAGCAGTTGTCTGTCCATAACCAGCTTCGGACAATTGATGAACAGCTTCATACGTCAATGTACCAGAGCGGGATACCACGCCGATATGCCCTTTTTTATGGATATATCCTGGCATAATCCCAATTTTTGTTTCATCTGCTGTAATCACACCAGGGCAGTTTGGCCCAACAAGGCGTGTTTTCTTGCCTTCCATATAGCGTTTCACTTTCACCATATCCATTACCGGAATATGTTCTGTAATACAGATAACTAAATCAAGCTCTGCATCTGTTGCTTCGATGATAGCATCTGCAGCAAAAGGTGCCGGTACATAGATAACAGATGCGGTTGCTCCAGTAGCTTTTACAGCATCATCAACTGTGTTAAAAACAGGAACTCCTTCTACTTCTGTACCTGCTTTTTTCGGTGTTACCCCGCCAACAATTTTTGTACCATATTCCAGCATTTGTTTTGTATGGAAACGTGCAGTTCCACCTGTAATTCCTTGGACTATTACTTTTGTATCTTTATTAATATAAACACTCATTATAAGTCCGCCCTTTCCTATTTTTACGTCCTCTATTTGTAAGTCAATACACGGTAACTGCTTTACTTCACTGCAGCAACAATTTTCTCTGCGCCGTCTGCCATAGAGGTTGCAGAAGTAATATTTAGACCTGATTCATCTAAAATTTCTTTGCCCCGCTCTACGTTTGTACCTTCTAAGCGGACAACTAATGGTATAGTCAAGCCAATTTGCTTCGTTGCTTCTACAACACCTTCAGCAATAACATCACATTTCATAATTCCGCCAAAAATGTTTACAAAAATTCCTTTTACATTTTTATCTGAAAGAATGATTTTAAATGCTTCGGTTACTTTTTCGGCTGTAGCACCGCCCCCTACATCAAGGAAGTTAGCCGGATCGCCGCCATAATGCTTAATAATATCCATTGTAGACATTGCTAAGCCGGCGCCGTTTACCATACACCCGATGTTTCCGTCTAATGAAACATAGCTTAAGTCATATTTAGAAGCTTGGATTTCTTTCTCGTCTTCCTCGCCTAAGTCACGCAGTTCTGCAATTTCTGGTTGACGATAGAGTGCGTTATCATCAAAGTTTAATTTTGCATCCAACGCAAGAACTTCGTTATCACCTGTAGTTACAAGCGGGTTAATTTCTGCGATAGAGCAATCTTTTGCAACAAAAGCATCATATAGTGCAGTCATAAATTTAACTGCTTTACCCAGTAATTCATCCGGAATATTAATATTGAATGCTAGTCTTCTAGCTTGATAAGGTGATAAACCAACAACAGGGTCAATCACTTCTTTAAAGATTTTTTCAGGTGTTGCTTCTGCCACCTCTTCAATTTCTGTACCGCCTTCTTCAGACGCCATCATAACAACTCTTGATGTGGCACGGTCAAGAACTACCCCTACGTAATATTCTTTCTGAATATCACAGCCTTCTTCAATAAGTAAACGTTTTACTTCTGTGCCGTCAGGTCCGTTCTGATGTGTTACAAGCGTTTTCCCTAAAATTTCATCCGCATATGTACGAACTTCCTCCAGACTCTTTGCTACCTTTACCCCGCCGGCTTTACCGCGTCCACCTGCATGGATTTGCGCCTTGACAACGGTTACAGACGAGCCAAGCTTTTCCGCAGCTTCTACAGCTTCGTCTACAGAATAAGCAACATGACCGTTCGGAACGTTTACACCAAATTCTCGTAAAACTTGTTTACCTTGGTACTCATGAATGTTCATCTTCCATCCTCCTATCAAAATCAATGCACTACTATTGTATTAAAAATATAGGAAATAAACAAGAAATAGGGAACATAAAAATCAATATTATTTCTTAACCCGCCAAAAGTATGGACACCGTTGTAAAATAGAAAATGAATGGTTCCTGACTAAACTCTTATTCACCTATTCTCTATTCCAGTTTGTTTATCTGCCCGATAGATAAAAGCAAACACTTCTGACACTACCTGAAATAACTCCTCTGGAATCTGTTCATTGATATTTAATTCAGCCAGTACCTCGACTAAGGAAGGGTCTTCTAAAATTGGTATATCATGCGCCTCTGCCCGCTCAATAATTTCTTCTGCAACAAAGCCTTTTCCTGAAGCCATTACTCTTGGTGCATCGTCCATACTCTGCTCATAGCTTAAGGCAACTGCTTTTTTTCGTTTTTCATTCATACTCGAAAATCCACCTTTCCAGAACCAGGCCTTTCCTCAGCAGTTTTTATTGCCTGACGCTGTTGTTTTTCTGCTTCCGTATAGGGCTTGCAGGTAACTGATGCCACGTGATAATCCATGCTTTCTAATGCTTCCTGCAGATTAGGACGAAGCTTTTCCACCAGCACCGGGGTTGTAGCCTGATCGTTATAGATGGTGATAGACAGTGATTTTTTTTGAACATGCAGATCAACAATGGTTTCTTTCATTCCGTGCAGATTCAGGTCAAAAATAATACGGCAATGCTCCGGATCAATCCTCCCGTCAGCAGTCTTCTTGCCCTCAAAATGCAAATCGATATCCTTGGATACCCCCAATTTTTGTCCAGGTATCTGTATATTAGCCTGAATAAAATAACTGCTGTCATTCATGTTATTTAATTGTATGCCATTTAAAAAATGAACCACCTGCTGTGCGTTATCCCTGCTGATTCCACCACTGCTGCTCTGAAGCATTTCTAGTAATAAGTGTTTGAACTGCATCGTGTTTGCATCATCTGTTTTCAACGAATTTTCAGCATTCAGTCCGGCATCGCGGAGAACCCACTGCATTTGCTGCAGGAACTGTTCTTTAGGATCATGGATGGTATTTTCATTTGAAGCTATCCATATATTTATGAACCGCTGCAGTGCCTGATAGGTTTTCGGTTCGGCCAAAGCTTCCAGTAATGAACGCACGGTGCCGCTCTCCTGGGTAACCGGTGATTGATTGGCGAAATACTGCGGAAACTCAGCAGCCAGAGTTGACTTGGGCTGTACTGCAGCATTGTTTCCTTGCATCAGTGCTCCTTGTAACGCTTTAGCTTCAGTCATTAATTGCTTTTGATTGCCTAAAATAGACTGAATCTGCTCCTTTACTCCTTCGAAACTGCTTGTAAATGGCGCGGTTACTGGCCCTTGATTTTGTGATACAGGCGGGTTCCATTGCTTTAATGCATTTATCCAGCTTTGTTTATCCAGGGCTTTGGAAACCATTCCTAAGTTTTGCAAAAGAGGAAACAGTACTGGTTTCTCAGCTTGTGCATCGGCTGTCAGTACAATTCTCATCGCTCTTTCATTCGAAGTTCCCAAAATATTCGAGAACCGTTCTAACATTGGAAAATTTTTAGAATCAGATAAAGCCTCGATAATTTGACGGACATTTCCTTCATTTCCTAATCCTTTATCTGAAAAAGATTGCGGAAACTGCGCTTCTATACTCTGCTTCATCAGTGCTGCCGTGTTATTGCCTTGTTGTAGTACAGGCTTCGCTTCTGCTGTCAGCTGCTGCTGAGTAGCTAAAATAGATTGAATCTTCCCCTTTATTTCTTCCAAACCAGCTGTAAATGGAGCTGAAGCCGCCGCTTGATTGGGCGGCGTTTGTGTAACAGGTGAATTCCATTGCTGCAAAATATTTGTCCATGCCTGTCTGTCCAGTCCTTTAGAAACGAAGCCGAGGCTTTGAAGCAGCGGAAATAAAACAGGCTTTGCAGCTTGAGCATCGGCACTCAAAATGGCACGCACAGCGCTTTGTTCAGAAGGAAAACCTTTAAGTATGTGTTCCAGGCTAGCCCGCAACATCGGCTGCTGGCCGGGAAGAAGGGAACTTTCCAGCGACGCTAAGCTCTCACTAAAATTGCCGTTTTGAAACGCCTGCACTGCTTGGAATGAAGCTGGCGTTACCGGGATACGCATTTTCATTAACTCCATAAGAATAGGCTGTGCTTGCTTCTGTGAGATTTTGTTATCCTGAATATACTGCATTGCCTGCATCAAATCACTTCTCTGCATGGGCACTTGTTCTCCGACAAGCGCACTGGCCAGCTGGAACGATAATTTATTTTCTTTGATGCCAAGCTGCTGGAGAAGATGACGAGTCATCTGCTGCCCATTATGCTGCTCACCAGTCATTACTTTTAATTCAGGCATCTTCCCTTCATGGGATGTTACTTGAAAAAAATATTTTCCGCCCACAGAAAGAGAAGCCTTCAGCTGGGCAATTAGCTGGCTGCCCTGAATTTGAATGGCTGCTCGTTGATTTGGAAAAAGCTGCTTTACTGTTCCTTGTAAAATATCCCCTGTCTTCAGATTATGAAGCAGATTCGCCTTGGAAGGATGCAGTAATTTAGCCGCCTTTACATTGTCTTGAATCCGCATAGGCTCTCCTCTTTTTCTTTATCATTTTCCCATTGTTTTTATTGGTGCAAATGATGTTCTATGGTAAGGCGTCACCCCAAATTGATTCAGCCCTTCTAAATGTGCTTTGGTCCCGTATCCCATATTTTTATCAAAATCATAGCCGGGATATTTCTTATGTAATTCCTTCATATACTGATCACGGGCTACCTTTGCCAAAACACTGGCAGCCGCAATACTGACGCTTGACGCATCTCCCTTGATAATCGCTTCCTGAGAACAGGTTAAGCCGGGCAAATGAACTGCATCAACCAGTACATGCTCAGGAGATGGAGTCAGCCCTGATAACGCATCATACATTGCTTTTTTGGTTGCTTCATAAATATTAATCGTATCTATAGTCTGATTATCTATAAATGAAATATGATAGCTGACAGCATGCTCTTTGATATAGGTGCTGTATTCTTCCCTTACGTTTTCTTTTAGTTTCTTGGAGTCATTTAACCCGATTAATTGAAAATCTTTTGGAAGAATCACAGCAGCTGCTACAACAGGACCTGCAAGCGGACCTCTGCCGACTTCATCCACACCTGCTATATTTTCTATTCCATTCATATATGCATTGTTCTCATAGCGCTGCATATCAGCAAACTGTTTAATTAAACGTTTTTCACGCTCTTGTTTACGCTGATAGGATTGTACCAGTGTCTGAACGCCTTTCCTTTCGTCTTGAAGAATTACTTCCCATTCTTCTGCTGTCAGGGTACCTTCTTTAAGTAACCCTTTAATTTCTGCGATTGATTGCTTTTTCATACCTATCCTGCTTTCTTTTATTATCGTCATTTTATCAAACTTGTTAAGCTATCTTTTTAAACATCTTCTATAAATATGAAAATAGCCTACAAAGAAAATCCCTTGCAGGCTGTTAAATATATTTTATGGCTGTTCCAAAGTGAACTTGCCTAATTTTCCTGTTCTTAAATCTTGAAGAACGATATCGGATACTTTATCAAAATTCACATGACCGCCGCTTTCTAATGCGCCTCTTTTTCTGCCGATACCCTCAAATAGTTCTACCATGTCCGTACTATCTTCTACAGCATAGCGTTCCTTCAGGTAATTCGGATATTCTTCAAATAAGAAGCGAATAACAAAGGCTGTAATATCCTGAAGAGGAAGCAGCTGGTCTTTTATTGTTCCGATTGCCGCCAGCCGGTATCCTACAGCCTCTTCTTCAAATTTCGGCCATAAAATACCTGGTGTATCCAGTAATTCGAAGTCTTTCTTTATTTTAATCCATAATTGCTGTTTAGTAATTCCGGGACGATCTCCCGTCTTCGCAATTTTTTTATTGGCAAGCCGGTTAATCAAAGTAGATTTCCCCACATTCGGGATACCAACGATCATTGCTCTGGCTGGTCTCGGCTTAATTCCTTTCGCCTTCAGCTTGTCCATCTTTTCTTGTCCCATTGCTTTGGCCAGCTGAACAACCTGCTGTATATCTCCTTTTTGATTCACATCGACCGCTGCAGCCTGTATCCCCTGCTCCTGATAACCTGCTATCCATTCAGCTGTTTTCGCAGGGTCAGCTAAATCTTTTTTCATCAGTAAGACAAGCTTAGGTTTTTGCCCTAAAACCTCTTGCAGCATCGGGTTTTGCGAGGAGTACGGTGCTCTTGCATCAACCAGTTCAATGACAAAGTCAACAAGCTTTAATTGCTCCTGTACTTCTCTGCGCGCCTTCGCCATA
Organism: Oceanobacillus oncorhynchi; assembly: GCF_000821065.1. Lineage (GTDB taxonomy): Bacteria > Bacillota > Bacilli > Bacillales > Amphibacillaceae > Oceanobacillus > Oceanobacillus oncorhynchi. The sequence continues at coordinate 4,269,912 of NZ_CDGG01000001.1, forward strand.
TGACCGGGAAACCACTGTATAGGCATATTTTTTCACCTTCCTTATTCACTAAAGTGTATACGATTCAATGGCCAGTAGACCAGACTTGCCTCTCCGACTACCTCATCCATCGGTACTACTCCGATAATTCGGCTGTCTGTTGAGTTGCTCCGATTATCGCCTAGTACGAATACGGAATCCTCAGGAACCACTTCATAGCCTTCTTCCAATTCTTCCAGTTCGAAATCATTTGTAAAGACCTGATCATTTAAGAACGGCTCATCTACCGGTTCCCCATCGATATACAGTACATTATCTCTCACTGCTACATGCTCTCCAGGCAGTCCAATAACACGCTTAATAAAATCATTTTGCTCAGGAGCATGGAACACAACAATGTCAAAACGATCTGGTTCTCCAAGCGTATAATTAATTTTATTAACAATCATTTGATCACGGTCATGCAAGGTTGGCAGCATCGATGGTCCTTCTACAACGATAGGCGCAAATAAGAACATCCGCACTAAGAACACAAAACCTACAGCAAGAAGGATAGCTTTTATCCACTCCAACCACTCATTCTTTTTCTTTTTTTGCTCTTTCTCTGTCATCTGATTTCCTCCGATAACTTCAGTCTACCTTATATTGTAGCTAGTAAGTGTTAGATAAACAAATTCTAAGTAGTATTATTTTTATTAAAGTGCCTGTTCAAAAGTTCGATAAATAGGACCAGTCAGCTAAGAACGCGACGTCCTGAGACTGCGATTTTAGTAAAAGTTCGTCTAATCACCGTGTTATTTTTATTCCTTTTTATTGGACTTTTTGAACGTTCTCTTTAAGAATGAAAAAGAGCTACTGCCATGATTGACGTAGCCCTTTTGTATTCGTTTCATATCCTCTGCCGGCTGATTAGCGACGTTCTTTAATACGAGCAGCTTTTCCGCGCAGGTTACGCAGGTAGTAAAGCTTCGCACGACGTACAATACCGCGACGAGAAACTTCAATTTTATCAACTCTTGGTGAATGTAATGGGAAAGTACGCTCCACACCAACACCGTAAGAAATTTTTCTTACTGTGAATGTTTCGCTGATTCCGCCGTTTTGACGTTTAATTACAACACCTTCAAATACCTGAATACGCTCACGACTTCCCTCTACAACCTTCACGTGCACCTTTAAAGTGTCACCAGGTCGAAAATCAGGATGGTCTGTACGTAATTGATCTTTGGTTACGTCTGCAATAATTTGTTGCATGATTTTCACTCCTTCCAAACTAATGCTCATGCCCTTTTATCTGAACAGCGGAACATCGTTTTACATGCTTACACGCACATAAGCACAATTAATAATATAGCATATTATGGCGTAAAGCACAACTATTTTTCGTCATTTTTTAATTCTTGAAGTATTTCTTTATCTGTTGTATCTAACGGTTGATTTTCTAATAAATCAGGGCGTCTTTCAGCAGTTCGCCTCAAGGATTCTTTCCTTCTCCAGGCTTCAATATTCGCATGGTTTCCGGATAAAAGGACTTCTGGAGCCTTCATCCCGCGAAAATCCGCAGGGCGAGTGTAATGGGGGTGTTCCAATAATCCAGTCGAAAAAGAATCCTGCTTTGCGGAGGCTTCGTTTCCAAGAGCCTCTGGCAATAAACGAACAACACTGTCAACAACAACCATTGCCCCTAATTCTCCACCAGTTAAGACATAGTCTCCTATAGAAATTTCATCCGTTACAAGATGCTCACGAATTCGCTCATCATATCCTTCGTAATGACCGCAAATAAAAATCAGATGCTCCTCCTGAGCCAGCTCCTCTGCTTTTTTCTGTGTGTAAGGCTCTCCCTGAGGGCACATCAAAACAACACGCGGACGGGAAGTTCTCTCTTTTTTCACCGCTTCAACAGCATCAAATACAGGCTGTGGCGTCAGTACCATACCTGCTCCGCCCCCATAAGGATAATCATCTACTTTTTTATGTTTTTGCGTGGAATAATGACGAAAATCAACAAGCTGATAAGAAAACTGATCTTTATCAGCCGCTTTTTTCAGGATAGAACTTTCCATCACACCATAAAACATTTCCGGGAAAAGTGTCAGAATATCAATATGCATCTAATCTAACATCCCTTCCATTAACTCCACTGAAATAACTCCAGTCTGAATGTCTACCTTTTTGACTACATCTTCAATATAGGGTATTAACAAATCCTTCTTGCCAGGCCTTTGTACTACCCAGACATCATTAGCGCCGGGAGAGAGGATTTCTTTCACTTTCCCTAATGTATCTCCCTCCGCTGTCTGAACTTGACAGCCGATAATTTCATGATAGTAAAACGCGTTCTCTTCCAATTCTGCTGTTTGATTTTTATCGATATACAAATTCATGCCTTTCCATTGTTCTACATCATTCAGATTGGCATATCCTTTAAATGTAATCAAATCAAACCCTTTATGAATGCGATGTGATCCAATTTCCAATGTGATATCACGCTGGTCTGATGAAATAATCACTTCATTTCCAGGCGTAAAACGTTCTTCGAAATCGGTAATGCGCAAAACCTTTACCTCGCCTTTAATTCCATGTGTATTCACGATTTTACCAATTTTTAATTTCTCTGTATGCATCTTTTTTCACCTATTTCATTCGTCGATTCGGATAACCTTATCATCTTTAATTACGATAGCCTGCTCCTTCATAAGATGGTGCCAATCGGAGCCTACTTCGACCTCAACAAGAGCTTCAACCTCTTTTTCAACGATTTCGCTACCCATTTTTAATTCATCTAACTGTTCTATCTTAAAATCTAACAGCTTCATTTTTTCCTGGCGATTTTTAATTTCCTGGTTAAACCGAGTTTCCATATCTGAACGAACATTTGCATTTTTGTTCTTTAATTTTCTCATTTCAAATTGGAGTTGTTGACACTCTTGTTCAAGACGTAATTTATGATTTGTGAAATTTTGGCGGATTTTTTCTTTGCTGTCCTCTGTCACGACTACCTTAATGGGAACTTTTTTAATTAATTTCATTTCAATTCAGCTCCTGCCTGATAGATTCGGGTTTAAATGTGTAAAAAGGGAAAGTTGAGCCCTAAAAGCAGGGTCAGCTTTCCCTTTACCAAGTTATTCAGAAAGAATGTATTCTTTCTGAATACGAACCTTACATAATATCCAAAAAAATACGTTTATTACCACCAGTGTTTGCTGCGTATACAACAGTTCGTATTGCTTTTGCAATCCGGCCGTTTTTGCCAATGACTTTTCCGACATCGTCCGGATGAACAGTTAAATGATACGTAACTTTAGAATCTTCTTCCGTTTCTTTTATCACAATATCATCCGGATAATCTACTAATGAGGTAACAATCGATTTAATCAGGGCTTTCATGATATCACACTACTTATTTAGAATTTTTTTGTTCGTGAAAATTCTTCATGATGCCTTCGTTAGAGAATAGATTACGTACTGTATCGCTTGGTTTTGCACCTTTTGTCATCCAATCAAGTGCTTTTTCTTCATCTATTTTAACCTCAACTGGATTTACTACAGGATTGTACGTACCAATTTGTTCGATAAAGCGACCATCACGTGGAGAACGAGAGTCTGCTACAACAATACGATAGAATGGATTTCTTTTAGAACCCATACGTTTTAAACGAATTTTTACTGCCATGCTTTGCACCTCCAATAATTATCTTATCACAAGAATTGATTTTAACAGATAGTTTTTAGTCTGTAAAGTATTTTTCCATTACAAGCTTATTTTATTACAAAAAAGCATGAAAATCAACTCTACATGAAAGGAAATTTAAATCCGCCGCCTTTTCCTTTTTTCCCTTTTTGCATATTGGTCATTTGCTTCATCATTTTTTTCATTTCCGAAAATTGCTTTATTAAGCGGTTGACCGCTGCAACAGAAGTTCCCGAACCTTTTGCAATCCGTTTTCTCCTGCTTCCATTGATAATACTCGGCTCCTGACGCTCTTTTTTCGTCATGGATTGGATAATTGCCTCAACTTCGGTCAATTGGCTTTCATCTAATTGGGCATTCTTCAAGCCTTTCATCTTGTTTGAGCCTGGAATCATAGCCATTAAGTCATCTAACGGCCCCATTTCACGGACCTGACCCATTTGTTCCAGGAAATCGTCAAATGTAAAGGACATCGTACGCATTTTTTCTTCTAATTCTTTTGCCTGTTTTTCATCCACGTTGGTCTGAGCTTTTTCAATTAAAGAAAGCACATCCCCCATACCGAGAATCCTGGATGCCATACGTTCTGGGTGGAAGGCTTCCAGCTGATCCAGTTTTTCTCCCATCCCGGCAAATTTAATCGGCTTGTCCGTTACCGCTTTGATAGAAAGCGCCGCACCGCCGCGGGTATCCCCGTCTAACTTTGTCAGAACAACTCCTGTAATATCAAGCTGTTCATTAAAGCTTTCTGCTACATTAACAGCATCCTGCCCAGTCATGGAATCAACCACTAAAAAGATTTCATCTGGTTTTACATCTGTTTTGATTTTCTGTAATTCTTCCATCAGGTTTTCATCTACATGCAAACGGCCGGCCGTATCAATAATGACATAATCATTGTGATTCTCTTTTGCCTGAGCAATCGCCTGATTGGCAATATCAACCGGATTTGCTTCTGTTCCTAATGAAAAAACAGGCATATCCAGCTGTGTACCGAGCGTTTCCAATTGTTGAATGGCTGCCGGACGATAGACGTCACATGCAACTAATAACGGATTACGGTTATGCTTTTTACGTAAATGGTTCGCAAGCTTTCCCGTGGTGGTCGTTTTACCTGCACCTTGTAAACCAACCATCATAATAACGGTCGGCGAACGGTCGGCGACAGCAATTTTACTTTGCTCTCCACCCATTAAATTCGTTAATTCATCTTTTACAACTTTAATAACCTGTTGCCCTGGTGTTAAGCTTTCCATTACTTCCTGCCCGACCGCTCTTTCTTTTATCCGGGCAATTAATTGTTTTACAACTTTGAAGTTTACATCGGCTTCTAAAAGCGCCAGGCGAACTTCTCTTGTCATCTCTTTTACATCTTGCTCAGAGACCTTACCCTTACCGGTAATTTTCTTTATCGTACCTTGGAGACGGTCCGCTAATCCTTCAAATGCCATAGAAGGTATCCCCCTAATCTAAATCTAGTAATTGTTGAACATACTTTTTTGCCTCCGGATCTTTTACCGTTTCCGAAAGCTTCACAATGATTTGCTTACGTTTTTCAAATCTAGAAAAAAGATGAAGCTTATCCTCATAAGACTCTAACATTTTTTCTGTTCTTTTTATATTATCATATACAGCTTGTCTGGAAACTTCAAAGAGCTCCGATATCTCACCTAATGAGTAGTCTTCCAGATAATACATTTCCATATAACTGCGCTGTTTTGGAGTCAGCAGTGCTTGATAAAAATCATATAAATAATTTATCCGATTTGTCTTTTCCAGCAACGGGCACACCTCTTGTTAAGTGATTTTCCTTTACATTTATCATATCCAACTCAATCGGAAATTGTCAAGTAGTCAAGCGGGTTTCGCCTATTCCGTTTTCTCGCTCTCCTCACTCATTCCTAAATCAGAAAATAATCCAAATACAAAGGCATCTGCGTCAAATTGCTGCAGGTCATTGATCCCTTCACCTAATCCGACATACTTCACCGGAATTTGCAATTCGTTACGAATAGCCAGCACAATCCCGCCTTTTGCTGTACCATCCAGTTTAGTCAAGACAATTCCGGACACATCTGTTGCCTCTGAAAAGGTACGTGCCTGTGTCAATGCATTTTGACCGGTAGTAGCGTCCAAAACCAGCAAAACTTCATGGGGAGCACCTGGAATTTCACGTTCAATGACGCGTTTCACTTTAGCAAGCTCGTTCATCAGATTCACCTTATTCTGAAGTCTTCCTGCAGTATCACAAATGAGAACATCTGCTTCACGAGACTTTGCAGCTCTGATTCCATCATAAATAACCGCAGCAGGGTCACTGCCTTCGCTGTGCTTTATTACAGGAACGTCGGCACGCTCTCCCCAGATTTCTAGTTGGTCGATTGCTCCAGCACGGAAAGTATCCCCTGCTGCTAAGATGACATTTTTTCCATCTGCTTTTAATTGATGTGCAAGCTTGCCAATACTTGTTGTTTTCCCCACGCCATTTACACCAACAACAAGAATAACCTGTAATCCGTCTTCATCCAGCTGCAAATGCTGGATGGACGAATCTTCATCGCCATAATAAATATCTACAAGCTTTTCTGAAATAACATCCTTTATTTCAGAGGAATCCTTGATTTTTTGACGCTTTACTTCCATTTTAAGTTCTTCGACAAGATCCATCACAGTGGAAACACCGACATCTGCTGTAATTAATACCTCTTCTAATTCTTCAAAGAAATCCTCATCTACTTTACGATAACGTGCAATCAAATCATTTAATTTCCCTGAAAAGGTATCTCTTGTCTTTTTCATACCTTCCTGATATTTTTCGGAAACCTCCTTGGTTTCCTCGTTTTGCTTAAAACGCGCTTTCAATTTATCCATAAATCCCATATTGATATCCCCCTACGATTGAATCAATTCTTTTGTATCCTCTAATCGGACAGAAACCAGTCTCGACACCCCTGATTCCTGCATCGTCACACCATAAAGAACATCTGCTTCCTCCATGGTTCCTTTTCGATGTGTAATGACGATAAACTGTGTATCCTTGCTGAATTGCTTCACATACCTGGCAAAGCGGACTACATTCGCTTCATCTAAAGCCGCTTCGACCTCATCCAGTATACAAAACGGAACTGGACGGACACGCAAAATGGAAAAGAGAAGGGCGATTGCTGTTAATGCTCGTTCTCCTCCTGATAAAAGGCTTAAATGCTGCAATTTTTTCCCCGGCGGCTGCGCAATAATATCTACGCCTGTTTCTAATAAATTATCCGGGTTTGTTAATTTTAATTCAGCATGTCCGCCGCCAAACAAGTGCATAAACACCTGAGAGAATTCTTCTTTTATTTTTGAAAAAGTGGCTGAAAACCGCTCCTTCATTTCTGTGTCCATCTCTTCAATAACAGTATATAGCGTTCGCTTTCCTTCCACAAGGTCATCTCTTTGTTCTTTTAAGAACTGGTACCTTTCAGAAATACGCTCATATTCATCAATAGCACCTAAATTAATCGTACCCAGCTGGTTGATTTTATCCTTTAAACGGCTGACGACTGCTTTTGCCTCATCCATATTTTCAACCTTTGCATAATCACGTTTTGCCAATTCATATGTCATCAAGTATTCTTTTTCAAGCTGCTGCAGGTGGTTATCAAGCTCCACATCCAGGCGGTTTGATTTGACCTCCTGTTTTTGATAGTGCTCATTCGTCACGCTGTATTGTTCCTGCGCTTCTTTCAATTTCGCTTCCAGGGACTGCTGTTTGTCTAAGCTTTCTTTTCTTTTAGTGCGCAGCTTCTCTATGCTTTCCGTTAATCTCTGTTTGGAAGTTCTGGCATTGACAATTTTCTCTTCCATTTCTTCTTCTGTTTCTTCCTGATTTTTTATTGCCGTTATTGTCTCCAGCTCTTCGTCCACCTGTTTTTTTTCCTCAATTGCCCGTTCAAGCTGCGTCTCCAAAGCTTTTGTATTCGCTTTTTGATTTTTAAAGCGTTCTTCCTGCTCAGCCAGTGTTACTTTGATCTCGTAAAACGCATCCTGTAATTTTCCTTGCGTCTCTTTTAATTTCGCTTCTTCCTCTGTTAAATCATCCACTTCTTTTTGCACTGTTTGAAGCTTAATATTGATTTCTTCTAATTCTTTTGTCAGGACTTTATTTCGATCCGCTAATTCTGTGCGGCTCTGTTCATTCTGTTTTTTATCCATATCATAGATGGACAAATTGTCATTGATGGATGTCAGCTTCGCCTGAAAGGTTTGAAAATCAGCTTGACTTTCCTGCACCTCTTTTTGCATTTTCTGCACTTCTTGCTCGGTATCGCTGATTTTTTCATCCAGCTCTCGCAAATAATCTTTTTTCTTCTGTACACCTTGCTCAAATTGCTCTGTTTTCTGTTTGTATTCTGCCAAGCGCGCATGCAGCTCCTGCAGATCTTTTTCGCGGGTAAACAGCGATTGATTTTGTTTTTTCTGCGCTCCTCCTGACATAGAGCCTCCAGGGTGGACCATGTCTCCGTCCAGCGTGACAATCCGGTATCTGCGATGCAGTTTTATTGCAATGTCATTTGCATCCCGCAAGGTTTTAGCAATAACCACATTACCCATTAAATGCTGCACTGCTTTCTCATATTTTTTAGCTTTCGGCTGCACTAAATCAGAAGCAACACCTACAAATCCCGGGTGCTCCCTTACTTCCTGTTTTCCTTCACTGGATAAAAAACGGGGCTGAATCGATTTAAGCGGGAGAAAAGTTGCCCGCCCGCTATTGGTCTTTTTCAACCAATTAATCGCTTCTCTTGCCGCCTGGTCTGTTTCCACAACAATATTCTGTGCTTGTCCGCCTAATACGGTCTCCACTGCCGTAATATAGTCTTTAGGGACATCCATTAACTCGATAACCGCCCCTTCTATATCCTTCAGCTTGCCTTCTTCTCTTGCCCGTAACACCTGACGGACGCCCTGAAAGAAGCCCTGAAAGTCTTCCTTCATTTCTTCGAGCATTTCTTTTTTTGACTTTACTTTTTCAATGTATTGATAGCCTTGATAAAGCTTGGATTGCGCTTCCTCATATTGTGTGCGTTCTGATTGCAATTCAGCCTTTAACGTTTTTAATTGCTGCGCCTTCTTTTCCAGCTGGTTCTGGTAAGTCTGCAAGACCTCTTCCGCAGCTGTCTGTTTATCTTGCAGCTCATTTCTCTCCGTGAGCATATCTTTAAATTTCATGGATTGAGAATTATTTTTTGCTTCAATTTGCTCTTGCTGCCGATCAACAGATTGTTTTTCATTTCGATAAGCAGCCTGCTGGTTCAACAACTCGATATACTCCGCTTTTAAATCCTCAATTCGGTTAGCTACATCTTCCGGCCGCATTGCTAATTTCTTTTCTAATTCTTTTTTCCTGGCCAAAGTATCAGTCTTCTCAGCCTCTAACTGCGCCAGCTTCTCCTGTTCATTTATTTTTTGTTTTTCCAGCACACGAACATTTGAAGTAACCCGATCTAACTGCTGTACAAGCTTTTCTTTATTCTCATCTGCGTGCTTGGAGCGTTCATCAAACAGTTGCTTCTTTCCTTCAAATTTCTCCAGTCGTTCTGTTATATCTAATAAATCCGTCTGCAGCTGCTCTATTTCTGTTTCATATTGCTGTATATGTTTTTTTTCTTTTGCTACGTCCGTTTCGATCAGACGAATGGCTTCGGATTGTTCTTTCTGTTTTTTTTCGTTTACAGCTAAGTTTTCTAATACCTGCTGCCATTCCTGATGAATTTGTTCCATTTCCGTAATCAGCACAGAAATCTCTGTTTCTTGAAGTTCAGCCTGCAAGGTCTGATATTCTTTTGCTTTTTTTGATTGCTCCTCTAACGGATCCAGCTGCTGTTCAATTTCATAAACAATATCCTCGACACGATTCAGGTTCTCCTGCGTTTCAGCAAGCTTATATTCCGCTTTTTTCTTACGCTGCTTATATTTTAAAACGCCTGCCGCTTCCTCAAAAATCACACGGCGTTCCTCTGCTTTCGAGCTGAGAATCTCCTCCACTCTTCCCTGACTGATAATAGAAAAAGCTTCTCTGCCCAGACCGGAATCAATAAACAGATCAACAATATCCTTCAGTCGGCAAACCTGTTTATTGATATAAAATTCGCTTTCCCCAGATCGATAAACCCTTCTTGTCACACTGACTTCTTCGTAATCCAGCGGTACGCGCTGATCTTTATTGTCTAATACAAGGGTAACTTCAGCGATATTTAAAGGAGATCTCGAGTCACTCCCCTGGAATATAATATCTTCCATTTTGGATCCGCGCAGTGATTTCATAGATTGTTCACCCAGCACCCAGCGGATTGCGTCAGTAATATTACTTTTCCCGCTTCCATTCGGACCTACTACCGCTGTTACTCCAGGTACAAAATCTACGTTAATTCGCTCTGCAAAGGATTTAAATCCAACACTTTCTAATCGCTTTAAATGCATAATCATTCTCCTAAAAATCTAATCTTTCTATTTTATCGTATCTATTTATCGTTATCGTAAGAAAAACCAAGAATACCACTTGGTCTTTAAAATATCGATGTTCTTGCCAAAGAGATGTCCGCTCCGGGAAGTCGCTTTCCGCGGGCAACGTTCAGCCACACGGTAAGAAAACCGCTTCCTGCTCAGGTCTATCTGTTGCTTTTCCCGCAGGAGTAGACAACATCCGCTCCCATCTTTGAAGAAATATGTTTTATTTGCTTTCTTACAAAGAAATGAAGCTAATTCTAGCGACGCTTTTTGATGGGACGAGTAATCGCAGTCCCAGTCCCAGTGTGAAGACCCCGCAGAAAAAAAGTGACCTTCTTTTTTTCTACCCACAGGGCATAAGTGCGACTTTAGCTCTGTCTGCGCCTGTCGGCTTGCCAATCGCTAAGTCTTCTTTAAAGGAGATGAGCCTGGGGTCCACGGAAAGCGGAGTGTATTTCTGGGCCTAAGATTACTCACCCCATGAAACCCGTTGGAGCGGCTATATTCAGCATTTTTTTATACTTTCTTATTCTTTAAAAAGTGGCTGACAGCAGCCTCTCTCATCATTTCATACGCAGCTTTATGATTTCCAAAGCTGTGGCAAAGTGAACATTTCAATAAAATGAAACTTATTTCTTTCTTCCGCTGCTTGAATTGTTTAGCTAATATATTTTATCACATTATGACACTTTAGCCTATGCGCGACATGCTATTAATTCAGAAAGGAATGCTTTAACGAAGGATAAAAATTATGCTATAATTAACACTTGTTATAAGATTAATTTTATTTATTCGTACATAGCCCATTTGAAATACCATTCATTCCTATTTTGTACTTTTTCTATGTACGGATAAAATTCCTGAAGAGGATAAATAAGAGGAGGATACGATGCAGTTAGAGCAGCCAAGCAAGGAAAATATGGAGTATATGCTTCAAGAGTTAGCTGAAAAGCTACAGGTAGTAAATCGTTCAATTATGGACGCAGAGGATTATAACCTTGAAAAATATGAGGACTTAAAATGGATGTATGATATGGTTATCAGTAAAGGCCGTTTAAGCGCGTCAGAAACACAGGCCTTTATAAATGAATTAGCAGCCATTCGCAAATGACACAGAAAGCCTAAGGCTGCAACGCTTAGGAACTGGGGCTTCGATTACTCATCCCAGTGAAAAAGTTGCCACAGTACCTTTTCAGCCATGCAATATAAGAAAAACGTTACGCAAGAACAAGCAGCTAAATTATCCTTGCGTAACGTTTTTTTATTCTGGAAGTTTTTTCTCAAGCGCTGCTCTGGCTGCCTTTTGCTCAGCTTCTTTTTTTGTTCTTCCGTTTCCTTTTCCAGCGGGTTCTCCCTGAATTACAACCTGAGCGATAAACTCTTTATAATGAGAAGGTCCGCGCTCTTCAATAATCTCATACTCAATTTTTCTATCTTTTTGCTGCTGAACGATTTCCTGAAGATGACTTTTATAATCCATCACACTTGTTGACGTATCTACTGTTAATGCAGGGAAAATATGCATATTTAGAAAACGAAGCACCGCATCAAAGCCTTGATCTAAATAAAGTGCTCCTAAAAAGGCCTCAAATGCATCCGCTAGAATGGCAGGTCTTTGACGTCCGCCAGTCTTATCTTCTCCTTTACCTAAAAGGATGTATTTCCCAAAGTCAAATTGTTTTGCAAATACCGTTAAAGACGCCTCACAGACAATAGCTGCACGTAATTTGGTCATCTCTCCCTCAGGCATTTCCTGATTATTCCTATATAAATATTGTGAAACAGCTAATTCCAGTACGGCATCTCCTAAAAATTCCAGCCGCTCGTTATCATTCAGCTTGCTTTTTTTATATTCATTGACATAAGAAGAATGTGTAAATGCTTCCTTTAATAAATCTTTTTGTTGAAAAGTTATTCCTAATTCATTCTCCAGCTGGCTTAATTCCAAATTAATCTCCTTCACCCCCATAAAATAAATGATTTCACACTTTCTAAAGAAACAAATAAACGTTGCCGGAATTCTTTAATACATACAGATACTGACTTATATAACCTTTATTTTACCACATACTTTAATAAATTATTTATTTCATGATTAAGCACGGCCACCAGCACCATCTTTCAATAAGACAGGTAACCACTACGTTAAATAGCTATGGGAAAGCCTCTAAAAAGAAGCTTTCCCATAGGTTGTTTTTATTCATTAAGCTTTGCTGTTTATGTAATCTACAGCATCACCTACTGTATTAATCTTTTCAGCATCTTCATCAGCAATTTCAATATCAAACTCGTCTTCTAATTCCATAACAAGCTCAACAACATCTAGTGAATCTGCTTCAAGGTCATCTTTAAATGAAGCTTCTAAAACTACTTTTTCTTCGTCTACATCCAGACGATCAGAAATAATAGACTTTACTTGTTCAAACACATCTGCCATTACCCGTTCACCTCCTTTCAAAATATATCATTATTTTTTGTTTCACTTTAAAAATTAAAAAGCAGAACGGACATGATGTCCTATTATTGACGCTGGTCACATGATGCGGCCATTTTTAGTCAATGAAAGTGTAACTGAGGTGTTTGCCTAAAGGCTTCGCAAATACCAATTTTTCTTTATTGTTCTGCAATTGTATTACATCACCATTCCACCGTCAATATGAATGGTCTGCCCTGTAATATAATTTGCATCTTCACTTGCTAAAAAGCGGACAACCCGTGCGACGTCTTCCGGTTTGCCTAAGCGCGCTAACGGCACTAATTGCAATAAAGATTCCTGTTGTTCTTCACTTAATAAATCCGTCATATCTGTAGAAATAAACCCTGGTGCAACAGCATTCACTAAGATATTTCGTGAAGCAAGCTCTTTTGCGGTTGTTTTGGTTAAACCAATTACTCCCGCTTTGGCTGCAACATAATTAGCCTGTCCGGGATTTCCGCTTACTCCGACGATGGAAGCTACATTAATAATACGTCCTGATTTTTGCTTCATCATTTGACGGGTGACTGCTTTCGTACATAAGAACGTGCCTTTCAGGTTGGTTTGAATCACCTGATCGAATTCATCTTCTTTCATTCGCATCAATAAATTATCCTTCGTAATACCGGCATTGTTCACCAATATATCGATCGATCCAAATTCTTCCACAGCCTGCTTCATGAGTTGTTTAACAGATTCTTCCTCAGAAATATTTGCCTGTACTTTAACTGCTTTTACTCCGAGCTCCTGAATTTCTCCAACAACCTCTTCTGCTTTTGCTTCACTACCTGAATAGTTTACAATGACATTTGCTCCATTTTTTGCCAGTTCCAAAGCAATTGCTCTGCCAATCCCTCTGGAAGCTCCCGTTACTACTGCTGTTTGACCTTGTAACATTATTCTTCCTCCTTGTACCAGCGAATAAACGCGTCGAGTGATTCCTGATCCTGTACAGCAAATGTTTTTGTTTTCCGATCGATTTTTTTCAATAATCCACAAAGTACTTTACCTGTACCTACTTCAACAAATGCATCCACATCTTCTTCCAGCATCTTTTGAATCGATTCTTCAAAACGTACCGGCGAGTAGAGCTGCTGTACTAATAATTCTTTCATGGTTTCTTTTTCCGTTACTGCATCAGCTGAAACATTTGCATAAACAGGTGTTTTTGCATCTCCTAGAGCTGTTTCATTTAAATGTGCTGCAAAATCCTCGTTAGCCTGCTTCATCAACCCGGAATGGAACGGTCCGCTTACATTTAGCGGCAATACCCGTTTTGCTCCTGCTTCTTTTAATAATGCAGCTGCTTGTTCCACGCCTGCAACAGAACCGGAAATAACAATCTGCCCCGGACAATTTAAATTGGCAATATCTACAATTTCGTCTTTCACTTGCTCAAGTGCTTCCTGAACCTTGTCCTGACCAAGACCTAACACAGCAGCCATGGTTCCCTGCCCTTTTGGAAATGCCTGTTCCATTAAACGTCCTCTTACTTTAACAAGCTGAATTGCGTCCTGCCATTTGATTGCACCAGCAGCAACTAATGCACTGTACTCCCCCAAGCTATGTCCAACAACCATCGAAGGCTGAATGCCGTTTTCTTCTAAGAGCTTGGATACGGCAACACTGGATAATAATAGTGCCGGCTGTGTATTCTCTGTTTCCGTCAAAGTTTCTTTCGGTCCTTCAAACATAAGTGTCTGGATATCCATATCCAGCACTTCGTTTGCTTCTTGATACAGAGCCTGCACCTGCGGATAAGCGTCATATAAATCTTTCCCCATGCCAACAGCCTGCGACCCTTGTCCCGGGAACATAAATGCAATACGTTTCATTTATTTCTCCTCCTCTTCATTGATCGTTTCAATGGTATTCTGAATCGTTGCGGTCACATTGTTCTCAACCATATAAACTGCCTGCTTCACAGCATTGGTGATTGCCCGGCTTTTGGAAGATCCGTGCGCTTTAATTACTGGTGCAGAAAGTCCAAATAACCCCGCACCGCCATACTCTGAGTAATCTAACCGGTCTTTTATACCTTTCAAGTCATTTTTAACAAGCGCCGCAGCAATTTTGGTTTTTGTGGAAGACATAAAAGCACCTTTTAAAAGAGAAAAGATTGTTTCGGCAACTCCTTCCATGGTTTTTAATGCTACGTTTCCGCTAAAGCCATCAGTCACCACAACATCTGCCACACCATTTAATATATCTCTTGCTTCTACATTCCCTACAAAATGGATGGGTGCATTTTCTAGAAGCTGAAAAGCTTTTTTCGTTAAGTCATTCCCTTTTCCATCTTCTGTGCCTACATTTAATAAGCCGACTCGAGGCTTTTTAATATTTCTTACTCTCTCCACATAAATGGAGCCCATAATACCATATTGAAGCAGATGCTCTGGTTTTGCGTCAACATTTGCGCCGACATCAAGCATTAAGAAGCCTTGCCCGTCTACTGTTGGAAAAGTAGGACTCAATGCAGGGCGGTCAATTCCTGGAATACGCCCCACGACAAACAAGCCGGCACTCATTAATGCGCCTGTATTCCCTGCAGAAATACATGCATCTGCCTCTCCGTCTTTAACAGCTTTAGCCATTAAAACAAGGGAAGCATTCTTTTTGCGCCGTACTGCTTTTACTGGTTCATCCTCTGAGGTTATTTTTTCATCTGTATGTATGATTTTAATTTGCTTGCTGTCCGTTAAAATTGGTTTAATTTGATTTTCATCCCCATAGAGGGTAATTTGTAAATCTTTATTTTCTTTTACAGCTTCCATGGCACCTAATACAATTTCCTTTGGTGCATGGTCGCCTCCCATTGCATCTATCGCTAATCGCATTGATTTATTCTCCTTTGCTTTCACTGGAATGAAACATGAAAAATTCACCTGTAAGCACAGGCTCATTATTCACAAAGCTGTTCACTTCCACGATGGTGTATCCCCGCTTGTCTCTTCCTTTAACAACCGCTTTGGCAACCACTCTTTCTCCTTCTTTCACCTGTCTTTTAAAGCGAAGAGTGGATTTCGCGGTTAAAGCAAGTTCATCGTTAATGACGGCTACAGCTAATGAATTTGCCTGGGCGAACAGATGATGCCCTCTGGCGATTTTATTTCTGGAAAAAACAAACTCTGACGTGATATCGAGCATAGAGATAGCCCGCTCATCCAACTCCAAATCAATAATATCTCCAATTACTTCTTCCACTGGCAAAGCTTTAACCGTTTCATTCCATTGCTTTGTAGCAACATGTTTTATCCGTTCACGAAGTTCAGGAATAGACAGCTCCATACGGTCCAGCCGAATCGTTTGAATACTCACTTGAAAATCTTTAGCAAGCTGTTCATCCGTTACAAATGGAGAGTCTTCGATTTTTTCTCTTAATAACGATTGCCGTTCTGCTTTTGATCGTCTCATTTCTATCATCAAACTTTCATTTAATATTTTCAGAGGTGTCGATTCTTTTTTGCCATATTACAATAGCTTCGGAAGGGCATGTAATCGCCGTCCCGGCTCTTGTCCCGATCCGGGAAAAAGAGCGCTTATTGAATACTGCCGATGGTGAAGTTTCGTTTTAAGACTTGGTACTAATAGTAATATATAATAGCATGCTTTTTTATGCAAGTAATCTATTGATTTAACTGCTGTCTCTGCTAATCCAATTTTTCAAGCAGCCCCTCTTCTTCTGATAATATTTCCTTTAAATACTTGTAGTCTTCGGATTGTAATAAATTATTTTCAACAATATGCTGTGCATCCTGGCGCGCGGTTTCCAGCGCGCGGTAATCGTGTACCATGTCAGCTACTTTAAATTCGGGCATACCGCTTTGTTTTCTGCCAAAAAAATCGCCCGGTCCGCGCAATTGCAAGTCCTGTTCGGACAGTTCAAATCCATCACTTGTTTCTGACATGATGCGCATCCGCTCTTTGCCTACTTCCCCTTTGGGTTCTGCAATCAGAATACAGTAACTCTGCTTACTTCCTCTGCCGACTCGCCCCCGGAGCTGATGCAGCTGCGACAAGCCAAAACGTTCTGCATCGTAAATTACCATTACGGTAGCATTCGGAACGTTCACTCCGACTTCGACAACGGTTGTTGAAACTAACACCTTTACCCTGTTATCTGCAAAATCGCGCATTACTTCATCCTTCTCCGCGGAAGATAGGCGGCCATGCATTAAGCCAATTTCCATTTCATTATCGTAGTAAGCTGTCAGCTGATGGTACAGGTCAACAGCGTTTTGAATATCTAATTTATCCGATTCCTCAATAAGCGGACTGATAATATATGCCTGCTCGCCCTGCTTAACCCGCTCTTGAATAAAATCAAGAATCCGTTCAAACATATTTTCCTTCACCCATAATGTTTCAATCTCTTTTCTCCCGGAAGGAAGCTGATTGATAATGGATACATCCATATCGCCAAATGTTGTAATCGCAAGCGTTCTGGGAATCGGGGTTGCTGTCATAAATAAAACATCCGGATCCAGTCCTTTATCTCGCAATGTCCTGCGCTGCGCAACTCCGAAGCGATGCTGCTCATCCACAATTGCTAAGCCTAAAGCCTTAAATAAGACATCCTCCTGAATAAGTGCATGCGTTCCAATCACAATATCAATTTCTTGATTTTCAATTTGCCGGGTCAGCTCTTTTCGTTTTTTCCCCTTCACAGATCCTGTTAACAAAGCAACGTCCGCTCTGCCTTCCAGCATCGTTTGAAAGGATTGGAAATGCTGTTCCGCTAAAATTTCAGTAGGAACCATTAAAGCTCCCTGCTTACCAGCTGTAACAGCAGCGTATAGACAAATTGCCGCAACAGCGGTTTTCCCGGAGCCAACGTCGCCTTGAAGCAGCCGGTTCATTCGATAAGCACTTTTCATATCCTTTAAAATTTCAGTTAATGCTTTTTGCTGCGCATCGGTTAATGTAAACGGCAATGATGTAATAAAACTTTCAACTTTATTCACCTGATAATCCTGTTCATTCCCCTTGGTGGATTCACGATTTATTTTTCGAATCAATTGCATCTTCAGCTGAAACAGCAGAAATTCTTCATAGATAAACCGCCTCCGTGCATGCTTTAAAGCAACCCTGCTCTCCGGAAAATGCATCGTCCTTACTGCAGCTTTCCTTTCCGGAAGCTTATAATTTTCCAAATAAGAAGCAGGAAGAATCTCTGTGATATCGTCCACATGTGAGTCAAGCACCTGCTTGATAAGCTTTTGGAATTTATAAGAAGTTAAATCGCCTTTCAATGAATATACAGGGGTAATGGAATCATTTTCTTCCATTTTTCCTGTTTTATATTTACTGACTGTAATTTGCAGGCGGTGCGCGTCCCATTTTCCTGTTAAGGTAATATCTTGTCCCTGCTGAATCTGTTTCTTTGCGAATGCCCGGTTAAACATAATCGCTTTTACAGCAATCCCTTCCACTTCTACAGTGAAGCTTAACCGTGACTTTTTCTTTCCAAAAAAAGTAAGAGAAGGATTGTAAAGGACCTTCCCTTTAATCGTAACCTTCTCATCATGAACCAGTTCTTGCAGAGGTTTTTCTTCATAGATATCATATCGATACGGGAAATATTGTAATATATCATTCGTCTCGTAAATATGCATGAAGGCAAGCTGTTCTGCTACTTTTTCGCCAATACCTTTCACTTCTAAGATTGATTCATTCATTTCCAACATCCTTTTCTAAACCAAAAGCGCAGAGCGCCCTTGCAGGCTAAGAACGCGACGTCCATGTCGCAACGCCTGCACTAGCACGTCGTGTGCGTCGAAAAACGTAGAGATTGCGCCCCCGGTCTTTGGGGGTGGTTCGACCTTGGTCGAACTTCCTTTATTTAAAGAGATAAAGGAATCACGGTGAGGTAACGAACCGATGTTGACTTTCACCCGCAGGGCATAAGTTCGACTATGGCTCTGTCTGCGCCTGACGGCTTGCCAGTCGCTATGTCTTCTTTATCATAGGGCGTGACGTGAAATCTCCTAGTTTTTGGCGCTCGGAGCTGGCCGCGGCTATTCCTGAATACTATTAAATCCATACTAAAAATTATACTATACTAAAAAATGCAGGAGCTATTGCTATTTCTTATCTTTTCTTCTGTTAGACAGATACCCCAAAGATTTTTTCTTTTAGGAATCGCCCCGTTGGTGTATCAGCCAAGCCGCCTTCCCCTGTTTCACGTAAAGAAGAAGGCATTTGTTTTCCGATTCGATACATTGCTCCAATGACTTCATCACATGGAATACGGCTTTCTACACCCGCTAAAGCTAAGTCTGCAGATACAATAGCAAGAGAGGATCCTCCGGCATTTCTCTTCACACATGGAACTTCTACTAAACCAGCTACCGGATCACATACCAAGCCAAGCATGTTTTTTAATGTCATTGCAAAAGCATGAGCGGACTGCTCTGGTGTACCTCCCGCCATTTCAACGATAGCGGCAGAGGCCATTGCTCCTGCCGACCCGACTTCCGCTTGACACCCGCCTGCTGCACCAGAAATAAACGCATTGTTTGCCACCACGAAGCCGAATGCTCCGGAAGTGAATAAATACCGCACCATTTCTTCTCTCGTCGGATTCAATTGTTCTTTCACCGCAAATAATGTGCCGGGCACACAACCAGCGCTCCCGGCAGTCGGGGTGGCACAAATGATTCCCATGGCTGCATTTACTTCATTTGTTCCCATTGCTTTACTGACCGCGTCCATCATTAAATTACCGGACAGCGGGGTTTTTTCTTTCATATATTTTTGCACTTTCACAGCATCTCCGCCAGTAAGTCCTGTTACGGATTGGACCCCTTTCAGTGCATCCTCGATCGCATTTTCCATAACGACAAGATTTTTTTCCATCTCTGCAAAAACTTCATCTCTCGTTTTTTCTTTTACATCCATTTCTTGTCGTATCATTACTTCTGATATGGGGATGTTTTCTGTTTTTGCCATTTCCACTAACTCTGCAACCGTTCGAAACATCGCAATTCCCCCTTTTTAACTTACAATCTTTGCAATAGAGATAATGTGGTCAGCAGCCTGCAGCTCCTGTAATATAGAATCTTCTATATTCTGATCCACCTCAATAACCATCAGCGCCTCTTTGCCAACGTCTTTTCGATTTACTTCCATATGTCCAATATTCAATTCATATTTTGCCAGAATTCTCGTTACCGATGCAATCGCGCCAAAACGGTCATTATGCATAATTAGAATAGCGGGATGATTCCCGGATAAACGGAGCTCAAAGCCGTTCAATTCTGTAATCTCCACTTTCCCTCCGCCAATAGATATTCCCATCAGCTCTTGCTGTTCTTTGTCATCGCCGATAATCATACGGACTGTATTCGGATGGTCTACTGCTGCACTATCCTCAATAAACTCAATCTCTAATCCTTGTTCTTTCGCCAGCTGCAAAGATTTACTAATTTGCGGGTCATTGGTTTCCATACCTAAAAGGCCGCCGACAAGCGCAAAATCTGTTCCGTGTCCCCGATAGGTTTTAGCGAATGATTCATAAAGATGTATTTTTGCCCAGGCGGGCTGTCTTCCAAATAGGTTCCGGGCCGCTTTTCCAATACGTGCTGCTCCTGCCGTATGTGAACTGGAGGGTCCTACCATAACCGGACCGATAATATCGAATACGGAATTATATTTCATAAAAATAACACCGCCCTGTAATTGTTTTAGCTTTCCACTACTATTATAACAAAAATACGAGTTTCATTCACAATTTATTCATGAAAAAGCAACCATGCGTTCGAATCTCTTACAGTGATCTAGGCTAAATCCTGGGAATATTGACTTTCTGAACATCTTCTTATAATATTCAATTGTGGATAAAGATTTCATTCTTTATTGGGCGGGAGAGGGATAATAATATATTGAGGTTTCCTATGCAACAAAAAAATACGTTAAGAAAAGACATTGTTGCTGGTGTTATCGGTTATCTGACAACGGTATATATCGTCGTTGTAAATGGGAGCATCCTAAGTGAAGCAGGGCTTTCATTAGAAAACGGGATGATAGCAACCATTTTAGCGAGTTTTGCCGGCACTGTCATGATGGGGTTTTTCGGAAAACTTCCTCTCATCTTAATTCCTGGTATGGGGATTAATGCGTTATTTGCATTTTCAATTATTGGAAATAATGGATTTAGTTTCCATGAAGGTTTAGCTGTTGTCTGTTTAGCAGGACTATTATTTATGGTTACCGCCTTTACGAAGCTCAGCACCATCTTAAAAGAGGCTATACCGGACTCCCTGCAGCACGGGATAACAATCGGATTAGGGTTTTTCTTAATTCTGATTGGTGTTGAAAATAGCGGAATTGTTACAAGCGGAGAACAAACTGTCATTACAATCGGTGATTTTACTTCGCCAACTGTGATTGCAGGACTGATTACATTATTTGTTGCTATCTACCTGTTTGTAAAAGGGGTTCCAGCTAATTTTTTAATCACCATGATTGTTGGTACTTTCATTGCTATGGCATTCAATGTTCCGACAAATGGCGTTTCATCTGTAAGCTTTAACTTGGATGAATTACTATTTATTCCTTCATTTACAGCAATTGGCGACATCTCTTTTTGGCTATCTGTATTTACATTGACTTTAATTTTGATTTTTGAAAACATGGGTACACTATCCAGCCAATTAGATATGCTGAAATCACCTGAATCTTTTCAGAAATCTTATCGGATTACCGCAACATCTTCGTTTCTTTCTGGTATATTTGGGACATCGCCTACAATCTCAAGCGCTGAAAATGCAGCTGTGATAGCATCAGGAGGAAAGACTGGCAGAGCAGCGATAACTGCTGGTTTCTTATTTTTGGCTACGGTGGTATTTATTCCATGGATTTCCATTATTCCTGCAACAGCAATGAGCCCGATTCTAATTATTGTTGGATTCTTAATGGTTCAAAACATGAAATATTTGCCATGGAATCAATTTTCTGAATGTATCCCGGCACTGCTCATTATAGTGATGATTCCATTCACCTATAGTATTGGTGATGGAATGGCATTTGGTTTTATTGCCTATCCTATAGTGCAACTGGCTCTCGGAAAGAGAAATGAAATATCTAAGCCGCTGCTGCTCATATCCACTTTGTTTTTTATCGAGTTTGTTTTAAAGATCGTTGGTATATAAATAAAAGAAGCGTCCAGCCTGATTACAATATCAGAGTGGACGCTTCTTTATTTTTTTTACTCAACCGAGAAAATATAAGAATAGATAGGCTGTTCTCCGCGATGAACTTCAACTTCGATTTCATCATACTTTTCTTCCACATAAGCTTCTAATGCTTCGACTTCTTCTTCAGATACATCTTCTCCTGAAAGAATCGTTAAGATTTCACTGTCCTCCGAAATCATTTTATCAATCAGATCTTGAGCCGTTTCTTGTTTTTCCTTATGTGTTGTTACAATCTTTCCTTCATCAATCCCCATAAAATGCCCTTTAGCAATATCGATGCCATCAATTTGGGTATCCCTTACTGCATAAGTGATTTGCCCGCTCCGTACTTGCTTTCCTGCCTCTTCCATCACAGATTTATTTTCATCCAAAGATGATTCGGGATGGAATGACAGCATAGCACTGATGCCTTGTGGTATCGTTTTAGTCGGAACCACTCTAACATGGTCGCCGGCTAATTCTGCCGCCTGCTCCGCTGCCATTTGGATATTTTTATTATTAGGAAGGATAATGATTTTCTTTGCATTTGCTTTTTCAATTGCATCGGTAATATCCTTCGTGCTCGGGTTCATTGTCTGTCCGCCTTCAATGACTACGGCAGCCCCTAAGTTTTCAAACAGTTCCTTTAATCCATTTCCCATTGCTACAGTCACAATGCCATAAGCGGATTTTTCTTTTGGCGCTTCTTTTTTATCTCCGACAATTGCTGTGTGCTGTTCCCGCATGTTTTCGATTTTCAGATTAATCAAGCTGCCATACTGCTGGGCCAGATTTAAGCACGTGCCTGGAGCTTCAGCATGTACGTGCACTTTTACAATTTCATCATCCGCAACAACAAGGAGGGAATCTCCCCATTCACTTAATTCATTGCGGAAAGTCGTTTCATCAAAAGGATGATCTTTTAATTTTTCATCTTCTAATTTCACCATAAACTCTGTACAATATCCATATACAATATCCTCAGTATTCATGAAATCCTGAGTTACTTTATGATGTTCGGCATTGATCATTTCGTCCATTTTACCAGCAGCATCAGATTCTTCCGGCAGTTCTTCACCCTTTAGCGCAGCAAGAAAGCCTTCATAAATTGTCACCAGACCTTGACCGCCCGAGTCCACGACCCCTACTTCCTTTAAAACAGGCAATAGATCAGGAGTACGTTTTAACGATGCTTTTGCTTCTTTTAAAATTTCTTCCATGAATGCAATGATGTCCAAATTATTATCGGAAATTTCCATTGCTTTATTTCCGGTATCTTTTGCTACGGTAAGAATAGTTCCCTCTACAGGCTTCATAACCGCCTTATACGCTGCATGGACAGCCCCTTCAAAGGCTTCAGCAAAATCTTTTACATAAAGCTCTTTTTTTCCTTCACATGCTTTCGCAAAGCCGCGGAAGATCTGGGATAAAATCACACCAGAATTCCCTCTGGCTCCCATTAATAATCCCTTCGAAAAGGCACTTGTAACTTCATAAACCTTGTCTGTTTCCAGTTTCTTCACTTCATTTGCTCCAGAAGTGATTGTTAAGTTCATATTTGTTCCAGTATCCCCGTCAGGAACAGGGAAAACGTTTAATGCGTCAATTTTTTGTGCATTATTTGAAAGATGGTAAGCTCCGGTCAGCACCATCTGTGATAATAACGCTGCATCTATTTTCTCAACTGCCACATCTTCTCCTCCTTCTGCTCTATTCCTTTTCTACTCGGACACCTTGAATAAATATATTTACCGAATCAATTTCTAAACCTAAGGATTGACTAAGTGTATATTTTACCTGTGATTGCACATTATGTGCCACTTCAGAAATTTTTGTACCATAACTTACAATAATATACAAGTCAATATGTAGCTTCCCGTCTTCTTGACGCACGACAATTCCTTTTGAATAATTCTCTTTGCGCAGTATTTCTGAAATATTATCTTTAATTTGGCTTTTCGATGCCATTCCTACAATTCCATAGCATTCAACAGCTGTTCCACCAGCTATTGTTGCAATAACATCTGTTGTTATCGTAACGAGTCCATCGTTTGTATGCAACTCTATTGACATAACTACAGCTCCTTTTATTACAAAATATGTTTAATCGCTGTCCAAACAAACTGAAGGGGACGAGTTATCGTTGCCCACTTCCATTTAATCATTCGTTTTTCCACCATATATGGTTAAAATTATACTATACGCTCTGCCATTTTAAAAGAGAGCCTGCGAGAATTCGAAAACCTGTCCACTCAACCATTGCCTTCTATTCTATGCAGAAGAAAAACTCCATTATTACAATGGATGATTTTCATTCATCTGTCAAGCAATTTTTCTTTCACAGGATGTTCAAAAAGCACACAGACTTTAACGAATAAAAAAGATTCAATTGCAATATCGGGGAAGTTATGATAAATTAAGTTAGTGGTATACTGATTTTGGAATGTAAGGAGGGAATGACATGGCTAGAAAATGTGTTGTAACTGGACGCCAAACACGTAGTGGTAACCAACGTTCTCACGCTATGAATTCCAACAAGCGTAATTGGAAAGCAAATGTACAAAAAGTACGTATTATGGTAGATGGAAAACCGAAGAAAGTATATGTATCTGCTCGTGCATTAAAATCAGGCAAAGTAGAACGTGTATAATATACGAAAATATGTGCATATGCCTTAAAAACACCATGTTTTGCATGGTGTTTTTTTGTGTCTAAAAAAATTTTACTATCATTGGAGAAGTAATAAATACATATCATGGTTATCAGTTTCAGGTTTTTCTCCACAAAGAAATTATTTTCAGCTTTACTTTTTTTCTTAAATTATCTCTTTCAACTAAACGAATTTCTCTAAATTCCTCTAAAAAATAAGCTTTTGCCGTTAATGACAAAAGCTCGTTTACTATTACTTTTCTTTTTTAAATACACCAATAATCACTTTTACAAATCCGCCTACAAACTTAGGAAGCTTAATCGTATAAAATTTCATTTATAAAGGCCCTCCCTGTTTAACTATCCTATTTGCTCCTAAAGGATGTTCAAAAAGTCCGCTAAAAATGACGTATCGAACTTCTTAATCCCCTTTATCGTAATGTTGAACACTTATCATTAGTTAAACTGCATCATAACTCTTTACTAGTATTAGTATGCCTTTAGAGAAAGAAAAAGTACCTTTTTTTTGACTAAGCTCATTAGATATGCATAAAGATGATCCCCAATGTATCGTTTTATTTTCTAATGGGTATACAAATCCGGTCAATGTTAATCCGGCAGCCACAGGTGTAAATGCTAAAAAAGAAATATAAGAATATCCTTCCTCCTCCACTGAATAGCTGCCCGGCTTCAGCATTTCAATACGGTTCCCCTTATCAAGTATAACCGCACGCTTTCCTTGCTGTAATAATGGGTAAAGCAGCTGCAGATTCATTAATGCATGATCCAGCCTGCCCCCAGTTGCTCCAAACAAGTAAAATTCACTTGCTTCCTTCTTTTTTCCCGTCTCGATAGCAATCTCTAAATCCGTCTGATTCTTCATCACCGGGTGCTTATCAAAAAGCTCCGCATGTTTTTCAATAATAGCATATTCGCTTTCAGTGACAGAATCAAAATCTCCAAGTGCAATGTCTATCGTTATTCCCTGCTCTGCTAAATAAAGTGCCCCGCGATCAGCGCCAATCCAAAAATCCACTTCCTCTTGATAGGTTAACAGATTGGGTAACTGTTCTTTCGGACCATTACCTACAATGCCGACACGCGTCATTGTTTCTCTGCACTCTTGCGAATCACGTCAATGGCTGCTTTTCGGTCACGCTGATTAAAAATAGCACTTCCTGCGACTAATACATCTGCACCATTTTCCGTACATACAGGCGCAGTTTCCTCATTTACTCCGCCATCGATTTCTATTTCAAAGCTTAAGCCCATTTCTTCACGCCAGGAGGCTATCTGGGCAACCTTAGGGACAACTTCTTTAATGAAAGACTGCCCCCCAAAGCCTGGATTCACAGTCATCAATAAAACAAGATCCACTTCCGTTAAAACCGGCTTAATGGCTTCGGCTGAAGTGCCCGGGTTAATAACGACGCCAGGCTTTACACCATGGGAGCGAATCAATTGTAATGTACGGTGCAGATGCACACAGGCTTCTTGATGGACGGTAATGATAGATGCACTTTTAGCAAATTGCGGTATATATGCATCTGGATTTTCTATCATTAAATGAACATCTAACTGCAAATTTGTAATTGGTTTAATCGCATCTGCGATTAAAGGACCAATGGTAATGTTAGGAACAAAATGTCCATCCATGACATCAACATGAATATAATCTGCCCCGGCTTGTTCCACTTCTTTGATTTCTTCTCCAAGCTTGGCAAAATCAGCTGATAAAATAGAAGGTGCTATTTTTGTCATAATTAATACCTCGGCTTTCTCGTTTTAATTTCTTCTAGGAAACGTAAATAATGATCGTATCTGAAGTCAGCTATAGCTCCATCCGAAACAGCTGCTTTCACTGCACATTTGGGTTCTTTATCATGCAAACAGCCCCGAAATTTACAATCCGGCATATGAAGTCTGATTTCAGGAAAACACGGTCCCAAATCTTCCGGCTCTAAATCGGAAAACTCTAACGCACTAAATCCAGGCGTGTCCGCCACAAGCCCTTCTCCAATTGCCAGGAGCTCTACATGCCTTGTGGTATGCTTTCCCCTTCCAAGACTTTTTGAAATCTCAGCTGTTTCCAAATACAGATTTGGATCCAGTGTGTTTAATAACGATGATTTGCCGACGCCGGACTGCCCCGCAAAAACGGTCACCTTATCTTTAAAATAGGGCATTACTTCAGAAATCCATTCCGGCTCTTTGGATGATAACAGCTTCACTTCATAGCCGATCTCCTGATAGGCTGTTTGATATTCCTTAATTCTATCGATTTCTGCTTGCGCTATTAAATCCATTTTTGTAATAAGAATCAAAGGCTGAATATGCTTTGATTCTACAAGGACAAGAAAACGGTCCAGCAATAGCGGATTGAAGTCCGGAGAAGTTGCGGCACTGACAATTCCTACTTGATCAATATTCGCAATAGGAGGCCGAATAAGCTCATTCGACCTGTCTCTTACTTTCATAATGTAGCCTTCCACTTCATTACGAACTTCAAATTCCACAAAATCGCCAACTAGAGGGGTGATTTTTTTATTTCGGAATACCCCTCTGCCCCTGCAAGCATAAACTCCTTCATTTGACTGTACATAGTAGAAGCCGCTTAATGCTTTAATAATTCTTCCTACTGCCATCTACTCTTCCTCTCCATCATAGGATACAGTCCTTTCCGTAATTTCCTCGTCATCTCTGGTGATTCGATACTCGGCATCCGTTCCTGGCGCAATCGTTAATGTGAACGTCACTTCGGTATCTTCTGTTATTGTCTCTTCCCGATATACATCTGAAATATCGTTATTACTGTCACCTATATAGATTCGCACCGTTTGCTCCTCTGGTTCTGCCGGTTCTGTTTCTTCTTCATTCTCTGCATTTGCTTCTTCATTATTGGAATCTTCGTTATTCGAATCTTCATTATTTGTGTCCTCGTTCTCTGCATTCTCTTCATCTGATTCGCTGTTTTGCTCTTCGTCATTATTCCCGTCACCAGATGATTGTTCTTCGTTGTCTTCCTCTTGATTTCCTTCGTTCTCTTCTCCGCCTTCTTCAGCTGATTCCTCTTCATTATTAAGCGTATATGGAACCATATACGAAACAGAATGAGACCGCGGCGGTTCCTCTTCCGGCCCTAAAGAGAAATAAACATCAACGGTAGAACCTTTTTCAATATCTGTTCCTGATTCTGGAGATTGTCTGACAACAAGCCCTTCTTCGACATCATCTGAATGCTCTTCATGCTTATTCATAACCAATTCATTACGATCAACATAAGCTTGTGCTTCTTCTTCACTCATTCCTGTCAGGTTATTAAGGCTCACCATCTCTGGTCCAGCACTGACTTCAAAAATAACCTTCGTATCTGCTGGAACGACAGATGATTCCGGATCCGGCTGCACCTGCGAAATTATCTCGCCGACAGGCTGGTCAGAGTTTCTTTCAAAAGGTGTAATATCTTCAAAACCTTCTTGGTTCAATTGTGCTTCCACCTCTTCAAAATCTTCTCCGACAAAATCACCAAATTCCACTTGTTCTGGCCCTTGACTGACAAACAGAGTGATTGCTGCCCCTTCTTTAATTGTTCTTCCAGCAACAGGATTGGTTCTCTCCACATATCCGGCCTCAATTTCCTCCGAATTAACCTCTTCTATTTCAACTAGAAGATTTTGACTTTCCAGTGCCTCTCTTGCTTCATCTGCCGGTTCATTTACATAATCGGCTATCGTGACATCTTGAGGCTGCATCGCATACACAACCGCAGCAGTTCCGATACCGATAAGTAATAATAATAGAACCGATATCCAGATAATTTTTTTCTTTTTACTGGCAGGTTTCTTTTTCTTCTTTTCTTTTTTCTTTTTATTGTCATCATCCGGGTAGCTTTTTGTCGGCTCTGTATCCGCTTGATGAACTATCGTCCGTCCTGCTTCTGTATCATCCTCGGACAAATCATCGTCTGTAATAATTGGAATCGCTTTTGTCTCGTCGCCTTCTTCATCCGGAATCGTAAAAGGATCGTCATGTAATTTTTCCGGTGACAATGCAGTTTCAAGAGCTGCCTCAAACTGATAGACATCTTCATAACGATAAAATGAATTTTTAGCTGTTGCCTGCAAAACAATATTCTCTACACTCTGCGGGATATCCGGGTTGATTTCTTTCACAGACGGTGTATCACTTTGCAAATGCTTTAATGCAATAGATACTGGGGATTGCCCAGAAAAAGGCAATTTCCCAGTCAATAATTCAAACAATACAATACCTAATGAATAAATATCTGATTTTTTTGTTGCCATTCCGCCGCGCGCCTGCTCTGGTGACAGGTAATGAACAGAACCCAGGATAGAATTGGTTTGCGTCAATGCGGTTGCGCTGAGAGCCATCGCAATCCCGAAATCTGTCACTTTCGCCTGGCCAAAACGGTCAATTAATATATTTTGAGGCTTGATATCACGATGAATAATATCATTTTCATGTGCCAGCGCAATAGCAGAAGCGATCTGTTTCATGATATCCAGCGCTAGGGGAACCTCTATTGGCCCAAACTGCTGAATATACTCCTTTAAAGTCATCCCCTCTACATATTCCATAATCATATACAATACCTGATCGTCTTCACCGACGTCGAAGATATTGACAATATTCGGATGAGAGAGAGAGCTTGCAGATTGCGCTTCACGGTCAAAACGGGCAATAAACTCCTGGTCGTGTACATAGTCGGTACGCAATGCTTTAACAGCTACATCACGCTCAAGAATGGTATCTCTGGCGAGAAAGACATTAGCCATTCCGCCGCCGCCTATTTTTCTCTCGATTCGATAACGGTCATTTAGTAAGTGTCCCGTGTTCATGCAGGTTCACCTGCCTCCGAGCCTGAACCGTCATGTGTTATCAAGATAAGCGATATATTATCTTCTCCACCGCGCTGATTCGCTAAATCAACAAGTTGGCGACCTATCTCATCCATCTCGTTATCTGCCGTAATATGTTGTGCTAATTCCGTTTGACTGAGTTTATCTGACAGACCATCTGAACATAGCAGCAGCCGGTCTCCCGCCTGCCATGTCAGCGTCTTTACATCTGTATCAACTTTGGCGTCTGTCCCCAGCGCACGAATAATGTAATTTTTATAAGGATGGACCTCAGCATCCCCCTCTGTAATCTCGCCTCTTTTTACAAGCTCATTTACAAAGGAATGATCCTCTGTCAGCTGTTCAACCTGACTGCCTCTGGCAATATACAAGCGGCTGTCCCCAATGTGGGCAATCGTAAGGGAATCTCCTATTATCACTACGGCTACAAGGGTTGTCCCCATCCCTTCCAGCTGCTTGTTTTCTTGCGATTTCTGAAAAATTTGTTCATTTGTTTCTTTAATTGTTTGTTGAAACCACTGTTCAATCTCATCTGTGTTTTCAACTTGTTCGGTTTCTTCCCATCTGTTTTTAATATTATCAACAGCCAGCATACTTGCTACATCACCTGCTTGATGACCTCCCATGCCATCAGCAATAATGGCAATTGGCTGCTTGCTTTTATTTTCAAAAACACCGCCTGCATCTTCATTATGATTGCGAACTTGTCCGCAATGCGTTAAGAAAAGTCCTTTCAAGAGCTACTCCCCCTTTACAAATCCAAATATATATCCTTCTCAAATAATACTGATTACTTTTCGTAAATGAATGTCCACAAATAAGATAAAGTGAAACTTCATTTCGCGGGGCTTTTCTCCTCCACGAAATGATAATTAAACTAATCAGACTGTTACTTACTGCTGAAGTCCCGCTTAGAATTTTCGATTCTCTCTTCTCGAATCGGGAATCTTACAAAAGTCCTTCAGTGGGACGAGTAATCGCAGTCCCAGTCAATAACACCTTGATAAAACCGGATTATGCGTTTTTCATTATTTAAATATCCGTATAGACTTCTTTATAATTATGGCACATTCTTCCGTAGATTAAAACTATGCATTCTATAAGTTAAATGAAACTTTTTCCTCTAGTAAACATCCTTTACCTATTCCGTTTGATTCTTGTCAGGAAAAATCCATCTGTCTGAAAATCTTGGGGGAATAGTTGTAATCCTTCTGATGACCAGCCTGGCGCTTGTTTTAATTGTTCGGAAAGGTCCTCTCTAAAGGAGAGGTCCACACTAAATCCATCATTTTTTTCTAAAAATTTCTGGATTACTTGGTTATTTTCTTCTTTGTCAACTGTACATGTGCTGTAAATAAGCAGCCCATCTGGTTTTAAAAGTTTTGCTGCAGCCTGGACAATATCCAGCTGAATGGCTGCAAGACGTTCAATATCTTGCACCTGTTTTTCATATTTTATTTCAGGCTTGCCGTTAATAACGCCTAAGCCGGAACAGGGAGCGTCGATAAGAATCCGGTCAAAGCTTGCTTCTTCATACTTTTCATTCAGTTTTCTGGCATCCCCTTGATGGGCAGATATCGAATGTAAATTCAATACAGCTGCTTTTTCTTCGATTAATTTCACTTTTTTCTGATGCAGATCATAGGCGTGAATATCTCCTTGATCTGTCATTTTCTCTGCAATATGCGTTACCTTTCCCCCCGGCGCACTGCATGTATCCAACACTTTCATACCTGGCTCTAATTTTAATGACTCCGCCGCAAGCATGGAGCTTTGGTCCTGTATAGTTACGAACC
The DNA here is from genome assembly GCF_000821065.1 of Oceanobacillus oncorhynchi. GTDB lineage: Bacteria > Bacillota > Bacilli > Bacillales > Amphibacillaceae > Oceanobacillus > Oceanobacillus oncorhynchi. The sequence goes on from NZ_CDGG01000001.1 coordinate 4,301,051, forward strand.
CCTCCTGCAAAAGATTTGTTTTAAAGATATTTCCTTTTTCAATCAAAATACCCTGTGGTGAAAATTGGGATGCTGATACCATGAATCCTTCTCTTTCAAGCTGCTCTATAACCGTTTCACGATTTGTTTTCATAGGCTGAATCCGGATAGACATAGGGAAATGCTTTAAATTTTCATGGCACATTGCTTCGGTTCGTTCTTTGCCATACATTTCTATCCATCTTTCAACAAGCCAGAGCGGATGGCTTGTCTCCACTGAGATTCGTTCCACAGGATCCTTTATCAAGGATAGGTCCGGCAGACCGTCCCGCTGCATACTGCGCAATATTCCGTTCACGAAAGAAGCAATCCCCTTATGACCGCGTATCTTAGCAATTTCAACGGATTCGTGAAGCACAGCATGATCCGGAATTTTTTCTAAATACACCATCTGGTATACAGACATTCTTAACAGCTGTTTCACCCATACATCTATTTTTTTCTTATTTTTGATAAATGGTGCTAGATAATAGTCAATGGTTATTTGATTTTGTATAGTGCCATAGACTACTTCTGTAAGTAATCTTTTATCTTTTTCAATTAAACCTTTTTGCTTTAATTCCTGATTTAACAGCAGATTGCTGTATCCTTTATCTTTTTCAATCCGAATAAGAACATCAAGCATGGTTTGTCTCAGTTGATATTTCATAATTATTTTATTCTCCTAGTATGACGCCGATTTGAATCCTGTCCTGAGAAGCCTGCAAATAATCTTTTACGTTCATGCGCTTCTTTCCGGCAGGTTGAATCTCCGTTATCTTTATACTTGTTTGCTGTCCGCACTGCACTGTAAAAGAAGAACTGTCCTTCGAGATAATTTCCCCCGCCGGTTTGGACGATGAGCTTTCTGCTGCTTCTTCTCCCCACCAGATTTTCATTACCTTGCCTTGATAGGTAGTAAATGCAACAGGCCAAGGGTGGAGCCCTCTTATTTGATTATAAATCTCTGCGGCGGGTTTATTCCAGTCAATCTTTTCTTGTTCCCGTTTAATGTTTGATGCGAAGGTTGCTAATGCTTCGTCCTGCTTCTGAGGTGTTATTTTAGAAGCAAATAAATCAGGCAGGGTTTGAATAAGCAAGTCTGAGCCAGCTTCTGCCAGCTTATCATGCAATGTTCCGACATGATCGGTGTTTTCTATCTCTACTTCTACCTGCGTCAGGATATCTCCCGCGTCCAGTTTTTCCGCCATATACATGATGGTTACTCCTGTCTTCTGCTTCCCTTGTATAATGGAATAATGAATCGGCGCACCGCCGCGCAGTTCCGGAAGCAGGGAAGCATGTACGTTTATTGCTCCAAATGGTGCTATATCCAGCACCTCCTTAGGCAGGATTTGCCCGTAGGCTGCCGTTATAATCAGGTCCGGCTTTGCATCTGCCAGCGCTTGAAAGTCATTCTTTAGCTTTTCAGGCTGAAATACCTCTATGCCATGTTTTAAGGCTTCTTCTTTGACCGGAGTCGGGGTAATAACTTTTTTTCTTCCTTTCGGCCGGTCCGGCTGGGTTACAACAAGCACAACTTCATAGTTATTTTCGATAATTTTTTGTAAAACAGGGACAGCAAAGTCTGGTGTCCCCATAAAAACGATTCGTTTCAAATTTATTCCCTCATTTCCTTCCAGTTATATAAATTGAAATTAATAGCTACCGCTACAGAAAAACACTACGCTTTCCGTGGGCTTGAGCTCAGCCTCCTCGAAAAAAAGAAGTTCGCTTTTTTTCTGCGGGGTCTTCCCTCCGCGCTTTCCCACAGGAGTCTCCGTGTTTTTCTTCCGCTAGTTACTGTTTTCAATCATTATTTCGTCATTTTTATAAAAAAAATAAAGTGTAATTTCTTACTTCAATTTATATAGATTAAATTATGTTCAAAAAGTTCGATAAAAAGGACCGAGAAGATCGAGGCAGCGCAGCATTGAGTAGCGGAACGTATGCTTATAAATACGTGAGCAACTCTTTTAATGGGGCGAGTAATCGCAGCCCCAACGGAAATGCAAGCTAACGAGCTTTCACAGGATATGGTGACTTCTGCGTTGTCCACAGGACGTGGACGTTCTTAGTAGAAGTTCCTTTTTTTCCATGTCATTTTTATTGGACTTTTTGAACCTCCTCACATCATATAATACGGCTGCATATCGATGAACAACTGCAGCGTCTGCTTCCGTATCTCATCAGCATATGCCGATTGAATTTGTTCTAAATAGTTTATTAAGTCAGGTTCATGCTTGTATTTTATCATGCACTGATACCGATATCTATCTTTTATCCGTGCAATAGTGGAAGGTGTCGGGCCTAAAATAGTTGTTCCAGGTGACACAATCTCACTCAGCTGCTTTACAATCTCCCCCGTAACCTGTACGGCCCGGGCATGATTTTCATGCGATACGGTGACTAATACAAGGAAAACAAACGGCGGATATTGAAATGCTTTTCGGACAGCCATTTCATGCTGATAAAAATCTAAAAAATTGTGGCCGGCAGCATATGTCACACTATAATGCTCCGGCGTATAGGTCTGCACAATTACATTACCCGTGAGCTCATGTCTGCCTGCTCTACCGCTTACTTGCGTCAATAATTGAAAAGTACGCTCGGAGGCACGGAAATCAGGAAGATGCAGCATCGAGTCTGCTGATAACACTCCGACCAATGTCACATCTTTAAAATCCAAGCCTTTGGCAATCATCTGTGTCCCTAGTAAAATATCTGCTTTCTTCTCTGAAAACTGTTTTAATAATTTTCCATGAGAACCCTTGCGTCTCGTTGTGTCCACGTCCATCCGAATCACGCGAGCTTCCGGCAGAAGCTTCGCCAGGGACTCTTCCACCCGCTGGGTACCTGTTCCAAAGTAGCGGATAGAATCACTTTCACAGGATGGACAATGTGCTGGAACCGCCTGTTCGTAGGAACAATAATGACATTTAAGCCGATGTGAGTTCTTATGATAAGTTAATGCAATATCACAATGTGGACATTCGGATACATGGCCGCAATCGCGGCACATCACAAACGTCGAATATCCTCTGCGATTTAAGAGCAGTACAATCTGTTCTCCACGCTCCATACAAGCCTTCATATTTTCCATCAGCGACGTAGAAAACATGGTCCGGTTGCCGGCATGCAGTTCTTTGCGCATATCGACAATCTCAACACTTGGCATTTGCTGCTGATTCGTACGGCTGGCAAGTGTTAACAGTTTGTAGACACCTTTTTTAGCTCTGGCATAGCTTTCTAACGAAGGCGTTGCACTGCCAAGCACAACCGGACAGCGATGACTGACCGCTCTTTCTATCGCAACGTCCCGGGCGTGATACCTTGGCTGGTCTTCCTGTTTGTAGGTTGTTTCATGCTCTTCATCAATAATAATAATACCAATATTTGAAAAAGGAGCAAATATCGCAGAGCGGGCACCGACAACCACTTGCACCTGCTTTTGCTGAATTTTTCTCCACTCGTCATACTTTTCTCCGGCAGAAAGACCGCTATGCATAACTGCTACACTGGATCCGAATCGGCCTTTAAAGCGGCGGACCATCTGCGGCGTTAACGAAATTTCCGGAACAAGAACAATCGCCTCCTGTCCTTTTGAAATCACATGCTGGATTGATTGCAGATAAATTTCTGTTTTACCGCTTCCGGTAACACCATGTAATAGAAATATATTATCCTCTTGATTCTCAATAGAGGCCATCACCGGTTTGATGGCCTCCGCCTGTTCTTCCGTAAGTTCGAATGCTTCTGTCTGTTCAATTGGCTGATTCTTATAAGGATCACGGAATACTTCCTGCTGAAATGTCTTTACAATCCCTTTGGATACCAACGTTTTCACAGTCTGAGCAGAGGTGCCTAAAGTTTGAATTAATTTCGCCTGTTCGATCGGCTCCGGATACTCAATAAAGAATTGAATCAGCTCTTTTTGTTTTTTTGCCTGCTTGGATAAATCCTCTAACGCCTCCATGGCACGCATTTCTGATACATCCAATTGCACCATGGTCAGCTGTTTTTTCGTAATTCTTGACTTCACATGATAGTAAATCGTAATATTTCCAGCTTCTATTTGTTTTTGTAATTGATAATAGCTGATAGAAGAAGCTGTGAATTCTTCAAATGAAATGGATTCTCTGCCTGCAAACAAATCCTCTAATTCCGGGCTGAGAAATTCGTCTGTCTCCCGTACCAAATCCTTCGTGTACTGGGATTTTAATACCTGGGGCAGCATCGTTTGAAATACGGTAATATATAAGCTAAGTGTTTTTTTGGCGACTGATTTCCCCAGCTGGAGCAGTTCCTCTGTTAAAACAGGTGTTATATCTAACACCTCATGCAGTTCTTTTACTTTTGATAAATGTGTTTCCTTCTTTAATTGGACAACAAACCCCATAATCTTCCGCGGTCCAAATGGCACAGTGACGCGCATACCGGGAGTAATGATTTCATGATATTTTTCTGGAACTAAATAGTCGTATGTTTGATTCGTTGCACTTGTCGGCACATCAACGATGACACTGGCAATCTTCAAATGGAATCATCCTTCATATCTTGTAAAATACAATCTAAGAGCTGGACTGCTATCTGTTTTTTGGTGGCCTGCTTCAATTCAATGACCGATTCCGCCTTATTAATGTAGGAAACAATATTTGTATCTCCTTCAAATCCTGCTCCCTCACGGCTGACATCATTGACAACAATAGCATCTAAATTTTTCTTCTTCCGTTTTCCCAGTCCATATTCAATAGGGGTGTCTGTTTCTGCAGCAAATCCGACTAAAAATTGATTTTCTTTTCTTTCTCCAAGTTTTTTTAGTATATCCTCTGTCCGTTCCAGAGTTATTACATCATCGCCTTCTTTTTTCTTCATCTTAGATGTTTGTACCTCTTTGGGACGGTAATCGGCTACCGCAGCTGATTTGATGACAATATCTTTATCAGCAAACTGCTCGTTCATCGCATCATACATTTCCTTGGCAGAAACAACATCGATTCGTTTTATCGATGGATGCTGCGCCTCTATCGACACAGGTCCCGCAACTAACGTAACATCTGCGCCCCGTTCTGCAGCTGCTTCAGCTAAAGCAAAACCCATTTTTCCGGAGGAACGGTTGGTGAAGAAACGTACCGGATCAATCATTTCCTTTGTCGGTCCGGCAGAGACAAGCACCTTTTTCCCCTGCATATCGAGTGTTCTCTGCTGATGACGTTCCAACACAGAAATAATTTCCTGGGGTTCTTCCAGACGGCCTTTTCCGACATAACCGCAGGCTAAATAACCATCACCCGGCTCGATAAAATGGTACCCCCACTTTTCAAGCTGTTTCATGTTTTGGATAACAGCCGGATGATCATACATATGCACATTCATTGCCGGAGCAATATATACCTCAGCCTGCGTTGCCAGCATGGTGGTGGAGAGCATATCATCTGCCTGCCCATGGGCCATCTTTGCAATAATATTCGCTGTTGCCGGAGCAATAATGGCGATATCCGCCCAGTCCGCCAAATCAATATGCGCTATTTTCTTTGGATTTTTTTCATCAAAGGTATCTGTATACACTGGATTTCTTGTTAATGCCTGGAAGGTTAACGGTGTAACAAATTCCGTCGCACTTTCTGTCATGATAACCTTCACTTCCGCACCAAGCTGTGTCAGCTTACTTGCAAGCGCACTTACCTTATAGACAGCAATACCGCCTGAAACACCTAAAAGTATTTTTTTCTGATGGAGCATGGAAAACATCCTCTCTATGATTTTTCTTCACGTATTCGTATGCTAAATAAGCATTTACATTTAAAAACATATTTCAACATTTTTTTATCTTCTCTATACATAGTTATAACATATAATAGGCTTTCTCTGCCGAATGAAGGCTTGGAAAAGAGGCCGGGCAAAATTTAAAACAACTCCGCTGCAAATAGAAAAACCTCTGCACCCCGAACAATTCTTGTATGAAGAATTATTCGCTGTGCAAAGGTCTTTATTGTTCTGTAATTTACATTTATTTTTTAATATAAAGCTTTCCAGCCTCAATTTCTTCTAATGCTTTCCCGACAAATTTATGCGATTTGGGACGGTCTACTAAAACTTCATTTGTTTCGCTCAGTTCTCTCGCTCTTCTGGCCGATAAAGTGACTAAACTGTATTTTGATTTAATTCTCGTTTGCAGTGAATCAATAGAAGGTTCTAACATCATGATAACTCATCCTCCAAAATTTGCTTATATTGTTTTGCGATTCTTTCCCGCTTTAAATGCTCACTTTTGATAATTGCTTTTACTTTATCAACTGCTGTTTCTACCTGATCATTGACGACAACATAATCATAGGCATCCATCATTTCTATTTCATTGCGAGCTTCCTTCAAACGGTTTAAAACAAGTTCCTGTGATTCTGTACCACGATTAACGATACGATTTTTCAACTCTTCTAAACTAGGAGGGAATAGGAAGATAAATACACCTTGAGGGAAATTTTTCTTCACTTGCATTGCTCCCTGCACTTCTATCTCAAGAAAAACATCAAGTCCTTTTTCAATTGTTTCCTCTACATATTTTCTCGGAGTCCCATAATAATTATTTACATACTGGGCATATTCTAAAAGCTCGCCTTCTTTCACCAGCTTTTCAAATTCTTCACGGGATTTATAAAAATAATCGACACCATCGACTTCCCCGGTTCTTCTGTCTCTGGTTGTCATGGAAATAGAATATTGAAGATCTAACTCTTCCTCAAATAATTTTTTACGAACTGTACCTTTTCCTACTCCTGATGGACCAGATAAAATAAATAAAATGCCTTTCTCTTTAATCAAACCATTTCCTCCTAATTTCCAGCTTCGTTATTCGTCTGCAATTTCATCGTTTGTCACAAGCCGTTGTCCTACTGTTTCAGGCTGCACTGCAGATAATACAACATGATCGCTATCCGTAATGATAACAGCTCTGGTACGTCTGCCATAGGTAGCGTCCACTAACTTATTATTATCTCTGGCGACCGTAATAATTCGTTTTACTGGTGCTGATTCCGGAGACACGATAGAAATAATGCGGTTTGCGGAAACAACATTACCAAAGCCAATATTTATTAAACTTAGATTCAAAATTTTTCCCCCTGCCATTTCTTTTCTATCTATAATAGTACCATTATACTGTATCTTTATTGAATTTTATACTATAAACTTTTTTGTTACAAGAGCAAAACCAAGAAATAGGAAAATAGAGTGAGATTTACAGGCTTTGAATTGCTTGGTTTATCCGTTTTATATAAGTGCCTGCAAATATTGTAATACACATTTTAAATAATGAAAACAGCTATCCGCCTTATCATAATAAATGGGATAGCTGTTTCCTGTCTTATCTTTTAGTAAATCCAAATAATACGGTCGGTAATGCTCCCAATCCGACAATCAGGCACCAGTCAACCACAGACAAGCTGACGGTATGGAAAATCGGCTGAATCGGCGGGAAGTAAATAACAACTAAGAGCAGCAGCATGGACGACAGTACAGCTAAAATCAGGTATCTGTTTTCAAACAAATTTCTTGCAAAAATAGATTTTTCGCTGCGGCAGTCAAATACATGAATTAATTGTGCTACCACCAGAGTTGAGAAAGCAATAGTCTGCGCATAGACTAAATTGCTTGGGTCATTCTGGTAAGCAACAATAAATGCAATTAAGGTGACAACCCCAATCAAAATTCCCCTGCTGATAATCTTGTAACCGAGCCCTCGGGAGAAAATGCCTTCACGTGGATTCCGGGGTCCCCGCTTCATGACGTCTCCTTCCGCCTGATCCACACCTAATGCCATGGCCGGCAGTCCATCTGTCACTAAGTTCACCCATAGTATTTGCACAGGCACAAGCGGGAGCGGCAGTCCAAGCAGCATAGCAAAGAGCATCACTAAAATTTCTCCTACATTGGAAGCCAGCAGATAGCGGATAAACTTACGAATATTTTCATAAATATTTCTGCCTTCCTGAATTGCCGATTTAATGGTTGCAAAGTTATCATCCATTAACACGAGCGATGATGCTTCTTTTGTGACATCTGTTCCACTTATTCCCATCGCAATGCCTATATCACTTGCTTTCATCGCTGGTGCATCGTTGACACCATCTCCTGTCATTGCAACAATATGTCCTTTTTCTTGAAAGGCGTTGACGATTCGAAGTTTATGCTCTGGCGTGACACGTGCAAAAACATACGTATCTTCAATCGTATCCACTAATTCAGCGTCTGACATCTGTGTTAATTCTTTTCCTTCCAATACTTTCCCGCTCTCTGGAAGAATTTCTAAATGGTTTGCAATTGCTCTTGCCGTATGCGCATGGTCCCCTGTTATCATCACCGTTTTGATTCCGGCTTCTTTACATTCGCGAACGGCTGCTTTTACTTCTTTTCTAGGAGGATCCATCAGCCCATACAGGCCAATCAAGGTCAAATCCTCTTCCAGCAATGCTGTATCTAATGAATCGGAAGGGGATAATACCCGAAAACCTATCGCAATCGTTCGGAGTGCTTTTTCTGCCATCCCTACCATTGCTTGTTCTGTCTGTTTACTCTGTTCCTTTGTTAAAATAGTCTTTCCATCCTTTGTTTGAATATGGGATGACCTCGGCAGCAGCATGTCCGGTGCACCTTTTGTAATCAATAAACGCATGCCATTATCATCTTCTATTACGACACTCATCCGCTTTCGATCGGAATCGAATGGTATTTCTTTGATAATCCGAAAAGGCTGTTTATCATTTTCATGAAAACCAAATTTATATGCTGCAACAAGTAACGCACCATCTGTCGGATCGCCATCCACTACATTCTTTCCTTTTTTTGTAGAAATGGAGGCATGATTACACAGCATGCCATATAGCAGCATCGATTTTAAATTAGAATGAGAATCCTCTACCTTCTTCTGATTAGATAAAAAATCTCCCTGTGTCTGGTATCCGTCCCCGGTAACATATAATGTTTTTCCATTTATATATACTTCCTTCACTGTCATTTGATTTTCTGTCATGGTGCCTGTCTTATCCGAACAAATAACAGAGGCACATCCTAGTGTCTCTACCGCTGAAAGCTTTCTTACAATGGCTTTCTTTTTAATCATCCGCTGGACACCAAGTGATAAAGCAACCGTAACAATCGCCGGCAGTCCTTCAGGAATAGCAGCTACCGCTAAGGAAACTCCTGCTAAAAACATTTCATACATTGGGTGCCCTTGGAATATCCCTGCCCCGACCACGAGTATCGTTAAGAATAAGGCGACAACAATCAGGATTTTCCCCAGCTCGGCCAATTTCATTTCAAGCGGTGTAATGGTCTTCTTGGTATTATCCAACAACGTGGCAATCTGTCCCATGACTGTTTTCATTCCTGTACCGACAACAATTCCTTCACCTGATCCCCGTGTAACTAATGTCCCCATAAAAGCCATATTCACTTGATCCTGGGCTTCTAATCCGTCCATTCTAATTTCTTTGGTATGTTTCGCAACAGGAAGGGATTCTCCTGTCAAAGCAGACTCCTCGGTTTCCAGGCTGGTTGTTTTAATCACTCTTACATCTGCTGGAACCCTGTCCCCGCTTGTAAACCGGACAATATCTCCTACCACAATGTCTTTGGATGGAATCTTGACCCACTGTCCATCTCGTCTGACACTGGCTATCGGCGCAGATAATTCTTTCAGTTTTTCTAGTGAATTTTCTGCTTTCTGCTCTTGAAAATAACCAATGATTCCATTAATTAATACAATCACCATGATCGCAATCGCATCAATATACTCCCCTAATAATCCGGCTATCAACGTGGCAGCTAATAAAACTAATACCATAAAATCCTGAAATTGCTTTAAAAACAAAATCCATCCAGGTATTTTTTTCTTCGCTGCTAGAACATTCTCGCCATATTGCTGACGTCTTTTCGCAACCTGCTTCTCTCCTAACCCGACATTCGATTTTACTTGTAATGTCTCTTCTAATTTTTCGGTTGTAAGCTGATACCATTTCATTATACATTCCTCCGGCAGACATAAATTGTACAAGCACTTAATCCATTTCTATGCCTCAACATCTAAAAAGATGCTATAATTGCCGATGAGGTGATTACTTATGCCATTCGACGGTATTGTAACAAGAGCGGTTACAGAAGAATTAAGAACGAAATTAGAAAGAGGAAAAATCAATAAAATCTATCAGCCATCGGAAACAGAGATTGTGATGACAGTCCGCAGCCAGTCTGTAAACCACAGCCTGCTTTTTTCTGTCCATCCCACCTATGCCCGTTTTCATATTACGAACGATTCCTATACCAATCCGAAAGAACCTCCTATGTTTTGTATGGTGCTGCGGAAGCATCTGACCGGAAGTGTAATTGAACAGATCGAACAAAAAGGAATGGAGCGGATCGTTACATTTACTATCCGGACTCGTAATGAAATAGGAGATATCAGTTATAAACAATTAATTATCGAACTCATGGGCAAGCATAGTAACTTTATTTTAGTCGACCAGGAAAAGAGGCATATTATTGACAGCCTGAAGCATGTTTCTCTCTCCCAAAACCGGCACCGGATGATTTTGCCGGGGCAGCAGTATCAGCTGCCGCCTGACCAGCATAAGCTTTCCATTTTAGATACCGACAGTGATTCCATTGTGAAAAAATTAGATTTCAATGCTGGCAAAATGGATAAACAGCTGCTTGGGTTATTAGAAGGCTTTTCCCTATTTGTGACGAAAAAAATGATCGAGCGTGTCCACCTTGGCACGAATCAGGATTTTGAGAATATGCTTTCCCTTGTTCAGAAGCAATTACAGGAAAATGATTATCAGCCTGCTATCTATCAGGAGCCAAAAGAAGATTTTCATGTACTGTCTTTTCCAGAAGAAAAAGCAGATACAGTATTTGAAGAGGTCAATACAATGCTCGATGCCTTTTACTCCGGCAAAGCCGAGCGGGACCGGGTCAAGCAGCAGGCAAAAGACCTCTATCGCTTTATTAAAAATGAACAGGATAAAAACGTCCGCAAGCTGAAAAAACATCGGCAGACGGTAGAAAAATCTGAACGGGCAGATCACTACCAAAAAATGGGTGAGCTTTTAACGGCGCATATGCATTTAGTCAAGCCGAATCAAAAAGAAATCTCCGTTGTAGATTATTATGATCCGGATCAAAAAGAAATCACTATTCCGCTAAACCCGAATAAATCACCAAGCGGCAATGCACAGAATTATTTCAAAACCTATCAGAAGCTGAAGAATTCCCGTAAGATGATGGAAACAGAAATCAAACGTACGAACGAAGAAATCGTTTATTTCGATCAGTTATTGCAGCAGTTGGATGTAGCAAGTACCGATGATATTGAAGAAATTCGCGAGGAACTCCGGGAAGAAGGATATTTGCGAAAACAGCGTGCTTCGAAAAAGACGAAAAAACCGCAGAAGCCAAAACCTGAAACCTACCAGTCTTCTGACGGCACAACGATATTAGTCGGGAAAAATAACAAACAGAATGAATACGCCACGATGCGGCTGGCACACCGTGATGATATCTGGCTCCATACGAAGGACATTCCCGGTTCACACGTAATCATCCGGGACAGAGAGCCAAGTGAAAAGACATTAGAGGAGGCTGCTGTTTTAGCTGCTTATTACAGTAAATCCCAGCAATCTTCTTCTGTACCGGTAGACTACACGTTGATTCGTCATGTTAAAAAGCCGAATGGCTCGAAACCCGGGTACGTGACGTATGATAATCAAAAAACACTGTTTGTGACACCGAAAAAAGAGATGGTAGATCAACTGAAAGTAAAATAAAAATCTGGTGTATCATTTCTCTGACGTGATACACCAAATTTTTATGAATAAAATATCATCCGGATTTATCACCTAAACCAATCATTAAATTAGAGCCTTCCCCTTCTAAATGATAAACTCATACTATAATTATTAATTAAAATCATCTGGAAAAGAGGTTAAAATATATGAAACTTGTTGGAATATCAGGTGCACTTGCAGGAGATAAAACATCAATTGTTGTTAATCAGATTCTAGTCCACGCTCGCCGTTTCGATTCATCCATAAAAACGGAATTAGTGGACTTAAGGGATTATGAAATCGACTTTTTTAACGGTGCTCCCTTGGCAGACTATAATGAAGATACCTGGGATGTAGTTCAAAAAATTGCTTCCGCTGATTTCCTTGTGTTTGGGACTCCAATTTATCAAGCATCGATTTCTGGAGCGTTAAAAAATCTGTTTGACCACTTACCGGAATACACTTTTAAACATAAAGTAACGGGAATGGTTGCTACTGGATGGTCAGACCGGCATTTTCTTGTCATGGAATATCATCTAAGATCGATTCTGTCTTATTTTAAAGGCTTAGTTCCAACCGGGAATGTGTTTGTCCATAATAGTGCTTTTAATATGGACAGTGATGAAATTATTGATGAACGTGTTTTGGAAAGGCTTCAAGCGTTTGGAGAGGAAATGGTTTCCTTGCAGCAGGGGATGAAAAATCAGTAATCTATGTATAAAAAAATCCAGCCTTTATCGGCTGGAATTTTTTTATACATAGATTTTTAAACTGCGGTCGGTTTCAGTTCAACATCAATATTACCTCTCGTTGCTTTCGAATAAGGGCAAAATTGATGCGCAGCTTCTGCCAGTTCTTCCGCTTCTTTCTGATCAACGCCTTCTATTTTGATATGCAGAGTTGCGCCGATTTTAAAGCCGTCGTCAGCAGGGTCTTTCATAAAATGAACTTCTGCTGTTGTTTCTGACGTAATATTTTTTCCCTGATTGGATGCCATTAAATTAAGTGCCCCATCATAGCAAGCTGCGTAACCAGCAGCAAAGAGCTGTTCCGGGTTGGAGCCTTTTTCATCTGATTTATTTCCGGCTGGATTAACTAAGTTAACATCGATAATCCCATCATCTGATTTTACATGTCCGTCTCTGCCGTTTTGTGCGGTTGCTTTTGAACTGAAAATAATATTACTCATTGAAATCACTGCTCCTTTATCATTTAATCTAATGGTACTATTTCCTTTATTCATTTTCTTTAAACCTTTTTTCTAAAGATACTTTATTTTAATCTGCGATAAAGTGAAACTTCATTCAGTGGGAGGCCTTTTCTACCCCACTGAATGTTAGTTGAACCAATCGGGCCGTTGGCTGTTAGATCTCCTACTTAGAATGTTCGATTTCTCCCTATTCTTGAAGCGGGAGTCTTACAAAAGCCTTTCGATGGGACGAGTAATCGCAGGCCCAGCCAGTTACACTGCGACAAAATCATAATTTTCCAGCAGCCGAAGAAAATGATCGACCTGCGGGAGCTGGCGGATCCCTTCCTGGAAGCAGACCCATGTATCTCGGGTTACTGCCTTTTTCTCTAAAAATAAAGGAATATACGGATAGTGCTCCTTCAGATGATTTGAGACACTGCCGGGCAACACGGCCATGCCAATTCCCTGCTTCATAAACTGTTTACACGTTTCGATTTGATCCACGGTCATCTTTTTTTGCGGTTTAATGTAATTCTGCTGTTCAAACAACCAGCTGTCGACAAGCTCATGCATGCTGTCATCACTCTTAAAGGAAATAATAGGTCTTTCTTTTAAAGCTTGCTCCGGAAATGGTTCTGTATCAAAAATATAGAGCGGATCATCAAACAAATGGACCGAGGTCGTTTCTTTTAATTTTTCCCCGCGAATAATGCATACATGATATTGCTTATGATTTTGTTTGATATTTTCACTGATGCCTGTTACTAAATCAATCGTTACCTTGGGGTAGGCAGCAGTGTATTCCCCTAAAATGTCCGGCAAGTAACGCTGGCTGATCAACGAAGAACAGGCAATCGACAGCGTACCTTGTATCGCTTCGCCCGTCTCTGCTAAACGATTTTTAAATTGCCGTTCCTTTTCCACCGTTTCTTTGGCATGCTGAATAATTTGTTCTCCAGCAGGTGTGGGTAATAAACGTTTTGATGTTCGTATAAATATCTCTTCTCCAAAATAGTTCTCCATGTATTTCAAACGCTGGGTAACCGCTGGCTGGGAAATGAGAATCGCTTTTGCTGTTCCCCTTATCGTGCCAATTTCATAGAGTTTTAAAAGGATTTCATAATCATCCATCCGCATAGCAAAAACCTCCGATAAGTACAGGTTATCATTTTTGATTATAATATAGTATTTTACTTATCCAAGTATATCATATAACATCAGTTTAAGAAGACTTTCCAGCATGAATTGCTCATGAAATTTACTTTCTACTGAAAATTAAGAAAGGAACGGTGTTAAATGGATAAAAAATTGCAGAACAAAGAATTATTCACAAAAAGGAAGGATGCTTATGTCAACAGCCGTACACATAGCAACCCCGCCGCTTTACAAAAAATCACGGAATGGTTAAAGCCATCCACTGACCAAATCATTTTAGATATAGCAATAGGAGGAGGTCAGGTCGCAAAAACGTTAGCTCCCTTCGCCAAACAAGTTATCGCAACCGATTTAACTCCATCCATGCTGACAGGTGTGAGAAATAGCATAAATGAAAACGATAACATCCTGCTGATTATTGCTGATGCAGAGGAACTTCCCTTTCTGGATGACTCTATGGATATCATCACCTGCCGTATCGCGGCCCATCATTTTCCACGACCTGAGAAGTTTATTCAAGAAGTATATCGTGTGTTGAAGCCTGGCGGAAAATGTTTATTTGTTGATAATGTAGCTCCAGAGGAGGATGCAGCTGATCAATTTTTAAATCAGCTGGAAGCCATGCGTGATCCCAGTCATGAACGTGCCAAAAAAATCTCCGAATGGAAAAAACTATTTTCTAAACATCCATTTACGTTACTGCAGGAGGATATACGGATAAAAAAGCTTCATTTCCAAGACTGGCTTGACCGTACTGTAGATTCGGAGGAAGTACGCCAGCAGGTTACTCGTTTTATCGAAACAGCCGATGAAAAGCTGCAAGAAGCGATACGTTTACAAAAAGATGAAAATACCATTCTCTCCTTTTCCATTGATGAATGGATAAGTATGTGGGAAAAATAAAAATAAGAAAGGATGTGCCCTCTTTTACGAGTCACATCCTTCTTTCTTATTCTTATAACTCGCTTCTCCAAGCAAGTACTGTCTCTTTTTCTTTCTCTGTAAGCTTATTTTCTTCAATAAGTAATTCTAACAGCTGATCAAAACCGGTTATCGATTCATAAGAGAAGCCTGCTTCTTCAAACGCTTTTTGCGCTCTTGGAAGTCCATATGTGAAAATGGAATATACTGCTGTAATTTCAGCGCCATCTTGTTTTAACGCCTCGGCAGATTGAATGGATGACCCGCCAGTGGAGATCAGGTCTTCAATCACAAGTACCTTTTTCCCTTCTACCGATGCCCCTTCAATCTGGTTGCCTTTTCCATGTCCTTTTGGCTTCGAACGTACATATACCATTGGTAAATCAAGCTCTTCTGCCAGCCAGGCTGCATGCGGGATACCTGCTGTTGCACAGCCGGCAATAACTTCCGGTTTGGTATCACTATTTTTCACCATATCTGCAAATGCTTGAACAATTTTTTTGCGGACGGCAGGATAGCTCATCGTTAAACGGTTATCACAATAGATAGGTGATTTAAGTCCAGATGTCCATGTGAAATAGTTATCTGCATTTAATTGTACGGCTTCAATTGCTAATAAATCTTTGGTTATATTATTCTCCATGCTGCCACTCCTTCATCACTTGTTCATATGCTTTTCTTGGATTTTCTGCTTTGGTAATGCTTCTGCCGACAACCAGGAAATCACTGCCCAGCTCTTTCGCTTTCTCAGGCGTCGCTATTCGTTTCTGATCATCCTGGGAAGAATCTGCTAAACGGATGCCCGGAGTAATGGACAAGAAGTCGTCACCGCAATGCTTTTTGATTACTGGCACCTCATGAACGGAGCTGACCACTCCATCTGCTCCTGCTTCTTTTGCGAGTGCTGCAAAACGGATAACATTCTCTTCTACATCGCCTGATAAACCAAGCTCCCGCTCTAAAACATTATCATCCATCGAAGTAAGAATCGTCACTGCCATCAGCTTGGTAGATGAACCTGCCAGCCCCTGCTTCGCCTGATAAATCATCTCTTTTCCGCCAATCGCATGCGTTGTTACCATATCTACGTTCAAAGAAGCAATATTTTTCATTGCCTGATGAACCGTATTTGGAATATCGTGAAGCTTTAAATCTAAGAAAATAGGGTGGTTATCTGCTTTCAATTTTTCAATGATTGCCGGTCCTTCTCGATAAAAAAGCTCCATTCCGACTTTTACAGGGACACCTGCAAGATCATTATCCTTTAAAAACCGTTCCGTTTCGGTCCATGTTGGAAAATCTAATGCGACAAAGACGCTCATACCTGCACGCCCCTTCTATCAATTACATCCTGCACAGAAGTATATTGATAGTTCATTAGTGTTTCTGGAAGTGCATCGATGATATCTACACACGCAAATGGATTTTGGAAGTTTGCTGTACCAACTGCTACTGCATCTGCACCAGCCTGCAGGAATTCCAGCACATCCTCTGCAGTAGAAATGCCTCCCATGCCGATAATCGGAATAGACACCTGCTGCCGCACTTCGTAAATCATCCGGATTGCAATCGGCTTAATAGCCGGACCGGATAATCCGCCAGTCTGATTGGCAATCAGCGGTTTCCCAGTCGGCAAATGCAGCTTCATGCCCGTTAATGTATTTATCATGGAAAGTCCATCCGCACCGGCTTCTTCTACGGCTTTTGCCATTTCGACAATATTGGTCACATTCGGGGACAGCTTCACATACACAGGAAGATTACTCGCCTCTTTCACTGCGGATGTAACGCGTTTAGCCATTTCCGGGTCTGTGCCAAATTGAATACCGCCCTCTTTTACATTGGGACAGGAGATATTTAATTCTAATGCATGCACATCCTTAGTCTGATTAAATGCACTGGCTACAAAAACATATTCCTCTAATGAGCTTCCAGCAACGTTTGCGATAATAGATGTATCATATGCAGCAAGTCTGGGAACTTCATTGGCAATAATCCGCTCTACTCCCGGATTTTGCAGACCAATGGCATTTAACATGCCTGAAGAAGTTTCTGCAACACGCGGCGTCGGATTTCCAAAGCGTTCAAATTGCGTTGCCGCCTTCATAATAACAGCGCCTAACCGGCTTAAATCGTAGAATTCACTGTACTCTTTTCCAAATCCAAAGCAGCCTGATGCCGGCATAATCGGATTTTTTAATGTTAGTCCAGGCAATTTCACCTCTAGGTTCATAAAATAACCTCCTGCGCAGAAAATACGGGGCCGTCACTGCAAATCTTCTTATAGCTGTTATCCACCGTTGGCAGTACACAGGCCATACATGCTCCGACGCCGCAGCCCATCCGCTCTTCCAGAGATACTTTTCCTGCCGCATCTTTTAATTCTGTGGTCACAGCGCGGAGCATCGGCAGCGGTCCGCAGCTGAAATATTGATCAAATGCGCCCACTTCAGAAAATACATGTGTGACAAACCCTTGATGTCCATAGGAGCCATCATTAGTAACTACATACGTTTCCGCTATTTTCTGGAATGCTTCTTCGTAAAAGACATAATCCTTGGATTGAAATCCTAATACAGCAACAAGCTCCACATTCTTTTCACTTAAGCGCTTGGCGAGATGGTAGATGGGAGGAACCCCAATTCCTCCACCTACTAACAGAATACGTTCTCCTTCTTGTACATCGTCTACCTGAAAACCATTTCCATTTGGACCAAGTGCATCGACTGTCATTCCCGGCTGATAAGCTGCTAACGCTTTTGTGCCGCCGCCGACGACTTTAAACAAAATGGTGACGGTGCCTTCCTCTGAATTGACCTTGGCAATTGAGATAGGCCTTCTTAATGTAAAACCGGGGACAAGCAAATGCAGGAATTGTCCCGGCACAGTTTGCTGACTGATTTCCGGCTGATACAATGTCATTTCAATTGTTTCTTTGGCGATTGTATCAACAGCGATTACTTCCATTTCATGTCTTTTCTTCATCATTGCTTCACCTTTTGCTGGCTGATGGATTGTGCTGTAAATGTTGTGGAGTCAATGACATTGATAATCGCATTCACCGTGTCTAAGCTTGTCAGACTTGCAATGCCATGCTCTACTGCTTCACGGCGGATTAAGAAACCATCCGACCTTGGTTTTTGCCCAGAATTAAGTGTATTGATAACAAATTGGACTTTTCCTTCTTCAATGATGGATAATACATTCGGCTCATCTACCCCTACTTTACCTACTTGAACAACAGGAATATCGCCTTCTTCCTGAATAAAGGATGCTGTCCCTTGTGTTGCATAGAGGACAAACCCAAGCTGGTGGAACCGTTCTGCTACTTCCAGCATTTCTGCCTTGTCCTTATCGGCAACGGTCAATAATACGCCGCCTTCTTGCGGCACTTTTAATCCGGAAGCAATAAGTCCTTTATACAATGCTTTTTCTAATGTTTTATCATAACCGATTGCCTCACCGGTAGATTTCATTTCTGGTCCAAGAATGGTATCCACACTGCGTAATTTTTCAAAAGAGAATACTGGAATTTTGACAGAAACAAGGTTCTGTTCAGGTAAAATACCAGTTTCATAGCCCATATCGGCTAATTTCTCACCTAAGATACATTTCGTAGCAATATTTGCCATCGTTACGCCAGTAATCTTGCTTAGAAATGGAATTGTTCTGCTGGCTCTTGGATTTACTTCAAGCACATAAACATCTTCATCACGGATAATAAACTGGATATTGATTAGTCCTTTTACGTTCAATGCGCTTGAAATCTTCACTGCTGCATCCAGACATTTTTCTTTTACAGCTTCACTTAAACGCTGCGGAGGATATACAGCCATCGAGTCACCAGAGTGGACTCCAGCGCGTTCGATATGCTCCATGATTCCAGGAACAATCGTTGTTTCTCCATCACTGATGGCATCTACTTCTGCTTCCATTCCTGTTAAATATTTATCGATTAAAATCGGATGTGCAGAATCCACACCATCTGATTTCGCTAAATAATTTTCCAGCTCTTTTTCACTGTATACAATTTCCATACGGCTGCCGCCAATAACATAAGAAGGGCGTACAAGTACCGGATAGCCAATTTCATTTGCTGTTTCAATTGCCTTATCTAACCTTGGTACTGCCTTTCCTTGCGGACGAAGTAAGTCAAGCTCATCTAATAATACTTCAAATTTATCGCGATCCTCTGCACGATCAATTGCTTCCAGGCCGGTACCTAGAATTTTCACTCCGCGGCGTTCCAGTCCATCTGCCAGATTAATCGCAGTTTGACCGCCAAACTGCACAATCACGCCTTCTGGTTTTTCCAGTTCAATCACATGCATAACATCTTCCAGCGTAAGCGGCTCAAAGTAAAGTTTATCGGAAATCGTAAAATCAGTAGATACGGTTTCCGGATTATTATTCATAATAATTGCTTCATAGCCCAGCTCTTTAATCGCAAATACCGAATGCACGGTCGCATAATCAAACTCAATCCCTTGTCCGATGCGGATTGGTCCGGAACCAAGCACGAGGATTTTCTTACGTTCTGTTACTTCCGATTCATTTTCCGTTTCATACGAGCTATAGAAATAAGGTGTTTCCGACTCAAATTCTGCCGCACAGGTATCTACCATTTTATAAACCGGGAAGAGATTATTTTCTTTTCTTAACGCATATACGTCATCCAGCGGAACATCCCAGAGTCTGGAAACCTGCTCATCTGCAATGCCCAGCTCTTTTGCTGCTTTTAACACTGCCATATCGTTCTTATTTTCAATCAAGGCTTTCTCTGTTTCAATAATTTTATTTAAGCTGTTTAAGAAGAATCGGTCAATCTTGGTCATGTCAAAGATTTTATCGACCGAATAGCCTCGCCGCAATGCTTCTGCCAAGAGAAAAATACGTTCATCATCTGCACGCTTCAAGCGTTTATCTAATGTTTCTTCATCTAAGCCCTCTGCTTTTGCAAGGTAAAGCTCTTCTGTTCCCATTTCCAGAGAACGCACACCTTTTAGTAAGGATTCTTCCAAATTACGGCCAATTGCCATTACTTCACCAGTCGCCTTCATCTGCGTTCCTAAACGACGGTCTCCTGATGTAAATTTATCAAATGGAAAACGCGGGAATTTGGTAACCACATAGTCTAATGCCGGTTCAAACATTGAATACGTTTTACCAGTAATTGGGTTAATAATTTCATCCAATGTGTAGCCAACCGCGATTTTCGCCGCAATTTTTGCAATCGGATAACCTGTTGCCTTGGAAGCCAGCGCGGATGAACGGCTGACACGCGGATTCACTTCAATAATGTAGTATTGGAAGCTGTATGGATCAAGCGCCAGCTGGACATTACAGCCGCCTTCAATTTCTAAGGCACGAATAATTTTCAAGGAAGCATTACGCAGCATATGATATTCCCGGTCACTTAAGGTTTGTGACGGAGCCACAACAATCGAATCCCCTGTATGGATTCCCACCGGGTCGATATTTTCCATGTTACAAACCACAATTGCCTGGTCCTTATGGTCACGCATCACTTCATACTCTATTTCTTTAAACCCTGCAATATTTCGTTCAATCAGGCACTGGTTTACTGGAGAAAGCACCAGTCCGTTATGTGTGATTTCCTTCAGCTCTTCCTCGCTGTAGCACATTCCTCCGCCGGTACCGCCAAGCGTATATGCCGGGCGCACAATGAGTGGATAGCCGATGGTATTGGCGAAATTAACAGCCTCCTCCACGGTATGTACAATTTCACTTTCCGGCACTGGCTCATTCAACTCATTCATCAGGGTACGGAACAGCTCTCTATCCTCGGCCTGCTGAATCGATTCCGGTGCGGTTCCCAGAAGCTGTACTTTATGATCTTCCAATACCCCTTTACGGACAAGCTCCATAGCAAGGTTTAAGCCTGTTTGTCCGCCTAATGTCGGCAAAATAGCATCGGGATGCTCTTTACGAATAATTTTTGTTAAGAATTCTTCTGTTAAAGGTTCCATATATACTTTATCTGCAACTGTGTTATCTGTCATAATCGTTGCCGGATTGGAGTTGGCTAAAATAACCTCATAACCTTCTTCTCTCAATGCTTGACAAGCCTGAGTTCCAGAATAGTCGAATTCGGCCGCTTGTCCAATGACAATCGGGCCAGATCCAATCACGAGAATTTTTTGAATATCTGTACGTTTAGGCATGAATATGAACCTCCTGCTTCTTCCCTTGCTGTTTCATGATTTTTAAAAATTCATCAAAAAGATAATTGGTATCCTCTGGTCCTGGAGATGCTTCCGGGTGGTACTGTACCGAGAATGCCGGATACTTCGTATGTCTAACTCCCTCTACGGTTTCATCATTGATGGCGATTTGTGTCAGTTCAAGTCCCGTATTTTCAAGGGAATCTGGATTTACTGCGTAACTATGATTCTGAGAAGTAAGGTACGTTTTATCATTCTCTAAATCTTTCACTGGATGATTCGCACCGCGATGTCCAAATTTCATCTTTTCTGTATTTGCCCCGCAGGCTAAAGACAGAAGCTGATGTCCAAGACAAATTCCAAATATCGGCACCTGCCCAAGAATCTCTTTGATCATTTCAATCGCTTCCGGTACATCTTTTGGATCTCCTGGTCCATTTGTCAGCATGATGCCGTCTGGACGGAGACGCAGAATGTCCTCTGCACGATAGTTATAAGGAACCACCGTAATTTGGCAATCCCGTTTCGTTAATTCCCGCAGAATACCATGCTTTGCACCAAAATCAACCAGTACCACACGGCTTCCTCTGCCCGGAACAACGTAAGGCTTACTTGTCGATGTCTGTTTTACCTGGTCTCTAGGAAATTCCGCATTTCTCAATTCTTCTACTGCTTTTTCTACATCTTCTTCCGCAGAAAGGATAGCTGCTTTCATCGTTCCATACTTGCGAATAATCCGTGTTAATTTTCTCGTATCGATTCCGGCGATCCCGGGAATATTATTCGCCTTTAAGAAGCTGTCGATGGTCTCTTCATTCCGGAAATTGGAAGGCTGCTCACTATATTCTTTCACAATCAAACCATGAATAAATGGTGTCACTGTTTCATAATCGTCTCGATTGATTCCATAGTTTCCAATGAGAGGGTACGTCATCGTTACAAATTGTCCGCAATAACTTGGATCGGTGATAACTTCCTGATATCCAGTCATTCCTGTATTAAAAACAATCTCTCCCTTGGAAACTTCTTCGCTTCCAAAACCGTATCCTTCAAAAACTGTTCCATCTTCCAAAATTAAATTACGTTTACGCATGGTTGCCCTCCTCAAATACGACCTTGCCATCTACCATTGTCAGGACAGGGAATCCTGTTACCTCCCAGCCGTGGAAAGGTGTATTTTTCCCTTTAGAAGCAAATTGATAGCGATCGATTTTTGCTGTTTTTCCTAAATCAATAATGGTTAAATCTGCTGGCGCTCCTTCTTCCAACGTTCCATAAGGAAGTCCGAACACATCCGCCGGCTTTTTCGTCATTCTATCAATCAATTCATGTAAATTTAGTACGTTTTTTTGTACCAGATGAGTGTATAACAATGGAAAAGCTGTTTCTAATCCAACAATTCCGAATGGTGCTTCTAAAAAGCCATTTGCTTTTTCTTCCTCTCCATGCGGCGCATGGTCTGTGGCGATAGCATCCAGTGTGCCATCTAAAAGCCCTTCAATCAGTGCTTCCTGGTCATCCTTTCCTCTTAGCGGCGGATTCATTTTGAAATTTGCATCATTTTCAGTAATATCAGTTTCGTTTAATATTAAATGGTGTGGAGATGCCTCCGCTGTAACATGAATACCAGCTTTTTTCGCATCACGAATGACGCGAACCGATTCCTTCGTGCTGACATGACAAACATGATAGTGACAGCCGGCAGCTTCAGCTAACAGAACATCTCTGGCAATTTGTACCGATTCACTTAAAGACGGAATCCCCGGAAGGTTTAGACGCTTGCTTACTTCTCCATCATGGGTTACTCCGCCATAGACCAGGGAATTATCTTCACAATGAGCAACAATTGCCGCACCGCATGCAGCTGCTTCTTTCATGGCCTGAAGCATTTGATTGGCAGTCTGAATTCCTACCCCATCATCTGTAAAGGCAAAAGCTCCCTGCTCAAACAGTGCCTTAACATCTGTACGTTCTTCACCTTTTAAACCTTTGGTAATCGAAGCGTAAGGAAGAACACGGATAACAGCATCCTCTTTAATTTTTTGAAGCAG
Organism: Oceanobacillus oncorhynchi; assembly: GCF_000821065.1. Lineage (GTDB taxonomy): Bacteria > Bacillota > Bacilli > Bacillales > Amphibacillaceae > Oceanobacillus > Oceanobacillus oncorhynchi. The sequence continues at coordinate 4,324,395 of NZ_CDGG01000001.1, forward strand.
CTGCTCCAATGTTTCCGGGCTATCCGGAACCGGATTCGTATTTGGCATTGCGCAAATAGTAGTGTATCCTCCTTTGACAGCTGCTTCTGTTCCTGTACGAATGGTTTCTTTATACTCTCCGCCTGGTTCACGCAGATGCACATGCACATCGATAAATCCTGGAGCAACAAGATTACTCTTTGCATTAATTGTGTTATCCGCCTGCTCTGTTACTTCCGGGGCCACCTTCTTGATTTTCCCGTCTTCGATAAGCACCTCACAGTTTACCAATTCATTAGATGATGTTAAGCGTTTTGCGTTCGTTAATTTCGTTTTCATTGATAATCCCCCATTCTTTTAATACGTGAATTAAAATTGCCATTCGGACATAGACACCATTTTCCATCTGTTTAAAAATACGTGACTGTTTACTTTCTACAAGCCTGCTGTCAATTTCCACCCCTCTGTTGATTGGGGCGGGATGCATAATTATTGCATGCTTCTGCATTTTTGCAGCTCTTTCCATTGTCAAACCATAAAGGGTGAGATAATCTGAAGTTTCTGCTTTATGAATATGACGCTCATGCTGAATTCGCAGCAGCATCACGACATCCGCTATTTCTACTGCCTCATCCATTCGGATATATGGATAATGTAAGCTGGTATCTTCAAACCCTGGTGCTGCACTCAAGTAAACTTCAGCTCCTAATTTCTCCAGAGCAAGCGCATTCGACCTTGCTACCCTGCTATGCTTGATATCGCCAGCGATAACAACCTTCCTGCCTTCAACATGGCCAAATTCCTGGTACATTGTCAGTAAATCCAGCATGCACTGAGTAGGATGCTCTTCTTTTCCGGAGCCGGCGTTGATAACCGGTATGCTCAAGTAACCTTCTTTCTCAATTTCAGCTATCCACTTATCAGATGGATGACGGACGACTAACACATTGGCACCAATCGCTTCAAAGGTTTTCGCTGTGTCATATAAGGACTCTCCCTTGACAAGGCTGGAAGCTTCGGTATGAAAATCGAGCATCTCTAAACCAATTTTTTTCTGTGCAACTTCAAAGCTCATTTTCGTTCTTGTACTTGGTTCAAAGAACAGGTTGGCAGCAAATAACTGTTTATTCATGGTTCTTGGTGATTTTCTTATCAATTCGGCTTCTTTCAGAATTTGATTCATCGTTTCCTTCGACAGCTGCTGCATCGAAATAAAATGTTTCACGATTCATCTCTCCCTCTTTGGTGTCATTCTTTAAAATTGATTTTCATTATACAAATATATATGTTCAAAAAGTTGCTAACGGGTTTTGATGGGACGAGTAATCGCAGCAATGTTGTCAGGTTAGCGCGACCGCTGCGGAAAAACACTACGCTAGATAGGTTTTATTACTATCTATATCAAAATTAATAAAATTCATTAACCTGACAACATCGGTAACCGCAGCCCCATCGGATAAAGCAAGTCAACTAAAGGGCTCTTCATTTATCATTTAGTGACTTTTTGAACTTCCTAAAAAAAAGCTCCCTGCAAAGGCTGCAGAGAGCTAGACGAATACCCTATAAGCATTCGCTATTCTGAACAACCTTTCAAATCTCTCTGGATCTGATTAAAAGTTATCATGTATTCTTTTCATAAATAGAAACAAGATCTACTTGATCTTTTTCACTCAGCTGAACAACAACAATTTCTTGCTCAGAAGTAGGTATATTCTTGCCAACATAGTCAGCCCGAATAGGCAGCTCGCGGTGCCCGCGGTCTACCAAAGCCCCAAGCTGAATCGCCGCCGGTCTGCCGACATCCATTACAGCATCCATTGCCGCACGGACAGTTCTGCCTGTATAAAGAACATCGTCAATCAGAATGACCTGTTTGTTCGTTATGTCCATATCAATAGAAACCGAGTTGATTCGCGGTTCTTCGTGATGATCCTTTTTTTCCAAATCATCCCGGTACATGGTAATATCTAATTCGCCAAACGGAACTTCGATGTCTTCAATTTGCTTGATTTTTTCTTGAATGTTTTTCGCCAGTGGAACGCCTCTTGTTTTGATTCCAATTAAAACAAGGTTCTCTCCGCCTTTGTTCTTTTCCAGGATTTCATGGGACATCCTGGTCAATGCTCTATTTATCGCTGCAGCATCAAGAATCTCTGTTTTTTTCTTCAAATTAGCCCGCCCCTTCCAAATTGCATAAAAATGCCCTTTTCCTGCTGATGGAAAAGGGCATACGTGTACCGTAAGCAAACTTGCTAATCGCAGCCTTCCTAGCCTCACAGGACTATTGTTAAAGGTCTTTATTTGTTGTTACTTATTATGTCAGAATATGACGAGCCTGTCAATACATTTTGCGGATTTGGTCGAGTGCTTCCATGAAGACATCAGGCGGTGTTGCTTCAAATTCCATCTGCTGCTCTGTCCTCGGATGGATAAAAGCAATTTGCTTCGCGTGCAGAGCCTGCCCTTGGACATCTAACGATTTCCGCTGACCGTATTTGGGGTCGCCTACAATCGGAAAACCAATATATTGCATATGCACACGAATTTGATGTGTTCTGCCAGTCTCTAATTGGCATTCCACATGCGTATAGTCAGGGAAACGTTCGAGCACGCGAAAATGAGTAACCGCCTGTTTGCCGTTTTCAACGATCCCCATTTTTTGACGGTCTTTCGGATCTCTGCCGATCGGTGCATCGATTAACCCGGTCTCATGGCCAATTTCTCCATGAACAATTGCTTCATACGTTCTTTTTAATGTCTTTTCCTGCAGCTGCTCTGATAGATACTGATGGGCGTAGTCATTCTTCGCAACAACTAAAAGTCCGCTCGTATCCATATCGAGACGGTGGACAATCCCGGGGCGCTCCACACCGTTAATTCCTGATAAATCAGTGCAATGATATAATAACGCATGGACCAATGTCCCGGTATGATGACCTGCAGAAGGATGGACAACCATCCCTTTTGCTTTATTCACCACCAGCAGGTCCTCATCTTCATAAACGATATCTAAAGGAATATTTTCCGGTTCTAAAACAAGCGGTTTGGTTTCAGGTATTTCCCATGTAAGGCTTTCTCCGGTTTGGCATTTTTGATTTGCTTTCACTGCTTCTCCATTCAGCTTGACATTGCCTTCTTCAATCCAGCCCTGAATTTGAGAACGCGAATATTCATGCAGCACATCCGCCAGTATTTTATCCACTCTTTTTTTATGCTCTGTTTCTGTCACTGTATGCTGGTTTACTGTCATTTTTTCTCTTTCCCCCGCTTTCTCTCGTCCAAAATAATTGCAATCATCACAATCACCACACCAATTGTAAGAGATGCATCTGCGACGTTGAATATCGGAAAATTATAATTAAAAATATAGAAGTTTGCAAAGTCTACTACTTCTTGATATAAAATACGGTCGATGAAATTCCCGACCGCCCCTCCAATCAATACACTGACCCCGACAGCAATCAGGCGGTCCTGTTTTCCATGTGTATGTAAAAAGTATATTAACCCGGCAATCACAATAACCGTAATAATGTAAAATAACGTCATTTGTCCTTCTAAAATACCCCATGCTGCTCCTGAATTCCGATGTGAGGTAATATAAAAGAAGTCCTCCACAATCGGGATTGATTCACCTATTTCCATTCGTGCAGCAACAAGCCATTTTGTCCATTGGTCTATCCCAATCAGGACAAGTGTAATCAGATAATATCTCCACATGTTCATTTCTCCAATCTAAAGCAAATCTGCGCCTTTTCAGGGTTCGTTTACCAAGCTTTCTTTATCTTATCCTTTCTGCTGGTAATTTTCAAGAAACAATACGGCTTTCCTTCTTTCTGACAGCTGCATTCATCGGTTCGTAAGCATATGAGCATATAAAAAATCCCCTCCGGCCGTTTTATAAACGGGCAGAGAGGAATATTATCAGAAAATATATCATTTAAAATTGAAAATCAACCTTTGTATCTTCCTGTGACTCATAGCCTTTCATATATTTAATTCGCCTTTGGGCGGCTGACTGGCTTACTTGTTCATCCGCGTGGTAGGAGGAGCGTACTAACGGTCCAGCTTCACAATGCGAGAAGCCTTTTTCAAGGGCGATATTTTTCAATTCTTCAAACTCATCGGGATGATAGTACCGTTCCACATTTAAATGCTTTTTGGTCGGCTGTAAATATTGCCCGATAGTAACTATATCCACATCATGCGCCCGCAGGTCATCCATTGCCTCGATAAGTTCTTCTTTTGTTTCTCCCAAGCCTACCATAATACTTGATTTCACAGGAGTGTCCGGAGCAATTTCTTTAACACGCTGTAACAGCTGCAAGGACCGGTCATATCTTGCAATTGCCCGAACACGTTTCGTTAAACGTCTCACCGTTTCAATATTATGATTGAAAATATCCGGTTCGCTGTCCATCAGTGTATGTAAGCTTTCATAGTCCCCTTTCATATCCGAAGGGAGAACTTCTATTGTACAGCCTGGATTCTGATGACGAACTGCACGGACTGTGTTGGCAAAAACAGCAGCTCCCCCGTCCTCCAGGTCATCACGCGCAACTGCTGTTATAACGACATGCTTTAATCCCATAATTTCAACAGAGTCAGCGACCCGCTTTGGTTCTCCCAGGTCAACTCCGCTTGGAAGACCAGTTTTTACGGCACAGAATCGGCAGCCGCGTGTACAGGTATCTCCTAAAATCATGAAAGTTGCCGTTTTTCGCTCGCTCCAGCATTCATAAATATTCGGACACTTTGCTTCCTCACAAACTGTGTTCAGCCGTTTATCCCGCATTAAGTTCTTTAATTTTTTGTATGATTCATTGGTGTTGATTTTTGTTTTCAGCCATTCTGGTTTACGAATATATTCTGATTGTTTAGCCAATGCCAGCACGCTCCTTGTTTGAGTTGATATTCCACGCTTCCGTTTCATACTTTGATTGTGCTAATTGCTCTACTTCATCCCACTCAGCCTTGGTTAATTGCAGAGGATGAAATTCTAAACCTAAACCTTCCTTGAACCCTTCTTTGAATGCATCCGTCAGCATATCATACCGATGCTCTCGATTCGTTAATTGATTAATCGTCACCGCTTTTTTAGAAAATGCTGCCCGGCTTCGTTCTCTTATTTTTTCGGAAGAGAATACAAATAAATCAAAAAGCATGTTTGTATTCATGCTCATAGGAATAGAACCATGCTGCATCAATACACCTTTTTTCCTTGTCTGTGCGTTTCCAGAAAGCTTTTTACCGTCAACAACCATTTCATAGAACGCAGGTTTTTCGAAGCATATTGCTGTCCTTCCTCTGGCACTTTCTCTGTCCAGTGTTGCATATTCTGCAGGAATCCCTAAATTGCGATATCCTTCAAATATTCCTTCTGCCAGTACATGGTAGGCCTCTTGTACAGATACAGGAATATCTGGATCACTCTCTGTAATAACCAGACTATACGTTAATTCATCGTCATGAAGCACAGCACTGCCGCCGGTTAAACGACGGACGAACTGACACTGATGGCGCTCCACTGCTTCCAGATCAATTTTCTTATCGACTTTTTGAAAGTAGCCAATCGATAAACTGGGCTTTTCCCAGCCATAAAAACGTAATGTCGGCGGAATTTTACCTTCTTGATGCCAATTGATCAAGCACTCATCAAAAGCCATGTTCCATGCAGCACCACGGAATCCTGTATCGATAAACGCCCACTGTTTCTTCAATTTCGTCACCTCCAATGAACAAATTACTTGTTGCAGGAGCTGCTCCCTGTTATGCCAAGCTTCTTAGCGGCCCTTCCTGATCATCAAGCTTAAAAGATACAAGCGAAATGGGGAATATATTCAATAAAAAAAGAGCCCATTCCATAGAATGCAGCCTTTGATAGATTTATTGATAAATGGATAAATTATCTAATTCCTTAACGACTGCACATTCCCCACGCTAGGATTATCTAGTTCGGGTGCCAAGGGTCAATACAGAATGTCTTTCTCAGCTTAACAGCTCCCCCAGTGCATAATACTTATTCAGTTTACAAATTAAGTCTACTGGTAATTTTTATAATTGTAAAGAAAAAATACAATAATTAGCATTTACAATTTGCAGATATGTAAAAACAGGAGCCAGCTTTTGAGAAAGCTGGCTCCTGTTTTTTAATTCTCATAATTTTCTTTGACAACACTGGCACATCTAGCACATAGTGTTGGATGATCTTTGTCTTCGCCTACTGTTTCTGAAACAACCCAGCAGCGTTCACACGTTTCTCCAGGATGTTTTTCAACAGCAACCTCAACATAATCATATGCTTTGCCTGTTCCTTTTTCATCTGCGATAACTGCTTCTGAAACAATAAAGTATTGATGCAGATGCGAAATGTTTTCAAGCACCTGCTTCGTTTCTTCATCAAGTGGCACGATTGTAATTTTAGCTTCCAATGATTTCCCGATAACCTTTTCGCTTCTTGCTTCTTCGAGTGCTTTCAGAACATCATCTCTTACTTCCATAAAGTGATCCCATTTTCCGACAATGTCTTTTGCACCTGCAACCTCCCGCGGCTCAGGAATATCTGTTAAGTGAACCGTTTCTTCCTCCACTCCAGGAATGTATTCCCAAACTTCTTCCGTTGTATGCGGAATAATTGGAGCAAGCAATTTCACAAGTGTTGTTAAAATTTCATAGTAGCCTGTTTGAAGACTGCGGCGGCGCGGGTGGTCTGCAGCTTCAATATACAGGATATCCTTCGCAAAATCTAAATAGAAGGAGCTTAAATCAACAGCACAGAAATTATGGACTTGGCTGATTACTGGTGCAAATTCAAAGTGCTCATAATTATCACGTGCATTATTTAAGATCTGCTGCAGACGATAAAGCATATAACGGTCTACTTCCTGCAATTCTTCATCCTTCACGCGATCTTTGCTAGGATCAAAATCAGCAAGGTTCGCCAGTAAGAAACGGAAGGTATTCCGGATTTTACGATAGCTTTCTGAAGTCTGTTTTAAAATAGCATCCGAGATACGCACATCTGCCTGATAATCCACGCTGGAAACCCACAGACGCAAAATATCAGCACCTAATTGTTTTTGTACTTTGGACGGATCAACCGTATTTCCTAATGACTTACTCATCTTGCGGCCATTTCCATCCAGGGCGAACCCATGACTGATAATATTTTTAAATGGCGCTTTACCCGTTACTGCGACGGAAGTAGATAATGAAGAGTTAAACCAGCCGCGATACTGATCACTTCCTTCTAAATATACATCAGCCGGACGATCAAGTTCTTCCCGGTTCATCAGTACACCTTCATGTGAGGAGCCTGAATCGAACCAAACATCCATAATATCGACTTCTTTAGTAAACTTGCCATTTGGACTATGCTCTGATGTAAATCCATCCGGCAATAAATCCTTCGCTTCTCTTTCAAACCAGACATTGGAACCATGCTCACGGAAGAGTTCGGATACATGCGAAATCGTTTCATCTGTAATGATTGCTGTTCCGTCTTCCCCATAAAATACTGGAATCGGAACTCCCCAGGCACGCTGTCTGGAAATACACCAATCCTCACGGTCTCTCACCATATTATAAAGTCTTGTTTCTCCCCAATGCGGATACCAATGCACTTTTTTAATTTCATCAAGAATATCCTGACGGAAATCTTTAATAGATGCAAACCACTGGGAAGTTGCACGGAAGATAGTTGGTTTCTTTGTTCTCCAGTCATGCGGATAAGAGTGTGTGATAAATTCTAATTTTAATAAGGCGCCATTCTCATCCAATTGTTCTGTGATAACTTTATTTGCTGCATCGTAAAATAAACCTTCAAATCCTGGCGCTTCACTCGTAAAGACACCCTTTTCATCCACTGGGCAAAATGCATCGATTCCATATCTGCGGCAAACATAGAAGTCATCTTCTCCGTGACCAGGAGCTGTATGAACACATCCAGTCCCCGCATCAGTTGTAACATGTTCTCCAAGCATAACAAGGGATTTACGATTGTAAAATGGATGCTGTGCTTCTACACGATCCGCTTCCTGCCCTTTGAATTTCTTCACAACCGTTACATCTTCCCAGCCTAATACTTCTTTCACATCTTCTAATAAAGCTTCTGCAATGACATATTTTTCATCATTTACTTGTGCTACTACATAGCTTAAATCAGGATGTAAGCTGATTCCTAAGTTCGCTGGAAGCGTCCAAGGAGTTGTCGTCCAGATAATAATCTTCTCGCCGCCGTCAAGCACATCTTTTCCATCCGTTACTTCGAAGGAAACATAGATAGATGGAGAGCGTTTATCTTGATATTCGATTTCTGCTTCTGCAAGGGCAGATTCAGAAGACGGAGACCAATATACCGGCTTAAGTCCTTTATAAATATAGCCTTTTCGTGCCATTTCTCCAAACACCTTAATTTGAGAAGCTTCATAATCCTTCGTTAAGGTGATATATGGATTATCCCAATCACCACGTACACCTAATTTTTTAAATTGTGTACGCTGGCTCTCAATTTGTCCAAGTGCATATTCTTCACAAAGCTTGCGGAATTCTGCAACAGACATTTCTTTCCTTTTTACTTTCTTTTTCGCTAATGCTGTTTCAATCGGCAACCCGTGTGTATCCCAGCCTGGAACATATGGTGCATAATAGCCTGTCATGGACTTATAACGGACAATAAAATCCTTTAAGATTTTATTCAGTGCATGACCGATATGGATATCTCCATTCGCATAAGGCGGTCCATCATGTAAAATAAATAAGGCTCTGTCCTTTGTACGTTCTAAGTTTTTTTGATATTGTTCACTTTCTTCCCATTTCTGTTGGCGCTCCGGCTCTTTATTTGGAAGATTTCCACGCATTGGAAAAGCTGTTTTCGGCATTAATAATGTTTGTTTATATTCCAAGATATTCCCTCCTGTTATTTTCATGACACATCGTAGATTAAATTTTTATATACAAAAAGAGTCCTCTAATCCCTAAAGGGACGAGAAGACTCGCGGTACCACCCTTATAAATTTAATGCACGGCATTAAATTCACTCGAAATCCGTAACGTGGACAGCCGGCTATTACTACATTATTTTCATAATAGCTACTCCAGAGTGATTTTCTAAAAGACTTCTGTATCAGGCTTCCACCGCCCCTGACTCGCTTACACAGAGTCATCTTCTATACTTTCTCTTTCATTGTATAACGATAGTGATTATGAAATTTTTAGCATAAATTAAATGTCAAAAAACATGATACTTGTATGAATTATATGTAATATACAAGCCTAAGTCAAGCCTTTAAGATTCATGCTCCATCAATTCTAAATCTTCATCCACTTCAGTATCAAATAATTCTTCCCAATCATCTGTACCGAGCATTTCTAATTGAGCCTGCACAAGCATGCGCATTCTTGATCGAAATACTTTTGCCTGCTTTTTCAACTCTTCCACATCAAGGGATATTTTACGCGCTTTACTTAATGCTTCGTTGACAATACGGTCAGCATTTTTTTCTGCTTCTTTCACAATTAATTTTGCTTCTTTTTGCGCACTGCCTTTAATATCTTCTGCTGTTTCCTGAGCAACCAGAATAGATTTATTTAATGTTTCTTCAATGTTCGTAAAGTGTCCTAATCGTTCCTGAAGCTCTTTCGCTTTTTGATCCAGTTCATCTCTTTCACGTATAACAATTTCATAATCCTTCATCACTTGATCAAGAAATTTATTTACTTCATCCACGTCATAGCCTTTCCATCCTCTTGCAAACTCTTTATTATGAATATCTAATGGTGATAGTGCCACCATCTCCACCTCCCTAATCGGTGCTTGCTTGAGCTTCCGATTTCTCTCTTTATTATTCAATAATTCCAGCTAAATTTCCAGCATTTATTGCAAAATTGCCGCCGTCATTTTGATTTTATTTTTCTTGGTTCTCCCGCGTATCGCTGTAATTTTACTTCTGCCTTTTCCGCGTACAGAGAGCATGTCCCCTTCTTGTAATTGGAATTTCACATCATCTACTACCCGGTAATTTACCTTTACGAGCAGTTTTTGAATCAAAGCAGCAGCGTCTTTTCGGGAGACACCATATATTTCTTTAACAACTGTATCTAAACGCAGGGAAGAAATAGTTTTATCATATTCTTTCCAGGCTTTTTTTTCTGTAACCAGCGAAGTGAGCGGCTGTTCTTTGAAAGATATACGAGATTTCTTAATAGATGTTAAATTCATCTTGATAAAAGGGACGACCTCTCCCGCTGCAAGTAAATGAATTTTCCCATCTGCTGCTGTAATATCTCCTAATTTTTTTCGCTTCACACCCTGTGATAAAAAAGCACCCATTACATCCCGATGCTCCAGACTTACAAATTTCTCCGGGTAAGATGCCTCCAGCAGCTCTACTTGAAACATATCTTCTGTAATGCTTTCATAAATAGGAGCAATCACCATTCTTTTTCGTTCACTGTACTCGGATCCGCCAAAAGCAGCTGCCTGAAGCTCGTCGTGATTAGTGCCTAACAGCATCTGCACGATTTCTTGTTCGCGCGGATCCAAAAAATCAGTCAATTTTGGAATATACGATCGCTCCACCTGGTCTTTCCATGAAAGAACCTGATCAATAAATGGCTGTTCTTCTTTTCGAAAATGCTGATAAACTTCCATGGTCATTCCTTTCCTTCAAGCCTAAAGCATCATTGCAAATTGGATAAATCCCATTCTTGCAAAATGCAATAATAATATCGCAACAATTGGAGAAAAATCAATCATACCAAGCGGCGGAATAAACTTACGGAAAATTTCTAAGTAAGGCTCACAAATTTTTCCGAGTAATTCTCCAAATTGAGATTCTCTGGCTCCAGGGAACCAGGACATAAAAATATACACGATTAGTGCAAAGCTATAAATGTTTAAACCAAAGCTTATTAGTGAAACGATTTGTGCCAACATCTCCTGCTACCATCCTTTATCATAATCTTCCTGCTCATATAACATTTCAGAAATACTGCCGGATACTTCTACATTATCCGGCGTACACAGGAATGTTTCTGATCCTAATTTTTGAATATCTCCTTTTACGGCATAAACCGTTCCGCTCAGAAAATCAACGATCCGCTTTGCCTGCTGACGATCCACACGCTGCAGATTAATGATTACAGCTCGTCTGTTAACAATATTATCTGCGATGTCCTGAGCTTCATTATAATTTCTCGGCTCAGCTAATACAACCTTTGAATTCGTATTTTGTATACTGGAAAGGTTCACAACATTTTTGCTTCCTGCTGTTTTTTCCTGAACCTGGGGTATTTCTTCTTTTTGTTCTTCCTCGGCATATTCATACTCATATTCATCGTCCATCGTGAAATAATTTTTAAGCTTCTTTTTAAAGCTCATTTACTGCACCTCACTTTATAATTCGCTGCCGACCAGCTTGGTACCTATCCGAATATGTGTTGCACCTTCTTCTACAGCAATTTCATAATCATTGCTCATTCCCATAGACAGGTATTCACATGGTGCATAGTCTAAACCAAGCCCCTTTATACGGTCTCTCAGCAAACGCAATTTTCTAAACAGCGGCCGGGTTTCTTCCGGATTATCGACATGCGGAGCCATCGTCATTAAACCTGCCACCTGTATATGCTCAAATGCCGCTAAATCTTTAATAAACGATTCAACTTCTCCTTCATCTAATCCGTGTTTCGATTCTTCTCCGCTCACATTGACTTGAACAAAGCAGGGCACTGTTTTTTCTGCCCGCTTATTAATCTCTTTCGCCAAAGATTTTCTGTCTAGTGAATGAATATAATCAATATGATGTATCATATCTTTTACTTTTCTGGATTGCAGGGAGCCAATGAAATGCCAAGTGGCACTGTCCCTGATCTCTTCAAATTTCGCTAAAAATCCTTCATTTCTATTTTCACCCAGATGAACTATCCCGGCAGATAATGCTTCTTTAGCTCGTTCTATTGTAACATATTTCGTCACTGCGATAATATTAATATCTTCTTTATTTCTGCCTGCTCTCCTTGCAACCTGCTCGATATCTGCTTGAATTTCCATTAGATTTTCTTTTACTGCAACCATTCTTATCCTCCATTACTTCTTCTGTTTCTCAAATCCGATAAACGCGAGCATTCTTCCTGTTTTTCCATTATCGCGCCGATGAGAAAAGAATAGCCTCTCATCTTGTAATGTACAATATTTTGTTACCTCTATATTATGACGAAAGACGCCAGATTGTACAAGGATATCGACATTAAGCTCTTTTAAATCGATGAAATATTGATTTGGCGATATTTCTTTCGTAAATTTTTGTTTCTGTTCACCAGTTAGATGTGATAAAACAACATCGTCAACAACGTAGTTTTCTTTGGAAATACTCGGGCCTATCACAACTTTCAGATTCTCTATAGAGGCACCGGCTTCTTTCAATTTCTGTACCATTTCCCGGGCGATCTGACCGACTGTTCCTTTCCAGCCGGCGTGAGCAATACCCGCTATTCTTTTGGTCGGGTCTGCAAAAAATAATGGAACACAGTCTGCGAAAAAAGCCGTGCCGAGGAGAGAATCCGCCTCATTGATAATTAATCCATCGACGCCGGATATACCGGAATCAAAGGAAATACTGCCCTTTCCCGCATCTTCTTCCCCTGTAAAATGGATGCTTGTTCCATGTACTTGTTCACCGCAAACCCAGCGGTTCAGGGGAATATTTAATTCCTTGCTCAGAATCCGCCGATTTTCCAGCACCTTATTCTCGTCGTCCAATACATGGAGCCCCATATTTAATTGCTTATAAGCCCCCTTACTTACACCGCCATTTTTTGTTGTAAAGCCTGCTACCAGACCTGGAATTTCTTCCTCCAATGAAGATAAATGAAGTCTTGTCTCACTTTTAAGCTGAAATGGCTCCATGTTTTTCCCTCTTTTCCCTATAATTTCTCCTATTGAACATTATCTTAAATTCAAATTTGTGTCTTATTTTAACACATTATATCGATAATTTCTTCTTAATCTTCGGTATAAAGATCCGGCCCTTTTACTTTCTCGACTAAAATAACATCTTCCCCAATCCGAACAATTTTTTCCCAGGCGATAAAAAGCTCGCCTGCTTTCGCAAACATGCCTGATTTTTTCCCTTTGGCTTCCGCAATAATTGCAATGATTCTTCCGGTTCTTCCATCTATCTCTAAGTCAATGATATGCCCTAACCTTGTTCCATCATCCATTACAATCAATTCTTTTATTTGCAGTTCAGATAGTTTCACCATGCCAGCTCCCTCCTCTTCTTATCCTATGCATTGGAACATGCTTTTTTTCATGGAAAATAAAAAGGAAACAGTTATTTTTGCATGCAAAAAGCCTTGCCGCGGGGACAAGGCTTTTAATTCCTTATTCAAACATTTGCTTATTCATCTGATGGATAGCTCCTTTTTCAAGTCTGGACACTTGTGCTTGGGATATGCCAATCTCATCCGCCACTTCCATTTGTGTTTTCCCTTGAAAAAAGCGTTTATTTAATATCATCTTTTCTCTAGCATTCAATCTGTGCATTCCTTCTTTTAGTGATAGCTTATCAACCCAGGAGGAATCTTTATCTTTTTCATCGCTCAGCTGATCCATGACAAAAATCGGATCGCCGCCATCATTGTAAATTGGTTCAAAAAGCGAAACAGGGTCTTGGATGGCATCCAGCGCAAAGACAATATCAGCCTGTTCCACTCCCATTTCCTTGGCGATTTCTGCTGGAGATGGGTCCTTGGATGTTTTACTGATTAATTGTTCCCTGACCTGCAGAGCCCGGTAAGCAATATCACGTAACGATCTGGATACACGAATTGGATTATTATCCCGCAAGTACCTTCTGATTTCACCGATGATCATCGGAACAGCATAGGTAGAAAAACGTACATTATGGGACAAATCAAAATTATCGATTGATTTCATTAAACCAATACAACCGACCTGAAATAAATCATCGACATATTCTCCCCGGTTATTAAAACGCTGAATAACACTAAGAACAAGGCGTAAATTGCCGTTTACCAATTCTTCCCGGGCAATAATATCATTTTCTTCTTGCAGCCGGATAAATAGTTTTTTCATTTCTTCGTTTTTAAGTACTGGAAGTTTGGATGTATCAACCCCGCATATTTCAACTTTATGTCTTGCCATTCCCGAAAACCTCCCCAATCTTAGATGCTGTTCAAGGACAGTATCTCCCCGGGAAAAGTTTTTATGCAGGAAAATCATGTAAAAAAAGTCAACCTATGCGGCGAACAATTGATATATCAAGTTAAACCATTTTATTAAATTCTTTTTTTAATCGACGTATAATTTTCTTCTCTAAACGGGAAATATAAGACTGGGAAATTCCGAGCATATCCGCTACATCTTTTTGCGTTTTTTCATCATCGCCAATCAATCCAAAGCGCAGCTCCATAATCTGTTTTTCACGTGCATTTAATTTGCCTAATGCTGATTTTAGCAAGGATTTATCCACATTTGATTCAATACTTTTTGTAATAATATCTTCCTCTGTCCCCAGCACATCCGACAATAAAAGTTCATTGCCGTCCCAATCAATATTCAGCGGTTCATCAAAGGAAACCTCTGTCTTTAATTTATTCGTTCTGCGCAGATACATTAAGATTTCATTTTCAATACAGCGGGAAGCATAGGTTGCCAGCTTAATCTTTTTTTCTGGATTAAATGTGTTCACTGCCTTAATCAGCCCAATCGTACCAATACTAATCAGGTCTTCGATATTAATTCCTGTGTTTTCAAATTTTCTGGCAATATAAACAACTAATCTCAGATTTCTTTCAATCAGCATTGATCTTGCCGCTTTATCTCCTTCAGGCAGTTTTTTTAGCAATTCCTGTTCTTCCTGCTTTGTCAGCGGCGGGGGCAATGCCTCGCTTCCGCCAATATAATAAATTTCCTTTGGCTTTAATCCAATCTTTTTGAGAAATTGATACCAGCGTAATTTTAATTTGAATTTCCAAGTAGCCACTTGACGCACACTCCTTTATGCAGATTGTATGATAGATTGCTTAATGATGAGGGGATGCAGCAAGCAATGATATTGCCCATCCCTTTCCAATACTCCAAATTGAATCCCAATGAATACATTTGCAGCCTGCAGAACCTCCTTATTATAAAAGATAGTCAGTTCCTCAGCACGAATGGCGAGCATAAAAGAATGCGAACCATCTACTCCCTGATAAGGAATCAAATGCAGCTTATCCTCCCATTTCTTTGGCAGCTGGCTGAAATCCAAATGCTCTTTCACATTTTTCAGCTCCTCCCACTCTTCATCATCGAACCATTGCTTTAAAAACGGCTGATCACAAATGACGACAGGTTGTCTGGTTAACGGATCGACAAGCTGATTCCCGCTGTCGATATAGCCAATGGATTCAAAAGACTGATGATTCATTGTCAATATCACCTTGTACATTTCGTCATATTTCACTTGTTCTCCAACGTGCTCGTCCATTCGTCTCTTTGTAAAATACCAAATAATCGGGAAGCAGGTGATAACAAAAATCCAGCTGACAGGGTCGCCATAGCCTTGATTAAAAGTGATTATCCCCTCCAGGGAAACGGTCACCGGACGCTGCAGGAAAAAATGGATTGCCATTAACCCTCCTCCAATGGCAAAGGATACAAAATAAAAGAGGAATGTCAGCTTAATAAAGCGATACAAACTCTTAAATCCAAATGTGCTGAAAATAATAATAACCGAATAGAGAAGCTTGCCGGCAACATGGTTAAAAAACGAATTTGGATACAAAATCGTCAGTGGAACAATGCAGGAAGCAATAAATGCACCAAGAAATAAGCGCC
Source organism: Oceanobacillus oncorhynchi (assembly GCF_000821065.1). GTDB lineage: Bacteria > Bacillota > Bacilli > Bacillales > Amphibacillaceae > Oceanobacillus > Oceanobacillus oncorhynchi. The sequence continues at coordinate 4,340,215 of NZ_CDGG01000001.1, forward strand.
TTCGTTTGACTGGTTTCCGGGCAAGTATTTGTACGAGCATCAGCAGCATTAAATCTACCATAAAATTTAATGCCCAAATAACGTCTAAGTAAATAGACAATCTCTGTTGCACCCCCTAAATTGCTGCTAATCAGAAGAGATTATCATCTTCTGCGTACGTTGCTGATCATGAAATTCATAGAAAGGAAGTAATATATGATGAAAAGTATAGACAATTGAAAGAGAAAAGTCTGTCAATTCTTGTGTGCAAAATTAAGCTATTTAACACTTATTCTTAGAAATAATGTCTAACGATTTTTGGATTGAACTACCCCCACTTAGCAAACTTAACGATTGCTTGAAGTGGAGAATTCCTAAGAACACCAACCTACCGGTCAGTTATGGATTAGGCTAGCCCCGCAGTCCCTGCGGTTATTCGTAATGCTTCTTTACGAAGATTCCTGCTTGCGTTAATATCTCTTTGATGATGGCATTGACAGCTATCACACGTCCATGCACGCAAAGCAAGATTTTTAACGTCTTTGTTTTGGTGTCCACAATGAGAACATAACTGACTGGATGGATAGCTTTTCGAAACTACAACAACCTGCTTTCCATACCAGGCCGCTTTATATTCCAGCATCGTTCGTAACGTTGACCAGGATACATCGCTAATCGCTTTTGCAAGATTATGATTTTTCAACATGTTTATCACAGACAAATCTTCTATTCCGATGATATCGTGGTTTTTGATTATCTCGGTGGAGATTTTATCTAACATGTCTTTTCTTTTATTAGCAATTTTTTCGTGAAGCTGTCCGTTTTGTACCATTTCATTCACCGTATGCCAATAGTGGTCTTTTTCTTTTTGTTTTCCTGTAAAATAGTTGTAGACAAAGCGGGAGCAGCCGATTGTCTTATGGATGAAGGTGATTTGTTTTTTGTTCGGATAGATACGAAAACGAAATGCTTTTTTTACTTTCATGGCTTCTTACCTCCTCCTGTCTATTATATCAGAAGAAGAATGATTTCGGAACGTTTGTTCGATTCAATATTGAACAGTTGAGACACTCCAAAGCAATCTTTTGTGCATAGGAGATTCATCTCCCCCTTACCTCTACGCGCTTGAAGAGGGAGTTTTCTCTCCTTTTTTTGATAAAAAAGAGGGGCAAGGAAACTTTACTTTCTTTCCTGTAAGATAAACACTTGGTCTTTAAAATACTGGTATTCTCGCCGAGCAGATGTCCGCTGCAGCTGCCTCCGAGTCTTTATATGCTTTTTTCTTATTTTCAAACAAAAAAATACTGTGCTAAAAGAGTTCTCTTAGCACAGTATTTTTTCGTTTTATCGATTACGATTACGGTTTCTCAAGAAAGTCGGGATATCTAACTCATCTTCCTCGGGACGAGGCTTAGAAGGTGATGGATTGGATGTTTCTCTTTCCCTGACAGGAGTTGATTCATTTGTTTGCTGTGTAGCAGCCTGCTGGGTTTGTCCTATATTTGGACGCTGTTGTTTTTGACGCGTATCTGCTTTTGGCTGAGCATTTTCATCAAAACCGGTAGCAATGACAGTTACAACAATTTCATCATTAAGGTTCTCATTAATTACAGAACCAAAGATAACATTTACTTCTTGGTCCGCTGCAGAAGTAACTAAGTCAGCTGCTTCCTGCACTTCATACAAGCTCAGGTTTGTACCGCCTGTGATATTCATTAAAATACCATGCGCTCCATCGATAGAAGTCTCCAGCAGCGGGGAAGAAATTGCTTTTTTAGCAGCTTCTGTTGCTCTTGTTTCGCCAGTTGCGATACCAATACCCATTAAAGCAGAACCTTTATCATACATAATCGTTTTCACGTCAGCGAAGTCAACGTTAATAAGACCTGGCTTCGCAATTAAATCGGATATGCCTTGTACACCTTGACGAAGCACATTATCCGCTTCACGGAAGGCTTCCAGCATCGGTGTATTTTTATCTACAATTTCAAGCAGTCGATCGTTTGGAATAACAATTAGTGTATCCACGCTTCCTTTCAGCGTATCGATACCGGAAATCGCCTGTGTTGATCTTCTTCTGCCTTCAAAAGAAAACGGACGAGTAACAACACCAACTGTCAGCGCTCCTAAATCTTTAGCTACCTGTGCAATGACCGGAGCTGCTCCAGTTCCTGTACCGCCGCCCATTCCAGCAGTAACAAAAACCATATCAGCACCTTTTAACACTTCTTCTAACTGCTCTTTACTTTCTTCTGCTGCTTTTTTCCCTACTTCCGGGTTAGCGCCGGCTCCAAGACCACGGGTTAATTTCCCGCCGATTTGTATCTTGGATTCAGCCATCGAAAGATTTAAAGCTTGAGAATCTGTGTTTACTGCGATAAATTCGACACCTTCTACGCCATGCTCAATCATACGGTTAACAGCATTGTTACCGCCGCCGCCAACTCCAATAACTTTTATCGTTGCTAATTCTTCCATGTTTGTATCAAAATCTAACATATTATGGTTTCCTCCTAGTCTACTAATTACGAACAATTCCTCGTTTCAACTTCTGTTAAAAGAAATTAATCAAAGAAATATTTGAATAGGTTAGCAAATCCTGATTCTTTTTTCTTGCCTTGTTTCTTTTTCTTCTCGCCTGCAGGTCTGGATTGCTTCACTGGCTGCTGCTCCGCTTCCCCATCTATTGCTACAGCAGGATATAATTCTTTCCCTTGTATTTTCGCATTACGATAAGCAAATTGTAAAATACCGACACCTGAAGTAAACTGTGCTTCCCTGACACCAATATAATCCGGGACAGCTACACGTACATGAGAATAAAACAAGTCTTGCGCTAATTCCAAGCTCCCCGGCATAGCCGTGGTGCCTCCTGTCAATACGAAACCGCCAGGCAGCTCCTGAAAGCCCATTTTCCGAATTTCCCTATCAATATAAGTGTATATTTCTTCTAATCTAGCTTCTATCATATCAGCTAATTGAAGTTGATTAAATACCTGTTTTTGATTGCTTCCGATTGTTGTGACTTCAAATGTCTCATCTTCAGAAGCATCGTTGTAAAATGCATAGCCATAATTTAGTTTGATCTGCTCTGCTTCTTCTGTAGAAATACGCAGGCCGACGGATAAATCTTTCGTTATATTGTCTCCGCCTAAATTAATAACACTTGTCGCAGCCAAATGATCATTTTCAAATACAGATACCGTTGTACAGCCTCCTCCGATATCAATCAGGGCAGAGCCCATATTCATCTCATCCTTTGATAAAGCAACTGTTCCGGCAGCAAGCGGCTGAAGACAAATATCAGATACTTCCAAATTAGCCCGTTCCACACATTTTAAGATATTATGCAAAATCGTTTTTGAGCAGGTGATAATCGTTCCTTCCATCTCCAGACGGACACCAATCATCCCTCTCGGATCCGTAATTTCATCTAATCCATCCACAATAAATTGCTTCGGAATCACATCGATGATTTCCCGCTCCGGCGGAATAGAAATCACTTGAGCTCCGTCAATTACTCTCGTTACATCTTCATCATTTATTTCCCGATTCTCACTTTGTACAGCGACAACGCCATGACAAGGCTGAAGCTGGATATGGGATCCGTTTATCCCCACTACTACGCGGTGAATTTCCATCCCTACCATTCGTTCTGCTTGTTCTACTGCATTCCTGATAGAATGAACAGTCTGATCAATATCAATTATAGCACCCTTCTTCATTCCGTTTGACGCTGCAGTACCTACTCCAATAATATTTAAAGAGTCTTGTTGTACTTCTCCAATAATTACTTTTATCGTGTTTGTCCCAATGTCAAGACTAACTAATATCTCACTGTTGTTCAAAAAAGAGCACCTCCCCGTAAAAATATGCTGACGATATTTTTACTGCCACGTTATCCTTTGTATAGTCTTTAATTCTAAAAGAAAATGAATAAAAAATAAACATATTTTATGCTTATTTTTTTCAAGTAATCTATTTCTATAAAAATCGACATTATACCATTCGTTTAAAAAGGATGATATATGACTTCATTCTGCAAATTATTCATTTCCTGTTTCTTCATTTTCTTCATTAATTTCCTCATTGAGTTCTTCAATTTCATCTTCGATATCTACTTCTTCCATTTCATCTTTTTGAAAAGATTCGAAATAAATGCCGACACCTATATGAATGATACCACTATCCTCTTCGTCAAGCTGTGACACAATAGAAGGATAGTAATCCAATCTGTCCAACATTTGATCTGCAATGCCTTCTACCAGAAACCCATCACTCATATACAATCTAACCTGCAGCGTATCCTCTTCTTCATCTGAATCTTTTCGTTCAATCTCAGAAATCATATTAAAAATACTTGGGCGAACATTATCCATGGCTGTTGCCAATTCTGTTAATTGCGCTTCATTAAAGCCTGTTATTAATGGAGCATTGCTGATAGAGTTTTGTGCATTTTGCTGGATGACTTGACCGTCTGCAAGAACCGGGTAAAATTCCCTTTCGTCCTGAACATAGCCAAGGACAGGCTGTTCTTCTACCTCAATCACAACGGTGCTGGGAAAACTCCGATTAATAGATGCATGTTCAATGACGGGATTTTCTTCCATCCCGGCTGCAACAGATGATCCATTCATGGACCAGATATTTGTTCCTTCTGTTACCCCTGACTCATCTATTATATACTCATCCGTTAAGAATACATTGCCGTTTACTTCAATCGTGCGTATTTCACTCCATGGAGATTGCAAGTAAACAATGATAGCAATGAGAAAGAAAAATATAGATAGATAAAATATTAATCGTCTGTTTGCTTTTTTCTTCCTAGCTTGCTTCAATTTTGGAATTCGATCCTCAATCGAAACGATATTTTTATCACTCATCTCCATTTCTTCCTTTATCCATTATTTTCAGGGAATATAACTGTATCAGTTTACTCCCTAGTATTTACAAAAATTATATCATAAATTATGGTGCTACACGTCATTGACTTCTATTGTTTCTGAAGTTTTTTCTTTTTTATCACGGATAACCCGTCCGCAGAAGTTTTCTTACTTCTTCCATGGACGGGATTTACGTTTTATATAAATGTTCTTCGCTGCTATTTTAAATAATCGGCTTCGTACTTTTTTCCATACTTTTGGCGTGCCTGCTGATACTTAGAAGAATCCCGGCCGCACAAAGTGTTAACGTTAGTGATGAACCGCCGTAGCTGAGAAAAGGCAGGGTAATTCCCGTTACCGGAATCAATCCGATGACTACACTAATATTAATCATCGCCTGTAATGCTAACATACTTGCGATTCCCAGCGCTAACAGCCTGCTAAATAAATCCGGAGCTTCAATAGCAATTTTAATCCCTCTCCATAATAGCAGAAAAAACAATAAAATAGTTGTACAACCTCCAATTAAACCTAATTCCTCACCAATGATTGAAAAAATAAAATCTGTCTGCGGCTCCGGCAGATAAAAATATTTTTGCAGGCTGTTGCCCAGCCCCAGTCCCATCAGTCCCCCGGGACCGATAGCATAAAGAGATTGAATAATTTGAAATCCATGTCCTAGCGGATCCTCCCATGGGTTTAAGAAAGCCAGAATCCGATTAATCCGGTAAGGTGCAGAAGCAATCAATCCGATAAACCCAATAATTCCAATGCCGGCCAGTCCAAAAAAATGAGAAAGCTTTGCACCTGCCACAAAAAGCAGAATCATGCATGTTAAGACCAGCACCATTCCAGTTCCTAAATCTGGCTGAAGCATAATCAGACCAAATGCCGTAAAAATCAATAGAAGGCACGGGAAAAACCCTTTTTTAAACGAGGTAATATATTTTTGATGATCAGATAATATAGATGCCAGAAAAATAATTAAACCCAGCTTCATAAATTCAGAGGGCTGAATACTGAATGCACCGATGCCAATCCAGCTCTGTGCTCCTCCGCGCACCATGCCGATTCCCGGAATAAGCACAAGGAGAAGCAGAACAAAGCAAGAAAATAATAAAATCTTTGCATACTTTTTCCATATATAATAAGGAAAGTAAGAGATAACAACCATTCCGATAAACCCGATGCCGGCAAATAAAAGCTGTCTTTTTAAGTAATAAAATGCATCATTGAACTTATACTCCGACCAAATATAGGATGAGCTGTAAACCATCAGCATACCGATACATAAAAGGAGAATGATTATTCCAAATAATACTCTGTCTACTTTATTTTGATTTTGAATGAACTTAGACAAAAATACCCCTTCTTTCCATGAGATAAACTTTGGAAATAGGGGCATTTTAAATATGCTGTATCATTCTCGGCTTGTCCGAATATGGTTTGCTGTTTAGGATTAGTATTTGTTCAAGCCCCTTACTTCATTGTATGAACTGCTTGAACAAATATGTCTCCTCTTTCTTCAAATGTTTTGTACTGATCCCAGCTCGCACATGCGGGAGAAAGCAATAGGATATCACCTTCATCTGCTAATGAAAAACCGGTTTTAGCTGCATCATCTACGCCGGCTGCGTGCTCAATCACCTGGATACCGGCTTCTTTTCCAACTCGCTCTAGTTTCGGTGCCGTCTCTCCAAATACAACCATTGCTTTAACATGATGCAAATGTGGAATCAGCTCATCAAATTCATTCCCGCGATCTAAGCCGCCTGCAAGAAGGACAATATCCTTTTTAAAGGAATCTAATGCTTTTTGCGTAGCTAGGATATTTGTTGCTTTCGAATCATTGTAAACATAGCGGCCATGCAGCAGCCCGACAAACTCTAAACGATGCTTGACACCGGAAAAAGTTTTTAAGACATGCTGTATGCCTTCATTAGTTGCTCCATTTAATTTTGCTGCTGCAACAGCTGCCAGGATATTCTCTAAGTTATGCTTCCCGACCAAGACAATATCCTCTAAAGGAATAATTGCTTCATCGAAAAAGTATACATGCGTATCATCTGCCCAAGCGCCTGTATGATACAGATTTTTTGTTGCCGAAAAGGCTATATTTTTTGCTTTTGTACCCTTCACTTTTTCTTCAAGTGTCGGATCATCAGCATTATATACCAGATAATCATCGGCATGCTGGTTTTTAAATATATTACATTTAGCTCTGACATAGCTTTCTAAATCGCCGTGATAATCCAAATGCGCTTCATAAATGTTTAAAAGGACTGCTGTCGATGGACGAAATGTATTTATTCCCTGCAGCTGAAAGGAGGATAGTTCCATTACCACCTTTTCATCTGCTTGCATCGTTTGGGCCACTTCCGTTGCAGCAATTCCAATGTTCCCGGCAAGCTTTACCTTACAATCACTTTTTTCCAGCATTTCCGTAACTAACGTTGTTGTGGTTGTTTTTCCATTGGAACCAGTAATTCCGATAATCGGCTGTTCGGTTATATAAGCTACCAATTCCACCTCTGTAATTACCGGAATACTGCGTTTCTGTGCTTCTGCAACAACCGGATGATCATAACGGATACCCGGGTTTTTAACAACCATCTCTATCCCTTCTAAAACACTTAGCGGATGAGAGCCGAGCACAAGACGGGCTCCTTTTTCCTGAAGCGCCAAAACAGGTACATCTTCATAGGATGCTGCCGCATCATTCACCGTTACATCCTTGCCGCTCTCCAACAAAACATTCGCAGCAGCTGTACCGCTTCGGGCCAATCCTAAGACAAGCACTTTTTCGGGAAATTGTTTCCATGTGTTCATTAGATACCCACCTCAATATAAATAGCAAGAATCGCAAATAGCAGGCCGACAGACCAGAATGTGGTAACGACTCTCCATTCTGACCATCCTACCAGCTCATAGTGGTGATGCAGCGGGCTCATTTTGAAAATACGTTTTCCTGTCGTTTTAAAGGAAATAACCTGAATAATAACAGATAAGGTTTCAATAACAAACACACCGCCGATAATTACTAATAAAATCTCCAGCTTCAGAAGTATCGCAATGGCAGCAATTGCTCCCCCTAACGCCAATGATCCTGTATCTCCCATGAACACCTTGGCAGGGTGCGCGTTAAACACTAAAAATCCTAACAGAGCGCCGACAACTGCTAAAGCAAAGACGGTTACCATATCATTTGGCACGCCATACCAGGCAATAATGGCAAAAGCACCGAAAGCAATCGCTGCAGTACCAGCTAATAAACCATCTAAGCCATCCGTTAAATTAACAGCATTGGAGGCTCCTACAAGCATTACAATAATAAGAATTGCATAGAACCAGCCAATATCAAATTCAACCGTTGTTCCCGGAATGGCAATTGCTGACGAGAAGTCTTCCTGCCCGCGCAAAACAAAATAAAATACAAGTGCAATAATAATTTGTCCAAATAGCTTCTGCTTTGAAGTTAAGCCTAGATTTCGTTTCATTACTACTTTAATATAATCATCTAAAAACCCTAGTAAGCCATAGCCAAATAACACAAAAAGTAACAGCCACAGCTCATAGCCGATCCCTGTGTCCATTCTCATTCCCATAATCAGGGATGTAATCACAATACTGAATACAATCATAACTCCGCCCATTGTCGGTGTTCCTGATTTCTTCTGATGAGACTCAGGGCCTTCTTCTCTAATACTCTGTCCAAACTTTAATCGTCTTAAAAAAGGGATAAAAATTGGAGATAGAAGAACTGTTATAAGAAACGCTACTGCGATTGTAATTAATAAACCTGTAATATTCATTTTCTCTCCACCTCATTTGTAACCATTTATAGAATTGTTAACAAAGCATGCCAGAATCAGTGCAATTCTTATGAGCATTTGCTGAAACTTCTCTAATCCTCAAATCCACCGCACTGATTCTGTTTCCTGATGATGTAAACAATACCTATAAGATGCCTTAACGTAATTGTTCTAAAAATGTTTCAAATTTCATTCCTCTTGATGCTTTCAGCAAAATAAGGTTTTCCGGTTTCAGATATTGTTCAATCTGATTCACCAGCTCCTGCTTATCCTGCAAGTGGACAGCAATCAGCTCCGTACCTTTCTTTTTTAATTCGTCATGTATGTAATGCGAATGATTACCATACGTATACACTGCTGTAATATCAGAATGAATAACATCTGCAATTCCGCGATGAAATTCTTCTGCATAATCACCAAGCTCTAAAATATCACCTAATACAAGTATTTTATGCTGATAGCCTTTCATTTCTTCGACTACTTGAATCGATGCTTTCATAGATGCAGGAGAAGCATTATAAGCATCATTAATAATCGTAATACCATTTTTGCCTGTATGCTTTTCAAAGCGCATTTTCGTCATTTCTAATTGTCCGAACGCTTTCTGGATTGTTTCAGGAGCTATTCCCATCCCGGATGCCAGTTGAATAACATAAGCGGCATTTTTTGCGTGATGCTTTCCTAAGAGCGGGATCTGGTAAGTTTTCTCTCCTGCATCAAAGGTTGTCGTTTCTTCCTCTACGGTGATATTGCGAACCACTACATCATTGTCTTCACTGAAGCCGACCCGTGTTTTAGCTACAGGCACAGCTGCATCTGTTAACAGCGGTTCGTCCCCATCAATAACCAATGTACCCTCTGGCTTGATACCCGACACAATTTCTAATTTGGCTTTGGCTATTCCTTCTTTAGAGCCTAAATTTTCAATATGCTGCCCATCAATATTGGTAATAATCGCCTGATTCGGCTCCCCGATCTTACTCAACATCTCGATTTCTCCAAAATGGTTCATCCCCATTTCAAGAATCAGCACTTCTGTTTTCCGGTCCATCGATAAAATCGTCAATGGGAGCCCGATATGATTATTGAAATTCCCCTTTGTAGCATGGGTTTTAAACGTTGTCTGCATGACAGCATTAGTCAGGTCCTTCGTCGTTGTTTTCCCATTTGATCCGGTAATCCCAATAACAGTCGGGTTGACGTCCTTCCGATACGCAACAGCCAGCTCCTGTAATGCTTTTACAGTGTCCTCTACAAATAATATCAGCAGAGAGTCAGGAAGATTTGACGGAAGCGGCTTTTCTTTCTGCCAAAAGGCTGCTGCTGCCCCGTTCTCCACTGCTCCGCCAATAAATTGATGTCCATCAAACCGTTCACCAGCAATTGGTACATAGAGCCCGTGGTTTGTATTCACCCGGCTATCATGGACTACTTCATGAATTTCTAAATCAGCGGAGACGTTCCCTTGATGCCGGGGGAATAATTTCATTAATTGTGATGCAGTAAATAACATCTTTTACTCCCCTTTCTCTTTAATTGCTTCCCGGGCAATTTGACGATCGTCGAAATCAAATTTTTTCTTGCCGATGATTTGATAGGTTTCATGTCCCTTGCCCGCAATCAAAATAATATCATCCTTTTGAGCAAGCTTCACCGCATGCTTAATGGCTTCTGTCCGGTCCACAATTACTTCAAAGGTTGCTTCCTCTTCCGTTAAATGACTTGTCATATCATCAAGGATTTGCACCGGGTCTTCTGTACGCGGATTATCGGATGTGAACAGCGCATGGTCTGCATACTTAACAGCAACATCCGCCATTAACGGCCGTTTAGTACGGTCGCGGTCCCCACCGCAGCCCACAACTACATACACTTTACGCTCTGCAAATTCCTTGCTCGATTGAAGCACATTTTCTAATGAATCCGGTGTATGCGCAAAATCAACAATGACAGAAAAATCTTGACCTTCATTAATTGGTTCAAACCGGCCATCTACCCCTTTTGTATTCTCCAGGGCTTCTTTAATCACATCTAAATCCACCTTCGATGCGATAGCAGCGCCGCTCGCCGCAAGCATATTATACACATTGAACATGCCGATTAAACCAGTTTTAATATGGACTGTGCCTATTGGAGTCACAAGGTTAAATGCCACACCGGCAGGAGAAAGCATAATATTTTTTGCCATTATATCCGCATCCTGCTTGCAGCTGTAAGTTAATACCTGCTGCGCTGTACTTCGTTTTAATAAGTCGCTTGAAGCATCATCCTCGTTGATAATTGCATATTTTTTCTTCCCTTGATGATAGTCATTCCCTAAACCGGCAAAGAGAAGACTCTTCGCCCGCAAATAATCATCCATATCTTTATGATAATCGAGATGATCCTGCGACAGATTTGTAAAAATACCAATGTCATAATCACAGCCAAAAACTCTTCCCATGTCTAAAGCATGCGAAGAAACCTCCATAATAACCTGGTCTGTTTCTTTTTTTTGCATTTGATGAAAGATGCGATTTAACTCTAATGCATCAGGTGTCGTATTATTTACTGGAAATGTTTCATCGCCAATTTTCACTTGGATGCTGCCAATGACACCCGATTTCTTACCCTGTTTTTCAAAAATAGTATCTAATAAATAGGTCGTGGTTGTTTTACCATTTGTGCCGGTAACCCCAATCAGCGGAAATTTCGTTGTTGGATAATCATAGTATGCGGCTGACAGCATCGCCAAGGCACGTCCCGTGTCTCTGACCCGGATAAGTGGAATATCACCGCTGACGTTTACGTCCCTGGAAATAACTGCAGCCGCAGCACCTTTGTCTATCGCTTGCTGCAGAAAATTATGACCGTCCACAGTATAGCCTTCAATACAGACAAATAAGCTCCCCGGCTCTACTTTTCTGGAGTCCATTTCTACATTGACAATATTTATATCTTTAATAGATTCTGATGTTTGATAGAATTCGATTCCATCCAATAATTCTTTTAGTCTCATTTTTTACACCCTATTTCTGTTCTTTTCCTTTTAATGTATTCTCGAAAAAACTATCGTTTAAGAGGGTTGTCATGAATGTTCTGTTCACATTTTTGCTGGACTTGTTAAACATCCTCTTACAACAGAATCTATTATAGCAAATTTTTAACGATTTAACGATTATTTTTATGACCTAATATTAATCGAATCGTACTTCCAGATTCCAGCATTGTTCCCGCACTTGGGGATTGATCAATGATTTCATCCCCTTCACCGTTTACTTCAATGGAAAGATCTAACGGATATTCCGCCAGTTTATCTGTACTTTCACCTATAAAATCCGGTACTTCAATTTTAGGCTGGTCCGGCCAGGCATATTCTTTTTCTAATCCATCTGTCCGCGGTTCTACATTCATCGCCCGCAGGCTGTCACCAATAATCGTTCCGACAACTGGCGCAGCAACAACACCGCCGAATTGAATCGTATCCTTTGGATTATCGACAGCAAGATAAACAACAATTTCCGGATCGTCCGCCGGTGCAAAGCCAATAAAGGATACAATATAGTTATTTTCTAAATATCCGCCGTTCGGTCCTACCTTTTGAGCGGTCCCCGTTTTCCCGCCGACACGATATCCATCGACATAAGCAGGTCTTCCTGTTCCCTGAGCAACTACTGTCTCTAAGGTTTCCCGAATCGTTTCGGAGGTCTCCTGGGAGATAACCTGTTCCTTTAACTGCGGCTCATAGGTTTCAACCGCTTCTCCGGTCACAGGGTCCACCCATTCTTTCGCAATCATCGGTTCGTATAAATAACCGCCGTTTACCGTTGCTGCAACAGCCATCACCTGCTGAATCGGCGTTACCGAAACACCCTGTCCAAAGGATGTGGTTGCCAGCTCCACAGGACCGACATTTTCTGGTTTAAATAGGATTCCGTTTCCTTCTCCCTGCAAATCAATCCCTGTCTTCCTCCCAAAACCAAAAGCATCAATATAAGAAAAAAGCTTTTCCGTACCAAGCATTTGTCCTAAATTAACAAATCCCGGGTTACAGGAATTCTGAACAACCTCAAGATACGACTGATCTCCATGCCCACCGCGTTTCCAGCAATGAATCGTTGCTCCGCCGACTTTAATATCGCCATCATCGTAAAAACGATCTTTTTCTAAATCAACGACTCCCTCTTCTAAAGCAGCAGCTAACGTAATGATTTTAAAGGTTGACCCTGGCTCATAGGTGCTCCAAATAGGCAAATTCCTGCCAAATATAGATGCATCCACGTCCTGATAATTTTCCGGATCAAAATTGGGACGGCTGGACATCCCCAGCACACCGCCTGTTTTAGGGTCAACTGCAATGGCCATCGCCCCATCCGGATTATATTCCGCTACAATCTGGTCTAACTCTCTTTCCATAATGGTGGTTACTTTGTTATTAATCGTTGTTTTTAAATTCAAACCATCTTTTGGAGATGTATATTCGTCTGCCAGCTGCTCTAATCTTCCACCTTTGGCATCGGAATAAAATGACAGCCTCCCATTTTCTCCTTTTAATTTATCATCATAGTACAATTCAAGTCCCATTAACCCCTGATTATCAATCCCTGTAAATCCGAGCACATGTGATAAAGCACTGTTATTTGGATAGTGACGCTTGGAATCCTTCGCTAAATAAACACCATCCAAATCCAGTTCTCGAATCGCCTGTTCCTGCTCATTATTTATTTTAATACCTTCAGGGCGCACCATCACACTGGATGAATTCTGTGTAACTAATTCCAGCATTCTGTCCTCTGGCACGTCAAGGACCTCCCCCAGAAGCTTCGCTGTATTTTCTGGTTCTTTAATTTGCCGCGGCATCAGTAATACCGTAGGAGCAGTTACATTCTCTGCAAGGATTTCTCCCTCCGAATCAAGGATATACCCTCTTTCTGCAGCAAAAGTGATATCTCTTGTCCATAAATCATTGGCACTGTCAGATAAATCATCACTTAATACCAGTTGAACATAGGCTAATCTTGCAATAATAACCAGAAAAATTAAAATCGCAAATAAAAAAACAGTAATCATTCGTTTTTTTATGATAATGGTGGATGCGCGTTTCATGAAAGAACTCCTTTCAACCTGCTTTGTATCCACTATATGAATGTAAAAAATGGAATAGAACAAGCTATCTTTTCTACTTGTCCCTCATGTATTTCTATTGAGAACAGATTCTCCTAAACTTAGGCTTATAGTATGACTGTCGTAAAAAAAGGCTTGCTGAAAAAGTAATCCTTTTTTCAGCAAGCCTTCTCTCTATTCCTCTTCAGTTTCTTCGTTCCCTGCTTCGTCGTTGTTATTTCCTTCTTCTGTTTCCTCTTCACCTGCATTATCATCATCATTTTCATCAGATGATTCTCCGGAAGGAACTTCTAATTCAAAACCTAAATAGTCACCTTCCTGAATCGGTTTTCCAACTTCGATACCCTGTGAAGTGACATAACCATTACCGAATCTTTCTGTCTGCAGATTCAGCAGATCAGCAAAGCTCATCACTTCTCTTAACGACCATCCTGTTATATCAGGCATTGTTGGTTCATCTGTAAGCAACAGAACTTTTTCATTTGGCAGTATTCTCTCTCCTGCTTCCACATTACTGGCAACAATGGTTTCTCCCTCGCCAATCAGAATTGGCTGGACTCCTTGTTCCTCTAATTCAGACTGAACACTTTCTGCAGATTGCTCTGCTACTTCAGGGAATTCCACCTCTTGAATCTTGTTAGATTCATCTTCTTCGGGCTCTACATCTAAATAATGAAGACTATTTTCAACTACATTATTAAAGATAAACGCAAGCGGGGCGGAACCTGATTCTGTATCCTCCAATTCCGGCTGCTGAATAGATACATAAACCATTAACTGAGGATCATCCATTGGAGCCATCCCTAAAAAGGAAAACACATGATTTTCTTTTCCAGTTAAATAGCCGCCGCCTTCAGGGTCCGGCATTTGTGCGGTTCCAGTTTTGCCTCCAACCACATAATCATCTAATTTATATGGGGCGCCGGTTCCATCCTCATCATTCACTACAGAAGCAAGCAATTCTTTCATTTCTTCCGCAGTTTCCGGTGAAATTGGCTGACCGGTGTATTCTGCTTCGGTTTCTTCCAGTACATTGTTTGTCGTAGAATCAACAATTTTATCCACTACATACGGCTTTACCATTTGTCCGTCATTTGCGATGGCTGAAGCAGCTCTCATCTGCTGTATCGGGGTAACAGTTGTCCCTTGACCAAAAGCCGTTCTTAACTTCTCTGATGGCCAATTATATTGTATCCGGCCGACAGATTCATCAGGAAGGTCAATTCCGGTAGTTTCTTCAAAACCGAACGCCTGGATATATTCATAGAATTCATCTGCGCCAATATCTTCCCAAAGCAATTTAGAAGCTGCTACGTTGGAAGAACGCATAAAGCCTTCATCGTAGGAAATCGTCCCCCATCCTTCTCCTTGATTATGATCTCTGATTTCCTCAATTCTTTCATTGGGCTGATACGTTCCCGATTCAAATGTATCTTCTCCATTATAGACACCTTCTTCAATCGCTGCTGCCCAAGTAAATATTTTAAATGTTGATCCCGGCTCAAATGGAGAAGAAATCGGATCATTATACCAGTTCTCTACATTTTCAGGGCTATTTGGGTTAAAACTTGGCCGTGTACTCATCGCCATAATCTCACCCGTTTTTGGATCCATAATAATTGCATTCATTTTCACAGGATTATATTGTTCATCTACCTGTGTCATTAAATCCTCCAGCAAGGTTTGGATTTTTTGATCAATGGTTAAATAAACCTGATCCCCATCCTCCGGCTCTTGAATAATTTCATCAGGATCCAATAGTTTGCTGTTAAAACGGTCACGCTGATAGGAAATAAATCCATCCTTTCCTCCAAGGACCTCATTCATGACATTTTCCATTCCAGTTACACCGGTGATGCTGTGTTCAATGCCATCCTCGGTTTCTTCTTCCACTTCGCGGGCAAAACCAATAATATGTGAAGCAAACATACCATTTGGATAATACCGCATCGGCTCTTCGTCAAAGTAGATACCTGGAATTTCTGCTTCTTCAATGGCTTCTTTTTCTTGTTGAGACAGCTGACGTCCCAGCTGACCAAATTCAACCTGAAATCTCTCCGCCTCTACCGCTTCATCCAGTATCCCTTTTATTTCACTTTCATCCTCATCTAAAATAGATGCCAATTCTTCCGCTGTTTCCTCCGTGTCTGAAACGTGCAGGGCTTCCGGTGAATTTTCTGAGTATCCTTCATCTAAGATGGCGTACATCCGATACGCCGGACGGTCATAAGCTAATACCATGCCATTCTTATCCATGATTTGCCCACGCTCTGCATTCATCTTATAGGAGGTTGTCCGCTGGTTTTCTGCCCATTCATCCAATGCAACGCCGCTAACTTCACCCGTTGCCTGTATATACATAAACCTGCCTGCAAGCACAAGGAATAAAGCAACGAAAACTAGCATATAAATGCTAGCCATGACATTTGCCGTCTTATTTTTTTTCATGTTCAAGAAACCCCTTGCTAGTTGTTAACTGTTTCTGCTTGTTTCACTTCCGAATTTTGGATTTTTAAACCGTTTTTCTCTGCGATCTCTGTGATTCTCTCTGGACGCGACAGTTCCTCTCTCTCAAAATTTAAGTTTTCATTTACGATTTTTTGCTGATTTATGGAGTTTTCTAATTGCTGTACTTCCCGATTTAAGCTATCTGTCCCAGAAGCGTAGGAGACCATTCCGATTCCAAATACTAAAATCGCAGCACTGGTAACCGAATAAATCACTTTTTCGCCTTTACTGATCCAAGGTGTTTTCTTTACCTTTTTGACTATCGTTTTCGTTTCTTCTTGGGGATTATATTGGGGATTTACTTGCCACTTTCTAGCCTGATTTTCACTCATTACTTTTTCCACCCTTCTTCATAACGGAAATCATTATTCCATTCATTTATTTTTTCGACAATCCGCAGCTTGGCCGAACGCGATCGTCTATTTTCATCCAGCTCATCCGTATGAGCTATTATTGGTTTTCTGGTTATTAATTTAAATGGAGCCTGGTGTGTTTCCGGGACAATAGGAAGGTTCCTGGGTACAGGTTTATCTGTACTCCATGTTTTAAAAGCCTGCTTACAAAGACGATCCTCTAATGAATGGAATGTGATGACTGCAATTCTTCCATTTACACCTGTCAATTCCGCAGCCTGATGAAGTGCCTGGTTAAACACTTCCAGCTCATCATTTACAGCGATTCTTATCGCCTGGAAAATACGTTTTGCCGGATGACCGCCTTTTCTTCTGGCGGGTGCAGGTATCGCGTCTTTAATAATATCTACCAGCTCTCCGGTCGTTTCAATCGGTTTTTCCTCTCTTGCTTTTTCAATTTTACGGGCAATCCCTTTGGAAAATTTCTCCTCACCGTATCGAAAAAAGATAGATACCAATTGTTCATAGGTCCATTCATTTACCACTTGATATGCAGTGAGAACCTGAGATTGGTTCATACGCATATCTAATTTTGCATCCTGATGATAGCTGAAACCTCTGTCTGCCTGATCTAATTGCGGGGAAGAAACCCCTAAATCAAAAAGAATTCCATCAGCTTGTACCACCCCGAGCTCTGACAGACTTTTTTCCAGCCCTTCAAAATTAGAGTGTATAAATGTAATTTTTTCTTGATGTATACGTAAGCGTTCCCGGGCAGCTTCTAATGCCTGAATATCTTGATCAAAAGCAAAAAGCCTGCCGTTTTCATTCAATCTTGAGGCAATTTCTAAGGAATGACCGCCGCCTCCAACCGTACAGTCTACATAAGTACCATCCGGCTTTATTTTTAATCCTTTTATTGTTTCTTCTTTTAAAACACTGTAATGCTCAAACATTTTAGCCACCAACTTTTTTATCCTTATAATGCGTGTTCTAATTAAATATCAAAATCCATTAGGTTCTCAGCAATCTCGGCAAACGATTCTTCAGATTCTTCCACATACGTATTCCAATGATCGCTCGCCCAAAGCTCCACACGATTGGAAACACCAATCACATTGCAATCCTTCTCCAAATTAGCGTAGGTCCGAAGATTCGCAGGAATATTTATTCTTCCCTGTTTATCCACTTCGCATTCCACAGCACCAGAGAAAAAGAAACGTGTAAAAGCCCGGGCATCCTTTTTAGTCAGTGGGAGTTGCTTTAACTTTCCTTCTAAAATTTCCCATTCTTGCTTAGGGTATGCGAATAAACATTTATCGAGTCCACGCGTTAATACAAAACTTGTCCCTAATTCTTCTCTGAACTTGGAAGGGACAATGATTCGTCCTTTTGTATCAATGCTATGCAGGAATTCTCCCATGAACATATAGACGCCCCCTACTTTCGTAAATTCATAATACCACATCCCCCCACTATGCTCCACTATTTCTTCAAAAATATTTTATTTCTCTTTTCCATTGTGTTTTATATCTCTTTTTAAGACATGAAAAAAAACTGCCGTATCAATAGATAGACAGTTTTTCTTCCAACTATATAGTTGTGGGGGAGAGTTGTGGGGGATTTTATTCAACCACCCAATGCCCTTGTTCCATATCAAATGAAAAGGCAGTCAGCTGTGAAATAAATTCTGTACCATAATGGTTCCATAAGAATAACGGATTCCAAACGCGCTCCTGCAAGCCTCCATGCGGATGAAGCACTTGCTCCAGCTGATTAAATTCACATAAAACTTTAGCATGCTTCTTTTCAAATTCCTTATGGAACCGCTTGTTCATAAATTGAATATCCTCTAATAAGTAAGCTAAATTCTTTTTGCTCAGCGCCTGAATATCGTCACCCATTTCAGAAGCCATCTCCCGGATTGGCTGGTGCGCTTCTTTAATTTTCTCCGCCACGTCTTCTGTTATTTGATCAATTTCCCGCTGACCATTTCTCTCCATGTAATCTTTCACCGTTGCTTGAACGCCATTTAAGATAACATCTTTCACCGTCAGCTGATATTTTGTGACTAATTTTTTCGTAGCTGCGTCTAAAAAAGTCAGGGAAAGCCTTGGCACAACTGGTGGCATTTGCAGGTTCATTACATGAAAACCCGCCTTTAATCCAGCCCAATAAGCTATCTCCCCAGGACCGGCTATAAAAGCCAGCGTAGGAAACATATACTCTTGCATAATTGGTCTTGTTACCACGTTATTGCTTAGTTTCCACGGTGTATTTCTGGCAATATCCTTGAGCTCCTCCACATTGAAGGAAATCTCCTGCTGCTTACCGACCCAGTTTCCACTCTCGTCTACGTTTAACAAAATTCTTCCTTGTATATCATCATGGTAAAATATATTCCCATCTGATGTATCTGCTTCAATAGCAAGCGGATATTGATGCTTTTCTAACGTTTTCAGCGTCTTGACTACGGAACCGCTGATTTGAGATTGATTCTGAATTAATTCCACAAAACACTCTGATTCCAGTTTACGA
This sequence comes from Oceanobacillus oncorhynchi, assembly GCF_000821065.1. Taxonomy (GTDB): domain Bacteria; phylum Bacillota; class Bacilli; order Bacillales; family Amphibacillaceae; genus Oceanobacillus; species Oceanobacillus oncorhynchi. The sequence continues at coordinate 4,359,391 of NZ_CDGG01000001.1, forward strand.
AATGCTGCGTTGCCAGAATCCACTAATACAATCCCTTGATTTGGAAATAGTGCAAAAATAAGACGAGCAAAAAAATCAATGTAATTAGAAGCTTTTTGTTGTATTTCCTGAATCACTGTGTAGATGTCTCTTGTATATGCTGTCTCAGGCAAAGCTTCAAATACAGCTTCCACCCATTTGGAGAGTTCTTTCTTATCCATTTCTAATTCCGAAACAGCCTTTCTCCCCGCATCTATATTTTTAGTCCGCAGCTTTAGCTTATGAAAATCTCCATCGTCTTTCGGACAATAAATATGATTGATTTCCTCAAAATCATGATCTTCACCAGCAATCCAAAAAACCGGGACAACTGGTGCTTCCAATAGTTTTTCCTGCTGTTTCGCCAGTTCAAGAATAGAAATAATTTTATTGATTGTATAACTAGGTCCTGTCAAAAGGCCCGCTTGCTGTCCGCCGATAACAACGGTGCTCTGTTTATCGTTTAAACGTTCAATTTGTTTAAGCGTTTCTTCCGGCGCTCCCCATTCTTTGTTTAATGTATGTAATACATTCGTCAGCCCATGCCGGTCAAAATCTTTTTCAGCTACATCTTGTAATCGTTTATGAAAATCATTATATGGATGGTAATCAAACAACTGTGTTATATTTTCTGCTTCTTTTTTATAATCAGCTACTAACCTGTTGGCAGCAGGCAAAGTTAACGAATTTATCTGCATATCATTTTCCCCTTATATCGATTTGAATACATTCCGTATTGTACAGAAAAAACAGCAAGAATCAAACTAATCTGCTTCCGGGGAAACGAATAAACTTTTTTCAGAAGAAGTTTATTTTATCTCAAACGAGAGCTTTTCACCCCCCGTATCTTGGCGGGGCTGGCGCAGCATTCTCCGGAAAGCAAAAAAAGCTTGTAGAGACAGCTTTTCTTCCAGGCTCTGCGCCCTTAACTGGTTACCTATATTCTTACTGCCGCATTTTAAGATAATACTTCTTTGATAATATAGACAAGACTTAAAACAAGATAAGCAGAAGAGAATAATAAAAATGCACTTCTCCAAACAATTTTAATTGCTTTTGAAATCTCTATATCACTTTGCTTCTGATATTGATGAATCAATATTCCCGTCAAACTTATCAGAAACAGCAGGATTATCCAGCCAAAAAAGCTTCGTTCAAACAAAAGCTGCAGCAAGACACCTACACCTAAGATAAAAAAGATCGTTGACCACTGGACAGCATTATGTACGGCTTTCCATGTATGTTGTTTCCGGAGCTTCGTTATCCCATATGCTAAAAAAGTAATGATGAATGGGAATGCAATAAAAAGAGCTATTGTATAATATATATAATCTCTCATCCTTTTCCTCCCTGCTTTTAAACAATTTATTTCTATCAAGTTAAGATGACCGCTTTGATGTATGCAAGTTTATTTTGACATAATGCACCAGCATCGGCATCCACTGCATAACCCCGGCGTCTGTCCGCCTATAAATGCACTTCTGAACAGAAGCGATTTTTAGAAAACTAAGCCCGCTTTCAAGTCTTCCTTTTAATGAATGCAAAAGTTTTCTAATATAAATATAACAGAAATAATTTTAAATTTGTCTCCTATGTATTATAATTTAGACAGAGAAGGAAATCTACATTCATCTTTGATAACAGGATAATTATTCAGGAGGGGTTAACATGGGAAATATAAAGATAGAAAATTTACTGATTAATTTTAAAACACTAGAAAAATTTAAGCGTTTTCGTGAATATGGAAACCAGGAATTGACCATGATGGAAGATTTAGAGAATAAGATTATCGAGAATAATAGTAAATCTCCTTTTTATGGAATTTATATCGGGGATAATTTAGTAGCCAGAATGAGTCTTTATGAAGTGAGCAGAAAGTATGATTTTTACTTTAAGCCTTCTCAGGATTATTTGACACTTTGGAAATTAGAAGTGCTTCCCGATTATCAAGGAAAAGGCTATGGAAAAGCGCTTGTAGATTTTGCAAAAAGCTTTAACCTTCCTATTAAAACAAGCCCACGTATTAATTCGCATGGATTTTGGGAAAAGATGGATTTCATCAAACCACATTATGAAATGGAACGCGATTTAGGAGAAAATCCACTGCTCTGGCTGCCTGAGGGCGTTGAAGAAAAAGACACGAAGCAATAAGCTTCGTGCTTTTTTGCATCATATAAGATTAAATGAAGGCGTCCCCTTTATCTGGGGTTCTTATGGATTGGAGACCGTATGAATAAGTTGATTTATTTTTCCCCACACCATTTCATATTTCTCCATCTGCTTTTTTAACTCTTTGTTTTCCTTTAAGATTTTATCTACTTCTTCCCGCTTCACAAAATCATCCTGCTGTGGAATATCTGTCCTCATTTTTTCTAGCAGCTGAATAGCAGCATCAATAGATTGAATCGATGAGGTTTCGATAGCCGGATAGGCAATTCGCTGCTTTAACCCTGCTTTTCTTTTGTCCTTTGCAGCCTGCACCTGGTCCTGGCATTGCTTTCTTATTTTCGCATTCCAGCGGAATCCGCATGCTGCAGATGTTCTGGATAGCTTTTCAGCAACTTCCTTAAAAGCTTCTAATTGGGTTCTCCCTTCCTGAATACATTGAAGTACGGTATCTGCTAACAATCTGTCCTCTTCTTCTGTCCACGCGTCCTGCCTTGTATCGTTCATAACATACCTCCTATTAGGGTTTGCTATCAATGTATGCAAAAAATAGGTATGCTAGAATCGTTTTATATTAAAAATATCCAGAAAGCTCTTAAAAAAATATATACGTGGAGGAAAACGAAAAAAACAGACCACGCAGTGTGATCTGTTTTCGTTAATTAAAATTAGTTGCTGATAACTTCTTTTCCATCATAATTTCCACATGCTTTGCAAACATGGTGAGGTTTCGTTAATTCGCCACAGTTGGAGCATTCTACCATACCAGGTACATGTAGTTTTTTATGCGTACGACGTTGGTTCTTTACTTTTTTGGAAGTTCTTCTTTTAGGTACTGCCATGACTTACACCTCCTTCAAAAATGAAAGTAAAACTTGAATCAGATTCTTATTTTTCTTTCTGGTTATTATTAAGGAGAGATTCCAATTTTTTCAATCTTGGATCGATGGGCTTCTCTTCCTTTGTCTCAGATACAAATTCCCAGTCCTTCCCGCTGGAAGGAGCTGCTTCATCCGAATCAGCGTTTTCAGCAAAAACGCGGAATGGAATTTCCAATAATATATTTTCCTTGATATATGGTGTTAAGTCAAGAACTTCTCCCTGAATAGGATGAATTTCTTGTTCTTCTTCCTCTCTTCCATAATAAGCAGATGCAGAGAAGACCTCATTTGCATCTATTTCAAATGGATAAGGAACATCCACCAATGTACGTGCGCACGGGAGTGTCATTTCTCCGGTCACATGAAAATTCACATAGAATTCTTCACCATGCACAGTTACTTGTCCGGTCACATGTACTGGAGGTATTTTTCGTATATCATTACTCATCGTTTCCAGTTCTGACACATCGGCTTGGCTATCAAAGAAATATGGCTCATTTACGGAACCTTTTCTAATCTGATTAACAGTCAATTTCATTAAAATCACCTCTAGGCAACAAGATAAATGATAAAAGAAAATGCTTCGTTTGTCAATATATTTTCTTTACACCACAGGTATAAGTTCGACTATAGCTCAGACAGCCCTTGTCGGCTTGCCAATTGCTAAATCTTCCATACATACGTAGTATTCCCTGTTACAGTGTATAAAAAACAACAGTTAAAACTATTCTAACCGCAGTTTTTCTTTTTGTCATTCTATTTCTCTTTTCGTCCTACAAATTCCGGAATATGTTAAAATAAAGCTACTTGAAAAAATAGAGGTGAGTGTATGGAAGCTTGCGGTTTAATAGTTGAATACAATCCTTTCCATTACGGACATCAATATCATTTAAAACAAGCCAGGGAAAAAACTGATGCAGACTGTATTGTTGCGGTTATGAGCGGGAATTTTTTGCAACGTGGCGAGCCGGCCATTATGGATAAATATAACCGGGCCAAAGCGGCCATTCTCGGTGGCGCTGATTTAGTTGTTGAGCTGCCGTATGTCTATGCTGTACAGCACAGCGATTATTTCGCCAAAGGAGCAATCGATATGCTTTATCATTCTGGCGTCAGTGCTGTATGCTTTGGAAGTGAAGCAGGCATAATCGATTCTTTTTCCGATGCTTATCAGCACCAGAAAGAGCATCAGAATCAATACGAATCCTTTGTTAAAAAATATTTAAATAAGGGACATGCCTATCCAGACGCAGCAACAAAAGCATATCAGCATATTTTTGGTATATCTGATATACTGGATGTGTCCAGACCAAATAATATTTTAGGATTAAGCTATGTCCGGGCAATTAAAGACGCCCATTATCCAATAAAACCAATCACTATAAAACGAATCGAAAATAATTATCACGACACTGCTATTACTGGAAATATAGCAAGTGCAACAAGTATCCGTAAAGAAGTGCTGAATAACCCGACTGCCAGCAAAGCAGCTGCTGAAGCTATGCCGGAGACCACATCAGATATTTTACAGAGCTATAAACATGCCTCAGGGTACTGGCATGATTGGGAGTTATATTTCTCTTTTTTGAAATATCGAGTACAAACAATGACGTTAGCAGAATTGCAGCAGATCGAAGGGATTGTTGAGGGGCTGGAGCATCGTATTGTACGCACAGCTATGGAGGCTTCCTCTTTTCAAGGATGGATGACTGCTTTAAAAACAAAACGTTATACATGGACAAGGCTTCAACGTATTTTTGTCCATATTTTAACCAATACAAGAAAAGAAGATAATATACTTGGTACCCAGACAGGTTATATACGGGTACTGGCCATGAATAAAACCGGCCAGGCTTATCTTAATCAGCAGAAAAAGAAAGCGGACCTCCCGTTTATTACAAAAATAAATCAAATCAAACACCCCTTCCTGGAAATCGAGGAACGGGCTGCGAAGGCGTATTACAGTATTTTACCCGGCAAGAAGCAAAGAGACTTCTTTTTACAGGAGATTAAATCACCGATTATTATAAAGTGAAACTTCATTTTGTTGAAGCAATTCTTTCAGACGTTACAAAAAAGAGGACTTCCGTCTTCATTATAATACGGAAATCCTCTTTTATTTAATTCATTTATTCATTAACACTTTCTAAATATTCTACAGCATCTTCAAACGTATCCACCGGAACAACCTCCATATCTGTCCCGATACTTTCTGCTGTTTCTGCTGCCACTTGGTAATTGGACCCTTCCCGGCCGCCTTCATTCGGAGCGAAGAAAATATCAACGTCTTCTCTATCGGAAGCGACAACTTTTTTATCTATCCCGCCAATTCGATGGACATTTCCTTCATAGTCAATTTCACCAGTTCCGCCGATTTGCTTGCCGCCGGTTAAATCCCCCTCTGTTAACTGATCATAGATTTCCAATGAAAACATGAGCCCTGCACTCGGGCCGCCAATATTACCGCTGGAAAAATGAACTTCTGGATTTACAGTTACTTCACGATCTGTGACAAGATTTATTCCAACGCCCACACGAGTTCCTTCGTCATCCAACGGTTCTAATTCCATCTCGGCAGTGTGTTCTTCATCATTTCTTTCAAACAAAACTGTCACTGTATCTCCGGCTTCTTTTCCATCAATATAATCAATTAAATCTTGAGATTCATGCACTTCTGCATCATCAATTCCGATGATACGGTCTCCACTCTCTAATTTACCATCTGCCGGCAAGCCATCCACCGCAGCAACCACATAGACGCCATTAAAATGGATATCTATATCTTTTTCTGCTGTTTCATAGGCCACCACAGTTGCAGCTTCCTGAGAGCTTTCCATTACCTGAAGCTGTGCTGCCATATAATCTTCCTGAGACATTCCTTCCGGGAAAACCTGATCTAAAGGAAGAATATCCTGATGTGGAAGGACGAAGGCTGCAGCATATAAAATGGGAGTTGCCTGCATTCCGCTGACGGTCACTAAATGCATATCCCCTTCACTTGGATAGCCGTCGTCCACTTCGACAATGGGATCTAATGCATCGGCTCCGCCTGGTTTTTGTATATAATACGGCAATTGATACACTCCCAAAAAATAAACAATCAGTACAACCGCTAATAATCCTATAATCCTCCGTTTTGATAATCGCAACACTGCTTATTCCCCTTCCTGACACTCTTACTAAAAATATATCTATGGCATATTTTCAGATGGTATTCGCGTATATATCATATATAGCAACTTTTTTATTAAAACGATACATCGGACAAGCTAGCATTATTCTACTACTTCCTACCATAATTGTACAGAACGAGACTTCATAACAGGAAGATAAAAACAGCATGAAGATGCTTTCTTCTAACGAATAAAGGATGTTCAAAAAAACGAATTAAAATAATACATCCATTTTTTAAACACGCACTAATAGGGGGACATCAGATTGAAGCAAAAGCTGAAAACACTAGGCTATGGCGGCATATCCATTTTTTTGTTTTTTAGTTTAATACGTTTTCCAGATCAAGCATTAGAAGCAGCCATCCGTGGATTAAATATGTGGTGGGAGGTCGTATTTCCATCTTTGCTTCCTTTTTTCATAACCGCTGAATTATTATTAGCTTTTGGCGTTGTGAAATTTCTAGGCATTTTATTTGAACCGATCATGCGGCCGCTTTTTAATATCCCCGGTGCCGGCAGCTTCGGCTGGATTATGGGAATGGCCAGCGGTTATCCTACCGGTGCCAAAATAGCAGCAAGACTCCGTGAAGAAAAGCAAGTCACACAGATAGAAGCTGAAAGATTAGTGTCTTTTACCAATAATTCAAGCCCGCTCTTTATATTCGGTGCCATTTCTGCAGGCTTTTTTTATAATATCAAACTGGGGCTTCTATTGGCTGTGTGTCATTACGGAGCTAATACGATCGTCGGGGTTGTTATGCGTTTTCATGGCAGAAAGCAGGAAAAGCAGATTACCAAACAAAAGAGACAGCCCTTTTCACTGAAAAAAGCATTTCAAGAGATGCATCGAAATCGGTTAAGAAATCCCCGGCCTTTCGGAGAAATATTAGGGGATGCGGTATTAAATTCGATTCAGACTCTTGTGATGGTCGGAGGATTTATTATTCTCTTTTCCGTTCTTATTAAATTGCTTTTCCTGATGGACATCACATCTTTTATATCTGCATTTATTGAACCGATTTTCCCTGTTTTTGATCTGCCAAAAGAGCTGGGACTTCCATTTATTTCTGGTTTATTTGAAATTACCGTCGGATCAAACTTAATTTCACAGGTCACCACGGATTCTTTATTACAAAAAGCAATTTTGATCAGCTTCATCCTTGGCTTTAATGGATTATCCATCCAAGCACAGGTAGCCAGCATCTTAGCCAAGACAGATATCCGTTTCTACCCTTATTTCTTCGCCCGGCTTTTACACGGAACTTTTGCTGTGATTTTAACTATTTTATTATACAAACCGTTATACCTGGAGCGAATCGTTTTTCATTCTAACGAGATTCCTGCCGGCACAATACAAGAGACCCCCATCGGGATACAAATATACTATCTATTACAGGCAATTGGGCCAAGCCTGACAATCATCAGTTTAGGGGCTGCTATTTTCATCCTTATTAATAAAGTCAGAAAAAAATAATTCTTCCTAAAGAAGAAGAAAGAGCCGCTTGACCGCTGACTCTCTCTTCTTCTGAAAATATGTAACGAATGAAATCCGCGTCCGTTCGTTATTTTTTATTGATTATATTTCTGCTTCAGTGCCGTTTCCACCACTTCTGGAACAAGACCAGAAATATTTCCCTGGTATTTAGCCGCTTCCTTTACCATACTTGAGCTTAAAAAAGAATATTTTGTGTTTGTCATCATAAATAAGGTTTCCACATCTTCGTTTAACTTCCGGTTCATCGACGTAATCTGCATCTCATATTCAAAATCACTGACTGCCCGCAATCCTCTAATAACTGCAGTAGCTCCTACTTCTTCCGCATAATCCATGAGTAATCCGCTCGAAGAATCGACCCGTACATTTGGCAGGTCCTTCAATGATTCTTCTAATAACTGCATTCTTTCTTCTACTGTAAAGAGTGGAGATTTGGATTGATTATTAAACACGGTAACTACTATCTCTTCAAACACTTTAGCACCACGTCTGATAATATCCAGATGGCCATTCGTTACCGGATCAAAACTCCCGGGGCATATCGCTAATTTCCTCATCATTTATGCTTCCTCTCTTTTATCTGATTGGTAAATCGTTACTTGAACTAAACCGCCATAATCTGCTTGTTTGATTGCTTTCAAGGATTTATACGTATCCGGCAGCATGTTTGTCTTATCATGCTCACAATAGACAATCGCATTCTTATTCAGCATTTTGCTATCGAGAAGATAATCAAGTAATTTCATATAATCTTTACTTTTATACGGCGGATCTAAAAGCACTAAATCAAATTGTAATTCTCGTTTAGCGATGGCTTTTAAAGCACGCTCTGCGTCATTTCGATAGACCTCTGCCTGCGCTTCTAATTGGAGCGATTTCAAATTTTCTTTAATGATTTGAACTGCCTTGGGATGTTTATCTACGAAAATCACCTTAGACATGTCTCTGCTTAATGCTTCGATTCCCAGAGACCCGCTTCCCGCAAATAAATCTAAAGCTAGCCCTCCTGAAAAGTAAGGACCCATTACTTGAAACACAGCTTCCTTTACTTTATCAGAAGTCGGTCTTGTAGACTCACCAGCTGCACTTTTTAACACTCTTCCTTTATGTATTCCTGCTATAACGCGCACTTCTGAATCACCTCAGCTTCTTTTAGCTCGTCAATAGTCTACCACGATTCGCCGCTTTAGCAAATTATTTTTATTCGTTATGTATATTATTTTTTACTTTGTCTATACTATCATAATGATTCAGCTAAATATGATTTAGTTGAAACGGAAGAAGGCTTATTCTTCCCCATAAGCTCTTCATCCGGTTTCTCCTCTCCCTTTAGCCTTTTATTTTTCATAAAAATAAAAGGACCTGCAGTAATTTTGACTGCAGGTTTTTTCTTTTTATTTGATATATTTCTTTTTAGACGTCTTCTTTAAATTCCCATTTTATAATCGTATTGCTTCGCTTTATCCGGCTTCGCGTTTTCATAGTTTGTCGGAATAAACGGCTTTTGAGAACGTTCCACTTTAGAAACAAAAGCAAACTGATTAAATTTTTTCTCAATAGCATCAATATCCTCGCGATTAACGTAAATAACCGCATAACGATGCTTTTTAGATACGTGAATAAGATGACCATGTTTTTTTAGCTGCCTGACATTCTTCATATGTTGAAACCAGACAACAATTCCTTGTCTTTCTACCATGCTGTCATCCCTCCTTTTATTTCTATATGTATAAAGCAGGCAGTCCGCTTTCTGGACCCTGCTCTACGTCTTATCACAAATAACCGTCTGGAACCCCCTGCGGAAGGAAGTTTCATTTTACGAGGCACAGCCGCAAGCTCCGCCGCTGCCGCAGCCACAGCCGCTGTCTGTTAACGCTGCACCGTCTTTAGGAGCTTTAATTTGCTCACTGACACTCTCTGCTACGAACTGGCTGACTTCATCCAATAAATTTTGCAAATTTCTTTCAGCAATTTTAAAAGCAGCTACTTTGTCGTTCAAATCCATATCCCTTTTTTTGGAACGGACCTGCTTCATAATATCATAATAATCCGGATGATATCTGCCGAACCGCTGCACATCTTCATAGTGCTCTTTAACATCTGCAAATGTTCTAATCAGCCTCTGTGCTTCTTTATCTTCATCCAAAACTTTCTTAGCCGATTGGTATTGCTGCATGATATCGGACTGCAGGATCATTTTTCCGACATGCTCCGACTCATCTAATATATCTACATATTCCATTGTAGCAATCATTTCCACACCTCCGCGAATAAATGAATAAATGTAAACAAGAGAAACAATCTCTTAGTAAGGTTTATGCCATTTCCTATTAAAATAGATGTTCTTTCATTTTACTGCATCCTCAATTAATAGTTATCCTTTTTATCATACCATTTTATTATTCGAAAGAAAACAGAGCTGACTTCAATCTTTCATCGATTTAGCCATCTCTGCGAACATTCTTACCATTTGTAATTGATTCGAGAAGGTATTCACTTTTTGAGGAAATGTTTTTCCATAAAATTTTTTTGCTTCTTTTTTCAATTCTGTCAGACGGCCGGGGTCACGCATCAAATAACGATACCAAATAGGATGATATCGGACAAATTCAGCAAGTTCCGGATTTTTTCTAAGGTAGGCAATGACGTCATTATCCATGTTATCCCCTCTAATCTTTTCTTAGTGAAAAAGGAGCCCGGGGCGCTTTATTAGCGGAAGGCTTTTTCATATCACCAATCATTTCCTGAACAACACCAATCGCTTTACTTAATTGTTCGATTTGTCCATGTACTTTTTCCGAATCTAAGTTTTGCGTATAGTCTACAATCTGCCGGATAATATCGGAATGATCCGTTTTCTTACTTTTTTTGCTTTCTTGATTTGTTGATTCGCCCTGACTCTTTGATTCTGTTTTTGCCGCTTTATCTTCCGTTTTATATTCATCCCAAAACGGGTCATCTTCATCTAAAATTGCCCACTTTTCATAAAACTCCTGCCATCCCCTACCGCTTTTTCTGATTTCCTCCAACAACTTAGGATGGCGGTTCACAAAGGCTTTAAATGCTGCAACACTAGGATGTAATTGACTCATTTTTTTCACCGTCCTTTTTACACTTTAGGGGCATACAGTTATGAAAGCTACAGTATGTGCATGGTTTTGTTGGAACGAGTAATCGCGATTCTACTACCAGTCCCATTGAAAGTAATCCTTTATTTGTGAGGCTCAGCCTGCTAAGCGTTATTTATAACTTCCTACAATAACCTATGTAAATCGGTTGAAAATGTGCTATCGGCTTATTATTTTCTGTACAAGAAAACTAGGTATACCGCTTGTTTTTTAAAATACCGGTGTTCTCGCCAAAGAGATGTCCGTTGGAGCGGCTATCCTTACTTTATTACTCTACAAAAAATAAAGAAGCCACAGGTGTGCGGCTTCTTTCTCTGTTAAACAAACATAAGTACGTTAAAAAGGTTTTCCTAAGAAGTTCTGTGTATAATAAAAGCGGTATACACCCACTCCAAGATAACTATATTCATCACTTAGTAATGCTTCCCGGTGACTTTCACTGTTTAACCAGCCCTCCATTGCCGCAGGAGCGTCCGGATATTGCGCTGCGATATTTTCTCCAGCAGCAACATAGGCAACCTGTTTTTCCTCCAGACGTTCTCTTAAACCATCTCCATCTAAACTAACATGAGAAAAATAATCATTCTCGTACATATCTTTGCTGTGGTCATATGCAACAAGACTTACTTGATCATCCCATTCTAAGTGCGGCAAGTCATGTTTATAACGCATGATATTAGAAATATCAAAAACCTGCTGCTCCATCCCTTCCTGAATTTCTCTCCATTCCTCTTCATTAAATTCAGGCTGTTCAGGCAGATCTCCCTGATATTCAATTTCATATGGCCTTTGCAATAAAAGCGCATCTCCTGTAGAAATCCTCATAGACGACAACGTTTCTGTAAACGTATCAAAATAAAATTGAATAAAAGTAGAGTCACTTATTTTCACCAGCGGTCTCGTCTGAAGGTCTTCTGTGTTTAACCGGAAAGTAAACGAAGAATCGCCATCCGTATAAGTTACTTCATTTAAAAAAGGAAATGTATCTGCCACTTCGATATAATCCGCTCCAGAGTCAATTGGAGATATCTCTAAATTATCCCCAATGGCATAAACAGATACAATCTCATCTTCTAAAATAGCAAACTGACCATATTGGCTTTCCGAGTCATTATATACATACCATTCATAATTATATGCACTAACATCAATTCTGTCCGGTTCTCCCAGTTCTTCTGTAAGTTCATTTGACGTCTTTCCTATCCATTGATATAAATCGCCTTCTAAATTCATCTGAGGAAGCTCTGCTGCTGTTCCTTTAGGCTCTATCGTTTCTTCATCCTCATTAAGATGGGACGCTGCTTCTCTTACAACCTCTACAGGTGATGAATTCATCTGGTATATAACAATAAATACAAGGAGTGCAATAATCATGATTATCATTACATTACGAAGCCTTTTCATGATTGGAACCCCCATCCAGCAGATAAATAAAACATTATCAATGCATGTTCAAAAAGCAGCCGGCGATTTCCGATAGGCGGGTGCCTGCATCCTTCTTTCCTATCTGATACAACGCGTCAGCTAAAGCGATTGCTGTTTTATCATTCGGGGACTTTTTGAACTTTCTATGTATAATCTACTTATCTATTTTATACCCTATTATCATAATATTATACCCTTTCTTTGCTATCGTCCATGGTTTCTATTGCATCTATTACCGTTTCGTATTATCCTTAAATTAAGCAGAATATTATTGATGAGGTGAAAGTAAAATGAGATTTGAAAACACTGGGATAGAAGACACAATTATTGATGTACAGGTACTGGATCACGTAACAGCAAATCTTGCCTTTATCCGGGCCGGGCAATGGGATTATGAACGCGTTACCTATGATTACAAAATCGGATCCAACGAAGAAGGTATTACATACTATATCCGCGTGCAAGGTTATGCTATCGAAGGTGATGTGGATAAGCGCAACGCCGTTATTAAATTAATGACTCCTTTACTTGGTAAACATTATTATCCACACGGCGTTGAGTATGGCGAAGAAGAGAACTTTCCTGAAAGCGTTGTAGAAAGAACGAACACATTACTCGCAAAACTTAGCGACGAACTGCAATATTACAAAAAATAAAAAGACACCATTCAAAAGAGCTGACATATTATCTCCAGTTAATATGTCAGCTCTTTTTATATTCTGAATGATTTAATCAGATAAGAAAAACCAAGAATACCACTTGTTAAAACATCGGTGTTCTCGCCGAAGAGATGTCCGCTACGGGAAGTCGCTTTCCGCGGGCAACGTTCAGCCACACGGTAAGAAAACCGCTTCCTGCTCAGGTCTACCTGTTTCTTTTCCTGCAGGAGTCGACAACATCCGCTCCCATCTAAGAAGAATTATGTTTTATTTGCTTTTTATAAAGAAATGACACTAATACTAGCGACGGTTTTGATGGGGCGAGTAATCGCATTCCCAGTGGGAAGACCCCGCAGGAAAAAAAGTGACCTTCTTTTTTTCTACCCGCAGGGCATAAGTGCGACTTTAGCTTTGTCTGCGCCTGTCGGCTTGCCAATCACTAAGTCTTCTTTTCACCCTCGGGGCATAAGTGCGACTTTAGCTCTGTCTGCGCCTGTCGGCTTGCCAATCGCTAAGTCTTCTTTTCACCCTCGGGGCATAAGTGCGACTTTAGCTCTGTCTGCGCCTGTCGGCTTGCCAATCACTAAGTCTTCTTTAAAGGAGATGAGCTCGGGGCCCACGGAAAGCGGAGTGTGTTTCTGGGGCCTAAGATTACTCACCCCATGAAACCCGTTGGAGCGGATATATTCAGCATTTTTTATATACTTTCTTATTCTTCAAAAAAGGATACATGCTCCTTTATAAAGCACTGTATCCTTTAAATGCTGCCTATATATTATCCCATCCGCAGATTAAAAACCAAGAATAGCTTTAATCATACTCGTGGTTTCACCCGGATCGTACATTACATATAGAAATATATAAACAAGTATCCCCGTAATCGCACTGAAAAACCAAATAATACTTGTTATCGGGCCGATTTTACGGTGTTTCTTAATATTCCGCTTAAATGCTAATACAAGCGTTACAACTCCAAATACAGCTCCAACTGTAGCTAAAATAATATGGAAAATCAGGAAAATCGTAAAGTAAGTCTGTATACTTTCAGGTCCTCCAAAGCTTGTATTTCCTACAAATACGGTACGTGATACATAAATAATGAAGAAAAGAAGGGCACTGACAGCTGCTGATATCATCACAGCTTTATGTTCTTTTCTTTTATTTTTAACGATTAAAACCCAGCCTATTGCTACAAGTATTGCACTCAAAGCAATAAAAAATGTACTGATTGTTGGTAGTAAATGCATTGCTTTATCCTCCAGTATTTCTAATTATGCGTTCTAAAGTTCTCAGAAAGTTTGAAACCATGCCCATACAGTGACATTTTTAAAGCGTGCTTATGTCTCCGTATAACGATAATTATATGAACACAGATTGCAGCCATATATTATAGATGTTTAAGGCTTTGCCCTCCCGTTATATACGCTACATACTTTCTATCCTTTTACTTCAGCTCCACTTCTAAATATCTCTTTTCAATGTGATTCTGCTGGTTTTGCCGGCAACGGATCAATCGTGTTTTTTTCTTTGTTAACCCAAGAAAAAATAATTGTTGCTAAAACCCCTCCATAAGTAATTTCCTGAATAACCTTCATGATAATACCGCCGAGCTGCTGATCAATCAGTGTACTGAGCGGTGTAAACATTTCCGGTCCAGTTAAACCGGGAGCAAGTCCCTGTAAAACATCTGTCGGTACACAAAGACTCATCGCCTGCATCCATGCTCCTCCTTGTGTATAGGTAGCGTAAAGAGGTTCAGGTGCAAAAATAATCAATACACAGGCCGGTGTGATTAATACACTATTTGCAAAAATATAACCTATTTTTAATAGCGGCTGCATCCGGTCGAATTCCTTTAAAGGGGCCAGCAGCGGGAAAAACATAAAGAAGGCTGCAATTAATAGAATCCCGTGAATCACCGTATGAATGACTGGCGAAGACTTTGCAAACTCAAAGAAAGATGGTATATGATAAAGAGAAAATAAACCATTAAACAGCAATAAGGATATTAACGGTTTTGTACCTATTTCCACAATCGGTCTAATAACAGGCCGGTCAATTGCTTTTCGCCATAGCCAGGAAGGTATCCCTTTGATAACCAGTATCGGGATAATCAGCAAGTAAGCAGCCATTTGAATCATGTGAGCAGTCAGCGTTATATGTGAGAGTAAATCAATTGGAGCGCCTTTTACTAAGTATAAACACACTATTGCCGTATAAAAAGAAATCTGCTGCTTCACAGGAACTTTATCATGATTGCCAAACTTATGCCGGTACGGTCCTGTAATTAGAAAATAAGCTAGTGCAATAAGAGCTGTAAATATCATAAAGTAAGGGCTCCATAATGCCCGAAACCCGAATATTTGTATATCTAACCACATACCTAATCATCTCCAGTTTAGTCTACTTTATCTATTATACCTTAAAATAAACAAGAATTCTCTAGTGGGATTGTGACGATTTTAAAACATATCTTTCTATTTTACGCACTATATTTTCCATATGATAAACAAAACGCTATGATGATTTAATAAATAAATCATCATAGCGTTTGTCATTTCAAAAGGATTGATTTCAATTTGTCTTACTTACCACCAAGTAATGATAGTAAAAGTCAATGCTACCATCACTGTAATAAAAATTCCCCCATAGATAATCTGGGCAGGTACCTCATGTCCTTTATCCTTTAAGTGCATAAAGTAGAAAAACTGAAACCCTACCTGTACAAAGGCAAGAAGCAGTAATATTGGAATAACATACGTAGATGGTACCTCTAACATAACAAGAGCAAATGCAACTAAGGTAAAGAAAATCATTAAAGCAAAGCTGACTACCATTTTTTGCATTTCTTCTTTATTCTTTTGCTTTTGGAACGAATTAATTTTTCTTGTACTCATTTCATCTGTCATAAATTAACTCACCATCCCCATCAGATAAACAACTGTAAAGATGAATACCCACACTACATCGATGAAGTGCCAATATAGCGCAAATGTATTAAATTTTGGTGCATTATACAAATCCAGTCCTCGCTTCGCATTGCGAACCATCAATGTAATAATCCAAGATAATCCGAATACAACGTGCCCGCCGTGGAAACCAACTAATGTATAGAAGGCTGATCCAAATGCAGAAGAACGAAATGTAAACCCATAATCATGAATATAATGTGCAAATTCATAAATCTCACACGCAAGGAAAGCAAGACCTAGTAATGCTGTAATTCCCATCCATAGCTGCATCTTTTTAAAGTCATTATTTTTCATGTGATAAATAGCATACACACTTGTTAAAGAACTTGTTAAAAGCAAAACTGTCATTAAGAATACCAGACCCAGGCCATATAATTCCTGCGTTGTCGGACCGCCTGCAGCAGAATCTTTTAAGGCAAGGTACGTACCAAACAAACAGGCAAAAAGAACTGTCTCGCCACCAAGGAATATCCACAAGCCCATAAATTTATGTTTACCTTCTGTTGTTGCTTTTGAAGGATCTTTTGGCATATTCTTTGGATCAATGGAATGATCATGACTCATATTAATCACCCACCCTTTCTAGTTCTTCTTTAGAAATATGATGTCCGTGGTCATCTTTTAATGAACGGATTAACATACTGATTAATGCAATTGCCATTCCTGCATATACAGCAATTAGCCAATATTTACTTTCTGTTTGATAAATAAAACCATAGGAAGCAATCGTAAACCCAATAGTCATAATGAAAGGGAGAATAGACCCATTAGGCATATGAATTTCATCTAATGGTTCTGCCGGAGTCACTTTTTTATTACCTTCCGTTTTTTCAATCCATAATGGATCTAACCCGCGAACTAATGGCAATTGTTTAAAGTTATAATGGACAGGCGGGGATGAAATTGCCCATTCAAGTGTGCGCCCGCTTCCCCAAGCATCGCCAGAGGCTTTTTTCCCTTTGATGGTTGTGTAGATTATATTAATCAAAAATACAATAACACCAAATGACATAAAGAAAGCACCAATGGTACTGATTAAGTTACCTGTATCCAGCCCTTGATTTTCCAAGAATACCCAGTAACGGCGTGGCATCCCCATTAAACCTAAGAAATGCTGAATAAAGAATGTTAAATGGAACCCAACAAAGAATGTCCAAAACGATAACTGTCCTAACCCTTCGTGTAAATACCTGCCAAACATTTTTGGCCACCAATAATGAAGTCCAGCTAATATACCAAACACTGTTCCACCGACAATAACATAATGAAAGTGTCCAATAACAAAATAAGTGTCATGATATTGATAGTCAGCAACAGCTGAAGCAAGCATAACACCAGTCATTCCTCCGATAGTAAATGATGGAATGAAAGCTAATGACCATAACATTGCTGTATTGATTTTGATACTGCCACCCCAAAGGGTAAACAGCCAGTTAAATATTTTTATTCCCGTCGGAACAGCAATTGCCATCGTTGCTACTGCAAAGATAGAGTTTGCAACTGGCCCCAGGCCAACTGTAAACATATGGTGAGCCCACACCATAAATCCTAAAAATGCAATTAAAAATGTCGCAAATACCATTGCTGTATATCCAAACAAACGTTTCTTAGCAAATGTCGGGAAAACCTCACTAAATACACCAAAAACCGGTAAAATCAAAATGTATACTTCCGGATGTCCGAATATCCAGAATAAATGCTGCCAAATGATAGCATTCCCGCCTAATGCAGCATCGAAAAATGCAGAACCAAACATGCGGTCAAACATCATTAAAAATAATCCAACCGTCAATGCAGGGAAAGCAAATAGTATTAAGATACTAGCCACAAAAGTCGTCCATGTAAACAATGGCATCCTCATATAAGTCATACCCGGTGCGCGCATTAAAACAATCGTAACAATAAAGTTGATTCCGCCCATTAATGTTCCTGCTCCGGATAATTGCAGCCCCATAATGTAGAAGTCAATCCCATGACCCGGTGATTGTATTGACAAAGGAGCATAGTTGGTCCAGCCGGCATCGGGTGCACCAGTAAACCAGCTAAGGTTTAATAACAATCCTCCAAATAAAAACAACCAGAAACCTAAAGAGTTTAGAAACGGAAACGCAACGTCACGCGCTCCAATTTGCAGCGGCATAATAAAGTTCATCAATCCTAATAATATTGGCATTGCTGCAAGAAAAATCATCGTTGTACCATGCATGGTAATCATTTCGTTATAAAGCCCTGCACTAATAAAATTATTCTCTGGTGAAATAAGTTGAATACGAATAATTACAGCTTCAAGACCGCCTAACAGGAAAAAGAATCCTCCGCCTGCAAGGTATAGAATACCGATCTTTTTATGATCGACAGTTGTCAGCCAATCCCATAAGGTAGCCCCGAAACCGCTTTTTTGAGCACTAGTCATACCCAAATTTTAAACCTCCCTTTTGTAACAGTCATTCACTTTTTAATCTCCTGCGTTTTCAGGTGTAATTTCTGAAGGCTGTAATTGCAATAGATATGCTGCAATACTTTCTGCTTCATCTTGATTCAGCTCTGGATATTGACCCGTCATTTGGTTGCCCGGCTTAATAGATTCAGGATCCATTAACCAGTCTACAAGGTTCTCCTCGTTATGCTCTAACACACCGGCAACATTGGAACGGTCTCCAAAGTTTGATAAATTCGGTCCAAAAGGTCCGTTATTCTCTGGGCCAGCTTCAATGCCGGAAGCAGCTGCATCTGTCGCATGACAATTCATACAGTTATTTGCTTCAAATAACTCTTGACCTTCCTGAGCATCCGCAGTTTCAGGTTCTGCTTCTGCATCTATGTTCTGCATATCATCAACCCACTGTTCATACTCTTCAGGTGAAACAGCAATGACTTTAAAGTCCATTAATGAATGCGAAGGTCCGCATAGCTCAGCACATTTGCCCCAGTACACACCTTCCTCGTAAGCTTCGATATACATTGTATTTACATTCTCTGCATTGACATCCATTTTCCCGGAAATTGATGGAACCCAGAATGAATGAATAACATCAGAAGAGAGCATATGTAAATAAACGCGCTCGCCTGTAGGGATATACAGGTCTTGACTTGTTTGAACTTCTTCTCCAGGATACTCAAAATGCCACCAATATTGATTTCCTTTTACATTAACATTGATGAGTTCATCTGCACTGGAGTCATCTGCCAAATCAAAAGTCGCCAGAACAGTAGGCACAGCAATAATCAACACCAAAATAATCGGGATTACTGTCCATATTACTTCCAGCTTGTGGTTCCCTTCCACCTGCTCAGGAATATGGTCTTCCTGTCCTTTTTTTCTGCGAAAGCGAACAAGTGTAATCACATAAATCACCATAACCACAATAAACACACCTGTCATGATCAATGTGGTCAAAATAATAAGATCCATGGCTTGTTCTGCGCCGTAACCTTTAGGCTTTAGTGCAGTCAGATTTTCGATTCCGCAGCCCGCAAGAAATAATGCAAGTAATGTGAATACGAAAAATACTTTGGTTTTTCCCATCCAACCTCTCATGTAAGAATACCTCTCTTTCTTCTTGTTCTTTCCTTTTATATTTAAATTTTAAGGAATAACAATCATTAATTAAATATCGGCAGTGTGACAATAATCATTAACGGAAAAAGAATTGTTAAATAATTCAAGGAAAATATAAATACTAAATTAGCCCATTTCATATCCTTCTCCGTAAACAGCCCTATAAAACCAATCACCAGCCATGCGATATTCAATATTGTTGCTACAATTGTAAATGTTAAGCCCAGTGTAGGAAGCAAGAATAACGGCAACGGTAAAAGACAAGCGATATAAACATTGATTTGTCTTTTCGTTATGCCCATGCCTTTAACCACTGGCAGCATCGGTACTCCAGCCGCCTTATATTCTTCTTTTTTCTTCATTGCCAAGGCAAGAAAATGCGGTGTCTGCCATATAAACATAATTAAAAACATGATAAGCGGAACCACATGAAAAGAAGGATCGACTGCTGCCCAGCCAATCACAGGAGGCATTGCACCAGACAAGCTTCCAATAGCCGTGTTTAATGTGTATCTTCTCTTTGACCACATGGTGTACAATACGACATAGCCAAACCAGCCAATAAAAGCAAATAATGCCGCGTACCAAGTGGTAAACATCAATACTGCGAGTCCAAGACTGCTGACAACTATTCCCATTACCAGTACTGCCCGCAATGAAAAGAATCCGGTCACAGTTGGTCTTTTCTTCGTTCGGGACATTTTGGGATCAATATCTACATCATACCAGTTGTTCATAATGCAGCCGCCGGCAATTACTAAAGCACTTCCAATTATCATCAAAAGAAATATTCCCCAATGATTGCTAAAGGAGGCGTTCGTTAAAGCGATAGCTACTAAAAAACCTGTAATTGCCGTAATCAAATTAGAGTTGACAATTCCGATTTTTATAAGCGCCTTCACTTCTGACAGAAAAACAGTTATTTTTTCTTTGGTTGAAATGGTTGTGTTACCGATCAGCTCCGAGTAAGTCATATCTACTTTATCCATAATTTCCCCCCTTCGCACCAGTAGGAAGACATAATAATAAACAGAATACACGCATTTGTTTCTATGTATTCCGTTTCCAACTTTAATTATAGCATGGATTTCTATGACAATCTAATGAACTTTTATATAATATATTACAACTATTTGAACATCCAGCTAAAAAGTTGTCTCGGAAAATAGATAAAGAAAATGAATTATGTATATTTTCTATTTTTTATAAAACGGCAACTGTTCTTCTGCATACTAATCCATACTATATTTCTAGCAAACATAACTGAATTATGCAAGCTTTTTTTTTTGCTGATGAAAACTTCAAAAAAACATGATACTATTAAGATTGGTATTTGGGTTTTATTTTTGGAATAAAGTCATTTTGTCTGTCTTTATTTGTTAAACGGATGATATCAAAAATCAATGCAAAATATTTATCTTATTCGTCCCTGATACAATTTTTCAAATAGGGAAAGCTGTGCTTCTATACAGGCATTACAAGCGGATGTTAGATTTTGTTCAAAATTGGAAAGCGTTTCCCGCATGATTTTTGGTACACTGGAGATATTGGATAATTTACATAAGAAGTGAGGTTGCATAGATATGTTAAAAATACTAAAAATACTATCTGTGACAACGGCCATTGGAATGCTTCCCCTTCTTTTAGGAGGAGCACTTGTTACAAAAACAGGTTCAGCGGATGGATGCGGAGACAGCTGGCCGCTGTGTGAAGGCGAACTTCTCCCTGCTAACCTTCATTTTGAAATGATTGTTGAATTAAGTCATCGAATGGTCAGCGGCGCAGTTGGTATATTGGTGCTTTTACTTGCTATTCTTTCCTGGAAAGCATACAGACATCATAAGGAAGTTATTTTTTTAAGTTTTTCTGCATTATTTTTTATTATTGTACAAGCACTGGTCGGTGCAGCAGCAGTGGTCTGGGGACAATCTGACTTTATATTGGCTACCCATTTCGGGATATCTTTAATTTGTTTTTCTGCTGTTTTTTTACTTATGCTATTATTCTTTGAAATTGATAAGAAATTACATACAGAAGATATCCATATTAAAAAATCTCACCGAATTGAAATCTATGCGATAACGGTTTATACAATGTGTGTGGTATATAGCGGGGCACTGGTACGTCATACGAATTCCATCCTGGATTGTACCGATTGGCCATTTTGTTCCAATTCAGAGCCATTTGCCTTTGCAAGCTATTCCTTTCATCAATGGGTCCAGATGGGGCATCGTTTTGCAGCTGGAATCTTATTTTTGTGGACAATCCTTTTAACAGTCCGTATGCTAAAGAAATATAGCCGCAGCGAGGTTATGAGATGGGGCTGGATAATTACGCTGTCACTGATTACATTGCAGGTTATCTCCGGCTCGCTCATCATTTTTACACAGCTTAATTTATTTATTGCACTAGCCCATGCACTATTTATTACATGTTACTTTGGAATGCTGACTTATTTTATCCATCTGTCTTTCCGAAGCAGCAGAAAAGAAAAATAATCGAATCTATTATATTTCAATATTCCAGCCAAAAAATAGAAGGGACCTTGCTTGCACTTAAACAAGGGTCCCTTTTTTTATCCATAGCTTTAATCTGAAGTTGCTCCGATTGAGAATTTATCCTTCTCTTTTGTACAGGTTGGTGCCATCCCCTTCCCCAATAATCATCCATTACACAACAAGCCCCTTGGCTGATTCACCAAGGGGCTGTTTTTATTTTGTTTATTCAAATTCAATTAATAAATCATTTACCGCAATCGAGCTGCCTGCTTGCGCATGGATTTCTTTAACCACTCCATCAAGCGGTGCCTGTACGGATGTTTCCATTTTCATTGCTTCATTTGTCATCAGATGCTGTCCTTTTTTAACCGTATCTCCCTTGGCACAATGTACTTCAAGGACGGTTCCAGGCATCGTTGCGCCTACGTGCTTTGGATTGGATTTATCTGCTTTCGGATTGGCTGCGATCGCAGACTCAATACTATTATCACGGACGACGATTTCTCTGCTCTGCCCATTTAATTCGAAATAAACAACACGGGTGCCGTCTTCTTTCGGCTCAGAAATAGAAACCAGCTTCACAATCAGGGTTTTCCCTTTTTCAATTTCTACTTCAATCACTTCACCAAGCTTCATGCCGTAGAAGAATGTCGGTGTGTCTAATACGGACATATCGCCATACGTATTCAAGAAATCCTCGTAATCTTTGAATACCTTTGGATATAATGCATAGGAAATCAAATCATGGCTGTTGACCGGACGATTCAGTTCATTATAAAGTGTATCACGCATTTCTTTAAAATCAACGTCTTCCAATAGCTCCCCAGGTCTTACAGTGATTGGTTTTTTATCTTTTAAAATCAGCTTTTGCAGTTTTTCCGGGAAGCCTTGGTAAGGCTGTCCGATATATCCTTGTGCAAATTCAATCACCGAATCAGGGAAATCAATGGATTCGCCTTTTTCATAGATTGTTTCCTCTGTTAAATCGTTTTGCACCATGAAGAGCGCCATATCTCCGACCACTTTGGAGGATGGAGTAACCTTGACAATATCACCGAACATATCATTCACCGTACGGAACATTGCTTTCACTTCATTCCAGCGATCGCCAAGCCCTACCGCTTTTGCCTGCTGCTGCAGGTTGCTGTATTGACCGCCTGGCATTTCATGCTGATAGATTTCTGTATGCGGCGCATTCATGCCGCTTTCGAAATCTTTATAGAACTGGCGGACACCTTCCCAATACTGGCCAATTTCTTCAAATTTTTCAATATCCAGCGCTGGTTGATATGCTTTTCCTTCTAAAGCATAGTACAGTGACTGTGCACTTGGCTGAGAAGTCATCCCTGCCATCGAACCAACCGCGACATCAACCGCATCGACTCCTGCTTCAATCGCTCTCGAATAAGCGTACACTCCATTGCCGCTGGTATCATGCGTATGCAGGTGAATCGGAATATCGACGGTTTCTTTTAATGTGCTGATCAGCTGATAGGCTGCTTCCGGCTTCAGCAAGCCTGCCATATCCTTGATTCCCAGAATATGAGCGCCAGCTGTTTCCAGTTCTTTAGCCATATTCTTATAGTAGTCAAGATCATATTTTTGTCTGCCTGTGTCTAGGATATCACCCGTATAACAGATTGCAGCTTCTGCAATTTTATCCGTTTTGCGGACGTTATCGATGGCTACCTGCATGCCCTCCACCCAGTTCAAGCTGTCAAAAATACGGAAGACATCAATACCAGCTTCGGCACTTTTCTTCACAAATAATTCGATTACATTATCCGGATAGTTTTTGTATCCAACCGCATTGCTTGCACGCAGCAGCATCTGGAATAACACATTCGGCATGCGCTTTCTCAAATGCAGCAGTCTTTGCCAAGGATCCTCTTTCAAGAAACGGTAAGCAACATCATAGGTTGCACCGCCCCACATCTCTACAGAAAATAGATTTGGCAGTAATTTTGCGGTCGGCTCTGCAATGTGCAATAAGTCATTAGTACGAACGCGTGTAGCCAGTAAAGATTGATGGGCATCACGGAATGTGGTATCGGTCAGCATCACCTGTTTTTGATCCTTCAGCCATTTAGCAAGTCCTTCTGGACCGCGTTCATCTAAAATTTGTTTCGATCCCGGCTGTGTTTCAATATTTTCTGTGTTCGGAATAATCAATTTATCAAAATCTGGTTTGTCCTGCTTTTCCGCACCATCTACGCCATTTAACGTCGTGTTTGCAATATACGTCAGCATTTTGGTTCCGCGGTCACGGCGCACTGGGAAAATAAACAAATCTGGTGTTTTATCAATAAACGTCGTATCATATTCTCCGGATAAGAACTGTTCATGCAGCATCACATTTTCCAGGAATGGAATATTTGTCTTGATCCCTCTAATTCGGAATTCTTTTAAGTTTCGCACCATTTTAATGGTAGCCTGTTCAAAATCAAGCGCCCAGGTAGAAACTTTTACTAATAATGAATCATAGTGAGGTGAAATAACTGCTCCCTGATACGCATTTCCTGCATCGAGACGGACACCAAATCCGCCGCCGCTGCGGTAAGCATTGATTTTTCCGGTATCCGGCATAAAATCATTCAGCGGGTCTTCCGAAGTCACACGGGATTGAATCGCATAACCTTGTGTTGTAATTTTATCCTGTGTTGGAATACCTACTTCCTTATCATGAAGTCCAAATCCATCCGCAATCTTGATTTGCGTCTGAACGATGTCCACACCGGTAATCATCTCGGTAATCGTATGCTCTACTTGCACACGCGGGTTTACTTCGATAAAGTAAAAATCGTTTTCGGTTACCAGGAATTCCACCGTACCCGCATTGAGATAGTCGACATTTTTCATCAAATCGACAGCTGCCTGACAGATTGCTTCTCTCAGCTCTTCATTTAGAGATAAGCTTGGAGCTACTTCAATCAATTTCTGATGACGGCGCTGTACAGAACAGTCTCTTTCATATAAATGAATAATATTCCCTTGGTTGTCACCAATAATCTGTACTTCAATATGTTTCGGATTTTCAATTAATTTCTCTACATAGATTTCATCGTTCCCAAAGGCAGCCTTTGCTTCTGATTTTGCGCGGTCATAAGCATTGTCCACTTCATTGGCATCCTGCACCACACGCATGCCTCTTCCGCCGCCGCCAAGCGAAGCTTTAATAATAATCGGATAGCCATGCTTATCCCCGAAAGCTTTGACTTCTTCTAAAGAGTTAACCGGGCCGTCACTGCCCGGAATAATTGGTAAATCGGCAGCCAATGCTTGTTCTCTTGCTTTTACTTTATCTCCAAACATATTTAAATGCTGGCTGGTAGGGCCGATAAAAATAATGCCCTCTTCTTCACAGCGCTTTGCAAATTCGATGTTTTCAGAAAGGAAGCCATAGCCCGGATGGATTGCATCCACATCTACTTCTTTTGCTAAAGCAATGATTCCTTCGATATCTAAGTATGCGTCAATCGGCTTTTTCCCTTCCCCGATTAAATAAGCTTCATCCGCTTTAAACCGGTGAAAGGAAGACGAATCTTCGCTGGAGTAAACAGCTACAGTGCGTATATTTAACTCGGTACAAGCCCGGAATACACGTATCGCGATTTCTCCTCTGTTTGCAACTAATACTTTGTTAATTTGCTTTAATTCTGTCATGCTTTACCACCTCTGTACGAATTGATAGATTTTCTGTGGAATAAACTAGGCTTAGGAGCCAGTTCTTCCCTTTCACTTTCTTTCTTATTAACTTGCATAGCTATATTATTAAGAATCCCCATGGATATCATCATAAACAGCAAAGAGGATCCTCCATAACTGATAAATGGCAAGGGAACACCTGTAATTGGCAGAACCCCGCTAATTGCGCCTAAATTAATAAAAGTTTGAATGCCTATCATCGATGCAATCCCAAGTGCAAGCAATGAACCAAAACTATCCTGGCATCGTCTGGAAATATAGAGTCCTCTAAAGACAATGGCAGCAAGTAAACCTAAAACGATCGCTACCCCTATAAATCCGAGTTCTTCCGCAATAATGGCCATAATAAAATCCGTATGACCTTCTACCAGAAAGCCCAGTTTTTGGATACTTTGTCCTAATCCTTCTCCTGTCCAGCCGCCCACACCAATCGCAACATACGACTGGATTAATTGATACCCGTTTAAATCCGGCGAATTAAACGGCTGGTAAGCACCAGTAAAACGGGAGAGTCTTTCTTCCGTTACCATGTTTGGAATGGCAAATGCAAGCAGCAGCAAGCCGGCAAAAACAAGAATAGATAAATGTCTCCATTTGATACCAGAAGCAAAGATAACAGAGCATGCCATCAAAAATATAATAGCAGCTGTTCCAACATCCGGCTGCGCCACAATTAATCCAAGAACGACGGCAGTGATGATAAGCGGAGGCAGCACTCCTTTGCTAAACTGGTCTAAGTAAGCCTGCTTTTTAGAATATATTGCAGCTAAATACATAATCAGACCAAGCTTAGCGACCTCTGCAGGCTGCAAGCTGAATGGACCAAACCGAAACCACGACCTTGCATTATTGACTGTATCTCCAAAGAAAAGAACAGCTACAAGTAAGATAATACAAGATATAATGATTATCTTCATCAGTCTTTGATAGATTTGGTACGGCAAGAAGGATGTAACCGCGAATCCAATAAGTGCAACAATAAAGAATACTAATTGCCTGTTAAGATAAAAATTACTGTCTGAACCTTCCACAACAGCTAATACCATACTTGCACTATATACCATTACTACTCCAAAACCAGCTAATAGAATTGGCGTAATCATCAATGTGAAATCGAAGTGCTTCCAATTTTTTAACATTATTTTTCTCCTAGTCACTATGTAAGTTTAAGTGTGTGTTCAAAAAGTCCGTTAAAAAAGACCGAGAAGTTCGAGGCAGCGCAGCTTTGAGCAACGATTTTAATGGGGCGAGTAATCGCAGTCCCCAGCGGAATGTATGCCGTTAAATACATGAGCAACGGCTTTAATAGACCGAGTAATCGCAGGTCTCAGCGGAAAAGCAAGCTAACGAAGAAATTCGATGTGTCATTTTTGGCGGACTTTTTGAACATCCTTTTTTAAGAGATTTTTAACAGTATATCATATTTTTAATAGAGCTGTTATAATTATCTCTCATTTGTCAGTATACATTTTTTAACATATAGGAAACAACAGGAAGCTCTAAAAATTTATTCTAACCTGCATGGTTACGCATTTTTTAGTATTCCAACCATTCTTCAGCTTCCTTTTGTTACGTATGTAATTATTTCATTTTCATTTTTGAAACGTCTTCATCTTTTCTTTCCTAATTTAAGATTCAGCCAGCCTTCACGTATTTTTTCTATCAATATAGTAAGGATAACATGAGCATACACATTAAAAGCCGCAATCCTTCGAATTATCCTGCCTGAAAAAGTGAAAGCTGTTGCCGAACTTTTTTTGGATTCAAAGCTCAAATTCAGCCGTGACTACTCCTGAATAAGAATCAATGCACACTGACAATTGTTATTCTCCAACTTATAAAAAAACCTTGCCGTTTGTTAAATTGGCAAAGTTTTATTATGGTACTGTCCCAGCAGCGGCAAATATACTCACAATGTACGTTGTGAAGCCTCATGTAATATATTAAGCTTTTTCTCCAGGTTTCCCAATAAATTTCGTCCTTCTTCTTCTGTAATCAATTCCAGACGAACTGCAAAATCAATTTCTCTAGATAAGCCAAACATCTGCGTATCCAGTACATCTTCATATACAGGACATTGTGGCATCGTCAAATTTTCTATCTGAACCTCGATTAAACGAAGTATCTTATCAGCATCAGCTTTCAAAAGAGCGTGGGCTTTTTCACGGTGATTAATCGTTACATCAGGCATCAATATAATCCCCTCCGCATTTTAACATTCTTTATATAATATTATCGCTACAAGCACAAAAATGCAAACATAACTTAAGTATAATGTTAAAAATACGCTTTTTATTCCTTTTTTTGTTAAAATCAAGGGCAGGCAGATGTTGCAGCTTTCTGAATTAAAATAGATGAAAGTACTCCTAATCTTTGCTATTCTAATAGTTGGAAGTACGTGCAAACTGCATTTGTGAAGCAAACGCTTCCCTATCTTGATTTGCACTGCATGCATGCATGTATGTATATACGTAGGGGGATAAAATAATATGATCGTAATGATTAAAGGAAATGTCGGCTATCCTATCACACTTGATCCAACTGTATGGATTTTTGATGATAGAAAAGTGGAATTAGAAAAAGCTTTTACGGAACCAGAAGAACAAGAAACATTTACTTCAAACTTTCAAAAACCGCCTGTAAACCGGAGTATCTCGAAGATGGAAGGGGAAGCATATTTAAAAAACAGCTATGTTATCCCATTGCATGATTTTCTGAATAATGCAGAACCAAAAGCAGACGCTGCGGAAGTTGAATTTATTAAAAGCAATGGAGAAAACGAAAAAATAGCTTTAGAAGACGCCAAGAATGGTTATTTGCTTTTTTCCTTAGAAGGAAAGCCGCTTCGTGAAGACGGCCCCGTTCACTTTTATTATAAAGATGGCTCTAATCAGGATAATCCAATTAAGTATATTAAAGAAATTCATATTCATTAATCATTAACAAAGTCCGCCCGCTGTCTATAAAATAAACAGCGGGCGGACTTTCTATTATCTTTTTTCATTTTCTTCTTTTGACAGCTGATTCATTTCAGCCTTTTTTTCATTATAGTACTGTACTCCAAATTGCGACCCCTCGGAAACCATTTTAGCATTTTCCAATTGATCCAATTCTTCTTCCGTAAATTCATCAGGTTTTCCGGCGTTTTCAAATACCCTTAAAGTTCCCAGCGATGATTTTATTTTTTTTCGTTTCTTTCTATCTGTCAATAATACACCGGCAACTCCCGCTCCGACTGCTCCTAATGCTGATACCACATATCTTTTTTTCATGTTATCATCCTTTCCATAAATTGAAACTTCATTTTACTTAAGGAATCCCTTTCCCCTGCTTCCTCAGGCAAAATAGGATTGCTGAAAATCAGGCACTTCTTTATTGTTATCATTCCCACTTCTCACCTTTTCAAACTTTGATTATTTAATTAGCTCTATAAAATATGCTATACTTATAGTGTGTTATATAAGAGAATGCTCAAAAAGCCCAATAAAAATGACACGGCGATGCGCAGCGGTAGTCTTCGGAGATGCTAGTGCCGGAATTGCGCCAGAACGCTTCGACGAAGTACGTAATCCCAAACCTGGAACATCGCATTCATAGCTGGCCGGTCTTTTTCATCATACTTTTTGAACAGGCACTTTCTAAAGAAATTGTTTTACTCTTATTACCGAATTGAGGTGGAAACATGCAGGTTAAATGCACCATATGCGATAAAGTGGAAGAAATAGAAAATAATTCACCACATGCGAAAAGATTGCGCAATCGCAGAAAAAATATTCATTTATGTACTACTTGCTATGACCGCATTGAAGAAAATACAAAAAAAAGACTGGCAACAGGAAAATTTCGCTTTTATCAAGAAGAAAAGAAAGTAGATGATTTCCTATAACCTGTATTTTTTTATTCCATTAAAAAGCAGAGAAGCCGATTATCGACTCTCTGCTTTTTTAAGTGATATCCACTTTTTCCTAATAACTTTCTCCGATTTAAAAACGGACGGCTTCTCATACTTTTTTTGCTTATGCATTATCCTCTTGTACATCGCTGCGATTTTTTCTCTCTCGATGCAGACGAAAACGGTATATCCCCAACACTAATATGATAATAATCAAGCATTCTATTGTAGGCATTCTCATTACCGTGGAGAAGATAGTTATAACAAATGTTCCAACCATTAATAGTATGTATACAATGATATTTTTTGCAATCGGGAGCTTTTTTGCAAAGCCCAGCTGATAAGCTATTGCTGAAAGAATTAGATTCATTACATAAAAAATCCAGAAAATATTGTCGGTTCCATTCAATTCAAAGACATAATCAAATACCATAACTTACATGCCACCTTATCTAATAGAAGATACACATTTACACGCTTCCTTAATCATACTAAAAGTGCTTTCATATGACTAGAGAAAAATGAAAAATTATATGTCTGTTTTTTGAAGTTCTCGTTATTATCCTTTATACTGGTTTGTGGACAAATAGTAAAGGCGGTTGAAAATGAAGAAAATTGATATTTCCATGCTATTATTAGCATTTCTAGTTGTTCTGTTATTTATTTTAGTGGGATTGGCTATTGCTTTTCGAAATGTATGGGCCATCATTTTATGTATTATCCTAGCATTTTCTGTATTCGGATTTGCAATGTCCAGAAAGAAAAAAAGGAAGGGATGATTATTTCCTTCCTTCCTTTAAAAATCCTATAATGGAATCATGGATTGCGGGATTAGCCACGACAGCCGGTGCTCTTTCCAGCGGGTTCCAAGGGTTTCCGTCTACATCTCCGGCAACACCGCCAACTTCCTGATTCAATATAATTCCGCCGGCAACGTCCCATGGTGCCAGACTTAAAGCAAGATAAGCATCTTGAACCCCTTCAGCTACACTCGCTAATTCTAATGCTGCCGATCCAATTGTCCGTGTACCTCTTACCGTACGCACAAATTTTTGCATAACTGGATAACTTACCACACGATTCTCACATAACCAAAAATGGTTCATGCCGATAATGGATTCTTCCAATTTTTTCTTTTTATCTAATGGTTCTAATCGGGTTTCATTTTTAAAGGCACCTTCACCGCGCTTAGCATGGTAAAGCTGATCACCCATCACATCATAAACAAAACCAATCTCACCTATGCCATTATGTAGAATACCAATAGATATTGCAAATGAGCGTTTTTGGTGGACAAAGTTCATTGTTCCGTCAATCGGATCAATAATCCATATAGTTCCGTCGACACTAGACAATGTGTCCCCGAAGCCTTCCTCGCCAATAATGTGATGCTCTGGATAAGCTTGATGAATCCGGTCTACAAAGAATTTTTCCGTTTGTTTATCCAGAGCCGTTACTAAATCATTCGGATTAGATTTTGTTTCAATATCCAGCGGATCATTCATATGCTCTCGAATTTCGGTCCCTGCCTCATATATCCAACGTTTTGCTGTTTCATAAATTTTCTGTCTTTGTTGCTGATTCATTTATATATCGCCTCCAAAAACTACATGTAAGCTTATTTTATCAGACTCCTCTTTATTAAACCAATCCTAAACTTACTATAAAGGAATAATTGAGGATGGAAATATTCAATAAACAACCCTAATATGCTCTTTCTTTTGAACTACCCCCACTTATCAACCTTCAAGGTGCTTGAAGTAGGAGATTCCTAAGAACACCAACCTACCGGTCAGTTATGGATTAGGCTATCCCCGCAGTTTCTGCGGTTAATCGCAATGCTTCTTTACGAAGTTTCCTGCTTGTGTTTCTCTCTCTTTGGTGATGGCATTGACAGATATCACACGTCCATGCACGCAAAGCGAGATTTTTAACGTCTTTGTTTTGGTGTCCACAATTGGAATACAGCTGACTGGATGGATAGTTTTTAGCGATCGTAACGACCTGTTTTCCATACCAGGCCGCTTTATATTCCAGCATCGTCTGGAACGCAGACCAGGATACATCGCTAATCGCTTTCGCAAGATTACGATTTTTTAACATGTTTTTCACAAACAAATCTTCTATTCCGGTGATATCGTGGTTTAGGCCAACAGGATGTTGGTCATGCAAGCGTTGCCGCAGGACGCGGCAATTTTAGCTTGTCTCCTTATTGGTGGAGATTTTATCTAACATGTCTTTTCTTTTATTGGCAATTTTTTCATGAAGCCGGGCTACTTTTCGTTTTTGTTTCTGCCAATTCGCTGAGCCCACCTGTCGCCTTGAAAGAATCACCTGCGCTTTTGCCAGCTTCTTTTCTAATGTCTGGAAAAACCTTGGATTTTCATACACCGTCCCATCGGAAAGGGTTGCAAAATCGGTTAATCCGACATCGATGCCTACAGAGGAACCTGTTTTTTCATCGTGTCCAATTTCTGTTTCAACTACAATCGAAACAAAGTACTTGCCTGAAGGATTGCGCCCGATTGTTGCATTGACAATACGCCCTTCCAGTTCCCGACTTTTGGCAAAACGAACCAATCCGAGCTTAGGCAGTTTGATATGTTTATCCAATACAGCAATGTTTCCATTGACATATTTGGTTGTATACGATTAAACAGGATTCTTTTTTGATTTAAAACGAGGTGCCTTGTTCTGTTTCTTGTAATAACGTGTATAGGAATCGTTCACGTTTTCAACGGCTTTTTGAAGGGCAATGCTATCAACTTCTTTGAGGAAAGGATAGGTTTTCTTCAATTCTGGAACCGCTTTGATTGCCTTATTTTTATTGAAAAATTCGCCCTTCCAATTATTTTGAAGAAGCTGTCCGTTTTGTACCATTTCATTCACCGTATGCTAATAGTGGCCTTTTTCTTTTTGTTTTCCTGTAAAATAGTTGTAGACAAAGCGGGAGCAGCCGATTGTCTTATGGATGAAGGTGATTTGTTTTTGTTCGGATAGATACGAAAACGAAATGCTTTTGTTATTTTCATAGCTTCTAACCTCCTCCTGTCTATTATATCAGAAGAAGGACGATTCCGGAACATTTGTTCGATTCAGCATTGGACAGTCGAGACACCAAAAAGCAATCTTTTGTGCATAGGAGATTCACCTCCCCCTTACCTCTACGCGATTGAAGAGGGCGTTTTCTCTCCTTTTTTTTGATAAAGAAAGCGGCTATATATTAGGGTATTCTGATATTATTTAATCGATAAGGCTTATCCACTGCTCGCTGAGCTGCTTCAGCCTCTCTTTAGATTTGATAATTTGTACAGTATCTTCCTCCTGCATCGCATCAAATAACGTTGCCAATTCATAATCAATCTCTAATTTGATGACAGGGAGACGTTCTTCTGCTTCTTTTCGACGGAGAGCTTCCATAACATATTTCATCCTATCACTCCTTTATAAGGAAATTCACATTTCACCTGAGAGCCTATCATTTCTTTTCGTTTCATGTATGTGCTATATATTATGATTCACGAGATAAATTGTTCACTAAAAACTAAAAAATCAATCTTATTCTTACCTCACTATACCCTCTTTTTGAAGTATTAAACATTTCTCCCGGGCAAAAACAATTGCTTTTTAATCGTCCTCTTTTAACGTCTTCTGCTCTCGCTTGACTTCTTATTACAGATAAAGAATAATAATTTATATTAAAAAGGTATATACACCAAAGGAAAGGATGGTATTTGTGGAATTACGTCATTTTACAAAAGAAGATTTTCAAACATTTACAATTGATGGATTAGATGAGCGTATGGAAGCTATCCAGAATAGAATACAGCCAAAATTTCAAGCTATCGGAGAAGAACTTGTTTCCTATTTGTCTGAGAAAATAGACCAGGAGCTTTATTTACATATTGCCCGACACGCTCGCAGAAGTGTAAATCCGCCGAATGATACATGGCTGGCAATTGCAGATAACAAAAGGGGCTATAAAAAGCACCCTCACTTTCAAGTCGGATTATTTGATGATCATTTATTCATTTGGCTGGCACTTATTTATGAATTACCAAACAAATCAAAAATTGCAGCGAGCTATTTAGATCATTTTGAAGAAATAAAAACTCTTCCTGCGTCATTTGTTGTTTCATTAGATCACACTAAAAAGGATGCCATTTCCTTAGAAGCGCTAACGGAAAAAGAGATAGAACGTTTCCGCGATGTAAAAAAAGCCGAGTTCTTGATCGGCAGACATCTATCCTATGATGATCCGATTTTACAAAATGATAAAGAACTATTTACAACGATAACAGAAACCTATGAACAGCTGCTCCCGCTTTACAAATTGGCAATCGACAGCCGTGATGCATAAAAGAAATCCCCTAAACGACATAAAGTTTAGGGGATTTCTTTCATTTTATCGAAATAAAAGCTTCTTCCGACTCTCTTGCTTTTTTCACGACATGGTAGCTGGAGTATCCAGAAGAACGCTTAAATTCTTCAAATAATTGCTTTTCTTCACTTTTTGACGGAACAATCTCTTTAAAGCGCCGATATAAAGAAAGAAGATCAGACCGTCTGACTTTTTTCTCGTATGCCTGCTCAATTAATGAGAAAAAATTGACTACATCAATAATTTCATTTGTCGACCACGTTTCGTCCATGGGGTACGTATAATTCATTTTTACACCTCTTTACTCCATTTTTCTTTAATCTCGTCTGCTTCCCTTATAATGGAGTCCATGACATCTTCTACACTTAAAATCTGCCGGATACGGCTCACGCCTTGGCCCGCCCATCCAAATCCATCTGACGCCTTGCCAGAATGGATATACTTTTGATTTACCTCTCCACTAATATAATCCTTTAACTGCTCGTAATTATTCCCGTACTTTTCTTCCAGCGAGAGAATATTTTCTGTAAAAGGCGTACGTAATGCTCTTGCCGGCGTGCCTAATGAACGTTTAATAACTACGGTATCTCCTTCACCGGCAGATACAATTGCTTTTTTATAATTTATATGCGCCTGAACTTCCTTTGTTGCAATAAATCTTGTCCCCATTTCAATGCCTTCTGCTCCAAGAGCTAGTGCTGCCATCAAGCCTCTTCCGTCGACAATACCGCCTGATGCAATGACGGGAATTTTAAGTTCATCCGCAACCTGCGGCGTAAGAACAATGGTACCCGTATCACTTCTGCCCAAGTGACCTCCGCCTTCTTGCCCTACAACCATTACGGCATCCGCTCCTAATTCCTGCGCTTTGACAGCCTGTCTTACAGATGCAACCAAGACTAATTTTTTGATAGGGTGACCTTTTAACAGGTCAAAGACACCGGCAGGATTTCCTCCAGTTACTGAAACTACTGGCACCTGCTCCTCTACAGCCGCCTTTACCATGTGATCAAATTTTCTGCCGTGCTGCCCAATAGCAAAGTTAACCCCAAAAGGCCGGTCTGTTAACTGTTTTACTTTTTGAATTTCTTCCCGCAATTTTTCTGGAGAGGACAAGCTCATTGCAGTAACCTGTCCCAGCCCGCCAGCATTACTTACTGCTGCAGCAAGATCAGCATAAGCCAAGTATGCCAATCCCCCTTGAATAATCGGATATTTAATATTTAACAGCTTCGTAACCCTTGTTTGATACACGGTTTCCCCTCCACATTATCTTATTCTAATGTTTCAATTAAATTTGGATCAGCTATCTCATAACCCTGATCCCGCAGACCGTCAATAACATCTCCTAATGCTTCATTTGTCCATTCACGATCATGCATCAGCAAGTTCGCGCCCGGTTGGAGCAAGGAATAATTAATATCTATTTCAGGCGCTTCGCCAGAAATAAGAGCTTCTTTTAATTTATCTGCATCCTGATATTCCTCAAAATAGTCAAAACCGTACGTCCAATTCATTAAAACCATTCCTTCTTCCTTTACAACTTCGCGTGAATGATCTGAATTCGCGCCATGCGGTGCCCGAAAGAATTGCGGACGTTCACCAATAATTTCTTCAATTTTATCGTTTAGACTGACGATCTCCTCTGTCTGCTCATCCTCAGGAATTTCCGGGATCACCGGATGAGAATACGTATGGTTACCGATTGGGAATCCCATTTCATGGATGGTTTTCAACGCCTCTTGTCCTTCTTCATCTTCAATAAAGTGTCCATTCACAAAAAATATCGCTTTCGCATCCTTTTCCTGCAATGTTTCAGCCATTTCCAGAGCATACTCATCAGGTGCATCATCAATGGTTAGAAGGACTACGTTCTCGTCTGCATCATCAATAGGGTGAATTGCTGCTGTTTCTTCGTCTATGTAGTAAGCCGGCTCCTGGTCCTCTGTGTTTTCCTCCTCATTGCCTTCTTCTTCCGTTTCTTGTTCATTTGTTTCATTTTCAACCGAATCCTTATTCTCTTGGTTCTCGGTATTTTCTTCTGGCGCTTCTGTCTCCTCCTCAGATTGTTCTGCACTGCTCTCCTCATTATCATTCGAACTGCAGGCCGCCATCGCACCGACTAACAGAATGAATACGACAATAAATCCGCTTTTTCGTAACATATTATCAAGAACCCCCATAATCCATTATAAAATTCTGATTTTATTATAAGTTAATTTTTTACAATGAGCAACCAAAGTATTTATTAAGAAAGGGAATGAAATATGTTTGATTTTTTTAATATTGGGTAGTTAAATAATAAGCTAAAATTACAAAATACATAAAGTGTCACTATCTACATTCTTTCGACATGAAACTGGAATAAATGATTTGAATTTCATACCAGCAAACAATGAATACAAACTTCCATTGGGAAAAGCCTTCTTGATTATCTGCTGACGAAATTAATTTAGATGATAAATAGCTTTGACAGGATACATACTTCTTCCGTTTGCTTGTACAGGTGTTAAATCAAAAGGTTGACAATAAGGTTAAAGGATTGTTAGTCTGTTATAGGTATTTAACAAAAGAAGAGGGAATAAATCGGTATAAAACCAGTCTAAAAACGGAAAAAAGCAGCAGTTTAGTTGTTCTGACGCTAACATAATCCATTTCACGCTAAATTACTAACTAACGTTACAAAAGTTAAAATTCATAATTACAGAAAAATTGATGTGATTTGGATTTGTACAACAATCTTTTGTATTGTTTTAATTTCATTATCAATGTCTGGATAATCTCTCTTTATAAAGGGAAATATAATAAACGCCAATTAGTTGAACTTTTAAACATGACAGTCACCAGAATGAATGAACATTGAAATGTATAAGAAAATAGTGATGCTGCTTAGCTTACATTACTTAAATGTTATAATATAAGGAGGTCATACTTATTAAATCAAAAACAATTACACCTGTTTTTTGGGTATCCATATCGTTGATACTTGTATTTCTTATTTGGGGAACCTTTTTCCCTGCAAATGTAGAAAATGTTTTAGGCATCATTGACGGTTTTATTTCAGACACATTTGGCTGGTTTTATATGCTCGTTACTACTGGTTTTATACTAGTTGCCCTATTTCTCATTTTTGGACCTTATGGAAGAATAAAATTAGGAAAACCTGATGAAAAACCAGAATATAGTTATTTCACCTGGTTTGCATTTTTATTTACTGCCGGTATGGGGGTAGGCCTCGTATTCTACGGTGTGACAGAGCCCGTAACACATTATTATTCACCTCCTTCAGCTGAACCAGAAACATTGGCTGCAGCAGAACAATCGATGCAGTACACTTTATTCCATTGGGGTTTCCACCCATGGTCTGTATACGCAGTACTTGCATTGGCACTGGCTTATTTTAAATTCCGACATCGTTCTCCTGCTTTAATCAGTTCTGTTTTTGCACCATTGATTGGTGATCGCACAAAAGGTATTTTAGGGATTTCCATCGATACACTTGCTGTCTTCGCAACTGTATTTGGTATTGCAACATCACTAGGTCTAGGTGCAACACAGATTACAGCCGGGTTAAA
Source organism: Oceanobacillus oncorhynchi (assembly GCF_000821065.1). Lineage (GTDB taxonomy): Bacteria > Bacillota > Bacilli > Bacillales > Amphibacillaceae > Oceanobacillus > Oceanobacillus oncorhynchi. The sequence goes on from NZ_CDGG01000001.1 coordinate 4,396,918, forward strand.
TTTTACATTTGAAGGAATTCCAAATAACTTTACAACAAATTTAATCGTTATAATCATTATCACAGCACTATTTATGTTATCTGCTACAACAGGCATTAACAAGGGTATTCGATACTTGAGCTGGACCAATGTTGTACTTGCAATTGGATTAATGGTCTTTGTGTTCATCCTTGGTTCTTCTACCCAGATGATTGAATCCTTTACAACTACATTAGGAAATTATATACAAAATCTCCCCAGTATGACATTAAGCACAAATGCATATATTGGAGAAAGAGAATTCTTAAATTCCTGGACACTATTTTATTGGGCTTGGTGGATTGGCTGGTCACCATTTGTTGGAACCTTTATCGCCCGTGTTTCTAGAGGAAGAACAATTCGTGAATTCGTTATTGGTGTAACTGCTGTGCCTGTCATATTTAGCGCCATCTGGTTCTCTGTTTTTGGTGTCGCAGGTTTAGAAATGGATGCATCCCAAGGTGGCATGATTCATCAATTAATGAATGAACTAGGGAATGAAGTAGCTTTATTTGCTTTCCTTGAGTCCATGCCAATGGCTTCAGTTGTCATCGGTATTGCTGTTCTCTTGATTTCATGTTTCTTTATTACGTCAGCCGATTCTGGTACTTTTGTGCTTAGTATGCTTACAACCGGCGGAAAGTTAAACCCTAACATGGGTATAAAAGTAATTTGGGGACTGATTTTAGCTGCTATCGCCTCCGTTCTGTTATGGTCTGGCGGATTAAGCGCACTTGAAATGGCTATGTTAATCGCAGCATTTCCATTCGCTATTTTAATGATTTTTATGTGCTACTCTCTCTTGAAAGCATTGAAAAGTGAACATAAAATTTTAACATTGGAAGCCAGACAGCGCAGATATGATCCGGAGTTCCGGGAAAAACAGAAAAAAGAAATAAAAGAAATGAAAGAAGGATTCAAAAAAACTCTTCCCGAGATTGATCAGGAAGAAAATAGACCTGAATCTTAACTAATAAAAACTGTGCTGAAGAATGAAATAATGTTAAAGAAAAGCTCTCCTTAAAATTAAGGAGAGCTTTTTTATACCCAGTTTTCGACACCAAAACACGTTTATCATTACTTTTCTTTTAAAGTATTACACATTGCTACAAAAGAATGTTACTCTAATATCATTTTCGTTACTATTTTATAACATCTCTTAAATAGTGGATTTTATTTGTTAAACTATTTATATCCAGCGAAAACAAAAGTGACAGTGATTGCTTTTATTTTCGGGAAGAGGTGACATAGAATGAAGAAATTTGGTATCATTCTACTATTATTTACTATGATTCCCATATTAAATAGCTGTCAACATGAAGAGAACATGCAAGTTATTGAATTTGAATTTACAGACTATCATGTTATATATGTTCCTCCAGCTGAAGATAATGATAGTTATATGAATACATTTGTTGATTTGAAGGCAAAATATCCAGATGAAATTTCCAGTCCGGAAAAACGCACCATGGATAATCAAGAGCTGCCGTCAGATTATACTTTAAATAATAATAGTGTTTACTTACTTAAAGATGAAGATGTTATCTACTCGATTGAAAATCATATGTCACGCGGAGATCTTATGGAGACATTAGAATCCATTGTCAGCGCAAATGATCAAATTATTTACTAGCTTCTGCATGAAGGAGTAAAACCCTTCAGAATAGATTTATTGCATGATAAAAGGGAGTCAGGCACCTTGGATTATTAAAGCAGGTGCCTGACTCCCTTTTTATATTTAAGAAAAGCAAGGACACCGCCTGATCTTCAAAAACCAGTGTTCTTGCCCAGGAGATGTACGCTTCGGCGTTTTTTGATGAGGCGGGTAATCGCAAACTCTTTTCGATGGGGCGAGTAATCGCAATCCCAGTCTCAGGAAGTCGCTTTCCGCAGGGAGTGTATTTATTGCTTTCTTATTCCTTAAAAAAGGCATGCCCGGATATATACCCGGAGCATGCCTTTTTTTTCAACAAATATTACATTGTGTGGATTGGTGTACCCAAGCCTACTTCTGCAGCTTCCATCGTAATCTCACCTAGTGTTGGATGAGCATGGATAGTTAATGCAATATCTTCTGCTGTCATTCCAGCTTCAATAGCCAGTCCGATTTCAGAAATCATGTCACTCGCATTTGGACCAGCGATTTGACCGCCGATGATAAGACCATCTTCTTTGCGGGTAACCAGCTTCACAAAGCCTTCTGAAGTGTTTAACGATAATGCACGTCCATTTGCTGCAAATGGGAATTTCGCAGCTTTTACGTCATAACCTGCATCTTTCGCAGCTTGTTCAGACAGACCTACTGTTGCTAATTCAGGCTCCGTAAATGCTACTGCCGGAATAGCGTTGTAGTCAATAGCTGCTTTTTCACCGCTGATTGCTTCTGCGGCAATTTTAGCTTCATAAGATGCTTTATGAGCAAGAGCCGGACCAGGAACGATATCGCCGATTGCAAAGATGTTGCTTACAGAAGTTCTTCCTTGATTATCCACTTTAATCAAGCCTCTGTCATCTTTTTCAACACCAATTTGTTCTAAGCCAAGTTCTTCTGTGTTTGGACGGCGTCCTACTGTAACAAGTACGTAATCAGCTTCAATGACTTCTTCTTTGCCATTTGCTTCATAAGTCACTTTTACACCATCTTTTGTTTCTTCTGCGCCTTTAGCCATTGCTTCTGTAACAATTTTAGCACCTTTTTTATCCAGCGTTTTTTTAACAACTTGTGTCATTTGTTTTTCAAAGCCGCCAAGAATATCTTTAGCACCTTCTAAGAACGTTACTTCTGTGCCGAAGTTTGCATAAGCTGTACCAAGCTCAGTTCCAACATAACCAGAACCGATAACAACTAATTTTTCAGGAACTTCAGTTAGAGCCAATGCTCCTGTAGAATCCAATACTCTTTCAGAGAATTTGAAAGAAGGGATTTCAATTGGTGAAGAACCAGTACCAAGAATACAGTTGTTAAATTTGTAAGTTTGAGAGTCTTTTTCGCCGGCAACTTTTACCGTATGCTCATCTACGAAGTAAGCTTCCCCTTTTACAATATCCACTTTATTTCCTTTTAACAGTCCTTGAACACCAGAAGTAAGTTTGTTTACAACAGATGCTTTCCAATCTTGTACTTTAGAGAAGTCAAGACTTACGTTTTCTGTTGTAATACCTAAATCATCAGAGCCTTTTGCATTCTGATATTTGTGTCCTGCTTCAATAAGTGCTTTAGAAGGAATACATCCAACGTTTAAACAAACGCCGCCTAATTCACCTTTGTCAACAATTGTAACCTTTTGTCCCAGCTGTGCTGCACGAATTGCTGCAACATAGCCTCCTGGACCAGCACCAACGACAAGTGTGTCTACTTCTACCGGGAAATCTCCTACTACCATGACTTACGCCTCCATCATAATTAATTGTGGGTCATTCAATAAACGTTTGATTTGGTTCAATGCATTTTGAGCAGTTGCACCATCAACGATACGATGATCAAAGCTTAGGGATACAGCAAGAACTGGAGCCACTACGATTTCACCATCACGAACGACAGGTTTTTCAGCAATACGACCAATTCCGAGAATAGCTGCCTCTGGATAGTTTAATACTGGAGTGAACCACTGACCGCCAGCTGAACCAATATTGGAAATCGTATTGGAAGCACCTTTCATTTCGTCTGGTTTCAGTTTACCATCTCTCGCTTTAACTGCCAATTCATTGATTTCATCAGAAATCTGGAAGATAGATTTTTTATCTGCATCTTTCACAACCGGCACTAAAAGTCCGCGATCTGTGTCTGCAGCAATTCCGACATTGTAGTAATGTTTTTCTACAATTTCATCCGTTGCATCATCAATGTAAGAGTTAAGGATTGGGAATTTCTTAGACGCAGATACCAATGCTTTAACGACATATGGCATGTACGTTAACTTGATTTCCTGTTCTGCTGCAACTGCTTTGAATTTCTTACGGTGAGCTACTAATTCTGTAACATCCACTTCGTCCATTAACGTAACGTGTGGAGCTTTTGATTTAGAGTTAACCATTGATTTAGCAATTGCTTTACGCATTGCTGTCATTTTCTCGCGTGTTTCCGGATACTGTCCTTGTGGAGCAGCAGCTGCTTGTGTATCTTCAGAAGTTGCCGGTTCTGCAGATTCAGAAGAAGCCTCAGGCTGATCTCCGCTTAAGAAGCTTTCTACGTCTTCTTTTGTAATACGTCCGTTTTTGCCGGATCCTTGTACATCTTTAATATTCACATCATTTTCACGTGCGAATTTACGAACAGATGGCATTGCGATAACACGCTTGTCATCTGATTCAGATGCATTGTCGTCAGACGCTTGATCCGCATTTTCTTCCGCTTTTTCTTCTTTTGATTCCGAAGAAGCATCGTCTGATTTAGTATCTTCCTCTTCTTCATCATCGTATCCTTCTGCATCAAATGAAATTAACGTATCACCTACAACTGCAACTTCACCTTCTGCCACATGGATTTTTGTAACTGTTCCGTCTACCTGAGATGGAATCTCAACGACAGATTTATCATTTTGAATTTCACAAAGCACATCGTCTTCTTTTACTTCGTCGCCTTCTTTAACGAACCATTTAACGAGCTCTCCTTCGTGAATTCCTTCACCGATATCTGGTAATTTAAAATTAAATGCCATGGATTTGACCTCCTAAATAATTTAGAAATTGATTACTTCGTTTACTCTTTCAACAATGTCTTTATGGTCTGGCAGCCATACTTCCTCTGCATCAGAGAATGCATAAACTGTGTCCGGTGCAGTAACACGAAGAATAGGAGCTTCTAAATGTAAAATTGCTCTCTCTTGCACTTCAGAAATAACTTGTCCAGCGATACCAGCTTGACGCTGTGCTTCTTGGACAAATACGACACGATTTGTTTTCTTAACAGACTCTAAAATGGTGTCATAATCTACTGGAGAAACCGTACGCAAGTCGATTACTTCTGCTGAAATACCATCTTTCTCTAATTCTTCAGCTGCTTTTAATGAAGAATGCACCATTGCGCCATAAGCAAGTAACGTAACGTCAGTACCTTCGCGTTTTACGTCAGCTTTTCCAAGCTCTACGGTATAATCTTCTTCCGGAACTTCCCCGCGGAAAGAACGGTATAACTTCATATGCTCTAAAAATACAACCGGATCATTATCGCGAATTGCAGAAATAAGCAGTCCTTTTGCTTCATATGGTGTAGAAGGAATAACTACTTTCATACCCGGCTGTTGTGCAATAAGACCTTCTAAAGAGTCCGCATGCAGTTCAGGCGTGTGAACCCCGCCGCCAAATGGTGCACGAACAGTAATTGGCGCATTGTAATGGCCGCCGGAGCGATAACGCAAACGAGCCATTTGGCCGTTAATCGAATCCATTACTTCATAAACGAAGCCGAAAAACTGGATTTCTGGAACCGGACGGAACCCTTCCATTGCTAAACCAATGGCTAAGCCGCCAATTCCTGATTCAGCAAGCGGCGTATCAAATACACGGTCTTCGCCGAATTCATCTTGAAGACCTTCCGTAGCACGGAAAACTCCGCCATTTTGTCCAACATCTTCACCAAATACAAGCACGTTTTCGTCATTTTTCAGCTCAACGCGCATTGCATCAGTGATTGCTTGAATCATTGTCATTTGTGCCATGATTTATTTCGACTCCTTTGCTTGATAGATTTCTTTTTGCTCCTGTAAATGAGTTGGAAGCTCTTCATACATATTATCAATTAAATCAGTAACTTTTTGTTTAGGCTGTTGTTCAGCTTGTTTAATTGCTTTTTTAATATCTTCTTTCGCTTCGTCAATTACTTTGTTCTCATCTTCTTCTGTCCAAAGCTTTTTACCTTCGAGGTATTTACGGAAACGAACAAGCGGATCTTTTTGCTCCCACTCTTTGTCCATATCTTCTGTACGGTAGCGAGTTGGATCATCACCAGACATGGTATGCGGTCCAAAACGGTAAGTTAATGTTTCGATTAAGGTAGGACCTTCACCTGCTACTGCACGGTCACGAGCCATTTTAGTTGCTGCATAAACTGCTAAAACGTCCATGCCGTCTACTTGAATTCCTTCAATTCCGGCAGCAACAGCTTTTTGAGCTAATGTTTTTGCATTGGTTTGTTTTTCTACAGGAACAGAAATAGCAAAACGGTTATTTTGCACAACAAAAATAGCAGGAGCTTTAAATGCGCCAGCATTGTTTATTCCTTCGTAGAAATCACCTTGAGAAGTACCGCCGTCACCTGTATAAGTGATTGCTACATTCTTCTTGCCGCGTTTTTTCAAACCAAGTGCTACGCCAGCTGTTTGAACATACTGTGCACCGATTATGATTTGCGGGCTTAGCGCTCTTACTTCATCTGGATATTGGTTTCCATGAAAATGTCCTTTAGAGAATAAGAAAGCTTGGTATAATGGAAGTCCCTGCCAAATCAACTGTGGAACATCACGATATCCCGGTAAAATAAAATCATCTTGCTCTAATGCAAATTGACTTCCTAACTGAGAAGCCTCCTGACCGGCAGTCGGCGCATAGAAACCTAAGCGTCCTTGGCGGTTAAGTGCAATGGAACGCTGATCAAGTATACGTGTATATACCATGCGTCTCATTAACTCCTTCAATTCATCATCTGATAAATCAGGGAGATCATCTTTGTTTACAACTTTTCCATTTTCATCTAGAACTTGGAACATTTCGAATTGGTTTTCAATATTTTCAAGTACCTGTTTCAAAATGATTCACCTCTTCCTTTCTTATATCAAAATTAAGTATCCTTTTACTATTCTACCCTTAAACAATAAAAATTACATACTAATACCTTTACCCTAATGCAGAAATTTTTAATCTGTATTATTTTATCACTACTGTTCTAAAAGGACGAGCAATAGAAAGTAATACAATTTTTATCTCCTATTATCTTAGCTCATTTTTTATGGATGGTCAATCAGTTTGTTTCTTGTACATTGATATATGATTCAAGGGTTTGCTGCTCCCTGTTCCATCAAGTAAAAACTGTATTACTATGTAAAAAAACTGTATCAATTTTGTATCATTCCCTGCATAAAACATTGTGCTGTAATTTTTTCTTTGCAGCATACATGCGCTCTATAAGAACATCCGATCCTACCCGCTAAGAAAAACCAAGAATACCGCTTTGTCTTTAAAATACTGGTATTCTTTCCGAGCAGATGTCCGCTGCGGGAAGTCGCTCCCATCTAAGAAGAATTATGTTTTATTTGCTTTTTCACAAGGAAATAACGCTAATTCTAGCGACGCTTTTTGATGGGACGAGTAATCGCAGTCCCAGTCCCAGAAGAAATACACAGAGACTCCTGTGGGAATGCGCAGTGGTTTTAGTAATCGAAGTCCCAACTTTAGCTCTGTCTACACCTATTGGCTGCCCATCAGCAAGTCTTCTTTAAAAGAGACTGAGCTCGGTGCTCACGGAAAGCGTAGTGTATTTCTGGGGCCTAAGATTACTCAGCCCATGAAACCTGTTGGAGCGGCTATATTCAGCATTTTTTTATATACTTTCCTATTCTTCAAAAAACCTCCTGCGCAGGTTTTTCCTGAGCAGGAGGTGCTTAACGGTAATTATTCTTCTGTATCGGCATCTGATTCGTCTTCATAACTTACATTTAAATCCGATACTTCATAAAATGTACGTTTTGCTTCATTATAGTCAGCTGTCAATTGATTAAATTCTTCATTCAATGCAATAATTCCTTCATAATTTTCATTTAAAGCTTCTAAATGACTGGTTACTTCATCCTGTTCAAGCTCTTCCTGCTGCAGCATTTCATATAACTCTTTTTCCTGGTCGACGGAGGTTTGGTACGTATCATTTAAATCATAGTATGTTGTATATCGCTCTATCATGATGTCATACATGCTTTCTGCTTCCTGCTGAACATTTTCATCCTCTAAATCAGAGATAAGGGACTCCACTTGTTCAAATTCTTCTTGAGAAGCTTCAATGCTTTCTCTTTCTTCACCAAGCTTTTCCTGCTTTTGTTCAACGATAGAAATGGCTTCCTGTGATAATTCTTGAATCTGATCAAATTGCTCCATATCCAGCTCCACAATCTGACTGAATATTTCCTGTTCCTGCTGCTCCAGTTCTTCAATTTCCTGCTGCTGTGTTTCATATCCTTCTTCTATTTGAATTGCTTCTTCAAGATGATCATGTATTTGTTCTTCAGCAGATTTACTGCTGCATGCAGCAATGAATAATAAAGAAGAAATAATAATTGCGTATAAATAACCTTTTTTTGACACAAAAAAACCTCCAATATGTACGTTTCTTTTTGTTTTTCCTATGTATCCGTTTTTTAAACTATATACGACTAAAATTGTAACATATGATGCGAAGTTCAGGAAAGACTAGAGCAAAACCTTTTACATCCTCCCCTCCTATTTTATAATATGAAATATCATCCATGTTTAAATTTATGTGTTATGATAAGCAACAGACTTGTCTCGCATTATTTTATAATTTAAGCTAACGTGTTCAAAAGGAACGAATGATTTTCAATGTAGCTAGTAATCGCTGCGCCCAGGAAAAGCCAAGTCAATAAAAGAGTTTGCCGCTTATTATTCAGGAACCTTTTGAACATCCTCTATAACGTAAATAAACAGATATAAAGGAGTCGTAAACATGATAACAATGAAAGATATTGTCAGAGAAGGACATCCTTCTTTAACAAAAAAAGCCGCTAAGGTAGATGTGCCGCTGTCTGCGGAAAACAAACAATTATTAGAAGATATGCTTCAATTCTTAAAAAACAGTCAAGATGATGAAATAGCTGAAAAATATAATTTAAGAGCCGGAGTAGGTCTGGCTGCCCCTCAGCTTGGCATTGAAAAACAATTGATTGCACTGCATTTTGAAGACAGCAAAGGAAAAAAATACAGTATGGGACTGGCCAACCCTAAAATCATCAGTCACTCTGTAGAGCAGGCATACTTGCAAAATGGAGAGGGCTGCTTATCTGTTGACCGTGTTATAGAAGGATATGTCCCAAGACACGCTCGTATTACTATAACTGCAACAGATATAAATGATAATCCAGTTAAATTGCGTTTAAAAGATTATCCGGCTATTGTTTTTCAACATGAAATCGATCATACAAACGGTATTATGTTTTTTGACCGGATCAACGAGGAGAATCCTTTTGCCATTCCGGATAATTCCATTGAAATCAATTAATTTAGCGCTCCCGGAAAATTCTTTTCAAACTGTATAAAATTGCTGATTTAGACGATGATAGAAATAGTTTAGCAAACACGAACAAAGGAATATTTTTTATTATTTATCGTTTTTTATTTAATTCTTTCCAATTTCGTACTATACTATAGATAAGAGGATTGGACGGTAGAGGGTTAAATTTGCTTTTCTATATTATCGGAAGGAGAAGTGAGTCCTTATGCTGAAACGTCTTAAAGAGAAACTAAAAAAACGTTTGAAGGATTTACTAGGCAAAGAGGGACGCGTACCAACTACTAATAAATAATGAACAGCCAAATAAGAATATCATTCTTAATTAGAAAAGCCATTTTTCAGGTGAGCTGACGGAAACTTGCCTTTTATAACGGAATACAACACATCGTATGAATAACCCTGACTAAATAAAGTTTTTAAATTTTAAAGGAGAGATGAAATGATTTTTAAAGTATTATATCAGGCATCACGTAAAGAAGTGCCTGTAAGAGAACGTACGGAGAGCCTCTATGTAGAAGCTGAATCCGTCAGAGAAGCAAGATCAAAAATTAGTGACCGCGATATTAACATTGAGTACATTCAAGTATTAGATGAGGCACATCTCGAATACGAAAAAAGTACCGGCAATTTTGAAGTGGAGAACGTATAGTAATGAAGTTTGTAAAAAATGATCAGACGGCTGTATTTGCCCTGGGCGGACTTGGGGAAATCGGCAAAAATACGTATGCAGTTCAATTCCAGGATGAGATTATCCTTATTGATTCAGGAATCAAATTCCCTGAGGATGACCTTCTTGGTATTGATTATGTAATCCCGGATTACACCTATCTTGTGCAAAATCAAGATAAAATCAAGGGTCTTTTTGTTACACATGGTCACGAAGATCATATTGGTGGAATCCCATTCTTATTAAAACAAATTAATGTGCCAATTTATGCCGGAAAATTAGCTCTCGGTTTAATTCGTAATAAATTAGAAGAACACGGTTTATTACGCAGTACCAAGCTAATTTCCATTCAAGAAGACGATGTGATAAAATTCCGTAAAACTTCCGTTAGCTTTTTCCGTGTTACACACAGTATTCCAGATTCATTTGGTATTGTTGTAAAAACACCGCCTGGAAATGTCGTTCATACCGGCGATTTCAAATTTGATTTCACACCAGTCGGTGAACCAGCAAACCTTGCTAAAATGGCTCAAATTGGCGAAGAAGGAGTATTATGCCTCCTATCCGATAGTACGAATAGTGAAGTACCTGGATTTACAATGTCAGAAAGCGTCGTTGGTGAAAGCATTCAGGATATATTCAGCCGTGTTGACGGCAGACTGATTTTTGCTACGTTTGCGTCTAATATTTATCGCCTCCAGCAAGTAGTTGAAGCGTCCGTGAAGCATAACCGTAAAGTTGCTGTCTTCGGAAGAAGTATGGAATCCGCGATAAACATCGGCCAGGAGCTGGGTTACATCCAGGCACCTAAAGATACGTTTATTGACGGAAACCAAATTAATCGTCTTCCGGCAAATGAAGTGACGATCCTCTGTACTGGTTCACAAGGCGAGACGATGGCAGCACTCTCTCGAATTGCTAATGGAACACATCGGCAAATTCAACTTATTCCTGGAGATACCGTTGTATTTTCATCCTCGCCAATCCCGGGGAACACTGTCAGCGTAAGCAGAACTATCAATAAATTATACCGTGCAGGAGCGGATGTTATTCACGGAAAACTGAATAATATTCATACTTCTGGTCATGGAAGTCAAGAAGAGCAAAAACTGATGCTTCGTTTAATCAAACCGAAATTCTTCATGCCGATTCATGGGGAGTATCGTATGTTAATCGAGCATATGAAATTAGCTGAATCATGCGGGGTCAAAGAAAATCATTCCTTTATTATGGACAATGGAGATGTACTGGCCCTTGGAAAAGACCAAGCTGCGATTGCAGGTAAAATCCCATCCGGCTCTATCTATGTTGATGGAAGCGGAATTGGCGATATCGGGAATATTGTTCTTAGAGACCGCAGAATTCTGTCTGAAGAAGGCTTAGTAATTGTTGTTGTAAGTATCAACATGAAAGAATTTAAAATTGAATCAGGTCCAGATATTATTTCTCGCGGTTTTGTCTATATGCGTGAATCAGAAGACCTTATCAACGATGCGCAAAAACTTGTCGCTAAGCATTTAGAAAAAGTAATGGAACGCCGTACAACACAATGGTCTGAAATTAAAAATGAAATTACAGATACGATTGCTCCATTCTTATATGAAAAAACGAAACGTCGTCCAATGGTCTTACCAATCATTATGGAAATATAAAGAACAGAAGCTCCATTCTCCTGAAAAATTATTTTTGGAGAATGGAGCTTTTCTTTAAAATGGGCGGCACTGCTATCCAGAAAGAGGTACTTGTTTATGAAGGATAAATATTATGATAAGCTGTTGCAAATTCATACCATCGAGGATAAGAAAACAATCTATCCTGAATCACATCATTACAATCCTTATGAGCCGACTCCATACAGCGCTTTGGAAAAATTAACGAAAAATTATACGCTTGATAAACAAGGCACTGTCATCGATTTTGGATGTGGAAAAGGACGTTTAGCCTTTTATCTTGATTTTTTTCAGCAGATATCGGTGACTGGCATAGAAATGAACACGCATTTTTTTAACGATGCCCAGCATAATTTACAAACATATACACACTCAATAAACGCTGAGGATAAGCAGACCGATATTCAATTTATTTGCTGCTTGGCAGAGGAATATAAAATTCGTGCAAAGGATAATCATTTTTATTTTTTCAATCCTTTTTCTGTACAAATTTTTAAGCGCATTACCTCTAATATTTTAAAATCAGTTGAAGAGGCCCCGAGGGTGGTAGATATTATTCTATATTACCCTCATGATACATATATTCAATTCCTTGAATATGATAGCCCTTTTGAATTATTGCAGGAAATAAAACTAAAAGCATACTGGCTGAATCCAGACGAGCGCCTTCTTATCTACCGCTTTGACAATGAGCAGCTTTAGCTGATAATTAGAAAAGACCCTTTTACAAAGATATTCAATGTGAAAGGGTCTTTTAAAGAGGACGAACTTATAGTTAATCAAAAATAAATGCTTTTTCAAACCGATTAATATCCTGATCTGCCCCAATTACAATAAGTATATCTCCTTCATGGAGAGGCTCATCTGCTTCAGGGGATACATCAATTTCTGATCCTCTTTTTATCGCAACAATATTACACCCAAACTTTGCCCGGACATCCAGTGTAATTAAATTTTTACCAATCATTTTCTTGCCTGCGATAACCTCTACGATGCTGTGCTCATTGGATAGCTCCAGATACTCTAAAATATTATTGGATATGAAGCTATGTGCCAGCCGCTTGCCCATATCTCTTTCGGGATGGACGACATGATGAACGCCAATCCGATTCAGAATTTTTTCATGATAATCATTCTGGGCCTTCACCGTGATCCTTCTTATTTCTAAATCCGTCAAGATAACCGCGGCCAGAATACTTGCCTGGATGTTTTCTCCGATAGCTACAATAACATGATCAAAATTGGTAATCCCTATTTCTTTCAAGGCATCTTCATCTGTCGCATCAAGTCCGACAGCATGATATGCAATATTTTTATATTCATTGACCTTCGTCTCATCTGAATCAATGGCGAGAACGTGCATTCCTTTATCGCTTAGTTCTTTACAAATGCTTCCGCCAAATCTGCCGAGACCAATTACTGCAAAATCTTTTTTCATGACAAGCAACCTCCAGTCTTTCATTTCTATATATTAACATAATGTAAAACATTATTCAGCGGGGAATTTTACTTTATCTTGCATTGCGATAAAAGAAGAAAAGAACAGCCACAATTGCAGCTGCTCCCTTCCTTTTATTTATATAGCATCCAGCATCGTGAATTGTGATTTAACAAGTTCATAATATTTTCCGTGCTGCTGCATTAATTCCTGATGATTTCCATATTCTAAAACCTCTCCGTGCTCCAGAACATAGATGCAGTCCGCTTCTCGAATCGTAGACAGACGATGGGCAATTATAATCGACGTTCTTCCTTTTAATAAACGTTTCAATGCTTTTTGAATCTTCACTTCCGATTCGGTATCAATACTTGCTGTAGCTTCATCCAATATAATGATGCTCGGATTTGCCAAAAGCGCCCTTGCGAAGGACAATAATTGTCTTTCACCGGCAGATAGAATATTCCCCCGCTCTTCCACTTCTGTCTCGTAACCATTGGCTAACCGGCTGATAAAACTGTCTGCTCCAACAACCTTTGCCGCTTCCTTTACTTCTTCATCCTTCGCGTCCGGTCTGCCGAAGCGGATATTTTCCATAATTGTTCCAGAAAAGATAAACGTATCTTGAAGAACAACACTAATCCGCTGTCTTAGACTGTCTAACGTCACGTCCCGCAGATCATGTCCGTCCACTTTTACTGCTCCAGATGTAGGATCATAGAAACGGCTGATCAGGTTGGCAATGGTAGACTTTCCGCTTCCCGTATGACCAACCAAGGCTATTGTCTGACCTGCCTCCATCTTCAAGGAAATCTTTTTTAATGCCATCCGATCTGCATTATAAGCGAATTCGACTTCATCAAATTCAATCTGGCCATCCATCTTTTCAAATTGATATGCGCCTTCTTTTTCTTCCACATTAGGCTGTTCATCCAAAAATTCAAAAATACGCTCGGAGGAGGCCATTGCCATCAGCAGCTGATTATACATCTGACCCAGCCTGGAAATCGGCTCCCAAAACATCCCTAAGAAGAATGCAAAGGAAATAAACGTCCCTAATTCAATCGTTCCGTTCAAAATTAAGTAAGAGCCAAAAGCGATTAATATAATGGTCCCGGCTGCGTCACAGATATCTACAAGCGGACGGAAAAAAGCACTTTTCTTCGCTGCATCACGGGAGCTGTTAAAGAAGCCTGAATTTACACCATCAAAGAATTCCGCATTCTCTTTTTCTTGAGAGAAGGATTGGGTAATACGCATTCCCTGCAGTCCTTCATTTAAATGTGAATTCATTCTCGATTGCTGCAGGCGGACAAGCTGCCATGCTCTTCTAATTTTTCTTCTTAATGCAGTTGATATAATAAACATCAGCGGAATGACGATTACCACCGCCAACGCCAGAGGCGGGCTCATTATAAACAGGATAATAATAATGCCGCTCAACATTAAAATATCCATCAACAGATTAATAATTCCGTTGGTAAATAGTTCCTGCAGGGAATTAATATCATTTAAAATCCGGACTAGGATAGATCCTGCCGAGCGGTTATCGAAAAACCGATGTGACAGCCTCTGTACATGGGAAAATAGCTTTTGCCTTAAATCATAGATTACATTCTGCCCCAAAATATTTACCCATTTGATCCGGAATCGATTGGCGATAAAACTGATAATATAAAGAATAGCAATCCCTGCAACTAGATAAACTAACAGATTTCCATCATTCTGGGCAATCGCAATATCCACAGCTACCTTTCCAATCAGAATCGGTATAGATAATCGGACAGCTGTAGCAATCATCATTGCAATAATCGCACCTGGCAAGTATGTTTTGGAATAAGGCTTTAAGAACTGAAGCAATCTCCACATCTGTTCCCAGTTAAACGGCTTTTCAATTGTCTGGTCTATTGTATAGTGAAATCGCTCCAGATGATTACTTTGCTTTTTAGCTTCTTTTGCTTTTGCCAATATACGCCGCCTCCCTTAATTGACCACACTCATAATCTCTTCGCGGTCTTGATATTGGATATTATAAATACGTTCATAAGGACCTTTATTTTTCAACAAGAAGTCATGAGTGCCCCGTTCAACGATTTCCCCGTCTTCCAGCACTAAAATTTCATCTGCATGCTTTAAAGAGGAAATACGGTGCGCAATAATAAAGGATGTTCTGTTCTTCATCACTTCGCGCAATGCCTTTTGAATCTTATGCTCCGTCTGCATATCAACAGCAGACGTTGCATCATCTAATACAAGAATACTCGGATCGATACAAATGGCTCTGGCTATAGCTATCCGCTGTTTCTGCCCCCCGGATAGCCCCATTCCTCTTTCTCCCAGAAGCGTATCATATCCTTTTGGAAGCTCCATGATAAAATCATGCGCTTGCGCCATTTTTGCCGCTGCAACAATTTCTTCTTCCTGAATTCCTGGTGTACCATAAGAAATATTTTCTTTAATGGTTGTGGAAAAAAGGAACGGCTCCTGCAGAACAAAACCAATTTGGCTGCGGAGACTCTTCAGCTTATAGTCCGAAACAGGGCGCCCATCGATTAAAACTTCCCCCTCTTCCGGTTCATAAAACCGTGTAAGCAGCTGGGTAATACTTGTTTTTCCTGCGCCTGTTGCGCCGATTAACCCGATTGTTTTGCCCGGCGGGGCATCGAAGCTGACATGTTTTAATGCTTCATCATCTTCCTCGATATATGTTAATGTGACATCCTTAAAGGTGACATGACCTTGAATATCAGCATCCATCGCACCAGTCTTTTCTTCGATATCTTCAGGCGCTTCGAGGATCTCCAGCAGCCGCTCTCCAGATGCTTTTGCCTGTGAAAATTGATTAATGATAAATCCTAAGTTCATAAGCGGTCCCATGATAAACCAGACTAAACTGAAAAAGGCCATTAATTGTCCGGTCGTCATGGATCCATTTATGACAAAAAAACCGCCAAACGCTAATAAAACAACGGCGCTGACATTTCCGATAAATTCCATCACCGGAAAATACTTTGCCCACAAACCTGATGTAAACAAATATTTTTGGCGGTAATTATCATTACTTTCAGAAAACCTGCCAATCTCAAAGTCTTCTCTTGATAATGATTTAACCGTATTCATCCCGCTTATATTTTCCTGTACTCTTGTATTTAACTTTCCAAAGGAGCGCCTGATATTTCGAAAGGCCGGATGAACCTGCTTATCAAATTTATAAACAACAAATGCCAGAAACGGCATCGCCGCCATTGTTATAAGTGCTAGAGGAATAGAATAATAAAACATAACCGAAATACTTATCAGCATCAACGACACAACGCGAATCAATTCTGCAAAACCTACCGAAAGAAAGAAACGAAATCCTTCGACATCTGCAGTCAGCCGGGACATAATATCCCCTGTTTTGGCATTATCATAATATTTAAATGCCAGCGCTTGCAGCTTATCGTATAATGATTCACGCAGCTTATATACAGAGGTCATTCCAAATAAATCACCCAGGTACTGAAAGAAAAAAGTAGATACACCCTTTATCATCATCAACCCTAAGAATACGCCACAAATATAAGGAATCAGTCCATATCTCTGTTCAGCAACTACTTCATCGATTGTAATTTGCAGGATAATCGGATAAACAACCATAATGCTGGTAACGATAAGCATACAAATAATCGACCAAATAAAATACTTTTTATAAGGCCAATAGAAATGCTTCAGTTTTTTAAAGGTATTCAAAATTAATTCCCCCTTTCCACTAATCCGTAATAACTAATATAACGGTTTCCGAAATAAATTTCTACTGTTTTGTGAAATTTTTTTGAAAATTTTTGATAAATTTTTTAAGACAGCTTTTGTTGCGTGATTTCTATCCGTGAAATATTTTGAAACCATCCATAATCTGCTCCTTTTGCACAAAAAAACTCCATCCCGGAAAGAATAGAGTCTATATATTTTATTTATTTTGTATTGATTAATCGTCTCAAACGCTGTTCTACCAAACTTGTAGAAGGTTTTCCAATTTGTTTGAACCGCAGCTTTTCCTGTTTATCAAATAAGTATAACGCAGGTACATAACGGAACTGAAATATATCATCCAATTGTCCAGTTACATCATCTAAATATACAGCATCAACATGCAGCTGATTTAGTTTATTTTTTATTTCAGGCAGGCTGATTTGTTCACCATCTAAATATGTGTGAATCAATATAGTAATCACTTTTTGGTATTTGATTGGAGGAATAGCAGCCAGCTTTTGCAAGAAATAATCACAGGATGAACAGCTAACAGACCAAAATATAACAAGAATCGGCTTTCCGCTAGAAAATAACAGGGATTGATTACTTCCGGGCAATGGTTTGAATTTAGATAAATCAGGGAGGGCATCATAAATCTGCATGAGGTCACTCCTTCCTATTCTCTTTAACTGATATATGATGAGGGAGGAAGATGTATGCATTTGATTTTAGAAGAATAGAGCATATAAAAAAGATTTCCCCCATTACAAGAGAAAATCTTTTTTATTAAACCCTAATATACCTGTCAAACACTACCAATGGAGCGGATATAGGTTTCTACAGCTTCCGCCCCTACAGAAAGCGCAGCTTCATCCGGGGTTAGCTTCGCATGATGCAGTCCATATGGAGAATTTACCCCAAGCCAGAACATAAATCCTGGAATCTCTTTTAGCATATCTCCAAAATCCTCTCCAGTCATTGCTGCAGAAGCCTGAACATAAGTAATGCCCGTGTTTTCCAGAGACGTTTTAAAGAGCTCCACATATTTTTCTTCATTTACTACCTGGTAATAATTCGCTCCATAATCGACATTTATTTGGCAATCATAGGCTATTTCAAATCCTTTGATCAGCCTCTCCAGCTCTTCCTTCACCAATATGATGGAGGAAGCTTCTGTCGTTCGAATGGTTCCTTCCAAACGAGCTGTCTCCGCTATGGCATTCTGAACAAATCCGCTCTCCATTTTTCCAATCGTAACGACGGAACCGTCTAACGGATTTAACCTTCTGGAGACAATTTGCTGAGCCTGCACAACAAAATTACTCGCTGCTACGGTCATGTCCTTCGCTAAATGCGGATAGGCAGCATGGCCGCCAAGTCCTTTAAAATCCAGGAACAGCTCACTCGTATTAGCAAATAAAAGTCCAGATTTAGAGGATACCTGACCAACTGGCAGCTCTGGAGCAATATGCAGTGCAAAAATCGTATCTGGTTTCCATGCAAGAAATTCTTCTGACGCAATCATCGGCTTTGCGCCGCCCGGGCCTTCTTCAGCTGGCTGAAAAATAAATAGCACATCATCCTTTACAGGCTGTTCAATCAGCCTGTTGAGTGCTGCCAAAGCAATGGTCATATGGAAATCGTGTCCGCACGCATGCATTTGTCCCCTATGCGTTGAAGCAAAGTCGAAGCCTGTGTCTTCCAAAATGGGGAGTCCGTCGATATCAGACCGAAAACCAATCCGCTTTGTTGGATTGGTTCCAGATACATGTACTAAAATACCGGTCCGCCATGTTCTCACTTCAACACGATCTGTCGCCATTTCTTGAATTTTTGCGAGCAGGTACTTTTGCGTCTTTTCCTCCCTGAAACCTAATTCAGGAATCTGATGCAGTTCCCTGCGGATCGTTTGCAAATCAATTGCTGTCATAAAGTTTTCATCTGCCTTAATTATCTAATTTACGAAGCTCTTGTTTGATTTCTGTTTTCGATTTTGTCTGCTCATCGATTTCTTTTAAAACTCGGGCAGGTGTACCGCCGACTAATGTGTTTGGTTCTACGTCCTTGGTAACAATAGATCCTGCTGCAACAATAGAGCCTTTTCCAATCGTGATTCCTTCAAGGACAACAACATTTGCGCCAATTACCACATCATCTTCTACGATAACTGGTTTAGCAGATGGCGGCTCAATTACGCCGGCAAGGACAGTACCTGCACCAATATGACAGTTCTTTCCTACAGTAGCTCTCCCGCCAAGAACTGCATTCATATCAATCATCGTTCCTTCACCGATAACAGCACCAATATTAATTGATGCACCCATCATGATTACAACACCATCGCCAATTTCTACCTGGTCACGAATAATCGCACCCGGCTCGATACGCGCATTGATATTTTTTAAATCCAGCATTGGGATAGCAGAGTTACGGCGATCATTTTCAATAACATAATCTTCGATAACAGCTTCATTATCTTTTAAGAATTGCTCTACTGCTTTCCATTCTCCAAATAATGTACCGCTTTTCGCATCAACAAATGCCTTTATTTCGTTCTGTTCAGGAAGCTTGTCCAAGTCTCCCTTCACGTATACTTTTACAGGTGTGCTTTTCTTACTATTAGAAATAAATTGTATAATTTCATTTGCATCCATAATCAACTACTCCTCCATTTTCTATAATCTCCTTCTTACTTTAGCAGACGCCATCTTCATCGGCAACTAATATTACTGTAAGAAAAACCAAGAAAACCACTTGTTATTTAAAATATCGATGTTCTTGCCAATCGCTAAGTCTTCTTCAAAGGAGATGAGCTCGGGGCCTACGAAAGCGGAGTGTATTTCTGGTGCCTAAGATTATTCCCCCATGGAACATGTTGAAGCGCTAAATTCAGCATATATATTTCCTAACATGCAAAAAAATCCCCATGAAGCAGAATAAACTATCGCTCTTCCACGTCATGGAGACATTGTTATTATTTTTTATATGCATTCATATAAATATCTTTTTTTACTTGCTTCAATATTGCTCTTCTTGTTAAAATACCATCAAAATAACCATCTTTATCTACTATACATACAAATGGATGGTCAATGGAAGCATTCAGCCCGTCTAGTAAACTATTTTCTCTGGTTAAGGTCGGTACATTTGCAGCCATGGCGTCCATTACCCGAATTTCTGATAAGCGTTCCATTTCAAAGCTTTCAATCCCGAGTACTTCATTCAGGATAACGGTTTTTCCGATAATCCCGGCAAATTTATAGGTTGCATCAAGTACTGGCACTGCTGCATAGCCGGATTTCATTAATACCAGCAATGCATGTTCTAAAGGATTATTGAGCTGGACATGCGCTACCTTTTCAGCAGGTATAAGGACTTCACTGATTTTCATATCTGACAATTGTTTATCTTGCGTTGTACTCACCTTATTTACCCCCTTCTTCATATAAAGACGATTGAAATTCAAAGATGCTTTTAACTTATTAGAAATGCTGTGAAAGTAACCCGGTAGATACATCTTCTTCCAAAACGTTTCTGCGAGACCTGCTCTATCTTCATCATAAAAGTTCACGGGTGTTATCTGCGAGGATAATTACCCATAAACGGTCACCTTAAAGTATATTACTTGATTTTTCGTTATACACACACTTTTAGTTTAACATACTTCTGCGGTTCTCTCCCAGTGATTGTATCAGCAGATTCCTCATTTGGAAGAATATTGCTCCTAAAAAAGTGCCTTCACATATTTCTACAGAAGAATTATGTCCGAGTAAAACGCGATAAATCAGGTCTTTAAAAGCAGTAAGAATGATTTTACTGTATCTTAAATAAAAAAGTATAAAACTTTACCTATTTGCCAAATGAAAAAAAGCTTCTATCCGTGCTATAATTTTCGTATTGGTTTATATGCAGAAAGGAAATTATACAATGAATCGCAGAACATTTTTAAAAAGGTCTTTAGGAAGCTTATTAACATTATTTGGTTTGAGCGGCGGAACGTATTTTTATGCTCGTGAGATAGAACCTTCTCTCCTGAAAATCACAGAAGAATCAATTACATCTCCACAAATTCCCAACGCTTTTAATCAGTTTAAAATTGTGCAATTTTCCGATACCCATTTAGGTTTCCATTATAGCTTAGAGCAGCTCGAAACTCTTGTTACAAAAATTAATAATCTGGAACCCGACTTGATTTTATTTACAGGGGACTTAGTAGACGAACCTAATAATTATCACTGGGACGACAGTCTCATCCGTATATTACAGCAGCTGGAGGCGCCTGAAGGAAAGTTTTGGATTTATGGAAATCATGATCATGGGGGCTATGGAACGGATATTTTATACGAAACCTTTGAAGCAGCTGATTTTACCTTGCTCCAAAACAATGCCTCCCGTATCCATCGTGAGAATGCTTCCTTTCTGCTGGCTGGACTGGATGATGCAATGCTTGGGAATCCGGATGTCAGTCAATCGTTAAGAGATCGGACAGCTTCTGATTTCACCATTCTTCTTGCGCACGAGCCTGACCTTGCCGATATGGTGAAGGATTATCCTGTGGATATTCAATTATCAGGTCATAGCCATGGAGGGCAGGTCCGGTTACCTTTTATTGGCGATTTATATACGCCGGCGTACGCAGAAAAATATGTACAAGGGAAATACACTGTTTCAGATAGATTGACATTATACGTGAACAGCGGGATTGGAACCACCCGTTTACCTTATCGATTCTTCTGCAAACCGGAGCTGCATGTATTTACATTACATCCAAATTAATGCTTTACCTGCAGAATTTTTTGTTTCTTCATGGGATAACCTCGATTTTCGCCTGCAGCAGCGATTGGAGAATCACTATTAAAGGGCTCGATTATCCTTCAGCTTGAAAGAATTGGATTGCAGTAAAATTTTATCGAAAGAAAGATATCCGGGCAGCCCGGTTTAAAATGTCATAATTCCTTCATATGAGAGACTTTTTCAACATTTTCCCCAATGCTATAATGAACATAAGATACAGTAGGAAAGGGTTTAATGATATGAGACATTATTTATTACTTATTGGTTTATTTTTCGTATTAGCAGGCTGCGGACAGGGTTACGCAATTGAAACAACCATGTCAGAACAAGTCCCGGAATTTGAGTATACGACACAGGATGAAGAACAGCTCTCCCTTGAAGATTTAAAAGGAGAATGGTGGATTGCTGATTTTATCTTTACAAACTGTACCACCGTCTGTATGCCGATGACATATAATATGGCTCACCTGCAATCCATGATGGAAGAGGAAGGCATCGATGCACAGATTGTTTCTTTTAGCGTAGATCCAGATTTCGATACCCCTGAGGTATTAAAGGATTATGCCTCTAACTATGATGTGAATTTCGATAATTGGTCTTTCGTCACTGGTTATGATTTTGAAACGATCCGCGAATTTTCCATTAAGCATTTTAAAAACCTTGTTCAAGCCCCCGCAGAGGGAGATGATCAGGTTCTCCACGGGACATCTTTCTTTCTAGTCAGCCCGGAAGGTGAAGTTGTCAAAAATTATGATGGAGTGGAATTTGATAACATGGATGCAATTCTTGATGACTTAAAAAAAGTAAATTAGACAGCACGATATTTCAACAAAGCATTCCCACAGCACTAAAATGATATTTCTTCTTGCTCATCTGAAAAGACCTTAGCCGCCATGCGAGGGTCTTTTTTCTTCCCTGAATTCGGAAATTACTATCATGCCTTCCTAATAATCTACAGTATATTTTTCTCAGCACGTGCTTATACGCGTAATCCTTGCTGGCGCAAGCATTATTCAAGCTTTTATTTTTCACCCGGCACAAAACTAGTGCATTTGTTCGTATTTTTTCGATATAGTATTGAAATTCCATAAATTTTAAGTTAGAGTATTAATTAAATATAGATTGATTGAATCCTTTTTTAAAGGGAGAGACTAAAAATGAAACATGACGTTGAGGTTGAAAAGCTGGCGCAGGCTTTATTTGTTATTAATAAGCATGCAAAAACGGCTCCTGACCCGAAGCAGCTGTATCAATTAAAAAAACAAGCCATCGAAAAATTATTAAAAGAGAAAAAAGCTTCTAAAAAAGGGTTGCATTTTTCTGACCATCCCAAGCTTAGCAATCAACATTCTACAGTGCTTATTAAGGTTGGAGAATATTGCTTCCATATCCCTCCTGCCAAAGAGGATTTAAAACATCTGAAGCATCTGGGTGCATTAGACCAAAGCTATCGCAACCCGCCTGTAAAAATGTCTTTATCTCAAGCTAAACGGCTAATTTGTCAGTATATTAACTGGAAGCAGGAAAAACCAAAATCGACCCCTGCCAAAAAACATCGCTCCAGCTATTACGTACCTTCTTCGTTAGGAAAAATGGATTGGCCTCCTGCACGCTCTAAAAAGAAATAAGGAAGCTGGCCAGACATTAATCTTTGGCCCATCGTATATAAACATTTTATTGCCGTATTAAAAAGAAAATAACATTTGCCGAAGATTATTTTCTTTTCAATAAAAATTGATGCAATAATGGAAAAATAGCTAAGCAGATGCCTAAAAAAGCGAGGCTTTGCATAGCAGCCCTTAGAAAGTGCCAAGCATCCCTTTCCTGGATGACAGCTGTTATAATCGTTAAGCTAATCACAATAATGCTTGCACCGATATATGCCAGAAACCGCATCATTTGCTTTCTAACCGCCCATTGATATATTTTTTTCGTCAGATAGTACACAGCTGTACTGCATAACAGCATCATAATGACATAAATATAAGTAATATTAATTCCAACATTTCCGATAGATACTATCCCTGACAGCAACATGTTCTCACCTTTTCTTTCTGATTTCGCTGCTATTCAGTTTCGTCATGTTGAAACGATTTTATACGGCGGTAAAATCCCTTATTTTATAAAGATGATACAATAAGAACAGGGCTGCTTCAAAATCGTTTTTTTATTCCTCTTCCCTCTCTCCAATAAAAAACCGCTTTAGCAAGGATTTCTCCTACTCAGCGGTTAATTCGTTTTTATTCTTTTTATGATTCAATAAAAAAGCTTCTTGTTTCTTGTCTAACTTCTCTTCAATTTGTGATATACTTTTCTCATCGTTTAATAATTCTTGTCTATTCATGTCAACAAGCTGTTCGAAATTAAGAGATCTTGGTCGCATATTGTATTCTCCTTTTATTTTATTCTATATTTTTATTATACCCAATTTCATTCGTATTAATCCAAATTATTTGAACATTTAATGAAAATTTTACTTTTTAAGCGTAGGTGATTATGTTGAAGCATTTAATAAATAACAATGTAAAAAATATTGAAATATCGGGAATCCGTAAATTCTTTAATCTGGTTTCTGATGAAAAGGACGTCGTTTCTTTAACAATCGGACAGCCGGATTTCCATACTCCGGATAATGTAAAAAATGCAGGAATTCAGGCGATTGAGAATAACTTCACAACGTACACACCGAATCAAGGAATCTGGGAGTTACGAAAAGCCATACATACCTATTACAAGACAAATTATGAGCTGGCTTATCAGCCGGATTCGGAAATTATTGTTACTTCTGGTGCATCTGAGGCAATTGATATTACTTTCCGGACCATCCTTACACCTGGGGATGAAGTGATTTTGCCAAGTCCTATTTATCCGGGCTATGAACCGCTGATTACGCTCGCTGGCGCCAAACCGGTTCATGTAGATACAACTAATACCGGGTTTAAGTTTACTCCGGAAGCATTGGCAGATGTTATCAATGAAAATACCAAATGTATTGTTCTTCCTTCCCCTTCTAACCCGACTGGTGCAGCCTATTCTAGAGAAGAATTAGAAGCTCTTGCCGGAGTGATTAAAGGGAAAGAAATATTTATTTTATCCGATGAAATCTACAGTGAGATTGTTTTTGATTTTGCCCACACATCGATTGCTTCGATTTCCGATTTAAAAAATCAAACCATCGTTATCAACGGTGTATCTAAATCACACTCCATGACAGGCTTTCGTATCGGATACACCCTTGCTCCTGAATGGATATCAGAGCAAATGTTAAAGGTTCACCAATACAATGTATCTTGTGCTGCTTCCATCAGCCAATACGCTGCTTTAGAAGCAATGACTACTTATCAGGAACACACGGCATATATAAAAGAAGTGTTTAAAAAACGAAGGGATTATGTGTATGAACGTTTGACAGGCATGGGATTGGAGGTTGAGCAGCCGCAGGGCGCATTTTATATTTTTCCAAAGCTGACATTAAATGATATGAGTTCATTTGATTTAGGGCTCTCCCTGGTCCGGAACGCCAGAGTCGCTCTTGTTCCAGGCAGCAGCTTCTCTAAAGACGGCGAAGGCTATATGCGTCTAAGCTATGCCTATCACGAGGACATTTTAAAAGAAGGATTGGATCGATTAGAAGCATACCTGTTAAATAAAAAGTAAATGGATATTATTTCTCTTCCGCAATATATTTTTCAATTGTTTCCACTGGCATGTTTGCGCAAAATCGCGTAAACATGCTACGATAAAAGGAGACTATGCACGTTTTGGAGATGAGTTAGTGGAAAATACCGATCAAAAAAAAGAATGGGTAGGCTGGCTGAAGGCAATTATTATTACGATAATGCTTGCTTTCTTTCTCAGGACATTTATTTTTGCCACTTCCATTGTAGAAGGAGAAAGCATGTATCCCACTCTTCAGGATGGAGAGCGTGTCATTTTTAATAAAATTGTTTACACGATAGATGACCCTGGCAGGGGCGATGTGGTCATCATCCATCAGCCGCCAAAAAACTATGTAAAACGTATTATCGGGATGCCCGGAGAAACGATAGAAATTGAAAACAGTCAATTATATATCGATGGTCAGGCCTATCAGCAGCATTTTTTAAGCGATGAAGTCATTGCACAAACTAATAATTTTGGTCCGTTAGAAATTCCTGAAAATAATTATTTTGTCATGGGAGACAATCGACTGATTAGTAAAGACAGCCGCAATGGACTTGGGTTTATTCCACGAGATGATATTATCGGCAAATCTGAATTAATTATTTATCCTTTCAACGAATTTGGCTGGATAGACTAAAAGCAGAACACTGGATTCTTATTTTCTTCAAGAAAATAGAAACAGCATTCTGCTTTTATAATGGCGGAAAGACTACTCTCTATCCATAACGCAATAACCAATATTCAAAACAAGAATCGCAAAACAAACCACACCGAAAAGCATTTCCATCATGAAGCACTCCCTTCGCCTATGTACAAAATATGATTACTCATTTCACTTATATAATTCCATTTTATCAATATCTCTACATAAAATAAAGTAAAAAATGTAATTGCATGCTGTTTGCTGAGTAATTCCTGTATTCTTTATTACTTGCTGTATAAATCTCCTGTCTTTTATAAAGCCTGCTGAAACAATAACAGAGGAAGTATCAGAACGCTGCTGTTAAAAAACTAGGCAAACGTCTATACACATTTTATCTATCTGCATACAGTAATACTGTAAGTTCAGGAGGTGAAAAGCATGGGCTATGGATATGGTGGCGGCTATGGTGGCGGCTACGGTGGCGGCTATGGTGGCGGCTATGGTGGCGGCTACGGAAACGGCTTTGCGTTGATTGTTGTTCTTTTCATTTTACTAATCATCGTAGGAGCTGCATTTTACTGCTAAACACAAAATGGCTTGTGCTAAAGGCACAGGCCATTTTATTTTACATACTAACTATTCCTTTCTTAACGCCCTTTACCCAATAATCATTCTTTCCTTCGGGTAATTAAATTTCGCTGGATCCTTTTTACGACGGAATACTAAAAGGAATGTGAGAATACCGACTCGTCCAATAAACATTAATATCATCAATATTATTTTACTGAATGTGGTTAAGTCACCTGTAACCCCCAGGGATAACCCCACTGTTCCGAAAGCAGAAGTAACTTCAAAAATAAGCGCATCTAATGAATACGGCTCTAAATAACTAAGGATAATAACAGAAGAAAATACAACCATTATTGCAAAAAAGGTTACAGTCACCGCTTTATTTAAATCTACCTCGTAGACCTCTCTGTGAAAAATTTTAACACTTCTTCCGCCGCGGATAAACGTAAATAGAAAAATCAAAACCAGCGCAAAGGTCGTTGTCCGGATTCCTCCCCCGGCACTGCTTGGAGATGCCCCGATAAACATCCATGCAGACATGAATAAATGGTTGGTATCTGATAATAAAGTTAAGTCCATTGTCGCCAATCCCCCGCTTCTTGTGGTAACAGACTGAAACAACGCATAAAAAAAGGATTCATGCCAGACAACACCTTTAAAAAATCCATTTATATCAAACAGATAAATGCCGAACGCACCAACCAAAACCAAGCTAAAAAAAGTTACAGTTGTCAGCTTCGTAAACAAACTAAAATGAAATTGTTTTTTTAATTTTCTTTTATGCAAAAGATATTCCTTTATCTCTATGATGACCGGATAGCCGATAGCGCCAATGATAATAAGCACCATACTGATTATTTGAACAAAATAATCAGATTGAAATGGAATCATGGATTGCCCCGTAATATCAAAACCACCATTTGTCACCGAACTGATAACCATGAAAAAACCTTGCAGGAATGCTTCTCCTACGGAATCATAATACCCCATAAAATAGATGCCTAATATAATGAAGAAAGCTGCTTCAACCGCCAGCAGCAAGAATATAATATTCTTGATTAGCTGTACCATGCCGTTAAAATGCGTTTGATTCTGGTCAGTCATAATCATGCTTCTTTCTTTAAAACCTATCCGTTTACCTAACACCACCCAGAGTATCGTACCAATTGCCATAATCCCTACTGCTCCAATCTGCATCATCAGAGCTAAAAAAATAATTCCCGTGGTACTTAATGAATCCGCAATGGAAATAGTACTTAATCCTGTTACACTAATCGCACTGACAGCCGTAAAAACAATATCAATAAAAGGAATATCAATACCGGGCTTATGCGAAACAGGTAAAGATAGCAATATAGTCGATAGCGCTATCGCAGCCATATAATAAATCATTAGCATTTGAAATGGAGAACGCCGGGTGGGCGTCTCAAATTTTTTTCGTTCTTTATTCATTGTTTTTCCCTTCTTCTTATCATGTGAATACTGTTTGTACATGTTTAAACAGTACGCTGAAAAGGACCAGTCGCATCAGAGCACATCGTGTTGCGATGATTTCTGCGCTGCCCGCACGTCGCGGATCTTCTTGGGAGAGGCTCCTTTTCCTGACATATCATTTTTTATTGGATTTTGTGAACATCCTCTAATAGATTTCTTTAAATTTTTGAATTAACTCTTCTCCCTCATATCCATCCTCTACCAGCGCAGTTAATAGCTGCTCCACATCTTTCTTTTGTTTATCAATAATTTTCCCCATCAGCATTACATTCATTTGTTGTCCGATTTCATGCATCTCAGTCATCTTTGTTATAAATGAAGCAGGTTCATTGCTCTCTTTTGTAATGGTTGCTTGCACCATCAGTTCCTCATGTTTTTTATCCTCAAAATAATTCCAGTAATTACGATTAATAAATCCTTCAATCAACCATGTATCATAATCATCTTCCCGATTAATAATGAGACCGTCAATCAGCTCCACTTCTGTTCCTTCTAATCCTTTATCATAATCTAAAACAACCAATTTACGCAGTTTAAATGTTTTCACACACATCGCCCCTCCAGCATATGTAACTTTGGATTTTACTGTTCTCAGCCCATCAGCTACTGCTCATGTTATTATAAAGATTTATATTGCCTTTATAATAACATAATTTCTTTACACCATTCATTGTAACAGAGCAAGTTTCTTGGAACCGATGTAAATCCCATGATACACTTGCTATCGAGTATTGTCTTCAAAATAAATCATTATAATAACTTATGGAACAGTATCGATGAAGAGGAGGAACCCGTATGAATCAAGTCATTGAAACATTAATGAATCATCGCTCTATTCGAAAATTTTCAGATAAACCCTTAAACAACGTTCAAATAAGAACAATTGTAGAAAGTGCACAACGCGCCTCCACCTCCAGCAATGTGATGGCCTACAGTATCATCGGTGTATCAGACCAGGTTCTCAAGGAAAAACTCTATGCCATTTCGGGGCATAAGCATGTAAAGAAAAATGGTCATCTGCTTATATTTTGCGCGGATCTGCATCGTCTTGAACAACTGGATGGAATCGAACATACCGAAAATCTGGAAAGCACCGAACAATTTATAGTAGGAACGATCGACGCCTCTTTAGCTGCTCAAAATGCTGTTGTTGCTGCTGAATCATTGGGGCTGGGAATCTGTTTCTTAGGAAGCCTTCGTAATGATATCCAGGCCTTCAACGATGTTCTGGAATTACCGGATCATGTGGTTCCATTGTTCGGCCTGGCGATTGGCTACCCGGCAGAAATACCAGATATCAAACCACGTTTGCCGTTTCCGGCAATTTATCACGAAAATCAGTATATTCCTTTTGACAAACAAAAACACTTTATTCAGGAATACGATCAGACTATGAAAGATTATTATGAATCGCGAAATTCGAATAACAAACAGGAAACATGGACAGAACAAATGAGCCAAAAATATAAAAAACCAACACGCATGGATGTAGGACCTTTTGTAAAATCAAAAAACTTAAATAAACAATAAATAAAATTTAACATTTGGATAAGCTTCCATCTGTTGCGATATATGTTAAAAACGACAGGTACCTTCTGTCGTTTTTTTATGTTTACGTTCATTATCCTTCCAACGTCAACACGATTCCTGTTATTTACTTTCCCTCCCGTCACCTGCTTTTACACGTCTTCATTGCTTTCTGCTTTCCTGTCCATATAGGTTTTGGAAATTGTTTACAAGCATAAAATATAATTATTTCATCAAAATAATAAGGCAAGATATGAAAAGGAGTGAGGAAGATGACAGTAGGCACACAAGTTCAACAAACTGTAGCAGGTTTAA
Organism: Oceanobacillus oncorhynchi; assembly: GCF_000821065.1. Classification (GTDB taxonomy): domain Bacteria; phylum Bacillota; class Bacilli; order Bacillales; family Amphibacillaceae; genus Oceanobacillus; species Oceanobacillus oncorhynchi. The sequence goes on from NZ_CDGG01000001.1 coordinate 4,426,681, forward strand.
AAAGTGCTCAGGCGAGTCTGGAGCAATTTGCTCTTCAAACAGATAATAAACAAGCAAAACAGCTATATAAAAATGCAGCACAACAAACACAGGGTATTTTAGACCAATTAGAACCGAGGATGCAACAAATTACGCAGGAAGAGCCACAATACAAACAGTAATAAGATATGTCAGCAAATACAGGAAAACAGGGGGACTGTCTGGTCCTCCGCCCTACATATTTCGTTACAGAACAGGATGTGAATATATGCGAAATAAAAAAATGGCCCTGCTGCTCCTCTTTATTCTTTTTTTAGTCGGCTGTAATCATCAGAACGAATCTTCTTATTCAGAAAATCCAAATATAAAGCATTTATCCACCAATTCCTCTCAGGATCCCGCAACACAGGCAAAGGAATTGCTGATTAATAAAGATGATATTACCGCTGTTCATGCAGTAAATACAGATGATACATTGCTCGTTACCATCGAAGTTCCACATCATGAGCGTTTTTCGCTGCAAGATAAAACGGAAGCCTATCAAAAAGAACTCGAACAGGCCTTTCCTGATTTTACAATAGAATTATCGACGGATAAAAAGATCATCCTGGAAACAGCAAAGCTGGAAGAAAAAATGGATAATCAAACATTAACAAAAGAAGAAATCAAGAAAAAAATGAAGGAAATCATCCATCTGTCCAAGGAACAGACTTGATATTTGATGACGAGCTATCTTCATTTCTTTCGTGTATTAACCTGAAAAGGAGTGCTTTCCATGGGAGATAAAAAGAAACAAAAGCTACAGCCAAATCAACAGCGCTACCAGGCTTTTCAACAAAAGCGGGAAACCAAACGGCCTGTCTTTAAAAACTGCATCAAAGCTTTTCTTATAGGCGGATTTATCTGTTTCATCGGACAGCTCATCTCTACTTTCTATATTTATCAATTTAATTTCACAGAGAAAACAGCTGGAAATCCGACGATTGCTACATTAATTTTTATTACAATGCTGTTAACCGGATTTGGGGTCTATGACCGTATTGCACAGGTTGCCGGAGCGGGATCTGCAGTGCCGGTGACAGGGTTTGGTAATGCCGTTATTTCTTCAGCAATCGAATATCGTTCTGAAGGCTTTATTCTCGGCGTGGGCAGCAATATGCTTAAACTTGCCGGCCCGGTAATTGTTTATGGTGTTTTTTCTGCATTTGTCGTAGCCATTATTAAAACCATACTTACGCAATGGGGGGGATTCTAATGCTGAAAGGACATCAATCCTGGATTTTTGAAAATCGGCCGGCTATTCTTTCTACAGGAACAATCGGCGGACCATTTGAAGCAAAGGGGAACATCCCCGAGGCATTCGATACGCTTCATGAGGATATGTGGCTCAATCAGGATTCCTGGGAAAAAGCCCAGCAAAAAATGCTGGAGGAAGCGATACAGACTACATTAAAAAAAGCCCGCATCGAAAAAGAAAATATTGAATTTTTGATTGCCGGCGACTTAATCAATCAAATGACACCGACCAGCTTTGCAGCAAGTACAAGCAGCATTCCTTTTTTGGGAGCTTTCAGCGCTTGTGCTACCTCAATGGAAAGCCTGGCACTTGCAGCTTCTATTATAAATGCAAAGGGAGCAAATTATATTCTTTGTGCTGCTTCCAGTCATAATGCAGCGACGGAAAAACAATTTCGCTATCCGACAGAATACGGCGGACAAAAACCTCCAACCTCCCAGTGGACAGTTACCGGAGCCGGCTGTGCGCTTGTTGCTCAGAACGGAACAGGACCGGCTGTTACTTCGGCGACGATTGGAAAAGTAGCTGATATGGGGATGACAGATCCATTTAATATGGGGGGCGCGATGGCTATCGCTGCTGCTGATACGATTGAAGCACATCTGCGGGACCTGCAGATAGATCCGTCTTATTATGATCTAATCATCACTGGCGACCTGGGGCATGTCGGCAGAGAGGTTTCTTTTGATTTATTGCGTGACAGAAATATTCCGATTGAATCAGAAAAATATGTGGATTGCGGGATTACAATTTACCGCGAAGACCAGCCAGTTCTTGCTGGAGGCAGTGGTGCAGCATGCTCTGCTATCGTGACATATGGCCATTATCTTCAAGAAGTCATCAAAGGGAATTTACAGCGAATTCTTGTGGTGGCAACCGGGTCTTTGCATTCAACCTTGAGCATTCAGCAGAAAGCTCCTATCCCATGTATTGCACATGCAGTGTCAATCGAAGCAAGAGGTGAACATCTATGATTTTTTTCTGGGCATTTGTAATAGGAGGACTTATCTGCGTTATCGGACAAATTATGTTTGATGTATTTAAGCTATCTCCTGCACATACATTATCTATTCTGGTTATTGCTGGAGCGATTTTGGATGGACTCGGCTGGTATGAACCGCTTATTGATTTTGCAGGAGCAGGCGCTACCGTTCCTATCACAAGCTTTGGGAACTCTTTAGTTCATGGAGCTATGCAGGAAGCGGATAAACACGGATTAATCGGTGTCGTAACTGGAATGTTTGAGGTTACAAGTGCTGGTATTTCAGCCGCCATTATATTCGGTGTCATCGGCGCCATGATATTCAAACCAAAAGGATAGGAAGATGTTTTATGACAGTAGGATCACAGGTAAAGACGTGCTACGCTACATTAAAATCCATTGAAGCAGGATTAGATTTATTATACGCCGCCTCCATGGAACAGGATTTAAAAGCCGCAATTGAAGAAGCTTCGCAGCTAATCAAAGAAACACGCCATGATATACATCAGCAGGTTATTCATATCGACAAACAAGAACCGCAATATAAGTCATAAGGAGGGAAAATCATGCCTGAATGGATATCCATTATTATTCGCTCCATTATTTTAATCACCGTCTTATTTTTCTTTGTAAAGTGGCTGGGCGCAAAGCAATTATCACAGCTCAATATATTTGAAACCATTTCGGGAATCGTACTCGGAGGAATTGCCGCCTTCCATACAGTGGATCCGTATAATAGCTTTTATTATGCATTATTAGCGATGTTTGTCTGGTTTATTGCTGCCTTCACCATTGAAAAGTTATCGTTAAAAAGCAAACGGATGCGAGATTTCACGGATGGGAAAAGTACTGTTTTTATACAAAATGGAAAAATTATGGAGGAAAACTTAAAAAAAGAAGGCTATTCTACTGATGATTTATTAGAAAAGCTTCGAAATAATAATCAATTCCTCGTTTCCGATGTTGAATTTGCCGTATTAGAGCCGACTGGGGAATTAAATGTTTTGCCTAAAAAGGAAAACCAGCCCATCACTTTAAAAGACTTAAATATCACTCCAGCACCAGCTAAAGAACCGCAAACGGTTATTGCTGACGGCAATATACTGCTGGAGCCTCTGGCTAATGCTTCCTTAAACCCGACGTGGCTGGAAGCAGAGTTAGAAAAACAAAATGTTACCATAGATAATGTGTTTCTCGGTCAAGTAGACCATCAAGGACAATTATTTCTTGATCTCTATGACGACCATATCACCGTTCCTGAGCCGGCACAATCTGCTCTGTTATTAGCCAGCATGAAAAAATGCCAAGCAGATTTAGAGCTGTTTGCTTTAGCTACTGATAACCCTGCATCCAAGGAAGTATATGACCGGAACCAAAAACGGATGCAAGAAGCGGTCAACCGGATGGAGCCCTATTTAAAATCATAAATATCGTTCTAATGCTTGCTTTTCCTTTGACCAGTGCCAATACAATATAAAGCAGAGAGACTTTTATAGCACATCAGCGCTCGTCAGTCTCTCTGCTTTTATTCTTCATCAATCTGCCGCTTCTTCCTATAGGAATTCTTTTTTAAATATCCGCTTTAAGAAATACGAATAATTACCTTTCCAAACTGTTTTCCTTCATCCAAATAACTAAGTGCTTCTACACTTTGATCCAAGGAAAAAACACGGTCAACAACAGGATGCAATTGGTATTTCTCTGCATGTGCTAACGCAGCCATAAGTTCTTCCCGGCACCCCATTGTAGAACCAATCAATTTGTATTGTCCATAGAAGAAAGCACGTAAATCAAAATCAATAACATCCTCTGTTGTCGCACCGAATGTAACAAATTTACCGCCTTTTTTCAAAATGGCTAAAGAACGTTGAAAGGTTGCTTTGCCGTTACTATCAATTACCATATCAATGGTTTCATTGCTTAATTTCTCTTCCCAATCATCTGCCGTATCTATCACGACATCCGCACCGAGCTCTCGTGCTTTTTCTCTTTTCTGTTCACTTCTTGAAGTTGTAATTACCCGGGCACCGATATTTTTTGCAAATGCAATCAAATAAGTCGCAACACCGCCGCCTGCTCCGGGAATAAATACCGTTTCTTTTTTTTCGAGTTCCCCTTTAGTAAACATTGCCCGATACGCTGTTAATGCAGCTAACGGAAAGGCTGCCGCTTCCTCCCAGCTCATATATGCCGGTTTTGGTTCTACCTGATCTTCAGAAATCACAATTTTTTCAGCAAACGTACCATGGTCTGGCATGCCTAAAATATCAAACTCTTTCGGCGGCGCCTCACTATTTCGTACCCAGCGTAAAGCCGGATTGATAATCACTTCATCGCCAACTTTTACATCGTTGACATTTTTTCCTACCTCTTCAATGATTCCCGCTCCATCTGAGCCAAGAATCAATGCTTCTTCCGTTTCTTTACGACGGTTCGGAATAGCTAAATCTCTCCGGTTAAGCCCTGCTGCTTTCAATTTTACAACAACTTCTGATCCTCCCGGACTTTGGAGCTCCATCTCTTTCATATGCAAGCTTCCATTTTCATGTACTAGTGCTCTCATCCGCTAATACCTCCTTCAAATAAGCTCCCATTTGCTTCAATTGTTTACGGTTTGTGATGTCTTCAGAAAAAAAGGGAATATACAAAATCGTTTGAGCAGAAAAGTCCACGGCGATACGTTCTAAATAGATTTTTTCATTTTGTTTCCGTTTTTCAAAAAAACCGGCGCCGGTCTCCTCTGGCAACACTTTATTGACAATAATGTAAGGAACATCTATCTGAAATTTCTCCAGGAGATGAATTGCTTTTTTGGTTTCCGATATTGGTAATTTCTCCGGATTCAAAACAAATAGAAAGGTTGTTGCCTGCTTATCCAATAGAATTTCTCTTGCCTTGGTAAACCGCTGTTTTCTTTCTTGTAATGTATCGTAAATAGGATCATCTACAGCTTGTCCATCGTTTAGCAATTGCGAATATTGTGTATTCGTTTTTTTCCTTTTATTTAATAGACCTTCAATCCAAATTCCCATTAATTCCGGAAGAGATAACAACCGAATCGTATGACCTGTTGGAGCCGTATCAAATACTAGTTTATCAAACCTGGCCCCTTCTTCCAAAATAATTGATATGAGTTTATCAAATAAGGCAGCTTCATCTGCTCCCGGCGAGGCTTTTGCTGTGTCTAATTGACGGTGTACCTCTTCCATCATCTGAACATGAACAACCCCCTGTATGTTTTCTTTAACCTTTTGAATATACGCGTCTGTTTCTTTTTCAGAATCAATTTCCAGCGCATATAGATTTTTTTCAATATAGGTGATATTTCCACCGATCTGCCGCTGAAAAATATCGCTTATATTGTGAGCTGGATCCGTTGAAATGAGTAAGGTACGATAGCCTTTTTCTGCATATCCCGTTGCCAAAGCAGCAGCCGAGCTGGATTTCCCGACGCCGCCTTTGCCTCCTACAAAAATAATCCGGTTATTATCTCCAAGCATCCTTTCTCTCCTCCTTCCAATGTATGGCCAGCATGCCCATCCAATTTTTTAACAGCAGCGAATCCCGTTAAGTGGTGATTTATCCATCCCCATTCGTAAATGCCAATCATGGAAGGATTCAATGATATACGGGTATAATTCCAACGTATAATAATAAACCGGGTTCGGTATTCCTACCATTTCAGAATATAGAAGCAGCAAGAAAAAATCATCTTCGTTTCTTAATTCTCTGGCTACTTCTGTTTTATGCGGCAAGCTTATTACTTCCTCATAATAGTGGATCAACTGTTTTAACCTGTCTGTGAACATTTTCCCGCCCTCCCGGCTATAATTTATTTATATCGAACCTCCATACATATCTTTTGAAGAAGATATGTATGGAAGCAAAATCAATCTTTATTTAACGGATCTTCTACTTTTTTCATCAGTTCTGAAAAGGAGGTCAGAGCTATCCAAATCGCAAATACAAAGATAATAGAGCCCAGAACAAACAATAGCATATTGGAACCTGTTCCCATCCACGACCATTCAAAGACCACCTGCTGGAACATCGCAAACAAAGTCATAAAGATCAGGAATATCATCGGGATGAGCGCAACCATATAATTACTTCCTTTTCGTTTTAGCCAAATAGCAATTAAGAATAAACTAATGGCAGCCAGTAATTGATTGGCAGTGCCAAATAGTGGCCAGATGAGGTAGCCGCCTGACCCGAAACCATTTGGACCTTCAGGAATTAACACAAGTGCCGCACTGGAAAGCACAGCAACCGTTGTCGCTACATGTGTTTTCGTTAATGGCTGGATTTTATATTCAATCCCTAATTCTGCAATAATGTACCGCATCAAGCGTACCGAGGTATCTAATGTCGTCGCAGCAAAGCTGACAACGATAATCGATACGATTGTCGTCGCTATATCTGTTGGAATTCCCAGCCCCTGCGCTAATGTTGCCGCTCCTTCGATAAACGTTCCAAGACCAATGGCATTCGCTTCATTAAAAGAAGTATAGGCTTGTGAAAACGCATCGGTATTTGCAAAGAATGTCCCTACCGCAATGATGGAAACCAGGGCCAGAATGCCTTCTCCTACTGCTCCAAAGTAACCTACAAAACGCGCATCGGTTTCTTTATCCAGCTGTTTAGAAGATGTCCCTGAGGATACTAGTCCATGAAAGCCGGAAATCGCACCGCAGGCAATTGTGATAAATAGCAGCGGCAGAAAGCTTCTATCCGGACTTTCATTTACTACAGGAGCTGTCATACTTGGAGACGTGAAAAGCAATCCCAAGTAAAGAATAGCCAGTCCGACAACTAATTGATGCGAATTAATAAAATCTCTCGGTTGCAGCAATTTCCATACCGGGAGTGTAGACGCAATATATACATATACCATCAAAATAACAATCCATATCAGGAACGCCGTTGAAACAGTACCCAGTCCGAACAAACCAGTGCCATTCTCTCCTCCCATATACCTGACTAAATCAATTTGAAGGAAGCCGACCCTGCTTGCCATAATAGCCGCTGCATACATGATAACTAATGCAATAACAGAGGGAAGAAGCATTTTTATATTCCGTTTATATGCTGCATAACCAATCCAAATAGCTAACGGAATTTGTATAAAAACAGGAAATACACTTGCAGGATAACTAATAAATAAATTGGAAATAACCCATGCAAACACCGCATTTACCATCAATACGAGAATAAGAATAATGAATAAAAATAATAGCTTTGCCCTTCTCCCGACCAAGCGATCTGCAATTGTTCCAATAGAATACCCTTTATTTCGGACAGATAATGCCAATGTGCCAAAATCATGGACACCAGCTGCAAAAATGGTTCCTAAAACAACCCACAAAAAAGCCGGAAGCCAGCCCCAATAAATAGCAATTGCCGGTCCCAAGATAGGAGCAGCACCTGCTACAGATGTAAAATGATGCCCCCACAAAACAAATTTATTGGTTGGGACATAGTCCACACCATCCTTGAAACGGTGTGCCGGAGTAACATAATTCGGGTCTAATCGAAATATTTTCTCTGCAACAAACTTGGAATAATACCGATAGCCTAAAATAAATACAACAATCCCTATGAAAGCTATTAAAATTGCATTCATGTAAAACTTCCCCTCCTTTTATTTTTTGTAAGCGCTTAAATTATTTTTTATTAAAAACCTCCTTTATGGATTTTTTAACAGTTTAACATATTCAAACATATATTCACATTATATTTAAAAATTTTCAAATAATACCATTGGAAAACAGCTAAAAAATTGTATGAGCCAGAATGAACAACCCTAACCCATACAATTATATTTTCTCTTCCATTAAAATATGATTAACGCAGCAAGCGTCGCTATAAATAGTCCCAGTATGACCGGAAAAAAGTTTTTCCTGACTAGTTCCATTGCTGAAACACCACAAAATCCTGCAACAGCAATTAGGGAGGACCATGCAATTAATGCTCCTCCGCCAGTCCAAATTGCTCCAAGCTGGCCTATTGCTGCTAATGTACTTGCATCGATGGAAGCAGATTCTAAGGATGCAGCTAATGCTCCCGTTAATGGCAAGCCGGAAAAGCCAGATCCGTCCAGTCCTGTGATAATCCCTACAATTAATAAGCTAAAAGCAACAAACACCGTGCTTTCCGGAAGAAAGGCCTGGATGGATGAAATGATATCGAATAAAAAGGATGGCGCTTCTTCTACAAGTAATATTTCCCGTGAAAATTCCGCATTTCCTAAGAAGAAAAATCCTGCAATCGGGATAACTGGTCCCATTGCCTTAAAGGCAAATACAAATCCATTGGTGATATGATTCCCCACATAATCTAACGCATTTTGCTTTCCAAATACAGCCGTAGCCAATAATAATAGAATCACTGCCACTCCGCCAACGAAGGCAGCTCCTTCTCCACCGACCAAATCACTGGATCCAAAAAATTTACTGTACAGCATATATCCGACGACGGATAATAAAACAATTGGCACCAGCCAGGCAAACGCGCGACTCCACTTGTTCAAATGCTTCGAAGCTGCCTTATGGCCGGAGGAATCATAATCTTGAATTTGTTCTGCTTCTGTCTGATTTCTAGGGTCTACTTTTGAACGAATCGAATTTCTGTAAAATAAATAAGCTAATACAGAAGCAATCACACCGGTAATAATAGATAAAACCAGTGCCCGATCAGCAACTGCTGAAGTTTCTACACCCGCTGCAGCTGCAGAAAGAGCTGGTGCAACCTGAACAATATAGTCAGAGGATAAAGCCATCCCCTGGCCTGCTATTGTAATCGCAACTGCCGCTGTAATCGCCGGTAGCCCAGAACGTATCGCTGCAGGGACAAGTAAAGCACAAATAAGCGGGACAGCTGGTGTCGGCCAGAAAAATAAAGAAACCACATACGTCACAGCGATTAAAACAAAATAAGATAAATGTCCATTGACCATGACCTTCTGAATTGGCTGAATCATCAGTACATCCGCTTTCAAATCTTTTAAGGCATTTAATAGCGCAAGCATAAAAGTAATAATCAAAAAGATACTAAAAAGCTCACGTGCTGCGACTAAATTAGCGTTAAAAATAGCCATAAATCCGCTGACTATACTTCCTTTATAAAAGCAGGCAATAACAAATGTTCCTAGTAGGCTTGGAAGAACAATGCCTCTCCGGAAAATCATTGTTATTAAAATAAGCAAAGTAAAAAATCCATACAATAAATGCGGGATAGTTAAACTCATTTCATTCAGATCCTCTCCTTCATTATGTATAGTAGCCTATGCAATAATGAAGGCAGCGGGTACAAAATAATAACCAATCGAAAATGTATTTTTACTCATAATAAAAACCAAGATGATCACTTTGTCTCTAAAACTTGGTGTTCTTGCTAGAGCGGCTGTTTTCAGCTATTCTTTAAAACATTCTTATTCATTAACTCAACTTTCGCACCTAAGAATAAGCAAATATATCTTGCTATTCCAAGATGAACATGTTCTCCATTAGCATGCTTGCTGGTTACATATCCGGCCTTTTTGGAATTGGTGATGGTGCTTTACACTTCACCTTCTATTCTTTGTCAAGGGTATTTTCGAAGGAACGATCAACTCCTATTTCTATGGAAATGAAGCTACTTTTTAATGTGCAAAAGTTGAGTCATTAATAAAAGCGCAATGGTCTATTTTTAAACCATTGCGCTTTTATTAAAATTCATTCCAGAATGTCAATTACTTTCTTTACAGATTTTGCAGATTTATCTAATTGCTGCTTCTCTTCCTCTGTTAAATCCAGCTCAATCACTTCTTCAATCCCTTTGCCGCCAAGAACAGTCGGTACACCTAAGTAAATACCATCATAGCCGTATTCCCCTTCTAAATAAGCAATGGATGGTAATATCCGGCGCTGATCCTTTAGTATTGCTTCTGCCATTACGGTTAAAGAAGCAGCCGGCGCATAGTAAGCACTTCCATTTCCTAACAGATTTACAATTTCACCGCCGCCAGTCCGGGTTCTTTGTACAATCTCTTGTAACCGTTCTTTCGAAATCAGCTTTTCAAGCGGGATGCCGCCTGCGTAAGAATAACGGATAAGCGGGACCATGTCATCACCGTGTCCGCCTAAAACAAAACCGGTAATATCTTTCACGGAAATATTCAATTCTTCCGCTACAAAGGCTCTAAAACGGGCTGTGTCCAACACCCCGGATTGTCCGATAACACGTTCTTTTGGAAGCCCGGAAGCTTTATACACACTGTAAGTCATCGCATCTACCGGATTGGTCAGCACAATAATCGTTGCATCGGCTGAATACCTAACAATTTCCTTTGTAATCGTATTCATTATTTTGGCATTTGTATTGACCAGATCATCTCTGGACATTCCCGGTTTCCGTGCAATTCCTGCAGTGATGATAACTAAGTCAGAATCCTTTGTTTCCGCATAATCAGACGTGCCCGTCACTTTCGCATCAAAACCTTGAACCGGTGCTGCTTCTGCCATATCCAGCGCTTTTCCCTTTGTCGGATTCTCCATATCAGGAATATCAACAAGAACAACATCCCCTAATTCCTTTTGTGCAACCATTAATGCCGTGGTCGCTCCTGTAAAGCCAGAACCGATAACGGAAATTTTTTTTCGTGCAGAACTCATTTTACATACCTCCCCTAGTCGTTTTTAAATAACATACATTTAAAGAAAATGCTTGCAGCACCGATACCTCTCGTCACCACAAACATTTTCTTTTGTTTAGGTCAGGTCAGTTATACTGACCTTCCTATATTTACACTTTTTTATTTTGGTGCTTATGCTTCCATGTTCTTGATCAGTTCATCAGCAAACTCAGAGCATTTCACTTCAGTTGCGCCATCCATTAAACGTGCAAAGTCATAAGTTACAACTTTAGAACCAATTGTTTTATCCATTGATTTTGTAATCAAATCAGCTGCTTCTCTCCACTCTAAATGCTCAAGCATTAATACAGCAGATAAAATAACAGAAGATGGATTTACTTTATCTAGTCCTGCGTATTTTGGTGCAGTACCATGCGTTGCTTCAAAAATAGCATGTCCAGTATCATAGTTGATGTTTGCTCCTGGTGCAATCCCGATACCGCCTACCTGTGCAGCAAGTGCATCAGAAATGTAGTCACCGTTTAAGTTCATTGTTGCAACAACATCAAACTCTTTTGGACGAGTAAGGATTTGTTGTAAGAAGATATCTGCAATCGAATCTTTTACTAGAAGTTTACCGGCAGCTAATGCATCTTCTTCTGCTTTATTTGCTGCTTCTTTGCCCTCTGCTTCTACAATGCGGTCATATTCAGCCCAAGTGAACACTTTATCACCGAATTCCTGTTCAGCAACTTCATAACCCCAGTTTTTGAAAGCTCCTTCAGTAAATTTCATAATGTTACCTTTATGTACTAAAGTAACATTTTTGCGTCCTTCGGTTAATGCATAGTTAATTGCCGCACGGACAATACGTTTTGTTCCTTCTTCCGATACTGGTTTCACACCGATACCTGAAGTTTCAGGGAAACGTACATTTTTTACGTCCATTTCATTTTTCAGGAAGTCAAGCACTTTCTTCACATCGTCAGTGCCTTCCTGCCACTCAATACCAGCATAAATATCTTCTGTATTTTCACGGAAAATAACCATGTCTACATCTTCCGGACGTTTTACTGGAGATGGAACGCCTTCAAAATAACGTACTGGACGCAGGCAGGTAAATAAATCTAATTCCTGACGCAAAGCAACGTTAAGGGAGCGAATCCCGCCGCCGATTGGTGTAGTTAAAGGTCCTTTGATTGCAATTTTATATTCATTGATTTTATCTAACGTATCCTGCGGCAGCCATTCACCTGTTTTATCAAATGCTTTTTGGCCGGCATATACTTCTAACCAATCAATTCCTTTTTCTCCATTATAAGCTTTTTCAACAGACGCTTCGATTACTCGGCGAGCAGCAGCCCAAATGTCTGGACCAGTTCCGTCCCCTTCAATAAATGGAATAATTGGTTTGTTTGGTACGTTCATTTCGCCATTTTCTACTACAATTTTTTCACCTTGTGTCATAGATAAAACCTCCTATTAATGATTCCTAATCTATTCTACTACATTTTAACGATATTATCCTCTTTGTTCAATAGATACATATTCTTGTAAATCCGGTCCATTATATTCGGCACGCGGACGAATTAACCGATTGTCTGCATATTGTTCTAAAATATGCGCTATCCAGCCGGAAGTTCTGCTTACTGCGAAAATTGGTGTGAATAAATCCTCTTCAATTCCCAGGCTGTGATAAACCGATGCACTGTAAAAATCGACATTTGCAGGAAGTCCTTTATGCTCTTTCACATAATCTTCAATAGCAATGGACATATTATACCATTTTTCCTGTCCTGTCAGTTTGGTAAGCTGTTTGGACATGTCTCTCAAGAATTTAGCTCTCGGGTCTCCATCACGATACACACGGTGGCCCATGCCCATAATTTTTTCTTTGTTTTCCAGCTTCTCTTTAATATAAGGGATAGCATTTTCTTCTTCGCCGATTTCCAGAAGCATCTTCATTACATTTTCATTTGCACCGCCATGCAATGGTCCTTTTAGCGCTCCAATCGCTGCTACAAGTCCAGAGTAAATATCTGAAAGGGTTGCTACACAAACCCGTGCTGTAAACGTAGATGCATTTAATTCATGATCAGCATGGAGCACGAGTGCTTTATTGATTGCTTCTACTTCAATATCTTCCGGCTCTTTTCCGTTCAGCATATATAAGAAATTGGCAGAATAACTTAAGTTTTCTTTTGGCTGAACAGGGTCTTTTCCGTCACGAATCCTTGCAAATGCAGCTACAACAGCAGCAATTTTTGCCTGGATACGAACAGCTTTTCTTTTATTTGCTTCTTCGTCCATGACATCAGCCTCTTCATCGTAAATCCCCAATAATGAAACCGCTGTCCGAAGAGCTGCCATTGGATGCACACTGTTCAAATCATAGGAACGCAAATGATTGACAATAGCATCTGAAATATTCATATTCTTTGCTAAATCAGCCTTTAACGCATTTAATTCTGATTGAGTCGGCAGCTTTTGATTCCAAAGTAAATAAATAATTTCTTCGAAGCTGGAATTTTCAGCTAAATCATCAATTTTATAACCCACATAGGATAATTGATCATCTATGATCGAACTAATTGCTGATTGTGTTGCGACAATATTTTCTAATCCTTTTTTTGATGTTGACATATTACCTCTCCCTTTCCAGTTAATCAAAGTATTAGATATTCATTTCAAATAAAATAATACAAGGGTGACAAACTTTTTTGATTGTTTAAATCTATGTAGGAATAAAATTGAGCAATTACTATACATTCACTTCGTATCATTCAGGTGATGGAACGTGCGCTTCGCGGACAATGTAAACGTGGAACCAGAGTCTTTTGACCATTACGTATCAATGAATTTATTATTCTACTTTTAAACAAACATAGAAATACTTTACCTTTCCATTTGTACCCTTCAGTTTGATTATAGCAATATTTATTATCTGCCCATCTTTCATTATAAATGATAAAAAGCAGAATGTGAATTGAAACCGTTTAAATTATGTTAAATAACTGTTAGATTCCTCCATTTCCTGCTGGCGTTTTACTACTTACCCATGATGCAAAGACCTTATTACTTCTACTTTGCCGCTTCCAATCATAGATTAAATTAGGTCTTTTTTTCTGGAGGAAATATGATGCAATCAAAAATCCTTGGACAACTTATCCGTTCTTTTATTGTTATCAGCACTTTATGCAGCAGTCTTTTCCTATTCTATATATTATTTCCTTATATCTATCCTATTCTGATAGCATTCCTGCTTTCTTTACTCTTCCAGCCGCTGATCAGATGGTTTGTAAACACACTTAAAATGCCGAGGCTACTTGCTCTAATCAGCACATTCAGTCTTTTTCTCAGTTTATTTACGATTGCTCTATACTTTTTAATAAGCGAAGTTTATCAAGGTATCAGCTATTTATCGGACAGGCTTCCTGCTTATTTCCGTCATATAATGGAACAGTTTCAGCAGTTATTAGATATGCACATCCTGCCATTATACGATAAATTGCTTTCTCTGCTGACGACACTGCATGTCGATTATCGTTTGGAAGTCTATGAATATATTCATTCCTTTACAGATTCGATGACGTCTGCTTTTACTCATTTCTTTCAAATACTGATGCAGCAGACAGCAAATTTTTTAATTATACTGCCAAATTCTTTTACTGTTCTTATTTTTATTGTACTGGCTACTTTTATGATCAGCTACGACTTCCAAAATATTCAAATCCGCATCCATGACATGATGCCTTCTAATTGGTACACGCTTTATCAAAAAATAGTCTCTCATTTAAAAGAAGCTGTGATTGGTTACTTTAAAGCACAGTTAATACTGGTTTGTATTTCTGCGGTTATTTTGTGGACTGGTCTGCTCATCCTTCGGGTGGAGCATGCATTTACCATTGTATTGTTTGCTGCAATCGCAGACTTTATTCCTTATTTAGGAATCGGCATTATTATAATACCTTGGATTCTGTTTAGCTTTTTAACCTTTAATTATTCCTTAACGATTGGTTTATCTGTGCTGTACGGCCTGATTATTATTATCAGACAGTTTATAGAGCCTAAAATCGTGGCAACTTCCATTGGTATCTCGCCTTTAATGATGCTGATCGGGATGTTTTTAGGCGTCCAATGGTTTGGTGTTCTGGGATTAATCTTTGCCCCGGTCAGTTTAGTTGTGATGCTCGCCATCAAAAAATCTGGGGTGTTTCAGCAATTATTCCTTTATATTAAAGGGTGATTCCTGCTAAGCTGTGTTCAAAAAGGGGCTGAATTAGAAGCAAAAAGAGAAAAGCGCTTATCGTTTGGACCCCTTTTGAACTCTCTCTACCAGCGACGATAAATAATTGTATTTCTCCCCATTAACTGCATAGCGATTTTCTTAAGCTGATTTTTAAATTGATTTCTTGTCCAGGGTATTAATAATAATAATCCTGCAATATCTAAAACAAAGCCCGGAATAATCAAAAGGAATGCTCCAAGCATGGTTGCCAGACCATCAAGAAGTTCTTCTGTCGGAGGGGCCCCTCTTTGTAATTGCAGCTGCGCACGTCTGAATACTTCCATTCCCTGATATCTGGCCAGAAAAATCCCTAATATAGCTGTTGTAATAATTAATCCGACTACCCATAGCACACCTATAAGCTGGCTTAGCCATAGAAATACTCCAATTTCGATTGCCGGTATAATAATAAATGCCAGAAGAAGGTATTTATTTCTCATTGTTAACATCCTTTCTATCGTGCAGCTATACTTTTGGAATGTATAAACAGAACCTCCGAATACAATCGGAGGTTCTGTTTGCTTGCTTACCTATTATAATACACCTGCGTGACCTGCGTAAACTTGTCCGCGGCTGCTGTCTACTGTAATGTCCTGACCGTCTTCCAATAAATCAAAGACATTCTCTACACCTACAATAACAGGGATTCCAAGGCTGACACCAACTACGGCAGCATGCGAAGTCAAACCGCCTTCTTCTGTAATAACGGCAGCAGCTTTTTCAATTGCCGGCATCATTTCTTTTTCCGTAGCATGTGTTACAAGGATATCTCCCTCATTCATACGGGTCAATGCTTCTTCATTGTTTTTAGCAAAGACCACATGTCCGTATGCTTTACTTCTTCCGATACCTTGTCCTTTTGCAACTACATCTCCAATGACATGAACTTTCATCAGATTTGTTGTACCTTTTTCTCCAGCCGGTACCCCTGCAACAACAAGGACAGTTTCTCCGCGTTTGCATACGCCCGCTTCAAGCCCCTGTTTGACAGACACTTCCAGCATTTCATCTGTAGATTTTGTCGGAGTTCCCATTACTGCATGAACACCCCACACAAGAGAAAGCTGACGATTTACGACTTCATCCACGGTTACAGCAATAATCGTTGCTTTCGGACGATATTTGGAAACCATGCGGGCTGTCGATCCGCTTTCTGTCGGTGTAATGATTGTACCAATACCTAAGTTATATGCCGTATGTGAAACAGATTGCGTAATCGCTTCTCTGATTTCCATATCTACATTTTTAGAACGTTCTTCTAAAATTACTTTATGATTTAATGCAGATTCTGCTTTTAATGCAATATTACTCATGGTTTGAACAGATTCCACCGGATAATTACCAGCTGCTGTTTCACCAGAAAGCATGATAGCGTCTGTACCATCAAAAATAGCATTTGCAACGTCAGAAGCCTCTGCACGGGTCGGACGAGGATTACGCTGCATGGAATCTAACATTTGTGTCGCTGTAATAACTGGTTTTCCAGCTGTATTACATTGCGTAATAAGCTTTTTCTGAACTAGAGGTACATCTTCTGCAGGTATTTCGACACCTAAGTCTCCACGGGCAACCATTAAACCGTCACTTACTTCCAGGATGCTGTTAATATTGTCTACGCCTTCCTGGTTTTCAATTTTAGGGATAATTTTAATATGCTCTGCCTGATGCTGCTCCAGTACTTCTTTGATTTCCAATACATCTGAAGGACGGCGTACAAAGGATGCTGCAATAAAGTCTACACCTTGCCCCACTCCAAAAATGATATCATTGGTATCCTTTTCTGTAATTCCTGGAAGATTAACAGATACGTTTGGAACGTTAACTCCTTTTTTGTTTTTGATTTCTCCAGAGTTCAACGCTACCGTTACAATTTCTCCGCTTTCTTGCTTGATTTCTTTTACTTCTAATTCAATCAAACCATCATCCAGAAGGATTTTAGATCCTGGATGAACATCATTAATCAATCCACCATATGTAATGGAGAATCGCTCAGCAGTACCTTCTACATCATTCATGGAAACAATTACTTCATTCCCTTGAACAATATCTGCTCTTCCTTCTTTAAAATTACCTGTGCGAATTTCAGGACCTTTTGTATCCAGAAGAATCGCTACCGTTTTATTTTTTCGGGCAGCTGCTTCACGAATATTTTTGATTCGTGCTCCATGCTCGTCAAAGTCTCCATGGGAGAAGTTTAATCTGGCTACATTCATTCCTGCATCGATTAACTGCTCCAATTTTTCAACCGATTCTGATGCCGGCCCTATCGTACAAACAATTTTTGTATTTCTCATTATTATTTCCTCCTTCAATTCAATACCAATCTTTCATTAAATAGACAATTCTTTAGATAACTGGAACATTTCATTATCAATATGATGCTTCAATTTTAAAATGTCATCAATATCATTATCGACAATTTTGTTGTTTTGAATCCCGACCATACGACCGCCTTTATTATTTAAGAGCAATTCTACAGCTGCAGCACCCAGACGGCTTGCTAATACCCTGTCTTGGCCAGTTGGAGAACCACCTCTTTGAATATGTCCTAATACAGTTACCCTTGTTTCCAAGTCAGTAGCCTCTTCAATTTGTTTCCCTACGTCAAACCCATTGCCGACGCCTTCTGCGAGCAGGATAATACTGTGCTTTTTCCCACGTTTATGTCCGCGGTTTAACCGGTCAACGATTTGAGAGAATTCATCGTTTTGTTCGGGGATGAGGATACTTTCAGCTCCAACGGATAAGCCAGCCCATAATGCTAAATCTCCTGCATTGCGGCCCATTACTTCTATGACGTATGTACGCTCATGGGAAGTAGCCGTATCACGAACCTTATCCACAGCGTCTATAATCGTATTAAGAGATGTATCAAAACCAATTGTGAAATCCGTTCCTGCAATATCATTATCAATCGTCCCCGGCACACCGATACAAGGAATTCCCTTTGCCGTCAGTTTTTGTGCTCCTTTAAAACTGCCGTCACCGCCAATTACGATTAGCCCTTCAATTCCGGCTTCCTTCAGTTGTTCGACTGCTTTTTGCTGACCTTCATCAGTTTTAAATTCTTCACTTCTAGCTGAAAATAAAATCGTCCCGCCGCGATGAATAATATCACCTACAGAACCAAGATGCATTTTTTCAAAATTACCATCCATTAATCCCTGATAACCATTTTTGACTCCAAACACTTCCATGTCATGATAGATTGCTTTTCTTACAACTGCTCTGATTGCAGCATTCATGCCGGGGGCATCTCCACCACTAGTCAAAACACCAATTTTTTTCATTTATTTTCCCACCTTATAGTTAAAATATTGCAATGTCCAACTTATTTTAAATATATCCAAGTGCTGACTTCTAACATACAGCCCGTTTCTCAAACAACAAGCCAACTCCGCTCTGTTGTACTAGTTTGTCCAATTCCCTCTATTACATTTTTAAAACACCTGAACATATCCCTACATAAATAAAAGATAAAGAAAATCATCTGAGACTGCAATGATAAACCAAAATCATTAAAGGCTTGGTTTCTTATCTTTCGTCCACTACATTCTCTATTTTACATGATTCTTTCATTATAATCCAAACTAAAATAAAGGCTGACATTCATTCTCAGCCTTTATAAACAATTATATCGTTTGAAATGAACCTATCTTTTTATATTTTTGCCATCTTTCTTC
Organism: Oceanobacillus oncorhynchi; assembly: GCF_000821065.1. Taxonomy (GTDB): domain Bacteria; phylum Bacillota; class Bacilli; order Bacillales; family Amphibacillaceae; genus Oceanobacillus; species Oceanobacillus oncorhynchi. The sequence goes on from NZ_CDGG01000001.1 coordinate 4,445,521, forward strand.
AACTATATCCTCTGGTGACAATGCTTTCAGCTCGTTCAGTGATTTTTCTAGCACTTGATCAATAAGACCGGCTTGTGTATCAATATCTCGATGTGCGCCGCCTTTTGGTTCAGGAATCATTTCATCAATAACACCTAATTTTTTTAAATCTGGAGCTGTAATCTGCATCGTTTCAGCGGCACGCTGTGCTTCTCCTGCATCTTTCCAAAGAATCGAAGCTGCACCTTCCGGAGAAATAACAGAATATGTAGCATTCTCCAGCATATGAACATGATTTCCAACACCGATTCCCAGGGCGCCCCCGCTGCCGCCTTCTCCTATCACAATACATACAATGGGAACCGTTAAACCGGCCATCTCCATTAGATTTTTGGCGATAGCTTCACTTTGCCCTCTTTCTTCTGCAGCTTTCCCAGGGTATGCCCCTTTGGTATCGATAAACGTAATAATTGGGCGGTTAAATTTTTCGGCCTGCTTCATATGGCGTAAGGCTTTTCTGTAACCTTCCGGATGCGGCATGCCAAAATTACGTTTAATATTTTCTTTCGTATCTTTCCCCCGCTGGTGTCCAATCACTGTCACCGGCTGCTTTTTATAATAAGCAATTCCGGAAACGATTGCTTCATCCTCGCCAAATAAGCGGTCTCCATGAAATTCAATAAAATCTTCAAATAATCTATCGACATAGTCCAGCGTGGTCGGCCGTTCAGGATGTCTGGCCATCTGCACACGATTCCAGGGTTTCAGGTTGCCATAAATATCCTCTTCCAGCTTTGCTAAACGTTCCTCCAGATTATTGATTTCGTCTCTTAAATCAATATCACTATTCTCTGTAAAAGATTTCAGTTCTTTGATCTTTTCTTTCAAATTCACAATCGGCTTTTCAAATTCTAATATTGGCATTTTTGATTACCTCCCATCCGTGTGCATACAAAGAAGCTTTCCAAGCGTTGTTTTCATATCATGACGGTGAATAACCTTGTCTACTTGGCCATGCTCTAATTGAAATTCAGCTGTTTGAAAATCATTTGGAAGCTTTTCCCGGATTGTCTGTTCAATAATTCTCCGCCCGGCAAAACCAATAAGCGCTCCCGGTTCTGCAAAATTATAATCTCCAATAGATGCAAAGCTTGCAGATACACCGCCAGTAGTCGGATGAGTCATCACGGAAATCATTAAATTGCCGCTGTCTCTAAATCGTTTCACAGCAAAGGATGTTTTTGCCATCTGCATTAAGCTTAAAAGCCCTTCTTGCATACGAGCTCCGCCAGATGCTGTAAATATAATGAAAGGAATCGACTCTTCTCTGGCATTTTCAATCGCTCTCGCTATTTTTTCACCGATGGCAGAGCCCATACTTCCCATACGAAAATTGGAATCCATGACAGCAAATGCAACCTGATTTCCTTCAATCGCACCTGTACCAGTAACAATTCCTTCGTTCAGACCTGTTTTTTGACGGTCCTTCTTGATCTTCGTCTCATAATCAGGAAAATCAAGCGGGTTAGCAGAGGTCAGGCCCGCATCCCATTCTGTAAATGTTCCTTCGTCAAATAAACTCTCAATTCTTGTCCATGCTGTCATCGGATGGTGATATCCGCAGTTTGGACAAACATATAAAGACTTAACTATCTCTTTTCGATAATAGATTTGCTTACAATTATCACACTTCTGCATTAACCCCTCTGGAACATCTACTTTTGCTTTCTCGCTCGGGATTGATGCATACTTCTTACGCTTGCCGAAAAAATCTTTAAGTGGCAAGTTTATCCCCCCTTTTTCTGCTGCCAGGTTAACTGTGTATAAAATATATAATAAATAAATTGCATCTATTAACCAGCATTCAAATAGAGCTTTCAGGTAAGAACGTTTTTCCTATCTTACCATTGTAAACTATTTTCCCAAGTTATAGTAGTGCGTTTTAAAATGGATGATAAAAATAAAGCTGGTATATTTTTCAGGTTAATGCGACCGCTGCGGACGAGTTATAGCGGGGCAAGTAATCGCAATCCCATAAACGCAGGTGAAAAAGTTCGCTTTTTTTGTGCGGTCACCTCATTGAAAATATTTGTAAACACTCGTCCCATTATAAATCTTTGGCAACTTTTGAACACGTACTTACTTGTTCTTCTACAGAAATCAAATAGAAACCCAACAAATAGATTACCACCTGTTTGCAAGTCGCGCAATCAGATTGTCATTATAAATGTATCATTATATATCAAATAAACGGATATAAAAGCTTTCTGATAACCTTATATCAAGCCTTCTTCCAAATGATTCAACAAACAGATTAAAAAATATTTTAAATTAGACAGGATAACTAATATCTCATTTTAAGTTTTTATTTTTTTACATAAAATACCCCTAAAACACTTTGAATAAAAATTAAAATGTCTCAGGGGATAATTACAATGTCAAATTATTTATTGATTTCCTTTGTCAGACGTCTTGTCTTCTCTGCCACTTCTTCCGGATCTACGTGAATGCGGGCAACTCCGGATTTCATTGCTGCTTCCGCTACGTGCTTAGCTACAAGCGGTGCAACTCGTCCGTCAAAAGGAGAAGGAATTACATAGTCTTCATTCAACTCTCTGTCTTCTATTAAAGATGCAATCCCCTCTGCAGCAGCTATCTTCATTTCTTCATTAATACGCGTTGCTCTGACATCCAAAGCTCCCCGGAATATCCCTGGAAAAGCAAGCACATTATTGACTTGGTTCGCAAAGTCGGAGCGGCCGGTGCCGATTACTTTTGCTCCAGCTGCTTTTGCATCCTCAGGCAGGATTTCTGGATCCGGGTTCGCCATTGCAAAAATAATTGCATCATCATTCATTTTTTCAACCATTTCTTTTGTTAAAGCGCCACCTACTGAAACACCGATAAATACATCTGCACCTTCTAATACATCTTCCAGACTTCCTTCTATCTTCTGCGCATTGGTATATTTTGCGACCATTTCTTTTACGTTGTTCATCCCTTTAGGACGTCCTTCATAAATTGCACCGCGAGAATCACACATAATCATGTCATGAACTCCCAGGCTCTTTAAGAGGCGGATAATTGCGATTCCAGCTGCGCCGGCTCCATTTGCTACGACTTTGATATTAGAGAAATCTTTATTTACCAGTTTTAAAGCATTCATCAGGCCTGCCACTGTGACAATTGCCGTGCCATGCTGGTCATCATGAAAAATGGGAATATTGGTTTCGCTTTTTAACCGCTCTTCTATAATAAAGCAGTTAGGTGCTGCAATATCTTCCAAATTCACCCCGCCAAAGGTCGGCTCCATCAATTTAACAGTCTCTACAATTTTATCGACATCTTGTGTATCCAAGCAGATTGGAAAAGCATCCACGCCTGCAAATCCTTTGAATAATACCGCTTTTCCTTCCATCACAGGTAAAGAAGCTTCTGCACCAATGTTACCAAGTCCTAAAACGGCAGAACCGTCGCTTACTACCGCAACCATATTTCCTTTCATCGTATAATCATAGACGGTTTCTTTTCGTTCATAGATTTCTTTACAAGGCTCTGCTACACCAGGAGAATAAGCTAAGCTTAGATCTTCTTTATTCCTCACCGGCACCTTTGTCTTCACTTCCAGCTTCCCTTGCTTTTGTTCGTGTAAATGTAATGCTTCGTCTCGTAGGTTTGCCATTGAATTCCGCTCCTTTGAATACAGTAAGTAATATGTATAATTATTGCGCTTACATATTAGGCCAAGCCATTTTTATCCCCTTTATTATAACAGATGGTATGCTTGTGTAAAGTAGCTGCTGTCGTAAAATTTCAGTTTTTTATATTGTGCCATTATCACTCGAAATACATGAAAAATTGCTGCCTTCCCCTCTTCAAAATATATAATAAAGAAGAAGCCGGTTTCTGGTAAAAAATTTGGCTTCTCCTCTATTTTCAAAATATATTTCGGGTGTTTTCTAATAGCGTATAAAATCAGCGCTCAACCACATTATCATTTCCAAAATAATTTTTCAGCTGTCTCATTTCTTTCTCTGTCACTTGAAGAGAATAGCTGTTTGCAAGCTGGTAGGTTTCTCTGTTTACAGGATCATATACGATTACCGGCGTCTTCCCCGGATGCTGTTCAGCTATTTGCTGCAAATATTTCAAAACACTGCTTTTATCTTGGTTTGTCATTCGTATAAATAATTTATTCGTTTCTGGTATATCCACTTCAGACAAATCCAGTGCTGCTATTTCCTTTAAAATAAACTGACGCTTCTGGTTTCTCTCTTCGACCGTAACACGCATCCAAACCAGCTGTTCCTCTTCCAGCTGATTCGAAATTTGCCGAAATAAATCCGGAAAAAGAACAGCATCCATCTTTTTATCTTCGTCCGACACTGTTAAAAATGCCATTCTTTCTCTGTTTTTTGTGCGTATAATCTTTATCTCTTCTACTACTCCGACGGTATAGATTTCTTTTCTCTTCCCGATGAACTCCTCTGCCTGTTTAAAAGAAAGTATTCCATTCGCTCTTAATACATTCCGATAACTTTCAAATGGGTGATTTGAGATATAGATACCCATCAATTCTTTCTCAAAAGTGAGCTTTTGTATTTTGGAGTAGTCTTCCGCTTCTGTATATTCCAACGCATCCTGAAATAAGGAGGCATCTTCATACATCCCCTGAAACAATTCCTTTTGTTCCAGCGCTGGATTAATCGTTTCAATCAAGCTTGCCCTATTGGGATGAAACGTATCAAATGCACCAGCTAAAATCAGGTTTTTAATAGCGGCCCGATTTACTTTTTTTATATCGATTCGCATACAAAAATCAAAAAAGCTGGTGAAAGAAGCCTCTTTTCGGATTTCTAAAATATGAACCAACGCTTGATAACTGATAGACTTAATAGCAGCTAACCCGGTACGTATCATGTTTTTCTCCACTGTAAATTGCTGATAGCTTCTATTAATATGTGGCGGAAGTATCTTAATTGCAAGCTCTTTTAACGACTCCTGGTACATAGACAGCTTTTCGGGCTGATTTTTAGCATCCGTTAGCAGGCATGAAAAAAATACTTCTGGATAATGTGCTTTCAGATAACTGAGCTGATAGGATATTTTACTATAGGCGACAGCATGGCTTCTTGGAAATCCATAGTTGGAAAAGCGGACAATCCAGCTGAAAATTTCCGCAGCCACAGCCTGAGAGTAGCCATTCTTTAAGCACCCTTTGATAAAGGCTGCCTCCTGCTGCTGCATCATATTGTCTTTCTTCTTACTTACCGCTCTTCTTAAAATATCCGCTTCACCAAGACTGAAACCGGCAATACGGTGCGCAATCTGCATGATCTGCTCCTGATAAATCAGAACACCATAGGTTGATTTTAAAATCGGTTCTAAATCTGGATGCGGATAGGTTACAGCTTCTTGCTTAAATTTACGCCGGATATACACAGGGATAAAATCCATCGGACCTGGACGATAAAGCGCATTAACCGCTACAATATCTTCAAACGAGGATGGTTGCAGCTCTTTTAGAACACGCTGCATTCCTGTTGATTCTAACTGAAAAACACCGCTGGTTTCCCCTTGTCGCAGCATGGCAAACGTTTTTTCATCCTGTTCTGGAATATGGGTCAATATTTCTCCTTTGTTTTGGGTATATGCCACACCTTTCATGACTCTTTCTATTAACGAAAGGTTTCGGAGCCCCAGGAAGTCCATTTTCAACAGACCTGCGGCTTCCAATTCGTTCATTGCATATTGTGTCAAGTACGTTTCCCCTGTGCTGCTTGTCAACGGAACATCTCTCATTAAAGGCTGCTCACTAATCACAACGCCCGCAGCATGAGTAGACACGTTTCTTGGCAAGCCTTCTAATTTAATCGCGATGGTAAATAAAACCTTTAATTTTTCAGAGGCCTTTACATAGGATGCTAATTCCGTTGAATCCTGCAGTAGCCGTTGAATACTTTTGGATGATGCCCGCTTCATTTCCCGCAAAATATAAGCAACATCCTGATCATGGACATCCATTGTTTTCATCAGTTCTCGGAGAATCGAGCGTGTCGCAAAGGTGCCAAAAGTAATAATCTGTGCAACATGCTCCCTGCCATATTTATCTCTTACATAATCAATTACTTCATCACGGCGGATATCAGAAAAGTCTACATCAATATCCGGCATGGTCAGCCGTTCCGGATTTAAAAAACGTTCGAACAGAAGATTATATTTTAATGGATCAACTTCTGTGATTCCTAAAATATAAGCAACAATGGAACCAGCTGATGATCCCCTTCCCGGTCCGACCATGATATGTTTATCTTTCGCAAATTGAATAAAATCGGCAACAATTAAAAAATAATCGCTGTAGTTCATATTGATAATCGTATTCAGCTCATATTCCATCCGTTTTCGATGAGCTTCTGTAACGACCGGGTACCGCTCCTGCAAACCCTCTTCACAGCGCTCCCGCAAATAGGTATCTGCGGTTACCTGATCCGGCGTGGGGAAGGAAGGCAGATGCTGCTCATCAAAATGTAAATAGGCAGTACATTTTCCTGCGATTTCTTCAGTCTTATCCAGCAGCTCCGGCCAAGTATGAAATAATTGCTTCATTTCCTCCGGAGAAGTAAAATGATGACCTTCAGGCAGCTGTTCCTTTCGTTTTGGAGCCCATTTCTCCCCGAACCGCATCGATTGCAGGCAATCATAAGCCAATACATCCTGTTCGTCTAAATACACTACATTCTGCATCGCCACATAAGCAAAGTCCGCCTTTTTCCATATTTGCAGCTGATGTGAAGCTGAATCGATGCCGACATAAAAGTCACCTTCTTCAAAATAAGCTTCTGCCTTTTTAAGCTGTTGAAAGAGTAGTTGGCTTTCTGTTTCGGAGGAATCATTGCCAGCCCTCAGGAATGCCTTTCCAGAGAGTACACCGATGACACCGTCTGTATATTCCCCAAGCTGTTCAACCGGCAGCTTATCAAGCTGATTTGTTTGCAGATAGGTGCTTAACTGTAGAAGCTGCTGGTAGCCTGTTTTATTTTTAGCGAGAACGATACATGGAATCTCCTGTTCATTATCATCCATCTGAACAGAAATCCGCATGCCAATAATCGGCTTAATCCCCTGATCCATACAAGCTTTATAGAATGAAACAGCACCATAAAGAACAGCTTCATCTGTTAAACAGAGGCTTTGATACTGTAAATATTTTGCTTTTTGAACAAGCTTTGGTATAGAAATGGTGCTCTCCATTAAACTATAGCCGCTTTTCACCGATATATGTGTGTACGTCATTCTACCCTGCCTTCTTTCTAGAGGATGTTCAAAAAACTCCTTAAAATGAGAAATCGAATGTCTTCCTGCTTCTTGAACACGCATTTCTATATCTATTATAACAAGATAGTACATATGTGCCTATCGTTTTAGTTTTCATAACTTGTCTGTTTCATTCATAAGCTAGAATATAGCAACCTCCAATTATAAGGATTGCCAATTAGCAGACAAGCTATCATGCGAGGAGTGTCACAGTATGGAGGAAAGATTTTTTGCAGCATTTATTCATTGTTTTTTTATTGCGTTAGGAGTCATCATCGGAGGATCGATTATAGGAAGCATAGGTGATTTCGCCACCGGAGATGCTGCCCTGACCTCTATGAATCGAATCGCAGAACGCTTAAGAATATGGGGGATTGTCGCTGCAATCGGAGGCACCTTTGACGCAATCGCCAACTTTGAAAGAGGGTTATTCGACGGAACTCCAATGGATTTAGTAAAACAGATCCTGTTGATTCTATCTGCAATGGGCGGAGTAAAGGTTGGCCTGATTATTATTCAATGGTTTTCACAAGGAGATGCTCCCTGATGCACATCCCGCATTATCATAAAAAAACAAGCTGGCAGCTCATTTTTGTCGGTTTCTTTTTCGGCAGCATTATTTCCTATATGGTCTTCACCTATATGTACGGAACCATGTATGAAGAAATGTTAAAAGAGAATATGGAGCTGTCGAATGAGGTAACCGAGCTGGAGCAAACAAATCAGACCCTGCTGAAGGATAAAGAAGATTTAAGCGAGCAGACCAAACAGCCGCTCACCATCTCAAGAATCGACATTGAGATAGAAGACCCGGAATCGATGCGTATCGATTTATTAATGCAGGATCAGCTGCGGGCTTTGATTCGCGAAGAAATCAACCACGTCATCGGAGAGGAAGTAGAGCTTGTATCACGTTCAGATAAGCTATTAATCGCAACAATCGAAAATAAAGCCTTCACTCTTGATGGCATGAGCTACCAATTCCGTGTCCGACAAATTGCATTTGGTTCAGAATTAAGAGTTGTGGTCCTGCCTGAATCCGTAAGATGATAGTATGATTCGTTTCATTATCCACTTTAAATCAATAAGGCTGTTATAACGCAGACAAATTATTTTATCTTGCCTCTCGCATAACAGCCTTAGCTTGGTTTCATATCTCTCCAATTTCAGCAATTACATCTGTTTTAAACTTCGTCCCTGCACACTTTTTCTAAATCAGCTGCTAAATGATTTGCTTCCTCCCAGTTATATACGGTTGCACCAGAAGCCAACGGATGTCCTCCGCCATTATATTTCTTAGCAATTTGATTAATTACAATTCCTTTCGAACGGATACGCACCCGAATTTGGTCAGGCTCTTCAATAAAAAATACCCATGCTTTAATCCCTTTGACATCTGCTACCGTCTGGACAAGCTGGTTTGATTCCTCCACAGTAACATCAAATGCTTTCAATAATTCAGCAGTTAATTTAATGACACACAGCCCATTCTCAGACATCTTAAAATGCTGTAAAATGTGGCCGCTTAACCGCAATACTTTTTCCTCCGCCTCGTATAACCCATCATATATAGCTGTCCGGTCAAAATCATAACGAACTAATTCACCGGCATATTTAAATGTTTTCACAGTTGTACTTGGAAATTTAAATCTTCCTGTGTCCCCAACGATTCCTGCATATAAGAGACGGGCTGCTTCATTATTTAAATTCCAGCCCCGGGGACGCGCTTCCAATGCAAGACCAACAATCATCTCAGAAGTAGAACTGGCATCGGTAGACACCCATTCGATATCTCCATAAGAATCTGTGACCGGATGATGATCGATTTTTATCAGCTGTTTTCCTTTATTATAACGATCATCATCAATCCGCGGCTGGTTTGCTGTATCACAGACAATGACTAAGCTTCCCTGATAAAGCTCGTCTGATAAATCATCCATCTGCGCTAAAAAAGTCAGGGACGGGATATCTTCTCCTGCAGCGTAGACTTCTTTCTCCGGAAAGGAATGTCTAATCAATGCTTTTAACCCCATCTGAGATCCAATTGCATCCGGATCAGGGCGGACATGCCGATGTATAATGATTCTCTCGCTTGCTTCAATCGCTTCAATAATTTTTGTAATTTCCATGACAATCTCCCTTTTTGTTGATGATATAGTTATGATTTTTCCTAGATTAATTGATAAAAAAACGGTACAATAAACGTAGCATTAAACAATATGTAATTAGGAGCGGAGCATTTAAAATGGTTATCTTTCCAATAATAATTATAATTTCAGCTGTCTTTTATATCTATTATAAAGTAGCAATCCTCAAAGAGAAAAATACGTTAACACAAAAATACTTTAATGGCCGGGCGAGATCCAGCCTGGGAGCATTTTTAATCGCTTTTTCCATTAATCAATACTCCCTTTATCTGACACAGCTCAGCTTGTTTATCGGCCTTGTTATCTTTGCATTAGGATTAATGCAATTGATTCGTGGATTCAAAGAAGCACGGCACTATCAAAAAGAGTGGAGAAGATTGCATCCAAACTAGGTAAAATAGAAGCACAGCTTTCAAATCAGATCGTTACAAACAACTGGAATTATCGTATTCCAGTTGTTTTTTTCGTCTTCAAAAGAAAAATCAATTACGCTGTTACCGATTGATCAGCTGCGCCATAATCAATGACCGTCCGACAGTAGTTTGTCCATGCATTACTTCTACATCTATCTTTGCATATAAACGGCCGACATCTAAAAGTGTTGGCTTAAGAAGTAAAATACTGTCGATTGGTACCGGCTTGCTGAAATAAACCGTAATATTCTCAATCGAAATTTCTGCTTTCTTCTCTATTTTCATCATTTTTTCACTTGCTTCTGTGATGAGAGCTGTAAATACACCATGTGATAATGTTCCTAAATGGTTTGTCATTTGCGGAATAACATGCGCTTCAAACAACCCTTCCTCACTCGGATTCTGCGACATATTGTTAGCAACAATATCTTCAATTGTTTCTCCGACCTGCGGCTGTCTCTGGATCTGCTGCATGGCTTTTAATACGTCCTGCCTGGAAACAACGCCTTTTAATACATGCGAACTATCCACCACAGGAACGAGCTCGATACCTTCCCAGACCATCATATGTGCAACCGAGGCTAAAGATGTTTTTTCCTGAACAACTAACGGCTTCCGGCTCATGATACGATCAATAAATGTAGTTTGGTCTTTCCCGACGATATCTCTCGAAGAAACCATTCCTACTACTTTCATACGGTCGTCCACAACCGGAAATCGTGTGTGCGAGGAAACTTCATTATTAATATACCAATCCTTCACCTGCTGTTTCGCCGCTAAATAATAAGAGGACTCAAACGGTGTTGAAATATCTCCTACAAAAATAATTTCCTTTTTAATCAATTGATCATAAATCGCGCGGTTAATCATAGCCGCAACTGTAAACGTATCATAGCTTGTCGAAATAATAGGCAATTTTTTTTCATTGGCAAGCTGTTTTATAGAATCATCCGTATCGAAGCCTCCTGTAATCAGGACAGCTGCTCCCGCTTCTAAAGCAAGCTTATGCGCTTCAAAACGGTTTCCGACAATCAGCAGCGAATCAGCTTGCGTATAGCGCATCATGGCATTTAACTGCATGGCGCCAATCACAAATTTACTGAGTGTTTTATGAAGCCCGTCTCTGCCTCCAAGTACTTGTCCATCAATGATATTAACAATCTCAGCAAACGTCAGCTCTTCAAAATTATCTTTCTTTTTCTTCTCGATCCGAATCGTTCCTACACGTTCAATCGTACTTACGATTCCTTGATTTTCTGCTTCCTTAATCGCCCGGTAAGCAGTCCCATCACTCACATTTAAATCTTTCGCAATTTGACGGACAGATATCTTGCTTCCAACTGGCAATGATAAAATATGCTGTAAAATCTGTTCATGCTTGGTCGCCATCTGCCATCACCCTCTTTCAACTGTACTATATAAAACATATTAGTCTTATTATACAATTGATACAGGAGAAACTCAATGGCTGCGCAGTTTCTTCTTATTTATCCCCTCCTGTTCCATAACCGGGGGCCGGGACATTTTTAATAGTGTTGCAAGATTTGCGCCGATAAATACAAAGGCAAATAATAACCAGCACCCCCAAAAGAGGAATTCTAAAGAGCTGGAAGACTGCGGAACCATCGGCCATGCAATATAGATAAAAAAGCAAACTAATAATAACCTTAGAATAATATTTGTTTTCAAGGCTGGCATCCTCCTTTTTTATAATTGTATGAGCGAGGATGATTTCTATGCAGCAGAAAACCACAGAATATAATCTATCTCTGTGGTTTTCTAGCAAAATATATACTTTTTGAACACGCACGTTAAGAAGTTAAATCGATTGTTTCTCCAACTTTCATTGCGCGGGCATTACCAGCCTTCACTTTAGATGCCCAATCTTCCGGATCCTGAACAATCGGCGGAAAGGTATTATAATGCACAGGAACAACTGTCTTGGCATTTACCCATTCAGCTGCAAGCAGTGCATCACTTGGCCCCATCGTAAAATTATCACCGATTGGAATAAAGGCAATATCAATATCATTTAATTCACCGTACATTTTTAAATCTGTAAACAATGCCGTATCTCCTAAGTGATACATTGTCTTTCCATTTACTGTAAGAAGTATTCCTGCAGGCATTCCTCCGTAAATGACTGTTCCATCCTCTTCTTCATAGGATGAGCCGTGAAAAGCTTGCGTAAGCTGCACTTTCCCAAATTCAAATTCACGGGAACCGCCGATATGCATTGGATGTGCCTCCACACCTTTTGATGCTATATAATCGGCAAGTTCTTTCGGCGCTACAACCAAGGCATCGTTATTTTTAGCTATTTCCACTGTATCTCCGACATGATCATTATGAGCATGTGTCAGCAAAATAACGTCAGCCTTTTCCGTACTCGGATCTAAATCACATGCTTCATTTCCATTGATAAACGGGTCAATAATGATGCGATGCTTTCCTGTATCTACTTTTACTACAGAATGTCCATGAAAAGATACTTTCACTGAAAATCTCTCCTTTGACGATTTGGATTATTATTTTGATTTCGTAGTGTGTCTTCCCGCTATCAGGTATTTCTATGCATCTTTTTCAGCAATTATTTATTAAATTTCTTTTTCAAAGCAGCTAATTCATCATCTACCCCATTATTATTTTCAAGCTCTTTGAATTCATCATCCAGCGTACGCGCACTTTCATTTAAATCTTCTGAGGTTTCTGCTTCCGCTTCGTATTGCAGTACTTTTTCTTCCATTCTTTCAAATCCTTGACGAGATTGATCGCTGCCGATAGAAGACATTGTACGGTTCATTTTCGTTCTTGTTTTCGCAGATTCTGCACGTGCCTTTAAGGAGTCTTTTTTCAATTTCATTTCTTGGTATTCTTTTTTCATTTCAGATAGTTTTTCTTTCAGGATTCGGACATCCTCATCCGCGCGCTCCCAAGAAGCTTGTAGAGACTCATACGATTTCTCCTGATGTCTTTTATCTTCTAATGCTTTTCTCGCTAATTCTTCATTATCTGCTTCTACTGCTTTTTCAGCCTGTTCCTGGCGCTTTTCCACCATCGCTTTCGCATCATTCGCTTTGCGCTTCAGCATTTTTTCATTGGCCATTTGTTTTGCTACAGCAGCTTCAACCTCTTCAATATCCTTGCCCATATCCCGCAAGTACTGATCTAACATCTTGACCGGATCTTCCGCCTTATCAATCATTGCATTCAGTTCTGAACTGACAATTGTTTTCATTCGATTAAAAAATTGAAACATACAAATCCTCCTCTTGGAATAAGTAATAGTAATGTACGGTCCGTGTACAGTATGAAATACGATTGATTTCGCAAAAAGTTTCATTTTTATCGGATTTTTTCTTTCTATCTGCTATAATTTTTTTAGAGCATACTATTTATTCATGTCAAACAGCAGTAATACTAATCAACTAGGAGGCAAAAAATAATGTCAGACAGAATTAACCATTTATTTGCCGAGCTAAAAAAACAGCAAGCGGACAGTTGTTTTATCAGCTCCAAAGCAAATGTATATTATTTAAGCGGATACTATACTGATCCGCATGAAAGAGTTATCGGAATCCTTGTTATGGACGGAATCGACCCGATATTTCTATTACCTAAAATGGAAGAAGATGATGCAAGAAATGCCGGATGGGAGCATTTGATTGTAAGCTATTATGACCATGAAAATCCTTGGCATTCCTTACAGGCGTTCTTAAAGAAACAAGAAAAAGAACCAGCTGTCATGGCAGTGGAAAAAGACCATCTGACGCTTTACCGTTATAACCAGCTTCAAGAAATCTTCCCGGATGCGGCCTATATAGATGCCACGCCAGTTATCCAAAATCTGCGTTTAATTAAAACCAAAAAAGAGCATGATTTATTACGGACAGCCGCTGAATTAGCAGATTTAGGTGTTAAAACTGGTGTGGAAGCCTTAAAAGAAGGTGTCTCCGAACTAGAGGTAGTTGCGACCATTGAGCACACCTTAAAAAAACAGGGTATACGCGAGATGTCCTTTCAGACCATGGCTTTATTCGGTTCAAAAACAGCCTCCCCTCACGGAAATCCTGATAAAACGCAGTTAGAGAAAAATAGTTTCGTTCTCTTCGATTTAGGAGTTATTTATCAAGGTTATTGCTCTGATATTACAAGGACTGTTGCCTTTGGTAATATCTCAGATGAACAGAAACAGATATATGACACGGTGTTGGAAGCACAAGAAAGAGCGATAGATGCAAGCAGAACCGGCACTGCAGTCGGCGAATTAGATAAAATCGCAAGAAATTATATTACAGAGCAAGGATACGGTGACTATTTCACACACCGGCTTGGGCATGGATTGGGAATTGAAACACACGAATATCCTTCCATGCATAGCGACAACACGCTTCCTATTGAACCGGGAATGTGCTTTACAATTGAGCCGGGGATTTATGTTCCAAATATTGGCGGCGTAAGAATTGAAGATATGTTATTCACAACGAATTACATGCCTTTAGAACTGACAAAATATCCAAAAACATTACAAATTATTTCTTAGTTTTTTCAATTACCAAAACCCCGGTTTGCAAAAGACCAGGGTTTTTTATTCATTCTGAAATTATTTCAAGCTCGACTGTCAAGCATTTTTCGAATTTTAGAATCATTTCATTTGCTTTTTTGACTTTTTTTCGAAATGTTATGTAATTTACATTTATTCGTTTGTAACGCTTACAAATCAGGTATATAATAATAGTAGAAAGGGGAGATGAATCATGATGGAATATAAAAATATTGTTGTCGCAGTAGATGGATCGAAAGCAGCTGAAAAGGCTTTTACTAAGTCGCTCGCTGTTGCTAAACGAAATAATGCTCGATTGATTCTTGCTCATGTCGTGGACTCTCGTAATTTCTCAACAGCTGAAGCGTATGACCGTTCTTTATCCGAAAGAGCAGAGACGTATGCGAAAGAATTATTGGATGATTACGTCAAACAGGCTGAAGCTGCCGGATTAACAGATATTGTCCGCTGCATTGAATATGGGTCTCCTAAAGTCAAAATTGCTAAAGAAATAGCGGCTAATTTTGAAGCTGATTTAATCATGTGCGGGGCAACCGGGATGAATGCTGTAGAGCGCTTCTTAATTGGAAGTGTATCTGAAAGCATTACGAGATATGCCAGCTGCGACGTGCTTGTTACGCGCTAGAACTTTTTAAGAATCTTTTTATTTTCCTATTAAAAATGTATTGAAAAAGCCTTTTTACTCGATAAGCTTCATGAGTAAAAAGGCTTTTTGGGCTGTATATGTTATTGACTTAAACGAACGGTATCCCGGGCAATCATTACTTCTTCATTTGTCGGAATGACCATTACTTTTACTGGAGAATGCGGGTAGTTGATGAATTGTTCTTTCCCGCGAACATCATTTAGTTTTGGGTCCCAATAAATGCCCATGAATTCTAAACCGGTAAGAATTTTTTCACGTATAGCAATGCTATTTTCCCCTACACCTGCAGTGAATATAATTGCATCCACGCCATTCATTTTAGCAGCATACGATCCAATATACTTATGAATACGCCCAGCAAACACATTTAATGCAAGCTCAGCTCGTTCATTCGTATCTGCTTCATCCTGAATATCACGTAAATCACTAGAGAACCCAGATAATGCCAGCATTCCACTTTCTTTATTTAATACATGCAATACCTCGTCAACTGTTTTCCCAGTACGCTGCATAATATAAGGAATCAAGGCAGGGTCAATATTTCCAGATCTTGTCCCCATGGTTACTCCGGCTAGCGGTGTAAAGCCCATTGAAGTATCCATTGATTTCCCATCTTTAATTGCTGTAACACTGGCGCCATTACCAATATGGCAAGAAATTAAACGAAGACTTTCCAACGGTCTTCCTAAAAGCTCCGCCGCACGCTCAGAAACATATTTATGAGAAGTTCCGTGGAATCCATATTTACGAATTCCATAGTCTTCATAATAGTTTCTTGGCAAGCTATATAAATAAGAAGATGCCGGCATAGACTGATGGAACGCTGTATCAAATACTGCCACCATTGGAACATCTGGAAGAATTTCTTTAAAAGCATTGATTCCAGTCAAGTTAGCAGGGTTATGCAAAGGAGCCAGTTCAGATACTTCCTCAATTTTTTGAATTGCTTCATCATCTAATAAAACCGAATCAGAGAAATACTCTCCTCCATGAACAACACGGTGTCCTACCGCATCAATCTCATCAAATGATTGAATAATTCCTTGAGAAATTAAAGCATCTAATAACATTTTTACTGCTACACTATGATCTGGAATATCTGTAACTGTTTTTTCTTCTTCTCCATTTGCTTCCATTTTAAAAACAGATTCTGGTAATCCGATTCTTTCTACTAGGCCGATTGCCGCTACTTCCTCTTCAGGCATTTTTATCAATTGAAATTTTAAAGATGAACTCCCCGCATTAATTGCTAATACATTACTCATTTTCATTCCACTCCTATATTTTCATTTAATCCTATTTGGATAGGATGTAAACCATTCATTGATTTGTTTGATAATATCTGCCATTGCTTGCGCATTCTTAAATGAAGGCAATTGTACAAGTAACGGCTGCTTCGGTTCTTTTGTACCATACCCTTTTTTCTGCAGGATTAATACACTTTTCGCCTGATTTTTTGACTTGAAAGATGTTTCCGGCAAGCGGATGACTCCGACAATATGTGCAGTTTCCTGGAAAAACGCATGCAGCTTGTCCGATTGATCACTGTCAAATAAAAATTCCGGGATAACACCGATAAAAAAGCCGCCCTCTTTTAAATATTTCAAACTCTGCTCTATAAATAAATGATGTGCGTAAGAATTTCCTTTATCAGCCTTTAATTGATATTCTTCCGCTGTCACATCATCTGGATAATACCCTACTGGAAGATCTGTGACAACCATATCTACAGGCTCTATCAGGAAAGGCCGTAAACTGTCTTGATGATAAAAGCTGATTTCTTTTTTCTGCAAATTGGCATTTAACACAGCCAGCTCTATCAACGCGGGATCGACTTCAGAAGCATATGCTTTAAAAGGATTTTCCAATTGATTCAAGACGATGGTAAGCAGATTAGCTGTCCCGCCAGCCGGGTCAAAAAGACTTATTTGCCCTTTTTTATCAATCAGCTTATTTGTCAGGTAGCTGATTAAAAAGCCGACTGTATCAGGCGTCATTAAATGCTGCTGTTGCGAAGCCCCTTTCATCCCTTTTAAAATAGACAGGCTTAACGCTTTTCGATACGTTTCTGCATCAAATTCTTCTTCATTAACTGTTTGAACCGGTTTTGAAACCTTGTGCTTTGTAACATCGTCTAACTCATCTTGAGCTCCATCATCTAAGATGATATTTAAAGCGATAATCAAACTTTCCAGATAGGTTTCATTTTTTGCATTTTGTATGATTTCAGTAACTTCATCTATAGATTTAAATAATTTCTCAACATTTGATTGCTCCATGGCATGTCCTCCTATCCAAGCTGACAACTTTCTATTTTAACAATACTTGAGACAGATGTAAAAGGAATTTCTCTTACATATTCTTATATGTTAGCAGTTTACCCAGAAAACACGAACAATAAATCTATTTTTCCTCAAAACGTTCATTTTTTATGTTGATATTTCAACCACTGTCTGCTATAGTAACTTAAGTGTATTTAACTCGTATATTCTCAGTAATATGGTCTGAGCGTTTCTACCTGGTTCCCGTCAAAGAACCGGACTACGTAGTTAAAGTCTATGTTAACTATAGCATTTATTTGGGTTTTGAATTGGTACAATTCTGTTACACATAACTTTAACTTACAAAGTTCGGAAATACAGGGATATCCTGTTTTTTCCGAACTTTGTTTATTTTACGAGACACATCCAACAATTCATTTAGAAGGAGATCGTCATCTTATGAAGTTTTCTAACAAACTTAATCAATTCTTTCATTTAACGGAAAACAAAACAGATACACGAACAGAATTGACAGCAGGATTAACTGTGTTTATGACCATGCTATACGTTCTTATCATTGTTCCTGGAATGCTGGAGGAAGCGGGGATGCCTGTAGGGCCTATTACTGTTTCCGTCATCCTGATGACAGGAATAGTCACTATACTAATGGGGTTATACAGTAACCGTCCGTTTGCCCTTGCTCCCGGCCTGGGCTCTGTTGCTTTTTTAGCAGTCACTTTGGTTCTCGCTGAAGGAATTCCTTGGCAAACCGCGATGGGTATGGTATTTATCTCAGGTATCCTATTCGTATTATTTACCATCTTCGGTTTAAGAAAATTGATAGTTCGCCTTATTCCGCCGGCAATCAAATTGTCTATTGGTGCAGGTGTCGGTTTATTTATTGCACTCATCGGTTTTCGAAATGCGGGGCTGGTGGTTGCTGATGAGGGTGCAAATTCTCTGCAATTAGGCGATGTCAGCTCCCCCAGTGCTATACTCGCTTTAATTGGATTTCTCATTATGAGTGTTCTTTTAGCACGAAATGTGCGCGGACATTTATTAATCGGAATTGCGCTTGTAACCATTATTGGTATTCCAATGGGAGTAACTCAGCTTCCTGAATCCATATTTTCATTACCTGAAAGTCCGGGACCAGTATTATTTCAATTAAATATCATGGATGCATTAAAAATGGCATATTTCCCATTTATGCTGGCCTTTTTCGTACCGGACTTCTTCTCCAGCCTCGGCACCATGCTGGGTGTTGCTGGAAAAGGGAACATGCTGGACAAGAATGGAAACCTGCCGAATATTGATAAGCCTTTCTTAGTGGATGCAGGCGGTACCACCTTGGGCTCCTTCTTCTCTGTCCCTGTCATGACAACCTATGTGGAATCTGCAGCTGGCGTCGAAGCAGGCGGCCGTACTGGATTAACTGCTGTTTCTACAGGAATTTTATTTTTAGCAACCTTATTCGTTACGCCGATTATTATGATTATTCCTACAGAAGCAACAGCTCCAGCCTTGATTTTAGTTGGGTTAACCATGCTTTCTTCTGTTAAAAACATTGATTTCACAGAAGTTACGGAATCATTGCCGGCATTTATTACCATCGTAATCACCATTTTCACTTTTAATTTCGGAAACGGAATTTCTGCCGGTATTATTATGTATGTTGTTGTAAAAAGCTTGTCTGGCCGGATAAAAGAAGTTCATCCGGGACTGTTTGTTCTTGTTATCCCATTGATTATTTATTTTATAACCTTAGCAGAATAAAGCAACACAAGGAGGAAAAAAATGATGAAATATAGTCGCAACCAAATCGTAGCTGCAGCACGCGGAGATATCAAAATGGATTTAGTTATCCGGAATGCACAGC
Source organism: Oceanobacillus oncorhynchi (assembly GCF_000821065.1). GTDB lineage: Bacteria > Bacillota > Bacilli > Bacillales > Amphibacillaceae > Oceanobacillus > Oceanobacillus oncorhynchi. The sequence continues at coordinate 4,464,724 of NZ_CDGG01000001.1, forward strand.
TGGTTAACGTATTTACTGCAGAAGTATATCCTGCCGATATCGGCATAAAAGAAAATCGTTTTAGTGCAATTGCTGCGTATGAAAATGGCAAACCTTCCTTTCCTATCGAGGGTGAAAAAGAAATCGATGCAAAAGGAAAATATGCCATTCCAGGATTGATTGACTGTCATGTGCATATCGAAAGCACAATGGTTACACCAGACATGTTTGCCCGCGAAGTTTTACGTCATGGCACCACAACAGCAGTTATCGACCCGCATGAAATCGGAAATGTCCTTGGAAAAGAAGGTGTGGAATACATGGCAGCCGCCAGCAGAAATCTGCCCGTACAATTCTTACTTACCATTCCTTCTTGCGTACCAGCGGTCCCAGGTGTGGAGACAGCTGGGGCAGCATTTGGTCCGGTAGATATTAATGAACTATTAGACTTGCCGGAAGCAGTCGGTGTTGCTGAAGTCATGGATTATGTCGGTGTCATTAACCAAGATGATCGAATGGCAGGCATTGTGGAAGCTGGTCTGCAAAAAAATAAGCTGAACGAAGGCCATCTGCCAAGAGTATCAGGAAAAGATTTGCACGCCTACCTTGCTGCTGGAGTAAATACAGATCATGAAAGCCGTAAATCAGATGAAATTATTGAGAAATTAAGGGCTGGCATGCTGATCTATATCCGGGAATCCAGTGTCAGCCAATTTGCTGACATTGCTGCAGAAGCATGGAAGGTTCTTCCTTACGCTTCCAATATTGCCATGTGTACAGATGATGTGGAACCTAGTGATATGCTGAAAAACGGACAAATGAGCCGGGTCGTCCGCCGCTGTATTGAAGAAGGAATTCCCGCACCATTAGCAATTCGCTATGCAAGTTTAAATGGTGCGGTCCGTTTCGGATTGAGAGATCAGGGAGCGATTGCCTCCGGCTATATCGCCAGCTTCTCCCTTGTCAACTCCCTTGATGAGATGGATATCAACGATGTATTTGTCGAAGGAAAACAATTGGTGGAGGAGAAGCATTTAACAGAAACCCTATCCAGTGAAGTACCGCCACTAACAAAAAATACAGTTTCCATCCCTGTATTAACAGAAGAAGATTTTCAAATTACTTCACCCGTACAGAACGGAAAAGTAAGAATCAATACGATGGAGATGCTTCCAATCGGTACTACACAGAAAAGAACGGTGGAACTGGAAGCTGTAAATGGGGTTATTTCATCTCTCCCAGAGGATTGCCTATATGTTTCAGTAACTGGAAGACATGGGCAAGGTAGAAAACCATTTGTAGGTATATTGAAAAATGCTGGATTAAAAGAAGGAGCTTATGCTACTACGATTGCGCATGACAGCCATAACCTTGTCGTTGTTGGAAAAAATACAAAGGATATGCTTCTAGCTGCCAAGCAATTAGAAGCTTCCGGCGGCGGACTTTGCCTTGTATCTAATCAAGAAGTCAAAGCACAAGTTAACTTGCCGATTGCCGGATTAATGGCAGCGGAACCTGTGGAAGAGCTTGCACCAAAAATTGATTCCTTTAATCAAACAGCAGATTCCATGGGAGTAAAGGTTGGCAGACGCTCTCCTTCGATGGCATTATCTTCTTTAACCTTAACTGTCATCCCTGAAGTACGAATTACTGATTTAGGATTATTGGATGTAGCAACACAAAAGATGATTCCATTATTTGAATCCGTAGAATAACCAATAAAAAAAGCATGGTCCCAAGCTGATATGCTCCCTTTATAGTAGACAGAGAAATAATAAAAATTCTCTCCTACTAGGAAGGGAGTATTTTTAATGTCTAAAAGAATAACCAAACATACGCTAGAAGAACGTATGGAGATTGTACAAAAGGTGACGGAAGAAAAGAAACCGATTAGTGCTATCGCAAGAAAATATGAAATGTATGAAAATACGGTGAAAGAATGGGTTCGTAAATATAAAAGTAATGGGATAGATGGATTGAAGGAGTCAAGGAATTGGAAACAGTACCCAGAGGAATTAAAAAGACAGGCTGTAGCGTTCTATCTTGAACAAGAAAATAGCCTCAAGGTAACATGTGAACAATTTAATATTTCGTCCACTTCCGTTTTACGTCGTTGGATAAAGCTTTATACTAGTGGTAAAGCAATAAAATCCACTAGTAAAGGAAGCGTTAAAATGAGCGAAGGACGTAAAACCACATTCAAAGAACGGATAGAGATTGTCCAATATGCGATTGCCAATGATTCCAATTATCATCAAGCAGCGGAGAAGTATAAAGTTTCCTATCAACAGGTTTATAGCTGGGTTCGTAAATATGAGAAAGACGGAGAGCAGGCTCTTCAGGACCGCCGCGGGAAGACATTAGAAACTAAGCCAAATCTAACGGAAGAAGAAAAATTAAAGCTTCGGATTAAGGAATTAGAACACCGTAATCAATATTTGGAGGCAGAAGCTGGTCTCTTAAAAAAGTTAGAGGAAATCGAAAGGAGAGGATCGAACGATTAAGGAAACAAGTCCCGGCATTTGAAGCCATTCATGCCTATCATGAAGAAACAGGCACGCCGATTCAATTACTATGCGATATTTTAAAGGTGTCCCGCTCTGGATATTATAAGTGGCTGCATCACATACCAGGCGAACAAGAAGACGAAAATGCATGGCTAATCAAGAAAATCCAAATGATTTTTAAACAGTACGGAGGAATCTATGGCTATCGGCGAATCAGAATGGTGATTGATCGCAAATACGGAAAACGATATAATCTGAAGCGCATTCGTCGTTTGATGATTTTATTAGGCTTAAAATCATTTATCCGTCGTTCGAATGGATATTCTACCAAAACAAGCTACGTCAACATTGAGGAGAATATTTTGAACCGGGAATTTACGGCAGACAAGCCAAATCAGAAATGGGTAACGGATATCACACATTTAAAATACAGCTTGAGTCATAAAGCTTATTTAAGCGTCATTAAAGACCTTTATGATGGTTCGATTGTTGCCTATAAGGTTGGTTATTATAACAATAATGAGCTGGTTATGGAAACCATTAAAGCAGCACTGGAAGCAAATCCAGGTGCCACGCCTTTACTGCATAGTGATCGGGGTTCGCAATATACATCGAGGGAATATCGTTTGGTGACAACAAAAGCCGAGATTACACGCAGCATGTCCCGTGTTGGGAAATGTATTGATAATGCGCCTGTAGAAAGCTTTTTTGGCCATTTTAAAAGTGAATCTTATGATTTAAAACGATATAAGAGCTTTGAAGAATTAGTAGAGGATATTGATCGATATATCCAATTTTATAATAAAGAACGTTACCAGGAGAAATTAAACAGCCTGACACCGTTGGAATATCGGGACCAGGCTGTTGCATAGAGTTTTTGTTTTTTTACTGTCTACTTGACGGGGCACAGTTCAAGCGGAAACCATGCTTTTTTTATTATTTTGATTTTAAATGTTCCAATACCGCATCATAATCCGGATGGTCTGATACTTCTGAAACGTATTCCACATAAGTAATTTTGTTATTTTCGTCCACAACGAAAATGGAACGGGCTAATAAACGAAGCTCTTCAATAAGCACACCATACTTCTCGCCGAAATCTGCGGAGCGATGATCAGATAATGTTTCTACGTTTTCAATCCCATTTGCACCGCACCAGCGTTTTTGAGCAAATGGCAAATCCATGCTGATTGTAAGTACCGATACATTATCCAGGCTGGCTGCTTCCTCATTAAAACGACGAGTCTGCTCGGAACATACACCAGTATCTAAAGAAGGCACAACACTGATTAGTTTCACCTTTCCTTCGTAATCAGCTAATGTTTTCTCAGATAAATCATTTGCAAGTACCGTAAAGTCAGGAGCATTGTTCCCTGCTTTTTGTTCTTCTCCTAATAATGTAACGGGTTCTTGTTTAAATGTAGTTTGTTTTGGCATGATATTTCTCCTCCCCATCTTTACTATTATCATTCAATTCCTATTATGGGGCTTGTTATACAAACTGTCCAATTATAGCTATTGTAGACAATCTATATTTCAAAACGGGTAAGAATCGATTCTAATTCTCCCTTTTCCTTTTCAGGCTCCTTCTCTGAAGTTTTTACCCGTTCTTTTTCATCTTTTTTATGATGATGCTGCTCTACTTTCTTTTCGCCACTTTTTTCTTTTTTCAGCATATTTGATCGCTGCAGCAGCTCTGGCAGTAAATCAATTAATTTTTCATACAGATGTGTATGCTGATCCATATGAACCAAATCCATCTTTCCTTCTTTTAATACGAGAAAAGCAACCGGTGTAATCGATACTCCTCCCCCGCTTCCGCCGCCAAATGGAATTTCGTGCTCTTCCACATCATCTGCCTTTAATTCTGACGGCATAAATTCGCTTCCGCCCGCCGCAAAACCAAAACCAACCTTGGAAACAGGAATAATCACAGTCCCATCGGGTGCTTTTAAAGGCTCTCCTACAATTGTATTTACCTCAACCATCTTTTGTATATTTTTCATTGCGCTAGACATCAAACCTTCTATTGGATGTTCTGTCATTTTCTTACCTCCTTTATTTTCAATACACGCATGATTCCTAGAATAGTTTTTCCTAAGCGGAAGGAAATCATACACGAAAAAGCAGTCTCAAGACGGGCACTTTGAAAATCCGGCTGAACATTAATTTGCGGTTTCCCGCAAAGCTGAAGGTGCTGTGAAAGGTAACCGACCAGCCACCCTTTTACAGCCCACATTGTCCCGCTGGTGATAGAAGTAGTAAAGGCATTCCCTGTTCCTCCTTTGGTCTGCCATTTAAATTCAAGCACCTGCAATTCCTTTAATAAAGCTTGTAATCGTATTTCTTTTAAAACATGAAGCTTTTTCTCCCGCAACAGCTTATAAAAATGGATAAATCCTTTTTCCATCTCTGCCTGGTTTGATATACGTAAATTCTTCTGCCTGATCACACACCATTTATAAAGATAGACAGAAATCTGTGCATCACGCATTTCCGGAAATTGATATTTAATTTTAATAATCCATTTACTTTGCAGGAAAAAAGCGATGAAAAAAACTATTCCTGCGATAAGAATTAAAATAATGTATAAACTATCCATAATCAGCGCTCCTGAATGTGTATTTTCAATTGGTTCCCTTTCCTATACCATTCACTATCTGTTCATATTCTAAAGAGAAATACCAGCTAGAAAATGTTATGATAAAGATAGAAAATGCTTATTTCTAAAGGAGGATGGTGCTCTTGCACTTCCTTTTGAAATAAAAAGCAGCTCATCCGTTCCTGTCTGACAACATGACGGCTCTATATCATGGATAGAGCAGACTGACAGAAGCGTACAGTGCCACTATATTTTGTTTGGAGGTTATTATATGCAGAATCGAAATAACATTTTCTTTTATTACCACCCTCGACAGGAAGGCGAAAAAACAAATCACCTGAAATCGCTGGCGGAACAAAATGGTTTGAATGTCGTGAACGAATCTAAAGATGCGTCTATTATTGTCAGTATTGGCGGAGATGGCACCTTTTTGCAGGCAGTTCGCCGCACCGGTTTCCGCCAGGATTGCATCTATACAGGTATCGCGGATGGGGATCAAATTGGATTATACTGTGATTTTAGTATAACCAGATTTGAAGAAATGATTGATGCGGTCACAAATAATAAAATAGAAGTCCGCCGTTTTCCAACAATTAAAGTGAGTGTGAATGGAGAAAAAGCTTTTTATTGCTTAAATGAAGTATCTCTGCGCTCCAGTATTATTAAAACGATTGTTATCGATGTTAAAATAGACGATGAACATTTTGAAACATTCCGGGGTGACGGCATGGTAGTATCTACTCCTACAGGTAGTACAGGCTACTCCAAATCAGCTCACGGGGCAGTTATCGACCCGTTACTGTCAAGCTTTCAAGTTTCTGAAGTCGCCTCTTTAAATAATAATAATTATCGTACATTAGGATCCTCTTTTATATTAAATCAGAATAGAAGACTGCAGCTGGAAGTCATTCAAGACGGCAATGATTATCCAATTATCAGTCTCGATAATGAAGCATGGCCTGTACAGCGCATTCGTCATGTAGACATCGAAATGGACAACACCGTTATAAAAACCGTCAGAATGTCAAACAACACTTTCTGGAATCGTATACAACGTACTTTTTTATAAAACGTAACTTCACTCAGCTGCAGTTCCAGGGGAAATTCTCCTTAATAAAATAATTCAAAACCTGCCGCGCACTGCACTAATAAGCTGCGGCAGGTTTTTTATCAGATCCAAATATAAAGGCTGCCCCCGCATCAGCGGAGGCAGCCAGCCAATCATGTTATTTATTTAGTTCCACCAAATTGTTGCTCAGCCATTGTTACTAATCTTTTCGTAATTTCTCCACCAACAGATCCGTTAGCACGAGAAGTTGAGTCAGGACCAAGTTGAACACCAAATTCCTGAGCAATTTCGTATTTCATTTGATCAAGTGCTTGTTGCACTCCTGGAACAACTAATTGATTTGAGTTATTGTTTGCCATGTTGTTCACCTCCTTGGTAACTATAGATTGCACCAAGCAGGGGAGAAACATGCATTTGTTTTTATGGTAATTTTTTCTTGTGCATGTCCTTTTTATATTACTCAACTTTCGCACATTAAAAAGTAACTTTATCTCTATAGAAACAGGAGTTGATTGTTCCTTGGATAACTTCCTTGACAAAGAATAGAAGGTGAAGTGTAAAGCACCGCTGCGGAAAAACACTACGCTTTCCATGGGCTTGCGCTCAGCCTCCTCAAAAAAAGAAGTTCGCTTTTTTCTGCGGGGTCTTCCCACTGGGACTGCGATTACTCGCCCCGCAGAAGACCATTGCGCTTTCCCATAGGAGTCTCCGTGTTTTTCCTCCGCTAGTAGGATATTCTATACATGGAAAACACCTCACCAAATAGATGTTTAATCAGATAGAACATATTTTTCATGCTGTATGGTAAAATGTTCGACCAAGATTCCTTTCTGTACATCGAAGCTATCCTCTTTATTTCATATCCATGCTGTTATGATTGGGTTGTTCAGACGAAAGCTGCTATTTCATCCAACTCATTGAGATGTTATTTCTTTCATTCACTGCAGAATCCTATCAGAGCACAGGCCAACCACGCAGACTCCTAAGTGGTTTGCAGGCTAAGCCCGTGACTCCTGTCACAACGCCTGCACTTGCACGTCCTGGGACTACGATTACTCGTCCCATCGAAAACATTTGTACGTCGGAAAGCGGAGTGGTTGGCCGGATATTTCACTAAAATGCAAGCATGGTAATGGAGAACATGTTCCTCCTGGAATAGCAAGATATATTTGCTTATTCTTAGGTGCGAAAGTTGAGATATTACTTAGAAAAGGTCTGTAAAATCCTCATTAAACAAGGTCTTCTCGGTTACTTTTATGGTTTCTATTCCCTCTATCGCTTCTTCAATGGACGGAGTAAAATCGTATTTCGATTCATAGAAATTCACTTTATCCCGCTTCGGCTTTGTTTTTGGAGATTTCGGCACAAAGATTGTACAGCAATCTTCATACGGTAATATCGATGTTTCATATGTGCCGATATCCTGCGCAATTCGAATAACCTCATCTTTATCCATCGCAATCAATGGGCGGATAATAGGGTAATTGGTCACTTCATTAATGGTGTGCATGCTGTCCATGGTTTGACTTGCCACCTGCCCAAGATTCTCTCCTGTAGTCAAGGATAAGATTCCTTCGCGCTTGCAAAGCTCCTCACTGACACGAAACATCACACGGCGCATAATAGTCATCGCATAATCATTCGGCATCTCTCTAAAAATTTCCTGCTGTAATTTGGTAAATGGAACAATATGCACTTTGATTGATTTCCCATATGTCGTCAACTGCTTCGCTAAATCCAGCACCTTCTGCTTCGCGCGTTCACTGGTGAATGGCGGAGAATGAAAATGAATTGCTTCTAAATGTACGCCTCTTTTCATTGCTAACAATCCGGCCACCGGGCTGTCAATTCCTCCTGAAAGCAGCAGCAGCGACTTTCCTGAAGTTCCGACTGGCAATCCGCCCCGGCACTTGATGGTTCCGCTCGTAATATAGGTTGCTTCCTTACGTATCTCTACTTTAATTTCCAAATCAGGGTCATGTACATCTACGGTAATATCCTCCGTATTCGTTAATAAATGACTGCCCAGGATATGATTCATTTCTCCCGAATGCTTTGGGAAATCTTTTTTTGTTCGGCGAACGCTCATTTTAAATGTTTTCGCATTCGGCTCCCGCTTTAATGCATAGAGAGCCGCTTCTTTTATCTCTTCCACATCGTTTTCTACACGAATTGCCAGACTTAAGCTATGAATGCCAAAAACGTTTTGTAGTTTTTCAATGATTGGCTCCGGCGGATTGCCATTTAGCAGGACAAACATTCTCCCTTGTGTCCGCATTACTTTCACACCATCAAACTCTTTTACCTTCTGGTGTATATTATCATGAAGCTTTAATATAAACTGCTTGGCATTTTTTCCTTTTAATGCTAACTCTCCATAACGAATTAATATATGATCATATTGCATATTATCTACCTCAATACCTCTTTAAATTGTTGAATTGCTTTTTTTAATTCCTCTACAAAAATTGCCGCTTCTGCTTCCGTATTCTCATAAGAAAAGCTTACCCGTAAGCCGGAAGAAGCAACTTCATTTGGTTTTCCGCAGGCAACGAGCACATGGCTTTCTGTTAAATCCCTGGAGGAACAAGCAGATTTTGTTGAAATATATATTTCTTTCTGGCTTAAACTGTGGATAATAACCTCCGGCTTGATTCCAGGAACGGAAAAATGAACAATATGATTCGCACCATCTTCCGGACTGTTAATTTCTACATCCTCCATCTGATGAAGTTCATTTATAAGCTTATCATGCAGCCTTTTTAAAACATTATCCTTTTGACTGCTTTCCTTTTCTTTGATTAACCGCAATGCTTTTACAAAGGAAACAGCGCCTGCTACATTCTCTGTTCCTGAACGAATACCCGATTCTTGACTTCCGCCATGCAAAAGCGGATATAATTTCGCTGTATGATTGACATACAGAAGTCCGGTTCCTTTTAGACCATGAATTTTATGACCGGAAAAGGTACATATATCAATGCCAGAACCCGTAAGTTTCAAAGGAACCTTCCCTAAACCTTGTACGGCATCCACATGAAATAATACTTTCGGATATTTTTTCAAAACAGTCCCAATTTCTTCAACCGGTTGAATCGAACCAATTTCATTATTCACCTGCATCATAGTAACAAGGATGGTATCTTTTCTAATGGCTTTTTCTACATCTGCTGCAGAAACAGTTCCATTTTCTGTCACAGGTAAATAGGTAATTTCAAAGCCCAGTTTTTCCAGACTCCCGCAAGTATCATGAATCGATGGATGCTCTGCTCCAGTGGTAATAATATGTTTGCCGCGTGATTGATGCTCCAGGGCAACTCCTTTGATGGCAGTATTATTTCCTTCTGTCCCTCCAGAGGTAAAGATGATCGTTTCTCTCGGCACATCAATTAAATCCGCTGCCTGCTGTCTGGCTGCCTCCAGCAGCTTTTCAACTTGTCCCCCTAAAGGATGTATGGATGAGGGGTTGGCAAAGTAGTTAGCGGACACTTTTGTAAAACTATCTACGACTTCTGAATGCGGCTTCGTCGTCGCACTATTATCAAAATATATCATATTTGCACCTTCTTACATTAAATCTTTTTGCATAAACAAAAATGTAAGGCTGACCTAAGCAATAAGTATTTCATTCTTAGCGACAGCCTTCATCTTATATTTCTTATGTTATCGTAGCGGAAAAATCTAAGGAACTTACCATTTGTTAAAAGTTATTTTAATTGTTTCTTTCCTCTTGATACGTTTCTATTTTCTTTAAAGCACCGGGTTCTACCTCTTCTACTGCATTGGCGGCATGCTCTAAAGAAAGCTCATATTCAAAATTACGGAATAGCCTTTCAGCTTCCTTCAGCTTATGATCCAGCTCTGAATTTTGGCTTCTGTAGCGGTTTGCATATTGAATCACCTGCTCCGTCAAGTAAGCCTGATCCAACATCATATCCACCTGTTCATAAGCTTGATCAATCGAGCTTTTTGCTTCCGTCAATGCGTGCTGTACGCTGCTCATATCCAGAGGGTAGGTTTCTAATGCTTCCATTACTTTATTGTTTTTTTGCAATGCTGTTTCAAAACGCGTCCAAATATAACTTGGCACTCCTGGTATATTACTCTTTTTCAGCTTTCGATTCAACTCTGCAAGCTGGCCGTGCATTTCTTCCAGCTTGTCTCTTGCTTCCAGTTCATCTTTCCGTAAATTTGCGATAGACTTTTTAAACGATTCATGTTCCTCTTCCAGCTCTTCAATCTTCTTAAAGCCTTCTTCAATTCCTTTTTTCAATTCAGAATGAGATTGTTTGTCATCATCTATACTCTGCTCTATTGTTTCTACATGATTTTTCAAAGCCTTGATCGCTTTACCCATGGTTTGGAAACGTTCCATATCATCGTCTTCTACGTGGTAAGCTTTTTGGATTTCTTCAATTTCCAGTGTTGCTGCTTCATACGTAGCACTTATTTGTTTTACTGAATCTTCATACTCCGGAGCTTTCTTCTCTATATAATTTTTAGCAATTGCTTCCCCTTCCAGCGCTTCGTACATTTCTGAAATACGGGTCTCCATTTGCTGAAGCTGCTCTTCAACTTCTGTTATATCTGCTGTTTCCAGCTGAGATTCCAGATTTCTCAATTGTTCCTGATATGTAATAATTTCTTTTTCAAAACCTAAGTGTTTAATCCGGTATCCATTTTCCTTCATCTCTTTCATACCGGCGGAAAGATTTGTTAATTGTGACGGCATATCCTGCTTTACTTGTTTGAGCAAATCAGGGAATAATTCTAATTTATTCTCTACCGTTTGAGTACTTTCCTTTAGCTCTTGAATGCTTTCATCTGCTTTTAAATAATCACCATCATTCACAAATTCATCGTACTGCTCCAGCATCAGTTCCAATGCATCAATTTCTTTATCAAATTCCTTTTCAGCCTTGCCATACTGGTATCTGGATTGGGAAAGCATGCTTCTTAATCCTTTGATTCTAGGCTTTAATTCCTCCGCGCTTTCACGTCCATTTGCCTCTGCACGAAGTAATTCCTCTAACTCTGCAATAATTTCTTTTATTTCTTCTTCTGTTTTCCCCAGATGACTTTCCGCCTCTTTTAAAATCTTGTTTGCTTTCGGCACAAGAAAACGGTCAGCTGCTTCCTCTGCATTCACAAGATATTTTTCTACGTCAGGCAAGGATTTTGTTACGATTTTTTCCCATTCTTCTTTCCAGGCTTCAAATTTCTCTAAGGTCTCTCCAGAAAGATTCAATGCTTTAATCTGCCCAATCTGTTTTGCTACATCTCTATCCGTGATATCTAATTTCCATTTTTCTATATGGTCCACATGATCGTAAACTCGTTTTCTTACAATTAAAGCAACGGTTAAACATACAATAATCGCTAAAATAATCCCTACTACGACAGCCATACTTTGCCTCCCAACCAATAAACCTCTATATAAATATATCAACAATTATAAAAATCACAATAATATATCCTTTATAATATCATGTATTCCGCCCTTTTGGCTAAAGAAAATACATTTTTCTTATCGATTCAACAACTTTTTATTGTAATACGGAGAAAAAGACATATTTTTTATTATTGAATCTCCCCTCCTATCCTCACGTCCGTATTAAACTGTATCCATTTTTGTATACTTTTCGTATACTTTTTAACAAATTGTTCATGAGCAAATTCCCCTACAATTTGGTCCTTCCAATCTGAATGCAAAATATAAGGGGTAATCAGCATCCCCTTCAGCTGCATAAATAAATAGTGCTTCTCTTCCTGTCCGACGCTTTTACCAATTGTTTCCTGAAACAGCGCTTTTAAATAATAGTTTTCTTTCGCCAGATAGGTGACGGTCATTTCTCTGACAAACACGGAATCAAGAGATAATTCGCGCTGAATAAAACATGTTAATTGATGATGCATTTGCTTATAATGTATAATTGTAAAAATTAATTCATTTAATCGATAGATTGCAGCATCAGCTTCTGTTTTTTCCAGTGATTCTTCTATTTTTTCTAAATATGCTTCATAATAGTTTGTTACAGCATATTCTAAAAGGCCCTGCTTCCCTTTAAAATAATAGCTGATCAAGGAAACATTCACAGAGGCCCGCTCTGCAATATCGCGCACAGAAGTGCCATGGAATCCTTTTTGAAAGAATAGGGAGGAAGCAGCATCAACTACTTTTTGCTTCGTTATATTATTTTTCATTCTTTTCAACTCCTTACTCTATTCATACGACAAAGAAAGGGATAAATCCTTTAATCGATTATCGACAATAAATTTCAATATGTCATTATTTGTCACGCTTTTACTATAAACTTTTAGGAGGTAATACATCATGTTTCAACAACTTGATTATTCTGGAGAAAAAACAAAAGACTATGAGCTTCTTATTAAACAACTGGACGCACTATCCACAGGAGAATCAAATCAAACCGCGCTATTAGCAAATGCTTCCTCTCTGCTCAACCAATTTTTAGATGAAGTTAACTGGGTTGGATTCTACTTAACCGAAAACGAAGAATTAGTGCTCGGCCCCTTTCAAGGACTTCCTGCCTGCATTCGTATCCCTTTTGGAAAAGGAGTTTGCGGTACTGCGGTTTCTAAAAATAAAACACAGCGTATAGCAGATGTCCATCAATTTCCTGGTCATATCGCCTGTGACGAAGCTTCAAAGTCCGAAATTGTTATCCCTATTTCCCGCAATAAGGAAATTATCGGTGTTTTGGATATCGACAGTCCGATTTATGACAGATTCGATGCAATCGATCAAGATAATTTAGAAAAATTTGTTGCACAGCTTGAGAAACATTTATAAACGTCCTTTTTCACTATAAATGGTAACTGTAGATATATTCATTATAACGGATTCGAATGCATAATAAATCATTTTTGCTCTTAGAGAAAAAAATATTCTAACTTAACATTTTGTTAATTTCACTCTAATTTAGCCTGATTTATTTAACTCTATGTTAATTTTATGTTGACAAGCGTATATGTAAATTATATACTATAATTTGTGTAAAATAATAAAGTGGCCTAAGTGAGTCGACGCTTGCACTCATTTTGTTCCTTTGTAAGTTTCAGCTTATAAAGGTGTATCGTGTAACTCTCTGCTGCTGGAGCGATGGTACATGAAAACATAATGAACAACGGAACGATCACGCGCGTTTTATTTTATGCAAATAAAACATAAAGGAGGAAATGTCCTATGTCACGTTATACTGGATCAGTATGGAAGAAATCACGTCGTCTTGGCATTTCATTAACTGGAACTGGTAAGGAATTAGATAAACGCCCTTACGCTCCTGGTCAACATGGACCGAACTCACGCAGAAAACTATCTGAATACGGCTTGCAAATGCAAGAGAAGCAAAAACTACGCTTCATGTACGGATTGAACGAACGTCAATTCCGTAACCTGTTCAATAAAGCTGGTAACATGAAAGGTATCCATGGTGAAAACTTCATGATTCTTCTTGAATCTCGTCTTGATAACCTTGTTTACCGTTTAGGTCTTGCTCGCACACGTAAACAAGCTCGCCAATTGGTTAACCATGGTCACGTTACAGTAGATGGCGTTCGCGTAGATATCCCATCTTACTCTGTAAAACCAGGTCAAGCAATTGCTCTTCGTGAAAAATCTCAAAAACTAGATATCGTTACAGAAGCGATTGAAGTGAACAACTTCGTACCAGAATATACTACTTTTGATGCGGAGAAAAAAGAAGGTACGTATGCTCGTTTCCCTGAGCGTTCTGAACTTCCAGCTGAGATTAACGAACAGCTTATTGTTGAATTCTACTCTCGTTAATCGGGTTGAACTGAATTTAAATACAAGAAAAGCCTTGGAAATGTTGTTAAATCAATGTTTCAAGGCTTTTTTTATATACATTTTGCAATAGGTTGAAGAACTGTATTTTCGGTGGCTTTTTAGTTAGAAAAAATGCGTGAGCAGGAAGCTTAACCTTTCAATATGAGGGCTTTTTTATTTAAAAAGTCCTTATTGATTGTTTAATATATAGATAGATTGGCAATACTGGTTTTTAAACATGAGAAAGAATAATACGTTTAATAACTTGGAGGGATTTTAAAATGGAAGCATTTGATATTTATACGAACGGGGCGCAACATACAGTAGTCGCTAATTCTCAAAAAGAAGCTAATGAATATTTTAAAAATATTTCCAGAAAGAAAATCATCTATTCTGAGCCTGTGGCTGGACCAGGAATAATTAGTTGGTCAATTCGCGACACTTCAGAGTTTAATAACATGGAAAAACAGTAAATTTAATTGATAAGGCCTCTCACGCTCTGTGAAGGGCTATTTTTATAAAATGAAAATTATTTTATTAATCTTAAGAACCACAATCTGGTTCAGGTTAATCAGTTTGGAGTATCCATGAATGCAGTTTCGCCTGCTTTTTCGGCGGGTTTTAGAAAAACCAAGAACACCGCTTGGTCTTTAAATCACAGGTGTCCTCGCCGAAGCGATGTCCGGATGTCCGCTACGGGAAGTCGCTTTCCGCGGGCAACGTTCAGCCTCACGGTAAGAAAACCGCTTCCTGCTCAGGTCTACCTGTTGCTTTTTCCGTTGGAGCGGCTATATTCAGCATTTTTTATATACTTTCTTACTCTTTACAAAATGACCATTCAAACCTTGCTATATCAAGGCTGTTATATTCCATTCATTTCTACTCTCATTAATAGCGTGAAGCCTGTTCAAAAAACCCCAGATTCCTTGCTTATCAAGGTATCTGGGGTTTTTATATTTAGGCAAAAGCCGACCTAACGATTTTCAAAATGTTATTGCCGTTAAAACAGCCTTTTATTTTGTATCATTTTCATTCGAACTGTTCAGCTCATCTTTTATTTCGCCTTTTTTATCTTTTGCGGCGCCCTTTGCTTTATCAGCTTTTCCTTCCGCTTGCTTTTTCGGGTTATCTGTTGCTTTGCCGTACGCTTCTTTTGCTTCACCTTTTATTTTATCTCCCGCACCTTTAATTTTATCTTTAAAACCATCACTCATGTTAATATACCTCCTACGAAATCTAACAATTTATTTATATTATTTGTGTTCCACGAATAATATATTTCTAAACTAAATAATTTAAAAAAGGTGCTGTGCCCCAAACTTACCGGGACACAGCACCTTTGCATTTTATAAATTAAGTCCTGGCGGCATCTGCTTTCTCCATCCAGTCTTTCCCTTCGATATGTCTTGCCACAACCATACTCGACACCGTATCACCAGTAGAATTCACCATTGTAGCCGGCGGGTCAACAACCACTCCGATAGCTGTGATGATTGGCAGGGCCTCAATCGGAAAGCCATACAATGTGATAATCATTAACTCCCCTGTAAAGCCGCCTCCCGGAATTCCACTCATCACGATACCAGATAATAAACAAATACCAATGGCAGTTAAAAATGTATCGATTCCAGTGAAATCCTGATTAAATACCCCAAAGATAAAGGCGATTTTTAACATAGCAGATAAACAGGAACCATCCATATGAATGGTGGCTCCAAGCGGCATAATGGTCTCACGAATATCTTTCGGAACACCAATCCGTTCTGCCGCCTGCAGGTTAACCGGGATTGTTGCAACACTGCTTCCAGTCCCCAGTGAGGTTGCAGCCGGTCCAAGTATATTTTTCCAAAAGCGGCTGACTCCTTTTTTTCCGCCAGCAAGGAAGGCATATAATGTAAAACCAATCGCAAAATACAATACAGCCACAGGGTAATAGACAATCACTGCCCTGGCATAATCACCAATCAACGCTGTACCAAATTCCCCTACTAAGGATGCAAAGTACGCGCCGAGCCCAATCGGAGCATAATACATAATGAGTTTAATTAACTTCATAAACACATCGGAAGCACTCGTTAGCAATCTTCCAAACGGTCTCCCCTTCTCTCCTGCCAATCCAGTTGCAACACCGACCAGGATGGACATCACAATAAGGGCCATCATATTATCTCTTGAAAATAAATCAACAAAATCAGGTACTGTAAATGTATTGACTAATTGATCCCCTAAACTCTGTTCTTCTATATTTTCAGGAGTGCTTAAAGGGATATCGACACCTGAGCCCGGCTGGAATATAACAGTAGCAATAAGCATCACTACAGAAGCAATCACCCCGGTTACGACAAATACGGTAATCATCGACCCCATGATTTTCCCAAGCCGCTTCATGCTATCCATGCCGGCAATCGCTGACGAAATAGAGAAAAATACAAGCGGGATAACAATCATAAATAATAAATTAATAAATAAATCCCCAAAAGGTTTGATAACAGTTGCATCTTCTCCAAAAATCAATCCAATTATCGCTCCAATAATAATAGAAGCTAAAAGAATAAGTGGAAATCGATAGGCTTTTAATTTTTCTAGCATTTTTATATTTCCTCTCTCTTTCAAATTAAATATAATGTAATCTATTTCATTTTACAGGAAGGAAGAATTGAAGGAAAGTTATTAAATATTCTTACGATTTTAATTTTATCTATTCCTAAGAAGTATTGTCCCTCATTTATTCCACTTTAATAGGCGGACAAAAGCATAGAGAATAGTCTATTAAAATAAAGCAGTCATCAAAAACTCATTTTTCGATGCGATTCAATTAGAACGAAATAAATATTTATTAGCTTGTCTTCTGCTTCATTTGGCTGTATAATATAATTTGTACTTACATACGATTCCGTAGCTCAGCTGGGAGAGCGCCACCTTGACAGGGTGGAAGTCGTTGGTTCGAGTCCAATCGGAATCATTCATTAATAAATAGCGACTTCTAACCATTTAGGAGTTGCTATTTTTATTTTTACTCATGCTCGTTTTCCTTTTTACATACTATCTATATAAATTGAAGTAAGAAATTACACTTTATTTTTCTTATAAAAACGACGAAATAATGATTGAAAACAGTAACTAGCGACGGTTTTTGATGGGGCGAGTAATCGCAATGGTTTTCGGTGGGTCAACGACCGACACTAGGACGTCCTGTCCGTCGTGGGAAAGCGCGGAGGGAAGACCCCGCAGAAAAAAAGCGAACTTCTTTTTTTCTACCCGCGGGGCATAAGTGCGACTTTGCTTCTGTCTGCGCCTGACGGCTTGCCAATCAGCAAGTCTTCTTTAAAGGAGATGAGCTCGGGGCCCACGGAAAGCGGAGTGTTTTTCTGGGGTTGCGATTACTCACCCCATGAAACCCGTTGTAGCGGTAGCTATTAATTTCAATTTATATAGTTATTATTGTAGATTTTACAGGGTTATAACTCCCCCCCATCATCACTTCGTAAACCGAACCAAATACTGGCTTATTTATCACCATTCATTCTATAATATAGTAAACAATTTATTTCCATTTTAATTTCTGAATACTTTTACTCTTTTAGTTGGCGGGTGGTTGATTTGCGAAAGGTGTTTTCCTATTTAAGACCTTATACATTTCCTTCAATAATTGCATTCTCATTAATGCTTATCGAGCTTACAGTAGAGCTGTTGCTTCCCCTCTTCTTGGGACTGATGATTAATCAAGGGGTAGTAAATCAGGATATCCAAAATATTGCATTTTGGGGTTCGATTATGATTGGCCTGGCTCTTTTATCCTTTCTTGCAGGCGTTCTAAATTCTTTTCTGTCCTCTCATGTCAGCTTTTCCTATGCTTATGATTTGCGGGAGGAACTATTTTCCAAAATTCAGAGCTTCACCTATGCAAAATTAAATAAATACCCTACATCTTCTCTGGTTACGCGGTTTACAAATGATATCCGCCAGATTCAGAATACCGTTTTCATGGTGCTTCGTATTATGGCAAAAGCACCATTGACTGTCCTTGGCGGTGTTATCATGGCTTTTGTAGTCAATGCGCAGCTGGCATTGATTTTTTTAGTCACTGTGCCGCTTCTCATTTTATTTCTTTTATGGATATTAAAAATTTCAAGCAAATTATTTAAACAGGTACAGAGCAATGTAGACGATGTCAATCGTGTCATGCAGGAAAACCTTGCCGGTATGAGACTCATCAAAGCCTTTACCCGCCGCAGCACAGAAGAAAACCGATTTGATGACGCCAACCGGACACTTGCTGTGACGACCCGAAAAACCTTTCGAATTGTGGAATCATCCGGTCCCGTTTTATTGTTTGTTATGAATTTAAGTTTAATTTTTATTATCTGGTTCGGAAGCATCCAAACTGTTAACGGGCAGGCAAATATTGGTGAAGTTGTTACGATGATCAATTATGCGCTTCGTGTAGCGATGGCCATTTCTATGTTTTCTTTTATTATCATGATACTTTCCAGAACAAAGGCGTCTGCCGAGCGAATCAGCGAGGTGCTCACAGAGGAAGATGGAGAACAAGAGGAGTTAAAACAGGCGGTTTTTTCTTTGTCGAAAGGCCGCCTCGTATTTGAGAATGTCTCTTTCCGTTATCCGGACGCATTTAAGGAAACACTATCAGATATTTCATTCTCCGTAAATGCTGGTGAACGACTGGCGATTATCGGAGCAACAGGGTCCGGGAAGACTTCTTTATTCCAGTTGATACCCCGCCTTTACGAGCCTTCTAAAGGAAATATTTACGTAGATGATATACTTTTAACGGACTATTCCTTCAAGGCTTTACGGGATGGTATCGGTTACGTTCCGCAGACACCGCTTTTATTTACCGGCTCTATTTTTGATAATATCGCTTTTGGAAAAAAAGACGCAACAATGGATGAAGTGATTCAAGCAGCGAAGGATGCACAGATCCATGATACGATTCAACAGCTGGAACATCAATATGAAACCCGAGTCGGTCAGAAAGGAGTAAATCTCTCTGGCGGACAAAAACAACGCATCTCTATTGCCCGCGCCCTTATTCGCAAGCCGGAGATGTTAATGCTCGATGACAGTACAAGTGCACTTGATTTAGCTACTGAAGCACGTTTTCTGCAAGCGTTGAATTATTATCCGTATACAGTTCTTCTAATCACACAAAAAATAGCTACTGCTAAAACGTCCGACCGGATACTTCTGCTAGACCAAGGAAAAATTCTGGATATCGGTACGCATAATGAGCTGCTCGACCGCTCTGAATTATACCGGGCTGTCGCAGAATCACAGCAGGAAAAGGAGGTTCTCCATGCGAAATAATTCTTTAAAAGCTGCTTTTCAATATAAACGAATTGATGTATCAACTGTGGATACAGGTGCTTCAAAAAAAGCAGAAAACATGGGAGCTGCCTTAAAACGGATCTGGAACTATTTAAAAATGGAAAAAGGGAAATTATTTCTTGTTATTTTCATGGTCGTTATCAGTTCATTATTTGCTCTATTGGGTCCCTTTCTAGTCGGAATGTCTATTGACCATTTTATTGCAGTCGGGCAGCTAAACGGACTTGGTCTGCTGCTTTTAGGATTGGTTATCGTCTACATGATCCATTCCTTATCGCTCTTTCTTCAAAACTATTGGATGGTAGATATTGCACAGCAAACCGTATATACGCTGAGAAAAAATTTATTTGAACAATTTCACCGCCTCCCTATCTCCTACTTTGACCAGCGTCAGCATGGGGAGTTGATGAGCCGGCTAACCAATGATATCGATAATATCAATAACACCCTGAACCAATCAGTGATTCAAATTTTCGCCAGTGTGCTTACTTTAATCGGTACAGTCAGTATTATGCTCTATCTGAGTCCTATCCTGACAGTTGTTACGATGTCGATTATTCCAGCCATGTTTTTCGCGATGCGCTGGATTACCAGAAGAACCGGACCTCTTTATAAATTACAGCAGCGGGATTTGGGAGATGTTAATGGCTATGTAGAAGAAATCGTTTCCGGTCAGCATGTTGTGAAGACGTATTCACAGGAGGATTATGTAAAAGACCAGTTTGAGCGAAGAAATAAATCCTTGCAGAATACTGGTTTTTGGGCTTTGACCATCTCAGGGTTCATCCCAAAAATCATGAATACCTTGAATTTTTTAAGCTTTGCGATGATCGCCTTTGTCGGCGGTGTGCTAGTTATCACGTCAAACGGAGCACTGGTTACTGTCGGAACGATTGTTATCTTTACTGAATATGCCCGACAATTCACCAGACCTTTAAATGAATTATCAAACCAATTCAACTTGCTGCTATCCGCTATCGCGGGTGCAGAAAGAGTATTTCAGGTAATGGATGAAACCCAAGAGGAAGTTGACGAGGACGGGGCAATAGAGCTTCCAGATACAAAGGGACATCTTGTTTTTGGCCATGTCGGCTTCGGTTACGAATCAGCAGACATTCTAAATGATATCAGCTTGGAAGCAATGCCCGGAGAAACAATTGCATTTGTAGGCCACACCGGCGCCGGGAAAACTACCATTATTAATCTGATTTCCCGTTTTTATAATTATGATAGCGGACAGATTACATTGGATGGTATCGATATTAAAAAAATAAAACGGACCAGCCTGCGAAAGCATATGGCTTTTGTTTTACAGGATACATTCTTATTTCACGGAACGATTCGGGAAAACATCCGTTACGGCAACTTAGATGCGACGGATAAAGAAGTAGAACAGGCTGCGAAGAATGCGAATGCTCATGACTTTATCATGTCTTTGCAGGATAGATACGACACCGTGTTGGATCAGGACGGAAGCGGCATTAGTCAGGGACAAAAACAGCTGTTGACCATCGCCCGCGCATTATTAGCAAATCCGAAAATTTTAATCCTTGATGAGGCGACCAGTAATATTGACACCGTAACAGAGCTGCACATTCAAGAAGCATTAAAACGCCTGATGAAGGATTGCACAAGTTTTGTTGTCGCCCATAGACTCAATACGATTCGGGAGGCAGATAAAATTATCATGCTGGAAGATGGAAATATCATGGAGCAGGGCAGCCACGAGGAGCTTATGAAACGGAAAGGGAAATATTATCATCTTTATCAATAAAATGAGACTTTATTCAGCCGATTTTTGCTTTTCTTACTAAATATCAGTTGAATGAATCAGGGTGTTACACTGCGATAGAATAAGCTGCAAAAGGACGTTCAAGTGACAGCACCATTACACAATGATAAACTATTTCTATACGATAAAAACATATTATTCATTATAAAAAATGGAGGTGGGAAGCTTGCGCAGGAAAGGAAAAATGATTGAAAAAGAAATAAACAGCTCCTTTTTAGGAGAAACGATGACATTACAGATTTATCATCCTGAAGTCTTCTCTACAGCGTATAAATATGAAATCTGCATCATGCAGGATGGAAAGGATTACTTTCAGATGGGACGAATCGCTACATTAAGCGACAAGCTTCATGATGAAAAAGAAATGCATAATGTGATTTTTGTGGGAATTCATTACAAAGATAAATATGACCGCAGAGAAAAATATCACCCGTCCGGCGAGCAGAATGAAGCATACACAGATTTTCTCATCCAGGAAGTCGTGCCATATTTAGATGAACTGATTCCGGCAAATCACCAGGAAAAATCACGTTCTATTATTGGCGATTCTCTGGCAGGAACATTGGCATTGATGACCGCAATGAAATATCCGGACCTATTTGATAAAGCAGGAATACAGTCCCCTTACGTGGATGATAAGGTGTTAGCTCATGTGGAGCAGGCAAAGCCCCTGTCCACACTGGATATTTATCACACCATCGGTACAGAGGAAACAGAAGTAAAAATGAGCGACGGGAATACAGCTGACTTTGTAGAACCGAACCGCAAATTAAATCAGACATTGGAAAATGCCGGAGCAGCATATACCTATCATGAATTAGAGGATGGTATCCATACATGGAAGTATTGGCAAAATGATATGCGCCGCCTGCTCACAACTTTATTTGATTAAAATTTCTATTTTCCATTTCTTTTGCTATACTTATGTAAATACAGATTATTTATAGCTGATAATAATTTATATACTAGGAGGTTGTATGAATGAAATATGGAATCGCTATTTTCCCTTCAAAAAACGTACAGGATCAAGCAAATGCATTAAGAAAGCGTTACGACCCAAGGTACGCGTTAATCCCTCCGCATATTACATTAAAGTACCCGTTTGAAACAGATCCGGAGCAGATTGATGACGTGGTTCAGGAGCTCCATAAAATTGCGGGCAGCGTAGACCCTTTTTATATTCATATCAATAAGGTAAGTACCTTTGAACCGATAACAAATACCATTTATTTAAAAGTTGAACCAATCGAACAGTTACAAACGCTCAATGAACACCTGCAGCAAGGAATTCTTGAGAATAACCAAAAACATTCTTTTGTACCGCATATTACAATTGCCCAGGATTTGGAGCATGATGAATTCTCAGATATTGTAGGAAGATTAAAAATGGAAGGTTTTGCAATCAAGGATTATATTGACCGATTCCAGCTGTTATACGAATTAGATAACGGTTCTTGGACGGTATATGAAACATTTTTATTAGGAAAGGAATAAACACGCATGCTCGTAAAAACTGCAAGGACACCAGAAGAATTACAAGATGTGTATCACATTCGAAATGAGGTATTTGTAGATGAACAAAACGTGCCTTCTGAAGAAGAGATAGATGAATTCGATAAAACAGCAACGCATTTTATCGCCTATGATGAAGAAACTCCAGTTGCTGCCGCCCGCCTTCGATTCACGGAAGACGGTTATGGTAAATTAGAGCGCATCTGCGTGCTCAAATCACAACGCGGAAAGTCTATCGGCAAAAAAATAATGCAAAAAATGGAACAAGAAATAATACAACAGGATTTTCATAAAGCCAAATTAAACGCACAGACACATGCACAAAATTTTTACCAAAAGCTTGGCTATGAAGTGACATCTGGAGAATTTATGGATGCAGGCATTCCTCATGTCACCATGATAAAAAAATTATAAAGGTATAAATAGAGGCTCTTATCTCTGGCAGATAAGGGTCTTTTTTAATACATTTTTTCTCCTTTAATGTACACACTATAAAATACTGTGTACATTAAAGGAGCGTATAATATGTCTAGTTATATGAGTATGTTTACAGAAGTTATCTTTGGTTTTTTCGCTTTATTCTTAATCACAAAATTATTAGGGAAAACACAGATTTCACAGATTACCCCTTTTGATTTTATTTCTGCACTGCTCTTGGGAGAATTAGTCGGGAATGCTTTATTTGATCCTAATGCCGGGATACCGGAAATAGCGTTTGTCGTAGCTCTATATGCTATTCTCATGTATATTATCGAAATCGTATCACAAAAGTATAAGCGGACCAGACATCTGCTTGAAGGAAGTCCAACCATTATAATCCATCGCGGCAAACTTGTCCGGGATATGATGAAAAAAACCAAGCTGGATATTAATCAGCTGCAGCACCTTTTAAGAGAAAAAGATGTGTTCTCTATCAGTGAGGTAGAATTTGCGGTATTAGAAGCAAATGGAACGGTTTCTGTTCTAAAAAAAACGGATTATCAAACGCCTACACGCAAGGATCTAAAATTATCTCCCCAGGATGTTACCTTGCCTATCACGCTCATTAATGACGGGGAAATCATTCAAGATAATATGGAGGAGAAAAATCTTCCATTATCCTGGCTGGAGGAGTCTATCCATGAACAGGGGTATAAAGATGTTTCAGAAATTTTTTATGCAGAGTATATAAAAGGGAGTCCTCTATACATTGTACCCTTTTTTAATCGTAATCATAAAAAATATACAGATTATGATTGAGGCTGATCTTCTGCTTAATCATAAGGAAGCATTCCTGTTGGAAACAGGAATGCTTTTATTATACATATTTATTGATATGCCTTCCTCTCCCCGTGATGAGGGAAGAATCCAGCGGCAGGTCGATTGGTTTTTGAGGTTCAGGCCGATTGCGGTAATAGCGCTCATATGTTGCGCTTAGTTCCTGATGCTTTCTATCCAATTGAACCTTAAAAGCACTTTCTACTTGGTCCGCTTTTTTCTGGGTCGGCTGTACTCTTTGATGATAATCAGCATACTGTGAAGTCTGCACCGGAAGAATATATCCCATCCCCCGCACCTCCTTTGTATAGTCACCTTTATATACCCTTCCTCAAAAATTTGAAACCGTTTTTTCTATATTATATACAGTTTCTTAATTTTTGTATAGTCAGAATTTTATTTTTATTGCAATAGCCATTCATCATAACCACACTCGCCCACACCAACACAAGGAAGACACATATCCTATAAGGAAAGAAAATTCAAATTGTGAAAGGAGCAATTTCTCATGGGTTGTGGAAAAAATTACGATACCGGAAGTTGTGTAGCAGATATTTTAAAAGACATTGTTGATGCTCAAAATGACATTGTAGAAAATTGCTGTGATACGAGCTGTGAACAATCAATCAACGATCTTTTATGTACAAATGAAGTAACGAATGATTTAGACACCGTACCTGTTATTCTATACTGCAAGGATTGCAAACCTTTTAAAGGGTTTGGCACCACGAAAAACCATCACAACAAGATGAATCCTATTTTATCAAGCTTTATTTTCAGGGTGAAAAAAGTAGATAAAAACAATTGTGCTATTCTTGAGTTATTACTCAGTGATGGAGAAAGCTGCGGTTTTGATCATATGAAGGATCCTACTGACCAAAACACCGAAGACCTGGAAGCAACAGGTATTTGTATCACAGTAGATTTAGATTGTTTCTGCCATGTTACTTGCTTACCAGCAATTAGAGCATTTCACTAAAATAGCAGCAAGAACCAAAAAGACACCATCCAGGTAATATATTCCTGGACGGTGTTTTTTAAAACCCTAATAACTGAATGCTTTCAATATCCTTAATTGCAATTTCCACCCTGTTTTTTCGGTTATTTAACTGTAAAAAAACAGTATCTTTTTCTGTTTCACGAATAATGCCCCGGTATTTTTTATTAGAAGCTGTCATTATTTCACACCTTATCGACGGAGCAAATTCAGAACGATTGGTTAAATAATTAATTTTTTCCGGAATCGTCATTTCCATAAACTTTTTCTTGCTCGATTGCTGTTCTTCTGACCGGGAGCTCTCGGCTGATGGTCTTTTTTTATCTTTTGGCTGTGTTTTATTCAAAGTCGGGACTTCGTTTGAATGGAGTTTCTTCTGTCTTCTATAGTCGCCAACATAATTTTCCTGCATCGGAGCTTGAGATGCTTTCAGTTGAGGCTGGCTGATGTAAAGTAAAGGAGCTTGCGCTTTATTTTTTTCTGTCATTGGTCATTACACCCCTTCTCGGCTTATCTTGTATAGTGTATGAACCTAGATTTTGTTTTGTGTCAAAAGCGCCATGTCTCTACATATGAAAAAGGATTGCCTCTAATTTGTGAGACAATCCTTTTTCAGTCATATAATCAAATTAAATAACTCATAAATGCAGTGGCCATTCCAAAATAAATCAATGTAGAAATAAGGTCATTAATCGTTGTAATAAATGGTCCTGATGCTACTGCCGGGTCAATATTCAAGCGATTCATCAGCATCGGGATAAGAGCCCCTGCTAATGTTGCTACAAGAAGGGAACCCATAATAGATAATCCTAAAAGTATGCCTAAATAAATACTTCCCTGCCATATAAAAATAATTGCTGCAAGGATTATTCCACAGAAGACCCCATTGATGAGTCCTGTTAATGCTTCTCTGCCCAAAAGCTTCCATTTTCCAGTATTCTCAAATTCTCCTGTTGCCATTCCTCGTACGGATACAGCAAGAGCCTGTGTCCCAGAATTACCTGCTGTCCCTCCAATTAAAGGGATAAAAGCAGCTAAAATCGCTACTTGCTCCAGGGTTTCTTCAAAGCTGGCAATCAATGTAGCAGTTAACATACCTAAAAATAACAGGATAACCAGCCAAGGAAGTCTTTTTCTTGCTGAACGAATTGCTGTATCGTCCTTAATATCCGTGTTGGACATTGCGGCTAATTTGGAGTAGTCCTCACTGGCCTCTTCTTCCATAACGTCTAAAATATCATCGACTGTGATAATACCTAGAAGATGATCTTGAAAGTCAACTACCGGAAGTGCAAGAAAATCATAATCCCTGAACATCTGTGCAACATCTTCCTGATCCTTTGCAACGGATACAGCGACAACTTTGGTACTCATGACTTCTTTAATCAATGTATCATGGTCCGCAATAATTAAATCTCTTATTGATAAGACACCGACTAAATGTTTATCATCATCGAGAACAAACAAGTAATAAATCGTCTCAGCGTCTGGAGCTTCTTTTTTTAACTGATTCATCGTCTCCGCAACCGTTTGATTTTCAAAGAGGACGACATATTCTGTTGTCATAATACTACCAGCGGTTTTTTCTTCATAATGAAGCAGCTGTTTAATATCGTTAGCAGATTCCTTATCCATGATTGTTAAATAACTGACCACTTTTTCTTTATCCAGCTCATTCAAAATATCGACTGCATCATCGACAGGCATTTCAGCAAAAATCATCGCAGCATATCTCGGATCCATCTCCTCAAAAAACTCAACGACATCATCCAAATCAATATTGATTAATATCTCTGACATTTCTTCAGGAGATAAATACGTGTATATCTGTGACCTTCTTTCTTCATCCTGCTGCTGGAAAAATACAGCCTGATCATATGGATGGTTTTCCAGAAACTCTGTCCGAAACTCCTCCATGTTTTCCATTTCCAATGCTTCTTGAACTTTATCAATATGTTCTTGAAACTGTTCTTTATATTGAACATCATATTGATCCTTTTTCATAGCAATTCCCCCTTTCTTTTCACTGATTTTCTTATTCTTACACATCCTTCCCTATTTTACAAGATGCGAAACAAATAGCAAGTCTTATAGCAGCAAACAAGAACTTTATCTCACTATATAAATTGAAGTAAGAAATTACACTTTATTTTTCTTATAAAAATGACGAAATAATGATTGAAAACAGTAACTAGCGACGGTTTTTGATGGGGCGAGTAATCGCAATGGTTTTCGGTGGGGCGAGTAACCGCAGTCCCAGTCCCGGAAGAAAAACACGGAGACTCCTGGTCGGCTAAGAACGGTCACGTCCTGTGACCAACGACCGACACTAGGACGTCCTGTCCGTCGTGGGAAAGCGCGGAGGGAAGACCCCGCAGAAAAAAAGCGAACTTCTTTTTTTCTACCCGCGGGGCAAGTCTTCTTTAAAGGAGATGAGCTCGGGGCCCACGGAAAGCGTAGTGTTTTTCTGGGGTTGCGATTACTCACCCCATGAAACCCGTTGTAGCGGTAGCTATTAATTTCAATTTATATAGATAATCAGCTTTTTCTTTGCTGGCTATACACTTAAAAAGGTTACGATGCTATTTATTTTCCTGAAGGCAACTTTTTTACCCAGCACTCACTTTATATGTGTTTTTTCTTGTTGTCAAGTAAATTTCCTTCAATATATTATTTTGTGTTAGGGAAACATTAAATTTTTCCAATTTGAAGTTCACGTGTACAGGAAGATTACTATATCTATTATTTTAATTTACATGCGTGTTCAAAAAAGCACGGTAAAAAAATACGCTTCAAAAATG
Organism: Oceanobacillus oncorhynchi; assembly: GCF_000821065.1. Taxonomy (GTDB): domain Bacteria; phylum Bacillota; class Bacilli; order Bacillales; family Amphibacillaceae; genus Oceanobacillus; species Oceanobacillus oncorhynchi. Next base: position 4,492,399 of record NZ_CDGG01000001.1, read on the forward strand.
GAAAAAATCCAATACATAATGGACCGGTAAAAAAGATTTCATTCACCATCACATACTTCAAAGAAAATTAAGTTATACTGTAAGATGAGCCTATATTTTAATGAAATGAACTTATATGTACAAGGAGGTTTGACGATGAAATTAGATATTATCGGCGACATACATGGATGCTTGGACGAGCTTTTAGACTTGCTGGACAAGCTGAAATATCATCAGAATAATGGCATCTATTCTCATCCTCACGGCAACAAAATCGTATTTATAGGAGACATCACAGACCGCGGACCAGATTCCATCGCTGTTATACGGCTGGTCTATCAGTTAGTTATGGAACAAAAAATAGCTTATTATGTCCCGGGAAATCATTGCAATAAATTATACCGTTTTTTTTTAGGAAACCGGGTACAGGAAAAGCATGGTTTAGAAACGACGGTTGCTGAATGGAAAAGCTTAAATGAATCTCAACAAATGGACATTCAGGAAAAGTTTATGACGCTTTATGAGAAAGCTCCTTTGTATTTACATTTTGAAGACATGAAATTAGTTGTTGCTCACGCAGGAATAAAGGAACATTTAATTGGACAGAAAGCCGGGCACACAAAATCATTTGTCCTTTATGGAGATGTCACTGGCCAAACAGACCATCAGGGAAAACCAATCCGGCGGGACTGGGCAAAGCATTACCGGGGAGAGCCATGTATTGTTTACGGGCATACACCTGTTATAGAACCGCGTCAAATCAACCGGACAATCAATATAGATACAGGTTGTGTGTTCGGAAATAAACTGACTGCTTTTCAATTTCCCGAGCAGACAATCATTTCCGTGCCATCCAACCAATCCTTTCAGCCTGAGCGGTTTACAGATTTCCCGGATAATCCATAGACAAGCTTTTTTTACATGCAGCCATATCTGAGGAAAGCATACAGTGGAATTGCATTTTCTTATGTTCAAAAGGATTCTCCCATTCAATTGCTGTACAATGCAGCGCTTGACGCTCGAGGGCATCTGTGCTTCCTCCATACAGGTCATCACCCAGAAGAGGATGCCCCAAATGGCTGAAATGAACACGAATTTGATGCGTTCTCCCTGTTTCCAATTGAATTCGCAAAAGAGAGGCTCCAGAAAGTTTGGATACAGTCTGGTAATGTGTCGTTGCTTCCTTTCCATCCTCCCAGTTCACTTCACGTTCTATAATAGATGTTTTCTTGCGGGCGATTGGCGCATGTACCGTTCCGGCTGAAGGAGTCATTTCTCCAGTAATAATCGCTTCGTACGTACGATGGATTTGATTCTTTTTCTGCGCTTTGGATAACAGCGCATGCGCATACCGGTTTTTCGCAACTAAAACAAGACCAGACGTATCTCTGTCTAATCTTGTTACGATATGCACCGTTGCCGGATGATCTGATGCATTATAATAGGCCTGAATCCCGTTTGCTAATGAATCACGGCGGTCATTCATTGCTGGAAGACAAGCCTGACCAGCCGGTTTATTTAATACTAAATGATCTTCATCCTCATAAATAATTGCCAAATTCATTTCTGTTGCTTCAATACCGCCTGACACTTCATCAGGAAAAATGACGGTTAACGTATCATTTTTCCTGAGTGCTTCGGTTATATATCTCTTCTTTTCGTTGATTAAAAATTTTCCGCCCTCTTGTTTCATAGCAGTCAGCAGTCTTCTTGAAAAGCCCTGCTTTTTCTGTAAAAATTCCTTTATCGTCAGCTGAGCACTATCCTCCGGAATTACCCAGCTTTTTTGTATCGCTGCAGTCACTTAATCCACCTCAGTAACAAAGGAATCCCGTACACGATGCCAGAAAGGAAATTGTCTAAATCGCGCAAAACGGATTTTTTCATTGGCCACACGGCATTGAATCGATTTTACTTCATGATAATTCTTTGTGAAATGATCAATCTGAATCAAGAAGGAATTATCCACCATCGGCTTTAGAAAGCATGTATGGTGCTTCGGTAAAACTAACGGCGAGCCAATCGTCCGAAAAACACGGTTATTAATCGATGCATTCTCCGTTATCTGAATAGCTTCCAGAGACGGGTGAATAATTGCTCCTCCAAGCGCTTTATTATATGCTGTGCTGCCGGAAGGGGTCGATATACATATCCCATCCCCGCGGAATGTCTCAAAATGCTCCCCCTTCAACTCCACATCTAAGACAACAGATGAACCATCTGCCGTTTTGATCATCGCTTCATTTAACGCAAGATGCCTGTCTTCTTTTTTCCCTAATTCGTCCCGGATGATTACTTCCATTAATGGATATTCTACCGTTTGAAATGGCGTTCTCGCAATTTCAGTCAAGAGCTTATCCACTTCCTCCTGCGTCCAATCCGTGTAAAAACCTAAATGACCGGTGTGAATCCCGATAAACGCTGTTTCTTTCAGACGGTGATTATAGCGATGAAAAGCTTCTAAAAAGGTACCGTCGCCGCCAACTGAAATAGCCAAATCAGGCTCCTCCTTGTGATATTCCAGTCCAAAAGACTCCAAATATTGCCGCATCATGTTCTTTATTTTATTTGACCGCTTGTCTCCTCTAGAAACAATTTTAAACTTCATTACATTTTCCCATCCTTTGCCTATGATTTACGATGAAAAACACGCTGAGCTTCATGGATTTCACTTCTGATTTTAGACATTTCTTCATCCAGTTTAAATGCAGCCTCGGCAGCCTTCTGCAGACGCAGTTTAACCTCTGAAGGTAAATTCCCTTCATATTTATAATTTAAAGAATGTTCATTGGTCGCCCAAAAATTCATCGCAAGTGTACGTATTTGAACTTCAGCTATAACAATTATTCTTCCCGTCACCGTCTCCACGGGGTATTCAATAATCATATGATAAGATCTGTACCCGCTATCTTTTTTATGAAAAACATAATCTTTTTCTTCAATAATTTGAAAATCATTGCGTTTCCTGAGCATTTCGACGATGGGATAAATATCATCAACAAATTGACAAACAACTCTTATCCCTGCGATATCCTGTAAGGTGTCTAAATTCTCAAGAGGAATTTGCCGTTCACGCGCCTTTTCGATAATACTTGGTATTGGTTTTACTCTTCCTGTGACAAACTCAATCGGTGAATTGCTGGATTCTCTCTCATACTCAGCACGAATCCCTTTTAGCTTTACTTTTAATTCTTCCACTGCCTGTTTATATGGCGCTAACGTTTTTCCCCAGTCCATCGAACATCACCCTATATGTAAACTAATATTATTATTTTTATTTTATCACAGAGTAGCATTAGTACAAAGGAAAGAGGGACTTTTAAGGAAAACTCGGCAAACCGGGCCTTAAATAGGATGCTCTTAAACAACCTGCTGTCAGGAATCTCCACGCCAAAGTATCGGGTTTTTTCGAAAGCCATCTGCCCGCATAGTTATTTTTTGCAATGCTTCTTCATACAAGCCATAATAGAGATAATCTAATTTTAGAACTGGAGATTTATGTATGAGCCAAGAAGTAGAAATTGAATTTAAAAACCTGCTGACCACACAGGAATATAATCAACTGGCAGAAGCTTTATTTTCACAGGCAGAGACAATAGAGCAGACAAATTATTACTTTGAAACGCCCTCCTTTGATTTAAAAGGAAACCATTCTGCATTACGAATACGGAAAAAGAACGAAACATATACTTTAACATTAAAAGAACCGCATCCGGATGGATTATTGGAGACGCATGACAAGCTGTCAGAGGAAGCATTTCTATCATGGACTTCCGGCTCGCCGACAGAAGCTCCAAATGTATTAAAACAGCTGCAGGAAATGTCTGTCGACGTGTCATCGCTGACTTATTTAGGAAAAATGACCACCTTACGAAAAGAGAGACCTTATCAGGATACACTCATTGTTTTAGATAAAAGTATGTATTTAGATGCGGTGGACGCTGAGCTGGAATTAGAAGCAGCTTCAAGGGACCATGGAGAAAAAGTATTTAAAAGCTTACTTGGAAACTATGAAATACCTTTCCGGGAAACGCCCGCTAAAATAGCACGTTTTTTTAATCAAAAACAGTGAAACCCCCTGTAAAAAGCAGTTGTATTACAAATTGTTATTCTCCATTTGTAATAACAAATAGGAGATTAGCCTTCTGTTACGGTACAGATTATTTGATGAAGTGAATCTATATTGCTACAATACTAGTACAAGGAGCAAATGATATGAAACAAAATAATATAAAAACGGTATATAGCGGAATTGGCGGTTATGAAAAGATGGAGCAGATTGTGGAAACATTCTATGGATATGTAAAAGAAAATCCTGTCTTAATACCGCTTTTTCCGGATGATTTAACCGAAACAGCTCATAAACAGAAGTTATTTCTCACACAGTTTTTCGGCGGTCCGAGATTGTATGAAGAAGAACGCGGACATCCGATGTTAAGAAGAAGGCATCTTCCGTTTCCGATAACACCAAGTGCCCGAGATGCTTGGCTGGCCTGTATGAATCTTGCACTAGTAGAACACGAGGTAGAAGAACCTTATTATACGGAAATGATGGAACGAATGACCTTGACTGCAAATCATATGATGAATACCCCTGAATCTTAGAAAGGAGCATTCAAAATGAATGGAAATCAACAAGAACTGTCATCTTCTAATCAAATGGACCCTGCTTTTAACTACATGAAATATGTTCAAAAACCGATTGAAATGTATGTTTTTATTGATCCATTATGTTCTGAATGCTGGGCATTAGAGCCTTATCTAAAAAAGTTATATGTTGAATATGGCCGTTTTTTTACGATAAAGCATGTAATCAGCGGACAGCTGACCGCATTAAATTCAAATGGTTTAAATAAAAACAAACAAACAAAACAATCCAGTTTCACTCATTTCCCAAGCAATCATAAAGAGATTGATTACCCTTGGGTTCCAGCTCTCGCAATTAAAGCAGCGGAACTGCAAGGCAAAAAGGCCTCTAAACAATTTATTCGCAAAATACAGGAGACACTGTTTTTTGATAAACAGAATATCTGTAATGAGGATGTCTTATTAAGATGTGCCTCCGATGCAGCTTTAGATATCGAAGAATTTCAAAAGGATTTATTCTCAAATACTTCTAAGCGTGCACTGCAATGTGATTTACACCTTGCTTATGAGATGGAAGTAGATTATACACCTACCATTGTTTTATTTAACCAGGAAGTTGAAGATGAAGGTGTAAAGCTTTCTGGACTTCATCCGTATGATATTTATGAATTTGTGTTAAAAGAAATTTTACAGCGCACACCGATTCCGTCTGTAAAACCATCATTAATTGACTATCTGCAATTACAGAAAACAGTATGCACAAAGGAACTATCTGTTATTTATGACTGGTCCATTGATAAGACAGAAAAAGAGCTTAAAAAGCTGCAGTTTCAGCAAATCGTTGAGAGAGTGCCGGAAAAAAATGAATCCTGCTGGAAATACCTCGGCACGCTTTGAATCTATCATGATTAATGTCTGAGCTTCCTAGAAGTTAAGGCTTCCCGGCAGCCAAACGACCGATGCGTTAATACAAATTAGGAAATACACTTATTTTGAGCATGGTTATCAATTTATTTTATTTTGAACCTGATCCGATCAAAAAAAGACCGGATCAGGTTTTTTTGATAATAAAAAAGATACACGGGGCAGCGTGTATCTTTTTTTCCGTCTTTGTATAATTACAAAGGGGGGATGGGAGAAAGTTTCATGATCAAACAAAAGGGGTATTTGTTTGTAATCAACTTACAATTATATTCTAGCAAGTTCCTTTTCAGTTTTCAATAATTATGTGCATCTTTTCACAAAATATTCACTTCTGTTCTTTTCCGGCAGTCATTGTGTCATTTTTGTTGGACTTTTTGAACTTCCTATAATAACAAATGTTTAAAAAGTCTGATAAAAATGACCAATAAGTTCAAGGCGACGAGATTTTTCCGAACGGAGCGTATGCTTTAAAATACGTGAGTAGCGGAAAAATCTCGTCAACGCAGAAATTCGCCGTGTCATTTTTATTGGACTTTTTGAACTTCTTCTTCTAGAAGAAATAACTCGGACATATAATGCAGTACAAACCAATTCCCCATCAAAGGAGGAGTCCAATCATATGCGGCGTAATTATTTTCCTTTCTTATTCATACTTTTAGTGATTATCGCCTTTTTCTTTAATTTATTAGGCTTTATGAACATGATACCTATGTATATAACGCTCCCCTTATTACTCGCATCCATTTATTGTATGCTGTCTTCCATTGCCTATCAGAAAACAAGAGGATACCGGCGCTGAAAATAGCATCTATTATATCTAAAACGGTCAGGAAACCGAGCTTCCTGACCGTTTTTATGATTCATTTTATTTTTCCAGCAATGCTTCCATCTCTGTCAATTTTTCTTCAAAAACATCCAGTGCATCTAAAATAGCTTGTTTCTGCGTCATATCCACGCCAGCTTTTTTCAATACATCAATAGGGTCCTCGCTGCTGCCGGATTGCAGGAAGCCTAAATAGCGGTCGACAGCGCCTTCTTCCCCATCTAAAATCTGCTTTGACAGCGCCGTTGCTGCAGAATAGCCTGTAGCATATTGATATACATAATAATTCATATAAAAGTGAGGAATTCGCGCCCATTCTAAGCCAATTTTTTCATCACTTACAACGTCTTCTCCATAATACTTTTTATTTAAATCATAATACACCTCTGTCAGCTTATCAGCAGTTAACGCCTCTCCATTTTGAGCCAGCACATGAATATCATGCTCGAATTCAGCAAACATGGTTTGGCGGAATACGGTTCCGCGGAAACCTTCTAAAAAGTGGTTTAATATATAAAGCTTTTCCTTTTCGTCATCCAGATGCTCTAATAAATAATCGTTTAATAGTGCTTCATTTGTAGTCGACGCCACTTCTGCTACAAAGATGGAATAGTTTCCATAACGGAACGGCTGATATTTTCTCGAATAATAGCTGTGCACAGAATGTCCCAATTCATGAGCCAGCGTAAAAGTATTATTCACATCATCCTGCCAGTTCAAAAGAATATATGGATTTGTTCCATATGTCCCTGACGAGTAGGCGCCGCTTCTTTTTCCTTTATTTTCTTCTACATCGATCCAGCGCTCGCTAAAGGCTTCCTCTAGAATACCGGCGTATTCTTTCCCTAATGGCTTTAAGCCTTCCAGGACGTATTTTTTAGCTTCTTCATACGTAACAGGCATTTTCACATCTTTTACGAGCGGTGTATATAAATCGTACATATGCAGTTCATCGACACCGAGAATTTTCTTTCTTAATTTGGCATAGCGATGCAATAAAGGTAATTTTTCATTCACTGCCTCAACTAAATTATCATATACCTCCTCAGGTATATGGTTATTATCTAGAGCAGCCTGACGTGCACTTTCATAATTCCGGACTTTCGCATTAAAATTATGTGATTTCACCTCTCCGCTTAATGTAGAGGCAAATGTATTTTTAAATGAACCGTACGTGTCATACATCGCATTAAAAGCTTGTTCGCGCACATTCCGGTCCGATGATTCCATAAATGTAGAGTATCTGCCGTGCGTCAGCTCAACTTCTTCCCCATCCGCATTTGTGATGGACGGGAAGGTTAAATCGGCATTATTCAGCATACCGAATGTTTGTGAAATGGCTCCGATCGGTTCATCTGCCTCTGCAAGCAATATCTCTTCCTTCTCGCTTAATATATGCGGACGGCTGTGATTTATATCATCTAATACTTTTTTATAAACCTGAAGTTCTTTGTTCTCTTCTATAAACTGCTTGAGCTTTTCTTCCGGTATTTCTAAAATCTCCGGTACAAGAAAGCTAAATTGGCTGGATGCAGTCGTCAGCAGATTTTCTGCCTGCGCATTTAACCCTTGGTAAAAGGAATTCGTCGTATCCTGGTCCGTGCGTAAATGACCATAAACATACAACTTACCTAGACGCTCTGACAGTTCATCCTGAACCTGTAATGCTTCTAATAACGTATCTGCGGAAGTCCCTAATTTCCCTTTATACGCTGCCAATTTTGAAATATCATTTTTTAAGCTTTGAAATTCTTCTTTCCATTGTTCATCCGTCTCAAAAATATCTTCTAAACGCCACGTAGACTCTTCTGGTATTTCATCACGCTTTGGTAATTGTTTTGCTGCTTTTGCCATACGATTATTGCCTCCCTTTTTACAATTCAACAGTACTTTCTGTTTCCAACAACTCTTCCGATGTAAATGTATTAAAGCCATACTGTTTTTATTCTTCTTATTTAGTATAACGAAATAAGGGCGAATCATGCTCGTATTTTGCTTTTTTTTCTGTAAAAAATGGATAAAAAAAGGACTGATCTCCCTGAGCTGCCTGCTCCAGCGAAGAATAACAAATAATTTCTTTCTTAGTCCGCAGAATGGAGGAGGATTGTATGTCTATATATCCGGCACGTTGGATTAACTGAAGGTAATAACTCAATGCATTGGAAAAATCGAAGGTGCCTTTGCCGTAGAAGGAATAAAGTATTTTCTTTACCCGGCCGATATCTGTCCGCTCCCCTGCTTTTAAATCAGCTAACCAAGTGACATACAGCTCTGTTTGCCACTTATAAAACGGAACAGGCACAGCAGCGTAATAAGGAATCGGTATAAAACAGATACTTGGAAGATGCTGAAACAGGTATCCTTTACTGTATAGCCACCTCCGCAGCTGATAGACAGATCCATAAGCTCCCTCCACTTTTATACGGAGACGTTGTACTTCTTTTAACCAGACCTCCGGAAACTTGCCGGGATTCTTTTCTTTGTGAAAGAGATGTTTAAAATGCAGCTTATGAAGCGGGTAGATAAACTGTTTAGCAAAAAGCTTAGAGGTTTGTAGAGGATGTAAATGATGAAGAACAGCCATTTCTGATAGAAACGGGTCGTAAAAAAACAATTGCGGATAATCCTTTTGCGGAGAAGAATGAATAAACGTATCTAAAAAATGATTTGTTTGAAAAGTGCAGGCTCCTTTCCGTTTTAAATATTTCGCTCCGAGAATCCACATGGATTCGATTCCGATTGATTTGTAGCCCTGAATCCTGCTTAAGATTTCTTTCCGCGAGATTCTTGAACATTGAAACTCAACTGCTATTTTCTTTTGGCCAATACAAATAAAAATATCAGCGCTTTGAGAAATTTCAGGAAAATATACTTCTAAATCTGCTCGCATATTAAATCGTGTCAGCCACTGAAATAATTGCAGCTTCCCTCTTGCATGATAAGCTCCTTCTCCTCCCGAAAAAAGACATGCTGTCTGAGGTAAATGGGAAAAATGGGGCACCACCCTTTCTCCCGACCGGATAATCACTCTTTCTTCACAGACAGGACAATAAAAGATATTTTTGTTCTCTTTCCAAACAGCAATCTCTCTTTGCGAATGACGAAATAGCAGAATAGACTCTCCCGTTTTACTCATTGCTCGCTGCAAGCTTTATCACCTCCTATACATATATTATTTCGACAGCGTTTCTGCTTTTCCTGCTTTTTTCTGCTGCTGCATTTTTTCAAACAAATGACTGAATTTGAACACCGCTCCATTGTAACGGCAAAAAAAACATCAAAAAAACCTACAACAAATCGCAGCAAATGATTTCTTGTAGGTTTTATATCAGACATCCTTTGGAAAATAGGTACGAACCTGCTCAAATGCATTGTTTTCCATCAACCTCTTACCGTATTCTTCCAAAAGATGAATAGAAAGGGATGAATCTGATGCGTATTCCAGCACTTGGCTGATGACGTCTTCCTGACGATGTTCATCTAATACATCATAAGAAAATTCCATATATAAATAGTAGTTATCTTTATAGGAATATAACGTCTCTTCTCCAAAATCACTTACATCCTGCAGCTGGTGACTAAGCTGAATCAGATTCTCAAACTCATCAAATTCAACAATAATCCACAAATTCTCTTCCATCAGTTCGTCATTCTTTTCATCTTCGTCTTCTTTTTTATTGTCTCCAAACTTCTCTTCTAAAATATTGTCCAGCTGATCATCTACTGGTAAATCAATATTCCCATCCTCGGTTTCCAGCTCTAAATGTTCACCATTTTTAGAGACCTTCGCTTTCGTAACAACAATTTCAAGACCTTTTTCCATCGCTTGAACTTGTATCCAAAGCGGTCCTTCCGGATTGAAATCCTCACGATAGTTGACTTCATCCATCATCTGCCAGAACAATTGCTCACTTCTTTCCCGATTGTACCAGATTTCTTCTTTTTCAAAACCTAATTCCTCTATATCAACATAAGAAATATAAAATTTAATCGTATTTTCATTAATTCTTTCTATCTCCACAGTAAGCTCCCCCTTCTCATTAAGATAGAATCATCTCCTGCACCTTTATTCTAAACGGATACCTGAGCCGACAGCATATAATTAACGTCTCTATAATAGATGTACCCAAATCAATGTAATCCTAATCATAATCCTTATTTATCACATTGTATGCAAAAATGCAATCCACAAGAAATGAATACGCCCAGTTCCTGTCACTTTTCTGAAAAAACAGATGAGCATCCCTATTAAATACGAATATAGCTATACATTTTATTTAGTTAGTTATTTTAACGTATTTCACGTGTTTTGTCATTTATCAGAGCTTATTTGATTTTCACCATTTTTACCCATAAAGAAAGGCGCAGACATCATCTGCACCTTAACTGACTTATTTATTATTAATTAACCATTCGTTGTGCTTCACGTAATTGGAAGGTTCTAACGGTCCGCGGTAAGAAACGGCGAATCTCATCTTCGTTATAACCAACCTGCAGTCGTTTTTCATCTAAAATTATAGGGCGACGCAATAAACCAGGATTATCCTGTATTAAATTAAATAAATCTTTCATCGGCAGCTGGTCAATATTAACATTCAGCTTTTGAAAAACCTTCGATCTTGTAGAAATAATCTCATCTGTTCCATCCTCAGTCATACGCAATATTTCTTTAATCTCATCAAGAGATAAAGGTTCAGAAAAGATATTACGTTCTGTAAAAGGAATATTATGCTCTTCCAGCCATGCTTTTGCTTTTCTACATGAAGTACAGCTTGGTGAGGTATAAAGTGTTACCATAAAACTTCACTCCTCAATCTAATTTATATTTTCAACATCCACCTAAACTTTATTAAATAATAATAAGTATAATCTGTTCATATGTACTTATTATACACCAAATATCTAATAAAAGGTAGGGGGTGCGATAAAATCATTTATTTAAATTCTCTTACCGCTTCTCACATAGTTTTAAGATTCCCTCATCTAATTGATAATAAACCTTTAAACCACATAAATTTTATTTACCCGATATAAAATTTATAATTCTGCCTGCACTATAAATTATTCCACTTATTATGACGGGATAAACGTCTTTTTTCCTGAAAGCGTTTTAGTCAAAATGTTCTAAAAAAAGCTTGCTATTTTAATAAATACATAATATGATATTAAACATAACTTTATATGTTATATTTCCTAACATAACTTTAAAAGGAGGAATCCTCATTGAAAAAGGTGGAAGCAATTATACGCCCAGAGAAGTTTCAGGATTTACGAGAAAAACTGTCAGCAATCGGTTTTGACGGCCTGACCGTGACAGAAGTAGCCGGGACCGGCAAGCAAAAAGGCAAAATTGGTGTATATCGCTCTACAGAGTTCGAAGTCACCTTACTATCTAAGTTAAAGGTGGAATTAGTTGTTTCCGAAGAACGAGTCGATGATATAGTCGGCCATATTATCGACGCTTGTAAAACCGGACAAATTGGAGACGGGAAGATTTTCATCTCCCCAATCGAGCAGGTAATCCGCATAAGAACAGGAGAAAGCGGGACAAAAGCAATTTATTAACAGACAGGAGGAAATCATATGTTTAAGAAATCATTTACATTAGCTATCGTATTATTTTTAATAACAACACCCGCATACGCTCAAACACCGACTGTAGAATCATTAGAGCTTTCCATCAATCTTGTATGGGTGATGCTTGGCGCCTTTTTAGTTTTCTTTATGCACGCAGGGTTCGCTATGGTGGAATCCGGCTTTACCCGTTCAAAAAATACATTAAATATCTTAATGAAAAATTTTTTAACCATCTGTATTGCCGCTATTCTATTTTTCGCAGCCGGGTACGGGATTATGTTCGGTTCTTCCGCAGGAACTATTATTGGAACAAATGGTTTCTTTCTAACTGATGTGGAAGATATTGGTTTCTTCGTATTTCAGGCTATGTTTGTCGCAACATGCGCAACAATTATGTCAGGAGCAGTAGCAGAACGAATTAAATTAGGGAGCTATATCCTTATTGTTATTGCCATGACCACTTTTATTTACCCTGTAGTCGGACACTGGATCTGGCAGGGAGATGGCTGGTTAACAGCTCTTGGCTTTAGTGATTTCGCCGGATCTACAGTTGTTCACTTAACCGGAGCTTCTGGAGCACTTATGGTTATTTCCATTCTTGGTCCAAGGATCGGAAAATACAATGGCAAGAAAGTTAATGTTATCCCTGGACATAATTTACCTCTCGGAGCACTCGGCGTGTTTATCTTATGGTTAGGATGGTTTGGTTTCAACGGCGGCAGTACACTAGCGGCTGATCCATCGCTTGTCCCCTATGTTATCGGAACAACCTTGCTATCCACCTCTGCTGCGTTAGTATCTTCCTCCTTCTACACAAAATTACGATTTAAAAAAATGGATGCATCCTTATCCATGAATGGGGTTTTAGGCGGTTTAGTAGGTATAACTGCCGGCGCAGCAGAAATTTCCTTAGGCGGCTCTATTCTCGTCGGGCTGGTTTCCGGTATTTTACTAGTAGAAGCCATCCGCTTTATCGATACAAAACTGCGGTTAGACGACCCTGTAGGAGCAATTGCAGTTCATGGCATCTGCGGAATTTGGGGTACATTAGCTATTGGATTCTTCTCGATTGATACCGGATTATTTTACGGAAATGGTTTCAGTCAGTTAGGAATTCAAGCAATCGGCGTTTCAGCAGTAATCATTTGGGTTTCTGCCACAATTGGAGGATTCACTTATGTATTAAATAAAATCTCACCCATTCGCGTATCTGCTGCAGAAGAAAAAGCCGGACTGGACTTCTCAGAACATGGTTCCAGCGCCTATCATTTTAAAGACAGTTATTTAGAAGGAACTTCAAGCCCGAAGGCACCAATTGGTCTGGCAGAACGTTTAAACCAAAAAACACCTGTTGAAAACCCGACAAAATCTTAATAATCCTTTTCTAAACTTAAAAACACTGCAGAGGAAATACTTCACTCCTGCAGTGTTTTTAAGCTTTCATTAAAGAATCGCCTTTAATTCGATTCTTTCCGTTTTTGCATACCTTCTAAAAGGTTATCCGATTTTTCATCTTCATTATAACGCAATACTTCATCTGAAGGCTGATATTTTTTTCCATAAATCTCTTTGTCCTTGTATGTATGAATATCTTCATACATTTTTTTCATCTGACTATAAATAACTTCCTCTGAATCACCCTGAGGAGACCAATATAAGATTTCCATCGGTGTTTCTTCATCCGTTGCCAGTGATTTGCGGTTATATCCAATCGCTCTTGCATGACGAAAACCTTCACGGGAATAAAACTTTAATCTTTTTTCCGAGTCGGTATCATCATAATTAATCGGTTCTACTTCCAGAATAATCGCCTTATTTTTTTCTTTCAGCTTGTCTATCAGCTGATGACCAATCCCCTGCCCTCTAGTATTCGATGATACCCAGAGATAATCAATAAAAAGAAATGTATCGAATTCCGCATACATCAATACATGTTTTGGACTCTCATCTTTAAAATAGACATCGCCCTTTTCCGCCAGTAAAAGCTCCATATGCTTTTTAGATTTCATCTCTTCTACCGGAAAATAATCGTTCAGCTTTTCATACCAATTCATTCAGGTTGCTCCTTTTCGATTATTATCGTTTCATTATAACCGATTTCATTTTAATTGTGAAATGATAGCAGGAATCCATAATTTCCTTTCTTAACACGACAAGGTTTTGCTGATTTTAGAAAAGCAATCAAAATAAAGCACTTCTCTGTTTATGGTTCCTTCTTTTCATACTAATTTCAGATTGCTATAAAATGAAACTTCATTCAGCGGGAGTTTTACAGGCGGTTCTCCGCGATAAAAAAAGAGCAGCCTTCAATCTTTCACAGGCCGCTGAAAAAAGCCCGGTAAAAACAAGCCGTCCAATAACTTTCTTTTGGACTGCGTGATTTTTACCTGCTTTTTTAAGTTCCCTCTTCCAGATGAAAACTGCTTCCTGATTGATTTCGATGGTTTAAGCGTGCGCTGACAGTTTTGTTTCCCATTGATCCTGCTCGATAACTTCATTCATGCTTCCTGTACGGTAGCCAAGCAAATCGACGGATACATAATCAAACCCAAAGCTGACCAGCTTATTTTGGATTTCTTCCTTTTCATCAAGTAATTCCAATATTTTGTCTCCAGCTACTTCGATACGCGCTACATTATCATGATAGCGCACACGCACCTCTTCAAAACCAAGCCCTTTTAAATACAATTCAGCTTGATCGACTTGCTGAACGATTTGTTTGTTTAGCTTCGTACCATAAGGAAAACGAGAAGCCAGGCTGCAGGATGCCACTTTATCCCAAACAGGAAGCTTCAATTCCTTCGCAAGTGCGCGAACTTCTGTTTTATAAAAGTCTGCTTCCTGCAGCACACTGCGGATACCTTCCTCTGTTCTTGCTTTTAATCCCGGACGAAAATCCGCTTCATCATCCATAATCATGCCATCTAAAACGTACGAATAACCCATTTCTTCAGCCAGTTTATTCAGATGTGTGTAAAGCAGTTTTTTACTGAAATACCAGCTCTCCGGATTATTTGCTATAATATCTGGATTTTCCAGTTCTTTCATTTCTGTTTGATGCACACGGACCCCCAGATTTTCAGCTAATTGTACACTGGCTTCAAATTCAGAGTCGCGAAAAAGCTCAGAGTTTACAACCACGGCTAATACATTGTCCCCAAGCTCTTCCTGCGCCCGCTTCAATACAACTGCACTATCTACTCCGCCAGAAAAGGCAACCATTACGCGGCCCATACCCTTCAAAATATTGCCTAAGTGTTTATTTTTTTCTTGCAGATTATTCATTTTTACATACACTCCCCAACAAGCAATTTATTGTTACTGATTCCATCTCAGCATCTTAAACTTCTATTAAAATGTTTTAAATAAACTTCTTTTTGATTATAGGCGACAAATAATTTCTTCTTCTTTTCCACTTTCATTTTAACATAGCCAACTCGTCCATTCACAATGATTAAAATAAATGAAGTAACCTAACTTGCCTTTCTATTTACATTGGAGGAAAATAGCCCTCTGCATCAAATTCCATTTGATGCAAATCCTCTAATACCTCAATGTTTTCATTCTCTTTCAATTCATTGAAAATCACTTCTGATACAAATAACTCTCCGATATGAAGCGTGTTTGGAATCCGCACGATTCTTGCCTCTTCCGACGGGACGCCCCAATTGGCGCGGAGTGCTGCTTCTAATGCTTCCCGATCACTATCAAGGACGATTGGAATTTTAGCTCTGTCTAAAAATGTACTTGTTACAACGTTTTCATTCATGGCTTTTAAATCAATTACTTCAAATAAACGTTTTGTTGTCAAATCCGCCAGACCAATCCCTAATGCATTCCCATGGCTGGCCTCACTTAATTTAGAAGCAATCACGTATTTGACACTAGGCTTTTCAGGTTCCTCTACTCCCAGCACCCGTATACGGCCAATAATGTTTGTATCCATGCCTGTTCCACTATGATTTTTGCCTATTTCATCAACAACTAATATATCCATCTCATCAACCGGAAGACTAGGCATTAAAGCAAATGCACGTTTTAATAATTCTCTTTCACGTTCTTCAATTTGATTAGGATCAATCGCTTCAATAATCGCGGTTTCTTCATGCGCATTTTCTACAATCGCTATACCAAACAGTGTATTTGAATGACTGATCGCAACCTTGCCAACCTCAGGCATCATATCACGAATTCCTCTGATGCCATGTGTATGAAGCGCTAACGCCTGCTTATGTTTTCCCATACCAATCGATGCCATTTTCAAGATACCACTTTCAATATCCTTTTTAAAATCGGTATGCGGCTTCACACGCCCCATCACGATAATACCATCCGCTTCATATGCATGCCTATCAACATAAACAGGAATACCAGCTGATGTTTTGCCTACTTCTACAACTTCCATGGATGAACGAATTTCGCAGCCGGTTGACACCTCTGTTACCCCAAGTCCATCAAGTACTTCGATTTGACCTTCCGCAGTAGCTCCGCCATGACTTCCCATCGCCGGGATAATAAATGGTGTTGCACCTCTTTTTTTAATTTCATCCGCTACACCCTTGACAATAAGCGGAATATTAGCAATCCCGCGGCTTCCGACAGTAATTGCAATTTCCATGCCGGGTTTGATTTTCTTATCCGCATTCACATGGTTGAATTGCTCTGAAACAGTTCCTGTAATATCGTCCAGACTTTCCACTTCAAATTTTTGTCTAATTTTTGCCATTTTCGGTAAAGACATTGTTTACAGCTCCTTTCAAATTACGTTTATCTAAAATCGATGAAATATTCCCTGTCTTAATGAGGAATTTATTCTTCCGTAACCCCCAGTCTCATACTTGCCAGCTTTTCATGCCAAGAAGCAAGAGGCTGATCACAACCTCTTGCTCAATTTTTTAGGATTCATTTTCTGGAGCTAATTCAACTGCCATACGCAGCGCTTCTTTTAATGACAGCTCGTCAGCAATATTTTTGCCGGCAATATCAAATGCCGTCCCATGGTCAACACTCGTACGGATAGTTGGAAGTCCAACTGTAATATTCACGCCAGCTTCCAGACCTAATACTTTAATCGGGCCATGTCCCTGGTCATGATACTGCGCCACAACGATATCAAAATCACCGCGTTTCGCTCTAAAGAACAGTGTATCTGCCGGAAGCGGCCCTTGCACATTGATTCCTTCAGCCTGCGCTTTTTCAATGGCCGGAATGATTTTTTCTTCTTCTTCCCCGTTACCGAAAAGTCCGTTTTCTCCAGCATGCGGATTGATGCCGCAAACTGCGATGCGAGGAGATTCAATGCCTGCTTTTTGTAATGTTTCATGCGCAAGCCTGATCACTGTATATTGACGCTCTGCATTATTTTTCTTAATGGCATCCATCAGTCCAACATGAGTGGTTGCGTGAATCACTCTTAAACCTGGCGCAGAGAGCATCATTGCGAAATCTTTTGTATTTGTCAGTTCTGCTAAAATTTCTGTATGACCAGGATAAACATGACCAGCTTTATGAAGTGCTTCTTTGTTTAAAGGAGCTGTACAAATTCCTTGAATTGCCCCTTCATTTGCATAGCTGATTGCCTTTTCCAAGTAGCGGAATGCAGCATTTCCCGCTTCAGGGGAAACCTGCCCCCATGGCAAATCTTCAGAAACCAAATCTAAATCAATAATATCAATTATGCCATATTCATATACTGCTTCCTCTGGTTTAGTAATGCTGTTTACTTTAAGCTCTACATTTGTTACTTCCAGTGCCCTTTTTAATATTTTTGCATCACCAACTACAAATGGATGGCTTGTTTCATAAATATGTTTATCATTTAAAGATTTGACAATAATCTCCGGCCCCACTCCTGAAGGGTCACCCATTGTAATCGCAATCGTTGGTTGTTTCGCAGCCATAATAAATTCCTCCTAATTATCCTAATCTTTTTTTGCCAAGCATATTGTAATTACCAACCATACACCTGGCGTTATATGTTACTTTTTATTGTTCATCACAGGTCCCTGCACTTTTGTAATTGTTTCAAGGGCCTTGGATAGCGCTTGTTCCGTTCCAAATGCGCCTGCTTTGGTTACAACAGGAAGTCCATCGAATAATCCGCCGAAAAGCTGCCCATAAGGGATACCGGGCTCCACTTCTCCAATCACCCGAATTCCTTCTCCTTTTAATGCTTTACAGGTTGCACCTGAAATGTCGCCGCCGGTTAAGACTGCACCACTAATATCATTCGCTTCAATCAACTGACAAGCAATCATTCCCATGGATTCAGCAATTGTATAACCTACATCAAAGTTTGATAAATCAAGCTCCTGCTTCAGCTGCTTTACTCGATTTCTCGCTTCTTGTCCGCGATCCGTTGTTATTACTAAATCCCCTTTTGCCAATAACGCCTGGCCAGACTGAACGATACGATCTATTTCATACTTTCGTTTGTCGTTGTCAAAGAACGCTTCAGGAGAAATAACAATCTCTTCTACATTATTCCCTTTTTTCAAATCATGAATCTGCTGATCGGTAATCATGTTCACACTGCCTGCTACAACCAGTACTGGCGGACGTTCATCTGATTGGTTGCTCTGCAATACCTCTTTCCGGTTACCGCCTGTACTGGAAAGATGAGAGGCTACCCCCGCCGATCCGACCCAGAGAAATTTTTCTTTCAATGCTTCGGCCGCTTCAACAATCGCCTTCAATTCTTCATCTGTTGTTGCGTCAATGACAATAATTTGAGATGAGTTTGCAGCAGTCAACTTCAACATTTTTTCCAGTATATGATCTTTTCCTTTTTGCACATCCGAAATGGAAATCAATTGGATATCCCGTTTACTCTGTTCCTCCAATAATTCTGGAAGGTAGCTCTGCTTTACAGGACAGGAAGGATCATTGGACATTTCCGAGTCTGCTAACAGCACCCCATTCACATAGTGTTTTCCTTCCACCGTTGTCCGTTTGCTTTTCGGAAAGGCCGGTACTACAAAAGAGGTTTTGAATTGAAAGACGTCCATTACTGCATCGATTTCCTGACCGATGTTCCCTCTCATTGTAGAATCGATTTTCTTAAAAACGTTTGTTACCCCTAATCTGTTCAATTCTGTAGATAGCTTAAAAACAATATCATATGCTTTTTGAAAATCGAGTGCACGGCTATCTGAATTTAAAACGATGACATCTTCACTTAAATGCGATGATTGTAATTCGGTGTCTGAAAAAAGTACGGTCGTACTTAACCCTCTGTTTGCAAATTGAACACCTGTATCATTTGCACCAGTTAAGTCATCTGCAATCACTGCCAGTTCCAACTCTATTTACCCCCTTCTGAACAATCTCCGTTTTTCTTTTATTGTTTAACTTTTCTTGTATGATATTTATCTTACTTTAATTATAAGGAGGTTGCTTATACACTAATAACGTTTTCATTCATAATGATAAACCAATCCGTTGTATTTTGCAATATATTTTATTTGTTTTATTTCCTTTTTAATAACATGTTGTATTTAGCATCATATTGTAATTTTATTGTCAAAAATAAAACGCAAGCTGTTATTTCAGCTTGCGCCATAAGGTAGAACGATTGATTCCCAAGCGTTTTGCTGCTCTGGATTGATTCATTCCTTCTTCTTCAAGAACCTTTATGATGACTTGTTTCTCAATTTCTTCTAATGTACCGCTCATATCCACATACGATAACACATCATTCTGCTTTGCTTGTTGTTCTACCCGCTTAAACACAGTATCCACTTCTGTTTTCTCAATATAATAAGATTGAGATTCTAAAAACAATTGTTCAATGACATATTTTAATTGCCCAACATTTCCGGGCCAATCATAATCAATCAGCTGCTCCAG
The DNA here is from genome assembly GCF_000821065.1 of Oceanobacillus oncorhynchi. Taxonomy (GTDB): domain Bacteria; phylum Bacillota; class Bacilli; order Bacillales; family Amphibacillaceae; genus Oceanobacillus; species Oceanobacillus oncorhynchi. The sequence continues at coordinate 4,512,137 of NZ_CDGG01000001.1, forward strand.
TGCATCGTTGCGGATTCCGACAACTTCATTGCCATATTTCGGATGCAGATCAGAAATAAACACATGAACTAAATACTCAATATCCTCTCTGCGTTCCCGCAGCGGAGGTATATGAATATGAGATTGAGCTAACAATTGAAACAACTCGCGATGGAAGGTGCCATTTTTAATTATTTTTTCCATATTATCCCCAGAAGAAATAAGCCATTGCGGATTCCGGTTATTTTCATTCTGAAGAAATTGCAATAACTCCTTCTGCATGTAAGGTTTCAATTTATCAATATTTTTCAAGAAGAATATACTGTTAGCATATTTTTGAAAAAAGCTTTCCTTCATCAGGTCTTTCCATTGTTCTGCAGTTATCACATCACAGTGCAAGGTAATCAGCGGTTTATCTGCTGTTTGCCTTTTCAAATAAATAGAGTGGACAACCAGTTCTTTGCCATTTCCCTGCTCTCCCGAAACCCAGACCGGGCCGTCAAGTTCTCCGAAATGCTCGATTTGATCCATTACATGATGAATAACATCACTTTTCCCTAAAATTGGAGTACGGGCAACAAAGGTGTGTAATTCAATAACATTGGAATCTATATGTTCACTTTTCGTAATCGTTTGGGGCGAATGTGCATTTTTAAAAAATAAGATGGTTGCGTCTTGAATCGGGCATGTCGTTATTTCCCATAATTTATTATTGATGGAAAGCGTTTTTACTTGCTTCTCATTCGCTAAGGTTGTTTCCTGTATAAGCTTCTTAACATCAGTATTGTCTAACTTTAACCAATGAAACTCATGATAAAATTGCTCATTCCCATAAATCACTTCATTGTCCTGATTAAAAACACCGATAGCCTGCTCTTCACTGTCAAGAATGGTTTCCATAAATGCGATATTCTGTTGCAATCTTGAAAATAAGCGGTAGGATCTTCGTGTCTCTTCCAGAGCGTCTATCACTGCCTCTTTTCCCGATGTAATCAATACTCCGGTCATTCCTAATTGTTTAGCCGTCTGCACAGTGACAACGTCCCCAATTACAACCTCGTAACCATCCTTACTTAATTCCAGTAGTTTTTCTTTTACTTCGCTGTCTCTCGTAATTGTTAATGTTTTAATATCTAAATCCAGCAGTTCAGATATGGTAGCAGCACCTTGGGTAATATTTGAAAATCCCACAATAGCAGCTTTACCGGAAAATCCTTTCACAAGTGTTAAAATTCGCAGCACATCATAGCCGGAAACTTGGATATCTATTACCGGTATCGATACGGCCTCTTGGATCATGGAAGCTGTACCCCCGCGGCTGACGATAACATGGTACCCTTCATTTTCAGCATTCTTTGCAATAGCCACACCTTCTGACAGGTTACCTAATTCCACTTGTAATTCAATATCCTCTACTTCTTGGCTAACTTCTTTCATCATTTCAAGCAGTCCCTCATACGGGACAATTACTAATACTTTTATCATTCAACTTCACCTTCTGTCGAAAAAATCAAGTTATCGATTTCTTTATTTTTTTAAGAAAAGAGCTTATTTTGTTCCATTGTATCAAGAAAAATTCGGGTAAGTAATCTGAATTCTTGTTCTCTATAAAACAAAACTTCATTCAGCGGGGGTTTTACGGGCGGTTCTCCGTGATAAAAATAAATGACAAGATAATTTCCTTGTTTTCATCCATTTGAATAGACGTACCTGCCCTTTCATACACATTTCTTATTTAATTTTTTATCACGCAATCGTTCCTTATGTAACCCCTTTGGTTTATTTTGCATCGAACTCCCGCTAAATGTCCAGTTAAACGGAGATTTAGCTTCTTGATTCCACTGCCAAACTATTGTTTCTGGCTACTACCAATTAAAACATATTTCAACAGTTTCATTTGCATTTTCACCGAAAGCACGAAATTTCATTCAGAGGAGTTTTACGAGCGATTCTCCGTGATAAATGCCCAATCAGAAAACAAGGCATACATATTCATGTTGAAAAAAGTAACAAAATTAATATAAAATATCTACTTGACAAGTTCTGTTGAAGAATATAGAATTCATTACAGCACAATGTGATGCGATAAATAACATTTCTCATTATTTTTTAAAGATTTAATTATTTAATTAAAAAAAGTGTTGCAATTTTGGTAATTCAATATATATTAGAAATCCTGCTGTTCACTTATATACGCGGAGAGGTGTATGAACTTTTATTTTTAAGTTTTATTTAAGCACTTACAATCGTCCGCAAAAGGGGTGATGCACATTCTAATTATATTTTTTTAAATTGAAATCGCATTCTTTTTGCATAAATAACAAATGCTGAATAAAAGTTGCTACATTCTAGAATCAAATGTGCTTTTATGAGAAATGGTATCCATCGTTTTTATTTTTGTTTCAAATGTAAACATTTACAAAGGGGGAGAAATATTATGGAACCATCAGGTATCCAAATGGTTTCCGGGTTAATACTTGGGGTAATTGTACTAATTTTATTAGTTTTAAAGACAAAGATTCACGCATTTCTAGCACTAATCATTGCTGCTTCCATCGCAGGCCTTGTTGGGGGGATGGTCCCAGGCGATGTTGCTGCTGCTATCTCAGAAGGTTTTGGCAGTACGCTTGCATCTATCGGGATTGTCATTGGCCTGGGCGTCATGATGGGACGCATCCTTGAAATTACCGGTGCTGCTGAAACACTCGCTTATTCATTAATTAAATTTGTCGGAAAGAAAAAAGAAGAATGGGCAATGGCGATTGCAGGATATATCATTTCAATTCCAATATTTGTTGACTCTGCTTTCGTTATTTTAAATCCTTTAGTTAAAACGCTTTCTAGAAAAACAGGAAAATCTGTTATCTCCATCGGTGTTGCCTTAGCCGTTGGTCTCGTACTCACTCATACATTAGTTCCTCCTACGCCAGGACCGTTAGGAGTAGCTGGCATTTTCGGAGTAGATATCGGCATTATGATTGCATTAGGCCTTACGCTGGCGATTCCGCTTATGATTGCAGGTGTTCTTTATGCAAAATGGCTAGGAAAAAGAATTTACCAGCTGCCTGATGATTCCGAAGCAGGCTTCACTAGACCAGATCAGCATATGGGTTATCCAGAAATGGTTGAAGTCATTAACGAAAGAGCAAAGGATCTTCCATCTTTTGGACGTTCATTCTTGCCCATTTTAATTCCTATTATTCTGATTTTCTTGAACACAACGCTGGATGCTTTAGAGCTAACAGAAGGTGTTTATGGAATTTTCATCTTCTTAGGTCAGCCGATTATAGCCGTTGCACTAGGTCTTATCGTTGCAATCTATGCGCTGGCGGGTAACCGCGGCCGGCTAAATACATTGGAGGAAATGGAAAGAGGAATTCAGGATGCGGGTATAATTCTGCTTGTTACCGGTGCCGGCGGTGCGCTTGGAAACGTATTACGTACAAGTGGAACAGGAGATTATATTGCACAGCAAATTGCTGAACTGCCGCTGCCAGCTATTCTGATTCCGTTCTTCGTTTCGACAATGGTCCGTCTGGTTCAAGGAAGCGGAACAGTTGCTATGATTACAGCAGCATCCATTTCAGCACCGATTTTGGCACAGATGGATGTTAATATGGCACTAGCTGCGTCTGCTGCAGCACTCGGATCTTTAATTTTCTCTTACTTTAACGACAGTTTCTACTGGGTTGTGAACCGTATGTTAGGAATCAAGAACGTGAAAGAACAAATCATGGTTTGGTCCGTACCAACTACAATCATGTGGTTTATAGGATTTATTTGTCTTCTGATTGCCAACATGATTCTTTAACTATAACAAAATGAAGGGAAGGAGAAGTGATTTTTTCCCTCCCCCTTCAACAAACTTATCCCGATTTTTTTCTGCCTGCTGGCATCGTAAAGTGCAAAAAACCAACCATTTATAGAATCAATAAATGGTTGGTTTTTTGTGTTAAATTTAAATAGAAGAATGTAAGAACCAAATTCAGCTGCATACGTCGCCTGCACCTTTCACAGTACTGCCACACTTCTCCGCATCACTTTTATCGGACTAGTTCTGCCTCTTTAAATGATGATATCCAATAATAAAGTACATACTAGACCAGATACAGCTACAATGGTTGAAAGTACCGTATATGTTCCAAATGCTTCTTTTAAGGACATCCCCAGAGATTCTTTAACCATCCAGAAGCCAGCATCGTTTACATGAGAGGCAATGGCACTGCCTGCACCGGTTGCAAGTGTAACGAGTTCCAAGTTAACGTCCGGGATTCCGGCAAGTGATGGAATAACTAACCCTGCAGTAGTTAATGTTGCAACTGTCCCGGAACCTAAACAAATACGTAAAATCGCTGCAATCATCCACGCAAAAAAGACGGGAGACATCATGGAACCTGCAAAGATATCAGCAACGTAATCTCCGACACCTCCATCAATAAGCACCTGCTTTAACGCTCCGCCGCCACCGATGATCAGCAGCAGCATTCCTAATGCGTTAATCGCTGAAGAGCAGGAATCCATTAATTTTTTAACAGGAATATTTCTTCTTATTCCCATCGTATAAATTGCCAGTAATAAAGAAAGTGTCATAGCTGTTGAAGAATTACCAATGAAACGAATCACATTCATAAATAAATTATCAGAAATGCCCAAAGCTGGCTGAATCATATCAACAATCGCACCTAAAGCCATTAATATTACAGGAAACAATGCTGTAAATAAGCTAATTCCAAAACCAGGCGTTTCCTCTAATTTGAACGTTTTCTGGACACCAAACGATTCGCTGCCTTCTCTGGTAAATGCAGTAGGCACAATTTTTTGCGCAAGCTTTGGATATAAAATTCCTGCAATAATTACGGTCGGAATAGCAACAATAATTCCATAAATTAAAACCAACCCAATATTTGCGCCATATTCTGAAGCTACCGCTGTCGGACCAGGATGCGGAGGCAAGAAAGCATGTGTTGCCAGCGCAGCTGTAACCATCGGCAATCCTAATTTCACGATAGAAATTTTTAACTCTTTTGCTATCGAGAATATAATTGGAACAAGTAATACGATGGCTACTTCCAGGAATAAGGCGATTCCAACGATAAATGAAGCAAATAGAACTGCCCATTGAATTCTTTTCTCACCAAATTTGTCAATCAACGTTATCGCAATTCGATTAGCCCCGCCGGAATCAGCAATAAGTCTTCCAAGCATAGCGCCCATCCCAAAGATTAACCCGATGTGGCCAAGCGTTCCTCCTAATCCGTTCTCAATCGATTCAACAACTTCTCCCATAGGCATTCCAAGTGCTAAAGCTACTATAAATGAAACAATAACCAATGAAACAAATGTATTTAATTTAAATTTCATAATAAAAATAAGTAATAAAAGTACCCCTAGTGCAACAATTAATAATGGCATCTGTCTGTCCCCCTGATGTAAGTTTTAGCAGTTCTATTTGTTTATGATAAAGATGTTGTAATTTTTAATTCTCTATAAATGACATCATGATAAGCTTCTGCGGTATACGCTTTCAACAAAAATACAAATTTGTTTTTTCTCCTTGAATGAGAGTGCTTACAAACGAAATAGATTAAAATGGAAAGTCCATTTATTTTAATCTATGTTCCTCATTTGAAAATCACATACCGCCGGAATATAGAATGAATCAGAAACCTTCCCCTTCTGATGTCAAAGATATAAATTCACAACACTTTTCTTTTTCACTGCCTGAAATAGTTTAGATATTACTTTAATTGTTGTTTTTGGCAACAAAAAACATTCTATACTTTGTGTATATTATTGTCAAGAGAACAAACACTATTATTATGTTGGTTTTTGCGACAGTTTCTATTTTTTGTTAGATTAAGTTTCAAGTTTCGTGTGTAAGAAAATAAGCAGGTGTGGCGGATACATAAAACGAATTTCACTCATTAGGAGTTTTACGGACGGTTCTCCGTGATTAAAGTGTGATGAGATCGAAGCAGTGCACAGATTTAGATAAAAGAATGGAGTCAGCAAGAATATTCATCGAAGAAATAAAAACAGCCCGACACTGTTCAAAATTCCGGTGTCAGGCTGTTCCAATATCATTTGATTTTTGATTTTTTTCTTATTTACTCGGTCGAGCAGTTTTCATTCATCCTGGAGCTTTTCCATCAGTCTTCTTTTCCAATTAAATAATCTACATTTTCCGTATAGGTATTACCTGCATTCCACAACAGGAATTCATTAATATCATTTTCATATAATGCTTGTATTTGTGCTTCTACTTCTTCTTTGCCATATTCAAATGTCGGTCCGCTGTATAACCATGGCGCACTAAAATCCTGCAACCATGGACGAGATACAGGCGGTTCATCCAAAGCACCCAAAACTTCATTTTCTACTTGGGAATATTCATCGACAAGAGCATATGGTTCTTCATCTGGATTAGAAAGTCCAAAATAAGAACCCCAATGGCTTGGATAAATCATAGATGAAATAATATCTACATTCTCAGAGATTTTTGAGAAGTTTTGGCCAATTCCCGGTGTTTCCTCTATCGTTGCTGCATACCCGAAAATATCTACGGATACATCAACATCATAATCGCTTAGTTCTTCACGGGCATAAGCAACAAAATCAGTCACTGCTTCGACACGCTTTTGAACATTATCCATATCTAAATCTGCATAATCCCCCATGGAATATTCTAAATCCTCATCTCTATTTTCAAAGCCCTCCGGATATCGAACATAGTCAAATTGTATTTCTTTAAAGCCCATTTCTGCGGCCATTTTAGCTATTTCTACATTGTATTCCCATACTTCTTTTTCAAAAGGATTCACAAATGCATGACCGCTGCCGTTTGTCCAAACTTCTCCATTTTCTTTAAAAGATAGATCAGGACGGGCTTCAGCTAAAATATTATCTTTAAAAACAACAATACGCGCAATTGGATAAATTTCTTCTTGCTCTAATCGTTCCATCATTGCATCGGGGTCAGAAATAAATGTTGTGCCTATTTCTTCATACACTGATCCTTCCTCAGGGGCAAATGTGATATGTCCGTAATCCTCTTTCACATCGATTACCATTGAATTTAAATCTGTGGAAGATACTAAATCTATTAAACTTTCCATTTTTTCTCCGCCGGCTGAATTACCAGTAACATAGATTCCCCGTACTGCATCCGGATATGTAAAATTATAATCAGACGTAATAACAAAGCGGCTAAACCGTTGGGAAGTATCTATTTCTTCTAAGCTCGTAGACCGCTCTTTATGCGATTTTGCTACTACATCCGCGCCATCCTCTGCATGAACTTCATTTGCTTGCCCCAGACCGACCAATGCTGCACCAGCAACAACAAAAGCCGTTACCAGATTCCTCCATTTTTTCATCCAATCAATCTCCCATTTGAATATATTTTATTACTAGTATAAATGAAGGAAGGAAGTTTTTAAAAGGAAAACTCGTAAAAAGTGGAAAAAAGTTTTATTTTGTAGGTAAATATACATCCAAAAAAATATCGCTGGCTATTTTGTCGATTTTCTTATGTATAGGTTACTTGCAATTTGTTAAAAATAAACTTATAATAAACTTAATTTAATAGCAAAAGCATTGAAGAAGATATAGTACATCTTTCCCGCTGATTTAAGAGAGCTTGTGGTGCTGAAAACAAGTATCATGGGAAGGTGGAATTGGGCTTTGGAGCTTTATTTTACTAATGAAGTGATTCTATTTATAGAATAATCAGGGTGGCAACGCGGTTCATTCGTCCCTATTTTGGGAATGAGTGGGCTTTTTTTATTGCCTGGGAAATAATTCAACATTTAATCCTGATTCCTCAAGCTCACACAGCGGATATCTTTTCTGCTTGGAAATAAATAAATGAGGTGAAGACATTGCAAACTATTTTTTCAGGAATTCAGCCTAGCGGCACATTGACCCTAGGAAATTATTTAGGTGCACTTCAACAATTCGTCGAATTACAGGATGAATACGATTGTTATTTCTGTATTGTTGATGAGCATGCAATCACTGTTCCACAAGATAGATTAGCGTTAAGAAAAAATATTAAATCATTAGCTGCACTTTATCTGGCATCAGGAATCGACTCGAATAAGGTAACCCTGTTTGTCCAATCTGAAGTTCCGGCCCACACGCAGCTGGCATGGATTTTGCAGTCCATCAACTATATTGGCGAACTGGAAAGAATGACACAATATAAGGATAAATCAAAAGGACAGGAAGCTGTTTCTTCTGCTTTATTAACTTACCCTACACTTATGGCAGCCGATATTTTACTGTATAATACAAATGTCGTTCCTGTTGGGGATGATCAGAAGCAGCATCTGGAACTGACCCGTAATTTAGCACAACGCTTTAATCACCGTTTCAACGATATTTTTACAATTCCAGAAATTCGTATTCCAAAAGTTGGTGCACGGATTATGTCTTTACAGGATCCGACGAAAAAGATGAGCAAATCAGATACGAACCAAAAGGGATACATTTCTATGCTGGATGAACCAAAACAAATAGAAAAGAAAATCAAAAGTGCGGTTACCGATTCAGAAGGCATCGTGAAATTTGATAAAGAAAATAAACCTGGCGTCTCCAATTTATTAACCATCTATTCTGTTTGTACTGGAGAATCTATTGAAGCTCTGGAGAAAAAATATGCTGATAAAGGCTACGGAGATTTTAAACAGGGTGTAGCTAATGCAGTCATCAGTGTATTAGAACCAATCCAAGAAAAATATAAAGAATTAATCGACTCAGAAGAGCTGGATCTTATTCTGGATAAAGGATCCGAAAAAGCTTCTATCACTGCTGGAAAGACATTAAAAAAAGCAAAAAAAGCGGTGGGATTAGGCAGAGTCAGAAAATAATGCTAAAAAAACAAGGAAACGATTTTTTACCGTTTCCTTGTTTTTTTAATTTTGTTTCGATGTATTTTCTTCGGGCTCCATTTCAGCTTCCCACATTCGTTCCAGGAAAGCCTGCCCACGTATCAGTTTCCTGCAAAGTTCTTCATGCGCTCGACTCCAGCCGTCTTTTAAGCCGTTATAAAGCGCCTCCCAAACCTCCTCTTCATTCATATATTTAATAGAAGGATATTTTTTAGGATTCCATTCTGTAAGCCAATACCTTAATTCTTGTTTATTATTTGTTGTTTTTAACTGATCTAATCCAATCATTAACAGCTGTTTAAGCTGACGTTCTTTCCTTGTCAGTCCATGAATAAAAGATGGCGGCATAGATAGCATATGGTATTCCTTTTGATAGCTTTCCTTTTTAAAGCCGTAGTTTTTTTGTTCTGCTTTTTCAATCATGCTGTACACTAATTGTTCCTGTCTGGGTATCAGCCTGCTTTTTCTAACTGGAATATAATACCCCGCTGTATCAAAAGCAAGTATTTCCATGCCATCTGTGACTACAGCTGCATATTCCAATACCGTTCTTTTTTGTCCTTTTCGTATCGTTGCTCTTTTATAGATACTATCGAGTAAATCTTTTGGAAGCTCACGAATATCATTTTCAATGTATTCGAATAGTTCGCTCGATATGTACAGCAGCGGTACTTGATCTAATAATTCAACAGAATCAGATTTTCGCCATTCGTGGAAGGGGCATACATTATATCCGTTCTCTTCCCCTTCAAACCAATTTACCCAAGCGTCATGTAAATATAACATTTCCTAACCCCACCTTATCTGCCATTTATTATCTTTTAGTTCAAAAGAAAAATTTGATGCGTTATATTCTTGTTACGTTCTATATCTTTTGAACTTGAAGGTTAAAATACATTATGACCATCTCTCATATTTTTATGCGAAATCACTTATTTTTCTACACTAAAATGACGGAGGGAAATAAGGATCAGCAATAAACCTAAAGGAAGAAAATAACATTCTAACCGCCCTGCTATAAATGTAAAATAGTCAGCCCAGCTTAACCCGGCGGGGAGAAAATTGAAATATGCTATGATAGTAACACTTCCTGTAACTGTCATTCCAAATCCGACTAGAAATATAAAGAAAGAGCCCATTGTATCGCCTCACCTGCTTGTCCGTTTATATTATTCTATGTGCTTGTCCCACGGAAAATACAAGGTTTTTACAGGATGTTAGAAAAACCAAGAATACCGCTTGGTCTTTAAAACATCGGTGTTCTTGCCGAAGAGATGTCCGCTACGGGAAGTCGCTTTCCGCGGGCAACGGCTTAGCCTCCTTTAAAGAAGACTTGCTGATTGGCAAGTTTTCTTTAAAGGAGGCTGAGCTCAAGCCCACGGAAAGCGGAGTGTATTTCTGGGGTTGCGATTACTCACCCCATGAAACCCGTTGGAGCGGATATATTCAGTATTTTTTTATACTTTCTTATTCTTTAAGAAAAAAGCCTATCCCTAAAAAAGGGATAAGCTTTTTTTAACTATGCTTCATATTTTTTAAACACTAGCGCTACATTATGTCCGCCAAAACCTAATGAATTACTTACTACTGCATTCACTTCCTGCTTTCTGGCTTCATTTGGCACATAATCTAAATCACATTCCGGATCCGGATGTTCATAATTAATAGTTGGAGGGACAATTCCATCAATGATTGCTTTAATGGAAATAATTGCTTCAATCGCCCCTGCAGCTCCTAATAAGTGACCAGTCATTGATTTCGTTGAGGAAATAGCTAAACTGGACGCTTTTTCACCAAAGACCGTTTTAATCGCCTCTGTCTCATACTTATCATTCAAGTCTGTACTTGTCCCGTGCGCATTCACATAATCAATATCATTGGAATCCAGCTTTGCGTCAGCAATTGCATGCTGCATCGCCCGGGCAGCGCCCTCCCCATTATCAGCAGGCGCTGTAATGTGGTATGCATCGCCTGTTGCTCCATAACCGACAATTTCTGCATAAATTTGTGCGCCGCGTTCTTTTGCGGATTCCAGTGATTCTAAAATCAGGATACCCGAACCTTCACCCATAACAAAACCATTTCTTTCTTTATCAAATGGGCGGCTTGCTTTCTTCGGATCATCGGTTGTACTTAATGCTTTTGCTGACGTAAATCCAGCAAATGCCATATTGCTGATTGGCGCTTCTGTACCGCCGGTAATCATTGCATCTGCATCACCGCGTTGGATTGCTTTGAATGCATCTCCAATAGAGTTTGCACCAGAAGAGCAGGCTGTTACTGTACAAGCATTAATACCTTTGGCTCCTAATTGAATAGACACTTGTCCTGCAGCCATATCCGGAATCATCATTGGCACAAAAAACGGGCTGACACGTTTCGCACCTTTCTCTAAAAACTTTGAATGCTGGTCCTCCCATGTTTTCATTCCCCCGATTCCAGAACCAATCCAGACACCGACACGGTCAGCATTCTCATCTGTAATTTCTAATTTTGCATCCTCTACAGCCATTTTTGCAGCTGCCACAGCATATTGTGTAAAAGGATCCATTTTGCGGGCATCCTTTTTCTCCATATAAGCAGCCGGATCAAAATCTTTTATCTCGGCAGCTACTTTCGCTGTGAATTGTTCTTTATCTACTTTCGTAACAAAATCAACACCTGATTTCCCATTAATAATGCTTTCCCACATCGTAGAAACATCATTACCAACGGGAGTTACAGCTCCTAGTCCTGTTATTACAACTCTTTTTTCCACGATAGTAATCCTCCTTTAATTAGATAAAGCTTACCTGCCCCAGCGCATTGCAACCGCTCCCCAGGTTAAACCTCCTCCGAATCCTACTAATACGATTAAATCATTATCTTTTATTTTACCTTCTTTTACTGCTTCAGACAAAGCCATAGGAATCGAAGCAGAAGAATTATTTCCAAAACGCTCAATCGATTTCGCCATTTTATCCTCGGAAATACCTAATCGCTCTCTTGCCGCTTCCATAATCCGGATATTTGCCTGATGCGGAACAAGATAGTCCACATCTTCACGAGATAATCCAATTTTTTCAACAACATGGATGGTAGACTCCGGCATTTGCCTCACAGCAAATTTAAAAACCTCTCTACCGTTCATGATGATATGATCTTCTTTATTTAAATAGAGTTCCTTCCCTCCAGCGCCATTTGCACCGAGTTCAAAGGACAGGATACCTTTCCCTTCAGATACTTCACCAATGACCGCTGCTCCAGCACCGTCGCCAAATAAAACACAGGTCGAACGGTCGGTCCAGTCTGTAATTTTAGACAGTTTTTCACTCCCGACAACGAGTACATTTTTATACGTACCTGCTGCAATGAATTGATTTGCTGTAATCACACCATACATAAATCCGGCACAGGCTGCTCCAACATCCATTGCTGCGGCATTTACAGCACCTAATCTATCCTGGATCAGGCAGGCAATGGATGGAAAAGCTGTATCCGGTGTTACTGTCGCTACCAGAATTAAATCAATATCTTCCGCTTTCACATTTGCATCTTTCAGCGCTTCTATGGATGCATGATATGCCATATCTGAAGTATCAATATCGTCTGTAGCCAGCCTTCTTTCATGAATTCCGGTCCTGGTTCGAATCCATTCATCGTTTGTATCAACGATTTTCTCCAAATCATGGTTGGTAACTACATTTGTAGGCAAATAATGGCCGGTCCCTAAAATACCGATACTCATTTAACCGCGCTCCCCTTCTATAATAACATTAATATCAAACATTATGACTTGGTACTAATTTTAAGATAAAATGAATTGGATAGCAAGTTACAATTTTACCCCTTCTTCATAACCAGGCTATCCAATTTCTTTTTTGATTTATTATATTTTTTGATTACTGCTTCGCCGCTCAATATTCATTTGGCAATAAACCTGTTTCAATGTACGCTTCGATGTCTTCCTCTACTTGAAGTCTTACCTCATCGGGGACAGCGGATTGAAATTCACCAAGTGATATAAAACCATCTTTAAAATCATAGGTATAAATTTTTCCTTCCAGCTCCTGCTGGTTAAATTCGTCTGCTGCTGCTTGATATAACTCTCCAACATGTTGAATCGTGCTTGTTAATACGGCATCCGGCGCAACTTCCATTTGATCCATCATATATCCGATTCCATAAAGATTATCCTCTTCTGCCTCTTTCAAGACAGCTTCACTGAAAGCATCTCCAATCGGATACACAACATCTGCACCTTCTTGCTGCATGGCATTATAATTTTTCAACGCCAGTTCCACGTTATTCCAATCATTTGTATAATTGAATTTTATCTCTGCCTCATTGTTTACATAATTGACCCCTTCAAAGAATCCTTCAATTTCCGGCTGCCAAGCATTTGCCGCAATAATCCCTATCTGCTGGCTTTCTGTCATATTTCCAGCAACCATACCAGCAAAAAATCCCATGGCATGCCCATTAAAATTAAGAGAGGTTACATTTTCTTCGGACTCTCCTCCATTCACGTAAACAAAATGAACATCTGGATAACTTTCTGCCAATGACATAAAATATTCTCCATAAATATTACTGTGCCCGTAAATCAAATTCACACCATCTTGAACAAATTGGTCAACAGCTTCCTGCATATCATGCATCGTTTGTATATTTTCTTTATAATAAACATCTACATCATATTTTTCACCAATCTCCTCCATGGCCTGATATCCTTGCTCTGTCCAAGGGTTATTATCTATTTCTGAATCCGTTATAAACCCGACATTTTGTATTTGACCCGTCTCAAAATAAGAGCAAGCAGACAATGTACAAATCAAAAACAGAAGGATTGTTGGATAGTAGATATATTTCAACTTAGCACACCCATTTCATTACCGAAGTCGCTTATTAAATGTTTGTATTGTTTTTATTACTTCATCTATATCTCTATTTTCCAGCAGAACCTGCTTTTTTTCAACTTTTGTGTTTGTTAAGTTATCGTTAACAGAGATAATCTCTATTAATTTTGGCAAATGGGTCATTTTTATCCATTGCATCAATACATTTAAAAAATCTTTGATATAAATCGCTTTGTTTTGCCATTCTTTATCTGCAAAAGAAAGCAGTCTGCCGTCTGCAATCAATCCATTTTCGTTCATTTCCATTCCTTCCCCAATAAGATAGGGAGCGGAAATCACTGTTGTGTCTGCATAATTTGATATCTTATGTCCGTTTGCATCGGTATATATATGCAATATCTTTTTAGTATACTGCGGCAAATCCGTTATATCGGAATGATGATTAATGACAATTGCCAAATCATATGGACTTATCACTTGACCCGTTTCTTGAAAATGACTGTTCCTTCCAAAAAAATCTTCCAGTCCAGAATCGATTTGATTATCCCGCTTTCCATCGACTTGGCAGCCCGCATCTAATAACTCTGTTACTATATGGTAGCCAATCCAATGATTGTGGGGAGTAACGAATACTCGCAAGGAAAACACTCCTTTATAGTCATATTCAGGTAAAGAACCACTAATTTTCATGATTTTTTTAAATTCTTTACAGCAACAAAAAGCTTTTCATGTTAAAATAGTATTTATGATATGCTTAGATAAGGTAGTAAAGTGAGGTGGACTTATGCGTTTTATAGCAACTATTTTTTGGGCTGTAGCTATTTCTTTAGCAGTCTCTTATGTATTGACAAGCATGGGCGCAGCACCATTTATTGTTCGTGATGCACTGATTGTAGCGGGTATTTTTTCTATATTCGTTTTTGCTTTAGCTGGTCTGGTTTTGAAAGAAGACACTAAGTAGGTAAAACCCCTTGTCTTATTCTATGCGGCAAGGGGTTTCTATATTTCTAAAATGCCTTTTATTAAAGAAAACGTTCTATGCTTATCATTTTTAGCATATTTACATATAAGGACAGGCTAATAAATTGGAATGGACAAAATTGATTGTAGTTCTGCTTTGTTCATTTTAAGAAATAACTGTACAATCAGAGAAGAAAAAATAAAGGAAGGTATAAAAACATGGACGCTTTAAGTAATTTATGGACACTGATCCAGTATTTTGTTCTTGGTATCGTACAAGGAGTTACCGAACCAATACCGGTATCCTCCAGCGGACACTTAATCATTGTCAGAGAGCTGTTTAATATTGAAGCAAGAGGGCTTTCTTTTGAAATCTTTGTTAACTTCGCTTCTCTACTGGCTGTAATGCTGATTTACCGCAAAGATATTATACGTTTAATCGTCAGTACATGGAAGTTCTTATTCAAAGGAGATAAAACGGTCAAAAGTGACTTTATGTTTGTTGTTTATCTCGTCATCGCAACCATTCCTGTCGGGATTATCGGCGTGTTATTCGGAGATGCACTTGGCGAAACGTTGAGCGGAACGAATGTAGTCGGGATAACTTTATTAATCACCGCTCTTGCTCTTTGGATTATCCGTAATCTCAGAGGACGCAAACAGGATGGAGATTTATCAACAAAAGATGCTATCATTGTCGGCCTGGTTCAATCGATTGCTGTCACGCCGGGAATCAGCAGATCCGGTGCAACTATCGTTGCTTCGATGCTTGTCGGCATGAAGAAGGAAACAGCTTTACGATTTTCTTTCCTGCTCTATATTCCGGTAAGTCTTGGTACAGGTATTCTTGAAATACCTGAAATCGCCAGTGACCCGGCAATGAGTTATCTATGGGCACCTTATCTGGTAGCATTCATTACGTCCTTCATTGCCAGCTATTTTGCACTTAAATGGTTTATGAACGTGATGCGGCACGGAAAACTGGAGTATTTCGCATACTACTGTGTCATCGTCGGTATTCTTGTATTGATTTTCTTATAATAATCTCCAAATATAAACAAAGGCATCCATTCTTTTTAGACGGATGCCTTTGTTTATATTCTGCTCTCTTTTATCAATCTGGAATACCTAAGGCAATTTTCGCATAGCGGGACATCTTATCTTTACCCCAAGGCGGATCCCAAACAATATTTGTTTTTGTTTCTTTTACTTCTGGAATATCTGATAAAGCATGCTTGATATCTGCCTCAATATGCGCAGATAAAGGACATCCCATTGCAGTCAATGTCATCGTAACTACACACAAGCCATCATCATCCAAATCTACATCATATATTAAACCAAGATTGACAATATCAATACCTAGTTCCGGATCAATAACGTTTTCTAATGCACCCATTAGATTCTCTTTCATCGCTTCATCCATACGTGTCATCCTCCTTTCCCTTGTTTCTATTAAATCATACTTTAACATGTAATTAAATCATTTTACAACAGATGCCGCTCAAACCACTCTGCAGCGTGATGCATTGCCGGCACACTAACTTTATGCTCCCTGCCTTTTTCGCCAATAAATTGCAGATGGTCTTTCTTTTTATAAGCCTGCTTGACTGTTTGGTAAAAGGAGTGCGATTGTTCATAAGGAACTACTTTATCATTTTCCCCATGCCAGAACATTAACGGACGTTCGTGAAGTGATTCCACGTGGGCAGACAAATCTAATTCAGCCAGCTGTTCAAACAAATCATCCAAATCTTCTTGTGTAAATGGTGTCTTCCCATTCTTTTCAGCATACTGCAGTAGTTGGTGCGCATATGCTTGCAGTTTAGGGGTGCCCATCATAACAGCCGCTGCATTGACCCAGGAATATTTGACAAGCGCAGCACTTGTTGTAATTCCTCCCATGCTGGTTCCAGCTACACCTAATGCATTTTCTTTTAAAAGCTTATTTTCTAATAAGTATTTCCGGATAATATCCAATTCACGAATATTTTTTAACACGATTTCAAAAAAAGCGAGCTGCCGTTTATCATCTGATAAACCGCTGTTTCTTTCCCCATGGTGCAGCGCTTCCGGTAGAAGCACCCGAAATCCTTTCTCAGCAAGCATGTAGGCTATCGGCAAATTTTGCTCCTTCGCGCTTGTAAAACCATGGTAATAAATAACCGTCGGCCGTTCCCCGCCAGCATACTTTTGATCGACAACATGCAAGCAAGGTATTCCCTCGATTGGTTCCTGATATATTCCTATCATTTCTGACACGCTTCCTTTCACTTATCAACGTACTATCTCTATTGTAAAGTTTTTGTAATATCTTTCGCAAACAATGCAGCTTTTGTTTAATTTTTCTTTACTTTACATATTTTCAAATCATGGTAACATAAAAATCAAATGAGAGGTGACAGAATGGAAAATAAAAACAGGCACTTAATCGCATTGGATTTAGATGGTACGTTATTGACAGATGATAAGAAAATCAGTATTCGAAATAAACAGGCGATATCTCAAGCAATAGAAGATGGCCACGTGGTTGTTATTGCCACCGGAAGACCCGGCCGTGCCAGTATTCAATACTATCAGGAACTCCAATTAAAAACACCGATGGTAAACTTCAATGGAGCACTTGTACACCATCCTCTGGATACCAGCTGGAAAGGTATTCACACGCCAATGCCTCTGACTACCGCACATCGGATTATTGATGTTTCCAACGAAGTCGAAGTAAAAAATATATTAGCTGAAGTGCAAGACCAGGTTTATTTAGATCAATACAGTGAAGATATTATGACTATCTTTCAAGATTTCCCCGAGCAATCGCCATATATTATCGGCGACATTAAATCTAAATTAAAATATGATCCGACTTCTGTTCTTATTCATCCTAACGTTTCGCAGGTAGAGGAGCTGCGAAATCATTTAAATGATTATCATGCGGAAGTCATTGAACATCGTAAATGGGGTGCTCCATGGAATATCATTGAAATTATCAAAAAAGGAATGAATAAAGCAGTCGGGCTAAAAGCCATTGCTGACGAATATCACATTGCCCGTGAAAATATTATTGCTTTTGGCGACGAGGACAATGATTTAGAAATGATTGATTATGCCGGTGTCGGTGTTTCTATGGGAAATGCGATTGACGACCTTGTCTCTGTATCCAAACATCAGACCTTAACGAATGAAGAAGACGGTATCAGCATATTTTTAGAAGAATATTTAAATCTTAATAAGAATAACAGCCTTGTGTAATGGTTATTAAGAAGGGAGTCTGCAGATAAAACATATGCAGCCTTCCTTTTCTTTATCTCTTTTCGATTTTCTGTTAATATAAACTTACGAACAATTAAATGAGGAGGTACTCATATGGCAGTACATATTTCCCCGACACCAAATCCAAATGCAATGAAATACACATCAGATAGTGTTATTTTTTCTGGGACAAACAGTATTTCTGTTATGCCCGGTGATGTTAGCGAGCATGAAATTTTAAATGAATTAATGAAACTGGAAGATGTTGATAACGTATTTGGCTATCAAAATTTTATTACGGTCAACAAACATTTTGACGCTGACTGGGAGAATATTAATCCCAAGGTGGAAGAAATATTTGTTAAATTCGGCTATTAAGAAAGAGGCCGGGAGCTCCCCGGCCTCTTTCTTGTTATCTTATAAATCCCCGGAACCGCTTATGGTCTAGCGAATCCGGGGATTTTAAATAATACTGGCAAAAAACAGCTTATTCTTCTGTATCTATCGGTACATAATTTGCGTTAATCTCATTATCATCTTCATCTTTTCCATACATCACGACGAATGGAGGCTCCTCATGACTAAGCGTATCTTCGGAGAATGTCTCCATGATTTGAAAGCTTTGAAAAGAACCTGCATCTGCTTCTTCCAAGTCTACCGTTGTTTCCTCTTGAATGGTTTCTCCATCCTGTTCAATTCGATAGAAAAAAGCATTTCCTTCTGTTCTTACCTGACCAACGATATGGAATTGTTCTCCATCTGCTGTAATGTCAATTTCCTGGAACATTACGGTGCCTGTCGTTTCATTATTTTCCTCCGGAGCGCTCGGCTCAATGACTTCCCCATCTCTATTCCCACAGCCTGCCAATAGTACGAGCACAGCAATAACAGCATACCAACGTTTCATACATATACACACCTTTTTAATCTTTTCTAAAGAACCCATATACTCCAGCAGTTTCTACAATATTTGTAAATGCTTCTGGATCTACTTCATTGATAATTCTTTCTAAATCATATAATTCATATCTTGTCACAACAAGATACATGAGACTTTTATCTGTTTTCGTATACGCTCCCTTTGCAGGCAAAATCGTAATCCCGCGAACCATCGTATCATGGATGGCTTTCTGCAGCTCGTCCGTTTTCTTAGTAACAATAAACGCGGTAACCTTTTCATAGCGTGTATGAATGGTGTCGATCACACGGGTTGTCACATAAAGCGTCAGCATAGTGTATAAAGCATTTTCAGGTTCATACAAAACACCTGCAATAACAATAATCATGGAATTCATAATTAAAAAGTAGTTGCCAATGGGTTTATCTTTCAGACGGGATAATATCATTGCCACAATATCCATACCGCCTGTAGAGGCACCTGCTTTTAATGTAATACCTACACCGACTCCAGCGATAACACCGCCAAATACCGCATTTAAAATAATATCATTCGAAATAGAAATAAGCGGTAATATCTCTAAAAATAACGTAGAGAAAAATACAGATATCACACTATAAACAGTAAATCCCTTTCCTACCTTTAACCATCCTAAAATCAAAACTGGAATATTTAAAAGAGCTAATAAAATACCTGTGGATAGGCCGATTCCTAAGAAATCATTAAAAATACTGGATAATAGCTGAGCCGCTCCCGTAAATCCACTGGCATAGACATTTGCACCGATAAGAAAGAAGTTTAAAGATGCAGCATTTAATAATGCTCCAAGTATTACTATACTTATCCTCTTAGCTTCAATATAAAACACAAAACAGCCTCCTTTATTAAATTTTTGACTAAATATTCAATTAAACGTAAACTTATAATTAAATCTTATTTAAATAGAAACGGATGTGATTAAAATGGCAATCACCATTCTGGCAGACAGCGCATGTGATTTATCCGAACATTATTATAACGAATATAGTATTGAAATGATACCTTTAACTGTTCATCTTGAATCAAAAGATTATCGGGACAGTGTCGATATTAAACCGAAGACAATCTATGATGCGATGCGGGAAGGACAGACACCAAAAACATCGCAGGCATCAGCAAACCAATTTAAAGAAATCTTCACTTCTTATGCGGAAGCAGGCAAGCCTCTACTCTATATCGCTTTTTCATCGGAATTATCCGGAACCTGCCAAGCTGCAAAAATGGTTGAACAAGAAATTAAAGAGAAATATCCTGAAGCAAAGCTGCACATTATTGATTCCAAATGTGCTTCACTGGGCCTCGGTCTAGTCGTACTGGAAGCAGCTAAAATGGCTCAAAAGGATATCTCTTTTGATGAAATCATTCAGCAAACCGCCAAAAACGCCGCACAGATGGAGCATATATTTACTGTGGACAATTTAGAATATTTATATCGCGGCGGCCGTGTCAGTAAAACCGCTGCCTTTGTCGGCGGCTTATTGAATATCAAACCTCTTCTGCATGTCGACGGAGGAAAGCTTATTCCTTTAGAAAAAATTCGCGGAACGAAGAAAGTGCTGAAGCGCATGATAGAGGTCATGGAAAAGCGGGGCAGCAATTTCCAAAATCAAACCATTGGAATCAGCCATGGTGATGATTTACCTCGTGCACAGGAGCTTTCCAGAATGATTCAGGATACGTTTCATGTCAAAGAAGAAAATATTATTATTGAAATGGTTGGTTCCGTGATTGGCGCGCATTCAGGTCCCGGCACGTTGGCTTTATTCTTCTACAACAAATAAAATATATACTTCGCTGTATATACTGTATTGGAGGAAAAAATAGATTTGACGTTATCACAGCGTCAAATCTATTTTTTCTTCTTTTTATTGAAAACGAATCAAGAAATATTTTTTCTTTCCTCTGCGGATAACCGTGAAAGCATCCCCTAAACGGTCCGCTTCATCTACCACGTAATCCAAATCCTGAACACGTTCTCCGTTAATGTAGATAGCTCCATTTTTCACATCTTCTCTTGCCTGCCGCTTCGATGAAGAGATAGAAGCATCCACTAATAAATCGATTAAGCTGGAAGGTTCTTTCCCCGTATCATGATTGGGAACATCCTTAAACGCTTGTTCTACTTCATCTGCTTTTAATTGTTTGATATCTCCGCTGAATAATGCTGCAGAAATTCGCTGCGCCTGATCCAAAGCAGCCTGGTCATGGATGCTGCGTGTCATTTCTTCTGCCAGACGGCGCTGTGCCACCCGTTTTTCCGGCTGTGTTTCTACTTCTTTTTCCAGCTCTGCAATTTCCTCATCTGACAGGAAAGTAAAGTATTTGATAAAACGAATCACATCACGATCATCAGCATTGATCCAAAACTGGTAAAATTCATATGGAGATGTTTTTTCAGCATCTAACCACACGGCGTTCCCGGCGGTTTTTCCGAATTTTGTTCCATCTGCCGTTGTGATTAAAGGAACAGTTAAGCCAAATGCTTCAGCAGTTTCCCCTTGGTTCTCTCTGGAACGGCGGATAAGCTCTAACCCTGCTGTGATATTCCCCCACTGATCACTTCCGCCAATTTGCAATGTACAATTTTCTTCTTCGTATAACCGTAAAAAGTCTAGTGATTGCAGAATCATGTAACTGAATTCGGTAAAGGTAATTCCTTGTGCAAGTCTTGCAGCAACCGAATCCTTAGACAGCATGTAATTAATCCCAAAATGCTTTCCTGCTCCGCGAAGGAAATCAATGATTGTCATATTTCCCAGCCAATCGTGGTTGTTGCGGGAGACAACTTGATTATCGCTGGAGGTATCATCCATATCTACAATTTTGGCAATTTGCTTTTGAATGCTTTCCGTAAAACCAAAAACAACCTCTTCGGTATTCAAGCTGCGTTCACTTGAACGGCCGCTTGGATCGCCAATCATCCCGGTTCCCCCTCCGACTAAGGCAATCGGTTTATGACCAGCCCGCTGAAACCGGCGCAGCATCGTTAAAGGGACTAAATGTCCGATATGCAAGCTGTCCGCTGTCGGGTCAAAGCCGCAGTATAAGGTTACCTGATTATTTTCAAGATGCTTTTCTAATCCATCCCGATCTGTTACTTGATTTACCAACCCTCTGTTTTCTAAATCCTGTAAAATATTCATATTATTTCCTCCTGCTTATTTGTATTTTCTTTTTACTGACAATGCCAGCTGCTCCCCGCTTTTGGGACATCCTTTTTAAGGTAAATAAAAAAACCCGCCTCCTTTCTGGTAAGAAAGGGACGAGTTGGATTCGCGGTACCACCCTTGTTGCTATTATAAAATAGCCGCTTAAGGTTTGTTAACGATGGTTGTCACCGTTCTTCTTATTATCCGCCTCCATGACGCGAATAATAAAAAGAAAAACTCCAGATTGTAATTCGCAAGTGAATATATACTGACTCGCACCATCCGTCAGTTCTCTAAGACAGGGATTCACGTTGCTACTTCGATCCTTCCATGTTTCTTTCATAAAAAATTAAATTCATATGATACTATTCATAGCATAAATAGTTCTTCTATGCAAGCCTTTTTCCGTCTTACTACCAAACTGTATTTTCACTATGTTATAATAAATGTTGAAATAGGAGGTCTAATGTCTATTATGAAAGAAAAACTGCAACGTTTTTTTAATACTGTTAAAGACTGGTGGAAAAAAGGTATCCTCCAGCAGACATCACGAGTTACATACGACGTTGTTTGGAATATTGTATTATTTGTCATTGTGACTATCGGCATCGGCGGGATTTTTGCCGGCGGAATCGGACTTGGGTACTTTGCCTCCCTGGTTTATGACGAACCATTACGAAGTGAAGCATCTATGGCAGATGATATTTACAATTATTCTGAGACATCCAGTATTTATTTCGCTAACGATGTCTACCTGGGAGATATCCGAAGTGATTTATATCGGGAAGAAGTAGCACTTGACGATATCTCACCTACATTGATTGATGCGGTTATCGCAACAGAGGACGAGTATTTTCACGAGCATAACGGTGTGGTGCCAAAAGCGATCTTAAGAGCGACGGCACAGGAATTTCTAAATTCCTCTGTCCAAACAGGAGGAAGCACACTGACACAGCAGCTGATTAAGAATCAAATTCTAACAGACGAAGTGTCCTTTGACCGGAAAGCCAAAGAAATATTATTAGCAATGCGGCTGGAAAATTATTTTACAAAAGATGAAATCATCGAAGCTTATTTAAATATTATTCCTTATGGCAGAAATTCATCCGGCCGTAATATTGCAGGTATACAGACAGCATCTAAAGGTATTTTCGGTGTAGAGGCATCTGAATTAACACTTCCGCAGGCTGCATATCTGGCCGGCCTTCCGCAAGCTCCTTCTTCCTACACACCATTTACAGCGGAAGGTGCACGAAAGTCTGAAGAAGAATTGCAAGCTGGAATCAGCCGGATGAGAACAGTTTTAAATCGCATGCATGATATGAATTTTATTTCAGATGAAGAACTCGAAGAAGCTGCCAATTATGATATTGCCAGCGATTTTATTGATGCGATCCCTTCTTCTACAGACGAATATCCATATGTCACTTATGAAGTAGAGAAAAGAACCAAGGATATTATTCAAGGTTTATTAATGGAAGAAGACGGCGTGACTGAGAAAGATTTGGCAGAAGATGACGATTTACGAGCTGAATATGCGGAGCGTACAGAAAGAGAATTACGTGACGGCGGCTATCAAATCCATACGACGATTAATAAAGAAATGTACGACGCCATGGAAGAAGCAGCAGACAATTATTCAGACTATGGATATGCCAGAACGTTTACCGCTACAAACAGTGATGGGGAAGAATATGAAGTAACACAGGAAATCCAGACTGGTGCGATAATGGTTGAAAATAACACCGGCAAAATAATTTCATTTATCGGCGGACGCGGTTTTGATGAAGATCACCAGGTAAATTTCGCTACGGATACAAGACGCTCTATCGGCAGTACCATCAAGCCTTTGCTTGATTATGCGCCGGCGATGGAAGAAGGCGTTATTCAGCCGGGAACACCGATTGCAGACTATCCTAGGACATTTGCTGGTGGATGGCCTCCGCGTAACTATGGAGGAGGAAATTATGGCCTTGTCTCTGCCCGTACAGCGCTGGCCAATTCCTATAATATTCCTGCTGCCGCCGTGTATATGGAAATAATCAATAATGACCCTGCTGCTGAATATTTGGAAAAGATGGGCATCACTTCATTAACGCCTGGTGATCATGTTCACCCATCTCTTTCTATTGGCGGAATGGACCATGGTATATCAGTAGAAGAAAACGTCAATGCTTTCTCCACCTTTGGCAATAACGGGAAGTTTGCAGATGCTTATATGATTGATAGAATCACAAACGCTGAAGGCGATGTGATTTATGAGCATGAAACGGATCCAGTAGAAGTATTTTCACCTGAAACAGCTTACCTGACAGTCGATATGATGCGGGATGTGATTGATAACGGGACAGGTAATTTCGTGAATTCCCAGCTTCAAAACACAAATGTCGACTGGGCTGGAAAAACAGGAACATCTCAGGATTATCATGACGCCTGGTTTGTAGCAACTAATCCAAATATTACCTTTGGAACTTGGATTGGCTATGAAACGCCTGCTCCCATCAATCATGAGTATCATCTGACATACAGTCAGCGGAATATGAAGTTGTGGGCGGAGGTTATTAATGCCGCCGCGCAGGTAGACCCTGTCCTGGTAACACCGGAATCAACGTTTGAACGTCCGGACGGCATTGTAGAAAGAAGCTACTGCGCCGTTTCAGGAATGCTTCCATCCGATTTATGTGAAGATGTAGGTCTGGTTAAAACAGACTTATTTGATTCCCGTCATGTGCCGACAGAAGAGGACAATAGCTTAACCAGAGGCAGCAGACGCGTTTTAGAATCAGATGACGACGGCAGGTCATTCAGCAGAAGCAACGGGATTATGTTCAACCCTGACTGGCTGAGAGAAAATGGTTATGATGATATGGATGACTTTTCCATGCTCTATCCTCGAACAGAAACAGATAAATGGCTGAGAATTGGCATACCAGTCAGTATGTCCTCATCCAGCTCAGACGATGACGGTGATGATGACGATTAACAAATGATATATATTTTTAATAAAACTTCACTCTATCAAGCAAGGGATATCCGCTTATAGAGTGAAGTTTTTTATTACATACCATAAGCTTCCTAACAATTATCAAAAAATACTAAAAAAATGCTGCGATTTTCTGTATAATGGATGGTAAGAGCATTTTGTATCTCATAAAGGTGGTGGATGGATGAAACACATAAAGGAATTTGATTCAATTCTTTTAGAAACAGAGGCAGGTCTGCTGACAATCGAAGGTCCTGTTTCACGCTCCCAGTTAGAACAATATCATTTTCATGAAGAATTAACTGCATTCCGGCCAGCTGACAAACAATTTGAAGCACTTTTAGACATCGCAGAGCTGGAAGAGTCCAGAATTATCATTGCACGTACAACAGATACCATTATCGGCTATGTGACTTACCTGCATCCTGATCCATTGGAAAGATGGTCCAAGTTCAATATGGAGGATTTAATTGAA
Organism: Oceanobacillus oncorhynchi; assembly: GCF_000821065.1. Classification (GTDB taxonomy): domain Bacteria; phylum Bacillota; class Bacilli; order Bacillales; family Amphibacillaceae; genus Oceanobacillus; species Oceanobacillus oncorhynchi. The sequence continues at coordinate 4,537,598 of NZ_CDGG01000001.1, forward strand.
TTAGGCGCAATTGAGATTATCCGGAAATATCGGGGCGGAGGCGTCGGGTCTACACTGCTCCGGCAATCCATGAAGGACCCTTACATGGAAAATTATATTGTCATTTCTACAGAATATTATTGGCATTGGGATCTTGATTACAGTCAATTAAGTATCTGGGATTATCGGAAAGTGATGGAAAAGATGATGGCAGCGGGAGGGCTTCTTCCAGCTCCTACAGATGAACCGGAGATAAACTCTCATCCGGCTAACTGTTTGATGGTCCGTATAGGAAGTAATGTGCCGCAAAAATCCATTGAACGATTTGATAAATTGCGTTTTTTAGGTCCGAATCATTATTAACAGAGATATAACTGAAGGGGGATTCTACTATGCTAGTTGAAGAATTAATGAACAGGAATATGATAACGCTTCCACCGAAAGCAACAATCAATGAAGCATTGCAGCTGTTAGAAAAGCATAAAATCAGACATATCACGATTGTAGATGAAGCGATGCAGGTGCTCGGTATTGTTTCTGACCGCGACGTAAGAGATGCAAGCCCATCCACTTTTTTGGATACAAGTGATTTTCATATTCTTAACAAAGAGATTCAGACCATTATGACGAGTCCGGTGATAACGATTCATCCCATGGATTTTGTCGAAGAAATTGCTTATATTTTTTATGACAAAGAGATTGCCTGTTTACCGGTTGTCAGCCAAAACAAACTGGTTGGTGTCGTAACCGAAAAAGATATGCTCTATAAATTGATTCAATTGACCGGAACACATGAACAAAGCTCCCTTATTGAAGTAAAAGTACCTGATCTGCCTGGACAGCTGCCAAAGGTGGCAAGTGTATTCGTCAACCATAATGTAAATATTGTTTCCGTATTGCTTTATCCTTATAAGGATCCTGACTATAAAATACTTGTCTTCCGTGTTAAAACGTTAAATCCGATGCCTATTATCAATGACCTTCGAGATGCCGGCTATACCCTGCTCTGGCCAAATAATATTATGGAGCCAAAGAAATGACGAAGCAGGCAGGTTTTATTTATACTTCTAATTTTTTAAACTATCAATTCTCAGAAGATCACCCTTTTAATCACAAGAGGACCTTACTGACGAAGGAACTGCTGGAAGAGCAGGCTACCTTAACAGCAGAGGATTTCATTGTACCTCGGGTTGCATCAGATGAAGAGATTGCTCTTTTTCATGATACAACCTATATTGAAGCGGTTAAAAGAGCCGGCAGCGGAGATTTAATAGCAGATCGGGCACAGGAGTATGGCATAGGAACAGAAGATACACCTATTTTTCCAAATATGCATCAAGCTTCTTCTGCATTAGTTGGAGGCAGTCTCACTGCTATTGATAAAATATTAAACGGAGATTATAAAAAAATAACCAATATTGGCGGCGGACTTCATCATGGATTTCCACGTAAAGCCTCCGGGTTCTGTATTTATAATGATTGCGCGATTGCTATTAAATACTTGCGGGAACAGGAGGATTTGAAAGTGCTTTATGTAGATACAGACGCACATCACGGGGACGGCGTGCAGGCTGGTTTTTATGATGATCCGAATGTATGCACCTTTTCTATACATGAAACAGGCCGTTACCTTTTTCCAGGTACGGGAAACGTAAATGAAAGAGGAATCAAAGGCGGACACGGCTATAGTTTTAATTTACCTATTGATGCTTTTACAGAGGATGATTCTTTCTTAGAATTATATGAAACAGCTTTACGGAAAATTGCTGCGTTCTTCAAACCAGATATTATTGTGACACAAAATGGAGCGGACAGCCATTTTCTTGATCCTTTAACACATTTGTGCGGCACCATGAAGATATATGAGAGAATCCCTTTGCTTGCCGCTGAAATTGCAGATACGTATTGTGATGGAAGATGGCTTGCTGTCAGCGGCGGCGGATACGACATGTGGCGTGTTGTGCCACGTGCGTGGGGACAGGTGTGGAATGTGATGAAAACAGGAAGCTGCTGTAAAGGTCCCCTTCCTGAAAAGTGGCTGAAAAAATGGCAAAAGGAAGCTCCCGTAGCCCTTCCGGCAAATTGGCAGGATGCAGCCGATTCTTATCCGGTAATTCCTAGAAGGGCTGAAATCACAGAGAAAAACAAATTACTGTTAGAAGATATGCTTAAGTATACTGCGATTATTTGATTGTAATGGAGGTTAGATTTCTTCTTTTTCAAACCAGTACTGTCTCTTATCAGCCATAGAAAAAGACAAAGCAGTTTATGATTCAAAACTGCCTTGTCTTTTTTGTTGTGTGTTATTTTGTAGAATCTCTGAATTCCATACGATGCGGCAATACCACATTTTTCTCGTCTACTTCCTCATCGTTCATATATTTCGTCAGAAGACGCATACCTACTGCACCAATATCGTAGGTAGGCTGGACAACGGTAGTCAGTTTAGGACGTACCATGCTTGCCAGCCGGATATTATCAAAACCAAATACCTCGATATCCTCAGGGACTTGCAGTCCATTATCCTGCGCGCCATGAATAACACCTAGAGCAATTTCATCATACATCACAAATACAGAAGCTGGGCGTTCCTCTAATTTTAAAAAGTGCTCCATTGCTTCTATACCTGTTGAATACGCATAAGAACTCTTATATATATAATCTTCTTTAGGCTCTATATCAGCCTCTTTCAATGCACGCAGATAGCCATTCGTTTTTAAAATGTTCACGCTTGTATCTGATTCACTACCTACTAAAGCAGGCTGTTTGTTTGTCTTCTCAATCAATGATTTTGTTGCTTCATATGCAGCCAGTTCATAGTCAATATTGACGGAAGGAATGGTGTCTGTCGAATCATACGTAGAAGCCAGTACAACTGGAACAGAGCTTGTCTGAAACTGATGAACATGGTCCTCCGTGATATTTCCGCCCATAAACAGGATACCGTCTACTTGTTTTTCCAGCATTGTATTGATCAATTCCAATTCCTTGTCCTTGTTTTGATCCGAGCTGCTTAAAATAATATTGTACTTGTACATTGTCGCAATATCCTCAATTCCCCGGGCAAGCTCTGAAAAGAAGATATTCGATATATCCGGAATAATCGCACCGATGGTTGTTGTTTTCTTACTTGCCAGTCCGCGTGCAACTGCGTTAGGACGATATCCTAATTGTTCAATCGTTGCTAATACTTTCTTTCGTGTGGTTGGTTTTACATTTGGATTTCCATTGACAACACGAGATACGGTCGCCATGGAAACATTTGCTTCTCTTGCTACATCATAAATTGTAACAGTCATGTTTATCTACCTCCTAAAATTCATTTTATCGCAGTGCATCTGGCTGAAACCGGGACTGCCAATGTTGTCAGGTTAGTGCGACCGCTGGAGAAAAACACAACGCTTTCCCATAGGAGTCTTCGTGTTTTTCCTTCGCTAGACAGTTTTATTACTATCTGTATCAAAATTCATCAAAATCATTAACCTGTCAATATTGCCGGGATTACTCGTCCCATCGAAGAGCTTTTGCAAGACTCCCGTTTCAAGCATAGTCAAAATCGGGAAATACAGCCCTGCTGAATAATGTTTCACTTTAAACAAGAACTAATGCTGCATCTATTTATATATCATACGCTACCATGAAAAAAATTACAAAACTTTCATGAAAACAAAATGAAAATTTTCATAAACACACTATAAATATAATATACCTTTATCTTATTATATCCAAACTTGAAACTTTGAAAACATTTTCAACGTTTTATTTTAGCGCAGATCCTGTATAGCATTTTTCTATCAAAAAAACTGCCCCAAAAATTATACCACTAATTTTTGAGACAGTCTTTATTATTTTCCTAAACGATTTTCAACATCTTTGATTTCTTTAAAGAACTGATCGAATGTCGGGATATCCATTTGCTGAGCAGAGTCAGAAAGAGCAACTGCCGGATCCGGATGAACCTCTGCCATTACGCCGTCTGCTCCGACTGCGATAGCAGCTTTAGCTGTAGGCAACAGTAAATCTCTTCTGCCTGTAGAATGTGTTACGTCTACAAAAACAGGTAAATGAGTTTCTTGTTTTAAAATAGGTACTGCAGAAATATCCAGTGTATTACGTGTTGCTTTTTCGTATGTACGAATTCCACGTTCACACAGCATAATATTTTTGTTGCCTCTGGACATGATGTACTCTGCTGCATTTATGAATTCCTGAATGGTTGCAGATAGTCCGCGTTTTAACAGGACAGGCTTTCCAGCATCTCCAGCAGCCTTTAACAGTTCAAAGTTCTGCATGTTTCTTGCACCGATTTGAACGACATCAATATAATCAACTGCCTGTTCTAAATCTGCAGGATTTACAATTTCACTGATAACAGCTAAATCATACTCATCCGCTACTTTTTTCAGGATTTCTAATCCTTCGATTCCAAGTCCTTGGAAATCATATGGAGATGTTCTCGGCTTAAATGCCCCGCCGCGAAGTAATTTCAATCCTTTTTCTTTTACAGACGCAGCTACTGCAGCAACCTGCTCATATCCTTCTACTGCACATGGACCAAATACATAGCTGATTCCGCCATCGCCGACTTTTTCCCCTTTAAGCTCAACGACTGTATTTTCAGGCTGTTTCTTTCTCGATACTAAAAGTGCCTTGCTGTTATCTTCTTTTTGAAGCTCAAGACTTGCTTTGAAAATTTCTTTAAAAATATGTTCAAGTGTTGAATCCTGAAATGGACCATCATTGTTACTTTTAATTTTATCCAGCATCTCACGCTCACGCACTGGATCAAATCGCTTAATGCTCTGCTTGGTTTTTAATTCACCAATCTCTTGATTAATGCCTGCTCTCTTGTTAATCAATTCTAGTATTTCCAGATTGACCTTGTCCATTTGTTCTCTTAGCTGTTCCATTTCATTACTCATTAATACACACTCCTCAAGTCACTTAATCTATTTAATCATTTAGAATAATTAGAGACCATTATAGCTAAGATTCTTCTATTTGTCACCATCTAATTAATGTAAAATTTTAATTCTTAGAGAAAATACGGAAAAATGGAACCATTAATTATATTATATATCTTGGAAGAAGGGCCAAAAGCCCTCCCGTCCTCCTTTATAAATCCAATATATTTTCAATTTAAAAATCAGCGGCGTTCTACAATCATATAGAACGAAACTTCATTCAGCGGGAATTTTACGGGCGGTTCTCCGGGACAGACAAGATATAATTATAAAAAAACATTGATGAGTAAAAATGCTCATCAATGTTTTTAAGTATTATGATTTTTTATTTGCTTCTTTTTTTACTTCATTAACTGCTTGTTTTGTTTCTTTTTTTACTTCTGCTGTTTTTTTAGAAGCAGTTTCTTCTGCCTCTGCTTTTTTATCAGCAGCTTCTTTTTTTACATCTTCTATTTTATCTGATACCTCATCTTTTAAATCCGAAGCCTTATCTTTTGCATCATCCAGCTTCTCACCAGCAGAATCTTTTACATCTTCTGCTTTATCCTGAGCATCATTCAGTTTATCTTCTACGACATCCTTCAAATCAGCCGTTTTTTGTTTTACGCTTTCTGTAAGCTCCTGAGATTTATCTGCAACTGTCTTGGACAAATCAGAAGTTACATCCACTGCTTTCTTCGTTAAATCGGAAGTTGTAGAATAAGCTTTATCTTTCCATTCCACACCTTTTTCCTGAGCTGTTCCTGCTAATTCTGTTGCACGATTTTTCACTTGAACCGCACTATCGTTTAAATCACTGCGCAGTTCTTTACCTGATTTTGGTGCAAGCAACAATGCTGTCGCAGCTCCTACAAAACTTCCTACAAGTGTTCCGATAATAAAATCCTTCGTGTTAATCTGATTGTCTGCCATCCGTATAACCTCCTAAGATTTAATTAGACTTGTGTTTCCGATTATTCCAATACTCAAAAATGGAAGCACCCCATTTTACTGCTTGAGCAGCTTTTTCCTGGTCCTCTTTTGAGTGCTTTGAAATAATATTAGATAATTGCTGTAATGACTTATTAAAGTCTTCTACTGTATCACCTATTCCCTTTGCTCCCTGGATTAAACCATCAAGCTGAGTTGATTTTTGAGTTAAATCAGCTACCAGCCCTTTAGAATCCTGAACAACCTCTCTTGCATCTTCTGTGACTCCGTTTACCTGGTGATTGATTTTCCCTAATGTTTCCCGAACTTCTTCCATTGTTTTCTTTGTGTTGAACACTAAAATAACCGCATAAATCATTAATATGAGCAAGGCTATTATGGCAATTGCCAGTGCACTATAGAGGATAACTCCCATAAACTTATATCACTCCTTTATTTCTTGATTCATCCATATTGATTAAATACGTTTTAAGGGATAGTATGTACTTCATAAAGAGGTTGTCCAAATAACCCGGTAAAAATGTATTGGATAAAACATTGCTTTATCCTTTCTGCAGGAAAACACGATTATTTGGCTCTTTAACATCTGCGGTGAAGTAAACGGCATACTTATCCGTATCACTTTTAGCCCATTCCATACCGGGAGAGCTGGCACCATAATTTATTCTTACCCTGCATAGCTAAAGAATAAACTACATTTTCCCTTAAAAGATTTAATCCATATACTTATTGTATCTTATTTTTCCGTTAAAATACAACATCAATCTATATCCAGTATAGAATGCTGCAGCTAACCGCCCTTACATCGAATGAAATTTCATTCAGCAGGTATTTTCGAACAGCTGTCTTTACTGTATTTAAGATACATTGCTTTCATCAATAGCACTGCAAGAATGGCTTATATCTGCCCCTGTGTCGCTGTTTAGCAACGAGAGCCAGTGAGCCCCGGAAATTCTCTAAGCAATCTATAGACAGCTCTTTAGCCTCTCAGGATAAAAGAGATTGCCTGCACACCCACGGCAAATAGAAAAAAGCAGTGAACCGCTTCACTGCTTTTTCATTTAGGCTAGTGTCTCTTCATAGGATTTCTGGAATTTTTGAATATCTCCTGCACCCATGAAAATCAACACACTATCTTTATATTCTTGTAGCACATTGGTATGCTCTAAATCTAAAATATCACTTTCAGGAATCAAATTTTGCAAATCCTCAATAGTTAATTGACCTGACTGCTCTCGAGCCGACCCAAAAATATCACATAAATAGACTTTATCTGCTTGGTTTAAACTATCTGCAAATTCTTGTAAAAATGTTTTTGTACGTGTAAAGGTATGCGGCTGAAAAATAGCAACCACTTCTTTATTTGGATACTTTTTACGAGCTGATTCAATTGTTACTGCAATCTCCTTAGGATGATGTGCATAATCATCTACAATTACCTGAGAATCAATTGTCTTTTCTGTAAAGCGTCTTTTAACCCCTTTAAAAGAGCTTAATTCCTTCATAAATTCAACTGGAATTCCTTCGTAGTGACAAATCGCTATCACTGCTAGTGAATTTAAAATCGTATGATTTCCAAATGTAGGAATGAAGAAATGCTCATAATAGGTGCTTCGAACATATACATCGAATTCTGTTCCCTGCTCTGTCTCTACCACATTTTTCGCTTGGAAATCATTTGTCTCATTAAAACCATAATAAATAATCGGCACTTTCGTATGAATGCCTTGAAGTTCTTCATCATCACCGCATGCAACAATACCTTTTTTCACGCGATCAGACATGGATTGAAAAGCATCCACTACATCATCTAAGCTTGTAAAATAATCCGGATGATCAAAATCAATATTTGTCATAATCGCATAGTCCGGCTCATAGCTTAAAAAGTGTCTGCGATATTCACAAGCTTCAAAAGCAAAATATTTACTGTCAACATGCCCACGCCCTGTCCCGTCTCCAATTAAATAAGAGATTGGATAAGCACTTTCCAAAACATGTGATAATAATCCTGTCGTTGTCGTTTTCCCGTGTGCACCTGTAACAGCAATACTTGTATACTGCTTCAACCATTCGCCTAAAAACTCATGATACCAATAAAATTTACAACCAAGCTCTCTCGCTTGTTTTATTTCAACATGGTCTTCAGGAAAAGCATTTCCTGCTATAATCGTATAATCTGATTGAATATTATCTTTTGAAAAAGACAGAATAGGAATATGTTTTTCTTCTAATGCCAGCTGTGTGAAAATACGGCTGTCAATATCTGAACCCTGTACTTTCTCACCTGAGTCATGAAGAATTTGTGCTAATGCACTCATCCCTGTTCCTTTAATACCTATAAAATGGTAAGTTGTCATAAAACGAACCTCCAACGTTTTTTCATCCATTCATTTTCATGTCATTTTATTTGTTATCAGCGGCTCTGTGTCAAGATATTATATAACCGCAATCCCATTCAATGGATTATAACAAATAAATAACTTATTTTAAAGCAAAATTTATTATTTCAAAGCTTTTAAAAGTAAATTCAAGCATTTTAAACATATTTTTTTTAAACGAAAGCGTTTGTCCGCCCATTTATTTACATAAAAATGTACTTCCTTTTGCATTTTTGCAAATGCTGGCCGGTGGGGACGAATCATCTCAAGTCCCTATTATCCTTTCTTAACACGTAAAAAAGAAACACCATTTTCTGTACAGATAGAGAGCCTATATCTCATTCTATACAGATAATGAATAATATGTGCTTTTGCCTTATATTTTCTTTCTTTTTTGAAAAGCTTCTTTTATATTTTAGTAACTTTCCGGAATTATAGCAACTTTTTTAGTTGTCCTTATTTTTGATATGCGGAGAAACAGCATCGGGCAAGCCTTTCTTAACAAACAAAGTGTGAGCTAGTTTATTATAAAGTAACCGTATTTTCACCGCCAAAAAATGAGAGACAGTTTACATACTGTCTCTCTGCGCTTTTGTAATCAAGACCTCTCGCGCACGGCTGCCATTTTGCCCTGAGATAATTCCCCGCTGCTCCAGAGAATCAATTAATCTCGCAGCACGGTTATATCCTATTTTAAAATGCCTTTGCAGGGAAGATGTGCTTGCACTATTTTGATTTAATACAAATTCAATCGCATCTTCCAAGAGATCATCTTCCTCTTCATCTATCTGTACTTGTTCTAATAAATCTTCCTGTTCAAACAGATATTTCGGTTCAGCCATTGATTTTGCATAATTTGCTACTCGTTCAATTTCCTCATCAGACACAAATGGCCCTTGTAAACGAACACTTTTCCCGGCGCCGTTCTCAATCAGGAGCATATCCCCTTTTCCAAGTAACTTTTCCGCACCGCTGGAATCAATAATTGTCCGTGAATCCACTTGGGAAGATACACTAAAAGCAATTCTTGTAGGAATATTTGCTTTGATCAGACCTGTAATAACATCCACAGATGGACGCTGCGTTGCAAGCAGAAGATGAATACCGCATGCTCTTGCTTTTTGCGCAATTCTGCTGATGGCATCCTCCACATCCTGCGGAGACATCATCATTAAATCAGCTAATTCATCAATAACAATCACGATAAACGGCATCTTTTGATCTGCTTTTCCTTCTCGCAGCATTTTTTGATTATACCTGCTTATATCCCGGACCCCTTCATTTACAAAACGATCATAGCGATCCTCCATCTCTGCCACAGCCCATTTCAGACTCTGTGTAGCAGCTTTAACATCTGTGATGACAGGAGAAACAAGGTGCGGGATACCATTATATGGAGCAAGTTCAACCATTTTAGGATCGATTAACAGAATCCGCACATCCTCATGACTGGCGTTATAAATTAAGCTGACAAGAATGGTGTTGATACAGACACTTTTCCCCGAACCGGTAGCTCCGGCAATCAAACCATGCGGCATTTTATTAATATCAATTACTTTGGGCATTCCTTCAATAGTCAGTCCCAGCGCCACACTTAAAGGAGACTTATTATCTTTAAAATCATCCGATTCAATTATCCGCTGGATCCCCACCATTTCCGGGTGAAGATTAGGAACCTCGATGCCTACTGTATTTTTACCTGGAATAGGTGCCTCAATACGAATATCCTTCGCTGACATATTTAGTTTTAAATCGTCAGCTAAGTTTTTAATCTTGCTTACCTTGACGCCCATCTCAGGATGCACCTCAAAACGTGTAACAGACGGCCCCTGTGTTGCCTTTACAACTTTTGCTTTGACTTGAAAATGCTTCAATGTCTCTTCCAGTAAATCTTGCTGTTCTATCAGCCATTCTTCATCCTCTTCGGTTGATTTGGCTGCTGGATCGTTTAACAAGTGCAAAGGAACCTCTCTCGGTTCAGGTTCGCTCCGTGAAGGTACAGGTGCAGGTACTATATTCACAGTCGAAGCCATGCTTTCGGAATCTTGATTCGTTGCATGGGTTTCGGCTAATTTTTCCTCTGCCTTGCGCAGCTCGTCCTCGCGTCTTTCATGTGCCTGCTGCAATCGCTGAAAAGTTTCCTCCCGTTTTCGCTGCTCCTGCAAATTTTTCTTATCCCGCGGAGTCATCATTACATTAAAAGCAGTTGAAGCCTGACTTGACCTTTCCTTATTCTGGCTTGGCATCTGGTTTGTTGTATGAATCGGGTTTCTTTTTTGGGAAGTAACATCATTTTCAGTTTCGGTTTTAGGCTCTTCCGGCTCCGGAGGTGTTTCTTGAACCTCATCTTCCTCCGTCTCCAGCATCTCCGCCGTACTGCTGACTTCCTGCTGAACTTCATGCGTTTGTTCTAATATCATATCTTCTGAAAAAGTATCTTGCTGCTTATCTGACGGATCCGCTGTTTCAAAGATATCAGCTTCTTTTCTATCCGAGTGGTGTCCTGTATCTATTGTCGGCAATTCTTCCTTTTTCCTTAACAATGATTCAGTTGACATCATCGTATCTTCTAAGCTGCTCGCTGCTTCATCCTCTTTTTGAAGTTTGGATTCCTTTCTCTGATACGCTGGTATTTCATGAATCAGCTTAGATTCTCTCGACTGAAAGCCATAAATCGGAGAAGGCACCTCTGTCGGCTGAAAAGGAACATCCGGATTTTTCTTATATACTTTTCTTCCCGGGTTATTTTCCGCTTGCGGAGTACTGCGCGCATTACGTGCAGGATACGAAGCTTCTTTTCTGCTTCGGTTCGGCAGCGGGCGATGATTGTCCGGCTTTTTGTCCGCAGTTGTTTCTTTTCTTTGATTATTTTCTCTGTGTGTCCGTCTCTCTCTTCTTTCTTGTACAATATCTTGATTTCTTCTTTTATAACTAGGTTGCTTGTCAACATTCGTTTCTTTTTTTTGATCAACAGTATCTGGAATCACCGGAAACTTAAATGATCGCCCGGAAGGATAATGGTATGTCATTTTTGTCTGTATATTTGGTTGTTTATCAGATTCTTCCTGTTCAACCTCAACAAATTCCTCTACTTCTATTTCCACTTCTTTTGTAAATATGTTTTTGAGCCGTTCTTTCCATTGCTCCCACCACATATGCATTCACTCATTTCCTTAATTGTTCATACTGTTCATTTTAGCAGTTTTTCAAGGGGATTTACATGATTACTGCGATAATTTTTTCGGTTTCCTTTCCTGTTAAAAAATCCCCTGCTCACACAAGGGATTTGAAAGTTAAAATGTAAATTCTTCGCCAATTTGATACGTATCATCCAGTACATAAATGCCTTTTTCCTTCGGCGCATCAGGCAAGCCCAGTTCTTTTTGAGAACAAACCATTCCGTGAGAAGGTACACCTCTTAATTCAGATGCTTTAATTTTCATTCCGGACGGCATCGTTGCTCCTACTTTCGCTACAACGACCTTTTGACCTTCATCGATATTTGGAGCGCCGCAAACAATTTGCAAGGTTTCTTCCCCAACATCAATTTGACATACACTTAATTTGTCCGCATTTTCATGGGCCTGTTTTGACTTTACAAATCCTACTACAAATTTCGGACTCAAATCAAATTCAAGGGGGTCATCTATTCCTTTTCTTTGGAAAAGTGTACGAATTTCCGCTAATAAGCTTTCTTCTAGAGGAATCGCACCGTTTTTTTCATCTAATTGAAAGTAGGTGGAAGCATGAAAAATATTGTAGCCAAGCACTTCTCCATCAGCTGATGTTATTTTAGTGATATCCCCATTCGTTTCTTGCTTTAATTCATAGCGGTTCCCTTCCTTAATAGGAAGAATCAATACATCTCCAATTCCTTGACGGTTATAAAAAACATCCATTTCTTTCACTCCTCATTTTTCTCAGGTCGATTTTTTGCCAGTATAAATACCGGCTCTAATTTTTTATTTTCATAAACAAACGGCAAAGAAGTAATCGGTATTCTGCCATCCGCAAAAAATTTCATTGTCATTTGCGCTAAAATATCATATCCAGATTTATTTTGGATATCTCCTAAAATAAGCACATCCTGATGCGGTACAGCAACAGTTAATTCTCCTTTTGCATTGGCACGCATCTCTTCTAAAAAGGCTTCGTTCAGAATACGGCTTGCATCATAACCATCCTGTGTTGCCAAGAAATAAAAATCATTGCCTGCAACCTGATCTGCTTTCGGCTGATAAGATAAAGAGCGGATATTGAAAGATGCTATTTCATCTAATCTTTCCTTAGACCAGCCCTCTTCCTCCAATAAATCCTCATCAATCAAACGGTAAGACTTTCCTAAATCAAGTGCATAGAAAACCCGGGTTTCTGCAGTATGATCTTTATAAATCAACTTCTTCTTTGCCTTTGTTTCTGTCGGGAAGGAAGGGGAACGGAGCACAGGAAAAATCTGCTTTTCCATTCCTTTTAAATGCTGCGTCTGATTCATAATTTTTAACGCTTCATTAACATGCTCCACGATTTCATCAAGGGCTTCCTTCCCCCGGTCATTATATTTAGCAATTAAATTAGGCAATGATACCGTCATGCCTTCGTTCGAGTCCTTCCATTCAATTCGTACAGCATCGTCATCACGCTTGTAGGTCACTCGATAATCAGGGTTCTTCAGTTCATCCTCCAACAGGCGTTTCATCTTAATGCTTGTCATTTTTGCCATACAAATGCCTCCCTACCTATTTAGCAAGCCCGTCTAAAAAGGATTCGATTTCTTCTTGTGTTTTCCGGTCTTTACTTACAAATCTGCCCAGTTCTTCCCCTTTTTCAAACGCCAGAAAGCTAGGAATACCATAGACATCATATTCCTGACAGAGCTCGATAAAGTTATCCCGATTTACTTCTACAAATTGAAATTGTGAATAAGCCTCTTCTATTTCAGGCAAAATCGGTTCAATCACGCGGCAATCCGGGCACCATCCTGCCGTAAATAAAAAGACAACCGGGCCTTCTTGAATATACGTATTAAATTCCTCTGTATTTTGTAATTCTTTCATTTTATACATCCTTTCTTTACTCCTATCATAGCTTGCCACACATATTCTTTCAATTATGTTACCTTGTTTCCATATTATTTGAATTTTGATTTTTATCGTTCATTTTTCAAATAAGATAAAACAATAACATCACTTGGTCTTTAAATATCGGTGTTTTTGCCAGAGTGATACCCCCTGCGACGGGTTATGGCGGGGGGAGTAATCACCAATGTTGTCAGGTTAATGCGGCCGCTGCAGAAAAACACTACGCTTTCCGTGGGCTTGAGCTCAGCCTCCTCAAAAAAAGAAGTTCGCTTTTTTCTGCGGGGTCTTCCCTACGCGCTTTCCCAGTCGAGTAAGCGGGAATTCAGTTCGATAATTGCTTGCTGAATTCCTCTACTCCTCCCAGAACCGTGCGAGCGGTATTACCGCACACGGCTCCTCCTATCAATATTTACAGAATATAGCTAAGATGCTTTCGAAGACTATATATATTTACTTTGATTCTTGGACTAATGAGTGGATACTTTTGTAAGAACCGTTGAAACTTCTCCCAGCTGAATGATTTCTTTTGACTTCTTCGATTCATCCACTTGAATAAAAGTTGTTTCACTTTATCCCAAAAGTTCTTCACTTCATATGCATTGTCCGTGATACAATAGTAATTGTAATAGCCTTGAAGCGCTAGATTGAGGCGCTCCATGATTAAACGAATATCCGTCGTCCGATGCATTTGAAGCCATTTCTTCTGACTTTTTAACTTTTCTTTGACTTTCTTGCTGCTGCTTTTGCGCTTGACTCGAAACCTTCCGTTTCGACTTCTGCTGCAGTAGTGTGTAAATCCTAAAAAGTCAAAAGTAGGTGGCTTCCCTTTCTTTTTACACTCGTTGTCTTTCCAGGCGTAGCTACCAAATGGAAGGATATTTGTTTTCTCTTCTGCCATTTCCAAGTGAAACTTGTTTAGTCGCTCCTTAAGCCTACGATAAAAGGTTTGTGCATCGCTCTTGTATTGAAAACAGCACACAAAATCGTCCGCATATCGAACCATGTAAGCTTGCCCTCTACTTTCTTTGCGAATTTTCTTCTCAAACCACAGGTCAAGTACATAATGCAGGTATATATTCCCAATAATTGGCGATATGATGCCACCTTGAGGAGTACCGCCTTCTGTCCGATAATATTTCCCTTCCTCCATGTAACCGCCTTTTAGAAAACGGCCGATAATTCGAAGTAAGCTTGGGTCATTAATGCGATGCGCCAGAAATGTCATCATCCATTTGTGGTCTATATTGTCAAAAAATCCTCTAATATCCACATCTACGATATAATTTGTATGTCGTTTTTCTATATACAGATTTAATATCTTTAGTGCGTCGTGACAGTTTCTTTTCGGACGAAACCCAAATGAACTATCCAGAAAATCATTCTCGTAGATGGCATTTAATATTTTGGCTATGCCTCTTTGAACAATTTTGTCTTCATGTTCTGGTATGCCTAAGGGTCTTTTCTTCTTTGTGCCCGTTTTGTTAATATACGTTCTTCTTACTGGCACAGGTCGATACTTTTTCCTTTTCATGCGCATCACTAAATCCTTGATATTATCGTCCAGATTGGCTTCATATTCTCCTTTGGTTACCTCATTAATACCTGTTGCTTTCTTATTCGGAAGTTCCTTGTGGCATTGTTTCAGATTTTCTTCATTTAGTAGATGAGCTAAGGATGTGAAAACCATATCCTTATTTTCTTTTGCTAATTCTGCTATCCTTCGCAGTTCAGTTTCCATTGATTCTCCACCTCCGTGTGTGGTCCATGTGTCCCTTTGAAGGGCATTGACAGGTGGTGACCTTTCCTCCATCAGCGTTACCCGACTTCATTGGTACTATGTCACCATCCGACTACCTTTAGGCATCTGGCTACCTCACTTTATTATCGCTTGTTCACCATTACCTTCCTGTTTGTACAGGAAAGACCATAAAGGTTCTCCCGAGTTGCCGTAATATATCCATGTGTAACGTGCCAAGGTCATTGACTCCGAGGAAGCTGAGATTTTCTTGCCGTTTATTGAAAACCCCAGTGTTGTCTTCTAAACTCCTGAGCTTATCGACCTTCCTGTTTATTCACGAAATTTCGGAGCTCTATCCCTTCAACCGCTCTTGGCTTTCCGCTCATTACCTCACTGTCTACGCTTAAAAGCCTGTGTTACCACAAACCCTCCAAGACTCGCTACGAGTGAATGGCTAGTTCTTTCTCGGCGGGAATCCCACCCGCTATATATCACGACCTATGCTCGGTCGCTCCAGGAGTCTCCGTGTTTTTCCTTCGCTAGTTAGTCTTATTACTATCTACTAGAATCAAATATAATTTTTATAAACTCATTAACCTGAAAACATTGGTAATCACATTCCCATAGGTAACACACAGAGACTACTGGTCAGCTAAGAACGTCACGTCCTGTGGTCTGTGGTCAACAACCGGCACTACAACGTCCTGTCCGTCGTGGGAAGCGCAGTGTATTTCTGAGGTTGCGAACGCACCCCATAAAATCCATTAGGGCGGTAGCTATAAATCATTTCTATACAATAATCAAATAACTTAACAAGTTTAGGAAAAACATTTACTATTAAAGATACCATTGATTGGGAGGGATTGGAATGAATTTAACAGTTTATCTTGCTGGACAAATTCATGATAATTGGAGAGAAGATGTTAAAAAGCTTGCGGAAGAAAAAAAGCTGCCGCTGACATTTGTATCTCCGCAGACAAATCATGACCGTTCAGATGATATCGGAGAAGCAATCTTAGGAAAACAGCCCGGTAATTTTTATCGTGACGATGCTGCTTCCAGTGTTAACAATTTTCGGACACAGGTATTAATGCAGAAATCAGATATTGTGATTGCTTTATTCGGCGAAGAATATAAACAATGGAATACAGCGATGGATGCAAGTACAGCCATAGCTTTAGGAAAGCCGACGATTATTATTCGTCCGGAAAAATTAATTCATCCTTTAAAAGAACTTTCCAACAAAGCAAATATTACAGTGGAAACCGTGGAACAAGCATTAGATGTTATTGGTTATATCTACGAATAATGATTTTCTCAAACAAAAAACAGGCTCTATCGCCTGTTTTTTGTTTGATTATTTTTGCCCCGCAAAATCATACTGCCCTTTCAGAAGCTGTACAACATGTGTAAACATACTTTCTCTTGATATCAGGTTATTCGTAAAGATACCAATAGCTCCTTCCTGGCTGCGGACATTTTCTTTCTTGGTATAGGCATCCATCACCGTACTTAATTCCCCGGCTTTTTTAAGTGCTTCCTCAATTTCTTTTGGGAGGGCAATCCTTGCACCACTGGCAGTATATAATGTGCCATCCGCTGCAGCCAGCGCTCCCCAGTTACAGAGAAATAATGTATCGTCCACATACATGACGCCTCCTTCTAAGCCAATTCCAATAGCATCAGCACTTCCTGCAGCACATGCCTTCGCACGATTCACCGCGCCAATCCGCGTCTCCTCATCTGAAAAAGGCTGGGCAGACACTTTAGACGGGACTTCCCTCGAGCTTAGCTCCAGTTCTGGAAAAACATTTCGGACAGCCTGGATTTTAGTTGGGTTTTTCGAGCCGACAATAACTGTTTTCTGCATTTCATTAACCCTGATGCAATGCGGAAACAACTGTTTCGTCTGTTGTTTTAACAAGTTTTGTAATTAATTCTTTTGCTGCGGCATAATCATCTACATGAATAATCGATGCTGATGTATGAACATACCTGGAGCATATCCCTACAACCGCAGAAGGAACGCCATCGCCTGTTATATGAACACGCCCTGCATCTGTACCGCCTGGAGAAACAAAGTATTGATACGGGATATCATTTGATTCCGCTGTGTCCAGAACAAATTCGCGCATGCCTTTATGCGTAATCATTGTGCGGTCAAAAATACGCAATAAAGCTCCTTTTCCCAGCTGGCCAAATGCCTTTTTATCCCCGGAAGCATCATTAGCCGGTGAAGCATCTAATGCGTAAAAAATATCCGGTTTGATCATATTGGCCGCTACCTGTGCTCCGCGTAATCCAACCTCTTCCTGTACTGTTGCACCAGAATAAAGCTGATTTGGCAGGGTTTCCCCTTGCAGTTCTTTTAAAAGCTCGATAGCCAGCCCGCAGCCGTAGCGATTATCCCAAGCTTTTGCCAAGATCTTTTTCTCGTTGGCCATCGGTTCAAACGGTGTAACCGGAACAATGGTATCTCCCGGACGAACGCCGATATTTGCGACATCCTCTTTATCATCCGCCCCAATATCAATCAGCATATTTTTTATTTCCATCGGTTTGCTGCGCTGTGCTTCAGTTAATAAATGCGGCGGAACAGAAGCAATCACTCCCGTAACCGGTCCATTTTTTGTCATTACCTGAACACGCTGAGCCAGCATAACCTGGCTCCACCAGCCGCCTAAAGTCTGAAAACGGAGCATGCCATTATCTGTAATCTGTGTTACCATAAAGCCGACCTCATCCATATGTCCAGCCACCAAGACAGTAGGACCTTTACCGTGCTTTACTCCAAATACGCCCCCCAGATTATCCTGAATGATTTCATCCGAATATTTCTCCAATTCCTTTTTCATAAATTGGCGAACGGCATGCTCATTCCCTGAAGCTCCCTGTAATTCCGTTAAATTCTTAAATAATGCCAGTGTTTCTTTATTCATGTAAAGCCTCCTATATACAGTTAGTATATCCGTAAAAATAGATCTTCAATATTGCAAGTATACCCGAAAAAGCCCAATCCTTTCCAGTACCGGTGTTCAATTATTTGTATTTCTCTCACCGTATGCGATATACTACAAACAAAGCAGACATTGAATCTTACTAAACAGAGGTGAATAAATTGAGCAAAAGAAAGGTATTACTTGCAGCTGCATTTGGTATTGCAATCGGTTATATCGCACGTCAACAGGTTAACAATCAAATGAAAGTTACTCCTGAAAAAGCATTGAATCATGCCAAAGAAATGTTTAAACGCCAAGGTCCTATCAGTGGCTCCTGGATTTATATGAAACCGGAAGAATTAGAAAGAAACGGACTGCTTTATGATGTATACCGCGGTGGTGTAACTAGAAATATCGATGGTACGAATAAACAATATGATTTCTATGTAGACATAGAAACTGGTGCTGTTATAGATACAGAAGCAGCAGTATAATATACTTTGTTAATAAGCAGCCTTCCTTTTTGGAGAAGGCTGCTTTTTCTTAATCATAAGAATATCGCAACCTCTCCACGTGATCTATTTTCTCTCCAGCCTCATTAAACCTGACTGCCCGGTAATAAGCATCATGATAAAACGTAAACCAGACCTTTTCCTTATAACCCGCTTCCATCCAATATTCTTTTTGTAATACAGATTGAACTGGATAATCATCATATGCAAGCGCCCATAATTTATTTTGATGTGCATGTGTCGGCATAATATCTGCCATATGTATGAAGCCTTGCTCTCCTTCCCGGAAACGAATGATAGCATGCCCCTCACTATGGCCCCCGGTATGAACCATTGTTAAACCCGGCAATACCTCAATTTTTTCACGAAACGGATAAACCTGATCAACTACCGGCCTCCAATTCTTCTCCCAGTATGTATTTATTGAACGGATATTCGGCTGCTGCATCTCATTCCATTCTATTTGGGAAACAAAAATTTTTGCATTTTTAAAGACAGATTCGTATTTTTCCTCACCAACTAGTTTTGTTAAACCGTTCGCATGATCATAATGAAGATGTGTCATTAATACGATATCAATATCGTTCACTGTAAGCTCTAATTCAGATAAGGATGCTTCTATATTTGTTTCTTCCAATACTCCGAAATTTCTTTTTTGTTTATCAGATAATTTATTTAAGCCGATTCCTGTATCAATAAGTAAATTAGACCCATCTAATTCAATTAAAATCGGGTCTGTTCGAAGTTCAATTTGATTTTTATCGTTATGCGGATATTTTTTCGCCCATAAAGCCTTGGGAACGACACCAAACATTGAGCCTCCGTCCAAATGTGTAACGCCCCCATTTAGCCAGGTAAGTTTCGCACTGCCGATCTGTAAGGTTTCCATCTTTTCCCTCCTTTTTCTTAAGTTTAGCTGATAAAAAGCTTTGTTGCAATCGTTTCCAAAAATAGGTTATTATTTGCGTCTTAAATAATGTGGCAAATTTATGAACAATCTGCTATGATTGTTAGCGAATTCACATTCTTTCTATTGTGAATTATATCACATTAAAATATATGGAGGCAGGCTTATGAAGGAAAAAAACGCAGCAATTATTATCGGCATTATCGTTCTTGCCGCTTTTACCATCCCTTTTGTACTTTTAAGTCATGTTGAAAAATGGTATGGGAGCTTTCTGTTCTGGCTGATGTTAACTTTCATCGTCATCGGACTTAATGCCATACTAACAAAAGATTGGAGCAATGAAGAATGAA
Source organism: Oceanobacillus oncorhynchi (assembly GCF_000821065.1). Taxonomy (GTDB): domain Bacteria; phylum Bacillota; class Bacilli; order Bacillales; family Amphibacillaceae; genus Oceanobacillus; species Oceanobacillus oncorhynchi. Next base: position 4,557,373 of record NZ_CDGG01000001.1, read on the forward strand.
TGTATCACTGATTTGGTGGGGATTAGGAATTTATATTGTTATCTCTCTTTTTATCGCTTTTTTATCGCGAACTGGCAAACAGACAAATATGGGCGCTTATTTTCTTGGCGATCGTAAGCTGGGCGGTTTTGTTTCCGCATTAAGCTACAGCGCTACAACATACAGCGCATTTATGCTGGTCGGCTTAGCAGGGCTTACCTATCGTGGCGGAGTTGGCGCGCTTGGTTTTGAACTGATCTATTTAATGGGTGTGTCGTTAATTGCATTTTTTGGTCCCCGTTTTTGGATTGTCGGAAAAAAATATGGTTATATTACACCATCTCAAATGATTGGCGACCGTTATCAAAGCAGGGCTTCTGCCATTGCGATTGCCGTCAGCAACTGTCTTTTTTTAATACCCTACAGTGCTGTACAGTTAGCTGGAGTAGGATATCTGCTGCAGGGCGTATCAAACCAGCAAATCTCTTTCAGCACCGGCGTTATTATCGCTGTTGTTTTAGCACTCTTTTTTGCATACATAGCCGGAATCCGCTCTGTGGCCTGGACAGACTCGCTGCAGTCCTTATTTATGATTATCGGTTCAACCTTAGTTGTACTCTTTTTAGTCCGCGAACTTGGCGGATTTTCGGGCTTCTTTGAGCAGCTGGAAGGTCATCATCCAGAAATGCTGACAGTGCCTGGCAATGGATATTTCAGCTTCTTAACATTTATCGGGTTAACCATTCCCTGGTTTTTCTTTAGTATTTCAAATCCGCAGGTCAGTCAGCGTCTGTTTATGCCAGCTTCTTTGAAAAGCATGCGGCGTATGTTATTAGGCTTTATGATTTTTGGCTGTATCTATACACTGGTATCTATATTTTGGGGGTATTCCGCTTTCTTATTAGAGCCTGGTCTAGACAACGCTGATTTAGCTACACCCGTTGTACTGACCTCATCAGCTGTACCTTCTGTTTTAGCTGTTATTGTCATGGTAGGTATTATTGCTGCCGCTGTTTCGACGATAGACTCGATTCTGCTTACATTATCCTCAATGTTCGCGAAGGATGTTTACGGAAATATTCGCAAAGGGACAACAGATCAGGTCCAGCTTCGCATCGGGAAATTTATTATACCTGTTATTGCTCTGCTGGCTTACCTATTTGCAGAATTACAATTAGATTTAATCGCCGTTCTGTCCGTTGCTTCTTCTGCCGGCTTAATTGTTGTTGTCCCGACAATTATCGGCGCTTTCTTTTGGAAAAGAGGCACCGCCGCTGCTGTATTGGCAAGCACCATTATTCCCGGCGCACTTGTTCTGATATTAGAACTGCTGCAGACAAAGCCGTTAGGAATGGCTTCTGGTTTATGGGGACTGAGCCTGTCCTCCCTGCTATTTGTCGGTGTCAGTATATTCACGAAAGCCCCTGAAGAAAAAGCAAACGAATTTATTGGCTATATTATGGAAAATCTTCATCGTAAAAAATAATAAAACAGCGTGTAGACACGAACCTACACGCTGTTTTATGTTAATGAAGCAAGCATTTGACGCTGCTGCTCCTTCACAATCTCCATTTGTTCTTCTATTTGTTTTTGTGTTTCTTCCTGCATATACTTTTGTTTACTTTCCAGGAGCGTTTGATACGCATTTTCATATTTTTCATACATATAATATAAATTTTCTAATTCATGATGAGATAAAAAACGGACCAATTCCATCCTCCCCTTTTCTCTGTATACTATTACTACTATATGCAAAAAAGGGAGGTTTTATACCTGTTTTATGTGGCTCTTGACAAAATAGCAAAGGAGACTGTGCTGCCACAATCTCCTTTGCTTCTACTTATTCCTCTTCTTCATGTAATCCTTTTTTACGCACATACTTTTCTAACTTATCCAACTCATAGAAAAGCTCGACAATACTATTCGCAACAGGAAAAACATAATGCCATTTTTCATAGTCTGTACCTTGCAGTGCATCAATTAAATTATTGATCGTTACGCTCATCGCATTTTTCGTCTCTTTTTGCAGGTCCCTGTCCAGGACGATGCGATCTTCATACATAAGAAAGACATTTTCACTATAGTTATTGATCTCACTGACCAGCTTTTTAATTAAGAAAGACTTGCCGGCAGCCATTTGTTCAATTTCTTTTAAATTTTTTTCCAGCTCTACGATCAGCGTATGCTTCTTTCGCAATACCTGTATCATTTGCTTATAAATGACAATGCTGCGGAAAAAAGATCTGCGCTTCCGGATAAACAGTCTATTTTTCTCATCCGTAATGATATCAAAATAATCTCTTATTTTATTAATTTGTTTCTCCACATTTCTTTCTTCGTCCCGGATTTGCGGGACACTCATCGTATTACTCGGGATAACTCGCAGAAGAAAATGAGAACTTTCACTGGCTTCCTTAATCATCTGAAACAAAATCTTTTGATGATTCGGAGGATTAACAAATACATTCACGATAAATGCGGAAACCACCCCGATTGCAACAAGTGATACTCGAGATAAAATATATACAAAATTAATATGATCGCCCTGGCTGGCCACCATCATACTGACGATGGTTAATACGGTTAAATTTACTGTTTTGGTCAATCCCAGTTTTATATTAATTGCAATCGATAAAATAACTACTGCTCCAACCGAAATCGGATGGCTGCCAAGCAAAAATACTCCCAATATGGCGAGTGTTGCACCGACAGAGTTTGCAATAACTACTTCTTTAATATAATTAAATGATCGCATGATAGACGGCTGCATTGCTATTACAGATGCAATTGCTGCAATAACGGCATATTCCATATCGAATATACGTGTAATCAATAACGTTAAGGTTACTGCCAACCCTGTTTTTAACATCCTGGGACCAATATTAAATTCCATTCATCTGCACCTCTCTAGAAGTAGTATACAGGTTTCCTTCAAACATGTCATCAGAAAAAGGCAAGCAGATTATCTGCTCCGCCTTTCTCTGCATAAATATTTCCGGCGGGGCGAATAACCGCTATCCCAGCCCCAGGATATTCTGGTAAAAACATGTGACAACTACTTCTTTTCATTATCAAACCTTAGATAAGCAGCTGTCTGCATGCCTTACAGCTGAATCGATAAATATTTTACTTCAACATACTCATCAATTCCGTGATGACCGCCTTCCCGTCCAAGGCCGCTTTCTTTAAATCCTCCGAATGGGGCCTGTGCTGTTGATGGAGCACCATCATTAATACCGACGATTCCATACTCTAACTGTTCACTGACCTCAATTGCAGTCGTAAGGTTTTCTGTGAATAAATAGGCTGCTAATCCATAAGGTGAATTATTCGCGCGTTTAACGACTTCTTCCTTCGTTTGAAATGTCGTAATCGGCGCTAACGGTCCAAATGTTTCTTCCTGCATACATACCATTTCATCGTTTACATTGGTTAAAATAGTCGGACCGAAAAATAAATCTTCCTTTTCTATTTCGTTACCTAACAGCTTTTCTGCCCCTTTATCAAGTGCATCCTCTATATGATGTTTTACTTTTTCAACTGCAGATTTGTCAATCAAAGGACCAATATCCACACCTTCTTCTAAGCCGTCTCCGACCTTAAGCTGTGCAACCTTTTCTTTAAATGCCTTGGCAAATTCTTGTTCAATCGATTCGTGAACATAAATCCGGTTGGCACATACACAGGTTTGCCCGGCATTGCGATATTTAGAAGCAACCGCCCCGCTTACCGCTTTTTCAATATCCGCATCGCCCATAACAATCAATGGTGCATGACCGCCAAGCTCCAGAGAGAGTTTCTTCACCGTTTTCGCTGATTTTTGCATGAGTGATTTTCCTACCTCTGTAGAACCCGTAAACGATATTTTTCGAACACGCTCATCTGCCATCCACGCATCACTGATTTCACCTGAGCTTCCAGTAACGATTTGCAGTACACCTTCTGGAATACCTGCTTCTACCGCAAGCTCTCTCAGGCGGATAGCGGTTAGAGGGGTGGCACTGGCTGGTTTTACTACCGCTGTACAGCCGGACGCTAATGCCGGAGCAACTTTCCGTGTAATCATTGCTGCCGGGAAGTTCCATGGTGTAATCGCTGCGATAACCCCTACCGGCTGCCGGCTAACTACGATGCGTTTATCACTTGCCGTTGCCGGGATTGTTTCACCGTAAAGTCTTTTTCCTTCTTCTGCATACCAGGAGATAAAGCTATTCGCATACCGGATTTCACCTGTTGCTTCCTTCAACGGTTTTCCCTGCTCTATTGTCATGATTCTAGCCAGCTCTGCTTCATGCTCTTCCACAAGTGCATACCATTTATTCAACAAAGCACTTCTTTCATAGACAGATTGCTTCGACCAGTCCTGAAAAGCTTGATATGCCTTATCAACGGCTTCCACTGCTTCTTTCTTGCCTCCTTTTAAGACCGTATCGACTACTTCGCCTGTTGCTGGATTTGTTACTTCAATAACTTCATTATTTTTCGTCATTAAAACACCCTCTAACTTTCATGATATGTTTAACTCTACCCCGATTATACATTTTAAAGTCATTCATTTCACATAATTCATGCTGAAAATGTCTTAAAGTTGTCACGAAAAAACTCCTGAACAGGTTTTATTTTGTCCAGGAGTTTTTTGTATTATTTAACTGCATAGCTGCGGATATGATCTTTCACACCGGCTAAACAGATTTTTGCCGGATCTTCATCCACATTTAACTGTTTTTCACTTCCGTCTGTTGGAAGTGCTTCTTCAAATACTTTTTCATATGCTGCCACAGAAATGCATTCTCTGTTGTCAAACATTGCTTGATGCGACGCTGTCTGCAAGTGCTTTTTAAAGCCGTTCTGAAGCTTGCCGGACAAGAATTCGCCAACCGCTCCGGATCCATAGCTGTACAAGCCGATGGTATCTCCTTCTTTTAAGTCATCCTGATTTTCTAATAATGAAATCAGACTGAGATAAAGAGAGCCTGTATAGATATTTCCTACATTACGATTGTATTTTGTACTGATTTGATAATTGTTTTTCAACCGTTCCTGTACTGCTTCAGGCGCGTCTTCAATCACTGTACGCAGTGCTTTCCAGCCCATTTTGGTATATGGTAAATGAAAAGCGATAGCTGCAAAATCCTCCAGGCTTCTTCCTGTTTGCTCTTGATAATCTTTCCATACTTTTTGGAAGAAAGCTATATATTGTTCGTTGGAGTATTTTCCATCTACAAAAGCCGTAGAAGAATATACCGGTCTCCAAAAGTCCATAATATCCTCTGTGTAATACGTGCTTTCACTTTCCAGCTCCAGCAATCTTGGCTCAGCACTTACCAAAATAGCAACTGCACCGGCGCCTTGTGTTGATTCGCCAGGTGTATTCAAACCGTAGCGGGCAATATCAGATGCCAAAATAAGTACTTTCTTATCCGGATGCAGTGCAATATGCCCCTTTGCCATTTGTATTCCTGCTGTTGCGCCATAGCAGGCCTGCTTCATTTCTACAGAACGAGCTTTGGGATTCAGACCTAATAATTGATGTACATACACAGCTGCCGACTTGGAGTGGTCCACGCCAGATTCTGTTCCAAAAATGACTAAATCAATTGCATCTTTATCTTCCCTGTCCAAGATTTGTTCTGCCGCATTAGCTGCCAAAGAAACAGGATCCTGTGTGATTGGCGGGACAGCCATTTCGTCTTGTCCCAGACCAATTGTAAATTTCCCCGGGTCGATTCCCCGCGCTTCTGCTAAATCATTCATATCTACATACAGATGTGGTGCATAAAACCCCAGCTTATCAATTCCAATCTTCACGATGATTCCTACCTTTCTCCCTGCTGTTCATTCAGGCTCTTTAAAAGCCCTATACTAAAATATTTTTAGAGGTACTATAAAAATTATTGTCGAAAAATATAATAATTAAATGATAATACAGGGGTTGTTTAAATAGCAAATAATATAGTTATTTTTAGCTAATCCATTATAGAAGTCACACAGATAAATACCATGGCAGCTTTTTATTTCACGACGATTTCCGTTTTGCTGCAGCCCTCTTTTGTTTTATGAACCTCAATTGCTGCCGGAAAGACATCCTTCAGCTCCTGAACATGCGAAATGATGCCAATCATTCTTCCGGATTGCTGCAGCTGAATCAGCGCGTCAATTGCCTTCCGCAGGGACTCTTCATCCAGCGACCCAAATCCTTCATCGATAAACATCGTTTGGATCACAATATTCCCCTGAAAGCTTTGGATAACATCGCTCATTCCCAGAGCAAGACATAAAGAGGCATGGAATTTCTCTCCTCCAGATAATGTTTTTACATCCCTGGTCTGCCCTGTGTACTGATCATAGACATCTAACCCTAAGCCGCTCTGTTTCCCACGTGCTTCCTGGCGATCACTTCTTGTCAGATAAAATTGACCATTCGATAGGTCATTTAAGCGTAAATTAGCAGCCTCGATAATTTGATCTAAATATTCCATTTGCAGATATCGTTCAAAAGATACCTTTTTAGGATTTTGTCCCCGGAGCGTATCATATAAATCTGTAACGAGCATTCTTTTCTGTTCTATATCCGCCGATTGATGATGGAACTCCTGCAGCTGATCCACGTAGAATGTCATATCCTTTTTCTCCTGCTGCAGCCGCTGCAGTTTTTCAAGACTGGCTGTTGTTTTCTGCTTCCATTTTTCTAACACCGCTTCGATTTCGGACACATCCTGCTTCGACTGACCTTCCAGCTTCTGCTGAAGCTCGGAAATTTGCTTATCTAATTGATAGCCCTGTTTTTCATATTCAGAGAGCCTCTGTTTAACGGATTGATACGTTGCTTCCTCCCATTTTGCTTCTTGATACCCCTGTTCAGTAAAATCTGCCTGCTCTAATTTCTCTTGAAAGGTCTTCTCCAGACTTTCTATTTTCTGCTTCATTTTTGCTTGATTTTCTCTAAGGTGGTGCACATCAGCCGTCCACTTTGTAAATGCTTCATGGACTTTCTGATAATTCTCCTGCACCTCTACCCAGCGTTGTTCAAGCTGCTGTTTTTTTGTTTTTAAATGGGTTATTTCAGCTCCTAATTGGGAAAGAACGCGTAAGTTTTCCGGTATTTGCATCAATTGCTGCTGATAGACAGCCTCTTTACTGTGATAATCCGATTGAAGCTGGCTGACCTGATTGGTCTTTTCATTCCATTCCATTTCCCTTTGCTTTTGTTCCTGACGCTCTTTCGCTAATTCTTTTTTACATTCCGATAAACGGTTTTTAGACTGCTTGAGGCAATCCTCTTCCGCTTTTTTCCTTTTCCCTCTCTCAACGATGTCCTGATAGCTCTGTTCCGGATCAGAAAATGCTAATTCATGCTGCGTGAGCTCCTCTTCTAACCCTTTTCTTTCTGATTGATACGCTTTCAGGTTTGCTGTTTGTTCCCGCCAGTCTGCTTCTTTCTTCTCCATCAGCTTTTTCGCTTGTTCCAGCTCTTCTTTACTGACTTCCGCTTCCTTCGTTGCTGCTGGTGACGGATGCTCTGAGCTGCCGCAAACTGGACAGGCTTCTCCATCATGCAGGTGCACTGCCAATACATGCGCCTGGTTAGCAAACCAAGCCTGTTCGAGCCGATTGTAAGCTTCTTTTTCCTGCAGATAAACATCCTCTGTACGCTTAACCTCTGTCTCACTTTTTTGCACCTGTGCCGTTTTTTCTTTATATTTTTTCATCAGCATTGCTTGTTCACGAAGTATTCTTAACGCTTCTTTTACGGTGTCCAGCTTGTCTGCCTCTTTATCTAGTACCTGTTCTTCCTGCTCTAAACGATCTATTTGTTTACTTTTTGTTTCACGTAGCGCTTTTAATTTTTCCAGCTGTTCATTCCCTTGCTTTAATTGTGCCGCAAGCTTTTGAATCTCCTGCTTTTTCCCTTCTAATTCTTTAACAACAGGAAGAAATTGTTCTAAGCGGTTTACTTCAATCGAAAGCTTCTCGCGCTTTCCTGCATTTTCCTGTTCTTTTTTAAAATCAGCTTCTGCCTGCTGCTTTTGCTTTTCCATGGTGTCCTTCTGCGCTTCCAGCTGCTGCAGGTGTTTGTTTCCTTCTTCGAGTTCTTTCCAAGCTTCATCCTTTTGCTGCTCATAAGGAATAATCAGCTTCGCCTGTTCAGCAGCAGACAAACCTTTCTTTAAAGCTTCCATTTCCTGCGCTTGTTCTTTCCATATGGCAAGATTCTTTTGATAGGTTTCTAATTCCAAAAAACGCTCATTGATCTGTTTGACTTGGAACAAATGGTTTTGCGTGAGCTCCTGCTGCTTTGTTGCTTCTTTATAATGAGCATCTTCTTCTGTATACACTGCTTCATTTTTCTTAAGCTCTGTTTCTAAAGCTTCTATAATTTGATTCGTATTGACATGCTCTCTATCTGCCAACTCACGGATTTCGGCGTCATCTGGAAGGTCTAAGGAAAATATTTGCGTCCGCAGCTGCTCCATACGGTTGAGAATACGCTGATTTTCTTTTTCTAATTTTGCTTTCTTCTCCCGGAGCAGTTCATTCATATATTTATAATGCGCGGTTCGGAACAAACGTCTCAGGATTTCTTCTTTATTTTCTGTATCAGAAGTTAACAGTTTTCGAAACTCCCCTTGTGGAAGCATTACAATCTGCTTAAATTGATCTGGAGTCAAACCAATAATATCTTCTATTTTTTGGTCAATTTCGCTTACCATTTGTCTGTCTACGCACGGCGATTCTCCATCTGGCCGCACTTCGTAAAATTCGCATTTATCTCCTGTTTTACTCTTATTTCCTTTTTTCACATGACCCAGCTGCCGGAAAATACGATACGTTTTATCTTGTATTTGAAAAATAAGCTCCGCAGAAGTATGTACGTTTTCATCTGCAAAATCACTGCGAAGCATACGCTGGTCTTCCCGGTCAGATCCGCTTGCTTTTCCATATAATGCAAAGGCTATCCCATCAAATAACGTCGTCTTTCCTGCCCCGGTTTTTCCGGAAATGACAAATAATGTGTTCCCTTGCAGTTTAGAAAAATCGATTACTTCTTTTTCCTTATAGGGCCCAAAAGCATGTAATGTTAATTGTAAAGGCTGCATTCTCTTTTCACCTGCTTCTTATTTAGATGCTTTCCGTTCGTTATCTGCATCCTGAATTTCTTGAAATAACTCCTTCATTATCTCGTTCATTTCTTCGGAAGCTTCCTTTTCCGTTACTTCCTGATAAAAGGCATCAAATAATTCCATTTCACTTAAGCTCGTCTTGGGGGCCTGATTTTCTTTTTGTTGCGTGACTCCTGACGTAGTTCTTACTCTCTCCACATGCATGGCATTCGGAAAAATAGAACGTACCTTTTCCATCGGCGATAAAACAGGAAGCTCGTCAAGCAGCTGGACAAATACATAATCTTCGCTTCGAGGCTCCCTATAAATATCCTCCATTTTCATTTTGATAGAACGTATTTCACGTTTGGGGATAAGCCTTTTTTTCTCAACCTGGACGTTTCCTTCTTCACCCAGTTCAACTACTAAATACCCTTTTTGATGATGTTCTTCCGATAAGGAATACTTTAGGATGGAGCCGGAGTAGCGAATTTTTTCATCCAGCACATGATGTGCCTGATGGAGGTGCCCTAACGCTGTGTAATGAAAATCTGTAAATAAATGTGCATCGACATGCTCTGCTCCGCCAATAGACAGCGGACGTTCTGAATCACTCGTATTTTCTTCCGTCTCGCCAAAAGGAGTTACAAAAGCATGTCCAACATAAACATGGCGTGCTGCCTCGTCCATGTTTTCCTTTATCTGCTTAACAAGAAAAGCATTGGCATCCTGATGATTACGAATATCTTTTTCTTGAAATAAGGCTTTGACCACACTTGGATCTGCATACGGAATAAGATGAAAATGCACCTCCCCAAATTCATCTGAAAGAACAACAGGCTGTATGCTTTCCGAAAGCTGGCCAATGATATGATAACCTTTTTCCTTCATTAAGCGGCTGCCAAAATGAAGTCTGCCCGGACTGTCATGGTTACCGGCAATCGCTATGACGGGAATTCCTAATTGATTAACAATCCGGTCTAATGTTTTATCTAATAAATCAACTGCTTCTACAGGAGGTACCGCACGATCATATAAATCTCCTGCAATAATAACAGCGTGCGGACTTTCTTTTTCCACCGCTTCAACAAACTGATCCAGGATGCAGGCCTGGTCTTCAGTCATATAAATGCCTTGAACCAGCTTACCCAGATGCCAATCTGCTGTATGAATCAATTTCATTTAAAAACCTCCTTCTATCCGGAAATTCATCAAAGACGAAAAAACGGACAAATCAAGCTTTGAAAGGTACTCATTCCCCTTTCATTACTATTCTCTTATAGTAAGCCTTCTTTTTCTAGCAAATAACTGTATGGAATATCAAAAAATATATATCGTTCCTGAGACAGCGGATAAGCGTACGTTCGTATCAGCTCGGAACGCTCGATATCTGTGTATAAATCCGATAAAATTCCTTTTTTCTCAATATTCATCCGCATTATATTCTCGAAAAAGTATGGACGCCAGCTCCAGTTTTTATGCATCCCCTCCTCAATCAAGGTCCAGCTCCCCTGCATATCTTTTTCCACGTTCGCCGAGATTTGCAGGCCGACGCTGTTGCAAACATAGATACGAAATACAAAATCTTCACAGCCCTCAGCAAGCTTCAGCAGCCAGCTGTCGTCGTTTGTTTGTTTTGTCTGGGAAAGAAGACGGTCAATTATTGCATAAACGGAATCTAATAATTCAAATTGTGCCTTCGCTTTCTTTTGTTCATAGGTTACAAATTCTCTAAAATACTCCGTTAATTTATTTTTACATGCATCTTCCTCAATAAAATCCTGCTGCGGATAAGTCAGATAGCTGCCCTGATAATATTCACCGCCGCTTTGCCATGCAAAATTCAATTGTTTATAAGAACGGATGCCTTTAAATAACAAAGAAGCACCTATTTTTCTCGATAACATCGACACGCCAAAATAAACATCCTTATACAGATGCGGGAGCAGATCATCCTTTAAAAACGATGTATCTACTTTAATAAAGGAAGGATGCAAGACGGCTAGTTGATTCAGACTGCCATTTGGGTCGGCTAATTCAATGCTGATTTTTACTCCCAGTGTCTTTAAGTATTTAATGATATGACCTAGCTGATCTGTATTAATTGGCAGACAGGTATCCTTGATTTCGAGAATGATTTCATTCAGATTTAATCCTTTTTCTTGATACTCATGCAATAAATCAATAAATACTTCTCCATTATCACGTACCAATAATTCTGCATCATAGTATAAAGTAAGGTGCCCTGTAAAATGTTCTTGTAATTTTTTCTCAATTGCTTTTTGATGGATATACTGGTTTACCTCCAGCCGGAATTCATCTGGAATGGAGGTATCATCGAAGAGCCAATCTAAACGCTGCTCTTTATTATTTTCATCTAAGTAGTAAGCAATTACTTCATAACCGCTTACCAGCTGCTTATCTGCCCGGACAATCGGTTTATAATAAGGAAGTAATTGTTCTAAATCTATCAATATATCTAATGGATCCATGCTGACTCCCCCTTCGTTTCATTATAGCATATTCCACTTTACACTTATTTGATTTACATTTTCCTCTTATAATATCAAAAAATAACTCATAATCTTATTCAGAAGCCCTTCTTAAATTTATTTTCAGATATATACCGGCATAAATCAGTTTATCGCAGTATAACTCCGGAACTGGGGTTGCGGTTACTCCCCCATCGAGGAACCTTTGTGCGTCGAAAACCCCTCACTAAAGGAAGTTTCAATTTAATGTTAAAAGCCCTATTACTACCATTTATTAATATTGTCAAGCCTTTTTCGACATTTACCGACAAAATTCAAAAAGATGTAGAAGTTTTCATGAACATTTTGTGAAGTGTTTTTCAATCTCTTGTAATTTCCTTACATCAGTATTAATATTATCTCTGCTATAAACCAATACTAAGTTAATTGTGTGTTCATTTTGTGAACAACCTTTTAATCATAGTAATCCATCTTATTAAACATCAAAGGAAGGGGTATCAACATGAAGTTAAAGTGGACCTACTTAGCCTTATTAACAGGCATTGCTGCTTTTCTGGCAGGCTGTGAACCATTACTTGTACTTGATCCAAAAGGTCCTCAAGCAGATACAACTGCAACTGTGATTTGGATATCGATTTTTACAATGTCATTCATTGTAATTGTTGTCTTAGTAATGCTGGCAGTTATTTTATTTAAATATAGAGCGTCAAAACAAGATCCTGACTACGAGCCGCCTCATATTGAGGGTAATAAATATGTAGAAGGAATTATTGTCGCTGTTCCAATTTTAATTGTTGCCTTTTTATCCGTGGTTTCTACCATTTCGACACATCAAGTGGAGAGCCCTCCAGAAGGCTATGCTGAAGACGAGCCGCTCGTTATCTATGCATCCTCTTCTAACTGGAAATGGCATTTCAGTTATCCGGAACAGGACATTGAAACAGTGAATTATGTTTTCATCCCAACAAATCAAAACGTTGAATTCCGTTTATATTCTCATGGAACGATTTCAAGTTTCTGGATTCCTCAATTGGCAGGACAGAAATATGCGATGGCAGATATGACAAACTATCTGAACGTTGTTGCAGATGAGCCTGGGGAATATATGGGAAGAAACTCTAACTTTAACGGAGAAGGTTTTGCAGAAAATGAATTTGCTGTTACAGCAATGCCTCCAAGTGAATTCGATTCCTGGGTAGAAGATATTCATAATACTGCGGATCCGCTGACCGAAGAAGAATTTGAAGAATTATTAGAGCCTGGACATTTAGGACAAATGACTTTCACTGGTACACATCAGGAATTTAAACCTGCACCTGAGGGAGAGAACAGTCCGCATAATCATGGACCATCTGATTCAGATGAAGATGGCGGACACCATCATCATTAATCAGCTTTACAACAGCACTCAAATTTGAGGCGCCTGAAAATTTCTGAGCTCTAGAAAGGAGTTTCGACATAATGGATTTTTTAGATAGATTTTCTATTCCGCCCCATGATGATCCAATGCTTTATGCATCCATCGTTGCGATTGGACTTGTAAGTATTGCGATTGTTTTTGGTGTTACCTATTTCAAAAAATGGGGATATCTTTGGAATAATTGGTTAACAACGGTTGATCACAAACGAATTGGTATTATGTATATCATTTCAGCATTGCTTATGCTTTTCAGAGGTGGAGCAGATGCTGTGATGATGCGTCTGCAGACAGCTGTTCCAGATAACAGCTTCTTAGACGCACAGCACTATAACGAGGTTTTCACGACACACGGTGTTGTTATGATTTTCTTCATGGCAATGGCATTTATTATCGGTATGATGAACTTCGTTGTCCCACTGCAAATTGGGGCAAGAGACGTTGCCTTTCCGCGCTTGAACGCGCTCAGCTTCTGGTTATATTTTGCCGGAGCAATGCTGTTTAACGTTTCCTTTGTTGTCGGAGGTTCACCGGATGCCGGATGGACAAACTATTATCCGCTGGCAGGAACAGAATTCAGTGAACATGTTGGGGTAAACTACTATAACTGGGCACTGCAAATTTCCGGTATCGGAACATTGATGACAGGGATTAACTTTATTGCTACGATCATGAAAATGCGTGCGCCTGGCATGAAATTGATGAAAATGCCGATGTTTACCTGGTCTGCATTAATCACAAACCTTATTATTGTGTTTGCATTCCCTGTACTGACCATTGCTTTATTAATGGGAACGTTAGACCGTCAATTCTTTACCAACTTCTTTACAACTGGAGACGGCGGTATGGATATGATGTGGGCGAACCTGTTCTGGGTCTGGGGACATCCTGAGGTATATATTCTGGTACTTCCTGCATTCGGGATTTACTCTCAAATTATCGCTACGTTCTCACAGCGTAATTTATATGGCTATAAATCAATGGTTGCGTCCATGGTTATTATTTCCTTGCTATCCTTTATGGTATGGGTCCATCACTTCTTTACGATGGGACAAGGAGCTGTTGCCAACAGTATCTTCTCGATTACAACCATGGCAATCGCCGTACCGACGGGAATTAAGATATTCAACTGGCTTCTGACGATGTGGCGAGGTAAAATACGATTTACGACCCCAATGATGTATTCCGTGGCATTTATTCCGCTGTTTACAATTGGCGGAGTAACTGGTGTCATGCTTGCAATGGCAAGTGCAGACTATCAATATCACAACACGATGTTCTTAGTAGCTCACTTCCATAACGTAATCATCCCTGGTGTGGTATTTGCGATGATTGCGGGCCTCATTTATTACTGGCCAAAAATGTTCGGTTTCATGCTGAATGAGCGTATTGGCAAATGGGCATTCTGGAATATTGTTATTGGCTTCTGTTTATCCTTCTTCCCGATGTATATTACCGGGTTAAACGGACAGGCACGCAGAATGTACACTTATTCAGAAGCATCCGGCTTCGGACCTTTAAGCATGGTATCCTTCTTTGGAGCGCTGCTGTTAGCAGTCGGGTTTGTAATAATTGTATATAACGTTTATTACAGCTTCCGTTATGCACCAAGAAATGTCGGTGACGATCCTTGGAATGCACGTTCTCTTGAATGGGCTACGCATAATCCGGTTCCAGAATACAACTTCGCTATCACACCAAATGTGGATTCTGAAGAAGCGTTCTGGGATTATAAAAAGAATGGACATGACTTATTTAAAGGGGAAATTAAAGACATTCATATGCCGAATAACAGCGGCTGGTCGATTATTCTTGCAGGTTTCTTCTTTGTATTTGGCTTTTTCTTTGTCTTCCATGTATGGGTTGGAGTCATTATCGCCTTCCTTGGAATTATCGGCTGTCTGATTTACCGTTCATTTGAAAAAGACGACGGACATCATATTCATAAAGAAGAAATTGAAGAAACAGAAAACAAATTCGGAGGTGCTAAATAATGAAACTTGATTCTCAAAATCTGCCTCTTGAATATAGCACCGAAACCAATAAAATGAATATTTTGGGATTCTGGATTTTCCTAAGTGCGGAAATTATGCTGTTTGCCACGCTGTTTACATCATATTTTGTTTATGTAGACCGTGGCGTTGGCAGCGGTCCGGCTGGCGCAGAGATTTTTGAATTACCGCCGGTTTTGATTGAGACATTCCTTTTACTGACAAGTAGTTTTACAATTGGATTAGCAGTTCATGCGATGCGTATTGGTCGTGTGAAGGCAATGATTGGCTTTATGGTAGTTACGCTCCTGTTAGGTGCAGGATTCCTTAGCGTAGAAATATATGAATTTATTCATTTTTACCATATTGGAGCAACATTGCAGACAAGCGGTTTTACTGCTACCCTATTAACAACGCTCGGAACACATGGAGCTCACGTAACCTTCGGGCTGTTCTGGGGAATTATGATTATTGTTCAAGTTCTGCGCGGCGGTTTAAATGCGCGGACAGCGAATAAATCATTTATTTTCTCTCTTTACTGGCACTTCCTAGACGTTATGTGGATCTTTATTTTCAGCTTTATTTACTTGAAGGGAATGATGTAACATGAAAGAACTTTTTCCACTAAAACAGGTTAACGGATATATCTTTTCACTACTCCTGACTGTTGTTGCATTAAGTGTCTATTTCTTTGACATGTCTTTTGCAATGGGATTAACCATTCTGATTGTTACAGCATTTATTCAAGCAGGAGTACAGCTCGTTGTATTTATGCACGCCGGAGAAAGTGAAGATAAAGGCGGTATTTATCTTCACACAATTTATGGTGTAGCAGTTGCTATCTTAACCATCCTTGGTTCATTGCTTGCAATGATATGGGGATATATGATTTAAAGCATCTAAAAAGCTCAAGCAGTTTATGAACTGCTTGAGCTTTTTTCTCTTTTCATTACCTATGATTGTTGTTGTTTATGCTTCTTCCCATGAAAATTCTCTTCTACAGCAACAAGGAACAATCCCATAATAAAAATAAATGCCGCCCCTTCTGCCAAGCCTATGCCTATTGCTGTCACAATAGGTGTAGCGCTTACAATATAACCGTATATAAACATAATCGCACCAATTGTAATTAATGTCCCACAAACTAGAGACAAGCCTTTTAATAATTTTTTATTGATTTTCATCTATCTCATCTCCTTTAATTATATTATGCCTTTCGTTCAATAATTTGTCAATAAGTTTGTGTCAATTTATTGAACAAGCGATTTCTCCCTTGACCCGTGACTTTTGATTTATTTTCCTGAAGACAATCCTATATTCATGGAATTTCATCTGAAAACACTTTATACTTAAAGATGATGTTTCAAAAGTCATACGATATACATAGGAGGTATGAAGATGAGAAAGAAATTATTATCTATTTGTTTTGCACTGATACTTATGATTGGTCTTTTACCTTCCCACGCTTTTGCATTGGAAGCAGATGATCCTGAAGTGGAAGAATTTATTGAATCCATTGGATGGGAAGTGGAGGATTATGAAGACTATCTGGCAGATTTTTATTTGGGGTTAGCTGATTTTGACGATGTTTCTGAGCTTGGTACACCCGTTACCGAAGAAGGAATGGATGAACTTATCGAAAAGTATGATTTGACTTACGAAGAATTAGAGGAGATGCTTCGTGAAGAAGGATTACTTTTAGAGGATGAGGAAATTACAGATAGCGCTGTATTTGTATTTATGGAAACCACTGATATTTTAATAGAATTCCTTTTGAATGAAGACTTGGGCGAATCAGAGGATTCTTTTAGCTCCTTCGAGGAAGAAGAAATTACCGACGAACATCTAGAAGCTCTTGCTTCAGAGCATGATTTGAACTCAATTGAAGAATTAGAAGAGCTTTTCAATTCCTATGAGGACAGCATCAATAATTATACTTCTCTTTTGGACGTTGAATACGCAGCAGAATACTATGCAACGGAAGATAGCTCCGCATCCGAAGCCGATGGATGGGAAGATGATGATCTATGGGAGGAAGATGATATTTTTGGGGAAAATACAGATTTCACTGCCGATATGTTCAATACTCCCCTTTTAACAGGTGAGCCTATTGTTGATATCTATGCGATGATTTCCGTGATGTTTTTCGAAACGATATTGGATTTTCAATAACGCTTAATGGTATAGGGGAAAGAAAATGATGAGGAAGCCTCTGATTTTCTTTCCTCTATTTTTTTCTTGGAATCAAATGCTTTCCCTTCTTTTTTGAACGACATTATGCAAAGCTTTTTTTACCTAGCAGTTCTCTAATCTCCATTAAATCATATTCTTCTTCTAATTTCTCTTTTATAAATATCAACACATCTATTGCCTCAATTTCAAAATACGTTATTTGATCCATTGTTTTTGTTGGTATATATCCTTTAAAAGCATCCAGCCATTCCCAAATTTTATATATGGGTGCTTGGATTACTTTGCTCATTCCTAACAGACTAATGACATACATCTTTATCTCACCAACCTTATCTTTCTTTCATTTTCTAAATCTTATTATACTTATGAAATGCATTTAAGGTGTGGAATAATTAAGTAAAACCAATAACAAAGGGGAGACACATTTTTTCAGTTGATTATTTTCCTCTTAAAAAGTGAAAATTATTTCATCTTTTCTTATTTTAATGATAAAGTGATTAAGTTGGCATATATTAAATTATAATTGATTGAAAAAAAGAAGGGATATATAATGTTAGAGTTTTTCCAAAATCTTAGCCCTGTCATGCAGGCATTGACAGCAACCATTTTCACATGGGGAATGACTGCACTCGGGGCGGCGATTGTTTTTGCAACGAAAACAGTACATCAAAAACTGTTAGATAGTATGTTAGGCTTTGCCGGAGGGGTTATGATAGCAGCCAGCTACTGGTCATTGCTCGGACCATCTATTGAAGCATCGACAGATAATGCTGTTGGTCCCTGGTTCCCTGCGTTAGTCGGTTTCTTATTGGGAGGCGGATTTTTATGGATTATTGATAAAATCCTCCCCCACCTTCACCCTAACGCAGAAAAAAAACAGGCTGAGGGGCTTGCAGCTGATAAAAGAAAACGCAGCACCTTGCTTGTGCTCGCTATCACGATTCATAATATTCCAGAAGGACTGGCGGTTGGAATTGCCTTTGGCGCATTGGCTAATCATAGTACAGAAGCTGCCTTGGCTGGAGCAATTACATTAGCCATCGGAATAGGAATTCAAAACTTTCCCGAAGGTGTTGCTGTTGCCATGCCATTACGCGGGCAGGGGATGTCACGGATGAAAAGTTTTATGTATGGGCAGTTTTCCGGTTTCGTCGAGCCGATTGCAGCGGTTATCGGTGCGTTGGCAGTTGCTCATATTGAGCCGTTACTTCCATACGCCCTCAGCTTTGCTGCCGGTGCGATGATCTTCGTTGTTGCCGAAGAGGTTATCCCCAGCTCTCAAGAAAATGGCAATCGAGATTTAGCGACAATCAGCCTGATGATTGGCTTTGCACTTATGATGGTGCTGGATGTTGCTTTGGGATAAAATGAAACTTCAATCAGCGGGGGGGTTCTTTTCATCCCCCACTGATTGGGGTTGCGATTACTCCCCTCATCGTAAAGAGCTGTTAGTTGAACGAATCGGACCGTTACTGGCTGTTGGATCTCTCACTTAGAAATAAGCATTTTCCTTCATTTCTTGAAGTGGGAGTCTTACAAAAGTGCTTCGGCGGGACGAGTAATCGCAGTCCCAGCCCCAGTCCCAGCCAGTGACACTGCGATAAAATGCGGTAAACAATAAAAAAGAGGCATTTGCACATCAGTTATCTGATTGTGCAAATGCCTCTTTTACTATTTGAAATAATCCTCAATCACCGTTTTTGCAATGCCTTGGTCCAGTTCTTCAAATTCATCGTATTGAATTGTTTCATACAGCTCTTTTCTCGTTTGCATATCCTCTAAGCCATTTTTTTGCGTACCTTCATCCCGGATAAGTCCGAAAATACGCTCATACGCTTTGGCAGCAACACGTAAAGAGGTTACCGGATAAATGACCATGCCATACCCTAAGTCCTCGAACTCCTTTGCAGTTAAATAAGGTGTTTTCCCAAACTCTGTCATATTTGCTAATAATGGTACATCTATCGCTTTAGCAACAGCCTGAAATTCTTCATTATTCTGCAATGCTTCTGGAAAAATAGCATCTGCTCCGGCATCAACATAACCTTTGGCACGGTCAATAGCGCTTTCTAACCCTTCTACCGCTCTGGCATCCGTTCTTGCTACCACGAAAAGCGCTGGTGCTACCTTTTTAATGGCAGCTATCTTTTGCATCATTTCTTCCTTGGCAACCACATTCTTCCCATTTAGATGTCCGCATTTTTTGGGAAGCTGCTGATCCTCCAGCTGAACGGCAGCCACATTTGCCTCCACCATTTCTCTTGCTGTCCGAACAACATTCAAGACGCCGCCAAAACCGGTATCAATATCTACCAGCAGCGGTAAATTTGTTGCGCTTACGATTTCCTTTGCTCTCTCAGCTACTTCTGTAGAAGTAACGATGCCTAAATCCGGCAATCCCTTGCTTGCTGTATAGGCAGCTCCTGATAAATACAGTGACTGAAATCCAGCCTGTTTGGCTACTAAACCAGCCATCGCATCATGTGCTCCAGGTATTTGCAATATCCCCTTCTCTTCTGCCATCTTTCGAAATTTCTCAGCTAATTCATGCTGTGGTATTGGGCTATCTACGATCCAAGCCATTTTTTCCTCACCCTTCTAATCTAAAAATAATTCGATAAAATCTGTAATCGGCATCTGTTTTATCGTATCATAATTAACACTTTGTTTCTTGATGTGCGCGGTTTGTTTTTCTGTAAATTGAGTTGCTACATTCGCTTCGTATTTTTTGATTATTTGCGGAAATGCTTCCTCTCGACGGAACCGGTGACCTAAAGGATATTCACAATCCACCATATCTGTGGAAGTGCCATCTGTAAAATGAACCTGTACCGCATTTGCAATGGAACGCTTCTCCGAATCTAAATATTCTTCCGTATAACGTTTATTTTCGGTTACCGTCATTTTATCACGAAGTTCATCAATACGCGGGTCTTTTGCCGCATCATCCTCATAATCCTCCGCTACAATATTTCCTTTTAATAACCCAACCGCAGTAATATACTGCAGACAATGGTCTCTGTCCGCCGGATTATGCAGCGGTCCTTTTTTATCGATGATACGGATAGCTGATTCATGTGTAGCTATCGTAATTTCTTTAATTTCATCCATGCGGTCAACTACTTCAGGATGTAATTGAACAGCTGCTTCTGCTGCTGTCTGCGCATGAAATTCTGCCGGAAAAGATACCTTGAACAATACATTTTCCATGACATAGCTTTCAAACGGTCTGCTTAATACGATATCCTTCCCTTTGAAAAGCACGTCTTGAAAACCCCATCCTTCTGCACTCAAAGCAGTCTGATAGCCCATTTCTCCTTTAATGGCCATTAATGCCAGGCGAACTGCACGGCTTGTCGCATCTCCTGCTGCCCACGATTTCCTGGAACCTGTATTCGGAAAATGACGATACGTCCGCAAGCTGGAATTATCAATCCAGGCATTGGATAATGCATTGACAATTTCTTCTTTTCCGCCGCCCAGCATTTTAGTCACTACTGCGGTTGTTGCAATTTTAACGTATAAGACATGGTCCAGGCCAACACGGTTCAAGCTGTTTTCTAAAGCAAGGATACCTTGTATTTCATGTGCTTTAATCGACATCTCTAAAACCTCTTCTACAGTTAAGGGAGCTTCTCCTTTTTGCCGCCGCAGCTGACTCACATAATCAGCCACAGCTAAAATGCCTC
This sequence comes from Oceanobacillus oncorhynchi, assembly GCF_000821065.1. Classification (GTDB taxonomy): domain Bacteria; phylum Bacillota; class Bacilli; order Bacillales; family Amphibacillaceae; genus Oceanobacillus; species Oceanobacillus oncorhynchi. The sequence continues at coordinate 4,578,235 of NZ_CDGG01000001.1, forward strand.
CCAAGTTATCGGAAGGGTGCCCCCACTCCGCTGCAAGCCAAGTATCATTATAGTCCAGCCAGCGTATCATTGTCCCGATATTAAATGCTCCCTGCACAGGATCAAGAACATGCGGTGTTCCTGGTACTCTCACGCCATTTGGAACTACAGTGCCTGGAACAATAGGTCCTAACAGCTTCGTACATTCCGGGTAATTTAAAGCAAGAATACCGCAGCCAATCGTATCAATCAGTACATGATGCGCTGTTTTATAAGCCTCTTCACTTGTAATTTCCTTATTTAATACATAGTCCGCAATTTCTTCTAAAAGTTGATCGGTCTGATTTGTTTTTACTGATTCCATTTGAATGTCCTCCCTCTAATAACTTTTTCCTGTGTATTCTACTCTCGGTCTGAAAATCCGATTATTATCATGCTGTTCAATAATATGTGCCGCAAGCCCTGCTGTTCTGGCACTGAAGAAAATTGGTGTATAAAGCGGTATTGGAATACCCAGCTTCCAATAAACCGGAGCTGCATAATAATCTAAGTTAGGATATAGCCCCTTCTCTTCCCTCATGATTTCTTCCCCAGCTTCACACATCTTTAAAAGCGTATCATCATTATCTCTTTCACATAGTTTCCGCAGCGCTTCTTTTGTAATTGTTGCCCGGGGATCCATTTTCTTCATATACACCCGATGCCCAAACCCCATGATTTTTTCCTTATTTTGAAGCTTATGGCGAATGAGCGCTTCAAACCCGTCTACAGAATCGACTTCCTGCAGCATATACATGACTGCTTCATTTGCTCCGCCATGTAAATGTCCTTTTAGGGAAGATATAGCTCCAGTCAGCGCGCCGTACATATCAGCGTTTGTAGAAGCAATCACACGGGAGGCAAAGGTTGAATTAGGCATCTCATGCTCACTGTAGAGTAATAAGAGCTGATCAAAAATTTCCACCTCCAGATTGGACGGTTTTTTTCCTGTAATCATATAGAGGAAATTGGCGCTATAGCCGAGACTTTCATCCGAGCTGGCAATCGCTTTGCCCTCTGTAGCAAAATAGCTGTTTACCGTAATAAAAGGCAATTGACCTAACAATTCATAGGCCCGCTGTTTATTTTCCTTGTTCGAACGGTTTTCAAGGTCCGTATCGTATCCGGCTAATAATGAGATAACCGTACGCATCCCATCCATTGGATGCATGCCCTTTGGCAGCAGATTAAATACAGGCAAGGTATCTTCAGGCAGGCTATAATACCCTTTAATATTATCTTCCAGACTGCTCTTTTCCTCCTGGCTTGGAATATATCCTTCCAGTAATAAATGGACGACATCAAAATACGTTTTATCTTTCGCTAATGCAATTAAATCCTCTCCGCGAATAACTATTTTTTCCCGATCAACATCTAAAAAAGAAATTTCTGTTCGCGCCGCAATCACACCATCTAAACCAGGAACAAAACCTTCACTTGTACGCATTATTTCTCCTCCTTCAATTTGAAAGCGTCATCATTTATTCTTTTGAGATAAACAGAGCTTATAGTTGCCAAGCCATTGGTTCACTTATGCAGGTAGCAAAGCATAGAGAAGCATGTGTTGAATAAAAATCCCCAATAAAACGTTTTCCTATATCCAGTATAACCTTGAATAGAATATTAGAAAAATATATAATTCAAATTAATAACGATAGATTTTTTCTATATCTTAATAATAGGAGGAGAAGCCTTGAATTTACAAGACTGGAAAATGCTTGCCGCCCTTTACGAAACAGAAAATATCACACTGGCAGCACATCAATTATTTTTATCTCAGCCAACCTTAACTGCAAGAATTCAAAAGCTGGAAAATCATTATGGCGTCCCGCTTATTCTAAGGAAGCGGCGAGGCATCATGTTTACTCCAGAAGGGGAAGAACTGGCACAGCACGCAAAAAGAATGCTGCTGGAACAGCGTAAAATGGAGGAAAAACTCAGCAACATGCAGGAGGAAGTGAAGGGAACGTTACGGGTCGGTGTTTCTAATTTCTTTGCAGCAAATAAAATGCCGAAGCTGCTGCAGCTGTTTAAAGAAAAATATCCGGAGGTAGAATGCCAAGTTGTTACTGGATGGAGCAGTGATATGCACCGCCTTTTATTAAATCATGATGTACATATCAGCTTTATTAAAGGAAATTATGCTTGGAAGGAAAAGAAAGCGCTGTTATATGAGGAGGAAATCTGTGTTGCCTCTCCTTGGGATTTTGCATGGGATACACTCCCCAAGCTCCCAAGAGTAGACTATTACACAGATGAGCATATGCGTATGCTATTAGATGACTGGTGGCATCAAAATTACATCGAACAGCCGAATATTACCATCCATGTCAATCAAGTAGAGACTTGCAAAGAGATGGTTGTTCATGGACTCGGCTATGCGATTGTCGCTAATCTGGTCGTCCGCCCCCACTCCGATCTGTTTATTAAACCAATTACAGGGGCGTCCGGTGAGCCTTTAAAGAGACAAACCTGGATGTACTATCAGGAAGATACCTTACAAATGAATATTGTCCGGGCGTTTGTTGATTTTGTTCAGACATTGGATGTAAAAGCATTATAAGAAACTAATGATATGCCACAAAGCTTGCAAGCACCCAAATCAGCAGAAAGCTTAAAATGATCGTTATATTCACTATAGTTCCGGCTATTTTTGCGTTATATCTGTATCTTATTGCATACACCACAGCTGTTGTGGATGTTGGCAGAATAAAACCGATTAAAACCGTATTTGCAAGCATCGGATAATCTGAAAACAGCCAAAAGAGGCTGAGACCGAGAACCAGTCCAGTTCCATACTTCACAGCTAAATACTTCCCTATCAGAGGAAACCATGATTTCTCAAAGGAAAAGTTTAAATAAAGACCCAGTAACAATAAGGACAAGGGCATATTCGCCCCAGATATAATTTCTGCGGTATCCAATAAGAACGTTGGCAAATGAAAATCAAATATGTTTAAAGCAACGACAAACATATAGGTTAAAAATGGAATAGACCGCAGTAATGGACTGACTGTTTCCCGCAAATAAAATTTCGATGATCCATTTGCAAAATAACTGGCAATAAAGAAACATAATCCGAATACAATCACAGCATTACCTACATCAAACATACCAAAATATTGGATACCTTCTCTGCCCCAGATAGCTTCTACAAGAGGAAAGGCAAATAAGCCGACATTGACACCTGGCATCATCATGATTGCCATTCCTTTTAAATCAGTATCTGCAGAGCGAAAGACAAAAAAACCGGCCGCAGCAGCGACAAGTCCAAATAAAATCGCAATGACAATAAGAGAAACAAGCGGCAGCGTTATCTCCATTTGATTAAAAGTAACAAGCACTAACGCAGGCAAAGTAATATTAAAAACGATTCTGGCTATCGTCTGTCCATCCGATTCCTTTAAAATTTTTGTCCTTTTAAAGAAATAACCAAGTAAAATAATAAATACAGAAATAATAAATTGCTGCTGAAACCCTTCCAAAATTTTCTACTCCTTCAGTACACAAAAAATATACAAATGCTATCATATCACAGTCTCTATGGAGTTTATACAGAAAGGACTTATCGTTAATGCTTTATAAAAACAATTTTTCTATGTTACAGTGAAGTTGTAGGATATTTGTAAAGAAGGATTGTGTGAGGTGATGCAAGTGAAACTTATCGTATTTGATGGAGAATGTCATATTTGCGACAGCTTCGTGCAGTTTATTTTAAATAAAGATAAAGAAAATCAATTTCTTTTTATTTCTCTGCAAAGTGAGGCAGGAGAATTTATAAGAAGGAAATATCGGGTGCCGGATGACATCGACAGTGTACTGCTGATCGATGGGGAGAAAATTTTTATCAAATCAGACGCTGCTTTACAAGTGGCAAAATATATATCGTTTCCCTGGAGAATGCTGACAGCTGGTAAATTTCTTCCATATTTTATCCGGGATACTCTCTATGATTTTGTGGCACGCAACAGGCATAAATGGTTTGAGAAAAAACAAAGCTGCCGCCTGCCTACCGCGCAAGAAAGAAAGCAATTTGCTGAAACAATCGAGGATTTAGAGGAAAAAAAACCTTCCGAATAAAATAAAACATCATTTCCGGAGGTTCTTCCCCACTTCCTGATAATGTCGGCTGCCCTATCCAATTACCGCTTTAAGCTGTTTTAAAGCGAAAAAAACAGTAATGGGTGAAAAGGCAGCCGTATTTTATTTATTCAAAAGGTTATTTTTGTTTCATTATTTATCGTCAATTTCTTCTTCAATGCCATGTTCTTCACTGAACTCTGTTTGGAAGCCGGTCTGCAAATGATCTGAATCCTGAACAGGTTCACCAACTCCAGAGAATAAAGTGGTAAGATAATAAATAGCACTAATTCCAACGAGTCCATAAATAATTCGAGAAAGAACAGCCGTCTGTCCGCCAAAAATTGCGGATACTAGATCAAATTGAAAAAATCCAATCAGTCCCCAGTTAATAGCACCAATAATCAATAACGTAACTGCAATTGCATGTAGTGTTTTCACTGTTTCTCACCTCCTCACAGCTTATCTTTTGCCTAATGATTTATTTCCATACTGGCACTGTTTGGGAATTAATAACGTACTGCCTCAGAGAAGGCCGGCACACCATAAAAAAAGCCCCAATGAAAATTCATTGGGACGTAAAGAATATATTTAATTCGCCTGGAGCACTTTCTTTATTTTATCCAGTGCCCAGTCAAGCTCTTCTTTTGTAATCACTAACGGCGGTGCAAAACGAATGGTGGTTTCATGGGTTTCTTTACACAAAATGCCGTTTTCCTTCAATGCTTCACAAATCGGCCGGACAGGCTTCGTAAATTCTACACCGATAAATAATCCTCTAGCCCGGACCTCCTTCAAATCAGGGTGGCTGATAGCAGATAATTCAATTGCAAAGTATTCGCCCAGTTCAAGTGATTTATCAACCAGTTCTTCTTCTTCAATTACATCCAATGCTGCCATCGAAACAGCACAGGCTAATGGATTACCTCCAAATGTTGAGCCATGTGAACCGGGCGTAAAAACATCCATAACCGCTTTATTAGCAGCAATGGCAGAGATAGGGAGCACACCTCCGCCTAATGCTTTCCCCATCACATAAATATCTGGCTCTACATTTTCCCATTCACAGGCAAACATTTTTCCAGTGCGGGCAAAACCAGTCTGTACTTCATCGGCAATAAATAATATATTTTCTTCATCACATATTTTTCGAACTTCCTGCAAATAGCCTTCCGGCGGGATGAGAATACCTGCTTCTCCTTGAATCGGTTCGATAATAATTGCTGCTGTATTTGGTGTGATGGTTTCTTTTAACGCTTGAATATCTCCATAATTTATCTTATATATCCCTGGCACAAAGGGGCCATAATTTGTAGTTGCATCCAGATCATTCGATAATGAAATCGCATTCATTGTTCTGCCATGGAAATTTCCTTTTGCTGCAATAATCTCCGCTTGATTCGCGTCAACATCCTTTTTTTCATATGCCCACCTGCGCGCTGCTTTTATCGCTGTTTCTACTGCTTCTGCTCCGGTATTCATCGGCAGGACTTTATCTTTATTGGTTAATTTCGCAAGGCGCTCTGTCCAAGGCCCTAATAATTCATTATGAAAAGCTCTTGAAGTAAGTGTGACTTTATCTGCCTGATCTTTCAGTGCTTGAATAATCTTTGGGTGCCGATGTCCCTGATTGACAGCAGAGTATGCACTTAGCATATCCATGTATTTATTTCCTTCAGGATCCTTCACCCAGACTCCTTCTGCCTCTGCAACAACTACCGGCAATGGATGGTAGTTATTTGCACCATAGGCAGAGGTAAGTTCCATGACTTCTTTTGATGTCACCATAATAAGCAGCCTCCCTTGATTTCATGCAAAGTTATTCGTTCTCTTCTTAAGCATAATCATTTGTTTAACAAAACGTCAAGCTTCATTTTGATTAGATATATTTATTTTCTTTTTTTCACTTCACCAAAATCCATGGGTAACATAATAGATATAAATTTGCTGTAAGCGGCCGCTACGGAAATACACTACGCTAGCCAGCTGCTTATATCACATTTAATTATATTTTCCAACTATATTTTTAAGAATTTAAAAGAGAAGAGGCCTTACCTCTTCTTTTTAAGCCATTTCTTTTATTCCAGCGTTCCCAGGAGCAGTTTCTCTACGTCTTCATCTGTCAGCTGATTATTCCATAAGTCCTTCGTCTGTACCATCTGTTCAATCAGATTTCTTTTTTTCTGCTGGAGCTCGAACATTTTATCTTCAATGGTTCCTTCGGCCAGCATCCTAATAACGGTAACATCATCTGTTTGTCCGATTCGGTGTGCACGATCGATTGCCTGGTCTTCTACTGCCGGGTTCCACCATGTATCGTATAAAATAACCGTATCAGCACCCACTAAATTTAATCCAGTACCGCCAGCTTTCAGCGATATCAGGCAAATATCATTCTTCCCCTGATTAAAAGCGCGGCAAAGTTGGATCCGTTCCTCAGCAGGTGTTTGCCCGTCCAAATAAAAGTAGGAAATTTCCTCTGCCCTTAATAAATCACCTATTCGCTGCAGCATTTGCGTAAATTGAGAAAAAATCAACAGCCGTTTTCCGGAACGTTTGGCATCCTTCACAATTTCCATCAGCCGCTTAAGTTTAGCTGACTCTCCATGATAATCCCGTACAAATAATGCCGGGTCACAACAAATTTGTCTTAACCGGGTCAGTCCCGCTAAGATACGAATACGATTTTTACGAATCGTTGCACGATCCAAATGTTTAAATTTCGGATGTCTTAACTTGGATAAATAGGAAATATAGATTTGTTTTTGTTCTTCCGTCAGCGGAACACGTTCAATATATTCCGTTTTGGCCGGCAAGTCCTGGAGCACATCCTTTTTCTCTCTCCGCAGCATAAATGGGTGAACTCTTCTCAGCACCTGATCATTAGTAAGCCAGGAAAAATCCTTCAAGCCGCCGAGCAATTCAGGAAATATAACATGAAAAATCGCCCATACATCCTCTACTTTATTTTCTAATGGCGTACCTGTTAACGCAAACTGATAATCGGCTGTTAATTTCTTTACTGTACGGAAAACCTGTGTCGCAGGATTTTTAAAGGTTTGCGCCTCGTCAAAAATAATCGTCTGGAAAGCAGCCTTCTTCAGCCAATCGATTTCATTTTTCAATACACCATAGGAAACAATCCATACATCCTGTTCTTTAAATGCTTTCTTTTGTTGATTTCTTTCCTTAACGGTACCTTCCAATATATCAACGGAAAAAGCCGGGGCAAATAATTCCCATTCCTGCTTCCACTGATGGCTCAGCGAGGTCGGACAGACAATCAGAATAGATGCTTTTTTCTTTTGCTGCTGAAATTTCGTGATACAAAAAGCGATAGCCTGCACGGTTTTCCCTAACCCCATTTCATCTGCCAGCACGCCGCCCAGACCAGATTCAGCCACCGCCAGCATCCAGCGCACGCCGTCCTGCTGATAAGGCTTTAAAATCGGCTTAATTTCTTTTGCGATTGGATACTTCTCCTTTGCCGGTACCTGAATAGCATGAATCATTTCCTTCACAGCTGCTCCATCAGCCAGATAACCGTTATCCTCCATCCGATGCGCAAATGACAAACCCTCCTTCAGCGACAGCTCAATTTCCTCCAGAATTTCAGAAGGGGTCATCGAAACGGAAAGCAGATATTTTTCTAATTCTTTTACCTCCTCTGTTTCCAATGTCAGAAAAGAACCATCCTTTAAGCGATAGTAAGGCCGCTTTTCTTCTATCGCTTCCAGAATCTGTCGAACCTCCTGCTCCCAAAAACCTTTCACTTGAAAGGCAAAGGAAAGCCAATTTGTTCTGTCACGCTTATGCTTCACACGTACAATTGGCTGAAACCGCTTCTTGCTGATTTGATTACGAACGGCATTCGTTACAAAAACATCGGCCATCTTATACAATACTGGTAAATGATGATATAAGAAATCATATTCCAGCTGTTCATTTTGCAGAATAAAACTGCCTCCCGTATTCGCAAATCCACTTCTTTCCAGAAAAGCAATAATTTCTGCTTCCTTTTCTTTATCCCGGCGAATCAGACTTGTTTTCTCAAATGGCGTTATCTTTTTATCTCCATATTGGAATTCCACACCAGCCAGAAGACGATTATGGACCCGATCTATATAAACACCAGCTTTCAGCGGAGTATTAAGATGCTTTAGCATTCCTGTCCTATCCTCCACTTCACCAATCCGCTCTAAAAGTGCTGAGATAGAAACCATTTGCTCCCTGCTGACAACGATGGTTTGTGTTTGCTTTTGCCATAGCTGCTCGCATAAAGTAATCAGCTGCTTTTCTTCTTCTGTTAATAAATAAAGGGATCCGCTCTGATAAATAAGCTGATAAGCAAGCAAAAAAAATGTAGCTTTTCTTTCTCGAAAAGCGATGGAATAATCTGCATCTGACTGATAGACACGAAAAGAAAGCGGAGGCAGTGCATCATAAAAATGTAATGGCTGCTTATGATAATCATTTGCCTCCATATAAAGGGATACCAGCGGGCTTGCAGATAGTAATTTCTCCATACGGTCCCAAGCTGAAGCCGGGACCGAAACCCAGCTTGTTTTATCCTCAAAGAGCTTGCCAATCATCTGCTGGTCCTCATAGATATGGATAAGCTGTTCTAAAATCTGATTGCAATCATCTTCAAAATAAAATTTGCTTGCATCAAAGGATAGATTATCAGCAATTGAAAAATGCCTTCCGCTTTTCAATGCTTCTAAAAAAGCAATAATATCATGGACAATTTTTCCATCGATTTGAACAGCCATTTGCAATGCGGCCCGTTCCGGTTCTGCTGGAATACGCAGGTAAAAATGAACCGGAATAGCCTGCCTTGTCTCAAAATAGCCGCGCTGACGAAATTCCTTATCCGGCTTTCCTGTCAGCGACGGTGTGGCAGCTTCCGGCTCTCCTGTTTCGTGGATACCGATTAAGACCGCAGCGATATGCTGACAATCTAATGTATAAGATCCGAGCTTCGGACAGCTGCACGCAGTGCTCTCTATTTTATTATTTCGATACGTGACTGTAATATGAAAATCATCCGTAGTTCTGACCGTTCCAATCAGCTGCTGTTCCAAAAAGGTTAACTGCACATTTCCCTTTTTCCACAGACGTTCTCCATATTTATAAGACAACTCTCCGCATCGTTCTTTTATTTCTTGTTTGGGTACCCATACCATTTCCTGCACGACCTTTTCATTCATTTCACATATTTTAAATTCACGCTGTCAGAATTAATATCTGATTGACTTTTTTATTATATTACCTGATTTCTATTTCACGAAAGAGGTTAAATTGTAGTATGATATATCTATTGCATATTATAAAGCAACAATAGGCAAACATCTAATAAACAAATGATGATTTTTAAACATTAGCTTCTGATCTATAACCAAACACGTATAAAGCTGTAAAAGATGGATCAGTCTATGATAGAAAGGATTTCACTATGTCAATTCAAGAAGAAGTACAGAAAAGAAAAACATTTGCGATTATCTCGCATCCCGATGCCGGGAAGACAACAATGACAGAAAAATTACTGTTATATGGCAACCTTATCCGTTCAGCAGGAACAGTCAAAGGGAAAAAATCCGGCAAATTCGCTACATCCGACTGGATGGAAATTGAGAAACAACGTGGTATTTCGGTTACATCCAGTGTCATGAACTTTGAATATGAGGGTTTTCATATCAATATTTTAGATACCCCGGGACACGAAGATTTCAGTGAGGATACGTACCGGACTTTAACCGCTGTTGACAGTGTTGTGATGATTATTGATTCTACGAAAGGAATTGAAGCACAGACCATCAAACTGTTCAAGGTTTGCCGGATGCGCGGAATTCCTATCTTTACTTTTATGAATAAATTAGACCGGGAAGGAAAAGAGCCATTAGCTTTATTGGAGGAATTAGAAGAGGTATTAGAAATCGATACGTATCCAATGAACTGGCCGGCTGGCATGGGAAAAGGCTTCCTCGGAATTTTTGACCGGGAAAATGAACAATTTGTACAGCATCATCCAGGAGCAGAGGAAAGCTATATCCCTTATAAAGAATTAGAAAATCACCCAGAGTTAACTGAAAATGGAACCTACCAAGATGCAGTCAATGAACTGGAGCTTGTTGAGGAAGCTGGAAATACTTATTCTGAAGAAGCCATTTTAAACGGCGAACTTACACCTGTTTTCTTCGGAAGCGCACTTTCCCCATTCGGCGTGCAAACATTTTTTGATTCCTTTATCCGCTTAGCACCGAGTCCGACACCGCGTAAGTCGACCAAAGGTGCCGTAAAACCGGAAGAAGAAGACTTCTCTGGATTTATTTTTAAAATCCAAGCCAATATGAATCCTGCCCATCGTGATCGAATTGCTTTTCTACGTGTTTGTTCCGGAAAATTCACACGCGGGATGAGTGTTGCGTTAGCACGGACCGGGAAAGAATTAAAACTTGCTCAATCCCAACAAATGGTGGCGTCTTCCAGAGAAACCATCGAGGAAGCATATGCCGGCGATATTATCGGTATTTATGATCCCAATGCCTACCAAATTGGAGATACACTGCTGACCGGCAAAGAAAAATATGAATTTGATGAACTGCCGCAATTCCCGCCGGAAATCTTTAAAAAAGTCATGGCGAAAAATGCATTGAAATCGAAGCAGTTTCGTAAAGGAATTGAACAGCTTGTTCAGGAAGGCGCTATTCAGCTGTTCCGGGACAAATTAACAGATTCCTTTATTTTAGGCGCCGTCGGAGAATTGCAATATCAGGTCTTCACCTACCGCATGGAAAATGAGTACAACGCCGAAGTAATCATGGAGCCAATTGGTGAACGGATTCCAAGATGGCTAAATCCTGAGCAGGCAGATGCTTCCTTGTTTGATTCTGGAAATCTGCTGGTACGTGACCGTCATGATCAGCCGCTCGTGCTGTTCCGAAATGAATTTGCATTAAACTGGTTTAAAGATAAAAATCCAGATATTGAGCTGATTGACCTTTTTGAGACAAATAATTATCAATAAGAAAAAATGGAGACAAGATTGGATATCATTCTGTCTCCGTTTTTATTATTTGCCAATCTCCAGAGAAAAAAAACTGCAACTTCGGATTTTCCTTGTGTCTCGATATTGAAAATCGCACAGTCAGTTACACTGCAATAAAAAAGGATTTCCAAACCTTTATCGCAAGGTACGGAAATCCTTCTTCACACTCTTTCTCACCTTTCCACAATCGTCGCATACCTGTATTTCTCTTTAGGAACCTCACTTAAAAAAGGAGATATTTTATCAGAGTACAATAAGGTCAAATCATGCATAGCACGGGTGCACGCGGTATAAAGCAAATATTTATCTGTAGGGTGTGAATACACTTCACTGGAAGCATCTGCAAGAATCACCGCATCAAATTCAATCCCCTTTGCTAAATAGACAGGAACAACCACAATCCCTTTTTGATAGGTTTTGGTATGCTCATTAATCTGTTTGATATCTATTTCTTTACGCAGCTGTTGATATATTTTATCACAGGCGCCTGCCGTCTTTGCAATAATGGCAATCGTTTCATATCCATTTTGCTGCTTCTCTTCTATTTTATGAAGCAATGCATCCTTTTCAGAAATGGATTTTGTCAAATGAATGACCTCTGGAAGTGAACCACTGCGTTCAAAGGGTTCAACCGGTTCACTGCTCGGTGAAAAGTATGATGTGAAATCTGCAATCGGCTTCGTTGAGCGATAGCTTTTCGTTAATACGATCCGCTCCGTACTTTCCTTAAACGAAATATTCTTCTGAATCGGATTTTCCTCCGATGCATAGGAATAAATTGCCTGATTTACATCCCCAAGCAGTGTAAAACTGGCATACGGATAAAGATGCCTTAAATAAGCAAATTGAAAAGGCGTATAATCCTGTGCCTCATCCATTACAATCAGATGCACAGGCCGGTTAACCTGGTGGCCAATCATTTCCCCTTTAAAGTAGTTATAAGCAGTTGCCAATTCCCATGGAAGCTGTTTTTTCCGGAGCTGCCTAATTGCTTCTGCTTTATATTGTTGAAGCGCACTGGTTCCATTCAATTCTGCGATAAAGTCCATATACATTTTAAATGTATTAATAAAACGGTTCTGACGGATCATATTTTGCAATGGAGCAAATGTTTTACGAATAATTTTCTCTCTCAAAACCTTTTCTTCATCCTGGATACTGCTTTCTTCATGTTCATTCTCTGCTTCATGATAAGCTTTCATATAGTCATCTTTGGTTAACAGCTGGATTTGATCCAAAACCCAATCTTTTTCGATTTCTTCCTTTTGAAATGCACGAATGCGCTGCAGCAGCCAATTTCTTAACTGCTCCATTTTATTTGGAAGACGCATATCCTTCTCCAAGGATGCAAAATAATCTTCAATCTCCGTCTTATCAATGAGTAATTCATTTCGAAAACGGATAGAGCGGAAAACAAGATTTGTTTGATTTAATTTCTCTAAATGCTGATTAATTGTGTCCATAAAAGCCGTACTGGAAAAATACTGAATTGCATCCCTTAATGATTTCTGTTTTTCTTCTTCTAACCCCATCAGCTTTTCAATCTGTTCAAAGGGGGTGTCTACATGTAATGCTTTATCTGTTCCTTTGAGAACGAATTGATGAAAGGTTTGCTGGTTGACCGGCTCCTCGCCCAATTCAGGGAGCACATTTGCTACATAGCTTGAGAATAAATCATTTGGAGATAAAAGCAGCACCTGGTCCGCTGTCAAATTAGTCCGATGATGATAAAGCAAATAGGCAATGCGCTGTAATGCTGCAGATGTTTTTCCGCTTCCCGCTGCACCTTGTACAACAAGCACCTTACTGCCGCGATGACGGATAACGGCATTTTGCTCTTGCTGAATCGTAGAAACAACCGATTTCATTTGTGTATCAGCCGCCCCGCTCAAGCTTTCCTGGAGCATCTCATCTATAATAGTTACGGAGGTGTCAAAGATTCCTTTCATTTTTCCATTCCGGATCATATATTGTCGTTTTAAGCTCATGTCGCCATTCACTGTTTCTTCCTCCGTCCGGTACTCTACCGGGCCTGGAGCATAGTCATAATAAATACTGGAAATCGGAGCCCGCCAGTCATAAATAAGAAAATCCTTCTCTTCTTCATCCATTAACGAAGAAGTACCAATATAAATTTTCTCGATTTCTTCACTGCCTTCTTCCTGAAAATCAACTCTCCCAAAGTAAGGCTGGTTTTTCAGGCGTTCTAATTGGTTCATCCGCTGATAATTTTTCCCGTAATGCCGCTCTTTCTGTGCGAGGATATTGGATTGCTGCTTAATACTTTCCTGTGTCTCAATAATGTCATCCATTTCATCCATATTAACGGTAATATCATCCCAGAATGTTTTACGTAATTCAACGACATCTTCCTTCACCTTGGAGGATTGTTCCTTCAAAGCATGTTGTTTCTTATCAATAATATCTAATACCTTCTCTAGTCGCTGATATTCAAATTCGTGGCTATCCCTTTGCTTATCCATCAACTTCCCCCTTTATTTCCGAAAACAACTGTTGACATACTTATTATTATAATGTATAATTATAATATATGGATATATATTATTCAGTATATCTTTAACTTTTATATTTTACCATCATTACATAAATTAATCAATACATCTGCAAAAGCCGGCTTGAATTTTTCAGCAGGCTTTTTTTTGACCATGTTTACTCCATCGTTTCTTCTTTTTATTATCATAACATATATGATATAACCTATTAAAAAAATCCCAGTGCCAAATCGACACTAGGATTTTTCCGTTAATTTTAATGCAGTTTCGTATAATACTTCGATGCCTGCAGCAAGCTCATGGATTGCGGTCCATTCCTCCGGGCAGTGACTGAGACCGTCTTTACTCGGCACAAAAATCAATCCGACATCCGTTATATCGGAAAGGACCATCGCATCATGTCCCGCTCCGCTGTGCATGTTGATAAAAGAGGTACCTAACTGCGCACATGATGCTTCAAGTATAGAACGAATTTTCTTGTTCAGTTCCTTAGGCTGCATGTATAAGGACTGCTCTACTGCAGTCTGAATACCATTGGCTTCCCAAGAGCGAACCAGATTTTTTACTTTCTGCACGACATTTTTTACATGTGCTTCTTTGCTGGAACGGATATCCACAGAGAAAACAACTTTATCCGGAATTACATTTGCTCCGTTTGGAAATACCTGATGTCTTCCTACCGTTGTCACCGCTCCTTCTCCTTCTTCCATTGCAATCTGCGGAAGCTTGGAAATGATATTGGCAGCCGCTACTAACGCATCAGAGCGCCGATCCATCGGTGTTGTACCAGCATGTCCTGCTTTCCCGTCAATCGTTACCTCTAATTGTGTTAATCCGACAATAGATTCCACCACTCCCACGGAAATCTGCTCTTCTTCTAGAATAGGCCCCTGTTCAATATGCATTTCTAAAAATGCTTTGATTGTTTCTGGATCTCGTTTCACCTCTAATGAAGGATCCAAACCAATCTTTTTCATTGCCTCGGGGACAGAGATACCGTCCTTATCTTTGGTCTCTTGAACATCATCCTTTGAAAGATATCCGGCAATTCCTCTGGAGCCCATTAAACCGCCGCCAAACCTTGATCCTTCTTCTTCAATCATCGCAATAATTTCTAATGGATATACCGGCTTAACTTGATTATCCTGGAATAATGCAGCGATTTCTAGACCGGCAATCACACCAGCCGGACCGTCATAATCTCCGCCATGAGGAACACTGTCAAAGTGAGATCCTACGATTACACTTGGCGCATCCTTCTTTTCACCTTCCAGCTTGCCAAAAATGTTGCCGAGACCGTCTTCTCTTACTTCTAACCCATATGCTTCCATCTGCTCTTTAATATAGATACGGGCTTGTAAATCTTCTTCACTGTAAGTCAAGCGGGTGGTTCCTTCATTCGGCGTCGCTGTATATCTGCTTAATGCTTTAATATGTTTTTCAATGCGTTCCTGGTTTGCTTTCACGTAATGATTCCTCCTTCAATCTACAAGAAACTGACAAATACTCCTGCTAGTATAACAGAAACAATCGTTACGGTCACAAATCCGCCAACCAGCATCGGAGGGAGCATATGGCTCGTCAATATTTCTCTTTCCTTTGTATCCTTCGTCAATGAGGTGATCACCTCATTGGTAATTACATAATCCGCTGGAAACCCGTAAAAGGCAGTTAAGGATATTGCATATGCCATTGCTTTGCTGACCTTAAACAGCCTGCCAACAATAAAGGAGAAGATATACATTCCGATTACAGCTAAAAGAATACTTCCGACTAATAAGTAGATAATGTCAAGCATCATATCCGGGGTAGCATTTCTTAATCCGTCAAGAATATAAAGCATCAGCCCCAACATCGCAAAACCAAACCCGTTTGCCTTCTGCAGCGCCTGCTTTTCCAAGAAGCCGGCACTTCTGCCGATAACACCGAATAACAGACAAAGGACCATCGGACTGACAGATACGACTGGCTCCAGCCATGCAGATATCTGATAAGCAAGGAACCCGGTAACAGCTAATCTAAAAAATATAAAATAACTGGTATTATATTGTTCCGGGAGATTCCTAAATAACTTTGCACCTTCGTACTCTTCAGCTGCTGTTTTATTCGATGTATCAGCTTCTTTTAATTCACCGCTGCGTATTTTATTCAATAATTGCTTTCCTTCTTTTTTCAACATCACAGATGTTAAAGGATAACCTGCAAAGCCTTGCATCACATAAATAACGATTGCAAATACAGATAAGCTTACCAGACCTGCTTCTGCAGCACCTTCTGACATAATCAGTGAGGATACCAGCCCTCCCACTAACGGTGGAACGGCGACAACCATAGCCTGAAATCCGAAAAGTAAGGTGCCAAAGCTAAGCAGAAAGGCAACAACACCTAAAACACCGCCGAGAGCGATTAAAATCGTACGCCATTGCTGCTTCAGCTCCTTTAAGGATAATAGTGTCCCCATATTTACAATCAGCATGTACATCAGCACTGTAGCAACTACAGGAGGTATACCTGCTATTTCAACTATATCCTGCGGGAAAAAGGTCCAATAACCCGCTAAAAACAGAACGGCACAGACAAAAATCGACGGTACCCAAGCCTTGGTTTTGGCAGCAACCACGTCTCCAATATATAAAATCAATACAATAAGAACTAATGCAAGCATTTGTGCCATGTTCATTCATCCTCCAATTAATTAAATTATGTTTTTCCTGCTGTCTGTCCTCTAAGAGATTATGAACATTTCTATGCCCAAAGACAATCGGCTAACTGTTTAAATGGTTCCGTTATATGAAAGATTCTGTGAATTACGCCTATAGATGTGTATATATTCACATATTTTTCAGACTATTAAAAGAGTTTTAAATGATTTCATACTTTTATGATTCTTTTGAAGAAAATTCATAGTCTATAGTGTAAAATGCAGTCCACAAGCGTATGGAACTGCTTCGAATCTTCTATCAATAACGAAACTATTTTAGTGATAATCGAAATATTATCACCAAACAGATGGTTCGTCAATAAAAAATTTAACCAGCTTCCAGGCTGGTATGGTGCGTTTCTATTCTACTTTTTATATCAAACAACGACTGTATAGGAGTTGTTATCGCTTTCTATTTTTCATTGTTTATGCTTTCTTATTGCAAAAATTGTTATTTGAAAAAGAAAACTGCCGCTCTATATGAAATTCTCTCCAATTTCATTCGAGTGCAGTTTTCTTTCTATGCCTCATTCATATATTTATTTACTTATCCTCATTCGATAAGTTTAAAGCATCCAGCAGTTTAAAGAATAAGCTGATTAAAATGGCAACAATGGTCGCCAGCCCCATTCCTGTCAATTCTACTGCACCAAGTTCAATGCTGGCTCCGCTGACACCAATTGCCAATACTACACAGGTCAGGATAAGATTTTGCGAATTATTATAATCAATCTGCTGCTCTACAAGCATACGCAAACCGCTTACCGCGATAATCCCGAAAAGCAGTAAAGAAATACCGCCCATAACCGGTGTTGGAATAGATGAAATTAAAGCAGCAAGCTTTCCGCAGAAGGAAAGGATAATTGCTAACACCGCAGCTCCGCCGATAATCCATGTAGAATATACTCTTGTTATCGCAAGAACTCCAATATTTTCACCATATGTTGTATTTGGTGTCGATCCGAAAAAGCTGGAAAGCATCGTAGAAATACCATTACCAAATAAAGAACGGTCTAAGCCCGGATCCTTTACCATATCCTTCTTCACAATATTGCCTGTAACTACTAAATGTCCAATGTGTTCAGGCACAAGAACAAGCGCAGCCGGTAAAATAATAAGGATGTCAGACCAGTTGAACTTAATCTGATAATAGGTCGGCATTTGAATCCAGGCAGCCTCCCGTACGGTTGTAAAGTCAACAATTCCAAACATCGCCGCAATCAGATAACCAGTTACTATACCGAGAAGAATCGGAATAATTTTCAGAAATCCTCTTAAAGTCACCCAATAAACAATCGTTGCCCCCAGCGTCAGCAAAGATACCGTTATCGCAGTCATATCTCTTGGAACATCCGCCCCCGGCAACAATCCAGCCATATCTGCTGCTGTAGGCACAAGCTCCAACCCAATAACGGCTACAATAGCTCCCATCGCTGCCGGCGGAAAAATAACATCAATCCAGCTTGTACCCGCATATTTCACAATCACCCCGATCAGAGTCAAAACAAGGCCTACTACGAAGAAACCACCCAAGGCGGCACCATAGCCTCCTCCATCTGTCAGAACTAACGTAACTGGTGCGATAAAAGCAAAGCTCGATCCTAAATAAGCAGGAATTTTCCCTTTCGTTATAAAAATATACAGCAGTGTGCCAAACCCATTCATCATTAAAATAGTTGCTGGATCTACGTTAAATAAAAGCGGTACTAAAACTGTGGAACCAAACATTGCAAATAAATGCTGCAAACTTAAAGGCAAGCTCTGTAATAATGGCAGCCGTTCATGTACTTGTATTTCTCTTGATTTCATCAATACCTGTCCCTTCTGTATGTATTCTATATCCAATTGCTCTCTAGCTAAAAACACCTTACCAGTCCGGGGTAAGGTGTCAGAATACACAAAGGAACATTATCCATTAAATATGTGTTCCAAAAGGATGATAAAAAAGACCATAGAATCTTAAACATCATTTTTATTAAGCTTTGGAAACGTCTCTTTAAAGGACATATTTATTTTGCTTCATCCGTTTTCCTTACCAGCCTCGCGGGACTGAATTAAAGGTTCATCAAATCCATTCATATCGTATATATTATGACAAATAAACAGAAGTACTGTCAATCATTTATTTTCATCCTCTGGAACTTAAACGCGTCTCGCACTGGAAGACTTGCGAATCATCAAGCTTTCTTTATTAAGATGAAAATTGTGCTGTACAGCGATAGATGACATGTCCCATGGAAGCGAATTTTTCTTCATACTCTGTCTTCACATTCGCTTCATCCTCAATAGCATGCAAATCTAAATTCACTTCTTTCAGCTTCATTCCATAGTCGGAAAAGCTGACTAATGAATACTCGAATAATCCGCGATTATCGGTTTTGAGAACGATTTGACCTGAATCCGGCAAAATATGCTGGTATTGCTCCAAGAAGCTTCTAAAGGTCAAGCGACGCTTCTCATGACGATTTTTTGGCCAAGGATCGGAGAAATTTAAATAAATTTGCCCGATTTCATTTTCTTCAAATATAGCAAGCAAATCATTCGCATCTTCATTCAATAGGCGAACATTATCTAACGTTTCTTCATCCACTTTTTGAACTGTAGAAACAATAATACTTTTCGCTACCTCGATGCCGATAAAGTTTATATCCGGGTGCTGCTTTGCCATTCCTGTAATGAATTGCCCCTTACCCGAACCAATTTCTACATGAATCGGATTATTGTTGCCAAAAACTTTTTTCCATTCCCCTTTATGTAAGCTCGGTTTCTCTAATACAATATAATTTTTTTCCTTTAAATAATCATCTGCCCATGGTTTATATCTTTGTCTCATATACGCTTTCCTCACTTTTATAGCTTTTGATGATGTGAATAATAATGCATTATCCGTTTAAACTATGCTCAGGAACGAGGTGAATTTAGATGCAACTATCTCTGCAAAACAAATTGCAATTACTGTGTGATATTTTAGACGAGCATCAATCTGATTCCTCTGTGTCTCCGAATGAACATGCTCAGTTAGAAAGGCTCACTGCTTCCCTATTAGCTCAACAAGAATTATCTGATCAGGATATCCAGGACGTCCTGACGCGCATTTACCAATATGGTAAAGATGGGGCTGCTGCATCCGATCTGACAAAACATATTGGTGATCATCAAGATCAGTTTCAGCATTGGATCAATACGGTCCAGCAAAACCTCTGATTGGTATCCCGATATGCTAAGAAACAATAAAATCTTTAATCGATTGGTTGATTTCCTGTAATTCCTTCAATCTTTGCTGGACTTTCCCTTTCTCATTACGGTCAAAGTGCCAGCATAAGAATTGGAGGTTGTCCTGCAGGAGATACCAGTACATACGAATAAACCATTGTCTGTCCGGCTCTATTCCGTAATTGATAAGCCACTCTTTCCAATCTTCCTTTGGAATATACCATTTTAAGAGCATACCAATATCCGTTGCAGGATCAGCAATGGTTCCATTATCCCAATCAATTAAATAAATGATGTTTTCTTTTGTTAAGATTAAATTATTATGGTTCATGTCACAATGACATACAGCGAGCCTTTGGTTCCTTGTATAAGGAAGCATCATTTCCAGCAAACCAATTGCTTCCAGTACCTCTTCCCGCTCATGCATTAAGCCATTATTTTCTAATTGTAAACAAAGCTGGGTGAAGCTTTCATCTGAGGTTACCGGTTTTTTCCCCATTTTTAACAGCATATGCATTAATTCCGAGGAATGATGTATTTTATACAATAAATCAGCCACAGATTGCTGCTTCATTTCTTCTTCATTCAAAGAACGCCCTTCCAGCCATTCTTGAGCGGTAATAACATCACCATTTTCTATTCGCTTTGTCCAAATAAGCTTTGGTACAATTCCTTCTGCAGAGAGTACAGCTAAGAAAGGCGATGTGTTCCGTTTCAAAAACAATCGCTTTCCATTTTTTTCAGCTATAAATGCCTCGCCGGTCAAACCTCCAGCCGGTCTGACAAGCCATCCTGTACCTAAAGCATGTTCGAGCCAGTTAATCATAATGTCTTCCCATCTTTCAAAATTAGCATTCAAGTGCGTGTTCAAGAAACATCCGAAAAATCTTTATTCATCAATAGACCATTCTTGCTTTTTATCTGGTTATAAATCAGATAGACAAGCAATCCTTCTCTATTTCCGATAAATAATATGATTCTTTTTCATGTGTTAAGTCTTTATTGTATCTAGAAATGATCAAAATTACAATATCTACATGCATTATCAATAATATTAAAATATAATAAAATTTCAATCAATCTGCTTTTTCTACTATTTATCATGGAGAATCGTCTGTAAATCTCCTACTGAATGAAGTTTCTATTTATATAATATGTACTGCCCGTTGATCCTTTGTAATCAGACAAGTACGGAGCCTTCCAGTTTCTCCATCTGCCTGATAGCGGACTGGTGAATCAGCCTCTATCACCAGCTCCTTCGTCCGAAATAATTCTACTTCCTTTAAAAAACGATGCAGGCCAAAAATAATCAGCAGGAATAATAATAGAATTTTCTTTCTGGATATCTGATGAACAATCAGTATGGACAGATATTCCTGATGCAGGACTGCATGTGGTACTACCTTTAACCCTCCGCCGCAATAGGGATGATTTGCTGCAGAAATGAGCCAGACATTTTGCAATGTCCTTACCTTTCCATCGTATTTCAAACGAATATTCATCGGTTGAAAGCTCCAGATTACCCGGATTAATGCAATCAGGTAAATCAGCTTCCCCAAACCCAGACGATTGAGCCAGCCCTTTAATCGAGATTTATTTGCTGCTTCTGTCGTTATTGCATCTATCCCGACACCGATACTATTGATAAATTTTTTGTTCTCACTGTTGTCCAGTTGAACCCTGCCATTCCAATAGCAGTACCTATCCGGACTTGAAATGATTTTCTGCCATTGCTTCTCTGCATTCCGATTTTGACCGGTCCCTCTGGCAAAATCATTTCCAGAACCGGTCGGAATAAAAGAAACCGGCACTTCTTGGTTCACCCAGCCATTCATTACTTCATGCATGGTTCCGTCTCCGCCGATAACGATAACATGCTTTATCCTTCTATCCCCGGAATAATTTGCAGCAATCACTTTGCCCTCCCCAGGTGCGTCAGTAAATAAAGTTTTTTGCTCGATGCTGTGAAAACTTTCCATCTTTTGAATACGCTCAAAGGCCTGCTTTGCTTTCCCATTCCCAGCATGGGGATTCACAATCAATAAATACATCGTCAGCTTACTCTGCTTCCCATTCCGGTCTCAGAAAAGAATGCGATAAGCTGTTTCTTAACAAGGATTCAGCCACACTGAGCTGCCTCTTTTTCAGCGGTAAATGAATAGATCGCTTCTCTTTAAACCATTCCGGGAAGGAGAGCTTATCGATAATTTCTGTCTGGTAAGGTGCGGTGGCATATAAAATACGATTAATTCTGGATATCACTGTTTTTTTAATCGGAATATCGATATTCTCTTCCTTCAGAAAACGTTCAATCCATTTTTCCGACCGTTTTAACGAAATTAATGGATTGACCAGCCGCCCCGGCTCTTCATTATTTTTAGCAGTAATGGTCCAGGTACGTTCGTCTCCAGCCATAATTACTTCGTCTGTATCCAGTTCAACAAATGATAGTATTTCTACTCCAATTGGTGTGATAAGTATAATATCTGTCTCCACTGCCGCTTGCTTCACTTCAAATATAGGACGGTACATCACAAGATATGTATCTGGAAACCGCTGCAGCAAAAATCGTAATAATGGATCATTATAATAATTCGAATCAACGACAGAAACCTGCGAAACAGTGGATGATGCCCATTTCATCTGAATTTCCAATATGCGATCCAGAAAAACCTGCTTTAATTCTTCTTCCGTATCAGGGAGCTTTAATAACGGTTTATTCCGTTTTACGATTTCTTCGTCTGGAGTCAAATCCTCTACAACAACCGGTGATTTGATAAATCGTTCTTTCCATTTTTGCAGCAGTGAGTTTTTTTCTTTTACCTCTTCTGCTTCCGGCTGTGCCTCTTGTTTGGTCTCCTCCTTCAGAGATGGATCAAGCCATTCCGAATGGAACTGTTCCCACTGTTCTTTCTTTTGTCTGATATATTGAGTGGGGTAACGATAGGTATCCCACTCATATCTGGAAATATAATCCTGTAGCTTAATTAACTGTGCCATCCTATTCTCTCCTTTTTCTCATCAGAAAACCTGCTACGCTTCTAGTTGCCATTGAAAGGTCTGCAAACTGTCCCTTCACACACTTATTTGTAAATGAGATTCAGCTAAATGACTCATGACGCAATGGAAAACGCTGAATGATTTCATATTTCGGAGTGGAAGAAGGATGTATCTTGTATAGCTCCACCGCATCCACGTTAAATGCTTCAGCTAAGGAAGGCATATTGGATATTATTTTATTCCAGCTGTCTTCTGTTACGGTTTTCTTTTGATCTGCCCATTTCTTAGCGATAGTAATATGCGGAGTATACGCTCTCTTCTCATTTTTATAGCCGATAATTTCACAAATCTGTACTACTTGCTGCTGTATGCGGTTCAACATTGGATTATTTTCCACCCCCAGCCATAAAACCCTTGGCTGATGTTTATTTCCAAAAGTACCTAAGCCTGTTCTGTTTAAATTAAATGCTGTGTAAGCTGTGATAGAATAAAGCTCATTCCGGAGAGTTTCTATCGACTTTTCATCTACTTCTCCTAAAAAAGCAAGCGTAATATGAAAATCTTCCTTATCCGTCCATTGCTTATAAGGAAGATGCTGCATGAAATGCTTCTGCCATTCTGTCAGCTGCTCTGCCAACAATGGCTTTACCTGGATACCTATAAAATAATGAGACATGGTCATAACTCCTTATTTCTTTAAACTGTAGCAATAAGCTACTTCCTCCTCGGTCAGCGGGCGGTAAGCTCCCCGCGCCAATTGGTCATCTAGGGTTAATTCTCCCATTCGATGTCGCTTTAAATAGATAACCTTCCCCTGAACCGCTTCAAACATCCGTTTAATCTGATGAAATTTTCCTTCCGTAATTTCTATTTGTACTTCAGAAATCCCCGATTCTTCATCTACAGATAATATTTCCAGTTTAGCTGGTTTAGTAAAGTAACCATCTTCCAGCGTAACTCCATCAGCAAATTGTTGGATTACATCCCGAGGCAGATCCCCCTTCACCTTGGCACGATACATTTTCGGTATATTTTTATTCGGAGAAGTCAGGTGGTGGCCTAAATCTCCATCATTTGTAATTAATAATAAACCTTCTGTATCTTTATCCAGCCTCCCCACTGGGAAAGGCTGGAAATGTCTTTCCTGTTCGGATAACAAGTCAATGACCGTCTTATCCTTTGCATCGACCGTTGCCGATACAACTCCGGGAGGCTTGTGAAGCATCAAATAAATAAATTCCTGATAAATGACAGGCTCTCCATCTACATGGATATTGTCTATATCTGGATTTACTTTTATCGAACCGTCTTTGACCACATGATTATTTAAAGTGACTTTTTTCGCTTTTAACAGCTGTTTTACTTCTTTCCTGCTTCCAACAGCCATATTTGCCAATAATTTATCTAATCGCATAGGAGAACTCCTTATTTTTTGCGTTTCAATCGATTTAAGCCTGGTATATTCCCTTGAAAGATATGTTCTAACAATGTTGATTTATACGCTAAAAATAGATAGAATAGTCCGCCTGCAGATATACCGATGAAAAGCATCATCGTCGTTGCCCAGCGTTCCTCCTGATATGGCAGAAAGAAGCTGAAACCAAATTTTAACACTGCAATAACGAAGCACATCATTCCTGTAAAAATCAAAATTAAAATCGTTCGCTTTACTGTTTGTTTATAAGAAAAATCAGCACTTCTTTTTATTCGGATTAAATTAAGCAAAACAGCAATACCTGCTGCAATTGCCGTACCTAAAATGGCTCCTTGTCCGCCGAACATATGAATAAA
Source organism: Oceanobacillus oncorhynchi (assembly GCF_000821065.1). GTDB lineage: Bacteria > Bacillota > Bacilli > Bacillales > Amphibacillaceae > Oceanobacillus > Oceanobacillus oncorhynchi. Next base: position 4,602,599 of record NZ_CDGG01000001.1, read on the forward strand.
CTGACTGTTGAATAATACTTTTACCAAAAGACCGGCCAATAAACTGATAACCGCATAATTTTGCTGATCAAGACCCTGCAGCATCCCAGCTGTTACTGTAATCAGGCCAAAGAGCAATGCCACTGGAGCATATAAGGCCATCAATTTCCCTGTAATCTCAATATCTTCCAGCGTAAATAACGAACCAAAAATTTCATCGGAAAGAATTGCAATTCCTGCAGCTGCCGGAATGACAAATACCATGATAACCTGTAAAGCCTGGTTAATTAGTTTTGTATAAGTAGTTTGATCGTTTTGTGTAAAAGCATTCGTTAACGATGGCAGCATCGCCATAGATAACCCTGTAGCGATAGTCATCGGTATAATAACTATTTTATGTCCCAAGTTATTGATAACAGCCAATTCTGTATCATATGTTGCTCCTCTGCCGCTGGCAACCATGGCAGGCTGAAATGTAAACTGATCAACAAGCTGATATAGCGGGATAGCTAGACCAACTAATACAAATGGACCGGCATATCGAAATAATTCCTTAAATAAATCGACCGTGCGAAAATCATGTGTCGTCTTCTGGTTTGCAATTTTCTTATCAATAAACGGTTTTCTTTTTCTCCAATACCAGAAAAGAACCAAACAAGCTGCCAGGGCGCCGATTAAAGCTGCAAATGCAGCAAAACCTACTGCTAAAGTAATCGACCCGTTAAAGTAATTTACAATAATATAAGAGCCGAGCAGAATAGCTATAATGCGCACAATTTGTTCTATGGTTTGGGAGATAGCCGTCGGCCCCATGGACTGATTCCCCTGAAAAAATCCCCGGACAATACTCATTGCCGGAATAACAATCAGTGCAAAGCTGACCATACGGATAACAAAGGCGATATCATCCGGGGTTATTGGTCCGCCTTCTCCTTTAATTTGTTGTGCTCCTATCCAATCAGCTGATAAAAACATCACAAGGAATGCAACAACGCCAGTGACTAGCATTAATGCACTGCCGGCACGGAACATCCGCATCCCAATTTGATAATCACCTAAAGCGTTATATTTGGATACAAATTTTGATACTGCCGCCGGTATGCCGACTGTGGATAAACTAATAAAAATACTGTAAGGTGTGTACGCATATACAAACAGCGCATTACCTGTCGTACCAACGATTGCAAAAAACGGGATAACAAAAATCATTCCTAAAAACTTGGACAGGAACGACGCACCTGATAAAAGCATCGTTCCTCGTAGCATATTTGACATTGTAACTTTTTCACCTACAATTAGATTAATAAAATAGATTGCTTTATTTTAGCACTTCCTATTAATTTTAGCATACTTTTTGTCTACATTGCTTGATTTAATCTGCTAAAAAACGACAAATAAATTTCATTTCATTCTATTACATCCTAAGCAGCCCTCATTTCCCTTATGATATATAGAAGAAATTTTTTATCAGGATTGTACATTTTTATAGAAAGTGCTACGATACGGAAGGAAAAGAAAGGAATGAGAAACCTTGGATTATGATGTTGTCGTCATCGGCGGAGGACCATCTGGATTAATGGCAGCTATATCTGCTGCAGAGCACGGCGCCAAAACACTGCTGATTGAAAAAGGAAAAAAGCTGGGCAAGAAATTAGCCATCTCCGGCGGAGGCCGCTGTAATGTAACAAACCGTTTACCGCAGGAGGAAGTAATAAAACATATTCCTGGCAATGGTAAATTTTTATATAGTGCTTTTTCAGTGTTTAATAATTATGATATTATCGATTATTTTGAAGGTCTCGGGATTGCTTTAAAGGAGGAAGATCATGGCAGAATGTTTCCAGAATCCAACAAAGCAATGGATGTGGTTAATGCACTTATTAATCAATTAAAAGAACAAGGTGTCACCGTAAAAATGAATACAAAAGCAGCTGCAATAGAATATGGGGAGAATCTGCACAAGGTACACTTCGATGAAGAACCTTCTATAGAAGCTGCCGCCATCGTTCTGGCAGCCGGCGGAAAAGCGGTACCTCACACTGGCTCGACAGGTGATGCTTATCCATGGGCTAAAATTGCCGGTCATACGGTAACGACACTTTACCCGACAGAAGTAGCGCTCACCTCGAAAGAAGCCTTTATTAAGCAAAAAAAACTTCAAGGCTTATCTCTAAGAGATATTCGTTTAAGCGTATTAAATAAACGGGGAAAACCAATTATCACCCATCAGATGGATATGATTTTCACTCATTTTGGTATTTCCGGTCCTGCCGTTTTGCGCTGTTCCCAGTTTGTCGTTAAAGAGCTGATGCGGGGCAGAGATGCTGTAGAAATGCATCTCGATATTTTAGCCGAAATAACCGAAGATGATTTATTTAAACAAATCATGCATACCCTTGAAGATAATCCAAAAAAAGCGTTTAAAAATGCAGTCAAAGGACTGATTCCTGAACGTCTTCTTGACTATTTAATGGAAACGCATGACATCGGCTCTGAACAAAAATGTGCCAATATCTCGAAAAACACCATGCTTCAATTTACAAAAGAAATTAAAAATTTCTCCTTCCAAGTACACGGCAGTCTTCCAATGGAAAAAGCTTTTGTTACTGGCGGAGGTATTTCAATTAAAGAAATTGTACCAAACACCATGAAATCAAAAATCATGCATGGCCTATATTTTTGCGGAGAAATTTTAGATATACATGGCTATACAGGCGGGTATAATATTACTTCTGCACTCGTTACCGGAAGAATAGCCGGCATGAATGCAGCCTTAGATACAACTATAGATGCTGTTAATTAATGTCTTTCATAATTTATTTTCCTCTGGAAATAATAAGTCTGTCTGAGCTGGCCATCTATCAACTGGCCAGCTTTTACTAACTGTCTTTTTCACATATGTTGAAAGGAAGGATTAGTATGGAAAAAAACTCAATTTGGCTTCCATTGGTTGCCTCTGTCGGTATTGGTGCAGCCACTTTTTATTCTATGACCAATCAACAACAAAATGTAGGTCAGGCTTTGCAGCAAGCAGCTCCTTTTTTCAGCTCTAAACAAAAATCAGGTTCAGGAAACAAGGAGACGGAAACATTAGGACCATTTGGAATGAGTTAATATCTCAGACTGGGAAGTATCCTCCGGGATGCTTCTCTTTTCTATATTCTACAAAAAATAATAATCTTGGGCTGCATTTCTAAACCATTTGAAACATATGAATAAATAGCTGACTTCCTTTCTTTTTCCATTCGTTTTACTTAATAAAGTCTGGCTATCGTCTTAATTTTGAGTTATACTATGTCCGTTACATATTATTTACAAACCAGATTGGAGAGTTTCTTATGCAACGCTTTGGTTTATTATTTCGTATTATTATTGCAATTGCTCTCGGTATTATTGTCGGAATAATTGCAAATGATTGGCTTATTCGATTGTTCGCCACATTTAATGATATTTTTGGCGGATTCCTCAGCTTTATCATCCCGCTAATTATTTTAGGGTTTATCGCACCCGGAATTGGTTATATGGGAAAAGGAGCCGGAAAATTATTATCGATTACAGCTTTAATTGCTTATGTATCAACTATCTTCGCTGGTATTGTAGCATATACAGCTGCAAGCAATCTGTATCCATCTATTTTAAGCGGACAGTCATTAACAATGTTTAATGACCCAAGCGGCGCACTGCTGGAAGGTTTTTTGGATTTTGAGATTCATCCGCCTTTTGAAGTAATTACCGCACTTATTCTTTCGTTTATTTTAGGAATTGGAATGGCAGCATTAAAAAATGATACGTTATTAAAAGTATTTACTGATTTTCGCTCTATTGTCGAATTAGTTATCAGCAAAGCAATTATTCCATTACTGCCAATTCATATTTTTGGAATCTTTGCCAACATGACACATGCAGGACAGGTCGCTTCTATTTTACAAGTATTCGCAGTTGTCTTTGTGATGATTATTCTGTTACATGTTTTATATTTAATCTTTCAGTATTCAGTTGCTGGAGCATTGAGTAAACAGAATCCTTTCCGGATGTTAAAAACCATGCTGCCGGCTTATTTCACAGCGCTTGGAACTCAATCCTCCGCTGCTACAATACCTGTTACATTAGCACAGTCCAAAAAATTAAAGGTAAAAAGCAATATTGCTGATTTCACGATTCCTTTACTTGCTAATATTCATTTATCAGGAAGCACTATTACCCTGTTAAGCTGTGCAACTGCAGTTTTATTTTTACAGGGAGACTCCATCACATTTGGATCTGTTTTTCCTTTCTTACTTGTATTGGGAGTGACGATGATTGCAGCGCCTGGGGTACCTGGCGGAGCTGTTATGGCTTCTATCGGCCTGCTTGAATCCATGTTAGGCTTCGGGCCGACAATGGTATCCTTAATGATTGCACTATATCTTGCTCAAGACAGCTTAGGTACAGCATGTAATGTTACCGGAGACGGAGCGATTACAAGTATAACAGATTCCATTAATAACCGATGGAATATATCTAAATAAGGAAAAAGACGAGAAGTACCATTAAACCTGGATACTTCTCGTCTTTTTAGTATGTAATTTAAAATTCAAATATCGAAGAGGAACGAAGTTAAAAAAACAAGAATACAGCTTGTTCTTTAAAACTTCGGTGTGCTTGCCAAGAAGATGTCCGCTACGACGGTTTTCGATGAGACGAGTAATCGCAGTCCCGGGCCCAGGGCAAAGATCTCGCAGAAAAAAAGCGAATTTCTTTTTTACCCTCGAAGCATAAGCGCGACTTTAGCTCTGTCTGTCGTTTCGCTAATCGCTGAGTCTTCTTTATCGCAGGGTACAACGCGAAGTCTCTAAAGTTTGGCGCCCGGAGCTGGACGCGGCTTTTTTCTATAAATAGTTATCCACAAAGCAATAATTCTATAATTTCCTATGCCACAAAAAAATACACTCATTTTCCTCTCCCGGATAATCGGTATAGAATGGATTTATGAGATATATTCAATATAAAGAAAGTCCTTCATTGTATATGTTTCTTATCGTGGATTTTTATGAATGTCTTCAAATAATACATACACATTTGAAGAGGTTCACCATACAGCACGTATATTTCAAAGACAGTACACCAATAAAATTCTATTTTTTATGTATGATTATAATAACAGCTAAATAGAAGTACTAAAAACTTGTATTAATGCTAGCTTATAAATAGAATGCTTGGTCGATGTTTATCCTAGCGATTTTTCGTTCAGTAACATTCTTTCATATATTTCTAAACAAAAAAAGAGCTAAGCATGATGCTTAACTCTTTTTCAATATGCTGCCTGGCAACGTCCTACTCTCGCAGGGGGAAGCCCCCAACTACCATTGGCGCTGAAGAACTTAACTTCTGTGTTCGGCATGGGAACAGGTGTGACCTCTTCGCTCTCGCCACCAGACAATAAAATAT